>NZ_FMZN01000001.1:0-4393009 GCF_900101225.1 Paenibacillus sp. CF095
TTCCACACGTACCCATCCCGAACACGACCGTTAAGCCCTCTAGCGCCGATGGTACTTGGACCGCAGGGTCCTGGGAGAGTAGGACGCCGCCAAGCGAACTCTTTCATCATACATAGAAAACAGGCTCTGCATGTTGATGTTGTACGATGAATTGCATTTGCACTGCAAATGCATATATTCCCTGATAGCTCAGTTGGTAGAGCACTCGACTGTTAATCGAGTTGTCACAGGTTCGAGCCCTGTTCGGGGAGCCATTAAGGCCCGTTGGTCAAGGGGTTAAGACACCTCCCTTTCACGGAGGTAACAGGGGTTCGAATCCCCTACGGGTCATAGCTATATTTATAGCTTCAACAAGGGAAGAGAATCCCAAAGGTTCGGCGGAGGATATACCTCGTTAGCAACTGCATCGCAGTCTCGAACGAAGTGAGAGTATCCCCTACGGGTCATATAGATGGAGGCTTAGCTCAGCTGGGAGAGCATCTGCCTTACAAGCAGAGGGTCGGGGGTTCGATCCCCTCAGCCTCCACCATATAAACTTTATAACGACGCGGGGTGGAGCAGCCCGGTAGCTCGTCGGGCTCATAACCCGAAGGCCGCAGGTTCAAATCCTGCCCCCGCAATTATACTTTCCTTTGCGAAAGTGATCTGGAACCGTGGTGTAGTTGGCCTAACATGCCTGCCTGTCACGCAGGAGATCGCGGGTTCGAATCCCGTCGGTTCCGCCATTTTTATATTAATAATACCGTGTGCGGAAGTGGCTCAGCGGTAGAGCATCGCCTTGCCAAGGCGAGGGTCGCGGGTTCGATTCCCGTCTTCCGCTCCAATATTTGCGCCCTTAGCTCAGCTGGATAGAGCGTTTGACTACGAATCAAAAGGCCGGGAGTTCGAATCTCTCAGGGCGCGCCATTATAACTTCAAATTTGCCGGCGTGGCGGAATGGCAGACGCGCTCGACTCAAAATCGAGTGGGAAACCGTGGAGGTTCGAGTCCTCTCGCCGGTATATATAACGGGATGTAGCTCAGCTTGGTAGAGCACCTGGTTTGGGACCAGGGGGTCGCATGTTCAAATCGTGTCATCCCGATCTCTAAAAAGCACTATCTAATTATAGATAGTGCTTTTTTATATTTATCTATATAAGATTCTATAAATGCAGGTTCCGGTATTCACTATGACAAGTTCTCTAACCTAACACATGTGTGTTCCTTCTTCAGACGATAAGCTAGTTGTGCATAAAGCCTCAATCTTTAGGTCACAATAGGTTTAAAAAGTGATAGAAGGGGTTCATGTGAACACGTTTAACTTTAAAAAACAATTCAAGAGACGGTGGCGACGGTGGAAACGAACAGTATGGATGACGGCGGCTTTGCTTGCAGTTACGATATTGGCTTACAGCGGGTTGTCTATCTCATCGGCCATAGAGCGTTTGTTGACAACTAATTTTAGTGAGGCAACCAGTGTGATGGGCCCTGTTACGCAGGAAACAAGATCTGAACAGGAGATTCAGGCGTTAGTAGAGCAACTTGATTCTGATCCGGATCATTTAACAAGTGTGGTTTTGGAAACACAGTACATCTGCGGAGTGGAGACAGAGCAGTTAGGCAAGATGGCTAGACCGCAGTTGAAGATGCTGCTGGCTCAACATCCGGAATGGGATGCTACCGTTGGAACATCAGATGAGTTGCATTTGAAGCAACGTGTAGATGACCTTTCACCGCTTTGTAAACAGCAGGCTTATATCAGCATAGATGCTGTAGGGAACCTTAATTTGTACGAAGGTAAGCCTACAGATGAGAAGGTTATTCGTACGTTCTTTCAGTTGGATGTTGGGACGTTGGAGAGTTCTTTGCCTGAAGGCGTACTGGAGCAATTGCAGCAGGGTATTCGGATTCAGGACAAGGATGAGTATGATAGCGTGATCTCTACGTTCAGTGACTATGCCGTGGATGAAGATCATCATTTAATCCGCAATGGCGGGTAATCCAAACGTCCTCACCTACAGTATTAAGATTGTTACGTACTGAAACGATGATGGCAATAGCAATAACAATGGTGGTTTAGGGAATCAAGCGATAGACCCAAAAATATGTGGAATATGATGAAGGACATCGAAGAGATGTCCTTTTTGTCGTTTGAACTGAAATAGTTGGAAATACGAATAAACATGTAAAAAATCCGCGAATAAAGACGAGTAATCAGTTAGACAAAGTTTTTCCTGCCGCAGGGTCTATCTTTTGTTATAATGAAATGAACGATACATATGTTCGCTTTTGTGAGGGAGAGATGGTTTTGCGTTTTTTGGGAATTGACCCGGGGATTGCGATTGTTGGTTTTGGTTTTGTGGATAAAATCGGCAGTAAGGTAGTACCCGTACAATATGGATGTATTCAGACGGAAGCTCATACCCCTGAAGAGGAACGGTTGCTTCACGTATATGAAGGTATGGTGCAATTGATTGATAAATACAAACCGGACGCAGTAGCGCTGGAGAAACTTTTTTTCAATCGGAACGTTACAACAGCGATGTCTGTCAGTCAGGCTAGAGGCGTCATGGTACTCGCTGCCGCACAGAAGGGTTTGCCTATTGCAGAGTATACGCCAATGCAGATCAAGCAGGCCGTTGTGGGGTACGGTAAAGCGGAGAAGAAGCAAGTACAGGAGATGGTCAAAATGTTCTTGCGTCTTCAGGTCGTTCCTAAGCCGGATGACGTAGCGGATGCATTGGCTGTAGCCGTGTGCCACGCACACTCTTATACATTAAATTCCAAGTTGAATGAGGTATTGCGAAAATGATTGATTTTCTAAGAGGACAGTTCATTCATGTAGAGAATGATTATATTGTGCTGGATGTTCATGGTGTAGGGTATCGCGTATTCTGTCCAAATCCATTTGCGTTTGCGAAGCAAGAAGGCGAAATTACCGTGTACACGCACCATCATGTGCGTGAGGATGCGATGTTGCTGTTTGGATTTGTTACACGGGATGAGCAACGTTTGTTCCGTAAACTGATTGAAGTATCCGGTATCGGTCCAAAAGTAGCTCTGGGCATACTTGCTGGAGGTACACCAGAACATGTGGTTACGGCGATTTACCAGGAGAATCTTACGTTCTTGACCAAATTGCCAGGCATCGGCAAGAAGACTGCACAACGCATGATTCTGGATCTCAAGGATAAGCTGGATAGCTTCGGCGCGGCAGCGTATGCAACAGGGTTGTTCGCTCCTCCATCGGAAGAGTCGGGAAGTGGTTCAGCCTGGGATGAGGCACGTGAAGGTCTCAAAGCACTTGGGTATACTGACAGTGAGCTTGATAAAGTATGGCTCAAATTGAGAAAGGATGTTACTACAGCAGATTCCGTTGATGTGTTGATGAAAAAGGCGCTGCAAATGCTGTTTACGGGATAATACAAATTGCATATTATAATATAGCTGTAGCCTGCAAAAAAAGGTAGGGATGAACATGGATGATCGGATTATTTCCGCGAACCTGATGATGGAGGACCAAAATGTTGAATTGAGTCTTCGTCCCCGGTATCTGAATGAATATATCGGGCAGAATCAGGTGAAGGAAAATTTAAAGATATATATTGAAGCTGCCAAATTCCGTAATGAGGCATTGGATCACGTTTTGTTATATGGCCCACCTGGACTGGGTAAAACAACACTTGCCAACATTATTGCCAACGAATTGGGTGTTAATTTACGAACTACGTCAGGACCGGCTATTGAACGCCCGGGTGATCTTGCAGCATTGTTAACCAATCTGCAGGAAGGCGATGTCTTGTTTATTGATGAAATTCATCGTTTGCATCGTACGGTTGAAGAAGTCATGTACCCCGCTATGGAAGATTCCGCATTGGACATTATGATTGGTAAAGGTCCAAGTGCACGTTCCGTTCGGCTGGATCTGCCGCCATTCACTCTGATTGGGGCTACAACGCGTGCTGGCTTGCTGTCTGCTCCACTTCGAGACCGATTTGGTGTTATCAGTCGCTTGGAATTCTATACGGTTGATGAGCTGGCTTATATCGTCTCACGCTCTACCGAAATTTTGGGTGTGGAGATTGTGGGAGATGCTGCGCAAGAGATTGCATTGCGCTCACGTGGGACACCAAGGATCGCGAACCGTTTGTTAAAACGAGTACGCGACTTTGCACAGGTGCGTGGTGATGGGATTATAACGCAGACACTGGCGGAAGAAGCACTGCAACGTCTCCAGATTGATCCGCGTGGCCTGGATGAGATTGATCACAAGATGCTCAAATCGATGATCAATAGCTTCCGGGGAGGCCCGGTAGGGCTGGATACAATTGCTGCTACGATTGGTGAAGAAAGTCAGACGATAGAGGATGTCTATGAACCGTATCTGCTTCAGATTGGTATGATTCAGCGTACACCAAGGGGCAGGATCGTAACAGATCTCGCCTATCATCATTTGGGTCTACCTGTTCCACCAAGAGACGGTAAATAATCAAATCTGTTGAACATTCATCATAAACATTGAAATAATCACGTGTTAACCCGATATAAAGTGAAAGAAATGCATGGAGAGGAGTCTGATTGTGGGAAAAGCAATACGAACGAAGAAGTGGAGTCGTCGATTGAAGGTACTGGCGGCAGCTCTTTTGACAGTGGGTTGTCTGCAAGTGCCTGCATATGCAGCAGGAAATGATGGACAGACGATCCGGGTAGCCATGTTTGCGAATCTGGGCAGTACGTATAAATCAACTACACCACTTATTACGCTTGAATCGACAGGACAATGGAGCATCCAATCGGAGAGCGGCGCAAATATAAGCCTTCCGGCAGGGCAGGTCCGTTTCAGTGCAGATGGATTCCGAGTGAAGGTGTTGGAAACAACAGACTTTAAGGCAGCATCTGCAGCAGCAAAATTGTTGCAGGCAACCGCAGATAAACCGTTGCTGTTCACAACGTCTGTGAATGGAAATGCCATTTACCAGCTCTACACAGGCAACTATGCAACGGAGGCACTGGCAGGACAAGCTGTTACACGAGTACAAAAGGTAGCAGCAGCTCAATTGGCTGGTCAAAAGCCAGCTGTAACAGGAAGTAAACGCCTGTCTGCTGGAACCTATGGTTCGATTCAGGAAGCAGAGGCAGCACAAGCCAACCTTTTATCAGCAGGAGTTAGTAGTGTCTATCCAGTCCTTCAACTGAGTGGAGGAAGCCAAGCATATACGGTATGGGTGGGTGAAGCTTCAACGGATGCGGAATTAACCGCATTGAAGAACAGTGTGGAAGCCAAAGCTCCAGGGGTAAGCCTTTCACCTGTCAACAATAGTGCAGGACTCATCATCCGCCAAGATGCAGGATTAAGTACGGATGCAATCAAAACAGCTCCGCATTACACCATTGCAGGTACTGAATCCAAAGCATTGGTACAAGGGAATGGCAATGGGATCAAAGTAGTGGAACGTTCTCAGCGAACGTATCGTGGAGATATGGAAATCAGCATCGTAAGTGGTGATCTGGCGTTGGTCAACGTCGTTCCACTGGAGCAATACCTGTACTCTGTCGTAGGGGCAGAGGTGTATTCCTCCTGGCCTGCTGAAGCTCTGAAAGTTCAAGCTGTAGCTGCTCGATCCTACGCGCTTCAACAGGGTGAACGATTCAAAATTGCGAATGTCGTGGATACAACGCTCAGCCAAGCCTATAACGGGATTGGTTCGGAGAACGATAAAGTAACCAGTGCAGTGGATGCAACTGCTGGAGAAGTGGTCAAGAGCGGTGGGAAAATCATTGAAGCTGTATTCTCCTCCAATGCTGGCGGCCAGACGGCTCATCCTTCTGAGGTATGGAACGGCGGAGCAGGTGTGTTCACCAATGTGGTTAGCTCGGGAGATACATCAGCCCAGGCAGGATTACATACGTGGTACCATGTGCTGCTCAGTTCAGGCGTTAGCGGGTACATTCGTGAGGATAACATCAAAGAATTAACGACCAAGACCAATGCAGGACTGGCAGAAGTAACGGTAACGGCTCAGAACACCAATGTGCGTGCCGTTCCGTTAATTCAATCCACCGTTGAACCTGTAGCTAAAATGAATCCAGGCAACGAAGCTGTTGTGTTGGCAAAAGTGGCTCAATCCAACGATTATGCTTGGGTGAGAGGACCTTTCACGTCTGCTCAGTTGGTTAAATCCCTTCAGGGTAAAACAACAGCGTCTGTTCCTGCTTCAATCTCAACCTTGGAAGTGACCAAGCGTGGACCTTCCGGAAGAGCACTTGAAATCACTGCCAACGGACAGGCTATGACGGTGAAATATGCCGATACATACCGCTCTGCACTCGGTGGATTACCGAGCACTTTATTTGATATTGCAGGGACCGGAAGTTATACTGTATTAGGCGCTGACGGCAAAACAGCCAGTAAAACCGGCTCAAATGGTGCCTCTGTATTGTCTTCTTCTGGCGCAGGAACATCATCCGGTAATGCACTTGTCGTTATGAGTGGTGATGGTCAAGCGAGAGCGGTAACGCAGGGTCAGACCTTCATGTTCATCGGTCAGGGCAATGGCCACGGTTTGGGCTTGTCCCAATGGGGAGCCAAAGGCATGGCAGATGAAGGGTATGATTACCAGGCAATATTGAAACACTATTATCAAAATGCGACTATTGTTAAGGAATGAAACTAAATGAATGTGAACTTATATGATTTTGAATTACCAGAGCAATTGATAGCACAGACGCCGTTGCTTGATCGCACGGCATCCCGTTTGCTTACCTTGAACAAAGATAGTGGTGAGATTAATCATCAAACGTTTCCCGATATTATCGATTTTCTGAATCCCGGCGATACATTGATTCTGAATGATACACGTGTTCTACCAGCCCGTCTGTTCGGTACAAAAGAAGATACCGGAGCAAAAGCGGAAGTGTTATTGCTTAAAAATGTGGAAGGCGACAAGTGGGAAGCACTGGTTAAGCCGGGTAAAAAGCTGAAAGCCGGTTCGGTCATTGTATTCGGTGAGGAACTGAAGGCAATCATTGAAGAAGAGGGCGAGATGGGGGCACGTACACTTACGTTTACGTATGATGGAATCTTTCAGGAGATTCTGGACCGTCTGGGTGAGATGCCGTTGCCACCTTATATTAAGGAGACATTGGATGACCGCGAACGGTATCAGACCGTGTATGCCAAGCATGAAGGATCGGCGGCTGCACCTACAGCGGGACTGCACTTTACGGATGAATTGTTGGATCAGATTCGTGCCAAAGGTGTTAATGTGGCCTTCATCACGCTTCATGTAGGACTGGGAACATTCAGACCGATGTCGGTTGACGTTGTTGAAGATCATGTTATGCATGAAGAGTATTACTCCTTGTCACAAGAAACGGCAGATCTGATTAACCAGACCAAAGAGAATGGACACCGTGTTTTTGCGGTTGGGACAACGAGTTGCCGGACTTTGGAAACGGTAGGCAGCAAATTTGAAAATGGAATACTGCAAGCAAGCAGCGGATGGACCAGCATTTTCATCTATCCGGGCTATTCCTTCAAAGTGATTGATGGGATGCTTACGAATTTTCATCTCCCGAAATCCACGTTGGTTATGTTGGTTAGTGCACTAGCAGGCAGGGAACATATTATGCAGGCATATGAGGAAGCCATCCAAGAGAAATACCGGTTCTTCAGCTTCGGCGATGCCATGTTGATATATTAGTATAACGGTATAACGATTAACTTTTAGAGGATGATTAAAACCAATGGCAGCAATTACGTATGAACATATCAAAACTTGCAAACAATCCGGTGCACGTCTGGGACGTGTACATACACCTCACGGTATTATTGAGACACCAACCTTTATGCCTGTAGGTACACAGGCGACTGTCAAAACAATGAGCCCTGAAGAATTGAAAGAAATGGATGCTCAGATTATTTTGAGTAATACCTATCACCTGTTTCTGAGACCAGGACATGAAATCATCCGTGAAGCTGGCGGATTGCACAAATTCATGAACTGGGATCGTCCAATCCTGACGGACAGCGGCGGATTCCAAGTGTTTTCTCTCAGCGAGATGCGCAAAATTACGGAAGAAGGCGTTAACTTCCGTTCTCATCTGAATGGAGACAAAAAGTTCCTTTCTCCTGAAGTGGCAATGGAAATCCAGAATGCACTTGGCTCCGATATTATGATGGCATTTGACGAATGCCCACCGTATCCGGCTGAATATGAATATGTAAAAAAATCACTCGAAAGAACAAGCCGCTGGGCAGAACGTTGTCTCGAAAGTCACGCTCGTCCGCATGACCAAGGTCTGTTTGCCATCGTACAGGGAGGCATGCATGAAGATCTTCGCCGTCAGAGCGCCGCAGATTTGACTTCCATGGATTTCCCGGGGTATGCTATTGGTGGACTGAGTGTTGGAGAACCGAAACATTTGATGTATGGTGTATTGGATTATACGTTACCTTTGTTGCCGTCCAATAAACCACGTTATTTGATGGGGGTAGGTTCGCCCGATGCGTTGATTGAGGGATCGATTCGTGGAGTGGACATGTTCGATTGTGTTCTGCCTACTCGGATTGCCCGTAACGGAACAACGATGACCAGTCAAGGACGTCTGGTAGTTCGTAATGCCAAGTTTGCAACTGATTTTGGACCATTAGATCCTGAATGTGATTGCTACACTTGTCGCAACTATTCCAGAGCTTATCTGCGTCATTTGATCAAAGCAGATGAAACATTTGGCTTGCGTTTGACAACGATCCATAATCTTCATTTCTTGCAGAATTTGATGCGTAATGTACGTAAAGCCATTATGGAAGATCGTTTGCTTGATTTCCGGGATGAATTTTTCGATCAATATGGTCTTCATGACAATGACAAAGGTTTCTGATTGAGGTTTTAAGGGAACCGGCTTAACAAGCAATATCTGTATGTATAGTCGATAAGGGGGAGTTTGAATGTTTCAGGGAATGACTCTAGCAGGAACACAAGCAGGCGGAGGCATTGTATCTTTGATTGTACCTTTGGTACTCATGGTTGCAATTTTCTACTTCTTGATGATTCGTCCACAGAACAAAAAGCAAAAGCAACGGAATTCGATGCTTAGCCAATTGAAAAAGGGCGATAAAATTGTAACGATTGGTGGCCTTCACGGTACGATCGCTGAGATTACGGACGATGTGGTTGTATTGCGTGTAAACGATGTAACTAAGCTTACATTTGACCGTAACGCAATCAGCACGGCTGTAGCTCGTGATACGGCTGTTGAATAGTTACTGTAACATAGAATAACGAGGGTGCGTTTGTGGCGTATTCCCTATTAGAGAACCGGATCCCTTGGAGACCCGGTTCTCTTTTTTGATTTATGAGGGAAGGTCGATGTTCTTTACCAGTCAGTTAGGAGCGATGCGTATTAACACCGAACATGCCACCGAGAGCTGAAATGAAGAAAGCGCTAAGCAGTTGTAAACTATCTTTCCAATTAAACGAAGCATCCAGCGCGAGAAATCCGATCAGTAGCACAAGGAGTCCATATATAATTCCGGTAATTCCTCCGTAGTACCATCCTTTTTCACCAGAACGTTTGCCTGCGACAAAACCACCGATCAATAATGACAACCCATGAACAACATAGGTATACAACGAGAGGTCCTGTTCCCGCATTCCGCTCATCCAGAGAAACAAGGAGAGAATTAATGCCCCGATAAACATCCATACAAAAGCCTGACAGAGGCCTGACAGAATCGGATTGGACACTCGAAACGAAACCAAGCGGCGGATCAATTGCATGAAGCAACCCCCTTGTACAAGTTATAAGTTAATACAGTGTATGGTCAAGCCTTCGGACTTATGAACTGTTTTCCATTAAATGAACGGATTATTTCTGCATGAGCATGTAAGGTTCAGGTCAAAATAGGGATTGCACTACCCAGCTAACTGTTAAAAACTCAGTTTCGAAGGAGGACCCTTGTTGTGAACTTCCCAGATGTCGGATCACATATCTTTCGAACCATTCTCATGTACTTTCTGGTGTACTGTGCAATGAGGGTTATGGGTAAACGTGAGATTGGTAAGCTATCCATGTTTGATCTTGTTGTCTCCATTATGCTTGCTGAAATGGCTGCTTTTGTCATTGAAGATATTGATAAACCGCTCTCTCATGGGATTGCCCCCATGCTTACCTTGATTATTGTACAGATCGGAATGGCCTTTATAGGTCTTAAAAGTCGGCGTCTTCGCCTGATAATTGATGGCAAACCTACTGTTTTGATCTCCAAAGGTGTTCTTCACCGGGATGAGATGCGGAAGCAACGATATAATCTGGATGATCTATTGCAACAACTCCGTGAACAGAATGTAGACAGTATCGGTGAGGTTGATTTCGCTATTTTGGAGACAACAGGCAAGCTGACCGTTTTTCCCAAGGATGAGAATACTTCTAACGATAGCAATTCTTCCGGTTCTGACTCAGAAGATTCTTCCTCCAGTAAATCCAAAACGGGAAAAAACCAGATTGACGGATCTCCAAATATCAAATTTCCAAATATTAAATATGAAGGTCTGCCACTACCCTTAATTATGGACGGAAAGGTCCAGGATCAGAATTTGGAGATCATTCAGAAAACGAGATTTTGGCTGAAAAATCAAATTCAACATAACGGAATTCTGGATTTTAAGGATGTATTTATATGCTCCATTGATCACAATGGGAAGATATATGTCAGTCCAAAAGATGATAAAAAATGAAAATCATTTGCCTGAGCGGCGCTTGAACCATGAACCAATCAAAGGAGCACGGGACAGATCATGAAAGTCAATCATTTTGGTCCAGCCCATGACGATGAAATACACGATAAGCCCGACAAAAGGAGCGAGAAGCATCCTGACCCAAAAAGGCAATATCATGGCAGTCTCTTCGTATACGAGTAGGGTCGCTGCTCCCATGATAAACATTCCTGCACCCGTCTTGACCCAATCCATCATTTTGAAGCGGAACTGTAGCAGGCTACGTACGCTTTGGGCATGTAACAGGGTAACTACCGTAGAATTCACACAGATGGCGATGACTGCACCGAAGATGCCATATTCAGGCCGGGAAGCAAGCGTTAAAATCAACGTGATTTTGATAACAGCACCGATAAACGTATTCAGCAATGCTTTACCCGGACGGTCAAGAGCTTGTAATGCAGCTTGAAGAGGAGCTTGAATATAAATGAACAAAGCAAAAGGAGCCATTAGTTTCAGCATGCTTCCGATCGATGCATCATTATACAGAACAAGACACATCGGTTCGGCAAGCACATACATAAACACAGAAAACGGAGCACCTGTCACAAGTGCCAAACGTAAGGCCTGATGCATTCTTTTGTGAATCAGTGCGCGATCTCCCTGAGCAGAAGCTTCGGACAGTGAAGGCACAAGTGATGTCGCGAGCGAAGAGGTTAGTGCCCCCGGCAGCAGCAGCAAAGGAATAATCATACCTTGTAATGCACCATATTGTGCTGTAGCGAGCCCTTTGGATATGCCTGCCAGAGCCAGACTCTGGGCAGTAACGATGGTTTCGGCCAAATAGGATAAGGAGCCAACCAATCGGCCTGCTGTAACAGGAATAGAGATTGCAAGCAAACGCCGGATTAATCCGGGCTGTGGAGTACCCGTTTCTTTCAGAACTGAAGGTATTGGGTTTAAAGGTTTGGCTGAAGGTTTGGTTGTGAGATTAGACATGTTCTGTTGCTTAGCGAGCGGTAACTCTTTCTTCTGCCTGTTATACTTCCACAAGAGTACAAGCATACCGCCGAATTCTCCAACGAGCGCGCCCAGCATGGCACCAGCAGCAGCTTGGGCAATACCGTGGGGGAGGAGAAGCCAGGCAAACCAAATGACACAGACGATACGAATGATGGTTTCAACAATGGATGAAATGGCAGTAGGCATCATGTTTTGCTTACCTTGGAAATACCCTCTGTAGACAGCAGATACTGCGATAATGGCAATCATGGGGCTCATACTAACGAACGTATGGTACACCCGCTCATCTGTGAGCACGTACTTGGTAACCCAGGGCGCAAATAGAATGCATAAAAACATGAATACAACACCCAGGGTTAACGTAAAGCTTAAGCTTACTTGCAGGATTCGCTGGGGGGAATAACGATTGGCACCGGTATCAGCTTCGGCTACGAGCTTGGCTACGGCGAGCGGAATACCACCCGTAATTAATGTCACCAGTACGATAAAAAAGGGATAGCTCAATTGGTAGATGCCAACACCTTCTGCACCAATGACTCGTGGCAGCGCAATGCGCGGAATGAAACCAAGTATTCGATTAATTATGCCTGCCGCGAGCAGGATCATGGCCCCCTGGATAAATGTCTGTTTCTTCAAGACTACCCCTCTTTCCCGGTTGAAAGTACAGGCTATCAACATAAACGGGACAAAGCCGTTGTTCTTCATCCTATGCCAGTCCTTTATCTTCTCATGACAACTTGGACACGATTAACAAAAAGAACCATAATCAGCAAGAAGGAATATGATCAGGCGAAGTCGAATCATGTAATATTGATGCCGCATAAAGGCTTGGATGTACGAAGGGAGGCTCCCCGTTGGAAGAAATGAATGATGTGGAGTTGGAACAGTCAATAGAGATGCTCTGCCGTAGCAAAGCGGAGGAATTAAGGCTTGTCGGTTACGAATATGTCACCAGCAAAGATGTCTGGAATTGCGTCAGTCATAAATATGAAAAACAGGGCATTCCACCGCTTCACCAGCTGGTGAACGACATTTTGTCACTGAAAGCAACAAGCTTTATGAACTTTATGACCGTGTCTGCATACCGGGGGTCCTCTTTCTAGACGAAAGGGATCTTTTTTGTTGAAAATTGACTGCTTTTTACGGCATCGCTATAATAGGAATATTGAGAACGAAAGGGGATCTAGGAACGGCATGAAAAGAATTATCAGTTTCATTCTGGTCGTGCTTGTCACCACAGGGGTAATGGTGGGGACAAGCCCGGAACTGCTCAAAAATATACGCTTGGGCCTTGATTTAAAGGGAGGCTACGAGATCTTATATGAAGCAGAGCCGCTCGAAGCAGGTCAACAAGTCACCAAAGCATCTTTGGTGCAAACGGCCAAAAGTCTTGAAAGCCGCGCCAACGCGCTCGGAACAAGCGAACCGGAGGTAACCACTGAAGGAAGCAACCGGATTCGATTGAAGTTGGCAGGGGTTACGGATGAGGCTGAAGTTAGAGCCAAAATGAAAGAACCGGCTGTTTTGACCTTCCGTAGTAAAGCTGAGAACGACAAGGAAGGCGAATACACCAAAATTGAGCTTCGCGGAAATGAATTTGTTGAGAATGCAGCCAAAGTTGTGTTCACTCAATTGAATGAGCCTATGATTGACATTCAAGTGAAAGACAAAGCTAAATTTTCCGAGATTACCAAACGTTTGATCGGACAACCTCTCGCCATTTATTTGGACGATGAGTTGCTCTCTGCTCCAACCGTTAGACAACAGTTGACAGATGGTTCCGCTCAGATTTCGGGTGCTTACACACGTGACGAAGCAAACCAGCTTCGTGACACCATTAACCTGGGTGCATTGCCGCTGAAACTTACAGAGAAGTATTCACAAAGTGTTGGTGCAACACTTGGTAAGCTTTCTCTGGATCAGACCATTAAAGCGGGATTGATTGGTTCCGTTATTATTCTAGTGTTCATGATTGGGCTTTATCGCATTCCTGGTATTATCGCGAGTTTTGCCTTGATCACACATACGTGGCTGGTACTTGCAATCTTCTATTTAGGAGAATTCGTGCTTACCCTTCCAGGTATTGCGGCATTTATCCTGGGTATAGGGATGGCGGTGGATGCCAATATCATCACGTACGAACGGATTAAAGAAGAGATGCGCAGTGGTAAGTCGATTTTGTCTTCGGTTAAAGCGGGTGGTAAACATTCCTTCCGAACAATCATTGACTCCAACATCACAACCATTATTGCTGCGGCTGTTATGTTCTTCTTGGGAACAGGTGCGGTTAAAGGTTTTGCACTCGTGCTGATTTTTGATATTGTCACCAGTATTATCACGAATATTTTCTTCTCCCGCTTCCTGTTGACCCTGCTTGTACGGGGTAACGTGTTGAAGAAGCCTAAGTACTTCGGAGTGAAGGAGAGTGAAATTCGTGCGCTTTAATTGGAATTTTGATTATGTTAAAGGTAGTAAGATTGCCTATATCTTCTCGATTATTCTGACGATTACGGGGATTATCAGCATTCTGGCTTTGGGTTTGAATTATGCGGTTGATTTCCGTGCTGGATCGAATGTGGATATCTCGGTATCCAAAGCAATCACAGCGGAGCAGATTAAACCTATCGTTAAGGACATCGGTGTTGATGAGGGTGATGTTACCATTACACCGGGGGCTGACCGTGTAAATGTTCGTTTCTCCAATGAATTGGATGAGACTCAAGAGAGCAAATTTAAACAGGAATTTACCAAATTGGATGCATCGGCTTCCTATGAAGTAAATACCGTCGATCCAGAGATGGCCAAAGAATTGGAGCGCAACGCGATCTACGCGGTACTCATTGCAAGTATCGGGATCATGATCTATGTTGCGATCCGATTTGAGTGGCGCTTTGGTTTGGCTGCGGTTATCGCACTCTTCCATGACGCATTTGTTGTAATAAGTGTGTTCTCTATCTTCCGTTTGGAAGTCGATCTGACCTTTATTACTGCAGTATTAACCATTGTCGGGTTCTCGATCAACGATACGATCGTTATCTTTGACCGAATTCGTGAGAATCTGCGTTTTGCCAAAAAGACAACCAAAGCCGACTTGCGTGAGGTAGTCAACCGCAGTTTGGCTCAAACGATGACACGTTCCCTGAATACAACATTCACCGTGTTTGCAGCTTCAATCTGTTTGTTCATATTTGGTGGAGAATCCATTCGCATGTTCTCGCTTGCGATGGTTATCGGAACACTGTTCGGCGCATATTCTTCAATCTATATCGCCGCTCCACTATGGCTGATGCTCAAAGGTAAACAAGTGGAAAAGCCAAAAACAGTAGCTAAAGAATCTAACTAAACATCTTATTGTGAAGCCGCGTCTGCCAGGCGCGGTTTTGCAACTTTATGTACAGAATTAAGGGGGAATATTCATGACCAGAGAACATATCCCATCTGCTCAGGCTGCCACATGGAGCGGTATTGCCGGTAATATGGGACTTGCGGTGATCAAAGCGGGAGTCGGTTATATGGCAAACAGCAAATCATTGCTCGCTGACGGCTTGTATTCTGCTTCTGAAGCTGGTTCTGCCCTGGCTGGTCTCTTTCCCTCCAAGTCTGTACGCGATAAGAGCAAGGCTCGCAGGGGACGGTTTAAAGAACATTCAAGTGTTGCTAGACCCGGAATCTCAGTATTGTTATCTGTGCTAATCCTTATGGGTGGATTACAGCTTGCCATCTCCGCATTGGGTAGTCTCTCCGGAAGTGATCCGGAAGCACCCGGCAAGTCGGTACTTTTGGTGGCTGTTGCAGCTCTGGCTGTGAAAGAAGCGATTTTTCAATTTCAGTACAGATATTTCCGTAAACGAAATCAGTCTCAGGCGCTGGCTTATGCACAGCAACATCGCCGTGCACTCTATTGCTCGCTCACCGTATTAATCGGTATTATCGGTTCGATGGCTGGTGAAGAGACGGGCTTGAGCATGTTGCTCTACCTGGACCCCACGGCTGCGTTGATTGCTTCCTGTTTTGTGCTTCACAAGGGTTACCGAATGATTGTGGACACGGTGTATGGTTCACTTGTTCAGGAACTGGAACAGGAAGAAGCGTCCGATTTCAAAGAGACTGTACAGCGAGTATATGGCATCATTACCATTGAGCATTTGGTTGCACGTGAACAGGAACATGACGTTACGATTGAGCTGGTCATTAGTGTGAATCCAAGAATCTCAATACTGGAAGCACAGGAGATTGCGAATCGGGCCAAGACACTACTGCTAACTCGGTTCAGTCATGTGAAAGAAGTACAGATTCAAGCGATACCTTATGATCCAGGTTATCCTTATAAATCCAATCATGAACTGCCCGATCACGAAGCGACATTAATTCAGTAGTGAAGCGCGGGTCCAGTAGATCAGGAAAGGAGCGTTATCATTGCTTTATTCGCAATACCGGTGGAATACACCGAATATCGATTTGGAGGCGGCTGCGGGACTCTCGCAGGCGCTTTCCGTTTCACCCCTTGTTGGACGTTTGCTTGTGAGTCGAGGAGTGCACAATGAGAAGGAGGCCGAACGTTTTTTGCATCCTGACCTTAATCAGATGCATGATCCCTATCTGCTCCTCGGCATGAATGAAGCTGTGCCACGTATCAAGCTGGCATTGGAACGGGAAGAACATATTTTGATCTACGGGGATTATGACGCTGATGGCGTATCCAGCACATCGCTCATGATCCATTTGATGCGTCATCTTGGGGCTTCGTACGATATATATATCCCTCATCGCTCGAATGAAGGGTATGGATTGCACAACCATGCGTTGGATTGGGCCCATCAACAAGGCGTTTCATTGATTATTACCGTGGACACCGGAATCAGTGCTGTTGAACAGATTGCCTATGCGGCAACGCTGGGCATCGAAGTCATTGTGACAGATCACCATGAGCCGCCTGAAATTTTGCCCGAAGCCTTTACACTTATTAATCCGAAACTTCCGGGATGCCCGTATCCTTTTAAAGGTTTGGCAGGAGCAGGAGTAGCCTTGAAGCTCGCTCAGGCATTAATCGGGGAAGTGCCCGGTGAATGGATGGAGATTGCCGCCATCGGTACCGTTGCCGATCTGATGCCTTTGGAAGGGGAGAACCGGGTTATCGTCAGTTATGGAATAGAATCGATGCGTGGTTCACGTCTTCCCGGTGTAAGTGCATTGCTGGAAATCAGTGGTGTGGATCAGAGTCAGGTGACTTCAATTAATATTGCCTTTGCCATGGCACCTCGTATTAATGCCAGTGGACGTTTGGATCATGCTGGGAGAGCCGTATCACTTCTCACCACCGAGAATCTGGATGAAGCTCATACGCTTGCGGGCCAGCTTGATCTATTGAATCGGGAACGGCAGCAAGTCGTAGAGGGCATATTACAAGAAGCAACAGCACAGTTGGAACAAAAGATACAGCTTCGTTCAGGATCCGTTCCAGATGTAATCGTATTGGCTGGGGAGGGCTGGAACGTCGGAGTGGTTGGTATCGTGGCTTCCAAATTGCTGGAGCGTTATTACCGACCTACACTTATCCTTGGGATCGATCCAGAGAGCGGTGTCTGCAAGGGCTCTGCGCGCTCCATTGAGGGCTTGGATATCTATGAGGCACTCACAGTCAATAAACACACTATGGACCATTATGGGGGACATCCTGCTGCAGCAGGTATGACCTTGCATCGGGATCAGCTGGAAGACCTTGAGGCTGGTTTGAATAAGTTTGCTGCATCTGTATTGACTGAAGAGGACTTTGTACCTCAACGTCTCGCGGATGATGAATGCAGAATCAGTGATGTTCCGCTGAAAGTGATCCAGGAGATCGACAGATTGCAGCCTTTTGGGATGAGCAATCCTTCGCCGCGGTTTGTATTGAGAAGTGTGACTGTGAAGGAAACCAGAACAATGGGACGAGAGAAACGCCATCTGAAACTGGTTCTGGAACAGGATGGTCAGCAACTGGAAACCGTCGCTTTTGGCAAGGGAGCGTTAGCAGAGTTTCTTCTCCCAGGTTCCGTTATTGATGTGATGGGAGAACTGTCTATCAATGAATGGAATGGGGTGAGAAAACCTCAATTGATGCTTCAAGACATTCATGTTCCTCAGGTCCAAGTGTTTGATTTGCGCGGTAATGCCGAGCCATTAAATGCGATGAAACATTTCTTGAGCTCACTTGAGGTACATCTTCGATATAAATCTGGTTCTGTTGGTGCTATTGTTCGGAAAGAAACAGACGTTTCCGAGGGAAATTCATTGTATGAACCTTGCCTTTGGGTATATGATAGAAAGGTCGGGTTATTTCCGTGTAATGCTGCTGCACAGCATTATGGACAGGAACAAGTCCGGACGTTATTTGTGTTTGATACGCCGGAAACCCCGGAACAACTTAATGCCATGCTGGCTTTGTTCAGTGGAGCTGAGAATATCATCCTTCTGCACGGATCAGGCAACCGCCGAGATCGCCTTCAGATGCCTTCCAGAGAACTCTTTAAGCGTATTTATATGCAGGTGTTGAAATGGAAAGCTGAACCCGTGGAGGAACAAGAGATTACTCCTGTGCTCAGTCGTCAGTGTGGTTGTTCGCCGCGCATGATTACGATGATGTTGGATGTATTCGAAGAGTTATCCTTCATTACCCGTGATAACGGCAAAATTGCGTTTGTGGATAACCCGCCTAAGCGTGAACTAACCGCTTCACGTCACTATCAGGCGCTCGAAAATATGGCCGAGATAGAACAGGTGATGCTGGATGCAGCCACACCGCAACTGACACAATGGATGATATCCCGGATGAAGGGCGTATCTTAGATGGAAGTTTGTGTATTTATTTTAGGAGGAGATTATTTTGGATTTTAAAGATTATATTCGTGTCATTCCTGACTTTCCACAACCGGGAATCAGCTTTAAGGACATTACAACATTGTTGAAGGATGGAGAAATGTACCGCAATGCGATCAATGAACTGAAAGTGATGGTTTCTGATCTTAAAATTGACGTTATTGCTGGACCTGAAGCACGTGGATTCGTTGTGGGCGCCCCTCTGGCATACGCTCTTGGTGTCGGTTTTGCTCCGATTCGCAAAAGTGGAAAACTGCCTGGAGAGACGATTGAAGTTGGTTATGATCTCGAGTATGGCAAGGATACACTCGCAATGCACACAGATGCGATTGAAAAAGGTCAAAATGTCCTGATCGCAGATGATTTGCTCGCAACGGGTGGAACGATTGCAACTTCCATCAACTTGATTGAACAATTGGGTGGGAACGTTGTTGGTGCAGCCTTCCTGATCGAGCTGTCTGATCTGAATGGTCGTGCTAAATTGCCAGAGAAAATCGATGTATTCACATTGATGAACTACTAAGTTTAAAATCTCCACTTGGAGTGTTGTGATTAAAACCTGAATTGCTTTTCCCTTTTCCCGGGAAATAATATACAGCATTAATGATTATCAAAAAGCCTGTTCTTCCAACCTAAAGGTTAGGGAGAACAGGCTTTTTGATGTGTATACGATGAAAATTAATCGGGCGTTTTTTCAGTAATAGGCTGTTTTTGCGAATCGTCATTTAACCAACCCAGGACTTCAAACAGTTTGAACAACAAGCTCATCAGGATTCCGACGATGGTTGCCAATGCCATCCCTTTCAGATGAACGCCGTAGAAGGTAACTTCTGTACCACTCAGTCCGATGACCAATACAAGTGTAGTAAGCAGCAGATTGGTCGGTTTGGCAAAATCGACTTTCTGTTCAACCAGAATACGCAGACCGGATGCAGCAATAACTCCGAACAGAAGCAGGGATACCCCACCCATAACAGGCACAGGAATGTTAGCTACAAGCGCAGAGAATGTTCCTGAGAAGGAGAGTACAATTGCAATGACTGCTGCGCCACCAATGACATATGTGGAGTATACGCGAGTCAGTGCCATAACACCGATGTTCTCACCATAGGTTGTATTGGGAGTAGATCCTACAAACCCGGACAAAATGGTGGAGACCCCATTACCAAGTAGGGAACGATGAAGGCCAGGGTCTTTCGAAAGATCTTTACCCACAATGCTGCTCGTTACAAGCAAATGTCCAATATGTTCTACAATAACCACGAGTGCTACAGGTAAAATGGTGAAGACAACAGACCAGTCAAATGTAGGAGTGGTTACGGTTGGCAGTGAGAGAAAATCAGCGTTTCCAATAGCCTGTTTATCAACCAGACCCATAGAATAGCCAAGGATATAACCCACTACAATACCGATTAGAATATGAATGATTTTGGGGAATCCACGGAACGTTACGGCTCCAATGACAGTGATACCGAGTGTGGCCATGGATAAAATAATGGGTTTGGCTTGAGGCACCCAGTTGGGGTTAGCAGCAGGATCAGAATTAATCAAACCAGCCATTTGCGCTGCAACAGGTACAAGCTCCAGGCCGATCAGAGCAACGATGGCACCCATAACTGCTGGTGGGAATACAACGTTGATCCATCCTGTCCCGGCATATTTGATAATTAAAGCCACTAGGCAGAAAACAAGTCCAGTTATAATAAAAGCACCAAGTGCCATGGAATAACCGTTCTCTGGATGTGTTTTCAATACCGAAGTGACAGGAGCAATAAAGGCAAAACTGGACCCAAGGTATGCGGGGATCTTTCCTTTACACATCAGTATGTACAACAATGTTCCAATTCCGTTCATCAACAGGATCATACTTGGATCGACACCGAACAGGTTAGGTACAAGCACCGTACTGCCAAACATGGCGAACAAATGCTGAAGGCTAAGCAGTGAACCTGAGCCAAGTGGCATCTTTTGATTAACCTGAATTTCGCGTTGCAATGAATTTCATCTCCTTTTCCGAAACACAAACTTTCAATAGATTACAGAGTTTCTCTTAATTAAGCAATAACATTTTTGACGTAGCAGAGCGATGGAATTTATATTTTCATGAATTTTCCTTCTATTTCAGCAAATAACGGCAATAATACATAAGAAATAAGAAATACATTCAATCCCCTGTGAGTCATAGGGAAATGGGTTAGAAGTAATTCAGATCACGAATATAAAAATTGGATAAGCGCTCTTATTCGTCAGCAGTTGACGGGAAACGGGCGAAGCGTCATAATTATAGGAAATTACTTTTACGGGGAACCTGTGTTGCAGCACTGTCACGGGTTCCATTTGGTATAGAAAGGACACGGAACAGATCAGAATGGGCATAGAGCAATTACTCGAGAAGGCCGGGGCATATATCAAAGAACCCGATCTGGTGCGCATACGAGAAGCTTACGAATTTGCTGATCAGGCCCACCATGGACAGACGCGAAAATCGGGAGAACCGTATATTCTGCATCCGCTTGCGGTTGCCGACATTGTTGTGAACATGCAGATGGACACCATCTCCATCATAGCAGCGCTTCTTCATGATGTAGTAGAGGATACTACGGTCTCACTTGAAGAGATCCGCAATCATTTCGGCAATACGTGTGCCATGCTTGTTGACGGCTTGACGAAGCTGGAACGTATTCAGTTTCGCTCCAAGGAAGAACAGCAGAACGAGAACTACCGCAAAATGTTCATCGCCATGGCGCAGGACATCCGTGTCATCGTGATTAAATTGGCTGACCGTCTGCATAATATGCGGACACTCAAGTTTCAGTCGGAAGAAAGCCAGCGCCGGATCTCATATGAGACGCTGGAAATTTTCTGTCCGATTGCGAACCGTTTGGGTATCTCTGCGATCAAATGGGAAATGGAGGACATCGCCCTCCGTTATTTGAATCCGCAGCAGTACTATCGAATTGCAAACCTGATGCACAAAAAGCGTGCGGAACGTGAGCAATATATTGATACGGTTATGGATGGGATTACGAACAAACTCGATGAGATGGGAATTCAGGCAGACCTTTCGGGCCGCCCGAAACATATCTACAGCGTGTTCAAGAAAATGACCACCAAAAACAAGCAGTTTAACGAAATTTACGATCTGCTTGCCATTCGTATTATTGTGGATAATATCAAGGATTGTTATGCTACCTTGGGAATTATACACACGTTATGGAAACCGATGCCTGGACGCTTTAAAGACTACATTGCGATGCCGAAGGCGAATATGTATCAATCGCTCCATACAACGGTAGTTGGTCCCAATGGCGAACCAACGGAAGTACAGATCCGGACATGGGATATGCACCGGACTGCTGAATTTGGTATTGCTGCCCACTGGGCCTACAAAGAAGGCGCTGCGAACGGAAATCATTTTGAAGATAAGATTACGTTCTTCCGTGAAATTCTTGAACTTCAAAACGAAGCACAGGATGCTTCGGAATTCGTCGAGTCACTCAAAATGGATTTCTTCTCCGATCTGGTATTTGTATTTACGCCAAAAGGAGAAGTCATCGAATTGCCAATTGGATCTGTTCCTTTGGATTTTGCTTATCGAATCCATACGGAGGTAGGTAATCGCACCATTGGAGCCAAAGTGAACGGTCGAATTGTTCCGCTCGATTACCATCTGAAGACAGGCGATATCATCGAAATTTTGACGTCCAAACATTCTTACGGACCGAGCCAGGACTGGTTGAAGATTGCGAAATCTTCTCATGCACGTGCGAAGATCAAGCAATGGTTCAAGAAGGAACGCCGTGAAGAAAACGTTGAAAAAGGTCGAGAGAGCTGTGAGCGTGAACTGAAACGCATGGGGCTTGATCCTTCTGCGTGGATGACGGATGACAAGTTGATGGAAGCTGCCAAAAAATATGCGTTTAACGATATTGATGACATGCTTGCGGCTGTTGGATTCGGTGGGATTACTGCTGCACAGATTGTAACCAAAGCAACCGAAAAACTGCGTAAAGAGCAGGAAGAGTCCAGTTTGTTGGAATTAAATTCCGAGATGCGCGAGCTGAAACCTGCACCTGAGCGGAGAAATCGACCAACCAACGGTATTCGTGTCAAAGGCATCGATAATCTGCTTGTTCGTTTCGCACGATGCTGTAATCCTGTACCTGGGGATGACATTATCGGATATGTTACACGCGGACGCGGCGTTTCCGTTCACCGTAGTGACTGTCCAAATATCCCGACAAGTGCAGACGGAGAAGAAGCAGCACGTGTGATTGAGGTCGAGTGGGAAGAGAATATCGAAGCGAGTTACAGTGTGGATATTGAGATTACAGGTCATGATCGGAATGGCTTGCTCAACGAGGTACTTCAGGCTGTATCCGAAAGTAAAACCAATATATCTGCCGTTACAGGACGGACAGACAAAAATAAATTAGCATTGGTGCACGTCACAATACTGATTCGTAATACGGATCATCTGCAATCCGTTGTAGAACGGATCAAACGGGTGAAAGATGTCTACTCGGTGCATCGGATTATGCAGTAAGGAGCCTGTAAGATGAGGGTGCTTGTACAACGCTGTAAAGAGGCTCAGGTGACCGTGGGAGACGAGCTGACAGGTAAGATCGAATCCGGATTAATGCTGCTCGTAGGCATTACCCATGAGGACACCGAGAAGGATGCCCAGTATCTGGCTGACAAAGTTAGTGGGTTGCGGATATTTGAGGATGATCAGGAGAAGATGAATCTCAGCCTGCTTGATGTAGGCGGTGCTGTATTGTCTGTTTCCCAGTTCACCCTGTACGGAGATTGTCGCAAAGGAAAGCGTCCGAGCTTTGCGGCTGCGGCCCGACCTGAAGCGGCGGAACGGTTATATGAAACGTTTAATCAACTACTACGGAATAAAGGTATTCAGGTTGAAACCGGGCGTTTCGGAGCGATGATGGATGTAACATTTACCAACTGGGGACCCGTGACTTTGATGCTTGAAAGTCCGGTTCGTCAGGAACCACGTGCATAATTTCATGGGGTTCAGGCCATAATAAGGGATAATTCGTTGATGACTATTTCATGATCAAAGGAGTATCCATCCAATTATGCGCCAATCTGCGAAAGAAACACGTACCCGTTCAGAACCTTTGTTACTCCCTGGCAACCTGTATGAATCATTGCACCTTGCCCGTTCGGCTGCTGATTATGTTGCAACGATCTGGGCACTTCAGGATTCGGACAAAGGGAAGCAGAGTCATCTTCCGCGATCTTGAATGTTTACACAGGTATATAAATATCCGATATTTGGATTATCCAGATTCTGAAAAGTCCTGATTCCTTCCCGAATCAGGACTTTTTTTCGTGAGTAGAACTTTTTAAGTATTTGTTTGACGACTTCGTTACAAAATGAAATTACATCAAATTGTTATAAATTGCTCTGGTGAGGGTAATAACAAAACGAGGCACAACGGAGTGCCAATGTACTGCAAGACCCGATTTTATAAAGAAAGTTCGAACACGGAAAGGAGAACATACGTTATGAGTAAAGTTGCTTTTTTATTGGCGAATGACTTTGAAGATTCGGAGATGCAGGTTCCGTATGACGAAGTAAAAAAAGCTGGACATAAAGTGGAGATTATCGGGTTAAAAGCCGGTGAGACCCTTAAAGGTAAAGGAGGAAAGGCCTCCTACACTACAGATAAGGCAATCGCTGAGGCATCCGCTTCAGATTATGATGCAGTCGTGATTCCAGGTGGATCATCCCCTGAGAATTTGCGAAGTGATGCGCACATCTTGAAGTTTGTCACCGAGATCAACAGTGCGAAGAAACCAATCGCAGCGATCTGCCATGGTCCGCAAATTTTGGCTAGTGCCGGTCTGTTGAAAGGCCGCACCATTACATCCTATCCACCACTTAAGGATGACATGGTAAACGCAGGAGCAGAGTTCAAGGATCATGAGGCGGTTGTGGATGGAAACTATATTACATCCCGTACGCCTGAAGATGAGCCAGCGTTTGTACGTGAACTGCTAAAAGTTATATAACTTCAGCTAGTGCAACTGACATATATTGATGTATCTTAACTACGTTACATCGTGGGGTTACGAAACTTCACGTTGCATTTCATTCCGAAAAAGGAGGGTTTGACATGACAAAACATATTCAGGCGTATTTTCGAACCGAAGACGAGGCAGAGGGAGCAAGAACTTCACTTCAGACGTTCCGTACAGAGCATTTGGAAGTAGGTCAACTCGATAGTGCGGTAGGTAGAGACACGCGTGTTATGGTACCACTGGTGCCATATAATACGGCGGGTGGCGTAGGCACTAACGGAGCAATGGGTGTAGGTGCAGCCCCAGGCGTTCCAGCCAGTGAAAATGTGATCCCCGTGGTAGCCAATGTGGATCGTGATGCAGAACGGGATACTCGTGACAGAGTGAATGAGGATGGAGACATGCTGAATGCTGCGGATGTGTCTTCGGCCGATTATGATGATCTGCATTATGTTCTGTCTGCCAAAGTAAGGGATGAGGATTATGACGAGATTGTTCATAAGCTTCGTTCCAACCATGCCTATGTGGAAGAGTTGAACTAACGTGTAGATACTTCTTGGCCCTTGCACTGCTTGACTACAGAGTCGGGTAATGTGCAAGGGTTTTTCAATTATAAATATATTAAAAAACACAATTATAAAGCGCTATCATTTTTGTAATATTACTGTAATATTAGTTACATAAGCCTTTAACATAGTGGGCTTATAATAACACACATGACCCCCTTTTTTTATATATCCTTTGAGCCTGCACACCGTGTGCAGGCTATTTTTTTTGAACTGAGAATGTGTATGTTTTGGGCAGAGCTTACCCCTTTATTCAATTTTTGCTAGAATAGAGAGATGGGTTTATATATTCTACAGCGAATTGTTTTCATAGTTGGGCTACATTGGACGGTAAATCTAGCTCCAGCGATTGGGTTCAGGCGAATCCAATCCTATGACAAAGAGTATGAGGAATTCATCGCCAGAGTGATCCGTCATATTCCAGATGAACATATACTCGCTGAAACGGCCCCGCCTTTTTATATAAGTACGGGGCAGCCGTTTCTGCTTGATCGATGGAATTTGAAAGTTATATAGAATGCCTCGTTTGAGAAATGACACCTACAATGCTAAAGCAACAGAGTTCTCATGCGAATGGCTAGAGACAGATTTAAGGGGGAATTAGTTTTGAGTAAGGTTGGAAGAAATGATTTATGCCCATGCGGTAGTGGGAAAAAATATAAGAAATGTTGTCTGAACAAGGAGTCCTCTGCAGTAGAATCCATACTGGGGATAATATCAACGGAGCAACCGGTTCGGGAAGCCTCCATTCAGCCTGAGAGCAAACTGACCTTGACCAAGCTGAAAAAAATGGTGGCAAGCGATTTGAAATGGGAGCATCCGGCTCACGAACAGCTGGCCCTGCAGACTATTGAGAACATGAGGAAACAATACGAGCCAGAGGTAATTTTGGAAGCTCTGGTGTTATGGAACGGCTACTCCCGTCAGACCCGCCCTACTGTGAAGAAGACAGGCTCGTTCTCTGCTGCAATTGAGTATTTGCTGTCCGAGGAATACGGCTTCAATGTCTCAAAGGCTGAGCTGGCTGATAAATATGAGGTAACGACAGGCACGATCTCCCGGAAGGTTAAGGAGATGAATAGTTACATCGAAGAATACGGCATGGGCGGTGAAACGGATGAGCTATTGATGCTGAACGGCCCAGGCACATCGAAAGACAAAGCACAGGCTCTGCTGGATAAGGCGAGGGAAGCCAGTTCTTCCAAACGGAGAGTACAGCTGGCGGAAACAGCGCTGGAGATGTATCCTGACAGTTCTGATGCGTATCTCATTTTGGCTGAGGAATCCGACAATGAGAGTGATGCACGATCTTACCTCAAGGAAGGAATCGCTGCTGGCAAACGTGAACTGGGCGAACTTTTCTTTGAAGAGAACAAAGGGGACTTCTGGGGGCTTCATGAGTCTCGTCCCTATATCCGGATATGCAAAAGCTACGCCGAATCCTGTTGGTTTGGTGGAGATGCCAAAGAAGCGGCACAAATCCTGGAGCATATTCTAGAGCTTAATACGGAAGATAATACCGGAGCACGTTACCTGCTCGCTGCTGTGTATTTGTACAGCAACCAATTGGATCAGGCAGAGCAATTGCTGGAGGAGTATGGAAAAGGTGACGCTGCAACGGCCTTTGCCTATGACCAGATCATTCTGGAGTATAAGAAAAACGGAATCACCTCCCAGCTTAAAATGCTATACCGTGTGGCCCGAGGTGTGAACAAACATGTGCCTGATTACCTGTTGGGTTTGAAACGGCTGCCGCATAACCTCCCTGACTTTGTCGGAATGGGCGACTCAGACGAAGCGATTGCATATGTCATTATGCATTCCCGTTTATGGGCGAGCGCGCCGGATCTGTTGAAGTGGATGCTGAAACAATAGAGGAATAAGAAGCGAATAGAAGTTGGAATTCATAGATGAATCCAGCTTCTATTATCCGTGATTTCTGTGACTCCCCCATCCGGTGCAGCGTGTGAGCAAATTTTTTAGAGCTATCTTTTTGTGTTAACCCTTGACTTTAGCACTGCGGTTCATTACAATCAGAAAATAATACGTTGACTATAGTCAATACAAGTCGATTTTTAAACTATATTACTGATTTGATGACGGGACCAAGTACTCCGTGCCCACATGACCAGAGAGGAATCCCAAGGCTGTAAGGATTCTCTTGATGAGCGGACGAATGACTTCCCCGAGAACAGACGGCGAACACACCAGAAATGATCTGTTGACCAGTAGCCGGCCTGCGCAGGACGTGCGTTACACGTAGAGCGGAATATCTGCTTGATCAGGGTGCCCTAGGCAATCCTGAATCACCAGAGATCACCTGAACGGCTAAAGTGTCAGGTTTCCGGAATGTGGGTGGTACCACGGGTGAATGTATATTACACAATCTCTCGTCCCTTGTTTGCTGTATACACAGCGACAGGGCGAGGGATTTTTTTGTTATATAAGTTGATTTAAAAGAAATACACGAAAACGGAGAGGGCAGAAAAAACCTGTAAAAGCGAAGCGTTCGCCTTTATCACCGGATTTCCACATTTAAAATGAAAATTAAAAAAATCTGGGGATAACAGCGATTGTAAGGTTGTTCTGCCCGCGCAGTGATCACGTTTAGAATTTTTTAACTTTTAGAGGAAAAAATCAATGCTGGAGGGATCAAGATGGCTTTTCAAAAACCGACTGGAACGCAGGACTTACTGCCTGGAGTTGTCGAGAAATGGCAGTACGTAGAAGAAAAAGCACGAGATCTGTGTCGACGGTTTAATTACCGTGAGATTCGTACACCGATCTTCGAACAGACTTCTTTATTTGTACGCGGTGTAGGAGAGACTACCGATATCGTTGAGAAAGAAATGTATACCTTTGATGACAAAGGCAATCGCAGCATGACCCTTCGTCCGGAGGGAACAGCGGGGGTTGTCCGGGCGTATGTAGAGAATAAAATCTACGGCGAACCGGATGTGAGCAAGCTGTATTATATCGGTCCGATGTTCCGGTACGAGCGTCCGCAGGCGGGCCGTCAGCGTCAGTTCCACCAGTTTGGTGTAGAAGCCATCGGTGCGCTGGACCCGGCGATTGATGCCGAAGTAATTGCACTGGGCTACCAGTTGTGTGTAGAGCTCGGTTTGAAGGATGTCAAAGTGGAGATCAACTCTGTTGGTAACTCGACCAGCCGTGCAGAATATCGTGAGACGTTACTTGGATTCCTTAGACCGATGAAAGACAGCCTGTGCAAGGACTGTCAGTCCCGGATGGAGCGTAATCCGCTGCGTGTGCTCGACTGCAAAGTCGATCAGGAAAAATTCGTTGGGGCACCGTCCATACTGGATAGCTTGGATGAAGAGTCTTTGAATCACTTTGCCAAGCTGCAGGCATACCTGGATGATTTCGGAGTGGATTATGCTGTGAACAATCGTCTGGTACGGGGTTTGGATTATTACACGCTGACTGCGTTTGAATTAAAAGCCCAAGGTATTGGAGCGATTGATACGGTTGGTGGCGGTGGTCGATACAATGGTCTTGTTGGTGATATCGGCGGACCTGATCAGCCGGGCATCGGCTTCGGTATTGGTCTGGAGCGTATTCAACTGATTCTGGAGCACCAAAATATTGAGGTTACTACGCTGGCTCCACTTGATGTGTACTTTGTTGCTCTGGGAGAGGCTGCTGATCGTGAAGTAAACCGACTGTTGTTCAAACTTCGTCAGTCTGGACTGTCTGGGGAACGTGATTATCTGGGCCGCAAGATGAAAGCACAGATGAAATCAGCTGACCGTTTCAAATCCCGCTATACTGCCATCCTTGGTGATGACGAGCTGGAGCGTGGTGAGATCGCCCTCAAGTCGATGGATACGGGTGAGCAACAAACCGTGAAGCTTGATGATCTGGTAACAGCAATTCGCGAAGGTAAATAAGCACCAATTGTTACCTTAAGTCTTAAACATTCAAGTAAAACAATTGATCCGGCAAAATTACTGAGGTTCACCGACGATTCCAATTAACCGGAAGTTGGCGAGCCTGAGGTAACATGCCTTTTCGAATACATGGTCTACACGTAACCGGACTGTTGAAGAGCAGGTACTAACTGCCCATACAGAACGGAAATTCACATAATGAGGAGTTTGGTTATGAAAAGAAGTCATCATTGCGGCGCATTAACACCCGCACACATCGGTGAAACAGTAACATTGAACGGTTGGGTTCAGACCCGTCGTGACTTGGGGGGCGTACTCTTCATCGATCTGCGTGACCGCAGCGGGATTGTACAAGTTGTCTTTAACCCGGCTTATTCCGGTGAAGCTCTGCAAATCGCAGATCGCGTACGTAGCGAGTATGTTATCGCTGTAACAGGTAAAGTTGTTAAACGTGATGCAGAAACAGTTAATAAAAACCTGCCTACTGGCGAGATTGAAGTTCAAATCACTGAAATCGAAGTGCTGAACGCGGCAAAAACACCTCCATTCTTCATTGAAGATGGTGTCGAAGTTGATGAATCCCTTCGTTTGAAATATCGTTACCTGGACCTGCGTCGGCCGGAAATGTTCGAAACACTGAAACTGCGTTCCAAAGCATCCAAAGTGTTCCGTGACTACCTGGATGGAGAAGAGTTCGTTGAAGTGGAAACACCGATCCTGACTAAGAGCTCCCCGGAAGGTGCGCGTGATTATCTCGTACCAAGCCGTGTGCATGAAGGTGAATTCTTCGCCCTGCCGCAATCCCCACAAATTTACAAACAATTGCTGATGGTCGGCGGACTTGAGCGTTATTATCAGATCGCTCGTTGTTTCCGGGATGAGGATCTGCGTGCAGACCGTCAACCAGAATTCACTCAAGTCGACATCGAGACTTCTTTCCTACAACAGGATGACCTGCTGCCAATGATGGAAGAACTGATGGCCAAATTGCTGCGTGAAACCAAAGGCATTGAGCTGGAACTGCCTTTCCAACGGATTACGTATGCAGATGCAATGGGTAAATACGGTTCAGACAAACCAGATCTGCGCTTTGGTATGGAACTGGTTGAAATGAACGATATCGTAGCAAACAGTGGTGTAAAAGTATTTGCTTCTGTCATCGAAAAAGGTGGAGAAGTGAAAGTGCTGAACGCTAAAGGCTGTGGCACATGGAGCCGTAAAGAGATCGATGATCTTGGACCATTTGCTGCACGTTACGGTGCGAAAGGTCTGGCTTGGATTCAAGTGAAAGACGGCGAGTTCAAAGGGCCAATCGTGAAGTTCTTCACGCCTGAAGAAATCGAAGCTGTCAAAGAACGTACAGGTGCTGAGGATGGCGACTTGTTGCTCTTCTCCGCAGACACGAAAAAAGTGGTTGCTGACGTTCTGGGCGCATTGCGTCTGAAAATCGGCCGTCAACTTGGATTGATCGATGACAGCAAATTTAAATTTGCTTGGGTTGTGGACTTCCCACTCCTCGGATATGATGAAGATGCGAAACGTTATGTGGCAGAACACCATCCGTTCACACGTCCAAAAGATGAAGATGTACATCTCTTCGACACTGATCCGGGTGCAATCCGCGCTCAAGCCTATGACCTTGTTCTCAATGGTTATGAAGTAGGTGGCGGTTCGATGCGTATCTACAAACGTGATGTTCAGGAGAAAATGTTTGCTGCCCTTGGACTCTCACCAGAAGTAGCGAATGAGAAATTCGGCTATCTGTTGGAAGCATTCGAATATGGAACTCCACCGCATGGTGGTATTGCCTTTGGTCTGGACCGCCTCGTGATGTTGCTGGCGGGCCGCACGAATCTGCGTGAAACGATTGCTTTCCCGAAAACGGCAAGTGCAACGGATCTGCTCATGAATGCACCTTCCGAAGTGGATGACTCGCAATTGGAACAACTTCATATCCGCGTAGCCCGTAAACCGGTAGCGGAAAAGAAATAAAGGAGGCATCGATTCTCAATGCTCCATCAATTTTCAAGAACAGAACTTGCGATCGGACCTGAAGGTCTGGACGCATTGAAGAATAGTACAGTCGCTGTGCTTGGTATTGGCGGCGTAGGTGGTATTGCTGTAGAAGCTCTTGCCCGTAGCGGCGTTGGGCGCATCATCCTGATTGATAAAGACGTAGTGGACATCACTAACATAAACCGCCAGATTCATGCGCTGACCACGACAGTGGGACAGAAAAAAGCGGACCTGATGGTGGAACGTGTGAAACTGATCAATCCGGAATGTGATGCAATTGCATTAAATATGTTTTACACGGAAGAAACGTATGAGGAATTGTTCAAATATGAACTGGATTATGTGCTGGATGCATCCGACACGATTATCTACAAAATCCATCTCATTAAAGAGTGCCTGAAACGTAAAATACCGATGATTTCCAGCATGGGTGCGGCGAATAAAATGGACCCTACGAAATTCCAGGTTGCGGATATTTCGAAAACGACCATGGACCCGATTGCCCGTGTTGTGCGTACCACACTTCGTAAAGACGGCATCAAAAAAGGTGTGAAAGTGGTCTTCTCGACTGAAAAGCCGATGAAACCGCGTGAGGACGTAACACAAAAAATCGTTCCCGAGAATGCTCCGGAAATTCGCAAGGCTAAACAGCCACCTGCGAGTAACTCATTTGTACCTCCGGTAGCCGGACTGATTATGGTCAGTGTTGCGATTAAGGATTTGTTAGAAATTGCAGAGAACAAGCAGCAGTAACTTGCTGCCAACTGAAGAAGCGTGGATGCTGATAAGGCATCTGCGCTTTTTGGTGTGATCATACTTCGCAAGACGGAGCGGATGGGACGTCAATCGTCTATGATAGACGAACTGCATACCCGGACAAATGTCAGAGTTACGTCATGTACTTCAAAGTCAAAACCGTGTATGATATTCACTGCTGCGCGAAATGATGATACATACATAAAGATTTTGCGGCCATATAAGCTGAATAAGATTTACACAAGAACGAAGAGGACAGAAGAAACCTGAAGAAGCAGAGCGTTCGCCTAAAAGCTTTCTGAAAGAAAGCTACATCGGAAGCATACGCTATCACCGGATTTTCCCTTTGGAGAAGGAAATGCAAAAAAATCTGGGGATAACAGCGATCGGAAGGTTGTTCTGTCCGCGTAGTGGTGGAGTGTAAATACTCAGTTATTCAGCCTATATAGAGAGAGGGGAATAAAACGAAATGAAACACGGATGGATGACCAAACGTCTTGGCATGGAACCAGGAGACCAGTGGAAAAAGGAAGTTGTGGCGGGAGCCATTTCCTATTTTGCCGTGGTCTATATCGTTATGGTCAATGCTACAATTCTTTCCGATGCCGGAATGCCATTGCAGGCAGCTATGGTTGGAACCTTGCTGACATCTATTGCAGGCTGTTTGCTCATGGCATTTGGCGGAAAATCACCGATTATCGTGGTACCCGGAATGGGGATTAATGCATTTTTTACGTATACACTCGTACATTCCATGAAATTAAGCTGGCAAGAAGCACTGGCCGTTGTAACCGTTACAGGTATACTGTTTGCCATTGTTGCGTTTACGTCACTATACAAAATGATCAGCGAAGCAATTCCAAAAAATTTGCAGCATGGCATTACGGTCGGGATAGGTTTGTTTCTGACATTTATCGGTTTGCAAAAAAGTGGAATCGTTATCGCACACCAGACCACGTTTGTTGCGATTGGGCATTTCAATGATCCAAATGTCATTACAGCCTGCGTTACGCTGGTGCTTGCCTTGATTTTATTTATACGGAACGTACAGGGTGGACTTCTGATCAGTATTCTGGTCGGGACAGGTCTTGCCTATGTACTTGGAGCAGTGAACCCGGGGGAATCCGTATCAGCGATGGATGCGCTGCGTCAATACGGTGGGTTGTTTGGCGAATTGTCTTTGATGAAGCTGGCTGATGTCGCCTTCTGGATCGCAGTATTTTTGCTACTGCTAATTGTGGTGTTCGAAAATATCGGATTAATTACCGCTCAGACACAGATGATTGGTCGTCCAGAGCGGTTCAAAGGAAGTCTGCGCGCCCTATCCATTAGCACCGTGTTGGCAGGTGTATTCGGAAGCAGTCCTCCAGTTGCCGCAGCAGAGACTACAGCCGGAATTGCCGCAGGTGGACGCACAGGTTTGACTCCACTCGTTACAGCTGTGTTATTCGGGGCTACTTTCTTCTTCATCCCGCTACTCGGTTACATTCCGGACAGTGCCATTGCTCCCATTTTGATCATTATTGGTGGCCTGATGGTGCAAGGTGTGAAAGATATGGATTTTGGTGACTTCACAGAGGCATTCCCAGCATTTCTAATCATGGTCATGATTCCATTTACATATAGCATTGTGGACGGTATGGCGTTTGGGTTTATTGCCTATCCATTAGCGAAGCTGGCAGCAGGTCAAGGTAAACAGGTGCCTGTGGTCATGTATGGCATTTCGATCCTCTTTTTAGCCAATTTTGTGTTGCATGGAGTTTTGTAATAAGAAAAGGCAACGTCGTGTAAGTCCATACGTATGATCTCTGGTGAGCAGATGGAGAACGGGAGGAACGGGAATGGAAGAGCAGCAACAAGCAGGGCAGAATGAACCGAAGGTAGGAAAAAAGGGATTTAAGGATTTCGTCAAGCTTATCGCTTCCACGAACCCGCCAAAATTGATCCTGATTCTGGCCCTCATTTTAACCCTGATTCAAACGACGGCCGGACTAATTGTGCCACTGATGACCAAAGGTCTGATTGATGGACTTACCACTTCGGCACTGAACAAATCTGTTATTTTGTTATTGCTTGGGGCATTTGTGATTCAGGCGATTGCCTCAGGTATCAGCATTTATATGTTAAATTACGCAGGACAACGTGTGGTCGCAACGCTTCGCACGAAGCTGTGGAACAAGGTATTGTCGCTGCGAATGCCGTATTTCGATCGCAACCGCACTGGCGATACCATGAGCCGAATTACGAATGATACAAGCCAGATCATGACGTTGATCGCGGATTATCTGGTTTCTTTTGTGTCAAACATCGTTGCCGTTGTGGGTGGCGTGGCGTTACTGTTCTATTTGGACTGGGTGATGTCGCTCATTATTCTGAGTCTGGTGCCACTTACGCTGTTGATCCTGTTGCCGGTGGGTAAGAAGATGTACAAGATCTCCAAGAAACAACAGGACGAGATGGCAGGTCTTACGTCTGTACTTAGTCAGGTTATCGGTGAGATCCGCTTGGTGAAGGCCTACGGAACAGAGAAACAGGAATCAGAAGCAGGAGATTCCCGGATTCGTAAAATGTTTGCTTTTGGCTTGCAGGAAGCACGCATCCTCGCTCTGATCGGTCCCTTGTTTACATTTGTCATGACTGCCGTGTTGGTCGTTATTCTGGGTGTGGGGGGAATGCGTGTAGCGTCTGGACTGTTGTCGCCTGGTGAACTGGTTGCGTTCATTTTGCTGTTGTTCCAGGTCATTATGCCAATGGGACAATTCACGACGTTATACTCCCGTTTGCAAAAAGTTGTAGGTGCAACGGAGCGCATACAAGCGATCCTTGCCGATGAGGAAGAGCCACATGACAGCACCAAGGTAGCGCCAAAAGGAAATGAGACGATTACATTCCATGATGTGCACTTTTCCTATGTCACAGGTGAGGAAGTGCTGCACGGGATCAATCTGACGGTTCCCACGCGCAAGGTGACAGCCATTGTGGGTCCAAGCGGTAGCGGTAAATCAACACTGTTTTCTTTGATGGAGCAGTTTTATATGCCCGATTCAGGCCACATTTCGTATGGGGGACAAGCCATAACAGATTATTCTTTGGCCTCCTGGCGTAGCAAGATTGGGTATGTATCTCAGGAAAGTCCACTTATGGCGGGCACGATCAAAGACAACATCACGTACGGATTGGATCGTGAGGCCACGATGGATGAGATCCGGCGAGCTGCTGAGATGGCCTATTCTGCCGACTTTATCGACAAGCTGCCACAGGGTTATGACACGGAAGTGGGCGAGAGAGGAATTAAGTTATCCGGGGGCCAACGTCAGCGGATTGCTATTGCTCGTGCCTTACTGCGCAGTCCGGATATTCTTATGTTGGATGAAGCCACATCCAGTTTGGACAGTACCTCGGAATATGAAGTACAACAGGCTTTGTCCAACCTGATGGAAGGCAGAACCACGATTGTGATAGCACATCGGTTGTCCACAGTAGTGGACTCCGATCAGATTGTTGTATTGGAGCATGGACATGTTACCGGAACAGGAACTCATAAGGAATTAATTAGCAATCATCCGGTATACCGTGAATTAGCTCAAAAACAGTTTGTGGCACAGGAAGGAAATGCAGCTACGGTACAAAACGAAGAGTAATTCTCATTAATGCAGGGTCTCCGTTATACCCATGAGGTATTTAACGGGGATCCTTTTTCTAGTTCTATAAATTCATAATATTTACAATAAGACCAACATACTCTATATTATAGATACCGACCGTTGGTATGTATAAGGAGGGACTTATGGCCAGAAATAAATACCCTGAGCAGACACTGGACCTGATTCTGACAGTCTCAACTCAAATGTTTACCGAAAAGGGATATGAAAAGACCAGTATTCAAGACATTATAGATGAATTAGGTATGTCCAAAGGTGCAATATATCATCATTTCAAATCCAAGGAGGATATCCTTAGTGCAGTGATGGAGAAGGAGCTTGGGCGGGCAGAAGACATGTTTATGGAACTCATCCAGAACACGCATGCTCCAAATGCCAGACAGAAGCTCATCAGTATTTTGGAAAATGTTATCGTTGATCCTGGAATTCAGTCCAACTCAATTGATCAGATTCTTAGCACTCAGATCAAGAATCCGCAGTTTGTTCTTGGCGGCATAAGAAAAGGTATTCTGAAGGATGCTCAAATTATTGCCGACATTATGGAGCAAGGCAAGGAAGATGGGTCCATTTCAGTCGAATATCCGCTGGAGTGTGCTGAAATCTTCATGCTGCTCGTCAACATCTGGATCAACCCTCTTCTATTTGGCAGAGATCAGGAGCAGACATTGGAAAGGCTTAAGTTTTTGCAACACATGATGAAGCTCTTGGGAGCAGATATCGTTAGCGAACAGCTCATTCAGCGAATTACGAATCGCCATGCCAGCACAGGAGGCTATGCGGAGGCGGAACAAACATATACCTGATTGTTTGAAATGGAGAGGGAGAAGATGTTGAAAAGTAGTGAGCCTGCCATATGCAAGAGCATAGACATTGATCAACCCATTCATGATATACAGTTAAATTGGTTGTCAGGAGATATCAGAGTTCTTCCGAGTGTGGATGAACACATTCACGTTATGCAATATGCGGATGCGTGGTTTTCCAAGCGAAGGCTGATGCAAGTTAACATACGAGGGGATACCTTAAGCATTGTGGACGGGAGAAAAAGGGGAGGACTCATCGGGTTAAATGTAGGTAGAACAGCATTGAAGATTCATGTACCAGCTCGGGTTTTTAACAGTATTTCGCTGATCTCGACAGGAGGACACCTCCGGTTGAATCGGCTTCTGGCCACTCGCTGTCAATGTAAGGTCACCTCAGGTCGTGTAGATCTATCAGGGAGGATGGATGAGCTTGAACTGTGCGCATTGGCATCCGTAGTGAAAGGGCAGCACCTTAGTGCAGATAAATTCAATCTTCAATCCCATTCAGCCAAGATCGACATTTCGGGGGAGTTTAGTCACTTGCAAATTACCACAATAGGCAGAAAATTAAATATGGACTGTCTCAAGATGCCAGAGAAATTACATTCCGTATCCACAGGGGCAAAGGCAGTGGTTTCCATCCCAGATAACGAAGGTTTCCAAATTATACTTAAAGAAAGATCAGGAGCATTAAAAAGTGAATTTGATCTGACTCCCCTTCATGGGGACAGCAATAATCTAATACACAAAAGTGGAAAAAGTGAATTCCAAGTGGATATTCGAGGAGGAGCTTTTCATCTGAAATCCAGGAAATGAGACACCGATCGTGTACTGAAAACAAAGGGGGCAGATATCATGGCTGGTTGGATCGTAGGAATTAGCTTTTCCTCCATCGTACTGCTAATTGGGATTTACGGCGCATTGAACGGCAGGCGCAGGCAGGCCAGAAACAAGTGGGCCTGGTGGTTTATTTTGTTTGGTTGTTGTGCGCTTGTAAGTGCCATCATTAATTATCAATTCAGATGAGCTCATGTCTTACAAAAGTAAGCCAACAAAACGGATGTGGCTTTCAATTGCCCTATGTGATATAGTAAGTATCCTTTTGTATTTCCAGATCTAGGTGATGCAGAGCAAAACATATTCTTAGGAGGTAACTGAAACATGTCAGACAGCTTTCAAAGTGCCTATCAAGAAGAAGAGTACAGGTTAGAGCGAACGATGGAGGAAGTGGACAGTCAGCTGGAACGACTGCAGAACATTCCGGTGTATACCGGCCACGACTTCACAGAACAAGTGCTGGAAGCTGGACGCGAAGAGCGCCGCACCGCCTTATCCAAGAGCGCGCAGCAACCCTATTTCGGACGCTTGGATTTCGAAGAACAGGGCAGTGGTGCACGGAAACCGCTGTATATTGGCAAAATCGGCGTAGACCGCGAAGAGGTGGGAGAGCATCCGCTCGTCATCGATTGGCGTGCTCCTGTCGCCAGCCTGTTTTACTCATTTACCGGAGGCGAAGCCTCCGCTACGTATGAAGCCCCGGAAGGGCTTATTGAAGGTCTGGTGTACCTGAAACGAAACGTTGTCATTCGGCAGCGGATATTGGAACGTGTGGCGGATACATATAACCGTGACAGCGACCAGCCAGCGGTATCTGATGAATTCCTCGTTTATCGTCTGGGAGAGAACAAGGATAACAAACTCCGTGACATCGTATCGACGATTCAGGCGGAGCAGGATCTGATCATTCGTGCGGCGAGAAACACCGCATTGATCATTCAGGGTGTAGCTGGATCCGGGAAAACAACGGTTGCCCTGCATCGGCTTGCCTTTTTGCTGTATCAGTACAAGGAGCAGGTATCTGCGGAAAAAATGGTTATTTTTGCGCCCAACCACATGTTCCTGGATTACATCTCGGATGTGCTTCCGGAACTCGGAGTAGGGGATATTCAGCAGCGGACATTCCCGGATTGGGCGATGAATCTGCTGGGGCTGGAAATGCCTTTGGCGAATACGTCGGATACATTGAACACATGGTTTGAAACACCTGATGCACGACCTGAGTTGAATGATGATGTACCTGGACGTTACAAAGGATCGATCCGTTTCATGGAGCTTATTCGAGAGTGGCTCTCGGGGATGGAAGCGGATTCCGTACCGGATATGGACTTCAGTCCATGGGATGGTAAGGTGCTCAGCAAGACGGAGATCGAGAACTGGTTCGGTGAGGAATACAAACATTATCCGCTGGCCAAACGCAAAGAACGGGTCATGGCGCGAGTTCATCGCTGGATTGAGATGGAACTTAAGAAACCGATGCCAGAAGCTGTGCGCAAAGAACGCAAGAAAAAAGCGTCTACTCGTGAGAAAGCCTATGCCAAAAAATGGCCTCAATACGAGCCGCTTACGTTATACAAACAGCTGTTCAAAGCTGCAAAGGGTGGCTCTGTGCCAGCCTCGCTCAGCGGGCTTATTCCAAAACTAGTCATGAAACAAACGGCAGCAGATCTGAAGCAGGATATCGTCCGTGAAGAGGATCTGCCTGCATTGGTATACATTCATACATTGGTCCATGATATTGAGGGTTCGGAGCGGTTCGATCATGTCGTGATTGATGAAGCACAGGACTTTTCTCCTTTTCATGTGGCGTTATTGGATCAGTTCGTCAAAGGGCATTCCTTCACCATACTGGGCGACTTGTCTCAAGGCATTCATGAGTACCGTGGTGTTCATGCGTGGGAAGAGATGAGTTCTCTATTTCCTGAGGAACAGAATGCATACTTTGCATTGACCCGAAGTTATCGTTCAACGATGGAAATTATCGATTATGCCAATACAATTCTGGAACGTGGCGTCAAGAGCGGGATTACGGCGATTCCTGTTTTCCGGAGTGGTGATCCGGTTCGGACGTTGGCTTATGGAGGAGAAGGGCGGACGGCGAGTCTGGAGCAGGCTTTGAAGGTGTTAACGGTCAAAGACTACCGAACCGTCTCCATCCTGACCCGTACACTGCATGAAGCAGAGGAACTTCACGGTGAACTTCAGGCCGCGGGCTGGGATTTAAACCTGATTGATGGTGGCAAAAAGCAGTACACAGGTGGGCACTCCGTTTTGCCTGTCTATCTGTCCAAAGGGTTGGAGTTTGATGCTGTTATTGTGGCAGACGTAGACCAGAAGCATTATCTGCCGAATGCAGGTGATGCAAAGCTGTTGTACGTTGGTTGTACACGGGCCTTACACGAATTGTGGTTGTTCCATGATGGTGAACTGCCGATCTATGCGGCTGCAACACATAATCCCGAAGGCGAGCCGGTAACCATTCAGGGTTGGCCAGAGCTTGGCTAGATAAAGTTTGCTATACAACAAAAGGCATGACGTTCATGGGAAAGTCCCATAAGCGCATGCCTTTTTTGCTTTTGTACGTGAAATGATTAATCTCCTAAGGAAGAACGCGGGGAGTTCAAGTTTATGTTACTCTATTTCTCATTCTGGATGAGCGACGGTTCACCAGGAATATACCAACACCAATAAATAAACCGCCTGCTAATGCAAACCACTGAACGTGCTCTCCCAGCAAAATCCAACTCGATAGTACACCAAAGAATGGTGCCAGAAACAGATACGAACTGGTTTGGGCTGGGTCACTATTCTGCAGCAGGTAAAACCAGAGTGAAAACTGAATGATGGAGCAAACAAGCGTTAACCAGAGCAGCGCCATAACCGAGGTGGTATTGACCATAAAGTGAGGCTGTTCAGTCCATACGCTCAGCAGAAGCAACGCAGCACCTCCAGCAAGCATCTGATAGGCTGTTAAGACAAAAGTATCATAGCCATTACCCCAGCGTTTGATGAGCAATGTGGACACGGCAAAGGAAATCGCTCCACCAAATCCAATCCAGGTTCCGGGGCTAAAGCTCATCTGCCACCCAAAAGTTAACATTATCCCGATGAAACCGAGTATAACACCGATCCACTGACTGAAACGGTAGGTCACTCTATATAAGAGAGCACTGAGGATAATGACCAGTAGCGGATTGGTAAACGTAATAATGGCGGATTCACCGGATGTAATCCAGTTCATGCTGTAGTAGGCACAGCCCATCACTCCTGCGGATTGGAACAAGCCAATGAGGGTTATTTTCAACCATGACTGCCATCCATTAGGTAAAGGACGTTTACGAAGGAACAAGGCCATCAAGCCACCTGCCAGTATATAACGTATGCCCATGAGCAGGAAAGGTGGGGCATATAACATGCCGATCTTGCCAACTGGAAAAGAAGTACCCATGATTAGCGTTGTCAAAATGATCAATAGTGTATATTTCAGTGGTTTGATGACCCGGGTATCTTTATCATGACTGGAGCTCATAACGTCTGTCCGCTATCTACAGTAATTAGCTGCCCGGTCATGGATTGCTGTTCCAGCGCAGCACAGATCATGTGTGCGATATCTTCAGGTGAGGCAATATGTTGTAATAACACTTCTCCGCCGAGACGATACATTCGCTCCTCGTTTCCAGCCCACCACCTTGTAGCAACTGCGCCCGGGACGATAGCATTCACCCGAATGTGTGGTGAGAGTGCGTGCGCAAGTGACAAGGTCAGACCATGAACTGCCGCTTTGGAGACGGCGTAAGGGAGGGAGGAGCCCGAGCCCGTACTGCCTGCGATGCTGCCCAGATTTACGATAGAACCACCGCCAGCCTGTCTCATGCCTTCCGTCACTGCACGAGCGCAATGAAACATGCCTTTCACATTCACATCAAGCAGCTCATTCCAGACGTCATCTTTAACAGACTCCAGATCGTGCATGGGGATATGACGCGTGATTCCGGCGTTATTTACAAGTGCAGTGATCGGGCCATAGGTTTCAGTTATTGTAGTGACCATCCGCCGGACATCAAGATCATTGGCAACATTGGCTTGAACGGCGATTGCATGGCCTCCCGTATCCAAAATGTGTTGAACAGTCTCTCTTGCTGCCTCTTGTGAGCGGGAATAGTTAACAGCGACCAAGGCTCCGCGTTCAGCGAGCATCTCACTTACAGCACGTCCTATACCTGTTCCACCACCTGTGATCAGAGCAACTCTATTTTTCCAGTATGTCATGCTGAACACTCCTTATCATCATCCAGTCAGATGACTGGTTTGGGATCTACATGAATTGTAGTCCGGTTTACACATGAAGTATAATGATTGGTAATGAAACGGATATCATTTTGAATGATGTCAGAGTGGGGGGACCATGGAGAGCGGGGATCTTAGAATATTTCAGTGTGTTGCACAGGAAGGGAATCTGACCAAAGCTGCTTCTAAACTGGGGTATGTTCAATCGAACGTAACGGCACGAATCCGGCATCTGGAAGCAGAAGTAGGTACAACGTTGTTCATTCGTCATAACCGAGGCATGACGTTATCTCCAGCCGGAGAAATGTTGCTGACCTATGCAGATAAAATTATCGGTTTGCTGAATGATGCTTCCAAGGCGCTTCGGGCGACGAGCACACCATCGGGTCCAATGCGAATAGGGTCTACACAAACCGCTGCGGCCGTGCGACTACCTGAACTTTTCGTCAGATATTATAAACAGTATCCAGATGTCTCCTTGTCACTGGTTACTGGCAATTCGCAGATGCTTATGGATCAGGTGATTGGGTATGAATTGGAAGGGGCTTTCATTGGTTGTCCCTGTGATCATCCCGACATCGTTTCTATTCCCATATTTGATGAAGAACTATTTGTTGTCTATTCTGGTATGGGTCCTACGGAAGAAGATCTTAAGAGTAAACCCATTCTTGTATACAGTATGGGGTGTTCCTATCGTCAGATTTTGGAGGAATGGTTAGAGGTGGGTGGTGTTACCCGCCCAGTAATTATGGAATTTGGAACCCTTGAAGCGATTATTAGTGGGGTTACATCAGGCATGGGAATTTCCTTATTACCAGAGATTGTGATTAGACATCAGATCAAAAATGGATTACTGCGCACGCATACACTCCCCGTAGGTATGAATCGCATGATGACTCATTTTATTACTCGCAAGGATGCCTTTGTCAGCAGTGCACTTCATGCATTTATGACTATGTTACCGCGAGAGTATGATATGATAGAGAGTGGAGAACCATCAGAAGTGTAATTGTATTCAAGGCAAGGCAATCCGTTAAGGAAGTGATGAGCAATGGATTTATTTTCGTTTCAACAAGACTCAAAACCACAAGCTAGATTGCTCGCGGACCGCATGCGGCCAGAGCATCTGGATGAATATATTGGACAGGAACATATTATTGGACCGGGGAAATTACTCCGGCGCGCCATCGAGGCCGATCAGATTTCGTCGATCTTGTTATACGGCCCTCCAGGATGCGGCAAGACAACCTTGGCACATATTATTTCCCAGCAAACGCAAGGACAGTTCGTACGTCTGAATGCAGTAGAAGCTTCCGTCAAGGATGTGCGTGAAGTCATCGAACAGGCGCAAACGAACAAACAGCTGTATGGAACCAAAACTATTCTGTTCCTCGATGAGGTACACCGGTTTAACAGTTCACGTCAGGACGCGCTATTACCAGCGGTAGAGAAGGGCACGATTATTTTTATCGGCGCGACAACAGAGAATCCCTTTCATTATGTCAATGGAGCCTTGATGAGCCGATCCACTCTGTTCCAGCTAGAATCGCTAAATAAGGATCATTCCCTAATTGCAATGCGCAGAGCATTGAGTGATGCGGACAAAGGTCTGGGGTTCATGGAACTGCAGGCGGACGATGAGGCGCTTGAGCATATTGCTACGATGGCCAATGGGGATATTCGACGTGCGCTTAACGCGCTTGAACTGGCTGCGTTGACGACGCCACCGGAGAAGGATGGATCCATTCATATTACGCTTGGTGTAGCAGAAGAGTCTATTCGGCGCCCCATTGTGAAGGCAGATGAATCCACACAGTATGATGTGCTGTCTGCATTTCACAAGAGTATTCGGGGTTCCAGTGATGCGGCTTTGTTCTGGTTTCTATACGCGGTGGAGAAGCTCGGCATGGACCCGATGACCTTCATTCGGCGTCTGATTGCAGCGAGCAGTGAAGATATTGGACTTGCGAACCCGCAAGCTATGACTCAGGCAATTGGAGCACTTGATGCGTACCGAAATAACGGCTGGCCCGAAGCCAAGCTGAACATTGCACAAGCGATTCTGTTTGCGGTCGAAAGTCCAAAATCCAATGCGGTGTATACCGCCATTTCCAAAGCCATGAACGCCATTGATGAGGTAAAATCGGCAGAAGTTCCGCTTCACTTGCGAGATACGCATTACTCGGGTGCCGTGAAGCTTGGACATGAGGGTTATCAATATCCACACAACTATCCGGGGCATTACGTGAAACAAGAATATTTGCCGAAGCAGCTCTCACGGAGAGTATTCTATGAGGCCACGGAGCAAGGGAACGAATCGAAGATTAGGTTAAACCAACAGCGGCGTAGGGATTTGTAAGATCAGTCAGATCACTCGGGAGATGCACATAACATGAAAGAGCTTTTGTATATAGGGGCAGGTGGATTTCTCGGAACAGTGACCCGATATTCCATACAGTTGGCGATACCAACTGTCCATGGGGGGGTCCCTTGGGCAGTGCTGTTAATCAATGCGATGGGCAGTCTTTTTTTAGGGTGGTTCTTTACCATAGCTGTTCCAGGCAAAATAACACCACAACTTCGACTGGCGATTGGCACAGGTTTTACTGGCGCATTTACAACATTCTCCACGTTTACACTGGATATTGTTCGTTTATCCGAAGGGGGCGAATGGATCAGTGCCGCTACTTATATGATCGTAAGTCTGTTGGCAGGGTTGTTGCTCTGTGCGCTGGGAATGAGCCTTGGACATCGTATGTTGGGAGCACCAAGACAAGAGGGTGATGCCTCATGATCCTGTGGATTGGTTTTGCAGGTGTGCTGGGTGCGGTACTGCGTTTCAGTCTGGGAAAATGGGTCTCTGGCTTGCTGGGAACGGCTTTTCCATGGGGAACATGGATCATCAACATCAGTGGTTCACTGCTGCTTGGGCTGTTATACGGGTGGCATCAATCTGCAATGATCTCAGATGGAATCTGGGTGATCTGGGGAACCGGGTTCTGCGGTGCGTACACCACGTTCTCCACCTTTGGCTATGAAACGTTAGGACTTATGGGTCGACAACGATACGCAAGCGCGGCGCTCTACGTCGTCAGTTCGGTTGTAGTTGGGGTGTTGGCCTCCTTGGCAGGAGTCTGGTTGACTGCATAACGAACTAATTTTATTTTTTTTGCAAAGAAAAGCAGGAAAAAAGCCATCCTTCATGGTATACATGAAAGACGGCTTTTTTAATAGGGATACACGGTATTGTGTATAATCCGCATTTTAATGGACAAGCTCTATTATTGCATTGCAGGTACAGGTACTTTTTGCACCTGATCGATCGTACCCCCACCCAGGCAGACCTCTCCGTCGTAGAAAACAACGGCTTGTCCTGGCGTAATGGCTTTTTGCTGCTGATCAAATTGTACATCTACACTTCCATCTTCCTGCCAGGTCAATGTAACACCTTGATCCGGCTGACGATAGCGGAATTTGGCAGTACAACGGAATGGCACATTAGGCATGTGCTCTTCACCAGCAATCCAGTTCACACCCGTTGCGATTAGACCCGTGGAGTACAAGCTTGCATGGGCATCGCCCTGAACAACAAGCAGTTGATTCTTCTCCAGATTCTTGTCTGCAACGAACCAGGGTTCACCATTGCCGGAACCGCCAATGCCAAGACCTTGGCGTTGTCCAAGTGTGTAGTACATCAGACCATCATGACGACCTTTGACTTCACCAGTTGCGATATCAACCATGTCTCCACCTTTGGCAGGCAGATAGTTACTCAGGAACTCTTTGAAATTACGCTCACCGATGAAGCAGACACCTGTGCTGTCTTTTTTCTTGGCAGTATACAAACCAGCCGCTTCTGCGATTTTGCGTACTTCCGGTTTGGGCAGATGACCAATCGGGAACATGGCTTTGGACAGCTGGTTCTGATTGAGTGCGTTAAGGAAATACGTTTGATCCTTATTGTTATCCACACCACGAAGCAACTTAAGTGTGCCATCTTCTTCAATCAGACGAGCATAGTGTCCTGTAGCTACATAATCTGCGCCGAGATCCAGAGCTTTGTTCAGGAATTCACCAAATTTGATCTCACGATTACACATGACATCCGGATTTGGCGTGCGACCCGACTTATATTCATCAAGGAAATAGGTAAATACTTTATCAAAATACTCTTTCTCGAAGTTGACAGTGTAGTAAGGAATGCCGATCTGTTCACATACGCGGCGTACATCCTCTGAATCTTCTTCAGCGGTACAGTGGCCGAACTCGTCGGTGTCATCCCAGTTTTTCATGAAAATGCCGATGACATCGTACCCTTGCTCTTTCAGCAGCAGTGCGGTAACGGAAGAATCGACACCTCCGGACATGCCAACGACGACCCGTGTATTTTCAATTGTTTTGGACATCGTTATCACCATTTCTATATATAAATGTGTTTCGTTTCTTATTCTAGCATAACCGGACTCAAGATACGATACACCCGGCCAATTTTGGATAGTGTCCACCACAGACGCACATTTTTGAATATCGTCAATCTTTCTTTTCCATAAAGCATGCAGATATGTTAACATTAGCTGAGGGTTATGATCGGAATACGGAGGATTAGAAGGTTAAAGATTAGTTCTATGAATCTCTGCTGTGGACAGATCGTGAAAGAAAAGGTCGTGGACCACAGGATAAAATATAAAGTTTCCAATCGTTTCTGAAAATTGAAAGAGGTGACTCCTTTGAAAATATCGACAAAAGGCCGTTACGGCCTCACAATCATGATGGAGCTTGCTGCCAGAACAGGCGAAGGCCCTACATCACTTAAAAGCATTGCCGAGCGCAACCAGCTCTCGGAGCATTACCTGGAGCAGCTGATTGCTCCACTACGTAATGCAGGACTGGTGAAGAGCATTAGAGGTGCTTACGGCGGTTATATCCTTGCGGGTGATCCTGCAACCGTGACTGCAGGCGATGTAATCCGTGTACTGGAAGGGCCAATCTCTCCAGTAGACTTCACGGAGGAAGATGATCCGGCGAAACGTGATCTGTGGTTGCGTATTCGTGACGGGATTGCGGAAGTGTTGGATTCTACAACACTGAAAGACCTGATTACCTTTCAGGATCAGGACAAAAAAGATAGCTACATGTTTTACATTTAAGATCATTAATTCGCATCACAGAAGACACAATAAAGCCCCCAACTTGGGGGCTTTAGACATCCAATGGATACTTTGTTCTGTTCTTCAATTTCTACGGATTATTTTAATTGAGCAGGGCTATGTATTCAGCCGCGGGATTTACAAGCTGGTCAAGTGTGAACTTAACTGGATCACTTGTAAATCAGCGACTTTTTAAGGTTTCTATATCAGCTTCCATGCGTAACTGACGGCGATTCAAAATATCAATGCTGTGCTGATGGGTATTCAATTCGGTAGTTACTTTGCGTTCAGAGGCGGATTGGGAAGCGTCAAGACGTTTCGTAACGGTCAATGTTTCCAGAACAGCTTCTTGAAGAAGCGGAATGTTTTTAGTTTGTTCCTCTATGGTGTCCAGTCTGCTATCCATGGTATTCAGTCTGTCTTCCATCTTTTCAAGACGTACGTCGATACTGTCGAATCGTTTGTCCATTTGTTGAAGCTGATTCAGAATCTGCCCGAGAATGGGATCACTCATGTCTCTCTCCTTTTTGAAATGGATATATAACATTATACACGAAGATGTGACAACAGAGCATCCGTTTCAGTTTCCAATTTTGACAGTTTGCCATCAGATAGAAATTTAACATATAACGGGGTGAAGATAAATGAAACGAATTTATTTGGATCACGCCGCATCGACACCTATGCATCCACAAGTCGCAGAAGCGATGATGAACGTCATGACAGGACAATTTGGCAATGCATCAAGTATCCATGCCTTTGGGCGTGAGGCCAAACGGACTGTCAGCGGAGCAAGGGATGTCATTGCGGCGTCTTTGGGCTGTTTCCCGGACGAATTGGTATTCACCGGAGGCGGCACGGAGAGCGACAATCTGGCAATCTTTGGAGTAGTCTCATCCAGGCAGGATAAGGGGAAACACGTCATTACGACTGCAATTGAGCACCATGCTGTCTTGCATACGTGTCAGGAATTGGAGCGGCAAGGTTATGAAGTAACCTATCTATCTGTGGATCGTTATGGACGAATAAATTTGGATGAGTTGCAAGAGGCCATTCGACCGGATACGGTGTTAATCACCATGATGTATGCCAACAATGAAGTAGGCACGATTCAGCCGATCCGCGAGGTAGGTGAGCTTGCCCGTCAGCATAATATCCTTTTCCATACCGATGCAGTTCAGGCTCTGGGCAGCCAGAATATTTCCTGTAAGGAACTGCCTGTGGACCTGATCAGCTTCTCAGCGCATAAAATCAATGGACCTCAGGGCGTGGGTGCACTCTATGTACGGCGAGGAATTGTGCTGGAAGCAAGAGCTCACGGTGGGTTGCAAGAGCGTCAGCGTCGCGCTGGTACGGAAAATATCGCAGGTATTACCGGATTTGCAGAGGCGCTCAAGATTGCATCAGCACAAACGGAGGCGCATTGGCAGCATGATTTGGAATTGCGTAAACTTTTGTTGGAACAGCTTGAAATTCATGTGGGGACGGAGCACTTTCACGTGAATGGACACCTGGAGCATACGCTGCCAAACATCCTGAATATCAGCTTTCCGGAAGTGTCCACAGAGACGATGTTAATGAATCTGGATATGGAAGGGATTGCTGTTGCAAGCGGTTCTGCCTGCACTTCCGGTTCACTTGAAGTCTCTCATGTGCTCAAAGCGATGAAATTGCCTGAAACATTTTTACACTCTGCGATTCGATTTAGCTGGGGATTGGGTAATACTACGGAAGAAATCATGATAACCGCCGAAAAAATTGGAACCATTCTTGGACGACTGCGTAATAGACCCTAAGGGGAACTTTACACATGGAACAGAAGGAGGGAAGAAGTTCCATTTCATCGGTTGGATAGAAGCGGTTTTGATGATCGGCGTCTGATTGCCACTCATCAACTTTGGGCATACCTAGCAATAGCGCCGCGCCTATTTAATGATAAGAAGATGAGGGGGACCCAGCGATGAAGCTTCAGGAAATGATCGGACTTGCCGTTTTTGATGTTGAGGACGGGAAGCAGGTCGGTAAAATCCAGGATTTCATTGTGAATGATGATTGGGAGATCGAAGGCATTGAGCTTGAGAACAAAGGTCTGTTTACCAATCATGTCAAAATCGTGCAGTGGCAAGATATCGTTGCCTACGGCGAAGATGCCGTCATGATCCGTAATCAACAGGCTGTCCGCAAGACGGGAGCCGACGACATAAAATACACGTACCTCCTCGGTCGGTCTAAATTGAAGGAGATGTCCGTGCTCACCGAAGAAGGTTTGCTGCTTGGGCGTGTCTCCGATGTTTATTTTGACCAAGAGTTGGGAAATACAATAATAGGGATTGAAATTACGGACGGTTTTGTGTCCGATCTGATCGAGGGCCGCAAATGGCTGCCATGTACAAGCGATATGTCCATCGGGGAAAGTGCCATTATGGTGCCGTCTCTGAGTGAACAACGCTTGGAAAATGCCATTCATTCTGTTAATGGATAGGTGAATGAATATGAAATGTCCAAACTGTAGTTCCAAAGATATCGGGAAAATTGGTTCCCACCAGTTTTATTGCTGGGGATGCTTTATCGAATTAACGGTGAACGGTGAGAAAATGTCTGTATATCAGGTGGAAGAAGACGGTACGCTGAGCTCCCTGGATGATTTGTTCTTCGGGGACGAGCTGCCACAAGACTTCCCTCATATTCACGCTTCTTCTTAATAAGCAGAATAACTTCCTCTATATGCGGTTTCATGACAATGTCTGTCATGGGAGGCTGTCGTTAATTGTTGGCAGATGTATATAGATGCGGTTACATAGTGGTTCGGCTGGTGTATGTATGATTATATGCTAACCTGTACTGCAAAATGCGCTTCCTTCTCTGATGAAGGAGGCGTTTTTTGGGTTTAAGAAAAAAAGTTAGGATTGCTCTTTCCACTTCTGCGCTGTGTTAATAAATATTACCTTTCCTACATATACTGACTCTCAGAGCCAGTCCAAAAGGAGAGATGCAAGTGGAGCAATTAACCAAAAACAAGCTGTTCCGTTACGCGATCTGGCTGCTGCTCGGATTGATTATTTTATATTTTATATGGCTGCTGCGGCCTTTACTGCTTCACATATATGCGTTCCTGAAAACAGTGTTGGCGCCCTTTATCGTAGCTCTTATCATATCTTATGTACTCAATCCGATTGTCAGCATGTTGGGAGGGCGCAAGGTGCCGCGTACGATTGCGGTACTACTCATATATGCCTTTTTCCTGACCTGCCTTGGTGTCATTCTGATGAATGTCATTCCGGTATTGATTGAACAGCTGGGGGAACTCAACGAGCATATGCCGGAACTGTCCATGCGTGCCCAGAGCCTGATGAACAATATGGATCACAAATTAATGCCGCCAAGTGTGCGAACAGGCATGAACAGTTGGTTTTTTCAGATGGAGGATCGACTAACTCAGGGAATTACCGTGCTCATGGACAATATCGGGGCGACCATTAATGTGTTATTCAATGTGTTTATCGTGCCATTTCTGATCTTTTACATGTTAAAAGACTTTGAGGTATTCGAGCGCACCATTGTGGCGTATCTTCCGCGTTCACGTCGTAAAGCGATTGTCTCGGTGATGAAAGAGATCGATACTGCACTGGGGAACTACATTCGGGGACAGTTTATTGTCTGTGTCATTGTTGGTATCTTTGCCTACATTGGTTATATCATCATTGATATGCCGTATGCCCTGCTGCTTGCAAGCATTGTAGCAGTGTTTAACATTGTGCCCTACTTGGGGCCGTTCCTTGGAGCTGCTCCTGCTGTGGTCATGGCATCAACCGTATCGTTTAAAATGGTGCTACTTGTTGTCATTGTGAACACACTGTGCCAGGTGTTGGAGAGTAACGTTATTTCTCCTCAGGTGGTGGGACGTACGTTGCATCTGCATCCACTGTCGATTATATTTGCACTGCTCGTCGGAGGTGAACTGGCAGGCATTGTAGGTTTAATTCTGGCAGTACCTGTTTTTGCCGTGCTGAAGGTGATTGTGCAACACTTTTTCGCCTATTATATCAAACGAAGGACCGACTAAATAACAGGGTTAAAACATCAACGCGGCCGCGTTGACACCCGCTTGTGCTACCGATATAATGAGTGTGTATGTTTAGAACATGAAATCGATGATGAAATAAAGTACGCCGAGGGTTCCTTTCCTCAGAGAATAGACTTCTTCGGATCAGGGTGAGCCTGAACTGATGGCTGGAAGAGTCTTGAAAGATGAAGCGGCGGAAAGCTAATTTCGGAGTGCAGGACAACCCTGCCGGGAGCGACCGTTATTTCGCATGAACGAGGAGATTGTTTGTTTGTCCGGGCAGCAAGGGATGAACAGCAATAACCAGGGTGGTACCGCGATAACATCGTCCCTGATTATTCAGGGGCGTTTTTTGTGTTTATTTTTACAAAATCAATGTTGACCAACCGGAGCGAATACGCAACGGACTATTATAATTTAATGGGGGCATCCAGTATGAAAGCCAGTGAAATCCGGTCCAAATGGATAGAGTTTTTTGCAAGTAAAGGTCACAAAATCGAGCCGAGCGCATCGCTCGTACCTCACAACGATCCTTCCCTTCTGTGGATCAATGCGGGTATGGCACCGCTCAAACCATATTTTGACGGACGTGAAAAGCCGGAGAACCCGCGTCTTGCGAACTCCCAAAAATGTATCCGTACCAATGATATTGAGAATGTTGGTAAAACGCGTCGTCACCATACGTTCTTCGAAATGCTCGGCAACTTCTCTATTGGAGATTACTTCAAGGAAGAGACCGTAACATGGGCGTGGGAATTCTTGACCAGCAAAGAGTGGATCGGATTCGATCCGGAGCGTCTTTCCGTAACGGTATATCCGGAAGATGAAGAAGCATTCAAACTGTGGAACGAAAAAGTGGGGCTACCTGCTGAGCGTATCATTAAATTGGATGAAAACTTCTGGGATATCGGCGAAGGCCCATGTGGACCTTGTACCGAGATCTTCTATGACCGCGGCGAAGCTTATGGAAACGACATGAGTGATCCTGAAATGTATCCAGGTGGGGAAAACGAACGTTATCTGGAAGTATGGAATCTGGTATTCTCCCAGTTCAACCATAACAAAGATGGCAGCTACACACCGCTTCCTAACAAAAACATTGATACAGGTGCAGGTTTGGAGCGTTTTGCTTCCATTCTGCAAAATGTGGATTCCAACTTCGACACAGACCTGTTCCAACCGATGATTCAAAGAACAGCCGCTCTTGCGGGTGTGAAATATAACGACAGCGTAGAGATTGATGTTGCACTGAAAGTCATTGCCGATCATATTCGTACGGTTGCCTTTGCAGTAGGTGATGGCGTTCTGCCAAGTAATGAAGGACGTGGATATGTCATCCGTCGCTTGCTTCGTCGTGCAGTTCGATATGGAAAAGTGCTTGGACTTGACCGTCCATTCTTGTATGAACTGACTACAACCGTTGGTGAAGTGATGGGAATGTACTACCCTGAGGTAGTGGACAAACAGGAATTCATCGCCAAAGTGATTAAAACTGAAGAAGAGCGTTTCCACGAGACACTCACAGATGGTCTGGCTATTCTGGCTGATATCAGCGGCACAGCCAAATCCGAAGGACGCACGGTTATTAGCGGACCTGAAGCTTTCAAACTATATGATACGTACGGTTTCCCGTTTGACCTGACAGAAGATTATGCTGCAGAGCATGGTCTGACTGTGGACCGTGAAGGTTTTGATGCTTCCATGCAGAAACAACGTGAGCTTGGACGGGCTGGGCGTCAAGAGAACGAGAGTATGAAAGTTCAAGGCGGACCACTTGCTGATCTGGAGGTTAAAAGCGAGTTTGTTGGTTATACTGACCTGTTGACGGAAGCAAAAGTGGTAGCCATCGTAGCTGGTGACGCCCTTGTTGAATCTGTAGGCGAAGGACAGACGTGTCAGGTTGTTTTGGACAAGACTCCGTTCTACGCGGAAAGTGGCGGTCAAGTGAGTGATCAAGGCTTGCTGCGCGGTGCTGGTGTAACAGCGAAAGTACAAGGTTTGTTCAAAGCTCCACTCGGACAACATGTACATCTGGTGACTGTGGAGTCCGGTGAACTGCGTGTAGGTGATGTGATCAACGCCGAAGTAGACTCAGCGAAACGTGGCGACATTATCAAAAACCATACGGCAACCCACTTGCTGCACAAGGCACTCAAAGATGTGCTCGGCACACACGTAAACCAGGCAGGATCGCTCGTAGAGCCACAGCGTCTGCGGTTTGACTTCTCTCACTTCGGCAGCATTACGCCGGAAGAGTTGACAGAAATTGAGCGTCAGGTGAACGAACAGATCTGGAATCGTCTGAACGTGAACATCGAGCTGAAAGCTATTGATGAAGCTAAAGAAATGGGTGCAATGGCCCTGTTTGGCGAAAAATATGGAGATATTGTACGTGTTGTTCAAGTCGGAGACTACAGTTTGGAACTTTGTGGCGGCTGTCACGTAAATAATACTTCAGAGATTGGAATCTTCAAACTGGTGAGCGAGAGCGGAATTGGCTCCGGCGTACGCCGGATCGAAGCTGTAACTGGCCGCGGCGCATATCTGTATGTGGAAAGCCAGTTGGAACTGCTCAAACAATCAGCAGCACTGCTCAAAGCAAATGTGGCTGATGTACCTAAACGGATTGAAGGTCTGAACCAACAACTGAAAGAAGCAGCCAGAGAGACTGAATCCCTGCAAAGCAAGCTGAGTGCTATGGAAGCTGGTCAATTGACCGATCAAGTGGTACAAGCAGGAAATACACAATTGCTTGCAGCACGCGTAGATGCTCCGAACATGGATGCGCTGCGTACAGTGGCAGATGAGTTGAAAGTAAAATTGCCTAACGCGGTACTCGTATTGGGTGCTCCAGCGGACGGCAAAGTGAATTTTGTTGTAGCTGTACCTGCTGAACAAGTAAAACAAGGACTGCACGCTGGTAAAATCGTCAAAGAAGTCGCAGCAGTATGCGGCGGCGGTGGCGGTGGACGTCCAGATATGGCGCAAGCCGGAGGCAAGGATGCGACCAAGCTGGATGAAGCGCTGAAACTGGCGGTTTCGCTGGTTAGCGGGCATACTGCATAAATCGAACGAGGGCTTTCAAAGGCCAAAATATAGTTCGAAAGGTTCTGTTCTTTATACGGAGGTTGGATCGGGATGCTTCTTCCCGTCCAACTTTTGTACCTGAGAGCGAGTGGAATCGACTGATGCAATATGCTGAAGCCAGTAAAGGACAAGCAAAAAACACAATTGCCTTATCCTTTGTTTACTTGTGGCAGTCAGAATATGTTATTATATAAACAGAAATCAATTCGGCAGGACATGGTCCCCATGTTCATGCAGGAGCGAGGTGTCATCAATGGACTCCATGGATAAGACGGTTAAATTTAATGTGAAAGGTGACGAACAGGAAGCATCATCCAAAGAGATTCTTCTCACGGTATATGATGCATTGGTCGATAAGGAGTATAATCCGATCAACCAGATTGTTGGGTATCTGATTTCCGGAGACCCGGCATACATTCCTCGTCACAACAACGCACGTAGTCTGGTCCGTAAAAAGGAGCGCGATGAGCTGATTGAAGAGCTTGTACGTTCCTATCTGGCCAATCATCGGTAATGTACGCCGCTTCCGCTGTGTTGCAGCCATGCAGGCAGCGGGAAATGAACCGACAGAAGACAGCCTGAAGCTTGAGAAGGCGATGTTGAGTCGACCTGAGCAGGCCCCAGGATGGGAGAGCATGGATGAAAATATTAGGTTTGGACTATGGGGACCGAAGAATCGGAGTTGCCGCGAGTGACGCCTTCGGTTGGACTGCCCAGGGATTGGAAGTGCTAGAACGCCGCCGTGATGAAGGCGAGTTCGCTCGGATTGCCGAACTTGTGCGTGAGCATGAGATTAGTGAGATCGTAGTCGGACTTCCCAAAAACATGAACGGCACCGTAGGACCGCGCGGTGAGATATGCATTGCTTTTGCCGAACGCCTGCGGGATGAACTGAATTTACCTGTTCACCTTTGGGATGAACGGCTGACAACCATGGCAGCAGAACGTACGCTGATCGAAGCGGATGTCAGTCGGAAAAAACGCAAGCAGGTTGTGGACAAAATGGCCGCAAGCTTGATTTTGCAAAATTATTTGGATGCCAATAGTAGAAGGTGAGGGGGATCAACAATGGCTGAAGATCAACTGGGTATGGAAGAAGAAGCGGAAATTATTTACATTGCGGATGACGAGGGTAATGAAGAGGAATTTGAAGTCATCATGAAGTTTGAAGTAGATGGTTCGGAGGCCAAGTACATGATGGTTGCTCCGGTTGAACCTGAAGATGGCGAAACGGATGTATATGCATTCCGTTATGAAGAAGAGGGCGACGATATTAAACTTTTCGTCATCCAAGATGATGCCGAATGGGATATCGTCGAGGAGACGTTTAATACATTTCTTGCTGAAGATGAAGAGGAAGCGAACTAAATGACGGAATATAGCCGCAAAGACCTGAAATGGACAGATTCACTGCGTCTGGCATTCGGTGCTCATGTTGAGCTCGAGGAAGAGAACGGTAAATCACAACCGTATGACTTGTTGGCTGAGTTCGAAGTGAACGGTCAGCAGTACGCGGTGCTCCGCAGTTCGTTGCGACCTTATGACGAGGTTGAACTTCTGCGAGTATCGCCTGGAAGTGAAGACCAGATCATGCCAGAGTTAGTTACGATCGACGATGATGATGAGTGGGAGAACATCTCGGAACTGTATGATGAATGTACTCTCCCCATTGACGAAGATTAAATCAGCTTCAAATTGAAAAAACCGGGAGGGCGGAGAAGTCCGCTCTTTTTGGTTGTGTAAAGGAGTTGTTTCTTTTTTGAAAGGGAAAGCAATAGTAGTCATACTGCTTATCATTGTAGTTCTTGTCGGAGGCGCAGGCGGTTACGTATGGAGTATGATGCGTCCTGTGGAAGCTTCTACAGAACCTGTCGTATTCGAGATTAAGAGCGGATCGGGAACTTCGAAAATCGCGGATCAGCTTCAAGAAGAAGGCCTTATTCGAAGTGGGTTAACCTTCAAAGGGTATTTAAAGTGGAAGAAACTAGGTTCTAATTTCATGGCGGGTACATATTCTATGAATCCTGGCGTGACATATGACGAGATTGTTAGCAAGCTGAGCAGTGGAGAAGTTGTACCGGAGGAAATGGTGAAATTTACGATTCCGGAGGGTTATAACGTTCTGCAAATGGCGGGTAAGCTTTCTTATGAGCATGTTGTAGATCGGGATGAATTCATCAAGTTGGCCAATGATCCTTCGGCCTTTGATGTAGATATCATCAAAGATATTCCAGTGGATGAAGAACTTCGCTACGGATTGGAAGGGTATCTATTCCCGGAGACCTACGAGCTGAAAAAGGGAAGTTCCACACATGATGTGATGCAACGGATGCTGGAAGAATTCCAGACCAAGATTAATTCCATTCCTGATTTGGAAGCCAAGCTTAAGGAAAAGAACCTTTCTCTGCATGAACTGCTGACGATTGCGTCACTTGTGGAGAAAGAAGTTGTGGTGGATGAGGAACGTGCTCTGGTTGCAGGTGTAATCTACAATCGGATCAATCAGGATATGAAGCTGGAGATTGATGCTACTGTGCAATATCTGCTCGACAAACCGAAGGAACGATTGTTTTTCAAGGATCTAAAGGTGAAAAGTCCCTATAATACGTATCTGAACAAAGGCTTGCCACCAGGTCCAATTGCCAGTCCAAGTCTTCCGTCCATTGAGGCAGCGCTAAATCCGGAAGCTTCGGAGTATCTGTTCTATGTGACAAAAAAGGATGGCTCATCTGGACATCTATTTGCCAAAACGTATAAGGAACACCAGCAAAATATAGCCAAAAGTAAGGCTGCGCAATAAGCGGAGGGGATTATATGAGTAAGAAACATGAACTGCTTGTTACAGCGGCGAATGTGAAAGAGGCAGAAGTGCTGCTCCAGGCGGGAGCAGATGCTCTGGTTATTGGAGATGATCGATTCGGCATGCGTCTTCCAGGCAGCTTTAGCGTGGAAGAGACAGCAGAGGTGGTTGCCATTGCAGCCAAACATCAGGCGCGTGTGTATGTATCCATGACTAATCTGATGTCCAACGAATTGTTAAAAGAATTGCCTGAATATGTTCAAGCACTTGGCAGAATCGGTATTGATGGTGTGGAGTTTAATGATCCATCCGTGCTGGCTACCATGAAGGAATACGCGCCACATGTGAAGCTGCACTGGAATGCGGAGATGACTTCAACGAACTATGCGACAGCCAACTATTGGGGAACTAAGGGAGCGAGTCGTGTTGTGCTTGCCCGTGAGTTGAATATGGACGAGTTGACCGAAATGGTTCCTTTTTTGAAGGTGGAAGCTCAGGTTCAGGTGCATGGTATGACGAATATTTATCATTCCAAGCGCAGTCTGGTGCAAAGTTACATGGCTCATCAAGGGCGGCCGGTTGAGGGACATCTGGGCAAAGAACGGGGATTGTTCCTGATCGAGGCTGAACGCCGGGATGAGAAGTTTCCGATCTATGAGGACATTAACGGCACGCACATTATGAGTTCTGAGGATATATGTATCCTCGAAGATCTTCATCTGTTGATGGAAGCGGGTGTGCACAGTTTCAAAATTGAAGGTATGTTAAAATCACTTACCTACAATGAAGCTGTTGTACGTGCATATCGGACAGCGATTGACAGTTATGTAGCCGATGCTGATGCATATGCGTTCTCTGAAGAGTGGCTCGCTGAGGTACGGAAGTTACAGGACCCTGAACGTGAATTGTCGTTTGGATTTTTCTATAAAGAACAAGTGTATTAATAGACGAGGTGAACAGAATGGAAACAGTGGCGGTACAGCGGAAGTTCTCGGGTAAACGTAACCGTCTGGACAAACCGGAGTTGCTAGCTCCGGCGGGTAATCTGGAAAAACTGAAATTTGCGATCCATTACGGTGCAGATGCCGTTTATATCGGTGGACAGGCCTATGGACTGCGTTCCAACGCGGATAACTTCAGCTTTGAAGAGATGCGTGAAGGTGTGGAGTTTGCCAAAAAGTATGGAGCCAAAGTGTTCGTAGCGACGAACATCTATGCACATAATGAGGATGTTGAGGGTATCGAAACATACCTGCAAAACCTCTATAATGCGGGAATCTCTGCGATCATCGTAGCCGATCCAGCTATTATTGAAGTAGCCCTTCGTGCTGTGCCAGGCCTTGAGGTACATCTAAGTACTCAACAATCCACACTCAACTGGCAAGCCGTGAAGTTCTGGAAAGATGAAGGACTTCCACGTGTTGTTCTCGGACGTGAGACCAGCTTTGAAGAGATTGAAGAGATCAAGGCCAATGTGGATATTGAAATTGAAGCCTTTATTCACGGGGCAATGTGTTCCTCGTATTCCGGACGTTGTGTACTATCCAATCACTTTACGGATCGGGACTCCAACCGGGGTGGCTGTTGCCAGTCTTGTCGCTGGAAGTATGATCTGTTCGAGGATGCGAGAGAAGATACGGTGTGGGTCAGCGAAGAGGACATGCAGATGAAGGCACCTGCGCCATTCAAACTGGGTGAGAATCAGCTTCCTCTGTTCCAGGAACAGGATAATTCATTCTCCATGGGATCTAAGGATCTGTGCATGATTGGCCATATTCCCGAGTTGATTGATGTGGGCGTGGACAGTTTCAAGATCGAAGGACGTATGAAATCGATCCACTACGTGGCAACTGTGGTTAATGTATACCGTCAAGCTATTGACTCCTATATGGCAGACCCGGAAAATTATGTTCTGAAACCTGAATGGGTTGAAGAAATGAACAAAGCGGCGAATCGCCCGCTGAATACCGGATTTTTCTATGATACACCAGACCATGAAGATCATATCTATGAACCGGAAGAAAAGGCTGTACCTTTTGACTTCGCTGGATTGGTCATGGGATATGATGCTGAAACAGGAATGGCAACCATTCAACAGCGCAATCACTTCAAACCAGGACAGGAAATCGAATTTTTCGGTCCGGGAGGTCACTTTTTCAAACAGGTGGTCGGTGAAATACAGGATGAAGAAGGCAATGTTCTAGATGCTGCTCGTCACCCGTTGCAACTGATTAAAATGAAGGTAGATCAACCGGTTTCGTACTTCGATATGATGAGAAAAAAGAAATAGGCTCAAATACCTATAATGTGTCAATATTGTATTATGATTTAACAAAATAGTGTTATGAAATTTACATGGGGACCTCCGTTTATCGGCAGATGGGGGTCTTTTTTTTATAGAAAAATAGGAATAAAGTTGTAAAATATTTCTGGAAAGTGAAAGGGGAACGAAGAAAGCTGTCGAATACTACATATTTATAGGGGAGAGAAAGAAAAATCCAACAAGTAAATTACTGGCAGGTGAATGGGATTGGTTCAAAAGAAGCAGAACGACAGTGGGGAGCAAGTGACAAAAGCCGAGCAGGTTAATCCTGAGAAGGTTCAGAAAGTGAAGAAAGAAAAAGTAGTCAAAAGCAAAACAACAGGCAGTGGCAAAAGAATGTTTAAGATTGACCGCAGCAAGCTCAAGCTGGGCTGGATCAAGACCGATTGGGTGAAGAAACAATTAAAAAACCGGGATTGGAAAAACTTTGGGGGGGCTTCTTTCGAACAGATTAAGAAAGCAAATCCGGTTAAATCCGTAGGGGTTAAACTGTTCTTGATCTTCTTTGCGGGAATTATGATTTTTGTAGTAAGTTTAGGTCTATTATCCTATTCAAAAGCCAAAGGTACGATAGAGAAAAATGCCTCACGTGCCAATCAGGAGACCATTGATCAGACCAAACAAAAAATGGACATTATTTTGGAGAGGTTTGTGGATACATCCACACAGATTTTCTTTGATCCGGAAATGCAGTCCTTGCTACAAAAAATGTCAGATCAAAATCTGACTGCGTATGATACATTCATAAACTCAAGTTCAATCAACAAGCAATTGTCCAATGTTGCATTTACAAATAAATCTATGGAAGCGATTTATTTGGTACCTACGGACGATACAAAGTCCATTATGGGTACAGGTAGCAACAGTTCATCCATGGGCAACATTCGCCAGGAAGCATGGTACAGTGAGTTGATTGAGGCGGGCGGTTATCGCTGGCTTCCAACAGAGGTCAAGGAAGATGGCTCAACCCCAACGTTTAAAATCGCACGTTCCATGAAAAACTTGCAGGGGACTACTCAGTCGTATGTTCTGGTTATTGAACTGAAACTGGAAGTTTTGGAGGAACAACTGAAATCGCTTGATCTGGGGCCAGGAGCTATTCTTCAACTGATTGCTCCGGATAATAAAGTGGTTGCATCCTCGATCTCGGATCGTACGGGACAAGATACAGAGCTTGCATTTGTCAAAGAGTTGACCGAACCAGCAGGTAGCACGAATACGGAGTATACGGTAGATGGCAAATCTACGGAAATGCTGGCTGTATACAGTACGATGGATACATCCAATTGGAAACTGGTTGGTATGATACCTACCTCTGTTTTGGTTCAGGATGCAAAGGGTATTCTGACCCTAACCCTGTGGATGGCGCTGATTGATGCGGGGATTGCAGTATTGATTGGAATCTGGATGGTGCGTATGATCGCTCGTCCACTTGGCAAATTGAAAGACCTGATGCAGGAAGGTGCGAAAGGTAATCTTAAAGTTCGTACACCATACAGCTCCAAAGATGAAATTGGTCAGCTCTCATCTGCCTTCAATCTGATGATGGAGCAGATTACTAAGCTGGTTGAACAAACCAATCGTTCTGCGCAGGAAGTATTGGATACAGCCTCTGAGCTGAGCAGTGCATCCAAGAAAACGGCTGTATCTGCTTCGGAGATCGCCGTAGCTACAGAGGAGATCGCAGGCGGTGCAGGCAGCTTGGCAACTGAAGCGGAACGTGGTAATGAATTAACTGACAATATCTCTCGTCAGATGCAGAGTGTAATCGCTGCTAATGAACAGATGGGTGATTCTGCTCGTCATGTAGAGAAGTCCAGTCAGACAGGAACACAACATCTGAATCAGTTGATGACCAAAACCCAGAAGACAGAAGAAATGATTGGTGCACTGGTGAATAAGGTTGATTCGCTGAAAGAGAGCACGTCCTCTGTTCTGAAAGTGCTTGAAGTGCTGCAAAACATAACGAAACAGACAAATATCCTTTCCCTGAATGCAACCATTGAAGCAGCACGTGCCGGTGCAGCCGGACGCGGATTCATGGTGGTGGCTGATGAGGTTCGTCAGCTTGCGGCTCAATCCAGACAATCCATTGAGATGGTTGGAGAGATCACAGACAAAATCATGACTGAAATGAATGAGACCGTGGATGCTTTGTCTGCAGCTTATCCATTATTCAAGGAACAGATGGATGCGGTTAAAGATACCAACGTCATCTTTGCTTCCGTACAGGAACAGATGGGTGCATTTGTGGAACGTCTGGGCATGGTGACAGGTTCTATTGGAGAATTAAACAAATCCCAAGGTACATTGTCTGAAGCCATGAGTAATGTCAGCGCTGTAGCTGAAGAATCTTCTGCAACGTCTCAAGAAGTAGCTTCCTTGAGCAGTGAACAGCAAAATATCAGTAACCAGCTGGTCAATCTGTCTGGCAAACTGGAGAATGTGTCCACTGAACTGAAAGAAACCTTGTCACGCTTTACGGTGTAACAAGCCAAGGTTGAAATGAGGAGAACCTGTCCCGCACATGGGACAGGTTTTCTTTTTGTTTACCGGATAATTCCAAGTCATATCAGCAATAATATGGTCAAAACGACAAAAGGTGAGATTGGGATGCATCTCCTTGCGAAACGGCGAATCTATATAACTTGTATTCTTCTAACTCTTGTCTTTGGATTGCTTATATTACGATTGGGATGGGTCCAGATCGTTCAGGTGAATCAGACGATGCCTGGATTTCACCGCACGGTACGTGAAATGTCTGTATTGCAGCGTGAACGCGGGGTGATGCTTGACCCGGGGCGGGGACAATTTACGGATTACAAAGGTGAAGCGTTGACTGGTAAGCTGCAATGGGGACTGGTTCTTTTTCCACAGACAGGTCCATTAGAGAAATTACGCAAGCGTGGGACATTAGAAGGCTCCAAGATGACAGAGTTAGCAGCTATATTACATACCGATCTAGATCAATTGAAGAAGGAATGGATTCAGGAAAGTATTCCTCATTTCTGGACAGCAGGTACACATCAGCCTGTTCATTTGACCGCTGCTCAGGTGGAGCGCCTACGTAGTTTGCATCTGCAAGGAGCTGGCATCTATCCGATGATGACAAGGTATCTACAGGGGCATACAGGGATGCAGTGGATGGGTTATCTGGCTGAACAGCCTGAGTCCTCCAAAGTTCTAAATGGGCATCAGGATGAAGTAAAACAGCCATTTGCTATGAAATCAGGGGCAGCTGGGCTGGAGAGGACACTTGAACCGTTGTTGAGGGGAATTGGCCCTACGCTTGTATCACGCATGGTCTCAGGTGGTGGAGAGATTATCCCTGATATTCAGCCGCATGTCATTGCACCGGCCAATAGCCATTATCCTTTACGTGTAGAAACCACAGTGGATGCTGAGTTACAGCGTGGGTTGGAGGAGTTGACACAAGAATCTGGATTACAAGAAGGGGCCATTGTTGTGTTAGATGCGGCTAACGCAGATGTTCGCGCCATGATCTCCCGCCCTTTCTATCAGCCACAACATGTGAACCCTAAAGAATCGTCCTGGGGGAATCGTGCAGTACAGGGAGCCGTACCGGGTTCCATTTTCAAAATTGTCACTGCGGCTGCTGCTTTGGAGTATCATGCGGTTTCTAACGGAGAAGAATTCCATTGCGGTGGTGAGTACGGAAGATATGGGCTGTCTTGCTGGAAGGAGCATGGGCATGGAGACCTGAATCTGGAGCAAGGATTCGCTGAGTCTTGTAACATCGTATTCGCGGAAACGGCGCGCAGGCTTAGTATGGAACAACTGGAGAACACGACTGATCGTCTGGGGCTCGCGCGTCCGATTGGCTGGGAGGGGAAGCAGATGGCAGGAATGCCCGTGTTACGACACTTTGATCATGAGGATCACGGGCGTGTGAGAACAGAGGCTGTTTCTTCTATTGATGAAGGTGCGAAAATACAGACAGCAATCGGTCAGCGCGATGTCTTGGTCACACCGCTGCAAGCTGCCAATCTGATCGTTACACTGTTACATGATGGAAAGGTTAGTGCCCCACGTCTCGTTAAGCGCATCCGATATGCGGATGGTGGCACCATGCTGGAGATGCCCTTGCATGATTCACCTTCAGCATCAGGACAGATTACTCCCGCAACAGCGCATAAACTGTTATCCTGGATGAATAAGGTAGTCCGTGAGGGAACAGGAAAATCCCTGCAGCGTGCACGGTGGCATGTTGCAGGGAAATCAGGTACAGCTCAGGTACAGAAACATGGGGAGAAGCGCAACAATCAATGGTTCATTGGTTATGGACCGGTAGAACAACCCCAATATGCTGTAGCCGTTCTTGTTCAAAATGTCTCTCCTGACAGCCAACATCAGGCGACGGCTCTCTTCAGGAAGGTGATGGACTATTTGGCTGAGTCCTCATGATCCTTCGCAGAAACGGGACGTTGTACAGTAGACTCGGCAGAATTCGCTGAGGCCTTGTTAACGGGTGGGTCCATCACTAATGGAGAGGATTCAAATTCATCTTTTGGCAGGTGAATCCACTTCTGCAGGTACCCTTGTTGTAACAGTTCTTTCAGTAGGATGAGAAGCACTGGAGATAACACTACACCAGCCAGGCCAAAGATCGAAAGGGAGATCAGCATAAACGAAAGCATCAAGTACGCCGAAGATACACCAATCGAGTTACCCGATATTTTCGGTTCCAGCAATTGTCGTGTCAGCATCGTCACTGCCAGAATCACAATCAGGCCAATCGCCAGGCTACTATTGCCAATAATGAATAGGTAGACGATCCATGGAATAAACACAACAGGAACGCCAAGCAATGGTACCAGATCAAAAACCGCACAAACTGCTGCAATGGTAAACGCGTTAGAGGTTCCCAAAATCAACAAACCTGCATAAATCAATACAAACGTAATGAGCATCATGATCAGCTGTGCCTTCAGATACGAGCGGATCGTCTTGAACACGTGATTACGCATGAATTCCATAGCTAACTTTAATGTTTTGGGCGTTTTCGCACGGGCGAACTTGCGCCAGGATTCAATCTCGATACTGAGGAAAAATGCCAGAATAATCGCAATTCCGAAATTCGTAATAAACGAAGAGAATGAACTGAGGAAACCTACGACAAATTGCGCTCCGCTAGTTACCCATTTGGACAGAAATCCGGTCAGTGTTGCAAAATAATCATTCGCTTTTTCCATAACTCCATCAGGGAGAGCGTCTGACTTGTCCTGAATGAACAACACCAGATTGGTGAATTCACGTTGTATCATTTCAATGTATACGGGGAAATTATCTTGAAGATTGGAAATTTGTGAAATGATAATTAAACCTACACCAAAAAAAGCAGCGACAATCAATGCAAGAAACAACAAGACGGAGATGGCGGCTCCCAGTGTCTTGGGTAATCCTTTGCGATGTAAAAATTTGGCCAGCGGTTCAATCATCCAATACACAATGAATGATAGAAAGACCGGTGCAGCCACTTGGTATAATTGACTGAAACCGTACATGATCACATACACGGTTAATACGAGCAACGCGATGTCAAAGACAGTTCGCCCGTATTTTTTGTAAAGCGGTAACATGGACATGGCTCCTTTGATGGCAATAATTAGATTGTATTTATTGTACACGATAGCTATCTTTTTGGGAAAACAGGATTCAAGAAAAGTCTGAACTATGATAAAATTAAAGGCGGTTTATTTTAGATAGTGCCATTGTGCACCGTAATTCAGCATGAGAAGTGGGGAGCTTGTATCATGACAACGATACTTCATAGTATTTTACTGTGGTTATTGTATCTTTCATCTTTTTACGCCTTTATTCCAAGTTTGATTAGCAGGCTTTTTGGTTTTCGTGTATTTCGACGGGGAAGAAGTGATACACAATTTGCATTAACGTTTGACGATGGGCCAGATCCACATTATACGCCGAGACTGCTCGATCTGCTTCGTCAGCATCAAGCAAAAGCCACATTTTTTGTCGTTGGAGAACATGCTTCGAGTCATCCTGAACTCATACAGCGCATACATGAGGAAGGTCATCTTATTGGCATTCATAATTATATTCACAAGACGAACTGGCTCATGCGGCCACGTACCGTTCGAGATCAGATTCAGCGAACAGGTCAGATTATTCATGAAGTAACCGGCGTGAAGACTTGTTATTATCGTCCACCGTGGGGGATTATGAACTTGTTTGATTTTTTCAGCAAGAAAGAACGAAAGATTGTACTGTGGTCTTCCATGTTTGAAGACTGGAGAAGCCGAGTAGGTGCCCAGAGATTGACCGAACGGATGCTGAAGGAACTGAGAGGCGGAGAGGTCATGCTGCTGCATGATCGAGGAACGACCCTTGGTGCAGATGCACACGCGCCGGAGCAGATGCTTCAGGCGCTGGAAGTCGTATTACAGGAAGCTGAACGGCTAGGCCTGCAAAGTGTACGCGTTGATACGTTGATGGGAGGTATCACAGTGAGCGAATTTCAGAACAAAACGCAATTACAGACACCATTGAAGCTATGGAAACGAACCGTTGTTGCCTTATGGCTGGGCTGGGAGAAGTTGTTCCACTGGGTATATCATCTACGGACGGCTTCGCCAGAGAACCCAATGCTGCACTTCAGATCACGAGTATATCACGGAGCGCGGGTGGAGATGAATGATGGCCATGTTATTCAAAATGGAGATCCGGTGATAGAACTACATTTTGACAATCAGAAGTTGTTTGAACTTGGAGTGACATCACGTTCCAGTATGCATTTGGCTATTCGCATGATTCGGACCATGGAACAGCAATTGCCGGATCTGGCACGCATGGTGGCACTCGAACCGGAGTTACGCTCTGCCAAGGCGATATACGGTGTGAGCATGATTAATAGAGGCCCAGAAAAATTCGGATTTACCATACAAGAATTGCCTCCTGGACCGTTTAGTGCTGCATCCAAAGTATACTTGAAGCTGCTGTTAAGTGTTATCCACCCGGCAGGAACCAAACGTCTAAAACAGCGTACAGAACAATTGGTACCCAAGATGATTGCCATGCCGCTGGATCTACTGTTGGAACGTTACGGTCAACATACGATGCAGGTGGCAGCAACGGTAGAAGAATCCAGAGATGAATCGTTGTTAATTGAACAAGAGATACTGCCAGAGCGGAACTAAACGGACTGATCACACCAACAAGCAAAAGAAAAGGGTTGCCCTTCGCCAGATTTGGCAGAAGAGCAACCCTTTATTTATTAGTGAATTAGATACTCAGTACGCCACCGTTGCTTGCATTGGTAACCAGTTTGGAATAACGAGCCAGGTAACCGGTTTTTACTTTCGGTTCAAAGCCTTTCCAACCAGCGCGACGACGTTCAAACTCTTCGTCACTGATGTGCAATTCGATGATACGGTTGTTCAGATCCAGCTCGATGATGTCTCCTTCTTCAACAAAGGCGATTGGACCACCTTCAGCTGCTTCCGGAGAGATATGTCCGATACTGATTCCGCGGGATGCACCAGAGAAGCGTCCATCGGTGATCAGACCAACTTTGGCACCCAATCCCATACCTACGATCTGGGAAGTAGGAGCCAGCATCTCAGGCATACCTGGTCCGCCTTTTGGTCCTTCATAACGGATAACAACAACATGTCCTTCTTTTACTTTGCCGTTAGCAATACCTTCCAGCGCTTGTTCCTGGGAGTCAAAGCAGATGGCAGGACCTTTGTGGTATCCGCCAACCGAAGCATCAACTGCACCAACTTTGATGATAGCGCCTTGTGGTGCAAGGTTACCAAACAATACAGCCAGGCCGCCTTTTTCGGAATGCGGGTTATCCAGATGGTGGATGACATTTGTATCCTGGATTTCTTTTCCTTCAACGTTCTCACGGATCGTTTTACCCGTAACTGTAATGCAGTCTCCATGAATTGCACCTGGTTTCTTGAGCAATTCGTTCAGCACTGCGCTTACGCCACCTGCATTGTGAACGTCTTCGATGTGAAGATCGGAAGCAGGTGCAAGTTTCGCCAGATGCGGAACGCGGTTAGCTACTTCATTGATGCGCTCGATTGGATACTCGATGCCTGCTTCATGAGCCAGTGCCAGCGTGTGCAGTACTGTATTCGTAGATCCACCCATCGCCATATCCAGTGCAAACGCGTTATCGATCGCTTCTACAGTAACGATATCACGTGGTTTCAGATCCATTTTAATAAGTTCCATCAGTTGTTTAGCAGATTGTTTAACAAACTCACGACGCTCAGGAGCAACAGCCAGGATGGTTCCGTTACCTGGCATAGCCAGTCCCATCGCTTCAGCCAGACAGTTCATGGAGTTTGCCGTAAACATACCGGAACATGATCCACATGTTGGACAGCCAAACTGTTCAAGTTCAAGCAAGCTCTTATCATCGATTTTACCTGCTTGATAAGCGCCTACGCCTTCAAATACAGAGGTCAAGGACAGAGCTTTACCATTGCTGTCACGACCGGCTTTCATCGGTCCACCGCTGACAAACACGGTAGGGATATTACAGCGGAGTGCACCCATCATCATGCCGGGTGTAATTTTATCGCAGTTCGGGATACATACCATGCCGTCGAACCAGTGTGCAGATACAACGGTTTCCACGGAATCCGCGATAATGTCACGGCTTGGCAGCGAGTAACGCATACCAATGTGTCCCATGGCAATACCATCATCTACTCCGATGGTGTTGAATTCGAATGGAACGCCACCGGCTTCACGAATAGCATCCTTTACAATTTTACCGAATTCCTGAAGGTGGACGTGCCCGGGCACGATATCGATGTATGAGTTACATACGGCAATAAACGGCTTGCCGAAATCCTCTTCTTTAACGCCCGCTGCGCGGAGCAAACTCCGGTGTGGTGCACGGTCAAAACCTTTTTTGATCATATCGGAACGCATCTTCTTGGCTGACATGGTGTATTCCCCCCAAATATATAATATTGAGCAACATGAATGGAAAAGTAAATGGCAGTGCATCTGTCGTTTAATTTCATCCGTACTCTAAAAAAAAGGACCGGCATGCCGGTGTCGAGCTCCCCGTAGTTTGTGAAATTCTTTGCTGCTTTAAACCCGTGAACACCCGGTTTTTCTATTGAGTCTATCACAACCGTCGTCATATTTCTACAATCAATAGAAAGAAGCCTTAAACCATTTTCATGGAATTAGACTTCTTGATTTTACGGGAAAGCTATGATCATGTTTCGATGTGGCAAGCGGAATTCATTAGTTGCTTCCGCCTTTGCGTCCAATCTCACGATAGAATTCCTTATTATGAGTTTCGGAGGTTGCTTCGCCGCCCTTGCGACCAATCTGCTTGTAAAAGTTAGTGTCATGGGCATCTGAAGTCGCTTCTCCACCCTTTTTTCCAATCATCTGGTAGAAGCTTCGGTCATGGTTCTTGGAAGTCGCTTTGCCACCTAATCTGCCAGCTTCCTCACGGCTCATCTTGCGTTCTGACGTCGGTTGACGTGCCATTACAAATCACTCCTTACAACGATAAGTTGTTTTTTGTAGCGCGTATCCCTAATTTACCACCTTATTTCCAGCCTGAAACAACACACCAGGATAGAACGGATGGTGAAGAGACACGTCAGAGCATTAGGCCGATCGTTTAAACACCTCATGTCGATTGAAAGAAAATCGGGATATATCCGGTTCAATTAAGGGTTTGAACGTGTGACGTACAGCCGGCAGAGCCAGTGTGACTGCGAAGAGTACGGCAATGACCAGTATGACTGGAATATACGCCGAGCTTCCCATATAACTGTAGACTCCGGACCAGATCGCGAGACGAACGAGAAACCCATGCAGCAGAAATACATAGAGTGTACGTCGTCCAAGGTCCGTCAGTCTGGAAGTCAAGGAAGGTACCCAGGCCAAGAACAGTGCTGCCGATGCGATCTCCAATAGGTAGACTCCAAGTCGGAAGATGCCGGCATACCATTCGTGGTGACCCAGTTCGGCGTACGTCATGCTGCCGAGTAACCATCCGGATGATATGTTCAAACCACCATACCCAATCCACACCAACAGTGCAGCAGAGAGGATGGCTGCGGTTTTTCGCCCCCAACCGGATAATAAATGTGAACGGATGGTTGCTCCATAGTCATAACCGATGACAAAGAACGGCAGAAATACAAACGTACGGCTGAAGCTGAGCCAGAATCCGTCGATAGGCAAATACCCCGCAATTACACCGAGCGTAATCGATCCAATCAGCCGATATATCGGTTTCCAGGAAATCGTCAGACGAAGCAACAGTCGCCAACAGAAATGACTCGCGAGAAACCATAACAGCAAGTAAGGTGCAAAGAAGGATAGCCGCATATGGGGTGTGTGGAATACGGTAAAGTCCATCAATGCGTATAAGGACTGAAACAGTACATACTGTAGTGCAATCTGCTTCAGGACGTTTCGCCCAGATGCACCTTGGAGTGAGTGTGTCGCAAAATACCCGGTTACCCATACAAATAGTGGCATGTGAAACGTATATATCCACAGGAACAGAGCTTCCGCTCCTGCAAAACGTGTAATGAGTGGTTCAAGTGCATTACCAGCAAGGACACAGACGATAAGCATAAAGCGCAGATTGTAAAAGAAAGATTCCTGATCATCCCGGATCAGTGTCTGATTTTTCATGGTGCAGCCCCCTTATAGACCCTGGTTGCCAGGTCATTTGCATCTGTAATAAGGGTAATATGGATGTGCATTATATATTGTGATTTAATTCACATCGGTAAGCGTTATCTTTTCTCAAAGCTGTGACAACAAAATGAACGCTCCGGGATTGACAACGGTTGCATAGAGGATGACAATAGAAAAAGAAGATGAGGGAATGTAATTATAAGGAGGGAAGAAATCATGTCAACGAGTCCCTATCAAAGCCCGGAAATTATTACGTTTGGGGAGAGTATGGGTTTGCTGACTGCCAAGGATACAAGAGGGCTGGAATATGCAGCCACACTGGACAAGTCTTTCGGGGGTGCTGAGAGCAATCTGGCTATTGGCGTATCCCGCCTGGGGCATACCAGTGGTTGGTTTGGACGCTTGGGCAATGATCCGATCGGCAACATGATTCTGAAAGCCATTCGCGGTGAAGGCGTAGATGTATCCCGGGTAAGGTTAAGTGATCACGAGCCCACTGGTTTGATGATTCGTGAGAACGCTTCCGGGAAAGCCTCGGTGCATTATTATAGGAAGCTATCTGCTGCAAGTGCGATCACACCTGATGATCTGGATCCCGACTATATTGCCGGGGCGAAGATATTGCATGTTACGGGTATAACGGCAGCGATAAGCCCGTCCGGACTTGCAACCGTAGAGGCTGCCATACATATTGCCAAACAGGCAGGGGTGAAAGTAAGCTTTGATCCAAATCTGCGTCTCAAACTATGGTCTGCGGAAGAGGCCCGTCCAGTTTTACTGCGTTTAGCTGAACTGGCGGACTACTTTTTACCGGGTCTGGACGAGATGAAACTTCTATATAACGAAGAAAATGATCAAAAAGTACTTGAGCGTTTATCTGCCATGAATGCTGTGTGCATCGTGAAGGGTGGCCCTGATTTGACCTACGTATTGGCGAATGGTACCCTAACGGAAGTTCCGTACTTCAAGGCGGATTATGTTCTGGATACGGTAGGTGCAGGAGATGGATTCTGCGCGGGATTTTTGTCGGGTTTATTAAAAGGATACTCCCCGCAGGAAGCAACCCGTCTCGGCAATTTGACCGGTTCCATGGTTATACAGGCTGTTGGCGATTGGGAGGCGCTCCCGACGTGGGGGCAGGTCGAGGCCAAGCTGAACAACGTTGCCCATGTTGAGCGTTAGTCGCTGCTGAAATCATATATGGCTCATCTTCGTTCTTAAATGTAAGGCTTGTATACACAACCACCACATTGACAAGGGAGAGAATGAAATGAAGAAGCTTCAGCTGTTGCAAAAGATTACGGACAATGGGGTTGTGGCAGTTCTGCGTGCAGATTCTGCGGATCAAGTCATTGCCATGGCCGAGCAAGCGATTGCGGGTGGCATTAAAGTTATCGAGATTACGATGACAGTACCCAGTGCACTCAAAGCCATTGAAAAATTAAGCCGTGTATACCATTGGAACACACAAGATCCAGAGAAATTCGCGATTATTGGTGCGGGAACGGTGCTTGAACCGCAAACGGCGAGAGCGGCTATCATGTCGGGTGCCGAGTTTGTAGTCGGACCTTCCCTGAACCCGGATACGGTTCAGATCTGCAACCTGTATCGAATTCCGATTCTGCCTGGTGTGATGACGATTGCTGATGTTCAACGCGCATTGGAACTCGGCGTGGACATTGTGAAGTTGTTCCCGGGTAATCTGTATGATCCTTCGATTATCAAAACGATGAAGGGCCCTATGCCGCAGGCGAATTTTATGCCAACTGGCGGGGTATCCTTGTCTAATCTGGGAGATTGGATCAAAGGTGGAGCAGTGGCTGTAGGTATCGGCTCCGACTTGACATCGGAAGCTGTGAAGACGGGTGACCTGAGTCATGTCCGTCGCAAAGCGGAACAATATATGGATGCTTACCGCAAGGCCAAGGCTGAATAATATTTTTTAATTCGTAGAAGGGGAGCCTGATGGACAAAGGCTCCCAATTCTGTGAGCCGCGGCACCTGCGGAAGTGAAGAAAGGTGATTAATGTTGAGAAATCGGTATAATACAGGGCGCAAGAAGAGGGGCATCGGGAAATTCCTGCTCGTACTTCTGGCGCTCATTGTCATTGGATGTGGATTTGTTGCGTGGAAATTATTCACACCATACGGTCCACAGGAAACAGCCCAAGCGGCTATGGAAACAGCCAATAAGGTGACCGTGAGCGAACAAGAGAACTGGATTGATTTTGTGCCAGATAAACCGACTGGGAAAAGTGTACTTTTCTACCCTGGTGGACTGGTAAAACCGGAAAGTTACGCACCACTTGCCCATGAGCTGGCTGCTGCCGGTCATCACACGATTATTGCCAAAATGCCAGTTAATCTGGCAGTACTCAAGCCAAACTTGGCAGATGAGATTCTGGCCGCATATCCGGACGAACAATTTGTTATGGGTGGACATTCTCTCGGCGGGTCGATGGCTGCACGTTATGTAGCATCGCATCCTGATGCTCTACAGGGCATCTTCTTTCTGGCATCCTACCCGGATGAAAAAGGAAGCGTAAAGTCACTTGGAATACCTGCTTTATCCATTCTGGGAACTAAAGATGAGGTCGTGAATGCCACGAAGTATCAAAGTGGACGGATGTATCTTCCAGAAGACACGGTATATTACACCATTGAAGGTGGTAACCACGCCCAGTTCGGTGATTATGGTCATCAAAAAGGAGATGGCGAGCCGGAAGTGAGTGGAGAAGAACAGCTGAATCAGACGGTCAAGACAGTACTGGGTTGGTTAAGTACGATTAAGTAGGTTTTGATTATTCTGCATTAAGGGCTGTATGCATTTACATTTATAGCATAACTTGATGGAGGTGATATGGATGACCATGCTTCAAGTGAATGGAGCGCAGATCCCATGTAAAGGTATCCTGTTTGATAAAGATGGAACACTGCTGGAATTCCTCCAGCTATGGGGGCCGTGGGCAGAGACGTTGCTGAGTCAGTTACAATCACGTATGAATGAGCTTGGAGCTTCATTTACGGTTGAACGGGAGCACGTCCTGGGCACCATTCATAATGCAGAAGGTCACATTGTTGGATATGATCCGCAAGGCCCGCTGGCCATTGCGACTGTGGATGAGTGCACGGGATTGCTTGCCGGGCAGCTATATGCAGCAGGCATGCCATGGAATGAAGCGATCACAACGATACGCCAATTTTCAAGTGTGGCTATGAGATCGGTAAGAGAGCGCAAATCCGCTGAACCAATGTCAGGATTGCTGGATTTCTTGCAGAAATGCAGGGCAGCAGACATACCACTGGCGGTCGTCACTTCAGACAGTACAGCGGCAGCAGAAACACATCTGGATTGGATGGGGATTCGTTCCTTTTTCACCTCCATTGTGGGCTGTGATCGGGTGACCCAGGGCAAACCGGATAGAGAAGCAGCACTCTTGGCTTGCCGTGAATTACATATCGATCCTGCCGAGGCCGTTGTAATTGGAGACAGCAATGGGGATATGCAGATGGGGCGTCACGCAGAGGTATCCTATACGCTTGGTTACTGTCCACAGTTAGATCAAGGATCTCATCTGGTTGATGCCCATGCCATTATTCATCATTATAATGAGCTTAGCGTAATTATATAAGTCACCCTTGCTTGGTTGAAGGATATAAATTGAACTCAACATTTACACAAAACGGAGTGGCCAGTGTAAATATTCTTTAGTTCAATTTATATAGTAAGTAAAAGGAGGAGAGAGGATGAACGCAACAGAACAACTGGCTGCCTGGATTCAGGAAAGCTCCCGGATTGTTTTTTTCGGAGGGGCCGGGACTTCAACGGAAAGCGGGATTCCCGACTTCCGCTCGGCTGCGGGTCTGTATCAGACAGAGCAGCATTCGCCTTATCCACCGGAAGAATTGTTAAGCCGGCATTTTTTTGATCAACATGCCGATATTTTTTATGATTTTTATCGTGGCAAAATGCTTCATCCAGATGCGGAACCGAATGGGTGTCATCGACTATTGGCCCGTCTGGAGCAGGAAGGAAAACTTCAGGCAGTGATCACGCAAAATATTGACGGACTACATCAGAAGGCAGGCAACAGCACTGTCTTGGAGCTTCATGGCTCAGTTCATCGTAATGCCTGCATGGATTGCAAACAGTTTTATACGCTGAATGATATTATACAATCCCAAGATACCGTACCTCGCTGTATCGCATGTGGTGGTGTAATCAAGCCGGATGTAGTGCTGTACGAGGAAGAGCTGGACCAGACGACATTGTATCGCTCTATTGATGCATTGTCTTCTGCCGATCTGTTACTCGTGGGCGGCACGTCACTGACGGTATATCCAGCCGCCCAGTTAATTACGTATTTTCAAGGAAAACATACCGTTCTTCTTAACGCCACACCTACCGCTTACGACCGCAGGGCTGATTTGCTGATTACAGAGCCGATTGGTGAGGTAATGAATATTGTGGACCAGCTTCTTGGTTGAACGTATGGACTGAATAACCGCATTCTCCGGTATAGACCGGATACAAGAGGCGGAACCTGGGGAAAGAAGGGATTCATAATGGTCTACGTAGCAAGCGATACTCGCTATGAAACGATGAAATATAACCGCGTTGGACGTTCTGGTTTGAAACTGCCAGCGATTTCACTGGGGCTGTGGCATAATTTTGGCGGTATCAATAACGCTGAGAATGGCCGTAATATGATTACCCGATCATTTGATCTGGGTATTACACATTTTGATCTTGCCAACAATTATGGCCCACCGGCAGGTTCGGCAGAGCAGTTATTTGGACAGGTACTGGCCCAGGATCTGAAACCTTATCGTGATGAACTGGTGATCTCCACCAAAGCGGGTTATTATATGTGGCCCGGGCCGTATGGCGAGTGGGGTTCACGCAAAAATCTGGTATCCAGTCTGAATCAGAGCTTGAAGCGTATGGGTCTGGATTATGTGGATATTTTCTATTCACATCGTTATGATCCCGAAACGCCTTTGGAAGAAACGATGATGGCACTGGATCATATTGTTCGCTCGGGCAAAGCCCTTTATGTAGGGATCTCCAACTATCCCGCAGAGCAAACAAGACAGGCTGCCGAAATTTTGAAAAGTCTGGGTACGCCCCTGTTAATCCATCAACCGAAATACTCGCTGCTGGACCGCTGGATTGAAGATGGTTTGCAGGACGTGCTGGATGAGTATGGAACAGGCAGTATTGCATTCTGTCCATTGGCACAAGGTGTGCTCACAAACAAATACTTGAATGGTATCCCGGAAGACTCACGTGCCAAAGGACCGTCGGTATTCCTGAATGAAAACAACATCTCTCCAGAGACGCTTCGCAAAGTGCGTGCGCTGAACCAGATTGCAGCAGCCCGCGGTCAGAGTTTGGCCCAATTTTCACTCTCATGGGTGCTGCGTAATGGCAGGGTAACTTCCGCGCTGATTGGCGCAAGTCGTCCTTCCCAGATTGAAGAGAATGTGGCTGCGCTCAGTCAACTGGATTTCTCTACAGAGGAATTGGAACGGATTGAATCCATCCTGTCTCCGGAGCCTGATGACAAATAAATAAAGTGCAAAAGGTGCATCTTAGCCATAATGGCGGAATGCACCTTTTTTTGTCTTACGTGGCTCCGTCCGTTAAGTTGCTTACCGTTTGTTTTGTTGAGCATTCTTCTGTAACCCCTGATTTAGTGGGCGGGACAGTATTTTCTCTCGATACAAGCTAGGCGCTTCACCGTGAAATCGTTTGAACTGTTTGGAAAAATACAGCGCGTCTGGCAGTCCCACTGAGGCAGATACCTGTTCGATGGACAGATCCGGGCGTTCTCTCAGGAGTTGGCGCGACTTGTCGATCCGCAGTTTTAGCAGATACGTGACTGGGGACAGTCCTGTTTCCTGTTTGAAAATACGGGATAGATAGGCCCGATTGTATCCAAGACTCGCGGACATTTGTTCAATGGAGACAGGATAGGCATATTGGGTAGACATATATTGAATCATCTGTTTCACCGTACGTCGGATGGATGATTCACCTGGAATTAAGGTTTGGCCCTGCGAAAGGTGATTCTGTGCTTCGGCTAGAATCATATATAACGTACCCAGTGATGTGAAATGGGAGCTTTCTTTGCGCTCGGCAAAAGCATCTTGCATCACGGATAACCAATCGGAAATTCCACACGAGGATCCGGCATGAAAAACGGACTTCTCCGGGCGGAATCCCGCCTCCTCGGCATGCTGGGCAGCCTGGCTGCCCGTGAAGGCGATCCAGCGGTATTGCCATGGATTGCGGGCATGAGACTGGTAGCTTACCAGCTGCCCTGGATGAATGAGGAAACAGTCACCTGCGGATAACTCGTAGGTGTGCAGTTCGGTACGGAACGTACCCGCTCCTTTTTCTACATAGTGCAGCAGATAATAATCAAACAGTTTGGGTCCGACGGCGTGACCCGGAAGGGTCTGGCTTGCTCCGGCAAACAGGACATGCAGTGCGCCTTGCTCATAATAGACCGGATTGGAGGCAACCGAATAACTGAGTGCTCCACTTTTACCGGAAGGTGATTCCTGTATTTTTTCGATAGTAGATGCAAGAGGGTCTTTCTTGCCGTTGGATTGATCTGCCATGGTTATTTCCTTCTTTCTGGGATGCTCCGATCATTATACGCCTTAAGGTCACATTTATCCATATGAAACACACATGGTTGCATTACAAGAGGCACCGCTTTCTTATATAATAACATTAAGAAAACCACAACAACGAGGCGAGGTGCACCAGCAGTGAACGTAACTGAATTGAAACAAAAGTTTATTGAGAAGTACGGAGAGAGTGGAGCGGACATCCGTGTATTTCATGCCCCTGGGCGTGTGAATCTGATCGGTGAGCACATTGACTATAACGGTGGATACGTGCTCCCGGCAGCACTTGAATTCGGAACAACATTGATCATTCGTGAGCGTCAGGACAACAAGTTGCAACTGGCTTCCACGAACATGTCTTACGAAGGGGTACTAGACACTTCCTCCATCGGTAAGGAAAAAACCGGAGAATGGACCGACTATCCTGTTGGTGTCATGGTTGAATTGCAAGGCAAAGGCGTAGATGTAACAAAAGGCTACGACTTCCTGTACCACGGGGAGATTCCGAACGGGGCAGGACTTTCATCATCTGCATCTCTGGAGGTACTCACCGGATTTGCGATTCAGTCTCTGGAGGGTGTATCGGATATTGATACGGTTCAACTGGCGCTTCTGTCCCAGAAAGCGGAAAATGAGTTCGTAGGCGTCAACTGTGGAATCATGGATCAGTTCGCTGTTGCAAACGGTGCTCAGGATCACGCGATCCTGCTGATGTGTGACACACTGGAGTACGAAAAGGTTCCTTTCCGTACAGGCTCCTACAAATTGGTCATCGGTAACACAAACAAACGCCGCGGTCTGGTAGATTCGGCATACAATGAACGTCGCTCCCAATGCGAGCAGGCACTTGCCATCTTGAAGGAACAGCTGCCTGCACTGAATTACCTGGCTCAATTGACGCCAGAGCAGTTCGTAACACTACAGGATCAGATCAAGGATGAGAAAGTAAGACAGCGTGCACAACATGTTGTGGAAGAGAACGCTCGCGTGCTCGCATCGGTCGAAGCATTGCAGGGTAACGATCTGGAAACCTTTGGCAAGCTGATGAACGCTTCTCATGAATCGCTTCGCGATTTGTACGAAGTAAGCTGTGATGAGCTGGATGTTATGGTTGAAGAGGCTCAGCGGATTCCAGGCACGCTTGGTGCTCGGATGACTGGCGCAGGATTTGGCGGTTGTACCGTATCACTTGTGCATGAAAATGATGTCGAGCGTTTTGTAAGTGAAGTGGGCGCTGCATATGAAGCGCGTACCAGTCTTAAAGGTGATTTCTATGTATGCGGTGTAGGCGACGGTGTTAAAGAATTGAAGGAGGCGAAGTAAAATGGCAATTTTGGTGACAGGTGGAGCAGGGTATATTGGATCTCATACGGTAGCAGCATTGTTGGAACGTGGGGAAGAGGTTGTTGTACTGGATAACTTGCAGACAGGGCATCGTGAAGCGTTGCTCGGCGGTAAGTTGTATGAAGGGGATCTGCGTGACAAAGAAATTCTGGCGAAGCTGTTTGCTGAGAATTCAATTGATGCAGTTATTCACTTTGCAGCCAATTCACTCGTAGGCGAAAGTATGAAAGACCCGGTTAAATATTATGACAATAACGTGTTTGGTACACTCTGTCTGCTGGAAGCGATGAATGCAGCGAACGTACGTCGCATCGTCTTCTCCTCTACAGCAGCTACCTACGGTGAGCCTGAGAAAGTGCCAATCGAAGAAAGCGATCGTACAGAGCCAACCAACGTATACGGCGAAACAAAGCTGATGATGGAACGCATGATGTCATGGTTCGATAAAGTTCAGGATATCAAATACGTTTCCCTGCGTTACTTCAATGCAGCCGGTGCTCATGACAGCGGTAAAATTGGTGAAGATCACCAACCAGAGAGTCACCTGATTCCACTGGTGCTGCAAACGGCTTTGAAACAACGCCCGCACATCGCCGTGTTTGGTGACGACTATGCAACAGAAGATGGAACATGTATCCGTGACTATATCCACGTGAGTGATTTGGCTGATGCACATCTGCGTGCAGTAGATTATCTTCGCAAAGGTGAGAACAGTAATGTGTTCAACCTGGGTAACGGCACAGGATTCTCGGTAAAACAAGTGATCGAAACAGCTAAAAAAGTGACTGGCCTCGATATTCCGGTTGTACAGGAACCACGTCGTGCAGGTGACCCGGCTGTGCTGGTAGCTTCATCTGCAAAAGCGAGATCTGTCCTGGGTTGGAATCCGAAATGGACCAATCTGGAAGATGTCATTCAAAGCGCTTGGAGCTGGCACCAATCACGTCCTGACGGCTACGGAAAAAACTAGGAGGCGAACACCTTATGTCACAGACTCATATTGCAGCAGGTGCCACAGAGCGGACACCGGAGCAGCAGGAAGCACTGCATGCCATTGAACGTCTGGTTGCATTTGCCTTGCAGAAACAATTAATCGAGGAAGCGGATTGGGATTATAGCCGCAACCTCTTGCTGGAACAATTCGGATTCTCAGAGCCTTATGCCGGCGAGTTGGACACAACTGTGCCTGATGGTCCACAGGCGATGCTGGATACGTTGATCGATTATGGATTTTCCATTGGACTCATTCCTGAAAATAGCGATACATTCCGTGATTTGCTGGATGCCAAGATCATGGGCCATCTGATGGCACGCCCATCCGAAGTGGTACGCGCATTCCGCCACACGGAGCAGACGGAAGGTATTGAGGCAGCTACATCTCAATTCTATGACTTGTCAATTAACTCCAACTATATTCGGATGGATCGGATCTCGAAGAACGTCTACTGGACACAGGACACGGCCTATGGAGACATGGAGATTACTATCAACCTGTCAAAACCGGAGAAAAGTCCAAAGGAAATTGCCATGGCGAAGTTGCTTCCGCCACCGGTATATCCAAAATGCCAACTGTGTCGTGAAAATGTAGGTTACGCTGGTCGGGTGAATCACCCGGCCCGCCAGAATCTGAGAGTCATTCCGTTGGAACTTAACAACGAGCCTTGGTTGTTCCAATACTCGCCGTATGTGTACTACAACGAGCACTGCATCATTTTCCATCATGATCATGTGCCGATGAAACTGACCAAAGATACACTACGCAGACTGCTTGCCTTTGTCGGGGAGTACCCGCATTACTTTATCGGATCTAATGCGGATTTGCCGATCGTGGGCGGTTCTATCCTGACACATGACCATTTCCAGGGTGGACGTCATACATTCGCTATTCAAAATGCACAGCCAGAGGCGGTCTTCCGCCATGCGGATGCACCTGGACTTACATTGAGTCTTGTGAAATGGCCAATGTCTGTAATGCGTCTGGCTTCTCACGACCCTGCAGAGCTGCTAGAAGCGGGTAACGCCGTATATGAAGCGTGGAAGGTCTACAGTGATTCTGCTGTGGATATCGAAGCATTCAGTGAAGTGGACGGGGAACAAGTACCACACAATACGGTAACACCAATCGTTCGTCGTAGTGCAGATGGTGGTTATGAGATGGATCTTGTATTGCGTAACAACCGTACGAATGATGTGCATCCTGAAGGGATTTTCCATCCGCACCGTGAAATGCACCATCTGAAGAAAGAAAACATTGGTCTGATCGAAGTGATGGGGCTTGCCATCCTGCCAGGTCGTCTGAAAGAAGAACTGGACAGTATCGCGGATATCCTCGCTGGAGATGCCAAACTTGCTGAAGCCGCCAAAGCTTCTGATCATGTGTTGAACAAACATTTGGGCTGGGCGGAAGAATTGATTGAACGGTTTGGTCCTAACCTGGACAAAGAACAATCCGTTGCCATTGTCCAACAGGAAGTTGGCTTGAAATTTGCCGAGATTCTGGAACATGCAGGTGTCTACAAATATGATGAAGCAGGACGCCAGGCTTTCCGTCGTTTTGTAAGCAGCATGGGATACACTGAATAGTAGTCTACAAACCAAGAACACCCGCCCAATCATGAGCGGGTGTTCTTGTCGTCTAGTCGTTCTTGTCTTTTGTGCGCATTGGAATGAACTTCTGTGGCAGTTATAATGGAGAGAAGTCCTAGAGTACCGCAATGAATTGAGGGAATGGGGGTAATGATTTGGAAAAGCAGGCATTGAATATTCCGTTGATTACAGATGCTGAGGAACTGCAAGGCATGGTGGGTGAACCGCATGAACATGTGCGTAACAAGGCAATTTCATTTGTGGATTCACATGTTCAGAAATTTATATCCATGTCACCATTATTTTTCCTCTCCACCTCCGATCGTGATGGAAAAAGTGATGTGTCACCTCGGGGTGATGGAGCGGGATTCGTAAAAGTGTATGATACATACCGGCTTGTCTATCCCGAACGCCCAGGCAATCGGCGGATAGACTCGTTGTTGAACATGTTGTCGAACCCTGGTATTGGTATGCTCTTTTTGATTCCGGGTATGAATGAAGTGCTGCGTATTAATGGCACAGCATCCATTACCAAGGATGAGGAGTTCATCGCCAGTATGGGCTGGAGTGGTAAAACCATAGGTGCGGCTGTCATTGTGGATGTGGAAGAGTGTTTTATCCATTGTCCGCGGGCATTCAAACAGGCTGGATTATGGGCCTCAGAAACATGGGTGAATGCTGAGGATTTGCCTTCAACGAGCGAGATGTTTCGAGCCCATTTGGAGATCAACGGGTTGTTATAAAGTGAGTGACTATCGATTTGTTTTTCTATAAACGGGGTACTATAATTGGAGTTGCACTAAAAATTCTAAACTCCATTGGAGGCGACAATAGATATGAGATCTTTCCAATTCTATAATCCGACCCGTCTGATTTTTGGTAAAGGACAACTGGAAGCATTAAAGACAGAAGTGCCGAAATACGGTAAACGGGTTCTGCTTGTATATGGCGGCGGCAGTATCAAACGCAGTGGGCTGTATGATCAAGTGATCGGATTGCTTAAGGAAGCTGGAGCAGAAGTGACTGAACTGGCAGGCGTTGAGCCTAACCCGCGTCTTTCTACGGTGCATAAAGGGGTAGACCTCTGCAAAACAAATAATATCGACCTGATCCTCGCTGTAGGTGGCGGTAGTGTATTGGACTGCTCCAAAGCTATTGCTGTAGGTGCCAAATATGATGGCGATATGTGGGATTTTGCACAGCGCAAAGCTGTTGCACAGGATGCTCTTCCACTCGGTACCGTATTGACGATGGCAGCAACCGGTTCGGAGATGAACTCCGGTTCGGTTATTACGAATCAGGATACACAAGAAAAATTGGGCTGGGGTAGCGCTTATTCATTCCCTGCTTTCTCCATCCTGGATCCGGTGAATACATACACTGTTCCACTGGACCAAACGGTATACGGTATGGTGGATATGATGTCCCACGTATTGGAGCATTACTTCCATCTGGATGCCAACACACCGGTTCAACTCGGCTTCTGTGAGACAATTCTGCGTACCGTTATGGAAGCAGCACCTCGTCTGGTTGAAGATCTGGAGAACTATGAACTTCGCGAAACGATTCTATATTGCGGAACAATGGCACTGAATGGCGTGCTGAATATGGGTCTCGCAGGAGACTGGGCAACACATAATATCGAACACGCGGTATCCGCAGTGTATGATATCCCACATGGTGGCGGACTGGCGATCTTGTTCCCGCACTGGATGAAACATAACCTGGATGTCAATGTGGACCGATTCAAACGTCTGGCAATTAATGTATTCGAAGTGAATCCTGAAGGCAAGTCGGACAGACAGATTGCCGAAGAAGGTATTGATGCGCTCAGCAAATTCTGGACATCCATTGGTGCCCCTAACCGTTTGGCTGATTATGATATCGATGATAGCCAGATCGACGTAATGGCTGATAAAGCTATGCTGTTTGGTCCATTCGGTAACTTCAAGAAACTGCAACGGGAAGATGTTGTATCCATCTACAAGGCTTCTCTGTAATTTAATAATCACTGACAAGTGAACGGACACATCCTGTTGTCGAATAACCGCAAGTCTCCTTCATGGAGGCTTGCGGTTTTTTCATGTATTCGGGCTGTACACGTGAATGATGGAGGAACATGAAGCAAGAAGAAGCGAATGTCGTGATAATACCCATTATCGGGTTCAGAATACATTTGAGGAAAGATTTTGAAACATTTTGATGTTAGCTACGTATTTATTTACATGTGGAATGCCCAGTTAGGATGAATTTGCGGCAGAGGAGAGGAGGAACAGGGGATGGAGACAATTTATTGGGGGTGTCTAATCGGAGGAGCAATATTTGCGGTTGTCAGCCTTGTGCTGGGTGACTTGATTGACGGCTTGCTGGACGGAGCCTTCGAAATGCCAGGTCTTGATTTTTTCAAACCCGTTGTACTAGCTGGTTCCATTACAACCTTCGGTGGGGCAGGCATTATGCTGACACGTTATAGTTCATTAAGTGCGATGTCGGGTCTAATATTATCCCTGCTTATAGGTATTGCTGCAGCCATGCTGGTATTCTTCGCATATATCAAACCGATGCGTAACAGCGATGTCTCGATTGCATTTTCAATGAAAGAGTTATCTGGAAAAATTGGGGAAATTACCATTCCGGTGCCGGAAAAAGGTTTTGGCGAAGTGATGATTCGCTTCGCATCCGGTAGTACGATTCAAACGGCATCCAGTTTTGAACACCTCCCCATTGCGGCGGGAGCCCGTGTTGTTGTAGTGGATGTTGTAGATGGCGTACTGCGTGTGTCGGAATGGGATGAGAACGTACTTAAAGATTTATAAGTATTCTTACTACCTAAGTAGTTTAAGCACTCATCATGAATGAATAAGGGGAGAGATGTGGAATGGATAATTTGAATTTGAATTGGGATGTATTGCTGATTCCTATAGTTGTAGTCGGTGTCATTCTAATTTTAGGTTTGGCTTTCTGGGCGAGATACAAAACGGTTGGACCGGATGAAGCGATGATCGTTACGGGATCATTCCTGGGTAGCAAAAATATCTCCGATGATGATTCTGGCCGAAAAATTAAGATTGTTCGTGGTGGCGGTGCATTTATCCTGCCTGTATTCCAGCAATCTGAGTTTATCTCCTTGTTGTCCCACAAGCTGGATGTCTCCACACCTGAAGTGTACACGGAGCAAGGGGTTCCGGTTATTGCTGACGGCGTAGCGATTATCAAGGTTGGAGGCGCTGTAGAGGACGTTGCTACGGCAGCTGAGCAATTCATCGGTAAACCTGTAGAAGCGCTGAGAAGCGAAGCACAGGAAGTACTGGAGGGGCATTTGCGGGCCATCCTCGGTACAATGACGGTGGAAGAAGTATATCGGAACCGGGATCGGTTTGCGCAAGAGGTTCAAGGCGTAGCAGCTAGAGATCTGAAGAAAATGGGACTGCAAATTGTTTCATTTACCATCAAGGATGTTCGTGACAAACAGGGCTACCTGGATGCGCTCGGTAAACCGAGAATTGCTGCTGTGAAGCGTGATGCCGAGATTGCTGAAGCGGAAGCCATGCGTGATGCACGTATTCAGAAGGCAAATGCGGAAGAGCAGGGTCAAAAGGCAGAGTTGCTGCGTGATACCAATATCGCCGAGGCAGCGAAAGAGAAAGAACTGAAAGTAGCCACGTTTAAACGGGATCAGGATACAGCCAAAGCGGAAGCTGATCAGGCGTACCATATCCATGAAGCTCGTGCGAGACAGACCGTGGTAGAAGAAGAAATGAAGGTTGAACTCGTTCGTAAAGAACGTGAGATCGATCTCCAGGAAAAAGAAATCGTCGTACGTGAGAAGCAATATGATGCTGAAGTGAAGAAAAAGGCAGAAGCGGATCGTTATGCGGTAGAGCAGGCTGCCGAAGCAGATAAAGCCAAAAGAATGCGTGAAGCCGATGCTGTACAGTATTCCATCGAAACACATGCCAAAGCAACAGCTGAACAGAAGCGACTTGAAGGTCAGGCCATGGCGGATGCAGAACTTGCCAAAGGTACAGCAGATGCAGAAGTTATTCGTTTGCGTGGTCTTGCAGAAGCAGAAGCGAAGGAAAAACTGGCCGAAGCGTTCCAGAAGTTTGGGGAAGCAGCTGTACTCGATATCATTGTCAAAATGCTGCCTGAACTGGCTGGAAAAATTGCAGAGCCAATTGCATCCATTGATAAACTGACGGTGGTAGATACAGGTAAAGGTGAAGGTGCAGCGCGAGTGAGTAACTATGTTACCGAACTTATGGCGACCGCTCCAGAGATGCTCAAAAGTGTATCCGGCATCGATGTAGAGCAGCTGATTAAAGGCCTTACGAAGTCTAAAACACCTGCGCCAGTTGCCATTCAACAGAGCGAAGCTGTTACAACTCCTTCTATAATCGACAAGATTGTGGAAAGAGCTGGAGTTGACGAGTAAGAAGCACTTCGAATCTTGCATGGTTGCTCTATTGACCTTAAGACGAATTTTTGTTACTTTTTAAGCGAGACGTCCGGCGCGGTTTGCCCGCTCCGGGTGTCTTTTCGTTCGTAACAGGGTGTGACTTAATCACACCTAAGATGGTGTGAAAAAGAGGTGCAAACAATGAGCAGCCTGCATGTAGATAAAGCGCTAAATAATAATGTAATCATTGCACAGCATCCTGAACACGGGGAAGTCGTTGTTATTGGTAAAGGCATTGGCTTTAACCGAAAACCGAGTGATCACATTCCATTGATGGCTGTGGAGAAAATGTTCATTTTGAAAAACCAGCAGGAGCAAGAGCAGTACAAACAGCTTCTTCCACAGGTGGATGAAGCACTGATCGAGATTATTAACGAAGTTATTACGTATATTGCAGAGCGTACGGACGTTCCTCTGAATGAACATATCCATATTGCATTAACCGATCATATTTCTTTCGCGTTAAAACGCAAGGAGCAGGGCATTATCATACAAAATCCATTTTTATATGAAACCCGCGAGATTTATCCTGAAGAATATCGAATGGGAGAATACGCTGTTCGTCTGATCAAAGAGAAAATGGGTGTAGATTTGGGGATGGACGAGATTGGTTTTGTTGCCCTCCATATCTATAGCGCAATGACCAATCAAAATATATCCCAGGTACGTGAACATTCACAATTGATCACTGATTTGGTGAACCTGGTGTCTGATCAACTTGATTATTCGTTTGAAACGGAATCGCTTGATTACTCTCGTTTGCTGACTCATCTTCGTTTCGCCCTTGAGCGTGTTCGCCGTGGAGACAAAGTGGAAGAGCTTCATAAGTTAGATTCCCTGCTTAAGTTGGAGTATCCCGAAATGTACTCGCTTGCATGGAAACTGACCAAAGTAATGGAGAAAAGACTGAAACTGCCGGTTTATCCTGCGGAGGTAGGTTATCTTACCATTCATCTGCAAAGGCTGAATCAGCGGAAGGAAGAAGAGAATAAGTGAGATCATTCCAGTGATGGAATGCGGAATTTATTTTTTTGGTGTAAAGGCTTGCAATAGATTAGAACTGGTGCTACAATGGTTTCCGTAATCAAGCAACTGAATAAACATAAGCGACGTGTTACTGACTCGATCAGGCATGAGTTAATTAAAGTGTGATTGTTCTTTCCTTGTACAGGGTATGCTATACCCCAAGGTTGGCACAGTTTACTTTATTAATTCATGCCTTTTTTTGTGTTCCCTTGCTTGCATCACAACATATAAATTAGACGAAAGGGAGAAACGACGCGATGTTTAAAAAGCTTTTTGGTGTATTGCAAAGAGTAGGTAAAGCTCTCATGCTGCCTGTAGCCATTCTACCTGCGGCAGGTTTGCTGCTCGGAATTGGTAACATGCTGGTTAATCCAGATTTCTTGCAATATGTAACGGCGCTCGACACCCCTTGGGTGAACTCGATCGCAACAATTATGATGAACGCAGGTCAGATCGTATTCGATAATTTGGCATTGCTGTTCGCCGTCGGTGTAGCCGTCGGATTGGCCGGTGGCGAAGGGGTTGCAGGTCTCGCAGCGATCATCGGTTATCTGGTCATGAACGTCACACTAGGTAGCGCAGTAGGGGTTACTCCGGCCATGATCGGTGAAGTACCGGGTTATGCCAGCATCTTGGGTATCCCAACATTAAGTACAGGCGTGTTCGGAGGTATAATCATAGGTATTGCCGCCGCGCTATGTTACAATCGGTTTTTCAAAATCGAACTGCCGTCTTACCTCGGTTTCTTTGCAGGTAAACGATTTGTACCGATTATCACATCGGTAGTATCCCTTGTAATCGGGTTGCTTCTTGTGATTATCTGGCCTCCGATTCAAAATGGACTGAATTCCATATCTCACTTCATGGTAGATACAAGTCCGACCTTGTCGGCGTTCATCTTTGGAGTTGTGGAACGGTCATTAATTCCGTTCGGTTTGCATCACATTTTCTACTCCCCATTCTGGTTTGAGTTTGGTGAGTATGTGAATAAAGCCGGAGATGTTATTCGTGGGGATCAGAAGATTTTCTTCAGCCAGTTACGTGATGGCGTTGCTCTCACAGCAGGAACATTCCAAGTTGGTAAATTCCCGTTCATGATGTTCGGTTTGCCAGCGGCCGCACTTGCGATGTACCATGAAGCAAGACCGGAACACAAAAAGTATGTTGCAGGTATCATGGGTTCAGCTGCGCTGACCTCGTTCCTGACAGGTATCACAGAACCACTTGAATTCTCGTTCCTGTTTGTAGCACCAATCCTGTTTGCAGTACACTGTATCTTTGCAGGTTTGTCTTTCATGACCATGCAAATTCTGGGTGTAAAGATCGGTATGACCTTCTCCGGTGGGTTCATTGACTTCCTGATCTTCGGGATTATTCCGAACCGTACACCTTGGTGGGACGTGATTATTGTCGGATTGATTCTTGCGGTGATCTATTACTTCGGTTTCCGGTTTATCATTCGCAAATTCAATCTCAAAACACCTGGACGAGAGGATGCAACGCCTGAAACCGAATCTGGCGGAGGCTCTGGTTCAACGGATGACCTGCCACATAACATTCTTGAAGCTTTTGGCGGCAAGGAAAATATCAAACATCTGGACGCTTGTATTACTCGTTTGCGGATTGAAGTTAATGAGAAATCCAATGTGAAAAAAGATCGTTTGAAACAATTGGGTGCATCTGGTGTACTTGAAGTGGGTAATAATGTTCAAGCCATCTTCGGTACACGTTCTGACACGATCAAATCTCAAATGCAGGATATTATTGCAGGAAGAACACCAGCACCAACGCCAGCAGCTGCCAAACCAACTCCTGAAGAGGAGAAGGCACAAGGTGAGCAAGGCGAGCGCATCGTTGCTGAGGATATCGTCATGCCAGTCAATGGTGAATTGCTGGACATTACAAACGTACCTGATCCGGTCTTTGCTGAGAAAATGACAGGTGACGGGTTCGCAATTTTGCCACATGATGGTACGATAACTTCTCCTGTGTATGGTAAAGTGTTTAATGTATTTCCAAGCAAACATGCCGTGGGCATCATGTCCGATGGTGGCAAGGAAGTGCTTGTTCATATAGGTGTTAATACGGTGAAGCTGAAAGGTCAAGGCTTTAACGTACTGGTACAGGAAGGTGATCTGGTATCGGCAGGTCAGCCGATTATGGAAGTGGATCTGGAGTATGTCAAAGCAAACGCTCCTTCGATCATTTCACCAGTTATTTTCACTAACCTGCCAGAGGGCTCCACAGTAACTCTGAAGAAGAGTGGAGTGCTGAAAGTTGGCGAACAGCCAATCATTGAGATAAAATAAGAAGTGTTACGACGATGGCAAGCAAGTGTAAATATATGCAATGCCTAAACCAAACTACTGAAAGTGAGATGATTGTAATGCAACAAACATTCAGAATTACAGACGAAGATGGTATCCACGCACGTCCGGCGACAGCCCTGGTTAATACAGCAAACAAATTCAAAGGTGCAGAATCCTTTGCAGAAGCTAACGGTAAAAAAGTAACTTTGAAATCCATTCTGGGTGTTCTTTCCCTCGGATTGGAACAAGGCGACACCATCAGCATCATCGTTGAAGGCGAAGGCGAAGCTGAAGCTCTTCAAGCTTTGACTGACGTTATGGTTAACGAAGGGTTGGGCGAAATTAATGCTTAATGTCTCCGGGATCGCGGCTTCGGCGGGTATTGCTATCGCCAAGGCGTTTATCTTGGAGCATCCTGATTACTCTGTAGAAAAACGCCAAATTAACGACGTTGACGCAGAGATCGCAAAACTCGACTCAGCTCTGGGTAAATCCCAGGCTGAGCTTGAGGCGATCAAAGAGCGTACTTTACAAGAGCTTGGCGAGAAAAAAGCAGAGATTTTTGCTTCGCATTTGCTCATTTTGAATGACCCGGAACTGATTGATCCGGTTAAAGCTAGAATTGCAGATGACATGATCAATGCAGAATTTGCTTTGAACGAAACGGCATCACAATTTATCTCCATGTTTGAGAACATGAAGAGTGCTTACCTGCAGGAACGTGCTGCAGATATGCGTGACGTTACCAAACGTGTGCTAAATCACTTGCTTGGTATCGACTTCATGAGTCCAGCTGAGATCAATGAAGAAGTGATCGTGCTTGCGGAGGATCTAACACCTTCCGACACGGCTCAATTGAACCGCCAATTTGTTAAAGGTTTTGCAACCAACATTGGTGGACGTACTTCTCACTCGGCGATTATGGCTCGCTCTCTTGAAATTCCGGCTGTTGTTGGAACCAAGGACATCTTGGCTCAAGCGAAACAAGGCGATATGATCATTGTTGACGGTCTGGATGGTCACGTACTGGTTAACCCTACTGATGAAGTTATTGCTGAATACCGTGCCAAACAGGAACAGTATGATGCACAACGTGCAGAGTGGAGAAAACTTCGTGATGAGCCAACGGTAACGGTGGACAACGTTCATGTTGAACTTGCAGCCAATATCGGTACACCAAATGATGTAACAGGTGTTCTGGAGAACGGCGGCGAGGCTGTAGGCCTGTACCGTACCGAGTTCCTCTACATGGGCAGAGACAAGCTTCCTTCCGAAGACATTCAGTATAATGCTTACAAAGCGGTACTGGAAAAAATGGAAGGCAAACCTGTCGTTGTTCGTACACTCGACATCGGTGGAGACAAAGAGCTTCCGTATCTGGATCTGCCAAAAGAAATGAATCCATTCCTCGGCTTCCGCGCAGTTCGTCTGTGTCTGGACCGTCTGGATATCTTCCGTACACAATTGCGTGCATTGCTGCGTGCAAGCGTACATGGAAACCTGCGTGTCATGTTCCCAATGATCGCAACACTGGGTGAATTCCGTGAAGCAAAAGCTGTCTTGCTCGAAGAGAAAGAGAAGCTGGTTGCTGAAGGTATTGCTGTTTCTGACAGCATTCAACTCGGAATCATGGTCGAAATTCCTTCGACTGCAGTTCTGGCGGATCAATTTGCCAAAGAAGTGGATTTCTTCAGTATCGGAACGAACGATCTGATTCAATACACTATGGCTGCAGACCGTATGAACGAACGTGTAGCGTATCTGTACCAACCTTACAACCCAGCCATTTTGCGTTTGGTTAAAATGGTTATCGATGCAGCACATCGTGAAGGCAAATGGGTTGGCATGTGTGGTGAGATGGCAGGAGACGAAACAGCAATTCCATTGCTGCTCGGTCTTGGATTGGATGAGTTCAGCATGAGCGCAACTTCCATTCTGCCTGCTCGTAGTCAGATCACCAAGCTGTCCCGTGCGGATATGCAGGAACTGGCTGCTAAAGCTCTGGATATGCAAACGGCTGAACAAGTCGTTGAATTGGTTCAAAGCATTAAAGCGTAATTTTGCCGGGGTTTCCTCCGGATTTGAGGTTTTTCTTTTTCCGATAATGAGCTGCATTGATGCAGCGATTCTGCCGGTATCCGCGATTCATTGTGGATATCGGCTTTTTTTGTTATAAACAGGACAATGTGATTCGGACACTGGTATACATCGGAGCATAACTTGCCTGCGTTTGAGACACGCTCTAGCAGGAGGATGGTGAGCTGTAAGAGTGGCATAAGTAGACCGGGAAGGCAACATAAAAAGCTCTTGCTGATTGGAACATCAGCAAGAGCTTTTTGTGTTAACAATGATTTGATTAACTGCAAGCGCAGTTCAATACAGGTTTGCGGGCAGCGGTGGTCTCATCAAGACGAGTGACCGGTGTTCCGTAAGGTGCGTTGAGTACCAATTCAGGTGTCTCTTCCGCTTCTTTGGCAATCCGTATCATCGTATCAATGAACCCATCCAGCGTTTCTTTGCTCTCGGTTTCTGTTGGCTCGATCATGATGCATTCCTCCACGTTGAGCGGGAAGTACACCGTAGGCGGGTGATATCCAAAATCAAGCAATCGTTTGGCAACATCCAGTGTGCGCACACCATATTGCTTCAAACCCCGACCAGACATGACAAATTCATGTTTGCATACACCCGGATAAGGAATCTCGTAGTAAGGCGCAAGACGGGCCATCATATAGTTAGCATTGAGTACCGCACACTCAGATACACGGCGCAATCCTTCCGGTCCATAGGTGCGAATGTAGGCATAGGCACGTACCAATATACCGAAGTTACCGTAGTAGGCTTTTACCCGGCCAATGGATTGATCGCCTTCACGATCGAATGCATACTTACCGTCATCATTTTTGATCACCATTGGCTTAGGCAGGAACGGAACTAAACGACTCTTCACGCCGACTGGTCCGGCGCCTGGTCCACCACCGCCATGAGGTGTGCTCATCGTTTTGTGCAAGTTCAGATGCACCACGTCAAAGCCCATATCACCCGGACGGGTAATGCCCATAATGGCATTCGAGTTCGCCCCATCGTAGTACAGCAAGCCACCAGCCTGATGTACGATGGATGCAATCTCCTGAATGTCTTTCTCGAACAAACCAAGTGTATTTGGGTTTGTCAGCATCAATGCTGCCGTATCCGAACCGACTGCTGCACGGAGTGCATCCAGATCGACCAGTCCGTCTGCTCGGGATGGAATCGTCACAGTTTCAAATCCTGCAACGGTTGCACTTGCCGGGTTGGTACCATGCGAAGAATCGGGCACGATGACTTTGGTACGTTGTTCGCCACGACCTTCGTGGTAGGCACGAATCATCATAAGACCAGTCCATTCTCCATGGGCACCCGCGGCTGGTTGCAGAGTCACAGCGTCCATACCTGTCAGACCTGCAAGGTCGTTTTGCAATGTATATAACAGTTCAAGAGCACCTTGAATGCTGGATTCGTGCTGGTACGGATGGATTTTGGCGAATCCATTGTAACGGGCCACGTCCTCATTGATCTTCGGATTGTATTTCATTGTACAAGAGCCCAGTGGATAAAATCCGTTATCTACCCCGAAGTTGCGGCGGGACAGAGCGGTATAGTGTCGAATAACATCTACCTCAAACACTTCCGGCAGTGCTGCTGCTTCCGAACGGAGCATTTCCCGGGGAATCAACGTATCGGCAGCCTGACGAGGAACGTCACATTCTGGCAAGGAATAAGCGACACGTCCAGGGCTGCTGAGTTCAAAAATCAATGATTGTTCCGAAGCAGGAGATAAGGTCTGTGCACTAAATGTTGTATCCGTCTCAGGTTGAACCGAAGTGGAGACAGAGGTACCTGTTTCCGATTTTCCTTGTACCGATGTTGTCGTTGTTGTCGTCGTTTCCTGAGTCACAGCGATCCCTCCAATGCTCGTGCGAATTCGTCAATCTCTTCCTTAGTGCGCCGTTCGGTAACAGCAATCAGCATATGTCCGGTAAGCTCCGGATAATCACGTCCGAGTTCGTAGCCACCAATAAAGCCTGCATCCAGCAGTTTCAACTGAAGAGCATCCACGTCTGTTCCTTCAGGAAGTTTAATCACGAATTCATTAAATGTTGGTGCATTAAAAGTAAGGCTAACTCCAGGAATCGCAGTTAATGTATTCAGGGTGTAATGACTCTTTTGCAAATTCAGATCCGCGACATCGATCATGCCCTGTTTACCCATGATGGACATGTACACAGATGCGCTGAGTGCAAGCAAAGCCTGGTTGGAACAGATGTTGGATGTCGCCTTTTCGCGGCGGATGTGCTGTTCACGTGCTTGCAGTGTGAGTACAAAACCACGCTTGCCGTTGCGATCGGTGGTCTGGCCTACAATTCGGCCAGGAATTCGGCGCATATGAGGCTGGGATACGGCGAAATATCCGCATGTCGGGCCGCCGAGTGAAGCGGCGATGCCGAGGGGCTGCGCATCACCTACAACGATGTCGGCACCCAGCTTGCCTGGGGCTTCCAGCAGACCCAGCGATAGCGGGTTAGCACTTACAACGAGCAGGCCCTTGTGCGCATGCACGAGGTCGGCAGCCTGTTTTACATTTTCTACAGCACCAAAGAAGTTCGGACTCTGGATCATGACAGCAGCGGTATCGTCCGATATGGCGGCTTGCAGGGCATCCCAATCAGTGACGCCATCCTTATAACCAATCTCGACAATCTCCAGACTTAATCCGTGCGCATATGCCTGCAATACCTGACGGGCTTCCGGATGAACGGTACGGGATACGATGAGCTGTTTGCGACGAGTTGCCGCTGCGGCCAGATTACCTGCTTCTGCAAAGGCAGTTGCGCCGTCATACATACTGGCATTGGCTACAGCCATACCGGTTAATTCACAGATGTAGGATTGAAATTCGAAAATGGCCTGTAGTTCACCTTGGCTGATCTCAGGCTGATAAGGTGTGTAGGCAGTGTAAAACTCGGAACGGGAAATGACATGATTGATGACGGAAGGAACATGATGATCATATATGCCAGCGCCGAGGAAGCTGGCGTGTGTTTCGAAATTGGCGTTAGCGCCGGCTTGTTTGGACATATGACGTGTCAGCGCATATTCATCAAGTTTGGAGGATACGGGCAGCTCGCCCTGATAACGAATCTCCTGCGGAATGTCCTGAAACAGTTCCTCCAGCGTATCCACACCGATGGTTGCGAGCATGGCGCTCTGATCTTGCTCAGTCATGGGAATGTAACGGTGCTTGCTCATGCTTGATCAGCTCCTTGAGTAGGTGTCTTCGACGTACGTGTCCGTTTATGAAAAGGGGTCTTCACGACCTCGGCTTTTAGTTTCTTGCCGCGGATCTCAATCTCAAGCGGGGTTCCCAGCGCAGCGTATTTACTGTCGATGAGAGCAAGCCCCAGATTACGCTTCAATGTAGGTGATTGCGTGCCTGTTGTTACTTCACCAATCTGTACGCCTTCGGCGTAAATCGGATAGTGGGGGCGGGGAATACCACGCTCCAGCACTTCGATGCCGACCAGTTTGCGGGCAGGCCCGTCAGTTTTTTGCTGTAACAAGGCTTCGTATCCGATAAAAGGTCCGGCATTCAGCTTCACAAACATGCCAACGCCAGCTTCGAGCGGAGAGATGGTTGCCGACAATTCCTGTCCATACAGGGGGAGCCTTGCTTCAAAGCGCAGTGTATCCCGGGCACCAAGTCCGGTTGGTACGAGTCCGTGACCTTCTCCGGCTTGCATTAATCCATTCCACACCGCAGCAGCATGGTCCGCAGGTACATATAGTTCAAAGCCGTCCTCACCGGTATAACCTGTACGGGACAACAGTAATTTAACGCCGCATACCTCTGCCTGCTGTACAAAACGGAAAGGCTCAATCGAGGATACATCCGTATCTGTAACTTTCCCGATAATATCTACAGCCAGTGGACCTTGCAAGGCGAGCAGCGCCGTCTGCTCAGAATCGTTAGTCATGCTTACGCCAGGGATCAAGTGCTCTTGCAGCCACGCCCAATCCTTGTCGATGTTGGAGGCATTAACAACGAGCATGTAATGCTGATCTTCCAGCTTATACACGAGCAGATCATCTACCACACCGCCATCTGGATAACACATCAGGGTGTACTGGGCTTGACCCGGAACGAGCGTGGTCACATCATTGGTCGTCATTTGTTGCAAAAAAACTTCAGCCTGCTCACCCTGTACGGTGAATTCACCCATATGGGATACATCAAATAGTCCAGCACGCTCACGCACCGCTTCATGTTCTTTCTGGATTCCGCTAAATTGCACTGGAAGCTCCCAGCCTCCAAAATCAATGCACCGTACGCCTTCGTATTGCTGATACAGTGGGAAGAGTGGTGTTCTAAGCAAATCGGACATCAAATCACCTCGTCATGGGCCGTCAACCGGCCGGATATACAATCGTGGATCAATGAACCAGGGTATTTTTACATTTTTCAGCAGAGATTTTTCGTAGATAAGTATGGTAAGGCAGCTATGACAGCGCCGTTCTACATCCTGTTTTTCGTTTTTTGGGAAAAAGGAAAAGGACAGGCCAAAGAATCGGCATGCCAAGTAGCACGCTGTATTCTAAGGCTCTGTCCCTTGTACCTGAGAGTTACCCCGCTGCGTTGTGCAGCAGGTTTCCCCTTGGGTGATCATAACGCCCGCACAGGGCGAATAGATGCTCTCCAGAGTTGCGTCCCGTAAAAGTCCTTTTGCCTGAGAGATTCACCCCCGCTTATCGGTGGTTTACTCCTTCGGCGTTACCTCATGTACATCCCGAATCGGGTGTCACGGGTAATCTCTCCCTTTACATTCATCCGCGGGTATAACATAGTCCAATAAACACATTTACTCCTCTCATTAAAACGTGAATCCACTACCGATGTCAAGAACGATGTCATAGATTATAATTAAAAACCGAATATTTAATTTGGTTTCAATTTTATTGTTCGTGTATTTAAAAAGACTGCGCTTACTATTCTAATATTCACCAGTATATGAAGAAAGAGTGTAATCGGGTTACAGGATTTAGAGGTGATCAATAAATAAATTGTGAGGTATCTTGACATTTTAATCAAAAATATCATACGCTATGTTCTGGGAAAAAGGTTAAGGTCAAAGAACGCATGCACTCATTTAATGAAAAGCGAGGCGGATATTGATGAGCGAATTGAAAAGTGATTTCCTGTACAGTGAAGAGCACGAATGGGTGCAAACCGTAGGGGAGGATACTGTACGTATTGGCATTACCGAGTTCGCGCAGCATCAGCTGGGTGACATTGTGTTTGTGGAATTGCCTGACCTTGAAACCAATGTAAAAGCAGAGGACAGCATTGGAACGATTGAATCGGTCAAAACGGTTTCCGACTTGTTCTCTCCCGTCACAGGTTCAATTATTGCAGTCAATGATTCGTTGCAGGACTCCCCTGAACTTGTGAACAGCTCTCCTTACGAGGAAGGTTGGATGATTGAGATTCGTGTTGAGGGAGATCTGACAGCAGCATTGTCTACATTGATGAATGCAGACGCGTATCGTAAACATACGGAAGAATAGTATCAACGAACTTGTACTTATTAACATATATTTTATAAGCAAATGAAATGAGTTTCATATTGTTTCGACCTGTGTGAGCCGGATGCTTGCACAGGTTTTTTGTGCTTTCCAAGAATGGTTTTGAATGTAGATTTGAGCAGATTGTGGATGTAAATCATCTGATTGGACCAAGCTATAGGTTAGAAAATGACTCTGGAAATGATAAAAGTCATAGGCAAGAAAAACCTTGTGTACCAATGGGTTCAGCCATTATGCATCGATTAAAACGATTACATAACCTAATGTTGTCATCATTGTTCATGACGAAAGTACGCTTTCATTTCATTGAACAGGAGAGCATTCTCGCTTAGGATTACAGCAGGGGAGAAATGATACCCCTTTCATAAATCATAATCACTTGATCCAAGGAGGATAATACAATGAGTAATTTGGACCAATCGTCCAATTCCAAAGGTGGGCTACGGGTAGGTGTGCAGCGTTTTGGCCGTTTCCTGAGTGGTATGGTCATGCCGAATATGGGAGCGTTCATCGCCTGGGGATTAATTACGGCCATGTTCATTCCAACAGGCTGGTTCCCTAACGAGACACTGGCACAGCTAGTCGATCCGATGATCAAATATTTGCTGCCACTGTTAATCGGTTACACCGGGGGTACGATGGTGCATGGTCAGCGTGGTGGTGTCGTGGGTGCCATTATGACCATTGGGGTCATCGTGGGTAGTGATATCCCGATGTTCCTAGGTGCCATGATTGCCGGACCACTGGCAGCATGGATCATCAAAAAGTTTGATAAATCGATTGAAGGTAAAGTTAGAGCCGGATTTGAAATGCTGGTTAACAACTTCTCAGCCGGTATTATTGGCGGGATCTTGGGGATTTTTGCGCTACTGGGCATCGGGCCTGCTGTAGAAGCAATTAGCAAAGTATTATCTGCCGGGGTACAAGGCTTAATGAATCTTGGTTTGCTGCCGCTGGTCAACCTAATCATTGAACCAGGTAAAGTATTGTTCCTGAACAATGCAATCAACCACGGGATTCTAACACCAATTGCAACAGATCAAGCAAGAGAATTAGGGCAATCCGTGTTATACATGCTTGAATCGAACCCGGGTCCGGGACTTGGTATCTTGCTTGCTTACTGTTTCTTCGGACGCGGAATGGCCAAATCTTCTGCACCGGGTGCCGTTATCATTCATTTCTTCGGGGGAATTCATGAGATCTACTTCCCTTACATTTTGATGAGACCGATTCTGATTCTTGCCGCAATTGCGGGTGGCGTCGCAGGTACATTAACATTTATGCTCACCGGAGCAGGACTTGTTTCAGCACCATCACCGGGTAGTATTATCGCGTATTTCCTCTTAACACCGAAAGGTGGATACCTGCCAATGCTTGCAGGGGTGCTTGTAGCAGCCGTCGTTTCCTTCCTGGTAGCAGCAGTGTTGCTGAAAACGGGTAAACAAAAGGACGAAGATCTGGAGTCCGCATCCAGTCGGATGAAAGACATGAAGAGTCAAGGAACCGTGCCAAACGCTGGCATTACGGCTAATCATCGTGAAGCAGACAGAGCCGCAGATATGGCTTCTTCTACAGTCAAAACAGACGTGAAGAAAATTGTCTTCTCCTGTGATGCAGGGATGGGGTCGAGTGCCATGGGTGCTTCCATTCTACGCAAGAAGATGAAGGCAGAGGGGATTGACGTTACGGTGACCAATACGGCTATCAGTGATATCCCGCCGGATGCAGATGTGGTAATCACACAACAAATATTAACCGATCGTGCCCGCTCCGTTGCGCCGAACGCAGAACATATATCCATCGACAACTTCCTAAAAAGCCCGGAATACGATGCGCTCGTTGAACGTCTAAAGTAATTGTACGCATTTGTTTTCCCTGAGCCGGAGGCTGAGATATGAGTATTACCAAAAGACAACGTGAAATCGTGGAGTTTCTGCTGGAGCATCCACATGAAGTCACTGCCGGCGAAATCGCCGTTGAAGTTAAGGTCAGTACCCGAACAGTTCACCGGGAGCTGCAAATGATTGAACAATGGCTTGAACCTTTGGGCATGAGGCTGGAAAAAAAATCAGGAACCGGTATCCGAATTGATGCTGGTTCCGATGATCTGGCTATATTGCGCCAGCAACTAGAGGGTAAAGAATATGTAGAGTTTACGCCGGAAGAGCGTAAGCTCTTCATGCTTTGCATCCTGCTTGATGAACCGGAGCCTGTAAAGTTGCTCGCCCTGGCCTCGGATCTGAAAGTGACCGTATCCACCGTAACCACTGATCTGGACGATCTGGAGTCACGGATTCGTCAGGCGGGACTGAAGCTGGTTCGCAGACGTGGATATGGCGTCAAGATTAATGGAAGTGAGACGATTCATCGCACAGCCATAGCTGCACTTGCACTGGAATTTCTGGATGAGTCCGACCTGTTCGGAAGACAACCTGAACAAGGGGGCTCCATCGTAAACCAAAAACTGCTGGATATGATTGGACACGGTGATGTGCTTACGATCGAAAATGCGTTATGGCAACCAGACATCGAATGGCTGGAGAACATCCCGGAACGCCAATACATGAAGCTGCTGATTCAATTATCCGTAGCGGTTGTACGTATTCGTAAAGGCATTGGCATTGGCCGTATGTCTCCACGAGAGAACACGGGAGATGCAGTTGCAGAGCAGGATGAGATGAAGGTTCCACCTTATATGGCTTCCCGCTTGTGTGGTGTGTTATCGACCCAGCTGGGGCTGACATTCTCCCAAGATGAGCAAGCTTATTTTCACAGACTATTAGTTGAGACAGAGCAGCGGATTCACTCTTCGCGGCTGTTGCCAATAGACGACTTGATTTTACTGGACAGGGTACATTCACTGATTGATCAGATGCAGGCGAGGACGCATTACGCCTTTCATGAGGATCGTTTGCTTCGTGAAGGTCTGCTTGGTCATATGCAACCTGTCATGGAGCGAATTGAAGGACAACAGATGATTCGTAATCCGCTTTTGCAGCAGATTCGCAAGGATTATGATTCCCTCTTTGAAGAGGTCAAAAAATCTGTGGGGCAAGCTTGGCCAGGTACAGAAGTTCCGGATGAGGAGATTGGTTTCCTGGTTATGCACTTTGGAGCTTCCATCGAGAGGTTACGTGCATTGAAACGGGAGATCAGGGCGATCATCGTGTGTACAAGCGGAATTGGATCATCACGCATGCTTTCCAGCAGATTATCCAAGGAGATTCCCGAGATTCGGATCATGGATAGCGTGTCCTGGTACGAGGCTGCCCGGATACCTACAGATCAATATGATCTGGTCTTATCTACTGTTGATCTGCCGATGGATGAGCATCAGTATTACAAAGTGAGTCCACTGCTTACGGCAGAAGAGAGCGAACGTCTGCGTCATTTTATCCGAACAACAACATTACAACGACAGCATAATAAGCCCCGTGAAGCAGAGGTTCAGACGACAAGTCGATACTCTGACCCTGATGGAATGGAAGCTATTTTAGTTGAAATCGTCCGAATTATTGGCAAGTTTCAGGTGTACCCGCTGGATAATCAGGACATCGGGTTCTATAAAACGGTGTATGCGATGTGCAACGTACTCCATGGATCTGGTGTGCTAAAGGAACCGGGGGAGATCGCAAAACGGTTGGAGGCACGTGAGGCAGTGGGGAGTCAGAAGATTCCCGGCACAAGACTTGCGCTGTTTCATACACGCAGTGAGGGGATCTACAGGCCGTCCATTAGCTTGTTTCAGCTCACTGAGCCACTCCTTCGTACGCCGGATGATCCGGCAGGAGTTACCCATGTCCTCTTGATGCTCGGTCCCAGAGAATTATCCAAGGAAAGCCTGGAGGTTCTCAGTGAGATCAGCGCACTGTTATTGCAGGAAGAAATGATTACATTGCTGGAAAAGGGAATTAGGGATGAACTCATTCATTACCTGTCCCAGGAACTTGTTGGATTTTATCGCAGTAAAACCGAAATTGGAGGTCAACCATTATGAGTATGTTAACAACAGATAAAGTCATCATGAATGCGACGGCTCAGGACAAATACGAAGCGATTCGCATGGCAGGACAGATTCTGAAGGATGCGGGACATATTACCGCTGATTACATTGAAAAGATGATTGAACGGGAAGAGATTGTCTCGACCTATGTAGGGAACGGCCTGGCTATTCCGCACGGTACGAAGGAATCCAAAGCTTTCATTTTATCCACAGGTATCTCTGTCATTCAGTATCCACAGGGTGTTGATTTTGGCGAAGAAAAGGCTTATATGGTCATTGGTATCGCGGCTCAAGGCGGGGAACATATGGAGATCCTGACTAGCATCGCGGTGATCTGTGCTGAAGATGAGAATATGGAGGCCCTGCGTCTGGCTAAAACTGCTGAAGAAGTTATCGCTATTCTGGAAAGTGAAATGGAGCTATGAAGGCCCTACACTTTGGCGCAGGTAACATTGGACGCGGATTTATCGGCTTGATTCTGTCCCGTGCGGGCTATGAGGTGGTTTTCTCCGACGTGAATCAGAACTTGGTTACAGCTCTCCAGCAACGGGGGCAATATACGGTGGAACTGGCTAACGAGAGCAAGGATCAGGAGACCGTCACAGGCGTAAATGCAATCGATGGAACCCAACTGGAGACGGTTGCCCAAACCGTTGTGGAAGCTGATCTGATTACAACCGCAGTGGGTGTGGGTGTGCTGAAACATATTGCACCAGGCATTGCGAAAGGACTTGAGAAAAGACTGAATTCCGGTCCTGCTCAAAACCCTCTTCACATTATTGCTTGTGAGAACGCCATTGGAGCCAGTACACAGTTGAAAGAGCATGTATATGCTCTGCTTGATGAAAAGGTACGTTCCCTTGCGGATCAATACGTTTATTTTCCAGATTCAGCCGTAGACCGGATAGTGCCTATTCAGCATCATGAAGACCCGTTGCATGTACAGGTGGAGCCTTTTTACGAGTGGGTGGTGGATCGTTCCCAGATGGCTCCTGCATTCAAACCGGTTGAGGGCATTCTATATGTCGATGATCTGGAGCCGTATATCGAACGGAAGCTGTTCACTGTTAATACAGGACACTGCGTTGCAGCTTATATAGGTAATGTGCACGGGTATGACACGATTCAGAAGGCTATTGCCGACGAAAAGGTGAAATCCATTGTCTACGGTGCTTTGCAGGAAACCGGAAAAGTTCTGGTGAAGCGTTTTGCATTCAACCCTGAAGAGCATGAGCAGTATATTGTCAAAATATTGGGACGGTTCGTCAACCCGTATCTCACCGATGAGGTTACTCGTGTTGGTCGTTCTCCGCTGCGCAAGTTGTCTCCGAATGATCGTCTGGTTCGCCCGGCCCTTCAGGCCTATGCGGATGGAACTGATACGACTTATCTGGCTATGGGTATGGCAGCAGCCTGCAAGTTCGATGTCTCTGATGATCCGGAAGCAGTTGAACTGCAGAACATGATCCGCCAGAAGGGGATTACAGCTGTACTGCATCATTATACGTCCATGGATGAGCATCATCCGGTGCTTGAACAGGCTGTTGCCCAGTATAACCAAATGTAAGAGCAGTGGCAGCCAGCTAACAGTATAGATGAGGCATAATGAAGAAGAGCCATACAGTTGTTAACTGTGTGGCTCTTCTTTTGGTTGGCTTTTATCGGCATATTCGTCCAAACAACGTTGACATATGCACGATTTTCGGCGCTGCTCTGCCGGAATGCGGTCAAACACACCCTCGGGGAAAGTAGCCCGGTTACACCAGCATTCCGAATGAGGATGTCCTGCGGCATAGGAACAGCGATTAGTTTCCCCGCATAATGGGCAGACAAGAACATCGATATGGATGTGCTCTTGATCGTCTTGTTCTGCAGACATTCAGTTCTTCCCTCCCTGTGCAATAGCTACGAGCTGAAGTTAAACATACTGGTCCCCAGTATAACAGAAATGTGCCGGTGATTATGGATTTCGCTCTGTATATATGACTTCCAGTTCACCACATCTGTTTCTCCCATCGGCTATTCTTCAGGCGGTAATTCGATCTGTAGGCCTTCCACATGTTTGCGTCCCATCAACTTACGCTTCTTTCGATTTTCCTTTGTTTCTAGCACAATGTCCAAGTCATAATCGTCACCCGGATAAAGCTCATCGGCTGATATATGCAGGGTCAGGCGTTTCTTATGGATTTTGACTTTGCGTCCTCGCAGCATGACCCCGATATTTCCACGGCTATCCTCGACATCACAGACGATGCCCGACTGATTAAGATAGGCCGCATACACCCGATCCCCTTTGCGAAAAGTTTTGGCAGGAGCAGGAGAATCCGACACTCTAGTTTTTGTCTTTTTGTGGGGACCGATTGAATCCTTTGACTGGTTCCTCCTGGATAACTCTGCTGGGCCTTCTGCTTCTGCAACGGAACGATCAGGCGTCAGGGCTGGATTTTCCAAAGGAGGTGATGTGAACACGAATGTACGATCTCTTGAAATACTTTGATCGGACAGGGACTTGGATCGCTCGATAATTCGCTGTGGCATGCCCAGCTTTAATGCGATGGAATAAGCATAGCTCTCACCAGCTTCTCCGATACGCAATCGATACAGCGGCTGGAGAGAAACGGTGTCAAATTCCATACGGGCATTTTCGAATCCTGGCGTGGCAGCTGCAAAATGTTTGATTTCACCAAAATGTGTTGTTGCCACAACGGTTGCTCCGCGGCTGTGAAGTTCCTCCAGCATGGCGATAGAAAGTCCCACACCTTCACCGGGATCTGTGCCGGAAGCCATCTCATCAATGAGCACCAGAGTTGACATATTGGCCTGTTCCAGTATGCCAATCATATTGCGAATGTGTGCGGAAAATGTACTGAGCGCTTGTTCCAAACTCTGCCCGTCACCAATATCAACCGCTACCTCGTTATAAACAGCCATCTCGCCACCTTCCTCCACCGGAATAAGCAAACCCGATTGCATCATCAGGGTTAACAAACCAAGTGTTTTGAGTGCGACCGTTTTACCCCCTGTATTCGGGCCCGTTATAATGAGCGACGAGTACGTTTTGCCGATTGCAAAATCAAGGGGAACCATGGAAGAACCCATGAACGGATGACGTGCACGTTGAAGGCTAATGTGGCCCTGAGTATTAACTCGAACGGTACGTCCGTCCATGGTGGCCGCATATTTGGCTTTGGCAAACAGGAAGTCCAATACACCTACCGTTTCGGTGTTCAGTGCGATTTCACGGTTATATGATTCGGCCAGGGAGGTTAAATCACCGAGAATTCTCATCTCCTCTCGGGACTCCTCCGCTTGTAGAGCGGCCAATTCCATCTGTAAACTTACTAATTCAACAGGTTCGATATATACGGTTTGCCCGCTCCCGGATTCATCCAGTACACTGCCTTTCACCTGTTTACGGAACTCTTTCTTAATGGGCAGAACCGTTCTTCCTCCCCGTTGGCTGATGACATGTTCCTGCATAATGGAGCGATGTTTACTCACCAGAGAATCAAGTTTTCGTTTCATGCGTTCCGCATTGACCGTTATTTTTTTACGAATACGAATGAGTTCCTTGCTCGCCTGATCCTGAATGCGTCCACTATGGATGCAGCGCTCAATCTCACTCAGCAAAGGTTCGATCAGAATCATGGATGCTGCATAACGACTGACGGTGGGAGCGGCCCCAGATTTGCCCTCCATGTACTTCATGAGTTGTGCACAGCTCCGCAGGAACTGAGCGAGATGACTGAAGTCGCGTTCACTGAATAGATAACCGGTGCCAAGCAGATCCATAATGGTTTCCATTCCGTCGAGTGAAGGGAGGGGAATACTGGCCCCGAAGCGAATCAACGCAGCCGCTTCTGCAGTTTCTTCCAGGCGAATCTGAATAAGGTGAGCATCTACCATCGGTTTTAGTTCTCTCGCATAACGTTTGCCCAGGTAAGACAGGGCGCAGTCTGCAACGTTTTTTTGAATTTGTGGATAACCCAGACTGTTTAATGTGTTTTCATTCATGCGTAATCTCTCCTTGAATTTGAATTGTAATTTCAGTTGATGCGCTGAAACATATTCCTGGAAAACGCAAAAAGGGCGGAGAATGAACAAACGTCATTCTCCGCCCTAAACATATGGGAAAGCAAAGTCCACTACAGGTCTATATTAAAAAATCCGCGCTGAACTCAGCGCGGAAATAGACCCGGACAATTACAATCCCGGAGGCGATTTATGATATCCGCTGTTCTTAACTAAGTACAGGGATCTGGCGCATCATGAAATACACGTATGCCATATGGGCACAAGCGCAATGAAAGGCCAAACTCCTGAATATGAAACTTGGTTAGTTAAGAACATTCACCGACATTAAAAATCTCTCCTTTGATTGAGGAATATGCAACCAATATAAACTGGAAATTGGTTTGAAGTCAACCTTTAGAATAAATGAGTGGACTTGAATAAGAATGGGTTTTAAAATAACAATAGTAAAATAATCCAATGAAAGCGATTTAATTTAATGAACATATGTATAAAGGAGGATGCTCTTCTTGCCTAAGTATTTACTGCGTTTGCTCTGCTTTACCCTGATCCTCGGAGCCCTTCCGGTCATTGTTATTGGTTCGGTCTCGTATACGATTGCATCACGTGACATTGAACAGAAAGTGCGTGAGAGCAATCTTCAGATATTACATCAGACCCAAATGAGGGTAGAACAAGTTCTGCGCAGCCTGCAATTATCATCCATCCAGTATGTTAATTCGCCCCTGGTACTACAAGCGATGAAGAAACCACTAGACAGCAGCGAGTTTCAGGAGATTCGTGATCTGACATCCGGTTTTAACAACTTGCAAGCGGTTACGAACATTGACCAAGCCTATCTGGTTAATCTGGATGAAGATTGGGTCGTGTCCATGCGTTCTTTTGGCAAATTGGATGATTTCAGCATTCGAGACCGAATTGGCTCCTACCTAAGTTATACCAACAGCCTGTTCTGGGTCACTCAGAATGCCAGTTCAGCCAAAGAAAGTGTACCTGTGTCAGCAGGTATGGGTGAACTAACACCCGAACAGGCACCTACCCTTATATCATCGGATAATGTGGTCAGTATGGTATTCAAAATCCCGATGATACCAACCAATGTGAAACCGAAGGGATTTCTTGTAATTGATATCGCCGATACGGAACTGAGTACCTACTTGAGCCGAAATACGAATTCTGGAGATATGTACGTTCTGGATCGGGAGCAGAAGTATTTTCTGAACGATATGCAGCAAGGCGGGAAATATGACGCGCTGAATAAGGAAATTCAGGAAATGGTACAAACGACGGCCCAGTCAGAGGGTTTCTTCAGTGCGGAGGTGGAAGGTAATCAAGTGGCGGTTAGTTATAGGCAATCTCCGCTCAATGGCTGGTTATACGTGTCCGTTGTATCTCTTGGACAGATTACGGCCCAGTCACAGAAAATTGCATTGGTTACCGGTATCGCTACACTGGTCATGTTATGTGTAACGGGATTGTTCGCCATATACGGCAGTCGGCGGATGTACTCACCGATCTCCAGACTGCTGCAATTTACGAAGGGGTTGGATTCCCCAGTTGCTCCGTCAGGACGCCGACAGGATGAATTTATCTATATTGAGGAGCAATTGTCAACCTTGTTCAGCTCGGAGAAAACGATGCGTGAGCAGATGAAGGGGCAGCATGTGCACCTCCAGGAGTTTTTTATGACCAAACTGCTCACAGGCAAAATCTCGGAAGAGGATTTCAGATATCAGGGAGAATTGTACGATTTCCCGACAGGGTGGGCAAATCTTGGCGTACTCATGCTCCAGATCGATACCTTGGAAGGGACACGATATGAGGAACAGGATCGCGATCTGTTGCTGTTTGCTGTCAACAATATGGTAGGTGAGCTACTCCCTTCGGCAGTTCGGTTCACCCCGGTCATGCTGGATGATGCTCAGGTCACCGTACTTGCCTCCGAACTCACGGATGAGGTGAAGCTGAAGGAATGGATGCATACCCAGGCAGACTGGATTCGCGAACGTGTCGTGACTTATCTGAATCTGCCCGTAAGTATCGGTATCAGTCGTTCCTACGCTTGTATCGGCGATACGCCAAGAGCTGTTCAAGAGAGCCGAGAGGCTCTGCAGGGCCGGGTAAGTCTGGGCAGCCGTATTATTTTGCATTACGAGGATATTCAGCCACGTGGTCAGATGGAGGCCGCGTTGTATACCCAGTTACGTATGATTGAGGATCAGCTTGCGTCTGCGCTCAAGCAAGGAGATGAGGAGAAGACGGACGCCTACTTTAAGCAATATTTGGGGCTGCTTGCAGACAAAAAGCTCCATTTCAGTGAATACCCCGTCATTATGGTTCAGTTATTGTCTCGTGTATATCAGCTTGTGCAGGAGCAAGGTGGAGATGTGGCTGAAGTACTGGGTGAAAAAGCATCCATGTCACATTTGCTGAAGTTGTCCACATTGGACGAAATGACCAATTGGTTCCGCAAGCGGCTGTTCCTGCCCGTCATCCGTTTCTGGCGAGAACAGGAAGAATCCCAATACATGAATATTGCGAGACGCATGATTCGCTTGATCGAGGAACGTTATGACCGTGAATTATCGCTGGAAGCCTGTGCCGCTGAGCTTAATTTTCACCCTGTCTACCTCAGTCGGGTATTCAAGAAGGAAGCTGGAGTCAATTTTACGGAATATCTTGCAGAGTATCGTATGGAAAAAGCGAAGACCTGGCTGCAAACAACAAATCTTAAAATATCAGAGATTGCCGAGAAATTAAACTATACCAATCCAACCGCATTTATCCGTACGTTTCGCAAAATCACAGGAACAACCCCCGGCAAGTACCGGGAGCAGCAGCGATAAAACAACCTGCTCTGCCCGCCATGGCAGGCAGGCTTTTTTATGTTCGGATGAAGGAAGAAGACCACTTTCCTCCATAAAGTTAAGACAGGAATATGGAGGTTGAAAGCAGTTCATTGCGCCTTTAGATTCTGTGAGGGAAATGAGCTAAACCCTTGCTACATAAGGAAAAACAAAAGGCTAAAACGAGACGATAGCCAGTCATTCGTTTATCCTCCACAATGAAGACATGAATTCAGGAAGTGATATTTTGTAATCGTTTCCAATGTGGGGAGGAAGACAATATGAAAGCCGAAACGGCGGCTCGAACACGGCCCACTACCCGCAGTGACAAAAACCTGCTGTGGAGGGACATTATCAAAAACCGGTGGCTGTATATCATGTTAATACCGGGTGTGCTTTACTTTGTTATTTTCAAATACATACCCATGTATGGCATCACGATGGCTTTTCAGGATTACACGCCTTACAAGGGCATCTTGGGAAGTGACTGGGTAGGCTTCAAACATTTCCAGCGTTTCTTCGGAGAACCGCAGTTCTGGACATTATTTCGGAATACGTTTTTGCTAGCCATTTATAACATTGTGTTCTTTTTCCCACTGCCGATTGTACTGGCACTCATGATGAATGAAGTTCGTCGTGAACGCTTCAAACGATTTGTGCAAACTCTCGTCTATGTTCCACACTTTGTTTCCTGGGTTGTTGTTGTCGGTGTGTTCTACATGCTGTTCACAACCGAGGGTGGTGCAATTAATGAATTGCTCTATAACCTGACTGGACAAAAGGTGGCGTTCCTGCTTGAACCCGGATGGTTCCGAACGATGATTGTTGGACAATCCATCTGGAAAGAAGTTGGTTGGGGCACAATTATCTTCCTGGCTGCGCTTTCCGGTGTTGATACACAGCTCTATGAAGCTGCACGGATTGATGGTGCCAATCGCTGGCGCCAAACCTGGCACATTACGTTGCCAGCCATTCGCAGTACAATCGTCATTTTGCTCATTCTGCGTCTGGGCAATTTCCTGGATACAGGATTTGAACAGATCTTCCTGATGCTAACTCCGACAAACCGGGATGTGGGCGAGGTATTTGATACCTACGTGTACACGAAGGGGCTTACCCAGGCACAGTACAGTTATAGTGCTGCTGTCGGGTTGTTCAAATCGGTTGTCGGGCTGGCGCTTGTCCTTGGTGCCAATACGCTGGCCAAAAAATTCGGGGAGGAAGGCGTCTACTAACCTTTGGGGGCAGACGTTCTTCACCAGACAGGAGTGAACATTAAGATGCAACAGGATAAAACGTGGGGCAACCGGATCTTTGATTTTGTGAATCACGGCTTGCTGCTGTTGATTGGTATCGTGACGGTCATCCCGTTCATTTATATTTTGGCTGTCTCATTTACCAGTCCACATGAAGTGGCTAAGGGAGGATTCATTCTTTTTCCAAAAGAGTTCTCTCTGGCTGCGTACCGTTACATTTTCTCTACAGATACCTTGATTCGCAGTCTGGGTGTATCGGTCTATATTACGGTGATCGGTACCTTCATTAACCTGCTGTTTACATCACTTATGGCGTATCCGCTCTCCAGAAGATATTTGCGTGGACGCCAGCCCATTTTGCTCGGTGTGTTGTTCACGATGCTCTTCAGTGGGGGGATGATTCCAACATACTTTGTCGTGAAATCCTTGCACCTGACGGATACGTTATGGTCGCTGATGTTGCCTACTGCTATTAGTGCTTTTAACTTGATCGTACTCAAAAACTTCTTCCAGGCCATTCCCGACGAACTGGAGGATGCAGCCAAAATTGATGGATGTAACGATGTCAGCGTATTGTTCCGGATTGTTCTGCCTTTGTCCATGCCAGCGATGGCGACATTTTCACTCTTTTACGCGGTGGCCCACTGGAACAGTTTCTTCAGCGCTGTTATCTATATCAACGATAGTGAGAAGTGGCCTGTCCAAGTCTGGCTGCGTGAGATTGTCATTCTGGCACAGAGCCGAATCGGAGACACAAGTATCGAAGAGACCGAGATCCAGCCGCTTACCATTCGCATGGCTGTTATCGTATTCTCCACGATCCCGATTATGCTGGTATATCCATTCCTGCAAAAGCACTTTGCAAAAGGAGTGATGCTGGGTTCGGTGAAAGGTTGAGTCGTCACATGGTTCAAAGTCAGTTCAGTATGACTGTATAAAAAAGGGAGGTTTTCATGTTATGAAAGCAACAAAAAAGAAAGCCGTAGCTGTCTTGAGCACACTGGCACTGGTGACAGGTTTGCTGGCAGGATGCGGATCAGACGAGGGTCAGGCTGCCGAGGGTGGCGTACAAAATGTGTCCATAGCCATTGCACAGGTGGGTGATGTACCAAGCAAAGGCAATGAAGTTCAGCAAAAGATTGAAGCGTATACCAATACCAAACTGGATATCCAGTGGATTCCGGCTTCGGCCTATAATGACAAAATTAACGTGATGATCGCTTCAAGCGATATGCCGAAAATTGTGAAGGTGCAATATAACCCAACGGTGACCAGCGCGATGCGCAATGACGTGTTCTGGGAAGTTGGCCCATTGCTGAAAGACTACAAAAATCTGTCGGCACAGAACGAGCGTTTTTTTGACAACATCAAGGTAGAAGGCAAAATCTACGGGGTTCCTGTATTCTCGGATATTGCGCGGGCTACAGTGATCTATCGCAAGGACTGGTTCGAGAAGCTGAATCTCAAGGTGCCAACCACACCGGATGAATGGTATGAAACGATCAAAACACTGGCAACCTCCGATCCGGATGGAGACGGTCAGGATAATACGTTTGGACTGATGCTTTTCAAAAAATATAATGAGGACCAATATTCCTTCACGACGCGCTTGGGCGTAAGTTTCGGTGCACCTAACAAGTGGAAAGTCGAGGATGATGGCAGCTTCACGCCGGAATTCATGACACCGGAATATATGCAGGTGCTGGATCTGCTGAAACGTTTGTACGATGAGAAACTGCTTAACCAAGACTTTGCCGTATTCGACTCTACGGAAGCGGAGAAAAAGTATGATTCCGGTGTTGTCGGTATCCGTGTTGGTGTTGCTCAAAACGGAAAAAGTCAGCAAGAGCGTTTGTCCAAAAACAATCCGGATGGTGTGGTAGACATCGCTGGTTTGCTTGGAGCCAACGGAGATCGTGTTGCAGGACAGACGGGTAACTCCGGAATCCTGGCATTCCCTAAATCGACGGTGAAATCGGAAGAAGAACTCAAAAACCTGCTCTCCTTCCTGGATAAACTGATGGACCCTGAGATGGCGACCTTGTTGATGCGTGGTATGGAAGACAAACATTACACCAAAGTGGGCGAAGATCAGGTGGAGATGAGTGACTTCGATGCATTCCAGCGTGAAGTGAAGCCTTACCGTGACAACCTGCCTTATGTCGAAGGATATAACGTACCGAAGTTGAAGGATACCGAACTGGGTGAAAAAGGTACGGCACTTGCCAAGGAACTGGCGGAGCACGCTGTGCCAAACCCTGCGCTGACGTTATACTCTCCGACCTATGGCGACCGTGGGGCGGATCTGGATCAGGTAATTGCAGATGCGCAAACCAAATACATTATGGGCAAGATCGATCAAAGTGGCTGGGAAAAGGAAATCGAGAATTGGGGCAATGCTGGTGGAAACAAGATTCGTGAGGAATATGCCGAAGACTATAAAAAACAGGCTCAATAAGAGCCAGAAGCGGAGGCTTGATCATGAAAGAAACACTGCAATTCACATCGGTGCGCATGGCACAGCAGTTCATGGAAAGTTATCGCAACCATGAGCTGTACTCCACTTGGCATTATGAGAATGGCTGCCTGCTGAAAGCACTGGAGGAGCTGTATACGCACACGGGGGAGCAAAAGTATTTTGACTACATCCGTGAGTTGATGGATCATTTTGTTCAGGAAGATGGCTCCATTCAATCCTATACGGTTGAGGAATATAATCTGGATCAGATCAATCAGGGGAAATCGTTGTTCCTGCTGCTTGAGAAAACGGGTGAAGAGAAGTATCGCAAAGCTGCTGATTTGCTTATGACTCAGCTTAAGGGACAGCCACATACGAGTGAAGGCGGATTCTGGCACAAAAAGATTTACCCTTTCCAGATGTGGCTGGATGGATTGTACATGGCGACTCCGTATCTGACCCAGTATGGCGCAGTGACGGGTGAAGAGAAGTGGTTTGACAAGGCGGCTCTGCAGCTTTTGCTGGTGGAGCAACGTACACGTGATCCACGTAGCGGTCTCTTGTACCATGCCTGGGATGAGAGCAAAGAGCAGCGCTGGAGTTCGGGAGAAACCGGATGTTCTCCACATGTCTGGAGCCGGGCGATGGGCTGGTATGTGATGGCGGTTGTGGATACATTGGATCACCTGCCAGTAGATCATCCGCAGCGAGGGCAGATTGTGGGTATCTTCGAACGGGTAGCAAACGCACTAGTGCATGTGCAGGATCAGCAGACCGGACTATGGCCACATTTGTTGGATCAACCGGGACGTGAGCGGAACTATCTGGAGGCTTCCGGGACCTCGATGTTTGTCTATGCATTGGCCAAAGGTGTGCGTAGAGGGTATCTGAGTGGCAAGTTCAAAGCGATTGCTGAAAAAGGATATCAGGGTCTGGTGCAGCATCTGCTGCAAACGGACCGTGAAGGCGTACTTTCCTTGACGCAGTGTAATGGCGGAGCAGGTCTCGGAGGAAGCCCGTATCGTGACGGGTCCTATGAGTATTATGTGACCGAGTCCATTCGGATCAATGATCCGAAGTCGGTCGCTCCGTTCATTTTGGCAGGAGTGGAGATTGAACTTTACAAGTCCAACTAACATGTACATGAGAACGTAGAGGACAGAAATAACTTGAGGAAGCGAAGCGTTCGCCTAAAAGCTTTCTGAAAGAAAGCTGCATCGGAAGCATAGGCTTATCCCCGGATTTTCCCCTTTATAAAAGGGAATCAAAAAATCTGGGGATAACAGCGACCTGAAGGTTGTTCTGTCATCGGAGTGGTCTGTGTACATAACCTTATCCAAAAGGAGAGATGGTTCATGAGTCCAAAAGGTCCAATGTCCCGTTTAGGCGGAATCGTTGTAATTGGTGCAATGTCCGCTGGATTGCTTGCAGGTTGCGGGGGAGAAAAAGCACCTGCTGCAGGGGAAGGTAAACTTCCCATTTCCATCTCTTTAATGCAGGTAGGTGATATACCGGCCAAGGAGAACGGGATTGAAAAGAAGATTGAGGAATATACCAATACGGATGTTAATGTACAGTGGATTCCGCAGTCTGCTTTTGATGATAAGGTGAATGTTATGGTTGCTTCAGGCGAGATGCCAACCATTATGCGTGTGAATTATGTGCCGACAACATTTAATGCCGCCAAAACGGGACTGTTCTGGGAACTGGGGCCGTACCTGAAGGATTATAAAAACCTGTCTGCCCAATCCGAAGCTTATTTTAACAATATCAAAATTGAAGGCAAGGTCTACGGTATTCCGAACTTCCGGGATATTGGACGGACTGCGATCGTATATCGCAAGGACTGGTTTGATACCTTGAAGCTGGATATACCAAAAACGCTGGATGACTGGTATGAAGTGATGCGCTCCATTCGCAAGGATGACCCTGACGGGAATGGTAAAGAAGATACGTACGGTGCACTGCTCTTCAAAAAGTATAATGAGGGTGTCTCTTCCCCACTGACGCGGATTGCTGTGAGTATTGGCGGTGTCAACAAATGGGGTGTGGATGATGCGGGGAAACTGACCCCGGAGTTTTTGACCACCGAATATGTGGACACAATGAAACTCTTCAAGCGACTGTTCAGCGAAGGACTGATTAATAGTGATTTCCCTGCCCTGGACCCTTCTGATGCGGACAAAAAAATGGATTCGGGTCTAGTTGGCATGAAGCTTAACGGTGTGGCCCAGAACGGAAAGTCCTCTCAGCAGCGGCTTACGCCTAATGCTCCGGATGGAGAGATTGATGTGGCTCCGTTTCAGGGAACCGATGGTATTCGAATCGCCGGGGAGCCAGGAAACTACGGAATGCTGGTCATCCCGAAAGCATCCGTTACGGATGAGGAGCAATTGAAACAAGTTCTCACGTTCCTGGACCAGTTAATGGACGAGGAATTGAGCACGTTGCAGCTCCGTGGATTACTTGATGTGCACTACACCAAGACTGCTGATGGGAAAACCGAACTCAAAGATTTTGACGCTTATCAGCGTGAAGTAAAGCCATATCGGGATAATTTGTTAAGCATTGAAGGTTATAACGTGCCTGAACTGGTTGATGTTCCCATTGGTATGAAAGGTACAAAGATGGCGCGTGAGAATGAGCAATATGCCATTGCAAATCCGGCACTCACATTGTCTTCTGCGATCTATACCGAGCGTGGTCAGGAGCTGGATCAGATGATCTGGGATGCGCAGACCAAGTACATTATGGGTAAAATCGATGATGCAGGTTGGGAGCAGGAAATCGCAAGCTGGAGAAAAGCCGGTGGTGATCAATTGATCACGGAACTCGAAGCGTCCTATAAGGAATTGAACGGAAAATAAAGCTGGCTGAAATAAAAAAAGGTTGATCAAATGGAATGATATGGTTTATTCTATGAGTGAGTTCATTTTTCCAATATCATAAGAAAGACCACACCCTTAAAGCATAAGGCTATGAATCTGCGGATTCATGGCCTTTTTTTGTGTTTTAAGCGAATGAAGTGGGTCTATGGAAGGAGGGACGCACGCCTTGACGTGATGGGGATGGACGAAAAATAATACCAATAGCCTAGTACAACATGGTAGAATATTGATTATTATGGCAAATTTAGGTTTTGGTTATGAAGAGAAATGACTAGGTTGACCAAGTAAAGCATCCCCATACTAAGGTACATAGGAGCGTGAGTAGATTGAAGAAGCAGATTGAAGGACACGAGAAGAAGAAAAAACGGAACGGTTGGATCGTCGGGTTGTTAACGACAGCTGTATTGGCAGCAACACTATTACCGATTGGCCCCGTACATTTGACGTCAACAGCGAATGCTGCATCGGGAACAGGTGATACTGCTCTTAGCAAGTTCAAAGATATCAAGGGTCACTGGGCTCAAGCGACAATTGCCAAAGCTTATGAAAAAAATCTGATCTCTGGTTACCAGGACGGAACGTTTCGTCCCAATGGCAAAATCACGCGTGGGGAATATGCGACAATACTCGCCCGCGCGACTGGACTAGAGAAGGTAGAGGGGCAGAATCCCTTTGCTGATCTCAAGGGACATTGGTCTGAAGCGGCGGTTAACCAGCTTGTAGGACAAGGGTTCATTAACGCTGGCGATTACGCCAAAGGATTCAATCCAAATGCGGAGCTAACGCGTTACGAGATGATGAAATGGATTGCCAATGGACTGATTAAGTCCGGAACCAGCTTTCAGGATGCTTTTAACGATACAAAAAATACGCTGCTCCCCACACCGGAAGTGAACCGCGGTACCATTCGTGCCGAGCAGATTCCGTATCTTGCCCTTGTTCGTGGGACAGGCATTGTCGGTGGATTCCAGGATGGCACATTAAAACCTGCGGATTCCACCACTCGTGCAGAAGTATCGGCCATTTTACTGCGTTACATGGATGTGGAGGGCACGGACGCCGGGAAGTACAGTGACCTGAATGAGATGAGAGAGGTCGGTACGACGGGTACGAATTTAACGACGATTAGTAATTATTTTTATACTAAGAACTCTGTCAAAGTAAGTGATATATCAAAAGAAGAAATTAATTTATCCAATAAATCTGGTGTAGTTACACTCCATAGATATATCGTCATAGATGTTACCCAAGGTAAAGCAAAAGGTATCTATGCACCATTATTTATTGGTTCAGAGACACATCTTTTCAAAGGTAATTATATGGCTTTTGCAGATATATCTTTTACATCAAAAATTGAGAAATCCAATTTAATCACCTTCAATGGCGGCCTATATAGTGGTTTTTTACAATTTAATCGATTGGATCTTAAACAAACCTCTAAAAATGGCTTGGTTACTATCCCTGAGAGTTCGAGTGAATTGATTAAGAAAGATATAAAGAAGAGATTTTGGATCACATCCGTTTTGGATGGAAAAAGGGGGGCATATATCTTTAACGAAAAAAGTAAAAATGTTCTACAAATTCAAAATATGTAAGTAGTATTAAATGGTGGTGAAGTATTATTGTGGGTCCATGGTGAGAAGGAATCTTTAATTGTTATCTTAATTTTTCTTTTTAATATACTGTGTTTGAATTTTTCATCGCCTATAGAAGCTGCAGGCTCGGATCCGTATGGGCCCAAGAAACAAGAAATATCTAATACAATACAGTCGTTAGAAAGGGTAGCAAATCCAGGTGTTTATTGGTATCAGCTTGATAATGGTAGCTTCAGGGCAGACCATACTAATGGACCAACTTACTCGGATAACCTTAATAGTAATTCATGCTCTAGACCATTCCCGGCTGAGAAAGAAATACCTAACGAAGTTGATTTTTCCAGGTGGCCTGCTGAACATTGGCCAGAGTTCCAATCCCAAAGAATTACACAGCGAATGGTAGAAAACATTCGGATTAAGAGTGTAGATTATCAAACAAGCAATAAGCAGTTATTCTATACTGGGGTTGGTACTACGGTTATAAGAGAAGGTAGTACCATAGTAAAAATCATTACCAAAACAGGAGGTTCACACCAAGTAACGGAGTGGAATGATTATGAGAACGGTGGTAGAACAAATCAAGGTTGTCTCAAGCAAGTGGTAGCCTACCATACACCAATGGATATCATCTGGGAAGGTGATTTGGTTGAAGAAAAAGAAATCGATGTAACACCGGATTCGGTTATGACTATTGGACAAACAAAGCAGATGAAAGCCGAAGTTAGCACAAGACATTATGGCGAAACAGATTTTAATGGGGGCATCGACGTATCGCGAAGAGAGGCAGAGATCAAATGGTTTTCTTCTGACGAGACGATTGCAAGTATAGAGCTCAAAACAGGGATGTTAACGGCCGAAAGTCCGGGCACGGTCACTGTGCGTGCGATCTGGAACAATGGTACATATCTGATCTCGGATACTGCCACCATAACAGTCACGTCTGAGCCAGGACTTGTTGTGAATCTGCCGAATGCTTGTAAAGCCAATACGACACCTCTACAGGCAGAAGCCGTTCTAACCAAACCGGATCGCTCTGTTCATAAACTGACGGCTCATCCCAAATTGACGTGGCAGAGCTCGAATCCGACTATAGCCACGATTGGTGCTGATGGCAAAATCACGACAAAAGGGATCGTGGGTAGCACCACCATAAAAGCTCATTTTCTTGATTCTGCTCAGCAACTGAATGAACAAGGGACTCAGGTGCTTGAGGTGAAGGACTGCACGGATAATGGAGAAGGTGGTAATGATGGCGATCCGGGGGGCGACCCTGCGAACGCTTGCCCTGTGACCATCAGCCCACCGAGTAGAGGCACGGTTATTGAAGCATCGGTTATGGACCCGTCTGTCCGAGGTGTGTTGAAGGCAGACGATCGTGGATCTGAGAAGTTCGATGTTACTCGTGGTATTCCAACTTCGGAAGATCTCTATGCCAATGTCTTTGCCAAGGAATATCTGTTTGAGCACCGCTGGGTTAACATGACAGGAACGGTGACTTACACCGTTAAAGTGAAAAGGGTTTATCATAAAACCTGGACGATCCCGGGAAGAGCGTCTAGTGGTGAAGGTGATCCAGGAACACCTCCTGAGCCCAAAGAACTTGATGTGCCCGGGGATAAAACTATGCAAGTAACACGGACATATAGCTATTGGCAGATCGACAACCTGGAGGTATACAAGCTAAATGAGGCAAAGGTATCTAACTATGCGCTAGGCGGTTATGGTGATACCGTGACCCTTATGCCCAATGCATATACACCACCGATTTTGCAATCGGCTATGGATACTGCGGTTACCAGTCATGTGAAACCTGCACCATGTCGAGAAATTGATCTTGGCATCAAAGGGGTCCCAGGTGGTTCTACTGAACCCTCTACGCCAGATGAAACGTCATTGTTTCAATCTGAAGCTGAAGCGGAGGTTAGAGAGAACACCGTTAATAACGACAAGGTAACCTTTAATGGAGCAACGATTGTTGATCCTGCTCCTGTGGAGAAAACAGCTTCAAGACCTGGGACGATCCCGCAGCCTGGCATGATCGGAGACGATGTTCTGTACCAGAACCGGCTGACAATCAAAAACACATTGTTGAACAAAGCTAACCAGCCGACCACGGGTGAGATTACGTATGGACTTCTCCCTGGCAATGTTAACGGAGGGCAGGATCAGAAATTCCCTATTCTGGGCATCAACTCGGTGACAGTACATACTCCAGTTGTGAACTACGCCTGGGTGTCAGATGATCAGCCGCATAATCAGAAGACTACGCCTGATCCGACCAGAGCTGCACTTATTTTAGAGCGTCCGTTTATTGTACGGATCCCAACTTCAGGGCAGCATCTGGATGTAGCGAGTTACCCAGGTTATGGAAACCATGATTATGCGAAATATTTCCGGATCAAACAGGTTCGTTTCCCATTCGATGTTTATAACGGTGCCAGAAGTCAGTTTATTACGGCCATGACATGGGTGGATATTCCGGTAAATCAGTTGGACACCCCTTTTTATCTTCCTGTATGGGTAGATGAAGGAAATTACCAGATCGAGTTTCGTAATATCGCCGAAAATGCACCGGCAAACTTCACAGAACAACAGGATGCCAATACGAATCTGAACCATCATGTCGCAGCAGATACCGTTGCTGTAGAGGTTATCGGAAGGTTGTATGATTTTCACATTACCGATATTTCAGACTACAACTGGGAGAATGTGTTCCGCAAGCGGATGGGCAGCCCGGAACCAACGGGTGTGAGCTATTGGACCGGAGGAAACGGTATTGACGGAGATCCCCGAGGTAACTTGGCTCCCTATGTACTGCCTATTCGTCCCGGCAGTCATCCGGTACAGGGTTTCCGAAATGCTGCAGTGAAGACAGGTTACCATTTCAAGTTTGATCTGAAGACCAAGGGCAATATGTTTGGGAAACAGGATGGTATCCGAATCACGCCGACGTTCTCTTTTGTGAGTAAAGATGGCACCACCCGGCAAGAAGTGGATTTATACTACCATCGAGGACAGGATCGACTCATTCGTATCGGATCGGCACAAGATTTAGAAAAACGTTTTGTTGTCCTGAACTCACGGTTGCGGAATGTACCCGGTATGGAGTTAGGTGATACTGCGCGCTACCAGTATACTTATGAACTGTCGGAGGAGGAACGCAATCAGGGTACAATGGCGGAACATATGGTTCGTTATGTGGATCAGACCTCTCATCATAAAACGTGGGTAGGTCATTATGACTGGATGATTCTTCCTTCACAGATCCGCACACTCATTGGCCCAAAAACAGATATTCCCTCCAGTGTTAATGTAGATCGGGCGAATGCAGCGATTCAGCGCTGGTATGGGGAATATAGCTTGCCAGCAGATGTATATGCAGTGCCCAAAGGAACCGATCTCGAGTCACTTGCCAGACAAAATCAATTGGATGAGAAGGCAACGGTATTTCTGAGGGACGGTTACATTGTGGTTAACTTCAATATCGAAACTTTGCGCAGCGGTAATACGAATGCACCACATCTGCAATATATTCATGCACCGTTGATGAATCAATGGCAAATGGAAGGTTTTGATAACAGCCCGGTAGATGGTCAGGGGAGAAGCTGGTCGATGCAAGATGGGGACGTGGTTTTGTACCATGCCGATCAATCCAGCCGTAATGATTTCCAATCCCAGGTACCACATTAGAGAGATATCGTTTTACTTATAAAGAAGGCAGGCGTAATGTGAATCTACATGACGTTTGTCTTCTTTTGTGTAATTTGGATTATGGCTGGGCAGCAGAACGGGTATAAAGGGTAAGGAGCATTCGTTCCATCCATATTCATTAATTTTCTCAACGAGAGGGGAACCACACATATGATTGAAGAGAATAAGCAGGATATGTTGATTTCAGAAGATACATACGAAGGAAGAGATCTGGGTGTCACATTAGAAGCACAAGCCTGTCGCTTCAAAGTCTGGTCACCGTTAGCAGTTCAGATGGAACTACTTCTGTATCCACCTTTGACAGGGGGGACCCCGGAGGAAGAGCCGAATCAACGGAAACAGCAGGCGTTACCTATGCAAAAGAAAGAACAAGGCGTCTGGGTTCTGGAACTGGAGGGCGATTTAAGTAGCTACCGTTACATGTACAAGCCTACTTTCGAAGATGGACATTCAACTACTGCTGTAGATCCATACGCCCGAGCAGTGACCATGAATGGAGAAATGGGTGTAATTGTCAGACTGGAGCAGACACATCCGAAGGGATGGAGTGAGGATATTCGCCCGAAATTGACCAGTCCTGTAGACGCAGTCCTGTACGAACTGCATGTACGTGATTTTTCCATTCATCCATCATCTGGTATAACGAATAAAGGCAAATACATGGCTTTTACCGAGACGGGTCTGCGTGATTCGGAGGGCAACACACTGGGGATCGATCATTTGGTTGAACTCGGGATTACCCATGTGCATCTGCTGCCTGTATTTGATTTTGCGACGGTGGATGAATCCAGGGTGGATGGTGATACGTCTGATGCGTCCAACTATAACTGGGGATATGATCCACTTCATTACAATGTCCCGGAAGGTTCCTATGCATCACGTGCAAATGATCCGGAGACACGAATTCGTGAGTTTAAATCAATGGTGCTTGCCCTTCATAATAAGGGAATAGGTGTCATTATGGATGTGGTATATAATCATACGTTTGATACGGCAGGCAGCTCTTTTGAAAAATTGGTACCCGGGTACTACTATCGACAAAACGCCGATGGGACCTATAGCAATGGTTCAGGTACGGGTAATGAAGTGGCTACTGAACGCACCATGGTTCGTAAGTTTATCATCGACTCTGTCCGTTACTGGGCAGAGGAGTACCATGTGGACGGTTTTCGATTTGATCTGATGGGCCTGATCGACACAACTACGATGAAACAGCTTGCAGCGGAATTGCACACCGAAGTGTCACCTTCCATATTGTTATATGGTGAACCATGGGGCGCACTGGATTCGCCGCTTGGTGATGATATGACTCTAAAAGGAGCGCAGCGCGGAGCGGGGTTTGCTGTGTTTAACGATAATTTCCGCGGAGTGATCAAGGGAGACAGCGATGGCATGGGTAGGGGATTTGCGACAGGTGCGGACGGGAAAGAAGACGAATTGTGGACTGGGGTCCGGGGAGCCATCCAGGATTTTACGGATGGTCCATCCGAGACGATTAACTATGTAACAGTGCATGATAATCTCAACCTGTGGGACAAAGTCGCTCGTACACAAGGACTCCATGATACCTTGAATTTCCTCACCTATGACGAGGATGGAAGTATTCGTGGATGCCAAAGTGTCGAAGAGGCAGTAGAGAAGGCTAAGCCTTACCTGCAAATCGATTCGGAACACATTCTGGAGAATGAGACCGTTAGGCGTTGTCTGCTTGCCAATGGTATCGTTCTAACCTCCCAGGGTGTTCCCCTGATCGCGGCTGGAGATGAGCTGCTTCGCAGCAAATATGGGGACGCCAATAGCCACCAGAGTGGAGACGTAGTCAATGCCATACATTGGGAGCAAAAGCAGCTGTTCAAGCCGGTATTTGATTATTATCGTGGGCTGATCCGTCTTCGGCGAGAGCATCCAATATTTCGACTTCGTACACGGGAAGAGATCGAGAAGCATGTTTGTCTAATAGAAAAGGGCAATGGGCTGCTAGCCTATGAACTGAACGGTACAGCAGCCAGCGATTCATGGGAACGCATTGTTGTCATCTATAACGCGGCAAAAGAAAACCGTGACATCGCTATTCCCATAGGGACATGGAATGTGATTGTAGAGAAAGGGCAAGCAGGCGTTGATACGATACGTAGCGTACAGGACGGAGAGGTAAATGTGAATGCAATATCTATAACAGTGATGTATTCCAATGCCTGATGAAAACCATGCTTGCCAAGAATTGAATTGAAGGCTGCCAACAAACAATTAGTAAACATTAGTAAAATCGCTAACAAGGCCACGTTCTAGATATCCAATCAAATCTAATCAAATAAATTGAGATAAAACAAATCCCCCTTTCCCGTATGAAAGGGGGATTTGTTGATGCTTCAGAAACCATTGCCTGGGTCGCAGGGCTGTACATTGTGATGTCTCTACCTTCTTTATGCTGTGCTCCGGTTAGTACATTTTTAATCTCAACCAAATGACATCCTGCATTATATTCTTATATATTCCAAATTTTTTTTGTCGGGACAGGTACAAATGCTGTCAATCTATGGCGCTTGTTTTCATATCCTATATTTTGAAAGCGATTGCTAATTGAATACGCAAATTGGACCGATATGATGAGTACAGACAACCCCGGGTTGACAAATCACGTCCCGCTCCGTAACATCGGGACAACACGAAAACAATGGATATAAAGGCGGTGGGAACGATGCCGGAATGGACTTCTTTTCGTTACGAAGGCAACGATCTTGGCTTAACATATACTCGTGCTGCAAGTACTTTTAAATTGTGGGCACCTACGGCACAACGGGTTTATATATTGGTTTTTGACGATGAAGGGCATTACAACGAGGATGGTAAGGTGCAAGAGCATACAGGTGGACGGGAACATCCCTTGACACGTGATGCGGATGGAATATGGACTTTGGAGCTTACAGACGATTGGGCAGGACATTATTATATGTACCGAATTATTCATGATGATCAGCGGATTGAAGTGGTTGTTGATCCTTACGCCAGAGCGGTAACGGCTAATGGGCAACGAACGGCTATTATCGATCCGGAGACCACCAATCCAGTCGATTGGGACCTGGATGTCAAACCTGCTTTTCTGCGTCCTGTCGATGCCGTGTTATATGAGTTACATGTCCGTGATTTCTCCTCAGACCCACATGCAGATATTCCGTATAAGGGGAAATATCTGGCATTCACGGCATCCGGTCTGACGGATAGAGCAGGCAATAGTATTGGCGTAGACCATCTTGCAGAACTGGGAGTCACTCATGTACATCTTCTGCCTGTGGCGGATTATCAGACGGTGAATGAACTCGCTACAGCAGATGTGGGTTCAAATGTCAGAGCACCATACAACTGGGGGTATGATCCCCAGCATTATAACGTTCCCGAAGGTTCCTATGCGACAGATCCTCGTGATCCTGCAGTTCGAATTCGGGAGCTCAAATCACTCGTCCAATCGCTGCACAGACAAGGCATTCGCGTTGTACTTGATGTTGTCTATAATCACACGTATAGCGTGGAAGAGGGGCCTTTTGAACGAGTTGTACCAGGCTATTATTACCGTTATCGGGAGGATGGCACCCTCAGTAATGGTTCGGGTGTAGGCAATGAATTGGCGACAGAACGTCCAATGGTGCGAAAATATATTCTGGATTCTCTCCGATATTGGGCAGAAGAATATCATGTGGACGGATTTCGATTTGACCTTATGGCCCTGATTGATACGGAAACGATGAATGAATTGACACGCGAATTGAGGGAGCAGATCGATCCGGCGTTTCTGATCTATGGGGAACCCTGGATGGGTGGAGACTCACCTTTGGACCGCAAAACATTAAAAGGAACCCAGCGAGGTCAGGGATTTGCTGTATTTAATGATCATTTTCGCAGTGCAATCAAGGGCGATAGTGATGGCAGTGGCAGAGGGTTTGTCACGGGTGCCGGAGGGCAGGAATATGAGCTTATTAGGGGATTAGCGGGAGGACTGGATGATTTCACATCTTCACCTGTGGAAGTTGTCAATTATGTGACTGCCCATGACAATCTCAATCTGTGGGATAAAATTGCAACAACGATGAACCTTAGGCATGAATTAGGATTTCCCGTATGGAAGGACGGACAGCCCGTAGGTGGTGGGAGTGCTGAGTCCGCTGTAAAAGCAGTAGATCCTTATCGGTATGTGGATGCAGATGATGTTTTGAATCATGAGATGGTTCGTCGCTCTTTACTGTCTTCCGGCATTCTGCTTACTTCTCAGGGAATTCCGTTTCTGCATTCAGGGGATGAGATGCTCAGATCCAAAGCCGGTGATCATAACAGTTATCGGAGCGGGGATGCGGTGAACGCCATCACATGGGCCAACAAATCACGGTTCAGACCGGTGTTCGACTACTATCGTGGTCTTATTCATTTGCGGCGTACACATCCCGCTTTTCGTATGATTGATGCTGAACAGGTACGAAATCACCTTCGTGTTATTCGTGCGGATGGCAATGTAGTTGCCTTTATACTTCAGGATGGTGCGAATCAGGACACCTGGAATCAGATTATGGTCATCTATAACGGAACGGAACATGAGCAGCATGTCGACCTGGGGGAAGGGGACTGGCATGTTGTAGTCAATGATCATCAGGCAGGCACAGACTTGATCGAGACTGTTCGTGGTACTGTTCAGGTAGAACGATGGTCTTTAATGGTACTGTATGACACAGAGCATGCTGGAGGCGCTGAACCATCAACAGTGGAGATTAGTTTTCCTCGCCAGGTATATAGTCCGAAGGAGACCACTCAACTGCGAGCGATTGTAAGGGACAGCATTGGCAATGTGGTGGAAAAAGCTCCAGTTACCTGGACTTCTTCTGATCCGGATGTTATTCAGATCCAGCCTGATGGAACAATCCATGCACTGGAACGGGGGGAAGCTTCGATTACAGTCCACTGTGGGGACATAACGGCAAGCTGTATGTTACAAGTGGATTATCGTCATGCTGAACGAATCGAAATTGTGGGCGAACCTGTCATGTACATGACTCGAATCAGTCGCTTCCGTGCTTTGGTTCTGGATCAATTTGGTCAGCCGCTTCAGGATTCAAATATACGCTGGAGCTCTTCTCATCCAGAACTTGCAGCGGTGAGTGCAGCAGGGATCGTACGTGCGATGACACCTGGAGTAACCCATATTATTGCTGAAGCTGGAGGAATCCGGGCAACTCTTGCCGTGACGATTCATAAACAGATTTCGCGAACCGTCACGCTTCGATACGAACGGGAAGACCAGCATTATGAAGGTTGGGATGTCTGGGTATGGGGCACAGGTATGGAGGACGGAGCAGTACGGCTGGAACAAGTCGGAAATGCCGCCGAAGCCCGCTTCCGCGTTGCTCCGGGTCTGCATCACCTGGGACTGATCATTCGATTGAACGAATGGGAAGCTAAAGATACGTGCGGAGACCGTTACGTGGACATTGTACCTGAAGACGGGGATGTGCACATTATTGTCCGTAGCGGATCAGACGAGATGCAGATCATTCGTGAAAGCGAAAAAACGGAGGATCGTAATAGCGCATAGTTTCTTTATTTATAACGTCGAATGTAGTTCGGAAAAACCTTGTTAAACCAGCAGTTGGAAGAGATTCCGACTGCTTTTTTGGTCTGATTATAAGCCGCATAACTTGCCAAAAAATAATTAATTGTCCTGTTTCGTGTTTGAGATCCTCTATCATTGGGGTAAATATAGATATGGCCCACGATTCGGCCAAAGGAAAAAAGACCATTATGGTCTATAAGCGACGCTTTAGCGCTTTCCAACAAATATAATGTAGTGATCCCTTGAAGGAGGATGTTCAATCATGAAATCCAACGGAAAAATGGCTCAACTTACAGCAACGCCAAGAACGGAAAAGAAAGGTGCAGCACTGCGCCTGTTAAGACAAGGCGGACGAGTTCCCGCAGTCGTTTACGGCCCGGGACTTGAAGGTGCTTCAATACATGTAGATGAAAAAGAAATGCTGAAAGTGGCACGCACAGGCCGCTCCGAAATGTTCAACCTGAATGTGGAGGGCGGTAAAACGGTTCCGGTGCTGATCAAGGATCAGCAAGAGCGTAACGGACGTTTGCTGCATGTAGACTTCCTGCAAATTTCCAAGAACAAGCCGATCAGCGTAAGTGTATCGATCGACTTCCAGGGTACAGCAGCCGGTTCGAAAGCTGGCGGTGTATTCCAGACACAAGAAACACAATTGGAAGTAGAAGGATTGCCTGCGGATCTGCCAACGTCCATTGAGGTGGATGTGAGCGGATTGGATATTGGTGATCGCTTGACTGCTGCGGATATTAAACTGGATAAAGGTTTGACACTCATAACATCACCTGAGTCCATCATCGCGTCCGTCATGCCGCCACAAGCGGCTGAGGAAGAGCCAACAGCTTCTGCTGAGGAAGCTGAACCGGCAGCTGAAGAAAAAGCTACAGAAGAATAAGCGAAGCTCAGGGATCTCATCAGATCCCATGCTTAGCCTAAGCCCAGTCCTAGTGACTGGGCTTTTTAAATTTCCAGGACAAAAGATTGTGCTAGTCGCATGAAAAATGAGAATGTACTACAATACATGTTAAAGGGTTAGAAAGTAGGTTTAATTCAATGTTTGATCCAACGGTGTATGACAATCTGAAAGTCGGGTTTGAGAATTATCTCTATGATATGGATAACCTGGACGAACGTATTCAGATTACGGGGCGTAACGATCGCCTGGAGATGGCAGTGATGTCCAGAGAGTTCACATTACAATTCTGTCTCAGGGATCACCCGGAAGTAACAGGGGAAGTTGTATTAAGCAGTTCCCTTGAGGAGCTTGCAGCGGAGATCCTGGAGACGCCTGGTGCGAATCCGGGTTGCCGTTTGGAACTACGGTTTAGTATGGTTGTGAAGGAACCTGAGAAGCAGTGCCCGGTTATTCGTCCGATATTACAGAAGAGCTGGCCTGAGCAGAGGATGTGCCAGAACATCCGATATATATTTGATGAACAGCCAATCATGTATAACGTCACGGCTCACGTTTATTTTGACCGCAGTGTGAATGAAGACCAGATGGGGGACATTCCTGAACTCTGTGAGCATATGGCAAATGTGATGGATCAATTATTACAGTTGCATAACCAGTAATTCCGAGAAAAGCCTTGTCTCTTTGTAGAGATCAGGGCTTTTTTTGTATTATTTTTAGAAAATTGTATAGGCTTTCAGGCTTAGGTTTAAGGGCTTTTGGGTTAATGTTTTACGCAAGCAAGTAAGAGAATGTATATTAAAAGGGGGTAAGAGTGCAATTGGACTATACAAAAATGGTGAAATTGCGAAAATGATATTGGGACTAAAGATTTAGTTCTGTACTAAAGGAACTAGTTTTCCTTGCCGATAAAATATCGAAGGGGAGAAACTACATGACAGAGAAATTAATTCGTCTGCTGCGTATACTTCAGGCTATACAAGCAAATCCTGGAATTTCGGCCAAGGAGTTGGCGCTGAAATGCGGTACGACTGTACGCACGATTTATCGTGATCTCCGGATTTTGGATAGGGTCGCCCCGATTATGAATGAAGGATACGGCAAGGGTTACCGATTTATTGGTGAGTTTGCGATGTATCCATTAGATTTTACTGAACAGGAAGCGATGGTCTTCTCCATGCTTCCGTCCGTAGTTGATACCTCCAAGTTACCTGCTGAGTTTGATTCAGCGTTTGACAAGGTCATGTCGGCTCATACCAAATTAAAATCAAGAAACAGTGACATTGTAGAGAATATTGCGGGAATTATTCGGATGGGCACGCCAGCTTATCGCGAGGAAGGAAAAGACCCTAATTTGCTGATTCCCATTATTGAATCTATTCTAAGCCAGCAAACCATTCGTACTCAATATCATACGCTGACAAGAAATGAGATCACAGTCCGGGATATCGATCCCTATTATCTCATTCCACGTGATCAACGTTTTTATTTGATCGGATACTGCCATTTGCTGCAAAAAGTTCGATTGTTTCGAATTAGCCGTTTTTTGGATGTGACACGAACAAATGCCGGTTTCGACAAGGGTGATTTCAACATAACACAGTACATGAAGAACACATGGTCTATTGACCCTGGCGACGAAAATATCCATTTCAAGGTAAGATTCTCTGAGAAAGTGGCCCCCTACATAAAAGAAGAAGAAATGTTTGTTCGCCCGCGAATGACGAATATGTCGGATGGGGGATTGTTATTTGAAGTGACACTGAATAGCAGCAGAGAATTTTTGAAATGGTTGTATCAATTTGGGCCCGAGGCGGAGGTACTTGAACCTCGTGAGTTTCGTAGAGAGATACGCAGGCAACTTGTCGAGTGGTTGGAACGTTATGAAACCGATATATCTTTAAAATTTTAATCATGGAGAAATACAGGAAAAGGAGCAGGTAATATGAGCACCAAATTATTCGCAGCTATGTATGGGATGGACCACTACCATGGAGTACAGGTTTTACAAGTGGGGGATACCGTGTATCTCGTCAAAGATCCAGATAATCTTTTGGATCATCAAGCGATTAAGGTTGTTATTCCCCCGATCGGAGCCGTAGGTTATATCGTTAATGATCCACTTGTCGTACCTCATGGATGTTGGATCGGGACGGCATTCTACGATGTATTTCATCAACTCACGTGTGCCAAAGTACGATTCATGATGAGAGATATGGTTATTATGGAGTTAATTGAGATGAGTCACATTCCTGTTCCGCAGATGGATTCTTTGATTAAGGGATGGCAATTTCGTGAAAAAGCTTGATCATCCTAACAGAAGAAAGGCTCATTTACGGATGAGCCTGGTATAGGTCGCTTCCAGATGCATGGCTGTTCTTGCCCAACTGAAGTGTGCCCTTGCGCTGTCTCGGCCAGCCTTCCCTAACATCTCGGCAAAAGTGGGATTGCTTGCAAGTTTGTATAGGTAAGAGGTGAAACGTTGGGGACGCTTATAAGCGGTGACAAGGTATCCATTGATACCTGATTCAATAATCTCACGAATACCTCCGTTATCCGAAGCAATGACGGGTAATCCTGAAGCCATCGCCTCAACATTAACCAGGCCAAAAGCTTCATGTTCTTGAGACGGACAGACCAGACAATCGACTGCCCGATACAATTGATCGATATGCTCATGGTTTATCTGACCACGGAAGGAAACATGGACTTTTTGTTTTTGGGCAAGTTCGCGAAGTTTACGCATGTAATACGGAGGTCCTTTGCCTGCAACAACCAGTTGAACAGGCATCTGTTGCTGAAGGAGAGCAGTTGCACGAATTAATACGTCTACACCTTTTCCAGGAATCAGCCTGCCGACATACAGAATAGAGAAAGGTTTAGTTACTCCAAATTGTGTACGCAGATGAATCTGTTCTTCGCTGGATTCAACAGGCCTGAAGCGGCTTAGATCTGCACCCAGTGGAACAACACTCATCCGGTGTTTTACCAACGGAAATCTGCGGCCTAACCTTTGTCTCAGGGATTGACTATTGACGGCAATCCAATCAGCTTTTTTCATTAATGTGAGTTTGGAAGGCCCGGGCTGAGCAAACGTTAATGAGTGAAGATAGAGTACAACAGGTGTGCGTGGAAAAGCTCGTTTGATGGTCGCCATACTTCGTGGCCTGTTATCCACTTGAATTACATCATAGGGTTGTTGGGATAACAAACGTATGACTGCTTTGGTATACATGACAGGACTCGTTGCAGGGACACGTTGAATGGTGATCCCATCGATCTGTTCTGTGGCGGCGAGACCTTGCATTTGACGACTTATAATGGTCACCTGATGGCGTTGGGCTAGTTCACGAGCGATGCCCAGGATACAGATTTCCACGGAACCATTACCGGGCAAAGGCAATTTCTCGGGTGCAACCATAGCTATTTTCATGATCCGGCTCCTCCTTGTCCGACATCTGTAACAATCTTCGTCATATATCTTATGAGAAGTTAAAGCATTTGGCTCCTGCGAAATGGTAGATGAACCACCCATATAAGTGTGCAGGAATAATCTGCTGCATGGCATTAAGCGAGATATTCAGCTTTTGTGATATACTGTACGAGAACAATTGAATTCGTTACATGTATAAAAGCAGGAGGAAAATAATGTTACATTCTACGCTGGGGCGCTTCCGGCTGATGTTGTGGTTGCAGGGCATTTCGTACGTGTTGCTACTGTTTGTTGCTTTTCCGTTGAGAGATGCCGGGGTTATGCCGCAGGCTGTCACGTGGTTTGGAAATTTGTACGGTTTTTTGTTTTTAATGTATTTGTTATTTATGGTGAGTATGTACACCTCACAGAAGTGGCGTCTGCGCCGTCCGATTGCTCTGTTCTTTGTTTCTTTCATTCCACTGGGGAATATGATCTACGATGTTGTCGTATTCCGTAAGCTGTATCGTCAACGAAATAAAGCTTGACTTTATTTAACGTTATGAAATATGATGAGTACAGGTTAAACAACCCGTTCCAACTAAAACTACATATTCCTGTTAAAGGGGAGTAGCTTTTACAGTAAAGTCGTCAATTCGGGATTATATCCCCGGCTTTATTGGCAGCAATTTTGTTGTTAGCGAGACCTTTACCAAGTTTTCATGCTCGGTAAAGGTCTCTTTTTGTGGATATAAAAGGACCTTACCAGTGATGGTAAAGGTCCTTTTTTTTGTACATCATAAGAATATTAAGGAGGAGTCAATGTTGGATGTTTCATTATTATTAGAATATGGGTGGGTGCTTGCTGTCTTAGTGGTCCTTGAAGGATTACTCGCAGCAGATAATGCATTGGTACTCGCAATCATGGTTAAACACTTGCCTGAAGATAAGCGCAAAAAAGCGTTGTTCTATGGTTTGATGGGTGCATTTGTTTTCCGTTTAGGTTCGTTGTTCCTGATCTCTTTCCTCGTCGATGTATGGCAAGTACAAGCGATCGGTGCCCTGTATCTCCTGTATATTTCGATTAACCACATCGTTAAAAAGATACTGGGTAGTCGCAATAAGACAGATGAAGCAGCTGATTCAACGCCTAAGAAACCGAAAAAACAATCTGGTTTCTGGATGACCGTTTTCAAGGTCGAAGTAGCGGATATCGCATTTGCAGTTGATTCCATTCTGGCTGCTGTTGCTTTGGCCGTGGCGTTGCCACCAAGTGGATTGCCTGCAATTGGCGGACTCGACGGAGGACAGTTTATCGTTATCTTCCTCGGTGGATTCATCGGGCTTGTGATTATGCGTTTTGCAGCCTCATACTTTGTGAAATTGCTTCATTCCCGTCCAGGACTTGAAGTTGCGGCATTTGTAATCGTAGGTTGGGTAGGGGTTAAGCTGGCAGTTATTACACTCGCACACCCTTCATTGGGTGTTCTGGATGAGCATTTCCCGGAAAATAAAATTTGGAAATTCGGATTCTATATTGTACTGATCACCATTGCGGTATGTGGTTGGTTCCTGTCTTCCAAAGTTCCTGAAAAAGAAGACGAAAATCCGGTTGAAGAGTTGGAAAAACAAGCAGGACTGTAATAATCATGTTACGCTAACAACATCATTATTATTTGGAAAACAGGAGATTGTCCTTGGACAGTCTCCTGTTTTTGTTTACATATGAAAAATGCAACATGGTCCAATTTCCAAGAAAAGGGTTGACACATGAATTCTAGTCCCTTTAATATAAGACTAACATTAACGAAGGGAGGCCGAGAGACATGATGCTTGGTTATGATTTGATTCAAACAGGGCGCAACGTAGACACAATAGCATATCCGGCTCATCGTTTCATTGGCCTCATACGGTCGACATAGGGGATAGGCATATCGTTTAGCGGTTTTTATAATCGATATGCGTTCTTCGCTTATATTATAGCGATGGATGACAGACACACAGCATGTTTATGCTGCTCTGTTCTCCGTTATTGTCATTCAGTAGAAGTCATGGGCGATTAGCCTATGGCTTTTTTTAGTTTTATTTTACAGATGAATAAGCAAACCGAATTTGCTGAACGTACAGGAAGGAATAATACACTTTTATGAATACAGAATTTAATTTATTTACTAATCCAAATGAAATCGCAGGTGGCTACCGGCATGAAGTAAAATTGCCTGCAGGCGACCTAACCGTATATGCGGCGCAACAGCTCTTCTCCTCGCTCGATTACAAGGTATTCGAGATGGCAAACAATAATCTGCAGATTCCGGGAATCTCTTATATGAGTTACACGCCAGACGTACACGTCGGTGTAGGTACGTGCATTGGAACGACAGCCGTGTGGGATGCGCAGAGCGGATACGTTTCTCCTTCCATTGTTGGCAGTGACATTGGCTGTGGCATGCGAGTGCATATGACAAACTTGCACAAGGACGAATTGAAAGACATCAAGCTCCGCCGTAAACTCGTCAAGGCCATTGAGAAAGTATTGCCGATGGAGGCAAACCAGCGAGGTCATTACTCGGATATAAGACTGGAGCATATTGTTCGTAAAGGGCTGCATGGTTTACCCAAAAAGTATATTCCGGACAGCTATACACCGAAAAAATCAACCGCGATGACACATGTGGAAAGCAGCAAGTTCAGTTACGATGAGGATGTGTTAAACCACGTTCCTGATATGACGTGGCATCGTTCGCATCGTCAGCTTGGAACACTGGGTGGGGGAAATCATTTTGCCGAGATCCAGGCGATTGAGATTGCTGAAGAGAATCGTGAAATCGCCGAAGCTTGGGGATTGTATGATGGACAGGTCGTGGTCATGATTCATTCCGGCTCTCGTGCATGGGGTGGTTATGTAAGTCAGACGAGTTCGTCAGCGATTGCCAAAGTCATGCAGCGGCTTAACCTGGGTACATCCGATCCCAGACTGGTATTTGCTCCACTGGAGCATGCGGAAGGTCGTCATTATGTGAACATGATGTATTCTGCATTAAATTACGCTGTTGTCAATCGTCATCTGATTGCGTATGCTATTCGCGAAGCATTCCGGGATGTGTTTGGCTCCAAATGTGAATTTCGCACGTTATACGATCTGATGCACAACTATGCCTGGGAGGAATCTCATGTAGACCAAGGCTCCGTTTTTGTGCATCGCAAAGGGGCAACACGTGCGTTGCCGGCAGGTCACCCGGACAATCCAAAGCCTTATCTGGCAACAGGACATCCGGCGCTTATTCCCGGTTCCATGGGAACTGCTTCATATATCATGGTAGGTCAGCCGCAGGGGGCTGATAATTATTATTCAATATGTCACGGTGCGGGTCGCATCCGTTCACGGACGGCAACGAAACGATTGATTAGCGTGGAAGATTTTGCAACGGCACTGGGTGTGGGTACAGAAGATGAGATCGTGGTAAACCAACGCTCACTTGAATCCATTATTGATGAATCACCTCAGGCTTATAAAAATGTAGATGAAATTATAGACAGTGTTACCGGCGCAGGCCTGGCTCAAGTTGTAGCCAAATGCAAACCGCTTGTAGCGGTAAAGGGAGCGAAATAATGACAATAAACGAAAAACAAATAGATCCAACCCAGGCGATCTATACCTATGACGAACAACATGATACCCGAATTCGAGTGGAAGGGTACGCCATCTATTCAAGGCTGATTCGTGGAATCAGTGAGGCGCTCCTCCAGCGCTATGGAGTTGAGTACAAGCTTTATGCCAGTTCTGACCCGAACAATGAATACTGGGAGTTACTCCGGGAAGACTTGCAAAATGGCAGTGACGAAGTGGAATTGGTAGCCCGCATATTCGAGGATCTGGAGCTTCAGACGTTGCATTACGACGATGATGGAGATGTACCCACTTATGGTGTGCATTACTCCATTCGCAATAACGTATTTGCTTATCCGAAATGGGGCGTAGCACTTGTGCGGGTTCCGTTTTTCCGAGAGAACGGGATCTACAGTGAAGACTTTGTCTTTGCCGTCGGTGATGAGGAGATGAAGCAATTTCTGGGAAGTGTCCGGGAACGGGAACGTCAGCAAAATATGAAAAAAGTAACGGTCTACACCGATGCCCGGAATGGTAGCGATCGCCATGTGGAATCCATCACTCGTTCCGTGGGAAGAGAGGATGTTGTTCTCTCGGCACAGATCAAGCAGGATATTTTCCGCTCGCTGGATCAGTTTTTCGAAGCGGATCGTTCTTTTTACCGAGATTATGATATCCCGTACAAACGGGGCATTTTATTGTATGGGCATCCAGGGAATGGTAAGACCACGTTGGTAAAATCCATTGCGGGAAGTATCCCGGGCCCGGCTGCGTATTGGCAGATTACAGAGTATACCAACAGTGAATCGGTGCGTGAAGTGTTCGAGGCTGCCAAGCGGTTGGCACCCATGGTACTGATCATTGAGGACATCGATTCGATGCCGGATGAAGTCCGTTCCTTTTTCCTGAATACACTGGATGGAGCTACGTCCAAAGAAGGCATCTTCCTGATCGGGACAACGAATTATCCGGAGAAAATAGATCCGGGCCTCATGAACCGTGCTGGACGGTTTGACCGAGCTTACGAAATTCCGCTGCCAGATGAAGCGCTGCGCCTGCAATACTTGCGCCAACGAGGCTTCACCGTATTTGCGGGTGAAGAAGGAACAATTGAAGCTGCTCGTCTGACCGACACGTTTTCTCTTGCGCAGCTGGGTGAGTTGTATGTGAGCGTTGCGCTCGAATGGCATCAGAATGGACAGACAGACATTGTAAAAGTCATTCAGTCGATGCGTGGCGAGCTGGATAAGAGCCATAAACATACTTGGCTGGCGCAGCCAGGTAAGGGCCGTGCAGGCTTTTATTGATCAGACCTAACCCATCCATCCTATAATATGACGCAATTTTATAAATAATCCTACCTCAATTGGTGATACTAACCTTGTCTGCTCTAACATACAATGACTTTCGGGAGGTACATAACGCAGCCCTGAGCTGGTGAGATGCCGGAAAGTAACGCGATCTGTTCCATACCTGACTAAGGCTTGTTTTGCAGAGGAAGATGCATGGGGACAAAAGGTAATATGCAAAAATTTTTATGCCAATTGTTTAAATGCTTCTGTAGCGGTTAATAGTAGACAGACAACAACAAAAACTTTAATTAGAGGTGAATGATATGGGTTGGTTATGGTCATTAATTATCGGTGGTATCATTGGATGGTTGGCAGGTTTGATCGTTGGTCGTGACATTCCAGGTGGTGTTATTGGTAACATCATTGCTGGTTTCATCGGTGGATGGTTAGGTGGAGTGATCTTGGGCGATATGGGTCCTGAGATGGGCGGATTCCATATTGTACCAGCACTGATTGGTGCGATCGTTCTTGTAGCCATCGTAAGCTTGATCTTCCGTTCGATGGGACGTAGTCGCGGGTAACCATTTCAAGATAATTTCTTGAATAAGTTGTCAGCCAAATGCATTATCAATGAAGAGGTTGATTGAGAGCCATAACGATGGCTTTCAATCAACCTCTTGTTGTTTTAAAATATATAAAGATATGCGTATTAAGCTATCTATATAAATTGGACTAAACATTTACACGAGAACGTAGATGACAGAAATAACCTGAAGAAGTGGAGCTAAAAGCTTTCTGCAAGAAAGCTGCTTCGAAAGCATACACTCGCCTTTATCACCAGATTTTCTCCTTGTAAAGCCAAATATAAAAAATCTGGGGATAACAGAGATCAGAAGGTTGTTCTGTCATCGGAGTGGTAAGTGTAAAAGGTAGTTTAGATAAGAGGGGATGAACGGAATGGAAAAAGCTACATTCGCCGGCGGATGTTTCTGGTGTATGGTTACACCGTTTGAAGAACAACCAGGCATTCATGGCATTATATCGGGTTATGCCGGCGGTCACGTCGACAATCCAACATATGAGCAGGTCAAAACCGGGGTGACCGGTCATGTCGAAGTGGTTGAGATTACATTTGATCCAGATGTATTCCCTTATGAACGACTGCTGGAGCTGTACTGGCCACAGATTGATCCGACGGATGACGGAGGCCAGTTCCAGGATCGGGGGACACAGTATCGTACGGCAATCTTTGTGCATAATGAACGTCAACGTGAGCTTGCTGAACAGTCCAAACAGGAACTTGCAGCCAGCGGACGATTCAGTCAACCGATTGTTACGGAAATTCGCGATGCAGCTATATTTTATCCGGCTGAAGACTATCATCAGGATTACCACAAGAAAAACGAGAAACATTATAAGGAAGACCGTGCGTTATCCGGACGGGACGAATTTATAGACGAGAATTGGAAATAATGCATCAGATCACATGAAAAGCCGGGAAAGTTCCAGTTGGAACTCGCCCGGCTTTTTGGCTGTATGGCGGCTGAAATCAGCCATAACGGTTATCTAATTGTTCGTTCCCACCAGTATTTCTACGTCAATGGTAATCTTCGACAAGGAAGCTTGAATGCTCATCAGGGATAATCCCGACCGATGCCAGGAAAGTGGTGTCATATGAACGAGTGAATCTAGCATGTTTGCGGTGACGGGCAGCGTGTAGGTCAGCGGAATGCTGGCGATGAGATGATGATGTTTGAGGAATCGGTCCAGCGTAAGTTCCCGGCCGTCTGCTCGATCAGGTCGATTCAGGAACAGCATTTCTCTCAGTTCAACTAAATATCGTTCACGGGGGATGACTTTGATGATCCATCCCCCATCTTTCAGAATTCGTCCAAACTCTTCATAGTTGGAAGGAGAAAGTATATTCAGGACGATGTCCAGCTGACCTTCTGCAAACGGACTGCATGCCAGATCGCCGACAAACCAAATTTGCTGGTTGTAGGCAGAGGAAGCCATGGCAATGCCTTCTTTGGCAATGTCGATGCCCCAGCCAACGGCTGGAGTATTCTGCGTAATCTGCTGCAGAAATGTTCCCTCTCCTGTGCCTGCATCCAGAATGTGCACGGGATAGTTGATGTCAACGAAATAACGTGCGATCCACCTGCGTATTACTTCGGTCAAAGGAGCATAAATACCGGTTTCCGATAAGATATTCCTTTTGGCTGTAAATAAACGTTTGTCATAGTTGCCCTTGAAAAAACGTGTCATGAAATTGATATAGCCTTGTCTTGCAAGATCAAAGCTATGCCTGGACACACATTGAATGCTCCCTGAGTTAATGGTTACCATAGGGCTATGGCAGATTGGACAGTTCAACATATGGATGTATGGATTAATAAGCGCAGCGCTACGTTCTCTGCGATGGACTGACATGGAATAACACCCCATTCATTCAGATTTGGATAACTGAAGAAAAGGGCATAACAAATAAACCTCTGCACAAAATTCAAAAAAAGAGGTTTATGGCTATGCCCCAAGTTATCTGTATCGAATGAACTGAATAATCATAGGAAGGTTAAGCTCCTTTGGCCTATCAAGATTAGGGTGAAGCAAGAGAACGTTACCAGTATAACAGGATGAGAAGAAATGACAAGTAAAGGGAGCCAGGCGGATTTGAAATAAAAGAGCGCCCTGTCAACCGTTTAGGCGGTCATACAGAAGCGCTCTGTTCATTATTTTGCAGCAACCTTTAATGCATATTTGGATAATGTCTCATTGTTCATGGAATAGATGACATCATCCACATAAGTAGAGACACCTTCTAATGAAGGAACCGAGGCACTGGTCGTGTAGATATGCACGTCTTCCAGCGTCTGTGAATCAAGAATGTATCCTGTTTTGGCAAAATCAAGCTGATACTGACCATCCTGTGTCTGGTCGACATGCATCAATGCAGGCTGTGCGTCTTTGAATGTACGCTCGGTCACTTTACCTTTCATCGTGTACAATTCCAGCTTCTGCCCTGTAAAGACTGTATAACCGTTTCCAGCCGTCTGAATGTAGGCATCACCAGCAATGGCACGTCCCCAAGCAAGCTTGCCATCGATGCCAAAGCCCATCAGTCGGTTACCTGTGTTCTCAAAATTGGCGCGCATAATGATGGAACCATCGTCCAGAATGGCCAGGGATTCACCGCCACCATCTCCTAATGTATTTGCATTGGCAGGGAATTGGTAGAAGGACAGACGATTCAACGTACGATCATAGATCTCCACTTTGGGATTCGCAGCTTGCTGCCAGAAGTTGCCTACCTTGGTTTGTTTACTGGCATCCACTACAATTCGACCATGATCAGCCTTAAGCACGTTACCGATGATGGTTTTTTCAGTAATCAGCTTGCCCTTTTTGTCATATAACGAGATGGCGGAGCGAACCGAACCATTCGATTGCACGCCCTGACTTGAAGCAACCATCAGCGTATCGTTATCCAATAGGGATATGCTTGCAGGTGAATTCACCGTTTTGACCCAGTTGGTTTTACCAGATGTATTGAATGAGTACAATTTTTTGGTTTTGTCCGAATATTCCATATACACATAAGCTGTACCGTTGCTGGCATATACCGAATCGGAGTAGGTGGTATAAGGACCACTTTTCTCATGGAATATCGTATTCCACTTCAATTGTCCAGTTGTAGCATCGAATGCTTGGAGAGAGTCCAGTTGCCAGTCCAGTGTTGTTTTGCTGCTTGTTTTCGTTACGGGCTGGGAGGCATGTACATATACAAGATTTTTGGATGGCACGGCATGGATTCCCTTGATCAGGACATCTTTTTCCGTATTGGCCTCAGATAACATCAGGGAAGATGACGTCCACGCCGGTTTGGGCATGGATTCGGTAGAGGCAGCGGCGTAACTCGTTGTATTCATGGTGAAGAGGAGCATGCCGCTAAGAATTAGGGCAGCCCATGTTTTGGACTTGTGTTTGGTCAATGTATGCAAGTGATAAACCACCTTTCTTCTTCGGTTCAAAATAGAACCGATTGTTGAATTTTACCATTAAAGTCAAGCTGAATTCAACCGAACACACTGTAACCTTTTATCATTGGCTTGTCGAAATAACCATGTTTGGTGAAGTGTAACAGTTACAGGGAATTCATCTTCTTTCGATGAAGGTGGAAGTCTGATATATTTAGTGCGGTGACAAGCCATTTCTGCGTAAGACGTTGGATAGAACATAGGAAATGAACAAGGAGAACAGCTATGAACTGGAGTGAAAATGTGACCCTATGGGTCATTGGATGTATCATCATATTGTTGTTGCTGGCCTGGATTATTCGGCGGGTTATCGGGCGCGGGCAGCGGATCCGAAGTGAAGCCAATCCTCGTAAGATCACAATAAAGGACATCGACAAGATGGAGGATGGTTCGGAATTTGAATTATATCTCTATCATTTATTCGAAGAGCTCGGGTACGAGGAGGTGCATAAGACAACGAGCAGCCGGGATTTTGGGGCAGATCTGGTGTTTGTTGATAGACTCGGCAGACGAAGTGTGATACAAGCGAAGCGATATGGTGCGAATCATCCTGTAGGATTGGGTGCAGTGCAGGAGATATATACATCCATGCGTTATTATGAAGCCGACCGGTCAATTGTATTAACGTCCGCTCGTTACACCGAAGCCTGTCGGACTCTTGCAGCAGTTAATGGAGTGAAGTTGCTGGACCGGGAAGACCTGATGGAATTAATCCTGTTATTCAAAGCGAGAAGAGTGGAAGAAGCATTGGAACTGATCGAAGAAGATGATCATGAACCAATCGAGACGTGGCAGTCCCGGCGAAAGCGGCAATCTCGCTAGTTTCATTGTATTAATGTGGCACAACGTAGATTTTTTAAATATAATCAAAAAGTAATAATGTAGTCAGGATTAACGTTTAAACCGTTGAGGCTCCCTCAAAAAAATGGATGACTACGACAGATGCAGATTTTAAAACAATTATAACCAATCGCTAGTTAGATACAGGCGACTGGTTATTTTTCTGGATGGATATTTCGAGCTCCGTTTGTTCATCTGTTAGTTTTAGCATTTCGAATATTTGATTCACCCCTCTCTGGTATCGACAATGTTCACCTCAAGGCCGTGACATTTAAAATTGTGGTTAGGATTTTTCCTAACCTCATCTTTTTGAAGTTCATACATAGCTAATTTATAATTTATTTCTTCCATATATTTCAAACTTTCTTCAATTTTCTTTTGTAATTCAATTTTATGTTTCTTTAACATCTCCTCTCTTTCTAAATAGGTGGAGTTCCCCATCTCATAGGATTCCTTGTAGTCTTTAATTTTAGAAAGCGGCATTCCTGTTTCTTTGAGACAAAGAATAAAAGAAATCCAATCGATTTGTTGTTCGGTATAAACTCTATTCCCTTTTTCGTCGCGTGAAATATTCGGTAATATCCCTTGCTCTTCATAAAATCGAAGTGTCTTTGCAGTTATATTATAATTCTCCACTACATACTTCATTGAAAAAAACATCTGATCACCTCCATAGTACAGTTACTGTAACTGTTATTTTATCACAATAGAAAATTATTAAAAGTAAATCGTTTTAAATTACGTGTCAAATTCCTACTTTACTTCCCCTTAGGTTAACCTGATATTCTTGAGTAGAACTTGTGATTGGGATGAATGAGATAGGGTTACCTTCATCTGTTCCATACATAAGCACTTAGAAATCAAAATATAAAGGAGAACGTACAATGAGTAAATTTAATAACTTGTTTGAACCTTTTACATTCAATAAAGGGATTACATTAAAGAATAGAGTGGTTATGTCTCCGATGACGACATGGTCAAGCAATGATGATTACACGATTTCCGATGAGGAAGTTGCATATTATAAAAAAAGAGTGAATGGTGTAGGTTTAGTTATCACGGGCTGTACTCATGTCCTACCCAATGGTATTGGATTTACACATGAATTCGCTGCATATAATGATTCATTTATCCCTAGTCTAAAAAAATTGGCAGATGCTGCTAAGAGTGGAGGAGCTCCAGCAATTCTTCAATTGTTCCATGCTGGAGATAAAGCGATTGCTGAATTAGTTCCTAATGGTGACGTGGTTAGTCCGAGCGGTGTTGCTCTGACTGAAGCAGTACCCCCTAGAGAACTCACACATGAAGAAATTCTGGAAATTATACATGCGTTCGGTGAAGCTACAAGACGTGCAATTGAAGCTGGTTTTGACGGTGTTGAACTCCATGGAGCCCACGGTTTTTTACTTCAAAGCTTTTTATCTCCATTCTTCAACAAACGTCAAGACGAATGGGGGGGATCACTGGAAAAACGTCTGAGTTTTCCACTAGCTGTTATTCGAGAGGTGAAAAAAGCTATTGAGAGATATTCGACAAAACCCTTTATTTTAGGTTACCGAATTTCCCCAGAAGAACATCAACAAGATGCCCTTAGAATGAAAGATACTTACGCACTGATTGATAAACTGATTGAAGAAAATGTTGATTATGTTCATGGTTCCTTGGTACAAGCCCTTACGTCAAAACCAAAATATAACCAAGATAACAAAAAAACGTATCTTGAGCTGATTGTTGAACATGCCAACAATCGGATTTTTGTAATTGCAGCGGGTTCCTTGGAAAGCCCAGAGGATGTCTCTGAAAGCATGGAGAAAGGACTCTCTTTAGCGGTAATTGGACGTGTATTAATCTCGGATCCAGAGTGGGTTGAAAAAGTTCAACAAGGAAGGGAGGCGGAAATCCAAAACGTGATTAAATCATCTAACGTTAGAGATCTTGTGTTGCCAGCGAAACTATGGGGTGTCATACAAAATGCAGGTCCATGGTTTAAAGTTGAACAATAAAGAAGATGAAAGATCAAAAAAGGCCGCAAATAATAGCGTCCTTTTTTGATTTCAAGAACTTTTGTACTAATTTATCCGCTTCAACAAAAAAGCTTCACCTTCACTTGCGTAGCTGCACATGATATATTGAGTGTATATCAACCAAAGGAGTGTGTGATCCATTATGGCACGTACACAAACACAAAAAGCATTACGTAAAGCAGAGCGGTCAGGTCAATGGTGCTCGGAACAGAGCCGAAGAGTTAACGGAGATTATGGTGCGTTATCCCAGCATGTACGGCTCATGCCTACAAAGCAGGAAAAATTGCAAAAGGTCAAACACAAGAAGCAGATCATCCAGGATGGTGGTGCTTCTTTTTATTTTGTCTATGAGGCGCCGATTGCTGGATAAGTAAGATGATAGAATTCTTTCTTTGGTTGGAAAGTAATCATGTGGACTGTTAAAATCAATGTATCTTAATAAATTGGACTATAAATCCTTGTATATTTAATGAAGGGAAGAACCTATACATATGACAACAGCGCTGCACATGAATAAAAAAATCGTTCGGCGTTTTTTACTGCAAACGCAAGCTTTACTTGGACGTTGGCCCGCAGTTTCCTTACCTTCAGGACCGGACCAAGTTTTGAGTTTGATTCGCTCCCTTGGTTGCGTGCAGATCGATCCTGTGGCTGCTGTAACTGGAAACCAGCATTTGGTGCTGGGGGCTCGTGATCCGGGTTATACCGCGGACAGCTTAAATACACTGCTGAGTGATCACAAGGTGTTTGAGTATTTTGCAAATGCTGCCTGTGTCATTCCAATCGAGGACTATGCTCTCTTGGAACCTGTGCGTGCCCGATTAAGGGAGCGTCTGGCTCCGTCCCTGCAAGGTCTGGAGAAAACAGTGCAGCATGTGTTACAGCGTTTGAAGGAAGAAGGACCTTTACCTTCAAGAGCCTTTCGTGCTGTTGAGCGGGTAAGTGGTTATTGGGACAGTGCAGATGTGCCAAAGACAAAGGATACTACACTTGCTTTGAATTTACTGTTAGACTCCGCTGTGATTCGTGTGGTGGCGAGGCAGGGGAATGAACGTTATTTTCATATTACCGAATCCGGATTGCAGCAACAGGGACTTCCGAAAGAAGATATGGATGTGTTGGCCCAGAGACAGGCTCTGCTGGATAAATACATTCATGCGTATCGTGTCGTAGATGCCCGTGATCCCCATCTGGGTTGGCTGAAAGTTACAGCGGCTGAAAGACGCGCCGATATTGCTGCCCGCGTGTCAGATGGGCGAATGATCCCGCTTAAGGTGGAGGACGTGGTGACGCCTTATTATATACGTGCTGAAGATGAGGATTTGCTGCTGCACATGGAAAGGGAAGAGCCACACTATGATCCATCAGGCCCGGTCCGTTTCTTGCCACCGCTGGACAACCTATTATGGAGAAGAGAACGTATTGTTGATTTATTCGATTTTCATTATAAATGGGAGATTTATACCCCAGAGGTGAAAAGAACCTACGGTTATTATGCCATGCCTATTCTGCACGGTGATCGGTTGATTGGACGTATGGACCCACGACTTGATCGCAAAACCGGAGTACTTACCGTTCGTTTGTTATCGATGGAAGAGACTGCTCCACCTGTGGAGGAATGGATCACGGATTTTCGGGAGGGACTTCAATTCTTTGCGTCCATGCATGGAGCACGTTCCATTACTATCGAGAAGACGGTACCAAAAGAGCTGAAAAAGCTGCTTAAATCGATTTGATTAGGAGATATACGAAAGAATGTATGGATACGGAAAATTGGAATTGTTGAGGGGATTTTAAAAAGGACAAAAAAGGGGGAGCCAATTGGCTCCTCCTTCATTGATTTTAAAATCATATGTTTAACATGATATCCGCAGTTAGCTCTAACAAAAACCTAAGCTCACGTCCACGCAAAAACTTCTTTAGTTCACCAGATGAGGCATTTCAACGTTGGGATCAACATCTGCTTCATAATCCACACCATCGGTTTCAAAACCAAACAGCTGGAAGAATTCGCGACGGTAACCTTCCAGATCGGACAGATCGTAGATGTTTTCTGTGGTCAACTCATTCCAGAGCTTCGCCACTTCTTCCTGAACGTCAGCTCTCATCTCCCAATCGTCAATACGAATGCGACCTTCAGCGTCGGTTGGAACTTCTCCCCCCGCATACAGGCGATCAGCGAACAAACGTTGCAATTGCTCGATGCAGCCTTCGTGCAAGCCTTTTTCTTTCATGACTTTGTACAATGCTGAGATGTACAGCGGCACTACTGGAATCGCGGAGCTGGATTGAGTCACCAACGCTTTGGCTACAGTTACGTACGCACGTCCACCTTTGGCACTCAGACGATCATTCAGCTTGTGTGCTGTCGCTTCCAGATGATTCTTGGCCTGACCGATGGAACCATCACGATAAATGGCATGAGTAAGTTCAGGACCGATGTAAGAGAAAGCGATGGTTGTTGCATCGTCAGCAAGAACGCCGCCTTGTTGCAGGGCATCCATCCATAGTTCCCAATCGTCTCCACCCATTACGGTTACCGTCTGACGAATTTCTTCTTCGTTTGCCGGCTCAAGGGTAACGGAGCTGATTTCGCCTGTGTGGAAGTTTACCGTTTTGTTTGTGTAGGATTGTCCGATAGGCTTCAGCACAGAGTTGAACACTTCACCCGTGTTCGGATCGGTACGGCGTGCCGAGGCTACGCTGTATACGACCAGATCTACTTGACCGAGTTCACTGCGAATCAGTTCAACGGTTTTGTCTCGTGTTTCGTTTGCGAATGCATCACCTGTGATGCTGTACGATTTCAGGCCTGCTTCCTCAGCGGCTTTTTCGAATGCAGCGGAGTTGTACCAACCTGCTGACGCCGTACGTTTTTCTGTAGAACTGCTCGGACGGTAAATGCCGACTGTATTCGCTCCCGCTCCAAAAGCAGAAACGACGCGTGACGCCAGACCGTATCCGGTGGAAGCACCGATCACGAGTACATTACGCGGTCCTTTCAGCTCAGGCTGGGATTTCACATAATCGATCTGTTCCTGCACTTGGGCAGCGCAACCTACAGGATGGGAAGTGGTACAAATAAAACCACGTGTTCTTGGTTTAATAATCATTTATTTGCATCCTTTCATATTCAGCTCATGTTTCAGCATTTCGATAAAATGCTCTTACACATACTTTCTTATTGTAAAACAATTACCTCGGAAACGGAAACCGTTTCGTTTGATTTCGCCGGAAGTGTGGCGTTATATCTCTAATTTTGCGATGATGTGAATAGAATGTACTCGCTTGTTAGGATAGAAAGGACAGGGATACCATGCTGAAGGAACGGATTGAACTGCTAAGCAAAAGAAAACAAATCTCCCGTAAAGACCTTGTGGAAGGTCTGGTCACGCAGGCCCACTTTGCCAATATCCTGGCTGATCGTTATCCGCTACCTGAGGACTTGGCAGAAGCCATCGCCGGGCGTCTTGGGGTATCCCCTTCCTATATTCTAAAAGCTGCGGCTCAGGACGAGGAAACACTCGAACGTGCAGAGGTTATTTTCGAACAAATGTCTGTTCCAGCTTCGGCGATATTCGAAGATACGGTGCATGCACTGGCAGATCGGGATGACACGCTGACCGTAGAGTTGACAACGGCCTTGATGAAGGCGGTCTATTATCAACAATTAAACGATGCAACAGCTCATGAGTATATACATACGTCCTACCTCAATTTTTACCTGGAGAAATACGGTCGTCCAGACGATATCGATTTGCCGCGTCCGTTAGTCAAGGCACTTTTATTCTATAAAATACAATATTATCGCTCCAAAATGGCCTTTGTGGATGTATTAACTCATGCAACCAGGCTCAGTGAGCTGGCGCTTCCTGGCAGTGAATTCTGGTTGTCTGTGCAAAATATCAAGATGGAAGCCTACATTCAGGTCAAACAGTATGAAGAGGCAAAACAGGTATTCGAGCTTACGATGCGTCATGTCTATGATCAGCGGATGTTCCATCGGTTGTCCGGGTTATATGTGGCATATAGTGGCTATTGTTTTGCGATGGGGCTGGTTCAGGAGGCACTCTCGGCATTAACCATGGCGGAGGCGAACCTCGTGTATGCGGGCAATCAGGGAGATCTGGTGACGGCGATTGCCAACAATCGGATTGTCATGCTGACAATGACAGGTGAACTGGATCAGGCTCAGGGTGAGATTGAACGATTTGAATCGCTATTGCAGCAGGAAACGGAAGAAACTCAGCTCGCGATGAAGCCGCTTGTCAGTGTGTATCGATGCGAAGTGGCTCTGGCACGTAAGAACTGGGGCGTGCTTGCGCAGAGTGTAGATCAACTCTTGAAATGTGCAACAACACAGGACCAGCAGATGAGCGCAACCTTCTACCAGAGCCATCTGGCTCTTGCGCATGGAGATCGCGAAGTTTTCATGGAGCGGGCGCTGGCCTGTCTGCCTTATTTTGAATCCGCGCAGCATGTCATGCGGCTTGAACCGTTATATGAGGGGATGGCCGTAGTATCCGAGGATCAGCGGAAATACAAGGAAGCAGCCATGTATTATCGGAAACTGGTCTATCTGTTACGCAAAAAATAGAGTGGAAATCGGCTTGGAAGAGCCTGATTATGGAATGATTTGGTGCATTGCCAAAGCACTTGGCACAAAATATAGCTGCCAATCGTGAAATGAAGATCGGATTAGCAGATCTTTTTTTGCGAAATTAGCATTATTCCTTACCAAAGAAACGATTATCCCGTAATTCAATTGCCGGATTTTTCGTTTTTTTTGTATGCCGCCAGAAGGGTATTCAAGGACAAGTCACGGTGTTTATAATTTAACTATAATCATAAATAAAAACAAATAAAACAAATGAGGTGCTTGATATGGGATGGTTCGGTAAAAAGAACAAACAGGAAGATGCAATTGCTAAAGCGGATAAAATGATGAATAAAGGACTCACTGGCATGATGATGAAAGGTTTTGTATCAAAGGAACATCGGGAGGCGATCAACCAAAGTCTGGATTCGGCAAAGCAGGCACAGTTGGCGGCAAGTGGTTCTCTGCCTTTAACTGCTACGGCTACGGTGGTGACGATCACCGATACAGGCAAACTGATTAACTTTGATCCGATTGTTGTGCTTGTATTGGATGTGACAGAGACAAACGGCAACCAGTATCAGCGAACATTGGAGACATTGGTGTCCAAAATGCAGATTCCACGAGTAGGCGATCGGGTGGGATTAGGTCAGAATCCAGCGAATCCGTCCGAACTGATCTACATGGGTCTAGTGTCCATCTAGAAGGTATTTGGTTATAGACAGCGATACTCTATTTAAATAATGCGTATAACAACGATTAATAGATATATTATTAAAGCTTTTGATAGAGATATTAAGAGAAGGATTAAGAGAGGGTGGGTCATATGGTAGGTTTCCTGAGATTGATTGGCGTATTAACGGTGTTTGGAGTGGGGTTCTCCCCATTTCTGGCACAGCAGCTGTGGAACGATCCGTTTATGATTATGCAGGCATGGTGGTATACTCCGGCAATCTTTGCCGGGTTTGCACTGATCTTTGTTCCTGCGATTTTGAGCAATATTTTTGGCGTAGGTCGAGTGAAGACAGGTTTACCAGCAGTTGGGGTCATTAAAACTATACAACAGACAGGTACGTATATTAATGAACAGCCTGAGGTTCGATTGGGTCTGACGGTGTCGCGTAAGGGGCGTGAGAAATACGATACGGAGATGAAAACAGTCATTCCATTGACCTCCCTGGCACAGTTCCAACCGGGCAGTTTCATTCCGTTAGTCGTTTCTGTAAAGGATGAGCGCAAGGTAGGACTTGATCTGAAAGGGCGGTTGTCGCAAGAAGATATGCAGCAATTACTGGATGAGAAGATGGTACAGCAGGGGGTATCACCTGAAATGATGGATATTGCGAGAACAGGTGAAAAAGCGATGGCCAAGATTCTCGATGTCACTCCACTTGGGAGTGGAGGCAGTAATAAGATTAAGCTTCAGCTCAAACTCAGCATAACGAAGACGAACGGTGAAACCTTCAATGTGACAACGCAAAAAGAGATTTTGTCGTCCGCGCTGCCTCAGGTGCAGCAAGGTCATATCATTAACGTCATTTATTCAAGACAAGACCCAACAAAATTGGTGTTGGCATTGAATGTACAGGAGCGACAATTAAGTGACTTGTTCTCCTCCTGATGATGTAGACAAAAGGAGGACCTACAGATCATGTTTATGACGTGTAGGTCCTCCCTATTGCATTTGGTATGTACGAGAGATGCAAGCAACGGACTACTTTCAGACAATACCAAGGCGCATGCGATAAGAAAAGAGTACTTTTCTTGATTCTCCGTTAAATACACGATTAGCCAGCGTTCTGAACTCGTCAGCAGCTGTTAATAGATCATCCGCCCCAAGCTTCAACGCCGTTTGCAGCCCGCCTTGGCTTAGGGCGAGATTGACGTATCGATCGGCAGTGAATGTCTCGTGGTGATGAAACACGATTTCCCGCACATATCGGAACAGACCGGACTCCTGAATCTGCTGCAAATGCCCATCTTTGCTCCATTTGTGTGCCTGGCTATCCTGGGGAGCCAGACTGGCTGCTCGTTGATCTGCTTCTTGATTCAGCTGCAGATAGGCTTGTTCTAACTGCCAGTCTACCATTGGCGGCCAGTCGCAATCGTAGGCAGCAAATATGCCCCCTGTGCGAAGTACACGTGCAAACTCGCGTAGTGTGGGTTGCGGCTCCATCCAGTGAAATGATTGGGAGCAGGTAAGCACATCAACACTGCCATCTGGTAGTCCGAGGTCGTGAGACAAGCCGGACACAAACCGCAGGTTATCCGGCTTCCCGGCAGATTCCCACTTGGATTCTGCTACAGACCTCATGTCATCGCTGGGTTCAAAGCCGATAATGCGTTCTGCCTCATTAAGCCAGATCCACGAGGATAAGCCGGTGCCACAGCCAACATCTGCGACCATACGCGGTGTGCTGCCAAGATATGTCGTTAGAATATCCACGACTTCAGTGGGAGCGGCTGGTCGGTTCTGATCGTATAACGTACCAAAACCTTTGAAACGTTCCACATTGTTGCGTCTAATGTCTTGCATGAATAAACCTCCTTCGGTCAGATGGATGACGGAGAGTCAGCTGTGATCAAAAGTTGTATAGGCCTATATTATATCATTCATTGTTGGGAATTTTGTTCATGACGTTCTGCAAATGTTCAACGGCTTTGATATGACGTCTGAGCAATTCCTGTCCTACATGAACAGGATCGATTACGGTCAGCTCGGAACCAAATGACAGCAGGAAGGAGTAGAGCCATTCCCCTACATTCAGTTCGAGAGACACACGGAGCCTGCCATCAGGCTCTTTTTTTATGAGGGACGGTTCGAAAAAATCATGTACTCGGTATGCAATGGTGCTGGAAAACGAGAGTGTCAAAGGAGTCAGGGCAGGAGCTATCTCTGATTCAGGGTGGGTTGACCCCGCATCAACAGGGTGATCGTGTTTTCTCGTTAGAAAAGTCAATTGGGTGATCCGTTTCATCTTAAATGTCTCGAATTCTCTCCGATCAGGGTCATCATGGATATATCCTTTGAAGTACCATGTACTGTTTTTGAATATTAGTTTCTGTGGCTCCACGGTTGGAATGCTCTTCTCACCATCCGAATTAACATAATGAAACGTAATCAGTTGATTCGTTAATATGGCTTGTTTCACCTGATTGAACAGTTCTCTCTCTTGCAGGGGGATGCTGCCCCATGGTGAGAAATTGAATTCGATCCAATCCAGCTTGTGATCAAACAGAGCGGTCAGCCGTTGCAGCATATGAGCACTATTAAGGTGTGGGATCGCACTGATGCTGTATAGTCCCATCAAAATTTCGTTCTGGTCTTCTTCCGACAACAGGGACTTGTCCATGACATAGTTGTCCATCAGATGGATACCTCCATGCTTGCCGGTCGTGGTATAGACGGGGATGCCCGCGGCGCTCAGCCGGTCGATATCGCGATACACCGTACGTACAGAAATCTCGAACATACGGGCGAGTTCTGGTGCGGTGGCTTTCTTTTTCTCCAATAACAAAAGCAACATTCGAAATAGTCGGTTATTTTCCATGCTCTGATTATACCATGACAATAGGTGTCAGGGTATGGATGGTACACTGGTTATATAGTCTTGTTGAGATATGAAGGAGGAACTGGTCATGACAATGAAAGAAGGATTTTACTGGGGTGGCGCTACGGCTGCCAATCAATTCGAAGGTGGATGGAACCAGGGTGGCAAGGGGCCAAGCACGTCTGACATGATGACAGGAGGAACCCACACGATTCCACGCCGGATTACACCTGTATTGGAAGAGGGCACGTATTATCCGAGCCATGAAGCGGTTGATTTTTACGGACATTACAAAGAAGATATTGCCATGATGGCAGAGATGGGCTTCAAAATGTTCCGCATGTCCATCAACTGGTCCCGAATCTATCCGAACGGTTACGATCTGGAGCCAAACGAAGAGGGATTACAGTTCTACGATAATGTTTTTGCCGAGTTGAAAAAGTACAATATTGAGCCGCTCGTAACGATCTCCCATTACGAAACGCCATTCGGTCTGACACAGAAGTATAACGGCTGGGCTTCCCGTGAAGTTATCGACTGTTATATCCGTTATTGTACAACTCTCTTCAACCGCTACAAGGATCAAGTGAAATACTGGCTGACTTTCAACGAAATCAACTGTCTGACGATGCCGATGGGTGCTTATATGGCTGCAGGTATTCTGTTTGAAGGCAAAGAGACGCTGGTCGACGGAGTGGATGATCCACAGACTCGTTTCCAGGCATTACATCATCAATTCGTTGCGAGTGCCAAAGCAGTGAAGCTGGGACATGAGATTAACCCTGATTTCCAGATCGGCTGTATGGTTGCGTTCATGACCACCTATCCAAACACATGTAACCCGGACGACATGTTACTTGCACAGAAGAAAGACCAAATCTCCAATATGATCTGCGGTGATGTACAGGTTCGTGGAGCATATCCTGGATTCGCCAAACGTTTCTTCGCCGAAGAAGGTATCCAGATCGAGATGCAACCGGGAGACGAGCAGACTTTGCGTGAAGGCTGCGTAGACTTCTATTCCTTCAGTTATTACATGTCTTTGGTTGAGAGTGCGGACGAGTCCCTCGAGAGAGCAGAAGGTAATCTGCTGGGCGGTATCAAAAATCCATATCTCGAAGCTTCCGACTGGGGTTGGCAGATTGATCCAAAAGGACTGCGTTACACACTGAATCATCTGTATGATCGTTATCAGATTCCATTGATGGTGGTTGAGAACGGTCTGGGTGCTGTCGATGTGGTAGAGGAAGACGGCTCCATTCAGGATGACTATCGCATTGATTATCTGAAAGGTCACATTGAACAGATGAAAGAAGCGGTAGCTGACGGCGTAGATCTGATTGCCTACACCATGTGGGGATGTATCGACCTGGTTAGTGCATCCACTGGAGAGATGAAGAAGCGTTATGGCTTCATTCATGTTAACAAGGACAACGACGGTAACGGAGACTTGAGCAGAACACCGAAGAAGAGTTTCCACTGGTACAAAAAAGTCATTGAATCCAATGGTGAAGAGTTATAATTTGGTGTGAAAAAACTGATCCGTCTGTTCGCTTAAATGGGACAAGCGGATTCATGTATCCTGAACGAGTTCAGGACTACTATATATGAATATAAAAATACCCGGCTATCCTTCAGTTAAGGAAGGCCGGGTATTTCTTTGTGTAGTACAATAGCGGGCCGCCTAGGCTAGCCTTCTGCTTTGCAGTTGGGACATGCGCTCCAAATGCCGCCGATAAAACCATATGCATGTAGACAGCCAGCAACCACTCAAGAAGTATCCGCCTACGATATCACTTGGATAATGCACCCCCAAGTAGATACGACTTATACCAATGGTCAGTATAAATACGGCGCTGGCCACAATCATCAGCACACGTCCGGTGACGGTGGGTACATGTTTCCAGATTAGAAATGCCAGTCCACCGTACAGGCTAAATGCTGCCATGGAATGCCCACTGGGGAAGCTGTAACCACTCACTTCAATGATCCGGTTAATGGTAGGTCTGGCACGCTGGAATACCAGCTTGAGCAATGCATTTAACAGGGTTGAACCTGCGAGCACACAAGCCAGGAAGAGCAGTTCGCGTTTGTGTCGCAGGTAAACGTATAACACAATCATGGCGATGATGGTAATGAAGACCACTGGCATTTCGCTGCCGATCCAGGTAAAAAGGTGCATGAATTGTGTCATACCAGGGGATTCCAACCCCTGAATCCAGCCGATTAAGGTATCATCAAATCGATGAATCTGGTTGTCGCTGATGGACAGGGCGATGCTTATAAAGGCGATCATGCATAACGCTGCAACGAGCAGCGAGAATGAGATATTCTTTTTCCAGTTGTGCATCAAATGTTGAGTTCCTCCGTGATAGTTGATTTCGTATGTTGTGTCCTTGCGTATGTCGGACATAACGGTATTTATATTATGCTATAATTTTACAATAAATATAGCAGCAATAAAAATATGTAACCTTAACAACGCTTATTTAAGCAGAGAATGTAGGAGGGGAGCAGTCGGAATGAAACGATGGTTGGTGATGTGCATGTTGATCTTACTGTTGGTTACGTCTGGGTTAGCTCTATTTCCCGGAGAGAAAGTGTATGCTTGCAGTTGTGTCGAGAGTGATGTTCAAAAGAGATTGGAAACGTATACCACGGTATTTACAGGAAAAGTAGTGAAGAAAGGCGGATCGCAGCTATACCGGTATAATGGCGTAAGAGAGTATACCTTTGATGTAGATTCTGCATGGAAGGGAGTCAGTGCCAAAAAGATGAAACAGGCTGCATACGAATCTGTGCAGTGGCAATGTTCCTGTTGAACAAGCCGGGGACGATCTGAAATTGCTTGGCGCGGGCAAGGTTGTAAGTAAAGAAGATTTTGGAGAAACAAATGATGGGCGAAGTGAATATTACCTGCTTATTTTATACGGTGGAGTCATTTTATTGGCAGCGTTGGCAATCGTGTGGATATGGAAACGAAAGAAAAGAATCTGATTGCAGGTCTAATGAAATTTGAAAGTTGGATTGTATAACATAAGGTTTGTATGACAAAAAAAGAAACTAATCCCCGTACAGAGTGTTAAGGTACATTAACGTTCTATACGGGGATTTTCAGGATTGGCGTCAAAATTGTATCCAATTGGAGCAGGGACTATCGATCTTATGAAACTAGTTTAGCTGCAACATGTATTCATAAGCTGTGACGCCAAATACCCGTTTGAAATGCCTATTCAGATGGGTCAGATCCACGAATCCGCAATCGGCAACAGCAGTATATACGTCCTTGTGTGTTTCGATGGATTGACGGGCACGCTCTACCTTGCAGTTTAAGAAAAACTGGTAAGGGGATATGCCGGCTTGTGCCTTGAATTCACGGATAAATTGAAACTTGGACATGCCAAATTCGGAGCTCAGGTTGTCCAGCTTGAGTACATCTTCGGTGCTGCAAAACATGATTTCCTTGGCTTTGCGGACCAGGTTGTCCTGAGGCAACCAGAGCTTGGTGTCCATTTCCTTCTGAGCCAGAAGGTGAACCAGATCGAAGACCCGTTCGCTGCACTCGGCTTCGTTCTGTCTGAGTTGAACGGCGTCGTTCAGCATCAGGATCTTACGTGCAAGCTCGGGATCATAGACGATGGGACTTCCAAAACGCAATTCCTTTTTGCCTATAATCTCCTCTACCAATTCAGGCTTCAAATACAGCATCACATAGTCAATGCCAGCCTTATCATAGGAGCTTCCATCATGAGACTGTTCGCGGTTAAACAACATCACACCATTTTGGTGAGAAGCCTGATATTGTCCGTCGAGGTTGTATTGTTGAATGCCGCGCAGCGTTACGCCAACTGCATACTCTTCGTGGCAATGTTTTTTATATGCAAAATCAGTAAAGCTGGCGGATAGTGCCAGCACGTCTTGCGACTTTTTATAGTTAAACCGTTCCATGCAGCACACCTCCCAAGCTTTAGATCAATCCGGATACTATAATGGCTGAGTATAACAAAAAAAGAGCCATGAGAATACTCAGTAATTTTTGGTGCCGATTCAGCATCGTTTTGAAAACCGTACCAAAAACAACCCAACTGGAATAAGCCAGAAAACCAATGAACGTAATGAGCAACACAAACAGAAACGATGAGAAGGAACTTTGATAAAAGGGCAATACATAACTTGGAATGACCGTGAAAGTAAACAAGACCACCTTTGGATTCACAAATTGCATGATGAAACCGTTCCAGAATCCGGTAACTTGTTTCGGTGCATCCTCGGTGGTACCCATCTTGTAGATCTGGTACGCCAGATACACCATGTACAGACCGCCGACGATCTGCATCACCTTCAGAATTCCGGGTAACACTCCCGCAAGAAGCTGATTAAGAAAAGCTGAAGCGGTAAGCAGCAGACCAAATGCCAACGTAGCTCCCCAGACATAACGCATTGTTTTTCGTGCGCCAACGATCTGTGTAGAAGAAAGAATTACGATATTGCTGGGGCCAGGGGTGAATGTAACAACGATGCAGTAGATTAAAAAAGATGCAAGATTCATAATGATGATGCTCTCCTCTGGTTGTAGTCTAGTTCCATGATCATACGTCCAGAGGGAGAAACCATATAGTACATTATTGCAGCAGATACACCGTTAGCAACAGGAGCTTGCTTATAAAAGATAAGGGGTGGTTTTCTTTTAGAATGATTGCGTTTACAATTTAGACGATGTACAAGGTGATCAGACCACTTGAGGAAGTGAACGGAATGAAAAAAATGCTGCTGGTATACATTTTACTAATCTCAGCCTTTGCATTGTATGTGTTGAGATTCGAATACACCAGTCAGGTAAACAGTTCATGGGAGGACCGGGGGCTGCGCGGCGATATCGGAGAAACGTATATCATGATTACATTCCAGTCCGGGCTGGAGTATTGGAAAAGCCCGCTCAAAGGTTTCGAGGATGCCGCGGATGCGCTTGGCGTGACCGTAGAATATCGCGGTGCTACCCGGTATGATGCGAAGGAGCAGACCATGGTGATCGAGCAGGCTATCGCTCGCAAACCCGCGGGCATTGCCATATCTGCAATCGATCCTCAATCGTTAGTTCCAGCGATTAACAAGGCAATCGACGCAGATATTCCTGTTGTATTATTTGATGCGGATGCACCTGATAGCCAGGCCTATTCTTTTCTTGGGACAGATAATTACAAGTCGGGTGTAATGGCCGCTGATAAAATGGCTGAACTGCTGGGTCGTGAGGGAGAGGTTGCGGTATTAACCATGCCTGGACAACAAAATCATGAAGAGAGGACAAAGGGTTTCCGCGATACGATCAAGGAGAGATACCCTTCCATGCAGATCGTTGAAGTTGCAGACGGACACGGTGATGCGATGGTATCCAGAGACGAAACACTGAGAATGATGAAGGAACACCCGGAGCTGGCGGGTATTTTTGTGACTGAAGCTACCGGAGGAGCAGGAGCGGGTGAAGCCGTTCAGACTGCCGGGGACAGACATCCATTGCAGATTATTTCGTTTGATACGAATAAGGATACATTGGACATGATCAAGAACGGTACGATCTCAGCTACCATTGCACAGGGAACCTGGAATATGGGATATTGGTCACTCCAATATTTGTTCCATCTGCATCACCAGTTAACGGTTCCTGCCCCATCCTCATCCGGTGAAAATGCACCGCTTCCCGTGATGGTGGACACAGGGATCTCTGTGGTGACACGCTCGGATGTGGATGATTACTATGCCAAATAACAAGGGAGATTTCAAGAGTCCAAGGCTTTGGAGCAGGAGAGCAATTCTCTCCACTTTCAGGAACGGGATTCGGCGTTTACGCTTGCGTAATATGCCCCTTCGCTACCAGCTGATGCTGCTTTTTCTATTATTCGCCATTGTACCTTCCGTAGGACTTGGGTTGCTTGTGAACTGGACGGTGGAGCGCGTAGTTGAGCGACAGGTTGAAGGGCATACCATGCAACTGATTGGCAAAGTGAATGAAGCTCTGAACAGCAAAATGGAGAATTTGCAGAACATGACCTATCTGATTGCATTTGACCCGGATATTGATGCTTTTATGAACGACAAAGTGCCACTGAATGATGATGCAGGCATCGAACCGATGACCATGGACACCAATGCCGAAACGGAGCAAAATCGGTTATATGGCATCAAACAAACCTTGCAGGGGTTCACAACGTTGTATCCTGAAATCGCCGGGATTGTTCTTGTCAATGGAAGTGGTGACTATATTAGCAACGAGATGTATCCCCGGGCGGAACAGAGCCTGATCCATGAAAAATGGTATCAAAAAGCTTCGGCCAATCCGGGCATTTTCATGGTATTGGGTCAGCCAAAAGAGCGTAATCTCACGACACATGTACGGTACAAGGACGATGAGATTGTATCGGTTGCACGTTCCATAACGGATGAGGCGTCAGGACGTGTGCGGGGCGTTATTATGATTGATCTTAAACTAAGGTCCGTCTCTCAGGCTGCCCGTAATGTAACCTTGGGGAAATCCGGTTATGTGATGGTGACGGATGCAGAGGGTCAAAGTGTATACAAGCCTGAGCATCCGCTAATAGAACACATTCCCACAGACTGGTTCCCCTCCGGTGAGAGTGGAACGTTTACCGCCGATACAGAAGGTGGAACGTTATTATTCATGTACCAGTCGTCTACCTTTACGGGTTGGAGAACGGTAGGGGTATTTCCCACAAGAGACTCGATCTCGGAAGTGCGCCAGATCCAGTTTTATGTGGTTAGCTTTGTATTTGTGGTGTGTTTGTTTGGCCTGAGCGCCTCTTTATGGTTCTCCCGTTCTATTGCTCAGCCCATTTTCCGGCTCATGTCCTATATGCGCAGGGCGGAGACCGGCAATCTCAGACCAGGCCGCTGGAGCGATCGCGCTGACGAGATTGGCATGCTTGGCAACAGTTATAACCGAATGCTGGCACAGATTAGACAACTGATATCACTAAATGAATTGCGGGAGCGGCAGAAGCGCGACGCTGAAATGCGAAGTTTGCAGGAGCATATCAAACCACACTTTTTGTACAATACCTTGGATACGATTCATTGGATGGCACGCAAAGAGGGTGCAGAAGATGTATCCGGCATGGTTGGTGCGTTATCTCGATTATTTCGCATAGGGCTTAGTAAAGGACAGGATTACATTCCGCTGCACTCCGAGATTGAGCATATGACCAGCTATCTGCAAATTCAGCAGACACGATACCGCGATCGTCTTCAGTATACATTGAATATTCCAGAGGATCTGCGGGACCTTTTTGTGTTAAAGCTACTGCTTCAGCCCCTGATAGAGAATGCAATCTATCATGGAATCAAGGGCAGGCGTGGGCCGGGACACATTCGGGTGGAGGCCAGATTGGAACATAACAGACTGCTGCTGACCGTTCAGGATAATGGAGCAGGCATGTCCAACGAACGACTGGCCGAGATGCAGCAGCTGCTCGAAGCTCCTTTGGCCAGTTTGGAAGCGTCTTCGCCTGGGATGACAGGCAAAAGTTATGGAATGTTGAATGTGCAGGCCCGTCTTCGGCTGTCCTTTGGTGATGAATACGGTATTATGCTGGAGAGCCAGGAAGGGGAAGGAACTAGTGTGACCATTATTCATCCGTTGATGCGAGAGCTCCCGGCAACCAAGCAAATCAATAACGAAGAGAGGCAGGAGAGTGAATGGGAAAATTCATGAAGTCGACCGTGACAACTTCCACTGAAACAGATGAGACATCCGCATCGACCACAGTAATGGAGATTACGCCGGATAGCCATGTGGCGAAGAAATACCGCGTGCTCATCGCTGATGATGAACCGATCATTCGTGAGGGGATTCGGGATGCTATTGACTGGACAACTCTCGGGATGGAGGTTGTTGGTGAAGCGGAAGATGGCGAGGAAGCGCTGGAACGGGCGGCTGACTTGGGTGTGGATATTGTTCTCGTTGATATGAATATGCCATTCCTGAACGGAATCGAACTAATCCGTGCCCTTCAGCAGAAGTGCCCGGGCTGTCGTTACCTGATCATTTCGGGACATGATGAATTTGCATATGCGCAGGAGGCGGTTCGTCTTGGGGTAGAGGATTACATCTTAAAACCTGTGCAAGCAGAACAATTATATGCGGCACTTGAGCGATTGCATCAGCGACTTACTGAAGAACACCAGAGGACGGCATATGTACAACAGGCAGCTCATCAGATTGAACGTAATATCCCGCTGCTTCGCCAGCGATTTATGCTGGAGTGGTTGGAGGGGCAGGCTGAAGGGAGAGATCTGACGGAGCAGCTTGTGTTTTTGCGTCTGCCCCCTGTTCCACCTGTGCAGGTCGGGATTGTGCGCTGGCCTGCCGCTGAAGCGCGTCAGACGATACTGAGAGAGAATGATCGCCAGCTGTTTCTGTTTGCAGTGGAAAATATAATGAGTGAACTGCTGGCAGACCTGCCGCATGTTCTGTTTCGGGACGTAAGCGGATTGATCGGCATGTGTCTGTGGCAGGAAGCCCCCGAAGAAATAGAGTCCCTTCTGGAACAGCAGATCAGTTCTTGCCTGAATATTGCTATTCATGCTCATGTGGAGACACATGCAGGGACACTGGAGGAGACGCCTGATACGTACCGTCATTGCCGTGAACGGGTACACGAAGAAGTGCAGTTGTCCCCTCTGGTTCGCCGGGCGAGACAACTTATTCACGAAGAGTATGCCGAGCGGGAACTGACCCTGGAATCGCTCGCTTCCCGTCTACAAGTATCTGCCGTATATCTTAGTCGTGTGTTGAAGAAAGAGCTGAATGATTCCTTTGTCACGCTTGTCACCCATGCTCGCATTCGCAAGGCTATACAGTTACTAGACTCAACAACACTGCCGATCCACACCATCGCTGAGCGTGTAGGTTATGACACCCAGCATTATTTCAGTACCGCGTTTAAGAAAACAATGGGCATTTCGCCTGTGCAGTATCGAAAAGACGGAGGGACGGCTTATCGTCCTTCAACGAATCGAATATAATATGTAGCATATGAGGACAATTAAAAGACTTACCTCAACCGATATAACCGTAATACTTGATCATTAAGACGTATGATGAATGAGATGGATGTGTTCTACTTCGTGTAAAGCGAAGTGGAGCATGTCCTTTTTTTTTGACTCTGGAATGGCATCTCATGGATCACACTTGTACTTTAAGCGTTTCCATCAAAAGTTAAATTTTTATAAAAAAGGTTCAAAACGTGCAAAGACCTTGCAGTATCTCCAATGCTACCATTGGTCTCAGATAGGAACACCAAGCAACAGAATGTACCACATGCATTGTAAGCGTTATCTTATAACTCATTCAGAACCGTATGATGTGAGGAAAGGGGAACTTCATATGAAAAAAGGAGCAATGCTCATCTGGCTTCTGGTGATGACCTTGATGCTCTCGGCTTGCAATCTGGCAGAGAGTGGGCCAGGCAGCAAAGAAAAGGGATATGTTGGTATATCGATGCCAACCAAATCATCAGAGCGATGGGTGGGAGACGGGGAGAACATGGTCCGTCTGTTTCAGGAGCAGGGGTACAAAACCGATCTTCAGTATGCTGAGGACGTGGTTGAGAATCAGATTTCACAGATTGAAAACATGATTACCAAAGGTGTGGATGTGATGGTCATCGCGTCCGTGGATGGCAACACATTAACGGATGTGATCAAGAAGGCACATGACGAAGGGATACAAGTGATCTCGTACGATCGGCTCATTCGCAATACGCCTTACTTAACCTATTACGCCACGTTCGACAATTTTAAGGTGGGTGTGCTTCAAGCCTCCTACATCGAACAAAAACTTGGACTCAAGGATGGAAAAGGACCGTATAACATTGAGCTGTTTGGCGGCTCCCCAGACGATAATAACGCCTATTTCTTCTTCGACGGCGCGATGTCTGTCCTAAAGCCGTACATCGATTCCGGCAAGTTGGTTGTGCGCAGCAAGCAGATGACGATGGCCCAGATAGCGACCTTGCGCTGGGACGGTGCATTGGCCCAGTCACGGATGGATAACCTGCTGAGTGCCTATTACTCAGGTGATCATCTGGATGCAGTGTTATCTCCTTATGATGGAATCAGTATTGGTATCATCTCATCCTTGAAAGGAATCGGTTACGGTACTTCGAACAAACCGCTGCCCGTTATTACAGGACAGGATGCCGAACTTGCTTCGATCAAGTCGATTGTGGCCGGGGAACAGACACAGACCGTGTTCAAGGATACGCGGAAGTTAGCTGAGAAGACGGTAGAGATGGCCAATAGCATTTTGCAAGGAAAACAGGCGGAAGTTAATGATACAACATCATATAACAACGGAATAGAGGTTGTTCCGGCGTATCTCTTGGATCCCATCTCCGTGGATCGTACAAATGTGGAGCAGGATATCGTGGGTACCCAGTATTACACGAAGGAAGAAATCGGACTGAAATAATAAGTGAAAGGAGCACATCCCATGGCCGGAATCATTCTGGAAATGAAGAACATCACCAAAACCTTTCCTGGCGTCAAAGCACTGGAAAATGTCAATCTGAAAGTCCGTGAAGGCGAAATTCATTCCATATGTGGTGAAAATGGCGCAGGTAAATCTACGTTGATGAAGGTGTTGAGTGGTGTATATCCACATGGCACGTATGAAGGTGACATTTTATTTCAGGGCAAAAAATGTGAGTTCAAGGATATCAAGCAGAGCGAGGATCTGGGAATCGTTATTATCCATCAGGAGTTGGCCCTGATTCCCTACCTTTCAATCGCGGAAAATATATATCTGGGCAATGAGCGTGCCAGCAAAGGAATAGTCAACTGGAAGGAAACTTTTGTGGGTACACGAGAACTGCTCTCGAAGGTGGGACTGAGCGAAAATCCAAACACGCTGGTATCCAGCATCGGGGTAGGCAAGCAGCAACTGGTCGAAATTGCGAAAGCGCTCTCCAAAAAGGTGCGGCTGCTTATTCTGGATGAGCCAACCGCTGCGCTGAACGAGGACGACAGTGAAAATCTGTTGCAATTGATGCTGGAATTCAAGAAACAGGGCATCGCCTGTATTCTGATCTCACACAAGCTGAATGAGGTATCCAAGGTATCCGATTCCGTGACCATTTTACGGGATGGCAAGACAATTGAGACGTTGGATATGAAGAAGGAAAAAGTGTCGGAGGACCGGATTATTAGCGGCATGGTAGGACGTGATCTCACCAGCCGTTATCCGGAGCGTCATGCCACCATTGGTGAAGTTATCCTTGAGGTAAAGGACTGGACGGTATATCACGAACATCATGCCGAGCGGAAAGTACTGGATCAGATCCATATGAATATCAGACGTGGGGAGATTGTGGGCATTGCAGGGCTGATGGGCGCTGGGCGTACCGAGCTTGCGATGAGTATCTTTGGCAAATCCTATGGCCGAAATATTTCGGGGCAACTCATCAAGAATGGTAAACCGATCCACAACAATACCGTCACCGAGGCCATTCAGAACGGGTTTGCTTATGTGACAGAAGACCGCAAGGAATATGGACTCATTCTGATGGATGACATCAAGCGCAATATTTCCTTAACGGGTCTCAGCAAGCTGACGCGAAACGCCGTAGTGAACGAGCGTGAAGAAGTGCTGGTGGCGGAAGAGATGAAGAAAAGCATGAACATCAAAGCACCAAGTATTTTGCAGAAGACCGGTAATCTGAGTGGTGGCAACCAGCAAAAAGTGGTGCTCAGCAAATGGATTTTTGCCGGACCGGATATTCTGATCCTGGATGAACCTACCCGCGGCATTGATGTGGGAGCGAAATTCGAAATCTATACGATCATTCATCGGCTTGCTGCTGAAGGCAAGGGCGTGCTGGTAATCTCATCTGAGCTTCCGGAGGTTCTTGGCCTGTGTGACCGGATCTATGTGATGAATGCCGGGCGAATTACCGGTGAAGTCAGCCGGGAACAAGCATCGCAGGAAACATTGATGAGATATATGACCAAGTCTGGAGGCGGCAAGCATGGAAATGATAACAAAGCTGTTCAAAAATAATATCCGTCAATACGGCATGATTATTGCCTTGGTAGTGATTATGCTTTTGTTCGAGGTACTTACAGGCGGGCTGTTGCTCAAGCCGATTAATATTACAAATTTGATTTTGCAGAACAGCTACATTTTGGTGCTGGCGATCGGAATGGTGCTGGTCATCATTACCGGGCATATTGACCTGTCTGTTGGTTCCATTGCAGCCTTTGTGGGTGCCGTTGCCGCGATTATGATGGTTGATTGGCAGCTTCCGGCTTGGCTTGCAGTTATCGCTTCCTTGCTGGTTGGGGCTTTGATCGGTGCATGGCAAGGCTTCTGGATCGCCTATGTACGGATTCCGGCATTTATCGTGACGCTGGCAGGGATGTTGCTGTTCCGCGGCTTGACGATGATCGTGCTGGAGGGGCAATCGATCTCTCCTTTCCCGGGTGGTTTCCAGAAAATAAGTTCGGGCTTCCTGCCGGACATTCAATTCTCAGGCTTTGGTCTGGTATCCATCATTGTGGGTCTTGTGCTCACCGTCTGGTACATTGTCAATGAACTGCGGGAACGCCGTTCCCAGCGAAAATACGGATTCGAGGTTGTGTCACAGGGACTGTTTTTGCTCAAGTTGATTGTGGTGGCTGTCGTGACAAATCTGTTTACGTTTGTACTCGCAAGTTATGCGGGTATTCCGAATATCCTGGTCCTGCTGTTTGTCCTGATCGTTGTGTACTCCTTCGTGATGAATCGTACTGTCATGGGACGACATGTGTATGCGCTTGGAGGTAATGAGAAGGCCGCAGGTCTGTCTGGGGTCAAAACAAAAAAGGTAACCTTCTGGGTTTTCGTGAACATGGGTACGCTTGCCGCGGTATCAGGGTTAATCTTCGCCGCACGTCTGAATGCGGCTACGCCAAGAGCGGGTACCAACTTTGAGTTGGATGCCATTGCGGCTTGCTTCATCGGTGGTGCTTCCGCTTCAGGGGGCATAGGTACGGTATTTGGTGCGATCATCGGTGGTTTGGTTATGGGTGTGCTGAATAACGGGATGTCCCTGATTGGTCTCGGTATTGACTGGCAACAGGGAATTAAGGGATTGGTACTGCTGCTGGCGGTAGCGTTTGATATCTATAATAAAAATAAAAGATCAGCGTAACACTGGGATAAAAATAAAACGAAAAAACAGACCTAGATCTCAGGATCAGGTCTGTTTTGCTGTATGCACAACCTATTTACATCAAGGCATCGAGAAAACGTGTGGCGATTCCAAAATAGATAAACAGGGACAAGATATCATTTAATGTGGTGATTAATGGGCCAGAGGCAACAGCCGGGTCGACTTTGAAACGACTAAGCAGAAGCGGGATGCAGGTGCCAGTCAGTGTGCCAATGACAAGAGTGAGGAACAGAGACACCCCAATTATGGCGCCTAGCAGCCAGTCCCCTTGCCAGAAATAAGCGATGACAGTAATCAGCAATCCACAGACCAAGCCAATCATGGTGCCTACCTTGATCTCCCGACCAATCAGTGCGAGTACGGTGGATTTGTCGAGTTTGCGTCCGATCAATCCGCGTACCACAACAGCCAGAGACTGTGTTCCTGTGTTCCCCGTCATACCTGCGATCATCGGCATGAAGAATGCCAATGCGACTACTTGATTCAGTGTATCCTCGAAGAAATCCACGATGCTTCCCGAGATTAAGCCAATTAGCAGCAATAGAATGAGCCAGGGAAGTCTGCGTCTAACGGCAACAAGTGGTTTGGTATCAAAGTCGATATCCTTGCTGCCGCCCCCCATCTTGGCTAAATCTTCACTCGCTTCATCCATAATAATATCGATGACATCATCCATCTGGATGATACCGCATAACCTGTGATTCTCATCCACTACCGGAAGCGCCATAAACTCATAACGCTGCAGAAGCTGTGCGGCTTCTTCCTGGTCCATATCCACCGTTGCATGGATCACCCGCTGGTTCATCAGTTCTTCAACCTTGGTCTTGTCGTCAGCCAAGGCGAGTGAGCGATAACTCACGACACCGACCAGTTTGCCTTCATTATCGGTCACATAAAGGTAACTGGAGGCGGAGATATGCATGGTACCTTGCGATTGTCGCAAGGCTTCCTTGGCTGTCTCATGGGCGAGCAGGGTCCGGTACCGATCTGTCATGATGCGTCCTGCCGTCTCCGGCGGATAATTAAGCACGGACCGGATAATGGCAGAGTGGTCCAGATTCATGCTGGACAGCAATTCTTCTCTGCGTTTGGCAGGCAAATCGTGCATGAACCGGATCAGATCACTTTTGTCCATCTGCTGCATGACTTCAAGCGTTCGTTCCGGCCCAAGTCGTTCAAACAGTTGAATCTGTTCGTGCAGCTTCAGGGTCTCGGCGAGATCCGCCAGCGCATCGGGTTTGAACAGGAGAAGAAATCGATTGGTTTCTTCTTCAGGGAACTTTTTATACACGAGTGAGAGGTCGTAGGGATGCAGTTCTTTCACCAATTTATAGAAATCGGGAAGGTTCCGGGATTGCACATATTGCACGAGTTGTTCGGTGATCTCCTCCACGGAGAAATCTTTCTTGGTATGAGGTCCGTTCATATCGACACTCCTTTCTAAACGGTTAGCTTCATATTTTTAAACGAAATGGGTTGGCGGTTAAACAAATGAAGGGAAAAGAGCGCACCCAAAATGATATTGTAATCTTGCTCAAACATTCGATATGGGCTTACAAACAGCCGCTGCAAGGATATACTTGTTGTACAGCAACAGACGAGGAGGACATGCGCTAGTGGAAGCAGATATCAGAACACAATTGCTCAGCATGGTTGAGCCGGAGTATCAGAAATTCTCGGCTGCGCTTATTCCCAACATCACGAATGTACTAGGTGTAAGGTTGCCGGCTTTACGAAAAATTGCCAAGCAGCTTGCCGCCGGGGACTGGCGCACGTATCTGGAAACGGCAGAGGATGAATATTTTGAAGAAGTGATGCTGCAAGCCATGGTCATTGGACATGTCCAGGCTGATCTGGACGAACTGTTAAAGGCTATTGAAACATTTGTACCGAAGATTGACAACTGGTCGGTGTGTGACAGCTTCTGTGCCGGACTGAAATATACGAAGCTCCATTCGGAGCCGATGTGGGCGTTCTTGCAGCCGTATCTGAGATCAGATCAGGAATATGAAATTCGGTTTGGCGTGGTAATGCTGTTGAATTTTTATCTGAATGAGAGATATATTGATCAGGTTCTGACCGTATTGGATCAGATTCGTCACGAGGCGTATTATGTGAAAATGGCAGTGGCTTGGGCCATCTCAATGGCTTATGTGAAACAACCTGAGGTGACTCTGCGTTATCTGAACCATAATACCCTGGACGATTTTACGTATAATAAGGCACTTCAGAAAATCACGGAATCTTATCGCGTTGATCCGGAGAGCAAGCAGATGATCCGCAGTATGAAACGTAAGGTGAAGAAGCAGGTTACCTCCTAGTCCTAACATGAAGCATTCCACCGGGGAGAGGGCGATAAACGAATGAGAAAAAAGTTGATGTACACTACGATGCAGTTGGACGGTCGTCCATGGGTGCTGCTCGCTACGGAACAAGGATTGTGCCGAGTGGTCATGCCCAACGAAACACTGGAGGATTGGAACGGCTGGATACAGAAAATTGCACCTGGGGTGGAACTGGAAGAGAACGAACATGCGCTGAAACAAACAGGCATGATGGACTGGTTACAGTCCTATTTTGCAGGGAAACCGATGACTTATACAGATGCTATTCCACTGGACTTGATCGGAACGAACTTCCAGCAGGAGGTATGGAGAGAGTTAGGGCGTGTGCCTTACGGTGAAATTAGGACCTATGGTGACATCGCTGCTGCCATTGGAAGACCTTCGGCTGTGCGCGCAGTTGGGGCTGCAAATGGAGCCAATCCAATTCCGGTTCTGCTACCCTGCCACCGCATTATCGGGGCTAATCGCAAGCTGACCGGGTTCCGTGGAGGCCTAGAGATGAAGCGCAGATTGCTAGATATCGAACAGATTGAAGGCGTGACCGATGGAGGGCATGCGCGGTTTCATTTTTAATGGAAGAGGGAACATAGAAGATTAAGGTGATATGGACAGGGCAGGCACGTATTGTGCCTGTTTTTTTGTATGTATTAAGGTAGCGTAATATAAACGTTCCGCATATGGAACACCAACGTTTTACGTATTTTTGCCCTGTGAACCCGTATGGTACCATGGATCATAGATTATCAATCGGTATCCGGAAGACGTAATGCCGGGTGAGAAAAGAGGGATGACATGATGAAGCAGGCATACTGGTTAACTAACGTAACTTTGGAGAGGAGTTATGTTCGAGAAGGAGAACAGGTGACGGGGACACGGACAAGCCCCGCTCATCTGCGGATTGAAGATGGAGTGATTGCGGCGATTGTGGAAGGAAACGACATGTTGTCTAGTGATCTACCACAAATAGATGGCAAGGGACTTTTGCTGCTGCCTTCGTTCGAGGAGGCACATATTCATCTGGATAAAACGTACTACGATGGGCCGTGGACAGCGGTTAAACGTATCACCAGTATTTTCGATCGCATTGAAGAAGAGAAGGTTCTGTTGCCCAAGCTTCTGCCAGATGCGAAGCGTCAAGCGGAGAGTATTCTGACCTTGATCCAGGGATGCGGCTCCACTCATGTACGTAGTCATTGTAATATTGAACCTGTCAGTGGGTTGAAAAGACTGGAAGCAACGCGGCAGGCTTTGGAATCATTTTCTGGCAAAATCTCTTCGGAAATCGTGGCTTTCCCGCAGCATGGACTGCTTCGCTCCCATTCAGTGGAGCTTATGGGTCAAGCGATGAAGGAAGGTGCAACACATGTGGGCGGACTTGATCCTCATACAGTGGACGAACAGATTGAGCGATCACTGAACGCCATGGTTGAACTGGCTGTTCAGCATCAGGCGGGCATTGATATACATCTGCATGATGGAGGGCAGGCAGGCAAACAAACGCTGCTGGAACTCGCAAATCTGACCGAAGCAGCAGGGCTTCAGGGTAAAGTTACGGTAAGTCATGCGTTCTGGTTTGCCCGCGCAGAGCAGCAGGAAGCGGAAGAACTGGCGCAGCGAATGGCCTCGCTCGGGATGAGCATTGCTTCCACGGTGCCCATTGGCAGAACGATGATGCCTCTTCCCATGCTCCACCGTATGGGTGTGAACGTGAAGTTGGCCACAGACAGCCTGACAGATCATTGGTCTCCTTTTGGCAATGGGGACCTGCTTGAGAAAGCGGGACGCTTCGCAGAACTGTACGGATATAGTGACGAATTGTCCTTGTCTCAATCTTTGGCATTCGTAACAGGGGGGATCACACCGCTGGATTCACAAGGGGAACAAGTCTGGCCGAGGGTGGGAGACCCAGCGAGTTTTGTGTTGGTCCATGCAAGTTGTTCGGCGGAAGCCGTTGCGCGGCGATCTGCGCGGCAGGCCGTATGGTACAAGGGGCAATTGGTGAGCGGATCCACAGCGGATTGAGGAAAATAGAGCGAGTGCAGCCACGGGAAACCGTGGTTTTTTGGCATGGAAAAAAAGAGGAAAGAACTGTTCGCAACTACCACATTTTGGGTTATGATGGACGTAGTTAATGAAGGGAGTATTACGAATGAAGATTGAATATGCAACGGAAGCCGATTACGACTATATCATTGATAGAGATCGACATATCCATCATGCACTTGTGAAAACGAAGATTCGTGAGAAAGAAATATTCATCCTATGGGATGAGGACGAGGGATCAAGAGTTGGATGGATGAGGTACGGTTACTTTTGGGACAACCTTCCCTTCATGAATATGATCTGGATTGATGAACCCTATCGAAACGGTGGATTTGGCAAAAAAGTGGTGCATCACTGGGAAAGTTTAATGAAGCAACAAGGCTTCGATACCGTGATGACTTCAACGCAATCAGATGAACATGCCCAACATTTCTATCGAAAGCTGGGGTATGTTGACGCAGGGGCTCTGTTGCTGGATACACAACCCTTGGAGATTATATTGATCAAGAAAATCTAGTGAATAAGCCTGCAAGGAGAGAGGATTGTGGATATGGAGCAAGTGACGCTACAACCTATAACCAAAGAAAATGAATTCGAATGCATCAACCTTAAACCGCGGGAGGATCAGCTGGATTTGGTCGCAAGTAATGCGGATTCATTGATGCATGCGACGAAGGAAATTACGTCCAAACCATATGGCATTTTTGCAGAGGATCAGATGGTCGGTTTTATTTTGTTTGATAATGAGATCTACAATGACGGGTATTACTGGATTCTGCGCTTTATGATGGATGAGAAGTACCAGGGGAAGGGCTACGGTAAACTTGCTATTCAAGAAGTGATTCGTATGTTGCAAGATAGAAGTGACTGCCAGCAAATCAGGGTATCCCATGTTCCGCATAACAGTACGGCAAATGCGCTGTATAAGCGTTGCGGGTTTCAAGAAACGGGTGAGTTGGAAGACAACGGTGATATCATTTTAAGTTATCAAGTGAGGTAACAGGGAGGGGAAGCTTGATGATAAGAGAGGCAGAAGCTAGGGATGCAGCGGTTATCGAAAGACTATATAAAGAATTATTGCCGAACAACTTAAACACGAAGGTACTTGCAGAACGGATTGAAGAGGTTCGGAATAACCCAAACAGTTTCTTGTTCGTGTATGAACTGGGTGATCAGGTGATCGGAACGGCTCATTTACATATTTGTCTGGATGCTTTGGTGGAAAATAGACCATTTGGTGTAGTTGAGCGGGTTATCATTACGGAACATGTACAGAGCAAGGGATACGGATCTGAATTGATGAATTATATAGAGCAAGTGTGTGTGCAGAAAAATTGTGTGAAGGTGTTTCTTACCAGTGGATCATCCAGACAGGAAGCACATCACTTTTATACGAAATTGGGGTACAACGGAGAATCCAGCAAGGCATTTAAAAAGTATTTATAATTCATCAGGGAGAGGGAAGTAGACAGCGCAAAATGAAAGATAACAAACATCCGGTTCAAGATCTAAGATTCATCGTTACCTTGCTTGTGGCTACTTGTTGTTGTTTAGGTGTTGTGATGTATTTACGTGCCCAAACAGATACGAATATGTATCGCTTTTTAAGCTGGGATATGTTCCTGGCATGGGTACCTTTCATCATCTCATCCTGCATTAGGTACATATTCAATAAGAAATTAACCACAACGAGCATGATATGTATGGGGCTGATGTGTGGAGTATGGCTCTTTTTCCTGCCTAATGCGGCCTACCTTTTTACGGAGATTCTGCATTCATTCAGATATTTTGATGCTCAAGGGGAGGTTAAATTTTGGGTTAATATTGATTTTTGGTATGGACTCACTCTGACGTTTGCCGTAGCGATTATCGGATTGCTGCTCTCGACTTGTTCGATCATTCAAATCCAGGGCATGTTAAACAAATTAATAAATAAGTACATTAGTATGATGGTTGTCGGTGTTATTTTGCTATTGAGCAGTATAGGGGTCTACATTGGTAGATTTAATCGGTGGAATTCGTGGGATGTATTATCCCGACCTGGGAAGATCTTCGTGGATCTTGTGAATGATTTTAATGCAGCGAACAGCATCATGGTTGAGTTTGTCGCCATTGTATTTACGGTTCAACTTTTTGGATACGTTATTTTATCTTTGCTAACCGCAAGGTCTGGCAGTTAATCTTCGTTTGAAAGGGCAAAGGATCTGAAATGATGAAATCAATAACACAGGAAATTATGGAAGAATTATTGGCTGTGATGGATATGTACCAAAGAATCGCGCGGCAATTGATCGAGCAATTGATATTGGAAACGGATCAGCCTGATCGGACGGCAATTCTCGAAGGGGCGTACCATTTGCTTTCCAATGCGGATGTAATCCATGGAGAAGAAGAATTAACGGGAAACTGGTATTTTGATGTTCACGGTGAGCACTGTATGTTCAAGAATACAGAAACAGGGCAGACATTAGAGGTTTTCCTTGGTAGTCCAGAGGATGTGGGCAACATGGACCCCTACTTTTTTTACAATTTTATAAAAACAACGCCAGAGCTTGCATACCTGACTTCGTATTTCGAGAATCCGTTTAAGGACATGTTGGATTTCTTTGAACGTTTGGAAGCAGAGCATGTGTTAATTCATGTTCACGGGGTGGCGTATAGAAAGGTTCATTAATTGCTGTACATGTAATTAGAATTGAGGAGGAATGACGTATGAGTTTAACGGAATGGTCTACAGATATTCTTCAATATGATCTGTCGGATGAATATTCGATTCGCAAAGCTGATTTTGCCGAATGGGGATTATATTGCACGGTTTATTATGATATGCGTTATGTCGGATTTTTCAGGGAAGAAGAGTTCAGTTCTTCCAAGATCAGTGCGTACTGGATTTACAAGGGGGAAAGCAAAATAGGTGGCGTGAGAATGGAGCCTAACCGGATGTATCATTTGTTTTTTATCCCGCCATTCCAGCAGTGCTTTGAGGTATTGAAACTTCTGAAGGATAAATTAATGCAGTGGTCCGATCGCACCAAACGCATTCTGACCTTTGAGATTCTTCCAGACCAAGTTGATCTATACGCAAGAGCTGGATTCTGGCCAGTGGAGTTCAGATGTCGCTGGATGCAGCGGCCTACAGATCATTTTGAAGTCGAATGGGACAGCAGGGTAACCGTGAAGAGTCCAGAGATTATTGAAAGTGAAACCGGCACCAGAAAATATGTAAATGAAGATGAAATTGCTCAGTGTGACCTGGAAAGTTTTGCAGGAAGTCTTGAAGCTACACGAAGAAAACATACCACGCTTGCAGATTTTATTCCAAGTGATGATCCTAATTATACCAATGAAATTCTGACTCAAGCCTCCACGCTTGTGTACGATAAGGAAACGGGACAGCTTATTGCCAACTGTCGTCTTTGTCTGCAGGATAATCAGGCTGCCGTATATAGCATAGGGGTTCGGCCGGCATATAGAGGAAGAGGGCTTGCTACACTGATGTTACAGAGAGCATTAAATGCACTTAAGGGTAAGTATCCCGTGCTACGATTGTATGTGATGCAAGGAAATGATGCGGAGTCCGTATATCTGAATCTGGGCTTTATTCCGGGTGTACAGGAGATTCAAACGATGTATATTCCTGAGGAGGAATCACAATGAAGGTTGCCATCTTAACCGATATTCATGGGAATTTTCCTGCGCTTCAAGCAGTATTAGCTGATATCGATTCCAGAGGAGACATTGAGCATACATTTTGCTTGGGGGATATGATCGGCATTGGCCCTTACTCCAATGAAGTGATCGAGATGTTGTGCAGTCGTAAAAATATGATAGCGATTTCAGGGAATCACGAAGAGGCCGTATTGAGTTTGCTCCAAAATAAGGGGCCATTAGAAGGGCATAAAGGCATAGCTGAGCACCATGAATGGATTGGTCAACATCTAAGTGCAGAATCGATCAAGAGAATACAAGCTCTACCGAAATTCGTTGAAAAAGAGGTGGAAGGACATCGGTTCCTTCTAACTCACTATCATATGAGTAACGACAAGTTGGATGTCATCGATAAAGAACCATCTGGAACCAAATTAGACGCGAAGTATCAGGGGACGGCCCATGATTTGGTTTGTTTTGGTCATCATCATATTCTTCATTATTATAGGACAGATCAAAGAGTATATCTGAATCCGGGAGCTTTAGGCTGTAACGATCTTGCCATTGCCAGATATGGCATCGTGGATCTCCAAGAGGGCAAACTGGACGTGAAATTCATTGGTGTTCCATATGACAATAGGGAGTATCTGAAATCGTATGAACGGTTGAACATTCCGGATCGGGCTTTTATTTTGAAGGCATTCCATGGGAATCAGTTGGAAAGAGAGCATATAGACGGCAGTAAACGTTCGTAGCAATGTGCTGCTACTTTGGAAAGGAGAGATGTACATGGGAATGATCATTATGTTGGTGGTGTATCTCTTCCTCGGTATTTATGTTGTGAAAGTTGGAATAGATAACTCAAAAAATAGCCAGCACACCAAAGAAATATTATCAGAGTTAAGGGAGATTAAGGAACTGTTGAAAGAGCGAAGGTAAAGAGGAGGGATGTACCTGTGTCTCGAGCACCATTTCAAATATTAGTTTTTCCTTATACCAGGTTGAAAGATTCAAATGACTATGCATATGCTATCTTTCGAAGATCAAGAGAAGGTTACTGGCAGGGCATAGCTGGCAGGGCATAGCTGGGGGAGGTGAAGATGAAGAAAAACCATTAGAAGCAGCCATGAGAGAAGCATTTGAAGAGGCGGGAATCCCCTTAAATAGTCAATACAGGAGCCTTAATTCAAGCTCGACTCACTCCGTGGTAGATGTGGTTGGTTATTTTATGTGGGGACCTGATACATTTGTTATTCCTGAGTATTGCTTTGGAGTAGAACTGGATGAAATGGATCTGTCTATATCCAATGAGCACTCAGAATATAAATGGGTGGCTTATGAAGAAGCTCGTAAAATACTTAAATGGGATAGTAATAGAGTAGCAATCTGGGAATTGAATCAAAGACTGATCAGAGAGTCATCGAAATAGACATGTACTCAAGCGAGGAGGGATGACTTTGATTTACGATTTACAAGGTGAAGCCAATATGGAGCCTATTGTTGGAATGTTATTTTCCGCAGTAAGAGAGAATAGTGAGCGACTTAAATCGATTACTGAGGGGATGTCGCAAGAAGAGGTAGATTACAAAGGGGAACAGAACCAGTTTAATAGTACAGCTCAATTAATACGACATATTACGTTTGTTGATATGAATTGGGTTTATAGAATAAAGGGAGTTGTCCTTCCGCAGCCATTAATAGAGCAATATGGTCCCATGATTGATGAAAATGATAGACTTCCGCTGATTCAAGGTGTCTCACGTGACACACTTATCTCTCAATATGAGGGTGTATTAACCCTTCTGAAAGAAACCTGCACACAAGTAGCAGATGCTGACCTAGATCGAGTAGTTACTTTTGGACATCAGAACGAAAAGCAAGCTACGGTACGTTGGGGATTATGGCATATGGCTGACCATAACCGTTATCATCAAGCTCATATGAATCAGCTAAGAGAGTGGTTTCAGAAACAAAATAATTCCTAATACAAAAAAAGGGGTTGAGACTAAGCGCTTGGAAAACAAAATGGTGAATGTCGTTAAAGGACTAATCGAGAATGAAGGTAGAGTGTTGCTTGTCAAGCGCTCATTAGTGGATGAGGTGGGCGCAGGAAGTTGGGAAACCGTAGGGGGAAAAGTTCACTTTGGAGAAGAGTTGGAAGTGGCCTTGGTCCGTGAAATTAGAGAGGAAGTTGGCATTAAAGTTCAAATAGATGAATTACTGTTTGCCAATACGTTCTTTACCGATCCGCATAGACAGGTCATTCTTCTAATGTATCTGTGCAGAACCAAAGATCATCAAGTGAATCTTTCAGAAGAACATAGCGAGTACATGTGGGCAACCAGATCTGAATTATATCATTACCTACCCTTTGCGATCACTTCAGATCTGGAGAAATATAATGTTTTTGACAAAATTGAGTTAACCGATTAGATGAGAAAGTTAACCTAATACACGAATAACAATATCTTGATCATGATTACCAAAACCGGCACCATAGATCGTTAATCCCCCAACGTTGGGGCTTTCCTCGTCAACTGTGAAGCGTAGCGTCCAGAACGGTTCGATAAGCTTAATATCCGCGAGAGTAATGTCTGACATCCGCTCACCATCCATATAGGTACCGGAGGCATCAATGCGAATGGTCTTTAATAATCCATACTGATTCACATTGCGATGCCACCATTCTGGCGTATATTTGCCGCGTGCTGCTCTGCCAAAGTCGGCAGGGCTTGTCCACGTTCCAAGTGAAATGCCATTGAAGGTGAAGCGAATATCCGAAGGCCAATGATCTCGCAATCCCGGAGCTTCAGACGCCAGTTCCATCGAAATTTCAATAGCATCGGTTGTCTGGTCAGGAAGGACAAAGTTCGGTGTTTTATATTCAACATAGCCCTTCCCAAACCACAGGATAGCGGCGTGTACCCGCTCAGGATCAAGGAAGTAACGCGGATCATCCCATACGCCGATTTCTTTCTCAAGTGTTCCTAGCCCACAGGTAGGGTGGATATCAAAAGCAGTGTAGTGTCCCACGGCTATCGTCTGTTCTCTGGTTCGTGAACTTTGGCTTGCGGATGGCAGCTCGATCTCAATCTGATCTTGCTTGAGGTAACATAATTTGTGCGTCCCTCCGTTGATCCGAACTCTTCTACTCCCAATTAGACCCGCATCCTCCAGTTTGCGAATATGCATCGTGACAATGGAGGGGCTAAGCTCTAATACTGCCGCAAGATCCTTCACATTCATTTCGCGATCTGCAATCATATCCATGATTCTCCATCTGACTTCGCTTGCCAGCGCCTCATATAAAGGAAGGAACTGGGGCTCCCCATTTGCTTTGATCATCTGTACAACTCCCTACCCTCAATCTTCTAAAATCACATATATATTAATTCAGTAAAATTAGTTCCAAGATACAATCCAGATTCATTGCAAGTTTATAGCCAATGGTGTTTAATTTTTTTAGTTGTTACAAAGTTGAATTCTTATATTTATGAATTTTAGCATAAGAGGTGGAGTATAGTGAAATACAATAATCCTGTTGTTAAAGGTTTCTATCCAGATCCTAGTGTAATCAAAGTCAACGATACGTACTATATGGTGTGTAGTTCTTTTCAGTACTTTCCGGGCGTACCGCTCTTTGAGAGCAAGGATTTGCTGAATTGGAAGCAGATTGGTCACTGCCTGACTCGTAAAAGCCAGATTCAGCTCGAGACGGTGAACAGCTCCGGGGGTGTATTTGCCCCAACCATCAGGCATAATAACGGGCGTTTTTATATGGTTACAACGAATGATACGACACATCAGAATTTCTATGTCTGGACGGACGCTATTTACGGAGAATGGTCTGAGCCTATTTATGTGGATCAAGGCGGGATTGATCCCGATTTGTATTTTGAAGATGGGAAGACCTTGTTTATGAGTAATGGCGTGGATGATGAAGGCGTTGGCGGAATTGTCCAGTGTGAGATTGAGATTGAAACGGGCCGCAAACTTAGCCCAAGTCGGTCGATATGGAATGGGACAGGTGGAAGATATCTGGAAAGCCCGCATCTCTATAAAATGAACGGTTTTTATTACCTGCTTGCAGCTGAGGGTGGTACGGAGTATGGTCACATGGTTACGTATGCTCGGGGCACTTCTTCTTCAGGTCCGTTCGAAGCCTATGAGCACAATCCGGTTCTAACCAATCGCAATCTGGGCGGTTATGAGCTCCAGGGTGTGGGGCATGGTGATCTGGTTCAGGATGATCGGGGAAACTGGTGGCTCTTTCACCTGGGATTCCGTCAGATTGGCAGATGGGCTACGTACCATCATCTGGGCCGAGAAGTATTTCTGACTCCGATTACGTTTGATGAAGACGGTTGGTTTACAGCCGGACATGAAGGCACAACGCTGACGAGTTTTGAGACTAATCGTATCCCGGACACGGTGATCCAGCAGGACAAGAAGCAATATACGTTTGAAAATACAGACTGGAACCTCGACTGGTGTTACCTTCGTCATCCAAATACAGAACACTATCAGCTTGAATCAGACAAGCTTACGCTAACAGGAACTGATGTAACGCTGGACGTTCCAGCATCCCCAACGTTCATTGGGTTACGTCAAAAAGACTTTAATGCCACAATTTCAGTCGATGTCAGTGTGACGAGTGGAGAAGCTGGGATCACGATCTACATGGATGAGAATCATCATTATGAAGTGGCTATTCGTGGGCAGCAGGACGGTTATAAGGTGATCGAGCGTCTAAATATTGGTGATGTCAAATCGATAGAACATGAAGTGAATCTGGGAAATCAACAGCATGCAACCCTGGTCATCCGCTCAAGCCAGGAACGCTACAGCTTCCTGTTTCAAGCAGATGGTGAAGAGATTCTGCTAGGCACGGCACAGACGAGATACCTTTCTTCGGAGGTGGCAGGAGGTTTTACAGGCGTACTCATTGGTTTATACGCGAGCGGGCAAGATGCTTCGGCTGAGTTTACAAATTTCAAGTGTGATTATCATTAAGAAGTTAAGGGGAGGGCCTAAGGGGCCTTCTCTTTTTTTATGTAAACAACATGATGCGACCCTTCATGACTATATGGGGGTTTATATTAGTTTTAACAATGATGATGATAGATACTATTGTACGCCAGATGATGCCATCATATTTGGAAGAACAGGGGCAGATGGTGACCATTTTGCTTTTTTCACGTTTAACAGATCCATTAGTGATTTGGAAGAAGCTCCGGTTATCTTTATCCAACCTACGGCGTTTGGTAATCAAGTAACTTTAGTGGCCAGAAACCTTAAGGATTTTGTAGCATTATTTGTTAATCTTAAGGAAGTATATGTTTTGGAGAGATTTCGATTTTATAACAACAAATTAGATTTTATAAACGACTATAACAATAACTATATGGAAGATATAAGGATGAGAGAGAGTGATTATAATTTAATTATCGATCTGCTAAAAGAGAATATTACAGGCATAGCAGAAATTGATGATGTATACGAATACATGATCGAATCCAGAAAACAAATAGATCTTGGAATAAACAATGAAGATTTTGCATGATCTCTATATGGCGTCACTAAATAATCTACATGTAACAAAAGGTTAAAATAACGTGTTATTTAATTATATAGCTTGATTGAATAACCAAGGAGGAGTTGTATGGAGGATCAATGGAGAATTGCAAAGTATGATCCGGCATGGCGTGATTTGTTTCTCGAAACGGGTTCGAAATTAAGAGAAGCGTTAGGAGAAAAGGCTCTGCGGATCGATCATGTTGGGTCCACTTCAATTGTTGGAATAGATGCCAAACCCATAATAGATATACAAATATCTGTTTCTAATTATGAAAATTTGTTGGACTACAAACATGAGATCGAAACAGTCGGATTTGTATTCAGAGCAGAAAATCCGGATAAGACTAAACGTTACTTTCGTGAAGAACCCGGAAGCAGAAGGATACATATACACGTTAGACAGGTAGGCAGTTTCTCCGAGCAGATGACCTTGCTGTTTAGAGACTATTTAAGGGAGCATCCAGAAGATTGTTTGAAATATGCAGAAGAAAAGCACAGACTCATGTCATTGTATAAAGATGAGCGTCCCAAATATGTTGAAGGAAAAGGACCAATGGTGTGGAGCATTTTACAGAGAGCACATCGTTGGTCTCAAGAAATCGGATGGCAACCGGCAAAATCTGACGCATGAGCACATCCAATGAATAGAGATGTATTGGAGTGATGAGATGAACATGGGAAGAAAGCTGATGACAACCGTTCTAACCATCATTTGTTTTACTTTGGCTGCAAGTCTCATATCGATGAATGAATCCTACAGTTTTGATTTTTACATTCTTATTTATCCGATATACGCGACTCCCTTGATCCTGTTGATCGGGCTACCTTTATCGATATTGCTAGACTATCTGCTCAGCCAAATACAATTCGTTAATCATGTTTTGTATCTAAGTACGAGGATATTGAGTTATGCCTGTGCTGGAGTTTTGGGCATGTATATTTATTATCTGGTCATGGGCGCAGGAGAAGCAATCTTGGATTTCAAAGAGACGTTAGTTCTGACCTTATTTGGTGTTCTTGCTGCTATTCTATTTGTTCTTATTGATATGGGATTGGAAGTTTTGTTAAAGATGCGAAGAAGAAAGAGTTAAATTATATTGATTCGTCAGGAGGAAAGCAAGATGACAACGCATTGTGCACTTCTAATCATTGACGTACAGGTAGCGATGTTTGATGAAGCAGATCCCGTGTATCAGGGAGAACAGTTACTTCAGAAGATCCAGATGTTAATGGCCAAGGCCCGTGAAGCAGGGCATTTCATCATATATATCCAGCACAGTGAAGGAGCAGGCAGTCCACTGGAACGAGGAACTTCAGGGTGGGCCATTCATCCGTCTATTGCACCTATATCTGGTGACCTTGTTATCGAAAAAGAGACACCGGATTCGTTTCACGAAACCAATCTGCATCTGAAATTGCAAGAAGATGGCGTGACGGAGTTGATTCTCGCGGGTATGCAGACCGAGGTATGTGTGGACACGACTTGCCGAAGAGCGTACAGTCTGGGATACACGGTCAATCTGGTTCAAGATGCGCACAGCACATGGAATTCAAAGACACTTCAAGCGGAGCAGATTATTGAACATCACAATACGGTACTGAGACTGTTTGCCAACGTGGTGGATACGGAGAATGCGCTGTAATGCTAGGAAAACGTAGGCGATTCTGGTTTTTCATAGGTGCGGCAATCATGTTTCTGTATTTTCTATTCACGAGTAACCCTGATCCAAATAAGCCGATTTCGAGAAATCAAGTGATAAGCACAGAGATGAGCATAGTCGTGTACACCAGGACAGGCGACGGTGGAGCACACACTAGTATTGACAATGTTACGTTAAGTAAAGAAGACATTAGCCGTATAGTCGGCTGGCTGAATGCAGCCCCGGAATCGGCCAAAATACCAGTAGATGATGTCACAGGAAGCATTAGTGCAGGAATTGCTTTGAGATTAAAGCATAACGCTGAAATTACAATTCAATACAATCGGAAACAAATTATTGTATCCACAAAAAGCAGATTTAATAGAGATTCGAAATATATACTTGATCAAAAGGACTTAAGAGACTTTATGGATCAAAAGTTGAAAGAGACGTATTTTGGTAAAGATCCCGTTAAGGATGAATGAGGAGGAGAGGTATTGACGATTAACAAAAGAATAATGAATCTATCAGCCTGGCTTGCTGTATTAGCCATCCTATGTATTCCTGGAACTTTACATACTGAAGATGGACCGCTCCGAACAGAGTATGGTTTCCCGATCCGATTCTTTACGGATTATCATTATGCTAATTCAGAGGGAACAATCTGGTTTATATCTGGCATCTATTTAAATGTACTTCTATATTTGTTCAATGCCCTGTTTATTTATGCAGGGATTCATGTAATCTTGTATATAAAAAAGAAATTAACTAGAACGTAAAGATGGAGTGATTACGATGAAACAACTTCCAGTAGAATGGAAGTCAGACCGGCTTATTGTCTCGAATGTGAAAGAATCCGATATTCCTGAACTTGAGTCCATATATGAGACCAGTCGGTACTTGCATCAATGGGATGGACAAGAGCATGATCGGAATTATGTGAAAGAATGTTTTGAAGAAGGCCACCTTCCGCCGGGAGGCAGGCTGGAGAATTATCGAATTCAATCCATTCGCACGAATGAGGATGACCGCTATATTGGTTTGTTAAGTGTGTACCATGGGTATCCCTCCGAGGATTCGATCTATCTCGAATTTCTATATATCCAGAGCGAGATCCAGAAGCAGGGATATGGACAAGAATTAATTCAGGCGCTAACTCTACACTTTTCCGAACTTGGTTACAAGGAAATTCGAATCAACGTGGCACTCAAAAATTGGCCTGCATTACGCTTCTGGATTAAATCCGGATTTAATCAGATTAGTAGAATTTATGGTGATTTTGAACATTCGGAGGATACCTTTGCCAATACAGAATTGATCAAATCTCTCTGAAAAACATCGATAAAGGGGAATATACTAATGGAAACATTCTTTCGTTATAACTGGATGGTGCGTGAGCAATGGTATGTGTGGTGTGAAGATGTGCCGCTTGAAGAGTTGCTTCGGCCTCGTACAGGCGGAGTAGGCAACATATTACAAACATTGTTTCATATCATTGATGTAGAGTGGAGCTGGCTTCAATTGCTTCAGGGCAAACCGGATGATGCGGAAGATTTTGCAAACTACCAGAATCTTGAGGCGGTAAGACGATTGGATCGCAAATTACGTCCTGATGTAGAGGCATTTGTTACAGCATGGGATTTGCGTATGGAAAAAAGAGCTTACATTGATCATCGCTCAGCTGGCAAGGTCGCTACAGATTCATGGGGAGAAGTTATGCGACATGTGATCGCCCATGAAATTCACCATATGGGACAGATGTCGGTATGGGCCAGAGAATTGGGCAAACAGCCAGTATCCGCTAATGTCATTGGCAAAGGCCTGATTATACCTGACTAACAGGGAGAGGCGGTCATAACATGGGAGGAGGAGAACGATGACGATTCAACTTAGCCAGATTAATTGGATAGAACTGGATGCGCGTATCCAGGAGGTGATGGAACAGGAGTATCAGATCATTCCTTTGCCACCTGGACTGGAAGCGAGTGTGATGAGAATCGAAATGGGTGATCAGCGGTACGCATTGAAAGTCTGGGACAAGGATTCCAAACCGGATATCGCCAAACAATATCGATTAATGTCCAAGCTTTATCAAAGTGGGATTCGTGTTTCTAAATCCTACGGTTGGGGGTTAAACGAGCAAGGGAATCAAGTGCTGTTAACGAGCTATGATGGAAAGCCGGTTACCCAATTAACACAAACCAAACTGACACATTTGGCTGGGCGATTAATGGAAGTCCATCGTTATCCGGTGAATGAAGTGGGTACTGGAGCAGATGAAGAATACATATTCAGGTACGATTTTGTTCAATACTTTTTTCCTCAAATTGAGTTACATGACGATATATATGATCTTCTGGCAAACTTGATCCAGCAGGTCCAGATCAGACAGGACTGTTTGATTCATGGTGATTATAATCTGGGAAACATTCTTGAAATGGAAGGCGATTACACCATTATCGATTGGACTAACGGCCAATACGGTGATCCAAGGTATGATATTGCATGGTCGGTGTTTCTCATCACGATCTATAATGGTGAGAGTTACGGTGAGATGTATCGCTCTCAATTTGCACATTCTGCAAGTAATGCATACACGCTGGAAGAGGAGCAGGTTTTTGAAGCGATAGCTTGTCTGCGCTGGATTCTGTTAAGACGCGTTGGGGATGTACCCATGGGGCCAGATGTAATGGAAAGGGTTCACAGCATGGCTGTCCATAATCCATATTTGAATGAACATCTGCTGTAATCGTAATACGGGGATACACAATGACGACAGTATACGATTAAGTAATAAAAAGACCACTTTTTTCAAATAAAATAAACAGCCAGTCCTAAACTAGCGATCCTCGCATACCTATGATAGTAGAGGAGCGTGATCGATATGGAGCAGAAAGTGCAAACGTACTTTGAACTGAAGCAGCAGCAAAAAGATATTGAGCAGCAGTTGTCTGTACTACGAGATGAGATTGTCGCGTATTGTGCAGAACAAGGGGTCTATGAGACGCAGGTTGGTGGTTACACCGTGAAAACAGTGCTGCAGAACCGGAAGGAATACGATGATCAGAAGCTGTATGCTTCTCTTCCAGACCCGGACATCTGGCGATTGTTGTCCAAGGTAGACAGCCATAAGCTGAAAAGCCTCATCAAGCTGAACATTCTGTCCGAGGAGCAAATTAACCCGGCATGCACCGTGAAACAGGTGACGTTGTTACAGGTGGACAAGCTGTAACGTGTCATATCCTCTTCGTATATGAGTTGAATTAAACGGAACATCGCGATCACATAACACCTTCCAAGAAATCGTTCTGTTGCGATGAGCAGTGGAACAAACGTGGAGGTGTTTTTGTTTTGCGCACAGGGCCCAGGATCATAATTAGTTAAATATGAGGGGGAAGAAGTATAATTTGTTCATTGTAAGCGTATTCAACAAACGATATGATGAATAAAAATGGGCAGGGAGGAATTGTAAATGCCAATAGAAATTCCATCACTACATGCTGCGTACGCTAATACGTTTAAAATAGGTGCTGCTGTACATACCAGAATGTTGCAGTCCGAAGGGGAATTTATTGCCAAACACTTCAATAGCATCACGGCTGAAAATCAGATGAAATTCGAAGAAATTCACCCGGAAGAGGATCGTTATACATTTGAGGCGGCGGATCAAATTGTTGATTTTGCCGTTGCCCAAGGAATTGCGGTTCGCGGACATACTTTGGTCTGGCATAATCAAACATCGAAATGGGTTTTCGAGGATACATCAGGTGCTCCTGCTTCCAGAGAACTGTTATTATCCCGTTTGAAGCAACATATCGATACGGTAGTAGGTCGGTATAAGGGGCAAATATACGCGTGGGATGTTGTTAATGAAGCTGTTGAAGACAAGACAGACCTGTTCATGCGGGACACGAAGTGGTTAGAGCTAGTGGGAGAAGACTACTTGCAGCAAGCATTCAGCATGGCTCATGAAGCTGATCCCAATGCCCTTCTTTTCTATAATGACTACAATGAGACGGATCCGGTCAAACGGGAGAAAATATACAATCTGGTGCGCTCTTTGTTGGATAAGGGAGCACCTGTACATGGAATCGGCATGCAGGGACACTGGAATATCCATGGTCCTTCCATTGAAGAAATCCGAATGGCTATTGAGCGTTATGCTTCACTGGATGTACAGTTGCATGTTACCGAGCTGGATATGTCCGTGTTTCGTCATGAGGATCGTCGAACGGACCTCACCGCACCAACTTCGGAGATGGCTGAGCTACAGGAGCGTCGATATGAAGAGATCTTCAATCTGTTCCGTGAGTATAAATCATCCATTACCTCTGTGACATTCTGGGGAGTAGCGGACAATTATACATGGCTGGACCATTTTCCAGTACGTGGCCGCAAAAACTGGCCCTTTGTATTTGATCAGCAGTTGCAGCCTAAGGAATCATTCTGGCGTATCATTAACCCTATGTCCTGAACATCAGGGAAGTGGAGAGAATCGGTCACGATGTGGCCGATTTTTTGCTGTACTTAATATAGAATGTACAGTAGGGCAATCTAGTGCATGATTGAGGCGTTGATTTGTGTGGATGATAAAAATATGGTATTAAATGGAAATTTGTGATAGGCTTGAAGAAATGGCGAACCAAATTCTTTCCTGAAATGAGATGAGAAGATGGATTACATCCGAAACTATTTAATTACTTTTGCCGGAAATTTTGCATTTAGTTATTATATCTTTGAAGAAGGTACTTTTGCCAAACCGCTGATGTTTGCTACATTCATGCTGTTGCTGATCATGACAATCGATTACATGAAAAGTAGAAACAAATATACATTGGATTAGGGTATGTCCATGTTTTTAAACGATTCTGGAGTACAGGGTCGTTTTTTTATTGTATATAGAACAGCTTCCATTTACATCAAGACCATTGTTCATTACACTTGATGAGTAGCACCTCATTACCTCAGTTTTTGTTAACTCAATTCAGATCATCAGGAGGATATCATTATGCATCAATCCGCACATATTCAGGAAGCAAGAGATTACATATTAAACCGAATCCATACCAAACCAGCCGTAGGCATGATTCTGGGTTCGGGACTGGGAGCGCTCGCGGACGAGATTGAAAATGCGACCGTTATCCCGTATACAGATATTCCGTATTTCGCGCAATCGGAGGCTATCGGTCATGCCAATGAATTGGTTATTGGTGAACTGATGGGCAAAACGGTTGTAGCGATGAAAGGCCGTCTACATTATTATGAAGGTTTTACATTGGACGAAGTGACATTCCCGGTTCGCATTATGAAGGCGCTAGGTGTCGAGCAATTGCTTATCACCAATGCCTGCGGAGCAATCAATACAAGCTTTGAGCCAGGTCAACTGATGCTCATTACAGATCATATTAACCTGGTAGGCAATAACCCATTGATGGGACCAAATAATGCTGAACTGGGTGTGCGCTTCCCAGACGTATCACAGGTATACAATCGCGAACTGCGCAGTATTGCCCTTAAGGTTGCAGAAGAACAAAATGTTGGCCTGCAGCAAGGTGTCTATGCATGGTGGAGTGGCCCGGCATATGAGACACCAGCGGAGATCCGCATGATTCGTACGATGGGTGCGGATGCAGTGGGCATGTCTACAGTACCTGAAGCCATTGTTGCCATCCATGGCGGTATGAAGGTACTAGGCATTTCCTGCTTGACCAACATGGCCTGTGGTATTCTGGATCAGCCGTTAAGTCATGATGAAGTTATTGAAGTGGCTGCGCAAGTGAAAACAACCTTTATTGGTTTGGTAAAAGGCATCTTGAAAGAGATCTAATCGCGAGATGATTTCTATCTAGGCCACGATGGATAGGATAGAGTTTTCATCCAACCAAATCGAAAACACAAAAAAACGTATGCTTCACGAGCTGTTACTCGTGAGACATACGTTTTTTTATTTTGCAGAACTATGAACCATCTGAGAATGATCGGCCATGATTGCTGGCGTGGACTCCCTGATGATGGGTTTGGTCACAATGTGGGAGACCTGATAAGGTTGTGTGGGGCTATTAATCCGGGATAACAGCATCTCCGCAGCCTTAATGCCCATCTCATTGCTGTAAATATGAACCGTTGTTAATGCTGGCTCAATAATTCGAGATTGGGGTGCATTATCGAATCCGCATATCACAATATCCTGTGGCACAGCGACATTTCTGTCTTTTAACGCCCTGATCAGATCAACTGCTATAAAGTCATTAGCGCATACGTAAGCGGAAGGTAGGGAGGTCAGCTCTGCCACTCGCTGGTTCAACCATCCTGGCTTGGAGAAACACAGGCGATCATTATCTACGATGCAATGGGAGAGGTCGACCTGCAACCCCGCCTCCAGCATAGCACGCTGATATCCAACCCATCGTTCATTAAAGCTCTTGCAGTGATTGTAATCCCCGACGAATCCGATACTTGTGTAGCCGCTCTCAATTAATTTTTTGGTTAACTGGTAGATGCTATGTTCATTCTCCATGAGTAGCAAATCTGCATGGAATTCGGGATAACATATGTTGGAAGCGCAATCGATAAAGATGGTGGGGATGCCCAGATCGGTAATGAGCTGTGTATATTCCAGATCAAATAATTCGATGCAAATGATGCCGTCTACTTTGGCTATATCAAAATTGTTAGGAAGTGTAAGTGTATCTTGATCGTCTTCACGCACGATATGAATCGAGAGATTGTATCCCTCCGCACTGATTCTTTTCTCCAAACCACTGATTAACAACGAACCAAAGTGAGATGTATTAGGCAGGTTTTCAGTTAACAGGGCGATATTGCCTGGAGCCTTGGTTAGAACATGTTCATTGTCCATATAGGCAAACTGTTTATATTTGAGTTCAATTGCTTTTTTAATTACACGATTTCGGGTCTCATCCGGGATGTTTCCGCTATCATTTAATGCTTTGGAAGCCGTATTCCTGGAAATCCCCAAAGCATCAGCAATGTCTTGTATCGTGACTTTTTCCTTTGCCATCTAATGCTTCACCTCTAATCATCAATAGTCATCCATATTCTTCTCTAAGTCAAATGTATAATAGAACGGGACAAATAGCAATCTCTGTTTTACAAATGCACAATTGTATTTACATTTAGATAGGCGAATTCTATTTTCATAATTGTTCCAGAAGTTTCTTTAACTATGTAACAATGATGATCTATTACAGTAATGCTATAGAAATATCTTTGCTAGTATTGACGATTCAGTGCTATATATATGCAAATTTAATCCTCTTTAGTTACATTGATGCAAAGATAAAATGATCAAATGCACAAATATTTTTTTACAAAACGTATTGACTAAATCCGTTTAAACCTGATAAATTGTAAATTATTAAATAGGCAATTGTAAATATTGAAAGCCCTTACTGAAAACAATTGTCAACTTCTAGAATGGAACGGGGGTATTGTGTTGGATAACATAGCCGACAGCAAAAAGGGCGAGGGAAGGGTACTGAAAGTGAGGACGACAAGCGGTCATAGGTTGCAGCAGCTCAAAAAAAATTACTTTTTATATATGTTGCTTGCACCAGCCTTAATTTTGACTCTTATCTTCAAGTACATTCCGATGTACGGAGCCATCATTGCGTTTAAGGATTTCAGTCCGATCAAAGGCATCATGGGCAGTGATTGGGTAGGACTGAAGCATTTCGAGAAATTTATAGCTTCACCCAATTTCGATATCATTTTAATGAATACGCTTAAACTCAGCTTTTTGGGATTGATATTCAGTTTCCCGGTGCCCATTTTACTGGCACTCATGCTGAATCAGGTACGCAAAGCTGGCATCAAGAAAAATATTCAATTGTTTCTGTACGCACCCAATTTCATCTCGGTTGTTGTGGTTGTGGGTATGCTGTTCATCTTCCTCTCACCGACAGGGCCAATTAATCAATTAGCCACATGGATTACAGGTCAGCCAATCATGTTCATGTCTGAACCGGAATATTTCCGCTGGATCTACATTTTGTCCGATATCTGGACCGGAGCCGGCTGGGCTTCCATCATATACGTTGCGGCTTTGGCCAATGTTGATCCGGAGCTTCACAATGCGGCTAATCTGGATGGAGCCAATCTCCTTCAGCGTATTCGCCACATTGACCTTCCAACGATTCGTCCGATTATGGCCATCGTCTTTATCCTTGCAGCTGGCGGGATTATGTCCATTGGATTTGAAAAGGCCTATCTGATGCAGACGTCCATGAACCTGCCGTCCTCCGAGATTATTGCCACATATGTCTACAAGGTGGGGTTACAGTCTGGAGATTACGCTTATTCTGCGGCAGTTGGATTGTTCAACTCGGTTATCAATGTGATTTTGCTGGTGACGGTGAATCTGATTGTGAAGAAATTGAATGAAGGCGAAGGCCTCTATTAGGAAAGGAGTATTATCCATGGTTGTTAAACACACGGGAATGGATCGATTGATCCTCACACTCAATGCCATTTTTCTCACCTGTGCTGTACTGGTTGTGGTTGTTCCCCTGATTTATATTGTTATCGCCTCATTCATGGACCCCACTGTGCTACTGAATCGTGGACTGTCCTTTAATGTATCGGACTGGAGTCTGGACGGATATCAGATGATTTTGTCCAATCCAGCCATGATCCGGGGGTTTGCAAATGCGGTATTGTACTCGGTTTCCTTTGCACTGATCACCGTGACTGTATCCATATTTGCAGGTTATGCATTGTCGGATGATAGGCTCGCGGGACGTGGGTTTTTCATGATTATCTTTATCATTACCATGTTCTTCGGCGGGGGATTAATCCCTACTTATCTACTCATACGTAATCTCGGCATGCTGGATACGGTGTGGGCGATCATCATCCCTGGAGCCGTTAACGTCTGGAACATCATTCTCTCCAGAACCTTTTTCAAAGGAGTCCCTCGAGAACTGAAAGAAGCTGCAAATGTGGATGGCGCCTCTGAGATGAAGATTTTCTTCCAGATCGTCATTCCGTTGTCGAAACCGATCATTTTTGTACTCGCACTTTATGCGTTCGTTGGGCAATGGAATTCCTATTTTGATGCAATGATCTATCTGGATAATCCGAAACTGCATCCGTTACAGCTCGTTCTGCGTTCCATTCTGATTCAGAATCAGGCTGCACCTGGCATGATCAGTGATCAGCTTGCGATGGCAGAACTGAAACGGCTCTCCGAGATGATTAAATACTCAGCGATTGTCATTTCGAGTCTACCACTCATCATCATGTACCCGTTCTTCCAGAAGTATTTCGAAAAAGGTGTCATGGTCGGTTCCCTCAAATAGTGAACAGCCTGCGATACAGTAAGTTGATCCAATCCAACTCATGGAGGTCATTATTATGAAAAAAGTGAACAAATCCAGAAAAGCCGTTACAACGGCATCCATTTCCATGTTATCTGCAATGCTCTTTCTAACCGCCTGTGGCGGGGGTGGAGGCGGCGCGGCAAGTGAGGCGCAATCACCTGATGGCAAGGTGACATTGAATTTTATAACACAGAGCTCTCCGCTGGCTCCCGCTGATCCGAACGACAAGCTGATTAACAAGCGACTCGAAGAGAAAACCAATGTGCATATCAACTGGAAGAACTATACGAGTGATGTGTTTGCAGAAAAAAGAAATCTGGCGGTCGCCAGCGGTGATTTGCCGGATGCCATTTTTGATGCAGGTTACGGGGATTATGATCTCCTGAAACTGGCGAAGGACGGGGCGATCATTCCACTTGAGGACATGATTGAACAACACATGCCCAATCTGAAAAAGGTGCTGGAGGAAGCTCCCGAATACAAGAGCATGATCACGGCTCCAGACGGACATATCTATTCATTCCCATGGATTGAAGAACTCGGAAGTGGCAAACAACGGATTCAGGCAGTGGATAACTTGCCCTGGATTAATGTGGAATGGCTGAACAAGCTTGGACTGAAGATGCCAACGACAACCGAAGAACTGAAAGAAGTATTGATCGCGTTCAAAACCCAAGATCCTAACGGCAACGGTAAGGCAGACGAAATTCCGTTATCTTTCATTAACAAACCGGGCGGAGAAGATCTAACATTCCTCTTTGCGGCATTTGGACTCGGAGAGAACTGGGATCATACCGTGGTAACCAATGATGGGAAAGTGGTCTTCACGGCAGCTGATGAAGGCTACAAGGAAGCGGTTAAATACATTCATGAGCTGGTTCAGGAAGGTCTCGTCGATGTTGAGTCGTATCAGCAGGATTGGAACACGTATCTTGCGAAAGGCAAGGACAACAAGTACGGCATGTACTTCACTTGGGATAAGGCTAACATTACAGGCATGAATGATACGTATGATGTTCTGCCTCCGGTTGCTGGACCTAACGGCGAAGTTAATGTCACAAGAACAAACGGGATTGGGCTTGATCGTGGTCGCATGGTCATCACCAGCAGCAATAAAAACCTGGAATCCACAGCGAAGTGGGTAGACCAATTGTACGATCCGCTCCAATCCGTACAGAACAACTGGGGTACCTATGGAGATGAGAGTCAGCAAAATATTTTTGAATTTGATGAAGCCAAAGGGATGCTGAAGCATCTTCCGCTGGAAGGATCTGCACCTGTGGAACTTAGACAAAAAACCAGTATCGCAGGACCATTGGCCATTCTCGACAGTTATTATGACAAATACACAACCAAACCGGAAGATGCGGCTTGGCGGATGGAACTTCTCGACAAGGTTATGGTTCCGCATATGAAAGCGGAGAACGTATATCCAAGTGTGTTCTTCTCCATTGATGAACTGGATCGATTGTCCACGATTGAGACCGATCTCTTCGCCTACGTGTTACGTCTGCGTACAGAATGGTATCAGAACGGGAAAATAGATCAGGAATGGGATGCTTACTTGAAAGAGTTGGATCGCCTTGGATTGCAAGAATGGCTACAGATTAAACAAGCGGGATATGACCGTAATAACAAATAAAGAAAAGTACGGAGGAGAAACCATAATGTCGACAATTCTTAAACAAGATTACAGAAATGAATACCATTTTTCACCGAAAGAGAAGTGGATGAACGACCCAAACGGCATGGTGTTTTTCAATGGGGAGTATCACTTGTTCTACCAGTATCATCCGTTTGGTACTACATGGGGACCGATGCATTGGGGTCACGCGGTAACCCGAGATCTCGTCACTTGGGATGAACTTCCTGTAGCTCTGGCACCGGATGAACATGGCATGATTTTCTCCGGCAGTGCGGTGGTGGACTGGAACAATACTTCCGGATTTTTCGAAGATGAGCCGGGGTTGGTAGCCATTTTTACACATCATCTGGAAGTACCAAATGAGCATCCTGTTCAGCGTCAGAGTCTGGCGTATAGCAAAGACAACGGCAGAACCTGGGCTAAATACGAGGGTAATCCGGTATTAAAGCATGAGTCCTTTGTAGATTTCCGTGATCCCAAGGTGTTCTGGCATGAGCAGACCAAGGAATGGGTTATGATTATCGCTTGTGGTCAAACGGTATGTCTGTACCGATCTCCCAATCTGAAGGATTGGACGCTAGGAAGTGAATTTGGCGAAGGGATCGGTTCACACGATGGCGTGTGGGAATGCCCGGACTTGTTCCCGCTTGCAGTGGATGGAGATTCAGGGCAGGTGAAATGGGTGATGCTCGTTAGCATCGGTGCAGATCCTGCTTTTAAAGAAGGATCCAGAACACAATATTTTACCGGAGATTTTGATGGAAGAACATTTGTCCCAGATGAGGCATCCCATACGATTCGCTGGATTGATCATGGCCGGGATAACTATGCGGGAGTTAGTTGGTCTGACATTCCGGCTGAAGATGGCAGACGCCTGTTTATGGGGTGGATGAGCAACTGGATGTATGCCAATCAGACGCCAACCAATGATTATCGTGGAGCAATGACCATTGCACGGGAGCTGTCTCTGGAGACAAGAGCCGGAGAAGTAATACTGATTCAACGTCCTGCACGTGAACTTAAGCAAGCCCGTACGCCATTATTGTCCCTACAGGATGCTTCGATTCAGCAAGTGAGTGAGCAGTTGAACGCTTTGCAACTAGTGAACTATGAGATCCATGCAGAGTGGACTCCAAATCAGTCGTTCCATTTTGCCTTAAGAAGCGGAGCTGACAACGAAACTCTCGTTGGCGTAGACGCCAACCGAGGGGAAGTGTATATCGATCGTAGTGGATCGGGTATCGGCGATTTTCATGAACATTTCCTGAGCCGTCATACAGCTGAGTTAAAGGCACCGAGTGCGAATCAAAGTTTGCGTATCTTTGTAGATCATTCATCTGTGGAGGTATTTGCAAATGATGGTCAGGCGGTTATTACGGATCTGATCTATCCGGATGTGGATTCCAAGGGCATCTCTGCTCATGCCGAAAATACTGATCTGGTCTTCTCTTCACTTCATATCTATGAGATATCACCAACCAAGGCTAAAGGTTAATTGTAATGAAGGAAAGGAGTCCAGAACGATGCGTATTGGAGCCATAGAAGCGGGCGGAACAAAGTTTGTATGTGGTGTAGGTAATGAGCATGGACAGATAGAAGATCGGATCAGCTTTCCAACAGAACATCCGGAGACCACTCTTGCCAAGGTGATCGACTATTTCAGGGATAAAGATGTGGAAGCAATGGGGGTCGGCTCCTTTGGTCCGATTGATCTGCAACCGGATAGTCCCACCTATGGTTATATTACGACCACACCTAAGCCTGGGTGGGGAAACTGTAATGTGATTGGAACCTTGAAGCATGAATTTCCGGTTCCTTTTGGATGGGATACGGATGTGAATGCTGCCGCGCTCGGTGAAGTGACGTGGGGAGCGGCGCAAGGGCTGGACAACTGTGTATATTACACGATTGGTACAGGCGTCGGTGTTGGACTTGTGGCAGGGGGCCAACGAGTCCATGGATTGTTACATCCCGAGGGTGGACATATTCGCACAAGACGCCATCCAGACGATCACTTTGCCGGATTATGCCCGTATCATGGCGATTGTCTGGAGGGTATGGCTGCAGGACCAGCCATTGAAGCCCGTTGGCAGATCCCTGGCAGTGAACTGCCGGCAGATCATCCGGCGTGGGAGATCGAATCCTTTTACATTGCGGAGTCGATTACAACGGCCATCTTGCTTCATTCGCCGCAGAAAATCATCTTGGGCGGTGGTGTGATGCAGCAAGATCATCTGTTTCCTATGATCCGGGAACAGGTAGTGCGGAATCTTAATGGTTATGTGAATGCAGCCCCAATCACGCAACATATCGACCAATATATTGTGCAGCCCGGATTGGGCCAGCATGCAGGCTTGTGTGGTGCGCTCGCATTGGGTCTGGAAGCATTGCAGCAGCATGCAGCACAAGCTTCACGTGTTTCATAGTTTTCTAAAATAATCTACATCCCAGAAGGGATGGCTGCGGGTTCGCTTATTTGTATAAGCAAGACTGCACCGTCCTTTTTGGGCTTTTTTATTTTTTGAGGAGTTCAATAGGTTTGAAAAAAAAGTGCGTTCTAAAATCCGATGTTGCTCAAGTGAGCTGCCAAAGGTATGATTTTTAGTGTTCTATAGTGCGATAAGATATTCAAAAATTAACGTGTCTCCACTGGAAAGGAATTCAACCAATGAACCCAATAACAATACGTCAAGCTGTACAGGCAGACCAAGAGCAACTGGCCGATTTGCGAGCCTTGGTACTATACGATGATCTAACCAGGCTGGGAAGGTACGATGATGTGAAGGTACGTGAACGTTTCCGCAATACATTCGACCCTGTCCAGACACAGATTATTGAAGTGGAGGGTTCAATGGTAGGTTGTGTAGCGTTGAAGCCCAAGTCTGAGGCATATCTATTGGAACATTTCTACATACATCCCGATTATCAGGGCCAGAGAATAGGAACTCAGATATTGAACATGCTGCTGGAACAGGATGAAGTTCAGGGGAAAAGGGTTATTTTAAATGTTTTGCAGGGAAGTCCTGCTCGGCGATTGTATGAACGATTTGGATTTATATTGGACAGTGAAGATGAGGTCGATGTATTTATGTCGGTCCAATTGAAGGAATAGTATGATCGCGATATGTAATCAAGTTCACTTCATATTTACACGATAATGGAGAGTATAGAAAAAAATCTTAAGAAGCGAAGAGTTGGCTTTTATCTCACAATTACCACCTATGTCGGGATACCAGTCCCGCATGTTTGGGAAGTGGGGGACAGATGTGGTATCATGGCATGTTTGAGGTAAACTGCTATCGTTGTCACACGTCAAAAGCGTCGTTCCAATAAAAAGGGACGGCGCTTTTAGTGTTGTTAACTGCTTGTAATACGAACTTTATTGGATGGCTTATGTAGTAGAGTATCGAGATCGCCATTCAAATTTTTCAGGTTCGGGAGAAATAAAGCAGCTATCGAACAGATGAAAGGAAGAAGACCTAAAGACAGAAATAGGAAGGGAAGGCCATAGACTTCTGCAACCGCTGCACCTGCAAAAGCACCTACGGGCTGTAATCCTCCACCAATCAGGAATCGGATCGAATTAACCCGGCCTTGTAGACAACTGGGCACAAGCGTACCATGTAACGAAGAGCTTAGAGAACCGAAGAAAGGTCCGGCTGCTCCTGCAGCACATAAGGCAATAAGTGCAAATGGGTAACTCGGAAATAGTCCCAATAAAGCGTTGAAAAGCCCAATCACAGCTAAGCTGCACAGCATGACCGTGCGTCTTCTCTTGATTTCACCCATCCACGAGATAATAGTTAGTCCTGCTAGTGTGCCAAATGCCGAAGCCGTGGTCAGAGTGCCCATGGCGGCGGCATCCCGGTGCAGCACTTCGCGGACAAAAGGAATCATCATGGTCCAGATGGCTACAGAGGACATATTGCTGATCGAAACCATTACCATAATCGATAGCATGGCTGGGAATCGCCGATAAAAAGTGAAGCCCTCTCCAATATCTTGGATATAAGCTTTAAGAGAAAAAGATGTTTGTGCTACTGGTTTCTGCATTGTGGGCAGATAGAGCAGTGCCGTGATGGCTGCAATGTAGCAAATAGCGTTGATGCCTAATGTTGGTAACGCTCCAGCTGCAGCCGTTAGAGCTCCGGCAAAGGCTGGTCCCAGCAAAGCAGCGGCATTTCGACAACCATCAATCACTGCGAATGCCCGCAGCAGTTTGTGTTTGCCAGCTACGCCCGGTACAACAGCCATGGCCGTTGGCATGAAGAGGGCGGAGCAGGCCCCGCTGAGTGCTGCGGCGAGAAATAGGTGCCAAAGTTGTAATTGGCCCGCGATACCCATACTTAGCGGCAACAAAAGAGCCAACAGTCGTACTGTAGCCAGTCCGGCCATGAACCGTCCACGATGCAGTCGGTCGGACAGCGGTGATCCAAGTAGCCGGAAGGCTACCTCGGGAATGCTGAAACTTAGTGCCATAGCACCCATGGCTAACTTAGAGGCAGTTAATTCATAAACAAGCCATTCCATGGCCAAAAGACCAAACACATCACCGAGAGAGCTAAGAGTAACAGTAGCCAATAAACCGTAATAACTTCGCTTCAGCATTAAGGTTCCTCCGTATGATAGAATAGTGCAATTTGTGGAGATGGAGATGCTTGAACTCAACCTTCAATGTAAGCTCCAATCTGCCGTGGAAGGTTGTTTAGAGCTTCCAAGCGCAGGCTATATTCGGTGTTTTTGTAATCATAATGCACGATAATCAGCCCGGCTGCTCGCAAGGCTATTAGATGGTAATGCACCGTGCTCTTGGACAGTCCAACCTCACGGACAATTTCAGTGAAGGTCATCTGTTTACCAGCCAGTAGTCTTAAGATGAACAGTCTGGTTTCATCGGACAGTGCCCGGGTTAGACGCAGTAACCCAGGGTCTGGTCGTCCCGGTTCTGTTGGAAGAATATCGCAAGAATAATTAGTGAAGATCATCTCGTCAAAGATCACTGAGGTGACAAATGGACGTGCATGATATTGAGGGATGAGGATTATTTTTTTTAGCGTATGGTTGGGATATATCCTCATGCCCTGTGTAGCTTGTTCATAGACTTCTTGGTCATTCGTCCCGTTCAGACTGGAACGTCTCGATTCAGCTTCCAAAAAGAGTCCCTCAATAATTGCCGGATCGATGTGCCCAAAATACTGAGTATCCCATTCTCGTAGCACTTCGGATGTCCGATTGCGCAATTCGGGCAGATTGGAGGGGACAGATAACTTAAAGCGAGCGGCGATGTCATACAATTGTCCTGAGGACAACTCTTCAAGCCAATTCAAAAAGCCATTCACCGAACGTTCCCCTGAACAGCTCCATATATATGGCGCAAGGCTGAAATTGTCTGTGGCTTTCATCGTATCTCGCATTTGTTGAAGTTTGGCTGGTGAGAATCGATCCTGTACATCACGAACCCATCGTTTCCCGGCATCCAGGTTAGTATGATTTTGTTTACTCATAAAAGCGCTCAGGGTGCTTACACATTCATAAATTGGCGCAAAATCAACTTCTACTGTGTAGTTCATAAGAGTTTAGTTCCTTTCTGGATTAGTTCTATATTTATAGAACAAGTAATTAATTTTATATTATACGAACTTATTTGTTGTTTCAACATAAATTTTCCATGTTCGTACCAAACATCCTGATTCCACAAAAAATGTTTCACCAGAAGGAAAGCGAAAAACGTACCACTTATACAAGAGGATTTTTGTCTACACCGATGATGTGAAAATGCGTGAGTGTAAACGAAAACCCATACGAAATAAAGGTATAGACCCATTCATTTAATTCTTGAATGGGTCTATTGAACTTTTCTATTATACTTTCCGATGACGTTACCCTAATATGGATAATAACCTACTTTTTATATAGGAATTATATAGTATGGAGAATGCCAAGATGCCACAATGGAAGAGAAATCTGTATATTCTGTGGTTCGGCCTGTTTTTCAATCATATGGCGTACTCGCTATCCGTTCCGTTCTTTCCTATATTCCTGCAAAATGATCTCGGTATCCAGAGTGGCTTGGAAGCTTGGTCGGGTATCTCCATTTCCATCAGCTTTCTGATCAGCGGATTATGCGCACCCTTCTGGGGATCACTGGCTGATAAATATGGCAGCAAACTGATGCTGGTCCGTTCCGGAGTGGGGCTAGGCATTGCACATCTGGCTAACTTCTTTGTGTATGATCCGTATACGTTTATCGCGGTGAGGGTCTTTCAGGGACTCATGGCTGGTTTTCATCCCGCCTCGATTACACTGATCGGCACCAATACTCCGGAGAAACAGGTGGGTTATGCACTTGGCGTGATCTCTACGGCCAGCGCTGCGGGCGGAATTCTTGGTCCTCTTGCCGGTGGTGTATTGAGTCACTGGATCGGACTGCGGGGATGTTTCATTGCATCCGCTGTAATTACATTGCTCGCGGCTCTGATGGTCCTCGGTGTTAAGGAGTCACGACAAACTCGTACGATCGTTCCAACGAAGATCATAGGGGATTTGAAAAGAGCGGCTTCCACGCCGGGTTTGATGCGAATCTACGGTTTGATTCTCTTAGTCTCGACCTCCGTGCTCATCATCGAACCGGTGCTGACGCTCTATGTGGTCCAGATTGGCGGAGATATTGGCAGTGCAACACTCAGTGCAGGAATTGTCTTCTCGGCGATTGGTGTGGCAACCGTCATTATGGGGCCGCGATGGGGGAAGATTGGTGGAAGGATCGGATACGAGAAAACCCTGTTTATCGGTCTGATCGGCGGTGGGATTGGCAGTCTGCTGCAAATGACAGCAACGAATCTGATTTATTTTGGCAGCCTGCGATTTGTTTATGGTTTGTTCTTTGCGGCAGTCTATCCGGCGCTTAATGCCCTGATCATCAAATATGCTGATCACGATTTTCGTGGGAGGGCTGTCAGTCTGAGTCAGACGGCGAGTCAGTTCGGTATTGTGCTTGGACCGTTAATTGGTGGTTTTCTCGGTGGATGGATCGGCATTCCGTTTATTTTTCTATTTACAGGGATTGTATTGCTTGGAGCGGCTTGGGCAGTCCGGGTAAGTGATGTGAAACAGGCGGATAAACCGGGATTAGGCATGGCAACAGCAGAAGTTAGCGGAAACAGCATAAAGAAATGATGAAACGACTCTCAGAGATAAAAGGATACTCGAACTGAATGGTCATCACCACAACATAGGGAGGAATATATATGTCGCAACGACAATTGAAGTTGGGAGCCAATCTGAACGGAGTGGGTAACAGCATTTCCTTTTGGCGTCACCCGGATATTCCAATTAACGCGAGCGTTAGTCTGGAATTCTACAAGAAGCAGGTGCGTATCGCGGAAAAAGGGAAGTTTGATCTGCTCTTTATTGCAGATGGCCTCTTCATTAACGAGAAGTCCAATCCACATTTTCTCAATCGCTTCGAACCTCTCACGCTTCTGTCCGCACTCGCTGGGGCAACTTCCCATATCGGGCTGGTTGCTACATTGTCTACTTCCTATAGTGAGCCCTTCACGGTTGCGCGGCAATTTGCCTCGTTAGATCAATTAAGCGGTGGGAGAGCCGGATGGAATGTGGTTACTTCACCTCTGGAAGGATCGGCACTTAATTTTGGCAAAGGCGAACATCCGAACCATGCGCTGCGCTACGAGATTGCGGAAGAACATCTGAATGTGGTCAAAGGACTTTGGGATTCCTGGGAGGACGATGCCTTTATCGGAGACAAGGAACAGGGCGTATTTTTCGATCCTGCTAAGCTACATACGCTAAATCACAAGGGAGCGCACTTCTCGGTACAGGGTCCGCTTAATGTGGGGCGTTCGAAGCAGGGGCATCCGGTGATTTTTCAGGCGGGCTCATCTGAATCTGGTAAAGATCTGGCCGCCCGATCGGCAGATGCCGTCTACACGGGACATGAGACGTTGGAGGAAGCAAAGGAGTTCTACCGCGATGTGAAAGCAAGAGCGGTGGCTTATGGACGCAAGGCAGAGGATATCCTGATCTTCCCGGGCATCGGCCCCATTGTGGGTAGAACAGCGGAAGAGGCTGAGCAGAAATATCAGGAAATTGCCGAACTGGTGAGTATTGATCAGGCGTTGAATTATCTGGGACGTTACTTCGATCATTACGACTTCTCCCAGTTCCCGCTGGACGAACCTTTCCCTGAGATTGGGGAGATCGGCAGCAACAGCTTCCGCAGTACAACAGACAAGATTAAGCAGCAGGCACGGGAACAGGGGCTGACCCTGCGCCAAGTCGCGTTGCTGGCATCCACTCCACGTACATCGTTCATTGGTACACCGGATCAGATCGCAGATCAGATTCAGGAATGGTTTGAAGGCGAAGCGGCAGACGGATTCAATGTTCGTACCGTGGTGCCCAATGGATTGGAAGATTTCGTGGAGCTGGTTGTTCCGGTTCTGCAAGAACGAGGGCTGTTCCGTACGGAGTATGAACATGAGACGCTAAGGGAGAATCTGGGTCTTGAAATTCCGCGTAACCGGTATACGTTAGAGAGTGTAAGATAGAAAAGATAGAGCGGTAATGACGTTAATATAACGTTGTTGCGGCTCTTTTTTAATGGTTTCTTTTTCGGAGAGTACTGCTATTATAAAATGATAAAAGAAAATGATATACAAGCTGCAATTCCAGACGAGTCACAGGAGGAGATTGGGATGATTAGAGGGTTAACGAATGCGGGACTGGGCAACATCGAGTCTGATGAACAATGTATCACAGATGCGGCCAAGCACGGATTCGGATCTGTAGATTTGAATCCGCTCTCATTGATTGAAACGTATGGCAAAGAACAGGCACAACATCTGCTGGAAAGCAATCAGGTGATCATCGGTTCATCGGGCCTGACGGTAGAGTGGCGGACGACAGATGAGCAGTTTCGTGAGGGGTTGCAATCGTTGGTTGCTATGGCAGAAGCTTCTGCTTCGTTGGACTGTTACAGCTGCTGCACGTATATTTTACCTTCAACGGATCAACCCGCAGCACAATTTATGGCAGCGGCTACGAAACGCTTGAGACTCTGCGCAGATATCTTGGACGCTTACGGGATTAAGTTAGGGCTGGAGTTTGTTGGCTGCAATCATTTGCGGACGCAATGGAAGAATCCGTTTATCTGGCGTGTGGAAGATACGCTGGACTGGATCGAGACGATCCATGCGTCTAACGTAGGTTTGCTCGTAGATTCCTATCACTGGCATACGAATGGTTTACCGATGGAAGATCTGTTGAAGTTGAAGAAAGAGCAGATTGTTCATGTGCATATCAACGATGCTTATGATTTGCCGATCGAGGAATTACTGGATTATGAGCGTTTGTACCCCGGCGAAGGGGTCATTGATCTGGGCGGATTTCTGAGAAATCTGCAGGCGATTGGCTACAATGGTGTGGTGGCTCAGGAAGTACTGGCCCCGGCATCGAATCTTGGTTCAAGTGAGTTGTTCGCCAAGTCAAAAGCTGGATTCGATAAGGTGTTTGCGACAATATAAGCTACTGAAAAAAGGAGGACTGTTCCAGCCATGTTAAGGGCTATGGAACAGCCCTTTTCTGCTTTCTATTAATCCAACAAACCACGTTCTTTCAGTAATTGTGTCGTAACCACCCACAGTCTGTTTTGCATGGCCTCATCTCCGCCAGGATGTATAGGAACAATAGATGCTCCAGTTCCCACATTGAAATATCCTCCTGATACCTCGCCATACTTCGAATCCACAGCCAACCGAGTTATGATATCCGCACCCCGGCGCGGGTCGCCAATGTGCAAAAAGGTTAAAATGCGTTCAAGCACACTTGCAAACCATAGCTCTCGTCCAAGACCCGTAACATTAAAGCCAGGATTCAAGGCATTTACGCGAATTCCGGTTCCACGCCATTGTCTGGCTAGTTCACCAGTAAACATAATATTGAGCAGTTTGGTTTTGCCATAGATTGGAGAGGAACCGCGTGCAGTAAAAGGAGTGATATCCGTTAAGTCATCTGACAATACCAGTGTGCCATGATTCCGCGAAGCTTCAGATGCAACATTGACGACTCGGGCATGGCCCGCCTGAAACAGGGAAGATTGCAATGTGTGCGTTAACAGCCAAGGTGCCAAATAATTCACGGCAATCATCTCGGCAAATCCTTCGGACGTGACTCTCTGTTCAAAAGCATGAAGTCCGGCATTGTTCAGAAGTACGTCTATACGTGGATAAGCGGCTGCAATCTCAAGCCCAACACGTTTTACATCACTCAGTAAGGACAAGTCTCCATAGAAAAATTCAATTTTGGCAGAAGGCATGATTTCCTTGATTTTGTACCTGGTAGCCTCGGCACGTTCCTTGCTTCGGGCTGTGAGTATAAGATGTGCCCCGCGTTTGGCGAGTTCCATGGCTGCAAGCTGCCCTAAACCGCTTGTTGCTCCGGTAATTACAATAATGGGATGTTTAGTTTTCATGAGAAGATCTCCTTTTGACACGAATAGATTCGGAATTATATAATGGACATAAATCAACTATAAATATTAATTGATATTTGTCAACTATATTTCGAGAAGTCTACTTTCATGTATCTGGGAGAGGGAGTTAACAATAATGAGTGAAAATCCAGTCAAAACCAAAGATAGAGCAACCCTGGAGCTAGCGCTGGGTGAGCAGATTCATGCACTGATCAGTGCTTCGCATGCGCTTAACGTTCGATCTGCCGAGCGTTTTGATGCGAATCTGCAACCTGCCGCTTTTCAACTGGTACGGTGGCTCTACTCCCATGGCCCAACAAGCGCCGCGGCTTTGGCAGAAGCGAATGCAATGGACCGCAGCTCGGTCAGCCGATTAATCAAACAACTCGAAAAGTCGGGATATGTTAGCAAAGAGCAAGACCCCAAGGATCGGCGCGGGGTGTTACTGTCTCTTACGGAACTTGGTCAACAATCGACGGTTGGTGCGCTCAAGGAGAAGGAGTCAGCTTTTTATGACGGTATATCCAGATGGGATGATAAGGAACTAGAACTTTTCACCGCCATGCTCAGGCAGTTTAATGGATTGGAAGAAAAGTGAGATGAACAATAGTGTGGATTGTATTTGATACCTGAACCATAGGACATGTCACCATTGAGCGAGGTAGACTACAAATTCATTGCAAAAGCGAACATCTGGTGATGTCCGCTCGTGAAGTTCCCAGATCATTTTATAGTTTCCAGGGAAGCTGCGGGATTTTATATCGGAAACCCTGATGGTTTCCTTTTCTCACATATATCCAAGGTGGTGGGACAGGGGTGCCTAGTGCTTTATACAAGACCGTTCCTTCATCGCTTGCGGAATATTCTTCGATACTACTTTGGATATCCTCCCAATGAACCTTACCTTGGTAAGACAGTGTCTGCCCTTGAACGATAACATGAGGTGCACCTGAAATGATTCTCTGCGTTATGTTGAGAACTCCAACCTTTCCTGAGGACAACATTATCAATTCGCTCATGAAAAGTATGATAATCAAAATGACTATGCTCACAATCCATCGCTTTTTGCTCATTTTGTGACCTCCACTACCTAGGGATCATTCCCTCATAGTTAATGTCTTTTAATGACATAATCTCGTCAGAGATGGTATTGATTTTGACTGAGTAGGGCTTAATAGCTTGCAGGAATTCATTAATGGTCTTCTTACGATCTTTATGAAATACGCCAGATGTTATGTGATTCTCCTTTAATACGTTATCGTTCATTATGACTTGTTTAGAATAACTAACAGTATTGCTATAATCGATTAGATGCGTAACCCCCGTGAATTTGCCATTAGTTAATGTACCTTTGGAGAATTCGGATGGTTTAATCCCAATATATTTTTCAGAAGAACCGTGTTTCTTTTTATAATCGATAATCGTGTCAAAAAAGTCCTTGTCCCCGGTTAACTTTTCGTTGAAATAATCATTTTTGAGAGCAATCGTAGTTGTGTGATCAGTATATCCTAGTGAGACAGTATCTGAAGAGTGAATTGCGTAATATCCTTGAGTCATCTTGCCCTGATTGAATGTTCCATTGTTAATGGTGTTGATGTATCTGTCAAGTATAGGGTAAACCTTACCATCAGAAGTAAGATACTGTACTTCTAACCATTGCGTAATTTCTTTTCCTTTACCATGATATGTATCATTAATCCATGATCCGGTGTAGGTTTTTGTAGTGAATTCACCTGTTCCATGGCCCATATTAGATTCATCGTAATCCTCAAAGGGGACACCTCCACCTTTAACTAATGTATATGTATACTTGCCTTTTCCTTGCCGCTTACCACTCATCCAATCTCCAGAGTAAACTTCGGTTTCTCCCCATCTTGCGGTTCCTTTACCATGAGGTTTCCCGTTTAAAACTTCACCATAGTACGTCGCTCCCTCTGACAATTTTAAGTTTACTTTCTTCGATGCTGCTTCTGTTGGAGTAGCGCTTGATAACAGTCCAATGATAATGGTGATCGTTAATCCAAAGCCTAGATAGAATCTTTTCAAAAGTGTGCAACTCCTTCAATGTATATGGATCTTTGCGTTGTTAGACATCTTCAACATTATCGGTATATGTATCGTATTTTTCCAGTTTAAATATAAAGTGGAGATAGGTCGGATCTTACAAACAACACACTACCCAGTCCACAAAAGATTTTCTTCGGGTGGCATGTAAGACGTTCCATAGCTTTAATTCACGAAACGAAAAGACACGTTACTGTGATAGAATGATTTAGGTTGGGATGATGAAACGGTGGGGGCTTAGAAAATGAACAAAACTGAGCGACAGCTTGCGATTACGCTTGAATTGCAGCGAAGAAAGATGTTAAGAGCAGAAGATTTAGCTGCTCAATTGGAGACGAGTGTACGTACGATATATCGAGATATTCAGGCATTAAGTGAGGCTGGTGTTCCGATTATGGGTGCTCCGGGTCAGGGGTATTCCCTCATGGAAGGATATTTTCTGCCCCCGGTAAGCTTCACCGCAGAAGAAGCCGTATCCCTGCTAATGGGAGCTGATTTTATCGAACAGAGAATGGATACAGAATACGCGATGGAGGCTAAGTCGGCTCAACGAAAAATTGAAGCGATCTTACCAGAATCCGTTCGTAATGAATCAACACGTGTTCGGGAAACGATGCGACTGCTTCATACGGTTGAACCTTTAACCCGAGCACGGGTGAAAACATACCTTAACCAGATACGTAATGCCATTCTGGATCAACGTAAAATCAGCTTTATGTATCTGAAAAAAATGCCAGGAACGGATGGGAATCGGTATAACATGCGTGAGGTTTCACCCTATGGCCTCTCACTGGTTCAGGAGAATTGGATGTTAATTGCACGTTGTGATATGCGACAAGACATCCGTCATTTTCGTTTGTCACGCATGACTGAACTTTCCGTGCTGGAGGATCAATTCCTTTTGCCGCCGGATTTTGATCTAAACAGTTATCGACCTCCTGACGACCGTAACGAACACATATTAATCAGGGCTAAACCTGAAATCGCTGACAAAATTATGGAGGCCCTTCATTTTTATATGGATGCATTTGAGGATCAAGAGGAAGGTGTGATTTTTCATTTTCGTGTCCGCTACCCGGAGGAAATCTTGCATTATTTACTTGGTTGGGGTGGAGATATCGAGGTCTTGGAGCCGGAGTCTTTACGCTTTCGAATGCAGGAAGTAGCCAAAAACATCTTAAAACACTACTGACATACACCTGTCAGTAGTGTTTTTTTATATTTTGATATATCACAGATTAAGAGGAGTGGGTTGAAGGATGAGAAGTACAACGGAAGTATTGAAATCATTGGAAATGACAGACAGAAGATATTGGATTGGCGTTGTGTCTGCTTCTCATGTAAATGTAGCCGTAGAGGGAGGGTTTGCGCAGCTATGCCATGGCAAGTCGGCAATGTTGCGACAGATGTCCGCGGGTGATTGGATGATATACTACTCTCCACGTACAGACATATCAACTGGCAAGCCACTTCAGGCTTTTACCGCTATTGGTCAGATTATCGACGACAGGGTCTACCAATATCAGATGTCGGAATCATTTGTACCCTTTCGCCGAGATCTCCGTTATCTTCTGTGTCGAGAAGTAAAGATCGCAACGTTGTTAGATCAGCTCAGTTTTACACGGGGAAATCGCAATTGGGGGTTTCCGTTTCGTAATGGTCACTTTGAAATTGGGGCTGAAGACTTCAGGATGATAGCTTCCTCCATGTTGGAAAATGAGGCACAGTCACTACTGGATATTAGCTTAAGCCATAAATGTTAACCAAACCAAAAGGCCCATAGATTGTCTATGGGCCTTTTTGCTTTATGGATAATCATAAAAAGCTCTGACGATCATTACGGATGTGTGAGACATCCATGAGTAACCGTTGTGTACATGTTATGGATAGTCGGTTTGACATCAACAGACCAATAGTGAGCGTAGGATAACTTAAGAATGCATGACGAGCCGCTAATTATGCGGCATTTTTTTGATTTTCAATTGAAGAACCATAACTCTGAAGGTGATCCTAAAACCATAGTCAGATTTTTGTGGTAATTATCTGCATAAAAACATATTATTTATATATTATTACAAAATGTAACAATGCGGCACTGCAACCGCTGGGGGATTTGAATGGATGCGGAATTATTATCCTAGTTCCAGTATTGGATATTATGCTAATGCAGCGTTAGGTTGGGCTGCCTGGTACAATACTACGGGTGGGCTTACGACTTTCAATTATTATCACACTTCGGTTGCCAAAACAAGTAGAGCGACTCCAATGTATTCTAGCTCTTGTAATAATTTGTCTGGTGTAATGAAAGGGCTTCAGTCTGACTATTATATGCAATTTTTTGATGCTGAATTGATGGCTTCTACATATAATCCAAATGCGTGGAGGTTGCAGGATCACCAAGCAGGATCTAACTCAACAGGATATTTTGATAGTGGATATGTAAATGGCTGGAACTTAAAAGCAGAATAAAGCGTTAAGAATATATACTGACTAAATTAGAGGAGGGCCAACCTGTGAAGAAAAAAACATTGGTTTCACTACTCACCATACCACTGGTAGCTGCATCTGTGAGTGGCTACATGTACTTGAATGAACCGTCTATAGTTAGTGCTCAAAGCGATGTTGAAAGCGCAGCACTTAAGGCGACCCAGGGTAAGATTGATTACATTAAAGAATCGTTTGAAGACGGATCATATATCGTTCGCTACCGGGACCGTGTAAATTTGACAGAAATCACTGAGGAATACCGTGATAACCAGCTTCATAATAAATTGATTATTGAAGATGGCGGTAAGAAAATCACTTCGTATGGTCGAGATTTCGAGAAAGGGAAATTGGTTGGGAATACCTGGACCATGCCGGACAACATAGCTGCTGAAAATGAGAAGTTGCTCCAGATCTCGTTGTTGGAGAATGCTAAAGAAGAATTACAGAGTCAGGATTGGACAGTACTGGAAACTGCGGGCACAAAATCCCGTTCTGCTACTGAGAGTAACGAGCAAAAAGCTGTCTCGGAGGATAACCTCCACAAGGAAGTTGTAACCATTGATGTAAATACGGGTTTACCGACGAAACGTGTGATTTATCAGAAAGACAAAAACGGTGAAATTGTAACTAGCTCAACCAAGACAGAAGAGTACAAGTACCTGGATTCCATGCCGATGAAGATCCAGAGCTTTGCTCCGGAAGAATCCGTTGAGATTAAAGAAATACCGGCGCCTGTAATTGAAGATAAGGTGCTTGAAGGTTCATAAGACTTTCAGTCTATTTAATTGTACATAGCCGAAATTAATTGGACTGGTTTTCATCAGAAAGTTGCGGGTACGTCTTCTTAAATCACTTTTTTCCTTCTCCATCTCCTATGCATCGATTTCAATGAGGGGCTGTTCAGCTCATCTCAGCCGCTGTATCTCTAATGACGTTTGGGCATTGGATCAGTCTTCTGATAAGCCTTCTCCCCAGAAAAACAAAGTTGCCTTACAACTTTCAATATTAAGGAAGATTGCGTCTAACTTTCTGAAGTGTTTTGATACCATTAAGGTTTAAATTCAAGTGGAAAAGTCAATAAAGGCTCTGTAAGCAACGCTGTACAATCCACCGAAAACCAGTACAATTGAACCTATAAGAACATGAGATAAAGAGAGGTATTTCTCCATGACCGATACAAGTGGGAATCGCAAAGTTGACGGCTATCTTAAGAAACTCAAAACGTGGCAGGAAGAGTCCACGAAGCTGAGAGAGATTATTCGGGATTTTGACCTGCCAGAGGATATGAAATGGATGCACCCTTGTTATATGCTCGATGGGAAGAACATTGTGCTAATCCATGGATTCAAAGAGTACGTGGCGATCCTGTTCTTCAAAGGTGCTCTGCTGAAGGATACACACGGCATTTTGGTCCAGCAAACGGAGAATGTACAGGCAGAACGCCAGCTTCGCTTCACCAGTCTGAAGCAGATTGTAGAGCAGGAGGCTATGATCAAAGCCTATATCCAGCAAGCGATTGAAGTGGAACAGGCGGGATTGCAGGTGGAAATGAAAAAAACTGCCGAATATAGCGTTCCTGAGGAACTTCAACAGCAATTCGATGAGAATCTTGCTTTCCGAGTTGCATTTGAAGCACTGACACCCGGACGGCAGCGAGCATATCTCTATTATTTCTCACAACCGAAGCAATCCAAGACAAAAGTGTCACGAATCGAGAAGTACATGCAGCCGATCCTGGAGGGGAAAGGGTTGAATGATTAATTCTAGTTATAAAGGTTTCTCCAATTGACAAATATAACGTCTTCCACTAAGATAATCGTACAAGTAAATAATGAATATAATCAGGATTGTTACTGATCAGCAGGCAAGACCGATTGATATGCAAACATGTATAGGCTATATACGATGTGGGCATTATTAATGGTCTTTTTTTTGTTGCTAAATCTTGTTAACGTTTCATTATAAAAGGAGATTCGTATGAAAATCACGCGAATTATTAATAATAATGTCGTCTCTGCGGTCAATGAACGACAACAGGAGATGATGCTTCTGGGAAGTGGCATTGGCTTTCAGAAGAAAAAGGGAGACCTCGTGGAGACAAGTAAGATTGAGAAGGAATTTTTCCTGAAATCCAAAAATGTAACAGGTAAATTATATGCCTTGCTCGCCCAGATTCCCATGGAGTATATTCGGGTGTCCGACAGCATTATTCAACATGCCAAGCAGTCCTTAAACAAGGAACTCAATGAAAATATATATCTAACGTTAACGGACCATATAAATTTTGCTGTGGCACGTTACAAGCAGGGTATGAATTTCAATAATGCTTTGTTGTCTGAAATTAAAGCGTTTTATTCCAATGAATTTCGCGTGGCTATGAAAGCCCGGGATATGATTAATGAGGAATTTAATATTACACTGCCTGAAGATGAGGCAGGCTTTATTGCCCTTCATATTGTCAATGCAGAACTTGGATCTGAAATGGAAGAAACCATGAAGATTACACAGTTGATTCATAAAGTCTTGAATATTATTCGATATCAGTTTAATATACATTTTAATGAAAGCTCACTCCATTATTCCAGACTAGTCACACATTTGAAGTTTTTCGCCTATCGCTTGTTTAATCATACGGTTGTGAAAAGCGGTGACAGCGACTTTCTCCATATCATTAAAGAAAAGTATGCGAATGAATATCAATGCAGTCTCCGGATTGCACAGCTGATTCGAGTCGATTATGGAAAAGAATTAACGGAAGATGAATTGGTGTATTTAACGGTTCATATCAAAAGGGTCATTGATGAAGAGAAGGACTGATTCATCAGCCACTATAATGAGTAAACTAGGATTGTTACTGGTGAGGCAGGCAAGACCTAGAGTTCCATCGTGTATAGAGCTTATCTATATTCGATAGAATTCTAGGTCTTTTTTTATACCTAAAAACGTTTGAGGGGGAGCAGTACATGAAACATGAAAGCACAGCCGCCGAGATTTTAAAACTGGTCGGTGGAGAGAAAAATGTAGATAGTGTAACACACTGTGCTACAAGATTGAGATTTAATCTGAAAGATGAGAAGGTTGCGAACAATGAAGCATTAAAAAATGTACAAGGTGTGGTGGGTGTTGCCAGCAGTGGTGGGCAATATCAGGTCATTATCGGTAATGAGGTAAACAATGTGTATAAAGCTTTGACGAAGCTGGGGAACTTTACAACCAATGACGATGCTCCTACTGTGAAAAAGGGAAAACTGACTACGCTTCTGGACACGATCTCCGGAATATTCACACCGATTCTGCCAGCCATGATTGGTTGTGCGATGATCAAAGCTGTTCTTCTTATATTGAAAACATTTGATCTCGTTGATCTGGATGGGCAATTCAATACAATTATGACCTTTATCGGTGATGCAGCGTATTACTTCTTGCCGATGCTGCTTGCCTGGAGTGCGGCTGTTAAGCTTAAAGCTAATGTGGGTTTTGCATTAACCATTGCTGGTGTTCTGTTGCATCCTTCATTAGGGGCGTTGATGTCTGTAGGTGAGCCTGTTGCGTTTTTAGGACTGCCTGTCACTCCGGCGACGTACACTTCGTCAGTTATTCCAATTATTTTAGCGGTATGGGTCTTGTCGTATGTTGAACGCTTTGCCGAGAAGTATTCTCCATCGGTTATCAAATCCATTCTTAAACCATTGATCGTGATTCTTATTATGGCTCCACTAACGCTGATTGTACTGGGTCCAATCGGTGCCATCGCGGGTAACTACCTGGCGTCAGGCGTTTCTTTTGTTAATACACATGCAGGTTGGTTAGTATCTGGTATTATCGGCGGGGCATTCCCGTTCTTGATTATGACAGGTATGCATTATAGTTTGGGACCTGTTGTGCTCACTGCTTATGCTCAGACGAAAACCGATAGTATTGTTGGTCCAGGTATGCTTGTACACAATATTTCTCAAGGTGCAGCTGCGCTTGCGGTCGCTCTCCGAACTAAAAATAAAGCATTTAAACAAGTTGCATATTCTACAAGTGTAACTGCCCTGCTCGGAATTACCGAACCCGCTTTGTTTGGTGTAAATCTACGCTTGAAAAGACCGCTGATCGCTGTAATCGTTGGTGGCGCTGTAGCGGGTATATATGTTGGATTGTTCGGTGTAGCTCGATCGGCTCTAGGTATTGCAGGTATAGCTACCCTGCCGGCATTTATCACGGATCATCCATGGAACCTGGTTCATGCGGCAATTGGTTGTGTGATTGCATTTGTAGTTACATTCATCATGACTCTGATCTTGGGATTTGAAGATGTACCTGAGGATGGAAAGAATCAAGCAACACAAGAAAAATCATCTGCTACGAACGGTCGTACGCCAGTTGCCGGTGTTTCTGAACATGTCCTCACTGCTCCGTTGACTGGTAAAGTTCTGGAGTTATCCACGATTAAGGACGAAGCTTTTGCAACGGGCGCTATGGGAAAAGGGATCGCTATTGAACCTACGGTTGGAAAACTTGTAGCACCAGCAGATGGTGTGGTATCCGCGGTTTTCCCTACGTCCCATGCCATCGGTATTAGTTCAAATGATGGTGCGGAGATTCTCATTCACATCGGGATGAATACGGTGAAGTTGAAAGGCGAGCATTTTAAGGTTCACGTCAAAGAAGGCGATACTGTAAAAGCTGGAGATCTGCTCATTGAGTTTGATACAGATGCCATAGCGGCTAAAGGTTATGATCTGACTACACCGATCATTGTTACGAATTCGGATGATTTTGTAGATGTCATCACAACGGACAAAGCATCCATTACAATCGGTGAAAATCTCATCAAGATTATTTAAGGAGGACTTGTTTATGTCTAACAAAAATGGTTTCCCCGAATCTTTCATGTGGGGCGGTGCAACAGCGGCGAATCAATACGAAGGTGCCTGGAACCTTGATGGTAAAAAAGCGAGTACAGCCGATATGATGACGGGCGGAACCCATACGGTTCCCCGTCGGATTACGATAACGACTGAAGAGGGGGTTCATTACCCTTCTCATGAAGCAGTAGATTTTTATCATCATTACAAGGAAGACATTCGTTTGTTTGCAGAGATGGGTTTCCGTTGTTACAGAATGTCCATTGCATGGTCCAGAATTTTCCCTAACGGAGACGATGCAGCGCCGAATGAAGCAGGACTTCAATTTTACGACAATGTGTTCAATGAATTGAAAAAGTATAATATCGAACCCATCGTTACAATTTCCCATTATGAAGCACCGTTTGCTTTAACTAAGAAATTCAATGCTTGGGCTTCCAGAGAAATGATCGATTGTTATGTGAAATATTGCGACACAATCTTTAATCGTTACAAAGACGTGGTGAAGTACTGGATCACCTTTAACGAGATTAATAGCCTGATTGTTCCGGCAGGTGCTTACCTGGCAGGAGGACTTCTGGTTGATAAAAAAGGCGGCGTATTTAACAATACAGCAGTGGATAGCACGCAGATGAGATTTCAAGCGTTGCACCATCAATTCGTCGCGAGTGCCAAAGCTGTCAAGCTTGCACATGAGATTAATCCAGACTTCAAACTTGGTTGTATGATTAATTATAGTCATGGTTATGGAAGCACATGTAAACCGGAAGATATGTTAAAGGCTCTGAGAATGGATCAGATCAACAATATGATGAGCAGTGACGTACAAGTTAGAGGGGAATACCCTGACTTTGCGAAGAGATATTTTGAAGAGAACAATATTCAGATTGAGATGGCAGCAGAAGACGAAGCGGTGTTAAAGCAGGGCTGTGTTGATTTCTATAGCTTTAGCTACTATAAATCTCACGTGGTGGGTACCCGTCCAGAGGGTGATGAGACCCAAGGGAACGTCTTTGGTGGATACAAAAATCCATATCTGAAAGCTACGGACTGGGGATGGCAGATTGATCCGGTTGGACTTCGGTACGTGCTGAACCACGTATACGATCGTTATCGCATCCCGATGATGGTTGTAGAGAATGGTCTGGGTGCAGTGGATGTCGTTGAAGAGGATGGCACCATTAACGATACGTACCGAATTGAGTTTTTGCGCGCTCACATTGAACAAATGAGAGAAGCTGTCCGTGATGGCGTTAACCTGATCGGTTATACAGCTTGGGGTTGCATCGACATCGTTAGTGCATCCACTGGTGAGATGGGAAAACGCTACGGATTTATCTATGTAGATAAGGATAACGAGGGTAAAGGTACCCTGAAAAGAAGCAAAAAGAAAAGTTTCCACTGGTATAAAAAGGTGATCGCATCCAACGGGGCAAGTTTGGAGTTGTAAGTTAAGAAAAAGTAGAATTTATCAGAAGCTTACCATTGAATGGATAAGCCAACGGTTAAGATAAAAAGATAAAAAGATAATTTCATAAACTTAGGAGGCAGTCGAGGTATCATCGACTGCCTTTATTTATTGGATAGGGCGAAGGAGTTCAAAGTAGTTCAACCAAAAAGGTTAAGTATTATGCCTAGCATGAATTCACAACTAATTTGGATCTCGATCTCGGACTCACCAAACTGAGTTTAGAACATCGTCGACTTCTCTGATTCTTGTGACAGATGGTGTTTGAATTAGATTTCCTTTGACCATGACCATTGCGATGTCTGACAAGGCCTCGATATGTTCCAGCGGATTTTGCTCCATGATAATCAGATCGGCATGTTTTCCGATATCCACCGTCCCTGTAACATCGTCAACACCGAGGATCTTCGCATTAGTTCGAGTCACCATGTCGATGACCTGTTTGTTGTTCAGGTTGGCCTGTCTCATGTAGTGATCCATTTCTCTCCACATATTATAGTGAGTCACGTAAGGCATGGCGGCATCGGTACCGATCCCGATGGTGATGTCGTTTTCGATCGCTTGTTTTACACCTTTGAGCATGGAATCGTAGACCAGTTTGGAATTCTCTTTTACCGTTGCACTTACCTTTGTTACGCTGGTATCCAGTGAAGCGGATGGATAGGCGGCTTGCAGGGTGGGGATGAGTGCAGTGTAGCCATTTAGGGTATTGGGATTATTTTTGTACAAACGAATGATTTCGTCGTCCATCTCCGAACCGTGCTCGATGGTATCGACGCCACCTTGTAAAGCTATTCTTACGCCTTCCGTGCTTTCCACATGAGCTGCCACCCGCAGGCCAATCTTATGCGCTTCATCGCAGATCGCCGCAACTTCCTCCACAGTCATCTGTAAACGTCCAGCTTCGCCCACCATTTTCGCATCCGTCACGCCACCCGTCACACAGATTTTGATCAGATCCACGCCGTGTTTCACATTGATGCGCACATTCTTTCTGGCTTGCCACGGAGAGTCGCCCACCAGAGCCAGGAATGGAGCACCATGTCCGCCCGTGACACTCAGGAAAAATCCGGATACTAGCAAATTGGGACCGACAAAGTCACCGTTGTTAATCTCATCCCGCAGCTGGACGTCCGTATAAAAGAATTCGCCCACACTGCGCATCGTTGTCACACCCGCATGGAGTGCGGTCAGCGCGTTGCGTTTCATGCGTTTTTTCAATATGTGTCTGCCGAATTTCGCGTTCAGGATTCGATCATAGGCAAACTGCAACAAACCTTCACTGACCGAGAGACTGAACGGTTTACCATCTGCAAAGAGGTGTACGTGGGCGTTGATCAGTCCTGGCATTACGTATTTCCCTGAGAGGTCGATTGTTGTGTAGTGACTAGGGATATGCAAATCATGATCTCGGCCGATATCCTGAATGAGACCTTGCTCATTGATGAGAATGGTCATGTTATTTTGCAGATTGCGGCTTGAGTCGCCGTGGATCAGATGGACGTTTTTCAATGCGTAAGCGGTGTTCATGTTGTGTTCCTCCTTAGAATGGTGGGTGAGGCTATATAAGTTGAATAATGGGTATGTACACTTATCACTCCGATGACAGAACAACCTTCGGATCGCTGTTATCCCCAGATTTTTTTGATACTCTCTTATTAGGGGAAATCCGGTGATAAATACGAACGCTTCGCTTCCTCTGGTTATTTCTGTCCTCTCCGTTATCGTGTAAATGTAGGTTCAACTTAAATAGTTTGGTAAATGGTAACATTCAACTTAAAAATGAATAAATAATTCATTTTTGGGTCAAAAAAATAAAGTGACTTAATGTTTGATATTTTTTGCGTGCAAACCAAGTGAAGATGATCTGATCTGCACGCTTTGGCTATCCGGTATAAATAATGAGATGGAGCGTTATTCGTTGAGGATCTTCATGCCGTATAGTCTGTATACATACAACGCTTCGAAAATTTGCTTCCGGCTGTCCTCACTCATATCCCGCTTCAATAGATCCAGGTTCATGTCGATCACGTTGTGTGCGAGGATGTTCAGTAAGATCAAGTTCTCCTCGGTGCCAATCTCATATCGTTTATATTGATTCTTAAGATACGCCTTCTTGGTTTCGATCATCAGCTCAACAAGCTCATTCTTAGCGTTGGTGTAGATCGTTCCTTTATTCTTTTCGAAGATGATCACAATCTGATTCCGGTATTTACGTAATACATCCACTTGTTCCTGCAACAGTGCCGATTTTCGCTCGCTATCGGTTTCCTCGAATAAGGTCTGGTTATCAAAGTGAATCGTCTCCACCAGCACATTTTTCAGATAATCCACCAGATCCGGCGGGACAACGGCGTAGAAGAGTTCTTTCTTGTTCTTAAAATAAGTATAGATATTGCCCACGGAAATATTAATCTCATCCGCGATATCGCTCATCTTGGCATCCACATAGCCCTTTTCAAAAAAGACCTTGAGCGCCGCGTATTCAATCTCTTTCCTGACTTCGTCTTTCTTGGCTTGCACCATAGGGAACGACTCCTTAATAGTGAATGGATGGTTCGTTATTAAGATAGACCTTTTTGGAGGGGGTGTCAATAAGAACTTGATTATGAGGATTTTTTTGAAATATTGTAAGACAGCTACTTTTTCAGATATGAAAAATCCCCTCTAGATTTCGGCGTGATTCATCATTTTACATGAATCCTTTCTTACTATCTATAAGAGGGGAATGGCATTTCATTATGCAAAATTTTGTTTAATGAATTTTGAATTTTCTTTAAAAATTTTAAATTAAACGTAAAAAAGCTTGGTCAAGCATTTTTACTAAATGAACAGCTTGAGGGGATTTATCTACGTTTTTCAGTAAATCTATCATAAATAATCTCTTATTTCTTCCTTCCATTAAGGTTCTATATCGACTAAAATAAAAATAAATAAACTCAACTTTTCTTTTACCATTTAAAATTAAGTCTAAGCTACTTTTTTTTATTTCTGGAGAAAAAGTGTCTATTAATATTTTTAAATTTTCGATTGTTACATCATTACCCTTTTCCGCAAGCTCGTTAACTAAGTATGTGATAAATTGTTCGGAATCAAATTTATGAGATGATTGATCCCACCATCTTTCTAAACTACAATCTTCTAATTTAATTGTCCATCCTTCTTTAAGCTTAGCAAGACAAGCTGTCATGTAAATTGTTAGATTTTCTAATAAGTCATTGAGAATATCATCAGAAGTTATAGTACTACATTGAGTAGTGGTAAAGTCTTGAATCGTTGCTTCTAACACTCTATCCGTTGTAAGGTAATTTTCAATATTATAAAAATGAGTATAAATAATAGCTTTATCTTCCCTTAATTTTTTCTGATAACGTTCGTAATCAGAATCCAGTAATATAACATAATTGAATCTGAGAGTACCGCTGTCATGATGCGCTAAAATATTGCTTTTACTTGTACCTACTACTATATCAATATCATTCCAGTCCAAAAGACTCTGTTTAAGAAGAAATCTATACATTTTTAAATCAGTCTTTCCTTCTATTATAAGTGAAGGGACTTTGTTTCCTTCTAGTCTAGTGGCCTGATTCTTTTCTTGAATTGACAAATAATAATCAGATTCCCTCGAATTCATCATCTTCAATTTCGTTCTCCTCATCGTTTTCTTCGTCACCTAATGGTCCGAGTACTTCTATCTCCTCATCATAATTAGACATAACAAAAGGGGAGTGAGTAGATATGATATATTGAACATTCTGTTTACCTGATGTTAGAGCATTTATTAATTTTCGCTGCCAACCAATATGTAGGGATAATTCAGGTTCATCAATTATAACAACTGAATTTTCATTCACAGATAATCTAGTATAGACAAACATTGCGATTAACTGTTTTTCTCCAGCAGACAAGTCTTCAAACAAAAGTTCTTTAGCATCTTTTTTGAATACGATGTTGCCTTCCTTAATTATTACTTTTTTATCGAGAAAGGTATTTAATATTTTTGATAAATTTATAAAGGGTTCCTTTTTCTTCTCAATTATTAAGTTAGTTTCTTTATAAAAATCGAGTAATCTGTTAACTTTCTCATGAATTATACTAATTTTCAGTGCCATTTGATATTTTTGAAAAGTATCTTCTTGAAGATCTTTTGTGGATTCCATAAGTTTTTTAGCTTCCATAACAGATCCTACATAGCGATCAATTTCCGCCGTTGCATGCTCTCCTTGTTTACCAAGTAGACCAGTTTTCCTATAAACTTCATCTAAGGCATACCGAACTGAATTATCATTAAACGAAGAAAGACTTGCAGAATACACCTCTGTAGATGGAGGTTCAAGTAGTGAAATAAAAAACCTTTCAAGTAAGCTATTTAGTTGTTTTTTCTCAAACTCAACTGTCTCATTCCATTTTTTATTGACTATGTTACTAATATCTTTATTTGAGAGTCCAATTATTGTTCTGCTATGGGTGTTATTATACAGTCTTACTCTCTCATCAATAAAATGTTTCGGAAACTGGCGAGAGAGAGAGAGAAGTGGCTCTATGATAATATCAACCAGTTCAGTCTCAATTCTTCTATATGTGGGGAAATAAAGTGAAGATGGAGTGAAAATAAAGCTTTTCATTATCTTTTTCGACTCATTAAGTTCAGGGTCTTTTGAGTTTAAAACTATATAAATACTAGAAACGAAATCGTCAAATTCTAATTGGAGTTCAAGGTCATCAAAAAGAGTATAAATTGAAGGTTCATCTTGGAGTATGACTTGACTTATTTTATTTAAAGCCTCTTCATTAATAGCTAATTTGTTTTTTTTCGAATATTCATCCGCGGCTTTACTTACATCAATTCTTTTTATATGAATTGATGTTTCAATTTTTGTAATCCAAATAATACCTGACGTACTCTCAAGCTCAATTTTTTTAAAAGAATATTCTAACAGTTTATCAAACTCTTTTGTAAGTATGTAATTAACAATATCTAATACAGTTGTTTTCCCTGATCCGTTCTTTCCAACAATTATACTGAGCTTCTCATTAAAATTAAGGTTAACTACGTTATCTTTAATACCAAATAGTTCGGTGATGCGTATTTTTTTTAACATACAATTCCCTCCATCAGTGATATATCTTGAATTTACCATAATAGATGTTTCTTATCCATAAAAATAAAATTATGAATCCTCATTGCTCGATCTAGGTAATAGCTCTGAGATCATTTTTAAAATTTTGATTTAAAAGTGATGGAAATATTATTCTTGGAGGGGGGCCTCCCCATAAAGTTTCTACAAATTCTTGATATCAATAATTTCCCTAATATCATCAATATCCAACGCCTCAGCAATTCGCTCAATATGAGCAAAGTTGATATTCTCTCGCTTCCCGGATTGTAACTCACTCAAAGCAGCGTGTCGGATATCGGACAATCGTGCAAGTTCGCGCAGTGAAATATTATGTTTTTCCGTGAGTTTATGAATATTGACGACAACTTTTTTAGCCACAAGTATCACTCCTAAAATTTCCATATGGTCTTGACGTTACGCATGAGCGTACCATATACTTTTTGTATATCTGGTACTCTTATGCGTACCAATTTTAGGGGTGGTGACATGACAAGTACCAACAGCGAAGACCTCGCTTTGAAGTACACATAGCTCATCGATCAAGAAAATGATTACGTCGACCAACTGGTTACCTGCAACAAACTTATCCTAGACGCCATGGACATTATCGCGAGGCGGGCAGGTGTGTTGCACATGGATACCGTGAAACAAGCAGCATATCACCTTCATTCGATGGAACAGGATCTAAACCGAAAGTTATTTAAAGTTCGACTGGAGAAGAGCATCTTGGCAAATCAAATGAGCCAGTCTACATAAAACCACCTTAACTAAAGGACAGTGCAGGATCGTAACCGATGATCTTGAACTGTCTTTTTGCCTTCCCGTCCAAACTTTTATCACTCCCAATTAAGCATTGACTTTCCTCCGAAATCCCCCTACACTTCAATTATTAAAATACTTTTAAAAACTTTTATTGAATGGTTCGAAACGAACGAAAGGAGGCATATAACTAACCATGTTACCTACATCACACAACACCCAGCAGGTAAAACGATTCAACGTTGAATTGGTGAAGAATACACTCCGATCCATGGGCGTAGGCACGAAAGCTTCCATTGCTAACCTGACGAAACTCAGCGTTGCGACATGCGGCACAATCCTTAACGAATTACTCCAAACGGGTGAGATTATCGATCTGGGCCCGGATGAATCGAGCGGGGGGAGACCGGCGAGCCGGTATCAATTCAATGCGGACTACGCCAGTGTATTGTGCCTGATTATTCGGACAGAGGGTGGCATTCACTCGATCACACATACATATGCCAATCTGAACGGGGAAATGGCAGACGAAAAGACACTCTTTTTGGATGAGATCAATGTAACGGTGGTAGAGGATCTGATTGCAAATCTGATCGAACAACACCACAATGTGCAGGCGATTGGTATCGGCATACCTGGGGTGGCACACAACGGCGTGATTGGGATTTGCGATGTACCGGAGCTGATGTATCAGCCACTCGGGCCAAGGCTTAAGGAGCAATATGAAGATGTGGAAGTGGTCATTGGCAACGACATGAACCTGACCGTCTACGGGCTGTATAACCAGCAGCAATTTGAGGGAGAGAAGAACTTCGCGGTGGTGACTTTTCCGGAGAACCATTTTCCGGGTGCAGGATTTATCATTGATGGTCGTCCGCTAACCGGGAATACGCAATTTGGGGGCGAGGTTTCCTTTTTACCTTTTGGCGTGTCACGGGAAGAGCAACTGCGCATGTTGAAAACGACGGAAGGGTTGCGGGAACTCGTCACAAAGACGCTGATCTCCATCATTGCGATTATCAACCCAGCAGCGATTGTCGTTACGGGCGATACAATGGACCCGGCTATGCGGGATGACCTGTTACAAGGCTGTCTGGATCACCTGATCCCACAGGAGCATATGCCTGAGTTGATAATACAAAGAGACACTCGGCGCGAATATGTGACTGGGCTAGTCGCGGTGACGCTGGAGAGCCTGACCTACCGCATTCAGGTGGTTGAGAAGCAGTGGTAAAGGAAAAAGGAGCTTTTACGAGTATACTATTTTTAGGAATAAAGCTTAACCATGTTTCCTATTTCAAATGTACAAATCATTGACACGATAACGTAGAGGGCAGAACCAATCTGAAGAACGCATTTATCACTGTATTTTCACCTTTAGGAACAATTCAAAAAAATACAGGGATAACAGCGGTCGGAAGATGGTACTGCAATCGTAGTTATAACGTGCAATCATTTTCCTGAACACACTGGAGGAACTTATTTTGAATCAGCAAGCAGGTACACAAGGCAACAAACGAAAGTTCAACAAGCTGTATGCCATGCAGCTGGCAACGATCTTTCTCGGATTTATCGTATTTGGTATATCAGAAAATATTAAGGGGCCGGCCATTCCGCGCATTCAATTCGACTTCAATCTGGATGAGAAACAGCTCGGGACGTTATTGTCCCTGAATGCACTGGGGTACCTGATCGCCTGCTCCTTCACGGCTATTCTGGTTCGCAAATGGGGCATCAAGGCGGTTAGCATCATATCGTTTGCATCGATGATCCTCTCGGGTGTGTTCATTTATGTGTCTCATACCTATCCACTCTTTGCTTCATCGTACTTCTTCATGTACATCGGTAACGGCATGCTGGAGATTGCTTTGGCGATTCTGGGTGCGCGTATCTTTGTGAAAAACACAGGTACGATGATGAACCTGTCCCATTTCTTCTATGGACTGAGTTCAACGGTAGCGCCTTTGCTGGCGACGGGTGTCATGTCCTTGAAGGTGTTTGGACACGAGCTGGACTGGCGCGGTATGTATCTGGTGATGTTGTCACTCTGTCTGCTGCCGATCATTGCGGCGCTGCGCAGCAAATTCCCGGGGGATGATCTTCCTCATGAGGATCGGACTTCACTGAAGACGTTAACACGTGATCCTGCCCTTTGGCTGATGGTGCTCATTCTTTCTTTTGGCGTGGTATCGGAACTGGCGGTTGGGGGTTGGCTGGTTAATTTCCTGGAAAAAGCCTACTCGTGGGACACGGTCAAAGCTTCCGGGTTATTATCTGCGTTTTTCCTCACATTCTCGCTGGGACGCCTGCTGCTTGGGCCATTAACGGACCGGATCGGATTTGTATTGTCACTGATTCTGTTCTCGGCGTTCTCGGGAGTATGTACGTTCGTAGCGCTTGCAGGGGGAGAGCGTCTTGCGATTTTCTTTGCGATATCTGGCGCGGGCATAGCGATGATCTATCCAACCGTTATGGCGTTTATCGCACGAAGATATCCAAACGGCAGTGACACCGCGATTACGTTCACGGTTACCTTGATGGGGGTTGGTAGTGTCATCGGTAACTATGTAATTGGCTGGGTGATTGAGGGCGTGAAGAATTTGTACGGTTCAACGACTCAGTTGGGACTGCTGCGCGGACTTCAGGCGGGATATGGATTCATTGGATTATGTGCGGTGATCTGTGCGGCATCTGGTGTAGTGTTGTATGTGTATTTGAGAAGAAGGCAGGAATTGATTTAGTTGGGAAGTTAATTTCACCCATTAGTATTGTACTAGCAGTTAAATAAATGAATTTGAAAGCCTCTCTTATGAGAGGTTTTTTTCGGTTGAGTTCTTTTTATTATAAATTATTGTGCAAATCGGTAGCAAAAAAGTAACAAAATATTGTCATGGAATTTAAGTTTCGCAGAATGGAAGGGGATTAGAGCTCCTTGTCGAATTGTCATATCTTGGACATAAAGAAGAAATCAGTTGAGGATAAGGAGGGATGTCGTTCCTTTTAAAGAAGTCATAGAGAATATTGTAAAAGAAATTTAGGGTTAAGGGGGATGGGAAATTGATGAACAAACGCCATTCTGCTCTTATTTTACATTCTAACGTTTTTAAAATGCAGGAAAACTTCAGGTTGACTAATTCGTTATCTCAATGTGAGTTACTCATATCAAAAAATACATAATTATTATAAAAATTTATTAATTGATATTAGAGGATAAATTAATTGTTGAAAGGTGAATGTTAATGGCAGATCAGACCAAAGTGCAAAAAAAAGAATATACCAACTGGCTAAGACGAAAGAAGAAAGCAAACGGACAACCTTATTCCAAAGGTACTGTCATGCAATATGTGTCTGCTTTATCTACTTCACCTGCAAAGCTCTCGAATATTGAACTTGAAACGACTAATGTGTTCGAAATTGTAGATGTAATTCAGTATGGGAACATGAGAAAGGCCATGGAACAAGCAGAGAATTTTGACCTAGTGAACGAAAGGAGTAGTAATAAAGCTTTTCAATACAGTCTTATTTATTATGAGGATTTTCTAAGAGAGCAACTAGGTTTTGAAACTGCTTCGAGCCAACAGAACGAACATTTGAATACTGCGAAGGGAGACTTAATTATGCATTCATCCAAAAATCAGATGCTAGACAAGAATACCATCCTATATGGACCACCAGGGACAGGGAAAACCTATCATACTGTTCTATATGCTATTTCCATTATTGAAGGTAAGCCGTTAAATGCCATTCTACAAGAAGAAAAGGCTAACGGTTATAGTCGAATCAATGAGCGGTTTGAAGCGTACAAGGCGAATGGTCAGGTGGTATTTACCACTTTTCATCAATCATATGGTTATGAGGAATTCATCGAAGGGATCAAGCCAAGGATAGTATCTGAAGAATTAATGGATTCTGAGATTGGAGAAGTAGCTTACGAGATTGTACCAGGAGTGTTTAAAAGCTTCTGTGAGGCAGCTGAAAAACCAATTGTGCAACCTAGCAACGACTATGGAATCCGTAAAGAACCAACAATCTGGAAAGTATCCTTGGGAGGGTCCAAAGAGAATCAAGTTAAAAGAGACTGTTTCAATAACAACAGGATTCGTATTGGATGGGATACTTATGGCGAAATCCTTACCGAAGATACGGACTTTAGCCAGCATGGAGGAAAGATGATTCTTTCCCGTTTTATGAATGAGATGCGTCACGGCGACATTGTTTTAGTCTTGTACGATGAAGAAACCATAGATGCTATTGGTGTGGTAACGGGAGATTACGAATGGCTTGAAGAAATGCACGATTATAAGCGTTCCAGGGAGGTAAACTGGTTAGTTAAGGACATTCGAGAGAACATCATGGAATTGAACGATAACACAGTTATGACTCTAGGGTCAGTTTATAGGTTGAACCGAATTACGCTCTCAGATGTTCTTGATATTTTACAGCGTCAACAGTCTAGTCATGTAGATTCCGTGATTCAGAAGAATAACAAAAACTATGTGTTTATCATGGACGAGATCAATCGCGGAAACATTTCCAAAATATTTGGCGAACTTATCACATTAATAGAGCCTAGTAAACGAAAGGGAATGCCGGAGGAAATTATGGTGAAATTACCTTATTCACAAGAATACTTTGGTGTTCCGAGCAATGTATACCTCCTAGCGACTATGAATACGGCAGATCGTTCAATAGCTCGACTGGACACAGCGCTGCGCCGAAGGTTTTCATTTGCCGAAATGATGCCGAACCCTGATTGTCTTGATCCAATAGAGATTAATGGTGAAGTGTTGGACCTACCAAAGATGTTGGATTCAATGAATAGGCGAATCGAGGTATTATACGATAGGGAGCATGCTGTAGGGCACGCATACTTTTTTGACTTGTACAAAGAACCAACCTTAGAGAAGTTAGGGCGTATATTTGAGCATACGATCATTCCACTGCTTCAGGAGTATTTTTATGATAACTATGAAAAAATCCGCCTTGTATTGAGTGACAATAATAAGCTAAAATCTGAACAGTTTATTATGATGAGTGAGGTTAATTTAAATGAGTTGTTCGGTAGTATGGGCGATTTTGATTTGGATGATACTTATACTTATACAATCAATCGAGCTGCGTTCAGTCAATTTGAAACCTATCGGAAAATCTATGATTACAATAGCTCTAAATAGGGTGTGAAGATGAAAAAAAGACTACTTAACAACAACGCCAAAATTACCAAAGTTTCGATGAAAGAATATGGTTTCTTGTGCAAGAATACCAAGGGGATTTCTCTTGGTTACCAATGTCTAGAAGAGTCGACTTTTGATCGATTGGAGCAATTCATTCTGGAAAATAGAGGGGATAAAGGGGTGGCGGAACCCCTAGAGTTTATGACGTTATCCAGCAAGAGGGGGATCGGAAAAGTTATTAGTGCCAAGAATTATGTGGGAGTAGTCGCTATGAAGGATGGTACCCAAATTGAAATACTACCGAAGTTATATTCTCGGAATGACGAGAGCTCCGAAGCACAAACGAAAAGTGTGTTCATCCAAATGCTTCGGTCCATCAAGGGTATTCCTTATAAACAATTCAGCACTACAAGCCTTCAAGCGGAGAAAAACAATTTATTGGATATTTTCATCCGCATGTTTATAGAAGAAACAAGAACACTAGTTAAACGCGGATTGAAATTGGACTACCAGGAGCGTAAGGGTAACGAGTCGTTCTATAAGGGGAAGTTGCAAGTTTCCGAGCATATTAAGTATAACGCTTCTCACAAAGAACGCTTTTACATCGCATATGACGAGTATAGTATCAATAGACCTGAGAATCGACTGATTAAGATGACGATAGAGTTATTGCTGCGGTTTAGTAGGAGTACAGCAAATCAGAAGGACTTATACTCGTTACTGGCAGTGTTCGATAACATCGAGATATCAGGTCAACTAGAACAGGATTGGGCTCGTATTTCAACGGATCGATCCATGAAGGATTATCAGACGATTCTTGAGTGGTGTCGCTTATTCCTGTCAGGTCAAAGTTTCACACCATTTAAAGGGGAAGATTTAGCTTGTGCCCTTCTGTTTCCAATGGAGAAGGTTTTTGAACGATATGTGGCTGAAATTATAAAGAAGATGATTGTGCACCCTTATGTGCAGATTAAGACACAGGATCGAACCCACCGTTTGTTCGATAGTCCGCAGAGATTCCAACTAAAACCTGACATTGTTGTTCGAGGTCCATCTGGAGTTGTAGTATTGGATACAAAGTGGAAGCTGCTTTCTACAACCCCGGATTACGACATTTCACAATCAGATATGTATCAAGCATATGTTTACAGCAAAAAATATAATGCTACCAAGGTTTATTTGCTTTATCCCTGGACTCCTCAGCTTTCAATGATAAAACAACCTATCATTTATGATAGTGGGGACGGGGTAGAAGTAAGTGTTTCCTTTTTGGATTTGAGCCTTGGCAAATCATGTGTAGATGTGCTCGCTATTGAAATACAAAATATTGTTCTTGGTAATGATTGAAATTATGTATAGTATAGGTTTATTTATAATTAACCAAATCAAATTTAAGGATAATGAATCTTTGCTGAATTGATTTCAATTTATAAGGGTGCAATTGATAAGCAACATTTGCGTTGGAGTCAGTTGTTTATATTTTTTGATTTCTATTAATTGTATGATTTTGGTTCAAATGAAGTATTTGTATTTATAAAGGCCCACTATGGTTTTTTGCAGTCTAAACAAAAGCCCCGCTGATCCTTTACGATCAGCGGGGCATTACATCTATGCTCACAAGTATATGATCAACAAACGTAGTCTCAAACTATCCATCTTATTTTATATCCTTACCTTAGCAAAACCTATGACTTATTCAAAGCCGTTCTTCTTTTCCAACGTTTCAAAAGCACATACAATCCAAAAGCGCCTAAGAAAACCACCGCTGCCGGAACGATATAAGGCTTAACAATCTCGTCCACGTGCTCCCATTGAGAGCCTAATTTGAAGCCTAAGTAAATGTACAATGAGGTGATCGGAAGCATGGCCAAGAATGTAAAGAGACTGAATTTAAACACATTCATCTTCGCCATACCACAAGGGATGGAGATCACGGTCCGAATGCCGGGTACAAAACGTCCATAGAAAGCTACCCCGCTGCCATATTTCTCAAAGAACGTATCGGAAGCGTCCAGATGGTGGGGGCGAATCAAGAAATATTTGCCGAATTTTTCGACCATCGGCCTGCCGCCGTATCGTCCCAGGGCATACAACGTCAGAGGTCCGAACGTTCCACCTACGGTACCAGCGAGTATTGCCAGCCAAAGCTTCATATCCCCAAGATACACCCAATACCCCGCCATGGGCAGTACAAGTTCAGCGGGTACGAATTCAAACGACAAGGCAATGACCAGACCTGCGTATGACAAATCTTTAAAAAAGAGTATAAATTGCGTGATCCATTCTGTCATGCTTTCCCTCCATGAATCTATCTTTTTTATATATAAAAGAAACACTCCTGTACAAAGAGTAACAATAGCGAATAGAGCTTGTCAAAGTTCGCAGGAAAGGCCATTTCAGGACACACTGCGGCAATATGTTTACCCATACATAAGGGTTGAATGGATTCATTGACACTTCATACGGAAGTGGATACCGAAGCGATGATATATTATTCTCTGAAAATGCTTCCAATTATAGTGTGATAAAACTATCACTAGCTTCTTCACCATCCTGTACATAAAGAGAAGGAGATCACGACATGACCGAAACTTCGATTATCGACCAGATCCATATTATGGTTGAATACAATGTATCCTTTTATTGTTTCATGTATATCATATAGATATACAACTGTAGGGAGGTGAGGTATAATTGGAGCATCAATCAAACGAGAGGCGTGGGATTGCCATGACTACAGCCACACTTAGCAAATGGGGAAATAGCAGTGCAATTCGCATTCCTAACCAATTGCTTAAGCGTCTTAATCTGGAAGAAGGCTCGGAAATCGAGATTTTGGTGACAGAAGATAATGAATTGTTGTTGCGTCCAAAAACCAAGCCTGTAGAGTCCAATGAGGAACTACGTAACCATCTAAAGACTTTGCTCTCTAAAGTGAAACAGGATACAAGACATGAAGAAATAGACTTTGGTACCGAAGGGAAAGAGTTACTTTGATTATTCCCAAACGAGGCGATCTGATATGGCTTGACTTTGATTCTCAAGCGGGTCACGAGCAAGCCGGGAGACGACCGGCTATTGTTCTATCGGAACTTGTATTCAATGAAATAACGGGTTTTGCCGTTGTATGTCCCATAACGAGCCAAGCCAAGGATTATCCTTTTGAAGTTACACTACCAGAAGAGCTGCCATTTTCAGGTGTTGTTTTGACGGATCAGTTGAAGAGTCTTGATGTGCGGCAACGACGTATCCAAATTGCGGGGCATGCCGAACCAACCTCTGAATTTATGAAATCAGTTCTACGCAATGTCCGTTCTATATTGGCATAATTGAAAATTAGTAGCTGATCATATTCCTAAATCCACGTCTAACTAAAGACGTGGATTTTTTCTTTCATGCCTAAATAGATTCGTCCATCCTTGACGCTTCTAACAAGAGCTTCCGAAAGGCACATATAAGTTGGAAAGAAAGATTTTTAATTCTCTGAAAATGCTTCCAATTATAGTATGATAAGACTATCACTAGCTTCTTCACCATCCTGTACATAAAGAGAAGGAGATCAGAACATGACCGTAACTTCGATTATCGACCAGATCCATATTATTGAATACGATCCCTCTTATGCTGCCGCACTCGCGGATATGTGGAACCGTAGTAATGAAAGCTGGGGAGGTGGCACCAACCTTAGAACAGAGGAAACAGTTCGCCGGGAGATGGAGAGTTCGTCCAATCTTTATGCATTTCTAGCTGTTCATGAGAAAGAGGTTGTTGGCTTCTGCAGTTTTGCTCATTACCGCTATGACGAGAGAGCACTATATGTACCGCTGCTTAACGTACGCCCCGACTATCACGGTTACAAGGTTGGACGCAACCTGATCCTGAATGCTGTGCGCAAGACCGTGGAGGCCGGATGGCCTCGCCTGGATCTGTTCACGTGGGCAGGGAATACGAAGGCTGTACCGATGTACAAGAAATGTGGATTCTTCTGGGAGAAAAAAGATGACAATGTGCATCTGATGAATTTCATCCCTACCATCTTGCAGACCGAAGCACTTGCTCCTTATTTCGAGGAGTTAGATTGGTATGCAGACAGCACGCGTGAACTCGTCATCGAGCCGGATGGCCGACGGGAGCGTGGTTTTGATTTCTTTGACTACACGTGGAAAAAGGGAGATGTCTCCCTGCGGGCTGAATTTGAAAAGTCGGGTCGCGGGCTGACTGCCCTCGAAACACCGGATTACGAAATCTTCACAGAGGTTGATGATCATGATCTGGTTTTCGGTTCCAGCTATAAGGTTCGCTATCGCATTAAGAACACTTCTGCGTCCGAACTGGCGGTTGAGATCAAGGGTGAGGATAACAAAAACATTCGATTTGCGCTGGACGTTGCACGAGCAGTGGCTCCGGGAGAAACCATCATCGTGGAAGGTGAGTTTCACCTTGATCCAATTACAGAGGAACAGAATAACAATAAGACCCATCCCGTTGTTGCCACCACATGGTTAATCAACGGTAAGAAAGCGGAGTTCAGGTTAGGTATTGCCCCGAAATTCCCGGCCAAGATCAAGACCATCTTGCCCGTGAAGGAGCTCTATCCAGGCATCCCGGCGGAATTGGTTCTGAACGTGGAAAATAATGTGGATGCAGAAACGGAGTTCAGCTTGAACCTGCCTGAGGATGAATTCCTGGAATGGGCGGAGCGTTCAGTTCGCTTTACGGTGCCTGCCAAAGGCAAAGTGTCTGTACCTGTGCCCTTCACCTTGCGTTCATATGGTCTCTATTCCCAAGAGGTAGAAGTGACGGCTGTCCCAGTGGGGCACCATGAGATCTCTTTTACAAGTAAACTTTCTGTACTGATGAAGGGAATCGAAGGGAAATATGGCGGGCAGATTGAGGATCAATGGGTGGCTGTTAATGGTGCATTCTCTATTCACATGAGCAAACAAGATAATAACATGTGGATTGAATATCCGGGCTCCCGTCATTCGTTCTGGTGGACTTATCCGAAGCTGGGTAAGCCGTTTGCCGAAGAGTTATCCAAGAAACAAGCAAAAGAAGTGAATATTTATGCCGAAGGGGAACGTCAGGTTCTTGAAGCACTGTATGACTCGGAGGATTTCCCTGGCTTGCAGATTAAGTCCGTGGTCAAGCTGTCTGCGAATGGAATCGCCGAATTCCACCACGAGGTTGAAAATACACGAGACACCGCCTGGGGGGACCTGTACCTAATGAATAACTTCGGTTTCTACGGAAACCAGCTAATTCTACCGTACCAAGGCCGTTTTGTGGATATGGGAGATTCTTACGCTGGCGATCCGAGTCATTGGGACAGTTCGCAGATTACGGAAAACTGGCTGTTTTGCAAGGAAGAGTACGGCGCGTGCGGCATCTATTGGGACCCTTCTCTGAAGCTGCTTCGTCCGGAATACACGCTGGGGTTGCAGCATGAGCTTGGACGTTTGGAAGCTGGGGCCGTTGTGCGGACCAAGGCAACTGTATATGCTTTGAATACGTTTGCCAAATGGACGGATTTCCGTGCGTTTGCACGGAAGCAGCGTAACCCGATCATTCCGTTGCTGGACAGTCATCTGGATCTGACACTGAGTGAGGGGAATCCGTTTGCCCCGGATGTGCTGCAAGCAACGTTGACTGAACATAAACTGGTTTCGCTTGCGGGCAAGCTAGAGCTGTATGTACAGCAGGGTGGCAAACCGGAGGTTATGGCCAATGTGAAGGAATTCAATCCGGAGCAGAATCTAAACTCTGCCAAGCTGACATTTTCACCAGACGAAGCGGACCGAGACCAGCACGTGAGTGGTTGGAAAGTTCGTGGGCTATATCGGGGCGAAGATCGGATTCAAGAGCGAACGGCCCTTTGGTTCCCGCAGAGCGGAACAGAGGTTAAGCAGATAATTGAAGAAGGTTCATCTGGACCAGTGTACACCGTAGACAATGGAGTATTGTCGATCTCCGTTGCCCCTGACTTCGGGAGTGTAGTACACTCTCTGAAAGTTGCAGGAGAAGAATGGCTGGACAGCTCGTACCCTGAACCGGCTCCACGCTCGTGGTGGAATCCGTGGTACGGCGGGCTGGGTGTTGGGGTTCCAGGCATGAATGGCTTCAGCCGTCAGTTGGAACAGAGAGCCGCTTCCTGGACAGAGCAGAAGGATCAATACGGTAACGTCTGGAAAGGCATAAAGCTGACCACCCGAATTGAGAAGCACGAAGCGAATCGTGGGATCACGATCCACCAACATTATCTGATGCTGCCCGGTGTTCCTGTGCTCTGCACCCTGCTTGAAGTGACAAACGAAAGCGGCCTGACGCTGACGAATTACTCGCTTGCGGAGGAACGTTTCCTCCAGCCTTCATCTGTCTTTGCGGAAGGTTGGATTGAGCAACCGGGTAAAGATCGATTCCCGCTAGGAAAGGTGGATGTGGGCCTGCCACTTGAAGACCTTTTGCGAGTCGGATCGGTTTCGCGTGAGAACATGCTGCATGCGGTCCATCGTTACCCGAATCAGAGTGCATGGGCTTTTGCTAATAATCAGGTGACGGGTCTGCACGTGAATCATCATCTGACACTCCATCAGGGAGAAACGGTCTGGACGGAGCCGACATATCTTGTTCTGGGACCAATCCCGCTGAGTTCAGCGGATGTGCATGACCTTCTCAAACTGAATTTTGCAACTTCTACCGATGAAAAGGAGGCTCCACATGCCGATCATTGATATTCATATCCACCTGTCGGACATAGACAGCTTTCACCGAACAGCGATTGATCTGTCCAAAGTGGATTACTCTGCCGCTGGTCTTAAAGCGGAGTTTGATAAGAACGACGTCATTCTGGGCATCGGAATGGGGGTTACGGAGCAGACAAAGGGATCGTTCCCGGATTCCAGTTCCCCTAACCCGATGGGACTGGACCTGGAAGAGAAGGTTCCGTCATTCCTCATGGAATGTGTCGGGATCAATCCCAATGCGCTGGACGGTAAAAATGCTCAGGACGAGCTTGACCGGATTGAAGCAAGACTGCAATCCCCGGAGGTAGCCGGAATCAAACTTTATGCCGGATACTATCATCACTATGTGTATGACAAAATCTATACTCCGGTCTATGAACTCGCAGCCAAGTACAACTTGCCTGTGGTGATTCATACAGGAGACACATACTCTATGAACGGGTTGCTCAAGTATTCGCATCCGTTGACGGTGGATGAATTAGCCTTGCAGCAGCGCGGTGTGAACTTTATGATCTGTCATCTGGGTGATCCTTGGGTGATGGATGCAGCCGAAGTGGTGGCGAAGAATCCTAACGTGTATGCGGATTTGTCTGGTCTTGTGGTGGGGGATCGGCCTCATTTTGAACGGTTCATGAACGAGCCTTTATTCATGGATCATTTCCGCCGGGCGTTGGTCTATTCGGATCATTACGAGAAAATGCTGTTTGGCACCGACTGGCCGCTTGCGCCCATCGATCTGTATGCCGAATTTGTCCGCCGACTTGTACCGGAGCAGCATCATGATAAGGTATTCTACGAGAATGCCTTTGGGCTGTTTCCACGTATTGGACAGCGGATTGCCGACCTGGGTTAGAACCTAAGTACCGAATTCTTAATATCTGAGGGGATGTAGACCATGTATGTTATGGAAGCATGCGATGGTTATATTGGATCCCTGTGATGTAAGCTCCTGCCACTTTGCTGGCAGGAGCTTTTTTTGTCCAGGAAAACAGTGAATTCGTCTTACTAATGTGGAATGAGGGATCAGGCGAACAAAGGTTGAGTCACCATTTTCATATACTTTTTTAAGTCGTCTTTTGCATGTGGGTACTGTTCCCAAACCCCAAGGTTCCAACTCATATAACGGATGCCGAGATATCGGGATGCCAGGGAGAAGTACTTTTCAAATTGATGTTGTGGAATATCGTATCCGTGAGAACTTAGGGCCTCCCGATAGATCTCAACTTGTTTCAGATGTGTACAGCGTAGAGGGATATCAAAGAACAGGGAGCCATACCTTGCTTCCTCCCAATCGATAAAATATACATCTTCATTGTTGTATACCAATACATTGCCAGGATTCAGATCATTATGAATTAACGTATGTGTGTGTTTGTCCTGGATAAGTATTTCAAGATCATCTACGATGTTACTTGCTACAGCTTCAATTTCCGAAATGAGCGGTGATCCAAATTCTTCAATGAATGATGGACTTTCTATGGCGTTTTTCCACGAAGGTCTCCAACGGTTTTCCATCATTTCGATGATATGAGATCGATCCACATTAGATATCCAGGGCAGTTCTTTTTTCAATCCCATGTTCGTTCCGTGTATGTAAGCCAGTGCTCGTAATTCTTTATGCTGAAGCAGATCCATATCCAGATGACTATAATCGGTTTGGTAGTCCACATCCTGAATGCAGATCAAGCTTCGATCTTGAGTATGAGGTTCAGTTGATAAACTAAAGGGTACATTGGCACCCTGTAAAAATAATCTGGACAAGGCAGAGCGTTCAATGAACGTGGCCTTCTTTGTTACGAAAGAAATATCCTTTTTCACACCATTTATAAGGAATTCAATATGATGTCGAAGCAATGCAACAGCTTGAGATCCCGCACCGATAGGGTTACTTTTAATACTTTGAATGTGAATATCCGAGGATACATATTGATTAATGGTTTGTTTTATTAAATGTTGTAATGTGACAGACTCCATACTCATCGGTTATCTCCTTCTTGCCTGTATTTGTTTTTACGAATAAAGAGAACTATAATGGTGGATGCACAAAATTTCAGACTTTTTTGGAGGAACATACGTAATGAGATCTTTTCAGTTTTATAATCCGACCCGGCTGATTTTTGGCAAAGGGCAACTTCAAGCACTACAGACCGAAGTTCCAAAATACGGAAAACGTATTTTGCTTGTATATGGTGGTGGAAGCATCAAACGCAGCGGGCTGTACGATCAGGTAATCAGCCAGTTGAACGAAATCGGAGCAGAGGTTACGGAACTCGCTGGAGTAGAACCGAACCCCCGTCTGTCTAAGGTTCATAAGGGCGTAGAGCTATGCAGAACACATAACATTGATCTGGTTCTTGCGGTTGGCGGCGGCAGTGTACTTGACTGCGGGAAAGCCATCGCAGTAGGAGCCAAATACGATGGAGACATGTGGGATGTTGTTGTGCGCGAAGCAACCCCGGAAGGTGGACTTCCGCTGGGTACAATTCTGACAATGGCAGCGACAGGCTCCGAGATGAACAACGGTTCAGTAATTACGAATCAGGACACACAGGAGAAATGGGCATGGTTCAGCGAGTATTCTTTCCCGGCGTTCTCCATCCTTGATCCGGAGTACACATACACCGTACCACTGGATCAGACGGTATACGGCATGGTGGACATGATGTCTCATGTGTTTGAACATTATTTCCATCTGGATACCAATACACCGGTTCAGCTTGGATTCTGTGAGACGATTCTTCGTACCGTTATTGATACGGCCCCTCGTCTGATCAAAGATCCAGAAAACTATGAACTGCGCGAAACCATTCTCTACTGTGGAACAATGGCGCTTAACGATGTCCTGAATATGGGTCTTGCCGGAGATTGGGCTTCTCATAATATTGAACATGCCGTGTCGGCTGTGTATGACATTCCCCATGGGGGAGGCCTTGCGATCCTTTTCCCACACTGGATGAAACATAATCTGGATGTGGATGTAGATCGATTCAAACGTATGGCCGTTAATGTATTTGATATCAACCCTGCTGGAAAGTCGGACAAACAAGTTGCTGAGGAAGGCATTCAAGCGCTGCGTACATTCTGGACTTCAATTGGTGCCCCTAGCCGTCTGGCGGACTATGACATCGACGACAGCCAGATTGATGTGATGGCTGATAAAGCGATGCGATTTGGTCCGTTCGGATTCTTCAAGAACTTGCAGCGTGAAGATGTAGTACAAATTTATCAAGCTGCACTGTAATTGTAAATCTCACAATCACTTTGTATAGTGAGTCATATTAAACAAGGACCTTCCTGTATTACTTAGGAACGTCCTTGTTTTTTTATTATGACATCATATCGTGTACTCTCCACCGTTTATCTGGACTTCAATGTCATGTGATCTCCTTTTCGAATTAATCCTTCGGTTCAACTACGGCTTCATTGACAGGGGTATCCTTTCGTTTCAGATACAACTTGCTTGGACGATGCAAGAGCACGATAAGCAGGGCGAAGAGATGAATCAGGGTAAACAGGTTACTCTCATTCGGAATGGCAACGAATAGCGCCAGACTCAGAAACGTCACGGTGAGCTTGAACTTTCTTTTGGTGATGAATATAACAGCGAGCAGGCTGGGACCGATGATAAACAACATTCTGGCTGAGATTACGCCAGAGGCGTAAGCCAGATCATCTCCTTTGCGTAAGAAACCCAGATAGGCCTCCATATTCTGGTTGAAGTCAATGAGGAACACGATAAAGGACACAATCACGTAGATCAGTTTTACACTTAATAAAATGCGCACGACATTTAATAGCGTAGGTAATGCTGTTTTTACCATATCACTTCTCCTATTCTCTTCGAACCTATAACCGCAGATTCTTCTGGTTGTATTCTTCCCGAGAGCTTTCCTGCTTCAGATACACCTTGCTGGGCTTGTGGAGCAGCAGCGTAAGCAACATAAAGATGTGCAGCAAGACGAGAAAATTCTGAAAGAAAACAACGCCAAAAAATAAGGCCAGGCTCATAAATGTAATTGTTAGCTTATAACTTCGTTTGGAGATAAATACGATAGTCAGAATTGGGGGAACCAGAACCAAGAGCACACGGAGCCCGATGCTTGTAAAATAGGCGATCTGATCAGATAGCGGAAACGCGGAGTAATCCGCACTATTACGGAATAGATCTGCAATAAGGAATGTCATGGAAATCCCAATGAAGATGGATTGTACGCCTAACAGGGCACGGATAACATTTAATAAAGTAGGAATTTTCGGATTCAATGCGTTGTCCCTCTTCCTGCACGATAAGTATTTCATATATTATACGATGTTGATGTCATATTTTGTATTAACCCAAAGTCTTCATTTTCCAATCGTGTGCAGTGGCCTTTGACCTAGTATAACTGGGGAAACAGCTTACAGATTATTTGATATCGACCGATATAAAGTAGATACATAGAATTTGGACTTCATAATGATGAAAATGAAAATGGATGGTGAATGTAATCATGGTATTTAGCAAGGCAAGAGAACGCATGCGCAACATGTCGTTCAGAGTCAAACTGCCACTTATGATCAGTCTGCTGGTGTGTATCGTACTGGCGGTAACTGCGGTAGTGTGTTACAGCGTAGCGGCAGTTATTACACTCGACAAAAGCAAAGATGAAATTAAGGCAACCTCGGACCGGGTGGGGGCAGGTTTGTATGCTTCACTAAGTTTGGAAGAACAATCTACCTTTCTGATTACAACACATCGTACCTTCCGGGATCTGCTAGAGATTCGGAATACGGATGGGCAGGAAGGTGAGAACTTTTTCTCGGAAAACAATGAACTGCTGGATAAGGCAAGTGGTATTCTCGCGGACAGTCTTGCAGGTATGGAAGGTAACAACAGTCTGATTTTGTTGGATCGGAATGGCATTATTGTTGCAGCGAATGATCCGGCAGTTATCAAGGCAGAACGCGGAGATCGGGCATATTTCCAAGAAGCGATTCAGGGTAAAAACGTGATTAGTGAAGGGATTGTAGCCAAGTCCTCAGGACAACTTGGTACGGCTTTTGCCATGCCAATCTACAATGAGAATCAAGAAGTACAGGGAGTGCTCGTATCTGCGGCATCCACCTCGTTCTTCGTTAATCAGCTACAAAATATCAATATTAATGATGAGGGAAAAGTGATCATTCTGGACCGTGTAGGTACGGTCATCTACGATTCAGCGGATGAGAAGTTGGCAGGCCAGAAGATGGAGTCCGGCGAATACCAATCATTGATAGATCTTGCTCCTGGCGCTGAACTACAGCAAGGGGATATTAGCACAGATGAGAAAGTGGCGTATTACTCCAAAATCCCAAGATCCGACTGGACTGTCGTTGTAGAAGATAAAATGAGCGATGTGCAGAAGCCTTTACGTGCGATGGCAAAACAGATGTATATTGTTTTGTTTAGTGCTATTGCGGTTTCCGTCGTAGCGGGTATCCTGATCTCTTTGCTGGTAACCAGACCAATTACAAGACTAACTGTGTTGTTCAGACAGCTTGCGGGCGGCGATCTGACGGTGCAGGCTCAAGGTAAATATAGCGGAGAATTCAAACAATTGGTGGACAGCTTCAATACCATGGCAGCAGGCAATAAACAGTTGATCTCCAGCATGAACCATTCCATCGGCATCCTGAAAACAAGTACATCCGAGCTGGAACAGTCCACTCAGCAAACTTCGACCACGATTGCCGAAACAACGACAACAGCATTTGAGATTTCACGAGCCATGGAGTCCCAGGCGAACGATACGGGAGCCATTGTGGATAAATTCATGAATGTTGGTAACAAGATTGCCAACGTGAATGGGATGTCGCAGGCAGTGAAGTTCAAGGCAGATGAAATTACGGATGCATTCAAAAATAATCATGAAGTTATTGATGCACTCATTGCGGTGAACGGGCAAAACGAGATTGAAGTTGGCAACATCTCCAAAATTACAGTCCAACTCGCTGAAAGCTCCTCGGGCATTCACCAGATTACCGGTACGATTGCCGAAATTGCAAATCAGACGAAATTACTTGCGTTGAATGCTTCGATTGAGGCCGCAAGAGCAGGTGAGCAAGGGCGCGGCTTTGCCGTGGTTGCTTCCGAGATTCGCAAGCTGGCGGAGCAGACAACAGCTCAATCGGAGGATATCAACCGAATTGTGATGCAGACCATTGATCACGTGGAGCAGAATAACCGAAGTGTTCAGGCTATTGAAGCGATTGCGGAACAGCATAAGAGCAGCGTTAGCCAGACCAAGGAGACATTCAATTTTGTCACCGAGAATATGAATGAGATGATGAGTCAGGTTCAGGCTATTGCCACTGAGATCGAGTCCATTGAACGTGATAAGGATGACGTCATTGGAGCTGCACAGAACTTGTCCGCTTCCGGTGAAGAGGTGTCGGCTTCTGTTGAGGAAGTCACAGCAACAATGCAGGAACAGTCCGGCATGACGGAACATTTGACAGATATGGTGCAGAGAATCGATGGACTGACCAAACAACTTGCCGAGGAATCATCTCGCTTCAAAACAAAATAGGAATACGAAAAGAAACCGATTTCTCAAAAGAGAACCGGGTTTCTAGACAAAGAGAGCACCTGTACCCATCTATGGCTACAGGTGCTCTTTGGTGATGTGTTACTCTCCTCGGACGGAAGGCGCATACGCCAGCACTTCCATTTCAATTAAATAAGGGCCTAACCCGCTAAATACGGTAATACGGGCGGGATAGGGCTGCTTAATCATTCGCGCATACACTTCGTTGTATTCGGGCTGATCCTCGACTCGGGCCAGATGAGTGGTTACCTTCACAATATGATCGAGTGTAAGTCCGGCTTCTTGCAGGATCACCTCAATATTACGAATGCACTGCTCAGTCTGCTCCTTAATGCCGCCGATAGGCTCAAGCGTCTGTGGATCAACGCCTACCTGACCTGCAACGTAGACCAAATCTCCTGCGCGGACAGCATGGGAGAAAGGAAGCGGGAATTTGGGTGCTGCACTTGCATGTATGATGGTAGACATCGTAGCTGTCATTCCTTTCCTAATGAGTGTGTATATTCGGTGTTATCTGATTCCAGTCTGTAGCCTGCTGATAATGATGAGCGATGGACAACAAGCGGTCTTCTCTCATGTGTGGACCGGCAAGCTGCATGCCGATAGGCAATGGCTTCCCTGAGGTGGTATCAAACCCGATGGGTACGGTGATGGACGGTAGACCTGTATTGGTAAACGGTCCGTTGAAAATCGGGCTGCCTGTCTTGTATCCATGTGGAGCTACATATGGTGTTGATGGAGTCAATAACACATCCACTTCATCGAACATCATCATCATCTCGCTCCGGAATATCGTTCGGATGCGTTGTGCCTGCAAATAATCAACGGCACTCGTCTGGTAGCCGAGCTCAAGCTGTTCCCGCATTGTGTGGCCGTAACGATCAGAGGCTTCCGCGAAGCGTTCCTGATGGAAGGCGGCAGCTTCTGCCCGCATTACCGTACGATGAGCAGCAATGGTTTCTTCCATATAAGAAGGCAGGTCAACTTTCTTCCATTGCATGCCCAGCTTCTCAAGCACAGCGATTGCCGACTCCACCGCTAACAAGATCGCGGGTTCATCAGTCTGGAAGAAGTTGCTCGGCAGACCGATCACCATTCCTGAAATAGGATGCTCAAGAGCATTTGTTAAATCTGGCTTGCCGTGAGGGAGCGTGAAGGAGTCCAGCTCATCTTGTCCGGCCATCGCTTCCAGAACGATTGCGTTATCTTGTGCGGATCGAGTGAAGGCGCCAATATGATCCAGGCTCCAACTGGCTGTGATGACACCATTACGGCTAACCCTGCCGTAAGTGGGTTTCATACAGGTTAATCCATTGTAAGCTGCGGGTCTAAGCAGAGATCCAAAGGTCTGTGTTCCGAGTGTGAAGGAGGCCATGCCAGCTGCTACTGCAGCGGCGGAGCCGGAGCTGGAGCCGCCCGGGGTATGTTCTAGATTCCACGGGTTGCGTGTTGGCGGTTCTCCTCCCTGAAAGGCGTATTCCGTCGTTGTTGTCTTGCCGAGCAGGATAGCGCCTGCAGCTTGCAACTTATTAATCACAGTTGCATTCGTTCCGGGTACGAAGTCAGGAAAGGTATTTGATCCGGCCGAGGTGCGTATGCCAGCGGTATGGATAATGTCTTTGGCTCCATAGGGAATGCCATGCAGAGGACCGAGATATTCGCCATTCATCAGTTGTTGTTCAGACTCTCTTGCGGCCTGCAAAGCCTGTTCGGCGGTGACTGTAACGAAGGCTTGCACCGCAGGCTCTACTTTCTCAATGCGATTCAGATAGGATTTTGTAAGCTCTACAGGAGATATCAACTTGTTTTTAATCAATTTTGCGGCTTCAGCAATGGTCAGCTCATTCAGTGGTTTCGTAATCATCGCAGAGGCACGCTCCTATACGGGGGATTGGGCCCTATTTCTTCTGGCAACTTGAAGCCACGAATCAGTTTTAAGTCGGCTGTAAATAGGGCAAGCTCCTCGCTGGTAATAACTCCATTCGCATATTTCGCACTTTCCGTACAGCGGTGTGTGAGATAGTCGTCTTGGTTCAGAGTAATCAACCTTTCTCTCTCTATTTGGTGAAGCTTGGATCGATAATATCCTCGTAAGGAAGTTCTTCCTTCAGATTGCCGATGAAGCGCTGCATATCAATTGCGGTCTCGAATGCTGATTCATTGATGAGCCCATCAGCAGGGTATACCTTGCTGTCGATCATGCGTTGTACTGCTTGCTCCACGACTTTCTGGTCCAGATTCGGGAATTCCTTCACTGCAACAGCTTTGGCGCCTTCAGGGTTCGATTGAATGTAGTCCAGTGCTTGCTCAATAGAGGTGACAAAGCGCTGGGTGAGATCAGGATTTTTCTCAATGAAGCTTGCAGTTGTATTCATCGTTGCAAAAGCGAAATCAGGATAGTCCTTCGTGAAATCATGGACAATACGCAGCCCTTCTGCAATGCCTTGATCCAGCTGAGGCTCGTAAACGATAGCAATGTCGGCTTTGCCGGCTAATACAGCACCAAGCTCGGAGCCATTTTGGACCTCAGTGATCGTCACATCCTTGTCGATATCAATGTTGTTGTCAGCAAATAGTTTCCTCAGTAAGCTGTTCGAGCTTGTAGGTGCCAAGCCCACAACGATGGTTTTACCTTTGAAATCCGCTGTCGAATTCACGGTTACTCCTTCTCGCGCAACTGCCCATACTGGAGCACTGCCGGATAGAAGGACCAGTGAGCGAGCATCTCCGCCCTTTGCATTAGCAAATGCGACATGCTCAGGACCGTGGAAGGAGAACGCGGACTCGCCTGAGATCACCGAAGACAATGCTGTTGGACCGCTTCCGGCAGCACGGATGGAAGATAGCTCAATACGATTCTCCTTTAGGAATCCTTGGTTATTCGCTACATACAAGGGAAGGTAGAGCAGGTTGTGATACACCTCGGACACCATAATTCTGTCCACCTGTGTATTTGCTTGCCCCTCGCTATTAGATGCACCTGTGCCACTCGCAGGTGTTGTGGCATTGCTACCGCACGCACTAAGCAGTGTAGTCAAAATAACCGTCATCGCTGCTAGAAAAGCTATCTTTTTGAATGTACGCATTAGTCATCAGGCTCCTTTAATGGTTGTAGGTCGGCTATACGAATGTGGATTTGCTGCTGGTCTTGTTGTCATTCCATGGAAGGAGACGGGATTCGAGATAACCGACACAGGTGTAGAGGAGCATCGCGACCAGCATAAGCATGAACACGCCGACCCATACGGCCGGAAGGTTGAACAGGTTACCTTCGACGAACACCATATGTCCGAGTCCTTTATCTGAAGAGATGAATTCTCCACCAACAACAGACACCAGTGCCAAACCGATATTGATCCGGAAGGCTGAGATGATCCATGGCAGAGAGGAAGGAACGATAATTTTACGGAAAATTTGTGATTTCTTTGCACCGAAGGATTTCATCAGGTTGATCTGGGATTCGTCGATTTGATGAGTCGCTTGATAGGCGGATAATAGCGCTACGATAAATGTTGCTACGGAGGCCAGAGCAATCTTGGAGAAGATGCCTGAGCCAAACCAGATGATAATCATGGGAGCGAGTGCGATCTTCGGAATACCGTTCATAGCTACGATGAATGGATCAAGCACACGGGCGACGGACTTGGAATACCACATGAGCAGTCCTGCCAATGAGCCGATTAAGCTACCGGCTACGAAGCCGATAACGGTGGCATTCACCGTTGCAAATGCGTCTGTAAGCAGCTGCCCTGAGCTGGCCATCGTGATGGCAGCATCGAGAATGGCGCTTGGTGATCCCATGAGGAATCCATTAACGAGCTTCAAACGAACGGCGGATTCCCATATCACCAGGATGACCGCTACAATAATGAACCGCCACAGCATCGTTATCAGCCATTCTTTGGAGAATGTGGATTGTCTCCGCTTGTTCTTCGCAACTCCAGCAGGCTTCCCGGCAAGGGTAATTTCAGGTGATGTGCTCTTCATTAGCTGATCCTCCCCATTTGGATATCAAGCTCTGACCAGATCGATTCAAAATACTGCTTGAACTTGTGGTCGGAGCGGGCTTTCAGTGCTGAACCGTATTGCGAAGCGAGCCCAATGTCATACACCTGCTTCACGGTCGTTGGTCGTTTACTCATGACGGCAATACGGTCGGAGATGGCGATCGCTTCCTCGATGTCATGTGTTATAAGGACGCCTGTCTTGCCCTCGGATTTCAGGATGGACAAGATTTCATCTTCCAGAATGAGTCTGGTCTGATAATCAAGTGCGGAGAAGGGTTCATCCAGTAATATAATATCGGGCTGGGTAACGAGGGTACGTATGAGGGCTACACGTTGGCGCATACCGCCTGATAGTGTGGAGGGGTAGGCTCCTGCGAATGAAGCCAGGCCATAACGATCCAGATAATCCATGGCAATATCGCCGCGATCCTTTTTGGACAAGCCCTTCACTTCCAAGCCTAACGTGACATTGTCCAGGATGCTTCTCCAAGGAAGTAACAGGTCCTTCTGCATCATATAACCGACATGCCCGGTGGTCTGATCGATCTCTTCGCCACAGACGATTACCTTGCCATTTGTTGGCTTAAGCAGACCTGCGATAATATTAAAAATCGTACTTTTGCCGCAGCCGCTCGGTCCCACGATACTGAAGAACTCCTGTTTCTTGATTTGCATCGAAACCTCAGCCAGGACCTGAATATCTTCTCCGGTTGCACTGACAAATGATTTGGATACGCCTTGTATCTGTATAGCCATGATAGGTAGCCCCTTTCCTACAGCCTGATGGTTGTTCGTTTCTTGATGTGAATTGATGTTAATTAACATGACATTCGTGAATATATTCCTAATCATATAGACTGTTTGCATAATTGTCATTAGTTACTCTGAACATAAAAATAGAATTAAATCAGTTAAAATGCACAAATGAAGATTGAACATGAATTGAATATGAAAAGAAAACAAAAGAACGTGTCATCATACATGACACGTTCTCGATTTAAGACGTATGATTAGCTTCGCTAGGGGCTGGATGAACATTCAGAAGGGACTCAAGTGCGAAGGCAAGTCGGAAGCGCAGGCTCTCCATCGGGTCCTTAATGTTCCTGCCGGTTAGTTTCTCGCATTTCTCCAATCTGTAGATCACTGTATTGCGATGTACGAACAACTCTTTCGCTGTATCGACGATCTGGCAATGATTCTCATAGAAAGAGGACAGGGTTTTCATAAGTTCACTGCGCTCGTTCGGATCTCGGTCTTCGAAGGGTTTAAAGGTTTCTTGATGAAATTGCAGCATCTCATCGTAAGGAATCATGCGCAGCAGACGGCTTATATCCATGGTTTGATAGGAATGAGCGAAGCGTGTCTTGCGCATCTGATAGCCGGATTGGAGCGCCTTGACTGCTTCTTTATAGGAGAGTCCAATATCCAATACGTTCGTGTAGGGATTACCTATTCCGAAGGATAGGCTGAGCTGCGACTCCGTATACAGATTGCTCGCGATCCGCTCAAGCTGCTGAACAACGGTATGTTCGTCCCAAGACGATTCGGCCAAAAAGACGAGTATGCCGAACTGGTCGTTCTTAGTGAACATGACAAAGGAGAGATCCAATCTGGCGAACTCCTGCTTAATCAGCTCATAATTAGCGTCTCGTTCCGAGATGAACCGCTCTTCCCCGGAGGAAGTAGAGTTCTGCTTAGGTATGCCCGCTAAGGATTCATCCTTTTTGGCAACGATGAGAACAGAACTTCCTTTGGCTTGCAGCCCATATTTCTTGCCGCGGTGCAGCGCTTCTTGTTCCGAACGAATGAAGCCTTGAATGAGATCGGAGAAATATTCATTTTTGTAACGGCGGGAGCGTTCCTTGACGGCTTGTTTCTTGGTTAACTCCAGACCGATCACATTGACGGCTTGTTCCAGTGCCAGAGTGGAGAGCTTAGAGCTTGCGGAACTGTCGTATAGTGCGATCAAATAGCCCTCGTGCCGATCCGTGAAGATGGGATGAAGCTCGGCGTGTCGATATTTATCAACAGTAAGCAGGCAGATCGAGATTGCGGTATGGAAGGAAGGATGCTCATCTATAATTGTCAGTATGGGCGCGGCGAGAGACTGATGATCCATCTGTTGTGCATAATGGGAGCTTGCCGTAATCTGCTTCTTTGAACCAAGCAGAAGTACAGGTGAGGATAGCAACTGAGACAACGTATCTACGATAGATGGTATGCCTTTTCCCTGCATCACCATCGTGGAAAATTGCTTATGAATAGACAAGGCGTAGTGTAGCTCATGGGTTTTGTTCTGAAGGATAGCACTGATTGAATGTTGAAATATTTCACCGAGAGTATTGTCTATCTCGGACAGTTCGATGATTGGGAAGCCCAGCCTGTCGGCTGTCTCAAGCAGTTGCGGAGATAATTCAAGAGAGAAACGCTGTGTCTTGACAGCAAGCGCCGCACAACCAATCGCGTGCATATCTGTAATGAATGTAAGATGAGCATCGGGGCGATCTTTCAGGATATAACCGTTTGTCAGCAGCATATCTCCCGTCTTCAGGAATTGTACAATATCTGGGGCATCCATAATATTAATAGATTGCACCAAGCGATCAAGGCCGCGATGCCCGGCAATAACCTTTGCTTTGGAGAGAATGGGGATAGTTAATAACTGTTGCAGATCCATCTTCAACCCACTCGCTTTCATAGTGATATGTTATAAAATCTAACATTAAGTGAGGTGGGCGTAAAGAAGAGTTTGGATAAAGAGGCTGAAAGATAGATGTAAACAAATTTCTCATAAATATAAAAACTTTCCAATAATTCAATGCGTTATACTAAGTAGGTCTATATAAAATTTGATCATTATTACTAACTCGAACACTAAAAAGGAGTTCTCGATCCATGAAAGGAAAAGGAATAGTATCGCTTTTACTTGCTGGTGTTGTTGCTGGTTCTATTTTAGTAGCATCGACTACAACTGCGGAAAGAGTTGTAGCCCAAACTCCGATGGAAGCAGCAACGGAGTATTTTCAGGCTTACATTGCTAAAGATGTAGAGGGAATGATGTTTTATTCTAAAGATACCAATTATTTGGATGAGAAAAGTCGTGAAGAAGGATATGTAAAGGATCTTAAAACTAATCCAACTACAGGGTATGAAATTGTGGAAACCAAACAAATCAACACGGATGAAGTTCAATTTTATGTAGTTCAAAAGTATGCAGGACAAGGCTACGAACAGTCACCACCACTCCCGTATAAAATTTTCAAAAGCGAAGATGGATGGAAGGTTTTAGTAGAGCCACTAGAAATCAATACATTGACAGGTGAAGTCACTAAAGGTACACCGATTCACGCTTGGCAGTATACAGATCATTAGTTGTTTTAACTGAAACATAGGTTCAGTTGAACTAGAGGGCAATGGATTTATGAATGCAACTATAGAAACGACTGAGGAGTGACCTCCAATGAAAAAATTCTTTATCAGTACGGCATTAATAATGACTGTTTCGGCAGTGACTGCTTTAAGTATTTATGCGAGTAATTATTATGATGATGCTAAAGCGGATAACCCAAACTATCCGGATTTTGGTCCTGCAGTACAATTATCAGAAGAGGAAATTAATAGAGCTCTAGAAAATGTCAGTAGTATAACGACTTCTTTTGGAACATTTAATAGGGTACCCGAGAAAGACGCCTTCATTTCCGAAAATGAAACGGTGAATAACTTAGATCATTTAACTGCTGATACCAAACAGATTTTTTCTCACGGTAATTACTTTGTGAAAAGCGATTCCGAGGAATAAATTTATCAGAAATTAAGATCGACATTTCATTGATTGGGAATGGTTCTTTTTAGGGCGTGGGAACGATAGAAGTCACTGGTTAAATTCCGTGTTTGATGAAAGTGTGGAGTTTATTATTTTGGATTTGTTACAGATGGGGAAAGAAAAGCCAATCGTAGTAGATACTTTTATGGAACCTGCTTATCTAAGGGAGATTGTTAACCCCAACCGCGTTGTTTATATGTTTGCAGAAGATGACCTAATTCGAGCGGAGTATCTGGATCGGGATCATCTGAGAGGCATGAAGGGTTTGTTCCCTAGTTTATCAGATCCACAACGTGCACGGGACGAAACATTAAACACGGTGGTTAGAGCATCGAATCATTATCTGCAACAAGCAGAGCAGTATCAATTAAAATGGTTCATGAGAACATCTCAGTCCAATAAAGATCAGATGTTATTGGAAGTTGAAAAGCGTTCGGTTTTTGATGATACTGGAGTAGCGAATTATATCAGTCGTCATTTGTTACAGTAGAATTATACGGTGGCTCAATAAAACCCAGAAAGTAGCCGATCAACCTGATCGGCTGCTTTTGTTCGCTAATAGCAAGGTTAATTCAATGCCCTTGCGTATTACAGATGTAAATTTTATAGATTGATAGTGTTGTTAATAATGAGGAGCTTCTTATAGGTTTTAAGAATAACTAATAAAAGAATACGAGGAATGAAGTCATGAAGAAAAAGAGACTATTTGCTACTGTTATATCAATAGCTTTAACAACAGCGACTGTAACTGCCTGTGATTCAACAAGTCAAACTCAAGAGAATATGTTTAATCCAAAAACTGGTGTATTATCAAGCAAGCCCGAAAGTACAACCCTTTCTAAGTCTTTAAGCGAACAAGAGAGCAAACCCTCCCACTTTATTGCTTCTGGAGGCGCAACGGTACAGCAACCCTTTTCCGTAAATCCGGAATTTGTACATATAAAACTGCTTATGAAAAACAATAGTAGCCATGAAGTCAATGTTAGTTTGACGTACTTAGATACTAGTAAAGTGTATTTCGCTAGAACGATTGCTCCCGGGGAATCTTTAGATTGGATAAATAGTAAAGAAGGTTTCATACAGGGGATGAGTACTGGAGACTACTTGCTTCAATGGAGTGGTGGCGGTTATCGGGTTGAGGGGGAAGTATGGGGATCAGCTGGTTCAGACCCGGACGATACTGTTGATCTAACTTATTGAACTAACGGATAGGTTAGTTTTATACCAATTGAGTATAAAAATACTACTAATATAGATGCTTCAAGCTAATAAAGACTTGGATTAATTTAGGAAACAAGGCTTCTGTATACAGATGATTACCACCTGACATTATCCTGCACGGAAAGTCAGGCGACATAAACTACCGGATGATATGCTTCTTACGAAAGGAGGGATTGTCGTGGATTGGCTAGAGAGAATGAATCGAGCTGTCAGCTATATTGAAGACAACTTAGAACAAGATATTGATTATGACCAAATTGCAAAAATCGCCTTATGTTCAGTTTACCAATTTCAGCGCATGTTTTCATTTGTACTTGATGTCCCCTTATCCGAATATATCAGGCGCAGAAGACTGACGCTTGCTGCATTTGATTTAAAGAACAGGAAGAACACTGTGACGGATATTGCCTTGAAGTACAGATATGAAACACCTGAATCATTCTCACGAGCATTTCAAAATCTGCATGGAATGACGCCTACATTAGCGCGAAATGCCGGAAGTGAGTTAAAAGCCTTCCCTCGCATCTCCTTTCAAATCATATTAAAGGGAGTTGTTGGAATGAATTATCGGATTGAAAAAAGGGATGCTTTTCAAGTTTATGGGCTGGAAGATATCTACCGTTACGACACTATTGCCAATGAGGAGGGGATATCGATCCCTGAGGTTTGGCAAACCATCAGCAATAATGGTGAGTTGGACCGATTATCCCAGTCGGTGAGCGGGGATTGGAGAGACGAAAGTAGTTTCAGCAAGGAACTTGGAGCTGTCTTTGCATTCGAATCCTATACATTCACAAACAATACGACGTTCCCTTATCTGATCGGGTGTTACAAAGCGCTTGATAGCAAGGTGAAAGGATATACAGTTGTTGATGTTCCAGCATCTACGTGGGCAGTATTTTCGACATTAAATGATGGTAATGGCAACGGCAAGTATGATTTACGGTCTTTGAAGAATCGAATATTTTCGGAATGGCTGCAAACATCAACATTTACGATTTTAGATGGCGGCAACTTCGAGATGTATGGTACAAGTGTAGATGGCTACGAATATTGTGAACTATGGTATCGGGTCGAGGGATAGAATGGAACTACGCGGCTGTAACATGCCCGGTCACAGCTTTTTTCTTAACTCGAATATGTCACAAGGTCCATTTCAGAAACTAACGTAGAAACGATAGCTCAATAATACAAAGAAAGTAGCTGATCAATGTGACCGGCTGCTTTTGTTCAGCTAACGGCAAGGTTACGTTATTGGTAAATCAGCAAAATTATATACTTGACTCTAAAGTACTAAGGTGGGTATCATTTCCATATATTGATGATTAGGAGAATAGCCGATGTTAATTTTAAGATTAAAACAATCTCATCATCATGAAAAGCGTTAATCCATTCCTAAAAAAATTGGGATGGGTTAACGCTATTCGCGCTTCTCATCCTGTGATATATGACGCGCAGGACTTAGGTCTAGCGCGTTTTTTTATTTTGGTTACAAAAGAAATGGAGGAGTAAAAATGGCAATCATGACAGATTCAATAGGTAACATTTTTTTGGAATTTATTCGTATCGAGTACGATAAGGTCATTACAAGCACACTGGATGCTCCACTAACACATGCTCTAATTGTGGTGAAGTACCAAGGAAAGTATCTATTCATGCATAATAAGTGGAGAAACAACTGGGAACTTCCAGGTGGTATTATTGAAGCTGGAGAGAATGCGGAGCAATGTGTAATTAGAGAATTGTTTGAGGAAACCAATCAAAATATGGATTCGGCTGAATTCAAAGGGCTAATGAAGTTTAGACTCCAGCCAAGTTTTCATGGACCTGAACGGACAGAGTATGGAGCTCTGTTCATGGGTGAATTGTGCCAACTTGATGATTTTGTTGAAAACGATGAAGCTTCTTCAATTATCCTTTGGGATGGTACATCGGAGATTGGTGATATCGCAGAAATAGATAGAAAGTTAATTGAATTCGTGTGATACATGATTGAACTAACAGTAAATGATATCCAGGGAAATTAAGGAACAAATTGAGCAACCCTTTCTATGTATCATTCGTTAGAGTATGAGAGAGGTGAGATGAAATTATTAAAATGAGTAATAACATCTTAATGTTGGTATTAGCGGTATCCATGACAATAGCTGGGTGTTCATCAACCGAAAAAAATGAGGATAATGTTACTGAACGTGTAGTAACATCTGATTTTATTCTCGAAGTAACAACACCAACAGTTTTAAGTATGGGTGAGACAATTAAAGTAAAAGGAACATTAAAATATACAGGTATTAAACCTGTTGAAGTAACCCATGGAAAACCTATCATTCGTTTTTTCTTTTCCGGTAGTGACGAGGAGCGTAATTATACGGATGTGGGATATGTAACTGAATTTAAATCAGGTCAAGTGGTTGAGGTTGAAGATGAATTTATGGTAACCAAGAAAGGGAAACAAAATCTCATTGTGGATATGACCGCGGATATCTCATTAACCATGAATCCAATTGAAATTCTTGTGAAGTAATCTGAGTGATAATGAATTGGCGGGTTTAGAAGTAGGCTTAATGATGCAAAGAAACCAAAACAAAGAGAGCCAAACGTTTAAGTTAGGCTCTTATTGGCGATATATTGTGTCTCTGTGTCATTTGAATCCTGGCGCTTTAAAAATATCTTACTTGGTCGATGTAAGAGCACAACTAACAAGGCGAATAGTTGAATAAGTCCAGTTAATAGTCCTTCATTCAGTAGTCCGATAAATAAAGCGATACTCAGGAACGTAACAGTCGATCTGAATTGTCGTTTGGTGATGCAAATGATAGCAAGCAAACTAGGAATGATCAAAAATATGATTCTCCCAGTAATTTCATTAGAGAAATTAATCAAATCATTGCCGTTCACTTGATAACCGGCAAAGGCTTCAGGATTTTGACTGAAAATATAGAGAAATACACTGAAAGAAATAATAAGGTATATAACTTTAATACTCAACAAGATGCGGACTACGTTCAGGATCATGGGTAACTTCATAAGTTTTAATTTTCCTCCTCGACACTTCTAAACGGATACAATGTTCTAACCGTGTTTTTGGTATAACTAGACTTATATCTTTAATTAGGTATTCCGTTTTGTGGATCTCCTAAATTCATATGTGGTTATCTAAGTATACGGTTTACTTGTAATTATTTGTATTAAACTAAAGTCTATATTAATTAATCAAATTTTCACCTCTTTTGTCCCGAAAAATATTCGGAAATAGAGCAGCAGAGGTACAGAGGCACTGCACGAATATGAAATGTTTACGAACATAATGCCTAATGAACTCATTAAAATTGATAAAAAACCTCCCGTCCCACATAACATCTGGACTTGGGAGGTTTTGATTATAGTGCATATTCAACGTTTATCGTACAAACCATCCAGTGGGCTGTGGGGCTACGTCTGCGGTATCTCGTAAATCATGGACTTTGACATTACTGCCATAGATCATGGAATCGCTACTCAGTCGGAACGAAGGGAAACTGTGCTCGGATTGCAGACGCAGAGAGGGTTCGAAGTAAATCTGCTGCTGTTTGTTGATTACAAAGGGAAGCGACCCCGCTTCTACGGTAACATCATCGCTATCCGGCTCGTTCAAGATCAGAAGTACCGCAATTCCGTCACAACCGCATCCATCGGTATCATAAAACAATTTGAAATAGCCTGGTCGATCTCCCAGCTTTTCAGTAAGTCTTGCTTCTGCCAGCGGACTGACTTGAATGATCATGACGTTGTTCACACTCCTCTAATCTCCAATGAATTCGCTTACAATTTAATATATGGACCATAAACGCAGATTAGAAGGTGAAATAAAGGAAAAGGAGGATGTCCCATGAGAATTGTAACGTTAGGCGATAAGCGCGTTGAACAAATCACGTAAAATGTCATCGTGGGAGAAGCCCGTCACTGAAACCCATTTCATCGCCATTCCTTATCTGGTATGATAAGCAGGGAAAATAGGGAAAATTAGAGAAAAAGGAAGGTTCCGCTATGACACCGATCACCATATACGACATCGCCAAAGAAGCAAATGTATCTGTAGCGACGGTCTCCCGGGTACTGAATGATACGGCACCTGTGCGTGCAAGCACCCGAGAGAAGATTATGTCCATCATTGAAAAACACCAGTTTCAGCCCAATGCGCAGGCGCGCAGTCTGATCAAGAAAGAGACGGGCACCATTGCCATCATCCTGCCGGACATTACAAATCCCTTCTTCCCGGAAGTGTTCTGGGGTGCGGAGAATGAGGCTCGAGGATTGGGGTATACCTTCTTTCTGTGTAATACCGCAGGTGACTACAACAGGGAATCTGAATATTTGTCCATCCTGCGAGAGAAGCGGGTAGACGGGATTATCTTTCTCGGCGGGCGAATCAACATGCAGGTCTGTCCGGATGACATGGCTCAGGAATTGATTGATATGGGCAAACGTATGCCAATCGTGCTGGTCAATGGCAATATTGCCAAAGGCGGGTTTCACCGGGTATACACGGATGAAGGTGCAGGGGCAGCCCTTGCAGCTGAGCATTTGCTTGAACTGGGGCATCGCGATATCGCCTTTGTTGGCGGCCTGAAAGAGTTGTCCACCACCATGGTCAAGGTCAGAGCTGTGCAGAAGAAACTTCGGGAGCATGGGCTCGAAATACCAAAAGAACGGCAACTGCTCGGCAGCTTCTCCATCGACGACGGCAAACGGGAGATGTCCAAACTACTGGATCGTGACAATCCGCCAACCGCAGTCATCTGTGTCAACGACAACACAGCGATTGGTGCCATTAAGTCAACGATTGAGCATGGGCTCTCGATTCCGAAGGATATATCCATTGTGGGTTATGATGATACACCGCTCGCCAGTGCCGTTATACCGGAACTGACAACCGTATCCCAGAACACGTATCAGCTTGGCAAACAGGCTGTGGATGTGCTGCATGAGCTGATTAACCAAGGCAAACCGAAGAAGCAGATCATTCTGCAACCGGAGTTGATTGTGCGTCAAAGTACAGGACCTGCTGCAAGATAAAGGGCCTGTAATTGGAAAAGAAAGCGTTGACATTTCCTCGAAGGGTGAAATATAATGAGTGCGTGAATGAAACCCCTTTCATAAAGTGGAACGGGTTTTATGTTTCAGCTTAATGAAACCCATTTCATGAAACGGGTTTCAGTGTAGTCATCCATTCATTATATCAAGGGGGCGTAACGTATGAGAAGAAGTTTAAAGGTCATTTCGTTATTGATGCTGGTCATGGTAATGGGTCTGACAGCCTGTAGCAGCGGGAGTAAAAACGGTTCTTCCGGCGAGTCCGGTGGCAAGGTTGATTTGAGCATGACGATCTGGGGCTCGGAGGATGAGAAGAAAATTTATCAGGAACGACTCGACATTGTGAAGCAGACGTATCCCGATATTAACGTGAAGCTGAACGTGGTTGCAGGAGATTATGACCAGAAGGTACAGACCATGATCGCCGGAGGAACGGCACCGGACATCATGATGATTGCCGAGAACTATCAGGCTTACGCCTCCAAGAATCAGATTATACCGCTGGATGACATGATTCAGGCGAACAATGTGAACATGTCCGAGCGTTATTCCGATGATATTGCCAACCTGATGAAGTATGATGGCAAACAATTTGGTTTGCCGGATCGGGCAGGTGCGATGGTCCTCTTTTATAACAAAGATCTTTTCGACAAGGCTGGGGTGGAATATCCAACCAAAGATTGGACTCAGGATGATCTGATGGCGGCAGCTCAGAAGTTGACGGTGAAGGAGAACGGAAAAACGGTTCAATGGGGTTACTACCCGGGTAGCTGGTGGCCGCAATGGATGCAGCTCATCTACCAGAACGGTGGATCACTGTTCGATGAGAGTGGCAAACCAACCTTCAATACAGAGCCTGTGCGTAAAGCATTACAATTCATGAATGACCTGACCTTCACACACGGTGCGGGACCAACGCCAACCGAGATTGCCGACATGGGGAATATCGGAGCCGATCCGTTGTTCGCTCAAGGCAAGATCGCCATGGAAACGACAGGGTTCTGGAACATCGGTTCACTTGCCAAGGTGGAAGGCATTAATTGGGATATCTCTCCGGTATGGGGCGAAACGAACGCATTCTTTAACGGGTTAACGATTACCAACGCTTCCAAACACAAGGAAGAAGCTTTCAAAGTCATCGAAGCACTGACCACACCGGAAGCACAGATGCCGATGGTCAAAGCCGGTCAGGATGCTCCTGCAACCAAAGCAGGTTTGTCCAGTGATGAATTCCTCAATGCTGAATACGGCGGCAAAAAAATCAACATGGCTGCGTTCAGTGAATCGACGATCTATGCAGAACCGTTCAACCCGCAATGGAACGAAATGATGAAGCTCATTAACGATAAGCTGGGTGTGTACTTCAACAACAAAGCCTCGCTTGATGATACCGTAACCGAAATTCAGAGTGGACTGGAAAGACTCTACAAATAGAGGATTTTTCTGAACATGCACAAATAGCAGCGACAGCAGGACAGGTGGAATCGGCGTGAATGCGGGTTCCATCTGCTCTCTGCGTCATGGGAGGGCTTAACGTGAGAAAAAAGGACGGGAAATGGTTCTACATCTTCATCTCGCCTTGGCTGATCGGGTTTCTGGGGCTGACCCTGGGTCCGATCCTGTTTTCCATCTATATGAGCTTCACGAATTGGGATCTGTTCCAGTCCCCTGAATTCATTGGTATCGACAATTACAAAACGTTACTGACCGATGATCCGATTTTCTGGAAATCCGTAGGCAATACATTCTTCTATGCGCTAATATCCATTCCGCTGGGCATGTCGATCTCGCTCTGGATTGCATATTACCTCAACAAGAAAATCAAAGGGATCACCTTCTTCCGTATTCTGTTCTATCTGCCTTCCGTTGTTCCGGTGGTTGCGAGTTCATTGCTCTTCATCCACTTGCTTGCACCGACGGAAGGGTTGATCAACCAGGCACTTGCGATCTTCGGTATTCAGGGTCCCGCCTGGCTTCTTGATCCGAACTGGGTTAAGCCTGCATTGATTCTCATGTCCTTATGGGGTGTAGGTGGTGGCGTGGTATTGCTGCTTGCAGGTATGAAAGGTATTCCACAGGAGCTGTACGAGGCCGCTGCCATTGATGGAGCGAAGAGTACACAATCGTTCTTCCATATTACATTCCCGATGCTGACTCCCGTCATTTTCTTCAATCTCGTGACTGGTATGATTGGAGCGCTCCAGACCTTCGCGCAGGTATTCATCGTTACTGCCGGCGGACCTGACAATTCAAGTCAGATGGTTGTTCCCTACTTATTCCAGAATGCGTTCCAATTCTACAAAATGGGATATGCATCGGCGATTGCCTGGGTACTATTCATCATCATCATGGCGTTGACACTCGTTGTATTCCGTTCATCGGCGCTATGGGTGCACTACGAGGAGGGAAAAGCCAATGAGTAATCCATCGACTGTGGAGAAGACGATATCCTATATTTTTCTGATTCTGGTCGGGGTGCTGCTTGCTTCGCCTTTCCTGTACATGATCTCCATTGCACTGGCAAGTGACGCAACAACCGTCAAATCAGCTTTTACCTTCGTTCCAATGGAGTTCCAATGGTCGAACTTTTATACGATTTTTACGAATAACAATCTTGGAACATATCTCAAAAACTCGGTCATCATTACCGTCTTTACGATTGTCGGATCGGTATTATCAGCTTCGATCGTATCCTACGGCTTTGCCCGAATCAAGGCAAAAGGCAGCCGTTTCCTGTTTATTGTGTTGCTCAGTACGATGATGATTCCGGGTGAGGTGACGATGGTACCGCAGTTCATCATCTTCCGTCATCTGGACTGGATTAATACATTTTACCCGCTGATCGTACCAAGCTTCTTCGCCGGAGCATTCAACGTATTCCTGATTCGGCAGTTTGTCATGAGTATTCCCAAATCACTGGATGAAGCCGCCATGATCGATGGTATGGGGCACCCGGGAATCTACTGGAAGATCATCATGCCACTGACTTATCCCATACTTGCGGCCATTGCGATCTTTTCATTCTCCTATAACTGGGGCAACTTCATGGGGCCGCTCATCTATATCAATGATCCGGAGAAAATGCCGCTGGCACTCGGAGTGCAGCTGTTGACTACGGTAGGTGGTGGGCAGATGCCACCATGGAACCTTGTGATGATTGCTTCCCTGTTCCTCACTATTCCGATGGTACTGGTATATCTGTTCGGACAACGTTATGTGTACGAAGCCAACATTAGCGGCGGAAGCAGCGGAATCAAGTAACCGAAGTGTCTGTAATGTGTGTATGTACTGAACCTGACGTTCAAGGTCAACGAAGTAATCACCGTACATGGAGAAGGGATTGTATAGCCCATGGCGCATAAAGAACAACGCAGCAGGAGCAAACGGAACTATATCCTCATGGGTGTAGCCCTGATTGCCCTTCTGGCAGGAGGAGGAATTGTTATCAATCATTTTGCCAATGAATCATCCAAAACACTTGTATTTCAAGAGGAACCGGTACGTCTGAAGCTGGATCAGTCCTATGACCATTTTGAAGGCTGGGGCACGTCACTTGCCTGGTGGGCCAACGATCTGGGCGGATGGAAGGATCAGGCGAAGGTTAGTGAAGTGATGGATCTGGTCTTTGATCCGGAGAAAGGATTAGGTCTGAACATCGTTCGTTACAATATCGGCGGTGAGGAAAATCCGGAGATGAAAGCTCTTCGTCCCGGCGGGGATGTACCTGGCTTCCAGCCTGAACCTGGAGAGTGGGATTGGGAGGCTGATGCAGGTCAGCGGGCTGTACTACAAGGCTCGATGGAGCGCGGCGTGAATATTGCTGAAGCATTCTCCAATTCACCACCTTACTGGATGACGATCAGTGGATCGGTGACCGGAGCCGTGGATGGCAGCAATAATCTTCGTGACGATCAGTATGATGCGTTTGCAGATTATCTGACTGAAGTCGTGAAGCATTATCGGGACGAGTGGGGCATCACCTTCCGCACACTGAATCCGCTCAATGAACCTTCCTCCGACTGGTGGAAGAAGGGCAATATGCAGGAAGGCAGTCATTTTACGAATGAGAAACAGGCCGAGATTATCAAGAAAGTTGCTGCATCGTTGAAGAGCAAAGGACTGGATGGAACCGTCATTAGTGCCGCAGACGATAACAGCATTGATGAGACGGTGTTTAATTTCAACCTTTACGATCAGGATACGCTGGACGTAATCCAGCAGATCAATACCCACTCCTATAACGGTAGCAAAATGGAAGAGCTGCGCACATTGGCAGAACGCCATGGCAAGAAGCTGTGGATGTCCGAGTACGGAACGGGTGGCAGCGAGCCGCACAGTCATGAGGATATGACCTCAGTACAAGAGTTGGCGGAGCGAATCATGTTTGATCTGAAAATCATGCAGCCATCCGCCTGGGTATACTGGCAGGCTGTTGAAGATGAAGGCGCCAATAACAATTGGGGGTTCATTCACGCCAACTTTAACGGAGAAGAGCAGTATGAGATGACCAAACAGTATTATGGTATGGCCCAGTTTACAAAGTTCATTCGTCCCGGTGCGACGATTATTCCAACGGATGGCGGACGCACACTGGCTGCTTATGACGCGGAACGTCAGAGACTGGTGCTGGTGATTCGTAATGAATTGTCAGCTGGAACAACGGCGTTTGAACTGGAAGGGTACACGTATGGAAAATCAGCCACTGCGCAGGTGTATCAGACTTCACCGGACCGGAACATGGAACAGCTTGAAGACATTCCGGTGTATGCCAACGGACTGGAAGTACCTACCGCAGATAATTCCATCACAACGGTTGTACTGGAAAGCGTGACGTTGCAGGGGAACTGATGATAGCACTCGGAAAGTTGTTCTGTAATCGTAGTACCCGTGTAAATCACTTTTAGTTTAACGGATATGGTTCACCTTAAATTAATTACAGGACATATGAACCTATATAAATTGAACTAAACATTTACACCAAACGGAGAGACAGAAAGGACCTGAAGAAGCGGAGCGTGCGCCTACAAGCTTTCTGCAAGAAAGCTACATCGGAAGCATACGCTATCCCCAGATTTTCCCCTTGAGAAAAGGGAATCAAAAAATCTGGGGATAACAGCGATCGGAAGATTGTTCTGTCATCGAAGTGTGCAGTGTAAATAATCTTTAGTTCAATTTATATAAATAAAGAGAAGGAGGGGATCACTTTGACAGAGAAAGCATCCCTTTTACTGCAGGAAAAGGAGAAGTACATCGCCAGGGCTGAGAACGGTGTTCAATCTGAATTAACATACGATGCACGCAGCTTTTTCCTAAACGGAGAGCGTGTATTTCTGAACAGTGCGACGATCCATTATTTCCGTATGCCGAAGGAAGAATGGCATGAGGTTCTGTTGAAGGCGAAGCTGGCAGGCATGAACTGCATCGACACCTACTTTGCGTGGAATGTGCATGAACCGGAAGAAGGACAGTGGTCCTTTGAAGGGGACAACGATTGCGGAGCATTTCTGGATTTGTGCGCAGAACTGGGCATGTGGGTCATCGCGCGTCCGGGTCCGTTTATCTGTGCAGAATGGGATTTTGGCGGTTTTCCATACTGGCTTGGTACGAAGGATGGCGTGAAATTCCGGGAAAATAATGAGACGTATTTGCACTATGTGAATTTGTATTTTGACCGGCTTGTGCCGATTATTCGGGAACGCCAGCTGTCCGCTGGAGGCACGGTCATTCTGGTTCAGGTGGAGAATGAATACGGGTATCTGATGGATGACGCTGCTGCAAGTGACCATATGAATACGCTGAGAGATGGATTGTTGCAACGTGGCATTGACGCTACGCTGATCACTTGCGTTGGCGGGGCGGAAGGCACAATTGAAGGGGCTAATTTCTGGTCAGGTGCTGACGGGCATTATGAGAAACTCCGAGCCAAACAGCCGGACACCCCGAAGATGGTCACGGAATTCTGGACCGGATGGTTTGAGAATTGGGGAGGACCTTCAGCCATTCAGAAGACAGCGCCTTTGCTGGAGAGACGCATCATGGAAATCCTGCGTGCCGGGTATACCGGAATCAGTCACTACATGTTCTATGGTGGCACGAACTTTGGTGGATATGGCGGCAGAACGATGGGTAGCAGTGATATTTTCATGATTACGTCCTATGACTATGATGCACCCCTGAACGAATATGGACGGGGGACACCGAAGTATGCAATAACCAAGAATTTGTCCTATTTCGTCCATGCTTTCGGGGCCCTTCTGATGGAAACAGAGGAAATTCCAGAAGAACAGATCGTTGTACGTCATCCTGAAGGCATATCTGTACGAGGCAGACAGGCTGGCAACCAGAAGATTTGGTTTCTGGAGAGTCACAAGGATGAACGCGAGACCATGCACATTACGCTGGAGGAAGGCCGGACTCTTCCCGTATCGGTGAATCCGGGTCAGATTGTTCCGTTGCTGGATCGAGTACAGATTGCTGAACACGTATATCTGACTGCGGGTACGATGATTACGGGCAATGAAATGATAAACGGAGAATTAACCCTGTTCATCGTGGCCGCTGCCGGGCAGCGGTCAGTTGTTGAACTGGAAGCTGGGGCACTAAACGTTACGGGCAGTACGGTGCAAGTGCTGGTTGAACATGATTCAGCAAGGAACGTATACCGCTTCGATCTGTTCCATTTCCAAGAGCCGGGAATGATCCAATTGGAAGCAAACGGCACACCGATCCGTTTCGTCATTCTGGATCAAGAGACGATGAATCGAACATGGCGATTGGAAGCAACAGATCAGAAGGGACTACGGTATGTGATCGGCTTCGATGACGCAGATGTATTGCCATCTGGTCAGGTCAAGGGCATGATCACGGATCCGGATCGCACAATTACGCTGCTTGGTGACTGGACCGATGGAGAACGGACGTTAACAGGTGACGAGTTCTATGCCAGCGAGAAGCCTATTGCAGGTATGCAGCAGCAGCTTCCATGGACATCACCGAGTGCGCCGACGTTGTCTAATTCTCCTGAGCTGTCACGTATTGCATTAACTGCGAAGCAACGCTCGGCGAGTAGACAACCGGAAGACTTTTCCCGGTATGGACAAGATTTTGGTTATTTATTGTACGAATGTGATTTCGAGAGTCCAACCGAAGGGATCACTAACCTCATTTTGCCGGATATCCAGGATACTGCCAGAATCATTGTTAATGGTGTTCAGCAGGCATTAGTGCGTCAGGTAGGTGCCGCTGGAGTGCAGTTGCAGGTGGCCAAAGGGAAGAATACACTTCAGATTCTGGTGCAGCATATGGGCAGATTGAACTTCTCCCCGTATTTAGGTGAGAGCAAAGGTCTGGCTGGTGCTGTGTATCTGGGCGGCAAAGTTCGGGATATTCGTCGGGATTGGCATATGGAGAGTGGACTTGTGCATCTCGATGAGGTGAACTCTATACATGGGGCGCCACTTCTGAGCAGAAGCTTTACGCTGGATGGCATGGATCGGGCGATTCTTGTTGGTGCCTTGAGCAAAGGTCTTCGTATCAATGGCATCGAAGTTCCGATGGAGGGATATCAGGATTGGTTTGCCTTCCAGACGTTAGACATATCTCTGTATATCAAGCCCGGAGAGACGAATACACTGGAAATGCCGTATAGCCGTTCATCGCTGAATCGACTGGAACTGATCACGTATCCAAGTCAGGGAGAACTGAAGGATTGGCGTATGGCAGGGACGGATGTATTACTTCCGCAACAATGGGAGAGATACGAGGTAGAACAGGAAGCGCTACATCCTGGACAGGGATCAATCCAGCGTGCAGGACAGTCTGGTATCGCCACAGGTGGCAATTGTACTGCCAATTTGGATCCCCACACCACGAATGGATCGGTTAATCGTGCTACATTGAGCGAGAAGTCTCATCCTGTATCCAATCATACTCCAGTCAGAGGATCGTATGGTCAGCCCGTTTGGTACCGCTGGCGTTTCACCAAGCCTACTCTTTCTGAGCATCATAAAGTGAATCTGATGCTTCGCCTGACCGGGATGAGCAAAGGAACCATTCACCTGAACGGACATCATCTGGGCCGTTACTGGCAGATTGGTCCGCAAGAGGATTACAAGATTCCAGTAGCATGGCTACAGGAAGAGAATGAATTACTTTTGTTCGATGAAGAAGGCAGAACACCAGAACGTGTACGTTTTCTTTTAGATGCGCCATCCCGTTATCCATGGGTTGTGGTAGAGTAGTTCATGTATTGATCGTTAGCTGTCTTACCGATCCAACTATGGTTGGGAACAATAACTGGATCGAGATAGTTCGAGTTGGACGCAACATTTCACCTTTTACCACAGTCACACTACCTCATTTTCTTAGTCAAATAACCCGAGCTTGTGAATCTTTCGGATTCAGTCTTACGGAGTGAATTAGGCTAAGGGAATGGGGGAACTGTGGTGACTAGGTCTGTACAATGAACTAAGGTAACACTTGTAACCTAATTAATTGTAACCGTTTACATATATATTAAAGTGTTTATCCATGATCTGTGAAGGGAGTGATGCTTCATGTAATTGGAATTCGAACAGGTAGTCGTGAGGTGTTGCTCATCAGTGGCAGTCTCAGGTACGCTTTGTCATTGGTACTACAGTAAGGTATTCCTCTGTTCATCACATATGGATAAGGAGATGACCCAATGTTGACGAAGAAGGAAGAGGGGATAGGAATAGGAGCAGGAAAATCCAATGGTTTAAAGGCCGGAATGATTCTGCTGCTTGGAACATTGCTTCTATTAACGATGTTATTCCCCAATACAGCCAGAGCAGCGACAAGTGTTTATACGATATCAGCCTTTACGAACACAAGTGAGTCCAATAGTATATCTATGAATCGTATAATGCGACCCACTATGGTTTGCTAAAAGGGCCAGCCTATACACCTCCGGCCAATTTGATTCGCGATCCCAGCATCATGAAGCACACAGATGGTCTATATTACGTCGTCTATACCACGAACTGGTCGGGTAACACCATCGGCATCGCCTCCAGCCCGGATAAGGTAAACTGACATTTGTCCGTAACATTACATTATCCACACCGACCACAATCGCACACACCTGGGCACCAGAATGGTTCAAAGACAGCAACGGCAGTCTGAACATTATCGTGTCCCTCTCACCAGGCAACTATCAGAATTTCAAACCATATGTCCTCACAGCTTCAGGTAGCAATCTAACTTCTACCTCATGGTCTGCACCTACTGAACTGGCAGGCATTGCTCCCAATTATATCGACACTTTTATCGTGAAGTCAGGCTCAACCTATCATGCTTTTACCAAAAACGAGACCACCAAATACATTGAATATGCGACATCCACTTCGCTAACAGGCCCTTATACCTTTAAAGGCACAGGGGATTGGGCAGGTTGGGGATCTTGGGTGGAGGGCCCGGCGCTTGTTCAGCTGGATAATGGTTCATGGCGAATCTACTTTGACGGCTATGCGACACAAAAATATTATTACAGCGACTCTGCTGACAACTTCCAGACTTGGGGTGCCAAGCAAGAGATTGCAGGTCTTACCGGACTGGTCCGGCATATGACCGTATTGAAAGAGTCCGGACAACCGGGTGATATCCGCAAGCTGGAGTCCTTCAATGTACCTGGCAGCTTCATTCGTCATTACAACTATCAGGCACGGATTGATGCGAATGTCAGTCCAGCGGAGGATGCACAATTCCGTATCGTTTCAGGTCTGTCAAATGCAACAGGCATTTCGTTTGAGTCCATGAATTATCCGGGTTATTTCCTGCGCAATAATAATGGCAGCATTACACTTGTGAAAAATGACGGCAGCGCTACGTTCCGAAATGACGCCACGTTCAAACGTGTAAATGGACTTGCTAATGCTAGTTGGACATCGTACGCGTCATTTAGTAACCCGAACCTGTATCTGAGACATTATAATAATGTGCTGAAATTGGAAGCTGTCGTTACCGCACTCGATAAGTCAGACGCGACCTTCCGAGAGGTTGCGCAATAATTAGTGTTTGTTTTCTAAAATACAAACAATTTAAACAATACATTTACACGATAACGGAGAGGTCAGAAATAACTTGAAGAAGCGAAGCGTGCGCCTACAAGCTTTCTGAAAGAAAGCTACATCGGAAGCATACGCTATCCCCGGATTTTCCCCTTTTAAGAATAATTAAAAATCTGGGGATAACAGCGATCAGAAAGTTGTTCTGACATCGGAGTGCAAGTGTAAATTCATAAGGAGTGAAGCGGATGAAGTGGTTAAAACGAATGAGTTCGCTGCTGCTGGTAGGAAGTCTGCTAACAGGCAGTTTGGGTCTGGGCACAGAGGTATCTGCTGCAGGAGCTTACACGGCTGTTGCCGATCCATCAAAGCAATATCAGACGATGGAAGGCTGGGGAACATCTCTCGCATGGTGGGGCAAAGTGGTTGGAGAGTATTCCAATCGCGATGAGTACGTAGGGAAAATGTTCAACGCGAATACCGGACTGGGTCTGAACATCCTGCGGTACAACATTGGAGGCGGGGATAATCCATCGTCCAATATCCTCGAATATCGCAAAGCCGTTCCTGGTTACCAGCCTTCTCCCGGCGTGTATGACTGGAATGCAGATGCAAACCAACGATATATGCTGCAAGCTGCCAAAGCGCAAGGTGTGAATGTTATCGAAGCTTTTGCGAATTCCGCACCTTACTGGATGACGATCAGTGGTAATGTGTCCGGTTCGGCGAATGGAGGTAACAACCTCAAGCCTGATTACTACGATGATTTTGCCGATTACTTAACTGAGGTTGTGAAGCATTTTCGGGATAACTGGGGGATCACATTTGATAGTGTAACTCCGCTGAATGAACCGATCTCGACGTGGTGGAAGCAGGGCAATGACCAGGAGGGCATGCACTTTGACCGGGCGGATCAGAACACCATTCTGAGTCAGGTACAAGCTTCATTGAATGCGAAGGGCCTGTCCACAAAGCTGAGCGCACCGGAAGAATACAGTATCGATGATACGAATGTGTCGTTCAACAGCTATAGCAATGCGGTTAAATCAGCGATCACTCAGATCAACACCCATACGTATGGCGGAAGCAATCGTACTGCTTTGCGCAACACAGCGACGTCTGCGGGCAAACATCTGTGGACCTCGGAATATGGAGATGGGGATGCAAGTGGACTTACGATGTCACGGACCATCCTCAAGGATATTCGTAATATGGGCGCAAGTGGATGGGTGTATTGGCAAGCCGTGGATAGTGCAGAAGGATGGGGATTCTTCAAGAACGTGTTGAACAATACACAAACGACCAGTTACACCGTGAACCAAAAATATTATGTCATGGGCAACTACAGCAAATTTATTCGTCCTGGATACAAGATTATCGGCATGAGTGATGCCAATACCCTTGCAGCCTATGATACAGTTTCCGGCAAAGTTGTGCTGGTTACAACCAATTCGGAATCGACGGATACAACGGTAACCTATGATCTCAGTCGTTTTACTAACACAGGCACGTCTGCTCAAGTATATCGAACCTCTTCAACAGAGAAGTTGCAGCAACTGACCAATATTTCGGTGCAAAACAAAACCTTCACCGCTACAGCCAAGGCCAACTCGGTCACAACTTACGTCATTTCCGGTGCAACTTACAATGGTGGTACAGGATATGAATCCGGGGCAATCTACAAATTAATCAACCGCAATAGTGGACTTGCACTCGATGTTAACGGTGCTTCTTCTACGGGTGGGGCAACAATCATTCAGTGGAATGATAATGGAGCAGCCAACCAGCAGTGGAAGCTGGAGTCGGCAGGTAACGGATATTACAACATCCGCAATGTAGGCAGTGGCCTTTTATTAGACGTGAATTCGAGTTCTACACAAGGCGGAGCCGCTCTGATTCAGTGGCAGGATAACGGGGGCAACAATCAGCAATGGCTGCCAATTGATGTGGGAGGATATGTGGTACTTGCGAATCGAAACAGTGGCCTGACGGTTGACATCAATCAAGGGTCTCTAACCGCAGGTGCCTCCACGATTCAGTGGGCCGACAATGGCGGGGCCAATCAGCAATGGAGCCTAGTCAAAGTTAATTAGTGTGAGTACGCATGAAATAAACGTTGTTACGTGTCCTTCTTTCTTGGAGGTGCAGTGCTCTAAGCGACACTGCACCCTCAAGGAAAGTAGCTATTTTAGACATACATATATTCATCCACCCAGCTGGTACTTAACGAAAACGGGATAGGGTGAACCTGCTAATATCCTGATCCGTGTGCCCCGTTTGCACCAAGTCGGATAGAATCTGCCCAATGGCACTTGCAAACTTGAAGCCGTGACCGGAGAAACCGCCTGCGAGCCACACACGTTCATGGGCAGGGTGTCGGTCGATAATAAAATCTTCATCCGAAGTGAATTCATACTTGCACACACTACCACGTTTCAATTCCCCAGCTGCCTGAGGCATATGAAGTTCGAGCAGCCTGCGCAGATCCCCCTCGTCCGTTTCTTCCGTACCAAAAGGAGCCATTGTACTTCCTGGTGTCCACATTTGGCCCGTATCATGACGACCCATCTTCAGACCTGATCCGCCAATGCTTGGAAATCCATAATATGTACCTTCTTTTCCTGCCAGTGTAAAACCGGGGAAGTGTGCCTCGCCATACAAGGCTTCTGGTGCATCAAACCATCCAACCGTTTTACGCACTGCCTGGATCGGGAGATCCACGAAAGGTTTTAATGTCTGAAACCAGGCGCCAGCGCTCAGGATGATTTGATTCGCGTGGTATGTCTCGCCACCTGAAGTCTGAACTGCGACGGAATGTGGTCCGTATTCGATATGCTCTACCCGAGTGTGAGTTAACAAGGTGGCACCATGAGTCTCGGCTGCCTTGCGGTAGGCACGAATACAGGGTTCACTATACAAATAACCCGCATCAGGTTCATACATGCCCTCGTAATGTTCAGGTACTGTAATACCTGGCCAGCGTTTCATTACCTCGGCTGCGTGCAATGTTTCATACCGAATACCTGCATCATCTGCATGGCTCAATCGGTTGCGGAAGGAATGAATCTCCGGATCAACCACATTTAGTACACCGGAAGGAACAAACAGTTGGTCTCCGGTCGTTTCCTTCAGCTCATGCCATAACTTCTGTGCAAGTAATGCCATGGCAATATAGTCAGGCCCTCCACTGTACACATGGCGCATCAGTCTGGTATCCCCATGATGACTTCCTTCCGTATGCGGAGGATCAAAGGCATCAATTAATAAAGTTTTGCATCCACTGCGCGATAGATAATACCCAGCACTCATACCCATGGAGCCGGCTCCAACGATAATAACGTCATATGATTGTGTGATAATAGCACGTCCTTTCCTATGTACCCTTTTATACAGTAATGCCTTAATAGAACATATTAATAGTAAAAGCTTGATGAAGGCAAGTGTAGTAAAATGGACTTCTACAATAAATGTTGTAAAGGAGACCAAGCATGAGTGAGCAATTTAGGTTTGATCTATTTCCATTAATTCAGACAGAACGATTCATCCTCCGGTCAGCCGAGGCTGGAGACAGCCATGATCTGTTGGAGTTATATTCGGACGAAGCTGTGGTGCAATATATGCCATTCACTCCCTTTGAATCCGTGGAGGATGCACAGGGTGAGATGAACTGGTATACGAAGATTTTCAAGGAACACACGGGTTTACGCTGGATGATTGAAGACCGTGAAACTCGTAAAGTGATCGGAACCTGTGGGTTCCTGAACTATGAAGATGTACATAACCGTGCAGAGATTGGATACGACTTGCGTTCCTCTTTCTGGGGCCGCGGTGTGATGACTGAAGTGGCCCGTGCTGTGTTACATTTTGGATTCACAAGCATGCAGCTCAACAAGATTGAAGCAAAGGTTGAACCGGAGAACGAGGCGTCAATTCGCCTGTTACACAAGCTTGGTTTTCAACAGGAAGGTGTACTGCGGCAGCATGAGTTTGAGAAAGGCAGATATATTGACCTTGCGGTGTTCTCCAAGTTACGAAGCGAAATATAGGCAAGCTAGCCCCCTAAGGATTCCAATGACTCCATCTCATTCCAGAGCCGCAAGGCTTGTCCCCCGGAATGGGCCCATGCTATATTGGAGAGATGTGAGGAGATGAGGATATGAAGCTGGTGTCCTGGAATGTGAATGGCTTAAGGGCATGTGTGACCAAAGGATTCATGGATTATTATCAGGAGAGTCAGGCGGATATTTTCTGCCTTCAGGAGACCAAATTACAAGCCGGACAGATTGAGATGGACCTGGGGGAAGATGTTTATCAATATTGGAATTATGCGATCAAAAAAGGTTATTCCGGTACGGCTGTATTTAGCCGAATCAAGCCTTTATCCGTTCGTTACGGGATGGAGGAGGACAGCGAGCCGGAAGGACGGATGATTACACTTGAGTATGATGAGTTTTATCTGGTGAACGTCTATACCCCTAACGCAAAGCGGGATCTGACCCGGCTGCCTTACCGTCTGGAATGGGAGGATCGATTCCGGGGGTACATTCTGCAATTGGAGCAGACTAAGCCGGTTATCGTCTGTGGTGATCTGAATGTGGCTCATCAGGAGATTGATCTGAAGAATCCGAAGCCCAATCTGGGCAACTCGGGATTTACCCTTGAAGAGCGTGGCAAGATGACCGATTTGCTTGCTTCTGGTTATGTGGACAGCTTCCGCCATCTTTACCCGGATCGTACGGATGTGTACAGCTGGTGGTCTTATATGCCGAAAGTCAGAGAACGGAATGTGGGCTGGCGCATTGATTATTTTCTAGTATCCAATCAATTGGCACCTAAGGTGGCAGATGCGCATATCGACTGCCACGTGATGGGCAGTGATCATTGCCCGGTGGGTCTTACTTTGCAACTATAGGTAAGGATCATCGTGAGATAGATTGAGGTAAGAGTTTTAGAATACAAGTATAGATGAACTGCAAGTTTCCTGAATGGGAGATTTGCAGTTTTTTTGCGTCACAGGTAGGGGAGGGACACTGGACTTTGGTTGGGGAAAGAACTGGACTCGGGATTGTTTCAATCCCGCTATTTCTTGGGTACGATTGAAGCATACATATATAGATGAACCTTTGGGGTAAGGGGTAGAGAAGATGAAGAAGGGGTTACGGAGAGGGTTAAAAGTGCTGGGAGGCATCATGCTTGCCACAGGACTTTTGCTGCTGGCAGGTACAGCGTATGAAACGTATCAATCCACGCAGGATATGAAGTCCTATCCCCCGCCAGGAAAGTATTATGAAGTGAGTGGTCGCAACATGCACCTCTACACCGCTGGCAAAGGAGAGGTAACCGTGGTGTTTGCCTCAGGCTGGGGTACACCTAATCCGTATGTGGATTTCAGTCCGCTATATGACAAGTTGAAATCACAGGTAAAAATTGCGGTATATGATCGGTTCGGGTACGGATACAGCGACTATACGGATGAACCTCGTGATGTCGATACCATCTCGGAAGAGATCCACCAATTGCTGCGAACATCCGGTCAACGTCCACCTTACATCATGGTCGGTCACTCCCTGGGTGCGCTGGAGACACTGCGGTTTGCGCAAAGGTATCCTGATGAGGTGGCTGGCATGGTCATGATCGATGGCGGAAGCCCGGAGTATTACAGTCGTACGGACCTGAATACACCAGAATGGATGATGGATTGGTCCCGTTTTCTGGTGAAAACAGGCATCGCACGAACATTGCTGCAATCGGATCGCATGATGGCATCTCTGGTCATTGACCCAAATCTGGTAACGGAACCGATGAAAAAAGCCGTCACGATATCCACGCTGAGACATGCGTACAATGACAATGTCATGGAAGAGGTTCGGAATTCCAGAACAAATGCAGCGTGTGTGCTTGAGAACAAAACGAAGTTTGGCTTCCCCCTGACGATTCTCACAGCCGGTTCGGAGGAGTCGGATGAGGACAGTCATGCATGGCAGGCCGACCAAGCGAATTTTGCTTCATGGTCAAGACACGGAACACAGCTGACGGTTCCACAAGCGACACACAGTATCCACAACAGTCAACCGGATATTGTCGCTGCCGAGATCATGAAATTAGTCACAACGTCCAGTGATCTATGAGTAACATGATTCCACAAACACATGATGAACAGGATGAGGAGGAGGGATGGATGAAAAAGTTTAGAGTGATCACCCGCTTCCTATCCATTCTCGTAGCCAGTTGTCTATTGTCTTTAAGTGTATTATCTGTATCTGTGATATGGGTTAAGAATAATGTTCATGCGGTGCCTGTAATCCAGTCGTTTGAACGTGATTAGCACATGAAATGAAGAAGAAGGAGTGGTAACGGATGGTGAAGAGAAGGAAATATGTATTGGCCTGTGCGGCACTGGCGATGATGGTGGCCTTGAGTGCTTGCAGCAGCGCGGCAGACGAACCGAGTGATACTGAGAAGGTGGACACTGAGGTTTCCTCCGGAACTGGTGAACAAGCGACTGATGAAGGTGCAAGCGAAGCAACAACAAGTGCAGTGACCGAAACGGAGGGTACGACTGCACCAACCGACTCGGACTCGGTTAGTAGTGAGGAAGCCGCTGCTGGAACCAATGAGTTGCCGGAGAACTTGCCAAGTGATTTCCCATTGCCGGAAGATGCAACGATTCGTTTAGCCAATTCGGGTGAGAACGAAGGCAAGCAATCGGCCATGGTGATTTTCTCCACTGAACAAGATATGAAAACCGTATCCCAGCTGTATAAAGATTACTTCAACGCCAAAAAGTTGACGGATGCGGGTCAGACGATCGATGACAAAAATATTATTATTCAGGGAACTGACCCGGATACGCAGGATGTCTGGTCCTTGATTGGAGGAACATTGGCGGGACAGGAAGGCGTCATTGAACTGACGTTGACCTGGACAGAAGTAGAAGCATAAGATATTGGCTATTGTTCTTTTCTGCTTTCTTTCTTCCTGAAATAACGAATGAACGCCATAATACCTTGCATACGGAGCCGCATTATTGCTGCACCGCTGCAAGGTATTTTTATTTCGAACTGGAAACCTGACAGGTTACATGGTATGTTATATCATTATAATAGATTAATAGACAACTATAGAAGAAGACAGGAGAGGATTGAACATGATTAGAGTGGGTATTGTTGGTTACGGTAACTTGGGTAAAGGTGTAGAGAAAGCCATTTCCCAGAACGAGGATCTGGAACTGATTGCTGTGTTTACACGTCGTAACCCGGAGCAGATGGTCGCTGAAGGTACAGAAGTACGTTTTGAGCATATCTCTGCAGCGGAGCAATACATAGGCAAGATCGATGTTATGATCCTCTGTGGTGGTTCTGCAACGGATCTTCCAGAGCAGACACCAGCCATTGCCAAGTTGTTCAATACGGTAGATAGCTTCGATACACATGCGAAGATTCCTGAATTCTACAAAGAAGTGAATGCTGCGGCAGAGCAAGGCGGTCACGTAAGTGTCATTTCCACAGGTTGGGACCCAGGCTTGTTCTCCATGAACCGTCTGCTTGCACAGTCCATCCTGCCAGAAGGGAAAGAGTACACGTTCTGGGGCAAAGGTGTGAGCCAAGGCCACTCGGATGCCATTCGTCGTGTTCCAGGCGTTAAGGCGGGTGTACAATATACTGTACCAGTTGAAGAGGTTATCAACCGCATTCGTGCAGGGGAAACACCAGAGCTGTCTACACGCGAGAAACATCTGCGTCAATGTTATGTGGTAGCAGAAGATGGTGCTAATCAGGATGAGATCCGTGAGACGATTGTGTCGATGCCTAACTACTTTGCAGATTACGATACAACGGTAACGTTCATTACCGAAGAAGAATTGAAATCCGAGCATGAAGGCATGCCGCATGGTGGATTTGTAATTCGGAGTGGAGTTACAGGTGCCGGTCAAAAGCAAATTATTGAATTTGGTCTGAAACTCGACAGCAATCCTGAATTTACAGCAAGCGTACTTGTGGCTTATGCAAGAGCCGCACAACGCTTGAGCGTGGAAGGACATAAGGGAGCGAAAACGGTATTTGATATTCCACTCGGTCACTTGTCTCCGAAATCGGCTGAAGATCTTCGCCGCGACTTGTTATAATTCTGATTCGTTCCTGTAGTTTCGATAACAAACAGCTCGTCCTTGGATACCATAGGACGAGCTGTTTTTTTACTATTGCGGTATACGATTCATACATTCATATGAATTAGCAGGTACATTCCTGCCTGTATTTTTGCTCGTGCTCTTGCGGAAATGGCACCCTACACCCAGTGTGAGGGAATGTTGAGATGATTCGGCAACTTGGTATTCACATTACCTTTCGCTGCATTAATCTGCGATTGCGTGAGGAAGATGCCACCTCGCAGGTCTGCACCGCCCAGATCCGTATCCCGCAAGTCCGCGCCAATCCAATCGGCATTTCGTATATCTGCATGTTGGAGGTTGGCTGCGATCATTAAAGCCCCTCGGAAGCTTGCGCCCCGCAGGTCAGCCCCTTTTAAGTTGGCACCAAAAAAGTCACTTCCGGTACGTTTTTTGCTCTTCTTCGACTTCCCTTGTCCTTGAGAGGTAGATGGCACATGCGCGCGTACCATTTCACTTGCCTGGACCAAGAGTTGATTCACACTGGACCGATAATCGGCGATGTCCAGATTGAGGAGGGCCGCAGGCTCCAGATTGCTCAAGCGCTCAATCTCCTCATATAACTCACCAAATGCCGAGTGAAGGGATGACGTCTCTGGTCTCATCATCATTTCCTTCATATAACTGAGCAACTCGTGAAGTTGTCGCAAGGCAGGCAGACAATCAAACATCTCCTTTGCAGACTCTGGATGATCACGCCAATCTTTGCCCGCGTAGGTCACTTGGGACAGCTTCTGTCCAGCTCCGAAACAGTCGTATACCGTGCAACCTTTGAACCCTTTCTGCCGAAGCTGGGTATGGATACCGCAGCGATTGTCCGTGCGCAGATTGGGACAGGGTGTGCCGCTGGCTTTATCAAAAGCAAAGTCAGATGACTTGCCGTAGGGCAAGGCAACACAGCACAGCCCAAAACATTGCTCACAGTCTGCGCTCAGATGCGGACTCGCAGTGCTGGCATATGGTTGGTTAGACAATGTAAACACTTCCTTATAATAGTACAAATAGATGGAATTACGTCAGTACCACTTTACCATCCCACCGGAATGCGATCAATTGTATTGTTAACAATTATTCAACAGCGGGCGTGGCGACAGGTACACAGGATCTGCGTTCCACAATTTCTGTATTCACATAGATGTGAGTACCGTTTTTCTCATTGTTCCCCAGGTTAGTCATAATCAGATTGACGGCCGTTTTGGCCATCATATCTTTTTTGACATGTACGGTGGTTAATTCAGGGCTGATTACATTGGCTTCGAAAATGTTGTCAAAACCCATTACCGAAATATCTTCGGGCACCCGAATGCCGATATTTTGCAATGATTTGATCGTGCTGATTGCCATATAATCGTTCTCGCAGAAAATAGCAGTAGGCCGTTCCTCTAGGTGGAGGATCGATTGCTGCAAATGTTCCTGCGCCATCACCAGCATGGGCTGCAGATGGAAGGTTAATGTCTCAGCAACGGTCAGATGATGTTCGGCCAGCGCTGTGCGAAATCCATCTTCCCGTTTGATGAAGTTTGGGATTCGTGTACCGGATTTCACATATCCGATGCGACTGTGCCCCAGCTTAACCAGATGTTGACCTGCCTGATATCCGCCCAATGTATTATTAATGGATACGAAATTTGCATCCACATGTTCAAATGACGTGTCCAGAATGACGACATTGTCATGAATGGATTGAATGGTTTCAATCATGGGCGCAGTCAGGTTGATCCCGAGCAATAAAAGGCCGGCGGACGGTTGTTCCTTTTCTAACGTTTGCAGTTCTTGCTGCAAATCCTGTACGTCAATGGAAGAGATGACGAGTGTACTGCCATGTTGCTTGACCTGTTCCGTGATGTGGTGGATCAATTCATTGAAGAACGGGAGAGAATCATAATGCTCTGTGACGATGTCGGAATTTTTGCAGGCAACAAAACGAATAATAGCATTGCTTTTCGGTGCTTCTCTTCCAACTTTGACTGTTCTTGGTTTGTAGCCATGTGCTTGTGCGATGTTAAGTATATGTTCACGTGTCTGTTCGCTGACACCAGGTTTGTTGTTGAATGCCAGAGAGACCGCTGCTTTGGAAACTCCAGCAAGCCTTGCAATATCATCAATCTTCAATAGGGAACCTCCTAAATAGTGTACATTGGTTCAGTATACCATGAATTAAGCGTTTAGTTTAGCTGATTACTAAACTAAACTTAACTAAAATATTTGGGGTGTAAACTAAAATTGTAATTGACTGTTTATGTTTACGGTGCTAACATTCAAATTGAAAACGCATTTATAATCCCTTTTGAATGACTTTTTATATTAATTTAACTAAAATAATATTAATTAATTTAGTTGGAAGGATAGGTGAAATGATGTCTGTTGAGGTTACGACTCACCGCAGGACGTTTGAGAAAGAAGGCAATCCGTTCTTTTATTTGGCGGATACGGTTTGGAGTGCATTTACCAATGCTTCATTGGAAGAATGGGAAGAATACCTCGATTATCGCAGTATGCAGGGATTCAACGTTGTACAGATCAATATTTTGCGCCAATGGGATGCAAGTGGTTCTGATCTGAATATCGAACCTTTTAACCAGCAAGGAGATGGCTCGACGGACTATTTTTCACTTAATGAAGCTTATTTTGACCGTGCACAAGACATGGTTCGTATGGCAACAGAACGTGGATTCACACCCGCACTTGTGCTCCTTTGGTGCAACTATGTACCCGATACCTGGGCCACCATGTTTCAGAAGGATGGCAAGATGCCACTTGAAGCTGTTGAGCCTTATGTGACCTATGCGGTAAATCGATTCTCGGAGTTTAATCCGATGTATCTGGTCAGTGGGGATACCGATTTTCCTTCCGAAGAGGCGAATGCCTACTATCAGATAGCGCTGGAGACTGTAAAACGCATCAGCCCATCCAGTCTGACGACGCTACACATCCAAGGCAGACTACGAGAGATTCCTGAAGTGTTTGCAAACCATGAAGGGCTGGACTTTTACATGTATCAGTCTGGGCATAACTCGGAATTCCAAGCCTATGCGCATGAGATTGCAGATCACTTCTATCATCAGTCGCCTGTACGTCCAGTGATCAACGGTGAGCCTTGTTATGAACAGATTAGTTATAGCCGCAACGTCTATGGGCGCTACTCTGCATTCGATGCTCGCAAGGCTGCATGGCAGAGTTTGCTTGCCGGAGGTGGGGCCGGTGTCACTTATGGGGCACATGGCATCTGGAGCTGGCACAAGAAAGGCAAGTCTTTTGGCATTGTGGAGGGTGAAGGTTTTGATAGCCCTTATGATTGGAGATCAGCTCTAAGGTTCGAAGGTGCGTGGGATTATTCCTTTATCAAGTATCTCTTTGAGCAGTACAAGTTGGTGGGTGTGAAGCCGATGGATATCGTATTAAACAAAACGAAGGAGATTCGTGCGGCAGGCACGGAGGACACGCTCGTGCTGTATGTTCCGGTAAATACCATGGTACGTCTGGACTTCCCGGTTGAAGAATACGATTTTACGACCATTGATCTCGTACAGCGCCGATTTGCCAAGACAGCAGCTTATCGCGAGAACGAATATGGTGTGATTCCCATGCATGCTTTTGAACATGACGTGGTGATGATTGGTACACGTAAATAAGAGTTACCAGAGAGAGGTGCCAAAGCTGGCACAAATAGAGATTTACATTATAGATGGGGTGAAGGTATGTGGAAAATTGGTATTGTCGGAACAGGGTACTGGTCAGAAAAACACATTAAGGCTTGGCAATTCGTTGCTGATGCCGAGATAACAGGAATTTGCGACAGGCACGAAGATACATTGAATGAAAAAGCAGAACAATTTAACATCCCGGCAACATTTCGTTATTCGGATGTGACAGTGATGCTAGATAATGCGAATCTCGATGTAATCGATATCATCACGCCACCGGAAACTCATCTGGAGCTGGTGAAAATGGCTGCAGCAGCGGGGAAGCATATTATGTGCCAGAAGCCGTTTGCCCGTTCTATTGAGGAAGCTGAAGAGATGGTGCGTATTGCGGAAGAGGCAGGTGTGCGTCTGATGGTGACGGAGAATTGGCGCTGGTTAGAACCTTTTCAGTTGATCAAGCAACTGCTTGAGGAAAGTACTGTGGGACAATTGAATACGATTCGGTATATTCATACGGATTATTATTCTCCGAGATTCGCACCGGAAGAGAAGGTGCCACAGCCTTTTTTTAGAGACATGCCACAATTGCTGTTCTATGAGATGGGTGTGCATTGGTTTGACACCTGGCGGTTCTTGTTTGGTGAGCCTGAACGTCTATATGCCGAGACCAGAAAGATTAGTAAATATACGTTGGGGGAAGACAGCGGTATGGTCATGCTGGGATACAGGGATTATGTCGGTCTCATGGATATGAGCTGGGCGACCCGTCGTGAACTGAGTGAACCTTTGCCGAGCCAGGTGCTTCCGGATCATAAGGAGCAACTCATCATTGAAGGGGATAAGGCTTCCATTAAGCTATATAAAGACGGAAGGTTGTCCATCATTGATAATGCTGGTGTGGAGACGGTATATGCTGAACGTACAGAGTTAAACTACGAGGACAGTCATCGAAAACTGCAATCCCACTTTATTGAATGTTTGAATACAGGTGCGGAATTCCAGACCAGCGGTTCGGATAATGTTAAAACGCTTCGCTTGGTATTCGATACGTATGAAAGCGCAACCCATCACAACGTGAAGCGGTATGTAGAGGAGTAATCATGCCCATTAATGATGTTGTCATGATCCTTATTGCATTTTTCCTGGTGCTTGGCGCTCTGGACAAGGCTTTCGGGAACAGGTTGGGCCTTGGAGCAGCATTCACGGAGGGCATTATGGCGATGGGCACACTCGCCCTGGTGATGGTGGGAATTGTATCACTTGCACCATTCCTAGCGAATATGCTTATGCCGCTGATATCTCCATTATATGAAGCGATCGGTGCCGATCCGGCATCATTCGCCAATACCATCCTCGCGGTAGATATGGGAGGGTACGCTATGGCTGGACAGATGGCCCAGAGTGAACAGGCTGGCCTGTTCTCCTGGGTGTTCCTGGGTACCATGTTTGGGCCAACTATCGTGTTTACCATCCCTGTTGCACTGGGCATTCTGGATCGGAAGGATCATCCGTACTTTGCCAAAGGGGTTCTGATCGGCATCAGTACCATTCCAGTTGGTTGTTTAGTCGGCGGTCTGGTAGCGGGCATCAATTTTACAGTGATATACCGAAATCTGATGATACCGATTCTGTTATCTGTAATTATTATGATCGGCTTGCGCTATTTTACGAATCAGACCGTGAGGTTGTTTAAAATATTTGGAAGCGGTATCACCTTGTTGTCCCTGATTGGACTGGTGGCTATAGCTGTAAAAACCCTTACAGGTTGGGCACTAATTCCCAATATGGCACCGCTCTCGGAAGGCATTACAACGGTAGGTACAATTGCGATTGTGCTGGCGGGTGCTTTTCCCATGGTAGCGGTAATCAATAAAGTCTGCCAAACCCCGCTTGAGCGAGCGGGCCGTTTGCTCAATTTGGATGCGCCAACAACCGCCGGACTTGTTGCTTCACTGGCTCACAATATTCCGACCTTTCGAATGGTCAAAAATATGAATCCAAGGGGAAAAGTTATTAGTATCGCTTTTGCAGTCAGCGGCTCCTTTGTGCTTGGGGGTCATCTGGGTTTCGTAGCAGGGATGGACAAATCTATGGTAACTGCCATGATTGTGGGCAAATTGACAGGGGGCATCAGTGCGGCGATGGTAGCAGCATGGGCTACACCAATCAAGAACGATATTCAAATATGAATCATTTAACAACGGTATTTAAATACTAATTTGTCTGATTAAGAAATTATTGCAAGATATTACGGCATCCATGTAAAGGAGTATATGACATGAATCACGACCAAACAGCAAAGGAAATTCTCAGCGCCGTCGGTGGCAATGAAAATATCAATAACGTCATTCATTGTGTGACTCGTCTCCGATTCAACCTGAAAGATATGAAGGCACCCGACAAGGAAGAGATCAAGAAGATCGACGGAGTACTCACTGTTGTGGAGAGTGGTGGCCAGTTCCAGGTGGTCATCGGCAATGAAGTTCCCAAAGTCTATGAGTCCCTGATAGGAATAATGGGAAAAGAACCGATGTCAGCCACTTCAGAACAAAAGGGGCAAGGAGATAAGCAAGGTCTGTTCAATCGCTTTGTTGACGTGATATCTGGCGTATTTATGCCGGTAATCGGTGTGCTCGCGGCAGCGGGTATTCTCAAAGGGTTGCTAGCCCTGTTCAGTACGTTGAAATGGCTTACGGAAGACATGAGCACATACAAGATATTGTTTGCAACCGCAGATGCACTGTTCTACTTCTTCCCGATTCTGCTTGGGTTCTCTGCAGGGAAAAAGTTTGGAGGTAATCCATTTATCTCTGCAACCATTGGTGCTGCACTCGTATATCCAACGATGACCGCTGCCGCTACGGCAGGGACAGGTATGTCCTTTCTGGGCATTCCGGTCATTTTAATCAACTATACACAATCGGTTATTCCAATTATTATTGCTTCTTATCTGGCAGCAAATTTCGAGAGATGGGTTACAAAAATATCTCCTTCTCCCATTAGAATGTTTGCCGTACCGCTGGTTACACTGACAGTAATTACCCCGGTTGTTTTTATGGCAGTGGGGCCGGTAGCAACGCTAATCAGTGACTATTTGGCCAAAGGAGCAATGTGGACTTACGGGCTAAGCCCTATTGTTGCCGGATTGCTTCTGGCTGGCCTCTGGCAAACCATTATTATTTTTGGGTTACACTGGGCATTTATTCCCATACTGCTAAATAATTTGGTAACAAACGGATTCGATCCAATCAATGGTATGTTGTATGCTACTACGTTTGCCCAAACCGGGGCAGCATTTGCAATTGCGATCAAAACCCGGGATAAGAAGTTGAAGCCGATTGCGATGTCTGCGACAATTTCAGGCCTCATGGGTGTAACGGAACCCGCCATTTACGGTGTAACATTACCGGCGAAAAAAGCGTTTATTATGGCTTCCATTGCAGGTGGTATCGCAGGATCTGTCGCTGGTTTCATGGGTTCTACTGCGTATGGCTTTGGTGCAGGGTTGTTCGGTATTCCGTTGTTCATTAATCCTAATGGAATTGATACCGGATTCATTGGTTTCATTCTTTCAGTCCTGATCGCCTTTGTATTGGGCTTTATTCTGACGTACATGTTCGGTTACAAAAATGCAGCCACGTCTTCTGCTTCAATGAAGCAGGAAAAAGCAGAACAGGTGCAACCAAAACGTATATCATCGGATTACAAAGAAACTGCTGGTGATGTTTCTGCCACGACTCCAGTTCAGGCAACTACGGAAGTGTATGGGGAGAAGATCGTGTCCAGCCCGCTGACGGGCCAACTGATTCCGTTGACAGAGGTCGGGGATGAGGCGTTCTCTAGTGGAGCCATGGGTCAAGGGGCGGCGATCATTCCGACAAAGGGTGTGGCGTATGCACCGTTCGATGGTGTAGTGGTTACGATTTTCAAGACGAAACATGCCATTGGACTGTTGTCTGAGGATGGCGTGGAGATTTTGATTCATGTGGGTATCAATACCGTGACTCTCAAAGGCAAGCATTTCACTTCATATGTCTCTGATGGCGATACTGTTCGCAAAGGAGACAAGCTGGTGGAGTTCGATCTGGAGGGCATTACAGCCGCAGGGCTGGATATAATGACCTCTGTGATCGTATCGAATACAGCTATTTACACAGACATTCAGGCTAAACAACAAGGTAACATCGAACATGGTGAAGCTTTGATCACTGTAAAATAAAAACGTATGATATGTCAGAGCAATAGCATTTCAATATAATTATGTAACAATACCAATAAGGGCAGTTCTCCGAATTTACGGGGAACTGCCCTTATTCATTCCGTATAGATTAGTGAGAGATGAATTAAACCACACCTTGAGCAATCATGGAATCGGCTACTTTGAGGAAACCGGCGATATTCGCTCCGGCTACGAGGTTACCTTCACAGCCATACTCTTCAGCAGCTTCTACACAACTGGTGTAGATGTTCTTCATGATGTCATGCAGCTTGGCGTCTACTTCTTCAAATGACCAGGACAACCGCATGCTGTTCTGTGACATTTCAAGAGCAGACACGGCTACACCTCCGGCATTAGCCGCTTTGGCTGGACCAAACAGCACGCCTGCGCCGTGGAAGACGTCAATGGCAGCCAGGGTGGAAGGCATATTCGCGCCTTCGCCAATGGCCTTCACGCCACCTTTAACCAGCAGGGCCGCAGCTTCTTCATCGATCTCGTTTTGCGTTGCACATGGAAGAGCAATATCACAAGGGATAGACCAGATGCCTTCACAGCCTTCGGTATATGTAGCATGCGGATGTTCTTTGATGTATTCGCTGATGCGAAGACGATCAACCTCTTTCAGACGTTTCACGGTATCCAGGTTGATGCCTTGTGGATCGTGTATGTAGCCGCCTGAGTCACTACACGCCACGACTGTAGCTCCAAGCTCCTGTGCCTTCTGAATGGCATAGATGGACACATTACCAGAGCCAGAAACAACGACTGTGCTGTCTTGGAAGCTGAGACCCTTGGATTGCAGCATCTCCTTCACAAAGTACACACAGCCGAAGCCAGTCGCTTCCTTACGTGCCAAGCTTCCTCCGTACAGCAGTCCTTTACCTGTCAAAACGCCTGCTTCATGCCCGCCATGAATACGTTTGTATTGGCCGAACATGTAACCGATTTCCCTTGCGCCTACACCAATGTCACCTGCCGGTACATCCGTATCGGAACCGATATATTTGTACAGCTCAGTCATGAAGCTTTGCGTGAAACGCATGACTTCCAGATCCGATTTTCCTTTGGGATCGAAGTCAGAACCGCCTTTACCACCGCCAATGGGCAGACCGGTCAAAGCATTTTTGAAGATCTGTTCGAAGCCAAGGAACTTGATGATGCCCGAGTATACAGAAGGATGGAAGCGAAGTCCGCCTTTGTAAGGGCCAATGGCACTGTTAAATTGCACCCGGAATCCACGGTTAACCTGAACTTTGCCCTGATCATCTACCCATGGGACACGGAATGTGATTACACGTTCAGGTTCAACAAGCTGTTCCAGCAGACTATGGTTCCTATACTTGGGGTGTGCTTCAATAACAGGAATAAGGGAATCCAGAATTTCTTTGACAGCCTGATGGAACTCATCTTCATGCGGATTTCTGGCGACAACCGACTCGTAAACGGAATGAACATAATCTGCGGCAGTAACTTGAACGGACTCTGTAGTTTCTTTTGTTATCGTGGACACTTTTTCGATGCACTCCTTTATTGTGTTAAAGTCTGTAGATGCTTATTTGTATAAATTGCATAAAAGTTTGTAGTTAAATATACAGTAAAGCAAATAAAAATACGAGATGAAAATCCATAAAATGTTTTTTATGCCGTAATTAAAATGTTCTATGGATCTACCATATGATGTGAAGAATTAAGTTATTAAATGGAAGATATGACCACAAATGATAATAAACAAGCAAGTTAGACGAATATACTGGATTAAAATATTAGTTTTGGTAAGATGGTAAGAAGGTCTCGTATCCCGGGGTCTTTTTATAATAAAAAGGAGGAAAACAAGATGATGAAGAGAAACATGCCAATCAACATGGAGAACAAGGCTTGTATAGGGGGTGAAATCTATTATGAACCATAGGACTTCCCGCCATAATTGCAGAGAGAAGCTGGTGAGCCAGCTATTTACATTCGGTGAAGAGAAAAGAACATTTCTCGACGCCTATTTCGACGTGCGCGATCCAGAGCGGATACAATTAGAAAAACAATTGTCGGCATATACGGAGTATGTGGAAAAACTGCTCCTGGGCCCTGATGAAGATCTCGATTCGGCTGTATTGATCGGTAGTCATATTGATTTTGAATATATCGATTTTCATACGTCAGATTCGTTCATGATTGTTATGCCAGAAGATACCAATCCTGATGAGGGTCGTATTTCCTTCCTCTCTCCAGTAGGGAGTCAATTACTGCTTGGCAGTAAAGGGGAAGTTAGGTCTGTTCATACACCATCAGGTTCCATGAGAATCCGCATTACGGGGATTGAGCTGAGGAGCGAAACCTTGAACGAGCCGGCCCTAGGGGGTGCAGATCATGCACTTTAAAGAGACAGACTTACCAGGGATTGGACGTAAATACTGGCTGCATACCCGTAGTGGTGAGCACTTGGTCATTGTGATTCATAACGACGAGCGACGTGACCTGTTCCATATGGAGTCAGGGGATACGCCTGAAGAGGTGGGTGATATGGTATCCCTTGTCACCCTGGACGATGATGAAGCCCGGGCGGTAGCCGCTATCGTTGGTGGTATGACCTATAAACCGAAGTTTCAGGATGAGCGTGAAGTGATGCTTGAAGGGCTGTTAATCGAATGGCTACGAATTGAGCCTCACGCAGCAAGTGTAGGCATGACGATTGGTGAACTAGATATCCGTCAGGCTACGGGCGCCGTTATTCTCGCTGTTGTGACCAAGGATAAGGAGAAGCATTTTAATCCAGGTCCGGATTATGCTTTTACCGCTGGAGCTACAATTGTAGTTGCTGGCGAACGAAATCAGATCAAACATCTCAAACAATTGTTGACTGATGGACGGACTTAGCCTATGGATATGCTCATATTCGAAGTGGGAATTGCCGTTGCGCTGATTACACTTACTGGGCTGATATCTTCACGATTACGATTTTCGGTCATTCCTTTCTATATCCTGATTGGTATGGCTGTTGGACCACATGCACCACAGATCGGCATAGTGGATTTACGTTTTATCGAAAGTTCGACCTTTATTGAATTTATGGGCAGGCTTGGTATTTTGTTTTTGCTATTTTATCTGGGTCTGGAGTTCTCGGTCTCCCGTTTATTAAAGTCTGGTAAAGCCATTCTGACCGGAGGCATGTTCTATGTAGGCCTGAATTTTGTCTCTGGATTGCTGTTGGGGTGGTTCATGGATCTGCCCCTTCAGGAGACACTTGTTGTCTGCGGGATCATGACCAGCTCTTCTACAGCCATTGTGGCTAAAGTGCTGGTTGATCTGAAACGAACGGCAAACCCTGAAACAGAGATTATCATGGGCATGATCATGTTCGATGACTTGTTCATCGCGATTCATATCTCCATCCTGACTGGGCTTGTGCTCAGCGGGGCAACTTCATTCTTAAGTGTTCTGCTGGTATCACTGTCTGCCCTGCTGTTTATTGTGCTGTTCCTGATTATTGGCAGGAAAAGCATCAAATATATTGATAAGGCACTGAATATCAAGTCATCAGAGTTGTTTCTGCTTACCGTCATGACACTGCTCTTCCTGGTGGCTGGTTTCTCGGAGACACTGCATGTAGCGGAAGCTATTGGAGCGTTGATGATGGGGCTTGTGCTGGGCGAATCAAGACATGTGAGTCGGATTGAGCACCAGATCATGCCTTTCAAAGATTTTTTTGGTGCAATTTTCTTCTTCAGTTTTGGTCTGACCATCGAGCCGTCTTCACTTGGCGGAGCTATTGGCATGACAATTATTGCCGTTATTCTGACAATCGCCAGTAACTATGGTGCAGGCATGATTGCTGGCAGATTGGCTGGAATGAGTCCTAAGGCCTCGTTGAATGTGGGCTTTACCCTGGTCTCACGGGGCGAATTCTCCATTATCATGGCGAACATCGGCAAGGCCGGAGGGCTAATGGCATCCATCCAATCGTTTGCCGTATTGTATGTGTTAATTCTGGCTGTGCTGGGGCCTATCCTGACGAAAGAATCTCCGCGGATCTACGCACAGTATGAGCGACTAAGGAAGCGGGTGAAACGAAGGGAAACGGGTTGAGTCAAATGCTGACTGTCCTTGGACAGACCGGGTATTCTGACCGTAGTGTTTAATAGGCGTCACACCATTCGGAGAGCGAAATTACTCCGGGGTGTGGCGTTTTTTTATTACTGGGAACCCATCCAATACAGGCTTGTTATTATATCAATTTCACCAAATTATGGTATGTATCCATATCTTGTGCGTGGTCATGAATGTTCAAGTCCACGGGCAGGACTATAGATGTGATTTGGTAGATAGGGATTGAAAATAAACAGTTATTATGTAAAATAATGTTATATTCAAATCTAGCAGTTGAATAGATATTTTACACGAGAACGTAGAGGAGGGATAGCTCATGAACAAGAAAAGTAGATTTCAACGATTAAAATGGGTCGGTACAGGGATGTTGCTCAGTCTCGTATTATTTGCTCTACCTGCATCTGCTGCATGGAATGATACATATCAGGGTTACGCGACGTATACGGGCTCAGGTTACTCGGGAGGTGCGGTGTTGCTTGATCCCATCCCGGCGGACATGAAGATTACTGCACTTAATCCGTTCCAACTCAATTATAACGGTGTCAAAGCCGCTTTAGCGGGAGCCTATCTCGAGGTGCAGGGTCCTAAAGGCAAAACAACCGTCTATGTAACAGACCTCTATCCAGAGGGCGCCAGCGGAGCGCTGGATCTCTCACCGAATGCCTTTAATCTGATCGGTGACCCAAAAGCAGGCAAAATCAATATCAGCTGGAAAGTGGTCAAAGCTCCAATTCAAGGCAACGTCTCCTATCGGATCAAGGAAGGCAGCAGTCAGTGGTGGGCAGCCATTCAGGTTCGTAATCACAAATATCCGGTGCTGAAGTTCGAAGTGAAACAGAAGGATGGTACGTGGCTCAATCTTGAAAAGCAAGACTATAATCATTTCCTCGGAACCGGACTGGGCAAAGAAAAACTAAACGTTCGTATTACCGATATTCGCGGTCAGGTATTAAATGACACGATCCCGGCTCTGCCTAATGATGGGTCAGGCGGTGCATATATCGTACCGGGCAATGTACAGTTTCCCGATTGACAGATATACGGAAGGTGTTATAAAAAGAAGTATGGTCATAGACGTATTCTTAACGAAAAGTCGTACACTGTACGGCTTTTTTTGTATACGAAAAGAGGAGAATGTACCGTATGAAAAAAAGTTTGCCTTCATATCAGACAACACATCCCTATTGGAAACAGTATCAGGCCTTTTTCCCGGAAGAAGTGAGGTTAGGAAAGCATACAGCTCCTGAGGAAGAATGGTGGGAGTCAAATGGGGTTCATCTGCATATCGATCGCTTGCCTGCGCCGGAGTCTTCAATCAAAATTTTGTTCATTCATGGTGCGGGGGGCAATGGCAGGTTGCTCGCTCCGTATGCCCGCATGTTGCAGCGACATGGATACGAGGTGGTATCGCCAGATCTTCCGCCGTATGGGTTAAGTTACGCAATGTCTGGTACACGTATTAACTACGAACTTTGGATAGAGCTACTTGTGTCACTCATCGAACGGGAACACAAAAAAGATGGCAAGCCAATCGTTGTATTGGGAAGTAGCATCGGAGGGATGCTTGCCTATCACACCAGTGCACGCAGCAAGCGCGTTAAGGGTCTGATCGCAACTACATTTGTAGATACGAGTAACCCGGAAATGCGTGATCAGCTTGCGCCGAATCGTCTGGTGAGTCGGGCGGGAAAACGGATGATGGATCTGTTCCCTGGTCTGCTGGATCATGTACGTATTTCGGTCAAACAGGTATCCCGAATGCAACTGATTACTAATAACAAGGACTTAACCCGGCTTATTATGGATGATCCACAAGCGGCAGCTACACGTATTCCGTTGGAATTATTAAGAACATTCCTTAATAAAAAACCGGAGGTAAGCCCGGAACAGTTCAACCAGTGTCCGGTCCTGTTGGTTCACCCTGAACTGGACCCCATGACACCGATCAGGTTCAGCCAATCTTTTTTTGATCGTCTGGTGGTGGACAAGGAATGTGTGATCTTGGAAGGGGCAGGCCATTTTCCTATAGAGCAGCCAGGACTGAACCAGATGGAGGTAGCGGTACTACGATTTTTACAACAAATTCAATGATGACCACAGGCCAGGCTACTACTGCTTCGCATAAGATAGTTTACATATCCTAAGTACGGAAAACACCTCCCATTAAGGGAGGTGTATTTTAATGTTTTTGATATGAACTGCGCTACCTCCAACCTGAATCTGTGTGATTTCATTGGAATTGTCCAAAGTTAATCTGGCTCGGATCTCAGAGGGGCGGTTCATGGTATACCCTTGTCTGATCGTGTACGTGTGATGATGAGGATCTGTGAGTTGGTTGTACTTGTATAAATAACAGAGCATTGCACCATTGGATGTGCCTGTTGCGCTCTCTTCCGGTATATCATAAAGCGGTGCAAAATTACGGCATTCTGCCAGAACGTCCATAACATCTGATTCGAGTGTAAACACGTGATAACCTATGGCATGATGAGCCTTGCTTATTTCAGTGATACGCTGGAAGTAAGGATCGATTTTGGTCAGAACATCAACATCTTTAACGCCTATCATGATATCGGGTAGCCCGGTAGACACAATCTGTACAGGTAGCTCGGAATGCAAATCCTCCATAGAAATACGTAACGAGTCGGCAATCTGCTGTCGATCCACGATCTCCCCAAACTCCGGCAACGTCTGAGACAGATAGACTTCTCCATTGACTGCGATATCAACTTTAAGAATTCCGGCCAGTGTCTCCAGTGTATATGTACCAACATTAACGAGCTGCTGTGTCTTCATTAGATAAAATAAAGCAATTGTGGCATGTCCACATAGATCGACTTCATCACTTGGGGTGAAATAACGCACTTTGAAATCAGCCTGATCCGAGGGCATAACAAATGCAGTCTCTGAAAAACCGACTTGTCTGGCAATCTCCTGCATCTGGGTCTCAGACAAATGCACAGCTTTTAAAACAACACCTGCAGGGTTTCCGCCATGAGCCTTGTCCGAAAATGCATGTAATGTACTTACTTCTACTTCCATCGTGTTACCTCGCTTGTTCAGTTATTGGATTAAGATTTAACGTAATCGATAATCGATATTATATCATGATTATTGAACTGGCTTGTGAATCCCAAATTGTTGTGAATTTGAATGAATAGGTCAAGTGATTGCTGGGAAAGGGTAATGATGGAGGAGAGCATAACGATAATCCAATGGAAAGGCTGGGATCTCTAATGAAAGCAATTGTGATTGAGGAATTTGGTGGAGCGGAACAATTGAAAGAAAAGGAAGTAGCCAAGCCAACATGTGGAGTGAATCAGGTGTTAATCCGAACGCATGCCACGTCGGTGAATCCGGTAGACTTCAAAATCAGACAAGGTGATATGAAAGAAGCAGCGGAGAATTTTCCGTTGATTCTGGGCGGCGATGTTGCCGGTATTGTGGCTGAAGCAGGCTCAAATGTCACGCGGTTCAGAGAAGGTGATCGGGTATTTGCGCGTCCGCGTCAATTCGGAACTTATGCAGAATATGTTGCTGTTGATGCAGACATTATTGCCCGTATACCGGAGAACTTGAGCTTTGAGGAAGCGGCAGCGATCCCCTTGGCTGCGATGACCGCCTGGCAAGCACTTGTGGATCACGGACGTTTAGGCAAAGGGCAGAAGGTACTCATTCATGCTGGTGCAGGTGGTGTGGGAACGTATGCCATTCAGATTGCCAAGTCCCTAGGTGCTGAAGTGGCTTCCACGGCAAGTGAATCAAACGAAGCATTGCTTCGCTCGTTGGGTGTGGATCATTTTATCAACTATAAAAAAGAAGATTTCTCGGAGATTCTCTCCGGTTATGATGTTGTGCTAGACACCATGGGCGGTGATATTCAGCGTAACAGCTTCAAGGTGTTAAAGTCTGGCGGGCATCTGGTATCCTTGGTGGAACAACCGGATGAGAAGCTTGCCAAGGAAGCCGGAGTAACGGCCAACGTCTTCATGATGGAGCCCAAAGGGGATCAACTGGATCAGCTGGCTGAACTGGCTGCGGAAGGCAAGCTCAAATCGATTATTGATGGAACGTACCCGCTAACTCAACAGGGAGTACGGGAAGCACATGAGAAGAGTGAAACCCATCATTCCCGCGGGAAACTGGTTATTCAGGTGCAATAGAATTCATTAACTGGTAGAAGTATGTGGACTCATGAGTCTGATACAGATTGAACCAGGCCTGTAATGTTTCTGGTGTATAGACATTCAACAGCTTTAACACATGCATCGTAAATTCTAACGGAGCTATTCCAGATGCAGTAACTACATTTCCATCGGTTACTGCTGGCTCCGTTTCATAATATGTTTCTCCAGTATAATCTGGGCATATGATCTTCAGGTATTCTAAATCATTGCTTGTATGGTGTCTGGAATCCAGTATCCCTATTTTTGCAAGTGCAACTGTGGCACCACAAATCGCCGCAATAACCGTACCCTCTTCTATAGAGGCAGCAACTTTTTTTAATAGAGGATCATGGATGGTGTCCATCCAGGTGTTTCCTCCTGGAAGAATAATGACGTCATCACCTTTCAATGTACATTCATCAATAGAAATATGGGGAAGGATGTTCAATCCGCCCATGGTAGTTACCGGATGTTTATCTACACCTACTGTTACGACCTGCAAAGGCGTGATCTCTTTCCTGAAATACCTTCCCGAGTTAAGTTCAGCAGTTAAATAACCTACCTCCCAGTCTGACATCGTATCAAATACATATAGATATACGTTCCTCGTTTGCATCATACACTCTCCTTTTGTTATTTATGATTGATTGGATTACTCTCGTATTATAAAAAAACTTCACTGACAACTATGGTCAGTGAAGTTTATAAATTTGATATTTAACAGATAGGGACTGCTCCCCAATTGTGGTGGAATAAGATATAATAGGAGAAATTTATTCCATTCTGTGCATGAGGTGATTAGGATGTCCAACGAACTCATTCAAGCCATTCAGTTGTTAAAAGAAAAGAAGTGGGTGGATCTGACCCATACATTTGGACCGGACTCCCCACATTTTTCAGCTTTTGAAGCAGCACATTTCGATACGTTGTTTGATCACAATCAAGGTTTCTTTGCCCAGAGCTTCAAGTTCCCGGGTCAGTACGGGACGCATCTCGATGCGCCGATCCATTTCGTACGTGATACCCGGTATCTCGATGAGTTGGGTTTGAAGGAGCTTGTGCTACCGCTTGTGGTCATTGACCAGTCCGCTGAAGTGCAGAATAATCCGGATTTTACACTGGATGTGGAGCATATTCTTGAATTCGAAAGAGAGCATGGCGTGATTGAAGCGGGAAGTTTTGTAGCCTTACGTACCGATTGGAGCAAACGCTGGCCTAACCATGAAGCATTTGATAACAAGGATGCGGAGGGCAACAGTCATGCACCCGGATGGTCGGTTAGTGCGCTCATGTTTTTATTTGAGGAGAGAAAAGTACAAGCCATTGGGCATGAAACCTTTGACACGGATTCAGCGGTGGATTATCAGAAGAATGGAGCACTTCTGGCAGAATATTATGTACTTGCTCAGGATACATACCAGGTCGAGCTGTTAACAAACCTGGATCAGGTGCCGGCTAAAGGCGCTGTTATTTTCAACATTGTACCCAAAGCGGAGAAAGCTTCTGGTTTTCCAGTCCGGTCTTTTGCCATTTTGCCGTAAAACTAGCTAGATCAAAAGCTATAAGATAAATCAGGCACAGAACTCAGAATGATACTTAAGTAGACAGCCGGCTAAATAGTCGGCTGTTTTTCAGTTAAGCTAACGGGCAGGTTAGTTGAACAAGAGTGAATAAAAAATCTGCTAAAATTGATAAATGAGTGGGATTAGGTTATTTGTTAAAAAATCTTTAATCTTTTTTTATATAAAGTTATCGATTCTTATTCTAAATTGTAATCTCCCCACTTGCACATAGTTTGAAGGATTGGTAAAAATCCCTTACCAAGAGGGGTTAAACAATATTCGACTCTTGGTGGAACCTCTTTATAAATTTCACGATGTAGGAGTCCGTCACTTTCTAACTCTCTGAGCTGCTTCGTTAGCATCGATTGCGTAATATCCGGAAAAACACGATTTATCTCCCCAAACCTTCTAGTTTCCTCAGCAATATACCATAAGATCGATAATTTCCACTTCCCTGCAACTATTTTTTGTACTTTATTTAGTCCACAATCAGACGAATACTTGTTGTTGTGATACATATTTTCCCCTCCAAAATAAATATACAGGCTCTTAGAAGCGTGTAATAACTCATTAGTATTGTTTTTTATAGTATGTTCTAAAAATGATCGTACTTGTTTAAAGTAAGATACTTTAATAAGATTACGGAGCGAAACAATATGGTAATTATACTTTATATATGATGGAGGAATAAAGGTTGAAATCTTTGGAGATGAAAAAATACAATACGAGTGCGATTATGGCAGCTTTGCTTATATGTGGTTTTTTCGGCTATCTAAGCGAAACTGCCATCAATATTGCAATGACTAATTTGATGGAAGTATTCCAAATCTCGGCTGCGACGGTACAGTGGTTAACAACGGGCTACATGTTGACGATAGGCATTTTAACGCCAATAAGCGCAATGTTGTTGCAGATGTTTTCTACGAGAAAGCTCTTCACAGTTTCGCTCATCAGTTTAATCGTGGGTACATTAATCGCGGCGTTGGCGTTAAATTTTGAAATGTTGATGTTCAGTCGAATTTTACAGGCAGTAGGCATGAGCACCTTGATCCCACTATTGTTCAATACAATTCTCGTCATCTATCCGCAGAATAAACGGGGAGCGGCGATGGGGTTAGTCGGGCTTGTTACCATGTTCGCCCCAGCGTTCGGACCGACCTTTGGGGGGCTGGTAGTTGGATATTTAACATGGCAGTATATTTTCTGGTTCTCACTTCCATTTTTAGTCGTAGGATTGTTGATGGGGTTGAAGTATTTGGAGAACGTTACTGATGTCAAAAAGCAGCGGATTGATTTACTGTCTGTGTTGTTGTCAACGATTGGATTCGGCGGAGTTGTTTTTGGCTTTAGTCAGGTAGGCGAAGGATCTGAAGGCTGGGGGAATCCGGTTGTGATCACTTCAATCATTGTCGGCCTCATTGCACTGGTGCTGTTCGTGTTGCGTCAGAACGTTATGAGTAGTCCGATGATGAATCTGAGCGTGTTCAAGTATCCCATGTACGTTGTTGGGCTGATTCTGGTAGCGTTATGCCCGATGATTTTTATGACGACCCTGATTATCCTGCCGATGTTTTTGCAGACGGGCGCCGGATTGTCTCCGTTCACTGCGGGACTCATGCTTTTGCCGGGTAGTGCGCTTTTCGGTCTCCTCTCCCCGCGCATAGGGCACTTATTCGATAAACATGGGCCAAAATGGCTCGTTATCCCCGGATTCGTGATCGTTTCAGTCATGTTATGGTTCTTCACTACGCTATCTCCTGCTTCTTCAATCGCCTTTATGGTGGCTGTGCATATAGGGCTCTCTATTGGGACAGCCTTGATCTTAATGCCTGCTCAAACGCACGCGCTAAATCAATTGCCGCCAGACTTGTACCCGCACGGTACGGCAGTCATAAACACATTGCCACAGGTTACGGGAGCGATTGGAATTGCTGTAGCTGTCAGTATCCTTATGGACGGTATGGATAAATACCTGCACGGCTTCTCGGCTCTTGCCAAACAGGTCGAGATGGCAAACGCGATGTCGGCAGGAGCATACAACGTATTCGTGTACATGATTATCCTGGCCCTAATTGGCTTGGTCACAGCGTTCTTCATTCGCCGCGGCGTAGTCAACCGTAAAGAGGTGCATTCGCACCATTAATGTTTTGTCAGCGAATCTTATCGGTGCCTATGAAGAACGTTCACACAAAATGGTAGGGAACTTTATTTATCCATAAGTACAAAAAAGTGTACTAAGGCAATTTAAATTGCCCTCTTCCAAAAGATGAGCAATGATTTTATTCTAAAAGATGAATGTAACAAAAACAATCAATACAATTCAATCATATCCAAATAAGCATGGATTTATCAAAAGCATTATGTGAAGAAACATCGAAAAACAAGAGGAGGTTACACTAATGACTACTAAATCTTTTCAAGAAGTTGTACGCTCTCGACAATCTGTGCGTCAATTTCTCTCTACACCCGTTAAGGAAGAAGTGATTCGTGAGGTTCTCGAAGATGCTCAATATACACCGTCTAATTGCAATACGCAGCCTTGGAATGTTCATATTGTTTCAGGTGATAAGAAGGATGAATTGAGTGAAGCTTTGTTACGCGCGAATGAGGAAGGGAATCATACACCAGATTTTACATTTGATATGAACGCCTTTTACGGCCGATATGGCGAACGCAAAAATACGCATGGAAAAGCTTATTATGAATCACAAGGAATAGCACGAGAAGATTACAAAGGTCGCAAGCAGGCAGCTGCACAAAATTATAATTTTTTTAATGCACCCCATGTTGCTTTCTTATTTATGCCTTCATTTGGAGATAATGTGCGTGTCGCATCTGATATTGGAATGTATGGTCAGTCATTTCTACTAGCGCTTGAGGCACGTGGGATAGGCGGTATTCCCCAGACAGCATTAGGCTTTTCTGCTGATACTGTCCGTGAAGTTCTTGGAGTATCGGGCGAACTAAAATTATTATTTGGAATATCATTTGGTTACCCAGACAAAGAAGCACCAGTAAATGGTTTGCGGATGGGTCGTGACTCAATCGAGGACAGTGTGACATTCCATCGATAAACAAAATCTATAAATTGGTTATATAATCAACAATCCCTTCTTCAAACTTAATTGGAGGACTACAGGCTGTGCTGGAACAGATTTCGGTTAAACGTTTCATGTTTAATGTTTAATGGCACAACCAGTGGTAAAGAAAACTTTGATAAATTACTGGACACAGCCATGGAACGGAACATTCCTCTATACGCCATTCAGCAGGGCATGTCCTATAAGGCTGATAAGGAGACGAGTTTACATTTTATAGCTCCAGATCTGGCACACATGGAAGTAGAAGCTTCAGGCAGTTTGCCTGTGTCTGAACACCAGAATCATGATTCCGTTGTCTTTTTGCTGGAAATGGCCGGGGCTTCCTTGTTGTTCACCAGGGATATGGATGCTGCGGCCGAACAGGACCTGCTCTATATGATTCAAGATGGCTCATTGGCGGCCCAGTTTGAACAGAAAGGTGCAGATCTTGGAGTTAATGAGGGGGGTGCACAAAGGGTACTTATACATCCGTTGCAGATTAATTCAAATGATGCATCAGCTGTGACTTAAACCATAAGAAGATAAATTTTCACCTATATGTGTGCCGGAAATTGCTTTAATTTCCGTTGTTTTTTGCTTTTCGGAACACAAACAGAAGCATAAGTTTGTCAGGAGTCGAAATTGGAAACATAAAGTTGCCGTGGGCCCCCAAATAGATTGATATTCGAGTATATAGCGAGCTAATCTATAGGGGTTCTTTTGCGTTAAGCTAACAGGCAAGTTAGTTCAATCATGTCGACAGTATCTTTTAGAAATTCACAAAGGCAGTAAAGTATGAGAAGTATGTGGAATAAATATACAACTTTATCTTATTTGGAGGTTGTAAAATGGTGTTCCCGACACATATTGTATCTGCAGGTGGAATTGTAGAAGATGGAACTGGAAATATCCTTTTTGTAAAAGCCCATGACGATGGTTGGGTGTATCCTGGTGGGATAACTGAAGTAGGATAAAACCTGATTGATGGTGTCATCCGTGAAATCAAAGAGGAAAGTGGAATAGATGCCACGGTTAGTTAATTGATTAGTGTTATTTCGAATACAGCAATCCATAAGTGGTATGACGGTGTGACTGATGTCCCTACGAAGGTCATGTTTGATTTCGTGTGTAAAGCTGTGAGTCGAGAGTTAGCTACTTCTAATGAAACGAGCGAATGCAGGCGGGTTCCAAAGGAAATTGTTCTGAATTTGATTACTTCACCTGGAATCCGCATGCGATATGAAGCTTATTTGAACTTTAACGGCTCTGTGAATTATATGGAGTATGTCACTGCGTCAACGACAGAATTTAATGTCAAGCTTCAAAGAAGTGTTTAGTTGTACGAGGGATCGTGTATTGAACTAACGGGCAGTTTAGTTTAACCAGGTACTTAGATTGAACTGGGCGCTTTTGTACAGTGTGAAGAAGTGATCAGCTAATTGAGTTGGCAATGAGCTCAAGCTCGGTTACAACTTCATCAAGCGGCTTCCTGGTATCGATCTCAACAGTAGCTCCAGCACGTAAGAGAGGCTCAACACTAGCGACGTATTGTATAATTTCTTCACGTTGTTCAACCGTTTTTCCATATTCGTTCGTCTTACGGGAAGTTATACGTTCAAGGATTACTTCGAGGGGGGCGCTTAACAACACTACCGCATCAAACCTCGGGTAAAACTTCCCCTGATTTGATACACAACCCGAAATGAATAAAGCACCTTCGCTATGTTCAGTGAGCAGCTCATCAATTCGATTCTCGTGCCATAACCACCCAGAATCATCCACATTCTCACTCCAACCATCATAATCGGTGTCGATAACTCTATGCCCCCTATGAGCAAGTTCGCCCAGAACCGTTGATTTACCTGTACCCGACATTCCTGTCACCAGAATTATCGCCTTCTTTTTTGATATTGAGCCTGAAGTATTTGTCATATTTTCACTCCCTTTATAAGAAATTCCCTTGGACTAGATTAACACATAAAGGCAATAAACTGGCAACAGGTAAGTAAACTTATCAGGAACCAAGTCTAGCTAGGATTTGATTTATTAGAAGCATAAATGTGTGCTTTGGCAAACTTATGGATTAACTCACAACTAACTAATCTAAATAATTCACTTTTGTAAATAGCAAGGGAGGCGTATTCCGCCTCCTTTTTATGTTGTTACTTTTGATCCGAGTGAGGATCTTGATTAAATCTTTGAGAGATTTTTTTCTCTGTTTTCTTACGCCGTATCCAGCGCTTGAGTAAACCTTCTTCTTTGCGTTCTTGCAGTGTTTCCTTCAAACCTTGAATCATAAATTCCGATCTTCGTCTGTCATCCCGACTAATCTCGCGTAATTCCTTAATAAATTTGTCGTCCATATCTGCCTCTCGCTTATTCAGGATAATTCCATTATACCGAACGTACGTTCTTTTATCAAGTTTTTCCATTACGAATGATTTTCGAGACCAATATAGTGAAAAGAAGCACAGGAACAATGCACGGCATGTGTGAGAATGGTACTAGAGGGTTTGATAATAATCCGCCTATGAATGACTGTATGAGGTTGAGAAACGAGAGGATGGAAGGAGCAATTCATGATGAAGCAGAGTGAAGGCAGATCGTGGTTACTCATTTTGATGCATGGAATTCTGGGGCTTGGGGCGATTGTTGGAGGCGTCATTTTAATCATGGACCCATCCGGAAGTATGGTGAATTTGCCCGAATCTTTGTTGAAGAATTCTCCATTTGCCAGTTTTTTGTTCCCGGGGATCATCCTATTGCTGGTCCTTGGCGTGATGCCTATAATGATTGCTATCTCGCTTTTCCGCTACGTTCATTGTGGGCTGGGTGAGAGACTGAATCTCTATTCTGACCGCTACTGGGCCTGGACTTTTTCCTTGTACACGGGTTTTGCTCTCATCATCTGGATTATGGTGCAGGTGTACTGGATTCAGGATGTCTCTATTATTCACTTGGTCTATTTTGCATGGGGAGTTAGTATTCAAGTTGTGACCTTATTGCCTGCTGTACAGCGAATCTATTCTAAATAAATTGCTTGTATATTGAACAAACGGCTGCCGAAAGATTCGTTAAATGATTCTTTTGGCAGCTATTTTTTATGGGCATCGAGATGATACGTGTTGTTGTAGTCATGTTGTCCACATGTTCCTTGGACTGAAAAGGGCTCGGATAAATCTAAATCATATTGACAAAGAACTATTATCCTCGCATACTTACGTAATATACTTTATAAAGTGTATTTATTAACAGGAGAAATAAGCACATATGAAGAATATCGCAAAATCATAAATCCGCATGAAACAGGGAGGTAAGTATGGATGGTATACGTTATTATGGCAGTTATAATATGGGCAGGTACCTATGCCAGTATGGCCTTGTCAAAACAACCGATTGAAGTGAAGCCTGTGAAGTCAATGGATGATTTGTTTGAGTGAACAAAGTAGCTCTGCCGATTTCGATCCAGTGCCAGCACGATGGAACTCATGTGTTCGATTAAGGCATTATGTTATGATATGGGGTGAAATGACATCCATACCATTGCTTTGGCTCAATTGAACCAGAGTAGAAACGAGAGGGTTATGAAAAAAGCCAACGCTACAATGATGAAATACATCAATATGAATAATGTGCGTGAAGTCATGCAGCAGATTGAGACGGCGACCAAACCGCAATTAGCTTCACTAACCAATCTTAGTGTTGTTACCATTAATGCGCTGATTCAGGAATTATGTGATGGCGGAGAGTTGTTCCAGGATAAAGTGGTTCCCTCTAACGGTGGTCGTCCTGCTCAGGCTTATCGATATAATTATAACTTCAAGCTTGCTTTGGTTCTTTACATCAAAGAGATGAAAGGCCAGGAGTTGATTTCGGCAACGGTCATGAATCTGGAGAATAAGGTTGTGCTGAAGGAAGAGAGCATCTTGCCTGCTTTTGATAAACAACATGTGCTGCAACTTATCGCGCGTTTCGTTGCGGAGTACCCTTCCATTGATATGATCGGCATCGGTATTCCGGGGCAAGCCGTGGATGGGGATATCACGGTGAGCAGTCATGAAGAGCTTATCCATTCACATCTGATACGGGAGATCGAGAGCGAGTTCCAACTGAACGTTCTCGTGGAGAATGATGTTAATGCAGCGATTAGCGGATACTGTACATTGCATGCGGATATGAAGGAACAGAGTGTAGCAGGAATTTATTTTCCGAACCGATACCCACCGGGTATGGGCATGATGTTGAATGGACAGATGATCCGCGGGAAAAACGGGATGTTTGGTGAGATCAAGTATCTTCCATATTCACCTGATTGGAAACGCGACATGAGCAAAGATGATTTTGTAGTGCAGGTATGTCATATTCTGCAAACGATTAATGCCGTCGTTGCCCCGCACCAGATTGTCATTTATCAGGAACGTGTGGAGAGAGAAGAGCTGGATTTGGCGTGGCAAAAGTACGGGGAGGATCATCCCATGCCGTCGTTGCCGGAGATTGTACATCAGGACTCGTTCCAACATGATTTTGATGCTGGGTTACGAGGAATGGTGCTTCAGGCGTTGAAGTCAGGCATTCTATCAGAAGCGTTATAACCCCACAGGCCATGTCTGTGGCTTTTATTTTATAAGCTAACTCTTGTAGAGGAGGATTCATGATGCGTGAAGAAGAGAGAATCATGCAGGGCATGTTGTTTAGTCCAAGTGATCCGGAATTAAAGACCATCAAAAGGCGGGCCCATAATCTCAGTCAGCGTTACAGTCAGACCTTTGAAGAACAGACTGAGGAAAGGAATCAGATATTGCAACAGCTACTGGGGCAGATCGGTGAAGGTGGATTTATGCAAGGCCCCATCTTCTTTCATTATGGTGTGCATACCCGGATAGGCGATCACTTCTTCGGTAATTACAATCTGACGATACAAGACGATGCGCAAGTGACAATCGGGGACTATACCAGTTTTGGACCCAATGTTACGATTGTTACCCCCATTCACCCCATGATTGCCAGCGAGCGGAGACATATGGTGGACCAGAACGGTGATGTGAAGTCGCTATGTTATGCCAAACCGGTCACGATTGGTAACGATGTATGGATCTCGGCAAACGTCACAGTGTGCGGGGGCGTAACGATTGGAGACGGCTGTGTGATCGGAGCAGGTAGCGTGGTGACTCGTGATATTCCACCGCATTCTTTTGCAGCAGGCGTACCGTGCAAAGTTATTCGCAAAATTACGGAAGCGGACAGCATGCGGAATTACCCCGATGTTCTGGCAGATTGCCGTGTGCTGGAAGAATAAAAAAGGCTGCCATCAGGATCAAATAGATGATCCTGGTGACAACCTTTTTTTGTAATACGTTTACTTTGAAGCGTTATAGTTGCTCAAGAATTCTTTTACTTTTGCAGGATCAGCTTTCAATTCATTCCCAGTCTGAACGAGCGGGCTTACTGTAGAGTATGCTTTGAGTTTGTTGTTCTTGTAGAAACTCAAAATCTCATCTTGATTAATGGAGTACAGCACAGCTTTTCTCAGGTCACTGCTCTTGGCAACTTCACGATTGGCCGTGTTGAACAACAGATAGGAGACAGCGTTACTTGGAAGACTTTGCAATTTCAGCTTGCTGTCATTTTCGATGATATCATACTTGGTTTCAGGTACACCGTAGTATAAGTGAATTTCACTGCTGCGAAGAGCAGAGAGGGCGCTGTCTGCATCCGCGATGAACCGGACATTGACCTGAGCAATTTTTGGTGCATATTCAGTGCCTTTGCGGTATCCCGGATTTTTTAAGAATACACCTTCATAGTCATTTTTATAAGACAAAATATAAGGTCCACTAGTATAAAGGGTGTTATTGTATGCTGCGCCTTCAGTCACCGTGTTCTGATCACCGTAAGGAATATCTTTGTTGACGTCAAAGGAAGCTACATCATATGTGTTGATGCTCTCCACCTGTTTTTTGGACACGATACCCGCAGATTGGTGAGCCAGGTAGTTCAGTACTTGCGGGAAAGGTTCAGTTGTTGTCAGTTTAACGACCTGATATTTACCTGCACTATTATCTGCTTTGGTTTTGTCAGTCACAAGTTCGGTAATTTTGCTGCCCAATCCTTGTTCCAATGCTTCGAGGATTGTGCCGTTACCGCTGGATTGTTTAATGGATTGTAATGCACTCAGATCCGTTACAACCTCAGCTTCTTTGATGTGTTCATGCAGACTGTACGTCCGGTGATCCGGAACGGAATCTTTATTTTTAGCACGATCCAGGGAGAAGATCACATCATCTGCACCGACACGTTCTCCTGTATCTACAGCTTTTTTGTTATCAATCTTCGCAAAGTTGATATCGTCTCTGAGAATGAAGTAGTAGTCCGAATTACCTTCAGCAATACTGAAATTATGGGACAGTGATCCTTCTGCTGTCAGCTGATCGTCATCTGTCAAGTTAACGAGACGTACATACATATTGGTGTTCAACTGGTTGATGGAGCCGTCGTTTCCTTTGATGGGATCAAGGGAAGTCAGTACGGATGCACTTTGCGTCAGAATCAACGGGTCTGTGGCATTTTTGGAGCTGTCCTTGAACTCAATCGGTTCCCAAGCCATGGCTCGGGATTTGGAGAGACGAACGGTGTCGACATTCAGAATGTCTTTGTTCACAGCCTGACTTTTCAGGGAAATGTACAAAGGTGCGATATACGCCTGATCCGTTACCAAGCGATCTTCCAATTGTTTGTACGTGTCTTTGTACTCATCTGGAGTTTGAGTAGCTGCCTGATCGATGAGTTTATCGAGTTCCGCATCTGCAAGGATACTGTAATCTCCACCTGTTTTGAAAAGGGAACGTACCGCATAATCGGGATTTCCCGTTACCGTTGTCCAGCTGGACAAGGCAATGTCATAATTCCCTGCATCTTGCTGGGATTTGAAGCTGCCGTAATCCGGCTGCAGGTTCAGCTTCACATTGAAGCCGTTTTTGGTCAGTTGGTCGCGGACAATGTTTACATCATTTTCAGAAGAACTCATGGCGAGCAGTTCAATGTCAGCCGGTTTTTGTGCAGTTTCTGTTGTATCCGCTGGTGCGGTCTCCGCCTGGGATTCGGTTTTTGTTTTTACACTGCAGCCGGAAATCACAATGACGAGAATTAATAGCAATGAGATCAGTGTACGTTTTTTCATGGGATTACCCTCCATATCTTGAATGTGTGATGTGTGAATTCTTTTTTTTCTATATCATTCATTTCAACAAATCATTTAGGCCTTTTCCAGCTTGGGATCAAGCGCATCACGCAGACCATCACCGAGGAAGTTAAACGAAAGGACCAGCAGAATAATAGCCAAGCCTGGATAAATCGCCAGATAAGAGTGGGTCTCCAGGTATGTACTGCCGAGCTTCAGAATGTTACCCCATTCCGGAATATGCGGCTCCACGCCGAGTCCCAGATAACTCAAGCTGCTGGTAGCGATAACAGCTCCACCAATCGTGAGTGTGGACTTGATAATCATGGGCGCAAGGGAGTTGGGAATAATGTGTTTGAAAATAATCGTACGATTGTTGTACCCCAGTGCACGTGCAGCTTCCACAAATTCAAAAGTGGATACATAGAGCACACTGGCTCTCATCGTACGGGCGTAAGTTGGAATTGAACCCAGACTCAGCGCCAGAATGAGATTGACCGTATTGGCTCCAAACGCCGCAATAATGGCAATGGCGAGCAGAATTCCCGGAATGGCATAGAGAATATCCAGCAGCCGCATGATGATGTTATCCGTATGCCTTCCGTAGAAGCCGGAGAATGCTCCGAGGACTCCGCCGATCAATACAGGAATGATGGTCGACATGCAACCTACGATTAAGGAGATCCGGGCACCAAATACAATCCGGGAAAATAAACATCGTCCGAAGTCGTCCGTTCCCAAGGGATACGCAAGGGAAGGCGGTTGAAGCAGAGCCGAGTAGTTATTTTCCACAGCCATGCTGTAGTCAAAGGTAAAAAAGCTGCAGATCGATATCGAGAACAGAAAAATGATAAAAAACAAACCGGACATGGCAGTCATATTCGGAGCAAGGCGCTCCCACAGATCGTTCCAGAAGTTTGATTTTTGTTTCCCCTGTCTGCGAATGCGTCCAATGATGGAAATGCCGAGCAATAGTGCAAATACATTACCAGTGATCGAGGTCAGAATCAGTATTACACTGACACCGATCATCCAGCGAGGGAGGATAGAGGTCGCGTTATATCGGGATACGATAATCAGTACGACCAGGTCGATGATCAGAATAAATATGAGCACCGCCATGGCTGGCAGAAAGTTATCAGCCACATAGGGTTTGAAAACATTTAACGCAGATACACCGATGACGAACAGCTGAGTTAACAGCATATACACCGCAAAGGTATACTCCACATTCCTCGCTTTTCGAATCAGGTGAAAGGCTGCCGTTACGATAAATATATTGCCTGAAATGATGGCAAGTAGCTGAACCCAAGCTAACCTGCGAGTTAGAACAGAGACCGTACCGGTACGGATCAAGTCTTTTCGAATCCGAAGGGTGATGACACTTTGGACCAGTGTGAAGAATACATAGATCCCAAGTATCGTTAGCAGAAATGGTTTGAACGTCTGTCCGCTCCAGTCATAACTGTTGAACAGCAACAAGGCAGTCAAGAGAAGGGACGTGATCCAGGCGAAGCTTGCCTGACTGTATTCTCGAGAAGACTTAAGTCGGAAACGCATTTCTTGTGTTAAGGAAGAGTTTGTCATAATACACCTGCTTTAAGAGGTAGTTCAACACACACTTTAATATTGTTTCATCTTGGAGCGCACTCTTGGATCAATAAAAGCGTACAGCAGATCAACCGCTACATTGATAATGGAGATTGTAATGGCTGTGTAGATTACTCCGCCCATGATACTCGGAATATCGGGGATAAATTGTTTATCCACAATGTAGCTGCCGAGACCGCTGATATTAAACACTTTCTCCGTCACTGCTGCCCCGCCCAGCATGGCTCCGAATTGAAGTCCAACCACCGTTACAATTGGAATCAATGCATTACGTACAGCGTGTTTCAGCATGACCTGACGTTCGCTTAACCCCTTGGCGCGGGCAGTCATGACATAATCCTCATGAATGACTTCCAGTGTAGAAGACCGGGTCATCCGTGCCACCGCAGCCGTAAGTCCCGTGCCCAGCACAATGGTTGGCATAATGATCGACAGCCAGTTCTGCGGGTTGAAGGTGGCGGGAAGCCACTGCAGTTTGATCGAAAAGTTCAGAATGAAAATAAGTCCTTGCCAGAAATTCGGGATCGATAATCCAATCAGAGCGATAAACATAAATGTATAATCGAACCATGAATTAGGCTTAATCGCTGAGATAATACCGATGGGTAATGCAATGACAAGTGCTAACAGCAGGGAGATGACCGCGAGGGTCAATGTAATCGGAAACTTCCTTGCAATCGTTGCTGTTACGTCTTCATTTCCTGCAAAAGACTTGCCAAGGTCGAAGAGAGCAACTCCCTTAATATTGTTCCAGAGCTGTGTAAGATAAGGCTGATCCAAGCCATACACCTGATTGAATGCTGCAATCTGTTCCTGCGTTGCTGTCTCTCCGAGAATGTTGGCTGCCGGGTTGAACGGAGACAGATACAAAATCGTAAATACGAGTGTTGCTACGCCCAGAATGACAAATACCGTCATCAGTATTCTTTCAAATATGTACTTTAGATAAGGATTTCCATACAAAAACAGGATGCCATACATCAGACAGCCGGGAATAATCGATATCGCGAAAAACCATGGTTTGTTAATCAGTGAGTGGAACGTATCAGCCATTGTAAGACGTTGATTTCCTTGTTCCTGAAGTATGCGGGATGTCCGCTCCTTCAACTCTGCCTGAACACTTTCTTCCAACCATTCCTCGGTCTGACGCTTGAATTCTCCCTCACTGACCTGCTGCTGGAAAAAACGATGTTTGCGACGCAGTTGTTCTTCCACTTCCAACTTCAGCTTGTTCCGGTAGGAAGAAGCGAGCAGTTCTTGCTCAGCTGCCTGCCTGGCAGCTACCCAGCCGTCATTTTTTCGATTCGAACGCCATATTAGAAACACGACCAGATTGATCGGTAATCCAAGAATGAACAGAACATATCGGTAGGAAGGATGAAGCAGCATTTTGCCATAAATAAAACTTAAATTGTGCACCAACCGCGAGAGTCTGCTGCCTTCTGCAAGATTCAAACCAAGCGTGCCTCCTTTCATTCAGGTTTAAATTGCATTATTCCGATTGATATAGTATATATTATTTATGGTCTAAACAATTGTCAAGGAATTAAATGGTATACATATGAGATGAGTGAATGTGAAAAATGGATGAGAGCTGGTGATGGCATGGAACCTTTACTGAAAGTTAATGATCTATCTGTCTCGTTTCACTCTGGAGAGAGTGAGTTTCAGGCAGTGCGAGAAGTGAGTTTTGAAGTACGAAAAGGCGAGACATTGGGCATTGTAGGAGAATCGGGCAGCGGAAAAAGTGTAACCGCACGTTCCATTATGAGGCTGCTTGCATCGCCGCCTTCGCAGATGAAAAATGGAGAGATTCTTTTTAAAGGGGTCGACTTGGCCAATAAAACGCAGAAAGAGATGGAAAGCATCCGTGGGCGTGATATTGGCATGATCTTTCAAGACCCGATGAGTTCTCTTAATCCGACCATTAAAGTGGGGAAACAGATCTCCGAGAGTCTCATCAAACACCAGAAGGTGTCCAAAAAGGAAGCCAAGAAACAGGCGATTGCCATGATGGAGCGGGTGGGGATAACTCGCAGCGAAATACGCTACAACCAGTATCCGCACGAATTCTCCGGAGGCATGCGCCAGCGGGTCATGATTGGTATTGCACTTGCTTGTCGTCCTGAATTGCTCATTGCCGATGAGCCGACAACCGCACTGGATGTTACAATTCAAGCTCAGATTCTGAATTTGATGAAAGATATGCAGGACCAACTGGGTACATCGATTATTCTGATCACGCATGATCTGGCCGTAGTGGCAGGCATGTGTGATCGGGTTGTTGTTATGAAAGAAGGACAGATTGTGGAAACCGGGACTACGACAGAGATTTTTGCTAATCCCAAACATCCGTATACGATTAGACTTCTGAATGCATTACCACGTCTGGATCAGAAGAAAAAGCCGAAACCGGCATCATTGGTTCCGAGAGATCTGGAGGATGATCAGCCGTTGCTTGAGGTGAAATCACTCAGACAACATTTTAATCTGGGGAAAGGCAATACCTTAAAGGCTGTGAATGATATCAGTTTCCATATTCGTCAAGGAGAGACACTCGGCGTTGTAGGGGAATCCGGCAGCGGAAAATCAACCACGGGGCGTGCGATTCTGCGGTTGCATGAGCCAACAGGTGGAGATGTACTGTTTAAAGGAGTCCCGCTCAATCGTCTGTCAGCTTCAGAGATGAAAACGATGCGCAGACATATGCAGATTATTTTCCAAGACCCCTATGCATCTCTGAATCCCAAAATGAGGATTATGGATATCATTGGAGAAGCGCTTGATATTCATCAACTTGCAGGTACAGCATCTCAGCGGGAGAAGCGGGTGGAGGAACTACTGGAGATGGTGGGTCTTGATCCTACCCATGCGCAGCGTTATCCACATGAATTCTCGGGTGGACAGAGACAGCGGATCGGTATTGCACGAGCTCTGGCTGTGGAACCTGAATTCATCGTATGTGATGAGCCGTTGTCTGCACTGGATGTGTCGATACAGGCTCAGATCGTACAATTGCTTGAAGAGTTACAGCAGCGACTCGGATTGACGTATCTCTTCATCGCGCATGACTTGTCCATGGTTAAACATATCAGTGATCGAGTGGCTGTCATGTATAATGGGAAAATTGTGGAGCTGGCTGAGAGTGAAGAACTCTACTCCAACCCGCAACATGCTTACACCAAGGCATTGCTGTCTGCTATTCCTGTGCCTGACCCAGCGGTAGAAGCGAAGAAAAAGAGACATGTTGTCAAAGAAACAACAAGAGAAAATGTTGAAGTAGAGGACCGTTATAATCTGGAACATTCCAAGTGGGTAGAAGTCACGGATGGACATTGGGTCGCAATATCTAGTTAGTTAGTGCAAGATATAGTCTTTTTCAAATACAAAAGAACCCCGACGATGATCTCCACAGATCGTTATCGGGGTTGAGTTATATCTTCGTATAATGGCAGTAATCAAAAGCGATTATTTGAATTGAACCGATTTTTTGATGGTATCAATCTCGGCTTTGGTCTTATCATCCATGTAAGTGAAGATGAAGTTGAAAGCATATCCTTCAATAATTGTACTATAGTAATCTTGAGTAACGGTTGAACCGTCACCTGGATCCATCGTGATTTGCATCAGATCCATCTCTTTACCACCGATGGTTTCCGTTGTCATTTCTTTATAATCGTAAGGGAACTGGCTATCCACCATGAATTTTTTGGTTGCTTCCAGGTAGTCTTTACCTGTACGAATGCCTTGCAACAAGCTTACTTTCTCAGCAATGGCCATAGCGGATGGGCCAACTTGACCTCCGTCCAATGGGTACTTTGAAGCCATAAGCAGATTCAATGTTTTGGTCTGGGACAGCTCAATTTGTTTTTTCTTCGTTTCATCATCACCAGCAATCGCTTCGGATGAAGCACTTGTCAGCTCATTCATGCCTGCAGCATCCTGGAACTCCCATGCTTCCGGGAATTTCAGAGATACGCCGAAATAGTCATTGGTGTAAGAACCTTTTTCCGTAGTCCCCAGCTCAACGTCTTGGGAATTATCAGTTTCCTTGGACTCTTCGCTTGCTGGTTCTGTGTTCTCTGTTTCTTCTGTATTCGCTGGTTCAGAATCAGTACCCGTCGTTGTTTCTGTCGGGGTAGGCTCTTCTGTTGCGGCTGTGTTATCTGCTTTGTCACCGCAAGCGGCGGCAACCAGCATAATCATAATGAGCATGGCGAATAAAGAAACTTTTTTTGGAATTGTCATATTACCCTCCTGAAATGTGTGTGTGTTTGTTTTTCTCTCTCTACATGTTACCTGTTTCCTAAATTGTAGCACAAACGTTCTCATATACTACCTATAGGAATCTATAGGGGTCTTCTATACATAAGACATTCGGCTGGCAATTGAAACAGCTTCTGTGCTGGATTGCACACCTAATTTGTTAAAAATCACTTTTTTGTGATGATTCACGGTGCATTCCTTGATCTTTAATTTCAAAGCAATGGCTTTTACCGTGAGGCCTCCGGCTATCATCTCCAGGATGGTTAACTGACGCTCGGTGAACTCCACTGCCGGTTTGTCGCACAGTTCAGCAGTCTGTTGACTCTGATAACAGTTCTGCATATATGCAGGAATCAACTTGGCAATAGCAATCAGTTCACCCTGCATATCCGCGTTAATGGTGGACACATCCAGATAACCAAAATGTTGTGATCCCATGGACAGAGGTGCGGCGTAACAATGCCAGCTTTGAAAATAAGGACTTTCGTGCTGCTCGGGCAGCAGCAGTACAGGTTTATTGTTATCCATCGTTTCTGATATGGCGTTAACTCCACAGCTCTTTGCAGTGAAGAACATGCCCGGACGAATGGGGGAATGTTCTACTACAGCTTCAAGATCTGAACTGTAATCCATGGTGAGTAACACACCGTCCGTATCTGTGAGTAGAAAAAGATAAGTGCCCGTTAAATTCTCTTGGATAACCGAGATACTGTTCTGGAATGCATGAATCAGGAAATGATTGTTTTTACGAAGCCTGTCCAGACTGGATTTTGGTAAATAGTCGAACGGAGCCGTTCCTGCTGCATGCGAACAAGTCGGGGACTCTTCGTGTCTTGTAGAAAATCTAATGGCAGGCATGTTGTTCCTCCTTGCTGCACAGTCGTTAGATAGAAAGGTAGTTCTTATATCGAACTTGAGAATGTTCTCATCCAATCGTTTGAATGACGTGTCCTTCCTGGTCCTTGATTTCTGTTCTAACAATCTGAATGATAATATGATCCAATGAAGTTATCTCGAATGTTCCTTCAACCGGGCGAAGGTTCTTTGTCAGCTCCTCAACAATTTGTTTGTTCACCGTCAGGGTAACTTGTCTGTCCGATTCCAATACGGCTGGTTGTTCTCCTGCTTCAAACAGAATATTAGTATCAGGTCCGATCAAGGATAGAGAGGCACCTTTCGAAATTCGGCTACGAAGGATGGTGCCAACTAATACGGCTTGTTTGGCTCCAAGCTGAAGTTTGGCCTGAACCGATTTTTGCAGCAATTTTTTGCGAGGAGACTCCCAAGCCAGTTGTTGTATGAATAAAAACGCTGTGCTGGACCCGTCCTGTTCCATTCCATCCTCAACCGCTTGTATAACCGAAGGAATATCTGCGTACGAATTTCTCATCAGATCCGTCACATATTTGGGCATGAACATGGAGGAGGCAGACAGGAATCCACGAGCATTCCAGCTTTGAATCATTTCCAGTTCCCGACCTGTAATACCTACCATCTGAATAAATTGCACTGAACCATTAGGCGTAGAGATTGCGGGTAGATCCGGGTCTTCTATAAAGGAGAGCGCAGTCAGCAAAGTATCGGACTCCAGGCAGATGGGGCCATTAGCGTCCATGTAATCTCCTGGCTGAAAGATATTTCCACTGTTGAAGACGTATCGTCCTACATTCTGTAACAGATTCAGCGCCCAGGCTGGCGGTTCAGTTTCTTCTTCAGTGCGTGTAAGACGAAATGTGAGTTCGAATCCATACCCGCTTTTGGATGCATCCTGCATCTCTTTTTCATATAATTCAGAGAAACCATAGGTGACAAAATGCCAGTGAGGCATAGGTGTGTTCACTTCATAAACGCTAATGCCATCGAGTGGATCAGGACCACCGAGCATATACGGAAGGGCAGTGCCGTAGTGTTTTGGCTCTTGTTCCCCATACAATTCACGCATGGATTGATCAATCGCATCCCAACCAGCTGTGTTATCTTCATGAGTCATTATTGAATCCTCCTAGACTGTTCTTTCCCCCGAAAAACATTTAAAATTAAGTCTACCTGTTACAGAAGTGGTTTCAAGCGGCTTAAGGATGAATTGTGTTAAATAGGACCACAGGGTTACAAATGGCGATATGGGGAGTGAAATTACATGAGTATGAAAGGTATTTATTCAAGCGAGTTTGATCAGGCAAGCTGGGACTCATTTTCCGAACTGTTTGAAGAACTTGGACAAAAGTTGGACCCCGCGTGGGTAGAACGTGCGCGATTACAAGGAATTCCGGCGGATATAAGTCGGGTGCTTTTGTGTGAAATGGGGGAGTACGCTTTTGAATGGATGGCGAAAGATATCCCGGCTTTAGGGGACCAAAGTCCCGCTGTTTACCTGGAAACGGAGGAAGGAGCGCAGGCATTAAGGGCAGCGATTATGCGTATGCCGCGTTGATTTTTTCGATGTTGAGAGTGTGCGAACGATCATATGATCCAGTGAAGTTGATTTTGCAAAATAGATATGTTACGCTTACATTACAAGAGCAAACACAACAGAATATGCAATAACATCTTTTGATGGATTGTAACTGTGAAGACAGGCAAAACCTAAACTGATGGTGAAATGAAGGCTCCTTTTTTTGGTGCTATTTTACCTTGAGTTTAGGTTTTTCTTGTTTTCTGCTCTAAATTACACAATGTTTTACCTGGAAAAACCAAAATAAATTTCGAAAAGAGGTTGTTGTTCATGACCACGGCAAAAAAAGGATTCCCCGAAAACTTCCTATGGGGCGGCGCTACAGCTGCCAATCAATTGGAGGGTGCATTCGATAAGGACGGCAAAGGCCTCTCCACAGCGGACATGATCGCTCATGTTCCGAAAGAGAAGCGTACAGGCGGACATGCCATGGAAATTTCCTCTTCCCGAATCGAAGAGATCCTCTCCGGCAAAATCGAAGAACGGTTCCCGAAACGTTTTGGTATCGATTTCTATCATCACTTTAGAGAAGATATTGCATTGTTCGCTGAAATGGGCTTCAAAGTATTCCGTTTGTCCATTCACTGGGCACGTATTTTCCCGAACGGTTATGATCAAGAGCCAAATGAAGCTGGCTTGAAATTCTATGATGAAGTATTCGACGAATTGTTGAAATATGGCATCGAGCCGCTCGTTACACTGTCTCACTATGAGACACCGCTTGGCTTGACGCAAAAATATAATGGCTGGGCTGGCCGTGAAGTAATCCAGCACTATGTTCGATATGCAGAAACGGTATTCAACCGTTATAAAAATAAAGTGAAATACTGGCTGACGTTTAATGAAATTAACGTCATGCTGTTCAGCCCGTACACTGGCGGCGGCATTCTGATCGATAAAGTGGACAACAAACTGCAAACAACTTATCAAGCGCTGCATCATCAATTTGTAGCAAGTGCATTGGTTACGAAGCTTGCTCACGAGATTATCCCTGGTTCCCAAGTGGGTTGTATGCTTGCTCGTATGGAAACCTATGCAGCAACATGTAATCCGGTAGATGTTCGTCTGGCTCAACACGAGAATCAGATCAACCTCTTCTTCACGGACATGCATGCTCGTGGTAAGTACCCGAACTACATGGCTCGTTATTTTGAAGAAAACGACATCGTGATCCAAAAAGAAGCAGGCGATGATGAGATCTTGCTGAACAATACCGTTGATTTCATCTCCTTCAGTTACTACATGTCCGTAACCAAATCTGCATCCGCAGACAAGGAAGAAACATCGGGTAACCTGACTGGCGGCGTGAAAAACCCTTATCTGGAAGCATCCGACTGGGGCTGGGAGATCGATCCGATCGGTCTGCGTGTAACCCTGAACAACTTCTGGGATCGTTACCAGAAACCATTGTTCATCGTAGAAAATGGTCTGGGCGCATATGACCGTGTTGAAGAAGACGGTTCGATCCATGACTCCTATCGAGTGGATTACCTGAAAAAACACATCGAACAAATGAAAGAAGCCATCAAAGATGGCGTGGATCTGATTGGATTTACAGCATGGGGCCCGATTGACCTTGTGAGTATGTCCACTTCCGAAATGTCCAAACGTTATGGTTTCATCTACGTGGATCTGGATGACGAAGGTAACGGAACACTCAAACGTTCCAAAAAGGATTCATTTGACTGGTACAAAAACGTAATCTCCAGCAATGGTGAGCAGCTGTAAAATCTCGTTTCCAGGATTGTTACCGCATAAAAAGCGGGCAAAACCTAACGCGAAAGTTGGCATGGAAGGAATCTAATTTTCCTGATGGCCCTTTCAGTTGGAGATTGTCCGCTTTTTCCTGTCGGCAAAGGATAGAGTATTGCATTTAGACAAAGAATGAAAATATCGTTAATTTAGAGAGGAATGATTGATATGACTACACCATTTCCGAAAGACTTCCTATGGGGCGGCGCTGTAGCAGCCAACCAACTTGAAGGAGCTTATAATACAGATGGCAAAGGTCTGTCTGTTCAAGATGTAATGCCACACGGGATTACAACGCCTAGAACGGAAGCACCTACAGAAGATAACCTGAAACTGATCGGTATCGATTTCTACAACCGTTACAAAGAGGATGTTAAACTGTTTGCTGAAATGGGCTTCAAAGTGTTCCGTACATCCATCGCTTGGTCCCGTATCTTCCCTAAAGGTGATGAATTGGAACCAAACGAGAAAGGTCTGCAATTCTACGATGACCTGTTCGATGAGTGCCACAAATATGGCATTGAACCACTCGTAACGATCTCTCACTATGAGACACCGCTGCATCTGTCCAAAACGTATGATGGCTGGGTTAACCGTAAAATGATCGAGTTCTACGAGCGTTATGTAACAGTGCTTTTCAACCGTTTCAAAGGCAAAGTTAAATACTGGCTGACATTCAATGAGATTAACTCCATCCTGGAGGAGCCATTCATGAGCGGCGGGATCTATACGCCAAAAGCAGAACTGTCCAAACAGGATCTGTACCAAGCGATCCATCATGAATTGGTAGCTAGTGCCCTGGCTGTAAAACTGGGTCATGAAATTATGCCTGAAGCCAAAATCGGTTGTATGGTACTGAGCATGCCTACGTACCCGTTGACTCCGAATCCGGATGATGTGGTTGCAGCGATGCATGCGGAACAGCGCAATGATATCTTTGCTGATATCCATGCACGTGGTTACTATCCAAAATACATTAATCGTTATTTCAAAGCGAATAATATCAATATCAAGTTTGAAGACGGCGATGCTGAAATTTTGAAGCATACCGTAGACTTTATCTCGTTCAGTTATTATGTAAGTATCTGTGAGACAGGTGATCCCGAGAAACGTATCGAAGGAAAAGGAAACTTGTTCGCGGGTGTACAAAACCCGTACCTCAAAGCGAGTGAGTGGGGCTGGCAGATCGATCCGCAAGGACTGCGCGTAACCCTGAACAAATACTGGGACCGTTATCAAAAACCATTGTTTATTGTCGAAAATGGTCTGGGTGCAGTAGATGAGCTAATCACGGACGAAAATGGCAATAAAACGGTGAACGATGATTACCGTATTCAATACTTGAATGACCATCTGGTACAGGTGGGCGAAGCTCTTGAGGATGGCGTAGAAGTGATGGGGTATACGTCATGGGGCTGTATTGACCTGGTAAGTGCTTCGACAGCAGAAATGAAGAAACGTTATGGTTTCATCTATGTAGACCGCAACAATGACGGTTCAGGAACATTGGATCGTTACAAGAAAAAATCATTCCATTGGTACAAGGAAGTTATTAGTACAAATGGCGCAAGTCTTAAGAACAACAACGAGTAAATACTAGTGCTATAAGCAGAGTTGTACAAGCACCTTCTTATGTCACATTAACGCACATTAACCGCTTTCACAAAAACATTGTCATATGGATAATTATATGGTAAGATGGGCCTAAGGCTAATGAATACTGGATTGTTACTGTTCAATCAGGCAAAACCAGAGGCGGGGCATATTTCGTGACCTGCTTTGGTTTTGCCTTTTACTACTTTGACGGTGCAAGGTGATGTGAAGAAATGAAAATTGAGAAGGTGCTGAACAACAACGTAGTTACCGTAATTGATCCGGGAGGAAACGAACTGGTCGTTATGGGACGTGGAATTGCCTTCAAAAAGCATACTGGTGAATCGATTGACGAGAGTCTCGTCGAAAAAATATTCTCGCTTGAAAGTAAGGAAGTATCACAGAAACTTAAAACACTTCTGTCTGATATCCCGGTTGAATATGTCGAGTGCTCGGATGAGATTATCCGTTATGCCGAGACGGTGTTAGGTGAGAAGCTGCATGAAAGCATCTACATTTCACTGACGGATCATATTCATTTTGCCATTGATCGACATCGTCAAGGATTGCAGATCCGTAACGCATTGTTCTGGGAGATCAAGCGCATGTACCGGAAGGAATATGCCATTGGACTCAAGGCGCTACAGATTATTGAGGAAACATTAGGGGTCCTGCTACCCGAAGACGAATGCGCATTCATTGCAATGCATCTGGTTAATGCCCAGATGAACGGTGAGATGAGGGAAACGATCAGTATTACAAACATTGTTAAGGACATACTTAACATCGTAAGACGTAGCTTTGTGATTGAACTTGATGAAGATTCATTGAGTTATTATCGATTTTTAACTCATCTGAAGTTCTTTGCCCAACGTGTGTTGCAAGGAACGGCGATTGAAGATAAAGAAGAAGATAATCCGCTTCATGACTTGGTGAGCAAGCAGTATCCGGAAGCACATGCATGTGCAGTAAGGATCAGTGATTATACGCGTAAGATCTATAATCGGGTGTTGTCCAAGGAAGAAATACTGTATCTGACCATTCATATTGAACGAGTTGTCAGAAATGAACAAACAATTGAATAAAGTTGGGATTGTTACTGCTAAAAAGGCAAAACCTAAACGTTGAATAATGATAAGCTTTTCTGCTTTGTCATTATTCAGTGTTTAGGTTTTTTTTTAACCTTCATTACACATAAAAGGAGCAAAACACAATGGATAAACAACAATTGTCCAAGGATATTTTGAAGCTTGTTGGTGGCGAAGAGAATATCGATCAAGTCACTCACTGTATGACAAGACTCAGATTTAACCTGAATGACAACCAAAAAGCGGACAAAGCGACGCTGAAAAATACACCAGGCGTTATGGGCGTGATGGAAAACGGTGGACAGTTCCAGGTTATCATTGGTAACGATGTGCCTATCGTGTATAACGCACTCGTTGGCAACATGTCCAAATCACCAACCGCAGATAATGCCTCATCCGGTGCTTCAACTGGAGAAAAGAAAAAGAGAAATCCAATAAGTGCGCTGTTCGACTTCATCTCAGGTATGTTTACACCAATTCTGCCTGCGATTACGGGTGCAGGTATGATCAAAGGGATCGTGGCCATCCTTGTCGCAGTTGGATGGTTGTCCGATACCAGTTCGACCTACATCATTTTGTCTGCAATCGGTGACGGTGCATTCTACTTCCTGCCAATCATTCTGGCGATTAGTGCTGCACGTAAGCTGGGTAGTAATATGTATATTGCTGCGGCGCTTGCTGCGGGTATTATGCACCCGACCATTACAGCATTGCTGGCCGATGGTCACAACTCATCCTTTATGGGGATTACAGTCATAGCGGCAACGTATTCTTCTACAGTTATTCCAATTGTTCTAGCAGTTTGGATTGCTTCATATGTAGAAAAAGCCGTTGATCGTGTTGTACATGCTTCACTTAAGTTACTCATTGTTCCAACAGTTACCCTGTTAATTATGGTTCCACTGACGTTGATGACTGTTGGACCACTGGGTACGGTTCTTGGTAATGGTTTGTCTGGTGGTATTTCATGGTTGTTCGACAATATGTCCATCTTCGCAAGTATTCTGATTGGTGGTACGATGTCACTGCTGATCATTACAGGTATGCACTATGCGTTGCTGCCAATCGTTGTAGGTTCAATGACAACACTGGGTTACGACTTTATTATTCCACTGATGTTTGCAGCTAACTTGGCACAAGGTGGTGCAGCATTTGGTGTAGGTCTCAGATCGAGAAATAGCAAAACCAAATCCCTTGCCTATTCCACAGGTCTTACGGCTATTATGGGGATTACGGAACCAGCGATGTATGGTATCAACATGAAGTTCAAAAAACCATTTATTGCAGCGCTTATCGGTGGAGCTATCGCAGGTGCATTTATGGGGATCTTCAATGTTAAATCGTATGTTATTACAGGACTTGCGGGTCTGCCGAGTATTGCCGCATTTGTCAGTCCAGCAATTAGCACATTGATTTATGCTCTGGTTGGTGGTTTGATTGCCATCGTAGCAGCAGCAATCATTACGTATATCTTGGGCTTCCAAGAAGAAAATGCATCAGAGCCAGTAGCTGCACCAGCAGCTGAGCCAGCAACACCAGCAACAACTTCTGCTGCTGTAACTGAAGAGGCAAAAGCACAAGATGAGCAAGTATTTAGCCCGATCACAGGTGAAGTTAAACCGCTGAGCGAAGTGCCGGACCCTGCATTCTCTGAAGAGATTATGGGTAAAGGATTCGCGATTCAACCCTCTGAAGGTCGCGTCGTATCTCCGATCAACGGAACCGTGTTCTCGTTATCGAAGAGTGGACATGCCATTGGTCTGGTAAGTGATACAGGCGCAGAGATGTTGATTCATATCGGGATTGATACCGTGAAGCTGAAAGGTCAATTCTTCTCTCCTAAAGTTCAAGCAGGTGCGAAGGTTGCCGTAGGTGATGTACTGATGGAGTTCGACCGGGAACAGATCGAAAAAGCCGGTTATACAACGATTACACCAGTTATTATTACAAACATGCACCAGTATGAGTCTATTGAGTCTGCTGGTCGCACGACGATCAAAGAAAAAGACTTGTTGTTCACAGCTAAAGCTTAACCATAAAAATGAAACAGCAGCTTCACCGGAATGTAATCCGGTAAAGCTGCTGTTTTTTGCTTATAGCCTTTTACACCACGGGAAGCATACCCTGGACCAGTTGCACAAAGTGTTGTGCAGGCTTGGACAGATAACGGTTCTGCAGCCAGACCAGCGCCGAGCCAACCGTGGAATGCTGATCCTGGATGCGATATACGTGGAATGGGTGCTCGTGATATAGCTGTAGTACCGTGTGAGGCACGATGGAACTGGCGAAGCCGAGTCGGACCAGTTCTAGCAACATATTAATGTCTGAGCACTCACCCATGATGGAGGGGGTAACCTGATGCTCCCGGAACTTGTCCAAAATTAGCTCGAACATACCGAGTCCTTCTGTGCTTGGAAGCAGTAGAGGGATACCTGTAAGCTGATTGAAATAAGTCCGCATCTCCGCTCCAGGGGTCATCTCCGTTGGGCTATCCAGCGGTGTTGAAGAAATATAGAAGAGGGGCTCCTGTGGCAGGTGCAGCACCTCATAGCGTTCTGTCTGGACGGGCATGCGTACACAGGCGAGTTCAACTTTGCCATCTTCCAGCAGGCGGCATAATTGTGCAGACTCATTTTGCTGAATTTTATAGGTAACCTGTGGATGGGTGGTGCGAAACTGTTGCAGTGCTTGTGGGATCAGGCGATCCGATATGGTATTGATGCCAATGGAGAGTTTGCCCCGTATGCCGTGACGGAAACTTTGCATCTCCATTACAGCTTCCTCCATATATTTGGTCAAGGTAACCGCATAATCATAGAAGCTGCGACCCGCCTGCGTTAGCTCCATCATGCGCCCTTTGCGTTCAAATAGAATCACACCAAGCTCTTCTTCCATTAACTTAAGCTGCTGGCTTAAGGGCGGCTGAGCCATGTGAAGTCTCCGGGCTGCTGCTGTAATCTGTTTCTCCTCAGCAATGGCAATGAAATAGCGACATTGTTTGATATCCAAGTGGTTGTTCTCCTTCGCCTGCGATGTATATGTAATTCGTATGGAAAGCCAACAAAACATGTATTTTTAATATACTACGATCTTATGTTACCATACATTAGATTTGCATACCTGACTAACGGGACTTGGTTTCCATATAAATATTGCTGCACGAGAAAGACCTTGAATTGGAGGATGAAGCAACGTGGTTAGAACAATACATGATGCCGCTCTAGCGGGCCATACTGATGAGGTCATTCGATTTATCACACAACAGGGCAGCCGGTTGAATGAACGGGATGCATTGGGGCGAACACCTCTGATGGCAGCGGTGCACGGTAACAAGATAGACACGGCAAGGATGCTAGTGGACGCCGGAGCCGACATTAATCTTCGGGATGCACGATTGGACAACCTGCTGTTATACGCGAGTGCTGAGGGTATGTATGACATGGTCGAACTGGCCGTTGAAGCAGGTGCAGATACAAGGTTAACGAATCGTTTTGGCGGTACAGCCCTTATTCCAGCAGCGGATCGGGGCCATGTGGACATTGTGGAGCTTCTGCTGACACGCAGCGATGTGGATGTGAATCATATCAACAACCTGGGTTGGACAGCCTTGCTGGAAGCAGTCATTTTGGGAGATGGTGGACCGCGTCATCAGCAGATTGTTGCCTTGCTTTTGCAATATGGTGCAGATCCAAAGATTGCGGATCGGGACGGGATTATACCGCTTGCACATGCGAGCCGGCATCGGTATGCCGAGATGGAACGACTATTAACCCAAGTCTGAAGAGACTTATACATTTATGATACAGAACAGTGAAAGGATATTCCGAACGAATGAACAGACATCAAGAGCATTTTTTACAAAAGAATATGAAGGACGTATCTTCCCTGATTTTGGCAGGTATACAATGGTTTTTCTTCCTGTTTACCAATACCGTTGTTGTTCCGCTATCCATTGGACATAATTTTCATCTGTCCCCGGATGCGATCGCTGCCTCGATGCAGCACGCATTCATACTTACCGGAGCAGTGTGTATCCTTCAAGCCGTATTCGGCCATCGATATGCGGTCATGGATGGTCCATCAGGATTATGGTGGGGATTAACGCTAAGTTTGACGGTATCTGCTTCATCGGCCGGTATGAGTCTGGAGCGTATCGGCGGTGGGCTGGCTGCAGGTTTTCTGTTAGCGGGACTAACCATGATGATTCTGGGTTGGCTGGGGGCAGCGCAAGTGCTGCAGAAGCTGTTCACACCTATGGTGAAGAGTGCCATGTTGTTTCTAATGACGATTCAATTAACCATGAATTTTTTCAAAGGTATGATTGGATATACGGAGTTTGGTCGTTTCGATCTGCCTGTTGCCGCATTGTCCGTTGTCATTGCATTTTTGGTGGCATGGATTCAATTAAAGGGTAGGGGGAAACTGGGGAACTACGCGATCCTGATTGGGATTGTGGCAGGCTGGATCGCTTATAGTTTATTGTTTCCTGGACAACATAGCGGACAGCCTAATCAGGCCCCGGCAGGCCTCGAACTGTTTCCGTGGGGAGCACCCAGATGGGAACCGGGTATTGTCATTACTGCATTTTTCGTAGGGCTGGTGAATATGACGAATTCGATCACCACCTTAAGCACAGTCGAGAAGCTATATCAGGCAGAGACAACAAGCCGTCAATATCAGCGATCCTATGCACTAACGGGTCTGTTTACGATGTTGTCATCCTGTGTGGGTGTGCTGCCCTTTGGTTTATTTGCATCTTCAATCGGGTTCCTGGAGAGTACTCGCATTCTGCGTCGTGCTGCCTTTATTATTGGAGCGGGGTTGTTATGTATGATGGGTCTTACACCTTCTGTGACAGCATTTTTTGCACAAATACCACCAAGCGTTGGCAGTGCTGTTCTGTTTGTGGCTTATCTTCAGATGTTCGGCACGGCACTAAGAACGCTTGAAGGTACAACGTTTAATTCTAAAACGATCTATCGTGTAGCGTTGCCGGTCCTCACGGGAGTTGCTGTCATGAATATTCCTGCTGAAGCCTTTCAAACCTTGCCCATGTATCTTATTCCGATCATAAGCAATGGTCTCGTCATTGGGGTATTGGTCTCACTCGTTCTTGAAAAAACCGTGAACTGGTCCAAAATGGAACAACCAGCGACAGTTAGTAAAGCGGCATAAAGAGTTTCATCTTGCGACAGTCCAATTTGATTGGGCTGTTTTTTTGTTTTTGTTATCAGGCTATATGGCTATTTCACGATAATTTTGCCTTGTCCTGCAAGCATTCGCATCTCTCTGGAGAGGCGGTCCTGGTTTCCATCCTGCATTTCCAGTTGAACTCCATAGTGCCATGAGGTATTTTTTTCTTGACCCCAGCGGAGAGTGCCTTCCATATATAGAGGGTCTTCAAAGAGCAGCATATTCATTCCAATCCGAATATCGTTATTCTCTACAGGAAGGGACAGCGGAAATGACAGCTGACAGCCGGATCGACTGATATCGCAGAGTTCGGCCTGAATGGGTTTGGCTGGTGCGTTAACACCGTTGATGCTGAGAATATAGATCTCAAAGTGAATCGGTTCCTTCAATGTGTAGCGAAAGGGTTCTTTTCTATTGTTCATTGACATGGCTTGGCTTCCTCCATCAGGTTCAAAAAAAGTCAGTTATGCTTATATCGACCATTTGGAGCGAGAAATGAAGAGTTGCGAAAGCAGAGATGGTCCATGGGTTCCTTTTACACGTGTATCAGGCTTGATATAATGATTGAATATATTTCTGAGGTCAGACCTGGATCAGATAGAAGGGACGTGTGAATATGAGAGGAACATTTCAAATGGTTACAGATACGGCAACATTGTGCCTGTATGATCTGGCAGCGTTAAAACATCGTGCCGAGGATACTTCGGACTGGTGGTCCATTCCAGTGGATGAGCTGGCTGAGGTGAATGCAGGTCATTGTCTGTTCCTGAATCTGGGTGCGGATGGAGTGTATGAGGTGGAATGGAGCCTGGAGGATGTAGGGGAGGATTCAGGTCCAGATCACGCAGCGGAACGGGAAAAGGTGTATCATCTGCAAGTTCCGTCTGGGCACATCTATCTGGGAGCGGCGGATGATGTCACTGGGGGTGAATTGGAGCCGGATGAGACGTGTGAAGGGGTTCTGTTTCAGTTAAAGCCCGGAAATTATGCGTGTATCGTCTCCAGAGAAGCCAGTCGGATCACCATTGTCATGACACCAAGTATTCAGGGAAATAACACGCTGGATGAATTAATCCGGATATAGTGTACATATACAAACAGGAGGGATTCATATGCAGGATTGGAACGAGATAACGATGATGAATGCAGATGCCCTGCGTAAACGGATGAGAATACTTGCTGCTTTGGATATCATCTTTTCGGAGGAAGAATGGCTACGCGTTCATCATTATGAAGATAAACTTCAGCCAGGTGTGGCATGGGGAAGCATCAATAACGGCGCAGGTGATCATCTGCATGTATTGTTTACGGATTCGGGCACGTTGATCAAGGGATTTGATCATGAGTCACCTTTAAGTCCGCATGCTCGTGAGGATGGTGAGATCTACCCGGGCATGTATGATGAAGTGCCGGAGACGTTGATGGCTGTTCTGCGAGATCAGGAGGAAACATTGGATATGGAAGATGTGACCTTTTGCCTATGGCAGGAAGGGAACGACTTGTCATGGAAGGTTGGTAACTGGATTCAGCTGGCGATGACCGAGGAAGACAAAGCGGACGCCAGAGGTGGTGCGGAATTTTTACTTGGATATATAGAGAAGAACTCGGAAGATTACGTTGATTGGGCAAAAGGGTACTACGACTTGCAGGATCTTCCGTTGGAAGCCGTAGCTGAAATATATGAAGAAAAACCGGTGACCGCCAGCCTGATTAAGCAGTTGTGTCCTGAGCGAGATGTGGTAGCAGCACTGGATGAGTTACAGCAACGCGGGTACGCCGTGGAACAAACGTAATAGAGTAGCGAAGGGAGGAAAGGTAGATTATGTACACTGTACAACTGGAGCGGATGCGTGAAAAGTTGATCACTCTTCGAAGCCTGGACCCGGATCTGGACCTGTTTGGCGCAGAAAACCATGAATATGAAATGGAGCCTGTGTGGACGCAGAAGGATATCGCGCTATTTGAACAGAAATGGCGAATTGAGTTGCCGGAGGAGTATAAGGCATGGCTTCTTCATATGGGAACGGGTGGTGCAGGACCTTATTATGGTCTGGAAAACCCGGATGACGGTGTATACGCTGTGCTTGGTTATGATGATGAGCTGAATGCAATCTCGGACCCTTTTCAATTCACGGAATCATGGAACTGGAACTATGACTGGTTCGAAGACAGCAAGGAAGAAGAGGAATGGGATGCGCTGGAACACGAATATTTTGATCCAAAGTGGTCGGCAGGTATGCTGCGCATCAGTGATTTTGGTTGTGGCATCTCCATGAATCTGATTGTTAAGGGAGCCTCCTACGGAGAGATATGGGTTGATGACCGGGCTAACCGAAATGGAATATATCATGATCAGTATTGGGGCAATACGAATCGATTGCATTTTCTGGACTGGTATGAGTTGTGGTTAGATCGTTCAATCCATCAAATGCATGAACAAAAGCAACAATCTGGAGCGAACGAAGTCTGAAGGAGGTTCTACATATGGGCTGGGAATATGGGATTAGAACAACGGAGCCTGCGATTTTACCTGAAGTCGTCGTGAAGCGTTTGGCAAGTTCATTAAAATTTACCGAAGTGTATAGTTTGGAACACTAAGCCAACGGCTTTGTATTGAAACGTGAAGATCCTTCCTGGCCTATAGCTCTTGAAGTGTGCATAGAAGAGGCCTCTGGGTTAGAAGAAATTGTGGATGGGGAGTTGTATATCTACTGTTTGTTCCATATCTGGGGTGAAAAAGGTCGGAGCTGGATGCATCAGATGGAGCGAGAAACCAGGCAGGTTGATGGTGGTTTAATCTGGTTTGAACTCTGATCGGTAAGAGATTTGCCTGAAACATATATAATGAAGACTTTGACTATATTCGTTCCGCATTGGATCGCGCATTTCCATTAACTGACCCGCGAACTGGAGAAGAGATGAAGGCACTTGATCCCTGCTGGGACAATCCCATTACGAAGGATGTATGGGTAGAGATTTTATCAGAGCTGGATCAACAGGTGGTTGCAGAGCCTGAATTACGGAATTTTTTGAATCAGTTCACAGCTTGGGTGAGAAACCATCTGCAATTGGCCGACGGGATCGAAGTCACCGGCAATTTGTAAGTTAGTTGATCTTGAATTGTTCATGCTTGTGCGTAATTCAGTATACCTGCGGCAGAAGTGCTATGTAATCAAGCTCCCTCATGATGATGGCGGAGCTTTTTTTGATGAATAAAAACCGTTTGCTTCACTCACCCGTCTTATACCACAGAAAGAGAGAGAAGGAGGGATGCGGGGTGGAAACAAAAGCAGAGATGAACCAGAGGATCTATGTACAGACCGAAGATGAGACGGAATTTGTGCAATCCATTATGGAACATCAAGATACGCTCATTTCTATTGCCTACAGCTACCTGCGTAACCGGCAAGATGCGCTGGAAGCTGTGCAGGAGATGACATGCCGAGCTTGGATCAAACGTCGTACGCTGAATAATGAGAAGGCGTTCAAGTCGTGGATCATTCGGATTCTCATCTATGTCTGCATCGATGAACAGAGGCGCCGCAAGCGGGCGACACCTCTGGCGAAGGAGAATCTGGAGGACAGCATTCCGGCGTCTTGGATGATCAGTGTAGATGATAACCGAATTGCTATGGAATCTCTTTTGCAAAAGGTGAAACCGAAATATCGCCATGTATTATTGCTGAAATATTATAACGACATGACACTGACGGATATTGCCTCGATCCTCGGCAAACCAGAAGGGACGATCAAGACCTGGCAGCACAAGGGACTCCAGCAGTTGCGCAAGTTGATGAAGAATAGGAGGGATTGGCATGACCACTAACCCGGAGGAGAAAGCACTTCTTGCAGATGCATATCAGGTGAAAAGAGAGAAGCAGCACTGGAATCCGGCGGACACGACTGCTGCAATTCAACGTGGTCTCGCAAAGGGCAGAACAAAACGATCAGGTAGGACCTTTCGTGTCAAATGGATCACGGCAGTGCTGGTCACGGTTCTGGCTGCAGGTTGGTTTCTTATAGGCCCGCTTGGAAACTATGGGCAACAACCGGCAACATATACTGAGCCTGTAACCCATTGGGGAGTTCTAGAGCCCTTCCGTGGCCTGCTAACTTCGGATATGGACCGTGCTACGATTACTTCAACGCTCAATAATGGTTATGTGCAACTCGTGGATCGGACGGTTACATCGGGCATATATCAGTTTACCGTGAATGCGGTTCTGGCAGATGAGAACAGGATAACGGTATTGTATACCGCTAGAACGGATGCTTCGCAAGAGATGTATTCGATAGTCAATACCAAGATGACGGATGCAAGAACAGGTTATGTCCTTGATAACGGAAATATAGGAGGGGTGCATTTCTCGAATGATAAACATACCATTTATGGCCGGAATACAATTGAGCGAAGTCGAAATAAACCGCTGCCTGAGCAAGTGAATCTACAATTCCAGCTGTCCTCAGTTGTACCAGATGTGGTGAATTATGCAGACAACGGGGAGAAAGAACGAAAATATAAATTTTCCAAAAAAATGAATCTTTCTTTTCCTCTTGATCCTAAGTTTTCTATCCCCAAAACGGAAGTCATTAACGTTAATCGGACTTTTACTCTTGGAGGCTATGAGGTCTTATTGTCGGAGGTGGAGATGTCTCCGCTAGTAACTCGGGTCAAATTTGTCCATGCACCTGATCAAGAGATTGATTACAAAACGAAGTTGTCGATCAGCGAGGTCGTTCGGCCTATCGAGATCATTTCGACCTCCAGGAATGGGAAGCAGACCAAGTTATCCATGGTAGGCGGGAGCGGATCGGAAGATGAAATGATGTATTCTTTCAGTAGCAATCTGTTGGACCATCCGGAGTCCATGGTATTAAAACTTCGTGGTAAACCAGATAAGGTCTATGATGATTTGCAGGAAGCCAAGAATGATGAACTGGAAATCAAAATCAAATAAGATGAACTAACTGGAAATACTCTTATTCAGATTAGGTGGATGTTAGTGAAAGCAGAGAAGGGATGTCCCTGAAGGTCGTAAGCCTTGTGAGACATCCCTTTTTAAATATGAAAACGGCTGATCTTATACAGTTAAAATATCTACTCCCAGAGCTGGAAGGGTCAACTTCTGATCCAACCTCGCGCTGTTCAACAAGCTGCGATAAGGAACGTCCAGCGTAATCTCTCGTTGCTCATTCATCAAATTGATCAGGAAGAGGAAATTTTGCTCCCCCTTCGTTCGAATCGACAGCTCGACACCTTCCGGCAACTGGATTTTGGGCGCCAAATCCTTTTCCTTCAATATGCCTTCAAACAGCTGATAGAAATACGATGGCTCCGGCCAAGTGCCGACATAATACACTTCACCTTCACCAAACTTATTGACAGTAACCGCCGGTACACCCTCGTAAAAGTCGTTGTCATACCAGGCGATCGGCTCTGCCCCTCGCAGTTCCAGTAGATCACACCATTGCTTCGCAGCGAATGTCTTGCCCTCCGCGTTCCGTATCCGATGCTCACTGCTGCCGATGGCATCATATTCACTTACGACAACACCCGCCGCTTCTGCCAGTAGCCCCGGCAGAGGCAGCATCTCACATACATTCCTCATGTTCTTCACACCAGTCCGATTGGTGAGGACAACCGTCCCCCCTTTAGCTGCGAATCGCTCCAGTCGTTGTGCTACTTCTTCACTTAACAGGAAGAGGGAAGGGACAACGACCAGCTTGTACCCATCGAGCTCCTCGGTCCAATTGATAACGTCTGTACCTACGCCCATTTTAAGAAATGCATTATGCATTGAGGACAGGTTGTCTATATAGTGCATTCCCCCTTCCGCCTGCGGCTGAAGGGAAAGCGCCGTATGCTGATCATGCGAATGCAGAATCGCAACTTGGGTAACAATGGTCGAGTCGGCTAGCATTTCTCCTAACTGGTTCACCTCGCGAGTAAGCTCCGCGAACTCCCTGAACCTGCGTCCAGGAACATTGCTGTGGTCGATCAGCCCATGCCAGAATTGTTCGGCTCCGACGGTTGCACTCCGCCAGCGGAAATGGACGACCATATCTGCACCGCGAGCGATTGTCTGCCAGGAGCGAGCTCGGATCAGTCCAGGATACGGGGTGCGCTGAATCGGCATCCAGGCGCCCTGTGCTCCGCTGAGCTGTTCCATTACCCAGAAATTCCGGCGTTTGATACCGCGAACCAAGTCCAACGTAAGCGCTCCGTTCCTCGGAAACCGATCGCCATAATCGCGATACAGCTCATTCGGATAATAATCAACAGAGACGAAGTCCAATTCGTTGTGCATATCATAATAGTCCAGGCTATTCGGATACTGCCACATGTTATGCGTCACAAATTGGCCTGGACAGTTACGGCGTAAAATCTCAAGCTGCCATCCCAGCAGATAGCCTACGCTGTCAGAACAAAATCGTTTGTACTCCAGAAGATAGGAAGGATTCATCGGTTTGCTGGCACCGAGTGGTGTTGTTACCTCAGCCCAGCTGCTGTACTCACCACTCCAGACGACCGTTCCCCACTCCCGGTTCAACTCCTCCAGATTGGAATAACGCTTTTGAAGCCAAGCGACAAATGAACGATTACATGTATCACAATGGCATTCCTGGTAGTGCATCTCGTTATCGATTTGCCAGCCTATGACGGCGGGATGCTTACTATAGCGCTGTGATATCGCTTCCACAAATTTGGAGCCCAGCATTCTCAAGGAAGGGCTGTTGTTGCAACGATGTCCACGCACACCTGGCCGAATGATGTGGCGTTGTTCATCCATGGGCAGCACATCCGGATAACGGGTTGTCATCCAGTTTGGCGGGGTATTGGTGGGGGTGCATAACACAATTTCCATGCCGCGCGAAGCGAATACTTCTATAGCCGCATCCAGCCATTCAAACTGATAATTACCCTCAGTCGGTTCCATTCGGCTCCAGGCGAACTCTGCCATTCGCACAACAGCAACCCCTGTCTGTTGCATAAGTATGGCATCTTTCTCCCATAACTCCGGGGTCCATTGCTCTGGATAATAATCAATTCCTATCTTAATTGTCATCCTGTGATCTCCTTTATTTATCAATATATTGCGATTATATGTTATATTAATTCGAGTGAATATCTTAAATAATTAATATGATATAACAATATTAAGATCAGGAGAGTTAGTCGTATGCCTCATCCCAATCGTAATTTCCCGGTGTTATCTGCCCGAGACAAGCTGCTCCCTTTTTATTTACTTGGCATCGGCCTGCATCATGAACAGGAGCATATCCGCCGAGACCAAGGCATTGAGGATTATCAGTGGATACAATGCCGCAGCGGTGTGGGTAAGCTCAAGCTAAGTGAAACGGAACATATCGTCAAGCCAGGTATGGGCATGCTGTTATTCCCTGGACAGAAGCACGAATACTATGCGCTATCCGACAGTTGGGAAGTCGACTGGATCATTTTCGATGGCAACGGGTCAGCAAACTTGTTTGAAACCGTGGGCATTGTCGACACATGCGTATACACGCTTGCACAGCCTGAATACCTTCTATCCCGAATGCGGGAGCTGCTGCAAGCTGCCTTAACACCACAAGAGCAGACATTAAGCAATTACGCCTGCTCCGCTGTCCTCTATACCTTATTGACAGAGATTATTCAACGCGTATCTGTCGAGGGCAGCGATACCGTCGGGCAGCAGTATGAGCGAATAAAGCCGGTTCTGGACTATATTGAACAGCATTATGCTGAAGAGATTACTTTGCCAACGCTGGCTGGATTGATCTGTGTCACACCAGAATATTTCTGTCATTTGTTTAAGAAGACGACAGGTATTCGTCCCATCAGCTATGTTAATCAGGTAAGAGTCAACAAGAGCAAGGAACTGCTGCTCGACAATGTGCAGCGCGGGATGGAGGATATTGCTCGTCAAGTCGGTTTCGAATCGACCAGCTATTATGGAGCCATCTTCAAAAAGCTGGAACGACTTACACCTGGCGCCTTCCGACGCAGCTATCAGAAGTCGTGACATATTATTATCCGCAAGCGATGGATTTTCGTCAGAGGCTTCAGGAACTGATCCGAGGGCAGATCAGTTCCTAGTTGTATCACATAGTACTCGTTAATAGAGCCGCTAATTAGCGGCTCTATTTTGTGTGAAAAAATGGCCTGGTTTTACGTTTTTTCACTATATCTGATCTGCTGTTGCATAAAAATGATAATAATTGTCTTTTTGCAATTTTTGTATTGTCACAGCCAAAGTTACACGATATAATCGAGTTGTCTTTGAGGATAATATTATAAAGGATGGTGAAATTTTGAAGAAATTTTCGATGCTTTTACTCGCTGTAACTCTATTGTTGTTAACTGTCTCCACAGCCCCGTCTACATATGGTGCGGCCAGTTATCCAAACACAGGTACGAATGGGTTGACTGGTTTTGCAGGCAGTGCCAAGAATGAAAATGGTGTGTCCAAGTCAGCTACGACAGGTGGCAAGAACGGCCAGGTGGTTTACGTTAGTAATCTTAATGACTTGAGAACACATATGGCAGGCTCTACAGCCAAGATTGTCGTCGTTGAACAGAATATTTCTTCCTCCACGCTACAAAAGGTTGAATTCGGAGCGAACAAGACACTTGTAGGTTCCTTTGGCAAACATACATTAACGAATATTCATTTCAGATCCACAAGCAGTTCAAGCAATGTGATTTTTCAGAATCTGACTTTTGAACACGCTTCCAATATTAATGCCAATGATGATATCCAGATGTATATCACTTCAGGCTCCAATTACTGGATTGATCATGTGACGTTTGCTGGTCACAGCTACAGCTCTGGCGGTAGTGATCTGGACAAACTTCTGTATATTGGCGATCGCGCCGACTATATTACGATTAGCAATTCCAAATTTGCGAACCATAAGTATGGCGTCATCTTGGGTCATCCGAATGATGGTAACAGCAGTTACAATGGAGTACCTCATGTGACGATGTCCAATAATTACTTCGAAAATTTATATGTACGTGGTCCTGGACTTTTAAGATATGGTTACTTCCATCTCAAAAACAACTATGCAAACAACTTTAATCAGGCCATCACAATTGGTGAAAAAGCACGGATTTATTCTGAAAACAACTACTTTGGTGCTGGCGCTGAAAAGGGTGGCATCTTAGATGACAAAGGAAAAGGTGAGTTTACGGATACGGGAAGTACACCAGCGCTTAATAGTCCGACTTCTCCTAAAACGAACTGGAGACCAAGCTCCAATTACAGTTATCAGGTAGAGAGTGCCAGCTATGCGCGTGAGTTCGTCACCAAGTATGCAGGTTCCTCCAATACAACACTTGTATTCGGAAAATAAGACCATGTATTCATGTTTATTAGCGTAACCAAGAAGCCTTTCTTGTACGTAACAGCGTATAAGAAGGGCTTTTTATGTTTTTTTTATATGGAAGCACATTAATTAAAAGTAAATATTTAAATTTATATCCGGAATACCGATATACATAATGTAGCGCTGCTTTCATGTTTGTGAAGTAACATTGTACTATGGCGGTGGCCTGAGCGTTGCGTCGAAATATGCACGGTAGAAAACCATAAAGAGGCCGGTGTGAGTGCGAGTATGCCCTACAATCGCAAGTTATTTTATCTAAAGGACGGGGTATGCATGAATCGTATTGACGAAATTATATGGAAACGGAACAAGATCATCAGCATCATTCTATGGGTTGTATTAATTGTAGGATTTTCTGTAGCTTTAATTGAGCCCAAATTATTTATTTCCAACGGTGTTGTGATCTTGTATGGAATATGGCTCGCTTATGCAAACGCCAAAAAGAAGCACATCCATCTAATTCCTTGGGTGAACACTGTGCTGATCTCGTTGTGTGGGGTATTCGCCGGATGGGGAAGTGTTGAACCGCTGCTTGCCATTCTCATCTCTTCGATCCTGCTTATTTATCCAAATAAAAAATTATTTGTCATCGGATTTTCGGTTATGCTTGCGAACAACATTCTTCAACTTGTGATTATTCCTACAACGACTCAGGATCAGTTTGTGACTAATGCAATCAACGTAGGGCTGTTCGCCGTTACGGGCGGAATCATGTTCATGGTGTCCTATCTGAACCAAAAGCTCTTTCATGAAAGTGAAAAAAGATGGAGCGAGGTCGAAGCGTCGCGGACCCGGGTGGAAACGATGCTTGAACGGGTTAAGGAGTCTGTTGGCGGACTATCTCGTTATACGGATCAATTGAAGCAAAAGGTGGATTCAACAGGTTCCATTACCCATGAAGTGACCCTGGGATTCAGTGAAGTTGCCAAAGGTGTGGAGTTCCAGGCGACCAGTGTGGCCGACATTTCGGAATCCTTAGCTGTATCGGATCGGCATATTAAGGACGTTGCGTTGTACTCCCAGCAGATGAAAGAGTTGTCTGCAAGTATGGCAACGAGTACGCAAACAGGAAGCGAACATATGGACCAACTGAATATTCAGATGCAAGAGTTATATGAAACGATCAATACAACTGCAAATGACATGCGAAAGTTCAATGAGGAAAGTGAATCCATGACACTTATGCTGAACAGCATAGCGGATATCGCAACTCAGACCAACCTGCTCGCGCTTAATGCAGCCATTGAAGCGGCTCGTGCAGGCGAGCATGGACGCGGGTTTGCCGTTGTATCAGAGGAAGTACGCAAGCTGGCCGAGAGCTCAGGTCAATCTGCGAATGATATTTCAACCATTCTGTCTCGATTAAAAGGACAGACGCAGGCACTGACAGATCGATTCGAACGTATTCGTCTATCGTTACAACACGGAAGAGACAGTGTGCAAACGGCAGATGAAGTGTTCCGTACAATTAACAGCAACTCTCAGCATGTGTTGAATCAAGCGACAGATATTGAGATGAGTTCGGCTACAATGAAGGAATCTTCCACCAGAGTAGTGAATGAGGTTTCCGAGATTTCGAGTGTAACGGAGCAATCCAGTGCAGCGACAGAAGAGATTCTGGCGAGCATGGAAGAACAACGTAACCTGACACAGAAGATGGTGGAAAGTTTCGGAGAACTGGAACAACTGATTGTGAACCTAAATGACTTAGTCTCGGATCACCAGGCTTCTTCCGTTGAGAATAAACTTTAATACTATATCGTTGAAAGTTCGTCTGTACGTATTTATCGTGCTGGACGGGCTTTTTTTCATCTGCAGTACAGCTTGAAGCCGACATTTTTTTCCTATACAGTGTGTGTAGAGTATGAAGAGAGTAGAACTGAAACTGTACATGGTAGTTAAAAGAAGATGTTACCTCATGGGGGAGTAAAAGGTTGAAGAATAAAGGAATGAAAGATAATTTGGACTGTGATGACCGTACATATGAGGTTAGGAATGATAATTGCGCTGCACGCGTAGGTTTTTATGATCAGCATTCGTTCAAAGACATGGACTGGCCCGATACAGAGGACGGCAGATATGCCAGAGCTTATCTGGAACCTATGATGCTGGACGGGACCCAAAGCTTTATGTCCAACGTGGAAACGACATTGTTGCTCGCCCGGATTGATGATCTCGTTATTCCGCTGACGGTGAATGATACAGAGTATGATAATGCTTACGTTTGTTCGCCATATACGCATTATGTGAGTTACGCCAAGCAGGAATTGAGCATGTTGCAGAAGCCTGTGTTGGAAAAAGGTCTTTCTGTGCTGCTCAGTCTAATAGGTTGGGGAATGAAGCAATCGCAGATCAACAAAGTTGTGCATGTGAACAACTGGTTGTTGTCCACCAATCTGTATCCAGCCATGTCCGGTGAACAGGCAGAATGTTTGCTTGCAGCGGTACAAGAGCGATACCCTGAGCATGTCATTGTGTTTCGCTCCTTGTGTCCGGGACTTCATCCCGATCTGACAACGAGGCTAACGGAAGTGGGGTGTAGACTAATTCCGAGCCGACAAATCTACCTGTACCAAGCGCATGATCCGAATTTTGGCAACTCGAAGTCACGCTGGCTGTTGAAGCGGGATTTCGAGTTATTGGCCAAGCACGACTACGAATTCGTTTCCGAGTCAGATATGACGGATGCAGATATTCCGCGAATCGTTGAGCTGTACAAGCTGTTATACCTTGAAAAATACTCCTATCACAATCCGCAATTTACCGAGCGGTTCATTGCTGCTGCGATGGCATCAGGAACACTCAGACTCTATGGATTGCAAAAGGAGGGGCGCCTGAACGCGGTGATGGGTTATTTCTGCCGAAATGGAATCATGACAACGCCGCTGTTTGGTTACGACACAGCGGTGCCCCAATCCGTCGGACTATACCGCATGTTATCCGCTTGTCTGATCGCACAGGCTCGCGAGAACGGCCATCTGTTACATGAGAGCGCCGGGGCGGCGCAGTTTAAGCGCAATCGCGGTGCTGTGGCGGATTTTGAGTATTCGGCTGTGTATGAGCGCCACCTTCCATGGGGCAGACGCTGGTGCTGGCTGCTGCTTGATCGATTGTTGAATCGGATAGGTGTGCCGCTGATGCGCCGCATGAAGCTGTAAACAAACATAATAACGTTTTTGCGCTGCCCGATGCAGGTGTGAGCTTGCAACTGGTTTGACTGCACACATACACACCCCACCGGTCATCCTGATATGTACACTTAGTGCTTAGTTACACTCGCCTAATTAGACATGCTCTGCGAGTTGTACCTCGAAGCCATCGGGATCTGTAATGTAAATAAAGCGCAGATGCGGATTGGGCTGGATGGGGCCACGTACAATCGGAATATTCAGTTCTGTCAGTCGTTCCATGGCTTCATCCAGCGAGTTCACCTCATAACCGATCGACACGCCGGCCTCTGGTTTAAGAATGGATTCACTGCCCTCAATCAGTTCCAGTTTGGTTTCATTCTCCATGCCCAGCATGGCAATCTGCCGTCCACGGCTTTCGAATCTGCGCTGAATTGGAAGTCCAAGCATGTCGTGGTAGAACCCGAGTGAAGCTTCCAAATTACTGACCCTCAGCGTGATCCAGTTTAATTTGATCAACATGGGTGAATCTCTCCTTTTTCTTGCATGATATGTGTTTTTGTTACGTTCATTATACGATAGGTGTCAGAAGGAGCCTACTCTTTATCAGTAAACAATAAAATAGCTGCCGAAATATTCGGCAGCCAGATGGTGTAATCTCCTGTAGTTCCAGTAGTTCTAACGAATTATTGAATCAGATCAATGGCCGTTTGTGGTACAAATGCTTCGACACCGTTATAAACAATGACACCCTCCAAAGTTGTCTTTTTGCCGTTCACTAGTGCAATATTTTTGTAGATTTGCAGTTCCAGCTTGGTAGTGCCTTTTGTTACGAGGATCTTCGGATTTTTAGCGTCAGTCAGGTCCAGTTTGTACGTCGCGCCTTTGGCTGTAAATGCCTGTTTGGCAGGTACAAACAATTGTTTGCTCACGCTGTCGAGATCCAGATCCAGTACTCGTGCCATATATTTGGCGACATCCGTGTTGTCGATTACACCGAATGGACGGTCATTGTTCGGAGCATACGTGTACAGCACGACATCTCCACCTGTATGACCACCGGTTGTCCAGCCAATCCCTGCGCGTTTGCTGATCATTGGACCGATTGCATAGTTAAGACTGCCTGGCTCGGCCGATTTAATGGTCGCAATCTCTTCGGAAGTCAGATCGGTAATACCATAATATTGTTTCATCACTGCTTTGATGTTTGTGCGCTTCGCATTCAGCTTCGCTTCAACGCCCTCGCCTGTCAGTTTGGCCTTTTTCAAAGGTCCGATAAATGTGGACAACGGCTCTTTGTCATAAGTGCCGGAAGTTGCGTTGTTACCAATGGTGAGTCCACCATTACCGTGGTCCGTAACAGCCACAACGGCAGTCTCTCCATCTGCTTTGGCAAAATCCATGGCTACTTTTACCGCATCATCAAAAGCCAGCACGTCACTGATAATACCAATCGGATCATTGGCGTGAGCTGCCCAATCCACTTTACTGCCTTCAACCATCAGGAAGAAGCCATCTTTGTCTTTGGACAGAACTTCAATGGCTTTGGATGTCATCTCGGCAAGGCTTGGCTGCTTCGCAGGATCACGGTCCATATTATAAGCCATGCCTGCGGGTGCAAACATACCCCACAGTTTGTTCGAATCGGATGCTTTCATTGCAGCTGGTGTAGTGACGTAATCGTAACCCAGGGCTTTGATGGACGAAATCAGATTCTCGCCGTCTTTACGTCCGGCTGGCTCAAGATATTTGCTACCTCCACCCAACACAACATCCATGCCATTGTAGACTTGTTGCTTGCTGAGTGCATCATAGTTTTTGCGGTCCGGATAGTGAGAGGAGAAGTCCGCTGGTGTGGCGTGCATAATCTCGGATGTAGCGATAATGCCAGTTGCTTTACCCGCCAGTTTGGAAGCTTCCAGTACGGAAGCGATCGGTTTTCTTTCGTCTCCAGGCGCAATAGCCTTTTGTCCAGGCATGGTAGCCTTGTCCGGCAGTACACCAACAAATCCGGTATGAGATTTATAACCTGTAGCAAAAGCGGTTCCGGCAGGGGCCGAGTCGGCAATCGGCGCATCGGCGGAGTGAGTCCGAACCATGCCGCTTGCCATGGAGTCCAGTGTCAGGGACGAGCCCTTATACCAACGAGCCAGAGCGGTAGCATCGTTAGCCATACCGTCAGGAATCAGAATAATCACATTTTTAATCGGTGATGCAGATGTCGTTGAGGTGGTGTCTTCCACAGCCCACGCTGCACTGCTACCTCCGAGTGTAGCCGTAACAATTGTTGTCACCGCGAGCATCATTTTGGCTGCACGGACATTAAACCGGTTTAACATGAATGCATCCTCCTAGAATATATGTATAGTTTGGTATCTCAAACCAATTGTATACAACAATTGCTAAACTACCGTATGAAATGGGTTAACTATATGTAAAATTTACGATTAGTGAAGGATGCTGGAATTCAGGTGAACTGAACAAAATGAAGAGTCGACGAATTAAGAGACAGTATTATAGATCATCATGTTGTATGTTGAGTTTAAACCCGCATGAGAATGCAGTTTTTTATGTTGCCCTGTCAGAAGTCCTATGAAGACGATTAGAAAAAGATATTGCGAACGCTTACATTATGTGCTAACATCACCATAACAACAGGATTGTAACCGTGTTTAGGGCAATACCTGTGTCAGTTCATTCGTTGGTTCTTTGTTCATCAAACGATTGATTGCGTTTACATTTTCATATGGAATGAACCTCATTCCTCAGGGTTGTTACTGATTGCAGGCAAAACCTGAATTGAGGGCAGTAGACCACGCTAAAGCGATGTCTGTTTGCCTTCGGTTCAGGTTTTTTTATATAAAAAAATGCCTGATGGCATGACCGCAAGCGCCGTAGCAGATATTTCGAACAGAAAGGAGCGAGCGTAAGAGACCATTTTTCCTAAATAGAGATATAGACTCATCCAGACATTGGAATACTGATTCTTAGATACGCATCTCTAATGGACATTCCAATGAACTTATCCCATCACACACTATTCGACAGCGAGGAGATTTATGACATGAAAACCATTAAACGTTCGATTGCTGTAGCAACAATTCTGGGGTTATGTATATCCGGTTTACCGGCATATGCAGCAGGCAATACAGGACCTACTTCTTCAGCAGCGATGGACAAGCTGATCCAATCCGAGCTTATTCGCGGCAGCGGTCAAGGGGTTAATGCAGCTTATCTGAACAAAAAGGCTACACGTATTCAGGCCGCAGTACTTTACTTGCGTTTGTCCGGATTGGAGAAAGAAGCACTCGCTTATCAGGGATCGGAAACGTATGACGATGCGGCTCAGGCAGGCAAAGTATTACAACCGGTCGTTGGTTACTTGAAGCAGCATCCGTATGTGTCTGAGATCGTAACAGGAACGGAGAAGTTTGAACCTAATGCACCACTTACAGCGGAAGGTTATGCCGAAATGCTGCTGAAGGTGCTTGGATATGAAGCGGGTTCGGATTATGAGCAGGGAGCGGCTTCCACCTATGCGGCTGGGAAAGGAATCAAGGCACTTCAAGGGAAGGGCGCGAGTCAACTTACCAATCGCCTGATGGCAGAGGCAACCGCACAGGCTTTGCAGATACAACTCAAGAATGGCAGTGGAACTTTGGAGCAGAACTGGTTAAAACATAAAGAAGCTGGGGCGTTCAAACCTCAAACGGTGCAACAGACCAAGTATGGCACAATTGATGGCAAAACCTATGAGCAATATGGCACGCTGGGTTGGCTCGGTGTTCCATACGCGGCACCTCCAGTAGGGGAACTGCGCTGGAAAGCCCCGCAAGAACCGGAATCATGGACAGGAACGAGATCGGCTAAGGAATTTGCAGCGAACAGCTTGCAGATCTCCGGTAAAAATACAGTAGGTAGCGAGGATTCTTTGTATCTCAATATCTGGCGTCCCGACACAACCAGCTCGAAACTTCCGGTTATGGTGTTCCTGCACGGCGGTGGGAATATGACCGGATCAGGCAAAGATTTTCAGGGTGAACAGCTTGCACGGAGCACCAACAGCATCATTATCTCGGTGAACTACCGTTTGGGAGCTCTCGGATTCTTCGAGAATGCAGCGCTGAAAACAGGCAATGCCCTGGATGACTCAGGTAACTACGGTCTGCTTGACGCATTCCGTGCACTGGAGTGGGTACAGGATAATATCGAAGGTTTTGGCGGAGATACAGGCAATGTTACATTAGCCGGACAATCTGCTGGTGCACGTGATGTGCTGGCAACTCTGATCTCTCCACTTAGCAAAGGACTGTATCAAAAAGCAGTTGCTTTCAGCGGAGGTTTGACGACAGCATCACCGGAAGAAGGCGAGCAAAAATCCGAGGATGTACTTGTGAAGCTACTCGTGCAAGAGGGGAAAGCGGCTAATGCAGAAGAAGCAAAAGTATGGATTGGCAAGCAATCTCAGGCACAGCTGGAGAGCTACCTGCGTGCACTGCCTGCGGACAAGTTGGTCACAGCTTTTGGTGCAACCGCAATCCGTATGGACCCATTCCCTCATCTGTTCCGTGACGGCACAGTGATTCCAAAAGAAGGGTTTGACGCGATCAATAGCGGCAATTATACGAAAGTTCCTGTATTGCTCGGCAGCTTGGAAACGGAGTTCTCTGGCTTTGCCTTCGGTGATCCGAACTTCGCTCCATCCATCGCAGATGAGACTCTGTTTACCGATAAAACCAAGGCGGAACAATATGCTGCTGCGTTGAAATACGGTAGCGAAGCTTATGCAGGCTTTAATGCAGAGCGGGTAGCGGAACAATTGACAAGTGAAGCAGGTCAGCCGCCGGTATATGCGTATCGTTTTGCATGGGGCACACAACCTGGGGTCATCTCTGAGCGTTTGCTCACATTACTGGGCGCACCACATGGTGCGGATATGGACTTTTATACAGGACACGCAGACGGAATTGCTGCCTACTTCCCTGAGGGGTACTTTAGCGATACAAACAAACCAGGACGTGATCAGTTATCCGCCGCGATGGCAGCATACCTGAAGCAGTTCCTGTACACAGGCAATCCAGGTACGGGTGGATCACCTGATCTCTCGGCATGGACACCTTGGACGAAAGATGCCCAAGCCCCAATCATGCGTCTGGATGCAAGTAATACAACGGCAGAGATTGGCATGTCCACACAATATAATCAAGGCAAAGACGCCGTTATGACAAAGATGAAAAAAGAATTGCCTGAAGAAACGTATAAACTGCTGACGGAAAAAGTGTTCGCAGGTCGTTTTTTCTGGGAATAAGGATCACCGGATAGGAAGGTATATATAGATAAATTGAAAGTCAAGGGAGCATGCTCTCTTGGCTTTTTATACTGTTCGTTATGCTTAAATATGGTATTGTTGTAAATATAAATTAATAGAATGTAGGGAAGGGGAAGCGTACATTATGGATGGAGCTAGTAATTTTGGTATTGCTGGGATTATAACGCTATTAATTTTCTTTATTATGATTGGTCTTGTATTATATCTGGTTTTCTATCTTGTGATGAAGAGGTCTGGCGTCAAAGAGGAAGTATCCGCATTAAGGATGGAAGTACAAGTGTTACAAGAGGAAGTAGAGCGGAACAGGCGGGAATTGGAAAATATGAAGCGTCGATAACCTTTGCAGCATTATATGTGGGTACGTGGAATAGCGCGTACAACAGTATGAGAGGACAGGGGCTCTACGCCCCTTCCTGCTCAATATAACGTGACACCGTTCAGTTCAGCCTGTGCATACCAAGGGCACTCAATCTATTTCTTGGCAAAAAAACTAAGTGTTCCGGTGCTTTCATCTGCACTCACAAACAGGCTGCGTCCATTTACCCGGTGAATTCCTTCCGGTGATTCTCCGGCTGTAGGAATCAGACCCACGTAGTCCGGATTGACCGGATCAGCAAGATCAAAGAACAAAATGGCATCTGCCCTTTCGGAAGCTACGGCTGCATACGTAGTGCCGTCTACATTAGCAACGGTCAGGTTCTCGACTTCGCTGCCTTTGTTGGGACTGCGATCATCGGGATACAAGCCGACCATAGCGGTTGCCTCGTCAATGAGATTCTGGCTATCGTACATCCGCTGGCCTTGCAGATCCCAGACAGCAATATTACGTCCGCCTGCTTTTACACCATCCTCAAATTCATTCTTGCCCAAATCCCCTTCGTTAGCTGTCAGCAGGTATTTACCATCTGCCGAGAAAGCAATCCCATCCGGTTCATAACGAGCTGTCAATGTCTCTTTAAACTGAACGATACCATCATCTTTCAGATCCGCTTGATGTGAAGTGGTACCCAAAGCGAAGATTGAGCTGATTTTTTTTGTCTCCAGATCTACAATGGCAACGACATTGTTTTCCTGTAGCGTGATGGCTGCTGTTTTACTATCTGGACTAATCGCAACATACTCTGGTTGTGGATCATGCGGATAGATGGCGCCTTCTACATTGTCCAGAGATACTGGCAAGTTGGTGATTTCACCCTCAAGTACGTTCCCGCCAGCAAAAGATACAACCATAATGCTACCCGGACGTTTGGTGTTAGCATAGTCAATTTCATCGGCAGCTTTATTCAGCTCCTCATCCTCTATCGCGATCACCGCATGCAGACCATCAGGTGACAGTGCAATCGAGTCAGGACCAATGCCCAGTTCATACGTTTTGACGGTTTTGTAGGTTGTCAGATCCACAATGGCAAGCAATCCTTTGTTTGCTTCACTGTCTGTATCCCCTGTACGAATAACAGCAAGACCGTATTTGCCATCTTTGGACACGGTTACGCTTGTGACTTCAGCTTTGGCGGAGAGGTCCTGGAAGCTGACTGTCGTTAATACGTTGATGTTTTTCAAGTCAGCAATGTCCAGCACGGAAATGCTGCCATTGTCCGCTTCGGTTACGAGCAGGCGCTGTCCATCTGGCGTAGAAGCTGATATTTCTGCTTTGCCACCAGGCAACTGAAACGATGAGGTCTGTTCAAAACCGGTTTTATTTTGTTTCAGGATCAATTGATCCGTAATTAATTTTAGTGTTTGTGAAGATACATACGTTGTACCTTTGGTGATGTAGCTTTTACTGTCCAAAGGAGCTTTCACACCGTTGATGGTGGCTGAAGACGTTCCTATTGGAAGTTGTACTTTAGTATCTGCGATCTGGATATCAACACTGCGACTGCTTCCGTTCCATGTGACTGTACCCTGCATATTTTGGATGGCTGTACGCAGTACGATATGATCGTTGGCAGGTTTAGTTACGTCAGCGGCATGAATCATGGATGTGTAGCTGGTTGCTCCTGCGGTAAGAATGGCAGTCATCGACAGAACAGCAAGCCATTGATTTCTCTTTTTCAATGTTCCAGATCCCCTTTATCGTTTCGTGTGTAATGAGTTGTGCAATTGTTTTAGTATAGGGAGCTTATGTTAAGGAAAGGTAAGAGAAGTCTGCAATTTGTGTAAAATATGATGTTTTCCAGATATGAATGCAAACAAAAAGCCTATTGGCAGAATGATATCTGTCCAATAGGCTTTTACTTTACGTTAGTGTGGGGCAGAGCCCAGGAGATCTATACCTTTTGCTGGGTTAGAACCAGCGACTCAAGTCAGGATAACCGGTAGTCGCCCAAGCGCCATCCACGATCAGACTGGAACCCGATACATAACCCGCATCCTCACTCGCGAGGAACAAGGCAGGTCCTGTCATTTCCTCCGGCTGTGCAGCCCGTTTCATAGGAATGCGCTCCATATAAGCTTCTTTAATATCTGCATTGGAGAGCAGTTCCGCAGTTAAAGGTGTATCGATCAGGCCCGGAAGAATGGCATTCACGCGAATACCGTTGCGAGCCATTTCAAGCGCTCCGTTCTTGGTAAGCATTTCGACGCCAGCTTTGGCAGAAGCATAGGCCGATCCGGCATACATAGGTACCTGGGAGTTGAGAGAAGCTACGTTCACAATGGCTCCGCCACCATGTTTGGACATCTCAATCGCTTCGTGTTTCATGCTCAGGAAGACCCCCTTCATACATAGGTCCACGGTAAAGTCCCAGTCCTTCTCGGAGAGTTCAGTGATTACGCCTGCCCGGGATGCACCAGCCACATTAAAGGCCAGATCCAGCTTTCCGAACTGTTTAACCGAGGCTTGAACCATGTCCTCCACATCTGCTTCAACGGTCACATTGGCTTTAACTCCGACAAAACGTTCCCCAAGTTCGCCCTGAATGGCTTCCAAACGTTCCGTATTCAGGTCTGCGGCAAGTACAGAAGCCCCTTCTTGGACAAGTCGTCTGGCAATGGCGTAACCGATACCGGATGCACCGCCTGTAACAATCGCTACTTTACCTGCAAAACGGTTCTCAAACGTATTCATATGTAACACTCCTTTGTCTAATGAGATAACATGATTTCGCTTACATTTATCTTCCGTTCAAAGTATACTTAATTTTATGATTCATGTATATTTAACAAAAATGTAGTTAACTTAAATAAAATTAATGATAGAAGGATAGAGGTTGTCTATGAATTTGGAGCAAATGCAATATGTACTTGAAGTGGAAAAAACAAAATCGATTACGCTGGCTGCTTCGGCCCTGTCGGTAACACAATCCACCATCAGTCAGGCTATAACACGTCTGGAGAATGAGCTTGGCATGCCATTATTCAGTCGTTCCCGTAATGGTGCGTTTATGCTGGAGCAGGCCAAGCCAATTTTGGATAAAATGAAATCCGTCGTGGACATGGTACAAACGATCAGAGAGGATGCCCAATATATTGGGGAGTCCATCCGTGGAGAACTGCGATTGTCAGCCATACCCGGCGGTGTACCCGGTATTATACCTACGATCGCGAGTATGAAGAAGCGATATCCTGATTTGAAATTTGAACTTTCCGAGAGTGCTGCACGCAATATTATCAGAGATGTCCGTAACAAACAGGTGGATCTCGGCCTGATTGCCCTCTACCAAGACGATATGGAGCAGCACTTGGCAGGACTACACTTTGTACCGATTGATGAGGGCGTCATGCGTGCGTGCGTGAATCTTACGAACCGGTTGGCGGGTCAAAAATCAATCTCCTTGCACGAGCTGAAGAATGAGACGCTTGTGTTATTTAATGATGAGCTGGTGGATGATTTCATAGGTGAACTTTCACAAAGGGTGGGAGAAGTGGATGTACTTTTTCGAACCAACAATTCTGAAGTGGTCAATGCTGCGCTTGCTCAATTAAATGCTGTGACGATTGGGCATGAATACTCCTTCACACATGACAGAAGTGTACTGCATTATGACTTTACTACCCTTGAGATTGAGGGCATACAACGTGTTATTTCAATTGGCTGGGTCATGAGGGAGAGCAAATCCTCCAACCATATTATTCGACGTTTTCTGGATCGGTTTCAGTATAAAGGGTAACGATCTTGTCATGGGTCTGTTCGAACGGGAGAAAATACGCTAGAATTATAATTGAGAATCATTATCAATTAATTCAGGCTATCTTTACTGACGAGTCTGATCAAGTTATAGGCGAGGTGATTACCCATGCGCACGGATGATGCATTAGGCGTAGTATATCAGCATTACCTGACCCAGGAACCTTACAGTCAGCAAGATGAACACACGTATCTGCTCTCTCCCAAGGCGGGTAGCGGTAAGGTCAAAAGAGTGACAACATACAGTGGCATTGAGATTTTATATTCCCAGGTTGAATATCATCAGCCTTATCCAACGTATTTTGCATCCGAAACGCCCATTGTGGAATTGCAATTTGCCTTGTCAGGAGAGCGACATGTGGATATATCCGGTCAGGATTATTCATTATCGATAGGGCAAGGGGCCCTTATTTTTATGCATGATTTCGAAGCGTGGTTTCATCCTCCGGCAAGGGAGTTGTATATGTCCTTTTCGCTGGGGATTCCTGTTTCTCTGTTCAATTATGCGGCGGCGCAACTGGGCGGTTTCAAGTCGATTGCGTTTAATCAGGTGTTAGGGCGAAAAGTGTTCAAGCCGATTGTATTTCAATTGGATAACCGGATACGAACGATGATTGACAGTCTGATTGTAGAATTAAACAACAGTTATCGATCCTCCTTAATGATGGAAGCGACAGCCTTGGAAATCTTGAATCAATTTATGTTCCAACTGTTTGATCTGGCGCCAATCCCCGCGGGATTCTCCAGAGAGGACATCCGGAAGTTACATAGGGCACGGGAGATTATGGAGGCCTGTATGGTAGATCCTCCATCCTTGCTAGCATTGTCCAGACAAGTGGGTCTTAACGATTTTAAATTAAAAAAAGGATTCAAGGCGCTATTCGGAAGCACGGTCTTTGAATATTTGCGTCAGGTTCGTCTCGACAACGCCATGAAGTTGCTGCGCAATCAGAATAATAACGTCACCGAGGCCGCCATTGCGGTCGGTTACAGCAATGTCAGTGCCTTTTCGCAGCAATTTTATCGCAAATTCGGCGTGAAGCCTTCCGAGATGAAAAAGATTTATTAAATAAGATGAACAGAAACATTACACGAGAACGAAGAGTGCAGAACCAGTCTGGAGAAGCGGAGCGTTCGCCTTTATCAACGGATTTTTCTCATCATAGAAGGGGATCACAGAAAGTCGGTGATAACAGCGATCGGAAGATGGTACTGTAATCGTAGTGGTCTGGTGTAAAGTTTTAAGGGTTCATCTTTTTAAAAATAAGATTAATAAATCCGGCTTGCCGTGAATTGTTCCGTATAGAGGCAGTGGGGATTCTCTCAGCCTTGTATACTCCAGGTACAGTGGATACTGTACTGAAATATAGAGGAGTGTATGAGCATGAACCGAATCAGAGGAAGTATTTTTTTTAGCGTATTTGCAGCCATGCTGGGTCTGATGCTGATTGCACCCATCATGCCACCGCTTATTCGCGAGTTGGGCATGAAAGAAAGCCATTCCGGTCTTATTATCTCGCTTGGGTCCATTATGATGGCTGTTATGGCTCCGGTATGGGGCAGATGGAGTGATATAAGAGGAAGAAAACCAATCATATTGATTGGATTCATAGGCATGTCTGTGAGCTGTGCATTATTTGCACTGGCATTGTACGGGGGATTAAATGCATGGATCGGAGGGGGGCTCCTGTTAACCCTTCTGATTGTGACGCGCAGTCTGATCGGTATGTTTATTCCGGCTGTACTTTCTTCTGCCCAGGCCTATATGGGTGATGTGACAGAAGGGGAAGAGCGGGGAAGCGGGATGGCGATTATCAGCGCTGCGAATGGACTTGGCCTTGTATTTGGACCTGCGATTGCAGGAGCTTTTACCCTTATCGGTCTGCTCTGGCCGCTTTATTTTGGCATTTTTATAGCGATCGCTGCTTTTATTATCGCCCTGTCGTTAATCCCGGCAGCCAAACCGGTCATTCAGGCAAAACCGCCTAAAGTCAACCCGTTCAAACGTGGGTTACGAATGTACCTTGCTGCCGGCTTGGTTACGATGATGGGCATCATGACATTGCAGGTTGTCGGAGGATTTTATTTTCAGGATCAACTGGCTCTATCCCCAGCGGCGACGGCCCGAATGGTTTCGTTTGGACTCATGTTCTCTGGAGCAGCGATGTTGATCATGCAGGTCATTCAGATGAAGTGGTTGAAATGGCAGCCACGCCCAATGATTTTGCTCGGGTCCCTTTTCCTGATCGCAAGCATGATTCTGTTTTTGGTCTTCCATGTGTTATCCATGTATTATTTCTCATTCTTCCTGTTTGGTATGGGTTCGGGTCTGATGATGCCGGGGTTCATGGCAGGTGCTTCGCTGGCAGTTAGCAAAGAACAGCAGGGGGGTGCAGCGGGATTGGTAGCAGCGATTCAGGGGATATCCGCCGTCATTACGCCTTTACTTACAACGACACTCTATCAAGTGGACAAACATGTCCCATTTATGCTCGTAGCTGTTCTGGTTGTCTTGTTGGCAATCATGATGCTGGGAATGCGGAAGAATCAATCCAATACTGTAGCGGACGCTATTCATTCGTTATAGTCAGACAAAGTCAGAAGGTCAAAAAAGGTCAAAATAAAAGAAAAAAGGATCTATTTTAAAATAGTGAACCATGATGAAAGAAAATCGGTTTTTTTCGTCTTTTACGGACTTTGAGCCTTATTTGCAAGGGTATTATAATAATCAATGTAAGCAACACCAATAAACCAACCACACAAAAGGAGCTGATTTTCATGTTTGATCTGATTCCGTTTCGTAAACGAAATGAAGACCCGTTCGGACACATGTTGAAATCCTTCAATGACATGGTTGAGAACTCATTCCTCTCCCCTTTTGGAACTGGCTCCCAGCCATTTCGCACTGACATTCGTGAGGAAGAAGACAAATACTGGGTAGAAGCCGAGCTTCCGGGCATTGCCAAAGAGAATATAGACATTCAGGTTGAAGGTAAAGAATTGATCATTCGTGCCAAACGCCATGACATGGTTGAACAGAAGGATGACTCCAATCGGATCATTCGGCAGGAGCGTCGTTCAGGTGAATTTATCCGGCGTTTCTATGTGGATCATATTGATGAGGAGAACATTAAGGCCAGATTGGAAGATGGTGTGCTGAAGCTTGAAATTCCGAGACGTCCTGGGGATGATCAATCTCGCAGACGAATTCAGATTAACTAATATACAGAGAAAAGATTTGTTCCCTAAGCTGGCAAAAAGCATGCAGGAGATATCCATAAGGATGTTTTCTGCATGCTTTATTTTTCATATGAATTGGACGAGATGAGACATAACTGAATATCCATTTTGTTGGTCCAATTTATTTGTCTGCTGCTGCCTGCATTAATGCATAGATCTTACGTGTGGTATTCACATTTCTAACCGTCATATAAGCATAGATTTTGGAACCCACAAGCTTGTTCATGCCACTTTTGGATGCATCTTCTCTGCTGACTGAATACAAAATGGCTCCAGGAACATAGATTAGTGTGCCGATTTCCGGTTTGATAGGCAGTTGGTCCAGCGCGGAGGGCTCATTGACCTCATCCCAGAGGAACATCACATCACTTTTGGCTGTGTCATCATTAACCCATTCTTCTGGCAGCGCCTGAATAACGCTATGGATTTCATCCATATTCCGCACCATTACCCTGATCTGTAAGCCAAAATCGGCGGCGATGGCCTGCTCTAACACATGGGATATCTCCACATTTGCATTGGCACGTTCCTGATGATCGGCAAAAATAATATTGCCAGAGTTGATGTAGGTAACAACATCCAGCATGCCTGCTTGTTCAAACGTTTCTTTCAGCTGCTTCATATTGATTTTATTGTTCCCGCCTACATTAATGCCTCGTAGCAAAGCCACATAGATCATATGGGCGCCCCTCCAATTCCTTCAATTTACCGTTTTAACATAATGACAGATATTCGAAAAGATGTGCAGTATACTCATCTCCCAACAGATCTTGCAATAAAGGTTCCACATGCTCCAGATACTCGGGCTTGGTTTCATAGGTTTCTTCATCTTTTACTTCTCCGGCATAGGTGCGCGCCGCCTCAATCAGGATGGCTAGTGCACTGAAAAAGTCTGACAGCGAATCAGCAACACGGTTTGGTTCTCCACCTGTAAAAGCGGCATATACGGGAGAGTTTGGTGCTTCCACATCTACAATTAACGGATCATCGTTAAAGTTTGCGATGACGACGTGATTTTTTGGCCAAGTGGAGGACTCCTCATAAGGTTCATTCATGCCAACCCAGCGGAACCCCAGTTGCTGACGAAGCAGATGTTCAGGTGCGACAAAGGAAATAAGTGCGGCATCACCGATTTCGACGGCGGCATTTTTCATTTTGAGTGTACCTTCCGCATCCGCATCCATCATTTCATAATGACTGTACAGATACTGAAGTTCTGGAGAAAGAGGTATTCGTGTATCCACTTCCGGCTGGTGATGTTGTTCGCGTGGACGCAGATCATGATTTTTGAAAAGTCCATAAGCTTCATTATATAAATCCTGCTGTTCCACAAAACGGCTCAAGGCCGCATCCAGTTGTTGCATGATGTCTGAGTCCTCCTAATAACATTGATATAATAACAGGCCGATTCGTTTGATTCTTGGCTATAAGCATTATACTATATCAAAGATAAATTCAAAAAAACATTTGAATACGTTTACATTCATGAGAGGACATGATATACTTTCACTCAAATAAGGATTGTTACTGCTTCGGGCAGGCAAAACCTGAACATCACTATGCGTGGACTTTGTTCCATTCATAATGTTGTTCGGGTTTTTTTGCATTCTACGGTCCATATTAAGGATAGAAAAACAGAGGACGTACTTATTCCAACCCAACTAACATCATGCTGTACAGAAGAAAGGGGAGCATTATGAACAAGAGAAAATGGTTAAACGGTTTTGCCGCAGGTTGTCTCAGTATCATCCTGGTGATTAGTGGATGCGCATCCAAAGCGCCACAAACCGCGAGTGACACACCAAATCAGGCGACAGAACAGACAGAGAATGAAACCCAGGAACCTGCAAACAACCAAGCTGCCAAAGGCAGAACAGTGATTACAACCGACGGTGAAGTGGATGATATGAACTCGGTTATTCGTTTCCTCTTGTATTCGAATGAGATGGACCTTGCCGGAATTGTACTGACCAGTTCCGTGTATCATTATGCCGGAGACGAGGAAGCGGGAATCCAACCGTTCCGCTGGACAGGCACACAGTGGGTCTACGACATGATCGATGCCTATGGTGAGATTTATCCGAACTTGTCCAAACATGCTGATGGGTACCCGGAGCCGGAACAGCTTCGAGCGATGACCAAGATCGGTAATATTTCCGATAAAGGGGAGATGGAGAAGGAAACCGAAGGTTCCGAATTCCTCGAAACTCTTTTCCTCGACGATGATTCCCGGGATCTGATTGTTCAGACATGGGGTGGCACCAATACCACAGCCAGAGCGCTGAAATCGATTGAGGAACAGTACAAGGACACAGCTGAGTGGGATACGATTCGCAAAAAAGTCAGCGACAAACTGGTCCTCTACATCATCCTCGATCAGGATGACAGCTACAACGAATACATTGCGAAGAATTGGCCGGATATCCGCATTCTCAACGACCAATCAAACTTCTGGCATTTTGCCTATGCATGGAAGATGCATGCCGAAGAAGTGAACAGTAAACTTCATGGAGACTGGATGGTCAAGAATATCCTGAACGGACATGGCAAGCTGATGGATATGTATGCATCGATGGGTGATGGCAAAATGATCGAGGGCGAACTGGCCGAAGAACAACGGGGAAGTGCTGAATATCTGAAGAACAATCCGCAATATGACAAGTACGATTTTATATCTGAGGGTGACTCTCCTTCCTTCTTTTATCTGATCGATAATGGGCTGCGCAGTATGGAAGACCCTTCCTATGGCGGTTGGGGTGGTCGCTTTGGCGTTGTGAACGACAAGCTGTTTAGAAACAATGTGCTTGATTACGATCCCTACACCAAACGATATGAAGCCGAATACTCTCTGATGAGATGGTTTGACGATGTGCAGGATGATTTTGCAGCACGTGCAGACTGGGCAGTTGCAGACACTTACGAAGGTGCCAACCATAATCCGTCATTAACAATTAAGGAAGGGCTGGATCTGAGTGTTAGTCCCGGGGAGGAAGTTACTCTTCATGCGGAAGGCACAGACCCGGATGGAGATCAACTGACGTATACGTGGTGGAGATATTTCGAAGCGGACACGTATGAGGATTCCAAAGTAACACCGAACAAAATTCAGCCCGAAATGGCGGGTGATCTGCAGCTTGGATTGCATCGTGAACTTGCCAAGGATGAGCAGGTGGATACGATAAAATTGCAGGGCAGTGACACCGAAGCGGTGACATTTACCGTTCCTGACGATGCCAAATCGGGTGATACCCTTCATATCGTTGCCGAAGTACAGGATGATGGAGAGCATCAGTTGAAGCATTATCAACGTGTGATCCTAACCGTGAAATAAAGAAATAGAGGGGAAGTCCCAAAAGTCATCAACATGGCTGGTGGGACGCCCCTCTTATTTGTGTAGTCTGATCGTAATTGATCCTTTAACGCTGGATGCCTGACCAGAAGACATTCCAGGTGATCGCCAAAGCTTGTTCATAGGATTGCCGTGTCTCATAAACGAGCTGTACATCCAATCCATCCATCACGGTGACAAAAGCTACGGTGGCTTCTTCCGGACTCAGGCGTATATCGGAATGTCTGGTAAATACGGCTGCCAGCTCTTCCTTCAGTGTCCCGAGGTACGTTCGATACTGGGCCAGCACAAAATCATGCACCTCCAGCGGTGTGATAAAGGACAGGATATACATAAAAGCAACGTTTGGATGAGTCAGAAAGCGATTTTTGTGTTCATGCAAAAAGGCATATAGCTGCTGATCCAGAGTTTGGGTAACAGACTCGCTGAAAAATTGGCGTACAAACTGTTGTTCCTCCTGCACAACTTCCTCATATAACTCCAGCAATAACGCTTTTTTGGATGAATAGTGATAAGCCAGGGATTGCTTGCGAATGCCTGCCTCTTCGGCAATCTGCGCCATCTTGGTCCCCTCGTAACCCAGACGATTAAAATGTTGAATGGCAATTTCCTTGATTCGTTTTTTACTCAATGTCTACCTCCAGTTGGCGAGCTGTAAACCTCTGCTGTTTTTGGGAGTATACCAAATATAACAAGATATATACCACAAAAATGCCTACAGAGATAGCATACACCACCGTATAGGAAAATGCAGAAGCCACTACGCCCAGGATCAACGAGCCACCGCCAATCCCGAGGTCAAAAAAATTAAAGAAGGAAGCCATCGCATTTTCATGCTCATGTTCTTCTACAAGATTCACACACCAGGTCTGAATGGCCGGGAATATGGCACCAAAGCCAAAGCCGTATAACGCGCCGGCGATCAGGAATTGCACATCACTCTGGGCGATAATCAGAACCAGTAGCCCCGCGATTGCAAACACGGCAGAAGGTAACAACACGGAACCTGGTCCCCATCGATCAAACATTTTCCCCGAGAACAGTCGAACGGCGAAGCTGGCGATGGCGACGATGAAGAAAAACCAGGCTATATTCTCGAACCCTCTTTCGGCGGCGAATAAAGCCACAAAGGACATGATTGAACCCGCTGCAATACCAACGAGCATAATGAGAAGGGAAGGGAAGAGTACCTTCTTTTCAATCAGTTTCACCGGAGGGACATGAGTTTGCATAGACTCGCTACTACCTCCTGTTTTCGGCTTTCTGGATACAAACACTGTCATCAGGAGAGCTAACAGCAAAATGCACATGCCTCCCATAAACAGGCTCTGGTAGTCGTACCTAAACAACAGGCTTGTTCCAATCAATGGACCGATGGATATGGCGACCGTTTCCCCTACGCCGAAATATCCCATGCCTTCTCCCCGGCGATCTCTTGGTATGTTTTCAGTGGCAATCGTTGCAAAATATGTTGTTGCCAAACCAAATCCGAATCCGTGGATTACTCGGAATACAAGAATCATCCAAATACCTGACGAAAGGTAGTATGCGCCTGTCATTAATGCACAGATGGTGATACCGATAATCAATAGATATTTTTTATCTATTCGAGCTGCCAAAACAGAAGTGAAGGGTCGAATCAAGATGGCAGAAAACATAAATACGCCGGTAACAAGCCCAATTTGGGAGGCTTCGCCACCAAGGATTGAGACAAACAAAGGCAAGGTGGGAAGCAACATTTCAAATGCCATAAACAATAATGCGTTGGCTAACATGATAAATAGGAATGATCTTCCCCAGAGTTGCTGAGGTATAGAGCTATGTGTTGAAGTACTCATGGTTTTCCTCCGTAATGTTGATCTTTGTCGCGCGACATGTTGAACTGATTTTACCTGACGATGGTCAGATTGTAAACCGTGTTTTCAGAGCAGGGGTTCATGACTTTTTGGTGGATGAGAGAAGTTATTAAACATTTTTAATCCATATCCCAACATTTTCCGGTATAATAATCAGATAAAATGATTCAAGTGAATACTACCTCGGAGAGGTGATATGCAATGACGGTTGATATACTTGTAAGAAATAATGTTAAGGTACTTGGCTCGGGTAGCCAAACGATTGTATTTGCTCATGGTTTTGGATGCGATCAGGATATGTGGCGTTACATTATTCCAGGTTTTATGGAGAACTACCGTGTGGTGTTGTTTGATTATGTTGGATCTGGCGAATCTCAAATTAACTATTATGATGCTGTCAAATATAGCAACCTTCAAGGATACGCCCAGGATGTGCTGGAAATTATGGAAGCGCTTGAGCTAAAGGACACCATATTTGTCGGGCATTCCGTCAGCAGTATGATTGGTATGCTGGCATCAATTCAGAACCCCAAATATTTCAAACAAATCATTATGTTGGGACCCTCCCCACGTTACGTGAATGATCTGCCGAATTATTATGGGGGTTTTGATCGGAATGATATCGATGAATTGCTTGAGATGATGCAGATGAATTTTATTGGGTGGGCGAGTTATCTGGCACCCATTGTGATGAACAATCCGGAACGGAAAGAGTTGACGGAAGAGTTGGAGAAAAGCTTCTGCTCCAGAGATCCGCATATTGCGAGACAATTTGCCGAAGTGACGTTTTTATCGGACTGTCGTATTGATCTGGAGCAGGCAACTGTACCAACATTAATTCTTCAGTGCTCGGATGACAGCATTGCCCCGGTAGAAGTAGGGGATTATTTACACGCTCATCTGAAGAATAGCAGGTTGCAGCAGATGACGGCTAAAGGACATTATCCGCATCTAAGTCAACCGGAAGAAACCATCCGAATGATTAAGGATTATTTAACGAGCGCATAAAACGCGGAAGAAAGGCAGTTATTCCATGGATATACAATTAGATCTGGCTCCCTGTGGATACTTCTCTATCTCTGATTTGGGCGTCGTACAATCGATTAATCAAACTTTTCTTACGATGCTTGGCTATGAACGTGATGAGCTCATAGGGCAACATATTGAATCCACCATGTCGGTGAGCAACAAGGTGTTTTTCCATACGTATTTCTATCCCTACATCCAGTTATATGGACATGTGGACGAGATGTACTTCACGTTCCGTACCCGTGATCAGCAGGCTGTTCCTGTTCTGCTTAACGGTGTTCGTCAGACCCGTAACGGGGAAAGCGTTGTCGATTGTGTCGTTGTAGTCATGCGTAAGCGAATCGAACATGAGAAGGATATTCTGCATACCAAAACGAAACTACAGGAGCTATATCAAGCGACGCAAGAAGCGAACAAAGAGCTTGAACGATTACACGAGGAATATAAGATCAAAGAGCAGGCACTCATTAAAGTGAATGATCAGTTGGAGACACTGGCCTCCACCGACTTGTTGACAGGATTGAAGAACCGCAGGTTTTTCCAGGAAAAAATGCTTGAAAGCTTGATATTGTTCCAGCAGAAACAACGTAATTTCTCCCTTCTGGTTGTGGACATTGATCATTTCAAAAGCATTAATGATACGTACGGACATCCGATCGGAGATCTGGTACTCGGCAATCTGGCAGGGCTGCTGCAATCGTTGTCGCGAAGTACGGATGTGGTTGCACGTTATGGCGGGGAAGAATTTGTGATCATTCTTCCAAATTGTGAAGAGGAGCAAGCGATCGGTATTGCAGAACGATATCGTTCACAGGTTGCTTTAGCCGACTGGGGTGAATATAACATTACTGTGAGTATCGGTGCGGCCACTGTAATAGAGGAAGATACGGAAAAGTCTTTGTTCCAAAGAGCGGACAACGCCCTGTATGCCTCCAAAACCGGAGGACGAAACCGGGTGACACATGCAGCTCAGATGGTAAAAAGTTAAAGATTGGATTGCATCAAAAAAAAGCGAAAAGGAGCCTGTGCTATGTGAGGGAGATGATCCCACATAGCACAGGCTCCTTTTATTTGTGTGAAAATAGGCAGGGCTAATTCCACTTGAGTAACATCAGATTAACTTTATCGCGGAGCAAGGTAACCATACGCCTTAGCCGGAGAGTTGGCCTGAGGACGAAAATCTTCGCTCAGTTCATCCATAAATGCCGGGTTCACATATATGGAGTGTGCATCATTGCCAGATCCCTTGATGTAGGCGGCGATGCCGGAGTAGGCTTTATTTTTCCAAACCCACAGGGCATCTTGCTGCTCACCTGGTGAGTAATAGACATTATGGTCAAACACATTGCCGGTATTGCTAGTGTATTCGTTGTATATCAGTACTTCCGAGCTGCCCGATACGAGAATGTTATGCATGAACGTATTGTTCTTTGTCCGTGACTGCATGAATAACTGTCCATTGCCTGCATTCAGGGTATCATTCCCCACAAGCGTATTGTACATAATCTTGCTATCCTCGGTAGCTCCTCGTTCCTCGTCATACCCTCCCATGGCAATGCCCGTCAATCTGTTGGAATAAATCAGGTTATCACGTACAGTAATGTTGCTGGTTGAACGTCCGGCATGCTCTGAGGCAATCTCAATTCCGATGTCGCTCCGATATACCCGGTTCTGGTCGATGATATGATCTTTCCCGCCATCTACATAGATGCCACCGGCCGAGTTGGTATCATTGGGCAGGTCTGTTCCATAGGAGGGATTGTTATTGGACGTAATATCGTATACTTCGTTGCCTCGTACAATGCCGTTCCGAGCCTGATCGTACGTGTCGTCCTCGGATGTACCTTCGTACCCGATCAGATCAATACCAATGTTGTCGGTATCATGGATGATATTGTCCTGGATGGCAAACGTATCGACATTACCGTTGACTGCGAGTGATTCGCTTGAACCAAGTGTAAGATCATACAATTCATTATCCTTGATGATGATATTGCGTAATGCTTGAGGGTGCTCTGTGCCATAAATGGCAATACCGTGGGCATCCCTGCCCCGCAAATCGGGACCTTCAGGAGGTGCATAACTAGCAATCGCGTGTATGGTGTTGCCTAACAGCTGAATATGCTCACCTGCTCCGTGGACATAGATCCCGGTTGGAACTTGGCCCCCAAGTGTGGTCGTGAAGTTACGAATTTCGAGATTCTGGATCGTGATATAACTGGCATTTTCAATTTCAATCAACCCTTCAATACCCCGAACAGATAAACCTTTACCATCAATGATAACCTGCTCCTGAGGATAACTTGAAAATAGGGTTGGATTAGCGGAAGAATTACCGCTCTTGGTGATTTTGACTTTCTGATGATACACACCTTCACGCAAATAGATCGTGCTTCCTGGCGAAGCATGGTCGGCTGCGTGCTGCAACGTTTTCCACGGAGATTGAATCGTTCCTTTATTCGAGTCGTTTCCTTGGGGTGATATGTAATGGATGACCTGGGGATCAGACTTTTGAACAGAAACGGGTTCCTTCATGGCAGATGTATGATTCTGACAACCGGATACAAGCACCATCAGAATCGGAATCATAAGTATAACTACGCGAATCAAATCGTTTCCCCCCCTTGAATTTAGCTTTGAAGATAGATTATAGCAGATTTGAACGGGTTAATAAGCCATGATATGCTCATATAAAATCAGTGAGGAGACTGCTCATGAATACATTAACTATAGCTGAATTAGTAGATCGGGAGAATCACGCATGGGAAGAACTCAAGGAACTCCTGAATAGCGGACAAAATACATATGTTTATGTTCCAGCAAAGCAGGAGACTGGAGAGGATACCCTCTATCGTCTGCAAATAAGCACCAAATCCTATTTGGGGGCTGTTGCTTATGAGACAGAAGGTATTGTACTGGACCATGGCTGGATCACGCTGCTTGGTGCGGGTGGTGACAGTACATATGGGAGTCTCACCAGTTGGAATGGTGTGAGTGAGCAACCTTGGGTAGATGTACTGGAAGGTATGATGGTCGTTGCATATGATGCGGCAGGTGGTTTCTTCGGACTGGATACAGGCAAGTATGGCCGCACAGGACAGGTCTATTATTTTGCACCGGATACATTGGAATGGGAATCGACAGAACTGACATATTCAGGTTTTATCAACTGGCTGGCAAATGGCGACTTGGAGCAGTTCTATCAGACGTTTCGCTGGAAAGGTTGGCAGCAGGATATGGCACAGCTTCAGACGGGGCAAGTATTCGCGTATTTTCCACCACTTTGGACGCAGGAAGGTGGCGGCGAGAGCAGCAGCAAAGCCCCAATTAGCATCATGGAGGCCTGGAAGTCAGCACTGGACGGAAAATAGTTGGCATGCTGCTGTAGGAGGAAATAAGAAAAGTAACCTGTAAGTTCAAGTTCATTGAGTGATCCACTTTGAAAAAACGGCATTTCTGTTCCAAACTAAAAAAAAGGCTCGCGCTTGGTGCGGGCCTTTTTGGTTCTGAACTTTAAACATCAATTGTCCAATGTAACAGGTTCAATGCTTGAGCGTGAAGCTCTGCTATGCCAGACGGTCAACCCGAGTGAAACAACGCAGACGAGCAACAGACAAGCATACACCACATGATAAGCTTCCTCGACCGAGACTCCCGGAATGCTGTGTAGCAGCAGCCCACACACGGCTACAGACACCGAACCACCGAAGAACTGAATCAGTTGTAACATGCCCATACCGGAACCTATTTGCGCTTTGGGCAGCACTCGTGACGCTTCATTATTCAGTGAAGCCATGGAGGCTGAGAGTGCCGGTGAGAAAAAGAGATAACCACTGGTAATGATCAGGGCGGATTGATCAAGTCCGAACATGAATAAAGCAAGTACCGCTGCGAGCAGGATGTGTCCGATGATCATAAATCGCATATTGCCATAACGGTCGATCCAGCGTCCGACGAAACGGGTACAGAATGCTGCAACAATGGCTCCTGGAGCAATCAGCAAACCAATGGCGAGCGAAGAGCGTCCATATAGATCAGCAAGCACAAGCGGCATCAAAAACAGATTGCCCAGATTCACGACCAGCACGCAGAATCCGATAAGGATTAAGCGGGTATACCCTGGTGTTTGGAACACTTGTGGATTCACAAACGGAAGACTCGCTTTCCGAATATACAGGAGGTGTGCAACAAGTGAAATAACACCAATGGCAAACCATAACCAGGACTGCTGGGTGATCGCGACGAGAAGTGTAGTTGCATTAATGACGGTTAGGATGGCACCAATAACATCGAACGGCTGATCCGTTTTGACGGATTCACGTGGGAGAAAATAGAGCAATACAGGCAGGGCGAGCAGGACAAGCACGGTTATGGCAAAAAGTCCGTTCCAGCCCCAGTACTCGCTAATGAGTCCGCCTACAATGGGGCCAAGTCCAAAAGCCATGGCGCTACCTGATGAGATCAGTGCGATGGCAGCTCCGCGTCGTTCCACCGGAATGTAACGACTCGCAATGACGAGGCCCAGACCGGCCATCACCCCTGCACCCGCAGATTGCAGAATACGTGTCAGTAACAGGATCGCGAAGTTATGCGCGAACAATCCGAGCAACGAAGATAACCCCAGGATCAGAAGCCCGACCGTTAACAGTTTGCGTACCGGGATACGGTCTGACAATCGACTGTAAATCACCGTCGACAGGGCGTAACCAATCGAATAACTTGAGATGACCCAAGACCCCAGGTCCGAGGTAATCTGCAGATCATGAATAATGACTGGCAAAGAAACATTGAACATGGTGGTATTCATCACAACGATGAACAAACAGCACGTCCAGAGTGGCATGACAATTTTATCTTTCACGGTACCATTCCTGTCTTATCTATGAATGTGAATTCGGATTGAGCTTTGATGAAAATGTGACGAAAAGCAATATATCATTTTACACTTCATTTTATTATATGGCAATAATGTCATACTGTATATTGCGCAGTATAAGCGAAATTTAAGAGACATAGGGTCGGGATTTATAGACTATTTCCCTGAAATTGGGTAAGATGATGGTTGGAATACATAACTAGATTTGATTATATTTTAAGGAGTTTACAGTATGAATCACTTATTATTAATGTCCCACAGCGTATTTCCAACTCTGGATATGAAGCGAACCGCGCAGTTTTATGAAGAAAAGATGGGCTTCCGGGTGGTCGAATATCTTGATGCCGCGGAATCCCATATCTGCCTGTATCGTGATCTTACCGAGATTATTTTAACCCAAAGCAATGGACAGAAGGTCATTCCCAACAGAGAATTATATGGGTATGGATATGATGCCTATTTTATTACCAAGAACCAGGAAGAGCTTCAACAGGAATTGATCAACGCCGATGTGAAAATCGTACGTGTCCTTAATCACACAGACTATAATAACAAGGAGTTTGTGATCGAGGATATTGATGGACGATGGATCGCTTTTGGCATTAAACAGGGATAATTAGATACAGAAACAGGCGCTCCGATAATGGGCGCCTGTTTGTGCATACGATATCTGCAGAACTTATGCTGCAGTGACTTGCTTGCCGCGATTGCGAACCCACTTGATGACATCCATCAGAATGACGGCTGCAAGAGCGAGTCCGCCTGCAATGAAGAACTCATTCCAGCCGAATGTATCCGGGATGGCGAAGATGCCACGAACACCTGGAATCAGTGTGATTGCATAGAGACAGAGACATACCAGAATGGAGCCAAGCACGAATTTATTGGTCATGAAGCCCACCTGGAAGATGGTTTGTGTATTGGAACGTGCTGCAAAAGTTTGCAGACTACGTGCCAGAATCAAGGTTGTGAAGGCCATAGCCACACTGATTTCCTCCGAGATGCCAAGTCCAATATATTGGGACACGATAACAGCTGCACCAATCAGGACACCACGCGTAATCACAGCCTGCAGGGTTCCGCCTGCGAAGATCCCCTCGTTAATATCACGCGGTTTGCGTCGCATGACATCCGGCTCGGGTTTCTCTGTACCCAAAGCAATGGCAGGCAGGGAGTCGTTCACCAGATTGATGAACAGCAGCTGTAGGGCCGTAAATGGATTAACCCAGCCGACGATCAAGGCAAACAAAATGGCGATAATCGCGCCGAGGTTACCGGCGAACAGGTAGGCGATGGCTTTTTTGATGTTATCAAACACCATCCGCCCAACACTAACTGCATTCACGATGGAGACAAAGTTATCATCCGTCAGAATCATGGCAGCCGCATCCTTGGCGACATCTGTTCCGCTACCCATCGCTACACCGATGTCGGCTTGTTTCAGCGCAGGCGCGTCGTTAACCCCATCTCCGGTCATGGCTGCAACTTTGCCTTTACGCTGCCATGCACGCACGATTCGGATTTTGTTCTCAGGTGATACTCTGGCGTATACCGAGATATGTTCAAGTTGTTGATCCAGTTCTTCATCGGACATTTTGTCCAGTTCGGCTCCGGTAATGGCGAGATCATCCGGTTCGGCAAGACCAATATCCACACCGATGGCCTGAGCCGTCGTTTTGTGATCTCCGGTGATCATGATGGTGCGAATGCCCGCTTTTTTGGACTCTTCAATAGAGCCGTATACCGCTTCACGCGGTGGGTCAATCATCGCTGTCAGACCAACCAGTGTCAGATCATGCTCGTCATCAATGGTGACCTGGTTTTTATCATCGAATTTTTTGTACGCATAGGCCAGCACACGGAAGGCGCGTTTGGAGAATGCCTCATTTTTCTCTTCAAACTGTGTGCGAATCTCGGGTGTGAGTGGCTGAACTTCTCCGTTGATAAACACATGGCTACAGCGACTGAACAGCACATCCGGTCCACCTTTGGTCAGCAAAGCCGTCTGTCCCTCGAAGGTATGCACCGTACTCATGAGCTTTCGATCCGAGTCAAAAGGAAGCTCAGCTTCACGCGGGAACTGGTCACGGATTTCATTGTAATCCTTGTTCACCCGGTTGCTGAAGGCAATGAGGGCCACTTCGGTTGGATCACCCAGTTCCTTGCCTTCCTGGTTAATATTCGAATCATTGCAGAGCACCGCAATATGTAACAAACGTCGTTCCTCTTCCGACCACTGATCGGGATCATCGGGGAATTCGTCTTTGGTGCCATGGGGAATGTAATAATCAACAACAGTCATCTTATTCTGAGTTAGTGTTCCTGTTTTATCTGTACAGATGATACTGGCAGAACCGAGCGCCTCCACGGCAGGCAGTCTGCGAATGATCGCATGTTGTTTGGCCATCTTATTTGTTCCAAGTGACAATACGATAGTCACAATGGAGGATAGCGCCTCAGGAATGGCAGCAACCGCAACAGCTACGGCAAACATCAGTGCATTTACGATGGATGGCCCGATATTCTCCGTACCTTCGGTCAACCATACACGACCGGCTTCAATGCCAAAGATGAGAATCGACAAGCCGAGGATGAAAAAGCCCAGTTTTTTGCTGAAGGATTCCAACTTGCGTTGTAGTGGCGTGTTCTTGGCTTCGGCATTTTCAATCAGTTCGGCAATTTTACCAATTTCGGTTTTGAGAGCCGTGCCTGTAATGACAAGCATGCCCCGTCCATATACGACGAGTGAGCCACTGAAGGCCATATTGCGACGATCTCCAATAGGAGCTTCATCCGGGATGGTATCGGCGTGTTTCTCCGCAGCTTCCGATTCTCCGGTCAGCATGCCTTCGTTGATTTTCAAACTTCCTGATTCCAGGATACGCCCGTCTGCCGGGACATAATCACCTGCATCCAGCATAACAATATCACCGGGAACGAGTTCCCTCGCAGGAATGGTCTTTTTCTGCCCGTCACGAATGACCTTGGCTTCAGGAGCAGACATTTGTTTCAGCGCGTCGAGCGAGCTCTCGGCTTTTTTGGTCTGAACTACGCTGATTACCGCATTGAGCAAAATAACCAGGAATATGATCAACGATTCAATCAGGTGTCCAAGTACAACCTGTACAGCGGCTGCAATCAGCAGCACGATGACCATCGGATCTTTGAAATTTTCGAGGAACAATTTCCAGACTGGTGTTGCATCTTTACCTTTTAACTCGTTATATCCTTCCGTTTCAAGTCTCTTGGCAGCTTCGGATGTTGTGAGTCCCTTGGAGGAACTCTGCACATCCTGAAGGGTTTCCTCCGCACTGTGTCTGTAATGTTGCAATTGACCAGCTCCTTGAATATTAGATTTCTCTGTGTATTACCCTTACGGGCAAAATCTAGAATCGTTTCATTTCCGTATTTTTTAAAATTATGGATTTATACGTTTTTAGCTGTACACAGTATTTTTCATAATGATCCGAGATATGCCTTTTTTTGAATGTTATTATTTCCAGTTTGGATGATGGTCTAGAGAACTATATTTAGATGTTGGTCAGAAAGTGTGTGCACCATCACACTAGCTCATATCAGGGTCTGTTACGCTATTCCATAACGAACTGCGTTTAATCTAAGTTTGGAGGGGAATCCATATGTTTTGTTATCAATGCGAACAGACGCCGAGTGGCGGGTGTACTGTGGTAGGGGTATGCGGCAAAAACGAAACAATCGCAAGTTTGCAGGATACGATGATTTTTGCGTTAAAAGGCATTGCTGCTTATGCGACACATGCACGCCAGTTGGGATATTCTGATCCTGAGGTGGATCGGATTACACATGAGGCATTATATATGACATTAACGAACTCGAATTTTAATGTACAGGAACATCTGGAGATGGCGATGAAGGTAGGTAATGCAGCAATCCGCATTATGGATGTGTTGGATCGTGCGCACACGGACCGCTTTGGTGTACCGCAACCGATTACGGTTAGCCAGAACCAGATTGAAGGACAGTGCATTGTGGTGACGGGACATAATCTGTATGCATTGGAGGAGTTGCTGCGTCAAACTGAAGGGAAAGGAATCAACATCTATACCCACTCGGAAATGTTGCCTGCGCACGGTTATCCTGCGCTGAAGAAATACGCCCATCTCAAGGGTAATATCGGCAAAGCCTGGTACGATCAAAGAAGACTCTTCGAACAATTCCCGGGTGCTATTCTCGCAACAACGAACTGTGTTATGCCGATCAAAGGCACATATGCAGACCGCTTTTTCTCATACGAAGTGGCGGGTCTGGAGGGTGTTGCCAAAATTACAGAGGATGACTTCTCACCTCTAATTGAACGCGCATTGTCACTGCCTGCGGCTAATGTACAGTCCGAGCAAGTCTTAACGACAGGATACCATCATGAGACCGTGATTGGACTTGCGCCCGAGATTATTCAGGCGGTAAAAGACGGTCATATTCGTCGATTTTTCGTTATTGCAGGTTGTGATGCGCCAGGGAAAGGTGGCAACTACTATCGTGAACTCGCGACATCCTTGCCAAATGATACTGTAATTCTGACGACTTCCTGTGGTAAGTTCCGCTTCAACGATGTGGATTATGGTACGGTTGGAGACACGGGTATACCGCGTTATATCGACTTAGGTCAATGCAATAATTCCGGTTCTACGGTGAAAATTGCTATGGCTTTGGCGGATGCTTTTGGCTGTACCGTGAACGATTTGCCTGTCAGCATCGTCCTGTCCTGGTTTGAGCAAAAAGCAGTTGCGATCCTGCTCGGTCTGTTCAGCCTCGGCATTCAGGACATTCGGATAGGACCGAAACCGCCTGAGTTCATATCGGAAGGTGTCTTGGATGTACTCGTGGATATGTTTGGTCTCAAGTTAATTACAACGGCAGAAGAAGATATGAACGCGATGTTGGCACTGTCTTAGGATGAGGATGTATATTTACGTGCAACACCATCTGATGACTGCGAATGCCGGTTGTGAGTATGAAGAGTATGACTCATAAGTAAAGATGGATAAGAGCCTACATAAGAGTAGGCTTTTTTTGCTTTTTCGACCTTCATAGGTCAATATACCTTGTATAAATGAACATGCAATGTCAGGGAAATTAGTTTTTTTATCCTATTGAAGTTTTTTCATGGAAATGTGTATATAGATAGAGGCATATTAGATCATAACACATCACAAAACACGGGTTTACCGTAATATGAGGAGATCGTACATAATGCATGACACACAGATTGAAGATTGGTTGAAACTCGCAGGTGGCAAGGAGAACATCAAGCTTGTAGAACATGATAAGGGCACAACAACGCTGGTAATAAAGGACAGTACTCAATTGAACATGTCTATTCTTGCTTCCTCAGATGTTGTGGCAGATATTCGGATAACGGGTGAGCAGTGCCATCTGGCAATAAGAGATGAATCTTCACTTATCTACAATACGTTACTGGGTATGGACGCTTGGGAATCGACAAGGACAGCGTTGCAGGAAGCGGGACACACGAAGAAGAACAGATTCTCGATCTTACATTTTGTATCCGATGTGTTCAGGCCCTTGATGCCTGCAATTCTCGGAGCCGCTGTTATTAAAATTATAGTCGCCATTATTGCGTTAATGGATACGTACAGTTCTGCGGACTCTTCAGCATTGATGGACAGCCAGACCTTTACGATCTTCAGGATCATTGGAGACGGTGTATTTTATGTACTGCCTATATTGGTAGCAATCAGCACAGCGTATCGGTTGAAGAGCAACATCTATGTTGCTGCATCGATTGGCGGACTCATGTTTTATCCGGAGATGACGATGCTGATGTCAGGGGAAAAAGAGGTGCATTTCCTGGGTTTGCCACTGGTGTCCCAGCCTGCTTTTTACTCTACGCCCATCTGGGTCATTCTAACGATCTGTGTAGCCGCCTTCTTGGAAAGAGTTGTTGAACGATGTAGTCCAAAATTTTCCAAAGGGATGGTTGCTCCATTCCTGACGTTACTGATTCTTGTTCCGCTAGTATTGATGATTCTTGGTCCAGTCGGCACCTGGATTGATGAACATCTGCCGGAGGCATTGGATACACTAGTAACTAATGCTCCAGTGGTGTCGGTGATGTTACTGGGAGCGGTCTTCTCACTGATGTTAATTACGGGATTACACTACTGGATAATTGCCATCATCATTAATGAAATGGTTATGAATGGTGGTTCTATGGTGATTGCTGCCATGTTAGTGGCGATTGTAGGACAAGCAGGGGCTGCGCTTGCAAACGCTTTGCATTCGAAAGAGCCAGCATCCAGAAGACTTGCTTTCTGGGCAACGGGAACAGCCCTCCTTGGAGTTGTAGAGCCTGCATTGTATGCGGTCAACATGAGAAAAAGATCCTCTTTCTACGCTGCATTGCTGGGTGGAGCTGCGGGTGGACTGTATTTAGGACTGTTATCTGTCAAGGCATTTTCTATGGTGGGGAATCCGAGCTTGGTCAGCCTCCCTCTCTTCATCGAAGAGGGTAGCCTGAATCTGTTACACACATGCATTGGTGTGGTTATTGCTTTCGGTGTCTCAGGTGGACTGACGTATTGGATGGCAAGAAAAGGACAGAAACGGGGACAGGGGTCACCGAAGGCCAGCATTGAGTAATACGTAAAACGTACTTTTGAAAAAGTAGTGTTAAAGTTGTAAGAAAGAGCCTATACCTGATGGTACGGGCTCTTTTGAGTTTTATCTGAATAATACAAGTATGAAATGCTCAGTAGCTGTCCACCATTTTATTCAAGCCATAGCTTGTTGGTTATGGAGTTGTCATGTATTTTGATATAGTGAAACCTATAAATCTGGATTACTAATCCCTTTGAAAGGATAACCTATGTCTGACAACATGGAATGGATTGCGCAATGGAAGTCAACGAATGCACTAAGCAACGCATGGATAACAAAAGGCGAGCTGCATCACTTTCCCAGTCACACCTTGATATTTATCATTGATGGAAAAGCGATCTGGAATATAAATGGACACCGAGTTCACGTCTCCTATGGAGAATTAATTGCGCTTGAAGAGAACTCTGTAATGGAGGTCATTGAAGGTGGCAACCTGGATCTGGCAGGCTGGCATGTTCAGTTCGATACATATTCGGTGCTGCATGATCGACGGGAAGCTGAGAAGTTTGAATGGCGGTTACCGTCAGGAGAGGCGTATCAGAAAGTGCAACTGTCCGGTGGAGGTCTGGCAAGTATCATTCAGCATTGGAGTGAAGTACATACACAGGATCAGAGTGCAGAAAGGGTTGGCCATCAGCATTTGTTATATGAGTTGTTAAGTAATCTATATCGGAAACAGCCGGATAACGAGTTGAAGCCAGAACACGGTATACTTCGCTCCATTGACTACATGCAGCAGCATTATGATCAGGTCATTACACGTACACAGTTAGCTCAGATTGCCGGAATCAGTCCATGGCATTACTCCCGCAAATTTAGCGAGCGATATGGTAAGCCACCTCTGGATTATCTGGCACACTACCGGATCTACCGTGCGCAGGAAGAATTGATATTAACAGCTGCAACCTCACAGGATATTGCCAAAAAGACTGGATTTGAAGATGCTCATTATTTTAGCCGACGCTTCAAACAACTGACTGGCGTATCACCTAAGATATATAGGCAGACGATGACGCAGCGCAAGATCGTATCACTTTCTCCAATCTGTGCAGAAATTATGATTCATCTGGGTGTCATCCCCCATGCCGTAGTGGTCACCCCGATCCTGTTGTCCCCACATCATCATGAACAATTTACAGCGTATGGAGTAGAGATGCTGGAGGTAACACAGTATGAGGTGGAGATAGAACTTGTTCGACAAATTCAACCGGAGATGTTGATAGGAAACGTATTGACGGAAGAGGTCAAAAGGGAGCTGCGCACAATTGCACCGATTCTAACTGGACTTCATCAAGATGTAGAACCAATGCTCGATCAATTGGCAGTCTGGTTTCTTAAAGAAGAAGAAGCTTATAGACTGCATCAGCAGATGAAACACGAAGTCAGCGTAGCTAAGCAACAGTTGCAACCCATCATCCAATCCGCGGCCACAGTCATGTTGCTGAGGGTAGAAGCGTTTGGTTATCGATATCTGGGTGGGCATTCACACGGGGTATCACACTTGTTATATGAACAGCTTGGATTAACACTGCCGCAAGCACTGGATTCAGGTACAGCCTGGTTTAATCCTTGTTCGCTTGAACTACTGACACAAGCCAATCCCGATTATGTGTTTGTGGAGAAGCGGATCATGCAGCACTTCAGCGCTGAAGAGAATATGAGGAAACTATGGGAGAGTCCGCAATGGAACGAGCTGAAGGCTGTGAAAAATAATCGGGTATTTTACGTAGATACTCACCTGTGGGTAGACGGTCACGGAATTACGGGTCACACTCTGATTCTAAATCAGATCGTTCGCCATCTTACGGAACCTTTTCATGAGAGAGCACAATAATCCAACCGAATACGCACGATATGCTATGGAAGCAACACTTCTTATTTGATACTATTTGATAATAATTATCATTATCAATGTACATAAGGGGCGAAGTATATCATGTCACGAAGATTTAAAGGGTTAGCCATCATGCTGTTGGTGATCAGTATGATGCTGGCGGCATGTTCCGGTGGAACTACTGAAGAGAACGCTACAGCTGGAACAGCAGGTACTCCAACTGAAGGAGCAGCGAATACAACAGAAGAAACAGCGACTGAAAGTGGGACTAAGGTGGTGAAGGATCAGTTTGGAGAAGTAACGATTCCAACTCATCCTCAAAATCTGGTTGTGTTTGATTCGATCTATGCCGAGTATCTGATTGAAATGGGTGTTACACCTCAAATCGTTTTGTTAACTCCAGAAGTTGAAGCGGAATACCGCCCTGATTATTTGAAAGAACATGGAGTCCAGATCATTGAAGTTGAGCAATATCAATATAATTATGAGCAGTTGCTTGCGTTGTCACCGGATATGATCCTTGCAGCTGGCGAAGGTATGGAACAGGGCGTATATGATGAATTGTCCAAAATTGCTCCTACGGTGGCACTGGATGCCAACAGTGAAATGAAACGTGCTATGCCAAAGCTGGCTGCCATATTTGACAAGACCGAAGAATCTGCCAAAGTATTGGCTGAATTTGATGAGAAAGCCTCACAAGCGAAAGAGAAAATTGCGGCAGCCCTGGGAGACAAGACCGTATTGGTTCTCCGGGTAGAGCACAATCGTTACCGTTTCATGGGTCCCAAAGGAGGAAGCAGCAGTGTTTTCTTCTATGATATCCTGGGTCTGAATAGCCCTGAAGCGATCAAAGACTCTACAGATTGGTTTAGCCAGTTCTCACTGGAGTTTTTGCCTGAGATGAATCCGGATTATATTTTTCTGGAAGATAGAACCCTCGTAGGTTATGACACGAAGAAATCCATGGAAGATCTGAAAGCAAGCCAGGTGTGGTCGAATCTGGAGGCTGTGAAGAATGATCATGTCTTCCCGTTGAAGACAAGCCAATTCGTATCCGGTGTGGGTCCGATTGGATCTGTAAAATTGATGGACTATGTTGTTGAAAAGTTGGTGCCTTAAATGACAACGGAGACACAATTAGACATCTACGATATTACGATCATTGGTGGTGGGCCTGCTGGCATGTATGCCTCATTTTATAGTGGTATGAGAGCCATGCGTACCAAGATCATCGAAGCCAAGCAGGAACTGGGTGGATTCATGCGTACGTACCCGGAGAAGCTGATCTGGGATGTGGGCGGGATTGACCCGATTCGCTGTGAGAAGCTGATTGAATCGCTGGAGAGACAGGCGAGAACGTTCGATCCAACAATTGTATTTGGGCAGGAAATAGCCGAGCTTGAACGACGTGAGGATGGTGTATTTGTACTCATTTCCAAAACAGGCAAACGTCACTACACACGCACAATCTTGTTATGTGCTGGGAGAGGTATGACGCAGGTGCAAAAGCTGGCTATTGAAGGTGCCAATCGATATGAACTGACAAATCTGCACTACACGATAACCGACCTGTCCCGATTTGCCGGGAAGCGTGTTCTGATCTCGGGTGGTGGTGATTCCGCAGTCGACTGGGCGAATGAAATGGGCAAGATCGCAAGTGAAGTTACAGTAGCACACAGACGTCATGAATTTACCGGACATGAGTCGCCTGTTGCTCAGATGAAGGCTCAAGCAAACGTCATGACGCCATATACTATCTCTCGCTTATACGGCAAAGGTGATAAAATCGATCGTGTCGAGTTGGCCCATTTAGAAACCGATGAGATCACACATGTCGAAGTGGATGAAGTTGTTGTAAGCCATGGGTATGATCGTGATTTTGGTAACCTCGTGCAATGGGGGCTAGCGCGTGAAGACTACGGCGTATCCGTTGATCAGCGCATGCGTACCAACATTCCAGGTATATTCGGAGCAGGTGATTTCATCACTTATGGAAGCAAAGTCAGGCTGATCGCTGGTGCTTTTAACGATGCGGTGCTCGCCGTCAACAGTGCCAAGACGTATCTGGAACCTGCTGCTTCCGATATGGCGGGTGTATCTTCTCACAATGCCCGGTTCTATGAGAAAAACAAAGCACTATTGTAAAATAAGAAGAACCTGTGCGAAAGGGATAAGCATAGCAAAAGCCAGTCAAACATCGAGAATATCTCGTGTTCGACTGGCTTTTTTATCTGCATTTTATATTGAAAATGGGTCTATACATTCATGTTATAGACTGGATTCATAGACCAATTTTCTCATTATGGGCACTAAAATTTTCTAATTTATAGTTAATAGTCTATGCCCCTTGTGATGGATACACATAGTATGGGGAGAAATATCACGGAGGTGAGTTCATTGTTAAATCGTCATGGAAAACGCATTTGTAGACGTAAATTTAAACAAAGCATGCATTGTCGTGTTAAGGTTAAGGTGGTAAAGGTTAGACCTAAGGTTGTTGTTAATGCACCGCAAGGCGCTCAAGGAAATTCTGGACCAATAGGACCGATAGGTCCAAAAGGGGCAACTGGCGCTCAAGGGATACCGGGACCACAAGGACCGATAGGTCTCAGAGGAGCGACCGGTGCTCAAGGGATACCGGGACCACAAGGACTGCAAGGGATTCCGGGTATACAAGGGCCAGTCGGGCCAGCAGGCGCGCTCGGAGCAGTGGGTCCGGTAGGTCCCGTAGGTCCCGTAGGTCCAGTAGGAGCAGTTGGAGCAACAGGTCCGGCCGGTCCAGTTGGGGCCGGAATATCCGATTTCCTAAGTGTTTTCCGAGCAGACCCTGGCACAGGCACAGACACAGTACCTGGCAACTCACCAATAACTTTAACCGGGGTTTTGGCTAATGTTGGAGGTGCATTCACTTTTGTGCCGCCGTCCTCCACGATAACAATCAATGAAACAGGAAGTTACTTGATCTCTTTTAGCATTCATAATCAGGGCGATGCGGATTTCAACCTCACGGTAAATGGAACGCCCATAACACCTGTGCCTTTCACAGGTAATGGAGGAGGACCTATATCTGCTGAAGTTATTGTTACGGTTACAACGGTTCCGACGACGATCCAGCTGGTAAATGCGAATGCAACTCCTGCACAGTTGCATAACAATCTAAATACCACTGTGACCATTCTAAAACTGACTCCTTAATTCGGATTCTCAATATAGTCTATGTCAGCATAAAAATAAAAGTTTATGTCTTTTATCCAGTCAATAAGTCTATTTATTCAAAAAGATAGTCTGATTTATCGGGGGCTTGAGAGTGGCGGGACGATGACATTAAAGGGCATCGCCGCTACTCTCTCCGTTTTCGAAGCTAAGCTCCCCAAGTCTGGGTAAAAGAATCACGGTGCTAGTAGCTACCGAAGGTATGGGGGCACTAAGATTACGACCGTCTTTATGTTCAAGCTGGACAAGATACTTAAGCAAGTGGATAGTTACTTTTTAGCTCTGCATAAGGACGGATACGATTTTTTCATCCAAATTGATGAGGATGGCTATTCGGATGGAATGTTTGAAGAGTATGTCTTTGGTTATGGGGCACTGTACTTGCTTGCCAATTCAGTGAATGTAGATGGACAGATCCCATCGCCGGATTTTGGCAGTACTCGTAGATTGAAAATAAAACCAACATAAGTTGTCCATGTTGTTGATTAACATCTGGGGAATAAACAGATCCATACTTAGCTATCGGTTATCCCACAAAAGCCTGTCCATTTGCTGATTGAAAGAGCTTTCATTTCATCCGTATACTAAAGGTGTTAGCAGGTTGGGTGTCATAATGAGGCATTCATCGTAATAGGAAAGGATGATATGAAATGGGCAGATTAACTGGAAAAGTTGCAATTATAACCGGTGCCGCCAGTGGAATGGGATTGGCAGGTATTCAATTATTTGCAAGAGAAGGAGCCAAGGTAGTGGCTACCGATGTGGCGATCGAAGCTTTGGAGGAACAGGTTAAACAGATCGTAGCTGGTGGCGGGGAAGCCATTGCGTTGAAGCTGGATGTATCCAGTCCAGAGTCCTGGAACGCTGTTGTGGAAGAAACCGTATCGAAATTCGGAAAAATAGATATTCTGGTCAACAATGCCGGAATTCATATGGCCAAAGGCATTTTGGAAGCTGAGCTAGAGGATTGGGACAAGGTTATGTCCATTAATGGTACAGGTGTATGGCTCGGCATGAAGGCAGTCATTCCTTATATGCAGAAGAATGGACAAGGTTCCATCGTTAATACCTCTTCCATAGCAGCAATCATTGGTGGAATAGCAGATGCCCAGGGCGCAGCTTATAGTGCTTCCAAGGGATCTGTACGTTCATTGACCAAACACGGGGCACAGTGGTTTGCCAAAGACAATATTCGTGTGAACTCCGTACATCCGGGTGCTGTGTTTACAGGGATGGTGGAGAAAGCAGGCATCAAATCCCAGGTGGAGATGGGGGAGAATTACAAAAATCTTGCTCCACTGCCTCCACATGCTGGTGAATCTATGGATATTGCTTACGCCTACCTGTTTTTGGCATCTGATGAATCCAAATTCATTACAGGTGTTGAGTTGCCTGTAGATGGTGGCTGGATCAGCAACTAATTAAAATAAATGTTTCGACATGATAAAGAGGTACTGTATCTCAAGCTTCAGGGGAGACAGTACCTCTTTTTAAGAGCAGATCCCACTACAGAGTCATGGCATAACTTTATCTTGATGGACTCGTTGCAGAATGGAGATTAGACCGATAAATCTCTTGGGAACGGTTCATGCGTGTGAATTCCAACAGTTGTTCAGCCATATAGGAGGCGCTGTATTTGAAGTTGCTTTTCACCCAACTCGTAACTAAACCAAGAACGGCATTAGCCTGATAACAGGCGAGAAGTTCCTTATCCAACCGTGGATCAGGTGACAGATCGGTCACATCCTCCAGATACAAGTTCTTAAGTGTTATATAGAGTGTATCCCTGAAATCCAGTAGCACGTTAGAATTAACCAGCAATGTATAGAAGGAGGCATGAGCCAGCACATGGTCGAAAATTTGAATTGCTGAGGCGTTAAGGTCCTTAATATCGAAATCTCGGAAATGCTGATAGGGTGCTCGATAGGCTAATTTTAAATCGTCAATCACGTCATTTAACAATTCATCAAACAGGTCTTCTTTGTATACATAATGCTTGTAAAATGTGCTGCGGTTCAAATCGGCGGATTTGACAATATCGGTGATGGTTATACTGGCCAATGGCTTACGGGACATCCATTCCAGAAGGGCTGACTTCAGAGCATGTTTGGATTTGTGTACTCTTCGATCGGTGTCAGATACAGATGGAGACTTAAACATATACACAACCTCCCTTACTTATCAATGATACAGTGCACAGGCAGCAGATTACGCTTACTACAATACAAAAATGTGAATATATGGTGACTTTGGTGTCGTAAACTGTCCGTATCACTGTGTTCTACCTTATAATAAACCAAAACGGACGAGGAGATGGACTCCAGATGAAAAAACAAATATGGATCATTGCAGGTATTGTAGCTGTGATTGTAATCGGAACCTATCTGTTTGCAAGTAATACGGGCAAGGAAGAGGCGGGTGCAGCCAATACGCCCAACATCCGAAAATTGGTGGAAGATATCAGCACAGGAAAAGAGACACCCGAATCTGCCTCCATCAATGCCAAACAGTTAATCGTAACCGATCAAGATAAAAAGACCACTACATACGATTTGCCTGAAAATGAATTTTTCCTTTCCATTGCACCCTATGTGGATCAGACCCATCCCTGTGCAATTCATAGCTTGACCGGTTGTCAGGGGGAAATGAGCAATAAGGAATTCAGTGTTACCATTCACGATTCTCAAGGCAACACTTTTATGAAAGATGAAGTGATGAAGTCTGGTGCGAACGGATTTATGGATTTTTGGGTGCCTAGAGACAGAACCTATCTGATTCGTATTGTTCGAGATGGAAAGGTTGCGGAAACGCAATTGTCTACATACGAAAATGATAATACATGCATCACTACGATGCAGTTGAGTTAATGCAAACAGCAAACAGTAGAAGGGAAGGATGGCCTTTGAGCTATCCCTTTCCTTTTTTATTTCATAAAAGAATTGGAATAAGGTACTTTGCATTGACAAAAATCAATTCCTACGGCATAATCCAATAGTGATAATGATAATTGTTATCATATAAATACATATTAACAGGGGAGAAAAGAGATATGAAAAAAGGGTTGAATGGACTGTTGATTATGCTGGCCTTTGTGCTGGTTTTGGCGGGTTGTGGTAAAACCACGACTACAACAGATACAAGTCAAGGTAGTGGCTCGGGTAGTGCTCCGGCTGAAGAGACAGCAGGTCCTGTTACCGTGAAGCATAAACGTGGAGAGCTTAAGCTGGACAAGCCAGCAGAACGTGTCGTTACGCTTGAATGGACATATACTGAAGATGTTGTTGCCTTGGGTGTTCAACCAGTAGGTAACGCAGATAACGCTAACTATAAAGTGTGGGTAACATCCGAAGCAGCACTGGATGACAGTGTAACGGATATCGGAACACGCAGTGAACCAAATCTGGAAGCTATTGCTGCATTGAAGCCAGATCTCATCATTGCTAATGCAGATAATAACACGGCGGTCTACGATCAGCTTAACGCGATTGCGCCAACGATTGAATATGATCCGTACGATGGTAACGGTTATGATTATGACAAAATGACAGAGATCTTTACTAACATTGCAACGGCTCTGGGCAAAGAAGACAAAGCAAAAGAAGTTCTTAGTGATCTCGATCAGCACTATGTTGAAGCCAAAGAAAAACTGGCTGCTGCGGGTAAAGAAAACTTCAATTTTGCGCTGACACAAGCGTTCACATATCAAAATGCAGTCAGCCTGCGTATGTTTACCGATAACTCGGTTGTGATTGGTACTTTGGACAAAATCGGACTGGTTAACGATTGGCAGCCGGACAAAGTTGAAAACTATGGCTTCTCTACAGTAGGCATTGAATCCTTAACCGATGTGAAGGACAGTAACTTCATTTATATTACACAACCAGACGATGACGTCTTTGGCACAGCCATGAAAGATAACTCGGTTTGGAACGGACTGAACTTTGTGAAGGAAAAACGCACATATCAACTCGATAGCACAACATGGACATTTGGTGGACCCATCTCCTCCAAAGTATTGGTTGATGGGGTAGTCGAGGCGATTACCAAATGAGTTCGGTTCAAGGATCTAAGCCAGCTATGAATTGGCGCACAATAAGCATATATGGGGGCGGTCTAACCGCTCTCATCGTGCTTTTTTTTGTAAGTCTGTGTTATGGAGAAGCATCCATTCCTTTGCATGTCGTTTGGGACGCTCTTACAGGCAGACAGGATTCATTAGAGCACAATATGGTCTGGGACTTGCGCATGCCGCGTACAGTGATCGGTATTCTTGCGGGTGGCGCACTGGCTGTTGCGGGCGCTTTGCTGCAAACGATTACTCGTAATCCACTGGCTGCTTCAGATACGCTGGGCATTAATGCGGGAGCATACTTTGTGGTGGTGTTGGGAGCTATCGCTTTTCCAAGTCTATTAAGTCAGTCGCCTTTTCTTTTCGCAGCCCTAGGTGGTTTGCTGGCAGCATTTGCGGCTTATTTCATGGGGGGCGGACGAACATCAAGCCCGGTTCGACTTGCGTTGTCCGGTATGATTGTATCGATGGTCCTTGGTTCATTTACGAGTGCATTACATATTTTTTTCTCCATGGAGACACAAGGGTTGTTCCTTTGGGGTTCAGGAACACTTGTCCAGAATGACTGGAGTGGTGTGTTTTATGCTTTGCCTTGGGTGGTTGGTATTACCCTTCTCGCGTTAATCCTGTCCAGACAGTGGGATATGCTGGAGTTGGATGAATCAACGGCTTCTTCCTTGGGACAAAAGGTTGCATTGGCTCGTGCAGGAGGGTTAATTCTCGCTGTATTGCTGGCCGCCGTGATTGTCAGTGTAATCGGACCGATTGGCTTCGTGGGACTGGTTGCACCTCATCTGGTTCGATTGAGTGGTGTACGTTCCAATCGATTACTTTTACCCGGTGTGTTCATATGGGGCGCAGCGCTACTGGTTGGAGCAGATGTCCTCGCCAAGATGGTGCATAACTCCAGCATGGAACTGCCAACGGGTGCCGTTATGGCGATCATTGGTGCACCGTGGCTCATCTGGCTTGTTCTTACACGCATGAAGGCTGCAAACGGATCAGGCATGTCAACTTCAATGAGCACAGGAGGAGCTGCGCGTCGCTTTGCATTTGGCCCGATGGCTGTATTATTCTCAGTCATAACGGTCGTGCTTATCTTGCTCAGTACGATGTTTGGTGGTATGCGAATTCCGCTGGCCGATTGGTTACCAAGTCTGTTCCAATCGGATGGACTGTTCTCCGCGCTGATTCAGCTTCGGATTCCGCGTACTCTTGTTGCCGCAGGTGCAGGAGCTGCACTGGCAATCAGCGGTGTGCTCATTCAGATGGCGGTACGTAACCCGCTGGCAGATGCTTCAATTGTTGGTGTGTCCTCAGGTGCAGGGCTTGGAGCAATGATGGTCATCATCTTATGGCCGGGTCTTCCGATATACTTGCTGCCAATTGCGGCAATCATCGGTGCAGCCATTGCTGCTGTGGTTGTGTTCTCCCTCGCCTGGAAGAAAGGACTGAACCCTTCGGCGGTTGTGTTGCTGGGGATCGCGATGTCTGCCATTGCTGGAGCAGGTATTCAGATTCTGATTGTCCGTGGTGCGGTATACGGTAGCAGCGGATATATCTGGCTGACAGGAAGCACCTATGCTCGTACCTGGGAACAGGTGAGGGTTATCGGATTATTTTTAGTTATTCTGGTACCGGTGGCTTGGTGGCTGGCACGCAGATTCGAACTGCTGGTATTTGACGACAACAGTGCATCCGGGCTTGGTCTCGGAGTACGTCGCACACGATTATTGGCCATGACAGTTGGTGTATTACTTGCAGCAGGTGCGGTTGCTTGTGTAGGAACCGTTGGTTTTATCGGGCTGATTGCACCACATATGGTACGGCTACTGACGGGGAATAAGTTAAGACGATCCATGTTCCTATCCGCATTAGCGGGTGCAGTCATGCTGGTGCTCGCCGATACTATCGGTAGAACCGTCATGGCACCGACAGAGATTCCATCAGGCATACTCATTGCGATCATCGGAACACCGTACTTCCTGTATCTGATGTATCGTTCTAATTGGCGCAAGTCTGTATAAATCGTTGAAACAAGAAGCCTGCTCCCCGAGCAGGCTTCTTGCTATCACGTGGTACCATTCAGCTGCGATCTTAAATCACCCAATGAATGTTTAGTCCTCTGAAAATGAAAAAAATCCCCTCACGTCTACAAGAAGTAGAGACCACGTTATTAAACGTGAAACTCTTACTCCCTGTGGACCTTGAGGGGATTTTTGCTTGAGCACATTCGAATCGTACTCCCGTTAGCTGGATTTCAGAATCCCGCTGTCATCGACGGATTGTACGGCTTGCTGCAATATTTCATTATCCTGAACAAGCGCGAAGCGCACATACCCTTCACCTGAAGGACCAAAGGCACTGCCTGGGGTTGCAATGACACCCGCATGTGTGACCAGATCCATGGCAAATTGCTCTGAGCTGTCGTAGTGCGCCGGAATCCGGCTCCAGACGAACATCGTTGCTTCAGGTTTGGCAATCGGCCAACCGAGATTGCTGAAGCCCTCACAGAGGATGTCTCTACGCTGTTCATAAATAGCTCTGACCCGTTCAACCTCGGATTGATCACCGGTAATGGCTGCAATTGCTGCTTTTTGGATCGGTAGAAACATCCCGTAATCCATATTGGATTTCAGCTTTTTCAGCATGGAGACCATGGTTGTATTGCCCACACAGAAGCCGATTCGCGCTCCGGCCAGTCCGTACGTTTTTGACAGGGAATTGAACTCCACACCGACGTCCATGGCGCCAGGGAATGCAAGGAAGCTTCCACATGACTTTCCGTCAAATACGAGTTCACTGTACGCATTATCGTGGAGCACGATAATATCATACTTCTTGGCAAAGGCAATCAGGTCAAGATAGAACTGATCCGGTGCCATCGCGGTTGTTGGATTGTTGGGATAGGAGACCAGCATGAATTTCGCTCGATGAGCGATATCTTCCGGTATATCCTGAAGCTGAATAACATACCCGTTTTCTTCTTTTTGCGGCATATAATACAGTTCTGCACCTGCCAGTAACGGCCCATCCGCGAAGACGGGATAACAGGGGTCAGGGACCAGCACGAGATCACCTTCATCGACAATGGAGAGGGATATATGTGCCAGCCCTTCCTGTGAACCGAGCAAGGAACAGATTTGTGTAGCCGGGTCTAACTCGACCTGATAGCGCTGCTTGTACCAATCGCTTGCAGCTTGCAGCAACTCACTCTGATCATTCACAGCATATATATAATTAGCCGGATCAGCTGCGGCCTCGCATAGTGCAGTTATAATATGCTGCGCAGGTGGGATATTCGGCGTTCCCACACTGAGATCAATAACCGGCAGTCCGTTCTCCAGTCTGCGGCGCTTGATCTCCAGCAACCGGGTGAAAATTCCTTCGTTGAAATGATCCATTCGTTTGGCAAAGTTCATGATGATGATTCAGCCTCCAATCCTCTTCGTACGCATATTCATTAATAATAAATGGACAGCGACTAAAAGAGAAGAGCAGGGGAAAGCTTGCGGATCATGACTTTACTTTAAACTGACTTAATTCGTCTTGCAGTTTGCCAGATAGCTGGTTCAACTGTTTTGACAGATCTGCTACCTGTTCGATACTATCCAGCTGCTCCTGCGTGCTGGCGCTTACTTCTTCCGTCGATGCCGAGTTCTCCTCTGTGGTGGAAGAGATAATCTCCAGTGCCTGGAATATCTCATCTTTGTGCTTGTGTACATTGGAGGTATTGTTGGTAATCTGCATCATACGCTGCTGTAGATCTTTCAGGTCTTTGTTAATACTAAAGAATACATGTTTGGTATCTTCGACGGATTTGGCATTCTCCTCCGCAATCTTCATACCGCGCATGGTATGTTCAACCGACAGGGTTGTTTTCTCTTCAATAACATTTACCTTTTTGTTGATTTCCTCTGTTGCCTGAGCCGTCTGTTCTGCAAGTTTGCGGACCTCTTCGGCAACGACGGCAAATCCTCTTCCATGTTCGCCAGCACGTGCAGCTTCAATGGAGGCATTCAGTGCGAGCAGGTTCGTCTGAGAGGCAATCTGTTTGACTGTATCCACAAAACTGGATATTTCATTCCGACTCAGGTCAATCTCCTGGATAATAGATGACATTGCTTGGGTGGACTGATGGTTTTCCTCGGACCATTTCGATAATTGTTCCACGACCGCCAGTCCTTGGCTGCTCTGATCAGCAGATGTCTGCACGACCGTTCCCATAGCCTGCGCATCGGTAGCAATTTCATCGATTTGGCTGGATAAAGAGCCTGTTTTGCGTAAAATATTTTCCGTTTCGATGGACTGATAATTCGTTGCATTGGCAATTTCGTTAATGGCTGTTGATGTATCATTCATAGTCACAGCTGTTCGAGAGGAGATGGCTTGCAGATCATTCGACGACTGGTTCAGGATTTGGGCCGAGCTGCCGACCATTTGCAGCATGACCTGAATTTTCTGCACCATGGAATTCAAGCCTGTAGCGATCTGTCCAATTTCATTATTAGATTTGATATCCAGTTGGACAGTCAGGTCACCTTGTTCAATCTGTTTAATCTTAGCCAGCAGCTGTGGTATGGAGCGTAACAGACGGCGAAGGGTAATGTAACAGATAATCACAAGTAGAAGGGTGGCTGCAGCAAAACCGCCAAGCGTGATCCACGTGAACGTTTTTAATTCCGCGAGAACTTCTTCTTCGGATATGGTCAGACCAACGGACCATCCCGTATCCTTGCTGGTAGCGTAGCCGATATAACGACGTTCCCCATTGTCGTTCATAAGCTGTACGCCGTTTTCACCGGCAAGCATTTTCTTGCCGATGTTCCCCATGTCCCCCGTACTGTCCAGGATGTTCTCCTTCAATACCTTCTCTTGATCTGGATGGTACAGAATTTCCCCGCTCTTGGACAGCAACATGGAATAGCCCGTGCTTCCAAGGGAATAACTCTCCATAATTGCCGGAATATCCTTGAATGCAATATCCGCTGCGGCAAAGCCGATCGTGTTGTTGTTGTCATCTTTGATCGGATAAAAGATACCCATGAGTACATCGCCTGCTGCAATATCAATGTACGGATCGGAGAAATAAAGTCCGTCTGCGGCGGTAACCGGCTTGTAGTATGGACGCGACTGGATATCAAAGTCCGGTGCAGATACGACACCATCATTTTGAATCCAAAAGCCTTTTCCATCCAGACCCGCGACCCAGGCATCGGCAAACGAAGGCTCTGCCTTAACGATAGCGGCGAGTGTCGCCTGTGTTTCCGCAGCGTAGGTTGAACTTGCCGCATCCGCAGCAGATGCTGTTGTTTCTATGTATTGCTGAAATAATGTGTTGGTGGACATTTGCTTGACGAGTGCGCCCTTCTCCTTGAATAGTGCATCAAATTCACTAACAATGGCTTGTGTCTTGGTCTGGAGCATGGATTCCTGCTGTTTCACCAGAATGTTTCGTGTGCTTGCAAACATAAATGTTCCCAGCACGGCAAAGACAACTACGATAATGACCAGCAGCACAATGGACAACGTATTTGCCATACTGGATGTCCTTGCTCCCATTTTCCCCCACTTGTTCAACATGTTCGACATATTCCATCTCCCCAGATGATTAATAAAAAGCTCAAAACGCCTTAGTTATATGTCGGCATGATCTATAGTTTTATGTAGATTTCTGTCGAATAATCCTGAAAGCAACGGGAAGGAAAGGCATGAGTATAAGAACAGTAAATGGGAGGGATGAAAAAAGAGGAAAGGAATGAAAAAACGGGGATCGGTGGTGGTTCATCCAGGCGATCTTGTTTATAATGGAATGAATTGGAACTATGGGTGGAAAAGGGGGATTATCTGTGAGTGAGTTATGGCATGCATCAATACAGGGGGTTCCATGGAATGCCGAAAAGATGCACCAGGCGGTGCATCTGTTACGCCGCAGAGCAACGGTTCATTTTCGCGTTGGCGCGGATACATACGAGGACCTTGCCGAGCTCGATGCCAAAGTATTCTTTGCCCGGCCGGATCTGATCCTACACATATCACATATGGACCCTAAAGGGGTATATTCATCCGGATTTTTGGGGCGACTGGCACAGTTGAAACATGTGTCTGCCTTGCAGCTTGATCTTTCGCAGGCACAGGATTTGACGATTCTGGGTGCGATGGATCAACTGCAGTTTCTAAGATTGAATTCACCTGCAAAGGCGACTGGGCTCGATTTTATTAAACACTACACACGATTGACCTTTCTTGAACTGCGTGGCAAATTCAACGGATTTGCTTCCATTGCGGCATGCCTCCAACTGCATACGCTCATTCTGAACTGCGCGGTCGAAAGTATTGATGTGTTGGCGGAACTGCCCGTGCTTCAGTATCTGTCCCTGGATCACTGTGAGTTAAAAGGGGGACTGGATGTATTGATACAGTCGACCATCTCAATGTTGAAGCTAAGCTCTGTTCGCAAACTGACGAGTATTCAGGGACTCGAACAGATGCGTGGGGTGGAATATCTGCATCTGTCCTTGCCCAAGCTGGAGCATTTATGCGACTTTTCCCATATGACCTCTCTCAGACAGCTCGAACTGGACTATATGAAATCGTTACGGGATATCAAACATCTATGGACAGCCCGTGCTCTGGAGTCTATTGAACTGAAAGAGATTAATACAGCGCTCAAGGCCGATTCTTTTGCTGGACTAACCGGGCTGGAGCATTTGCGCCAAATCGATTTTCGTTTTATTGATGTTAACAAAGGACGGATTGCAGCTATGCGTGATCACCTGGACAACGCCGGAAAATCCCATTTGTTATATGAGAATATCCCTGAGCATGAACGCCTGAATTCCATAGGTATTGCGCACTTGTCGCATGTATTAATGTAAACAGGCTTTTGTCCAGCATGTGTATACAGAGCGAACTCCAGTGAACGGACCGATTGAGGCGGGCAGATGTCATTTCTATCTAGGTGTTCGTATCCGTTAAGGCGGGTATGTTGATCTCTTTCACGCAGGCCGCTTTGGACAAGCTGATGATACATCGAACGATGGCGACCATATCCTGCAGGGGAATGCGGGTCCCATCATACTCGGCCAGTGCACGTTCCATCCCGTCTTCATACGGAATTTCTGCCGCCAGTTCTCCCGGGTTGATGCATGTCACCGCGATGCGGTCATTCCTCGTATGCTCTCTTAGAGCTTCCGTAATACCCCTTATGGCAAATTTGGAGGCGACAAAAGAAACCTGGCTGCTGCCTGCATTGCTCAAACCGGCTGTTGAACCGATCAGGATGATCTTCCCTGCTTCAGATTGGCGGAGCTGAGGCAGTAAAGCCTGTATACATACAATCGTAGAAGTCACATTCACATGGATCAGCTGACTGATATCTGCGGGTTCATCCTTATCAAACGTGTAGTGCTCTTCAAATCCTTCCTTTTCCCAGATTCCCACGTTATAAATAAGCACATCCAACGTCTCGCCTTGAAGTTGGCTGGCAACTTGCTCCGCGGCCTGAAGCTCGGAAAGATCAGCCTGAATCCATATTCGCTGGACGCCATCCTCCACGGACAGACTTTCCGGCTTGCTGCGAGAGACCACCCAGACCTTATCACCGGATTGCGGCACACCTCTGACAAATGCATCGCCTAATCCTTTGCTTGCACCAAAGATAATTATATTTTTCAAATAAAGCCCTCCTTATCGATTAGAAATTAATAATTTTTACATTAATCTATATCTTACTATAGAGGTGATACATGGAACATGAAGTTTGAATGAGGTATGCTTCATCCTTGTCAAGATTCGGGATGGTTGTTCTCCAACAATACGATATCTTCGCCCCGTTGTTGCCTGAGAGCAATATTGTCCCTCCCCCAAGCACACATGACATCCACGATGGTGTTGGCGGTAACGCCATATTCTGTAAGTCCGTATTCCACTTTGGGAGGCATCTGTTGGTAGACATGTCTGGTGACAAGGCCGTCTCGCTCCAACTCGCGCAATTGTTGAATTAACACTTTTTGCGAAATGCCAGGGATGCTGCGCTCTAATACGCTCGTTCTCTTTACTCCGGACATCAATAAACAGATGATTAAGGCTTTCCATTTGCCACCTATAATTTCAAGCGTCGCTTCAATGCCCAGATTGTATTGTTTCATCCTGATTCACCTCAGTTTAAGTTTTACGTGTTTTATAGAGTGTAACTATTTATTTTCTCACGGTTCTAACATTGAAGTCCATACACACTTTGAGGTAACCAGCTTACTTCATTGTGTGTATTTTCTTTTGACTGGATGTGACTGATAATGGTCCATATTCAATTAAAGAAACCAACACCCTGGATGGGAAGAAAGGAACTTATGATGAAAACACTTGTTATTCTGGCACATCCCGATATGCAAAGTTCAAGAGTCAATCGTCGCTGGAAGGAGGAGTTGTTGCAGCATACAGATGATATTGTTCTTCACGAATTATATTCGGCCTACCCCGATTGGAAGATTGATGTTTGCCGAGAACAAGAGTTGCTGGAGACGCATGATCATATGATGTTGCAGTTCCCGTTATATTGGTACAGTTACCCACCGCTACTGAAAAAATGGTTTGATGACGTGTTCACTCATGGATGGGCGTACGGATCGAAAGGAAATCGATTGAAGGGAAAGCGGATGGGACTTGCAATGTCCATAGGGGATAAGCAGGAGAATTATGCGAAAGAAGGTTCCATCGGTTACAGCGTAGAGGAACTTGTTGCACCTTTCGTAGCAAGCATGAATCATGTAGGGGTTAAGGCGCTGCCGCATTATGCAGTCTATGGTGCCTCGTTCCAGGCTACGGATGAAGAGATTAACCGAAGTGCTGAAGAATACATGCGTTATATAAAACAGTTCCGGGATTTTTAAAAGTTAAAAGGTGAAGCTCTTCATAAGAAATGTTCTGAAAAGGACCTGGCTTCCCACATGGTGGAGTTCCAGGTCCTGATCAATAAGCGAAAAATTAATAACCGAGTAAAACCACATTTATTCTACGCGGAAATAATCGAAATCTGCATATCCTCCGGTAGACTTCGTTGCATAATTGAATAGTGCAAACCGGTATCCCATAAAGTGTGGCAGGGTGTAAGACATTTGAAGTGTATTGCCAATGGTGGTCCAGTTGCTGCCATCCAGACTATAAGCAAAATAGGCTTTGTCTGTCTGATTCGTAAAATCACAGATGACGCGGAGATAGATTCTGTTCTGGTTTAATGGCATAGTTGCTACTTCGGTCATGGTGCCGGAACTGGCATTAGCCATAACGATGGATTTGGTGCTGCCCGTCATTTTTACGCCGACAAAACCATATCTGGCCTGAAAAGCAGCGAGTCCAGCATAATCACCATCCTTCATGCCTGCTGTATCCAAAGCGGTAACCCCTGTGCTTTTTGGACCAAAGGTTCGTTGTGTCAGAGTGTTGCGGGCTTCTAACAGGTTCTTGCTGATTTTGCCTGTAGTTAATCGCATGAAACCCGGCCGCTGGAGCAGGGACCAGTTGGCAGCATCCGGGTTATGATTCCACTGCCAGAAAGTAGCGAGACTGGATGTACCGAAAGATGAATTGCTCGTCAGGGAGACGTCATCCAGATAAAACGCCATCAGATCATTGGTCGGGTCCGGATTCGAGTTATACGGTGTTTCCACAAAAATAAAGCTTTGAGACAATTCTGCATTCGACGGAACGGTATACGTACCTTGAATGGTACCCCACTGTCCGCGGGTTAACGTCGCACTGCCCATAATGGTAATTCCGGTATAACTTGCACCGTTCTGGATGCTAAGATTGAACGTTTTGGTTGCAGGACCAGTAGTGTATTTGATCTTTGCCGAAAAAGAGTATGTTCCTCCCGGTACCAGCTTCCCTGTAACCATCTGTTTGGCTCCGCCTGCTGTCTGCTGTCTGCCGCTGACGAGCAGGCTTTTTGTACCCATGAATGCTTCGGCATTTGTTACGATGATGTTCGCCGTATTGTTGCTGGTCCACGGCTGAATGCTACTTTCCTCAAAACCGCCGTTCACTAACAGTTGCGTTACTGAGGGTGTGCCTGATGTGGTTGCATTGAACTCATCGGACCCGTAGATTTTGGCAGCAGGCTGACCTTCAACGGGCATATTCATGTTAAGGGGAACCTTGCCGTTCACCCCAAACACAGGCCAGTTATCCGACCACGTCACTGGAACGAGATAGGGGATGCGTCCAATAGCCCCGCTATCACGAAACAGCAAGCCGTACCAAGCGCCGGATGCGGTATCCACGATGCCTCCTTGGGCGATTCCCGAGTCTCTGAGTACAACTTTACCTGTGTATGGACCTGTCAATGTGTTTGCACGATAGGCAAGCTGAATGCGACCATCACCCGAAGGCCAGGCAATCAGGAATACATAGTACATACCATTGATCTTCTGAATGTGTGCTCCTTCTGCCTTTACAATCATGTTGGAGCCGGCAACACTGCTTGCGTTTGGAATCAGGACCTGATTGAGCCCGCCGGATTTAACGGCCTTGGCATCAGGTGTCAGCTCAACGATACTGATGTTATCACTGCCATGAACAAGAAAGGTTCGATTCCCGTCAAACAAAAGGGAGGGGTCATGGTAATAACTGTTCAATGTGTAAGGTGTCCATGGCCCTGTTTCAATATTGCTGGTTTGGTAAATATACGTCTTGCCCGTGGAAAGCGAGCCAAAGGCCACATAATATATACCGTTGTTGTACCGCAAACTGCTCGCCCAGGAACCACGCCCATACTCGTTTTGTCCATTGTTCAGATTCTGTATATCCCCGTTTCCAAGCGTATCGTATACATAGTTTACGATGCTCCAGTTGACCAGATCATAAGACTTCATGACCGGGACTCCCGGATTCATATGCATCGTTGTGCTTGTCATATAAAATGCACTGCCCACCCGAATGACGTCACTGTCAGGAACATCCGCGTAAATAACCGGATTGCTGAACGTTGCGGCTGAAGCAGCGGGACTTGTCAAAGGGAATGATGTTATAAGCAAAGGAAGAGCGAGTAGAAGAGCACTGATTTTTTTCCACATATTCTATCCTCCCAATCGATCATGTCCTATGAATTAAAGCGAGTACTCCAGATAATCAATGTAAGCATCCCAAGTGCCATTATCCGTTGTTACGACCAGCTTGATTTCCTGATTGCCTGTAGCGTGAGTGATGCCGGTGAGGGTTTGAACGGTCGGCTCCGTTCCCGTGAAGTAGAAAGAACCAGCGGTTACACCCCCGATGACCAGATCAACACGGGCTGTATTATTGTTGTTGGAAGCGCCGCGGACAGAGAATTGATGGGTTGGGAATGCAAAATATTGATTGTATGCTGCATAATCATTGTTCCCGTAAAGAGCGACTCCATTAAAAGGGGAACTGATTACGCCAGCGTATTGGCCGCCAAGCGTCATATTCTCGGCTTCGTAACGGGTAACGTTTGGATTGGGATTAGGATTTGGGTTTGGGTTAGGGTTGCCGCCCGAACCTGATGTGAATTGCCAGTAGTCCAGTTTGAACAGATTTCCATTGCCCGAGCCTGTAAACACCAGATACAAACGATGTACCCCTGTAGCGTTGGTAACATTGGTCTCCATCTCGCGCCAAGTTTGCGAACCGCCAGTTGAACTTACGTTAAGTGTTCCAACTAGTGGGCCTGTCGGACTGTCCAGTCGAACCTCGATGTTGCCATTTCCGGTAGAAGCGACATTGGCCTTGAATTTGGAGGCTCCAGCTGAGCCAAAATCAACATTACCCACCGCGATCCAATCCCCATTATGAATGTTAGTGACATTCTGATTGGCTACAGGTCCACCGCTCGCTTGACTCGGTTCAGTGTTAATTCCTGCTTGCCAGCCAATGGTTTCGGCTTCCACCCGGACATACGGGTTGAGGTTAGTGGTCTGAGGTACACCTGTCATATTTCCTTGAACTTCCTGGATTGTTCCATCCGCATTATGTGTCAGTTTGTTGATATGTGTGGAACGGTATCCTTTGCCTTCACCGAGAAATGCTCGACTCACCGTTTGCGCATGGTACGCGACATACCATTCGTTGTTGAATTGAAACACGGCATGGTGGTTATTGCCGCCTACACCGAAGAACGTACCAGGATTTTTCAGAAAGTGTCCTTTATACGTGAAAGGTCCCATGGGGCTGTCGCTGACCATGTATCCGATCTCACCTTTTGGATATGCAGTAGGATGTGTTCCCGCGAAGTTGATGCAGTAGGAGTAATAATATTTGCCGTTATACTTGTGGATGCCGGAATCCTCGAACATATAAGGAGAATCAATAGTCACAGCACTGCCCACCACACTGGTCATGTCGGCACCGAGACGAATGACTCGAGCTGTTTTGGGATTAGCAATGGAAGCAGCGTTGGTATCATTCGGAATGCCGCCTCCAGCATACAAGTAAGCAGAGCCATCATCATCGACAAGGACAGCCGGATCAAAGAGCCAGGTTACGCCGGACATACCCGGTGTACTGTGAGTCAGGAGGGCACGACCAAGTGGATCGGACCACGGTCCAATGGGGGAATCGGCCGTGAGCACGCCAATACCTCCACCCGAGTTGGCAAAATACAGGAAAAACTTTTCTTTGCCAGCAATGGTTTTCTTCGCCATGGCAGGAGCCCAGGACTGGGTAGCCCATTTGGCAATCCCTTGTCCATTATTCGCATTATTCGCGCCCGCTACCGGGATGGAACCATGGTCTGTCCAGTTCACCATGTCAGCTGAAGAGATGACGTTAATTTTCCCGATTGTGCTGTACTGGTTCTCTCGGACAGAGCCGTCGCTGTTGTACAGATATGCATCACCTGTCATATAGACATAGACCCGATTATTATGGACGAGCACATAAGGATCGGCTCCCAGTTTATGATCGATGAGGGGATTGGAATTTCCAGGAAGTTTGGCAACGGCTGCATTGGCTGCATGGCTGGATTCAACGGGCAGGGTGACAAAGATTAGCAGACACGACAACAACAAAACTAGCGGTTTACGAATCATACGTTTCGCCTCCATAAGATTGGATTAGTTGGTGAGCTGAAATTCAGAATAGCTGAAATGGTGAAATGCCAAAAAATGAAGAGATGTTCCTCATGTCACCCCCTTCCTGAAATAATGGTTAGGTTGGCTGTTAGGTTAAATCTTCATGTTGTCATATATGGTTTAAGCCAGACGACCTGTGCACCGGGTACGTGGTCACGGCAGCAAGGGGAGAGGCTATAACCCGAAGTAAGCCTGCATCTGTGGGTGCGATTAGAAAAGCTATAATCTGTCAGGTTTCTTTTTGTAATCGCTTTCAATAGAATGGGTTAGAACTCTGAAATTTGACGAAGAAAGAGATTTGGTCACGTCTAAATGTAATTATTTTTCATATTTTCTTTTAAATGTTTATTAACTTGACGATATCATATCACAATTTTAAGATAATACAATCTTTTTCTATTTTCAGTAGAGAATGAAGAAGAACATTATTATTCTATGTGTTTAACATTGGGCTTGATGGTAAAAATACTATCTCGTATTCTATAAAACTACACTTTCAAGCATAGCTTTGCCCGGCCAACAATTAGATACGAGAAAAAGACGTCTTAAGCTGCGACCGTTTCCCTGGAATCTACCGGGAGAACGGTCATTTCGTTATTTTCTGAAATCGATCCTGGTTACATAACAAAATCTACTCTTACTTGCTGACCAACTTTGACATTGCATAATTTCTTCTCTTTGTTGTACATATCCCAGTTTTTGTATAGCTAAAGCCCTGTGCGTAAAAGGTTGTTAAGTGATAATGGTGGATTGCCCCCTGTGTTTTGTCCACACCGTTGATTGAGTGTTTGAATATTACTATCGAGTGAGCTTATGCCAAATACTGCTAGACTCAGAGGTTCATAAAGGTGGGATGGGAAAATGGCTATTTTGTCAACTGGGCCGATTGAAAACAATCTGGTTTCCGGGGTTAGACCGACCCAACAGGTAACGATTAGATTGGTAAGTCGGGCTGAGGTGGATTCTGTAACAGTATCCATTCAGGGGTATGTGCTAAGCACAACAAGAACGCTGTATGTGAGTGAAGTAATCATTATTGCCCCTAATGAAGCAGTGACCAGAAATTATTTTGCAGATTTAGATGCTTTTGAGTTTGTTTTTGGAACAGATGTGGAAGGCGTGGAGGAAGTAGAGATTTCAGTGTGGGGCAAACAAGCCTCTGGACAATTGGTTGATGCACACCGAGTGGTACAGCACGAAAAAACAGTTAATAACATCTAGCAGATCAAAATCCCCAAAAGAGGAGATGTAGCGATGAGCTTTTTATCAACAGGGCCGATTGAAAATAATGCTGTTAGCGGTGTAAGACCGACTCAGACCGTTACTGTCAGAATTGATAACCGTAGTAATGCCACAGCCTCAACCGTACAGATACAAGGGTATTACATGGAAAGTGGAATAAGAGTACTGTACGTCAGTGAGTCTTTTGACATCGTACCCAATCAAGTAATAACCAACAACTATTATGCTAATTTTGATGCCTTCGAGTTCACTTTTTCAACACCAGCGACGGTTAATGATCCTGTTCAAGTATCAGTATGGGGTAAGAGCAGCACAGGCGCATTGGTAACTGCCCATCGTTTGGTTTCTTCCGAATTGCTGGGTGAAATTCCAAGCGTCACGGGAGTCACAGGTGCAACCGGAGTAACGGGAGCGACAGGTACAGCAGGGACAACTGGAGTGACAGGTGCAACAGGCGCACAAGGTACAGCGGGAACAACAGGAGCAACAGGAGCAACAGGCACGCCAGGTACAACAGGAGCAACAGGAGCAACAGGCACGCCAGGTACAACAGGAGCAACAGGAGCGACAGGCACGGCAGGTACAACGGGTGTAACGGGAGCAACAGGCACGGCAGGTACAACCGGAGTAACGGGAGCGACAGGCACAGCAGGTACAACGGGGGTAACGGGAGCGACAGGCACGGCAGGTACAACGGGTGTAACCGGAGCAACAGGCACGGCAGGTACAACCGGAGTAACGGGAGCGACAGGCACAGCAGGTACAACGGGAGTAACCGGAGCAACAGGCACAGCAGGTACAACGGGAGTAACCGGAGCAACAGGCACAGCAGGTACAACGGGAGTAACGGGAGCAACAGGCACAGCAGGTACAACGGGAGTAACCGGAGCAACAGGTACAGCAGGTACAACGGGAGTAACCGGAGCAACAGGCACAGCAGGTGCAACCGGAGTAACCGGAGCAACAGGCACAGCAGGTACAACCGGAGTAACGGGAGCAACAGGCGCAGCAGGTACAACCGGAGTAACGGGAGCAACAGGCACAGCAGGTACAACGGGAGTAACCGGAGCAACAGGTACAGCAGGTACAACCGGAGCAACCGGGGCTACGGGTGCGACTGGTTCTGGAACAATTATTCCTTATGCATCAGGACTTCCAGTTGTCTTGACTACAGTTTTGGGTGGACTTTTGAATACCTCCAGTTTAGTTGGTTTTGGCAACAGTGCTACCGGAGTAAGTGTTAACGGAGGAATTATTGATCTCACAGGCGCTGCAGGCACATTGCTTAACTTTGCTTTCTCGGCATCTCGTGCAGGAACGATTACTTCACTGGCCGCTTATTTCAGCACGACAGCCGGACTTAGTTTGGTTGGATCTACAGTAACCTTAACTGCACAATTATTCAGATCCACTACACCTAATAACTCCTTTACAGCTGTACCGGGTGCATTGGTAACCTTAGCTCCTCCACTGACCGGCATTTTGGCACTAGGCACAATATCCAGCGGAGTGACAACAGGACTGAGTATTCCGGTATCTGCCGGTGACCGCCTGCTTATGGTGTTCTCAGCATCAGTAACAGCCGGAATTGATGTGGCTACAACCGTAGCTGGATATGCAAGCGGCGGCGTTACCATCACTTAACGGAAAATGGGCTATATAACAAGTTTAAAGACAGGGACCCTTGCCAACATGGTGAGAGGTCCCTGTTTATGTGTGTGCTTTTGTTTTCAAACTCTCTTCAAATGAAAGATAAGGACTAACAAAAACATAAAAGGGCGAGGATTGCTCCTCACCTCGTACATACCGTGGTCTACTCAATTTCACTCCGTTTTGGTTAGGTTGTCTACTACAAATTTAAGTTGGGCTTCCAACGAAATTGGGTCACTAAACACGAAGCCACGGCTTTCCTCGCGATAAACGTGATTATTCTGGACAGCAGGGAGGTTATCCCAGATAGGACCTTCAAAAACGGAATCCCCACTCTCATCACCTGTCCATCCACTAATAAAGATATAATCTCCTGCATATTGTGGTAACAATTCAAGTGATAACTTGGCCCAACCTTTGCCGCTATCGATGGCTTCCTTCTGAATGATCGGCGGTGCCTTCAGGCCAAACTCGCCATAAATAATATCTCCACCTCTACCAAAGCTCCCGTAGGCATAAAATTCTTTGGCACTTCCCGTATCAAAAATCGAAACCGTGCGATCACCTACCGCTTGCTCCACGAGTGGTTTATATTCAGCGATTTTAGCATCCCACTCTGCAATCCAGGCCTTCGCTTGCTCTTCTCTACCAGTCATCTTGCCAAAATCCATCAATTGCTCCCGTAGAGGTATTCCATATTCAACAGCGACGGTCGGCGCAATTTTGGACAGCTTTTCGATCGTTTCAGGGTCATTCCAAACGACAATTAAATCCGGCTGCAACTCCATGATTTTCTCGTAGGGTACATCGTTACCGATGTTGACAACGTCATCGAGCTTTCCTTCTGTATAACTGTTAAAGGACTCATCACCAGTTCCAACAGGCTTAAGGCCAAGAGCTAGCAAATGACCGGTAAAGGCTCCTGCAACCATTACGACCCTTTGAGGTTTTTTGGGGATTTGTATTTCACCGTTAACCGCAGAATAGGTTTGCATCTCCGAGCTTCCGTTTGTGGTGTTACTTATATTACTCTCTGCACCTACAGTTGGACTTTGCGTACTGCCAGTGCTTCCATTCGTGTTTGCTGGCCTGGAACATGCGCTAACTAATAGAGTTAGGCACAACAGTAGGGTAATTCCTACAGGTAGTTTGCTTCTATACATCCGTAAATCTCCTTTTTCGCTATGTTGATAATGATTATCATCTCTGATATCAATATAACGACGGAGTTTACGCGGAGCAATGGATGATCGAAGCCTAAGGATAGGACGATAAGAACCTTTTGTCACTTGTCCAGACTCATCCTTGAATTGCTTTGGTGTGACTCCCGTATGTTTTTTGAACATTCTTATAAAATAGGATACATCAGCATATCCAACGCTTGCAGCGACTTCTTGCAGAGATAACTCGGTTCTTTGCAACAGCATTACTGCTTTGTTCATCCTAATACCGATTAAGTAATCGATTAGACTTGCGCCAGTTTCACGTCGGAAGTACTTGGACAGATAAGGGACGCTGTAATGGAATGTATGAGCGAGGGTTTCCCGCGTCAGCGGCTTGGCGTAGTGCTCCTGCATATAGCGAATAAGCTGAGAAGCAAGGTTAGGCCTAACAATGCTTACCTGCTGTTGATCCATTTGTCTGAGCAACTCATATACAAATTGATAGAATAGTGTTTTGGTATGGAGTCGCTCCAAGCGTCCCGGTTTATTCCACTCGCCCAGCATTCGCTCAGTGATTTCGTAGAGGATGGCAGGATGATATGGAATAAAACCGTACTGGAGGTGGAATGGCAATGGTTGATCCGGTTGTTGAAGTGTATGCTGCTTGCCAGGTAGCGGTAAGGAGGCTTTGTAGAAAATCAGGTAATAATGAAAGGATGCGTTCGTTGGGATGATGTCCAGACGGGTGTTTTTGCCCCCATGAAGCATATAAAATGGTTTGGTAGCATGCTCATTTCCGTCTAAGATCACAGTCGCATTGCCATTCGTTACGTACAGAAAGGCGCTGGCAGGGAACAGGTAAGGACGTACGCACTCGTCGGCCTGTATGACAATATGTCGTACATCCATGATTTTGAGCGATGAACAATTCCAGATGAGTATGTGCTCTTGTACATTCAAGGTTGCTTTCAATAGAGAGTTGTCTTCCTTCCATGAGCTGTTGAAGCCAGCCTTTTATGTGGTGAGGTTATTATATAATAATATTAGTGGCTTTTTGTCACTTTCCAGAACGTTCCCTGGCAGTACCGGATTCTTCTCATAACTTTTGAGTATAAAGGCGAAAAATTTTTGATGTCATGACCTCTCCATAATCTAAAGAAAATCGCCGATTTCTCCATGTGCATGATCTTTATTATGGCGGGATGTGGCACACAGGTCGATAGCGGTTCGTTCACCGGAAACCAGGCACCCGAAACATGGGGTTCGTATTGCACAGCGCATCGGATCGGTGTCCCGTTTCCTCTATAGTCTTCCAAAGGCTATGATCAATGCCAAAACTATAAAAAAGATATTTACGCCAAGCTCCCGGTACTCTTTACGCCGAATATGAAACAGCATTCCAAGCATTGTGACAACAGCCAAAGCGATTGCGGCGATCGGCGTAAGCACCGGAGTGATGTTCAGCGCCCACGGAAAAACAAGGCCAAGCGCTCCGAGTAGCTCCGCGATACCGATCAGAACAACTAGACTTTTTGGCACATCATTAACCCAGGCCCAGGTCTTTTTTGACGACTCGATACGAATGGTTTTCATCCATCCCGAATATACAAAGCCTGCCGCCAATATGATTTGTACGATCCATAACGTTACATTCATCTTTTCTTTTCCCCTTACTTGCTCGATTTTAATATCTGCCTCTATACTAAAGTGAGAAAGCCGAATCAGGAAGTAGGCACTTAAACCTAACCAGGTAACCAAAAGTAAACCTGGGTATGGTCAGAAAGTGAGGAAAAAGAATGATGGTGTATTGCAGATTCGGAACGGCCTTGGATATCCTCACGGGTAAATGGAAATCTTTGATTCTTCTACGCCTGCTGAGCAACGGTACAATGCGGTTCAGCGAATTACAAAAAGCCATTCCAGATATTTCGAAAAAGATGCTGACCCAGCAGTTAAAAGAACTGGAGTATCACGATATTGTGCATCGGGAAGTGTATCCGCAAATTCCGCCAAAGGTCGAATACTCGATTACGGAGTACGGACAGCTCATGAAACCTGTGCTCCAGACAATGAGCAACTGGGGAGCCGGCCATATGCAGCATATGGAGAAGCTGTACGGCGAAGAAGATGAAAAAGGAGCACACCCATCCTAACCTCGGAAAATCGATTCCTTGGGGGGATAGGGTGACAAGGGAGAGTTAGTTTTGAATAAACAAAAAATTGTGATCATTGGTGCAGGGATTGTTGGGGCGTGTATGGCCTATCATCTAGCCAAACGAAATCAAAATGTAACCGTTATTGAACGGCATTCAGCCGCGGCGCGTGAAGTCACGGAAAAATCATTTGCCTGGATACATACGACGCATAGAGTGGCTCCTGAATACTGGCATTTGTACGATGCAGCTGTGGGAGAATATCACACACTTCAGCAAGAGTTGTCCGAACTGAACATTCATTGGCATGGCGCGCTAACTTGGGACACTCCGCCTCTAAGGGAGCAACACTTTCAAAAATTAAACCGGGAGCAGCTTGAGGCATTGGAGCCCAATCTGAAGGAATATCCGGATGAAGCCATGTTTGTCAGCGAAGAAGGTGCGGTCGACCCTATTGCGGTAACGGAGCTGTTGTTGAGCAAAGCGCAAGAGTACGGAGCAAAGATTCAGTTCGACACCAACGTTACACAGCTGAAGCAAAAGGGTTCCCGTCTGGTTGGTGTTCATACGTCCAAGGGTTTTGTGGAGTCGGATGTTGTGGTATTGGCGGCAGGAACAGGTACACCCGAACTTTGTAACCCGTTAGGTTGTCACGTGCCGGTAACTTCGTCACCTTCGATTCTGATTCGGATGAAAACTGCTAATAAACTGATACACACATTAATCTCCAATGCGCAATTTGAAGCGCGTCAACTGACAGATTATACGCTGCTGGCTGCGGAAGATTATATCGACGAGTCGGAGGAAAACGGACCACAGGCGGTCGGTAAGCGAGCTTACGACACATTGCGTCGCAGTCTCAAGCACGGAAATCAACTGGAACTGGAGAGCATAAAGGTTGGATGGAGACCCATGCCTGAGGACGGTTATCCGATTGTGGGCTTCCATGATCACATTGATGGACTTTATCTGACGCTAATGCATTCTGCAATTACGCTGGCGCCGCTGATTGCTGATCTGGCTGCAAGTGAAATTATTGATGGCAAATCAAGAAATGAATTAGACCCTTGTCGCTTCTCACGGTTTTAGGATCACTCCACAACGAAAAGTACATCGCTCAAGTCGCGATGTACTTTTCGTTGTATATATTTGTTGGAGTCTTCTACACTTCCCCAGTAGCCACCGGATTCTCCTCATAACTAATCGCTGGCGATTGGCAATTCCATGCTAGCCATTTATCTACCTGTGAAACTAGCTAGCGGATTTGGCACCTTGACTTTCAAGCCACGGGATCAGCTCGGCTGAAAAATTACGTTTTGCTGTGTCCAGTGGAGTTGTTCCATCCCAGGTGGCTATCCAGTTCAGTTCGGCGCCGTGGTCAAGCAGGTATTCGGCTGTTTCTCTTTGACCTCCATGGCAAGCGCACCAGAAGGCAACGGTTACTGCATCGGGAGGAGAAGGGGAGGTGCTTGTTCCCCAAGGATAACGTTCCGGGAGTTGGGCTCCTTGGAAATGTTCTTGTATGGCGTCAATATTTCCAAGGGCGGCCGCATGCCAAAGGGCAAAGATCGCACCGCGCTCAACCAAGCGTCGTGCTGTATCCCATTGTGCAAAAGCAATAGCATCGTCCAGCGGTGTGCCACCGGCAATCACCGCGCCAGGCGCTTCCATGTCTGCGCCAGCATCAAGAAGGGCATCGAGCACTTGTACATCATTGGAGCTTGCAGCCCAATGCAAAGGTGTCTCGATGTTTGGACCAACCAAAGGAGCGTTCACTTCCGCACCAAACTTGGTTAATACTCTCACGGTATCCGCTCCATGAGGGAAGTGCCCCGGCCAATCCGTCACCACGTGCAGCAGCGTTCGAGCGATGCTAGAGTCTGAATCTACGTTGTCAGGCTTTCTTTCCAATATTCTTATCTTTGCCAATCCCGGATTCTCTTCCAGCAGTTGCTGTAACGATGGAATATCTCCTGTGTGAATGGCTTGAATAACGCTCACTGCAAGTTTTTCATCTTCGTAAATAAATTCCATGCTCAAACCTCCTTTCAGGCTTATATCCATATTCATGTATATGGTTCTTATCACATAAGCATCTGAACTGCGCATCTGGCATGATACTCCGCGAGACCTTTAGCAAATTGCTGATCGGGGAATTGTCTGTGAAGCAGCTTCAATCCTCCTGATATCAAGGACAAATGATGGCAAAATCGATAAAATGTCATCCGCTCCGGGTCGAGATTGTTATTTTTTAAGTAGTGATAAAAGTCTCCAAATCGAAACTGGAGAAAGCTATGCTCATATTCGAGATCGAAGAATCCTGCGCCCTCAATATCAATAAGGCATGGTTGCATAGCATGATCTATCCATATATGATCCGGACCTAGCTCTCCATGAATGAAACTATAGAGATCTCTGGGTTGAATTGCTGCTTCCAATTCGTAAAGTTTCTCAAGCAGCCTTTCGTTATTTTTCCTGATATCTGTCATATGTTTGGATGCATAGGATAAGGCTGTTTCGGCATCCAACCGCTGAACTTGGTAGCAAGGCCCAGCCTTTTGGCTGTTATCGTTGGCGTTTCCATAAACGTTTCTTTGGATTCCATGCATATTAGACAACATATCCCTGATCCGTTGAAACAACTCATCCCGATCTTTGTGATTTTTATGCTGGAAATAGACTTCGGCTTTCTGTGCATCCACATACTCAACAAGAGCAAAATCATAAGAGTACCGGTCTTTATCGTTATTCAGATCATATAAGGTCGGCGTTCGGATTCCATGTTGAGCGAGAAAGCGAGTATTCAAAGAGAAAAGTTCGCTGCCATAGGAACTGTGGAAAGTGGGTTCATTCAAGATCTCTTCCTGAAAATAGTTGCTGGAAATATCCCAAACGTACAGCATACAAGTGAAACCATTCGTGCAGTCAATTTTGTAAATGACTTTTTGTGCACCGCCATGAATTCTTGCGCACTGCGTTATGAAGTAACTGGCACCAAATACTTTGTGCACATAATCCTGTAATTCCTCACGAGTAAGATGGTTGTTGGACATCATCGATTTATGCTCCGTTTCAACTGTATTTTTCCGGCCAGCAACCTAAATATATAGAATATTTTCCCAAAAATATAGACTGTTTCTTTTCAATCTGTTAAAGTGTTGATTAAGGTCTGTATATTCATATGTATATTAAAGAAAGGGGTCGGGTACTCACGTTAGTGGGTGATCCGGCCCCTATTTTGCATGCAAGTTGACTCTCTGTTGACTATATATGACTAATGATTTTAAGGAGCTGGGAAGCCATCTTACATTTCAATGAACATCTTTTACTATGGAACAAGGCATCTATTAAAATAATGGATATTCGCCATATAACTATGCAAAGGCAGGAGGGACTTTACTCCTATCGATTCCCTGCGAGCTGTTTCTTATACACGGTGCGTGGCAATGCTGTTATACAGTTGGATGGAGAAGATCATCAGGTCTCGCGATTCCATGTTTTGCATGGTGGGAAGGGCTGTTGCCTGAACATTTTGCCTGTTGAAGAGGTCCTTGAATATTATATGATTTATTACAAAGCCATCATCCCGCTACCTGAGCGTCAGGATATCCTGGTCTTGATGGAGCACCGTAATCCCTTCAAGCTTCAATATGGCTTTACACCTGATCAGCCTGTTTCCTTGTTAAGCAAAGTACAATACATGATGACAGCTTGGGAAGAGCAAGAGGCACTGGAACAGTTCCATGTGAAGTCATTATTTTATCAATTTGTATACGAGTTATTATGGCAAATCCACAATGGGCGCGTGCCAACAATAAAGCCAGACCTGGTTGCACAAATGAAATATTATATGCAGGAACATTACGCTGAACCCATTACAATGGACTTGTTAGCAGAGCTTATGGACAGTAGTCCACGTCACTTATCAAGGCTATTCAAACGCCAGACTGGTCATAGTCCGATTGATTTTGTCATTCAAATCCGGATGAACAAAGCGAAGGAACTACTGCTTGCTACAGATGCTACTTTACAGGAAATTGCCAAGGCTGTTGGTTATCCAGATGGTTATTATCTTGCTAAAATATTTAAAAAATATATGGGTATTGCACCTATTCGTTATCGAAAGTAGCATGAAAGTCCTAATGTACCATCGAATGTGGCACGATTAGGCATTGTACAGGACCTAACTTCCTTATATATTGATAATGATTATCATAATCAGCATATATTTGAGGAGGAATTATTGATGTACAGAAGTAGAAAGACACCCTTGGCTATCACATTATTACTTTGTTTAACCCTATTGCTCAGCGCTTGTTCAACTGGTGGGACAGGAAGTCCTTCAGCCAATGAAGGTTCTCAGAAGCCAACGAATCAGATAGCGGCTAACAACGCTAACAATACAGATACACAATCTCAAATGAAGACCGTAACCACCATAAAAGGTGATATTGAAGTACCGGTTAATCCACAACGAGTGGTTGTCCTGTATCTAATGGGTGATTTGCTTGCTTTAGGCGTAAATCCTGTGGGGATTTCTTCTATAGAAGAAGGAGCGGCTTTTGCGAGCGAACTGGAAGGTGCCACCTCATTAGGAGCATTTAAACCGGACCCGGAAGCAGTAACTGCACTTAATCCCGATCTCATTATTGTTACCAATGAAGAAATATATGAAGGACTTAAAATGATTGCTCCTACAGTATATATTCCTTATGACCTGCCAGTAGAAGAACGTATGAATATGCTTGGAGAAATTCTGGGTAAAGAGGGACAAGCTCAGGAAATGTTAGATAACCTTCACAAAAAGGTTGAGCAAAGCAAGGAAAAACTTGAACAAGCAGGTATTTTGGATAAAACCGTCACAATTATGGAAAGCAACAAAGGTTCCATGGCTGTAATGACAGGCTTGGGTTATGGCCGGGGGTCGCAGATTATTTATCAGTATTTAGGGATGAAAGCACCTGAAGTCTTGCAACGTGAAATTGAAAATGCAAGAAACGATGCGACAAGCAAGGACGTTTCTTATGAAGTATTACCTGAATATGTGGGTGATTATATATTCCGTTCTTCCTTTGAAGGAATGGTTGATCTGTCAGACAATTCAATTTGGAATAACATCCCTGCAGTCAAAGAAGGACGTCTGATTGATATGAGCTTTGGTTTATTCTTCTACAATGATATTTATTCGTTAGACAAACAGCTTGATTTTATTGTGGACAACTTGCTTAAAACCGCGGAATAATTGGAGGGGCTATTTGACCCGTGTAATTGATTGAAAAGCTCTTCATTCGAAAAGGAGACATCATTCTTTGAACTATTATTTTCTGGAATCTCAATATCCACGTAGAGGGTTTATTAGTGGCGGAACAACCTTCACTCCCCAATTAGATATGAATTATTTGGCGATAGAGAATCCGTTGCCAGAGGGGACAACAGCAGAAGTTGAGCTACTGTCTACGGTACGCAACCTGAACGTAGATTATTTTGAGACGATCACAGGAACGAGACATGTATCAGATCATTTTAAAACGCTGTTGGAGGAAACGAATACAAACACACAGTTTATTCCGACAACGGTGTGTTACCACGACGGTCGTGCGGTTGAAAAAACCTATTGGACAGCACATCAGCTTGATCGTTTGGATGTTTTCGATTATGAACGTTCGGAATATGGGCGCAAAGCGGTCATTGCTGCATCTGTACAACAGCCTCCACGTAAGATCGTCAAAGTTGTATCTCAAATCTGCCTTCATGAAGAGCAAATTGACGAGCATGAATTTTTTATGCTGGATTATATAAATATCTTCAAACCCATTGTTTCAAAAGATTTTTACGAAGTATGCCGAACACATAGGCTGAATCTGAACGTTACAGAGGTCGGAAATGTAAGCATCTAAAATGCTACATGAATATAATGAAAACACAGAGAAGCCCGCGCAAAACGTGGGCTCTTTAGTCTTTATTTTTCCTCGTTAGCCACCAGATTCTCCTGTGTATTCTGCTTGGACCGTGCCAGCTGACTTAACTCCCCGATTATGAGTCAGGTTCTACTCTAACGTATAATCCAATGGATATAGTCTTGTATCATTTCTTTGCTTCGTGTTCGATTTATCTTATCCGGCTCTAGATACAAATTGAGAGCCATCCCATTCATAAAGGCATACAGTTTTTCTTGTTCCTTCTCTTCATCGGTTGTGCGCAGAAGTCCTTCATTTTTCAAGTACATGATGCAGTTCTTGATTGCGTTTTGCAGGTCCTCATAATTGGCGTCGAACCCTTTTTGCGTTTTTCCATAGCTTACAAATGCAAACCAAACCTCCATTTCCAATAATGTTTGTTCATCAGTCGGGACTAGTTCGAGCAAGTATTCAACAATTCTTTCTTGAGGCGCCAGTTCTCTTGCATTTAGATTTTTTAGTCGAGTAAGTACCTTTTCCTTAACTAACTCCATTGCAAACGCTAATAGGCTCTCTTGTTTTGAAAAGTAATGTCTTAAAGCGCCTTGTGATAATCCAGCCTCCTTTGCAATCGTTCTTGACGTTGCATGATGAATGCCTTTCTCACTAATGATTTTCCAAGTAGCTTCAGCGATAATATTCTTCATTTTCACATGATCCACGATTTTTGGCATACACACAGAATATCATATTATTTAACTCAACTGAAATAAATAGACGATTAAGATGGAATGTGCTAGAGTTTATTTAACTCAACTGAAATAAAAAAAGAAGGGGCAAACGCGATATGCCACTCAAAGGAGTGCAATTGGAATGAATCAGCAATTCAAAGTAATGCTTCCAGCATGGGGAAAGGCAACCGGCTTATTATGTATGATCATTATATTTGCTGCTGTATTGTGGTTAGTGTGGACCGGAAACTTGAATATAAGGTACACGGCTGATCGTGAGGAAGTGATTCCAATATGGCATAGTATGTTGCCGGCATTCCTTGGCATTTTTCTAATCCGTATGATTCCTTATAAAAGTCAATATCATCCGTATTTCCAACAAATGGAGAAACAGCACTTGGTCGTTCAATCGATTGTATTATTGCTATCAGGCGTTTTATTTACGGTTTCTCTGATAACGATAAACCAGCAAGGATTACATTTCCAGCTATATTATTTGGCGTTCAAGTTGACGACACTATTGTTCATCCCGTTGATTTTATTGCTGATTTATCGCAAAATGACTGGCGGGCAACAAGACATTATCTCGGTAAAACCTCGCACTCGCAGACACGTCATCGTACCACTAATCGTTATTGTGGTCTGGTGTTATCTAAGGTTCTATTCCCCAATTGCACAACCAGAAGGAGCAATCGTAGCAACCGATATGACAGAATTACTTCTCTTGATGTTGATTGGTTTTATGATCAATAGCGTATTGGAGGAAGTTTTTTATCGGGTATGGCTGCAGACCCGATTGGAGGCATTGCTTGGAAGATGGCCCGCCATACTACTAGTTTCAATACTATGGTCCATTTGGCATGTCGCCATTCAAGGAAATGGTCAGTGGGATATTGATGTGGCAACAGTAATTGCAAATCATGGGGTTACAGGTCTGTTTCTTGGTTATTTATGGGCCCGCTATCGTAAAATATGGGTGATCATCTTGATTCATGGACTCATGAATGCTTCTCCTCATTTTCTTTTGCAGATCCTGTTTCATTAAGCGAGAAAGGATTGGGTTGGATCAGTCTTCCCATGCAACGATGCCTCTATCTCTCCCGTATTCCCGGGTGACGCTCAGTCACTGAAAATGCACCGCCCCAGGCATCAGCTTGCATGGCGGTGTTTTTGTCTTGAGACACTGTAGATCGGTGCTACGTACCTACTCTTCCCCGGTAGCCACCGGATTTTCCTCATAACTAATCCAGTCACTCCATCCTCCGGGATACAACTTCAGATTCGAGAATTCCGCTTCTTCCAGTGCAATCACGTGCGGACAGGTGATTATGCCTGAACCGGAGTGTAGTAGTATTCCTGTGGCGGTATCGGATACATGAAATACATACATAATTTTCCTGTAACTTAATTTCGTTTGTTCCAATCTCTGAAGGAGGGTCCTCAGTTTACTAGAAGTATTTTAGTTTTACACGCCTTTCATATGATAAGTATATTGACATGTTGTTTATTTTTATAAGTTTATTCTTGATATTTAGCTCTATAATGTTATTTTTATTGACAAAAAAATATTGTTGTAAATGTATTTATATGTTATTGTGTGTTTGTGTTAGAAAATATTACATAGTATAGAGGGGGAGCGTAATGTTTATTAACCGAACGATTAGGAAATTTGGGGTTTCAGTAGGGATTATAAGTATGTTTACATTTGCTCTACCTTCAGTGGGCTTTAGTATGCCACTGCAACCAACAACCCTTGATAAGGTAGAAGGTGATTATTATGTAACGTCTGCGATTGAGAACATTCGCTGGGGATCACTGCCTAATCGAGACAGCTCTCCGATTCTAACTGTGCCATCAGGAAGTGCTGTAACATTTGATACGGTATCGCATGAGGGATTGATAGAGGATCAAGGGAGAAATCCAGTGGAGTACTTCGGTAAATTCGGTATCTCACCCGATGGAGTGTTGGATGATGCGAAGGCAATTGCGGCTTCTGGGATTAAGCATGATTATGTAAAAGACGGACCTCATATTATCACTGGGCCGGTAGCTATTGAAGGAGCGGAGCCAGGAGATGTTCTTAAAGTAGAAGTCCTTTCGTTGCAGACTCGAGTTCCGTATGGTGTCATTTCTAACCGCCATGGTAAAGGTGCTCTTCCTAACGAATTTCCAGAAAACACAGGTCCACAAGAGGGAGCTAGCGCAACAAAACCGGAATTATATAATAATGTATCTATATTTACGCCTATTGAAGAAATCAACGGCAATTGGTATGGGGTATTACCAACAAAAGCTGGCAAGAATGTACGTTTCCCAATTAACCCGTTTCTAGGTGTTATGGGGGTTGCACCAAATACCAGCGAAGTTGTGAGTTCTATCCCACCTATTGAAACAGGAGGGAATATGGATATTAATGAGTTGGGGGTTGGTGCAACTATTTATTATCCGATTCAAGTTAAAGGCGGGCTATTCTATACTGGAGATCCACACTTTGCTCAAGGAGATGGAGAAGTAGCGTTAACTGCATTGGAAGCTTCCTTAAGGGGGACAGTTCGGTTAACGGTGTTAAAGAAAGGTGATCCATCACTACCACACAGTGGAGAATTCACGCAACCCTTTGCTGAAACAGAGGATTATTGGATTCCAATTGGACTGGACCCTGATTTGGATGAAGCCATGAAAGAATCCGTACGTGAATCGATTCAATTCTTATCCGATAAGCTTGATATGGATAGAAGTGTAGCTTATGCGTACCTATCAGCCGCAACGGATTATGAAGTATCTCAGGTCGTAGATCGAACGAAAGGGGTTCATGGACTCATTCGAAAGACCGATTTTCTTGAATATGTTGACGTTGCAATGAATGTAGGGGGTACGACAATCAAACCGGTTGTTCATAACGATGAGTTCTACGTACCGATTCGAACCATTTCCGAGCTATTGGGCGGTACAGTAGTATGGGATCATAAGACGCGTACAACGCAAATCAAATTAGGCACAAAAAATATAAGTGCTCAAATTGGTTCAGATGTATATTCAATTAACGATAAACTAGTGTTCAATAGTAACGTACCAAAGCTTTTAAAAGGCGAAACCGTAGTTCCGGTTTCTGTTATTAATGAAATACTAGGTGCTTATGTAAACTGGACGACGATCGACAAGACGTTAACAGCAAGTGTAACGTTAAGTAAAAAGCAATAATAATAGATTTCATTATTCAACCGTGGTGGACAGATGTCCATCACGGTTTTTTTTTGTTTTTTTGTTATCATGAATCAAAAAAAGCTGCCACTTTATGTCTGCATCGTACAGAAAGGCGCTTGCTGGAAACGAATAAGGAGAGTGTTGACCGCCAGCTTCTATAATAATGTGTCGTATATCCATAATGCTTAACGCTGTCCGATGCCAGACTAACAGCTGTTCTTGTGTATCTATGGTTGCTTTCAATGGAGAGTGTCTTTAATTCGAACAGGATATTTTCTCAAAGGGCCAAACGAAGTTTATAGCCGAGTTTATTAGGTTATGACCAGAAACCCGCGAAAAACGCGGGCTTTTGTTATATCTAAATATGTTGTACGGTTAGCGATTCAATATCAGTCCGGTTTCACGGTATTAATAGGCTGCTTAGTTTTCGATGATAATTCTGTCCAACTTGAGATTAACCGGATGTGCCAACGTATCTCCAACCGGGCACTTGCTCTCCAGGAATTGTACAAATGCTTCAACCTGCTCTTGGGGAGAATCTGTTTTGATACGGAATGTATACCGAATATCGGAATAGCCCGGACGCACCTCTGATTTGTCGAAAAAGCCATCCAGGTCAATATCGCCTTCTACATCCACAAAGAAATCCTTGAGATTCACCCCAAATTTAGGTGCATATACCCTAGCTACGATCGACTGACATGCTCCCAGCGAGGCGAGTAAAGCTTCCACCGGATTCATGCCGGTATCGGTTCCACCCAAGTTTTTGGGCTCGTCGATAATAAACTCGAAGTTTCGAGATGCTACTTTCACTTGAACTCCGTTTTGCAGATGAGCAGATGCTTTAAACGTTTGGAGGGCAGCCATTTTGTAGTCTCCTTTAGTGGGTTTATTGATACTGATTTTATTCATAGTTTTCCGCTATGATTATATTAGAATGGATAACTTGCGCTGTCAATCCTCAATTTCCCAATATTTTGATCTCGGGAACAGCGCAAAGAAGCATATGCTGGTCTCTAACGTTGCTTAGGCGGATATGTGTGTTTTGCCGCCGTTCGTATTCGTGATTGGAAAATACGTATTTAATTCGAGATAACTGCTTATTACATTTAGAAGCGGGTGATTACCAAAAAACCACCCCTGTCCCGCAAAATTGAGGGAGAGAGGTGGCTGGATGAACGATATTTAATTCCTTAGATTAATGATTTTTTAATACTGCGTAAAATTGATGGTTTTGAATTCAGCGTATCAATGGTACAGCTTCAATTCAGCAATAGACCACCACCACTCAGCATTGTCCGTAGTCAAAGCAATTTTGACATATCGTGCCTTCTGGTTCGTGAATGTCACTGAGATTAAAGAATCTGTTCCCACAGCTTCTGAAACCGAATTCCAATGCTCGCCATCCGTTGAAGTGACGATTGTAAAACTGCGGGCATAGTCATTGGTACTGCTGCCTGAGTCCATAGTTAATCGGCTGAAATTCTGAATGCTTCCCAGATCGATCTGAATCCACTGGTCTGCTTGTTGTCCGGATGCAGAGGTCCAGCGTGAGTTCAGATCATCATCCAGCAGTGCACCAACGTCTTCAGACGTGGAAGCTGTAGCTGTCCAAGATGTCCGATCCAGTTCGGTAGGCAGCAGATCATCCTGTTCCCCGGGTGTCCATGGTGTCTGATCGGCAGTATAAACTGCGATTTCAGCTACAGACCACCAGTGAGAATCCGTTCCGGTCTGAACTATTTTGATATAGCGGGCCTCATGAGCAGGGAATGCTATGAAGAGCAAGGCATTTTTCCCTTCACCCGTAGCCACAGCTTTACCCCAATCCATGCCATCCAGAGAGGTGTATACTTCATAACCGCGAGCATAATCCTCACTGTTGTGTGCACTATCCAATACAATCCGGTTCACTGTCTCTGAATTGCCCAGATCCAGCTGAAGCCACTCACCGCCTGTTTGTGCCTGACCGGAAGTCCAGCGTGTTTGGTTCGAGCCATCCAGTATCACCGTTGCAGCTTCCTCATCGGAAGACGCTGTGACGGACCATGCATCTGAAAGCAGACGTTTTTGTTTTCCTGTTCCATAGTGATTAACAAATAGCTCGGAGACCGACCACCATTGATCGGATTCACCCATCTGCATGATCTTCACATAACGAGCCTGCTGCTCAGGGAAGGTGATGGAGAGACGTCCTGACACGCCTTCGCCTCCAGCAATAGAGGTTCCCCAGTTTTGCCCGTCATCGGAAACGAAAATGCGATATTGCCGCGGATAGTCATCCTTCGCGTTCCCCGGGTCCAGCTCTACTGCGTCAAAAGCACTCGTTTCCCCAAGATCAATCGTAATCCACTGTCCGCTCGTTTGCTTTCGCCCGTTCGTCCATAATGTGTCTTTATTTCCATCCAGCATGTGAGCTGTGACATCCGTTCCTTGCGTGGAGGAAGCGGTCACGATCCAGTTTGACCGATCGGACAACGGAGCTGGATTTGGATACTCAGGGGTCTGAGGCAATTTTCCAAATCGGGCGAGCTTGAGTTCCGAGATGGACCACCAACTGTCTGTGGGAGCAGTCAATACAATTTTGATATAACGTGCGGTCTGCATTCCCAAATCGACGGACAGGCTTGGAGAAGAGCCTATTCCCTGTGCAATTGGCTTGCTCCAGTTTTCATCGTCCTTCGAAACGTAAACTTCATACCCGTGGGCATAATCACCTCCGCTGTTGCCGGAGTTCATGAAAAGTGTGTCCATCATCTGCTCGTTGCCCAGATCAATATGGAGCCAGTCTCCAGGCTGTTGCGTTTGTCCAGATGACCAGCGGGTAGTCAAATCTCCGTCAATCATGCGTTCGACTGCTTCCGAACTGGAAGAGGCGGTAATCGTCCATTCGCTGCGATCCAGATAGGTGACGCCTTGTGAAGCATCTGGCTGCTTGACTACTGTATGCTCCAATGGATTGACTTTCACTTGAGCTTTCGCATAGACGGTAGCTGAACCCAAAGCTCCGCTGGCATTATAAAAACGAACCGTTTTGGCAGTGTCTGACGGATTCCAGATTTGCGCCGTGTAGACACCGTCCTTTTCGTATACGGTTGCTGCGGGAGAATCTGCCCAAATATCCATGGTACGTGTTCCTGTGGATGCCATGCTATGCATGAACCAGTAGGCGTTAAAGACTTCGTTTTGCTGCATCTCTTTTGTATCCCACTTTGCAAGAGCAGTCTCCGGGTCCCCGATGGATTGGAAGGGCCAGATGATGTGCTGCCATGTGTGCTCCTGCTGACCACCAAGATCCTTGATCAGACCGTTGTATAGTGCCGCGGTATTCTTCGGATCACGACCATAATAGGTCATCCACTCTGCGGGCGGCAGCCAGTGAATGCCGTAAATATGCTCGGCCTCGTTGGAGAAGTACGTGCCATACAGGTAAGCACTGCCATATACATGCCCTACGGTAGCGTGTTTGTATCCTTCCAGCCAGTTGTCCCCATCGTAGTTGAACCAATATTGCTCGGCCGCTTTTTCCTCGGTGACGAAGCCCCAGATGCCTGCATCGCGATAGGCTTTGTTCCCCGTTACTTCGCCCCACATATATTGTCCGACCCAACTGAACAGAGCTTCGCCTGCAGCTTCCTGATTGTTTCCGCTGCGATTGTCGGCATAACCGCCCGCCCAGGAATGACCAGAATAAGGATCAAAATTACGCATCCATGGGAATTGATCGTCTGTGTGTGAAGGATTGGCATAATCCCGGATCAGCAGTTCAACCATATCGCCATAATCCTGTACAAAAGCTGGATCATACATAGCCAGCACCGCAGATGCAAAGACGTAATAGCCATACGTAAAATGATGATCCGTCAGTCCGGTATTGACCCCGAACCCGCTTCCATAAGGGAAGATCGTTCCCCATTGCTCCGAGTAATAGAAATAATAGGAGTGCAGACGTTCATCCGGTGAATAGGTGTACCAGTCGGTCAAAATGCTTCTTAACAGGGACAGGTAGTGGTCCCGACGTTCCTGATCTCCAAGCTGATCGCTAATGAGCACACCTAGTGCAAGCGGATGAAGCTTTTTCCCCTGCCAGTAGGGATCTTCGCTCATTAAATTGCCTGACGTATCTGCATCAAGCTGATCCAGATAACTGATTAATTGCGCGCGTGAGTATGTCGGATCATCCGGCTCCACAAATTGCGGAATAATGCCGTAGAAACGATCCTGTGTCGTAAAGCTGTTGCCTTCGCTCACTTTCATCATTCCACGAATAGAAGGATAAGCGAGCTCCGTGAGTGGAGTTGTTGCAAGTTTCCACTGGTGCGGGAACAAAGTCATTAATGTGTCGGCGGAAAAGTTGGCACGCTTCGTTTGTGTAACGGAGTTAAAGGTCGTTGTAACTTGTGAAGTGCTCTCGTTATAGTCGTAATCGACCTTCGTATCCGTTACAAAAGCATAGGCGTGTTGGTAATAGTATGCTAATTCTGATGCAGATGGCAGGGTAGCGAGCGACAAATAATTTTCGCTTGATCCCAGCTTAATCTTAAGTGTATTGCCCAGCTTTATAAATGTGGTTCCTTCAGGTGCATAAAGACCATAGTTTCTTGTAAAAGTTTGCGGCGAAGGCGCTCTGTCCCGATTGGTGACTTCTACACCGATATGATCTCCTGTCCATGATTCCCCATCCTGCAACACAATCTCACGGTTTTGATCATCAAAGAGACGTGTAATGTTCGGTGAACGAATCAGGATGGTGTCCGGGTTCTCAAACGTGTTGTACAGGAAAGGGGAGCCTTTTACAAAGGTTGTATTGACCTTTGCCGTGTCATCATCACTCATGATGATGTTAGCGGAGTAATCCCCGTATCCTGCGATCTTGGTATTGACCTTGGCTGGGTTCATATCGCTTGTTGTCAGGATGAGGTCTGCTTCACCGTCTGCATCCATCGAGTTGCCATCAGCAGAAACGTATCCAGCACCAGGATTCAAAATATGAAGCCCCTGTTTGGTGTATCGATTTTTGAATGGGAGCGTGACCAGACTGTTTCCATCTCCTAAATCCGAGACGAGAATCGATTGCCACCAGTCATTGGATGGAATCGGGGCGGTGATGTCAGCTGTGCGATTTTTAGGGTTTTTCGGCTGCAGCATCGTGATGTCATTAATGGCATAACTGCCAGCGCCGACTTGTACCGAGCTCATCTCCGGGATAGACGGAATGGTGTAGACCGGTTTTTCATCTCCTTGAATATACTCATATACATCAAAGGCATAGAGTGAATAACCGTTGGTTGTACCTCGGCCAAGACCTGCGAGTTTGACATATCTGGCTTCTGAATATACAGGAATGTCATCCCGTCCTCCATTGCTGTGTAACTCCCGATACAGCGTAGTCCATTGCTTTGCGTCGTCAGATACCTGAATGTCGTAAGCACGTCCAAACGCATTTTCCCATTGCAGAGAAATTTCTCCGATAGCCTGACGTTGACCAAGGTCCACAACGATCCATTCCTGATCCTTGTATATGGAAGACCAGCGTGTACCTGGATCACCATCTGTCACATTGCGCGCTTCATAATCGCGCTTCTCCATCTTGGCCTTGTCTTCGGCGGAGCGGCTAGGTTCGTCAATCTCTTCCGACGACGCTATAACCGATTTACCAAGAGCAAGGTTGGCGGCAGTCGGTTTTGGAGGTGGATTTGCTCCACCCGTTCCATACACATCGAACGCGTACAGAGAAATACCATAGGCTTGCTGCGCCCGTTCATGACTGAACAAACGTACATATCGTGCATTGACGGAAACCTCCACTTCTGTCAGACCGCCTTGACCCTTCGTTGTGGAGTACACTTGCTTCCAGTTGACTTCGTCATCCGACACTTCAAGATCGAAGGCGGAAGCATAGGCATTTTCCCACTCAATCGAGATGTTGGAGATGGAAGCAACTGCACCCAGATCAACATAGATCCACTGAGGGTCCTGTTGCCACACACTTTCCCATCGGGTATTTTTGTTGCCATCCACGGCATGATCGGCTGTATTCCCACCAAGGGATGAGGAGCTATACACCGGTCTGTTCAGGGATAAGAGATATGACCCTTCTGCAGCAGCGTTTGCTGCCTTGCTAGGCCATAGCGGCAAGCTGCTGACCAACAATAGCATGGATAACAGCAAGTTCACGCAGATGCTGCGTGTGTTTCGTTTGTGACTCGTTCGTCCCTTCATATCTTCTTCTCCTTTGTTAGTTCCTGCCTTTCAACCAGACAGAACTTTCTCTGTTTCTTAACCACCTGTTATATGTATTGTTCTGTTCTCCCGTGCCACATTTCTGAGGTAGATTTCAGGATGCATACATGGGATATGCGGATGTTCATTTGTTGTATATCGAACATTTTGTGTGGATTATAAAGATTTTTTAATCGTTTTCGTAGAAAAGGAGACATATGTCCTACATGAGGTAAGTGTGGTGTGCAACTATGAAATGCTGAATTGGGATTACGGTCTGATAGCAATAAAATGTTTTCTTTTCGTGTTATAGGAACAAACATCACAGGAATCAACTTGCGAAGAACTTCACTCGATTTTTGGGGGAGAAACGCGACCTAATGACTTTATAAATTATGTGTAATAATGTAATGTCGATGTGAGGGAGTGTGAAAAAATGGATATTCAAAAAGCTACGGAAGAAAAGCTTGAACGTAAAATGCAAATGGGAGTTCCGATTGAAGAAACTATGCTTGAAGGTCTGATACAAAACTAAATATTGAAGAACAGCGAAAAAAAAATAAAAATCTCATTGAAAGCTCATTAATTTTTTCAGAGACGTCTCCAAATAGCCAACTTATGAATAAAACTATTTATATTCGAATTCCCATCGAGGGTGTTCTAGCTATAGAACTAATGGATGGAATAAATACACTGGATGAAATATCGAATTTATAAAAAAAAGAATCACGATGTTGAGGTAGATATTATTGATTTTGTGGAACCTTTATTAGAGTTAAACCTGATTCATAAATTTAATGATGAAGTCTTGGTTGCTCTTAAGGCAAGTAACAATGAAGGCAGAATTAGAGAGAAGGTTGGTAGATTCTTCTTTAACAAATTGGCAGTTCTCATTTATTTAACTTTTTTTATTGCATCTTTAATTATTTTTACGTACAACCCTGAATTTCTTCCGTCTTATCAAGATTATTTTATTTTTAATGAGTCAGTTGGTTTAAGTTGCTTATTCTATTTTTAATATCATGGAGTTTAACGATTTTGCATGAATCTGCCCATTATTTTGCAGCAGTATCACTCTGGGTGCCAGTCAATTTTAAAATAAGTATAAGATGGTTTTGGATGGTTATTGAAGCCAACATGAACTCTTTGTGGTCGATTGAAAGGAAAAAAGATATTTGCCATTTCTAGCGGGTATGGCATGGGACTCAGTGATTCTTTTGCTTGCGCTCGTGTTCCAGTACATCTATCAACAGGATTTAATAATTGTAGGATACATGAGACTGATAGTCCTCATACAAATATATAAGTTTTTATGGCATCTTCTCATTTTCTTCAGAACTGATCTTTATTATGTTTTAATCACTATTACAAATTCTTCGAAGGACAATTGTGATAGTTTTGGCCTTCTTCAATCTGGCTCTATGGATTGTGGTTGCTTACAACCGTTCTAAAGAGTTAAAAAAAGCAACTTGAACTAAAAATACATGAAAGCAGGTGTAAACATTAATACTCATGTCTTAATCTACGACGGGTTTGTAAATTTTGAAATAATGCTGGCAACTTATTTAATGAAAACTCAGGGGGAAATTATAACAGTGGGTTTAAATTCCGAAATGGTCAATTCTTATGAGGGCTTAATTGTTAAACCCCATAAAGATATAAAAGAAATTGATTTTGACGAAGTAGAAATACTGCTTATTCCAGGAGGAGATATTGGCGCAATAGAAGGAAATCATCAGCTAACATCACTTATCAAGAGACTGGATACTAACGGGAAATATATTGGTGCCATTTGCTCAGGAGTTGAACTTGTTAAACAAGCAGGGGTTTTAGAAGGAAAGGAATTTACTGAAAATAGAATAAACAATGACGAAACATACACAGTTAGTCAGAACATAATAACTGCAAAAGCCAACGGATATGTAGATTTTGCGATTGAGCTAGGCAAAATGTTAAATATTTATTCCGACGAAGATGATTATAATGAAACAATCAGATTTTTTAAATATTTTGAGAATAACTAGTTATATGAAATGAGTTCAATCGTTGTTATCTATGTAATGACCACCCTGAACTATAAACTCAGTTATTAATGGAGTTTCACCATGTACATTTAATTGCTGTGGGTCTATACCAAGATCAAGAATTAAATCTACTTCAGCACTCTTATCAAGTTGTGAACAAAGGTATAGTAGGCTGATTCCTTTAAAGTCGCACAAATTTGGATTCAGACCGTTGTTTAACATTAATTATTTAGATGTGCTAGGAGGTTGTGATCCTCGTTTAAAAAATAGGACACGCACAATAGTGAGAGCCACCAAAAGTATTACTTAAACATAATTTGTGCAGTGTTGTATGCTGTAGCATGTTAACTCTGTTATTTTTCTGTGAACTTTCTGCTATATTGAAGGAGGTGTGTCTACCTCTCTCTATTTTCATCACACTAACAGTGGTTGTTGAGTATCGGACTTTATAGTCTTTATATATACTATTGCTATTCACTAAATTGTTCATAGCATCGTACACTTTTTTACATACTGGTACATTTTTAGCTGGTGGTGTTACACGTTTGTTAAAAGAGAAACGTGAACGATCTTCCAGTTTTACCACTTGCTAAGTTCTCGTTCAAGCTCATGTTCGACGGGGTTGTGGATGTATCTGAGATCATATAAACAAGCTCTCGATGAAGAGCTTCATGTAATTATTTTAAGAGCGTCAGCGTTGTTTCCTCGTTGACTCCGAACATAGAAAAATACATCGCCGGGGCAGATAAGCCACCTGGCGATGTATTCAAATCGATATACTGCTATACGTCTTTGTCCGCTTCCGCATTATCTATAGCCACTGGATTCTCCTCATAACTAATCCAGTCGCTCCAGCTCCCGGAATACAATTTCACATTTGTATATCCCGCTTCTTCCAGTGCAATCACGTTCGGGCAAGCCGACACGCCGGAGCCGCAATACACGATAATCGCACCATCCTTGTCCAGCTTACTGAAACGCTCTTCTAACACCCCAGTATCTGTCCAACGTCCATCCCAATCCAACACATCTTTCCAAAAATAATTCACCGCACCCGGAATATGTCCGGCCTTGGCATCAATGGGTTCCTCCAGACCCGCATAGCGGCGAGCATCGCGAGAATCGATGAGCACGGAGCTGCCACTTGCCGAAGCCTGCTGAACATCCTGGGCACTTGCCAGCATGGCTGGCTGCACATTCACATCAAAGGAAGACGGGATCTGAACCGGCACATCCGTTGTAACTGGAAACTTGGCATTTTTCCAAGCGGAGAAACCTTCGTCCATGATATATACCTGCTCATGTCCCATGTAGCGCAGCAGCCACCAAAGACGAGATGCATTCATCCCGCCTTGATCGTCATAAGCAACAATCCGACTATTGGAGCCGATGCCAGCTTTGGATAGACGACTTGCGAGCACAGCCGGATCAGGAAGCGGGTGACGTCCTCCGTGCGCAGAGACAGGAGAGGATAGATCTTGTTCCAAATCGAGATAGACAGCGCCTGGAATATGTCCAGCTTCATAGGCTTGTCTTCCAGCCTCTGGCTGACCGAGCAAGAATCGGCAATCGGCAATGACCACATCCGGTTCGTACATTCTGGCGAGCAGCCAACGCATGGATACAATATTTTTCATCAAAATACACCGCCTTATGAGAGTGGTAGAGTCGTTTATAACTATGCATTACGAATGAATTCGTTATACCGTGGTAGGTTCAACAGGCCCTTTGCCAGCGATAGGAGCATCAGCAGGAATGGGTTGAGGTTTGGTTTTACCATATCGAATGAAGATCCATACCCCGAATATAATGACAACCCCGGCAGACATCTGTAATGCACTGAGGGATTCGCCGAGCAGCATCCAGGCCAGCAATGAAGAAAATACGGGTTCCCCCAGTACGCCCATGGATACCGTTGTGGCATTCATATATTGAAGCAGCCAGTTGAAGAGATAATGTCCAAAGATCGTTGGCACAATGGCGAGCAGCAGGAAGATTCCCCACTCTGACGCAGCGTAACCCCCAAACGGGTGGCCCATGATCAGATTATATACCGCCAGCGTGCAAGCAGCCACGAAGAATACCCAGAAGTTATACGAAAATGCACTAAGTCCCGCTCGCAAAAATTGACCCAGCAGCATATGGACAGCGACTGCAATTGTGCCAAGTAAAGACAGGATATCACCTTGCAGGGCAGTACCTGCCAACTGGAAATCTCCTGCGCCAATAACGATTGATCCAAACAGGGCGATGCCCATGCCGATGATCATCATGCGGTTAATTTTGGCTTTGAACAGCCATACCGAACCTGCCAGAATCAGTATAGGCTCCAGCGCAAGAATAACTGTGGAACTGGCAACACTGGTGAGCCGCAGCGAACCCATCCAGAGCAGGAAATGAAGGGCCAGCATCACACCGGATGCAAGCAGCAAGCCCCACTGCCGGAAGCTCAGCCGCATCATCTCATGTCTGTATTTCCAGACAAAAGGCAGCATTAGCAGGTTGGTCAGAAATAGACGGTACATGGCAATGACCGCAACATCTGCGGTAGACCAGCGTACAAAGATCGAAGAAAAAGAAATGGCAATAATGCCGACAAAGAATAACAGATAGATGGATCTGCCGGCACGGTTCAAGCTTGTCATGGGTGTAGCTCCTTCATGATTCTGATGGCGTAAATCACTTCATTATACAGGAGAAGGTAACCGCAGGAAAGATAAAGAGAACAAAGAGATAAGTAGATTGTAACCGGGCTTGTAACTATTCTGTCATTCTCCCGATCCATTTTTCTATTAATCTTCTATATAGAGACATGAAACGAGATAATATACCAATAATCGGGAAAAAATGAAAGTAAGGAAGTGGCATGAAAGTGAGAGTCCAACAAGAGAGAGCGGGAGAACGTGGAAGTATTCCGCCCAGCACAAGTCGCGCTAAAACACATAAACGAAGAAAAATCCGGTATGGAAGGATTAGCATAGCTCTAATGCTCCTGGTACTGTTCGTTACCGGTGTAACATATATATTCCTTGGCATGACGCATTGGATCAAAAGCGTTGTGGCGCCGCCTCCAATGACTGTAATCGAACAGCCCGCCAAGCTCGGCATGATACAAGTTACTCCGGATGCAAAGGAGGAGCCGGTACGGTTCCAGGGTCAGGTTCGCAAATTGGCATACATAACGTTTGATGATGGCCCAACTGAATATACGGAACAACTGCTGGATATTTTGAAGCAGCATGAGGCGAAGGCTACCTTTTTCATGATCGGACGTCAGTTAAACCAGCATCCAGAAGCAGTAAAACGGCTGTTGAAAGAAGGCAGTTACCCTGGACTCCACAGCATAACGCATAACTATAAAAAGCTGTATAAGAGTGGGAGCTCTGCGAACTTTGTGAAAGAGTTCAAGAAAGAGCAGAAGATGGTGCAAGACCTAATTGGTTTTACACCTCATCTTATTCGTGCGCCTTATGGCAGCAGTCCACAGATCGGTGAAAAGTTCAGAGGTGACATTGCGGCGGCCGGGTTCAAAATGTGGGACTGGACGACAGATTCACTGGATTGGAATCTTCCCGGTCAGCCGGATAAGATTGTGGCCCGCGTGAGCAAAAGTGTACATCGGGATAAGGAAGTGATTCTGATGCATGAGCGAGAGCAGACGGTTCAGGCTTTGCCACGTATTCTGAAGCTGCTCGAAGATCGAGGTTACGAGTTCGAAGTATACGATCCGGATGCACATTGGATAGCGAATTTTAGCGGAGATACCCGCTTGTAATATAACAACAAAATGATGCAAGAGAGGAAGGGCTTGGGTGCTAACGAGTAAAAAAGTGGCGCTTGCGGCAGTTAGTGTATTGCTAATTCTGCTGGTAAGTGGTTGTGGAGATCCGCAGGAGCCTGCGGCAAATCAGATAAACCAATTGGTGCTCAGCGGTCAGGAGATCGACCAGAGTTTGAACAAACTGAGTAGTCACGAGCAGGAAGATATGAACTTATACAAGTCTATTTTAGACAAAGGCAAGAATAAAAACAGTGATCTCGAAGCACTGCTGGATCAGGCAGCAGATCATATTCATGAACGAAGAACGTTGTTGAAACAGGCGGAAGAGGCCATGAAACAGACCAACGAGAAGACGGTGGCCCTGCGCAGTTCATTGGAAGAACTATCATTTGAAAAAGAAGAAACGTTGGCACAGGCTGAAAAGGTGCTGGATCAATATGAAGCAAGAGCACGTGCATTGGAAAATTTTGTTGCCTCGTATCAGCTGAGTCTGAGTGCAGATGAACAGTTGTATGATCTGATGAGAGAAAGTGCAGAACCTAATCTGGTTAAGATTAAGCGAGCCATTCGGGTACGAAATAGCGAATATGCGAAGCTTGCTGAATTCCGAAAGCAATTTAACCTCCAGACCAAAGCATTTAACGGAGCCAATGCCAAACTGGTACAGATGGATCAAGCCAGTTAGGTAGAGGACTACAATAATCGTTCAGACATTTTGCATGATTGAGCTGCCTGTCTCCCGTGTAAGTACTAGTATACAGCCAAGCCAATGGATGAGAAGCAACATGGACAAGCATCATTGCGTATAAGCTAACGGAGGTGTTCATATGCGAAAAAGAAATACAATGAAAGTCAGTGCATCATTCCTGGTTTTACTTATGGGATTCTCGCTTGTGGCCTGTGGGAACAGTAATCCTGCTGCACAGCCACCAGTGAATAATACGGAAGAACGGTCACCAGCACCGGAGCAACAACCAAATGAAAGTGCTGCAATAGAAGCAGAAGGTATTCTGACTGGATGGGCTGATCCGCATACCGTTGAGATTCGAGTGAATGAGAAGCCGATGTCATTCCAGGTGAGTGAAGATCTGCAGAAGTCTCTGGATGATATTGATGACGAAGATTCCGTTCGCTTCAAATATGTAGAGAAAACGATTGATGCAACAACGAAACAGTTGGTACTTACAGAGATTGCAAAGATGGAATCGAGTGATGAGAATAACGGTTCCAATGCAGGCGGTACAGTAACGTCCGATCGTCCGAAGACTTCAGAGCTGGAAGTGACGGTAGAAGGAATGACCGAAAAACGCCCAGTGACATTGGCACAAGCGAAAGGTTATTCACTTTATGTGTTTGAACCGATGGCTTTTGACGCGGAAGACCATGAATTAACAATGAAGATTGATCCGGATTATGAGATAGAGATTGAGAAGCTGCCGGCGAATTACAATCTGGATGCGCTGAAGATGGATGCCAAGGAAGAGTTGTCCGAGACCGGAGAAGTGAAACAATTAACGGCGGAACAACTCAGTAATGGGCCAATGAAGGATGCAAAACTGTACATGATGTCCCAGAATGATAAGAAAACAGAGTACTTTATTGTGAAAGAACTGGACGGCAATGGTTTCGTTTTCCACATCCAAGCACCGATTGGTGAACCTTCGGAAGGTTTCCTGCCAATGGCCTATGCATCCCTCAATTCCATTATGAATGAGTAGAAAAGGGATGAGTCACGTGGTTACGCCGAACGCCGAACGGATAAGTAAATTATAAAGATTACCTAAAAGCGTGTTTCCTCGAGAGAGGAGATACGCTTTTTTATTAGCTACACTACCATATAGAGTGTACCGTGCCATGTAAAGACAAAGAGCCGGAAGGAACAGTGCCATGCATAGGTTCCTCCCGGCTTCTTCACCGTGTTTTATTCAGTTTGCGGGATCGAACCAATAACCTTGATAGGACTTGATAGGACTGATAGGCATATTCAGGTTAGTATCGTCGATTCCTTACGCCCTCTGAGTTCCTGATAGCTGGCGATTACATTCTGATGAACGGGATGTTCGTTGGGAATTCCCATGCTTTCACGGATAAAGGCGGAGACGCCATCTTCGCGAATCATGTGTTGTAGCTTCATGGCTTCCTCGTCGCGTTTGTCATTGAACAGCATTGCGGCTGCCATAGCAGAAGTTAAATGAGGTATGTCGATTCCGAATTCACTGGCCTGCATCGCTGGGCGAACAAGCCGATCATGAGGCGAGAGCTTGCGAAGGGGGGAGCGTCCAACCCGGGTGACCTGATCCGTCAGGTTGGGATTGGCGAAGCGTTCCAGTATGGTGTCGATATATTTATTATGCTTCTGTGCGTTGAATCCGTGCTTCTGCATGAGCATCTCACCGGTCTCTTCCATAACATGGCGTACCTTGGCCCGCAGGGTGGAGTTGCTCATAACTTGCCGGATTGTCTTGAATCCTTCGAGATATCCGAAGTATGCGGCAACACAGTGGCCTGTATTCACCGTAAACATTTTACGCTCAATATAAGGTTCAAGGGAGTCCACATAGTGGACACCATCAATTTTCTTAAAACCATCCAGAAGTGCTGGACGATGAACGACCCATTCGTAAAAAGGTTCAACAGTGACCTGCAGCGGGTCCTTGTGGTTTTGGGCCGGAACAATCCGATCCACAGCTGCATTGGGGAAAGAAACATAACGTTCCGCTTTATTACGGGTTTTTTCATCCAGGAATGGATAGATGCGTTTCTTCAGCCGGGTGCTGCCACCTATAGCATTCTCGCAAGCGATAATATGCAGTGGCGCCTGGTTATTGTTTTTCATGCGAAGTTGAATGCCTTTGGCAATAGGCTCTGCGATATCTCCGAGTGCAGATACACCGACGGCGGTTGTGATCAGATCGGCTGAAGCGATCTCTTCAGCAACCAGATTCTGCTCACTTACGTTGATAGCCGTCACGTTGTTGACAATCGTTGTATCCTGTTCGCTGTTGGCAAGTGTAATCGGATATTCCTGTCTCTCTTGAAGCATGGAGATTTTCTTCGGGTTACGTGCGACAAAGCAGACTTCGTAGTCGGAAGCGGACAACATATGACCGATAAAACCGCGGCCTATATTGCCCGCACCAAAATGTACAGCTTTCATGTGTGAACTCCCCCTTTAAGGATTAAATCGCGAAATTCGTGCAGACCTTAGACGGTAGTGACGAGTGGCTTCGAAATCAAATCGTTAAATGAGAGGTCAGTCAAGCAAGACAGCCGTTGGTGAGGCATATCGAATTCCAGTGTTCCTGTGATGGTATTCGAGATGACTACGCAGTGCATACCAGCCGCAGCAGCTGCACGCGCGCCGTTAGGTGAATCCTCAATCGCTACGGCTTCGTCTGCAGTTACTCCAAGGGCTTCAAGCGCTTGAGTGTAGAGTTCCGGGTCAGGCTTCACATTTGCAACATCATCTGCCGTACGAATGACTTCAAAATAATCTTTCAGTTTCAGTTGTTCCAGATGCTGTTCAACCCAATCCCGTTTGGAGCTGGATGCTACAGCGAGTTTCAGTCCGGCTTCACGTGCTTGTTCGAGATATTCCTGAATACCAGGACGAACCTTCTCTTTGTTCATCAATGCAGCGTGCTGCAACTGAACGGATTCCCTGAACGCTTCCCGATCGATCGGAAGATTCAAATCTGTGATGAGGTACTCATACGGATTAAATGTTTTCAGACTGGTACCGATGCATTGTGAATACATCTCCAGGGTTAGATCCACGCCGTGTTCCTTGTAAGCATCACGAAAAGCAATATACCATGCTGTCTCTGTATCAATAATTGTTCCGTCGAAATCAAACACCAGTGCCTTAATCATAAATTTGTTCCTCCTGTTTCAGAATTAGTTTGGGTATAAAAACGAATGAAAATTTTCTGCAAATTCATTTCCGTATATTCATTAACCTGCGGGAAGTTAGTTGACGCAGTAAATCGAAAATGAATATTAATTTGGGAAAAATATGCGTTTTAAGCTAATAAAACCGTAACATAGGACAAACTGAGGGGTCAAGCGCGTTATGATTGTTTACATTGAAAATTTTCACATATATGATTTGTTTTCAGAAAATGATGAACGTTGCAAACCGTTAACCCCTTTGCATGTAAGCGGTGTACCGAATAAACTGTATTTTCAGCTCAAAAAAACAAAACTTTTTTTATGAAAATTTGATAATCAGGCCGTTCAACAGCTTTCGACACTTTTATAATAGAAGAAATGGAGCTTAATTGATTGGATTTTATTAGCTTTACGCCGGATCAAGCCGTGTGGGAGAATGGAAGAAAGATTCTGAAAGTACATGGAGTAAGGGAGGAAGATAAGGATGCTGCAAAAAGACCGTTTCAATGGCTGCTTCATCGGGCTTGCAGTGGGTGATGCGCTCGGAACTACCGTGGAATTCAGCAGCCCTGGCACGTTTGAACCTGTAACGGATATGGTGGGAGGTGGCGTATTTGGGCTGGAGGCAGGGCAGTGGACAGATGATACATCCATGGCTCTATGTCTGGCAGAAAGTTTGGTACGCAAGGCAGACTTTGATCCTGCGGATCAGATGCGCAGATACGTCAATTGGTACAAGGTCGGGTATATGAGCAGCACAGGCGATTGCTTTGATATCGGCGGGGCCACCCGAAGTGCCTTGGAGAGGTTTGAGGTAACTGGGGAAGCCTACAGCGGATCAACTGACCCGATGACGGCTGGCAATGGCTCTATTATGAGGCTTGCGCCTATCGCGATGGCTTACGCTAATCAACCAAACGAGGCGGTCCACTATGCTGGGCTGAGCTCTCGGACAACACATGCTGCAACGGAAAGCGTGGAAGCATGTGAAGTGCTGGCCGCCATAATTGTTGCCGGTCTGCGCGGAGCGGACAAAAACGTCATGCTGATGCCGGAGACATGCAGACAGTGGAGGGAAGAGGTTTCTTTTTTACCCGCTATTGAAGAGGTTGTTAGGGGCTCCTATCAGAGGAAAGAACCGCCCGAAATTAAGGGCAGTGGCTATGTGGTTCGTTCACTTGAGGCAGCACTATGGGCGTTCCATAAGTCGGCAAGTTTTGAAGAAGGCGCATTGTTAGCTGTGAATCTGGGTGATGATGCGGATACTACAGGTGCGGTGTATGGGCAGATTGCAGGTGCTTATTATGGACTGAGTGGTATTCCGGCACACTGGCGGGACAAGCTGGCTATGCGTGAAACGTTCGAACAACTAACAGATGCCTTGTGGTTGAAGGCGACAGAACATCGTTGATTAAGAGATAGGAGAAGAGAACATCTATGAGCACGACTGGACACACAATACAACCACAGGTTTCACAGTCAGGTAAACGAGGGGCGTTTCCATTGTCCCTGTTATGCTTGACTATTGGAGCTTTTGCGATTGGTATGACTGAATTTATTATTATGGGCCTGCTGCCCAATGTAGCAACAGATTTAAATGTAAGCATTCCACAGGCAGGACAACTCATTACGGGATATGCGCTGGGTGTAGCGGTAGGTGCCCCGATATTAACCGTATTTACACACAAGATTCCACATAAGAAACTGCTGGTGCTGCTTATGTGCATTTTCATTATCGGTAACGCATTGTCTGTCATTGCTCCCACATACGGGTTGTTAATCTCGGCACGGATATTAACGGCATTTGCCCATGGTACGTTCCTCGGTGTAGGTTCAATCATGGCAACGCGGCTTGTTGCACCCGAGAGAAGGGCAGGAGCAGTATCCGTTGTTCTTGCAGGGCTTACAATTGCGAATATTATTGGTGTTCCGTTTGGTACGTTTATCGGGCAACAGCTTGGATGGCGTTCATCTTTCGGGGCGATTACGATCTTGGGCATCATTTCGTTGATTGGCATCATTCGTTTTATTCCCGTGCTCCCGCAAGGAGCACCAGCAAATCTCGGACAGCAATTTCGAAATTTGGTTCGTCCCCAAGTATTATTGGTTCTGCTTGTTGGAGCGATGGGATGTGGAAGTTTATTCGCCGTGTTCACTTACATCACGCCGATGCTTGTGGACATTAGTGGTTTTGCCGAACAGAATGTGACCTGGATTCTGGTGCTCTTTGGCTTCGGCGTTACCTTAGGGAACATGGTTGGCGGCCGTCTGGCGGACTGGAAGCTGATGCCTTCCCTAATCGTCAATTTTGGGATACTGGCGGTGCTTCTGGCTGCACTTACGCTTACCCTGGAGAACCCTTATCTTGCTGTAATCACTATATTCTTGTGGGGCGTTGCAGCTTTTGGCATTATGCCGGGATTGCAGATTCGAATCATGAATATGACCCGCGAAGCGCCACTGCTCGCGACAACATCAAGTCACTCCGCATTTAACCTGGGGAATGCAGGCGGTGCCTATCTGGGCGGGTATGCAATTACCCACACGGGTCTTATATCCGTACCTTTGTATGCAGCAGTTATTGCCGGATTGGGTTTGCTAGGACTGCTCTTCAGTCTGTTCATGGAGCGTAAACATCATGGGCCAGAGATTGTTGAGGTTGCAGAGGCAGCGTCGGCAAGTTGAAAATGAAAACGGTTCGCCTCAATTCTTCCGTTGAAAACGGAGAGTTGAGGTTTTTTTATATCATGATGAGATCCGGAGTTGGGGAAGCGAATAGAGGGTATGGTGGTGTGCAGAAGTATACTTTTTAAAGTATAAGATATAGTTATTTAAGTTTTTTGATGATGTACAAGTCTTGGGAGGTGATATAATAAAATTGTAATTGGAATTAATTGTAAATTATGGATCGTGGATCTTTACTTCCATATTGGGAAAGGCAAAGGATGCAGGTCCGTATTCATGCGTGGAAAGGAGGAACTTTACTTTAAAATGTAAGGGCTTTCAATTGAGGTTTTGTGTGTATCTGAAAGACCTGTTATGAGGTTTGTACACGGTTGAAAATCATATTCCAAAGGAGATTGATATTGATGAGAAAACGTATGTCCAAGATTCTGAGTATCTCCATCACAGCAGCACTCCTTGTACCAACGATGGCGTCTGCAGCCGATATGCAGGAAACTCCAGCTACAACCCCCATTCAGGCGGTGATCGATCAGGGAGCGACCGGCACCATGGATAATACGGGACAAAATGCGCTGGCTAACACTCCGGTTGTGCCTGCACCGCCGGGTTATGATGCGTATCGTAACAATATTCCACACGGCAATACCAATCTGATCTCCTATTATTCCACAACGGTAGGCAATACACGGAAAGCGACGGTGTATACACCGCCAGGATATTCACAAAATAAAAAGTATAACGTCCTGTATCTCTTGCACGGTATCGGCGGAGATGAGCATGAGTGGGTAAACGCCATGAAACCGAAGAACATTCTGGACAACCTGTATTCTGAAGGTAAGCTGTCAGATATGATTGTTGTCATGCCGAATGGCCGTGCCATGAAGGACGACCGTCCAGTTGGTGACATTTTTGCTCCGGACAAAGTGGCTGCGTTTGAACGATTCGAGCAAGACCTGTTGAAGGATTTGATTCCTCATATCGAGGCCAATTATCCGGTGTACAAAGACAAGAATAGTCGTGCGTTGGCCGGTCTGTCCATGGGTGGTGGGCAGTCGCTTAACTTTGGATTGAAAAATCTGAATACCTTCGCCTGGGTAGGGGCCTTCTCGGCTGCACCGAATACGCAATCTGTATCGCAGCTGGTTTCCAACCCGGGACAAGTTGCCAGCCAACTCAAATTGCTCTGGATCTCCTGTGGATCAAGTGATGGTCTGTTATGGGTCAGCCAGAATTTCAAAAACGGCTTGAGCAGCATGAACATTCCGCATACCTGGTATCTGGATGTAGGTGGACATGAACCATCTGTCTGGAACAGCGGCTTGTATCAGTTCTCACAACGAATCTTCAAGTAATTAACCGGTATTCCTAGGGATTCTCAGATATTTACTGGGATTCATATTGGATGAGCCGCAGCCTCAGTTCTGTTTTGTACAGAGCTGGGGTTTTTGTTATGAATCAAGTCATCGGAATGGAACATATGAGGTATTTTTATTTTTGGGGATGGGGTTAATGAGAGTGTAAGTAATGGTTTAATTGATTACATAGGTAGTGTTAAGAAGGAGAGGGATATGATGTTTTATTACAAAGGTGCGTTCCGTGAAACGGACAATGTGATCTATTTTAAAAGCGATGTTTCATTAGCTCAGAATGATGTTGTACTATTTGGTGAAAAGAAGTATTTTATCGAAAGTGTGGAAAAAGAATTTCTCCTGCTTCAGCGGGTGGGCTCCATTGTTTCTGTGAGTCTGTGAAATCTTCGCAAGATCATCCCCTTTTTCAAGTGTACGTGCACTTCTGGGCCTCTGCCTACATACAATAGATCGACCCTGTTCCCACATGTGCTCAGGCCAGATCGTTGTAAAACTGCAGGAGGTGTCATCTGTGCCCGGATTGTTTACCGCAATTGCTCTATTCATTAAAGAGTTAACGTTACTCGTCTCGTATGTCAAAAATAATGCGTTCCCCCAGCCACTGGCTGAGGATGATGAAGCCAAACATTTGCGCCTTATGGCTGAAGGCAATGCTCACTCTCGCAATCTGCTCATTGAACACAATCTGCGCCTCGTCGCGCATATCGTCAAAAAGTTCGACAATACGGGTGAAGATCAAGAGGACTTGATTTCCATCGGAACCATTGGTTTGATTAAAGCCATAGAAAGTTTTCAACAAGGCAAAGGTACAAAGCTTGCCACATTTGCCGCTAGATGTATTGAAAACGAGATACTTATGCATCTGCGTTCCCTGAAGAAAACACGCAAAGACGTATCCTTGCATGACCCCATCGGTACGGACAAAGAAGGCAATGAAATTACATTGATCGATATCCTTGGGACAGAAGCTGATGATGTCGTAGACCGGGTACAGCTCAAGATTGAAAAAAGCAAAATTTATCGCAATCTAGACATCCTGGATGACCGGGAGAAGGAAGTTGTGATCGGTCGATTTGGCCTGGAAGCAGGCGGGGAAGAACGAACTCAACGCGAAATTGCGAAGGAACTGGGCATCTCACGTTCTTATGTATCCCGGATTGAGAAACGAGCGTTAATGAAGCTGTATCATGAGTTTTATAAGCAAAAGTAGTGGCTAGTTAAAAGCGCTTTTCGTTAAAAAGATGGTGTTTTCTGAACCTATCGTATCTGTAGCGAGATGCATTAAGATTGAAAATTTGATACACCGCGCTCTCTGAAATTGGTACGGACAAAGAGGGCAATGAAATTACACTGATTAATATCCTCAGAACAGATTGAATAAGCAAAAGGAATAGCTGAACAGATTAGAGGGCGCCTTTAGCGGGAGCCCTTTTTACTGTGAAGATAATTAAAATTGGTCTATATAGTATTGATTATTTGGGATTATAACCTAAATAAAGGAATTTATCTCCCTGTTGAAGAATATCTTGTAAACAGACCAATTTAATATATAAGGAGTAACTCATAATGAAGCAGCTTTTTCAGAAAACTCCACTGTGGTTTTTGTTAATCTGGATCGTAGGATTTATGATGATCGTGTTCAACTCGTTTCAATCAAACTCGGGTACCACTAACTTGCTTGCATTAATCATGATTAATGTTGCTAATGCTATTCGAATTTGGAAAAACGAACGTTCATTAGCAATTACCTTTTTAGTCGTTGCCGCTCTATGCTTGGCTTATATTTTTAAATACTTCTATAGATATGTATAATCAGCATGACATGGCATGAGGATAATAAAGGAATGTACATAGGCTGATGATAGTATGGATCGAATGCAACTCAAGATTATAAAAGCAAAGGGCATGAAATACGAGCGTATCAATAGGACTCCTCTTACAAAGGTGGCCTATTTGCTGTGCAAAAAAAATATATAAATGAGGGATATGTATTCTGAGCAGATTATTATATGATGAGTAATAATATTTTGCATCGTAGAGAGCATTTGCAGAAAGAGAGTGGTGGTTGATCATGCAGCAAGAAACGTTAACAAGGGGATTAAAGAACAGGCACGTGCAGTTGATGGCGATCGGAGGTGCGATCGGTACAGGTCTGTTTCTCGGGGCAGGCAAAACGATCCAGCTGACAGGGCCATCCATCTTGCTGGCCTACATCATTACGGGTGTAGTGTTGTTCCTGATCATGCGTGCATTGGGGGAGCTGCTGTTAAGCAACTTGCAGTATCATTCCTTTGTCGATTTTGTGCGTGATTACCTGGGAAATATGGCGGCATTTATTACAGGCTGGACCTATTGGTTCTGCTGGATCTCCATTGCCATGGCTGATATTACGGCCGTTGGTTTATATACGCAGTTTTGGTTTCCGAATGTACCTCAGTGGATGCCAGGGTTAATTGCGCTGGTCATTTTGCTAATTATGAACTTGGCAACGGTCAAGTTGTTTGGTGAGATGGAATTCTGGTTTGCCCTGATTAAAGTCGTGGCTATTCTGGCACTCATTGTTGTTGGTTTATATATGATTTTCAAAGGTTTTACAACGGATCAGGGTCCAGCCAGCTTCACCAATCTGTGGAGTCATGGGGGATGGTTTCCGAATGGACTGCATGGCTTTATCATATCGTTCCAGATGGTGGTGTTTGCCTTTGTAGGCATGGAACTGGTAGGACTCACAGCAGGGGAAACGGAGAACCCAGAGAAGGTTATTCCGAGAGCAATTAACCAGATTCCGATCCGGGTACTGCTGTTCTATGTTGGGGCATTGCTGATTATTATGAGTATCTACCCGTGGAACGCCATTGTGCCTACTGAAAGTCCGTTTGTACAAGTGTTTGCCGCTGTGGGTATTGCGGCTGCCGCAGGCATTGTGAACTTCGTGGTACTGACTTCCGCAGCTTCGGCTTGTAACAGTGCCATTTTCAGTACAAGCCGTATGGTGTTCTCCATGGCAAAGGATCGCAACGCACCCGAGTCATTTGCACGACTGAATAACAGGAAGGTTCCTTCCAACGCGCTGTTTTTCTCTACGATTGTTATTTTGATCGCAATTGTTCTAAATTATATCATGCCAGAAGGCGTATTTACGCTGATCACGAGCGTGTCTACCGTGTGTTTTATCTTTGTCTGGGGCATCATGGTGATCTGTCATCTCAGATATCGTCGTACTCAGCCCGAACTGGCGAGTCGCAGCCGCTTCAAACTGCCACTATATCCGTTCTCGAACGTTTTGATTTTAGCTTTTCTGGCATTTGTGCTGGTAGTATTGGCTTTGGCTGAGGATACGCGTGTTGCACTGTTTGTCACGCCGGTGTGGTTTATTCTGGTTGCTGGGATCTACCTTCTCAAAAAGAGAAACTTGAGCAATAGCAGACAGTAGAACTTAGCTTTGATCATAAATATACCCGCCCAATCAGATTGGGCGGGTATTTATATTGTTTATATTCTTGCAGCCTTTTTGCACTCACGAATGCCTGCGTAGATGGCATCACAGATATCGGTAGTGTACAGGCCAGACATCCCTTCAAGTGCCGTATTGGTGAATGCTGCAACACTAAGTTCTTCTTTTGGATCAACAAACCAGGAATGGCCGTAGGTTCCACCCATCCGCCATGTACCCGGGGATTCCGGTGTACCAGCTGCAACAGGATCTTTAAGTACTGTAAAACCAAGGCCAAACCCTCTTCCTGGCCAATACGGCATGACGAGTTCACCGATTTGATTGGTAGACATCTCAGCCGCAACGGCTTGTGTAAGGAGAGGCTGTCCTCCTTGTCGCAATGCTTCAAGTAAAGTAAGAAAATCTCCGGTACTTCCAACCATACCTGCTCCGCCCGACAAGTAAGCAGAAGTACGATTCGCACGATTGGGTGACAGTCGGAAGCCAGCAGTACCCTCAATAAAAGGAATCTGCTCCAACTCCTTATGAAGAAGACGCGGTTCTTCAGAACCATTAGCATATGCGGCTGTCAATCGTTCCGAATCCACCGCAACAAAGTCAGTGTCCGTCATGTGGAGTGGATGAGTAACCAGCGTTTGAACAGCTTCTCGTAGTGACATCCCGGTTACCTTTTCGATAACGGCACCAAGTACATCTGTCGCAATGGAATATCTCCACATGTTGCCTGGCTCATACAGAAGTGGAGCAGAAGCCAGCCTTTGCAGATTCTCCTCCAGACTAATTTCAGACCAATCCATTCCGTCCGATACTCCTGCAAGCTCATAGGTTCCCTGATCTTCTTGGAAGAAACGGTATGTCAAGCCTGCGGTGTGCGTCATCAATTGATGTACTGTTATTAAAGCATCCTGACCATTAGCAAGTTTGGGCCGGAATGCAGGTAGCCAGTGAGTCACCGGATCATTCAGACTCAACTTTCCTTGTGAGATTAATGCCAGAGCTGCAGTTGACACAATGGGTTTGGTAACGGAAGCAAGTCGAAACAGAGCGTTTTCTGCCATGGTACGTTTTTGCTCCCTGTCTGCAAAACCAGCAGCCCGGCTGTATATCACTTCTCCTCTTAATGCAACTTGTACAACCGTTCCCACGATTCTATTTTCGCTTATAGCGCGGTCTATTGCCTGATCCACATAAGTATGTAATGTGGTGATGTGTTCTTTTTCCATTCTTATCTTCCTCTCATCAACTGATGTGATTAATTCATTATTGTGGCTGTGTTTATTATATAAATGATTAATCTTGTATTACATGGATTACTAAAGGTATTATAGTGAATTATCGAATATACTTAAGGTAATTTGTGAATATATCTTATGTATTTAAAGGAGTGAATCACATGGACGAAATAGATCAGCATATTCTGTATCACTTGGAGAATCAGGCGAGATTATCCATGACCGAATTAGGCAAATTAGTAGGACTATCTCAACCAGCTGTTACTGAACGAGTCAAACGAATGGAAGAAAAGGGCGTTATCGAGGAATATCGTACGGTGATCTCCCCATCCAAATTGGGCAAGCAGAGCACGGCCTATGTTCTTTTTCGTACGCGGGATTGTTATCCTTTCCTGGATTTCTGTCGTGCGTCACCTGAAGTTGTGGAATGTTATCGGATAAGCGGGGAGTATAATTACTTACTGAAAATCCTTACAGACACGATCCAGGGACTCGAAGAGTTCGAGAATAAGTGTGATCCGTACGGCACTTACATGACCTTAATTACGATGTCTTCTCCGATTGCACATAAAAATCTCATGGAAGGACCGAATCTACTGGCACAGGCAGAATAAGACCGCAGTCTATAAAACTATAAAATGAAATGCAAAAGAGGAGTTCACATCAAGTGAACTCCTCTTTTGTCCTACGTGTAACTCATGCAAAATGCCTGCCTGTTATTTTACTTTGGGAAATCCATATTCATAAGCCCGCATAGCTACGAGCAATGCAGGGATCAGCAAGATAAACAGCGATCCGGCAAGGTATCCTGCTCCAAATACTTCAAGAAGGATGCCCCCGATGATGCCTCCTCCACCAATCGCCAGATTCCATGCTGTAACCAGCATCGATTGGGCGACATCTGCACTTTTGCCTCCGGCTTGAGCAATGGCAGTTTGCAGTAGTGTGGCAGCCCCGCCAAACGTAAGTCCCCAGATCATAATGCCAAGGATAATAATCACAGGTTGATGAATACCGATTCCCATCACGACAGACGCCAGGGCGAATGCTGCCAGGCTGATGATTACTAATCTCCTCAAAAATCGGTCAATGAGCATTCCGGTTAACCAAATTCCCACAATGGAAGTGATACCGAAAATGAGCAAAATCAAGTCTACTCTGTTAGCAAATACCGTCTGGGCAAGGTAGGGAGAAATATAGGTGTAAAGGATATTATGGGCAAGCATCCAGGCCAGAACAACAAACAGAATGGGCCTAACGCCGGGAATTAAAAACACTTTATGCAGGGGAAGACGTTCTCCGGCTGGCTCTCCTGCAAAATCCGGCATTTTCCAGAGAACCCATACGATTAAAGCTGCGGTCAGAAGAGATACAATCCCGAAGATGAAGCGCCAGCCGATATAAGAACTAAGAAAACTACCGATTGGGACACCCAGGGCTAACGCCACCGGAGTGCCAACCATAGCCACAGCCATGGCCTTGCCTTTTAACGAATCCGGGACCATCCGACGAGCATAACCTGCTGTCATCCCCCATAACACACCTGCAGAGACCCCGGCCATGAAACGAGCAGCAAGTGTCAGGATATAATCTGAGGATATGGCGGTAACGGTGTTAAAGACAAGAAAGCCGCTAATGCATGCCAGCAGTAAAGGTCTGCGTCTCCATCCACGTGTAGCAGCAGTCAAGGGAATCGCAGCAATAAGTGATCCAATGGCATAAAGAGTCACCAACTGTCCAGTGAGGGCTTCAGTGACCCCCAAGTCTTTTGCAATTTGCGGCAGCAGTCCCGCGGGCAGGCTTTCAGTGAGGATGCATATGAATCCAGCCATGGCTAAAGCAAGTAGCCCAGCCCACGGAAGGCGTTCTGAAGATATGGAAGGCAGCTCCCTTTGCTTGGGGAGGGATGTGTTAATGGCCATGAATAAAAACCTCTTTTCTTATCGTTTAATTCTATCCAGAACTATGCATATAAGCTTATCTAAATAAATCAAACTTTTGCATACAGGATTAAAGGTAAGAAGGAGGTTTTAACATGGTATTTATTTTATTTTGTGAGTTTCTCCGTTAATTCAAAAGATACTGTCTGTTCAACCATCCAAGGATGAGTTGGACAGGTTCCATGTACCGTTGGCCTACCAGTAAACCCGTATGTGTTGTATCCCAGAGTCCGGCGTATTCGGCATGTAGCTGCTTGGCAGTTAATTTGCCTCTCTGATCTTCGTCTTCACAGGAAACAGCCTTGATCACCAAGCTGGGGCAACAGATCAGATCACCATTAATGGATACTCCATCGGCTCCACACAGAACTGAAAAGGTAGCAAATGCCTTCGCAGACTCCGTTTGCAGATATTTACGCTGAAAAGCAATGTCTTCTGCCGTCTCATCTATACTGGTCAGTTCATCACGGACAGGTGCAGGCATGATGATCCCGGGTGTGATACGATTGCTTTCCGGGTAGGGGATTAGCTCATGGACTTCCTTGCTCAGACTGGCGTCAATCACAACCAGGCCTGCCAGGGTAACGGTTTCTGCAATCTTTTGACTGAGAATCCCACCCATGCTAAAGCCAATGAGAACGGGAGGTTCGTTGAACTCGGCTAACACTTCACGAATATCCTCCAAATAATCGTCAAACGTAATCTTTGTCATGTCCATGACCCGACTCTTGTAGTGACTTCTCAGGTTCATGACATAACAGGTCCAACCGTGCTGGACAAAGTGGGGGATATATTTGCTCCACATCCAGCTGCCTGTGTATGCACCGTGAACGAACAGCAGTGGGGGCTTCTTGGTCGTTGTTTCTTCGTCATGAGGCGGGGTTCCTTGGAATATTTCCAAGTGTAAATCATGTTCTCCGATCTTCTTTACTTCATGTTCCGGTAATAATTGAGTGTAGTCCGTCATACCAAAAACCTCCTCTAAACTATTAGTTTGGTATCAAACTATTTCTCCAAAAAAAATTAGAAGTTGCCATGAATTTTCATTAAAATTCGAAGCAGTTCTTTTTTCTCCGCTTCCGTAACGTCCGCATAGAACGCGTCCAACATGCGCTGAGATATCTCTTCAAAGACAGGCTTTAATTCTTTGCCTTTTGCAGTCAAAGCCACATGAACAACTCGTGAATCTGTTGCATCACGCTCCTTGAGGACGTATCCTGTCCGCACCAATTTGTCCACAAGTGCAGTCACCGTGGATTTATCCTTGCCAATTTTTTTGGCGATTTCAGCCATAGTCATCCTGTGATTATTGTACAGGGCATAAATAATATCCCCATGAGACGTAGCGAGATCCTGGATTCCCTGCTCAGCCATCTCGGCTAGGATAAAGCGGTTGACCTTCTCTTTAATTTTGGATATGAGTGAAATAGCGTCTCTTGTTTTCATATGTGTAATATAGTTTGTTATCAAACCAATGTCAAGCTTTGATCCGTGATTTCTTGCATTCACGGCATAAAAAAGAGCAGTGAGAACTTCTTCTCCTGCTCCTTTGTTTTTATTTCATTGTAATACTTCACTGCAATATTATATTACCAACCAACGCCTGGGATTACTTAATCGGATTAGCTTTCATTTCCTGTCCCATTTTCTCAATACCATCCAGAATTTGATATCCATAACCCCAGAACTGGCTGAAATCTGTGACATAGATCTGTTTGTTCTTGATTGCGTTCATACTTTGCAGGGCAGGATTGGCATACAGATTTTGAATCAGCTTGTCGATATCCGGTGAACCGGCATACGCGGACAAAAGAAGATAGTCTGGATTCGCTGTGATCAGTTGCTCAACACTTACCTCACCTTGCACACCATCAAACGTATTTTTCAGCTTCAACAGACCAAGTGCATCAAGCTGATACGTATCGTTCTGCATGCTGCTTACCGTAATGGTGTCTTCTGTAGCGGGTACGATGTAGGCAAAAGTATGCTCAGGCTGATCGGCTACACTTGCCTTAATGGCTTCAACACGAGTCTTCAGACTTTCTGTGAATGTTGCGGCATTTTCTTGAACGTCGAAGATCTGCCCAAGTTGTGCAATATCGCTATACAGGCTATCGAGTGTGCCTTTGTGATTCGTCGTTTGCAGGAACGTGCGGATATTCATTTCATTCAAACCATCGACGGTACCCACGCCCCAGTCTGCATCAGCGAACAGGTCGCCCCGTCCGAGTACCAGATCCGGGCTTGCACCTACAACCAGCTCTTTACCTACATAATCCTTGGACAGTACCGGGATTTTGGCGAAATCATCAGCCACATCGGGTGTAACGGAACCGTATAGAGCAGCAACACCGACCATTTTATCGGTCAGACCTAATTTGATGAGCATCTCAGCCGCAGATTGAGTATTCGCAACCACACGTTCAGGTGCTTTATCAAATACTTGCACTTTTGGTTTCCACTCGCCGCCCTCACCCGAGATTGTGAAGTTCTCAATGGTGAGCGGGTACGTCGTTTTATTTGTACTCTCAGCAGGAGCTGAAGTTTCTGTCGTATTAGTTGTTGAAGTTGTTTCTTCGGCAGGGGAAGAAGTTGAAGCATTCGAACAGGCTGCAAGCAGCAGTAACAGGAGACTTAGAGCAGCGATGCCAATAGTTCTGGATGTGAATTTCATTAAATGATGAACCCCTTTTCTATGTGTTTTAAATTGACAAAGATAATCATTCTCAATTATAATCCGAGAAAAAGCTTTGTAAATAGCTATATTTAATTTGTTCTACATTTTACGCGAATTGATGGGGGAAGAGATGGCACAGACGGTTCAGGTTCAGACACAACGTAGGGGGAAAAGAGAGTCTCTAATTCATAGTAAATCCGGGTTTGCTTTACTGATCGCAGCTTTAATCATTATCACGATTATTTCTGTAGGTGTTGCAGTCTCCATTGGACAGGTACGAATTCCGCTGGCGGAGTCATATCGTATTCTTTTATACAAATTAACGGGATTTCAGTGGGGGACAACACCCATTGAAGCAGGCTCCTTTACCGATATTATCTGGCAGATTCGCTTTCCTCGTGTGCTGATGGCGATGTTTATCGGTGCAGGCTTGGCCTTGTGCGGTGCTGTTATGCAGGCTGCTGTGCAGAATCCGCTCGCTGACCCTTACATACTGGGTATATCCTCAGGCGCTTCACTTGGAGCAACCTTTGCAATACTCATTGGATTTGGTGCGATTGGGTGGCTTGGTCAGACGGGGGTTGCTTTCTGGGCCTTTGCCGGAGCGATGGGTGCGTCCTTACTGGTCCTGACTTTGGCAGGGATTCGGGGGAAAATGACGTCGGTCAAGCTGGTGCTTGCCGGAATGGTGATTAACGCGTTATGCAGCGCTTTTTCAAACTTCATTATTTATTTTGCCAACAATGCTGAAGGCATCAAAACGGTGACATTCTGGACCATGGGCAGCCTGGCGGCTTCCGGCTGGAACAAGCTTCCACTCGTGGGTATCGTCGTACTGGTTGCGATTCTATTCTTCCTTTTACAGTCCAGAGTTCTTAATACGATGTTATTGGGGGATGAAGCAGCCGTTACACTGGGCATTAATCTGAGTGTGTACCGCAGGGTGTACATGCTGTTAACCGCTTTGGTGACAGGAGTCATGGTGGCGAGCTGTGGCATGATTGGTTTTGTCGGACTCATTATTCCGCATATCGTCAGAGGTCTGGTGGGTTCCGACCATCGTAAAGTGATGCCTGTATCCGTGCTGTTTGGTGCCATTTTCCTTATCTGGACGGATGTTATTGCACGATCCCTCATATCCAGCGTGGAGTTACCGATCGGTATTATTACAGCCATGATTGGTGCGCCGATGTTTATGTATATGCTGGTCAAAAAAGGCTACGGTTTTGGAGGAAATTAAACATGAAGCTGAACGTAGAAAATGTATCCATCTCTGTGCTGAACACGGACATCATCAAGGATATTTCATTACAGGTGAACGGCAAACAGTTTGTCGGACTGATCGGACCGAATGGTTGTGGTAAGTCAACGCTGCTCAAGAGCATCTATAAAGTGATCAAACCGCAGCAAGGCAAGGTTTTTCTGGACAATACCGATATTCTCAAATCCAGTCCAAAGCTTGTTTCCAGACATATGGGCGTTGTCGGCCAGTTTAATGAATTGAGTTTTGATTTTACGGTACGTGAGATGGTCATGATGGGCCGTACTCCACACAAAAAAATGCTGGAGACGGATAATGAACGTGACCACGAAATCGTGGAGCAGGCTTTGGAAAAAGTACATCTGACTGGACATGCAGACCGCAATTACGTGTCTCTGTCTGGTGGGGAGAAACAGCGTGTGGTATTGGCGCGTGTCCTGGCACAGCAACCCCAATTCCTGATCCTGGACGAGCCGACGAACCATTTGGACATCAAATACCAACTTCAGATTCTAAATATTGTCCGTGGACTCGGCATTGGCATATTGGCAGCGCTGCATGATCTCGAACTCGCCGCAGAATATTGCGATTATCTCTATGTGGTGAAAAAGGGACAGATTGTGGTCCACGGCAAACCGGCTGATATCCTGACCCGTGAAATGATTGGTGAGGTATTTGATGTAGACTGTGAAATCTATGAAAATCCGGTTACGGGTGGCTTGGGAATTGCTTATCTGAGTACACGTTGATATGTCTAGTGTTCCAGTGAACTGTCTTTCTAGCTGATTTTCAGCTTGGAAGGCAGTTTTTTTTGTGTTTAGCTTTCTTCTCAGAGGAGGTTGGTCAAGTTAGCCTCTGGCTCCAGAACAGGCAGGTCAGGAATGGGGGGAGCGTGTATCCTGGGCCTGCGCGCCCATGGCCGTGTAGACACCTAGTCGGGCAAGACGGGTAAGCTGCAAAGCCATATGATGGGGAGAGTATACTTTGTTGTTTTCAAGCCATTTATGAATAATTCCGCTGGTGGAGAAGCTGAGATGATCGAGTAAAATGTCCAGCGGTACCTGAACCTTCTGATCCATCCCGAGTTGGGTAATCCGTTGAAAAAAATAAGCTTTAATCACCTCGTTCAGCCGGGTACTGAAATTGCCGACAGGATTGATCAGTAGCATGACCCGGTAGAACTCATCATGTTCAAAGATGTGCTCAAACAGGACCGCAAAGATCGGATCAGGCTCGGTAAAAGAAAGGGCCACATCCATGGCAGCAGAACGTTCACTGAGTACATGTTCCAGCAACTCCAATTTCTCGTTGACCATCTTGTCCAGTAAATCCTCTTTGTCTATAAAGTGGGCGTAGAAGGTTGAACGGTTGATGTTCGCTTGTTCAGCAATGTCCACGATGCTGATTTCCACGTAATCCTGCTTCTTCATCATTTTCAAAAAAGCTTCAGAGATCATGACACGGGTTCTGTAAATTCTTCGGTCAACACCTCGAGTTTCATTCATTCCATATCACCTCAAAAACAACAGATTAGGATTTTTTGTTGGTTAAGCAACATCGTCTAGATCCCTATTTCATGCATCCATGGGAATGCGCTTAAGATGCAGGCACCTTCAAATCAAGCCGGATTGTAGTTTATTTTGACGTTGCCCGACAGATCCAGCATTTGTGTTTGTTAACCGTCAAATTTGGACTTATTGATTGTTGCGATTTAATGGATATTAGCTATGATAAACAATAAAACATAGCAAATCAATCGGAAAAATAAAATTTAAGTTAGGGGTGACATTTTGAGGGGAGATACTTTCATATCCAGTCTAGAGGATGGACGACGTGTCTGGCTGGAAGGGCAGCAGGTGAAGAATATTTCCGAACATGCGGCTTTTAAAGGCACACTATCCACCATCAGGCAGCTGTTTAATATGCTGGATGATCCTCTTCAACGGGAGCAAGTGGGCTATGTTCCCGAGGGACAGGAGCGATATGCACACAGCTCATTTCTCATACCGCACACAGCAGCAGAATTGAACAAACGCAGTCAGTCCTTTGCAGTCTGGTCTTCCAGCACCAATGGCATGATGAGCCGGTTATCCGACTACGCTCGTTCCATGGTCACCGGTTGGTATGCTGCCCGGCACGAATTATCCGACCTGGACCCGCAATTTGCGGATAAAATCAGCACCTATTACCATGAGGCCAGAGACCGCGACCTCTTTCTGACAACAGCCATTATTGATCCCCAGATTGATCGTTCCAGCGGACTGGATGACCAGCGGATTGCAGAGCGATTCCTGCATGTGGTGAAGGAAACTTCGGAAGGGATTGTGGTTAGAGGAGCCAAAATGATTGCGACTGGTGCACCGTATACGCATGACTTTCTGATCTTTTCGTTCCTGCAATTTCAGACCCGACATCAGAAACATGCGCATGTCTTGATTGTACCCGCCAATTCACCAGGACTGCATATTGTGTGCAGGGAGTCGTTTGCTGATGCCAGAGAACGCAATCATCCGCTCAGTGCACGATACGATGAGATGGATGCGGTCCTTTTTTTCGATGATGTCCTGATTCCTTGGGAAAGGGTGCTTCTCTACGGCGATTCTGACAAGGTCCTGAAGCTTCGCGGGAACCGTACAGCCAATGGATTGGCCTTCCACCAAAATGTCGTACGCTTTGTCGCCAAGCTGGAATTTGTCACGGGTGTGGCCTTTGCGGTGGCTGAGTCGATTGGCGTAACCGGATTTCTGCATATACAGGAGAAGCTGGGGGAGCTGCTGACACAAATTGATGTAATCAAGGCGCTGATTATTGCAGCGGAGGCCAAAGCCGTGCCTGATGCGGCAGGTGTACTCGTTCCTGATCTGACGTATGTAGAGACGGCGCGAAGTTTGGGAACCAAATATTATCCACGGGCTGTTGAGATACTTCAACAAGTCGGCGCAGGTGGCTTTGTTCAGACCCCTTCCGGAATTGAGGACTTCTACGGTCCGATTTCTGAATTTATGCATTTGTATTTTGAAGGCGCTGCGGTAAGTGCAGAGAAAAAAGTGGAGCTATTCAAGCTGGCTTGGGATCTCATCGGCAGTCCGCTTGGCGCAAGACATCTGTTATATGAAAAATTTTATGCAGGTGATCCGATCCGGGGGCTCGCATCCCACTACATTCGACATGACAAATTGTCGTTAACAGGTCCTGTCTGGAAGCTGATTCAAGAGAACAGCAAGGGCAGAGTAGCCACCATTTGAGCAGGAGGAGAGAGAAAAATGGAATTGTTTTGGTTTATCCCGACACATGGGGATGGAAGATTTCTGGGCACCCGAGAAGGTGCCAGGGCAGTGACCTATCATTATTGCAAGCAGGTTGCGCAAGCTGCAGATGAGCTTGGGTTTGCCGGTGCGCTGCTACCTACGGGAAAATCATGTGAAGACGCCTGGGTCGTTGCTTCCTCGCTGGTGTCGGTAACGGACAAGCTGAAGTTTCTGGTCGCTGCACGTCCGGGTCTGATGCTTCCGACCACGGCGGCACGAATGGCGAGTACACTGGATCGCTTCTCCAAAGGAAGACTTTTGATCAATGTTGTAGCCGGAGGGGATCCGATCGAGCTTGAGGGAGACGGGGTGTTCCTGGATCATGATGAACGTTATGCATTGACGGATGAATTTCTAACCATATGGCGCAAGGAGCTGGCGGGCGAAGAAGTCGATTTTGAGGGCAAATATTTAAAGGTCAACGGTGGATCGGTTCTGTATCCGACCATTCAGAAGCCTTATCCTCCACTTTATTTTGGAGGCTCCTCTGAAGCTGCCATGGAGGTGGCTGCCGAGCATGTAGACGTATACCTGACGTGGGGTGAGCCACCTGACCAGGTAGAGGCCAAGATCAACCGAATGCGAGAGCTTGCTGCCAGAAAGGGAAGAAGTCTGCGCTTCGGCATCCGACTTCATGTAATCGTTCGTCCAACCGAAGAGGAGGCCTGGCAGGCCGCGAATGACCTGATCGCTCATCTGGATGAAGAGACGATTGCTTCTGCCCAGAAGATCTACGCTCGCATGGATTCCGTCGGTCAACAGCGAATGGCCAGACTGCATAATGGGGATCGTTCCAATCTGGAGATCAGCCCAAATCTGTGGGCAGGCATTGGACTGGTCAGAGGGGGTGCCGGTACAGCGCTTGTAGGTGATCCTGACCAGGTTGCAGCGAGAATTAGGGAGTACGAGGCACTAGGAATTGAGACCTTCATTATGTCGGGGTACCCGCATCTGGAAGAAGCCTACCGTACAGCTGAGCTGTTGTTTCCTAAGCTCAATTATGCACAATATGGCGATAATGGCGAGCGCTCGTTTATTAGCCCTTTTGGCGAGATCATCGCCAATAATAACATTCCTGATCATGTGGTAAAAGCGCCTGCGGCTTCCAAATGATAGGGTCTGCTTTTTACGATCTCTCCATTAAAAACATCATACATTCTGGCCGATTAGACGAACTAAAGGCACCTCAAACTTATAGGTTGTAGGTGTCTTTTTTGTTGCATTCCACTCCGGTAGAGAGGGCCTTAGCCCTTGCCTATAAATCATTCCATTGAAGAGGTGATTCAACATGTCCATGCAATTTGCGTATTGGGTTCCTAATGTAAGTGGTGGTCTGGTTATCTCCAGCATCCCGCAAAAAACAGGCTGGTCATTTGAGGATAACGCGAGGTATGCCAAGATCGCAGAAGATGTGGGCTTTGATTATGCGTTATTACAAACCAGATTTATGGCCAGCTACGGGGCTGAAAATCAACTGGAAGCCATTGCTCTTGCCTCCGCACTGGCTGTGGTTACAGATCGCTTGAAACTGATAGCAGCCATATTGCCTGGATTATGGCATCCCGGTCCAGTAGCGAAAGCGATCACGACGATTGATCATATCAGCAAGGGACGAGCTGCCGTAAATATTGTCAGCGGCTGGTTCAAGGGAGAGTTTCATGGATTTGGAGAACCGTGGCTGGACCATAACGAGCGTTATCGTCGCTCGGAAGAGTTCATCCGTGTCATAAAGGAGCTGTGGACGCAAGAAGAAGCCAATCACCAGGGAGACTTTTACCGTATTCATGAAGCGCCACACAAACCCAAACCGGTTGCACTTCCACCTGTGTTCCAGGGAGGGAATTCGGCGGCTGCACGCGACATGGCTGCACGAGTCTCGGATTGGTATTTCATGAACGGGAATAACATCGAAGGCTTCCGTACCCAGATTGAGGATGTGACTGGGCGGGCTGCGTCCTACAACCGCAAGCTGCAATTCGGAGTAAATGCTTTTGTCATCGTGAGGGATACGGAAGAAGAAGCATTGGAAGTACTGCGCCAGATTATTCTGCATGCTGACCCCGAGGCCGTGGAGGGCTTCCGCAGTCAGGTTCAATTTGCAGGCAAAGCTTCACCTGAACAGGAGGGAATGTGGGCGAATTCCAATTTCGACGACCTGGTGCAATATAATGACGGGTTCAAAACCGGTTTGATTGGTACCCCGGAGCAGGTGGCAGACCGCATCATTGCGTTGAAAAAGGTTGGAGTAAATCTCATTCTTACTGGCTTTCTTCATTACGATGAGGATATTCGGGCTTTCGGTGAGAAGGTAATCCCGCTGGTTAGAGAGAAGGAGGCTGCACTAAACCGGGTAGCAACTTCCTGATCAAACGATCGATCTTCAATAGAAGGAATGGATTGGCATATCTGTATCACTGTTATTGAGGGATGTATCCCTATTCTAATCAGAGGAGAGTTGATGCAATGAGTATTCAAGCAAACACCATTCACACCCAGCCAGACTATGAGCAATTGAGAGTTGAAATTCGGGGGATTGTCGACGAAATCATTAAACCACGTGCTGAGCTGATCGACCGTGAGGGCCGTTTCCCGCGTGAGAATCTGTCCGCCCTTGCTGAGGCTGGATGGAATGGGGTGCTGATTCCCGAGCGCTTCGGTGGACGGGGATTGGATCATGTTGCCTTTGCGATTGCGGCAGAAGAAATTGCCAAGGGATGCCCTTCGACTTCACTGGTGTATGTCATGCATGTTGGAGCCGTTCAGACGATAGCTCTCTACGGAGATGAGGATCAGAAGGAGCGCTGGCTGAAGCCGGTACGTAATGGCGCTATTGGTACGTATTCCACAAGTGAGCGTGCTTCGGGAGGTCACTGGTGGTTTAATTTCAGCGAGGCTTCCCGAGACGGCGAGGATTATATTCTGAATGCCGAAAAGTCGTTCACGACAAGCTCGGGACAGGCTGATTTTTATGTGACCCAGACTCGCACGCCAGGAGCACAAACCCCGACAGATGTGAGCTTCTTCCTTGTCGATGGACAATTGGAAGGCATTACGTCCGGCGTGTGGGATGCGCTCGGTGTTCGTGGTAACCATAGCGGACCCATTAAATATGAAGGCGTTCGAATTGCAGCTCAGGATAAGCTTGGAAGCGAGGGGCAGGGTCGCGAAATCCTGGAGAGTGGTGTATCCCCCGTATATTTAATCGGCCTTGGCTCAACTTGGCTTGGAGTTGCCGAGGCTGCGCTTGAGGCTGCATCCGAATATGTGAAGGGCATGGTTCATCGGGATTTTAACAAGCGCTTAGCCGATTACCAGATCATCCGCCAGCAGTTGGCTGAAGTGAAGGTGCTAATCTCCAGCTTGAAGCCTTGGCAGTTATCACTTGCGCGGCAGCTGGACGAACTTCAGGCACAGGGGAAACCGCAAGTTGAGCTGTTCCTGCCGCTGGTTGAATTCAAAATTCATGCTGCCGAAGTCGCGAATAAAGCGACCAAAGCAGCACTGGATGTTACCGGAGGTTATGGTTATAAAAAAGGCGTGTTTGAACGTCTCTTCCGTGACGCGCGTGCAGGCATTGCCATGGGGCCCTCCAACAACATCGCCAGAGAGTGGATTGGCAAGTCTCTGGTCGGTCTGCCGCTGGAGCTGTGGTACGAGGGAGGGGATTAATTCACGCAGAAACTGAAAAAGGAAGCCTGTATATCTTCACCCGAAGATATACAGGCTTCCTTTTTCTTTTGCGGCGAGGGACAGGCAGTAGCTATTCAAGCGTGGAGTCCAGCGGACGAGAGTGTCCATCCTGGATGACCTCCTGGAACAGTCTTTTGGATTCTGTGGGCCACGTACCTTGCTTCAGGAGTGCTTCCAAATCGCCTATGGTTACTGGGCGCGCGTGCCGTTTGAGCACATAACCGAGTTGCCCGTTTGGTTCCATCGTGGCCGTTTCCAGATCGGTAATACTTGTAATCCCTTTTTCCCGCAACTGCATCTCCAATTGGTCCACGGAAAAGCGAATATGTTTCAAATTCGGTAGATTCAACTTCCCATCTTCCACGATAACCTTGGATTTTCCGCTCATCATTGTTTCAAACCAATTAAACTTCAACTGTAATTGTTCAACGATCAGAAGCATGAGGATAAATACCGCCGCTGACCCGATCGCTTTGCCTAACTCATGATTCGCAATTGGCTGCACGATCGTTGTTCCGATCGAGATAATAATGACTGTCGTGGCTACACTCATTTGCGAGATGGATTTACGTCCAGCAATCCGTAGCAGAATCATGCCAATCAGTACAAGCAAGATGGATTTCCATATCCAGTCCATTGGTTGTATTCCTTTCTATACCAAATCATGTGTCGTATTCCTTAGCTTGGACGAACAACTTAACTTTCATTCACCCCTCCCAATCGTTTACAATAGGGTATTGATGAAGTTAAACAAAGGAGCGGGTCAAAGTGGTAAAACAGAAATACTATGTTGTCTGGGAAGGTAAGAAGCCAGGCGTATATAGCACATGGGCAGAATGCAAAGCGCAGACGGATCAGTATACCGGAGCTAAATATAAATCTTATGAGTCTAAAGCGGCCGCAGAAGAAGCGTATCGTGCCGGATGGAAAGGGAACTGGGGTTCAAGTGCCGGCGGAACGTCGAAGACCAAGTCGGCTGGTAGCGGAAGAAGCGCAGGCATGGAAACGTCGGAAGAAGTGGATTATGACAGTATCTCTGTTGATGTGGGGACACGCGGTAACCCCGGACCTGTAGAATACAAAGGGGTAGACACCCGCACCGGTGAGATTATTTTCTCTGTTGGACCGATCTCCAAAGGAACGAACAATCTGGGTGAATTTTTGGCCATTGTACATGCCCTTGCACATCTGAAAAAAGAAGGAAGTACGAAAACGGTGTATACCGACTCGGTCAATGCCATGAAATGGCTAAAGCAGAAAAAAGTAGCCACAACGTTACCAAGAGACAACTCCACGGAAGAAATCTGGCTGATGATCGATCGTGCGGAGCAGTGGCTCCAGACAAATACGTACAGCAATAAAGTGCTAAAATGGCAGACCAAACAGTGGGGCGAAATTAAGGCGGATTACGGCCGGAAGTAAGTATTTATCCGTATCAATTTCATAATACCTGTAGCTACTTCACTCAAGGCTAGATATAGATCAAAGCGGTTTAATTTGTCTATATCTAGTCACAAAAATCCATTTTTAGTGAGTTATAAAATTGATTTAACCAAAGGATGCCTCCTTTATTTTTGGTCTATTAGAATCGTTATTTACAATTTCCAGTTTCCGCTCTATAATCATCTGAATATGATTAGTTAAACATATGGAGGAGCCTGTCATCTGCAGGCCCTCTTTATCTTTTTGGTCCATTGATTAGCAAGTCCATTCACTAGAATGAGTTATTTGAGTATATATTGCAGGAGGCAGACATGAGTTCCATTTATAGAAGTGAAGAAGGCAAGAGCAGCATCCTTGAAGAGTATGAGATTTATTTGAACGAGTTGGGTGAGGAATTTACGCGGGAGTATGTAGAGACGCGTTTTGGAAAGACGCATGTTTTACTGACGGGTCCTCTAGATGGCAAGCCGTTATTTATTCTCCAAGGCGGTAATTGTGTGAATCCGATGACGTTGTCATGGTTCTCTTCTTTATTTAAAGAATACCGGATTATTGCTCCTGATACGATTGGTCATCCTGGTTATAGTGAGGAAGCGAGTATCTCCACACGGTTTGATAGCTTGGCTTTATGGGTGTCGGATCTGCTGGATCACTATGATATTGAAAAGAGTGCATTTATCGGTCCATCGTTTGGAGGAGGCATTATTCTCAGATTGGCTACCTATATTCCGGAACGCATCTCGTGTGCCGTATTGGTTGCTCCTGCTGGTCTTGCGGTCAACTCCAAAATTAAAACAGCTCAGGATATCACGCTGCCGCTCGTCAAGTATCGTATGACGTCTTCACCATCTTCTTTGCAAAAAATTACGGACAACATGTCGTGCAACTGCATGAAAGAAATGGATAAAAACATTATCGGCAAACTTTTTAAATACGTCAGCATAGATCAGGATCTGCCCAAGCTCACGGAGCGGGAAGAACTGATGAATTATACGTCACCGACCTTGTTATTGGTAGGGGAGAAGGATGTCTTTTTCCCTGCGGATAAGTGTATTGAGCGAGCTCAAAAGATTATTACGAATGTAAAAGCCATCAAGTATGATACAGGACATTTCCCTTCACAGGACGTATTGGTTCAGATGAACGAGGAAATCGGGCGTTTTTTACAGAATAATTATTAATAAAAGCTGCAAATGAAGGATGAAAAATGTTTTTCTCCAGTTTAATAAAGTAATTACATCCATCTGTCGATACTCTATATAAGAGAATGCTTTTCTTCTATAGAATAGTGTGGATAGGGATTAGCAGTGGATCGTAGAAGGCTTGATATCATTTATATTTAAATATTTCGCGTGAAGGTGTTTCAAATTGCATCATTTGGTTTATATGTATAGTTGGCGATGAATTGCTTACTGGTTGAACCAAATGATGCATTTACGCGGAAAGTCTTCCGATTGACAAGGTTGAAAAGAGGTCTGGTTATGAGAAAAGACAATTGCAAAATGGCATTGCAACGCAATGTAATTATAAATGATACATATCAAATAAGACAGGTATTAGCCAGCAGTGAGTTGGCTATTGTATATGCAGGGCGAGATCGTAACACAGGTGCCAAGGTAGCCATTAAGGAATTTTTCCCACAGAGACTGGCTGAACGTCAGGCAGACAAGCGAGGGGTGTTCTGCTCTTCGCGAGGATACGGTGGGCAATATCAGGAGTTACTGGCTGCATTTCTGCTCGAAGGTGAATTGTTATCAAAACTGGATCATCCTCATATTGTTTCGTATTTGGATCATTTTGAAGCGAATGATACGGGGTATCTGGTGATGGAATACTGCACGGGAATCACATTGACCGAGTATTTGAATGAACATAATCATGCTCTTGATGCTGCCTTCATAACGGAGACGCTGCTTCCACTGGTGGATACATTGGATTACATACATAAGCAAGGCATTCTTCACCGGGATGTGAAACCTTCCAACATTATGGTTATGGAGGATGGTACACCCAAACTTCTGGACTTTGGCTCAGCTACCCGTTGGCCAATGCAATCCGGAGAGAAACAGGTGATATTTACATCGGCAGGTTATTCTCCGCTGGAGTTTTATTCGGAGAAATCCAGTCAGGGACCGATGTCGGACATCTATAGTTTGGCAGCTCTGCTCCATTATTGGACATGCGGGCAACCCCCTATGGACGTGAAACAGCGGTTGTTCCAGGATGAATTGCCATCTGTTCGCTCACATAATGAGTATGTGAATCCTTGGCTTGCTCGTGTTATTCATTGGGGGTTGACGGTTCGGTCTGAGAAACGCTGTGCCTCTTTAGCATGGGTCAGAAGCTCGCTGCGAGTTCAAGCCTGGGTATGGAAAGTGCGCAAACCAGGTACAGTGGAATGGTCTTTGGCCGAGAATGAACATACGCAGGTCTATGAAGTGGAGTCGAAAAAGCAACATGAGACGGCGTAAGCAGTCATAACCTATGTTCATAAAGTAGAGACGTTTCAATGAAACATAGCCGTTAAATAGGTGTAAACATAAACAAGCCAGTTCTTACCCTCACATATGGGGTGGACTGGCTTGTTTTCTTTTATAGCTTATAGAATACATCATCGTTTACCAATGCCATCCATTCGAGATATACGTTAAAAAAGCTCACATGTCTCGTTCTGTTTAGAACAATAGTGTAAGTTTTTTTCGCGTTTTTTAACAGATATTTAATTGAATCCAATAGAAAAATAACAAAAAAAGTAATTTATTTTTGAAAAAACTCTTCATTTTCGAAAGTGATTTTAGGTCTAAAGAAACTTGTTTATCAAATTCAGTTGTGAATAAAAGAATAGAATCCTGAATTCGTTAAATAAAGTCACTAAATTAGATAATTCGGTCTATTTATATGTAAATTTTTCCGAAGGGTAACAGACTGATTCATCTATTAACATACTCAATTACCCCAATTTACATCCCCTACGCTGCGGAATACGATAAGCCTAATCTGATCGTAAATCGCAGGAGGTATGAAATGAAACGAAAATCAACCCGATGGTTATCCGGTTTAGTAGCAGCAGGAGTCATGTTGTCTTCCATGTTCTCCTTGCCTGCTTACGCAGCACCTTCCTATGGTCCTCTACAGCAGAGTGAAAGCGCTAAGTCCATTCTACAATCACTCACGCCAGAAGAAAGACAAGCTTTGAATCAGCTTCAAGTCATGGATGGTGAAGTGATCGACTCCAAGGTGAATACCAAAAGTAAAGATTTGGTCAAAGTGATCATCCAATTCAATAGCGAACCCGCTGCCGTTGCCTTGAAACGGGCTGGACTAAAAAATGAGAAGTTGTCAGAGCTTACGGCCGCAAGCAGAGTAAAACAAAATCATCAGCAATTCAAGCAGCACATTAAGTCTTTGCAGCAGAAGAGAGGGCTATCTTATGATGCTGCCTCGATCCAAATCACTCAGGAGTATGAAACCGCACTAAATGGTGTTGCGTTAACAGTCCCTGGCGTAGCCGTAGAAGATCTGATGAAATCCGGAGTTGTGAAAAAAGTATGGGCTGACCAGGAAGTGGTACTTGATCTGCCAGAAACAGACACATCAAGTGAATTTGCATCTGCATCCGGAATACAACCTCGAATGGCTGATAGTGTGCCATATCTCGGAATCGACAAACTTCATGAAGAGGGTATCACTGGTAAGGGAATCAAAGTGGGTGTACTGGACACCGGAATTGATTATAATCATCCGGATTTAACAGGGGCGTATAAAGGGTATCGCGCTCATGCGGGTGAGGATCCAAAGCAAGTAGATCCAACGACAGTTAAAGGATGGGACTTTGTTGATAACGATGCAGACCCGATGGAGACGACCTATAAAGATTGGGAGAATTCGGGCTATAAGGAGCAAGGTGTATTAGCAGAAGATTATTATACTTCCCATGGAACACACGTATCGGGAACCATCGCTGGGCAGGCCAAAAATGATGTGGGGCATGCTGTAAAAGGTGTCGCTCCAGACGTAGACTTATATGTGTACCGTGTACTTGGCCCTGGTGGAAGTGGTGAGATGAGTGGCATTATTGCCGGAATTGACAAGGCTATTGAAGATGAACTTGATGTTATCAATCTATCCTTAGGGGCCGCCACGAATGATCCGCTGGATCCTTCTTCAATTGCACTGAATAATGCGATGCTACAAGGCGTGGTGAGTATGGTTGCGGCAGGTAATGATGGACCAAATGAAGGTACGTTAGGTACACCGGGAGCGAGCGCGCTGGCCATTACGATTGGTGCTTCCGATGTTCCGTTAACTCTTCCTACGGCTACTGTGACTCTGGATGTGTATAACAATCCAGGTGCGGGAGAGACAGAGGAAACACCTGTAATTGAAGAAGAACCTATTCGGGGTGAGGAAACATCTGCAGTAGAAGAAGAGGCATCGGCAGAGGAAAAAGAAACACCTATAGTGGATGAAGAAACTCCACCAACAGCAGAAGAACCATCTGCAGCAGATGTAGAAGCATCGGCAACAGAAGAAGAGACACCAGCAGCAGATGTAGAAACTCCACTAGTAGCAGAAGATGAACCTGATGCAGAAGTAGAAGCACCACCAGCAACAGAAGAAACACCTGTAGCAGGAGAAGAAGTGCCAACAAAAGAAGCACCTGCTTCAACGTTTACTGAGGTGTTACCACTGTTTGGTAAAGATTTTGCTGACGATCTGACCACGCTTGAAGGCAAAACCTACGAACTTGTTTATGCAGGGCTTGGTAATGCTTTTGATTTTGAAGGTATTGATGTACAAGGCAAAGTGGCCCTAATCGCTCGGGGAGATATTGCACTCGATGCCAAGATTGTCAACGCAAGAAAAGCAGGGGCGGCAGCAGCAATCATTTATAACAATGTTGAAGGAACAATCCCTAATTATCTGGGTGAAATGAACGGGTATATTCCTACATTCCAAATGATGAGAGAGCTTGGAGAAAAACTAAAAGAGTTGAACGGTGTGACGGTCACCTTTGGCGCAGCAGGCCAAACCGTTACGGAAGGGAATAAACTGGCCGATTTCAGTTCCCGAGGCCCAGCCGCCGTGAATGATGATATTAAACCCGATATCGTTGCACCGGGCGTAGCTGTTTTTTCAACCTATCCTGTATTTGTGAATGATCATACGGGTGAGAATTATAATATTGCCTATGCACGAATTTCGGGTACTTCCATGGCAACCCCGCATATGGCAGGTATTGCTGCACTTATGCTTCAGGCACATGAAGAATATACACCTTTTGATGTGAAGACTGCTCTTATGAATACAGCTGTTGATCTGAACGGGAATTATTCCGTATATGAAGTAGGTGCAGGCCGAGTAGATCCGTACCGGGCAGTCCACACATCTGTATTTGCCAAAGTTCAGGATAAAACGATTCACTTCTCGAATGACGAATCCATCCTTATTGATGAAATTACAGGTTCCATCGTATTTGATAGTGCATATTTGGAAGAAAACGACCAGGGAATCGTATCTGACAGCCGAACAGTTAAGATCGAGAATAAAGGGGACGGTGCCAAAACGTATAACACTTCCATGAAGCTGTTAAACGATATGAACTTAAATGTTCATCTTCCAGAATCCATTACTGTAAGTGGCGGAAGTACGGAAGAGATGACTGTTTCAGTGGATATACCACAGGACACGCCAAGTGGTCGATATGAAGGATATGTATATCTGGATACGGAAAATCCGGTGGATCATATTCAGATCCCATTCTCCATCCGTATTAGCGAAAAGGGTATTAATTCCGTGGAATTGATTCCACCATCCATCACAAACGATACCCCATTCCACCAGTTCCTGAATCGTATTACACTGAGTGCTATTCAATTGGGCAGTCCCATCGATTCTGTGGATGTATTGCTGAAGGATCACGAAACTGGCGAGGAAATCGGGTTTGTAGGTACCTTGAATTCGCAGTCCATGCTTCCGGGAGTGGAATATCTGATCCTGAATGTGTTTAGAGGTTATGCATTTCCAATTGAAAACGGGGAAATCTCCAACGTTGCACGATTTGTCCCTGAGGGCAACTACACACTTGAATTCATCGGGACAGATTCGGACGCCAAGCAGTATTCATCCGAAAGATTGGTAGTTGTGGATAATACAGCCCCCGAGATTGATTTGGGTATTGAGCCTGGTGTACACGAACTCAATGATAGTATGCTGACGGAAAGGGAAGGTGGACAGGGCGTCTGGTATGATGGCACAGCTATCGATTCAACCATCCAAACCTTTGTTGATAATGGGATCACGGCTTATGATCAATCTTCCAATCGTGTCATTTTCTACGAGAATGGCAGTCCCTTCTATTCCGGTGATTTGCCTGTTTCCAAAGAAGGAAATATATCTTTTGGTATTACCAAAGAAGAATATGATAATGGTTACGAACTTCGACTCTTTGGATTGGATGTGGGTACAGCGGCAAATGCCGTTAAGGACCATCGCTATGGGTTTATCTCCGAAGGCAAACCTTATGTGACCAGCAAATATGACAAAGACGAAGTGCGTAAAGGAGATACCATTACCCAGACCATTCAATTGAACAATGTGGAGAAGTTAAACGGTATTTCGTTTATCCTGGAATCAATGTATGACTACAAACAATTTAACCGGATTGAACCAACGCCTGAGCTACAGGCATTACTGGATGACACAGGTGCTGAAGTGAAAATCAGTGAACCTGTAGTGGACCAAAGAGAACTCAGCTTTGAGGCATCCATCTCAGGTGGGTCCTTTGAAGGAATCACAGGGGATCTTGATTTGTTCCATGTTGTCTTTGATGTACCGAAGGATGAATTCTATTTTAAGAAAAGCGACGTACCATTTCTTGAAGTGAAATACACGACAGTTGGCATGAAAGAGAACGAAGAGAAATTGGCATTAACCGCGTTTAACACAGACAGTTATGAAGTGATCTCCAAATCCTCAAGAACATATGGTTTTGTACGTCCGGAAGCTTTTATGGTCGATGGAGAGTATCTGGATTTTGAAAATGACTATTCGGCAATGGGCATTGAAGTTTATGCCGAGACGGCTTCCGGTGAGAAATATGAGGGGACTGTGCAAAATTATGGTGAGTTCCTGATCGATGGGATTCCGGCAACAGGAGAAATGACGACCATCTACACACGAGTTCCGGGTCATTTACCTTCCAGGCTGGCAGTGGTTCTGAGCAAGACGATTGATGGCGAATATTATGGCATCAATCAAATGAATTCGTCCGACTTTACGTATGCAGGAGATATTAATGGGGATGGAGTCATCGATATCTATGACATGGAGCTTGTAACGAAACATTATCATACTTCGGATGAGATCGCCGATATTGACCAGGATGGCTCTGTAGGAGACGCCGAAGTGAATTATATTACAAATAACTTTGGAATGACTGCTAACTATTCTACCAAGAAGCCTGTTTTGCAAATTGGGGACAAAGACTTAGGGTACTTCCTCAATAAAATTCAGGAAATGAATAATGGTGGTTCTGGTAACAATGGGGGTGGTTCTGGAAATAGCGGTGGCGGCGGATCTTCTACGACCCCTGCACCTGTCCCAACACCTGCACCAACCACAGACCCAGATCCAAGCCAAAATCAGGTCATTACAGAAAAAGAATTGAAAGCTGTGACAAACGGTACCGCAAATGTGGATATTACAGTTGGTAAGAAAATTGAGTTGCCTGTTAATGCGGGGGATTTGTTGGGTGCGAATTCACTCACAATTTCTCAGCAAGGTGTATTATCGCTCACCATTCCATCTAGCGTATTGAAAGAACTGCAGACCAAAGGAGGTTCTGGTGCTGCTGGGGGCAAGATCATTTTGGATATATTGAAACAAGATGTGAAAGCACCAGAAACGAAACAAGGTCTTACGTGGACAACCGCAGGTGCTGCTTATGAAGTTGAACTGTATCTCCAGGTTTCCAGTGAGAAATTATCTCTGTCCTCGCTTCCTGAAGATTTTTCACTGACACTCCATTACGACAGAACGTTAAACAGCGATCTGATTGGAATGTATCATGAACATTCATCTGCGGATCAATGGGATTACGCAGGTGGGATCGTAGATGAAGAGAAGGGTACCGTTACTTCCCAATTGTCTGATATGGGCATGTATGCACCGTTCGTTTACGATAAATCCTTCGAAGACGTGGTACCAACGCATTGGGCAAGTAAAGCAATCAAGTCTCTTTCGGCGAAACATGTGCTGACAGGCAAAACAGAGACTGCGTTTGATCCACAAGGTCAAACGACTCGTGCCGAATTCGCTGCTTTAATCGTGAGAACTCTTGGTTTAGAGGTGAAAGGTAACGAATTGCCATTTGGTGATGTGAGTAAGGATGCCTGGTATGCAGACAGCGTTGCTGCTGCATATCAAGCAGGTTTGGTTCAGGGAATAGCGAATGATAAGTTTGCTCCGACCCAATCCATTTCACGTGAAGAAATGGCAGTGCTCATGATGAGAGCATACGAATATCAATCCCAATCAAACGATACCCAGTCGGCTGTTGCCGGTTATACGGATGAAGCAGACATTGCATCTTGGGCAAAAGAAGCTGTGGCGAAAGCTTCCGAGCTTGGTGTAATGAAAGGTTCTACTGGCGGGAAATTCAAACCCCAAAATAGTGCTACTCGTGCCGAAACGGCCCAAACGGTTCACAATTTACTTACGCTGCTGAAATAAGAAGTACAAGGATAAGAGGTTCCTCTAACATTAGAGGGGCCTCTTATTTTATTGTTATTTTACTTAGTTAAGCTCCTGAAATTCTCTTCCCAAGTATGTCAGACTCCAATATATAACTGGCAGAGTCCATATTCGAACCCTATAATTAGGAATAAAATGATGGATTAAAACGAGGTGTAGTGATGATTGAAGGGAAGATTATTAAATTTTACCGGGAGAAAAGTAGACGAACTCAAGGCGAACTGGTGAAAGGGATCTGTTCAGTCACACATCTGAGCAAAATTGAACGGGGAATGACAGAGTATTCACAAGAAATTATGGACATGCTCTGTGATCGACTATGTATTGATATGGCAAGAGAAGTAGCGAGATATCATCAAATGAACGATCTTCTGGATTCATGGCAAGAGGCCATTATTATGCAGAGAACAGCTGAAGCTATTCGTCTCAAAGACAAGTTGGAAGTGGAACCGTTAAAAGGCATACCTGACCTGCGTTTATCCTATGACTTGCTGCAGATCCGATTTTACTTGTTTATGAATAATATCGTTGAAGCCGAGAGACTTATAGCCGAAGTTGAGATTCCTGATGAATCGGAGCATTCATATGAACATTATTTTTATCACCATGTGATGGGGATTTATTATTTCCTTACAGGACATTATCGCAAGTCCATCCAGACGTTAACTTCAATTAATCAGTCTAAATATACGAATCATGAGTACTTCTATCATTTGTCTCTGGCATATCACTCGATATATTCGAATATTACGTCGTACTATTACGCCGAGAAAGCTATCCAGCATTTTCGGAAAACGCTCAATATGGTGCGAATCATTGACACTGAAACCATTATGCTGGTACAGCTCAATTCCCGCGAGTATCATGATTTTCCTGAGACGAAACGCAGATATGAGAATCTGATTCGGATTAGTGATGATTGTGGGCTCCCTGACCGAAAAGCAAAGCTGTTGAACAACCTGGGTTATGAATATAACCGGCGGAGGCAATATGAGGATGCTGCTTACTGGTACAGACGAGCGCTTGATATCATTCCGGAGAAACAACCGTTATACCTGATGGTACTCAATAATTACATAGAATCGAATAGGTTAGGGAACCTCATTCCTGCAAACAAACTGTTGGATATGTCTCTGGAAGCCTTGCGCAATTCTAAACTTGTTTCAGACGCAAGTTATATGGAATTGGAACTCCAGTCTGTCATTTTACAAGGGCAGGAGCAAGCGTATTACGAAATGATAGAAGAGCGAATTCTTCCTTATTATCGTGAACTTGGTTCCCAGTATCTCGCTGAACGTTATGAAGAGATATTGTTTCAGTACTATATGGATCATGGTGAAAAGGACAAGGCGCTCAGGCTCGCCAAAAATCGCTTTGAATCACAAGCGACTTCCCTTATATAAGGGTAATATAAGACTAAGAGAAGTGTCGACGACATATGAGTGGTTTGAAACGAACACCCCAACTCCGATACAATGTTCTCATAGAGTCTGAGAGAATGGATCAAATACGGTGCAGAAATGGAGAAAACCAATATGACTGAATTTATCAACGCTGACGATATTAATGACGTAATTCTGGCTGCGGCAGCAAACGAGCTGGAGCAGATGGTGGACAAAATGTGTGAGCTGATTGGCACGCCTTTGGAACAGATGACAGAACTGGAGCGTCAGGTCATGGCTGCTTTTGGTTTTGGCGCGGTGTATGGCATCACTCATCGGGATCAGCTAGCGGAGCCGCAGGCCCATGCCTTGAGCATTCGGATGCTGATTAAACCTTTTAATTACAGTGAACAGCAGGCGGTTGATTTTGCCGATGATCTGATTCGGGTGGCTTCCGATCGTGAGGTTCATCCGGTGATGAATACCATTATCCAACGTGGGATTGATGGACACCGCCAATTCAATCAGGAAGACGATGAAGGATTGGAACGTAACATTCAGGAGATTTTAACAGCGGTTCAATCGCAAAAATAGACGGTTTTGTTAGATGTGGGGGATGATTGCAATGGATCTGATGAAATTAAGCAAGGAACTCTCATATGCTCTGCGACATGCACCATGGGAGTATGAACTGGAACTGGACGAAGAGGGTTGGGTGGAAATCTCGCAATTGCTGGTGGCTTTACATGAAAGTCCGCAGTGGAAGGAAGTCACGCAAGCCGATCTGGAGCAGATGATTCAAGCCTCGGAGAAAAAGAGACATGAAATCCGTTCTGGCCGCATCCGGGCATTGTATGGACATTCGACACCCCATAAGATATCGAAGTTATCTGCTGAGCCACCGGAAACCCTGTACCATGGGACTCCGGCACGCGCAGTGAATTCTATTATGGAACATGGCTTACAGCCGCGGCAAAGGCAATATGTACATCTGTCCGCAGATATCGATACGGCCAATCAAGTGGGACGAAGACGGGATGATCAGCCTGTTATTTTGAAAATCAATGCTGCTCAAGCGGCCACAGACGGAATCCTGTTTTATCATGGAAACGGAAATATCTGGCTGGCCGATCACATTCCCGCACGTTATATTCTTGAGCAGTGAGCAGTGAGCAGTGAGCAGTGAGCAGTGACTGGTGAGCAAAGAGTTAGGAACTGTTGTGGACAACATAAATGCCTATCTCAAATTGCAGCAGTCGCAATCAACGGGTGAGTGTACGGTCATCCGTTCAATAGGTATATCGTTGTATTGATTGTTAGCTACACCAAAAAAGGGACACATCCAACATTTGTTGGTGTGTCCCTTTCTCATATCCAAAACTTACTTGCCTACAATTGCTTTAATACCTTCGCTAAGTGGCTGAGCTGGACGGCCAAGCAATTTCTCTAAAGTATCGCTCTCTACAGCCAATGCGCCTTCACGGATGGCACCTTGCATATCAACAAGCATCGATACGACAAAGTCCGGTAGACCTGCACCTTTCATGATGTCAGCGTAAGCGGCATCGTCCACGTTTTGCACGTTGATGTCCTGCCCAAGCACTTCACCAACAATGGCAGCCAGTTCAGCTTGCGTGCGTAGTTTGCCGGACAATTCATATACGGTATTCTCGTGTCCTTCGCTTGCGAGTACAGCTGCTGCAGCATGGGCATAGTCACTGCGGGTAGCCCAGCCTACTTGGCTGTCATTGGTGGCATGAACCCAAGGTGCGCCTTGTGTAGCTGCTTGCACACTACCTGCTTCATTTTCCAGGTACCAGTTGTTGCGCAGGAAGGAATACGGAATGCCGGATTCGCGAATAGCTTTTTCTGTAGCGCGGTGAACTTCCGCCAGGGAAAGGGTATTTTTCTCTGCATTCACAACGCTTGTATAAGCGATGAAACCCACGTCTGCGCTCTTGGCAGCGTCAATGGCAGCCTGATGTTGGCGAATACGCGTTTCATTGTCACCATCAGTCGAGATGAGCAACAGACGGTCTACACCGGCAAAAGCTTTCTCCAACGTCCCCGGTTGATCGAAATCACCGTGACGCACGTCAACGCCTTGAGTGCGGAGTGCTTCAGCTTTTTCCGGATTACGTACACTTACTGCCACATCTTTGGCAGAATCCGTTTTTAACAATGCCTCTACAACCAGTGAACCCAAATGACCTGTTGCGCCAGTAACCAAAATTTTCATTTTCTTTTCCTCCTAGGATATGTGTTGTTGTTTGCATATGGATGTAATCAAAAATGTTATAACAGGTGTGATTACAACGAAAGGGTTAAAAAAAGCTCATAATGAGCTTTTTTATTCAGAGACATGAATCTGATCCATCATCTGCTGTATGGTTACACGATTCAAGCGCTGTTCCATGGCTGTCTGAGCCTCAATGAGTTCGGCACGCAAGGTGTGTTCAATCATGTTGCCGACCGGACATTTCGGATTCGGATGTTTGTGAAAGTTAAACAATTCCCCATCCTCCACGACCTCAAGCGCTCGATATACATCAAGAAGGGTAATGTCGGCTGGATCTTTCAACAAGGAAGCACCGCCCACACCGGGTCTGACGTCAATCAGACCCGCCTGTTTCAGCTTGGACATAATCCGCCGAATAATCACGGGATTTGTATTCACACTCTGCGCGATCACATCTCCGGTGCATTCATTGGGCATAACAGCGATCAGGGACAGGGTATGAACCGCAATGGAAAAGCGACTGCTGATTTGTCTCATGGGATAATCACCACCGTTGTAACTATAATAGTTACAAAGAGATCGGATGTCAATTCTTTTATATTATATTTTAATGGATAGTTGCTTTTGTTCTGGAATCGTAGATGATCCAACAGATGATAATTGAACTATCACCGATGTCAAATAAATGAGTTGTGGTTCTTTTGAAGCGTTAGAAAAGAAGCAGGTTTCAAACCTTTTAATGTAATAATAGGGCTAAATTCCTATTATTTTCAAGTTAAATGGAACTATATGGTTTTCTTGTTTGCGTACAGAAGAAGAAAAATGACAAAAGCTTCGACAAACTAGAAAATTATGTATTAATTGACAAATGTAAAAGCGATTATATAATGTGTTTAACTACAAGATTGTACATTTAGTTACAAATGATTCCAAATAACAAACGGCGGGAGTGGGACAGGCATGTGGTTTTTGGTTCTATGGTTGTTAGGTCTAATTTCAGGGGGAGTACACCTATATGTGTTAGGTTTTCCCGGAGAAATGAGCGAGATTAGCAGAGTATTGCTGCTTCATCAGTTTGTGGTTACGTTTGGATTGGTTGGAGTGATTGGTTATGTTGTCAACATTGCCAGAGCGGATCAGACAGCCAAAATGTTAGGATGGCCTGGTGGACCATTTCAGGTTAAATACGGTTTTTCCCAGGTAGGGCTTGGAGTTATGGGGATTATGGCCATCTGGTTCCAGGGGAACTTTTGGGTTGGTGTATTGGTAACGATGTACATATACGGATTAAGTGGTCTTTGGTCACATACTTATGTCATGATTAAAAATCGCAAGGCAGATGGAGACAGTATCGGGAATCTCATTATGGATGTGGTGTATCAAACGTTTATCACGGTTCTCTCCGTATTGGCTGGTGGAATCTGGGTAATGCACTAAGCTGTAATTGATTTTTTGCCTTACACAGCTTGAATCTCAATTAAACGATGAGGTGTGGTCGTGATGGTACAAAAAACCGTTGAACTTTCCGAAACACAAAAGGGAATCTATTTTGATTGTCAGGTGAATGATCCCACTTCGTATAACATCTCAGCTTCAATGCAATTTGATCATCTTCAAATGGAGATATTTCGCCGGGCCATCGAATTGCTTATGTATGAGCAAGTGGTGCTGCGTACTCGGATTGAGATTCAAAATGATGTACCCGTGTTATCCGTTCATGAAGATATGGATTATTCACTTGTCTTGTGGGACCTAAGTAGCGAGAATCAGGAGAATCCCAAGGAACAACAGTTAGAAGCATTGGTGGATGAATGCATCGGGACACCTTTTGATCTAGAGAAAGGTCCTCTGTTCCGTATAATGATTGTTCAGATGGATAAAAGCCGATATATTCTGACCTTATGTATTCATCATTTAATATGTGATGGCATGTCGCTTGAACTGATGAAAAACAAACTTATTCAGTCATATACGTGTCTTCTTGAAGATCAGCCTGTGGATGTCAAGCTGGATGAAGGATTCATCTCTTATGTTGAGGCAGAGAACAAGAAACTGCACGAAAACAAGTACTCCAAAGAGCGGGAATACTGGTTAAACAAAATGAAGGGAGCGGAACCTCTTTCTCTAAAGCACGACTTTCCAGCAGGTTCTTTACAAGAAGGAATTGGTCATGAACTGCGATTTGATATTTCGGAATCGTTAATGGCTGATATTACACAGATGTCCAAAGATAATGAAGTAACCGTTTTTATGTTTTTTATGGGTGCCTTTGGCATTCTTATGAGCAAATATGTCGGTACAGACGATATCACCATTGCCTCCCCATATTCTCATCGTCCCGGTATGGACTTGGAAGAAACGATTGGATGTTTTGTCCATATGTTGCCTATGCGATTCCATATTGACCTCGAATCAACTCTAAAACCTCTGCTGCAACAAGTAGCCACAACCTGGATGGATACGTATAGAAACATCGGATATCCCAATAACCTCATTGTCAGAGACAGCATGTTACAGGCTCAACCCGGATCACCATCGTTGTTTGATATCTCCTTTGTTTATGATTCCTATGAGGAAGATATCCTCGGAACTCGTATTCTGGATCAGGATAAGGTTACGTTTCCAGGAGATCTAATGGTGGTGTTGAGTCGTTTACCGCAAGGAGCTCAGTTGAAGCTGCAATATAAACCGAGCTTGTTCCGTGAAGGTTCAATGGAGCGAATGGGCCAACGATTTTTATACTTGCTGAATCAACTAGTAACCAATTCTGATCAAAAAATTAGTGAGTTCAGCCTCCTGATGCAGGATGAGAAAGAAAACTTACTGTACCGATTCAATCAAACTTCTTATTTTCCCTACACTCCACAACATATTATGGATATATTTCACGATAAAGTAGCACGTTTCCCGGAGCGGGTAGCTCTAATGGAAGGGAGGCATCATCAGACCTATGCGCAGGTCAACGCAAAAGCGAATCAATTGGCTAGGCAGATCGTTGCGAGTAAGAAGAGTGATAACGCGGCAGTTGGCGTGCAGATGCCACGTTCCTCGGATATGGTCATTGCCCTATTGGCTGTATTAAAAGCCGGATGTGCTTTTGTGCCTGTAGACCCTTCCTATCCTTTGTCCAGAAAGGACTATATTATATCGGATGCAGACATATCCATAGTGCTGGCTATGCAGCCCGAAAAAGATGACAAGACTCTGGATGTCCAGTACATCTACGTTGAGGGAGATCAGGCCTATACGGGGGATGCCTCAAATCTTGAAGAGGCGCTGAATCCGCATAGCCTTGCCTATATCATGTACACATCCGGATCAACAGGCAAGCCAAAAGGAGTCATGGTTGAAAATCATAGCGTAGTCAATACACTGCTTGATCTGGAGCGTCGTTTTCCAATGCAGGCGCAGGATGTTTACTTGCTGAAAACAGCATATACCTTTGATGTGTCCGCCACGGAACTTTTCGGCTGGTTCATGGGTGAAGGCGCACTAAGTATTCTTGAGCCTGGAGCAGAAAAAGACCCTGCTCGTATTGTGTCTACGGTGGCATCACATAAGGTGACGCACATTAACTTTGTTCCAACGTTATTCCGTCTTTTTCTGGAAACGATGGAGCTTCGCTCCGATTTGTCAGCATTGGAAACGCTAAAATGGATGTTTGTTGGCGGAGAGGCAGTCACGCCAGACATCATTGAGAAATTTAACAGGTTAGGCATTAGAGCAAGTCTGGAAAATGTATATGGTCCAACCGAATTCACCATATGGGTTTCTCATTATCCGTTAAGCCATTATGAAGGCTTGGGCAATGTACCGATTGGCTACCCGCTCAATGAGTCCAGATGGTATGTCGTCGGACATCATGATGAGCTTCAGCCGTTAGGTATTCCAGGGGAGCTTTGTCTTAGCGGTGTTGGGCTTGCACGTGGATATCTGAATCTGGAACAGATGACCCGAGAGAAGTTTATCCCTAATCCTTTCTTTCAAGAAGGACAGGACGCAGAACATTTCAGGTACATGTACCGCACAGGGGATCTGGTACGTTCACTCCCAAGCGGTACGATCGAATATCTGGGACGCATTGATTTCCAGGTTAAAATTCAGGGAGCCAGACTGGAGACAGGCGAAATTGAGAATACCCTGTCATCCTATCCGGGTGTCATCCAGACCGTGGTAGTCATGAAATCATTTGAAGGTAGGTCCGGCTTGCTATATGCCTACTATCTGTCAGAGCAGGAGCTGCCTTCTGTCGAATTGAGAGAGCACCTGTCTCGTTTGTTACCGGCATATATGATACCATCCGTTTTTGTACATAAATCCGAATTTCCATTGAATAGCAGTGGGAAGATTGACCGGAAGGCACTCATGGCAGATATCACGCATGCTCACGCTTCCAGTACGTTCTATACCGCCCCGTCTTCTGAGCTTGAGAAGGTTATAGCCGAAGTGTGGGCCGAAGTGATCGGTGTTGAGAGAGTAGGGCGCGATGACCATTTCTTTGAATTGGGCGGAAATTCATTTTCTGTCATTCAGGCTCACAATAAACTAAAACATTATACCGATGTGGAGTTCCCTGTTCCTCGTTTTTTCGAATGCCCGACATTGCGTCAATTTGCCGCGCTGGGACCAAAAGATGAGGGAGTTCGGATACCGACTGAAAGGGAACAATTGTTTCAACGAAAAGACGGCATTATGCGTGAGGACATTGCAATTGTGGGCATGGCGGTGAATGTGCCGGGCGCTGAGGATATAAGGGAGTTCTGGAGTAACCTTGTTGAACGTCGGGAAAGCATTCACTTTTATAGTGATGATGAATTGAGGGAGCTTGGCGTGGAGGAAGCACTGCTGCGTTCACCTCGTTATGTCAAGGCAAAAGGACGTGCCAACGGCATCGATGAGTTTGACGCAGGGTTCTTTGACTATACTCCCGGTGAAGCCAAAATGATGTCTCCCCAATTCAGACTTCTGTATCAGGGAATATGGGAAGCGCTGGAGGATGCAGGCTGCAGACCGGATGAAGCGGGTAAGGTGGGTGTGTTCCTTGGCGGGTCCGATGACTTCGAATGGTACCGTCAAGTACTTTTTAACGATGCTAACTATAGCAGTAAATACGAAGCATTTACCCTCAGTACCAATCATTTTCTCGCTACCCGAATGGCTTATAAGCTTAACTTAAAAGGGCCGGCCTATACTGCTCTGACGGGATGTTCTACTTCACTGGTTACACCTCATCTGGCATGTCAATCTTTGATCGTTGGAGAATGTGATGTGGCCGTGGCTGGTGGGATCACCGTGGAGTTGCCCAATGAAGGGGGTTACATATTTGAGGATGGCATGATGTTCTCCACAGATGGACACTGTCGTCCATTTGATGCGGCAGCCAGTGGAACCGTCTTCTCCAATGGTATGGGAATTGTGGTGCTGAAGCGGGTAACCGATGCTCTGCGGGACGGAGATCATATCTACGGGGTCATCAAAGGCTCAGCAATTAACAATGACGGACAAGAGAAACTCAGTTTTCTTGCTCCAAGCGTAAGCGGACAGGCTGAAGTCATTCAGGATGCTTATAAGGTAGCCGGAGTAGACCCGGAAACGGTGAGTTATATCGAAGCACATGGTACGGGAACGTTGCTTGGTGATCCAATTGAAGTAAACTCGTTAACTCGGGCCTTTGCTTCCGACCAAAAGCAATTTTGCTATCTGGGTTCGGTAAAGGGCAATGTGGGACATATGGATACAGCCGCAGGTGTGGTTGGTTTAATCAAGGTAGCGCTCAGTCTTGGACAAGGTTATATCCCTGGAACAGCGAATTATGAGCAGCCTAATCCCAAAATTGATTTTTTGAATACACCTTTTAAAGTTAATGCACAAGGTGTGGACTGGAAACAGGGCCATGTTGGAGTCATGCGCGCAGGAATCAATTCATTTGGTGTGGGGGGCACGAATGCTCACATGGTATTGGAGGAGGCTCCCGAGATGGAGAAGTGCAGTCCGGATGATGACGTAAATATATTGCTTTTTTCCGCCAAAACAGAGTACTCGCTGAACCGCACCGCTGAACGGATTATGGAACATCTGACTCAACATCCGGATCAATCTGTGTCGAACGCAGCGTGGACCTTGCAGTCAGGTAGATCTGTTTTTGCGTATCGTAAGGCACTCATTCTGGATAAGACATGGAAGGATAATCCGGACAAGCTGATACAGCAGCTGGGGAAAGCACGCGTATACCATTCAGCTCAAGGCACCCGTCCCGTATACTTTATGTTCCCCGGACAGGGCAGTCAGTATCAGGGAATGGGTGCAGAACTATACAGATCTACAGAGCAATCAGGCCTGGCTCCAATCTTCAGAAGTTATATCCAGGAAATATTGGACCTTCTGCCCACAGAAGAACGAGAAGAAATGCTGTCCGTTGTATACGGAGATCAGCAGCCTGAGCGAATAAACCAGACAGAGTACAGCCAATTCGCACTGTTCATGACCAGTTATGCGCTGGCCAAGTCGCTGCTGGATCTGGGCATCAAGCCAGATGGCATGATCGGGCATAGCATTGGTGAATTGGCTGCCGCAGCGGTAGCGGGTGTGTTCGAACTCGGAGATGCTGTCAAGTTAGTTCGACTTCGCGGACGTCTGATGCAGCAACAACAACCCGGGGTCATGCTTGCCGTTATGGCGGATGCACAGCAGGTGAAGTCACAACTGGAGGAAGACATGTGGCTTGCCCTGGTAAATACTACAGGTTCCAGTGTAATTGGTGGGACAGCTGAAGCCATTTCACGGATGGAAGCCAAGGCTGAAGGACTGGGCTGGAAATGCATTCGTGTGAAGACTTCCCATGCATTCCATACGCCAATGATGAATCAGGCTGCCGAGGAATTTAGACGTTATCTAGCAGAGCATTCACTTCATACGCCACAGATCCCATTACTGTCCAACACCAGTGGAACATGGGCGCTTGGAGATGAAATCACACAACCTGACTATTGGTCCCGTCATATTTTACAGCCGGTGTTGTTTGAATCAAACCTGGCTGAAGTGTTGAAGGATGAGCGGGCTGTATTAATTGAAGTAGGTGCAGGACGAACGCTAAGTTCCTTTGCCAGACAGCACAGTCAATCAAGAGATTCCCAGGCGGTACTGAATATGCTGCGTCACGTAAGGGAAACGGAGCAGGATAGTATCTATGTGAACCGCAGACTTGCGGAGTTATGGTGCGAAGGCATTGAACCGGACTGGAAGGTGCTCAAAGGGCAGACGGTACGACGCAAATGCTCTCTGCCTACTTATGTTTTCAACAAACAATCCTATCCTGTCAGTGTTTCTCTTTCTGGGTCATCAGCAGCGGAAGGAATGGGTACCGGGGATGATACGGGGCATGCAGAGCAGGGTAAGGGAAATAGCTCTACTCTAGTAAAAGGGACAGTTTATACAGGTGATTCCGACCAACTGAAACAGATTGTCCTGGACGCATATCGAACGATTTTTGGCATCGATGATCTAGATGAAGAGGTTAATTTCTTTGCGGTTGGAGGAGATTCTCTCAAAGCAGTCAGCTTGTCTGCATGGATCCGGTCTCATTTAGGAATTCAGCCTGAGGTAGCGGATATTTTCAATCATTCAACGCCTATTCAACTGGCGGAGCATCTCTATGTCATGGCGAAACCAAAAGTGGACCAACAGACAATCCAATCAGCACCCACTATGGATGCGTATCCAATCTCTTCTGCACAGATGCGTATGTTCACACAAGCGATGCTTGATCCAGGCAATACGGCATACAACCTACCATCTGCAACCATTATTGAAGGTGAATTGGACCGTATAAGAGTAGAGGCTGCTTTGCAGAAGTTGATACAGCATCATGAGGCGCTCAGAACATCGTTTGAGATACGAGGTGGTCAGATCGTTCAGATCATCCAACCTTCGGTTCGCTTAAGTATGGGCTATGCAGAGCAGCATGTGGCAGATGACCAAGAGTTGCCTGCGATGATCGAGACATTGATTCGTCCTTTTGATCTGGGGAGTGCTCCGCTTATGCGGGTTGAACTGATTAAGATAGGCGAGCGAAAGCATCTGCTATTCTTTGATATTCACCATATTATCGCAGATGGTACATCTGTCGAAATCATCACTCGTGACTTCAATGATTTATATTTTGGCAAAGAGCAAGCAGTCCGATTGCAGTACAAAGATTACGCGGTATGGCAGCAGCAGCGTCTCGCTTCACAGGAATACAATTCACATCAAACATACTGGCTGGACCATCTTGGACCTTCTTTACCTGTGCTGGAGCTTCCACTTGACCAGGAGCGTCCATCACAGCGATCCATGCAAGGGGGACGTCTCCATTTCACGTTGAATCGTTCGGTAACACAACACTTGCACGAGCTGGCTTCCTCATCGGAAGCATCCATGTATATGGTAATGCTAAGTGTGTGGAATCTTGTTCTCGCACACCGCTCAGGTCAGCAGGACATTGTGGTAGGAACGCCTGTTGCAGGAAGGATGCAAGAGGAGTGGAAAGAGACGGTAGGCATGTTTGTCAATATGATTGCGATGCGGAATTTTCCAACGTTTGATCGTACGTACACTGATTTTTTACGCGAACTTAAACAACATACTCTGGATGCTTTTGCGTATCAGGAGTATCCGTTTAATGAGCTTGTGGCACAACTGGGCGTGACACGTGAGTTGAACCGAAATCCGGTATTTGATGTTTGTTTTGATTATCAGAACATGGATTTGCATGGACTTGAACTTCATGGTTTGCAATTCAGTTCTTTTCCGGTGGAGACGGGTACGTCTACTTATGATCTGTTAATGACTTGTCAAGAAAACAGGGAGAAGCAGGTGATTGAAGGATATATCGAATACTCGCTGGATCTGTTCCACCGGGACACAGTGGAAGGTATGATGCAGGAGTTTATCGGACTCTGCCAAGAGGTTGTACAACAGCCTAATCTGTCTCTGAGCGAACTGTTTGAGAGAAACGAACGTTCTCATGAGCACCCAGTCCATCGTCTTGCTGGTCCACGTCTGGATTACAATTCTGCGGGGGGTCTGCATCGGCTGTTTGAGCTGCAGGCAGAACACACACCAGACAAGAAAGCTCTCCTTGTATCATCCGGAGCCTCTTTTACCTACAGGGAGCTTAATGAAAAAGCTAATACGCTGGCTTGGAAGCTGATTGATCAAGGTGTGCGCCGGGATGAACCTGTAGGCATATTATCCAGACGAGATGAATCGTTGATCATTATGCTATTGGCGGTGCTGAAAGCTGGGGCGGCTTATGTGCCTCTGGACCCTGCTTTTCCGCCGCAGCGCATCGTGAATATGATCGAAGATAGCCGAATGAACGTATTGCTGTGTACGCCTGATGAAGAAGATACAGTGACTTTTAGCGGAGAGAGATTTGTGTATGATCCAACTGCCCAGGATGTGCGCTCATCCGTTAACCCGGACATAAGCTTCCTGTCTTCGGACCTGTCCTGTGTGATTTTTACCTCAGGATCAACGGGGCGTCCCAAAGGGGTCATGATTACTCATGAGGCGATGGTCAATTTTGTTGAGGACATCAGGCACCGACATATTTTTGCACATGAGACAGATCGCATCATCAGTGTAACGACCATATCTTTTGATATTTTTGGATTTGAAGTGTGGACACCATTATGCACCGGATATTCGCTGTATCTGGCCGATGAGGAGGATCAGCTTGACCCGGCTCTTGCTTCACGTCGAATACGTGAACATGGTGTTACACACATTCTTAGCACTGTCTCACGCATTAAGGCATTTGTCGAAAATCCGGAATTTGTTCAGGCGCTGGGCAATCTGCGGTGTGTTCTTACCGGAGGGGAAAATGTCCCTGTGGGACTCCTCACCGATCTGAAGCGGCTTACGCCTGCTCGAGTCTTTAATATGTATGGACCAACGGAAACTACGATCTGGTCAACGACCAAAGAATTGAATGACACAGCCGCGATTACCATTGGCAAGCCCATTACCAATACAGAGATTTATATTCTGAATGATGAAGGTGAAATACTGCCACCTGGAAGTTATGGAGAGCTGTGCATTGCAGGAAAAGGATTATCCCGCGGTTATCTGCACAATGCAGCCGAGACCGATGCCCGATTCATTGCAAACCCCAATGTTTTGGGAGGCCGTTTGTACCGAACTGGCGATCTGGCCCGTATACTGCCGGATGGGGATGTTGAGTTAATGGGACGGTTGGATCAGCAGGTGAAGATTCGTGGCTACCGGATTGAACTGAACGAGATTGAGCAGGCAGCGATGAATTATGAACGTGTAAGAGAAGCTGTCGTTAAGGTAGAAGGGGCCGAGCCACATTCATTGCAATTAATCCTTTTCTACAGTCTGAAGCCTGGGTTTGGGCCTTCCGTTATGGAAGATGAAGACGTACAGCTTCGGACCTGGTTAAAGCAGCGGCTTCCACAGTACATGATGCCTTCTCGCTTGATTCGTCTGGAAAATCTGCCTGTGCTGCCTAATGGCAAACTGAATCGCAATGCCCTTCGTCTGGCTGATTTTGAAACGGGAGAGAAGGCTAATCCGGCTCTGGTTTATGGCTCATCGATTCAAGGAATGGAGCAGGCAAAAGTTGATCTGGAGCAGATGCTTATTGCAGCGTGGAAGGAAATATTGAATCTGGATACGGTTAATATCCATGATCACTTTTTTGACATCGGAGGCAACTCGCTGGGGCTTATTCTGATCAACAATCGGCTGAATGCATATCTGGATAAAAGCGTTCCGCTGGTGCAATTGTTTGAGCATTCCTCCATTGCATCACTGGTCAATCATCTGGTGGCGGAGCAGATGCTGCCGACAGTTACACAACAGGTGCAAGAGGAAAGCGGGTATATCGCTTCGGTTGGATATCCTGTTACGAACCCGGGCCCGACAGCAGCTCCCAAAGAGTATGTGATGAGCACAGTTGAACACAGCAAAGTGGAACAGAGCAGACCGGAACAGAGTATCCCGTTTGCTTCAGAACACAGTAGCAGAATTTCTTCTTCGACGGATATCGCAGTCATTGGCATGGCAGGGCATTTTCCCGGTTCAAGAAATATTGAGGAGTTCTGGGATAACCTAATGGCAGGTAAGGATGGTATCACCCGTCTGAATGAGGAGGATCTAACCGCTGCGGGTGTACGACCGGAAGACTTCAAACATCCCGATTATGTACGGGCCAAAGGTGTACTGCAAGACACTGAGTATTTTGACTCCGGATTTTTCGAATATCCGCATCAGGAATCCAACATGATGGATCCGCAAATACGGCTGCTGCATCAGTGCTCATGGGAGGCGCTTGAGCATGCCGGGTGTGATCCTTACAGTTATGAGGGAGCTATAGGATTGTTTGCCGGAAGTGGACTGAGCTTACCATGGATGGTGCAATTTCTAGGTCGTTCCGGTAATTTGCTACAGGCTTTTGAAGCCATGACTTTGAATGAAAAGGACTATATTACAACCCGAGTATCTCACAAATTAAATCTGAGAGGGCCAAGTATGGCCGTACAGACCGCATGTTCGACTTCTTTGGTCGCCATCCACCAAGCTGCTGAATCGCTGATCCGGGGAGAGTGTGATGTGGCACTTGCGGGAGGTGTCTCTATCTCCTATCCGCTCAAAGAAGGTTATCACTGGCATGAAGGCATGATTTATTCAAAAGATGGTCATTGCAGACCATTTGATGAGCAGGCATCTGGTACTGTGTCTGGTAATGGATGCGGAATGGTTGTGCTCAAGTCACTCCGCGACGCGCAGAGAGATGGAGATCATATCTATGCAGTCATTAAAGGTTCAGCGATTAATAATGATGGCATGGACAAAATTGGATATACGGCACCGAGTGTGGCCGGGCAGGTCAAGGTTATTCAATCAGCCCTGCATCGTTCGGGAGTGTCTCCTAAAGAGATCTCCTATCTGGAGGCGCATGGAACAGGAACCAAACTGGGGGACCCGATTGAAATTGAAGCTCTCAGGCAGTCATGGGGAACAGATCGTAGAAATTATTGTGCTCTAGGTTCTGTGAAAGCCAATATTGGGCATCTTGATGCGGCAGCAGGTGTCGCCGGTTTTATTAAAACCGTACTGACGCTTTATCACAGGGTGGTTCCGCCACAGATTCACATGAATCGGACGAATCCGATGTTGGAGCTGGAGCATAGTCCCTTCTATATCAACAAGGAGCCACAGCCATTAGAAGACGCGAAGCGTATCCTGCGAGCAGGTGTCAGTTCGTTTGGGATCGGGGGTACCAATGCTCACGTCATTCTGGAGCAGCCGCCCGTCCAAGAGAGCCAAGCCAATTATGAATCATTGCTTCTGCTGCCCTTCTCGGCCAAGAGTGAATCTGCGCTGGAACGCACGTATGATTCGGTTCTACAGGCAATCCATGCATTGCCGGAGCAGTTGCCCAATGCTGCGTGGACGCTACAGAAGGGAAGAAGCAGATTCGTTCATCGTAAAGCACTAATCGTTGTAGACGGTTATATTCCGCCAAGCGAGCAGTCTGTAGAGTTTGAGACACAGGCAAGTGTGATGAATGGGAAGCCTAAGGTCATGTTTTATCTCAGCGGAAATGCAAGTTGGGAAGCGCGCAAGATTCGGGAACTATATGCTTCTGTGTACCGCAGCCAGGTCTCAGAGATATTCAAACAGCACTTTGAAGAGATACTGAACCTCTTTGAGTCCAAGGAACAGTATGCCATTCGCCAAGGCATAGGGCGATCGTTAACCGATTCAAGGCTTGAGCGCATGCAGTGCTTTGTTGTGCAATATGCTCTTTATAAAACCGTGATGCAGCTTGGTGTCAAGCCAGATGCTGTCTGTGGACAAGGCGTTGGCGAACTGGTGGGGTTGGTTATTAGTGATGCACTTGATCCAGTACATGCCGTAGGGCTTTTATACAATATGGAGCATTGGTCACTAGAAGAAGGAGCATTGTCAGATGCTTTGACAGGAAGGATGACAGATGCAACTGTAACAGACCTTGCGTCGAGTATTGCACCACTGTTATCTCAAAATTTCCTGTTTACGCTGCTAAATCGCAAGACGCTTTCTGAATCTGCTGGGCATACGCTGTGGATCGTTTCGAATCAGCTGCAGGATACAGAACAAATGGCCCCGGATTCATTTTCAGTGCCAAACATCATTGCTCTTACTGGAGATCGTCAGAGCTTGCTTGAGGCAGACGTGAATTTAATGAAAGTACTTGCTTTTTGCTGGTGCTCTGGCATGGAGCTGGATTGGGAACAGTTAAACGGAACGGGGCGTAGGCAAAAAATCTCCCTGCCGACGTATTCCTTTGATCCGATTGTTCATCAACATGATGTTGCATTGTATCAGCTTGCAGGTATGTCGCAGGTTGCAGCGGGTTCTATCGCAGCATTAGACCAATCTCCATTTGGGAAAGTCAGGGTTCAACGGACTGATGATGAGATAAGGCATGTATTATCGCAATTGTGGCAGGAGTTGCTTGGTAATGGAGAAGTCGGCCTTGAAGATGATTTCTTTGAGCTTGGAGGTCATTCTTTAAAAGCGATTTCCTTGGCGTCGAGGATTAAAGAAATGTTTGGATTAAATTTGGGGTTGGAAGAGGTTTTTGATCATTCTGTGTTTGAACACATGGTTCAATGGATTGCTGAACATCAGGCTACAAGTGACTCTGATTCAGTGAACCCAATCTTGCCTGTACCTAAGAAAGAGAAATACAAGACCACTTCTGCACAGCGAAGAATGTATGTGGTGCATGAGTGGATGAAAGGTGAGAGCACGGCGTACAATCTCGCCAGTTCCTATAGGGTAAGAGGAAAACTTGACCCTACCCAATTCACATTAATAATGGATGCACTGGTAGAGAGACATGAAGCATTCCGTACCAGGTTTGAAATGATTGACGGTGAGCTTTTCCAGGTTGTCGAGGATCAGGTTCCAAGCGTGGTGGAGTTGCTGGAATTAGAAACGGCAGGGTTAGAGCAGGTCATGGAATGGATCAAGCCTTTTGATCTGACCAGCGCACCATTGGTTCGTGTTAAGCTCATTCGCCTTTCTCAAGAGGAACACATCTTATTCATCGACATGCATCATATCATTTCGGATCAGAGTTCCATTGCGATCCTGATGCAGGATTTTGCACGCATGTACAGAGGAGAAACATTGCAATCTCTTGACATTCAGTATAAGGATTATGCGGAATGGCGTGATGAAGCTGCGTCACATGGACAATCTGTTGAAGACGCCGAGTTTTGGATACGGGAATTCGAGGACATGCCTGCACCGGTTGAATTGCTTACAGACTTCCCAAGACATGGCGCGTCATCCTACAGCGGAGACAGACGTTCCATTGAACTTGGTGAGTCGTTAAGCACACAGGTCAATGACTTCTGTACGCAACAAGGGCTTACACCCTACATGTTGTTCATGGCAACTTTGAATCTATTAATCTGGAAGTATACGGGTCAGGGAGACTTGGTCGTTGGTACAGCGGTTGCGGGGCGTGAGAAGCCAGAACTTAATAACGTTATGGGTATGTTCGTGAACATGCTCGCCATTCGCACCAGCATGGACAGAGAATGGTCCACAGAGGCGTATTTGAATGAGATGCGTGGCAAGCTGTTATCTTGTTATGAGCATCAGCATTATCCTTATGAAGCACTGGTGCAACAACTTGGTCTGTTCGGTGATTTAAGCCGCAACCCCCTATTTGATGTGGTGTTAAATTACATTAATATGGGAACCGATGACCCTGAAGCCGGGGAACTGATGCTTGAACCATGGGTCGAAGGTAAGGTGGATGCCAAATTTGATCTGACTTGGACACTGGTCGAGCATAAGCAATGTTACACGGTTGAACTTGACTATCGCTCGGATTTGTTTAAAGCGGAGTCCATGGAACTGATGCTGGATAAATTCCGGTATATCCTGTCTCAGATCACAACAGGGGATAATGAACGAATTGGTCAGATTAAGCTCACTACACCGGAGGAAGAGGAATGGCTGCTGTACGGAGTCAACGATAATGCAGCCCAGTATCCGCGAGATGCGACCATTTCCCAATTATTCGAGGAACAAGTTCATGTGCATGCACAGAAGACAGCATTGGTCTGGGAAGACGGTGAATGGAGCTATGCGGATCTGTATGAACGTGTTCAGTGGCTGGCGTGCAGGTTGCTTGGACAAGGGATAAAATCAGGCTCCAGTATTGCTCTCATTCTGGACCGTGGACCGATCCAGATGATCAGTATTCTTGCTACACTCCAAGTGGGTTGCAGTTATGTTCCGATCGACCCGGCTTCGCCGCCATCGAGAATTGAATTTGTTTTGCAAGATTGCGATGCGGCTGTGTTATTGACTGAAACGGCATATGTCTCCACATGGCAATCTGTAGTACCTTGTATCGTGCCGGCAGATGAACTGGCAGCATTTGATTCAGGAGACATGCAGGAGCCCGTTGAACATATGAACAAGACTGCTCTTGACCCGGCTTATATCATTTATACATCAGGGTCAACAGGAACCCCAAAAGGGACTGTGATGAGTCATCGCAATGTGACCAAAGTCATGAAAAATAGCAATTTTGTCACCGTTGTGCCAGAGGATCGTATCCTGCAAATTTCTAACTATGCGTTTGACGGTTCCATTTTTGATATTTTTGCTTCATTAATAAATGGCGCTACTCTTGTATTAATCTCAAAAGAGACCATTTTGGATATGGCTCGTTTGGCGGATGTCATCCGACAGCAACGGATTTCAGTATTTTATATTCCGACATCCTTGTTTAATTTGCTGGTGGATTGGGATGCTGATTGCTTGAAGAGTGTGCGTAGAGTGATGTTTGGTGGTGAAGCTGCATCGGTGAGTCATGCCAACAAAGCGCTTGCATGTGTAGGGCCGGGCAGGCTGTTAAATGGATATGGGCCAACGGAAGCAACCTTTTTTGCCTCCTACCACTTATTAATGCAAACAGAGCCTTATACTGGCTCACTGCCCATAGGTTACCCCCTGTCTAACACAGCCTTGTATGTTCTGGATGATGAGCTGAAGCCTGTACCACCCAACGTTCCAGGTGAACTGTATATCAGTGGGGATGCGGTAGGTATTGGATATCTTAACCGTGAGGATCTTACCCGAAAACACTTTCTTGATGATCCCTTCCGCACGGGAGAACGAATGTATCGGACAGGTGACATCGTCAAACGTCTGATTGACGGCAGTCTGATTTTTATTGAACGTTCGGATTTCCAGGTCAAAATTAGAGGTTTTCGCATTGAGTTATCAGAGATAGGCAATTGCATGGAGCGTCTTTCGGGAGTTCGTGATGCCTTTGTCATGACAGCTACAGAATCATCAGGAAGCCTATACATTGCCGCTTTTTATACAACCGATACTGGAGCAGATGCTGAGTATATTCGAAGAGAACTTCACCAGCAACTGCCAGAGTACATGGTGCCTGCACGAATTATTCGACTGGATCATCTTCCGATTAATGCCAATGGCAAAGTGGACCGAAGAGCATTGTTCGAGAATTTGGTTGAAGAGCAGCAGAGGTCTCTGGAAGTGAATTCACCTCGGACAAAAACGGAGCGTGTCATTCTTGCCGCCATGCGACAGATTCTGGGTAATCCGGGCATTGGTGTGGAAGATCACTTCTTTCAAAATGGGGGGCATTCGCTCAAAGCAATTGCATTCACTCAAATTTTGTCAAAAGAAGGAATTGCCATCAATGTGAACGAATTATTCCAATATCCGACAGTTAGAGGACTTGCCAAATTGGTAGACATTAATCCTCCGGCGTCAGTTTGGTCCGAAGATAGCCTGCATATTCAGTCCCCGATAGTCATACCACAGGACATAACACTTCATGAGAAACAACTGGACAGCCTGGTCCTGCACGTTTTAAACAGCTGCAATCAGGTTTCATCTTTTATGGCGGGCATGACCCCTATGGGTCGATTCCCACTATCTCCAATTCAACAAGCACATGCTTCTACGACTTCACGAGCAAGCGGATTTACAACAACGCTGGAAGGCGAATTGAATGAACAAGCTGTAAAAAGCCTGATTCTTGGGGTTATATCCCGGCATCAGTTGCTGCACAGCATGATATATGAGGAAGAACAATTGTATTGGCATCCATGTGATATGTCATTAGCGGCGGACATGCTGCAACAGCTTATCCCATATCTTGATATTCGTCATTATGCTTCGGATACGATTGAGCAGTTGGAGTACAAACTGGTTCAGTCTCTGTTACACAAAACGTATACGTTGAAGGAACTACCATGGCGTCTGTGTATTTTGCGTACAGGAGCCACAGAGCATAAGCTGATTTGGAGTTTTGATCACCTTGCGTTTGATGGTATGAGTGCCCAGATCATCAAGCAGCAACTTGAGTCGAAGGCATTATATAGACCGCAAGGTGTAGGGACAGAGAGTGATCTTCTGTACCAAGTACGAAATTATGAGGATTATGTAAGTTTTCTGTCACAAGGCCCCATAGGGGTATCTGAAGATGAAATGAAGAAACAATTTTCACTTCAGGCATGGAATAGATGTAACACCATCGTCATGAACAAGTTGAAGGAAACAGAAACATTGCTGCCTTCAGCGATGACTGTCGAGTTGTCCCTTGCAGGGAAGGAGCCTGCAGATGTTTGGTGGACATGCTTTGAAACTTTTGCCAACATCATTGCGGCTTATCTGAACATAAGCCAATTGCCAATAGCCCTGGTGCATTACGGAAGGGAGTATGGCGAAAAATCCTACTATGATTATGTGGGAGAATTCCTAGATCTCATTCCAGTGCTGGTAGACAGTGAATTCACACAGGAAGATCTGTTGAAACGTCTGGAATTTACGAAGCAACACAGCATTAACTTTATGGCACTTACACATGATTCTTCCCTCTCGGCACAATATGATGGCATACAGGAACAATTGGGAACTGCCTACAGGCAAGTAGAACAGGAGCCGCGTCAGATGATTCTGTTTAATTATCAAGGCTTCATCTCCAGCAGCGAAGCGATCCCAATGTCGTCTCAGTCGTCGGATGACCAAGATTCGAATTCGGCACTTGCCCAATTCGAATGGGTCATTCGCTACGACGAAGAGTGTCTGTACGTACATCTGGCCTGTCAGACTGGTCTGGACATCAAACGTATGAAACAGCTGATTGATGACAAGCTTGGTAGCGATGTGAAAGTGGTAGTTCACAATGAGGCAATGGAGGTGCAACATGTCCAGTAAATCCATACAGCGAGGACCCGAGCTGATTGTGCCAGAACATTATTCAACAGTGGCTGAGATGCTAATCTACATTGCAGATACTCATCCAGAAAAGGGAATGACCTATATCAGCTCTTCAGGTGACGAACAGTTTGAATCCTATCCTGAATTACTGATGCAGGCGCGCAAGTACCTGCAGTCTCTTCAGGAGCAAGGCATTCAACAAGGACAGGTCGTTATTTTGGAAATTGACCAGTCACAGGAATTTTACCGTACCTTTTGGGCTTGTATGCTGGGGGGCATTATTGTCGCCCCGGTTAGTCCTCCGGCTGCCTGGGAACCAGGCTCAGCCGGTCTGGAGAAATTCACGAAAGTGTGGGAGGTACTCGGGCGTCCGGTAGTGATCGTCGAGGAAGCCTACATGCCCAAGTATAAGCAGCTTGCGGAAAGTCCGGTATTCAAAGGTCTTATGTTGATTAGCGTGAACCAGCTTCAGGCAGGCCAACAGATGGCTGATCTATGCCCAACCTCTCCTGATGACATTGTGTTTCTGCAATTCTCATCAGGAAGCACGGGAATTCCCAAAGGCGTGCAGTTAACAAATCACAATATTATCGCCAACAGTATTGCATGCAAGACTTTTCTTGGAGCTGAAGAAGGAGATAATGTGTTTACCTGGTTGCCGCATACGCATGATATGGGGATATTTGGACAGCATCTGACACCCGTCCTGAGTGGAGCCAACATCATGGTGATGTCACCTTATACTTTCGTACGGTCCCCTTATCTGTTCTTGCGCAAGATTACGGAGCATCAGGGAAAATGGTTTTGCTGTACCAATTTCGGTTTCGAATGGATGGTTCAGAAGATCCCGGATTCCAAGCTCTCAACGCTTGATCTGTCTTCACTGCGTATGACCTTGAATGGTGCAGAGCCTATATCAACGTCTGTTATCGAGCGATTTGTCAAAAAATTCAGCTCTTGTGGCTATCGTCCCAATATGATGTTTCCTGCGTATGGCATGGCTGAAGCGACAGTAGGTGTATGTACCTCCAGACTGGGGGAAGAGCCACGAATTGAACGTATTTCGCGTTCGCGGCTGGTGCAGGAAGGACTGGCTGTGCCAGTCCAGCTGCCTAGCAGTGATAGCCATACTTCGGATGTGATTGAATTTGTCCATGAAGGATATCCCATGACAGGGATTCAGATCCGGATTGCGGATGAACAGGGTGAAGTGCTGGATGAGCGGGTTGTTGGCGAAATCCAGATCCGTGGGGAATCGGTAACCTCCGGATATTACAGTCTTCCGGAGATCAATCGTGAAATGTATGTGGATGGGTGGCTTCGCACTGGAGACTTGGGTTATATGGCTGACGGCTCCCTGGTTGTAAGCGGACGAATCAAGGACATTGTGTTTATTCGGGGACAGAACCATTATGCGCATGATCTTGAAGAAATTTTGTACCAGAATAGCAGCATTCCGAGAGGGAATCTGACGGTAGTCGGGCACTTTAACAGCCTCAAACAAGTAGAGGAGCTGCTTGTATTTGTTAAATACAAATCGGGCACTCCACAGTTTCTGGATGTACGACAGGATCTGATCCAACGTATGAGGGCTGGATTGGGTATTGAGATTACCCATGTTCTCCCAATCAAGGTTATTCCCAAAACGACGAGTGGCAAGGTTCAGCGGTTCATGCTGAGAAACGAATATGAGCGTGGAGCATTTACCAAGGACATCGAGGCCATTGAAGAACTGATTCGCGAAAACACACAACAGCAAGGACACGAGACGGTTTCCGCATCGTCTTTGGAGTATACCGTACGTAAAGCCTGGGCCGAAATTCTTCAATTGCCCGCAGGAAAGATTGAGATGGATACTTCTTTTCTCGCACTTGGAGGCAATTCCATTCTCTCCTATCAATTACTTGACAAGCTGTCTGCACATATGGGACGTGAATTAGGACAAGAACTACTTGTTTTTTGCAGTACAGTACGTGAGATGGTGGAATATCTGCAGGAACTTCCAGCAGAAACGAAGGACTTTGAACAAGCTGAAACCACAGATAATCACCTGAATGTACATCGTGCTATTGCTATTACCGGACTGTCTCTGCGTCTGCCTGATGCCGACACCCAAGAGCAGTTCTGGAGCAATCTGGTTAACGGGTTAGATAGTGTTGACCGGGTTAGCCTAGAGCGTGCAACACGTTCCAAGCAACCCGATTGGGATGACTGGATTGGGGAACTGAAGCAACCGGATACGTTTGATCATGAGTTCTTTGAAATCCCGTCTGAACAAGCTGCATTTATGGATCCGCAGCATCGCAAGCTGCTGGAAGTTGCTCATGAGGCGCTGGAGGATGCGGGTATGCTCGTGGACCATGAGGATAAGCGTGATGTGGGTGTGTATGTAGGGATTAACCCTAGCACATACTTCGATCTGGTTGTTGATTATATGAACCGGAGTTTTGGAAAGGCTGTTCATTCTCACGCTATGGTAGGCAATATGTCCAATATTGCAGCAGCCTCCATTTCACACATGTACAATTTCACAGGACCGGCACTGTCCATAGATACGGCATGTTCTTCCTTTCTGGTAGCACTGACACAAGCTGTGGCGGCCATTCAGGACAAGCGTATCTCTGGGGCAGTTGTAGGTGGAGCGAACATTTTGGCTACACCGCATGTTCATCAACTATCACGCAATGCTGGAATCTGTTCTTCCACTCAACATACGAAGGTATTTGACCGGGAAGCAGATGGTTCAGTCCTGGGGGAAGGTGCTGTTGTTGTATATCTGGAGCCGCTAACAGAGGCAGTTCGCAACAATAAGCATATTTATGGTGTGATTCGCGGGACAGCGGTGAATAACGACGGATATTCCCTGGGCATTATGGCACCCAACCCTCAGGGGCAATATGAGGTACTCCGTGCCGCTTATCGCGATGCCAACCTAAACCCGAGCGAGATTTCTTATATTGAAGCACATGGATCGGGGACAAGGATTGGAGATCCAATTGAGGTGAATGCCTTGCTCCGACTGTTCCGGGAAAAGGGATATACAAGCGACAATTCAATTGGATTAGGTTCAGTCAAAACCAATATTGGTCATTTATTTGCAGCCTCCAGTGGAGCCAGTCTTGCCAAGGTTCTGCTCAGTATGCAGCATGGGGAACTGGCACCAAGTCTGCATATGGATAATCCGAATCCGGCCCTCCGACTGGACCAATCGCCGTTCCATATCGTTAGCGAGCGTAGATCATGGGATGTACCTGAAGGAAAAACACGGAAGGCAGGCATCAGTTCGTTTGGCCTGGGAGGTACGAATGCCCACATTGTGCTGGAAGAATGGAAAGCCCCTGTCCGTGCAGATGCCCCGGCACGAGGCCAATTGTTAACGTTCTCTGCGAAATCAGAGCAGGCTTTAAAAAAGCTGATTGATAACACGGAGCAATATGTGAAGAAACATGCGGACCTGGCACTAGAGGATCTTTGTTTTACCCGGAACAGATATAGAAAACATTATCGGTATCGTGCAGCAGTAGCTGTCAGCTCAACCGGAGAGTGGAACATCGAAGAGATGGAATTTGGCTTCAAGCCTAGAAACCGAGCTGCTCGTGTCAATATTGTGGTTGGGGGGCATGAAATTCGCGGAGAAGATGAAGCGGAAGCACGCCAAGTAATCAGGCCAGACGTTTCTAATGAAGATACGGTATCTACCTTGAACTACTGGGTGACCTTGCTTGAGACACTTGTACGTCTAGTCCCTTCCATTCAAGAGATTCGAGGAATAGCTTCAGGAGAGGAGCTTGTATCCAGTTTACATCTGGATGGCGAGGAACATCACAACGCTCATGCAAGCCAATCCATTCCAGTGAACAACAGAGTGACGTTAGAGAGTCTGCAAGACACACCTGGCAAGATGGCAAACGCCGACATTGTAATTATGATTGCTGCAGATCAGACAGTGCAGCAGCTTGAATACAGTGGCAAGGAGAGCTTCATCCGCCTGTCTGCCGAGCCGACACTTACCATGGAGGATCAGCTTGCTTTATTGCTGGGACAGCTTTATGTACGTGGTGCTGCGCTGGATTGGGAACAGTTACATCCGAATGGCTCTGGCCAGATTGTACATCTGCCAGCACACCCATTCGAGCCGTATGTACATTGGATAGATGTGAATCAGGGAACGGAGGTCATGATATGACAAAAGAAGAAATTGAGCTTTTTCTAAAAAGCGAGATTGCTGCAGCGTTGAATCAGGAGCCAGAGGACATCGATGAAGAGATGAATTTTCTGAAAATTGGTGTCTCATCTGTGCAGGCGCTCAAGATCATTAATCGTGCGCGTAAGCATCTTCAAGTTGACATCAGTCCGGTTGCGTTGTTTGAATACAAAACAATTGCCGAGTTCGCCGCCTATCTCAATGAATCTCTTCTTCAAGAGGGGGTTGCCGAATGATTGAAGTGGATGTAGAGCAAGAGATCATTCATGAAGCTGAATTGTTTGCTGCCCGTGAAATTCGTCCTTATGCTCAACAGATTCAAGAGCAGCAAGCCATTCCCAGAACATTGATCCGTGCCATGGCTGAAAAAGGTTACTTGGCTGCCTCGATCCCGGCTGAATATGGCGGAATGGGTCTCGGTCCCAAGGCGTACGGGCTGTTGACTGAAGTATTTGGCAAGGCTCTTCCAGCCGTTCGCAGCTTGTTAACGGTACATACTTCACTTGTAAGTGAAACTTTGGTACGTTTCGGAACGCCTGAGCAAAAATCGTCCTGGCTGCCCAAGTTGGTGAAGGGAGAATGGATTGCTGCCTTTGGCCTGACTGAACCGGAAGTTGGTTCGGATGCCAAAAGTGTAAAGACCGAGTGGAGAGAAGAATCGGACTGTTATGTTTTGAATGGAAAAAAGAAGTGGATCACGTTTGGACATTTGGCAGATGTATTTATCATTATTGCCTCGAATCAGGGACGAAGCACTGCTTTTTGGGTCGAACGCCAGTTTGAGGGGGTACAGACCAAACCTATTGAAGGTGTCATGGTTGCGGGAGAGACAGGTATAGCTGAGATTGATCTCCATGAGGTGCGTGTACCAAAGAATCACATGATTGGACGTCTGAATGAAGGTTTTGAGTACATCGTAACCGGGGCGCTGGACCAGGGCAGATATAGCATAGCCTGGGCAGGGCTGGCGATCGCGCAGGAAGCGCTGGATGCCATGGTGACTTACTCAAGGAAGCGGAAGCAATTTGACCAGAAGCTGAGTCATTTTCAGCTGATTCGCGGCATGATTGGAGATGCGGTGACAAAAGTCCATGCAGCACGAGCATTATGTTTACGGGCAGCCGAGCTGAGAGAAGCCAAGGACCCGCAGGCCGCCATGGAGACAACGATCGCCAAATATTTTACGTCCAAAGTTGCTGTTGAAGTTGCAAGCGATGCGCTACAGGTTCATGGTGCGAACGGAATTAGTAACCAATATCCTGTTGCCAGGTTGTATAAGGAAGCCAAAATTCTGGAGATTATTGAAGGTTCTTCTCAGATGCAGCAGGAGATGATCTCGCATTACGGATTAAAAGCCTATTACAAGCGTGGCGGTAGCGTATGACGTTCTGTGCGCTATTTCCCGGCCAGGGAAGCCAGTATATCGGAATGTGCAGCGAGTTGTTGGACAGTGAGCCGGAGGCGAATCAGATCTTTGCGGAAGCGAGCGAGGTGATCGGATTTGATTTGAAAGCACTGGTTATGGAAGGGACCCTGGATCAATTGACGGTCTCTGAATATGCTCAGCCTGCTGTACTGACAGCAAGCTACGTTTTATTTGACTCATTTGTTCGGCGGACAGGAATGACTCCAGATTATGCAGTAGGTCACAGTTTGGGGGAAATTTCGGCTTTAGTAGCGGCGGGAGCATTGCAATTTGCTGATGGAATCCGTTTTACAGCTCAACGTGGTGCATTGATGCATCGCTCCATTCAGGAGCAAAAAGGAAGAGCGGGTATTGTTGTTGATGTAACCCAAGAAGCGCTTGAAGAATTAGTCGAGAAAATTCGTCAGAACGAGTATGTGACGATCTCCGGTTATAATTCACCGGGACAGTTTGTCGTCGCAGGTACTGCGAAGGGGCTTCAATTGCTGGATGATCAGGTGGATGGCTACGGTGGGGAATTCATTCCTTTTCGCATGATGCCAATGAAGGCAGATGCACCTTATCATAGCGAGTTGATGCAGTTCATTCAGCCTGAGCTTGAAGAGATGCTTGCAGGGATTTCCTTCTCTGCACCGGTGTTTCCCATATGCTCTACAGTACATGGTGAGTTCATTCGCGGAACCGAGGACATTCCTAAGCTGCTGAGCAGCCAGCTTTTGCAACCCATTCGCTGGAATCAGGCATTGGCACGCGTTCAAAATCTGGGAGCAACGGTATGGATCGATATCGGTCCAGGCCAGAGCGTAAGAAATATGCTGGCTGAGAATAAGACCTTGCCTGCAGCCTATTCGCTGGATGATCCGCAAGATCGGTCCAGGTTACTGGAGCGATATGAAGCAGTAAACCAGACAAGTGGGGGAGGCGATAAGGGATGATCACGGAGATGATGCAGTACAATCAGCGGGTGAAACAATGGCTGCCTGGAGGTGTGCACTATAATTTTCACCTTCCTTGGGAAGAGACGCCGCTCCATTTCAAGCATGCTTCCCGAAGCAGAGTGACGGATATGAACGGCAACGAGTATTTGGATCTATATGCCCGCTTTGGTGCCCTCATTGTTGGCCACGGCAACGAGGAGTATAACGAGTGTCTGAAGGATACCATTGACCGTGTTCTTTCCGTAAGTCATTGCGATCTGGATGCAGAGGCTCTGGAACTGATCCATCAATATGTACCTTCAGCAGAGATGATTCGTTTTGGGTTATCAGGAACGGAGATTGTCCAGAATGCACTTCGTCTTGCCCGGGCGTGGACAGGTAAAAATCGCTTTGTACGTTTTGAAGGCCATTATCATGGCAATGCGGACAATATTATGGGTGGCAAGACTGCACGTACAGGTTTGCCTGTACCTTCAGACTATCCTGGTGACATGAAAGGTACAAAGGGGAGGGCAAGGGATGCCATGGAATCTCAATCCTACCTCCTGCCATGGAATGACGCAACCCGTCTGGAGGAACTATTTCGCCAGCATGGAGACGACATTGCAGCAGTAATCATGGAGCCGGTTTGTGTAAATGGAGGCGGAGTCATGCCTGCTCCAGGTTATCTGCAAAAAGTCAGACAGTTATGTGACCAGTACCAGGTCGTGCTCATTTTTGATGAGATTATAACAGGATTCCGTATGGGACTCGGTGGTGCCCAACAGTTATTCGGTGTAACACCCGATCTGACTACACTCGGGAAGGCAATCGCCGGTGGCGGAGTTCCGGTGTCAGCCCTGGTTGGCCGAGCGGATATCATGAAGTTGCTTGTAGACAAAAAAGTAATTCATGCGGGTACGTTTAATGGCTATCCATTAGGTACAGCTGCTGTAAAAGCTACGCTGGAAATGTTGGGCCGCAATGGAGGACAGGCGATGCACAGCATGAACCGCCACGCTGAGATGATGCATGACATACTCTGCCAGGAAGCAGTGAAGGTGGGTCTGCCTTTAATTGTTCAGGGGCCGTCCGGCTGTGCTTCTTATCACTGCTGCACGGAGCCGCTTACGGATACGGCTGATTATACGTTTGAATTGATGTCTTTTGATATTTTGCTAAATAGCAAGCTTGCTGAGCACGGTATTCTGGTATCTACGCTCTCGCGGATGTATCCGAATATCCTGCTTGATATGCAAGATGTTGCCTGGTTCAGTGAGCGTGTCCCTGCAGCACTTGCAGAAATGAAAGAGCTCTACGACGAGCTGGTCTGATGGTAGCTCAATACGGAGGTGATTAGGTATGCATAATCGACTCATTGCAATCATTGGCGCAGGGGTGATGGGATGCGCCACGGCACTGGATGTCGCGAGGGCTGGTTATCGTGTAATTTTGCAGGATATTTCGGCGTCGGTCATCGAACACGCCCCTGATGTTATACGTCGTGAATATCGTTCAGCTTGTTTCCTGAAGCAAGGGTACGGTCAGGTGCCCTTGGATCAGATCATGGAACGAATCTCGTTCCAGACACAAGATGAAGGTGTGGAAGAGGCAAGTATCATTATTGAAAATGTAACCGAGAACCTGGAGTTGAAAAAGGAAGTTTACGCACGACTATACCACACGGCTCGTCCGGATGCTTTATTTGCGCTAAATACAAGCTGTATTTCCGTGACAAAGCTCGCTTCATTTTTGCCTGACCCAGGTCGAGTCATTGGGGTGCATCTGATGAATCCGGTTCCCGTTAAATCCATGGTGGAGGTGATCAAAGGACATCATACAACGCAGGGTACGGAACATGAGATGGTAGCGTTTTTGGAAACTCTTGATAAAAGTCCAGTTGTCATAGAGGATCTGCCTGGGTTTGTCTCTAATCGCCTCTCGCACTTGTTAATGAATGAAGCGGCGTACATTGTACAGGATGGAATCGCTACACCCGAGCAGGTGGACGCCATTATGAAGAAGGGCTTCAATTATCAGATGGGGCCGCTGGAGACGGCGGATCTGATTGGTCTGGATACGGTCGTGCATTCATTGAAAGTATTGTACGACAGCTATCAGGACCCCAAATTCCGATGCTGTCCGATGTTGCAGAAAATGGTTGATGCAGGACAGTGGGGGCGGAAGACGGGTCAAGGATTCTATGCCTACTAAGATGAAGGGTGGCATGACCATGGAAAAGCTCAAGGATATCAAATGCATCGTTTGGGATCTGGACCACACCATATGGGATGGAGTTTTGCTTGAATCTGCAGATGTGCAACTGAAGCCGGGCTTAAAGGAGGTGATTGAAAAACTGGACCAGCGAGGTATTTTGCATTCTGTTGCCAGTAAAAATGATGCAGAGCTGGCTTGGACGAAACTAAACGAACTGGGCATCGCCGAATATTTTCTATATCCCGAAATCCATTGGGATGCGAAGTCTGTCTCTGTTCAGCGGATTCAGCAGAACATTAATATCGGTATGGATGCCATTCTGTTTGTGGATGATCAACCTTTTGAACTGGAAGAAGTGCAAAGTGTACATGCTGACATTCAGGTACTTCATGCGGATCAATATGAAACCATGCTTGATGACCCAAGGCTGATGCCCCGATTCATTACAGCCGACTCTGCGTGCAGAAGGCAGATGTATCAGGCGGATACGCTCCGTAAACAGGCTGAGGAACAGTATGAAGGACCTTCAGAACAATTTCTGGCTACGCTGGGCATGAAATTTTCCATCTACGAGGCTACTGAGGATGATCTTCAACGTGCAGAGGAACTTACCGTTCGCACCAATCAGCTAAATGCAACCGGAATTACCTACAGTTACGAGGAGCTGCATCAACTGATGACCTCGCAGGACCATATGTTATTGGTGTGTGAACTCGAAGACAAATACGGGACGTATGGCAAAATTGGGCTTGCACTTATTCACATGCAGCAGAAAGTATGGCGGCTAAACATGCTTCTGATGTCTTGCAGAGTGATGTCCAGGGGAGCAGGGAGTGTACTGCTAACGTATATCATGCGTGAAGCTCAGAAGCAGGGCAAACAGATGCTTGCGGACTTCAGGGATACCGGAAGGAACCGGATGATGAATATCAGCTATCGCTTTGCCGGTTTCAAGCAGCAATCTGCAGATCAGGAAGGAAGAGTACTGTTTCATCATGATTTGCAGCAGGCTGTAGAGTTTCCAGACTACATTGAGGTTTTAGTGCCCGAGGGGCAACATCAATAACAAGGGGGAAGGGCAGTGGATTATCGTCAGGAAATTCGGGAGTTTATCGGGAACAACCTCACCATGGATCATGAGGACGCTCAGATTAATGATAATGACAATTATTTTGAGCAGCGGTTCGTCAATTCGCTCTTTGCGATGCGTTTGGTGGACTTTGTAGAGCGTAGATTCCAGATTGAGATAGCAAATGAAGATCTGGATTTGGCGAATTTCTGCACAATTAACCGTTTGCATGATCTTATTGAGAGAAAGTTGACTGAGAAGGAGGCGGCACTATGATTACAGCTAATCAGGCATCCATTCGTCCAGTCACAAGTCCGGCAACCAGCCCGTCCAACAAATATATGTATTTGTTTTTGGGAATTTCCTTTGGCACATGTTATGGAATCGCAAGTTTGTTCATGTTCTTTGCGGATTTTATTGTACCCATAACAGGTGAGTTAACCCTGATGCATCCACTTGCGATCGTTGCTCTGTATTCACCTTCCATTGCCGGATTAATTACATGTTATGTGATGGGCGGAACGGAAGCATTAAAAGGAATGTTTATGAAGCTGGTTCCGCGCAGACAGGACCTGTTCTGGATACCGCTCATTATTGGAATTTCCATCATCTTTGCATCAACAATGCACTTTGGTTCCTTGTTATTCGGCATACCGGTCCCTGAGTTGACATATAGTGTACCTGAAATGATCTGGTTGGGGATTGTGAATCTGATCAAGGAGACGGGGCTGATTGGTGGGCTGTTTGGCTGGATCGGATTTTTGCTTCCATTCTTGCAAGGGAAGTTAAAAAATAATATAACAAGTGGTCTGATTACCGGCCTGTTGTTCGGATTATGGGTGCTTCCGGGATACTTGATTTCCTCTTTTGGCACCTCAACCACTTACATATACTACGTTGTTCAGCTTATGGCATTTATCGTGTTCCAAAGTTATATCTTCAATGCAACCAAAGGTACACTTCTGTTTTATCTGCTTGCATTCTGGCTTGTAGCCACAGGAAGTCAAATTGATTTGTACTACTTTAATCCGCAAGTTCAAATTATGCAATTCTTCTTTTTTGTAATATCGGCTATTGTCATACATGTCATCTTCAAGCGTAAAAATGTGGATACTTCACTTCAGACATTCCCTGCATATGTTCTGGAAAGAAAGTAAGCCTGGTTATGGTGGTGAATAAGTGATGGAACCGATCTACTTGGAGCAGCTACAAAAGGGGGAGGGAAACAGACAAATAGTCTGTTTTCCTTATCTCGGTGGGAACTCCAACAGTTTTCAGCCCCTAGTGCCTTACCTTCCTGACACGGAAATTTGGGCGTTTACGCCCCCGGGTCATGGTCTGAACACCGAAAGACCCCTGGAGCATATGCAGCAACTCGTAGAACTGTATACCAGCAAGCTGCTGGATGTTATACAGCCCGGCAGTCTGTTATTTGGACATAGTCTGGGAGGAATTACAGCCTACTTCGTTGCGCAGCGCTTATGTCAGGAACGTCCAGATGTAGCTAAAACGCTACGGCTTGTGTTATCTGCCTGCAACACGCCTGACGAATGCGGGATGCAGAATTATGATCGGATGTCAGACGGAAATCTGATTGATCATCTGTTTTCCTATGAAGCTCTTCCGCAAGAACTGATACACGAAAAAGAATTATTGAATTATTTTCTGCCCGTCATCCGGGCGGATTTCAGGATGCTGGAATCTGCAGCAACGCTTGAGTATGAGCCGCTCTCATTGCCGGTGTTGTATCTGTGGGGAGAACGAGATCGTACCGTTACCCTTCAATCAGCGTTGAGATGGGGCCGATATTTTAACACACCCATGAAGCTTCAAACCATCAAAGAGGGTGCTCACATGTTCATGATGCATCAACCTTCAACGGTGGCGCATTGTCTGACAAGCTTTATGACTCCAGATAAATAGGAACAACTTGTAGATGAGAGGAGCCATGTTCGTTTATGCTGCTACGAATGCTGAGAAACGATATAACGAGAAAAAAAGGGATTACGGCTGCGTTATTTATTTTTGTGCTGCTGGCCGCCTTGCTGGTATCTTCGGGGTCACGAATGATTATGGAACTGACGAGTTCCATCCAATATCTATTTTCTGAATCCAAAACACCACACTTTGTGCAAATGCATGCCGGAGAACTCGATCAGGCCAAAGTGAACACATGGGCTGAAGAAAATGCCATGGTCCAGCAGCATCAGATTGTGGAAATGGTCAACATTGACGGCTCTAATCTGTTTCTCGGAGCAGAGTCCGAAAAGAACAGTGTTATGGACATTGACTTTGTTACACAGAATCAGGGTTTCGACTATTTGTTGAATCTGGACAGTGAGATTATTCAGGTTAACGATGGCGAGATCGCGATTCCGGTATATTACATGCAGCAAAATAAATTGAGCGTGGGCGACCAGGTTCGGATCGATAATGGTCAATTTGAGCGTTCTTACACCATCGTTGATTTTGTCCGTGATGCTCAGATGAATCCATCGGTTGTGCACTCCAAACGTTTTATTGTGAGTGATGGGAATTTGCAGGAATTGAAGCAGAGCATCGGAGAGATGGAGTATCTCATTGAATTCCGGTTGACCGATCCCGGACTGACGAGTGAATTTACCCAGGCTTACCAAAATGCCGGACTTCCCAATGCGGGTCCAGTCGTAACCTATGGGCTGTTCCAGGTACTGAATGCGATGACCGACGGAGTTATTGCAGCCGTTATTATTTTGGTCAGTCTTGTACTGATTCTGATCGCGATGCTTTGCATCCGATTCACAATGCTTGCGACCATCGAAGAGGATTATCGTGAGATTAGTGTCATGAAAGCGATAGGGATCGCAGAGAAGGATATTAAGAGACTATATCTGATGAAGTATGTATTTATGGCGGGATTTGCATCCGTGCTTGGTTACATTGCATCACTTGGCGTTAACAGACTATTTGTTTCCAACATCATGTTGTATATGGGAAAAGCACCTGCAACCCTGTTGCATTTCGCGATTCCGTTATTAGCTGCTGGAATAATATTTGCCATGGTTGTTCTGTTCTGTCGAACGGTACTGCGGCGTTTTCGTTCCATCTCCGCGGTGGATGCTCTCCGTACCGGGAGCCTTGGAGATACACAGATCATTCGAAACCGGCTCAGTTTGTCTCGCAATCGCTGGTCTTCCGTACCTGTCTTTCTTGGTCTGAAGGAAGTCATACAGCGAATCAAGATGTTCCGATTATTGTTGTTCGTCTTTGTAGTCAGTTCATTTATCATGATTGTGCCGGTCAATTTCCTGAACACTTTGCAGGCGCCAAGTTTTATCTCTTATATGGGTGTTGGACAAAGTGATATTCGCATTGACTTGAGGCACACAGATGATGTGGAGCAGCGTTATGACAATCTGGTTGCCCAGATCCAAAATGATAAAGACATCAAAACGTATTCCCCATTGGTGACAAGCCAGTTCAAGATTAAAAATGCGGAAGGAAGTTACGATAATCTGAGTGTAGAAACTGGGGATTTCAGTATTTTCCCATTGTCTTATGTTAGCGGTAATGCGCCAACAACCGAGAATGAAATTGCGTTATCTGATGCAAACAGTAGCGAGCTGCACCTGAAGACTGGTGAGCAACTTACCTTGCTGGTTAATGGCAAGGACCAGATGATGACGGTCAGCGGAATATACCAGGACGTTACAAATGGTGGCAAAACGGCGAAGGCCTTATTACCTTACAACAAGGATAGTGTGTTGTGGTACGTGGTCAGTTTGGATCTGAATAATCGCGGGGACATGGCTACCAAAATTGCTGAATATGAGGCGGCTTTCTCGCCAGCCAAAGTAACCGATCTTCAAGGTTATCTGGATCAGACGTTAGGCGGAACCATCCAACAATTGAAATTGGTGACGATGCTGGCCTTGGTCATCGGTGTTTTCATATCTATTTTAATTACAGCACTGTTCCTTCAGATGTTAGTAGCCAAGGACAACAACGACATTGCTGTACTAAGAAGCCTTGGGTTTGCCTTGTCTAAAATCAAGTTCAAGTATGTCGTGATGTCACTTGTCATATTAATCTTAGGGGTTGTTACTGGAACGATATTGTCGAATACGTTGGGTCCGTTGCTGGTTAGTGCCATTATGTCGACGTTCGGTGCTTCCAATATTGTTTTTGTTGTTAACCCGTTACAGGCATATATCTTATGTCCATTGTTACTTGCAGGCACGATTGTACTAACAGCATGGATTAGCATCCAATCGATCAAGGAAACGAGCATATCCAAAATGATTGTCGAATAGGGAGGATCAACGATGACAACTATACTTGAGGCTAAAGACGTGAATAAATCCGTAGCGATCGGCGAGAATGAAGAACATAACATCTTAAAAGATATCAACCTTCAATTAAAAAAGGGAGAATTTGTTTCCATCATGGGGCCATCTGGCTCAGGTAAGTCTACCTTACTGTACAACATAAGTGGTATGGATCAGATTAGCGCTGGAAGTGTCTATTTTAATGGCAAAAAAATATCGGCATTTCAGGAGAGGGATCTGGCAAGTCTACGTTTGACCAAGATGGGGTTCATCTTTCAAAATATTCATCTGCTCAAAAATCTGAATCTATTAGACAATATCGTACTTTCCGCGTATCTGGCCAAGAATAGCAGCAGAGAAACGATTAATACACGGGCGATGTCATTAATGAAAAAAATGGGGATTGATGAGCTGGCCGGGCATAACATCACCCAAGCCTCAGGCGGACAGCTTCAACGGATTGCCATCTGCCGTGCGCTGATTAATAATCCAGATATTTTATTCGGCGATGAACCAACGGGGGCGCTGAATTCCAAATCAACGTATGAGATCATGGATATTCTGGGCGATATTAATGCAACGGGTACAACCATTCTGCTGGTGACCCATGATGTGAAAGTCGCTGCCAGATCTGAACGTGTGCTGTTTATGATGGACGGTAAGCTGGTTGCAGACAAAAATATTGGAAAATATGCAAGAGAGCGTCAGGATCTGAAAACAAGGGAAAGCCATTTGGCGCAATGGTTGACTGAAATGGGGTTCTAAAAAAAGAACTCCATGACTACAATAGACCGACAGTCGGTCGAACGTATCGGAGGCCAGGATATGAGACTGATAAAAAACCCGGAAGAACGCAGGAATGAAATTTTGGATGCCGCCGAGATTCTGTTTGTAACAAAGGGATATACCAAAGCTACGGTCATGGATATCCTACAGGCGTGCAACATTGCCAAGGGTACATTTTATTATTATTTTCAGTCCAAGGAAGAGGTTATGAACGCCATCGTTATGCGTTTTATTCTGAGCGGGGAGGCATCGGCTAGGCACTTGGTGTCCGATCCCAAACTGAATGCCCATGACAAAATTTTTCGCATCATGATGGCGCAGAATCAGCCAGACGGCAGAAAACATGATCTCATCGAGCAATTGCACAGTGTTCATAATGTGGAGATGCACCAAAAGAGTCTTGTAGAGACGGTAATTCGATTAAGTCCCATCTTGGCCGAGGTGGTAGAGCAGGGCATTCAGGAGGGGGTATTTCATACACCTAACCCAAAGGAATCCATCGAATTCCTGCTTGTATCGTCACAATTTTTGCTGGATCGAGGCATCTTTCAATGGGAGGAGGAAGAACTCCAAAAAAAGGTTGAAGCATTCACACATATTATGGAACGTGTGCTGGGAGCAGAAAAAGGAAGCTTCGCCTACGTCACTCGTCTTTATTTTCCGAATCAAGGTTAGCCGAGAAAGGAGTATCATCCATGGAACATACCGTTCAAAAATCATTTAAAAAGTTTCTGGTAGTATGGTTCGGTCAGCTCATCTCCATGATTGGGATTGGACTGACAGCCTTCTCCCTGGGGGTGTATGCCTTCGAAAAAACGAATACGGCAACAAGTGTTGCATTGATTACCTTATTCACGTTTCTGCCGAATATCCTGCTTCGACCTATTGGAGGTGTATTGGCAGACCGATTCGACCGTCGGACGATGATGATTATCGGCGACCTGGGGTCGGCAGCCGGTTTGATTTTCATTCTGTCCATTATGCTCACAGGTGATATCCAATTATGGCATATCTACGTGGGAGTGGCCTTTAGTTCCGTGTTTTCCGCGCTGCAGAGCCCGGCATATAAGGCCTCTGCTACGGACCTACTGGATAAGGATCAGTTCTCGAAAGGAAGCGGTCTTGTACAACTGGCTGAATCCTCGAAGTTTCTGTTTTCACCCATCATTGCGGGCATTCTGCTTAGTATAACAACCATTGAAGTCATTCTGGTCATTAATATTCTGACATTCCTGGTTGCCATTCTAGCTGTGCTGGTTATTCGGAAGAGCATGAAGGTGGAGCGAGAGGATCAAGAAGACAAAAACTGGATCACCGATATGCAAGAGGGCTGGAGGGAAGTTGTAACCAACAAGGGAGTACTGTTGCTGGTGGTGATTATTTCACTTGTCACCTTTTATCTAGGATTCCTGGAGACACTCATTGGTCCGATGCTTCTGTCATTCACGGATGCAAAGACACTTGGAACGTTTCAGTCTGTTAGCGCCATCGGCATGCTGATTAGCAGCTTATGCATCGGCATATTTACAATAACAAAGAGATACGCAAGTGTGCTTGTGATGGGTCTGATTTTGTGCGGTTTGTCCTTCTCGCTTCTGGGGATATCCACCAACATTTATTTTATTATCTTCGCAGGTTTTCTGTTCCTGTCATCGCTGCCGTTTGTCAATATGAGCGCAGATGTGCTGGTGCGAAACAATATCGCCAACGAAAAGCAGGGCAGGGTATGGGGAATCATTGGTATTCTGTCACAACTCGGGTTTATTATCGCGTACAGTTTGGCTGGATTTCTGGCCGACCATGTGTTTAATCCGTTGCTGATGGAGGGGGGAGCACTGGCTTCGTCTGTTGGTCAAATTATTGGAACTGGGCCAGGCAGAGGTATTGCCTTTCTGTTTATCATCGCGGGTCTGTTTGTTATTCTGATCGCAATAATCACATCCCGTTTGAAAATGATCAAATCTCTGGAGCAGAGCCCAGATATAGCGGCTCCATCCGATGTTGGCGGATTGGCGCACGATTAATTCGAATCCAACAGCGTAAGCCCTTGTCCGCAGCAGCGTGTGATACTTCTTCTGGTCGAAGAAGTTATTCACACGAGAGCAGACAAGGGCTTTTTTGTGCTGAGGAGTCAGCAGATGTACTTAGACAAGATGTGTTTGTGTATTTGGATTGTCGGTGGAGCTTACCCTTTAACCGCCCCTGAAGTTAGTCCTCCTACAATATACTTTTGCCCAATGAGGAACACAATCAACACAGGCAATGACGTGAGCACGATATCGGCACTGACCAGATTCCACTGGGCACTGAATTGTCCAAAGAAGTTATATACAGCCAGCGTCATCGGCCACATCTCCACTGTATTCAGCATATAGAGTGGGGCAGTAAACTCATTCCAGACACTCAGGAAATTAAGAACAAATACCGTTACCAGCACCGAGGTTAACAAAGGTACAATGATTCTCAGGAACAGCTTGATTCCATTACATCCGTCCATGATCGCGGCTTCATCCAGCTCCTTCGGGATGTTAGACACAAACGCATACGTAATGAACAGTGAGATCGGAATCCCCATGGCGGTGTAGAGCAGAATCATGCCGACATGTGAATTGATCATACCCATGGACTTCATGACTTCCATCAGCGGTATGTAGTTAAGCGGTAGGGTGATACCAAGAATCAGGAAGAAGTATAGAAACTTGCTGAGCCTCGAATGGTTGCGGGATAAAGTGAAGGCCGAGAAGGCCACAACAAACACTAATAACAGGGAAGAGGCCCCGGAATGCAGCAGACTGTTGAAAAAAGAACCGCCCAAATGTCCCTGTTCATACACAATTTTGTAATTTTCGAAGATAAACTTCTCGGGCAGCGTCAGCTTCAGCACTTTGGCCTCGGCGTCCGACTTGAATGAATTCAGTACAATGACCACAAAAGGAATCAAGACCACCAGGCTAAGCAGCCAAGCGAGTGCATTTAACCCGATCGAAGCCAATCTTTTTCTCAATCGCATGTCAGTATTCCACCTTTCGGTTCATCAAACGAATGATGAAAAAGGAGATGATCGCCATGATGACAAACAGAATGGTAGATAGCGCACTCCCCAGTCCCCAATACCCTTTGGCAAAAGAGGAATAGACAGCCGTGTTAATGACATCTGTTGCGTTACCGGGGCCACCGTTGGTTAGCACGTATACGGCATCGAATACTCTCAGCCCATACGTAATATTGAGTACCGTGGCGATGGTAATGGTAGGCATCAGCATCGGAATGGTGATCCGGAACAGCTTTTGCCCAAATCCGGCGCCGTCAATGGACGCTGCCTCGTAATAATCCCGGGGGATGGCGAGCAGTCCGGCGATGAACAGCACCATGATGTACCCCATGCCTTTCCACGTGTCCACTGCCATGATGGATGGCATGGCCCAGGTTAGGGAGCCCAGCCAGTTCTGGGCGAGAACATCCAGCCCTAATGAACGCAGGGTTACGTTAACGAACCCGTTGTTTGGGTCGAGCAGACTTTTGAACACAAGCCCAACAATCAGGAACGACAGCACCTGTGGGGAGAAGATGATCATCCGGTGCAGATTCGCGGCCTTTACACCGCTGACCAGCAGCAGGGCCAGAAACAAGCCGAGAACCGTCTTGGCGATGGATGTAACCAGGGTGAAGAGGACTGTGTTTTTGATAAAAAGCAGATAGGTCGGATCACCCGCCAGAATAGTGCGGAAATGCTCCAGACCGATAAAGTTCTTCTCCGAACTATAACTATTCCAGTCAGTGAAGGAATAATAGATGCCCAGCAGGGCGGGAGCAACGATGAACAGCAGATATAATACAATCGCTCCAGATGAGAAATACCAGGGATAGATTTTGTTTGCATTCATAACCGGTAACACCTTTCCTTCCTGCCAAAATACATGAGCGGGCAAACGCCCGCTGCATGTAACACTGTTCAGCGTTTATATTTATCTGAAATATGCGCTGTTACTGCCACTTCTCATCTTTCAGCACTTTGGCTTGTTCAGCACGACGTTTATCAATATTTTGCAAAATCTGATCCGGTGTCATTGCGCCAGCGAACATGCCTGACAAGTCCTTGCCAATATCCATCCATTGTGGATCAATATATTTCACAGCGGCCTGCATGACCGTACCTTTTTCATGATTTTTCTCATAATCAATATAGTCCTGTGTCAGCTTAGGTTCGATTTCCGGCCAGCAGATCGTCAGATTGCCTTCACCTTCATCGAACACACGTTGCAGATGATCATGCTCTGTAATCCAGCGGAAGAATTTCAGCACTTCTTCAGGATGTTTACTGTTTTTGTTACCAAACATGGCAGCTGAACCGCCGGGATTCACACCAATCGTCTGATTATCTCCCCACGGCATGACAAAGAACCCCATATTGTCTTTCATTGCCGGATACGCTTCGGAAACTTCCTTTTCCGTCCCTGGAACCCGAAGCAACATAGCAGCTTTTTCCTGACCAAACGCTTCAATTCCCGCTTCTACCGTATTGGACAAGAAGTCTTTGCCGAAATAACCGAGATCCGCAAATTCTTTTAACTGTTCAATGACCGTCTTGAGTTGCGTCATATCTGCGACTTTCATCTCATTGTTATTTAATTTCTCGTAGGTTCCCGCTGTTGTTTGCTCATAGTTAGGTCCCGTTTCGAACAAAGGCAGAACCTGATACCACCCGCTGGCAGGTGCCTGATAGAACGGAATAATGTCTTTATCCTTAATTTTCTGGCTGATCGCCTTGAATTCGGCATAGGATGTAGGAGGCTCTATGCCGAGCTCTTGGAAGATACGTTTGTTATAGTACACATACCAGATTTTCGTTGGCGCAAAAGAAACCCCATACACCTTTTCATTGTGACTGACGGTTGGCAAAATCTCTTCAGACATCCGACCTGTGAATTCCTCATTGGTTAGGTCAATGGCATTTTCCTCTGGTCTTACGTTAGCCGGCATGCTCAGTGGGTCCACATCAACATTGAAAATGTCAGGTGCTTCGCCAGAGGCCAGCTTTACCTTGATCAGGTCACGCCACTGTGCGTCAGGTACGACCTGAAAATCAATTTTGACACCGGTCTCCTGCTCATATTCCTTGGCCATCGTTTGCATGATGCCTGTACGCGGTATACCGGATTGGCTTGTTCCAAACGTGAGAGTCACCTTACCCGAACCTTCCGTACTTTTACCTGAGTTGCACCCGGCAAGCAGCAGAGTGGAGAGCAGGAGCACACTTGCAAGCGAAAATAGAAATCGTTTTCTCATCATTAAACCTCCCGGAATATAAAGAAAATTGTCACTTGCCGAAACGCTTAATGTAAGCGTATTCTTATGTGGATAACTTTACTGTGAACAGCGGATGTGCTCAATAGACAAAAGCGTTCAGTTGGGTGGACATTTTCGAATGGTGTGACAGATATCATCATAGGACGAGGTGTGTGGGAATTGCGATATCGATTTGGAACGCTTCAGCAAAGTCTGTTTGCCTATTACTCTGCGGTATTTATTATCTTTTCGCTGATTGTGGCGGGGCTTCTGTATGTTTTTCTCGCAAGTGACATTCGTCATCGAAGTGAAGAACAACAGAGACAACTGGGGGTGTCAATCGTCAGTAACCTGGATCAGGAAGTGGTGAAAATGAACAACTTCTCCATGAATATCGTGTACTCCAATCTGGTCAAAGAACACTTCAGTCACTACTTGGCACCAGCGGAGGATAGCGAGCAGACAATGACGAGTGATCCGGCATTGTATAAGGATACAACCACACTAATTGATGTCATTCTCGCGATCATTAGCAGCTCCAATACAGCCAAACAGGCCAATATCTATGATGTAAATGGCAAGATGCTGGGAGCGGGTGCATTCAACGGTCAACTGTCTGTGGATCTGACTAAGCGACCGTGGTACAAGGAAACCTGGGAGCGGAGCGGCTGGCGGGTGATTCAACTGTTAGAGGGGGGAGCTTTGCCCATGCCAACAGGTGAGGGGAGATCAGATCAATCCTACATTTCCCTTACTCGGGTGTACAAAGATGGCAACTATGTCAGCCAGGGTGTTGTTGAGATTTTGCAGGATGCCGGAACCCTGTTCCAGCATTTGAATGATTTGCAGGCGAGTAACGATGATCTTCGGATCTATGTAGTGGATGAACAAAATACACGGTTGTATCCACTTTCTTCGGTTGATGATGCTTCTCAAGCTAGCCACTTCGATGATGTGGACTTGATTCAGAATCTTTCATTTCCACCGGATACGATGCAGGAGATCACCGATCCGTTGAATCATTCCAAACAGATGATGACGTACATGACGTCACAGGAGACAGGATGGACCGTTGTTGTCATGCAGTCCAAACAGTCCCTTTTCGCGAGTCTCAACCGGATGGCTGTGATGTTTATCGGTGCGACGTTAGCTACTCTCATGCTGATTCTGGTTCTCTCGTATCTAATCTCCAAACGGGTTACATTGCCGCTACATCGCTTGCAGCGCATTATTCAGAAAACGGGTGAGAATGATCTGGTATCGGGTCAGGATTCCGGTCAGTTGTTCAAGCTGGAGCATCCCGGTTCTATCCGGGAGATGGATGAGCTAAATGATACGTTTATCCGGCTGAATCAACAGCTTGTGCAATCGTTTCAGGACAGGCTGGCGATGAAATCTCAGGAGACAGAAGCGAGATTACTGGCGCTGCAATCCCAGATGAACCCGCATTTTCTCTATAACAACATCACAAATATTAGCATCATGGCGGAAGAAAGCATGAATGAGCAGATTGTCGCGTTCTGCGCCAATATTGCGTCTATGCTGCGTTATATTTCTACTCCGGGAAAGAGTGGGGTTCCACTGTCTCAAGAATTGGATTATTGTGAGCGATATCTGGAGTGTACGAAGATTAGGTTTGAGGATGATCTACACTACGAGTTTCATATTCCGGAAGAGATGCAGCTTATCCAGGTTCCGATGCTGATGGTACAACCACTACTCGAAAATGCCATGAAATATGGACTGGGTGATACCCCGCCATGGAAACTGAATATTACTGGAGATATGGATGCGGAACAGCAGACCTGGCAGATCCACGTGGAAGACAACGGGCCTGGCATGGAACCCGAAGCACTTGCCAAGATCATGCATTACATCGAACAATCACAGGAGTGGGAGCGTATGCCTGACCTTGAAATTAACGGAATGGGACTCAAGAATATATGGGTCCGATTGAAATTATGGTATGGCACGGCAGCCCGCATGCAGATTAGGAACAAGCCTTCCGGCGGTGTCCAGATTACCATAGGTGGTTCCATTGGAAAGGAGCATGACTGAACCCATGACAATCAAATACAGAACGATTATTGTGGAAGATGAAGCCCTGATTCGCCGGAATGTCTCACGCAAATTCAGAGAGTTGGACACCCGGTTTGAGGTGATTGGTGAAGCGCGGAACGGTCAGGAAGCGTTACAGCTCATTGAACATTCCGTACCTGATCTGGTTGTAACGGATATACAGATGCCGGTAATGAATGGATTGGAACTCGCCAAACATCTGTATTTTGCCTATCCGCATGTGAAAATTGTCATTCTGAGTGGTTATCATGAATTCGAATATGCGCGGCAGGCGATCAGTTACAAGGTGGAGGATTATCTGCTCAAACCATTATCGGAAGAACAGCTTCGGACACTGCTGGATGCGATGGAATTGAAGCTTGGGAGCGCTGTGGATTCGCTTGCCCATGTCAGTGCCGTGCTGGATGAACAGGTGAAGCCGGAGGATATCGCAGAGGCCGTTAAGTTGTATTTGAAGCAGAATTACATGCATGAGATTACACTCCAGGACATGGCAGGACAGATGCATTTTAGTGTGGACTATCTGGGAAAGTGTTTTAAGAAAGTAACGGGCGAGACTCCGCTGAAATATATGACAGGTCTGCGGATTAATGAAGCGAAGCGTATGCTCGTCACGCACGAGAATATGGATATCAAGACCATTGGTGGAGCGGTAGGGTATAGTGATTCCCACTATTTCGGCCGGATTTTCAAAAACAAAACGGGCATGTACCCTAGCGAGTACCGACTGCAATTGCAGGAACGAAAAAAAGCCCTGTCCATGGATGATGAGAACCATGTTGACTTGAGCTGATTACTGGGCCAGAGCTTCTTCGGTTATTTTGCGAATATCAAACGGGGAGCGGATACCTTCATCGATCATGTCGGGGAGAATCTGTTCCAGGAAATACTGCACACAGTGGAGGTCGATATTTTTGATTTTGACCAACGCATAACGGTACATAACGATAAATTCTTTCTCCGTATTGCCACGTTGGAGCTCAGCAAAGGCTTCATATACTTGATCCATCTTGTCTGCGACTTCGAGAATCAGTCCTTCGACCGATTGGTCTTTGCCTTCACGCAGCTGTCTGCGGAAAATAGGCTGGAACTCTTCAGGAATATTTTCATTAATAAAATGTTCAACCATACCTTCTTCCACCTTCTGCAGCATCGAACGCAGCTCCAGTGAATAATGTTTGACTGGTGTTTTGATATCACCGATGAAGATTTCGCCATAATCATGACTGCTGGTAATTTCGTATAACTTCTTCCAATCGATTGTGGTTCCATGTTGCTCCTCAATATCTGCGAGCGTTTTGGCGTACTGTACGACTTTCCAGGAATGGGCGGATACGCTGTGTTCTTCGAATTTGAATTTGCCAGGTGTGCGAATAATACGTTCAAGATCATTCAGTGACCTGAAGTACGTATGGATTCCCATATAAGCGTTCATCCTTTGCTGGTTGAATATAAGTGTGAGTATCCATCGACTATACGCCAGTTATGTCAACTGTGGATTAACGCGTATAGCGACAAAAGTAAAATGAAGTTTTAATTCTCTATAGAAGGACGAGAGGGTGAAAGGGAAACGTACGAGAGGGTAGTAGCTTAACGACAAACAATAAAAAGCCACGATGTGTGATTGAACGTGAGTTCGGCATCCATCGTGGCTTCAGTGTGGAGATGTTGTGCTCTAGCGCTACATAAGTGCAGTTAAATCAAAAATTATGATTTTTTACGTACCGGAGAAGTATACCAGTACGCCATTCCAACAAAGAGGGCACCGCCGATGATATTACCAAGCGTTACCGGAATCATGTTATGGAACCAACCTGCCATCGTGATTGTATCCGGGTGGTTTGGCAGCAACCAGGATAAAGAGAGCAAAGTCATATTGGCAACACTGTGCTCATAACCACTTGCGATAAATGCGTACAGACACCACCAGATAAGAACAAGTTTGGCGATATCTTCTTTGGAGCGAGCTGCCATCCAGATCGCCAGACAGACGAGCCAGTTACACAGAATGCCTCGGAAGAACAACTCAGACACGGGCGCCGCCATCTTTTTGGCAGAGACGACAAACAGCAGATGTTCCGGTGTGGCCGTTTTGAACAGACCGCTACCGACAATGAGTAGACTTAATAGAATTGCGCCGAGCAGGTTACCAACAAAGACGAGCCCCCAGTTCTTCAGCGTTTCGTTCACTGTGGTTCGGCCAGCCAGCGTACTCATGGTGAAGAACATATTGTTACCTGTAAACAATTCCGATCCGGCAAAGATGACCAGCGTGAGGGCAAGTCCGAAGGACATGCCCATCAACATGGTTTGCAGTGGTGACTGTGCCGCAAGGAGCGGAGCACCAATACTGAAGATCAGAACGATGCCAAGCCCTACATAGGCACCAGCCATTAAGGCAGCAACCATATAACGTGGCAGGCTTGCGTTCATTTGATCCCGTTTTTTAACCGCAGCTTCAATAATTCCCTCAACACTTGGTGTATACATCACGGTTTCCCCCATTATTTTGCATCAATCTTTGAACGTTTCAATGGAGCTATATTTCAATCCAGACCTGGCCGTTCTCTACCTTCACCGGATACATCTGTACTTGACCGTTGTCCGGTGCTTGCACAAGACCGGTAGTCAGGTCGATTTTCCAATCATACAGCGGATCGTACAGATAATGCCCGGACACGATGCCTTCAGCCAGCGGTCCACCTTTAGGGTGGGGGTTGTGATTATCTGCAGCGAAGATGGTACCATCCGATGCACGAAAGACAGCAAGCTGATGATCCTTAATTTCAACTACTCTTCCGATTCGTGGCAGGAATTCTTCAACTACTCCGGCAGGGAAGTAGGTGCCTGATTGTTTTGTCGTCATCTTAAACCACTCCTTATCTATATTTAACATTCCGGCAGCATTAATCTTGCGAGCTTACTTATGGACGAGCCGATACTTCGATACCATGGAACATTTTGCTTTGGCCTTCTTTATTGCGAATCGCTTTTTGCCAAGGTTCTTCAACATGCTCAAGTGCAAATTCAATTCGTTGCATCAACGATTTGCGTTCCTCCAGGTTATCCACGACAACCGAACGAATATGCTCCAGACCCATGCGTTCCACCCACTCGGACGTCCGTTCCAGATAGTTACCTGTCTCGCGATAATATTGCATGATGGCTCCGCACAGTTCAATCAACTCGTCATCCGTTTTCACTTTGCATAAGGAATCAGCCAGTCTAGCTTTAATACCGCCGTTACCACCGATGAAGATTTCCCAGCCTCCGTCGTTACCAACGATACCGATATCTTTGGTACATGCCTCTGCACAGTTTCGCGGACAACCGTTGACAGCATATTTAAACTTGGCTGGCAGATCCAGACGTTCGAATTTTCGTTCAATGCGAGCGCCCATAGCCATGGAATCCTGTGTACCGAATCGGCAGAATTGGGAGCCGACACATGTTTTGACCGTACGCAGCGATTTGGCGTATGCATAACCTGAAGGCATATCCAGTTCAGCCCAGACTTTGGTCAGATCTTCTTTTTTGACACCAATCAAGTCGAGACGCTGACCGCCAGTCACTTTGACTGCTTTCACATCATATTTGACTGAAACGTCAGCGATACGTTTGAGGTCCGCTGGTGTAGTCACCCCGCCATACATCCGAGGTACAACCGTATACGTTCCATCCTTTTGAATATTTGCGTTCATCCGTTCGTTAACAAAACGGGATTCTTTCTCATCTTCGTGTGTGTCTGGTGCAATCATGCCAAGGTAGTAGTTGATCGCCGGACGACATTTGGAACAACCTTCAGGTTGACTCCAACCCAGTACATTCATGACCTCTTTGGTCGTTTGTAATCCTTTTGCACGAATCTCGGCTACAATCTCATCCCGTCCCATGGAAGTACATCCGCAGATGCCCTGTTTGGCTCCAGTACTGAAACTGTCACCAAGTACATATTGCAGAATCTGTTCCACAACTGGTTTACACCCACCACAAGAGCGGGTTGCACCGGTACAAGCTTTGATTTCATCTACAGTGGTAAGGCCCTGGTTTGTAATGACATCAACAATGGTTCCTTTGGTTACCCCGTTACATCCACAGACGATCTCGTCCTCGGGCATCGTTTCAACAGAGGTTGCTTTCTTATGACCGCCGCAGCCTGTACCCATGAGTGAGCCATACAATTCTTCGGTCATTTCGGTTTGATTTTTAATCAGTTTCTGCAATTCGGCAGAATCCGTAATGTCACCGAAGAGAACAGCGCCGACCATTTTATTATCACGAAGCAGAATTTTTTTGTAAGTCCGTTTCCAGTCATCTTTGTGCGAAATGACGGTGTGCTCTGGGCTGTCGATGAATTCACCAGTTGAAAACACGTCCACACCCGAAATTTTCAATTTCGTGGATACTACGGAACCTTCATACGGAGCCGTTTCAACCCCGCAGATATGTTTCGCCAGAATCATACCTTGCTCGAACAATGGGGCAACGAGGCCGTAACATACCCCGCGGTGCTCTGTACATTCCCCGACCGAGTACACATTCTCAAGTGAAGTCTGCATATAGTCATTCACGACAATACCCCGGTTCACTTCCATACCGCTTTCGCGGGCTACAGCCGTATTGGGTTTGATGCCTACAGCCATGACCACAAAATCAACATTCAGAACCGTATCATCTGCAAAACGTATCCCTTCAACGCGTTCGCCGCCCAGCAGTTCGGAAGTCTGCGCACCCATCTTGAACCGGATACCCTGACGTTCGAGTTCTGCTTTCAACATGGCTGAAGCTTGTGGATCAAGCTGACGCTCCATCAGATCCTGCATCAAGTGCACTACGGTAACTTCCATGCCAAGTTGTACCAAACCTTTGGCAGCTTCAAGGCCTAGCAGTCCGCCCCCGATAACGGCCGCTCTTTTGTACTGTTTAGCGGCATCGAGCATGACATTGCAATCGGCGATATCACGGAAACCGACAACACCTTCTTTGTCATGTCCAGGTACTGGGAGAATAAAGGAATTGGAGCCAGTCGCAATGATGATTTTGTCATAAGGAACGCGAGTTCCATCTTCAGTCACAACTTCATGGGTATCCGAATCAATTCGGGTTACGGTTGTTCCTGTATGGAGGGTAATACCATAATCCTGATACCAGTGGAGATCATTCAGTACGATGTCATCCAGTGTTTTGCTTCCTTCCAATACATAGGACAACATAATGCGGTTGTAGTTAGGGTAGGGCTCTGTGCCAAAAACAGTAATATCAAATCGCGTAGTTAATTTTAAAATTTGCTCAACGGTACTGATTCCTGCCATTCCGTTACCTATGATAACGAGTTTCTCTTTTTTTCCGTTCATGTGTGTATGCCTCCTTGGATAGACGCTGTACATTACCAACAATTTTAGTGGTTTATATTTGAAATTATACAAGTAGTTGACGACAGTTTATGTGATTTAATTCACTAATAAAGATAGAAGAGTCATAAATATAATAGTGTGAGCCCCATCACAGAAATTTATATTTATTTTCATACAAATAAGAAATGCGAACTATTGTTCTTATTTTGTTTTCGTTGTAAAATCGGAACTGGGCCGTATTGTTCCCGATTTCTTCGAAAGGACGTTTTTGCATCATGATGGGAAGATCCCACCTTATTATCGGGACAGGCGTGTCACTTTCTGTTCTGCAGTTGGCCGGTATGCCAGTGACAGCGCCGGCAGTTACGGTTGCACTGATTGGTTCGTTATTGCCTGACATTGATGAGCCAAATTCGCTGCTGGTATCCAGAGCCTTGCCTAACAGTCTGATCAGGTTGTTACAGACGATTCTGTTGCCCACAGCTGTATTTGTGTACTTCTATGTTCATGCTAAACCATGGAACCTGTTGCTTGCGATCCTCATTGCGCTCGTGTCATTCCTGCCTTCGCGGTCGCTTCGCAAAGTGTTGATGTTTGCGATTGGACTCGGGCTGGTGTTCTACGGTCACGCATTTGCCCCGTGGAATCTGATTGCAGGTAGCCTGCTTATGCTGTGCACCACGCTAACTCATAGGGGATTGACGCATACCTTATATGGAACTGCAATATGGGCCGGCTTACTTTACAGCACGACCCAGCAGCAGGGACCGGAGATCTGGGTAGCGGGAGGCACGGCATATGCGATGCATCTGTTGGCCGATTCACTAACCAATCGGGGGATTCGTCCGTTACCACCGCTCAAGTGGCGCATACGGGTGAATCTGATGAGTACAGGGACCAAGCGTGGGGCCGTTGTAGAGAATGTCTGCATTGTGCTTACCCTTATTTTGGCCTGGATTGCATTCTCGCCGCTATTTCTGTAATGACCAAATACCAGTCCTGTCTAAGGACTGGTATTTCATTTTTTTGTTCTTTTACCTGTAAGCCATGAGAGGATTATGGGGGTCAACTCGTTGTTGGCGTGCTTGATAAACCGTCAAGATCAGAAGAGCCAAATGCAAATAAAACAACAAGAATAAGCACAATTAATAGCTCGGCAAATCCGATTCCGTCAAACTCGGACATGACATCCACCTCATTTCTTGGCCACTAAGAATTAATTCTCTGTTGAAATGCCTGTATAACATCATTAAGCGTCATATCGCCGCCAGTTTCATCCAGGAATTGTACCAGTTTGTCTGAATTGGAGGGTGTGACCTTTTGAAGTGTTTTATATTGACCAACCAATTCTACAACCAATGTAGCCTCACGAAACAACGTGACAGCATCCACTCTCAACTTTCCGCTCACCAATAGCGCTGCTACAATCAGTTCGAGATTTTTCCCTTTAAGGCTTCCATTAAGGAGGGTATTAGCAGCATTTGGTTTTTTGTTAGAACCTTTATTTGATTTTCCGTTCCTTCCCACTGCCATAACAGGTCCCCCACTGGTTGGTGTTTAATTCATCTTCCGTTATTGTATCTTATGTGTAATTCCCTATAATGTTCGGCCTATTAATCTATGTGTCCAATTCATATAGTTGTGGATATAAAAAAGAGACCTCCCGAATAGTTAGGAGGTCTCTTGTCAACTGTTACGCGTTATTAATAATGGTATTCATTGTTGTCCGATCCAGACCTTTGACCAGTTTCACGATCAGTTCTTTGGCCGCATCGTAGTCATCCGTATGAATAATGGAAGACGAGGTGTGGATATAACGAGCGCAGATACCAATAACTGTTGATGGTACACCAATTCCACTCAGGTGTACTTGACCTGCATCGGTACCACCTGGTGAGATGAAATACTGCATTTTGATCTGATTGGATGAAGCCGTATCTTGAACATATTCCACCATTCCACGATGGGTGAACATACCCGGGTCAAAAATACGAAGCAATGCGCCTTCTCCGATATGTCCAAATGACTGTTTGTCACCTGTCATATCATTCGCCGCGCTACAGTCAAGTGCAAAGAAGATATCAGGCTGAATCAGATTGGCCGCCGTACGTGCACCGCGAAGCCCCAGTTCTTCCTGAACCGTTGCACCAGCGTAAAGCGTGTTAGGCAGTTTTTCCTTGTGCAACGCTTCAACCAGTTCAAGTGCAAGTCCTACGCCGTAACGATTATCCCATGCTTTGGCCATGATTTTTTTCGGGTTCGCCATCGGCGTGAATTCACAGATTGGCACGATCTGCATCCCTGGATGAATGCCCCAGGATTCTGCTTCCGCACGGTTGTCTGCCCCAATATCGAGATACATGGAATTCAGATCAACAGGTTTGTTCCGCTGGGACTCGTCCAGCAAGTGTGTAGGTGTAGAACCTACAACTCCGGTAATGCGACGATCCGGTGTGATGATTTCCAATCGCTGAGACAGTACAGCCTGACTCCACCATCCACCCAGTGGACGGAATTTGACCATACCCGTTTCCGTAATGCCTGTAGTCATGAAACCAACTTCGTCAAAGTGTCCGGCTACCATAACTTTAGGACCGGATTCCTCCCCGCGTAATACACCAAATAGACTCCCCAGGCGATCCTGGACGAACTCATCGGTATAAGCGGAAAGCTTATCTTTCATCCAGCCGCGAAGCTCACGTTCAAAACCGGATGCGGAAGGGAATTCCGTCAACGTACGGAACATATCCATCGTTTTTTCATTCATGTGTCAACAACTCCTCTGTTGGTATGTATTTCAGGTCACAGTAGAACGGCTACCCGCCTGTTGTCCTTTTAAGATGTAGTTCAAAAAGTCTTTTATCTTTTTGAACATGCACTTTAATATGCTGAGGACTTGTTATTTAACCACTGGTCACATTACAGTATGAACCTTGCGCAAGTGATTGTCCATGTTTATGTCACGTATTTAAGGCATGTTTTGGGCGCTTACCGTGTCCAAGTTTCATGACTCTATCCGCTGTAGTCGCAGTCCTGATGCCACTTCAATGAATATGAATATATGGAGGAGATGTCATCATTTTGTGATGTTCTTTTTGTTCAATATTTGTTGGTCTGTTTATAGGAAGGAGCTATATATCCAATGAAGCCTCCAGAAGAGGGCACGGAAAAAGTACTGTTTATCGTTCTTTTTATCTTGCTCGTGATTGTTCTTCTTTATTTATAGAACGTATCTAAAAGTCCTCAGAACCGGCGTATTCCCATCTTGCTTCCACAACATGATCTTGTTGGAAACATATACTGTCTGTCGCCGGATACATAACCTTCCGATTATTAACAAACAATGAATATAGGATTACACACATTGGCATTCAGCCGTAGCTTTGAACCATTTTCACATAGAGGAGGTCTTGTATCTTGCCAGCTCAATCTGCATCCGGAAGCGAAAAAAAATCATCGTCCCTGTCCATGGATGAAAAGGAGTACAAAAAAGTCGCGAAAAAACATGAGCCGCCTCGTCCAATCCTGAAAAATTGCCTCAAAGCATTTCTGGTTGGGGGTACCGTCTGTTTGATTGGACAGGCCATTCAAGAGGCTTTTATGGCCGGTTTCGACATGACATCGAAGGAAGCTTCCAGTCCTACGGTGGCGGTCATGATTCTCATATCGGTTATTCTAACGTGTCTCGGCGTTTACGATAAAATGGCTCAATGGGCAGGAGCAGGAACTGCTGTGCCGGTTACCGGCTTTGCCAATTCCATGTGTTCTGCTGCACTGGAACATCGTGCTGAAGGACTGGTGCTCGGTGTAGGGGCCAACATGTTTAAACTTGCTGGTTCCGTTATCGTGTTTGGTGTCGTGGCAGCATTTGTCGTAGGGATTGTTTACGCCTTTTTGGGATTTGGAGGTGGGCACCTGTGAAACGATTGGGTCGCCAGACATGGCAGTTTGAGAATCGTCCGCGGATCATCGGTAAAGCCGCAGTTGTAGGACCAGAAGAAGGCGAGGGTCCACTGTCATCTGATTTCGATTATGTCTACGACAACCTCGAGATCGGCGAGAAAACGTGGGAAAAGGGAGAACGCAAACTGCTCGAACAGGCCTCTCAGCTGGCTTTGGTAAATGCAAATATCACCAAGGAAGAGCTTCAATTTTTTGTTGGTGGAGATCTGATGAACCAGATTATCAGCAGTTCCTTTTCAGCGCGAAAACTGGGTGTGCCTTACCTGGGTGTCTTTGGAGCCTGTTCTACTTCCATGGAAACGTTAGCGTTAGCGTCCATGATTGTTGACTCTGGAGCTGGAGATTATGTCCTTGCAGGAACGGTGAGCCACAACTGTACGGTTGAAAAACAATTTCGGTATCCGACGGAGTATGGCTCCCAGAAGCCGCCTTATGCGCAATATACCGTCACAGGATCAGGGTGTGGTGTGGTCTCCCGCACTGGTGATGGTCCCGTTGTTACCAAAGCCACTATTGGACGCATTATGGATTTGGGCATCAAAGATCCTTTTAATATGGGTTCAGCCATGGCGCCAGCAGCAGCCGACACTATAATCTCTCATTTCAGGGATACGGGATTGGAACCCGGCTATTATGATCTCATTGTGACTGGGGATCTGGCTTCCGTCGGTCTGCCAATTACGAAAGAGCTTTTGCAAAAAGAAGGCATTCCCATGGAACAGACGGTTTTTAATGATTGCGGCCTGATGATCTATGATCGGGAGAAACAGCCTTATGTTGTTGCCGGGGGAAGTGGCTGCGGATGTTCTGCCACCGTCACCTATGGTCACATTTTGAACCGGATGCAGAAGGGTGATCTTAAACGGGTGCTCGTCGTTGCTACGGGGGCGCTGTTATCTCCGATTTCGTACCAGCAGGGTGAAAGTATTCCTTGTATTGCACATGCCGTAGCTATTGAAAAGGAGGGATAAAGGTAATGCAGTTCTTGTGGGCATTTATTGTTGGCGGTTTGATCTGTGTTGTCGGACAGCTTCTAATGGATGGGGTTAAACTGACGCCAGCTCATACCATGAGTACACTAGTTGTGGCAGGGGCAGTTGCTGATGCACTCGGTCTCTATGATCCTTTGGTCAAGTTTGCAGGAGCAGGTGCTTCTGTACCCATCACAAGTTTTGGCAACTCCTTGGTACATGGGGCATTGACTGAACTTGAGAAAGAGGGATGGATTGGAGTTATTACCGGGATCTTTGATCTGACAGCAGCGGGAATATCGTCAGCGATCATCTTTTCTTTTCTCGCGGCATTGGTGGTTAGACCAAAAGGCTAACATAGAATGAGAAATCTCCTTGAACATATTGCGATTCAGCAGAGGCTCCGGATAACTTTTATCCGGGGCCTTTTTGTCGTATTCATGCGTGAACTGCGGTGAATCTGACGGGCTGGAAACAAATTGTGAGTTCCTTCGAGTGTACTCGTGACTCTGGATCATGTACAATAAAAGGAAATCTGTATGCTTTTTTAGGAGGTTAGACCACATGCCTGTGCGCAAAGAGTCGATCCAAATCATATCCGCAGTTCGTTCAAATCTGGAATCCTGTATTATGGGGAAATCCTTTGAAATTCAACTTTTACTTACAGCTTTGCTTGCAGGCGGGCACGTTCTGATTGAAGACGTACCGGGAACTGGCAAAACGCAATTAATCAAGGCATTATCGAAATCCATGCGTGGTGAGTACCGGCGTATTCAATGTAATCCTGATATTTTACCTAGTGATATTACGGGCGTATCTGTGTTCCATCCGAAGGATGAGCGTTTTTATTTCCGGCCAGGTCCTGTGATGACCAACATTTTGCTGGCTGATGAGATTAACCGGGCCACAACAAAAACCCAATCGGCTCTGCTCGAAGTGATGGAGGAGCGCAGCGTAACCGTTGATGGCGATACGTATGATCTGCCACATCCATTCATGCTCTGTGCAACTCAGAATCCGATTGATTTTGAAGGTACGTATACGTTGCCGGAAGCACAACTGGACCGGTTTATGTTGAAAATAAGTCTAGGTTATCCCGATAAGGAAATTGAGAAAATTTTATTGAAACAGCATCAGCTCGGTCAGCCTGTAGATCGCCTTGAATCCGTGACTCATATGGACCAGATCTCGGCAATCCAGCAGGAGATTAAAGAGGTCTTTATCGGTGATCCGGTTATGGACTATCTGCTTGATGTTGTTCGCCAAACCCGCTCCCACCCATCTGTATTGCTGGGTGCCAGCCCACGGGCAGCCATATCGTTCATGATGGCCGTAAAAGCCTTTGCTTTCTTACAGGAACGTGATTATGTGCTTCCGGATGATGTGAAAACGATGGCCCCTTATGTGATCTCTCATCGTATTGTGCTTCGTCCCGAATCGAGACTGGACAGTATGAGTTCCGAGGCCGTTTTGAATGCCGTACTCCAGCAAGTACGCGTGCCCGTCTCCATGGGGCAATAGTTCATGAAGCCGCTTTTGAGAACAGTCAATAGAGGGTTACGCCACCCACGCGTATGGAGCATCGCAATGGTGTGGATGTGCTGTCTGGCTTATGTTTTGTTTCAGGGCGGGAAGACATCCCTTATGCTGCTGTCGATGGTGACCCTGCTCTGTGTGTACCTTGCCATTGCTGGATTTAGCGGGGTAAGACGTGCTCAAGGAGTTCGTAGGTTATCTTCTGGTCCAGACCACGAAGAATTGCTGCATGCGGGTGACCAGGTTCAAGTACAGCTGAGTTTGACTATTCCGGGATTCCTCCCGCTTCCCTATGTTGTTGTGCGTGAAATGCTGCATCGGCATAACGGAGAATCGTGGTCGTTCAAGGAAAGTTTGATTCCCAATATGAGAGGTAATGGCGAGTTGTCTTTTCAGACACCGCCACTTGAGCGTGGGAAGTATGTTTTTTCAGAAACGGAATGTGCCAGCGAGGACATATTTGGACTGATTGAACATCGGGGAAAGTTTAAGGCCAAAGGTGAGTTTCGCGTACTGCCAAGAACGGTATTTATTCCATATTGGCAGCTCTACGACCGCAAATCACGGTTATCCGGTCCTCAGACGGCGTTAACCCGCTCACGGAGAGAGACCACTCAGATCAATGGTGTACGTGACTACGTATACGGAGATCGACTTTCCCGCATTCACTGGAATGCAACGGCAAAAACAGGGAACTGGAAGTCCAAGGAGTTTGAACATGAGTCTGTGCCCAAAACCATTCTGGTATTGGATGCGCTGGCATCAAGTTATGAACATGGGGATGCATTTGAAATTGCCGTTTCCACGGCTGCCTCTCTGCTGGAGTATGGTGTCAGGGAACGAATGGGGATGGGGTTATTGACATTGTCAGACCAGACATCCTTCATGGCCCCCAGTGAAAGTCTGATGGAACGACAGAAGATGATGCATCATCTGGTGGATATTCAATATAACGGTCAGGATACCCATCTGTTGCCCGGCGTGGAAAGGATCGCACGTCAACTGCCTCAGGGAGCTTACTTTGTCGTGATTTCTCCCCAGAAGGATGAAAAAATAATGGAACTGTTGCGCTGGGCCGATACGCGGGGCATGACTCCATGTCATATTCTGATCGATACCAGTGAATCCCGCCGAAGTGCCGAGTGGAATGCCATGTTGCGTGGAAGAGGCACGAGGTCATTCACTGTTTCTCACTTGCAGGAGCTTCCAACGGTGATGGGGGGAGGTTCTGTATGAGTTCAAAAGGAAATGAAAGTATTGCGGGCAAACGATCCTGGTATCATGCAGCGTCATTGCTCTGGATTTTCCTGATTGGAATGCAGTGGATTTCATTTACGCAGGAATCGTGGTACACGGAGACCACTTCTCTGGTGTTATGGACACTTGCAGCAGTCAGTGTGCTGGAGGTCATTCTGCCCTTTAAAACAATGTATCGGGCGATCATCAAGGCGGTCGTTGTTGGTTACATTTTGCATAAAACGCTGATTGATTACACCGTGTACATCCCTTATGGCTCTTTAACGGACCGAGCGGAGCAATTCATATTACACATGACGCCGTACATCTGGTTCTCCCTGTGTGCATGGGTGATGCTTGAAGCTGCGCTTCGACTCGTGACCACAACACGTCGTATTCTTGTTTTTCTGGGTGTTAACATCATTTCGATGGGGATTCTCGATTCTTTCACCCAGATTCCACTCTGGATTGAAATCGCGTGGGTGATGTTTGCGGGGATGGGATGGCTCGTATGTCAGCATTTCCGTAACTATCAGCTACAGTATCCACAAGGTTGGAAACGAATCATCCGGTATCCTTATAAAGTCCTGGCCAATATTGCCATTATCTTTTCTTTGATTATTGTAGCCAGCGTCAATATGCCGGAGATTCCACCCACCTTGACGGACCCCTATACGGCATGGCGTAACTATACCGGAACTTCCACAAGTCAGGCAGGTAACGGAAACCTTGATATTCCCGCGGCTACCGAATCGGGATACAGCAGGGAAGACAATCAGCTTGGTGGAGGTTTTAACTTCGACTATACCCCTGTCATGTCTGTCACGACCAATGAGCGCAGTTACTGGCGTGGTGAGACACGTGCAGAGTATACAGGCACAGGCTGGGATGACCGTGGACGGGGTGCAACAGAGAATGTTGAAGCTGGGCAGCCTCTGGAGAACCAAGAATCCGGTAATGTGAATACCAAACAAGTGACTCAGAACGTAACGATGCTGAATGACAATGTCTATCCGATTCTCTTTGGTGCTTATTCGATCTCGGAAGTTAGCTCGATTAATGGTGAAGACCGAACGGAACGGATGTTGTGGAATGCCGAACAGGCTGAACTGCATGTGGTGACAGACCGTCAGCAACCACAGTATCCCAAGACATATACTATCGTATCGGAAGCCCCTGTGATTGTGGAAGATGAGCTTCGTACGAAGTCATTTGAAGATCTGTATAACAGTAATCCGGCAGACGATATGTACTTGCAGTTACCTTCCCGTTTCCCTGACCGGGTATCGGATCTGGCAGCCGAGATAACAGCATCTGCGAATACTCCGTATGAAAAAGTGGCATTACTGCAAAACTATTTACAAACTAATTTTGAATACACGAACAATCCGGATTTATCTCGAAAAGTAAGCAGCGACTTTGTGGAAGGTTTCCTGTTCGATATTATGGAAGGCTACTGTGATTACTTCTCCACTGCGCTGGTGATGATGGCGCGCTCGGAGGGCATTCCTGCAAGATGGGTTAAAGGTTATGCGCCTGGACAATTGTCCCTGAATTCGGACATGCAGGCTCCACGTCAACCTGGCGCGGAGATTGAGACGACCTACACCGTTACCAACGCAGATGCACACTCCTGGGCAGAGGTTTACTTTGGTGAGTATGGATGGATTCCTGTTGAAGCAACGCCGGGCTTTGATATGCCGCTGCTGACGGAACAGCCTGATGTACAGCCTGTAGATGAGCCAGAAGAAGAGCCAGAAGAGGAGCCGGTACAAGAGGAAGAGCAGACCCCTGCACCTGAGCAGACATCGTCTGCCATCCCGACTTTTGTTATCTGGGCTGCAGGAGCCATTATTGTATTGTGGGTAGCCTATATGTTCTGGCGTAATCGTTTCTCCATGCGATTCTTCCTGCTTCGTCTACGGACAGGTGGACCGCTCACCCCTGAACAGAAGGTAGTGGCAGAGACCGAGCGTTGGATTCAGTATGTGAAACGCAAAGGATTGACCCGGAGCGGAGACGAGACACTTCGTGAATCGGTAGCCCGCTGGAGCCAGGCAAAACCTGCTGCAGAAGCGACGTTGCATGAGCTTCTCACGAAGTTTGAACAGACTCGTTACAGTCCGGCGTCCGTAACTGCCGACGACTGGAAGGGCGTCTATCAGACCGCCTTGAAGCTGCGGAAGGAACTGAAAGCGGAACGGGCATAGTTGTTGCCCGTCCCGTTTTTCCTTTTTTCCTATGCCATCAGGCGCTGTATGCATTTTCAGGAAAGACGGATTTGTGATATAGTGTGTCGTATGAAACTGAGGTGACTTCTTTGTTTAAAATGTTAATGCCCAAGCTGCGTGTAGACACGGTTTTTGACATTAATCTGGAAGAGCTGTACGCTCAAGGCTACCGTGGAATTATAACTGATCTGGATAACACACTCGTTGGAGCCAAAGCCCCTGACGCTACGCCCGAACTGATTGAATGGTTTGCACGTGTGAAAGAGGCAGGTTTCAAGCTGATGATTGTGTCCAATAACAATTTGAATCGTGTATCCCTGTTTGCGACCCCGCTGGATATCCAGTTTGTGCATAGTGCACGCAAACCATCGAATGTACCGTTTCGTAGAGCAATGAAAATGATGGAGTTATCTCCTGAAAACACGATTGTAGTAGGCGATCAGATGCTTACGGACGTTTATGGAGGGAACCGAATGGGGTTATATACCGTTCTGGTACTGCCAATCTCCATTGGGGACGAAGGTTTTATGACCCGCTTCAATCGACGCGTGGAACGGATTGCTCTAACGAGTTTACGCAGGAAAGGCTTATGGCTTGAGGAGGAAAAGAAGAAATGACAGAACCGCATAACGGCAATCTTGCCGTAAGGTGCAGCGGATGCGGCGTGCATCTGCAAACAGAAAATTCGGAATTACCAGGGTTTATCCCCGAGAAGGCACTGGATCGTGAACCGGTTATATGCCAGCGCTGTTTCCGCATCAAAAACTACAATGAGTCATCATCCGTTACGGTGGATCAGGACGAATTCCTGGCGCTGCTTAGCAAAATCGGGGATAAGGATGCACTTGTCATCCATATCGTTGATTTGTTTGACTTTGATGGCAGCATTATCTCCGGTCTGCAACGTTTTGTAGGCAACAATCCGGTATTGCTTGCTGTGAACAAAACGGACTTGCTTCCAAAAGTAACCAACTGGAACAAGGTTCGCAACTGGGTACAGAAGCAAGCCAAAGAACAGGGTTTGCGTACCGTGGATGTCGTCTTGTGCAGTGCAAAGCAAAATCAGGGCTTCGACCGACTGCTTGAGCTTGTAGGAACGTATCGCGAAGATCGTGACGTGTACGTGGTTGGCGGTACCAATGTGGGCAAATCCACACTGATTAACCGTCTGATCCGTGATTACAGCGATCTGGAGCAGGAACTGACCACATCCCGTTATCCGGGAACAACGCTGGATATGGTGAACATTCCGCTGGATGATGGAAAATATATTATTGATACGCCTGGAATCGTGTATCCATGGCGTTTCAGCGAGATTGTTTCACGTAAGGATCTCGCTGCCATCATGCCGGAAAAACCGCTTAAACCGGCTGTGTATCAGCTGAATTCCGGTCAGACGCTGTTCTTCGGCGGCATGGCTCGATTTGACTTTGTGGAAGGTGATCGCCAGTCGTTCACTTGTTTTATTAGCACTGCGCTTGATATTCACCGGACAAAGCTGGAGCGTGCAGATGATCTGTACCGCGACCATCTGGGAGAATTGTTGTCTCCGCCAACCCGTGAGGATGCAGCAGAGATGGCTGAATGGACTAGACATGAATTCCGCATCAAACGCGGCAGTCAATCGGATGTATTCATCTCGGGTCTGGGCTGGATTAAGGTTAATGGCGATATTGGAGCGCTGGTTGCTGTTCATGCTCCAAAAGGCATTCGTGTACAGATCCGCTCATCCTTGATCTAGTAAATTCTCAGAATCTGTACATCAGATGGATCGGAGGCGGACCTATGTCTGAGCAGAACAAATTCAACTCTTCACTTCCCGTGTTGCTTGGTGTTATGGGTGATCCGATTGCTCACTCCAAGTCTCCGGCAATGCACAATGCGGCTCTGCAGGCTGCAGAAGTGAATGGAATGTATATGCCACTGCATGTTCATCCGGATCAACTGGAGGCGGCAGTTCGGGGAATTGTGGCACTGGGCTATCGTGGTGTTAATGTCACCATCCCGCACAAAGAGCAGGTGATGCAGTATCTGGATGTGATCGATGAAAGTGCTCGCCTGATTGGTGCGGTGAATACCATCGTTAATGAAGGTGGAACACTGACAGGGTACAATACGGATGGTATTGGTTATGTCCGATCGCTGAAGGAAGAGGCTGTGCCGGAGCTTGCGGGCAAACGTATTGCTGTCCTGGGAGCAGGAGGAGCGGCGAGAGGCGTTATATACGCACTTGCATTGGAGAAGCCTGAACGCATCCACATTCTGAACCGTACAGCGGACAGGGCTATTGCACTTGCTTCTGATTTACGAGGCCATGGCTTGGGAGAAATCTCGGGCAGTGGTATGGAAGACGCTGCAACGGTACTGGCTACGGCTGATATCGTGATTAACACAACGGCTGCCGGAATGCACCCACATGTTGATGACGTACCGGTTGATCCTGCACTGATCCGTGAAGGAGCAGCGGTGAGTGATCTGATCTACAATCCGCTGGAGACCCGTCTGCTTCGGGAGTCACGGATGCGCGGATGTACGGTTCACGGTGGTCTGGGGATGTTTGTATACCAGGGCGCAGTGGCCTTTGAACATTGGCTTGGCATTCCGGCTCCTGTGGAGACGATGAGACGAGCAGTACTAAACAGTTTTGAAGTGTGAAAATAATAATTGAATGGTCAGGTCCGGACAGTTTTTGCGTTGTCGATCAGGGCCTGCTCAACATAAGGAGTATGGAGTATTCATGTTAAACGGTAAACAAAAGCGCTTTTTGCGGTCACAGGCACATCACCTGACCCCTGTATTTCAGATTGGTAAAGGTGGAACCAATGAGCACCTGTTCCGTCACATCGAAGATGCGATTGAGAAGCGCGAATTGATGAAAGTGCAAGTATTGAACAACAATGACGAGGACAGAAAAGAGATGGCAGAAGAAGTTGCCCGTGAAACGGGAAGTGAGCTTGTACAACTCATCGGTAACACAATCATCCTGTACAAAGAATCTCGCGATAACAAACAAATCGAACTACCTAGATAAGGGAGCGTGACGCAGGTGAAGATCGGCATCATGGGTGGTACGTTTGATCCGATCCACATGGGACACCTCCTGGCAGCTGAAGCGGCAAGGGACTCGCATGCACTGGATGAGATCTGGTTCATGCCTTCCCATGTTCCACCTCACAAACGCGGAGCCGGAGCTTCGGGACAACAACGTCTCGATATGACGGAAGCGGCTGTGAAGGGTGTGCAGCAATATGAGGTGCTGGGTATTGAGATGGAATTGGGCGGAGTGTCTTATACAATTGATACGATGAAGGAACTGTGGCGGCGCCATCCTGAACATGAATTTTATTTCATTATCGGGGCGGATATGGTGAACTATCTTCCCAAATGGGAGCAGATTGAAGAACTTGCCGAACGCCTAACCTTTATCGGGGTTGGTAGGCCGGGTTTCCAGTTACATCTGGATGATCTACCAGACGAGTTACAGGATCGGGTCTTGCTGGCCGAGATGCCCTTGGTGGATATTTCATCAACAGCCGTACGCAGACGTCTTGCCAAAGGTCATTCGGTACGCTTCATGATTCCTGATGAGGTGCACCAATACATTGTAAGGAGCGGTTTATATGGGACTAAGCCGTGAGAAACTAATACAAGCCGTATCCGGGCAAATGCCGGAAAAACGCTGGAAGCATACACTTGGCGTGATGGAGTCGGCAGTGATGTTGGCTGAAAAATACGGTGCTGATCCTGTGAAAGCAGATCTGGCAGCGATATTGCATGATGTGGCGAAGTACTGGCCCGTAGCGGAGATGGAAGCGGTCATCCGCGATAACGGATTAAACCAGGAACTTCTGCAGCATGACAAGCAGCTCTGGCATTCGGAAGTCGGTGCTCTTGTAGCCAAGCGTGATTACGGTGTAGAGGATTCCGAAGTGATTAATGCCATCCGGTGGCATACCTCGGGTCGGGTGGGCATGAGCCTGCTGGACAAGGTGGTATGTCTTGCCGATTATATTGAACCGGGGCGAGATTTCCCGGGAGTGGATCACATTCGGGAACAGGCTGAACATAGTCTGGAGGAAGGATTAATTGCCGGATTCGACTCGACGATCAGCTTGCTGATCTCGCAGCGCCGTGTGATTTATCCTTTAACCGTGTTGTCGCGCAATGACTTGATTGCTCAATTATAGATTATGGAGGTTGGTTCATGACAGTATCATCGAAAGAACTTATGAATATGGCGGTTGCTGCCGCTGACGACAAAAAGGCATCCAATATTGTAGCGTTGGATCTGATTAATGTTTCTCTGGTGGCAGATTATTTTGTTATTTGTCACGGGAATTCCGATACACAGGTACAAGCCATTGCTACTGAAATTCGCAAACAGGCTCATGCAGCCGGAGCGACGATCAAAGGTATCGAAGGTATGGATTCCGCACGTTGGGTATTGATGGACATGGGCGATGTTGTTGTTCATATCTTCCACCGTGACGAGCGTGAATACTACAACATTGAACGACTATGGTCTGATGCCAAAGTGGTGGAAACTGTATGAGTTTGATTGCTGGAACAGTCGTCTCTTTGCCGGTGTCACGTGAAGTGTCTCCGTTTGGCTTCTTTTTGACGACAGGATCGGAAGATGTACTGCTTCACTACACCGAGTTAACACGGGATATTAAAATTGGTGAGACGCTTGAGGTATTTGTATTCTTTGATACGGAAGATCGTCTGGCCGTAACGATGAAAAAGCCTTATCTCATGCTTGGCGAAATGGCACGACTGGTTGTGGCTGATGTTCACCCACGACTGGGCTGTTTCCTGGAAATGGGCCTTGGACGGCAATTGCTGCTTCCTATTCGTGAATTGCCTGAGCTGGAAGAACTGCGTCCTCAAGTGGGGGATGAAGTCTTTGTAATCATGGAACATGACAAGCAGGGACGTCTGCGTGCCAAATTGGCCGGGGAACGTGAGCTTTCACCATTGTCTTTCCATGCGCCAACTTCATGGTTAAACGAGTGGGTTGAAGCGACTGTATACAAGCCGCTGCAGATGGGTACTTTTGTACTTGTAGAAGGCGGTGTACTGGGCTTTGGCGCGATTGGTATGATTCATTCATCTGAACGTAGTCATATGCTGCGTCTTGGTGAGAAAGTTAAATGTCGGGTGACACTGGTACGTGAAGACGGACGTGTGAATCTGGCCATGACTCAACTCAAACAAGTTGGACGTAACGAAGATGCAGACAAGCTGCTCGCCTTTATGAAAGAGCGTCCTATGGGCGGCATGCCTTACTCTGATGCAACTCCGCCGGATATCATCAAGCAGCGCTTTGGCATCAGTAAGTCAGCTTTCAAGCGTGCCTTGGGTAAATTGATGAAGGACGGATTGGTGGTCCAAAAGGAAAGCTGGACGTATCTGTCCGAATCTGCTCCTGCGGATCAAAGTGAAAACAAGTAATTCTTTTGATTAAATAGTTGTAATATGGAACTCGGATAAGGCAGGGATAGGCTGGGTAAACACCGGATGCCCCTGCTTTTTCTTTTGTTATATAAATTGAACTAAACATTTACACGAAACGGAGAGGACAGAAAAAACCTGAAGAAGCTAGCGTTCGCCTTTATCCCCGGATTTAATCCTTTATAAAAGGAATCAAAAAAATCTGGGGATAACAGCGATCGGAAGGTTGTTCTGTCATTGGAGTGTCCAGTGTAAATATTCTTTGGTTCAATTTATATAGATCAATTCGAAAATGAAATTGAAAGTGCGGTGCCTGACATGTCTTACCGGAAATTTGCCTACGTCTATGATGAATTAATGGAAGATATGCCTTATCCAGACTGGATAAGGTTTGCAAGAACAGCATGGGAAAAGCATGGAATGCCCAAAAGTGTCGCTGAACTTGGCTGTGGAACGGGCTCCATTACAATCCCGCTCGTGAACTCCGGTTTCGAAGTGACAGGCATTGACCTCTCATCAGATATGCTGTCGGTTGCGCGCAGCAAGATGGAGGCTACGCCTCAGGGTCATCGCTTGTACCGCGAGGGCAGTGTCCGTTGGGTGCAGCAGGATATGCGGGAATGGCGAGTTCCGGAACCTGTGGATTCGGTGATATCTTTCTGTGATTGCGTCAATTATCTGCTTGAACAAGAAGATGTCATTCGAACATTCCAGCGGACATACGAGATGCTGAAGCCTGGTGGAACGTTCCTGTTTGATGTGCATCATCCCAATACCCTTATTCGTTATGATGAAGAGCAGCCTTTTGTACTGGATGAGCGCTCCGTGTCGTATATTTGGACTTGTGATCTGGATCAGGATCGCTGTGAGATTGAGCATCATCTCAGTATTTTTTCGCGTGTGGATGATGGTAGCAAGGATATGTACCAGCGCTTTGAAGAAGTTCATGTACAGCGTGCATATAATCCGGACTGGATGAAGCTGGAGTTGTCCAAAGCAGGCTTTAGAGACGTGAAGGTATATGCGGATTTTGAATGGAAAGAGGCCGAAGACAGCGCACAGCGCTTGTTTTACGTTGCTGTGAAGTAAGAGCGTATAATGAGAACTGTCCTTATGTATGGTGCATAAGGACAGTTTTTTTGTTTGATTTTCCATGGAGAATGAATAGCAATATTCTTAAATAGGGTAAAGGGATGCAAGAAAAGATTTATCGACGTGACAAAAAGTATTGCCAGTTAAAGTAAAGGAGGCGATAATAGTCGGATAGAAAGCGTTTTCTAAGAAAATAAATCAATTGTCAATGTGAGGTGTAGAAATGGAAAGTACATATAAAACAAGACTTACGTCAGAACAACTGAATGTCATAATAGAGCAGCATTTCTCTGCAAGTATACTGGACTATAAGGAAATGGTGGATGGCTGGGCCAATCATGCATATCTCATTACCCTAAGTGACGCACAGCGGGTGGTACTCAAAATTGCACCGTCGGCTTCGACAAATCTGATGCGCTGTGAACAGGATCTCATGATTGCCGAAGTTGAGGCACTACGCCTCATCACGGAGCTACAGGATGTTCCCGTACCCCAAGTGCTGGCTTATGATGATTCGTTAACTATGGCTTCAGCGCGTTATTTTATCATGGAGTATATGTCTGGAACACCCTATAATCAGGTTAAGGATCAATGTTCTGCGGAAGAGCAGGAAGCCATTGAACACCAGCTAGGTCGGTACAATCGTCGAATTAATGAAATCAAGGGTGAGAAGTTTGGATATTTCTCGGAGCAAAAACAGCGTTATTCCACATGGAAAGAAGCATTTATGAATCTGATGGATGACATTCTTACCGATGGTGAAGAAGCCGGAATTACATTTTCGATCGATTACCCTGAATTGAGACGTTTGATTGAAGAAAAATCCAATGTGCTGGACGATGTCAAAGAACCTGTGCTTGTCAGTTGGGATCTGTGGGATGGCAATGTTCTAGTAGACAAAGGTCGCATCACAGCGATGATTGATTTTGAACGTTCACTGTGGGCAGATCCTCTGATGGAGCATTATTTCAGTCATTTTAACTATACTCCCGGTTTTGTGAAAGGGTATGGGCATGCGATTACAACTGAAAGTGAGCTGAAAAGAAGAAGTCTGTATGACTTGTACTTTGATCTGGTGCTGCGCATTGAGTGCGCTTATCGTCAATATGATAATCAGGAACATGTGAATTGGACCATTCATAATCTGGAGGAAGGCATTGAGCGTTTTCGGTTATCCTGAACAGCAACCAGCGTTATGAAGGGTACAAACCGTAGACTTCAAGATGGCGATTATAACGTGTAATATTGACTTTGGTCTTGCTTTTTTATATAATGGTCCCGATATTGTATACATATTTCGATGATAAGGATCAGTAGTAATTCCTGTACATAACAGAGAGCCGGCGGTTGGTGCAAGCCGGTTGACAGTGATTTGCGAACTCGCCTTGGAGAAATGCGGTGATTACACCATTCTGTTTAACCTGCTTGTATAAAGCTTGGGTTTAGGAATGGAAATCCGCATCGGTTAACCGCCGTTACAGGTCCAAAGGGAGTGGATGACGAAGCACGTTCGTCCGCTAACTAGGGTGGTACCACGGGAATTCAACCTCTCGTCCCTAGCGCTGCAAACGCTACGGGATGCTGAGGTTTTTTTGTTGCAATTAAAGCTAAAGCGAATAACCTGAAGGAGGAACAATAGATGAGTGAGAATAACCAGCCAAAACACGGCTATCAGCCACAAGTCATGGAAAAAAGTTGGCAGCAATACTGGGATGCAAATAAAACGTTTAAAACGGGTGAGGACCCTGCTAAACCGAAATTTTATGCACTGGATATGTTCCCTTATCCATCCGGTTCAGGTCTGCACGTAGGTCACCCGGAAGGATATACGGCAACGGATATCGTTTCCCGTTACAAACGTATGCGCGGTTACAACGTATTGCACCCAATGGGTTGGGATGCTTTCGGTCTGCCTGCTGAGCAGCATGCACTGGATACAGGTGAACATCCACGAGATATTACATTCCGTAATATTGACAATTTCCGTCGCCAGATCAAATCGCTCGGTTTCTCTTATGACTGGGATCGTGAGATCAGCACAACGGACCCTGAATACTATAAATGGACACAATGGATCTTTATCCAGCTGTACAATAAGGGCCTGGCTTATGTGGATGAAGTTGCAGTTAACTGGTGTGAAGCCCTTGGAACGGTACTTGCTAATGAAGAGGTTATTGATGGCAAGAGTGAACGTGGTGGACATCCGGTTGTACGCAAACCGATGCGTCAATGGGTTCTGAGAATTACCGAGTATGCAGAGCGTCTGTTGGAGGACCTGGAAGAGCTGGATTGGTCTGAAAGCATCAAAGATATGCAGCGCAACTGGATCGGTAAATCGACAGGTGCAGAAGTTGTATTTGCCATTGAAGGTCGCGAGGAAGTCATTAAGGTGTTCACTACCCGTGCGGACACATTGTTTGGTGCGAGCTTTGCAGTACTTGCTCCGGAACATGAATTGGTAGAAGCAATTACAACCGATGACCAACGTGAAGCGATTCAGGCTTATCAGGAGCAGGCTTCTCGTAAGAGTGATCTGGAACGTACGGATTTGGCCAAAGACAAAACAGGTGTATTCACTGGCGCTTATGCAATCAATCCCGTTAATGGTGCAAAACTGCCGATCTGGATTGCTGATTACGTTCTTGCAGGTTACGGTACAGGCGCGGTTATGGCTGTTCCGGGTCATGATGCACGTGACTGGGAATTTGCGAAGCAGTTCGGTCTGGATATCATTGAGGTTATTCAAGGTGGAGACGTTACACAAGAGGCATATTCGGGTGATGGCGCGCATGTAAATTCCGATTTCCTGAACGGACTGAACAATGAAGAAGCGGTTGCCAAGATGATTGCTTGGCTGGAAGAGAACGGTAAAGGACAAGGGAAAGTAACCTATCGTCTGCGTGATTGGCTGTTCAGCCGTCAGCGTTACTGGGGTGAGCCAATCCCGATTCTGCATCTGGAAGACGGAACGATGAAGACCGTACCGGAGGATCAACTTCCACTGCTGCTGCCTGATATCGACCAGATCAAACCTTCGGGTACAGGAGAATCACCACTGGCGAATGTTACGGAGTGGGTGAATACGGTAGATCCGGAAACGGGAATGAAGGCACGTCGTGAGACCAACACCATGCCACAATGGGCGGGTAGCTGCTGGTATTACCTGCGCTTTATCGATCCGCACAATGACAAGGAACTGATCTCCAAGGAGAAACAGCAGCAGTGGCTGCCAGTTGATCTGTACATTGGCGGAGCAGAGCACGCGGTGCTTCACTTGCTGTACGCTCGTTTCTGGCACAAAGTGCTGTATGATCTGGGTGTTGTGGAGACCAAAGAACCTTTCCACAAGTTGGTGAACCAAGGTATGATACTGGGTACCAATAATGAGAAAATGAGTAAATCCCGTGGTAATGTCATTAACCCGGATGAAATCGTCAATGAATTCGGCGCAGATACATTGCGTCTGTACGAGATGTTCATGGGACCATTGGAAGCGACAAAACCGTGGAATGCAAACGGGGTTGAAGGCATGCACCGCTTCCTGTCACGTGTATGGCGTCTCTTCATTAACGAAGACACAGGAGCTATCAATGACAAGATTACGGTGGACGGTGGAACGGATGAGTTCAAACGGACTGCTCACAAAACGATCAAAAAAGTTACGGAAGATCTGGAACACCTGCGCTTCAACACATCCATCAGCCAGCTGATGATTTTCATCAACGATGCATACAAAGCAGATACACTGCCTCGCGAAGCGATGGAAAACTTTGTGCAACTGTTGTCACCACTGGCACCGCATATGGCAGAGGAACTGTGGAGCCGTCTGGGTCATGAAGGTGGAATCTCTTACGTGGCTTGGCCTGAATATGATGAGTCCATGACAGTGGATGCGGAAGTAGAAATCGTTGTTCAGGTAAACGGTAAAATCGTAACTCGTGCTACGATCGCGAAGGATCTGGATGCACAGGGTATGCAGGACTTTACGATGGAGCTGGTACCTGTTAAGCAGGCGCTGGAAGGCAAGACCATTCGCAAGGTCATTGCCGTTCCAGGCAAACTCGTTAATATTGTTGCCGGTTAATCTCACCGGCTCGGAATAGTTCATCCAGCTTTAACAAATCTTCATCATATTTGTCATGTGTCGTGTGGATCAGGCTGTCGAAAACACCGTCGAGACTTACCTTCAGCAGTGCAAGTGCCTGAGCGGTAATACCGCCAGGTACAGCGACACGAGCCTGAAGCTCTTGAGGGGTGTATCCTCCTTCGGTGAGCAGCTTGCCTGTGCCCAGGAGCATTTCGCCAGCCAGAGCGCAGGCATCTGCCCTTTTGATGCCTGTCAGTTTCACGGCACTTTCAATCCACTGTTCCAAAAAGAACGAAATGAATGCAGGTCCGCAACTGGAGAAGTCGGATGTAATTCGTGTACAGGCTTCATCCACTTGGTACGGCCTGCCTATATGACTGAGCAGACTTTCCAACACAGCGCGGTCTTCACTGGTCATCCGTTCGCCATGTATGCAGAGGGATGCTCCACTGCCGACTTGGTGTGTGACGCTGGGAATTACCTTGGAGACTTTGCAAGGAAGTGAAGATTCCAGATGTCGCAGCTGCACGGGACTGGTGATCGAGACAATTATATGATTGGGATTCACGACAGGCAGGATGTCGTCAATAACATGTTTGAATTCAAGCGGCTTCACGCACAGGAAGATGATATTACTTCGGATCACCGTTTCCCGATTGCTCTGGGATTCATGCAGACCGGGGTAACGGAGGGATAACTGACGTACTTTGGACGGGGTTCGATTGCTGGCGGCGATCTGCCGGGGCTCCAGTGCACCCGATTGGATCAGGGCATAGATTAGCAGGCTGCCCATGCTGCCGGTTCCGATAAATCCAACCTTCATTGTTTCAGGCCTCCTTTCATGCTTTACGGTACTGGCGCAGTTCATTCCCTCTATTCTATGCGTGAGGACCTGTTTCACATGACATGAAAAATGCACAACTTGTTTCATCAGGAAAGTTCAACGGTTCGGAAGCACCGCCCGTGTTCGAAATGAATGATTTTGAATTCAGGGAGAGGTGTGGAAGAATGAGATGGAATAAAGGGATGACCATTGCTGCTGCGGTGGTTGGAAGTATACTCATATTATGGTCGGGCAAAAGTGAACAACCACCTAGTGGCTGGGAACCCTTGCAGCTCGGCACCGAGAAGCCGACGATAGAGCAGGAACTCCCTGCTGTACAGTCGGCTACTTCGGTTCAGGGCAATACAGGAACATCTTTGGGAACGGATGTAAGTGGGCTGCAGACTGAAAATGATGCAAAGGCAGGAGAGTCTAAAGAGCTTGCGAGCGTTGGGGTTGAAGGTGATTCAGTTGCTCAAACTATAAGTAAGACGAATGATAATCCACCGGACACCTCGAATTCGACTGAACCAGTTGTGCAGGGTACGAATTCGAATCCTTCGGTTACCTCCGAGACGGGCTCGAACAGTAATCCACCTGTAGTTCGTGAGGAAGCTGGCGACAATGGCAAGATTGATGTGAATACCGCTCCTGTCTCCAAGCTTATAGAGCTTCCCGGAATTGGGGAGAAGAAAGCTCAGGCTATTGTGGACTATCGGAATGCACATGGTCCTTTTGCAAAAGTCAGTGATCTGACAAAGGTCAAAGGGATCGGCATGAAGATGCTGGAGAAGATGGCACCGTATGTGCAGATCCGGTAATATTAGAATAAAAAATGTGTTGAGCGGGAGGAAAGCAGCATGAGTACAGTAGAGGTACGCAAGGACTGGGATACGTATTTTATGGACATCGCGTATATGGTTTCCACCCGTTCCCGCTGTTCGCGTCGTCATGTGGGTGCCGTTCTTGTTCAGGGAAAGAAACTGCTGGGAACAGCCTATAATGGTGCACCCACCGGCGTCCCGGATTGTTCTGAAGCAGGTTGCATGATATCGGAAGAGTATGAGTTGGTCGTGACCGATGGGCAAGAAGAAATGGTGAAAAAGCAACGATGCATTCGCACAATCCATGCGGAGCAAAATTTGCTTTTATTCACAGATCGAATCGACCGCGAAGGCTCGTCCGTGTATGTGACCGACGAACCGTGCTGGACATGTGCCAATATGCTGGCGAATAGCGGGATTACAGAAATCGTGTTTCATCGTTCTTATCCTAAAGATACCGGCAAGGTTACAAATATGATGGAACAGAAGGGCATAACGTTCCGCAGGCTGGAGAATTACCAGCCCCCGCGGGAAACGATGATGACCGTGAGCAATTAATGTAAATATGATCGAATACGTGAGGGAGAACCTCCGGCAAGCCTGAATTGGCTTTCCGGGGGTTTTTCTGCGTTCAACGGGTGAAATGAAGGAGGGGTAGAAATGAAAGGCAGACCATTATTAAGTTTTACGATTTGTTGGTTGTGCGGGAGCGGGATAGCTTGCGCGTTAACAGGCTGGACGTTAATCTGGGGGTTAATTGGAGCTCTGGCATGTTTGCCACTTTTACTTCGTTTTATGGATGTGCGTGGATGGTCTGTTTTATTTTTACTCGCTGCCTTTATTGGAGGCGCTACACATTGGGAGTGGAATGACGCACGCAATCATAGCCGTCTGCCTGAGACTACCCATATCGCTACTAGAGAATTAGATGGTCTGGTAGCCGAAATTCAGGGTGAGCTTGTGTCAGATGTACGTATTGATGGAGATCGGGCTGATTTTAAGATGCAGATGTCTTCAATATTGCCCATATCGGATTCATCAGCAGATACAGATCTGGCAGCATCATCTGCATTCCAAATAGATGAACAATTAATGGTACAAGTCAGACTGTTGGAGGAAGAAGAACAACAGGTAGCAGCGGGTTGGAAGAGGGGAGATGTAATTACGCTTAATGGTTCTTTTGCCCTTCCTGGCGAAGCAAGGAACTTTGGCGGGTTTGATTATCGCAGTTATTTGCGAACCCTGCATATCCACTGGTTGTTCAAAGTGAAGGGAGTCAGTTCCGTCACAGCAGTTGCTCCTGAGGGACTTGGACAATATAACGTACTACGGTGGACGGATTGGACTAGGCATAAGTTGGGCTCGGCGGTTGAGCAGTTATTTCCAGAGCCTCATTCAGGATATATGAAGGGTCTTATTATCGGGATGGCTACTGATATCGATCCAGGCACCTATGGTCAGTTTTCACAACTGGGTCTAACGCATATCCTGGCAATCTCCGGGACCCATGTAGCTGTATATGTAGCTTCTCTTCTCCTTATTCTATCCTGGCTAAGGCTTACCAGAGAGACGGCACTTACGATTGTTCTGATCCTGGTGCCAGCTTATGTACTGTTATCCGGTGGATCACCTTCAGTTATTCGAGCAGGGATTATGTCCATGATTGGGTTGTATATGGCACGTCGCGGTCTCGCCAGAGACGGTCTTCAGATGATCAGTGCAGCAGCATTACTGATGATGTGGTGGGACCCGTACTTTTTGCTAAGTGTGAGCTTCCAGTTATCCTTTCTTGTGACCGCAGGTTTGATGATCTACATGCCATTGATTAACCGACTGTTCAGCAGCTGGCCGAAATCTCTGGCTGCAACAGCATCCGTTACGGTGACCGCTCAGTTGATTTCATTCCCAGTAACCATTCTCTATTTCAATCAGTTCTCATTACTTTCATTTGTGGCCAACTTTCTGCTGGTTTCTTTAATCAGTGCCATTGTATTACCTCTAGGGACGGTTGCCATGCTGTTGTCATTCCTATGGGTTCCCTTGGCGAAACCTCTCGCGTGGGTTGCGATTCAACTGAATCAACTGACATTTGTAAGCGTGGAGTGGATGAACAGCCTGCAAGGTTTTGTATTGATCTGGGCAACACCTTCCCTGTTATGGATTGCTGCATATTATGCCGTGTTGTTTGCCTTACTCTACCTGTTGCATCATGGCAATGGTGAGCAGCGAGAAACAGCGTTTATTGAGGAGGATACGGCACCTCTTGTGAGGCGACAACCTCCAGTTACCATGGGGAATGTGGGCATTCGCTCTTCGATGTCTAACGTAGCACAGGATCAAGGTAAGAACCGTGTAGATGGAAAAGAAACTTCATTAACGACATTAGGAGCCAGTATTGCCTGGCCGGAGTATACAAGTGTATTTACTGCACGAGGTGCAGGTTATTATGCGCATCAACGAATGAGTAAAGTTCAGCGCGGGTTGTGCGGCTTGCTCGCAATCAGCTTTGTTGCTGGATTGTGGTGGGCATATCAGACTCCCAAGCCTGCTGGAACCGGCATTGTGCAGTTTTTGGATATTGGTCAGGGAGACAGCACATTGATTACAACCCCGGAAGGCAAACACATTCTGGTGGATGGCGGGGGAACAGTTAGTTTTGGGAACACCGAACAATCGTGGAAAACAAGACGTGATCCGTATGAGGTAGGTGCCAAGGTGGTTGTTCCTCTATTGAAAAAAAGAGGTATCCATCAACTGGACGCTGTCATTGTAACGCATGCTGACCAGGATCATGCCGGAGGACTACAGGCTGTGCTGGAACAGATTCCGGTTAAACGTTTCATGTTTAATGGAACGACCAGCGGTAAGGATAACTTTGATAAATTACTGGACACAGCCATGGAACGTAAAATTCCTCTGTACGCCATTCAGCAAGGCATGTCCTATAAGGTTGATAAAGAGACAAGTTTACATTTTATAGCTCCAGATCTGGCACATATGGATGTAAATGTATCGGGCAGTTTGCCTGTATCTGAACACCAGAATCATGATTCCGTTGTCTTTTTGCTGGACATGGCTGGGACTTCCATGTTGTTCACCGGAGACATGGATGCAGCAGCCGAGCAGGACCTGCTCTATATGATTCAGGATGGCTCGTTGGCTGCTCAGTTTGAACAGAAAGGTGCAGATATTGGAGTTACAGAGGGAGTTGTACAAAGGGTACTTACACGCCAGTTGCAGGACAATTCAAATGATCTTTCAGCATCATCATCTATCTCCATTGACGTATTAAAGGTGGCTCATCATGGTAGTAAAACGTCGTCCACCGAAGCCTGGCTCCAATACTGGAATGCCAAAACCGCTGTGATATCTGCAGGAGTTAACAATACATATGGGCATCCCAATCCGGGAGTGATGGAACGTTTGGAGGCTATTGGGTCAGATATTTATCGGACGGATCAGATGGGTGAGGTCCAGATGAGAGTGAAAGATGGGAAGATCGATATCCGGTACAAGCTGGTTGGAGTTGAGTAACGGATTTTACAAGCCCCGCATAATAAGCAGGTTGAAGAGTGCATAAAAACGGATGTGACGGCACGCAACCTATTTATCGGTGTGATGATAAATGTAAAAACGCCGATTTAATACCAACTGGAAGGTTAAAAAGACAAGAGAACATAAAACAATGTGGATAGTTTGAGCAGAAAAAGTATTGAAGTTACGTGTAAATATCGAGTAGATGATCCCACCTGTGAAGCCTAATAGAACATATGCTGCAATAGCAACGATTAATCTCATATACGTATTATCTTTTTTTCTGTATAAAAGTAATCCATCCGCCAATATAGAAAGTGGCGTAATTAAGAAAAGTAAAATAGCGAGGTTAATCAATAATCCAACCGCAAATTTATACCCGAATGAATAATAGTAAGTATTCTCTAATCTTTCATCTATAGGGACATAGTGATATATCCCCATTGCAAGTGAAATGAGAACTGCAGTTAATACAGCTGCAACTATTTTTCCGCGCGGCCTATTGATTCTATGGGATTTTGTCATTCGAATATTGACCTCCATCTTAAATAACTATATTCAACAAGAGATAAACTAAGGGAGTTACTATATTTTAACATACAGAGGTTGAAGAAACAGTTAAACGATTTTATGCTGATTGAGATGATACCAATTCATCACTTAATCACTTCAATTGATTGCAGGTTACAGCACAGCACAAAAAAAGCCCGCTTTCCGTTACACTCCACGAGGGAGAATATCGGAAAACGGGCCATTTTTTCAAATGGTAGAAGAAATATAAGAACTACTCCACGCCATCCTTAAAGTGTTTGTTCCAGTGTTTATCGCCTTTGTGCAACAGATCTTCTACCGTTTTCTCAAGAGTCATCAACAGCTGTGCTCTGACATCAAGTACGGTTTCTCTGTACAAGCGTTCTTCCGATCCAACGATTTTATCGCCGTATAATGCCTGTGCAGCTACGTACTTCCGATGTTCCTCGACCAGAGTATCAATGGACTCCAATGCATGTTCCACAAAGTGGGAAATACTTTGGTATTCTTTGGGCATTTGTTCTTTTAAAGCTTGAATTTTCGCAAGAGCTGGCATGCTCATCACCTCGTGTTTATGAATGTAAATTTACAATACACTATTTTCATGAAAATTGCATTAAAATCAGCTTAAATTTGGACAAATTTCGACTTTTTTTATTTTAGGAGCCAAAAAAGTGCTTATCTATAATGTATGCCATTGCATTTGAATTGAGTCGTGTAAGTAATGGAATCCCTTTTGGATACGTTTGGTGACTCGTTATGCAATTTCTGTTATTCTAAGAGAAGATTTCAGCGGCCCTAATACATACGCCGTTATTTTGTTATGGCAAATTAAAAAAATACTTAACTTTGCAACAATTTTATTGATGATTACGTCTGTAAGGTTGCAGGGAGAGGGGGATCCTTTGTGGTAGAGCCGGAACTCATCAGAGCCGCTCAATCGGGCGATCGCGACGCTCTAATTACCCTATTGCGGGAGATTGAACAACATGTCTATCGGACCGCATATTACATTCTAAATAATGAACAGGACGCTTTGGATGCTGCGCAGGAAGCGTTGATCCGAATTTACACCAAAATCAACTCATACGAAGAAAAGGCCCAATTCAAAACATGGGTACAACGCATCGTTACGAACATCTGTATTGATAAATTCAGAAGAACCAAGCCGTCTGTCTCCATTGACGAACATGACATGGTTTTTCAGGATAATCAGGATGTGGAATACGAGGTCATGTCTACATATGTGGCCCAAGACATTCAGGATGCGATCAACAAGCTTCCCGAGCATCATCGTACCGTTATTGTTCTAAGATATTTGCAGGACTTATCCTACAATGAAATTGCGGATTGTCTCGATCTTCCGTTGAATACGGTGAAATCTTATTTATTTAGAGCCAGACAGCAATTACAGAATCTACTACAGGAATATCAGAAAGGTGGTGTGACAGGATGAAATGCGAAGAGGTGGTGGAATGGATGCACCGCTATCTGGATCATGATCTGGGCGAGGCGGAAACCGCGCAGATGCTACAGCATGTGGCGAAGTGTCCGGAGTGCGCCGAGAATTTTAGTTTACTCAGAGCTCTTTCCAGAGAACTGGAAGAATTACCGCAAGTAAGCCCGAAATTTAGTCTGGTTGATGCGATTATGCCACAGCTTGATGCCATTGACGAAGCGCGGAAGGAACAAAGTAGCACCATACAGGAAATGAATCCTGTCCCCGCTGCATTTGAGAATTTACAACGTTCAAGTGAGCGGAAAACGAAGCAAAAATGGCTTAACTCAATGGCAGGACGTATGTCCATGGGTGCAGCGGCAGCAGCAGTTGTTTTGGGATTTGCCATCTGGGGATACCAGCCTGAACAGATTGAGAATGCCGATTCCATGCTGATGAGCTCTGGGGCTTCTCAAGAGAGTGGCAATGTGGATGAGAATCCATTGAGCAAGAGTATTGAAAATTCTGATCCTGCCACTTCAGCCCAACCAAGCAGCAACGATGTGTTTGTGGATCAATCGAATGTTTCACCGACTGAACCAGACAACCAAGGCGTAGAAACCTTGCCTGAAGAGAATGGTGGAGATAAGGTACAGGAGCCTGAAGTTCAATCAGATCCGGCACCTCAACAACCGGCTACCGAATCAACACCTGCTCGGAATAAAGGAACTCAGGATAATTCGTCTAAAACTCCTTCGACCGATAATCAGAATAATCAGGTTCAGAACCAAGATTCTGAGCAGAGAATTCAGGGATCAGGAGATTCTCCTAAATCTTCTGCAGATGGGGAAGAGAATGGAGTAACAGAAACGGAAAATGGAGATGCGAAATCCTTCACTTCTCAGGATACAACACCTAATATGACTGAAGATGTTCCGGTTGAAGGTAATACTGTACCTGATTCCAGTGCAGGTGCAGACGCTTCTGGAGGAAACAAAGGATTCGCGGCAGGACCGGATCAGGGAATGACTACAACGGCAGCACCAAAAGAATGGAAATCACCTGACGGCTCCTATGTAGTTATGCTTATTGGTGATCAACTCAGCATATACTCCAAACCTGCCAATGAACCGGATGTTCTAAATTTGGTTGAACAACGCAGTATAGAGGGGACACTGAAGTCAGCGAGTTGGTCCAAGGATGGTACTCTATTTAATTACGAAACGGACAAGGACGGAACAACGGCGAAGAACTCGTTTAATGTACCTGCTGTTTCAGGTGGAGCTCCTGCGAAATAATTAAAAATGGGGAGTGCGCTCCTCTAAACGAAAGAACATTTTCAGTATGACAAGCATATAGTGGAAGTAACAAAACGTCCTATCTCAGTTCAAACAACTGACGTCGTATGACCGCGCACCGGCTTTTTCTAGAACTGCTGGTGTCTGCGTTTATATAGATGTAGGACAGGGGACCTTCATCCATAACTGGATGTAAGGTCCCTTTGTTGTCTTGCGTTTTTTCTGGTAGGATAAGAGGGATAAGGAGGCGCCGTGAATGGATGTAAAAAGTGCAACAAAGGCAATACGTAATGGAGAAACGGCACCGATCTATGTGCTGTACGGAACGGAGAAGTACCAGATACAGCAATTTACGGATATGTTAAAAGAACAGGTTATTGAAGAAGAACATCGTGATTTTGCGATTATTCCATATGATTTGTCTGAAACGGCTGTGGAGGTCGTTATTGAAGAAGCAGAGACTGTACCTTTTCTCGTTCCTCGCAAATTAATTATTGTAAGGGACGCGAGCCTGTTCACCGCAGGTAAAGAATCCAAGATTGAACATCAGGTTGATCGTCTGCTTACATATATGGAAAATCCGGCAGATTACAGTACGATTGTTTTCTTGGCCCAAGGGGATAAGCTGGATGAGCGTAAGAAACTGGTGAAGGCTGTCAAGAAACAGGCAGTAGTTCTTGCTTTTGCTCCACTCAGTGGAGATGAGTTATTGAATTGGATAGTGAAACTGGCGAAGCAGCGGGATGTTTCCTTGGAGACGGGAGCGGCGGAAACGTTGATCAGCTATGCAGGAACAGGTCTTCAGACCCTGTCTGCTGAAGTAGACAAGTTATGTTTGTTTGCGGGTAATGGGGGGACAATCAAGCGTGCTGATATCGAGTCACTGGTTGCCCGTAGTACAGAGCAGAATGTATTCTCGCTGGTAGAAGAACTCGCTAATTTGCGACTGGAGAAAGCGTTGGCTCTTTTCTATGAGTTGCTGAAGCAGCGGGAAGAACCGATTAAAATTGCGGCTTTAATCGCACGTCAGTTTCGGATCATGATCCAGGTGAAAGAGTTGGGCCAACAAAGTTACTCCCAGCAGCAGATTGCCAGTCAGCTTGGTCTGCATCCGTATGCTGTTAAGATTGCGGGTGAACAAGCTCGTAAATTTCAGCCGGAACGTCTGAGAATGATTTTGAGTCACCTCAGCGAACTGGATTACCAGATGAAAACAGGAGCGGTGGATAAAGTGCTTGGTCTGGAGCTGTTCTTATTGAGACTTGGTGCCTGAATGGACACGTAAACGTAATAGATTACTAGTGTGAATAACAAACAAAGCGACCTTTGCTCCATGATCGTTTAATCATCGGAATAAAGGTCGCTTTTGTTTGTGTCTTATACTTATCGAATCAGATACTAAAAAATCCTGAAAGCCTATGCTGTTCAGGATTTTTCCATTGGATCGTATAAGTAACGCTTCTTACGCTTGTGCGGAAAGAGCGTTCAGTTTTTTCGCCAAGCGAGACTTTTTGCGTGCTGCAGCATTTTTATGAACCAGACCTTTAGTTACAGCCTTGTCCAGCTTTTTGGAAGCAGCTTGAATCGCAGCTTTTGCAGTATCAACTTCGTTACTTACCAGAGCAGCATCAGCAGCTTTAACAGCTGTACGGAGTGCAGACTTCTGGGAAGCGTTGAGTGCGCGGCGCTTGTCGCTCGTTTTTACGCGTTTAACAGCGGATTTGATGTTTGGCATTACATTCACCTCCTGTAAGGCATTTGCATGAATACAAACGTTTCACAACTTAAAATATTCTATCACGCTAGCATGTAAAATGCAACAGATATTCCTACGATGTTCGACATGCTGTATAAAGAAACCCTTTTTCCCACACAATATGCTCAAATGCGGTAAGGGAGGCAGGGACAGAATGACACTGGATTTGCAAAACTATACAGTTCGTACCGATTTGGCGATCGACTCCAAGGAAATGGCGCAAGGTGGACAGAAACAGACGATCCCCGGACTGCGGGAAGATGTGGAGAAAAAAGAGGGCATTACGATTACACGCATTGATGTCCTGACTGAAGAAGCAGCAACGGCTATTGGTCGGGTGAAAGGTCACTATGTCACCTTGGAAGTACCTTCACTACGGAATGGTGATACCGAGTTACAAGAGCGAGTTGCTGCCGAGTTCACACGTGAAATGGAAGATTTTATGGTTAAAGCTGGAATCAACAAAACATCCAAGGTCTTGATTGTTGGCCTGGGCAACTTGAATGTCACCCCGGATTCACTCGGTCCACTTGTTGTGGAAAATCTGATGGTAACCCGTCAGTATTTCGAATTGGTGCCAGATCAGGTAGCGCCAGGGTATCGGGAAGTCAGCGCGATTGCTCCCGGCGTGTTAGGTACAACGGGCATTGAATCCAGTGACATCGTACAGGGGATTGTAGATCGGACCAAGCCGGATGCCATTATTGCGATTGATGCGCTGGCCTCCCGTTCCTTGGAACGTGTAAATACAACGATTCAGGTAGCGGACATTGGTATTCATCCGGGATCCGGTATTGGAAACAAACGGCGTGGCCTGACTCGTGAAATATTAGGTGTGCCTTGCATCGCCATCGGAGTACCAACCGTATGTTATGCGTCCACTATTGTGAACAATGTGATTGAGATGATGCGTTCACACTTTCGCCAGGAAACGGATCAGACCAAACAGATCATGGGTATGCTGGACGACATCGGTGAGCAAGATCGCTTGAGTCTGGTGAAAGAGGTACTTGAGCCACTGGGTCATGACCTCATAGTTACCCCAAAGGAAATCGATGAGTTTATTGAGGGAATTGCCAATGTTATCGCTACAGGACTTAACGCTGCACTCCACGATGCAGTGAATCCAGATAACGTAGCCGCCTATACACATTAAAACTTAAAACTGCTGAGAAGAAGGTCCGAATCTATCGGACTTTCTTTTTTTTGTTTCTGGAATCTTTCATTTTCCTGTTCTATCAAATTGGGCCGGCTCATAGAGTTGAAGTATAAGAGTTGTCCAGCAGGGAAGGAGACATCAGAATGAACAAGATATTGGCCTGGAATATTGGGAAGTGGAAAAAAAGATGTCTGCACGTGCTGGCCATGGGCCGTACGTTGTTGTTGCTTATGATCATATCTGCCTTGTTTTTTGTCGTACTGGGTCTGGGGGGCATGGCAGAGAAACGCTTGAATAATTCACCCGTTTCTTCCATGAAAGGATTTGCGAGTGCCGTATCAAGCCGCTTTTTTGTTGATATGCTCGGTATGGAGATGCCTCATCTCACCCAGAAGGAACAGACCTCTGCCATATCCGGTGAGAATCTCACCTCATTTGTTTTCCAATTACTAACGAATGTAAATCCTCAAGACCCCAAGAGCCTGATTGCGAGAGAAATGCCGGGCATGGGTTCCAACCAACCTGTTCTGCTCCGTCCTGGATCTGGTAACGAAAAAGCCGAGGCTCCTGAAGATTATCAACCCGGTCCCGGTCTTACGGATACGGCTTCCGCAGGTGGAGGGAAACCCGGTAGTGAACTGCATGTTCCACCAGGCCAGGACAATACGGATCCGCCTGAGTCGAGTGAGCCTGGAGATGGAGAAGGTAAAGAGGATCCCCCAGCGAAGAATGGTGAGAAAGACAATTCAGGCTCACCGACAACAGGCAAAAAATCAATTCTTATCTATCATTCCCATCCACGGGAAGGTTACAATCCACTGCTAGGTACGAAAAGTGATAATCCATCATCAGGCAAATCAACAGGCAATGTATTTCAAGTGGGGACCTACCTCTCAGACAGTCTGGAGAAGCTGGGAATCGGCGTAGAGCATGCCAAGGATGATTACCCCACTAAAGTAAAGGATTATAACTGGAACTATTCCTATAAATACTCGCGTCAAACGGTAAAAGCGGCACTTGCTCAAAATGATGATCTGACGTATCTCATAGACATTCATCGCGATTCACAGCGTCATGGCAAAACAACAACCACTATTAATGACTTGGGCTACGCCAAAGTGTATTTCATTATTGGACATGAAAATCCAAATTGGCGACAGAATGAAGCCTTTGCAGCGAAAATTCACAAGAAACTGGAAGCCAAGTATCCTGGGGTATCCCGTGGTGTCTGGGGCAAGGACGGCGGAGGGGCCAACAATGGAGAGTATAACCAAACCCTCTCACCCAACAGCATTTTGATTGAGATTGGTGGTATCGACAACACAGGTGCTGAGCTCCAACGGACATCGAAGATTCTAGCAGACATGATTGCCCAAGTGTATTGGGAAGATCAGAAGGTGGACAAAGCCAGTGCCAAAACCTCGTCGCAGGGTGGATAGGAACCATATATGTAAGAAGGAAAAATAGTAGAGAGTGACAGGAGGCAATGCACATGTCCAGATTCGGTAAAAGACTGTTATCCATCGTTGTATTAATGTTGCTGGGTGTTCTGTTTGGAATGCAGCTGGCTGGCAGCAACTTTCATATGGGCAATCCATCGGGAGGCACGTCAACCGTTGTGACAACTGAGCCAACTTCATCGGTTACCGAATCTGTTCCGACTGCACCTGTCCAAAAGGAAATCAAAGAACCACAATTTGTACCTGTTCAGTCACCAAGCCAAGTGCTTGGGGCAGATCAAAATAAGGCTCCGGTTGATGTGTTGGCAGACAAAACGGCTGGATTATTGCAAAATCTCTCACACAGTGGGATCAAGTGGGTGGTCTCTCTTTTTAGCGGCGTTGCTGAATAAAATACCCTGATTTTAAGGTACAATATAACCTCTGGGAGTGTATTATAACACTTTATTCTAAAGTTGAGACATCACGGGATTGATGCACTGTGCTTCAACTGTTATAATGAAGTGATTGACACTAGGCTGTTTCTGGGGGTAAGGAATGACTGACATTCGGGCAAGACAACGTAAAATTCGTAACTTTTCTATTATTGCACATATAGATCACGGCAAATCAACACTTGCGGACCGGATCTTGGAGCACACAGGTGCGCTCACTTCACGTGAAATGCAGGAACAAGTTCTGGATAAAATGGACCTTGAACGCGAACGTGGAATAACGATCAAGCTACAAGCAGTAGCCTTGACTTACAAAGCGGACGACGGTGAAGAGTATTTATTGAATCTGATTGATACACCAGGACACGTAGACTTCACGTATGAAGTATCACGAAGTCTTGCTGCATGTGAAGGTGCTCTGCTGGTTGTGGATGCGGCTCAGGGAATTGAAGCCCAAACACTTGCCAACGTGTATCTTGCATTGGATAACAACCTTGAAATTTTACCAGTTATCAACAAAATTGACCTTCCAAGTGCTGATCCTGAACGGGTCAAGCAGGAAGTGGAAGATGTTATTGGTTTGGACACAAGTAATGCGGTTTTGGCTTCGGCCAAATCAGGAATCGGAATCAAAGAAATTTTGGAGCAAGTGGTGCAAAGTGTTCCGGCACCGACTGGTGATCCTGACCAGCCTTTGAAAGCGCTGATTTTTGACTCGCACTATGACCCGTACAAAGGTGTAATCGTATATGTACGTGTTGTTGATGGCAAAATCAAATCCGGTTCCAAAATCAAAATGATGGCAACAGGTAAATCATTTGAAGTCATTGAAGTTGGAGCGTTCAAACCTCGCATGACCATCGTGGACGAGCTGAACGTGGGTGATGTTGGATTTATTGTTGCCGGTATTCGGCATGTAGGCGATACACAAGTCGGGGATACGGTAACAGATGCCAAAAATCCAACACCGGAACCTCTGCCGGGTTATCGCAAAATTAACCCGATGGTGTATTGTGGTCTCTATTCGATCGAAACATCGGACTATGTTGATCTGCGTGAAGCGTTGGAGAAATTGCAGTTGAACGATGCGTCTCTGAGCTTTGAACCGGAAACATCCAGTGCACTCGGTTTTGGATTCCGTTGCGGATTCCTTGGACTGCTACACATGGACGTTATCCAGGAGCGGATCGAGCGGGAGTTTAACATTCCGTTGATCACAACGGCACCAAGTGTAATCTATCACGTCACCTTAACCAATGGTGAAGTGATGAAAATTGACAACCCATCCAACTATCCTGAGGTGGGACGGATTGATTACGTCGAGGAACCATACGTCAAGGCAGATATTATCGTACCAAATGATTATGTAGGTACCATTATGGAGCTGTGTCAGAATAAACGCGGTGAATATGTGAATATGGAATATCTGGACACAACTCGGGTTACCATTACCTATGAGATACCGTTGTCCGAGATTGTATATGACTTTTTCGACCAGTTGAAATCCGGTACCAAAGGATATGCATCCCTGGATTATGAGCTGTCCGGTTACCGTCAGTCCAATCTGGCGAAAATGGATATTGTACTCAATGGCGAACAGGTGGATGCTCTGTCCTTCATCGTTCACCGTGACCGTGCCTATAACCGCGGACGCATTGTCTGTGAGAAACTGCGCGAGCTGATTCCACGGCAAATGTTCGAGGTGCCAATTCAGGCATCTGTAGGTACCAAGGTTGTTGCTCGTGAGACGGTAAAAGCAATGCGTAAAAACGTACTTGCCAAGTGTTATGGTGGTGACATCTCGCGGAAACGGAAACTGCTTGAGAAGCAGAAGGAAGGTAAGAAGCGGATGAAGCAAGTTGGTAACGTTGAGGTGCCACAAGAGGCATTCATGGCGGTACTGAAAATTGATGATTAAACAATCTAATTTGAGGTACAGCACAGAATATGTGTATTCAAATTAGATTAAAGATAATTCATTTTCGGGTACAACACAGATTGTGTGTATCGAAATTGAATTGTAGGACGTTTGCTTGCAAACATGGTTACAACACAGAATATTAAATAACTAAGCTGAAAGGGAAGCCGGATGGCTTTCCTTTTTTCAAATAGAGGGGGACTTGCCATGACATTGGCAGCACACAGCCGGAAGACAGGTGCGCCCCAAGCGGTGTATCTTCACATTCCCTTTTGCACGAATAAATGTTTTTATTGCGACTTTAACTCCTACGTTCTGAAAGATCAGCCCGTGATGCAATATCTCGAAGCGCTGGAACGGGAGATGGAACATACAGTTAAGGCCAATCCACCGGGTGAGATCAAGACCATATTTGTAGGTGGTGGTACGCCAACAGCTCTGAAACCGGATGAGATGGCAGTATTTCTTCGTTCCGTGAAAACGTATTTCCCAAATTGGGCGGACGATATTGAATTTTCGATGGAAGCTAACCCGGGAACCACGGATGCGGAGAAGCTCGCTGCAATGAAAGAGGGCGGCGTCAACCGTGTCAGCTTTGGCGTGCAGGCGTTTCAGAATGATCTGCTGACAGGCATTGGCCGTATTCATAATACGGATGATGTATATCGCAGTTTGGAGAATGCTCGTAAAGCAGGCTTGAATAACCTGTCCATTGACTTGATGTTTGGGTTGCCAAACCAGACCGTAGAGATGTTGAATGAGAGCATCGACAAAGCGCTGGAACTGGATCTGCCGCATTACTCCATTTACAGCCTGAAAGTCGAAGAGAATACACTTTTCCATACACTGTATCAGAAGAACCAGTTACCTCTTCCTCATGAAGATGACGAGCTGGAGATGTATCTTCTATTAATGAGACGTATGAAAGAAGCAGGCTATGGACAATACGAGATCAGTAACTTTGCCAAGCCGGGCTTTGAGAGTCGTCACAATATTACCTACTGGCGTAATGAGGACTACTACGGTCTGGGTGCAGGTGCACATGGATATGTAGGCCGCGAACGGCATATGAATATTAAAGGTATAAATCCTTATGTTGAAGCTTCGCGTGCAGGACTGCCTCGTCTGGATCATTTTGAGATTGCTCGCCCTGAGGCCATGGAAGATTATCTGATGGTTGGACTAAGAATGTTGGAGGGGGCTTCGGCCTCACGTTTTAGCGAACAGTTCGGAGAGTCCATGGAAGAAGTGTTTGCAAAGCCTTTGGGCAAAATGTTGAACGCAGGGCTGCTTGAGCGGACGGCAGACGGCTTCCGACTGAGCGAGCAGGGTATCCTGTTCGGAAATGACGTTTTTGCGGAGTTTATCGGGTCCATATCGCTGAATTCATAGCTTGAAATTCTATACGCTCTGTTGTATATTTATTCATATTGATTTTACAGAGCGTGTTAATTTAACAACTACGAAGTCAGCTTTCCTCTGGAAAGCTTGGTAATAGGAGGAGAGCAGGATGTCGGTAATATGCAGAAAAGCCGTGCCGGAAGATGTTGAACCACTGTATGAAATGATTAAGGGCTATGCAGAGCGTGGGATCATGCTTCCGCGATCACGGGAAATACTGCACCGACAGCTGGAGCACTTTGTTGTAGCCGAAGTTGATGGTGAAGTGGTGGGTTGCGGATCGCTTTGTCGTCTGGGAAATGATCTGGTGGAAGTCAGATCACTCGGTATCTCGGAAGGACACAAAGGGCTCGGAATTGGCTCCCGATTGCTGGACCGACTGGTAGAAGAAGCGGAGAAACAACAGATTCCTAAGATTATGGCGTTGACATATGAAGTATCCTTCTTCCTCAAAAACGGCTTTGCCGTGGTGGAAAAAGAGATTTTCCCCGAGAAAGTATGGACCGACTGTGTTCATTGCAGCAAGCAGGATTGTTGTGATGAGATCGCGGTATTAAAAGAGCTTAACGTTTCAGCCTAACAACTGAATGGACTGCATGGATTGAGCCGAGTCAGCCTCTGCCCTACATGCAGTCCTTTTTTACTTCAAGGTATGTTCAATAAAGTTGTTAGGACTCGTCGACATTGGTCTATACTATAAATAGATGAGCCCACTCATCAAACTCACTTGACAATGTTCACGTCAGTTTGGTATTTTTGTATTACCGCTTAGCACTCATCTAACTGGAGTGCTAACGACATGGGACAGTACAGTCAGAAGGAGGGAATACTCACCATGTTAACAGAGCGTCAACGAATGATTCTGAACGCTATAGTGGATGACTATATCCGTTCAGCTGAGCCCGTAGGGTCCCGGAGCATTTCCAAAAGGGGAGATGTTGGATACAGTCCGGCGACGATCCGTAATGAAATGGCGGACCTCGAAGATATGGGCTTTCTGGAACAGCCGCATACATCGGCTGGACGCATTCCATCCCATAAAGGCTATCGATATTATGTCGATCATTTGGTTCCCTGGAATCAGGTGGAGCCTCAGGAGTTGGATGATCTGAAGTCGTTCTTCGCTGAAAAGTTGAACGTCATGGAGCAAGTTATTCAGCATGCATCCAATATTTTGTCACATATGACGAATTATACTTCGATCCTGCTTGGACCGGAAGTATTCCATACGTCCCTACGTCACTTCCAATTGCTTCCGCTGAACGAAAGTGAAGCTGTGGCAATCATTGTGACCAATACCGGTCAGGTGGAGAACAAGACGGTCCAGATTCCTCCAGAAATCTCGGTAGCCGAGATGGAGAAAGTGGTTCGACTGTTGAACACCAAGCTGGTTGGTGTGCCAATTTACAAATTGAAATCCCGTCTCTATACTGAACTCGGGCAAGAGATGGAACGGCATATTACACGTTACGAGGAAGTTATGCAGGTGCTGAACAGTGCCTTTGACAACGAACATGATAATCGTCTGTTCCTCAGTGGTGCCACCAATATGTTGACTCAACCGGAGTTTAAAGATATCGAAAAGGTAAAAGATATTCTTGACCTGCTGGAAGAGACACCAACACTCATGAAATTGATGATGCCCGTGCCGGGTGGATCTGGTATTCAAGTGCGAATCGGCACTGAGAATGATCATGAAGCCTTTGCCAACTGCAGTCTGATTACAGCCTCCTATTCATTGGACGGTGAGGCATTGGGTTCGATCGGTATTCTAGGACCCACGCGGATGGATTATGCACGTGTCATTCATATTCTAAATACACTATCCCGTGACTTGACGGCGATGCTGACACATCGTTTCAAATAAGATTCGGGAATGAACCATTTCATTCGTATAAGGAGGTGAACATCTTGAAAGAGGAGCAATCATTTACAGAAGAACAAGAGGTAACAGCAGCTGAGCAGGAGCCTATTAATGAAGCTGGCGCTGCAGAAGCACAAGCTGAAGAGATGGCTGGTCAGGAGCAGGATGAGCTTGCACGTCTGAAGGCAGAAGCTGAGGAGCAACAGCAACGTTATGTCCGTGCACAGGCTGATTTTGATAACTTCCGTCGTCGTACTCAGAAGGAAAAAGAAGAATTGGCTAAATACGCTTCGATGAAGCTGGTCACCGAACTGGTACCGGTTATTGATAACTTCGAGCGTGCCATGGCTACTGTACCGGAAGGAGCAGAGGTCGAATCTTTCTCCAAGGGCATCCAAATGATTTTCCGTCAATTGGAAACCGTGATGAATAACGAAGGTCTGACGGCAATGGAATCGGTAGGACAACCGTTCAATCCTGAATTCCACCAAGCTATTATGCAAGTGGAGAGCGACGAGTACGAAGAAGGTATCGTTGTTGAGGAAGTCCAAAAAGGCTACATGCTGAAAGATAAAGTGCTTCGTCCAGCTATGGTTAAAGTCAGCTCATAATTTCCTTATAGGAAGGAATGGGTCGGCTCCATAGTTGAACAATGTGGGCGAAGTTTAATATAAAGGTTTGTACACATAGAGCACGATTAGCAACATGAACATCTAAATAAGGGTCAGATCAGACCCATTCATTTTAAATTGTTGAGGGAGGAAATTTTCGGATGAGCAAAGTAATTGGTATTGACTTAGGAACAACAAACTCATGCGTAGCAGTAATGGAAGGCGGCGAGGCTGTCGTAATTCCAAATCCGGAGGGCGCACGTACAACTCCATCCGTAGTTGGTTTCAAAAAAGATGGAGAGCGCGTTGTTGGTGAAACTGCAAAACGTCAAGCGATCACCAATCCGGATCGTACCATCATGTCGATCAAACGTCACATGGGTACTTCCCACAAGGAAACAATTGATGGCAAAGACTACTCTGCACAAGAGATCTCTGCAATCATCCTGCAAAAATTGAAAACTGATGCTGAAGCTTATCTGGGTCAAACGGTAACTCAAGCAGTTATCACTGTACCTGCTTACTTCAATGACAGTCAGCGTCAAGCGACTAAAGATGCGGGTAAAATTGCAGGTTTGGAAGTTCTGCGTATCGTCAACGAGCCTACAGCAGCAGCTTTGGCATACGGTATGGAGAAATCCGAAGACCAAACGATTCTCGTATATGACCTGGGTGGCGGTACGTTCGACGTATCCATTCTTGAACTGGGTGACGGCTTCTTCGAAGTTAAAGCAACGAGCGGGGACAACCAACTGGGCGGGGATGACTTCGACCAAGTAATCATTGATTATCTCGTAAGTGAATTCAAAAAAGATCAAGGCATTGACTTGAGCAAAGATAAAGCAGCGGTTCAACGTTTGAAAGATGCAGCGGAAAAAGCGAAAAAAGAACTTTCCGGTGTATTGACTACAACGATCTCCTTGCCGTTCATTACGGTTGCTGATGGCGTTCCACAGCATTTGGAGTTGAACCTGAGCCGTGCGAAATTTGAAGAAATCTCTGCAGGTCTGGTTGAGCGTACGCTAGAACCAACTCGTCGTGCATTGAGTGATGCGGGTATGACAGCTAACGATATCGACAAGATCGTATTGGTTGGTGGTTCCACACGTATCCCTGCAGTACAAGAAGCAATCAAAAAACTGACGGGTAAAGAGCCTCATAAAGGCGTTAACCCGGATGAAGTTGTAGCTTTGGGTGCTGCTGTACAAGCGGGCGTGCTGACAGGTGACGTGAAAGACGTTGTATTGCTTGACGTAACTCCACTGTCCCTGGGTATCGAAACAGCAGGTGGCGTATTCACCAAAATGATCGAGCGTAACACAACGATCCCTACAAGCAAATCTCAAGTATTCTCCACTTATGCAGACAATCAACCAAGCGTTGAGATTCATGTTCTGCAAGGTGAGCGTGAGATGGCAGCAGGTAACAAATCGCTTGGACGTTTCATGTTGGGTGATATTCCACCAGCTCCACGTGGCGTTCCACAGATCGAAGTTAGCTTCGATATTGATGCCAACGGTATCGTTAACGTATCTGCAACAGATAAAGGTACTAATAAAACTCAAAAAATCACAATCACTTCTTCCAGCGGTTTGAGCGATGCTGAAGTTGAGCAAATGATGAAAGATGCTGAGTTGCACGCTGAAGAAGATAAAAAACGCAGAGAACTCGTTGAAGCGAAAAACAGTGCAGATCAATTGATCTACTCTGTTGACAAAACGATCAAAGATCTTGGCGAAAAAGCAGATGCTGGCGAAGTTGAAAAAGCAAATGCTGCCAAAGAAAAACTGCAAGGCGTTCTGGCTTCCGACAACCTGGAAGATATCAAAGCTGCTACAGAAGAACTGACAGAGATCGTTCAACAACTGTCCGTGAAACTGTATGAGCAAGCTCAGGCGCAAGAGCAAGAAGCACAAGGTGCTGAAGAGCAACAAGGTTCCGCTAAACGTGATAACGTCGTAGACGCTGATTACGAAGTTGTGGATGAAGATAAAAAACAAAACTAATTCGTAGTTCTACGCGAATTAAACATCGGTGACGTTCGAATTAGAGGGAAAGTCATAGCCGGGGCTCCCGCGCTTTGGCTTTCCTTTTGTCACGATGTGCGATATGGTGAATGATATGGGGGTGGAAGAGTGGCTGAAAAGCGTGATTATTATGAGGTGCTTGGCGTTAGTAAAACGGCTAACGACGATGAGATTAAAAAGGCTTACCGTAAGCTTGCCCGTCAGTATCACCCTGACGTAAACAAGGCTGCTGATGCGGAAGCTAAATTTAAAGAAGTTAAAGAAGCTTACGACGTAGTGAGTGACGGTCAGAAGCGTGCACAATATGATCAATATGGTCATGTCGATCCGAATCAAGGTGGATTCGGTGGTGGCGGTGGATTTGGCGACATCTTCGACATGTTCTTTGGCGGCGGTGGCGGTGGACGACGTGATCCCAATGCTCCGCAACGGGGGAATGATCTGCAGTACACGATGACGATTGAGTTCAAGGAAGCTGTGTTCGGTAAAGAAACCGATATTACGATTCCGCGTACCGAAGGCTGTGATACCTGTCATGGTTCAGGTGCCAAACCTGGAACGAAACCGGAAACCTGCTCGGTCTGCCAAGGTAGCGGTCAGCAGGAAGTCGTGCAAAATACACCGTTTGGTCGAATGGTTAATCGTCGTGCATGTTCGAACTGTAGTGGTTCGGGCCAAATTATCAAAGAAAAATGTACAACGTGCAGTGGTAGCGGTAAAGTTCGCAAGCAACGCAAAATCCATGTCCGCATTCCAGCGGGTGTAGATGATGGCGCGCAACTGCGTATGACAGGTGAGGGCGAGGGAGGCCTGCGTGGCGGACCAGCGGGAGATCTGTATATTGTCATTCGCGTGAAATCACATGATTTCTTCGAGCGTGAAGGTGACGATATTTATTGCGAAATCCCACTTACCTTTGCTCAGGCAGCTCTGGGAGATGAAGTTGAAATCCCAACGCTGACCGAGAAAGTGAAGTTGAAAGTACCAGCTGGTACACAAACGGGAACGTATTTCCGACTCAAAGGCAAAGGTGTACCACGCTTGCGCGGTATGGGGCAAGGGGATCAACATGTGAAAGTGGTTGTGGTTACACCTAGTAAGCTGAATGACGAGCAGAAGGATCTGCTTCGCCAAATTGCTGCGCTGGATGGAGAGCAAACACATGAGCATGAACAATCTTTCTTTGATAGAGTGAAACGCGCCTTCCGCGGCGACTAAGAATAAAATAAAGCAAGCCCAACAGGACACCATAGCGGTTTTTACCGCGGGGTGTCCTTTTTTGTGCGCCTTTTTTTGTGGTTCAGTGGTTTTTGTGAAATCCATGGATTTATGCTACGAAGAACGACAGCAATTTGTGGGAGCATTTCGGTATATTCTGAGCGAACTTGCGGAAAGATAGCATGGCGAGAATGATATGCATAGCTGATATGCGAGAAATTAGGGAAGCAGGTGAAGCGGATGACCGAGAAAAATATTTTGGCGTACTTTCACAGCCCGGAACAGGCTCAAGGGGCAGCCAAAAAACTGGAGGCATTGCGAGTGGAGGACCTGTCAATTAATCGATTCAGCCGATATGCGGGTGTAGGACCAAGCGGGGCTTCCTACAAGCCGGGCGTTTCCGGTAGTTTTTCATCATGGGTGCCCGATTCGATGCAAACGAATGCCAGTGCTGGAATCATGGCTGCGGCGGACCCTTCTGCAAGCGGCATGAGTGATGGTGGACAGGGTGGACCTACAGGAAGGGATGTATTACTAACCGTCATCGTAGATGAATCGGTACATCACCGCGCGATGTCTATAATCGAACAAGCCGGTGGAATGATCTAGTTTCAGTAAATCTATATAAGATGAACAGAGAATTACACTTTAACGGAGAGTGTAGAACCAATCTGAAGAAGCGAAGCGTTCGCCTAAAAGCTTTCGCAAGAAAGCTACTTCGGAAGTATACGCTATCCCCGGATTTCTCCCTTTAAGAAGGGAGTTGAAGAAATCTGGGGATAACAGCGATCGGAGGATGGGACTACAATCGGAGTGTTACAGTGTAACCGTTAGTTCATTTTAATTTGAAGGAGGAGCATTACAATGGCAGAGCATGAACGTCCAGGCAAGATTCTAACCAAAACGGAAAAGATGAAACGTATGCAATCCGCGAAAAATGAGGACGTGGAATTCAGCGCTGAAGCTGCGGATCATGAAGATATCGAAGCACTACGCCGCAGTGAAGCGGCTGATCGACGTCAGGGACGGGAGCTTCATGACTGAAGATCGCTCGGCGGTGACCCTCGAAGCTGTTTTTACAAGCTGGACTGAGGCGGAGTCTGCACGCAGAGCCCTGGAATTGTTGCACCCAAACCAATTGAGTATAGAGAGCCTTGGCAATGAAGCGTCTGCATTGGATTCAAACGATGTTAAGGGCTTCGATAATTCCCCTACAGCCGTCGTTGGAGGATTTAGTGGCGAACTGAATGTACTTGCCTTGATCAGTGATGAAACGGAAATGTTGTCCAATGGTCAGGTGTATGATGCACCCAAAGAGGATTCGGCAAACAGGCTAAAACAAGAAATTTTGCTGACCGTGTCCGTATCCAACGATTCGCTCCCGCAAGCCGCAGAGATGATCACACAGAACGGTGGACGTTTTTGCTAAGTGAGATTCGAAATATGCAAAATGTAGTAAATGAAACAGATATGTATGAATAGATGACAGGATATTCGAGCAGTCAGGCTGCGGATATCCTGTTTTGTTTTTCTTTTACTGGTGCGGCTTTGTGCTCTGGCTAGCTTGTGTAGTACAATAGTTGGGATGTTTTAAAAATGAGGAGGAAAAACCAAGTATGTTATGGCATGAACTAACAATACATACCACAGAAGAAGCCGTGGAGATGATTTCTAATTTTTTACATGAAGCGGGTGCTGGAGGGGTTTCGATTGAAGAGTCCGGTACTTTAAATAAAAAACGGGACACAACGTATGGTGAGTTATACGACGTTCCTTTGAATGATATTCCTGAAGGCTTTGCGGTCATCAAAGGGTACTTCTCCGAAGGTACGGATATGGTTGCACTACAGTCCGAAGTTAATCCGAGAATTGAGGAACTCTCTGAATTTGGAATTGATACAGGTGAGGTTCGTTATGAGACGCGTACAGTGGATGAAAATGACTGGGCAACAGCCTGGAAACAATATTTCAAGCCGGTACGCGTATCGGAACGTCTGACGATTAAACCAACGTGGGAAGAGTATACGCCTGAAAGTCCAGATGAGAAAATTATTGAGCTTGATCCAGGCATGGCCTTTGGTACAGGAACACATCCAACGACCTCCCTCTGCTTGAGCACACTGGAAACGGTTATTCAGGGCGGCGAGGAAGTTATTGACGTAGGTACAGGCTCTGGTATTTTGGCTATTGGAGCGATAAAACTTGGGGCAAAACATGTACTGGCGCTTGATCTTGATCCAGTTGCGGTAATCAGTGCCAGGGAGAATGTGGAACTGAACGGGCTGGAGCAACAAATTACGGTTAAAGAGAGCGATCTGTTGTCCGTCCTCGGGAGTCAGGACCCTGCGCTTGGTGTGCAACTGCCAGTTAAGGTTGTCGTGGCGAACATTCTGGCTGAGATCATTTTGTTGTTCGTAGACGATGTCTATAATGCGCTTGAGTCCGGTGGGACCTATATTGTATCCGGAATTTGGAAAAACAAAGAGCAGGTTGTACATGATGCACTGGTAGCCTCCGGGTTTGAAGTGAGTGCGATCCACCGTGATGAGGATTGGCTGGCGTTTGTAGCCAGAAAGGGGTAACCCATGGACTTTTGGAATTCGTTCTTTCGTTATCCGATCGATCAGCTTCCGTTTTTCCTGCTGACCATCCTGATCGCATTTACGGTGCATGAATTCTCGCATGCGTATTTTGCCAACAAATTCGGTGATCCGACAGCCAAGCTGTTGGGTCGGGTCACGCTGAATCCGGTTGTACACTTTGACTTGTTTGGTGTGCTGTTGCTCATTATTGCCGGCTTTGGTTGGGCACGTCCAGTTCCGGTTAATCGTGCTAACTTCGACAAACCTAGATTGATGGGCATCATCGTATCCGCAGCAGGGCCTCTGAGCAATCTGTTGCTCGCGATCATCGGTACAATCATCTATGCTTCACTGGTTGGTTCGGGAGCACTCGGCGGCATTGATAATGAGCGGTTGCTGACAGCAATCACAACGTTTTTCGCTATCTTTAACTTAACCAACTTTTTCCTGTTCCTGTTTAACTTGATTCCGTTGCCCCCGCTTGATGGTTATCGGATTCTGGAAGATGTAGTGCCACCTTCAATCAGCCGCAAGCTGCAAGGGGTGGAGCAATGGTCCATTTTTATCTTCTTATTGATTCTTGTTATACCTCCGTTGCAAAATGTGACGATTCAACCTTTGTATGAGTTTGCGCAAACGATGTATGTGGATCTGGCAAAGCTGGTTATTGAATTATATCGCTAAAAGCGTATCGTGTTTTGGGCTGATATACTGGTCAGAAACACGTAAAAGTTGTATGATCATCTGTGGCGATTGGATTCACGCCTGTCATCAGGCGGGGTGAATTCCAGTCATAACAGGACAGAATGGGTGGATTGACTAATGCAGCGATATTTTGTATCTGCAGAACAGTTTAATGAACACGCTGTGATCATCACAGGTGATGATGCACGCCATATCGGCAAGGTCATGCGTGGTAAACCTGGAGATAAACTGATTGTCAGTGACGGAAACTCCAAAGAAGCACTCGTGGAAATTGAAACTATTGAAGTTGGCCAAGTTACTGCAAATATTGTCGAACCTCTCGAGATGGACCATGAAGCACGGATTCGTGTAACCGTGGCACAGAGTTTGCCCAAGGGCGACAAGATGGAAACAGTCATCCAGAGATGTACTGAGATTGGGGCGGTATCATTTGTACCCTTCCTGTCAGAACGTACGATTGTGCAATATGATGCCAAGAAAGAAGGCAAACGGTTGGAGCGGTGGCGGAAAATTGCCAAGGAAGCTGCCGAACAGAGTCACCGGAATCGCATTCCAACTGTTGAGCAGCCGCTTTCCTGGAAAGGGCTGTTATCTTCTTTTGAGGGCTATAGCCTGGTATGTTATTGTTATGAGAAAGAAAACGGTAAACAGCTGAGAGATGTACTGAAGCCGTTTGTAGAGCAGCTTGCACCTGATGCAAGTGCAGAAGTTTTGATCGTGGTTGGACCGGAAGGTGGATTTTCTGAGAAGGAGACGGCAGAGGCTGATCAGGCAGGTGCTGTATCTGTTGGACTGGGCAAACGCATTTTGCGTGCTGAGACAGCTGGAATGGCAGCACTAACTTGCGTGCTATATGAATCCGGAGAAATGGGAGGAATGTAATTATGCCATCCGTGGCGTTTTACACCTTAGGCTGCAAAGTTAATTTCTATGATACAGAGGCGATTTGGCAATTGTTCAAAAACGAAGGTTACGATCAAGTGGACTTTGATGAACAGACAGCGGATGTATACTTGATTAATACTTGTACAGTAACCAATACCGGCGACAAAAAGAGCCGTCAAATTATTCGTCGTGCCATTCGGCGCAACCCGGAGGCGATTGTGGCCGTTACAGGCTGCTACGCGCAGACTTCTCCGGCAGAGATTTTGGACATCCCAGGGGTGGATCTGGTTATCGGTACACAAGACCGTGACAAGATTTTGCCATATGTTAATGAAATTCAGGAGTCGCGTCAACCGGTTAATGCGGTGCGTAATATTATGAAAACCCGTGTGTTTGAAGAAATGGACGTACCGGATTTTGCTGACCGTACCCGCGCATTTCTGAAAATCCAGGATGGATGCAATAACTTCTGTACATTCTGCATTATTCCATGGTCTCGTGGTCTCTCACGTAGCCGTGAGGCGAACAGCATTATTCAACAGGCGCATCAACTCGTACACGCCGGATACAAGGAGATTGTTCTGACCGGTATTCATACAGGTGGGTATGGCGATGACATGGAGAACTATGATCTGACCGACCTGCTGTGGGATTTGGATAAGGTAGAGGGTTTGGAGCGTATTCGAATCAGCTCGATTGAAGCCAGTCAGATCGATGACCGCATGCTCGACGTGATCAAACGTTCGGACAAACTTGTTCGTCACTTCCATATTCCGCTGCAAGCGGGTGATGATACGGTGTTGAAACGTATGCGCCGTAAGTATACGACAGAAGAGTTTTACAACAAAATGCTTCGCATTCGGGAAGCAATGCCGGATGTAGCGATTACAACAGACATCATTGTTGGATTTCCAGGTGAGACGGATGAGATGTACCGTAATGGCTATGAGTTGATGCGGAAGATCGGTTTTTCCGAAATGCACGTATTCCCTTATTCCAAGCGTACAGGTACGCCAGCAGCACGAATGGAAGATCAGGTGGACGAAGAAGTCAAAAATGCACGTGTGCATGAACTGATTGAGTTGTCCGAGCAGATGCAGCTGGAGTACGCTGAGCAGTTTGTCGGACAGGTACTGGATGTTATTCCCGAAGGTGAAGCCAAAGGCCGCGAGGGAAGTGGCAAGCTGCACGGTTATAGCGACAACTACATTCAACTGGTCTTTGACGGAACCATGGATATGGTCGGTAAAGTGTGCCGGGTCAAAGTGGTTGAAGCCGGCGTCAACGAGAGTCAGGCTACGCTGGTACGTGTGTTGGAAGAGAATCTTAAGTCCGCCGCGATGTGATCGAGGCGTCAGAAACAAGGATTTCATTTCCTTGGGGAGCTTACCCGGGGGAATGAGGTCCTTCTTTTGCAATAAATAAGATAAAGATATCGAAGTTGATGGGGGAGAGCACGATGAACAAAAAAGAAATTTCAGCAGGCGGAGTTGTTTATAGAACAGGGGAAGACGGACGTCTTCAAATTCAGCTTATCGTAGATCGTTATGGTAAAACAACTCTCGCCAAGGGCAAAATGGAAGAGGGAGAAACAATCGAACAAACGGCACTGCGCGAGATTTTGGAAGAGACAGGTATGGTGGGTCGCATTGTAGAGCCGGTTGATATTATTGCTTATACGTACCAACATGCAGATTTTGGCCCGGTGGACAAGGAAGTTCATTATTATCTCGTTGAAGCCGAGAGTGGTGATCTACAGCCTCAGATTGAAGAAATCAAAGGTGTGGATTGGTATGCTCCGGAAGAAGCATGGTCCTTACAGCAGCAGAGCGGATATGATAATAACGATGATATCTTGCGTGTAGCCCTGAACAAGTTAGGCATTAACGTATAACGCATTATTGTTCGAGTCAGTTACCCGCGCGTTCTGTGTGTCAGGATAGGCAGATCATCAAGCCACGGGTGACTTCGCCGCTGGGGCGTGGACCGGTGGTTTTTTGTGCCAGATTGGCAAGTAACAGAATGGCAAAGCAAGCAGTGAACTGGTGATGTTAAAAAGGGTCTGGGCATGCGCAATCTGTGCCCCGTTATCCGCTGACAGCCAGGCCGAAGCTGCATGCAGCTGGCCGATCAGCGGCATAAACAGCAGCGCTCCCGCAATGTTTAATACAACATGGGAGGCTGCGACAAATTTGCCTGCGGATGCTCCGCCCGCGGCAGCGATCACAGCGGTGATGCAGGTCCCGACGTTGGACCCAATCACAATGGCGATGCCGATCTCCACAGGTAATACCCCTGTGGCTGCGAGCGTAATCGCCATGCTAATGACAGCTGCGCTGCTGTGAATGAGCGCTGTCAGACAGGCACCTGCCAGGAAGCCCCACCACAAGCTGTCTGCCGAGCGGTCGAGAAACCATTGAAATACGCCCATGCTCCGCAAGGGTAAGGCAATGGATTGCATTACCTGAATGCCTGTCATAACAAGTGCAAATCCCGCAGCTGCGAGGAAGCTGTACTGGATGTTAAACAGTGTCCGGCGCGTGCGTTGAGGAGCGGCCAGGTTGCGTTCACCAAGGACAACAAACATGGCCCAGCCCGTAAGCGACAGGACAAGCAGCGGCAGGGAAGCACGTCCGATCTGTAATCCCACCAGCTCCGTCGTCAGACATGTCCCGATGTTGGTACCGAGGATGATGCCGAGTGTGCGTCCATAGGTAATTAATCTGGCATTAGCCAGTCCAATGGTGAGTACGGTGACCGCAGTACTGCTCTGTAACAGGGCCGTTGCGCCCGCACTGAAGGCCATGCCTTTCCATGGAGCAGAGGTGGCGCGATTGAGCCAACCTGCCAACATGGGCCCTGCCATACGTTGTAAGGCAGTTTCCATCAGCTTCATGCCACCAAAAAAGATAATAAGCCCATAGAGTAGGGGCAATATCACATCTCTAAACATAAAAATATCATTCCTTCCGTCCGGGTTCCTTAACTCATCCTATGAGTAAGAAAAGACAACCATGACAAGCCTAAAGGAATTCAGAGGGAAGCGACCTAAATTACCCCACCCTAATTCGAAAGATACAGTGGTTCGTGCAAACGTAGTGGAGGGACGAATCTAATCTGCGGAAGCAAGCCGCACATGTGTTGCGGTTATTTCAGACTTTTTTAGTAGGGAAGTCCAAAAAAAGAATAAAAACGCTCAAAACCAATCCGTAACCGTAACGTCATTTAAATAAAGCGACCGTAGTAACAATTCGTCACTGAAGCATCTTAACTGTCGCACCCCAATTCGAAAGATACGGTGATTCGTGCAAACGTAGTGGAGGGGACGAAATCGAATCTGAAGAAGCGAAGCGTGCGCCTTTGTCTCCGGATTTTCCCTTTAAAAAAGGGAATCAAAAAAATCTGGAGACAACAGCGATCGGAAGATCGATTCGTAACCGAAACGCCACCTACGCGCCGCACCAAACCTATCTTTTCAACTAACTATGAAAGAAGTGGATCTACCTTGCCATCAGTTACACTCGAACGCAGTCGCAAAAAGCGACTTGAACATGCCCATCCATGGATATTTAACAATGAAATTGCCTCTGTTGACGGAAACCCGGAACCGGGAGATCTGGTCAATGTATTGAATCATCAAGGTCGCTATCTGGCGACAGGTTATTACAATCCTGCATCTCAAATCACAGTAAGAGTTGTAGCTTATCAACCGCTGGAGTCCGAACAGATGGACACCGCGTTTTTTGCAGCACGTTTCCGTGATTGCTTGCGTCATCGGGAACGTTTTATCCAGGATGGAGAGGCATACCGTCTCGTTTACGGAGAAGCTGATTTTCTGCCAGGATTGATCGTTGATCGATTCGGCAGCATCCTCGTTGTACAGTTGCTTACACTTGGCATGGATCGTTGCCGTGAAGCGATTGTACAGGCGCTCATTGAAGTAATGCAGCCGGAAGGCATATATGAGCGCAGTGATGTCTCAATTCGTGAACTCGAAGGTTTGGAGCAGACCAAAGGTCCGCTGTACGGAGAGTGCCCACGACAGGTCACCGTTACAGAGAATGGACTACTCATTAAAGTGGATATCGTGGAAGGACAGAAGACAGGTTACTTCTTCGACCAACGCGAGAATCGTGCAGCCATCGAACCGCTCATGAAGGGTTGGGGCTACAAGAGTGGAATTACACTTCAAACGACCGAGCAGGATGGCACAGAGCAACTCTTACCTGTGAATAAAAGCGGTAAGGTAGTTACATTCCCTTATTGGGACGGTGCTACTGTACTGGAGTGTTTCTCACACACGGGCAGCTTTACGTTGAATGCTTGCAAGTATGGAGCCAAAAAAGTGACTTGTCTTGATATTTCGGAGCATGCCATTGAGAGTGCACGAACAAATGTGGAGCTGAACGGTTTTACCGACCGGGTCGAATTTGTAGTTGCTGATGCATTCCAGTACTTGCGTGAACAAGTGAAGGGGCTGGATGAACGTACCACACGTGCACGTGCAGGCGAACAGAAAGTGGATACATCCAAAGCGCTGGCAGCTGGCGGTAAAACATTTGATGTGGTCATCCTCGATCCTCCTGCATTTGCCAAAACGAAATCAGCAGTCAAAGGTGCATGCCGTGGATATAAGGATATCAATCTGCAAGGAATGAAACTGGTTAATGAGGGCGGATATTTGGTAACAGCGAGCTGTTCGTATCACATGCGTCCTGACCTTTTCTTGGACACGATTGCGGATGCAGCAGAAGATGCAGGCAAAGTGCTTCGTCTGATCGACTGGAAAGCAGCCGGTAAGGATCACCCGCAAATTTTGGGAGTGGATGAAGGACATTACTTGAAATTTGCTATTTTCGAAGTGCGCAGTAAAAAGAATTAATTGTATGATTTCCGTTCCAATCAAGTATAGATCAAGTCAAAAGTCCACAGTGTGATAGCTGCGGGCTTTTTGCTGTTTTGCTGTGTTAACGGAGATGATCTCCGGTTTTACCGAATAGTGGCAAACGTATGTTCCGAACCAAGTCAGATATGTTATACTGGGAATTAAAATCTTGTACGTGTGGTTTGGAGGATTAGACATGTCCGTTCGTTTTGTTATTGGCCGGGCAGGCAGCGGTAAAAGCTCGCTGATTACCCGGGAAATTACATCCCTGCTTCAAAAGGAGCCGCAAGGTAAACCTTTAATTTTACTCGTTCCCGAACAGAGTTCTTTTCGAACAGAGCAGGCATTGGTGTCTTCTGGAGCAATTAAAGGTACCATGCGTGCAGAAGTGCTCGGCTTTCGCCGTTTAGCCTATCGTGTAATGCAAGAAGCAGGTGGTTCTGCTCGTATTCCGATCGGAGCCGAAGGAAAAAAAATGCTGCTTTACAAAGTCATCCAGCGCCGTAAGGAAGAATTGAAGCTGTTTGGTGCATCCGGCAGCCAGCTGGGTTTTATAGGCGAGTTAAATGACTTATATAGTGAATTTAAACGTTATGAAGTTGATCCATCATTGCTGGAAGAAGGGCTGTCTGGAGGGAATACCTCATCTACTTCGCCAATTCTGGAGGACAAGTTGCATGACTTGAATCTGATATATCGTGACTATGAACAGGAACTGACCAATTTATATATTGATGATGAAGACACATTGACCGAGCTGACAGATCGTTTGTCGGAAAGTGCATTGCTGCAGGATGCCCAGATCTGGATTGATGGTTTTCAGGGATTCACGCCACAGGAGATGAGTGTGATCGGTCGGCTAATGTTGCAGTCGTCTTCCGTGACGATTGCACTGACATTGGATCGTCCTTATGATCACGGCGCACTGCCTGGAGAACTGGAACTGTTTTATCCCACGGCGAGTGCCTACGCGCGTCTCAAAGGGATGGCTGATGAACTGGGTGTACCGAGCGATATAACCGTGCTAGATTCGGAGATTCCACCGAGATACAAGGATCGTCCGGGACTTGCTCATCTGGAGGCTGGTTTCGACCGCCGAATTCGGTGGAAAAGTGATGGCCTTGATTCCGGAATCCGACTGGTTGCAGCGGAGAACCGACGAGCTGAGATGGAGGGAGCACTGCGTGAGATGCGGCGTCTGGCGCAAAACGAAGGTGCGCGTTATCGGGATATGGCGGTACTTGTTCGTCAGTTGGATACCTACGCTGATATAGCTGAACCTCTATTCAGGGATTATGACGTACCCGTCTTTCTGGACCGCAGAAGAAATGAACTTCATCATCCATTATCTGAGTTTATCCGTTCCGCACTGGATATTGTTCGGCGCCACTGGCGTTACGAGGATGTATTTCGTTGTGTCAAAACGGATCTGCTGCTTCCGCGTGATGGTTCCATCACTCGTGAAGATATGGACCAGCTTGAGAATTATGTACTGGCCTGTGGTATTCATGGATATCGCTGGACTGACGGCAAACCGTGGAAGTATGTGCCAAGCCTGTCGCTGGAAGACAACGGTCAGGATGGCCGTAGTCGAGGACGGGACCAGATGCTTTCTTTAATGGAGAGCTGCCGAACGGTCATTACAGATTCCTTGGGTGTTTTTGAGAAACGAATGAAAAAGGCAAAGACAGCCAAAGCCCAATGCGAGGCACTATACAGACTGCTGGAAGATGCCGAAATTCCATGGAAGTTGGAACATATGTCTGCTGAAGCTAAAGCTCAAGGTGACCCCGAACGGTCGAGAGAACATCGGCAGATGTGGGGAGCTGTGCTGGATTTATTGGATCAGATGGTCGATATGATGGGGAATGAACGGCTGGATATCACTCTGTTTGCCGGGATGATTGAGACCGGATTGACGGAACTGAAGCTGGGTCTGGTACCACCAGCACTTGATCAGGTTTTGATGGGTTCTATGGACCGTACACGCCTTCAGGACATCAAATATGTATTTATCCTTGGTGCAGTTGATGGTGAGTTGCCCGCCGTACCTCAGGATGATGGTGTATTAACGGAACTGGAGAGAGCGTTACTGACGGAACGAGGCATGGCGCTTGGACCAGGTGCAACCAGGCAGATGCTGGATGAACGTTTTCTAATCTATACGGCACTTACAGCGGCAAGCAGCCAGTTGTGGCTGAGTTACCCGGTTGCTGATGATGAGGGAAAAGCACTGCTTCCTTCCGAGATTGTCCGCCATGTACGGAAAATGTTTGGTCTACAAGAACAGCCATTGCTCGCTCAACCACCGGTTGTGAACTCGGAAGAAGCGCATTGGTCCTATGTCACCCATCCAGGTCAGAGTCTGTCAACGCTCATTGGACAATTGCGCAAATGGCGTCGCGGAGAAGACATCCCTGAAATGTGGTGGGCGGTCTACAATTGGCATGTATCTCGGGAGACAAGCAGACCTCAGCTGGAGCGGTTGTTGGGATCGATCTTTTATCGTAATAGAGCATTACCACTACGTACAGCTACCAGTCGCAGACTGTATGGCACAGAGGTGAGGACGAGTGTCTCGCGAATGGAGCGTTTCGTAGCTTGTCCGTTCTCGCATTTTGCTTCGCATGGGCTACGCCTCAAAGAACGGCAATTGTACCGCCTTCAGGCTCCTGATATTGGACAGCTGTTTCATGCTGCGCTAAGCCAGCTGGCTATGCGGTTGCGCGAAGAAAATCGTAGTTGGGGCAGTTTGACTCCAGACCAATGCCGTCAGGAAGCCGAGCAAACTGTGGAGCAGATTGCACCACAGCTGCAAGGGGAGATTTTGCTGAGCACCAAGCGATACGGTTATATTTTCCGCAAATTAAAGGACATTGTTAGTCGGGCATCCGTTATTCTCGGTGAACAGTCCAGACGTGGAAGTTTTGAACCGATTGGGCTGGAGCTTGATTTTGGACCGGATAAAACACTGCCGCCACTACGTTTTGAACTGGAGAACGGATGTGTGATGGAGATCGTGGGTCGGATTGACCGTGTGGATGTGGCAGAAGGCGAGAATGGTCTGCTCTTGCGTGTCATTGACTATAAATCAAGCCAGACGGACCTCAAGTTACATGAAGTGTACTATGGTCTGTCATTGCAGATGCTCACCTATCTGGAGGTGCTACTTAGTGCTGCCGAAGAATGGCTTGGGGAAACGGCGATGCCGGGAGGAACGTTGTATTTCCATGTGCATAACCCGCTGTTGCAATCCGCAAACGGCATGACATCAGAGCAGGCAGGACAAGAACTGCTGAAACGGTTCAAAATGAAAGGTTTGCTGCTGGCGGATCGGGACGCAATTGCTCAAATGGACAACACCCTGGATAAGGGATATTCAGCTATTATTCCAGTTGCCCTTAAGGCGGACGGAAGCTTTTATAGCAGCGCCGCTGTAGCTACGCCAGAGCAATGGGATACGCTGCTTGCTTCGGTTCGCAGTAATATCCGCGAGATTGGTACCCGGATTACAGATGGGGATGTGGCCATTGAGCCTTATCGTATTCAGCAGGAAGTGGCGTGTACGTTCTGTCCGTATAAGCCTGTTTGTCAGTTTGATGAGAATATAGAAGGAAATGAATACAACCTGTTGTCCAAACCGGGCAAACAGCAAATCTGGGATATGTTATCTCACACCAAGGGAGGGGAAACATCATGACGAATATGCCAAAACCGGAAGGAAGCTTCTGGAGTGATGACCAGTGGAGTGCCATCTCGGAAAGCGGAGAAGACATCCTTGTTGCCGCAGCGGCGGGATCAGGCAAAACAGCTGTATTGGTTGAACGAATTATTCGTAAGATCGCAGATCCCTCCCAAGGATTCAGTGTGGATCGCTTGCTTGTAGCTACGTTTACCAAAGCGGCCGCCGCCGAGATGAAACAACGGATTCGGGAAGCGCTGGAACGTGCGCTTGAAGAACAGCCTGGAGAAGAGCATCTGCGTAAGCAGCTGTCGCTGCTTGGACGGGCATCTATTACAACGCTGCATTCATTCTGTATGGAAGTCATTCGCCGTTATTATCAGCAAATTCCGTTGAACCCAGCTTTCCGTATCCTAAATGAAAATGAAGCGGAAATCATGCGGCAGGAACTGCTTGAAGAGCTATTTGAGGAAAAGTATGGCGAAGAAGATGAAGGGAGTACATTCCGCGAATTGGTGGACTGGTTCAGTGGAGAACGAAATGATGATGCGATGCATCGACTGGTGCAACGATTGTATGATTTCTCCCGCAGTCATTCCTGGCCGGATCATTGGCTCTCAGAGATGGCATCTGCTTTTCAGGTGGAAAGTGTGGAGGCACTTGGACATTCAGCATGGGTTCAGAGTATTTTGCGTGATGCGGCTCTTGCTTTAAGTGGTGCAGCAGGACTGCTCCGTCAAGGTATCCATATTTCCATGCAGCTTGAAGGTCCGGCACCTTATGCAGATACGTTAAAAGAAGACCTGGTGATGGTGGAAGAGCTATTGTCTGCGGTCCAGGTTATGCCATGGGAGAGGTTGCCTGAAGTGTTTCAACCCGCTGCATTTGGCAAACTGAAACCCTGCAAAAAGGATCAAACGGACCCGGCTTTACAGGATCAGGTGAAGGAACTCCGTGAGGCTGCGAAAAAGGCAGTTACCGACCTGAAAGGTTCACTGTTCGGAAGAACTGCGTTTTCGTTCTGGCAGGAGCTGGAGCAGGCGGCACCACTCATGCAGGAGTTGTCAAGGTTGGTTAGTACATTTGGAGAACGTTATCGACAGGCCAAACAGGAACGTGGGCAAGTTGACTTCAGTGATCTGGAGCATTACTGTCTTCACATTTTACGACATGAGGATTCAACGCCTGAATTGTCGATGCCTTCCGATGCGGCTATGGAGTACCGTTCGCGATTCGATGAAGTGTTGCTTGATGAATATCAGGACACCAATACGGTTCAAGAAGATATCGTGAAACTGATCTCCAGAGAAAACCCGGGTAACCGATTCATGGTAGGGGATGTCAAACAGAGTATCTATCGTTTCCGGTTGGCCGAGCCAGGTCTGTTTATGAACAAGTATCGCCAATATGGAGCGAGCACACGTGAGGACGGAATGGTGGGAGATCATCTGAGTCGTACAGGTCAACGTATTGATCTTGCGCGGAATTTCCGCAGTCGTGCGGAAGTCGTGCATTCGGTCAATATGATATTCCGGCAACTCATGAACGAAGGTGTAGCAGAGATTGCTTACGATGAACGAGCTCAGCTGGCATATGGGGCTACGTTCCCGTCAGAAACACTTGGTGATGAGGCGTATACACCTGAACTCATGCTGATCGATCGTCAGGGTGGTGGTCCTGATCTGACAGAGAGCACGGATGAGAATGGGGATGTATCGGTCTCCGCAGAACTGGAGAGTGCCGAACTTGAAACAGCCCAGTTGGAAGCAAGGGCGATCGCAAGGCGTATTCGTGAGATGGTTGGGGATACGGACAAACCTGCCCTCCATGTATATGACAAAGCCCTGCAAACGATGCGCCCGGCACGTTACGGTGACATGGTCATCTTGCTGCGTTCGACCTTGATGTGGGCTCCGCTCATGATTGAGGAATTCAGACAGCAGGGAATTCCTGCTGGAGGAGAACAGAGCAAGGGCTATTTTCAGGCTACAGAAGTGGAAATCATGATGTCTCTGCTTCAGCTTGTTGATAATCCAAGGCAGGATATTCCGCTCGCTTCCGTGCTTCGTTCCCCGATTGTCGGACTGGATGAAGAGGAACTGGCACAGATTCGGCTTGGTGAAAAAAGACAGTCATTCTATGATGCGGTTATATCGGCTGCTGGAGAGTGGAGCGATTCCTCCACTAATGCTGTACAACAATCCCGGCAGGATAATCATCCTGATACCAATATCGTCCAGTTACAGTGGCCGGAAGCCTGGTCAGAGATGGAACTGGGACAGCGGGAGACAGCAGCTTCAGTCGAGGCAGAGATCCTGGATGATGTCTATGAATCCGATGTGCCTACATTGCATACAGATGGAATGCAAGATGCTGGTGTTGCGGGACATGCAAGTGAGGATTTGGGCATAACGGAGATCTCAGGCTCGGAGTTACAGCAAAAGTTAATTCGCTTTATGCGTCAATTGCAGCAGTGGAGACTTGAGGCAAGACAAGGCAGTTTAAGTGAACTGATCTGGCGTATGTATCGGGAAACCGGCTATTTGGACTGGGTTGGTGGTCTTCCAGGAGGACTGCAACGTCAAAGTAATCTTAAGGCATTGTACGATCGCGCACGACAATACGAGGAATCAACTGCGAATCGCGGCTTGTTCCGTTTCCTGACCTATGTTTCCAGACTGCGGGAAAACGGGGGAGACCTCGGGACTGTAGCAAGTAGTTCTGGTGAGCAGGACAACGCCGTACGTATCATGACGATTCACCGGAGTAAAGGTTTGGAGTTTCCAATTGTTTTTGTCGGTGGCATATCCAAGATGTTTAATCAACAGGACTTGAACGCACCGTTTCTAATGCATAAGGAACTGGGATTTGGCCCGAGGTTTGTGGATCGTGAGAACCGGGTTGCCTATCCTACATTAGCCAATCTGGCGATTCGTCGTCGTGCGCAATTTGAACTGCTTGCTGAAGAGATGCGTGTGTTGTATGTTGCGCTGACCCGTCCCAAAGAGAAAATGATTCTGCTGGGTACCGTAAAAGATGCCGCGAAAAAAGCGCTCGCGTGGTCTCAGGTCAAGGACAGCCCTGAACTGGCATTGCCAGACTATCTGCTTGCTGCAGGGCGGAGCTACCTGGACTGGATTGGGCCATCCCTGATGAGACATCCAGATGCGGCTGTGCTGCGTGAACTTGCTGGAAGCAATGATTCGTTCTCAGCCTGTCTTGCAGATGATCAATCACGTTGGTCGATTTCTATTATTTCCGCCGATCAGGTATCCCGTGATCATGTGGTAGATCAGACACTCGGAGAAGAAGACGGGATGACTGAGGTGCGGAAAGAACGAATTGCTGCACTACAAGCGGTTCAGCCTGTGAAGTTGGTTCCATCCTCAACTGTAGAAGAGCTGACGAAGAGTGCACAAAATACGGCTAACCAAAACATTGAAGATGCAGGTACACACACAGTAGCTCTTCATGAAGAAGAGACACGCCTGATTCGCGAAGTTGATCAACGGCTTTCGTGGACATATCCCTATGAAGCTGCAACTCAAGTGGCAGCCAGTACATCTGTCACGGAGTTGAAAACGTTACTTGCGATGCAGGATATCCAGTCCGTAGAGGTCATGGAGGAATTGGGAGAGCAGTCCGAGGCATTATTGGATTACAGCACGCCAGGAATCAATCACACTAAAGATGAAGCAGGCCATGTACTACGTGGCATATCCAGTGAATTGAACGAGCATGAGACTGGATCAAGGTTAGATTCAAACGGTACGGTGAACGTTCCGGATGCGGGATCTGCGGGTACGTCTTTCAAACTCCACCTGCGTCGTCCCAAATTCATGGAGGCAACGCAGCTGACAGGGGCAGAACGGGGGAACGTGTATCATACGTTGATGCAGCATCTTCCTATAGATGGCTCATCCGTTGATTCACAGCTTATTGAACAGACGATTGAGCGGTTGATTAAGCTTCAGATTTTGCTGCCCCATCATGCTGCGGCAATCGAACCTGAAGAACTGGCCGGATTTTTCAATACAGAACCAGGAAAAGAATTATTGCGTGCAGCGTGGGTGAAACGGGAAATTCCGTTTGTGTATGGACTTCCGGCACATCAGTCTCCAGTGGAATGGCTACATGAACAGGCGGCGAACTCAGATATGCAGATGCTAAATGAAGATAGCAAAATGCAGGCAACGATTGAAAATGAAACCGTGCTTGTACAAGGGATTATCGATTGTCTGTATGAGGTGGACGGCGAGCTTGTCTTGCTTGATTACAAGACGGATCGGGTGTTGGAGCATCGTGGTGGTTTGGATGAACTCACCAAAAAATATCGCTTCCAGCTGGATCTGTATGGACGGGCCATTGAAGATATATTGGGACGGAAAGTTGACCGGAAATGGCTGTACTTTTTTGATGGTGGACATGCAGTGAAATTGTAAAGAACTGGATCGGAATTTAAAATTATGGATTTCATATGGGAGAGGGGTGGAACGGACGATGCGTATTTTGCATACAGGGGACTGGCATTTGGGAAAAACGTTGGAAGGACGAAGCCGACTGCGTGAACAGGAAGATTTTGTTGATGAACTCGTCAGGGTGGCTGATGAGCAGCAGGCGGATGCCATATTGATGGCCGGAGATGTGTATGATTCGGTGAATCCTCCCGCAGCGGCGGAACAGCTTTTTTATGAAGCGGCAGCGCGTCTGACGGAGCATGGAAGACCTCTTGTGGTGATTGCAGGAAATCATGATCAGCCAGAACGTGTAGCTTCTGTAACTCCACTTGTGAACAGACAGGGCATTACACTCGTAGGGATGCCTACTTCAGAAGCGGTGACCATCCATGCAAAGCGAACCGGAGAAATTGCACAGATTGCCGCATTACCTTATCCTTCTGAAGCCAGATTGAATGAACTGCTGACAACAGATGGGGACGAAAATGTGCTTCGTCAGGCATACAGTCACCGTGTGGGCATGTTAATGCAGCGTCTGGCAGCTTCTTTTCGCCCGGATACCGTGAACTTGGCCATGAGTCATATCTATGTGCTCGGCGGACTTGAGAGTGATTCGGAACGTCCGATTCAGATCGGTGGGGCCTACACGGTGGACCCTTCATCTTTATCGACTGGTGCGCAATACACGGCACTTGGCCATCTTCATCGTGCACAGGCTGTCAAAGGAGACGGTGTGATTCGATATAGCGGTTCTCCTCTCGCCTACAGCTTCTCGGAAGCGGGGCAGAGCAAGTCTGTTACGATGGTTGATCTGGCACCGGGCGGAGCTGCACAGGTGGAGGAAGTTTTGTTAACGTCCGGGCGTCCGCTTGTGCGTTGGCAGGCCCGTGGTGGTCTGGCAGAAGTATATCGCTGGCTGGATGAGGGGCGTGATCCACAGGCTTTTATCGACATGGAAGTGTGGCTGGACGAGGCGATGTCCCTGAAGGAGATTCAGCAGCTGCGAAAATCACATGAAGGTATCATTCATATTCGCCCGGTGTATCCCGAGATGGCAGCAGCAGGACTTTTGGAACAACGATCCGAGCTGCCGGTCCACGAACTGTTCCGTAAATTTTATCAGCGTCAGACGGGTGGTGCACAGCCGGAAGACAGCCTGGTACAGCTTTTCCTGGAACTTGTGGATGAAGACGAGCCGGGTGTGCGTGAGGAGGTCGAGGAAAGATGAAGCCCATTTTATTAAAAGTTGCCGGACTGCAAAGTTATCGGGAGATGCAAGAGATTGATTTTACCGTGCTGACAGAGACGGGGCTATTCGGTATTTTCGGTCCAACGGGTAGTGGTAAATCTTCCTTGCTCGATGCCATCACACTCGCCATGTACGGAAAAGTGGAACGCGCGGTGAACGGGACGCAAGGCATTATGAATCATGCAGAGGATTCGTTGTCGGTTGCTTTTACATTTGAACTGATGTCGGCGGAAGGCGCTCGGAGGTTCCGGGTAGAGCGACGTTTCAAACGAAATAATGAAGTGTCGGTGAGTAACACGATCAGCAAATTCATAGAGACGGTCAATGGCGAAGAACAGGTACTTGCCGACAAATTGGCAGATGTTAATCGCTGTGTTGAAGATGTGATCGGTTTGAAGATGGATGATTTTACACGGGCAGTGGTGCTTCCGCAAGGGAAGTTTGCCGAGTTTTTGTCACTCAAAGGCAGTGAACGTCGCCAGATGCTGCAACGATTATTCCATCTGGAAAAGTATGGGGACCAGTTGGCCATCAAATTAAGTCGGCGGGTCAAGGATAATGATATGGTTCACCAATCTCTCGCTGCAGAGCAACAGGGACTTGGCAATGCCAGCAAGGAGACGCTGGAAGAAACGAAACGTCTTCTTCAAACCGCTGTTCAGCAGTCTGAATTGTCCCGCAAAGCGCTGGATGAAGCTGCAAAGGAAGCTGAACAACTGGGTAAAATCCGTGAGTTAAGTAACGAACGGCAGGCCCGGACGGATGAACAGCAGAAGCTGAAAGCACTGGAACCACAGATAGAGGCAGGCGAACAACGGCTGAAACAATCCGTTGCGGCAGATGCAATACTGCCTGCGTTGCAGACGGTTCGAGATGCCACGACTACACAGAAGCAGCGGGAGGATGCCGCCGAAACAGCTCATCAGCAAGCACTGGAACATGAGCGTCTGGCTGTTCAGGAAGCGGATAAGGCTGAGACGGCACGTAAGCAAATGACTGAGGAAGAACCGAAACTTTTGCTGCGCTTGGAGCAACTCGAACAAGCGAAAGAGCTGCAACGGGAACGGGACGGGCTTCAGGCCGATTGCTCGCGCCTCGCGCAGCAGCTGGAACAGGGGCAGGGCGAACAGACTGCGCTGGGACAGCAGCTTGAGAAAGAAAAGGAGCTGCAACAGCGCGGACGCAAACGGCGTGAGGAACTACAGGAGAGCCTCAAGCCAAATGAAGTGAAGTCAGAGGAACGCAGGCAACTTCAAGCTGCGCTTGAACTGAAACATCGTGTGGATACTGCCGCGGAGCAGTTGCAGCAAAACAAGGCCGACATGCAAGCCTATAAAAAGTCGGCAGAACAGGGAGCCGACAAGCTGAAGGCGGCGGCTGAGGAAGAAAAACGCCTGAGTGATCAGCGTCAGCATCTGGTAGAACAGGCGTCAGCAGGTCTTGAGGCCTTGCTTGCCTGTGAGCAGGATATTAGCCGCGAACAAAGCCTGCTGGCCCTTGCAGAGGAACAGCTGCGTGGCACGATGCGCGAGCAGGAGCTGCACCGGCTGTCCTCCGCCTTGCGCGCCGAGCTGCGTGACGGCGAGCCATGCCCGGTGTGCGGCTCGCCGCATCACCCACTCCCGGCTGCGCCGCCGGGAGAAGGTCCGCACGCAGGCGATGCGGACCTGGAACTGCTGCGCAGCCTGCACGCGGAGCTGCAGGAGCTGCGCTTTGGGCTGCGCCAGCAGCTGCACGAACGTCGCAGCCTGCTGACGCAGCTTGGCGCTGCGGCCGGCGAAGCTCCGGCCGCAGCCGAGGCCGCGCCTGCGGCAGCGGAGCCCGAGCCCGCCGGGTCGCCCGAACACGGGCGCTCCCCGGCAGGCTGGGCATCGCGTGCCGCTGCGCTGCGCGATGCCGCGCAGGCGTTGGCTGCCGCAGCAGCGCCGCTCCAGGCCGAAGCCGCCGCGTTGCAGCAGGCGGCTGTAGGCGCGCAGCAGCGCCGCATGGAAGCGGCAGCTGCGCAGGAGGCCGGCCGTGCCGGGCTCGCCCAGGCGGAGCGCAAGCTGGCCGAGAGCGAGGCTGCAGCGGCTGCCTTGCAGGGCCGCTGGGCCGCGGAACTGCCCAGCATCGCTCAGGAGGAGGCCAAGGCCCTCTATCAGGCGATGCAGGAGCGCGATGCGCGCGCCGAAGACATCAAGGAACGTCTGAACAAAAGCGTGACGTTCCTTGAGGAAAAAGACCAAATCATTCAATCTCTCCAGCAGAAGCTGGTTGAATTGGATAAACAACTGATTCAGTGGCAAACGGAGTGGCAGGGCAATAGCAAACAGCTGGCCGAGAAGGAAGAACGTTTACGCCAGTGGGTAGGGGAGCAGCGGGTAGAGGATCTGATTGCTGCGGCTCAGGCTCGTCTGGATGGACTGCGGAAAGCAGCTACAGACTTGGCACAACGCTTCAAAGAAGCGGACACGCTGAAGCAGGAATCAGCCAAGAAAGACGTTATGGCTCAGCAGGCAGCCGCCTCGGCCACAGAACATCTGCAGCAGGCACAGGAACGGTGGAAGCAATTGCTGGAACAATCCCCGTTTGACTCGGATGATGCTGTTGTATCCGCGGCGATTCCTTCCCACGAAGCCGAGCGACTGGCAGGAGAGATCCAGCAACACCGTGAACGTGAGCGTGAACTGGCATCCCAGTTGCGTGAATTGGAACAAAAGCTGGGTGGTGCTGTCGTATCAGAGGAACAGTGGTTAGCCTGCACCGAACGTTTGCAGCAGGTCCGAATTGAGGACGAGGCTGCCCTTCGTGCTAAAGCACGTGCAGAACGTGATCTGGAGGATGTGGAGCAGCGACATGTTCGCTGGACCGAACTGGAGAACAAGCGGGTGGAGGTAAGCCGTCAAGGCGAACTGCTCAGCAAGCTGCAATCCGCGTTCAGAGGCAATGCTTTTGTCGAGTATATTGCCGAAGAACAACTGATGCAGGTTAGTCATGCGGCATCTCAGCGTCTGCGCTTCCTGACCAAACAGCGTTATTCACTGGAGGTGGATTCCGGTGGTGGTTTTGTGATTTGTGATGATGCCAACGGGGGAGTCAAACGACCGGTATCAACGTTGTCAGGTGGCGAGACATTTTTGACCTCTCTGTCACTGGCTTTGGCACTGTCGGCCCAGATTCAACTGCGAGGTCAGTACCCACTTCAATTCTTCTTCTTGGATGAAGGCTTCGGTACACTTGACCCTGAGCTGTTGGATACCGTCATTACGTCTCTGGAAAAATTGCATGACGACCGATTGGCTGTTGGTGTAATCAGTCATGTGCCTGAACTGCGTGCACGCTTGCCGCGCAAACTTGTAGTGATTCCGGCAGGTGAGGCCGGAAACGGCTCACGGGTGGTCTTGGAGACCCTGTAGAGGGCAATGTGTAAGCAATATAGATCATAGAAGAGCCTCTAATAGTCCAAGCAAAATGAATAATAGAGGTTGTTCAAAAAGTCTGCTTTTGATTTCGAATGGTGCCTAGCGGCATCATCAACATCGAATATGGAATTCAGCCGAAATAAGTAGGGGCTTACGAAGGTTGTTTCCTTCGGAAACATTGCGGTTGCTCACGTAGCTCTATCTATGCTCCGCTACTCCATTTCTAGCTTTATCCCGTCTTTTTGGTACTGAAAACCGCCCTTTTTAAACACGCACTATTACGGAATATTATTTTTGTAAAAATATTTCTCTTCTTGCTTTTATAACATAGCGGAGTGAGTTACATCACAGATACAGGTTCATCCCGCTGTTATACTACAGTTAAGCCGACAAACTTTATTTAAGTACCCCGGCGGACATCTGATCAGGACGTTTCCTGAATAGATGTCCGCGCAGCAGACTTCCAAGGAAGCCGCTCACGGGGTGCTTCTTTTTTGTGTTTTTTCGTCAGTAGTGTCAATTCGCCCAGTTCTGAATACCATGAAAAGGTGATCAAGAGCAGAATCAGGGAGGCGTTGGCAAGTGGAAAAGGTGGAAGCGAAGAAATTATGCAAGGAACACATGCACCGTTATGTATGTGTACAGATGAATGACGGTATGCACTACGATGGCATTATGGAAAATGTGGATGACGAAATGATCTACTTGGCTGTTCCCGTTGGACCAGAAGCCATGGTGAATCATGCGAACTGGGCTCCAAATGCAATGCCGGGAGCGAACTATCCGATAGGTCATACTCGCGGATTTTATCCAGGTTACGGCTACCCTACGCCTTATCCGTATTATGGTTATGGCCGTAGACGTTTTAACCGACTGGTGCTCCCGTTATTTGCGCTTACAGCGTTAACCCTTTTACCGTACTATTGAAATTAAAAAAAAGGCATAACTACAGTGATTCATTCTCATGCTTCTTATGAAAATCCTCGAAAATAACAAGCTGAGGATGGATGTTTCATTCATGGTACCGTACAGCATGGAATAGAGAGGTCTTATCACATACAGAGTCTCAGCCCGATGTATCGCGACAGTCATTGCAATACAACTGGCAACATATCGAATATCCAAAAAAGGTCATGCCTGTGCAGAAGCGAACTTCTGTAAGGCATGACCTTTTTTTGAACCTAATTAGTGTAAGGTAGATGATGAACTGATGGCACATAGCGTGTATTTAAACCTGCTTAAATCAGAAGCGGGCCTTCACGTGTCCGTAGCAGAGGCGTACCGCATCCTGAATATGCGAGAACGTTCCCATGTGTGAGCAAATGATCAAGACACCGCAAAAATTTTAATTCTCTATTCGATAAAAATCTTCGCTTCGGGGTGGAATCGCTGCTGTTCTCTTGCCCACGGTTGGAGGAGCGGAGCATGGTGTGCGAGCGCTGACGAATCTGAGGCATCTTATTCAAGGTTTTGAAGCGCCCGCCAAAATTTTAAGGAATCTGAGACACGTTATAACCGTATAAAGAGCCGTTTTCAGCATTTTTTGAGGTTATTTTGGGAAATAACGTGCCTGATGTTCCTTATAATTTCCAATGAGGGCCTGAACATCAAATAAGACTTCCTGTGTTCCTTAGAAAATCTTCGACTACCCATTCACGAGTATCAGCCAGCACGGACTTCAAAATGCCCTTAACCTAATGCAGATTTCAAATCCTCAAGTAAATCCTCAACATCCTCGATCCCAACGGAGATCCGAATCAAACCATCCGTGATCCCCAATTCTTGCCGACGCTCATAAGGAATGGAGGCATGCGTCATTCGGGCAGGTACAGAGATTAAACTTTCCACCGCGCCCAGGCTTTCAGCCAATGTGAAGTAATGGACTTTGCTTAACACGTCATCTACTTTTTCAGCACTGCCTACATCAAAGGAAACCATACCGCCATATCCTCTCGCTTGCGTGGAAGCGAGCTTATGCTGTGGATGGTCGGGCAACCCGGGATAATAAACTTTGCTCACCGTTGGATGCTGATTCAGAAATGTCACAAGCTGCTCTGTATTGCTTTCTTGCGCTTCCATCCGCAATCCCAATGTTTTAAGACCTCGCATTAACAACCAGGAATCCATGGGTCCCAGGACTGCGCCGATTGCATTTTGGATAAAATGCAGATCTTCTCCAAGTTGCTCGCTGTTAACAACCGCAAGTCCTGCCACGACATCACTATGACCACCGATATATTTCGTTGCAGAATGCAGTACAATATCTGCCCCCAGAGCCAGCGGTGTCTGCCAATAAGGCGTACTAAACGTGTTATCCACGATGAACAACAATTCATGTTGTTTCGACCATTTCGCTACAGAAGCAATATCGGTGACCTTGAGTAACGGATTGGTAGGTGTTTCTACATAGATGGCCTTCGTATTGGACTGCAAAGCTTGCTCTAGTGCTTGTAGTGAGGTGGTATCTACAAAGGTAGACTCGATCCCCAGACGATTCAGCACCTTGGTGAAAATGCGATAGGTCCCGCCGTATACGTCATCCGTTAGAATGACGTGATCTCCAGTTTTCAACAGAGACATTACAGCGTGAATTGCAGCCATTCCCGAACTAAAAGCAAAACCTCGAACGCCATCCTCCAGCTCTTTAATAACTTCTTCCAACGCATGACGGGTAGGGTTGCCTGTACGTGAATACTCGTATCCTTTGTGTACGCCAACCGATTCTTGCTCATACGTGCTTACTTGATAGATCGGTACACTCACTGCTCCAGTGTGTGGATCACCAACAATACCTGCATGAATCAGCTTGGTTTTTGGTCTCATTTCATTGACCTCCATTATAGATATTTTGGCTTAAATACCGTTCGCTGCTATCCGGAAAAATAACGACGATGTTACTTCCCGGAGGTGCATGAACGGCTTCGTTTAATGCGGCTTGCATAGCTGCACCTGAGGAACTTCCTACCAGTATGCCTTCCAACAAGGCCAGATCCTTGACCCGCTCAAAGGCATCTTCATCTGAGATCGTATGAATGGCATCAAAGTAACTCACATCCATAAAAGAAGATAACGTTTCGACCCCTATTCCTTCTGTACGATGTGGTCCCGATGGACCTCCTCCGAGAATCGAACCTTCGGGTTCTACGATACATGTTTTAATTAACGGGTTTTGCTCCTTCAAATAGCGAGACACTCCCATGAAAGTTCCGCCAGACCCGGCTCCGGCGATATATACATCCACCTGCCCGTTCAGATCACGCCAAATCTCAGGGCCCAGATGTTCATAATGTGCGAGTGGGTTATCCGCATTGGAGAACTGACCTGGAATATACGAGTCCGATATTTCTTTCGCCAGCGATTCCGCCTTGCGTATGGCACCAGTGATTCCTTCGGATGTGGGTGTGTTGACGACCGTAGCACCAAGGGCTTTCATCAACTGCTGCTTCTCAACGCTGAACTTCTGAGGTACGGTGAAAATGACCTTTAAATTCAGGCCTACAGCCGCCATTGCAAGACCAATTCCTGTGTTGCCTGCGGTAGCTTCTATCACCGTTCCACCTGGCTTAACATCTCCTCGTGCCAAGGCCTTCTCCAATAAAAACTTGCCGATCCGGTCTTTCACACTTCCTCCAGGATTCATGAATTCCAGTTTGGCGAACAGGCGGATTCCTTCCGGTAATGGATAACGAGTTAATTCAAGCAGAGGCGTATTACCTATAAGTTCCTGTACATGCTGATAAACGGTCAAATTAACCAATCTCCTTTTGTGTGTCATTAACCATACATATTTGTTTAATTGGGAAAAGTGCGTGATAAAACCATATTTCGATAAAATGGCTTGGTATACATCCAATGTTGTATAGTGTTCGGCTCGATGATAGATGGAGAGTTAACCTAGATTAACCTGGTTGTGTGTCTAGAGATTGGACGTGGGTTTTTACTTCTAGTATGATAGAAGGGAATACATACACTGGAATACAAAGGAGGGTATGAACTATGGATTGCTTATTTTGCAAAATTGTAGAGGGCAGCATTCCCTCCAATAAAGTGCTTGAGAATGACCATGTTATCGTTTTTCATGACATCCAGCCCGCTGCACCGACGCATGTTCTTGTCATTCCGAAGAAACATATTGCTTCCATGAATGAAGTTACTGCAGAAGATCTGCCATTGATCGGCGAGATTCATCTGGCTGCTCAAGAAGCGGCGAAGCGTCTTGGCGTGGAGGAGACAGGATATCGCTTAATCAACAATTGTGGTAAAGATGGAGAACAAACCGTTCATCATCTGCATTACCATTTGTTGGGTGGTACCAGACTTGGCGTGTTGACAAGTCTGTCCGATTCTCACAAATAAACGAGCTGATGGGTACTAATATTGAGGATTTAGTCATATGCATTAAATCCACGAATGTGTGACCAAATGCTTATATAATGAATTCATTTCATAATACCTTTGAGTTATAAAATGGATTCAATTAAGTGATCATTACATTGAGGTTGACACCTTTATTACCTTTCGCCTATAATGAAAGATGATGAACCGTGTTATTGCTCTTGGACGGTCTGGTCGGAGGGAGGGAAAACTGGTGTCTGAAACTAAAGTTCGCAAAAACGAGACTATTGATGCTGCACTTCGTCGTTTTAAACGCTCCATCGCTAAAGATGGCGTATTGGCTGAGGTGAAGAAACGTAAGCATTATGAGAAGCCAAGCGTAAAGCGCAAGAAAAAGTCCGAGGCTGCTCGTAAGAGAAAGTTTTAGGAGGATTTTAACTACATGAATCTTAGCGAACGATTGAACGAAGATATGAAGCAAGCGATGAAGAGTAAGGACAAGTTCAGACTCTCCAACATTCGGTTGATTCGTTCGACGATCAAGAATCTTGAAATAGATTTGAAAAGAGATTTGGATGACAACGAAGTGCTTGATATCCTGAGTCGTGAAATCAAACAGCGCAAAGATGCCCTCCAAGAATTTGACAAAGCGGGCCGTGAAGATCTCGCGGCAAATGCAAAAGCGGAAATTGAAGTACTCATCCAGTACCTTCCCACACAGCTTACCGAAGAAGAAATTAAAGTTATTGTACAGCAGACCATCCAGGAAACCGGTGCTTCTTCGAAAGCCGAGATGGGGAAAGTCATGGCGGCCCTTATGCCGAAAGTTAAAGGCAAAGCGGACGGCAAACTGGTAAATCAAGCAGTTCAACAATTTCTGCAATAAAGCAAATCAATAAACACCTTCTGACTTGTCAGGAGGTGTTTTTTCCATTTATCAGAAAGTATGATGTCCTTGGGATGACGAAATTTCTTTTTAATGGTTAATATATATTATTATGGATTTTTATTCTTGCAATTGATCGAGTTTTCAAATATAATTTTAAGATTTTGAAACGAAATGTTGCATTGCACGTAATAAATACCATAAGCTGGACAGTATAACATTAATGGAAAAGGGGGGACTATTGTGAAGGGAAAGCGCCGGAAGAAGCTTACGGGGCCATTGATGCTCTTAATGCTGCTGACGCTGTTGCTTCCTGTCTGGATTGGATCACCGTCAGCGCATGCAGCTGAGAAGAGTGGTGCCGTATATATTATTCCGGTTGATAAACCAATCGAGCAGGGACTTGGCAAGTTCATGGAACGCGGGTTCAAGCAAGCAGAAGAGATGAATGCTGGCCTGATCGTTCTTGATATCAATACGCCGGGAGGCCGTGTCGACACTGCAGAAGCATTGGGTACCCTGATCAAGGACAGTCCGATTGAGACTGTTGCATTTGTTCGTGGAGATGCTGCTTCAGCCGGGAGTTTTCTGGCTCTGAATGCAGATAAGATCGTAATGTCACCAGGCAGTATGATTGGTGCGGCAGCAATGGTCGACAGTACAGGTAAACATGTTGATGATCCAAAGCTTGTTGCATTCTGGAAAAGCAAAATGCAGGGAGCGGCTGAAATCAGTGGTCGTGATGGCAAGATTGCAGCTGGAATGACGGATGTTAACATCGTTGTTGAAATGCCAGAGATCAATAAAACCAAGCAAAAAGGTGAAATTATTGCTCTCTCGGCTGAAGAAGCGCTGAAAGTTGGTTATGCCGACCACATCAGCAACACACCGGAAGAAGCGGCAGCTTGGGCAGGTTACAGTCAGGATGACCTATTTAAGGTAGAACGAACGACAGCGGAGAATATCTCCTCTTTTCTTACCAATCCGGTTGTGATGACTGTGTTATTATTCCTCGGAATCGCGGGTGTAATCATTGAATTGATTGTTCCTGGTTTTGGAGTTCCTGGTATTGTAGGTATCGTGTGTTTCGTGTTGTATTTCTCGGGTAATTACATTGCGGGATTTGCCGGAGCAGAGACATGGGTGCTATTTACCGTCGGACTCATCATGATGATTCTGGAGATGTTTATTCCGAGCTTTGGTATTCTGGGGATTTTGGGATCAATTGCGCTTGTGGCCGGTGTTGTAAGGGCTGCTTATGATACGAGTGATGCATTTGTATCTCTGGGTATCGCTTTTGGAGCAGCACTGGTAGTCATTGCGATCATCTCAATTATCTTTAAGGATCGAGGGATATGGAATCGGTTCATATTGAGTGACAGCATGTCTGCGGATCGGGGTTATTCATCAGCCACAGAACGCAAAGAGCTGGTTGGTCTGCAAGGAATCAGTCTGACACCACTTCGTCCTTCTGGAACAGCGATGTTTGAAGGGGAACGAATTGACGTTGTGACGGACGGAGATTTTATTCCCATCGATACTCCGATTATTGTGATTAAAGCGGAAGGTACCCGGATTGTGGTTCAGCAAGCTTTGCCGGTGTAACTCGCTCTGTTGTCGAAGCGGATTAACGCTTCGGCAATGTACATAACCATTAGCTGAAGCTGCCAGCGTGGTGCATTCTTTAATTTTAGCAGCGGACTTATGAATGCCTTCTCAAATATTTTTATCAAATTCTAATTGCAAATGGAGGAAATTAAACAATGGACACATCTATGATTACGATTTTGCTCATTGCGGTAGTAGGTATTATCGTATTGAGCGTATTCTTCAGCTTTTTCCCGGTTATGCTCTGGGTTTCAGCGATTGCATCCGGCGTACGTGTAAGTATTATTACTCTGGTAGCGATGAGACTGAGACGTGTAACGCCTAGCCGTATCGTTAATCCAATGATTAAAGCAACTAAAGCCGGTCTTAAACTCTCAATGAACCAACTGGAAAGTCACTTCTTGGCCGGTGGTAATGTTGACCGTGTTGTAAACGCTCTGATTGCTGCACAACGTGCCAACATTCCACTCGAATTTGAACGTGCTGCTGCTATTGACCTCGCAGGTCGTGACGTATTACAAGCCGTACAAATGAGCGTTAACCCACGTGTTATCGAAACACCGATTGTCTCTGCGGTAGCCAAAGATGGTATTGAAGTTAAAGTTAGAGCGCGGGTTACGGTTCGTGCCAATATTGACCGTCTCGTCGGTGGTGCTGGTGAAGAAACGATCATCGCCCGTGTTGGTGAAGGTATCGTAAGTACAAACGGTTCCTCCAATTCTCACAAAGACGTCCTGGAAAACCCGGACCTGATCTCCCGTACCGTATTGTCCAAAGGTCTGGATGCAGGTACTGCTTTTGAAATCCTGTCCATTGATATTGCGGACGTTGATGTAGGTAAAAACATTGGTGCCTTCTTGCAAACAGAGCAAGCAGAAGCTGACAAACGTATCGCACAAGCGAAAGCGGAAGAGCGTCGCGCAATGGCCGTAGCCCAAGAGCAAGAGATGAAAGCACGCGTAGTGGAAATGAGAGCACGCGTTGTAGAATCCGAATCCCAAGTACCTTTGGCAATGTCTGAAGCTCTGCGTAGTGGTAAGATTGGTGTTATGGACTATATGAACCTGAAGAATATTGAAGCGGATACTCAAATGCGTAATACCTTGGGAAAACCTGGTGAAGGTTCGAATTCCAACGATCAGGGTGATTCCAAAAACGGAAGATAGGCGGTGAGTGCATATGGGCCTATTTGAATGGATTTTTGATAATCTGTATATTGTGGCCGTCATCGGTTTTGCGCTCTTCTCTTTCTTGGGGAAAGCTGCCAAATCGGCTGATCCGAACAAAAAGCGTCCTGCCAACGGGATGCCTACGTTTGGAGGCAGCGGTGATTCAGGCCGGGATGAACGCTCAAGAGACAACTCATCTCCGCAGCAGCAGTCTTCCGGACCTGCAGACCCACGTTATGATGAACAGTATGACGATCGGTATGATGACGTGCAATATGAGAATCAGTATGATCAGCCGTACTCGGAGCCTGCTGCATCTTCTCGCCCCGCAACTGACTACAGAAGTGAGGGCACGATGAGTGCCATGGAAAATTCACTTGAGGAACAGATGAGAGGCATGGAAGAACAGCAGCGCTTGATTGAAGAACGTTTGAATCGCATCTCTTCTGCGAATCGGCCAGTTGTGTCTGATTCCAGTTGGGATGAGACCAGCATTGATGAATCGGGAGCGTCTCCGCTTCGTCCTGCTGATATTCGCACAGGTGTCCTGTGGGCAGAAGTACTGGGTTCTCCTCGTTCCAAACAGCCGTTTGGTACAAGAGGGAAACTGTAAATAAGTTAAGTTGCTGGACGGAAATAAAGCCGTCTCTGGTGAGCATAAAGCCGCCGGAGACGGCTTTTTCTGTGTTCTATCCTTTTTTCTCAACATTCGTCCCTAACACGCCCCGGAATTTTCATAAATTCATGAATCTGCGCATAAGTTGAACTGTAGAGGAAGGGGGAAGACCTTCGAATGACCCGGATCAGCCGCAAGCTGCGCAGATGGACCAGTGAAGTGTTGGATCTGCCGCAGGATGTGCTTTATGATATGCCACGGTTAACCCTGATCGGCAGTAAGCAACTGTATATAGAGAATCATCGCGGTGTCATCCATTTCACCCCGGATCGCATCGTGCTGGCTCTTTCCCAAGGCCAGTTGGAGATCAAAGGAACTGCCTTGGTGATACGTAACATTTTGCCGGATGAAGTAGCTGTTGAAGGAACGATTCTGGATATTCATATGAATGGAGTGGAGGGGAACGGATGAAGCAGCCCAGTCTGTACAAACTGCGGGGAGCAGTCCGAATCACGGTCACTGGGGGAGACATTGAAACATTGATCAACACGGTGGCAGAGCAGGGGCTGGAAGTGTGGAACCTGCGTGCTTACGATGGACGCGTGGCAGAGATGAACATTCTGCTGCCGCATTTTTTCAGGTTGCGTCCTGTGTTGAAACGGACAGGCTGCAGGGTGAAAGTAACCCATCGCAGCGGTTTCCCCTTTTTTGCTGCCCGTTTATTGCGGAGGAAGTTCTTTCTTGGGGGTATGCTGTTTTTTGTAGCAGCTTTGTTTGCGTTGTCGTCCATGGTATGGAGTGTGGAGGTCAAGGGTAACGTCACCATTCCCACCGACGAGGTGCTTGCAGCAGCGAAGAAAGAGGGTATATATCCTTTGCAATGGGGGTTCCGTCTGCAAAGCCAAGACAAGCTCTCCAGACAGCTTGCACTCGCTCTGCCGGATGTAACATGGATTGGCGTGAGCAAAGAGGGGACAACCATTACCATTCAGGTCGTAGAATCGGCGCAACCCAAGCGCGAACCATTGCTGAATCCCAGACATTTGATCAGCAAGTCAGATGCTGTGGTCACTCAAATCTATGCGGAGCAGGGACGCCCTGTTGTTCAAAAGGACATGCGTGTCAAAAAGGGTCAGGTATTGATCTCGGGGATTCTCGGGGATGAGGAGAACACTAAAACCATCGTTGCCAAAGGCGAAGTTCGTGGTCTGGTATGGCGTGAGTATCAGGTAGAGGTTCCGCTGGTGCAAAAACATAACACAATGACAGGTGAGAGCAAAGAACGTTTTTATATGGTGCTGGGAAAATGGGCGATCCAACTGTGGGGGTACGGAAGTACACCGTTCAGTTCATTTGATACCGAGAGTAATCATAAACCATTGACGTGGCGATCCTTTACACTTCCCATGGGTTGGCTGACAGAGAAAGATCTGGAGACCCGAGAGCATGAGCAACAACAGACGATAGAATGGGCCAGAACGAAAGGATTGGAAGGAGCAAGGAACGATATTATCGCCAAAAACGGCAAAGGAACAAAAATTATAAGTGAAAAAATTTTGCATGAGAAGAAAGAGAATGGTAAAGTTTATATGAAAGTCTTATTTGAAGTAGAAGAAAGCATTGCGGAAGAACTTCCGCTAGTCCATAGTCAAGGAGAATGAGGATATTTGTCAGAGCAAACACGCAGCATACAAATCTCCCTCCAGAGTGCGGGAGAGGGCCAATCTCTTTTTGGACCCCAAGATACTTTTCTTAAACTGATTGAATCCGAGATTCCCGCCCAGATTGCATCCCGTGAAGCGGAGATTGTGATATTTGGCAACGCACAGCAGGTGGAATCGCTTGAACAATTATTTGACGTGTTACTGCAATTGATACGCAATGGATATGTGTTAACCGAGAGAGATGTGAAGTATGCGATTGAACTTGCCAAGGATATGCGGGCAGACCAGCTATTGGATCTGTTCAAGGGTGAGATTACAACGACATACCGAGGTAAACCAATCCGTGTTAAAACCATTGGGCAGAAGCACTATGTAACTACAATTAAAAAACGTGATATTGTATTTGGCATTGGTCCTGCCGGTACGGGTAAAACCTACCTTGCTGTTGTACTGGCTGTTGCCGCAATTAAAGAAGGCAGCGTCAAACGCATTGTGCTCACACGGCCTGCTGTTGAAGCGGGAGAGAGTCTTGGTTTTTTGCCAGGTGATCTTCAAGAAAAGGTAGACCCGTATCTGAGACCGCTGTACGATGCCCTGTATGACGTTATGGGACAAGAACAGACCGCTAAGGCACTGGAGCGAGGGTTAATCGAAATCGCGCCACTCGCCTACATGCGGGGGCGTACGCTGGATGACTCCTTCATCATTCTCGATGAAGCACAGAACACAACGCCGGAACAGATGAAGATGTTTCTGACTCGTCTTGGTTTTGGCTCCAAAATGGTCATCACCGGAGACGTGACACAGATTGATTTACCGCGTGGTAAGAAATCCGGGCTTGTGGAAGCGAATACGATCTTGAATGAAGTTAACGAGATTGGATTTGTCTATTTTGCCGAGCAAGATGTTGTACGGCATTCCCTTGTCCAGAAAATTATCGTGGCTTACAACCACGCCGCAGAAAATCAAGCATAGAAAGGGATTGTCTAAAGTGACCTCGAAGGAACCGTCAAAAGGCAAATCTTTTCAGAATAAGGCTACAGGATGGAAGTATAGCGTGTGGGCACGCTATCTTCTGTTTTTGTTTCTGGTGATTCTTTTCTACGTCAGTCTGGCTTCCAAGCTGCTCCCTGAGCGGTATGATATTCAGGAAGGTACACGGAGTGAAGTGGATATTGCTGCGCCCATGCAGATTCCGAATAACAAGGCCACACTCAAAGCACAGGAAGAAGCTGCGGAACGGGTACAGCCGATATTTCAGATTGTCCAGTTACGAAACGAAAATTTGATGACTACCCTGCTTGATCGTGTAGATCGATTAAATCAGGATGATCAGATTTCAAGTCAGGACAAGATTGATATTTATCGTGATGAAATTCCGCAGCGTCAGAAAGATTTTGTGACCAACTATATCAATAATAATCGGAAAGCCGGTACATACTCCGAGACTCTTTTGGAAGAGATCAGAAATGTGGTACAGGAGCAAAGCTACCGTATTCCTGAAGAAACTTACATCAAAATCTCGCGTCTGACATCGGATGATATCCAGGAGATGAAACCGGTTGCGAGGGATATTGTTGCTCGGTTAATGACGGATCAGATCAGCGATGCAACTACTGCCCGTGCCAAAGTAGCTGAGATGGTGAGTGTCAGCTCTCTTGGTAAGCGTACGCAACGTGAGGTCGTGCAAGAGCTTGCTCGCCTCGTGGTGACCGCTAACCGCTTCTACGATGAAGAGGGAACGAAGGAAGCGAAAGTGCAGGCGCGTGAGAACACGCAAACTGTCTTTATCAAGCAAGGGGACACATTAGTTGCCAAGGGTGAGATGATCACCCCGGAGATGTATACTTTGCTGGATGAAAATGATTTGCTGAAAAATGAAGTGAACTACTGGCCGCAGCTTGGACTTCTTATGTTTTCCTGCCTGTTGTCGGCAGCCATTCTGATGTATATTCAGCAAGGCAGCGGAACGCATTTCAAATATAATAATGCGCAGCTGTTGATGCTTGTTCTCATTTTTATTATTACGATTGTAGTTATGCATGTGACGGCGATTATCCAGACTAATGAGAGGTCCTATGTTGGCTTCCTTGCACCTGTTGCGGTAGGAGCGATGTTAATTGCCTTGTTACTGGATACCTCGCTTGCCTTTGTATGTTCGATATTGATCGGTATGTTGTCCAGCATCATTTTGAATACCCATCAGGGTCAGCTTTTTGACTTCGAATTAGGTTTCTTCGCTGTATTGGTTTCATTTGTTGCGATCTTTGCAACTCATAAGGCTAGCCAGCGATCAACGATCCTGAAAGGAGCCATTATGGTCTGTCTGTTCGGGTCCATAGCCGTCTTCACCTTGGCTTTGATTGACTCGGGCGATTGGAATCGAACCACGACACTGTATGGCGTTGGGTTTGCATTTGCGGGTGGCGTATTAACTGCCATACTGGTCATTGGGCTGATGCCATTTTTCGAAACTTCATTTGGCATTTTGTCAGCGCTCAAACTGGTAGAACTGTCTAATCCGAACCATCCGCTTCTACGTAAGTTGCTGACGGAGACACCGGGTACCTATCATCACAGCGTTATGGTAGGCAATCTGTCTGAAGCAGCAGCAGAAGCCATAGGAGCTAACGGATTGCTCTGCCGAGTGGGTTCGTATTATCATGATATTGGCAAGACGAAGCGCCCCATCTATTTTATTGAAAATCAGAACAATATGGAGAATCCGCATGATTCAATTGATCCGAAACTGAGCAAATCCATTATCGTAGCCCATGCGCGCGATGGGGTGGAAATGCAGAAGGATTACAAGCTGCCCAGACCTATTCGGGATATTGCGGAACAGCACCACGGCACGACATTTCTCCACTATTTCTATCACAAAGCACTGCGCCAGGCGGAAGAAGCAGGCGTTGAGCCTGATTTCACGGAAGAAGATTTCCGTTACCCTGGGCCAAAGGCTCAGTCCAAGGAATCGGCTATTGTTGGCATTGCCGATAGTGTGGAGGCTGCTGTGAGATCTTTGCGCAAACCGACAGTGGAGCAAGTGGAGTCCATGATTGAGAAGATTATTAAAGGACGATTGGACGATCATCAATTCAATGATTGTGACCTTACGATGCGTGAACTGGATATCGTCGCCAGAACATTAAAGGAAACGGTGATGGGTATCTTCCACTCCAGGATCGAATATCCGGAGGAGATTAAGAAACCAAAGCCGACTTCACCCGAAGCAGGCTAATTTAATAATAGTTCGTGTTCAAAAAGGTTGGTTTTCAGTACCGAGAAGATGGGATGAAGTTAGAAAGTCTTTTTGAACAACCTCTAATATTAGTAGATAGGAGTTATGAAGGAATGAGTCTTAATCTGGCATGGAATAATGAACAACAGGATAAAGAAATTACAGAACCGATGATTGCAATGCTGGAACAGTTGCTGAACCTTGCAGGAGAAGCGGAAGGTGTTGCAGACGGGGAAGTGGCTCTGACTTTTGTAAACGATGAGCAGATCCATGAGTTGAACCGTGATTATCGCGGCATTGACCGTCCTACGGATGTACTGTCTTTTGCGATGAACGAAACGGTTGATGAAGAGCTTGATATTATCTATGAGCTGGACGAAGATGAAGAAATGGAAGAGATGCCGGATGTTCTTGGTGACATCATCATTTCCGTACCACGGACCATCCTGCAAAGTGAGGAGTATGGACACTCATTTGAACGTGAACTTGGTTTTCTGTTTGTCCATGGTTTTTTACACCTGCTCGGATATGACCATCAGGATGAAGCAAGTGAGGCTGAAATGATGGGTAAACAAGAAGCGGTATTGGCCCAGGCCGGGTTGACACGATAATGAAAAGGCGCTCCTGGGGTCTGGTATTCCGCAATGCTGCGGAAGGAATCGCATATGGGTTGCGGACTCAGCGTAATGTGAGAGTTCACACGGGAGTGGCTATTTTGATGTGTGTAGCCGGCTTTTTTTTCAGAATCTCAAGAACGGATTGGATGTTTGTGCTGACCGCTGTCTTTTTGGTGCTGGTGACTGAATTGATGAACACGGCTGTAGAGGCAGCGGTTGACTTGGCACACCCCCATATCCATCCGCTGGCAAAAGCGGCAAAGGATACCGCGGCCGGGGCAGTTCTGCTGGCAGCGGTATTCGCCGTCATCATCGGTTGTATCGTTTTCATTAAGCCGGTGATGAGCTGGCTGGGTTTGTACTGATTTTGTTTTGATTTTGATTCGTTTTGTGATTTTAATACTACACAACTTTGTAAAGTTAGACCTTTTTTAAGTTGAACTTATAGACGTTACACGATAACGAAGAGGACAGAAATAAACCTGTAGAAGCGAAGCGTTCGCCTTTATCCCCGGATTTTTACTTTGAAAAAGTGAATCAAAAAATCTGGGGATAACAGCGATCGAAGGGTTATTCTGGACTCGGAGTGGCTAGTGTAAAATTGGCTTTGGTTGAACTTAATTCGTAGGTACTAACTTTATATTGCACCCTAAGGGAGAGAATAATGATGGATAACGGTTTGTTAATGCAAGAAGCAATTAAGGCACGTACGAAGGCGTATACGCCTTACTCCCATTTTGGTGTAGGCGCGGCTTTGCTTGACAGTGAAGGTCATGTGCATCATGGTTGTAATATTGAGAATGCTGCTTATACCCCAGGTAACTGTGCTGAGCGTACAGCGATGTTCAGTGCCATTGCAGGTGGGCAGAAGCCTCGCAGCTTCAAAGCGATTGCCATTGTGGGAGACACGGATGGTCCGATTGCTCCATGTGGCGTATGTCGTCAGGTCATGTACGAACTGTGTGAACCGGATATGAAAGTTATCTTGGGGAACATGAAAGGTGATCTGCAAGAGACCACCGTTGCTGAACTGTTACCTTGGGCTTTTGGGCCTTCTGATCTGAATTCTGCCAAAAAATAAACCAATATTCCAGGCCTAGGCGCCTGAGGAGGAACATATGAAAAAACAAGCATTTAAATCCGGTTTTGTAGCTATTATTGGACGTCCAAACGTAGGTAAATCCACACTGATGAACCAGGTGATCGGACAGAAAATTGCGATCATGTCGGACAAACCACAAACCACACGTAATAAAATTCATGGTGTATATACATCCGAACATCAGCAAATCGTATTCTTGGACACACCGGGTATTCACAAACGTCAATCCAAACTTGGCGATTACATGAACCAGACTGCTCTGAACACACTTGGAGAAGTAGAAGCAGCGCTGTTCCTGATTGACGCTTCGGAAGGCATGGGTGGCGGTGACCGTTATATTGCAGAACAGTTGAAAAATATTCGTACGCCTGTCATTCTTGTCATGAATAAAATTGACAAAATTGAGCCGGAAGCGCTGCTGCCCCTTATTGAGGAGTATCGCAAACTGCATGATTTCGCTGAAATCGTGCCTGTATCTGCCATGCTCGGCAGTAATGTAAGCACACTATTGGAACAGCTCGGCAAGTATTTGCCAGAAGGTCCACAGTACTATCCTGATGACCAGGTTACTGACCATCCGGAGCAGTTTGTATGTGCAGAGTTGATCCGTGAGAAAATTTTGCAGATGACTCGTGAAGAAGTGCCACACTCCATTGCCGTAACGATTGAGGATATGAAAGTGCAAGATAACGGTGTCGTATATATCTCAGCTGTCATTTTTGTGGAACGGGATTCGCAAAAAGGGATCATTATCGGGAAGCAGGGAGCCCTTCTGAAAGAAGTGGGTAAGCGAGCTCGACACGACATTCAGAACTTGCTCGGCTCCAAAATTTTCATGGACCTGTGGGTTAAAGTGAAAAAAGACTGGAGAAATCAGGATAGAGTTCTGCGTGACCTTGGCTTTGGCCGCGACTGATCGTCGGAATTGTATCCAGTAATTGCAACACATAGTTTACCTTGCAAGACTCCATCCTATTTGGTAGATGCAGACGTCATTTCCGAAGAGAGGATGAAATTCCGATGCGAGATTTTTCGTGGAAGGTTTTTGCGATGACGGGGGATGTAGAGTCCTATTTGTTATATACCGAGGCATGTAACTCGTTAGGACAGGAGTCGGATAACGCAAGGGAAGTGATTGAAGATGAAGAAGCCGAAGGATAATTGGCTGATTCGGGAATGGTTAGGTGACGAGGCATGCTATACAGGGTGGAAGGGATTGTCATCCGCAGCATGGACTACGGCGAAGGGAACAAAATCATTACGCTTTGCACCGAAAGCGGCGGGAAAGTAGGAGTACTCGTCCGCGGTGCCAAAAAGCCCAAGAGCCGACATGCTGCACTGGTGCAGCCGTTTACGTATGGTCAATATGTATATTTTCGAAATACAGGTCTAGGCACACTGAACGCTGGAGAAATTGTTGAATCTTATCATGAGTTGCGTGAAGATTTGGTCAAGGCCTCTTATGCCTCTTATGCGTGTGAACTATTGGATCGTGTGCTTCAGGATGAAGAGACGGGGACATTTTGGTTCAAACAGTTAAAGGCGTGTTTGCAGGCGTTGAAGGAAGAGAAAGATCCGGTTGTTATTACAAGTCTGTACGAAATGAAAATATTACAGGCATCTGGATATGGTCCACAGTTTGATGAGTGCATCTCCTGCAACCAGGAGCGACCAGATGAGCAGTTGTTTATGAGTCCCAGACTTGGTGGCGTCTTGTGTCGAGCATGCAAACATTTCGATCCTCCAGCCATGTCAGTAAGTCCAAAGGCTCTGAAGTTGTTGCGTTTGTTCGCGCAGTTGGATCTGCAGCGCTTGGGGAATATATCAGTGAGTGAGTCTACCCGTGATGAGATCAAAAAGTTGATGCGTGCCTTTATGGATCATCAGCTCGGTCTGAATCTTAAATCCCGTTCTTTCCTCGATCAGATGGAGAAGTACGGGATTTGAGGCGTTTTGGTGGAAGCGAAACTATATCTTGACTTCATACTAGATTTTATATATTATGAAATATAATTTCTCTTTATGAGACATGCATTGAACGAGAAAGTAAAAGACTGGATTTATTGCTTTCATGGACACAAGTCGTGTATAACACTTGGTAATCATGAATGAGCGAGCCGGGGATGGTGGGAGCCTGGCTGAATCGGTCTTTGAAACGGCACTCGGGAGCATGAATGGACACGGAAAAGTGGGCTGGAACGAACAGGATCATCCTGTTTGATCTAAGCCAAGTAGGGTGGAACCGCGGGAATAGCTCTCGTCCCTACGTCTGTACAACAGGCGTAGGACGGGGGCTATTTATTGTTGTCTTCACCGTCCTAAGCTTGCTAACAAACCATTGAAAAGGAGCATGATTATGAATTTTCAGCAGATGATTCTAACGCTGCAACAATTCTGGGCCGAGCATAACTGTATTATTGTCCAGCCATACGATACGGAAAAAGGGGCAGGTACGATGAACCCGATGACCTTTTTGCGCTCGCTTGGACCCGAACCTTGGAAAGTGGCCTATGTGGAGCCTTCCCGTCGTCCTTCGGACGGACGTTATGGTGAGAACCCTAACCGGCTGTACCAGCATCATCAGTTCCAGGTAATCATCAAGCCTTCACCGGACAATATTCAGGAAATTTACCTGGAAAGTCTAAAGCGTCTGGGCATTGATCCGCTCAAACATGATATTCGGTTTGTTGAAGATAACTGGGAGAATCCTTCCCTCGGTTGTGCAGGTCTTGGTTGGGAAGTATGGTTGGATGGAATGGAAATTACACAATTTACGTATTTCCAACAGGTTGGTGGAATCGAGACAAATCCGGTAGCTGTTGAAATTACGTATGGTATGGAGCGTTTGGCTTCTTACATTCAAGATAAAGAGAATGTGTTTGATCTGGAATGGGTGGAAGGTATCACTTATGGTGATGTATTCCGTCAGCCAGAATTCGAACACTCTAAATATACGTTTGAAGTATCTGATGTCAAAATGCTGTTTACACTCTTCAACATGCATGAAGAAGAAGCAAACAAGGCCATGGCGCAGCATCTGGTATTCCCGGCATATGACTATGTGCTGAAATGTTCCCACACGTTCAACCTGTTGGATGCACGTGGAGCTATCAGTGTAACGGAACGTACGGGTTACATCACACGTGTCCGTAATCTGGCTCGCCAAGTCGCTGCAACATATATGGAAGAGCGTGAGAAGCTAGGCTTCCCGCTGATCAAGAAAGGGGGAGCCGAGCATGTCTAAGGATCTGTTGTTTGAAATCGGGCTGGAAGAAGTACCTGCACGCTTTATGCGCGCAGCAATCGCACAGCTGCAAGAGCGTGTCGTGAAATGGCTTGACGCATCCCGCATTGCTTATGGTGAAGTGAATGCATATGCTACACCGCGCCGTCTGGCTGTTTTGATTCAAAATGTGGCTGAAAAACAGGAAGATATCGAGGAAGAAGTGAAAGGTCCTTCACGCAAAATTGCCCTGGATGACAGTGGCAATTGGAGCAAGGCTGCACTCGGATTCGCCCGCAGTCAAGGTGTTGAACCGGACCAGTTTACGTTCAAGGAACTGAACGGTGTCGAATATATCTATGCAACGAAGAGCAGCAAAGGTGTGGAAACGGCTTCTGTGGTTGGGGAAGGATTACTTTCTGTATTACATGCCATGACGTTCCCGAAATTCATGCGTTGGGCTTCCTATGATTTCAAATTTGTACGTCCAATCCGCTGGATTGTGGCTATGCTCGGCAGTGATGTTATCGATCTGGAAGTGACAGGTGTTAAATCGGGTAATGTAACTCGCGGACATCGTTTCCTGGGTAAGGAGGCCGTGATCTCCACTCCGTCTTCATACGTGGAAGTGTTGCGTGCAGAACATGTCATTGCTGATATCCAGGAACGTGAACAGATGATTGTATCCCAGATTCAGGCACTGGCTGCTGAGAAGAAATGGGATATCGCGATTAAGGAAGACTTGCTGGAGGAAGTCCTGTTCCTGGTGGAAACACCTACCGTATTGTTCGGGACATTTGACTCCTCATTCTTGAATATTCCACAAGAAGTATTGATTACTTCCATGCGTGAGCATCAGCGTTATTTCCCTGTACTGGACAATGAAGGACAATTGTTGCCATTCTTCGTGACGGTACGTAACGGTGGAAGTGATTCACTGGACGTTATTGCCAGAGGGAATGAAAAAGTTCTGCGTGCACGTCTGTCTGATGCCAAGTTCTTCTATGAGGAAGATCAGAAGCTACAGATTAAGGATGCATTGTCGAAGCTGGAAAGTATCGTCTTCCAGGAAGAGCTCGGAACGGTTGGAGATAAAGTGCGCCGCATTCGCAAGATTGCCGATGGACTTGCTGCCAAACTGCAAGTATCCGGTGATGTTGCTGAATCTGTTAGCCGCTCAGCAGATATCTGCAAATTCGACCTGGTGACACTGATGGTGGGTGAATTCCCGGAACTGCAAGGTGTGATGGGTGAGGATTACGCTCGTAAAGCCGGCGAAAAAGAAGAGGTAGCTAAAGCGGTATTTGAACACTATCAGCCACGTTTCGCTGGAGATCAATCCCCGGCTTCTCTTGTTGGTGCCATTGTGAGTGCTGCGGACAAAATGGATACAATCGTGGGTTGTTTCTCCATCAACATTATTCCAACAGGTTCTCAGGATCCTTACGCGCTGCGCCGTCAGGCTGCAGGTATTGTACAGATTTTGCTGGATCACAAGCTTCCGCTGACATTGTCAGACGTGTTCGGAGTAGCACTTCAAGTACATGCCCAGATGAACCTGTTGAAACGTGCAGATGAAGAGGTTCGTAAAGATCTGCAAGACTTCTTTGGTCTTCGTGTGAAAAAATTGTTATCCGAAACCGTTCGCTACGACGTAGTGGATGCCGTAATTTCTTCCGGATTCGATGATATCAGCGCTGTGGTTCCAAAAGGTGAAGCGTTGATGGCGGCTGTTCTCACAGGAGACGCATTCAAAACAACGGTTGAATCGTTCAACCGTGTGGGTAATCTGGCTGCCAAAGCATCCAATGCTTCCGTACATCCAGAACTGTTCACAGAAGATGGAGAACGTCAGCTACATGAGGCATGGAGCAAAACGAATGCAGAATATCGTCAGGCGTTGACTCAGCATCATGCTGCTGAAGCACTGGCTATTGCATCTGCCTGGAAGGATGGTATTACCTCATTCTTCGATTCGGTTATGGTTATGGCTGAAGATGAAGCTGTTCGAGCGAATCGACTTGCCTTGCTCGCGGCTATTGATCGTGACTTGAAAGGATTTGCTGATTTTTCCAAGTTGGTTTGGTAATTGGACGTATTTCATGAGTCCTTTTCCACAGACTTTGCGCAAAGCTAAAATTCAGTATTAAAGAAGGATATATGAGGGTATAAATATACGGAACGGGTTGTGAAATGTATTTTTTACAACCGCTCCGTATTTTAGCCTTTGATTTCCCTTGTTGTGGCAGAAGGATTTTGCCTGGCCGGGGTCGTATATAACAATATGCAGCTATTTTATGAAACCGGGTGGTCTGGGTTTGAGTGAGTTAAATATACGTCACATTGTTGTGGATGGTGATGCTTGCCCGGTCAAAACCGAGATTGCGCAAACCGCTCGCCTTTTCAACATCCCCGTATTGTTAGTCTCTTCATTTGATCATTTGCTTCAAGGAGGAGAAGGGGTACGAACCGTGCAAGTGGATCGCAGTGATCAGAGCGCAGACCTGTATATTGCTAATCATATTAAGCCATATGATGTGGTTATCACTCAGGACTATGGACTTGCGGCACTTGCGCTCGGCAAACGTTGTTATGTTTTATCCTTTCGTGGTCGTGAGTTCAACGATCGTGACATTGATTTCATGTTGGATTCTCGTCATACTGCGGCCAAAGCACGAAAAAGAGGCCATTACGGGAAAGGCCCAAAGCCTTTCACAGAGCAGGATCGAGAAATGTTTCAACATAAACTGACAAAACTTTTAAAAGATTTGCAGGAGAATGTGTAAGTTTATCGAATTATATTTACGTGTTGAAGAGATGAAGGTGGCCAGAGATGAGTACCGGACAAGGCGGTATACCCGAAAGTATTATTGAATCGGTGTTACAGCAGAATGATATTGTCGATACGGTGAGCCGATTTGTGCATCTGACCAAACAGGGGAAGTATATGAAGGGCCTCTGTCCTTTTCATTCCGAGAAGACGCCTTCGTTCACCGTTACACCTGAGAAACAAATTTTCTACTGCTACGGTTGCGGCACGGGTGGAAATGCCATCAAATTCAGGATGGAAATCGAAGGGTTATCCTTTCCCGAGGCTGTCAAGACGATGGCGGAAGAAAGTCACATCTCTATGGGGGACTGGCAAGGGCGTGAATCTGCTCATGTGAATCCGGAGACGGAACGTCTATTGGAGGCTTATGAGCTTACCGCGAAGCTGTATCATTTTTTGTTGAAAAATACAGAGCACGGCAAGTCAGCCATGGAGTATTTACGCTCAAGAGGTTTTGGCGACAAGTTGATCGACCAGTTTCAGATTGGTTTCGCACCAAATCGTTGGGACACACTGGTACAATTTCTCGAGAAACGTAACTATCCGCTTGAAGAGATGGAAAAGGGTGGACTTCTGTCACCGCGAAATGAAGGTCAGGGATATGTGGATCGATTCCGAGACCGGATTATGTTCCCGATTAATGGCAGGAGCGGTAAGCCGATTGCATTTGCAGGACGCATATTGGGAGATGGGCAACCGAAGTATCTAAATTCACCGGAAACCCGGTTATTTAACAAAAGCCGTGTTCTCTATAATCTGCATCATGCCAAAAATGCAATTCGCAAACAAAGACAAGCCATTTTGTTCGAGGGATATGGTGATGTCATCTCCGCATGGGATCAGGACATCCAGAATGGTGTAGCGGCAATGGGCACTGCGCTAACCGAGAATCAGGCACTGATGCTCAAAGGGATGTGTGACGAAGTCATCATATGTTATGACGGCGACAAAGCAGGACAGGCTGCTGCACTCAAAAACTTCCCCATTCTTGAGGAAGCTGGATTGCAGGTCAAAGTGGCTCTCATACCCGAGGGACTTGACCCGGATGACTTTATCCGGAAGCATGGTGGTGATCGGTTCCGAAACCAGATTGTGGATGGTGCCGTGACAACTACAAAATTTAAACTTATAAACTTGAAAAAAAGCCATATACTGCTAGAGGGTGGCGGACAAATCGCCTATTCGAAAGAAGCAGTAAAATTGATTGCACCCTTACCTTCTCCAACAGAAAGGGAAGTGTATCTTCGTGAACTGGCTGCAGAAGTGGACGTATCCTTCGAAACATTGAAGCAGGAGTGTAATGAAGAACGGGAGGCAATGAAAAATAACCTGCAGTACGGGGATAATAACCCGAAAAGGTGGAATAATGGTAGGCAACAAAATAGGCAGGTGCCTACACCGAATCTGTTGCCGGCTTATCACGCTGCCGAACGCAAACTGATTGCCTGGATGTTGCAGGATGATGAGGCTGCCCAGTACGTGAATGAGCATCTTGGTGAAGCTTTTAACTTGGATGATCATGCAGCTATTGCTGCTTATCTATATGCCTACTATGCGCAAGGCAAACCGTCGGATACAAGCCGTTTTATGTCTTCACTGCATGACGATCGCTTGGAAAAAACGGTCAGTTCAATCTCGATGATGGATGGTCCAGGTGAATGGAGTATTCAAATGCTCGATGATTGCATCAGGGAAGTGCTGAAGTATCCGCGTAAAAAAGAGTACGATTTGAAAAAAGAAGAAATGATTGCTGCAGAGCGGGCAGGTGATTCTGTACGCGCGGCACAGATTGCAATTGAAATGATTGCCCTAGAGAGACAGTGAACGTCTGATGATTAGATGTTTCTAGGGAGGAGGGAGTCGAGTTATGGCGAATGATCAGCATACTGAACTAGAAACAGAATTGACACTGGATCAGGTTAAAGATCAATTGATTGAATCAGGTAAGAAAAGAGCTTCGCTGAATTACAAGGAAATTATAGAGAAACTCTCTCCTTTTGAGCAGGATGCAGAGCAAATGGATGAGTTCTATGAGCAACTGAGCGATCTGGGTATCGATGTAGTGAATGAAAATGATGAAGAGGTTACACTTCGTCCTAGTGAAGATTCCGAGAACAACACCAGAGAGGGAGAGGACGAATTTCACTTTGATGATGACCTGAGCTTGCCGCCAGGTATCAAAATCAATGACCCTGTCCGTATGTACCTCAAGGAAATTGGTCGTGTGCCACTGTTGTCGGCAGATGATGAAGTACAACTGGCTAAACGGATTGAGAACGGGGATGAAGAAGCCAAGCGTCGTCTGGCTGAAGCGAACCTTCGACTTGTAGTCAGTATCGCCAAGCGTTACGTTGGACGTGGAATGTTGTTCCTTGATTTGATTCAGGAAGGTAATATGGGTCTGATCAAAGCGGTTGAGAAGTTCGACCACAAAAAAGGATACAAGTTCAGTACGTATGCTACATGGTGGATTCGCCAAGCGATCACTCGTGCTATTGCTGACCAGGCGCGTACCATTCGTATCCCTGTACACATGGTGGAGACGATTAATAAGCTGATCCGGGTATCCCGTCAGCTGTTGCAGGAACTTGGGCGTGAACCGACACCAGAAGAAATCGCTGCTGAGATGGATCTGAGTGTAGAAAAAGTTCGTGAAATTACGAAGATTGCACAGGAACCGGTTTCTCTGGAAACACCAATTGGTGAGGAAGATGATTCCCATCTGGGTGACTTCATTGAGGATCAGGAAGCACTTGCTCCGGCGGATGCTGCTGCGTATGAGTTGCTGAAAGAACAGCTCGAAGATGTATTGGATACACTTACTGAACGTGAAGAGAATGTGCTTCGTCTACGTTTTGGTCTGGACGATGGACGGACGAGAACGCTGGAGGAAGTTGGCAAGGTATTTGGTGTTACGCGTGAGCGTATTCGTCAGATCGAAGCCAAGGCTCTTCGTAAATTGCGCCACCCGAGTCGTAGTAAACGACTCAAGGATTTCCTCGAATAATCGAACTATGGGAGACTTTCCGCAAGACGCTTTAGCGGCGGCGGGGTCTCCTTTATTTTTAATTTAAACGTCTTGATTTCTTGGTTTTGGAAATTCATCCTTGAAATGTTTTATTGGATTTTATTTTATCGCTTTTCCTTGTTCAATGCAAATCAATAAATTAAATGAATGGTGTAGGTGCTTCATGAAACTTTCGAATCGATTACAGCGAATACATGATCAAATTCCCGATGGCAGCCGTATGGCTGATATCGGTTCAGACCACGCGTTGCTGCCAGTAGCTGCTATCCGCAGTGGGAAAGCTGCGAGTGCAGTAGCCGGGGAAGTCAATCCTGGCCCTTATGATGCTGCATGCAAACAAGTCAGTGATGCTGGCCTGAAAGAAAAAATAACGGTACGCCGTGGAGACGGATTGGATGTAATCTCTGCAGGAGAAGTGGATGTCATCACCATTGCAGGCATGGGTGGTGCCCTGATTGCCTCTATTTTGGACCGAGGTTTACCCAAACTGGAAGGAGTCCAGTTACTTATTTTGCAACCAAATGTGGGAGAGGATATCCTCAGACGCTGGTTGTTGGAGCATCACTGGGTGGTTGTAGCAGAACAGTTGCTCGAAGAAGATGGAAAAATTTATGAGATTATAACGGCGATGCCACAATCTGTAAGCCCGATAGCCAATGTAGAGGTGTATCGTGCACGCCCGCTTCAAGGCGGGGCAGAATTAACGGAAGATTTGCTGCTGCGGATGGGACCTTATTTGGTGGATCGTCCAACGGATGTATTCTTTGCCAAATGGGAAAGTGAGATCATCAAACTGCAAGGGGTTGTAAACTCGATCTCCAAATCCGATCAGGATTCTTCCCGGGACAAGGCGGCTGAGGTAGAGCGTCTTATCGCAAACTTGAAGGAGGTTTTGGCATGTTTGCCAAAGGTCAAACTGTAATTCAACTGATGGAGCAGCTCGCTCCCAAACATCTGGCTGTACCGGATGACCGCATAGGTCTCCAGCTAGGCAGTTTGCAAAAAGAAATCAGTCACGTGTTAGTGGCTTTGGATGTAACGGATGAAGTGGTGGACGAAGCGATTCGTATTGGTGCGAACCTGATTATCGCTCATCATGCCATCATTTTCCGTCCGGTTAAGTCACTGAGTACAGATACACCTATGGGTAAATTGTATGAAAAGCTGATTAAGCATGATATCGCTGTCTATATCAGTCATACGAACCTGGATGTGGCCGAGGGTGGTATGAATGACTGGATGGCCGAGGCACTTGGCATCGAGAGTAAAGAATCGCTGGAAGATGTACACACAGATCATCTGTACAAGCTGGCTGTGTTTGTACCTCGTACCCATCATGAACAGGTTCTTCAAGCCATTCTGGAAGCCGGAGCGGGGAGTATCGGCCAATACAACAAGTGCAGCTTTAACACGGAAGGTACAGGAACGTTTGTACCTGGTGAAGGGACTCAACCGTTTATCGGTACCCAAGGGCAAATGGAACGTGTGGAAGAAATGCGAATTGAGACCATCGTACCCCAAAGTCTGAGAAGTAAGGTCGTTCAGGCGATGCTTAAGGCTCATCCGTATGAGGAAGTGGCCTATGACCTCTATGCCATGGATTTAAAGGGCCGTACGCTTGGTTTGGGACGCTTGGGACCCCTTAGGGAACCTAAGACATTAGGTGAGCTTGTGGAGGTCGTGAAGACCCAATTCAATGTGCCTCATGTGCGCGTAGTAGGAGATCTGAACAAGCAGATCAAAAAAGCAGCGGTTCTTGGCGGCTCTGGCAGCCGTTATGCGCTCACTGCCCGCTTCAAAGGTGCGGATGTTATTGTGACCGGAGATATTGATTATCACACGGCTCATGATGCTTTAATGGCAGGTATGTGTATCATTGACCCGGGACATAATTCCGAAAAGATTATGAAACCAAAAACAGCGGATTGGCTTCGTTCCCGTTTGGAAGAAAAACGATATGATACGCAAGTCACAGCTTCAGAGGTAAATACGGAAGTATTCCAATTTATCTAAAAAGACCGTTGCTATGTGGTTTCCAGTAATATTAAGCTTGTCTGGGAACCTAAATGCCTGTATACTATGTAATGTTGTTCGGAAAGCTTGACAGACAATCGCTGGTGGCCTTGTTGCCACGAGAGGAAAGTCCGGGCTCCACAGGGCAGGATGCTGGATAACGTCCAGTCAGCGCGAGTTGAAGGATAGTGCCACAGAAATGGACCGCCGATGGCCGGATTTTCCGGCACAGGCAAGGATGGAACCGAGGTGTAAGAGACCCCGAGGAACGCTGGTGACTTCGTTCCTGGTAAACCCCATCTGGAGCAAGACCTAATGGGACACAGCCGCCTTTTCGGAGGAGGCAACCTTAGCCCGAGGTGTGTCTAGGTTGGTCGCTTGAGCTGTGCAGCAATGCATGGCCTAGATAGATGATTGTCGCTTCTGGTGGGAGGGTAGTTCCCGTATGAACCACGAAGAGCACAGAACCCGGCTTACGGTAAGCTTTCCTAACTGCAACAACAACACCATAGCAACACAATGTAGTCCACCTATCAGTCGAGGACAACTCGTATGAATCATCCGATGGCCTGACTGATCAGAAGGACCCATAAACATCTAAAAAAACATAACTCCTGTTGATAACAGGTTCTATAAAAATAAGGCGGCAGTTCCGAGATTCTCGGGCCTGCCGCCTTATTTTTATTTCTCATATCAAGTTATTTAACCTTCATACACTAATGGAATAGCGAAGCGTTTATGACAGTTCATTACAGTGTAACAACACTGTCCGATGTTAAGGAAGCATGCCAACGTTGGATGGCGCGATCCATTCTTTCCACGGCTTCCGGAAGGAGCTCAGGGTCCGTATGAGTAAAGTTGATTCGCATGCGGTTTAACTCTGGTGTACCTGCATAGAAGGAATCACCTGGCACAATGCACACTTTCTCCTGGATACCGTAAGTAAACAGATTGCTTGCAAGCATGCCTTGAGGCAATTGCAGCCACAAGAACATGCCACCTTGTGGTGAATTCCACGAGATGCCTTCCCAAGCTTTGGCTGCCATAAGAGTCGTCAGTGTTTTCATGCGTTGTTCGTAATCCTCTGAAATATGGCGAATATGCGCATCCAGATCGAAAGATTCAAGTAGTGCATGAAGCGCTCTTTGGTCAATGCTGCTGGAGTGCAAGTCGGCACCTTGTTTGGCTCGTGCTGCCATTTTGACAATATCGGGAGCAGCCAGTATCCAGCCAGTACGAAGGCCAGGTGCTACCGTTTTGGAGAATGTACTGGTGTAGATAACATTGGAAGGGCCGTCATAGGATGCTGCATCCAGTTCTGCGAGAGCAGGGACATCCAATTGCTCCGGATTGAACCGAATTTCACCATAGGGGTCATCTTCCAGAATGAGTACACCATACTTGCGGCACAGATCCACAGCCTGCTGTCTTCTTTCTCGGGACCATACTTTTCCCGTAGGATTGGAGAACGTGGGATTAATGTAGACAAGTTTTGGACGATGCAACTGGAGCTGTTCCTCCAGAGATTCAGGCAACATGCCGTGATCATCACAGGCTACGCCGTGAGATTCAGCCTGATAGGAATGAATGACTTGCAGAGCAGCGAGGTAGGTTGGTGATTCAACCAATACGCGGTCACCCGGGTCAAGAAGGATGCGGCAAACCAAGTCAATGGATTGCTGTGAACCCGTAGTGAGAAGCATGTGATCGGGTGAAGCGGGAATGCCCTTGGATTCAAGACGTTCGGCGATTTTGGCGCGAAGAGGACGGTAACCCTCAGTCTCCGCATATTGAAGAGCGGCTGCTCCGCTCATAAATACTTTTTCATATGCAACGCGGATGGCTTCCAGCGGGAATGAAGTCTGGGCTGGTAATCCACCGGCTAGTGAGATCATTCCAGGTGCTTGAGCGGCCTGGAGCATGTCGCGAACGACAGAGGACGGGGTGTTTTGTGCCATTTTGGACCAAGGGATACTCATGTTATTCTCATCTCCTGTTATTCACTGTTATACTGATATTATAAACTATAATAGACGGACTACACTATAACAGTAAAATGAAGATCATAACAGTTGGGGGAGCACACATGCATATTGAATTAAAGCGGGGAAGCAGTACCAAATTGTACGTGCAGATTGCGCTAACGATTGCCGATCGCATCCGATCAGGACTCATTGAACCCGGAACCCGGCTTCCTTCTGTTCGTAAAATGACCACGGATTTGGGTGTCAGCCTGGTCACTGTATCCAAAGCGTATGCTGAACTTGAAGCGATTCAATTGATCACCTGCTCCCAGGGGAAAGGTTGTTATGTGAGAGGTACATTGAACGTGGATCAGACGGAGGATATGGACCGAACGCAGCGAAACAATGCCAACAATGAATCCAGTACGTCATGGAATTGGCAGATGGCACTGGTGGATTATTTACCGCGAGCTCAGCTCTGGAGACATTTTGATACGTCACCTCAAGTGCGGTATGAACTTCATATGTCAGCGATTCAGCCGGAATTGTTGCCTACACGCGAGATTATCGACAGCGCCTACCGACTCTCCTCTGATCACACAGAGCGTATGGCAGCTTACGGATCTTTTCAGGGGGATCGGGAGCTTAGACAGATCTTTGCCGAACATTTTGCCGAGCGTGGACTACAGGCTGCACCTGAACGCATGTTAATTACAAGTGGTGCACAGCAGGGGATCGATCTTGTGGCACGGACTTTTGTCGGACCTGGGGATGTTGTATACATGGAGGCACCAAGCTATACCGGAGCCATTGATGTATTTACGAGTAGAGGCGCGAAGATCATTACGGTCCCGATGGATGACGAAGGCATGCGTATTGATCTGTTGACCCGATTATGTGATACCTATCCACCCAAGCTGATCTATACGATCCCGACCTATCACAATCCAACAGGTATCACGATGAGTGCAAGAAGACGAGCACAACTTCTGAATCTCGCGCAAAGCTACCACTGCCTCATTCTGGAGGATGATCCGTTTGCAGATCTTTATTTTCGGGACCCTCCCCCGGCTTCCATTAAATCGATGGATGGGACAGGCCATGTCGTATATATCAAAAGCTTCAGCAAGGTGTTGTCTCCCGGTTGCCGTATAGCCTGCGCCATCGCAGACGGAAGCGTATTGACCCGGCTTGTGGCCGCGAAATCTACTGCGGATTTGGGGAGTCCGCTGCTTACACAAAAGGCACTGCAATCTTTTATTCAGAATCAGTACGGTGCCTATGTATCCCGATTGAGGGATGAATTGTATTCTCGCTTGTGCGCAGCTTCTAAAGTGCTGGAAGAGCATGCTACTATGGGCATGCAATGGCGCTTGCCAGAGGGAGGACTCAATCTGTGGCTCCAACTTCCGAGTAACTTGGATATGCGTGAGTTGCATCATCAGTCGCTTGCTGCTGGGGTCTCTTTCCTCCCTGGTTCCGCCTGTTATGTAGGGGAGATGGATACACCAAGTCTGCGTATCTGCTTCACTGTAACAAATGTTGAGCTTTTGTGTGAAGGACTTCGTGTACTGTGCCAAGTCATTGACAGAGTAACACCTGGGCAGGGTGGGACAGTGGCGGACAGGCTACCGCTCATATAATTTTTCGGACTATGGACATACATCCAATCCACTTTCGATCTGTTGCAATAGGTTATAGTATCACCAGAAAGGGAGTTGGTTTTGAAATGAACCATTACTGTCCACCGCTTTGCCCGATTGTCTGTGACCCGATCCAGGTTGTTGAGGATTATTACATCCCACAAATCGTACCTGTAATCCACCCGATTGAAGTGATCAAAAAACATCACTGTGTTCCGATTCATCACCACATGTATCCTGTTGTTGTCAAAGAAGAAGACCCTTGTTATGTATCTAGCCATAATCCGAAGAAAAAATCCGTGAAAAAATCAAGTAAAGCCCGCACATCTTCTCGCAAGCGCTAATTGCGGCGGGTGCCCCGGGGAATTGGATGTAAACCAAAAGAGCAGCGTACGCCCCGGGGCGCAGCTGCTTTTGTATTTTTTACAGATTATCCTCATTACGATTACTGGGTATACTTTTTCATCGTATTATCCATTTGTTGTCTGACATGTTGCGGCCAGAATTGCAAAGGAGCGCTGTTGCCTGATGCGGCTTGCAGTGCCTTATAGACATCGATTTGCCCATAGCCGAAATACTTGTCGTGACCAGGATCACCGAGGTCAATAACACTTTGGCGCATCAAATCCATCACTTCCGTGTTGGTCAAGTCCGGGTTCAACGAACGAATCAAACCTGCAAGTGCGGCTACATGAGGGCTAGCCATGGACGTTCCAGATAAGGCCGCATACTGATTGTTTGGATAGGTACTGGCGATACTGGACCCCGGAGCCATCACATCCACATAGTCCCCGTAGTTGGAATAGGAAGCTTTGCTCATATCCGGGTCCGTAGCAGATACGGCAAATACTTCAGGATAAGCAGCTGGGTATCCTGGACGCTCTGTATTATCGTTCCCCGTGGCTGCAATCAGGACGATATCCCGGTCAAAAGCGTATTTGATGGCATCATGAAGAAATTGCGCATCAGCATAATTGCCCAGACTCATGTTGATCACTTTGGCTCCATGATCGGCTGCCCAGATGATGCCTTCGGCAACGGCATACGTGGTACCAGAACCTGAGTTGTCGAGTACTTTAACCGGTAGTACCTTGTTATACCAGCTCATGCCTGCCACGCCTTCATTATTGTTGACAGTAGCGCCGATAATGCCTGCGACGTGTGTCCCATGTCCCACATCATCCATCGGTTGGCTTCCCGGCTCAACCACATTATAACCCTCAAGGAGCTTGCCCTTCAGGTCAGGATGATTCATATCAACCCCCGTGTCGACCACCGCAACGATGACATCTTTGTTTCCCTTGGTAATATTCCAACCTCTGTTTGTCTCAATCGCAGGCAGGTTCCACTGATAATCGGAGAACAAAATGTCATTGGGTATCGTTACATCTGTTTGTTCAGTTACAGTATCATTGGTTAAATACATATAGTGGGGTTCCATATAGAGTGGATTCCATTTGCTTTCGAAATAACTATGCAATTGTTTGTAACTCATGTGTTCTGACCGAAAAACATACGTGTATCCCAGCTTGCGCGCAGATTGTGCTCTCAGATCGGATTTAATGATACGCATATCCCGTTCACCGGGATCCTGGCGAAAACGGATGACGATTTCATTTTCGTAAAAATGACTGGCATTTGCATTATCATGTCCGGTCTTCACTGTGATTTCGTTAAGCGTATCCGGGTGGACAGACTCAATTTTGAATTTACCCTCACGCGGATAAGGGATCATGCGCAGATTTTTGCGCTGATGTTGTTCAACAGCATTTAATACGTTCTGGCTGAACAAGGCAATTACAGCTCTTTTGCCATCTTTGGAGGGTTGCCCCATAACAAAATATTTTTCCTTTCCCAAAGGAAAAGAAGAGGATTCAAAACTTTGACGTTTGTTTACCGCTTTTTTGGCAAGATTGAACGAATGTTGAAGCTTCTGTTGTTCCAACTTGCTTCCTTGTGTGGAGGCCTGATCAAAGGGCTTATTAAAAGAGCCATTGGTATTCATGAGATGAATGGATCTGATATGTTCATGTGAACGTAGGAGATCATTCACATATCGGCTAACCTGCGCAGCATTCATTGTGGCGGTTTTCTCCAGCATGATACTGAGATGTTGCTTGGCATCCATACGGGTCAGAAGATCGGTTGCTTTGACATCCTGCACTTTCAGACGCTGCTTACTCGTGTGCTCTTCATGAGCAGAGTCGGACAGGGCACTTGGCTTAGGTTCGGGACGATTGGATGTTGGAAGCAAGAGCGTCAGTGCGAGTGCTCCCGCACCAGCTGCAAGGGCCCAGTTAATCCATTTCGGTCTGGACATGGTGGATGGAACCTCCTTCGTTCATTTTGGACAATCATTAACAGTGCTTCGTCGTTGTCACTGGTTATATCTATCGTTAGAAAAAGCGGATATTTTTATGCAGGCGAGTTCGAGTCTAACTGCGGATAATAGGCATGTTTAACGGCAGAAGCGGAAAGCATGATTAAGGGATACCGCTCGTCATCTTTTTATGGTAGGATTATAGCTGAGAATTCAAAGGTCAGGGGAAAACCACCGTTGGCCGACCTATATGTAAGGACTTATTTAAGGGGGAGCTACCTTTATGTCAGCAGCCAATGTACAGAAAACATGTGAGTCAACTAGGGAAAAGTTAAAACCGGCTATCGATCGGATTGAAAAATTTTTGAATGAGAATGCTTTGCCTGAACTGGATCAGAATCAGACGGAAGAATCAACAGCCTTCTACAAAGGATTTCTTTCAGATCTCCGTCATTTGCTCGTTTTTTCTGAAGTTTCTTACGAAAAACTTGGCGTTGTGCTGCGTCGTGCCAACTTTGATGTCGATTTTGCCGAAAAGGCTCTTTATAATACGTATCATCAATGCGTAAACAGCTTTTTCTATCCCAAAAATGAATGTTATTCCGAAGACGGAAGATACGCTTACACAGGACAAGATGCCATTCGTTTCCGTGACAAGCCAATCCGTGCAGTACGGGATGTCATTCTTGAGGTTTCCAAAACGTACGAAGAATTGCGCGATGATCTGGCATATTATGAAAGTGATTACCTGACTCAGCGCCGTATGCAAAATCAACGGAATCACGCCTAATTAACGTTTAAACCTTAATATGAAATTGGACGAAACCGCCCTTGTGGCGGTTTTTTTGTGTTTTTAGTGAGAATCAGACGAGGTGTGATCATGTCATCATCTGGCATTTTGACGGGGAATATCAGGTTTGTGGCGGGGAGACAATAGTAGTCGAGGTGATAAAAAATGAGCCAAGACAAACCAATTGTCAAATGCAGCGTCTCCAACTGCAACTTTTGGGGAGAAAACAACTTCTGCCACGCTGATGCCATCATGATTGACATTGACCAACATGCCACCCGTCGTCTGCATGAGGAATTTGCCGGTGAGACATTTGACTCCGATCACCATGATCACGCACGCACATCCTCTGCAACATGCTGTCACACGTTCAAACCCAAGTGAGCAGTCATCCCTATTCATAACGGAGGTGCTTTCCAATGAAAAATGATGATAATAAGTTTAATATTGAAGATCGCCCTGAAACCAAGGGTGACGGTGAAAAACAGCGTATGCGCGTCGATTATCCCAGAAAAGCACATCGGGAAGAATATGGGGCAGAGGTCGCTCCTCCGACTGTTGTAAGAACTGGAGGTACCGAACGGGCAGAGCCTGTACCTGAGAAACATGAGGCAGACCGGGTCATGGAATCAACAGGCAAGGTCGCGGGTTACATGGGACTTGCCTTCGGGATCGCGTCTTTGTTCATGTGGTCAATCGTACTTGGACCGGCCGCAGCCGTACTGGGTTACTATGCATATGTGAATGGTCGTAAGACAGCGGGAGCTTGGTCCATTGGACTGGGTATTGTAGCCACGCTGAGTTATTTTTTCATGATTCCATTTGCTCGCTAACGTGTAAAATGGTTCATTCAAAAGCCTTCTGTTCTCACCCAAATGTGGTGAATTACAGAAGGTTTTTTTCGTATATGCGCAGGTTAGGTGGGAAGATTCATATATTTTTTTGAAAACAATGGAACCTTGCTGTAAAACGATGTAGAATAAGGTCATAATACGCTTAATTATACGGGAGTGGGTATAACTCATGCAGATTGATCCAAGCGGATCGCGGCAGTTGTTGGAACTGCAATTGTCCAATGTGAATAACCAAACCAGTGGATCACAATCGGATGCTGGTTCAACAGTGGATTTCGCCAATGTGATGGACGGGCTGTTAGGCACGGGTGCCAATTCGACGAGCAATACAGATTCCACCGCTACGGTCTCCAAAAGATCCAGTGATGGTTTGTTGTGGCTGCAACTCGGAAGCACGTACAATCCGGATTTAAATACGGCAGGATCGTCCGCTGTCCCCAATAACATCGTTGAGTCTTTATTATCTTCATCCAATACAGGAATCGTGAATTCCGGGGCATCTGTACCTACGGATTATGAATCTTTGATTGCCGAGGCAAGTGCCAAATACGGTGTTCCTGAATCATTGATTAAGGCCGTAATTGACACAGAGTCCAATTTTAACCCAAATGTTGTGTCCTCTGCCGGAGCCAAGGGGCTCATGCAATTAATGGATGGCACGGCTGCAGGGCTAGGTGTGAGTAATTCATTTGATCCTGCCCAGAACATTGATGCGGGTACGAAGTATCTTTCCCTTCAGCTCCAGCGTTTCGGTGGAGAAGTGAAGATGGCGCTTGCTGCATATAATGCAGGACCAGGCCGTGTTTCACGTCTGGGTGTGTCGAGTGATAGCGAACTGATGAGTGTACTTAACCGTTTGCCTTCCGAAACACAGAATTATATCTCCAAGGTGGAGAAGGCACAGTCGAAGTATGTGATCTAAATTCACAGAAAGACATTTGCGATAACAATGATAGGCAGGACAAGATCAAATGTGGGAGCAGTAGCGCTTGAAACGCCTGTTCCCGGTTGGTCTTTTTGTGTTGTATGGGTATCGTGTTACAATGCTCACTGTAGGTTCATGAACGAAGAGATAAGGGAGGTCTAACCTCATTTGAAATATTTTGATTATGCTGCAACCACACCTCCCCATCCTGATGTGATTCGTACGATGGCCGAGATTATGGAAACACAATTCGGTAATCCGTCCTCCATCCATGGGTATGGAGAGCGTGCCCATCAGTTGCTGCGTCGTGCACGATCCGGCTGTGCTGCGGCTATAGGAGTTAAGCCTGAGGAGATTGTATTTACTTCCGGTGCGACCGAGAGCAATAATCTCGCGATAAAAGGTGTGGCATTACGTTATCAGTCACGAGGCAAACACATCATCACTACGGCTACCGAGCATGCCTCGGTGTATGAAAGTTTTATGCAATTGCAGCAGTGGGGATGGGAAGTGACATTAGTACCTGTGAATTCCGATGGAGTGGTCAACGCTCAGCAGGTTGTAGACGCGATCAGGCCCGACACGGTGCTTGTGAGTCTGATGCATGTAAATAATGAAACAGGAGCCATCCATCCGATTGCAGAAATCGGCAAACAGCTCAAAAAGAAAGCACCACGGGTGCTTTTCCATGTGGATGGTGTTCAAGGCTTTGGAAAAATGAAGGCTACACCTGCCGCTTGGGGGGCAGATCTATACAGTCTATCTGCTCACAAGATTCGTGGACCGAAGGGAGCAGGTCTCCTGTATGTGCGAAGTGGAGTGGAGCTTACGCCACTATTGTCAGGAGGATCACAGGAGCAGGGCCTAAGAGCAGGCACAGAAAACGTGGCCTTGCTGGTAGGCATGGCAAAGGCCATGCGGATGGCAGCAGAAGGGCAGGTTGATTTTGCCCGACGTACAACGGTGCTCCGTGATCGACTGATGGAAACGATACGTGCCATTCCTGAATTTGAATTGAACAGTCGCACAGAGGGGGCACCTCATATTGTGCACTTCTCCTATCCCGGGATGAAGGCAGAAGTGGCGCTGCACACCTTGGAGCAACTTGGTGTAACCATCTCGACCCAATCTGCCTGTTCTTCGCGCTCGGCTGAACCGAGTCGGGCTCTACTTGCGATGGGCAGAGATGCAGCTTGTGCTGGTGGCGGATTGCGTATTAGTCTTGGAGATGAACATACAGAAGAAGATGTAGCCTTGCTTGAACAGGCTTTACATCAGATGGTGGCGCAGTTGCGGCCCCTCGAAAGGCGGATGTAATGGATATGAAATATGATATGCTGCTTCTCCGTTTCGGAGAGTTTATGTTAAAAGGGAAAAATCGTGCCCGATTTGAAAAAACGATCATTACACAGGTGAAAGCTTTGCTTAAACCTTATCCAGGAGCGAGCCTTCGCAAAGAATATGGCCGTGTCTATGTGGATCTTGGCGGTGAATCACATACTGAACTGATTAAGGTGCTGAAGCGGGTATTCGGTGTGATGTCAATTAGTCCAGTTAAAGTTACACCATCAGAGCTTGATGAGATTGTGAAAACAGCAGTCGCGTTTATGGACGAAAGGGAAGACGAATTCAAAGAAGGCACAGCATTTAAGGTAAATGTAAGGCGGGTATGGAAGGAGTTCCCGAACTCTTCCCATGAAATGAACCATTTGGTCGGTTCCCCGATCCTTCGGAAGTTCCAGCAATTGAGTGTTGATGTTCGCCAACCTGATATTGAGCTGAGAGTGGAAATTCGGGATCAGGGCACCTATATTTTCAACGAAACCATTCCGGCAGTAGGTGGGTTTCCGCTGGGTACAAATGGCAAAGCGATGGTACTGCTATCAGGTGGGATAGACAGCCCGGTGGCAGCCTGGTCTTCCATGCGCCGTGGACTGGAAGTGGAATGTGTACATTTTTACAGTTACCCGTTCACAAGCCAACGTGCCAAAGAGAAAGTCATTGATTTGGCGCGTGCCCTTGCTGATCATGCAGGAACAATCAAGCTGCATCTGGTTCCATTTACGGAGATTCAAACGGCATTTACCCAGCTGGGTCAGGACAACCTGATTATTACCCTGATGAGACGTTCAATGCTGCGAATTGCCTCCAAACTTGCCGAGCGTGAGCGGGCACTAGCACTGATCACCGGGGATAGCCTGGGCCAAGTAGCGAGTCAGACTCTTCCGAGTATGAATGTCATTGGTCGTGCGACAGATCTGCCACTTTTGCGACCACTGGTTATGATGGATAAACAGGAGATCATAACCCTGTCCAAACAGATCGGAACGTATGACATATCTATTTTGCCATATGAGGATTGCTGTACTCTCTTTGTGCCAAAGTCACCTTCAACCAATCCAAATCTTCGAATTGTGGATAAAATTGAATCAACCATGAGCCATCTGCCAGAATGGGTGGATCAAGCGGTGGAACAAACTGAAACGATCACACTGCACGCCGGTGAAACTTCTGTGGTAACGAGTCAGACAGAAGATAATGGCATGAAGGATGACTGGTTCTAAAATCAATAAAAATTAGCATGGCTGACATAATAAGGGCTATGTTAACTGCAAAAAAAAAGGACTGTCCGATGAAATATCGTTCAGTCCTTTGCTGTATTCAGATAAAATTTTAGTTTAAATTAGCCTACGAATAGGAACGCTGCTGTTCCCCGCCAGATCCCTTGTGGCTGGAACTGCTGGAGCGTTTGCGATAACCTGCAAAGACTACGCCTGCAATAACCACAACGATGAAGAGAATTCGCAATGCCGGATGTTCAGTAAAGTAAGGCAAGAGTCGCTGTTCCTCAGTGATCATATTGGAAGCCGTATACCCGAGAACGATGGCTCCGACATAGATGATCCAAGGAAAGTGATTAATTAGCTTGATAAACAGGGTACTGCCCCAGACGATAATCGGTACACTAATCAGGAGTCCAAGGATGACAAGCACGAGATGCTGCTGCGCTGCTCCAGCAACTGCAATCACGTTATCGAGTCCCATGGCTGCATCCGCGATCACGATGGTACGAATAGCGGTCCACAAGGAAGTTCCCGCCTGGACATCATTGTGTTCATCTCCCTGATCCGCCAATAATTTATAGGCAATCCAGATCAGAAGTATGCCTCCCACAAGCAAAAGCCACGGAACTTTAAGCAACCATAAAACAACAACTGTTGCTAAAATTCGAATCAAAAGTGCGCCGCCAGTTCCATATAGAATCGCCTTTTTCTGCACGGAAGGGTGCAAATTTCGAGCTGCGAGACCAATGACGATGGCATTATCCCCAGCCAGAATTAGATCAATAAAGACAACGTTCAGCAAAGCCAGCCAGAATGTGGGACTAAATAGCTCCATGAGATATGTCACTCCTTATATACGGTTCAATCATTAAGAATAGCATGGACAACTCTGACATACAAGTTAATGTGGGGGGATGAGGACATGGATACACTATGGCTGTTAACTGAAATTTTAATGATCAATCTGGTATTGAGTGGAGATAATGCGGTTGTTATTGCGCTTGCCAGCAAGGATCTGCCACCAGTACAACGCAAAAAAGCGGTATGGTGGGGAGCTTTTGGTGCGGTGCTGCTGCGTTGTGTATTAACCTTTGTAGCGGTATTATTGCTGGGAATTCCCTTTATCCAAGCGGCAGGTGGGCTGTTGTTACTCTGGATTGCAGTAAAGCTGCTGCTTCAAAATGAGGATGAGGTACATATTCGAGAAGCTTCTACGACCTGGAAAGCTATTCAAACCATTCTGATTGCGGATTTTGTAATGAGTCTGGATAACGTTTTGGCCATAGCGGCTTTGGCAGATGGAGATTTGGCTTTGATTGTCATCGGTATTGCAATCAGTATCCCCATTGTTGTATGGGGGAGCGGGTTAATTGTTGGTTTGTTGAAGCGATTTCCGATTCTTGTATTCGCTGGCTCAGGCATCCTAGCCTTCACAGCAGGTGAGATGGTGATGAAAGACCCCAAGTTAGGAGAATGGCTGGGAGGTATGGCATCAGAGGTGCATACGCTGTTACCCGCAGCAATGGCTTGTCTTGTGGTTGCGATTGGAGGCGCACATAAATTTGTGCGGAAGAACGCATAGTTTAATTTTGGATAAAAGCTTGAACATATGACCGTCTGAACCGTCCGGTTTAGGCGGTTTTGTGTTGAGAGAATACGCTTGTGAATACAACAACCATTGGGCTAGTCATAAGTTGCACAATTTAGGGTAATAAAGGTAAAGGACGCACGCAAAGTGCGACATAAAGTATAGTTTTTTGCCGAAACATCGGATACACTAAAAGCAGGATTACAGGTTTAAAATCAACAGTCAGCATGAAATGCGTATCGTTTATGAAGAAATAAAGTACATAGCCATAGTATAAGAGGTGATTGCAGATGAGGATGAGAAATGAAAAAGCGATTGGACTATTTATTGCAGCTGCGGGAATTATTATTCTGCTTGGCAAGTTTGGCGTGTTTGGATTTATCGGTCGCAATTTCTGGCCTTTGCTGATCCTGCTGCCAGGCATCGCCCTTCATGCGTTATATTATGCGCGCATTTCACCATCGTGGTGCCTTGTTCCTGCCGGCATACTAACGGTGTATGGTGTTTTATTCAGTATAACGAATACATGGGGCGCTGGACTTATGAGCAGGCTGTGGCCAGCATTCTTGCTTGGGTTCGCCATAGGGTTACTCGAATATGGAATGGCTGAACGGCGAAGACCGGAATATGTGTTACCTGCAGCTTTGATCCTTGGTGCAGTGTCCATCATATTATTCGGATTTACCTTGCTGCAAACGGGAATAATCTATGTACTTGCTGTTCTTTTGATCTTGGCCGGAGTCTGGTTATTGCTTGGGCGAGGACGTCAAGGGAGAGGCTGGTAACATTCCCAGTGGTCTTTTCGTGCGAAATATCTTGATTTTTACCTATAATAAACTATAATATAAGGGATATAGACATGCGTCGGGATATCACCGACGCTTATTTTGTGAGTAACCTGCGAAATTGCGGGAAGTTTAGTAGATAAGAATTGAAATTGGAAAGGATATGGATACAAACCATGCATTCAAGAGAACACATTCGCAATATTGCGATTATTGCCCACGTCGACCACGGGAAAACTACGCTCGTCGACAAGTTGCTCCAGCAATCCGGTACTTTCCGTGATCACGAAACGGTACAGGAGCGCGCAATGGACTCCAACGATTTGGAGCGTGAACGCGGTATTACGATTTTGGCCAAAAACACGGCTATAACTTATAAAGATTATCTGATCAACATTGTGGATACACCAGGACACGCCGACTTCGGTGGTGAAGTGGAACGTATCATGAAAATGGTTGACGGCGTATTGCTCGTTGTTGATGCATATGAAGGCTGTATGCCACAAACGAAGTTTGTACTTCGTAAAGCTCTGGAGCACAACCTGACACCAATCGTTGTTGTTAACAAAATTGACCGTCCAGCGGCTCGCCCGACTGAGGTTATTGATGAAGTATTGGACCTGTTCATTGAACTGGGTGCCAACGATCAACAACTTGAATTCCCTGTTGTATATGCTTCCGCATTGAACGGAACATCCAGCATGGATAATGATCCTGCAAAACAGGATGACAACATGATGGCGATTTACAATACCATCGTTAGTCATATCCCACACCCTACCGAAAATGTTGAAGAACCACTTCAATTCCTCGTTACTTTGATGGACTACAATGAATACCTTGGCCGTATTGCCATTGGTCGTGTTAACCGCGGTGTGATCCGTCAAGGACAATCGGTAACGGTTATTATGCGTGATGGTAAGAGCAAAACTGCACGTATCGAGAAACTGTTCGGTTTCCAAGGTCTCAAACGTATTGAGACGGAAGAAGCAGGAGCAGGCGACATCGTTGCCATTGCAGGAATCAAGGACATCAACATTGGTGAAACCATCGCTGATCCAAACAATCCAGAAGCACTTCCAGTTTTGAAAATTGATGAGCCTACACTGCAAATGACGTTCCTCGTGAACAACAGTCCATTCGCAGGTCGTGAAGGTAAATGGGTAACTTCCCGTAAACTTCGTGAGCGTTTGTTAAAAGAATTGGAAACAGACGTTTCCCTTCGTGTTGACGAAACGGATAGCCCGGATGCATTTGTCGTTTCCGGACGTGGTGAGCTTCACTTGGGTATCCTGATTGAGAATATGCGTCGTGAAGGATATGAATTGCAAGTATCCAAACCAGAAGTTATCGTTAAAGAAGTTGACGGTAAGAAAATGGAACCTCTCGAGCGCTTGTTGATTGATATCCCTGAAGAGAGCATGGGTTCCGTAATGGAGAGCCTGGGCGCACGTAAAGCAGAGATGGTTAACATGGTCAACACAGGTAGTGGTCAAGTTCGTCTGGAGTTCCTGATTCCAGCACGTGGTTTGATCGGATATAGCACCAACTTCCTGACATTGACTCGTGGTTACGGTGTAATGAACCATGCATTTGACAGCTACGCTCCAGTAGTATCCGGTCAAGTGGGTGGACGTCACCAAGGTGTACTGATTTCCACTGAAACGGGTACATCTACGTTCTACGGAATGATGGGCGTTGAGGATCGCGGTACGCTCTTCTTGGAGCCAGGTACTGAAATCTACGAAGGTATGATTGTTGGTGAACATACACGTGACAATGATATCGTTGTTAACATCTGCAAAGAAAAACAACTGACTAACGTTCGTTCTTCCGGTAAAGATGATACGGTTAAAATTAAAACTCCGATTATCTTCTCGTTGGAACAGGCGCTTGAATATCTGAATGAAGATGAATATTGTGAGATTACACCAAAATCTATTCGTCTTCGTAAGAAGATCCTGAATAAATCCGAGCGTGAACGTGCAGAAAAACAACGCAAAATGGCTTCTAAAGCCTAATAACAACAAAATAATATATATAAGTTAGCATTTGATGGAACACAGAAGTTAACGATGTTGCGCACAGTGGAAGTAGTGAAGGGATCGGAATCGATTCTACAGAAGCGAAGCGTTCGCCTTTATCCCCGGATTTTACCCATTGAAAAATGGATCAAAAAAATCTGGGGATAACAGCGATCAAAAGAACGATCCGATACCGGAACGGTCACCTCCGATGTGTGTTTTATTCAGAGTTATCGAAAGGGTTTCACAATAGTTAACTTATATCCTAGCATGAACACGAAAGGAGCTGGCTGTGCATGCAAGCATGGTTCGCATCACACCCGATCGTAGCCTACATCGTCATCTTTGTATTGATTACTTACGTATATAACAAGGTGTTTCGGGTACGTCAGAAATTGCCACTTGGTAAGGAAATCGTTCTCTATATTTTGATGGCGATGGGCACATTCATGCTTCTTATTTTTCAGATCGACAAGCTGCCCATCATTCAATGTTTGTTGGTCGCGGTTGGTTTGATGTTGTTAGTGAGAGTGCGTTATTTTATTGAAGGTCGTCAAAAGAAAAAAGCGGAAGCTGCCGCTCGAAACTCATAAATCCTGTCTTGTACAGACCATCCGTTTTCCTTAGGGAAAGCGGTTGTCTTTTATTTAGACAAAAACAGATGTGATAAAGGTGTTGAAGATATGAACTCAAATTCGAACGGACTGCCTCCACGGAGACCGGCACCAACGCAATCCGGTGCTTCTGGATCGAAGAATGGCAAGGGCAAGCAGCCTAAGAAGAAAAAGAGAATGAATGCTTTTGGCAGAATCCTTTTAAGTCTATTGGTTATTGCCATTGTGGTAGGCGGTGGATATGCGTACTGGGTATACAATCAAGTCGTGGATACAGGCATCGATAAACCGGTACCTCCCGGGATGTCAGCCACAACCAAACCGATCACGATGCTGTTATTAGGCACAGATAACCGTCCTGAAACTGGCACATATCTCTCGGATGTTGTTATGGTGGCTTCGTTGAATCCGGAGACCAAGACGGCAACCATTGTATCATTGCCTCGAGACACGCGTATTCAATTGGATGGGTACAAATCCAACAAGCTGAATTCCTATTATCCAAGATTCAAAGCACAGGAAAAAACCACTGGCAAAAATGCAGAGGATCAGATGAAAGAAATGATGGGCAAGTATTTGGATGTAGATATTAATTATACAACCGTCCTGAATTTCCAGGCATTCCGTGATGCTGTCAATGCAGTGGGTGGCGTGGATGTGACTGTGGATAAAAATATGTGTTATAGAGATACAGCCGATGGTACAGATATCAATCTGGTCGCAGGCGCACAACATCTCGATGGTAAAGCAGCACTAGATTTTGTTCGTTACCGCAAATCCAATTGTAATCCAAAGACTGATGAATCCAATGACTTTGATCGTAACAAACGTCAAAACCAAGTGCTGAACTCCATGCTGGATCAGATGAAATCTCTTGGGGGCATTACAAAGATCAGCAAAGTGATTGGTGCAGTTGACAAGAATATGACGACAGATGTGGAATCGGAACAAATGAAAAACTTTATCTCGACGTATTGGAACATTTCCACCTCGGATGTACATTATACTCCGGTTACCGGAGAGTGGAGAAGTCCATATGTGTATATTAATGAGACGGAACTCGCCAATGCCAAGCAGGCTTTACAAGATACTCTTTCAGGTAAAGTAACGGCTTCACCTTCAGGCGAATAACCTTCATTCTTTTGGGATTGGAAGCACGTTAATCGGTATGCTATAATAACATAAACCAAGTACAAGAATTGCATAAAGAAGGTTAGGGGGCTGGTTGAATGTCCGAAGCCGTCACACAATTAACTGAATCTCTTTTACAGCAATTCAAGAATGAGACCTTTGTGCTTCTGAGCACAGTGGATGTAGAATCCAGAGGTCCGACTTCAACAGCCATCTCCTGGATTTATGCGGAGAATGCTTCTACTTTTCGTTTAGCGATCGATCATCGTTCACGTTTAGTGAATAACTTGATTACTAATCCGCTCATTACGGTGACTGTCTTTGGAGAAGAGACGGTGTACGCAGTGAACGGACGTGCTGTGGTACGACAAGATCCGCTGCAGGACGTTCCATTTAATATGTGCTGTTTCGACATTACAATTGAAGCGGTGAGGAATGCTCTGTTTTACGGCGCTCAATTGTCCTCTGTGCCTCAATACGTCAAAATATATGATCAGCGTGCCGCTGAGAAATTAGATGAGCAGGTTTTTGCTGCCATGAAAAAAGCCTAGTGATAGATCACTGGGCTTTTTGTTGTCTTTTGTCAGATGAATGCAGCTGCTGCATTTGTTGTTTTTGATTCACGTTTTCATCCGGATTTTGACGGACTTTGACGTCTTTCGGGAGTTGAGGGATAATTCGTCCCACCATGTCAGCAAGTTCTGAAGCAAAACCGGAGATGGGGTGCCCTTGACGAATATGTTCACCGATTTCTTTAATTCGTTCAGTGACATCTGCATCAGCAGTAACGATGGAATCTACACCTTCGGGGTCTTTGCGAAGTGCCTCGGCAACAGCGTACTTAATGGTACCAACCCGAGCACGTTCCAGTTCACCATCAACATCGATGCCAACTACGGCTGTATTACCGAGTATGACGCAGTTCGCATCTTCAACACCTTCCACTTGCTTGGCAAGGGCTTTAAGGTGATTGATTCGTTTTTCATTGGGCATCCGGCCACTCTGTGCATCATCCGCAATGTTGGTATCATGGACTTCACCTGTATTCTCATTGAGGCGGTCCAAACGTGAAGGATTCATCCGATCTTCCTGTGCATTGAGCATGTGAGATCCTTTCCCTTGATCTTGCTGAGTTGTTACATTTCCTCCGTAACCTTTCGCATGTGACCCTTGATTCGGCGAAGCGCTGCGTGTGGAACTGTTGCAACCTGTAAGTATAAAGATCAGAAGCAGCGTGCAAACCCATATTTTCATAAATGTTCATCCTTTCTCGGAGTTTTTCAGAATGGTTGACAATTATTTTGCCCTAGTCGAATACATTTATGTATGGGATCATGATTGTCCATGCCGCTGCTGAAAGATCACACTATCCATGCCTTTAACGACGCCGCTTTGGAGGGGATTGAATGAAAAAGATTTTTGTATTGGATACCAACGTGCTTCTGCATGACCCCAATGCCATATTTGCCTTTGAGGAACATGAGGTAATCATTCCCGCGGTTGTACTGGAGGAGATCGACTCCAAAAAAAGAAATGCCGATGAAATTGGGCGTAATGCCCGTAATGTATCCAGACTGTTAGACGGATTACGTGAGCTGGGTCACTTGCACAGTGGGGTACCTTTGGCTAATGGAGGTAACCTGAAAGTAGAGCTAAATCATCGGAGTTTCGTGAAAGTTCAGGAAATGTTTGGTGAAGTGTCCAACGATAATCGCATTTTGGCTGTCGCACTGAATTATCAGATTGAGGAGAATGAAAAGGAAGTAGTCGAACGTCAGGTCGTGCTTGTCAGTAAAGATGTACTTGTGCGTATCAAAGCGGATGTACTTGGTCTGTTCACACAGGATTACTTATCAGATCGGACGGCAGGACTCAGTGAGTTATATCCAGGTTATACGGCCCTTAAAGTTCATCCGTCAGTGATTGATGAGTTTTACACATATCGTTTTTTACCGATCAAACCGTTACAGTTGTCTTATTCGTTGTATCCGAATGAATTTGTCATTCTCAAGGATGAGATGGGAACCAATAAATCGGCTTTGCTTAAAGTCAATACAGAGGGAACAAAGCTGGAGCCGCTTTTCCTCAGTAATGATAATGTCTGGGGTATTAGCGCACGTAACGCACAACAACGCATGGCATTGGAACTGCTTTTAAATGATGACATCCCGCTTGTTACCATCACAGGTAAAGCTGGAACAGGGAAAACCTTGCTGGCACTTGCAGCAGGTCTACTAAAGGTAGAGGATGATCATAAATACAAAAAACTGTTGATCGCTCGTCCTGTCGTTCCCATGGGGAAAGATATCGGTTACTTGCCTGGTGAGAAAGAAGAAAAACTTCGTCCATGGATGCAGCCGATTTATGATAATCTGGAGTTTTTGTTTGACACCAAAAAAGCCGGAGATATCGATAAAATTCTAATGGGGCTTGGCAGTATCCAGGTGGAGGCCTTAACGTATATACGTGGAAGATCGATACCTGGACAGTTTATTATTATTGATGAAGCTCAGAACCTCTCCCGCCATGAAGTGAAGACCATTGTATCAAGGGTCGGTGAAGGCAGTAAGATTATTTTGATGGGAGACCCCGAACAGATAGACCATCCGTATCTTGATTCTGCCAGTAACGGCCTGACGTATATCGTGGAACGATTCAAACAAGAGGGAATTAGCGGACACATCATGCTCGAAAAAGGAGAACGGTCCAAGCTGGCACAGCTTGCAGCTGATTTATTGTAATATTTAGGGGATTTATTTCCCGGAAAATGTTGTTATTAAAGCCGGCTCCTGGAGCCGGCTTTTTGCTGAAAAAATAAGTAAGCGTTATTACACAGAACTCGATATGCTCGTATTATGCAAAAATCCTAAAAAGTGTTTTTCGGCAGGGTAGGACAAGAGTACTACTTATTTGTTACAATAATTGCTGCAGGAAAAAACTAGGTGAACAGGGAGGGAAGTTAATGAAGCGTAGACATCAGGTTGTTTTATTCGCGGTATTGCTGCTTTCGTTAACGATCTTGTCACCAAGTTTTGACTTTAGAGGTTCGCAGCTCAATCAGGAACGCGATCAGGAAAAGGATGCTTTTCCTGGGTCTTCGTCCCGTAATGAAGATGCTCAAGCTCCGCTGGAGGTTGTAGTGGCCATGTCGGATGAAGAGTTTCAAGCCTTTCAAAAAATAGCCAAAGAAGTTGCTGCTTCCCAGCTGGTAGAAATTAATCTTCGGAATGAGAAGCCGGATACATATAAGCATGTTTTGGATCTTGAATTTTCACTGGGGGAGAACGGTGATGTTGTTCTACTTGATAGTGAGGAAGTGCAATACTATGCCCAAAAAGGGTACCTGTATCCGTTAAACGGAACAACTTTATCGAAGTCGCTAGGAGATACGGTAGTTGGGTTACGGGGAATGACAGAGTGGAATGGTTATCAGTGGGGAATGCCTTTTGATTTTGATCCGTACATTCTGGCTGCACAATCTTCATTTCTGAAGAGAGCTGGTCTGGAGTCATTACCTCGAAATAAAGATCAGTGGGTCAAACTTACTCAACAAGCCATTGCGGAAGGCATCCCTTTAATTACAATGAACATCAATGATATGTACGGGACGAATGCGTGGCTGAATCATTTGGAACCGAGAATGGCACCAGATCAAGTTAAACGAACACAAATAGATTCGCAAACGGGGGATCTTCAGCAGGGGATTCAGTTGATGAATCAGATTCAGCCCCTTATTAGGCTTAAGTCTACCAATCCAGGTTTCTTTCCAACTGCTGACCAAAACGACACACCGATGGTTGTATCATTGTTATCTCAATTATTGAATGCGGATCAAGCGAGTACAGTTGATAAAGATTCTTTGGAGCAGATTTCTTTGGAAACCTTGGAAACTGTAAACTCCAGAAGCCTTGTCATTACTGCGGGTTCGGTTGAGGCTGAGGAGGCCAGTAGATGGATTGAAGGAATGACCTCTGCTACGACACAGCTGAAATGGTACCAACAGGTCAACCGGTTGCCCGCAAAGCAACAGGAGCTGGATTTGGAGTCTGAGAAACTCGTTGGACCTTATGACATGACAAAGGGACAATCATGGTTCTCAACCACCCAAGATGTCCCCGCTGCAACGACCAAAAGTCATGCTCTAATAACTCGTTTTCATAAAAAAGTACAACAATTCCTAAAGGGAGAAATTACAGCGAATCAATACGTAGACAGTATTAGAACGACGAACTAACTTTAAAAGGATATAGCTAGTTTTACTTCCAGTACGCCTTCACTTGTTGAAACATCGGTTGCTTTAACAAACGACATGATTTTCTGTGGATAGAACCCAAGGTCAAATTCTCTTTCCAGCATTCGGCGAGTGGTATCTGGTAGTTCAAGCTGGTTGAATACAAGTTTGTCCACATGAAAACGAATGGAGTTTTGAGGTTCATTTTCTACCGTATAATGTCCTTCAATGCTTAATTGCAATTGATCCCGCTGACCGGAAGCTATAATCTTATCCTGGTTAAACTGAAAGGCAAAGTCTTCAAAGATTGGATTTTGGGAACGTAGAAATGCATTAAGCTCATCCTGCCCAATTCGGATCGTATACGTTGTTCCAGTCGTGGATATACCTCCGTTTTGTTTTTGGATAAAATCGGGCAGGTTCTGCATGGCAGATGCCAATGCTTTGAAATATCGTTTCACCTCATAGATGCCGATATTCTCCCAATAAAGGGTCAGTTCATCCATCAGTTTCTGAATCGCTGCCGCATCTCCGCTGGTGGCTATTTGGGCATCCATTTCTTTTTGCAAGGTGACTACACGTTCCCGCTGGTTTTGAAGATTAGTCTTCATTTCGGTTAATTCTGTTGTAGTCTGACGAATCTGAGTGGAAGTCTGTTGCAGGTTGCGATAACGGTCCTGATACTTGTCCAGCACAGCCTGATCCCGTCCGATAATAATCTGGTAATAATCATACAGTACGAACAAATCTTTGAATGACCTGGCTCCCAGGACGGTCATGAGGAGGCTGTCTCGTTCTCCTGTGTAGTAGGACCTTACTACAGCTCCGGCCCTATCTTGCTGAATATGTATCTGTTCTTCCTGTTCCTGAAGCTGGACGGATAATGTCTCGTATTGTTGAGCCAGCTGCTTCTGCCTTTCGGCGATGCGTTCGATTTCGTGATCGATTTCAACAATAGATAGACTTTTTTGCAATATCTCACGTGTATCCTCAGGGGAAGACTCTCCATAGGCATGGGCTAAAGGTAGCTGGAGGAATAAAATGATGCATAATATAAAGGCGGCAATGCCGTATTGACGATTCACCTATCCATTCTCCTTTCCACTTCTTAAATGACAATCGTACAGGCTTGTTGTCTTCCAGACAATATATGAAACAAATACGTGAAATATCCTTAGTGGTTACATAACACCACGAACAATCATTTAGTCTGAACACAACAAAAAAGCAACCCGACAGATATCGGATCACTTTGATGCTGCAGGTGGATTAGAGCGGCAACCCCATTTCGAATACGGTCCAGTAGCTGAACCCCGTGAATGTTACGATCATATAACCCCAGAAGAGCAATATGTACGTTCGCTCGGTAAATTTCAAGTATCCCAAAATGACAAAAAACGCAGTCTGCAGGAAAAAAAGCAAAGCCATTTCGACCAGATCTCCCGCAAAAGCCATCAGGCCAATTGCAAGCGTGAAGAACCCGAGTACCCGAAACATGCGTGCCACGGTAAATCCTCCTCTCCTAAGTACGTTCATAGATTGTCTACACAACATTATACCGGGAAAGGAAAAACGTGTAAACAAATTTGGATATGAAAGCGAATTCTTTTTTTGCTCAATGTAAGTATAGAGGGATATGTTTTACGTATGTCACGTATGAGCAAGCCTGAATGTGGAAATACATTTTAGTATGAAATCAATTCTATGAACTCTATGAGAGGCATAAGAATGAATGAAGCAGCTTTTATACCTAATTCACATACCGGGCTTCCGGTAATGCGGACGGTTATTTTAGGATGTTGTTAGGAGGGTATTATAGCATGACTGCAGTGAGACAGGATGCTTGGAGTACAGAGGACGATTTGATATTGGCTGAGGTTACTTTGCGTCATATTCGGGAAGGCAGTACACAATTGGCCGCTTTTGAAGAGGTGGGCGAAAAAATAGGCAGAACATCTGCCGCATGCGGTTTTCGCTGGAACAGTTGTGTACGTAAAAAGTATGATTCTGCCATCAGTAACGCCAAGGCGCAACGACAAAAACGAAGTTATCTCAGAAAGCAGCCAGCTATGCTCGGACCGCAGGTTGCAGCATTGTCTACACTGGACACTGAAGAACATCTGTACAAATCAGATGGGATCTCAGACGATTCATTATCGATGGATGCAGTAATCCGCTTCCTGCGGCAATGGAAGGGAACAGTGCAGGAGAGTAATCGTCAACTCAAGATGCTGGAGAAGGAGCTTCGCGAGAAAGAAGATGAATTGCTTGAACTACGTCTTGAGAATGACCGTCTCTCCAAGGAAGTGAATGAAGTACAGACGGATTACCGTGTGGTGAATGACGACTACAAAGCTTTGATTCAGATTATGGATCGGGCTCGCAGACTCGCATTTTTGTCCGAAGAAGAAGAGGAACTTAAGACACGTTTCAAGATGGATGCCAACGGGAATCTGGAACGAATTGAATAACAAGTTCAGACATTTGATTTGTGAAAGTCAGGTATGAACCCGCCACACCTCCGTTACACAACGGCAGGTATGACGGGTTTTTAGTTTGGTGTTTTTGTTCTATTATAGATAATAGAAGAGCAACTACTGAAGCGGAGAGGAGTGCATCATATGATCATTGACATCGTAGGAGCGGGGGCACTGGGTCTTTTGTATGGCGGGAAACTGCTGGCGTCAGGTAACCAGGTCAGATTTTGGACGAGAACAACAGCTCAGGCTGACCTCCTCAGCCATAATGGAGTAACCATTGTGGAACGTGGCGAGGAGATACATATTCTACCGGATCAAATACAGGCGAAACCTATAAGTGAGCTGGCTGACACATGGAAGAACACACCAGGAGAATGGTTGCTGCTCATGATTAAGCAGACAAGCATTGATGATTTCATTCATGAGATTAGTCCATTACAAGATCATGTGCTGAATATCGCTTGTTTCCAAAATGGGATGGGCCATCTGGCAAAACTTCAAGCAGCTTTGCCAAAGTCGCTTCTGTGTAGTGCGGTTACAACAGAAGGTGCGAAGCGCACACAAAGTCAGGTAACTCGTGCAGGTACAGGTGAAACCAGGCTGGGGAGGTACAACATACATATAGTAGCTTCTACCTCTATAGAGAAGGAGAGAACATTTACTCTGTCGGGATCGTTGCAGCAGGCAGGATTTGACTGTACAGTGTCGAATGAAATCGATAAGCTGATATACAGGAAACTATTGATTAATTCAGTCATTAACCCGCTTACGGCACTATGGCGAATCCCTAATGGAGAACTGATCGTCAAGGAAGAACGAAAGAGGCTAATGCGCCAGTTATATGATGAAGTATTGTTAATCTACTCTGCAAGTGGAATATGTTTGGGTCAGGATATGTGGGATCAACTTATATCGGTCTGTCGTTCTACTGCCACGAATACTTCCTCCATGCTTGCAGATGTTCTCGCTGGACGTGGTACAGAAGTGAGGTCAATTAACGGTCATATTGTAAGAATGGCACAGAAGTTGGACCTTGTTGCACCTACACATGAAATACTGCTTCATCTGATTGAAGGAATGCAACCGGAAGGAGTGAATTAATGGGACTTTTTATTGTGTTGAGCATATTGCCCTTTTTTCCGTTCTTTCTTGTTTATTGGGGAATGTACGTATGGAAAAAAGACAAACGGAACGCCATGCGGATGGCAATGGATGTAACCACTTTTTTTCTTGTTTTTTCAGTATCGGCGTTATTCAACTTAACATTTGATTCGAATTTTGGTTTTTATCTGACACTATTACTCATACTACTAGCACTTGGATTCATCGGAGGTGCGCAAAATCGACTAAAGGGGAAGGTCGATGGGGGGAGAATGTTCCGGGCCGTATGGCGCATGGCCTTCATCATTATGAGTTTCGGGTATGTTTTGTTTACTTTATTTGGATTAATTAGATACTTCATGCAACAGATGTGAGGTTACATAACGCAAAAGGGCTAAAAAATGTGTCGATTTTGTCGAAAACTGAAAAAAACATTACTTTCTGAAAAAGTAATGTAGATTTTTTTGACCGGTGGTTGTATAATCTATAAACATATAAACCATATCAATTTAGGGGGAACGTGTTAGATGAAAAGGAAAAGTCTATTAGTCCTTTTGACGCTGATTTTGGCGTTCGGTACCGTACTTGCAGCGTGCGGATCGAAAAACGAAGGCACAGGTAACACCGATACTGGTTCTGCAAGCGAAGGAAATGGTCTTGCTAAAGATCAAATTCTGAAAATCAACCTGTCAGCTGAACCTCCTACGTTGGACCCGGCTCAAGCAAAAGACAGCCAAACCAACACAGTTTTGAAATTCTTGTATGAAGGTCTTGTACGCATCGATGCTGATGGTAAAGAACAAGCGGGCGTAGCTAAAGACTGGACAATCTCCGAAGATGGTTTGAAATATGTTTTCAACCTGAACCCGGATGCTAAATGGAGCAACGGTGATGCAATCACTGCCGAAGACTTTGTTCGTTCTTGGGAACGTGCTTTGAAACCGGAAACAGCTTCTCCATATGCATACCAATTGTACTATATTAAAGGCGCTGAAGGTTACAACCTCAGCAAAGATGAAACATACAAAGGTACTAAAGTCACAGATTTCTCACAAGTAGGCGTTAAAGCTACTGATGAGCACACATTGGAAGTAACGTTGGAAAACCCAACACCTTACTTCTTGGGTCTGACAGCATTCTACACGTACTACCCAGTACATGCATCTGCTGACACAAATGACAAATTCTTCACAGACTACAAAAACATGATCGTTAACGGACCATTTGTAATGGATCAATACTCCAAAGGTCAAAAAATTGTTGTGAAGAAAAACGATGGTTACCATGCAGCTGCCGATATTAAATTGGCTGAAATCGATATGTCTCTGACGAACAGCAGTGCTTCCGAACTGCAAGCTTACAAATCAGGACAATTGGACTACACTGGTGCACCTAACGGTGAAATTCCATCCGACCAAATTCCTTCTGTAAAAGCGGAATTGCCGGACGAGTTCAAAGCTACTGGTATTGCAAGTACGTACTACTATCAGTTCAACGTAAACGAAGCACCATTTAACAACGTTAAAATCCGTAAAGCATTTGCAATGGCAATTCAACGTCAGCTGATTGTTGACAAAGTTACACAAGGTGGACAAATTCCAGCATTCGGCTTTGTACCTCCAGGTATCCGTGGTGAAAACGGCGAATTCCGTGATGAGCACAAAGACGATTACTTCACAGAAAATGTGGAAGAAGCTAAAGCATTGCTTGCTGAAGGTATGAAAGAAGAAGGTTACACAACATTGCCAGCTGTTACGTTGATCTACAACACTAGTGATGGTCACGCGAAAATCGCTTTGGCGGTTGCTGACATGTGGAAACAAAATCTTGGTGTTGATGTGAAAACAGAAAACCAAGAGTGGGGCGTATTCCTTGAGAACCGTCAAAACCAAAACTTCCAAGTAGCTCGTGCAGGTTGGTCTGCTGACTACAACGATCCATACAACTTCTTGGAAATGTGGACTACTGGAAACACAAACAATGATTCCAAATTCAGCAACGAACAGTATGACAAAGATGTTAAAGACACTGTAAAATCTGCTGATCCAGCTGCACGTATGGCTGCATTTGCTGACGCTGAGAAAATCCTGATTCAAGATGAAATGGGCGTTATGCCAATCTATTACTACACTAACGTATCTTTGACCAAGCCTTACCTGAAAGGCGTACAACTTGATTTCAGTGGAGCTATTGACTTCACGCGTGCATATCTGGAAGAGAAATAAGTTGTTCTGAAGTCTAATATGAATACTTCGGGATATATATGTGGAATTCCATATATATCCCGATTTTTTGTATGTGCACCGATTTTCCTTATAATTCTTGAAATTTCCGATAAATGGATTGGACTTTATTTCTGTCTAATTCTACAATCGATTTGTATACAAAATATTGTTTGTGGAGGTGTGCAAGGGTTGGTTAAGTATGTGTTGAAAAAACTATTATTTATGCTGCTATCGCTTTTCATACTCGCATCTGCAACCTTCTTCCTGATGAAGGCTATTCCGGGTGACCCTTTTACATCCGAGAAAAAAGTATCGCCTGAAATTCGGATTTTGCTGGAACAGAAGTATGGATTGGACAAACCGATGTATGAACAATACCTGAAGTATATGGGTGGAATCCTTAAGGGAGATTTCGGAGTCTCAATGAAATATCTCAATCGAGATGTAGCCGGAATGATCGGCGAAACATTCACCGCTTCGCTGAAGCTTGGAGTGTTTGCAATTGTTATCTCCATTATCGTGGGTGTTTTGCTGGGGCTTATTGCTGCAGTTTACCATCGTAAACTCATTGATGATATCACGATGATCCTCGCTGTTATAGGTATAGCTGTTCCGAGCTTCTTGCTTGCGTCACTATTGCAGTATCTCTTTGCTACTAAATTAGGCTGGTTTAACGTTATGGGCTTTGATGGTCCATTGGATTACGTTCTTCCGGTTGCAGCGCTATCTGCATCTCCGATTGCTTTTATCGCTCGTTTGACGCGTTCGAGCATGCTTGAAGTCTTACATGCAGATTATATCAAAACAGCTAAAGCCAAAGGTCTGAAATGGCCTGCAATTATGTTTAAACACGTTGTAAGAAACGGTATTCTACCAGTAGTAACTTATGTTGGTCCAATGACAGCGAATATCATCACAGGTTCCGTTGTAATTGAACAGATCTTTAACATCGGGGGAATTGGTAAAGTATTCGTAGAGAGTATCACAAACCGTGATTACACTATGATCATGGGGATTACAATTTTCTATGGTATCCTCCTGATGTTGGCTCGTTTCTTTACGGATATCGCTTACGTGCTGATTGATCCTAGAATTAAGCTGGAAAGCCGGAAGGGGGCATAACGTTGTCTGGCACGAATAATAAAAAGAATGAAACGGCGAACACGAACCTGACTAGTCAGGCAGCGGTAAAACCGCAAGAAAGTGTATCCCTTTTTAAAGATGCCATGTACAGACTTGCAACCAATAAGGCTGCTATGATAAGTCTGGGTGTATTGGTTCTTGTCGTGATTTTCTCTTTGATTGGTCCAACTTCTTTGTTTACAAGTTATAATTATTATTCCAATGATTTGTTGAATGCCAATGCAGCGCCGAGTGCGGAGCACTGGTTCGGTACGGACGAGCTTGGTCGTGACGTGTGGGTAAGAACTTGGGTAGGAGCACGTGTATCCCTTACTGTAGGTTTGGCCGCAGCCTTGATTGACCTTGTTATCGGGGTTATTTATGGAGCGATCATGGGTTTCTACGGTGGACGTGTAGATGGAATTATGAACAAGTTTTCCGAAATCCTCTACTCCTTGCCGTACATGCTTGTTGTAATTTTGTTGCTGGTTGTACTGGAACCAAGTCTGACAACGATTATCATTGCCCTCACCATCACAGGCTGGATCAGCATGTCATGGATTGTGCGTGGTGAGATTATGCAACTCAAAAACAGAGACTTTATTCTTGCTGCAAGGTCCATGGGAGCAAGCACAGGGCGTCAATTGTTCCGTCATTTGCTGCCCAATGCAATAGGACCGATTCTTGTAACATTGACATTGTCTATTCCAAATGCAATCTTTGCTGAAGCGTTCCTGAGCTTCCTTGGATTGGGTGTATCAGCACCAAGATCTTCACTTGGTTCTATGATCAATGATGCACTTACAGGCTGGACGCTATTCCCGTGGCGGATGTGGTTCCCAGCAGGTCTAATGGTTCTTACAATGCTTGCATTTAACTTGCTCGGAGACGGTCTGCGTGACGCACTCGATCCGAAATTACGTAAATAGAAACAGGAGGTGGGATTATGGAGCCGATTTTAACTGTCAAAGACCTGAGTGTGTCGTTCTCAACACGTTCTGGTGAATTTGATGCCGTTAAACATGTGAGTTTTGAACTTGGCAAAGGAGAGACGCTGGGGATCGTAGGTGAATCGGGTAGTGGTAAGAGTGTTACCGCCCAAACCATCATGAAATTGATTCCCTCCCCGCCTTCGAAGGTCAAAAGCGGAGAAATTACTTTTCACGGACAAGACCTGCTGAATAAGACAGACAAACAAATGGAAGCGATTCGTGGTAAAGATATCGGTATGATCTTCCAAGATCCAATGACTTCTTTGAATCCTACCATTAAAATTGGTAAACAAATTACCGAAGTATTGCGCAAGCATCAGAACATGTCCAAACAAGCGGCGAATAAAGCGGCTTTGGAGATGCTGGAACTTGTAGGTATTAAAAATGCGGCTATTCGCATGAATCATTATCCTCACCAATTCTCTGGTGGTATGCGTCAGCGTGCCATGATTGCGATCGCGCTTGCATGTCGTCCATCCCTTCTGATTGCGGATGAGCCGACAACTGCACTTGACGTTACAATTCAGGCTCAAATTCTGGATGTCATGAAAGACATGCAGCAAAAGCTGGGAACATCGATCATGCTGATTACGCATGACCTTGGTGTCGTAGCGGGTATGTGTGACCGTGTTGTTGTTATGAAGGAAGGCGAAGTTGTTGAAACAGGAACAACTGCTGAAATCTTTAGTAACCCTCAACATCCATACACCATTAAATTGCTGAATGCTTTGCCTCGTCTGGACGAGCCCAAAAAGGAAAAACCAGCTCCTGCTGGTATTATCAAAGGCAGCAATAAGCCTCTGGTACAAGTGAAAAACTTGAAACAGTACTTTAATTTGGGTAAAGGTAACATTCTCAAAGCGGTCAATGACGTAAGCTTTGATATCTTTGAAGGTGAAACACTTGGCGTTGTAGGCGAGTCTGGCTGTGGTAAATCCACAACAGGTCGTACCATTCTGCGTCTGTATGAGCCAACTGGCGGAAATGTTAACTTTAACGGAACGGATATCTACAAGTTGTCCCCGCGTAAAATGAAAGAAATGCGTAAAGATATGCAGATGATCTTCCAAGATCCATATGCATCTCTTAACCCGCGTTTCAATGTTATGGATATTATCGGGGAGTCCCTCGATATTCATGGTCTGGCTTCCAGCTCTAAAGAGCGTAAGAGACGAGTGGAGGAACTGCTTGATCTGGTAGGTTTGAATCCAAGTCATGCTCTTCGTTATCCGCATGAATTCTCCGGTGGTCAAAGACAACGGATCGGGATTGCACGTGCACTTGCTGTAGACCCTAAATTCATCATCTGTGATGAGCCATTGTCTGCACTGGATGTATCCATTCAGGCGCAGGTCGTTAAATTGCTTGAAGAACTTCAGCAACGTCTCGGCTTGACATACCTGTTTATCGCGCATGACTTGTCGATGGTTAAACATATCAGTGACCGTGTCGCTGTAATGTACATGGGTAAAGTGGTTGAGCTCGCAGAAAGTGAAGAACTGTATGCGAACCCTATCCACCCTTATACCAAAACATTGCTCTCAGCAATCCCTGTACCTGATCCGGAAGTGGAAGCAAACAAACGTCGCATCTTGCTGCCGGAAGAGCATATGAGCCCGATTCAGAATGGATCTGGTGGTCCTGCAAATGACCCGTACAACCTGGAAAATGCTCAATTGATTGAGGTTTCCAAAGGTCACTGGGTTGCAGAACCTTACGTATAATAGGAATATTAAAGCGATATGCTATTATTGATGTATTAAGAGCCGCCGACTCGTTCGGCGGTTTTTTTGTATTTTAATCACTTTCTTTTGACGAAGCGGCCTTGAATTCGGTACAATCAAGAAAGGCTCTTTGAAGCAGAATAGGAGGCAGACCTCATGAACGGTATTACCGAGGCACTCCGCAGCGGATCAAGACTTGCAGAAGATTATATCTGTTCAAGAGATGCTGCGCGTGGCCTTTACGAGTATGACATTCGCTGGGAATCAGGACTTCAGGCGCGTGCCGAGTGGCTGGACCAATCGGAAAACACACGTATTGATCGTCGTGATCTGGCAGAGTATTTACGTATATATAATAAGCGGGTGAACGACCATGGAGAGGTTCATGCGTCCATCACACGTCTTGCAGAACAAGATGCACTAGTGGTTACAGGAGGACAGCAGAGCGGTCTGCTCACCGGACCACTGTTCGTCATATACAAAGCCGCCAGTGTAGTGGCAGCTGCGCGTGAAGCGGAAGAAAGACTTCAACGCCCGGTAGTCCCAGTATTTTGGATTGCTGGTGAAGACCATGACTGGGATGAGGTTAACCACACATATCTACCTGATCATCAGGGAGACATGAAGAAGGTCAAGTTACAAGGACGATTCGCAGGAAGGGATTCTGTGAGTAATGTTCATGTGGATACACAGCAGTGGGTGAATGTACTCGAACAGGTGGAACATCTGTTACCTGATACGATACATAAACCAGGACTGATGAAATGCATCACAGAGATCCATCAATCCAGTTCAAATCTGAGTGATGCATTTGCCCGCATGATATCTGCCTTGTTTGCCAGCAGTGGACTTGTTCTAATGGATGCATCGGATCCAGATTTACGCAGGTTGGAACAGCCCGTGTTTGAGCGGTTGATACGCAAAAATGAAGTGCTGCGCAACGCATACACACAAGGTGCTGCGCTGGTACAACAAGCTGGTTATGCTATGCCTGCCGAAGTAGCGGAGGATGGAGCCAATCTGTTCTACATTCATGAAGGTACGCGTTTGCTCTTGTTGTTGAAGGACGGCTTATATAGTGATCGCAAAGGTTTGGTTTCTTTCACAGAGGAACGTTTGCTACAGGAACTGGGAGAACATCCGGAGCGCTTCAGTAACAATGTATTGACACGACCATTAATGCAAGATTCCGTGCTGCCTGTAGCCGCTGTTATTTTGGGGCAAGGTGAAATTGCATATTGGGGTTTGACTCGGGAAGCATTCCGTCAGTTCGGACTGCAAATGCCCATTTTGTTGCCGCGGTTGTCTTTCACCATTATGGAAGATATTCATCACAAACATATGAAACAATATGGACTTTCTTTTCAGGATGTTCAATATCATATGGAAGAAAAGAAGGAGCAGTGGCTCGCACAACAGGAGACGTTCCAGGTAGATGAACAGTTTGACAAGGTTCAGGAAGCGTTTCTTCATCTGTACGGACCTTTGCTAGATGAGATCGCGGAGATTCATCCGGGACTGGAACGAATTGGCGATACCAATTTGAGTAAAATCAACGAGCAAATGCAGTATCTGAAACAGCAGACTCACAAAGCTATCGAAGATAAACATAATGTGAGTCTAAGGCACTGGAACGGCATTCAGAACTCCTTATTCCCAACGGGCAAACCACAGGAACGAGTACATAATGCACTCTTTTACCTGAATCGTTATGGCACCGAGTGGATCGATGAACTGATTAAGGCCTCAAGTGAATTCCTTGGAGAGCACAAGGTCATTGCACTGTAGAGCCCTTTATAATAGAAGAAACACATAAACGAGGAGGATTATGAAATGACTACACCTGCATTGCAAAACAGTATTGTTAAAGATATGGGACTCGCTTCAGAGGGTCACCTGAAAATTGATTGGGTAGAAGCGCATATGCCGGTACTGAACCGCATTCGTCGCCAGTTCGAACAGGATCTGCCCTTCAAAGGTTTGAAGGTTGCCATTTGTCTTCATCTGGAGGCGAAAACAGCTTATTTGGCAAAAGTGATCCAAGCGGGTGGTGCAGAAGTAACAATTACGCATAGCAATCCATTGTCTACACAAGATGATGTTTGCGCAGCATTGGTGGAAGACGGCGTTACGGTGTATGCGAAGTACAATCCGGAACCTGCGGAATTCAAATCACTGCAACTGCGTGCGCTTGAGGTGAAGCCTGATCTCATTATTGATGATGGTGGAGACTTTGCAACCATTATTGCATCAGAGCGCCCGGACCTAGCAGCAACAATTCGCGGAGGAGCAGAAGAAACGACAACGGGTATTATTCGTTTGAAAGCATTGGCGAAAGAAGGCCAATTGAAGTTTCCGATGGTTGCGGTTAATGACGCATACTGCAAGTATCTGTTTGACAATCGCTACGGCACTGGACAATCTGCATTCGACGGGATTATTCGTACAACTAACTTGGTTATCGCTGGTAAAAACGTAGTGGTAGCAGGTTATGGCTGGTGTGGTAAAGGGGTAGCAATGCGCGCCAAAGGTCTTGGTGCGAATGTGATCGTAACCGAGATCGATCCAATCAAAGCGGTAGAAGCACACATGGACGGATTCCGGGTCATGACGATGGTGGAAGCCGCCAAATTGGGCGATTTCTTTATCGCAGTTACAGGCAATAAGGATGTTATCACGGGTGAGCATTACGATGTAATGAAGGACGGAGCGATCCTGAGTAATGCAGGTCACTTTGATGTTGAAGTGAATAAACCTGAACTGGCCAAACGTTCGGAATCGATTCGTACAGTTCGTCGCAACATTGAGGAATATCGTTTCAAAGATGGTCGTAAAATGTACCTTCTTGCAGAAGGTCGTCTTGTGAACCTGGGTGCAGCAGATGGTCACCCTGCCGAAATCATGGATACGACATTTGCTCTACAGGCGCTTGGTCTGCGTTATGTAAGTGAGAATTATGAAAACTTGGGTAAAAACGTTGTTAATGTACCTTATGATATTGACCAGCAGGTTGCCAGCTATAAACTTGAAAGTCTGAATATTGGCATCGACTCCTTGTCAGCTGAGCAAGAGAAATACCTAGATAGCTGGAAATTTTAAGCACTATCCAATAATTACAAGCTGATGAAATGATTCAATAGGTATAGAATGGTTTATTGATGATATGGCTCATGTGCGGGTAGACATACGATTGCCCGTTTAAGGGAAGCGTCTTTGATCCTGAGTGACAGGATCAAGGACGTTTTTTTATGCTGAAAAATTAAAAAATCAAGTCATGCAAGAAGGGTTTTGATTTTTTTGTGCGAATCTATTATGCTTAGGTGGTGGAAAGTGGGGCAAAGTGGGAGAAACGGGTGAGGAGTGAGTGGGCCAATGTTTATGGGGGAGTTCCAACATAGCATTGATGATAAGGGTCGGGTTATCATTCCGGCTAAATTCCGCGAATCTCTGGGACCGTCTTTCGTTGTCACACGGGGTTTGGACCAGTGTCTTTTCGTATACCCCATGGAGGAGTGGGGGGTCATGGAACAGAAGCTCAAAGCACTGCCATTGATGAAATCTGATGCACGTGCGTTTACCCGGTTTTTTTTCTCGGGTGCAACCGAATGTGAACTGGACAAACAGGGCAGGGTAAATCTGCCGGGCAATTTAAGAGAGTATGCCAAGCTGGACAAGGATTGTGTTGTTCTTGGCGTGTCGAACCGGGTGGAGATTTGGAGCAAAGGCATATGGGAGAGTTATTTCAATCAATCCGAAGAAGCATTCAACGACATTGCCGAAAAGCTGGTCGATTTTAATTTTGATTTATAAAGTCAGGAGGGGTGCAGGTTGTTTCACCACATAACCGTACTCAAAGAAGAGGCAACAGAGGGATTAAACATCAAGCAGGACGGTATATACGTGGACTGCACTTTAGGCGGTGGCGGACATAGCTCCGTGATTGCTTCCAAGCTCGGTCCAGGGGGACGTCTGATCGCACTTGATCAGGATGATTGGGCTTTGGATAATGCTCGCGAGAAGCTCGCTGCTTATGGAGAACGTGTAACATTGGTGAAAACCAATTTTCGAGATCTGGAACAGGTACTCAAGGATCTGGATGTACCAATGAAGGATGGTGCACCACAGGTCGACGGTATTTTGTACGACTTGGGTGTGTCATCTCCGCAATTTGATGAAGGAGAACGTGGATTCAGTTACAATCACGATGCTCCGCTCGATATGCGAATGGACCAGGATGCAATGCTGACGGCCAAAGAGATTGTGAATGAGTGGCCAGAAGAAGAGATTGCTCGAATTTTGTATCGCTATGGTGAAGAGAAGTTTTCGAGAAGAATTGCCCGTGTTATCGTCGGAAAACGAGCGCAGTCTACCATTGAGACGACAGGTGAACTCGTGGAACTGATCAAGGAAGGCATCCCGGCGGCAGCTCGACGTACTGGTGGACATCCTGCCAAACGCAGCTTCCAGGCACTACGCATTGCCGTCAACGATGAGTTGGGCGCGTTTGAAGAAGGCTTGCATCAGGCTGTTCGTTGTCTGGCACCAGGAGGACGTGTATCTGTTATTACCTTCCACTCCCTTGAGGATCGGATATGTAAACAGATTTTCAGCAGTTATCTGGAAAAATGTACATGTCCACCCGATTTTCCGTTGTGTGTATGCGGCGGCAAGGGGGCCCTGCGTTTAGTTAACAGAAAACCGTTGATTCCAACGGAAACGGAATTGACCGAAAATTCACGTGCTCGTTCAGCCAAGCTGCGCGTAGCCGAGAAATTGTAGATCAAGAGTGGAGGAGAGAATCGGAGTATGGCATATACACGTGGTAATCTCGCTGTAAAAGAAAAAGCGTCCCAGGAACGTGTGACCCAGCAACGATACAAAGAAACCACCAAAGTGGTGACCCGTCGTACGGGTCTTCCGGCACGCGAGAAGATTTTGTATCTGATTACCGTGGTTGCAGTTATCCTTGTTGGTGGAGCCTTAATGTCTCGTTATGCTCATATCTATGATCTGAACAAACAGGCACAGTCTACTATTTCGGATATCAAGGGGTATGAAAAGACGATTGCAGACCTGCAGGTGGAAAAAGAAACATTGAACAACCAGGTCATCGAAAATGCAAAACAACTTGGTTACGTTGAAGCTTCCGGTAAAGATGTCATTTATGTACCTCGTTCAACAAGTACGAAATCAACTGGTACTGAGTCGTCCTCCAATACAGCAAGCAGTAAGTAAAGAGGTGTTCCGATGATAAAAAGAATAAAGATGCGCACGTTGCTTATAGGGGGATGTATTACCCTCTTTTTTCTTGTACTCGTAACCCGAATCTTTTTCATTCAAGTTGTGAATGGCGGTGTATGGCAGGAACGGGCGGCCGGTTTGGTAGAGCGGGAACAGACGATTAAGGCTGCACGTGGAACGATTACGGATCGAAATGGTAACATTTTGGCTACCGATTCCCCTGCGTATACGGTTTCTGTTAATCCGTTATTAATTAATGAACTCGGAATTCAGGATGTTGTTACGGAGAAGCTCTCTTCCCTTCTTGGAAAAAATGAGAGTGAAATGCGTGCTCTGGTCACAGCCAAAAAGGAAGATGGCAAGTTCTATCAGCAACGTGAAGTACGCAGTGAAGGATATAAGATAAGTCCTGAGCTTGCGGAAAAAGTCAACGAACTGCGTGAGGAATTACAAGAAGAATACAAGGCTCGTAATGCAATTGTCATGGCTCAAGAGTCGAAGCGTTTTTACCCTGAAGAAACACTTGCTTCTCATCTCTTGGGATATATGAGCCGTGATGGGAAAGCTGTAAATGGACTTGAAGTCTCATATGATGAAGCACTGACAGGTACAGATGGATATCTGAATTATCAGAAGGATGCCAAAGGCATTAAACTTCCGGATTCACAGGATAACTATCTGCCACCTCAGAACGGTAAGAACCTAACGCTGACCATCGATGATACGATCCAGTTCTACATTGAGGATGCAATGAAAGAAGCGGTTGCCAAGTATAATCCACTGAGCATGACGGTCATTGCAGCGGACCCAAACACAATGGAGATTCTGGGGATGGCGAACTGGCCAACCTTTAACCCGAATACGTATGGAAGTACACCTGATCAAAAGAATTTTATCAACCATGCTACTCAATCTATCTATGAGCCAGGTAGTACATTTAAAATAGTTACGCTAGCAGGGGCTGTAGAAGAAAAACTCTTTGATCCCAATGCAAGTTTTGAATCCAAACGCATGTATATTGGTGGTTTCCCAATTAGTGATAATGGTCATGCCTATGGTTGGATCTCGTATCTCGAAGGTGTCAAACGGTCAAGTAACATTGCTTTTGTTAACTTGGGTTACAACATGCTTGGCGGTGAACGTCTGCGTCATTACATAGACGAATTCGGTTTCGGCAAAAAGACGGGTATTGATTTGCCAAATGAGGCAGCGTCCCCGATCAAGCCACTGGTTTACAAATCCGAGATTGCCACGGCAGCCTATGGTCATGGTCTTGTACAGGTAACACCAATTCAACAGGTCGCAGCCATCTCTGCGATTGCCAACGGCGGCAAATTGCTGGAGCCACATCTGGTGAAGGAGATCAAGAACCCGAATGATGGGACAACGGAAGTGATCAAACCTAAAGTTGTTCGTCAGGTGATTTCCAAGGAATCTTCCAAACTGGTGAGCGGTTATCTGGAACAAGTAGTTGCAGACCAAACGATTGGTACCGGTCGTAACGCCTATATTGAAGGTTACCGTGTAGCTGGTAAGACAGGTACGGCAAGAAAGGTTGTTAACGGAGCATACAGCAAGTCGAAAGACGTTGTATCGTTTATTGGATTCGCGCCCGTGAATAATCCGAAGATTGCTATACTTGTTGTCATTGACCAACCGGATGGAACCAACATTGGGGGAGGAACCGCAGCTGCCCCGGTGTTCAAAAAGATTGTCAGCCAGACTCTTCAATACATGGGAATACCCAAAGATACAGCCAAAACTCCTGACAAAAAGTCAAAAGAAGTCTCTGTCGTGCAAGCCAAGGCGCCTGACTTGAGTGGCAAGACAGCCAAACAGGCCAGAAGCCAGCTTCTAAGCGCGGGTATTGCTTATGTGACACTTGGTCAAGGTGATAATGTAATTCGGCAGTATCCGGTTGCTGGCGCCTCTATGAATCCAGGCCAACGAATCTATCTGCTAACGGAAGAAAGCAGCAAGATGAAGATTCCCGATCTAACAGGTGAATCTCTCCGTGATGCCCTTGAAGTACTTTCTCTCATGAAGGTGGGGGTTACGGTCAAGGGTGAGGGTTATGTCGTGAAGCAAACCGAGCAGGTCGCAGGTGAGCAGAGAACTGTACAGTTGAACTTGCAAACTGCCAAAGCTGCAGTGACAGGTATAGCAGATGAGGCTCCAATCTCATCTGATCCGTCGTCAGAAGCTGAAGTGAAGGAACAAGAGCCTTCGGGCGGAGAAGGTAAAACCGACGGAACAGACGAAACAGATGAAACAGATGAAACAGATGAAACAGATGAAACAGATAACAACAAGGCTTCTGCCAATGAATCCGAATCTTCTGATGATCCAGCCACAAACGGAGCTTCGCTTCCTTAGGGAGCTCTGACAGCTTGTTCTAACCCCCGGTTGTCCTGAATATTCATGAATGGAACGAATGTCATGATTTTGGGACGAGTGGGGGGATCTTTTCGTGAAGGGATCAAGCGTAAATCTGCGGCGCAGGTTGCTATGGAGTTTAATGATTTTAGTTTTGTTATTTTCGGCCCTGATGATCAGGCTTGCTTATGTACAGCTCGGGGAAGGCCCTGAATTGTCAGCAAAAGCAGAAGAATCCTGGCGGCGTAATATTCCTTACTCCGCCAAGCGGGGGGAGATCCTGGATCGAAATGGAACCTCTCTGGCCTATAATGTGACAACACCGACCATTATGGCCATTCCGGCTCAGGTTAAAGAAGCTGAAACGACAGCTAAAGCGTTGGCCCCATTGCTTGGGATGACGGAAGAAAAAGTGCTTGCAACCATCAAGAAACGAGAACTCATTGTAAGACTACAACCCGGCGGCCGCAAAATTACGATGGAGAAAGCTCAGCGCATCCGTGATTTGAAGCTTCCGGGTATCGTTGTTGCTGAGGACAATAAACGTTTTTATCCTTATGATGATTTGGCTGCCCATATTCTTGGTTTTACGGGCATTGATAATCAGGGCTTAACGGGTGTCGAGAAGAAGTATGATGATAAGCTGAATGGTTTGAATGGCAGTGTGTCCTACTTGTCCGATGCGGCCGGAAGGCTAATGCCGGGCTCATCCGAGAAGTATGTGGAACCGAAGGACGGCCTTAACCTCAAGCTGACCATTGATAAATCCATTCAGTCTATCATGGAGAGAGAACTGGATCAGGCCATGGTGAAGTTCCAGGCGAACTCAGCATTGGCCATAGCGATGAATCCCAAAACGGGTGAAATTTTGGGGATGTCCAGCAGGCCGGGATACGAACCTGCCGATTATCAGCAATATCCCGCGGAGATATACAATCGGAATTTACCGATCTGGATGACCTACGAGCCGGGCTCCACATTTAAGATTATTACCTTGGCAGCAGCGCTTGAAGAGAAAAAGGTCAATCTGCAACAGGATCAATTTTTTGATCCCGGATATGTTGAGGTTGGTGGAGCTCGTCTGCGTTGCTGGAAAAAGGGCGGCCACGGAAGTCAGACCTTCTTACAAGTTGTGGAGAACTCATGTAACCCGGGCTTTGTGGCTTTGGGGCAGAGGCTGGGCAAAGAATCGCTCTTCTCCTATATTAAAGACTTTGGCTTCGGTACCAAAACAGGGATCGACCTCAGTGGAGAAGCCAGTGGGATTCTGTTCAAACTGTCCAGAGTGGGGCCTGTCGAGCTTGCAACGACTGCTTTTGGTCAAGGTGTATCCGTAACACCCATTCAGCAAGTAGCAGCTGTGTCAGCCGCCATCAATGGGGGTAAACTTTACAAGCCTTATGTTACGAAGGCGTGGGTCCATCCGGTCACCGGAGAAGTCATGGAAGAAGCCAAACCGGAACTGGTTCGTCAGGTGATCTCGGAGAATACATCCAAACAAGTACGTGAAGCCCTCGAGAGTGTTGTCGCAAAAGGTACCGGGCGTCCGGCATTCATTGATGGATACCGGGTCGGTGGCAAAACAGGTACAGCCCAGAAGGTTATCAATGGACGTTATTCCTCAACAGAGCATATCGTATCCTTTATCGGATTTGCACCGGCAGATGACCCACAGATTGTGGTCTATACCGCTGTTGATAATCCCAAAGGAATTCAGTTCGGAGGTGTGGTTGCCGCCCCGATTGTGCAGAACATCCTTGAAGATGCTTTGCATTATATGAATGTACCTGTTCGGAAGGATCAGGTCGCCAAAGAATACAAGTATGGTGAAACCAAAATCGTGACAGTTCCAGACCTGACAGGAGCTACTGTTGAAGATCTGTACGAAGACCTGAACATGAATTTTATGCTGGCGAAGTCTGGCAGTGGTAAATACGTGATTAATCAGGCACCCAAACCTGGGGCGAGGGTAGATCAGGGATCAACCATCCGCATTTATATGGGGGATGTACTGAATGATGCACATGATCACACAAAGGATGAATAACAGGGCTTAGGGGTAGTTTGAGGCTTCTAGCGCAACAAAATTCATCCAAGTGCGTTTCATTATTGGGTTGTATTGACGATATTAATAAATACAGACATATGTTAAAACAGAAGTATATTTGGAAAAGTGAGGTTATTCATGTGCTTTTAAAACAATTTGCATCGATGCTGACCACCGCCCGCCTCGTGGGCGAATCAAATACAGAATGCCAAAACCTTCAGACAGATTCCCGGCAGGTAAAACCGGGTGATCTGTTTATCTGTCTTCCGGGACATACGGTAGATGGTCATGATTATGCAGAAAAAGCTGTAAATGCTGGTGCAGTTGCATTGGTGGTTGAACGGCAGCTGGATCTTCCTGTGCCACAATTGCTGGTGAAGGATAGCCGATTTGCGATGGCTGTTCTGGCAGATTTCTTTTTTGACTCGCCAAGCCAGAAGATGAATATGATTGGTGTAACGGGAACGAACGGAAAAACAACGACCACCTATTTGATTGAAAAAATCATGAGTGATTACGGACGCAAGACGGGATTGATCGGTACTATTCAAATGCGGTATGACGGTCGCACCTACCCGATGTCAGGAACGACACCAGAGGCGCTTGATCTGCAGCGTAGTCTGCATGATATGGTTCAGAAGGGTACGGACTGTTGTGTTATGGAAGTTTCTTCTCACGCATTGGAACAAGGGCGAGTAAAGGGAACAAATTTCCGTACTGCGGTATTTACTAACCTGACGCAAGATCATCTGGACTACCACCATTCCATGGAGGAATATCGCGGGGCCAAAGGATTGTTCTTTGCACGTCTGGGTAACGGTTATACAGAAGATGTTTCACAGCGTAAATTCGCTGTCATCAATGCAGATGATCCGGCTGCGGCTTATTTCATCTCTGTGACGGCGGCTGAAGTGATTACATATGGCATGGGTGAAAAGGCGGATGTACGCGCATCCCAAATCTCAATCACGTCTCAGGGAACTTCTTTCCACGTGGATACATTTGCAGGCAGCGTGGATATTCGATTGCGCATGGTAGGCAAATTCAATGTGTACAATGCAATGGCAGCAATCTCTGCAGCGCTGGTGGAAGGTATTCCGCTGGAAGAGATCAAGCGCAGTCTGGAGACGGTTCCGGGCGTGGATGGACGTGTTGAAGGAGTGGACGAAGGACAGCCATTTGCTGTTATTGTCGATTATGCCCATACACCGGATGGACTGGAGAATGTGCTGCGGACGGTGAAAGAATTTGCCGAAGGACGTGTAATTTGCGTGTTTGGCTGTGGTGGTGACAGGGACCGTACCAAACGCCCTCTCATGGGGAAAATTGCTGCGAATTATAGTGATTTTGTACTGGTTACTTCCGATAATCCACGGACAGAAGATCCGGATCTGATTCTCAAAGACATTGAACAGGGCCTGATTGAAGAATCCGTTCCTGCTGAACGTTATACGATGATTGTGGATCGACGCCAGGCGATTCATGAAGCTATTGAAATGGCAAGCCCAGCCGATGTAGTATTGATTGCGGGCAAGGGTCACGAGACCTATCAGATTATCGGCACAACCAAAACCGATTTTGATGACCGAATCATAGCCAAAGAAGCGATAAGGGGCAAATCCAATTGATAAAAAGAACATTGGCACAATTGGCCGAGATGTGTGGAGGAACATTAAGTGACGTTGCCGCTCATGGCAATGTAATGGTTGAAGGGGTGTTTACCGATTCGCGTAAACCTCTGGAAGGCAGTTTGTTTATCCCGCTAGTGGGTGAAAGGTTTGACGGACACGAATTCGTGCAAGCCTGTCTAGAGAAGAGGGCAGCAGGCGCGATCTGGCAAAAGGATCATGGTATTCCGCCACAAGGAGCTGTCATTGTTGTTGACGACACACTTGTCGCACTGCAAGCACTCGCATCTGCTTATCTCACGGAGAATAAAGCGGCTGTAGTCGGCATTACAGGCAGCAACGGCAAGACAACAACAAAGGACATCGTTGATGCCATTCTCTCAACGACTTTTAAAGTGCATAAGACGCAAGGCAACTTCAATAATCACATTGGTTTACCGCTGACTGTACTAAGCATGGACCCGGATACCGAGATTATCATTTTGGAGATGGGTATGAGTGGTCGCGGGGAAATTAACGATTTGTCAGTTATTGCTCAGCCAGATGTAGCGATTATAACCAATATTGGTGAATCTCATCTGCTTCAGCTGGGGTCCAGATTGGAGATTGCCAGAGCCAAAGCCGAGATTGCCGCGGGATTGAAGCCTGGCGGGTTACTGATCTACAACGGAGACGAGCCTTTAATTGCACAAGTCCTTGAAGAGCCCGCAACGAAACAACCCGATGGATTGCAGCGGTTTACATTTGGTCTGCAAACCGATAATGATGACTATCCTACTGGACTTATGAATGCGCAGAACGGCGTAGTTTTCACCACCAAACAGTTTGGAGAACATGCATTTACGCTACCTCTGCTGGGAACGCATAATGTTGTTAACTGTCTGGCTGCTTTGGCTGTAGCCCGTCATTTCAAAGTGACGACTGAGCAGATTGCCGCGGGATTGTCTCGCTTGAAACTGACAGGCATGCGTATTGAGGTTACTCAAGGCGTTAGTGGTCTAACCCTGCTGAATGATGCATACAATGCAAGTCCAACCTCCATGAAGGCCGCAATCGATGTACTAGAAGGTCTGAAAGGATATCGCATGAAAGTGGCTGTGCTTGGTGATATGCTTGAACTCGGTCCTCAGGAGCAGGATCTGCATCTTGGAATTGGTGAGTATATTACATCTGCCAAAATGGACATGGTGCTCGTATATGGCCCGCTATCAGCACATATTGCTGAAGGAGCAAGAAAGCATATGCCGGCAGAGGCTGTGCATGCTTTTATAGATAAAGAAGAAATGACCCGTTATCTACTGGAGAAACTACATCCCAGAGACGTTATCTTGTTCAAAGCCTCAAGAGGCATGAAGCTGGAGGACGTGGTCGAAGCATTACAGATAGCACCATTACAGAATCGAGTAGACTAGAGGGGTGAACCCATGGATTTTCAGGTATTACTGTTAACAATCGGTGTTTCATTTATTCTGGCGGTGATTGCCGCACCGCTCCTGATTCCGCTGTTACGTCGAATGAAATTCGGACAGCAGGTTAGGGAAGATGGGCCTCAGAGCCATTTGAAAAAAAGCGGAACACCTACAATGGGTGGAGTCGTCATTTTAGTTGCGTTCACATTGGCCTTTTTGAAATTTTCGGCAGTCAAAAATACAGACTTTTATGTCTTGCTTGTGGCTACGCTGGGATTCGGGCTTATAGGTTTCCTTGATGATTACATCAAAATTGTGTTCAAACGTTCGCTGGGACTGACGGCCAGACAAAAAATGCTGGGCCAATTGTTCTTCAGTGCAGTGATGTGTTTCTTGCTGATCCAGAATGGACACAGCACAGCCATCTCTATTCCGGGTACGTCATTCTCGTTTGACTGGACCGGATGGTTCTATTATCCGTTTGTTGTATTCATGATGCTTGCCATTACCAATGCGGTTAACTTTACCGACGGTCTGGATGGTTTGCTGTCAGGGGTAAGTGCTATTGCCTTTGGCGCGTTTGCCATTGTGGCGATGCAAGCCACGTCGATGCCGGCAGCCGTGTGTGCAGCAGCGATGATCGGAGCCGTACTCGGTTTTCTGGTATACAATGCACATCCGGCCAAAGTGTTTATGGGAGACACCGGTTCTCTGGGTATTGGCGGTGCGATTGGTGCGGTAGCCATTGTAACCAAAACAGAGCTTCTTTTTGTCATCATTGGTGGTATTTTTGTTATCGAGATCTTGTCTGTCATCATTCAAGTGGTATCTTTCAAGACTCGCGGCAAGCGTGTATTCAAAATGAGCCCCATTCACCATCACTTTGAATTAAGTGGTTGGTCAGAATGGCGGGTTGTTATTACCTTTTGGGCGGTAGGCGCAATTCTGGCCGCTCTTGGACTTTATCTCAACAAGGGGTTGTAGATCATGAATCATCCTGAATCATATCGCGGACAACAAGTAGTCGTGCTCGGATTGGCCAAAAGCGGCGTACAGGTCGCCAAAGTGCTGGATCGCGCCGGAGCGAAGGTTACAGTAAATGATAAAAAAGAGAGAGATCAATGTCCCGAAGCTTCCGAATTGGAGGCTTTGGGAATTTCTGTTGTATGCGGAGGACATCCGGATGATCTGATTCACAGCGGTGTGAAGCTGGTTGTCAAAAACCCGGGTATCCCATACCATGCAGCTCCTGTGCAGCAAGCTCTGGCATTGGGCATTGAAGTGGTGACCGAAGTAGAGGTTGCTTATCATCTATGTGCTGCACCCATGATCGGGATTACGGGCTCCAACGGTAAAACAACAACCACCACTTGGGTGGGGGAAATGTTGGAACATGCCGGCCTCAACCCGATCGTTGCCGGTAATATCGGAACACCTCTCTGTGAAGCGGCAGAACAAGCTTCTCCAGATAACTGGATGGTTGTTGAGCTTAGCAGTTTCCAACTCAAAGGAACGGTTGATTTCCGTCCCCGGATTGCCAGCTTGCTTAACGTTGCAGAGACGCATCTAGACTATCACGGGGATCTGGATGATTATGTGGCTTCCAAAGCCAAACTGTTCGCAAATCAGCAACCTGACGACGTGGCCATTCTGAATTGGGATGATGCGGTATGTCGTGGTCTAGTTCCTTACATCAAAGGCAGATTGCTTCCCTTCTCAATGATTGAGAAGTTGGACGTAGGTGTATATGCAGATCCTCCTTATGTGGATGGAGAAGAGGATGATGTGAAGCGTCAGATGATCTACGCGGATGAAAAGGGAAATCACCACACCATTATTGACATCGAGAACATTGGCATCGCTGGACGATTCAATGTGGAAAATGCAATGGCCGCTGTGGCCATTGCCGTAGCGGCAGGAGCTGATCCAGCAGTGCTGGCTGCTCCGCTTGCAGATTTCAAGGCGGTTGAACACCGACTTGAATACGTTCTAGAGCATAATGGCTCTGCGTACTACAACAACTCCAAAGCGACCAATTCGAAAGCTACGGTTATGGCCCTGAATTCGTTCAAGGAACCGGTCGTATTAATTGCTGGAGGGTTGGATCGTGGGTCAGACATGATGGAGTTGTTACCCTTGTTCCAGGAACGGGTAAAAGCTGTCGTTGCAATTGGAGAGACACGGACAAAAATTGCCAAGGTCGCGGAACTTGCCGGATTAAAGCAAATTAAGGTCGTCGATAATGAGGAGGACGCTGCCCGGACGTTAACCGTTGCTGTGCAGGAAGCATCGAAGCTTGCCAGTGCCGGTGATGTCGTTTTGTTATCCCCGGCATGTGCAAGTTGGGACATGTTTGCTTCCTATGAAGAGCGGGGACGCATTTTTAAAGAGGCGGCGCATAACTTGTAAGTAGGGGGGTGGAAAAGCCCCTACTTCCATGCAAGGGGTGGCCTCCTGATGAAACAGACGCGACCGGCACCAGATATCTGGTTGCTGATTTGTATTTTGGCATTGCTTGCCATCGGCATTATTATGGTATATAGTGCGGGCTCGGTGCTTGCCTTTCATGACTATGGCGATTCATTTTATTTTGTAAAAAGACAGGCCCTGTTTGCGGTGCTTGGGCTTGTGGCCATGTTCGTAACTGCTAACGTAGACTACCGGGTGTGGAGGAAATATGCCAAGCCTATATTGATTGCCTGTTTTATTATGCTCATTGCGGTGCTCATTCCTGGAATCGGTGTGGTTCGCGGTGGTGCACGAAGTTGGCTGGGCATTGGTTCGTTCGGTATTCAGCCCTCAGAATTTATGAAGCTGGGCATGATTCTGTTTCTCGCTCACTGGCTGAGCAAGGAACCGGGCAAAATCAAAACCTTCACAAAGGGGCTTCTTCCACCGCTGGGATTGATCGGTTTGGCTTTTGGGATTATTATGCTGCAACCTGATTTGGGGACTGGCACCGTGATGATGGGCGCATCGATGCTTATTATTTTTACAGCCGGAGCGCGAATGAAACATCTAAGCCTGCTTGCTCTTGGCGGCGTAGCGGGGTTTGCAGCTTTGATTGCAGCAGCTCCCTATCGGTTGCAGCGTATCACAGCGTTTTTGGACCCGTGGTCCGATCCGCTGGGTGCCGGATATCAGATCATTCAATCCTTATACGCGATTGGTCCTGGTGGACTGGCGGGATTGGGACTGGGTATGAGCCGGCAGAAGTACAGTTATGTACCTGAACCGCAAACGGACTTTATTTTTAGTATTTTGGCCGAAGAACTCGGCTTTATAGGTGGAATGATTGTATTATTGTTGTTTCTTGTGCTGGTGTGGAGAGGGATGCGTGTAGCCATGACCGTTCCGGATGCCTTTGGCAGTCTGCTTGGTGTTGGTATCGTAGGTATGGTCGCCGTACAGGTCATTATTAACATTGGTGTTGTCATTGGCATGATGCCTGTTACGGGCATTACATTGCCTCTGATCAGTTACGGTGGATCATCATTGACCCTCATGCTCACAGCACTGGGCATTTTAGTGAATTTATCCCGTTATGCGAGGTGACTATGCGATGCGAGTCGTTCTAAGCGGTGGCGGTACGGGTGGACATATCTATCCGGCCGTTGCCATAGCAAGACAATGCGAGGCGGAGAACCCGGACTCGACATTTCTATACATCGGAGGAACCAGAGGGCTGGAAAGCAAGCTGGTACCCCAAGAAAATATTCCTTTTAAATCCATTGATATTACGGGCTTTCGGCGGAAATTGTCCATCGACAACCTGAAAACGGTCATGCGTTTCATTCAAGGTGTACGCAAGTCCAAAAAAATGCTGAAGGAATTCAAACCGGATGTTGTGATTGGTACAGGTGGATATGTGTGTGGACCTGTGGTATATGCAGCAACAAAACTGGGAATTCCGAGTATAATTCATGAACAGAACGCCATTCCTGGTCTGACGAACAAATTTTTGATGCGTTATGTGGACACGGTTGCCGTTAGCTTTGAAGGTTCTGAAAAATCGTTTTCCGGCGCAAAAAAGGTGATCTACACTGGTAATCCGCGAGCGACTACGGTAGCACAGGCTAGCCGTGATCGTGGTTTTGCCACGTTAGGTGTACCGATGAACAGCCGTGTTGTTCTTGTGGTTGGTGGCAGTCGCGGGGCAAAAGCAATCAATCAGGCCATGGTGGACATGGCTCCATTGCTGGAACAACTGGACGATGTACACGTAGTTTACGTGACAGGGGATACCTATTTTGATGAAACGCGTGAAGCCATTCGCAGCTCATTGGGTACGATGCCAAACCACCTGCATGTCCTGCCTTACGTGCACAATATGCCTGAGGTGCTTGCCTGCACATCCTTGATTGTAAACCGCGCAGGTGCATCATTCCTTGCGGAGATCACATCACTGGGTATTCCTTCGATCCTGATTCCTTCACCTAACGTGACTAATAATCATCAGGAAGCCAATGCACGCACGCTTGAAGGTGGAGGTGCGTCACTCACGATGCTGGAGAAGGATCTTACAGGCAAAGTCATGTATGAAGCCATCGCCAAGATTATGAATGATGAATCGGGACGCAAACGAATGGCTGAAGCCTCCCGGAAACTGGGGAAACCCGATGCAGCTGAAGTGCTTGTTCATGAAATTCAGCGTCTTGCTGCACGCCGATAAAGTGTGATTGTGGGCGATTGTCACACACAAGACATGGCTGACATAAGATACCGTATAAATCGTGACCATCGTTCCATGGCGCCAGAACACGGTCTGTATCAACAGAACATACCGTGCTCATCGGTCTTGAAGCAAAGGAGGAAGCAAACATGCATCAGTGGATATCGTTACTATCCCAGAATAATGTTGGCAGAGTTCTTGAAAACGAACCGCTAGCCAAATACACCACATGGAAGATCGGCGGTCCTGCGGATGCACTGGTCATTCCCGAGAATAAAGAGCAGATGATGAATCTCGTTCAATTGCTTCACAAGGTTCAGATTCCGTGGATGCAACTTGGACGGGGCTCAAACATGCTGGTGTCAGACAAAGGAATACGTGGTGTTGTGGTGAAACCAGGCGATGGTTTTGATTATGCCGAATTTCACGAAGGTGGTGTAACCGCCGGAGCAGCGCATTCTTTTGTTAAACTCAGTGTGGTTGCTGCCAAAAAGGAATGGACCGGTCTGGAATTCGGCAGCGGTATCCCCGGCACTGTCGGTGGAGCCGTATACATGAATGCAGGTGCTCATGGATCGGATGTGTCACGGATATTCAAATTCGCTGAGATTGTACTGGAGACAGGGGAATTGGTACGTTACAGCAAGGAGGACATGGATTTTGCCTACCGCCACTCTGTTCTACATGATCGGAGAGGCATCGTGCTGGAAGCTACATTTGAACTACAGCATGGAGAACGCAAAGTCATTTCGGAAACCATGGCGGCTTACAAAGATCGCCGGCGTTGCACACAGCCACTGCAGATGGCATGTGCAGGTAGTGTATTTCGAAATCCACCGGGTGATCATGCAGCCCGCCTGATTGAAGCAGCAGGGCTGAAAGGAATGACCCAGGGAGGCGCACAGGTATCCACCATGCATGCCAATTTCATTGTTAATACAGGCCAAGCAACAGCAGAGGACGTTATCACCCTAATGCAGCAGATACAGAGCACTATATCATCTCAAAACGGTATTAACCTGGTACCGGAAGTCTTCGTAGTGGGTGAGCGGTAAACCCCGGAGGTGATACATTGGACAAATTGGTGATTGAAGGCGGGAAACCCCTCTCAGGATCCATACGCATCCATGGAGCAAAAAATGCCGCTTTACCGATTATGGCCGCAAGTTTGTTGGCAGATGGAGAAGTTACACTGCATAACGTTCCACACTTGCTGGACATTGAAGTGATGCTGTATATCCTGGAACGGCTTGGATGCACGTGTCGGCATGAACAGGGAACAGTGACGATTAATACCTCGTCTATCCGGTCATATGATGTGCCAGAAGATCTAATGAAGCAGATGCGCTCTTCCATTTTTTTGATGGGACCATTGCTGGCTAAGTTTGGGCAAGTGTCAGTGTATCAGCCAGGCGGTTGTGCCATTGGAGAACGCAAAATTGATCTTCACCTCCGGGGCCTGGAAGCGCTCGGAGCTTTGATTGAAGAGCAGGACCAACAGATTATATGTCATGGGCACAATCTGGTGGGTACAGATATTCATTTGGATTTCCCGAGTGTGGGAGCCACCGAGAATATCATGATGGCAGCCGTTATGGCTAAAGGCACAACAACCATTTGCAACGCGGCAAGAGAACCTGAAATACAGGACCTGCAACACTTTTTGAATGCTATGGGTGCAAGTATTATTGGTGCAGGAACGGATACAATCACGATCAATGGCGTTGAGAAACTGAAGCCTTGTTCCTATGAGATTATACCGGATCGAATCGTTGCCGGAACCGTAATGATTGCAGCAGCAGCAACACGAGGCAATGTTACGCTTACACACTGCAATCCTGCTCATCTTACTTCACTTATACATGTATTGAAGCGCACTGGTGTTCAAATCACAGTCTGCAATGATATAATGACGGTGAGCTGTATGAGCCGTCCCAAATCAGTAGACCGTATTGTGACTTCTCCGTATCCTTCGTTTCCGACAGATTTGCAATCGCAAATCATGGTGCTGCTCAGTTTGGCAGACGGATTCAGTGTGATGAAGGAAACGGTATTCGAGGGCCGGTTCAAACATGTGGATGAACTGAATGTGATGGGGGCTGATATTTCAGTCGATCTGAACGCAGCATTTATCCGTGGTGTTCCCCGTCTGTACGGGGCTACAGTAGAAGCAACCGATCTTCGTGCAGGTGCAGCTCTGGTAATTGCTGGTCTGGCTGCTCAAGGCAAAACGGTTGTGGAGCAAGTGCATCATATTGACCGGGGCTACGATCAGATCGAGAAGTTATTCCAAAGTCTTGGAGCATCGGTTGAGCGACAGTCGCCCGTTTCGAAACAGTTGGATTTTGCCAATTAACGTCCTTGGCGTCCCCTTCTTGAAGGGAGGGGACCTGAGGCTTTGTGGAGCGCTACTTATGCCTAAAAGTCAAATTCCGGTTCTGAAGAAGAATCGGCCAAAAGGAAACACAAGCCGCAAAATTGTAATTATTCTCTTATTATTATTTATTGTATTGCTCGCTGTATTATTCTTTCGTTCTTCCATGAGTCGGATTTCGGCAATTGAAATTACGGGTAATGTATATACAGCAACTTCAGAACTGCTGGAGAAAAGCGGGCTGAAAGAAGGCGAACAATTTTTTGGGACAAGTACTGCCGAGGTTATTGAGCGTCTCAAGACCATCAAGGCGATTTCCACCGTTACCGTGGACAAGCAATTTCCGGGTATTATCCATATCAAGGTTCAGGAATATGCCACGGTTGCTTATGAGCTTGGTTCTGACGGTACGTTAAAAGCGATATTAGCCAGTGGGACAAGCTTGACGGTTCCGGCAACAATTGGTGTTGCTGTGGAGAAGCCCATATTGACCCAATGGAAGGCTGATGATCCACTCAAAGCCAAACTGAGCCAGACACTGGCTAAAATTCCGAATGAATTGACGACGGATATTTCGGAAATTATTCCGAATCCAACACCTTCATTTCCGGATCAGATTCGGATGTATACCAAATCACAGTTTGAAGTGATTACAACCGTCTCTCTTTTATCGGATAAAGTGGAGTATCTGAATCAGGTGATTGAGACCGAACGGCCTGGGAAAATCACCATGCTTGAGGCAGATACCTATGTCCCTTTCATCCCGGATGACCCGGAAGATGATGCTGAACTAGGAGGAACCCCCTGATCTTTGCCATTATGAGGCTGGACTGAATATGAAAGCCTAGGCAGGTCGGGGTTTGGCCCCGTCAGAGCAATGAAACTTGTTCTTTCTGAGATGAAGAAAAAATGATACACTTGAACTTATGGCACATGAGTTGCCTCCTTCTTTTTTCTTCAATGTTTTATGTCTGGCAACCAGATTTTGACACCCAAAAACATTGTAGAAAAAAGAGGGAAAGCCTGAAGTGTGTTGAATATGTTTTAAGAGTGTTTAAATTCGAACTTAATTTACTATTGGAGTCAGGAGGTGCCACAGACTTGAGCAACAATGACATCATTGTTAGTTTGGACATCGGTACATCCAAAATTCGCGCTATTATTGGGGAAATGAATAATGGAACCTTTAATATTATAGGAGTTGGATCTGCCGACTCGGAGGGAATTCGCAAAGGTGTAATCGTAGATATCGATCAGACGGTGCAGTCGATTCGCAACGCAGTGGATCATGCAGAACGTATGGTAGGTATTCAAATATCCGAAGTGTATGTTGGAATCTCGGGAAATCATATCGGACTGATGAGCAGTCACGGCGTCGTGGCTGTGTCTAACGAGGATCGTGAAATCGGAGAAGAAGACATGGAACGGGTGTTGAAAGCAGCCGAAGTCATTGCAGTTCCGCCGGAACGGGAAATTATTGATGTTGTCGCCAAGCAATATGTTGTAGATGGCTTGGAGGGCATACAGGACCCCCGTGGTATGATTGGTGTTCGTTTGGAAGTTGAAGCAACGATCATAACGGGTGCAAAAACCGCGATACATAATCTTTTGCGCTGCGTGGAAAAAGCGGGTCTGAAAGTAAGCGATCTGGTTCTCATGTCGCTTGGAGCGGGTCAACTGGCTTTGTCCAAAGATGAAAAAACGATGGGTTCAGTGCTTGTTGATATTGGAGCAGGTGCAACCACCATCGCCATTTTTGAAGAAGACAGTCTTGTTGCAACATCAACGTTGCCTATAGGTGGGGAATTCGTAACAAATGATATCGCCTATGGCTTACGCACGTTAACGGATCAGGCGGAGAAGGTGAAACTGAAATATGGTTGTGCCTGGTTGGATGATGCTGCTGCGGATGTGATGTTCAAAGTCACCCGAATTGGCAGTAATGTAGACAAGGAGTTTTCACAAGAGGATCTGGCGGCTATTATTGAACCTAGGGTTCAGGAAATATTCCAGATGATATCCCAAGAAGTGAAGCGTCTTGGTTACAACGAGCTTCCTGGAGGTTATATACTAACGGGAGGTACGGTCTCTATGCCGGGGGTTCTGCAGGTCGCTCAGCATGAGCTTGCTGCTTCGGTACGAGTTGCAGTTCCGGATTATATTGGTGTGCGTGACCCTGGGTTTACAAGCGGAGTCGGCATATTGCACAGTGTAATTCGCAGTTTGCGCATTCGTCCCTCGATCAATAACGGCGGTGGAAATAACAACAACAACAATAATAACAACAAGAAACCGACCAACCGTCCGAAGCCAAATACGGCACAGGAATCGGAGCAAAAACCCGGTCTGTTCGAACGGCTGAAGAATATGTTCAGCGAATTTATATAACAGGTTGGATCCATTTCATACATTCTTGTAAGCCGTCTGAATGCGCCGGTACTAAAATAAACGCTTTCGTTCGTCGATATATGAAATTGATTCGGTTCAAATCAAAAATTGGACGGGCCATCCATGCACATTGAGGGGGAGATGGAATAATATGTTGGAATTTGATTTCGAGATGGAGAGCTTGGCTCAAATTAAAGTCATCGGTGTAGGCGGCGGCGGAAGCAATGCAGTCAACCGTATGATTGAAAATGGTGTACAAGGTGTTGAATTTATTACGGTGAATACGGATGCGCAGGCGTTACACCTGGCGAAATCCGAGCATAAATTGCAAATCGGTGATAAATTGACTCGTGGTCTTGGTGCTGGCGCCAACCCGGATGTAGGTAAAAAAGCAGCGGAAGAGTCCCGCGATCTGATCATGAACACATTGAAAGGTGCAGACATGGTATTTGTTACAGCCGGTATGGGCGGTGGTACAGGTACAGGTGCGGCTCCGGTTATTGCCGAAATCGCTAAAGAGTGTGGTGCACTTACAGTGGGTGTCGTAACTCGCCCATTTACATTTGAAGGACGCAAGCGTTCCAGCCATGCAGAGCAAGGTATTGAAGCTCTCAAGGAAAAAGTCGACACACTGATCGTAATTCCTAATGATCGTTTGCTCGAAATCGTAGATAAAAAGACACCTATGCTTGAAGCGTTCCGTCAAGCGGATAACGTACTTCGTCAAGCGGTACAAGGTATCTCTGATTTGATCGCTGTACCGGGTCTGATCAACCTTGACTTTGCTGACGTCAAAACGATTATGCATGAACGTGGTTCTGCACTTATGGGGATTGGTGAATCAACAGGTGAGAATCGTGCGGCAGAAGCAGCACGGAAAGCCATTATGAGTCCTTTGCTTGAAACTTCTATTGAAGGTGCTCGCGGCGTAATCATGAACATTACGGGTGGCATTAATCTGTCCCTGTATGAAGTGAACGAAGCGGCAGAGATCGTAACGTCTGCTTCCGACCCGGAAGTAAACATGATCTTTGGTGCCATCATTGACGAAGACCTGAAAGAGGAGATTAAGGTTACAGTTATTGCAACTGGTTTTGAAGATAAACCTGCTCCACCACCACCAGGACGTAAGCCAGCTCCAGCAACAGCGGAGACGACGGATACGCGTTCGCCGAACCTGCGTCCTTTCGGAAATCAGCCGAGCAATGATCAGCTGGACATTCCGACATTTTTACGCAATCGTTCACGCAATAACAACAACGATTAATACGCAAATCAATTTATTGGAAACCCGGTACTCCTTATGGAGCGACCGGGTTTTTTCTGTTTATTTAGATATCATAGCATACAGCAATGAACAAATTCTGAACAAAGGGCCTGAGCAATTCCGACAAAAAAAGTTGGAACCACACCCCCATGATTAGACAGACTTTGAACAGGGGGCTCCGTATACTTGTGAATATGCTCATGAATATCAGGATATCGGGTACCGGTATTTCGATATGTTGCGCGCAGGCAGGTGAAGACTTTGGTTGTTTATGTGGATTTAATTTTTTTGACAAACCTGTGTATTGACGGTGCACTCATCGGAATGACCGCCTGGATGCGCAAGACAAAGCTGGTTTGGTGGCGATGGTTGCTGTCAGCCATTGTGGGTGCATTATACGTGGTCATGATGTTTGTACCGGAGTTTGATTTTATGTTCACCTTTTTGATCAAGTTCGGGTTCTCGCTGGTCATGCTTACGATTGCTTTTGGTTTTAAGGGTCTGCAGGCTTTTGCGAGGACGCTCGGTACCTTCTATGTGATTAATTTTGTCGCTGCCGGAGGTATTCTGGGTGTGCATTACATGCTTCAGAGCTCCGGTGAGTTGTTTAACGGCATTTGGTTCACGGCTTCTGGCGGTATGTCATTTGATCTGAAAATTGCTTTCTGGTTCACGTTTATCGTATTTTTTGCTGTCCTGTTTTTATTCAAAGCTGTGCAGAGTTCAAAACGGAAAACGGATCGCATGACGACCTATTTGGGCAAAGTTGAGGTCTGCATCGATGAGGTAGTCATTTCTTGTACAGGCCTTCTGGATACGGGCAATCAACTTACAGATCCCTTATCGCGCATGCCGGTCATGGTGATGGAGGTTTCGTTATGGCAAGACATGTTACCTGCTTCATGGAAGGGTAGACTCAAGGACGAGGCGCCGGACAACCTTATTCTCGAGCTTGATCAGGAAAGTTTTCAGTGGCAGGATCGACTGCGGCTAGTGCCTTATCGGGGCATTAACAAAGGGACTGCGTTTATGTTGGCCATGAAGCCGGACCGGGTGAAGGTGACGATGGAGGAAACATGTTATGAGACGACAAGAGTACTCATTGGGCTGGATGGAGGTGTTTTGTCGTCGGATGGGAAATACCAGGCCGTGATTCATCCTGAACTTGTGCAAGACGCTGCTTCTGCGCAGTCTACGGCTCTCTCTGCGGGAGCAACAGAAAAGCCGCTGAATGTGGTATAGGAGGAACGTACATGCTTGTGAAATGGAAACTGGTGGCGCAGCTGCAATATTACCGTCTGTTATTTTTATTGGGACTCAAAAGCGAAGAGATCTATTATATTGGGGGAAGTGAGGCACTTCCGCCGCCATTGACAAGGGAAGAAGAAGAATTTTTACTGCAAAAATTATCCTCGGGAGACTCGGCCATTCGCGCGATGCTTATTGAGCGCAATCTGCGTCTGGTGGTGTACATCGCACGCAAATTTGAAAACACTGGAATCAATATTGAGGATTTGGTCTCCATTGGAGCCATCGGATTGATTAAGGCAGTTAATACATTTGACCCGGAAAAGAAAATCAAACTGGCAACCTATGCTTCACGTTGTATCGAAAATGAAATTTTGATGTACCTGAGACGTAATAGTAAGATCCGAACTGAAGTTTCTTTTGATGAACCGCTCAACATTGATTGGGATGGAAATGAACTATTATTATCCGATGTATTGGGTACTGAAAACGATACAATCTATCGGAATATTGAAGAGCAGGTAGACCGGAAACTTTTGCACAAGGCACTGGAAAAATTAACGGAGCGCGAGCGAATGATTATGGAGCTTCGTTTTGGCCTGACGGATGGGGAAGAAAAGACTCAAAAAGATGTAGCGGATCTCCTCGGAATCTCCCAATCCTACATCTCTCGACTCGAAAAAAGAATCATTAAAAGACTCCGCAAGGAGTTCAATAAAATGGTCTGAAATACATCTTTGGTCAGAATGGGTATTACTGGCAAGGGTGCCAAGTACGAATAAAAAAGCCTGCCCCGGAGATAATGTACATTAATGTTTCTCCTTGGGAGGTAAATCACGATGACCCGAAACAAAGTCGAGATTTGTGGCGTGGACACCGCAAAATTGCCTGTCCTCACCAACACTGAAATGCGGGAATTGTTTCATTCCCTTCAGCAACACCATGATCGCTCAGCAAGAGAGAAATTAGTGAATGGCAACCTGCGTCTGGTACTCAGTGTCATTCAGCGTTTTAACAATCGGGGGGAGTTTGTCGATGATCTGTTCCAGGTTGGTTGCATCGGCCTGATGAAAGCCATTGATAATTTTGATTTATCCCAGAATGTCAAATTTTCAACCTACGCGGTGCCGATGATTATCGGTGAAATCCGTCGATACCTGCGTGATAATAACCCAATTCGGGTATCTCGCTCCTTGAGGGACATTGCTTACAAAGCACTTCAGGTCCGTGACAGCCTGACGAATAAAAACTCCCGGGAACCGACGATATTCGAAATTGCGGAAGTACTGAATGTGCCGAAGGAAGATGTTGTTTTTGCATTGGACGCCATTCAGGACCCGGTCTCGCTCTTCGAACCGATTTATCATGATGGTGGAGATCCGATCTATGTCATGGATCAGATCAGTGATGACAGAAACAAGGATGTCTCGTGGATCGAGGAAATTGCACTGCGTGAAGCGATGCATCGTCTTGGTCAGCGGGAAAAAATGATTTTGTCGATGCGGTTTTTCGAAGGGAAAACCCAGATGGAAGTGGCTGATGAAATTGGCATTTCCCAGGCTCAGGTATCACGACTGGAGAAATCAGCGATACAACAGATGCAGAAACATGTGAAGTCGTAACACGATGCAAGAGCAGGAGGACGATCAATCGGGGCAGTGTATACCGTTGGTCGTCTTTTTGTGTTAAGCCGTTTCCACATTCAATGAAAAACAGGACATTTTTCGCCCCTGAAACATATATTGTATAGAAGCGTGAGGAACGGGCAGAAGAGGAATAACAGGGGGCGGAGATGAATGAAAGTAAATACGAGCGAAGTAGCGGCACGAGGCATGAAAATCTCGGACTTTCAGACAAAGGATGTCATTAACATTACGGATGGTAAACGCCTGGGTCAGATCAGTGACTTGGAGCTGGATCTGAAGCAGGGACGAATTGAAGCGATTGTAGTGCCGGGGTACAGCCGTTTTATGGGTCTTTTTGGCGGGGGAACGGATCTGGTGATTCCCTGGAGAAATATTGTGAAGATTGGCTCAGATGTGATTCTGGTAAAGATGGATGAGGTAAAGGAAAACACGTATGACGAACGTGATCGCGAAGCGCGCCTGTATGATGAACAGCAGCATAACCGCACAGACCGTGTGGAACGCATTGAACGATCAGACCGTAATCAGCGTCGAACGATATAAATGAGACAGAATGTGGCTCATTTGGTACACTGGAAGTGGTGAGGTGAGATAATGGAACCCTTTGTATTGGATAAGGAATTACTTGAACGGACCAAGAACCCAAATTCAGATTTCAGTCCTGATCCGTTATTATTATATGTTGAGCCCTGGACACAGCAATTTGAACAGTTGTCAGTCGGTTTTACGACGAGGCATGGTGGAGTCGGAAAAGCTCCGTATGCCACGCTCAATTGTGCTTATCATGTGGGGGATGACCCTGAAGTTGTACTTAACAACCGCAGACTTGTAACCGAGAAGCTTGGCTTTGCAGCAGAAGCATGGACCTGTGGAGAGCAGGTGCATGGCAAACATGTAGCTGTAATTACCGCTGAAGATCGGAGCAGAGGATTATTTGATCGTCAATCTGCGTTGCAGGATACGGATGGATTGGTCACGAATGTGCCTGGTGTGCTGCTGACTTCTTTCTACGCAGACTGTGTTCCGCTTTATTTCTATGACCCAGTGCAGCAAGCGGTAGGTCTTGCTCATGCCGGCTGGAAAGGTACAGTTGCGGGTATCGCTGTATCCATGGTGGAGACGATGGAACGGGAGTATGGCAGCCGCAGGCAGGACATCCGGGCTGCAATCGGTCCCTCGATTGGGGATTGCTGTTATGAAGTGGATGAGGCGGTCATGCAGCATGTACGGGTTTGGTTTGATGATTCCCCGGTTAATGATGAATACAAGGATTCTGCTTCTAAACAAGCATATCGAGCCGTGAATAACGGTAAAACGATGTTAAACTTGAAAGAATGTAATCGACACATTATGATGAAAGCAGGAATAATGCCGGATCATATCGAATGTACAACATGGTGTACAAGTTGTCATCCCGAACTATTTTTCTCCTATCGGAAGGAAAATGGTGTTACAGGGCGGATGGCGAGTTGGATTGGGCTGGAAGAGAGGTGACCCTCTGTGTCATTGGAGGAGCGTATTCAACAGGTAAATCAGAAGATCGAAGACGCATGTCGGCGCAGTAACCGTCATCGTGATGATGTGAATGTGATTGCGGTCACGAAATATGTCTCACTTGAAACAACGGGATCGGTGCTGAATCATGGTCTTGAGCATATTGGAGAAAACCGGTGGCAGGATGCACAGGCCAAATGGGAAGCTTTTGGTCAGCAGGGTACCTGGCATTTTATCGGTCATTTGCAGACAAACAAGGTGAAAGACGTGATTGGCAAGTTTCGTTACATACATTCACTGGATCGTTTGTCATTGGCGAAGGAGTTGGATAAAAAAGCCGCTTCACTTGGCATCCAAGTGGAAACGTTTTTGCAGGTGAATATTTCGGGTGAAGAGAGCAAGTATGGATTACAGCCTGAACAGGCAAGTTCTTTTTTGCGTGATATTCGTTCGTTCAACAATCTCAAGGTCGTTGGCCTGATGACCATGGCACCTCATGAGGAAGATCCGGAGCTGACGCGTCCCGTATTTCGTGGCTTGCGTGAGCTGAGAGATCAATTGAATGGACAAGCCCTTACAGCAGAGCCATTGACTGAGCTGTCGATGGGGATGTCCAATGATTTTGAAGTGGCCATTGAAGAAGGTGCAACCTGGGTACGGCTAGGATCGATTCTCGTAGGAAAAGAGGAGGGTTCACGATGGGCGTAATGAATAAATTTATGAATTTCCTCGGACTTCAGGAAGAGGAAGAGATTGTGGAACGTGAACGAATGGCTGCGCAGGAGGAAAATGAGGCTGAACATCAGGAAGCTGAAACCTCCAGTCTCGATAAACGTAGAAACCAAAGGGGGAATAATGTGGTGAGCATTCATTCCCAGAAAAATGTTAAAGTTGTCCTGTATGAACCGCGTTCTTATGACGAGGCTCAGGAAATTGCCGACCATCTGCGTTCGCATCGTACCGTTGTGGTGAACTTGCAACGAATTCGCCAGGACCAAGCGCTGCGCGTTATTGATTTTTTGAGTGGCACGGTATATGCATTGGGTGGCGGTATTTCCAAAATCGGCGGAAACATTTTTCTCTGTACGCCAGATACGGTTGAAATTCAGGGCTCAATTACGGAAATACTGGCTGACAGCGAGCAAGATTATAACAGAATGAGGTGAGCCACTTTTGTATCAGATTGAAAGCGTGTTGTACACGTTATACCAGATTTACTTTTACATGGTCATTGTCTACATATTGATGTCTTGGCTTCCCAATGCGCGGGAAAGCTTCATCGGTGAATGGCTGGGCAAATTAGTGGAGCCATATCTAAGACCATTCCGTCGATTTATCCCCCCTTTGTTCGGTGTGCTGGATATTTCCCCAATTGTGGCGCTGATCGTTCTGCAACTCGCGCTTAATGGGCTGATCTCCATACTTCGGTATTTTGTATATTAGGGTAGGGTGATATAGATGAGCGGTGAAATTTACGAACATTTTAGCCATGATGAGCGGGATTTTGTAGATAAGGCTTCGGATTGGGTTGAGCGGGCAGGTAAGTATCATGACATGAAGCTAACTGACTTCCTTGATCCAAGACAGGTTTTTATCTTACAGACTCTTGCCAATCGTCGTAACGACGTTCAGATTCGTCTGGATGGTGGTTACGAGGCTGCTGAACGCAAGCGTGCGCTGGTTGCACCTGATTATATGTATCTGGATGATGAGGATATGGGGATGCAGGTGCTCAGTATCACGTCTGATGATCAGAAAATTTCGGAGCTGGAGCATGGGGACTATATGGGTTCCCTGCTCGGGCTTGGGATGAAACGTGGAAAGATCGGGGATATCCAAGTGCTGGAGGACGGTTGCCATACAGTGGTGGCGGCGGAAACCGGCGCTTTTTTATCGCTTCAACTGAATCAGGTTCATCGGTTACATGTGTTCACAGAGTTACTTCCTTTGAATCAGATGCGATGGTCAGAGAGTAAGCTGGAGACGATGGACATTACGGTCGCTTCTCTTCGTTTGGATGGAATCTGCGCAGATGTGTATCGGCTTAGTCGCAGTAAAGTGCTGGTGCCAATCAAAGCTGGGCGCTGCCGTGTGAACTGGAAGGTTGAGGAAGATCCCTCCAAATCGCTAAAAGCGGGTGATGTCGTATCCATACAGGGATTTGGCCGTTTCAAGGTTATGGAACAGGATGGGATGACCAAAAAAGGGCGCTGCAGAGTGAAAATCGGCAAATTTGCCTGAGTCTGTTGCAGGAAAATCCGCTTTCTTGTCGAAATGTTTATCATAAAGGTGTAGAAAATACGCGGTGTATCCGATATACATTAAGTCAAAGCTTTACATGAACGTTGGAGGATGCAATTCTGATCCTGCATTCCGTATACGTTGCCAAGTTTATAGGCATCAACGATACGGCCCCTTGGGTGGTACCCATGTGCTGCAAACCTTCTCTGGATGGGAAGGAACTTTAACAGGAGGTGGACAGCATGCCATTAACGCCGCTGGACATACACAACAAGGAATTTTCCCGACGTTTGCGCGGGTATGACGAGGATGAAGTCAATGAATTCCTGGATCAAGTCATCAAAGATTACGAAGGCGTCATTCGCGAGAACAAAGAGCTGAGCAATCAGTTGCTGTCCGTTCAGGAAAAGCTGGATCATTTTGCCACGATTGAAGAGACACTTAGCAAAACGATCATCATTGCACAGGAAGCTGCTGATGATGTGAAGAACAATGCGAAGAAAGAAGCGCAGTTGATCGTGAAGGAAGCAGAGAAGAATGCAGACCGGATCGTGAATGAATCGCTGGGAAAATCGCGTAAAATTGCTTTGGAAGTGGAAGAACTGAAAAAGCAGGCATCGATTTATCGTGCCCGTTTCCGCACGCTTGTTGAAGCGCAGCTTGAACTGTTGACTCAGGATGGTTGGGAAGTGCTAGAGAGCCGGGAGCAGGAAGTGCGTGACCGTGAGCGGGAGATGAAAGAAATTTATTAGTCTGTCGCCTGGTTGACTTTTGTCTGCAAAGAGGCTATAACTATATTCATAATGAATAGTGATTCCATGACGGGTTCAGTACGTTATGATCTCATCCCTCAGAGAGTTGGTGGTTGGTGCAAACCAATGGATGAGTTATAGCCGAATATCTCCCCGGAGAAGTGACGCTGAAGCGGTGATCTTGATTGCCGTGTGTAAGCCGAACCGTAAGCCGTACGTTATAACGGCACCCTGCAGTAGTTTAGCGGGGCATAAGCGCTGTTGATGACAGAGCATACCTAGGCTTGCCTGGATGTGGTTTGTGATGAACAGAATTAGGGTGGTAACGCGAGTATAGCCTCGTCCCTTTCCAGGGACGGGGCTTTTTTGTGTCCAAAAAAGGCGAACGCCCATGAGGCCCGAAGGGACCTCAGGGAGAGAGCCGCCTGCCGGGGGAGCGAAGCACCCGGCACACGGGTTCGCTAAGGCGAGCGTTCCTGAGGCCCGAAGGGACCTCAGGGAGAGAGCCGCCCCGCCGGGGGAGCGAAGCACCCGGCACACGGGTTTCGCTAAGGCGAACGTGCATGAGGCCCAAAGGGACCTCAGGGAGAGAGCCACCCGCCGGGGGAGCGAAGCACCCGGCACACGGGTTTCGCTAAGGCGAACGTGCATGAGGCCCAAAGGGACCTCAAGGAGAGAGCCGCCCGCCGGGGGAGCGAAGCGCCCGGCACACGGGTTTCGCTAAGGCGAGCGTTCATGAGGCCCGAAGGGAACTCAAGGAGAGAGTCGCCCGCCGGGAGAGCGAAGCACCCGGCAACACCCGCCTCGCGGTAAGGCCATGCGGCGTTCACGCAGGGAACAGCCGCAAAATGGCCGCCACTACGCACATCCACCCCTCGCCCATAAGCGCCACCGATCCCCACCGACAACCCATCCCGGGTGTCCAGAGGGCGGAGCGCCTATGGGGTCCCCCTTGGTAAGGGGGATTTAGGGGGATTGAAACGCTTTTTGTGGACGGTCCACAATCCAACCAAAGAAAGGGAAGATAATCATCATGCAACGAGTTGACGTCAAAGAGAAGGCACGTGCCAGAGAATTACGCGTGTTAGATAAATGGAAAACGGAGAATACATTCAAAAGATCCATCGAAAACCGGGAGGGCAAGCCAAACTTCGTATTTTACGAGGGTCCACCAACAGCGAACGGTAAACCGCATATCGGTCATGTACTGGGACGGGTAATCAAGGATTTTGTTGGACGGTATAACACGATGAAGGGTTACCGTGTTGTTCGTAAAGCAGGCTGGGATACACATGGTCTGCCTGTAGAACTGGGTGTACAGAAGAAGCTTGGTATCTCCCACAAGTGGGAAATCGAAGATTACGGCGTGGAAAAATTCATTAACGAATGTAAAGCGAGTGTTTTCGAGTACGAGCAACAATGGCGTGATCTGACAGAAGGCATCGGATATTGGACGGATATGGATAACCCATACATCACTCTTGATAACAACTACATCGAGAGTGTATGGAACATCCTGGCGACAATCCATGAGAAAGGTCTGTTGTATCGTGGTCACCGTGTGAGCCCGTATTGTCCATCTTGTCAGACAACACTGAGTTCCCATGAAGTTGCACAAGGGTACAAAGACGTCAAAGACCTGAGCGCTACAGCGAAATTCAAACTGAATGACAGCGGAGAATTTGTACTGGCTTGGACGACAACACCTTGGACACTGCCTTCACACGTTGCACTTGCCGTGAATCCGGATATGGACTACTCCCGTGTTCGTCAAGGTGATGAAGTGTACATCATGGCAACCAATCTGGTTGAAAAAGTGATGAAAGATACCAAAGGTGAGTATGAGATCATCGGTGCACTGAAAGGTGCCGACCTGGTTGGCAAAACGTATGATCCTCCGTTCAACTACGTACAGGCTGAGAAAGCCAACATCATTCTGGGTGCAGGCTTTGTAACGGATGCAAGTGGTACGGGTATCGTACACATGGCTCCTGCCCATGGTGAAGATGACTACCGTGTATGCCGTGAGAATGGGATCAGCTTTGTGAACATGGTGGACTTGGAAGGTAAATTTGTAGCTGAGGTTACTGACTTTGCCGGACGTTTCGTGAAGGATTGTGATATTGATATCGTGCGATATCTGTCTGAAAATGGACGTTTGTTCAGCAAAGAAAAATATGAGCACAGCTATCCGTTCTGCTGGCGTTGTGATACACCGCTTCTGTACTATGCAATGGACAGTTGGTTTATCCAAACGACAGCCATCAAGGACCAATTGATTGCCAACAATAGTGAAGTGGATTGGTACCCAGGTCACGTTCGTGAAGGTCGCTTCGGGAAATTCCTTGAGGATCTGGTGGATTGGAACATCAGCCGTGATCGTTATTGGGGAACACCGCTGAACATCTGGGTGTGCGAGGAGACTGGCGAACAATTTGCTCCACACAGCATTGCAGAATTGCGTGCTCGTGCGGTAGGTGATGTGCCTGAGAATCTTGAATTGCATAAACCATATGTGGATGACGTTAAAGTCATGAGCTCTTGTGGCAAATATGAAATGAAACGTACACCGGAAGTGATCGATGTCTGGTTCGACAGCGGCTCCATGCCGTTTGCCCAGCAACACTATCCATTTGAAAATAAAGAAGTATTCGAACAGCAGTATCCTGCTGATATGATCTGTGAGGGAATTGACCAGACACGTGGCTGGTTCTACAGCTTGCTGGCGGTTTCTACCCTTTTGACAGGCAAAGCGCCTTACAAAGCGGTTATGGCTACAGGACACGTTCTTGATGAGAACGGACAGAAGATGTCCAAATCCAAAGGTAACGTTATCGATCCTTGGGAAGTGATTGAAGAATACGGTACAGATGCATTCCGCTGGGCTTTGTTGTCTGACAGTGCACCGTGGAACAGCAAACGTTTCTCCAAAGGTATCGTAGGCGAAGCCAAATCCAAAATGGTGGATACGCTGGTTAACACCCATGCATTCCTGACGCTTTATGCTACCATTGATGGATTTGATCCACAGGAGCACCCGTTCCAACTGTCCGCACACAAGCTGGATCGCTGGATTCTGTCGAGACTGAACAGCCTGATCCTGGTTGTAGAAAAAGCGTTGCTGGTTAACGACTATCTGAACTCTTCCAAAGCGATTGAAGCATTTGTTGATGAACTGAGTAACTGGTATATCCGTCGTTCCCGTGACCGTTTCTGGGGAAGTGGTCTGACAGAGGATAAACTGGACGCATATCGCACATTAACTGAGGTTCTGGTGACTACTGCGAAGTTGGTTGCTCCGTTCACACCGATGCTGGCAGAAGATATCTATCTGAACCTTGCAACAGGTGAGAGTGTGCACATGGAAGACTATCCGGTAGCCAATGAAGCGATGATTGATGCAGGACTGGAACAGGACATGGAGACGGCTCGCCGCGTGGTTGAACTTGCCCGTAACGTTCGTAACGAAACAGGCATCAAGACACGTCAGCCACTGTCCGAATTGATTGTTTCTCTGGATAAAGGGTTTGACCTGGCAAGTTATGAAGAGATCATCAAGGAAGAGATCAACGTAAAAGGAATCCGTACGGAGCATAATGATGCGGAATTTGTTGACTTTACATTAAAGCTGAACCTGAAAGTTGCAGGTAAGAAGTACGGTAAAAACGTGGGATTCCTGCAAAACTTCTTCAAGGGAATGTCGGCTGATGAGACGCGTAAAGTGGTTTCGGAGGGTGTGCTGAACATCGTTTCTCCGGAAGGCGAAGAGCTGCAAGTGACGAGCGAAGAATTATTGGTTGATAAACAGGCCAAATCAGGTTTTGCTTCAGCATCAGGTTACGGTCTGACGGTGGCGCTCAATACCGAAATCACGCCAGCATTGGAACAGGAAGGCTGGGTCCGCGAAGTGGTTCGTGCTGTGCAGGATACCCGGAAACGACTGGATCTGCCAATTGAGAAAAGAGTACGTTTGACGCTGGATGTGGATGCATCCCTTCAGGAAGCTATTCAGGCGTTTGATGATGTGTTGCGTGAAAATGTTCTCGTAACCGAAGTCACTTTTGGTTCGAATGAGTCGATGGAACGTGTTGAAGCCGGAGGCAAATCGATCGGTATTTACATCGAAGCGTAATTCGGAGCATGTCCCATCCAATTAGGGCAGAATTTAGAGTATAAACCAACGAGCCGCAGAGGCAGGGACATATTCCCTGGTTCTGGGCTCGTTTGTTTTTTAAGCAAAAAGGCAATGATTCTATAGTGCAGTCAATCTATATTGATCAAAGGAACTGACCATAACATGAGCGAACATGACAAGCAACCCGCATCCACTTCACAACAATCAACATCAGACAATCTAAATTCGCATGACAAAATTGAAGAGTTACATACCCTGACGAACCGTCTGGCGAATGAACTGGAACGTTCACGAATTGCGCAATACACAGAATTGCTGAACAGGCCATGGAAGCTGATTGGACTTAACCTGTTGTCTGGAGCCGCCCGAGGTGTGGGGATTGCGATTGGGTTTACCTTTTTCGCAGCAACGATCATTTACGTTTTGCAGCTACTTGGGGCGCTTAATCTTCCCATTGTTGGAGACTACATCGCTGATATTGTGCGCATTGTCCAGCGTCAGCTTGATATGAACACCTACTAAGCGATTATCAATTAAAGGTGAAAGATATCAAAGTACATTTAGTACATGTCATCCGTCTCCATATCCGGTTCTAACAGACCCTCGCCTTCACGGTTCTCCAGGTACTGACGATATTGCCGATTGCGCACGATGGAGACGTCATGACCATAGATGTCCGTGGCAACAAAGCTTTCGTACGCTTCAACGCAGCCTTCCACTTCATCGGTTGCTTCAATCGCCATAACATCATAGCTGTCGATATCACGTCCTTCAGCCATGGCTGGTGAGTTCGATGTGCCCCAGCTTTCAACAATCTGCCAGGTGTCTTCACCATCGAAGCCATTTTGGTCATCACGCTCGTCCAGACTGGTTCGACCAAATGCCGGGGCAAGGAATTCTTCCTCTACAGGACGGTTTTCGGAGACAACGGTTTCCGGTTGATGTTTTTTGCAGTATTTGGTGTAGGGAACAGCTTCCATGCGTTCATAAGGGATGGGTTGCTGGCAGACCGCACATGTTCCGTAATGTCCTTCTTCGATGGAGTGAAGTGCAGAATCGATTCGTTCCAATTGGAATTCATCATGTTCCAGCAGGGAAATATCTTTCTCACGTTCATACACCTCCGTAGCTATGTCGCCAGGATGGTTATCAATCGGTGATAATTCACCTGTCTGTAGTTTAAGGGAGTCCCCAAGGCCATAATGTTCGTTTTCCGAAAGTCTATGCTCAATATCGCGCTTATCGGACATCAGTTGGGAACGTAAAAATTGCAGTTGTTTGTTAGTAAAATGTGACATGATTTTCCCCTTTCTGCGTTCATGCTGGAATCCGGATTTTGACTCTATTGTAGGATGTGCCATTAAGGGCAAGATTACAGAAGGGAAATGTTATCGTTTTTGCCATAAGCGTTGCTGATATAGCGCGTCGTGGACGATTTCCAAACAGCTGTGCTACAATAAACAAGTCTGGCGTAAGCCTGGTATCGTTTGGAAAAGACAAGAACGGAGTGACAAACAAACGTGGTGTATTATATCCTCGCTTTTATCGTATTTTTATTGGATCAGGGAACCAAGTATCTGATTGCAACCCGGATGGAACTCAGAGAAGAAATTCCGGTCATCGGCAATTTCTTTGTCATCACATCACATCGTAACTCAGGAGCAGCTTTTGGCATTCTGCAAGACCAGCGTTGGTTCTTTATCGTGGTTACGTTGATTGTGGTCGTTGCCTTGATTTGGTATTTGCAAAAGGTAAAAGATACCCCGCACAAATTGCTGCCTGTGGCGCTTAGTTTGGTGCTTGGTGGAGCAATTGGCAACTTCCTTGACCGGGCATTGACCGGAGAAGTTGTAGATTTTGTACAACTTAATTTTGGAAGTTATACGTTTCCCATTTTTAACATCGCCGATTCGGCAATCTGCATCGGTGTAGCGTTAATCATTGTGGAGACGTTGCTTGAAGGACGGCGCGAAAAAGCAGCCGCGAAGATTGAAGGGAATGAACATCATGAGTAATCCGAATAAGGAACAGATTAACGACGAAGAACTAATGAATGGCAATGAACGTATGGAATGGACCGTTGCCGCTGAACATAAAAAAGAACGAATTGACAAATATATTACGGAAGCTGTGGATAACGTATCTCGCTCCCAGGTTCAATTGTGGATCGGAGACGGGATGGTTACGGTAAATGGTGCTGTTGTCAAAGCCAATGCCAAGTTATCCGAAGGGGATCTGGTTGAGTTACAGATTCCTGAACCGGCTGCCGTTGAGATCATTGCCGAAGATATTCCGCTGGAAGTGGTATATGAAGATAGCGACTTGATCGTGATCAATAAACAACGTGGTCTTGTGGTGCATCCAGCACCAGGACATACGTCGGGCACACTCGTCAATGCACTTATGCACCACTGTAAAGACCTCTCGGGTATTAATGGGGAGTTGCGTCCTGGTATTGTGCATCGTATCGATAAGGATACATCGGGTTTGATCATGGCTGCCAAGAACGATCGTGCTCATGCATCACTGGCTGCTCAGTTGAAGGAACATACCGTGAATAGACGGTATATTGCGCTCGTTCATGGTCATCTTAACCATGATCAAGGGACCATTGATGCACCGATTGGACGGGATACCAATGACCGCAAAATGTATACGGTCACAGAACGTAACAGTAAACATGCCGTTACGCATTTTACCGTTACTGAGCGGATTAATGATTACACCTTGTTGGAATTGAAACTGGAGACAGGACGTACTCACCAGATTCGGGTTCACATGAAATTTATTGGTCACCCGCTTGTAGGAGATCCAACTTATGGACGGAATAAAGGCATCAAAATGCAAGGACAGGCTCTTCATGCGGCCATTCTTGGATTTGTGCATCCAACAACGGGAGAATACCTTGAATTTTCAGCTCCGATTCCGCAAGATATGGAAGACGTGCTTGCCTCGCTACGCAGTCGTTAACAGCTCCAAGAAAGTACAAATGTTCGGATACTTTGTCCATGGCTTTGATCACGCAAATGCTTCATATTAAAGTGTAGAAATTTGCGTCAAATGAGGAGATGAACAACGTTATGAGTATCGATAAATATCAAGAAACTTACATTCAGACTAATTTTGCCGACCGTATCGGTGGCTCCAACTATGGTAAAGACACGAACATTTATAAATTCGAGAAAATCAAACGTGCCAAAGCTTCGGCCAAAAAAGATTTTCCCGATGTGGAACTGATCGACCTTGGTGTAGGTGAACCGGACGAAATGGCGGATGCAGGCATTGTGGCTGCACTCGCAGAAGAAGCTTCCAGACCTGAGAACCGTGGTTATGCCGACAATGGTATTCCTGAATTCAAGGCTGCTGCTGCTTCTTACCTGAAAAACGTATTTAACGTAGAAGGTATTGATGCAGATACTGAAATCGTACACTCCATTGGCTCCAAACCGGCTTTGGCGATGATGCCTTCATGCTTCATCAATCCGGGTGATGTGACCATCATGACCGTTCCAGGTTATCCGGTTATGGGCACACATACGAAGTATCTGGGTGGAGAAGTGTTCAACATTCAGTTGACGAAAGAGAACAACTTCCTGCCTGATCTGACGGCTATTCCGGAAGACATCGCAAAACGTGCGAAGTTGCTCTACCTGAACTACCCGAACAACCCTACAGGCGCTAGCGCGACGGTCGAGTTCTTCACTGAAGTCGTGGAGTGGGCTAAGAAATACAATGTTGTGGTTGTACATGATGCTCCATACGCAGCATTGACGTATGATGGCAAGAAACCGTTCAGCTTCCTGTCGGTACCTGGAGCGAAGGATGTCGGCGTAGAGCTGCACTCTCTATCCAAGTCATACAACATGACGGGGTGGAGAATCGGATTCGTAGCGGGTAACCCGCTTGTAGTCAAAGCATTCAGTGACGTGAAGGACAACAATGACTCCGGTCAGTTCATCGCGATTCAAAAGGCTGCCGCTTACGGATTGAATCACCCTGAAATTACGGAAAAAATTGCAGAGAAATATTCCCGTCGTCACGACATGCTCGTTGCCGCATTGAACGAACTGGGCTTCCAGGCTGAAAAACCTAAAGGTTCATTCTTCCTGTATGTTGAAGCACCAAAAGGTGTGGTTGGAGGACGTCGCTTCGAATCAGGCGAAGATTTCTCCCAATTCCTGATCCGTGAGAAACTGATCTCATCCGTACCTTGGGATGATGCGGGTAACTTTGTTCGTTTCTCCGTAACCTTTGAAGCGAAGGGTGAAGAAGAAGAGAAACGTGTTATTGCTGAGATCAAACGTCGTCTGAGCGACGTGCAATTCGAATTTTAATTGTAGTACCCTATAGATTAAACATGTGAAAACGAAGAGACCGGTAACGGTCTCTTTTTTTATGCCCATATTAGATTTTTTTCATTTACTCCCTTTACAAAATTATACAAGCAACATATGATTAGATCTTTACGTTATTTGTTATATACAGAAGTTGTTTTTGAAGGGAGTTATTACAATTGTTATCATCACGAACAAGTACGGTGTCCTCACCGGCTACAGGAACAGGCAGTACAGTGTCAGGATTAATCAGATTGTTAAGACCCAAACAGTGGACCAAAAATCTGCTGTTATTTGCTGCGTTACTATTCTCTTTTGAGGAGATTCGGACGGAAACCATTCTTGCGACGTTGCTTGGTTTTATTCTATTTAGCCTTGTTGCAGGCTGTGTTTATATTTTGAATGACTTTGTAGACCGGGACAGGGATCGACAGCATCCGGTGAAAAAGTATCGTCCTATGGCTTCTGGGCAGGTGAATCCGAGTCATGCGTTGTTGTTTGGCATTATTCTATTAATCCTTTCCGTAGGAACGGCCTTCATGATGAACCCTCTATTTGGGGTGTTATGTATCGTCTATTTCTTATTAAATGTCTCGTATTCATTTGTGCTGAAACATCTCGTTATCCTGGATATGATGACCATTGCAGCCGGCTTTGTACTTCGTGCTATTGCAGGTGGTGTGCTGATCCATGTGCCGTTCACACCGTGGTTTTTGATCTGTACAATGCTGTTGTCGTTATTTCTGGCCATTGGCAAACGCAGAAATGAACTTACGTTGCTTGAGGGAAATACGGGATCACACCGTAAGGTTTTGGATAACTACTCCATTACATTACTGGATCAATTCAATACGATTGTGACGACAGCTACGATTATCAGTTATTCCCTGTTCACATTCACTTCAGATCGAACCATTCATCTCATGTGGACGATTCCATTGGTCATTTACGGCATGTTCCGTTACCTGTATCTGATCCACATGAAGAACCAGGGAGGTTCGCCCGATCGGGTGCTGTTTGAGGACAAGCCCATATTAATTACGGTTATGTTGTATGTGATAAGTGTTGTTACAATCTTTGCTATCTTTGAATAAAGGCTGAGGGGGATCAGGGTGAAAAGCACGAAAGTCGCAATTTTTGATATTGATAAAACGATCATACGCAGTGATTCCATGTTTCAATTTGTGCATTACGGTGTTCGCCGTTACCCGTGGCAGGTATGGAGATTACCTGTCATCGCATTACATACCGTGTTATTCAAGGCAGGTTTCATGACGGTTGAACAAGTCAAACGATCCTACTTTCAAGAGATTGAGCGTATGTCTGAAAAAGATCTCGAACATTTCTTTGATACTCGTTTGCGTACGTCCATTTTTGCCGAGGCCAGTGTAGAGATGCAACATCGTAAAGAAGCAGGCTATCATGTCTTACTGGTAACTGCATCTCCGCATGCCTATATGAAATACTTTAATAATTTCCCCTGGGTGGATCATGTAATTGGAACTGAACTTGTCCGTCATGAGAATGGTTACACATGCAGAGTTGATGGCAGCAATTGCAAAGGGGAAGAGAAGGTACGCCGAATTCAGGCTTATCTGAGTGAGAAGAATATGGTCATTGATTATGACCAGTCATGTTCCTACTCGGACTCCTTATCCGACCTTCCAGTCATGCAGCTAGTGAGTCAACGATACTTTATTAACAAGCGTGTTCCGGACATGGAGGCATTAACGTGGGGGAAATAAAATCGCGTCATACTGGTAAATGGTTGATGCTCGTTTCCGCATTTCTGACAGCAACGGGTCAATTGTTCTGGAAATTGGGATTAACCGAGTGGATCTACCTGGGTGTTGGTTTTCTGTGTTATGGACTTGGAGCGATTTTGATGATTAAAGCTTTTGCTCTGGAAAAACTCTCTGTTGCTTATCCTCTGATGTGTGTCAGCTACGTATTTGCCTTAATCTATGGATATTTTTTGCTTGGGGAAGAAATTACGGTGCAGAAGCTGGCAGCAGTTGTGTTGCTTGGAATCGGGGTGACATTAACCAGTGTTGATCGATAGCTGGATGGTTGCCGTATTAATTGTCATGACGTTGTGTGGTGCACTGGGCGGGGCCGGACTGAAAGCTTATGCATCCAGTCGCAATCGTCTGCATGTACTCATGGGACTTGGATTCTACGGAACGGGTGCGTTGCTGAATATTGTATTGCTAAAGTTTCTTCCATTAACCGTAGTGTTGCCTGCGAACGCATTAACATATGTTTGGACTCTCATCATAGCGCGGCTGGTATTTAAAGAGATGGTGGGCCCTTTACGCTGGATAGGTGTGGCATGTATTATGGGTGGTCTACTGTTACTGGTATTTTAGAACTTATTTAATCAGGATGTGAAATGAAAGCATGAACTTTTTAGATTACTTATTTTATAATCGCAGAGCCAACTGGACAGCCTTTTACCTGTTTGCAGGATTTGCTTTGTTCTATGGTTTAATGAACGGCTCGTATATTCTGTACATTGAAAATAATGCAGAGATGCTTGGGAAGTATACCCCATTTAATACAACGCTGTTTCCAATCAATTTATTCAACTTTGATCCTTCAATGTATTATGGGGACAACAGTTCTTCCGTGATCCATCCGCTGATCTCCTTTCTCGCAGTCACCCTTGCGGCTGTAGCGAAACTGCTGGGAGGCAACTGGTTCTTCTTAATCCTGCAATCGCTGATTAATGCGGGTTCAGTGGTGCTGGCGTATCTGTTCCTGAGTCAAAAAGAAGATAAACCAACCATTGTACCGCTGTTGTTCGCCTTACTGTTTGGTTTCAGTTCCTACCTGATGTATACCGCGTTGATCCCGGATTCGTATCCGTATGTACAGTTTGTTATTCTGTTCTCAGTGGTTTACATGCAGTATACTCGTGAGCGTCAAGACGTACGATATGTACCCAATGCATTGATTGCGTCCATTAACTTTGGACTAACCTCGACCAATATCGTACCATTTGCTGCTGCCACATTCTTCAATATGCATGCATGGCGCAATAAGGCAAATTTGAAAAAATACATCGGCATCATGGCACTGGCGGTTCTGATCATCGTCGTATTAACTGGTATTCAGTATGTTGCATTTGGAGGTCGAAGCTGGGTTAGTAACTGGCTATTGGGCATTCAAAATGGTGGGACTAGCTATGCTACACCATTCCAGTTCGCTATTCACTGGAAAGCATTGACCATGCTAACCATCAATCCGATGCTGACACCGAAGATGCATTTACTGGACCCGGGCATGGCAGCCTTTGTTACGGATCTATCCCGTTCCAATCCAATCTATGTGCAGATTACAGGTATCTTTATTTTACTTTTGGCACTCATGGGCTTCATTAAGGGCATTCGTGAACGTGAAGTATGGACCCTTGTGCCATATATTCTATTTGCCTTTTTGCTTCATGTAGTCGTGGGCTTTGGATTGGCTGTATTTCAATATGATATGTACCTGTATGCGGGGCACTATCTGTTTGCGTTCTTCCTGTTGGGTGGAGGTTTTGTCATCAGCCTTCGTCCGGGATTGGGGAAAAAAGTGGTTATAGGCTTGATCATGTTATGTGTTATCGTTACGGCAAGTAACAACATCTATCGCCATGTAGAAACATTAACAACAATCAAACAATCCTATAATCAGTTGGAACAGGAACGCTCAGTGAATTAATCAAGATGTATCGATTCATATAATGAAATAAGATAAGGCCATTGGATGGGAAGTCCAATGGTCTTATCTTATTTAGTGTCCAGTAAATGAGTTAAGCAATAATTTTGGTCCTCTTGGCATTCTCGGCTGAACGTTTGGTGAGACTGCTGAGTGGACGTTTCAAAGCGAGAGCAACAATGAGACTTAGCGCGATGAACATACATAACCACAGAATATCCTTGATTGCAGTAGACCACAATATGCCGCCGACCGACTCACGCAGCAGACTGATCGCATACGTGAAGGGCATGAACGGATTTAATGCCTGGAAAAAGGGTGATGTCATGCTGATTGGGAACGTACCGCCGGAGCTGGAGAACTGGAACACCATGAAGATAATGGCGATCCCTTTTCCGATATTCCCAAAAACGGACAGCAGGGTGTACGTTATGGTGACAAATACGGCACTCACCAGCATGGCAAACAGGACAAACCACAGTTTATCTGCGACATAGGTACCCAGGATTAAGATATCTCCCAGGGTGACGCATATCGCCTGAAGTAACCCAATGGTCAGAAAAGTAGCGAGACGTCCAAGATACAACTCATATCCCCGGAACCTGCCCTCTGGATTTTCAGCTTCGGCACGAAGCAGAGAAATCAGCAGTGTTGAGCCAACCCACAAGGACAGCACGCCATAAAATGGTGACATGGCCGATCCATAATTCGGAATTGGGTAAAGTTGTTGTTCCTTGATTTGCACCGGACTTGCAAGGAAAGCACTTTCTTCTTCGATATCGCCGCGCAAAAGTTTGGCGAGCTCGGCAAACTGGTTATTACCTTCGACTTCCCTAAGTTTGTCAGCAGCCTTACTGATGGCACTTTCTAATGCTGGCAGATCATCACGTACCAGCGTGGCAACACGATGTACTCCTTTTTCGACCTCCGGAAGCTGGTTCTGGACAAATTCGGATGCTTTGCCTATCTGTTTCTCGGCATTAGGCAGATCATTACGAACAAAATCAGCCGCTTCGTTCAGTTTGTTTCCCAGCTTGGGCAGATCGTTTCGAATTAATGAAGACACGGTGTTCAAAGCTTGGATAAAACCTTCACTTTTGTTCGCGAGTGTCTCTGATATCTCATGGATCTTAGATTGTATTTGAGGCAGGTCGCTCTGGATTTTTGTCAACTCGGTCTGCCCAAACGTAATTCCTTCTTTGGCAGATGCAAGAATGTCCGCAATATCCGGAATTCGATCTTTTGCTCCTTGTAGTGTACTTGCTGAAGTGGAGAGGATGGATCTTAGTTTATCCGCTCCAGCCGATAGAGCCGGCGATATATCACTTTCGTAAGTGTTCAAGAAATTGCCAATGCCGCTGCTAATGTCCTTGGAGAGCGTATTTAACTGAGCGATGACATCTGCGGGCAGTGTTGTATTGCGACGTATGGCATCACTCATGATCCCAGCCAGACGGATTTGCAACTGAAGTTTATCTGAAACGGAGTTCAGTTGTGTAATTTTATCGGCAAGTGGATGGCTTGGAAGCAAGTTGTCTATTTTGCCCAGGAGTTCTGACATACTGTCCACGAGTTTTACCGCAATCCCTAAACGCGAAGCAATCCGGTCGAGATCTTCTGCTGTAGGAAGGTTTTCAAGATCCGAATTTTGCAATTGTGCAAATACGTCTCCAGCAGCGTTAGTAATCTGCTGCACCAGCAGCAGATTTTGGCGGATCGTTGGGCCAATAGCCTGAAACGCTTCTTCGCTAGAATCTACAAATTGATTCAGGCCTTCGGCCAGCTCAATCCCGTTGCCGGCGATTTGTGATACTTTGTCCAGATCTTGTTCTGCGGCCGTGACGATAGACAGAGCTTTGTTGGTTTTATCCAGTGCTGTTTGAATAACACCTGATACGTGACCAAAGTTTTCATCCACTTCTCGAATGCGTTCTACCGCTTTTTGTATATCCGGTATCCGCCCTTGAATAGCCAGCACTTCGGAAGCTGCAGCATTAATTTGTGGCCAATACTTCTGCACCTTGAGCACATACTGTGCCGCTTCATTAATTTCAGGCAGTTTTTTTTCGATTTCAACGATCTTTTGAGCATCTTTTACAATCTCAGGCATGGCTTTTTCTACTTCCAGTACCTTTTGACCAGCGGCTTGTATGGCCGGAAGATTTTTCTCCAGTGTGAAAATGCCATTCTCCATCTTTCGCAAAGTTGGAAGCTGGGCGTTAACTTCAACCCCGGCTTCCTTCAACTTGGTTAGAACGGCCTCACTGACGGCTTCAGTGAAACTCTCATTGATTTGCGTTGTTATGGCAGATACACCAGAGCCTGTGATTTTAGGAGCAATGGCATTCACCTTCTCATTAACGGTATAGATCACCTCTGGGCGCTCCAGCTTTCCGTCAACGATACCTGTAATTTTGGATGAAAAGTCTCCGGGAATGAGCAGGCTTGCATAATAATCTCCAGTCTGTACACCCCGACTAGCCTCGGTCCGATCTACAAAAGTCCAGCCCAGCTTTTCATTGTGTTTGAGGCTGGATACCAGTTCGTCTCCGATATTAACATTGGTTCCTTCAACAGTTGCACCCTTGTCCTCGGTTGTCACTGCAATTTTGATCCCCTGGGTGTTACTGTACGGGTCCCATACGGACTTCACGTTGACCCAGTCATACACCCCGGGCAGTAAAATGATAGCCACAATTAAAAATATACCTGTGGGAACCTTCAGAATATGTAACCAGTCTGTTTTGTAAACGTGCCAAATGTGACGCATGACTTCCTCCTAAATGTACATAAATGTAGGGCGTATCTTATTTCTATGACGCATATTTGTGAATCTTATGTATATCGGCATTATGGTAGCATCTATGAATGGGTTCATGTTTATAAACTGTACCCATTTCAATTGGACCTAATGCAGAGCTTTCATATATTGCTTAAATGAGACTCACCGTTTCTTCTAAAAAGAAGTGTTTGTCTCTACATAAGCATAGTCAAAGGTTTATTTTGGTTATATCAAATTTCTCATTTGCCTATGGATAAATATGCAGAAATGTTGTATAATTATGAATAACCAATGAGATGTATTGTGCATGGATGTTTTTCAGCCTAACTGCTGATTCTAAGAAGAACGTAGCAGAGGGTTTTCACCTGCGATGGTGAGGTGTTGACAGGGGGTTGTCTTTCTGTCATAATTCATGAAGACAAACGGACATATTGATTACAGAACCCTGCGAGGTCCTGCAATATGAACGACATGAATAGCACCTTTAAATCAGTCCCGTGAGACTGGCAAGGTAACGTGAACGATACATCGTTTTTTTGCTGCGGCAAATGAAGCGATGCATCCCCGAGAGTAAACTTTCTTCAGAGCGGTCTGAAGTTCGGAGACTCCTTGCCAATAAACACGGCAAGGAGTCTTTTTTTTTCTCCTCGTCACGGGGCCATGATGCTGAAGGGAAATCCTGAGGAGGCTGAACGCATGAGCACAGAGACACATGTCATTATGGATGAGACGGCGATCCGCCGCGCACTAACACGGATTGCCCATGAGATATTGGAGAAAAACAAAGGAATCGACGATTGTGTGCTGGTCGGTATCCGCACACGCGGGGTTTACCTCGCAGAACGGATTGCCGCCAAGATCGAAGAAATCGAAGGCGCCAAAGTCCCCTGGGGAGAACTGGATGTGACTCCTTACCGCGATGACCGCTTGGACGAAAATAAAGCGAATCGCAAGGAAAGGTTGATTATGACACCTGAATCACTTTCGATTCATAACAAAAAAGTGATTTTGTTCGATGATGTGCTCTATACCGGACGGACGATTCGCGCAGCGATGGATGCCCTGATGGACTGTGGAAGACCGCAGAACATTCAGCTGGCTGTACTCGCAGACCGCGGACACCGGGAACTTCCAATTCGACCTGATTTTATCGGCAAGAATGTGCCGACTTCCAAATCAGAGGAGATCGAAGTTGCACTCATGGAAACGGACGGACAGGACGAAGTCAAAATCACTCAGAACCGGGGGGAGCAAGCATAATGATTACACAGACAGCATTGAGAGACCGAAGCTTGCTTGGACTGAAGGAACTTAGTCGAGGAGAAATCGAGTCCATTCTGAACAGAGCGGCTCACTGGGAAGCGCAGAAAGAGAAACTGGCTCCTGTACTGGAATCACGCTTTGTTGCGAACATGTTCTTCGAGAACAGCACACGTACCCGCTTTTCCTTCGAAATGGCAGAGAAACGCCTGGGTGCACAAGTGCTGAACTTTACGGCAGCCGCATCCAGTGTGGAAAAAGGAGAGTCCATCTACGATACGGTACGAACACTTGAGTCGATGGGCATTGATGCAGGCGTGATCCGGTTGAAACCGGCAGGCGTTCTGCAACAACTGGCTCAGAAAGTGAATGTACCACTCGTGAACGCCGGAGATGGCAACAATGAGCATCCCACACAGGCGTTGCTGGATCTCTACACAATGAGGAAAGCATTTGGCGAACTGAAGGGCTTGCGTGTCTCCATCATTGGTGACATCCTGCATAGCCGTGTAGCTCGTTCCAACCTGTGGGCACTGCAAAAGTTTGGTGCAGATGTACGCTTCTGTGCTCCGCAAACGATGCAGGCACCGGAACTCGCAGAGCATGCTCCTTATGTCGGTCTTGAAGAAGCGCTGGATGCAGATGTAGTCATGATGCTCCGTGTTCAACTGGAACGTCATCAACATGGCTTAATTACTTCAGCTGAGGATTATCGCGAACACTACGGATTGACGGAAGAACGGGCATCACGCCTAAAACCAAGCACCATTATCATGCACCCTGCTCCTGTGAATCGCAACGTCGAGGTAGATGACGCGGTTGTGGAAAGTGAAGCATCACGGATCTTCCCGCAGATGGCAAATGGCGTTCCCATCCGCATGGCGGTTATGGAACGTGCGATGAAACTGTAACAGGGTCTGGCTGTGGGTCATAGGCTGACGGTACGGTAGTTCTTATTGAGCAATAAGAGAGTACACGATAAAGAAAATCATCCGGCTTGCCTGGTAAGCTGGACAGAACCGAAGCGGAGGGCAATTATGCTACAGATTATAAAAAACGCGAACATCTTGAACCAAAAAGGGGAACTTGAACGGAAAACCATCATTATAGATGAAGGTAAAATTAAAAAGATCGCTGGTCTGGAAGACCAAGCTGTACTGGATGCCGAAAAATCAGCGCAGAGTGTAACAGACGCATCAGGCAAACTGGTCATTCCGGGATTGATCGATATGCACGTGCATCTGCGTGAACCTGGATTCGAACACAAAGAGACGATCGAGACAGGTGCCCGTTCAGCAGCACAAGGTGGTTTTACAACAATCGCTTGCATGCCAAACACAAGACCAGTAACAGATACAGCGGAAGTTGTGAAGCTGGTACTGGATAAGGCCAAAGAAGCTGATCTGGTTAAAGTGTTGCCTTATGCTGCCATTACAAAAAATGAACTGGGTCGTGAACTTACCGATTTTGCCGCATTAAAAGAAGCAGGCGCTATTGGATTCACAGATGACGGTGTAGGCGTACAAAACGCTCAAATGATGAAAGATGCCATGAGCCTCGCGGCAAGCATGGATATGCCAGTGATCGCACACTGTGAAGATGACTCACTGGTTGTTGGTGGATATGTGACGGAAGGTGAGTTTTCGAAGCGCCACGGCATCAAAGGGATTCCAAATGAATCCGAAGCCATCCACGTTGGCCGTGATATCTTGCTCGCAGAAGCAACAGGAGTTCACTACCATGTCTGTCACGTAAGTACAGAGCAATCGGTTCGTCTGATTCGTCTAGCGAAGTCCATCGGCATTAAAGTAACTGCTGAGGTATGTCCACACCATCTGGTGTTGTCGGATGAAGATATCCCGGGCATGGATGCCAACTGGAAAATGAACCCGCCACTACGCTCACCACGCGATGTGCAGGCTTGTATTGAAGGCTTGCTAGACGGTACGCTGGATATGATCGTAACTGATCACGCGCCACACAGTGAAGAAGAGAAAGCCAAAGGCATGGAGCTGGCACCTTTCGGAATCGTAGGGTTCGAAACCGCCTTCCCACTGCTGTACACCAAGTTTGTGGAAACAGGACTGTGGAGCTTGGACTTCCTGGTGAAACGTATGACAGCTGATCCGGCACGTGTATTCCGACTGGACACAGGCAAACTCGAAGAGGGAGCACCAGCCGATATCACGATGATTGACCTGAACGAGGAAAAAGCGGTTGATCCTGCAACGTTTGCAACTAAAGGAAGAAACACCCCATTCACAGGCTGGAAGCTGAAAGGCTGGGCCGTACAAACATGGGTGGATGGCAAAAGCGTGTGGCATAACACGGTACAACAGTAAAACGGTAACTTAGCAAATTAATAAATTAGTAACTCTATATTTTTAACTCTAACTTTAAAACTTAATCTACAACTTTTACACCAGTAACATCTTTTCAACTAACTCGAGGCAAATCATGCCGAGAGTCTAACATACGAAACAAGCAAAGTTGAATGTCATGATTTTGAACTTGGACACTAACGTAACTGCGGAGCGGACAGAAAAGACCCGAAGAAGCAAAGCGTTCGCCTTTATCACCGGATTACATCATTTGAAAAATGATAAAAAGTAATCCGGGGATAACAGCGATCAAAGGGTTTTCTGTACGCGGAGCCGCACAATCGTAACGTCCCCCATGTTCAACCCCAATGCATTCAACGTTGATAAACACAGAGGAGTGAAATGGGATGCAGGCACAGGCAAGATTATTGTTGGAAGACGGCACACTGTTCACCGGGAAAGCATTTGGTGCTGAAGGTGAAACTACAGGTGAGGTCGTTTTTAATACGGGAATTACAGGCTATCAAGAGGTGCTTTCGGATCCTTCCTATTGCGGTCAAATCGTAACCATGACGTATCCGCTGATCGGAAACTACGGCATTACGCGTGATGACTTTGAGTCGATTCGTCCATACGTACATGGTTTCGTTGTGCGTCGTCATGAGCCAACGCCAAGCAACTGGCGTGCGGAATACAGCGTAGACAATCTGCTCAAAGAATACGGCATCGTAGGAATCAGCGAAATTGATACACGCATGTTGACTCGCCGGATTCGTCACCACGGCACAATGAAGGGAATTCTCACAACAGGATCGAAGCCTGTGGAAGAACTGCTGGAGATGATGGGAGACACCACCATTGCCGAGCTGCGTAACCAGGTGCCAATGACTTCTACGGAGCATGTCTACAACAGCCCAGGAACGGCTGAACGTATTGTGCTTGTGGATTACGGTGCTAAAACAGGAATCTTGCGCGAACTCAGCAAACGTAACTGTGACGTTGTTGTTGTTCCACACGATGTAACAGCAGACGAGATTCGTCGCCTGAACCCGGATGGCATTCAACTGTCCAACGGCCCTGGGGACCCGAAAGACGTACCTCACGCAGTTAAGATGATCAGTGAACTGCTTGGCGAATACCCGATCTTCGGTATCTGCCTGGGTCACCAGTTGTTCGCACTTGCAGCAGGAGCAGACACCGAAAAACTTAAGTTCGGACATCGCGGAGGAAACCACCCGGTGAAAGAACTGGAGAGCGGACGTTGCTTCATCACATCCCAGAACCATGGATTTACCGTAAACGAAGAGTCTGTGAAGAGTACAGACCTGGAAGTTACACATATCAACAATAACGATAAGACCATTGAAGGTCTGAAACATAAATCATTCCCGGCATTCTCGGTTCAATATCACCCTGAAGCAGCCCCGGGTCCTTACGACAACAGCTATCTGTTCGACCGCTTCATCGAGATGATTCGCGAGCACAAGATCACTAACCCGCAAAAGCCGCGTCAAGCCGTATTGGCAGCCGCAGTGAAAGGAGCACAATAACATGCCGATTAACAAAGATCTCAAAAAAATCCTGGTGATTGGTTCCGGTCCAATCGTCATCGGTCAAGCGGCCGAGTTCGACTATGCCGGTACGCAAGCTTGCCAGGCTCTGAAAGAAGAAGGCGTGGAAGTTGTACTTATCAACAGCAACCCGGCGACCATTATGACGGATACAAACATGGCTGACAAAGTCTACATTGAGCCAATTACACTGGATTTTGTAACCCAAATCATTCGTCAGGAGCGTCCAGACGGCTTGCTGCCAACACTGGGTGGTCAGACAGGTCTGAACATGGCGGTAGAACTGGCACGTGCAGGCGTGCTGGAACGTGAAAATGTGAAATTGCTCGGAACACAGCTCACATCCATCGAGAAAGCGGAAGATCGTGATCTGTTCCGTGACCTGATGCGTGAACTGGAACAGCCTGTACCTGAGAGTGTGATCGTAACGACACTTGAAGAATCACTTGAATTTGCAAATGAGATTGGTTATCCAATCATCGTGCGTCCAGCCTATACGCTGGGCGGAACAGGCGGCGGAATCTGTGCGAACGAAGAAGAGCTGCGCGAGACCGTGGTAGCGGGAATTCGTTACAGCCCAATTGGGCAATGTCTGGTCGAGAAGAGCATTGCAGGCATGAAAGAAGTCGAGTATGAGGTTATGCGGGACAAAAACGATAACTGTATCGTTGTCTGCAACATGGAAAACTTCGACCCGGTAGGTGTTCATACAGGCGACAGTATCGTTGTAGCACCAAGCCAAACCCTGTCGGACCGTGAATATCAAATGCTGCGTTCAGCTTCCCTGAAAATCATCCGTGCCCTGAACATCGAGGGTGGATGTAACGTACAGTTTGCACTGGACCCACACAGCTTCCAATACTATGTTATCGAAGTAAATCCACGGGTAAGCCGTTCATCGGCTCTGGCTTCCAAAGCAACGGGTTATCCGATTGCCAAAATGGCTGCCAAAATTGCCATGGGTTACACGTTGGATGAAATCGTGAACCCGGTAACAGGCCAAACGTATGCTTGCTTCGAGCCTACACTGGATTATATCGTGAGCAAAATTCCTCGCTGGCCGTTCGACAAGTTCATCTCGGCGAACCGTAAACTGGGAACTCAGATGAAAGCAACAGGCGAAGTAATGGCGATTGGCCGGACATTCGAAGAGTCGATTCACAAAGCAGTTCGTTCCCTGGAAATTGGCGTACATCGCCTCTACCTGAAGGATGCCGAAACGCTGGACGAAGCTACCTTGAACGAACGTCTGATCAAAGCAGATGATGAGCGTATCTTCCTGATTGCCGAAGCATTCCGCAGAGGTTATACGTTGCAACAGCTACAGGATTTGACCAAGATTGACTGGTGGTTCCTGGACAAAATCGAAGGTCTGATCGCATTCGAAGATCGCATTCGCGAAGAATCCGAATTGTCTTCCGACATTCTGTATCAAGCGAAACGCCTTGGATTCACAGACCGTGCCATTGCTGAACTGCGTGCGCAAGGTCAACCAGGAGGCACATTAACAACTGAAGCGGAAGTTAGAACTCGTCGGGAAGCAGAGAACCTGCGCCCAGTGTACAAAATGGTAGATACATGTGCTGCTGAGTTCGAAGCAACAACGCCATATTACTACTCAACTTACGAGACAGAGAATGAAGTGATCCCTTCAGACAAGCAAAAAGTTGTGGTACTTGGTTCAGGACCAATCCGGATCGGTCAAGGGATCGAGTTCGACTACTCTACTGTACACGCAGTATGGGCATTACAAAAAGCAGGATATGAAGCAGTCATTATCAACAATAACCCGGAGACGGTGTCTACGGACTTTAATACATCCGATCGCCTGTACTTTGAACCGCTCTTCTTCGAAGATGTCATGAACGTGATTGAACAGGAGAAACCAGTAGGGGTTATCGTACAGTTCGGTGGTCAAACGGCCATCAACCTGGCAGCACCACTGCGTAATGCAGGTGTAACCATTCTCGGAACGGATCTGGAAAGCATCGATGAGGCGGAGGATCGCAAGAAGTTCGAACGTCTGCTCTCCCGTCTGGAGATTGCACAGCCAAAAGGTAAAACAGTCATTTCCGTTGATGATGCGGTAGAAACAGCTCAAAGTCTGGGCTACCCGGTACTGGTTCGTCCTTCCTATGTACTTGGCGGTCGTGCGATGGAGATTGTATACTCCGATGCTGAATTGCTGACATACATGGAACAGGCGGTTAAAATCAATCCAGAGCATCCGGTCCTGATCGACCGTTATATGATGGGTAAAGAAGTTGAGGTTGACGCCATCTGTGATGGTGAAACGGTATTGATTCCAGGAATCATGGAACATATCGAGCGTGCAGGGGTTCACTCTGGTGACTCCATCGCGGTATATCCTCCTCAACACCTGTCCCAGGATATGAAAGAGAAAATTGTAGAGATTACAATCAAAATTGCGAAAGAACTGAAAACGGTAGGTTTGGTCAACATCCAGTTTGTTATCCATGATGGCCAAGTGTACATTATCGAGGTGAACCCGCGTTCATCCCGTACCGTACCATTCCTGAGCAAAGTAACCAACATTCCGATGGCGAACTTGGCAACACAAGCCATTCTGGGTGTGAAACTAAAAGATCTTGGTTATGTTGACGGGCTGTGGCCTGAATCGGATCATGTATCTGTTAAAGTTCCGGTCTTCTCCTTCGCGAAGCTGCGTCGTGTAGAACCAACCCTCGGACCTGAGATGAAGTCTACAGGTGAGGTTATGGGTCGTGACCCGAATTACGCTAAAGCGTTGTTCAAAGGTCTCATCGGCGCTGGAATGAAAATTCCGGCAACCGGAGCGATCGTAGTAACTGTAGCAGACAAAGACAAAGACGAAGCGGTTCCTTTGCTCGAAGGTTTCTACAGACTGGGTTACAAAATCATGGCTACCGGCGGAACAGCAGCTGCGCTTGAAGCAGCGAACATTCCGGTAACGACTGTGAACAAATTAAGTGAAGGTTCGCCGAATATTCTGGATATGATCCGCAGCGGCGAAGCAAACTTTGTCTTCAACACACTCACCAAAGGCAAAACACCGCAGCGTGATGGATTCCGTATCCGTCGTGAAGCGGTAGAAAACGGCATTGTATGTATGACTTCATTGGATACGATTCGTGCGCTGCTGATTATGCTGCAAACGATCAACTTCTCTTCGGAAGCAATGCCTGTCTTTGTAAAATAAATAACTCTCTGATGAAGGACATCAGTCAGCCTGCGGGCTGGCGGGATGTCCTTTATATCGGGCAAAAACGGAAAAAATGAGCAAGTGGAGGGGAGCGCTGGTGATGAATCAAGCGAGTTTCAATGAAATGGCTGGCCGTCTGATGGTGGCACTGGATTATCCTGGAGCGGAAGAAGCGAAAGCATTGGTACAAGCTCTTGAAGGCATTCCCTGTTATCTCAAGGTGGGTATGCAGCTGTTCTACGCAGCAGGACCTGACTTTATTCGGGAGTTGAAATCCAAAGGTTACTCCGTTTTTCTGGATGTGAAAATGCATGACATTCCCAACACCGTTCGTGGCGGTGCTGAAAGTATCACACGTCTTGGGGTAGACATGTTCAATGTACATGCAGCGGGTGGAGACCTCATGATGCGTGCTGCACGTGAAGGTGCTGAGGCAGCAATCGCTGCCTATCCTTCCCTTAGCAAGCCCGAGATCATTGCAGTCACCCAACTCACCAGTACAAGTCTGGAAACGATGAATAACGAGATTGGCATCCCGGGAAGTGTGGAAGCTGCTGTGGTCCGTTATGCAGGACTGGCCCAAGAGGCTGGACTGGATGGGGTTGTTGCTTCTCCGCTGGAAGTACCTGCAATTCGGGCAGCGTGTGGCAGTGCTTTTCACACCGTTACACCAGGAATTCGTCCAGCGGGTAGTGGTCTGGGAGATCAGACACGCGTCTTGACGCCGGGTGAAGCCATCGCCAGAGGCAGTCATTACATTGTTGTAGGCAGACCCATTACAGGCGCTCCCAATCCGCGTGAAGCGGCAGAAACCATTTTGAAGGAGATGTTGAACGCATGATCGAACTGAATGAGATTCCGAATCATATTGCTTCCCAACTGTTGAAAATTAAAGCCGTGGCGTTACGTCCACAGCAGCCATTTACATGGACATCCGGCATCAAATCACCAATATACTGCGATAACCGCTTAACGATGTCCTATCCGGAGATTCGCAACGATATCGCTGAAGCCTTTGCAACGATTATTCGTAACCAATACCCGGATGCAGAAGTTATTGCAGGTACGGCAACCGCAGGTATCCCGCATGCTGCTTGGGTGGCTCAGAAGCTGGATCTGCCGATGGCCTACATTCGTGATAAAGCGAAAGGACACGGCAAGGAGAACCTGATCGAAGGTCTGATTACCGAAGGACAGAAAGTGGTTGTCATCGAAGACCTGATCTCTACAGGTGGAAGCTCGATCAAAGCAGCCGAAGCTGTACGTGTAGCAGGTGCAACACCGCTCGCCGTACTTGCCATCTTCAGCTACCAGCTGGATAAAGGTGTTAAAGCATTTGAAGATGCTGGAATTCCACTTCAGACGTTGTCCAATTACACCGCGCTGATGGATGTGGCTTTGGCTCAGGGAACAATTCAAGAGAGTGACTTTGAATTGCTCAAATCCTGGCGTGAAGATCCTTCTTCATTTGGTAAATAATATCATTGGTACCTCGAAAAAATGTTATGAATGAACGGTATCAAAATTGTAATGATTGCCGTCATAGCGGCAAAACGATCGAATATGCAAGAGGCATCCCGCACTTTGGGGTGCTTTTTTCGTTTGTTCATCAAAATATTAACTTTTTCACTCTACCGTTGTAAAAAGCTTGTAACTTTTAGTTGTGATCGGTCGTTTATAATTCAGTGTAGGTTGGAACAGATTTCTAATTTTAGGTTTTTTGAAGAAATGATCGGGATATCAAGAAAGGATGAGCGTGATTGTTGGCATGAAGAATTTATTTCTCAGAAAAAGAACTGCCAAGAGCCAGTCAGGCGATGAACATCAACAGGGGGAAACACCGTTGGAGGCATCGACGGAGTCGGGGGAAAATACATACATAAGTGAACCAGCGCACCCGACAAGTGAAGCATCTTTATCTGAAAGTGAAATCGCTTCGGATGAAGTGGTTGCAGCTGCTGTCACCACCGTTGATGAACCCCAGAAGAAGATCAAACCAAAGAAGGATATGCTACCTCCATATGATGGACCTGTACTGGAGGTGCGTAACGTGCATCGCAGTTTCCAGACAGGCAGTCGCATTATCCATGTGCTCAAAGGCATTGATATGGAAGTGAATCCGCAACAACTGGTCATGCTGAAGGGGCGATCGGGCTCAGGCAAAACAACACTGCTGAATATGCTCGGTGGACTGGATCAGCCTTCAAGTGGAGACATTCTGTTCTCTGGCCAGCCTCTTCAGGATTGGGGAGACCGGCGGCGGACCGCTTTGCGGCGTAAAGAGATCGGTTTTATTTTTCAGGCATATGCACTCATGCCCTTATTATCTGCTTGGGAAAATGTAGAACTGTCGCTGCGCATGGCGGATGTTCCGCGAGCGGAATGGAAGGACAGGGTTGGTCACTGTCTGGATCTGGTTGGACTATCCAAACGGGTGAAGCACCGACCATTCGAGATGTCCGGGGGAGAGCAACAGCGTGTGGCTATAGCCAAGGCCATTGCCCATAGACCCAGATTGTTGCTTGCGGATGAGCCTACAGCGGAATTGGATTCCAAGATGGGCGCTCAGGTCATGGCCGTATTCCGCAATATTATTGAAGTAGAACAAGTAACAATATGTATGACTACACACGATCCTACAATTTTGGAGGTTGCGGACCATGTTTATGAAATGGCGGACGGCAGATTTATCAGGTAAAGGGGCCGCTCCGAAGAGGGGGAAACGCGCAGCACTTATTGTACTTGGTGCGATAATGGTTGCAACGATGTCCGGCTGCTCATTGCTGCCGTCAGAAACAGAAGAAGAAGTGCTTCCGCCTATTACGCCGCCAACGATCTCCAAGAAACCGGAGTATGAAGTCCGGACGGAAACGTTGGAGAAAAAAGTAAGTGGCAGCGGCAAGATGATGAGTCAGCGGGAAGAGAAGGTGTACTTCACGCTTGATGGCATGCATGTCAAAGAGTTAAATGTTAAACCAGGGGATAAAGTGAAAAAGGGCCAACTTCTCGCGGTGCTCGATGTGGAGAGTGTGGAGAAGGAGATCCGTGGCAAGAAACTTGCTATTCGCAAATCCGAAGTTCAAATGAAGGAAACACTCCGCAAGAAGGATGAGATGGACCCGGTGGAGTTCGAAGAAGCAACGATTGCTTTTGAAGAACTGCGCCAGGAACTCGCTGATCTGGAAGAACAACTGGGCAAAGCCACGTTGACTGCTCCGTTTGGCGGCACCGTTATTGCTGTGCAGGTAGAGAAAGGTGCAGCCGTGAAAGCGTATGATCCGATTGCTACGATTGCGGACACTTCAAATCTGGTTGTGGCAGCTACCTTTGCCAAGGAAGATCTGGAGAAGTTCTCTGCGGGTATGAAGGCAGAAGTAGACATTAATGGAGCTGGTAAAGTCGCTGGCAAAATTAAAGTCATGCCTATTGCGGAAGCATCGGGAAGCGGCAGTGGCGAAGGAACGGGGGAAGGCGGTACGCCTCCAACCAAGGAAACGCTGGATAAGTATGTTATCGTTACCCTTGCAAAAATGCCAAAAGGCGTGGAACGTGGCACACCACTGTCGGTCTCAATTGTAACGCAGCGTACCGAGAACGCAATTGTGATTCCTGTATCCGCTTTACGCTCCATCGGTTCAAGAACGTATGTACAAGTCGTGGAGAGTGATGGCAGCAAGCGTGAAGTGGACGTTGAAGTTGGTCAGCAGACATCGACAGATGTTGAGATTTTGAAAGGTCTGACCGTAGGCCAGAAAGTAGTGGGACGCTAATGGGGCTGCCATTGCTTCGGCTGCTGTTCCGCAAAATGTGGAACACGCGCTGGATGACCTTCAGCACACTGATCGGATTGATTGTGGCGGTAGCGTTCACCGTCAGTATTCCAATGTATGCCGATGGTGCGCTGAAACGGGTCGTCGCGCAGACGCTGCAGGATAACAGTGAAGGGTTGCCAGCCGGTTCGTTGCTGATGAGTTATCAGGCACCCGGTGGCGTGAAGACAGACACTCGGGGTCTGGATGAAGTAGATCGTTATATTCGTGAGGATGTTCCTCGCGACATCGGGTTTCCTTTTCATACGTATGTGAATTCGAGATCCATTCGCAGCACAGAGGTAAGCCCGGAAGATCCAACCAAAGTGGATGCCAGCAGGGTACGCAGTATGAGTCTGGGCACGATGAGTGGGCTGGATGCACAGGTGAATTACTCTGCCGGGGTGAAACCTGGAAACCAGGTCAAAGATGACACGATCGAGGCAGTCATGTTGGAAGAGGGCATGTACCGTAACGATCTGCATATCGGTGACATTCTGGAATATCCGGTGTATAGCGGCCTTGATATTACGTTACGTGTGAAGATTACGGGGTCCTTCAAGGCAGATGATCCGAACAGCCCTTACTGGGTACAAGGATTTGACGGCATGATGAATGGACTTTATGTGGATGAATCGGTTTTTAATGATGTTTTACTGAAGGAAAAAGGGATTCCACTTCAAAATTCACGTTGGTATTATGCCTTTGATCTGAAAGAAATTCAAACCAGCCAGTTATCAGGTCTGACTTCCATGCTGGAAAGGCTGGATATCGATCTGTACCAGCGGCTGAAAGATACAAAAGTGGACATCACCTTTGGTGATCTGCTCAAGCAGTTCCGCAGTCAGAGTCTGCAATTGCAGACCATGTTGTTTACCTTGGCAGCACCGATGATTGCGATGGTCTTTTATTTCATTGCGATGAATGCCAGACAGTCATTACAAAAGCAAGAGAGTGATATTGCGGTATTGCGCAGCCGTGGAGCTTCAGCTCGGCAGATCTTCTCTCTTTACCTGCTTGAAGGCATATTTCTGGGCGCTATTGCGCTGGTTATTGGGCCGTTGCTTGGTTGGTTTATGGCCAAGAGTATCGGTTCAGCAAGTGGTTTTCTCTCGTTCGTAGATCGGAAGTCTATTCCGATCGGTGTATCAAAAGAAGCTATTCTCCTGGGCGTAGCAGCGGTCCTTGTTGCGATCATCGCATCACTTATCCCTGCGATAACCTATGCACGGGCAACCATTGTATCTGCCAAACGGCGGCAAGCACGGACAGACCGTGCTCCAGTATGGCAACGCTGGTTCCTGGACGTTGTGTTGCTGGGTCTGGCCGGATATGGATACTACCTGTTCTATGAACGTCAGATGTTGACCTTCCAGACCGGAATGACAACTGATCAGTTGCAGGTACAGCCGTTTCTGTTCTTTGTACCAGCACTCGCGATCTTTGCGCTTGGACTATTCTTCCTGCGCTTGTTCCCGTGGATATTAAAGCTCATTCAGTTGATCGGTCGCAAGTTTCTCCCGGTCCCGTTGTATCTGACATTAACACAGCTATCGCGTTCATCTTCTTCATATTATCCGCTGATGATCCTCCTTGTACTGACACTGGGACTTGGGGTGTACAACTCGGCTGCTGCTCGGACGATTGATCTGAATTCAACTGAGCGTACCTTGTACCGTTATGGTTCTGATGTGATTATGCAGACTGTGTGGGAAGGAACACCTGAGGTTAAACCCGGTGGTTCCGGACAGAATGGCGGTACGGGTGGAGGTCAACAAGGTGGTGGCAATGGAGGAGGAGGTTCTGCTGGTGGTAGTTCCGGCGGAGGCAATGGCGGCGGAGGTGCTCCAGGTGGTGGCGGCGGTTCTTCGCAGCCATCCAAAGTCATCTACTCCGAACCTCCATTCGAAGTGTTCCGCAGATTAGACGGGGTTGAACATGCAGCACGAGTGCTGCAGACCAAAGGCAATATTATCGTCTCTGGTAAATCGGGCGGACAGGGGATGCTGGTCGGAATTGATAATGTGGACTTTGCTCAAGTGGCATGGTTCCGCAACGATCTGTTCCCGGCACATCCCTACAAGTATCTTGACTTGCTTGGTAAATATGAAGGGGCTGTATTGATCTCTTCCAAATTTGCTGACAAATTTAAGTTGAAAACTGGAGACCTCGTCTCCATGGGTGTACAGGGACAGGCGATTGAATTCGTCGTGTTTGGGATCATTCCTTACTGGCCAGCCCAGTATCCGGATCAGATGCCATTCTTCGTGGCGAATCTGGATTATATCTATGATCAGGTGCCTCTGATTCCTTATGAGGTATGGCTGAAAATGGAACCGGATGCCAAAGTGGCTCCACTAATGGAGAAACTTGCAGCAGAAGGCATTGAGTTATCGTCTGTGCGTGACGTACGGACCGAATTGGTATCTCAGGGTAAACATCCGTCAAGAGGTGGCGTATTCGGGATTCTGAGCCTTGGTTTCCTGGTTTCGGTTATTATCTCGTTGATCGGATACGTGCTGTACTGGTTCTTCAACCTGTCTGGACGTGTTGTGCAGTTTGGTGTATTACGAGCCATGGGGTTATCACGCGCACAACTGAGCGGTATGCTGCTGCTGGAGCAGGTGTTCACAGCAGGTCTATCGATCCTGCTCGGTATCGGTATTGGTCAGGTATCCAGTCGTTTATTCCTGCCATTCCTGCAAACAACGGATAATGTATCTGCTCAGGTACCTCCGTTCCGGATTGTGTTTGAACAGCAAGATATGTTGCAACTGTATGGGGTCACCGTAGTGATGCTGGTCATTGGTGCAACGATGTTGCTCTGGCAGATTCGCAGATTGCGGGTTCACCAGGCAGTCAAAATGGGAGAGGAGAGGTAAACGTGATCCAATGCGAAGGACTTGTCAAAATTTTTAAATCCAGCGATGTGGAAGTCGTTGCCCTTCAGGGTCTCAACCTGACTGTCAATCAAGGTGAAATGATGGCCATCATCGGTAACAGCGGTAGCGGTAAATCCACGCTGCTGAATATTCTGGGCGGGCTTGATCGTCCTACAGCTGGTACGGCTGTTGTGGGAGACTGGGATTTGCTGAAAATGACAGATGCCCAATTGGTCGAATACAAACGTCATACGGTAGGTTTTATCTGGCAAAATAACGGTCGTAACTTGCTGCCTTATCTCACTGCATTGGAAAATGTAGAGACTCCCATGATTCTGGGAGGCAAGCGTGATCGTGCTTACGCGAAACAGTTGCTCGAATGGGTAGGTCTTAAGGATCGGATGCATAACAAATTGCATCAATTGTCAGGAGGAGAGCAGCAACGGGTAGCGATTGCGATCTCATTATCCAATCGTCCCAAAATTCTGCTTGCAGATGAACCAACCGGTTCGGTCGATTCCGAGACATGTGATACAATTATGGGCATTTTCCGAAGAATGAACAAGGAACTCGGCGTTACGATTGTCATCGTTACCCATGACTTGACGCTTGCTGGCAAGGTAGACCGGATCGTTGCGATTCGGGACGGCTTGACCAGTACCGAGTTTGTGAAGCGCAACCCGAATCTGGATGATGAGCATAACTTGTCCGAATCGGGTATGCCGGACATTCACGAAGCATTTGTCATTATTGACCGTGCAGGGCGGCTTCAGGTGCCAAAAGAGTATCTGGAGGCCTTATCCATTGATAACCGGGCTACATTGGAATTTGACGGTGAACGTATTGTGATTACACCGCCAAGATAATTAAGAGGGGGAACTGGGAAATGAAGAATAGTATGTGGGGAAAACGTGTGCTGGCTGTCATCGCTACTGCGACGCTAGCACTGCCGCTGATTGCTGGCTGTACGGCAAGTGAGGCCAAGGATACGGAGCAGCGTGTATTACGTGTGGCTACGTTGTGGGGAGGACAGGATGACAGTTACTTCCGTCAGCAATTCACCGATGCTTTTGAATTGACACATCCCAATGTAACCATCGAAATTGTAGCTGCTGTTGATCAGAGCAGCATGTATGGTTATGGCAACACGGAAGAACAGCCGGAAGTCCCGGATACGATGGAGAGTCTGAAGAAGATTATGACTGGGGATAACCCGGTTGACGTTATCGTGGCCGATACCGCCACTGTGAAATCATTAATTCAGGAGAATCTGGTGAAACAGCTGGACCCACTGATGCAGGAAGATAAGTTTGATACCAGTGATATCGTGCCTAGTGTACTGGAGGGAATTAAGGACCTTGGGGATCAGAGCATCTATGCATTGACACCAACGTTCTCTTCATCGGCTTTGTTCTATAACAAGGGTATGTTTGAAAAAGCAGGCGTGGAACCGCCAACGGACAACATGACATGGGACGATATTTTCAATCTGGGTACCCGTCTAACGAAAGGTGAAGGTAAAGACCATGTATTTGGTTTCTCCTTCACGACATATCAGGGTGGTTCGCCGTACTACTCCATGCAACAGTACTACAGCTCGTTGCAGCTGAAGACGTTTGATGACAAAGCAGAGAAGATGACAGTAGATTCTCCTCAATGGGAGAAAGTATGGAGCACCATCAGCAAACTTGCGATTGACAAAGTTATTCCTAAAGGTGACGAACCACAAGATCAGAATCCGAGTGGACGATACGATCCGGTACAGGGTGACCTATTCCTGAGCGGCAAGTCAGCCATGGTTATTGGTGATTACAGCTATATTAATCAATTAATTGATGCGAATAAAAATGCGGATAAAATGAAAGACTTTACGAAAGTGGATTGGGATGTTGTAACACCTCCAGTTCACCCGGAAGCTCCTGAAATTGGAGGCAGCATCTACCTGAGCAACCTCATGGCGATTAATAGTGCGGCTCAGAACCCGGATGATGCGTGGGAGCTGATCAAGTACATGAACAGTGAGGACTGGGCTAAGATCAAAGCACGCAGCAGCTATGAGATGGTATCACGTAAGAGCTTCATTAAGCCCAAAGACGGCCTGGATTATAACATTCAAGCATTCTATGCGCTGAAGCCGATTCCGCCAACAAATACCAATCTGGATAAAATGTATCAAAAATCCCCAGGTTTATGGCAAGTAAATGAAAAAGGTATGGAATATTTCAACCAAGTGCTAGAAAACAAAAAGACACCAAAAGAAGCACTTGGTGAGTGGGCAGCTAAAGGAAACGAGATGCTGGAGAAATTGAAAAAGGATCCTAAAGCTACGTTTCAGTGAGATTTGATGAAGTAGTCATATCATGATCAGGATATAGCCGCTGAAGATTTTAATCTTTGGCGGCTATTTTTATGAAAATGGGGTATTCTACAAAAAGCAGGAATAAATGACGACTCCGGAAAGGACGAGCGGTATGCACTGGGTATATTTCAGCAAGTTGTATGCAACCAAATTTCAGGCAGGATGTCTGGCCAAACGTATGGAGCAGGATGGGTGGATTTACGGTCATAATGAACCGGCGGAAGTTGAAGTTTATCGATCACGTAAAGGTCGTTATGGTGTACGTTTTATTCCCTGACTTTACCCCTTGACTTATAGGGTGACGATAGTGTATATTAATTAAGTCGCTGTTTTAATATTTCTTACTGACGCGGGGTGGAGCAGCCCGGTAGCTCGTCGGGCTCATAACCCGAAGGCCGCAGGTTCAAATCCTGCCCCCGCAATTTAGTTTCACTTGGATGATTCACAGCCATCATCTGCACGTTATACATTATGTCTAGGGCCCTTAGCTCAGTTGGTTAGAGCGGTCGGCTCATAACCGATTGGTCACAGGTTCGAGTCCTGTAGGGCCCATACTCTTAAAACCCTTGCCTAGCAAGGGTTTTTTTCTGTCTTCATTTAGGTGCTAGAGTCAAAAAGGTAATTTGTTAATAGTGTCTTTCTAATATGCCCTTTTTTTGCGTAATTCAGTGTATGTCCACGCCGTACACCAAATCTCGCATATACTATCCTATCCCACACATAGGAGGTAGATTTCATGAGTCAATTTATTGATGCAAGAACCTCGCAGAATGCGAGTTTGGCTAACTCAATTGCCATACCAATCCTTGTAATTAACACGCCTCAATTATTTGGACAAATCGGTTTGATCACCACTGCTGGCATTGGAGCAAACCCGCGGGTGCAGTTCAAGGGAACTGTGTCTGTACAACTTCCTTTAGCGCTGGTTGGTATCACCATCACAATTGTCAGAGGAACTGCGCCAACAGATCCTGTTATTTATTCTGCAACTTCCACATTTAGTTTGAGCATCCTGGCACCTCAGATTATTACCTTCTCTGCCGATGACTTCAACCCACCAATTACACCTCAATTGACGTACACTGCATTTGTGAGTTCCAACTTGTTGGGTACGATCCGTGTAGGCCCCGAGAACTTCGACGGAGTCTTGTATTCCGACTAATGCTCAGCGGCCTTGCCTAAATGAATTAGATCAATATTCTTCTTGAATGAAGGACATCACAGACCTGCCCTCAAAAGCAGGTTTTTTTCTAGTTAAAGGGGAAAACTGAACTTCATCGAGTAGGCAGGGTTCTATGATATAATGCATTACAGAGACTGAATGGTATTCGAACTAAAGTAGTCCGTCAACATCTGAGAATCTTATGAAATTAGTGATAGAAAGCAGGTTTCCATTTTAATGACGTCAAATGAAAGTCAACGTTTTCGTTACAGCGAAGCTCCAGTCTGGGATTGGCAGAGAGCTTATTATGAACAAAAGGGGCTAGAGGCTTGGACAGAGAATCAGGTCCCTCAATATATTACCAGTAATCCGATGATTGCCACGGCGTATGCAGAGATGATTTTTGGCTTTCTTCAGGACCTCGCGAATAAGGGACAGATCACCGAGACCGTGACTATTCTGGAACTTGGGGCGGGTGTAGGGCGTTTGGCACACCAAATCCTGCTTAAACTGATTGAATTAAAGGATTTTGCAGGAATAGATTTACCTCCTTTCAGATATGTATTGACAGATCTCGTAGCGGAGAATGTGCGGGGTTGGAGAGAGCATCCATCCATGCAATCCTTTATTCAACAAGGTATAGTGGATTTTGCGCGTTTTGACGCTGTAGCAGATACGGAGCTAAAACTGGTCGTTGCGGGTACAGTTATTCGGCCGGGTGATCTGAAACAACCGTTGTTGTTGATTGCCAATTACTTTTTTGACAGCATTCCGCAGGAATTAATCTATATTGGGGATGGCGAGATCTACGAGTGCGATCTGCTTGTTCAGTCTCCGGATCGTCGTCATGATCTTGAACCCGCTGAGATGCTGAAGAACATGACGCTGAGTTATGAGTATCGCCGAGCGCCGGAATACAGTGCAGATAACTATCCGTATTCGGAACTGATCACATTGTACAAAGAGGAACTGGAGGATTCACACATCCTTTTTCCCGCAATTGGCTTGTCCTGTCTCGAACGGTTGAACAGGCTGTCTCAGTCAGGTTATGTGTTGATTACCGCTGATAAAGGGGATCATCGACTGGATAACTGGAAGTTCGCAGAGCCACCTGAATTCGTTCTGCACGGGAGTTTTTCTTTAACGGCTAACTACCATGCGATTCAATATGTCTTGGAACAACAGGGAGCACATACGCGATTCACAACACATCATTATAAAGATCTGAACGTTGGGTGCATGTTAATGGTGGACGAACCGATCAGTTATGTGAACACGCGACTGGCCTACCATCGATTTGTTGAACGTTTTGGGCCGGATGACTTTTTCAGTATGAAACAATGGGTAGACTCTCGAATGGAAAGTATGGAGTTGAAGCATATTTTACCGTTTTGGCGTCTGGGTGGATATGATGCTGAGTTCTTGATTCACAGTGCTACCCACATTTCCAGTCTTCTTCCTGATGCAAGTGATGAGGAAATGCTTGATATTCAGTCTGGTATTCATACGATGTGGTCCTCCTACTATGTGATGGAGCAGCAAGGAGGTCTCGCATTTCTGGCAGGGCAGCTGTTATATGAGATGTATATGTATGAGGATGCAAAACGGTTTCTGGAGATATCATTGGTTGCAGACCCGAGTAATCATAATCCAGCCGTCTTGTACGATTTGGCTGTGTGCTGTTACGAACTTGAACTGGAAGAAGAAACCCTGTCATATACCCGTAAGGTACTAGCTCTGGAACCTGATCATGAAGAGGCAGCAGCGTTGCTCCAGAGTTTCGAGTTGATCTGAACGGAACAATTGAAGTCTTGTCTCCTATATGTATCTTGGATGTAATTGGTAATTTTTATATAGAAATTGAAACCTTTAATTGAACTTCATCGTATTAATGGGATATTCAACCAATTATTTCTATAGTACATAAAGGAGACAGAGCTATGAAGAAAATGTTATCCGTTGCATTATATCCATTTGCTTGGGTGTTGGGGGCACTGAGTATTTTATCTGGAAATGCAGACAGTGTCCTATTGGTGAAAGATATCGCTACAGATCGAAGCTATGATGGACAGGCTATCTATGATAGTATTGAACGTAGAAATGCCTAACTACATATCATTCAACTGTAAAGGTAATTGTGTCGTCGAGCAATAACATGAGAAACAATTACTCTTGAAGCGAAGTGCGTTGAGCAGGAACACTGTCTGTCCGTACAACCTTTAAGCCGGTTTTGTACCTTATTCAGGTATGAACCGGCTTTTATTGATGAATGGGGGATACCAGATGAAGATTATTATTGGACAACCGAGGCTGGAACAGGATTTGCTGCAGCTTGAAGCCGAACTCAAGCAACACCCTGATGCAGATGTATTATTTTTTCCTGAAGGTTATTTGAATCAGAATGTAGAGGACGCTTGCCGCCTGGCGGCTGAATATGGGACCATGATTGTATCAGGTCATCGCAGACTGGACGAACGTCCAAAGGACCGATCCATCATCATCAATAAGGCTGGAGAGATTGTATTGGAGAAAGCTAAATATACACCTGCTGAGACGGCTCAGGAACAGGGTTGGGTAATAAGCACTTTATTGTGTGATGAGCTGGTCCTGCAAGGATTTGGCAATGAGAATATAGGGAATGTGGACATTGTGATGCATTCCATTGGTGTGGGCATGTTCAGTGAAGAGCAGTACGGTGAGTGGGTCGAAGAGGCTCGGCAGATCGCCTTGAAGCATCAATGTATTGTCATGGGGACAAGCCATGCGGATGGTTCGTACCGTGATAGCGAGATCTCCATTCCAATCGCCTATTTTATTACACCTGATGGAAAGGTTGTTCTGACATCCCGAAGTGATACACGTACTCGTACAATCCTTCTGGACAGAGAAAATACAGACCCGTCACCTCAGGAGTCACAAGAAAAACAACTGAAAATCTCCATCGAACCATCCGGTTAAATCACCGGGTATGAATCCTTGATGAATGGGCTGATGAACTTGCCGATTCGCCCGGTCACTTGCGCGGAATACGCATATGTTATGGCATACCTTGAAATTCAAAGGAGGCCAATCAAAATGAGTCAAGTTGGATACGGTTGTTGTAATGCTGGTGGCGGATGGACTTCTACAAGTGCAATTCTTGTGCTTTTCATCCTGCTGGTGATCATCACAAAATCTTTCTGGCTGTAAGTCACGTATAGAAACGTACAAACAGTGGCTCCGCTGAGACTTCAGCGGGGCTTTTCCTATTTATAAGCAGCAACATAGCCATCCATGATATTTGACAACTGAAAACAATGTGCTTAAAATCACATAAGAGACTATTAACAGAGATTGAAGGGATAGCAATGCCGTTTATTCGCTTTAAAGGATTCACAGGTCCTCAGCTAGAGGAAGTTGTACCCCAAATTACAGAGCAGATGGCCCTAATTACTCATATTCCAAGGGAGAGAATGAAGGCAGAGCGTCATGATGTACAAGCGCTAACACCTTCTCCGGCTTCTATAGAGATTCTGATGTTTCAACGTGACCAGGAGATTCATAATCGGATTGCATCGTCGGTGCAAGCTATTTTGGAAGAAGCATACATGCCGGATGTGCATATTTTCTTCAATATATTGTCACCTAATTTGTATTATAAAAAAGGCAGGCCGCTGACAGATTATCGATTGGATTGAGATTGTAAGGGACGAGCAGAATGTTGCTCGTCTCTTTGATTTACATATTTTTCGTATGTTTAGCAATGGGCTGGTTCCTGTGAACCCTGCTCAACGATAATGAGCATATCGCAGATACAATAAACAAGGCTCCACCGATAAGGTATACCCACCGAACGCCCAGTTGATCTGCGACTAGACCAAAGATGACTATGGATACACTCATAACCGTGGATATCAGGAAGCCATGAGTGGCGTATACCTTGGTTAAGGATTCGACAGGTACACTGTTCTGAAGCGCTGTCTGCTGAGTCACATCACGAATCTGATGAACTGGACCCATGAGTATGCATAACACCAAAGCGAGCCATGGCAGGTTGTTTAGACCATAAACGACGGTCAGCAGGCTGAAGAGGAGAGAACCCATGGTCATACTTGCGATTAGATGCTTCTTAATACGTTTGGCCAGCGCAAGAGCCAGAATACCTCCAAGCATGGTTCCAGCAGCGTAACTCGAGTTCATGAGTCCCCACCAACCTTCTCCTCGTCCCAGAGCTTCTTTTGCAAAGGCCAGTGTGACAGCTCCAATCCAGATGGAACCCGCAAGAGCCTGAGCAATGTCCATCAGCGTGAGCAGTCGTAATGATGGAATGTTCCAAAGTATACTCCAGCCTTCCCTCAATACATTCCACGATACAGCAGATTTCTGAGGTTGTTCTACATTCCGTGTGAGCGAGCCCATGGCAATCATGAAGATCAGAACGGCCCAGGACAGGCTTGTAGCTGCCCAGAAGGTCTGTGACGCCCCCCAGTTCATCACGGCGAATCCCGTCATGGCGTAACCGACAATGGTTACAGTCTGATTGGAGAAAGATAGTAGGCTATTTGCCTTCACGAGGTCTTCTCCTTGAACCAATCGTGGCGTTAAAGCATTCAGTAACGGAGTTTCCCATCCGTCCAATAAGGATAGTATGACCACGCCGAACAATAGAAGCGGCAGTTGTGAAATCAAGTGATTCAACGAAATGGCTATACAGGTCATGATTAATGTTTTGGCTATGGAAATGCTGATCAATAGTCTGGAGAATGGGAAACGGTTCACAAGTAATGGCAAAGTGAGATCTGCTATCTTGCGTGCAATGATTTGAATAAGTGGAAACATTGCAGCAGAGAGTACCGATCCAGTGAGACCGTATATATACGTAGTAATGACCATGATATATATGACATTAATAAGCGAGAGCAGCGTTTTGGCGGCCCAGTACGGATAAAATGCGATGTTCATGCCAATGATGTCCTTTCCGAAACGATATATCTATATTACGGGCATTGTCATCATTGCACCACAAACAAAGTTATCATTTTCCCGTCATTTCACCACAAAAAAACTGCCCAACAGGGCAGTCATCTTCTAATGCCTATAGTTCATGCCATAGCGAGTGTGAAGGCGATAAGCAACATCAGCAGGCTGGTCGTTCTGACCATAGTCATATAAGGCCTGCTGGGTTCGGCTTCACCCCGGGAAATCCAGCCATAACGCAGATACCAGCCGAATTTTGGGAAACAGAGATTGATGATACAGAGTACCATGAATATAAAAAAGAGGGTTCTCATACCCATCTTCCTTTCTCACTTACATAACGGATCTCATCTTAACGTTTGCGTCTGGTAAAAAAGACTACAATCAAAATGATAATGATGATAATTAACAGAAATTTCATGTATGTTCCTCCTGATGAGTAGTTAGGTTATTGTGTAATGTTAGTTATCAACTATTACCCAAGAACCACATGACTTGAATAACTGTGTTACAATTAAAATATATTGATTTAATATCAACACATTCCGTTTGGTTAGTTTTCTCTCCTTATAATGTACGATTGCAGAATATATAAACATTAATGTGTGTGAGATGAAGGAGGAAGGCATGAGCCAACATAATCAACTCTCATTACAATGGGAATTTATCATCTCGAAAGTGAAATCCTCCGTGACGGTGGTCGATGCTACCTTGCCTGAGCTTCCGCTCATGTATGTAAACGAACACTTTACCCAACTGACAGGATACACGTATGAAGAGTCTGTCGGACACAATTGCCGATTTTTGCAAGGGCAGGATACAGACCCCGAAACGGTAATGCAGATTCGTGATGCATTAAAGAAACAACAATCCATTAAGATTGATATTTTAAATTATACAAAAAGTGGTCAGAAGTTCTGGAACGAACTGAATATTGATCCGATTTTTAATGAATCCGGAGAGTGTTTATATTTTGTAGGCATTCAATACGATATTTCAGAACGGAAGTATGCTGAACAGCAGTTGAAGTTTGCAACTTCCATGGCTGAGATGAACAGCAGAGGGCAATTGGAATTCATCGGCAAGTTGAATCACGAGCTTCGTACCCCGCTTAACGGCATTATGGGCATGATCGAACTTGCCAGTATGGGTGAAACTACGGATGAGCAGAAAGAATATCTGGAGCTTGCACGTCAATCAGGTGAGGCGCTGCTCAACATCATTAACAATAGCCTGGATATGGCGAAACTGGGCAGAGGCAAAATGGATGTTGAAAACATTGAGTTTCAACCATTGAAGCTGATTCAACAGATTGTGAAGACACATGAACCTGCGGCACAGAATAAACAAATACGTTTGCTCTGTCATGCTGATCTGAATGTTCCTGATGTGCTTATCGGTGATCCGTTAAGACTTCGGCAGGTACTGGATAATTTGCTGAGTAATGCGATCAAGTTCACGGAACAAGGTGAAGTGCAGTTACAGGTGGATGTGAGGCAACAACTGATGGATACCGTTGTATTGGTATTCTCTGTGCGTGATACGGGAATTGGCATTCCTCAGCATCAGATCGAACAATTGTTTGATGCATTTACCCAGACCGACATCTCCCATGCGCGCCGATTTGGCGGAAGTGGTCTTGGTCTGACCATCTGCAAAGAACTGCTGGAACTGATGAATGGTCAGATTTCGGTGGAGAGTAAAGAAGGGAAAGGCACACAGTTTGAGGTGACACTGCCCTTGCTGCGCCAACAGGCCATTCCCAATGTAGGATAATAATCAATCAGGACAGCCGGGCGGTCTCGGCTGTTTTTTTTATTTTTTTGGATTGTTTTACGAACGGGCGTTCTGTTATAATGCAAGTGTTGAATGGGGGAGACACAGCATGAGTAAGAGACGCACAAGAAGAAAACACAAAGGTAAGCAAGGTTTCAAAAAGCAGGTTCTGACGCTGGTAGCGATGCTGCTGGTAGCCCTCTATGCCTGGGCTGGGGGCGAATGGCCGGAGGAGATACCTAATCCATTCGCAGGGACTACTAAGAGTGTAGACCATACCATTACGTTCCCTTCAGAGCGTTATCCCGAAACGGCCAACCATATTAAAGCTGCCATCAAGGCAGGGCATTCGGATGTATGCACCATTGATCGTAATGGAGCGGAAGGCAATCGGGATTTATCACTTAAGGGTGTTCCGGTCAAAAAAGGTAAGGATCGTGACGAGTGGCCCATGGCGATGTGCGCTGAGGGAGGAACAGGTGCAGATATCCAGTACATTACTCCGAAGGATAATCGCGGTGCGGGTTCATGGGTAGGGAATCAGTTAAGTACATATCCGGATGGAACACGAGTGAAGTTTGTAGTGAAGTAACAACAGGATATGGGTGGACAGAAACAAGGATAGAGTAAGGCATTCGTTGTGAGGCAGTGGCAGTATGTTACAGGATAAGTAGAAGAGAAAAACCAGACGTGCATGCGTCTGGTTTTTTGGTATAAAGTGCTGGCATAAATAGATCTAGTTAACGTATCTATACGGGAACTGAGTTTCTAGGATTACAGAGCCGACTAAACGAGTTGCATTCCGCTTAAATGATGAGAACGGATACTTAACAATCGTGTAACATGTTCAACCTCATCAAACGGTATCCACAGATTGCCGTGAACGGTACGTAAGGAGAGAATGGATGTATCAGCGGTACGCTCGGGAAATCCGGTTACCGTCTGACCGCTTGTATTACGAACCATGATCTGTTGTTTGCGCCGGATGGCAATTTCTACCTCTTTTTTCATAAGTCATTGCTCCTGATTATGAGATGTTAAATCCATATGTCAATGTTTTCAATGGTTAATTTGTCTTCTTTATCTAGTCTATCAGAACTAGGTATAGATTTCCAGAAGAGAAATCAACATTCTTCTAGGTGATTTGTCTTAGCTGTGGACGATCCGTTTTTGAATGGGGATTACGGGGTTATATTAGGGTAAAAGGAGGGGAACGGAATGACACAATTGATTATTGGGCTGGCCCGTACCGAAAACGAGGCTATATTGATGCTGAATCAGGTGAAAGAGGAAGGCATCAAGGATAAATATGTAGGAGCGGTGGCGAAGGAGCAGCTTAATCTGGAGCTGGTGAGCGAGAAGACAGGTCTGCCCAAACCTCTGAAGGGTGCCGGAACGGATGGTGCCTTTGGCGCTCTGAAAGGCATATTGGCTGGTCTGGGGAAGCGAATGGATCAGACGATGTCGATCGGAAATGCAGTGCGTAGACTCGCTGGTAATGAGATTGGGAGTGAGACTGATGATTTGGTGCTTACACTGACTGAAGCGGGGATTTCGGAGGAGGATGCGCGGTATTACGAAGATTGGCTGTTAAAGGACCATATCTTGGTTATTGTGGAGTGCAGTGAGGAAGAAGCGGCTCGTGTTCGACCTATTTTACTTTTTTAGTTTAATTTAAGGCTGATTTTAGGTTTCTTTAATGTTGGGGAGGTATTCTTATCTCACACCTCCCTTAATATAGATTGGTTTACCGGAAGTCCGGGACCGCAACTCGGACTTTCTAGGCACTGCGAGCTGACGCTTGCAGTGCCTGTTTCATTTATATAAGTTGAACTAAAGATTATTTACACTGACACTCCGATGACAGAATAACCTTCTAATCGCTGTTATCCCCAGATTTTTTCGATTCCCTTTTCTCAAGGGAAAATCCGGTGATAGCGTATGCTTCCGATGCAGCTTTCTTTCAGAAAGCTTTTAGGCGAGCGCTTCGCTTTTTCAGTTTTTTCTGTCCTCTCCGTTATCGTGTAAATCATTAGTTAAACTTATATAGTTAGATTATTTTTATAAAAGTGTTGCAAAGTTAATTAGTTCATGGTAAGATATTTCTTGTCGCCAAGAAATACATAATCCTGCCGGGGTGGCGGAATTGGCAGACGCACAGGACTTAAAATCCTGCGGTAGGTGACTACCGTACCGGTTCGATCCCGGTCCTCGGCATCTTAAAGAAAAGATCGTATGACGCTTGTTAATCAAGCTGCATGCGATCTTTTTTTTATGTTCTTTAATATCAATGTCACTTCATTGTAGACCACATCACCATGCAGCTCATAAACATAAACCCTGCATAATACATATCAGAAGGTACATTTATCTGACTTTTATGAAGAGACGGAACAATGGTGTATACTATCCGTAGGCATATATTACCTTTACCTTGCTGAACGATATAAGTTCAACTACACATTTACACGATACAGCGATCGGAAGGTTATTCTGTCATCGGAATGCTCGTGTAAATAACCATATGTGAACTTATATTGAGTCACAAAATCAATAAAACAATCTTATGGACGGAGGACTCAAGTTTATGTTGAAACAGCTTAAGCCATACAAGGTGTTACAGGAGCGCAGAATCGAAGAATTGAAATCGGATGCGTATCTGTTGGAGCACCAGAAATCCGGGGCCAAAATTGTACTTTTGTCCAATCAGGACGACAACAAAGTATTCAGTATTGGTTTCCGCACACCTCCGGAAGATGATACAGGGGTAGCCCATATCCTCGAACACTCCGTGCTCTGTGGGTCCAAGAAATTTCCGGCCAAGGATTCTTTTGTTGAGTTGCTGAAAGGTTCATTGAATACATTCCTTAACGCCATGACGTATCCCGATAAGACGATCTATCCGATCGCGAGTCGTAATGATCACGACTTCCATAACCTGATGGATATATATCTGGATGCGGTATTAAATACAAACATTTATGAGAATGAAAAGATATTTTTGCAGGAAGGCTGGAACTACAACCTGACCTCTGCAGATGATGAGTTAACTTACAACGGAGTTGTATATAACGAGATGAAAGGTGCCTTTTCTTCACCGGAACGAATGGTGCGCAGAGAAGTGTTGAACTCCCTTTTCCCGGATACCACTTACTCCTCTGAGTCTGGCGGGTTCCCGGAAGCTATCCTGGATCTGACTTATCAAGGGTTGCTGGATTTCCACACGAGATACTATCATCCTTCCAACAGTTATATCTATCTCTACGGAGATATGGATATGGAAGAGAAGCTGCAATGGCTCGATGAGAACTACCTGAGTGCATATGATCGAATCGAGATTGATTCGGCCATTCAACTTCAACCTGCCTTTGCAGAACGGGTAGACACAGTTAAGACTTACTCTGCGGGAAGTACGGAATCGGAAGTGGATAACAGCTTCTTGACCTATAATGCGGTGATCGGCACAAGTCTGGACAAGGAACTGAACATTTCGTTCCAAATTCTGTTATACGCCCTGCTGAACGCTCCGGGAGCGGTATTGAAACAGGCTTTGCTGGATAAAGGAATTGCGAAGGACGTCTACGGTTCGTATGATGACAGCCTGTATCAGCCTGTGTTCACGGTTGGACTGAAGAAGAGTAATCTGGCGAGCAAAGAGGATTTCCTCGGAACGGTCAAAGAAGTGCTTGAGCGTGTGGTAAAAGAAGGCTTTGATCCTAAAGCGCTCCTTGCAGGAATTAACTCCTATGAGTTCAATCACAGAGAAGCGGACTATGGCAGAATGCCGAAAGGCCTGATCTACGGATTCTCCTCCCTGCAAAGCTGGTTATACGATGAAGAAGCACCTTTCACTCATTTGGAAGCCAATGACGTATTTGCTGAGCTGCGGACAAAAATGAACGAAGGGTACTTCGAACAATTGATCGAGAAGTATTTATTGCAAAACACACATACTTCCTTTGTAGCTCTGACACCGGACAAAGGGCTGAACTCACGCAAAGAAGAAGCGTTGAAAGAACGTCTGAAAACTATTCAGGCCGGTCTTAGCAAGGAAGAAGTCCAGACGTTGATTCAGAAAACGGAGGCACTCGCCGAGTATCAGAATACACCTTCAACCAAAGAGCAGCAGCAGGTCATTCCGACGTTATCGATTGAAGATATTGAACCGAAGGCCTCTACGTTGCATCAAACGGTGAACCAAGTCGACGGCACAACCATTCTCCATCATAACCTCTACACCAACGGAATTGGTTATCTGAGACTGCTGTTTGATATCAAAGAAGTGCCACGTCATCTCCTGCCGTATGCAGGATTGCTTAAGAATGTGCTGGGTTATGTGGACACTCAAAACTACTCGTTCAATGAACTGTCCAATGAAATTCATATTCATTCAGGCGGTATTCATAGCGGGATTGGATCTTATGCCAACGCACATAAGCATAATGAATTCAAGGCTACCTATGAGTTCAACGCAAAAGTGTTGTATGACAAGCTTGGATTTGCCTTTGATATGATCAAAGAAATTGTGTTCACGTCCCGATTTGATAATTCGAAACGGTTGTATGAGATCATCTCTCAGATGAAAGGTAATCTGCAACGTAATCTGATCAACAGCGGACACTCTGCGGGAATTGGCCGGTCTTCGTCCAAACATTCAGCGGTTGCCGATTTCAGGGAAGCTGTAAGTGGTATCGCCTTTTACCAGTGGTTAGAGGATCTTCAGGCGAATTTTGAGGCGAGAAAAGAAGAGTTATCTTCCAGTCTGCAAGAGCTAACGGGGTATATTTTCAGACCGGAGAACTTGCTTGTTAGTTACACTGCGGATGAGCAGGGATATGAAGGACTGGAGCAACAGGTATCCGATCTGAAAGCAAAGCTATTCACACATGAGGTTGCCAAGGAAGAGTTTACGTTCCTACCTGCTACTCATAAGGAAGGATTCCGTTCCCCGTCAGAAGTGCAGTACGTGGTGCAAACGGGCAATTATATCGACAAAGGATATCAATACACCGGTTCACTACGGGTCTTGCAGGGAATCCTGTCCTTGGATTACTTATGGACCAATATCCGCGCCAAAGGTGGAGCCTATGGCTGTATGTCAGGCTTCAGACGGAACGGAGACAGCTACGTTGCATCGTATCGTGATCCGAACCTCGATAAAACGTACAAAGTATATGAAGAGATACCGCAATATTTGACCGATTTCCGGGCAGACGAGCGGGAAATGACGCGTTATATCATTGGTGCGATCCAGGATCTTGATACGCCGAGAACACCTTATGGTGAAGGTGCATTCTCTCTGGAGTGTTATCTGTCAAATGTGACTGAAGCGGATCTGCAACAGGAACGTGACGAAGTGTTAAGCACAAAGGAAAGCGACATTATCGGTTTTGCTGAGCTTTTATCGGCCATACTTGAACAGCAACAGCGCTGTGTGATCGGTAATGAGAACAAGATTGAGGAACAGAAGCAAATGTTTGACGAAACGCTTGATTTAATTAAAAACTAAGCGTTAGTCTCGCTTATTCCACGATCCAATAAGCGTCAAAGCGAAAGGCACTTTTATGAGCTGGTTTCAACAGCTTATAGAAGTGCCTTTTCTAATGGGTAGGGACTGTCTCCATCCATATGATATGAGATTGTGAGAAACGCTGCGTTGTTCAAGTGACAGCGAGCATGTTGTATATTTTCAGGGTCCGCAGATCTTCCTTTGAGATTTTTAATTCATTATATAACTCCTGATTCTCGGGCAACGGGGTTCTGGAGAATAACATTTTGAGCGCGATAGGCATGAAAGGTCTGAAAGAGACACCAGCCATCAGTCCCCATTTTTTCTCTGATTCCTGAAAAGACGCCAGAATATTAATATATAGGTTCTCCAGCGGTGTGGCCTGATTTTTCAAAATCAGCGTGGTGAGTGTATCATAATGCTCGGTGTGACCCCAATACATATTCTCGCACTCTTGGTAGTTCTCAAAGTCCTTCACATTCATATACATCACGGTGCGATAACGGTTGGCATCCGACTGAGCCATCATGTCAATGACACAACGAATGAGACTGTTGTTACGCCCGTCATAGAAGTAGGAATAGAAGCGGGTGGAGTTCTTGAAAAAGCTGGACGGGACCGCGTTCATCAGGGGAGATGCATGCCTAGGTTCTTGGTACAAGAGTTGCTCTACCTGGATGTTGAGCGCGTTCGCAATATGATGTAACGTCACCAGATCAAGTGTAATATCTCCGCTCTCATATTTGGATAACGTGCCCTTGCTCTTGAAGATCTGATCCGCAAGCTGTTGGATGGTCAGTCCCCGCCACTTCCGAAAGTTTCGTATTTTTTTTCCAACTTCCTGATTGATATTGTTCATAATCGGTTCTCCTTATGCAATGTTTCTTGAGAGTACGTGAAAATGATGAAAGTCATTCATAAAAATGATGTTATATGAGAAATATATCACTTTCTCATCGAAATACCTATTTTGGAGAAACAATTAACTTCATTTGTTTCGTCAGGGTAGATTGTATTGCATTTGATGCAATTCTTGCGTCATGAAATAATAGGTGTAATACGACATGAAACGACAATGAAAAAGTAAAGCAGATAGAGGAGCAGAAGCTATGAAATATAACTTTGATGAGATTATAGACCGCACAGGAACAAATGCCATGAATACGGATGGTTTCCGTCAATATATTTTTAACGCCACAGAGGACATGACGTTTCCATTCAAAGATGAAGAATTCATTCGCATGTGGATTGCAGATATGGAGTTCGCCACACCTCCCGAGATTCTGGATGCAGTTAAGGAGCGTCTGGACCGTAGAATCATGGGTTACTCTCAGGTATTTGATCCGGCATACTATGAAGCTGTCTCGAATTGGATGAAAAGGTACTATGACTGGTCCTTCCCGAAGGAACATTTGGAGACCTCAAACGGAATTATTCCCGCTTTATATGAACTGGTGGAATATGTCTGTCAATCGGATGAGAAAGTACTGATCGTGACCCCGTCTTATGGTTTCTTCAAGTCAGCAGCGGAGCATAATGATCTTGAACTGGTATGTTCGGATATGCTCAATGAGCAGGGACGTTACTCGATTGATTTTGAGGATTTTGAAGCCAAGGCCAAGGATGAAAAGGTAAGGGTTTGTATTTTCTGCAACCCCCATAATCCGTCTGGACGCGTCTGGACAACGGAAGAGTTACAACGTGTGGGTGAGATCTGTCTGAGGAACAATGTATGGATTATTTCGGATGAAATTCACTGTGATCTGCTGCGGACTGGCAAGAGACATACGCCACTCGCAAAGCTGTTCCCGGATACCGATCGAATCATTACATGCATGTCTCCGAGCAAAACATTCAATATGGCTGGTCTGATGTTCTCCAATGTCATCATCCCGAATAAGGCACTTCGAGACATCTGGCAGACACGTCATTATGGTTTCAAAAACCCACTGAGCATTGCTGCCACGCAAGCGGCTTATGAAACGGGTGATGAGTGGCTGAAACAATTAAAAGGTTATCTAGACGCCAATTTCGCCTGCGTAGAACAGTATTTGAAGCAGCATCTACCACTAGCTGTTTTTCACATTCCGGAAGCAACATATCTGGCCTGGATTGATATCTCGGCATATGCTCCCCAAAATGTAAGTTTACCGTTATTCTTCGCGGAGCAAGCGGGTGTGTTGCTCGAAGATGGTCATATGTTTGTAGCCAATGGTGAGGGTTGTATTCGGTTGAATCTGGCTTGTCCCCGTGCTGTCCTTCAGGAAGGATTACGGAGAATCAGCAGTGTGCTTGTGAAAGAAGTCGAAGAGGTGCCCGTCCAAGTGTAAATTCATCAAGTCATCACGCAACAGCGAGATGACTTTTTTGTATGAGTATACGGATTGCAGTAAGAACAAGGTTTATTTTGAGGTGAACTTATACCCTGATGTGCAATTCTGGTCTGCTGTCCCCGGTTATGTTAAAATGGTGGATAGTCTATGAGTTGCATGACATGCGGCTCTCAGAAGGAAGAGCTCAGTAGTTGGGCTGAACGCAACTGCATTCATCAGGGGAAAGGAGCCTATACATATGTTTGGAAACGATTGGGACAAGGTGCTTCAGGAAGAGACGGAAGCCGAATATTTTAACAAGATTCGTTACACTCTCGCCGCCGAGTACAAAACGCAGACGGTCTTTCCGCCCAAAGAAGACCTGTTCTCCGCACTGAAGCTGACGCCGTATCATCAGGTTAAGGCCGTTATTATTGGTCAGGACCCTTATCACGGAGCGGGACAGGCTCATGGCTTAAGCTTTTCGGTTAGACCGGGGGTACGTGTACCTCCTTCTCTGAAAAATATATATAAGGAACTTCATGCCGATCTGGACCTGCCAATTCCGAATCATGGATCTCTGGTTCATTGGGCGCAGCAGGGAGTCCTGCTATTAAATGCTGTTCTGACGGTCCGTGAAGGTCAGCCGAACTCCCATCAGGCACTGGGCTGGCAGACGTTTACGGATGCTGTCATTCGCGCGCTGAATGAACGTTCAGAGCCGATGGTATATATGCTGTGGGGCAGTCATGCCCAGAAGAAAGGTACATTTATTAACAGGGACAAGCATCTGGTACTGGAGTCTACACATCCCAGTCCGCTTGCTGCGCATCGCGGATTCCTCGGCAGTCGTCCCTTTTCCAAAGCCAATGATTTCTTGACCTCCAAAGGTATTGAACCGATCGATTGGAAGATACCTGAAAACTAGACAGATGGAGGTGAGAACATTGCGACATTGGATAGGGCGAAAAGTAGCGGTATATCGTGCAACAGGCATACGGGAGCCATTGAAGGGAACGCTGGTCGAGTGGGATGAAGAAGCGGAATGTGTACGGATCGGACCAAAACGGATTAAGGTATCGTTTGACAATATCGCAATGATCAGACCTCTTCCCGAAGAGAGTCTTCCCTTAAAGAAAGCACGTTCTGAAGTGCACAAGGTTGGATATGTGATGAAAAAGGCGATTCAGTTCGAAAATGCAATCTATTTCAAGTCACAGGTGATGATCTGGCGCCGGGCCAAGATTGTAGCGTTATCCACAACGATTCTGCGTCATGATGAGGATCAGGTCGAACTTGCAGATGGCCGGGTTCTGCGTAAAGACAAGCATATGTTTGTCGTGCGTTCACGCCGTGGGATACGTTAGTTATACGAAGATTTAATATTCATTTCATGCAAAGATCATATGGATTTAATGTTCGGTCTGTATATTAGATAGTAACAACCCCTTCTAAATTGATGTGTATTAAAACGGGAGCCCGGCCGGCTGCAAACGGTCGGGTATTTTTTTGTCCATTAGTTCTGTTAACCTGTTGTACATACCCATAACATTCATGTTATATATTATTAAAATAGATAAATTGAACTAAACATTTACACGAGAACGTAGAGGGCAGAAATAACCTGAAGAAGCGTAGCGTTCGCCTTTATAAACAGATTTTCACCTTTGTAAAATTGAATCAAAAAATCTGGTGATAACAGCGATCGGAAGGTTGTTCTGTCATTGAAGTGGCAAGTGTAAATATTCTTTAGTTCAATCTAAAAAGATCATGAGAAGGAGTGAAACCCAATGAAACGTATAGCTGTTTTTGCAGGCTCCAATCCGGGAAATCACCCCGAATATACAGAGAAGGCTGTTCAACTGGGAAAACAAATTGCCGATAGTGGTTATGCACTGGTCTATGGTGGTTCTTGTATGGGTTTGATGGGTGCAGTAGCAGATGCTGCTCTTGAGCAAGGGGGAGAGGTAATCGGGGTAATGCCTACCGGATTGTTCCGGGGCGAGGTTGTTCACGGAGGGCTCACACAACTGATTGAAGTGGGAACCATGCATGAACGGAAGGCTACGATGGCTGAATTATCCGATGGATTCATTGCACTTCCCGGCGGCATGGGTACATTTGAAGAACTATTCGAGGTACTGTGCTGGGCACAGATCGGTATTCATCGTAAACCTGTTGGCTTATTAAATGTCAACGGATATTATGGACCGCTAATGAAGATGGTAGAACATAGCGTACAGGAAGGATTCTCCAACACTTCGCATCTCAGTCTGTGGAGTCTGGAAGCTGATCCGGCTGAACTGATCAAACAAATGTCATCCTATATTCCTGCAGAGCTGACTCAGAAGTGGTCACAACTCAACGGGAAATGAGTGCATAAGAAGACGGGCCTGTACCCAATCGTTCCTCGGGAGAATTTTCGATCTGCCCAAGCAAGTTGCGCTATCGGACATAGTCTATAGTGTACTTCGATGAAGAGGGGAGTGTCACTGATGAGCGAACTCAAAGGTACAGGTTACGGATATTGCGGAGGCTTCGGTGGTGGAGCATGGACATCGACAGGTGCAATTCTGGTATTGTTCATTCTGTTGGTTATTATCTCTCGCACATTCATTCTGTAATTCGGTCAGTATCCCGGGACGGGGATGACGCTGCAGAGGCAGCGCCCGAATAAAAAATGACCTTTCCAAAGAGACGCTGGTATATGCCGGCGTTTCAGGGGAACGGTTTTTTGACGTTTCCAGCATACGTTGAGTATTTGAAAAAGCAAAAACCTGCCCCTGAATAAGGTCAGAAGCAGGAGAGAGCCTCCTGAGCCATTAGCTGCGCAACAAGCAGCTTACACCACAACAGCAGTTTGATCCGGATTACTTAACGATTTCCAGGCGATATATAGCCCGATGGCGGCTGCAATTAAGGAGAGTATTGCTGCAACAATAGCCAGCTGATCCAGTGTGTTGGGTGAACTGGAGTTAAGAGAACGCTGATTAGCCGTCTTGCCGGATTTGTTTTTGATATGGACAGATGATCTGGAAAGCCTGGAAGCCGACTGTAACTGGGATGTGTGAGGACGCGTAGGTATCGATTTTTTCTTTGAGGGATTCAATAGTCAACCTCCTTATAACGGAGTTCAGTGCTTCCATCGTTCATACTATGTTATGTCGATTTTCAGATTGAGTTCGCAAAAATGAGTGAATCCCCAGCCCGTTAGATGTTGGGCCCGGTCGCTAGTATCAGCGAAGCAGGTAACCCATTATACGCTCTGTTAATACAGGTCTAACAAACGTTGTTTATAGTAAGGATCATAGAGTGAAGCTTGAACACAGGAGGCGCTGGAATGAGGAACATGGAGATTATTGCCCACCGTGGTGCATCTGCCGTATGCCCGGAGAATACGATGAGCGCTTTTGAACGAAGTCTGGAGCTTGGAGCAACAGGCATTGAAACTGATGTGCAGATGACGAGTGATGGCAGACTGGTACTGATTCATGATGAGACGTTAAGCCGAACTGGCGGCACAGAAGGCTGGGTTAAGGATACGACTTACGATCAATTGCGCACACGGGATGCGGGGTCCTGGTTCCATGCTGATTTTGCCGGCGAACGTATTCCTTCTCTGGAGGAGTTATTTAAGCTGGTACAGGGGAAAGGAACCCTGCTTAATCTGGAATTGAAAAATGGTATTGTGAGTTATAAAGGGATGGAAGAGATGGTTATACAGGCGATCCGGGACTGGAATCTGGAGCAACAGGTCGTGCTGTCCAGCTTCAATCATGCATCGCTCGTGAGATGTAAACGTCTTGCCCCGGAGATTCGTACAGCACTTCTATATATGGAAAAGTTGTATCGTCCCTATGATTATGCCGCCAAACTCGAGGCTACCGGCCTTCATCCCTACAAGCTGGCGGTGACACAAGAAGATGTTGCTGCTGCACTGGCACATGGCGTTGTTACCTATCCATTTACGGTGAATGATCCTGCTGAGATGCAGGCCATGATTGACATGGGTGTGCAAGGGATCATTACTGATGTTCCGGATGTCCTGGCATCCTTACTTACGGTACATGCTCGTTAAACGAGTCTGTATTTTACATGTTCTACATATGCAATGATAAGGCTGTGTTCGAGCTATTTGGCTCTTGCGCAGCCTTTTTGCGTGTAAAATTGTGTGCAAATCTTCATATATGCAATAAACATGTCCTATTTGTCCATTGCCAGAGCCCGTGGATTCACTTACAATGGTCTATGGGAATGAGAATCAATATCATTAAAGTTCGGTATTTATAGAGAGGTGATTGTTATGTACATAGGTTTGAGCAGCTCCACTCATAACGAGGGTGGGCGCGTATGAGTTCACAAGCTTCACCAGAAAAACATAATCCGGATTCACCCACAGCGAAGATACACACTCGTCCGTGGGCAGCCACACTTATTCTTACAGGGGGAGTTTTGTTACTCGCTCTGGGTATGGCGTTGTCCATTTCATTTGGTGCTGCTGATATTAAGCTTAGTGTAGTCTGGAAGGCTATCTTTGATTTCAATCCTGAGCTGACACCACATCAGATCATATGGGAGATTCGATTACCACGTATCCTTGGAGGAGCAATGGTAGGTGCATGTTTCGCTGTAGCTGGTGCGATCATGCAGGGTATGACTCGTAACCCGCTGGCCGATTCAGGTCTGCTTGGGTTAAATGCGGGAGCTGGATTTGCGCTTGCAGTTTGTTTTGCCTTCTTCCCTGGATTGCCATTTATGTATATCATCATGTATTCCTTCCTTGGGGCAGGGCTTGGTGTCCTGTTGGTGTATGGTTTTGGTGCAGCTTCCAAATCAGGCCTTACACCACTACGCCTTGTACTTGCAGGTGCGGCTGTATCAGCGATGTTGTCGGCACTCAGTGAAGGGATTGCATTATATTTCAGAATTGGACAAGATCTGGCTTTCTGGACAGCCGGTGGTGTAGCCGGAACGAAGTGGTCTCAACTTGAGGTCATGTTCCCATGGGTACTCGCGGCACTGATCGCAGGTCTTCTCATCTCCCGTTCCATTACTCTGCTTAGTCTCGGAGAAGATATTGCGGTGGGCTTGGGGCAACGTACTGGGCTGATCAAGCTCATAGGCCTGATTGTTGTACTGATTCTCGCGGGTACGGCTGTGTCCGTGGTGGGTGCGGTCGGTTTTGTTGGACTCATTATTCCCCATCTCACGCGGAAGCTGGTTGGGGTCGATTATCGCTGGATTATTCCATGTTCCGCTGTGATGGGCAGTCTGTTGCTTGTATTTGCGGATCTGGCTGCACGTATGATTAACCCGCCGTACGAGACGCCAATTGGCGCATTGGTTGCCCTCATCGGGGTACCATTCTTCCTGTATCTGGCGCGTAAAGAAAGGAGGACTCTGTAACGATGGAATCCTCAACAATAGTTGGAGCAGAGCGCAAGAAGAGAACCAAGAGTACGATTGTCCTCATTGTGCTTGCCCTATTAATTATTACGGCTTTTGTGGTGAGCATGAACACAGGTTTTACCAAGCTTTCGCCGCTTGAGGTGATGCGAACCCTGTTTGGTGGAGGCACGGCGAAACAGGAATTGATCCTGTTTGAATTCCGTCTGCCACGTATTGTAATTTCGGTGCTGGTCGGGGCCGGACTTGCGTTATCTGGTTGTATTTTGCAGGGAGTATCTCGGAATGCGTTGGCAGATCCGGGGATCCTCGGGATTAATGCAGGTGCTGGTCTGGTCGTCATGTTATTTGTTTCCTTTTTCCCCACAACGACAGCAGCGCCGGTATTTCTTTTACCAATTCTGGCCCTGATCGGTTCTGGTTTTGCTGCATTTCTGATCTACGTTCTCTCTTATAAAAAAGGAGAAGGCATCCTGCCTACGCGTATGCTGCTAACGGGGATCGGGGTAGCGGCGGGAATCAGTTCTGCCATGATCGTGCTTACGTTACGGCTTAGTCCGGAAAAGTATCAATTTGTAGCTACCTGGATGGCAGGCAGCATCTGGGGTTCGAACTGGAAATTTGTAACGGCATTGCTACCGTTTCTTATTATTCTTGTCCCGCTTGTTCTGTATAAGGCACGTGTATTGAACGTACTGAATCTGGGGGACCAGACTGCAAGCGGACTCGGGACTCCGGTTGAGCGTGAGCGACTGATTTTGCTTGCGGCTGCTGTAGGACTTGCCGGCTCATGTGTATCTGTAAGTGGGGGGATCGGTTTTGTTGGTCTGATCGGACCGCATTTGGCGCGTCGTCTGGTCGGTCCCAAACATCAATTTCTTTTACCCGCATCTGCACTGATCGGTTCATTGCTCGTACTGGTTGCAGATACGCTGGGTCGTGTCATACTACAGCCTTCGGAGATTCCTGCGGGGATCCTGGTTGCCATTATTGGTGCGCCATACTTCCTGTACCTCTTAAGCAAGACGAAATAGAACGTAATCATCATTGTGTGGTTGCATAAGGAGGACTTCAGTCCATGCTTCGCCGTTTCTTTGCCTATTATAGGCCTTACAAAAAGCTCTTTATTCTTGACTTCAGTTGTGCGATTCTGGTCGCGCTGCTGGAGCTGGCTTTTCCACTGGCGGTCAACCGGGTAGTCGATGATCTGCTGCCAGGCGGCCGCTGGGACTGGATTCTATGGGCGTGTCTAGCACTGCTAGGCATCTACTTCCTGAATTCATTTCTGAACTTCGTGGTTACCTATTGGGGACACAAGCTGGGCATTAACATTGAGACGGATATGCGTAAAAGTCTGTTTAATCATGTGCAGAAGTTATCGTTCCGTTTCTTCGATAATACAAAAACAGGACACCTCGTCTCCCGCATGACTAACGACCTGATGGATATCGGTGAGATTGCCCATCATGGTCCAGAGGACGTATTTATCGCGGTCATGACTCTAATTGGTGCATTTAGCATCATGATGAGCATTAACGGGAATCTGGCGGTGTTAACCTTTATTATCGTACCGCTGATTATCTATCTCTCGCTCTACTTTGGGAGTAAAATGTCCAAGGCATTCAGCCGAATGTTCGGAGATATTGCGGACTTCAACGCCCGTGTTGAGAACAATATCACAGGTATCCGTGTTGTTCAGGCTTTTGCTAATGAAGAGCATGAAAAAGCACAATTCGCTGTAAACAACGGTCGTTTCCGTCAGACCAAACTGATCGCATACAAAATCATGGCCTGGAACTCTTCTGTCAGTTATATGCTGATGAAGCTGGTATCCCTCTTTGTCCTGGTATGCGGAACATGGTTTGTCATTAATGGCAGTATGACCTACGGTCAGTTCATTGCATTCATTATGCTGTCCAATGTGTTCCTGACACCAATTCAGAAGATCAACTCGGTTATCGAGACGTATCCCAAGGGGATTGCAGGCTTCAAACGTTATACGGAGCTGCTCGATATGGAACCGGATGTGGAAGATCGTCCAGGGGCCGTTGCGGTATCCCATTTGCGTGGAGATATTCGTTATGAGCAAGTGACCTTTGGTTATTCGGATCAGGAGCCAGTACTCAAAGGTATCGATTTAAATGTACATGCAGGGGAAACCGTGGCCCTCGTCGGTCCATCGGGTGCAGGTAAAACAACGCTGTGCAGTCTGCTACCACGATTCTATGATGTGCTGGAAGGTCGCATCACGATTGATGGTCAGGAGATACAGGACATGACACTGGACTCCTTGCGCAGCCAGATCGGTATTGTACAACAGGATGTATTCCTTTTCGATGGAACCATTCGGGAGAATATTGCCTACGGCAAGCTGGATGCATCCGAAGAAGAAATCTGGATGGCTGCCAGACGTGCACAGATGGAACCTTTGATTCAATCGATGCCGGAAGGGCTGGATACGTTAATTGGTGAACGCGGCGTGAAGCTGTCCGGTGGACAGAAACAGCGCTTGTCCATTGCCCGTATGTTCCTGAAAAACCCACCAATTCTGATTCTGGATGAAGCCACATCCGCTCTGGATACAGAAACGGAAGCAGCGATTCAACAATCGCTGGCTGAGTTGTCCGAGGGCCGGACCACCCTGGTTATCGCTCACAGGCTGGCTACGATCAAAAATGCAGACCGCATTATTGTCGTTGCCGAACAAGGCATTACGGAGCAGGGACGTCATGAAGAATTACTCGCAGCAGGTGGGGTGTACAGCCGCCTTCACTATGCACAGTTTGGCGCGTAGCCTGTTCGATGTGGATGTAATAACGTGGTTATAGAAAATAACGCCATCGTTCATGACTTGGAAGGAGTCATGTCGGTGGCGTTATTTTCTATTTTATGATCAAGTGTGGGTCAGGGGTACTGTGCTCTTATCTGCCTGTGATCATGGATATGGAAACGGGTAATATAGTAAAGAGAACGCTTAACGTGTAAGATATGTTCATCATCTTGCAAGATGTAGGAGGCGAACAAGATGCAAGTGAACGATATGCTGAAAATTCTTATAACCTGTCTATTATTTATTCTGATTTGGTGGCTTCTGACTCAAGGGATTCGCAAACTTTCCAGTACTCGTGCGGGGTCTGGTTTCCAACGCTGGGGTGGATGGTCCATTGGACTTTTCATTGTTGGCGCTGTGCCACTTGGTTTTTCGCTATACACAGAGATCTATGATAAGCGCCTGGATGCCAACATCGGTTTGGGGCTTGCCATGTTTTTTGTATGGGCTTATTGTGTGATCTTGTTGTGCGCGGCGTTGGTGGTATGGGGAAGGTACGTGTACAAAAGGGATATGAAGAAGTGAATATTTGGGTTGATCGGTGCTGGGTCCGTCAGGAAGTTAAGGGTGAGCTAACAGCTGTATTTGTAACAATAAACTGATATGGAACGTTAAATTTAGAAAGAGGTGTTACTAAAGGGGGATGTACATATGTCCAATCTTCGTCGAGTCCTCATATTGCTCTCAATCCTAATCGTATGCCTTACGGGATGTTCAGGACATATCGATTGCAACTCTGTGCAGGCTCAAGCCAATGCACCAAGTGAAGATGGATTCACTGGTTATGTGGTTGAACGCAAAGACAATTCCATTCTTGTGGTTGATCCTGCATTTCAAAATTACAGTTCCAATGGAGGAAAAAGTCGGTATTATCCGGCAAAATGGTTCTCCAATGCACCTGATCCGCAGATCGGCTCCTATGTTGAAGTCTGGACGGATGGAGGCCCGGAAAATCAACCCTATCCTGGGCAGGCCAGAGCAGAAAAGATAGAGGTATCTTGTCCAAATACTCCAGACGGTGCGCACATGACGGATGCGGATGCGATTCGTAGCGGACTGCGTTCACTTGATACAGAGAACATGCATATTCCCGTCATAGAGGACACACGGTTTGATGCAGATACAGGGGCATGGACCATTCAGATGCGAGATGCGAATACAGCGAATGAAGGGCAAGTAGTTCATGTGACCGTGAAGGATGAGGAGAAAGTTAATACACAAGGCGGAGAATAAGGGGTTCATAGCTTTATGATGTTGGAGGAACGCGCGTTGCACATGGATATGATTCAAATTGAAAGAAGTGACACGGGTTGGATTCATTGCAAACTATCATAATTTTGAACCGACTGTAAGTTACCTTACTGTCCATCATGTATTATGATTTTATAAAAATAGAAAGGAATCTTCTGCCCATGGAATTATCAAGGTCTCAGCAATTAGCTCAAGAGCATGTAACCTTTTATGCAAGAAGCCGCAAAAATGAGGCGGAGCAAACCATTAGGGAAATCCTTCGTATGTCCAACATCGAGCTTAATACATTTGTAGATGCTATCACTAAACTAAAATCTCATGCAAGTATCGCGCTACACTTTCACCCAGATCGATTAGATCCGAATATGAAAAGCGTGGCTGAGGCACTACTTGAGCAGGGGGTTTATAAAAGTCAGTTTGAGACTTTCTTATCGAATGGAAGTGTATCCGCATTTTCAGGCGGTGAACGTGACGTTTGGGAAAATAAAATGTTTGGCGGAGCGTACCAAATAAATGGCTCAACCAATAGCGAACGGCCCAAGTATGGGGCACTCAATGTTATGTTACATCCCGATGGACCTGCTCCGCGTTTTGGATCATGTTATTTCCTTTTATCCACTGAGGTCTCTCAACGTTGTACGTATACATATTTGGATTCTCATCAAGAACCTGAGGAAAAGGGAACGTATGAGGAATTTGACCTCATTTTGGCTGCTCTCATGAGGGATGTATTCTATATTAATTTTGCCATTGGTGAAAGAAATCTAACGGTTCAAAAGTTAATCGATCATATGCACGTCAATCTTGAGAAACCATTCCAAAATCCATCAAACCAAGAGCCAAACCGAAATCTGGACCATTATATCGAAGCTCAGGTTCATGGTGATATTTCCCTTGAAAAAGATGTAAAGATACTTGTTGCCGACCCATCATTTAAAGGCACCCATACAGGAAGAATCTTAGAGCAGATATGTTTAAAGTATTCCATTGATCTCCACTGGCACATGGGCTTTACACTATTAGTTAATGACGTTCCTATGGATTTTCGAGGTCCTTCGATGCCTTCACTAGCGAAGAGAATTGCAAAAAGTGATTTGATTGATGCAAATATCATTGGTTCTGCAGCTATGGACTTGAAACGAAACCCAAGCCATTGGAGCGATAGAGGAACCTACAAAGAAGTTCTACAAGAGTTGAAATTACTCTGGCATGTCTTAGTGAGATATGGAAAGCCAATGGAAGAGTGAAAACATTTTTCGAAATTAAAAATATTTAATATGTAGTGATAAAAATGCTAAAATACCAACTTCTTTTCCCTACTTGTTTGCTTATCTCCTGAATTTTAAATTGTTACTCAATAATAGTACTCTAACGACCTTGAGCTCCTAGCCGTTCAAGGTTGTTTTTTTTATCATTCAAACGGATTACAGACTATAAATTTATCTATGAATCTGCTGTCACAAAAACGAACGTATGTTTTATAATTAAATTGACTTTTTGTCCTGACAATAATATATTATTGTCAGGACAAAAAAAGAGGTGAAGCAATGTCCGCCAAAAAGATGGGGCGGCCTAAATCTGACAAACCCAAAAGCAGAACGATTGAAATACGTGTCGATGAGGAAATTATGAACAAGCTCGATATTTCGGCTGAGAAGCTGAATACGAATCGATCAGACATCGTTCGCAAAGGGATTGAGAAGATTTACGACGAACTCCAAAAATAAAAAAGGAAGCAGCGCTAGTCCCGCGAAGAACACGCTGCTTCCTATCCCGCAATCACTTGTTGAATGAGCGACTGCATAAATATCCTACCATGTGCAGAACGCTCATTCAAGTGAGGTGCGAATTGATATACAGGAGGATGCACATGAATTCGATATTAGAAGCATTATATAATGGACGACTTCGACCGGATGAGATGATGATGCCGACACATCCTGAATACCAAGCGTTAGGGCGGCAGATTGCAGCTCTGACAGAGCAATGGAAGAATCGATTGAGCGAGGACGAATTCCGTGAGCTTGAACAGTTGTTCGACTTGTGTGGTCAATGTGATGGTATACACAGCGAAGCTACTTTTGTCCAAGGATTTCGGCTGGGAGCCAACATGTTAATTGAAGTAATGAGTCAACGCGAGGAGTCGATCTTGACGACCTCCTAGGCTTAATAAGTGATATGAGTTAAGATTATTTCCATACATCAGCATCTTATATATATATCCTAACCTATACGCAATAAAATAAGCCCTCGGTCATGCTGGAATCACAGCAGCATGATCAGAGGGCTTTATCTATTTTTCCATGCCAAATGACTAACAATCAGTCACTCCATTAATCCGTTTTAACTACAATACAGCTCCAGTTTAATCCGCAATATTCCCCGCCATTTTCAGACGACGCGCAATTTCTTTGAAGTCTTCTTGCGATATACCTGGTGCGAATTCTTCCTCGACCGCAGGAGCTTCCGGAATCGGGAATCCTTTTGGTATCCCTTGAATGACTTCCAGGGGTTGTCCATCTTCGGGATGAGTTCCTTTCCAGATCTGGCCGATTGTGTTGAAATCTTTATCACTATAGGTGTACAGCTTGGTGTGTACCCCTTTTTCTTCATATTTGCGAGCCTCGTTGAAGGCTTTGTTGTTCAGTGAAGGGATAGGAACCAGCTTGGTCACATTTACGCCAGTTGCAATCTCAAGTGCTTTCGCATATGCGACAACATGAACGCCGCCACGTACCAGCAGGAAACCAACCACTTCCCGGGCTGCCGGGTGATCCGTCATCTCATATACTTTCATCTTATGGGTACGAGCGCCACATTCTAGGAAGAAGTTATGCAGCAGATCCTCCACCAGGTTGCCACTGTTGAAGACGTTTGCTCCCGTCCATGGATTACCCATAGAGTCAAAAGGCATTGCGCCTTGTGCACCTGCCAGATAGTGATACGACAGACGAGCATCTTTCACCGAACCTAGCGGCGTATCGTCGGGTTCTTTGTACTCGGTTGAACCTCTGAGGCACTTGTTAATGCCATGAGACACGAGCTCAACATGACCCAATTCTTCGGCGGTAATACTCATGACGAGGTCATAGAAGGGCTTCAGCTTTTCTTTGGATCGAAAATTAAATGATTGATAGAGGTAGTTGTTCAACGTTGACATTTCTCCGAATTTGCCGCCGAGCAATTCTTGTATGGCTGCCGCAGCATTCGGATCTGGCTTCTCGACATTGGGAATCTCAATCAGGATTTCATCCAAGCGTTTGAACATTCGGGTGTAACCTCCTCAAATTGGTATGGCAGATCGTGTAGAATTTCAGATTGTGAAGTCTCTCTGTCATGGCCTATTACACGTCTATTGGATTTTTCAAACAAAAAATCAACCAAATGGGACTTAAGCATTGTATAACGTTATGTCTCAACTCTTCTTCCATTTATTATTTCCAATACGGTAAAATTTATGTATAATCAAACATTCAAACGATTCTTCACATACAAGAGAAGAGAGTCATGAATCCATAAAGGAGTAAGAGATGAACAAGCGTTGGATACAAATAGTTGGGATTTTGATGTTTCTAATGATTCTGATATACATAAGCAGCGAGCCTGCCACAGCATATGTCGTTACGAACGAGGTTCAGGTGGATAAAGAAACGCGGGAGTTACTTGAAAAGAAATATGGGTTGGAACGTCCTCAGGAACCACAGACACAACAACACGTTTTCTCGGGTGACTGGGGAATGAGCTTTCGGACGGAGCCTCCTGATTCGTTTGACCGGCTTGTTCATGTGGTTCCTTTTTCCCTGCGGCTACTGGCCTGGATCTTTCGTTTATTCGTGTAAAATGAAAGCCGGACGGGCAATATAACAGAAACATATTGTCCCAAGGAGTGAGTGAAATGAGAATGCTCATCGTTACCGTCATGTCGGTAGTCCTGAGTTTAGCCGGAATTACATCAGGAACAGGTGGAACTATCCCTGATTATGCGAAGTGGGGAATTATTGCGGTCAAAGAAACACAGACCAAGTATAATGTGGATATTTTGGACTATAAGCATATCGGTCGCACCTCTCTAACAGCGGACCAATCACGGGAACAGTTCAAGCTATGGGTTCGTGCTAAAGACGGCAAACAATTCGCAGTCTATGTGAATGTTGATTTTAATCCATCTACACAGCAGTTAAAGAAAGTACAATTTTCGGAATCGGATCGACACTGATCAGTTATGAACCAGACTGCCTTAATCATTAAGGTGAAAGTCTGGTTTTTTTATTTTACAAAACCCTTTTTTTACTATTGAATAAAGAACTTATGTTCGCATATAATATGAAATACAAACAAACGTTCTTATCGGAGGGATGATTATGCTAGGGAAATATATTGGCCAGATGGTGGAGCTTGTCTACATGGATCGTGCAGGGCAGATTACGCAGCGACAGATTCGAATTAACAGTGTACGTGGCGGGATGATTAGAGCATCAGCGGGAAAAGAAGGCTCACCTAGAACATTTCTGGAGCAAGGTATTCTGGCATGGCGTCCTGTTACCGATCTGAATGGGGAGGTAAAGTATGCTGAACGACTTTGAACGCAAGATTTTGCGTATTATGGTGAACTATGCAGGACAACGGCGCAGGTTGCCGCGAATGGATGAACTGGAGAACAAGACGGGACGAAGCAGAGCTTACATTCATGAGTCTTTGCTGGAACTTGAACGAAGCGGGCACATCGCGTGGGAGAATCGGTCTACTCTGGAAGGGATACAGATTTTGCAGGCATGGGAACAGGTACAACAGCCGATTCGCAAAAGCCAACCTTCCGGGGACTCCGCAAAATATTTTACGGACTACTAGGAAGTGTTCTCAACTTAAGCAAGCTATACGATGATGGATGTCAGCATCTAAACAGTCTGGAAGTCCAAGTTGGCTGATCCTGGCGAATGAGTAGATGATTTTCTAAGGAACACAGGACGTCTTATTTGGCCTTCCGCTCCTCTTTTTAGATTGTAAGCAACATCAGACACCTTATTTCCCGAAATCCCCTGACAAAAACGCTATAAAGGCCAAAAATTCTGATATAGCGTGTCTCAGATTCCTTAGATTTCTAAGGGGGGTTCAAATCCTTGAATAAGACGCCTCAGATTCGTTGCCGCTCGTGGGCCTGAGTTTGGCTTTGAGTAGGTTGAAGACACCCTCCAGGGAACATAAGAAAACGCCAACCCGGATATCCGGATCGGCGCTTACTGTGTCACACATACGACATGTACATCTATTTAGAAATGGGGAAGTTGGTCCAAGTTGTTGGTGGGGTCACCGTCGGCATCGCCGCGAATGTACATTTCGCCATCCTTGCCTTTAAATACATTCACACCAGCAATAGCGCCAGCCTTTACTTCTGCAAGTGCCTGCTGATAATCCAGTACACGTCCTGCTGAAGTCTGAAATGCTGTCAGGTCACCGTCGCCATTTTTCTGTACGGCTGTGAAACTCTCGCGTGTTGTTTGATCCATGATGTCACACTCTCCTTATATGACGAGATAGGAATCTGCTTACCTGATTAGCCTATCCGAATTCATCGGAAGTATGCACCATATGCTGATAAGACCTGCCAACGCCGAGGTTTTACAGGCTCTTTCTCATACGAACATGCAGAATATCTGCATCATAAAAAGGTTCTTCCGAAATCACTTCATAACCCAGTTTTTCATAGAATTTCTGTGCCTGACATTGAGCATCCAGTACAGAATAGGATAAGCCGAGTTCACGTGCTCGCTCCTCCATCGCGAGAAGAAGCACACGTCCATAACCGAATGAACGATGAGACTCAAGCACCGCGATCCGCTGCATTTTGGCCGTATCCTTGCTGTAATAGATCAGACGTCCTGTGGCTACAGCTTGGCCATCCGTACTTAACAATACATGATGCACATCTGGACTGATGACATCATATTGATCAATCTCAATCTCGGCAGGCACCTGTTGCTCGATCACAAAAACGTGATGGCGAATTCCCAGGGCTTGCTCCAGTTGTTCTTCTGTTGATACATAACTAATCTCAGCTGCCAATTCCATTCCTTCTTTCTGCTCTTGCGCGACATATCAGACTGAATTATACAAAAAAATGTTTTTCCTGTATAGTGAAGTCTGGAACATATTGGGAGAGGAGGGGGTAGTGATGGGCATGACAGGCATCATGGTAATTACATTGTTAATGTCGGCGGGAATGATTGCTCTGTTGTATTACGTAACGAAGAAAGCATACTCACGCAAGTGGGATGAAGATGAGTAATTCATCTGTTAACCTTCACGGCAAGACTTCATTGCTTCCTCGCGGAGAATACACATCTTGAATTACAGATTTGGAGTATACGTCCAGCCAAACGGGCAGAGATTCACCATTTTCATTGGGCTGTTGTAATTGTTGGAATTGAACTGTATGTTCATCCCTCTCTAAGCTGCAACCAGTACCGATTGTAATGAGAATCACAAGCCCAACGAAGGGGAAGAAGTATTTGGTAAATGTATATTTATTGGATTTTGACCGTTTTGTTATGTTTCTCATAGGGAATTCACCTCGTTGTAGAAATGGTAATCTTTCCTTTATTGTGCACCATTTCGGGTGAATTATAACCAAATAAATCATTGACAATGAACACGGTTACTTGATATGATACTGTTACTTGATTGGGAAACAATTATATATCATGATCTGTTAGCTCAGCTGGGAGAGCACTATCTTGACAGGGTAGGGGTCAGTGGTTCGAGCCCACTACAGATCATACACGAGAAGTCTTACAATGTAAGGCTTCTTTTCTTTTTTACATACAAACATGAATGCGATTTGCGATATTTTCAGTTTCTCTTCCTCTTTTTAAACAAAACTTAAATAAAACATAAATTCAGCGTAAGGTTCGTCTTCTATACTTGGTTCTGAGGTCAATATAGAACAGGAGAAGGAGAGAACTATGAATTATTCAAAACCATTTACATCAAAGTTAGCCAGAGTAGGGATCGCGGGTACACTGGCCTTCATACTGGCAACAAGTCCACTTGCCAACATTGGGGTTGTTGCTGCGGAAGCTGTCCCACTACCTGTATCTACGAAGATATATAACACACCGAAAGACTCTCTAGAGCAGACCCCGATTCAATACCAGATCCAGGCTCGGTTAAATGAGAAGGAGATGACGATCCAGGGGAGCGAGAAGGTAACGTATCACAACACAAGCAAGGATACCCTCCAGCAGCTGGTCCTTCATACATATGCTGATGCAAACCTCTCCAAGTCTACACAGGCGAGCATGTACCAACAGCATAATGAAAAGATTAGTGAAGATCACCCGGAGAAGACAGCGGAGGACTTTCTGGGTGGCATCGATATTCAGGCTGTAACAGCAGATAGTCAATCGCTGGATTTCCATAAGGAAAACCAAGCGTTGACCGTGCAGTTGAAAGAGCCCGTTCAACCAGGCGAATCGGTATCATTCCAACTGGAGTTTCAGTTGAATATACCCTATGGCTCACAGCGAGTTTCCTACTACATGGACATGATCAATGGTGCGCACTGGTTCCCGGTGATGTCTGTATACGACGAGGTTAAACATCAATGGAACAAGGCACCGTATAGTCGAACATTTGAGAGCGATTATTACACCTCATCGGACTTTGAAGTTCAATTAAATGTTCCTGATGAGTACCAGGTAGCCATGCCAGGCACGATCACCACTCAAGACAGTACAGAACATGGACGTAAGATTGTATCTGCTGTAGCCGAGAATACGAGGGAGTTTGTTTTCTTTGCAAGTCCTAATCTTCAAGTGGAACGCGCTACCCGTAACGGTCTGACGGTGGAATACTATTATTACAACGATGATCCATCCAAGAAAAAGATAGTTGACCGGTACATTAATCAGGCATTCAAGGTCATTGATTTTTATAGTGAGAAATATGGCAAGTATCCTTATCCAGAGTTCCGAATTGTCGAGACTTATGTACAAGGCGTTGCCGTGGAGTATGCGAGGCTCATCCAGATGGGACAGATTCAAAATGGTGCTATTCCAGAAGAAGACACAACATTTGTTCATGAAATAGCGCATCAGTGGTTCCATGCATTGATCGGTAATAACTCGGAGACAGAATCCTTCCTGGATGAAGGCTTTGCTGATTTCTCCATGGTGTATTTTGCCGAGAAACAGGGAGACAAGTTAAATGGGTTCAGATCCATACAGTTTGATACTGCGCCCGTAGATATGGCGATTGCGTCAACAAACGATGAAGCTGGGGATTTGGCAGGTTTGGTATATTATCAGAAGGGAAGACAAGCGATCTATCAGCTTTACCGTTCCGTCGGTGAAGAGAAATTTGACGAGTTGATGAAGACATATTTCAAACGCTACGTGTACCAGAATGCAACGGTAGAGGGGCTGCTTCATACCATTGAAGATGTGCTTAGTAAGGAAGTACGTTCAGAAATGCAGATGGCCCTATATCAGCCTAACTTTGTCTTAAAGCCGGAATACCAATTATCACAGGAAGAGACCGCCGCCTATGTACATGACATGTTACAACAACAGTATCAGGCTGTCATGGGCATGATCCCTAATCTGCCTTATGAAGTGATGAATCGATTGATGGACAAAGTCCTTCAAGGCGAGGAATTAACCATTGTGCTCAGCGATCAGGTGAGTAAGCTTGCAACTAAACAGCAAGAAGATATGGTTAATCAGTTGACCGGATTCCTTGATATGACCGGTATGAGATACGACATTATAAGGGATCGCAAGGAACTGAAGCAAAAGATGAAAAAAGAGATTGGCAACAGCAACCTTATTGTCATTGGTAATGCCAAGTCAAACGGATTGGTGCAGGCTTTAAAATTTAACATTATCGATCGGACGAAACAGACGGGTTTCGCTTGGAAGAATACCATGAATCAACCTCTCGCCGCGGGTGCATATGTTATCAAACATCCCTATAACCAGAATCGATTGATGCTTCACTATTTCTGGAATGAGGATCATCTGAGTGATGCGGCATTTGAAGCTTTTAAGCTGAAAATACAGGAGTCTATCGGATTCACTAACGACTTTTACCAGCACTATGTATTGGATAACCAAGGCAAGGAGAAATCCAATAAAAAAATAGCGAATCCCATATCTTCATTTTTTGCGGAGTAATAAGTAATTGGTTTTGCAGTTTCTTCGTTTAAACAGGTTAGCCAATTTGTATTGGTTAGCCTGTTTTCTGTTTAGTCATGTTTAACATAAGCATGAAAACCAGACTGAGAATAATAGGCTGTAAGATGGGCATAATGCTTTAACACAAAGGCAACTTCATGAATATACTTATCGTGAGAAAACAATAGGAGGGATTAATATGAAGGATCAACATTATCCGGGCATGCCATGGAAAGAGACAGTCACTGATCGCAACGGTAAGAAAAGCAAAGGAATGAACAAAATGAAAGCGTATTCATATAATGCAGGCATTCGCTCTATCATTCGTTTTATTCAGGGGCCGGCTGCGAATATGGGTAATGTTGTTGATCTCTCAAATCTACTAAAGGGCACATCGGAATTAGTATACTTCTCTCCATTGGACATTGTCACCCTGCATGTTAAGGAGGTTGTGTAACATGTCAATGGTTGAAAAAAATATCCAGGCAGAACAGACTGCTAATGCAGCCAACAGTGTCACTTCGCCTTATGATTATTGCGATGCAGAGACCAGACGGATGTACACACCTCAATTTGATAAAAAAATGGACAATCCTATGTATACCGCTGCAATGGCGGGTCTTCAATCGATCTATTGGTTTCGGGCGATCAAGGTAAAGGGGCTTATCCCTGATGCAAAAGCAGATTATTATGCTACGTATTCTACCAACCATAATCACATCGGAGGAATTGGACTAGCCTATTCGAACAGCCCGACAGGACCATGGACCAAACACGGACAGGTGTATCTCGATACTGTGGTTGGGAATTCAACGGAAACTCCATTTGTGATCTGGAACGATGAAGAACAATTGTTCTTTATGTATTATCAACAAAACGGACTGGGGATCAATCAATCAACGGCACTTGCGACCTCTGTAGACATGATTAACTGGACAAGAGTGGGTTTGATTTTGGACAAACCTCCCGGGTTCCCAGGTGATGGTCATACTGGTTACTTCTCGTGTTTCAGAAATGGCGGCAAATGGATCGGTTTCTCAGTGATGGGCGGCGGTGACTTTGGTCGTAAATGTATCTGGCATTCACATGACGGACGTAGCTGGTTAGCTGATCCAAGACCATTAATGGGTGGTAATGATGCCACTTTAACAGCGGGAGAAAACATTTCGAGATCCAATGCTGGTGTATTTATGTACAAAGGGAGCATGTGGTGGCTGGGCATGTTATCGGCTTATGCTTCCGGTGGGGTTACGACAGTAGCTCGACCTGCCATTGCCAAGATCAGCGCAGACTTTCGTCAACTGCTGTACAAACCTACAGATATATATTTTCCGGCATTGACTTGGGAGACGACCAACATGCAATCCTTGATGGTGTCCGTTATGGACGGTGTAGTGTACGTGTATTACAATACCGATCATAATATCGGTGTAGCCTATTCGGTGGGGGTGTAGAGATGGTTATACGTGATGCAGCGGGTCAGATCGTGCCCTTTGGAAAGGTCCACAAACAGCTTGTGGCCGATTTTCTTTACGGAACGTTACCGGATTGGGTGGAGGTGGTGGGCACCCCTACGTTTGAGCCTTTGCCCGACAGAGGAACCATAACCGTTACAACACCGACAACGGCAGGAGCCACGGCAGAGTTGAAAATGAAACATCTGATTGACAGCTCGAAAGTAACAGCAATTGCAATCACTTTGGAAGCGCTACAATTAAACGGGAACATTGGAATCTCAGTTCAGGTTGGCATTAAATCGAAGGATAGCAAGGCCGGAATCACTTTTTTTCAAAACGTAAATCAGAAGTATGGTATGGTCCGTGCCTATAAAGCAGATGGAACGTACACGGATTTTAATCAAAACATGGTGTTCTTCACTACACATGGCGTAGCAGGAGATGAAGCACAGAACCGTAAAAATCTCACTGTGCTACTCTGTACCGGATTACAGTTCTCAGCTGGACTCGAGAGACCGTCCGTATGGCTTGGTGCGGATGATCAGTATGGTGGTGTTGCTGCTGACCTTAGCGGTGGGTTGTTCCAACATGGAGAACTGCAATGTCTTTTGAAACTGACTACAAGCAAGGCAGAGGCCAAGTATTTCAAATGTGCACAGATGAAAGTGGATATCTGGAGTAACTAATTAAACTGGAGAGATGTCTGAAGATGAACTAGGTGCATGATTTGAATTGGAATGCCGAAGAGAATAAATAGATAATCTGCATGGATCGGTAAAAAGACATACGTGCAGTGATTTGGTACCTAAGCACGGACACTTTGAAAAAGAAGTGCAGTGTTTGGGTACCTTTTTTATTTAGAGAAGGTTCATGATTGTACCGCCTGCTGCACCAGCAGCGACAACGATCCACGGTGGTACTTTCCAAAAAACGAGCATTAGAAACAACATACATACCAGTGCAAAATCAACAGGAGTTAGGATCGCAGTTGTCCAAAGCGGATCGTACAACGATGCCAACAAAATACCTACAACGGCTGCATTAATTCCGATTAATGCTCCTTGAATTTTTGAACTTTTACATAAAGAATTCCAGAAGGGCAATGCTCCTACGGTCAGAAGGAACGCTGGCAAAAAGATAGCAATCGTTGCAACCAAAGTACCTGGAACCCCACGCATCATCGCACCTAAATAACTGGCAAAGGTGAACAATGGTCCAGGTACAGCTTGTGCTGCTCCATATCCCGCCAAAAAGTCGGATTTGTTCATCAGACCTGCAGGGACGAATTCACGTTCCAGTAACGGAAGTACAACATGCCCTCCACCAAATACAAGTGAGCCTGAACGGTAGAAGCTATCAAAGAATAACAGCCACCCCGAACGATCAAAGGGTGTGAGTAACGGGAGAAGAACCAGGATTCCAAAGAACGTAGCCAAACAAATGATTGCCAACTTACGACTCACAGGGACAGACAAGTCTACTGTATTAATCCCTGTCATTTTTCTAAAATAGATCATACCTATCATGCCTGCAATAACAATAAAAAGGATTGGGGTGAACGCAGTTGGCCACACAAGAGTCGCCGCTGCAGTAAAGATAGCGATGGTTGCCCTGTAACGATCAGGAGTTAGTTTCTGCCCCATACCCAATATCGCCTGAGCGACAATAGCTACAGCAACAATTTTCAGACCGTGAATCCAGCCAGTACTGCTGATATCAAATCCTTGCATAAGGAAAGCAAACAAAACTAACGCAATGACAGAAGGAAGTGTGAAACCAAGCCAAGCCATCAGTCCCCCCAGCAAACCGCCGCGGATGATGCCAATTCCAATCCCGACTTGACTGCTGGCAGGCCCGGGCAAAAATTGACATAGCGCAACTAAATCTGCATAGCTTCGTTCATTCATCCACTTTCTACGGCGAACATATTCTTCATGAAAGTAACCAAGATGAGCGATTGGTCCTCCAAATGAAGTCAGGCCAAGTTTGGTTGATACAGCCAACACCTCAGAAAGTGCTCTGACTGTATGTTTGGGCTTGTCCGGGGTTAGAAATGAATTATTCTCCAAACGTGTTATTCCTCCTTAACGGTTCGATTTAGGTTATCCGATGGATGAAAGTTAAGGAAGGATACATTTCCTCTACCGATAACTACATTATAATCCTCCTCATCGCTATTCATTTAAACGCAGCATTAAACTATATTATTTTTTTATATTAGCTATTTACATACACAATTTAATTGTGTACAATGTAATTGTTGGTGATACAAAAGAGATCGAAATGTAGTCAAAATAAATCTAATTAACTAAAGGAGTTTTCACAAATGAAAACATTATATGAAACAACAGTCATTAATACAGGCGGACGTCAAGGAATCGTACAATCCCCAGATAACGTGTTTATGTTGGATGTTGCTGCACCACCTGAACTCGGAGGACAAGTGACGACAGCTACCAATCCGGAGCAGTTGTTTGCAGCAGGGTATAGTGCTTGTTTTAACTCCGCACTGGAGTTTCAATTGAAGAAACACAAAGTTGAAATTGAAAGAAGTACAGTAGCTGCTACTGTAATGTTGGTGACGGACTCTGAGGACAACGGTGTGAAGCTTCAAGTCGATTTGGAAGTTAAGATTCTCGGTCTGGATGAGGAAACAGCACAGAAATTTGTGAAATTTGCCCATGACTACTGCCCATATTCCAAAGGAATCAAAGGGAACGTGAATGTTAACGTGGAATTGGCGTAATCATTGAAACTATTTGTTGTTATAAGAAGCCTCCGAGAAATCGGAGGTTTTTTTGTATTATTTTGCTCCATTGTAAGATGTGCTTTGCCCAGAAAAAGCAATAATAATGATTACAATATACCTATAGGGGGTATAATGAATGATACAAATAGAATTAAAGGAGTGCAAACCATGAAAAAATATTTACTGACCCTATCGACTATATTGATTACAGGCAGTTTGATTTTGAGTGGTTGTGGCAAGGAGACTCGGCAAACTATTGAAAGCAACGATGACAGTCATACAGCTACCGCAGGTGAGATGCACCATTCTGAATCGGGAGAGCTACCGGAAGGACTGCGGGAAAAAAACAATCCCACCTTCCCAGTAGGAAGCCAGGCGCTGATGAGTGCCGACCACATGTCAGGCATGAAGGGTGCAAAAGCAAAGATCGTTGGAGCATATGAAACTACGGTATATGCAGTTACGTATACACCAACAACAGGCGGAGATCCCGTGCAAAATCATAAATGGGTTATCCATGAGGAAATACAGGACCATAAGGAACAACCGTATGCGGCAGGTTCTGAGGTAGTGTTGAGCGCTGATCACATGAAAGGGATGAAGGGTGTGAAGGCCACAATTGATTCTGCTGAAGAGACAACGGTATATATGGTTGATTATACCCCGACAACAGGGGGAGATTTGATTAAGAATCACAAATGGGTCACAGAAGAAGAATTAACTGCTATCCAATAGAACCATTTGTATAAAACAGCCCTTTTTATACAGAAAAATCAATTTAATACTCAATTATGGGTTATAATGGTAGTAAGTTTACACACAACTGCTGAAAGGGGAATGTACTTATGATGGATTTTAGCAAACCGCCCCATGGCTCTGAGACCGATACACACCGTCAGCGTCATCAGGAGAATGAACAGAAATACCTGTCCGGAGGCAAGAGCATTTGGTATGAAATCAGCAACTGGCTCATTCTTGGAGGTATCCTGCTTGTCATATTTTTATTATTTAAATACGTTTTCTAAATAGACACACAACCGGGCGAATCCCCATATGATGCATTACATTAGTAAGCACTTGGGGAAATGGGGAATCCGGGATGGCAAAGGCAAAAGGAAAGAAAGCTCCCGCATTAAAGAGTGATAAAATACGTGTATCCATGAAGTTGGTCACTTCGGATGTATGTGAGAGATGTAAGACACCATGTACACGAGGAATGGATTATGCTGCACGTATGAGAATTGAAGGGGCTTTAGGCAAGGGCGTTCCTTGTATATTGACCCGGCATACTTCTTCATAACTCTTCGTATAATCCCGTGTATATAACAATTATAGATCAGGGGCATCCTTTAATGAGGATCGCCTCTTTTTGTGCATTCCAAGGGGTGGAAAAAATTCTGGATAAAAAATGAAAAATGATGAAAAACAGCGCAACTTTGTGGATGAATCTGCAGTATAAATGTACAACAGCTAGCAGCAGGGGAGGGAATATTGACGGGATGAAATGGAAACGAATATTGCTTTGTGTCACGGTATTCTCCTTGCTCGGCGGGTCTTTATTGTTTGCAGATTCGGTGAACGAGAAGATTCGTGTTCTCATTAACGGCAAGGAAGCAGCTGATGGAGGTTATCTCATTGATGGAACGACCTATGTACCTGTCAGGGAAGCCGGAGGCGTCGTCAAATGGGACAGCAGTAACAAGAGAGTAACGGTGATCAAACCGAATGTACATATTTTTCTCTTCAAGGGAGACACTGTATTTGGCAACGTTAACGTAGGTAAGCTGAAATTCAATGTATTTTCACAAGTGGACAGTCTGACAGCAGATGTAGCTGCGGTGAAAGTAACAATTACCAATCCAAGCGGTCAGGTGAAGGATATCCAGTCCCAGGAGCTTACGACACAGAAGGATAACTTCTGGTTCCGCACATACGATTTTACGTACGATTTCAGTCGTGCCGGCAAGTATCAAGTCGGCTTTCATATTAAAGAAAATGCAAACAGCAGCTACGTCCTGGTAGCGGAGAAAATCATTACAGCGCTGAACGATTGAAGCAAAAATAACCCTGTGAGTTAAATTGACCTGGGTCATTGAACATGTTACGATATGCAAGGTTACACAATTTCTATTTATAAAGCGAGGTATTTCAATGAGCGATCACACACATGAACACGGCGATGGCTGCGGATGCGGGCAAGACCACGACCACGACCACGAGCATGAAGAAGTCCTTCTCACATTAACAGACGAGAACGGCCAAGACGTGGAGATGGTTTTGGTGGAGACGTTTGACGTGGAGAAGCATGTTTATGCGCTCCTGCTGGAACGTAACAATCCTGAAGCTGACGGCATCATCCTGCGTATGGAAGAAGAAGACGAGGAAATGGTGCTCTACAATATTGAAGACGAAGAAGAGTGGAACCGCGTTGAAGCGGCTTACAACGAACTCGTTGCATCACAAGAATAGTCATTCTTTTGGAACATAACATGAAGGCTCCTTGATCTCAGGGGGCCTTTTGTTTGTTTTTTAAGAGGTATACGAGCATTTACACCACCGATTTGAACGACGAAATAGACGGGAAAATGCAAACTCGCTTGTCCCATAAAATAAAAAAGGACCAAGCTTAAGGCTTGGTCCTTTAAGTTCATCCCATTTACAGCGCAAATGGGGTTGTTTTAGAAAATGGCATCGGCTTCCACGATCACTTTAACGTTGGTTACGCTGCGATCTTCGGGTCCTTTGACAGGCAATCCAACTTCGACATGATCGATGATGTAGTCGATGTTTTCCTGGGTGATAACCTCACCCGGTAACAGGATCGGAATTCCTGGCGGATAGACATAGATGAATTCCGAGATAATACGTCCTGCGGATTCCTTAAACGGAATCACTTCGGTATCACCGTAGAATGCATCACGTGGAGTCAGCATCAACTGTGGAATGTCCGGAACTTTTACGACCAGTTCATGGGCCGGGTTCACTTGATAATAGGTACGGGAGAGATCCTGCAAAGCGTTCAGCAAGATATCCACACTGTCATCCGTATCTCCTGGCGTGATGAGACACAGAATATTGTACATATCACTAAGTTCGACCTCGATGTTGTAATGTTCACGCAGCCAGTTCTCTGTCTCATACCCTGTAATGCCCAGATGGCGAACATGGATCGTTACTTTGGTTGGATCATAGTTGAAGGTTGCTTCTGTACCCAGCAACTCTCTACCGAAGCAATACAGGCCATCCATATCATTAATCGAACGTCTGGCAAACTCAGCTAGTTCAATGGCCTTCTGTGCAATTTCACGACCGTGGAGTGCCAGGTTACGTCTTGACGTATCGAGTGAAGCAAGCAAAATGTATGAAGTTGATGTTGAGGTGAGCAGACTCAGAATCGTCTGTACACGCTGTGGATTCACAAACCCATTCTTTGTATTCAAGTTGAGTACGGAACTCTGTGTCATGGAGCCACCAAGCTTGTGAACACTGGTTGCAGCCATATCGGCACCTGCTGCCATCGCAGACAACGGCAGATCCTCATGGAAATGAATGAGTACACCGTGTGCTTCATCAACGAGGACAGGGACTTGATAGCTGTGTGCAAGCTCAACAATCTCTTTTAGATCGGTAACCACGCCGTAATAGGTCGGGTTAATTACAAGCAATGCCTTGGCATCTGGATGACGCTCAAGTGCGCGACGGATAGACTGTGTAGTCACTCCGTGGTCAATGCCCAGATTGGCATCTTGTGAAGGAGAAACAAATACGGGTTTGGCGCCTGAGAAAATAATGGCGGACAAAACTGATTTATGCACATTACGGGGCACAATAATTTTGTCACCCGGTGAACATACAGACAGAATCATGGTCATAATGGCACTGCTTGTGCCTTGTACACTAAAATAGGTATAATCGGCTCCGAAGGCATCTGCTGCCAAAATTTGTGCTTCCTGAATGACACCGGTTGGCTGATGCAGGTCATCCAACGGTGCGATGTTAATCAAATCTATGGAGAAGGCATTATCGCCAATAAATTCACGGAATTCGGTATCCGCTCCCAATCCTTTTTTATGGCCCGGAATATGAAACTGTACCGGATTGAGTGCCGCATGATTTTTTAAAGCGGTAAACAGCGGCGTACGGTGGTGATTCATCAGTGCTGTCACAACCCTTCCTAATAAAATTGGTAAACAAAGATGAGTATAGCAAATTAAGAACCGAATGCAACAGTATAATCGACAATTTTTTGAATTGCCGAGATTTGGACACATTCCCCACGGTTACACTAAGGATAGGGAATAGGCAAATGAAAGCCGAAAGGGGAAAAAGAATGCAAACCGATACAAAACCAGCCAAAATTTTGCGATCACCATTTTTTATCGCGATGTGGCTGACACTTTTTCTAGTTGAAATTATCAAAGGAGCCTTGTTGGTAGCTGTTCTGCCCGTGTATATGGACAATATACTGGGTCTGTCTGCAGGCGTCATTGGTGTGGCATTTGCTCTTCAATATCTGGGAGATAATCTGTTCCGGGCGCCTTCCGGCTGGGCAGCAGAACGGATCGGGTTCCGCGCAACGATGGTTACAGCACTAATCTGTACCTTAATCGCTGTTATTATGATCCTTTTTCTCAAAAGTGCCTTTGGCCTGGCCATGGCCTGTCTCATTCTTGGCATTGGTACGTCACCACTTTGGCCTTGCGCCATGACAGGGGTGACGGCGATGTCTGGCCCACAGAACAAAAATGGTACAGCAATGGGGGCGCTGGAGATGGCTGCTCTCGGCGGAACGGGACTTGGACCAATAGGCATGAACTGGCTGCTGGAGCGCACGCATCATGATTATCGAACTATATTCCTCGTGCTGATGGGTTGTGCCATTCTCGTTATTCTGGTGGCCATGATTCTTCCCGGACGTGTCATTGTTGAAGGCGAGCATGCCGAGCAAGCGGCGAAGAATAGCGATGCGAAATATCCAGCCAAACCGAATCTGCTCACACCGTTCATCCGGCTGCAAAAGAGTGTGAAGGGCACACTGCAACGGGTACGCAGCACGCTTAATGTTAATCCACTGGTGTATCCTGCCTTGTTTATGCAGTCGTTTGTCATCGGGCTGCTCAGTCCAGTCATCACGCTATATACACGCACAGACCTGCACATCTCACCGAACCTTTACAGTTTGTTGCTGATTGCGGGAGGTGGAATAACCGTTATTGCCTTACTGCCTGTAGGTAAAATGGTAGACAGGTTTGGCACGAAACCGTTCCTGAACGTTGGTTTTTTGATGGCGGCGGCGAGTCTGTTCGCATTCTCCTCCATAACATCCATTCCGGTGGTGTTTGGTGTTGTCATGTTGGTGGGCATCAGTTATGCCATGATTCTGCCCGCCTGGAATGCTTTTGTAGCCACACTGATTCCCAAAGGGGAGCGGGGAGCAATCTGGGGATTCTTCCTTACATTGCAAGGATCAGGCATGGTTGTAGGCCCTATTGTTTCCGGACTGCTGTGGGACCACGTTAGCCATCCGGCTCCATTCATTGGCAGTGCCATCGTCATGGCAGGACTTGCCGTTGTGCACTTTGTGTTATCCCGCAATCCGTTTCGCACCGCTCCAGCCAAATAAGTGAAAGAAAAGGGAGTTCCGTTAACCATCATGGTTGTGGAACTCCCTTTTTGGCGTCCGTTATATCATGATAATCGGGGGCTTGCCCCTGTGCGTCTGCGGAAAGCTGCAATCCGGCGGTCCTTTCGGTGAAAAATAGTCAAATAACCAAGTACCCTTACATAAAATGAAGTATAAAATAGGGTAAGCCGATTGAGTAGAAGCGATTGAAGACGAGGGCCGGAGTTGATCCGGTACAGATGGAGGGAGTGCCGTGAATAAGAGTTATGAAGTTGAATATTGCAATCTGGAGCTGCGGTTCAACCGTCGGCATATCCAAAATTTGATCAGAGACCTTATTCGTGAGGGATATTCACTATATTGGAGCGAGGACGAATCCTTTTTTATCCTGTCAGTCCGGACCGGCCGCAAGCTGGTAAAGCTCCGCTTTCAACAGACACGCACGGGGAACTACAAGATGACTGGGGATTATATCATTAAGGATGCCAAGCTTGCAGAGTGGCTGGAGAAGCTGATTGGAGATACACGCGGGCATGCAGTTGTGAAGCGGTTCAAGGATCAGCAGATGACCGTGGAGAACATTTTATTCGGTGAAGTGATTCGGCTCGTGGAAGTGTCCGGGTTCAAGCAGCGTGTCATTTTTCAAAAGGAACCTGCGCCGACGGCGGAAGAGATGGAAGAAATGTTCCTCTCGCGTGAAGGTGAGGAGAGGCTCATGTTGTTGCGCATGGAAGTGGACGATGAACTGGAACGCCTGTATACGGCTGTTCAGCTGAATAATACGGAAAAGGCAAATGCCTGCCGCGAAGCATTGAAACAGTTGTCTGGACATCTGTTAATGCTGGAAGGTTGATGAATATTTCTTTTGAAAGTCATCTATACCAAAGCCCCGGCGGAAGCCAGGGCTCTATTTTTGTGCCTAACGGGCATCACGGACGACAGGGGTTGATGATGGAATATTGCGAGCTTTCAATCCAGGCATCAAATTCATCCAATCCTTTGGTGAGCAATAGGTTGGCTTCAAAAGAAGTGATGGGTACTGCCCACAGTAATGCTATCGTTTCATGACCCACTTGAATCTGTTCAAGGGATTCTTTTTCTCCCCGCAATTCATCAATGAGAAAGGCAGTCGCATTCCATCGGGCTGGTGCTAATTCGCTTGATTCCATCACACGGGGAACCGTTGAATCCGGCACATTTTCGATGTGATGGGAGATCAGATCGACCAGGTAGGTGTTGACACGCTCCACCTCTTCTCCGCCAAGATCCGGTTGCAGCGCAAGCATCCATTCAGCAGCTACAAGCTCTCCTGAGGGCCGCGTTGCCTGAGACAACCCTACCGTCACGAATCTTGCGATGCCAGATTGACTTGTGGCAGGAAAATAATAGATTTCTACATGAATGTTTCTTTCTGGCTTCGAAAGAATGATCCTGAGCTCTGGCACCCCCCATTCATTCATATACGCCCCCAGAAGAAATGTTCTTCGAATATCCAGGGAAAACCGTTCCTCTTTTGAGAACTGCTCTAACGCCATATGTACACTCCTCCTTTTTGTTCGAACTTCATTGGATATAATTATAACATTGTACAATACAATATTGGATTAATTGGATTTCTCTGGCATGATGTATTGTCTTCACGGTTCTATTTATGAAAATACGATGAACACCTCAGCAGATTGGAGTGTTTTCTCGTTGCGTAGCTGTGCCACGGGGTTCACTTCTATACATAAAACCGTTAAAATGGGAGTATTGTTGAGAATTTATTTCAATAAAATTAATTGGAGAAAAGGATGGAGGACCAGATGACAAAACAACAAATTGGCGTAATTGGCCTGGCTGTCATGGGCAAAAATTTGGCCCTTAACATTGAAAGCAAAGGTTTCTCAGTATCGGTATTTAACCGTTCCCCGGAGAAAACCAATGATCTTCTGAAAGAAGCTGAAGGTAAAAACCTGACAGGCTCATTCTCCATTGAAGAGTTCGTAGCATCCCTGGAATCCCCGCGCAAAATTTTGATCATGGTACAAGCCGGCAAAGCGACCGACGCTACCATTGAACAACTGCTTCCTCACCTGGATGAGGGCGACATCATCATTGACGGAGGGAACGCATACTTCCCTGACACGCAACGTCGCAGCAAAGAGTTGGAAGACAAAGGCATTCGTTTCATCGGTACAGGTGTATCCGGTGGTGAAGAAGGCGCACTGAAAGGCCCTTCCATCATGCCAGGTGGACAGGAAAGTGCTTATAAACTGGTTGAACCGATCCTGACGGCGATCTCCGCCAAAGTCGGTGACGATCCATGTTGTACATATATTGGACCTGATGGTGCCGGACACTATGTGAAAATGGTGCATAACGGTATCGAGTACGGAGATATGCAGTTGATTGGTGAAGCGTACCACTTGCTCAAATCTGTATTGAACGTTTCCGTTGAAGAGCTGCACGCGATCTTTACGGAATGGAATCAAGGAGAGCTGGATAGCTACCTGATCGAAATCACAGCAGATATCTTCTCCAAATACGATCCGGAAACAGGCAAACCAATGGTTGACGTTATTCTGGACGCGGCTGGACAAAAAGGAACAGGTAAATGGACAAGCCAAAGCGCGCTGGATCTCGGCGTACCATTGTCCATGATTACGGAATCCGTATTCTCCCGTTTCTTGTCTGCGATGAAGGACGAGCGTGTAGCAGCTAGCAAAATCCTGAATGGACCAGCAACTGAAGCGTTCTCCGGTGACAAAAAAGCGTTCATCGAGAGCGTTCGTAAAGCCCTCTTCGCAAGTAAAATCGTATCCTACGCACAAGGATTTGCACAAATGCGTGCAGCTTCCGACGAGTATGGCTGGGATCTGAAATACGGCAACATTGCCATGATCTTCCGCGGTGGCTGCATCATCCGTTCGCAGTTCCTGCAAAACATCAAGGAAGCTTATGATAAAGACGCAGCACTGAAAAACTTGCTCTTGGACCCTTACTTCCAAAACATCGTTGAGTCTTATCAAGGCGCATGGCGTGAAGTTGTAGCTGCTGCTGTAAAACAAGGTGTTCCGGTACCTGGCTTCTCCAGCGCTCTTTCTTACTACGACAGCTACCGTACAGAGCGTTTGCCAGCAAACTTGCTGCAAGCTCAACGTGACTACTTCGGTGCTCACACGTTCAAACGTGTGGACAAAGAAGGCAGCTTCCACCACAACTGGATGGAGTAGTACCACATATACAAGTCTATTAGATTTGGTCAAAGTGCCCTTAAGCAGGAGGTTTGGCCTGCTAATAGGTTCAAAAGAGGTTTGGCGTTCCGGTGATTGCCGGTTAACGCCAGGCCTCTTTTTTTACTTTGTTATACAGTAATAGTGTTGATGGAGAAGATATGTAGCTGATTCTAGACCTAATGAACATGAGACACGCTATTTTGGCAAAATGAGCCGGTTCTATTTTTTAACGAACTCAGATGGCCCTATTTCAATAATTCGCAGTGAGATGTCGATGTTTTGACGGTGATTTTTTGAAATAAGTTTACTGAGATTCGTTAGAAGTTTAACTGCGCCTATTTTACGTAAATAAGCTCATTGGAGTTCGTTAGGATGCTGGATGATTACTGCTTGAGATGTTTGGGGGCTCAAAACTGCTTGAGGGTGATCTGACGTAGGCTTAGATGCCGGGAGTTACTTAATCTGTCTTGGAAGGTTGCGGATGGTCGAAAGGAAGTCGGTAAGGAGATGGTCTTTCCCAGTCCGCAGGGCTGTGTTATGATAGGACAAAAGTGCTCACGAATTGCTTGAATTAAAGGAGTGTACACCTTGAGCAAGTCTAACAATATTATTCTCATTGGTATGATGGGAACCGGCAAATCAACCGTCGCTGACATGCTTGCACGCGAGCTTGGTTATCGATTGATTGATGTAGACGCCGCGGTGGAAAAAGAGGAAGGCTGTACGATTCCAGAATTGTTCACTGGCAAGGGAGAGACGTATTTCCGTGATGCCGAGAGCCGCATGTTGTGCTCGATGCTGGAGAAGAAGTCACAGGTCATAGCGACCGGAGGTGGCGTAGTGCTGCGTTCGGATAATTGTGACGTGATGTTGAAAAATGGATGGGTTGTTGCCTTGACTGCTGATCCGGCAGTGATTGTAGAGCGTGTTAGTGGCTGTGACAATCGTCCACTCCTCGCAGGCAATGCAGAGGAACGCATTCAGGCAATTATGGAAGAACGGAAAGACGCATATCGGTTCGCACATTATACGGTGGATACAACGGAGTTATCCGCTGCTGAAGTGACTCGTTTAATTTTAGCGCATTACCGCGTCTAAGCTTGTTATCATCGAAGTTTGATGGTTGATAGGTGGTGGCAGATATAACAAAACGGGCCATATAGGCCCGTTTCTAGAAGTGGAGCAGAGCAGAAGTCATAAGGCTACAAATGACTTCGCTTCTCTCCTAGTTTCTCTAGTCTTCCTGTTGCCACTGAAGCATACCGCCGACCATGTTTGTACAGCCTTCATATCCCAGTTGCTGCAGATATTCACACGCACGCTCACTGCGGTAACCGCTACGACAGATGATCACGATTTCGCCTGATTTCTCAATCTCAGACAGTCGGTCTGGAATCTGTCCAAGCGGAATATGCTTGGCTCCTTCGATCATGCCTTGCGCGACTTCATCGTCCTCGCGGACGTCTATCATCTGCAGCTTCTCTCCCGCCTGTAAACGGCGGCGCAGCTCAGACGTTTCAATTTCAGCTATTTGTGTCATATTCAGGTCCTCTTTTCTGTATGGACTTAACGCTATAATGATACCCAAGCGATGCACGGAATGTCAATTTGGCCACAATATAATCAATGAAGGAGAATTTCATCCATGGACGTTATTGTTAAACCAACCCCCACGCTGAACGGGGAAATCGGGGCTCTGTCCTCTAAAAACTACACTACCCGCTATTTGCTGGCTGCTGCGCTGGCAGAAGGCACAAGTACCATTCATTTCCCGGCACACAGTGAAGACAGTGACGCCATGCGCAGATGTATTCGTGATCTGGGGGCAGTACTTGAAGAAGACGACAGCAAGATTGTGATCCAGGGCTTTGGCAGTCATCCCCGTGATGTGCGTGAATTGAATGTCGGGAATGCGGGTGCTGTACTTCGTTTCCTGATGGGCGTTACAGCGCTCTGCCCTGACGTTACATTTGTGAACACGTACCCTGATTCGCTAGGCAAACGCCCTCATGATGACCTGATCGATGCGCTTGGTCAATTGGGTGTAGATGTACAACACGAACAAGGACGCCTGCCGATTACAATTAAGGGTGGCAATGCCAAGGGTGGACACATTCGTGTATCCGGCTCCGTCAGCTCCCAATATCTGAGTGCATTGTTGTTTGTTACGCCGTTGCTTGCAGAAGACAGCACCATCGAAGTGCTGAATGACCTGAAGTCCAAGGTTGTTATCGGACAGACCCTGGAAGTGCTGGAGCAGGCAGGCATCGTTATCCATGCAAGTGATGATTACATGTCCTTCCGTGTACCAGGTGGACAGGCTTACCAGCCAACGACCTACACGGTTCAAGGGGACTATCCGGGGTCGGCAGCCGTTCTTGCCGCGGCAGCGGTTACACAGTCTGATGTGAAAATTCTGCGCCTGATGGAGCAGAGCAAACAGGGTGAACGTGCCATCGTTGACGTGCTGCGCATGATGGAAGTGCCATTGACACATGAGAACGATGTTGTACACGTTCAAGGTAATGGCAGACTGAAAGCGATCGAATTCGACGGGGATGCCGCGACGGACGCCGTTTTGGCTATGGTAGCCGCAGCTGTGTTTGCGGAAGGAACGTCACGGTTCTATAATGTAGAGAACCTGCGTTACAAGGAATGTGACCGAATCACCGATTACTTGAACGAACTGCGGAAGGCAGGAGCGAACGTTGAAGAGCGTCAAGCTGAGATTATCGTACACGGACGTCCAGAAGGCGTTGAAGGCGGCGTTGAGATTAACGCTCACTACGATCATCGCGTAATTATGGCGCTCACTGTTGTTGGTCTGCGTTCCAAGGAGCCGCTTCGTATTCGGGATGCACACCATGTAGCCAAGTCTTATCCGCAATATTTCGATCATTTGCAGGCGCTTGGCGCCTCGGTTCAATGGGTAAAAGAGTAAATAACTGAAAATCAGTCTTTTGAACACGCACTTTAATCAGAAAAGGATGGTGCTTGAACATGGAATTTAACAACCCTACTCGTGAAGAAATTGGACAACTTTTGCGCAAGGCAGGCAACATCGCAGTCGTCGGCTTATCAGACAAATCAGATCGCACTTCCTATATGGTGGCAGAAGCCATGCAGAGCAGAGGTTATCGCATCATCCCGGTTAATCCACAGGTGCAAGGTGAAATCCTTGGCGAGACGGTATATGCCACACTCGCGGATATTCCAGAGCCGGTAGACATTGTCAATGTGTTTCGTCGCGAAGAGTTTTGCGCGGATGTCGCTCGTGACGCCGCTGCCATCAAAGCCAATGTGCTGTGGCTGCAGCTTGGCATCCATAGTGATGAAGCGGTCCAGATTGCTGCAGAGAACGGCATGACAGCGGTAACGAATCGTTGTATCAAGGTAGAGGATTCCATCGTTCTGCGCGGCGCTGGACGCGGCTGAGAGGCTCGTTCACCTGTGATCGAATGATCTCCTGATCTGAACCAATTGAATGATTATAGGATGAATCCCGTTAACTTGAAGTTGACGGGATTTTTTCTGTTCTATTTTTGCCGTTATTAATTACCAATTGGTTACTGTTTTGCTTTGACAAAACGTTGCGTAAAGCTTACCATCTAGGATAGAAAGGAGAGGTCGCCATGAATTGGCTCGGATCCTTGCAGCAGCTCGGACGAGCGGTAATGCTGCCTACAATGGTCCTGCCCGCCGCCGCAATTTTGCTCAGTGTTGGCAGTCTGCCTTGGGACGCCTGGGGATTGGATATTGTCGGTGAAGTGTCTACCGTGGCCGGACACGGTATTTTTTATTTCTTACCGTATTTGTTCGCTGTCGGTGTAGCACTGGGACTCTCCAACCAGGCCGGACAAGCGGGACTTGCTGCTCTGGCTGGTATCGTGATATATGATCAGGTAACTCGGAACTTTGGTGATGGCACCGTTCAGCCCGCTTCCTTAATCGGAATCATACTCGGCGCGCTTGCCGGTGGGATGCATAATCGGTTTAAAAGCATTAAACTGCCTGAAATTTTACAATTTTTTGGAGGTTCAAGGTTTGTTTTGCTCATCGTCGGACTCTGTTCGGCATTGTTCTCCTGTTTTATGTTATGGCTCGCTCCGATCCTACAGCATGGATTGAACGGTATTGCTACCTGGGAATACAGTCTCGGGGGTTTTGGACTGTTCATCTACGGAGTGTTATACAGGGTGCTGGTTGCTTTTGGGCTTCATCACCTGCTTAACAATGTGTTTTGGTTCCAGTTAGGGACGTTTGAAACGCCTGATGGTAACATTGTGCAAGGGGATTTGCCTCGATTTTTTGCAGGTGATCCAACAGCAGGATTCTTTATGGCAGGTTTGTTTCCCATCATGATGTTTGCCATTCCAGCAATAGCCTTTGCTATTATTCAGGAAGCCAGGGAAGATCTGAAACCAAAAATCAAGAAAACTTTTCTGACATCGGCACTCGTTTGTTTTCTAACCGGGGTATCGGAACAGATTGAGTTTGCTTTTTTGTTCGCAGCACCTTATCTGTTCATCGTGCATGCAGTGATGTCCGGCGTTGCCATGTGGATTAGTTACTGGCTTGATATCCGGCATGGATTTTCTTACTCCGCAGGAATTATTGATTACATACTCAATTTCCATCTATCGGAGAATGCTTGGAAGCTCATTCCGATTGGCATACTATATGGGCTGGTTTACTACTTCCTGTTCCGATGGGCGATTCGTACGTTCAAGATTCCAACACCAGGACGTGAAGAGGGCTCTATGCTGGAAGATTGGGTAGGTAACATTCCTTATCAGGCACCTTTAATCCTCGAAGCATTGGGTGGGAAGAGTAACATTGTACAGGTTGAAGCTTGTATTACACGTCTTCGCCTGACTGTGCATGATGACCGCCTGATCGACACGGGTGCCATGAAGAGTATGGGGTCCGCTGGACTGATCAAGCTGGGTGGCGGTAACGTACAGGTGGTATTCGGGACCTACTCGGAATTGATTCGGGAAGAAATCGCGAAGCTGCTGGAAAGAGATCTGCAACAGGTGCTGTTCTGTGCCCCCGTTCAGGGCAAAATGCTCCCGATTGAAGAGGTGCCGGATCAGATCTTTGCAGCCAAACTTGTCGGTGATGGTGTAGCCTTTGTTCCGGAAAAGGGAGAGCTGGTCTCACCCGTGTACGGAACGATTATGCACTTGTACCCGACTATGCATGCCTTGGGTATTTCTACCCGTGAGGGGCTTGAAGTGTTACTGCATATCGGCATCGATACCTCTCAGTTGAAAGGCCATTTTGAAGCTTTTGTTCAGGAGGGCGATACGGTGGAGCCAGGGCAGTTGTTGATCAAGTTTGATCTGGCAGTACTCCGCGAGCAAGCGGCGTCACTAACAACACCAATGGTAATTACGAATCCGGATCGTGTAAAATCATGGAGTTTTGCTCCATTTAAGCAAGTTAAGAAAGGTCAGGCATCCGTTATGTCCGTGGTGCTCTATGACAGGAACGTTGGAGGGGTAGAATGAAGATACAAGGCATCAACGGAGCTGCAGGCATAGCCATCGGCAAAGCATTTGTCCTGCCCAGTTGGGAATGGGATCTGCCGGATCAGAAGATGGATTCGGTGGATCTTGCCCAAGAGTTCGAACGGCTGTATGAGGGCATACGGACATCAAAGGATGAGATCGAATATATCAAAAATGAGTTCAAGGAAGTTGTTGGTCCAGAGGAGTCCAGTATCTTTGATGCACATCTGGCAATCCTGGAAGATCCGGTATTCATGAACGAAATTCGCGGTATTATTGAGCGTCAATATAAGGCAGCAGAAGTGGCGGTCAAAGAAGCCATTGATCACTTTGTCACGATGTTTGACTTGCTGGAAGACGAGTATATGAAGGAGCGGGCCATTGACATCAAGGATGTGGGTAACCGTCTGCTCAAGCATTTGCTCGGTGCACCGGAGATTACACTTCCTTCGGATACCCAGCCGTATGTGCTCGTTGCCAAAGAACTGTCGCCATCTCAACTGGCGCATCTGAATCCGACCCATGTACTAGGCATTGTGACCTTGATTGGCGGGAAAACATCACATTCTGCGATTATGGCTCGTGCCCTTGGTATTCCTCTCGTTTCCGGTCTGGAAGCGAGTCTTGGCATGCCGGTAGAGACAGGGGATATGCTTGTGGTGGATGGTGACAATGGCTTGGTATTTACGGACCCGGATCGCAAGACGATTGAACGGTATACCATGCTTCGCAGCAAACAACTGAAGAAAAAGGAACAACTTCAAGTCCTTGCTACCGTGGATGCCGTAACCAAAGATGGGGCCGTTTTGCACTTGGCTTCCAATATCAGTTCGGTAAAGGAATTGGACCTTGCTTTGAAACAAGGAGCCAAAGGTGTGGGCTTGTTCCGGACAGAGTTTTTGTATATGGACCGTGCTACGTTCCCGGGTGAGCAAGAACAGTATGAGGTGTACCGTCTTGTGGCAGAGAAAACAGCAGGACAATCCGTTGTTATTCGTACACTGGATATCGGTGGTGACAAGCAACTCGATTACTTTGAACTGCCGGAGGAAGACAATCCGTTTCTGGGGTACCGTGCCATTCGGATTAGTCTGGACCGCAAGGATCTGTTCAAAACACAGCTTACAGCCATTCTGCGTGCCAGCGCTGCTGGAAATGTCAAAATCATGTACCCGATGATCTCTTCGGTGGAAGAACTTCAGCAGGCCAATGAGATTCTCCGTGAGGCGATGTCTGATCTGGACGAGCGCGGATTATCATACGACCCTCACATTCAGGTGGGAATTATGATCGAAGTTCCTGCAGCGGTGATGATTGCTGATCTGCTCGCAGAGGAAGCTGATTTCTTCAGTATTGGTACGAACGACCTGGTTCAATATGTACTGGCAGTAGATCGAATGAATGAGCAGATCGCTCATATGTATCACCCCTATCATCCGGCTGTTCTGCGGATGCTTCGTGCGACAGCAGATGCAGCTCATACGGCTGGAATTGATGTCAGTGTGTGCGGAGAGATGGCAGGGGACGAACGCGCCATTCCGCTTTGGTTGGAGCTTGGCATTCGCCACTTGAGTATGTCTCCACAATCCCTGTTACGTGTGAAGCACAGAGTGCTGAACACAACAGCATCGGCCGCCAAAGAAGAAGCGCGAAAGTGCTTCGCCTTACGGACCAGCGGAGATATTGAGGAGCGACTGCAAGTCTTTAATGACTCCACGGGAAGTCCAGATGAACAAAGTGGTTCGAACGCATCGTGATTAGGTAAAATGGATATAAATACCTTTAAGTTAATATATTTACATTTGTGATAATTATTTATTGGAAAACTTGTTATATAAAATAACCCCAATGTGCATGAGAGCACAATGGGGTTATTTTTACTTGTCAGCGAGTGCATCACAGAATGCCTTGCCATAAGGTGGAAGGTCAGGCGGACGACGTGCCGAGATGATATGTCCATCAACAACAACCGCTTCATCTTTCCAGATCGCACCTGCATTTTCCATGTCATCCCGAATGCCTGGTGTAGAGGTTACTGTAACTCCGTCCAGAATTTTGGCTGAAATCAGCACCCAGCCCGCATGACAGATCTGTCCAATCGGTTTCCGGTCTGCATTCATTTCCTTCACAAGCTCCAGTACTTTGGGATAACGACGCAGTTTATCTGGCGCCCAGCCGCCTGGCACGAGAATACCATCGTAATCTGAACTGTCGAGTTCATCGAAACTGTATTCGGCTTCAGCAGGCACACCGTATTTGCCAATATAGGTTTTTCCTTTTTTCTCACCAGCAAGATGCACTTCTGCACCTTCTTCACGAACCCGATGTACAGGGTACCACAATTCTAAATCCTCGAATTCTTCATCGACCAGAGCGATGACTTTTTTACCGGTTAATCTCATGTCCATCTCTCCTTTTTGCGGTGATATGTCTGTTGCGTCTTTAATTGTAACAGATTCTCCAAGGGACTTCATGGAAGTGCATATTCAGTTTGTAGGAAGCGATTACAAGTCAGTAACTGCCTGCATTCGACAACCTTCATCTGGAGGGAGTGGTAATTTGTGCAACCTTTCGTTTATAGCAGGATTTGAGCCGAAATAGGTCGAATGGTACTTATATAGAGTATAGAACGAATGAGGTGATGGTGGTGCGCAAGTCGTGCAGATGTGGACATGTAATGGAGTTGGAATTAAGAACAGTGGTATACGCCAAAAAAGTGGAGATTCGAAACGTACCCGTATTTGCGTGTACAGACTGTGTATCATACGAAGTGCTTCCGCCGGTCAAGCCGGACTTAACAGAATGCATAAACACATTGGGTGAACAGCCCGTGAAGCAAGACGTATCTTTTGGTGAACGTAATGAACTGGCGGACCTGTTTCATGAGCTACTGCTGGCCTGGCCGGATGCGACCGATCGGGAGATGGAATATCGAATGCAGCAAGCAGTGGAGGAGCGTATCAATCTGTTGCTGGACATTATGGGTTACGCAACGAAGTCTGGTGATACAGCGTGGATTGAGACCACGGAGCGCAGATTAAGTCAATTATCCGGATTTGTGTGGCAGGAGTACTTCTCAAATGCTGTCTAATTTTGACGTGTAAAATGCTTGTTTTCATGAAAATTGGCTTTTTCGCGCACTTTTTGTTAAGATATCGAAGAGTGAAAACGCTCAACATAGCGGTATTCCTGGTAAAGGGGGATGTATATCTAATGGCTGACATGACTAAAATGACAAGTATTGAACAGCTAAACTCCGCAGTGGAGGCTACCGAGGATCAACCCTTGCTTCTGTTTAAGCATAGCACGCGCTGTCCGATCAGCTCGAACGCTTATCAGGAGATGAACGATTATTTGCTTAACAATGCCAATGAACAAGTGAAATATGGCATCATCTATGTTGTGGAAGATCGCCCGGTATCGAACGAAGCAGCAGACAAGCTGGGTGTTAAGCACGAATCTCCACAGGCAATCCTGATCAAAAAGGGAATTCCTGTATGGCATACTTCCCATTCAGATATTACTAGAACCACACTTACGAATGTTTTGAGTGAGTCCTAAAGCCTATTTTAATTGATTAATGCAAAAATTTGTCGTAATATAAATCTTAATGAAAATGGTATGAAAATTTACTGGTAATGGAGAGAAGTACTGTGACGGTAACCATTTATGATGTGGCACGTGAAGCTGGAGTGTCTATGGCAACGGTATCACGGGTAGTTAATAATAACCCTAATGTCAAACCGCAAACGCGGAAAAAAGTATATGAAGCTATCGAACGGTTGGGATATCGTCCGAATGCGGTAGCCAGAGGTCTGGCAAGCAAGAAGACAACCACGGTCGGGGTCGTTATTCCAGATATTTCGAACTCAACCTTCGCGGAGATTGCCCGCGGAATTGAAGATATTGCCAATATGTATCACTACAATATTATTTTGTGTAATGCAGATAAGAAGAAAGAAAAAGAAATTCGTGTTATCAACACGTTGCTCGAAAAGCAAGTAGACGGACTGCTCTTCATGGGTGGAACAGTAACGGACGAACACATTCAGGCGTTCCAGTCTGCGGCTGTGCCGATCGTACTTTGTGCAACGAGTGATGAGAAGGGTACATTCCCTTCGGTGGATATTGACCATGAGGCGGCTGCGTTTGACGCGGTAAACACCCTGATTCGTCATGGACACAAGGAAATTGCGATGATCAGTGGTACACTGCAAGATCCGGCGAATGGATATGCCCGTTTCCAAGGTTACAAGAAAGCACTGGAAGCAGCAGGCATGGAATACCAAGAGGATCTGGTACGTATCGGTAACTATCGTTACGAATCCGGTGTGGAAGCGATGAAGTATTTCCTCGGACTGAAGAAAAAACCGTCGGCGATCTTTGCTGCAACAGATGAAATGGCGATTGGTGCCATTCACAGCATTCAGGATGAAGGCCTGAAAGTACCGGATGATTTCTCCATCATTAGTGTGGATAACATCCGTATGGCTTCCATGGTGCGTCCTCAGTTGACAACAGTGGCTCAGCCAATGTACGACCTGGGTGCAGTAGCGATGCGTTTGCTGACCAAGTTGATGAAGAAAGAAAATGTGGAGAACCCACGGGTTATTTTGCCGCATGAAACGATTCTTCGTCTGTCTGTAAGTCACGCAGATGTAGTTTAATCGGGATTATATACAGTAAGGGAGAAGTCATTCTCTCTACATAGTGGATATGCGAAAGCTCCGGAGACGGAGCTTTTGTGCTGAATGAGGTTAAAAGTGAAAACAGGAGGTATCGGAAGATGCGTGAAACGATTGGGATTATCGGAGCGATGGATGAAGAAGTTGAGCTTTTGCTGGCAGGCATGAAGCAGCTTGAGACGGTCAAACAAACCGGGATTACATACGTTGCAGGCGAGTGGCTGGGCAAGCAAATTGTCGTGTGCAAATCCGGCGTAGGTAAAGTAAATGCAGCGGTTACGACGCAGATCTTGATTGATCGTTTTCAGGTTAATCGTATTATCTTCACAGGTGTTGCGGGTGCAGTTAACCCGGAGCTGAACATTGGAGATATGGTTATATCGTCTGTATGTATTCAGCACGACATGGATGTAACGCCACTGGGGTTCGCACGCGGGGTTATCCCTTACCAAGAGACATCTGCATTCCCTGCCGAGGCTTCGCTTATTACACTGGCTGAAGAAGCGTGTAAAGCTCAGGGAGCCAATTACCTGATCGGTAAAGTGTTATCTGGAGACCAATTTATTGCTAATAAAGATACGGTTAACATGTTATATACCGAAATGGACGGTGCATGTGCTGAGATGGAAGGGGCTGCAGTCGCTCAGGTCTGTTACATGAATCGTGTACCATTTGTTGTCCTGCGTGGGATGTCAGATAAAGCGGATGGTTCGGCGCATGTTAACTTTGCTGAATTTACCGTGGAATCTTCTCAGCGTTCACACCGTATTGTGGAACATATGTTAGAAAATATGTAATGGCATAAGCTTCAGTTACAAAATCCATCCAAAATCAATGAAAAACCGCCTTTCGATTAGCTGTTCCATGAAGTATGGAGCAACGCTGCGAGAGGCGGTTTTTGTTATGTATATCTTTTTTTCGAGCAGATCATCGAATTAGTACATGAACCGATGGCGAAAGCGTACACGATCAAACTGTTCTTCCGATGTGATGGGCACCTGACTTCCGATACGTACCATCAAACAGTTCGCAGGATGTGAACAGATTTCGGGGTCGTCTGTTGCATACCACGTCATGTCGATCGTTTCCATCAGCCTCTCCATCATTTTGCGATAATCCCATACGTTTAGTCCGCTGCCCTTCAGATCCCAATGCCAATAATATTCTGTGGTGAAAATAATGTAGTTCTCCATGTATTTATCTTCCAAAGAGGTAAGCAACATCTCACGTCCAATGCCAAGCGAGCGATAGTCGTCCGCAACCTCGATTGCCCCAAGCTCAATCAGATCAGTCATATTACCCTCGGACCAGCGTTCACAATCATCCGCATAGTGAAAGGTTACATAACCAATAATCGTCTCATTTTCATGTGCAATGATAATTCGACCTTCAGGTAATGCAGCGATCTCTGCGAGAGCTTCCTGCTGCTCCGTTGGGCGCCGAAAGGCATCCAGATCCGGATGGAAGGCAAGACGGGTTATCTCCTCGGCCTGCACGGGGCCTTCAACAGTAATCCGGTGGCCGGACTTGAAGATGGAACGCATGTGATGTTCTTTGATATGTTCCATGGTTCATGCTCCTCTCTCCCTACTTATAGAGGTTCTTCAAAAAGAACGCTATAGCAAAAATCCAAAAAATTGAAAAGCCATAGACGACAATTGAAAAGATTTGCTATAATTGCGTAGACAAAAAATGTTCACAATTCAATACAGTATAGTTAACATCTGTTTGGCCGAGCAAGTACATGATGAGAAGTTCTCTCTACTAATGTAAGCGCTAACTGGAAGTTCAGTCAACACAAAGGCAATGAGAAATGACCCCTAACGGGAATCGAAATGTCGAGTTGAAGGAGGCTGGCAAGCATGAGTCAAGCACATGGTGAGATGCTGCAAACGGTTGTGTCTGAATCTAATCTGGGCGATTACACGGAGGCGAGAAGCCGGTTCGATTGGGAATCGGTGGAAAGGCACTTTACGTGGCACGCCAGCGGAAAAGTAAACATGGCGCATGAAGCGATTGATCGTCATGTACTGGAAGGAAGGGGCGGGAAAACCGCTTTATTGTATAGCGATGCTTCACGTGAAGAGTCCTATACTTTCGCTGATCTGAGTGAACAGTCGAGTCGGTTCGGGAACGTTCTCCGCAAATATGGCATAGCCAAAGGGGAACGGGTGTTTATTTTTATGCCTCGAAGTCCTGAGCTGTATTTTAGTCTTCTGGGCATATTGAAAGCTGGAGCCATCGCGGGCCCTTTGTTCGAAGCTTTTATGGAAACGGCTGTGAAGGATCGGCTGGAAGATAGCGGAGCAGTAGCACTCGTCACAACTCCAGAATTACTGAAACGCATCAAACGTTCCGAGTTGCCCGAACTCAAACATATATTTATCGTGGGTGGGGGCGTGCAGACTGAAGAAGGACTCATCGATTTTGATGCAGAGATGTCTGCCGCTTCGGATGAGATGGAAGTAGAGTGGCTGAATCGTGAGGATGGTTTGCTTATTCATTATACCTCAGGCTCTACGGGTAAACCCAAAGGGGTGTACCATGTTCAAAATGCCATGATTCAGCACTATTATACAGGTAAGGTTGTTCTGGATTTACGTGAGGATGATGTGTACTGGTGCACTGCTGACCCTGGTTGGGTGACAGGGACTTCTTACGGTATCTTTGCTCCATGGCTCAACGGAGTGACCAATGTGATACGGGGCGGTCGTTTCAGCCCTCAAGATTGGTACAGCACCATCCAGAAGAACAAAGTCACGATCTGGTACAGTGCACCAACGGCCTTCCGTATGCTGATGGGAGCGGGAGAAGAGACCATCGCCCAGTTTGATCTGAGCAGTCTGCGTCATGTCATGTCTGTCGGTGAACCGCTCAATCCGGAGGTTGTTCGTTGGGGATGGAAAGCCTATGGTCAGCGAATTCATGATACATGGTGGATGACAGAAACAGGGGCACAGCTGATCTGTAACTATCCCGGAATGCCGATCAAGCCTGGCTCCATGGGACGTCCGTTGCCTGGCATCGAAGCAGCCATTATTGATGATCGCGGGCAGGAATTGCCGCCATACAGCATGGGTAATCTGGCCATACGGGCACCTTGGCCATCCATGATGGCGAAGATCTGGAATAACCCTGTGAAATACGAGGAGTACTTCAGGCTTACGGGCTGGTATGTATCCGGTGACTCCGCTTATATGGATGAAGAAGGATATTTCTGGTTCCAGGGACGTATTGATGATGTGATTAATTCGTCAGGCGAGCGTATCGGCCCCTTTGAGGTGGAGAGCAAGCTCGTGGAGCATCCTGCGGTAGCAGAGGCGGGTGTAATCGGTAAGCCGGATGTGACACGTGGGGAGATCATCAAGGCCTTTGTGGCGCTTCGTGAAGGGTATGAGGCGACACCGGAGCTGAAAGAAGAGATCTATCGTTTTGTCAAAGAGGGCCTGTCTGCCCACGCTGCTCCGCGTGAGATTGAGTTTAAGGATAAACTGCCCAAGACACGTTCCGGCAAGATCATGCGCCGTGTCCTGAAAGCCTGGGAGCTTGATCTGCCAACAGGAGATCTATCCACCATTGAAGACTAACGCGACAGTGCCAGGATCATCAATGTGTTGGTATGGATGGTAATACAAATGACTATGGGGAGAGTTAATACTTTACTAAGCCAAATACGGTGACTCTACCCATTAAAATCGGTTGTAACAGCCTGCTTTATGCCAATGGCATGAAGCAGGCTTTTTGGCTGCTGTAAATACAAATAAAAAGCCGCACCCTCAGATACAGTCTGAGAATGCGGCTTGTTTTGGAACGCTATGCCTGAATCAGGGTTGAAAATGTATGGCTGCAGAAGGTTCGGATTCACCCGCACTGTTACTGGCAGATACCTTGAACCATCCACTGGTCGATGCGGGTACTCCATAATCCATTGTATTACCCGCTGTTGTTCCGATTTTGGTGTAAGGAGCTGAGCCTGTTTCACTGTAATATACAGCATAACTATCTGCGTTTGGACTGGACGCCCATTGAATACGCAGTCCTTGAGAGAGGGCAGATACGCTGACTTGACCAGGTGTGCCTGGGGCTGTCGTTGTTGTATTGTCGGTCTGCGTTTCTCCTGGCGTAATGACTGTACCTGGAACTTCAATCGGCTCATTAATCTCTTCTTCCACAGGAGGAGCTACACCAGCACTATTTACTGTAGCGCTAGGAGCAGACTCTCTGCCTGCAACATCCACTGCCGTTACATAGAAGGCGAAGTTACCGCCTTGCGCTGCATATGCAGAGAATGATCTGGATTCACCAGTCAGGACAACTTGACCCTGGTTCTGGAATCCTCCACCGTTTACAGAACGGTACAGACGATAACCGACGACATCATTTTCAGGTGTGGCATTAAATGTAATGACTGCTCTGTCACCTGAGGTTGAGATGCGTACGTTGCCTGGTGCATCAGGAGCTTTGCCGTTATCTGTCCTTGGATCAATCTGTGTTGGCATGTCTGCATCAGCATCTTCAGGAAGGTAATAAGCAAGTGACTCATGTCGACTCATACGTGAGAATGCATTTTGCAATTCTTTGATGAGATCCGAGATTGGTTTTTTACGCTTGATTACTGTTTTTTCCTTCAACATGTCCGAAGGTGTTCCGTCACGCGGAATATAGTTTACACCATTGTAAGTAATGTACCTGGCTTTGGCTACACCGTCATCGCTATCCTTCGGAACAAACTTGCTGTTGAAAATATCCGTAACAAATTTGTCAGTCATGGATGTTGGCAACTTGCCGCTGTATGCCGACACCGTGCGTGTTTCGATGCCAGATGGTTTTTTGAACGAATCCGTGACGAACAGATCTTTTTGCGTATCGATCACTTCGTTCAGGATTTTCGACCACAGTTGCTGCGCACGTTTTCTCTGTGATTTACTTTCCAGCGTATTCACCGGCTGTTTGTATCCAACCCACACGCCAAGTGTGACATCTGGTGTATAACCTTCAAACCAGACATCTGCGTAGTTTTGAGTGGAACCCGTTTTACCTACGATTGGTACACTCTTGGAATATTTGTAATTTTCACGTACTTTATCTGCCGTTCCTTCTGTAATAACGGTCCGCAGCATATCGGTCATCAGGTATGCTGTCTGCTCCGAGAAGGCTTGGACAGGTTCAGTATCGTGTTTATAAACGATGTTGCCTTTGGAATCTACGATTTTGCTAATCATGTAAGAATCGTTATATACACCATTATTGGCGATCGCACCATAGGCACTGGTTAATTCTTCAACGGTTACACCGTATTGGAGACCTCCGAGAACACCGGTCTGAGCCTGATAGTCTTCCTTCTGAATGGTGGTAATACCCAGTTTCTTGGCGAAGGTCCAAGCCTTCTCGATTCCTACTTCTTCATTAAACAACTTCAGAGCCGGTATATTAAGAGAATAATTCAGTGCTCTGCGGGCAGTGACCAGTCCCTGATACCGGTTATTGGCATTCTTGGCAATGTGGTAGCCGCTCGGACCATTTTTGAGAATGATCGGTGAGTCATCAATAATAGAAGCAGGTTGGACAAGACCTTCATCTAGCGCAGGAAGATAAGCGGCTATAGGTTTCATCGTTGAACCTGGCTGACGTATCATCTGCGTTGCATAGTTCATCTGTTCATCCTGGAAATTCCGGCCCTCAATCATACCCAGAATAGCACCCGTTTTGTGATTAATCAGCATGGCAGCAGTTTGTTCTTTTCCTTTGACAGGATCATCTGCTGAGAAATTGCTGTCATCTTCCGCAATGGTACGCATCGTTTTATAGATACTTTTGTTGATGGTCGTGTAGATACGATATCCACCTGTCCGCAGTTGCGTCTGAGCTTCCTCTAATAATGCACTGCTTTCCTTCTGAGGTGTGTCTGCATCCGTAGCTTTGTCTGTGTCTGTAGATTCATCTGTGTCGGAATTCAACTGTTTCATCAAAATCTGTGCAGCTTGTCGTTCCGTTTCCATCATAAGATATGGATAAGTGTTGTAAGCCTTGATGGTCTTCGGAGCGAGAGAGCTTTTGATATCAAAAGCAAGAGCTTTGTCATACTCGGACTGATTGATTTTGCCCAGTTCAAGCATACGACGCAGTACCAGATGCTGACGGTTGATTGCGCGGTCAAAATTCTCCTCTACAAAATCACCTTTACCGTTAAAAGCGGAGTAAGAGGAGGGGAGTTGTGGCAATCCAGCAAGATAAGCAGCTTGAGCAATGTTGATTTTATCCAGATCGTTAATATTGAACAATCCTTTGGCGGCCGCTTTGATTCCGTAAACGTTGTATCCGCTGGAACCATTACCAAAAGGAACTTTGTTCAGATAGGCTGTCATGATCTCGTCTTTGGTCAGGAAACGTTCGAGTCGGAGTGAGAGCAAAATTTCTTTCACTTTCCGATCTTCTGTGCGATCCAGATTCAAAAACACACGACGCGCCAATTGCTGAGTCAGTGTGCTACCGCCGGTTTGTACTGATTCTTTCAGCACTTTCTGTTTCACGGCACGTAGTGTTCCGCTCATGTCTACACCTTTATGTTCGTAAAAATGATTGTCTTCAATCGAAATGACAGCATCAATAACCTTCTGTGGGATCTGGTCCGTAGTGACCGGACGCCTGTCTTCTTCCGTACGTAATTGACCGATCGGACTGCCGTCGGCAAAGTAAGCAAAGCCTGTGATGGAGTTTTCGCTGACTTTTTGTTCAATCAGGGCCCTTGAACGGACAGGCTCGTCTTTCACAATGGAACTGACGTATCCCATCAAAGCACCGCCTACAAATAGTGCCCCCATAAATCCAAGGACAACCATCCATTTGACGAAACTTCCCAGTCTGCGGGCAAAGCTGCGTTTGCGTACAGGCTGTTCATCGGGCTTTTTCTTATTAACATCAACCATTCAGTGTCTTCCTCCTTTTAACAGCACTTATTATAGCATAAAAAGGCGGGTTTGCATGCCTGAGAAATACAAGTAATGGTCGAAATTTGCCATTCTGCCATGCATTATGCTATATATGATGCGATATTGAAGCACATTTCATGAGTTGTAAGCCAAAATAAGCAGGCCACCTCCATGCTGAGGTGCATAGGGTGGCCTGAATGATTTGTCGTTTTGGAGGTCTCCTACATTAGGTTTTGAAGCGTTGAATCAGTTCTAATAGTTCCTGGGTAAGATTAGCCAGTGAGGCAGATGCCGCCGTAATCTCTTCCATGGATGCGAGTTGTTCTTCAGAGGCAGAGGCAACACGAGTTGCATGATCTGCTGTCTCATGACCAATGGTTTTGAGTTGCGCTAACGTGGCATCAACCTGCTGTGATCCAGCTGACATCTGCTGCGCAATGGCTGAGACATGCTCAATCTGCTCATTAACATCTGTAATCTGTGATGAAATGGAGAGGAATAGTTCACCACTCTCATTAATCACTTCCGCTATATGGCTTACCTCGGCGTTCCCCTGTTCCATATTTTCAACGAGAGAAAGGACCTCTTGCTGAACGCTATGAATCAACGCTGCAATCTGCGCTGCTGATGTTCTGGATTGTTCAGCCAGATTACGGATCTCGGAAGCAACAACACCAAAGCCACGCCCGTGTTCACCTGCTCGTGATGCTTCAATGGAAGCATTAAGGGCAAGAAGATTGGTTTGACGGCTAACTTCCGTGATCATGCCTGTAATATGACCAATCTCTTCAGAACGTTGACGGAAATTCTCCAGTGCGGTCATGGACGTCTGCACAGAAGAGGTGGCACTATCGACCATACGCATGGCGGACTGAATCTTATCGGTTCCGACAGTTGTTCGCTCAGCCACAGCTCGCGATGAATCCGATACATCGGAGGCAGCCTTTGCAATTCTTCCGATCCCTGCAGATATTTCATTCATGGAACGGGAGGACTCTTGCAGCTCCTGCACCTGTTTACCTGCTTTATCTGCAACTTCGACTCCTGTTAATGCAATCAGTTCGGCTGCTTTACCTGTTTCTTCGGCACCTGCGGTCAATTGTTGAGAAGTGGAGCCGACAGATAAAGCATGTTCGGATATAACCGAGATGGTATGTCGCAGTGTATCCATCATCTGATTCATATGACCCGCCATGATGCCAAATTCATCTTTGGATCGTACAGGTAACTTTTGTGTCAAATCCCCGCCAGCGAGCTGTCCAGCGACAATATTGACTTGATTCAACTGCCTTACAATGGAGACGATAGTGTAGGTAACCACACCTGCAAGCAGAAGTACTGCCAGTGCGGCAATCAGTATGGACCAGTTCAAGCTGTCATAGAAAGGTTGAAGGATGTGGCTCTTTGGCAGCGCCGATACAAGGTACCAGTTTGAATCCGTTCCTTGTAACCTGGCAGGCTCGGCAATAAACAGTTCTTCCCCTACTTCAGGGTCTGTAGCGTAAAACTGGGACTCGCCAGACTGTATACGCTGAATGACTGTCTTCGTTTCAGATGGAATTACGGCTCCTTCATTAGCCAGTTCCGGTTTGGAGCCATGTGCAGCAATCTGTCCTTCACTAGTAATAAGCATGGCATAACCCTGATCCGGATTAAGTGATGCTATATTTTGCTGAAAACGATCAATGGTAAAGTCGGCCCCCACAATGCCCAGAAATTTTTTGTTTTCATCTAATAGAGGGAGGACAATCGAAACGAGCAGTGTTTCTTTTCCGCCAACCGTATAGGTAACAGGCTCGGACCAATAGATGGATTTGGTTTTCTTTGGCTGCTGATAGTAAGTACTAGTTTCACCGCTTCCCTCATAAGTCGGCATAGGCTCAAAATGCAGGGAGTTGCCATCACGTATAACGTATGGAACGAATCGACCCGTAGCATCATCATATTCTTTTTTGTTGATGTGCTCCGCATCGTTTCCATCAAAGGCATCAGGTTCCCAGCCCGTATAAAAGCCAAAAACTTTCTCGTCCTTTTTCAGATATTGTTCAAGAAGTCTGACGATTTCTTCACGGTTGAGTGATCCGTTCTGAGCAGCATCCAATAACGTGGTACTCATGGTGTCCAACGTGTTTTTGACCTGATTAATGTCAGTCATAAACTCATTCGTAGCCCGGTTTGCTGCCTGTCCAGCAACGGTTTCGCCGTACTGGAGGCTTTTGTCGTAAATGGATTTGGTATTAAATGCAATCAGGGCTCCAATACAACAGAGTAATACGATACCGAGTAAAAGTCCAAGCTTAACAGCGAGCTTGCGATTGCGAAAAAAATGCATGTTTTAATCCCCCTCGATGTCATTCTTGTGATGTATATATGGATGTGTGCTTCTCCTGAAGGGAGTCTATATTTTATATCGTTATTTACGTTCCTATAATGAAGATAATTAAAAAAAAGCATAGAAAAACAGCCACCGAGAAAATCTCGACAGCTGTTTGGATTGAAACTTTAATGTGATTGCAACGATTAACGGTTGTAGAACTCGACGATTTGTTTTTCATCGATGTCTTGGGACAATTCAGCACGCTCAGGCAAGCGGATGAATTTACCTTCTACAGCTGCTTCGTTGTATTCAACGTATGCTGGAAGATGCGAACGGCCTTCCAAAGCTTCTTTAACGGAAGAAAGAGCGCGGCTCTTCTCACGCAAGCCGATTACATCGCCAGTGCTTACTTGGTAAGAAGCGATATCGACTTTTTTGCCGTTTACAGTTACGTGACCGTGTGCTACCAACTGACGCGCTCCAGCGCGGGAGTTAGCAAACCCAAGGCGGTAAACGAGGTTGTCAAGGCGGCACTCAAGCAAGAACATGAAGTTCTCACCGGCAATACCTTGCATTTTTTGAGCTTTAGAGAACAGTGTGCGGAATTGCTTCTCGCCCAAACCGTACATGTGGCGCAATTTTTGTTTTTCTTGCAATTGCATACCGTAGTTGCTCATTTTTCTGCGTTGGTTAGCTCCGTGCTGACCTGGAGGGAAAGGACGTTTCAATTCTTTGCCTGTTCCGCTAAGGGAAATGCCGAGGCGACGGCTCAATTTAAATTTAGGACCAGTGTAACGTGCCATGTTTAAAGTAGCTCCTTTTTAGTTAAAGTTCATATTAGGGCTCTGTTTGCGCTCCAATTTGTTGATGCGGGCTTGGCCTCGCATAGAACGATCAGGAAAGTTCAGCCGCTGTCCTGAAAGCAACAAAAAGAATGAGGGTGACACAACCGGTAATGCCCAAATTTAAAGACCCATTAGTAGTCTTCATCAACAATTTATATTACAGTTTAAGAGAAACAAAGTCAAGCGTAGAATAAAAGCAAAAAAACGTCTAAATTTGTCGATAGGTCATTGGGCCTAAAATAATGGGACAATTTTCTGAAATATGGATGCAAAAAAGCTTTAAACAGAGTAAAATAGATTGTATCTTAACTTTAAATCATCTTTATGTAACAAGGTTATCGCAACGAAATTGCAGGTTTGCGATAACGTCTGCAGATTAATGCATCCTGGTGGATGCAAAAACGGTGCAAAGGAGCGCCTGACATGTTAGAACATCTAAGAAGTTTACCTGCCAGCTTGAATTCACGAAGTTCGGGCGATTCCGCATCTTTTGCCGCTCCTCGTTCTCATGAAGAGCATGTGTTGTGGATGCAAAAAATGGATATCACACCTTTTGATTTTTCATATTTGGGCAGCTTGCTAGAGCAGGCATACAGTGACTGGAACTCCAGAGTGGGTTCAAGGCTGGCCAGACCATCAACCTTTTACAGCGTGTGGAACACGGAAGGCGATTGCATAGGATACGATAGCGATCATGAAGCTAATCCGGGCGTAAATGCACGCAGGCTGGTATTGGAATGTTTGGATAAGAAACAGGTCCTGTCTCTTAAAGGGACAAGCGAACACGGAGAATATTTTATAATAACACATCCCTTATTTTCCAGAACAAACAAGGATATGTTTGCCGTATTCACTGCTGTGATCTATGAATCCAATGGATATGAAACGTCTGAAGCTGTGGTTCAATCTGAGGCATTGCATTATCGCACCTGCTTTTACCGAAGATTTGAATACATATTTATGACGGACCTGTTACATGCTCATGAACAAACAGCCCGTGAGGAACACCGGAGGTCCATCCTCTTTCAGATTGTTCAGCGAATGCATGACAAAATGGATGTCGAGGCCATATTGGATGAGGTATTTGACAGTATGGACTACTTGTACCCGGCCACTTATATCAAATTGTATATGTCTCAGGATCAGAGCAACTCTGATCCACGGATTAAACCGTTGCTTGTTCACGAGCGAGGAGAAGATATTTGTGTGCGTTCATTTATGGAAGGTAAGCTAATCGTTGCTCGCTCAGATGATGTAGAGAACCGCATTGTAGATGTAGGGATTCCGCTGAAAGGCAAACAAGGCATATACGGTGTGTTCCATATCGAAATGAATGAAGAGATTATGGAAGAATCGGACTTGCAATTGATTACGATGATGGTAGACACTGCAGGAACGGCCTTTGAGAACGCCAAGTTGCATGAACAATCCAATATGTTAATTCAGGAACTTCGTTTAATTAATGATCTTACACAACGGTTGAACAAAAGCCTGCATCTTTCGGAGATTTATCAACTATCCGAGCAAGAGTTAAAGGAAATATTCCAGGCTGAAACGTGTTGCATTCTTCAACTCAATGAAAGTACCAATGACTTCGAAGTCATGTCCTCTAACGTGAAAGATGTTTTTCACCAATCCTTTTCTGTAGACTACGGTATCGCAGGCTTGGTGTATCGAACAGAGGAACCGCTTATTATAGCCAATTATGCGCAATTTGATAAAGTATCCTCCTTTTTCATGGAAGATACGGGATCCATGTCACTGATTGCATCACCGATCAGAGTCAATGGTGAAGTGAAGGGTGCCATTTTGCTTGGACACAGTAGAGAGCACTACTTTTCATATGATAACTATCGGCTCTTGCAGATGTTATCCATTCATATCGGGCTTGCCCTGTCAAATGCCACGCTGCATGCCGAGGTTCGGCGCTTGGCTAATCTGGATATGTTGACAGGTCTGTACGTGAGGCATTATCTGGATAGTGTGATTCACGAGCGACAGGCTCATGAATTCTGTGGCTCCCTCATTGTGGTGGATATTGATCAGTTCAAACAGGTGAATGATACATTTGGACACCAGACGGGGGATCAAGTATTGAAGCAAGTGAGTGAGATCGTCACCAGCTCTGTTCGCTCGGAGGATGTCTGCGCCAGATGGGGTGGAGAAGAACTGGCGATCTATATGCCACAGGTGAGTGTAAGGCAAGCGTTAGATTATGCGGAAGTGATTCGAAAGAGAGTCGCAGAAGAGACGAGACCGCCCGTTACGGTATCCAGTGGCATCGCAGAGTGGAATTGGATGGATGAAAAGGTCAGTGTAGAGTCCTTGTTTTATCGGGCTGATATGGCTTTGTACAGCGCCAAGAATGGTGGTCGTAACAGAATCGTTGTAGAGGAACAGGATGTAACTCGTTAAGAGAGAACAATTCCAATTGCGGAGTCGTTCTCTTTTTTTTTTGTGCATTTGAGATCAAGTTATGTATAGAAGGAAGTATAAGCGTATACGGGCAGGGCAATCTATGGAGAAAGTTCACGGAAGGGTGAAGATAGACATGTTTAACCGCCATTCGGTACGTACATTATGGTTATTTGTGAGCATTGTGATTATTGGTGTTCCAGGTTGTGGATTCATCCAGCGAGATCGAACGCCTGAAGAGGTTTTTTCCTTGGCTTTATCCGGGATAGCGGGAAAAGAAACGTTGAGTTTTGAAGGAGAGGCAGGACTTCGACGGGAGAACAGCGGGTTGTTTGAGAATCAATTCAAATTTGAAGGCAAGCTGGAGAATCATGATCGTCTGACCCTTCAGACCCGATTACCTGGAGAAGTAACTGCTGTGGGGACAGGCATTCAAACGTCTGCCGTAAAAAATAATGGACAGCCCAGTGGGTTTAGCGCTTCTTTCGAGCGGAAACAAGGGCAATGGATGGCATTGTCGGCGCAGCATGAGCCGCTGCGAGGGTCTCTTTCTCGTTTTAATCCAATTGCTCAAATGGAGAAGATCGATAAGATGAACAAAACCATTCAATCCGAGTATGGGGATGGTCGTCGAACCAGAACATTACGGATTGAACTTGCACCGGAAGACGCCAAATCATGGGCTGTAGCCCAGCTAAACGACGAGATGAACGCCATTCGGGCAGAATATATGCATAAGGCAGCTACGGTGAAAGGGGCGCGTAAGGAGAAGCTTGAGAAGGATCTGGAGAAAGTTTGGAAACAGGGTGAAACAACGATGCAACAGATGATGAAACAAGCGAGCGTGCAGACGGTATATCATCTCACGGTAGATCGGAAGAGCAGTCTGCCTCTTCGCTTATCCTCTGAAAGTCAGATGAGTTACACGGACAACAACCGTAAAAGTAACAAAGAAGCCCTTGTCACCGATGTAAACTTCAAGGCATATCAATAAACGAAGTGAGGGACTGCCTGCTGACGGGATGACTGTTCGCGTGCTACAATAGTATCGTAATTTACCGTTGTTCAATTCAAGTATGGCAGATGACAGGAGGATTTTACCAAGATGAAAGACCCAAGAATTCAAAAGCTTGCAGCAAACCTGGTGGGCTATTCAGTAGATGTACAGCCTGGTGAAAATGTATTGGTTGAGATGATTGGATCGGAACGTGATCTGATTAACGCCATTATCGAAGAGGTAGGCAAAAAAGGTGGTAACGTCTTTGTACAGTTGACTGATAAAACCGTACAGCGTGCGATGCTGAAAAATGCCACAGAAGAAATGATGAAAACATGGGCAGAGATTGATCTGAACCGGATGAAACAGATGGATTGTTATATCGGTATTCGTGCGGGAGAAAATGTGAATGATCTGTCTGATGTGCCGGAAGAAAAAATGAAAATGTACAATTCGTTGTACTCCCACCCGGTACATAGTGAACAACGTGTCAAACATACGAAATGGGTTGTGCTTCGTTACCCTAACGCAAGTATGGCGCAACTCGCCAACACAAGTACAGAAGCGTTCGAAGATTTCTACTTCGACGTATGTAACCTGGATTACGCCAAAATGGACAAAGCGCAGGACTCGCTCGCTAATCTGATGAAGCGGACGGACAAAGTTCGTATCACCGGACCAGGAACAGAGCTGAGCTTCTCCATCAAAGATATCGGTGCAGAGAAATGTTCTGGGCAAAAAAATATCCCGGATGGCGAAGTGTACAGTGCCCCTGTGCGTAATTCCGTGAACGGAACGATTAGTTATAACACGCCAACGCTGTATAACGGAGTGACATTTGAAAATATCAAGTTCACGTTCGAGAATGGAAAAATCATTGAAGCGACAAGCAACGATACAGAGCGTTTGAATGAAATCCTGAATTCGGATGAGGGTGCTCGTCATATCGGTGAATTCGCAATCGGATTCAACCCGCATATTCTGCATCCGATGAAAGATATCCTGTTCGATGAAAAAATCGCAGGCAGCTTGCACTTTACACCAGGTCAGGCTTACGAAGAAACAGACAATGGCAACCGCTCATCCATCCACTGGGATCTGGTGTTGATCCAGCGTCCAGATTATGGCGGCGGAGAGATTTATTTTGACGATGTGCTGATTCGTAAAGACGGTATTTTTGTTATTCCTGAGCTGGAATGCCTGAATCCGGACCGTTTGAAGTAGGAACAGGATTTTGCTGTTGCTAGGAAAGCGGATTCACGGTATCATGTAGTGGTAATTAATAGATGATACCAATAGTAAAAAGACGGAGGGATTCCTATGTCGAGTAATAACGCGGCTGTAGTGGAAATTGCCCAAACAGCAGGCAAGTTTACTTCTTCAATCGTGCTTCATTCGGAGAACAAGTATATCGATGTAAAAAGTATTCTCGGATTGTTTACAACGCTGATCAGCACGCACAGCTATGAACTGCATGTTCATGGTCCAGATGCAGTTGAAGCAAAAGCAGCCATGTCAGAAGTATTTGCCAAGCATGGACTGAATGTAAGCATCGCATCTGAGTAATAGCTATCAAGAAGCACCTTTGCCTTTTTAGGCAGGGGTGTTTTTTGCCATGGAATGATCTGAATACTCGTCTGGACGGGACTGGAACAGGTGGATTATGCTTCAACAGAAGGCTTAACTTTGCGGGCTTATTTTGGTCAGGTTCTTGTATTAGCTCTTCATTTCGTCTAATATTAGAGGTAGAACGTCTTTACGCGATTTTTGGGACATAGGGGGGAAAAATGCATGACTTCATCTGATCTGCAGGACCAGCTGAATTTGAAAGCGATCAGTCTTCTTCAAGAAGATGCAGATAAAATACAGAAGCTTATTGAAGTACAGATGGAGAATCTGGCTACCCGCTACTGCCCTCTCTATGAGGAAGTATTGGATACACAGATGTATGGGTTCTCCAAGGAAGTTGATTTTGCTGTTCGTGCAGGGCTCCTTCCAGAAGGTGCAGGTAAGCAGCTGGTTAGCGCGCTTGAGCGGAATTTGGCAATTCTATATGAAGCCTTGAACAAGAAGAATGAGCAATAGCCTGCAAATGCGCGGGTCAGAATAGAAGGCATGCAGGCGTTTATGCATGCTTTTTTTGTGCGTCTGAACGGGATTGGGATGCAAGCCAGCCGGAAGGCGTATACAAGCAAAGAGACAGCACCGAAGGTAAACTCGGGCTGCCTCTGTGGCTTGTTTATTTTTAACGATGGCTACGTGAGGACCTGGTTACACCAGGAAGAAGGATACACCGAGTATGATATATACCACGAGCAGGAGTAAACCTTCGTACCAATTCGTTGAACCATCTTGGGTAATGGACTTTGCAATAAATACGGATACGCCGATGGCGACCAGTTCAATCGTTGTAAATACGATATCCATGGTTCTGCCTGTGAAGTAGCTGACAAAAATCAGAACAGGAGCGACGAAGAGCGCGATCTGCAAGCTGCTGCCAACCGCAATCTCGACGGCTGCTCCGATTTTATTTTTCATGGCAAGCATGATGGCTGCACTGTGTTCGGCCGCATTACCGATGATGGCCACAAGGAATGCACCGACAAACAGCTCGCTAAGTCCAAATTCCGAAGTGAAGACTTCGAGCGTGCCCACCAGCCATTCACTGACAAAGGCAACCATGACCGTTGCGAGCACCAGGTAGAGAATAGATTTTTTCTTGGACCATGCCGGAGCATGCTCGTGGGGTAGCTCTTCATCGCGATCCTCAGTAACGTCTGCAAGGTAGTTCTTATGCGTCACCATGGAGAATAGCAACCACGCAATATACGCGAGAATGAGCAATCCGGCTACAATGAGACTAAGGGTATTCGTGTCTTTCTGTGTAATGGAATGTGTATTAAGAAAGACTGCCGGGATAAACAGGGCAATGATGGCAACAATCATCAGGGAACCATTCAGACCTGCGAGTGAAACATTATAATTCTGGATTTTGAACTTGAGTCCTCCGGCAAAAATACTTAACCCGAGCACTAACAGCAGATTTCCGATGATGGAGCCTGTCAGACTTGCTTTGACCATGTCGAACAGTCCCTCTTTCACGAGGAAAATGGCGATGATCAATTCGGCTGCATTGCCGAAGGTTGCATTCAAGAATCCACCCAGCCGCTGTCCGGCGTAGTGGGCCACATTTTCGGTGGCTTTGCCTAAAAAACCGGCCACAAAAATAACCGAAATGGCTGATATCACGAACTGTAGAATCGAATCCCATTTCATGTAGTGGGCGATGGCACTGAGTGCAAAGAACGCAATCAGCAAAATGGATGAAATCCGGTTTCTCACAACAAACACCTCGGTTATAAATTATTTTGTTTTGAATTGCATTGTAAATCGCTTATGAGATTATTTTCATATTTCAATATAACCAAATGGTGGTAGGTTGTAAACGCATCTTTTTGAGTTTAATTTGCTTTTTGGGGTGGAAAGGATTTAAAATACGAGTAACGAAGTGAAGGAGGATGTGGCATGGCAGAACAACTTCAACTGGAGAGCGGAAACATCCGGATTGCCGATGACGTGGTTGCAAAAATTGCCGGAATGGCTGCAATGGAAACACCCGGAATTGCCGCAATGTCTGGAGGATTGTCAGAGGGCTGGGCGAAGCGACTCAGCGGTAAAAACGTACAGAAAGGCGTGAGCGTTGAGGTCGGCCAGCTGGAAGCAGCCATTGACCTGCGCATCATCGTCCTGTACGAAACCCCGATTCATGAAGTTTCCCGTATGCTTCAGCAGAATGTAAGAGAAGCGGTAGAGACCATGACCGGATTACGCGTGGTTGAAGTCAATGTAAAGGTAGAAGGCGTATCTTTCAAAGGCGACGATCTGTAGAATTCGCAATCCGCAATGGGGGACAGAGCTACATTGACCTGTTCTTCATCTTGATAGACAGAATTATACCTAGTACACACAAAAAAAGCTGCGCATCCATTGGGTGCACAGCTTTTTTTATGTTTCTTTTTCTTTTGAATGGGTACCTGTTCTGTTTCTGAAGGTATACTCCCGTTTATCGAATCCGACGGATGGACTCCCGTGAACGAAGAGCAGGAGAGGTACGAGTCTGTGTCTGTACAGTCACGGACTTCGTTTTCTCTTCCTTGATCACGTCCAGATTGTTGGTGCGTGAGATACTGAGCAGAATGCCCATGGCAACCATCATCACAAAGAGTGAGGTGCCTCCATAACTGATGAACGGAAGCGTAACCCCCGTCACCGGTATGGTCTGAGTTACACCACCAATGTTGATAAATGCTTGAATCGCAATCAGTCCCATGATACCTATGCCGACCAATGTTCCGAATGGATCGGGACAGCGGAGAGAGACAATAATTCCGCGCCAGATGAAGTACAGGTAAACTAGCAGGAATAATGAACTTCCGATGAATCCGAGTTCTTCCCCAATTACGGAGAAAATAAAGTCATTATACGCATTTGGCAAATAGTGCAGCTTCATCGTACCTTGTCCAATCCCGGAACCTGTCATGCCGCCATCACCAATGGCAACAAGAGAACGGTAGAGGTTAAGACTTCCGCCATTAATATCGGACAATGGATCAAGGAAAGCCTGAATACGTCCGATTTTGTAGTTCTGCTCCGCAGTGACTGCTGTTGTAGCAGTTGTTGTGTCGGAAGGAGACATGGAAGAAAACAGAGAATTCGCTCCAAACGCCAGTGCCCCACCGAGTACCACCAAGAGAATCGAACCCAGGATATGTTTCATACTGGCTCCCCCGGCATAGATCAAGAGACCACAGGTGGACACCAGGATAAAGGTGGTACCGAAGTCTGGTTGCAGCATAATCAGTCCTGCGATGAATCCAACGATGAACAAGACGGGAAAATACCCTGTCTTGAAAACCCTGAATTTCTCACCTTTTTTGGTAATAAGAGCAGAGAGATAGAGAATGATAGCAATTTTCGCGAACTCTGCAGGCTGAAGACTAAAACCGAAAATGTGAATCCAGCTTCGTGCACCGTTCAATACTGCACCTGAGATTAAAACAATCACCAGCATGACCGTAGTGAGCAGGAAAAAGGGTGCATAGAGCTTTTTGTACTTGTTGAAGCGGATATTCATGGCAAAAAACATGCCAAATAGACCGATAATCGCCCACATAAGTTGTTTTTTCGTGAAGTAAAGGGCATCATTGTTAAATTTATCGCTTGCGATTGCAATGCTGGAACTGGAGCTGAATACCATCACCAGTCCAAAGCCCACCAACAATAAAGTGAGGATTAGCAGTTGAAAATCCGGCGTGCCTCTCTTCGTTTTCGTTTGGGCCGTTTGTTGTTTCATCGTTTGGCCCAGCCTATGCTTCCAGCAGTTCTTTAAGCTGCTGTAATTTTTGGGCTGCCAGCTTCACGACTGGTTGCGGAACGGAAGAGTCATAATCCAGGCCGTGAGGGAAAGTGGCTTTGCCAAGGTATACTGCTTCAACAGCAAGAACGGTATCCGGTTTTTCCAATTTGCCTTCCACAGCGCGGGTATTAATGCGTACAAAGTATTCTGAGTTGGTTTGTTCATCTTCAATTTTGTAGTCATATGTAGCACGGTAATATTCCCATTGCCACCGGACAAATCCGACTTTCTCGGCGCTCTCATCCAGGTATGCCAAGTCGCTCTTCAAGCCATCCAAGCCTGTATTCTCAAAAATCATAAGCGTTTGATCCTCCTCATAAGCTTCCGAGTATAATTTCTCGAGTATTTCTCTAGTTCATGATAGTATGTTTCCCCTTCCCGTGCAAGCTTTCCAAAGGCGTTTCGTATCGGTTTTCTTCCAATTCTGCTACAATATACAGCAATAGGTTTGAAGAGGAAGGTTCGGGCTTGATATAAGTCCCGTTCAAGATTGAAAGGGTGGAGAGAAATGACTAATAATATATGGTGGGAAGATCTGCAGATCCACATGGTGGAATGGCGGCGTCACCTTCATCGCAATCCAGAGGTTTCCTTTCATGAGGAGAAGACATCCTCTTTTGTAGCGGATATGTTGGAGAGTTTTGGCGTGGAAGTGAGGCGTCATGTTGGTGGTCACGGGGTCATCGGTACCCTTCGTGGGGACAAGCCGGGTCCTGTCGTCATGCTGCGAGCTGATATGGACGCACTTCCAATTCAGGATGAAAAGAATATCGAGTATGCATCACAACAAGCAGGAGCGATGCATGCATGTGGCCACGATGGTCATATCTCAATCCTGCTCGGTACGGCATTGTATTTCAGCCGTCACAAGCAGGAGATCCAAGGAGAGATTCGTTTTTTGTTTCAGCCAGCAGAAGAACTGCTTCCGGGCGGTGCAGTCCAGGTCATTGCGGATGGTGCGCTTGAAGGCGTGGATGTCATATATGGCATTCATCTGTGGACCCCGCTGCCTGTAGGTGTGGTTGCCAGCAAAGCAGGACCGATGATGGCTGCGGCGGACGATTTTTACATTGAGATCAAAGGTAAAGGTGGACATGGCGGGATGCCGCAATCCACGATAGATAGTCTTATTGCGGGTTCTGCGCTTGTGATGCAGCTTCAGACCGTTGTCAGTCGTTCGGTGGATCCATTACAACCGGCGGTGCTGACCATTGGTACAATGCAGGCAGGATCGGCTCAGAATGTAATTGCAGAGCAATGCAAAATGAGCGGTACGGTAAGAACGTTTGATGAAGAGACCCGAAACGGGATGAAAGAGCGCGTGCTTACCATGGTAGCCCAGACAGGGGCAGCGTATGGGGCAGAGACGCAAGTGAAATATATTATGGGATATCCGCCTGTGGTGAACGATGAGCAGGAGACAGCGCGTTTCTTCAGAGAAGCTACAGAATTATTTGGGGCAGAACGAGTGCAAGCATCCCCGATGCTGATGCCAGCGGAAGATTTTGCGTATTATCTGCAGAAGGTGCCAGGGTGCTTTATGTTTGTTGGAGCAGGCAACCCGGATAAAAATGCGATCTATCCGCATCATCATCCGATGTTTGATTTTGATGAAGACGCGATGCAGACGGCCGTTAGATTATTCATAGCTATGGCCAAGGGTTACACAGCCGAATGACTTTAGATGCAGTTGGGCATCCTGTTCATACCGAGGTATGGGCAGGATGTTTTTTTGTGGATTTTTATAGATGTTGTTCAAAAAGTCCACTTATCGGTACTGAAAACCAGACTTTTTGAACTCGCAATTATACAGGTTCATTTTCGGAAGCTGCCGGAACTGAACTTTTTTGTGATAGGAGGAAGGCTCCAAATGGAAGGAACAGAACATATGGTAAGGACAGATGCTTGTATCGTTCAGCGAGATTTTACAGTTTTGCTGGAAGTTGGCCACCCCGGATTCGAAAGAGCAAGAGAACAGCTTGGGATGTATTCAGAACTGGTTAAGACACCAGCAGCGTTTCATACCTACCGAATCACTCCGTTATCGCTCTGGAATGCGGCTGCGCTGGGATGGAATGCAGATCAAGTCATCGCAAGTCTGGAGCTGGTATCCCGCTGGAACGTGCCTGCTGCACTGATACAGGATGTTCGGAGAATCATGGAACAGTATGGCAAATTAAAGCTGCATTCCGAAGCAGATCACACCAGAATGCGTCTTTACAGTGAGGATGAGCGGTTGCTGGATGAATTAAGTGGATTGAAAACGATAGCTGCTTTTCGGATGGAACGTAAGGACGCTCATGAACTTCTGCTCCCAGGAGAACAGCGAGGGTTATTAAAAAGGGAATTAACACGATTGGGTTACCCTGTGCTTGATTACGTGGGGTATCGGGAGGGAACCAAACTTTCATTTGATTGGCGGTCTAATGATCCAGGGGACCACTCTGAGCGATTTGCGCTGCGTTCTTACCAGAGAGAGGCTGTGGATGCATTCGAAGGCAGTGAGGGCATGGGAGGAAGCGGTTTGCTCGTACTTCCTTGCGGAGCAGGCAAAACGGTCATTGGCATGGCCGTGCTGGAGCGGCTCCAATGTGAATGCCTTATTTTGACGTCCAATACAACGTCTGTCCGACAGTGGATTCAGGAAATTCAAGACAAAACCACGATTACCAGTGAACAGATTGGTGAGTATTCAGGTCAGAAAAAACAGGTGAAACCTGTGACAGTAGCTACATATCAGATTCTGACACACCGGAAATCAAAGGATGCTGATTTTACTCATATCAAACTGCTCAGTGAGCGGCAATGGGGGCTGATCATATATGATGAAGTACATTTGCTGCCAGCACCAGTGTTTCGTGCAACTGCGGATATTCAAGCTACGCGAAGACTGGGATTAACGGCTACATTGGTTCGAGAGGATGGCTGTGAACAGGATGTTTTCTCGCTGATTGGTCCGAAGCTCTATGATATGCCGTGGAAACAACTGGAGCAGCAAGGGTGGATTGCGGATGTACAATGCCAGGAGATACGTATCCCATTTTCCCCGGAACTAAGATCGAATTATCTGCAAGCCGAGGTTAAGCACCAATTTCGATTGGCTGCCGAGAATCCGGCGAAGGTACGTGTAGTCAAGCGTTTGCTTGAACGTCATCGGGATTTGCCTGCACTTGTGATTGGACAATATCTGGATCAACTCAAGTTGATTGCCCGGGAAATTGAAGCACCTCTAATCTCGGGGACCATGTCACAGCAAGAGCGAATCAAGTGGTTTGCCGCTTTTCGACGAGGAGAGATTAAAACGATTGTGGTATCCAAGGTTGCCAATTTTGCTGTGGATCTGCCCGATGCTGCTGTTGCACTTGAGATATCCGGGAGTTTCGGGTCAAGGCAGGAAGAGGCACAGCGTTTGGGGAGAATTCTGAGACCGAAAGCTGGAGAAAATAAAGCATATTTCTATGCGCTGGTATCAGAGGATAGTAAGGAACAGGAGTTTGCATTAAACCGTCAGATGTTCTTGGTGGAGCAGGGATATGAATATGCCATCGTTCATGAGAACGAATAGTCCATTTATACTCGCGAAAAGAGAGGGATTGGATATGTCTTTATTTGAACCAATAGATGAGCCTGTGGTACTGAACCTTGATTCATGGTCAAAGCTTACTTTGGTGGAACAAAAAGTGCTTGGTGCAATTTTTCACAAACATGCCGGTCAGCCTTTTTCCTCCCTCCTGCCGCGAGAACAGTGGGCCATCGAAGGACTAAGTGTGGCAGAAGCCAAATCTTCATTCGCCAACCTTAGGCAGCAAAGATGGATTGAATCTGTATATAAGAGTTGGGGGGAGCGATTATTCTATATACCTGCTTCGCTGATGGAGACATTGACGATTGCTTACGCACAAAGAGTGGGTATAACCGTTGAAAAGATGGCACAGCATGCTCATGTACTACAGGAAGGAAAGCCGGATCTCGCTGCAGAGTTGATTCATCTGATCGCTTGGATCGGAAGAGAAGGACTTCCTTTGACAGGTAAAGGTACGATACATAAGAGAATGGTTCAAAAATTAAGTGCAATAACAGTACTATCCGCTACAGATTTTGATGGTTTGGGCATCCAATATGAACATTCGGATTTGTATCCGACCCACGTAGCGATCCTTCTCGATCTACTGCTCAGTTTGAATCTGGTTCAGAAGTCAGATGGCCGAATTCAGATTGTAGATCATCGATTACAAAAATGGTTGAAGCTCTCGTGGAGACATATGCATCGGGAAATATATCAAGCGTGTATGGAAAGATACGGAGAAGCTGAACCCGTGTTGCAGCATTTCCGTTATCAATTGGCAGTGTTTGCTCCCGAAAAGAATATATGGTGCCATATAGAGAATTCGGAATTGACACCACGGGTCAGGGGCTGGCTCTACGCACTGGCTGGCTGGGGTTATGGTGAAGTAGGAGAAGATCAGTCCGGAGAGCTGGCATTCCGCTGGTTGATCGAACCACAGAGCCTGTTAAATCGGGCACATGAGATGGTAAGTGGGACGGAGCCGTGTGGATTTTACATCCAGCCTGATTTTGAAATGTTGGTGCCACCGGACGCAGGGCCTGATGTGATCTGGATGCTGGAGCAATGCGCAGAACGGGTGACGTGTGATCGAATGTCCATCTACCGTTTGACAAGAGAACGATTCATTTCGGCCATAGCCAGAGGGTATGGATTACATGAAGTGATGGAGTTTCTGGATCAATATGCTCTGACAGGTATACCGGAGAATGTACGGATTGCGTTAGCAGATTGGGGCAAGGAGACCGATGCTGCACTGTTGACTGTAAATCGGAGTTTGAAGGTAATGGAGGCAAGTACAGGCTCCGCAGATGATCCGAAGTTATTAGAAAAAGATGTGTTGAGCGATGTATATTCTTCTTTCTACACACCGGATAATCAAGGTCTGGTTGATGTCCCTGCATTTCTGCATGGGTTGGAGCGTGATCATTCTGTCATTGAGAAGAAGTTCTCTCTGTTGGGATTTGAAGAGATACCGGAGACCTGGTACAGGGAGTGGCGTCGATATCATAGTTCAACCGCACGACAGATTGCTACCAAAGCCATTGAGTGGCAGACTAAGCTGGGGATACAACAGGAGAATCGTACGCAATACCTCATTCCACATCAGGTAGAGGGTCATGAACAATGGACTTTAAGCGGTTGGTGCATGCTGGATTCAAATGAACATACATCAGAGACGGAATGGCGTACATTCTCCCCGTCAGAGTGGGATACAATGCGTCTTATCTTGCCAGATGATGTCATAACCTGACTATTTCACGTAAATATCAGGTTGAAAGGCGAATTTTCGAGCTCCCCCTATTTCTAATTGCAGGAAAAACTCTTCTTAACTATTCATGGATATGCTATGATGAGGTAGTCTACCTTAAGTAGAACTTTATATATAGATAGGATGAATATTTCATGAGCGTAGCGGAAATGAACACGGTCGATATGGCCCAAGTGTTAACGGGCGCATATGAACTGGGCGACATGATTAACCAATCTGCCGAAGTATCGGATTATTTATATTGGAAGCAGCAAGTCGAGACTACCCCTGAGATTCAGATGGGGATTCGGAAGCTGAATGCCAAGAAGGAATTGTTTGAAGAAACACAGCGTTTCGGTCATTTTCACCCGGATTATCATGCAGCAAAAGACCAGGTGAAGGCTCTGGAACAGGAGTTGGAAAATTTCGAGGCGGTAATCCGCTTCAAACAGGCAGAGAAGTCCCTGGATGATATGTTATTCCAGATGTCAGAGACCATTGCATTCGCAGTGTCAACAACCATTAAAGTACCGAGCAATGACCCGAATCCGAAGGGCGGCTGCGGTAGTGGCGGCAAGTGTGGTTGCAGTTAAGTAATCATTATAGAAGGGCGGGGAACGATGATGTTTGCGGAAAGGACAGGATTCATTATTTGGGTCAGTGATTTGAAGGCTGCCCGTAATCTCGAAAAATATGGCACCGTGCATTATATCTCCCGCCGTATGCATTATGTAGTCATGTATGTTAATGCAGAACGGGCTGATGATACGATGAAAAATGTGAAGCGACTTTCCTACGTGCGCAAGATCGAACGCTCGTATCGTAATGAGATCAAAACCGAGTATGCCAGCAAAACGATGGACAAAACGAGCTTTTACGGAATATAGACGAGAAACTGGAGGGACCCTTTGGGGTCGCTCTTTTCTTGAATTATGCACAAATGGACTCTTATGAAAAAAAGTTAAACTTACGCCTTGAGGTTGCGGGACTAATGTTGTAATATATTTGGTAATAAATAGATAGAAAGTCCTATCTGGTGGAGAGTGATTCCCATGCGTGATAAGGTGATGCAACGTTGGAGCACCTACGAGCCGTTTTTCGTGGCTCTTGGAGACAAGAAAGTGGCCGACATCGTCATTACCCATCATGCCAAGATGCGGTATGCAGACCGTATTGAGCCTGCACGTAGTGATGATGACCATATTGCGGCGTGGTTATGGGAGTGTCTGAAGCAGGACCGTATAACACCATACTACCGTAATGAACAGGACGTCTACCTGATTGATGAGGATCTGGTGGTGGTCGCCGAATTTTCCGAACTTGAAGGAGAATATGATATTGCGGGCAACCCGCTGCACAAAATGATTGTGGTTACGTTTCTGGGACGTATGTCGGAGACTATTGAGTTGAGGGACCTGAAATCATATTATTCATGGTTAAGACATTCAAGAAGAATGACGTTGGTCAAAAATAGCCGCAAGCATAAGTAAGCCTGAGTAGATTCAATATGTTGAAATCATAGATTCAAGTATTATCGCATGCAGACAAGCTGCATGCTTTTTTTGTTGCCAAGCGGGAAATCGGCTACAATGTAGAGAGTGTAATCGAAGAGGGGCGAAGATATGAATTTTCACCAATTGCATATTTTTTATACGGTAGCAGAGAAGGGGAGTTTCTCGGCTGCTGCACAAGCATTACATATGACTCAACCGGCAGTAACGATGCAGATTCAATCATTGGAGGATTATTTTGGCACCAAGTTACTGCATCGTTCCACCAAAAAAATAGAATTATCCGAGGCGGGTCGGACTTTATTACCTCATGCGAAACGGAGTGTAGAGCTGGTCAGACAGACGGACGAAGCGATGTCGGCGTTTACCCAGATGTTACAGGGCAGACTCCAGCTGGGAGCCAGTTTAACGATCGGGGAATATGTGCTTCCGCGCATGCTCGGACCATTTGCGCTTCAATATCCGGATATTTCAATCGTCATGAAAGTGATGAATACAACGCAAATTATGGATGATATATTAAAGCACCAGCTTAATTTTGGTCTGATTGAAGCGCCAGTGCACCACCCGGACATGATTGTAGAGCCTGTCATGCAGGACGAGCTGAAACTCATTGTACCTGCCGGGCATGATCTGGCTAAGCGTAGCAAAGTGAATATTGAGGATGTCATGAATTATCCTTTTGTGCTGCGTGAGAAGGGCTCGGGTACTCGTCAGGTGATGGAAGACCAATTGCAAAAGAAAAAGATTGATCCACAGGATATGAATGTTGTAATGGAACTTGGCAGTACAGGAGCGGTAAAATCAGCCGTGGAGGCAGGGGTAGGTATTACGATGTTATCTCCTTCTTCGGTGCAGCATGAACTGGCTCTGGGACTCGTTCATATTGTGGATATCCGCGGACTCGAATTCAAAAGGCAGTTCTATGCCATCCATCTAAAATCGTCCTTGTTGCCCCTGTCAGCAGTCGCTTTCCTAAATTATCTGCGTCAGCAGGAGCGGCCTGAGTCGGTACATAAGACGGGGAAGGCATAATAGTTGGCAACATCAATGATAGATAAGATTGAATCATAATCAATTTTACACAAAGGAGCTGTTGTTCATGGATCAGCGCCAAGGACGCTGTGATCTTCATACGCATAGTCAGGCTTCCGATGGAATGCAGCCACCTGCTGATAATGTGAAGCTTGCCAAACAAAAAGGGCTATCTGCGGTTGCCCTAACGGACCATGATACAGTAGCTGGTGTAGCGGAAGCTCAGCAAGCGGGAAAAGAGTACGATATTGATGTTGTTGCCGGAGTGGAGATCAGCACTCGGGCTGGTGGGAAAGATATTCATGTGCTCGGGTATTATGTGAATACGGAGGATGAGCAGTTCCTGCAACGGTTGCGCGGATTACGAGAAGCGCGAGATGAGCGGAATCATCTGATTATCGCCAAGCTCCAAGAACTCGGGCTTGATATAAGCTGGCAGGAGGTACTGGATGAGCTGGGACGACCATTAGAGCCGGATGAGAGTATTGGAAGGCCTCATATGGCGGATGTGCTGGTGAAGAAGGGATACGCAGTTGACATGCGGGATGCATTCGATCGGTATCTTGCTGAAGGCAAGCCAGGCTTCGTATCTGTACCCCGAGTTGCACCCGAGGATGCGTGTGAGTGGATCAGAGCCGCTGGTGGAGCCGCTGTGATTGCCCATCCGGGTCTCTATAATGATGATGAATTGGTGCGACGTATCATCGAAGACTCTCGTCCAGATGGCATTGAGGTGTTTCATTCGGACCATGGCCCGGAAGAGGAACGCAGGTATGGTAAGCTGGCCAAGGAATACGACCTCATTGAAACAGGTGGATCTGATTATCATGGCAAACGGCAAGGTGTTGTTTTCCACGGGGATCTTGGTAGCAAGACCGTAACGGTTGATGTGTTGGAAAGGCTGAAGGCAGCTGCTTCACAGCAAAAAGTAGAGTAAGCGAGACGTTGCAACGCTCCATCTGACTATAATAAATTCTGTATTACTGGCTACATTTTAAGATCGAAGGAGAAAAGGACATGCAATCATGATAGGGCTGAACCTTCATGTTTGCATGTCCCTTTTTTTTGTTTTCAAAAGAGTCTACGTAATGGAATAGTTTACCCAAGCGCCACGGTTAGCCCCAAGACGTTCGAATAATTGCTGTGCCCGCTCATTGGTCACTGCTGTGATCCAAGACATATATGCACATCCATGGTCACGCGTATACTGCTGACAGTGTGCAAATAATTTGGCTTCTGCTTCGCCCTCTCTGAATGTTTCCGTAACAAATAGGTCATTCATGATGGCGACACGCTCTGCTTTCATCGTGCTGTAAGTAAAGAACAGGGTGGAAAATCCGATAAGCTTCCCGTCCTCTTCTGCCACGAATTGAGCACCGATCTGCTGATTAAGCAGGTTGTTGATCAAAAGCTGGATGGATTGATCACCAGGCCAAGGGTTGTTGTAGAATCCCACCACATAGTCATGCATTAATGCCATCAGGGGTTTCAGATCATCAGGTTGAGTTTCTCTGATATGTATGGTCATGATACACTTCCTTAACAGTAGTTTTAATTATCACAATTGAATTATTATACATATAAATGAATTAATATTCAATGAGAAACTAAATAAGCTGAGCTTCACATAACATTGAAACAAGTAGTGAAACCACAAAAATCCCCTGAACCGTTAATGGTCAGGGGATTTTCTTATTGCTACTGTTACATCTATATAGCCTTATCCATTTTTAATGGTTGATGGCAGACTTTTGATCAATTCATCATTTGGCGTGACAAACAAGGTCTTCTGGTGATCATAGATCACAAAACCAGGCTTCGCACCACTTGGTTTGCGCACATGACGGATAAACGTGTAATCCACAGGCACACTGCTGGACTCCTTGGCTTGGCTGAAATAGGCAGCAAGCTGTGCTGCTTCTTCCAATGTAGCTTCACCAAAGTCCGTACTGCGAATAACGACATGTGAACCTGGAATGTCTTTGGTATGCAGCCAGGTGTCGTTGGAAGAAGCAAGACGGTTGGTCACATACTCATTTTGCAGGTTGTTTTTGCCCACAAGAATATCAATTCCCTCAGAAGAGGTAAACTGGTGTACGGTCGGACGGTCACTTTTCTTCTTCTTTTTACCCTTTTTATTGCGATCACGAAGGTATCCCTGTTGCACAAGCTCATCCCGTATTTCCTCAATATCGTTCATAGATGCGATGGACAATTGCTGCAACAGGTTATCGAGATAGTCAATCTCGTCTTTGGTTTTGCCAAGCTGCTCATGAATGACAGCCAGACTGTTCTTGTATTTGTTATACCGCTTGAAATAACGTTGTGCGTTGTCAGACGGTGTGAGCAGTGGATCAAGCTGAATGGTAATGTTGGCTTGGTCTTCATCGTAGAAGTTCACAAGCTCCACGCTCTTGTCCCCTTTGTGGACCTGATGCAGGGAGGCGAATAGCAACTCACCCCATAGTCTGAACTTGTCTGCATCGTCCGCTTCCAGCAGGTCCTTGTTCAGGTTGTCCAGCTTTTTGATGTTTTTGCTTCGCTCATTCTGCAGAAAACGGAGCAGATCACTTACTCTTTGTTTTACCGTGTCCCGCTCAGCTTTGTCTCCGTAATAATCTTCCATGCACTTGCTCATCGTGTCATAGGTTTTCTCCAAGTCCTGAATGCTCTGAAGATGAACGGCCGAGAAAATCATTTTGCCTTTGGCGTTTGTTCCGGTTACAGGCGTGTAGATATGATCTCTGACAGGTCCCATCACGGCTTCAAAAGCGTTCCAGAGTGCACCAGCCTCAACTCGGCTCTCACCCTCAACCACATCTGGAGTGCTCACGGTGCCTTCAAGAGCAATCCCACGGGCAGCAATCTCTCCCGCAATTAACGGGCTAAGACCGCTAAAGGAATTCACAAGCCAGCGTGATGCCTCTTCTTCAACGGCATGATAGCTGTCCTCGAATGCTGTCCGGCTCACTTCGAGCGGATTACTTTTATGTTGTTCGGGTGGAGCGGTATACGAGAATCCAGGCATGATTACCCGGTAGCTGCTGATGGAAGGAGTCACATGATGAATGCCATCCAGAATTGTTCCAGTTACAGGATCAAGTAAAATAATATTACTGTGACGCCCCATTAATTCAATGATGATCCGTTTAACTGAAACATCCCCCAGTTCGTCGCGCTGGCGCACATTGATGTGGATAATACGTTCCATGCCAATCTGACGGATCTCCTCAATGATTGCACCTTCACAGTGCTTGCGGAGCAGCATGCAGAACATGGGTGCTTCAGTAGGGTTAAGGAATGTCTTTTCCGTAAAATGCACACGGGGATAGGTTGGGCTTGCCGAAACAAGCAATTTACTATTACCGCGTTGAGCACGCAGGGTGAGAACTACATCATGGCCATTCGGCTGATGGATTTTGCTGATACGTCCACCAATGCAGCCTTGCAATTCATGAACAATGGCCCGTGTTACAATGCCGTCCAATGCCATTTTTTCCACTTCCTCTCTCTATCGAGCATCTGCATTTATCATGCCAAATGCTTCATCTATATAACTGAAACCGTGCAACCAGGTATGTAAAAAAACAAGGACTGGCTGCAGATTCTTCGTTGCTTGCCTGTTGAACGCTGGAATCGGTACTGCGCAGAACATCGCAGACTTATATTTTATCCTATTCTGTCCATCAGGGAAAGGATTCACCTTCCGGGTGCTAATCACAGACCTGTCCGAATACATATAGAGCAGGTAGTTTGTCCGGCATAGTGTACAGCCTGTCGACCAGCACGCCGGTGAAACATGTGAGCTTATTTTGCAGATGAAATACAGACTGGGAGGGAAACTTGAAGCATGGAACATACCAAGTGGCATCAACTTAGTGATGAAGAGCTTCGTAACACTCTTGGCGTCAGCCCGCAGGAAGGATTGACGGATGAAGCTGTAGCAGAGAAGAGGAAAGTGGTCGGTTCGAATGAGCTGAGCGAGGGGAAACGCATATCTCCGATTACATTGCTCTTGAATCAGTTCAAGGATTTTATGGTGCTGGTGTTGATGGGAGCAACGTTGGTATCCGGATTGTTGGGTGAGTATCTGGATGCGGTAACGATTGTGGCTATTATCGTACTGAATGCGATTCTGGGGTTTGTACAGGAATTCCGGGCTGAACGATCTCTTCGTGCATTGAAACAGTTGTCTGCACCTCTTGCCAAAGTGCTTCGTTCAGGCCAGGAAGTACACCTTGCCGCCAAACAACTTGTCCCCGGGGATATTATTATGGTGGAGAGTGGGGATCGTATACCCGCTGATGTGCGCTGGCTGCAAACAAACAGTCTGGATGTTGAGGAGTCAGCACTTACCGGGGAATCGGTTCCTGTAAGCAAACATTGCCTTCCGATTGCCGATGAGGATGTTCCGCTGGGTGATCAGAAGAATATTGGTTTTATGGGTACCATGGTCACTCGTGGTACAGCCAAAGGCGTGGTTATCCGTACGGGGATGGAGACGGAGATGGGCAAAATCGCCGATCTGATCCAGAATACGGAGGAGCAGGAAACACCGTTACAGCACAGGCTGGAACAACTGGGCAAAATTCTGATTTTTGTCGCATTGGGATTAACCATTATGGTTGTCGTCGCCGGGATATTACACGGTCAACCAGCCGTTGGCATGTTTCTGGCAGGGGTTAGCCTCGCGGTGGCTGCCATACCGGAGGGTCTGCCGGCTATTGTAACCATTGCACTCGCACTTGGCGTGCAGCGAATGATCAAACGTAAAGCCATTGTACGCAAACTGCCTTCCGTCGAAACTCTGGGCTGTGCATCCGTAATATGTTCGGATAAGACTGGCACACTCACCCAGAACAAGATGACGGTAACGGATGTGTGGCTGGAGGGACGTAACATCAAGGTTACCGGGGATGGGTATGCACCTGAAGGGCAGATGCTGGAGAACGGTCGTACGGTGGAACTGAAGAGTGACCAGTCCCTGCGCAGGATGCTTCAGATCAGTGCGCTTTGCAACAATGCGAGTATTGTGGAGAGCGTTGCAAGCCAGATGGGGAACAAGAAAAAGGGCAAGGATACCAAAAAGGAAAGTAAGAAAAATACGAAAAAAGATGATCTCCAAGAAGAAGCGGCCAAGGGAGAAAATGTATTCTGGGAGCTGAAAGGTGATCCGACGGAAGGGGCACTGGTCACACTGGCCTCCAAAATGGGGCTTACTCCTGCCGGACTCAAAGAGTTGTATGCCCGCCAGCAGGAATTCCCGTTTGATTCGGAGCGTAAACGCATGTCGGTCCTGGTTCATCACCAGGGGGGCCGAATGATCTATACCAAAGGTGCACCGGATGTGTTAATCGGACACTGCAGTTATATTTTGTGGGAAGGCAAGGTCGTACCTTTCACTGGAACGCTGCGGCAGAAAGTGATGGCAGCTAACGAGAGTATGGCTGGAGCAGCACTGCGTGTCCTCGGAATGGCCTATCGTGAAGTGCGGCCGGAAGAAAAAGTGGCTGACGAACACGCCGCCGAAAGTCAACTTGTCTTCGTAGGACTTGCAGGTATGATAGATCCACCGCGTCGTGAAGTACGAGATGCAATTGCCACATGCCGCAAAGCGGGCATTCGTACCGTCATGATCACAGGTGATCATGGAACAACGGCAGAAGCCATTGCGCATCAGCTGGGGATTCTTCCCCGCGGAGGCGCGTCGTTAAGTGGTCAGCAACTGGCAGGCATGACAGACGAGCAACTGGATAAACAGGTAGAGGGCATCTACGTGTTCTCAAGGGTATCTCCAGAACACAAGCTTCGCATCGTAAAATCGTTACAGCGCAAAGGGCATGTCGTCGCCATGACAGGAGATGGAGTCAATGATGCTCCAGCCATTAAAGCGGCAGACATCGGGATTGCGATGGGCATTACGGGTACAGATGTCACGAAGGAAGCTTCGGCGCTGATTCTGAGTGATGATAACTTCTCAACGATCGTGGCTGCCATTGAAGAAGGCCGTAATATTTATGAGAACATTCGCAAATTTATCCGTTATTTGCTGGCATCGAACGTTGGCGAAATATTGACAATGTTCTTTGCGATGATGATGGGCTTGCCGCTACCACTCGTACCTATTCAAATTCTGTGGGTTAACCTGGTGACGGATGGTTTGCCTGCAATGGCGCTCGGGGTAGATCAGCCTGAGAAGGATTTGATGGAACACAAACCCCGTGGAGCCAAGGAGAATATCTTTGCCCGCAGACTGGGTTGGAAAATCGTCAGCCGGGGTGTATTAATTGGATTATGTACACTCGGAGCTTTCTGGCTTACCCTTCAGGCTGCACCGGATAACCCGGGTCAACTGATTAAGGCACAGTCGGTAGCTTTTGCTACACTCGTTTTGGCGCAGCTTATTCATGTCTTTGATTGCCGTAGTTCGCGGTCCATCTTCCACCGGAATCCTTTACAGAACAAATATCTGGTTCTTGCGGTTATTTCATCCGTTGTACTGATGCTGGTTGTGATGTACGTTGAACCGTTGCAGCCGATCTTCAAAACCGTACCGCTTGGTTTGCGTGAATGGGCGATCTGCATCGTTGCAGCGGGCATTCCAACGTTCCTTATGGGCGCAGGCAGCGTCTGGGGTGGTCGTCGTAACCGCCGCCGTATGGGTGGTTCTGGCCGCTTCGTACCGAAAAGTACAAAGTTTTCGGCATAAAATCAATACCTTTTCCTGACCTATTTCGTTATGCTATCCTCAAAATGATTCGAAGCGAGAGCTTTGGCATTTTGCAGGATAGCTTTTTTGTGTAAATGTTGAATATGAATTTCTATGGTAATCCTGTAGAAGAGCAAGAATATAGCTTTGGCAGCAGACTGCCAAAAGGAGTGGGCAAGATTATGGAATTTACGAAAATGCATGGACTTGGTAACGATTTTATCGTTGTATTTGGTGAAAAGGAGCTTCCGGCAGATGCAGCAGAACTGGCTGTGAACTGGTGCAACCGTTTCTTTGGCATCGGTGCGGACGGCCTGGTTTATATACTGCCTTCGGAGAAGGCGGACTTTCAGATGCGCATCATGAATTCGGACGGTTCGGAAGCAGAGCAGTGCGGTAATGCCATTCGCTGTGTATCCAAATATGTATACGATCATGGTCACGTGAATCAGGAGCAGATCACCATTGAAACGATTGGTGCAGGGGTACAACCTGTGAGTCTCAATATTCGTGATGGTAAAGTGGAAACGGTTCGTGTCGATATGGGGGAGCCGATTCTGAACGGTCTTCAAGTGCCTACAACGGTGGATGCCAATCCAGTGGTTGATCACTACATTGAAGCGAATGGACATGCGTTCAAATTCACTGCCGTATCCATGGGTAACCCGCATGCGGTTATCTATGTAGATGATGCTGTTAATTTTGACCTCACGACTTGGGGCCCACTTCTTGAAGTACATCCCATGTTCCCGAAAAAAATCAATGTGGAATTTGCTACAGTTCGTGACCGTGGATATGTGGACATGCGTGTATGGGAACGCGGAGCTGGTCCAACACTTGCTTGCGGAACCGGAGCTTGTGCAACACTGGTATCCTCTGTCCTGAATGGACATACGGATCGTACAGCAATCATCAGCCTTAAGGGTGGGGATCTCCACATTGAGTGGAATGAAGCTGACAATCATGTGTACATGACTGGACCTGCTGAAGTTGTTTTTAAGGGAATCACTTCATAAAAAGTGGAAGGTGTAACCAAAGAGGCCTGCGGGCCTCTTTTTTTGTTAAAAAGAACAGGTCGTGTCTCCTGTACAGAGACATATTGGGGGCTGTATGGCAAGAAAGTCCATATGAGCTGGATACTCATCAAAAACCTGTGTTTTTCTTCGTTTTTTAGCGTTTTTTGTGTTACATTAGTATGTAAATGATCACAGCTAGGCGGGGGGAAATGGGATGAAGGCGGATTTGCGCAAAGTTATGCAGGAACGGGTTCTCGTTGGAGATGGGGCCATGGGAACATATCTGTACCAAATGGGGTTCCCAGTGGGGATTTCATATGAAGAATTGAACTTGATTTCACCTGAAGTAGTGGCGGATGTACATCGCCGTTATCGGGATGCAGGTACAGAAATATTTGAAACAAATACGTATTCTGCCAATTACGACAAGTTGTCCAAGTTCGGTCTGGAGTCCAAGGTGGAGGACGTGAATCGTGCCGGCGTACGCATTGCCAAAGAGGTAGCTGGGGATACCGGTTATGTGCTTGGTGCAGTTGGTTCCATTCGAGGTGGCAAGCGGACGAACGTGTCAACGAGTGAACTGAAGCGCTTTTATCAACAACAGATCTCTGCACTGCTTGATGAAGGCGTGGATGGCATTTTGCTTGAGACCTTCTATGATATCGAGGAAATGGATATTGCCCTTTTGCAAGCGCGCAAGCTGAGTGATTTGCCTGTAATTGGACAGTTCGCTGTAGAGGATGTAGGACATACACTGGACGGATATACGATGCCTGAAGCCTTCCGGATTATGCGGGAGCAGGGCGCGGACGTCATTGGTTTTAACTGTCGCTCAGGTCCAAACGGGATTATGCGTGCCATGGAAACCGTCTCTGGACGTATTGGTATCCCAATGTCTGTTTATCCAAATGCGGGTGCAGCAGATTATGTAGATGGTCAGTTCCGTTATGGAGCAACTCCGGAGTACTTTGGTCAGACGGCAGTGCAATTTGCCGAACTGGGCGCTCGTATTATCGGCGGTTGCTGTGGTACGACACCTGATCATATTACCGCCATGAAAGAGGCGCTTGCTGACTATATACCTTCGCCTATTTTGGAGCCTGATCCGTCAGAATCCAAACCGCGTATTGTGTTGCATGAACATGTGGATGAGCGTTCCGGGCGTGGAGGACAGCCTACGATCGTTGATCTGGTCAAGCAGCGTCACACGGTCATTGTTGAACTTGACCCGCCGCGTGACTTGGACATTGCCAAGTTCATGAAAGGTGCCGAGACATTAAAAGCAGCAGGAGCCGATGCCCTGACACTGGCCGATAATTCACTCGCGGTTACACGGATGAGCAACATGGCGCTAGGTCACCTTGTTCAGGATCGCACGGGCCTTCGTCCACTTGTGCACATTGCCTGCCGTGACCGGAACCTGATTGGAACACAGTCCCACATGATGGGTTTTGATGCTCTGGGCATTAATCATGTACTGGCTGTAACAGGAGATCCTGCAAGATTTGGTGATCTGCCGGGTTCAAGCTCGGTATACGATCTGACTTCTTTTGAAATCATACGCATGATCAAACAGTTGAACGATGGAGTGGCTTTCTCAGGTAAACCGCTGAAGCAAAAAGCGGGTTTTGTCATCGGAGCAGCATTTAATCCCAATGTGAAATATTTGGAGAAAGCTGTACAGCGTCTGGAGAAGAAAATTGCCTCTGGTGCAGATTACATCATGACACAACCGATCTATGATCCTGAGTTGATTGTAGCAATGCACGAGGCGACCAAACATCTGGATGTGCCCATTTTTGTAGGTGTAATGCCGCTGGCGAGTGGACGGAATGCAGAGTATCTGCACAACGAGGTTCCCGGAATTCAGCTTTCGGATGAAGTGCGTTCCCGTATGGCAGGTCTGGAAGGCGAAGAAGGCCGTGCGATGGGGGTAAAAATTGCCAAAGAATTGCTGGACGTAGCAACAGCGCATTTCAAAGGCATCTATCTTATGACACCGTTTATGTTCTACGGCATGACGGCCGAACTGACTCAATACGTATGGGAGAAGTCGGAGCATCAATGTCCTACTTGTTTCAACCCTAATAATCAATTACAATAGTAAAACGGATGTGATGCCGATGTCATTCAGTATGACCGGATACGGTCAATCCGCCTTTCATTTTGGCGGCTATAAGGTACAATTAGAGATCAAATCTGTTAATCATCGTTATTGCGAAGTGATGATGCGTCTGCCAAGAGAGTGGACGTATTATGAAGACGGTTTGAGGAAGATCGTACAGAGTCGTTTGAAACGTGGGCGGATTGATGTTTATGTAATGAAAGAAAAAGAGGAAGACCAGGCTCTTCCCGCTGTTCTGAATGAACAGACGGTCAGGGCCTATCTGCAGGCTGCAGAGCAACTGGAGACCCAATATGGAATGCAGGGCAAACCAAGTATTGTGGATATGCTTGGTCTGCCGGACGTCATGGTTCATTCGGATGGGACAAGTTCCATTCCCGAAGAGCAGAAGGACGAATGGGAGCGAGTTCTGCAGGAAGGATTGAAAGAGGCTCTGTCCAGCCTTGAACAGATGCGCGCTCGCGAGGGTCTTCATCTGGCCAGTGACCTGGAACGGCGGATTACCCGTCTGGAGTCACTGCATACCGAGATGCTTGATCTTGCACCGACTGTGGTAAGTGATTATCGCAACAAGCTAAGACAAAGGCTTACGGAAATGCAGGAAGAAGGCTCTTTCCCTTTTGATGAGCATAAATTGGGTATGGAAATTGCAATGTTTGCCGATCGTTCTAACATAGAAGAGGAGCTTACGCGTCTACAGAGTCACTTTGGACAGAGCAGGGAACTGCTGAAGAGTGATGAGCCGGTAGGTCGTAAGTTGGACTTTCTAATTCAAGAGATGAATCGGGAAGTCAATACGATTGGATCAAAAGCCAACCATTTGGCTCTGGTGAATCGTGTTGTCGAGATGAAAGCGGAACTGGAGAAGATTCGCGAGCAAGCTGCGAATATCGAATGATCGGCCTAATTTCGGCAAAAGAGTCGCATGTATAGGGGGAAGAACCTGATTATGGCAATCAAACTCATTAACATTGGATTCGGTAACATCGTATCGGCGAACCGGATTATATCCATCGTGAGTCCGGAATCGGCGCCGATCAAGAGAATTATACAAGAGGCAAGAGATCGTCACATGCTGATTGATGCAACGTACGGAAGACGTACTCGTGCCGTAATTATAACGGATAGCGATCATGTCATTTTGTCTGCAGTTCAGCCTGAGACGGTCGCCCATCGTCTTTCTTCGAAAGATGATGATAACGACGAATAAAATGGAGTGTAATATGTCTAAGGGATTACTTGTAGTGTTGTCCGGCCCATCTGGGGTCGGGAAGGGTACTGTATGCAGCGCTTTGCGCAAACGGGTTCCGGAATTGATCTATTCCGTATCGGCAACAACCCGTCAGCCTCGTCTTGGTGAAGAACATGGTGTGAACTATTTCTTCAGAAGTCATGAAGAGTTCCAGAACATGATTGCTGAAGATCAATTGTTGGAACATGCGGAGTATGTTGGTAATTATTACGGAACACCGCGTGATTTTGTAGAGAAAACGATTAACGAAGGCCGCGACATCATTCTGGAGATTGAGGTTCAAGGCGCGTTAAAAGTGAAAGAGAAATTCCCGGAAGGGATCTTTGTTTTCCTGCTTCCTCCTTCATTGGACGAGCTGAAAGATCGCATTCAGGGCCGTGGTACCGAAAGCCAAGCGACCATTGATCACCGGATGTCCGTGGCGGTTGATGAGATCAGTCTGCTGGAGCAGTATGATTACGCTGTTGTTAATGATGAAATTGATTTGGCGTGCAAGAGAATAGAAAGCATCATAATCGCCGAACATTGTAAGATCAATAAATAATCCCTTTTGCCGCTGCAGAATGCGATATAAGTGGGGCAGTTGTCATATCATATACTGAAGCACTCCTTCTCGGAATGCCCGGGTGTGAAGACATGCCACATCAGTTCTGTCAGGCGGCAACTTGCGATTATACTAATGCGAAGAGGTGTTTGTTAATATGCTGTATCCTTCTATTGATGAAATGATGAACAAAGTCGACAGCAAGTATTCCCTTGTTGTTGCTGCTTCCCGCCGGGCTAGACAGCTACGTGAAGGTGAAAAATCGGATTTAAGAGGTGCGAGATCCCATAAACAAGTGGGCGTTGCACTGGAAGAAATCTATGGAGACCTGCTCGTTGTCATCAAAGGACAGGACGAAGAAGAAGAGTAAGCCGCCTGCGGCTGCTCTTCAACTGCATACGGCGCAAGCCGGATTAATTGACAACCGCGAGGTTGTTATTTTTTTACGAATAAGCATATTTTAACGGAATCTTACTTAGACGTCGTATAAATATCGGGGGAAATAAACATGTTGAACGGTAAAAAAATCGTGCTTGGTGTGACTGGCGGCATAGCCGCTTACAAAGCGGCAACATTATGCAGCAGACTGGTACAAAAGGGAGCGGATGTTCATGTAATTATGACAGCTTCCGCTACACAGTTTATTACCGAATTGACGCTGCAAACGTTGACCCGAAACACCGTATATACCGATACATTTGATGAGCGTGAACCAGCAGTCGTATCTCATATTCATCTGGCCGATCTGGCGGATCTTGTTCTGGTTGCTCCGGCAACAGCTAATGTAATTGCCAAGATGGCGCATGGCATGGCAGATGATATGCTCTCAACAACTCTTCTTGCCACGACAGCCCCTGTTATGATTGCTCCAGCGATGAATGTACATATGTATGATCATCCAGCTGTAAAGCATAATATGAACCTGCTTGTTGAACGGGGCGCTATGATGATTGAACCAGGTGAAGGTTTGCTTGCGTGTGGATATGTGGGCAAGGGACGTCTGGAAGAACCGGAGAGCATTGTGGATGTGGTGGAACGTTTCTTTGAACAGCGCGATTCTGCAGAACGTAGTCGGCAGGGACAAGCTCCATTGTTACAAGGCAAGAAGGTTGTCGTTACGGCTGGAGGTACGATTGAGCGCATTGACCCAGTACGATACATTACGAACGATTCATCTGGCAAAATGGGATTTGCCATAGCTGCAGCTGCGCGTGATCTGGGGGCAGATGTGAAATTGGTTATGGGCAATACCCAAGCCAAGCCACCGGAGAACGTTGAGTTGATCCCTGTACAGTCTGCACAGGATATGTATGAAGCGGTAACACGCGAATGGGACGATGCTGATATCGTGGTTAAGGCGGCGGCAGTTGCCGATTATCGTCCAAAGGAAGTTTATACCGAGAAGATCAAGAAGAAAGGCGACACGCTGTCGCTCGAACTTGTTAAAAATATAGATATTCTTGAAACGCTGGGCAAACAGAAAACCCATCAGTTTTTGATTGGTTTTGCTGCGGAGACTCAGTCGGTTGAGATGTATGCACGTGAGAAATTGGAACGGAAAAACTGTGATCTGATCGTAGCCAATGACGTAACCCGCACGGGTGCAGGATTTGGAACAGACACCAACGCGGTACATATCTATGACCGGGAAGGTTTGGTGGAGGAGCTTCCAGTGTTGGCCAAGGACGATGTGGCTCACCGGTTGCTCCGGATTGCGGCGGAGCGCATTGCCGGGAGGAATTAGGATATGGAGATTGCCAAGGTCATAGTCGATGTTCCCGTGAAGGAAACAGACCGGCCGTTTGATTACCTGGTACCTGAATCGATGAGGGAATGGATCGAGATTGGCAGCCGGGTGGGTGTACCTTTTGGTCATCGGACGGTGCAGGGATTCGTGATTGATCTTGTGCCGCGTACCGGAGAGGAATCATTCAAGCTTAAGCAGATTCAGGAGTTGCTGGACATTGTTCCCCCGTTGTCAAAGGATTTGGTTGAGTTGGCCGAATGGATGAGTGGACGTTACGCCAGTAACCGGATTTTGTCATTGCAGGTCATGGTGCCGACGGCATTGAAAGGGAAAGCAGAGCGATACATCTCGCTGGGAGATGCACTTGATGGACAGATGGCGGGTGCACAACCGGATGATGAGGTGTTATTTGTTTGGGGAGAAGAGTCTACGACCGAGAAAGTACAGCAGGATATCATCCGTTTTGTCAAAAGTCGGGGTCAGGTACCGCTGCAACAACTGAGTCGAAAATATCCCAATCATGCTGCACTAATTAAGAAATTATTGCTTGGTGGCGTGCTGCTGGAAAGTCAGGCCATCAAGGACAAGTTAAATAAAAAAACGATGAAGTCCGTTGATCTGGCTGTAGATATTGCTGCTGCAGAGAAAGCACTTGCTTCATTCCCGGCGAAAGCACAGCGACAGAAGGAGATTCTGGCTTTTTTGCTGGAAATGAAAGAACTGCTGCCCATGCCGATGAAAGAAGTGTTATCTACACTACAGGTATCGGCTGCGACGATTAAGGGGCTTGAGGATAAGGGACTGATCGTCACCGAGGACGTTGAGGTCTTTCGTGACCCTTATCAGGGCAGGAAGTTCAAAGCGACTGAACCGCTGGTTCTGACTGATGAGCAAAAACTTGTCTACGACAATATCAATGGCCGATTGCAGGAACAACGCCACGGGGTATTTTTGTTACATGGTGTTACGGGAAGTGGCAAGACGGAAGTCTATCTTCAAACCATTCAACAATGCATCGAGCAGGATCGGCAGGCTATCGTTCTGGTTCCCGAGATTGCACTCACACCACAGATGGTAGAACGTTTTAAAGGGCGATTTGGGGACCAAGTTGCTGTTATGCACAGTCGTCTGTCTGGCGGTGAACGTTATGATGAATGGCGCAAGATTCGTGAAGGTCAGGTGAAGGTTGCGATTGGGGCGCGTTCAGCCGTATTTGCTCCATTCAGTCGGCTTGGGTTGATCATTATGGATGAAGAACACGAGACTTCCTACAAACAGGAAGAAACTCCGAAATATCATGCCCGTGATGTGGCGGTAAAAAGAGCACAGCAGCATCAGGCCGTGGTTGTTCTGGGTTCAGCGACACCTTCGCTGGAAAGTTATTATGCGGCACGCTCGCAAAGTAATGATGATTTTGCACCACTTTTACTGGAGATGCCAACACGGGCACTGGGTAACAAGTTGCCTGAAGTGCGAATCGTTGACATGCGTGAAGAGTTGAAGGATGGCAACCGCTCCATGTTCAGCAGGGCTTTGCACAAAGGGTTGGAGGAGCGCTTGGAACGTGGTGAACAGACGGTGCTTCTGCTGAATCGCCGTGGATATTCGACCTTTGTTATGTGCCGAAGTTGTGGATATGTGGCAGGTTGTCCCGAATGTGATATTTCATTAACGTACCATCAGCGCTCGAATAATCTTCGTTGTCATTACTGCGGGTATGCGGAAGCGGCTCCGGAAGTGTGTCCGGACTGTGGAAGTGAGCATATTCGATACTTTGGTACAGGTACACAGCGAGTCGAGGAAGAGCTTGCCAAGCTCTTTCCGGGTATTCGGGTCATTCGGATGGATGTGGATACAACAACGGAAAAAGGGGCTCACGAGAAGCTGCTGAAACAGTTTCGTGAGAAAAAGGCGGATGTATTGCTGGGCACCCAGATGGTTGCGAAGGGACTTGATTTCCCGGATGTAACCCTGGTTGGCGTGATAACAGCCGATTCAGCGTTGAATTTACCTGATTTCCGGGCTGCGGAAAAAACGTTTCAGTTACTAACACAGGTAGCGGGCCGAGCTGGTCGGCACCAATTGCCTGGTGAAGTGTTTGTTCAGTCCTATACGCCGGAGCACTACTCCATTGGTCATGCGAGTCAGCATGACTACGTGTCGTTTGTACGTGAGGAATTGCTGCACCGTCGCAATTTGCAATATCCGCCATACTGTCGCCTGATTCTGGTGACCTTTTCGCATGAGCAGCTTCCGGTATTGATTCGTCTTGCCGAGAACTATACGCGAATACTGAAAGAGAAGGCTAATGCGGCCGGATGGCTCGGCAGTCTGGATCGTTTCAGCAATGATGCCTTTGATGTACTAGGGCCGGTAGCATCCCCAATTCCACGGATCAAGAATAGATACAGATTCCAATGTATGATAAAATGGCGGGGGGATGTAGACGCCATAGGACTCGCTCTGGCTACGGCCCGGCGCATGGACGATGATGTTCAGGCGCAGAAATTGCTTATTAGTCTGGATGTAGACCCGCAAATGTTAATGTAAGCATTTTGCAGCAATGCGGATGTAAACAAGCGGTATAAACATAGATTAAAATGAATACCCCAAAAATACAGATATCGTCCTGAAATTATGATGAGGATTAGGAAGGTGCTTACAACATGTCGATTCGCATTATCGTGCAAGAACCAGATGAGGTGCTCCACAAGAGAGCCAAAGAAGTAACTAAAATTACACCGAACGTACAAAAATTGCTGGATGATATGGCTGATACCATGTACGATGCGGAAGGTGTAGGTCTTGCTGCGCCGCAGGTTGGAATTTTGAAACGTCTGATTGTTATCGACGCAGGTGATGAGCAAGGGCTGATCAAGATGATTAACCCGGAGATCATTGCAAGTGAGGGAGAACAATTTGGACCGGAAGGTTGTCTGAGTATCCCTGGAATTAATGGTGATGTTCGCCGTTTCGAGACCGTTACGGTTAAAGGTCTGGATCGTGAAGGCAAAGAGTTGATTATTACGGGTAGTGGCTTGCTGTCCCGTGCATTCCAGCATGAGATTGATCATCTGGATGGCGTACTCTTTACGGATGTCGCCGAGAAAGTGTACGAAATTGCAGCCGATCAAACGGGACCGCGTCGTAATTAAGGAGTGATCGATTTGAATATTGTTTTTATGGGAACACCTGAATTTGCAGTTCCTTCTCTCGATATGCTGATGGCAGAGGGATACAATGTGGTGGGTGTGGTGACTCAGCCTGATAAACCACAGGGACGCAAAAAAGTACTTACGCCAACACCGGTTAAGGCCGCGGCAGAACGCCACGGTCTGCCGGTGTTTCAACCTGTTAAATTGCGTGATCCGGAAGCCGTAGCCCGCTTGGCTGAATGGAAGCCGGATCTGATCGTGACCGCGGCCTTTGGACAGATTCTGCCCAAAGCCGTGCTGGATATGCCTGTTCGCGGTTGTGTGAACGTGCATGGCTCACTTTTGCCAAAATATCGCGGTGGAGCCCCGATCCAACGTTCCATTATTAACGGTGAATCCGTGACAGGAGTCACATTGATGTATATGGCCGAAGGCCTGGACACCGGAGATATGATCTCTCGTGTGGAACTGCCAATTACGGATGAAGATACATCAGGATCGATGTTTGATAAATTAAGTGAGGCGGGTTCCAAACTGCTTCAGGCTGAAATGCCACGATTGATTGCAGGCGAGACAACGGCTGTCCCTCAGGATGATGCCGAGGCTTCGTATGCTCGCAATCTGACTCGGGATGACGAGAAGATGGACTGGAGTCGTACTTCACGCGAATTGTTCAATCAGATTCGTGGTCTTGTGCCGTTCTCCGGTGCATTTACGATGTGGGATGATCAGGTCTTCAAAGTCTGGGCTGCGGCTAACCCCGATCAGGTGGATCTGGCAACTTCTTCGGATGCAGGACAAGCAGAGCCGGGAACCGTGCTTCAATTGGGCAAGGCAGGGATTGAAGTTCGCACAGGCGATGGGTCCCTCTGGTTGACTGAAGTGCAACCTGCAGGCAAAAAGGTGATGCAAGCTGCTGACTTTGCTCGTGGTGGTACACTTAAACCTGGAACGGTGCTGCGATGAGCGGTAACATACCAGGTCGTTCGTCAGGAAAAGGCCAGAAAGCTACTGGAAATTCATCCGGGCGTGAAGGAAACCGTCGTCCGAATTCGGGTAAATCGGATGGTGCATCTCGCTCCCAGAAACCCAAAACATCTGCTCGTGCATTGGCAGTCAAAGTTCTGAGTGCTGTTGAGCAAGATGGAGCATACAGTAATCTGGAGTTGAACCGTCGTCTGAAAGAGGCGGATTTAAGCCCCGCAGATGCTGGACTCGCTACCGAATTGGTGTATGGAACAATCGCCAGATTGAATACACTTGATTATTTTCTGGAACGTTACGTGGCCAAAGGAGTATCCAAACTGCAACCATGGGTTCGTAGCCTGCTGCGAATCAGCGTATACCAGATGATATACCTGGATCGTATTCCGGAACATGCCGTGGTGAGCGAAGCGGTTAATCTGGCGAAGAAACTGGGCCATCAGGGAATCTCGGGCATGGTGAATGGTGTACTTCGCAATATGATCCGTAATCGGGATGAACTTCGTATTCCAGAACATCTGCCCGTTGCCGAACGTATTTCACTGGAGCATTCCCACCCGTTATGGATGGTTAAACGTTGGATTGCCCAGTACGGCGAAGAGACGGCAGAAGCGATCTGTCGTGCGAATAACGAGCCGCCAGCGGTGAGTGTTCGGGTCAACACCACAATGACCACACGGGAGAAACTGATGCATGAGATGGCCAGCACAGGTGCAGTCGTTGAAGCTTCTCGCCTTAGTTCCGATGGTATTCTTGTACGTAGTGGCGGAAATATGGCTCTAACGTCCTGGTATCGGGATGGCCTGTTCTCTGTACAGGACGAAAGTTCCATGCTTGTCGCTGAAGCCGTTGCGCCGGAAGAAGACCAACTTGTATTGGATTGCTGCGCAGCTCCAGGTGGTAAAACAGCTCACATGGCGGAGAAAATGCAGGATCGCGGTCGTATTGTCGCGAATGATGTACATGCTCACAAGCGCCAGCTGATCTTGGATCAGGCGGAGCGTCTCGGTCTGAGTTGCATCGATGCTGTAACTGGAGATGCTCTTGATCTGAACGAGCGGTATCCGGAAGCGTCGTTTGACCGCATTTTGCTGGATGCACCATGTTCAGGTCTCGGTGTTATTCGACGCAAGCCAGATGTGAAATGGACCAAAACCGTAGAAGATATCGAAGATATCGCAGGCTTGCAGCGTGAATTGCTTGATCGGGTTGCGCCGTTGTTAAAACCAGGTGGTATTCTGGTGTATAGCACGTGTACGATTGAGCCTGCTGAGAATGAGGATATGGTGGCAGACTTCTTGAATCGACATCCGGAATATAGTCCAGCAGAAGCATCTGTCTGGTCTGAATCGGAGACAGCGAACTTGAAGGCAGTGAACGGTGGTATTCAGATTTTGCCACAATACGCTCACAGCGACGGATTTTTCATCGCACGGTTGACAAAAACAGCGAAATAACAGTTTAATAGAGCACGGAAGCATGACCGCCGAGGGGAACTTCGGCGGATTTCTTTGTGATGGGACTTCGATATAATTGTCAGAGAAAAGTGATGACAGGGTGCGATGGCGGCATTGAGGTGTTATAATGCATGAAGTACAGATATCAAGGGTATACATGGATGTAACGTGGTCTTTGTGATAGAATAGGACGAATGGAACGAAAAGAAGGAAGCCAACGAAAAGAAAAGAAGGAATAGGTGTTGACAACAAAATGAAACCTTTTATATATGATTATTCTCTGGAACAACTACAGCAATGGGCCGTTGAGAATGGGGAGCCGGCGTTTCGCGGTGGCCAAATCTTTGACTGGATTTATGTAAAACGCGTGAATGATTTCAGTGAAATGACCAATCTGTCCAAGCCATTGCGTGAAAAACTGACAGAGCAATTTGAATTTGTAACGCTTAAGGAAATTACCAAGTTTGAATCCAAGGATGGAACGGTTAAATTCCTCTTTGGTCTTCATGATGATCATGCCATTGAGACGGTAATCATGAAGCATAACTACGGGAACAGCATCTGTGTAACCACACAGGTTGGTTGTCGTATTGGTTGTACGTTCTGTGCATCCACATTGGGTGGTCTCAAGCGTAACCTTACGGCTGGGGAGATTGTTGCCCAGGTTGTGCAGGCTCAGAAAATTTTAGATGAACGCGGCGAGCGTGTCAGCAGCATTGTAATCATGGGTTCGGGTGAACCTTTCGAAAACTATGAAGCTACGATGACTTTCCTGCGCATTATGATTCATGAAAAAGGACTGAACATTGGTCAGCGTCACATCACGGTATCCACGAGCGGAATCGTTCCGAACATCTACAAGTTTGCAGATGAAGATACACAGATTAACCTCGCCATTTCGATCCATGCACCAAATGATGCACTGCGTTCGAAATTGATGCCGGTTAACCGTCGTTTTCCTTTTGAAGACGTGATGGAGTCCCTTCGTTATTATCTGGCCAAAACAGGTCGGAGAATTACGTTTGAGTATGCACTTATTGGTGGGGTAAACGATCAGCCAGAGCATGCAGCAGAACTGGCAAGCGTGCTTAAGAACATGTTGTGTCACGTGAACCTGATTCCGGTTAACCATGTACCTGAACGCAAATACGTAAGAACATCGAGAAGTGACATTTTCAATTTTCAGAAGATTCTCTCGGAACAGGGTGTTAATGTAACCATTCGTCGTGAACAGGGACATGATATTGCTGCCGCTTGCGGTCAGCTTCGTGCAAAGCATATGGAGTTGAGGTGAGAACGTTTTGATCAAAACAGTTCATGTGAGCCATATCGGACGAGTGCGTTCGGTGAATGAAGATTCAGCCTGGATTCGTAATCTCGATACAGGATATATTCTGGGTATTGTTGCCGATGGCATGGGTGGACATCTTGCAGGGGATACGGCAAGCCGCTTGGCAGTAGAGACGTTGGTACAAGATCTGGGAACACTGGAACCAGGTCTGTCACATGCGTCTCTGTCTGCAGCTCTCAGCGATGCTATTTTGCATGCCAACGAAGTTATCTTCCGTACGGCATCCACAGATGACAAGTACCACAACATGGGAACAACAGTGGTTGCGGCTTTATTGAACGATACAGAAGGTGTTATTGGACACATCGGTGATAGCAGAGCCTACAAAATTGCGAACAAAGCTGTGATCCAGCTAACCGAGGACCATACACTGGTGAATGAATTGTTCAAAAATGGTCAGATTAGCAAAGAGGATGTGTCCCATCATCCACGTCGCAACGTACTAACTCGTGCGCTTGGAACAGATGCCGAGGTGAAGGTAGATCTGGATACCGTCAAGCTGGAGGAAGGCGAAGTTCTTCTCCTGTGCAGCGATGGTCTCAGTAACCTGGTCAGTAATGAGCAGATTATTCAGGTTGCCGGCAATCTGGAACTTGCATTGGAAGATCGTGCAGACCGACTGCTTCAGTTGGCTTTACTTGCTGGGGGAGACGACAACATCACGGTTGCTTTGTTCGAGTTGCAGAGGGAAGGTTCCGTGGATACGGAAACGGGGTGTGAGTCATGATTGGGCACCAGCTAGGCGGACGCTATGAAGTGATTGAGCGTGTCGGCGGTGGCGGCATGGCTCTTGTGTACAAAGCACAGGATCTTCTGTTAAACCGGAATGTAGCGATTAAAGTCCTTAGACAACAGTTTGTGCATGACGAAGAGTTTATTCGCCGTTTCCGGAGGGAAGCACAATCGGCGGCATCACTGTCTCATCCGAATGTAGTTAGCATTTATGACGTGGGGCAGGAAGATGACGTTCATTATATTGTCATGGAGTACGTGGAAGGCAAAAACCTGAATGAAATTATTAAAGAACGTGCGCCGCTGCAAGTGGACGAATCTGTCCGAATCGCTTCCCAGATTGCAGATGCTCTTGATCATGCACATCATAATCAAATTATTCATCGGGATATCAAACCCCACAATATATTAATAGGCCGGAATGGCCGTGTGAAAGTAACGGATTTCGGGATTGCCCGTGCCGTTACATCTACAACGATTACGCAGACGGGTTCTGTAGTTGGTTCTGTACATTATTTTTCACCGGAACATGCCAAAGGCATCGTTACTGGTGAAAAATCGGACTTATATTCTCTTGGGATCGTACTTTACCAAATGCTTACCGGGCAACTTCCGTTTCTGGGTGAAAGTCCAATCAGTGTGGCATTGAAGCATTTGCAGGAAGAGTTCGATGAACCACGCAAATTCAATCCATTGATTCCGCAAAGTGTGGAAAATGTCATCTTAAAATCCATGCGTAAAAATCCGCAGGAACGTTATCAGTCGGCCAAAGAAATGCAGACCGATCTGGAAACTTGCCTGATGCCGGAGAGACGTAATGAAACGAAGATTGATTTTCCAGATGAGGATGATATAGACCAGACTCGCGTTATGCCAGCGATCAAGCCTGAACCTCGCGGAGTTACATCGACGGGTGCAGTGCCTGTGATGGAGTCTGACGAAGAAACTGGCAAGGGTAAGACAAAATCGAAGAGCTGGAAGAAGCCAGCTCTACTCATTTCATTAACCGTTCTTATTCTAATCGCCATGGTGGGCGTTGTATGGTATGTCAAGGGTATGTTGGTTGTACCTGAAGTTACCGTACCTAACGTGATCACCCAGACTGAAGAAAAGGCTCGGGAACTACTTGAAGAGAAAGGACTCGTCGTCAGTGATGAGGTCATCCGTCTGTACCAGGAAGGTGTCGAACCCGGTATTGTGTTTGACCAGAGCAGAAAAGAAGGCGATGTTGTCAAAGAAGGTTCGGAGGTCCAGATCAGTGTTGGTGCAGAAAAAGAACTGGTGAAGATGATTGATGTCAAACAAGACCCTTATGATGAGGCTGTCAAGAAGTTGACTGCGCTTGGCATTAAGGAAGATCAGATTCAGCGGAAAGATGACTTCTCCAATGATGTGGCTTCAGGTTCTGTTATTTCCCAGACACCGGGTGTGAATGAGGAATTTGATCCTGCGATAGTTCAGATTGAGTTAACCGTAAGTAAAGGCACTGAAACGGTCAAAATGCCTGAACTGAAAAATCTTACCCGCAGTGAAGCTGAAGAAAAGCTTAAATCTGCTGGACTGGAACTTGCTCAGGTGCAGGAAGAACCAAGCTATACGATAGAAAAGGGCAAAGTGACGCAGCAATGGCCTGTGGAAGCGGGCACAGAGGTGAGTCCTGGTGATAAGATTACGATCTTTATTAGTACAGGGTATCCGCCTGAAGCGCTGCAATATCCTTTTAATATCAATGTGTCACCCAAAGAAGAGGGCAAAAACAGTAAAATTCGTATCACATATGAAGATGCACGCGGCAAGAATCAGGAATGGGGAACACGCACTGTGAACTCAACCCAGACCTTGACCATTCCACTTGTGCTCGCTCCAAATGAAAATGGGGCTGTGTCCGTATATCGTGATGGACAGTTCCTGGATACGTATCTTGTCTCCTACAGTGACGCCAAAAACGGAACAGTAAATGTACCTTCCATTGACCCGGAACAAAGCACTGAGACGCCGCCAGAAAACGAGCCTGATCCAGGTGAAGGTAGCGTTGATGAAGGCAGTGTTGATCCCAATCAGGAAGGTGAACCTGAGTCCACACCGGCAGACGGTGAAGGTGACAGTGTAGATGAGGACACTTCTGCCATGAATAATGGTAAGGGGCACGGTAAGGAAAAAGAGAAGAAAAAGGAAGTCATTAACGCATCAAGCCGTCCATAAGGGCGGCTTATGCTGGCGTCTGGAGTAAATGTACCACCATCTAAAGGAGGGCGACGGAGCTATGCCAGAAGGTATCATCGTTAAAGCGCTAAGCGGTTACTATTATGTCATGCCAGTGGAAGACAACGGGGTTCCTTCGGTTGAAGGTTCCGCCGTTCAATGTCGAGCCAGAGGTATCTTCAGAAAACGGGGAACATCACCGCTTGTAGGTGACCGCGTCAGCTACATGTTGACAGAGAACGGAGAAGGAACGGTAGATGAAATCCGGAAGCGTGAGACGGAACTTATCCGTCCTCCTGTAGCCAATGTAAGTTTGGCTGTTCTCGTGTTCTCTGTGAAGGAACCGGATATGAACCTGAACCTGTTGGACAAGTTCCTTGTTCACATCGAGCAGGCGGGGCTGGATGCACTCATTGTGTTGACCAAACTGGATTTGGCTGATCCAGCCAAAGACACTGTTGCTGAAGTGAAAGCATTGTATGAACAGGTTGGTTATGAAGTGATCTCCACAAGTTCACGTACCGGTGAAGGCAGTGAACTGCTCAGAGACCGTCTGGCTGGTAAGATCAGCGTATTCTCCGGACAATCCGGTGTAGGCAAGTCTTCGATGTTAAATGCATTGATGCCGGGCCTGACGCTGGAGACAAATGCGATCAGCATGCGTCTAGGACGAGGGAAACACACCACCAGGCACGTGGAGCTTATTCCGTTGGATAATGGTGGATTTGTTGCGGATACGCCAGGATTCAGCCAACTGGACTTTCTGGAGATCGGTGTGGAGGAACTCTCCACTTGTTTCCGGGAATTCGCCCAGTTTGCAGATCAGTGCAAATTCCGAGGTTGTACCCATACACATGAACCAGGCTGTCGTGTGCTTGCGGCCAAGGAGGAAGGTCTGATCTCTGAAAGCCGATATCAGCACTATGTGCTGTTCCTGACCGAAATGAAAGATAAGAAGCGGAGGTATTAACATGATTAAAATTGCCCCATCGATATTATCAGCTGATTTTGCCCGCCTTGGTGCGGAAGTTGCAGAAGCTCAAGCTGCAGGAGGAGACTGGATTCATGTTGACGTTATGGACGGTCATTTCGTCCCTAATATTACGCTTGGACCTGCGATTGTGAAGGCGATCGCTCCACATACAAGCTTGCCGCTCGATGTGCATTTGATGATTGAGAATCCGGAGCGTTATGTTGAGGAATTTGCCAAAGCGGGTGCAGCGGTAATTACCGTTCATGCTGAGGCTTGTGTGCATCTGCACCGAGTTATTCACCTGATCAAGGAGCAAGGAGTGAAGGCAGGAGTTGCCCTTAATCCGGGAACGCCAGCGTCTGCCATTCTTGAAGTACTGGATGATGTGGACATGGTTCTTGTTATGACGGTCAATCCTGGTTTTGGCGGACAGGCTTTCATCTCGGGTACCATGAACAAAATCAAGCAGATTCGTACCTGGTTGAACGAAAAGGGACGCCATGATGTACATATCGAAGTAGATGGCGGAATTGCAGCCGATACAGCCCCGCTTGTAGTGGAAGCTGGAGCAGATGTGCTCGTTGCTGGGAGTGCCGTATTTGGACGTGAGGATCGTGCTGCCGCGATTACTGAAATTCGCCGTAGCTACGGAGGCTGATCTATGACCCTCAAGGAGACACTGTGGACGATGGCTGCGAGTCTCGTGACGGGACTTGTGCTTGCTTTGTTTGCGGTTATTCAATCCCCGTTTAATGCCATCACGTCATTAATCGGGGTGGGCGTTGTTATTATGTATTTCCGCAAATTTGATCGTACCGGGCATCGGGTTACTTTTGTTATATTCAGCATACTGTATTATGTACTGAGTGTTTTCATGATCGCTGTCTATCAATATATTCCTGCCCAAACGTAAATGACCTGATCTTCGGGCTTGTCATTGTGGAATAGGGATCGAAGGTTCCGCATAAATATGGTTACATGAGCAGGTTTCTCATGTAGCCTTTTTTGTCGTGTTTGAGGTAAAGAAGGCCTGAAGCATAGGATACGGCGGACGCATGAGCATGATGGGGAGGGTGAATTATGAAATTTTACACATTCAAACTGCCGAAGTTTTTGGGAGGGTTTGTAAAGGCGATTCTTAATACGTTTCAAAAGAACTGATCCGATTGATAAGGTAACAGGGAATACCGCCGCTTTGGCTCAGGCTTATCTGGAATTCGTACCTGCGAAGCGCCATGCGGCGGCCATTCACATGTTAATGAGCGTATTCAAGAATCCCTTTTTTGAATACCAAAAAAGCACCTGCAAGGAACAAGGTGCTTTTTGCTTACCCGATTTATAGTAGCTTTGCGTGATTATACGCGAGTCACTTTACCGGCTTTCAGTGCACGGGTGCTTACGTATACACGTTTTGGTTTGCCGTCAACGAGAATGCGGACCTTCTGAACGTTTACGCCCCAAGTACGACGGTTACGGTTGTTAGCGTGGGATACGTGGTTACCGGTGCCCGGTTTCTTACCTGTCACATAACATTTGCGAGACATAGATTACACCTCCTATCCTAAAATAACCAGTTGCCTTCAGAAACGAAAAGTCATTCCATAAGGGCTAAATTGTTCTTCCCGATCATAAAGATCAGGTTTCAGTAGCTAATGGCGTTGTTTAAGCCGGCATGAACCGGATCATTTCCATTACTTAACCTGCATAAAACAATACTTGAATATAATATCATAATTAAAAAAGCTTCGTCAACTGATCCAAAAACTTTATTTATTTCTCCTGTCTAATATAGTACAATGTTGAGTAGTCCATAATACAGTGGTGAACAGGCTGTTGCCGCGAGGAAGTCGGAGAATAAACCGTACTTAGAGGTCGGTGGTCTGCTTTTTGGCAACGCTGTGAGCTGCGGCATTCCATCATTGGCACCAGTCTCCATGCGGCATTCATGCCGGCTCTTGATACCGGTGCATATCCGTATGCCCCGAAGTTAGGGGTGCAGAGAGTGCAGGATATTGGTAGCCCGGCCGCCCAGACCGTTAATCCGGCTGACATGTTGTATTGTATGCCTGTGCCGGACAAGGTATGGACGAAGAATAACGCAGTCCGCGTTAGCGCATGAACAGACCAGACACATCTTGGTGCAAGGTGTTCGTGTATCAAGCTAGGAAGGGGAATTCTCACTTGAGTATACGTTCTTTAAATGGAACAGATTTCACCGCAATGGTACTTGCCGGAGCGGAACAACTTGGACAGCATGCAGAGCACGTCAATTCCCTGAATGTTTTCCCTGTGCCGGATGGTGACACGGGAACGAACATGAATTTGACAATGAGTGCAGGAGTTGCAGAGATTAAAAGAAAAAGTTCTGCCTCCATCGGCGAAGCTGCCGGTATTCTATCGAAAGGCCTGCTTATGGGCGCACGGGGGAATTCAGGAGTTATTCTGTCGCAATTGTTCCGTGGTTTTAGTCGTTCAGCTGCTCCCTATGAGGAACTGAATACGCTCCAATTTGCAGCAGCCCTGCAGAACGGTGTTGACGCAGCTTACAAAGCAGTCGTAAAGCCCGTTGAAGGGACCATTCTTACCGTAGCCAAGGAAGCGGCGAAACATGCCAACTACTACGCAAGACGGACGAATGATATTACTGAATTAATGAATGAAGTTTTGTTAAAAGCAAAAGAAGCACTGGCAATGACTCCGGAATTACTGCCTGTACTGAAACAGGTTGGTGTTGTGGATTCAGGTGGTCAGGGGCTTGTATATATCTACGAGGGCTTTATGGAAGTATTGCTGCAAAGTGACGGTGTGAATCGTACTTCGCTGAACAAAGAAGTAACCCCATCCGTGGCAGCATCTGCTTTGAAACCGGCTGCACCGGCAGAAGTGGATATCAAGAAGCCTGCACAGCAGCAGGTGATTGCGCCGGAGATGCCATTATCTGCTCAGGCGAGATTGGAAACGGAAGATATTGAATTTCTTTATGATATGGAATTCTTCATTAATCGTGAGCTTGGAGAGAACGCAGGAGTGGCATTCGATGACGAAGCATTCCGGAAAGCGTTGTCAGTTAATGGGGATTCGATCATTATCATTGCCGATGATGAAGTCATCAAAGTTCATGTCCATTCCAAGACACCAGGCGATGTATTAAACCTGGCGCTACATTATGGTGAGATTACACAGATTCATATTCTCAATATGCGTGAACAGCATCGGGATCTCCTGACAGCAGGCATGGACATTGCTCCATCACCTGAATTGTTTGCAGAGATTCCACCTGAGGCAGCGCGCAGTATGGAAGAGGCTGTACTTCCTGCAGATGAGATGGCACCGTATGGTTTTATTGCGGTATCCTCCGGTGACGGTATTGCAGAGATTTTCCAGAGTCTTGGCGTTGATGTGGTTCTGTCCGGTGGACAGACGATGAATCCGAGTACTGAGGATTTTGTAAAAGCCGTTCGTTCCATTGCTGCGGAGCAGGTATTTATACTCCCGAATAACTCGAATATTGTACTGGCAGCGGAGCAGGCACGTGAACTGCTTGAAGATGAGCGCCGGATTACGGTTATACCAAGTAAGACCATTCCACAGGGGATGGCTGCTGCCTTTGCTTTCCAGGAAGATGAGTCTGCGGAAACAAACCGTGACCAAATGTTGGAAGCCATTAGCCGGGTACAGTCCGGTCAAGTGACTCATGCGGTTCGTGATACGCAATATGATGAATTGGATATTAAGGCGGGGCACTATATCGGTATTCATAACTCCAAAATTGTAGCGACAGATGAAACCATGCTTCAAGCATGTGAAGGTCTGCTCAAACAGATGATGGAGAGTGGAGATGAAGTGGTGACGATCCTTGAAGGGGACGAAGCTGACCCTGAGGTTACTGCTGCCCTCGCTGCATGGCTTGAAGTACAGTATCCTGATGCTGAGGTAGAGGTACATCTTGGAGGACAGCCGGTGTATTATTATCTGTTCTCCGTAGAGTCCTAATAGCACTCTAGCGAAGAGGAGGAGAGTCATGAGCCACAAGGTTGCGATAGTAACAGACAGTACGGCGGATATTCCCGAAGAACTCATTCGCAAATACGGGATTCACATTGTTCCGCTGCGTGTACTGTTCGGAGAAGAGACCTATGCAGATGGTATTGATCTGACTTCGGAACAGTTCTACGAAAAGTTGAAGAAAGTATCTGTGTTGCCTACAACTTCACAGCCATCTCCAACCGATTTCATGAATGTATATCAAGCTTTGCTTGATGAGAACCCGGAACGCCCGATTGTATCGATCCACCTGTCATCTGGCATGAGTGGTACCTACCAATCGGCCATGCTTGGCAAGTCTTTGCTGGAGCGTGAGGGTGACATCACCGTGCTGGATTCGAAGTCAGCATCGTATGGATACGGTCTAATGGTAGTACAGGCTGCTGAACTTGCCGAACAGGGCAAGTCAGCAGTCGAAATCACTGCTGCCATTGAAGGGATGCAACAATCTCGCAAATTGTTCTTTCTCGTGGATACTTTGGAGTATCTGCAAAAGGGCGGTCGGATTGGCAAAGCTTCAGCCATCTTGGGAACGTTGCTTAACATTAAGCCGATCCTGTCTATTGATGAAGAAGGCGTTATCTACGCAGTTGAGAAAGTCAGAGGTCATAAAAAAGCAATGGCACGCATTATTGAACTGTTCCAGAAGGATCTTGCAGGCAAACGGGTTAACCTGGCGGTAGGTCATACCGCTGACCCGGGATCAGCGATCGCTTGTGCAGAGCAGCTGCGGGGTCATTTTACACTGAACGAAGTGATCTATACCAATATTGGAGCCGTAATAGGCAGTCATGTTGGACCTGGTGTCATTGCGATCTTTATGTGGCCTGTTCCGGAATGAGGGATTAGACATGAAATTGGAAGAAATATCAGTTAAGCAAATTAACGGCGTGAGTGCTCTCAAAGAGGGAGAGCTTCACGCCTTTGGCATCTCTACTGTTAAAGACCTGCTTGAATATTATCCGTTCCGTTACGAGGATTATCGTCTGCGTTCACTTAGTGAAGTGAAGGATGGGGACAAGATTACGGTCCAGGGACAGGTGATGGGTATTCCTGTATTACAACGATACGGTAAAAAGTCCCGTCTCACCTGTAAGATCATGACGGAAGAGTGGATGATTACAGCCACCTGGTTCAATCGCCATTTCCTCAAAGAACAACTTACCCCCAATCGGGAGATTGTGATTACGGGCAAATGGGAACAAAAACGCATGCAGATGACAGTTACTGACTCGGAGTTCCCCGATAAAGGCGATGGGCGTTCAGGCACACTGCAACCTGTATATTCGGTAACCGGCAAGTTGACGCAACAATGGATGCGGAAAACGATCAATCAGGGACTAATCCAATTCGGAGATATGATTCCTGAGATTCTGCCTCAGTCCTTGATGAAGAAATACAGCTTGATGCCTCGTAAACAAGCGATTGCTGGAATCCACCGTCCACAGGACAACCGGGAAGGTCAGCAGGCCAGACAGCGGATGGTGTACGAGGAGCTGTTTCTGTTCCAGTTGAAAATGCAGGCGTATCGTGCGCTCAACCGAAATCGCATGGATGGTGTGGTACATACAACGGACAATACGACGATCCGTGAGTTTGTACGCAGTTTACCTTTTGAATTAACAGATGCTCAGAAAAAGGTGGAGCTTGAAATTCTGCATGATATGCGTTCGCCCTATGCAATGAATCGGTTATTGCAGGGTGATGTAGGATCGGGTAAAACGGTTATTGCGGCAATTGCACTATACACGACTGTTCGATCCGGTTTCCAAGGGGCTCTGATGGTGCCTACGGAGATTCTGGCGGAGCAGCATATGCGCTCACTGCAAAAGCTGTTTGAACCGTTTGGGGTAACCGTAGGGCTGTTAACGGGCAGTGTAAATGGGCGTAAACGTAAAGATCTGATCGCCTCGTTGCAAATGGGCATGATTGATATCGTGGTAGGTACACACGCCCTGATTCAGGAAGATGTTTTCTTCCGTGATCTGGGTCTTGTGGTGACGGACGAGCAGCATCGCTTCGGGGTGAATCAGCGCAGCGTTTTACGACGCAAAGGATATAACCCGGATGTGTTAACGATGACGGCAACGCCAATTCCACGGACTCTTGCCATTACCGCTTTTGGGGATATTGAGGTATCCACGATCTCGGAACGTCCGAAAGGACGGATTCCGATCTCTACGTATTGGGTTAAGCACGATATGATGGAGCGGGTGCTCGGGTTTATCTCCAGAGAAGTGGATCAGGGCCGTCAGGCCTATCTAATCTGTCCACTCATTGAAGAGTCGGAGAAGCTGGATGTGCAGAATGCCATTGATCTGCATGTGCAGATGCAGCAGAACTTTCCGAAATATCGTGTAGGGCTGTTGCATGGCCGGATGACGGCTGCGGAGAAAGAAGAGATGATGCGCGACTTCTACAGCAATGATATTCAGTTGCTTGTCTCCACCACCGTTGTCGAGGTTGGGGTCGATGTGCCAAATGCAACGTTGATGGTCATTATGGACGCGGACCGCTTCGGTCTCTCTCAGCTGCATCAGCTTCGTGGTCGGGTCGGTCGTGGTGCACATGCTTCCTATTGTGTACTCATTGCTGATCCCAAGACGGAGGTTGGACAAGAACGTATGAAGGTCATGACGGAAACGGAGGATGGATTCGAGGTATCCCGGCGGGACCTGGATCTCCGGGGTCCGGGTGACTTCTTTGGTACCAAACAGAGCGGACTACCCGAGTTCCGTCTTGCCGATATGGTTGCTGATTTTGCTGTGCTGGAACAGGCCAGAGATGACGTGACCCACTTAATTGAGGATGCGACCTTCTGGACCTCTATGGACTATGCACCTCTGCGTGATTTCCTACAGCAACAGCAAGTATTCAAGGGTGATCTGATTGACTAATGTTTGCCATGATAGCGGTTTTTGCGTATTAACTTTGTAAAAAAAGACAAGTGTACAAGCCCTCCCGACATATGAATAAGAAGTGAGTTCATTCTTTTGGGAGGTGCTATACGTTTTGGGTTATCAACAATATGGAATTAGTCCGCAGCTGGTGGAGCGGATCAAATTAAAGATGAAAAATCCCGCTGTCAAAGAGCGTATCAAAAAGTTGATTGATGGCGTGACCAAGTCTGATCTGCAAGATAAGGCCAAGGTCAGAAGGTTGGTCAAGTCTTCAGCTGTCATTATGAATGAGAATTTCTCTCCGGCGCAGGAGGAGCAGTTTGTTGCGTTTGTACTCGCGCAGAAGATTGATCCGAACAATACATTTCATTTGATTAAGCTGTGGGGGATGTTTAGGTAGGGATTCGATGTCATGTTGGGTGGGGTAAAATGAACTACAGGGTGTTACACATGGCCACTACGAGTGCAGTACCATCTTTCGATCGCTGTTATCCCCGGATTTTTTTGAATCACCCTTTGAAAGGGTAAAATCCGGGGATAAAGGCGAGCGCTTCGCTTCTCCAGATTGGTTCTGCACTCTTCGTTACTGTGTAGCTGGAGTTCATTTTATAAAAAACCAAATTACATCGAATGTTTATGAAGTAATTTTAGTGGGTGGGGCGTTCCATAAGTCAGGAAGATGACTTTTGGAACGCCCTTTTGATTGTTATAACTAGAGACAAGCCTTGTGGCATTACTTGGTTGAATATTCGTTGAAGTTATCGAAATGACCCATGACCTGGCTTGTGTTACCGCAGAAACAAAGTTTTCAATGAGTTGTTATGTTGGTTGAATCGAGCATCTTAGTAAAGTGATTGATGGAGTATGAGGCTTATATTTAATATAAATCCAAATTTATCCTTTAACGATACATAACCGTAATATCTAAAAATACTGTACCTCAACCCATAAACAAAATGTACCATTCCTCCAACTATAATGAGTGAGTACCAAATTGTAAGCGATTACAAATAAAGGAGGGGTAACATTGACTTTGGCTAGAGGTTTCAAGCAGAAGATTAGTGGCAAAGTGATTGCGGTCATCACCGTGGTCAGTCTGACATGGGGGTCCTGGGGAGCTACGCCACTATCAGCATCTACGACAAGTACGTTAAAGTTCCAAACTCAGCAAGGAGGTGTCTTTGACGGGATGCCATTATTTGATGGCGTGCCAGCGCATCTGGATGCATACGTAGACACCTATTTCGAATACACTGGCCTCGAAGGTCCAGCCGTTTATGTGACGGGTTCGCGAAACCATTACACATTGAAGCAGGGGAAACATGCGGGCAAGGTCATTCCCGGTGCGTTATCTGCTGCAGATAATGTTCAGGGTGTCTCGACCGATTTTCCTGCTCTGATCGGCATGGGACAGAGCTGGAACAAAGAACTTTTGTCCGATATCGGTGAAGTGATGGGGAACGAGAAAATCAGCAAATTAAAGGTCAAGCAAGGCGAATCCAACATTCATGGGGGCAACGATCCTTCCCTCAGCGTGGCGTTCAGTGTGGTCAGTGATATGCGTATCAATCCGCTTAGCGGTCGTTTCGATGAAGGGTTCTCTGAAGATCCCAATATGGCCGGAGTCTTGATCGACAAGATGGCTTCGGGTCTTAGCGGAATTGATCAGTCCACCAGCGAAGATGGATTCTGGATGAGGGCAGCGGTGGGGACAAAGCATTACTCCGTATATAACGCGCAGTGGTTCAGGCAGACAGCGAATAACAGTGCAAGCGCGCGTTCATTGTTTGAGTACCAAACCAGAGCCGCGCTCCCTGGATTTGAATCAGGTGCGCTGGCGGGCACAATGACATCTTATGGCCGGACTAACGGCATTCCAAACATCCTTTCCCCGCTACAATTATTGGCCAATTTGGACGCGAAATATGGTGTATACAGCTCGCCTGATTTCAATGGAGATGCAATTGTATCCAACGCGAACCAACTCGGAAATGGATATGACGACCGCTATGCCGTGGACCGCGGTCATGCAACCGTTCTCATGGCGCTTGCTCAGGCGAATGCGGGTCGGCCGTCAGGGACGACACCTGCGGATGTGACCGATCTCGTGGCGCTCGTAGAGCAAGGGGAATATGGAATTACCGAGGAAGAACTTATAGAAGCAGCCAGACCACATGTAAACCAGCTGGTACGTTTGGGGATTTTCAATGAAACTGATGAGCAGGGCATACCGAAAAACTACCCTTTTGCCCAGGAAGCAAGAGACGTCAGGACGTCTCCGCCTTCCGATTATAACCAAGTGAACCATCAGGAAATAGCACTTCAAGCGGCACAGGAGAGCGTTGTTTTGTTGAAAAATGATGACACACTTCCGCTGGAAAAAGGAAATGACGCTGCTGTTTCTGGGGTGTATGCCGACGCACGCTTCAAGACAACGTATTCAGTTGGCGCGACACCTACGCTGGAAAACTCGGGTGAATCTCCACTGCTCTCAATCATTAAAATGAATGGTAGCAGTAACGTAAACTATGCCCCAGGAAATGAAGTCATTGCACTAACCTCTAAAGCGAATCAACAAACGGTCACGGCAGACGTGTATAGTCCAAATGCAGGCACGGAGGGAGCGCAGCTCATCACAACTTCGGATGCCCCAGATGAGGCCAGTTTCTCCCACTTGTTCCGAGTATACGATTGGGGTCAGGCGGGTTCAAGTTTATTGTCGCTGTATAACCAGCGTTGGGTGACTTCCCCTGCGACAAATCATGCCGCAGTTGGCAATACGGATCGTACCAGCCTCAATCTGACGAACAATGATTGGAACCTTCCTGAGATGATGGGTGATACGAGTGCCATACCCCCAACATTACGAATGGAAACGAACGAGGATGGCTCAATGTCTATTGTTACCAATGGGTACCGTACAGGATTCTCTGGTGACTTTACAAATTGGTATTATGCCAACGGACGCTTTATCAAGGTAGATGATGCTGGTAAGCTCGTGACAACATCATCTCCACTAGGAAGCAAGGTCAACGCTGCGAATCGCCCGGACGAGGTGAAGTTTGAGAAGACCGTGGTGAAGAACGTGGACGAAGAGGCAGTAGCAAGAGCCACAGAAGACGATTATGCCATCGTCTTTGTCGGCGCAATTCCACGACATAGTGCAGGAGAAGGTAACGACCGGTCTACCCTCGATATGGGCGAGGCAGATTATGAACTGGTCGACAAAGTATCTGCTGCCTTTGCAACCCAGGGCAAGAAAACCGTTGTCGTGGTTAAATCGAGCTTCCCTGTAAACATGGAGCGCATTCAGAACAACCCTAACGTCTCGGCGATCGTTTACCAGCCATATGGCGGTCAATACGATTCGTATGCTCTGGCCCAGGTATTGTACGGAGATTACGCGCCGACAGGCCGCCTGACGTCCACATGGTATGCAGGCATTGATGCATTCCCTTCCATTAGTCCATATGTTATACCAGAAGGTAACATTACTGGCCTTGACGACATCGACCCCCGATTTATGGTTGATATGACGAATGCAGACCCCATTGAATCTGAGTTGACTTATATGTATACAGATGCCACGGTGACCTATCCGTTTGGTTACGGGTTATCATATGCTGATTTTACGTACGATTCCCTGACCGTACCGTCTTCTGTAACGGGAGATGAACCATTCACGGTGTCGGTCCGCGTAACCAATACAGGAGATGTGGCCACTTCCGAGGTCGTGCAGCTGTACGCCCGTAACAGCAACTCTGCATACGGCGAACATGCGCCTAAAAAGAAGCTGGTTTCATTTGAGAAGATCCATCTCACTCCGGGTGAAACAAAAGAAGTCCTGTTGCAGGTCGATCCACAAACGCTGGCATTATGGGATGTGAATCAGAGCGAATGGATCGTTGAACAGGGCAGTTATGAATTCATGATCGGAACCTCAGCTGGTGATGCAGACGTGCAAGTATCGAAGGCATTAAGCATTGGTGGGAAGTCGGTTTCGACCTTACCCCTTACCCAGCCTATAAATGTATTTGATCATGCGTTTGCTTCGAACGAGGTCGTTTACCACGAAGTATCCAAGGAACGCACGGCAGCCCAATTAAAAGCCAAAGCGATTGTTGGAGGTTATTATGCAGTTCGGTCCAAACAAAATGGATCGTGGATCGCGTTGCCTAAGGCTGACTTGACAGGTGCGCAGAAGGTGAAGGCAACTGTCGCATCTAATGTGCAGGGTGGCACGATCTCGTTGCATGCGGATGCGCTCGATACTGCACCGCTTGCTGTATGGAACGTACCGGTGACAGAACCTGTCTCCTACAAGATTAGCAATGCTAACGTAACGGTCAAGGAATTAGGGTACGTTGACGTAGAGGCGGATATTTCTGCTGCCGTGAGCGGCGTACATGATCTGTATCTGGTGTTTCATGAACCGGATCTTCGGATTGACAGTTTGTCATTTACGTTGAAAGAGCCGGGAACAAATCCAGGAACAAATCCAGATTCGCCAAGCACGCCTGGATCAGGTAGTGTTGGAACTCCTGTTAAGCCACCAGCATCCGGGTCCGAGACTGAAGGCGAAACGGATTCGGAGGGCAATGTTTCTGCTGTCGTGACCGTGCAAACGGGGGATGTTGCTGATCAAGCTAAGGCAGCAAATATCCGTTCATCTGGCATCCGGGTTATCGGCGATCCATGGAATGTATCCATCAAAGATAAGCAGAACACGTATGTCATTGCAGCGCTGCCTGTTAACGATGTCGTAGCTGCAAACTCCACAACAATCGCATACGTTGGGGAAGGAGGACAACTTACGCCGGTGCCTTGCGTGTTGACCAAAGACACAAACGGAAACAAGGTATGGAAAGTACTGTTAAACCAAGGAGGCACGTACGTTGCGATTCACTCGCTCCGCGAATTTGTTGATGTTAAGCCTTCAGCTTGGTATGCCAAAGATATTGCCAAAGCCAACAGCTTGCTGTTGATCAATGGCGTATCGGAACGCCGCATGCAACCCCAAGGAACGACAACATCGGCCCAAACGTTGATGGCTGCCTTGAATGCGTTAGGAATTGAACCGATGGGAGCGGCAGCAAACGAGAAATGGTTTGATCCGATTTTACGAGCCTCCAAGGAATATGGCCTGATGGAAGAAGGGCAGTACCTGCCAAATGCCCCAATGTCACGTGAGGACATGGCAATGGTGCTCGTTCGTGCGCTGAACTTGTCTGGGGTGGATACGAAACTGCCAGAAGCAGAGGTTGAATCATGGCTGGAAGATTTTAAGGATCAGGCCCAGCTGACACCAAATAACCGGGCAGTCATGGCAACGGCCATTCAGCTTGGTATATTCCAAGGTACGCCGGATAAACTGTTACAACCACAGAGCACCCTTACACGGGCACAACTTGCAACTGTTATTGTCCGTGTGCATGACCGGATAATAGAACGGCTGGATCACTAAGAACCAGAACAACGAAAATAAGGAACTGGGCCATCATGCATGGCCTGGTTCCTTGTTGTTTGCGGTGAAGGATTTGTGTTGCTTTCGGTATTCCTCTGGAGTCCAACCAGTCAATTTTTTAAACACCCGAAAAAAATATTTTGGATTGTCGTAACCCAGCTGTTTGGCAACCCGGTAGATTTTATCGTCTGTGCTCGTTAAGAGCTGCTTGGCTTGACTGATCCGTAGTCGGTTTACGTAATCAGTGAAGTTCTCGGATGTCTTTTCTTTAAATAAATGACTGAGGTAACTCGGGTTCAGGTAGAACAGGGACGATACCCATTCCAGCGTTAAATCCTTAGTATAGTGATTATCGATATATGTCCTGACGTTGTCGATCACTTGATCTGATGCGTAGGGGTTGTCTTCCTTAAGCAGAAGAGCTGTTCCCGTCAGCACCTTTACCATGTAATGCCTAATGCACTCCATATCGAACGAGACGTTCAGGACGGCCTCCAAGCTGGAAGAGGCGCTACTGTTACCTCCGTTCTGGATATAGTTACTCAGCAGCCGTTTGGTTTCCGTGATAATGTCTCTGCACTGCTCCTTCAGGTGGGCAAGCAAAGCGTCAGGCTGGCGTATGTAGAAAGCAAAGAAATCGGTGATGAGCTCTTCCACCTTCGGTACATTCCCGCTCTCTATAAAAAATAACAGTTCATACGTTCGAGCCCACTTCAGTTGATGTAAAGGAATTTGCTCCCGTGAAAATACGTAACATTTGCCAAAATCGGTAATGGCTCGTTCGTCCAACGCAAGGATTGTTTGATGATGAGCTTCTCGGACCCCACCAATGCCTGTATGAGGCAAGCTGATCCCCACACAACAATCCGTAGTTTCGGATTTGGTCAAAATTATACTTGCTGTTTGTTCCGCCATTTTCTGCAAATCAAGCTGGCCTGAGCAACCCAGATCATGCATCAGGAAAAACAGTAGTTGATCCGTTTGTGGATGAGGAATGTACAGGCCATTCGAAAAGGTAGGCAGTTGCTGTGCGGTAAGCGGTTGAGGACCATAAATCGTCAAGAAAATGAACTGGTCAGAAGCCATGATGGCGGCAAATTCCGCAGAGCGGAACACAGGTGTTTTGATGGATGAATGGGGAGCCAGCACATAATTCAGGAAGGCTTGCATGTCTGCATCCCTTTTCATCTGCTCCGTTTCTACTTCTCTTAGAACGACTTCCCGCTGAAGAGAGCGCTCCTGTTCGATGGCTTGGATGGCTTGGTGAAGCGTACCGTGAATCTCGTCCCGGCTAAAAGGCTTCAGCAGGTAATTTACAACTTTCGCAGAGATTGCCTCCTGCATATAATCAAAATCGGTATGTCCGCTAATGACAATTAACTTGATGCGCGGATATTGCTGGCATACTGTCCTGATCAACAGCTTGCCGTCGACCTCAGGCATACGCATGTCCGTAAAGATAATGTCCGGCTTGAACGATTCAATCAAAGCTAGGGCATCTGCTCCGTTATCTGCTTCGCCTAAGAGTTCAAGCGAGTGCTCAAAAGTCCCGATTTTTTTCAACAAACCTTTGCGGATCAAGGGTTCATCGTCCACAACGATATACGTGTACATCTCTTGGTCACCTCTTTTCCCAATTGGCCGGAATTTCGAGTGTAATTCGAGTTCCTGTATTCAAATCGGTATGAAACGAAAGGCCGTAACCCTCTCCGTAATACAAAGCAATTCGTGAATGCACGTTTTTGATGCCGATGCTTTGTTTATGCCTTTGACCAACGGCGACGAATTCAGGTGGCTGCTGGAGCAATTGTCGAAGTTCTTCCGCTTGTGTTGAGGACATGCCCACGCCATCGTCCCAGATCTCGAACACGATGCTGTCCTCCTGAAACAAACCGGTAATGGTAACGGAACCCTTCCCACGTTTGTTCTCCAACCCGTGATAGATGGCATTTTCCACGAGTGGTTGCAACAGAAGCTTCAGCATGCGACGACTCCGAATTTCCGGGTCTACATTAAGGTTGAACGCGAACTTGTCACCATACCGAATCTGCTGGATGGCCATGTAGTTTTCTACATGTTGAAGTTCTTCGCTGACCGGGACCAGCTCGCTATCCGTTTTGATGCTGTAGCGGAACATGTCCCCGAGTGACTTGGTCATCACCACAATACTCTCAACTTCTTCGATCTCGGCAATGCTATTAATCGACTCCAGCGTATTGTAGAGGAAATGGGAGTTGATCTGTGCCTCCAATGCCTTCATCTGGGAGTCCAGCATGAGGATTTTATTCTGGTAACTTTCTCGGATATGCGTATCGATGTCTTTCATCATTTTGTTGAACTCATGGTAAAGGATTCCAATCTCGTCGACTTGCCTCGTTACTTGAGGCTTGATGGTCACAAAGCGATGAGATTTGGTTTTGCGCATCAGTTTGGTCAATTCAATGATGGGTTTGGTAATCAGATTGGACAAGAAAAAGGAAAGTAGAAGGAAAATGACGGCACAGCTTATGGCCACGTATAACAGCAACTTTTGCGAGATGTTGTACTCCTCATACAACCGATCCATAGAGATGTTGGCAATCACGTTCCAATTGCGGCCGGGAACTTTCTGGATTACCGTCATCATGTTATCTTGGATGGATTTGTACTGTGAATTGTTGCTGACTTGATGCGTTGCCGCAGCCAGAGTATCGGAGAGAGGAGTGCCAACTCTACTTCCGTCGCTGGAGTACAGGATCTCGCCAGCGTCGTTCGCCAGATATAGATTGGACAAGCTTGGTGCCGGATTACGTTTTAGACCGTCAAAAATGTTCATACTGCAATCCAGCATAAACACGCCTAGGAACTCGTTGTTGTTGGGATCGTAGAGAGCTCTGGAGAAGCCAATGGATTCCTTGGCGTTAATGATGTAAGGTTTGACGCCAACTTCACCAATATACAAATCGCCTTTGCGCTTGATCGTATCCAGATACCACTCATCGCGAAGTGCGACATAATCAAGGCGTAGGTCTGTGCCGCTACTGCCATAGCTTATCCATTTGCCATCAGGTGTGAAAAGGTACAAACCATTGATGTAATTGTAACCAAGCAGAATGTTTTCAAAGATCAGTTTCAATTTGCTGCGGATCATGAAGATTTCATATTGATCGTTGGTACCGTTCAACTTGATTAGTTCATCACTCACAGTGCTGTAAGCGGTTGCATTTGAAGACTGCTGAAGGAGTGTGACGGAGATCCGGTCGATGTTCTGCAAAATTTCCTCCATGCTCTTGACCGAATTGCCTATAGTTGTCGACGTCACGAGAGAGGTCTGCTCATTCACCAGCTTCGTGTAACTGCGATAGGAACTGACAGAAACAACGATAATTGGCACGATCGATACGAGGACGAGGACCAGAAAAAGTTTAGTTTTGATGTTGAACAGAATCATACGTGCTCCTCCCGCCATTTGTCAATTCTAAAAATAGTGCACCATACGAGCCAAAGCAAATGCACTTTTGCCCACAGTATGATGAGAATGTGCACAAAGCAAGAATAAACATGAATTGGGGGAATGACAAGATGAAAAAAAGAAAACGACTGTGGTCCCTAACTTTGGTACTGCTCATGATGTTTCTGAGCGCATGCAGCTCCAGTAGCGAGGAGGGGGGCGGTACGGATACCAATAACGGGAGTATAGATGATTCAGAAAAGCCAATTACGCTGACGATGATGCTTTCGGGAAACAAGGCATCCGAGGGAGAGGATTTTGAGCTGGAGACCTTGCCGCGCCTAGTCAAAGAGAAGTTCCCGAACATTAACTTGGAAGTACAAAAGTTGCCTGATGATCAATACAATACATCTGTTCGAACCAAGCTTGCGGCTGGACAGGGACCGGACATTTTCTGGATTTTCCCGAAAAATGCGGCTGGCGGTGTCATTGATTTTGCAAAGGCAGGCTTCGCTGCGGATTTGTCAGATCTGAAGTTCTGGGACAACATCAGCCAAGGAGCGAAGGAAGATATGTCCTATGAGGGTAAACCTTACGGCGTGGCCGAAGGACTGGACTTCCTCGGCGTTTACTACAACAAGGAGTTGTTACAGCAGGCAGGATATTCCGAGTTTCCGAAGGATTGGCCTTCGTTTCTGGATTTGTGTCAAAAGTTGCAGGCAGCGGGCGTAACACCAATTGCGATGGGAGACAAGGACCCTTGGATGATCCAATTCGGAATGTATCCGATTGCAGCCAATGTCGTGTATCCAAATGAACTGGATTTTGATGTCAAACTGCAGAACGGCGAAAAATCGCTGACTGATCCAAAGTGGGTTCAAACCATATCCAAATACAAAGAGCTCTATGATAACAACTACGTCGTCAAAAACTCGCTTGGCATTGGTAGTGCCCAATCTGCGCAGTTGTTTATCGACGGGAAAGCAGCAATGACCTTTACGGGAACATGGGATTATGCCTCCATGACGTCCAAAGGCGCTACCGATTTTACTCGCGGATTCGCTTCATTGCCAGGTAACGAGTCGGAACAGCCGGTGTTTGTATCTGCTGCAACATCTGCCGGATACGCTTTGAACGCCAAATCGGCAAACCTGGATGCAGCCAAGGAAGTACTGAACTACCTGTTTGATGGTGAATCAGATCTGTTCAAAGCATTTGTGGAAGCCAACAGTTCCATCAGCGTGTATAAGGACGTAGAACTTGAAAATGAATTGTTCAAGGAAGTGAATGACAACTATCAACAAACTGGAAATTCCGTCTACTTCAGCAACCAGATGTGGCCAGCTGGAGTATCGGACGTCATGCAGGCAAAGTTTGCCGAAATTATTGCTGGACAGAAAACAACACCAGAAGATGTGGCAAACGCCATGGAAACCAAGTTCAGAGAGCTGTGGAAAAATTAGAACAAAACGATGCTGTCTGCTGTAAAGGGGAGAATGATTGTCCTTCTTCCCTTGCCGCAGGCCCTCTTGGAAAGGATGGAGCAGGATGAGCTCTACTGTAATGAAAAAGTCCATGTACTGGTTTGCTTTGCCGGCATTGATCTTCTACCTGACCTTCTGGATCTTCCCGATCCTGCGGTTGTTCCAGTACAGTATAACGGACTATAACGGGTACGCCCAAGCCTATAACTATATCGGTTTCGACAACTATAAGGAATTGTTCCGGAGCGACATCCTAGGCATTTCTTTAAAAAATACACTGATCTATACGTTCGTCACCGTCATAGCTGGCAATATCATCGGTTTGGCAATGGCATTGCTGTTAAACATGAAAATAAGAGGAACCGGGATTTACCGTTCCCTGGCGTATATTCCCACATTGTTCAGTGCGATCGTCGTCGGATTTTTGTGGAGCTACGTCTATATGCCGGATTACGGGCTGATTTCTTCCTTTCTCGATAAACTGGGTATCGCAAATGAACTGAATTTCCTGGGTGATTACTCGACCGCGCTGTATTCTATTATCTTCGTGGAAATCTGGAAGACGATCGGAACGACAATGATTATCTTCCTTGCAGGACTACAGACTGTTCCGAGCGACTTGTTGGAAGCCGGACGGATTGATGGCTGCGGCTCATGGAGATTGCTGCGACATGTAAAAATTCCATTACTGGCAACAGCGATTACAATCAACGTGACGTTAAGTTTGATCAATGGACTCAAAGCGTTCGACTTCCCGTTTATCATGACGAATGGCGGTCCCGGCACGGCTACCAACACGCTGATTTATACCATCTACAAGATGGCATTTACCGAACAACTCTTTGGTAAAGCTTCGGCTCTTGGTGTCATTTCCTTTGCCGTGATCATCGTCATTACCGCTGTCTTTGTCCTGAAAATGAACAAACGGGAGGTGTCGGCATGACGCTTCGTAAAGTTTTGGGGAAAGGGTCCGTTCAGGTCGTCGTGTTGTTGGTGATGGTGTTAAATCTGATTCCATTAATTATTGCCTTTTCGACATCACTCCGCGATCCAAGCAACAACACAAATCCGCTGGTCCTGTTCCGGGAGATGTCCTTTGCAAGTTACAAGGCTGCCTTCGACCGCATGCACTTTCCGGAAGCACTATGGAACAGCGTGGTGTTAACCGGGGTATCGGTCGTGTTCGTTGTCCTGTTTGCGGCGATGGCGTCCTACCCGATGGCCCGTTTGAAGACAAAGCTAAGTAAGTTCATGTATTTGTTTTTTTTGTCCGGACTCGTGGTACCTGCGCAAATGGTATTGATACCGATTGTGCAAATGATTAATGCGCTACATATTCCAACGAATCAATATACGCCTATTTTCATGTTCATTACGTGCAGTCTGCCGTTTTCAACTTTCCTGTACACGGGCTTCATTCGAAGCGGTGTGCCTGAGGAGGTAGAAGAAGCGGCGCACATCGACGGGGCGGGATTATTCCAACGGTTCTGGACCGTCGTATTCCCTTTGCTCATTCCGGTAACGGTATCGGTCATTATTACGCAAGGTGTCTGGATCTGGAACGATTATTTCTTCAATATGATCTTTATTTCCAGCGCAGGAGATTCACCCTTACCGCTGGCCATGCTCGGATTTTTGGGCGATCAGCAAAACCCCACGCAGTGGAATGTCCTGTTTGCAGCGTGCTTTCTGTGCGCACTACCGTTGCTGCTGGCGTTTCTGTTCCTGCAAAAATATTTTATCGGTGGCATGACCGTTGGGGCGGTCAAAGGATAAGGAGGCATTGTAATGCGTGAAAAAGTGATAAACACAGCCTGGCTGGAGAAGGCCCAAGAGCTGATTCCGGAGCTTCACCAGCAAAAGGTCTATCCGGAACATATCGTGAGCGCAGTTCCGGATGCAGCGGCTTTTCAGGGATGGCGTATTGAGCCGCTTGGCCCAGCGGAGCACTTGTCCGATCAAGTGCTGTGTAAGGGAGACAGTGTTACGCTGGATTTCGGGGAGCATCTCGTCGGTTTTCTGACCTTGTCGCTACTTAACGAGCGCAGTAATGCAGATGCACCTCTCAGATTGAAGCTCACATTCGGAGAAATGCCCTGTGAGGTCGGTGAGGATTTTGCAACATATTCGGGTTGGCTTAGCCGTTCGTGGTTTCAGGATGAGATTGTGAATGTGGACGTGTTACCCAGTACGCTAACACTTAACCGTCGGTATGCCTTTCGGTATCTGAAAATCGAAGTCGTAGAAACGTCGATTCGTTACGATATTCGAATTAACGATGTATATTGCATGACGGTGACCTCAGCAGACATGAGGTCAGTACCTCGATTGCCTGAAGGTATCGACATGGAGCTGGTGGAAATGGATCGCGTGTCCGTGAAGACACTCGGGGATTGCATGCAGACGGTATTCGAAGATGGGCCGAAGCGTGATCGACGTTTATGGATTGGGGATCTTCGCCTTCAGGCCCTCGTCAATTATGAAACATTCGGCTGTAATGATCTTGTCAAGCGCTGTCTGTATCTCTTTGCCGGAACGAGATTGGAAGGCGGCCAGGTAGGAGCCTGTTTGTACGAACAACCGGAACCGTACGTGGACGATATTTACCTATATGACTATGCGTTATTCTTTATTGCGACGTTATGGGACTATTTTGAAGCTACCAAGGACAGGAAAACGCTGGAAGAACTTTGGCCGGTGGCTCGAGAACAGATTGACATTTCACTGAGTCGGCTTGATGAGCGGGGCATCGTGCAGGATGACGATACGTGGTATTGTTTTCTGGACTGGCATGAAGAATTAAATAAACAGGCTGGTGCTCAGGCAGTTCTCATCTATAGTATGAAAAGGGGAAGGTCGATTGCCAAAGAACTAGGGCTGCCGGAGTATGAGGAATGGATTAACGCATACATCAAAGACGCTGAGCAAGCAGCCCTCACATATCTGTGGGATGGTGATCAGGGGTTTTTCGTCAGTGGTGAAAAAAGACAGGTATCCTGGGCATCGCAAGTATGGATGGTTCTGGCTGAGATCATGGATGCTCCGACGGCCCGGCAATTACTTGATCGGTTAACGGGTAACGGAGAAGCTATTGGCATGACCACGCCGTACATGGTTCATCATTATGTTGATGCATTGCTTATGTGCGGGGAAGAGGAGAAGGCACTGGAGCAGATCCGAAGGTATTGGGGCGGTATGCTGAAGGATGGAGCGGACACTTTCTGGGAGCTCTACGACCCGGACGACAAAACGTATTCTCCTTATGGCAGCAATTTGGTCAACAGTTATTGCCATGCTTGGAGCTGCACACCAAGTTATTTTATCAGGCGAAATTTTTTATAATTTTGGACTTGAGGTCAACCGGGAACGTCTGGTTGGCCTTTTTGGATTAGTTTCAGGTAGCATAGAGCCTGCCATGGCCTATTGTTTTTATTTATCTGTTTTTGTTCGTACCGTTAAAAGAACGAGTGGCTATTAATGAAGCGATTAATACGAATATTAAAATAAAGTTATATGGGTTTCCTTTAAGTATGTAGACTTGAACGATGAGTGTCAGAGTTGAGATGCTTAAGATTATTCGCAGGACAATCGCCGATGAGCGATCAGGATGATGGCTTCGTTTGGAGATAAAGTACAGGGTGTACCATAGAAAACTAAAAAGCAGAAGTGAACCCAGGAGTAGAATGGCAAGCATGCATGAACACCTTTCTGTAATTAATTTCACTCAATAATTGGAATAACATGACAACTAATTATAACATAGGTTTTTCTGGAATCGCAGATTTTCATAGAAGTTAAGGGATGAACTATTGTGTGCTTGGTGCAGTCTTGTTGATGCATTTTCACAAGATGGACTTTGCTTTCCTCTGGGGGGAGCGGTAAACTGTTGCATACGAGTATAAGAGCCTTATGGTTTAATGTCCTGGATGTTCTTTCAAAAAGGCGTGGCTGTGTTGGTATGCATGTTATTTTCAGACAGATGTGGAGGAAGTACGATTGGAAATGTTTACGATGCTGCTGGGTTTGTTTGAACGGGCGGCGCTGTTGATTATATTTTTATTCTTTCTGTCGAGGGTGCCGAGATTTAGGCAGATTCTGCAAAAGGGGAAATTAAGGTGGCAGGAGTCTATTGCGGTTACCTTGTTATTCTGTGCTTTTGCCATTTTCGGGACATATACGGGCATTAATGTTGAAGGTTCACTGGTGAATGTACGGATCATCGCCGTGTTATCGGGTGGTATTTTGTTCGGAGCGCCTGTGGGTATTATTACGGGGATTGTCTCCGGGGTGCATCGGTATTTGATCGATATGGATGGCGTCACAGCCATACCTTGTCTCATTACAAGTATTCTTGCGGGTCTGGTCTCCGGATATATACATAAGTACACGCCCAAGCCCAAGCGATGGATTATCGGTATTGGTGCCGGAATGATCTGTGAAGCGCTCACGATGTTATTCATCCTGCTATTTTCCTATCCCGATCCACTGGGTGCCGACATTGTTTCGAAGATTGCGCTGCCTATGATTCTGGGTGAAGTCAACATTGGGCTGATTGTGCTCTTGGTACAGAGTGTCGAAGGGGAAAAGGAAATGATTGCAGCCCGTCAGGCGAAGCTCGCGCTGGAGATTGCAAACAAAACCTTGCCGTATTTCCGTTCGATTGACGAGGATTCTCTGCGCAAAATCTGCCGGATTATTCAGGAGGATATTCAGGCTGATGCGGTTGCAATTACGGATACCCGGAATGTACTGGCTTATGTAGGATTTGGTGAGGAACGATATCATATCGGTAATGAAATTATAAGTGAGATGACCAAGAAGACGATATCCAGCGGGGAGATTACGATCAGTAATGATGTCATTGATGAAAAAACACCCGATATCCACTCGCTGTTAATCATTCCGCTCAAAGAACGAGGAGACATTACAGGTGCGCTCAAAATCTATTATCGCAAAGCGTACAAAATTACGTATCCATTACAAACGATGGCTGTAGGTCTGTCGCAGATCATCTCAACCCAGATGGAGGTATCGCGGGTAGAGGAGATCAAGGCTGCTGCCAACAAAGCGGAGCTGCGTGCGTTACAGACAACTATTCATCCTCATTTTCTGTTTAATGCGTTAAATGCGATTGCTTCGTCCATCCGAACCAAACCGGATCGAGCACGCGAGCTGATTGTGAATCTATCCGGGTACATGCGTTACAATCTGGAGCTGTCGGATGAGTTGATCGATATTCATAAGGAACTAGAGCAGGTCCGTAATTATGTAGAGATTGAGAAAGCTCGCTTTGGTAGCCGACTTAACGTGATCTATGACATTGATGAGGTCGCGGTGCATATTCCGAGTCTTGTTATCCAACCGCTCGTCGAAAATGCAATTATTCATGGCATTCTCAAGGTCAAAGGACCCGGGACTGTTCGAATTCGGGTACAGGATTATCCGGAGTTTGTGCGAATCAGTGTCAGTGATACAGGGGCAGGCATCAGTGCAGATATTATTGAACGTGTCTACCATGACCGTATGCCTGGTAACCAGATCGGGCTATATAATGTGCATCGCCGCGTTAAGCTTATCTACGGACAAGGTGTAACCATTACAAGGCTGGAACAAGGAACCGATATTTTATTTGATGTGCCCAAAGGAGATGTCGTAACAAGGTGATGATGGATCAATGAGAGCTCTTATTGTGGAAGACGAGATTCTGGCAAGTGAGGAATTGAATTATTTAATCCAGGAACATAGTCAGATTGAAGTGGTGGATCGCCTTGAAGATGGGCTGGATGTACTGAAGTTTTTGCAGGAACAAGAAGTAGATGTGATTTTTCTCGATATCAATATTCCCTCGCTGGACGGTATGATGCTGGCCCATCATATTGGAAAGTTTGCAACGAAACCCTACATTGTATTTACTACGGCGTATAAGGAACATGCAGCGGAAGCCTTTGAGTTGGAGGCGTTTGATTATATTCTGAAGCCGTATGACGAGAAACGAATTGCTGCAATGCTCCATAAGCTGGAGATGGCTTTCAAACGTGATCATACGCAGGTGGAGCAACATGTTGAGGATGGACCAGTTACTATGATGGACGGATCTGCTGCGCAGGGTGAACTGGTACGGGATATGAATTCCCATACGGACAGAAGAATTAATCTGCTGCGGAATGACAATATTATTGTTACGGATACGGCAGATATCTACTATGCGGAAGCGCAGGAGAAAGTGACGAAGGTATATACCAAAAATGGGGAGTTCACCATGCCAGTGAGTATATCGGATTTTCACAGCCGTCTGCCACAGGACACGTTCTTTCGCTGCCACCGTTCGTACGTCGTAAATCTGTCGCAAATCCGTGAAATTGTACCTTGGTTCAACAATACGTATCTGCTCCGTCTGCGCGATTTGGAAGCTGAAGTGCCCGTGAGTCGTGGGAAGGTCAAAGAATTCAGGCAACTCATGCGCATCTAGAAGCATTTCATTCCGCATCTGATGCAACTCATGCTCAAAACGGTGTAATGAATCCCCTTTCATGTATGATTAACTTGTGAACGCATTCATGTATATGACATCGGCAAAGGGGAGATCACGATGAAAGCAACCATTTCATCCGTTTCATCAACACCTGAATCAACTTCTGCACCTACAAAAATGAACCGCTGGCTTATTGTTTTGGGGACCATCATTGTACAAATGGGTCTTGGAACCATCTATACTTGGAGTTTATTTAATCAACCGCTGTCTGATCGTTTCGGATGGGACGTCAGCTCGGTCGCGATAACTTTTTCAATTACCAGTTTTGCTTTGGCATTTGCCACATTGTTCGCAGGACGGTTACAGGAACGTTGGGGTCTTCAGCGCCTGATCCGTGTAGCCGGGGTTGTGCTTGGGTTGGGTCTCATTTTGAGTTCTCAAGTCACCTCGTTAACACTGCTGTACATTTTGGCTGGATTTGTTGTTGGTTTTGCAGATGGTACGGCGTACATTACGTCACTGTCTAATCTGATCAAATGGTTCCCGGAGCGTAAAGGCCTGATCTCGGGGATCTCGGTCGGCGCCTTTGGTACAGGTAGTTTATTGTTCAAATATGTGAACTCGGCATTGATTGGTGCCGTTGGTCCTGCTCAGGCATTTATGTACTGGGGCATTATCGTTCTGGTTCTGGTCGTTGCGGGATCATTCCTGATTCGTGAAGCGGTTGTTCGTGAACAAGCTCCGGCAAGCAAGGAAGGATCCAAACAAGTCGTGGCACGTCATGATTACACGGTGAAAGAGATGCTGCGTACAAAAGAAGCGTACATGCTGTTTGTTATTTTCTTCACGGCGTGTATGAGCGGTTTGTATCTGATCGGTATTGTCAAAGATATCGGTGTACAGCTCGCTGGACTTGATGTAGCTACCGCTGCAAACGCAGTGGCCATGGTTGCGATCTTTAACACGGCAGGACGTATTATTCTCGGTGCGCTGTCGGATAAAGTAGGACGAATGAAGGTCATTGCTGGTGCGCTGCTTGTTACAGCCGTAGCTGTTATGACACTTAGTCTTGTTCCACTGACCTTCGGGATTTTCTTCGCCTGTGTCGCGGCCGTTGCATTCTGCTTTGGCGGTAACATTACGGTGTTCCCGGCGATTGTGGCCGATTACTTCGGACTGAAGAATCAGAGCAAAAACTATGGCGTGATCTATCAGGGATTTGGATTTGGTGCCTTGGCAGGATCATTTATCAGCGCCCTGTTGGGCGGATTCCATCTAACCTTCATCGTGATTGCCGTACTCTGCGCTGTCTCGCTGTTGCTCGCACTGATCATTACACCTCCGGGTCAAGGTCGTCGTGCACGTCAACGTGAAAAACAGATGAACCTTAACCCTTCATCACGGGCAAGCTAACACATGCACTGGAAGTACGGAACAGAGAATATTTCTTCATCTTAAACAGCAAATTAAAAAACAAAGTAAACAAAGCGGTCTCCAGACGAGGCCGCTTTTTGGTATCTACAGTTGTCAGATTGCTGACTTGTTGGGCTATCGAACCATCTGGCTGCCTGCGAGCGTGGTGCCCTGTGTGCATTCCATCATTCGCATCTGTTATACTCTAGATGAATTCATCAAGACTAAGACCAAGTTATGTACCCCAGAGGAGGCATATCATGAAGTTCATTAAATACACACAACCTGATTTTGATGATTATTATGCATTGGTTTCCAATATGGAAGTAATGAAACAGATTACAGAACGTGCAATACCGGAGCAAGAGGCGAGAACGCAATTTGAGTCCATGCTGGAGTTTAATGAGCGTTCCACTTGCGGACATTACCGGGTATTTAGTGAAGATGGTGCTGGTGTGGCGTATGCCAAATTGATTCCGGATCAAGAGGACCCGACCAAGGCTGAGATAGGTTACATGATCCTGCCTGAACATTGGGGCAAAGGTCAAGGCACATCCATAGCATCACGGTTGATTATTCAGGCACAAGCCGCAGGGATTGGATCACTCTATGCAGTTATCGATCCGGGTAACGCTGCTTCCCGCCGGATCTTGACCCGCCAGAACTTTGTATCCACCTGGACAGGCGATTACGATGGTCTTCCCGGCGAGATTTTGGAGTTAAATCTTCAAACGAAGCGGTAAAGGAACTGTTCTGAGGGTAATCAGATAATATATGGCATCTTGCATGATGCAGATGGGGCTCATTATCATCATGGTGCATGGGTTCAACATTTCATGCAAGATGCTTGCTTATATAGAGATGTGGAGGAGATGACATATGAGCAATTCAACCATGGAACGTCTGAATGCATTACTGCCGGAGTGGCTGGAGACCAGTCGTTTGCACACCGGGCAGGGTAAGGTGGCTTCTTATATCCCAGAGCTTGTCAAAGCCTCTCAGGATGAGCTTGGTATACATATCATGGACGCCGAAGGAAACCATGTGTCGGCAGGGGATTGCGGTGTTCCATTTACGATGCAAAGTATCTCCAAAGTATTTACCCTTATTCTGGCCCTGATGGATCATGGGGAAGAAGCGGTTTTCTTTAATGTAGGAAAAGAACCGACAGGCGACGATTACGATTCGATGATCAAGCTTGAATTGGTTGAACCCGGTATTCCATTTAATCCATTGATTAATGCAGGTGCGATTACGGTGTCCTCGCTTGTTGGAGGAGACTGTAAGGAAGAAAAATCACGCCGCATTCTGGAGTTTTTCCGCAAACTGGCGAATAATGATCAGCTGGGCTATAACGAAGAGGTATTTCAGTCCGAATCGGAGAGCGGTCACCTGAATCGTTCGCTTGGTTATTTCCTGAAGCATAATGGCGTGATCAAGGATGACGTGGAAGATGTACTCGCCGTGTATTTCCGTCATTGCTCCATTGAAGTTACCTGTGCTGATCTGGCACGAATGTCACTTGTTCTGGCTTATGATGGAACAGATCCAATTACGGGCAATGAACTTATTCCTCGCCGATATGTACAGATTGCCAAAACCTTCATGACGACCTGTGGGATGTACAATGCGTCAGGCGAATTTGCCATCGAGGTAGGTTTGCCCGCCAAGAGTGGTGTATCTGGAGGCATCTTGACCCTTGTACCAGGACAATTCGGCATTGGTCTTGTAGGCCCGGCTCTGAATCGCAAAGGCAACAGTATTGCTGGCGTACACCTGCTCGAGCGTCTGTCCAAGGAATTCGACTGGAGCTTTTTCTAAAAAGTTTTCTGAAAAAAGTCATACCCTCATATGTAGCCGATGAATCACATATCCGATATTTTGCTTCTTTTGAACGAAGTGAATGTTGGGGATATGTTTCGTCGGCTATTTTTGGTATTCATCAGGATGTGTAGGAAGGCAGTCCTGCATGGTAACGACCATGCTGCATCTATCATGGAATATCCACAACACCGGGGGGGGGGGTATACCCCTTCATTCATTGGCAAGCGCCACATCCGTAATGAGGTTCATCTGAATATCCCGGGACCCATCTTCCATCAGTAGTCTGAGGGTCCGGGCAGGACGGTCCAGCCGAAGCACCTGCCCCGTGTAACGGATATCGTCATGTTCGTGAAACAACGTAATAGTGACCCTATCTCCAAGCATCATCGAGTTGCTGAGCAAACGGGACATTTCTTCCGCGGCCTGGGCATCCAGGGATGGGCGGGTACGAGGAGCAAGTTGTTCCTGATGAAGAATGTAAGCTTCCCGGTGTTCGGGGAGCATCATGCGTGAGGACTCGAAGATACCGTTTTGCTGCAATTTTTTACTCATTTATAATGACCTCCAATTTTATGAGAACGTTCATGGGCTTGCGCGGACGAGCAGAGGGAGGATGCCCGCATGATGGCGGTATCTCCGTACCTGCGCTTGATATCATCCGTGGCACGTTCCAATTCTCTTTTACGTTCACGGTCATCAAACCAGGACAGCTGTACTTCAGAATCGGGTACAAGTCCGGTCAATGACACGCTGATGCGGCGGATGGGTAATCCGTCCCAATGGCGCAGGAACAGAGCTGCTGCCGCATCGTATACTTCATCCGTAATGTTGGTGGGTTCATTCACCTTCATCTGGCGGGAGAAACCGGTTGGCCGATCATAATCCTGTCCGCGACAACCAACCGAGACCACATGGCCCATGAGTGATTTGTCCCGGGAACGTCGACTGACGAGTTCCGCCAGTTCAAGCAGTACCACTTTGATATCTTCCCAGGAGTCATAGTCCCGGGGCAGCGTCATCTGATGTCCGATTCCCTGCTGCTGATGAGCATATGTCCCGGGTTTGACCGGGGAATCGTCAATACCGCGGGCGATACGCCACAGTACCTCACCATTTACACCCCAACGTTCTCTCAGTCGGGACAATGGGGTCTGGGCCAGATCACCGATCGTATGGACGCCCATCTTGTAGAGATGCTGTGCCATGCGGGAACCAACCATGAACATGTCTCGCACAGGCTTCTCCCAGATGGTTGAAGGCAGATCTTTGCGAGGCAGCGTGCAGATGCCACTAGGGACTTTTTTGGCATATAGATCACAGGCCATCTTGCTAACGACCTTCGTATCACTGATACCGATCCGAATGTACACACCCGTCTCATCCATCACCCTCGATTGAATGCTGCGGGCAATCGTCTCGGGACTACCGAACAGATCCAGGCTTCCGGTGACATCGAGAAACTGTTCGTCAATACTATAGGGTTCCACCAGATCGGTGTAAGACTGAAGGATACGCGTAATATGAAGGGACACCCGAATGTACTCGGCCATCCGAGGGCGAACAACAACAACATCCGGACATTTGGCAAGCGCTTCGCCTAGTCGTTCTGCTGTCGTAATTCCATAGGACTTGGCGAGTGGACAGGCCGCAAGAATAATACCCGAACGGCGCGCCGGATCTCCCGCAACAACGAGGGGGCGGTCCTTGTATTCGGGGTGTGCAGACTTCTCCACACTGGCATAGAATGACTGGCAGTCTGCCAGCATGATGACACGTCTGTCTTGGCGGGGCATAAGACTTCTCTCCTTATCCGTGATGCTAAGCTCATCTGTTAAGTATCAATGATCTTCATTTGAACATCGATAATTAACAGTTTATTTACAGTATGGAACAAGTGTTCTTGTTTTATAAGCATATCCGACAATTCGAAATGCAGCAACCGGAATTATTTTGCAAATTGGACACAATTATGGGTTAGCTATATTAGAGGCAGAAATTAGGAAATAAGATGTGCTTTTTTACATTTAATGTGAGAGATCTGTGACCTCTGGGTGATGACCGGGCGTTCATTTGGGTTTTTGTAAAAGGGTTATAAATGGGCACAGTCCTATAGAGGGGGACTGATGTCCTTTTTTGATTTTCTGCATTTTTCAGAAAACCTTGATGTGACGCGGAATATCGCTGATGCGTTATCGGACTATAGTATCAATTTTGTAATCTTTATGGTTAATACTGTAAAAAGGTCCGCAACTTTAAAATATAACTCGCGTTTAATGGGGTATGTGTTCAAACGGCAAACGTTGCCTGTACCCGCGTTGCACATAACAATAAAGGTTCCAGAAGTGCAAGATCAGCAGGGTATCTAATCCATGCGATTCCAGCAAATATTAGTGTTTGGGAATCAGACGTATTCTGGAGGCTTTCGGATGCTAGTTGATGGCGCTTTTTACGAATTATGGGCAGAATGTTCCATTTCATGTTTGCTTCCATCAGCCTAGTTACAAATGCAGAGTCTTAGCGCTATAGTGAGAACTACACCGCTGACATCTCTACCAAGCGGACATCCGAAGCGGAATGATTCGTAAACTTCATGTTGGACCATTCGATGTTGAAGCAGGATGCATATTAGAGAGGTGAGCAATCTAAAGACATGAGCAGACAAAGACGAAGACGCTGGCTATTAACGGTGTTGACAGGAGCAGTGGTGGTGACCGGTGGGATATTTGCCGGATGGCACTATATGCAACCCAAGCTCGTTACGTACACAGCGGAGAACGGCACGGAGATGAAATTCAAGACCGATGGAGACCGGTTCATGGAATACGGGCCAGATGGAACGTGGAGGGAGATGTTCGTCAAAGGTGTCAACCTGGGCGCAACTTCACCGGGGCATTACCCGGGAGAATTCCCGCTGACCAAAGAGGATTACTTGCGGTGGTTCCAGCAGATCGAGGATCTGGGAGCCAATGTAATCCGGGTATACACGGTTCACGAACCCATTTTCTACTCCGCATTAGTCGAATATAACCGCGGCCGGGAGCAACCGTTATATTTTATACAGGGCATATGGTCACCTGAAGAAGAGTTGATTGAGAAACAGGATGCCTATGCAGCCCATATTGAGCAGACGTTCAAGCAGGAGATTGAAAAGGCCGTATCTGCTGTCTATGGCGATGCGGACATTCCTGCCAAGCAGGGAGAGTCCAGCGGCAAATACAAAACGAATGCAGGAAAATACCTGATGGCCTGGCATGTGGGGACGGAATGGGACCCGGCGATGGTAGACAACACAAACGCAAAACATGCGGACGTGCCGCAATATAAGGGAGCTTATTTCTCGGCGAGTCCAGAAGCGTCACCGTTCGAGAACTGGCTCGCAGAGTTACTGGATCATACGGCGGTCCTGGAGAAGAAGTATGGATGGGAACATCCGATAACCTTCACCAATTGGGTAACGACCGATGTGCTGGATCATCCCGGCGAGCCGCTGTATGAAGAGGATCTCGTCAGTGTGGATGCCCGACATATTCAGCCGGAGGCGTGGCAGGGAGGTTATTTTGCAGCCTACCATGTGTACCCGTATTACCCGGATTTGTTCCATATCGATAAAACACTCCAAACGATCAAGGATGAGAACGGTGAGTACAACACGTACAAAAGTTATCTGCGCAAGCTGAAAGCCGAGTTTTCCGATATGCCTGTAATGATTACAGAGTATGGCGTACCCTCTTCTCTTGGCATTTCCCATCTGGGTATGGGAGGACGGAATCAGGGTGGACATAACGAAGTAGAGCAGGGAGATATTGACGCGTCACTGACGCAGGATATCTATGATGAAGGATACTCGGGAGCGATTGTGTTCATGTGGCAGGATGAATGGTTCAAAAAAACATGGAACACGATGCCACTGGAAATCCCGGCTGATCGCCGTGCATATTGGCTGAACGTGCTGACAAACGAGAAGATGTTTGGTCTGCTTGCCATGGACCCCGGTAAACAGGAACAGTTGACCATCGACGGATCACTGGATGACTGGAATGATCTGAAGGATGAAGAGGTCACGACCTGGCAGGGCCAAGTGGACGGCATTCAGGAAATGAAGATGACCCATGATGAAGCTTATCTGTATATTGGGCTGACCTTGGATCAACCGTTTGACCCGGCTAAGACAGTGTTACGAATTGGGACCGATACACTTGCTGGAGGCAGTCAGCCTGACAAGTTACTCCCGGGCCGGACGCTCAGTGATGGTCTTGAGACGGTGATTACACTGGGGCAGGATGAAGAATCTCAGGTGGAGATTGCCAAGGATTATGACTTTAATCAGCGTCTGTATGGCAAGGATGGATACGACATGCTACCAGATCAGCAGTCAGACTCCGCAGATCCGTTCCACCCATGGAATCTGGCAGTCAGCCTGAGAATGACACCGCCGGATACCCGATCTGCTCATCCATTCATGAATGAAAAGGTCGGAACATTGAAGCGGGGAACGACGGCTCCCGGTCAGCCCGATACGGATTCATTAACGGCATGGCAGTATAACGGCAATCAAGTGGAGATGCGAATTCCCTGGATGCTGCTCGGGTTCGGTGATCCGAGTTCGCTGCAAACGATTGACTATGGGCCGCTCAAGAATGGACGTGAGTTCTCCACAGTTGCTGTGGAAGGTGTTACCCTTATTCCGTGGTTAACGGACCGCGCCACGAAGAAAGTATCTTGGCCTGGGGGTGAACAGACGACCCTGGATCTGAAGACATTGCCCGTATATAGCTGGCAGCCTTGGGAGCAGGTGCAGTATAGTGAACGCCTGAAGCTAAGCTATGAAAAAATGAAGAAGAGTTATGAAAAAATTCCTAGTTTTCAGATCGAATAAATGAGTATAAAGGAGGACCTTTTCACATGTTTCCAAGTTTGGCTTTGGCCTATCTGTTTTTGTACATCTGTATCGCACTTGTTGTTGTAGGCGTCATCGTATTGTTTGCCATGAAAATGTCCCACAATGGCAAACGACGTAAGACGGCGTTTTATGAATTGAAGCAGCGTGACTACTTCACCTATCTGCAAACAGCCTTGACCGAGAATAGTCCACTCAAATTGCCACCAGGCAAGCTGGCTCCGCTGGAACGCAGAGTCATTCAGGACAGGCTGATTGAATGGATCGACCAGTTCAAGGGTGAGTATCGTGATAAATTAATCGCACTATGCCGTGAAGCAGGATTCGTAGAGCATGATCTGAAGGAACTGGGCCGTCTGCGTTATGGTCGCCAGATTGATGCGGCTTATCGCTTGGGTGGCATGCGTTGTCCCGAAGCCGTTCCGGGTTTGATGGAATTGCTGAAGGATGAGAAACCGGGCCCGATGGCCATTATGATTGGTCGGTCCATCTCCAGATGTACGACTCGGCAAGGTGAACTGAAAGACATGCTGGCATTGCTGTTAACCAAAGGTAAGTCCATTCACCATCTGGCAGCAGATATTCTGCTCGAAACGAGTCTGGATACGAGCAGAATTCTAATTGAATTGCTGGAAGACCGGAATCCTGATTTTGTTAAAGTCGGACTGGTTGCTATGTGGGGACAAGCTGTACCTGAAGTGATGCCTGCACTCGACAGACTGGTAGGCGCAGAACATCAGGATGTACGTGCCGAAGCGGTGAAGCTGTATCTTAGCGCAAGTCCGGCGCTCCGGGATGAGACGATTCTGAAGCTGATTCAGGACCCTGACCCGGAAGTTCGCGCCGAAGTGGTACAAGCGCTTGGTTCGAAACATGCATCTGGCAGCATTCCATTACTGCGCAAAGCGCTGCGGGATGAAGACTGGAGAGTTCGCTATAACAGTGCGGAGAGTCTGAGCAAGCTCGGTGAACCGGGATTCGAAGCGCTGTGTCAGGCTGCGGTGCAAGGTACAGTTGCTGAGCGCGAGATTGCGATGCAGCAGATTGAGAGTACCATGCAGCACACGAGAACCGATGACAGAGCTGTAGAGCAGATGATTGCACATAACAAAAAAAGACTGCTGTACGATCGCTATTTTGGCCCTGTACGAGAGAACAGAACCAGCAAGAAACGTACAAGTGTCGCTACGGTAGGAGGGGATTACACTGCTTAGGGATCTACTATTAATCTACGGCATGGTCGCAATCTACTATGTTGTTTTTGTAAATACGCTCTATTTTTCCATTCTGGCTTTATCGTTCCGTAATATCTGGACGATCTTCCGACGGTCGCATTATTCCAAATACAATACATTGTCAGGCTCGGAACTGGTGCCTTCGGTCTCTCTGCTGGTACCGGCGTACAACGAGGAACTGACGATTATTGAAAATGTGAACTGTCTGATGACGCTGAATTATCCAACATATGAAGTCATTGTTGTAAATGATGGCTCCAGTGATGCGACACTGAATATCCTGTTGAAAGAATATCGTCTGAAGCCAGTACCCAATACGAAGATTCGGGGTAAGATCGCCTGTCAGAAAATTCGTGGGATCTACCACAATCCAGAGTTCCCGGATCTGTATGTCATTGACAAGGAAAACGGCGGTAAGGCCGATTCCCTCAATGCCGGGATCAACCTGTCCCATTATCCGTTGATCTCTTCCATCGATGCTGATTCGTTGCTGGAGAAGGATGCCCTGATCCGCATGGCTCGCATGTATATGGAGAATCCGGAAGAGACAGTAGCCATCGGTGGAGATGTAAGGATCGCTAATGGCTGCAAAATTGAAAACGGGGCAGTGCAAGATGTATCGCTGCCACGCAAGATCTGGCCCATGTTCCAGTCGATCGAATATCTCAAAGCCTTCCTGGGCGGACGGATTGGCTGGAGTCACATGAACGGTCTGATCATTGTCTCTGGTGCCTTCGGCATGTTCCGTAAGGACGCTGTAATCGCCGTGGGTGGATACCGGGATGGTTATCCTGGGGAAGACATGAACATCATCATTAAACTTCACCGTTACATGCTGGAAAACAAATTGAAGTATCGCATTGCCTTCTGCCCTGAGGCTGTGTGCTGGACGCAGGCACCGGATTCCTACCGGATCTTGTCCAGTCAGCGCAAGCGCTGGGGCCGTGGGAACCTGAAGAACATGCTGGAGAATCGGGGCATGCTGTTCAATCCGAAATATAAGGTTATGGGTATGGTGACCATGCCATATAACGTCCTTTTTGAAGCGCTGAACCCGTATTTCCGGATTACCGGACTTCTGGCACTCGCCGGATATGTCCTTCTGGATATGACGCAATGGCCGATTCTGGTTCTGTTCGGACTGCTGAACTTTGTGAGTGGTTATCTGCTGAGTGTAGGCGCACTTGTCCTGGAGGAGATTGCTTTCAAACGCTACAACAAGCTCTCGGATCTGGTCAAAATGCTGGTCTACTCCGCGCTGAAATTCGTAGGTTACCACCAGCTCGGCGTATTGTGGAGGTTGCAGGGACATGTGCAGTTCATGCAAAACAACAATTCATGGGGTACCATGACACGCCAAAGCTGGTCCGAGGATGAGAAGAAAACAAGCGAAGCTGCTTGAGTAAAGAATAATCAAAGCAATTATATGTCCAACTAGACATTTACACGATAACGGAGAGGGCAGAAAAAGCCTGAAGAAGCGAAGCGTTCGCCTTTATTCCCGGATTTCCCCTTGTATAAAGGAATCAAAAAAATCTGGGGATAACAGTGATCGAAAGGTTGTTCTGTCATCGGAGTGTCAGTGTAAATAACATTTTACTGGACTTATATAGATAATCGAGGAGAAGGGTGGAAAAGAACATGCCAAATACGGCGACATTGCAGCGTGAGGCTGCCGTTAATGTGTACCGAAGTGTAGAACAGGAATTGAAGGAAACGGGTGCCGAAACATGCGGCTTAATGTTCATCCATTGTGCAGGAAACTCTCAACCTGAGCAGCAGGTCAGGACACATCTGGAGCAGACGAGCGGGACAGCCTTCCAGGTGTGGAAGGATGGGGCCACTCAGGCGATTGCCGTCCTGCTGCCAGGGTTGTCACTGGATGAAGTTCATTATGAAGGACTTCGGATCAAGCATGAACTGCAAGAGACTGTACCCGGTGCCGATCCACAGATTACACTGGCCAGTTTCCCGGAAGGGGAGCGCCCTTCGAAGGCAACTATTCAGCATATGGCTGAATCCTCGAAGCTCGTAGATTCGTCGGAGATTCATATCTACACGCTGGACAATACGGCGGACGAACCGGAACGCATTTTGATTGTGGACAACGATCCTACGGTACGCGAATTCCTGCAATTGCGGTTGAAGATGCAGGGGTACGAAACCTATGAAGCTGTCGATGGACTGGCTGCACTGGAGTTGATCGAGAAGGTTACACCAGACCTGGTGCTCACGGAGCTGAATCTGTATGGCATCGACGGTCTGCCGTTCATCCATCATATCCAGAACCTGGAGATGGAGCAGCCACCCAAAATTGTCGTGTTGACCGAGCAACGTGTCGAGCAGACGATCAGTCAATGCTTCCGCAGCGGCGTGGATGATTACATGACCAAACCGTTTTCGCCTGTAGAGCTGGATGCCCGAATCAGACGCTGCCTTCATTAGAAGATAGATTAGAGCAACATTTAGAGCACAGACACTCATCTATTTATATGGATTTTAAGCACCAACAAAATACACTGCCCGGAGGGAATATCATGGAGAATCAACAATTCCACACATTACTGAATGCGATTGAAAATAAAGAAGCTGTACTCGGCGTCGTCGGGCTCGGTTACGTAGGACTTCCACTTGCCGTGGAAATGGTCAATCAAGGTTTCACGGTAATCGGAATTGATCTGGATGCGTCCAAAGTAGAAAGTATCTATCAAGGAGATTCCTATATTCACGATATTTCGTCCGATGAGTTGAAAAAAGTAATGCAAAGCGGTCGTTTCCAGCCAACGACAGATTACAGTATGCTGCGCGTGATCGACGCACTCAGTATCTGCGTACCGACACCGCTTAGTGAAAATCAGGACCCGGATACGTCTTACATCGAGACGGTTGTGGATCAGATCAAACTGCATATGAAACCAGGCATGCTGATTACGCTGGAGAGCACTACTTATCCAGGTACAACCGAAGAACTGATCCAGCAACAGCTGGACAAGATCGGACAAGAAGCAGGTAAAGACTATTTCCTCTGCTTCTCGCCTGAGCGTGTGGACCCGTCGAACGGACGTTTCACCACATTTAATACGCCGAAAGTAATCGGGGGCACAACTGAAGCTTGCTTGAAGCTCGGAACAGCGCTATATAGCAAATATGTAGAAACCGTAGTACCGGTATCTTCACCAAAAGTGGCTGAGATGTCCAAACTGCTGGAGAACACATTCCGCAGTGTGAACATTGCCTTTGTAAATGAAATGGCGATGATGTGCGATCGTATGGGTATCGATATCTGGGAAGTTATTGACGCGGCGGCGACGAAACCATTTGGTTTCATGCCATTCTATCCAGGCCCAGGCATCGGTGGACACTGCATTCCGCTTGATCCGATGTACCTGTCATGGAAGGCCAAAGGTTTCCGTTTCTATAGCAAATTCATTGAGCTGGCGCAATCTACCAATGACAACATGCCATATTATGTGTTGAACAAAACGTCAACGATTCTGAACGAATACGCTAAATCCGTACGTAAATCCAATATTCTGCTCCTCGGTATGTCGTACAAACCGAATATTGCCGACCTGCGTGAATCACCAGGACTGGAAGTATATGAACTGTTCAAGGAAAGTGGAGCTAACGTAAGCTACTACGACCCACATGCAGATTCCTTCCAGGACAAGCATGGCGAGACCGTACACAGCGAAGTGTTCAATCTGGAGCAGTTCAAAAAGTACGATTGCATCGTACTGATCACCAACCACAGCGATTTGCCTTACTTTGATATTGCCGAGATGGGTGTACCGATTCTGGATACACGTAATGCGTTCCGTTCGTACACACATCCGCATATCTACAAGATTGGTCACTCGGTACAGCATCCTGTGCTTGAACCAAGTGAAGCGTTGCTCGTCTGAGGAAATATATGAGGCAACGGGGCAAACTGGTGGGTATGGCGAAATGGGCCATTCTGGCTGTGGTGTTGTGCCTGCTGCTTCTGTCCTGGATGTTCAAATGGTTCTCGGCAGAGGAGCACAAAGCGACCTGGCTGTGGGACGCGTCCATTATTGCAGAACAGACGCCTGAGATTATTACCTTTTCCAAAGAACAGGGCGTGGATACCATCTTCCTGCAAATCCAGGATGAGGTGCCTGACGCAACATACCGCAAATTCATTGCGGCTGCAGGGCAGGCCGAGATTGAAGTGCATGGACTTAACGGTCATGCAGACTGGGCCTATGAGGAGAAGCGGGATGAAGGGCTTGCTTTTATCGAGCGAGTACGAGCATACAATGCAGCTTCGGCGAAGAATGAACGCTTCCAAGGCATTCAACTGGATGTGGAGCCGTATCAGCTGAAACGCTGGGAGAACGAGGAGAGCAGCGTCATTGCAGAGTGGCAGAACAACATGAAGGCCTGGACAAAAGCCGGCGAGGATGCCGGACTGTACATGAGCGCTGCCATTCCGTTCTGGCTTGATGCCCGTCAGTCGGCTGAAGGTGACGGTACATTCAGTCGCTGGGTGATCTCCCACTTCGATGCGGTGGCCATTATGGCTTACCGGGACAGTGGTCAGCAGATGTATGATCTGTCCAAGGAAGAACTGGACGAAGCGGATGATCTCGGCAAGAAAGTCTGGATTGGAGCGGAACTCGCGGATACACACGAGGGGGATCACCTGACCTTTTTCCGTAAACCGGTTAGCAATATGAATGAAGAGATGGCAAAGGTGTTTGATCTGGGTTCCTCTCATTCTTCTTTTGCGGGTGTGGCTGTGCATCATTATGAAGCATGGTATGCCAAGGAGAATGGTATTCCGCTTGCACGTAAGGATGAGGAGAAGGAATAGCGTTACGTCAACGTAAAAAAGTTCCTCGTTTTGGGTACGTGCAGTCAAGACTATAGTATAGAAAAAAGGCAAGTCCCGGGTTGAAGGGGCTTGCCTTTTTTGGTGGTAGATTTCGTAATGGATTTTGCAGCACGATGATGTGCAGGATATGAAACTCAGGAGTCCGTTGCAATTTGGTAGACGCGGCCTTGTGCACAACCGTACACAAGGCGTGGAGCATGAGGCATGGATTATAGGCTGGGGAGCGAAAGGTCGCTCCCTCACTCTTTTGTGGTCTCCGCTGTACGATAGCGATTGGGCGGCAGCCCGACTTGCTTTTTAAACGCTTTGGAGAAGGAGAACAAGTCCGGATAACCTACGGAATGAGCCACTTCAGTTAAGCTTAGCGGCGTCTGCACGAGCAGACGTTTGGCCTGATTCATTTTCAATTGTTGGATATATTGCACAGGGGACAGACCATAGGCTTTGCGGAACTGTTTGGCAAAATGGGTTCGATCCACACCCGCATGAGAGGACACACCTTCCACGGAGATGCCACCTGCAAAATGAATATCCATGTATTCTTTGCCTTTCTGAAGCCAAGGTATGGCTGAATCCGGTTGCAATCCTTTGGTTGCGGGAGAACGGGCAATTCGGTCAAAAAGGCTTAAAAACCGAGTGAGTCGTCCCAGATCACTCGCTCCATCCTGCGGTTTACGAACATCCTCCATGAACGAGCGCATGGCACTTGCAGTCTCCGGCGTCAGTACACCTGAACGATACGGTGAATCGGGTGTAAGTCCAATTCGAAATAGCAGTTCGGCTGCATGTGCACCGTCAAAGGCAATAAATATTTTCTGCAACGTGTCTTCCGGGTCCGTCCAGTACTCATGGGTAACATGCGGAAACAGACAGAACGCATCCCTTGCTCGAAGGGCATGATGCTGTCCGTTCTGTATGAATGTACCTTCCCCCTCCAGCACAAATAGCAAATAATGATAAGGCGTAGTACGCGGGCCAATATGATAGTTGGTCTTGGCTATATTGCGGCCAATGCGAATCGGCCAGGCGCCACCAGCTTTCTCGAATTCAGATGGAGTGAAGAAAATAATATCCAAAAACTCATGGTGGTCCTCCTTCATACTCTCGGTCATCAGGAACACCTCTTTATTGTATAAGTATCGTTTGTAGATTTTAAAAGTTTCACTTATAACCTATTATACAGGTGGGTTTTATACATATTCAAGATCACGAAGACCTAAATCTGAGAAAAGACCACAAAATGACAAAATGAAATTGCCGCGAAATGACATTGCTCACAGACAAATCAATTGTTATGATGTCCATACCTATTAAACCAAGTTAATTAATCGGCATTTGAGTGTGTACTTTGAAAATGAGTTAGAAATTAGGCGCACTTTAAAAATAAATTTCAAGAGATGCCAAGTAGTGGAGGGGACGAAATCGATTCTGAAGAAGCGAAGCGGTCGCCTGAAAGCTTTCTGAAAGAAAGCTACATCTGAAGCATAAGCTATCCTTGAATTTTTACCTTTAAAAAGGAGAATCAAAAAAATTCAAGGATAACAGTGATCGGAAGAACGATTCGTACCCGGAACGTCAAGGAGGCGTAACGGTAACTTTTTTAACATGAGACTTTATTTATTCATAGAAGGGATTGACTTTTGTGAGCGAACAGGAAGAAATGAAGTTTGGATGGTTTTTGCCTACAGCAGGGGATGGTAAGTATGTAGGGGTTGCCCCAGAGCGGGAGCCAAGTCTTGATTATCTGGTCGATGTAGCACAGACAGCGGAGAAGGCAGGATTCGAATTTGTACTAATTCCAACAGGGGGAGCCTGTCTGGATGCATGGGTAGTTGGTTCGGCTGTGATGAGTCACACGAAGACATTGCGTCCACTTGTCGCCATTCGCCCGGGTTTGGTTACACCCGTACTCGCTGCACGCATGGGAGCGGCATTGGATCAGCTATCGGGTGGTCGCGCCATGATCAATGTGGTGACAGGCAGTTCTGTTCGAGATCTGGAGGAACTCGGCGATCCACTGGCACATGCGCATGATGAACGGTATGTACGGGCGAGCGAGTATATGGAAGTGATGAAGCGTTCATGGACCCAATCGACGGGACTGAATCTGACGGAGTTTGCCGGAAGTGGTTCAAAATCTGGTGCAGACGCACCCAGCGATCCCAATCCTGAATTCAACGGTCAGTATTACAACTTCAAAGGACCAGTAGGCATGCCGGAGACGGTGCAAAATCCGCATCCACCATTCTATCTGGGAGGAAGTTCTCCGATTGCCAAAAAGGTCGCTGTTGAACATGCAGATACGTTCCTCATGTGGGGCGAGCCTCATGACTGGATTCAGGAGCAGATCGAAGAGATTGAGGTCATCCGTCAGCAGGTGAAAGAGGAAACGGGACAAGATCGTCAGCTCCGTTACGGCATGCGTGCTCAGGTGCTCATTCGGGATACCGAAGAAGAAGCATGGGCAGCAGCTTGGGAGATTATAAGCAAAGTACCACCAGAAGCGATTGAGAAAGCCAAAGCCGCTTTTGCCGAAACGGATGCAACCAACCAACGCAGACAGAACGAGTTACGGGAACTGTCCGAGAAGCAGCAGTTTGTCGTAGGTCCCAACCTGTGGACAGGCTTATCCGTTGTGCGTTCCGGCGGTGCGATCCTTATTGTAGGTACAGCCGAACAGGTCGCAGAGCGTTTGATGGAGTATGGAGATCTGGGCGTTACAACCTTCATTCTGTCCGGTTACCCGCATCTGGAAGAGGCCGAAATCTTCGGCCGGACCGTGATGCCGATCATTCGCGAGAAATGGAAAACAAGACAGAAGCAACATTCAGTTACTACCAACTAAATAAGTTAAACTTTTTTACACGATAACGAAGCGTTCAAAACAAATCTGGAAAAGCGAAGCGATCGCCTTTATCCCCGGATTTTAACCATTGAAGAAATAGTTCAAAGAAATTCGGGGATAACAGCGATTGGAAGATTGTTCTGAACGCGTAGTGATACAGTGTAAATCATTCTTTCAACTTATATAACATCCTTCAGGAGGTCGTCTTTCATGAAAAAAAATAAAAAATTGATCCTGCCGCTTGTCAGTATGCTGGTGATGTCCATCCTGCTGTCAGCTTGCGGCAGTGGGGATAACGCGTCATCTGGAGAGAACGGCTCCTCGGGTTCAGGTAAAGTTACGATCAGCTTCATGCACTGGCGTGGAGAAGATGTGGAAGCACTGAACAAAACCATTGACGCTTTTGAGACAGCAAATCCGAACATTAAAGTGGAGATGCAGACACTGCCCTCCGATCAATATCAGTCCACCGTACAATCCAAAATCAGTGACGGTTCGGTAGGGGATGTATTTGCTTCCTTCCCGGGTGCACAGTTCGAAGCTTTCACCAAAGCCGGCTTGTTCACGGACCTGACCGGATCATCGTTTCTGTCGGCCTACAATTCAAAGCTGATTGAATCAGGACAGCATGATGGCAAGCAATATGCGATCCCGTATCAACTCGTATATAACGATCCTATCTATAACGTAAAACTGTTTGAACAATACGGCCTGACGCCACCGACCGATTGGGAAGGTTTCCTGGCACTTTGCCAGAAGCTAAAAGACAATGGCATCATTCCGATTGCCTTTGCCGGAGCGGACATTGGCCCAGGGCAATTCATGAATACGATGGTGATGAACAATGCACCAAGTGACGACATTTTTACCAAAGTGGAAGCTGGCGAAGCTAAACTAACGGATGAGTTCTGGGTGAAAACGTTGACTCAAATCAAGGAACTGAACGATAAAGGTTACTTCCAGCAAGATGCACTGGGCACGAAGGACCCTGCGGCTGGCGCACTGTTTATTCAAGAAAAAGCAGCGATGCTGGCAAGTGGATCGTATCAATTAGCTCAGAACAAGCAGCAGAATCCAAATCTGGAGCAAAAACTGCTTGCACCGATTACCGTAAGCGCAGATCAAGCGAAGTATGAAGGAGTGCATACGACCACATTCATGCTCGCCGTGAACAGCAAGTCAAAACATCCGGAAGAAGCGAAGAAGTTCCTCGAATTCCTTAGCAATCCCGATGTAGCGAGTGACTATGCCAACCAAACGGGACAGAATGTAACGGTGAATGATGTGAAGTACGATACGCCTGAGCTTCAGGTAGCCGGAGAATGGGCGAGCAAAAAGACCGTGTTCCAGCCACGGTTCACCATCCTGAACGGAGATAATCAAAAAGCAGTAACCAACTCCATCCAGGCTGTACTGAGCGGCACTTCTCCAGAAGAAGCAGCACAGCAGGCACAAGCGATCATTGATCAGCATATCGGGAAATAAACGATGAAAAACCGTCTTCAGCTATCCCTGTTTCTGATCCCTGGGTTGCTGCTGTACGTTGGATTGTTCGTATTTCCTACATTGACGGGGCTGTTCTATTCCTTTACGGATTGGGACGGGGTATCCCCGTCGTATGCATTTGTAGGGCTGGATAATTACAAGGACAGTCTCAGCAGCATCGTATTCCGCAAAGCCTTTGGCAACAACGTGGAGTTTATGTTAACGGTTGTTATTGCACAAACCTTTATTTCACTTGTCCTGGCCCTGCTCCTGGTACGCAATACCAAGACACGCATTGTGCTTCGGGCATTGTATTTCCTGCCTGCGATTCTGTCCTCCGTATCGGTCGGACTGATCTGGGCATTTATGTATGATCCATCCATTGGATTGATCAACTATGGACTGAATGAAGCCGGGATGAGCAGCATCGCTCGTAACTGGATTGGTGATCCCAAGATCGCCATCTATTCCATCGCTGCGGTACAAGTCTGGGCCCATGCTGGACAGATGATGATTGTATTCATCGCAGGTCTGCAAGGTATTCCGGCAGAACTTTATGAAGCGGCTCGTATGGACGGCGGCAGCAAATGGCAGGTATTCCGTACCGTGACCTGGCCGCTGCTGGCACCTTCGGCGACGATTGTTGTGGCCTACACGACCATTCAGTCGTTCAAGGCATTTGACCTCATTTTTACAATGACGGACGGAGGCCCGAACTACGCAACTGAAATTTTGACAACATATATCTATCATACCGCCTTTGGCAGCTATTCATTTGGTCTGGCTTCTGCGGGTTCCATGATCTTCCTGGTGTTGCTCGCGTTGCTGACGTTATTGCAGTTCAAGGCACTACGCGCTGACCGGGTGAGCTATTGAGGTTGATGTTGGAGCATTCATCCTGCAATCGAGGCAGAAGGGAGTTCACATGTTTTTAAAATGGTTCAATCGCCTGATCTTATTGGTGTACGCGCTGCTGATTCTGGTGCCGCTGTACTTTGTATTTGTATCCTCGTTCAAAACAAGCAGCAACTTCTTCACCAGTCCATTCAGCTGGCCGGACCCGTTTACGTGGGATAACATCACTGGCATGTTCCGCAATCAGCCGATGTGGCAATATTTCGGAAACAGTCTGGTCGTGACGCTTGGTACGGTTGCCATTGAGTTATTGCTGAGCAGCATGATTGCTTACGCCATTGTCCGCTGGGGCGGCAGTGTAGGCAAAATCGTGTTTGCTCTGTTCGTAGCCGGTCTTATCGTTCCTTCCCAGGTGAGTATGCTGCCGATCTATTCCCTTACGCGTACCCTCGGCTGGTCGGACAGTCTGACGGGCCTGATTGTGGTATCTGCAGCGATGCTGATGCCTGTCTCTGTGTTCATGCTGACAGGCTTCATGCGCATGCTCAATTCGGAGATTCTGGAAGCGGGTAGTATGGATGGAGCTAGTGAATGGAGGCTCTATACCCGGATTGCACTGCCACTCGCTGCACCTTCACTGGCGGCAACGGCTACGTTCCTACTCGTCATGGTATGGAATGACTTGCTTATTCCCATGCTGATGCTCAGTAGTAAGAGCAAGCTCACGTTACCGCTCGCGCTTATGCAGTTCCGCGGGGAATACGTGACGAATTATCCGATGATGCTTACGGGGGTGCTGGTAACGGCCATTCCGATGATCGTGCTGTTTCTTCTGCTCCAACGTTACTTTGTTGCAGGTCTGACAGCGGGTTCACTCAAGGGGTGAGGTATCGCAGAAATCGGAAGGAAAAGCTTATTTTGCATTGATTTCTGGAGCATTCTGCATAATAATGATTTAGTGTCAGAGTGACTACATAGAGATCAAGGGAGCTATAAGTGATGAGCAAACTGGAAGTATTGCGGAATCCCAAGCAGCGTAAGCTGCTGTTCAGTGCCGGCATGAGCTGGCTGTTTGATGCGATGGAAGTCGGTATGATCTCCTTTATCGTGGCTGCACTCGCCAAGGAATGGAGTCTCAGTCCCGGACAAGTCGGCGTGCTTACGAGTATTAACTCGATCGGTATGGCGCTCGGTGCTTTGCTTGCGGGTGCGCTCGCGGACCGTTTTGGACGGAAGGCCATTCTGATGTGGACCTTGCTAATCTTCACGATTGCAAGTGGTCTGTCTGCATTGGCGACTGGATTTGCCGTGTTGTGTGCACTGCGTCTGGTTGCAGGGATTGGACTTGGCGGAGAGCTACCCGTGGCATCCACACTGGTGTCGGAGTCGATGCCTACAGCAGAACGGGGACGTGCCGTTGTATTATTGGAAAGTTTCTGGGCAGGGGGCTGGATTGTATCGGCGCTCATTGCCAACTTTGTCATCCCGGAGTACGGATGGAGAATTGCCTTTGCCATTGGTGCACTTCCGGCGTTCTACGCATTATATCTGCGACGTGCCATTCAGGACCCGCCGCGGTACAAGAATCATACCAAGCTTCATAAAATCACGTTCCGCGAGAAAGTGGCTACCGTCTGGTCAGCACCACATCGCCGTACAACGTTGATGCTCTGGATTTTGTGGTTTACCGTCATTTTCTCTTATTATGGAATGTTCCTGTGGTTGCCTTCGGTTGTAATGGCAAAAGGATTTACGTTGGTCAAAAGCTTCCAATACGTGCTGATCATGACGATTGCACAGTTGCCAGGTTACTTCACCGCGGCGTACTTCATTGAACGTTACGGTCGCAAGTTCGTACTGGTTGTGTACCTTACCTTGACCGCATTCAGTGCGATTGCGTTCGGACTGGCAACAACGGAAGCGACGATCTTGGCCGCAGGAATCTGTCTTTCCTTCTTCAATCTGGGAGCCTGGGGTGGTCTGTACGCCTACAGCCCGGAATTGTATCCGACTTCCGTTCGTTCGACAGGTGTTGGACTTGCCACATCGGTTGGCCGAATCGGTGGTGTACTTGCCCCATTAATGGTCGGTATGCTGGTTCAACGTGAAGTTGCGATCAGTCTGATTTTCACGATTTTCTTCGTGACAATCCTCATTGGCGCAGCGGCTGTACTGTTCTGGGGCCGGGAAACGAAGGGTCAGGAACTGGCCGAGTAATTGTCAATAAATACAACGCAACTTTTGTACGGGTCTGCCTGCCTACGGAAATAACGGGTTGGACAAGCGGTATATGGTTGATACAAGAAGGGGCATGACCATGGTGTGACCATGGGCTCATGCCTCTTTTTGTTATGTTCGGTGTCGTTTTTTCACTGCGTCATCGGTCCGATAGACTTCATTTTTTCTATATCCTATAATGACACTCGGGATGTCCAACCGTGAGGATTCAGGAGGAAGATGTGGGATCTGGATTCAGAAAAGTGGAGGTTAATGGAATGATGAAGAACAATATTGGAATGGATCAACCGAATGAAATGAATGAAAAGAATATGATAATTGAATTAGATAGCGTGAGTGAGATGAAAGAGATGAAGGTGGTTAGCCATATGAACAGTAATGAACGCACTACAGTTGATAGCACGAATGAGGGGGTAGATCTGTTAACGATTGCTGACAACATGGAGCCTATCACTGTCAGTCGGAAAGTCACTCATGGAAAGGGGAAAATGGCTGGCAAAAGAGCAGGGCGGGTCAGCATGCTCCTCGGTGCCTGCGCATTGACTCTGGGATTGACCGTGGCAGCTCCTTCTGCGGGAGCACAGAAGTTGGAACAGGGCGTTCGTAGCGAACATGTGCTGCAATTGCAGGAGCAATTAAGCGATCTGGGCTACTTCAATGCTGGAATGACTGGATATTACGGTACCATCACCAAAGGTGCTGTCCGCAAGTTCCAGCAGGCGCAGGGACTGAGTGCAGACGGCGTTGCAGGTCCAGCGACGCTGAACAGGCTGAACAAAAAGGCCAAAGCAGAGGGCGAAACGCTGCGCCAGTTGGCGAAGCTGATCCATGGTGAAGCGCGCGGAGAATCTTTTGAAGGGCAAGTCGCTGTAGGAGCGGTTGTGTTGAATCGGGTACATTCAAGTGAATTCCCATCGTCTATTTCGAAAGTTATTTTCCAGAAAGGGCAGTTCACGGCTATAGACGATGGCCAGTTTAATACCAAGCCAACCCAGACCTCTTACAGGGCTGCTCGCAAAGCTTTGAATGGCGCTGATCCGACGAACGGAGCGCTCTATTATTACAATCCGAAGATTGCCACTTCGGTGTGGAGTAAGAGCAGGCCGACGCTTCTGACCATTGGGCAGCATGATTTTACGAGATGAGATAGTTTGAGTTATTAGATAGAGCAAAGGTATTTTCTTAATACAACAAGGAACCCCGGCTGTATGCTGCTCATCTGCAGGTACGTGGCCGGGGTTTAATAATTATCATATCGTGTAAAAATGATATCCTATTATTGAAGCAAATATAAGTTTAATATTACTTCTGGACCGTGAAAGGGATAATCAACGAAGTAGGCTCTACAATGGTTTCTCCAGTGTCATAGTCATAGATTCTATTGAAAACCAATTCAAGGGATTCCAGCTTGTCGGGATCATCTGTATAGACTAAACCATAGCCCATATTATCCATAACTACGCCGTCATATTGATGATAAACATAGGGTTTTCTCATGAAATTACGATCTGCTGAGATAGGTTTACCCGTGTTTGGATGAATGGAATTCAAACCGTAAAATCCGATATTTTTATCCGTTGTATTTTCCACACTGTAGATGATTTTGATATACGTCATATCAGGACCGATATCTTCTTGATTCAGAATAGAAATGTTTTTACGGGTATCATCTGGAATATTACTAGCCTCTAATAATTGAGCATCCATCATATGAATAGTTAATGGGCCGAATTCAATACTTTGCTTCAGAGGGACAGTTTTTAACAATTTTAATTGTCCGCCGTAATCAAATGTACCTGTATCTCCGGGTTTGGATAGAAGCGGTGGTAGTGCGCTTTCCAAAAGCTTGTCCTGAAGAATTTTAGCGGCCTGCTCAAATTGATTATAGTCTGGATCAAATCCTTTGTATGTTAGTTCAGAACGGAAAGGCTTTAAACCGGATTCCAAGACAAGTTCAGAATAAGCAGGGTGAGGCTGTAACGGATTGAATTCCAGTTGTGTAGACGTGGCATTATTGGAGCTGTCTGAACCGCCCAAAAGTGCGAGAGCGAGCAGTAATTGAACAATAAACATAAGAAGCGGCACCCTTTCTCTTAGACCCTATTAATTTAAATACATTTTATTTATAATCATAACAAAACAGATCATGGTGACTCATGAGAATATCGACCAAACTTCAGATAATAACATATTGACAAGTTTTGATCTGATCTAGTAGCAAGGGCCTATTCCAAATAAGCGAGTTCAATCAGATTGGTGAATTTCGGATTATATAGAATATAATTAAAGTAAGGGTGAGTAGAAATGAAGTTACTAAAGGCCTCATTAATTATAATTGTACTAGTGGTCATTGCTTCTTTTTCATGGTATGGCTCTTATAAGAGTGACATGAAGAAGCTGGAGGATGAATTGAGAACATATTTAACCGCCGAAAAAGGAATAGATGAGAATACGATTATAAGCATCACCGCTCGTCGCAGCAAAATGCCGATGTATCCTGTTGTCGTCAAATTCAAGGACAATCCGCAGGAATATATCTACAACTATACAGATGAATGGATTCAGCTGACGCCTAATCCGAATGAATAAAGCAATCATACTTGCTAAGACAAAAGAAGATATTATGCTTCACCATTGGATTCGCCTGTCCAATCCTGGAAAATGGATAACGATAAAAACAACGGTAGATTAAGGATGGATTAACACGATGAGAATTATCATATTACCAGCTAAAAAGATGAAGATCGACATCGATCTTATGGCTATCGCGCAGATGCCGCAATTTATAAATTACTTATATTCAAACACGAAAAATACCTCAGCAGATCAAAGATTGGCTAACTAAAAAAGGGATTGGATTCAAGGGATTTTCAGATTAAAGATAAGGGGGATTTTGCATGTCTGTTTCAATATCCATTGAAATAAGTTTATCAAAGCAAATCTCAAGAATGACTATTCTTCGCAAACTCGAAGATTTCGGTTGGTCTTATAACGATCAAGGAAAAGTAACTTATCTACCAATTGGAGACGATAATGACTTTAATTGGCGGAGCAAATCAATTCCTCTAGAGGAGTTACTAAAGATTTTAGTCATAAAGGATAATAAAAGAGAATTAATTGGAGTGGCAATGACTTGGAAAGATACTGATGTAGGGGGAACATTTTTAATTGAAGAGAATGGTACCATACTTATGAGTCCTTATATCAATCGAAAAGTCCTTGATGTAGAAAGTTATAACAAAATAACTGACGTAAATTGGTATGTAACTAAACTAATACCTGTATTTGGTCAATTATTTGAGTCTATTTCTTATAATGAACATGTATAATTTCCTACGCTTAAACCTTGGGGCAATGTCCTTAAGGTTTTTTCTTTTTGGCCGATAGAATAGAAGTTTCTAAAAGGATCACTGATTGTACTTATATTAGTTGTCATAGCTTCTGTCACATGGTACGGCTCATATAAAAAGGATATGAAGGAGCTTGAAGATGGTTTAAGAAACGTATTTAATCGTTGAAAAGAGTATGGATGAAGATGATATCATTAGCATCGCTGCTCGTCGCAGTAAAATGCCACAGTATCCTGTAGTCGTCATATTGAAGGACAATCCACAGGAAGTTGTATACACCCAGAGAGAAGAGTAATGGGTACAACTATGGCCTGATCCATAATAGCCAGATGAATTATTGATCACTTTCTTTTTATGGGAACAACCGGGTACTTGACGTCACTCACTCACCATTTTCTTCACTACTTAACCTATTAGTACTTCAAGCGCTAAACATCCTTGAAACCTAATACGAATTTACAAAGTATATATAAAGAAGGATATAATTAGTTACCATTTATAAATTTGTACTCGGTTACATCCATAGAGGGGAGGACGAATATGCCATTTATTGGGGGAATCATTTTAATTTTTATCCTAGCATTTATTCTATGGGCATTAATGATCCCGCTATTCAATAAAATAGGTAGTAGAATTCTGAAGAAATACAATAAATTCAAACAAGAGGAGAATGTTGATGAAAAATTCAAAGACGTTTAGGGTAGGGGCAATTGCGGTTGCATTAGTTATTATTGTGGGAGTGCTACTGGTGACCTTCTTTTTAACACGAATTCCTAATGGATATGTTGGGGTCGTTTATTCACCCAATGGAGGGGTAAAAGATAGTACACTGAGTCAAGGGTGGAAACTGGTTGGAGCGTTTGATAAAGTAACGAAATATCCGATCCGAATTCAAACGGTGGAATACAGAGACATTCAGATTGCAACTTCTGACGGAAAAAACATCACCATTGATTTTGCTTACAACTACCAGGTAGAACCAAGTAAAGTATCTTCTATATTCAATACATTTGGGCCAATTAGCATTCAAGAAATTGAGGATACATATCTCAAAACACGTTTCCGTGACGCAGCCCGTAAAGGAATTTCCAAGTTTACAGTCATTGATGTGTATGGTGAAAAGTCATCTGAGGCAGGCGTCGATGTGCAACAACGTTTCTCTGATGACGTTAAAGAGTTAGGTTTTATTGTATCCAACGTTACTGTAGGTGTTCCTCAACCTGATGCCAAGACTCAGGAAGCAATCGATAAGCGTGTCGAAGCTTCTCAAGAACTGGAACGTAAAACGACGGAACTCGAGATCGCCAAGAAAGAAGCAGAGCGCAAGCGCGTGGAAGCACAAGGTAATGCAGACAAACTATTGATCGAAGCAGAAGGTCAAGCTAAAGCCAACAAAGAGCTTCAACAATCCTTATCGAGTCAACTCGTTGAATATGAAACCATCAAGAAATGGGATGGAGCCCTTCCATATGTAAGTGGGTCAAATACGCCAATGATTCAATTGCCGACTACAAAAACAGAGCAAAATAGCAGCGCGGGGAGCGTATCTCCCTAATAGCGGTTTGAAATGCGAGCCTTGCTTTCTCACCAATCAAATTGTTGAATTCGAATGAACAAGCCGGTCCAATCTTGGGCTGACTTGTTCATTTTTGAGTCTTTACAAAGGTATCATGAGGATTTAGTTAAGCCTTGGCATTGGATTCGCCTGTCCAATCCTGTACAATGGATAACGACTAAAACAACGGTAGATTAAGGATGGATCAGCACGATGAGAATTATCATATCACCAGCTAAAAAGATGAAGATCGATACAGACCTTATGGCTATCGCGCAGATGCCGCAATTTATAAACGAGTCAGAACAGCTATTGAGTCTGCTTCAAAAGTTATCCTATGACGAACTCAAAGCGATGTGGAAGTGTAACGATGCAATCGCCGAACAGAACGTGGAGCGGATTCGGAATATGAATATAAAGGCAAATCTTACGCCAGCCATCTATGCCTATGAGGGCATACAGTATCAATATATGGCTCCGGGTGTTTTTCAAGATGAGGAACTGGCGTATCTTCAACAGCATTTACGTATTTTATCCGGTTTTTATGGCATGTTACGGCCTTTGGATGGCGTTACCCCTTATCGGTTGGAGATGCAGGGCAAGCTGCAAGGTCCAGGTTTCAAATCGCTCTATCAATTCTGGGGCAGCAAACTCGCAGATCAGCTTCAATCTGAAAGCAGTTGCATTCTGAATCTGGCTTCCAAAGAGTATAGCAAAAATATCACTCCTTTTCTGAGTAAGGAAACCCGGTTCATTACTTGTGTATTTGGACAAATGGTTGATGGGAAGATTGTTGAAAAGGCAACCCGGGCCAAAATGGCTAGAGGTGAGATGGTACGATATATGGCAGAGCGTAAAATTACAGATGTGAAGGATGTAAGAAGCTTTGATCGGTTAGAGTTTGTTTTCTCAGAAGAGAAATCGGATGAGAGTACGTATGTGTTTATATATACAGAGGAAAAGTAGTTTGTATTATGTGAGCAGATTATAATAAGAAGTGTTTTTTACTAAAAAGTCGCCATCCGGCGGCTTTTGTTGTATGCAGCAACCTTTTGGAGGATGCTCTTACGAGCATCACTTACTACCGAAAATTGACTATTTAATCAGAGTGATTCCAAATGTCATCGAAGTATAAAAGGAAAATAACCTTATAATTGAGGACTAAATTACTATTACCGCTTTATCATTTTTCTGGTCCTATGGTTTGCGCTTGGAACCATGATGCCGACCAACGGTTACGCACTTTCGGATCCATCAACTTCCATAATAATGAACGAAAGTAGCCGTAGCGGTCTCAATACTTCTACGGAGCAGAGCGTAAAATATAGTGTGCAAATAGAAAAGGAAGACCCTTTCACAGCTTTCCCAAACCGATCTGGAGAAGTCTGTATCCGACGCATCTGATCGAATCGTTTAACAAGCAAATCAAGAATTACACGAACCGGAGAGAGCAATGTAATACTACTCTTACGAAAATAAATAAGGCTCATGGCCAAACACCATGAGCTAAACAAACCAAGTATAATCGAACGTAGCAGCTAGAAAAATGTTCTATAAGCAGAGCAATATCAGTGTGGAACTCCGCAGATATGCCGTTATTCACAGCGTGTTGTCTTTACATTTTTAAAGCAAATGTCCGCCAGACACTTCAATGTCCTGAGCTGTAACCCAGCCGAAATCATCGGACAATACATTCACAATGACCTTCGCAATATCTTCGGGTTGGCCTATTCTGCCAAATACAGATTGCTCAGCCAGTGACTTGATGAATTCGGGATGCTTATCGAATACTCCATCGCCAAAATTGCTGTGCGTAGGACCGGGAGAAACGGCGTTGACCCGAATGTTGCGAGGTGCAAGTTCTTTGGCGATATAACGAGTCCATGTGGAGAAGGCTGCTTTTAACGAACCGTAGGCAGAGTAACCTGGGAATGATTGGTTTTTGGATGAACTTGTGGTATTAACGATGGCTCCAGCATCATCCATGAATTGCACGAGGTGTTGTGTTAGAAAAACCGGTCCTTTAAAGTTCGTATTAAGAATCTTGTCGAAGTACTCTTCGCTCATCTCATTGAACATCATGGGTCCGCCAATACCTCCATTATTAACTAAGTAATCAAAAGTTGTTCTATCCCAAATGTCTTTGAGACATTTCTTAACTTCCAGGGAGAAACCTTCGAATGTTGATACTTGCGTCAGATCCAACTTCAGTGCTGCAGCCCGAACTCCATTATTCTTCTCAACTTCCTTAACGACAGCTTCTGCCCGCTCCTTATAAGAATTGTATGTGAGAATCACGCTAATTCCGCGCTTGCCCAGTTCAAGAGCCGTCGCTTTACCAATGCCATTACTTCCACCTGTTACGATTGCAATTTTCATCATATCCACCCTTTCTTGTGATCGATCTGGACTTTATTGTAGTCTCCTCTGCTGAAATTATATAGATCTAATAACACCTTATAATTGCCTAAAACCACCATGTTTAATTTTATGTAATTGTAATTTCCTTTGTTTTATATATAAGAAAAGCCTAAAAGTGCCGATTCATGTCGGTGTTGTGTTGAGGAATACAGAGTCGTCTGATAAAATAGGTGTATGAATAAAATTATGGATGAAATTATAGATTTAATGAAATATGCAGGTACTCGACCGATTGCAACGGAAGTGCCGGGGCTGAGTATGATTAAGGGAGATATACCCGCACATCAGCTTGCAGCGCTATACGAGCCGATGATTGGGTTTACGGTTCAAGGAACAAAGATTCTTTCAATCGGGGAGCGCAGTATTACCTTGGGGGGACCCTCATATTATGTTCTGCCGGTACATGTTCCCGCAACGGCGAGGGTATATCCAGACCCTAATGGCGGTCCTTACATGTCCCTTGGTCTTGCGTTGAATCAGAATGTCCTTCAAAGCTTATTAAGAGATCTGCCTGAAAATCTGATACCAACGTCATCGGAGCCGTTCGCAGCTTGTGAGATAGATATTGAATTTATGGAGGCATGGCTACGGTTATTGCGATTAACAAAGACAACAAGAGATATTCCAGCTCTTGCGCCGGCCTATGAACGCGAAATCCTATATCGTGTTCTGATGGGACCACAAGGGTGGTATTTGAGGCAACTGGGTATGCAGGAGAGTAATTTTTCGAAGATTTCTCAAATTGTAAAATGGTTTCGCGATCATTTTATGAGTCCAATAGACGTCGGCGAGATGGCATCAAAATCTGGTATGGCTATAAATACTTTTCACCGGCAGTTTAAAAGTGCAACAGGGTTAAGTCCTATTCAATTTCAAAAGCAATTAAGGCTGTTGGAGGCTAGAAACCTCATTGCATTTGAGGGTTATACAGTAGCCGGTGCCGCATATCAAGTTGGCTATCAAAGTGCCTCACAGTTTAATCGAGAATACTCCCGTTTCTTCGGTCTATCTCCAGCTCGAGATACGGAGAAACTAAGACTAATCGAAAGCGCGAGGGATTAGTTAGCTGCCTCTACTAACTTGATGGTAGTGGGGAAGCATATGGTGTATGAGAAAAGACGCAGGGATGTATATCCCTGCGCCTGATCAAGAATCAAATCCGTGTCCATCAATCCAGATTGGATAAGGGATTGAAGCCACTGCTTGTTTCCTCTGCTTTGTTCCACGCATCCTTGACTTCTTGAGACCATTCTTCAAGGTCGCCTGAGAAAATGTACTAACATAATTGTTAGCAGAAGAGGGAGCTGTCACATCCAATTTAGGTGCGATCCGATTCGTATCCGAAGCTGATGAGCCTTTGGGCTTACTTCCCGTATTCCTCATGATAGAACCAGGATAGCCAATTCCTCCAATATTCAGATTACATCCTTCCTGTTAACGAACATTAATCCAAGCGGTCCACTGTGTTGGAATGTTAATGGAATAGACCGTACCTACAAATTGTCCGCCTGTTGTATTAGGGGATTCATAAACCCAAGAATGGGCAAAAGCATCTACGACACGATCACCGTCCAGATCAATAGCTTCAGACCAGTTGTTTGTCATAGTATTGCCAGCGAGTTTGCCGTAGTGACTACTGTCATAACCGATCTGGAACGTAATACACTGAATCCAAGCCCCACCATGATCATTGGTCGTGGAGAGCGGATTGTTATTAAAGCCGTAAATTTCTTGACCGCCATTAGGAGATACAACACCATATACATTAATGTGAGATACTTTCGGAGCAGGAGCAAACAGAACTGGACCACCCGCATTATCAGCCTTTTGCGATTCAAATTCAGCCTTAGCCGCTTTCACAGCTTCACGGAATTCTTTGGAATTAATAATTTCTTCCTTTGTCAACGGTTTGGCTTGAGTCACGTCACCGTCTGCATAAGCAGCAACATTAAACGAAAGCACTAGAACAAGAATAAGAGCTAAACTAAACAATTTTCTCATAGCAATCAATTCCACCTTTCTTGTTATGGGTATTTTTTTACAAAAACATGCGGTTACGATAAATAGACCTGCTTGCAGATTAAAGCCTCGTGCCCTCCTCTCTTATGAAAATGGTAGAACTCTACAGGCTAGAAAACTCTATGAAGTAGGAATGTATATATAAAATGAATGCCTGCCAATGGTTATGTGTTGCAGACAAAATGTAAATCTCATTTATACGCATTGATATCTTAGCTATGATAGACTCTGATACCCATCTTGAAAATATAAGATTCCAAAATAGATATTTAAATTGTAATATATTCCATTTATACAAACATATAGTACCTTTATGTATCACTTTAAGTCAAGTATTTCATTAATTCTATTATTTATTAAATCATGCTGCTCATCGCAGTAAATTGCCATAGTATCCTTTAGTCGTCAAAATGAAGGACAATCCTCAGGAACAATATATACCTACAAAGAGATCCTATGGGGCTGAAGGACGGATATAAATCATTCTGAGCGTAGGTTCATGCAGTGAAATCAGGAGGTTAGGCGGATGTATTGTACTAGTACTTCTGCTAACATAGGTTAATCATATATCAGATGAGCGGTGAAAACGGATGAGTACGATTAAGGTGAATCCTGAGCAACTACATCATGTAACCAATCAGGTGGATCAGGCCAGACAACAGTTGGAGCATATTCGCAGTGAACTGACGAGACAGATCATGTTCGTTCAGATGATGTGGATTGGGGCGACGCAGGAGCGATTCTACTATGAGTTTGAACAGTCGCGTCCTATATTGGATAAAGCACTGGAGAGTATGGTGGGCATCTCCAAGGAACTCAAGGAGATCGCTACGCGATTTGAGAATGTCGATGCTGAAAAGGTGAGTCTTGGAAGTGCTGTTGGCGCTGTGGGTGCGGGAGCAATGATGAAGACCTTGGGAAATGATGGGGGTCCGGAGGATAAAGGCTACCGGATGGCGCAAGTGAATGTGTATGGGAAGCTGATGTGGATGCCTGTTAACGAGAATGGTGTTACGGATCAGGCAGCCCTTCAGGCATATAAGAAGGATCAGGGGCATTTGGATATCAATCGGATGCAAGCTACGGATGCTGAAGCGCCAGGAGAAGATATTTATGCGATGCAGATCAAAGCCTTTGAAAATGGAATTCATCCCTTCACAGGTGAGCCTGTATCCGATAAGTATGCTCAGATGATGCTGACTTCTCTGAAATTCAGCCAACTATTTATGGCATTTCAGATGGTTCGCGGAAGTATGCCGGGTGGCAAAGGGCCGTTTCGCGTACCTTCTTCTCATCCAGCTGTGGCGAAGATTAAAAAGAATTTGGAAGCGGCTGAGGCAAGGAAAGGTAGTAAGATTAAGGGGACGGGTGATGTTAGACCTGTCGAAATCATTGAAAATAGATATCCAAATGAGATTCAGCAAGGAAAGAGTTTTGACTATGTTTTGAAGAATGGCCAAGTTAAGATTCGAGATGGAATTAAAGAGGTTGACTTTGTCATAGATGTAGATGGTAATTTAAATGTTGGAAGAGGACATTCTCATTTAGCAAATGGAGCTGATGTTCAAGCTGCTGGAAAACTAAAAGTCGATGCAAACGGAAATGTTAGAAGAATAACAAATGAATCAGGACACTATACACCAACAACTGAGCAGGCTAAAAAATATGAGCAGATATTCAATAGTGCTGGAATAAAGACAGAAAACGCTTGGTTAGAGATATATCAACTAGAAGTAACGAGAAGTGGTTATGTCGATATAGGGAAATTAAAGAAAGTATATTCAACTAAACTGAAATAATAGGGGAGATATTTTGACTACTCAAATGAACGAGGTAATTTTTTCGACTAATTTATCTAAAGCCGTTGATAAGATAAAAAAGGCAAAAAACATTACGAGCGATATCGTTAAGTTTATCATAGAGCCGGTTGAGGAACAGGGGAAAATGTTAGATGGTGGCGATGAAATGATGAAACGTCTTGTGTTATCTAAAGAGAATGTTGGTGGTAAAAAACTATTGTTAGAAGATGTTGTTGGGGTTTTAGGAGGTCTTTTTCCGAAAGCTCCTATATGGATTAATGTATCTTTTATAGAAATTGAAGGAGATACCGCTATCTTCAAGCTGGAAACCAGTTTGCGTTTTAGAAAACCGACTTTATTAAGAAATGCTGAAACAGGTCATGCTCCTTTTAAAGCTATTTTATAAAGTATGTGAAGATTGTCTAATATCTTTATGGAAATTTAAGTAGAGGCTACTTAATTAGTATTGATTCATCATTCAACAAATACAGCAGATTGATCGTGGTCAATATATCACCATGATTAATCTGTTCTTTTGTTATTTTCGTTTCTTTAATAGAAGAGAAGAGTACATTGGTGAACAGAAAAGAAAAGTGTGTTTTTACATGAAAGAAGATTTTCGAAATGTTTGCGATTTTGCACAGAAGATCGAGTTCTCAAAAGAGAAGAGTTTCCAGACTACAAATTTAGTGCTACTTTTGGAGGTGAATAAGTGCATGTCAATCAGTGCTGTAGTATATGAACCGCAAAATGATTTTGAACAGAGTTTCTTTGTTCCCATTGCTACAGAATCGTTTTTTAAAGAATGTTGGCAACCTGCGATTGAAGCACTGGGGTTACAATGGACAGACCTGTTTTCATCAGGTGTTGATGTAGAGGAGGAAGATATACCGTCAATTATTGAGGAACTAATTCAAATCAAAGATTGGGCGGTAAAAAACTTAACTGAGGAAAAAAGGGATAAAATGTTTGAAAGAATAACAATTCTTCAAAATAAATTGCCCCTAGCATTTCAACGTAAAGATGCTGTTGTTTTTATAGGATAGATAGGTTATTCGTCATGTTACAGTTTAATGGGACTACCCAGGGCAGAGTGAATCCATCATTCAATCATTCAATCAATAACATAAGCTCTGTATAAAGACATCATCAATTGAGTTGTACGCAGGAAAAGGCTTTGGGTTCATCCCTAATTAATGTTACTCTGTTACATCGAACAGGTCGATTATGGTTAGATATCACTATGATTGATCTGTTTTTTTGTTCCCTTGGTTCTTCTGCGTTTTTTAAGAAATGACTTGGACACAACTGATTGGAGATACGAACATGATTAAATATAGGTATACCATTGAATATAAAGAAGATTTCAACGAAGTTATCGTGGACTTAGGCATCGATTCATCGTTAAAGAATGGTTATCTGATTAGTAATTCTTTGGGATCGGATATATTTGGAGACTTCGCCACAATCCAGGAAGAGATCGGAAACTTAATCGAATTACTGAAAGGGAAAATAACGTTATATGAGGGTGGAGGGAATGTGAACTTAAATTACATTACATATACCTAGTTTGTTTCACTAAATGCGCGTAAGAACCAATTCATCTGCAATACTCAATGAGTTTCCCAAAGGAATAACATCAAGAGCGCGAAATTCAAAATATAAGGAACCTTAAAAGACAAAAAAAGCCTAACCCCTCAGTATCTTGAACGAGGAATTTGGCTTATGATCTTCAGCTTAAACAGCTGCATCCGATTGGTGATTAAAATTATGGTTTATTTGTCCATTTATAAGTAATGAATTTTAACATTTGGCCATTCATTTCAAATTCTTTATCACTAGTTTCTGTATGCTCGAATCCGTTTTGCTCTAAAACTTTTTGAGATGCTATATTGTTGGTGGTTGTTTTTGCCTTAACTTCTTTTATATCTAAATCAACTAACGTATTAAGTAATAATTTTAATGCTTTTTTAGCAACACCTTTTCCAGTGTGGATTTGTCCCACTCTATAGCCGAGAAATCCTATTTTATCGGAATCAATATCAACTAAATTTATTCTTCCAAGAATAGAGTTATTTTCGTCTTTTATTAGATAAAAAAGGAGAGTCCTTTGACTTGTTCATCAAGTAGAGATTCATTCCTTACTTTAAAAACCTCAGGTATGTAATAATCATCTCCTCGAGACGGTACCATTTCCTCGAAAAAAGTTCTGTTTTCAATTTCGAATTCATACAAGCTTTCAATATCTGTGACTTTTAACTTTTCAATTACTAAATTCATGAATCTTTTCCTCCAATCAACTTTAATACAAAATACTACGATTTTGCTTCTGTAAACTATAATCTGCACCACGATTTCAGTTTGTTCTAATTCCACTTTTTGAATATATTGAAAATATTGAATTTAATGCAATTAAATTTTTGTAAAGCAAGTATAACATTCCTGTTTCGTTATTTAACATTATGGGCGATTAATGGGTATCAAAGCCCTAGTACATTTGAGCAATCTTTGGATGAACATCATGGAAACCTAGGCTCGAAGATGTGGGCGTATATTATGGGGCTTTTTGAACACTTGAGCAATTATATGAACAATGGATCTGCAGTACTATAATTACCTAATGTTGATAAGTTGACTTCTCAATTGACCGCAAGGAAATGGTCAATGACCAGTAAGGGGAAGATATTACTTTAAAAGTAAGAAAGACATGGGTGAGAATCGTTTGAATAAAAAAGTGACCTATTTTTGACCTGATTATGGCCACATGATGGCCTTTCGTTGGACTTTTCACGTGATATATTTGTATTGTGGAAATCGGGCGAGAATGAAACGTACAGCTGCAATAGCGGCATATGACTGGGGCGTTCCGCATCTCGCTTTTTCTTATTTTCTTTGAATAGGAGATTAACATCGTATAATATGTTAAGAATGGGTTAATAAAAAGAATACGAAAGTTAGGTGTTACTTTTTGAAGAAGTTGTTATTTGTAACAGACCTTTACTATCCAGCTAAAGGCAGAAACTATTATGAAGAAGACCTGTATCTCACTTCCAAACTTAGAGAAGAGTTCGACTTGATTATTTGCCATCCGGAGGATATCGAGAGCTTCGAGGATGTTGTCGATTTAATTGTCTTTCGAAATGCAGGTCCTGTTGCCAATTTTAAAGAAAAGTATCAAGCTTTTCGTAAGAGAATAGTAGACAAGCAACTAAATACTTACAATTCATTTAATGGCAAAGCAGATATGAATGGAAAAGAGTATTTGTTGGAATTAACAAATGTGAATTTCCCGGTTATACCCACCATAGATTCCGTTGAAAATGTTAAATTTCTACCCGAGGTAGAATACTTCATTGTCAAACCAAAAGATGGCGCTGATTCCATTGGCATGAAGAAAATTTCTAAAGAAGAACTAACTAATGAAATTGATAATGAGCAGCATAGTATTCTGGTGCAACCGTTTATCCCTTTTGAATACGAGGTATCCTTTTACTTCATTGACAAGGACTATCAGTACGCATTGTATGCACCGGATAAGGATAAACGTTGGGAATTGAAAGAATATACACCTACTGAACAAGATTTATCTTTTGCACAAAAGTTTATTGATTGGAATAACATTGACTACGGTATTCAACGTGTGGATGCATGTCGCACACTATCAGGAGAACTGCTATTAGTTGAACTGGAGGACTTGAATCCTTATCTGTCTCTGTTGGAAATTTCTTCTGAAACTCGCGCCGAGTTTATTCAAAACATGAAGGAATCCTTAATAAAAGCCCTTAGTATCAATCCTTTGGGATAAATGTATATCATTCAAATGATAGTAGCGAAATGATCATAAACATGTCGACTAAAGCCCCCCTCGTGGTGCTTTTTCTTTTGCCTTCATATGACAGAATGTGAGCCATTTGTGAGCGTTGACTACAGCAAGATAAGCTTCCTTTGGTGTTTGAGGTATGAGTTTAACTTTAACTTCGACTCAATAAAAAAACACTAGCGGTTTTCCCGCTAAATCCGCATTTCATCTCTTCCCTTGAGTTACAATCTTCCTGAGGTGACCTTACCATGAAGGATAATATGTCAAACCTGATCGAAGATTTGTTTCACGGGAACCTGCGGTTGGACGAGTCGATTCATCCTGAGCAGGCTGAGTATCAAGAGATCAATCGTCAAATATCGGACATGATGCAGAACTACAAAACAAATCTCACAGATACAGAATACGATGCTTTGGAACAACTGATCGACTTGATCGGACAGTCCACGTCGATGTATGTGGAAGCGGCATTCGAGCAAGGTTTTCGTACAGGCGGCAGACTGATGATTGAGGTTTTAGCCAAAACATAAGTATTTATCTATCTACCTCATAAGCCAGCTGACAATACAAAGCAATTCAAGAATCCCCTCCTCCATTACCACCGATTAGGCTGGCATTGGGGGGAGGGGAATTGCTTTTAAATTATTCTTTTATCTTATTTACTCACATACCTACCGTGCCCCAATATTCTTACCCGCTGGCGTACCCGAACCAATCAAATCACTGCCACCCGCAAGCTTCAGGAAATTACCCAAGACAGGTGTTCCGTCGGCGCTACGTGTTACCGAAGGCACGAGGGAGACAAAGTCGGCTGCGCTGACGAGCAGGCCTTTGGCGTTCTCGCTTTTTTTGTTCTTCCACCAGACGTTGGTGCTGCTGACGTCGGTTCCGCTTGTTTTGTCACTGGCGCCGCCTTGGAAGGACAGGTTGTTGGTGAAGATGTGGGTGCCTAGATCAAAGGCAAAGTTGCTTTGCCCATTATTCCAGGAGGTGTTATTTTTCACCTGGATCGAACCGGGATTACTGTTGTAGGTGAAGCCGTGCTTTTTATTGTTAAACGCAATGTTGTTCTCAACGATATGATTCACCGCAATCTTCTCGCCACCGAGCTTGAAGCCGTTGCCATCGCTGTTGGAGGTGGAAGTGCCGTCTGATGTTGCACCGTTCGCGTAGGCGATGCTGTTGCGGATCGTAACCGCGCCGATGGCGCCTGTATCCGTTTTGCTATACAGATCCCAGCCATCGTCCACGTTATAGGCGGCAATGCAGCCGTCGAATACGTTCCCTGGACCGACCGTTAGTTTCGCGGCAAAACCGTCGGCATCCTCGCCGTCATCCGGGTCATAGTTGTTGTGGGAGTAGGAACGAATGACTTCATTATATGCAGGCCATTCACTCTTGGCAGCCGTGGAAGCATAACGTCCCATTTGAATACCCGTATCCCGGTTGTGATGAGCTTCGATCTGCTCCAGGCGGTTGTAGCTGCCCCCGATGAAAATGCCGTTATCGCCGGCACCCTTCACCTCAAGCCCTTTGACGAACCAGTAGTCTCCGAACATTTGCAGTCCACGATTGGTGGAAGCGAAGGTTTGGGCTGAGAAATCAAAGACTGGTTTTTCCGATCCATACGCCACCAGGTTTTTACGTTGACTCGATGTGCCGCTGTTGCCACGTTCAATGGTAATGGTCTGGGAGAAGTTATAGGTACCGCCGCGTAGATAGATCGTTTTGCCCGGTGCGACCTGGGTTAATGCGTTAGCCAGTGACGTTGGACTGTTGATCGTACCCGGATTGCTGGCTGAGCCGTTAGGGGAGACATAGAGATCACCTGCAGCAAGTGCGATATTCGAAGTCGCCACCGATTCGGAGGGGGTTTGTAAGCTGCTCTCGATCAGCTCTTCAGCACCAGCCGATCCACCACCAATCAATAATAGAGGGAACGCGGCGCTCAGACAGATCTGGGCCATTTTCGATTTGAGGGAGCGTTCCTTCAGAGAACGTGCAGATCGTGCAGATACATGAGTGGATGTGGATGGGAATAATTTCATTACGTAAGCCTCCTTGGTTAATTGGGAATAGAATGAAGAGCATGTGGTATCCGTGTACCAGACCGTTACCTATGAGAGAGGTCATGCCGGCTGGTTAGATGTAATCTCTAGGACACAACTTTATGGTAAATGTTGTAATCGTTATCATCAATAATCATCTGATCAGATGGAGGTACATGCAGGCAGGTCAGGCCTGCAAGCTTCCAATGCCTGTAATATCACGTGAATTATGTAATCTTTCCATTGTGTGATAGCTCTCATTTAACGAAGAATCATCTGAAATGAACGTAGAGAAGTACGCTTTTCAATCCTAAGAGTACCAGTTTTACTTATGATCCACTCCTATGAACTTCATTCAATCTAAAATACATAGCTGCATGCATCCTGAAGTGGAGATTACACTCCAGCTAGTCATGAAAAAGCCCTGATAGCAGCTGCAACTGGCAACTTGACGATCAGGGCTATGTTTAATTCAGAACGTAATCTGCTTACTCAACATACTCGAATGTACTAACAGTGTCAGACTTATCAGTCTAAACGCTGTCCAGCTATTTTAATATCCGTCCGTCTCACGACTGCGTTTCTTTGCTTGCTCGACACTGGGTTCATGTTTCGGTTGGACTGTGGCACTATCATCGGTTGGTACAGAGGCCAACCCTTCAGAGACGCGCCGACCGTAATCCGCATCCGCTTGGGTGAAGTAAGAGATCATGCGATCCCGGATATCTGGTTTGCATTGTGCCAACGCGCCGACCATGTTGCTGATCAGCTCATCTCGCTCCCAATCCTCGAACGCCCGGTACGTATCACCCGCTTGTCCAAAGTCATTGGTGCGCTCAATCTTCTCGCGGACAAGTCGGCCCTCCACCAGTGGTTCATGCTCCTTGCCACGAGGGGGTGCTTCCTTTAAGCCACCAAGCGAAGAAGGTTCGTAGTTCACATGCGGATTCTGACCCGGTGCACGATCCACCTGATACTGCATCTGCCCGCCGCTCTGATTCGTTGCAACCCGGTTCTTCGGTGCATTTACAGGCAATTGCAGATAGTTCGCACCCACCCGGTGACGCTGGGTATCCGAATAGGAGAAGGTGCGCCCTTGCAACAGTTTGTCATCTGAGAAATCCAGCCCGTCTACCAATACACCTGTGCCAAACGCTGCTTGCTCCACTTCATTGAAATAATCCTCGGGATTACGATTCAACGTCATTTTGCCCACAGGTAGAAAAGGGAACTGATCTTGCGGCCATAGCTTGGTTGGGTCCAGCGGGTCGAAGTCCAACTCTGGATGCTCGCCGTCCTCCATTACTTGAACGCACAGCTCCCATTCGGGATACTCCCCTTGTTCAATGGCGTGATAAAGATCCAACGTCGCATGGTTGAAATTCTGTCCCTGAATCTCGCTTGCGTCTTTTTGCAGCAGGTTGCGTATCCCTTGATTGAGCGGTTCCCAGTGGTATTTGATGAGTACGCCCTTGCCTTCCTGATTGACCCATTTGTATGTATTAACACCCGACCCTTGCATCTGCCGATAATTCGCTGGAATGCCCCATGGAGAGAAGAGGAATGTCACCATATGGGTAGCTTCAGGACTTAGCGAAACAAAATCGAAAAACCGCTCCATATCCTGTGCATTGGTCAGAGGATCTGGCTTGAAGGCATGTACCATATCCGGGAATTTGAGTGGGTCGCGAATGAAAAAGATTTTCAGATTGTTACCCACCAGATCCCAGTTGCCGTCTTCGGTATAAAATTTTACAGCAAACCCGCGCGGGTCCCGCAGGGTCTCCGGTGAATGTCCACCATGTATAACGGTGGAGAAGCGAACGAACACGGGCGTTTGTTTGCCTTTCTCCTGAAACAGACGTGCACGTGTGTACTTCGATACCGGTTCATCTCCGGCCGTTCCATACGCTTCAAATACGCCATGAGCGCCAGCGCCGCGGGCATGGACCACACGTTCAGGAATACGTTCACGGTCGAAGTGAGTAATCTTTTCGAGAAAATGATAGTTCTCCAGCGTAGTCGGTCCCCGACTGCCAACGGTTCGTACATTCTGATTGTCCGTAATGGGATGACCTTGTCGATCCGTTAATGTCTCAGGGTCTTTGTCTGAGGAATGCTCTGATTGTGAAGACTGATGATTCATGGAGTGGAGCACCGCCTTTCCTTAAAGTGGATTCCTGTATATATTTTCCCTGAAAAATGGTTCTATACATTAAACCTCGCAAATAATCTCGTAAAAAAAGCTTGTCACCCGCTTCATCGCGTGAGATAATTAACTTTTGCCCTGCGGCCTTTTTTGAACGGAAAAATGAAAGAGGACCGCGTCTAAGAATGGAGGCTGACCTAGGATTGTCTACACAACGTTATCCTTTTGCATATGATCCGGCTGAACCTTTTGTATCCCGTCTCGGGGAATGGGTTGCCGATGTTTTTTACGATATTTTGCCAGAGTCCGGCTTCGAGGTACGGGATGAACAGATTTTTATGGCGTACCAGCTCGAACGGGCCTATGGAGATAAAAAGACCATTATGGCGGAGGCCGGTGTCGGAACAGGCAAGACGTTAGTCTATCTGCTCTACGCGGTCTGTTATGCACGTTATACGGGCAAACCGGCAGTGATCGCCTGTGCCGATGAGTCCTTGATTGAACAGCTTGTGAAGCCCGGCGGAGATATTGCCAAGCTGGCTGCACATCTGGACTTGGAAGTGGACGCACGTCTGGGTAAGTCACCGGACCAATACGTCTGTCTGAACAAATTAAGTGCGATGCGATTTGCGGATGAGGATGCGCCTGTTATTGAAGAAGTGCATGAGAGTCTGCCGGATTTTGTGAACACGCCGGGTACACTTCAGGCCTTCCATCCATATGGTGACCGGAAACAGTATCCACATCTGAATGATCGTCAGTGGAACAAAATCAACTGGGACCCGTTCCAGGATTGTTTTGTTTGTCCAAAAAGACAACGCTGCGGCCTTACGCTGTCGCGTGACCATTACCGTCGTTCCAAAGACATCATCATCTGTTCCCATGATTATTACATGGAGCATGTGTGGACCTATGATGCGCGCAAACGCGAGGGACAATTGCCCCTGCTGCCTGATCACAGCTCAGTTGTATTTGATGAAGGACATTTGCTGGAAGAAGCAGCACTGAACGCACTGAGCTACAAACTGAAACACCGTATCTTCGAGGAACTCGTGACTCGCCTGTTAGAAGGAGAGATTCGTGAATCCCTCGCGGAGCGTGTAGATGAAGCGATTGAGAGCAGTGAGCGACTATTTGCATTGCTGGATACGTATACGGTGGCGATTCCGGGATCGGAACGGAAAGAAGTTCGGGTAGAGCCGCCACTGCTGCGTGAGATTGAACGTCTGACGAGTGTGCTGGATGCGATCGGTGAAGAACTGGTATTTGAGAGTGGATTGTTCTCGCTGGATGGTTATCAGATGCGTGTCGTGGAAGAACATCTGGACATGATTCAGTCTGCACTTGCTTTGTTCCGTAAGGAAGATGGTTACATCTGTTGGGCGGAAGAGAGCGAGGATGAGACGACCTTATCAATCATGCCGCGCACCGTGAAGGAAATGCTGAACGAGCGTGTGTTCAACACAGGTATTCCAATCGTGTTCTCCTCCGCAACATTATCTGTGGACAGTTCATTCCGTTATGTGGCGGACAGCCTGGGCATTGATGATTTTGTATCATTCTCGGTGGCTTCTCCGTATGATTATGCGGACAAAATGAAGATGAAAATTACCGATGAAGCTGTACCGGGTCACCCGGAGAACGAAAATCGCTTGCGTGATGCGGTGTCGTTACTTCAGGAGAGTGGAGGACGTGCGCTGATTCTTTTCCGTACGATGGAAGAACTACGCGCGTTCAAGCAGGACATCGTTCATGTACCTGAAGCAGAAGGTTTGCGCTTTATGTATGAGGGCGACCGGGAGATCAGTGATCTGATCGCGGCGTTCCAGCAGGATGAGGAGAGTGTGCTGTGCTCCGTTAATCTGTGGGAAGGACTGGACGTTCCAGGTCCGTCATTATCCAATGTCATGATCTGGTCGCTTCCGTATCCACCACAGGACCCTGTCTTCAATGCAAAACGCAGTGCGTCTGCAGCACCATACGAAGAGATCGATCTTCCGTATATGCTCTTGCGTGTGAAGCAAGGTCTCGGACGTCTGATTCGGACAAGCACAGATTCCGGTTCTGCGGTCATTCTCGATGAATCGCTGTATACCAAAAAGGAAGCCAAAGACCGCATTGCGGCCCTGCTTCCTGAAGGTGTGGAATGGACAACCCTGACACACTAACCAGCTTACGTTAAATGTTCTTGCTTTATTTTTGATGATAAAGTTCCTTGCCAAAATAAGTTCTTGTTCTCTGCGGATTCAACATCCGTATGGGAGCGAGAGCTTATTTTTTTATTTTGATGGTTCCTTCAATGTACTTATCTTCCCTTTTTTCGAGGGATTTTCCCTCGCTTCTCGCTACCAATCGCTCCAACATTCTAACGAACCTACCGCACCTTATTAGGGTGATAATTAAGCGATGTGAATTCTAACGAATCTCAGTAACGTTATCCCGTCGAAAATAGCTTTTAAGCCTGTAAATCGACCGAATTTGGAGAAATAACGTCGCTGTGATTCGTTACACGTCAGACCTGCGCAAATAGGAGCGAATAGCGTGTGTCAGGTTCATTAGAACCAATGACCAATGAGCGCTAATAAGGGAGGGCCTTTGTCATGCTCATGACTTATGGGACATGGAAGGCCCTTTTTGATGTGTACAGATTTATGCTGTGTTAAAAAATACCCATGCTCAGATACCGTTCCCCGGTATCCGGCGCAATGCAGAGCACCCGGTGCCCCGGCCCCAGTTCCTTCGCAATGCGAAGGGAGGCCCACACTGAAGCGCCAGAGGAAGGGCCGAGCAACAGCCCTTCCCGGGCAGCAAGCTGCCGCATCGTATCCAGTGCGTCCTCATCGGACACCTGGATGATGGCATCCCATACGTCGGTATTCAGGATGTCCGGAATGAACCCCGGACTTGTACCGACGAGCTTGTGTGGTCCGGGCTCGCCACCGGACAACACCGGAGACCCTTTGGGCTCCACCGCATAGATGCGGATATCGGGTAACTGCTTGCGCAGTTCCTCCCCGGTGCCGGTAATGGTTCCGCCAGTTCCCGCCGTAGCGATGAAGGCATCCAGCTTGCCTTCCATCTGTTGCATAATCTCGGGAGCCGTCGTGATCCGGTGAATGTCCGGGTTCGCCTGATTCTCGAATTGCTGCGGAATGAAACTTCCCGGAATGTCTGCCTGAAGTTCTTTTGCTTTGCGAATCGCACCAGGCATCCGCTCCGCAGCAGGGGTGAGTACCACATCTGCGCCGTAGGCTTTCAGAATGTTGATGCGTTCCTTGGACATATTGTCCGGCATAATCAGAATAGCTTTATATCCTTTGGCGGCGGCATTCATCGCAAGACCTATGCCCGTATTGCCACTGGTTGGTTCGATAATGGTTGCGCCGGGTAGCAAATGTCCCGCAAGTTCAGCCTGAACGATCAGATTATATGCGGCACGGTCTTTGACGCTGCCACTGGGGTTAAAGTATTCCAGTTTCACGTATACGTCAGCGGAGTCGCTGCCTGTGAGTCGGTTCAGTTTAACGGCAGGTGTCTGGCCGATCAGTTCGGTTACATCTGCGGCAATGCCTGTATGTGCGGGTGTTTGTTTAATCGAATGTGTATTCAAATCCATGAAGTACAACTCCTTGATTGATAAGACGTTGAGCGTATATCCGGTTGAAATCAAATCATGCCTTATTGGAATGGTTGGATATCTCTTCTCCATCTTAATGAACGTAACCTTCCGTGGTCAACTTGTTTTGCTGGGGAGGGGTTCAATATTGTCAAAGTTGTATCAAGTCTGCGCCAAGTCCATCTGCAGATGCCGACTGAGTTCTTTTTTGACTTCATTGCGTGCGAATGTCCACAGCATATAGAACCGTTGCCAATACCCTCTGCACATATACAGAGTTTCGATACCCTCGGCTTCCCGTTTCTCTTCCAGTACTTTGACACCACGGGTTCTCATCTGTTTGCGAAGGGTCAACATCTCCTTGAGCACATTGTTCTGAATGCGGGTCAGTGACAGAATGTAGACTTCGGGCATCTTCAGCAGCAGCGTATCCAGTGTGCGAATATCTCGTTCAAGTACATCCAGCAAAAGCGTGCGCACAACCAGACCTTTAATCAGACGATGGTCTTCATCAGAAGGGGATGGGGCGGAAGTTGAGGATGTCATATGTTCACTTCCTTAGCCTTTAATTGGAATTTTATATTTACAGAACATGTGTTCCTATATTATAATCAATATATGTAATGGAGATACACAATACAACCGAGAAATATTGGAAGCACACATTACCGCATTTTCCTAAAGGTACAGATATTGAATGAAGCTAGGGATTTAGGGACAAGCCTGCTCCAAAATAAGGTATAATTTATGGGTTTTGCAGGAAACCTAAGGCCATAAACCAAATAAGCCTTATGCAATGCAGTCTGCTACAGAAGTGATTACAAGCAATGAATTACTGCAATGAATTGCGATCATGATTTAAGGATGCCTTACATTTAACACGATGGCACCGGGTCAACGAGTAGAAGCAGTTTTATTTTAGCGAAAATGAGCAACAAAAAAGCCCCTGCCTTGGGCGGCGGGGCCTATGGAATACTGCCGATTCAGCGGCAGGTTTGATGATGTGTTTAGAAATTAAGCAAGATATTGAGGCTTTTCGTAGAACGCCTCTTTTTCAAGGATGACCTTATAAGGTCTTTCCTTGCCCTTCAGGGAGGGCCCAATGGTAGTTAGCGGTACGGCCGGCTTGTGGAAACGATCTTCTTCCTTGGGTTCCGGAACCGGTCGTGATGATTCGGGCGCAGAACTGAGGCGTACCTTTTTTTCGCTGCCCCAGCGCTTGCTTATTTTTTTCGTTTCCGGTTTCATTCCGGTTCGCCTCCTAACAAATCGTTGATGGCGTTGAACAGTTGACGATTCTGTAGGTCAATCTGCTGAAATACCGCCTCATCCGCTTCAATATGTCCAATAATGTGCACGGTGATTACATACCTCTTGGCTACAGGATAGCATAGCAGATACTCTTTCTCAAGGTAATCATCATACAGGTTGATCTTGATTTTATTCTCCCGGTAAGAATCAATAACAAGGATGCGCTTGGGATCATCCGGTTGTTTGTCGTCATTAGCGGACAAGTCATACTTTCTCCCCGGTTCTCCAACATTACCACATAATTGCTCAATATAACCACTGTCATCTGTACGGTATATGGCTGTGCCACGTACAGCGAATGGAGGATGAGAGACAAAGGCAGTACGCAGGGCATCGCTCATTCGCTCCAGCATCTTGGCATCTGCTTTGCGGGTACGCAGCAATTCCCTAAAGAACCGCAGCAACTTAAGCAGTTGTAACCTTGCTTCTCCCTCAGTGCGTTTATGCTTCTCAATGATGTTCTCCAATTCTGGATCACTCCAGCGTCCTTGTTCCTCAATACTGTCTGCGATTTTGGAACATGCCACGGACACGGCTGGTGCCCACTTTCCGTCAGAACGGATTTCATATACGAGTGGATTTAACCCCAGCAGATCTGTGGGCATACGCAATCCTTCAACCTTGGTTGTGTCCTTGATGTCTGTAATATCCTCAGGAAGAATGAAAAAAATACGTTTTCGTCCCAGACGACCCATAAACAGACCCATTTCCAGCATTGTATTATCCCGGACCGACGCGTAGTACTTCCCGCGAATTTTGGATATATCATCCGGATGAAAAATAAAAATGGCAAAGTCAGTCGTACGGACCTCTACTTCCAGATCGTCCATGGTATAGCTGCTTGGATTAAAAACCCCGGAATACCAAGGGGTAACTTCGGCTGAAAAACGTAAGTTTTCGTGTACTGCGGCTGCAATCGGCTTCGCTTCCAGCGAGCAGCCAATAAAGACTCTTGGCTTTAACGTTTTCATCAATCCGCCTCGCTTAAACGGTAGTGGGATTCAATTGTTATATTATACCATAAACAGCAGAGTAAGTCTGGAAACGTCTGAACTGGACAAAGAATAAGCCGATTACGTTTGCTATAGTGTATGTATGAAAGGAAAATGATTCCTTTAAAAAGCGCAAGAAAATAAAAAAAGGCCCCAATTTGTCACAGTTGGGTGACTGACAGTTATTTTTGGAAGCTTTGGTCATAGAATAAAGGAGCAGGTTGCACCATTAGCAAGCATTGCTTATCCTGGTGTTGCCGTATGACTGCTGGAGCAGTCCAAAGGCTGCTTTATGCCTGTTTTTGAGGGGTCCGCTGTTTAGACCCGGTCACGTTGGTGTTATATAATAGAAGAACAAGCAAGTTAGCTTTGGTGTTTAAACTGAATGAACTTGCAACTGCTGTAAGTTGAGCTTACAATTTACACAGGAACGAAGAGTGCAGAGCCCATCTGTAGAAGCGAAGCGTTCGCCTGAAAGCTTTTTGAAAGAAAGCAGCTTCGGAAGCATAGGCTATCACCGGATTTTCCCCAGAGGGAAAATGGAATTCCAAAAATCCGGGGATAACAGCGATCGAAAGAGGGTACTGTAATCCAAGTGTAAGTGTACAATTAAATGTTCAAGCTTATGCATTGTAGTTATTTTTCAGTTTAACTGAGCACAGCTAACCACAACAGAACAGAAAGGATCAGGATACCATGAGTTCCCGAAGGACAATCTCCCCAAGGACGATCTGGAAACGTTACGATCTCTCATACACATAGCGCCCCTTGTAGAGTACACCAACCGGTTCAAAAAAACGGCTGACTCTGCGAAAGAGGGGATTGGAATGAATATTCGAAGGACGTACACGATGATTTCTTCCAGGCTTACCTTTTGCAGGGTACGGTCGGTCTAAAAAACCAACCTACAAACTGCGAGGGAACCTGAATGAAGAGAACATCGTTAACCTTACAACACGTTAAAACAGAGGCGATCAAATTCGCCATTATGCTGCTCGGTACATTTATTTTAGCTTTTGCCTATTATCACATTAACTTTCAGAATCATTTATCGGAGGGCGGATTTGTTGGTCTGGCCCTGCTCGGAAAATACGCAACAGGCTTATCACCTGCTATCGGTATGTTGTTACTGGACATTCCGGTCATGATCCTGGCTTGGTTCCTCAAAGGCTGGAAATTCATGATTCAGGCATTGCTTGGCGTCGGTGCATTTTCCCTATTCTATGACGGCTTTGAACGATACTCCACACTGGTATTGTCGTTTAACGGAAATCTGTGGATTCCGGCAGTTCTATCCGGTATATTGACAGGGGTAGGCGCTGGGATCGTGCTTCGATTCGGTGGAGCGACAGGCGGAGACGATATTCTCGCCGTGCTGGTTAGCCGCTGGAAGGGATGGAAGCTGGGAACAGTTTTCTTTGTCAGCGATGCTTTTGTATTGGGATTGTCGCTTTTCTTTCTTCCGGTAAAAGAAACTTTATATACGATTCTGGCCGTATGGATTGCCAGTAAAGTCATCACGTACGTCGTTAGTGTTCCGGCTCGCGGAACCGTGGTTACAACTTCGGCTGTGAAATTGCCGATGCCATCGGCTGCAGCCAAGGCAGTTAACGCTGCTGCTATTTCACAACGGACTACGGTGGCTAGAGGGGTATCCAATTAACCATACGTTTCAGAACAACCATAACCTGTATGCATCATATTCAGGTCTTGATAGTTAACGTTCATATAAAATCCCTTTTGACTGCTCTTCAGCAGCAAAAGGGATTTTATTGTTTTCCGATTCATTCAGGGCTTGATCGAAGAAGCAATCTGACCATCCTGATTATGGATAATCGCTCGAATATTTTGTTTGCTACTCAGTTCTTTGGCCTTATCTACAGCTTCTGCCTTAGTATCAAATGTGGACAGATAGGTAGACTTTCCTTCTTCCTTGATCGCCCAACCGGAGTCGGTAGGTACGACATGGATGTTATCATGACTTTTGGACGAAGAAACGGGCTCCGAATGACGACGATCCGTGGAAGACGACTTTTTGTGGTCGGAATGATCGGAAGAAGATGTGGAGTCCGATTTCGAACCTTTCGGCACGGGATGATTTTCATCCCATTCTTCCGCCTTCGCTGTCGCTATTGCAATCGAACGCCCTTCCTCATACCCGTCATCGAGCAGAGCATTGGCAATCTCAATTGCTTTGTGTCTGATACGTGGTTCCAGGTTCTTCATGGATACCGGATAATCCTGTTTGTTCCAAGGCATATAAACCCCTCCTGTACAATGATGGATTAGTTGTATATTACCCTGTGAGGGGAGGGATAAACGATAAACAGCCGAGGTCGTAAGTGCATTTACCGATGATCTATATATATTGAAATAAACATTTACACAAAACGGAGAGGACAGAAAGAACCTGAAGAAGAGGAGCTAAGAGATTTCTGTGGAAAGCTACTTCGTAAGCATAAACTCGCCTTTATCCCCTGATTTACCCCTTTCTAAAAGAAATCAGAAAATCTGGGGATAACAGCGATCGGAAGGTTGTTCTGTCATCGGAGTGTCCAGTGTAAACATTCTTTATTTCAACTTATATTGAAGGACCTCGTTCCTATACTTTTGCAAGCCAGAGGAGTATAATGCTGTCCATGTAAGAAATAAGTTCAACAAAAGGAAGATAAAGGAGTACATACACATATGTTTAGTCTTAGCCTGGCAATCCCTATGCTGTTCACCATGCTGATTCATGCCGCAGACAGCTTGTCATACGCGCTCCGCCTTGGTGGTTTACGCACTCGCAGAATCGCGCTAGCCATTTCTTTGGCAGGTATCTTGCTGTTGGTTTCTCGAACCTCGAATATGGCCCAGGGTCCAATGGTAGGTAATCTAGTGGATACTGCAACACGTGGAGCCAATCCACACTTTGCGGCGCAGCTGCACTGGTTAATGGGTGCGGCGACGATAGGAACGGCATTAGCCATATTGTGTTTCCCAACCATGGTGAAGCTCTCATCGAGAATGGTTGTGCATTTTGAAGCAGCCGGTTCCATCCCTGCGATGGTTCGCGGTATGCTGAAGCGAAGCAAGATTAGAAATGCAACGTATTACATCACCCCGCCATCCTGGAAGATGGCCAAACGATTGGTACAACATGGGATGCCAAGAAGGTTAATGCTGCTGAATGTAGCGGTAACCGCAATCTATACCACAGGTGTCCTGTCCAGCTTGTACGCAGCGTATCTTTACCCAGGGCAGGCTGTAGCTGCATCCCAATCAACCGGGCTAATTAACGGAATAGCGACTATTTTGCTAACCATCCTGATTGATCCGAGGATTTCCCTGCTCAGTGACCGATCATTACGTGGCGAGATCCGTTTGGATCGCATGAATCAGATTTATGGCTGCATGCTCGTATCCCGTTTGTTCGGTACTCTGTTGGCACAGTTGTTATTAATTCCATTTGCGTATTGGATCGGTTGGATCGTAAGTATGATGTGACGACTTCTTTCCTGAATTGTAGTCAGGCATTCTCTTGTACATCTTTTGAAACAGCAAATGAGAGGGTGCCTGTGCACTTTGAATTGACGAGGTATTTTTGCTGTGATACTATTAGACCGAATAGTCGGTTTAGTTTATGGAGGTTTTTCCAATCGAAGTCAAACGAAGAAAAGATGTTACCCAAATTAAAAAAGACATTGCGCGTAATACCAAGGAACTGTTTGCCCAAAAGGGATATAGTGCAACTTCCATGGAAGACATATGTACGATTAACAATCGGAGTAAAGGCAGCATCTATTATCATTTCAAAAGCAAAGAAGAGTTATTCATGTATCTAATCAAGCTTAACAATGAAGATTGGATGGATGCTTGGCTGGACAAAGAATCCGGGTATAAGACTGCCATAGACAAACTGTACGGACTTGCTGACCATTACGTGGATGATTTGGCTAACCCGCTGAATCATGCCATTAACGAGTTTGTCTCGGGTCAGGTCGTCAGCCAGGAGATGCTTGATGAGATGCTTTCCCTGATCCGTATTCCGTATGCGACATATGAGTCCATTATTACTAAAGGCATGGAGGATGGGGAATTAAAACAGGATGACCCACAGGATGTAATGCATATTATCTACGGTCTGTTTAGCGGATTGACCACACTCTATTACGAGAAGGACCTGACGGATATTCGTCGTATTTACCACAAAGGCATGGCCGGTCTGCTGGCAGGCATTCAACAACGTTAACCATGAAAAGCTGATGTAACAGTCAGTTTTTCTTTTTAAATATTAATAAACCGGACAGTCGGTTTAAAAGAGGAGATGGAGAATGAACACATTGTTCAGGAATAAAGCTTTTTTAATCGTGACAGGGTCTGATCTGCTGCAAAATCTGGCGATATGGATCCGAAATATGGCGATCCTCTATTATGTGATGGATCGAACTCAGGGAAGTCCAATAGCCGTCTCGCTGATTACCGTACTTGAATATGCCCCGATTTTTGTTTTCTCCATCATAGGCGGTGCACTTGCTGATCGCTGGAATCCCAAACGTACGATGATACTGGGGGATATTCTGAGTGCGTTGTCTATTGTCATGATTATTGGCGTTTTATCTTCCGGGTATTGGCAGATTCTATACGTAGCCACGTTTGTATCGTCTATCGTTAGCCAGTTTTCTCAACCATCTTCTCTAAAGATTGTGAGGCGAAATGTAAAGGGAGAACATTTGCAGTCTGCAATTGCTATTACACAGAGTGGTCAATCGTTGTTTTTAATTCTCGGACCAATCGTCGGAACCTTTATCTACACTGCAATGGGAATTCAGGCATCCATGTACGCATTACTCATTCTATTCCTCATCTCTGCGCTTCTACTCACATTTCTGCCTAAAGACGCCACTCAGCGGGAAAAAAATACCTCATTACTAGCGGATATCAAAGAGGGCTGGCAATATGTTGCTCGATCTCGCTCGTTAAAAATGCTTAGTCTGGTATTCATCTGTATAGGGCTTTCTGCAGGTCTCATCAGCCCACTTGGAATATTTCTGATCACCGAACGTCTGGGACTTGAAGCAACGTCGTTACAGTTTTTGTCAGGTGCATCTGGAATAGGTTTATTGATTGGAGGAGGTATTGCGGCTGCTGTAAGTGGCAAGTTGAATCAGACTTTAACTCTAATCGTAGGTGTGCTGTGTCTGGCTGTAGCCACGATGGGGGAAGTGTTATCCAGTTGGTTCTGGCTGACTCTTGTCATCAGCTTTTTGAGTTCAATCAGTTTGGCATTTATCAACGTCATCATCTCTACTTATTTGGTCACCCGGATAGATGAGCACTTGATCGGGAGGGTGAATGGCACCATCACACCTCTATTCATAGGAAGCATGCTTCTTGGATCTTCCATGGCAGGTGTACTGATGAACAGCACATCCATTTATATCGTCTACGCAATTTCGGTTACCGTGATGATGCTGGGTATTGTTCCAGCGATGCGAATTCAATTTCACAATCATCAGACGGCTTCTGCCAGCCAATTGAATTTGAATTCGGAAATCTCTTCGAGCCAAACCTAATCCATGCATTCTCGTGTATCAATAGTTCGTCTATTAAAAACAAAAAAGTACAACAAAAAAAGCAGCGGGATCATCCCACTGCTCTTTTTGTATCTGTATTATAACTTATTGAAAAAGGACGGCGTACTCACCGTATCCTTCTTTTTGCAAGTCTTCTTTGGGTACAAAACGAAGTGCCGCAGAGTTGATGCAATAACGCATTCCACCTGCTTCGGCAGGACCATCGTTGAAGAGGTGACCCAGATGGGAATCACCCTCACGACTTCTCACTTCGGTACGAATCATGAAATGGCTGAGATCGGTTTTTTCCTTCACGTTGTGGTCACGTAATGGACGTGTGAAGCTCGGCCAGCCGCAGCCGGAATCGTATTTGTCGGTAGAACTGAACAATGGCTCGCCAGATACGATGTCCACATAGATACCATCACCGTGGTGATCCCAGAATTCGTTATGGAATGCAGGCTCGGTCGCGCTGTTCTGCGTAACTTCATATTGAAGCGGCGTCAAACGCTCTTTCAGCCCGTCTTTATCCACGTTACCGGACCAGTTGCGTTCGATAAAGTCTACGCGTCCAGAACCTTTGCTGTACCGTTTGTAGTGGGCAGGGTTCTTCCGGTGATAATTTTGGTGATGTTCCTCCGCTTCATAGAACGGTTTGGCTGGCAAGATCGGAGTGAAGATTGGTTTGTCAAAACGCCCGCTTTGTCCCAGCTCCGCTTTGGAAGCTTCTGCAATCTGGCGCTGCTCTTCGCTGTGATAGAAGATAGCCGTCTGATAGGAAGATCCGCGGTCATGGAATTGTCCGCCTGTATCCGTAGGGTCAATCTGCTGCCAGAACAGTTCAACCAGTTTCTTATAAGGGAAGATGGCAGGGTCGAACGTAATTTGTACAGCCTCTACATGTCCTGTTGTCTCCGAGCAGACCTCTTCATATGTTGGATTCTCGGTATGTCCTCCTGTATAACCCGATACGATCTTATGAATACCGGGCAGTTCTTCAAAGGGGGATACCATACACCAGAAGCATCCGCCTGCAAAAGTTGCTAACTCACTTGAATGTTGTTCCATGCTATAGTCACTCCATTTCTGATGAAGATTTAGCGCTCGTGTTCGAGCTCCAGCAATCTACCGTTTTATTAAACTTGTTACACAAGCATTAGGCTTGCTCTTCTATTATATCCTGAATTGGCAAGCCAACCAAGCCGGAATGAAAACAAGCTGAATCTGAACGGTTTGCGAATTCTGAATTCAGGCTTTGTTGCGTGACCGAAAGCGAAATAAGAGCAATACAATGGCCATGAACACCAGATATCCGGCAAGGATCGCCAGGCTCAGCCAGATTGAGGTTTCAGCTTGTGCACCTGCATAGGCAAATACAAAAATCGCTGGCATTTTCCCAATGGCCGTGGCAACCATGAAGACCCAGAATGGCGTGTACGTTATACCTGCGTAGATATTAACGGCCATCTGAGGCACGATCGGTAACAGTCGCATCGACATGACGCCCATGAACGTATGTGCTTCCATCCATGTGGTAAAACGGTTCAGACCCCGAATGCGTTCGAGGTACGATCTCGCCTGATGTCTGAAAATGGTTCTTGCTCCGCCATAAACGAGCATGGCTGCAAGTGTGGTGCCAAGCCAGCATATCCAGGCTGCCGTGGTAGTACCGTAACTGTAACCAAAGGCGATAATAACAAACTTATAAGGAATCACTGGCACAAGAGCAAACAATGTTGCCATGGCGAGTAACAGCGGGATGGACTGATGAAGATCGGTCCAGGCCAGCAGTTCATATCTGTAAATAAACGTGACTCCTGCAAGTAAAACATATAACAGAAGCCATAACCATTTTCGCAAAATCCCAAACGCTCCTTTCAGATCAGGCAGGTCTAGTCGTATCCCGATCTGTACTGCTGTTCCTCCTAAGTTTACCACGTTCGCCCATTGTCTGAACAATTCGAGCGAAGTCTGCTGCAATCACTGGCAAGTTGCTGTCCGAAGGGTTACACTATAGGACGTGGAAATATAGAACCGAACTGAAGGTGGAATGATCATCATGGAAACAACCCAACGTAAACGAGTTGCAATTATCGGCCTGGGCGATATTGCACGTAAAGTATATTTGCCGCTGTTAACAGCTCATCCGAACGTGGAGATTGTAGGCATTATGAACCGATCTCCGGAGCCGGTCAAAGCCGTTCAGGAGGCGTATCGATTAGAACGGGGAACAACGGATCTGAAAGAACTGTTGTCCTGGGATCTGGATGCCGTGTTTGTACATACAGCAACGGAAGCACACTTTGACATTGTCATGCAATGTCTGGAACAGGGATTAGCCGTGTACGTAGACAAGCCGTTATCCTATACGATTCGCGAGTCGGAAGAGATGACTGCTTTTGCCGAGGCACAAGGGCTGCTACTGGCAGTGGGCTTCAACCGCAGATTCGCACCGATGTACCAAAAAGCGAAAGAATGGATGCAGGGTGGAGAAGGCTTCGAGTCCCTGACAGTGACCAAACATCGTACAGGCATTCAGGATCGCCCTGCGGCAGAAACCATCTATGATGATCTCATCCATATGCTGGATCTGATGTTGTGGTACTCGGATCATAATGTGGAGTTGCTTCATCAATGGATTCGGAAGAATGATCTGGACAGACTGCTGCATGCAACTGGAACGGCCAAGCTGGGCAGAACAGCCTACGGTCGATTCGATATGGTGCGTGAAGCTGGGGCAGATCTGGAGAAGATCGAATTGCATGGTGGTGGACGATCTGTTGAAGTGGTGAACATGGACACGATCAGCTGCATGGAACAGGGGAGTCTGGAAACCAAAGAAACGTTCGGGAGCTGGGACACCGTGTTAGCACGCAGAGGTTTTAGCGGAGCAGTTGACAATTTCCTGGCTTGTCTGGACTCACCTGATGATTGCCTGATCAGTGCAAGTCACGTCATGGACAGTCATGAACTGGCTGAACAATTGATTCGCAAATAATTGCAGAATACACATACGGAGGAATACAAGTCATGGATGAATATGAAAAGGAACGTAATAAACAGATCGAGGAAGCCGTTATTGAAACTTATAAACAGGAAGAAGAGATGATGATCCTCGTATTTGCCCAGTGGTGTGTCAATAATGGTTTGGACCCGGAAGAGATGTACCGGCAAGCCTACCCGAATCAGCAGAGCAACGAGCGTTTGCAGCAGGTGCAGAAGCTGATTGTATCCAAGGAGGAAGCCGGTGAGATCCCGGATGATACGGTACTTGGCGTGTTGTCCATGTTTGGCAATGAAGATCTGGCGATGGTTGTATCCGAGGCCATAGCCGCGCGCAAATAAGTTCAACTTACGTATACTGGTATGATTACATCTGTTCCCGGTGAATGACGCGGAATTCCTTCGGGGACATGCCGAACCGGGAACGGAATACCCGATGGAAATAGGTATAGTTGTTAAAGCCGGAAGACTCAGACACTTGCTCCAGAGTCATTGGACTGAAAATAATCCGTTCCCTCGCCATGTTCAGCCTTACGTCAAGCGTGTATTGCATGATGCTTTTGCCAAACGCTTCTTTGAAGAGATGAACACCCCGTGAGACACTGATACCAATATGTGTTGCCACATCATCGAGCTTGAATAAAGAGGAAGCGTTTTCTTCAATATAATTCTTGATCTCATAAGCCACGTAATTGGTATTGGTTATCGTTGGATGCTCCGCGAGCAGACGATCCACTTCGAGACATAAAATTCGCATATAATAACTTGAAATTTCCGGATAAGGATTGGAGATGCGGCGCTGCTCCAGTACGAGCTGTCGAAACAGGACCAAGAGGCTTTCCGTCAGTTCGACTTTAATTCGGGTCGGCCGTTTGTGACGTTTCCACCACTCATCCACCCAGGAACCATTGAAGAAGATGTGATAGTCGCCACTCTCCACCAGTCGTTCTCCCATCGGATTGGTTTCATTGTCTATTCTCAGCTCATAAGGCTCGTCAGGATCAAAAAGAAGCAGATCGCCCGCATCCACCAGGGACATGTCTCCCTCTATGCGTGCGCGGCAACGTCCGTCTGTTTGCAGTCTTAACAGGTAGTTCTTCACCCCTTCAGGCTGCACCATAGCGTAGGGTTTACGATGAAATGAAAAGCCTGCTGTAAGAACTTGGCAGGAAGAATCTGTCGGCATGGGCATACTCCTTGCAATTTGAAAATTATGACCAGATAGTTCATGTTTCAATCATATTATTCATTTTAATTCAAGCTGAAACGGAATACCATAGTATTAGATTTAAGGAACAGGAAACATCCAACAAAACATATGTATCTCAACCATTCAAACGCAGATTTTCACCATGCGTAAGGAGATGAACGTCACAGTGGAGAAAATGAAAGCAGGCATCATCGGGTGTGGTAACATCAGCGCCATCTACTTGGAAAATCTCAAAAACAACCCGGTTATTGAAGTCGTGGCTGTTGCGGATTTGATTCGTGAACGCGCTCAGGAACGGGCAGATGAATTTAATATCGCAAACGTTTACAATGTAGATGAGTTGCTGCAAAATAACGAAATTGAACTTGTGTTGAACCTTACGGTTCCTGGAAGTCACGCCATGACCGATCTGGCTGCACTCGAAGCAGGCAAACATGTGTATGCCGAGAAGCCGCTGGCAATTTCTCTTGAGGATGGTCGCAAGGTTGTTGAGCTGGCTGAGGAAAAGGGATTGTATGTTGGTTCTGCACCGGACACCTTCCTTGGTTCAGGCATACAGACAGCTCGTAAGGCCATTGAAGATGGGCTGATTGGCAAGCCGGTTGCAGCGACTTCATTTTTCATGGGTGGAGGACCAGAAGCTTGGCATCCTAATCCGGAGTTCTTTTATGTTGCAGGTGGCGGACCGATGTTTGATATGGGACCTTACTATCTGACCGCTCTGATTACGTTGCTTGGACCGATACGCAGAATCAGCGCCTCGGCAGGCATACAGATTGCAGATCGCAAGATTGGCTCCGGACCGAAGGAAGGTACAGCGCTTCAAGTAGAGACGCCTACCCACTTGGCAGGAACGATTGATTTCGCAGAAGGTGCCATTGCAACCATGATTACCAGTTTCGATATTCGGGGAGCTTCGGATCTGCCACGTATTGAAATCTATGGTACAGAAGGTACGCTTAGTGTACCGGACCCCAATTATTTTAATGGGGAAGTGAAGGTGCGCAGATACGGTCAAGACACTTGGGAGACGGTCAAACCAGTCTTCGAAAGTGGACAAAACGAACGAGGCATCGGCGTAACGGAAATGGTTGAATCCATTCGTGCCGGACGGGAACACAAGGCCAGTGGCAAGCTTGCTTATCACGTACTGGAAGCCATGCATTCATTCCAGCGTTCTTCACTTGAAGGCAAGCACGTACATCTGGAGAGCAGCTATGATTCTTTTGCAGTAACTCGTACAGTTCAAACTGAGATTGAAACCGTGGAATCCCACTAGTCTGAGTAAAAAGTGTTCGAAGCTTGATGCTCTTGCGAGTGAAGCAGAATAACCAGTATTCTTACGTTCAATTTCAGGATAGAAACACTCTCGATTTTCCACACTAATCAAACAGGCATGTGATCTGAACGGTAATTGTATACAGTTCAATATTCATGAATTCAGCAATCATACGATATCTAATCCAGGGAGGAATCGCACTTGAAACTCGGCGTATTTTTGGTACTATTCGGAGGACGTAAATTGGAGGATGCTCTTGATTATGTAGCATCCAAGGGATTAAAAGCAGTAGAGATCGGAACAGGCGGACATCCAGGCAATGCACATTGTAAGCCAGATGAGTTGTTAAGCAATCCTACAGCATTGAAAAACTTCAAAAATGCAGTGGAATCACGTGGTTTGACGATCAGCGCACTCAGCTGTCACGGTAACCCGCTACATCCGCAAAAGGATATTGCCAAAGGATTCCACGATGATTTTGTTAAAACGGTAGAACTGGCTGAGAAGCTGGAAGTACCTGTAGTGAATACATTCTCCGGTTGTCCGGGAGATCATGAGGATGCCAAATATCCGAACTGGCCTGTTGCACCATGGCCAAATGACTTCCAAGAAATCCTGAAGTGGCAGTGGGAGAACAAAGTTATCCCTTACTGGACAGAGTGGGGTAAATTTGCAGCAGATCGTAACGTAAAAGTTGGATTGGAGCTGCACGGTGGATTCTCCGTTCATACTCCAGCAACGTTGCTGAGACTGCGTGAAGCAGCAGGTGAAGTGATTGGAGCCAATCTGGACCCAAGTCACATGTGGTGGCAAGGTATTGATCCGGTTCAGGCAATTCACATCTTGGGACGTGAAGGAGCCATCCATCACTTCCATGCAAAAGATACAACGATTGATCCGGTAAACGTGAACAAACACGGTGTAACGGATATGCAGGACTATACCAATATGCTGGATCGGGCTTGGCAGTTCCGCTCGGTTGGTTATGGACATGATAACAAGACTTGGGCAGATATTATAAGTGCCTTGCGTCTGGTCGGATATGATTATGTAGTAAGTATTGAGCACGAAGACGGTCTGATGTCGGTTGAAGAAGGATTCTCTAAAGCCGTGCAAAATCTCCAGCAAGTATTGATTGAAGAACCGCTGGGCGATATGTGGTGGGTTTAGAGCTACACTAGGGGGAAATTGAATATGATCAACGTCACCATTTGGAATGAATTTGTCCATGAGAAAATTCACGATGAAGTAAGGGAAGTCTACCCGGATGGTCTGCATCGAGCACTGGCTGACGGACTTGGCGGCGAAGGCTTTGCTATTCGTACAGCTACACTGGATCAGCCTGAACACGGATTAAGTGATGAAGTGCTGAATTCCACAGATGTGCTCATATGGTGGGGACATATGGCACATGATCGCGTAAGCGATGAGATCTCACAGAAGGTTGCGCAGCGAGTGCTGAACGGGATGGGAATGATTGTGCTCCATTCAGGTCATTTCTCCAAACCATTCAAAGCGCTGATGGGAACAAGCTGCGATCTGAAATGGCGTGTAGCTGACGAGCAGGAAATTGTATGGTGTGTTAACCCATCTCATCCGATTGCGGATGGCATAGAAGGCAAGATTGTATTGGAAAAAGAAGAGATGTACGGCGAATTCTTCGATATTCCAGTACCGGATGAACTGGTGTTTGTAAGCAACTTCCAGGGTGGAGAAGTATTCCGGAGTGGATGCACGTTCCGGCGTGGTGAAGGTAAAATCTTTTATTTCCGACCAGGTCATGAGACGTATCCGACCTATTACAAGCCGGAAATATTAAGAGTGATCAGCAACGCTGTGAAATGGGCATATCCTGCCCGCAGCTTTAAGCCGGAATTTGGCAAGAGTGAACCTGTAAGACCATTTGGTGGCGTGCTGGTTTAATTCACTAACTCAATCGTGAAATGGAAATTATAAGTTTTATTCAAAAAGAACCCTTCTCCGAGTCAATGATGACTGTGGCAGTTGGGTTCTTTTTGGGTAAGATAGTACTATGGGGAAGTTATACGATATTTCCCATGGTTACGACGCAGCGTGTAATGTACACTGGGATGTATGATCCATTTTGGATGTTATGCTTCTAAAATTTAAACTTTTTAGTTGCAGGCGTTTTCTTTGAAGCTTAAATATGTTATTATGAAATATACTAACAAAATGTAAGTTGATTTGAGTGATCTCTAAAGAGGTGATTAATGTGGAAGGTCAAGACTTGCGGATGTGTCCGCGTTTTGAAACGGCGTTTTCTTTTTTGGGCAAGCGCTGGAATGGTTTAATTATTCAAACATTGATGAGTGGTTCGAAGCGATTCAAGGATATCTCCAATCTGATCCCATCCATGAGTGATAAGATGTTATCCGAACGGATGAAAGATCTGGAGAGTGAAGGTATTCTGGTTCGTCACGTCTATCCCGAGACGCCGGTTCGTATTGAATATGAACTGACGGATAAAGGTAGAGCGCTCCAGCCTGTCATGAATCAAATTCAAGACTGGGCTGAGAAGTGGGTTGACTAACGTATAAGCATCACCCACTTTCGTTGCATGAATGACATAGACTCCTGATTTCTGTGGAAATCAGGGGTTTTTGTCTTAAGTATAACGTGGATCGGCGTTTTTCTCTTGGGCTATGCACATGTTGTCATGAGTTGTAGTATAATCTATAGAAAATGGCCACAGACGGCCGGAGCGAAGGAGGCCCACTTGTCATGAGAGAAGAAAGCTTATCCCGTGAAGTACGCTACGGCAAAAAAGATATTGCAGAACTTGAGAGCGCATCCATTCAGGTACATCTGATTTACAAAAAAGCTGCGGAGTTGTTTAAGCGCACAGCATATTCCCGTTCGGTTATGGATGATCTTGCCGAAGTGAATACGCATTCTGTGAACAGCGATGGTCCGAGATTAGCTCCGGCGGTGCTGCAAAAATGGATTCAAACGTCCAGGGGCTGGAAGTGTATCGGATGTGAGCTGGGACAACCTGATTCAAAGACTTCTCAGATGGAAGATACCATCCATGGTGAGCGGTTGGTTCTGGATGTGGGAGAAGGTCGGTTGGTTCAGGCAGAAATGCTGATTCAGGCGGTTGTCTGGTCTCAATATGAGAAGATTCGAATGTTTGCACCATGGCTTGGGGATGAACCCTTTTATAGCGTGCAGGAACTGGATGTCATTGCCCGTTATATTGTGCCTACCTATTTCTCGGAACGGCCTTTGCACGAGCAAGGCAAGGTATTCAAGGTCCATCAACAATATGGGCAGATTCCGCTATATCAGGAGTATGTAGACGCACCTTCATGTTGTGTACAGGTGGATGGTGGATTACTTGAAGGTCGATTGCTGACAGGTGTATATGTATCTGAGGAGCAGTTCTTCGGGCTTAATCCATATCTGAAAGATGGCGATGGAGGACGGACATATATGCAGGCTAGTGTCCAGTGATAACGTAACCAATTCGAACATAAAAATGAATTAGATTGGAGAGCCTGTGTGCAGGCTCTCTTTCTTGTACAAGCCCTATTTGGAGGGGACACCCTATAAAAGTAACGGCTTTGACACTTTTTTTTGCCGAAAGTTGTGCCATAATAGAGGTTATGGACAACAGGGTGAATGATTTTACGCAGGGTGGTGTTACCTACATGATGAAGAAAATCCCCGGTTACATAGGTGTATGTATGCTCCTACTGGCGATCTTGGCTGGTTGTAGTGAGACACAGCCTTCTGAGCAGCCAATTGTCAAGGAGACAGAAACAGCGAATACGATCACAGTGGCTGTAGATGGCAGTACGTTTTTGCCTGATGCAACAAAGTCCATTAAGCGAGATTTTAGTGAGGGATTGACACTCAAAAAAGCATTACTCAATAGCGGACTGGTTGATTTTACGGCAGATGGCAAACGGATTCAATCCGTCGGTGAAGTTTCTCTGGATTCTTCGCTTAGCTGGGCTGTCAAATTAAATGGCAAGGATATTGAGCAGGAAGATTGGGACATGGAACTTCATGCCAAAGATGAAGTGATCATTTACGTGAAAGCCGCTGACAGTGGGGGGGATGGCGTTGCATATCAGACAACGTTACTCAAGGTTAGCGGTGGAAACATTATGCCAACCCTTAATCGTCAATATGCCGGCGTCTACGTTCAAGAGTGCACAGTTCGCGATGTGTTGAAGTCCAGCGGCATTGTAAGAATGTCTGAGAATAACAAATTTGTCGTTTCGGTCGAGAATGTCACGCCTCGTATGAATGAGCGGTGGGTCATTATGGTGAATGACAAAGAATTAATGGAAAATGGTCTGGACATGAAATTGAATCCACGTGATGCGGTAAAGCTTGAATTGACCAATGCATCCTAAGTATACCAAGAAGCCCAATCTCTTTTTAGAGAACTGGGCTTTTTTCATTATAATATATAAGCAATATCCGATTAACATATTCAAATATTAAATACGACAGATCTCGTTCGGGCAAAGTTCACAGTGACAGATCCCTTGCAGCATCTTCAGATCTTTGATGACAATCATGCCATTGTCATATTCAATCGCATCTTTCTTGCGCAGATCGCTTAACATGCGGTTTACACTTTCACGAGTGGCTCCAATCATATTGGACAGGTCCGTGTGGGTGATTTTTTTGTGAATAATGACATGCTCCCCATGAGGCTCACCATACGAATTCGACAACCGAATGAGGGTGGAGCAGAGTGCACCCGGTTTGCCATATAACATGAGGTCCCGGAATTTGGTCTGTGTCAACCGGTGGTGGATGCCCATCCATTTCATAAAGTCGATCGCAAAGTCACAATGCTGGCAGATTAACATCTCCAAGTCTTTATGCTCCAGTACACCAATCTCACTATCCTCCAGAACTTCCGCTGAGAAGCTGTGTTTAGAGCCAAAGAAGGGATCAGCCTGGCCAATCATATCACCGGATTGATACATGTACATGATCAGTTCCTTGCCTTCATCCGTGGATTTGGTGATCTGGGCACGACCCCGTTTCATATAATAAAGTTTGTCAGAGATGTCGCCTTCCCAGTACAGATGTGTACCTTCCGGATAAGTTCTATCTTTCATGGTAACCAGCAGATGGTTGAAATTTGCTTCCGAGAAACAGTTGGTATTACCGCGCTTTTCCAGTACAGTTGTTAGTTCTCTCATAAGTCTATCTCCCCTTTATGTCCATCGGACGACCTTCTGTAGTAAGCAGTAGCCTCCGAGGTTCGCCGCAAACCGTTGCCGTCCTGATCAGGGTCATCTCGGCCGGGAGGAAGGACGGTACAAATTGCGGTGGTTCAATTTTTAAGTTCAGTATATACCTAATCTTACCGTTTGAGGGGGAAGGAAAGGGGGCAAAAATGACGAAATTTCAAACATTGTGATAAAATTCACTTTTAATGGAGAGGATGAATTTTATAGCCCTATATTTTAAATAGAAAGTGAAAATGGTCGTATGAAGGACACTACAAAACTTAAATTAAATTTGTTATACTTTGTGAAAAAAATCACATAATTAAGTTTATTGTCATGTTACGATGTGAATGTAAACGAGAGAGACAAACTAATACGAACCTTTAGGAGGATGAGGGAGATGGCTGTAAAGAACGAAGTCGCCCCAGCAAAAGAACCGACAGCAGGTCAGTATATTCAAACGTTAATTGACAAAGCGAATAAAGCACACGCCGCATTCATGAAGATGGACCAGAAGCAGATTGACCGGATTGTGCAAGCGATGGCGCTTGCGGGTCTGGATAAACACATGATGCTCGCCAAGATGGCCGTAGAAGAAACAGGCCGCGGAGTATATGAGGATAAAATCACCAAAAATATATTTGCAACAGAATATGTGTACCACAGCATTAAGTATGACAAAACCGTAGGTGTGATTGAAGATAACGAATATGAGAGCTTCCAGAAAATTGCGGAGCCGGTTGGTATTATTATGGGGATTACCCCGGTTACGAATCCAACATCAACAACGATGTTTAAAGCACTGATCTCCATCAAGACGCGTAACCCAATCATCTTTGGTTTCCACCCATCTGCACAGAATTGTAGCCGGGAAGCTGCTAAAATCCTGTTGGAAGCGGCTGTGAAACATGGTGCACCAGCGGATTGTATTCAGTGGATTGATGATCCTTCTATGGATCGTACAAACGAACTGATGAATCACAATGATGTGGCTCTCATTCTGGCAACAGGCGGATCAGGCATGGTACGTGCAGCGTACAGCTGTGGTAAACCTGCACTGGGTGTAGGACCGGGTAACGTACCTTGCTTTATCGAGAAAAGCGCAGATATCAATCAGGCAGTGACGGATTTGATCCTGTCCAAATCTTTCGATAACGGCATGATCTGTGCTTCTGAACAAGCGGTCATCATTGAAGAACCTATCTTTGATCAAGTGAAGAAAAAAATGATAGCCAATGGCTGTTACTTTGTTAACAAAGATGAAGCAGCAAAATTGACAGCAGGTGCGATTAATGCCGAGAAATGTGCGGTGAACCCGGCGATTGTTGGTCAATCTGCGGTAAGCATTGCGAAATTGTGCGGTATTGAAGTTCCAACAGGCACCAAAATTCTCGTGGCCGAGATTGAAGGGGTAGGTACAAAATTCCCATTGTCGGCTGAGAAATTAAGTCCGGTACTGGCTTGTTACAAAGTTAAAACGGCAGCAGAGGGTATTGAGCGTGCAGCAGAAGTGGTTGCTTTTGGCGGCATGGGTCACTCCTCGGTTATCCACTCCACAAATGAAGAAGTGATCGGCAAATTTGCAGATCGTCTGCAAACCGGACGGATTATTGTGAACTCGCCATCCACACACGGTGCCATCGGGGATATCTACAACACAAACATGCCGTCATTGACACTGGGATGCGGATCATACGGACGTAACTCGACTTCTTCCAACGTAACCGCTGTGAACTTAATCAATGTGAAAAGGGTGGCTCGCCGTACCGTGAATATGCAATGGTTCAAAGTGCCAAACAAAGTCTACTTCGAAAAAGGGGCAACGCAGTATCTTGCCAAAATGCCTGACATCACACGTGTAGCGATTATTACGGATGCCATGATGGTGAAACTTGGATATGTTGAAAAGGTAGAACACTATCTGCGTCAACGCCAAATGCCAGTAGCGATCGAAGTATTCTCCGATGTTGAGCCAGATCCATCGACAACAACGGTAGACCGCGGTACAGAAATGATGCGCCGCTTCCAGCCAGACTGCATTATCGCACTTGGCGGTGGATCACCGATGGATGCTGCCAAAGCCATGTGGTTGTTCTATGAATATCCGGATACGGACTTCAACGATCTGAAACAAAAATTCATGGATATCCGCAAACGGATCTACAAATATCCACGTCTCGGCGTAAAAGCGAAATTTGTAGCGATCCCAACAACATCCGGTACAGGTTCTGAAGTGACATCGTTCGCGGTTATCACAGATAAAAATCAAGGTAACACCAAATATCCATTGGCCGACTATGAGCTGACACCAGACGTAGCCATTGTTGATCCAGAGTTTGTATACTCCCTGCCTAGAACAGCCGTTGCAGATACAGGTATGGATGTACTGACGCATGCGATTGAAGCATATGTGTCTGTCATGGCAAATGATTACACGGATGGACTTGCGATCAAAGCCATTCAACTGGTGTTCCAATACCTGGAGCAATCGGCACTGCAAGGAGATAAACTGGCACGTGAGAAAATGCATAATGCTTCCACTATTGCTGGTATGGCATTTGCCAACGCATTCCTGGGCATTAACCACAGCTTGGCGCACAAATGGGGCGGTCAGTACCATACCGCACACGGACGCACCAATGCCATTCTGATGCCACACGTCATTCGTTACAACGCGAAAAAACCGACCAAATTTGCATCGTTCCCGAAATATTCGCACTTTGTAGCGGATGAGCGGTATGCCGAAATCGCCCGCATCTTGGGATTGCCTGCTCGTACAACAGAAGAAGGCGTAACCAGTCTTATCAATGCGATTCGCAAACTGAACAAAACATTGGGCATTGAAGAATCGTTCCAGGAAATCGGATTTGATGCCAAAGACTTTGAAGCACATGTGGATTATCTGGCAGACCGTGCCTTCGAAGACCAATGTACAACCGCCAATCCGAAGTTGCCGCTGGTAACTGAACTGGCTGATGTGTACCGCAACGCTTTCTACGGAAAGTTTGAATAACAAATTCAGAACGAAGTGTGCCTTACGGCAAGAAGATCAGGGTTCCCCGAGAGGGGAGCCCCGATTGCCGTCTTTCACACAATAACGAGAGGGCAGAAAAACAGAAGAGCGAAGCATCTGTTTTTCAGGATTTATTCTAAGATTTGATTTGCTCCGAGCATAGAGGAGCAAAGGTTCTTAAAGAGGTTACACGGAATCCGTGATGTGGCCGTTTGAGCCAGATGTTCACACAATAACGGAGGGCAGAAAAACAGAAGAGTGAAGCACCTGTTTTTCAGGATTTATTCTAAGATTTGATTTGCTCCGAGCATAGAGGAGCAAAGGGTTCTTAAAGAGGTGGCACGAAATCCGTGATCTGGCTGTTTGAACCAGATGTTCACACAAGAACGAAGAGGGCAGAAAAACAGAAGAGCGAAGCACCTGTTTTTCAGGATTTATTCTAAGATTTGATTTGCTCCAAGCATAGAGGAGCAAAGGGTTCAAAAGAGGTGGCACGGAATCCGTGATGTGGCCGTTTGAGCCAGATGTTCACACAATAACGGAGAGGGCAGAAAAAACTGAAGAAGCGGAGCGTTCGCCTTTATCCCCGGAATTTCCCCTTTGAAAAATAAAATTGAAAAAATCCGGGGATAACAGCGATCGGAAGTTGTTCTGCCCGCGCAGTGGCTAAGTGTGAATTTACCGGGTTCAATGGGACACAACGCAGGTGGAGTGAGTTAGTTCACTGACTTTGTGACAAAAATCACAGATGATGAAAGCCCCAAGACGTATACTGAAAATGTAAGAAAAACATTCATCCCGCGGTTCCGGTTCCCAAGTAGAGAGAACATGTTCCGGTTTATGTGAAACAATTCACATTAATCGCGGCTCTGGGCACACAATGCTACGAATGAAGCAAGATGTTATGTGTCCAGAAATCCAAATTAGTGGAGGGATTAAGATGTCGGTGATTGAAAAAGATGTCAAACAACAAACAGGCTGGAGAAACTTTACCAAAGGAACATGGACCAAATCCGTAGATGTGAATGATTTTCTGGCACACAACTTGTCTCCGTATTACGGTGACGAAGCATTTCTCGCAGGTGCAACCCAGAATACCAAAGAATTGTGGGAGATCGTATCTGATCTGACCAAAAAAGAACGGGATAACGGCGGTGTCCTTGACGTTGATGTGAACACACCAGCGACTATTGTTTCTCACCAACCCGGTTATCTGGATCAATCCAAAGAGCAGATCGTCGGCGTTCAGACCGATGCTCCGTTCAAACGTTCCATTCAACCAACAGGCGGAATCCGGATGATGATTGATGCATGTGAAGCATACGGCTTCGAATTGCCTCAAGGTGTCATTGATATATTTACGAACATTCGCAAAACACATAACCAAGGTGTATTCGATGCTTATACATCCGACATGCGTGCAGCGCGTAAAGCAGGAATTATTACAGGTCTGCCAGATGCTTACGGCCGTGGCCGGATCATCGGTGACTATCGTCGTGTAGCTTTGTACGGGGTAGACTTCCTAATTCGTAACAAAAAAAGTGAATTGAATGCACTCGAAGTTGATGTCATTGATGAAGATGTCATTCGTTTGCGGGAAGAGTTGTCTGAACAGATTCGTGCATTGCAAGAATTGAAGCAATTGGGCGATATGCACGGGTTCGATATTTCCTTGCCAGCGACAACAGCAAAAGAAGCGTTCCAATGGTTGTACTTCGGTTATCTCGCTGCGATCAAAGAACAGAACGGTGCTGCGATGTCACTCGGACGTGTATCTTCTTTCCTGGATATCTACATTGAGCGTGACCTGCAAGAAGGCATTCTGTCCGAAGAACAGGCTCAGGAATTGGTTGACCATTTTGTAATGAAACTGCGGATTGTCAAATTCCTGCGTACACCGGATTACAACGAACTGTTCAGTGGAGATCCAACATGGGTGACTGAGTCCATTGGCGGTATGTCTGTGAATGGTGAAACACGTGTAACCAAAAACAGCTTCCGTTTCCTGCATACACTGCACAACTTGGGTCCTGCACCAGAACCGAACTTGACTGTACTATGGTCCACGAAACTTCCAGAAGCTTTCAAAGATTATTGCAGTAAAGTATCCATTGAAACCAGCTCAATTCAGTATGAAAATGATGATCTGATGCGTCCAATCTACGGTGACGATTACGGTATTGCATGCTGTGTGTCGGCTATGAAGATCGGGAAACAAATGCAATTCTTCGGCGCTCGTGCCAACTTGGCAAAAGCTCTCCTGTATGCGATCAACGGTGGTCGTGACGAGAAATCCGGAGCACAAGTTGGACCTGAGTATCCTGCCATTACTAGCGAAGTGCTGGATTACAATGAGGTTATGAAACGCTTCAAACCAATGATGGAGTGGCTGGCGAAGCTGTATATGAACACCCTCAACGTCATTCACTACATGCACGATAAATACAGTTATGAGCGTATCGAAATGGCATTACATGACCGTGACATTGTACGTACGATGGCTTGTGGTATCGCCGGTCTCTCGGTTACAGCAGATTCACTGAGTGCAATCAAATATGCCAAAGTAAAACCAATTCGTAACGAACAAGGCATCGCAGTTGATTTCGAAATCGAAGGAGACTTCCCTTGTTACGGTAACAATGAAGACAGCGTAGACAGCATTGCTGTTGAACTGGTTGAGAACTTCATGGGCATGATTCGCAAGCACAAAGCTTACCGTAACGCAGTGCCAACACAATCCGTTCTGACGATCACATCCAACGTAGTATACGGTAAGAAAACAGGGACTACACCGGATGGTCGTAAAGCAGGTGAACCATTTGCTCCAGGTGCGAACCCAATGCATGGTCGTGACAAAAAAGGTGCACTGGCATCCCTTGGATCTGTAGCCAAATTGCCTTATGAACACAGTCTTGACGGTATTTCCAATACCTTCTCCATCGTGCCAAAAGCATTGGGTAAAGAGGAGACTACACGTAAATCCAATCTGACTGCGATGATGGATGGGTACTTCGGTCAAAACGCTCATCACCTGAACGTTAACGTATTTGATCGTCAGCAATTGATTGATGCGATGGATCACCCGGAAAACTATCCGCAACTGACTGTACGGGTATCCGGATATGCGGTTAACTTCATTAAACTGACTCGTGAACAACAGTTGGATGTCATCAACCGTACGTTCCATGGCTCCATGTAAGTAATTTGCAAGTAGAAGACCGTTAGAGCAAGGCATTCCAAATCATATTAAACGCACAGCGGATGCGGATACAGAAAGGAAGAGGCAGCATGGTTAAAGGACATATTCATTCACTCGAAACTTTCGGGACGGTTGACGGCCCAGGCATCCGCTTTGTGCTTTTTATGCAAGGATGTCTACTCAAATGTCAGTATTGCCACAACCCTGATACATGGGCGCTGGATGGTGGAAAAGAAATGACACTTGAGGAGGTACTGGCTGAAATTGAGCCTTATCTATCCTACTACCGCAGCTCTGGAGGCGGACTCACGATATCTGGCGGAGAACCAACGTTACAGGCCCACTTTGTAGGGGAAATCTTCAAAGAAGTGAAGCGCCGCTGGGGATTGCATACGACACTGGACAGCAACGGATTTAACGAACCGGAACGGATTCACGATCTGTTGGATCACACAGACCTGGTTCTGCTGGACCTCAAACATATTGATGATGAGAAACACATCAAGTTGACAGGCAAATCCAACGAGAGAACGTTGAAAACGGCCAAGTGGTTATCGGAGCAGGGCCGGAAAATGTGGATACGCCACGTGTATGTGCCTGGCATTCATAACGAGGAAGAGGATCTGCTTAACCTCGGACGGTTTATTGGGACATTAAATGGCGTCGAGAAGTTCGAAATTCTTCCATACCATCAGATGGGGATTTACAAATGGGAAGCGCTCGGTAAAGTATATCCACTGGATGGTGTTCCTTCACCAAGTGAAGAAGAAGTGGAGCGGGCGTATCGCCTGATCGAACAAGGTCGCCAGGAAACGGCTGGTGTGGCTTGTTCAGGTAAGTAATCTAACCTTTATATATAGTAAAAACAATCAATCAAGCAGTCCTTGCGAACATGTTTCGCAGGGGCTGTTTTTTTGCTGATATCCATTGTAAATGCAAGATTATGGGTCCAGTGAAGGATTTTATCCCTCCATTGATGAATTGTCATCCTTACGATGTAAGCTCCGGCTTTTTATAATCAGAGTGTAAAGCCAAATGCTCAATATCTTGAGGAGGGTCAACCAGATGAAAAAAGGAATGACATTACTGCTTTCATTATTGCTTATCACTTCATGGACTTTGGCGGGATGTGCAAGCTCAAGTAACGAGCCACAGCAGGGCGCAGGCAATACACCTGTGGAGGAGACAAGTAAGGAACCGGTTGAGATGCTTCTCCGTCACACGCAGGTGGGAGCCGACAAACAGAAAAGACTGGCCATTCTGCAGGATGTTGTGGACAAAGTTGAGGGTGAGATACCCAATCTGACCTTTACGCTGGATGGTGTCGAATCCGATGTGAATCGCAAGGAGAAGCTTCGCGGGGAGATGGCGGCAGGTAACCCGCCGGATATATTTGAACTGTTCGGTAGCCCGGATTCCAAAGTTTATGCCAAGGAAGGTATGCTGCTTGATCTGACTCCGATCTTGCAAGAGCTGGGCATTCAGGACCAGTTTACATCGCTTGAACCGTTTACGTATGAAGGCAAAGTATATGGACTGCCGATTGGCGGTTCGGGCGAAGGTTTTTTCTATAATAAAGAGTACTTCGAACAAAAAGGATGGAAAGCTCCAACCACCATGGCTGAACTGGACAATATACTGGCCGAGATCAAGGCCGATGGCAAAGTGCCGCTTGCTTCAGCATCCAAGGCGGGCTGGGTACCGCTTATGTTAACCAACCACCTGTGGTCCCGGTATGCCGGACCAGAGATTACCGCAAAGTTTGCAACAGGTGAAGCGAAGTGGACCGATCCGGGTGTTGTGCAAGGTTTTGCCAAACATAAGGAATGGGTGGATAAGGGTTATTTCAAAAAAGGTGAGCTGGGCTTCGAGTATGCCGAATATACCACGCAATTTACGAGCGGAGAAGCGGTGTTGATGTATGACGGAACGTGGAAATCATCTGTATTCAAAGAAGGCCAGAGTGGTGAATCGCTCATTGGCAAGGTTGGATTCTTCAATATGCCTCCGGTAGAGAACGGAGCAGGTGATCAGACGTCTTTGATGCGTGATGTGAACAATGGATACGGATTCTCGGCAGCAGTGGCGGATGACCCGCAGAAGCTGGAAGCAGTGAAAGCTTTTATCAAAAATTTCTACAATGAAGATATGCAGGTCCGTGGTCTTGTGGAAGACGGTGTGTTGCCTGCGATGAAGCTGGACGAGAAAGTGCTGACCGACAGCATTACCGATGATCTGATGAAAGAAATTGTGGCTGTGCTTAATGCGTCCAAGACGTCGTTCCCGGCATTTGATGCACTCGTTCAGGCCGATGTGACGACAGAGATCAGCAATCTGCAAATCCAGAAGTTGATTGGTGGGCAGACGACGCCAGAGAAAATGGCAGAAGAGCTGCAAAAGGTGCAGGAGGAAGCAAACGCTTCCGTAGAATAAATCAATCCAAGTTGAAACTGCGATCGTTGAAGTGACTGAAGGAGGCTGACCATGAATACTTCACTCCGCAGCCCGTTAATCTATACGCTGTTTGTAATGCCAGCCCTAATTCTGTTTGTGATGTTCTTCTTATATCCTATTGGCAGCTCCCTGTATTACAGTCTGACGAGTTGGAATGGGGTATCGGCTGAGCCACGTTTTGTGGGTTTATCCAATTATGTGAAGGCACTGACCGATGAACGCTTTTGGATTTCCACACGGAATAACGGCTTTTTCATCGGATTCTCGGTACTGATTCAGGTACCCCTGATCGTCCTGTTTTCACTTCTTATTGCCAATGTGAAAAGGCTGAAGGGTCTGTATAAAACAGCTGTTTTTTTACCATCGATCATGTCGACAGCCGTTATCGGTATCTTGTGGGGGTTCATCTATGAACCCAATATCGGACTATTAAACAAAATACTTCATGTGCTGGGCATCGATCCAATCTACTGGTTATCGGATAACCGATTTGCCATGTTGTCCATTTTGGTGACCAATGCCTGGCAGTGGACGGGATTTTACATTGTCATGGTGCTGGCTGCCATACTGGCGATTCCCCGTGATCTGGATGAAGCGGCTGCAATTGATGGGGCAACAGCGGTACAACGTGCAATGCGAATTACGTTGCCGCTGATCCGGCCGATCATTTCAGTGGTGATCATGTTGTCCATTGCAGGTGCCATGAAAGCAGCCGACATCGTGATTGTCATGACCAAAGGTGGGCCCGCTGGGTCCACCGAGGTTCTGGCCACATATATGATCAAATACGCGATTACCAACTTCAAATATGGCTATGGCAATACCATTGCAGTGCTGATCTTTGCTCTGACGCTTGTGCTCACTGCGGTGTATCAACTGCTGGTAGCGAGGCGGAGCGAGAAGGTGGAATATTGATGGCAAAAAGCTTAAAAAGCAGTATACCTCATGTGTTGTTAATATTGTATTTAATCGCGATTTTGTTTCCCTTTTTATTTGTAATCTTCTCTTCATTTAAGCAGGATAACAATGAAATCGCCTTGAATCCATTCGGTCTGCCTACAACATGGGAGTTTAACAATTACGTGGAGGCTTGGGTGAATGCAAAGATTGGGACATATTTCTGGAATAGCCTATACATTTCGGTTTTATCGTCGGCGTGTACGATTGTGCTCGGTGCCATGTTTGCTTTTGCCGTAACCCGGATGAGACACCGGAGATGGAGCCTGTTTCTGTACAGCTTAATTCTGGCGGGTATGCTTATTCCCAACAATGCACTTATGCTGCCGATCTATCTGCTTGTTCGCAAAATGGGCATATTGGATACCCATCTGGCATTGATTGTGCCCTATGTGGCCAATGCGATCCCCTTTACCATTATTATACTGGCGGCTTTTATGCGTTCTCTGCCTGGAGAAATTGAGGAAGCGGCGGTCATGGACGGCTTGAGGGCCCCGGGTATCTTTGCTAAAATAGTGATACCTCTTACGGTTCCCGCTATTGTTACCGTTTTTATCGTTAATTTCCTCGGCAACTGGAACGAATTTTTACTCGCCAACTATTTCTTATCCACCGATAAATTGCGTACGCTGCCAGTGGGCATGGTCCAGTTTCGGGATCAATATCAGATGAACTATGCCCAGATGTCGGCAGGTATTGTATACAGCGTTGTACCTGTACTTGTGATCTACGCTATACTCCAGGAGAAAATTATAGAAGGAGTAACTGCGGGTGGTGTCAAAGGTTAATACCATGAACCAGTTGATAGGGAGAACGGGATATGAACTTGCGAATGAAGCTGGCCTTGGCATTTCTGCTGCTGATTATTGTACCGATGTGTGCGCTAGGCATTGGCATGTTTCTGGTCACATCACATACGATTGAGAAAAAATACAATCAACAGGCCGAATATGCGCTTCAGGCCATCAGTTATAATATCGAGAATGTATTTCAGCAGATTAACAATGTGACCGACAACGGTATAGCCACATCGGTTTTCCAAATGGCGTTGAACGCCAAAGATCCGACCAAGCAGGATCTGGGAACCGGTAATCAGTTATCCCTGAATGCCAGCCAGCGCAATTTCCGTTCTCTTCTATATAATTATCCGTTCATCAGTTATGCCTTTTTATATGATTTGCGTTCGTCTGAGAATAACCAGATTGTCTCCATTTTCACTAAAGAAAATTTTCAAGCCCTTCCTTTTCAGCAATTCAAAGTACATCCCTTATTCAACGAAATTCAGCAACTTAATGGCGTGCCCAAATGGCTCGCACCTCTGGAATATCCCGAATTAACCGGGATAGAACCTGTCTTCACCCAGATCAGACTGGTCAAAGAACTCAGTTATTTTCAAAATATCGGGGTGCTTGTTGTTCAGATCAAAAAAGGAGAGATCGACAGGATCTTCCGTCACCTGCAGATCAGCGATTCGGCACAGGATACATCTTTCCTGTTAATTAATGAAGAAGGGCTGATCGTCTATGATCCTGCTGGTATTTATAACGGTGAAAACATGCAAAATCTTGGTGCTGAATCCGGCAGTTACGGTCCTGGCTTTAGCAGTGTCAGAACGGTCTTTGACGGCAAGGAGAGCATCATTTCGCAATATCATCTGAAGAACTATAACTGGAGCCTCGTCAGTGTGACTTCATGGGAAGCCTTATCTGCGGAAACAAATGCCTTTGCCGGTTGGTCTGTCATCATTATTCTGTTATGCTTGCTCGCAGCGATGATCTTTAATCTTTTTTTCATGAATCGCATTACGGGTAACATTGCTGTACTTGTAAGGTTTATGCGTCGTGTGGATGATGGTGATTTTAATGCGAGGGTGGAAGGAAAAGGGTTCGATGAAATGCAGCTGCTTGCGCAAGGGTTCAATGAACTATTGGATCGTATCGGGGGATTATTCCGTCGTGTTCGGGCAGAGCAAGAGCAGAAGGCCCAAGCGGAACTACGTGTACTACAGGCCCAGATCAAACCTCATTTTCTGTTTAACACATTGGAATCCATTAATGGATTAGCGCTGCGTGGGGAGGGCCGCAAAGTAAGCGAGATGGTGACCAGACTTGGCAATATGCTTCGTATCAGCATTCAGGATCAGGAGGAGATTCCGCTGGGTGAGGAAATCAGGCATTTGCAGAGTTATCTGGAGATTCAACAGTACAGGTTCAGTGATTTGTTCACCTATGAGATTGACATTCCACCTCATTTATACAGCTCAATCCTGCTCAAGCTTACCCTCCAGCCTCTGGTGGAAAATAGCATTCAACATGGGTTTGAGGGGATCACCTATCCAGGTGTACTGCGGATAAGCGCATATGCGGAACGGGATCATCTGGTGTTATGTGTTGAGGATAATGGGATCGGTATTCCCCAGGAAATGCTCGCACGATTTGAGTATATGGCAGAAGATCCGCCGGAAGATATGCTCGCGGAAGGGGCGGAATCATTATCGGCCATAACGGAACGCAGGGGATTGGGATTACGAAGTGTGGCAGATCGAATTCGTATTCAATACGGTGCCGGGTATGGCATATTTATATGTTCAGCACCGGGGTATGGCACAGTTATTCGATGCATCATTCCATTATATGAGCAGGAGGAAGCCGGATGAATCTGACTGCAATGCTGGTTGACGATGAACTGCCGATTCTGGAGAATCTGAACTACATTTTACCCTGGGAAGAGATGGGGATTGAAATCACAGGTACAGCGAGAAGTGGTGTAGAAGCGCTGGGGAAAGTTACAGAAAGTCATCCAGACATTCTCTTGTGCGATATTCGGATGCCGTCTATGGATGGATTGGAACTAATTCGTTTGCTGCGAGAGCAGGGTGAAACGTGTGAAATTATTTTGCTGACCGGTTATCAGCAGTTTGAATATGCTCGAACCGCTATTAAATATAACGTACATGAATACATATGTAAGCCAATTGATTATTTGAATCTGGAACTTAAACTGCGTGAGCTTGCCGGGCAGATCCAGAAGAGACGTCTGGAAAACGAATCGCAACGTTATCGCAGCCAAGAGATGGAAAGCTGGATCAGACACAAACAGTTGATTGACCTGTTGCGAGGAGAAGCACCATTGAAGATTGCCTATCCTGCTTCTGTTCCTGAATTCATAACAACTGCTGCACCGTATACGTTGCTGCTGGTGGATGCAGTCGGTTATTTTCGCCATTCGATCGGTTGGTCCGAGCTTCAGCACCAACGATGGCATGAGACCGTAATTTCCAGACTTAGGGAAGTGGCAGAGAGAATTACGGGTGACTGTCAGATTCTTTCGACCCGCAAAGGGGAGTGGTGCATCCTGCTGGAGGCATCGGGTGAGTGGAAACGTCGCTCAGAGGAACTGGCCCATCAACTGTGTCTCGAATTAAATGTGATATTATCCTTGGATTCAGGTGTGAAGGTTAGGGTGGTTCAGGATGGTGTGCCTGTGAATCTGGAAAGTCAAATTCTGGAACGATACCGGCATTGTCAAAAAATACTGATGTCCCATTCGGAGAGTGAAGACAGGGTGCTGAAGGCAAGTTGTCCCGAAACCGCCTTATCGCATGATCATACGGCCTCCAAAGGGGCTAACTCATGGATTACAAGAGAAGATCTGGAGCTTGTTACTCGGTGGATTCGTCAAGGGAACAAGCAGGGGTTACGTGATGTATTGGATCGGCTTAAACAGCAAATGGGGAATTCAGGACAATCCTTCAGCAAGGTAGATGAAACCAATCTTCGGTTTATGCTTGTGCACATGCTTCGTGAACTGCGTGAAGTACAGGCCCTCGCTGAAGAGCACGAAGTGAATTTTTGGAATGCACTGCAAGGGGCCGTATCCATGAGGGAACTCCTTGAATTTGCAGAGGTTGTTACCCATGCCTATCAGGGCAAACAAACGCAGCCACGTCCTTCTGTATCGGAACTGATCCTGTCTGCATGTGAGTATATGGATGCACGGCTGCAACAGGACTTGGGAATAGATGAAGTCTCAGATTGGCTCGGAATCAGCCCGGGTTACTTTTGCCAGCTATTTAAAACCCAAATGGGTGTTACTTTTGTAGAATACATGACGCAGAAACGGATGGAAAGTGCTGCTTTATTGTTGAGTACAACCGAATGGAGCATTACAGCGATTGGGGAAGCCACAGGGTTCAAGGAGCGCCGTTACTTCTCCAAGGTGTTTCATAAACACTTCCACATGAAACCCTCGGAGTACAGGCAGAGTAAACGATTGGGTTCGTAGTGGCAAGGGAACCGGGAGGAGAGGTCAAATGAAACTCTTAAATGATCTGACATTGGAGCAAAAAGTAGGACAATTGTTGATGTGTGGATTTCACAGTCAGCACGCAGATGAACAGATTACTCGCTTAATCCGTGACTATCACGTCGGGGGCGTCATTTATTTCCGGCGCAATGTCGAAAGTGTAGATCAATTGACGCGGCTGTCCGCCGAACTGCAAGATATGGCTGCTGAAGCGGGGGCCCTACCACTCATGATTTCGGTGGACCAGGAAGGTGGCATGGTTGCACGGATTGACAAAGAGGGAATGACCCAAGTGCCGGGTAATATGGCGCTTGGTGCGACAGGCAATCCGGATTATACCCTAGAGTGTGCTCAAATTCTGGGTCGTGAGTTAAAAAGCATCGGTATTGATATGAACCTTGCGCCAGTGGTCGACGTGAATAACAACCCGCTTAACCCGGTTATCGGTGTGCGTTCGTATGGTGAACATGCTGAAAGTGTGGCCACTCATGGCGTAGCAGCCATCACCGGATATCAATCACAGGGCATAGCTGCTACTGCCAAACATTTTCCTGGACACGGAGATACCGCCGTAGATTCTCATCTTGGTATGGTTACAGTACCTCATGATCAAAACAGGCTGGAACAGATGGAGCTGCTACCGTTCCGCCGGGCGATTGAAGCCGGCGTTGATGTTATTATGACAGCTCATGTGATGTTCCCTTCGATTGAGCCCGAGCCCATTCCGGCAACGTTGTCACATAAGGTGTTAACGGGTCTGCTACGTGAGGAAATGGGTTTTGAAGGCATTATTATTACAGACTGTCTTGAAATGCATGCAATATCCAAGCCATATGGTGTAGCTGAAGCTGCGATTCGTGCTGTGGAGGCAGGAGCAGATCTGATACTGGTGAGTCATACGTTGCAAGATCAGGTTGCTGCGCTGGAAGCCATTGTGGAAGCAGTTCGAACGGGCCGGATCTTGGAAGAAGTTATTCATCAGGCGTTGGAACGCATTATGACATGGAAAAGAAATCGCTGCGGGCAGCAGAATAATCATCTTGTTTCGCTGAAAGCGAATGAAATGGTCGAAGCAACAGATGTTGAACCTGTTGATTGCACTGAATCTACTAAACCCAGTGATTCAAGTAAACGAAACGAATCGATGCTGTTCACGATTGCTTCAAGCAGTATTACGATTGTTCATAATGAAGGGCTGCTACCGTTGGACCCTGAGAAGGACGTGTATGTCATCTGGCCTGAGGTGGTACAACGGACAGAGGTGGATGAACCATGGTCTCATACAGAATCACTTGGTATGGCGCTTTCGCAGTTGCGAGGCAGAGTTCGTGAGCACAAAATTACTACTCAGCCCACTTATGATGAAGCAGATCGGATAGTGGCGGATGTGTCGGAGAGTGAACAAGTTATCGTATGTACGTACACATCGGCAGGTCATCTTCCGAAAGGGCAACAGTATTTGGTTGAAAAGCTTAGTAAGAATCATTCGCTGATTGTAATTGCTCTGCGCAATCCATATGATCTGCTGGAGATTTCGAGGCCGGGAAGTTATGTGTGTACGTATGAGAATACACCCGCAGTTGTTCGGGCCCTGTCCCATGTGTTAACAGGTGGACTGCAGCCAACTGGAAGTCTGCCTGTCCGTTTGCGCTAGGCCTATTCAATCCTTAAATCTCTCTGCGATATGGTGCTGATTGACCATCTCCTGGAGAGATTTTTTTGTTGGAATTTTCTATTGGTTAATTTTGGGATATGGATGCTAAAAAGATAATTGATAGATAACTATTTTCATAGTATTTTCCTTCTATTAAAAGTTTACAATTCTCCTCTTAACTTTTTAGCAACTTTTCCCGGTTCCAAGCGTCTAATAATATGACTTTTTGAGGGGGATATTTATAAAATGGGAGCAGAAGGAGCCAAAGACAAAGAATGAATTTGAAGAAGAAATTGTCCATACTTACCGCTTTTGCTGTGTTTCAGGCGTTTGCAGTGATTCCTGCCAATGCACAATCAGCAGATCAGAGCGATACTACATCAGTGAATACAGCCAAAGTTAAATCCGTGGAGGTTGTGAAGAAAGAACAAACCATCGCGGAATCCGAAGTGAAATCCGGAACAAACACTCCAACATCAAATAATGAAACAACTGAAGAAGAGAACCTTGAGACAGATGTTCCTACAGGAACAGACGCGACTCCTGTTGAGCCGGTAATTGAACCTACGGACGAAGAAGGTACAGCTGAGGAAACACCTGCACCAGTTGAAGTGGAGCAACCATCTACAGGCGGTTCATCTGTTGCTGGAGGCGGGGGTGGAGACCTCACTCTTTATATGAACAGTAATAAAATGATGCAAGATGGCAAAACGTATCTTGCTGGACAGCCGATGGCTGTTAAAAATGGTGTATCCTATGTAGCGATCCGTGCTCTCGTTGATCGGGTTGGCTATGATGTCAAATATGATAACACAACCAAAGAAACGATCATTATTAGTGGTGAAGATGAGCTGCGTTTCAAAACAAACAGCAAGATCTATACCGTTAATGGTGTGTCCCGAACGATGAAGGGCGCGGCTTATCAACAAAAAAATACGTTCATGGTGCCGTTGACTTCAATTACACAGGCTCTGGACATTACGTATAAAGTAAATCAATCTGCCAAAACGGTTGTATTGAATCTGAGTACCAAACCGGTGGCAAGCTTCACGGTACAAAAAGAGGTTTTTGCCGGAGACCAGGTAACCTACACAACCAGATCCAGCTCTCCCAAGGGACTCAGCATTGTAGATGAGCGTTGGACAGGTCGTCAGGATTCATTCGACCAACCAGGTGTATACACAGTAACCTATGCGGTCCAGGATTCAAGTGGTCAATGGAGTGATCCGTATTCGGTTACGATTAAGGTTGAAAGACCAAATCTGCCACCTGTCGCAATGTTTACGACAGATAAAGAAGAATACAAAATGGGTGAGAAAATCACTTATATTGATCAAAGCACAGATGATGAGAACGCAATTGTAAAAACAGAATGGGATAACAATGCACTTGCATTCTTTGTTCCAGGACCGAAGACCGTAACGATTACAGTTACCGATAAACATGGTGCTAGCGATAGCTATACCAAGATGATCAATATTACGGGAGAAACACTTTATAGTGTGACTGACTTCAATCAATTGTTCACACCAGTCGGTGAGAAGTTCACTTTTGACGGTGGTGGAGTACCGGCATTGGAGAAAGTTCCTTTCACCTATTATGACGAACCAAGTCTGCTGATCCGCAGTAACAGCCCGGAAACCGTGAATACAGAAGGCATTGTGTACAAGGAATCTTCCTTCGGACAGACACGCTTCATGATTCACCATGTGAACAACACGGGCAAAAACGTGAAAATGTATGTTGTAGCGACAAACAACAATGCATACACGGCGTCCATTGACCAGCAAAACATGGGTTTTGCAGGACCGTCTCCTTTTGCAACGGTAGCTGGAAAGTTGTCGATTGACCGTTGGTTCCAATCCATGCAGAATGGTACCGGACAAAAGAAAGTGTACATCCAGCCAGGAGAAAGCAAGTTGATTCTCAATGATCTGAGCGTTCTTCCGATGAAACAGGGACAAGTCATTTCCTTGTATTCGGATGTATTCAGTGACTATGAACTGGATTACAACATTATCATGATTGAAGAAAACAAGGACCCGATGGAAGTGTTGTCGAGCCTGCCGGTTCTGGATCGTGATGGTGTTCACAACCGCGGAACGTACCCGAATGCAACACGGATCATTACGTACGATCAAGAATTAGGATCGAAGCCTGCACGTCTTCCACTTGGAGACAATGCAAGTGATCCAAACCTTGTAGGAACGGACCCTATGGCTTACACGGAAGCGTCCAACGCAGGTAACTTCGGTGTATTGTACAAAATTACATTGAATAATGTTGCTCCGCGCACGTTGATTTCATTCAACCCTCGTGGAGGCAGATACTCTGGTGTGGCACTTGTGAATGGACAGGTCGTTCAGATTTCCACAGGTAAATCTGTAACTGCACCTAATGAGCAAAGCGTTATGTATCGCACAGGTTCGTACGGTGAGAGTGTAACCATTCTCTTCTCGGCGGCACCAGGAAGTAACTTGCCTGTTAACCTGCTGTTCACGCCGCTTCCGGCTGAAAAGTAATAACATGAACATGCACGGACGGTTTGGAGTGAAAGCTTATATCATATATACCCGTTCACCCCAAAAGTCGCCCGAACGATTGATCATCTGAACCGTCAGGAAGGGACTCCATCAAAATGTAATGTCATTAGCTCAAAGCTAGACTAATGGCAATGCATGTGCATGGAGTCCTTTTTATGTGATGTTGGAATGACCTAACCCGGTGTCTTCGTTGACTCTAATCGTAATTTGATGCATTATTAGAGGATACAAGAAAGCGAAAGTTTTCGCTTTTGCCGAATAAACTGTCGCTCTATGAATGATGCAAAATGCTCGTATGACAGGAGGTGCTTAAGATCATGCTGTCGACAGAACAGATTATTTCGACCATGTCCTCACAGGGGCTTCGCATTACCGATCAGCGGAAAACACTGGCCCGGTTATTTGCCGAGTCCCCCGGGTATCTTACACCCAAGGACGTCTATGAATATATGGGTAAGACTTACAGCGGACTGAGTTTTGACACAGTATATCGTAATTTGCGGGTGATGCAGGAACTAGGTGTACTGGAACAGGTCATCTTCGAAGATGGCGTTAAATTCAAAGCACACTGTAGTGAAGATCATCATCACCATCATATGATCTGTCTGAAGTGTCAGAAGACATATCCTATTATTTTTTGCCCGATGCAGCTTGCGGATGCACCTGAGCAATTTCAGGTTGTGGACCACAAGTTCGAGGTATTTGGATATTGTAAGGACTGTGCAGAGCATGCTCCGGCCAAAGCAGCGTCGGGACATCAACACGCTCATGGGAAGCACTGACCATGAAGTTATCGCGCAGAATTGCTCAGGCACCCATTCGGGTGTACCGCAACTATATCTCTCCATTAACACCGCCAACATGTCGGTTCTATCCGAGTTGTTCGGCTTACGCCATGGAGGCGATTGAAGTGCACGGTGCGCTCAAAGGTTCGTTGTTAACAGCGAAACGTATTGCCAAATGCCACCCGTTTCATCCAGGCGGTGTAGATCTGGTGCCACCAAAGGCGGAGAAATCCATGATGGTATCAGAGTAACGATGTAGCTTGAAGTATTCGGGTGGCCTGGAAGCAGGCCAGGATTGACTTGAGGATGCTGTCCACTTGACAAAGGGGTCCGCATTTCAGTATATTTTTCCTATATATGCACGTTCAAAAAGTCTGGTTTTCAGTACCGAGAAGATGGAATGAAGTTAGAAATGGAGTAGCGGAGCGTAGGAACCTACGTGAGCAACGGACATTTCGACTGAATTTCAACTTCGACGCTGATGATGCCGGTAGGCATGATTCGTAATCAAAAGTGGACTTTTTGAACAACTTCTATATGATTTCCAGTGAAGGGATAAGTACAGACACACCCCCAGTGCAGAGAGCCGGATGAGCTGAGAACCGGTCTGGGAGGAGGATGGAATATGGTCCCGGAGGAACCTCTTTCGAGCGTGCAGACAGTGATTTAAGAGCTGCTGTCGTAAGGCTGAGGCGTGATCCAGCGTTAATGGGCGGTCGAAGGACCGACAGAGCCTGTGTTTTGTGAAAAATACGGGGAATTTGGGTGGTAACACGTGAGAGCAACTCTCGTCCCATAGGGGCGGGAGTTTTTGTGTTCTTTTTTAGTTGTTTTGGACGAAGAGATCACATGAAGCAGGAACATTTGAAGGAGGAGAAGTCATTCATGGCTGACCAAAAAACATTTTATCTGACAACCCCGATTTATTATCCGAGTGACAAATTGCATATTGGGCATGCGTATACAACGGTGGCGGGAGATGCGATGGTTCGTTACAAGCGTTTACGCGGTTATGATGCTCATTATCTGACAGGAACCGATGAACATGGCCAGAAGATTGAGCGCAAGGCACAAGAGAAAGGACAGACACCGCAAGCTTTTATCGACGATATCGTTGTGGGGATCAAGGAACTGTGGAACAAGTTGGACATTTCCAATGACGACTTTATCCGTACAACCGAAGAGCGTCACAAAACCATTGTTCAGGATATCTTTGACCGTTTGCTGAAACAGGGAGATATCTACAAAGGTGAGTACGAAGGATGGTACAGCATTCCGGATGAGACGTATTACACAGAGACTCAACTGGTGGATGTAGAGAAGAATGAGAAGGGTGAGATTATCTCGGCCAAGAGCCCTGATAGCGGACACCCGGTTGAATTGGTCAAAGAAGAATCTTACTTCTTCCGTATGAGCAAATATGCAGATCGTTTGTTGAAATATTATGAAGAGAATCCAGGCTTTATTCAGCCGGAATCCCGTAAGAACGAGATGATCAACAACTTCATCAAGCCAGGTCTTGAAGATTTGGCCGTATCACGGACTACATTTGAATGGGGCGTCAAAGTGAAAGGCGATCCAAAACACGTAGTCTACGTGTGGATTGATGCGTTGTCCAACTATATTACAGCTTTGGGCTACGGTTCATCCGATGCATCCCTTTATAACAAGTTCTGGCCTGCGGATGTACATCTGGTTGGGAAAGAAATTGTTCGTTTCCATACGATCTACTGGCCAATTATGTTGATGGCATTGGATCTGCCTTTACCGAAGAAAGTGTTCGCACATGGCTGGTTGTTGATGAAGGACGGTAAAATGTCCAAATCAAAAGGTAATGTCGTTGATCCAGTGACTCTGATTGACCGTTACGGTCTCGATGCACTGCGTTATTACCTGCTGCGTGAAGTACCGTTTGGTTCCGATGGTACGTTTACACCGGAGAGCTTCGTAGAGCGTGTTAACTCCGACCTCGCGAACGATCTGGGTAACCTGTTGAACCGTACAGTTGCTATGGTAGACAAATATTTTGAAGGCAAAGCCCCGGCGTTTGCTTCGAATGTAACGGAATTTGATGCTTCGCTGGAAGAAGCAGGCCATGCTACAGTGGAAAAAGTGGAACAGGCGATGGAAAACCTGCAGTTTTCCGTAGCACTGACAGCAATCAGCCAGTTTGTCAGCCGCACCAACAAATATATTGATGAGACGCAGCCATGGGCGCTGGCTCGTGATGAAGCAAAACGCGATGAATTGGCATCCGTTATGGCTCACCTGATCGAAAGCTTGCGAATTGCTTCCATTCTGTTGCAACCGTTCCTGACGCGTGCTCCTCATAAAATCTGGGCACAGCTGGGCATTCAGGAAGGTGAACTTACGGCTTGGGATACAGCCAAGCAATGGGGTCTGGTTCCAGCTGGAAATGCCTTGCAAAAAGGGGATCCAATCTTCCCGCGTTTGGATTCCGAACAGGAAATTGCTTATATCTCTGAAGCAATGACAGGTGGACAAAAAGCAGCACAGCCTGAAACAAGTCAAGCAGATGCTGGAGCTTCAGCAGCTGTTGAACCGGTAACTGCACCTGAGGGTACCGAAGAGATCGGTATTGACGATTTTGCCAAAGTTGAACTGCGTGTCGCGCAAGTCATTTCCTGCGAACCTGTCAAAAAAGCGGATAAGTTGCTGAAATTGCAGCTGGATCTGGGTTATGAGCAGCGCCAGGTCGTATCTGGAATTGCGAAGTTCTATTCGCCAGAAGAGATGGTTGGACGCAAAGTCATCTGTGTGACCAACCTCAAACCGGTGAAACTTCGTGGTGAACTGTCCCAGGGTATGATCCTTGCAGCATCGCATGGCGACCAGCTTACACTGGCTACAGTACCAGACAACATGCCTAATGGTGCACAAGTAAAATAAGAATTGAGTTATGAAATTGATTCAAATACTGTCGTAACTATGACTCAAGGTGGCCCGATGTAATTCGGGCCCTTTTTTTGTTGATATAATTCGTATCTGACGGGAAGAGAACAAGCATATACTGTTATGAACTCCGTACTTCAGGAAAGAATGAATAGGACGGGATAGCTTGACAAGTAGGTTCAGGTTACCTATAATTCTTTCAGTAATGTTTACGATTAAGAGATGCGGAGTGAATCATAATGACATTTTATAAAGTGCAACATCAAGTTCAGGATAACCGGACAGGGAAGACGAGCAAAAGAGGCAACATAAAGCTACTGTGGACGGGGTTGCTTTTTCTCACTTTGCTGGTATTGTCAGCGTGTGGGCAGGATAGTTCCAATAGTGCGAAGATTGTGGAAGGCAAGGTAAACGTTGTGACGACATTTTATCCTGTATATGCTTTTACGACTGCAATCGGTGGTGAGGATGCCAATGTCATTAACCTGCTGCCAACGGGAGTAGAGCCACATGACTGGACTCCGAAGAGTCAGGATATCGTTAATACGTCCAAGGCACAGCTGTTTCTCTATAATGGAGCTGGACTGGAAGGATGGGTGCCGAATTTCCTGAAGTCGCTGAATAGTGATACACAGGTGAAGTCTGTTGCCGTCAGTGAAGGTGTTAAGCTGTTAACGGCTGAGGGTGATGATGGGCACGGTCACGGCGAAGAGCACGAAGACGAACATACAGATGAACATACAGATGAGGCTACCAGTGAAGATGTCGCTGATCATCATATTGATCCACATACGTGGGTTAGTCCGAAATCAGCCATGATCATGGCTGAAAACATCAAAAATAGCCTGGTCGAGGCAGATCCTGATCACAAAACAGGTTACGAACAACGTTATGAAGAACTTCGTACCAAGCTTGAGACGCTGGATCAGCGTTTCACAGATGAATTGGCTACCGTACCGAACAACGAAATTGTTGTCTCGCACCAAGCGTTTGGCTACCTTGCACGTGATTATGGATTAACCCAGCATGCCATTATGGGACTTTCCCCGGATGCTGAACCGACAGGACAGGATATTGTGAAGCTTGCGAAACTCGTTAAAGATGAAGGCATTAAATACATTTTCTTCGAAGAGCTGGTATCTGACAAATTGGCGAAAACATTGGCAAGTGAAGCAGGAGTAGAGACCATGGTCCTTAATCCGGTTGAGGGATTGACCAAGGAGCAGGCAACAAATGGGGATGATTATTTCACCCTGATGGAGAAAAATTTGCAAAATCTGCTGATCGCATTAAAATAAGATAGAATGAAGAATTCAGATCGAAGAGTCTTTACCGTTCACGGTGAAGGCTCTTAGGACGCTATGGGATTCTTATATATAATGAAGGGCGGCTTTGCCATGCAGCAAATCATGCCACTATGTCATGATCCAATTATAGAGATCGAGAAACTATCATTTTCCTACGGGGACCAGCGAGTGATTGAGAATCTCGATTTTATGGCCCAGGAACGGGACTTTGTCGGGATTATCGGTTCCAATGGGGCGGGTAAAACGACATTGCTGCGCATGCTGGTAGGACTTCTTCCTCCTGCGCAGGGAGATATCAAACTATTCGGACAGTCGATCCGCAGGTTCAAGGACTGGGACCGAATCGGGTATGTACCTCAAAAGAATGCATTTAACCCGTTGTTCCCCGCGACCGTTCGTGAAGTGGTCATGTCAGGCTTGTACAATAACAAAAACATGTTCCGTCGTATGTCTCGCAAATGTCAGCAACAGTGCACGGATGCGATGCAGGTCATGCGGATCGAGGATCTGGCGAACAAACGAATTGGTCAATTGTCCGGCGGACAGCAGCAGCGTGTATTTTTGGCACGGGCGCTTATCAATCACCCGGATCTGTTGATTCTGGATGAACCTACCGTAGGTATTGATGCTGAATCACAGGCCAGTTTCTTTGAACTGATTACCCATATGCATGAACATCACCGTATGACTTTTCTAATGGTGTCTCATGATATGGATCGGATGGAGAGTTATCTGGGTTCTGAAGCTGCGGTAACGAATGGCAAAATTAATTTTCATGTCCGTCATTCGCATGAGGTACAGGATTGTGCTGAGACCAATCTGCAACATACCACTGCACAGGTACGCTAGCCGTATTTATGGCCCATTAGATTAGAGTAAGGCCGAAGGAGTCGTGTTTGTTTTGGAAATATTAATGAGTGATTTTTTTCAGCGTGCCCTGGCGGGTGGGTTGTTAATTGGCATTACCGCTCCGTTAATCGGACTGTTCCTGGTCTTACGGCGGTTATCCATGATTGGAGACACCTTGTCTCATGTGACCATTGCCGGTGTTGCACTTGGATTCCTGATTGAAGTGTATCCCATTGCGGTGGGCTTGATATTTGCCGTGCTTGCTTCATTTGCGATAGAGAAATTGCGCAAAGCGTACAAGAGTTACGCCGAATTATCGATTGCCATTATCATGTCCGGTGGCGTGGCTCTTGCTTCCTTGTTCTTCACGCTGGGCAAAGGATATAATGCAGATGTCATGAGTTATCTGTTCGGCAGTATATATACATTAGACGCTACGGATCTGAAGCTGGTAGGTGTGGTTACGCTGATCGTGGTGATTGTAGTGGCATTGTTACATAAGGAATTTTTCCTGCTCAGCTTTGAGGAAGATGCGGCAGCGGTTACCGGGTTGCCTGTGAGAATTCTGAACATGTTAATCACTGTGATGACAGCACTTGTCATTAGCACGGCGATCAAGATTGTTGGTGCGCTTCTGGTGTCAGCGCTATTGACCATTCCGGTAGCGGTCAGCCTGTTGATGGCCCGGAGTTTCAAATCCGCCATTATTTTGTCCGTGATTATCGGCGAAATTGCCGTAGTCCTTGGACTGGTTGTAGCAGGCATCTGGAACCTCGCACCTGGAGCAACGATTGTATTATTGCTGATCATGATGCTGATTCTGACGATGATTGGAAAAAAAGGGTTCCGAGCCTGACGACTGAACGAGCAAGCACGTGAGCCCGGGGAAGGGAGACATCCGCTTCATGCCTGATGTTAATGTATGGATGGCTTTTGTAGCAGGTTTAGTCTCATTTATATCACCATGTTGTCTTCCGCTGTATCCATCATACCTCTCCTACATTACAGGTATGACGGTGCAACAATTGAAGGATGACCGCAATCAGCGCGAAGTCCGCTTTAAGACCATGACGCATACGCTGGCGTTTATTTTAGGCTTCTCGGCTGTATTTTATTCGCTTGGCCTTGGTGCTGGACTGTTTGGCCAATTTTTCAATGACAACCGAGAACTGATTCGGCAATTGTCTGCGATTTTGATTATGCTTATGGGGTTATTTTTGCTTGGGGTGTTCAAACCACAGTTTCTGATGAAGGAACGCAAGTTGGATATGAAATGGAAACCAGCAGGCTATCTGGGCTCTTTTATATTTGGCATCGGTTTCTCAGCAGGCTGGTCGCCGTGTATTGGCCCTATTCTAACAGCGATCATTGCTATGGCTGCAAGTGAGCCCACAACCTGGCTGGCGCTGATAACAGGTTATACGGCAGGGTTTGCAATCCCGTTCTTCATTTTGGCCTTTTTCATTGGTTCGACACGCTGGATCTTACGGTATTCCAATGTCATGATGAAAGTCGGAGGAGCATTAATGTTGTTCCTTGGGGTATTGCTTTTTACAGATCAGATGACGAAGATTACCATCTGGTTGCAGCAGATTACACCAGACTGGATGATTATTTAAACGGATGACCTGAATTTAAGTATTATTATGTATGGCATAGCAGGCTACATGTTACCAGAGACACTCTGGGTCATGTAACCTGCTTTTTAATCGTTAGGAATGCTTATACCAGCATATCGTTATGGGCAGTCCCGTTTTTTGTTTAGGTGAAGTAATCAATATTGGCTAGTGGAAAATGTTCAAAGATCCGTTCCGTAATGAATTCGCGCAGCGCATCTTGCTGGTCATCCTTATACACATACTTGTACTGACCCCAGCGGCCCCATTTCATCTTACGTTTCTCGATATCCATCTCCAGCTTGGTTTTGGGATAACGTTTCTCAATGGTTGCTTTGGCCGTTTTGGTAAAACGGTGCTGGATCATCTCAAAGGTAAGGTCCTTGGTTGCTTCCTCTGGAAGTGTATCTGCCAGTTTCTGCAACAGATCCGAGTATCCTTCTTCCCAGCCGTCATACCACATAATCGGAGCGATAATGAATCCCAGGGGATAACCGGCGTGTGCAATTTTGCCAGCAGCTTCAATGCGTTCCTCAAATCTGGAGGTAGCCGGTTCAAAGTTTTTGATGACATAATCCGAATTGACACTAAACCGGATACGGGTGTGGCCGTTATGTTTAATGTTCAGCAACGGATCAACGTGATGATATTTGGTTACAAATCGCAAGCGCCCATATTCTTCTTCCGCCATAAAACGAATCAGGTCACTTAAATTCTCCGTGATATGCTCGAGTCCTACGGGATCAGACGTACAGGCGGCTTCAAATCGCGTGATTTCAGGCGCCCGTTCTTCGATGTATCCTTTTGCAGCCTGAATGATCTCCTCGGTATTAACATAGACACGAACATAAGGTTTCGCACCAAGTGTAGTTTGAAGATAACAATAATGGCAGTGCCCCATACAGCCTGTAGAGATGGGAATGGCATATTCCGCTGAAGGTTTCGACTGGTCAAACTTGAGTGTTTTGCGCACACCAACGACCAAAGTACGCTTTGCCATCCGGTACTTTTCTTGTTCGGTTTCACCGGGCAGGTTTGTGATTCGGTTATGGGATGTGGTCATCTGATAAGGTATGTTTTTGGATGTCACCCACTCCATAATCCGTTTGCCTTTATCATATTCCAATGCACCGGGTTCAAAATACACCAAATCGGGAATAAAGGGTTTAGTACCTTTTGCTTTTCGAACTGGCGGTGAGGCTACACTTGTACTCACGAAATCACTCCTTTCGATGCGGAACTTTGCTTAGTTTGCCTCGTTTGGTGAGAAGTCACGCTGCCAATTACTTGTGTAACAGCGCGCTCCGAACTGTGCAGGACTTGCCAATGCGTATTGATAACATGTATCATTATAAGATAGGGACCAGGCACGAATAGGGGCCGGTCAGAGAGAAAAGAGGGAAGCAGATGCCAACGCCCAGTATGGAAGATTATTTGGAGCGTATATACAAATTAATTGATGAAAAGGGCTATGCTCGTGTGTCTGATATAGCTGAAGGACTGGAAGTACATCCTTCATCGGTGACGAAGATGATCCAAAAGCTGGACAAAGACGAGTACCTGATCTATGAGAAGTACCGCGGACTGGTGCTTACGCCAAAAGGCAAAAAGATGGGCAAACGTTTGATGGAGCGCCATCATCTGCTTGAACAATTTTTGACAACGATTGGTGTTCAGGAACAAAATATCTACAATGATGTTGAAGGCATTGAACATCACCTGAGCTGGGACTCCATTACATGCATTGAGTCCTTGGTTGAATACTTCCGTCAGGATGAGAGCCGGTTGCGAGACCTCAAAAATCTTCAGGACGTCATGAGTAATACGGAGTCTTAAGATTCAGCAGTGGAATAAACATGATGATATACAATGAATTGTATCCTGTGATCAAAGGATGCTTCTTGCCGTTTCAATGGCAGGAAGCATTTTTTTGTGTGCAATCACACCATAATTTGGTGATTTTCGCAACTAAACGAAGGGTAGGAGCGTCTATTAAACTAGTAGAATTTACCGCAAATTTATAATGATTTTGGAGGACTGCACTAATGAATGTTCGTAAAGGATTGATGCTGCTGCTCATTTTTGTACTTGGATTACAGACAGCAGGCATGACAGCACAAGCAGCCGGGCAGAAGGAAATCACTATTTTTCTAGACGGCAACCGTTTGGAATCGGATGTATCACCCTACATCTTGCCCAAAGTAAATGTAACGATGGTGCCTTTGCGTGTTATTAGCGAAGGACTGGGTGCGTCTGTTTTATGGTCTCAAGCTACTCGTACCGTGACCATTCAGAAATCCGATTCGGTCATCTCTATGACGAGCGGACGCCAGCAGGCAACTGTGGATAACGCTGTAGTTGGTCTGGATGCATCGGTCGAATTGAAACAAGGTCGGGTCATGGTACCCATTCGTTTCGTCAGTGAGAACCTGGGCATTCGAGTGAACTGGAATCAGTCAGCCCAGACCATTGATCTGTACACAGGAGACGAATCAGTCCCAACTCCTGAACCAACCCCGGCAACCCCAGCGGAGCCTGGAGGCACGGGCACTGTACCAGCTTCTGAAGAGATGCGGGGAGCCTGGATTTCCACTGTGAATGGAGACTGGCCTACATCCGGTGCCAAGGGAAATGTAGAGAAGCAAAAACAGGAGTATACAAAACAGCTAGATACGTTGCAAGGTATGGGCATTAATGCCGTATTTGTCCAAGTGAGAGCTAATGGGGATGCCATCTATCCTTCAGGTCTGGTACCTTGGAACAGCGTATTAACAGGAACACAAGGTAAAGATCCTGGTTATGATCCCCTCGCGTTTATGGTCGAGGAAGCACACAAACGGGGCCTGGAATTCCACGCCTGGTTTAATCCGTTTAGAGCAACAGCGAGTACATCAAACTTGGCTGCAAACCACATCTCGAAGCTTCATCCCGACTGGATTGTGAATGCATCCGGCAAAATGTACATTAACCCGGGTATCCCGGAAGCCAGACAGCATATTATCGATACGATCATGGAAGTGGTCAATCAGTATGATATTGATGGTGTACATCTGGATGATTATTTCTATCCGTCCAATGTGACTTTTAATGATGATGCAGCCTTCAAAACCTATAACACATTAAATACTAAGGACCGTGCCGAATGGCGTCGGGACAATATCAATCAGTTTGTTAAGCAGCTCGGGCAGAGCATTCACAGAGCGAAAGCTAACGTTGAATATGGAATTAGTCCATTTGGTGTGTGGCGTAACAAATCTGTTGATCTGACAGGTTCTGATACCAAAGCAGGAGTAACCGCGTATGACAGCATGAATGCAGATGTGCGGACATGGATTAACCAGGAGTGGATCGACTATGTCGCTCCGCAGGTGTATTGGAGTATGACACTGAGCGTAGCCCGATACGACAAAGTCGTGGACTGGTGGGCGAATGAAGTGGCTAACACAAATGTAAAATTGTATATCGGCCACTCACCTTATAAGTTAGGTACGCCAGAGATTGGCTGGCAGACATCACAGGAGATCATCGATCAGCTGAACTACAACAAGAAGTATTCTTCGGTTAAAGGGGATATATTCTTCAGTTCACAATACCTGACGAAGAACCCTCTCGGCCTAATTGCCAAATTAAAAGCTTATTATGGTCTCTAAAACAATTTAACAATACGGTTATAAGACAAACCCTTGTTCTCATAGAGTGGCAGTAGAAACGTGGCTGCCTGGAGAACGGGGGTTTTTTGTTATGTTAATTAACGCTGTGTTTGAAGGTGGAGGCGTCAAAGGGATCTCGCTTGCAGGTGCTGTGCAGGGTGCTCAAGACTGCGGCATTCAGTTTAATCGAGTGGCAGGCACATCATCCGGTTCCATTGTAGCTGCTCTGCTAGCGGCCGGTTACAGGGCCGAGGAGATGAAAGTCATTATTGAGAATACCCCCTTTGTTTCATTGCTGCGTCGCTCCCCCATATTTAATACCCGATGGATCGGACCCGCGGCAAGGCTGTTCTTGAAGAAAGGCTTGTATTCGGGGGAGGCATTGGAATCATGGATTCGCAAGATGTTGGAGCAGAAAGGGATTCGCACATTCGCTGACTTGCCGCAAGGTAAGTTGCTTATTACGGCATCCGATATATCCAATGGAACCATTCTGGTGCTGCCGGACGATATTCGACGGTTCGGCATTGATCCTGCCAAGCTGGATGTTGCAAAAGCGGTACGTATGAGTTGCAGTATCCCTTATTTTTTTGATCCCGTAGTCATACGCAAATCGCCAGTATTCTCCAAAGGACTTCCTTTTCAAGATCAGTTTGTCTATGTAGTGGATGGTGGATTGCTTAGCAATTTTCCGCTGTGGCTCTTCGATGGGGATCGTACGGAACGAGGGGGAGACGTTATTCCGGTTGTCGGATTCAAAATGGTGGGGAAGACGGAAGTGGAACCTGCCCGTATTAAAGGACCGTTAAGCATGCTTCAGGCCCTTGTGGAGACGATGCTCACAGCACATGATGAACGCTACATCGAACAGATTAACCGGTTTCGGACAGTGAAGATACCAACGCTTGGGATTAAACCAACGCAATTTCATTTATCGTTACAGGACAGCACGGCCTTATATCGATCAGGTACTACCGCAGGGAGTGAATTTTTCAACGGGTGGAATATGAAAGTGTATGATGAACAGCTGGACAAACAAAGAAAAGAATTGCGCAAGAAACAGGCAGAAGCTCCGCCTCTGATTCCTGTATAAACGTGAAAAAAGCAATTCTCCGCATATTGGGAGAACTGCTTTTTTGTATATCAGTAACTTTTAATGAAATTTCGGTATATCTTCATCGCTTTTCCCTTTTTGTCCCTGAATCACTTGGAAAGGATAATCCTTGCGTTTCTTAGAAGAGCCGCTGCTCTTTCTGGCACTGGACTGTGCATTGACTTTTGCCATGGTTCGTGCCGATGGCTTGATCTTTGGTGATTTGGTTTTGCTTGCCCAGCGACGAGGCGGATATTTGTACAGCAGGAATACAGCTCCGAACACGACCAGAGGAATAATGATCCTGGATGGACTAGCGTTCCCCAGCCAAGTCAAGACTCCAACAGCAGCTAGTGCGATGAACGTCCAAAATAAGATTGCCTGCTTGTTCATATCATTCACCCTTTCACAGGATCGAGTGTTGCAACAGGTACTTCTGACGTAGCAGAGACATTGGCAAGCTTGGCATCCAACTCACGCATACGGTTAAACGAAGCAATGGATACTTCTACCTGTTCGTTGGTCGGTTCTTTTGTTGTCAGCAATTGCAGCCACAATCCCGGGTATCCGAGATAACGCAGTACAGGAATATCACGTACTGAATTCGTGAGCTTTAACAGTTCAAAAGAAATGCCTAGCACAACTGGCAATAACAACAGACGCTGACCCATCCGTTCCCAGAGGTTATCGTACGTGAAGAGAGAGTATAGAAACACTCCAATAATGACTGTCAACATAATGAAACTGCTTCCGCAGCGGTAGTGCAGTCGGCTGTACTTTTGCACGTTCTCCGGTGTCAGTTCTTCACCAGCTTCATGTGCGCTGATTACTTTGTGTTCCGCTCCATGATACTGGAAGAGACGTTTAATCATCGGCGTCTGTGAGATTAACCACAGATAGGCGAGTAACAGGATCAGCTTAATGCCGCCTTCCAGTAAATTATGCAAAAACTGATTGTCGAATGCATTTTTGAATAGAAAATTCTCGATAACAACAGGAAGCAATGTGAGCACAACTTTACCAAAAAGGAATGAAAGGATGGCTACGGCAGTCACACCGATGATCATGCTTAGGCTCCAGCCCGAACCTTCTTTCTCTTTTTGCTTGGCTTTCTCTTCCGGTTCCAGTTCATCATCAGCATAGGCGTCAGCAGAATAATTGAGATGTCTGCTACCTTTGACACTTGAATCTATAATGCTGACAATTCCGCGTAATAAAGGAATCCGCCGCAATTTCGTGACCCAGGACTTGTCTTGCTTGGGAACTTCCAGATACGTAATTTCGCCGTCTTTTCTACGAACAGCTGTAACGTTGACATGTTTCCCACCGAACATTACGCCTTCAATGACAGCTTGCCCCCCATAGCTGACAGGCTTGGATTGTTGAGGCAAATTATTCACCTTCCTATTCTGTTCTAGGCCTTCGCGATCAAAGGCAGTTTAATAACCCTATTGTATCGAATTTTAAGACCAATTTCTAGTTTGTGAGTCAAACCTTGAAGGATGTTGTTAAGATTGTCCTGTTTTGAACATACTACCTCGTAGAATCAGAGCGGAAATTCGAGGCATAATGCGGGATTATCAACTGAATGAAGGAGAATATCGATGACAGAACGTAAGCATGAAGATACATCACACGATGAAGGTCAACGTCCCAATGAGCGGCAGCAAAAAGACAGGGGCAGACGCCCTACCCAGAGGCAAGGTCAAGCACACTACTACACGAATCCATTTTCCTTTGCGTTAGAGCTTGGCTTTTTTGCCGGTTTTATCTGGGGCGGGCTACATTGGCTATTCTATCTGTTGCATTTTACGATTGTACCTGTCGGATTTCTGGCCGAGCCTTTTTTCAAACATGAATATATATATACCGCAGCAGGACATTTGACAGGCTGGCTGTTTTTTATCGTCTTTTCCATCTTGGCATCCTTACTCTACACGTTCACGATTAGAAAACTGAAAGGGCCGTTACCCGGCATGGTGTATGGAATCGTCTGGTGGCTGATTCTCTTTATACTGGTCGGACCAAAACTGGGGATGATGAAACCTTTGAACGGTTTAACGTGGGATTCAATCATCACGGAACTCTGTTTCTTTTTGTTATGGGGGCTGTTCATTGGTTACACGGTAGCCATGGAGTACACGGACGAACGCAAACGCGAGCCGGAGCAAGCGGGGGCATAGCGCAAAAAAGCTTCTCAATCCGGCAATGGCTGTGTTAAAATAGCAGATGGTTATTTGCAGAGAGGGTGGAGCAGCGATGAAACGAATTATTGTGATCAATGGTCCGAACCTGAACATGCTTGGTGTACGTGAACCGGGCATCTATGGAACGCTTAGTCTGAAGGATATTGAAGACAAAATTCGCAGACAGGCTGATGAACTTGGCGTCTCCATCGCTTTTTATCAATCGAACCATGAAGGGGACATCATTGACCGCATTCATGCAGCGATGGGTGAGGCAGACGGAATCATACTGAATGCCGGAGCATTTACCCATTATAGCTATGCTATACGTGATGCAATCAATGCTGTAAAAGTCCCTACGGTGGAAGTACATCTATCCAACATTCATGCACGCGAAGCGTTCAGACATCATTCAGTGATTGCAGCGGAAACAATCGGGCAGATTGCCGGATTTGGCGAAGTAAGCTATGAACTGGGATTGCTGGCTCTTGTGCGTCATCTGGACAAACAAACCTGAGCCGGGAACCCGGGAATGTGAGAGAAAGAAGGGTTACCGATGGAAAACAAACGAGTAAATAAGTTGCGTGAAGCCATGCGTGAGCATGAACTCACTGCAATGCTGATTACAAACCCGATTAACCGTCGTTATATGACGGGCTTTACAGGCTCGGCGGGATATGTGCTGATTACGGAACAGGATGCATATCTGCTGACTGATTTCCGTTATATGTCACAAGCGCCTCAGCAAGCCAAAGGATTTACCGTTGTGGAACATGGAGCTAAGCCGATGGATACGGTGCGCGAATTGCTGACATCCGCGAATATCAAAGAAGTGGGCTTCGAACAGGATAGTGTCACATTCGGCACGCATTCCGCTTATGCTGAAGCACTGCAGTCTATTGAACTGAAAGCTGTATCCGGGATCGTGGAACAACTTCGTATGTTCAAGGATGAAGACGAGATCGCGGTCATGCAGAGAGCAGCAGATCTGGCGGATGCCACGTTCAGCCACGTTTTGCAGTTTGCAAAACCAGGTATGACGGAGCGTGAAGTGGATCTGGAGATGGAGTTTTTCATGCGCAAACATGGAGCAACGTCCTCTTCGTTTGACACCATTGTAGCATCGGGTGAACGTTCTGCTATGCCTCACGGTGTAGCGAGCAGTAAGGTCATCGGACAGAATGAGTTAATTACATTTGACTTTGGTGCACTTTTGGACGGATACTGTTCAGATCTGACACGTACCATTGCAACAGGTACACCTGTACCTGAACTGCGCAAAATTTATGACATTGTACTGGAAGCTCAGTTACATACGCTGGAGAACCTGAAACCGGGTATGACCGGACGGGAAGCAGATGCATTGGCTCGTGATATCATTGCAGGTCACGGATATGGAGATCAATTCGGACACAGCACAGGCCACGGTCTGGGTATGGAAGTTCACGAAGCTCCTCGCCTGTCCAAGCTTAGCGACGATGTATTGAAACCGGGTATGGTTGTTACCGTTGAACCGGGTATATATATTGACGGGCTTGGCGGCGTGCGTATCGAGGATGACGTAGTGATTACCGAGACGGGTATTCATATTCTCACGAAGTCGGACAAGAAGTTCACCGTAATCGGCTAAATTACAGCCACCAGGGATATAAGACGATTTTTAATGTGTTATTTAAAATGAAAAATAAGAAATTTCACCATATCGGAGAGTGCAGAACCAATCTGAAGAAGCGAAGCGTTCGCCTTTATCACCGGATTTTCCCATTGTTAATGGGATCAAAAAAATCTGGGGATAACAGCGATCGGAGGATGGTACTGCAATCGAAGTGAACGAGGTGGCCATTCTTGGGCTCATTTTACATATAACATTAACCCCTCGTCTTATATCACCTACTTTTTAACCATATCAGGAGGGATTTTTTGTGATTTCAGTAAACGATTTTAAAACAGGCTTGACCGTGCAAGTAGATAACGATATCTATACCGTGCTTGATTTCCAACACGTTAAACCAGGTAAAGGCGCTGCCTTCGTACGTTCCAAATTGAAAAACCTGCGTAACGGTAACACCGTTGAAAAAACATTCCGTGCGGGCGAAACGATTGGTCGTGCCATCATCGAAAACCGTGGCGTATCCTACCTGTATGCAAGCGGTACAGAGCACACGTTCATGGATAACGAAACTTATGATCAGTTCACATTGACTAGTGATCAACTGGAATGGGAATTGAACTTCCTGAAAGAAAACATGGTCGTTAAGATTGTTAGCTATCAAGGTGAAATCCTCGGAATTGACTTGCCAACAAGCGTTGAGTTGAAAGTCATCGAGACTGAGCCTAGTGTTAAAGGTAACACTGCACAAGGCGCTACCAAAAATGCAAAAGTGGAAACAGGCTTGAACGTACAAGTTCCTTTGTTTATTAACGAAGGTGATGTTCTCCTGATTGACACACGTGAAGGTAAATACTCTTCCCGTGCGTAACTTTCACAAGCTGTAAGCTAATAAACGGTATTAACAACCCTTTGCCATTCCTTTGGCAGAGGGTTTTTTCGAAAAAAGATTAGCCTATCAGGCGCTTTCGTAATATACTGGGTTAAAGTCATTTCTCGTAGAGAATAATGACGATGGACATTAATTATGCATACTGCACAAGGTAGGGAGTGGATTTGCGTTGTCATTGTACGTCATGAAATTTGGGGGCAGCTCGGTCGGAGATACAGAACGCATGAAGCGTGTAGCCGGACGTGTTGTAGAAAAAGCTGATGAAGGACATCGGTGTGTAGTCGTGGTTTCGGCCATGGGGGATACAACAGATGATTTGATTGATCAGGCAAAACAATTGAATAGTGATCTGCCTGCTCGTGAGATGGATATGCTCTTAACGACAGGAGAACAGATTTCGATCTCTTTGTTATCGATGGCTATTCAAGCACTTGGACGTAAGGCAGTATCGTTTACGGGCTGGCAGGCGGGATTCCGCACAGAGCCGGTTCACGGAAAAGCACGTATTCATGATATTCAACCTGACCGCGTGAATGCAGCACTTGCCGAGGGCAACATTGTTATTGTTGCAGGCTTCCAGGGCATGACGGAAGACGGCGAGATCACAACGCTGGGTCGTGGTGGCTCGGATACAACAGCTGTAGCGCTGGCGGCAGCAATTAAGGCTGATGCGTGTGAGATCTATACGGATGTAGACGGAATCTATTCTACGGACCCGCGGATCGTTAAGGTTGCGCGCAAGCTGAAGGAAATATCCTATGACGAAATGCTGGAACTCGCTAATTTGGGAGCAGCGGTGCTGCATCCGCGTGCAGTAGAGTACGCGAAGCATTCCGGTGTACCTTTAATTGTAAGATCCAGCTTTAACCATAATGAAGGAACGGTTGTGAAGGAGGAAGCAGCAATGGAACAAGGCGTAGTGGTTAGTGGTATTGCCTATGACAAAAACGTGGCTCGCATCAGTATTCTGGGTGTGCCGGATGTACCAGGAGTTCTGGCCGAAGTATTTGGTGCGCTTGCATCCAATCAGCTGGATGTGGACATTATCGTTCAGAGCGGAGTGATGGATGGCAAAGCGGACTTCTCATTCTCTGTGGCGCTGTCTGATCGTGAGAACGCATTACGTGTCATTGAAGGCCTTCACAGCCGCTTGCCTTACCGTGAAGTCACATCTGAGGAGAACCTCGTTAAAATCTCCATTGTTGGCGCAGGCATGGTCAGTCACCCAGGTGTAGCTGCGAAGATGTTCAAAGTCATTTCCGCTGAAGGCGTGAGTATCAAGATGGTGAGCACTTCCGAGATCAAAGTATCTTGTGTCATTGACGGAGATAAGCTGCATGACGTCATTAAGGCATTGCATACAGCATATGATCTCGACACTGCCGAGCAAGCCGTTATCGGTGGACCTCAAGATCGCAGATAAGTATTTTCTGTGTGTGTAAATTAGCAAAGGTGTACTGTTGCCAACGGGCAGCAGTACACCTTTTTTTGTTTTTCTCATGGCAATTTTCACATCAACTTGAACATCTTTCCCCCGCGTATGCCTTTATAAGGTTGCATGAGGTTCCCCTCCCCCATCTCGGGAACACAATCCAGCAAGTTTAATTGAGAACAATATGAAATGTCATGAACCCTGCCTAGCTTTTCAAGCCTACGCCCGCTAACAGATCCCTGCACCAGCTCGGGGATGCTCTCTTGACATTGGGATACCGCCTGATGAAGTACTATGCCGAGATCGTTTAGTTGGAGGGGAGAACAGGATTGACGGTGCAGTTCGTCGATGATACATCCAGCACACAAGGCGTCCTCCAGTGCAAATTCATCCTGATTCCCCGCACATAACAGCAATACATCTCGTTGAAGTTGGCAAAGAACTGCTGCGACAGCCCTGACATTGAGAAATGATCCAGCTAGTACATGTTTCGCCCTGGAAGCTTTGATCAAGGCGCGGGTTCCATCGGTTGTGGTCAGTATGATTGTTTTATCTGCAATGTCCTCAGTCATATATTCATAGGGGGAATTCCCCACCTCGAATCCGGTGATTTTTTTGTCAAAACGTTCCCCGCCTCGAATGCAATCTTTCACTTCCATTTGTTTGGCTTGTGGAACGGTCTCTACAGCAATCACAGCGGAAGCGTCATACGCCAGAGCCGTAATAATCGTACTGGTCGTACACAATACATCAATGACAACTGCACTTCGCCCTGCGATATCAATAGTACGTACTTCATTCACATTGCCAACGACATCAACTCGCACTCCCCACAACTCCTTTCTTATCTGGGGATCGGTAGTTCTGTTTTGAACCGAAATGGAACTTACCTATCTGCAATTACTATATGCATGCACATCTAGACAGGTGCCTAGAACAGAAGGTGCATCTATGCTTTCAACTCTCAACCGTATTCTGAAGAATTGATAGATTTCAGCGTCATAAATTAAATGTACAGGCATAAACTTGAGATATGAACAAGCGCCAGAAGTGTGAACCAAATGATCTCAAGGTTGGAGGAGCCTACTCATGAAGGTGAACTGGAGGGAACTTTTTCCGGAACCGATCCGAACCATTCTTGGAAGAATGCCACCCGCTCTATTGGAACAAGTGGAGGAAGTACGTATTCGTGAAGGCAGACCCCTGGAGATTAATGCAGGCAACACATACCACTTCCTGACACCTCAAGGTTGTCCGACCGGGAATCCTGAAGAAGCGTATGTTCCTCAGAAAGAAGTGACGCACAGGTTGTTGGACCTGATCAGTAACCATTCACTTTATACATTGGAAGAGGAACTGCGCAAAGGGTTCATCACCATACCTGGGGGACATCGAATCGGGCTTGCTGGACGAACGGTACTAAGCGGTGGGCGTGTCGAATACCTGCGTGATATCAACGGGTTTAACGTTCGGGTAGCCCGTGAGGTACATGGAGTGGCTGATCGTATCCTTCCTTATCTTCTCGATATGAAGAGCGGACAGGTCCTGCACACGTTGATCCTATCACCACCACAACAAGGGAAAACGACGTTGTTACGAGATCTGGCGAGACAAATTAGCAGTGGTACAAAGCTTACAGGGGGAACTGAACTGGTTCAGGGAATACGCCCACGTCTGAAAGTGGGCATTGTGGATGAAAGGTCCGAAATCGCTGGTAGCTACAAAGGAGTACCTGGCTTCGACGTAGGTCCCCGAACAGATGTGATGGACGGTTGTCCGAAGGCTGAGGGCATGATGATGATGCTTCGCTCCATGTCGCCCGATGTCCTGATTGTGGACGAGATCGGTCGTCCGGAGGATGCCGAGGCGGTGATGGAAGCCCTGCATGCAGGAGTCTCAGTGATTGCGACTGCGCATGGCCGTGACCTATCGGAGCTGTCGGCCAGACCTGCCCTCAGAACCTTAATTACGGAGCAGATGTTTCAACGTTATGTCCAGCTGCAACGGACGAGCCGGGGCATGACCTTTCGGCTGGCTGATGGCAAAATGCGTGGGTTGCAGCAGACCGGGGCAGGAGGTGAAGCCTTTGGTTAACATGTTTGGTGCGGTAATTATTTTGTTAGCCAGCACCCTCGCCGGATTTTACAAGGCCAGACAGTATGCATTAAGACCGAGACAGTTGCGAGAACTCATTGCAGCCCTCCAGCGACTAATGACGGAGATTAACTATGGGCTCACTCCACTTCCCGATGCCATGGGCAAGATGGGAGCACAGACCAAAGAACCTGTAAAGACGCTGTTTCTTCATGCAGCTACACAGATGGAACCTCCTCATGGACTCACTGCCCGGGAAAGTCTGCAGTCAGGCGTGGATCTGGCGTGGGGAAGATCAGCCATGAAGGCTGACGAGAAGGAAGTGATGCTGCAATTAAGCTTCAGCCTTGGCACAAGTGACCGTCAGGATCAGACCAAACATATATCGTTAGCCATTCAACAACTAATGCATGAGGAATCCCGTGCCCAGGCCGATCAAATGAAATATGAACGAATGAGCCGAAGCCTCGGGATGCTTGTCGGAGCGTTAATCGTCATTCTGATCTTCTGAAATAGCCGGGATAGTGAGGTGCCAAGGTCATGAATCTAGAAGTGAACGCAATCTTTCAAATTGCGGGTATCGGAATCATCATCGCCATGATTCACACGGTACTGAAACAAATGGGAAAGGAAGATATGGCTCACTGGGTGACCGTAATCGGATTTGTCGTTGTATTGTTCATGGTGGTCCGTATGCTGGACAGCCTGCTACAAGAGATCAAATCGATATTTCTTTTTCAATGAAAAACGGTCATGAAGCCGGATGGTGGTGACCTGTGGAAATTATCCAAGTTGTAGGTTTGGCGCTCATCGCAACAGTGCTCATTCTGGTCATTAAGGAACAGAAACCGATGTTTGCCTTTCTGATTGCTGCCGCGACTGGCATTGTCATCTTCATGTTGTTGATTGGCAAAATCGGTGCAGTCATCGAAGTGTTAAAGCGGCTTGCCGAGAATTCAGGCATGGAAAGTATTTATCTGAAAACAGTGCTGAAAATTATTGGCATAGCGTACATCGCAGAATTTGGCGCACAGATTGTCAGGGATGCAGGTCAGGAGAGCATTGCGTCCAAGATTGAACTGGCTGGTAAGGTATTGATCCTTGTACTTGCTATACCGATCATCAGCATTATTATCGAAACCGTCATGAAGCTGATGCCGGTGTAGAAAGGGCGTGCGGACTTCATATGAAATCAATGCATCATAAGCCGCAGTGGCGCCTTACGGTTGTGCTGATGCTCTGTTTTCTGTTTGGTATCCTGGGACAGGTTACTGCAACCTCGCCTTCCGGTGAGTGGATGGAGCAGCAGGCCGATCAGCTTCCCAAGGATCAGGTGGAGAAATACTGGGATCAACTGATGCAACAATACGGTGGTTTCTTCCCGGATGGGAAGACCCCTTCCTTCATGGATATGTTAATCCCCGGCAATGAAGGGTTCAGCCTGAAATCGGTGTTTGTGGCGATCGGAACCTTCATGCTGCATGAAATTTTATATAATGGCAAGCTTCTGGTCACGATTGTGATGTTAAGCGTACTCAGCATGATTCTGGAGACTCTTCAGACCGCATTTGAGAAAAATAATATTAGCAAAATCGCCTATTCCATCTGTTATATGGTCATTATCATCATTGCAATCAACAGCTTCAGTGTGGCGATTGGATACGCCAAGGATGCCATAACTGGCATGATCAACTTTATGATGGCCATGGTTCCCTTGTTATTCACACTGCTTGCGTCCATGGGTAATGTCATCACCGTCTCGGTGACACATCCACTCATCATTTTCATGATTCATCTGGTGAGTACTTTGATTCATTTGCTGGTATTCCCGTTACTCTTCTTCTCAGCTGTTCTCCATCTCGTCAGTTCATTGTCTGACAAGTACAAGCTGACACAGCTGGCAGACCTCCTGCGCAATATTAGTGTGGCACTGCTGGGTATCCTGCTGACGATGTTTTTGGGTGTAATCTCGGTTCAGGGAGCATCGGGATCGGTAGCGGATGGAGTCAGCCTGAAGGCCGCCAAATATATCGCAGGCAACTTTGTCCCTGTCGTGGGCAGAACATTTGCGGATGCGACGGATACGGTAATTACAGCTTCTTTACTTGTCAAAAATGCAATTGGACTCACCGGGGTGATCATCATTTTGTTCCTATGTGCCTTTCCGGCACTCAAGATCCTGGCTCTTGCCTTGATATACAACGTAACTGGTGCCATTATGCAACCGCTCGGAGACACCCCGATTGTAGGATGCCTGCAGGCCATCGGCAAGAGCATGATCTACGTATTTGCGGCGCTCGCAGCCGTCGGGCTCATGTTTTTCCTGGCAATTACCATCTTGCTGACCGCGGGCAATATGACTGTCATGATGCGCTGAATTGTATGTTGGCAAGAAAGGGGATGGAAAGGATGGGGTGGCTGAGCAACTGGCTCCAGGAATTGATTATGATCGTTCTGCTGGCGACTTTTGTGGATATGCTGTTGCCGAATCGATCCATGGAACGTTATGTCAAGCTTGTGCTGAGCCTTCTCATCCTGCTGACCCTTTTATCACCCATAACCAAGCTCCTCAAAAGTGATCCGGTTGGCGAACTGAAACGGGCAATGTCGGCAATGGATGCTCCATCGGATGGGAATGCAACACTCGAACAGATATTAGCTCAGGGCAAGCGGCTGCAATCCAATGAACAGGAACAATCCTTACAATGGACAGCCAAAGAACTGGCTAATGTCATGAAAGGTCAGATTGAAGAAACAACAGGTGCCAAGGTGCGGTCCGTAGAGGTACAGCTAACCATGAGTAAATATGAAACCGAGATGGAAGCTGCCTCATCAGTCGAACTGCCTGTAATCCAGCGTGTATTGGTCGAGATGGCCGGAGAGGGTGCAGGAAAAGAAGTGAAGGCAGGGAAGCAAGAAGTCGCTGCAAATACACAACCCATATTTGGAACAAACACAGAATCCGAGAAGGATGAAACACATCAAATACAGCAGCCCATCCGGGTTGGTCAGATTGAAGTGCCTGATGTTCAGATTGATGTGAGTAGAGGGCAAAGTGATGAAAATGAAGCGTCTTCCGAGCCTGTTATACGTGATCAGCCAGATGAGACGAAGCAGCAAGGTGAGACATCCACAAGGTCCGAACATGCAGTGCAGATTATTACATTGTTGACTGAAAAGTGGGATGTTGATGCAAACAACGTTCAAGTGACAGAACCAAAAAGTGCTGGAGTGCTCTGAGAAGGAGGGTGTCCGATGAAACAATGGTTCAAAAAGATGGAAACCTGGATGGGTGGCGGAGAGGGTGGGGCAAGGCGAAGTCAAACCTTCCGCTGGCTGATTATCCTTGGTTTGATCGGGGTGGGAATCATGCTGTTCAATTCCTTCGTCAATGTCAAAAAAATTGATTCCGAAAATATCGGTCGGGAACCACCGGACCCGGCAACATCCATGGCATCCATACAGAGTGATCCGTCAGAACAGAATCCTTTTCAGGCGATCGAAATTGCATTTGAAGACAAAATCAAAGGTGTGCTGGAAAACATTGTTGGTGTGGGAACGGTTGATGTGATGGTTACCGTGGATTCCACAGAAGAATTGGTCGTTCAGCGGAACGTGAAGGATTCTCAGCAACTTACCGAAGAAACCGATGCTAGCGGGGGCAAGCGACATATGACGCAATATACCCGTGATGGCGAGATTATTACGTACGAAATATCAGGGGATCAGACACCTATAGTGACCAAAAAGCTCAAACCGCAGATCCGTGGGGTGCTTGTGGTTGCGAGGGGTGCAGAGAACAAGGTTGTGAAGGACCTGATAACCGATGCTGTGGAAAAAGGACTGAATGTGGCAGCCTACCGGATCTCGGTTGTCCCGCGCAAACAAGACTAATCTGATGTGTTGAATCACAAGATTCAATTCTCATAAGATTGAAGCCAATTTGAGGAGGAAGTTCTAATGAATAACAAACGTCAAACGGTATGGCTCGTTTCCATGCTGAGTCTGATGGTCATTTTGTCCGCGTATTATCTGTTCACTGAGGATTCCGGTCCAATCAACGCGCCGGTGGCAGACAGCCAGCAAGTGGATGGAATCAAGCAAGGGGAAGCAAAGGAGACGGCAGGCATTCTTGATCCTACAGAAGGTTTGGTTGTGAATGAAGTGGTGAATAGCGGCGAAGTTGAAAGTGATCCAAGTGCGGCTGGCGCTATGGAAGAACCGGCGGCTACGGAAGGTAAAGAAGCTGGAAATACAGAGAAAACACCTGCTGTCGAACCAGGCGAGAATAAGAGTGAGGCAGGCAAAGAAACCAACAAAGAGACCGACAAAGGGGCAACAACTACACCGGAGACAGACGGTCAGACAGGCGGCACTGCAACCAAGACAGATGAGGAAGTCCTCAAGGAAATGGAAGAGCAGAATACGACAGCATCTGCGAGCAGCCAGTTCCAGAACTACCAGTGGCAACGTGAGGAAAGCAACAATCGCAAGTATGAGGAACTGATGACCGTGGCAGGTGATCTGAGCAAAACGCCAGAAGAGAATGCCAAAGCAACGGAGCAACTCCGTACACTGGAAGAAAAAGAAGCCAAAATCACTGGCATTGAGGAGACGCTCTCTCAACAGTTCGCTAATGCGATTGTTCAAGAAGATGCCGACAAGTATAAAGTTGTGGTCCTCAGTGACAAACTGGATGTAAAACAGGCGGTATCCATTGTCGATCTGGTCATGAAAGAATTGGCGGTTTCACAGAACAAAATCAGCGTGCAATACGTCACAGAACAGTAATCCAAATCATGGAAATGCAGTCCCGGGAGCTGGTTGTACTCTCGGGCTCTTTCCATTTTTAATGATTATGATATAATACATAAAGCCATATGACCGTCCTAGTGAGACTGGCATGATGCCGAAGGAGTGAATAATGGAAATGTTTAAATTGAGTGAAATCAAAGAACTGATTAAACTGGTAGATGAAAGTTCCGTTCAAGAGTTGGAAATTGAAAATGAAGGATCACGGTTATCGATCCGCAAACCGGGCAAAACGGAGTATGTTCAAGCAGCTGCTGTGCAACCGCAAATGATTGCTGCTCCGCAAGTACAGCCGGCCGCAGTGGTAAGTGAAGCTGCACCGCAGGTCGATACTACAAGTCATTTACATAAAATTGTATCTCCGATGGTAGGTACTTTTTACAGAGCTTCCTCGCCGGAAGCGGGTCCTTTTGTGAGCGCTGGTGATAAAGTTGTTGAGAAAACAACGGTATGTATCATCGAAGCTATGAAGCTGATGAACGAGCTTGATGCGGACATCAAGGGAGAAATCGTTGAAGTGCTGGTTGAGAACGGACAGCTGGTCGAGTATGGGCAGCCCCTTTTCCTGGTGAAACCGGAATAACCGTTATAGCTGGTAAACAGCTAACCGCATGAGCTTCGAAGGAGGACAAAACGAAATGAAATTTCAAAAAATACTGATTGCGAACCGTGGAGAGATTGCGGTACGTATTATTCGTGCCTGCCGTGAAATCGGCATCTCAACGGTAGCCGTCTATTCGGAAGCGGACAAGGATTCTCTGCATGTTCGTCTTGCAGATGAGGCTTATTGTATCGGACCGACACTGTCTAAGGACAGTTACCTCAACTTCACAAACCTGATGAGTGTAGCCACACTGACGGAATGTGATGCAATCCACCCTGGTTACGGTTTTTTGGCGGAGAATGCTGATTTTGCGGAAATTTGTGAGTCTTGCAATATTACGTTTATTGGACCTTCTCCTGAAGCCATCACCAAAATGGGTGACAAGGCTGTTGCCAAACAGACGATGAAAGATGCAGGAGTACCTGTTATTCCTGGATCAGACGGCCTTGTTGAAAATATGGATGAAGCCATCATGATTGCTAGAGATATCGGATATCCTATTATTATCAAAGCTACTGCTGGTGGCGGAGGTAAGGGAATTCGTATTGCCGAAGATGAAGAAACGCTGATTAAGCAGATTACTGCTGCTCAGCAGGAAGCACAAAAGGCATTTGGCAATGCAGGTGTATATCTGGAGAAATTCCTGACAGGTATGAAACACGTGGAAATTCAGATCATTGCTGATAAACACGGAAATGCAGCACATTTGGGAGAGCGTGATTGCTCGGTTCAGCGTCGTCGCCAGAAATTGGTAGAGGAAGCGCCGTGTCCGATTCTCTCCGAAGATGTGCGTACACTGATGGGCGAAGCTGCGGTACGGGCTGCCCTTGCTGTGGATTACTCGGGAGCGGGTACATTGGAATTCCTGCTCAGCCCGAATGGCGAGTTCTATTTCATGGAAATGAATACGCGTATTCAGGTAGAGCACCCGGTTACTGAGATGGTTACTGGGGTGGATCTGATCCGTGAGATGATCTCGGTAGCTGAAGGCAACCCACTTTCATTCCGTCAGGAAGACGTGGTTATCAATGGCTGGTCCATTGAATGTCGTATCAATGCAGAAGATCCGGACCGTAACTTTATGCCATCACCAGGCAAAATCGGATTCTACCTTGCACCGGGAGGACCTGGCGTTCGTGTAGATAGTGCTGCTTATCCGGGTTATACCATTTCACCTTTCTATGACTCCATGATCGCAAAATTGATTGTGTGGGGAGCGAATCGTGAAGAGGCGATTGCCAAGATGAAACGTGCGCTTGGGGAATTTGCGATTGAAGGCATATCTACAACTATTCCTTTCCATCAGAAATTGCTGGAGCACCCAACGTTCATTCGTGGGGACTTTGATATCAAATTTCTTGAGGAAAACGAGATTTAAAAGGTATATTGGGCTTGTTTGTCATAATGTAGCCCAAATGATATAGTATGTAATAATAAGAGCGCATGTCTCCTGCAAAGGATAAGCCCGCACCTCGCGGATGTTTGCAGGAGTTCCGGTAAAGCCGGACCGGAAGGGTTCTGAAGGTTGATTAACCTGAGTCCAGCGCCCTGACGGATGGCCGCAAACTTATCTCGCGAAAGGTGTGTTGAACAGTTATGAGTACACTACCGACTGAATTTGAACGAACGGATATCGGTGAAATCCAGATCGCACCTGAAGTTATTGAAGTGATTGCTGGATTGGCAACCCTTGAAGTGAAAGGTGTTGCAGGCATGAGTGGCGGATTCGCTGGCGGATTTGCTGAATTGCTTGGTCGCAAAAACCTTTCCAAAGGTGTTAAAGTTGAAGTGGGCCAACGTGAAGCTGCAGTTGATGTTTCCGTAATTATCGAGTACGGATACCGTTTGCCACAAGTAGCTACGGAGATTCAACAGAACGTGAAACGTTCCATCGAGAATATGACAGGATTGAATGTGAATGAAGTGAATGTGCACATTCATGACGTTCAGTTCAAGAGCACCGAGAAAGTGGAAGAGATCGACCTGAACAGTCAGCGCGTAAAATAAAAGAAGACAGATTCCCCCGGCATCATCTGCCGGGGGTTATCCCGTCTTGGACAGGTCTTCATTATAGCGAAAGCTAGATGAGGATCTGATTTTTTGCTAGTGAACAGGTTAAGTCATGTTAGTGAGCAAGGGAGGCTGTGCAGTTCGTGGCTAAAATACTGGATCGGCTTCTGTTGTTTATATACAGCATAAGCGTTGGAGCAATATCGGCAGCCGTCATTCTTCTGATTAGCGGTGTGCTGCCTTACGAATTGAATTACCAGCAGGAACAAAACGTTATTGTTGCGTCGGTTATTGCAGCAGCGATTTTGTTTATCCTGAGTTTGCGATTTTTCTACATCTCGGTTCGGCGTGAGCGTGCATCGTTGCCGTCTGTAGATCAACGTACTGAGTTTGGTGATGTACAGATTTCGATGGAGACGATTGAGAATCTCTGTTTGAAGGCAACTTCCCGTTTCCGGGGAGTACGTGATGTCAAGGCACGCATACGTGTGGTTGAGTCAGGACTGGAGATTATGATTCGAGCGGTAGTGGATGGTGAGACCCCTATTCCTGCGCTGACTTCTGATCTGCAAAAGGCGATTCATGATCATGTACAAGAGATTACGGGCATCCCGGTTTCTTTTGTCACGGTGTATATCGCTAATGTAACCCAGTCGCCTAACTACAAGAGTCGAGTGGAATGAGGTGAGTTTCACTGATGCTGTGGAAAGAGATTTGGGATAGTCACAGAGGCCGAATTACCGGAATTATCGGCGGCATCTTTTTTGGATTTCTTTATGTATGGATCGGTTTTTGGGATATGTTGTTCTTTGCACTCTTGGTGTTCATCGGTTATACGTTAGGCAGACGGAGCGATTCGAAGCTGGGTTCGTCCATTCCCTGGAGGGAGTGGGGACAATGGCTTGGCGATCGCTGGCGTCCGTTTAAGTGACCTACCTGAACCCTGCAATATGTTTCTTCCGAAAATAGAGCTGTAGTTTAGGTTGCCCGTTTTTTGGAGGAAACGTATTGCAGGTTTTTTTGTGAAAAGGGATAACAATAACAATACCGTGTAAGCCATCGATCTAACCGATACAGGATTTGATGAGATGGATGCATGGATTATAAAATAAGCATGATGACGCTCCAGACGGAGCGCTGCAGGAGGCAGGACATGAAAAGACGTTTGGCAAGGGAAATTGCAGTACAAAGTCTGTATCAGATGGAAATGAATGAGGTAGGCGCAGCAGAAGCTGTAAACATGTTGATCAATGAAGCTGCTGAAGATAATGAAACCGAAGTGGTCATCCGCGATGCAGATGTAATGCGTACTTATGTTACTGAGATTGTACAAGGAGCCTGGAACAATAAGGAAGCAATTGACGGGCTGCTTGTGGATTATTTGAAAGGTTGGCAGATCAGCCGTCTGTCACGTGTAGATCGCCAGATTCTACGACTGTCTACCTATGAAATGGTGTTTCGTGATGACATCCCGGCAAAGGTATCCGTCAATGAAGCGATTGAACTGTCCAAATATTTTGGTACAGAAGAATCCGGTAAGTTTGTCAATGGTGTACTTGGACGCATGATTCAGGAAGTTGACACGATTAAAGCAAAATTATCTTAAGTTATGATTAACTATGGAGCATGTTCAAAAGGACCGGTTTTCAGTATCCTTCGTAATCAAAAGCGGTTTTTTTGAACAACCTCTAAATTTATATTCACATAAGGGAGAGAGAGTACAATGACAGCATCTATTATTAACGGTAAAGAAGTATCCCAAGAGATCCGCGCAAGCATGACAACAGAAGTGAAACAGCTTAGCGAACAGGGGGTAGTACCTGGTCTGGCTGTTGTGCTCGTCGGGGAAGATCCGGCATCCCAAGTCTATGTGCGTAATAAAGAAAAAGCATGTCACGACCTCGGTTTCTACTCCGAAGTGCATCGCTTGGATGCAGATACGTCCCAAGAAGATCTGCTTGCGCTGGTGGACAAGCTGAACAATCAACAATCCATAAACGGAATTTTGGTTCAACTCCCACTACCGAAACATATCGAAGAGAAAGCGGTCATTGATGCAATTGCCGTAGATAAAGACGTAGACGGATTCCATCCAGTCAATGTTGGTAATCTTGTTATTGGAGACGATAGTCTGCTTCCATGTACCCCTGCTGGTGTAATCGAACTTATCAAGCGGACTGGGCTGGAAATGTCCGGTAAACATGCGGTAGTCATCGGAAGAAGCAATATTGTCGGCAAACCGGTATCCCTGTTGCTCCAACGTGAGAATGCAACGGTAACGATGTGTCATTCCCGTACAGCCAACATGAAAGAAATTACACGCCAGGCGGACATTCTAGTTGTAGCCATCGGCCGTGCCAATTTTGTGGATGCTGATTTTGTGAAACCGGGTGCTGTTGTTATTGATGTCGGCATGAACCGTTTGGAGAATGGCAAACTGGCAGGAGACGTTGATTTTGAGAGTGTGAAAGAAGTTTCTGGTCCAATTACACCGGTTCCTGGTGGTGTTGGCCCGATGACAATCACAATGCTGATGCAAAATACATTGATCGCTGCCAAGCGCGCTCACGGATTGGCCTAGGGTTTTGTCTGTGGCAGATCAAAAGATCTACTCCATCAAAGACCTGAACCGATATATACGAATGAAACTAGAATCGGATCAGGTCCTGTCGGACGTTTGGCTACGCGGGGAGATTTCGAACTTCACACATCACTCCAGCGGCCATATGTATTTTACATTGAAGGACAAGGACAGCCGGATTAAGTCGATTATGTTTGCGTCCCATAACCAGCGATTACCCTTTGTACCGAAGGAGGGTGCAAGGGTTATTGCTCGTGGTAATGTCTCGGTGTATGAACGGGATGGGCAGTATCAATTCTACGCTACCCATATGCAGCCGGACGGGATTGGAAGTCTGTATCTGGCATACGAACAGCTGAAGAAAAAGCTCGAGGAAGAAGGATTGTTTTCACCTTCTCGAAAAAGACAGATCCCTCGTTATCCACAGACCATCGGGGTTGTAACTTCACCGACGGGAGCGGCGGTGCGGGACATCATGATCACACTCCAGCGCAGATACCCTTCTGCCAAAGTTGTTTTGTATCCTGTTCTGGTTCAAGGCAAGGGTGCAGCACCTTCCATCGTCAAAGCGATTGGCAACCTGAATCGGATGGGAGAAGCCGATGTACTTATCGTTGGACGTGGAGGCGGTTCACTGGAGGAATTGTGGGCGTTCAATGAGGAGATTGTGGCAAGAGCAATAGTTGCTTCGGATATTCCTGTCATTTCTGCGGTTGGGCACGAAACGGACTTCACTATTGCTGATTTTGCAGCCGATTTGCGTGCGGCTACACCTACAGCAGCTGCTGAATTAGCTGTACCTAATCGAGCTGAGTTGCTTGATCAGATCGGACAACGTCAGCGCCAGTTACAGCATAGCTTGCGTCAGCGTGCTGTACATAATCGCGAACGGCTAGCAAGATTACAGCGTTCGCCGGTGCTGGTTCATCCAAGACGTACCTTGATGCAACACACCGAACGACTGGATATGATGCACCAACGGCTTTTGAGAACAGTGGATACGCGTATGAAATGGACAGGAGAGAAGCAAGAGCGTTTGCGGGCAGCACTGCAACGATTCAATCCTCGTGAGCAGGTCAATGCAGCACGCCGTGAGAATGCGGCAGCACGCAGACAACTGGAACTTGCGATCAGGTCTATAACCAGATCGAAGCAGCAACAGTGGAAATCATCTGTGCGGCATCTGGATGCGCTTAGCCCGCTTAAAGTCATGTCACGGGGATACAGCCTTGTCTATGACGAGCAGGAACAGCGATTAATCAAGTCCACGAAGGATGTACAGCCTGGAGATTCAATTAAGATTAAATTAACAGACGGACAGCTGGACTGTCAGGTTTGGGGAATGAAGGAGGACGACAATACCCATGGCGAATGAACCGGAATTGAATTTTGAAGAGGCAATGGCGGCATTGGAAGACATCGTAGGTCAGCTGGAACATGGTGATGTTCCGTTGGAACAGGCCATCGATCTGTTTCAACGCGGGATGAAACTTTCGCAACTTTGCGGTCTGAAGCTGGAACAAGTGGAACGTAAGATCGAGATGATCGTAGAAGAAGATGGAGAGCTTCGCAAGAAGCCTTTCGGAACTGCTGACGATGAGAGCGGTGAAGTCCATGAGTAATCGTCCTTCGTTTCAAGCATATCTCGAAGAGGTCACAGCTGAGGTGACAGAAGCGTTGAAACACACGCTTCCCGATCATTGGGATGTACCCCAATCGTTGACGGATGCGATGCAGTACTCACTCATGGCCGGAGGCAAACGCCTTCGTCCTCTTCTGGTCGTTGCTGCGGCGGAAGCCTTCGGTGCACAGCGTACAGCTGCAATGCCGGTAGCCTGCGCCGTGGAGATGGTTCATACCTATTCACTGATCCACGACGACCTGCCTGCTATGGATAATGATGATTACCGCAGGGGAAAATTAACGAATCATAAGGTATATGGTGAAGCAACAGCCATATTGGCGGGCGATGCGTTGCTAACCCATGCTTTTTATAGCATAGTTCAAGCGGGTCGTCGCAGCGGTGTGACGGCAGATGCATTGCTGTCCATCGTAGAGGACATGTCCGAACTTGCTGGAGCAAGAGGCATGGTCGGCGGCCAAGTTGCGGATATGGAAGGCGAGCAAGGCATGACCGATCTTTCACAGCTTCAATATATTCATTTGCACAAAACAGGTGACCTGATTGTTTTCTCACTCATTGCTGGAGCACGAATCGGTGGAGCAACGGAAGGACAATTGGAAGCCTTACGTGTGTTTGGCCGTGATCTGGGGCTGGCGTTCCAGATTCAGGATGATATTCTCGACCTGACGGGCGACGAGCAGAAGATGGGCAAGAAAACACAGAGCGATGTGAATCAGCAGAAGGTAACATATCCTTATTTTATTGGCATGGAGGCTTCTGTAGCTGAGGTGAAATCCCTTACCCAATCTGCAAAAGACGCACTCGAAAGAGCTGAGTTACCTGATGCATCCAGATTGCTGGAAATTGCAGATTACCTGATGCGTCGAGACCATTAGATTCTGATAAAAAGTGCTGTTTCAAAATCTGTATAACCGTGTAATGAATGTAATGTCCTTTTTCCGAGTAGATGGAAAAAGTCTGTCCCGAGTGGATGCGGGAATACATATGGAGAAGAATTTTAAATAACTTGCTGGCGAGAATGCTCGTTATCGGGAGTATAGTGCAGTAAATTATGATTCTTGTTCTTTTATGTTATAATGATTTAATGTCATTTGATTCATAATGTATATATCGATTTACAACAATAACTAAACAATCTAGGAAAGCGGGGAGATTCTCGTGCTGCTTCCACAAATTAAACAACCCAGTGATCTAAAGTCGATGTCTCAGGATGATCTTGCCCTTTTATCGGCAGAGATCCGGCAGTTTCTGATTGAGAAACTGTCTGTTACAGGTGGGCATCTCGCACCCAACTTAGGCGTGGTTGAGCTCACGGTAGCCCTGCATTACTGCTATAACAGTCCAGCAGATAAAATGATTTTTGATGTAGGGCATCAGGCTTATGTGCATAAAGTCCTGACAGGGCGTATGGATCGTTTTGATACATTGCGTCAACATAATGGCCTGTGCGGATTTGTCAAACGCAACGAAAGCGAACATGATGTATGGGAAGCTGGACACAGCAGTACTTCATTGTCCGCTGCGATGGGGATGGCCCTTGCACGTGATCTGAAGGGTGAGGACAACCAAGTTATCGCGATGATTGGTGATGGAGCGCTTACAGGTGGTATGGCTTTTGAGGCTCTCAATCATATTGGTCATGAGCAGAGAAAACTGATGGTTATTCTGAATGATAATGAAATGTCCATTGCTCCAAACGTTGGGGCCATGCATAAATATTTGAGCAAGATTCGTTCGGATCGTCATTATCTGAAAGCGAAAGATGATGTCGAGGGGATGCTCAAAAAAATCCCAGCTATTGGGGATCGTTTGGCCAAATCGGCAAGCTGGATCAAAGATAGTGTCAAATATATGATGGTACCAGGTGTTCTTTTCGAAGAACTGGGCTTCACGTATTTGGGACCGATTGATGGGCACGATATTCCCAAATTGATTGAAACCTTCAAACAGGCAGATAACGTTGATGGTCCTGTGCTCGTTCATGTGCTCACGACCAAAGGCAAAGGTTATCAGCCAGCAGAAGCCGATTCGCACAAGTGGCACGGGATTTCTCCGTACAAAATTGAATCCGGTCAAGTGCTGAAGGCAGTCGGAAAACCGATGTACACGGAAGTGTTTGGTCAAACGTTAATTGATCTTGCTAAGCAGGATAAGCGGATCGTAGCTGTAACGCCAGCAATGCCTACAGGATCAGGTCTTATTCCATTTAGTAAGGAATTTCCGGACCGCATGATTGACGTAGGGATCGCAGAACAACATGCGGCAACCATGTGTGCTGCGCTGGCTATGGAAGGCTTGAAACCGGTCTTTGCCGTGTATTCTACGTTTATGCAACGTGCATATGATCAGATTGTACATGATATTTGCCGTCATAATGCTAACGTGATGTTTGCTATTGACCGTGCCGGGTTTGTTGGTCCGGATGGGGAAACACATCAAGGGGTATACGATGTGGCATTTATGCGCCATATTCCAAATATCGTTCTGATGATGCCAAAAGACGAAAATGAATTGCGTCATATGATGAAAACGGCGCTTGATTATAATGAAGGTCCAATTGCTTACCGTTATCCACGAAACAATGTGGTGGGTGTACCTCTGGATGATGTACTTGTTCCGATTCCGATTGGATCATGGGAGCAACTGCGTCCATCGGAAGGATATGCTGTCATCGCTTCAGGATCGATGGTGCAGCTTGCAGAAGAAGCAGCAGAGATGGTGAAGCGGGAAGGTATCACAGCAGGCGTAATCAACGCTCGCTTCCTGAAACCTCTTGATGAGCAGATGTTGCGTGAATTAGCTGTTCGAGGCACCAAATTGATTGTACTTGAAGAAACATCCCAAGCAGGTAGCATGGGTAGTGCAGTGCTGGAGTTTTATGCAGAGCAGGGACTACATGATGTTCATGTACAATTGATGGGGATTCCGGATCGCTTCATCGAGCATGGCAGTATTAAGGAACAACGTGAGGAAGTGGGTCTTACCGTTGAGAATGTATGTGCTGAACTACGCAAGATGGCTGTTCAATCATCTTACGGCATCCCCAAAACACGTTTTCCTTCGTAAATTTACATGATAGGAGACAGACATGTCACTCCCGAAAGAACGAATTGATGTTCTGCTGGTTGAGCAGGGCTATTATGAAAGTCGTGAGAAGGCAAAAGCCGCAATCATGGCTGGACTGGTGTATGCCAATAATGAGCCGATCGAAAAGGCGGGCATGAAAATTCCAAGGGAAGCCGAGCTGAAAGTTAAAGGCTCGGTACATCCCTATGTCGGCAGAGGCGGATTGAAGCTCGAAAAAGCGATCCGCCATTTCGGCCTTGATATGAATGGACTTGTCATGCTCGACATTGGTTCATCCACCGGTGGATTTACGGATTGTGCACTACAGCATGGCGCGTCTCACGTCTACGCGATTGATGTGGGTTATAATCAGCTCGACTGGTCTTTGCGTAATGATGAGCGGGTTACTGTTATGGAACGAACCAACTTTCGCTATGTGACTCCGGAAGATCTAACGGGACCAGTGCCGAACTTTGCGAGCATTGATGTGTCGTTCATTTCACTGCGAATCATATTACCGCCACTCCTGGCTCTTTTGAAACAACCTGCAGATATCGTTGCATTGATTAAACCTCAATTTGAGGCAGGACGTGAAAAAGTAGGCAAGTCTGGTGTAGTACGTGATACGAAAGTACACAAGGATGTATTGCAGACGATGCTTCATTTTGCCAGTCAACTTGGTTTGCATTTGCAGAGTTTAACTTTCTCCCCGATAACCGGTGGAGAAGGTAATATAGAATTTCTCGCTCATTGGCGTCTGGAAGAACCAGAGGCAACACAACCAGAGAACGATCCAGCTTCACTTGATGCACTTGCAGAGCAAGTTGCAAAGGAAGCAGCTCATACATTTACGGGAAACTCATCATAAGATGGGTTTCTTTTCGCTGGAAAGGTGATTGACGTAAAGGGAAATCGTTACTGAACCTCGAATATGTCTTCGAGGTGAGCGATAATGGATGGTCAATATGACACAATCGTTATAGGTATACTTGCTGTCTGTTTGATCTTGTGGCTGTTCTTTGGCTTACGTAATTGGGTGAACCGACCGATACCGGTAAGCTTGTCTGGAATGCAACTGAACGTGAAGATTCAGGATTCCCCGGCCTTGGAGTTGCTTGAAGCACAGGGTTACGAAGTCATCGGTGGCAAAATGAAAGTTCCTTTGGCTTTTGAGGCCAATGAATCCGTTTATTACAGCAGATTATTCATTGATTATGTTGCAGAACGTGAGGATCTCAGATACCTGGTGAAAACGTCTCGTCGCAGGCAGCCAATTGAAATGACCGGCCCTGCGCTAAGGGATCGCTTCCTCAATTATCTGTTGTTATATCCTGGCTGTGAAGGATTGCTGTATGTTGACGTGGAGGATTCCGATATTAAGTTAATCAGGCTCATGGACTATCAGGAAGATGTGTATGATGGGGATGATCTGGACTAATATAAAAGAATAAACATTGCAGGGCAAAGTCTGCGGCGAATTACAAATGCTGCTTTATTGCAATACATTTAACTGGAGGCATGTATGAAAGGACAAAGGCACATCAAGATTCGTGAAATCATTAGTCAAAATGAAATTGAGACCCAGGATGATCTGGTTGAAGCACTACGCAAATCAGGTTTTCAGGTGACTCAGGCGACGGTATCCCGAGATATCAAGGAACTTCTGTTAATCAAGATTCCGATGGATGATGGCAGATATAAGTACTCTTTGCCAACAGATCAACGATACAATCCGATTCAAAAGTTGAAGCGTGCACTCGTTGACAACTTCTTGCACATTGATCACACAAACAATCTGGTTGTGATGAAATGTTTGCCGGGAACAGCAAACTCCATTGCAGCTTTGCTTGATAATATTGAATGGAATGAAGTCATGGGGACGATCTGTGGAGATGATACCATTCTGATTATCTGCCGGACTGAAGGTAACAGCGTGACCGTTATTGAACGCATCATGGGTTATATTGCTTAAAGCAATGGTTCAAAAACATAATTTCTGAGTTAGTCATCCGGAGGTGTTTTTGCAGATGTTAGTTACGTTATCGATTCGTAATCTGGCTGTGGTGGAAGAAGTGGACGTTGTATTCCATCCGGGATTCCATGTACTCTCAGGTGAAACGGGTGCAGGAAAGTCGATTATTATAGATGCACTTGGCTTAATTGCTGGTGGACGAAGTTCAGCTGATCTGATCCGGTACGGATGTGAGAAGGCAGAGATGGAAGCCTTGTTCGAGATGGAACCAAGTCATCCGGTCTGGCAGACATTAGAGAAGCTCGGTATCCACTGTGAGCCGGAAGAGCATCTGGTCATTCGACGTGAACTGAACACACAGGGGAAAAGTACGTCCCGCATTAATGGGCAATTGGTCAATCTGACCATGCTGCGGGAAGTAGGCGAGAAGCTGATCAATATTCATGGACAACATGAACATCAGAGTTTGCTGCGTGCAGAGAGCCATCTGGGGCTTCTCGATACTTATGGCTCGGAAGTAATAGGACCTGTCAAAGCGAAGTATCAGGAGCGTTACAGCAAGTTTATCACGGCTGAAAAAGAACTGCGTGCGCTTCAGGAGTCCAGTCAGCGGGCATATCAACTCTTGGACATGTATCGCTTTCAGCTTGAGGAGATCGCAGCAGCAAGCCTTACACGAGGCGAGGATGAATTACTCGGGGAAGAACGGGTCAAACTATCCCATAGTGAGAAAATGATGGACAGTGTTGCCGGTGCATATGATCTGCTCAATGGTCAACGCGGACTTGAAGCTGTGAGCATTGCCCTTTCAAGAATTGAAGACATTTCTGGATATGATAGCAAAGGACTGCAACCAATCGTAGAACAGCTGCAATCCGCATTTTATCAATTGGAAGATGCAACATTTCAGTTAAGGGATTACCGGGAGAAGATTGAATTTAATCCGGCAAGGCTGGAAGAAGTGGAGCAAAGGCTGAATCTGATTTCTGGCCTCAGACGGAAATACGGGGACAGTGTTGAACTTATTCTGAGTTATTATGATCAGATTAGCCATGAAACCGACCAACTGGAGAACAAGGACGAACGGCTGGAGAAATTGCGAGCTGAACGTGACAAAATGCTTAACCTTGTGATGGAATCTGCTGAAGAACTCAGCAAGGTTCGTAAACAATGCGCCGAGGAACTTGCTGCACAGGTGGAAAGCGAGCTCAAGGATCTGCAAATGGAACGGACTACACTTCGTGTTCAGATTACTCCTTTCGAAGATCCGAAGGGCATTGAATGGAATGGACGCCGTATTCGTCTGAATCGTCAGGGTGCGGACAATGCGGAATTCCTGATCTCACCGAACCCGGGCGAGCCATTACGACCACTTGGCAAGATTGCTTCAGGTGGTGAGTTGTCGAGAATGATGCTGGCGATGAAGAGTATCTTTGCGCGACATGACCGGATACCTGTGTTGATTTTTGATGAAGTTGATACCGGAGTTAGTGGTAGAGCAGCTCAATCCATTGCTGAAAAACTGTTCCGTTTGTCTTCAACTTGTCAGGTTTTCTCAATAACTCACTTACCACAAGTGGCTTGTATGGCAGATCATCAGTATCTCATTGAGAAACATGTCTACGATGGACGGACGATGACGCAGGTGGAATCGCTGTCAGACGAAGGCAGAGTGAAGGAATTGGCACGTATGCTGGGCGGCGTGGAAATTACAGAAAAAACGCTGCATCACGCACAGGAAATGCTGAATTTGGCGGAAGCCAAAAAAGGGTGAAACGGACGGCTGGCGTAATGATTGACAGTAATAAAAGCCTGGGGGCGAGGTTATCTTATAGGTACGCAATTGGCGACCACCTTTCGTCAAGCGAAAGAAGCAAAGGGAGTGTGACAGCCATTGAATTCCCCCCTCAGGAAGAAATTGCTAGGTCTTTTATTTGCCTTCTTTCTTTGTGTGATTAGCCAGGCCATTCAGCCTGTGCAAAGTTATGCTTCACTGCCGGATGAATTGCAAGTGTTTGCTGGCAGGCAAGCGGATGTCCGGCTCGCTGTACCTGCTGCTTCAAGCGCCGTTGTAGATCGTCCTGATATCGTTGGTTTGGATGATCAGGCAGCGATGCATGTTACCAGGCAACAACCTTTGCATCTTCACCCTCAACAGACGGGACATGCCAAATTAACGTTGAAGTTGTGGGGTAAAATTCCGGTCAAAACAGTCCATGTGAATGTGATACCGGATTTGCGTGTTGTACCCGGGGGTCAAACGATTGGCGTCAAAGTTAAATCGGCAGGCATTCTGGTTGTAGGTCATCATCTGGTCCACTCTGGGCAGGATGAGCGTGTATCGCCAGGAGAAACAGCAGGCATTAAGCTCGGAGATCTAATTACGCATATGGATGGTAAACGCCTTGATGGTGTGGCAGGTGTCTCTGAGGCCGTTGAACTTGCAGGGAAAAGTAAAAAAGGTATTGATGTTGTTTTGAAACGTGGTAAGGAAACGGTGAAGACACGATTAACTCCGGCGTATGACTCCGAGGATCAAGCGTGGAGGCTTGGATTGTACATTCGTGATTCTGCAGCCGGTGTTGGCACACTTACCTTCTATGCTCCAGATCAGGGCGTATACGGCGCACTGGGCCATGTCATTACAGATATGAACACACAAACATCTATTGTTGTAGGTAGTGGTCAGATCGTTCAGTCTAATGTGACGTCCATTTCTAAAAGTGAGACCGGTGATCCGGGTGAAAAACGTGCTCATTTCCTCAAGGAAAGCAAAATTCTGGGCAATATTGAACGTAATACGGCTTTTGGCATCTTTGGTAAAATGTCCGGAAATCCTGAGCACAGTCTGTATTCGAAAGGTATTCCCGTCGCTTTTTCTCATGAAGTCAAAGAAGGACCGGCCGAAATACTTACCGTGGTTGACGGCCAACAAGTTGAACGCTTCTCGATTGACATTGTTCATGTGGCAGATCAAACCGAGCCAGCAACAAAAGGTCTTGTACTTCGAATCACGGACCCGAAACTGCTGGATAAGACCGGAGGTATCGTTCAAGGGATGAGTGGCAGCCCCATTGTACAAAATGGTAAGTTGATCGGTGCAGTTACTCATGTATTCGTGAATGATCCAAAATCGGGTTACGGTTGCTTCATTGAATGGATGTTACAAGATGCTGGTGTGATGATGAAAAAGGAAAACGATAAGAACCTCAAGGCTGGCTAAACAGCCCTGAGGTTCTTTTTTGTCGAAAGGAAACATAATATATCGGATAATGAAATAAATTATTTATTATATAGGATCGAGAAAAAAAAATAAAGAAAAATAATTTTCGACAGGAGGAATTTAACTTGCTGTGTCGAAAATTTAACCTGTAAGGAATTGTACGAAACGATGTTTAATTTAAAGGAGGATACCGTTTTGCAAAAAATTGAGGTATTGCTGGCCGATGATAATCGTGAATTTACGAATTTGCTTGCCGAATATATATCTGAGCAGGAAGATATGGAAGTAACCGGTATTGCATACAATGGAGAAGAAGTACTGCAATTGCTGGAGCAAACTCGGGATGTGCCGGATGTATTGATTCTGGATATTATCATGCCGCATCTGGACGGTCTGGGTGTGCTTGAGCGCTTGCGCAACCTGAACCTGTCTCCACAGCCTAAAGTCATTATGCTTACGGCATTCGGACAAGAGAATATCACACAGCGTGCCGTGCAACTCGGAGCTTCTTATTATATTCTCAAGCCATTTGACATGGAAGTGCTTGCGAATCGTGTGCGTCAACTGGTTGGAACACAGACCGCCATGTCCACAAGCAGCGGTTCATCCATGTTCATGAAATCCAATGTTGTGCCAATGGGCAAACATAAAAATCTGGATGCAAGCATTACGTCCATCATACATGAAATCGGCGTTCCTGCGCATATTAAAGGATATCAGTATTTGCGCGAAGCCATTACGATGGTGTATAACAATATCGAAATTTTGGGAGCCATCACCAAAACACTGTATCCGGCGATTGCCGAAAAATTCAAAACGACGCCGTCCCGCGTCGAACGTGCGATTCGTCATGCCATTGAAGTGGCATGGACTCGCGGTAACATCGACAGCATCAGCCACTTGTTTGGTTACACGATCAACATCAGTAAGTCGAAACCAACAAATAGTGAGTTCATTGCGATGGTTGCTGACAAGCTGAGAATTGAGCATAAGGTAAGCTGAAAGGGTCAGGAGTAATGATTGGAGAAGAAATTTTGGATTCAGATTAGATTCTAGCCAAATGAATTTTGGGGGTCAATGTCTGAATTCGTTCATTTCAGGTCGATAAACTTCTGTAATATATGCCAACGAATACCGTCAATTATTGGATTTAAGATATCCAGTAAATGACGGTATTTTTGCATAACGAAATAACACAGAACATGGGGATAAAAATTTTATTTCATAAACTTTTACTTTCAGTTAACGCTTTTTCAAGTAGAAAGTGGTACGATGTGACCATTGACAAAGACCTACATATATATTTGAAAAGTACGGATTAGATGCTACGAACAGAGGAGTAGAATAGTATGTTTACGCAAATAGGCAAGATTGCTGAACCGATTCCTGTAGTACAATCTGATACAAAATGTGATATCGTCTATCATCTTTTCAAGTCCAATCCTAGTTTGGAAGGTATAGCTGTTATGGGGGAGAAGGGTGTGTCATTAATGATGCGGCCCCGATTCTTTCAGCAGATTGGCACCCAGTATGGCTATAATCTGTATATGGGACGTCCTGTAGAACTGGTGATGAACACGCAGGCACTGGTCGTGGATTATTCGGAACAGATTACAGATGTCAGTGTTCTAGCCATGGACCGAGATGAAGGGGAAATATATGATCTTGTGTTGGTCACGTCAGGGGAAAGTTTCTTTGGAGCTGTGAGTATTCGCCGTTTGCTGCTTGCTGTTGCTGATGTACGGGCTGAAATGGCGATTTTTATGAACCCGCTGACTGGTCTTCCAGGTAATCATATCATAAATGAAAGGCTGTCTCAGGCTCTTCAGATGGACCATTTTAGCGTACTGTACGTTGATCTCGATCAATTCAAATCCTACAATGATAGCTACGGCTTCAAAATGGGGGATCAGCTTATTCAGGCAACAGCTAACTTGCTTCGCAAACTTTTTGTTCTTCCTGAAGCGTTTCTTGGACATATTGGTGGTGATGATTTTATTACAATCCTGAATCACCATGATTACAAACATATTAGTGAGGAAGTCATCTCAGGTTTTGAGGAAATGAAAAAGATATTTTACAACGAACATGATTGGCATAATCAATATGTTCTGGGGGAAGGACGTTCCGGGGCTGAATCGGCCGCTCCCTCTTGTGTCGGTATCCATCGCCGTTGTAACCAACAGCAAGCGAAAATATGAAAACATAGATCAGATTATTGATGAGGCCACACGGATCAAAAAAGGTTGTAAAGCGATTGCCGGTAGTGTCATCTGTGCAAATGATTCCGCCATTACTCCGTGCTAGAAATAAGAAATACTCATAGTAGCTACAACTACTAACGCTAAAGATACAAGAAAAACCGCTACTTATCAGGAGTTAGTCACCTGTAATAGCGGTTTTTCTATCGATGGATGCGAGACGAGTGCTGTGTTGTGAAAACACTTCAACCTCATTATGTATACATATAAGTATGTTTGAGCAAAGGGTACTCAGATTCGAATATCGATGGATAGATATGAAGCAGCAGGAGATGCAGAAGCGGGAGTTTGCGGGCCGTTTCCGGATTCCTGATCTGTGGTTCCGCCATCTGATGGGTGCTCCTTACTTCCCGTTTTCTTTCCTTCATTTATCTCCTGATCTTCTTCTCCAGATGTTGCAGAGATAGGAGTTTGTGCTGCCTCTTTAGGTACGGGCTGATGGATCTCTTTCACCAGATCCCCAATCTTTTGATTGACCTTGCTGAGCTGAGAATTGATGTCCTGAACAACCTCTCGTTTTGCCTGAAAGACGGTGCGCTCTGAGTTTTCCAACATCATTGATTTGCCGAGATCGAGATCATTTGTAGGAGGATTAATCTCCAGGACGAGTCGGTCGAATCGCGTCTCTCCTTCAGTGGTCTGAATGGAGCCCTGCATGCGATCACGCAAACCGACCAGCTTACCCAATTGATCGTAAGTCTGACTATGCTTGATCAGGTGATCCAGTGAAGGGGCTTGTGTCTCGTCGGTTGGTTGGGGTTGTTGCTGTTGAGTCTTTTCGGGCTGTCTTAATTTGTTCTTTTCTTGCAACTCTTCAGCTTTAATTTGGGCAATCTGGCTATCGATCTGTGATATGGAGCTTGTTAAGGATTTAATTCGCTGAGCCTTGGTTTTGGTATCCAACTCGTCATTGGTTTTTACACCTTGCATTTCTTCATTGAGCCGGATCTTCTGCTGCATGAGTCCCTGAATTTCTTTATCCCGACTGGAGACCTGATTCCCGGGAGTGAAACTGCTATTGGTTGCAGATGAGATTGAATTCATATCCTCTGTTCTCCTTCTACTCTTTATCATGGTTCTATTTACATATATCGGATGTTAAGAGAAGGATTTGAATAGTTCTTTTTTCGTCTGAATGGATTCATTTACATCGGTTGTATTGCGTACTTTATCATAATAATTGATAATGGTTATCAATAAGTGCGTAGAGTACAGACACAATTTATGTAGACGGAGATGGGTTAGTAAAATGTGGAATGATTATTATATCCTCTGGAACTATGCTGCGGTGAGCATAACAGATATCCGTTACATGGAATTAGAGGCATATGAAAAGATGAAATACAAATTTCCGACAAGTACCTTTGTACTCACCATTCAGGGTGACGCTGAAGTAACGATTGACAACCAAACATATGAAGTGAGTCGCTTTTATATTTTCCATGGGGGAAAAGGGAGTAAGTTGGTGATTCAAGCAGGTGAATCCGGATTGCGCCTATATTACTTGATGTACAAAGCAAACCTGCCTAGTGGAGGGAGAAACGATCTGGGAAGGTTAATGGAGCGTATCAATCCGTTCCAAATGAACTATGGCTTTAACCCCGATATGCCAACCATTCTATATGAGCAATTGAAACAGATGCACTTTTTGTGGGATCAAAAGAACCCTATCCAGCACTTTCAGGCCAAGAGTTTGTTCTATGCATTTGTGGAGCAGATCTCATCACAGATTCCTCGTATATCCAATCGTTATCCAAGTATCAAGGATCAGGTCAGCAAAGTCATTGAAATTGTAGAGTCTTCCTACACCCAGCCACTTACACTTCATGTTTTGGCAGAAATGATCGGGACCAGCCCAAGAAGTTTGTCACGCAAGTTCAAACAGTCGACTGGAACCAGTCCCATCGATTATCTGATTCAGTTTCGTTTGTTCAAAGCCAAGGAGATGTTGCTGCAAACGGACGCCACGTTGGATGAGATAGCTGTAGGAATCGGTTATCCGGATGGATATTATTTGGGGCGTATGTTCAAGAAACATACAGGTCTTTCTCCTCTGCAATTTAAAGAAAAGACCTCAGCACCCCTAAATTGGCCTGATCTGACATCAGGTGTGGCGCGAAATGACATTTTCAGAGGTGGAAGTGAAAGGTATGTTTATACTGATGGTGATAATCATTATCAATATAAACACGGAGGGTCAATAAATATGAACAGACAGACAAGAACGGGAATGTTGCTTAGTATTCTATTAAGTCTTACGTTACTGCTGAGTGCCTGCTCTACAGGTGTTGCCAGCAATTCAAGCGGGGATGCATCGGGAAGCAAAAGTGCATCAAGTTCCACAAACACAGTAACAGCCGATAATCAAACCAAAACATCTGAACCACGTACAATTTCAACGGTGAAGGGAGATATTACAATCCCTGCTGAACCTAAACGGATTGTGGTTGACTTGTATTTGGGAAGTCTGATCGCCCTGGGAATCAAACCTGTGGGTACACCGGAGATGAACCTGAAAAATCCTTATTTTATCGAATCACTTGAGGGTGTGCAAAATATTGGCGAATATGAAACCATTTCTCTCGAAAAGGTGTTGGAACTTGAACCGGATCTCATTGTGACAGGTAATCCTGATTTATTTGATTCCTTTAGCAAAATTGCACCTACCTTGGTTGTACCTTATGGTGAATTGAAAAACACCCACGAAGAAATTGCCTATTTCGGTGAAGTGCTAAATAAAGAAAAAGAATCTGAGGCATGGTTAGCCGATTATGACGCAAGAATTGCAGATGCCAAGAAGCGCGTTCATGAGGCGATTGATCCGCAGGCCGAGGTGTCGGTCATGCAGTTCTATGATAAAGCACCGTTGGCCTTTGGTGATAATTTTGGTCGGGGAGGTCAGGCAGTCTACAGCGCGCTTGGTTTGAATCCTACTGCAGATAAAAAAGAGATTTTAATGAAGGATCAACTGGTTGAAGTTTCGTCGGAAGCGATTCCTGAGTTTGCCGGAGACTACATTATTCTAACAGCGGACAATCTGACACTGGAAGAGTTGAAATCGAAACCGGTCTGGAGTTCACTGGATGCGGTTAAAAATGATCGTGTGTTTATCTGGAGCCCGGATCGTTCATGGTACTTTGACCCGATTGCAACATTGGATCAAACAGAGGAATTGGCCGCGTGGTTTACGAAGATTTCTGAACCAAAATAAGCGTAACAAGTGATGGATGAGATGAAATCCAATTCCACTCTAAATTACAGTTGATAATGAAAATTATTATCATTTATAATAAAGGTATATTAGTGAACCTCTGCTACGCATATGTTATCGGATGTGTGGCAGAATGATGACCTTGTAAGGCCTTTATTCCGGGTGAGGTTGGGATTGGAGAGTATTCGATGCAATTAGACGAACAGATGAAATGCTGGAATCATGCCGCTGTTAAGGTTCTGGATATACGCCGAATCGTTATGGAGGCAGGGGCACAACTGAGTTCCTACATACTTCCGGCAAATGGTTTTATATATACGATTCGAGGATCGGCTGTGCTTCAGTTGGATGGACAAACATACAAGGCAGAGCGGTTTTACATGCTTCATGGGGCGAAAGGATCTTCACTGGATATCCAAACCAACGAAGATTTCGAATATATTCTACTCTATTACAGAGCATTCCTTGCCTTTCCTAGTTCTCGTAAAAAGTGGTTATTGGCACAGCCGGAAGTTGCGCCGTTCTCTTTGCAATATGGATTTGCACCGGGCAGTCCGCTGGGGTTGTTACGTTACCTTGATGAGCTTGAGGGTGCATGGATTCAATCTGGGAGTCTGGATCTGCTTCATACCAAAAGTTTATTTTACCAATTCATTCATGAAATGATGGTTCAGTTGGCAGAGCAGGAGATCAAAACAGAGCTTGCTGACCCGGTGAAACAAACACTTCGTTATATACAGAACCATTATAGGGAACAGGTCACGCTTGATTTCCTGGCTGAACAATTCAACTACAGCTCCCGTCATTTATCCATGCAATTCAAACGACAGACGGGTCACAGTCCCATTGATTATTTAATTCAGACCCGAATCGCTAAGGCTCGCAATCTGCTTGTCCGATCTGATGCAACGCTGAGTGAAATTGCAGCAGAAGTGGGTTATTCGGATGTGTATTATTTTAGTCGTATCTTCAAAAAACATGTGGGGATCTCTCCGATTCAGTATCAACGAAAGATAAGAGAAGAAGCGAGCACAGAGGATCGTCCATTGGTAATCTCTGAATCGTCCATTGGCCGAAGATGGAAGTCGGGATATATTGATTATGAGAATCATTATCAATATATAGACGGAGGGTCTACACCAATGAAAAGAAGAAAAACAAGTTCCAGTATGATTATGGTTGCATTATTGAGCATAACGATGCTCCTCGCAGCCTGCTCTTCAGGTACAGCAACAACACCAGCAGCTGGCGAAGGAACGGGTGCCAGTTCCAACAATAACAGCAGTACGGCAGTATCATCAGACACAGGAAGCCAGACGAACAAAGACAATGAAACACGCACGGTCTCCACGGTTAAGGGTGACGTAGTTGTTCCAGCAAATCCTAAACGGGTTGTTGTACTATATCTCCAGGGAGACGTCGTTGCGCTTGGAATTAAGCCAATTGCTACATCTGAAGTATTCAACGGGGCTGCCTACAAGAGTGAGCTTGAAGGTGTAAATTCACTAGGCACCTGGTTCGAACCGAATCCTGAAGCTGTCATTGACCTTGATCCGGATCTGATCATTGTTCCTTCAGAAGAGACGTATACGTTGTTAAAGGATATCGCACCTACGGTATATATTCCATACGAGAAAATGACAACAGAAGAAAGACTCCAGAGTATAGCGAGTATTTTTGGCAAAGAGCAGGAAGCTGAGACATTAATCAATAATCTCAATAGCAAAGTCGAAGAGAGTAAGCAAACACTAGCAGATGCAGGCATATTGGACAAAACGGTTTCCATTGTTGAGGGCGGTTTGAAAGGTATGGTCGTTGTAGAGAGCAAGCAATATGGCCGAGGATCTCAGGCACTATATGAATACTTGGGGATGAAAGCACCTGAAGTGGTACAAAAGAAAATTGATGTAGTTTCGGAAGCTGGAGGCTCCAATCTATCCATGGAAGTACTGCCTGAATATATCGGTGACTACGTGTTTCGTTCGGTGTATGAAGGGGCAGATAACCTTACGGATGATCCAATATGGAGTAGCATCCCGGCTGTTAAAGAAGGTCGCCTAATTGAGATTGATTTTGATTTCTTCTACTATTCGGATATCTATTCAATTAATAAACAACTTGATTTTGTCGTTGAAAAGCTGTTGGCGGCTCCAAGAGCGCAATAGTAAAGAGCAGATGTGTTCGTAGAATTTTTGTACAAGAAATGTTTGTTTTTTAGCCATTGTATTTTGATAAGATTACCATTACACTAGGATTTGAGTGATAATGAGAATCGATATCAAATACTCGATGTTCTGGATCGAATTAACGGAGGTATTTTTAATATGAATCAGCAGTTGGAACTTTATGATGTAACCATTATCGGCGGTGGCCCTGCGGGTATGTACTCTGCCTTTTATAGCGGCATGCGAGATATGAAGACCAAGTTGATTGAGGCACGTGACAGATTGGGAGGTCGCATGCTCTTTTATCCGGAGAAAATGATCTGGGATGTCGGGGGTGTGACGCCAATTCTGTGTGAAGATCTGATCAAACAATTGGAAGAACAGGCAAGAACTTTTGAGCCTACCCTCGTATTTGAACAACAGATCGAAGGATTCGAGCGTCAACCTGATGGCACAATTCTGTTAACTTCTGCAACAGGTGAGCAACACTGGACACGTACCGTCATTATGGCAATCGGATATGGTATATATAAAATGGCCAAGCTGGAGCTTGAAGGTGCAGACCGTTACGAGGTTAGCAATCTGCACTATACCGTGCAGGAACTAGAACCATTCCGCGGTAAACGCGTGCTGATCTCGGGTGGAGGCGACTCTGCTGTGGACTGGGCGAATGAATTGGAAGCTCTGGCAGAGCAAGTTACGGTTGTGCATCGTCGTGACCGCTTTGGCGGGTTGGAGCGTAATGTACTGCGTATGAGAGAATCCTCTGTAGATGTTCGTACACCTTACGCGGTAGAGACACTGCATAGTATGAGTGGTGATGTGATTGAACAGGTGACCATCTCACACGTGGACACAGGTGAAACTGAACTGCTTGAAGTCGATGCTGTCATTGTAAACCACGGCATGAAGAGTGACTTTGGTCCAATCCGGGATTGGGGACTTGATCTTGGCGAATGGCATGTCACTACAACGGAGAGATTACAGACCAATATTCCTGGTGTTTTTGCCGCGGGTGACTTTGTAGATTATGGTAGCAAACTGTATCTGATTGCGGGTACTTTTACTGATGCAGCCCTAGCGGTAAACAGTGCAAAGCTTTACATGGACCCTGAAGCGGAAAAAGTGGCTTATGTTTCTTCCCATAACAGTCGCTTTAAGGAGAAAAATAAAGCTCTTGGTGTTGTAGAAGAATAAAGGTCTGCGATCGGTTATATTAAGATGACTTCGGGTTCATTCCGAAGTCATCTTTTTTGCATAAAATGGGTAATAAGAAGGCATAATTTTACGAGAAGCAAAGGCTGCCGAATTGTATATACACTACCAAATGTCTATAATAAGCCTGAGAAACATTAGAATGACATCAAGACACAATAATTAGATCAGAGTGGAGTGCAGCGTATGAAAAAGGGATCACAGCCACAACGAGGTTTCACCTTCATCCAGCGGTGGTTCAAACGATCTGATAAAAAAAAGATCAAATGGTCTGAAATGTATCTCGCACTGGCTGGCGCGCTTCATCGCTTGTTGGTTGAAGGGCGGCGTGAACGTTCAGCAGCCAAACGGCTGCATCAGGACTTGCCTATTAACGTGTTGGGTGAGATGAAGCTAGAGCCAGGGGATATTGTGTACACGCCAAGCTCGGAATCGACGTATTACGCCGGGCATATGGGCATTATTGGTCTCGACGGCAAGGTGTATCATGTGCACCCTTATGGGCCTGTATTTGCTGATTCATTAGAGTGGTATCTTACGCGGTTTTATGAAGGAGATCGTTTCATTGTATTCCGTTCCAGACTGAATGAGGCAGGCATGAAAGCAGCCGGGTGGGTACATGACCATTACAAGCAGGTAAAATTCTACCGTTTGCAGACCAATCTGCGCAGTATTGAGCGCAATTACTGCTCCAAGTTTATATATCAGGCCTATCAGTTCACATCGGGACTGGACCTGTGGAGCCGCAAATTTACCCGAATGAATCAGGGTTATATCTATCCATTTCGAATTGAGCGCTCTTCAGAGCTGGACGTTCTGGGAACTTTTTATAAATAAGGATGGAACCGACTAAAATACTGTTCTTCCGAAAATAAGGAGAGCAGGTTCTGTCGGTTTTTTTTGTATGTGTAGAGATTAAAAACAGGAAAAACGTTCAAAACGTCGAATAGATTATGAGATAGGCATGCACAACTTGGAATCGTATACATAAAAAAAGACGAGATGATTTTTAGCCCAGAGTAAAAAAATGACTACGAAGTAGACGAACAAGAAAGAGTGAAGCGAGATGAAATGGCCGGGTTTCTTACAACGATTCCGACCGAACAAAAACGTGGTTAAGCTATCGGACTATATCCCAAAAAAGGAAAGGAGGCACTACTGTTCCATATGCAAGAAAAACGTTAAATCGGTCGTGCATTATGCGGCGCCACAGGGAAATGTTTCAGGTGTATGCAGTTCTTGTAAGTCTTTGGCGGATGAACGTGGAATGTTTCCCATTTAATAAGAAGAGATGCGCTCAGGAAATAAGAATTTTTTGATTTATGCGCGTTTTTGTAGTACATTAGCAAATGTATTCGAAGGAGGATTCTAATGTACTCAGGTAGACAAGACGATACTTTATACATCATGACCTACACCTTAAACAGCGGTATCAAGGGTACGGTTCCACTGTCTAATAAGCAGATTATTGAGTGGCTGGATTGCTACAGAAATGAGAAGCGCTTCGTGACCGAAATCGGCAAGGAGTTTTTTGGATTGAATGCAGGATTGGTAGCAGACTTCAAGGTTCAAAATCATTTATCGGATTATCAGCAGACCATTATGCCTACACAGCAGCAGGATAACCTGGAACGCTTGTCCAGTGCCTATAAATCAACCGAGTTATTAATGAAGATTGATTGTAAATGTGGCACGGCTTATGTGACGGAATCCCCATACAAGCGCACAAAATGGTACTGTACAAAGTGTAAAGAGATTGTATTTTTGGATGCCAAAAAAGGAATGGTGGAAACGTCGCGTGGTGACGCTTACTACATGACCAACAAATATTTTGTTTCCCGTGACTAGCGGGAAGTGACTCTGGAAGCATCGCTGCGAAGCGGTGCTTTTTTGTGCGAATGTTTGCTCTATAACAAAAAAAGCCCCAAGGGGCCTTTTTGGAAGATATCAAAAATCTTTTAGCAATTATGATGAGCATTCAACTTTGTGAGGAGGAATGAAGCAGCAACGACAGCGTGGCTCGTAAGCTTCTGAATCGCCAATCATGACAACCGGACCCAAGGTAACAGGCTCCCCATTGACAATACGTTGCGTAAAGGCTGCATCCGGGCTGCCACATACCGCACAGAAAGCCGAGAGTTTCTCAATGTCGTCTGCCATGGCAAGCAAACCGCCGACATATCCGAATTCCTTACCACGGTAATCCATATTAAGTCCGTCCACAATGACATGTTTGCCACAATACGCTAACTCCGAGACAAGTTCCATAATGGCACTGCTGAAAAATTGTACTTCATCAAATGCAACAACATCAGCATCTATGGTTTGGTTCAAGATCATTTCTACGGATTCCGGGGTTAATTGCCGGGGAATGGAATGGGCAGGGAGTCGATAACCAATTCGGCTTACGATCTCGTCCTGGGCAAACCGATCATCCTCGGCTGGTTTGTAGGCCACAACCTTTTTACGGCCAAATTGTATTAATTTCTGACAACGGCGAATGAGTTCACCGGATTTTTCACTGAACATGGGTCCAGTAATTACGGTAATACGTCCTGTTTGCACGGTGCTGCTACTCCTCTCACATACGGGATTCAACAAAAAAAGCGACCTTTACAGAGTACCACAAAATCTTTGGAAAGAGCCAGAACTAATCTGCGCAGCTTTGTGTTACTATATGGATTGTTAAGGTATTGGTTACGGCAGCTAATTAACAGGAGTTGTGAAAAGAGGTGTTTAGTATGAGTGAAGCATTAACATCACTGCAAGCGCAATATGAAAGCCTGAAAGAACAGGGATCTATAGATGAAGCGGCGCAGGCATTATTTGCAGAACTGTTCGCAGAAGCGGAGAGACTGCAGGCAAGTAACCTTACCTTGCGTAGAACGATTTTGAAGTCTTCTTCCAAAGAATCACGTATGTCTACCAAACTGCGGGATGCCCTATACGAATGACCCGGAGATTACTCCGGGTTCTCTTCTGTCTTTAATTTGCGAGGGAACAGAATACCTGCTGTAATTCTGGCAATCATGGCAAAGGTGAGACCAATGCCTGCAAACATGTAGATTACGGTAAAGGCTTTGCTGAATCCGGTGGATGGCACAAATTCAGGATGTCCCACTGTAGTCAGGGTAACTGCACAGAAGTATAACGCATCGATCCAGTGCAGACCTTCAACACGAGTGTAAAACAAAGTGCCTGACAGCAACGTTGCTGCTGTTAACGCGAACAGAGCCAGAAACTTGGGGTCTTTGAACGCATGGAAAATGCCTTTGAGCAATCGTTGTAACGTGATTAGAAATGATACCATGATGATCCATCCTGTCTATGTAAAGTAGGCGGTGTGTTGTATACACACAAAAAAAGCCCGGACTCATGGAGTCCTTCCGGGCGTCTCTGCTTTTTCGGGTACACTTTTGGACCGGAAACGGGGACCTACATAATTACGCTTGCGGTCACGGAACAAGATCCAGCCTCCCAGAAAACTCATACCTGCGGCAAAAAGGACAAGTCCACCGCCAAAGGAAAGCCACTGGAACCCTGGTGAAATCAGTTCGTTCCCGTGCTCGGCATAATATAGGAACAGGGCATCTTTCATCATCAGAAAACCCTTCATTGCCATTAAACCGGGGATGACCAGAACAACAATTGCCAAAAATCGCGCAAAGACCAATCTTGTATTCATGAGCATTATACCCTTTCTGCCAAAGTCGACATTAAATAAAGGTTACGCTTACAGATCATACCTGATTCCATCATAGCTTGGAATGCATGGGCTGTCCATGTGTGATTGCTTCAAACTTTGAGTTGACCGCTCAAGGAGAGTACAATGGCATATAGAGGGTATAAGCTAAACCATGATTTAAGCCATCATAAATTATATTGAAATTTGATTCATAGAGGAGAGCATGAGAGATGCCAATTACATGTGATGTTGCAATTCTTGGAGGAGGAACTGGTGGATATGTAGCTGCGATCCGGGCTGCACAGCTGGGAAAACAGGTCGTTATCATTGAGAAGGACAAGCTTGGCGGTACCTGTCTGCATCGTGGCTGTATTCCGAGTAAGGCTTTGCTGAAAAGTGCGGAAGTATACGCCGAGATCCAGGAGAGCGAGACGTATGGTATCGAGACAGCTGGAGCCACACTTGTATTTCCCAAAGTACAGGCGCGCAAGGATGCAATTGTCGAACAGCTCCATCAGGGCGTTCAATATTTGATGAAAAAAAATAAAATCCAGGTTGTACACGCGAAAGGTCGCGTCATCGGACCATCCATCTTCTCACCGCAGAGCGGAGCAGTCGCTGTGGAGTTTGAAGATGGCGAGATGGATACGGTAGTTCCAACCAATCTCATCATTGCGACTGGTTCGCGTCCACGTGTGTTGCCGGGCCTGGAACCGGACGGCAAGTTTATTATGAGCAGTGACGAAGCCCTGCGTATGGATGAACTTCCTGCATCACTCATCATTGTCGGTGGGGGTGTGATTGGACTGGAGTGGGCATCCATGCTGAATGACTTTGGCGTAGACATCACAGTAGTAGAAGCAGCTGCTCACGTGTTGCCTGCCGAGGATGAGGATGTTGCCAAAGAAATGCAGCGATTGCTAAGCAAACGAGGTGTTCGTTTCCTGACAGGTGCCACTGTTCTAACGGAAACATATAACACGGATCAAGAGGGCATCCAGATTGATGTGCAGCTTGGTGACGATAAGCAGGAAACGCTGAGAGCGGAGAAAATGCTCGTGTCGGTTGGACGTCAGGCTAATGTCGAAAATATCGGACTCGAAAATACAGATATCAAACTGGAGCGTGGATTCATCGCTGTGAACAAACAGTTACAAACCGGCGAAGGTCACATCTACGCCATTGGTGACTGCATCGGCGGTTTGCAGCTTGCACATGCCGCAAGTCATGAAGGCATTCTCGCTGTCGATCATCTGGCGGGCGAAACGGTACATGCCGTAGAATCCCATCGCATCCCGCGCTGTGTGTATACACGTCCGGAAGCAGCAAGCATCGGATTCACCGAGCGTGAAGCCAAAGAACGTGGTTATGACATTAAAACCGGCAAGTTCCCATTTTCGGCCATTGGCAAATCGCTTATTCACGGAAGTCGGGATGGATTCGTGAAGGTGATCGCAGATGCCAAGACGAATGATATATTGGGAGTACATATGATTGGCACCCATGTGACGGAATTGATCGCTGAGGCTTCTCTGGCTCAGATGCTGGATGCCACACCTTGGGAAGTTGGACAAACCATTCATCCGCACCCTTCTCTGTCGGAAATCATGGGTGAAGCCATGCTGGCGGTCGATGGAAAGGCCATTGGAATGTAAGCCAAACAGGCTTATGAGAAAGGTTCTTTCCTTTTTTGGGTAAAAGGGATTATAATAAGGTTAAGCCAAGTCTTAGTACCAGGTTATAAGATCGGGTAGTAAGAGTGGCACAGGCTCTGATTAAAAGGAGGTACCTCATATGAGTTCACAAGGTACTGCAGACGCGGTCCATCGGCATCAACAGCTGGGACTTAGCGATGGTGAAGTATTGGATATGTACAAATACATGCTGCTCGCACGCAAGTTTGACGAGCGTTGCTTGCTCTTGCAACGGGCTGGCAAAATTAACTTTCACGTATCCGGTGTAGGACAGGAAGCTGCGCAAGTAGGCGCTGCTTTTGGTCTGGATCGGGATCACGATTATTATTTACCTTATTACCGCGATTATGGCTTTGTACTGGCGGTAGGCATGACTCCGCGTGAGTTGATGCTGTCTGCTTTTGCAAAAGCGGAAGATCCGAATAGTGGCGGTCGGCAAATGCCGGGTCACTTCGGTCACAAAAAGCTGCGGATTGTGACGGGCTCCAGCCCGGTTACAACACAGGTTCCGCACGCTGTTGGGTTTGCGCTGGCTGCCAAAATGAAGAAGCAAGAATTTGTTTCTTTTGTTACGTTTGGTGAAGGATCAAGCAACCAGGGTGACTTCCACGAGGGAGCCAACTTTGCAGGTGTGCATAAATTGCCTGTCATTATTATGTGTGAGAACAATCAATATGCAATTTCGGTACCGATTCACAAACAGTTGAGCGGCAAAATATCCGATCGAGCACAAGGATACGGGTTCCCCGGACTACGTGTAGATGGTAACGATGCTTTAGAAGTATACGCTGCAGTGAAGGAAGCGCGTCGCCGTGCCATAGCCGGAGAAGGCCCGACACTGATTGAAGCGATGATGTATCGGTTGTCACCTCACTCCACCTCCGATAATGATCTGGCTTACCGGACCAAAGAGGAAGTTGAGGAGAACTGGAAGAAAGATGGCGTTCCTCGCATGAAGAACTACTTGATCGATTGCGGCATCTGGGACGAAGCCCGGGATGCGGATCTGGCTTCGCAGCTTGCGATGGAAATGAAAGAAGCAACTGAATATGCAGACAACGCGCCATATCCTAAACCTGAGGATACTCTGACGCACGTTTATGCGGACAGCGAAGAAGGGGGACGGTAAGTATGGCAGTGATGGAATATATTGATGCAATCCGTCTCGCGATGAAAGAAGAGATGGAACGGGATGAGAATGTTTTTATCCTTGGTGAAGACGTAGGTCTCAAAGGTGGTGTGTTTACCACAACTAAAGGGCTGCAAGATCAGTTTGGCGAAATGCGAGTGATGGACACACCTTTGTCTGAATCCGCTATTGCAGGTGTTGCCATTGGTGCAGCGATGTATGGCATGAAGCCGATTGCCGAAATGCAATATTCGGACTTCATGCTGCCGGCAACAAACCAGATCATTAGTGAAGCGGCGAAGATCCGCTATCGTTCCAATAATGACTGGAGCTGTCCGATTGTTATCCGTGCGCCGATTGGTGGCGGAATCTTCGGTGGTTTGTATCACTCCCAATGTCCGGAATCGATTTTCTTTGGTACACCTGGTCTGAAAATTATAGCACCCTACTCGGCATACGATGCCAAGGGACTGCTCAAGGCGGCTATTCGCGACCCGGACCCGGTACTCTTTTTTGAAAATAAAAAATGCTACAAGCTTATCAAGGAAGATGTGCCTGAAGATGATTACATCGTTCCGATTGGTAAAGCCAACGTACTTCGTGAGGGTGCGGATATTACGGTGATCGGTTACAGTCAGCCGTTGCATTTTGTAATGCAGGCTGCTGAGGAGCTGGAACGGGAAGAAGGCATTACAGCACACGTTCTGGATCTGCGCACATTGCAGCCGTTGGATCGTGAAGCCATTATCGCTTCCGCTCGTCTGACAGGCAAGGTGCTGATTGTACACGAAGATAACAAAACCGGTGGTGTAGGTGCCGAAGTTGCCGCTATTATTAGTGAGGAATGTCTATTTGAACTGGATGCACCGATTCAGCGTCTCTGCGGACCTGACGTGCCGGCCATGCCAATTAGCCCAACATTGGAGAAATTCTACATGCTGAGCAAGGACAAAGCCAAAGCAGCAATGCGTACACTTGCCGAGTTTTAATTTCGTTTTTTGGATCGTTTAAAAGTAAAGTTTGGAGTGATAATCAAATGGCTGAACGTATGAAATGGATCGAGGTCATTATGCCGCAATTGGCGGAATCGCTGGTCTCGGCTACCATAGGCAAATGGTTGAAAAAACCGGGCGACCGTGTGGAACAGTACGAGCCGATCTGTGAAGTAATCACTGATAAAGTTAATGCCGAGATTCCATCCACTGTGGATGGAATTATGGGTGATCTTTTGGTGGAAGAGGGCACAACGATTGCTGTTGGTGAAGCAATCTGCCGCATGCAGGTCGCAGCTTCTGACGAAGAAGTGGCCGAGCAAGTAACACAAGTATCGCAGCAACAGGAGCAAGTGCAGCAACATGTCAGCCACACTCCTGTTGCCGCCTCAAATACAGCAGCACATGACCCCAACCAGCCGATGCGCAATCGGTATTCCCCGGCAGTGCAATCCTTGGCAGCAGAGCATGGCTTGAACTTGCAAAGCATCCAAGGCACTGGAGCCGGTGGTCGTATTACCCGCAAAGATGTGCTGGCATTTGTTGCACAGGGAGGTAACGCGGCTGGAACGTCTGCACAAGCATCATCTGCAGCAGCACAGCATACACCTTCTGGTGTGCCGTCTGCTTCTCCATTCAGCGGAGTGAATCGTGGAAATGGAGAAATGGGTTTAACCGCTGGAGAAGCGATCTCAGCGTCCGATGCAGGTGTTCCTGTGAGACATTCAGGCATTCATCTAACCGAAAGCCCGAAAATTCCACAGATCGAAGTGGAAGGTGGCGGCCAGGGAAGATCGGAGTATTTCATCGATGTTACCCCTGTGCGTAATGCCATTGCCCGGAATATGCGTCAAAGCGTATCGGAAATCCCGCATGCATGGACAATGATCGAAGTGGACGTAACAAATCTTGTGATGCTGCGCAATAAACTTAAGGATGAGTTCAAGCGTAAGGAAGGCATCAATCTGACATATCTGTCCTTCATGATGAAGGGAGTCGTTAACGCGATTAAAGACTACCCAATCATGAACTCGGTATGGGCAGTGGACAAAATTATCGTCAAACGGGACATTAACCTGTCCATGGCGGTAGGAACCGAAGATTCCGTACTTACACCCGTAATCAAACATGCCGATCAGCGAAATATTGCAGGTCTGGCCCGTGAAGTGGATGAACTGGCTCGCAAAACACGTGAAGGTACGTTGAAGCTGGATCATATGCAAGGTGGTACGTTTACGGTAAACAACACAGGTTCATTTGGTTCGATCCTGTCCCAGCCAATCATTAACTACCCGCAGGCAGCGATTCTTACATTTGAGTCGATTGTCAAAAAGCCAGTGGTTATTAATGATATGATCGCTGTTCGTTCGATGGCTAACCTGTGTCTGTCGCTGGATCACCGAATCCTGGATGGCGTAATCAGCGGACGTTTCTTGCAACGTGTCAAAGAAAACCTTGAAGGATATACCATGGAGAGCAAGGTGTATTAAGTAAATAGTTGTCGGGGAAGTGTATGTGCCGCAGGCCGTGCACTTTTCCTGCTGTCTACGGACAGGTGCTCAATTGTACACTGAACCTGAAGCAGAAGGGTGTGGGGAATCATGAGCAAGCCGCTGGATGTTGCATACATACCAATGCTTGATTATGAAGAGGCTTGGAACCGCCAGAAAGCGATTGTGCAGCGATTGGACGAGGGCGAGGGAGCGGAGCAGATGCTGCTTTTACAACACCCGCCTACGTATACGATCGGATCACAAAATCATCCGGAGCATCTGCTTCTCAGTCCGGAAGAGTTGCGTGAGCAAGGGATTTCTTTGTTTCAAATTGACCGCGGCGGTGATATTACTTATCATGGCCCGGGCCAGTTGGTAGGTTACCCGTTATTGATTCTTGGTCGGGATGAAGACCTGGATCTGCACGGCTATTTACGGAAACTTGAGCAGGTACTTATGGATTATCTCGCAGACCAGGGCATCGAAGCCGGACGCAAAGAGGGTTACACGGGTGTGTGGATTGGCGATATGAAGATCGCTGCAATTGGCATCAAGTTTAATCGTTGCAAACACCGCCGCGGTTTTGTGACCAGTCACGGCTTTGCTTTTAATATCAGCTCAGGCATTCAACATGCAGGTTTTCAGGGGATTGTTCCTTGTGGGATTGAGCAGTATGGTGTTACCTCACTGGAGGATATAACAGGCAAGTCCTATGCGGTGGAGCAGGTAGCGCAGGAGATTGTTCCGTACTTTAATCGTATTTTTCCATATGAGATTAATTGGGTCACGGAAAAAGAAGCCCTTCAACGTCTGTAAACAGTTCGTCGAAAGGCTTTAGGTTGCTATCCGAACAGCAACGGTTCGAGAGCGATGAAAAGGGTGGACCCGATCATGGCGATCAGCATGAGATAGATGATGATTTTGAACCATTTCTTTTTTTGCATGATGAGAGAACTCCTTTCAACATAAAGTGTGTGTTCAAAAAGACTGGTTTTCAGTACCAAGAAGATGGAATGAAGCTAGAAATGGAGTAGCGGAGCGTAGGAAAACTACGTGAGCAACGGACATTTCGGCTGAATTCCATATTCGATGCTGATGATGCCGCCAGGCATCCTTCGTAATCAAAAGCGGACTTTTTGAACAACCTCATAAAAAGTAAACAAGCCATAGTAATTGTATTGTACCGTATCCACGAGAGGGAGGAAAGTCCTATGATTAAACAACAACGCGTTATCGATCAGTTTATGGAACTGGTGCAGATTGATAGTGAAACGAAAAATGAACAGAACATCTCGAAGGTGTTAAAAGAACAGTTTACAGAGCTTGGTCTTCATGTCTATGAGGACGACACGATGGAGCAAACCGGACATGGCGCCGGAAACCTCGTTATTACCTGGGAAGCCGAAGGAACAGATGGAGTTGCACCGATCTTTTTCACATGTCACATGGACACCGTAACGCCGGGACAGGGAATCAAGCCTGAACTGGGTGAAGATGGCTGGATTCGCAGTGATGGAACAACGATCCTGGGAGCAGATGATAAAGCAGGGATTGCGGCATTGTTCGAAGCGATTCGTGTGATCCAGGAAAACAAGATTCCTCATGGTAAAATTCAATTTGTCATTACAGTTGGCGAAGAGTCTGGCCTGGTGGGCGCACGTGCGATGAATCCGAAGGATATCGATGCCGAGTTCGGTTATGCGCTTGACTCTAATGGAGCTGTAGGCACGATCTGTGTAGCTGCACCAGCCAGAGCTGAAATTCAAATGAGCATCTATGGTAAGTCCGCACATGCGGGCGTGAACCCGGAAGACGGGATCAGCGCCATTCAGGTAGCAGCCAAAGCAATTGCAGCGATGACACTGGGCAGAATTGATGATGAAACGACAGCAAACATTGGCAAATTCCAGGGTGGATCACCACTCAACGTGGTATGTGACTTTGTACAGCTTGAAGCGGAAGCCCGCAGTATTGTGCAGGAGAAAGTTGAATTGCAGGTTGGACAGATGCGTGACGCGCTGGAAACGACATGTCGCAAATACGGTGCAACGGCTGAATTCAGAAGTGAGATCCTCTACCCTGCATTTGGCTTCCATGATGAACACGAAGTTGTACAGCTTGCACAGCGTGCCATCCGCAGTATTGGGCTGGAGACCAGTACGTTTGCTTCCGGTGGTGGCAGTGATGCCAATATCTTTAACGGATTCGACATTCCAACAGTGAACTTGGCGGTAGGGTATGAGGATATTCATACAACCAAAGAACGCATTCGTGCCGAAGACATTGTGAAGTTGTCTCAGGTAGTCGTAGCTATTATTCAGGAAACGGCAGCTGACAAGAAATAATATAGAGCGCATGTTACCTCACATGTTGTTAGACAAAAGTCCGAACCCGGTCTGTATCGGATTCGGACTTTTTGCGAATTCATGTTATATTTCAAGGGAGAAGACTCGTTAATTTAGGGTCAAAAGGAAGCAAAATCATGTTTCAATATGTTTATTTACGTCCAGCGAGCAGATCGACTAACTTGGCATCAGGGCCCCACTCGCGCAACCATTGCTTGAGTATGAGCTGCACTTGCCGGGCTTGTCCTACCACGTGTACGGATTGAGGCGTCATATAACTGTTCATTGAAAGTCCCCCTGATTCGTTTATATTTGCTGTGAGAATTCTATACGCTCACCATATGCCCAAAATCAGAGAATTATACATTCACCGAATATATAAATTGAGCTAATCCTTTACACAAGAACGGAGAGGACAGAAATAACCAAGAGAAGCGGAGCGTTCGCCTTTATAACCAAATTTTATCTATTAGAGAAAGAAATCAAAAAAATCTGGGGATAACAGCGATCGAAGGGTTGTTCTGTCATCGGAGTGGTTAGTGTAAATATTTTTAGTCCATTTATATATAATCCTACGATATGGAGTTGAAGAACAAATGAAACCAAACCAATCTGCCCAATCCATCCATGCAGCACAACCTGCCAATCCAAAGCTGGATGAAGTGACCGTATCCACCAAGCCAATCTTCGAGGGCAAAGTGATTTCACTTCAAGTCGATACCGTTAAATTGCCGAACGGCCAGACGGCTACACGTGAGATAATCCGGCACCCTGGCGCTGTAGCGGTACTAGCTCTAAACGGGGATCGCATGCTTGTTGTAGATCAGTATCGTCAGGCAATGGGGCGCACCGAAGTGGAGATTCCTGCGGGGAAACTGGACCCGGGTGAAGAACCAGAGGTTGCAGCAGCACGTGAATTGCGAGAAGAGACAGGATATGTGGCGAAGTCGCTGCGTCATTTGCGTTCGTTCTACACGTCACCGGGGTTCGTAGATGAGATCATTCATCTTTACATCGCTGAAGAGTTGGAAGCAGGGGACATGGCGCTGGACGAAGATGAATTCCTTGAAGTTGCCGAAATAACTCTGGAGGAAGCCTATGCGCTTATGGACGAGAACCGGATTAGCGATGCCAAAACGATGATGGCTGTGTACGCGTGGGACCTTTACAGAACGACAGGACGGTTCTAGGCATGCAAGACCAACTGAAAACGTCCACGATGTGGGAGCCCTGTTATACAGACCTGCATATTCACATCGGACGAACCTCTCGGGGGGAGGCCGTGAAAATCAGTGGCAGTCGCGATCTGACATTTGAGAATATCGCTCGGGAAGCATCGGATCGCAAAGGAATTCATTTGCTTGGTGTTATTGATTGTCATTCTCCGGTTGTACAGATAGATATTGAGCAATTGCTGGAGAGTGGTACCATGTCCGAGATTGAGGGCGGCGGTATTGCCTACCAGGACACTACCATTCTGCTGGGTACAGAGATTGAGCTGCGCGAGCCTGGAATGCGTGAGTTTCATATGCTGGCGTACTTCCGTGATCTGAAAACGATGAAGTCTTTCACGGACTGGATGAAACGTTATATGAAAAATGTGAACCTCAGTTCTCAGCGGGTGTACGTGCCCGCTCTAGAGATGCAGGCTGAGATTAAGGCACTTGGTGGGCTTATTGTGCCTGCACATGTATTTACACCGCATAAAGGCATCTATGGCAGTACTGCGCCCCGTATGGGCGATGTATTGGATACCCGTCTTGTGGATGCTGTCGAGTTGGGGTTAAGCTCTGATTCATCCATGGCCAGTTATATTCGGGAGTTGGATCATGTACCGTTTCTCACCAACTCGGATGCTCATTCACTCGGTAAGATTGGACGGGAGTATAACGAACTGCAAGTTGCTGCCCCTTCTTTTGATGAATTCCGTATGGCACTTCAAGGAGAAGCCGGCAGGAAAATTGCGGCCAATTATGGACTGAATCCAAGGCTGGGCAAGTATCACCGTACTTACTGTGCAGCATGTGGCAGCATTATGGATGAGCGAGCGATGTCAGCAGAGCGTTGTCCGCACTGTGGCAGTCTGAAGCTGGTTCAGGGTGTGCTGGACCGCATTCTGGCGATCTCTGATCGGGAGAGTCCTCATGTCCCTGCAAACAGACCGGCCTATCATTATCAGGTACCACTGGAGTTCATCCCCGGACTTGGCAAAGCCAAACTGCGCCAGCTACTGGACCATTTTGGTACAGAAATGAATGTACTTCATCGCACGCGTGAGGAAGAGCTTGCTGCGGTTGTTGGACCTGTGCTAGCAGGCTTAATTGTGGCTGCACGGAACGGACAACTGGAGCTGTCCTCCGGAGGTGGCGGCACGTACGGTAAAGTTGCTGTTCAGGTGAAATCTTCAGATTAGATAAATTGAACTAAACATTTACACAAAACGGAGGGGACAGAAAGAACCTGAAGAAGGCGGAGCTAAAAGCTTTCAGAAAGAAAGCTGCATCGTAAGCATACGCTTCGCCTTTATCCCCGGATTTCCCCTTTAAAAAGGAATGAAAAAAATCTGGGGATAACAGCGATCGAAAGGTTGTTCTGTCATCGGAGTGACCCGTGTAATTACTCCTAGGTTCAACTGATAAAGCTTCACTTCACGTAGAGCCAATCTGGACAAGAAGTCATACAGGTGCGTTCCGGTTCATAAGAATGACTATGAGGATGTAACTGAGAATCCTTGCAGCATGATACCGGAAAGGGGACTCGTACCTGAATGCGCTCTTCCTACTTTACATTTAAAGGTCAGACTTCGTTATATGTATTCGTGGCTGTCTTGTTTCTGGTCGGCGTCATTTTTGGCGCGCTCATGGTGAACGCATTGTCTCTTGAGCAACGTCAGGATCTGGAGGGTTATCTGGGCAATTTCTTCATGACCGTGCAGCACAGCGCACAAGTGACTGAGACCGGGGCATATTGGGACATTGCCATGCTCCATCTGAAATGGGTGGGTCTGATCTTTATTCTGGGTTTATCCGTCGTTGGACTACCCGGTATACTGGTTCTGGATTTTCTAAAAGGTGTGCTCATTGGATTCACAGTGGGGTACCTTGTTGGGCAGTATTCCTGGAAAGGGCTGCTGTTTGCACTGGTGTCCGTGGCACCGCATAATCTATTTGTCATTCCGATCCTTCTGATCTGCAGTGTGGCGGCGATGACGTTCTCGTTATACATCATTCGCAATCGTGTTTTGATGCAGCGAACACCTGGTCGACAAAGGCCTTTTGCTTCATATATAGTGTTAACTTTGGTTATGGCTGCATTGCTGCTCGGCGTGGCGTCTTTTGAAACATGGGTTACACCTGCGATGATGCGTTGGGTCACGCCAATGTTACTACCGGCCTAACGTGCACCGTATAGTGTAAAATGTTGACTTTAATTACGCACTCCCCCTATAATGAAAAGAGTGGGTTAAGTTGCAGTGTGCAGTGATTTCCTAGGGGGAGGGAGAAAATGGAAGCACGGATTGATAAAATTAAGCAGCAACTACAGTCCCAAGGATATAAATTAACGCCCCAGCGGGAAGCCACCTTAAGAGTACTTCTTGAGAATGAAGAAGATCATCTGAGTGCAGAAGACGTATTCATGCTCGTTAAAGAAAAGGCTCCCGAAATCGGTCTGGCAACCGTGTACCGTACCCTCGAACTGCTGAGTGAGCTGCATGTTGTAGAGAAAATCAACTTCGGCGACGGTGTAGCGCGTTATGATCTGCGCGGAGATACATCCAAGCATCACCATCATCACTTAATCTGTGTTCAATGCGGAAGTATGGATGAAATACGTGAAGACTGGCTTGGACCGCTTGAAGAGCGTTTGGAGCGGGAATTCAACTTTTCGGTAGTAGATCACCGACTGGACTTTCATGGAATTTGTTATCGTTGCAAAGCTAAAAATGAACAGAAACCCAAAGATGAAGAATAACATAGCATATCTTCAAGCTCTCACCGGCGGTTTTGACGGGAGAGCTTTTTTGGCACCGGACATGATCTGGAGTTTCCTCCGAATGGCATAAATCTGTGTTTATGGACATACCCTGATTCAAGGACATTACCGGATTCGAATCAGGAGGGGGACACGCCCATGATTATATCAGTGCGGAGAGGGCTCCGTTTTATTCGATTTATTATATTTTTTGCCGCATTAGTTTATCTGTTCTATCATGTTCTGGATCTGTTTAATGGCTGGATCTCACCTGTGGATCAGTATCAGATGCCGACTGGCAATGCAATCAAAGTTTTTCAGGAAACGGATTGGCCGGTTAATGGAGAAGGACGTCCTACGATGGCAGAGCGTCTCCGTTTGTTCTATTGGTACGGGGAGTAGCTTCAAACAGCCAGGGATGCAAATACGGGAGCAGTCTGCCAGAGCGGCAGATCTGTCAGTTGAGGAGCGTTGTACATGAAACAGACGATACATGCCTATGCCTTATACTTGGAAGATGATAAAGGGATGTCGAGCAGCACGCTTGAATCGTATCTCCGAGACGTGGACAAGTTCATTGAATTTGCAGAGAATGAATATGGCATACGCGAAGCCGATCAGGTCAGACGCACACATGTCGTCCTGTTTGCAGGTCAGCTCAAACAGGCAGGACGTGCCAATGCAACCATTGCCCGCAGCATCGTATCTCTGCGCTCCTACTTTCATTTTTTGATGCGGCGGGGTGATATTATACAGGACCCTACGTTTGATGTGGAAGCTCCCAAGGCGGATAAGACGCCACCACAGGTGTTAAGTATCCAGGAGATCGAACAACTGCTGACAGCGCCTGATATTCGTTCACCGCAGGGTGTGAGAGATCGAGCGATGCTTGAACTATTATATGCTACAGGCATTCGGGTCTCTGAACTGATTGCGCTTGACATTCGGGATGTACAGCCAGGCATGCGCTTTATACGATGCGGTGGGGCGGGCAAGGAACGCATCCTTCCCATCGGTGCACCAGCTGCACATTGGGCGAGTGTATATGTGGAGGAATTCCGCAACAAGTTGCTCAAAACCGATTCGGACGAGCAGGCACTATTCGTGAATGTATCTGGCAGACGTTTAACCCGGCAGGGCTTCTGGAAGCTGCTCAAAAAAGCGGCGGTGGACGCGGGAATCTCGGAAGAAATAACGCCGCATACGCTGCGTCATTCCTTTGCGGCACACCTGATTGCCAATGGGGCGGATACACGTGCGGTTCAAGACATGCTGGGTCACGTGGAGCAACCTGGACAACAATATGGCAATCATGGTCGCAAAACCATGAAAGAAATCTATGAAACCCATCATCCGAGGGCAAGATAGATTTTGACGCATGGCATTCACAAATAAATGCGGAACATTGGACCGATTTAGGATAAAATAAATTGAATACATCCAAACGCCGTTATACATAAGACGGATCGTTTCAACTCAAGGAGGAACATACAACGCATGACAGCATTAAACCAACAAATGATTTCGGAAGCAGCATCTTATATTCAAAGCAAAAGCTCCATCAAGCCGGAAGTCGGTTTGATTTTGGGTTCGGGTCTTGGCGTACTGGCAGAACTGATTGAAGATGGCGTAAGTATTGCTTATCAGGATATTCCACATTTTCCGGTGTCCACAGTAGAAGGACATGAAGGTGAACTATTGGTCGGAACCATTAAAGGTCGTCCAGTCGTGATGATGAAAGGCCGTTTCCATATGTACGAAGGATATGGTCCGGAATTGACAGCTTTCCCGGTACGGGTTATGAAAGAACTGGGTGTAAGTAGCTTGCTTGTAACCAATGCTGCAGGCGGTGTGAATACGTCGTATGAAGCTGGAGACTTGATGCTGATCTCTGACCACTTGAATCTCACAGGCAAAAATCCACTGATTGGACCAAATGACGCTGCACTGGGCGTGCGTTTCCCGGATCTGTCCGAAGCATATAGCCGCCGTTTGCGTGCGCTGGCGAAGGATACGGCCGCATCACAAGGTTTTAACGTACGTGAAGGGGTATACGCAGGTATGCTTGGTCCGAATTACGAGACACCGGCAGAGATCAGAATGCTGCGTACATTGGGCGCAGACGCAGTGGGCATGTCCACTGTATCTGAAGTGATCGTGGCACGCCACGCAGGCCTGGAAGTACTCGGTATTTCCTGTATCAGCAACATGGCTGCCGGAATTCTGGACCAGCCACTGTCACATGATGAGGTGATGGAAACGACGGAGCGTGTGCGTGAGTCGTTCCTGGCGCTGGTATTGGCTGTTATTCCACAAATGTAAGCAAGATTTGAGTAGATAAGGTTACCTCTTTGAATGAGAAATCATCGGAGGTAACCTTTTTTTTGTTGTGTTGAACGTACGGTTACTCATTCGTTGAGTGCAGTGCGTTTTTTAGCTTTGACCACATTTTCAATAAAAGTTCGGGAAATCATGCTTTACATGGAATAATTTACTGGAAACGGGCCGACAATGATTAGCAGTACATGCATGGAACATGCAGTAAGCAAGTCATTTGAGGAGGTAACCTTGTGAAGAAAAGAATAATGGCATCGTTCATGACCCTTTGTATCCTGCTGTCCCTTTTGGCATCAACGGCATTAGCTGAAGAAACACCGAAGGCAGCGGGAGGAACTGATCTGGCCCCGTCGGCGCGCTCTGCGATCTTAATGGATGCAGATACGGGGACCGTCATTTATGAGAAAAACAGTCATGATCAGCTGCCTCCTGCGAGCATTACAAAAATTATGACCATGCTGCTTACGATCGAAGCGATCGACTCGGGCAAGCTGAAGCTGACGGACAAAGTAAGAACGAGTGAATATGCAGCTTCCATGGGCGGTTCGCAGATCTTCCTGGAGCCTGGGGAAGAAATGACGGTCGATGATATGTTAAAAGGGATCGCGATGGCTTCAGGCAATGATGCCTCGGTAGCTATGGCTGAGAAGATCGCTGGCTCGGAAGAAGCCTTTGTACAGCTGATGAATGAGCGTGCGAAGGAGCTTGGCATGAAGGATACTCATTTTGCCAACTGTAACGGTCTGCCGGTCGATAATCATTATTCTTCCGCCCATGATATTGCCGTCATGAGCCGTGAACTGTTGAAACATTCCGGGATTACGAAGTACACCGGTGCATATCAGGATTACCTTCGCAAAGATACGGAAAAGCCATTCTGGTTGGTTAACACCAACAAGCTGGTTCGTTTTTATCAAGGGGCAGACGGTTTGAAAACAGGTTACACTTCCGAAGCGAAATTCTGCTTGTCTGCAACGGCGTCCAAAGATGGATTGCGTGTCGTTTCCGTGGTACTTGGTGAACCAAATACCAAAACACGGAACAGTGAGGTATCTTCGATGTTTGACTATGCGTTTAGCCAATATACGATGAAGGCGCTCTACAAGGCAGGGGATCTGCTGGGCAGTCTGAAGATCGAAAAAGGTGAAGTTGCCGAATTGCCTCTAAATGCCACGCAAAATTATAGTGTACTGATGCGCAAAGGAGCCAAATCCAACGACATCCGACATGAATTGTTGGTTGCCAAAGAATTGAAAGCTCCGATCAAGGCTGGGCAAAGTATAGGTAAACTTGTGGTTTACCAGGGCAATGATGTGATTAAGGAGTTCGATATTCAGGCTCCGCAGGATGTGAATAAGGCTGGCTGGTGGAAGCTGTTCAAGCGGACAACGTCCAACCTGTTTGACTAAACGGCGATTTCTGCGAGTTGCACGCATCCTTCGAACATATTTTGTAGTTAAATAGGGGTTTTCTTCTAGTTTTGTCGGGGGGCAGGAAAAGCCTTCGGAAGCGTAGAAATCCTTGTTCTAAGACAGGGAGGAGAGTGAGCAAACGTGAACTTGCATGTGGAAATGGAACACCATCGCGGGATTCTGATTGTACGATTATCCGGGGAGCTGGATCACCATACAGCTGACATGGTACGGATGCAAATGGATGAAGCCATCCAGCGGAGACAAAGCGAGCATCTCGTACTCAGCCTGAAAGATCTGCAATTTATGGACAGTTCGGGTCTGGGTGTCATTTTGGGAAGATACAAGCTCATTAAGAATAAAGGTGGCAAGATGGTGGTCTGTGACGTCAATTCGCCAGTGTACCGATTGCTGGAAATGTCGGGTCTGTTCAAGATTATGCCGATATACGAAAATGAGGGAACTGCTCTCTCAGGTCTGGAGGTCGTCTCATGAATGAAGGAACAGGGACAAATTTCATGAATCTGCAATTCGCGGCCAAGTCAGAGAATGAGTCGTTTGCACGGGTAACCGTTGCTGCGTTTATCTCCCAGCTTGATCCAACGATGGACGAGCTCAGTGACCTGAAGACGGTCATTTCGGAAGCCGTGACCAACAGCATCATCCACGGATACAACAACAACTCCGAAGGTGTTGTGTCTATCCAGGCCGAGATTCGGGAAGACATGATCACAATCATCGTGGAAGACCGCGGTGAAGGAATCGAAGATCTTGAACTCGCCAAGCAGCCGCTATATACGTCCAAACCCGAACTTGAGCGGTCGGGCATGGGCTTCACCATTATGGAAAACTTTATGGATGAATTCGAAGTCAGCAGTGAGCCCGGCAGAGGCACCTCCATCAAGATGAAAAAAAGGATTGAATCCAAGAAAGCATTGTATAATTAGGGGTTGGTGTTCTTATGGATGCTGAAGTGAAACCATCTTCACAGACCTATTTGGACGATGCCGAGGTCAAACGGCTGATTGCGCTCAGTCAGTCGGGTGACCATGTCTCACGGGATACGCTGGTGAACTGCAACATCAGACTCGTCTGGTCCGTCGTACAGCGTTTTATGAACAGGGGATATGATCCGGAAGATCTGTTCCAGATTGGTTGTATCGGTCTGCTCAAGTCAGTGGACAAATTTGATCTCAGTTATGACGTGAAGTTCTCAACCTACGCGGTACCGATGATCATCGGAGAAATCCAGCGATTCCTGCGGGATGACGGTACCCTGAAGGTCAGTCGTTCACTAAAAGAGATGGCGAATAAAGTCCGTAAAAAAAGGGACGAACTGTCTAAACATCTGGATCGTCTGCCAACGATTAAGGAAGTTGCCGCAGAGCTGGGGGTAACCCCAGAGGAAGTCGTATTTGCCCAGGAAGCGAACAAACCACCGACCTCCATCCATGAGACGGTATTCGAGAATGACGGTGATCCCATCACGTTAATGGATCAGATTGCCGACGAGTCTCAGGAACGTTGGTTTGACAAACTGGCCCTGAACGAAGCCATCGGTGGTCTTAGCGAGCGGGAGCGGTTAATCGTTTATCTTCGGTATTACCGGGATCAGACGCAGTCCGAGGTTGCCAGCAGGCTGGGAATATCTCAGGTACAGGTATCACGTCTGGAGAAAAAAATACTGCAATCCATCCGCGACCAGATCGCACAGTGATTTTGTGGAGTGCAACAACAATATTGGCGCTTATGCACCAATATACGACAACTAACAACCTTCTATCGCGCATTATGGCGAGGGAGGTTATTTGTTGTTACTCCGGGGAGATCTCGAACGATTGGACTGCATGACCAGCATCATGCCAAGAATACATGCCATACCAATCCATTGATAGAGGCCAAAAGGTTCATGGAGCCATATAACGGTTGTTCCGACAGCAGCTAGGGGCTCTGCGCTCCCGAGCAGGCTAGTTTCCTTGGGTGTAAGACTTTTGAGACTCGCAATATAAAACCAAAAAGCAATCATGGTTCCAAAAAGGATCGTAAATATCAAATAACCGTAGGTTTCCAGCGTGATGCTAGCAAAATTCATTTTCCAGGGCGGGTGAATAAAACTCATTCCCAAACCAGCGATGATCATAGCCCAGCCGACCACAACAAGTGAATCGAACTTTTTAATCAGTTGCACGGCATACAGCGTATAAAATGCAGCTGAAACCCCGGATAATATGCCCCACATCACTGCGAGCCAGGAGACAGATAACTGCGTGAGTGAGCCGTTCGTCAGTAGGAGAAAACACCCACCGAGAGCCAGAACGGCGCATGCAAGGTCATTGCGTGTAAGGACAGACTGCTTACGGAGTGCGATGTAAATCATGATCATGACAGGGGACAGGTACTGCAGGAGTGTAGCTACCGCTGAATTACCGTGTTTAATGGATGCCATGTACGTATACTGGACGGTAAGCATACCGACCAATCCAAAGATGATCAGCTGTCCAGCCGTTTTTTTATTTCTCCACACATCAAAAATCTGAAATCGTCCATTAGTAAACGATTGAATAACCAGTAATAGTAACCCAGCGATCAACAATCGTACCGTGACATACCAATTGACCTCAATTCCATCCAGTTGAAACAGTTTTTGAGATACCGTACCCCCAATGCCCCAACAGATGGCTCCGGTCAGAACGAGTACGATGCCTGAAATTTTGGATTTTGCAGAAGTTGTCATTCTTGTTCGCCTCACCTTAAATATAAGAATAGTGTTATATTAAGGAGAAATGCGGTACATTAATATCAATATTACACTTAAAAATATAACTATATTGAGATGAGGGCCATGCGGAAAATCGAATTTATCATTGATCAACAATTGAAAGAAATGACGCAACACCGTACCGATACATTATCTATAGCCTGTTATGAGACAACCATTGTTCAAAATGTTCACGGACATATTCCTCTCCACTGGCATGATGAATTGCAGTTTGTTACCGTTCTTCAGGGTACGGCGTTATTCCATATCAACGATCAAAAGGTGATTTTGTCCAAAGGTGAAGGGATTTTTATCAACAGTGGAATAATGCATATGGCCGAAGATCATGGTGTGAGCGAGAACTGCATTTATTTATGTCTGAATTTGTCCCCGCATGTTATCATACCTTCGGATTTGTATATAAAGTACGTACATCCATATGTAACAGCAACTAATTTGCCTTTTCTGTATATCGAAAGAGCTAACGCTTGGGGAGAACAGATCCTGAGTGCCATTGCACAGATTAGAAAGGAGCTAGTGCAACAAGTTCCTTTTTACGAAGTGAATGTTGCTTCTTCGGTGCTGAATATGTGGAAACTACTGATTATGAACGGATATTCCCTGGAACATGATCCATCAGAGATGAGCAGAAACAACCGAATGAAAGACATGTTGCAATGGATTCATTTCAACTATGCCGAGCCGATTAGATTAGAAGATATTGCAAAGGCCGGACAGTTAAGTCGATCGGAGACATGCCGTTATTTCAAGCAAATCCTGAAAACCACACCCATGCAATATGTGATCGAGTACCGCATCCAAAGAAGCATTGAACTATTGCAACTCTCCGAGCGTAGCATCACCGAAATTGCCTATGAGGTTGGTTTTAACAGCACGAGTTATTACATCAACCAATTCCGCAAAACAATGAATTCAACCCCTTTACGATTTAGAAGGGAATTGAACAAAAGAGAAAAAGAAGATAATTGTTGAGTTATTGTTCATGATCCGTGAGCCTATTTACAAATTCCAAAGAGTCGCCCATACGGCGACTTTTTTGATATGTAAAATAATGCTTCACACTCAATTACGCCCCAAATCGGTCAATAGTCACTCCTCCGTTCAAGTCAAAATAAAGCCCGAGATTCATCTTTTAAATCCCCCTGCCTCCTCCCCAGCATATTTATTTCAAACGTTTGGAAACGGGAGGGCTTGCCTAATGATACATAAGCAACGCAGGCGGCAGATTAGACCTGAAGAAGCGAAGCGTTCGTCTTTGTCTCCAAATTTCTAACACATTTGGAGACAACAGTGATCAGAAGGTTGGTCTGCCGTCGGAGTGTCTGCGTGTATCCTCCCCCGAGCAACAGCGACCAATGACCGATCCATCCCGCAGCGCCACCACCCACCTCCCGATCTTTTTCCAACCCGTTTGTAATAAATTTGCACATTCTTCAAATACTAACCTAAATTACGCAGTAAAGGAGTGCTATGGATGTCCCAGACACCCACTCCAATGGTCTATATTCGTCTGCGCAGCCGTATTCGCATCCAGAGGGGCAGAGCAGTCAAGCTTGGAGACATTGCACATGTACTGACCTCTTCTGAAGACCAGGAGGGCAGGCTACTGGAGCTTGAACTGCTGCGCCCTGGACCGGAGGATGGCAATCTGATCCTCATTGATATATTGCAAATTATTCCCCGAATTCGGCACGTCTTGCCGGAGGTAAGTGTGGAACTGATGGGATCAGGTCATACGTTGGTTGAAGTCATTGCGGAAAATGGTCAACCTTCCAAGTCCCTGTTCATTCTGGTTTGGCTGCTGCTGTTTTTTGGATCAGCCTTAACCATTATGAATTTTCATGCCGATGTGAACATGCAGGAAGTACAGATTCGAATTGTGGAGATGCTCACTGGGCATCGGGACGAACATCCCTATCTGTTCCAAGTGGCGTATTCCATTGGCATTGGATTCGGAATGGCAGTATTTTTTAATCATTTGTTCAAGAAAAAGTGGAATGAGGAACCTACCCCGCTGGAAGTGGAGATGTTCCTATACCAGCAAAATGTAGATAAATATGTGGTGATTGAAGAAAGCGAACGGATGCACGAGCAGGAACGCAGGGAGATGAATGCGGATGAGCGTTCTTAATGGAGCAATCAGCATTGTATTGGGTATTGCAGGGGGAATTGCCGTAGGGAGCGGCGTAATTGCGCTCATTCTGGTGCTCGATATGATTCCCAGGTTGGCCCAACTTACGCAATCGTATGACAAGACTCACTGGTACGAAGGGGCGCTGATCGGTGGTTCACTGCTCGGGACGGTGGCGGATTTCTGGCACTGGAAAATGCATGGGGTGCTGCTACTCAGTCCAATCGTTGGTTTGTTCTGTGGGGTGTTCATCGGTCTGCTGGCCGCAGCGCTCACTGAGGTGCTTAATGTACTGCCCGTACTAGCCAAACGATTGGGCATGAAACCTTATTTGTTTGGATTACTGCTCGCCATGATTTTGGGCAAAATGACAGGTTCCCTGTTTGATTTTTTCATATATCAGCGGTAACTCGTGGCCATAGGAGGATGGAAGATGGATGAACAAACAGAGCACACAGGCCAGGAAAATAGTGAAGGTATAACGGAAGAGATGTTACACAAGTCTGCTTATGAGATTCAGAAGGAAGAAGAGGAGAAAGCGTACAGTAAGAAAAAACAAAATGAGATGTCCGACAGCATTGAGGAATCCGTGCAATATTGGCAGGAAAACGATGATATCTCCCCACGCATGAGTGAGAATAGATATACACTGCAACAGGTACTGGGGCTCGGAGAATCGTTTGACGTGAATATGAGAGAAATGGTCCTGGGTGGCAAGCACGTTGGATTGCTGATGATCACCGGCTTCGCCAAGGATGAGATTTTGCTTGAAGTGTTGAAAAGACTCACCTATCTCACGCCGGATGACGTGTCCGGACATGCACTCAAATCTTATTTTGAATGTTACATTCCCCATATTCAGGTGGAAAAAGTCGAGAAGATGAGTGCGGTCATCAACAAGGTTCTTACCGGTATGAGTGCAATGTTCGTTGAAGGGGACCGCTCGGTCTTAATTATGGATACCCGGAGTTATCCGGTACGTTCACCCGAAGAACCTTCATTGGAAAGGGTAGTCCGGGGTTCCAGAGACGGCTTTACCGAAACACTCCTAACCAATGTAACCTTGGTGCGCCGTAGAATTCGCGACCCAGGACTGAAATTTGAGATCATGCAGGTGGGGCGGAGAACACAAACCGATGTCTGCGTGGTGTACATTGACGATATTGTGGATAAAGTGCAGGTGGATTCCGTTCGTGAAAAAATTCAGCGAGTGGATATTGATGGTATTCCCTCCGCCGATAAACAGCTGGAAGAAGCGATTATCAACAAGGGTTGGAATCCGTTTCCACTCGTCCGGTATTCCGAACGACCGGATGTTACAGCTTCCCATTTGCTGGAAGGACGTGTTGTCATTTTCGTAGACACTTCCCCCAGTGTGATGATTCTGCCTACGACTTTCTTCGATCTGTGTGAGCATGCGGAGGAGAACAGACAGACAGCATTGATGGGGACGTATTTACGATGGGTGCGTTTTGCAGGGATTCTCATATCGTTGTTTTTGCTACCGCTATGGCTTCTCATGGTTATTGACCCTTCGATTAAACCGATGGGACTTGACTTCATCGGTCCGCAGGAAAATGTAAAGCTACCGCTGATTCTACAGTTTCTATTGATCGAACTTGGCGTCGATTTATTACGGATGGCAGCGGTCCATACGCCTACACCATTGGCATCGGCAATGGGCTTAATCGCGGCAATTCTAGTCGGGGATATCGCCGTCAAAACAGGATATTTTGTCAATGAGGTTGTACTTTATATGGCGATCGCAGCCATCGGCATGTTTGCCACGCCGAGTTACGAGCTTGGACTTGCCAACAGGCTGGTCAGGTTGGTTCTGTTAATCGCTGTTGCGATATTCAAGGTTCCGGGATTGGTGGTGGGCAGTACATTGCTCATATTGGCGCTCACCATTCACCGGTCGTACAATTCTTCGTATCTCTGGCCTTTTATACCGTTTAATGCAAAGGCCCTGGGCAACTTTTTATTCCGGCTTCCGTTGCTGGAAAATAAAAAACGTCCATCATTCAACAAAACCCGTGACAACACCAAAATGTCTGATGATCCAGACGGTGAACTGCGAAAAAGTAAAAAACACAAATGATCTTCCGAAAAATCCATTCATCTCGCTGCCTAATTTGATATACTGGTGTAAAATCATTGGAATAGCAACTGTTCCAGTATATAAAAAAGTGAGGAATGCAGATTATGTATTTACATGGTACAAGTAAAATAAACGCGCAAGGGCATCTGGAGATTGGCGGAGTTGATGCAACAGATCTGAAAGAACAATTTGGAACTCCCCTGTACGTTGTGGACGAGCAATTGGTTCGCGAGCGTTGCAGAGAGTATATGGAAGCATTCCGTGCTTCCGGATTGGGCTTCCAGGTTGCATACGCAAGTAAAGCATTCTGTGTAATGGCGATGTGTGCCCTTGCAGCTGAAGAAGGACTTTCCCTGGATGTTGTATCTGACGGTGAACTGTTTACTGCACTGCAAGCAGGATTCCCGGCTGAGCGCATTCACTTCCACGGTAACAACAAAACGCTGGAAGAGATCGAAATGGCTCTTGATGCGGAGATCGGATGCTTTGTTGTTGATAACTTCAATGAACTACATCTGTTGCAGGCTGTAGCAGCGGACAAAAATCGTAAAGTAAACATTTTGCTTCGTGTGACGCCTGGTGTTGAGGCCCATACGCATGAATATATTTCCACAGGTCAAACGGATTCCAAATTTGGATTCGATATCGGCAATGGTACAGCATTTGAAGCGATTGACTTGGCTTCCAAGCAGTCTAACCTGGTATTGCTCGGTGTGCATTCCCACATCGGTTCCCAGATCTTCGAAGTTGAAGGCTTCCAGATGGCTGTTCAACGTGTTGCTGAATTTGCAGCAAGTGTATATGAGCGTCTTAATGTTGCTTTCAAAGTGGTTAACCTTGGTGGTGGATTCGGAATCCGTTATATCGATGGAGATACACCGCTTGAAGTTGCGCAATACGTGAAGGCTATTACAGACGCAGTTAAAAATCATTTTGCTCAAATCGGCTATGCCGTACCTGAGATCTGGGTTGAGCCAGGGCGCAGTATCGTGGGTGAAGCGGGAACAACGCTGTATACTGTTGGAACAAGCAAAGACATCCCAGGCGTGCGTAAATACGTTGCCGTTGATGGTGGTATGACCGATAACCCACGTCCTGCTTTGTATGAATCCAAGTACGAAGCTGTGCTTGCCAACCGTGCAAATGAGGCTGCTCAGGAAACGGTATCTGTTGCGGGTAAATGCTGCGAGAGTGGCGATATGTTGATCTGGGATCTGGACCTGCCAAAAGTGGAGAGCGGCGATCTGCTCGCTGTAGCTTGTACAGGTGCATATAACTACTCCATGGCGAGCAACTACAACCGTATTCGTCGTCCGGCTGTTGTGTTTGTCAAAGACGGTCAAGGAGATGTCGTAGTACGCCGTGAGACGTATCAAGATATCATCCAGAATGACCTGGTACCAGCGCGCATTGGCAAACAGCCAGTAACTCGCTAATTCGTCAAAAAATAATGCGTTTCTGCATTATTCAGGATATAGGGATTTTAAATTTGAAGCAGATGAAAAGGGAACTTCCATTTTCGTCTGCTTTTTGTATATTCGGACTAAATTATGAAAAAAAGTTTCCGTTTTTTTTGCGATCCAGTCATTTTCGGTGTACACTAAGAAAAGTGCTGTAATGCTTGACCCAGGGTCATGCGTTCTGGCACCATTAACGATGGTCAATACGAAAGGAGTCATTTACATATGGCGAAACAAGCGAAAATTAAATTGGCAAACGGCGGAGAAGTTCTGATCGATCTGTTTGATCAAGAAGCTCCAAACACTGTAGCAAACTTTGAGAAACTGGCTAACTCCGGTTTCTACAATGGTCTTACATTCCACCGCGTTATCCCGGGCTTTGTAGCTCAAGGCGGATGCCCTAACGGTAGCGGTGCAGGTGGCCCAGGTTACACAATCAATTGTGAAATTAACCCGAACAAACATGAGCGCGGAACACTTGCTATGGCACATGCTGGCCGTAACACAGGTGGAAGCCAGTTCTACATCTGCTACCAACCGCAACCACATCTGGATGGACAACATACTGTATTTGGTAAAGTAACTAAAGGTATGGAGTTCGTGGACGCTTTAGAAGGTAAAGACAAAATGGAAACTGTTGAAGTTGTAGAAGCTTAATACCTTCACCTTAACTGGATCCAAACATGAAGTGCTTCTTTTATAGAAGCACTTTTTTTGTTTTTTTACATACTTGAAATCGATGATTAGAAAGGATGAATAAAACCTTGGATACGGTTACTCAGCTAAGCTTGTTAAAACAAATTTATAGTGAGCGCACGTTGTGGGATGAAGAACTGCAGGCATCGCGCCATGTCGTTCCGGATAGTCTATCGGTAAAGGATCGAGAAGCGCTTGAGGCAGCGGGGCATGAACCGAATCGATTTGTACGTCCTCAACATGATGAAACGATTACTGAGCTGAAAAAAGTTGCGAATCAATGGACACTGAATGATGCAGCGCAGGCTTTTGTATCCTCTTTGTGGTCAGCACCCATGATCTGGCGCTCGTTGCTTACGGGCAAGCTTATTGCGAGCAGTATGCCAAGTCATGAACATACGCCATATCCATCTTCGAACACTTGCAAGATCTGCGGGTTAAGTGTAGATCAAGCAACCGACACGACGCTGCAATGGTATTGGCGGATGACCAATGGAACCCCGTTGGACGGTGATCCTTTTGGATATGTGCTGGCACTTCGAGAGTTGGCTGCAGCACAGGAGCTTCCAATACCCAATGATTACGACCGTTGGACATTCCGTGCGGTGTTAACGGTGCTGCGCGAATTACCTCCCAAAACACGCTACAGCAAGGCAGCAGTAGCGCTCAAGAAGGAACGTCTTTTGCCTACACAGAAGGAATATGCTTACCGTGATTTGCTTGAGACGTTAGCTCTGATTGGCATATTGGATACGCCGGAACATCCTGGAATGATCACGGAATTCACCACTTACATGCAACGTGACGCACGCCCCAATGTTCGGGTTGAGGTACAGGCGCCTCTGGCATGGTGGGACTCATCTGTAGGAATCAATGAGAACAACCTGAACAAGATATTTCATGATTTTGATCTGAATAATATATCTCTTGCGGATAAGCCTGATGAGAGTCCAGTTGTAAAGGACACGATCTTAGGAGCATTGGAGAAGAAGAGAAGTGTTCGCGGAAAAGTACCAAAGGCATCTCCTGATGCAGGTACCGGGGAGGTACAGTCTGGAGATGTGTATGCTGTTCGGGTCCGGGAAGGTGTATGGGTGACAGTATACTGTCATGAAGTCAGAGACAAGCGTGTCATCGTTGAATATTTGGATGGTGTCTTTCCAGAGATGCCGGGAAAAGCAGATTTGCATGGAACGTTTCGACCGAGAGCGAATGGACGCTGGAAATGCTCGGCTATTGCGATTGATTCCACAAGTTGGGTCAGAAGGGTGGCAAGAGAGTTCCCGCTTCCGACTTCGCCCCTGCAAGAACCTGATCGCACTCCATTCCATAATGCCAAAGAATTAAAGCATATGGCGAGCTGGTGTTTTCCTGATATGTAGAATGCTGCGATGGATGTGAAATGTGCCTCCAAACAAAAACCGTACCTCCTTGAGAGGAAGCGGTTTTTTGTTGTTTCTTAGCTTATTAAAAGTTAGTATGTGACAAAAAGGAACAAAAAACAATTGATTTTTTGGCATTAAAGTGCTAACATCCAAGTAATAACGAAAGCAATCCTTCAGGGCAGGGTGCAATTCCCTACCGGCGGTGATGCAGGAAGTGTAAGGACACATGTCCAGCACTTGATGCAAAGTCCGTGACCTGTCTGCCTGTGGCAGATGGCTGATCTGGTGTAATTCCAGAACCGACAGTATAGTCTGGATGGGAGAAGGAGAGGTGCAGACCTAACAGGTTTGCATTCAGCAGGAGTATTGCTGTACAGTCTAGATTGGTAATGTCTTGCACTGTGCAGGGAAAATCCGGTTACGCCGGACAGTTCCATACATATGCCACACTATAAAAGCTCTTTACCTGTAATTGATGTTCATTAAGGTATGTGTCTATTTTCACTTGCCCGAAATGAAGTTTTGGGCAAAGTGTTGGCGTGCTGTATCCATTTCACTCCTGCTGGTGACATTTGTCTCTCATCATCCCCATCGAACTGATTGTTCGACGGGGATTTTTTAATAAAAAAGACTTTAAACCGCGGGGTGAACGGATTTGGAAATGATCAATGATGAATTTTATATGGCACTAGCATTGGATATGGCGGAACGAGCACAAGGACAGACGGGGATTAATCCGGTCGTTGGATGTGTAGTTGTGAAAGAGGGTCGTATTGTAGGTCTGGGGAGCCATCTGAAACGTGGAACCGGTCATGCGGAGGTGCATGCCCTTAACATGGCAGGCAGCGATGCAGAAGGAAGTACGGTATACGTTACACTTGAGCCCTGTAGTCATTATGGCAAGACGCCACCTTGTAGTGAACGCCTGATTCATGAAAAGGTAAAACGTGTTGTCGTATGTTGTGAAGATCCAAATCCGCAAGTATCCGGCAGAGGCATCAGCATGCTTCGTCAACAAGGCATTGAAGTTGAAGTTGGCGTACTGCGTGAGCGTGGAAGACGCATGAATGAAAAATTCATTAAATTTATAACAACGGGTCTACCTTTTGTGACACTGAAAACGGCTACTACTTTGGATGGCAAAATTGCTACTCGCAGCGGAGACAGCAAGTGGATCTCCAACGAGCCCGCTCGTGAGATTGTGCATGCCCTTCGTCATCGTCACCAGGGAATTATGGTTGGCGTCGACACAGTGATTGCCGATAATCCGGAACTTACAACCCGTTTACAAGTGGAAGGCATTAGTCCGGTGCGCATTGTGGTGGATTCCAAGTTGCGTCTTCCCGTAGGTGCCAAAATGGTTAAGGATGGTCTTGCTCCAACATGGGTTCTCACCACAGACGAAGCCAGTCCTGAAGCTGCTGAACGTTTGGAAGCTTACGGTGTTGAGATTATACGCTGTGGTCCTGGACCACGTGTGGATCTGTTAAGCGGACTTAGCAAGTTGGGTGAGCGTGAGATTGGTTCGATTTTGCTTGAAGGTGGGGGCACTCTGAATGGAGCCATGCTGGAGGCACGGTTGGTCGATCGACTGCTCATGTTTATCGCTCCGAAGATTGTAGGCGGTTATGATACACCTGGAAGCTTCCGCTTCGAAGGTGTGGAACGTATGAATCAGGCGATTCAATTGAATCAGTTGGAGATCGAAAAAGTTGGAGATAATATCAGCATTGGCGGTATTCCGGTGTGGCCTGAATAAATAAATGAATTTTAAAGAAACAAGTTAGACTCTTTATAAATTGAACAAGGGAGGCGGCAGCATGTTTACCGGTTTGGTGGAAGAAGTCGGTCAGATCCGGCGTATTGGTCGGAAAGGCGAAGCGATGGTCCTGAATATCGGAGCTTCCGCCATCATGGACGATCTGAAAATTGGTGATAGTGTAGCAGTGAACGGCGTGTGCTTAACTGCGACAACGCTCGAAGGTGGAGGTTTTACCGCCGATGTAATGCCTGAAACCTATCGCCATACCAATCTCAGTCAGCTGCAATCTGGCAGTAAAGTTAATCTGGAGCGGGCCATGCAATCCGGCGGGCGTTTTGGCGGACACATCGTTCAGGGCCATGTCGATGGTACCGGAGTGATTGGCAGTATAACACGTGATCAGAATGCGATTGTGTTTGAGATCAAACCTGATGATCACCAGTTGTTCAAATATCTGATTCCCAAAGGATCGGTTACACTGGATGGCATTAGCTTGACCGTTGTCCATACATCGGATACCGCATTCACGGTTTCCATAATCCCGCATACCATTGGTGAAACTGTACTAAATGTGAAAAAGACAGGGGATACCATTAATATCGAATGCGATATTTTGGGCAAATATGTGGATCATCTGCTCCAGTATGGGAGAGGACATCGAGAGACGGGTGCTGGCAAGCCGCACAGTATCAGTGAAGATTTTCTCGCCAATCACGGATTTGTATAAATAGAGAACAGAAATTAACTGGAGGTGGACCCATGTCAGAACAATCCATTTTGGATACGATAGAAGAAGCTATATATGATCTCATGCGTGGTAAACCCGTCATTGTTGTGGATGATGAAGATCGGGAGAATGAAGGCGATTTTATCGCTTTGGCCGAAAAGGCGACACCTGAAGTCATTAATTTCATGATTACTGAAGGTAGAGGTCTGGTCTGTGTTCCGATTACACAACAACGTGCGGACGAACTGAATCTGAAACCGATGGTTCAACAAAATACGGATTTCCATGGAACAGCCTTCACCGTCTCTGTGGACCACAAAGATACGACAACAGGTATCTCGGCACATGAACGCTCTATTACCGTGAAAGGTCTGATCGATCCTGAAGCGAAAGCTGGGGACTTCCGTAAGCCTGGTCACATGTTCCCGCTGATTGCAAAAGATGGCGGTGTACTTCGTCGTGCTGGGCATACAGAAGCGGCCGTAGATTTGGCCATTATGTGTGGTTCATATCCCGCAGGCGTGATCTGTGAAGTGATTAAGGAAGATGGCACAATGGCCAGACTTCCGGATCTGCAGGAGATTGCCCGCAAACATGATCTGAAGCTGATCAGTATTCAGGACATGATTCGTTACCGTAACGAAAAAGAGCAGCTGGTCCAACGTGAAGTGGCTGTACGTATGCCAACGGACTTTGGCGAGTTTCAAGCGGTGGCTTATACAAACGCTGTGGACAACAAGGAGCATGTGGCTTTGGTCAAAGGTGAAATAGATGGTTCCAAACCCGTACTTGTACGTGTGCACTCTGAATGTTTGACTGGTGATGTATTCCATTCCCATCGTTGTGACTGTGGTCCTCAGTTTGATGCGGCACTCAAACAGATTAACGAGGAAGGCAACGGCGTACTGCTCTATATGAGACAGGAAGGCCGGGGCATTGGGCTAATCAACAAACTCAAAGCCTATAAGCTGCAAGAGGAAGGTCTGGATACGGTGGATGCAAACCTGAAGCTGGGATTTGCTGCCGACTTGCGTGATTACGGGATTGGCGCTCAAATTCTGAAAGACCTTGGGGTTCGTCAGATCAGACTGCTTACTAACAATCCTCGTAAAATTAAAGGCCTTGAAGGATATGGACTTGAAGTTGTAGAGCGTGTTGCGATCCAGATGGAAGAGAACGAGGACAATACAGTGTATCTTCATACAAAGCAAGCAAAGCTGGGGCATATGCTCAAGTTTGATGATATCGAACAAAACGAACAGTAAATATATTTTATATGAATAACGTTCACCATGTAATTTATGGAAGAGATTAATTAGGATTTCCGTTACTTACATTACATTATACCGTTAGGGAGATGACTTGAATGCCACAATTTTTTGAAGGACATTTAGTATCAGAAGGATCCAGATATGGAGTTGTTGTTGGACGTTTCAACGAATTTATCACCAGTAAATTGCTTAGCGCAGCGCTTGATGCATTCAAACGTCACGGCGTGCAGGATGATGAAGTGGATGTAGCCTGGGTTCCAGGTGCGTTCGAAATCCCTCTGATTGCGCAGAAAATGGCGGAGAGCGGCAAGTATGATGCGGTGATTACCTTGGGAACTGTCATTCGTGGATCCACTACGCATTACGATTATGTGTGCAACGAGATGGCTAAAGGGGTAGCAGCAATTAACCTGAAAACTGGCGTGCCTACAATCTTTGGATTGGTTACGACAGAAAATATTGAACAAGCGATTGAACGTGCCGGAACCAAGGCGGGCAACAAAGGTTGGGATGCAGCTACGGCGGCAATTGAGATGGCAAACTTGACGAAACAGCTAAAATAGTGCTTATTTAATAGTAGTGCCCTGCTTTGCGCAGACGAACACGGGAAACCGGATTCGGACGGCTTAGCAGGGTTTTGTATTTTTCTGGCGGGAGGATTCGTCTAGTGACGGTAGTTACATACAAACTGGAGACTTTTGAAGGGCCTTTGGATCTGCTGCTTCATCTGATTGATAAGGCTGAAATTCATATCCAGGATATTCCCATCAGCGATATTACCGATCAATACATGGCGTATCTGCATTCGATGCAGGAACTGGAACTGGATATTACGAGTGAATTTCTGGTCATGGCAGCAACATTGCTGTCGATCAAGAGCAAACTTTTATTGCCCAAACCACCGGTCATTGAGGACTTCGAGGATTATGATTTTATGGAAGAAGAAGATTATGATCCACGTGCAGAGCTGATTGCACGTCTGATAGAATATCGCAAGTACAAGGGAATTGCGCGTCATCTTCATGAACGGGAGTGGGAACGTAGCCTTATATTTTCCAAAGAGCCCGAGGATCTGCGCCCCTATATGCCCGTAGAAGCCCAATCGAACCCGGTTGAGGGTTTACACACCTCTGACCTGATTGCAGCCTTTCAGAAGGCGCTACGTAAGGCTGAGAAGCGCACAACTGTAACCCGAATCAAACGGGATGAGATTTCGGTTAAGGACCGGATACGGGATGTCATCGGCGCTTTGGAAAGTATGGGGCCGGGAGGCAGACTGTTATTCTCCAAGTTGATGGACGAGCATATCTATCGCCATGAGATTGTTGTCACTTTTCTGGCGGTGCTGGAACTGATGAAGATGAAGCAGATTGTCTGTTATCAGGAACGGATGTTTGAGGATATCGTTATGGAGTGGAGAGGGGAAACAAAGAATCATGGATTTTCCGAAATTGAAATCGATTATTGAAGGCCTGCTGTTTTTGTCCGGAGAAGAAGGTCTGAGTATCAAACAAATCGCCGAGATCGTCGACCAGCGAGTGGAACTTGTAACGGACGCGATTGAGGAGATGATTCATGAATTTTCACAGCAGGGACGAGGTGTACAGATTCTCAAGATCGCTGGTGTAGTGCAGTTGGGCACCTTGCCTGACCACGCTGTATATTTCGAGAAACTGGCATACTCTCCCGCACGAACGTCCTTATCCCAAGCGGCTCTGGAGACGCTGGCCATTGTGGCGTATCGTCAGCCGATTACACGGGTAGAGATTGAGGAAATCCGTGGTGTAAAATCGGAGCGGGCCATTCATACGCTTGTGAATAAGGATTTGATTATTGAAGTGGGACGAGCCGAGGCGATCGGACGACCAATTCTGTACGGAACGACCAAGTCATTTCTGGATTATTTCGGACTGGCTTCAATTAAAGACCTTCCGGAACCAGGCTTGTTCGAAGATTCGGAAAACCTGGAGGAAGAGACACAACTGTTATTCAACAAACTGGATCTGCAACAACTGGAACCGGAAAGTGCTGATCCGGCGGATGTTCTAAGTCATATCGACAGCGAAGATGATAGTACGGATTCTTCACTCTAATTTGCAAGCTCATACTAACCGACACCCATCAGTGGAGTCGGTTTTTTTGTGCATTGTTTTAGAAAAATGGTGAATAGAACAGTTTCCAAACAAATATCTAATGGGATTTTTAGGTCAGACGTGAATTTTTTCCTATTCAGAGTGTCATACTAGACGAGAAAAGAATTGAGGGCTTGGAGGTAAGGCCTGTGTGGATTTGGCTTGGAGGAATCGGTTTGTTGTTCGCATTGCTGATTGCCGCAGTCCTCATCTCAAATGTTCATGTACATTTTACATTCAGTAAACATAAAAGTGATGATTACGCCAATATTAATGTTCGTTTTCTCTATGGAATTGTGCGGATTAACTATGAGATCCCGAGTATTGTTTTCCGCAATATGAAGGAAGGTTATCTGGTCAAGACCGAACAATCCATGAATCATTCGAGAGGCGAGGCCCAGGGAAGTGAGCGGGTCAACAAACGCAAAGTCAAGAAGTGGACTAAAGATGTGAAAATTATGCTTAGGGCAACGGACGCGCTCAAGCTGTGGCTTAAGCAAACACTCACACGCGTACATATGACCCAACTGTCCTGGGCTACCCACATCGGCGTTGGTGATGCAGCATATACAGCGGTGCTGACGGGCTGGGTGTGGAGCATTAAGTCCATTATTATTGGTTTTCTCACCTATCAGATCCGCTTTGATAAAACACCCGTGCTTCAGGTTATGCCGGTATGGTCCGATGAAATGGAATTTAAGACGGAACTTGATTTCAGAGTGAAAATTCGGATCACAGCCGTTCTGATCGCTGGAGTTACACTACTCACCCGTGTGCTTCAAGTCGAAGGCGGATGGCGGATGTGGTTCAAGCTTCTTCAGGAACAGCGCCGCAGGCATAAGGAGAAACAAAAGAATAAGCTTAGTGGGACAACAGTATAAAAACCCATCATAGTCGGTCTGTTTTTGGGAATGTAAGGTTGGGGTTTGGTGAGTGTATTTAAAATGCTTATTACATAAGTCCCTTCAAGTTTGGGGATGATATGGTTAGATCAAACCTAGCTTACATTGAAACTGGAGGGAATTTAAATGTCAGATCATCCAATTCAAGGCTTAATGGAAACCGCAATGGAAAATATCAAGGCCATGGTGGATGTCAATACAATTGTTGGCGATGCAGTTGAGACACCAGATGGTACCGTGATTCTGCCAATCAGTAAGGTGGGATTCGGATTTGCTGCCGGTGGTAGTGATTTTCACGTTAATGGAGAAAGTAGTGGCAAAAGTGGTGCTACGGGTACCTCTGCAGAACATGCGAGTTCAGCTAAAGTTGCTTCTCCGTTTGGTGGCGGTAGTGGCGGCGGTGTATCCATACGTCCTATTGCGTTCCTGGTGGTAGGTAAACAGGGGGTACACATTGTACCACTTGATAACTCCACACATCTGTTTGAGAAACTCATTGACTCCACCCCTTATGTTCTGGACCGAATTCAAGGCATGTTCCAACGGAATACAACACCAACGAATACTACAGGTGTACCGGTTACACCAGATCCATCAACGTATAGCTGAATCATTTCGTCATGATCCCTCCCGCATCCAAGCGTGAGGGATTTTTGCTGTTTTTGCCCTATGGGACATACTCCAAGTTGTCCGAACATAAGATAGTACAAGATTCCAAGTGACCCGGAGGAATGAATTGATGCGAAAAATAACGAAAGTTCTTGCATGCATGCTTATCCCTGTCTTTTTGCTGTCTTCATTAGGGGTTACTCAAGCCCAAGCAACAATTCAAGGTCCGTCTACACATGCGCAAAGTGCCGCTCTCATTGATGTCACATCAGGCCGGATCTTATACAGCAAAGATGGGGATAAGGAACTGCGGATTGCCAGTTTGACCAAAATCATGACGGCGATCGTAGCGATCGAACACAGCAAGCTGGATGAGAAAGTGAAAGTGTCTCCCACGGCATTTGCCAAAGAAGGATCGTCTCTCTATCTGAAGTTAGGTGAAGAGATGACACTCGAGAACATGTTGTACGGGCTAATGCTCCGTTCAGGCAATGACGCGGCCTCTGCAATAGCGGAACATGTAGGTGGTTCGGAAGAAGGTTTTGTTCTGTTAATGAACAAAAAGGCAGAGCAAATCGGTCTGACACATTCCCACTTTATGAACCCTCATGGACTGGATGCAGAAGGTCATTATTCCACAGCCAATGACTTGGCCAGATTAACGGCATATGCGTTGCACAATCCGGTGTTCAAACGCATCGTAGCCACGGAAGACAAATCCGCACCGAATCCCAATGAAAGCTGGGAATACTCCTGGCACAACAAAAATAAAATGCTGCGGATGTACGAAGGTGCAGATGGAGTGAAAACCGGTTACACCAAGAAAGCTTTCAGATGTTTGGTCAGCTCGGCTACACGCAATGGACAGCAGCTCGCCGCGGTAACGCTGAACGACGGAAACGATTGGAATGATCATGCTCGGATGCTAGATTTCGGGTTTGAGTACTTCCCGTTAGTAGAGGTCGCCAAGCAAGAACAGCCTGTGCAAAATACAGATGTCGTTACGGGCCGGGGATTCTGGTACCCACTGGCTAAGAGTGAACAAGGTTCATTGACCAAAAAGTTGATTCTGCACGCAAATCGCGCCCAATCGGAAACGGAAGGTAATAAACCATCAACAGACCCTACGTTTGGATTGGCAGGACGCATCGATATGCAACTTGACGGTAAACTTGTTGGCTCGATTCCGGTGTATCGCAAAGGTAGTTTTATTCCTCCGGAACCGAAGACAGCCGAGGCAACGCTGGGTGGGATCGGAGACGCTACTTCCTGGGCAGCTGCATGGCGTGCCGTGTTAAGCCACCTGTTGTCTCCTTAGCTAAATCGTCATTGAAGGGAGGATATAATCCATGATTAATCTAATTTGGCTGCTCATGATTTTAATCGGTTTTGCTTTTGCAGCCGTCAACGGCAATATCGAAATTGTCACGCAAGCCGCTTTTGATGGGGCGGCAACGGGAGTCACGGTCTGTTTTGGACTGATTAGTGTGCTTGTGTTCTGGATGGGTATGATGAAAATGGCTGAGGATGCTGGCCTCCTGGCCCGGATTGCCAAGCTGCTCGGTCCGGTTGTGGGCTTCCTATTCCCCGATGTGCCCAAAAATCATCCGGCGATGGGTTATATTCTCTCCAATATGAGTGCGAATCTGCTGGGGCTAGGAAATGCGGCTACTCCGATGGGAATTAAAGCCATGCAACAACTGCAGGAGCTTAATCCGGACAAACAAACCGCTTCTCCTGCGATGTGCACCTTACTGGCTCTGAATACGGCTAGTATTACCATTATTCCGACAACGCTGATCGCCATCCGCTTAAACTATCATTCCGCCAATGCAACAGAGATTGTGGGAACAACATTGATGGCTACCATTATCGCTACACTTGCTGCTATAATCGCCGATCGCTGGTATCGGAACAGGGCTTTACACAAACCGCCGCGCGTACCGAAAAGTGGCAATCCCGGCATGAAAGGATGAGCACCTTTGTTAACCTTCATCAACTGGATCTCCGTCTGGGCCATCCCGGTTATTATCGCGTTTGTTCCATTATATGCGTTTACCAAAAAGGTCCCGGTTTACGAATCCTTTGTTGATGGGGCCAAGGATGGTTTCTCTACTGCAATCAGTATTATTCCGCATCTCGTGGGCATGATGGTCGCAATCAGCGTATTTCGTGCCTCGGGTGCACTGGATTTTGTGATTAGCCTGTTCGCTCCGCTGGTGTCCTGGATGGGTGTTCCAGGCGAAGTGTTGCCGCTCGGAATACTGCGTCCTTTGACTGGGACAGGCTCCCTGGCGTTTACAACCGATCTGATCAAAACCCATGGTCCTGACTCCATGATTGGACGTATGGCATCTACAATCCAGGGGAGTACAGATACCACATTATATGTGCTGACTGTCTATTTTGGGGCTGTAGGCATAAGGAATGGCCGATATGCACTCAAAGTAGGGTTGTTTTCCGATGTCGTTGGTTTTATTGCTGCCCTCGCCATTTGTTTGCTCGTGTTTGGTTAAAAGATATCTCCTTTCCTTCCGATATATTAGATATGCTAGAATAATAGCGGAGGAGAGTGAGACATGCAGAAGAGTTGGAAACGAATGCTCCGTGTTGGAATGTCAGGCGTGCTTGCTATTGCAATGCTCGCGGGTTCAACGGGGCTGGCGGCGGCTCAATCCGTTCAGACAATACATTTTACAGGTTACTTCGACAAACAGCTGCGTGCACAAATGGCAGTTACGGCAGATTCTTTTCCAGTCGTGAATGTACGTTTGGTCAAGCAGGATGAACCCGATATGGTATATTATGATGTTGGTACCTCGATACTGATCTCGAAGGATGAAGTGCTCACGAATTACCATGTCGTTCAGAGTTTTGCTGAACTGTCTGATGGTGATGAAGGTACACTGACTGTTGCAAGTCCGGGTTCCCTTAGTAAGCCTGTAAAGGCAAAGATTATTAAGACAGATCCGGTCACAGACATGGCACTGCTGAAGTTGGACAAGGAAATAGACGCCCAACCGGTCACATTTGCAAACGCAAGGGATAACCAGGTTGTCTATACCATTGGATTCCCCAAAAATCCTGCTGGTGATCTTGTCATCCTGGATGAAGATTTTCCTTCAACCTACAATACGATAGCCAAAAGCAGAGTGTTCAGTTCCCAAGCTTCGGACGTTCCAGGTAAAAAGGGAATCGGCAGTATTGTGAAATCCATGGCCCAAGGTAATTCAGGTGGCCCTGTTCTGGATCAGAACAACCGGGTCATTGGTATGATGACATTTGTGTACGGTGGACGTACCTATTATATAACTTCCAAGACATTGCAGACTTTCATTAAAGAGAGTACCAAACCTGCCAAAAAACAGGTTGCAGTTGCCGGCAAAGTTTACAATTAAATGATTTGAGGAAAAGGCTTATCTTTACACCATCTGTGTTCAACAGGTCGTGTAAAGGCAGGCTTTTTTTGCGTCAATCTCAAAGGGGAAGGTAGCCTAAAATGCATATTCGTGTCGCCAGTTTACAAAATCCTTGGATTAACCTTGTGATTTCCCTGTTTGATGGGTATCATTAGTGTGAGGTGACATGACAAACATGGAAAGATTACAAAAAATTATCGCACAGGCAGGCATTGCATCCCGCCGCAAGAGCGAGGAACTAATCCTGTCCGGCAAAGTAGAAGTTAACGGGGAGGTCGTAACCGAACTGGGTACAAAAGCGAACCCCGAAGAGGATATGATTACGGTTAATGGAAAACCGATCCGCAGTGAGAAAAAAGTGTACTTGATGTTGAACAAGCCAAAAGGTGTAATTACAAGTGCATCTGACCCGGAAGGTCGGAAAATTGTATCCGACTACCTGAAAGGTGTCAAGGAACGCGTATATCCTGTGGGTCGTCTGGATTATGACACAGAGGGCTTATTGATCCTCACCAATGATGGTGAGTTTGCACATTTGCTGACGCATCCGAAGCATCACGTACCCAAAACGTATCATGCAACGGTTAAAGGTGTGCCGCATGGTACAGCTCTGGAGAAATTAAAGACAGGCATTATGCTGGATGACGGCATGACTGCTCCTGCAGAGGTAGAGTACAAAGATGTGGATACAGCCGCTAATGAGTCGGTCATTTCCATTACGATCTATGAAGGACGTAACCGTCAGGTTAGACGCATGTTCGAGGCAATCAACCATCCGGTAACCCGTCTGAAACGGATTTCGTTTGGTGGTATTTTGCTACAAAACCTGAAACGTGGTCTGACACGCAATCTGACCAAAGAAGAAGTCAACAACCTGATTACCCTCGCACAATCAGAACCAGCCAAAAAAATGAAAAAAAGGTAATGTGAGGACACATAATTTTCATAAAACCGCCGCAGTTTTGTGACGAAATTCGCTATAATTGTTCATAGGATGTTCACAGTTGTCTTAGACCAATAAAATGCGAATGCAACAGTCACTTAAAAGGGGAGCAGCACATGGGGAAATCAAGAAGAACGGTGCAAATCGTCATTTTGTTATTGATCCTGGTGTTGGGCGGATATGCGATTACCACATCGGTATCCGGCTCGAATGGCAAGCCAAAGGAAGGGGACAAGTCTCCTTCTTTTGAACTGCTGGGCCTGGATGGTCAAGTTCATACGTCTGATGAGTACAAAGGAAAAGCAATGGTGATCAATTTCTGGGGCACATGGTGTGAACCTTGTGTTAAAGAAATGCCTGCACTTCAGGCACAAGCTGACAAATGGAAGGACCAGGGAGTACAATTTGTCGGAATTAATGTTGGAGAAGACCAGATGACCGTGGATAATTTTGTACGGCAGGTTGGCGTTACGTTTCCAATCATGCTTGACCGGGACAAAAACTCGGTTCGTGATTTTGGGATCTCCCCGATGCCAACAACATTCTTTGTATCCGACACGGGCAAAATCTCTACCATTCATATCGGTCAACTTGATTTGGACACACTTGACGCTCAAATTTCGCAACTGGCGAAGCAGCCCTGACAGGAGGTCTATTCGTGTTCCAAAATACCAAATGTGAGTGCGGACACCAGAATCCGGTAGGCACTGTACTATGTGAAGCATGTGGGAAACCGCTGCTGGAGTCTGAAGCTAAATCGGATGAAGTGTTGGAAATGCGTTATGATGGCATGGCGCGCCGTTCACAGCGCAGTAATCCCAACATCATTGACCGCATATGGAACTTTTTTTCATCCGTTAAAATTGCCGTTTATATGATTGTTTTTACGCTTGTAGGTTCTATGCTTGGTACAATCTATCCGCAAGAAAGTACATTCTTGAATATTGATCCTTCCGTGTATTACAAAGAAACATATGGTCAGTTGGGTCATATCTATTATCTGTTGGGTTTATCCCATACATACGAATCCTGGTGGTTTATTCTACTGCTGGTGCTGATTGGGGCATCATTGGTGATATGCAGTCTGGATCGCGTCCTACCGCTCTACAAAGCACTGAATAAACAGAGAATACGTAAGCATACGCAATTTTTGACAAGACAGCGTCTGGTGTACCAAGGTACCATCGAAGAGGCACCAGAAGACTGGATTAAGAAAGCGGTTACGCCGTTGAAAAAGAAAGGATACCGCGTGTACACCCAGGGGGATGCATTACTCGCCGAGAAACAGCGATTCAGTCGATGGGGACCATATGTCATCCATATTGGACTCATTATATTTTTGCTGGCGGTGCTCGCACGAGGGCTTCCAGGTCTGAATCTGGACGAACATGTCGCTTTTCCTGAAGGTGAGATTAAAAAGATCCCGAATACATCGATGTATCTGCAAAATGAACAGTTTAATGTTGAATTCTACAGTGAGGAAGAAGTACCAGAGCAATTCCGTAACCTGAATAAGACCGTTCCAAAACTGTTTGAAACAAAAGTTGTTTTGTATGAATGTACAGCAGATTGTTCGGATCTCTCGAAGAAACCTCAGTTAGCTGAGGTGGCCAGACATGATGTACGCGTGAATCATCCATTGAATTATAACGGTCTGAAAGCATATCAGTTTGATTATGATCTAACACCCACCATTCGTTCCGTAACGCCTGATCTGGTCAATACAAAGACGGGTGAAGTATATGGGCCAATTAAGATCGATATGGTAGATACCCAAAGAACATTTGAAGCTGGTCCTTATAAGCTCACGGTAAAAGAAAAGTTTATGGACTTTGGATTGGATGAGAATGGTCAGCCCAAATCAAAATCGCCTTCACCTAATGCACCTGCTTTTCTATTTCTCATCAAGGGACCGGATCTGCCCGAAGAGGGGATACAATATCTGTACTTTGCAAAGCAGATTGATAAACAACGGTTTCAACAGGATGCGATTAACCAACAGCTGATTGGAGCTGAGATTCCTTTACAGCTGGAAGTAGACAGCATGGACAAGGTCGATATTATTCAGTCCGTAAGTTATCTCAATATAAGAGTGGATAAGGCAATGCCTTTTGTGTGGGTAGGAGCCGGTATTGTTATGTTGGGTCTCGTCATGGGTTTTTATTGGCACCATCGCCGCATCTGGATTCGTTTTGATGATAAACAGCTCACATTGGGTGGACATACCAACAAAAACTGGTTTGGCTTCAGGCGTGAAGTTGCGGCCGTCTTGAAACAGATGAATCTGGAAGTGGAAGAGAAGTCGTTGGATAACGGGGGGAATCAGGCATGAGATTATTGGATTTCAGCAGCGACGCATTTATCGTATCTTTCTTTCTCTATTGTGCTGCATTCTTGTTATATGCTGTTGCAGTCATGGGCAAAAAATGGAGTAATCGTGATCCTCTGGACCATATGAATCGCTGGGGTAAAAGAGCTTTTATCGCTTCGACTGTCGCTTTAGCGGCACATATCGTATTTTTTGTAACCCGATGGGCTGGGGCAGGTCATATCCCAGTTAGTAACATGTATGAGTTTATGTCTTTTCTGTCCATGATGATCATGGTTGCATTTATTGTTGTATATGCCATATACCGCAAGTCATTACTGGGTTTGTTTGCGTTACCACTTACCATTATTATTATGGCGTACGCCGCTGTATTTCCTCAGGAGGTACAACCATTAATCCCGGCGCTTCAGTCCATTTGGCTGAAAATTCACGTGACGTTGGCTGCGCTTGGTGAAGCATTCTTCGCCGTGGGTTTTGCCGCAGGGTTCATGTATTTGCTCCGTACTGTTGATTTCAGTGGTAAAGACAAGTCTTCAAGACGTCAACGAGGATGGGTTGAATTCACTCTGGTTACGATCGTTGTAGTCATCGGATTCATCGGAACGGTATTTGCCTTTCGTACAGCTGGTTACGAGGCGGTTTTTGTACAGAAAACGGTCAGCATTGACACAGAGGTACAGGAAAATAGTACAATAGAGAAAGTGATTTATCGCATGCCTCCGATTTTTGCACCATATAATAGCGAAGTGGAGAGCATGACACCGTTTCTTGGCATGGAAAAACCTTTACTTGAGACGCCTTCCTGGATGAACGGGGTAAATGCCGGGCGCAAGCTGAATACGGTGGTTTGGTCACTTATTGTAGGTCTGATCCTGTATGGAATTGTACGACTTCTTGTGCGCAGACCACTTGGACAAGCGTTACAACCAATGATGGATGGAATCGATGCCGATGATCTGGATGAGATAAGTTATCGCGCGATTGCGATTGGTTTTCCGATATTTACGCTGGGAGCATTAATATTTGCCATGATCTGGGCTCAGATTGCCTGGAGTCGCTTTTGGGGTTGGGACCCCAAAGAGGTGTGGGCATTGATTACATGGCTATATTATAGTGTGTATCTGCATTTGCGTTTATCCAGAGGTTGGCAAGGTCAGAAGTCTGCATGGCTTGCAGTTCTTGGCTTCCTGGTCGTCATGTTTACGCTAGTTGGGGTGAATTTGATCATTGCTGGATTACATTCTTACGCTGGAGCGGACTAGGACAGACTCGTAACTCAAAGGTTGAGTTTAGAAGCGGGAACACAAACATACCTTTTTATTGAAGGGTATTCAAATATTGTTCGCCAGATCGAACATAATAGAAGTGATGAGGAGTTATTGCAAAGGGGCTGGAGAGGCATGGCTGAACATGAGAATCGAATACTGGTCGTGGATGACGAAGAGAGAATCCGCAGGCTTTTGAAAATGTATCTTGAAAAAGAAGGTTATGAAATCGATGAAGCTGAGGATGGGGAAACTGCGCTGCGTAAAGCAACAGCAGGGGACTACGGGCTGATTTTGCTTGATGTGATGTTGCCGGGTATGGATGGAGTTGAAGTGTGTACCCGTCTTCGTCAGGTGAAATCAACGCCGGTTTTGATGCTCACTGCAAAAGGTGAAGAGATCAACCGGGTTCAAGGCTTCGAAGTTGGCGCTGATGATTATGTTGTAAAACCATTCAGCCCGCGTGAAGTGATTTATCGTGTCAAAGCGATTTTGCGTCGATCTTCCGCGACTGCTTATCTCTCCAAGGAGAGTAATTCGAGTAACAACATCGTGTTCCCGCATCTGGTTATTGAGCATGATGCCCACCGGGTAACCGCTGGTGGCGAAGAGATTAGTCTTACACCAAAAGAATATGAATTACTGCACTACCTGGCAACATCTCCCGACAAAGTTTTCTCCAGAGAAGAATTGCTCAAGGATGTATGGAATTACGAATTCTTTGGCGATCTTCGTACCGTGGATACGCATGTGAAGCGTCTTCGCGAGAAACTTAACAAGGTATCGCCTGAATCGGCGGCCATGATTACGACGGTGTGGGGTGTGGGTTATAAACTGGAAGTACCGAAGTAGTTTTAGTTTCTGGAGATCACTGGTCGGGAAGTTATGGATCACTATTATCTGCCTTGTGGGTTGTGTACTTATAGCGCTGGGTCTTTTTTTGCTGCCCTACATTGATACAAACTTTGCAGAATCCGAATCCAGAGATATTAAGCGGTTGTTCACCTATATCTGTATAATCGGATTCAGTTTAACCACGTTTTTTGCATTGTTTCTATTCACCAAGATAACGCAGCCCATGCAGCAATTGATTCAGGCAGCCAATGCGATTCGCAAAGGGAACTACGGAACACGTCTCTCCCTGGTAACGAGTGATGAGATTGGTGAACTTGCCAACACATTTAATCATATGGCTGCCCAACTGGAAGATAATATTCGAAACCTTAACCATGAGAAGGAACATTTGGCGAGTGTGCTTCGAAGCATGACCGATGCGGTGGTTACATTTGATGGTGAAGGCAAAGTTATTCTGACGAATCCGCCTGGAGAAAAGATCATGCAGGCTTGGTATGATCTGGATTGGGCAAAAATGGACGAAGGAAAAGATCCTGAACAGTCTGACAAGTCCTCACGTGATGTACCTGAGCCCCTTCTTCCTTTGTTCAGAATGGTGATGGAGCAAGGTGGGGATCAGAACTCCAATGTCCACGTACAGCAAGGTGTCTGGTCTGTTCAGATGGCACCGTTGTATGCTGATAGTGTTGTCAGAGGGGCTGTGGCTGTCTTGAGAGATGTAACAGAAGAAGTGCGTCTGGAGAAAATGCGGCGTGATTTCGTGGCTAACGTATCTCATGAGATACGAACTCCGCTATCCATGATGCAAGGTTACAGTGAAGCCCTTCTGGACGGCATGGCAACCTCACCGGAAGAGAGCGAAGAACTGATCCAGGTCATTCATGATGAGTCACTGCGGATGGGCAGACTGGTTAAAGACTTGCTTGACCTTGCGCGGATGGAAGCTGGACATACGGACATGGTGATGAAGGAAGTTGACCTTGGAGAACTACTTGAACGTGTATATCGGAAGTTCTCGGTGCGTTCAAAAGAACAGGGAATTCAACTGCACTTTGAATTTGAACAACCAACCATTGAACTTCAACAGGCAGATGAGGATCGACTTGAGCAAGTATTTACGAATTTGCTGGATAATGCGTTCAGACATACGCCTACAGGCAAAAATGTAATGATCTCAGCCGAGCGTGTCACTTATCTTCGTGCTCCATTTGTCAGAGTTTCTGTGAAGGATCAGGGTGTAGGTATCCCTTCATCCGACTTGCCATTTATTTTCGAACGATTCTACAAAGCAGACAAGGCTCGTGTTCGTGGAGAAAGTGTAGGCACGGGGCTTGGTTTAGCGATTGTAAAAAATATTGTTGATGCGCATCAAGGCATGATTACCGTCAATAGTGTACTTGGCGAAGGAACCGAGTTTATTTTGCAATTTCCTTTGGATTCATCGAAATAGCCTGATTTCATACAAAAAGTGCGGAAACACCCTCTTATGGAGGGTGTTTTTTTGTTGAAGAGTACCGTTTAATCTTGTTCAACGTGGAACATGAATCGTCTTTTTATTTTGACTAAAAGGAGTGTCCAAGATAATTTTCCTTCCTATGTGACATAAGCTTGAAAAGCAAGCAAGATAGAGGAGGATTGAGCTAAGCATGTCCGATGATCGAAAAAGGGTCAATATTAAAGCTTTTCTGGAAGGCAGATCTTTTAGAGCGGGCTCTCCCTTTATTCCCATAACCACAAGAGAACTGGAGCAGTTTGAATCCATTTTGCGTTCCCTCGCTGTGACTATTCCAGCTGCAATCAGTCAGCCAACTTCAGCCAATATACTGGCATTGCAGAATGGATTACGCCAGTTACTTACGTTTGTAAATCAATCGGGATTTCGTGCCGGGGTAAAAGCAGAATTACAAGCTGTATTGGAATTAACGATTGCAGGCTCAGAGATTATTCCTGTTCCTCTAATTAATCTCGCAGGTAACTTGCAAAATTTACTAGATGATTTGTTAAGTGTGACGTTACTTCTGGAATTGCCGCCTGCTGAAAAAGATAAACTTGTGGGATTAATCCGTTCGATATCGTTATCCCTAAGTCGGGCGACGACGACTTTTGGAAACGGAGGGATTACCGGACCGGCTGGCTCACAGGGAGTGCCAGGAGTTCCTGGCGTACCAGGTGTTCCAGGAGTTCCTGGGGTGAAAGGCCCTACGGGACCGGCAGGAGGAATTGGACCAATCGGCCCAATAGGTCCAATAGGTCCAGTAGGACCAGTTGGCCCACAGGGAGCACCAGGTCCGGCAGGGGCACCAGGTGTAGGTTTAAACAATATTACCGGATATGATCCTGCACTTGGACCGACATATGCTCAAGGTCAGGTAGTAAGCTACGAGGGTAGTCTTTATGTTGCCAACGTAAACGGTCCTCTGGGTACACCCGGAAGTTCTCCAGACTACACTCTTTTATTGTCGGGTGGAACGACTGGTGCAACGGGGGCAACCGGAGCTGGTTTAACGGGTGCTTTAGCATTTGATCCAGCGCTCGCCCCGGGTTATCCTGCAGGTCAGGTAGTTACTTATAACGGGAGCACCTATATTACAAGTGTAGCTGGTCCATTAGGAACACCCGGTACATCATCGGATTACACATTAATTGCAGCAGCAGGGGCAACTGGAGCAACCGGGGTAGGCTTAACCGGAATAACATCTTTTGATCCAGCTCAGTCCCCGACATACCTAGCGGGTCAGGTCGTTACTTATAACGGCAGTACTTATATTACGAATGTTGTAAGTCCGGGAGGGGTGCCAGGAAGCTCACCGGATTACACACTGCTTGCGGCAGCAGGAGCGACGGGGGCAGGAACAACAGGGGCAACTGGAGCCACAGGTGTAGGGTTAAATGGCATTGCACTGTTCGATCCGGCATTAGCACCAACCTATCCAGCTGGACAGATCGTCACGTTTGGTGGCAGTACCTACATTACGAATGTTGCATCACCAACGGGTACACCAGGAGGTTCTCCAGATTATACATTGTTAGCAGGATCAGGAGTTACCGGTGCGACTGGAGCTACAGGCATCGGCCTTAATGGTACAGTTCCGTTTGACCCTGCAGTAGCTCCAACGTATCCAGCAGGTCAGGTCGTAACGTTTAATGGAAGTACGTATATAACGAATGTGGCTTCTCCTACGGGTACTCCAGGGACTTCGCCAGACTATACATTGCTTGCAGGTGCAGGACCCACAGGAGCCACGGGTGCATCAGGTGTAACGGGAGCAACCGGGGCAGGTTTAACAGGCATTTTGCCATTCGATCCAGCGGTGGCTCCAACATATCCAGCGGGTCAAATTGTAACGTTTAATGGAAGCACATATATAACCGATGTAGCCTCACCAACGGGAACGCCGGGGACTTCACCAGATTACACGTTGCTTGCTGGAGCAGGAGCGACAGGTGTGACGGGAGCCACAGGAATCGGCGTAACGGGAAGTACGGGGGTTACAGGGGCATCGGGTTCAACGGGAGCGACAGGCTTGGGTTTAAGTGGTATTGTGCCATTTGATCCAGCCGTAGCCCCAACGTATCCAGCCGGCCAGGTTGTAACGTTCAACGGCAGTACGTATATAACCAATGTAGTCTCACCAACGGGAACGCCGGGTACTTCACCAGATTACACGTTGCTTGCGGGCGCAGGAGCAACAGGAGTTACGGGTGCAACTGGAGTTGGATTAACGGGAAGTACAGGAGCGACAGGAACACCTGGCGTAACAGGGACAACGGGTGTAACTGGTGCGGGTTTAACAGGAGTTGTACCATTTGATCCAGCGTTAGCCCCGACGTATCCAGTGGGTCAGGTAGTAACGTTTAGTGGCAGTACGTATATTGCGAATGTGGCCTCACCAACGGGAACACCAGGCACCTCACCAGACTACACATTAATTGCAGGTGTAGGAGCAACAGGTGCAACCGGTGTCGGGGTTACGGGTAATACTGGAGCCACGGGCGTAACGGGTGCAGGACTCACGGGAGTAGTACCATTCGATCCAGCCGTAGCTCCCACATATCAGGTAGGTCAAGTTGTTACCTTCAACGGCAGCACGTACATTGCAAATGTGGCATCGCCGACGGGAGCACCGGGCACCTCACCAGATTACACGCTGATTGCGGTAGCAGGAGCAACGGGAGTTACTGGAGCTACAGGAAGCGGTTTGAATGGTGTCGCGCCATTTGATCCAGCGGTAGCCCCCACGTATCCGGCGGGTCAGGTTGTAACATTTAATGGAAGTACGTATATAACCAATGTGGCATCACCAACAGGAACACCGGGCACCTCGCCGGATTATACACTGCTTGCAGGGGCAGGTGCTACAGGGGCATCCGGTGTAACAGGAGCGACAGGTGTAGGTTTAAGTGGTATCGTACCATTTGATCCAGCGATAGCCCCAACGTACCCGGCGGGTCAAGTCGTAACGTTTAACGGTAGTACGTATATAGCCAATGTAGCGTCACCAACGGGTACACCAGGCACGTCACCAGATTACACGCTAATTGCAGGTGCAGGCGCAACAGGTGTAACGGGAGCAACTGGACTTGGAGTGACAGGAAGCACAGGAGCGACGGGTGTCACGGGTGCAGGACTCACGGGAGTAGTACCATTCGATCCAGCCGTAGCCCCAACGTATCCAGTGGGTCAAGTCGTGATGTTCAACGGCAGTACGTATATTGCAAATATCGCATCACCAACGGGAACGCCGGGGACCTCACCAGATTACACGTTAATCGCAGGAGCAGGAGCGACGGGCGTCACGGGAGCCACCGGAGTCGGCGTAACCGGAAGTACAGGATCAACAGGTGCAACTGGGGAAACGGGAGCGACGGGTCTCGTAGGTTTGACCGGTGCGACTGGAGTTACAGGAGCCACCGGAGTCGGCGTAACCGGAAGTACAGGATCAACAGGTGCAACTGGTGAAACGGGAGCGACGGGTCTCACAGGTTTGACCGGTGTGACTGGAGTTACAGGAGCCACCGGAGTTGGCGTAACCGGAAGTACGGGATTAACAGGTGGAACTGGTGCCACTGGTGAAACGGGAGCGACGGGTCTCGCAGGTTTGACCGGTGTGACTGGAGTTACAGGAGCCACCGGAGTTGGCGTAACCGGAAGTACGGGATTAACAGGTGGAACAGGTGCCACTGGGGAAACGGGAGCGACGGGTCTCACAGGTTTGACCGGTGTGACTGGAGTTACAGGAGCGACCGGAGTTGGCGTGACCGGAAGTACGGGATTAACAGGTGCAACTGGGGAAACGGGAGCGACGGGTCTCGCAGGTTTGACCGGTGCGACTGGAGTTACAGGAGCCACCGGAGTCGGTGTAACTGGAAATACGGGTTTAACAGGTGCCACTGGTGAAACGGGAGCGACGGGTCTCGCAGGTTTGACCGGTGTGACTGGAGTTACAGGAGCGACCGGAGTTGGCGTGACCGGAAGTACGGGATTAACAGGTGCCACCGGTGAAACGGGAGCGACGGGTCTCGCAGGTTTGACCGGTGTGACTGGAGTTACAGGAGCGACCGGAGTTGGCGTGACCGGAAGTACGGGATTAACAGGTGCCACTGGGGAAACGGGAGCGACGGGTCTCGCAGGTTTGACCGGTGCGACTGGAGTTACAGGAGCCACCGGGGTTGGCGTAACCGGAAGCACGGGATCAACCGGGGCAACAGGTGGAACGGGAACGACGGGGGTTACAGGGGCCACAGGTATAACCGGAGCCACGGGAGTGGGCGTAACGGGAAGTACCGGGACAACTGGTGTCACTGGGGAAACCGGAGCCACAGGAACTTCTGTCACAACGGCTTCATCCTACGCAGAAAATACGAATGGCACCATTCTTGTTATTTTGGGCGGAACGGTCGTTGCTCTTCCTGCGAATCAGAATATTGGAACCGGAATTACGGTAAATGGAGCGAATGATACCTTCACTCTTGCTACAGCAGGCAGATACTATATCAGTTACAAAATTAATTTGACAGCAGCACTCGCCGTACAATCACGGATATTGCTTAATGGGGCTGTAGTACCGGCGAGTGTAATCTCACCAGTGCTCTCTCTAAGCCAGTTGTCAACCGACTTTATTATCACTGCCACAGCGGGTTCGACCATTCAGCTTCAATTATTCGGTCTAATAGCCACAGCTGTTCTATCGCCGCCAGGTGCGACACTCAACATTATTCGCTTAAGCTAATCACGAAAAAAAAGAGACGGACCCTTTGGGGCTCGTCTCTTTGATCTTACTGAATGATAAGGAACTATTCCAGCACGATTTCAACAGCAGTATTGATTTCAGGCAGCGCAGCAAGCTGCACAAGCACATCTTTTGGAACAGCTTTATCTACGGTCAGAATCATGATCGCTGCACCACCAATAATTTTACGTCCAACCTGCATGGATGCGATGTTGACATCGTTTTGTCCAAGCAGGGTTCCTACACGTCCGATAATACCTGGTTTATCGTTGTGGGAGATCAAAATTTGATGACTTTCCGGTGCGATATCTACCGGGAATTTGTCCAGACGAACGATACGCTCTCCATAACCTGCAAGCAATGTACCTGCTACACGGCGTTCCTCAGCATCCTGAGTTGTAACCAATGTTACGGTAATCAGGTTAGTGAATCCTTTAGTTGCTGAGGTTTGGCTTACAACCACATTCAGATCACGGATTTTGGCCAGATGCATGGAGTTAACGATGTTGGCTTCCCCACCCAAATGTCTGGCGAGAATCCCTTTCACAATGTAACGAGTGAGAGGAGAAGTATCTACTTCAGAAAGTTCACCAGCATAGTCGATCCGAATCTCCTGCACTGCATTTTGTGTAATCTGTGCTGCAAAACTACCCAACGTTTCACCCAGTTTGAAATACGGCTGCAATTTGTTCATAACGGTTGGTGCAACAGCCGGCATGTTAACTGCGTTTTTAAACGGTTCGTTACGCAAAATGTGAAGTACCTGTTCCGACACATCGATAGCCACGTTCTCTTGTGCTTCTACTGTGGACGCACCAAGGTGAGGCGTAACGATAATGCTTGGGTGATTCAGGAACGGGTGATCAGCGGCTGGCGGCTCGCTTTCGAATACGTCAAATGCTGCACCAGCAACAATACCTTGATCAATGGCTTCGACAAGTGCCATCTCGTCAACTACACCACCACGAGCACAGTTGATGATACGCATGCCTTTTTTCATCACTTCGAATTGTGGACGTGAAATCATATGCCGTGTTTCCGGTGTTAATGGCGTGTGAACGGTCATGAAGTCCGCATTGCGAATAATATCATCTACACTAGCCAGCTTCACTTGCAGCTTCTCGGCACGCTCCTCCGTGAGGAACGGGTCGTAAGCAAGAATGTCCATTCCGAATGCTTTGGCGCGCTTGGCAACTTCACTACCGATCCGTCCCATACCCAGTACACCGAGCGTTTTATTTCTTAATTCCACACCCAGGAAGGTTTTACGATCCCACGTACCTTGAATAGTCTTGGCATATGCCTGAGGAATGTGTCGTGCCAATGCCATCATCATGGCAAATGTGTGCTCACAAGTTGTGATGGTATTGCCATCAGGTGCATTAATAACGATGATACCGCGCTGAGTAGCAGCTTCCAGATCAATGTTATCTACACCAACACCTGCACGTCCGATCACCTTAAGGTTGGTACCAGCCGTCATAATACGATCTGTAACACGAGTCTGGCTACGAACCAAGAGGGCATCATAATCACCAATAATGGCAACAAGTTCATCTTCACTAAGACCGGTTTTCTTCTCAACAACAACATCATTTGCATCCACCAGTTGCTGGATCCCCAGATCACTGATTGGGTCCGACACTAACACTTTGTACATGGTTTCTTCCTCCTTAGGTATGTGTATCTATATCGTCAAGGTTTGACCTCAGCGAAGAGGTATTCCTTAAAACCAGATTGATTCTTCCGCCCAACAACGCGGTGTCGCAACAGAGGGGGGAGGTGGAGCAAATAGAGTGATCCCACAGATATCCTTTAAATAAATCAAAAAACTCTCAATCCACATACTGCTTGCGCAATAAGGGACGAGAGTTGTCGTGGTACCACCCTAATTCACCGCCGTTTCGCAACGACAGTCTTAGCGGTCAATGAAGACCGAAGAGGATAACGGGTCTAAACCGATTGCACCTACTCCAATTTCAATGCAATAACTCAGGAGCGCTCAAGACCATTTGCCTGCCACCGATTCACACCTACCATCGGCTCTCTGTAAGACGAAGCAACGTCTTTTTTCCATCATCGTGTTTAACGTGACTAATTTTTTCATAATGTATCATGGCTAACATGAGCATGTCAATAGGCTTAAATGTTTTAAATTGTTTTGCAGATGTCTTTAGATTCACACATAAACAGAGTCACCATAAGTAATACAGTAGTTAATATACCTACCACAAGAAGATGGAAAGTAAGCTGTTTGGTGAACTGGATTTTACTGCTTTAATGAAGTAATGGCACGGACGTATAACCAGGACTTGGGGCAGGTCTTGAACCTAATTGGTTTTTTGGCTATCATTTAGTATACTATCCGATTGGACAACGTAATTGTTATCCATCAAATTTAACTCAAGAGGACAGACGCATCCGATGAAAAAATTCAAGTTTCCCAAGTTCAAGATTCAAAAGGCTGAGCCACAGCAGCTTACCGAGCGTTTGCTTTTAATCAATCTATACTTTACACAAGGTCTGACACTGATTATCGGAGTTGTGTGGATCTTATTGCAGAAACGAAACTTGTTAGATGTACTCGCATGGCCTGACAATTACCAATTTATATGGTGGGGTCTTGGTCTTGCAGGCATTATGCTTGTTATGGACTTGGTACTGTCGTATGTTATACCTCAGGAAAGTATGGATGACGGTGGAATTAACGAGATGTTGTTCCGTGGGCGTCCGATCTGGCACATTGTATGTATAGCAGCCATTGTTGCTGTGTGTGAGGAATTATTATTCCGTGGAGCCATCCAACATGCCATCGGTCCTTACTGGACAAGTATTTTATTTGCAGTTATCCATATTCGTTATTTGCGCCACTGGATTCCAACAGGCTGGGTGTTTGTCTCAAGTTATGGATTGGGTTGGATTTACTTGCAATCCGGCACATTATGGGCGCCTATATTATGTCACTTTATTATTGATTTGGTGTCCGGATTAGCGATACGTTTTCGGAGGGGATCATGAATCAGCCATTAAGTAGAATGAAGACATATGGCAGTCAGCGCCATCGTCAATCGGATAAAAAAGAGAAATCCGAGCGTCAGGTGGCTTCTCAAGTAAGCATCGTTGTTGAAACGGCAGCAGCTGCTGAGGTTGGCGGAATCACACCAATTACTTCTGTTTCTTTACCTAGATCACAGCGCAAGCCTTATACAGAAAAGCTGGAAAGTCCAGTACTTCCTCAAAGGGCACCATCACGCTCCAAAAAAACGCCAACATCAACGGAAGAGTCGATCCCCGAAGCGGGTTCGCTTCCTACACGGACAGAATTACATCCTTCACGTCGGTTAAAATTGAGCAAGAGGTTTGTCAATTCACTCATTTTTATTTTTGTCATGTTAACGATTAGTCTGGTTTGGTGGGGGGTTGAAGGGGCACCCGCTCTGAATACGTTCCTTCCCTTACCGTGGTAATGCTTTTAATCGCAGGTTTAATCATTTTGATGGGAGTTTTACTTCTTTTTCATATGTGGCGTGAAGCCCATATTCATCAAATGATTGAAGAAGAGGTTGAAGTGCCTCATCTGCCAACATCCTTTGACGGGGCTAAGATTTTGTATGTATCCGACACGCACAAGCGCAAGCTGAAGCAGAAGGATCTGGAAAACGTTAAAAACAAGGTGGACTGGGTTCTCATCGGCGGGGATGTTGCGGAAAAAGGAATCTCATGGTCTTTAGTTAGACATAACATGAAAATTTTATCGAACATTGCTCCTTCATTTACGGTGTATGGCAACCATGACAAGAGGGCTGGTACCGCTCAACTTGCGCGAATCCTTCGGGAATCGGACGTTAAGCTCCTGCAGGATAATGTGGAATATCTGCAAAGAGGCAACGACAGATTGAGCCTGATCGGCATAGACTATCGTTCCAAACAGGGCGATGTATTACTACAACAGATCGGTAACCGTTTTTGCAAAATTGCTATCGTTCATGATCCTTTGCAGGCCCTTCGCTTGGAGGAAAATGCAGATCTTATTTTAAGCGGTCATACACATGGAGGACAATTGGTTTTACCATTTTTCGGACCTGTGTTCCTGAGCAAAGTGTATCGTCCCGTATCGAATGGTTGGTACTCCCTGAAGCGAAGTCCGGAGGACATTCACCAAGAAGGCAAAATGCTTGTTAGCAGAGGATACGGTACAAATCATCTTCCTCTCCGACTAGGTTGTCCTGCGGAGATGCATATCATCACGTTAAGAGTGCCCGCGGAAAAAGCACTCACAGAGAAACAGCCTTGATCCATTGGATCAAGGCTGTTTTATTTTAATGCGCAAAATTTCAATTTAACGAGCTTCCAATTCAATTGCACGCGGATCAACAAAGGAATAACCTTTCTTTTCGAGCTTGGTCAGCAACTCATCCAATGCTTCAACCGTCCATGGCAACTCGTGCATCAAAATATTGCTTCCGGGATTTAACTGGTCCAGTACATTTTGAATGACTTTTTCCGGTTTGTCTTTGGTACTTTTATCCCAATCGAGCGAACCATTAGACCAAGTCATATATAACATGCCATTTTTCTTCACAGCAGCCTTCAGTGCATCATTTCCCGACCCAAAAGGTGGACGGAAGAATTGCGGTTCCTCACCAATGGTATCCTTCACTATTTTTTGGACATCTGTAACCTGTTTTGCCGCCTCAGCGTTGGACATTTTTTTGAGATCCTCATGATCCCAGGCATGATTGCCTACAATCTGACCCCGTTCATGTATGAGTTTGAGCAATTCCGGATGGCTTTTTACCCGATATCCATTGACGAAAAATATCGCTTTAGCGTTATGTTTATCTAAAGTGTCGATCAGTGAAGTAATCATTTTTTCTTCTTTGGGTCCATCATCAAAAGTTAACAAGACCACTTTGTTTGGGCTCGCTTCATCGTTTGGTTTAATATAATAATTTTCATTCATATGATACGTCTTTTCCACTTTCTCTTCTGTAGAAACCTTCTCCGAAGATTCAGGTTCTTCTTCTGTCGCAGTTGAATCTTCCGTTGAAGGCTCGGGCACATCAGTTCCGGGTTCTGCTGTTTCAGTTGGGTTAGAGTTACCTTGCTCTTCTTGACTCGTGGTAGTCGATTCGCCCGCTGGTGCGGAATTTTCAGATGTTTTTTCTTCCGCTGTCCCACAAGCTGACAGCAGTAAACTTGCAGCAATTATCAATGCGGCGGTATGTCTGAACATGATTTCAACTCGCTTTCCTGTATTTATACGGAATGAGATCGCTCACTACCGCAAACACTAAATATGATTTTAACACTTGAAGGAGGTTGGTGTAATGAAGACGTCATCCTTTTTTTGGGGCATTGTCATTGGTGTTGCAGCCAGTTCATGGCTGTCCAAAGGCAAATTGCCCATGATGTCATCGGGTTCATCAAGAAATATGATGGATCAGGCAAAACATAAGATGATGGAAATGACTTTCCCGGGTATGGACGGGTTCACAAGTAAGCAAAATCAACATGGTGAATCCCACAAAAATCCGGCAGCAAAGACCGCAAGAGCAATCACACCGCAGGAAAAAGAAGCGAATATGAGCATGCTCAAAGATTTTATTCGCACCAATCCGGATGTAAAGCATGAAGTTGAGCAAATTTTAAGTCAAACAAACACAACAGTACCGGGTTTATAAACCAAAACCACCAATTAGAATCATCCACAGTCTAGATTGGCTGTGGAATGATTCTTTTTTTGTCGATTTTACTTCGTGCATTTAGAGGTATAAAATGATAACATAACTACATAGATTTATTTTCAGCACATATTGTTTTGTGCTTCATAATCTGTTATAAGACTTGCTTATAAAGGGGAGATCCTGTATGAAAATAGAACGACTAAGTCACGATAAGATACGGATTTTCCTGACCTTTGACGATCTGAGCGAGCGCGGAATACAAAAAGAAGATATGTGGCAGGAAATACCTAAGGTTCATGAACTGTTCACTGAAATGATGGATCAGGCCTATTCCGAACTTGGATTTGATGCCACAGGTCCACTCGCTGTCGAAGTATTCGCACTTCCCGCTCAAGGGATGGTTGTCATTGTCACACGTGGAAAATATGATCCGCAACAATATGGTTCAGGTCATGAAGATGATCTTCCTGAAGAAGTATATGAAATGGAAGTTACACTCGAGCAAAGCGATTCCATCGTTTATGCATTCAAGGACTTTGAAGTGCTCATTGAAGCTGCACATATGTTGCGTCAGCATGTTACGGATGCTGGGAGACTTTATTCTTATAAAGACAAGTGGTTCTTGCATTTGGAGCCAGATGAGGTAGATTCCACCAAACATGCGGCATTGATTGCTTTGCTTGCTGAATTTGGCGAAGGCTCCTCAGTTACTCCAGCAGTTATGGAAGAGTATGGTAAGGTTGTTATTCCTGCACAAGCGATTGATGTTATCTGCACCCACTTCAAACGCCAGGATTAATCTCTAGTTGTAATCGCGTCTTTAGTCAGAGGAGGGAATTTCGGTGCTTTTGTTTTCGGTCTTAGCGGCAGCAGTTGCTCCGGGTCTCGCCTTGTTAACATACTTTTACCTGAAAGACCGTTATGATTATGAGCCACTTCATATGGTATTGCGGGTTTTCCTCATGGGGATTCTGATGGTACTGCCTGTGATGATTATTCAGCGTGGCATGATGATGTGGCTCGGGGATAATCCTTATCTTGAGGCCATTCTGATCTCAGGTGGTGTGGAGGAATTCGTTAAATGGTTCGTACTTTATCATATCATCTATAATCACACCGAATTTGATGAGCCGTATGACGGGATCTTATATGCAGTCGCTGTTTCACTTGGATTTGCCACTGTTGAGAATGTGTTGTATGCCTTTGCGGGGAATGCATCCGTCTCAGCCATGTTCCTTCGGGCACTGCTCCCTGTTTCAGGGCACGCTATGTTTGCGGTAATCATGGGTTATTATATGGGTAAAGCCAAGTTTATCGGTGGTAAGAAAAAGCGGTGGTATCTGGTTCTTTCTCTGGTGTTACCTTTTTTCTGGCATGCATTGTACGATGTCATCATGAACACCATGGTGAATCATTGGTTGTGGTTTATAGCGCCGCTAATGGCGGGCCTGTGGTATGGGGCAATGGGTAAAATCACACGAGCTAATAACCGTTCTCCTTTTCGTTTTGTGAAGCGGGAGGAAGAGGTTAAATTATAAAAATACGGACACACTGGTGGACATAAAGCGCATATTGCGCCTATGGCTCCGGTGTGTTTTTATTTTTACGGATAAACTCCCGGGGAATGACCAACAGAAACGGAGATCGTTGTGATGAGAATTAAAATTAAAATCAGATGCAAACAATGCGGTGAACGATTTACATTACGAGGCAAGAAAGAGCGGGGCCGGATTGAGACGGGATTCAAGCAGTGCCTCTGTGATAACAGAGACCAGTTCGAAATTGAAGAAGAGGGCATGGCAACTGGGATTCAGCTGAATTAAAATAAGGACCCAAACGGTACTTTAGCAACCTGCTTGTGTAAGGACTGGAAATCGCATGCATAAGAGATCTTTCTTCGATCCACAATAGAGGTAGTGGTTTAGAAGAAAGGAGACTCTACCGATGTATAAACGATTAAGTTCAGTTATGTTTCCGATATTTGCGGTTCTGCTGGTCGGTGCGCTCGTGTGGGGCTATCAGGAGAATCAGGAGAAGAATGCAATTCTGATCAAGGCAGAGAATCAATATCAGCGTGCCTTTCACGATTTATCTTTTCATATGGACAAATTGCATTCGGAGATTGGTAACACCTTGGCGGTTCACTCTACATCACAGGGGATGCATCGCAAAGGTCTGATGAATGTATGGCGACTCACCAGTGAAGCGCAGAATGAGATCAACCAACTGCCACTTACCATGCTGCCATTTAACGAGACAGAGGAGTTTCTCTCGCGTATTTCCAACTTTGCCTATCGGGCGTCGATGCGTGACTTGACAAACGAACCGCTAAGTGAGAAGGAAATGGGCAACCTGAAAAAGCTGTATCAGAATTCATCCGAGATTACCAAGAATCTGCAGGATGTGCAGCAGAAAGTCCTGACGGACCGATTGCGCTGGATGGATGCAGAGACTGCCATGGCAACGCAAGAGCAAACCATGGACAACACGATCGTTGATGGTTTTCGTACGGTGAACAAAAAGGTGCAGGAATACCCGGAGCTTGATTGGGGTCCTTCCGTATCCAATATCTATGCAAAACGATCAGTCAAGAAACTGGGCGGCTTACCGGTGACCAAAGAACAGATTCAGAGCAAGGCTGCAAAATTTTCTAATGCGGATAGTAGCAAAATCCAAGTGCAGGAGAACGGCAAAGGAACAGACTGGGAGTCCTACACCGCCACGATTGATCATGCCAACAATGGCAAACTGATGATGGATTTCACCCGTAATGGCGGAATGCTGATCTCTTACAGTGATACGCGTCCAATCGGAACCAAAAAAGTGTCTCGTCAGAATGCCATGGCTAAAGCGGATCAATTTCTAATGAACAAAGGCTATAAGGATATGAAGGCTGTAAACTACGATGAATATGGTAATCTGGGTAACCTTACTTATGTGCGTAAGCAAGGAGACACTTTGATCTATCCAGAGAAAATGTCAGTTCGTGTAGGTTTGGATACAGGCGAAGTAACCGGCTTTCAGGCGAGTGACTTTGTCTACGAACATAATGACAAGCGCAAAATTCCGAAAGCAACTCTTACGGAGCAACAGGCGCGGAAAAAGCTGAACTCGGAGTTCGAAGAAAATTATGTTCGCAAATCCTTGATTGAGAATGATTACAGCAAAGAAGTATTGTGTTATGAATTCGGAGGGAAAATTAACGGTTCTCGTTACCGGATATACATTAATGCAAATACAGGAATGGAAGAAGCGGTTGAAGAGATCAAACCGGTCAATGCAACCTCATAAAAAGATGGATAATCTGAATTTTAAGCTGAGCGAATAACTGCGGCAGACCACGATGTGGTCTGTTTTTTTCTTGTTCAATGTGAGAAAGGTCATGGTATAATAGTCCTTGTACATACGAAGATAAATACATAAAGTGGCGGTGAACAGCTTGTTTCCGAAAATAAATGAAATTTTATACATCCAGATTGCTTCTGCAGATGAAAAAGAGGAACACAAAGAGTACAAATCACGCATTGCAGATATGGATGACAGCAGTTTTCTGATTGAGGTCCCGATGCAACAAGGAAGCAGCCGTCTGAAAAGGCTCTTTTTCGGAGAGGAATTGTCCATTTCATATATTACGGAGGATGGGGTCCGGCATTATTTTAATACCTATGTCACGGGATTTGAGGAAGATGTGGTCCGTCTTGTCCGTATCCGCAAACCGCTTCCGAGCGATATATCCAAAATACAACGACGCAGCTTTCTTCGTGTTCATGCAAACCTCGAATTGGCCATCCAGAGTGAAGATCTGACCCGTGCCGTCGGATTGACTGAAGATATTGGTGGCGGTGGATTGTCCATCTACGGCGAAACAGGTTTTTCAATAGCTGAAGGTCAAAAACTGAAATGCTGGTTGCTGGTTCCCTACCGGAATTCAACCATTGAACATGTGAATTTTGAAGCTGAAGTTGTGCGGATCAAAACCCTGGAAACCGGCAGACAGCTATGCATGCTGAAATTTGTGCAGATTTCAGATTCGGAGCGCCAGAAAATTATCAAGTTTTGTTTCGAACGACAATTGGACTATCGTACGAAATAGGAATGTTGTGGCATAAGAAGAAGGAACTGCGGGTACCGTAATGAAAAAAACGGAGGCATTGCCATGAATCATCGTCATGCAACCCGCAGATATGAACGACTTTATTATGTTTTCTCCAGGCGAATGGAACGAAAGGTTACGATTCTGATTACAGTCCTTCTAATCTTGCTTGTGGTATATCAATTGCTGCTGTTGGTACCCGGCTTCAAAAAGAATTTGACCACCATTGACCGCCTGGAAGGAACGCCAATTGAAGTGCAAACGATGAATGATTACGAACATCGTTGATTTGTCTGTTTTTGCATCCATGTGTAGAGTGTGGTATAATTTTCACGATGCAGGCAATGCCTGTTTTTTTATTGAGGTTTATCGTTTGAGGAGGAATGCCCCGTTGGCAAGCCAGAACACATCAGAGAACGGGAAAATGAACGTTGCAATTGACGGACCTGCCGGTGCCGGGAAAAGCACGGTGGCCCGATTGGTTGCAGAGGCGCTCGCGTATGTATACGTCGATACAGGCGCAATGTACCGTGCGGTAACCTTGCACATGCTTCGGAAAGATATTGCGCCGGAAGAAGTGACACAGGTACTTCAGGAAGCCCAAAAGCTGGTCATTGATTTACAACCGGATCCCGACGGACAGAAAGTGTTCTGTAATGGGGAAGAAGTAACCTCGGAAATCCGCTCCCGTGAAGTGACGGGAATCGTGTCCCGATATGCGCAAATCGAGGGGCTGCGTACGCAATTAGTGGATACTCAGCGGCAAATGGCTTTGCGCAAGGGCGTCGTCATGGATGGACGCGATATCGGAACGACAGTATTGCCCGATGCGGAAGTGAAAATCTTCATGACTGCCAGTGTCGAAGAGCGTGCACTTCGCCGCTTCAAAGAACTGGACCCCTCTGAAGGACTGACGTTGCAACAACTGGAGCGAGACATTGCCACCCGTGACAGATTGGATGAGAATCGGGAAATTTCCCCATTGCGTTGTGCTGAGGATGCTATCGTCCTTGATACAACGGAGATGAACATTCATGAAGTGGTTGACAAAATCGTATCTTATTGCACAATGGTCAGAGGAGAGATCGGTCTATGATTTACACATTTTGCAGCACATTACTGCGGATCATTTATACCATTCTTTTCCGCTTGGAGGCCGTTGGACGGGAGAATATTCCGAAAGAAGGCGGCGTACTTTTATGTTCCAATCATATTAGTAACTTCGATCCTCCAACCGTTGGTATCAAAATTCGCCGTCAGGTGCGTTTTATGGCCAAAAGCGAATTGTTTGACATTCCGGTACTCGGCCGAATTATTAAAGCCGTGGGCGCTTTCCCCGTTAAACGTGGAGGTGTCAGCAAGGAATCCATCAAAACCTCACTCAATATTTTGCGTGATGGTCAAGTGCTTGGAATCTTCCCCTCAGGAAGCCGTCACAATGATGGAGGTATCGGCAAAAAAGGGGCAGCGAGTTTTGCTCTCCGCAGTGGCGCTACAGTTATTCCTACTGCTATTATCGGTAACTACAAAGTTTTTCGTAAGATGAAAGTTGTATATGGAGCACCAGTAAGTTTGGACGAGTTCAAGGAAGACCCATCTGGAGAAGCTCTGGAGAAGGCGACTGAAAAGATTATGTCCAAGATTAACGAAATGGTGCAAACGGGCGTGCCAAGCAAGTAATGGCTTCGTCGGTAGCTGAGTGCATGTTTCCATATTTTTGAGGGAGACTAAAGCTTAAGCACTCAGTGATGAAAGTGTTTTGAACTCTGCTACAGGCAGGTTTGAATATAATGGGGTTTTTGAATTGAGGAGGGTATTTGACATGTCGGAAGAAATGAAAAATCAAGAAGCAACCCAAGATGAGTTGGATCAATTCGTTTCCTTGAAAAAAGGAGATACCGTAAAAGGAACCATCGTCAAATTGGAAGATAACCAAGCCTATGTGAGCATTGGATATAAATATGACGGTGTCATTCCAATTCGTGAACTGTCTTCATTACATGTTGACAGCGCGTCTGACGCAGTTGAAGTTGGACAAGAAGTTGAAGCTAAAGTTCTTAGCATCGACGACGAGAAAGAAAAACTCGTTCTGTCCAAACGTGCAATCGACAGCGAAAACGCATGGGATCAATTGCAAAAGCATTTTGAAGACCAAGACGTATTCGAAGTTGTTGTAGGTGATGTTGTTAAAGGCGGTCTGGTAGCAGACGTGGGCGTACGTGGATTTATCCCGGCTTCCATGGTTGAACGCCATTTCGTTGAAGACTTCAGCGACTACAAAGGACGCACACTGCGTGTTAAAGTGAAAGAGATCGACCGTGAGAACAACAAAGTGATCCTTTCCCAAAAAGACGTACTGGAGCAAGAATTCGAAGCAAACAAAGCTACAGTAATGGCTGGTTTGCAAGAAGGTCAAGTGATCGAAGGTACAGTACAACGTTTGACTCAATTCGGTGCATTCGTTGATGTGGGCGGAGTTGACGGTTTGGTTCACGTATCCGAGCTGGCTTGGACACACGTTGAAAAACCATCCGACGTTCTGTCTGAAGGTGACAAAGTTAGTGTGAAAGTGCTGAAAGTTGACCCTGAAAAAGGCAAAATCAGCCTGAGCATGAAAGCTGTTCAACCAGGTCCTTGGGAAACAGCAAGCGAAAAATTCAATTCCAGCGATATCGTAACAGGTGTTGTAAAACGTCTGGTTGACTTCGGTGCATTTGTTGAAATCGCTCCTGGTGTTGAGGGACTTGTGCATATCTCGCAAATCTCCCACAAACACATCGGCACTCCTCATGAAGTGCTGAAAGAAGGACAGGAAGTTCAAGTTAAAATCTTGGACATGAACCCTTCTGAGCAACGTGTAAGCTTGAGCATCAAAGAAACAGAAGAAGCTCCAGCTCAACCACAAAAATCAGAAAGACCTTCAAGAAACAACGCTCCGCGTGAAGAAATCAACAATCCAAACGTTTCCTTGAACAATCAAGGTATGAGCACTACGCTTGGCGAACTGTTTGGAGACAAACTCAGCAAATTCAAATAAGTTAACAATGCATGGTTCTAAGTTATATACTGCATATTTTGCTGAATAACAAAAGCAAGATCGGCGAGCCCCAGGCGGGTTCGCCGATTGTTTTTATTGCGAGTAATTTGGCATGAAACGTTAGCCAAGACATATCTTTTTTGCTATGATGAGTATCGTAAGTATGGACAGGAGGAGTGGAATGTATGGCAAGACCCGTTGTGGCAATTGTCGGACGACCGAACGTGGGTAAATCCACCATTTTCAATCGGATCATCGGCGACAGACTGGCCATTGTGGAAGACAAGCCGGGCATTACCCGTGACCGCATATACGGAATCGGTGAATGGAACGGTAAACCATTTAGTATTATTGATACAGGTGGTATCGAAATTGATGGTGAAGATGTAATCTTAAAATCGATTCGGATGCAAGCAGAGCTCGCTATTGAAGAAGCGGATGTTATTGTATTCATGTGTGATGCAAAAGCAGGTATTACGCAATCGGATGAAGAGGTAGCAGAGATGCTCTACCGCTCAGGCAAGCCTATTGTTGTAGCCGTTAACAAAGTGGATAATATCGGACGAAGTGAGCTCATTTATGAGTTTTATGGATTTGGTTTCGGTGATCCCATTGGCGTATCCGGAAGTCACGGTACAGGTGTAGGTGATTTGCTTGATGCAATTGTGGAGAAGTTGCCAGAACTTGAGGAAGAGACTTACGATGAAGATGTTATTCGTGTAGCTCTGATTGGACGTCCTAATGTGGGTAAATCTTCACTGGTGAACGCGATTTTGGGAGAAGAGCGTGTCATTGTAAGTGACGTGGCTGGAACGACCCGGGATGCAATTGATACACCTTTTGAAAAAGACGGCCAACGTTACGTGCTGATTGATACAGCAGGTATGCGTAAGCGTGGTAAAGTATATGAAACAACTGAGAAATACAGTGTAATGCGTGCGATGCGTGCGATTGAGCGTGCAGATGTTGTTCTGATTGTCATTAATGGTGAAGAAGGCATTATTGAACAGGACAAGCATATTGCAGGATATGCATTCGAAGCTGGTAAAGCGTCATTGTTTGTTGTGAACAAATGGGACGTAGTAGAGAAGCATGACAAAACGATGAAAGAGTTTGAGAGAAAAATTCGGGATCACTTCCTGTTTATGACTTATGCTCCGGTCGTATTCTTGTCAGCCCTCACAAAACAACGCTTACAAAAACTGTTGCCGGTTGTGCAACGTGTAGCAGAGCAACACTCGTTACGTGTGCAGACACATCTGCTTAACGATGTGGTGTCTGATGCGGTTGCGATTAATCCTCCGCCAACGGATAAAGGACGGAGAATGAGAATTAACTATGTGACTCAGGTTGCAGTTAAACCGCCGACCATGGTTATTTTTGTGAACGACCCTGAGTTGATGCACTTCTCATATGAGCGCTATCTGGAGAATAAAATCCGTGCAGCGTTTGATTTCGAAGGAACACCAATTCGCATATTTACTCGGAAGAAGTCCGACGAAAGTTAGGGGAGAAGTGTGTGATTTTACAAATCGCAGCGATTGTACTGAGTTATTTACTCGGTTCGATCAGCTTTAGTGTCCTCCTTGCCAAAGCGATACGGGGGATCGATATTCGTCAGCACGGAAGCGGAAACGCGGGAGCTACCAATACGTTGCGTATTTTGGGTAAAGGACCGGCAATTGCTGTTCTGTTACTTGATGTACTTAAGGGTGTTGCAGCTGTATGGATAGGAATCTGGCTGAGTGACGGATCTGCCTGGATTCCTGCACTCAGTGGTATAGCAGCCATTGCAGGACATAACTGGCCGCTTTACTTCCATTTTCGTGGAGGAAAAGGCATTGCCACAGCCATTGGTGTTCTGGTGAGTCTTGCTTTCCTACCTGCGTTATGTGCTGGGGTGATCGCCATTCTGTCTATTGTATTGACACGCTATGTTTCATTGGGGTCTCTGATTTTTGTAGCATTTACACCCATCTTTATCCTGGTATTACCCGGATATTCAATGAATATCTTCTGGGGGAGTCTGATTATTTGTCTGTTTGCGTTCTGGAGACATCGTACCAATATTGCGAAGCTCGCCAAAGGACAGGAAAATAAATTGGGATCGAAAAACCCTGGAGGGGGTAAACGAGTTGTCTAAAAAAGTTGCTGTTCTGGTCGCTGGAAGCTGGGGGACAGCTCTGGCCAGTGTACTCGCCGCCAATCAGTTGGACGTGATGATGTGGACACGTGGTGAAGACCAGGCTAACGAAATCAATAACAAGCACACCAATACTCGCTATCTTCCGGATGCGGAGCTTTCACCACGGATCCAAGCAACAACTGATATGGAAGCTGCGGTGGAAGGCGCTATAGCTGTGTTAATTGTTGCGCCTTCATCAGCCATGCGTGCAGTTACGAACCAGCTTAAGGCTTATTACAAGCCTGAGATGTTAGTCATTCATGCAACCAAAGGTTTTGAGACAGAAAGCCTCAAACGGATGTCCACAGTCATTTCAGAAGAGCTTGAATGTGAAGAAGGACGTGTGGTTGTTCTTTCTGGCCCAAGCCATGCGGAAGAAGTGGTGAAGCGTTGTCCAACGACAGTGGTTGTAGCTTCACTGGATAAGGCATCTGCCGAGTCTGCCCAAGCTTTGTTTATGAATGCCTATTTCCGGGTTTACACGAATCGGGACATGATTGGTGTTGAGCTTGCAGGCGCATTCAAAAATATCATTGCTCTTGGTGCAGGCATGTCCGATGGTCTTCAATTTGGTGATAATGCCAAAGCCGCTTTGCTAACACGAGGTCTGGCAGAGATCACACGTATTGGTGTTGAGATGGGAGCAAATCCGCTAACGTTTTCGGGACTTGCCGGCATCGGGGATCTGGTTGTAACGGCTACAAGTCAGCACAGTCGGAACTGGAGAGCAGGTTCCATGTTGGGTCAGGGACAGAAGTTGGATGATGTTCTGAAGTCTATGGGCATGGTGGTAGAAGGCATTCGAACTACGCAAGCTGCCTATTTCATCTCACAAAAATACGGTGTGCAAATGCCAATTGCGGATCAGTTATATCACGTTTTATTCCAGGAGAGACAGCCGCGTGATGCGGTTGAAGCCTTGATGGGACGTGACCCGAAGACTGAAATGGAAGTCATGAAGCTTGAAACCTGGGAGCAGTGGCATTCCTGATTGTAATCAGCCTAAACGTACCTTGTGAAATAAGAAGCTTATTCACCTTTTCTGTAGCAGACTCATACTATACACATGAGTATTGCCGGAGGAGGGGAGACGAATGGGTAACAACATTTCCAAAGATGCACTGAATGCAATCAACAAGAAAACGGGTAAAACGATAACTGAAGGTGCCGTTAAGAAATTGGCAAGCACGGTGAAACCAACGACGATTCAGAATGAAGCTCAGTTGCGCCAATTGATCAAACAAGTATCCGCCATGGCGAAAGTTCCGGTATCTGAGGATACGGTTAAGGATATTGTGAGTGCGGTCAAGAAAAGCGGATTGAATCCGAGCAGTATGGAATCGTTAATGAAAATGATGATGAAAAAATAATAGATCACACCTGCATGTACAGGTGATCCAGTAAGACAAAAAGACGAGTCGGCTTCTGCCGGCTTGCTTTTTTGTCTTTTTTTTGGAAAGTTGAGCTGAATTTCGTGTTATAATGGTTGCAATTGTCACAGTGTCAGTGATGAATATCGGACTGAAGGGGAGACTGCTGGATTATGAGCGCAATGGACAAGATGTGGCTGTCATTGGTGGCCATCCTCATTATGGGATTATCTGTATTCCTGATTACGTTTGCTCGTGCCAAAACAAAAGGTATTGTACGGGGGATTCTTTCTCTAATTGCATTTTTGATTATGCTGATTGGCTTTTTCGGTGGAATCGCTTCTCTGACCTGATTTCCCATGCCTGAAAGATAACATCCGCATAAGCACATCATAAGAACTGACACAATGAACACGGATGAGGGGAGTGTGAGCCTATGGGGCCGCATGATACGGAGGGTCGGACAGAGCGTTATCCGGAATTACACGCGGCTTTGCTGGAAACGGCCAAAGCCTGGAACACACAGCCACAGACATGGTTACTTGGAGGAAGTTGTGGGTTGCTGCTTCAAGGGGTGGAGTTGCAACAAGCTCCAAGAGATATTGATATCTATGCGGATGTTGCTGCTGCTAAAGAACTTCACCGTAGCGCTCCGGGGGAAATGCTTGACGAGCCTACAGTGGACAAGACAGGACCGTATGCTTCTCTGCTGAGCCACTATCAAGTGGGTGAATGTGCGCTGGAATTGGTTGGTGGTTTCGAAATATGGGCTCGCAAAAGTTGGTACCGTATCGAGATTGAACATGTACTTGCTCCACATGCACCAGTAGCACAAGTAGGTTCATATACCCTGCGACTGATGCCGCTTGCGCATGAGCTGTTGTTTAATCTGCTGCGAGGTCGTGAAGATCGTTATGTACCCATTGCGACACAGATGCGTCAGCAACCACATGCACATCAACCTATAATGATGCTGTTAAGTCAACAGAATGTATGGACAGCCCGCTTCAGAGCCGAAGTGGAAGAGCTTGTTGGCTTTGCATGGCCCCAGTAGGTTGAGGGAGGAAAATGATGGACTATAAGATAACTTTTTTACCTATGAACAAATCGATAGCGCTCAAACCAGGGGCAACACTTCTGCATGCAGCACGACGTGCTGGAGTCAAGATTACGACCCGATGTGATGGTAAAGCGGCTTGCCTGATGTGCAAAGTGAACGTGGATGAAGAACATCGGGCGGAACTGTATCCACCAACAGATGCAGAAAAGCGCAAGCTGGGTTCACTGTTGGAAGCAGGTACACGACTGTCCTGTCAGGCCAAGGTGTGTGGATCTCTATCGGTTCATGTTCCAGAGGACCCGCTGAAGGCAGCCATTCGGAAACAACTGGAACGTCAACAACAGGAAGACGACTGGTTCTGAGCGTTATGAAATTGATTCTCTAATGAGTTATTCAAGGAGGACACGAATGATTAGGAACAAGCCAAATTGTGTTGAAAGAAGCAGACGGCAGCGTCTGAAACATCAGACGGGTGGTCTGCTGTTATTCCTGTTGTTTGCTTTTACAGCAAGTGGTTGTATGTATCCATCCCAGAGCAATTCGGACCCAAAGATAGCCTATCGGGAAAGCGTGAGCCGTATCCAGAGTGCGGTCGAGGCATTCCAGAAAGATGAGGGGATTTTGCCAATCATCAATGCAGATATGGAAACGCCAAAATATGAAAAGTTCAGAGTGGATCTGCCCAAGTTGAAACAACTGGGGTATCTGGATGAAATACCAGGAACCGCTTTTGAAAGTGGTGGGAGCGCTTACTTCCTTATTCAGGACGAAGAAGTGAATCCGACCGTTAAAGTGATGGATCTTCTGACTGTACAGAAAGTAAACGATGTGCAACGAATGGTTAATCAATATAAGTCCGTACATAACAATAAGCTGCCAGGTGGGGAAGAACTGTATCCGGGGTTATATGCTGTGGATATGGAGCAGGCTGCACAGGCGGGCACACCTTCCATTACGCTGAATAGTGTATATTCAGGTCAGGCGTTACCTTTTATGATGGATGACGAAGGCAAAGTCTATGTAGATTATGCTTTTGACATTATGCAGGCAGTGGAAAAGTCTGACATGTCCCCAGCAGACACTGAAGATGTTCGCGATTTTCTGTTGGAACACTCCTACTTCGTACCCGTTAAATCGGTTCCCTATGCTTGGCAAAATAATGCGCCGATTGCCCAGCCCATAAAATAAGCATGGTTGCAATTCAAATGATTTAGGTGTAGGACCGCCATGGCTCTAATGGTTCAAAAAGAGATATTCCAAATAAGGGATATCTCTTTTTTCTTTTGTTAGTATCAGCAATAACCGTCATAAAAGCTTCACGGATCACATAAAGTAGATTGAAATAAAGACGCGTAGTCCGAGATCGGGGGATTCTCCTAATGTCATCACCATAAGATAAAAAAACAAAAATACGCGTCATATTGCCGCATACGGATACATAAGATGATACTAGTCCAATTGCATGTACGAGTTAACGCCGCTCTCGCCGGTTTCATCAGAATGCAACGTTCGGCGGCGGACGACTTCCGGGCACTCACAAAGGCGGCTCTACCGTTGCAGGGATTTCAGTCTTCTGATTGAAAAAACGAAGCGGATGCTCTTTAGCATTTTTCCTTCGGAGTAATTTAGGGAGGGGATTTCATTGGAGAAAGTGGACATTTTTAAGGACATAGCTGAGCGGACCGGAGGGGATATTTATCTCGGGGTTGTCGGCGCAGTCCGGACGGGAAAATCAACATTTATTAAACGATTCATGGAAACCATTGTGTTGCCAAACATCACTAACGAGGCTGACCGTGGTCGAGCGGTGGATGAACTTCCACAGAGTGCAGCAGGTAAAACCATCATGACTACCGAACCAAAATTCGTACCAAATAACGCAGTCCAGATCAAGGTGGCAGAAGGACTCGATGTCAATGTGCGTCTTGTGGATTGTGTAGGTTACGCGGTGGAAGGAGCCAAGGGATACGAGGATGAGAATGGTCCACGCATGATCTCCACGCCTTGGTTCGAGGAACCAATTCCATTCCAGGAAGCCGCCGAGATTGGTACTCGCAAAGTTATTCAGGAGCATTCTACACTGGGTGTTGTGGTAACAACAGACGGCACAATCGCCGAAATTGCCCGCAGCTCCTATGTGGAATCTGAAGAACGGGTCATTGCGGAATTAAAAGAAGTGGGTAAACCGTTTGTCCTGGTCATCAACTCGACTCGTCCTCGCAGTGAAGAAGCCCTGCAATTACGTAGTGAGCTTGCAGCCAAATACGACATTCCGGTGATGACACTCAGTGCAGCGACCATGACGGAAGATGATGTGACAGGTGTACTTCGTGAAGTGCTCTATGAGTTCCCTGTGCATGAAGTGAATGTAAACTTGCCGAGCTGGGTTATGGTACTGAACGAGACTCACTGGCTGCGCAGCAACTATGAAAATTCCGTACGGGATACCGTTAAGGATATTCGAAGACTTCGCGACGTGGATCGCGTTGTTGCTCAGTTCATGGAATATGAATTCATTGATCGCGCAGGCCTGAGTGGCATGAATATGGGGCAGGGTGTAGCCGAAATTGACCTGTATGCGCCAGATGAATTGTATGATCAGATTCTCGTGGAAGTGGTCGGAATTGAAATTCGCGGTAAGGATCATCTGCTGCAATTGATGCAGGAATTCTCGCATGCGAAGAGGGAATATGACCGCTTCGCAGAAGCGCTGGAGATGGTCAAAACGACCGGATACGGCATTGCTGCTCCATCTCTTGCAGAGATGGCTCTGGATGAACCTGAGCTCATTCGTCAGGGCACCAAATTTGGCGTACGCCTAAAAGCAACGGCACCGTCCATTCACATGATCCGGGTTGATGTGGAATCGGAGTTTGCTCCAATCATCGGTACGGAGAAACAAAGTGAGGAACTGGTGAGATATCTGATGCAGGACTTCGAGAACGATCCAATCAAGGTATGGGATTCAGACATGTTTGGTCGTTCGTTGCACTCCATCGTGCGAGAAGGTATTCAGGGAAAAATTGCCATGATGCCGGATAATGCAAGATACAAATTGCAAGAGACGCTGGGAAGAATCATTAACGAAGGTTCGGGCGGCTTGATCGCTATCATTCTGTAAGACATCAAAAGACCGTAAGGGGGCATCCCCTCGCGGTCTTTTTTATATGATTTCTTTATTTTGGATGAAATGGATAGGAAGAATAGTGCTTTCGAAAAAACTTAGCGAGTTTTAGCTTTAAATTGCTAAAACCCATTTACATACTAGGGATTAGCCGTTATATTAATATTCAACTATTGTGATCGAGATCACAGAGAGTGGACAGGGGGAGACAGAGATGAAAAGAAAAGAGACAAAATGGGTATGGTTGAGTGTGTTATTAGTATTTACATTGGCGCTGTCCGCTTGCGGAATCAAAAAAGAACCGGCAGCAACTCCGGCTTCGGGTGCAACAGATGATACACCAAAAACGGAAGCAGTTACAGGCCCTCTAAGCGGCAAGCGGATTGCACTTATTATGGAGTTTAATACAGGTACTTTCTCGCAGCAATATGTACAGGGTGTAAAAGAAGAAATCGAAAAATTCGGTGGAGAACTGACAACGTTTGTTGCCGATAATGACAAAGCAAAGATGGTATCCTTGCTTGATAGCGCTATTAACCAGAAATTTGATGCCATTCTCACGGATCACGGTGATTCCCTATTAGAGCCAGGCGTGAAGAAGGCAGTAGAACTGAATATTCCAGTGGTCGTGTTTGACGCAGCTATCAGTGTTCCAGGAGCCACAGTCCTGTCGCAGGATGACCAGAAGATGGCTGAACTGACGCTGGAGCAAATGAAAAAAGATATCAATGGACAAGGTAATATTGTAAAAGTATGGGTAGCTGGTTTTGCACCGATGGAACGCCGTCAGATTGCATACGGTGAATTCATGAAAGCAAATCCGGACATCAAGGAAATAGCTACATTCGGTTCTGCACAGAACCCGGCGCTGGATACTCAAGCCAAAATGGAAGCTATTCTCAAGCAGTATCCAAAAGGTGAGATTACAGCTGTATGGACTGCATGGGATGAGTTCGCCAAAGGTGCAGCCCGTGCGATTCAACAAGCTGGACGTGATGAGATCAAAGTGTATGGTATTGATATGAGTGACGAGGATCTGCAAATGATTCAGGACCCGAAAAATCCTTGGGTAGCTTCCGCTGCTGTTGATCCAACGGATATTGGTCGCGTCCAAGTACGTTATGCTTATCAGAAACTGAACGGGGACGAGACCGAAGATGCAGTTGTTCTAAACCCGGTCTATGTTCAACGTGAAGCTCTGCCAGATAAACAAATCTCCACTTCGGAGCTGTCAGAGTTCGTTGAAGGTTGGGGTGGCAGCACACAAGGAATCAAGGACTGGATGAGCGAATACGGAATTACTGCTAAATAAGCAGCGTAACGGAAGCGCGCCGCAAGGCGCGCTTTTTCAAACATAATGAAGATATGTGTGGTCTGAAAAAAGGGATGCTCCCGGAAGGGAACGATTGGAGGTTAACATCATGAGCACTGCACCGATTCTGCTTCAAATGGAACATATCCACAAGCAGTTTTCAGGTATTCCTGCACTGAAGGATGTGGATTTCTCTGTAAAAGGCGGGGAAATTCACGCGCTGCTGGGTGCCAATGGTGCCGGTAAGAGCACGTTAATGAAAATTCTGTCTGGTGCCTATCCATTGGATCAGGGTACGATTCAATTGAGTGGACAAGCGCTTCATTTAAGTTCTCCGGGAGACGCTAAGGCAAGTGGGATTCACTGTGTCTATCAGGAAGTGGATGCAGCATTGGTGCCACAGCTGACGGCTGCGGAGAACATCATGTTGGATCAGTTGGCTTCATCTGCTGGAGGTTGGTGGAAAAGTCCACGAAAATTGCAACAGCGTGCGGTTGAGGCGTTGAAGCAATTAGGAGCAGACATATCTGTTCACCAAAAAGTGGCCGATCTGACACTTGCAGAGAAACAGATGATATTGCTGGCGCGGATTTTAATTCAGGATGCCAAGGTCATCATTTTTGACGAACCGACTGCACCGCTGAGTCAGGAAGAAACGGATGCATTTTTCCGAATTGTTCATCTGCTGAAGGATCGGGGTGTAGCTTGTATTTTCATTACCCATCGCCTTGCTGAAGTGACGGGTCACTGTGATCGCGTTACGGTTATGAGAGATGGGCAACACGTATTTACTGTTGAAGCAAAGGGACTTACGATCAACGATTTGGTTACACAGATGCTGGGCAAACCATTCGAAGAAGAGTTTCCGAAGACGGAAGCGCCCGTGGGAGAGCTGTTATTGGAGGCACGTGGGCTTCGTCGTGGAGTGAAAGTCAAAGGTGTTAACCTCTCTGTACGCCGAGGTGAAGTCCTCGCTGTGGTGGGTCTGGTAGGCGCGGGTAAAACGGAAAGTTCACGTTTGCTGATTGGTGCAGATCGGCTGGAGGGAGGCGAGATCCGGCTTAACAACCGTAACCTCCGCTTGTCTCAGCCTGCGGATGCGGCGGCTCTGGGGATCGTTTCTGTACCGGAGGAGCGACGTAAACAAGGAATCCTGATCCAGGAGAACGTGGAACGGAATTTAAGTCTGCCTTTGCTAAGCCGTCTTAGTACATTAGGTTTCGTAAGCCGCAAGCGGGAACGTCTGAATGCAGAGTCATTGGTGAAACAGCTCGGAATCAAGACATCGTCCGTGAAACAGGAAGTGAAATATCTAAGCGGTGGTAATCAGCAGAAGGTAGCCATTGGTAAATGGCTAAATGCGGATGCGGATGTATTTATATTTGATGAGCCAACCAAAGGCGTAGATATTGGGGCAAAAAGTGACATTTTCCGTATCATCAATGAACTGGCTTTGGCGGGCAAGGGTGTAATCTATTTCACCTGTGAACTGGACGAAGGCATGGGAATTGGTGACCGAATCGCTGTCATGTGCGAGGGTGTTATCGTAAAAGAGTTCAAACGAGGCCAGACTAACCAAGAACAGCTGCTATACTATGCAAGCGGTGGACAAGAGGTGCAATCATGAAGGATAAATCACTAGATTTTGCGTTCCGTTACGGGGCAATTATAGTCATCATAGGTGTTATCGCATTTTTTGGCATTAAATTGCCTTATTTCTTTACGTACAGTAACTTGACCGATATTTTGGGCTCGATCTCTATCGTTACGTTTGTAGCGATCGGTGTTACATTATCTCTCATTGTTGATGGATTTGATCTCTCGGTTGGGGCGACTGTCTCATTAACTACCGTCGTTACTGCTTCGTTAATGATTTGGTATCAACAACCACTGGCAATTGTAATTATTGTGCCACTAATCATTGGAGCTGTTATTGGTTTACTGAATGCTTTGCTCATTGTAAAATTGCGTATTCCGGATTTGCTCGCCACCCTTGCCACGATGTACATCATCGGAGGTATTCACAAAACGTATGCACAGGGATATACCATTTACAATCACATGCAGTTCCCTGATGGGAGTAAAGCTGCGGGAGAGATGGACCCGACATTCCTGCTTATAGGGCAGGGTAAATGGCTGGGTATGCCTATATCAGTTATCATGCTACTTATTGCCGTAATAGGTGTGCATATCTTTTTGACGTATACGAAATATGGTCGCCAGATGTACATTACAGGTGGTAATGAGGAAGCTGCACGGTTGTCTGGAATCAAGGTGAAAAAGGTGCGTACACTCGCCTATGTAGCCGCTGGAGTGTTTGCAGCAATCGGGGGTATCATCTATGCTTCCAAAGTAGGATCTGGTCAAATTGATGCGGGATCACCGTTGTTAATGGAATCCGTAGCTGCAGTATTTGTCGGTTTCTCTGTGTTTGGCGCGGGTAAACCAAATGTCATCGGAACCTTCATCGGTTCGGTTCTGATTGGTGTACTTGTGAACGGTTTAACAATGATGAACGTACAGTATTTCACACATGATATTGTAAAAGGTGGGGTTCTCGTGCTTGCCCTGGCGGTTACATTTTACGTCTTAAACCGCAACCGGACTTGAAATTGTGGGCTGTCTGTATTAGTATGAAATTTGTTCGGCGTCTGAAATGCCCGTGGTTTCAGACGACATTCTGCCGAAAATGACTGTTGACCGCAGGCGGAGATTTGTGTTCAGCGCTCAAGATGTACGTAGATTTTTTGCGTATGAACGTATATTTCGCTATAAAACGGAAACACAGTATAACATTCAGGACATTGATACAGGAGGTGAAAAACAAATGAACAAATCAGACTTGATTACACACGTATCTGAAGCGACTGAATTGTCCAAGAAAGATGTAACGAAAGCGGTTGATGCCGTATTCGAAGCAATCTCTGAGGCTCTTCAAAGCGGAGATAAAGTACAATTGGTTGGTTTTGGGAACTTCGAAGTTCGCGAGCGCTCTGCACGTAAAGGACGCAACCCGCAAACAGGTGAAGAAATCGAAATTCCTGCGAGCAAAATTCCTGCATTCAAACCAGGTAAAGCGCTCAAAGACGGAATTAAATAAGATTTCTACATATTCCATATGTCGACAAAAAGACCGTGACTTGTTCACGGCCTTTTCTTTTGCCCTTTAACGATGATTCTTGCGGCTATCCGAGTGCTCAGGATCCTCCGGTTGCCCGATATAAGCAACCAGAATCAGTTCTTCGCCCGCAGCTGCAGACAGATGCTGTTCGATTTCTTTTGACTGATGAATATGCTCGTCTGTAAGTGCGGCAGGGGTGTACTTCATGCAAATTCTCCTTTCTGTAGCTGTATAACTGTAGTATGACCCTAGGGTAGCCGATTCTTGCGGTTCATTCGTATAAGGCGCAGGTTGACAAATGAAACAATCTTAATCATCATTAACGCTATCGAACTAAAGAAGGGGACATGCGTGATGGATCATCCAACCGGCAATGATTATATTGTAATTAAGGCAGAGGAAAATGGTGTCCAGGTGATCGGATTAACCCGAGGTCAGGATACACGTTTTCACCACACCGAGAAATTGGACAAGGGTGAAGTGATGTTTGCCCAATTTACCACTCATACCTCAGCTATTAAAATCCGGGGCAAAGCCACGCTGATTACCAAGCATGGACAGATTGAATCGGAGTAATGGACAGATTGAATACATTCAAATGAAGATTGCAGGCATAGCCTGCTTTTTTTCATTGTACAATGAGGTATGAGCCTTTACCGGACAGACTACACTAACAGGTAAAGGCAGGGAGGCGTATATGAAACCGCGGATGATTGTTACTGCTTCAATGCTGGCAACGGTTGCGGCGGTCTTTCTGCTTGTTGCGATACAAACCTTACATATGCGTACATGGGGCGGGGACAACGTACAGCCTGCCTCTGCATCACATCATCCAGTTCAGCTAACGAATGACAATCTGGTTGATGTGCTAAGTTCCATGCAACTATCAACTCCCATTGCAAGAGTGGAATGGAAACAGTCCATTTTGACGTTGGACCTCAAAGTTAAAGGAACGGGTACAAGTTACACTGAAATCTATGAGAACATGGCAGCTGTGGCGGATATGGGCTTTCGGAGTCTGGATAACGTGGATCAGGTGCTGCTACGTGTAATGGCAGAAGATGAATGGATGCATAAACGACATCTGTTGCTTGCTGCTGATATTCGGCGTGGAGAGTGGCCTCTGTATGCGATTGAAACATTACGGAACTGGAAAAGTGCGGCCTTTTCAGATGAATTGAAGGACTGGTTTCATTTGATGGAGACCGAACTCTGGAAGAAGCAATTCGAAATGACAAGTCAGGGGTAATAGAATAGCAGGATTCAGTGCGTGCCCGTTCAACATATGCTATAATATATAAGATTGTAGTGCAGAAATGGTTTAACAATGTTAAGGCTCGGAGGCTGAGAATGAATTCATATCGCGTACCCCAACTAGCAAAGAAATATACGGATTACGACATGATTCGACAACATACGGAAATCCCATCATTTCCGGATAGCCGGGCACGTCTGTTGCAGGTATTTGTGGGCCGCACAGACGAAAAGGTGCATCAAGAGTTATATGCTCTTGCAACTTCGCTCGTTCAGTTGGCCATGGATACGCATGATCGAATCGATACCATTTCCGGTGAGCGGAGAGAGCAGGAGATGCGTTCACGCCAGTTGAATGTACTCGCCGGGGATTATTTAAGTAGCCGTTTTTATCAATTGCTTGCCCAAGCGGGCAGAATTGAAATGATTGGCAAACTCAGTGGTGCTGTATCCGGAGTGAACGCACGCAAGATGACGCTGTATGAACGGATGAAGAAGCTTCTCGTTTCGGCTGATGAATACTTGCGTGAAACGGTACAGCTGAGGATGCAGCTGTTTCTTTCATTTACAGGCATGATTCAACATAACGAAGAGTCATTATGGAACAGCCTGTTGACCGAATTCAGCTCCTGCGAAACGATCGTGGAAGAACTGAAGCGGATGAATGACGCAAAACAATATCTTCACAGCTATGCATATTGGCACATATACGAGCATGGTAATGACGATGAGCGCAGTGTGCTACGTCAGTCTGAACCGGATGCACGTGCATGGAACGCTATGGTGCTGAAGCATAGGGTTGGCGAGGTTTTGCTGGACAAGCTTCGCGAGTGTACACACCGCATTCAACTGTTGTTGCAAGACGAGGAAGGGCGGATGGGCTTGCATGAGATACATGCAATTCTAGATCCTTACTTGGCATATTTGCAGCCTTCACATGCGGCAGTAAGGGAAGATTGAGGGGGAGACAGACGAATGGGGAGCGGAGAGACCAAACCGAAAGAAGAATATGTCCATTCGGTTTTTCAGAGTATAGCCGGAAAATATGATGTCATGAATGATATTCTAAGTTTCCGCAGGCATAAGGCTTGGCGTAAATTCACCATGAAAAAGATGAATATGTCCAAAGGCGATACCGGTCTTGATTTGTGTTGCGGCACATGTGACTGGACGCTTGCTATGGCAGAGGCAAGTGAAACGGGGCACATGCACGGACTTGATTTCAGCAGCAACATGCTGGAAGTTGGTCAGACAAAGATCAATGCGGTGCAACGTCAAAAGCAGATTACCTTGACACAGGGAAATGCTATGTCACTTCCTTTTGAAGACAATTCATTTGATTATGTGACGATCGGGTTCGGGCTGCGTAATGTACCTGATCTCAGACAAGTGTTGTCTGAAATGAAACGTGTGGTCAAACCGGGCGGTATGGTTGTGTGCCTGGAATTGTCCAAGCCAACATGGCAGCCGTTTAAAGGCATTTATTATTTTTACTTTGAGAAGGTTTTACCGAATCTTGCCAAAGTGTTTGCTAAAAGTTTTGAGCAGTACAAATGGCTGCCGGACTCACTGGCCATTTTTCCGGGAAGGCAGGAACTGGCAGACATTTTTGCAGAAACTGGATTACAACAAGTGCAGGCCTACCCTCTGACCGGAGGTATAGCGGCACTGCATATTGGAACCAAGGAGAATCAGCATGTTTAGGAAAATTCGCATCTTTTTAGAAATGATCAAGATTGAACACACGCTTTTTGCTTTACCTTTTGCATTTATGGGGGCCATTCTCGGCTCCATGGTAGTGAATGATACCTTCCCAAGCTGGATGCAGATCATGTGGGTATTGCTTGCGATGGTCGGCGCACGTAGTGCAGCTTTTGGTTTGAACCGAATTATTGACCAAGCGATTGATGGCAAAAATCCGCGTACCGCGATGAGAGCCATCCCGGCAGGACTGTTGAAAAATGGGGAAGTTGTTATATTTGTCATTATCTCATTTATATTGTTATTCTGGGCCTCATCCAATCTTAATGTATTATCCATGCAGCTGTTGCCTATTGCTGTGTTTATGTTGGTACTGTATTCGTACACCAAACGATTCACATGGTTATGCCACGTCGTTCTCGGAATGACGATTGGTTTGGCACCACTTGGTGGCTGGGTAGCTGTAACAGGAACGATGGATTGGACAGCGATTGTGCTGTACGTTACGATTGTGTTCTGGACAGCGGGCTTTGATATTATCTATGCATGTCAGGATCTGGAGTTCGATCAGGGAGAGGGGCTTCACTCCATACCTTCTCGTTTTGGCCTGGTTAAATCCTTGCAGATCGCCAAGTTCTTCCATGTGATTACTGCAATTGGTTTTCTTGCGTTATTGTTGATGACAGATCTGAGCTGGTGGTATGGCGCAGGCATGTTGGTGACGTATGGAATTCTGTTCTATCAACACTATATCGTATCGCCTAATGATATGAGCCGTGTTCAAACGGCGTTTTTTACCATGAACAGTTTGCTTAGTATAATCGTATTTACGTTCACTCTTATTGATCTGGCGGTGAAATAAATGGTGCAGCAGCCGGACAATAAACGACTGGTTGTCGGAATTACCGGAGCGAGTGGCAGCATATATGGCATTCGATTAATTGAAACGCTGCTTGATTTGGAATATAACGTTCATCTGGTCATATCCAATGCAGGGTGGCGTGTACTGAAAGAAGAATTGGACTGGGATGTGACGAATCGGGACGCGGTGCTGGAAGAAAAATTCGGCAACCGTGCCGGTTCTCTGATCTATCATCCTGTGAGTGATATAGGGGCCTCCATTGCAAGTGGTTCTTATCTGGCCGACGGCATGATTATCATGCCATGTTCGATGGGAACTCTTTCGTCCATCGCGCAGGGATCGTCGGATAATCTGATGTCTCGCGCAGCCGATGTTATGATGAAAGAGGGAAGAACATTGATACTCGTACCACGTGAGACGCCTCTTCATGCAATCCATCTGGAAAACATGCTGAAGCTTTCTCGTCTTGGTGTACGAATGATACCGGCTATGCCTGCTTTTTATTACAAACCTCAAACTATGGATGAGTTGATTCTGTTTTTGGTGGGGAAAGTGCTGGATAGCTTGCGCATCCCACATCAACTGTTTACAAGATGGGGAGAACCGGATGAACGGGGATAACGACTGAGTTCGATACAAGGCTGTTTTTTGCCAAAGTGTTGCTCGGTTTATTTGTCCCCCGAATCCCGGGGTATTGGTGAGTGCTGATGGTGAGTCTTCATGAACCACAGTCTTGACCCATGCTCCGGCAACTTCTGTATTTTGTTTCAGAACAAGTCGCAGAGTTTAATTTTCGGGTGTCGGCCATGACATTCGGAGAAGAAAAATACGTTAGATTACCTTATAGAAAAACACAAGCAAGAACGGTAAGCCGGGTTTTTCGTAATGCCTGCAGGCCCGACTTGCTGGAGGGGAAGGTAAGCATGAATTTATGGACTGACAATACGCTGATACGGGTGAACGAATGAAACTATTGGATATTTTCGGGTTGTTAAAAAAGGACATGGATTACATTGAGAAAGAATTGTATCGCAGTGTTCGAGGAGAACAGAAGCTGCTGAGTGAAACGTCACTTCATTTGCTCAAAGCAGGAGGAAAACGGTTACGGCCCGTTTTTGTGTTACTTGGTGGGAAATTTGGTACATACGACATTGAACGTCTGAAGCTGGTTGCGGTTCCGCTGGAACTCATTCATTCGGCATCCCTCGTTCACGATGATGTTATTGATAATGCGGAGACACGCCGCGGTAAACCTACGGTGAAGTCAAAATGGGATAATCGGATTGCCATGTACACTGGAGACTATATCTACGGTAAGGCACTTGAAATGACTGCCGGATTATCCGATCCAGCTATTCATCGTATCCTTGCCAAAGCCATGGTACAGATGTCCATTGGTGAGATGGAGCAAATTCGGGACTTTTTCAATACGGGACAAAGTGTTCGTAATTATCTACTGCGGATTCGCCGCAAAACAGCACTTCTGATTGCGGTTAGCTGTCAGTTAGGGGCATTGGCTACACGTGCGCCTGAGCATGTATCTTCCCTGCTGTATACGTACGGATACAATGTGGGGATGGCTTTTCAGATTCAAGATGATGTACTTGATCTGGTAGGTACCGAGAAACAACTTGGCAAGCCACCTGGCAGTGACATGAAGCAAGGGAATATTACTCTTCCTGTACTTTATGCTCTGGAAGAATCCGATCTGCGGGAACCTTTACTTAAGGAGATTTCCCGTGTCCAGCATGAAGAAGGACGGGCAAGTGCATCGGATGCAATTGGAATGATTCGCCAAAGTCAAGGAATTGCTAAAGCAGAAGCCCTTGCTGACCGATATATGAAGAAAGCGCTCGATGCTCTCGATCAGCTACCTAACATCAAGACGACCAAAAACCTGCGTGATATCGCTCATTTTGTGGTTAAACGTACGCATTAAACTTTGTATGACCTTCGACTCTCGGCTTGCTCATACCCAAAGATGAACAGAACTGTGAGATTCCTCATTGGGAGGATTTGGACATGTATGTTACAATCATAGGGATTGCGTTTACATAGTGATTAACTTTGAACCGTGAGTGAGGAGTGAGCTGATGGATCGTACATTTTTGATGGTGAAGCCGGATGGTGTGCAGCGTGGATTGATCGGTCGAATTATTAGCCGTCTGGAAGACAAAGGATTTAAGTTGGTGGCAGGCAAATTGGTGCAGATGTCTGAGGATCAGGCAAAACGCCATTATGCTGAACATGAGGGCAAACCGTTTTTCGATGATTTGGTTCGTTTTATCACATCTGGGCCTGTATTTGCCATGGTGTGGGAAGGCGACGATATTGTGGCGCTTGCGCGCATCGTCATCGGAAAAACCAATGTGAAGGAAGCAGCTCCGGGTACCATTCGCGGAGACTTCGCCAGCCACACACCACATAATCTGATTCATGGGGCAGATTCACCGGAAAGTGCTTCCCGTGAAGCAGCCAATTTCTTTGCTTCAGATGAACTGGTGGTATACGACAAGAGCATCGCAGCCTGGTTGTAATTATTAGCCAAAAGGGTGATACACGATGCTGGAGCAAGAACAACTACTAGACCCGGATTACACCGGATTCATTCGTAAAATCAAAGAGAGCACAGGCATTGATCTTGCTCAATACAAGGAAGGCCAGATGAAAAGAAGGCTGACCACACTTCGCAACAAAAACGGGTTTCATACATTTTCTAACTTTTTTGATGCTATGCAGAAAGATAAATCATTGTTCTACGAATTCCTTGATCGTATGACGATTAACGTGTCGGAATTCTGGCGTAATCCCAATCGTTGGGAAGTGCTGCGGGACGAGATCCTGCCTGAACTGCTGGGGTCCAAGCGTCGTGCTAAAGTTTGGAGTGCGGCCTGTTCAACAGGTGAAGAACCTTATACACTCGCCATGATTCTGGACACGATGGGTATTTTGAAGGACAGCTCCATTACGGCAAGTGATCTGGATGAAGGTGCATTGGCCAAAGCCAAGGAAGGGCGTTATATGGAACGCTCACTTAAGGATGTGCCAAAGGAAACGGCGAACCGTTACTTCAAGCAGGATGGCTTGGTATACCGTATTGATGAGCAACTCAAAAATTCGATCAAGTTCATGAAACAAAATTTGCTGGTGGACCGTTTTGACGATGGGTACGATCTGATTGTGTGCCGAAATGTCATGATCTATTTTACCGAGGAAGCCAAAAACCTGTTGTATCACAAATTTGCAGCAAGTTTGCGTCCAGGCGGTATTTTGTTTGTGGGCAGTACGGAGCAGATCTTCTCCCCGGGACAATATGGTCTGGAGACAGCAGAGACATTCTTCTATCGGAAAAAATAATGATAATGGTTGTTGAGCCGTCTGAAGCACATGTACATGTGTTCAGGCGGTTATTTGTATACCAAGTACAAGAAAGAGCCGACTTTCTTGTCAAAGCCGGTCAGCTATACTATAATAAGCAAAGAAATTATGGGATTTTAGCAATGTGAAGTTTAACAGTTTAAAGGGGGAACGTATTATGAGTTTACGCTATTTAACCGCAGGGGAGACGCACGGACCCCAATTGACCGCTATTATTGAAGGATTGCCAAGTAATTTGACAATTGATTTTGAAGAACTGAATTTCCAGCTTCACCGCCGCCAAAAGGGATATGGCCGTGGACGCCGGATGCAGATCGAGAAGGATCAGGCGAATTTCGTTGGTGGTATCCGTCATGGATATACAACAGGTGCTCCGGTAGCGCTGGTTGTTCAAAATAACGACTGGAAACATTGGCAGAATATTATGAATATTGAGCCGATTGAAGGCAGTGACGAAGAGAAACGTCGCGTTCATCGTCCTCGTCCCGGACACGCTGATCTGAACGGTGGACTCAAGTATAATCTTAAAGACTTGCGTAACGTACTGGAGCGCTCCAGTGCACGTGAGACAACGGTACGTGTGGCATGTGGTGCCATTGCACGTCAATTCCTGGCTGAATTCGGAATCAAGGTAGCAGGACGTGTACTTCGCATTGGAGAGATCGAAGCTCCGTATCAGGACCTTCCGATTGATGAACTGATCGCTGTGACAGAAGCTTCCTCTGTACGTGTTACGGATGCTGAGACAGAGAAGAAGATGGAAGCCTACATCGACCAGATTAAACAAGAAGGCGATTCCATCGGAGGAATCGTGGAATGTATCGTTGAAGGTGTACCTATTGGTCTTGGTAGTTATGTTCAATACGATCGCAAACTGGATGCACGAATCGCTCAAGGCGTAATGTCCATTAATGCATTCAAAGGTGTAGAGATTGGTATCGGATTCGAAGCCGGAGTCATTCGGGGATCACAGGTGCATGATGAAATCATGCATACGGATGAGCGCGGCTACCACCGGGCAACCAACCGTCTGGGTGGATTCGAAGGTGGTATGACAAACGGTATGCCAGTCGTTGTACGTGGTGTGATGAAGCCGATCCCAACGTTGTATAAGCCACTGCAAAGTGTTGATATTGATACAAAAGAAGCATTTACGGCTCAGGTTGAGCGCTCGGACGCTTGTGCTGTACCAGCAGCGAGTGTGGTTATGGAGCATGTTGTAGCGTGGGAAATTGCCAAAGCATTCCTGGAGAAATTCGGCGGGGATTCCATGGAAGAGATCCGTGCGAATGTTGCTAGTTATAACGCTCAACTGGAGAGTTACTAATATGCGTCAGCTGACGGTACAGTTGGAGGAACGCTCATATCCGATTCTGATTGGTAGCGGCCTATTGGCACAAGCCCCTCAATATTTTGAGCAGTATGGCTTGACCAAAAAAAGTCCGCTACTCATCATTACAGATGAAAATGTGGCTCCCAAATACTTGTCAGGTATGGAGCAAACGCTGCGTACGGCTGGTTATACAGTCGTATCTGCGGTTGTGCCCTCTGGTGAAACATCGAAATCCCTTTCGGTGTACCAGGATATGATGACCGTTGCGATCGAAGGCAAACTGGATCGGAGTTCTGCGATTCTGGCCCTAGGTGGTGGTGTCGTAGGTGATCTGGCTGGCTTTGTTGCCGCTACATATATGCGTGGAGTGAAGTTTGTTCAAGTGCCTACAACAATTTTGGCGCATGACAGCAGTGTAGGCGGTAAGGTAGCTGTCAATCATCCGCTGGCCAAAAATATGATCGGTGCATTCCACCAGCCCGAGCTTGTACTCTATGATGTGGACACACTTCAATCCTTGCCACCACGAGATGTATCGGCAGGGTTGTCAGAGATGCTGAAGCACGGGCTGATCCGTGATGAGGCTTTTGCACATTGGTGTGAGGAACATGCGGAAGAACTGCTTGCGCTTAATCCGGAAGCACTTGGATACGGCTTGGAGCGTGGATGTGGCATTAAGGCAGAGATTGTATCCAGAGACGAACGTGAAAATGGAGAACGTGCGTTGTTGAACCTGGGACATACGATTGGTCATGCCATTGAAGCGATTGCCGGTTATGGAGAATTCCTGCACGGAGAAGCGATCTCGATCGGTATGGCTGGATCAGCATTGCTTGGTGAGAAGCTTGGTGCGCCAGCAGGGCTCTATGAAGATACAGTCCGCATGCTGCGTTCACTTCGCCTTCCAACAACGATGCCTGCGCATCTCGACACGGATGCATTAATGGAAGCGATGATGCATGACAAAAAGTTCCGTGAAGGTCATATGGTGTTTATCATTCCTGATCAGATTGGGGCTGCAAGAATTGTGAAGGACGTACCGGTGTCGGCAGTTCGGGACGTCATTGAAATGCTCAGGAAGGGAGAATGACAGCAATGGTCACACGGGGAATTCGCGGGGCTACAACAGTCACGCAGAACAACGAAGAACAGATTTTGAAGGAAACGGCTGTATTGTTGCAAGAGATCGTGGATCGCAATGAGATTCAACCGGAAGATATCTGCAGTGTGTGGATTACGTTAACTGGGGATCTGGATGCTGCATTCCCAGCAAAAGCTATTCGCCAACTGGATGGCTGGGAACTTGTACCACTAATGTGTGCACTGGAGGTTCCTGTTAAAGGTGCATTGGCGCAGTGCATTCGTTTCATGGTGCATGTGAATACAAACAAAGCTCAGAATGAAATCAACCATGTGTATCTGAACGGTGCACAGGCATTACGTCCGGATTTGGCAGCACCTTCTGGCTCTTAAGTAGTGGGTTGTCAAACCGATCATAATGATGTATAGTGAGAACCAGTTGAGTAGAGTTGAGATTGAGCTGAGAGCAGCTGAGCTAGTGGAGTATATAGCAGAGTCCAGTGGGTGGTAACCGGGGCAACAGAAACCGGTCAACTGATTCACGGTACGTCGTGCTACGGAATAGGTAACAGGAACAGGGAAAACAAGCGTGTCATAGGACATCGTTGTTTTGATATATTTTGGTATAAACACAATCAATGCACTCTCCTATATTTTATGAAATATTGGAATGAGAGTTGAAGTGTTATAACTGATATATTTTCCCGAATTGGATGATGTGAGATGCATCAATTCAGCGACCTGTGAATAATCCGACAGCGAAGTATAGGGACTTGTTATTTATGAAGCATCACCCTGTTAAATACAGCTTATAACCAAACCTCTACCTGATGGTAGAGGTTTTTTTGTACATATAACCTTTTCTACTACCCATATAGGTTCAACTTAACTTTTACACAAAAACGCAGAGGACAGAAATAACGTGAAGAAGCGGAGCGTTCACATTTATCACCGGATTTTCCCTTTTGAAAGGGAATCAAAAAAATCTGGGAATAAAAGTGATCGGAAGGTTGTTCTGTCATCGAAGTGCTCAGTGTAAACAATCTTTAGTTGAACTTACCTAAATCTGAAAGGACGTGATCTGATGATAACGCCAAACGTTAATCAAGTACTGAAAATGTCGAATGAGTATAATCTGATTCCGGTAGTCAAACGGATTCTGGCAGATATGGAGACTCCGATTCGAATATTCCGCCGTTATGCTGACAACGACCGGGCATTCCTGTTGGAAAGTGTAGAGGGGGGGATCCAATGGGCGAGATACTCGTTCATCGGTACAGATCCGTTCCTGATGATTTCGGCCAAGAAGGGTCGGATCGTTGTAGAAGAAGCAGGGAAAACACGTGAATTGCCAGGCAAACCGATCGAAGAACTGAAAGCACTGCTGCGTAAGTATCGCAGCCCAAAAGATGATGAACTGCCACCATTCACAGGTGGGGCAATTGGTTTCTTCGGATATGATCTGCTGTCCTATTATGAGAAACTTCCAGCTCACGCGCTGGATGACCTGAATATGGATGACATTCGCTTTATGTTCTGTGACCAGATTATCGTGTTTGACCATGTGAAGCAGCAGATGCTGCTCGTCGGGAATGTACACGTCAAGGACGGTGCAACGGATGATGAGATACGTCAAGCGTATGCAGTGACTTCGGAGAAGCTGGAGCAGGCCGCAGAACGTTTGCAGCAGCAAGGACCAGGGGAGAACCTGAATCCGCGTTCCATTCCGGGAGACGTGGAACTGGGGGATATTCGCTCCAACCTTACGAAGGAGCAATTTATCGGTAATGTGGAGCAAGCCAAAGATTACATTCGCGCAGGTGATATTTTTCAAGTGGTATTATCCCAGCGTTTCCACATTGATACGGAAGTTTCTCCGCTTCACGTGTATCGTGTGCTTCGGACCTTGAATCCATCACCTTATATGTATTACCTCAAAATGGATGATGAGATTATCGTGGGTACTTCGCCTGAAGCGCTGGTCAAGGTGGACGGGAATCGTGTGGAGACACGACCGATAGCAGGTACACGTCCAAGGGGGGCTACAGAAGCAGAAGATCGTGCTCTCGCTGCTGATCTGCTCCAAGATGAGAAGGAACGCGCGGAGCATCTGATGCTGGTTGATCTGGGTCGTAACGATCTGGGCCGGGTATCCAGCTTCGGCAGTGTGAAGTGTGACATGTTCATGGAGATTGAACGGTATTCTCACGTTATGCACATGGTGTCCAACGTTACGGGCGAGCTTAGAGAAGACAAGGATTTCTTCGATGCGTTCCTCTCATGCTTGCCAGCGGGTACCGTATCCGGAGCACCGAAACTGCGTGCAATGGAGATTATCGCGGAACTGGAGAAAGAGGCACGGGGTGCTTATGCAGGAGCAATCGGATACCTTGGTTTCTCGGGTAACATGGACTCCTGTATTACGATTCGTACGATTATTTTCAAAAAAGGAAAAGCTTATGTACAGGCCGGAGCGGGAATCGTCTGGGATTCTGTGCCTGAGAATGAATATGAGGAAACAGTTAACAAAGCTAAAGCATTGCTCAAGGCGATTCGAACAGCAGAAGCCATGTTTCCTGCCAAAGAAAAGGACAGCACGTTGAGACTGGCGAATGCAGACTACTTTGTCACACCAGCGGCCGCTAAGAACTGAGAGAGGAGAGACCGGAGATGAACATAAACCCAATAATGAATGAGAAACCTGTAACCCCCATTGCTGAGATTACTCGTGAGGAAGGCATGAAGAATGGCCTGGCGAAGATTTTGGAGGGCAGCCATTTGGAACAAGCCGAAGCAAGAGATTTGATGTACTCGATCATGAGAGGTGAGGCAACGCCGGCTCAAATCGGAGGTTTGCTGATGGCGCTGCGGATGAAGGGGGAAACGGTGGATGAGATCACCGGTTTTGCTGAAGCCATGCGTGGTCAGGGCGGACGAATTCTAACGGATGGCAGCGGCTTGCTGGACACTTGTGGAACAGGTGGATCGGGTATTCACAAATTCAACATTTCCACAGCATCCGCCATTATTGCTTCGGCCGTCTCGGTTCGTGTCGCCAAACATGGCAACCGTTCAGCTTCAGGTAAAGCGGGTAGTGCAGATGTATTAGAGGCACTGGGTGTAAATATCCATCTGAACGGGGAGCAGGCCAGACAATGTCTGGATGATATCGGAATCTGCTTCTGTTTTGCCCAGGTATATCACCCTTCCATGCGACATGCGGCAGGACCAAGAAAAGAGCTGGGTGTTCGTACCATTTTTAATATGCTCGGACCATTAACCAATCCTGCGGGAGCAGATCGCCAATTGCTTGGTCTGTATGATCGTTCCCGGACGCCGATGATTGCTGAAGTACTGAATCGTCTTGGTCTCAAAAGAGCGTTGGTCGTGGCCAGCCATGATGGTCTGGACGAAATCAGCATCTCGGCGCCAACTCAGGTATCTGAACTTCGCAATGGGGAAGTGCACACCTACGATATCGATCCACGTGATATGGGGTTGTCTCTGCATCCGCTCGAAGCGGTACTTGGAGGAGATGCGGCACAGAATGCCGAAATTATTAAAAGGATCTTCCAGGGTGAGCAGAGTGCCTATCGCGATGTCGTTCTGTTGAACGCCGGAGCGTGCATCTATGTATCCGGTCTTGCAGATAGCATTGCTGAAGGGGTGACACTTGCCGCAGAAGCGGTAGATTCGGGCAAAGCTGCCGGGAAGCTTGAACAGTTAATTCATACAACGGAGGCGTACAGTCATGTATCTTGATCGAATCGTTGCAACCAAACATAAAGAAGTTGAAGTTCTGGCACAAACATTTCGCATGGATGAAGCTATCCAAAAAATCGAACAACTACCCGCAACCCGGGGGTTTGAACAAGCACTATCGAGCGGACGTAATCGCAAACTCGGCCTTATTGCTGAAGTGAAGAAAGCTTCACCATCCAAAGGGTTAATTCGTCCGGATTTTCATCCGGTAGAGATTGCTGCTGCTTATGAGCGAGCGGGTGCAGACTGCATCTCCGTATTAACGGATGTGTCGTATTTTCAAGGCAGCAACGAGTACTTGCAGGCGATTCATCAGGCGGTGAACATTCCGCTGTTACGCAAGGATTTTATTATAGATGAACGACAGATTGCCGAGGCAAGATTGCTGGGGGCGGATGCGATATTGCTGATTGCCAGCATTCTGACACCTGAACAGATTCGTCAATATCTGGAATTTGCCAAAAGTTTGGGGCTGGATGCCTTGATTGAAGTCCACGATCGAACAGAACTGGAGCAGGTATTGGAGATTCCGCAGGCAACACTTGTAGGCATCAACAATCGTAATTTGAAAACATTCGAAACCAGTCTGAACACGACACTGGATTTGATGGAATTGATTCCAAGTGGTGTTACCTTGATTAGCGAAAGTGGTATTGACGGACCAGAATCAACAGTACCTCTGATCCAGGCCGGTGTTCATGGTATTCTCGTAGGTGAGCATCTCATGCGCAAGGATGATGTCGAGGCGGCTGTATATGATCTGATGGGACCCAAATGATGAATACTTCCATACACGATGGCACAGGTGACAGTATGTCAGAACTGAGAAACCCGCTGCCAGCGGCCGTAAAAATATGTGGACTTCAGGACGTTGAAGTGCTAAAATCGATGATAAACTTGCCTGTGGATTACATTGGTGTTGTTTTTGCCAAATCACGCCGCCGAATCGAACCCGAGCAGGCTGCTGCATTAAGAACGGTGTTGTTCGAATGGTCTGCCTATGATCGGCCGAAGCTTGCGGGTGTATTTGTGAATCCTACGCTCGAAGAACTGGAACACATTATGGAGATTGCTCAGCTGGATGTTATTCAACTGCATGGACAGGAGACTGCGGAATTTTGCCAGCAGGTGAAGCAGCGGTGGAATGCCAAAGTGTTCAAAGTTTTTTCTTTTCCCAAAGATGAAACGGGGCCGGAAGCTGATGATGCAGCCATAAGGGCTCTTGATACTTACGATAAATTCGTGGATGCGATATTGCTTGATACCCATGATCCTCTATATGGAGGGGGCTCCGGGAAAACGTTTGCCTGGGAGCGAATCCCTGCCTATGCTGAATGGGCGAAAAGTCACGAAATTGCTCTGTTCGTTGCAGGAGGGTTGCAGCCGGACAATGTACAACAACTAATACAGACATATGCACCTTTCGGCGTCGATGTATCCAGCGGCGTGGAGACTGAAGGTGTGAAGGATATGGCCAAAATTACAGCATTCGTAGAAAGGGTGAAGCAGGCATGACACATCAATTGCCGGATCAACACGGGCGTTTCGGTCACTTCGGAGGCCGCTTTGTACCTGAGACACTAATGAACGCACTTATTGAGTTGGAGGAGGCATATAGCCACTTCTCTGAAGATGAGGAATTCAACAAGGAACTGAATTATCTGCTAAGCGAGTATTCTGGACGTGAAACGCCATTGTATCATGCAGAGCAATTGTCACGCCGATTGGGCGGACCGAAAATTTATCTGAAACGTGAAGATCTCAATCATACAGGCGCGCACAAAATTAATAATGCGATTGGACAAGGTTTGCTCGCCAAACGGATGGGCAAAAAGAAAGTTATTGCCGAAACGGGTGCAGGTCAACATGGCGTTGCAACGGCTACCGTAGCCGCATTGCTTGGATTGGAATGCAAAGTATTTATGGGCGAAGAAGATACAGAGCGTCAGCAGTTAAACGTATTTCGGATGAAGCTGCTTGGAGCAGAAGTGATTCCGGTGACGTCTGGAACACGGACATTGAAGGATGCTGGTAATGAAGCGCTTCGCTACTGGGTCAGCAATGTGGAGGATACGTTCTATGTGCTTGGATCAGTGGTTGGTCCTCATCCATATCCGATGATGGTGCGGAATTTCCAACGTGTGATTGGTGATGAGACCCGTCGTCAGATTCAGGAGATCGAAGGGCGTTTGCCGGATGTAATTGTAGCAGCTGTTGGTGGAGGAAGTAATGCGATCGGTATGTTCTATCCATTTATCGGTGATCAGGATGTGAAGCTTGTTGGTGTTGAAGCCGCAGGCAAAGGGGTCGAAACCGAGTATCACGCTGCGACGATGACCAAAGGTACGCATGGTGTATTCCAGGGATCTATGAGTTACCTGTTGCAGGATGAGTATGGACAGGTTCAGCCAGCGCATTCCATCTCGGCCGGACTTGATTATCCGGGTGTTGGTCCGGAGCATTCCTATCTCAAGGATATTGAACGGGCAAAATATGTACCGATCACGGATCAGGAAGCACTGGATGCCCTGCAACTCCTATGTCGGACGGAAGGAATCATTCCTGCTCTGGAGTCTGCACATGCGGTAGCCCAAGTTGTCAAACTGGCGCCTGAACTTACAGCAGATGATATTGTAGTGATTTGTCTGTCGGGACGTGGAGACAAGGATGTTGAATCCATCATGAAATACACGGGAGGTGACTTGGGATGAATCTGATGGACCAGACCTTCCAGCAATTGAAGGAACAGAATCGTACGGCACTTATTCCATTCTTAACCGTGGGAGACCCGGATGTGGACACAACGATTGATATCATCAAGGAGCTTGAACAGGCTGGAGCGGATATTTTGGAATTGGGTGTTCCCTATTCCGATCCGCTTGCAGATGGACCAGTCATTCAGCGCGCTTCCGAACGTGCGTTGAAAAGCCAAATTACCATTCGTACTGTTATGGAAACTGCAGCAAAAGCTCGTAATGCAGGTGTGAAACTGCCGTTTGTACTGTTCACCTATTATAATCCGGTATTGCAGACAGGACTGGATGTATTCTTTGATGAATTGGTCAAACACGATATTAGTGGCATGATCATTCCGGACCTGCCGATTGAGGAAGCGGAAGAGATGCGTGAACGCGCAAATCGTGCTGGTGTGCATCTGGTGCCTCTTGTTGCACCTACATCTAATGCCCGGATTGAGCGGATTGTAACGGGAGCGAGTGGCTTTATCTATTGTGTATCATCCCTTGGGGTAACCGGAGAGAGAGCTTCTTTCTTTGATGGCGTAGAGAGTTTCATTGAGACGGTGAAAAGTCTGACAGACCTCCCTGTAGCGGTAGGTTTTGGTATCTCCAGTCATGAGCAGGTGGCCCATTTCTCCCGCATCTGCGATGGCGTTGTGGTAGGTAGTGCCATTGTTCGTCAGGTGGAAGATGCGATTCCTCTGCTTGAAAATCCGGATACGCGTGCAGCGGGACTGTTGCAAATTCGCAACTTTGTGGCACAATTAAAGGGATAGGGATGTCCTGAAAGGACATCTTTTGGACACGTGAGGTGCACGCTGATTCGTGTCTAACATTATTTCAATAACAGGAGGCGGTCGGGTTGAAACCGAAATCCCAGATTGTCAATCTGCCTGTGTACCAGCCGGGCAAACCGATTGAAGAAGTGAAACGTGAACTGGGGCTTGAACAAGTCATCAAGCTGGCCTCCAACGAAAACCCGTACGGCAGTTCTCCTGCCGCCCTGGAAGCCATTACGAGAGAAATGACGAATATAAGCATATACCCAGACGGTAGCTCGGTTGAGCTGACGGGAGTTCTTGCCAAGCATCTTGGCGTTGAACGGAACAACTTAATATTTGGTTGTGGTTCCGATGAGATTATTGCTTTGATCACAAGAGCTTTCTTCTTGCCGGGTGACGAGACCATCATGGCAGATCAGACATTCTCCGTATATAAAAGCAATGCAGATATTGAGGGGGCCGTGACCATAGAAGTGCCTCTGAAAGATGGCACGCATGATCTGAGCGCGATGCTCGCGCAAATTAACGACAAAACCAAAGCAGTATGGGTATGTAATCCCAATAATCCGACAGGTACGATTATCTCCGAGCAGGAGCTTATAGCCTTTATGGACCGTGTGCCTGCTCATGTGATGGTCATACTGGACGAAGCTTATTATGAATTCGTAACCGATGAAGCATACCCGCAAAGTATACCATTGATCGAACGGTATCCGAACTTGGTCATACTGCGGACATTCTCCAAAATTTACGGTTTGGCTTCGCTCCGGATCGGGTACGGCATTGCACGTCCCGAAATTATTGATTTGATTAACCGTGTACGTGAACCGTTTAACACCTCCCGTTTTGGACAGGTTGCGGCAACCGCTGCACTACTGGATCAGGATTTTGTTCAAGAGTGCTCGAAGCGGAATGCAACGGATCGGGATTACCTGCAAAATGAATTTACACGGCTCGGATTGTCGTATTTCCCTTCACAGGGTAATTTCATTATGGTTGACCTGGATATGCCTTCAGCAATTGCGTTCCAATCCTTGCTCAAACAAGGCATTATCGTTCGCCCAGGATTCCACGTATACCCAACTTACATTCGTGTGTCCGTCGGAACATCAGAACAGAACCGTGCATTTGTCACGGCACTGGAGAACACGCTGGCTGAGAAGGCGGTAGCACGCCCTTAATACTGGCGATGAAAGAGTGAGGACCCATGAAACTAAAAATTGCAATGATTGGTGTAGGACTCATCGGCGGTTCACTGGCGCTCTGCTTCAAAGGCAAGCCAGATGTAACCGTGATGGGCTACGCCCACTTGGATGAACTGAAGGACAAGTACATAGCGAGCGGTGTAGTGGATGATGCTACGCTCTCTCTGGAAGAAGCGGTAGAGGATGCCGACTTTATTTTTTTGTGCGTTCCCGTAGGTTTGCTTGAATCCTATTTCGAAAAGCTCTCCAAGCTGCCATTGAAAAAAGGTTGTATCATCACGGACGTAGGAAGCACTAAAGCTTCCATTGCCGCTTGTGCCGAGCATGTGCGGTTGACTGACGCTTACTTCATTGGTGGTCATCCTATGGCGGGGTCGGAGCGTGCAGGCGTAGATGCGGCCTCAGCTGTGTTGTTTGAGAATGCATACTATGTCTTAACCCCTTCAGAACATGTACCTGAGGAAGCCTACAGCAGGCTGTCTGAGCTGCTTGCGTATACACGGGCACAGATCGTGCGTGTGGAGCCTCTGCTGCACGATGACATCGTGGGGGCGATTAGTCATCTGCCACATGTTATTGCTGTTGCGCTGGTGAATCAGGTGCGTGAATATAATGAGTCGAATCCACTGTATAAAATGCTGGCTGCAGGTGGTTTCCGGGATATTACCCGGATTGCGTCCAGTGATGCGATTGTGTGGAGAGATATCTTGCTTAGCAACCGTGATGTACTGTTGGGCTTGCTTAAGGACTGGAATAGCCAGATGAAGGCCTTTACGGATATGCTGGAGCATAAGAACGGTGAAGGTATAGAGGAGGCATTCCGTCAGGCCCGCGAGTTCCGCAGTATATTACCAGAACGACGCAAAGGCATGATTTCGCCGTTATTCGATCTGTATACTGATGTCCAGGATGCACCGGGTATGATCGGTAAGATCGCAACTGAGCTTGGGGCGAATGACATCAACTTGAGCAATTTGGAGATTATCGAAAACCGGGTGGATGTGCCGGGCATTATGCGTCTGTCTTTCCGTCAGGAAGAAGATATGGAACGAGCCAAGACGTTATTGGATTCCTTAGGCTATCAAGTGTGGATATAAGACGAGAGAGGGCGAAAGCCCTCTTTTTTGTGAGTTTATATTGGAGTTATTATTTGATTTTCAGACACGGATCAAAGAGGATTTTATACAGGGTTTATATAAATATTAACATATGAATATCTTTTTAAAGACAAAAAAAAGACCGCTTACAAAAGCGGCCATTGCTCACGTGGAGCAATACAGTTATTGGATAGGAGTGGAGAGAAACCATACTGTACCCTTATTATATGTATACGTTTTCATTTTGTCAACACTTTCAGTAAAATTGCTTGAATTAATTATATCTTTCGGTAATTCAGGATAATAACTCCTTTTTTTTAGGGATACCTTAGATCAAAAAAATATCACATTTTTGTAACCTTTTCGGTATGTCGTCCGTCTATATAAGCAGGGCTTACCAAAAAGGCTCAAAATGAAGTCATGAACGTGAAAATGACCGCATATGAATGACAGGTCGGGTTTTGCGGATACCAATGGATTTGCCAGGATGATGCAGACCGTTGTACAATAAATACTGTTAATGTAGAAACGTTGGGGAAATTGCCATTACATAGGGGAATTTGGCGGGAAGGCCAGTTACGGCGCTGAACGCTTTTTATATGCGGTGAGAACCGCAACTTTTTTGTGCCTGTTCGGTAATACATGGATAGAGTCGAACGGGGAGAAGCACATGGATGGGCGAGGAGGGGTCGCACTCAAATGACGGATTCCCAGTTGATTCGAGAGATCAAGGAAGGTAACCTGGAGTTATATTCCGAGCTGATGAGTCGTTATCAGCGTAAAATACTGGCTTTCGTATATCATATGTTGAAAAGTTCCAATATGGAGCTGCTTGCGGAAGATCTCTGTTCTGAGACTTTCTATAAGGCGTTCCGCAGTCTGCACTCTTTCCGTGAGGTGGATGCCTCATTCTCAACCTGGTTATATACCATTGCGAGAAATACGGTACTGAGTGAGCTTCGCAAACAGCGCAGCGGAAATGTCCCACTTGAAGAGAGCGGGATTGTTCCCGTTGCTCCTTCGGAGAATGCACCGGAGTATGCTGTACTACGCAGCGAGCGGGTGATGCTGGTTAGGGATGCGATTAACAATTTGCCGGAGAAGCAGCGTTCTGCGATTATACTCCGCGAGTATGATCAACTAGACTACCAAGAGATTGCGAATATTCTTGGGCAGAGCGTCAGTTCTGTGAAATCGCTATTATTCAGAGCAAGATCAAGCGTAAAAACTCAATTGGAACCTTATTTCTTCGAACCGGTGTACGAGCCATATGAAGGGATGAAGAACCGATGAATTGCAATGAAGCCCAGGAACTGTTTGCACTGGTCTGGGACTTGCCGGAAACTCATCCTCAGCGGATTGCATTTCATGCTCATCTCGCTGGTTGTGGAGAGTGCTCCGAGCAGTTTGAGGTCTGGGAAGAAGCTCAGATCTTGCTGCACAGCATTCCGGTTCCAGTGACAGAACAACAAGCAGAGAGAGTGAACCGTAACGTTATGGACCGGATCTATGCGGAGTCTCCATGGCTACTGCCGGAAGAGGCAAAGGTTAATCGTTTCTCTGCTGTGATCCGCAAGCATATGTCTTTGTGGATTGCCGCGTTCCTGGCTATTTTTTTATGCAGCTTTCTGTATATGGCAATGTTTAAGCCAGACGTATCAGAAGCTGAGCAAACCAAAGTTGTTACTACGGGTATCCTGGAGACAGGGGTTGCCGGAAGCGGACCATCGTCCTCTGGAATGTATCAGTACAACATGACTGGAGCGGACAGAGGAAGTATCATAGAACCTTTTGTTGTGAGCATGGGACCTGCTTATCCGCAGTATTGGATGGCCCTCTCTTTACTTGCAATAGGAATGGCGTTATTTTCTCTTGGACGTATGCATCGAACAACGAATAAACGTAAACAAGGTGCGAGTGCATAGGTAATAACCTTTCGTTCGCCGTGTGGAGAAATGAGGGATGTAAGTGCGAATCGGGCTTATTCGTCACGGTCTTACAGACTGGAATGCGGCGGGCCGTATACAGGGGCAGACTGATATACCTCTGAATGGGGAAGGCCGTGAACAGGCAGAGCGACTGGGAAGACGTCTGTTGACGGAAGAATACCAGTGGGACTATATCATCACAAGTGGATTATCGCGGGCACAGGAAACAGGGGAGATTATCTCTAAACTGTTGAATGTACCTTTGCTTGAGCCGGACGCACGGTTGAAAGAAAGGGCTTTTGGTCAGATTGAAGGTCTGACTTCAGAAGAACGGGTTGCCCGTTGGGGCAAATCCTGGGAGACATTGGACTTGGGACAGGAGCAGATAGCGGATATCCAGATTCGTGCACTGGCGTTTCTGGAAGATCTATGGTCTGCCTATCCGGACCAAGCCGTGCTCATTGTCACTCATGGAGCTTTTCTGGCCAACCTGTTAACAGCCTTGTTTAAAGATCGGTATACAGAACGAATTGGAAACCTGTCACTGACGATCCTGGAAAAGGAACGTGATGACTGGAGTCCGCTGTTATATAATTGCACACGACATCTGTCTTTGGACACAGCGAAACAACCTGAGTAATCTAACTTGGGTTGTTTTTTTGCGTTTTATGGGGAAATAAAGACTTTATATGATTTCAAACCTCTCATTTTTCTTCTGATTGACCAACTTGGGGCATAGTATGGTTTAAAACATAAAAGATTTCCAAAAAGAGGTTTAGATTATGGGAATTCCGTCAACGATGTTTACAAAACCAAACTATTTCAGGCTCCTAATCAGCAGTCGAAGTAGTTAACGGGCGAGGCGATGGACCCATGAATCTAGCGGATATGCTTACTTTTGCCGATATTGGCCAGCTTAATCGAATAGCAGACTATTACCAATGTGAATGCAAGCCCAATTCCAAACATGAACTCATCCAGAGTATTCTCACTACATTGGGCAGCAGACCCTTTTTTGAGCAGCAGGTACGTCAACTGAATCAAGCAGATCAGCGCTTTTTGAACAACTTGTTGTTTGATCCTCGCCAGTATTATGGTATGGAAGAACTCATTGCCATAGCCCGTCAATCGATGGACAAAAAGGAGAGTGAGGCTGGCGCGAGTCCACGTGATCTCATCGTTCGCTTTAATAAGAGTGGATGGTTGTTCAATGGGACAACGCAGCAGACCAGGTATTTGTATCAGGTACCCCAGGATCTGAAATTAAGATTCAGGGATGTGTTATCCACACATCTGCGAGCAGGCATTATCAAAACAACGGAACCACCCATGTATCGGGATGAATATCATCTCTTAGCGGATGATCTCAAGTTGTTCCTGCAGTTTGTCCAGCAGCACGAAATTGCCCTTAACGCTGAAGGCATGATGTACCGTCGCTCTCAACAGCAGATTATGGAGCATCTGCACATTAGTGAGGATTTGGTGGGCAAAGGTGGATGGAGATTCGGATATGGCCGTTCCTTCAAGGATTACCCGGATCGTTTCGCACTTCTCTACGACTATGCATTTCACCATCGGCTGGTTCATGAGGAGCAAGGCACGCTGAAGCTATCACCAGCTGGAGAAGACAAGCTGGGGGCAGAGAAAACAGCCGAGATGATACAGCTATTTAGGTTTTGGTTAAGATTGTATAAAGGTGCTATTCCCAATCTGTCCTCTATTGTGTACTGGACAGGCGAATGTGCCCAAGAATGGTCAACCGCCGAGTCGCTGTTTCGTCAGATCGGTCCATTCATTCAGCCGTTCTATTATGATACGGCAGCGGCCATCTATGATAACAGAATTGTTAAAATGATGCTGCATCTTGGCATGGTCCGTATTGGGGAACATGAGGAAGGCCGGACTATACAAATGACAGCCTGGGGCACGAGTCTTGCTGCATCCTGTCGCTCCATCTCAGGAGACATTACACCTATTATGTTTGACAAGTGAAGGACAAGTTGCTAAAATCACTCCCAAATTAAGGAGTGATAATAATAATGATAATTCCATACAAAGGTTTACAACCTCAGTTACACTCTTCGGTATATATGGCTGAGGGTGCAAAACTGATCGGTGATTTGAGAATGGGAGAAGAGTCTTCCGTCTGGTTCAATGCAGTCCTGCGGGCTGATTTGGCTCCTATTATCATTGGAAAGCGCTGTAATATTCAAGATAACGTTGTCGGGCATGTCAATACTGATCAACCTTTGATTGTGGGAGATGATGTTTCAGTAGGACATACAGCGATCATTCATGGTTGTTGTATTGGAACAGGATCATTAATCGGCATGGGAGCCATTCTGCTGAATGGAGCCGACATTGGCGAATATACGCTGATTGGAGCCGGTTCTGTTGTTACTGAGAATAGTAAGATTCCGCCCTATACTCTTGCTTTGGGGACACCTGCCAAAGTGATACGTGAGCTGACAGATGCCGATCTGGAGCGGATGTCCAGAACTTCACTGGGTTATGTTACCAAAGGAAAAGAATATAGGAGCTCTTAAATCCGTTTTGGAGGTGCATCCTATTGGATAAAATGAAAGTTACGTATGAAGTCATGTTGGGGCTGGCAGCTGAGATGGTGTGGGACGAAGCGCTTCGCAAACAGCGCAGCGAGAAGCTCTATTTGGAAATCGATAAAGCGTTAGCTACCGGAGACGAAGTAGCTTTCCGGAGTCTGACGGATGAACTGAGGACCATAAACTGATAGGCAAAATATATCCTTGCTGAGATAAAAGGGAATGCGCAGAGGCGTATTTCCTTTTTTGATATGTGTAATTCTGAAATGAATGTCTGGATTTATAAGATATGGTCATATATAATATGGGAATAAAATGGATAGAGAGGGGATATAGGGAATTGAAATTCAGTGAGATGACTCAAGACAGCTGGGCTGAACTGCAACTCTATCTGGATACATGCCTTATTCCATACACAGCTCTTAGCGGTAAGCAGTCGCCAGTTGAAGCTACCGAGGCATTGGAGCGGCTGCGTGATTTTCTGGATCTGGTCGAAATTCCTTTCAAAGGGAGAATCATGACTTATCCAGCCTTTCATTATGCTAATTCGGAATTGTCAATGACATTAAATTCCTTGTCCGCACAGCTTAAATCCTCAGGATTCAAATATGTGGTTATTATGTCATCAGATGGTCATTTGGATGGCGTGGACATTCCATCTGCTGATCTGATTTTGAGTCGGTCCGTGTTAACTCATGAGGTCGGAGAAGAGGGGATTGCGAGATTTATAGGGGAAAAGATACGAGAGTTGTGGAAAAAATAGTTTTTGGCGACAAATGTGACAATTTACCAACAATTTTTTAATAACGCTTACAATTGAACCTTAAAAATGTGTGACAAATTCTTGACGGTGTTCTAGGGCTACTATATGATTATGTATGTTCTAGTAAGTCGTGGAATTTATGAAAATGAAAACGTTTGAGAGAGTTGGCTGAAAAAGGGGGTTGGAGACAGTATGAGCAGTGAGCATGACCACCACGAAGCTTCATTGAAATTGCCAAGCCGCATGGAGATGTCACGCAGGCAGTTTTTGACGTACACGCTTGGTGGAGCTACAGCCTACATGGCCGCCGGTGCAATCCTTCCTATGGTCCGTTTTGCGGTGGACCCGATTTTGCAACATAAGGGAGAAGGCACCTCTGTCAAAGTAGCTGAAATCAGCAAAATTACGAATGAGCCTCAAGAATTCACCTTTGAACTTAAACAACAGGATGGTTGGTATCTGAGTAATGCATCGTTAGTGGCGTGGATTCGCAAAGACGAGCAGGGCAAAATTTATGCACTCTCACCTATCTGTAAACATCTGGGATGTACAGTAGGCTGGAATAGTGACAAGCAATACCCTGACGAGTATCATTGCCCCTGCCATGGCGCGCACTATGACAAGGAAGGGAAGAATCTTGCCGTAGCCCCCAAACCGCTGGATGAGTACGTAGTCAAGGAAGAGCAGGGTTGGGTATATCTGGGCGACATTGTTCCGAACACCCGAGTGAATTAGGAGGCGTGAACGCAGATGTTTAAAAATGTCTATGACTGGATTGACGAGCGTCTCGACATCACGCCAATCTGGCGGGACGTTGCGGATCATGAAGTTCCAGAGCATGTAAATCCGGCTCATCACTTTTCCGCATTCGTGTACTGCTTTGGTGGATTGACGTTCTTTATTACTGTTATTCAGATTCTGTCAGGCATGTTCCTGACCATGTATTATGTACCTGATATTATCAATGCCTACGCAAGTGTGGAGTACCTGCAGACCAAAGTAGCCTTCGGCCAAATTGTTCGCGGCATGCACCACTGGGGAGCCAGTCTGGTTATCGTAATGATGTTCTTACATACGATGCGTGTGTTCTTTACAGGCTCTTACAAGGCACCGCGTGAAATGAACTGGGTTGTCGGCATGCTGATCTTTTTCGTCATGTTGGGCCTGGGGCTGACAGGGTACTTGTTGCCATGGGATAACAAAGCCTATTTTGCAACAAAAGTAACACTGGAGATTGCCAATACGGTTCCTTGGCTGGGACCGATTATTAAAGAATTCCTGCAAGGCGGTACGATTGTCGGTGCACAGACACTAACCCGATTCTTTGCCCTGCATGTATTCTTCCTCCCCGCTGTGCTTCTGGTGCTTCTGGTCGGACACTTTATCATGATCCGCAGACAGGGCATTTCGGGACCACTATAAACTGAGAAGGGAGGAATCGCAATGGCTCACGGACATAAGAAGGATGATGAGGAAAAGGTTATCTTTGTCGGTGATTCACGGGTCCGTAAAGGGGCGGGCTTCATTACCCCGCCTGATTACACGGCGTATCCTGGAAAATCCGAAGCCTTTATTCCCAACTTCCTGCTGAAAGAATGGATGGTTGGTGTCGTTGTATTGGTGGGGATTCTGGTACTAACGATCTCAGAACCTGCACCTTTGGGGTATCCGGCCAATCCGAGCGCATCCGTAATTCCTATGCCGGATTGGTACTTCCTTTTTCTGTATCAGTACTTGAAGTATCCATACGCATCGGGCGATTACGTTCTGCTCGGGGTACTGGGGGTCAGCGGAGTCGCTTTTGGAGCTTTGCTGCTGGCACCATTCCTGGATACAGGCAAGGAGCGGCGTTTCTATAAACGCCCAATTGCTTCATCACTGATGATTTTGTCGGTCATTTCTGTATTCTACCTGACAAATGTAGCGTGGACGCACTACGAGCATGAGTTGGAAGCAAGTGGACAGAAGCCTGAACATATTCAACGTGAAGAAGAAGCGCTGGAGAGGCGTGAACAGGGGCTCCCACCCGTTTCCAATGCACCTGGACAGCAAGAGGAAGTTGCGATCGTGGAACAGGATGATCCTGCAATGGAAACGTACAAAAAGGCTGGATGTATCGGTTGCCATGCGGCTGATATGAAGGGTGCAAGTGGACCGTCACTTCGGGGCGTGGGTGACAAGCACAGCCAGGAAGAGATTCTGACCATTATTAAAGAAGGTTATAACGAGATGCCTGCGATGTACGATCAAGCGATTGCTCAAGGCGTCACAGATGAAGAGATCACTCATCTGACCGAATGGCTTGCGAAACAGAAAGCAGAACAGTAAAATCGAAATAACCAATGAAACCTGATCGTTTATGCGGTCAGGTTTTTTGAAGTGTTTTTTTGGACAGCACTGTATCGTCCACAATATATGATGAAGGAAGGGGCAGGGAATGTGGCTTTATCGTATTTCTGGAGTAGGGAATTTCTGACCAATCGTTATTTCCTGTGGCTATTATTTTGGTGTAATGCGGTAGGAACGGTATACGGATACATCTGGTATGGAGAGCAAATGAAATTGACGCTGGCTGAGCAGCCGGTGTGGCAGATCGTATTTGTGCCAGATAGTCCAACAGCGAGTTTGTTTTTTACTTTAGCGTTGTTATGGGTTTTGTACCCACCTCGGTCCATCATTATCAAACGGATCGGACATGTGATTCAGGCGCTTGCCGTAGTCACATCTGTGAAATATGGCTTGTGGGCCGTGTCCATTATATTCGCTGGATGGATGCAAGGCGGTACACAGCACTGGCAAGATTGGATGTTGATTGCTTCGCATAGTGCAATGGCCATTGAAGCTCTTATTTATGTACGTTTTTTCGGCTTCCGCTGGGCTTCCCTTGTCGTTGCAGGTCTCTGGACGTTGTTAAACGATACGATGGATTATACATATGATATTTACCCTTGGTTACCCGCTTCCCTCTATGATCATGTAGATGGTGTGCGTAATTTCACATTCGGACTGACACTGGTAAGCATTCTGTGCGCATGGTTGGCCTTAAGACAAGCGAGACGAACCTGATATCCGATCTTGAGCTTGTTCTAACGGACTGTCCCCCGCCATACATTGGTGGTGGGAGGGATGTCCATGAAGAGAACGTTTGGGATCAAAACTGGCTTATTGGTGGTATCGTTCATAGCTCTGCTGCTTTGGACGAACTTAGCATATCGTGTATTCGCGCAAAGTGAAGCATTGAATTCGAATTCAGATCAACAAGTGTCCACAAGCAATTCAATTGCACAACTGAATGAGGAAGCAGCCATATTGTATCGTCAGGCGCTCGAGAATAATATTGAAGAAGTGCGCGGAAGCATTCTGCGTATCAGTAAAAGTCTGGAGCATATCTCCTTTGAGGGACAAACAACGGTTGAGGGCATTCACGCCTTGTCCGAAACCATTGTTGAAGTGAAACAAGCCGTTGTGAAGGTGAAAAATGACGATGCTTCTCTTCAGCAGTCCTCTGCCAAGCTCAGACTTGCAGCCGATAGTCTCGCGAATCCAACCAAGCCTTTATGGCTTCAGTATTATAAAATCGTGAAAAACGATCTGGACGCTTTATCCGCTGCTACAAATCAAGGGCAAACTGCGGCCGTACTTGCAAACCGCTACACCGTTCTGGAGGAGCATTATGAGACGATTCGTCCTGCCGCGCTGATTCGCCGTGAACCGTATGAGATTGCTCAGATGGACGCCTGGTTATCTCATACCAAAGGGCTTACCGCTGCCAAGCAACCTGATCTGGCTCAATTAAAGAACATGGTGGGCCATGGGGAGGAACTGGTGAACCAGTTGTTTGGTCGCGAGAAGGACGAGAGTGCCTTTGTACCGTTTGTACAGGGTCCTGATCGCAGGGCAGCCGGGCTGCTCATTAGTTCGGTCATTGTGGCGACGTTAAGTTACGCCGGATATCGTAAATATCGTGCGCAGCAGCAGGGGATTTTTCCTTTTCGGCGCTAATTGAATATGAATTTGATCCTGGTCTATATGTGGTATATAAAAAAAGACCTCTTTTCACATAAACAGCCACTTTAACGGCTCTTCATGCGAAAAGAGGTTTTCTTGTAGTTTCTGTATAGTGAATCAACTTTCTTTGAAACCTTCTCCATGTACATCGTGAACATCGCTGATGATGACAAATGCTCTGGGGTCAATGGAACGTACAATCGTCTGCAGTCGCCTGAACTCTTGCCTGGAGATCACGCAGTAGGCCATGTGTTTGGCCTGTTTAGAGTACGCGCCAATGGCTGGAATAAGGGTAACTCCACGATCCATATCCCGTGTGATCTGGTCGGCAATCTCGGGTGCATGGTCACTAATGATCATAAATGCCCGGGCAGAATATGCACCTTCCTGAATAAAGTCGATGACTTTGGAGGCTATGAATACAGCTACGAGCGTATACAGAATTTTTTCTTTGGGGATGTAGATGAGAGAGAGCCCGATAATGACGAAGTCGATGCCCAGTAATACTCGGCCCATACTCCATCCATACTTGCGGTTGAGAATACGGGCAATGATGTCCGAACCGCCCGTCGTTCCGCCCCAACGAAATACAATGCCAAGGCCGGCTCCTAGGGTGACACCTGCATATAGGGCTGCGAGCAGGAGGTCATTCTCGGTATGTAATGGTTCAATCCACCCCAGATGAATCAACTTCTCAAACAACCATAGAAAAACGGTCAGTGCCCCGATTCCGATACCCGTATAGATCATCTGTCTGCCGCCCAAAATTTTGAGCCCGATCAGAAAGAGAGGAACATTCAGAATTAAGGTTGTAAGTGAAGGTGAGATGCCAAAAGCGTAATTGATCAGCACCGTAACCCCGGTGAGGCCACCTTCCATAAGCTGGTTGGGGATTATGAAATAGAGGAGCCCAAAGGCATATAAGGCTGTACCCAGCACGATGGGAAGAACCAGTTTAACTTGAATCCAGGTTTTGGCAGTGCTCATAAGATCCCTCGCTGTAGATAAATTAGAATGAAGAAGCAATCATTCCCATCTAGTATACCTGTTTATTGATTCTTTAAAAATGATTTGTCGCTGATGATGGTGGAAGTGAATCTAAATAACTGATATTATTAGGAACAAATACGACATCATTTCTAAAGGAGAATCCGTTCTCATGGAGAAAAGCATCGCAGAAATGCAGCGTGAGGTTGATCAGTATATCTCCCAGTTCAAGGAGGGGTATTTCAGTCCTCTGGCCATGTTGGCCCGGATGTCTGAAGAGGTTGGGGAGCTTGCAAGGGAAGTGAATCATGAGTTCGGCGAAAAGCCGAAGAAATCTTCCGAAGCAGCCAATTCCATTGAACTTGAGCTTGGAGATATTTTATTTATCACGATTTGTTTTGCGAACTCACTGGGAATTGATCTGGCTGAGGCGCACGATAAAGTCATGCATAAATTTAACACCCGCGATGCCAATCGGTGGACTCCCAAAAACACCGATTAGGCGTAGATTACATATGCTGTACCATCACCCGATCGGGGAGGGTCAGCTTAATGATGAAACCGGAAGAATATATGCAGCAGGCTTACCGCTGTATATTGCAAAATGATTTTGAGCAGGCGATTCGTTGGTTCGAGTCAGCCATTCACGCTCATCCAAAACATGCGGAGTTATATTATCGCTGTTCCATTACACACGCCCGCAGCAAACATCTGGTTCCAGCGCTTGAATATGCACGTAAGGCGGTTGAATTGTCGCCAGGAACAGAAGAGTATATCTTGCATCTGCAGACGTTGGAAGCAAAAGAGTTGACCTCCAGAGCGAAGTTACTGTTGGAGCAGGCGGGTATTGCAACACAGGAGCGGTATGTGGAAGCGTCTACGCTTCTGCAAGAAGCGGTCAAACTTGATCCGCTCTCAGTGGAAGCTCATGTTATGCTTGCCCTGGCTTACAGTGATTTGAATGAATTTGACTATGCAATTCAGGCGCTGCGTGAGGCAATTTTGCTGGACCCGCAGAATGGGCAACTGCATCAGATGTTACAGGAAATCAAGCAACGTATGAAATCCATTCAATAAGAATTCATTTTACAAAGATTTCTTTCGAGTTGAAATGGATTCTACGATATGATCCAACATAGCGAGGAGATGCAGTCAATATGAGTGAAGTAATCAGAGTTGCCGTGATCGGAGCGGCTGGCCGTATGGGCCGTGAAGTTGTGAAATTGGTACTTCAGGACCCGGAATTGGAGCTTGCAGCGGCTGTCAACCGCTCCGGAGCAGGCACGGATGCAGGAACCCTTGTTGGTTTGCCAGAGTGTGGGGTGCTGGTGACTGATGATATCGAAATGGCTTTTGCCGAAACAAAACCGCAGGTTATGGTTGATTTTACAGTGCCGCAATATGCTTTTACACATACCGAGATCGCGATCCGTCATGGAGTCAGACCTGTCATGGGTGTTACCGGCTTTACGCCGGAGCAGATTGAACAGTTGGACAAGCAATGCCAGGACAAAGGAATTGGAGGGCTTATTGCCCCTAACTTCTCGATCGGTGCCATTTTGATGATGCGATTCGCAGCACAGGCTGCCAAACATATGCCAAATGTGGAGATTATCGAATATCACGGGGATCAGAAGCTGGATGCTCCTTCTGGAACAGCGATCAAAACTGCTGAACTGATTGCTGCCAATCGGGAAGAACTTCGTCAGGGTAACCCGAATGAGGAAGAAACCATTGAAGGATCACGCGGCGGTTATTACAACGGCTTCCGAATTCACAGTGTACGATTGCCTGGCGTATTCGCGCAGCAGGAAGTTGTTTTCGGAGACTATGGACAGTCACTCAAAATTCGGCATGACTCCTACGAGCGCGCAGGTTATATGCCTGGTGTTAAGATTGGTGTGCAAAAGGTTATGGAATATACAGGAATGATCTACGGATTTGACCACTTTATCGACTAAAGGAGATTGTCATGTTGAAAATAGCATTTATCGCCCATGATCGTAAAAAAGAAGAGATGGTTAACTTCGTGACGGCATATGAGCCTGTTTTTACGGACCATCAATTATATTCTACAGGAACAACAGGCCTTCGTATTATGGAAGGAACGTCGCTGAAGATTCATCGATTCGAATCAGGCCCACTGGGCGGAGATCAGCAGATTGGAGCTTTGGTTGCGCAAAATGAGATGGATCTGATTATTTTCTTGCGTGATCCACTGATGGCACAACCTCACGAGCCGGATATTAATGCGTTGCTGCGTCTTTGTGATGTGCAGGGAATTCCACTTGCCACCAATATCGCAACCGCTGAGATTCTGGTTAAGGCTCTGGATCGTGGTGATTTTGCCTGGAGAGAGCTGGTACATAAATACAAGCCGGAGGCTGGATTGAATTCGGGTGATACCGAATGAGTCTGGATATTCTCATCTTTGGAGCACATGCAGACGATGCGGAGATTGGTATGGGTGGAACGATTGCCAAACATACCGCTGCTGGCTTGAAAGTAGGCGTGTGTGATCTGACTCGTGCTGAGATGTCTTCCAACGGAACAGTAGAGCGCAGAACCGAGGAAGCGGAGCAAGCCTCCCGCGTCCTCGGTCTTTCGTGTCGAACGAATCTGGGGCTTCCTGATCGTGGCTTGTATCTTACGCCTGACCATGTACAGGCGGTGACGGCTGAGATACGGCGTCATGCCCCTCGGATGGTGTTTGCTCCGTATTGGGAAGATCGTCATCCGGATCACGTCAATTGCAGTAAGCTTGTGCAGGAGGCTGTATTTAACGCCAAGCTTCGCAACTATATGCCGGACATGCCTGCCGTGCAGGTGAAGGAACTTTATTTTTACTTTATTAATGACATCGGGCCTACGGATTTGATTGTCGATATTACGGAACACTATGAGCAAAAAGAAGCCTCATTGCTCTCTTATCGTTCCCAATTCGAACTGGGAGACGGAGCGGTCTCGACGCCATTGAATCAAGGGTATATCGAACGTGTAAGAGCCCGTGATTCCTTGCTCGGACAACGCAGTCTCATCCCGTTTGCAGAAGGTTTTGCTACAATTACACCTTACGTGGTTCATCAATTTGGCTCGGGTGCCCAATAAACGATTTCACATTTTACGTTTAATGAAACGAAGGGTTTCATTATTCCATTGCATTATATCAACCTGCATGAAGCGGGAGATCAAAGGAGCGTCCACAGGATGGATAAAAAGCTAAAAATCGGCATCACCTGTTATCCGTCCCTCGGCGGGTCTGGCGTTGTCGCAACGGAGCTGGGCAAATTACTTGCCGAACAGGGGCATCAGGTTCATTTTATTGCCAACAGTATCCCGTTCAGACTGGGTACGTTCCAGAAAAATATTTTTTATCACGAAGTTGAAGTAAATGATTATTATGTTTTCCGTTACCCTCCGTATGACCTGTCACTGGCAACAAAGATGGCTCAGGTGGCTAAGTCACAGCAGCTCGATCTGCTGCATGTTCACTATGCCGTGCCACACGCAGTATGTGCTTTTCTTGCGAAACAGATGGTAGGAGACGGCCTTAAAGTGGTTACCACGTTACATGGAACGGATATTACGGTTCTGGCTCAGGATGAATCTCTGAAGGATCTGATCCGTCTAGCCATTAATGAAAGTGACGCGGTTACTGCCGTATCACAAGATTTGATTCGAGAAACGGTCGAACTGCTGGATATTCAGCGCCCAATCGATCTAACCTATAATTTTATTGATAAACGAATATATTATCCGCGGGATGCTGCCAGTCTGCGAAGAGACTTCGCTGCGCCCAACGAAAAAATATTAATGCACATCTCCAATTTCCGACCGGTGAAGAGAACTCAGGATGTGGTAGAGGTCTTCCGTCAGGTACAGGAGCAGGTTCCTGCCAAACTGTTATTTGTTGGTGAAGGACCTGATTTGCCGAAGATGCAATGGAAAATTAATGATCTCGGGTTGAATGATAAAGTTCATTTCCTTGGCAAACAGGATGACATTGCTCAGGTCATTTCCATGGCAGACGTGTTGATGCTTCCATCGGAGAAGGAAAGTTTCGGACTTGTGGCGCTCGAAGCAATGGCTTGTGGCGTACCCACGATCGGTTCACAGGCCGGAGGAATTCCGGAACTGGTATTACACGGTAAGACGGGATTCTTATCCGCGATCGGGGATACACAATCCATGGCCGAGAACACAATCCGTTTGTTAACAGATGATCGTTTGGCTGCGGAGTTCAGGGAAGCGTGTCTTCAACGCGCACATCACGACTTTTGCAATGATGCCATTCGGCATGAATATGAACAGATTTATTACCGGGTGCTGGGAAGGGAAGTTCCGAACTTGAAGCCGGTTTGCGGTTAATCAATTTGTCTGACGAAATTATACTGTGCATACCACAACAGGCAAGAGAAGAGGTGATGTGTGGTGGTTCAATGGACACAGGTAGATCGTGAAATGGCAATTCAAAGTGAGAATGTACTCACAACATTAAACAAACATGGCTACAAGGCATATTGGGTAGGTGGTTGCGTTCGTGACGAATTGCTGGAACGAGTTGTAGACGATATGGATATCACGACATCTGCTTCTCCTCAGCAAGTCATGGAACTGTTTGACGATTGTATTCCTACAGGTTTGCAACACGGTACGGTTACCGTTCGTTCAGGCGGTTATTATTTTGAAGTGACCACCTTTCGAACAGAATCCGAATATCAAGATAACCGCAGACCTGCTGCGGTTCAATTTGTTCAGGATATCAAGGAAGACTTACAACGGCGTGACTTCACGATGAATGCTCTTGCTATGGACGTCACTGGGACAATCGTTGACCCGTTTGGTGGACAGGCAGATATCAAGGAAGAGCGAGTCAGATGTGTGGGTTCTGCGATGGAACGATTTGGTGAAGATGCACTGCGGATGCTCCGCTGTGTCCGGTTTGCTTCCGTATTTGATTTCAAAATTGCCCATAACACGTGGAAGGGTCTTGTAAGGCAGAAAGACCTGCTTCAACATATAGCAATGGAACGAGTACGCACCGAGATGGTAAAAATGATGTTGGGACCGCATCCTCTAAGAGGATTGGAGCTGTTATTCAGAAGTGATGCGCTTGCGCACATCAAAGCGCCAGTTAGTTCGGCGCGTTTTAACAAGACGTTGTTATCCAATCTGGAACAATTGTCAGGTCAGCATGTGTTGCTTCGTTGGTCACTCATTCTGATTGCTGGCGGTTATAGTAAGGATGAAGCAGATGTATTATTACGTCAGTGGACATTCTCCAATGAACATCGCTCTCGAATAACAGGGGTCCTTCAGGTGGAACAGTTGATTCATACTTCCGTTCAGGAGCAGAAGGATACGGTCAGTCTCCGTTCCGATTGGATCGTTACTGTTCTGGCTTGTGGTGTTCAGGCGGCGGATGATTGGCTTCAAATACAGTCTACACTGCCAGCAGGATGGCGGAATCAATCCGAACAGGCAGAAACGCAGGTTGTTTTGGTTCAAGAACTTGCAGCCCAATGGAGTCAATCGATCCCTGTGCATGACTTAAAAGAGCTGGATATCACAGGGGAACAAGTGTTACAAATGGTGCAGCGCAAAGGCGGGCCTTGGCTGGGTCAACTGATGAAACATTTGTTACGAGAAACAGCGATTGGAACGATAGCGAATCAGCATGAAGCACTAAGTGCAGAAGTGAAGCGGGTGGTTCAAGATGACCAAACATGAAGATCTGTTACATATGTTATTAAATGCAGAAGGACGATTCGTATCGGGTGAAGAGATCAGCCGCAATCTGTCCATCAGTCGGACCGCTGTGTGGAAACATGTGAACAAGTTACGAGACATGGGTTATGAGTTTGAAGCGGTATCCCGCAAAGGATACCGTCTGGTAACGAAGCCGGATAGCATTGACGCTACTGCCCTCCAATTGGCACTGAATACAACCGTATTTGGCCGTAAGGCTGTTTTGTTGACTTCGACCCTGTCTACGCAAGGGGATGTTCTCAAGCTAGCTGAGAAAGGGCAGGCAGAAGGTGCTGTGGTCATTGCGGAAGAACAAACAGGAGGAAGAGGACGTTTCGGTCGACAGTGGTTCTCTCCTCCGGGTAAAGGAATCTGGATGAGTGTCCTGTTACGCCCTGATCTACCACTTCAGCATACGCCGCAGCTAACTTTATTAACAGGAGTGGCTGTATGTCGTGCCGTTCGAGCTTGTTCAGGAGCTGATGCAGGCATCAAATGGCCAAATGATTTATTGATTGATGGGCGCAAGGTATGCGGCATATTGCTTGAATCCACGGTGGAAGATCATGAAGTCAGATATTGTATTGCAGGTATAGGCGTTGACGTGAATTTTGATCCAGAGGATTATCCGGAAGATCTGACCACAATCGCTACTTCGCTCAAGATGGAGACGGGTCAATCCGTTGATCGTACCAAACTAACGGCTGCCATTCTGACGGAGCTTGAACAGTTGTATTATTTGTATCAAAAAGAAGGATTTGGCGTAATCTCAGCCCTATGGGAGGCCCTGTCCGTATCAATGAATCGAGAGATTACAGTGACTAATCCTCATGGTGTCATTGAAGGGAAGGCAATCGGTCTTGACCCTTCTGGAGCACTTATCGTGGAGAAGCACGATGGAGAACATACACTAATCATCTCTGGTGAGATTTCCTGGAAATCATGAACAATTTGTCGAATTTTCACTGGTAAAATGAACATAAGACGTGAAGTTTGAGCAGAACTTTGGTATACTGTGTTCGTGAGGCGATATCGGCTAATGCAGACCGAATTGCACTCCCGTAACAGTAACCTTTGTTCTGCTTTGATGTGTTTTATACAAGCAGACCGCAGTGCAAGAATGAAATACGTTTAAGTGAGTTGTTGGATTCTGCTCTGAGCCGAAGAGGACCGAGACAGAAGGGACGATCGCAAGTGACTCTTTTTTGACTTTTCGGGACTTTTTAGTGGAAAACTAAAAGGTTTTTTTGTTGCGTTTATTTGAAAAGAAGAAAGGAGCCATGAGAGAAAATGGCGAACAAACAAGCGTTGAATATTGTGAAAATGAAAAAATATAAGCAGGATGGCGTGCCGCTTAGTATGATTACGGCTTACGATTATCCAACAGCGCTCCTCGCAGAGGAAGCAGGTATCGATCTGATCCTGGTTGGCGATTCACTTGGCAATGTAGTACTGGGTTATAATTCTACGCTTCCGGTGACCATCGACGACATGGTTTACCACACACGTTCCGTAGTGCGCGGTGCTGAGAAGACGTTTATTGTGGCTGATATGCCTTTTATGACCTATCATGGCAGCGTGGATGAGACGCTTAAGGGTGTACGTCGACTGATGCAAGAGGGGCATGCCCATGCGGTTAAAATGGAAGGCGGAGTCGAGATTGCGGACACCGTTAGAGCAGTCGTGCAAGCAGGCGTACCTGTTCTTGGGCATATCGGACTGACACCTCAATCGGTTAATCAGATTGGTGGTTACCGCATTCAGGGCAAGGATGCAGCGGATGCGAAACGTCTAATGGACGAAGCCAAAGCCCTGGAAGCTGCTGGTGCGTTTGGTATCGTGCTTGAACTGGTTACGGAAGAAGTTGCACGGGCGATCTCGGAGGAACTGTCCATCCCTACCATTGGAATTGGAGCAGGTCGAGGCTGTGATGGTCAGGTACTGGTATTCCACGATGTGGTTCAATACGCCTCTCCGTATACGCCCAAACGATTTGTCAAAACCTATGGAGATGTGGGTACATTAATCAGAACGAGCATCGAAGCTTACGTGAAAGAAGTTAAAGATCGTTCGTTCCCGGCCGAAGAGCATGTATTTAATGCTGCGGATGGTGTTCTGGATCAACTGTACGGCGGACAACGCAAGGAGAAGGTGGGGAGTAACTCATGAAAGTATTACGGACAATCGCAGAGTTAAGACAGGAACTAAGCTTGAAGCGTCAAGCGATTCGGTCCAGTGCGTCCGTTGTAGGTCTGGTACCGACAATGGGTTATCTTCATCAAGGTCATGCAAGCTTGATGCAGGCAGCCAGACAACAGAGCGATATCGTGGTATTAAGCATATTCGTTAATCCGATTCAATTTGGCCCTAATGAAGATTTTGACAGTTATCCGCGGGATGAAGCCAGAGATGTGGAAACAGCACGTTCACAAGGAGTGGATATCGTATTTATTCCCTCTGTTGAAGAGATGTATCCACAGGCAACGCAAACGACGGTATCTGTCTCAAAACTGACGGAGCGCCTATGTGGCGCTTCACGTCCAGGACATTTTGACGGAGTAACAACTGTAGTCTCCAAGCTCTTCAACATCGTACAGCCGCAGCGTGCATTTTTTGGAATGAAAGACGCTCAGCAGGTTGCGGTCATTCAACAGATGGTGAATGATTTGAATATGCCTGTAGAGATTGTACCTTGTCCGATTGTTCGCGAAGAGGATGGTCTTGCCCTCAGTTCACGTAATGTCTATCTTAGCGCTGAACAGCGTACACAGGCGTTAGTTCTGTCGAAGGCACTGCGTGCAGCTCAGGATGCCGCAGATACAGGTGCAGCTACAAACGCCGCAGATATCCGTCGTATTCTGCGCGAGCAGATTGCAAGCTCACCGCTTGCCGTTATCGACTACGCCGAGATTCAGGCTTTTCCAAGTCTGGAGCCACTCGCAGATCAGGAGGAAGTTCAAGGACGTGATGATCTGCTCATCGCACTTGCGGTGAAATTCGGAAAAACAAGATTGATTGACAATATAAGGTTGCAAAAATCGGAGGTACTGTCCCATGTTTAGAACACTGATGAAATCCAAAATTCACCGGGCTACGGTAACGGAAGCCAACTTGAACTATGTGGGTAGCATTACCATAGATGAAGACTTGATGGAAACATCCGACTTGATGGAAAACGAAAAAGTGCAAATTGTGAACAACAACAATGGTGCACGTCTGGAAACTTATGTGATTCCAGGACCACGCGGAAGCGGGGTCATATGTCTTAACGGGGCAGCTGCACGTCTGGTGCAGCCTGGAGATAACGTCATTATCATTTCTTACGCCATGATGTCGCAAGAAGAGGCAAATACTCACAAACCAACCGTTGTATTTGTAGATGGACAGAATAAACCTGTACAAACGATGAAACAGGAAGTCCACGCAACAATTATGTAATCGACTGGTAAGGAGAATGAAATCGGCCCTTGAAGCAAAAAATGAGTACAGGTCACTGCACTAATCCATTTTTTCAAGGGTGGGGATGCATCGATGTTCCAGCATGTTTTCGCAGAAATGAACGACATGTTAGATGAAATTATCAAGAGCTATCCTTCCGCTGAAGGCCTGAACAAACAGGAATTGCTGCAAAAGTGGAACTTGCTTAAGCGGATGAGTGACGGAATGCTGGATGAATGGCTGATGTTTGAAGAAAAAATGAGCCAGGTGAGGGAGCGGGAGATGGATAAGCCTGCTTCCCTTGAACCGGAACAGGAAGCTGTTACCGCTCTGCCTGAACTCCATCTGGAATGTTTCAGTCGAGGTCAGGGCTATTTCAAATTACAGATGTATCCGCAGGCGATAATGCAGTTCTCCCGGGTTGTGACCGATCATCCGGAGAGTGCATTGACTCGTTTTTACCTGGCGCTCGCGTATCTGAATTTGGAACAAATGGCGGAAGCCGGGACACATTTGCAGCAGATCATGTACCTTAAGGGTTCACCTCGCTTGAAAGGGCTTGTATGTAACGCCCTGGGCTGTATTCAAGCCAAGCTTGCGAATCCCGAAGCTGCATGTTCACTCTTTGCACAGGCCCTTCAGTATGACCCGACATTGACCGAACCACTGTACAACATGGAAGCTTGCAGGTTGAACAGGGGAAAATTGCAATATGCTAATCAGCTGACGACCCTTCATTAAGCGGGAATTCGGCGACAAAAAACGGTGTTCCCTCCTTTGGCATAGCGGCGGGGACACCGCTTTTTTGTCAGTTAATTTTCAAATCCCCTTTTTTTTGCTATGCTGTAACATAGACTGGAATGGAAGGGACCGTACATTGCAATGAAATTTGCCGTATTGGATTTCGAAACAACCGGCACGCAGTCCGACGGTGAGATTATACAGGCCGGACTTGCCATCATAGATCATGACTACAGCATAACTCAAATATATAGTTCTTATGTGAACCCTGGTGTACCGATTCCCCCGTTTATTTCGGGGTTGACGGGTATTACCGATGCAGATGTCGCGGACGCTCCTTCACTCGAAGAGATGATGATGGAGATGGTTCCGCTACTTAATGATGTGGTGCTTGTTGGACACAACGTCGCTTTTGATTTTCACTTTTTGCAGAATGCTCTTGACCGTTGCGGTTATTTGCCGTTCACTGGCCGCATTCTGGACACGATTGATTTTCTGAAGATCACATTCCCATCACTGGGTTCTTATCAACTCGGTTATGTGTCTTCCGAATTTGGATTTCAACATGATCGCCCTCACCAGGCAGACAGTGATGCACTGGCGACAGCCTATGTGCTGCTCAAGTGCCTGGATGAGTTAAAGGAATTACCGCTCATAACGATTCAGCGCCTCAGTGACCTGTTTGCACCAGAAGACAGTGACTTGGGCTGGTTCTTGGACGGAATGCGCAGTGAGAAGGAAGCAGAGCCGATTCAGGATCTGGACGGACATACCTATTATCGTCAGCTTGCTCTTAATGTAAGTGATTGGACCGATATTGGTGCACCACGCGATGAGCGGGAGGCTAACCCCCTTGATGGTGTAAGCTTCGAACAGTTTATGGACCAGGTTCGGGAGAACCTGAAGGATACGCTGGATCATTACGAAGAGCGTGAAGCGCAGACTCAGATGTTCAGCAGTGTAAGGCAAGCCCTGGATGAAGAGAAACATCTCTTGATCGAAGCAGGAACAGGCACCGGTAAATCTCTGGGTTATCTCTTGCCTGCTATTTACGAAAGTGTGAAGCAGGAACAGAAAGTTATGGTCAGCACGCATACGATCAATCTGCAGGAGCAATTGAGAGAGCGGGACATTCCGATGCTGACTCAAGTGGTTCCGTTCCCGTTTAAGGCTGCTGTATTCAAAGGACGTGGACATTACCTGTGCCTGCGCAAATTTGAACACAAAATCAATAAACGTGAATTCGCTACACCCAAAGAGGATTATTTCACAGCTGCTCAGATGATTGTCTGGCTCACGCAGACCGAAACCGGAGATGATGAGGAACTTAACCTTAGCGGACGCGGAGGGGACTTCTGGGAGACGGTACAGAGCGAATCCGAGTCCTGTCTGGGAAGATCATGTCCATGGTTCCGCAAATGTTTCTACCATCGTGCCAAACATGAGGCCGGGTTGTCTGATATTGTAATCACCAATCACTCCAAATTATTTACGGATGTGAAAGCCGCGCATCAGCTGCTGCCAGCCTATGAGAGTCTTGTGATCGATGAGGCACATCATTTGGAGGATGTCGCTGGTAAACATCTTGGAATGCATATGAAATATTTCACCTTGGTTCATACACTGACCCGCCTGTTTAAAGACAGTCGTAATGGTCAGCTGCCTATGCTTCGTTCCCAGTTATCCGGGCATGAAAATTCGGTTCAATGGGGCTCCATGGTGGATCAGATGTTCCCGCTGGCTGTTGAGGTCAAGGAACTGTGGGATCGTATGAGCGATGCCTTGTTCGGTTTGTTGCCTGAACGAAGTGATGCTTCACCGGGAGAGACGGGGCAATTTTCACTGCGTCTGAAAGCTTCTCAGAAACCTGCAAAATGGCAGGAGTTGCAGGATCTGGAGAACCAGATCTATGTGACTCTGGGCGATTTGGTTCGCAAAGGGGACAAATTGCTGCTTGAGGTGAAAGAGGATCAGGATGATTATCAATCGGATAGTCTGATCACGGACATTACAGGATTGCTGAAAGATCTGACCACATTGAAGGAGAATCTACGTTTCTTCATGCGTATGGATGATGCCAAAACGGTGTACTGGATGGAAGCCAGTGGTCAGTTCCGAAGTAAATCTCTTCAGCTGTATGCTGTACCTGTAGATGTCAGTGCACAACTTAAGGATTTATTTTTTGATAAAAAGAAAAGTGTTGTACTTACATCGGCTACGCTTTCGGTAGATAAGTCATTCCAGTTCATGATTGAACAACTTGGCTTGCAGGAAGCTTCCGAGAATAATCGGTTGTTAACTTCGATGCTGCCATCACCTTTCAACTATCGCGATCAGGCACTTCTGGTGATTCCGCGTGATTTCCCGAGTGTGAAGGGCAGTGTGGGTGATGCGCACTTTGTTAATATGCTGGTGCGATCACTCGCAGAGACGGCAATTGCCACGCGTGGACGCATGATGGTTCTGTTTACTTCATACAAGATGTTGCGACAGGTCTATGATCCGCTGAAGGAAGCACTGTCTGGTAACGACATCTCGTTGCTTGGGCAAGGCGTTGACAGTGGAAGCCGCTCCAAGCTGACTCGCAGGTTCCAAGATGCCAAAGCTACGGTACTTCTGGGTACAAGCAGCTTCTGGGAGGGTGTAGATATCCCGGGAGAGGCGCTAACCTGTCTCGCTATTGTGCGACTGCCTTTCCAGCCACCGAATCATCCGTTGGTGGAAGCCAAGAGTGAGCTGCTTCAGGAACAGAAGAAAAATCCGTTCATGAAACTGTCCGTGCCGCAAGCGGTCATTCGTTTCAAGCAGGGATTTGGCCGGTTGGTGCGTACAGCGAAGGACAGAGGAATTGTCATTGTTTATGATACACGGGTGATTGAAGCGTACTATGGTAAATTCTTTTTATATTCTTTACCTGGTCCCAAAATGGAACACATGCTCACGGAGCAGATGGTTCCACGAATTACCGAGTGGTTGGAAAAACCTGCTAATGAACAAAAATAATGGTTGTTTTGTTCGTTATATCATTGCATGACACTATCGTTTGGCGTTAAACTTTATTAGATATTTCCGTATCCGATTAAAGCAGTTGCACGTAAGAACTTATAACCTAAATTACAAGGAGCATTCTGTATAAAATGTCACGTTTATCTTTGAGTTTATACAGGATGCTCATCTTTTCATCTATTATTTTATCGTGGCCTTGGTAAGGGGGAGCAAGAATGAAATCGGATAAAATTTCGGAAGCGGTGGTACGCCGTCTGCCTGTATACTTGCGTTATTTGAACGAGTTGCATCAGCGTGAGGTGGCTACTGTTTCTTCTCAAGAGCTTGGACAGAGGCTGGATCTGAATCCGGCCCAAATTCGTAAAGACCTGGCTTACTTCGGTGATTTTGGTCGTAAAGGGATCGGGTATGATGTATCTTATTTGATTGAGAAAATTCGTCACATTCTCAAAATCGATCAGCAAATTAATGTAGCTCTGGTAGGCGCGGGTAATCTCGGTCAAGCCTTGTCCAACTACAACGCATATCTGAAAGACAACATGAAGATTGTTGCTGTATTTGATGCATATGGACCGAAAATTGGTAGCCAAATCAACAGTTTGACGGTAAAACCAATGAATGAATTGACGGAAGCGGTTAAAACGGAAAACATCCGCATCGGTATTATCACGGTTCCGGATACGGAAGCCCAAAATGTTGCGGATCAGCTTATTGAATCAGGAATTGAAGCGATCCTTAATTTTGCACCAACAATTCTAAAAACACCGCCGCATATCCGCATTCACCATGCTGACTTTACAACGGATCTGCTTAGTTTGGCCTATTACTTGGAGACTGGAAAGGACGACGAGGAAGATGACAACAAATAGATGGGTAATTCACAACGGCAAATTTGCCGTTAATGAAGGCGGCACAACATGGAACGTGGTTCAAGGATACATGGTTGTCGAGGATGACAAGATTGTGCATATTGGTGAGACATTGCCGGATGGAGACAAAAATTGTACCAAAGTGGATGGAAAAGGACTGTTCTTCCTGCCGGGTCTGATCAATACGCATGGTCATGCAGCAATGTCGTTGCTCAGAGGGCACGGAGACGATCTTGCGTTGCAAGTATGGTTGCAGGAAAAAATGTGGCCGATGGAAGCGAAAATGACTTCAGAAGATGTATATTGGGGAACTTCCCTATCGGTGCTTGAAATGTTGAAAGGCGGAACTACAGCTTTCCTGGACATGTACGATCACATGGATCAAGTTGCCAAAGTTGTGGAGCAATCAGGCGTTAGAGCAGCACTGGCACGTGGTGTAATCGGGCTGTGCTCGGAAGAAGAGCAACTGCGGAAGCTGGAGGAGTCGGCAGCGTTTGCACGTGAGTGGAATGGACAGGCAGATGGTCGCATTACAACCGTAATCTCGCCACATGCACCATATACATGCCCTCCTGACTACATAGAGAAGCTTGTGCAGGTTGCGAACGACCTGAACCTTCCTCTCCATACACATATGTCTGAAACGCTTCGTGAAGTGGAGCAGAACGTGGCTGATTATGGACTGCGTCCTGTGGCACATCTGGAGAAACTGGGCTTTTTCTCCCGTCCATCCCTGGTTGCACATGCGGTGCATCTGAATGACGAAGAGATTGAAATTTTGGCCCGTCATGATGTGGCTGTATCCCATAACCCGGGAAGTAACCTGAAACTCGCTTCCGGTGTTGCGCGGGTTCCTGCGTTACTGAAAGCAGGAGTTACCGTGTCACTCGGAACAGACGGACCGGCAAGCAACAACAACCTGGATATGTTCGAGGAAATGAGACTGGCTGCATTGATCCACAAAGGTGTATCTGGTGACCCGACGGCAGTGCCAGCAGGCGAAGCGTTACTCCTCGGAACGTCATACGGTGCCAAATCCATCTTCTTGAACAATACCGGAGCACTCCAGGTTGGCATGAAGGCTGATTTTATCGCTTTGGACATTGAACAGGCACATTTCTATCCACATACAGACCTGATCTCGCATACCATCTACTCGGCTTCTGCCAAAGATGTAGAGCACGTATGGGTGGATGGGAAACAAGTGGTGAAACACGGCGAATGTCTGACGCTGGATGAAGAGCGCATTTTGCGTGAGTCTCAATTGGCATTTGATGGTCTGCTTGCTCGTTAATTGCAGGACAGAGCATCATAGGGAAAGGAAGTTCGGCTTTTGAAGAAAAAAAAGAAGTGGATATGGATTTCGCTGCTTGCACTGGTTCTGATTCTGTTTGGACTTCAGCGTTATTACGTCTATGTCACACAGGACCAACGTAAGGAAGAAGCGCTCGCCATACAAGCAGCACAGAAGCAACTGGGCATTACATCCTATGATGAATTGCGCAAGTACATCTGGGGAGACAAAGAAGGCTCTGACAACATCTACTGGACACTGATCGGTAAAAATAAGGATAACCAGGATGTTATGGTCTGGGTTAAATTCGATGCAAACAATCAACCGGCTAAGGGTGCAAACGCTGTACACAGTGAGCTGCTGCAGAATGGCATGTCCGAAGCGCAGATCCGCAATCGCTTCAGTTCTGAAGTTCCTGCCGGCGAGATTAAGCGAATCATGCCCGGAGTTGTGAATGGAATATATGTGTGGCAAGTGTATTATAAAGACGGTACGCATAACCACTATCGCTTTTATCGTTTTAGCAACGGAGAACAGGTGGACCTGGTCTACACACTCCCGAACAGCTAGAACAAATAGAGTGACATAACTAGAGAATTAGAGAAATGAAAGAACCGGCAGACGGAAATCCGACTGAACCGGTTCTTTGTGTTGTCTGTAAACATTTTTGATTTAAATAGTTAAAATTAATAATTTATTCATATTTTCGCCTTCGAAAATGTATATACGATGTGATATACTCAGATATGTACTCAAAGTTACATTCAAAAACAAATAATCCTGTCGAAATTCTCGCAGGAGTCAATGTGCACATATTCGTATATACCAATAAGCCAGTAGGTTAGGCCAAAATCTGGGAGGGGTAATTCACTTGAAGCTAAAAGTATTGCCTATTGCTTTAACTGCCGTCATTTCAGCCGTTGTGTTGTTTGGAGGTTGGTTTGTATATCGTCAGGTGGCCGTGCAGAATCCGATTGAAAAGATGGTTACCCAGTACGATGGAGTCAATGACGTTCAATTAACTATTAACCGCAATGACGTACAATTGAAACTGGATCTGCAACCTGATGTTGATTTGGGCAGACTGGTACAATATATTCACAAAGAAGGACAGACGTTAATTGGAACACGTTCACTAAAGTTGGATGTTGTGGATCATTCCAGTGAAGCACTGGAAAGTTGGTGGGGTGATGCGATGTTTACCGTAGCTCAGGCGATGGAGAACAAGCAATACACCGAGATTACACCAACGTTGTCAAAGATGGCGACGAATGGAATTAAGGTAAATACAGCGATGGATGACAACAATGTATATGTCAGTCTCAGAGACGGAGATGCCAGCAAGTTTATTATTCTGCCGCGTGTGCCCGGTCAGATAGGAGTGTGGCCTAATGCCTAAGTGGACAAAAGAAGTTGCCATCGGATTTTTTCCCGTATTGATTATTTTTCTTGCTTTTACTGGTGTTAATATTGTTCCGATTCTGATTGCAGCGGTGTTTGTCGGAGCTTTGCTGTTCATGATGCAAATGCGTGGCGGAATTACAGTAGGCGCTGCACAGGAACGTAAACGGAAGAAAAAAGGACCTTCCAAGCTTACTTTTGAAGAAATTGGCGGACAGGACAGTGCCAAGCAGGAATTGCGTGAAGCGCTTGACTTTCTCATCAAACATGAAGAAATTCGGAAGTTCGGGATTCGTCCGTTAAAAGGGATCTTGCTGACGGGCCCTCCAGGGACAGGGAAAACGTTGATGGCCAAGGCTGCTGCCCATTACACCGATTCTGTTTTTGTAGCAGCATCGGGTAGTGAGTTCGTGGAAATGTATGTTGGTGTGGGTGCCAGCAGAATTCGGGATTTGTTCAAGGACGCAAGAACCCGTGCCACCAAGGAAAATAAGGAAAACGCTATTATCTTTATCGATGAAATTGATGTCATTGGGGGTAAACGTGAAGGTGGTCAACAGCGTGAATATGATCAGACCTTGAATCAACTCCTGACTGAAATGGATGGAATCTATTCTTCTGATACGCCAAGAATCCTTGTTATCGCTGCAACAAACCGCAAAGAGATGCTGGATAGCGCCCTGACGCGACCGGGACGTTTTGACCGCCACATTCAAGTGGACTTGCCTGACAAAAAGGGCAGAAAGCATATTCTGGAACTGCATGCGGTGAATAAACCTCTGATGAAGGAAGTTAATCTGGAGAAAACAGCTGAAGAATCGTATGGTTTCTCCGGTGCACAGCTCGAAAGTGTGATGAACGAAGCAGCAATATACGCCATGCGGGACGGGCTGTTGAACATCGAACAGCGGCACTTGTCCCTAGCTATTGATAAAGTCATGATGGGTGAGAAGACAGACCGTGAGTCCAGTGTGGAAGAGAAGAAAAGGGTCGCCATTCATGAATTGGGACATGCCATTATGGCAGAACTTGTTCGTCCAGGCAGTGTTAGTCAGGTGGCACTTAGTCCGCGTGGACAGGCGCTGGGATATGTACGTCATAACCCGCAACAGGAACAGTTCCTCTATACGAAGCGCTTCCTGGAAGAGCAGATTATGATTGCACTCGGAGGAGCAGCTGCGGAGGAAATGTACTACGGTGGTCGTTCCACAGGGTCACGCAATGACTTTGATCAGGCAACCAATGTGGTACAGACCATGATGGCTTCGGGGTTGACTTCACTTGGGATTGTGAACATGGATATGGTCACAACCGAGGAACTGATGCGAGAGAATAAATTAATTCTGCAAGAACTGATGGAACAGACAAAGCGGTTGCTTGAAGAACAACGGACAATTTTCGACAATTCACTCGACATCTTGATTCGTGAGGAAGTTTTGTCTGGCGAACAATTTCGTTGTCAATTTCGTGACAGTGCCCTTCTACCAGCATAATTTATTTATGCTGGTTATTTTTTTTTACATTTCACTCGTGCTAAGATATTATTATATGTTGGGTCGAAATTTGTAATTTTCGGCGAACAGGGTACAATAGAGAAATAGAGAACCGAAAGGATGGAGCAGAACCATGTTTTTCAAAAAAATAGGAGTTGTCGGCGGCGGTACGATGGGGCAAGGTATTTCCCAGATGCTCGCAGCCAAAGGACTTGATGTGCTTCTCGTGGAGCATACAACACAAAAGCTGGATCATGCATATGACATGATCGAAACCAATCTGGATAAACAACTGGAGAAATGGGCGATTACAAAAGCGGAGAAGAAGTTGATTCTTTCCCGCATTACCAAGGTAGCTCATTTAGCTGAACTTGGAACTTGCGACATGGTCATTGAGACGATTTCAGAAGATCTGGATGCGAAAAAAGCAGTATTCAGCCAACTGGACCAAGTTTGTCCAAGCAATGTCATTCTGGCAAGTAATACATCCACGCTGAGTTTGACCGAGCTTGCAAGCTCGACCAAATACCCAGAGCGTGTTATTGGTATGCACTTTATTCACCCGGTATCCCGGGTTGATCTTGTAGAGATTATTCGTGGACTGAAAACTTCGGATACAACTTTCGAAGAGACCAGACGTTTTGTTGAAGAAGTAGCGGACAAAAAAGGAGTCATGATCTATGAATCCCCTGGATTCGTAACTTCCCGTTTGATCTGCCTGTTGATTAACGAAGCGTTGCATGTATTGCAAGAAGGTGTTGCATCTGCTGAAGATATCGATGATGCAATGCGTATCGGATACAACTTCCAACATGGACCACTCGAAATGGCTGACCGTTTCGGATTGGATTCTGTTGAAGCTGCGCTCGAAAGAATGTTCCGTGAATTCGGAGAATTGAAATATCGTCCTTCCACGGTCCTGAAGAAAATGGTGCGTGCAGGACACCTGGGTGTCAAAACAGGCGAAGGATTCTTCAAGTACGACAAGGATGGTGACCGACTGTGAAAGTACTCGTAATTAATGCGGGGAGTTCCTCGCTCAAATATCAACTGTATAATATGACTGACGAATCTGTCCTGGCTAAAGGTCTGGTAGAGCGGATCGGAATGGATTCCTCCATTCTGACGCACAAACCAACAGGCCGTGAGGATGTTACAGAAGTTAGTGAAATTCTGGAACATACAACAGCGATCCGTAAAGTCATTGATATTTTGACTCACAAAGAAAATGGTGTACTGGATTCTGTAAGTGAAATTCAAGCTGTTGGACACCGTGTTGTTCACGGTGGTGAAGCATTTAAAGAATCTGCATTGGTAGATGATGCTGCCAAAGCTGAAATTCGTCGTTTGTTCGACTTGGCTCCTCTTCATAACCCGGCAGCAATGATGGGTATTCGTGCGGCTGAAGCCAATATGCCTGGTGTGCCACAGGTTATGGTCTTCGATACAGCGTTCCATCAGACGATGCCTGAAAAAGCTTATCTGTATGCCATTCCGCGTGTACTTTACAAAAAATATAAAGTACGTCGCTACGGCGCACATGGTACTTCCCATGATTTCGTAAGCAAGGCAGCTGCTGAATACTTGGATCGTCCAGTGGAAGATTTGAAAATTATCACTTGTCACGTCGGTAACGGTGGTAGTGTAACAGCAGTTAAAGGTGGCGTATCCGTGGATACTTCGATGGGTATGACTCCGCTTGAAGGACTGATGATGGGAACGCGTTCTGGTGACCTTGACCCAGCCATCGTACCTTATGTAATGAACAAGGAAGAACTGAGCGTAAGCGAAGTGAACTCCATGTTGAACAAACACAGTGGATTGCTTGCGATCTCCGGAATCAGCAGTGACATGCGTGAGATTACGGAAGGTATGGAGAATGGCGATGCCAACTCCACGCTTGCTTTTGAGATGTACGAATACCGTCTGCGTAAATACATCGGTTCATATGCAGCTGCAATGAACGGTGTAGACGTGATCGTCTTTACGGCTGGTGTAGGTGAGAACTCTGTTGTACTTCGCCAAAAAGTATGTGAGCAGCTCACTTATCTGGGTGTTGAACTGGATGAAGCGTTGAATGCCATTCGTTCTGGCGAACCGCGCCGGATCACAACAGCGAATTCCAAAGTGGAAGTTCTCGTTGTGCCAACTAACGAAGAATTGGTAATTGCACGTGATACACACCGAATCGTATTGAATTCTCAGTAATCTAACTGTAAAGTAAATATAGAATGACAAGGAAGTGCAGAGGACAGGCATAAGCCTGCCCGCTGCATTTTCAAATTCAGGAACCAAGGGGAGATATGGGCATGAATACGAATTGTGTAATTCGTAATGTGAACGAGCATGTGGGCGAAACCGTAACAATCGGTGCCTGGATTAACAACAAACGTTCCAGCGGTAAAATTCAGTTTTTACAGCTGCGTGATGGAACCGGATATATCCAAGGGGTTGTTGTAAAAAGTGAAGTTAGTGAAGAAATCTGGAACAATGCCAAGAGCCTGACTCAAGAAAGCTCTTTGTATGTTACAGGTATTATTCGTGAAGAACCTCGCAGTGCGTCCGGTTACGAGATGACTGTTACAGGGGTTGAGATCATTCACCTGACTGAAAACTATCCAATTACGCCTAAAGAGCATGGTGTTGATTTCTTGATGGACCATCGTCATCTGTGGCTTCGTTCTACGAAGCAACGTGCGGTTATGGTGATTCGTGCAGAGATTATTCGCGCTGTTCAACAGTTCTTTGATGGTAACGGATTCACACAAGTTGATCCTCCGATTTTGACACCATCGTCTGCGGAAGGAACAACGAACCTGTTCCACATCAAATACTTTGATGAAGATGCTTATCTGACACAAAGTGGTCAATTGTATATGGAAGCCGCAGCCATGGCGCTGGGCAAGGTATATTCCTTCGGTCCAACATTCCGCGCAGAGAAGTCCAAAACACGTCGTCACTTGATTGAGTTCTGGATGATTGAGCCGGAAATGGCATTTGTAGATCACGAGGAAAGTCTGCGCGTACAAGAGAAATTTATTGCTCATGTCGTTCAATCCGTGGTGAAAAACTGCCGTGCAGAACTGGAATCTATCGGTCGTGACGTATCCAAACTCGAAGGCATCGTAGCTCCATTCCCACGAATTACGTATGATGAAGCGATTGAATTCCTGCATGGACAAGGCTTTGATATTCCTTGGGGAGAAGACTTTGGTGCACCGCACGAAACAGCAATTGCTGAGAAGTACAATACACCCGTCTTTATCACGCATTACCCTGCTGGAATCAAGGCATTCTACATGAAACCAGATCCGAATCGTCCAGAAGTTGTTCTCTGTGCTGATATGATTGCACCAGAAGGCTACGGAGAGATTATTGGCGGTTCGCAGCGTATCGATGATCCGGAATTGATGCAACAACGTTTTGAGGAGCACAATCTCTCGGATGAAGCTTACCAATGGTATCTGGATTTGCGTAAATACGGATCGGTTCCTCACTCCGGTTTCGGTCTGGGATTGGAGCGGACGGTAGCATGGATCTGTGGATTGGATCATGTACGTGAAACAATCGCATTCCCACGTATGCTCTATCGTCTGTACCCTTAATGCTTAACCGAGGAGCGTCTATGGAAGACACCACATCCAAAGCTTGGTTGGATGGAGCAGCTTATGGCATGACTTCGGGTACAGCCCATCTGCCGTATGCCTTGTTACGTTTTTATCACCAGCTTGGTCTATCAGATGCAGAAGTGCTTCTTCTGATTCAACTGCTAGGGTTCCGTCAGGCAGAGTTCAATGAGTTTCCCACGCTTGAAGAGCTTGCGGCGCGCATGGGACTTGCACCTGAAGGCATTGCCAGAATGTTGCAACGTCTGATGAGGGATGGGTATATTGCTATTGACGAGCACCGTGACGAAGAACGGGACATCCAGTACGAGCGATATGATTTACATGGATTATATGCCAAACTTGCAGCGTGCACTGCTGAAGAAGTAGCCGCATTCCGTGCGGAGCAGCATAGTAGCAATACAGCACGTCAAGATTCGAACAGTGTTCAAAAAGAAGAGGAAGAACGGAACATGTTCTCCATCTTTGAAAAAGAATTTGGACGTCCGCTCTCTCCAATGGAGTGCGAAACGATATCCGGCTGGTTGGATCAGGACCGTTATCAAGAGGAATTGATTCTAATGGCTCTGAAGGAAGCGGTTTTTGCAGGCAAAGTACATTTCCGGTATATCGATCGAATTCTGCTTGAGTGGAGTCGCAATCGTGTCAAGACCGTTCAAGATGCAAAGGCGTACACGCAGCGGTTTCGTAATGGTGGACGTTAATTCCAGCGTAGGCAGGGACAAGAAACAGGCCAGAAGTCATTCTGTGCCTGTTTTTTTTGGATTATAGATTGGATGAGTGATCAGCAACATCAACCTTTCAGGCAATGATTTCACTTTGTTTTACAAAAATTTGATAGATCACGCAGGGGTTAACGCACAAGCTGTCGTCTATTGTATTGGAGAGGAGGGGAGAGTTATTGATGAAGCGCGTGTAATCGAACAAATCCGTCAAGGAGATACATCCCAGATGCGTACTCTGATTGATAAATATAGCCAGCATGTATACCATGTGGCCTATTCCGTACTCAGGAACGATCAGGAAGCACAGGATGCAGCTCAGGAGGCGTTCATACAGATGTATAAGTCTCTCCCCGACTACCGTTCTGAAGGTTTCAAGACGTGGTTAACCCGAATTGCCTTTCACAAAGCGATTGATGCCAAACGCAAGCTGGGCAGACGAACTGCTGAGGATCTGGGTGGAGAAGAAAAAATAATCAATATTCCCGGACGGGATGAAGACGTTCTTACCCGTCTCGTTCGTGAAGAGCGTCAGGATAAACTTCGCGAACGAATTAATCAGTTGCCTGCTCAGCATCGTGACATTATCACTGCGTATTATCTAAGCGAAAAAAATTATGAGCAGATTGCCAGTGATGCACAGGTGGCTGTGAAGACTGTGGAATCCCGCTTGTATCGTGCCCGGCAGTGGATTCGAAAACATTGGAAGGAGGATGAATGGCGTGAGTAAACAGGAGAAATATACCACTGCGCAATGGACTGATTATATTGAAGGCCATATGAGTGAAACTCAAGCGAACCAAATGGAACAGCTTTTGCTGGAAGACCCGGATGCGATGGACAGTTATTTGGAAGCACTCGGTATCCTTGGGGAACTACCTCCGCTACATGACCCAACAGGGTTTGCGGATTCAGTCATGCATCGGATTGAGGGCATTCAATCACCCAAGGTACAACGCAAATCCCGTGCTGGACGAAACCGGCGCTGGCTTGATCATAAAGTGTTCCATTACGCGGTAGCAGCCTGTTTGACATTGATCTTCCTCTCGTCTGGACTTTTTGACAAGGTAGCACCATATCACAAGTTCCAGGATGGCGACCACAGAGGGTCTTTTACCGAGAAATGGACGGAGGCAGCCACTTCATGGCTGGATAACCTCAAGCCTAAACCATAAATAGTTTCGCATTGCCTGAAAAGAAAGGATGACGACTGTGCACTCAGATCGTAACAAACTACTCGCATTTCTATTAAACCTGATACCCGGTCTTGGTTTTATGTATTGGGGTCGGGCCGCAAGAGCCGTGATTTATCCATTGCTTTTCTTCGGAACAGCTGTTGGCTCATTCATGTTAGCAATGGTCACTAATGAACAAGATTTAATGATTTTCGGTGCACTTTTTGCTGCTTTCTTCTGGGGGATCAGCATGCTGGACATGGTTATTGTTCTGCTCCGTGCGCCTTCCGGCCGAGATGCTCATTACAGGGGATATGGAGCACATTACGGACCGCAACATCCAGGAGCAGCCTATCAGGGAGCACACATGAGCCATCAAGGGCCTATGGAACATATGAATGAAGATGAGCTGCATCAGCATCCTGGTAGTGAGTATGCTCACGCTGAAGGGACCTATGGTCAACCCATGTATCGAAAAGGCAGTGAGGGTGAACGCTTCTTCACCATTTTACTCTCATTTGTTCCAGGATTGGGACATCTTCATCTGGGATTGTTGCATCGTGGGTTGTCCTTCCTGATGGCGTTCTTTGGTTCATTTGCCATGATGGTTTTTGTGGCTTCGATCACTAATGAATCGGTGTTTTTAATGTTCCTACTCATTCTGCCTGTAATTTGGGTATACTGCATGTTTGATGCGGTGCAGCATGTCCACCGTAAGCAGGCTGGTGAGGTGTTGCAGGATCGGACATTATTTGAGGAATTGGAGATGGGCAGAGTAGCCGGACGACGTAGCAAAGTGCTTGCAACGCTGCTATCCGCTTTTCCAGGTGCAGGTCATCTATATCTTGGATTGCAGAAAAGAGGCATGCAATTGATGTTCCTGTTCCTGGGCAGCATCTATGTTCTGGACCTGCTTCATTTATCGGTGTTTCTGTTCATGATTCCACTGGTCTGGTTCTATAGCTTCTTTGACGGGCTCCAGTGCTCCAGTCGCTATGGACGCGAACCTTTGGTTGATCAACCGATCTTCAAGGACTGGGCCCGCCATCAGCGTCTGATTGGATTCGGGATTGCCGCGCTGGGTCTATATTACCTGACGATCCGTCTTGTCATTCCACAGCTGAATGAGCTCTTCCCTAATGCATTTATGACGTATGAGATCCGTTCCTATCTAAACACCGTCATCGTATCCTTGCTGCTCATTTTTGGCGGCTTGAAATTGCTGTTTGGCAAGCAACGGGGGACGGGTATCCAAAGTGCTGCTCATCGAAATGAAGAGGGAGCAGACAGTCTCTTTTTATTCAAGGATAGGGATGATCGACTGTAATTTACGATCCAAGTTGAATTAAAGATTGTTTACACTGACACTACGATGCACAGAGCAACCTTTCAATCGCTGTTATCCCTACAACATAAAAACACGCCAAGGGCTATGTATATCAGCCTCTGGCGTGTTTTTGGGTTGAACAACTTTGATTTCGAATAAATGATTGCTATTTCGTAGCGCCCTTCAACAGAAGTTGACGGTACATCACTTCGAACAGGAACTCGAACGCTTCCAGATGACGTTTCGCCTCAAAAGCATCTTTACCCCACGCATATATACCGTGGTTCCGAAGCAAGATCCCTGGTACGTTGGCATCAAGTACACCTGGCACCAATTCAGCGATAGATGGAATATCTGCAAAGTTAGGCAGGACGGGTACACGAATCTCCGCATTTTCTTCCCAAATGTTGAAAGCCTTGATCAATTCGATTCCTTGAATCGGTACGTGTCCATCTGCTCCAAAGAATTCGCTAATCAGGTTGTTAAACACGGTATGCACGTGGAATACAGCGCCACAGCCGGTCAAACGATAGATTTCGCAATGAATCAAAGTTTCAGCACTTGGTTTCAACGTTGTTGTCTCAATCGCTTTGCCATGTTTGTCCACAAAAAGAAAGTCTTCCGGTGTGCGAAGAGATTTGTCTTTGCCTGAGGCGGTAACCGCAAAATAAAATTGCTCCGGATCAAAATCTCCTACGCGCATCGACAGATTGCCACTTGTTCCAGGGAACCAGTTACGACTGGCGAACAACGCTTTAATATCAGCCAGTTCTTCAAGGACCTGACGTTTGTGTTCCAATGTAATCTTTTCAAAGCCCATCGTTTACAGCACTCCTTGTGTTTGCTTCTGTTTCATATCTTCGATGATATCGTAAAAGGTAGCGAATGGCACATGGTCCACACCAAGTTCAATACATTTGTCCGTCAAAATGGAGCGAGAGTAGACGAGATCGGCGATCTTTGCACCTTCAAAATCTGTCAGACTGTCTCCAATGAGAATTCGATTATAATGTTCTTCCGGGAAGGTACGAATCACTGTTGTTTTGCACATGCCGCAGCCGTTCTCACAAGGAGGCTGGCAGGGATTCGGCCATTCAATCTTAATGGTTTCACCCGAGAAGTCAGCTCCGTTGCAATAGACATGATCCTGCGGGATATGAAATGGTGCGAGTAACGGTTCGATAAAAAAGTCCATACCGCCACTGGTCACATTGAATTCGATCCCTTCGCTGCGAACGTAGTCAAGAAACTCGCTGAATCCTTCACGGATCCCCGCTTGTCCAAGCACAAATTCCACAATTTCATCTTTCTGCGATGCAGGCAAAAGAGCGAACATAGCTCCAACACCTTCACGCAACGAGATGTTCTGCTCGATCGTATCTTTCATAATCGCTTCAATGCCCTCAGGCTTGAAATGTTTCATGATTGCGACAATATTGTCCGAGAGAGTAATCGTACCGTCAAAGTCACAGAAAATGACTGTTTTTTTATCACTTCTCATCGTTCGCCACCCCACAGGTCCAATGCGCTTTTCAGCTCCGGATGCTCGGTTGCATATTGCGCGAGTGGAATGGAACGCTGAGCTGCCTCAATGGCTTGCAGGAATGCACGTCCGCCTGCCTCAGTGCCCATAGGATGTCCATGAATACCGCCACCAGCATTAACGATGACATCTGTTCCAAAGTCGCGCAAAATAAGCGGTACAAGGCCTGGATGGATACCAGCTGAAGGCACTGGCATGCTGGTTCGTACTGGCAGATCAGCTGTCAGTAATTGCTCCGTGATCGCCATATTTTCTTCCTTCGGCATCGTAACCGATCCGTAAGGGGAAGGGAAGAGCACCAGATCGGCACCCGCAAGACGCATCAACTGGCCTAGTACAACCGAAGCCGACATGCCGTAATGTGGTGAAGGATACAGTGCTCCTGCAAGAGCAGGGTGAGCCATAATTGGCACATTAATATCAGGATCACTGCTGAGTTCATGCAGCACATCATATCCGTAGGACAATACGTTGAACAGTAATGCATTTGCTCCAGCGCCAATGGCACGTTCAGCTTGCTCTTTCAGACGTGATGTAGGCCCAGTGAGATTAGTTGCATATAGAAGTTTCTTGCCGGTCTCCTGACGTGCCTGTTCGGCAGCTTTCATGCAGACCTCGACTCTTTTTTCGATGGGTGTCAATTTATTCTCGAACAGAATCTCATCGTCCTTGATCAGATCAACGCCCCCAAGGGCCTGACGAATAAATTGTTCACGCAGTTCATCTGCATCCAGTCCGATAACCGATTTGAAGATACTCATTAACAGTGGACGATCATGCACACCAAGCAGATCACGAACACCATTCAGTCCAAACTTGGGACCCGGGAATGCACTGAGGAAGCCATCCGAGAAACCAAGCTTTGTAAGTTTGATCCGGCCATCCATTGAGATTTTGCCAAAGACCGTCACGAGCAGGGCAGGAATGTCACGACTGAAGTTCACATCAGGATATCCAATAGTAATATCCGCGTAACGCTCACCCGCAGCCATCCCATCAGCTTCATGGACTTCTACGCTTATTACTTCACCGAGATGCTTCTGCATCGCTTCACGCTGGGCTTGCGGCAACTCCGTCCAGCTGCCCACGGTCATGCCAATCGCGATGGACTGAGCCTTCTTGCGAAAGTCTGCATGGTCATCATGCAGACGATATGTGGCTGTGCACATGTTATTCATTTTAAATCCCCTTCCAAAGCAGCTCCCATCTCCCGTGAGCGCTCTGCACAGCGGTTGACGGCTGCGATTACATTTTCAAAGAAATCTCCTTCGTCCAGCGTTTTCAGTGCTGCCTGGGTTGCCCCTCCCGGGGAAGTCACATCACTACGAAGCTTCATCGGTTCCAAACCGGTTTGTTGTACCATTCGTGACGCGCCCAGCACCGTCTGAACAGTGAGATCACGAGATTGCTGGCTGGATAAGCCACCACGAATACCTGCGGCAATCATGGCCTCCATTAAATAGTATACATAAGCAGGGCCGCTTCCGGAAATCCCTGTGAGCACTTCGAGTTTATCTTCAGGCACGATGGTCACGATACCAACCGCTTCAAACATGGTCATCACCGTACTGCGCTGATCATCCGTAATTTCCGCAGAGAAGGCAAGACCGGTTGCACCAAGTCCAATGGTACTGGATGTATTTGGCATGGTTCTCGCGATTGGCTGTTTACGACCAAGCAAGGACTGCATCGTGCGGATTGATAATCCGGCAATGACAGATACGATCAGTTGATCAGGTGATAACAATGGACCGAGTTCGCGCAGCGCTGCGGCAGCATCTTTGGGTTTCATACAGAGTACAATGACCGGAGTGGAGGCAAGATGATCCAAAGATTGTGAGGCCGTTCCGGTATGTACTGCATAACGGGTGCTGAGCTCCTCCTGACGTTTCTGGTTGCTGCGGTTCAGCATCGTAATATCCTGAGGACGAACGACTAGGCGGGAGATCAGTCCGCGCACGATGGCTTCAGCCATCGCGCCTGCTCCGTGGAAAGTAATCTTCTGTTGTAGTAACGTCTGTTGCTCTTGACTCATATTTATCGTTCCTCCTATATAACTGGTGCTGGGATATTATTGACGGATCTGTCCATTGCCTGTAATGCGATATTTGGTTGACGTCAGTGCTGGCAGTCCCATCGGTCCACGTGCATGCAGTTTCTGGGTACTGATTCCGATTTCGGCTCCATAGCCAAATTCAAATCCGTCGGTGAAACGTGTGGACGCATTGTGATAGACGGCTGCTGCATCTACATCATGCATGAAGCGTTCTGCATGGGCTGTATCCCGGGTTACGATACACTCGGAATGTTTGGTTCCGTAATGTGCGATGTGCTGCATCGCGTCGTCCAGGTTCTCAACCACACGGATATTTAAAATGTAATCGTTGTACTCGGTCGCATAGTCTTCCTCGGTTGCCTCAAGGGCAGACGGAACAAGACGACGCACCGTGTCGCAACCTTTTAAGATCACATTGGCCTCACGGAATTGCTCGGCAAGAGCAGGCAGATGCTCTTCTGCATATGCGGCATGCAGCAGCAACGTTTCCATGGAGTTACATACGGATGGACGTTGTGCCTTGGCATTGATGGCAATTTCGGCTGCCATAACTGGATCGGCTGATTCATCCACATAGGTATGGCAGATGCCCGCCCCAGTTTCGATAACAGGTACGGTTGCATTGGCAACCACATTACGAATGAGGGAAGCCCCTCCGCGTGGAATGATAACGTCCAGCAGTCCGTTTAACTTGAGCATTTCATCTACGGAAGCACGATCTGCATCTTCAACCAGTTGCAAAGCATCAGCAGGCATGTCTGTCGTTGTGAGTGCCTGATGCAGCACCTCCACAATTTTACGATTGGAGGACAGGGCAGAGGAGCCGCCGCGCAGAAGCACTGCATTACCTGTTTTGAGACATAATCCGGCTGCGTCTACAGTTACATTAGGACGAGCTTCGTAGATGATGCCAATTAGGCCAATCGGCACTCTTAATTTTTCAACATGCAATCCGTTAGGACGGGTGAATGTTTCCAGTACTTCACCGACTGGATCAGGCAGATCTGCAATCTGACGTAATCCTTCAGCAATGCCAGCAATGCGCTCCTTATTAAGTGCGAGCCGATCCAGCATGGATTCCGGTGTACCTTGTTCTCTGCCGCGTTCCAGATCCTCAGCGTTTGCCGTAATGATGGAATTCGTCTCCTTAATCAAAGCATCTGCCATGACACGCAGGGCCGTATTTTTCTGTTCTGTATTCAATCGGTTCAGCTGTGGAACCGTGGCTTGGGCTTTGCTGGCTTTTTCTCTGACTTCACTCATCGTAATTCCTCCTCATATATATAAAGTTAAGTATTCCAACCACATGTTAAACTAAAGATTATTCACACAGACACTACGATGACAGAATAACCTTCCAATCGCTGTTATCCCCAGATTTTTTTGATTCCCTTTTCTGAGGGGAAAATCCGGGGATAAGCGTATGCTTCCGATGTAGCTTTCTTTCAGAAAGCTTTTAGGCGAACGCTCCGCTTTTTCAGGTTTTTTCTGTCCTCTCCGTTACGTGTAAATGATTAGTTTAACTTAATATTGCTTCAAGTTTATTTTAACGTAATCCATTCGTCTCTATGAATAACCTCAAGCCTATGGATGCTAGCGAGTTGTTTCATCACTTCGCCACTGGGAAGTCCGGCAATGAGTCGAAGCTGGTCATCATCATAATTGACAATACCGCGACCAAGCAAGGTTTCATCCAATCCAATGACCTCTACGACGTCTCCGGCATGGAACGTTCCCAGTACGCGCTTGACCCCTACAGGCAGAAGACTGTGCCCCCCATGGACAAGGGCTTCTTCAGCACCATCATCCACAACGACGGTTCCCAGTGGAGTAGACATGAAGCCGAGCCACTGCTTTTTACGGGATAGGGAAGCGAGTCGTGTCTCAAAGTAAGTACCTTTGCCCGTGCCATCAACCGCCTGCTGCATATCTCCAGGTTCTTTCACACTTCCTACAAATACGGGCACGCCTCCACGTGTAGCAACCTTGGCTGCATCAACTTTGGAACGCATTCCGCCTGTGCCAACCGATGATCCTGAACCGCCGGCAAAAGCGTAGATCTCCGCCGTTATCTCGGGGATACGGTCGTAACGTACGGCAGAAGGATCTTTACGCGGATCTGCGGTGTACAGGCCGTTGGTATCGGTAAGAATGATCAGATGCTGTGCCTTCACCAGGTTTGCAACCAATGCGGACAACAGATCGTTATCACCAAACTTCAATTCGTCTACCGATACCGTATCATTCTCATTGAAAATCGGAATCACTCGCTGTTTAAGCAGCTCTTCTACGGTCATGCCTGCGTTACCCATGCGTTTACGACTGTGAAAGTCTGTACGAGTTAACAGAATTTGCGCCGTAGTAACGCGGTGCGCTGCAAAAGCCTGTTGATATGCCTGCATCAGTAATGCCTGACCAACGGCAGCTGCGGCTTGTTTCTCATGTAGCAGTTTGGGGCGCTGAGGATAACCGATCTCCCGGAATCCGGCCGCTACCGCTCCTGAGGTGACCAAGAGTACTTCATGGCCCTGATCAGCCAATGCTGCAATTTCTCCGGCAAAAAAAGTGATCGAACTGCGATCCAGACCGCCTTCTTCCGTGGTAAGCGAGCTGCTTCCAATCTTAACTACAATACGTGAAGTCATGGTTTCACTTCCTTAAACATGATTAATAAGTGCTTCTGGAGCAGTCTTTAGCGGGTACAAAAAAAACTCCCGCCCTTTAGTTAAAAAGGACGAAAGTTTGTTACTTCCGCGGTACCACCTTTATTGATGATTAGATCATCCGGCTTCATGCCCTGTAACAGAAGGCACTGTCCTGCACGTAACAGGCCGCTCAGGGGTAGGTTTCAGAGAAGAGCCGCGGTAAATTCTTTCAGCAGGGTGGAATTTACTCTCTGGGCGCGACTGATATTCTCTTACTGGTCCCGTCATCACGTTTCGTTCAATATTTCTTATAACATACCATGGAAACTTGGCATATGCAAAGGGGTTATGGTCCTGTAAATTACTTGAATAAATTCAGCTTGCCAATCCGCTCAACAGCTTCGCGTAATCGGTTTTCATCACTTAGCAGTCCCGCGCGCACATAGCCTTCGCCATGTGAACCAAAACCAATACCTGGGGCTACGGCCACCTTGGCTTCTCGCAGTAACAAGTCTGCAAATGAAGCAGAGGTATAACCTGCAGGTACAGGTAACCAGCTGAAGAATGAACCTGCGGGTTTCGAAGCTTGCCAGCCAATCGAGGAAAGAGCGTCATAAAACGCATTGCGACGGGATTCGTAACGTGAAACCAGCGAGGCAACACATTCCTGGGAGCCAGTCAGTGCTTCCGTTGCCGCAGCTTGAATCCCACCGAAGAGACTGACATAGATATGATCCTGAAGCAGATTGATTTTAGAGACAATCTCTGCATTACCTAGCGCAAATCCAACACGCCATCCAGCCATATTGTACGTTTTGGATAACGTATAGAACTCAATGCCCACTTCTTTGGCACCAGGGGCTTGTAGGAAACTTACTGGACGATGTCCATCAAATCCAATCGCACCGTAAGCAAAGTCGCTGGCAACGACGATTTGATTTTGAATGGCAAATTCAACCGTATCTTCGTAGAACGAAAGTGGAGCCGTTGCCGACGTTGGATTGTTGGGATAGTTGAGGAACATCAGCTTGGCCTTCTCCCGATCTTCGGCTGTAACAGCTTCATAATACGGCAGGAATGCATTGGACTCCAGCAAAGGCATAAATGACATGTTTGCTTTGGCGAGTGCAACACCGGACCAGTAATCCGGGTAGCCTGGATCGGGAACAAGAACGGTGTCACCGGGGTTAAGCAGGACCTGAGGTAACTGAACCAGTCCTGTTTTGCCTCCGAACAGAATGGCTACTTCAGTCTCGGGATCCAGATCAACGTTGTAATCTTCCTTATAACGTTTGGCGACAGCTTCCTTCAGGAAAGAGTACCCTCTAAAAGGGGAGTATTTATGGTAGAGAGGATTTTCAGCCGACTCTTGCAGTGTTTTCACAATATGGGGTGGTGTAGGTGTATCCGGGTTCCCCTGACCCAGATTGATCACGTCATGTCCACTTGCGATTTCACGATTTACATTTTGAACAAGGGTAGCAAAAAATTGCGTTGGCAGCTGTGTCATCACATCAGATGTTGGTATCTTAAAGGCTGAACGAGCGGATGTATGGTCTGAATGGGTCATTATCTTCATCACTCCGGTTATTAATAATGGCAAATAGTTCTCATTAATTTATCACGCCAATCCCGAGCTGTATAGAGGGAAATCCACTTGATTAGGGAGTACATAGAAGTAAAGAGCGGAGGATTGTACAAAACTGAAAGTGCCCATATAGTTTTGTCCATTGAGCTGAGAGAAGCCTTGTTTTATGATAATATCCGATAATGATAATCAATATCATTAAATTTTATTGCACAATGCACATGATACAGGGGGAGAAATAGCAATGAAAAAGGGCATACGAAATACGGCAGTACTATTTACGATTACGTGGTTATCCATTCTGCTGCTGGCTTGTGGAAATCAGGCTACAACACCTGCTGCTGGCGCAGAGGATTCCAAAGCAGCCACAGAAACCACAGAAACCACGACTGCAGCAGAAGAGACAAATGAGGGGGAGACCCGGGTATTCAAAGATTGGACTGGCCATGAGGTAGAGGTCCCTGTAAATCCGAAACGAGTCATCTATCATGGAGAAGTTACCGGGGATCTGCTGGCGCTTGGTGTTGTTCCTGTAGGCATACTTCGTCAGTATGGAACTGTATACGATGATCAGGTTGCTCAGGCAGAGGATGTAGGATTTCCGATCAGTGTGGAAAAGGCGCTAGCCTTGAATCCCGATCTGATCATTTTCTCGAACAGTGATGAGACACAATACGATCAGATCGCGAAGGTTGCACCCACGGTTACATTTGATTCGTTCGGGTCAATAGAAGATCGTATGCGTATCCTTGGCGACTTGTTGAACAAAAAGCAAGAAGCGGAGGATTGGATTACGAATCATCAAAAAGCAACAGAAGAGATGTGGAAGCAACTTCATGAGAACGGATTGAAAGAAGGGGAGACCGCTTCGGTATTCACCATGTATCCCGGGAATCGTCTGTTTGTTATGGCGGGTGCAGGATTGCCACAGTTGTTATATGGTAAAGACGGGCTGAAGCCAACCGCGGAAATTCAGAAAGTATTGGATGAAGACATGGGATTTGTAGAGATTTCGACTGAAAAATTATCTGAATTTGCCGGTGATCGGATATTTATTCTGGATCCTGTGACCGACGATGCGAAACAATCCACCAAGGAATTGCTGGATAGTTCAATCTGGAAGAACCTGCCTGCGGTGAAAGAAGGAAAAGTATATCGTTTTAATATCGTAAAAGCTTCAAGTGATGCCCTTTCCAGGGAGTGGCTGTTACAAGAGCTGCCAAAACAGATGATTCAATAATGATGACGAGCTAGTGAGGCAGCAGTAACACCTTTGAGTAATGCAGTTATAAAAAAGTAAAAGGGGCCTTCAACATTTCGTTGAACGCTCTTTTTTGCTGATAAAGTCATATCTAGATTATTGACCATCGCTCGCTTATAATCAGACCATACAGAATGATTGATAATTATTCTCATTTTAGAAAAACGAGGTGAACCGACATGCAGGCTTTGGATGCCGATGGGGGAGCGTTGTTCTTTTCAGCATTCATGTTTCGGCTGGATCATCTGGTACGACGAATTGAACCACCTGAACAGGTGATGCTGGAAGTTGCTTGCGAGAAACATGCGTTCCTGATCTGCGAAGAAGGGGATGGGCGTTTATATATTGGACATGAACAGTTTCCGTTTACTACGGGATGTGTCTATCCGCTTTCTCCGGGAGAGGGGTACCAGATTGAACATCGTAACAACTCGGAATTGAAATATATCGTAATGGCTTTTGATGTTATTCATGTGTTGACGGGTGATCCCGAACTCTTTACCCGCCCTGTGTTTGAGCACAAAAACCAATTGAATGGTTATCCCTATGCTCCGTTAAGTGGGATGCTTGAGCAAATGTATGCCATTCGAAACTATAAAACAGATGCAGAATACAGTCATTTGAATGCGCAATTCCAAAAATGGATGGAGATGATCATTACCCGGTACACTTCTCCAAAGACGGAACAGAGTATGGAAGCAAGACTATATAGTACGATTCAGTATGTGGACGACCATTATGCTGAAGAAATCACTGTACAGAAACTGGCACGTCTTGCGGAGATCAGACCTGTACAATATACGACCCTTTTCAGACAACTCACGGGTCACAAGCCACTCGATTATGTGAATCATGTACGCATTAAACATGCCAAGGACTGGCTTCGCAAATCAAATGAACCACTTCGGGATATAGCGAACCGCGTGGGCTTTAAGGATGAGTATTATTTCAGCAGGCGTTTTCGCCAAATGACCGGATTATCTCCTCGTCAATATGAAAGATCGATTCAGCAGCAGACGTTGGTACAAGATTGGTTGGGCCATGATGTGAATATTCCAGTAAACCCGGAACGAATTATGTATTACGGAGACTCCGCTGGGGATCTGCTGATGCTGGGCATTCAGATATTGGGAGATCAGACCTACGACGCGGTTGCTCCGGTTAATGTGGAAGCAGCTGTTATCATGAAGCCGGATTTGATTATTTTTGATAGCAGCAATGAACAGCAATATGAACAACTTTACCGGATTGCACCGACGCTTGCTTACAATTCACATGCCACCCTGGAAGAACGAATGCGCAGATTGGGCAATTGGTTTGGCAGACAACCTCAGGCTGAACAATGGTTAACCTCCTATGCGGAGCGTACTGAGCAGATGTGGGCGAAGATCCATACTGTGATTGAAGAGGGGGAAACGGCATCCGTATTTACATACCATCGGGGTGCAAGATTATTTGTTATGGGAAATATCGGTCTGGCGCCTATGTTATATCATCCAATGGGATTCAGGCCAGTGACCAAAGTGAAGGAAGCACTTGCGGCAGGCAGAGCCTATAAGGAAATTTCGGCTGAAGCGGTACGTCAGTACGCGGGAGATCATGTGTTTGTTATGCTGCCTGAGGAAGTTGTGGCAAGACAGGCTACAGAGATGCTGATGAAAAGTCCCAGTTGGCAGGCCCTTCCGGCTGTACAGATTGGACGGGTATACCCTGTGGAGGAGTCAATTTGGAATCTAGGTGACGCGCTCACGAGTGATCGATTGTTGACCCTGCTCCCTGAGTTGTTGTGTGTAAGTTCATAACAAAAACAGGCTTGCAGTCCTCAAGAGGATCAAGCTATGATAGCAGGTATTACGGTTCAGAGGAGTGCTTGTCATGACAGAAAAACAACAGGGAGAAATGCGTGTAGCCCTGATTCAGGGCGATATTCAACTTGGAGACCCTGAGGCCAATCATAAACATATGCAGACGTTGCTTGAGCGTGCGGTAGAACAGTATCCGGATCTGGGGCTGGCTGTGTTACCTGAGATGTGGAATACCGGATACGCTTTGACTCAAATTCATGAACTCGCTGACCCGGAAGGCCAGAAATCTCGGGAATGGCTGTCTGCTTTTGCTCAAAAACATCAAATTTCCATCGTTGGCGGTTCAATTGCTGAGAAACGGGATGGTCAAATATACAATACAATGTACGCTTATGATCGTGAAGGAAAACAGGTAACACGATACGATAAATTACATTTGTTCCGTCTAATGGACGAGGAGAAATATTTACAGCCAGGTGCGGAACCTGAAATTTTTGAATTGCAGAACGGTCTTACAGCTGGTGCTTCGATCTGTTATGATATCCGGTTTCCGGAACTTGCCCGCACACTGGCTTTAAATGGTGCCAAGGCATTAATTGTACCGGCCGAATGGCCGAACCCTCGTTTGCACCACTGGCGTACGTTGCTTACAGCACGAGCGATTGAGAATCAGATGTATGTGATCGCCTGTAACCGTGTAGGTAAAGGGGGAGAAACCGAATTTTTCGGACATTCCCTTATCATTGATCCTTGGGGTGAGATTGTGGCTGAAGGGGGCGAAGGGGAAGAGATCGTGACCGGAATTATTCGTCCATCTCTGGTAGATGAGGTTCGCGGGCGTATTCCCGTATTTGAAGACCGTCGACCTGGCGTTTATTTTGGCAAAAAATAAAAACTGAAATAAAATTCTTCAGAAAAAGTGTTTATTTTTCCAGGGCACGGGTAATGATAACTATCCCGTCACCAAGGAGGATGATCAATCAATGGACAACCATGTGAAAGATACGCTCAGGAGACTGGAACAGGATAACACAAGGGAAGATCACTTAAGGGCATTCTTAGAGAATGGAGCAGGAGGGCTATCACCCCCTGATTCAACTGTTCAGGACGAAGGCCGTGTAATGAATCAGCAAAACAGGCTGACAAGCGATCGTAATTTGCGTAAATAAACCGCCAGACATGAAGTTTTCTTATGTACGTTTCTACGTTAACATTATAAATTAGCATTGAAGCTAAACAACTTAACAAGCAACATTGTACTGTAACCAGTTACTGTGATTGCAAAGTAAGAACTTTATCCTGCGAATGCGGGAAACGAGTATATGACAAAGGCTTGGCCCATAAGGGTCAAGCCTTTGTTTTGGTTCAGTATGAAATGTACCTAAAGAAATGTACCTATACCACAGAGCAATTTCTTAGTCTCCCTTTGACAGTTCGGCCACGGTTTGTTGAAACGTATGGATGAATGCCTCGGCTGCCTTCGACAGCACTCTGCCTTGACGATAAGCCACAACAAGTGTTCTGCTGGGAGTAGGCTCAGCAAGTGGAACATACACAGGCACGAACTCACTGCGCGGCGCACGGGCAATAAAGCGTGGAACCAGTGTAATACCCATACCTGTGGCGACCAGCGACTGAACAGTCTCAATATTTGTGCTCTCAAACACAACTTTGGGATCAAAACCGGCTTGCTCACAGAGATCAAATGTAAGTTTGCGGAAACCCTGTCCTTTTTTCAATACAACAAAGGGTTCATCCCGAAGTTCTTCAATTCGCACAGGAAGCGGATGTTCCGGATCTGCCCTGCGTGCCAGAGGGTGATTCGGGGGAACCGCCAGATCAATTCGTTCTTCTCCAATGGTTACATAAGACAAGCTTGGCTCTTGTAAAGGAAGAGATAGAAGGCTGAGATCTGCTTTGCCGCTGGCTGTCAATTTCTCAAGCGTAAGCCCGGAGTCTTCCAATAAGGTAACCTCAATCTCAGGATAAGCTTGTTGGAACGCTGGAAGCACGTGTGGGAGCAAGTGTGAGCCAGTGATCGGCATGCTGCCCACAACGACTTTACCTTTGCGAAGCTGGGAGATGTCTGACATTTCCTGACGCAATAGCTCCACGGCATCTACGATCTTCTGGGCTTGCTCGACAAACGTAACACCGGCATGGGTTAACTCCACGGTACTTGTATTACGCTGAAACAGCAGCACCCCTAATTCTTTTTCCAATTTGGATAATTGCTGGCTTAGTGAAGGTTGGGCAATATGCAGCTTCTCTGCTGCCCGGGAGAAATTGCGTTCGGCCGCAATTTGCAACGTATATTGAAGTTGTCTGAATTCCATTGTCATTGGTCATTCCTTTCGTTATGCCACCATTATATCATTACAAATGAAGAAATCATTCTCTTTGCCGGAACTACCGGTAAACTCAAATATCAGGAGAGTGCTTCTTTATTTTGTATAAAAGCATTGACAGCGAAGCAGCGGAAACGTAGTATAAGACTTATCTGATAATGATAATTGTTATCAATTGAAACCTCTGCGATGAGCAGTGGTTTATTTGTCCTTATCTCATTATAGGTTAAACCTATTACATCTATAGATATTATATCTTGGAACAATGAAGGACAGGGTGATATATTTATGTCATTCAAGAGCTTCACTTTTTAAAGGAAACACGAGGCTCTTCCAAGGACCGAACTTATAATGAGGTGAAAATGATGAGTAAAAAAACGATGTTTGAGAAAATTTGGGAAAACCACGTGATTCATCAAGAAGAAGGCAAACCAAGCATTCTGTATATCGATCTGCATCTGGTGCACGAAGTAACTTCTCCACAGGCATTTGAAGGTCTTCGTCTGAGCGGACGTAAAGTTCGTCGCCCTGAGCTGACATTTGCAACAATGGACCACAACGTTCCAACCAAAGACCGCTTCAACATTACAGATCCAATCTCCAAACAACAAATTGATACACTTTCGCAAAACTGCCGTGATTTCGGCGTGAAATTGTATGATCTGGACACGATTGATCAAGGCGTTGTGCACGTTATGGGACCTGAACTCGGTCTGACTCACCCGGGTAAAACGATTGTATGTGGTGACAGTCATACGTCCACACACGGTGCGTTTGGTGCACTGGCATTCGGAATCGGAACAAGTGAAGTTGAGCACGTTATGGCAACGCAATGTTTGCAACAAGCAAAAGCCAAAACGATGGAAGTTCGTTTTGTCGGCAAACGTAACCCGGGTGTAACCGCGAAAGATATGATCCTCGCAGTCATCGCCAAATACGGTACAGACTTTGCAACAGGTTATGTTATTGAGTACACAGGCGAATCCATCCGTGAGTTGAGCATGGAAGAGCGTATGACGGTCTGCAACATGTCCATCGAAGGTGGAGCAAGAGCAGGATTGATCGCGCCGGATGAAACAACATTCGAATATCTGCGTGGACGTGAATACGTACCAGCGGATGCGAAGTTCGATGAAGCTGTAGAAGGTTGGAAACAGCTTGTAACAGATGAAGGTGCGGAGTTCGACCATGTGGTTGAAATCGATGTGGAAACATTGATCCCGCAAGTAACTTGGGGAACAAGCCCAGGCATGGGAACCGATATCTCTTCGAAAGTTCCTGTTCCGGCTGAATTGCCTACAGAAAACGAACGCAAAGCGGCTGAAAAAGCCCTTGAATATATGGGACTTGAACCGGGAACACCAATCGCCGAAATTCCGATTGATTATGTATTTATCGGTTCTTGCACCAATGGTCGGATCGAAGATCTGCGTGCAGCTGCAAAAGTGGCTAAAGGTCACACGGTATCCAGTCAGGTTACAGCAATTGTTGTACCAGGCTCAGGTCGTGTTAAAATTCAGGCTGAACAAGAAGGTTTGGATAAAATCTTTACGGAAGCTGGATTTGAATGGCGTGATGCGGGATGCAGTATGTGTCTGGCGATGAACCCGGATGTATTGAAGCCAGGACAACGTTGTGCTTCGACTTCCAACCGTAACTTTGAAGGACGCCAAGGACGTGGAGGACGTACGCACCTGGTATCTCCGGCAATGGCAGCAGCAGCAGCAGTTAAGGGTCACTTTGTGGACGTACGGGACTGGAATTTCAAAACAGAAGCAGCGATCTAATCTATAACAGACAGAAGGGAGAACGTTTAATATGGAAGAATTCAAAACATTACAAGGCATCGTTGCACCGGTAGACCGGGTCAATGTAGATACAGACGCAATCATTCCGAAACAGTTTTTGAAACGGATTGAACGTACCGGATTTGGACAATTTTTGTTCTATGAATGGCGTTTCGATGAAGAGGGCAACAATAATGCTTCCTTCGAAATGAATAAACCTCGTTATGAAGGGGCATCCATCCTGATTTCACGTGCCAACTTTGGCTGTGGATCTTCCCGTGAGCATGCGCCATGGGCAATTATGGACTATGGATTCCGTTGTGTGATCGCTCCATCTTTTGCAGACATTTTCTATAATAACTGCTTTAAGAACGGAATCTTGCCAATCAAGTTGTCAGAAGAGCAAGTTGAAGACTTGTTCCAACGTACAGCTACACATGAAGGTTATGAGATGAATGTAAATCTGGAAAACAAAACGATTACCGATGCATACGGACTGCATATCGATTTTGATCTGGATGAGCATCGTCGTCAATTCCTGTTGCAAGGACTGGACGATATCGGTCTCACTCTTCAACATGACGATGAAATTGCTGCGTATGAGCAACGCCACGCGGCAAAACTGTTCGGTTAATCTCTAAAGTCTAAAGTATCGTATAGCAGAAAGCTTCTGCTCGCCGAAGGGATCTTGTTCCCAGCGGTGAGACAGAAGCTTTTTGTAATTTCAGAAGTACATTATCTTAATGAGTTCTCTATACATAGAAGTCCTGATCCTTCTTGGTGGAATATTTCAACACGCAATCTTGGCCATTATTCAGTTCTAGGGAGGCAACTTTGATTGGAGTATAATCCAATCGCGTCTATCTTTGAGCATAATCGTGTGAGTATTCATTTCCATCTCAAAGAGTACGTTGATCTAATGATCAGTCTTTTTTGTAATACTTCCTATTCCGATATATGTATACTTTAAAGTTACATTAATAGATGGAATTTCATCAATTTATGACATCACTGATACGAAATCGATACACATTCGTGTAAAAGAGATTATGTTCTTAAATGTGATCTGCTTTTTTATCTTATTTCCGACTGAATATGACAACGTTGTAACCGGATGAAGGGACAATATCTGATAAACTGATTAGTAGATTATGGAAGGTTACATATTGTCATTGATGTTACGCTGCAGAGAATCAGGTCGGATGTTCAAAAGACAAAAAGAATGGTGGATGAGGTATGAAAAAATGGTCGGCAGCAGTCGTTTTTCTTCTGTTCCTATGTTTATTCCCAGTCATGGCCCATGCGAACACCACTCCCTCGATTGTACTCGACGGTGTAACCATTAACCAGCAGACGGGTGCACCTGCAGAGAATATTGGGAAAACGGTCATGGTTCCAATTCGAATTGTATCCGAGAACCTGGGTTATAAGGTGAAGTGGGAGAAGGAAACTCAGTCAGTCCAGGTTCAAAAAGGAAACAGCATGATCCAAATGACGGCTGGCAAAGATGCAGCTACAGTGAATGGAAACGTGGTGAACTTGGATTCGCCCCCACTGGTCAAACAGGGAACTACGCTTGTTCCGTTACGCTTTGTTGGGGAAGGCATGGGTCTGCGTGTTGGCTGGGACAATGGAACCAAGACAGTAAGCCTATTTAGTATTCCTCCCGTAGTTGAAACGGAAAGTGACAGTGACCCCGTCGAGGCACCAGTCCCGGATGGTTTGACAGAACTTCAAGGCATCAGCTTCAGCGGAGATCGCTTGATTGTAGCAACAAACGGTAATATTAGCCCCAAAGTATCCAGTATTGGTGGGCCAGACCGAATTATTGTTGATCTGCCTTCAGCGACATTCTCTCAGGAGTTCATTCAGGGACAAGCCTCTAATCCGGATGGCAGTGGACAGATTCTCGTTATGGATTCATCAATAGTTTCCAAAGTCCGTTATGCCATGTTCAGTAAATCGCCTTCTACCGTGCGTGTCGTTCTGGATCTGAGTCAGACGGCTACAGCCAAATGGTCTGTTGGAGATAACAATGTCTTGCTCGTTGACCTGACAGCCACGAGTGGAGAACCGACAAGCCAACCGGCAGTACCTACGAATGATGGTAAAACGATTGTGGTCATTGATCCGGGACATGGTGGTCGTCAATCGGGTGCAGTGAGTTTGTCAGGTGCTTATGAGAAGGATTTCAATCTGGCTGTAGGGCTGAAGGTACAGGCAATCCTTCAACAATACAAAAATATTCAAACGGTAATTACACGCCAGGATGATACAGAACTTTCGCTCAAACAGCGTGTGGATATTGCTGAATTGAATCAGGCAGATGTTTTTGTATCCATTCATGGAAACAAATTCACTACACCGGTACCAAACGGCATTGAAACGCTCTACAGTCGTAAAGAAAGCAAGACTTTGGCTGACACTCTTCACAAATATGTGTTGCCGGTGACAGGACTCAAGGATCGTGGGGTTAAAACGGCTAGTCTGCATGTGACGCGTGAAACAACCATGCCTGCTGTGTTACTTGAACTTGGTTTTTTAAGTAACCCTACAGATGAAGCGGTTATGCTCACGGAAGAGTACCAGGACAAATGTGCACAGGCGATTGTGGACGGAATTGTTGAATTTTTGGGACTGTAAATTGAATTGTGCGCAAATATGAAGGTTAGGGTAGTACGTTGTTTAGAGATGTATATTTGATAAATAAGGAAAAAAGAAGACATTAAAATGTAAAAAAAGCTTGATCTGACAACGTTTTTTTTCTGTTATGTTGGAATATATTCGCAACTTTTGAGAGTGAGGGGCGTCTAATAGGTGTCTGGTAATGCCCAAGCGGTCAGTCGGAGTTGGAAAATGACAACATGCGGCAAAAAAATATGAGAATGGTAGGGGTGAAGGATGAAGAAGTTCGGTTTTTTGGTACTGTTATTTGTCTTTGGGCTCGTATTCCCGGGCTATAGTCACGCAGCAACAGACACGAAAATTATCCTAGACGGAAAAGAAATCGTACAGCCATCGGACACAAAAGCGGAAATTATCAACAGCAAGGTGATGGTTCCGATCCGGGTTGTGTCTGAAAATCTTGGATATAGCGTGGAGTGGAAGCAGCAAACGCAAACGGTGACTATTAGCAAAGACAACACTGCCATGCAGATGATTGTTGGACAGAAGACGGCAACGGTGAACGGCAGTAACGTAAACCTGGATGCCCCGCCACTCGTGAAAAATGGTACTACGCTCGTACCTCTTCGATTTATTGGTGAGGAAATGGGTCTTAAGGTGGGTTGGAACAATACCACGAAGACGGTAACATTAGTTACCCAGAATTCAGGTTCCGGAAACGGGACAACCACACCTCCGAACTCTGGCAATGAAGGCGGAGGATCGGATCAAGAAGGTCTTGTACTGGTGAACGGCATCAGCTTCAGCGACAACCGCTTCATGATTGCAACAAGCGGAAGTACGAAGCCGAACGTCTTCACGATGACAGGACCAGATCGAATCGTTATAGACTTGCCGAATACCGCATTTGCTGATTCGTTCAGTGAAGGACAGGCTCTAGACAGCAACCAGAATGGACAACTCGTCGTTAGCGGCTATCCGGATGTGTCGAAGATTCGTTACTCGTTATACAGCAACAGTCCATCTACAATTCGTTTTGTAATAGATCTGTCCAGTTCAAAAGGGTACAGTGTGCAAAATGATTCCGGACTGGTTATGATTAACCTCGACAATCAAAGTGGTACACCTGCTCCTCCGGTTGGTAATAATGGCAAAAAAGTTGTCGTTATCGATGCAGGTCACGGAGATCATGATCCTGGGGCAATCGGTGTAACTGGTAAACGTGAAAAAGACTTCAATCTGGCAATGGCTCTGAAAGTGGAAGCCTTGTTGAAAAAAGAATCCAAAATTGACGTTGTGTTAACGCGCAGCGATGATACATTTTTGGCATTGAAAGAACGTGTGAAGATTGCACAAGACATAAAAGCGGATATCTTCATCTCCATTCATGCTAACAGTGGCCCTGCTGCTGCGAACGGTGTAGAGACATTCTATACACGCTCCAACAGCAAAGCACTTGCTACAGTGATGCACAAGTATCTTTTACAGTCTTCCGGACTGAAAGATCGTGGAGTGAAAACGGCAAGTCTCCATGTGACCCGTGAAACGACAATGCCAGCAGTTCTGCTGGAAGGTGGATTCCTTAGCAATAAGAGCGACGAAGCAGCCCTGTTCACTGAGAGTTTCCAGAACAGTGTTGCCAAAGGGATTGTTGCAGGAATCAAGGAGTATCTGGGAATTAAATAAGGGACAAGCCCTTATGTTGAGGAGGCGGAGTTAGAATGAACAAGAAAATATGGATTGCAGCCTTGCTGGTAACGGTTATGGCAGTTGCTGCTGGATGTGGAAGCAAGCCAACAGCTGCTCCGAATCAGACGCAAGGCGCAGGAACTGAAAACAATGTAACCGAGGTTGAAGGTGAAACAATTACCGAACCAGTAACTGCTGAGCCTGAAGAGAATACAACGCCTACAGAATCCACGGAGGAAGGCAGCTCAGAGGAAGCGACTACAACTACTCCGCCAAGCGAAACGTCTACGGAGAAGCCGGCAACTTCCGAAAGTAATGAAAAGAAAACGATCACTGTATTCTATACGGATGAAGAAGAACTGGAGTTGCACAAAGCTTCGGCAGAGATTTCATACGCATCGGATGATGCCAAATATAAAGCTGCCTTTGAATCACTGCAACAGAGCAAAGACGCTAAACTGGTTCCGCTGTGGTCTAAAGAAATTGAATTGAAGTCTGTTCAGTTCAAGGATGGAGCTCTTACGCTGGATATTCATATGCCAGATACGGCGCGTCTTGGAGCAGGTGGAGAATCTTATGCGCTGGATGCACTAAAACAAACGTTCTTCCAGTTTGATGAAGTAAAATCACTTGATTTACTGGTGGATGGTCAGCAGACTGAGAGTCTGATGGGCCATGTGGATCTTGAACATCCAATGACAAGATCCGAATAGGCTGTACAGCATGCTGTTGTACCGTGAATCCACGGAATATGGGTCGTTTTACATGAGAGAGGGGAATCATAGGTGACTTTTAAATATAACAATCCATCACACTCTAAAAAAGTAGTATCAGCCGTGCTTGCAGGCATGATGGCCCTTAGCGCCGGCGGAGCTGCCATGGCAGCAGAATCAACAGAAACAGGGCAGGGTCAGACTGCTGCAATAACAAATACGGCTGCACCAACTGGTTTGTTCAGTGACATCAAGGTCGGATACTGGGCTGAGAAACATGTGTACAAACTGGCATATCAAGGTATTCTTCTCGGTAACAACGGCCTGTTCCGTCCAGGAGACGCGGTAACACAGCAAGAAGCTGTAACGATGGCAATCCGTTTTATGAATCAAGAGGGGCAGTTGAATACCGACACGGCTGCGGCATTACCGACAAACATGGAAGTGGGAAATTATTTCAAGCCATATGTCGCGCTGGCACTTCAACTGGGACTAATTGACAAAACGGAAGAATCATCGGTGGATGTATCCAAGACCTCCTGGGGTCAAAAGCCGGCTTCACGGGAATGGATTACGAAATTGTTAATCCGTTCATTGGACAAGGATGCTGAAGCGAAGGCACAAAATAATCAATCTACCGGATTTGCTGATAATGCAAGTATTTCCGAAAGTGGTAAAGGTTATGTCAATCTGGCTGTTAGCCTGGATCTGGCCAAAGGTGTGGAAGGCAACAAATTCAATCCAACCGGTTCCGTAACCCGTGCTCAACTGGCTACCTTCTTCAGTCGTGGTGAATCGTTAACGGATACAACGTACCCGAACACATCCACGGGTTATGTGACAGGATTGAAAGATGGGCAGATCACGCTGGTTGTGGACGGCAAAGCCGTTAACTTCGCAGTGAACAGCAGTACGCCTTACTTTACGAAAGACAGTGAAACTCGTGCTTCCGCCACAGATGTGAAGCTATATACGAAAGTTATGGTTGTAGGTTCGGCAGGTGGGGCTTCCTATGTGGAAGTTGTTGATGCTACACCGCAGGTGGAAAGTGTTGAAGGTACATTTGCACGTTCATTGTCTGGTAATAAAATTGGTATCTTTGTGGGCGAGAATTACGAAACGTACAGTTATGATGAGGCAACTGCATTCATCGATCAGAATGGTAATGCAATCAAACTGTCCGATATTACGGCAGATAGCATCATCGAAGTACAGCGTGAGACGTTCTCGGCTGACAAAAAAACAGTCGCTATTCGTGTGAAATCCGGCATTGTTAACAAGAGTGACAATGGCGTAATTGCTGAAGTATCCACTTCTGGCAAAACGATTAAACTTGTCAATACAGCGGGTGCTACAGAACAGTTTGCGTACAATGACAATCTGCTTATCACATATCAAAACCGTATCATGTCAGTGGCTGATCTCAAAGCCGGCAGTGCCGTGAAATACACCGTAAAGGACAGTGTTTTGCAAACTATCACATTGTCTCAAGGTGTGGAGCAATCTGTGCGCGGAACATTGGTTGAGATCGGTGGCAACCAGTCCACGTTAACGTTCAAACGTGAAGGGGGTTCCCTTGAGGCGAAATTGCTGATTGAAAAGCCGGAAGTCATCATTAATGGCATTCAGGATGCAACGTTGAATGATCTCATCACAGATGCAACGAACGGGGATCAGGTTGAGTTGTCATTAAACGCTGACGATCAGGTTACGCGTATTCAGGTGATTGGACGTCAAATGGAACCTATGAACGGGGTAACGGTTGTATCTTACAACAGCAAAACAAAGGTACTTACCGTACTGGACAACAACAAAAAACCGTTTGTATTTACATTGGACGAAAAAACCAAACTGGACTACAATACGACCAAACCTACACTCGCTGGTCTGGAGTCGATTTTAAATGATGGTCGCAAATTGGATCTGACCTATGTGGGAACACGTGCGTTGTCCGTTAAAGTGATTTACAAGTACGAAGGTACGATCAGCAACATTGACACATCGGGCAGAAAAATCAGTTTGTTGTCTGGTAATCAGACGATTACAGTGCCTTATACTACCTTACCTACGGTTGAGATCTATAACAAATCGGGCGCAAGTCTGGGAGATTTGAAGATTGGTGACAAAGTGACCGTAACGCTTGGAGCAAATCAGGATGTAGTGCAGAAGGTTGCACTGAACACTGTGGCTCAATTCGAAGTGGTTGCCTTGGAAGCAAATAGTCGTATTCGAGTAAAATCCGATCTGCTGACAAGTCAGTTCTACGTGGATCAAGCGGTACTGACAGGAGAGAGTGGTCAGACGATCACGCCTTCACAACTGACAGCAGGCAACCTGATTAATGTAACGTTTGAAGGAGCTACGCCAAAAGCGGTTCAAGTCGTGAAGCGTACGCTGGCTGAAGTTACAGCGGTGGATGCTTCATCTGTAACGCTCAAGCAGTTTAATAACGGCCAGACTGAAACCGTACCTGTTAGCGGTTCTGTTAAAGTCGTAAAATCTGGCTCCACATTAACTTCATTGACTAGTCTTACGGTCGGAGATCGTGTGGAAATGACAAAAGATACGGATAATTCCACACGCTTCAGAGTATTAACTGTCATGAGCAAACAATTCTGGTCTTATGATGGCGTTGGTAACCAGATTTTGGTTAAACGGGAAACGACAGCAGACACGAACTATCGTTTTGCACTCGGATCAAGTGTATTTGTTCACCAGGGTGACAATACTTTAAGCGTGCAATCTCTCAGAGATAATGATAATATTGTATTGTATCTCCTGAACAATGTTATTCTGGAGATTCAAAAACAGTAATCGTTTCTTTTCGAGGATCAAAAGAATGACCGTCTTGATACGGGATCTTTCCCGCATCAAGACGTTTTTTTTGCAAGCTTTTTGAGGTCCCCGCAAAGTACTCGGATGAAGCTTCGAAGTAAGGCTCCGCAGCGTGGAGTCATTTTGTGGGAGGTAGCTCTTCATGAATGCAGCGACAGTTAGACATATACTCGAAACTATGGAAGCAATGTTTCCTGATGCACATTGCGAATTAAATCACAGCAATGCATTTGAATTGACGGTAGCTGTCCTTTTGTCTGCCCAGTGCACCGATGAAACGGTGAACAAGGTAACCGCAGATTTGTTCCAGAAGTACAGAAGCCCAGCAGATTATCTGGCGGTTCCTCTCGAAGAGTTGGAACAGGATATTCGGCGAATCGGTTTGTACCGGAACAAGGCCAAGCATATTCAGAACATGTGCCGAATTTTAATAGAGCAGTATGGCGGTGATGTACCGCAGGAACATGATCAGCTTGTGACGCTACCAGGTGTCGGGCGGAAAACCGCGAATGTAGTTGTTTCCAATGCGTTTGGAGTACCGGCAATTGCGGTAGATACTCATGTTGAACGTGTATCCAAGCGGCTGGCGCTTGCAGGTTGGGATGACTCCGTACTTGAAGTCGAAAAGAAACTAATGAAGCGCGTACCCCGGGACGAGTGGACTTTAACTCACCACCGGTTTATATTTTTTGGACGCTACCATTGCAAGGCACAGAACCCTGCGTGTCATATCTGTCCATTGTTGGACATATGCAGGGAAGGGAAAAAACGTATGAAAACGTCCCAAATCAGGAAAGATAAGGAACGTGTCACCACCCGAAAACGAAAAATAAATTAATGAGCAGAAAAGGATGAATAATCATGAAATGCATTTCCGTGTACACTGACAATTTTGAGGCCTTCTCCGATATCTTTGAACAAATCGTTGAACAGGAAATGGCTGAAAATGAAGAAAAAGAAGTAGAAGGCATCACAGTAAGCCACTCTGGCGACGTGCCTGAACATTATCTGGAGCGTATGTCCGTTAAACCAGAAGTTGTTGTTATGAGAGACAAAGGCAGAGACATTACAATTCTGCAACATGGACAAGTATTTGAAATCTTGCTGCCTTCCATGGAGAACGCAGTTTCATAAGAAGTGATTACACTATGGGTTCTGTTGTATTAATGTCATGAGGATCGTTGTGGTTAAGATGATCGCATCGCATTCATGCAACAGACACTTGGCGTAAGCATTTGCTAAATACCGAGTATAAAACGTATTACAGATAAAACCGACTTGTTCGGTTTTATTTTTTTTAGATTATAGATTTATACGTTCATTTATGTATATTCAATTCCAACCGTTCAAATTCAAACTTGATAATGTTAAAATAAATGTTGTAAAAGAGATAGACGTCGAAACGGATGTCAAATTAGAGGAGCCAGGGGGAAGGCCAGTCATGTCCAGAACAGATTACCCAAAAGAAATGGCCAAACCTCTGCTTCCGCTGCGTGAAGCGATGGAGCAGACAGGGGACCATACGGCTGTACAGGCTTTAACGGATTTAATATGCAAGGCGGAAATGAAACATCTGACGATTGCGTTCTGTGGTCATTTCTCTGCAGGCAAATCGAGTCTCATCAACAGTTTATGCGGTAAGCGGGTGTTGCCTTCAAGTCCCGTGCCAACAAGTGCAAATGTGGTATCCATACGTAATGGTAAGCCAAGAGCGCTTATTTATACTACTCCAAACGTAAGCGCTGACAATGGAGCAGGAACACTTGAAGTTTCTCCAGAGGAATTGGAGGCGTATTGCAAAAATGGTGGAGCGTACAGCTCGATTGAGGTGTGGGATGATATTCCTTTGCTGAAAGATGATGCTGTCCTGCTGGATACACCAGGTGTGGATTCAACAGATCGCGGACATAGTCTCGCAACCCATTCCGCGCTTCATCTGGCCGATGTGGTCTTCTATGTCATGGACTATAATCATGTTCAGTCCGAGACAAACCTTTCATTTGCCAAGAGTCTGTCGGATTGGGGCAAACCGTTGTTTTTGATCGTGAACCAGATCGACAAGCATCGGGAGCGTGAGCTCTCTTTTGACCAATATACCGAAGGTGTCGAAGCTATATTTGCGGCCTGGGAAGTCAGATATGACGGACTGTTGTTTACTTCCCTCCGCGACAAGCAGCATCGCTACAACCAGTGGGATGTGCTTCCGAAACTTATTGAACACATGATGCAAGAGAAGGAAGCGTTAATTACGCACAGTTTGGCAAGTTCGGCCAGTCATGTAACGGAGCAACACCTGACGAGAGAAGCGGAGAAACGTGAAGACGAAGAGAATTCCCTGCTGGATGAGATTGGTGGCAAGGAAGGAATTGAACGCTTGGAACGAGAGCTGGAGCTTCTTGATCAACAAGCAGCAGACATTCGTACCGGGCCTTCGCGAGTGCGTGAGAAATTCCGGGCAGAGCTGGAACCTCTTCTGGCGAATGCAAATCTTACTCCTGCGGATATTCGTACGTCTGCTGCTGCCTATTTGGAGAGCCGCAAACCGGGCTTCAGGGTAGGTTTATTGTTCTCAGGTGGCAAAACCGAGCAGGAGAAACAACGCCGTGTTTCTGAGCTGGTAAGACTGTTACAGGATCAGGCTTCCGGACAAGTTGAGGTACATATTCGTACGATGCTTAGACAGCTGGGTGAATCCCATCAGCTATGGGGAGCGGAGTGGGAGCAAGCGCTTAATACGGAGCTGCCTGCTGTAGATGAAGCACTATTGGAGATGAAACGTAGTGCGAGTGCAGAGGTATCTCCAGAGTATGTGATTCAGTTCAGTAAAGATGTGCGGGGCGAGATTGAGGCCCGCTATCGCAAGTCGGCCATGATGCTGGCCGACCGCATGCTGGAAGCGCTGGGCGCGCGAGGCGAAGCCGCGCTCCAGGCGCTGGACGCCAGCCGCGCAGCGCTGCTGGCGCAATCCGCGGCGGCGGCGCGCTACACGGCGCTCCAGCGCAGCGCCGCCGCAGAGGCAGCAGGGCTACGCAGCCTGCTGCCCGATGCGGGCCCCCTCCCCTCCGGGCTATTGCCGGAGGTGAAGGGCCCGCACGTGCCCGCGGTGCCTGAACCGGGCGAAGCACCCGGTCCGCATGCGGGCACGTCAACGTCTGTGGCTGCGCAGCCACAGACGTCAGAGGCACCGCCAGCGCAGCGCGCAGCCGCAGCGGCAGTGCCTGGGCCATCGGCGGCGGCTGGTGCTGAACGCCGCCGACGCCTGGACGCAGCAGCGGCACGGCTCGAAGCCGCTGCTGCGCTGGTGGAGCCGTACCCCGCCATGGGGTCGGCGGTACGGGATCTTCGTGCACGCGCGGCTTCGCTTGCGGGCGGCACGTTCACTCTGGCGCTGTTTGGAGCATTCAGCGCCGGCAAATCCTCCTTCGCCAACGCGTTGCTGGGCGAAGCTGTACTACCCGTCTCGCCGCATCCAACAACAGCGGCGATTAACCGGATTATGGCTCCTGCCGGGGGCGCGGAGCATGGAACAGCCCGGGTCCGCATGAAGACCCGTGACGCCTTCAAGGAAGATCTCGCCTATTCCTTCCGATTGCTCGGACTGGGTGAGCCTGGAGCGGAGTGGCAGAAGCGAGTACGTTCCCTATCGCCACAGGATGTACATCCGGCGGGGCGCCCGCATTACAGCTTTTTGCAGGCAGCGGCAGCTGGTTGGGAAGAAACAGCGGACCAGCTAGGGCAGGATGTGCTGGTGGATCTGGACGGTTATCGTAACTTTGTCGCAAACGAGAAGAAGTCCTGTTTTGTAGACAGTATCGATCTCTACTACAGTTGCGATGTAACTGAACAAGGCATTGTATTGGTAGACACACCAGGAGCGGACTCCGTGAATGCTCGTCATACGGGTGTAACCTTCAATTATATGAAGAATGCGGATGCCCTCATTTTTGTAACGTATTACAACCATGCTTTCTCACAAGGAGATCGCCAGTTCCTGAATCAGTTGGGACGTGTTAAGGATAGTTCTGCCATGGATCAGATGTTCTTTGTTGTGAATGCCAGTGATCTATCTTCCTCTGAGGAAGAACTGGAGCAGGTTCTCGATCATGTGAGCACCCAACTGCGCAGTAATGGAATTCGGGCACCACGACTCTTCCCGGTATCCAGTATACTGGCGATGGAAGGCAAGATGGCAGGTGATTCGAAGCTGCTGGAGCAATCCGGTTTTATCCGTTTTGAGGAAGAGTTCAACCAATTTGCGGGCAGAGAATTAGCCGATCTTGCCGTAGGTGGCGCTTCCGAAGAGATGGCACGTGTCATTCAGCGGCTGAAGAAGCGTGCGGAGGATGCGGCTCAAGGGGAGGAAGCTTTGCAGCAGCGGCGGGATGAACTGGAGACTATTCAGGGACAGTCACGCCAGCGCATACAGCTACTTGCAGAGCGATCCATGAAGGAAGAATTGTCACAGGAAACAGCAGAACTACTCTTCCATGTGCGGCAGCGACTTGCCTATCGCCTTGGTTTATTCATGGCAGAAGCATTCCATCCATCCGTACTTCGGGAGGATCGGGGCAATCTGAAGACGGCTTTTGCAGCCTGTGGACGTGAACTGTTACGTATGATTGCCATTGAACTGGAGCAGGAACTGCTTGCTACCACCCTCAGACTTGAACAGGCAGGTCAGACCTGGCTGATGAAGCAAGTTACGGATTGTATAGATGAGGTGAGACAGTTATCAGGGGGCGTGGATGTGTCACTGCCACTGAACGAACGCTGGAGTACACCTGTGCTTGAAGAAGTTCGTCTGGAAGAACCGTCAGGATGGAAAAGCTATTTGAATTATTTCCGCAATCCGAAACAGTTCTTCGAAGGAGATGGACGTCAGCGATTACAAGAGGCACTTGATCCTGTCCTCAAACAGATGATCATTGAAGTTCTTCCTGCTGCACAAGACAAGCTGATTCAGTTTTATGACAACCAGCTTTGTCAATCATTGCAACACCAATCGCGTCAGTTGGAAGAACGTTTGGATGAGGCGGTGAGTGGAATTCAAGATACGTTGGAGAGCGGAATTCCGGCCGAGCAATGGACCAGCTTGTCTAACCAACTGGAACAGATTGAACGCAGTTAAAATCGCGGAATAACACGTATTCTCTGGAAGTCTTTGTAAAACAAAATGAATGATACAGCAACACATTGAAAATGTTGCGAAAATCAACCCAAAAAGGCCCCTGCCGAAAAGGCATATAGGGAGCCTTTTTTTGGTACGAACAACCTGAAATAAAGAGAATATTCAAACATTTGATTGAAAGGTGGGTATTTACCTTCGTTAATGCGTCAATAAGCTGAAAGCAGGCAGAATATGGTCTGTTATTCGCTTTGCCGCGAATGGGGTACGGTGATAAACTTCATAAATGTTCATAGTATTTTTGAACGACATAAGAGGAGGAGAAACATGGATGTTCTTAGGCAACTGCAAATCTTTTTTTGGGAAAAGCGAACGTATTTATTTGTATCAATCTTGTTCCTCGCCTTAGCAACCGCACTTGGGTTGGTGTATCCGTATATGCTGAGGATACTGATTGATGACATTATTGTTCCGCGAACTTTTGAAGACGTTCCCATAATTGCCTTGACAGTGTTAGGTGTAGTTATTTTGAAAGCGGGAATGCAGTTTTTACATGGCTTTTTTGGAGGACGCTTGGGTAACTTCCTGGCGTACAGACTTCGTAACGCATGTTATGAAAAGCTTCAATTTTTATCCTTCCGTTATTATGATACGGCCAAGACAGGTGATCTGATGTCCCGCCTCACGGGAGATTTGGAAGCCATCCGTAACTTTATCGGATTTGGTTTCGCCCAGATTCTCAACATGGTTTTGATGGTCGTATTCGGCGCAATCATGATGATGACCATGAGTTGGCAGCTTACACTGTTCACACTCATATGCATCCCATTACTTGCCTTCGTTGCGCTGAGATTCGAATCCAAAATTCACCCTGCGTTTCAGGAGATGCGGCTGGCGCTCAGTTCACTGACAACAGCGGTACAGGAGAATATCACTGGCGTACGTACGGTAAAATCCTTTGCACGTGAGCCTTATGAAGTGGAGAAATTCTCTACACGTAATGAACGTTACAAGACAAATCAGATTCATGCTGCAACATTGTGGAGTCGTTATTTTCCGATCATGGAGATTCTTGCTTCGGTGAGTATCGTGCTGTTGCTTGTGATTGGTGGAAGAATGGTTATACAGAAGACGCTGACACTCGGTGAACTCGTTGCCTTTTTCAGTTTGATCTGGTACATAATCGGTCCAATGTGGAACCTTGGGTTCCATATCAACAACTATACGCAATCCAAAGCTTCAGGTGAGCGGGTGCTCGAACTGCTCAATACGCCAGTGGACGTGGAAGAAACGCAAGATCCGGTCATTGTGGAGGCAGACCAGGTGAACGGCCATGTGACATTTGAATCCGTTACCTTTGCCTACGGCAACAAAATGCCAGCGGTAACCGATATTAATTTTGATGCTGCACCCGGTTCTGTAATCGGTTTCCTCGGGGGGACAGGGTCTGGTAAATCGACCATCATTCAGCTTCTGATGCGTGCCTATAACGTGAACTCGGGAACAATCAAGCTGGATGGCAAAAACATCAAAGATATAGGCATTCGCAGTTTGCGGAGTCAGATCGCTTCTGTTTTCCAGGAAACATTCCTGTTCTCATCCAGCATTCGTAATAATATTTCCTACGGGCTTAAGAACGTCACCATGGATCAGATCATCCGTGCAGCCAAGCTGGCCAAGGCTCATGACTTCATTATGGAATTCCCGGACGGATATGACACGGTGGTTGGTGAGCGCGGTATGGGTTTATCGGGTGGACAGAAACAGCGGATTGCGATCGCAAGGGCTTTGCTGAAAAATCCGAAAATTCTGGTACTTGATGACGCAACAAGCGCCGTGGACATGGAGACAGAACACGAGATTCAATCCGGTTTCCAGGAAGTTATGCGCGGCAGAACGACATTTATTATTGCACACCGTATTTCTTCACTACGACATGCAGATGAGATTCTGGTGCTCGATGAAGGCCGCGTGGTACAACGTGGCAAACATACCGAACTCATTGAAGTGCCTGGACCATATCAGGATGTTTATAAAATTCAATATGCAGATTATATTGCCCGCGGTAAGCGGGAGGCTGGGGAGCAGGTGAATTCATGAGTGCCGAAACGATAGCAGACAGGCGCGAGGCCAAAGGGGCCTCTGAGAAGAAACTGAATGAACGATTTGTGTATCAGGATGATGAAATTATTGAAAAACCGTTTAACTGGAAAGAGTTCGGACGTTTATTTGCATACATGAAACCTTATGCGAAACAACTGTTACCACTTGTTATTCTAATGATGATCTTGGGTACCATTACGAAATTGTCCGTACCGTTTCTGATCAGTCTGGCAATTGACCGGGCCATCGCACCGGCAACAGGGTTGCCAAGTATGACTATGCTGTATCTTATCGCAGGCTCCATATTTGTGTTGTATCTCATTCAATGGGCTGCCAATACGTACCGGATCAAACTGACAAACATTATCGGACAGCGCGTTATTTATGATCTTCGCTCGGATCTGTTCAAGCATATCCAGAAGCTGTCCTTTAACTTTTTTGACAAAAGGCCGGCCGGTTCCGTACTGGTACGTGTTACGAATGATATTAACTCCCTTCAGGATCTATTCACGAACGGTGCAGTTAACGTCATGATCGACTGCGTACAGCTGCTCGGGATCATTGTGATCTTGCTGTTGATTAACTGGAAACTGGGCCTTGCCGTAATCATTACGGTGCCAATCATGTTTATCATCTCGACCAAACTGCGGGTGCTGATCCGTCGTGCTTGGCAGGATGTGCGCATGAAGAACTCTCGGATTAACTCCCACTTGAATGAATCCATTCAAGGAATTCGAGTGACTCAGGCCTATACCCAGGAAAAAGAGAACATGAAATACTTTGACAACATGAACCTGTCCAGCAAAAAGTCATGGGATAGAGCATCAGCGATGAACCAGGGCTTTGGACCGCTGATTGAGATTACCGGCGGATTCGGTACATTAATCCTTTTCTGGTTTGGTGCTTATCTGATTCAGGAAGGTCAATTGACTGTGGGATTACTTGTTGCTTTTGCCAACTATGTCGGCAACTTCTGGGACCCAATCAACCGTCTGGGACAGATGTACAATCAGTTGCTGGTTGCGATGGCATCATCGGAGCGTATCTTCGAATTCATGGATGAAAAACCAAGTATTGCGGATAAACCAGGTGCCAAGCCACTTCCTTCTATTAAAGGAGATATCGCATTCGAAAATGTTGTGTTCGAATACGAGAAGGGCAGACAGGCGCTGAAAGGAATCAGCTTCTCGGCGGCTGCGGGACAATCGATTGCACTTGTTGGTCATACGGGCTCAGGTAAAAGTACGATCATCAATCTGATCAGTCGTTTCTATGATATATCTGGCGGACGTCTCACCATTGACGGACAGGATGTGCGGGATGTAACGGTAGAGAGTTTACGCAGCCAGATCAGCATTGTATTACAGGATACCTTCATCTTCTCGGGTACGATTCGTGACAATATCCGATTTGGACGACTGGATGCAACGAATGAAGAGGTGGAGGACGCAGCCAAAGCAGTCAATGCACATGAGTTCATCATGAAGCTGCCTGGCGGATATGATACCGAAGTAGAGGAACGCGGGAACGTATTATCCATGGGACAGCGACAATTGTTATCCTTTGCCCGTGCGCTGCTTGCTGATCCACGTATACTGATTCTGGATGAAGCTACAGCCAGCATTGATACGGAGACAGAGCTTAAAATCCAGGAAGCGTTGAAGGTGCTGTTGCAGGGAAGAACGTCCTTTATGGTCGCTCACCGTCTCTCAACCATCCGGAATGCAGATAACATTATCGTCCTGGATCATGGTGAAATTAAAGAAGAGGGTAACCATGAGCAGCTTATCCAAAAACAAGGCGTGTATAATGGATTAATAGAAGCTCAATACAGATTTTTGTGATGAAACCTTCGGACGCCTGTGAAGCGTCTGAACACATCTGAACTTATAACACTCTGGCGTTCTTTAGCCTGATCTTTCAATAATAAGTGTATCTTATTCATTGAAGACAGGTTAGAGGATAGCCGAAGTGTTTTTTTTATTCATTAGTGTGGTATGTTATATTTTTGAAGAATGAAATCAATACAATCGTTCATGGCTGGAGGGAGATCAATGCAGATGGACAACAACGAAATAAATTCAAAGCATTTGGATCACCTGGATCATATGAATTTTAGGCTCCTTCACGTGAACTATACGAGTGACCCTGCGACGGAGTGGCTTCTGAGGAAACACTTCATTGAAACATACATGTTATTATTTGTAGCCAGTGGACAAGGGTGGTTAAAGATCGATGGCAGTTTCATCGAATTGAAGGCGGGCGGACTGTATGTAGGCTTCCCGGGGCAACTGGTTGAGGCAAATGTGCATTCGTTGGATGAACGAGGCGTGTATCACATGAGTTTTGATGTCATGTACGCACTGGAGCAGGAGGGTGGAACAGCCCTTGATATGATGAAGCAACTTTTACGTAATGAAGTGAATGGCGGGGTCAGCTCATCTTCGCCCGTTGCTGTTGGCGTGATCTGTCAGATGATTTACCACCACACGTTGAAGAAGGATGGTTTGCAAAGGTACTATGGTCAGATTCGTTTTCAGGAACTTTTGTATACCATGTTTTATGACGTGGCCTGTGCCGAAAAGACGGATCTGGCTTCACCAATTGAACATGTCAAAGGCTACATGGAGCAGAATTATTCAAAGAGATTAACCATTGAGGAATTAGCAAATGTGGCACGAATGAGCCCTCGACACTTCATGCGTTTATTCAAGAAAAGGTATGGTTACAGTCCAGTGGACTATTTAACGCTATATCGAATCAAACAAGCCCAGATCTTAATGAGAAATGATCACAGTTATCGACTCAAGGATGTGGCATCGTACGTGGGTTATCAGGATGAGACGTATTTCCGGCGTAAATTCAAACAAATCTCTGGCATTCCACCAGCAGCGTTTATACGTAATAGCAAACAAAAAATTGCTGCACTTCATTCTTTGAGCATTGGTATACTGCTTGCTTTGCAGATCATTCCATGTGCCGCGCCGGCAAGTCATCCGTGGACATACTATTATAGACGTAAATATGAAACGGACAAAGTTATGCCACTAGCAGAGAGTGAGACCACCTGGCTGGAACAGCTTCGATTAGTTAAACCTGATTATATTATTACGATTGGGACGGAGTCTGAGTCTCTGCAAAGTCAGCTACAATCCATTGCTCCAGTGTGTGACCTCCCGTGGGGAAAAGGCGATTGGAGAGAACATTTGAGATATGTTGCAAGCTTTTTGGACAGGTCGGATATTGCAGAGGTATGGCTTCAAAGATATGAAGAGAAGGTAAAGATCATTAAGGATCAGCTTGCAGATTTCATACGAAAAGACAAACTGGTTGTACTCAAAGTTCATGGTGAAGCGTTGCAGATGTTAGGCCCAAGGAGCATTGCTTCCGTTTTTTACGTTGATATGCAAATGGAGGGTCCTGAAGGAGTTGAGACTTATTGGGAACGGGGAACAGCGACCATTAAGGAACTATCTGTTCTCAACGTTGAAAGAATATTACTGATTGTGGGTGATGATGAGACATCCAGGCAGACATGGTCTGCTGTGCGTAAGTCTGAAGAATGGCTTGAGTTGTTAGCAGTACAGGATGGCAGAATGGATATCCTGTTGTCGAGCGTCCTGCTGGACTACACTGCGTTTACCCATGAGCTTATGTTGGATGAAATATTAAAGTTATGGCAAGATCGTCCATAGCAAAAAGTCTGAATAGTCAATATCATGCCTGAACATATTTTATTATACTACTCCTATATCGTAGTGATAATGATAATTATTATTGATTAGACATTGTCATATATTAATGACCTATAGGGGGTACATACAGAATGAGATTCAGATGGTTAACCGTAATATGCACAATGATGTTGATGCTCGTTATTTCGGCTTGTGGTGCAGCAGGCAAAGAAGCATCCTCGAGCAAGGGACAAGAAGCGGGTTCCGCCAATTCTTCAACAACAGAAGCCAGTCAGGTGAAAAAAGTGAACACGGAAATGGGAGAAGTTGAAATTCCGGTGAACCCACAAAAAATAGTTGGTTTGTCCGTTGTATATCCAGAATTTTTATATTCACTTGGCATCGTACCCATTGCTGTACAGAACTACCATGAGGATTTTCCTTCTTACTTGCAAGAGCCATTTGCAAACACGATGAAAATGGGAATAGGAAGAACGCCTAACTTTGAAGCCCTCATGGAGGCAGCTCCGGATTTAATTATCGCTCCTGACTGGTGGTCCAAAAAGGACTATGATCAGCTTACTCTGATTGCACCTACCGTACTTTTGCCACAGCGTGATGATTGGCGCGATGAACTGCGGGATATGGCCAAAGTTTTGGACAAAGAAGAACAGGCAGAAAAGGTGATCCAGGATTTGGTGGATAAGGAGAAGGTAGCTGCTGCCAAATTGGATAAGCTGATTGGTGAGGAGACTGTTCTCTACATTAGAGTGATGGAAAAAGAAATCGTACTTCATGGGGAGAACCTTGACCGAGGAAACTTTGTCCACAAACGATTGGGAATGAATCCACTTCCTAATTTCCCGAAAGATCAAACGGCCATGTCCGTATCCTTGGAAGTACTGCCTGAATACGACGCAGATCATCTGATCGTACAGCTGGATGATGAGACTAATCCGGAAATTAAAAAGAAATTTGAAGAAATGTTATCTTCATCGTTATGGAAAAATCTGAAAGCAGTCAAGCAGGACCACGTCTACATGGTGGGTGGCAAGGAATGGTTCAATCTGGGAATGTCTCCACTTGCCGATGAATATGTCATTGATGATATTGTTGCTGCTTTTGAAGCAAAAAACAAATAAAACAAACTGGGAATGTTACTTGTATCTCGAATTCATAACTAAATAAACAAGGTGTGTTTAAAATGAATGAAGAGGATATCTATGATGTAACCATCATTGGAGGCGGCCCTGCTGGCATGTATGCGGCTTTTTATGCAGGGATGCGTGATATGAAAGTCAAAATCATTGAAGGGAAGGACCAACTTGGTGGTTTTCTGCATACCTATGCGGAAAAAACAATTTGGGATGTTGGTGGCCTGCCACCTATGAAATGTTCGAAGTTGATCGAATGGCTTGTTCAGCAAGCAAATACGTTTAATCCAACGGTTGTATTGAATTGCCAGGTAGAAAGGTTTTCCCGACTGGATAACGGAATATGGAGTATGTATACCGCTGAAGGGGAGATACACCATACGCGCACGATCATTGTTGCAGTAGGCCGCGGTATCGCAGAGATTCAGAAGCTGGAGCTTCAGGAGCCGATTGAATATGAGCAAGAGAACCTTCATTACACCGTGCAAAATCCAGAACATTTCGCTGGGAAGCGTGTACTCATTTCGGGTGGAGGCAACAGTGCTGTAGACTGGGCAATTGAACTTGCTCAACTTGCTCGCAGTGTAGTTGTAATCCACCGGAATAATGAGTTCCGCGCGATGGAACGAAATGTCAGTGAGATGAACAATATAACGGATGTGAGAACACCATACAGCATCACGCAGCTTCATAATAATGGAAATCGAATCCAGCAGGTTGTGATCACGCATATGAAAAGTCAGGACAATGTAGTGTTGGAAGTGGATGAAGTCGTCATTAGTCATGGATATAAAAGCAATTTAAGTGATCTTGCCAGTTGTGGCTTAGAAATGGACGATGGAATGGTTCTAATGAGCCACCATGCACAGACGAGTCTTCCGGGTGTTTTTGCAGCAGGGGACTGTGCGACCCACGAGAGCAAAGTTAGACTCATTGCAGGTGCCTTCAATGATGCGATCGTGGCAGTTAATAGTGCGAAACAATATATGACGCCAGACGCACCCCAGATGGCTTATGTTTCTTCCCATAATGAAATCTTCAGAGAAAAAAATCGACAAATTCCAAGTCTTTAAACTTGGGATTTGTTTGTGTATTTCGATTCGTTGGAGTATTAAAGTCTGATCTTTTAACATTTCCTTAATTTTGGGAGGAATGGAAGGAGTATCGAATCTGTAAGCGGTAATTGTAAAATTTGATCGAAAAAACACAAAAAATCTTGTAAAATTCACAAGAAAAATAGGGAGTACTCTTGCAATCTTTAACCAAAACCCCGAAAATAGAGAGACAGATATAGAAGATTTCTCTTTGGGAGGATTGGAAAGAACATGTGGGGTGCTCCTTTTACGGCTCAAGCCAAAAAAATGCTGCTACTAGGCAGTGGAGAATTGGGAAAAGAGGTCGTTATTGAGGCCCAACGACTGGGAGTAGAGACGATCGCTGTTGATCGTTATGAGAACGCACCTGCAATGCAGGTCGCGCACCGGTCTTACTGCATCGACATGCTGGATGCCGAAGCTTTGAAACAATTGATCCGTAAAGAAAAACCTCATTACATCGTACCTGAGATTGAAGCTATTGCAACAGAAGCTTTACTGGAGCTTGAGGAAGAGGGATTTTGTGTAGTACCTACTGCCCGAGCTGCACGTTTAACGATGGATCGCGAAGGCATCCGTCGGCTTGCAGCCGAACAATTGAAACTTCCGACAGCTGACTACCTTTTTGCGGACAACCTGGAACAACTTCAGGAAGCCGTACGTGAGCTTGGCACACCTTGTGTCATTAAACCATTGATGAGTTCTTCCGGCAAAGGGCAGAGTGTATGCCGTACACCGGGCGACGTGGAGGATTGCTGGAACATTGCTCTTTCGGGAGCACGTGGCAAATCTGTTCGTGTTATCGTGGAGAGCTTTGTGCAATTTGACAGTGAGATTACATTACTTACCGTTAGGTCTGTATCTGGCACCGTATTCTGTCCTCCGATCGGCCACATTCAGAAGGATGGGGATTATGTCGAATCCTGGCAACCTCATGCAATGACTCCTGAACAATGGGAGCAGGCTTGTCATATTGCCAAATCCGTCACGGATGAACTTGGCGGTTATGGACTGTTTGGAGTGGAATTGTTCCTGACTCCGGATGGTGTTGTGTTCAGCGAGGTATCGCCTCGTCCACATGACACAGGAATGGTTACAATGGTGACGCAAGACAGTTCCGAGTTTGCGCTGCATGTACGTGCAATTCTTGGTTTTCCGGTCACAGGTGTACATCTGTTGACACCGGGAGCTTCAGCAACGCTGAAGGCTAATGATGAAACATCTGACTTTACTGTAGGCGGGATAGAAGAAGCACTGGCTATTCCTCGTACTCAGATTCGTGTATTTGGCAAACCTGAGACCAAAGTAGGACGCCGAATGGCTGTAGCCTTAAGTGCTGGCCAAGATGTGGAAGAAGCTCGTAAAACAGCGGTGCAAGCCGCTAATATGCTGAAAGTGGAGGTAAATCATGTCCAATAATGTTGAGGCCCCTGTACTGATGATCCGAGAGTGTGAGCTGCGAGATGCTGAAGCGGTAACGGGACTGATGCGAGAGGTCAGCTATCCGACAACAACCAATGTCATGAAAGAACGCATTGAATGTTTGGAAACCAATCCAAACGCATGCATGCTTGTTGCCGAAGTGGATGAACAAATTATTGGTGTGATTGGCTTGCAATGTGTGCAAAGTCATGCCTATCCAGAACCTGCCGCACAAATTACTTCCCTGATTGTAGGTCAAGAACATCGTGGTGGTGGGATTGGCCGTCGTCTGATGGCTCGTGCCGAAGATTGGGGCAGACAGCAAGGTGGTAAACAACTGTTTGTCACGGGTGCTAACCGTGAAGTGACTTCAACAACGTACTCTTTTTATGAGCACATTGGTTTTCAGAAGAGAGGCTATCGGTTCAGTAAAGTTCTTCTATAGTATAAAAAAAGTTTCTTCTATTGCATGGAAATTCTCATGATATCCTGATCTGCACATTCTGGTGTGGTGAATGATAAATAGATGGTGAAGCGACATTCGACTAGCATTTTTAGTCCGAATGTCTTTTTTTTGTGCTTTTGTCAACGGGGATAGAGCCTTACAGGATAAGCTCTCAGACAAATCTGTAACATTCTAAAAAATGACAAAAAAGTTACTTTTCCATATTTTATAGGTTCACAATCTCCTGTTGAATTGATATACTGCTAGAGTATTAATTACAAAGTTGTAATAACTAATCTTAAGGAGATGAATGAATTTGAAAAAGAAATGGATGAAAACTGTCGTAACGAGTAGTCTGACAGCCGTACTGGCCGTAGGGGTAATGCTTCCTGCTTCCGCGTCTGCTGCAGATTCAACATATAAGACTATCACAACGTACAAAATTACAAGTACAGACAGCTTGAAAGCTTATATTGAGAAATGGCTCAAACAAAATGGATACACCGTATCCGAGGGGCAAATTGTAGAGAAGCCTGCTACGCAGCCTGATCAAACAACGAAACCTGCTGAGCCGACAACAAAACCAACTCAACCAACAACAAAACCTGCTGAGCCTACAACTAAGCCTGAGCAACCGACTAAACCAACACAACCAGCTCAAGAAGAAAAACCGGAAACTACTCCGGCTAAAGATCCTTCAAACACAGGTAATACAGGTAACAATACAAGTAATAATGGTAGCGAAAGCACACAATCCGACTTTGCTACTCAAGTTGTAAAACTTGTGAACGCTGAGCGTGCTAAAGCAGGTCTGAACGCTCTGTCTTCAGATGCACTTCTGGACAAAGTGGCTGTTGCTAAAGTAAAAGATATGAGCAACAACAACTATTTTGATCACCAGTCACCTACGTATGGTTCTCCGTTTGATATGATGAAACAATTCGGAGTAACTTACAGCTATGCAGGTGAGAACATTGCCCAAGGACAAAAAACACCACAGGAAGTGGTTACAGCTTGGATGAATAGTGAAGGTCACCGTGCCAATATTCTGAGCAAAAACTTTACGCATATCGGTGTAGGTTTCTACAACGGATACTGGGCACAAGAGTTTATCGGTAAATAATCGATTTATAATGAAGAAAGTATGAATTTCTTTTCCACAAGGTTATGCCAGCACACAGTTCAAATCTGTGTATGGTATAACCTTTTTTCCGTAAAATGACATAAGGAAAATGAATTCTGCGAATATAGCGCCAAAATTTGCAAATTAACGACAGAACATTTATGTTATTTAGGAATAGCATCATCAGGGCGTGTCTGAAAACTCCGAAGGAAGCGGATTTTCAGACACGCCTTAATGTAAAGTCATTATAAATTATTAAGCACCCGGATTGGTGTACATGAGCGGAGATGTGATGATGAAAAAGAAAAAAAGCCTTGATTCAGCACCATGGATCTGGAGAACCGTCAGTACAGTATCCATCTTGGCAACCTTGTTGTTGTTATTTGGATTTGGATACGCCATAAAAGACGTGATTTTCCCCGAGGGAGATTCAGCGTTAACTACAGGCCAAGAGGCAACTGCTCCATCTAAGGATAAAGGAGGAGAACCGGCTGTAGTGGAAGATGGCAAGATTCGGATGGCTGTCATCGGCGATTCCCTGGCAAGAGGTACGGGGGATGATGAAGGACTCGGTTTTGTGAGACGTGCAGGGAACCTGCTTAAAGATAAAGGATATGACGTTCAGGTTCTTAATAATCTGGGTGTAAACGGTTTGAGAACGGATGCTTTATTGGAAAAACTCGATGAGCAAGGCGTGCGATACGTCCTGCAGCAGTCCAATTTTATTTTGCTCTCGATCGGCGCGAATGATCTGTTCCAGGGAGGACAAGTTCTACAGGGGGAAGATCCGCCAACAGCAGAGCAGCTGGCAGCGGCTTTGCCGGAAACGTCGAAGCGCCTTCAAGAGATATTGAAGAAAGTCAAAGAAATTAATCCCGATGCACAGATTGCGTACATAGGGCTGTACAATCCATTTGGCGATGTGAAGGAACTGGAGAAGCCGGGTAATGCAGTGGTTGCTGCATGGAACGATGCTGCTCTGGCTATTTTGAACAATGAGGACAAGATGACACTGGTCCCTACATTCGATTTATTTGAAAATCATCTGGGGGAGTATCTCTCTTCAGATCATTTCCATCCCAACGGACAAGGTTATGAGCAAATTGCAGTTCGGATCACACAGGAATTCCAGGCAGATACACCGACAGAAGGGAGCGGAAATTAAATGGCAGAGAAGCAGTATGATTCCGTCTTGTCTGTACAGCATCTGAAGAAGCGGATCGGACGCAAGTGGATCATTAAGGACGTTACATTTGACGTAAAACCTGGTGAAATCTTTGGATTTCTCGGTCCCAATGGTGCCGGAAAAACAACAACGATACGGATGCTGGTGGATCTGATCAAACCGACAGAAGGAAAAATTAAAGTCTGTGGTTATGATGTGAATCGGGACCCTGAGCGTGCTTTGAAGTATGTAGGCTCCATTGTTGAAAATCCGGAGGTATATACATATCTGACAGGGTGGGAGAACCTGGAGCATTTTGCCCGCATGCAACCAGGTGTGGACAACGAGCGCATTCAGGAAGTTGTGGATATTGTGCGTCTGGATCAGCGGATTCACGATAAAGTCAGAACATACTCATTGGGCATGCGTCAACGGCTTGGTATTGCACAAGCGCTGCTCGGGCGACCGCGTCTGCTCATTCTGGATGAACCGACGAATGGCCTTGATCCAAAAGGCATTAAGGAACTTCGTGTCTTTATTAAGCAACTTGCCAGTGAAGGTATGGCTGTATTTGTCAGCAGTCACTTGTTAAGTGAGATCCAGCTTCTCTGTGACAGAGTAGCGATTATCAGTGCTGGGCGTGTGCTTGCCGTTGGAGGTGTAAGCGAACTGATAGAAGATCATTCCAAGTTGGCTATATGGCATGTTTCACCACTGGAGCAAGGCAAAAAGATGTTACTGGATGCAGGCATTGCTCTGGTAAGTCGACCTGCGGATGTGATGGATGATACCATTGTTGCGGGCCTTGGTCCAAACGCTGTGGTTGCCGAGATGCATGAAGATCGAATCCCTGATCTGGTGCAGCAGATGGTTCAAGCTGGTATACAGGTTGAAGGGGTACAGCGAATTCAGCCTACGCTTGAACAACTATTCTTAAAAATGACAGAAGGTGAATCCATTGAGTAATATCATGCCGCTGATCCGTAATGAAACGATTAAGATGGTGAAGAAAAAACGGCTTTATATTATATTTATTGTACTTGCGGTCCTCGTACCAATGTTTACGTATGCCCAGATGAAATCTGCGGAGAATAATCGCGACAAGTTTGGTGGCGATTGGCGGCTTGAACTGCAACAGGCCATCACAGACAATCAAAATTCGCTCGGTAGCGATCGGGTACCTGAAGAGTACAAAAAATATAGAACAGTATATATCCAACAGATGCAGTATTATCTCGAAAATGACATCAATCCCAAAGAACCGGGTGGTGTTACCTTTACACGGGAGTTCATGAACAACGCAGTTGGATTGTTTATTCCACTGTTAATCATGGCTATTGCTTCAGATCTTGTTTCAGGTGAACGTACGACAGGTACGATTAAAATGCTTTTAACGCGTCCGGTTAGACGCTGGAAAGTGCTTCTGAGTAAATTAATTACGCTGATTATGTTTGTTTCAATCATAGTGGTATCAGCCTACATTATATGTTATGTCATATCGGGTGCGGTCTTTGGTTACAAAGGCTTCAACATGCCAATCTTCACAGGATTCAAAGTTGTGGGAACAGATGTCGATATGTCGGCAGTGCATGCTGTAGACCAGTGGCTGTATATGCTTATGCAGGCAGGACTGATCTGGTTTGTGAGTGTAATTGTGGCTATGCTTGCATTTATGGTATCCGTACTTGTGCGAAGTACAGCTGCAAGTATCGTTATCATGATGGCCGCTCTGATTGCAGGAACAATCTTGACCAGTATGGCTGCATCCTGGCAGACAGCGAAGTATCTGTTCATGGTTAACCTCGAACTTCCGAATTATTTGTCTGGCGGATTACCTCCAATCGAGGGTATGAATTTAGGTTTTTCCCTTATTGTGCTTAGTGTTTGGGGCATTGCTTCACTCATTGTGTCATTCCTTGTCTTTACGAAACGGGATATCTTGAATTAAAATGGACAAGGATAAGAAAACATCTGTTTGCATTTTAGGCATTTTTTTAGTTGCAAGTTAAGAAGGGGGAGCATGAATGGTCGAGCAAATCGATATGTCGGCAGGATCGACAGGCGGAGGACAGGGGTCTTCAGGCTACGACGCGGACGACATTCAAGTACTTGAAGGGTTGGTAGCGGTACGGAAACGGCCGGGGATGTACATCGGCAGCACCAGCACTTCGGGTCTACATCATTTGGTATGGGAAATTGTCGACAACGCTGTCGACGAACATCTCGCCAAATTCTGCTCCAAAATCGATATCACGCTGCATAAGGACGGTTCTATTACGGTTCAGGATAACGGAAGGGGAATTCCGACAGGTATACATAAAACAGGGATTCCTACTCCCCAGGTCGTGTTTACGATTTTGCACGCAGGCGGAAAGTTCGGTGGATCAGGATACAAAAAATCAGGCGGTTTGCACGGTGTAGGTGCGTCAGTTACAAACGCATTGTCCGAGTGGCTTGAAGTCGAGATTTTCCGTGATGGCAAGATTCATCGTCAGCGATTCGAGTATTGGAAGGACAAAAAAGGGATTGAACATGTCGGTGAACCGGTCTCCGGTCTCGAAGTGTTGGGCAATACCAATCGGACAGGTACAAAAGTTACATTTAAACCGGATATTCGGGTGTTCCAGAACGGCATTCAATTTAATTATGATACATTGGCAGAACGCCTCCAGGAGATTGCTTTTCTGAATTCAGGTCTGAGAATTGTGCTCAAGGACGAACGTTCGGGCAATCAGGATGAATACATGTATGAAGGCGGAGCAAGCCAGTTTGTTGCTTTTCTGAACGAAAATAAAGATGTGTTGCATGATGTTATTCACTTCTATGCGGAGAAGGATGACATTGAAGTCGAAGTGGCAATCCAGTATAACGCGGGTTATACGGAAACACTGGCTTCGTTCGTGAACTCGATCCCTACTCGGGGTGGCGGTACTCATGAGACCGGATTCAGGGCTGCGTATACCCGTGTAATGAATGATTACGCACGGCGTACCAGCATGATTAAGGAAAAAGACAAAAACCTCGAAGGTAATGACCTGCGTGAAGGTATGATGGCCGTCATCAGTGTCAAAATGTCAGATGTTGAGTTCGTGGGTCAGACAAAGGATCAGCTCGGCAGCGCTTCCGCTCGAAGTGCAGTGGATTCGGTCGTGTCCGAGAATATTCAAAGGTTTCTGGAAGAAAACCCGCAGGTAGCTCAAACGTTAATTCGCAAAGCGGTTCAAGCCTCCAGAGCCAGAGAAGCAGCTCGCAAAGCACGTGATGATATGCGTACAGGCAAGAAACGCAGTGAAAGTTCCAACCTGAACGGCAAACTGACGCCGGCGCAATCAAAGGATTTTACCCGCAATGAGTTATTTATTGTCGAAGGGGATTCCGCAGGTGGTTCTGCCAAACAGGGACGCGACTCGAAGATTCAGGCTATTTTGCCCCTCAAGGGAAAACCGCTCAATCCGGAAAAATCGAAGCTGGCCGACATTCTCAAAAATGAAGAATACCGTGCGATTACAGCAGCGATCGGTGCGGGCATAGGAACCGAATTTGCAGTTGAAGACAGCAATTATTCCAAAATTATCATTATGACCGATGCGGATACGGATGGCGCACATATTCAGGTGCTACTGTTGACCTTCTTTTATCGTTATATGAAGCCTTTAATTGATGCAGGCAAAGTATATATTGCTCAGCCGCCATTATACAAACTTACTCGTAAGTCTGGTAAGCTCGCGAGTGTTCGATATGCATGGACGGATGAAGAACTGGCGAATTATATGAAGGAATTCGGTAATAATGTTGAGCTTCAACGTTATAAAGGACTAGGTGAAATGAACCCGGATCAACTGTGGGAGACAACAATGAATCCGGAAACTCGTGCGATGCTGAAGGTACAGATTGTTGATGCAGCAAAAGCAGAACGTCGTGTATCTACGCTCATGGGTGATAAGGTTGATCCGCGGAAACGCTGGATTGTAGAGAACGTCGACTTTACAGAGTACGAAGAATAGAAGGTGCTTGGAATGAGTCCATCAGAACAATTTATGCCGGCCTTTCTCGAAGAGGTCGTTGGGGACCGTTTCGGTCGCTACTCCAAATATATTATTCAGGATCGAGCCATTCCGGATGTCCGGGATGGGTTGAAGCCAGTACAACGGCGTATTCTGTACGCCATGTACGATTCAGGTAATACGCCTGACAAGACTTACCGCAAGTCTGCCAAAACCGTTGGGGACGTAATGGGTAATTATCATCCACATGGTGACTCATCCATCTATGAGGGCATGGTGCGGATGGCTCAGCCATGGAAAATGGGCCATATGCTCGTGGACGGTCATGGTAACTGGGGATCACAGGATGATGACCCGGCAGCGGCGATGCGGTATACGGAGGCCCGTTTGTCGCCCATCGCGATGGAGATGCTTCGCGATATCGAGAAACGGACGGTTCTGTTTAAGGATAATTTTGATAATACGGCCAAAGAACCGGTTGTATTGCCATCCCGTTATCCGAACTTGCTGGTTAATGGTGTCAGCGGTATTTCCTCCGGATTTGCAACGGAGATTCCTCCACACAATTTGCGTGAAGTCATTGATGCTTCGATCGCTGTGATGGAGAAACCGTCAATTGAGCTGGACGAGATCATGATGTTTATGAAGGGGCCAGACTTTCCAACAGGCGGATTGATTATGGGCGGTGACGGCATTCTGGATGCCTATCGCACAGGTAAGGGACGGATCTATATCCGGTCCAAAACCGAGATTGAAAATATGCGTGGTGGCAAACAGCAGATCGTCATTACCGAAATTCCTTATCAGGTCGTGAAGTCTCGTCTGGTTACAGCGATGGAGAACATCCGACTTGAGAAGAAGGTTGAAGGTATTGCCGAAGTGCGTGATGAGAGCGGACGTGAAGGTCTGCGAATCGTGGTTGAGTTGAAAAAAGAAGCGGACGCACAAGGTATTTTGGCTTATTTGCTGAAGAAAACCGACCTGCAGGTCACCTATAACTTCAATATGGTTGCGATTGTGAATAAAGCACCACAACAAATGGGATTGAAATCAATTCTGGAGGCTTACATTGCCCACCAGCGGGAAGTTGTTACATTCCGTACCCGGTTTGAGCTGGAGAAAGCGGAAGACCGTGCACATGTGCTGGAGGGCTTGGTTAAAGCTCTTAACATCCTTGATGAGGTCATTGCAGCGATCAAAGCTTCGAAGAACCGGCAGGATGCTCAGAATAACCTGATGTGGATGTTTGGATTCACGGAACGTCAAGCGGATTCCATCCTTACTTTGCAATTGTACCGTTTGACAAATCTGGAGATTAACTCTCTGGAGAAGGAACTTGGTGAGCTGATGAAAAAGATTGCGCAATTACGATCCATTCTGGATAGTGACCGCAAGCTCATCGGAGTCATCCGCAAGGAATTGATGGAGATTCGTGAGAAATACGGCATAGACCGTCGTTCTGCGATCCAGGGTGAAGTGGAAGAACTCAAGGTTAATCTCGAAGTACTTGTGAACGCGGAAGATGTATTTGTTACGTTATCCAAAGAGGGATATGTGAAACGTACAGGCATGCAGTCCTTTACACGTTCTGGTGGTGAACGGAGCGGAAGTGGAGTAAAAGATGGCGATTATATCGCTCAGGTTCTGGAAGTAAACACGCTTGAGAACTTGCTTGTCTTTACGAGGAAAGGTCAGTATTTCCTGTTACCTGTTCATCAGGTACCTGAATTCAAGTGGAAAGATCCAGGCACGGCCATTGTGAATGTGATTCCCCTTGCGAAAGATGACCGTATTGCAAGTGTGCTTGCTGTGAAATCCTTTGAAGAGCCAAATCACAGTCTGGTCTTCGTTACGCGAAGAGGACAGGTGAAACGAACGGAGCTGAAGGATTACGTTACCAAGCGTTCCGGTGCAGTTGCGGCTTGTAAAGTGGGCAAGGACGATGAAGTGTTATCTGTACATCTAAGTACAGGCGCTCAAGATATTATGCTGATTACAAAAGAAGCCATGGCGATTCGTTTCCGAGAGGATGAGGTCAATCCAATGGGACGTGTATCCGGTGGTGTTCGTGGTATTCAGTTGAGAGATACAGATGAAGTTGTATCCGCTCTATGGGTAGAAGGAGATGAAGGTGAAGTTGCCGTGTTGTCCGATCTGGGATATGGTAAACGTTCATTACTCCTGGATTATGCTGTCCAGAGCCGTGGAGGCAAGGGGCTTGCCACATTCGAGTTCAAAGAAGGTAAACGTGTGAAACCGAATGGCAGCCGTATTGTTGGAGCGTTTTATTGCAAAGAGCAACGTAAGATCACTGTAATGACTAAGGAAGGCCAAGTGCATCAGATCTCTTCGGAAGGTGTTCCGATTACTGAGCGCAAACATATTGGCAAACTGATTGTTCCTGTGGATAAACAGGACGAGATCGTTGAACTTCTGAGGGACTTCAATGAGAATCAACCAGCATCATCTTCATAAAAACAAACAAACGAGACTTTTCGCGGAACAGCTAATCCTGTCATGCGAAGAGTCTTTTTTTGTTGTTCGAAGGCGGATTAGAAGAGGTCATCCATGCGAAGTTTAACAACCTTCGTCGATTACGGTCGATCGCTAGGAAATTGAAAAAAAGCAGCAGGAATGCGGCTTTGGAGCGCGAAAACTTAAGCAGGTGAAGTGATAACCGGTTGCAGAGAGGAGCGATGGAAGATGTATAATTCCGATTTTGCCAAGTGCTGGTCCAGGTTAACGAAAGATTATAAATTGCATATGGATCAAGAGCTGGCACCCTCATTAACGGAGGCTCAGCTGGCTGTTCTGGAGGTACTCGAAGATCATCAGAAGATGAAACCTTCGGATCTGATTCCTTATCTGTCGACTACGCCAGCTGCCGTAACCATGCTGCTCGATCGGATGGAGAAAAATGATCTGATTCGCAGGAATCGGGATAATCAGGATCGACGCATTGTGTGGGTATCTCTGTCTGAGAAAGGAAGAATGGAGACAGAGCGGGGAATCACCATCCGTAATGAATTCATGAACTCTGTTCTCAGTAACATTTCGATGCACAATCAACAATTGCTGGTATATCTGTTAGGCAAAATGACAACACCCAAAACCAAAGAGCCTGCCTTATCTACTTCGGTATGATACCATGCTGATTCTTCTGAATAACCATAGGAGTGCCTGCTCGTTTCTTGCAGGAGCCCTATGGTTATTTTATTTACAAATTACATATGATACACACTGTGTCCAGATTAGTTGGGTAAAGGCATGGGGGTAACACAGTTAGTATGTCCTAATATTATTTTTGCGAATTCATATGTAAAGAGTTGACTATGTAAATATTTTTGTTATAATAAATAATTGTTCCCCTGATATTTCGTGTACGAAATATTATATTCCAAAAGTAAAAGGGTGAATCAATGACTGATACGTATGAAGTATTCTATATTATTAATTCGTTCCGCCAAGTGAATCAAATGCTTTTTCGAGCATTTTGGAATGAAAACAAGGAGATCGAGCTGACTTCGATCCAGTTTATGGTGTTATCCATTCTGAGGGAGCGTCCTTCCATTGGCATCAATGAAGTGGCTGAGCTATGCCATATGGGCAGCAGTTCCATGAGCGCTGTTGTGGAGCGACTGGTCAAAGGCGAGTATATCGTTCGGACACGTTCAGATGCTGACCGCCGATCCGTTAAGCTTCAGATTACGGACAAAGGGGAACAGGCCCAACAGGAAACGCACCATTTGTGGATGGAAAGAGTGTCACCCATTCTGGATATATCGAAGGAAGACCTTGAGCACCTACTTAGAATTCATAGTCAAATGATTGAAAAGTTAGAAGGAAGAGAGATGAACAACATATGAGTACGACTACTGCTGCAGCTCCATCCTCAGCGATGGACAACATCAAGAAAGGCCCGATTGTAGCGGCATTGTTAATTGGTGCCTTTGTGGCATTCCTGAACCAAACCCTGATGAACGTAGCGCTTCCTAAAATCATGGAAGACCTCGCGATCAATGCAAACAAAGCCCAATGGTTAACTACGGGTTATATGCTCGTCAACGGTGTACTGATTCCGGTTACGGCATATCTGATTGCCAAATTCTCAACGCGTCAAATTTTTATTACAGCCATGACTCTATTTACCATAGGTACATTAGTCTGTGGTCTTAGTCCAACCTTCACCATTCTGATGGTAGGTCGTGTCATTCAAGCGGCAGGTGCAGGTATCCTGATGCCTCTCATGACCGTTGTATTCCTGACCATCTTCCCGATTGAGAAACGCGGTCAGGCCATGGGAACCATGGGGATTGCGATGATTCTGGCTCCTGCGATTGGGCCTACACTTTCAGGTTATGTGGTTGAGCATTATTCCTGGAGATTGTTGTTCTACATCATCTTGCCATTTTCTATTATTGCAACGGCAATTGGTATTGCTTTTGTCAAAAACGTAACACGTCAATCCAGACCTAAACTGGATTATCCAGGCGTTATTTTATCTACACTAGGTTTTGGTAGTTTGCTCTACGGATTCAGTGATGCGGGTACCGATGGATGGGGCAGTGCAATTGTCATTGGATGTCTCGTTGTAGGTGCGATATCCCTGATTCTGTTCGTTATTCGTCAACTGACAACAGATCATCCGCTCCTTGAGTTCCGTATTTTCAAATACAACATGTATACATTAACCACGATTATCAATATGCTCGTGACAATGGCGATGTTTGCAGGTATGATCCTGCTCCCTATTTTCTTGCAAAACATTCGTGGATTCTCACCAATTGAATCAGGACTTCTGATGATGCCTGGTGCGATATTGATGGGGATTATGTCTCCAATTACAGGTCGCATATTTGATAAAGTGGGCGCACGCTGGCTATCGGTTGCAGGTCTTGCCATTACGGCAATTACTACTTGGGGACTTAGTCGCCTGGCAATCGATACTACGTACGGCTACATGATGTTTATATATACGGCTCGTATGTTCGGTATGTCGATGCTGATGATGCCGATCCAGACAGCAGGTCTGAATCAACTGCCTCAGCGTCTGAACGCGCATGGTACAGCGATGTCCAACACATTGCGTACTGTTGCCGGTGCGATCGGTACAGCCATTCTCGTTACCATCATGAGTAGCAAGCTCAAAACACATCTGGCGGATGCAGTGGCTGCGGGCCAAGTTGACCCTAATAATAAGACAGCGATGTTAGCTGCTACCGCAGATGCAACAATTTACGGTGTTAACTATGCATTCATCGTGGCTACCGGAATGACCGTGGTTGCTTTGATCATGGCGTTCTTTATTCGGAAAACAAAACCAGCTGTTGAGCCTGTTACTGTAGAACAGGAAAAAGCGACGGCTACAGCATAACGAATATCAGAAAAAACAAAAAAAGAGAACTCTAGCAGTTGAAATGGGGTAACCCTAACTGCCTGAGTTCTCTTTTTTTTGGTGTGCGCAATATGAGGAGAGTAATCTTATTATTCGGGCTGGATCGTTGGATCAATAAGAAATACAGGATCCGGCTCATGACCGAACCGTTGAAGATTAATGGTTCCGTTCAGCTGAAACTCCACACCTTCGCTAATCAGTTCTGTTTCCTGCATCATGCGCGAGTGTTCGTCCGGTATGGAGATTTCGCCTTTTGCGTTGACGACACGGTGCCAGGGCAGACGTTCCTTGCGGCTCATCGAGTGCAGAATACGTACGACTTGTCTCGCGGCTCTTGGACTTCCGGCATGGGCTGCAATCTGACCGTACGTCATCACTTTACCTTCGGGAATCGCCGCGATGATCGCAACGACTTGTTTGGTAAACGGGGTCATCATGATGTCTCCTTTCTGTATCTTAGGTATATAGCTGAAAATATGAAAAAACGTGTCGTTCAGATACAGAATCTGAACGACACGTGATATGGACAGATCTAACCTGATCCTGTGCATTTATAGAGGTTGTTCGATAAAAATGCTTGTGATCCCATCTTCTCGTTACTGAAAACCAGTCTTTTTGAACACGTATTTATTGAGGTTGTCCAAAAGCTTTTTGGTACACAGCAGCTGGCCATTCTGCCCAGGGGAATTCTCTTGCAGGCAAAGATTGCAGAATAACTTCTTCCTTGGTAACTGGATGAGGAAAAGCTGCAATCGCAGACCAGAGAGCGATCTGTTGCCCGGGTTTATTCACGCTTGCACCGTACTTCTGATCCCCGTACAGAGGGCAGCCAATTTCTTTCATTTGCACCCGAATCTGATGAGATCTGCCGGTGTGCAGTTCGATATGAACAAGGCTGTAACGGTCCGTCTCACCAATGACCTGATAATCCAGAATGGCATCCTTACCGCCAGCCGTGCCTTTAGGCACAACAGTAACGGTATTTGTGCGTGCATCTTTCAGCAGCGTGTGTTTTAACGTTCCCTGTTGTGCAGGCAACTTGCCATGTACAACAGCCACATATATTTTACGGAAATGACGTCCCCGCACAGTCTCGGACAATCTCGAAGCTGCCTTAGAAGTCTTGGCAAAAATCATTGCCCCTCCAACAGGACGATCAAGTCGGTGTACTAACCCGAGATAAACATTGCCAGGTTTATTGTATCGTTCTTTCAGATCCTGCTTCAGCAATGTAAGCAAATCCGGATCACCTGATGAATCTTCCTGGGTAGGTACATTGACCGGTTTCGTAATGCCTAACAGATGGTTGTCTTCGAACAGAATCGGAATTGCATCGTGATCATGCCGATGTTCTGACATGATTAAGACTCCCAACGGCCCAGAATACCACAAGGCAGATCAAGACCACTACGTGTGATTGGCAGACCAATTTCACCTGCAGTAATGTCACCACCGTACTGAGCAGACATCGTCATGGTCAACATGTTGCGCAGAACCGTAGAGGAAATGCCCGTAGTGTAGGAGTTAACCAGCATGAATAATGGATTATCCGACAAGATCGTCATACATGACTTCAAGAAAGGATATAGGTTCTCTTCCAGTTTCCATGTCTCTCCATTAGGGCCTCGGCCATAAGAAGGAGGGTCCATAATAATGGCGTCGTAACGATTTCCACGACGTTGTTCCCGTTGTACAAATTTGAATACATCATCTGTAATAAAACGAACAGGGCGATCAGCCAGTCCGGATAATTGAACATTTTCCTTGGCCCATTGAACCATGCCTTTAGCAGCATCCACATGCACAACAGAAGCGCCTGCGTAAGCAGCAGCTACCGTTGCTCCGCCTGTATAGGCAAACAGGTTCAAGACAGAAATAGGGCGTCCTGCATTGGAGATTTTATCCATCATCCAGCTCCAGTTGGCGGCTTGTTCAGGGAACAGGCCAGTGTGCTTAAAGCTGGTAGGTTTAATGTGGAATTTCAGGTTTTCGTATCCGATCGTCCAGCGCTCGGGAATGGGCTTTTTCATATCCCAGTTACCGCCACCGGAAGAGCTGCGATGATAGTGACCGTGCACTTGCCGCCATTCATTGGTTTCTTGCTCAAGGGGCCAAATAATCTGTGGATCGGGTCTGCGTAAAATCACATCTCCCCAACGCTCCAGTTTCTCGCCGCCTCCTGTATCGATTACTTCATAGTCCTTCCAATTCTTAGCTACGTACATAATGATTTATCCATCCTTCAAAAGTCATTTGGATACTATTGTACAACAAAAAAGGGCTTGTACGCCAGTTGGGGGACGGGATCATTGGAGGAAGGTATTACATCTGACCTTAAAAGGGTGAGGTATTTTAGCTGTGTTGAAATCCAAGGTGTGCCATATACTGAAAAACAAAGATAACCAAAAATTTAATTTGACAATGATAATCATTATCACATATGATTTTGTTAATCCAAAATTCATTCTTTCTTCATAGAGAGAATATAACATGATCAAATTAAAGTGAGGGAAAAATAGATGGCTAAATTGTTAGTGGCTTATGCGAGCATGACAGGAAATACAGAAGAAATTGCAGAACTGATTGTGGAAGGAATTACACAGGGAGGCCACGAGGCAGACCTGAAATCCGTAACGGATTGTAATGCATCTGATGTATTGGACTATGACGGATTCATGATCGGTGTGTACACCTGGGGAGACGGGGAGTTGCCAGATGAATTCCTTGATTTCTATGAGGAGCTGGATGAACTAGACTTGAGCGGTAAGAGAGCTGCGGTGTTTGGTAGTGGTGACACCTCGTATGAGCAGTTCTGCGGTGCAGTTGATCTCGCGGCTGCCAAGCTGCAAGAGCGTGGGGCGGAGGTATCTCCAGAGATGTTGAAAATTGAATACAGTCCGCTTGAGCAGGAGAAAGAAACATGCCGTGACTTTGGCAAACGCTTCGCTGCTGCCGGATTACAGGTATCCTAAAGATCATGTTAAGACATAATGTTCAGACAGCGATGCCGGTCGGAAGGAATGACCTTCCCGGACGTCTGCTCGAAGATTACAGATTGGAAGAAATGCTGCGCAGCCCACACCGATTCATCCGCCCTGAACCAGTGTCTGAGCAGCGTCCTCCACTGCAATGGAGGCACCGTGTACAATATGCGGTGAGCCATGCGGTCAATGCCTTTTATAGTCTCGACCCCGATGTTCGCAAAGAAGTACCTGTACAGTATTTACTTGAGAAGTGGTGGCCCAGAAAGACCGATGGTTTTGAATCTGTTCTCCATTACTGGGATGTGAAGAACAAGATCACGGATGAATTGTCACTTGCCATTGCAATGAACGATGATCTGAAACATCCAGCCATTCTTTTTGAACAGTGGAGAACGGAGTTACCTTCATTATCCATGCATTTATCGATGATATTTCAGGCGGCCTGGCAACCAGAAGGCTGGGATTCGCTGCTTATTCAGAAATATATGGTTGTCCACGATCCAAACGTAGTTGAAGCGTTTCAGCATATGGTCAGTGTATTCTGCTGGGAGGCCTTCGGAAAATTACCGGGTATGATCGAGATATACTGCTTGTTGGAAGGACGCAAAATTAGGTACATCCCTGGACGCCAGTCTCTGATACGTTCCATGGACTACATTCGCTTGATACGTGACAGCATGCCGCAAGCTGAAGTGGTGGAGTCAGAACAGTTTACGACGCGTGATAAGGCGCGCATACACGAAGAGGTAGATCGCTGGAAAACGGAAGCCGTTGAACCGAAGAAAACATGGTTGATGTGAAGGCGATTGAAGGATAACGATATATCATGCAGATAGAGGAGGGGAAGTTGCCATGTCTACCGGTCTAAGTCCAGATATAAGCAGCGGCAAGAGACGTGCAGGAACTTGCGAATTCAGTCCGTTGCCAGTACCCCAGTCGGTTATACGAAAGTTGCTTGATGAAGCAGATCCTTCATTATATGTGATGAGTTCAGAACCTTGGAGATTTATGTTGTTTGCAGGCGAAGGGCGACAGCTATATCTGGAAGCGGTCAGACAGAGCTATCCACCCCATCTGGCTGATCGCTACGGCGATTGGGCTACATATCAATACACGGAAGCAATCCCTACCCATCTGGTTGTCGTGGCGCCTAGAAATGCCCGTGAGGATGATCTTCTGCCGGCCAAAGCCTGGAGTAAACGTTTTAGTATTCTGGCTGCGGAACAGGGTTTGAATGCTGTCTGGAAGATCAATGATTATCAACAACATCCTGTGTTTATGAATTTGATGGGTTTGACAAGTGAAGAGAAGGTGCTGGGGGTCTTCCATATCGGTTACGGAGACCAGCCTGCATTGCGGGATATGGATGCAAGCAGACCAGCCTCTGAACTGATGACGGTCTATGACCATCTGGTATAAAAAAATGATTCATTAGTTCTCTTATTTGCTGGTGTTGGACAGAAAATCACGAACGAGCTGACGATTCGTCTGATCCTTGTTGTAGACGGAGAACAATCGATTGGACACCGTAAGGACATTGCCAAAAAAGAATCGTTCGAATTGGGTCTGCCTGCCCCCGAATGATCCAGCCCCAAGCTCCCAGATCAGGCGAAACAGAGCGTTGCGTTCGTGAGAAGCCATATCGTTCCCTTTCAGATATATATTCAGTGACGGAGCGATATCGGATTGAAACTCTTCTTCCTGAGGGATCATAATCACCCCGCTCGAACCCAAGAGTTGCAGAATTTCAATCATCTCAGGATAAAGTTTCGGAAAAAGGAGATTGGCTGCCATTAATGGTTTGGGTGCAGGTAATACAAATCCTCGTCCGTCTGGTATTGCACCTGCCTCCGCGGCCAAGGCCAATGCTTTTAACGATTCAAGACCTGCGAACACACGTGCAGATTTCTCTATAACATGTGCTTCCGTATTCAGATCCAGTGTATCCGTGAGAAGCTGGATTGTACCGAGAACAAATTCCGTCTTGGCAATATAACGACACAATACCTGATGACCTGCGTGAATATGAAAGTTGCTACCACTGAAGAGACGTGAGGACATTTCCTCACTTCCTGCAAAAAATATTCGTTCATGCGGAACAAGCACCCGGTCAAAGATGACGATATTGTCCATTTCTTCATATCTGGAACTCAGAGGATAGTTGGTGTGAGATTCGGCTGCGTAAGTATCCCTGCATACCAGACTGATTCCTGGCAGATCATTGGGGACAGCAAAAGAGAATGCAAATGGATTTTCGTCATCAAATGGGGCAGGAGAAGGTGACGGATAGACAAAAATCTCATCCGAAGTGGCAGCTTGTGTAGCCATCATAAATGCTCCGCTAATAATGAGGCCTTCCTCGGTGCGATCTACGACCTTTGCGGCAATAGCATCCTCAGTGGCATCCAATTGCCCTGAGATTTTGCTGGCATATGGCTGAATGAAGGCATGGGATAGCGTAATATCATGATCACGGCAGTAGGCATAATAATTCTTGAGATTATCTGCATATTGGGGAGATAATTCGTTCAGGAGATCGGCACCTGTGTAAAAGGACATTATGGCTGTATTCATGTAATCGGGTGAGCGACCAAGAAAGCCATGATGGACATTTGCCCAGATATTCATCCCTTCCCGTCGTTTACGGAGGTCATCGGCACTCGTTGGAGGCAGGAAGGATATGCCCACAGGTTTGCCGTCTGCCGGGGAGGCATACGTCATCTTTTCCGCAAATTGAGGATCGGATTGCAGATCATACATGTACATCTGAGTCTCCATTAAGCCAGCAAATGCTACATGTTCAGAGCGTTTTCCAGTAATAAGTTTACCTTTGTACCAGCAAGGGACGGACTGTGCATCAATTCGTTCTCGATACTGTGTGCCACTTTTAACAGGCATTGTTATTCACCTCTTGGTTCTAATCGTTCATGGGCAGACTGACTTCTTACGTAGTGTACGTAGGTGATCTGTCCAATGTGCATTTAAGAGGTGAGAAGCATTTTTACAGAATAGGGCTTGATAATAATTATCATTCTTGTTACAATAGACAAAGAAAAAAGGAACCGGTAAAGGCTCCTTTAAGTCGATTACATCAAATTACTTATTTCACTTCAAAAGTCTTACAGTCTGTTTCAGCAGACTGACTTGCTTCTTTGTTACTGTGACTCACGATGTAGATCGAAGAAGCGTTACATTTGTTTTCTTGAGCCCAGTGACGACAGGAATTAACTTCACACAATACGTCTTTTGCCATGATTGATAACCTCACTTTAATTGGATTACATTCGTTGGTATAAAGAAACCAGATACAACAAGTTGCCGCTTGCGAACCTGGAAAATTTTTGCTCTCACGAAATTTTGGAGGGCTTTTTTGCATTATACACAACGATGCATAATTAGAATAGCAAATTTTATTGAAGCTTGCAACCAAATGACTTCCTTCTGTGGCAAAATAGTGTACGTGCTGTGGTTATATTTGCATAAAGACAGTAGTATGTTATTATTTAATAGTAATAATTACGATTAAAGGTCTAAGTGGTTCTATATAAATTGAACTAAACATTTACACGATAACAGCGATCGGAAGGTTGTTCTGTCATCGAAGTGGTCAGTGTAAATATTCATTAGTTCAACTTATATAACTTGAATCACGGACTGACACTATAAATGAAGGAGCATATGTATACATGAGCAAAATAAACCATATGAACCGGATTCCCCGAGCAAAAGGGATCGATATGGCTGCTTTTTACACCCCAAAAGAGTGTAGACGCAAAGCCCAGCATATTGTATTTTCCGCTGAAAATGAACGCATCATTAATGAATTTATCACCATTCTGGGCATGAAAGAGAGGTTCAGAGAGCATGATGTATCAATCCCCAACAAAATGGTCATGTTCGGGCCTCCCGGCACGGGAAAAACATTAACGGCATCACATCTGGCGGAGCGTCTTGATCTGCCACTGGTACTGGTGAGATTAGATGCGATCATACATAGCCATCTTGGGGAGACGGGGAGTAACGTACGCAAGTTATTCGAATATACACGAATGAATCCCTGTGTGTTATTTCTGGATGAATTTGATGCCATAGGCCGGACACGTGAGAGCAATGATGAAGTGAAAGAGATGGCTCGTGTCGTCAATACGTTATTGCAGTGTCTGGACGAATTTGATGGGGACAGCATACTGGTGGCTGCAACGAATCTGGAGACCCAACTGGATCATGCCATCTGGCGGCGTTTTGATACGAAGATGACCTATGGTATGCCTGATGATTCAAGTCGCAGATTGTATATCAGCAAGTTGGTGGGAGCATTTGAACAGGAGACCCGGCTGGAAGATTACATATGTGAACGCTTGGCAGGGTGCAGTTATGCGGATATAGAGCAGATCGTTTTGAAAGCAAAGCGGAAAGCGATCATTGCCAGTAGTACACTTCATAAGCAACTGATCTCGGATGCTTATGATGAATACAAGCCACGTGTCTTAGAGTGTTGACTGCTTCTATTTTGGATAGTTTGGATAAAGCAACAAGGAACAACGCTGAAATAGCCCAGTCTCCTGAATGGAATCCTGGGCTATCTGCCATGTTAGCATGTTGCGTTACACTTTAACGGCTGCTCCGTATGCTTTTTCTGTATTCATGGCTTCTTGCGTTGCAGTCCAGCGTGGCAGACTTAATCTGAACATGCTCCCTTCCGGGCTGCTGGAGACAAGTGTCAGTTCACCGCCCTGTTCCTGAGCGAGTAGCCGACTATATGTTAATCCTAGTCCCAGGCCGCGGTTACGACGTTTTTTGAGTTCTCCACGATAGAAGCGTTCGAAGATTTTGGGTTGTTCTTCAGCTGCGATGCCTGTGCCGTTGTCCTTGACATCAACGTACAGCATCTGTTCTTCAGTACTTAGATAAATATCGAAGACAGCCTTTTGTGCAGGAGCTGTGGCATGAAGTGCGTTATTGAGCAAATTGACAATGATCTGCTGAATGCGGAGAGCATCCCCCATGGTAAAGAAGTTAATTGGAGGTGCGTGCAGCTGAACCTCTGGCATTTTGTCCTCATACGCAATCTTCCACTGATAGATGATCTCACCGACCAACAGTTTCAGATCCGTCCGTTCCTTGCGAACGGCAACACTTCCTGCAGCCATGGCGTTATAGTCAAGCAAATCTGCGACCATTCGCTCCATGCGTTCAGATTCCTTCAAAGCGATATCCAAAAATTCTTTTCCTTCCTGTGGACTCACGACATCGTCACGTACTGCCATAACGAGCCCCTTGATGGAAGTTACCGGTGTCTTGAGTTCATGACTTACCCCTGCCAGCGAAAGTGTACGCCATTCTTCAAGTTGTCGGAGACGAGTCGCCATATCTCGAAATGAATTTACAAGTTCATTGATCTCACGTTCTCGTGTATTCAAGTCAAGGCTCACATCATAATTGCCACCTCGAATCTGCTCAGCGGCATAGGCGACCTGACGAATGGGTCTGGATAACTTATTGGACAGGAGATAGATTGTAAACCATCCACAGAGGATTAGTCCTCCGAGGATTAGAGCCACGAGCCATATGGTCTCTGGACCAAATGTAATGGATTGTTTGGACTGCATGACCCACACTTTGCCCAAGGTTTGATCGCCTTCGGATATGTTGACCGTTACACCTGCATATTTGTTGTTTCGCGGTTCAAGATAGTCGTCTGACAGTCGATAATGCACATCTTTTTGTTCCATTTTAGGCTGGGAAAAGATCAATTGATTGTTATTGTCCAAGATCATGACACAAAAATAATGATCTGTATTAAATAGTTTCTCTCGCTTGGTTACCAGTCTATCAAGATCGGGTGGAACCCGAAGCATATTATTTTCACTGGTCACATGATCGGCAATCTCCAGACCAAGCAGTTCTGCGGTTTTGAGGCTTTTCTCAATGGAAGTTGTTCGAATCCAGTAGAGTGCCCCTGCCGCAATAATCGTGAAACCAATGCACAAAATGAGAAAATATCGCAGTGTCCAGTGTGACAGAATGGATATCGTCCGTTTGTTTTTTTTCTGTTTCAGTTGGCGATCCAAAATTGATACCCCATTCCTCGCAACGTCCGAATTTCTCCCGTCTCTGCAGACCAGTGGGAGAGGGCTTGACGTAGTCGTTTAATCGATAGATCCACAGCACGGTCACTGCCATCATAGTCCATCCCCCATACCTGTTCAATAAGGTGATCCCTGGTAAACGTACGATTCGGATAATCGGACAGGAAGAACAGCAACGACAGGTCACGAGGTGTGAGTGCAACCTCTGCACCGTTCAGCAGCACCTGCTTGGCAGCAAGATCAATGACGAGATTTCCAAAGGAACGCTTCTCTTCGCCACCAGAGGTCCAATGTGGATTACGGCGCAACACCGCATTAACTCTGGCGACCACTTCTTCCGGTACAAAAGGTTTGCTCATATAATCGTCAGCACCGGCATTTAGTCCGTTGAGGCGGTCTGAAATGTCATCCAGTGCAGTTAGCATGATCACGGGACAAGCACTTTTTTCACGAATAATCCGCAGCAGATCCCATCCATCCATTCCTGGCAGCATCACATCAAGTAATACCAGGGAAGGCGTTACGGTATCAAAAAGGGTAAGTGCAGTCGGTCCATCTGCTGCATGATGAACTTCAAATTCTGCTTTTCTCAGATAAGCAGCCAGTACTCGTGCAATAGCTTGCTCATCCTCGACGATAAGTATGGATTTCAAGAAAAGCGTTCTCCTTTCGCTGAGTAAACTTGTACTGATTTTACATGAGCTAGAGCGTAAAGCCAATCCTGTATTACGGATTTGAAAAAAATATGGGACTTGTCTTATCTTGACTTCTTCCTGACACATTCAATTGATATGATTCACTCCAACAAGCAACTTAAACAATAATATACTGGAGGAAACATACAGATGAACAAGAAAGCAAAAGCATGGCTTATTACAGGTGTGGCGGCGGTTGCTGTAATCGGTGGCGGTGGTTACTATCTCGCAAATAGCTACTTGGGGAACAACGTGGAGATTGAACAGGTGCTTCCTGCCAGCACAGCAACTTCCACAACAACTGTAGATAGCACAGGAACGGCTGTAGCCAATGAAACTGTAGGAGCAGAGCAACTGAACGGAGACTGGAACATCAGCGAAGGTTCCAAAGTATACTTCTCCGTAACCACTTCACAGGAGACGGTTAATTTTGTGGACGAGCAGGTAAAAGGGAATTGGACAATTAATGTAGATGATGCTTCTCAGATGAAGGCAGAAGGACAGATCGAGATGGACGGCATTGATTCCGGGAATGGACAGCGTGATGGTCACGTGAAGCAAGCGGATTTCTTCGACATTGCTACGTATCCACAGGCAACTTTTACAGCGACTTCATTTGAAGGGGTACCTGCGGAATGGCCTGTCGGTCAAACGGTTGATATCAAAATGAATGGTACGATTACGGTTAAAGGTATTGAAAAAGAAGTAACTTTTGACGCAAAAGCTGCTTATGAGAATAATGCAGTATTGTTGTCGGCAACATCCATGGTAACATTCGAAGATTTCGGAATGGAAAATCCACACTCCGTTGTGCTCTCAACTGAAAATGATATCCAGGTACAACTTGAATTGAAACTTTCCAAATAAGTGTAACAATGATCATATACCTGAAAATCTGTTCTGTTCTGCCTTACGGTAGACGGACAGATTTTTTTGTTTCTTTTGCAAAATAGTGTGATTAATATAGCTCAAATGTAACTGTCACAGGATCATATTGTTAAAATAACTGCTGTTTCCTTTGGATTATGCCGTGTCGCCTATCACTATTAAGCGCTTACAATGAGGAGGATTCATAACATTCATTGATCCATGCACAATCAAACACAAAAAGGGGGAGATCAAGAGTGAACAAAAGGTACATAAGCGGGTGTCTGGTATTACTGATGCTATTCTGTGATCTGGGGTTGATGGTTCGTCCAGCGGCTGCAGAAGATGCAAAAGTGAACGTGGCACTTAACAAGGCGGTTTCGGTAAGCACAGAATATTTGGAGTGGGAGAGTAAAAAGGAGCACTTGGTTGATGGTAAAAGTGACACGCATTGGACTGCTACGGCGGGAGTTACCTCCGAACAACCACAGTGGGCAATGATTGATCTGGGTGAAGACTACAATCTGTCCGGAGCGGAAATAACGTGGAGAGAAAACACGGTTGTGAAATATATGGTAGAAACGTCTGCTGACCAGCAGGCATGGACCAAAGTTGTTGATCAAAGTGAAAATTCCGATCCCAAACAGATCGCTGATCTGACGTTTCAGCAGAATGATGTACGATACATCAGACTGAACATCTCCTTTTACAAGGGTGAGGGAGTTTGGCCGGAAATATTGGAGTTCAAAGTGTGGGGAGAAGCAGAAGGAACTGAACCAGCCAATATTAAAGGATATGATGAGATCGAAGTGAGAACGGTGACCAGAAGTGCGCCAATTCTGCCCAACGAGGTAAAGGCACAGTTTCAGAATGAAAAATCGGGAATGGTACCTGTGACTTGGGATCATATCGACCCTATGCAATACGCCTCTGCAGGCGAATTTACGGTAACAGGAGTTGTATATGGTGCGCCTCCAGAACCTCAGCTTAAAGCTAAGGTGATCGTTGAGGGATATCGTGCAGACTATGTTAGAGGTGTTGATATTTCCACGTTGACTGCCATTGAGGACAAAGGCGGAAAATACGTGGACAGCAACGGTACAGAGCGTGATTTGCTTGATATTCTCAAGGATCGCGGTGTCAATTATGTGCGTCTTCGTCTGTGGAATGATCCACAGAAATCAGGGGGATACAATGATAAGGAAGATGTCATTCGTTTGGCCAAGCGAGTGAAGCAAAAAGGTATGAAGATCCTGCTTGATTTCCATTACTCGGACGAGTGGGCGCACCCGGGTCAGCAGCTTCGTCCCAAAGCTTGGGAAGGTCTTTCCCCCGAAGAGTTGAAGCAGGCCGTATACGACTATACGGTTGAAGTTGTAAGTGAGATGAAAGCCGAAGACGCTATGCCTGATATGGTACAGATCGGTAACGAGATTAACAGTGGTGTGTTGAACGGCTTGAGCAGTGACGTGGATTTCGAGCAAAATGTTGCATTGCTAAAAAGCGGAGTTGATGCTGTACGTGCAGTAGAAGGAGAGATCACCGATAACGCGGATAAGGTGAAGATTATGATCCATCTGGCTGAAGGCGGCAAGGCGGATACGTTCAGATGGTACTTTAAAGAGTTAAGTGATGGCGGACTGGACTATGACATTATCGGACTGTCGTATTACCCGTTCTGGCATGGGACGTTTGCGGATGTACAGAAAACGATGAATGAAGTGTCAGCCGAGTTTGGCAAAGATGTTATTATCGCTGAAACGTCCTATCCGTTTTCCTACAAGAACGGGGACGCTCATGGAAATATCATCGGATCGGACGAAGCGCTTCATGTAGGGGGAGCAGACTTCCCCGCAACCGTTCAAGGTCAATATGATGCCATCGCTGGCATTATGGACATGATTGCGAACGTGCCGAATAATCATGGTGCAGGTTTCTTCTACTGGGAGCCGGCGTGGATTCCGGCCGGTGTAGGCTGGATTGCATCCGAAGGGAATGCTTGGGAGAACCAAGCGATGTTTGACTACGATGAATTTCCGGCTAACGGCGGGCATTCGTATGAAGGCAGAGCATTATGGTCCCTTGATGTGTACAAACGTGGATTGAGTCTTCTGCCCGCAGACCGCCAGCAACTGGATGCGGCACTTACACGAGCCATATCATTGGTACAGACTGATTTTACTCCGGAAAGCTGGGTGACTCTGGCTCCGGCAATCTCGGCAGCGAAAGATGTATACCAACAGGCATACACGCCGGGTGGGGTGACTCAAGCAGATACAGATGCAGCGACAACAGCATTGGAACGTGTGATGCAGCAGATGCAAGTTATCGCCCCGCAGCTTGACGAGCTCAGAGCTAAAATAGCGGAAGCGCGCACGTATCAGCAGACTGACTGGTCTGCGGCCACTTGGGCGGTATTGACCAAAGCGCTGGAAGGCGCTGAGCAGGTCTTGAATGATCCTAGAGCGACACAGACGGATGCGAATACAGCGGTTAAACGTTTGCATGATGCCATTGATGGTCTATCCAATGTGGACAAAACACAACTGCACCAGTACATTCAACAAATGCAGCAGCAGACTAAATCTTCCTATACACGCCGGAGCTGGTCTGTATTGGAACAGTCTTTGCAGGCAGCGATTCAGGTCCGAGATAACAATGCTGTTGTCCAATCTGAGGTGAATTCAGCACTGAATACGTTGAAACAAGCCTTTACTAGTCTAGTCTCTCTGGAGGCTTTAACAACGGGCAAAACGGCAACAGCTTCAAGTAGTGCAGGGACAGGAGGCAATCAAGCCAACTCTCCTGAAGGTGCAATTGACAACAATCCGAACACTTCATGGGGAACAGACCAGAGTAAGGATAGCTGGTGGCAAGTGGATTTGGGGAAAGTCGCAAACCTGCGCAAGATCGAGATGTCGATGTGGAGTGGTGGCATCAAATATACGATCGAAGTGTCCAATGATAACAAAAATTTTGTGAAAGTAGTGGACACCACAAGTGATGTTGTTGTATCAACTGCACCCAGCCATGTACTTCCAGAAGGCACGGAGGGACGTTATATTCGAGTAACAATTAAAACAGGTCCCACATGGGTAGGATTCATGGAATTTGAAGCTTACGGTACGTTCCCGGCGGACAAATCTGCACTGCAAGCTACGGTAGATACCGCTGAGAAATTAAAGCAAACCGAATACACGACTTCAAGCTGGAATGTGTTCAGTAAGGCGCTTTCTGAAGCGAAGGCATTCATTCTGGATGTTGAATCTTCAACGCATGATGTGAGCAATGCGGATCGTGCGTTACAAGATGCTGTGAGTAAACTTGTACGTCAAGATGTAACACCTGGCCCTGGCCAGCCATCCCAACCAAGTGAACCGTCACAACCGTCCAACCCGGGAACAGCCCCTTCAACGGGGAATCCGGCTGTAACAACACCGACTGAACCTGGTAATCCGCCAGCGAAGGGTCTAATAACGGTAAAAGGAACAGCAACCGGGGATGACAAGTATTCTATTCGTCCGGATGCATCTCAATTAACTCAGGCACTGCAATCCATGGATGCAGGAAATCGTACGTTGAAACTGCTTGCAGATGTACCCGACACAGCCAAGACAGTCACATTCCAGTTGGCTGCAAGTCAACTGGCAGCATGGATTCGTTCCGAGGAAGTGAAATCCCTGGATGTAGTCGTAGGACAAACTACCGTTCGTGTTCCTCTAAAATCACTCCCGCTAACCATTGCGGAGACTGCGGGAACGTTCGACATCGTAGTGGCAAAAGGATCGACAGATACATTGTCCACATCTCAAAAAGCAGTGATCGGTAATCATGCGATTGTTGATGTAAGTTTGTTAATGAACAATAAGCCATTGCAATGGACAAACAGAGCGGTTGAAGTTGCTCTATCCAATGTGGAGCAACCTAAAAAGAATGATGTAGTTATGGTTGTACATTCCGTATCTCCAAGTGGTGAAATGAAACCTGTTACGTATTCTAAGTACGATGACAAGACAAAGACGATGGCGTTCAAACCGCTGGAATCGGGCAGTTATGTCATTGCAGAAGTTGAAGTACCATTACATGATCTGCAAAATTACAATTGGGCTCTCCAAGAAGTGCAGAACCTATACGGTAAGGGAATTATTACGGGGATGAGTGCAACACGTTTTGCCCCGCAAGGTGAACTGACCAGAGCACAATTTTTGCAAATGATTATTAAAGGTATTGGTGATGTACGCCAGCCCGATCCATCTATCTCAATCCCAACAGATGTGAAGGAAGGGCAGTGGTATGCCGATTCAGTACGACTTGGCATTGAAATGAACATTATTCAAGGCCGGGCGGATGGAAGCTTTGGAGCGAATGAACGTATTTCGCGAGAAGATATGGCCGTTATGCTGAACAGAGCACTGCAGGTTGTGCAACGTGATCAGGATGCGAACAATGCTGCACAAGGAAATACTTTATTTGTAGACAACGCCGAGATCGCCGGGTATGCAAAAGAAGCTGTAGCTTCGATGCAACAACTTGGACTGCTGAACGGCATGCCTGATGGCACGTTTGCTCCGAAAGAAACAGCGAACCGTGCACAGGGTGCTGTTGCAATCGCGAGACTGATGGAACAACTGTATTAGAGATATTTCAAAAAGTCCGCTTTTGATTACGAAGAATGTCTGGTGGCATCATCAGTACGCATGAATAGAAAATAACAAAGCAGGTAAAGAGATCGAATCATGGGATTCGGTCTCTTTATTTTGCGAAAAAAAAAGAGAGGATCAGACTTTACTGTTTTCTCTAAATAGGCATATGAACAATTTGTTAATGTCGTATTGACAATATCATTTTCTTTTGTTATCATTTCGATAATATCAAAACGACAATATTAAGAAATGGGGAATGAGCCATGTTTGGATTCCGATTTGCGAAATTTCAACCCAGTGAGTATGTCATGAAAGTGAAAAATGGTGAGATACAACGTCAAGGTGTCGGATTGTCCTTTTATTATTATGAGCCGACCACATCGGTAGTGGTTCTACCCGTGTCCTCGGTGGATGTACCATTCATGTTCGAAGAGATTACAGCGGACTATCAGACGGTTACTGTGCAAGGGCAGCTAAGCTATCGCATAGTGGATTATTTGAAAATAACCCAGAGTCTGAATTACACGTACAATTTGCGCAAAAATCGGTATATTTCCGACGACCCCGGCAAGCTGGACCAACGGGTGATCACCACAGCGAAAGTATTAACCAAGAAACATCTGGAGCAAATGCCGCTGAAGGAGGCCATTCAATCCAGTGAACGGCTGGCGAGCAGCATGAAACGCGAAGTTGTACAAAGTGAAGAGTTGGAGAAACTGGGCGTTGAGCTAATGAGTCTATCCATCCTAGCCATTCTGCCTAATAAAGAAACGATGCGTGCATTGGAAGCCCAAGCGCGGGAAGAGATTTTACGTCAGGCAGATGAAGCGCTCTATGTGCGTCGTAATGCATCTATTGAACAGGAAAGACGAGTGAAAGAGAACGAACTGAACACCGAAATTGCCGTAGAGACAAAGAAACAGCAAATTCGCGAGACCCAATTGCAGGCTGAGCGCTCGGTGAAACAGAAACAAAATGAGATGGAGCAGGAGCAGCTTCAGTTCAATACAGCGATGGAGGAACGTAAGCAGCAGCTGATTGAGTTAACCATTGCCAATCACAATGCGGAAGCGGATGCCAAAGCGTATGAGATTGCTGCCGTGATGAATTCGTTGCAAAATGTACAGCCAAATGTACTGCAAGCGATGGCAAACATGGGTATGAATTCCGATAAGCTGATCGCACTCGCGTTCCAGGAACTGGCTGAAAATGCAGGCAAGATCGGACAGCTTAATATCTCGCCGGATCTGTTGCAGGGATTAATGTCTCCCGCGCCGGGCAGAGATCAGGGAGGTCGAGCGAGATGAGATTAGGAAGAAGAGAGCAAGCAGAGCAGGCAGGGAAATCTGTACGTCAGCAGCCTGCGGCAGATGATCGAATGAGCGAACATAAACTGATTCTGGTGAAACGCCGGACCAGACTGGAAGAGCTGGTGGTTCGATATAACACGGTACAGCAAGCTCAGTTCTATATTGAACGTCTGGGCGCAGACTTCAGTGATTATATGGAGGAAGACCGTCGTTATCGGCTATCTGTGCAGCAGGCACAGCAGCAACTGGGACAGTTGGGTCGTGTACAGACGATTGATCGGGAACATGTACCCAATTTTATCTTTGGAGAGCAGGATATCGTGGTTGTGGTCGGACAGGATGGGCTTGTAGCCAACACCCTCAAATACGTAACCGAGCAGCCGCTCATTGGTGTGAACCCGGACCCGATGCGGTGGGATGGGGTATTATTACCTTTTACCGTGGAGGATCTCAGCTTCATTGTTCCAGATGTCATTCGAAAGCAACGAACCTTGAAAGAAGTCACTCTCGCCAAAGTGGAACTCAATGATGGACAGTATCTATATGGTGTGAACGATCTGTTCATTGGTCGGAAGACACATGTATCGGCTCGTTATGAAGTGCGTTTGGGTTCATCCGCAGAACAACAATCTTCCAGTGGCATCATTGTCTCCACAGGCATGGGATCGACTGGCTGGTTCAAAAGTGTGCTGGCGGGAGCTACCGGCATTGTAAGATCGGCGGCATGGCAGAACATGAATTCCGAAGCTGAGGTCGCTACAGCATCCGCATCCATTCATGGAAGCAGGCAGGAGTTGAATCATTTTAACTGGGATGCGCCGTACTTATATTTTTCAGTACGTGAACCGTTCCCGAGCCGGACGACAGCAGCCAATCTGGTGTTTGGACAGATTCATTCAAAGCAACCATTGCACATTGTATCCCAGATGCCAGAGGATGGTGTTATATTCAGCGATGGGGTTGAGCAGGACTTTCTTGAGTTTAACTCAGGGGTAGAAGCTATTATTGGGTTGGCAGAGAAGAGGGGGCGTCTCGTAGTCTGACCCTTTATTTCCAAACCGTTTCCGACTAGAATGGGTAACTAGATGTGATACATTGACGTCAGGAAACGGAAAGAGGGTTAACGATGCAGTCAATATTGTTGGTTGAAGATGATGCCAAGCTAGCAGGATTGCTGGCGGCTTATCTGACCCGAAATGGATTCCAGGTACAGGTCACAGATGATTTTCGTCATGTACTGGATGAATTTGTGAAGATGGAACCGGATCTGGTGCTGATGGATGTGAACTTGCCTCAATACGATGGCTATTATTGGTGCAGACAGATACGCACACATTCCATATGTCCCATTTTATTCATATCCGCTCGGGATAGTGGTATGGATCAGATTATGGCGTTGGAGCATGGGGCGGATGATTATATTACAAAACCTTTTCAATATGAAGTCGTTCTTGCCAAAGTCCGCAGTCAGCTGCGCAGAGCCTATGGTTCTTACGCTGCTGTGCAGCAGGAGGTAAAGGTGAAGAACGGTCCGATGATCCTTTATCCTGAGCGATTCGTATTGGAATATGATGAACGCTTAACAGAGCTGACACAGAAGGAAGCCATACTGGTGGAAGCGCTGATGGCGAAGGCAGGGCGAGTGGTCAGCCGGGAAAAATTACTTGAACAGATGTGGGAAGATCAACATTTTATTGATGATAATACGTTGAATGTATATATTACACGTGTTCGCCGGAAGTTGAAGGAGCTGGGTGCAGAAGAGATTTTGGAGACGGTTCGCGGAGCGGGTTATCGTGTGTTGGATCTGGATTCGTCCTCACAAGGGAAAGGGAAAGGGAAAGGGAAATGAGACTTTTCCTGAAAGACCACCAGATGTTAGTTGGATTTTATGTGCTGCAGATGTTGCTGGTTCCATGTGTGTATTGGCTCTCTGGTGAGGGCCGTCCGATGAAGATTGTCCTTTATGGCATGCTGATCAGTACCGTTGTGCTGATGGTCTATCTGATCATACGTTACTTCCAGCTACGAGCATATTATCATCTCCTTGAACAACCACGTAAACTGGTAAACGAGCCCTTTCAAACGCTTGGAAATTCGGTTGTGGCGGAGGCCGTCCAGCAATTGTTACATGAACTGGAGCGTAATCGGCAGAACGAGATAGGTCAGTTACGTACTAGCAAGGAGCAGCAGGTGGTATTCATGAATCGCTGGGTTCATCAGATGAAGACACCGTTGTCTATTATTCAACTGACCTTAGAAGATGTGGAAGATAAGACGGCTGGTAGCATTCAAGATGAGCTGGATAAAATGCGCAAAGGACTTGAAATGGTCTTGCATTCATCAAGGCTTGAACAGTTTGAAGGGGATTTTCGTGTGGAGCTGCTGTCCCTGCATGAGGTGCTTCGAAGCAGCATTGCAGAGAACCGACGCTTGTTTATACGCAGAGGCATTACGCCGGATATCCGTATAGAGGAAGATCTTCAGATCTACAGTGACTCCAAGTGGCTGCGGTTCATGTTCACCCAGATCCTGACCAATGCCGTGAACTATTCCGATAGCAAATCAGGCAAAAAAGTCATTATTACCGGCTATAAGCTGGAAGAGCGTACAATCCTGGATATTCAGGATGAGGGAATCGGCATCTCATCGGAGGATATTCATCGTGTGTTCAATCCCTATTTTACAGGGGAACGGGGCAGACAATACCACGAATCCACGGGAATGGGATTATATCTGGTTCGTGAGATCAGTGCCCGACTGGATAATCGTGTGGAGTTGTTTTCGGAGCCGAATGAGGGAACATTGGTCAGATTCAGCTGGGTTCAATCGAAATATCCGAAGTGAAGAGCGCTTTGCCCATGGGCGAGGTGCTTTTTTTAATGCATAGGAGTGTGATAGAGGAGGCAGGGGAACAGAACCTTAAACGCGCTGTAAGGGAAGTTTAAGGTAATTCGATAGCACCGTTACGGGAGGTCCGTTAGGATAAGAATAGAAATAACGTATATAGAATGAAAGATTCGGAGGGGAATACACATGGAAATGTTAAAAGTATCGGCACTGAGCAAAGTATATCAGGGTAAAGTGCAAACTCAAGCCCTTAGTGATATTCATCTGACAATCAAACAAGGTGAGTTTGTGGGTATTATGGGCCCGTCGGGCAGTGGAAAAACTACATTGTTAAACATGGTTTCCACCATTGATGAACCCAGCTCAGGCAAGGTTCTGATTAATGGCATGAATCCGTTTGATATGAAAAAGAAGGAACTTGCCATGTTCCGGCGTCGGGAACTCGGATTTGTCTTTCAGGATTTCAATCTGTTGGACACGCTAACGGTTGCTGAGAATATTGTACTCCCATTGACACTGGACAAGGTCAAACTGAAGGAGATGGAGAGCAGACTTCATCGTATTACAACCAGGCTTGGCATTGATCACATTTTGGATAAACGAGTTTACGAAATCTCGGGCGGACAGCGACAGCGCACAGCCATTGCAAGATCCATGATTAATATGCCTTCGATTGTTTTGGCGGATGAACCAACCGGTGCCCTGGATTCTACGTCATCCCAAGCGGTCATGGAGTCACTTGAACAGATTAACCAGCAGGAGAAAACGACCATTATGTTGGTCACACATGACCCACTTGCGGCAAGTTATTGTAACCGCATCGTGTTCATCAAGGACGGAAAACTGGCAGCCGAGGTGCACCGCGGAGATAATCGACAGACGTTTTTCCAGCGGATCATTGATACTTTATCCTTCTGGGGAGGGAATTCACATGAGCTTTCCTCAGTTCGCGTTTAACAATATTCGCCGGAATGGGCGAGCGTATATTGCTTTTTTTCTTAGCAGTGTGTTTATGGTCATGATTTTCTTCGCTTATGCGGTGTTCATCTATCATCCGTATGTGAAAGAGTTGCCGATGGGTGACACAACTGCTACCGGGATGCAGATCGCTTCAATTATCGTGTATGTGTTTGCATTTTTCTTTGTCATGTATTCTATCAGTGCTTTTCTCAAATCACGGAACAAAGAGTTTGGTATTCTGACCATACTTGGTGCAGAGCCCGCACAGATTCGGAAATTGGTCATTTTGGAAAACATGTTGATCGGCTGTTTGTCCATTATTGTTGGTATAGGCGGGGGCATGTTGTTGTCGAAGCTGTTTCTGATGTTAACTACTCGTTTTATTGGCATGGATGATCTGCCCTTTTATTTTCCGATCAAAGCCATTCTGATTACAGTAGGAGCCTTTTTGATATTATTCTTCTGCATTTCACTCTTCACATTACTTTTTATCGGAAACAAACGGACGTTAGAACTTTTGACGGGAACCAACAAACCTAAAAAAGAGCCCAAAGCTTCATGGTTCTTCTCACTTCTGGGTTTTGCATTACTTACAGTAGGTTTTGTGGTACTCCGTAACGGGTTAAATGGCGGAACAATCATGCTTGCAGCAGTAACAGGGATAGCCGGGACGTATTTTTTCTATTCACAACTTTCCGTGCTCATCATTCGTTTATTGAAGCGTAATCGTAAAACGGTATGGCATGGTACACGTCTGTTATGGATCTCAGAGATGAGTTACAAAATGAAGGATAATGCCCGCATGCTCTTTATGGTGACCGTGGTGATTGCGATTGCTTCAATGAGTGCAGTTGTAATTTTGTCACTAGATCAGGAGAACCGGGAGCAGTTTACCAATAACGATTTTCCAGTCATATACAATGTGTACACTCCTTCGGATCAATTGGATATGAGCGCCGTTGATTCGAGACTTCAAGCCGCAGGCTTGGATTATCAGCAAGTGTATCTGGAGTACTTCTGGTCTGATGCGGATCAGAGTGCTGTCTCGGTTATGCCCCTCAGTCACTACAACCGGTTGAATACAATCCTGGGAAAAAAGACATTCCAATTGGATTCAGACTCAGTATTGTTCGTAGATTCCCGTAATGAGAAGGATCAGGATCAGATCGATCGAAACAGGTTTCGCAATTATGCGGAAGGAGACACCTTGACTCTGAATCTGGAGGATGGCTCATTGCAAGCAAGAGTTACAGCTACGGATGTAGAACCACGGTTCGCAACCTTGATCTATTCTACAGGTGTAGTCGTTCTCCCAGATGAGGAGTTTGAAGAGATCACACAACATATCAATGCAAATAGGTTATCTGGCAAAGTTCTTTATCAGATTCCGGCATGGGGTCATGCTGTACCTGACCGGCACTCCTCGGAAGCCATGGTTAGCGATCAGCTTCTGTTGTCCGCAGATACCATTCGAAGCGATAATGCTTCTTCGGATGAGAATTACTCCGGCTTTCTGACCACTCGATATGGAGATTTTGAGAGATACAGACAGGGTACAGCACTCTTTACCTTTCTCGGCATATTTATCGGATTAATCTTCTCCATCTCTTCCGCAAGCTTTTTGTATTTCAGACTGCATACCGATCTTGAAGCAGATGGGAAAATGGTGTATTCTCTTTCGAAAATGGGTCTCAGTTTCAACGAGATGAAACGATCATCCACCGTTCAGATTGCCATTCTGTTCTTTTTACCAATTGGGGTAGCTATCATTGAAACGTTGGTAGTGGTTAAGCCATTCCTGTCTGAATTCGGAATTACGAATTATACGGTTCCGGTGTTGACTGTATTTGGTGCGTTTCTGCTTGCACAGACGTTTTATTTCTTTGTTATCCGTTCCAGATATATATCTTCTCTGCGCAAAATGATGGTGTAAACATTCAGAAAACGAATAATTATATGGATCGACCATGATCTGTTCATGGCCCGCATTTTCTTGATTCAGATCAAGGAAACGCGGGCTTTCTTGCGTTAAGATGAATGCATCAACAGATGATATTATCGAGGAGGACGATTACATGAGTATTACGTCATTGCAAGAAGCAAAAGCATTCAGTGAGGACCGTTTTACAAAAAGGGTTTTATTCCAACAAGGTGGTGGGGTGACCTTTGTCCTTCATTTTCTGCCAGGACAGCAGCTTCCCGTTCATAAACATCCGGGCACAGACGTTATTTTACTGGTAGTCGAAGGCACAGGCACACTTATTCTGGATGGAAAAGAACAAGCGGTGAAACAAGAGGATGTGATCCATTGCGGCGGTGAGGTGGAGTTCGCATTCCATAATTCAGGAGATCAGGAAGTTCGTTTGTTCGTGGTGTTAAACAAAGTGCCAGCAGCATCCTATGCAAAGGACATCTAACATCTAATATCAAGGAATCGATATAATGATTCACTGATCGGCACTAATATAAGGGAAACTCTATTCTGGAGTTTCCTTATTTATTTTTTATTCAAAAGTGCCTTGACCAAGTGTGGTTCTCATAGCAAACAAAAAGCATACCTGGGTCTGAGAGTATCAGATCTTAAGTACGCTTTTTCGTATTCCGACAGCAATTTGTTCATTCATCCGTCACTGTTCATTCTGCCTAGTAGTATCCCAGCATTTCTTTGGCTTCATTCGACATCAGCTGTGGAGACCATTGTGGCTCCCACACCACTTGTACATCAATATCGGTCTTATTTGTATTTTCCTGCAAAACCCATTTCACTGCACCAACAATCGTATCGTGTAACGGACAACCTGGTGTCGTCAGCGTCATCCGTATATATACCCGTTCAGGCTCTTCCCTTACTTCATATACCAGACCTAGGTCAACGATATTAACACCTAATTCAGGATCATATACTTCCTTGAGACATTCAAGCAAATGCGTGGTTTGTTCCATCCTGTTCACTCTCCAGTCCATTTTATTAACATTAACGTCTGAATACCAAAGCTATATTTGCGATATAAACGATGGATACGATAGATAATATCGTTCCTCCAACCATCATGACCTCTGCCAGATTAATCAGAATTCCACTGACAAGCAGAAGGCTTCCAGCGACCATAGCGAGCATACCCCAATTCACATCGCGTTCACTCAGCATACTTGCCATCAGCGGTGTTCCGGGTCTGCCTGCTTGCTTACCGTATTTGTGGGTCCACCACAGAAAAGGCACGATTTTGGAGGCATAGCCAAGTATGGTGAGAGGCACCCAACCCCCGAGATATACCCATCCAGACAGCAGAACAACACGCGGATGGAGCAGCAGGTCGATCCCTTGTGCAGAATAGATCAATAGGGCAACAGCATATACAGCCAACGCACGGCTTACATACACAGACCAGCGAATGCCCGGACCTGGGTTACTTTTGTGCCGTTTCTCCTGAATTTGCTCCAAGTGATACACATAGAAGAGAAGGGTTGCGGTTAGAAGCAAGAGCGCAAACCAGAGTAAGCCTCCCTTCAACCCAGTCAGAAATGCGACAACGCCTGTAACTACAGCTGCATTCCACAGAACCAAGACCACTTTTTGCAGTCGAATGGAATAATCGTGGGACAAGTAGAACATCGGAAGCATTTTGTAACTGAATCCGGTAATCAACATGCCAAACCAGCCGAGTGTACCCATCCAGATATGTGCGCCGAATAAGCGTTCATGTAGACCGTTCCAATCACCAAAGGCAAAATTCAACCCCATCAGCATGCCGGATAACCCGGTTAACACAAGATAAAGACAGGCGCAGGCGGCGCTAATCGTCACAGGGTTCCATTGTGAAGCTCGGAAAAGGGTGACGGTCATGTTCCAGCCAAAGAATAATATGCCCGATAGTGCAAGTGTGGCAGAAGCGGCAATCCAGCTGACATCTGCCCGAATGAAGCCGTATAACATGCCCGTTATTCCAGTCGTGAACAAGAAGTAATGACAATAACCGAGGAACAGACTATAGATATTGGATTGCAAAATAACGTGTATCAACTGATAAACGGCACCCATAGCCAGCATGGTTGCCCACCCGAGCACAAACAGATGGACATGAAACCAGCCTTCGGGTCCTCTGAGTTCATCACCAAGCCAGCCTGTCAGGGAGAGCAGGGAGAATGCGTGATACATTACAAATCCAAAGATGCCCGTGATGATAAAAAGAAACGGCAACCTGGACATGGCTTTTGCCTCCTTACCCTTTTTCAATTCTCACTTTGGCCGTACCATCAGCTTGATCCTCAACCGTGAAGGGGCAACCGAGATTATTTAACTCTTCAATCAAGAAGACTGGCACACGGTCATTATGAATCAGTACGACTTCCCCAGGTTTGCAACGTTCCAGTGCGGCAAGTGTTCGCATCATGGGTTGTGGCGGTTCCAATCCGCGATTGTCCAGTATCACGGTGGGCGCCTGTAGGGATTCAAAGTTTTCAATCGCAACAGCTTGCTCCTCTGGATGGCCTTTGCATGAAGCTGATTCTTCGTCTGAACCGGGCTCAGAATCGACTTCCGATCCAGATAAAACTATTGAAGATAATGCTTTGTCACCGGTTTTATTTTTTTTGTGCACAAACGTGGTAACCCAGTGATCTGAACCTTTTCGTTCCGATGTGCTGGAGTATCCTTTCAGCTTGAGAATACCGAGCAGGGGCGTTGGTTTGAATGGAGCGTGTAGTACAAATACATCTTCATGCTGAAGGCCTTTGACCGTGTCCATGATCAGTTGAAACGGCTCCAACTTTTTACTCAGATGAGGACGCACATCCAATTCAACAATATGGACATCAGATGGAGACATGTGCGTTCACATCCGATCCTGCACTAGCTACATTCGCCTGTTGTACCAACTGCAGAGATGATTCATACAGGGCGGCCATTCCACCGTACAGCGCATAGAAGAATGACTCCGGCGCATCGAGGGAGAAGGACAGATAGGCTTTTGGGTCCATCCCGAGCACACGCTCAAAAAGTCTTGCACTGTCATAGGCGTAAAAACAGAAATGAGTATATTCGAATACAGGCATTTTTTCGTAAATGGTGATAATCTCTTGCGCATATTCCGCTTGCTCCCGCTGCGCCGTTTGAACCATGGTTGTGGCGTCTTCCAGCCGCAGCGTGATGCGAAGTTTAGTATCGTCAATGATTTCAACGTGCGCCATAGCGGGCCAGCTCCAATCTATAATTTGCTGATTTTGACCTGGAAGGTTGTAGGGCCTTGCTCAATATACTCCCAGTTGAAGCCATCGGGATGTGTGGACTGGAACTGGAATCGAAGGGGTTTTGGATCGTGATCGTTAATGAGCAGCATGGATTCCTGTGGTTGCAACTGATCAAACGTTTCGAAAATAACTTTATGTTTCAAATGCGGTGGATACTCCGTGGCATTAATGGTTGCTGTGTATGTGTTCATGTGTCATTCCTCCAAATAGGGATAGTGTGGTGGTACAATTTGATTATAGAAAACGTGAGGATAGGGCTGTGTGAGCCTGCTCACACCTTATTTAATGTCATAGACTCGCCTTATTTGAATGAATTCTCTGTATGGAAAGAGGGACATGAATAAGTCCAAACGCACAGTAGATGGACACATGTATAGGGAATTGTGTATATACAAAGAGACCTTAACATGGATTACGAGTGTTAAGGTCTCTTTGTGCACACACAGTTTAGTGTAAGAGCAGGGGAGAGAAAACAGTATAGTTAGGAGTACAGACAGGGTGGTCACGCATCCCTTTGTTGCTTCAAAGCTTGCAAATCATGAATGATAATCCGGTTGCGATCCACTTCGAGCAAATTCTCTTTTGTAAGCTGGTTTAAAAGCCGATTTGCTGTTTCTCTTGTTGTACCAATGGAATTGGCAAACTCCTGATGTGTCATGGGCAGGTTGATGATAACTTGGTCTCCATGTGTCTGTCCGTGCTGCTCTGCGAGCATAAGGAGGAAGGAAAGCACACGATTGCGTACATCCTGACCAGAAAGCACCTGCAATTTATCCTGTAATTCTCTTATTTTGTCACCGAGTACACGCATAATTTTGATCGCAATGGAAGGTGTGCTCAGCATTAATCGTTCGAAAAGTCGGACAGGTATGGCTAGTAGTACGGTAGGGGTAATGGCTTCTGCGGTAGCCGGGTAAGGGTACGCATTAAAAAAGCCGGTGTGTGGAAACATATCTCCTGTTTTGAGGAAAGAGACGATCTGTTCATGCCCGTTCTCATCGGTTTTATAGGCCTTTACAATGCCCGTACGGATGAAAAAGACAGCTTCCTTTTCGCTTCCTTCGCTGAAAATAACTGATTTCTTCTGAATGCTTCTGGAAATGGCGATATCTTCGACTTGCTTTAATTCCTCGGGGCTAAGGTCCTGGAAGATGGGAAACTGTTGTAGAAACTCCGCTGTTGTATCTTTGTTTACCCTACTCATGAGAATCTCTCCTCTCTGTGTTCATATTTCTGAACGACGACATCATTGTATCATAGCGTGATTTTTGAACACATCAGGTGATATAGATCACCGTAAAGCCATATCACTGTTTTTGATTGCTCAACCAGGGTTAATGGAATGATAGAATATGATTGAACAAGAGAGGGGTCGGCCCGGATGTGGACTGCATTCATGTGGGGCGGCATCTCTGCCTCAGCGGTAGTCATTGGCGCACTCGCAGCATTGTTTCTGAAGATTCCCAAACGAGTTATTGGTTGGATTATGGCTTTTGGGACAGGAACATTAATTGGTGCAGCGACCTTTGAACTTCTCGGAGATGCGCTGAATGATGGAGGAATTATACCTACAGCCATTGGATTTACGGCGGGTGCTGTCGTGTACACCCTGTTTGACCTGCTCGTTTCTGCAAAGGGAGGGGCGGGGCGTAAACGATCGGCAAAGTCGGGAGACTCGAATCAAAGCGGGCTTGGAATCTTTGCAGGCACGGTAATGGATGCTATCCCGGAATCCATCATGCTTGGAGCCAGCTTGCTGGCCGGAAACGGTGTCAGTGTGGTTCTGGTAGTATCAATCTTTGTCAGCAACATTCCTGAAGGTCTGTCTAGTACGGTTGGACTACAAGGCAAGTACAGTCGTGGCAAAATCATATTGATGTGGATGAGTGTACTGTTGATCTCCGCGCTTGCAGCACTGGGCGGATATCTGTTTCTGGAACAGCTTCCAGAGGAGATGGGTGCAGCGATTGGTGCATTTGCAGGTGGTGGAATCATTGCCATGATCTGCTCAACGATGATGCCGGAGGCCTTTGAAGAGGGTGGGCCTGTAGTGGGTTTGATTGCATCCATGGGATTGCTTGTGTCGCTGTTGCTCGATCTGTAGATGAGAGAATAAGCTTTCGATGCAGCTTTCTTTCAGAAAGCTTTAAGGCGCACGCTTCGCTTCCTCAGCTTATTTCTGTCCTTTCCGTTTTTGTGTAAATCTGAGTTGAATTTATATAAAAAGAGTATCCGAACAGAGTGGCTTCTGATCGGATACTCTTTTTTTGCCAAAACAGCTTCCTCCGCATTCGCAATTTTCCTTACCTAATTTATTGAATTCGGGCAGGCGGTTCAATTCTTTCCCTAAGCTGTTCCAGTTGAAGAATAAGAATGCAGTTCCCTGTAACCTGAAGAAGTCCCTGAGTTTGCATCATGGCGAGTTTACGACTAAGCGTCTCTGGTGTGATACCAAGCAATAGAGCCATATCTTTTTTGAAAACAGGCAAGCGGATCTCATGTTTTGCATGATTCTGGGTATGGAAGAACAACAGCAGCTTGGCAATCTTCTGTTCCGTTGTCATCGCACTAAGCGAGCTGTTCCATTCATCAGTTTCACGGAGAAGATTGGAAATGGCAAGCAGGAAATGATAAGCAAGCTTTGGATCATGTTCAAGCAACTGGTCGAAGTCATGTTTGTTGATGGAGCAGATGGCCGAAGGCTCCAGAACTTCAGCGTTTGCAGCATGTGGTTTTTGGTGTAACAGTGAATCTTGTCCGAAGAAATCTCCGGGAAACAGAAACCGCATAATATGTTCCTTGCCACTTTCATTGTATTTGGATAACTTCACACATCCCTGATGAACCACGTAAAGCGTATCTGAGCGTTCGCCCTCATGGACGACAACTTCACCTTTGTTATATTTGTGGGTATGCAAAAGGGAGATCAACAATTCAGCTTCGGATGGATCTAGATGCTGGAACAGAGATACTTTGGAGAAACAGGCATCATTGGCTTCGTGCTCACAGATCATCGTTTCATCACCTCGAAATTGTTCAGAATGGGTATAGCCATTATCTATTGCCATGTCTCAGTGAGACATGGCAGTTGCACCATGATCAGTACCATCCTTGGTCACACGCAGAACAGCGGCAGCTCCTTTGGCTACATGGTTGAACTGATGGGTTACAATCGCATAATCACCTTCTTCGGTCACGGTAAACTCTACGACAGCTCCACCACTTGCGGGAAGCATGACGGTCTGTATTCCATACTGGATGTTGCGTGGATTTCCATCGGTATACACACGGTCCATAATTGTACCTACAACGTGGAAGGATGAGACTTCATTGGGTCCAGCATTACTGACATAGATCCGAACCGTATCTCCTACTTTGGCTAGCAGGGGATGTTTTACTAATCCATAGTCATTGCCGTTAAATACGACATAATCCGGTTCTCCGTTCAAAAAAGCTTCGTAGTCGTGCTCCTTATACCATTCACTCTGAACAAGGATATACTCACGAACTACCAAGTGATCAGAAGGGTACCCAGCCTTGGGTTCCACAATAATCATGCCGTACATCCCGTTCGCGATATGGGCAAGGACCGGTTTGGTTCCACAGTGATACATGAATACACCGGGTGAGGAGGTTGGGTAAGTGAAGGTGCCTTCCTCGCCTGGCATAACATCAATAAATTTTCTGCTTGGAGCAGCATGTACAGCGTGAAAATCCATGGAGTGAGGCAGGCTGGAATCTTTATTCTTCAACGTGAACACCAAGGTATCTCCCTCGGTCACTCGTAGGACGGGTCCGGGAACGGTACCATTAAATGTCCAAGCGTTGTAGATTACGCCTTCGGAGATTTCGATATCTGTAACCTGAGCCGTCATTTCAATATATACCGTAGTACCTTCTCTGCGAATGATCGGGTCCACCGGGGGTTGACTGACCGCAGAGAGGGAGACTTCATCGTGGTTAACAGGTTTAACCGTATCGGTTGTACTACAGTGAGAGAGAGTTGCTGTAAATATGGCGAATACGAGTGACCATTTATATACATTCAGTAAGGAAAACATAGTTGCACAACCTTCAATCAAGTGATGTTTTTCACAATCTAAAAAGCAGGTTTTCTTTCATTTCAGTAGTTATTTAGTTATAGATTACGTTATTGAGGTGGGGACGGGTGTGATGAGGCACACACTTGGGTATGTCGTATTAGAGGTATTTCCAACAATCTGCCTTCAATTCTTGTGCTGAGGAACGGAGTTTCATATAATTTTAGAGAGATGGATTGGTAAATGTTGAGTATTTTGACGCCGTGTATATCGTAGTTTCAGAAGAAAGGTGGATACGGAATGAAACGTTTCGAAGATGAAGGTGCGTATAAGTACAGTTTCTATTCGGTACTTCGTCGGGGCGAGCGGGTTGATGTGAAATGTCCAAAATGCGGAGGACACGCATCTATTGAACAAGGTAAAGATCAACTGGGATGGAAATGTTTCGATTGTTACGCTCAAGCGCTTGAAGAACCGGTGTATCAATATAAGGCCAAGGGGAATTGTGCTGTATGTGAACGTTGGTTTAACGTGGAAGTCACAGACGGGAAGAAGACTTCTCACCGATCAACGCATGTGGAATGTCCGCATTGTGGTGCTGTTAATCAGGTTGAATTACATGCCAAATCGACATACGGAAGGTGTTTTTCCGAGATTCGTGCAGGGAAAGATCCTGTATTCGGGTTGGAACTATACTTCCTGGATGAGTTCAGAGGAAAAATCATATGGGCTGTGAATCGGGAGCACCTGAATTATCTCATTGCTTATGTTTCCGCAGATCTGCGTGAGAAACCTGTAAATATGCCTTTAAGAACAGCTTCACATAGTATTCCGGCTTATATTAAGGATGCGAAGAACAGGGATATGGTTGTGCGTACACTGTCCAAGCTTCAGCATAAGACTGGATGAGACTGAAAGATAAGATGAAGCGTTAAAGCTGCAAGGGAGAGAAGACATGAAACTACGATTTAAACTTAGTATTTTTGCAATCATTCTGGGGATGTTGATGATTCCGGCTTATTTTATTTTACAGACTTATGGCATATTTCAAAAAGAGACAGTCTTATCTGACTATGCTCTCGCGGTTGATGTTAATGGTGAGTCCTATGGGGCTTGGCCGCTTATTAACAGTTTTGCAGCGATGGATAAACAAGAGGATAACCGTCAGTTTTATTACCGGATCGACATGAGTCATCTCCAATACCTGTTTAATCTGGCCTATCGGGAATATGAAGTGAAGCCCGGTGGGGACAATCCGTATCTGGATGGTACTGTAAACTATCAACATACGGATCACAACTATGTGCAGACTGAAAGAAAGTATGAGAACGCCAATGATTTTACAACGGTCTTAAATCTGTATGATCAGGATGGGCAGGTGATCTACACCTACGATAATACCGGCAAAGCGGATAACGAATTGGTGAAGTCCATCATTCATCAGGGAATGAGCCGTAATAGTGGCGGTAGTAGCGAAGCTGCCCGCGATCCGTATATCAATATTACGGCGTTATTTCGCGACAAGCTTAACATTGATGTGAAACTGACGGTGGATGAGGAACACAAAGTGGTTACCATTCGAATGAACAAATCGGAGGCGAGATGATGAATGCGTATGGTGTGCAACACGGACCTGCTTATCTGGAAGGTTTAACAAAGAAGGAAGAGGACATAAAGTCCGAGGAAGTGGAGTGGAAAGGCAAACTTCAAACGAGTGATGGTCATGATAAATTCCATATTTTTTATTATGGTGACTTGACGGATGATGATCTGATTACCTGGCATGATTCGACACCGCTTCTTGTATATGCGGAGCATACCGTCACGGGTGAACGCTACCTGATCATTGATGCCGCTAAGCACGGATATGATGCCATGTTATGTGAGACTTATTCGGAAGAAGCACTACATGACAGACCACTTCGCCCTTATCTGGATGTTGAAGGAGAGGACATCTTTGAGGTAGAGTTGACGGCCTACTACAATGTGCCTTGGGATGATGAGTTTGGCGAAGATGTAGATGAGCATGGTACGTATGAACTGATTACGGGAGAGCGCATGGATTTTGATCAGGTCAAACGTGATGGATATGATGCGTTCGCCATTCGTATTCTGAATCGTAAAGGGGTATGGACTGACATTGTACAGGAAGAACTGGCTTAGATCTGTATACGAATGAACCAAACTGAGATGGGAGATGTCGACAAATGTATATCGTATCCCGTGCACTTAAGCCGGTTCCAGCAGAGGAAATGGATCACTTTGAACAACAACACGCCATCTCGCTACCTTTGTCATACCGTACCTGGATTGAACAATACGGGGAAGGCACCTACACAGGCTGGATGAATGTGCAAAGACCGGACACGGAAGTGCTGAAGCCTTTTGTTGAATATGATTTTTGGATACATACGGATGAATCGCCTATATGTCAGCATCAACTTGCGCAGTGCATCACCATCGGCAGTTCTGTAGATGGAGATTTCCTTGCTGTTCATCCGGAAGTTGAGGGGCTGTTGTGGCTACCGCGTCATAATGAACATATCACCTTATGGGCATGCCCGAAGACTGAATTTGGCGTAACGCTGGACCGGATCTATTGTGGGTATTACCATCAGGATAAACCGATAACGCCACTTTATTTTGAACCGTGGAATGAGCTGCGTAAGCACGCATTTTATCATTTTACAGGGACGGGACAGGGAAGCTCCATGAAGGAACTGGCCGATACATGCAAAACGGAATTTAAGTGGGACGCTGTGTTGGAGAATGAGTACATGTGCAAGCTGTTTATGGCGTCGATGGGAGGATATGTACGTTTTAACTATGCAAATGGGAGAGAAGTTGCCCTGTTCTATGAAGAAAAAAACGGTGCGGAGGAGGCGACAGATAACGATATCAGTCTGTTTTTGCAGGCACATCATTGTACGGCATATGAATAGGGCTAGAGTGGAGGAGAACCTATGAGTTGGTTAAAAGAGGACATCGCGGAACAATGGCGTAATGAAGGCAAGCGTTATGCAAGGGATGTCAATGCATTTGTACGGAAAGGCATGGAGGGAGAGCAACCAGATGAATCCGAGCTGAAGGACGATTCCAGGAGCGATATGAGTACTGAAGTATTCCATATGGTGAGACAGGCCAATCTCCACGGTGACTTGGAGGTGCTTCGACGTGAGTTGCCAGCAGCGACGTGGCCATTGAGCGAGGCGTTTCAGGCTTCCATGCAAGCGGTCAATGTTGTAGGTTATCTGAACGAAGAGACGTGTGTGTGTAATACGGGTATCTTCACGGAGAATGGTCAGATCTATACGATGGATCAGCACGGATGGCAGTTGATTTCTCCGTATACTTTTGCAGGTTGCTCATCAGACGGATTGGACTATGCGCTTGCAGGACCGGAAGGGATTCGTATTATTCGTCAGCCAGATCGCAGGTTGGAAGGACAGGAGATAGCGACATATCGTTGGGAAGATATTCAATCCCGGATACAGTCTTCCTTACCTCGGATTGAATCACTTGCGGATTGTGAGCATCCCGAATGGACACTTGAAGGACTTATACCTATGGATGAAGGCAAAGCACTACTCATCCATTCACGATACGGGATATATCTCGTCACACAGGCTCAGGTGACCTTGCTTCATCCCGATCTGGCAGAGATCGAAGAGTATGAGCTAGAGGATACACAGTTAGACATGGGACATGCAGCGGTATCCCGGGATGGTCGATGGATAGCATATGGTAGCCAAGGGAGCAATCATATGGTGATGGACCGCCAACTGAACAAGACATACTCTCTCTATCCAGAATCGAGCTACCCTCATTATGCAGCATTCACCAGTGATAACCAAACCGTCTGGTTTAACGCATGTCATTTCTATAACGGGGTAACGATACAGGTTCCGCTGGAATCTATCGCAGGTAACGAAACGAAGGAAGATTGGCCGGTCATGGATGAGAATGCACGAGTGTATGCAGCGGTGGAAATAGAGGCGGGAATGGTGTTTGGGGATGCATATGGTTATCTGTATTGTGTGAATGGCGAGGGTGAGGAAGTATGGCGTCATTTTGTAGGAAGTACCATCTATTCTCTCGCCGTATCGCCGGAACAGTCCAAACTTGCAGTTGGCACGTATGGTGGCATGCTGCATGTGCTCGATCTTCGTTCCAAAGAAATGGACGAGTACGGGATTGGTACAGGCACTCTTCGTGAGCTGGAGCGATATGTGTTGTGGTGTGGAGAAGAACCTCTGTGCTGGTGAGTTAGCATTTTGACCTAGTTAGGGGTGAAGGAATGGAACGTGAAGAGGCAGTAATGTTATTAAAATGTCATGCTTTTTCCTATGATGATCTGAGTCATCCCAAGATGGAGAACGGTTTTATTGGCAGTCTGCGGCCCTTTCGTGGCCATTTAATTGAGGAGAATTTTCATGAGTTGATGGAGATACTGCGGGTACTGGCATCAGAACTTGCACGGCCTTCACTGGATCGGGAAGTCATGGCATGTCTATGGGGAATTACTCATATGGCACGCGCCTGGGCCGTTGAACCTGAGGGTATGCTTCGCAGCAACAACCTCATCTCGGACGAACAGGTGGCGTTGATGGAACAATGGCTTAATTTGTTATCTTATGCAGTCATGGTTCTGATTGAAGGCGGCGGAGAGGAAGAAGCATTTTGGGAATATCATCAATATCTACAAGAAGAGAAGGGCTGAGATAGGGAGGTGTGGTCAGCGTGGAGCGGAATGTATCATTAAACGTGTTAATGGACGAGCTGAATCACTTGTTAGATGAGAGAATACAGGATCAAGAGATTCGGCAATTGTTCGAAGAATATCAACATCGGGAAGGTGCATCCGAGGAAAGTTTGGATCTATTCGAAAAGGAGTATGGCGTCCGGCTGCCTGGCGATTTTCGTACCTTTTACCAAAGCAAAGATGGCAGTGGTTACGGGTTACATGTGCTGTACCCAGGTGATGCCGAGGGTGGGCGTTGTACACCTTTTTATCTGATGTCATTGGAAGAGATTCGAGAGACCAAACAATACTTCTGTGAAGTAGATGAGAAGCTTGAAGAGTATTATTCTGCCGAAGAGATTAGCCAGTTGGACCTGGAGATCAAGCCATACCTGTTCCATAAACCATGGATTCCTTTTGCAACGATTGCGGGAGGTTCACTGTATCTGATGCTCGATTTCGATCCAACGGAGGAAGGGACGTATGGGCAGATTATCATGTACGTGCACGATCCAGACTTTGTTTATTACCTTACACCTACCTTCACGGTTCTCCTCAGCATGTCGAACTGTAATCTGAAGATGATGGATGAGATCACGTATTAAATCCTGAACGATTAGATAATTCCTTAATAATAAAGAAGCTGCCGAAGCAGCTCCTTTATCTGAACAAGTACTTTGAATAAGTCTAATGATTACCACTGGAAGAAACGATGTCCGTGAAATCCTCCGCCGCCTGGAGATCCTCCATGTCCACCTGGACCACCCGGACCGCCAGGTCCACCTCCGTGAGGTCCACCGGGATAGCCACCTCCCGGGAAATGACCAGGGTGTCCACCGGGGTAACCACCGCCGGGATATCCACCATGCCACCAAGGACCACCGATCGGATATGGCAGTGGAACAGGAACGATGGGCGGGTATGGATAGGGATAAGGGTACGGGTACGGTGGCGGTGGTGGATAATAAGGGTAAGGATAACCCGCAGGTTGCGGGGATGATACTGAACCAGGGCCGTATGCCATGTAACAAGCCTCCAATAACTGGATTGATGATATCAGCCTATGCCACAGTGGTTTCAGATGATACAACAGATTAAAGATTAATGAATATAGTGCCATGAGGGGTGAACATATGGTAGCCGTAGCTTTTCACACGGATCCAAAAGGAACGGCCTATGAACTGTTGATTGACGAATTGATCGAGAAGACAGACCGGTTTATGCTGGTTGATAGACAAAGGTACGAAGAGAACGAGATACCGGAAGTGTTTCGTGTGTTAGAGAGATTGAAACCCTATCTTGTGGAACGTGCTACGATGGAAGAGATGATGCTGAAAAGCGGAGCCTATTATTCCGAAGGCACCTATTATACATATCGCTGTACACCGGAATCGGGTCAAGTGCTCAAAGAAGAAGCTAATCGTTTTCATGATTGGTGTTACCCGGCATTGCCGGACGATCTTTGTTTTATAACAGAAGACGGAAATGATTATTTTTTCTCTGTTGCCCATGAACATATGTACGGCATGAGGATTACATACAAAGAAGCGAGTGAACTTATGGAGCGGATTCCGGGGTTGTTCTTTGAATTGGACCGTCATAAGGAAATTGATCATCTTCTGGACGATGCGATCAGGCATCAGACCGATAAGCTGGATATCAGCTTACACGGTTTAAGTGAGCTTCCCGAACGAATTCGGGAGTTGAAGCACTTGAAGGAGCTGACGATTTTTGAGCAGAATCTGTACTCGCTCCCTGCAAGTCTTTTCGAACTGACTTCATTGGAAAGATTGGTCATTACAACGCTGGATCTGGAGCGTCTTCCGGCAGAGATCGGGAAACTCAAGCAACTTCAAGAGTTAAGAATTTATTGTGGCAGCCCTTTTGAATCTGTACCTGGTTGGAGGCCCAGACCACAATCTGAATTGGGACTAAATTGCATCCCGCCTGAGATTGGTGAATTAAGTGAACTGAAGTATCTGGAGATAGTATATTCTGGTATACGTGAACTCCCTCCGGAGCTGGAAAAACTGAAGAATCTGCGTGCTTTACTGGTAACGAATGCACTGATTGAGGGAACTCCGGATGTTGTCACAAGAATGCACTGGCTGGAGTATGTAGACTTAATGAATATTCCATTTGGTACACATTGGGAAGAAGTCTGGGAAATGAAAAAGAACATGTAATGAATAGAGCCCTGCTCGGGATGTCCGAGTCAGGGATATTTGTTATGGGATGAAAATTGGTGGAAATGTCACGTATCTGGGCGCTGGGCATAAGCTGGCATATAGGTTATGACCTAAACCGAGAGCGAAGGGCAGGCGTTTTATTTTGGCAACCTCATACATGGATTACACTTTACCAACCACCGAATTTACTTACGATTTGAGCAATAACCCGTTATTCAAGAAGGATGAGAACAACTATATTAACTCTCTTTCCATCAAGCAGTTAAACACACTGGGCAATGCTTCTTTACTGGATATTTTCCTCAACACGGGCAATGTGGTTGAACCACATACGCATCAGAATGCAACGGAGTTGGTATACTGCATCAGCGGTGCGGCAGTTGTTTCCCTCATTAATCCGTTTACCAACGAGCTGCTTCATTTCCCGATTACTCCGGGGCAGGTGGCTAACGTTCCTCAAGGCTGGTGGCACTATGAAGTGGCTACTGCAGATCATACACACTTACTGGCAGTTTTTGATGCTCCTGTTCCTGAGGCGATATTTGGCTCAGACACCTTACGTCTTACACCTGCAAAACTTTTGGCTTATACGTACTGTCTGGACGAGAAAAAAGTTCAAGAAGCGCTGGCTCCGATCCAAAAAACAGTGATCATTGGCCCGCCGGCAGATTGCCAAACTTCAACTGCTCCCGCCTCTAACAGTGCTCCAAATGTGAATCATCAGCCTTACGTAATGCCTAATGTACAACCCAATGTACAGCCAAACATGCAACCAAACATGCAACCAAACATGCAACCCAACACACAGCCAAACATGCAACCTTACGTGAACCGTCTTCCGTACTGGGGCACTTGGGTTGATCCACGTATTATCCATGAGCCGGGCTGTCCGTATTATAGATAGCTTCCTGTGAATACTAATAATCAAGAGGAAAGATGAACTTTATTTGCTGAGGTTATCTAATACACATAGGTATTTCAGTTAAATTAGGTATAGCAAAAGAAGCGTTCGCAAAAGAACGCTTCTTTTGTTGATTAAAGGTGTCTTCAAACCTGCTGAAAGCCGATACATACCTGAACGTGTCCGAAGCATGGAGTGCTAACGAATCGTAGGCGTCTTAATCAAGGATTTGAGGCGTGCTCAGAAATCTAAAGAATCTGAGACACGTTATATCAGAATAAACAGCCGTATGAAGTGTTTTTATCGGGGGATTTTGGGAAGTAAAGTGTCTGATGTTCCTTACAATTTTAAATGAGGACCTAGAGGCCAAATAAGATGTCCTGAGTTCCTAAGAAAATTTTCAACCCATTCCCCAGAGACCGCAGGATAGTACTTCAAGACTTTTTAGGCGCTGAGATCCATCATCGATAGATTGCCTGAGGTTGAAGACACACCCTAGTATTTATATGATTTAATTTACGATGTGTAATTTCGTCCCAAGCCAAGCTCCGTTAATAATTGACGATAAGCAATCGAAGTACGGTCAGCGGGAATATGGGCTTCGGCATGCAGATCAAGGGGCAGATCCTCCGGTTTCTGTGACTCGACCATCTCGCGGTCTTCTTCAAATATCTGCAAGTTGAACTTGATTGTGTCTTCAATCGGAGCGTCTTTGTCAAAGTTGCGTGTGATTGGACAGAATAGACGTGTATAACGGGCAGAGATCGGTGAAGCACAATTCAGAATATTCAGCTTGTCGCCTCCTGGGAAATGTACCGTAAGAGAGGCCGCAAAAGGTGGGAACACTCGAAACTCGCGCAACCATTGGAAACCTTCAGGTGCAACAAGATCTTGCCCTTTGCCATAGTTACTCACCGTACTCCAATACTCGGCCAGTAACTCATTACCTTCGCGTTTCACTTTGTATTGGGGGACTTCTGTGTTGTTTCGGTCACCAAACGTTTCGGTATGCACATAGGCAAAATGGGATACATCCAGGAAACCCTCCATTTGTCGTCCAGAGGAACCAGCAATGTCAAAGTTGGGTGGCAAAATATTGATATAATCCGGATCATCCCAACCAGGGAAGGAGGGGATCTGTTCTTCCATTCCTGCCAGTGTAGTCCATATTAAGCCATAACGTTCAACTGCCGGGTACACGATAAGTTTGAGCTTAGGCGAGATCTTGGAACTTGGGTGCGCAGGTACGGCGGTACATTTGCCTTCGCAATTATATCGAAAACCGTGATAAGGGCAGACAATCTCGCCATTTTCTACCCAGCCTTTGCTAAGTGGAGCCCCGCGGTGAAAACAAAGATCCTTGGCTACCACAACCTGATCATTACTGCGATAGAGAACCAGCTTCACATCGAGTAATTGAGCAGCAAGTGGTTTGTCTGTTACTTCGGTTGCTTGGGCTATCGGATACCAATATTGGGATAAAACATGCCAGTCTTCAGCGGTGAACGTACAGCCTCTAGGCAATTCGGACGTCACATTACGGTTTGCATTGGAAGTTATCATAGGAAACACTCCTTGCCGATATGAATAAACGATTCTCTTTTTGTGTTAGAAAAGTTAACTTGGTTAGCCGTATGTTACTACTCCTTTGGTCAAAGTATCAATATATCCAACCTACTTTTGGTTGAAATCACAAACAGATCAGTAAAAAACGTACATAGATACGGAAAAACGCGGATTTTTCTTACGTTAGATGTTAATTTTATAGAATGAGGACAGACATTCAGTATGTTATTTCTTTCCATTACTGATTATCAACTCCATGGAGGTTGTCCTGCCATCAGAATTTGCAGTGTGAATATTCGTTAGTTGAGCAACCATTCTTGTGGGTATAAAAAGATTTTCGCAAAGAATGTCACAGATTCCGGCCGTCGTTTGTCTTCAGTATGTAAACCAAATGACGGAGGCGAATGAAAAATGAATTTAAGAACGAATTACAGAGTAGCTAGTCCAGGTGCTTTTAAAGCGATGATGGCAATGGAGCAATATATATCCGGCCAATTTGAAAATAAAGTATTGTATGAGTTGTTAAAAATCCGCGTGTCCCAGATCAATGGCTGCGCCTTTTGTCTCGATATGCATGCCAAAGATCTGATGAAACTGGGAGATTATGCGGATCATATTTTATTGCTGAGTGTGTGGCGTGAAGTGGCTTTCTTCACGGATCAAGAACGTGTTATGCTGGAGCTGGCTGAAGCGGTGACCCGAATCTCGGAACACGGTGTACCACTTGCGTTGTACGATAAGGTTCGTGAACATTTCAGTGAATCCGAACTGGTGGATCTGATCCTGGCCATTAACACGATTAACAATTGGAACCGGATTGCGATTACAACAGGGATGTATCCGGGTTGCTTTAAATAAAATACATGCACCATGCCAGAGGGGGCCATTCTTATGAATTCCAATCTCCACGCCAATGAGCCAGATGTGTCTTCTCTGGATGTTGGTGAGTTGTATATTCGTTATAAAAAATATGCATTTTCAATAGCTTACCGCATGCTGGGCAGTGTGGTAGAAGCTGAAGATATTGTGCAAGATTGCTTTGCGGGGATTCAGAGCACGTCTGCTCAGGATATTCGTAATCCCAAGTCCTACATCGCCAGATTGGTTGTGAACCGAAGCTTGAATCTGCTAAATTCCGCCCGTAATCAGCGGGAAAGTTATGTTGGTGAGTGGTTGCCAGAGCCGATGGGTGACAGTGAAGAGTCGAACATGCCAGAGGAAACGATGGAGAAAAAAGAACTGATCTCCTATGCCTATCTGGTCATGTTGGAGCGTCTATCACCCATGGAACGCGCTGTTTTTGTACTTCGTGAAGCGTTCCGATATGATTATTCCGAAATAGCGGATTGGCTGGGCAAAACGGAGAGTAACTGCCGTCAAATCTTTAGCCGCGCCAGACGGAACTTGCCTGAAAGACTTCCGCCGATCGAGCAAAGTGATGCAGATATGATAGCTAAAGGTGAATTGCTGAGCCGTTTTACATCGGCTTTCCTTCGTTATGACGTCTCTGCCATGCTGGAGTTACTGGCAGATCAGCCTGTATTTACAGCAGATGGCGGTGGCGTTGTGCATACGGTTATGAGAACAATGAACGTGCACAAAGGTGTGCTTGCACTTCTGACCTCACGGCGAGTCCTTACGCGATTGCGTGAAAGAGAATGGGTACCCATGTGGATCAATGGTGAGCTTCAACTTGCGTTGATGAAAGAAGGACAATTGTCCGAGGTACTCTGTTTGGAGTTGGACGCTTCTGGAGAGCGGATTGAGGGCGTGTATCTCGTCGTAAATCCGAACAAACTTACATCAATATACACTTCAACTCTTTGATCCAAACGTAAGGAGTTGAAATGTAAACTTAAAAGCGGCAACCTCTGTCTCGAGGACTGCCGCTTTTTTGGCATTTACATTTTGATATTCAGCATCCAATTACTCCGGAGCAAATTGTTGTTGAACATTTTCGATGATTGCTCTGACTTCAGGTGTAAGCTCATCATTGTTCTGATTGAGGAGCAGCAAAATCTTTTCCATAGTGTCCAGAATAACACTCTCTGTATTGGGCTCCCGCTTAGCCAAAGCTTTCTCGTAAGCCTTTTTCACCTCAGGGTCTATGGTGCGAATTTCTTCGTCGTCAGTGAACCAATCATATGCAGGCGTGTTGTCACTTCCGTAAAACAGGTAATCCACAGATATCCACTGCTTCACTGCAGATGTACGATTGGAATTCGGAAAATTGTTCAAAAAGGCTTCTTTCTCCAATGTACGCTGAATTAATTCATTCCAGGAGATGATAATGCCACCATCTGAAGTCGTCATTTGGTTGGACTCGGTAGCCATAATATCAATGTACGCAGCAATATCAGCCTTTACAAAAGGCTTGAACTTTTGGTATATCTCATAATTGATGATGGGGTAATACAAGCCTTCACTGGTTTCCAGTTTGAACCCGAGATCAGATGCTTCCTGCAGAAGTTTCTTCGCTTTCGGATCTTTAATTTCTTTGAGCAGACGACTATATGTAATCTTCTGTTCGTAACCAAGTTGTTCATGGGCTTGAGATATGGCCTGTTGAAATTGTTCCGTATACATTTGGTGATCCACATCAGCCAGCTTTACGTTCTGCATGTTCTCCAATTGCAGCGTCATTAGTGTGGCCTGCCAAGGGCTGGCTTTATCGATATGATTCATCAGGTATTTACGTGCTTTAATCAGACTTTCTGTGGACTTCACTGCTTCTGTTCGATAGGTTTGGAATTGATGATACACCGCTTTGGAAGCGGGGACAGGTGCAGCCAGTGTTGTTGAGGTCGTCAGTGTTGAGCCAATGGCAGTACAGCCAAGAGCCATAGCCAGTAAACCAAGTTTAACAGGTTGCTTCCATCTCATTTGTATACCTCCCCATTAATGAAGAAAAGTCATTTGAATTTTCTTATAACCGCATTTCACCGTATTTTATATGTATGATCCGTATGTTGAATATGTAAGTTCTGTCTTTGATTAAACCAGTTTCTGGTAAGCGAATCAAGTGTCTTCAGTAGGAAAAAGATTACATAATTAAAGAACAGCCCCTTAGACCCGAAAGGGTTAAAGAGACTGTTCTAGGTATTTGGACTTTATTTTCTAATTAATGAAGTGGTTTATTGCTATTAGGCATCTGAGGTGCTCCGGTTGCTGGAATGTATGCCTGAAGCATCTGCTGTGTATCACTTGGGGTGAGTTGAGGTACTTGGTAATAGGCGTTTTTATTCTGGAACATGAAAATTTCATAGGCCATCTCGATAAAATGCTGGATCTGAGAAGCGATGACTCGGCGAACCGTCCCATTTGTGATCTCGCTACAGGACATGCCGAGCAGACTCGCATGTGATTTGATCAGTCCCAGCATATGACCGCTGATCCCGGCATCCTTTACATCGGCCAAGCTCTGGTTTGGTTTTTTCGGTGCTGATGGCTTAAGGCCATATACCGGTGGTACCATGTTGGGGATCATATAGGTAGCTGTCTCTTGATGAGGCTTCTGTCCGGATGCAAAACACTCTGCTGTCAGATTGTACTGGGATAATATGAAGTTGTATTGCCGGTCCAGAATGCCAATCAGTTCCTGGCTCTGTACAAATGTACGAAAGATCATGTATTGATCCAGCACGTTAATGCTGGAGGACAGAATCTCGTGCACGTCGAACATCTCATGGCCGCCATGATTCATGTTAGGGGTGACATTTGGATTAGCATTCAATGTGGGTTGTACTACATTCTGAGGGTTCATGGAATTTGGATTCATTGTAAATTTGATTCTCCTTTGGTAAATGGTATGATTCTATATAAGTTGAACGAAAGAATATTTACACTTGCCACTCCGATGACAGAACAACCTTCCGATCGCTGTTATCCCCAGATTTTTAATTCAATTTACAAAGGTGAAAATCCGGTGATAAGCTTATGCTTCCGAAGTAGCTTTCTTGTAGAAAGCTTTTAGCGAACGCTTCACTTCTTCAGGTTCTTTCTGTCCTCTACGTTCTCGTGCAAATGTATAGTTCAACTTCTATAGTATGCTTAGAGAGTAGTAAACTTATGTAATGTGTTAGGAGTATACGCACAAATAGGAATAGGCATGGTGGTGGCTAAGATGGAAGAGACCGATTGGGGTGTAGCAAAGGATTTGTTCGTCAAACATTACGGGAGCGCTATACAGATGCATCGAGAAGGCGTGTATGCGGACTATAAGCGATGGGTCGTACCCCAAGAGTTAGAGGAACAATGGATAGGAGAGCGAATTCAACAATTAAGTTCCGAGCTGTCTATCATGAATTGGGATGCGGTGGATGAACTTGCGTTGATTGCCAAACATCGGACAGAACCCAGTATAATTAAGGCCATTACAGCATTTGCTTCAAGACAATTGAAGAGTGCAGACAGTATGGTTCGTCTCGTGTACGCTGAACGTCTGATTGAGTTGATTAAACGGTATGAATCTTCTCTGCCGATGGACAAGATACGGGAAACCTATCAATTGACGATGGACTTGCTGGTTGATGTGGCGACTAAACCGTTGGTGCTTGATCCAGGCCATGAATTACAGCAGTATGGATTAAAGGATAAACGTGGATTGAATTTACGTGTTGAAAAGAATAAGGAAGAAATCATCCAATATTTTCGAAATTAATTGAATTTTATCAAGTGAGGTCAGAATCATTGAGAAAACTGAATTATATTCGCATATTTATTTTCCTTAGTGTGGTCACTGCAGTAACACTTGGCTTGTACTATGTAGCCGCAGATTGGCTGGATCAGCGTTATTTCCGCTTCCTGATCTGGAATCTGTTCTTGGGCTGGATTCCTTTTGTGTTCTCTTATGCAGCCTATCTTTTAAGTGATGTGAAATGGAAAGGTGCCGTATGGCTTGCAGTTGCAAGTGGGTTGCTGTGGTTATTATTTTTCCCGAACTCTTCTTATATTGTTACGGATTTGATTCATCTGACAGCGAGAAGTTCCCGGTATTATGGTGGGAACGGAGTGGACTACACATATTGGTACGACTTGAGTGTTGTATTAATGTTTGTCTGGACTGGACTCTTGCTTGGCTTCCTGTCAATGTATCAGCTTCAGGAAGTGATCTATCACCGAATTGGACGCTGGGCATCCTGGATCTTTGTACTGGCTGGCTGTGCTTTGGGGAGTTATGGGGTATTGCTTGGACGTGTATATCGACTGAATAGTTGGGATGCACTGACGAATCGCGAGACGCTGATTGAGCTGATGCACGAAAGTGTAAGCCGCCCGTCTCTGGCGTTTTGCCTGTTTTTTGGCACGTTTATTACTACAATTTACGCCACTTTGTATTATCTGATTAATTCGAGGTCTCCCCGTGAAATGAAGAAGAGTGCAGGAAGTCCTGAGTCAGACCTGCAAGCGTTACGCTAACGTATGTTTTCTTAAGGCCGAACTCATTCGATCTAATCTTAAGGTATATTGCTTAAAGGGCTGTTCCAAGTCATACACGTGGCTATCGGAACAGCCCTTTAACATTGGATCGAGCGCAGGATGTTCTGAAGAAAAATATCTCTACTTATCAGAGATTAGCTCAAGGATTGTTTTCACAACCAGTTCAGGTTCATCGTGAATAATCATATGCCCACTGCGGGTGGCCACAATGAGCTGACTATCCTTCGATATATTCAACATGTTCCGTTGCCCCGATTGCCATATGGATTCGAGCTTCTGCCCAATGTCAACCGAAATCCCTGCACTAGCATAGTCTTGAGGACGTCCGCGTGCAATGATACGTACAGGGATTGATCCAAGACGTTGGCCACGAATGGCATCTTCTGTTGAATGGGCGTGGAGGGCTTCTTCTTCTTTGGCGTGAAAATAGGAAGGGGTAGCAATCACATTAACAAAGGTATCCCGATCTTGCTTGGCAACCAGACCATCAAGCATAAAGTCTGGAAATAATCTGAAAGCTCCAGATACCTTCAGTAAAGATAACAAGGAGGCAGGTGGGTTTCCCTGAAACTGAGCCTGTTCCAACAGAGCCTTTGTATTCCGTTCATCATCCTCAGGTCTCGCATCAATGAGGACAAGGCTCTGAACCTCATTTGTATAGGTCTGTGCAAAGAGTCTAGCATACATACCCCCAAGGGAATGACCTACCATAATGTAAGGGCCGCGGATATTCTCTTTCTCCAGAGCTGCATGTAAATCTTTGACGATATTTGCACCTGTACGTTCTGTGGGTGCAGATTCACTCCAAGCATATCCTGCACGATCATACGTGACAACCGTTGCATGTTGGGCTAGTTCCACAGGAATGTCTCTCCACGACAAACTGGTTTCACCACTTCCAGCCTCCATGAGTATGGTCGGTGAACCATTGCCTTGTTTATGAATGTGTAGTTGGTAACCGCCGACTTGAACTAACGTACCTGGAGGTGGAAAGTCCTTTTTGGCCTGCGACGAAGCAAAACACTCGTAAAGAAATGCTGCAACGAACAGGAGTAGCATTGTGCAGAATATCCTTACTATGAAGGTGAGAACACTGAATTTCTTACGTTTTGAGGCGGGGATAGTTGTATGCATGATCTTATGAATTCCTCTCCTACAGCTGTTTTTTATTTAGTACAATGTATTAAAAAGTATTATAGCACAGTGTATTACTAAAAGAGAAGTTTGGTGTATAATGTTGTCATGCCAAAAATCGTAGATCATGAAGCTCAAAGGAAAATCGTTGCTGATGCAGCAATTCGGGTTATTCAAGTGCACGGATTGGAGCATGCTACAGTTCGGAATATAGCGAAGGAAGCGGGACTATCCGTAGGGTCCATGCGGCATTATTTTGGCACACAGGCCGAATTGTTCACCTTTTGCATGAATCTTTTTGCAGAACGGGTACAGAAAAGGGTGGAGGCGTTACAGATGAGTGGATCTGTATTGCAGGATATGAAGAATCTGCTCTTGCAATTTCTCCCGTTGGACGAAGACAGAATCATGGAAATGGAGGTTTGGTTTACGTTTACAGCCAAATTATTGGTGTATCCGGAATTAAAAAAGTTAAGTGATCAGATGCATCAAGGGATGTATCGGTCGGTTCAATGGGTAATACAGGAGTTGCAGAAGCAAGGTGTGACACATCCTGATCTGGATGCCGAGATGGAGATCGAGAAGTTATATGCTCTTGTGGATGGACTCGCCATTCATATGTTAATGCAGCCAGATAGACTTACAGCAAAACGAATGGAACAAGTGATTGAACAGCATTTGAGCACACTTTGTCCAACTTAATCTTACGTTGTAGGAAGAAGGGTTATTTCCTTTTATAAGGGAGTAATCCTTCTTTTTATGCAAATTTGGCAGGTATGCAGGAGATGACGAAGAATTAAGAATGAGAATGTAATGAATACATAGACAAGTAGGTGAACAACAAAATGTTGAATGTATTAGAGCTGACAACAAAAGTAGAAGAAGTCATGGAACGTGTGAATTTTTCGGGTGTTGTATTACTCCAGCAAGCCGGGAAAACCCTTTTGAATATGAAACGTGGTTATGCGAATCGTAGTGAAGAGCTTGCCAATCAGGTGGATACACGCTTTGGAATTGCATCAGGATGTAAGATCTTCACGGCAGTGAGTATATGCCAACTAATTGAAGCGGGTAAGTTATCTGCTTATTCCAAGCTGAACGATGTGTTGGATGTGGAGTTTCCACTGTGGGACGAAGGGATTACCATCCAGCAGTTGTTAACACACACGTCAGGCATTCCGGATTATTTCGATGAAGATGTGATGGAAGACTTTTCAGCATTGTGGAAAGACAGACCGGTTTACGCGATGCGGCGATTAAGTGACTTTCTGCCCATGTTTCAGCATATGCCAATGAAGTTTGCTCCGGGTGAACGTTTTCACTACAACAATGCGGGTTTCATTGTGCTGGGGCTTATCGTAGAACAGCATTCAGGACGGTCGTTTACAGATTATATGGAAGAGCACATTTTCAAAAGGTGTGGCATGAAGGACTCCGGTTATTTCGTAACAGATCAGCTTCCGCGCAACACAGCCTTAGGGTATATCGATCATGAAGATGGCTCCTGGAACACCAATATATTCTCCATCCCAGTCAAAGGTGGATCAGATGGCGGGGCCTATGTTACGGCACCAGACATGATTCGATTCTGGGATGCTTTGCTGGGTCACCAATTGTTGAATGCAGAGACAACACGTCAGTTATTAACTCCACATGTCCATCAAGAGGATGAAGAGTACTATGGGCAGGGGATCTGGATTGACCACAAGGGGGAAGAGATTTTTAAATTTCATGTCATGGGGTTTGATCCAGGGGTGTCGTTCATGTCTTCCGTGTATCCGAACTATGATCTGCAACTGGTTGTGATCTCTAATCTAGAGTCTGGTCCGTATCCAATAACGATTGCCATCGAAGAAGCTTTGGCATGACAAATAAACCCTCAACCAATGGTCAGGTTATGGCCACAAGGTTGGGGGTTCATTGGTCAAAAAGGATAAAAGGACTGCTTGCGTTTATAACATTTTCCATAGCTCAGGGGCGATTAACCGAGGGAAAACATCCAGCGGAGGTTTCTCTTTCTTTCGTTTGTCATTGGTTAACACCGTAACAAGTTCGAGCTCGGGGACAATATATACATACTGACCACCAAATCCTCGCGCGTAATAATAATGGAGATTGGGTTTGTCGTCTACAGAAGCAATATCTTCAGCGGCAGACTTTTCATTTGGATAAACATCCACCCACCAATGCCAAGCATAACTGCCGTGATTTGGTGGAGTGACCGTAATGAAAGGCTGCGTAGAACGGGATACGAGATCACTTGAAATGAGAGACTCACCCTCCCAAATACCTTGCTGTAGAAACAGCTGACCGAATTTCAGCAGATCTACGGGTAACATCTTAAGACCGAATCCGCCAGTATGTACACCTTGAGGGTCGCTTTCCCATTCATAATCCTTAATTCCCAGCTGGCCAAAAAGATTACGTTCCGCGAACTCGGCTACGTTCATACCTGCATTTTGCATCAGGATGGCGGATAGGATCTGTGATACTCCGGAGTTGTATTCCATGTATGTACCTGGTACATGGCTTAGGCGTTGTTCCAACGCAAAATCTACCCAATGATCGGTGCGGGTCATGCGAGGGAATGAATTCTGCCCGCCGAACTCGTCCCAGTTGAATCCGGCTGTCATGGTAAGCAGTTGTTCCAGTGTGATCGCTGGTTTGCGCGGGTCAGGATCAGATGTCAACTGTGGGAAAAAGGTGGAGATTGGGGCTGATGCCTCTGGCAACAAGCCTTTATCCATTGCTATACAGATGAGTGCGGATAGCACACTCTTGGTACATGAATTGATTTTTGCAATATCAGTCGCAGCCTCTTGGTTGCGGTAGTGTTCATACAGGATCTCACCGCGTACGCTGACGAGGCAGCTTCGCAAATCCAGCGGTGGAATGATATGTTCTAATTTGGATGACAGTGATGAAGAATTCATAGTGTCCTTTCTGTGCGGTTGATTTGTTATAGGATTTTGTAGAAATAGGTGTCCATTATCTTAGCATACTCCCGAGGTAGGGCTCAACCAGCGCTACATTATTATGTCAAAGCAAGCATGTAAAATGCGATTTTCGATGTAAGCAACTTAAAACGGTTCAGAATGGATACGAGAAAGGATTAAGCCTGAGATTCCTATGGAGTCAGGCTTTTATCTCCTCAATTTAGAATCTAAAAGTCCCTCAAACGATCAAATACGTCATATAATCCTGCGTGTGCTGCCTAGATGAGGTTCAATAATGAAACGTTTCGAATTTATATTTATAAATGATCCATAATATAATCAATATTTGTAAGCGTTTTATTTCCTGTTTACGGAAATGGGAAATTTATGATAACATATACACGAAACGTTTCGAATCCATTTGAAGGGAGATAATTATGAAAAAAGTAAAACGATTCAGCTTCATTTTAACTTTTTGTCTGTTAGCTAATCTAGCTTTAACTCCTATGGCTTCAGCAGGTGACTCAAACAATGGATTTCGAGCAGAATTGAAAGCGATTGCATACAAAACTTATACGTTTTTTGAGGACTATACGGATCAGAACACTGGCTTGACTTATGATGAAGTACGGCATACTGAAAACGGGATAGAAGAAGCTAAACGTACCTCGCCCACAAACATCGCAATGTATATGATGAGCACCGTTTCAGCGCAACAATTGGGCATTATTTCAAAGAAAGAAGCTGTACAACGCCTGCAAACGACTATACATTCCCTCGAAAAGTTAGAAAAGTGGAACGGCCTATTTTATAACTGGTATAACACGGATGACGGTTCAGTGAAGAAAGATTGGGGACAATTTATTTCCCAAGTCGATAATGGCTGGTTATCCGCTGGTTTAATTGTTGTTGGGCAAGCCTATGAAGAACTTCATGGGGAAACAAGCAAGCTGGTTAAAAATATGAATTATACTCCGCTATATGATCCTGAAGTCGGCCAATTCCGCGGAGGTTATGATGTGGCTAAAGGCGCGCTGACGGACCACCATTATGGAATGTTTTATACGGAACCACGTGTAGGCAGCTATATTGCCATTGGGAAAGGTGATGTTCCCCAAGATCATTGGTGGAAGATGTATCGCACATTACCTCAAGAATGGGATTGGCAAGCTCAGATTCCTCAAGGCAAATCCGTTAAGTACGATGGAGTGGATGTGTTTGAAGGAAGTTATGTATACAAGGACAAAAAGTTCGTGCCAAGCTGGGGAGGCAGTATGTTTGAAGCTCTTATGCCCGGTATGGTCATAAAGGAAAAAGAGACGGAGCAACGGTAACAGCACACGCAACATTCCTTGCCCTGGATTATGCCCCTGAAGCTGTTCGAAAGAACATTAAAGCTTTAAAGAACTTCAAAATGTTTGGCAAATATGGGTTCTATGACTCAGTCAATGTTGAAACGGGAGAACTTGCAAAAGCTTATCTGGCACTGGATCAAGGGATGATTATGGTGTCGATCGCCAACTATCTTCATGATGGTGTTATACGCGATTATTTTCACAGTGATGTGATAGGGCAGACGCCAGAAGAATTATTGAAAAAAGAAGTTTTTTCCATTCAATAAAGGGTTGCTTTAGATTAGAGCATGTTCACTAACGAAATGGGACGAAGATAAAAAGATGGGCGGAACGAAGCAGGGTATCAGCATGCTTCGTTCCGTTTTTGCGTTTACCCTTGATAATGAAGTCGCAGATGGATTAGATTATGGAATTTACGTTACAGGGGGCGAGGCCGCAGGTGCGGCTGCGACAATTCTGACGGAGAAAGGCTCACACCAAACATGCTAGTGAGTATATGGAAATAAATCACAGATTAGTTATGCCCACCAGCTCCATAAATTGTGAGAGAGCACTTGTCATATACGAGTCACGTCGTCTTATAAACACCGTGGGCACTTTTCCATACGATTCCGGTAATGGATGACAGCTAATTTTCCCCTGCTGTATGCGTGATTCAACCATAGACACGGGTAAAACAGTGACTCCTAGCCCGTGCTCGACACATTTAAGGACACCCTCTAGTGTGCCGTATTCCATGACCTTCATAGAAGCATAACCATTATCCTCTAGCCATCGCTGCCAACGTCCCAAATAGATGCAATGGGCGAAAGACGAAAGCAGTGGTTCATGTAAAATCGATTCTAATTGAAAGGGCTTGGGAGAGAAACTCGTAATCAAAACTAGAGATTCTTCAAAGACAGGGTATTCAACAATCTCTGGATGAAGAATTGGTCCATCCACAAATGCACCGTCTACCTTATATTCGAGAATGGTACTTACTTGATCTACGGTAGGTGCCATATATAAGCTTAATTCTACTTGTGGAAATTTCTTGTGATATTGTGTGAAGATCAATGGCAATCGTGTAGAAGCAGTTGACTCCATAGCTCCAATTCGCAAGGTTCCCCGCGGGGCAGATAAAAGCTTAACTGCCTCAATCGCTTCCTCGAAATCATAAAGCAACTTGTTTACATGCGGCAAAAGCTCACGTCCTGCAGGAGTTAAGGATACCTTCTTATGATATCGATATAACAGAGGAACGCCCAATTCTTGCTCAAGACGTTGTATTCGTGCAGTAACGTTGGACTGTACATAATTCAATTTCTCAGCAGCCTTGGTGATGCTTTGTTCAATGGCTACTGCCTTAAACACTTCCAAAGACCTAATATCCAAAACAGCCCTCTCCTTTTGCATCACATATTATGATGATCTATATACTTTTATTTAATTTTACGTGATGCATCATAGGATGTAAACTTAATGAATCAGAGGGATTAACACCATTGCCAATGGGTTGATGATCTCGTTATCGGATAATGAGGAGGGGATCTCATGATTTCAAAGATCAATATACAAGATAAATTTATGCGAATCCATGATTATTTTAATCCCAGAATAAGTGGAGAGTTGAATGATTCTTACGTAAAAATGGTGAAGATAAAGGGAGAATTCATTTGGCATCACCATGATCATGAGGACGAAATGTTCTTTGTATGGAAAGGGAGACTACTCATCCGTTTGAGAGACGGTGAAATAGCTGTTAACGAAGGAGAGTTTGTGATTATACCTAAAGGTATTGAACATCAGCCAATTGCTGAAGATGAGGTCCATTTATTATTAATCGAACCAAAAACTACACTAAATACAGGAAATATAGTGAATGAACGAACCGTTTCAATCCCTCAACGGATTTGATGAACCGCCGCTTATCCATGAATTATTTATGCTTATTTTGAATCAATAGACTAAAGCCTTAAAGCCTCAATAAAAAGGAGTGTTTAATATGAGTTACCAACCTATTAATTTTAATGAGAAATTATCTAAGTTCAATGAACATTGGTCTCCGAAAGTTATTGGTGAAATGAATGACTATCAGTTTAAATTGGTTAAAATCGAAGGGGATTTTGTATGGCACGATCATCAAGATACCGATGAGGTGTTTATCGTGATCAAAGGGGAGATGTTTGTCTATTTCCGCGATGGCCAAGTAAAGATTTCCGAAGGAGAGATGTTCATTGTACCGAGAGGAGTCGAACACAAAACGTTTGCACACCAGGAATGTCATATCATGATGATAGAGCCCAGGGGAGTAGTAAATACTGGGGAAACCGAGTCGGAATTAACAGCAGTCAATGATATTTGGATATAATGAAGTTGATGAAACAATACAAACATACTGGCAGGATACAATAATATTGTTCCATTGAAAGTCGCTCAGATAGCGGCTTTTTTTTATTTTATCCCTACCCGTAGCTCCTTTATATTGAGGAACATGTATTATCCAAAATAGAAAAGTGCTTATTAGAATGACGAGCCAATCCAGGAACAAAGAATATCCAATAAATAATCCGATCAGGACACCTCTAAAAAAGAATTCTTCAAATATACCACCTATCGCCGTTAAAGCTATACCACGTGGTCTGATCATTATTTTTTTAATCATATCTGATCCCTCGGTTTTAGGGAGTTCTGCTCTTGTTCTGATAAATGTAAATAGAACAATCGTAGTAATAAAAAAACTAAAAATAAGACCGATGATGATTGCGGATAATATACTAATCTCGTTTGGCATGAATAAGGAAGCTATAAATGGTAATATTCCTCCCCACTTAAAAAAACCAATAAAAATAAATCCAATAAATAGAAAAGCTGATTGCGTTAGTAATGCGATCAACAGTATTTTATACTGTTCCTTTGCATGGTTCTCAGACATAATGAACACTCCTTCTATCATATTTTTTTCATTATAGATTGTGACGTAGTGTCCCCCCGCAACAGCTTTTTTTATCAGAATATTGTTCAGTTACTAATCAGGAATTGAATGGAGAGGTCAAGAGATCCGAATCAAAGCAGAAGGTCTCGTTTCTTTTTCAGAAAGCATGCGGAGAGAGGAGGACATTCTGAATTTGTTTCGTCAGTTTGATCTGTTCGTAACAAAGTAACTTCGCCAATGGAGTCAAGGTCCTCAGGTTGTTTTGTGGAGAGCATTGACGTAGCAAATGTTTGCATTCCTGCTTGTGATCACAATATGTATCTTTTGCAGCGTGAAGAGAGGTTCGTAATTCACATATTTACAGCCTTGCTCCTTCTGCAACCATCTTCATCAGGGCTGAACGGAAAGTACCGCAGTAGCGCGGTTTTACACATCCTAAACATGACAATGCAGAAGCTACATATTTACTGTGTCATCTTAGTTTCACTATACTTCGAACTGTAAGCGTTACCAAAAAGGGGTCAGCAAGAACGCAAAGCAGCAACATCATCGTATCTAATGAAAAAGACATAGAAAGGAGTGGGAGAGTGAAGGAGAGTCACACTGTAATATCCGTAAATCCTTCATTGAAGAGGAATTCCCTTGGCAAAAGAATTTGGAAAAATTGGGAACTATATCTGTTCATGCTTCCCGTGTTGTTGTATTTCCTTGTTTTTCATTATGGTCCGATGTACGGCATTCAGATTGCTTTTAAGAATTTCGTACCTTCGAAAGGAATTACAGGCAGCGAATGGGTTGGTTTTGAGCATTTTGAACGGTTCTTCAATTCTTATTTTTTCTGGGATCTGCTCTGGAACACATTCAGTATCAGCTTCTATGAACTTGCCATCGGATTTCCGCTGCCTATCATTCTGGCGTTGGCCTTTAATGAAGTCCGCAACGGCCCGTTCAAGAAATCGGTCCAGACGGTGACCTATGCACCCCATTTCATTTCTGTAGTTGTCATGGCAGGTATGATCATTACCTTTTTATCACCTTCCAGCGGAATGATTGTCCGGTTCATCGAACTCATTGGTCTTGAACCAGCACAATTTCTGACTGATCCCGCATGGTTTAAGACAGTATATGTATTTTCCGGCGTCTGGCAGAGCACCGGATGGGGAACCATTATTTATCTCGCGGCTCTGTCAGGCGTAGATCCCCAGCTCCACGAAGCGGCCATTATGGATGGAGCAAGCCGAATGAAACGGGTGCTGCATATCAATCTGCCGACGATATTACCCACAATTACGATCATGCTGATCTTAAATATTGGTAATATACTGGGCCTTGGCTTCGAGAAGATTTTGCTGCTGCAGAATTCACTCAATATGGAAGCTTCCGATGTAATATCCACCTATGTATACCGCGCCGGTCTGGTGAACGCCCAGTATAGCTTCTCAACGGCCGTGGGATTATTCAACTCGGTAGTTAACGTTATTTTACTTGTTACGGTCAACCAGATCGCCAAACGCACCAGTGAGAACAGCCTTTGGTAGAAAGGAGTTGAAGTCTATGGTTACTGCGATGAAAGAATCCAGGGGGGACAAGCTTTTTCTGATCAGCACTTATATTTATTTAGGTCTTACACTGCTGGTTGTTCTCTATCCGCTCATCTATATTCTCAGCGCTTCAATTAGTTCACCGCAGGACGTCAATTCGGGAGCAATGTGGTTGTTTCCGAAGAATGTAACACTGGACGGCTACAAGCTTGTGTTTGAGAACCCAAAGATATGGAGTGGTTACTGGAACACAATTATTTACACTGTGTTGGGGACTCTACTCAATCTCGCCGTCACTCTGCCGGCCTCGTATGCGCTCAGCAGATCTGATTTTGTCGGGCGCCAGTTGTTCATGGGCCTCATTCTGTTCACGATGTTTTTCAGCGGCGGAATTGTGCCGACGTATCTGCTGGTCAAGAACCTTGGACTCATGAACAGCATGTGGGCATTGATTCTGCCTGTGGCCGCTTCGGTCTGGAATATCGTCGTGGCCCGCACCTTTTTCCAGACGACCATCCCAAAAGAACTACAGGAAGCAGCGCACATAGACGGCTGCACAAATCTAAAGCTGTTCATTCGCATTGTTCTACCGCTGTCGGCACCGATTGTAGCCGTTATGGCCCTGTTCTATGGGGTGAGCCACTGGAACAGCTACTTCCCGTCCTTGATCTATTTAAATGATGAAGCGAAGTATCCGCTGCAGATGGTTCTGCGTCAGATCCTTGTCCTTCAGGAAATGACGGCCGAAACCACAGGCTCATCAATCAACGGCGAGGTGGCGACCGCCATGAATAATAAGGCAGAAACGGCATCGCTGATTAAATATGGAGTCATTGTGGTCTCCACACTGCCCATCGTGGCAATCTATCCGTTCCTGCAGCGTTACTTTGTCCAAGGGGTCATGATCGGCTCTGTTAAAGGCTAAACAGTTAAAATGTGATGATAACAAGGGAGGAATTATGAATGCCGACCACAGGTAAACCATGGAAAATTCTGCTATCTTCGGCTTTAGTTCTTACACTACTGGCAGGCTGCAGCAATTCAAACGAAGGTGAAGCAAACAACAATCTCGGAAAAGTCGCTGTGAACAATGAAGGTTTTCCGATTGTTAATGAACCCGTTACTCTGTCGCTTATGGCGCCAGATGTAGGGATTCAGAACTGGGAGAACATGGCGGTGCTTCAGCAGATGCAGGAGAAGACCGGTATTACGCTGGAATACAAGAACGCACCGAAGGATAGCTTCGAAACCAAGAAAAATCTGGTGCTTGCCAGTGGGGATTACCCGGATATCCTCTATGCCGCCGGTTTGACTACTGCAGAGCAGATGAATTATGGAGAGCAGGGGATCCTCATTCCACTGGAGGATCTGATTGAAGAGTACGCTCCGAATTTCAAGGCGCTGCTGGAAGAGAATCCGGATGTCCGCAAATCGATTACTGCACCGGATGGGCATATCTATTCCTTGCCCGTAGTAGAACTTAGCCAGCACTGGTACCGCAATCCGATGTGGTATAACGGGGATTTCCTGAAGGCACTCAATATCGACAAACTTCCCGAAACGACAGAGGAGTTGTATATCTATCTGAAACGAGTGAAAGAGGAAGATCCCAACGGCAATCGCATAGCCGATGAAATTCCGATTTCTTCGGTGACAACACCTGCTGCGAACCTCCGCGATATCCGTACATGGCTGCTTGGTGCCTTCGGCATTTATGAAGAAGAAATTTATGTGGACGATGCGGACAAGGTGCATTATACACCACTTGAAGAAGGTTACAAGGAATATCTGACCTATATGAACCGCCTGTGGTCTGAAGATCTGCTGGATCATGAGAGCTTCTCACAAACAGCGGAGCAAAAGAAGGCCAAAGCACAGAATAATCAAATTGCCCTCTTTTCGGACTGGCATGCCTACATGAGCAAAGGTGGAGAGCCTTCGACGGCAGATCCGATGTTTGCACCTGTCCACAGTGAATCAGTTGCTGCTCCAGCGATTGCAAAGAACAGGGGTATTACCAGCGGTGCTTTTGCGATCACGCAGAGTAATCCTGCGCCGGAAGCCTCTATACGCTGGGTGGATTATCTCTATTCTTATGAAGGTGCCATGTTCTTTAATAAAGGTCCAGAGGGCATTCTCTGGGAATACACCGATAAAGAGAACCGGGTCAAACAGTACTTACCGGTACCAGACGGCAAGGAAATGGAAGATTATCGGGCAACGCTGACACCTAACTACGGTATTCCCGCTCCAACCCTGTCCATGGATGATATTTCTAAGGGGCTGAAGACAGACTTTGACCTCTGGGTAGAGCAGGAGACCAAGCAGAAGCTTCTCGATAAAGGCGCACGGATTCCGTTTCCAACTCTGTTCCTTACCGTGGAAGAGCAGACCGAAATCAGTAGCCTGAATTCTGATTTGAAGACATATGTGAATCAGATGGAGGCGAAATTCATCACCGGAGCCGAGCCACTTACGGGCTGGGACAATTATGTGGCGACCGTCAAAAAAATGGGTGGAGAGCGTATGGTTGAAATCAACCAGGCTGCCTATGATCGCTGGAAATCCAACTAACCAGGTCCATGCGCAGAAATTTGCTGTAAAAAATGAGATATAAGCATAAAACGTGTTCCTGAACATAAATGCAGGAGGATTAGACATGCAAATCACGAGACATCCGAATAATCCCATTGTCGTCCCGGGCAACTATGAATGGCGCAAGGTTACGGTTTTCAACCCTGCAGTTATCATCGATAACGACAACTTTTATATGATTGAGCGCGCCGCTGGTTCCCTAACTCCATGCAAAAATTACTTAGGGCTGCTAGAGAGTGAAGACGGGGTGAACTTTACCCACGTGAAAGATGAGCCAATTGTGACGCCGGACATGCTGGGATTCCCTTATGGTAGTGTACAGGACCCACGGATTGTCAAAATTGACGGGACCTTTTATCTGAACTACGCCCTTCGCCCCTGTGCTATGAGTTACTATCCTACCGGGGCAGGTGTCCCCCTTCGCTCTATTCCGAAATATCCGGATGGGTGGGGGGACGAGGAGGGACATTGGCTAACCCGGTCCTCCATTTTGAAATCAGATAATCTGCTGGATTGGGAGTATGTGGCGGACACGACACCTCTTGATATTAATGACCGGGACAACATTCTGTTCCCCGAGAAAATAGGCGGCAAATTTGTACTGCTGCGCCGCCCCGAGGAATATGTGGGAGAAGCCTACGGTACGGATAAGGCGGCGATGTGGATTACCTACTCCGAGGATCTCGTGAACTGGGAAGAACCCAAGCTGCTAGCTACCGCCCAGAACCTTTCCTGGGAATCGCGGAAGATTGGTGGCTCTACGCCCCCGGTACGTACGGACAAGGGCTGGCTGGTGCTCTATCATGGCGTCGATGAGGACATCGTCTACCGTGTGGGGGCCATGCTGCTGGATTTGGAGCAGCCGGAGAAAATCATTGCCCGGACGCATCATTTTATTATGGAGCCAGAGACGTATTATGAGAAATTTGGGTTCCAGATCCCCAATGTCATCTTCCCGACCGGAAATGTGGTCAAAGATGGACTGCTCTATATCTATTACGGGGTAACAGATACGGCGATTGCCCTAGCAACAGTTCCTCTGGATGAGCTGGTAGAGCACATCCTCCAGGAAGGGCAGCAGCAAAATAAACTATAAAATGAAGCTGTATCTTCAAATATAAAAATGTAGAACAGAAAGGGTGCAAGCTCCACCAACTTAAACAGGCCTTTTCGTAGTAAGCCTTCTCAAGGCATGTTCCTTGCGATACTGCCCTGGCGTCAGACCGATCTCTTTTTTGAACTTGCGGATGAAATTTGGCGCATCCATATAACCGACCTGTTCGATAATTTCTTTGAGCGGCGCGCTAGTATTCTCCAGCAGTCGCATGACTTCATCCACACGACGCTGCCAGATATATTGTGAGAAATTGCTGCCGGTCTTCTCTTTGAAGCTCCGGCTTAAATAAGAAGTTGAAATGGCAAACTTAAGCGCCACATGCTCTAGACTGAGTGTGTAGTCTGCAAACTGTTGATCCACGTAAGTCAGAACGTCATCCATTAATGTAGACTCACTTGTCTTTGTATTCAGCTCCACCTGCGCGCAAATGTCAGCGGCCAGACTGAGCAAACGACATTCCAGCTCTTCAAGTGTTTCGAAGGAAGTTAATTCCGGCATATTAGCGAACACTTCGTTCATACCAAGCTCGGAGGCGGTGCGTAGAAAAGTGTTCAGCAGATCAAAACAGATGCAGCGCAGTAGATGAACTTGCAACGGCTCGTCTTTGATCGTATGAATGGTATCGGCAATCATTTGGACAGCTACTGATTCGTTGCCCTGCTTTAGACTCTGCTCCAGTTTCAGCATGGATTTGCGTGGAATCCAGAAGCTCTCGGAAGCAGAAGGGTTCAGCTCTGCAAGCTGCTCGAAATAAGTGACCTGACCGCTGCGCCGGATGATCCGGTGCTCCAGAGCTGCAGCGGCTTCAATGAAGGATTGGTTAAGACGGGCTAAGTCTCTGTAGGCCATGCCGACACCGATACTTAGAGATAGCTGAGAGTGCTCGCGGATTAACGTTTGAATGGCTTCAATGACCTGCTCCAATTGGCTTTGAATCGGCTTGTCCGCATCACCGGGAAGTGAAATAATCAGGGCAAACTGATCCTTGACCGAGAATTCTACACCGAAGATTTGAGCACCGGTACCGGGAAGACATACATTGCTGAGTATTCCCTGCAACAGATGGCGTTCCTGCCAGGACTTGCCGCCGGGCATAGTATCATCCCAGGACAGAATAGCTGAGAAATAGAGACCTTGTCCTTGAGGATGCCTAAATCCTGCGCTAAGGATCATTTGTTCGATCTCCGGATCATCCGGCTTGCCGTGCTTGAGTAACAGTAGCATACACTGATTGCGGACAAAGGGCTCCTGAAAATCAATTTTCACACTGTAATTGTGGAGGGTCTGGCGTATCCATTCCCATTCATTGCGGAGCTTGGGAGCATCATCGCCGCTGCCTTTCATCTTGTCCATCAAATCCCTGATCGGATGGTACTGCCGTTTGGCTAACAACAGCGCAGCAGCTATGCCGGTAATGACGGTAATACAGAAGACGATCAGGATGAGGGTTTGGACATGGGCGACACGGCTGAAAAATTGGAAGCTTGGCATCGTGGTCACATAGGTCCAGCCATTTTCTTCAGATTGGACTGAAACAACGGAGTATTGTTCTCCATCCATCTTCAAATTATGAATACCGGGCTCAAGTGTAGCTAAATTCTCAATTTCGTCCTGGGGAAGGCTGATGCCATGGCTATTTGCGGTCAACACCTCTCCGGAGGGACTGAAAATATAACTGCTTCCTGAAAAATCACTCAAAATCGAATCCATGACCCCGGTAAGGTTGGATTCTTTCATTAAATAAACAACGGTCCCATATGGAAACGGGTCATTAGGTTTAACGGGCACAAGCATGACGAGCATCGACTCCACTCGGGAATTAACCTTCACGTTCTCAGCGGGACGGACCAGGGGCTGCCTAGTTTCATTCAAGTCCCGCCGCAACTCTTCCGGATTCCAATGCTCGAACTGATAGAGGCTATCAAAGGTGACGTCAAGATTAGCCAGACCGCGGTACGAATAGATGTTGGCATCGTTATGGAAATAGAGAAGCAGATCCTCTGCAATGCTGCTGCTAGCTTTGTAATTGGCCAGCGCCTGAATCGCCTCCAAACTGTAATAGGGATGCTGTACCATATAAGGGGTCAGGTGTTTGTCATAGGCGATTCTTCCTGCTATTTCCTGAAGCTCATTCATACGGTTATCTATAGTGCTCTTCACCTGGTTAAGCTGATTGACATTTGATTGTTCAATCTCTACACGCAATCCTTTGACAGCGTTTTCATATACAAAAATAGTTACACCTGTCAGAGGGATAAGAAATATGAGAATGTAAGAAAAGGCATACTTCAGCAGAAGCCTTGATTTGAAATGATTCCAGCTGAGCTTGAATCTGTTGAGCAAGGATGGCTTGAGTGCCGAATTTGCCATGAAGCAGTCCCTCCAGTGTTAGGATATTCGGATTAAACTTTTGAATTAGAAATCAGTGTTCTCTTCTGGATTACTCTTGTGCTAGTATAAACATTATAACATTATAATCTTTAGAATAAAGTAGATCATCAGGCTTATTTTCAACTAATTAGAAGTACAGATTTCATATCATGAATCATTTTTTGAATTTTGCCTGTAAACCGGGGTTGAAAAAGGAGATGGGATGAGTGGGCACAGAGAATGTGCTGCGCAATTTGCAGCTTGTTGACGGGCGAATTATGGATATCGCCATTCAGGACGGGATCATCACCGCCATTACACCGCCAGGCCAGGCTGAAGGAGAAAATGAGCTGGATTGTTCAGGTTTATATGTGTCCAGTGGGTGGATTGATCTGCATGTGCATGCCGTCCAGGAGCTTGATCCCTATGGCGATGATATCGACGAAATTGGTGTGAAGCAGGGGGTAACAACGCTTGTAGATGCCGGAAGCTGCGGTGCAGATCGAATTGGAGCTTTTTATACCGCAAGACTACAGGCTGCTACACAAGTATTTGCTCTGTTGAACATTTCAAGCATCGGGCTCGAACGGACGGATGAACTGTCGCAGCTGGAATGGATTGACCGGGCCAAGGTACTGGAGGCAGCAGCGGCTTATCCTGATTTCATTGTTGGTCTGAAAGCCCGCATCAGCCAAAGTGTGGTCAAAGACAGCGGCATACAGCCACTCAAGTTGGCACGCACACTCTCGGAAGAAACGAAACTTCCGCTCATGGTTCACATCGGTTCTGCTCCGCCCGCGATCTCTGATGTGCTGGAGCTACTACAGTCGGGTGATGTAATCACCCATTATCTTAACGGCAAGTCCAACAATCTGTTTCATGCGGACGGCACACCGCTGCAAGAACTGCTGGATGCAGCTGCTCGGGGAGTTCATCTGGATGTGGGGCATGGCACAGCGAGCTTCTCCTTCCGGATTGCAGAACAGGCCAAGGTTGCAGGCATTGCGTTGAATACAATCAGTACGGACATTTACCGAGGCAACCGTATGAATGGTCCGGTATACAGTATGTCGAATGTACTGACGAAATTTCTGTACCTCGGCTACAGTCTGGAAGAGGTGATCCGTGCGGTTACAAGAAGTCCAGCGGAGTGGCTCAGTAAGCCGGAGCTCGGGCAGATTAGGGTGGGACAGCAGGCGAACCTGACTTTGTTTTCTCTGGAAGCAGGCGAAAAGCAACTTAAGGACTCGGAAGGAGATGTCCGGGTCACGCAATACTATATTGAGGCTAAAGGAGTTTATGCTAATGGGTCACTCATTACAGGCTAAATATGGATTGAAGCGTGTTATTAATGCCAGTGGAAGAATGAGCATCCTTGGCGTTTCCGCACCAACGGATTCAGTCATGGATGCGATGAAACAGGGCGGACAGCAGTACGTGGAAATTGCGGATCTTGTGAACAAATCCGGAGAATATATTGCACAGCTACTTGGTTCGGAAAGCGCGGTTGTGGTGAACTCCGCATCCAGTGGTATTGCACTGTCAGTGGCAGCCATTGTGACTGCCGGAGATCCACATCTCAGCCTTCGTCTGCACCAAGAGCCGATATTGAAAAATGAAATTATTATGCTAAAAGGCCATAATGTGCAATATGGAGCGCCGGTTGAAACCATGATATTCCTTGGCGGCGGCCGGGTAGTGGAAGTTGGATACGCCAATGAAGGCCGCAAGGAGCATATCGATCAGGCAATCGGCGAACACACTGCAGCCATTTTTTATGTTAAATCCCATCACGCTGTCCAGAAGAACATGATTTCTGTGGAAGAGGCCTGGGAGGTTGCACAGCGAAGAGGGGTGCCGCTGATTGTTGATGCGGCAGCGGAAGAGGATCTGCACAAATATATCCAACTTTCGGATCTGGCCATTTACAGCGGGTCGAAAGCTATTGAAGGCCCTACTTCCGGCATTGTCGCCGGTAAAAAGAAATACGTGGAGTGGCTTAAGGTACAGCTACACGGGATTGGCCGCAGCATGAAGATTGGCAAAGAGACCATTTTTGGGTTACTTCAAGCGCTAGAGGAATACCAGGACAAAGCCGATAATAGTGAACGAGAGAAGCAGACGCTGAAGGCTCTTCAGGCACTGGATAGACTTCCTGGTGTTTCGGTCCGCATCGTGCAGGATGAAGCCGGCAGATCGATTTTCCGGGGGCGCGTCCAGATTGATTCCTCTCTTGCTGGGGTGGATGCGAAGAAAATGAATGACCAGCTACGTGAAGGTGTAATTGCGGTATATACCCGAGACTATGGCGTCAAGCAGGGTTATTTCGATATTGATCCAAGGTCGCTGCAAGGAGATGATTTGCAGGTCATCGTCAGCAGAATACATGAAATCGTGGGAGGTAAACCAGAATGAGTCATATTCAGCAGTGTCTGTATAAGAATAGGGCCGCAATTAATGTACTGGCCGGGAGTATCGGGAACGCCAAGGATGTGTACGAGGCTGCGGAAGGATATGTACTTATTGGTGTGCTCTCCAAAAATTATGCTACGTCGGAAGAAGCTGTAGTTGCCATGACTGAATATGGTCAGGCTATTCAAGATGCCGTATCTATCGGACTTGGGGCCGGAGACAGCCGTCAGGCTGCAATTGTGGCGGAGATTGTCGCCAGCTATCCGGGAAGCCATATCAATCAGGTATTCCCGGCAGTCGGGGCAACCCGTGCCAATCTGGGACCTAAAGATAGTTGGATTAACTGCCTGGTATCTCCGTGCGGTCAGCCAGGTTATGTAAATATATCGACTGGCCCCATCAGTTCAGTAACGACTCCGCAGGCCATTGTTCCGGTTCATGCCGCCATTGCATTGGTTCGTGACATGGGAGGGAACGCGCTCAAATATTATCCGATGCAGGGGTTGAAGCTGGAAGGGGAGTACCGTGCTGTTGCCAAGGCTTGTGGAGAAGCGGGATTTGCTCTGGAGCCTACAGGCGGAATCGATCTGGACAACTTTGGACCCATTCTAGAGATTGCACTACAGGCAGGCGTACCTCAGGTTATACCACATGTCTATTCTTCAATTATTGAGTCGCAGACCGGGAGTACAAACGTACAGGATGTCCGCAGACTGCTCGAAACAATGAAATCGCTGGTAGACCGATATGCCTAGGGTTGCTGCATTTGGTGAAGTGATGATGCGGCTGCAGGTTCCGGGCTACGAAACACTGGTCCAGAGCAGCAGGCTGGATTATTCGTTTTCCGGCAGCGGGGTGAATGTAACGGCAGCATTAGCCAGATACGGCCATAACGGTGCTCTTATTACGACTTTGCCGGAAACTCCGGTGGGCGAAGCGGCTATCGCTTATCTGCGCAAGCTGGGGGTAGATACCTCTCTTATTAGCCAGGGAGGTAGACACCTTGGGATGTACTTTCTGGAGAATGGCTTTGGAGCCCGCCCTGGCAGAGTTACTTACACAGACCGGCTGGGCAGCAGTTTCAATACCGCGGAGGCAGATAATTATGATATGAAAGATCTTGCCTCCCGAGTCGATGTTCTTCATTTATGTGGCATTACGCTGGCTATGAATGATGGCGTGCGCAAGCAGATGAAACGGCTTGCTGAGGAAGTGAGGAGTGCTGGGGGCAAGGTTGTTTTTGATTGTAATTACCGTCCTGCGTTATGGGGGACAGATGGTTATGTCAAGGCCCGCCCGCATTATGAGGAACTGCTGGGGCTGTCAGATCTGGTGTTAATGAATGAGAAGGATGCAAAGTGTATTCTTGGCATCGGAACCGGAGAATATGATAGAATAACACAGATGAAGCAAGCGATTCCTGAAGTTGCAAAGCGCTTCGGAATCGGAACGGTAGCAGGAACCCACCGTGTGATTAACGCGGACCATACGCATTCCTTGACAGGATATATCTATCATCAAGGTACGTTCGTATTTTCCCGAAAGCTGATATTCCCAGTGTATGACCGGATCGGTGCAGGGGATGTATTTGCTAGCACCATCATCCATGGGGAATTGCAGCAATACCCACACGAGTATACGGTTAATATGGCAGTGGCGGCAGCGATGCTGGCCCATACCACTCAAGGCGATACAGCGCTTTTTACCGAGAATGAGGTGCTCCGCGCGCTGTCGGACCATCCCTCAGATGTTGAAAGGTAGTGAACAGTGAGTGTCTCTGAAGCGCAAGCAAGGTCCTTTATATCAGCAAATCCAAAAAATTCTCAAAGATCGGATTCTACATGGGGTATATCCTCTTGGAAGCATCATCCCCTCTGAACCACAGCTGGAGAAAGAATTTGGCGTCAGTAAAATGACAGTCCGCGGTGCGGTCCAAGAGCTGTCGCAGGAAGGTTACGTGCAGAAGAAAAGTGGTGTTGGCACAATTGTGTTGCGCAATACCTCTCATCAGAAGCTCTCAAAGGGCAAACGGTTTACGGAGCTGCTCGTAGAAGAGGGCCATAAGCTGGAAAAGAAAGTTCTGAATTCCCGTTTACTCACCAATGATACCGGAACGGAGGAATATGGTCGCTACGGGCCGTATTGCCAGCGGATTGAAAGGCTCTACATTCTTAACGGACAACCTTATATTCATCTGATACACTTCTTGGCAGCAGCTGCATTACCCGGCGGAGGCATGGAAGAAATGAATGGAGACATCCAATCGCTGTATGACTCATTGGAGGAGAACAACATTTTGCTGGAGAACTTCAAAGACCGTTTCTTTGTAGAGCCGGCAGCTCATGAGGTATGCCAACTACTGAAGATCCCCCCGGGGACGTATGTGCTTAAGCGCCTCCGTAACTCCTTCGACGGAGAAGGCAGATTAATTGAGCACAGTATCGGCTGTTATAACACGGAACTTCATCATTATCTGGTTAGTTACGACACTTGAGGTCGGCGGTGCAGAAAAGGGTCCTGCCATTTTCATAACAGGACCCTTTTTACGTAAACTAAAAATCCCTCAAACGATCAAATACCTCATATAATTCCTCGTGATTAACCTTAACCCAATCATCTTGACGCAGTTCCAAATACTGCTGTAATTGATCCAGCAACTCCGTTAGAACAACATAAATCTCTTCCCGCTCAACAGTTTCAATAAAGCCGGTCTTGGCATCCATCTTGTTGAAGGTCTGTGTGTAGTTCTCAACCATGGGAACGAGCTGTTTGTGCAGAGCTTCCTGATTGTTAAAATCTTGACTTAACTGACGGATTTCCTTCAAGCACTGCTTGTACAATTGCGCTGCTTTTTTGGCGTGAGCTGCCTTAATGTGGTCCCGCCCATCCCAATCCCGAAACGGATTGTTCAGGTTCTCCGCAAGCCATTCGGGTTTGCGTGCTTTGGTGATTTCCATATCAAGTCCGGTAGCAGCGAATTTTTTATATCTTGTTTTGATCGATTTGGCTGCATCAGCAGGCAGGCTGGTTAGCCACAGCGTAGTCAATTTCGGAAGTTGTTCTGGATCAGGGAATTGTCCACCATTGAAGCCGAATAGGTCATATGTAGTGAAGGTTTGCAAATTTGCCAAATGCTGAATTGATTCTATATGGGATACATTGCCGGGTTTACCCCACAATCGCAACTCTGAAAGCTCAGGATAATACTGCACAAGTGGGTCCAGATTGAGCTCCGTGATATCTCTGATATACAGACCATCAAGTCGTGAGATACCCGTAACCTGTGGCAGGCCCGATGGAACATTGAGAGTGATGCATTTACCGTCTTCATAAGCCACGATACGCAGATCAGGAGACAACTCCCCTGTGAAATTCAGACTTTTCATCTTTGTGTTCAAAATTAACTCCTTCAACCCGCTGACATCCACAATAAGTCTGGTCAGGTGACTCTTGCTGATATCGAGCATCGTTTGACCATGATGTAAGATATGAAGTTCATTAATGAACGGATTGTCCTCTATAAATGAAAAGATCGATTCCGTATATCCATCCATTTCAATATGTGTCAGACAAGGAAGCTTTGCGAGTTCGGCTACATCTTCAGAAGATTTAGGGCTGAAATCGCGGAGTGTACTCGTACTGCGCCGCATTACACGATCGCCAACCATCACGTCTTTGTCATCATTCGCAGCTTGTTTGAACTGCGCTCTTCGGATCGCATCGATACCTTCCCATTCACGCTGGAGATATAGACTTTCTCCGATCGGCCAGCCTCCCCCATACGTATTTGTTTCCTCGGTGTAGAGAGGAGGGATATTGCCTGCAAGCACATACTGTGAAGGGACATTAGCATTTACGAAACTATGAGCAAGTCGATCATGCCAGAAATAGAAGTTACAGATCAGCGGTTTCATCTGATGAAGCTGCATCTCATTAGGCAGTTGATCACCAGTCCAATCCAACTGAAGGACGGAGGCAAGCGTGTCGGAAGTTTTACCCTCCGTTTCATTCAGTCCAGTTACCTGGCAGGCTGTATATTGTTGTAATTTTTCGACATACACGCAGTACACATCTCCAACATTGGGGATCATCTTATGCTCCTTTCGTTCTGCACCAATCGATGCTAAGCTTACTTGTAAACCAAGTATTCTGCAGAACACATAATAGATGAATTATATCAAAGTCATTCAGAGACTACCATTTTGGATAGAGCCGAATAGGCTTGAATACTTTTATAAAAAGGAACGATGTCTATGGATACAAGTATGAGCCGTAACAAAAAACTGGGGGAGTTTTTGAAATCACGGAGAAGCCGCATTCAACCGGAACAGGTTGGATTGTCAGGATCTTATGGACAGCGAAGAACACCCGGTCTACGGCGGGAAGAAGTAGCGGTATTGGCTGGTGTCAGTGCAACGTATTACACGTGGCTCGAACAGGGTAGGGAGTTGGCGGCTTCACGAGAAGTGATGCAGAGTATAGCGAATGCGCTCCGTTTAACCCTGGAAGAGAAGAGTCATCTGTTTGACTTATGGGACCCTAATACGGAACATGAATTCCTTGCTTCGTATTCACAACTGGAGCCAGGGTGGCAGAGCATTATTGGCCAGTTGACTCATCCTTCCTTTATTACCAATGAACGTTCTGAGGTACTTGCCTGGAATGAAGCTGCTGATACGAACCTTTTCAACTTCTCATCGATGAATGTGAACGAGCGTCTAATGATGCGGATTTTATTTCTGGATCCAGCGCTCAGGGAGCGTATGCACAACTGGGAGGAATTCGCGCGGCACTCGGTAGCCGTATTCCGTACGTATTATGACAAGTATCCGAGTGACCCCGAATTCAGCAGAATCGTGAAACAATTGAGTGAAGAAAGTGTAGACTTCCGAACGATCTGGAACCTGCACCAAGTTGAATTAAAACAAGTCAATCGTGTCCTGCTTGAAACGACGGATCGGGCAGATGGCGTTGTGCATGCATACGATATCTTTTCCATGAATAATCTGAACAGCCAATCAGGCATTCATTGTTGTATTTACGTTCCTGTTGCCATATAGAAGGTTAATCAAACTAGTAATTTCTTTACTAGCATAAACAGAGTGTGGTTGGGGTCTCGGGAGTGAAATAGAATGAACTCAAGTTCATACGTATCTAGTTAACGTTTCTATTTCAAGATGAAAAGAGGGAGCCTCATGCTCAAAACAAGAACACTGGGAAATGATAAATTACGAATATCTGCGCTCGGCCTGGGTGTGATGATGATGCCGGATAATGACGAATCGGTACATACCATTCAGGGTGCGCTAGATGCAGGAGTTACCATGTTTGATACGGCGGATCTGTATGGAGAGTATGAAAAACAGCGATTTGGAGGGAATGAAAAACTGCTTGGACGCGCGCTTCAAGGTCGAAGATCCAAGGCAATCGTTGCCACCAAATTTGGTATAACACACACGCAGGGCCCCAAGGGAGATCCAGCCTACATCAAAAAATCAGTAGATGCGAGTCTCTACAACCTGGGAATGGATTATATCGATCTGTATTATCAACATCGTCCTGATCCGAATACACCTATTGAAGAGACGGTAGGCACGCTTGCCGATCTGGTTCAACAGGGGAAGATTCGATATATCGGTTTGTCCGAAGCGCCAGTAGAGATCATTCGGCGTGCACATGCTGTTCATCCGATTACAGCGTTGCAGACCGAATATTCATTATGGAGTCGAGAGCTTGAGGATGAGATTATGTCTGTCCTGCATGAATTGAACATTGGCTTGGTTCCATACAGCCCATTGGGGCGGGGATTCCTGACAGGTCAGATCCGTTCCATAGACGATCTGCCGGAGGATGATTATCGTCGCCACTATCCGCGTTTCCAAGGTGAGAACTTTCAGAAAAATTTGGAGGTTGTTGGATTGATCCAAGAGATGGCTAAGCAAAAAGGATGCACGGTCTCTCAACTTGCTCTGGCCTGGTTGCTTGGAAAGGGGGAACATATCGTTCCGATCCCGGGGACTCGCAACTTGGAAAGAGTTCACGAGAACTTAGGAGCGCTACAGGTTTCGCTTACGGATGATGAGATGAACCAGATAGATCGCATATCACCCCAAGGCATTGCAGCCGGAGGCAGATTCCCTGGTCAAGTCTAGTTTGTTTATACATGATTCTAAGAAACCTAAAGTTCAGGATTAAAAACAATATATAACATGTGTCAACGGTATTATCTTTCTATTCTCCGGCATACAGTACAACAATGAGATGTATGCCCAAGGAGGAGAAATGATCGTATGATGAATCCGATTTTACAAGCCCCGAATGTTCCGCTGGCAGCCGATTCCAATGCGGTTATCAATTATCAGAGGGATTCACGCAACTATGTAACCCAGTTATTTGGAGAACAGCTGCCGACCATTGCAAATGGTTTCTTCAACGTGTACTTAAGCAAAGGAATCATTGTGCAGCCGCACTGGCACACCAATGTTACGGAGATGGTTGTGGTCATCACCGGTGAAGTTACAGCGTCAGTCTTCAATCCGTTTACGCGTGAACGATTGACATATCGTCTGAAACCAGGTCAGGTTGTGGTATTTCCGAAAGGCTGGTTTCACTGGTTTGTCGCTGAGACAGATGATGTATATGTATTAACTATTTTTGATCAACCAACGCCTGATATTGTGTTTGGAGCGGATTTCTTGGCAGCTACACCGCCGGAGGTGGCTCACCGCGCGTACTGTTTGGATGAAGAGGCATATGCGAGAGCTGTTGCGTCCATTAAAAATGATGCCATTCTGGGCCCTCCAATAGGGTGTGATACGCAGGTTTCTGATCAATCGACTTCACCTTCCGAGACGTCCGTGTCGCCATCCAGTAAGCTGAAGTCTTAATTCAAGATTCCTTATTCATTATCAAAGTACACAGCCTGTAACTGGAGAATAACAGTTGCAGGCTTTTTGATGTGTAGATGTAATGATCGTATGATAAAAATTCAAAATGCCTGAGTCAGTGTATTACGATCTCTGTTAGTATAGTATGAACATCCAAAAAAAACGGAGGACTCATGAATGAACATGTCAGAAATGAATACGCTTGAAACTGCAATGAGTTATGCACCTATTTTGATGTTTGACAGAGCCGAACCCTTTTATCCTGATTTTGTTGGCATTTCTGTGTTGCATCAATCAGGGCCTTCACCATCGTTCAGAAGGGACATAAAGTTTCCGACCGAGGCAGTACAATATGTAATTGAATATGCAATCTGGTGGGATTATGAGATTGGACATCTGTATGAAATGGAGCATGTATGGGTTTATGTGGGTCATGATGGAGAGGTAGTAGACTGTGAAGCCAGCTTTCATGGGAAAGTGCTGCGTGGATTGTTGAAGGAACGGGTCAATGTGGTTGGACATCATGTATGTCTGTACTCGCAGCCTGGCAAACATGCTTTCTCACCACTTCCGGTTGTATTTGAGTTATTGCCAAACCTGTATAGTGCAGCAGGTGCCGAAGCTGGATGTGATGGGCTACTTGTGAATGAGTTGTTTCAAGATTATTTTGAAACGAACGAACAGATCGATGCTCAGGTGGAGCGTTATCTGCAGACCAAAGCGTTTGTACCTACCATGGAGTTCGAAGAATATTTACTAAAACCGGAGATGTTCATGACGTGGGATAATCTGTTTGATATTATTCCGCACAGGATTAAGGACCGCTTGATGGAACTGGAGCAGTTATATAACACATAAGTAATTAGTTTTAAACGGGTTTTATGTTAATTTAAAGTGTGTTTTTTTGCTTCAAAACCAAACTTTGTTAATTCGGGTTTGGTTTTTTTTATGGGAAAATGGACTCAGTATGAGTAAGGATTTATTAGACTTAAGTCTTGAAATGTTGAGTGTGTGCAGCAAAATACATAATTTTTACGCATGGAAAATGATATTTGTTAGACGTAAGAACTATACAACTTCTTATGTAAATATAAGAAGATCATATCACATGAAATTTTGTATGGAGATGTATTTGCAAATCAATGCAGAATGTAGATTATACATATATATGTAAGTGGAAAAAGAAATTTAATAGGTAAAAAGTATAAATTATATTAAAAAGAAGTTTCTTTATATCTGAAATAAAAATTCATAATAGTGCAAATTTATAGAAATAAAAATTTCCTATTCAGTTTTAATATATTTATGTCGAAATAGATCGTAAGTTGTCTGGAGCGCGACCTAGAGAAGGGTTTACTAAGCGTTATATACATAACTGGACACTACGATGCCTAGGAGGAGATTACATGAAGTGGTTTGGAAACTTGAAAACAGCAACAAAGATTATCTCAGCATTTTTAATTGTGTCGATAATCCTCGCGTCGCTTGGCGTCTACTCGGTAGTAACATTGAGAAGTACAAATGAACGAATGCAAGAGATGTATAACAACAATCTGATCTCAGTTAGGGAACTGTCCTCTGCTCAGGTTGATTATCAGAGATTGCGAGTTAACGTGCGAGATTTGAATTATGAAACGGTAGCAGCAGAACAGACCAGAGTTACGGAAAATATCGCTACAATTCGTCAATCCATGGAGGAGCGACTTGCTACGTATCGTCCTCTTGCTACTACCCCGGAAGAAGCGGAATTGCTTCGTAAGTTAGATACCCAATATACCAGCTATATGAAACTTTATGATCAAGGCGTCACTATGGCGGTATCAGATGATGATGCAGCTTTCATTACATTCCTGAAATCAACATTGAAACCTCCGGGTGATGAGGTTGTAAAAACGCTCGCAGACCTGGTGGATCTCAATGTAACATTGGCAGATCAGGCTAACACGAAGTCTGAAGAAGCCTACACAACTTCCTTTGCAGTAACAATTGTTATGGTCGTTGCATCCGTACTCTTCAGTGTCCTCATTGGATACATCATCTCTCGCTCCATTTCGAAGCCACTCATGGCCATGCTGGGTCTAGCTACGGAAGTTGCCAACGGAAATCTGACCCTTAAATCAGACATCTCTAGCAAAGACGAAGTGGGTCAACTGGCTGCGGCATTGAATCGTATGGTCGACAACCTGAAAGAGTTAATCAACAATATCGTGATGAACTCTCAAAGTGTTGCCGCTTCTTCGGAACAGATCTCAGCTAGCACACAGGAAATTGCAAGTACCAGCACAAGCCAATCCAGTGAGGCAGGAAACATCTCCGAATTGTTCAAGGAGCTTTCGCTTGCCATTAACTCTGTCGCTGCAAGTGCGGAAGAAGCTGCTGAGTTGTCCAACGATACCGTGAAGACTGCACGTGAAGGTGGACTTGTTGTACAGACTTCATTGGAAGGTATGCAAGCTGTTAATACAAAAATGACCAAGCTTGAAGATGATTCTCGTAAAATTGGTGACATCATCGAAGTGATTGACGATATCGCTGAGCAGACCAATCTGCTCGCGCTGAATGCTGCTATTGAAGCGGCACGTGCGGGAGAACAAGGACGAGGATTCGCCGTAGTCGCAGATGAAGTCCGGAAGCTTGCAGAACGAAGTGGTGAGGCGACCAAAGAAATTACAGCCATCATCAAAGCGATGCAGGAAAACACGAGACAGAGTGTACAGGCAGTAGCAGCCAGTGTTGAGCAGTCTTCCATGACTGGGCAGGCGTTTGATCAGATCATTGATATGGTCAATAACTCTTCTCAGAAAGTAAACGAAATTGCAGCTGCATGTGAGGAAGAGGCAGCTCAAGCGGCGGAGGTAATGAGTTCTGTTGAATCCATCTCGGCTTCCAGTGAGGAATCCGCCGCTGCGTCAGAAGAGACTGCAGCAACCTGTCAGTCTTTGGCACACCTGGCGGAAGAGCTGGCGATTTCGGCAGCTGCCTTCAAAACCCAATAAAACACATTGAATTGAGGGTGAATTGATGTCTTCACTTCAGAAGGAACAATATATTGAGCTGTCTGTAGGTGCAGAGACCTGCGCCATTCGAATCGAAGAAATTCACGAAATTATTAAAATGCTCAGCATTACAGATATCCCATTCAGTCGCCCAGAGATCAAAGGGGTAGTTAATCTGCGTGGCAAGGTTGTATGTGTGATGAGTCTGCGTAACCTGCTGGGTATGCCGGATGAACCGGACACCAGAGCGACGCGTATTATCGTAGTTCGACATCAGGAGGAATATATTGGCTTGATCGTGGATCGCGTGAACAAGGTAACCACATATTCAGAAATACATCCGCCAACCGGCGGATATGGTCGTAACCGTGAAGGTTTATTCCATGGTGTGGGTCAACAGGAAGACAAGCTTGTGGGCATTTTGAAACTGGACGAAATATTGGGCGGTTAGGGAGGTATATACGAATGATGGATTTGTCTGCCTACCGTGACATCTTTATCGAAGAACTGAATGATCAATTGGAACGTATGGATCAGTCTTTATTGGCATTGGAGCTTTCGCCTTCTGTAGAACTGGTTCAGACGCTGTTTCGGGCAGCCCATACCATCAAGGGATCAGCATCCACAATGGATTTCCGTGAATTAAGCGACCTCACGCATGAAGTGGAGTATGCTCTTGAATGGGTCCGGGAGAAAAAACCGGAGATGACTTCGGAGCTAATTGATACGTTGTTTCGCTCTTTGGACGCCATGAAGGTGCTTCGTGATCAGTACATCCGTGGGGAAGCTTATGCAGACTTTCGAGCAGTAGTACGAGAAATAAAAGATTTAATTCAAACCCCGGCAGTAGTTGGGCAACTTAAAGTACCTCAATTGCAACCAGCAGAATCGATTGTGGCACAGGTGGCTATAGTGTCAGGCAAGCAGTTATTGTCCATTCATATCGTGCTGGAGCAGAAGTGCATGATGAAAGCGGCCAGATATCATATTTTACGACAACGCATTGAGGAGATCTGTGGTACGGTTGTCGCTACTTCGCTCATGGAGAGTCAACCGGGCGCGCAGAATGAAGATGATCATTATGGTCAGTTCATCATCATCGTAGCAACGTCAAAGGACACACAGCAGCTTAAGGCAGAGCTGTCTTCAGACTCGGATATTCATATGCTGGAGATTGATCCATATCTGCTGGAATCCAATGAGGTTGCAGCGACGTCTGCACCAATTGAATTAATCTCTGAAACAGAGCAAACGAAACAAAGCTTGCCTACCGTGAATACAACTGGCCCGGATGAGAAAGTGAAAGCTGCTCAACCTACGGTTCGTGTGAGTGTTGAACGTCTGGACCATTTGATGAATTTGGTCGGTGAACTGTTAATTGATCAGACATCCCTTGCAGATCTTAGTGGATCGGGTGCGCGTAAGGAGTCTTCACCACTAATCCGGAGTATTAGTGGTGTATCCGATCATATGGGCAGGGTGATCAAGGAACTCCAAGAAGGTGTAATGAAGACACGGATGTTACCTATTGATCAACTATTCAGTCGCTTCCCGAGATTGGTTCGTGACCTATCACAGAAGCTGGGTAAGGATCTGGAACTGGTTATTCAAGGTGGAGAGACTGAGCTTGACCGGATGATTATTGAAGAATTGAGTGACCCGCTGATCCATCTCATCCGCAACAGTGCTGATCATGGCATTGAAAATGCAGAGGTTCGGGCGGAGAACGGTAAGCCGTCCAAAGGACGTATTACATTAACCTCATTTCACGAAGAAAATCATGTCGTCATTCGTTATTCAGATGATGGCAAAGGCATCGATGGTGAGAAGATCAAGGCTTCCGCTTTGGGCAAAGGTATTATTAGTGAGGAACAGGCTGCGCGACTAACGACACAGGAAGCTGTGCATCTCATATTTGAGCCTGGCTTCTCTACGGCTTCTTCTGTCAGTGAAGTATCAGGACGTGGCGTTGGAATGGACATCGTGCGTAGTCAGATCGGACGACTCAACGGTATCATTGATATTGATACAGAGGTTGGTGTGGGCACCACGTTTACGATCCGTCTACCCCTTACATTGGCAATTATTAAAGGTCTGTTAGTCAAAGTATCGGGTCGTGTATTGATCTTGCCGATGTACAACGTCGCAGAGATTGTTCGAATTTCACCTGAGGATATTCAGATGATTCAGGGGCAACAAGCGATTCTGAATCATGGACGAATTGTACCTTTTCACCGACTGTGCGACAGGCTCAACTATCCACGAACAGACCGCAAATCCAAAACCATTCCACTGGTGATCGTGCGTTCCGTTGACAAAATTGCAGCATACGCAGTAGATGAGATTATAGGAAATCAGGAAGTCGTTATTAAGACGCTTGGTACGTATCTGGGAGCGATGAACCATCTATCTGGCGCAACGATCCTCGGTAATGGTAAGGTTGCCCTTATATTGGACGCGTCCTATCTGGTGAGTCTTTAATCGTTAGATAAACACAAATTTTTATGCAGGCCAAAAAGCCTCATCATCCATGACTGGATGGTGGGGCTCTTTGTTGTACCTTTTGACATTGTGACCACTCAGGATTTGAAAATGAGATCCATAAACCGGTTGGCAGCCAGAGAGATTGGCATATTGCGTTTGGTCATAATCCCCACATGGGAAGGGGGGAGCGGGACATCAAGCTGAATTTCGAAGAGAGAACCTTCCTCCAGCTCTTTGGATATAAATTCACGTGTGACATAGGAAATCCCCAGTCCTCGACGCGCAAACTCAATCAACAGATCAACGCTACCAACCTCAATCTCAGGTTTCAACGTGTAATTATAGCTGTTAAACAACTCGGTTATAGCCATCCGAACCCGGCTGTTCCGAGAGAAGAGGATCAGTTGATGCTCCAGAAGCATCTCAAGTGTCATGACTTTACCCTTCAACTGAGCATATCGTTCCCCAGCTACAAAACAGTCCTTCAACTGAATACTTTCTCTGACTTCAAGCTGTGGATCAACAATGGGCATCCGAACAACACCAAGATCGATCTTGCCTTCTTTTAGAAAGGTGATGACTTCCGGCGTAGTTCCATGACTCAGATGCAGCTTGATGTTAGGGTACAAGGTGTGGAATTCCTCTAGATATGCCAGCATGTAATGCTTGAACAGGGAGTCACTGCCACCAATCCGGAGTTCACCATTGTCGAGATTCTTCAGTGCGGCCATTTTTTCTTCCGCAAGTGAGATCAGAATCTGGGATTGTTCAATATAGGAGTATAGACTGGCACCTTCCTGTGTCAACGCTACACCCTTAGAATTTCGATAAAACAAGGTAAGACCAAAGCTCTCTTCCAATTGCTTAATGGCATGACTGACGCTGGGTTGAGTGATATACAGTGCTTTTGCAGCCTGTGTCAAACTTCCCGTTTTGGCGGCCCAATAAAAGACTTTATATAGTTCGTAATTTGTTGTCATAGATGTGGTCTATAGCTCCTGTGAAATATATTAATTACTTGTATAGCTATAAAACGTATTATAGTGTAACTACAACAAAGAAACCAGAGTTACTTGGAAGGAGAACGGTGAGATGGAACCAACTACCATTGTTTTATTTGGTGCTACTGGCGATTTAGCCAAAAGAAAAATATATCCTGCCTTATATAACTTATATCTTGAGCAGAAGCTTCCTGAAACCTTCTCATTGATTGGTCTGGGGCGTAGAGAGTGGTCTGATGAATTCTTTCAGGCACAAGTGGAAAAATCACTTAATGAATTTTCCAGACGCCAGGCTGATCCTGAAGTTGTGAAGTCATTTGTGAAAGCTTTTCGCTACAGTGTATTGAATATAAGCCATAAGGAAGATTATATAAAGCTGTTGGGATTAGTTGAACAAAGAGAAGCTGAGCTTGGCATTCCGTCCAATCGCTTGTTTTATCTCTCGGTTGGTCCGGAATTCTTCGAACCGATTGCCGAGAATATTCAACAAAGTGGGCTGGGTTCCACAGAGGGCTGGAAGCGTCTCGTCATCGAGAAACCATTTGGTCACGATCTGCAATCCGCCCGAGACCTTAATCGCAAATTAAGCGAATCGTTCACGGAGGAAGAGATTTATCGGATTGACCACTATTTGGGCAAACCGATGGTACAGCGTCTGGAGACGTTGCATCAAAGTAACCCAATCATGAAGGCGTTATGGAACAATCGTTACATCTCCAATGTGCAAATTACGGCGAATGAGACTGTAGGTGTCGAAGAACGTGCATCCTATTATGATCATGTAGGCGCTGTGCGAGACATGTTCCAGAATCATATGTTGCAATTGCTCATGATGATGGCGATTCAGCTTCCTTACAACAGTACTTCCGAAAAAGTTGGATTGAAGAAAAAGCACATCATGGAATCGATCCAGCCGTTACAAAAACAAACTGTGGGCGCAAACATCATCCGTGGGCAGTATGCGGCAGGCAACATTCAAGGCAAACCGGTTAATGCTTATGTTGCTGAACCAGGTGTAGCGGAGAACACGATGAATGACACATTCATTGCTGCCAAATTGCAAATTGATGATTTCTTCTGGCGTGGTGTTCCGTTTTACATTCGCACGGGTAAAAGAATGAAGGAGAAATCAACACGTATCGTGATTGAATTCAAAGAACCTTCAGGACAGACAAATGTGCTGAAAAACAAGGGTTCCAAACCAAACCTGCTCGTCATTGAGATGAGTCCGGATCAGAGCATGACACTGCAACTGAATGCAAGTGATCCTGAGAATAAAGGTGAATTCAAACCGGTTCATATTGATCTTTCTCCGGACAAAGGTGACCTTGCGGAAGCTTACGAGAATCTGATTCGTGATGCTTTGCTGGGTGATCCAACCTTCTTTGCCCACTGGGATGAAGTAGAATTGTCATGGGCATGGGTGCAGCCAATTCTGGATGCATTCCAGGAAAATCTGTTGCCACTTCACCTGTATCCTGCGGGTAGCTATGGACCGGTTGAATCAGATGTTATGCTTGAAGAAGAAGGTCACCACTGGTGGTTTGATGAGCCGGCGGATCAGGAGTCTGTAGTTACAAATAGCATACCCTTGGCGGTTAATGCGAATCTCTAAACCAAAATAAAAAATATATCTGGAGGTATTTTAATCATGAAATTTTTTATCGATACAGCTAACGTGGAAGATATCCAAAAAGCATACAAAATCGGCGTATTGTCTGGCGTAACAACAAACCCATCTTTGGTAGCCAAAGAAGGCGTGAAATTCGAAGATCGTATTGAAGAAATCTTGCGTTTGGTACCTGAAGTGGAGTCCGTTTCTGCGGAAGTGACACCAGATGCCCTTACTGCTGAAGAAATGATCGCGCAAGCAGAAGAATTGATCAAAATTAACAACAGTGACAAAAACATTACGATCAAATTGCCAATGACACTTGCAGGACTTGAAGCTTGCCGTTACTTGACCAAAAAAGGCGTGAAAACCAACGTAACGTTGATCTTCACTGTGAACCAGGCGCTTCTGGCTGCTCGTGCTGGTGCAACATATGTATCTCCATTCCTGGGTCGTCTTGATGATATCTCCGAAGATGGCGTACAATTGGTTACCAAAATTGCTGAATTGTTCCGTACACATAACCTGGATGCACAGATTATTGCGGCTTCTGTAAGACATCCGGATCACGTTACACGTGTAGCAATGGCGGGAGCACATATCGCTACTGTTCCATTCTCCGTCATTGAACAGATCTCCAAACACCCGCTGACAGATCAAGGTATGGACAAATTTGCAGCTGACTGGAAAAAAACAGTACAATAATCACTGAACATTTATTCGTTTCAACTTACAATAAATACGTGTTCAAAAAGGTCGGTTTTCAGTATCGAGAAGATGGAATGAAGCTAGAAATGGAGTAGCGGAGCGTAGGAAACTACGTGAGCAACGGACATTTCGGCTGAATCCCATATTCGATGCTGATGATGCCTTTAGGCATTCTTCGTAATCAAAAGCGGACTTTTTGAACACCCTCTATAAAACTATATAAATCATGGAGCATTGGGAGGACATAATGAGTAAACAACAGATTGGTGTTATTGGATTGGCAGTAATGGGTAAAAACCTGGCTTTGAATATTGAAAGTAAAGGTTTCTCGGTATCGGTATTTAATCGTTCCCCAGAGAAAACGAACGATCTTCTGAAAGAAGCTGAAGGTAAAAACCTGACAGGTGCGTTCACCATTGAAGAATTCGTGGAATCCCTGGAGTCTCCGCGTAAAATTCTGATCATGGTGCAAGCAGGTAAAGCAACAGATGCAACGATCGAGCAACTGCTTCCTCATCTAGATCAAGGCGACATTATTATCGATGGAGGTAATGCTTACTTCCCTGACACACAACGTCGCAGTAAAGAACTGGAAGAAAAAGGTTTCCGATTCATCGGAGCAGGTGTATCCGGTGGTGAAGAAGGCGCACTGAAAGGCCCGGCAATCATGCCAGGCGGTCAGGAAAGTGCTTATCAGTTGGTAGAACCGATCCTGACAGCGATCTCCGCTAAAGTTGGCGATGACGCTTGCAGCACATATATCGGACCAGACGGTGCCGGACACTATGTGAAAATGGTGCATAACGGTATCGAGTACGGAGATATGCAGTTGATTGGTGAAGCTTATCACTTGCTCAAATCCGTATTGAACGTTTCCGTTGAAGAGTTGCATGAGATCTTCACTGAGTGGAATCAAGGGGAGCTGGACAGCTACCTGATTGAAATCACTGCAGATATCTTCTCCAAATACGATCCTGAAACGGGTAAACCAATGGTTGACGTTATTCTGGACGCGGCTGGACAAAAAGGAACAGGTAAATGGACAAGCCAAAGCGCGCTGGATCTCGGCGTACCATTGTCCATGATTACGGAATCCGTATTCTCCCGTTTCCTGTCTGCGATGAAGGACGAGCGTGTAGCAGCTAGCAAAATCCTAAGTGGACCAGCAACTGAAGCATTCTCTGGCGACAAAAAAGCGTTCATCGAGAACGTGCGTAAAGCATTGTTTGCAAGTAAAATCGTATCCTATGCACAAGGATTTGCACAAATGCGTGCAGCTTCCGATGAATACGGCTGGGATCTGAAATACGGTAACATTGCCATGATCTTCCGTGGCGGCTGTATCATCCGTTCGCAATTCCTGCAAAATATCAAAGAAGCTTATGATAAGGACGCAGCTCTGAAAAACCTGCTTTTGGATCCTTACTTCCAAAACATCGTTGAGTCTTATCAAGGTGCATGGCGTGAAGTTATAGCAGCTGCTGTAAAACAAGGTATTCCGGTACCAGGCTTCTCCAGCGCTCTTTCTTACTACGACAGCTACCGTACAGAGCGTTTGCCAGCAAACTTGCTGCAAGCACAACGTGACTACTTCGGTGCTCACACATTCAAACGTGTGGACAAAGAAGGTTCATTCCACTTCCAGTGGATGGACACAAACGAGTAATTTTAATTCAGAAAATATAGCATTCCTGCAGTTGTCCTTGAATTTAGCTATTCAGGGCGGCTGCGGGAATGCTTTTTCTCGTTAATGGTTCGAATTTGAATATCATCAAATTGTAATAAAATGTACGAATCTGGGTTTGGCAAACAGATGATCTGACCCTTCAACTACGTTATACTTGTTCAGACGGACCGTTGTCCGTGATGAAAATTCAGAATACAACTTATTGACGTGGAGGTTAGACCGGGCATGTTTGTATTAGCAGGGATATTGTTTTTGGTCGTATACGGTTTATTAGTGTTCTACATAGGCTGGAGCGGTTGGAGTTGGATGAAACCAGTTGTGTCCGCCAGATTTCGATGGTTTTATATTATAGCACTTGTATTCCTTGCCATTTCCTTCATTCTGGCACGGGTATTTGGAAGCATTTCGTTCCTCGGTATCATCGGTTCTTACTGGCTGGCAATCTTCTCGTTGTTATTGTTGATCCTGCCCGTCGTTCACCTCACGATGTGGTTGCTGAGATTAACCCGTATTCCAAGACATCACACACAGAAATGGGCGGGAGTTGTTACGCTGGTGCTGTTAGTGTCCACATTGGGTTACGGAATTTTCAACGCCTACAGCCCTGTAGTGAGAACATATAATATCCAGATTGATAAAAAAGTAGAAGGTGTAGACAAGCTCAACATTGTCATGGCTGCCGATATGCACTTCGGACTTCTGTCTGGCCCTGCACATGCCAAACGCATGGTGGAGGAAATTAATGCACTGAAGCCGGATCTGGTGCTGTATCCTGGAGATATTATTGATGACAATCTGGATATGTACCTCAATAGCGGAATTGCCGATATTATCAGTGACATTCAGGCTCCATACGGCGTCTATGCTTCACTCGGGAATCACGATAAGTTCGATGGTCCGATTGAAGATCTGATTGCTGCGCTGGAGAAGAGCAACATGCAAGTTCTGTACGATGACAAAATCGTTTTGGATGACAAGATCACCCTCATTGGTCGGAAAGATCGCACAGAGAAGGATCGAGCAGAAGTAGCTTCATTAATGCAAAATACGGACTTGAGCCAACCGGTACTTATGATGGATCATCAGCCGTATGATCTGGATATTGCGGAACAGAACAATGTAGATCTGGTGGTATCCGGTCACACCCACCGTGGTCAAATTGCACCGGCTCAGTTCATCACACAGGCTATTTACGAGAATGATTGGGGTTATCTGCAAAAAGGTTCTATGCACTCCATCGTAACCTCAGGATTTGGCTTCTGGGGACCTCCAATTCGTACTAGTAGTCGTTCGGAGATTGTACAGATTAATGTGACGTTCCAGCAATGATGAAAGGCCCTTCGAGAGGAGGGCTGCCTTATAAGCACGTCAAGCGTAGATTGATGATACCGGCTCCGCTTTTATGATGACAAGATTAAATCTACTGTCGTCATAAAGCGGAGTATTTCTTATGCAATTTTAAATCGGCGCTTCAAGCCGCCTGTTTTTTATTATGTAAGTTAGTTTCTTACCCCTTTTGAAGGAATGGCTTCAAACGAATAAAATGCGCCTTTTGTATTGATTTTACCGATAAGCGTTGTGGCTCCTTTTTTTGTAAAGGTGTATTCGTTTTCTTGGATACGAACGGAATAACCTTTTAGCTCAATATCAAATATAGATCTGACTGTAGGTGCAGCAATGGATAGTGCTTTGTTTTTGCTGAGCTTGGGCTTGGCAAAAGACTTTTTGAAATCAGTATCATTTTTCCAGTTGATACCTAGTTCGTTGGTGACTTTCCATACCTTTCCGGTCTTGCTGCCGATATGTACGTAATTTAGATTGTCGTCATCCCTATACTGCCATAACATATCTTTTCCTTCTACGGTAAATAAGGTGTAATCAAAAGCTTTTACTGAGGGTATTCCAAGTGTTTTGAGTGAATTTCGTGCTATGTTTGTCATCCAGGCATAGGAATCATCGATTTTATATTGCAGAATTGCCGACATTTGATTACCTTTGTCCACATCGATGTAAAGTTGTTGACTTGGTCCAAAGATGACCCAGTAGTTTTGAAGTAAATGTCCATGTTCTGGATCATTGGCTTTGAAACGCCAGAAACCACCTTTAATGAAGATATCTTCATCTTCAAACGTTTTTAAGAAGGCATCAAGCTTCAGGCGCAGCGCATTATCCATGACTTTATTCAGATCAGCGTTATCATACATGATATGGGTGGACGCGACACGATTTGTATCAGGATCGTATGTTTGTGTGAAATAGGCGAACCCGGTTCCATCAATAGTTCCGTTAATGACCCACGGATCAAATGATCTGTCTATTGTGGTGAATTGAATGCTCTGTTTCCCCACGAGTTTAACTAGTTCATCACTTAAAAGTTGTTGTGTCTTCCGATCCAGCTGGTCAGCAGACTCTTGATTCTCAATCAACGAGAGGTCATTGGAGTTTGCGGCCAAGGTGAGTGGCGCAGATAATAAGAGTGACATGGCAGCAATGAATACAGTCATTGAAACGATTTTTTTCAAAATGAATCCTCCTGTTTAGTTTAGGCCATACTAAATAATGCTTACATATCATTTAATGTAACATAAAAGTAAAATGTTGCATAAACATAATAACCCAAACATCGGTTTCCTGTTGACACCGTTTTCAGGTTATGATAAATTAGATCCGAGGCTTGTTACCGGTAATGCGGGCAAAACCACTATGGAAATGATTTTATTATTTCTGTTTTGGTTTTGCCCTTTTTTATTCCTCAAAAAAAACCAGGTGGGTCCATAATGATTATTAAACAGATATTTAATAACAATATTGTCAGTACCGTGGATGACAAAAATCAGGAACTACTGATCCTCGGCCGGGGTATCGGATTTAAGTTCAAAGCAGGCGATGAGATTGATGAAGAGCGGATTGAGAAGATATTTCGTCTTCAGGATGCATCGATTTATGAGAAATTCAAATCCATCGTAGCTGAAGTGCCGATTGAGATTCTGCAGGCAACAGATGATATTGTGACACTGGCACGAACGCAATTGAACAAAACCATCAGTGACGGGATCTATGTCTCGCTGTCTGATCACATTCACTTTGCCGTTCAACGCTTGGAAAAAGGAATGATTACTCGTAATCCACTTTCTTGGGAAGTTCAGCATTTCTATAAGGCGGAGTATGATGTGGCCAGAGAAGCACTGACCTTGCTGAAGGAAAGACTGGATATTGAGTTTCCCAAAGATGAAATCTGTAATATTGCCTTACATTTCATCAATGCGGAAGTCAATGATTCCATGAACGATGTCACTCATCTGATGCAGCTGTTGCAGGAGATTATGAATATCATCAAATATCACTTCAACGTCGAATTGGATGAAGATAGCGTCAACTATTTCCGCTTCATCACCCATTTGAAATATTTCTGTCAGCGTGTCATTACCCATTCTTCACATGATGATGCCGAGGAGTATTTATATGAAGTGGTTCGGAAAAACTATCCGGAGACATTCAAATGTATTGGCAAGATCGAGACTTTTATCCATAAGAACTATCAGTATGACATGACTCACTCTGAGCAGTTATATCTAACGCTCCATCTGGAACGTCTGATGAAAACCAAGCGGGACGAAAAGTCCACGCAATAGAATCAAATCACAACTGGATATCCTATGGGCTTGTTACTGTTCAATCAGGCAATACCCGAATGAGATGGCGCCATCAATATGCGCTAGATTCGTTCGGGTATTTTTTATTGGAAAAATGAGGAGGAAAACATCATGAAACATCAGGAAACGGCGCAGGAAATCATTAAAGCCGTTGGGGGAACAAACAATATTAACTCAGTTTATCACTGCGTCACACGTTTGCGCTTTGATCTGAAAGACAACGAGAAAGTTGATAACGGCTCACTCAAGAAATTGGATAAAGTCATGGGAACGAATGTTTCCGGTGATCAATTCCAGGTCATTATCGGTAATGACGTGTCGAAAGTATTCGACGCTATGGTGAAGGAAAATCCGGCAATCCAGCAAACTGCAGAAAACAAAGAGCCAAAGTCGGATAAAAAACAAAATGTCGTGCTGAAAATTTTTGAAACAATCGCAGGTGTCTTTGCTCCAATGCTTCCAGCGATTACTGCCGCAGGTATGCTCAAAGGATTACTTGCACTATTCGTGTCCGTAGGTTGGATGTCTGCCGGAACGGATACGTATCGTATTCTTTCAGCCATCGGTGACGGCGTATTCCACTACCTGCCTTTACTGATTGCAGTCAGCGCTGCTCGTAAATTCGGCAGTAACCCGTTTGTTGCGATTGCACTAGGTACGGCACTCATGTATCCAGACATGACAGCATTGTTATCTAGCGGTGAATCGGTTGGATTTTTGGGAATCCCGGTTACAGCAGTAAGTTATGCTTCATCGGTTATCCCGATTCTTCTTGCAGTATGGTTGATGTCCTATGTTGAGAAATGGGTTGACCGTGTTATCCCTGCTGCGCTCAAGCTATTGCTTGTGCCACTGATTACCTTGCTTGTAATGGTTCCGGTAACGCTGATTGCAATTGGTCCATTGGGTACATTTGTAGGTAGCGGATTGTCTGGCGGTATCAACTGGCTGTTGAATGAAGGCGGATTGATTGCAGGTATTGTTCTTGGCGGCGCGATGGCGCTCATTATTATGACAGGAATGCACTATGCACTTGTGCCGATCATCCTGAGTAATATCGCTACACTGGGCTTTGATAAATTCTTGCCATTGACCTTTATCTCCAATATGGGTCAGGCTGGTGCAACACTCGGCGTATTCTTCCGGGCGAAAGATAAAAAACTTAAAACCGTGGCATTGTCAACGAGCTTCACAGCTCTGATGGGTGTAACGGAGCCGGCTATGTACGGGGTTAACATGAAGTATAAAAAACCATTTGCCGCAGCCATGATTGGTAGTGCAGTGGGTGGCGGATTCGCCCTTGCTTTTGGCGCGAAAGCTTACGTTCTTGCGGGTAACGGTGGTCTCCCAGGACTTCCTTCCCTGATCGGACAGACCTTCTGGTATTCCTTTGGGGGTATGATTTTGGCCTTTATCGTGGGTGCAATCATGTCTACGATATTTGGTATTAAGGAAGAAGAAGGAGACGCAGAGGCGTTAGCTCAATTCTCACCTGGTGCTTCTACAGCACCAGCGAAAGCTGTTTCCAACGATGCAGCAACCGTGAACGTGGAAGACATGGGCGATCCAACACCAACGAGTGATGCAATAGCTGTTGCACCGATGACAGGTAAATCCATCCCGCTCAAAGAAGTTAACGATCCAACGTTTGGTGATGAATTGATGGGTAAAGGTGTGGCATTTGTTCCAACGGTGGGCGAATTGGTATCTCCAGTGACAGGTACCATCATGAATGTGTTCAAAACAAAACATGCGATCGTTGTCCGCAGTGATAACGGAATGGAATTGTTGATTCATGTTGGAATTAACACTGTGAAGTTGCGTGGACAGTATTTTGATGCACATGTTACTACAGGAGCACGTGTTCATGCTGGAGACAAGTTACTCACATTTGAACTGGCCGAGATTGCAAAAGAATACGACATCACAACCGCTATGGTTGTTACCAATACGGCTGATTACAAGCAGGTTCTACCTGTGAAATTGGGCGAAATCACGATCGGTGAAGACGTATTGAAAGCTGAGATCTAAACTGTTCGTCTTAGGACTAATAACATCAACAAAAGAAGGAGAGATACGGATGATTAATCGACAAGGGTTTCCAGAAGGTTTTCTATGGGGCGGCGCTATTGCCGCTAACCAGGCTGAAGGTGGATTTGACGCTGGTGGCAAAGGATGGTCGACAGCCGACATGGTTCCTTATTTTGAAAAAAAGGATTATACCAACCTTAGAGAACTGATGCATGTTACGAGTGCAACGGTCGAGAAAGCGATGGCACATCACAGTGCAGAAGGTTATCCGAAGCGTTACGGGATTGATTTTTACCACCGTTTCAAAGAGGATATTGCGCTGTTCGCCGAGCTGGGCTTCAAGACATTCCGTCTGTCCATCAACTGGCCGCGTATTTTCCCGAACGGTTATGATGCCGAGCCAAATGAAGAGGGACTGCGTTTCTATGACGAAGTGTTCGATGAACTCCGGAAATACGATATCGAACCACTTGTAACCCTCTCGCATTATGAGATGCCTATGGCACTTGTTCTGAAATATAACGGCTGGGCTGGCCGTGAAGTGATTGGACATTTTGTAAGATATGCGGAAACCGTGATGAACCGATACAAGGACAAAGTCAAATACTGGTTGACGTTTAATGAGATTAACACAACGATTATTGAACCATTCACAGGCGGCGGTATTATTGAAGACCGGGTTGAAAACACGATGCAGGCTTCTTATCAGGCACTTCATCATCAATTTGTAGCCAGCAGCCTGGTGACAGAGAAAGCACGTCAGATTAACCCGAACTTCCAGATTGGATGTATGCTTGCACGTATGATTCACTACCCGGCGACGTCGAAGCCAGAGGATGTACTGCAAGCACAGATTGATAACCAGCTGAACCTGCTGCATACGGATGTACAAGTTCGTGGTAGTTATCCAACGTTCATGGCTCGGTACTGGGCAGAGAACGGGATTACGATTGCCATGGAACCAGGAGATGAGCAGATCCTGCGTGAGCACACGGTTGATTTCATCTCGTTCAGTTATTACACATCCTTGGTGTCCGCAGTGAACCCAGAGGAGTATGGAGTGACGGGTGGTAACCTGTACAGTACGATTAAGAACCCGAATCTGGAGCGTACGGAGTGGGGCTGGCAGCTTGATCCAATCGGTCTGCGCGTTGCACTGAAAGAGCTGTATGATCGTTATCAACTGCCATTGTTTGTGGTGGAGAACGGCCTTGGTGCCAAAGATACCGTTGAAGCAGACGGTTCCATCAACGATGATTACCGTATTGATTATCTGAGAAAACATATCACACAGATGAAAGAAGCCGTTATGGATGGTGTGGACCTGATGGGATATACCAACTGGGGAGCAATTGATATCATCAGTGCATCCACTTCAGAAATGTCCAAGCGTTATGGCGTAATCTACGTGGATCAGGATGACAACGGACAAGGCACATTGAATCGGTATAAGAAAAAAAGCTTTGGCTGGTACCAAAAAGTCATTGCCTCAAATGGCGAGAACTTGGAATAGATCAACCTATATAGGCACCCCGGACGTAGCTGGTATTACGGCGCCGGGGCGCCTTTTTAATATAATCAGGTGGAATTCTCATCAACGCTATTGGCATTTTAAGGTAAAAAAGATGACTACATAACATTCTTGATGGTATACTGTGATCGTATTGGGGGAGGGATAACCATGAAGAAGCCTATAATTGCTGTAGATATGGATGACACGATATGTCATCTGGTCAAGCGGGCTATATATCACAACAACCTCAACTTCCCGACCCATCCGTTGCGCTATGAGGATATGATTCATTGGGATACATCCCATTTGCGTCATCCAGAGAGCACGCATGATGTATTTTATGGTCGGCCGGGTCTGTTCGAGGAATTGGAGTTATACGACGAATATGTTGTAGATGAGATGCGAAAGCTGAACGATGCTTATGATGTTATTGTTGTGACGGCAGCAGAACCAAGAACAGTTGTTGAGAAGTGGAACTGGCTTCAGCAGCACATGCCTTTTATAACCGCAGAACAGTTTATTACATGCAAAAGAAAAAATCTGCTCGCTTTTGATTTGCTTATTGATGATGGGGCACATAATTTGATTCCCGCGCATGAGGATGGCAAAAAGGTCATCTGTATCCCGCATCCATGGAATATACAGGAGCGTGAGCGATACAACTTTCCTTTGATGTCTTCATGGAAAGAGGCCAAGGCATACATAGATGAAGTGTTACAGGTTGTTGGTGTCTGAAAGCCTTATTGTCCAGAGTGCTGTGCTCTGGATTTTTTGCGATAGGCGAGAGGTGTTTCGCCTGTTATTTTTTTGAATGCAGCATAGAATGAATCCATATCCCGATATCCGACCAGCTCGGCAATCAGGCTGACTTTGTGCCGTGAACTCTTAAGCAGTTCACAGCTTTTTTGTATACGGAGATGTTGCAGGTGGGCGCTAAAGGTCTGTCCGGTATGCCGAAGAAACATTCGTCCAATTTGCTTTTCGCTCCAGCCTGATACACGTACCAGATCAGATATTCGGATTCGGTCGCTCACGTGTTGTTTGAGATAGTGAAGAATGTACTCAAAATCAGTGGAATGAATCGCTTCATCCTGAACCTCTTGATAAAGTTGTCTGTAGGTCATCAATACCAACTGGCTCACCAGGGTGTATAACATGGTAGACGAACCGATTCCGGGAACGGAGGATTCACGGTACATCTTCACCATTAGTTCTTCAATCCGATCGTTGTGATCCACAACGGATATATAAGGAACTTGATTTTGTGCCAGATCCAACAGATGATGGATGATTTCTTTTTCCTGAATGATCGCTGTCAGCGTGTTGATCAATTCAGCATTAAATAAGCAATTATATAGAATTAACGGATGTTCGGTTACGTTTGTACTCACAGGACGAAAGACATGAGGAACGCCGACAGGAATAACAAACAGCATCCCTTTTGTCACCGGAATGACATCTTCACCGATATGATGAAAGCCCTTTCCTTCGGCAACATAACTATACTCAATAAAATCATGTGCGTGAAAAGGAAGCACAAAATCTTCAGAGCAACGATTGACAAAAAGTTGCAGATGATTATGCAGAAAGTATTCGCTTTTCATGAGTTGTACAGATGAATTCACAAGCAACCTCCTCGCACAAATGGCTGAATCACCGGATGAAATAGTCCTGATTACCGGGTATTTAGGGCAACAGGATCGATATAATTATATCGTAACCCCGAATGGGAAGCCAAGATGGAAAGGACGATCTGCTAATGTTCAACGTTAGTCACCTTCGCTGTGAGTATAGAATCAATCCGATAGGCCTTGATGTCAAATCACCGAGATTAAGCTGGCAGTTGCAGTCTGATCGTCGAAACTGCATGCAATCCGCATACCAGATCCAGCTTTGCCTGTCAGAAGATTTTGATGAGATTGCATGGGATTCTGGCAAGATAAGCACGGATCAATCCATACATGTGGAATTAAACCATTTTCAGCCTTCTCCGCGAACGAGATACAACTACCGAATTCAGGCATGGGATGATGCAGGAAGTGATTCGGGCTGGTCCGAAACGGCTTATTTCGAGATGGGACTTAAGGATAGTCATAACAAGTGGCAAGCAGAATGGATCACAGCTCAACCATCAGATGATGGAGATACGTCATGCCCACGTATGCGCAAGCAGTTTAATGTGAAACAACCTGTTACGTCTGCCAGAATATATGTGACAGCACTTGGATTATACGAGTTGCATATGAACAACACAAGAGTAGGAGAAGATTATTTTACACCTGGTTGGACCTCTTATCGTAAGCGATTACAATATCAAACCTATGATGTAACTCATCTACTTCAGGATGGGCAGAACATATTAGGCGCTTATCTGGGTGATGGCTGGTACCGAGGGTATCTCGGCTGGAACAAAGAACGGGAGATATTTGGTTCAACGTCCGCATTGCTGCTGGAACTGCATATGAAATACGCAGATGGATCGGAGGAATGGATTTTATCTGGTGGGGATTGGACCGCTGCTCCTAGTGCGATTCGTATGTCGGACATCTATATGGGGGAGACGTATGATGCACAAATGGAGTCTGATTGGTCGGATTCATCTCAGACGAATTGGGCACCTGTGAACGTACTGGATCATCCCAAAGATATCATCGTTGCGCAGGAGAACGTACCCGTCACCCAAGTAGAACAGCTACAGCCAATCGCTTTGTTAACAACCCCACAGGGAGATCGTGTAATAGATATGGGGCAGAATATGGTGGGATGGGTGAGATTCAGCATTCAAGGTAAGGAGGGTCAGACGGTTGAGCTGCACCATGCTGAGATATTGGATCATCAAGGCAACTTCTACACCAATAATCTTCGCGCCGCCAAGCAGTGTATTCGCTACACTTGCAAGGGGGATGGAGTGGAAACATTTGAGCCGCATTTTACGTTCCAAGGGTTCCGATATGTGAAGCTGGTTGGCTTCCCGGAACACGTTTGTCTGGATGAATTCACCGGAATAGTGCTGCACTCGAATATGGAGCAAATAGGCCAGTTCTCATGCTCCAGTCCACTGGTGAACCAACTGCATCACAATATATTGTGGGGGCAAAAGGGGAATTTCCTTGATGTGCCGACAGACTGTCCACAGAGGGATGAACGGCTCGGATGGACCGGGGATGCACAGATGTTTATCCGCACGTCCTCCTACCTGATGAATACGGCTCCCTTCTTCACCAAATGGCTGCGGGATCTGGAAGCGGATCAGGGAGAAGATGGCGGTATTCCATTCTTTGTTCCGGATCTGAGAAGTTCCACCTCAGAAGGGTGGGGAGACACCAGTCATTCCTCCGCCGCTTGGGGTGATGCAGCAGTCATCTGTCCTTGGACCATCTATGAGATGTATGGGGATGCCAGATTGCTGGCCGAACAATATGAGAGTATGAAGCGGTGGGTTGAGTATATTCACGCGCAGGGTGACAATCCGTACCTGTGGAACACGGGATTCCACTTTGGCGATTGGCTGGGACTGGACTCCAAGCCCGATAGTTATGTCGGCGCAACGGACACGGATTATGTGGCAACTGCATTCTATGCCTATTCGGTTTCGTTAACACAAAAAGCGGCTGAGGTACTTGGAAAGACAGACGATGCAGAATATTACAAGCAGTTGCATACAAACATTGTTCATGCGTTTCGAAATGAATTCGTGACTCCAGCTGGCAAAATTGCTGTTCCTACGCAAACAGCACATGTTCTTGCGCTCCAATTTGAGCTGCTGGACGCCACTGCCCGAACTCGTGCTGTTGATCAATTGGCGAAACTCGTGAAAGAGGCGGGGAATCATCTTACTACAGGCTTCGTGGGCACACCTTATCTAAATCCGGTGCTGAGTGATGTGGGACTTCACGACCTGGCTTATACATTACTTTTTCAAGAGGATTATCCATCCTGGCTATATCAGGTGACTCAAGGCGCAACGACTGTCTGGGAACATTGGGATGGGATCAAAGAGGATGGAAGTCTCTGGAGTGCTGATATGAACTCATTTAACCACTATGCGTACGGTGCGATTGGAGAATGGTTGTATCGTTATGTTGCTGGCATTCGGTCCGATGAACATCAGCCAGGATTCCGAATGGTGCATATCGAGCCGCAACCCGGACCTGGACTGGATTGGGTAGAAGCGAGTCTGGAGACGATGTATGGTCAAGTTGCTTCAAGCTGGCAACGGCTGGCGGAGGGTGAAATGGAGATTCGGGTGCATATTCCTGCCAACACAAGAGGTACGGTACGTCTTCCTGGAGCAGGTTCACAGATCGTTCTGGAGCAAGGGAACCCGTTGGATCAGATAAGTGGAGTTCAGGATATTCAAAACATTGGAGACGATGTTGAAGTCACACTTGGATCTGGGAGATACCAATTCACGTACAAGGACACGGATATGAAGAAGGAACGAGATGTTCAGGAAGTTACATTGACAGAGCCTGTATAATAATAGAATAAGCGGTAAGATGTACAGTTGAAGAGGATCTGCTCACACGCAGGTCCTTTTTGGAACTTGTCTGAGAGTAAATTTGTAGTTTTTGAACAATGAAAGGAGCATGACCATGGCAGAACCTGCATTCAAAGATGTACCTTTGCGCCGCGAAATAGAGGATTTAGCTAAGCAACAAGATCACCATACATTGGCCTGTTGGGCTACGGAGTCTGCGGCACGTGTCTTGCCTATATTTGAGGCGTACCAGTTGGAGGATCTCCGCGCCCGTGATGCCATTAATGCAGGAAGAGGTTGGATCCGTGGAGAGATTACCATGGTTGATGCTCGAAAGGCCGCTTTTGCAGCTCATGCTGCTGCACGGGAAGCCGATAATATCGCTGCCTCTGCTGCATCTCGTGCGGCGGGACACGCAGCTGCAACGGCCCATGTCAAAGGCCATGCGGTGCATGCCGCAACGTATGCAGTGAAAGCTATCTTTTATGACTGTTTGATGGAAGAGCAAGAACGTCGTGTCCTGGAAGAGAGAACGTGGCAATATCAATATCTGTTGGGAGGAAATACGGGTCATGGGGAAAGAACACGTTAGATTGATTAAACCGTCACAAGCGTATAAGGATGCATATTTGGCATTTTATGAGGACTGGGTGAGTAGTGGAGAGGTGATGGTACCATGGGTCATTTCCAAAGATCCTTATGCGTTCGATGAGATGTTGGCGTTTTTGCAGCGCAATGAACAAGGGATCGACATCCCGGAGGGCTGGGTCAAAGACAGTACATACTGGCTGGTCACGGAGAGTCAACAAATCGTGGGTGCCGTCAATATAAGGCATGAGCTTAACGACAAATTGTTCAACAGTGGAGGGCATATTGGATATGGTATTCGTCCAGGAGAGCGGCAAAGTGGCTATGGTTCCGAAATACTCAGGCTTTCTTTGGAGAAAACGAGAGAGCTTGGAATTACCAAAGTATTGATCGTATGCGATGCGGTTAATGAGCCTTCCAGAAGGGTTATCCTTCGAAATGGTGGCATTCGGGATGAAGACTATGTGGAGTCAAATGGCAACATTGTTGAACGATTCTGGATAGAAAATGTCGAATGATGCAGAATAATGATGTAATATAACGAAAATAATATGGATTATGATTGTATTACCCTCGTGTGCTGATTAAAATGAAGCATAGAATCTGGATTGCGGCCGGAAACTATCATCCCATATCAGGCACAAGTGAGGTTATCTTTATGAATCAACCGGTTAATCGGCCCCGGCGAATTGAGTACCTGGATCTCTATCGTGCGTTTGCCATCATGGCAGTGGTAGCTATTCATGCAACTTCAACTGCAGTTGCGCATTACCCCAAGCATACATTAGATCATGATGTGTATTATTTCTGGAACACGTTTTTGCAATTTGCCGTTCCAGCGTTTCTGTTCCTTTCATCCCTGGTCTTGTTCTACAACTACAGCTCCAAGGTGAATGAGAAGGGTTGGATGCTCGCTTTTTATAAGAAGCGTTTATTTAATGTATTTGTACCCTATGTGGTGTGGTCCCTTATCTACTTTGCTATTAAACAGTTGCTTGCGGGCAAAGAACCTTTGACCCATGGTTTTCAATTTGCCAAACAATTAGTGATGGGAACCGCTCATACGCACTTGTACTTTTTTCTGATTATTCTTCAATTCTATATCGTTTTTCCATGGCTTCTGTCCCTTACACGACATCGTTTGTTTAATCGTTATTTGCCATTATTTTTTATTGCTGGCCAAGCGATCTTCTATGCACTACATTTGCAGTTTCACTTCGAACGGACAGGGAGTTTGTTACCCAGTTATCTGATCGTGATTGGATTTGGCGCATGGGTTGGGTTGAACTTTGAGTGGGCATTGAAGAAACTATATGCTCACCGTTATGTGCTTATAGTTGCATTGTTGAGCGGAGGTGCCATTTTTATATATGGTAATGCTTATATCAAAACCGCTTTCGCTGCATACCCGGTTATTATCTATACCGTGCTGTTCCTGTTCCGAAATCTGTTTACGCTGTCAGCCTGCTTGCTCCTTCTGATCTTTACTGAACGAATCGGCACAGGAAAACATACCGAAGTTCGTAAAGCTACGCATGTTTTGGACTCCTTGGGTACCGTTGCATTTGGTGTATTTTTAATGCATCCACTCGTACTGCTCTTCTGGAGACGTGAATTCACAGATGAACTGGCTCGGCACTTCAGCGTAGGCATCATACTATCTTATGTTGTAGCGCTCCTAATCTCATGGATCTGCGCGATGGGATTGCGCCGGATGAAGTGGGGATGGGTACTGATTGGACGTTAAGTTAAAATAAACATATGTCATTTAAGATAAGAGATTTCAAGCCCTCACGCGTTGAGGGAATCACTTGAAACCTCTTTTTTATTTGCCCTAAAGAAGGTATTATAGAGTTTAATGTCCATAAAATTGAATTAATGGAATGAACACTACCTTGTCAGGAGTGATCGAAATGAAATTGGTGATTATTTTTGGTCCGCAGGCTGTGGGCAAAATGACGGTTGGGCAAGAACTGGAGAAGATAACAAAGCTTAAATTGTTTCATAACCATATGACCATTGAATTGGTGTCTCCTTATTTCAGCTATGGTACACCACAAGGCAAAAGACTGGTGAGCCTGTTCCGGCAGGAGATTTTTGAAGAAGTGGCAAAGAGTGATTTGCCGGGTCTGATTTTTACTTTTGTATGGGCGTTTGATTTGGCGAAAGACGGAGAGTACATCCGTCAAATCAGGGAGTTATTCGAATCTAATGGAGGACAGGTCTGTTATGTGGAACTGGAAGCCGATGCATCGGAAAGATTGGAGCGCAATAAAAGTCCGCATCGCCTGTTACATAAGCCAACAAAGCGAGACATCGCGTGGTCTGAGCGAGATTTACTAGATACGATGAAGCATTATCGACTGAATTCGGAACCTGGAGAAATCACGCATGAGCACTACATACGGATTGATAACACACACAAGAGCCCGGATGAGGTGGCAAAGTTAATTCAGGAACGATTTAATTTGTAATCTATCAAACGTTTATCTTAGCAGAGTAGATATTTTATATGAGAGGGGGCATTACATATGTATTTCGTTATTTTTTGCTCATTGGACTTGTTTTATGTTATCTGATCCCATTTGGTCCGATAGTGGCCGGGGGCATTATTTTTGCACTTGTTGTAGACCAATACCGCCACACGATGCATATGCGTGAAGATATCCGAGACATCAAGAATCATCTGGGGCTAATGAACAAAGGCGAGGCGCAAGAGTACGAGTTGGATCAAGAATACACTCAAGTTGATCGTTTGGATGCAGAAGAAATGAACATGATTAATCGAAGAATTGAAGCAGAACTGGAGAAAGAAAGCAAAAAACAATAAACCATAAATCCTTGTAAAATAATTCATGTTTTGCACACTCCTGTGAGTATATTTACCTAGATCGGGAGTCATGTTAATTCGACATTAACTTTTTGTTGCACTGTGTAGAAATTTGTAATATTATGAGGGAAGCGCGTACAACATATCGGGTTGTAACTGTTGAATCAGGCAAAGCCGTATACCTTGAGAAAAGGGATTGGTTTGTCTTTTTCTGTATATTGGAGTGATAAAGTGAAAATCGAGAAGGTGCTGAACAATAATGCTGTAGTTGCAATGAATGACGAGCAGGAAGTTATTATCATTGGCCGGGGGATTGCTTATCAGAAGCGGGCGGGTGATATGGTTTCCGAGCAGCATATCGACAAGATATTTACTTTACAGAATGAAGATATTCAGGAAAACTTCAAGGCATTAATCTCAAGCATTCCTCTGGAATACATGAAAGTATCCGAGGAAATCATCGCTTACGCCAAGCTAAAACTTGGAAAGAAATTAAATGAGAGCATTTACTTACATCTCACAGACCATATTCACTTTGCCATTGAGCGGTATCGCAAGAATCTGCCCATACGCAACGGCTTAATCTGGGAGACAAAGCAGTTATACAAAGAGGAATATGAAGTCGGAATGGAAGCGCTCAATATGATCTGTGATCAGTTTGGTGTGATCTTGCCCGAGGACGAAGCCGGTTTTATGGCACTTCACTTTGTCAATGCAGCTTTGAATGAGGAAATGCCCAACATCAAGAGTATGACGCAGGTCATGCAGGAAATTTTGACAATCATCAAGTATCATTTCAAGATTGATTTTGATGAGAACTCACTGACATTTTATCGCTTTGTGACGCATTTGAAGTTTTTCGCCCAACGTTTGGTGAAGGGAAAACATTACAAGAGCAACAACGATGATGAACTGTTTCTGATGATTCAGAAAAAGTATCCAGCAGCGCACAAGTGCTCGGAGAAAATCAAGAAATTCATTGAAAGCAACTACACGTATCAACTAACTGACGAAGAAATGATGTACTTAACGATTCATATTGAGAGAGTTGTGAATGCAACTTCTGAATAATCCCATAGATCAGCTTGCAGGGTTGCAACCACTAGGGCAAAACCTGAACGCTTGAATGACAGAACATACCGTTAACCGGATGTTCCATACATTCAGATGTTCAGGTTTTTTTATTCTCTCCAATATGCTTCGAATCCGTGTCTAGCCAGAAAGGAAGAATAGACTTCATGAAACACGAGCAATTAGCCAAAGACATTCTGTCTGGCGTTGGTGGTAAACAGAACATTAACAGCGTGGTGCACTGCGCGACCAGACTTCGTTTCAAATTAAAAAATGACAATAATGCCAAAACAGACGAACTCAAAAATCTGCCTGGAGTCATAACGGTAATGCAAAGTGGTGGACAATACCAGGTCGTTGTGGGTAACGAAGTGTCTGATGTGTATAAAGCCTTGTTACAGGTGGGTAATATGAATGCGGATGAACCGGTCTCAAGTGATGAGTCAGAATCTTCCGGTAAAAAAGAGAGTCTCTTGGGTCAGTTTATCGACTTGATCTCGGGTGTATTTACACCAATTCTCGGCTTGCTAGCTGCAACAGGGATGATCAAAGGTTTCCTGTCCATGTTTACTTCTCTCGAATGGTTGGACCCGGCTTCAGGCACATATCAATTGTTGAATGCTGCTGGTGACTGTCTGTTCTACTTCTTCCCAATCTTCCTGGGTTACACAGCTATGAAAAAATTCGGTGGATCTCCTTTCCTCGGGATGGCCATCGGAGCATCACTTGTATATCCGACCTTATCCGGTCTTAGTGGTGGGGAACCGCTTTATACGCTGTTTGCAGGAACATTATTTGAATCACCGATTCATATCACGTTCCTGGGTATTCCCGTTATCTTGATGAGTTATTCCTCATCCGTCATTCCGATTATTATTGCTGCTTATTTTGGAGCAAAGGTAGAAGCATTCTTCAAAAAGATCATTCCTTCTGTTGTGAGAACGTTCCTCACGCCATTCTTTACAATTCTGATTGTTGTACCTGTAACATTCCTCTTGATTGGTCCAATCGCAACATGGGCAAGTCAGCTGATTGGTGCCGGGGTATCGGGCATTTATGACTTGAGTCCGTTAGTAACCGGTATTGTTGTTGGTGGATTGTGGCAAGTATTGGTGATCTTCGGGTTACACTGGGGTATCGTACCCATCATGTTGCTGAATCTGTCCACTCTGAAAGCAGATCCGATTCTGGCGATGATGTTTGCTGCTTCTTTTGCTCAGATTGGTGCCGTTCTTGGCGTTATGCTTAAAACGAAAAATACCAAACTCAAATCACTAGGGGTTCCTGCCTTTGTGTCCGGGATTTTTGGTGTAACTGAGCCTGCTATCTATGGTCTTACTTTGCCACTGAAAAAACCATTTATTATGAGTTGTATTTCTTCTGCAGTAGCTGGTGGTATTATTGGATTCGCAGGTTCCAAAATGTTTGTATTTGCATCAGGCATCTTTGGTGTTCCAGCGCTTATTAGTCCGACAGCAGGGATTAACTATGAATTCTGGATGGCTATGATTGCCACAGTTATTGCTTTTGTACTAAGCTTTGTTCTCGTTTATTTTGTAGGATTCAAAGATCCTGCTAATCCGGAGGCTGCCAAACAGGCTCCAGAGCCAGTAAAAGAAGAGAAGGCTGCACTTGAGCCTAATCCAAACAATCGTTACGAAATTGCCAGCCCAATGACGGGTGAGGTGGTTCCTTTGCAAGAAATTAACGATGCTACATTTGCTGGTGAACATATGGGTAAAGGGATTGCTATTCGTCCAACCAGTGGGAGAGTTGTATCTCCGATTAATGGTGTGGTACAGACGATTTACCGTACCAAACATGCAATCGGACTTGTGGATGATCAAGGTGTAGAGATTCTAATCCATATCGGTCAGGATACGGTACAGCTCAAAGGTCAACATTTCACTGCCCATGTGAAAGACGGAGATCGTGTGAGTGTTGGTGATCTGATCGTTGAATTTGATATTCAAGCTATTATTGAGGCGGGATATGAGACCGTAACACCGATTATTGTGACCAATACGGCAGATTATTTGGACGTGGTTGCTACAACAAATCGGGAAGTGCAAGAAAAGGATAAATTGGTTACTGTTATTGGTTAATTCTGCTTCAGTGCGTATTTAGAAATGTGGACATTATGCTAAAAAGGGACGCTTTCGATGCTTTCGAAAGCATCTCTTTTTAGTATTTTAGGTCACTTTAATGCATTTATGAATTTAATAAAAATAAGTGTTGCAAACGTAGTTCAGATGTACTATGATGAGTTCAAGAAGTAAGCGCATACATCAATCGGGTTGTAACTGTTCAATCAGGCAATGCCGACCATCCTCAGTTCAGAGGGTATGGAATGCAACTTACTTTCGTTATCCAAATAATTAAATACCAATGTGTACAGCCTTACAGGGTTGCAACCGTTAAGGGCAAAACCTGAATTGCTGAATAACACGACTGATTTCCGGACGATCCGGTATGTTGTGTATGTTCAGTGGTTCAGGTTTTATTTGTTTCAAAAGTCATGGGGAGTCTACTTAGAGAGGGAGAATTACAATGAGCAACTACGATCAATTAGCTAAGGACATTCTGTCACGTGTAGGTGGTCGCGAGAACGTAAACAGTGTATTCCATTGCGTAACAAGACTGCGGTTTAAACTTAAAAATGAAAGCGTAGCCAAAACGGAAGAACTTAAAAATCTGCCAGGTGTTATTACCGTCATGCAAAGTGGTGGACAATATCAGGTCGTTATCGGCAATGAAGTGCCGGATGTATATAAAGCAGTGGTTAAAGCGGGGAATTTCCCAACAGAAGGTCAGTTTGAAGAGGAAGCAGACAACTCAGGCAAGAAAGTTGGATTGTTCAGTCGATTTATCGACATGATCTCCGGTGTGTTCACACCGTTACTCGGTTTGCTGGCTGCAACAGGTATGATCAAAGGTTTTACAGCCATGTTTTTATCCTTTGGATGGATTACGGAAACTTCTGGAACGTACCAACTGTTAAATGCAACGGGTGACTGTCTGTTCTACTTCTTCCCAATCTTCCTTGGTTATACGGCAATCAAGAAATTTGGCGGTTCACCGTTCCTGGGAATGGCGATAGGTGCTTCGTTAGTTTATCCTTCGCTGTCTGGTTTGACTGCTGGAGATCCATTGTACACCCTGTTTGCAGGTACGTTAATTGAATCACCGATTCACATCACGTTCCTGGGTATTCCAGTTATTCTGATGAGTTATTCAACATCGGTTATTCCAATCATTATTGCTACATTCTTCGCTGTTAAAATTGAAAGATTCTTTAAAAATATTATTCCTAAAGTTGTTAGCACGTTCCTTGTTCCATTCTTTACATTGCTCGTTATCGTTCCGGCAACGTTCATACTGATTGGTCCAGTATCCACTTGGGCAGGCCAGTTGATTGGTGCAGGAGCAACCGGCATCTACGATTTAAGTCCAGTGGTTACAGGTTTGCTTATCGGTGGATTGTGGCAAGTGTTTGTACTGTTTGGACTCCACTGGGGACTCGTGCCAGTCATGCTTCTTAACTTGAGTACTTCTGGGGCTGATCCGGTAATTGCCATGTCTTTTGCTGCCTCCTTTGCTCAAATCGGTGCTGTACTTGCCGTTATACTGAAAACCAAAAATACGAAATTGAAATCTTTAGGTATTCCGGCCTTCATCTCTGGGATCTTCGGTGTAACCGAGCCAGCTATCTACGGTCTGACACTTCCACTGAAAAAACCATTTATCATGAGCTGTATTGCTGGTGGTATCGGTGGTGGTATCTTGGGACTGGCCGGTTCGAAATTATACATCTTTGGTGGACTGGGAGTATTCGGATTCCCAAGTTTCATTAATAAAGCAACAGGTGTTGATTCTGGTTTCTATATGGCTCTGGTTGCATGTGGTATCGCATTTGTCCTTGGTTTTATTCTGACGTACGTGGTTGGGTTCAAAGACAAAGTGGAAGCTGCACCAGCTCCAGCACCTGTACTTGATCCAAATCCGAACAGCAGATACGAAATTGTAAGCCCAATGGCTGGTGAAGTTGTTGCATTGAACGAAATTAATGACATAACGTTTGCAGGAGAGCACATGGGTAAAGGGATTGCAATTCGTCCAATCAGTGGCAGAGTGGTGTCTCCGATCACAGGTGTCGTTCAAACCGTATATCGTACCAAACACGCTATTGGTCTTGTAAGCGATGATGGTGTAGAGATGCTGATCCATATTGGACAGGATACGGTAAAGCTGAAAGGTCAACATTTTACAACTCATGTGAAAGATGGAGACCGTGTTAACGCTGGTGACCTGATTGTTGAGTTTGATCTACAAGCGATTAAGGATGCAGGATATGAGACAGTTACACCGATCATTGTCACTAATACTTCAAGTTATCTGGACGTTGTAGGAACAAAAGAGGCAACCGTTCATGAGAAAGATAAATTGATCACGGTATTAAGCTAATTGGAATCACAGATGGTATAGGAGGAACGTCTCAATGAATGAAAAATTTACAGCCTTCCCGGAGAATTTTCTCTGGGGAGGAGCTACTGCAGCGAATCAATTGGAAGGTGCTTATCTGGAAGGTGGCAAAGGTTTAACAACTGTAGATCTGATTCCGATTGGTGCCAATCGATGGAATATTGCTCTGGGTAACCTGGATTCGTATGAGCCAAAAGCAGGGGAATTTTATCCTTCACATGAAGCCATCGACTTCTATCATCGATATAAGGAAGATATTGCGTTATTTGCAGAAATGGGATTTAAGTGCCTCAGGCTTTCCATTGCTTGGGCACGGATTTTCCCTAATGGCGATGAAGCGGAGCCAAACGAAGCAGGCTTGCAATTTTATGATGATGTCTTTGATGAGTTATTGAAATACAATATTGAACCTGTCGTGACGATCTGCCATTTCGATGTACCTGTACATCTGGTCAAGACTTACGGCGGTTGGAAGAACCGCAAGATGATTGGTTTCTTTGAGAAATATGCGACGACATTGTTCAATCGATACAAGAATAAAGTGAAATACTGGATGACGTTTAATGAAATCAATATGTTACTGCATCTCCCGTACATTGGAGCGGGTATTGTTCTGCAGGAAGGTGAAAACAAAGATCAGGTCCTATATCAGGCAGCACATCATGAATTGGTAGCGAGTGCACTTGCTGTTAAGGCTTGTCATGATATCATTCCTGGTGCACAGATTGGTTGTATGTTGGCCGCTGGAATGGTGTATCCATACAGCTCTAACCCGGATGACGTGTGGAAGGCTATGGAGAAAGATCGTGAATCGTTCTTCTTCATCGACGTACAATCGAAGGGAGCATATCCGGGTTATACAAAAAGATTTTTCAAAGAAAATGACATTTGGATTGACATGCAACCGGAAGATACAGATATTTTGATGCAGAACACGGTCGACTATATCGGTTTTAGCTATTACGCAAGCCGGTGCACCAGTACGGACCCTGAGATTTTGAAAGATTCGACAGAAGGCAATGTATTTGGTTCGGTGAAGAACCCTTATCTGCAAGCTTCCGAGTGGGGATGGACCATTGATCCCAAAGGACTCCGTATTACATGTAATCAACTGCATGACCGCTATGGCAAACCGTTGTTTATCGTAGAAAATGGACTTGGGGCAACCGATGTGTTGTTAGACAATGACTCCGTTGAAGATGACTATCGCATCGAATATTTGAATAGTCATTTTGCCGAGATGGCTGAAGCGATTCAAGACGGTGTAGAGCTCATAGGTTACACAAGCTGGGGACCGATTGACCTGGTCAGTGCGGGTACCGGAGAGATGAAGAAACGTTATGGCTATATCTATGTAGACCGAAATAATGATGGTACGGGCACACTTCGCAGAGTGAAAAAGAAGAGTTTTCACTGGTACAAAGATGTCATTGCGAGTAATGGCGCACAATATTTCTGATACAAGATGTCCGACGCTATAGAATAAACAAAGAGCAGTCTCGTTATTATGGGATTGCTCTTTGTTTATGAGGGGATGAATTTGACCCTTGATGCGGCTTTCAGATATAATAAAGAAATGAAGAGAATCTTGTCACTTAAGAAGGGAGGAGCATCCGCTCATGAAGAAAAAATCACTTGCGTTTATATCTTCGGGATATGGATACTCCACTGCTGTCTTTTTCTAGAATCTATTCCAAGGGTGAAGTCTGCCCAAAATCGGAAGAAAACTAGGAAGTAACGCAGAAAAATCTTAAGAATGATGAGGTAATCCAAATGAATATTGACAAAATTACTAGAACAAATCCAGAAAATATGCCAGCTCCTGTAGGTCAGTACACGCATATTACAAGAATCCCGAGGAATGCAGAATTATTTGTGACTTCGGGTCAAATTGGAGCAGATCATAATGGACGCTTTCCAGAGAGTCTGAATGAGCAAGTCACTAATACATTTAATAATATTAAAACAGTGCTCGAATCTGAGCGTTTAGATGCTGAACATATTATCAAAGTGAACGTATGGGCAACCGAGGAAATCGATTGGGATTTCTTATATGCCGAGTGGGGACAATTATTTAGTACGGATTATCCTGCAATGACGATTGGATATATTACGGCATTAGGTCTACCAGAGATTAAAATTGAAATAGAGCTTTGGGCAGCAAAAGTGTAACATCGAATACTTTCTAACCAAACGAAGGAGCATCTCACTTACAGATGCCCCTTCGTTTTTTTATTTGTGTAAAAATGGAAAGGATATGCCATGTGTGCAATCATGAGCGATAGTAGGTGTATTATGGCACCTGCAAGCTCTGATAAGCATTCAGTCGACCATATGTCCAGTAGATCCCGGAGCCTGATACCGGATCAGAAGCGAAACACAGCGCATCCCGAATCTGAGCATTTGTTTTTCCTTGTGCAGCAAGAAGTGCAGCTACTCCAGCCACATGAGGGGCAGCCATGGACGTACCGCTAAGGTAGGCATAGGAACCACCCAGGTATGTGGATAGTATGGTATCACCCGGGGCAGCCATATCCACCCAGGAACCATAGTTGGAGAAATTGGATTTGAGATCGGAGGGGTTGGTTGAAGCAACGGCAATCACGTTGGGATACGATGCGGGTACAATTGGGAATGAAGTGTTGTCGTTACCGGCTGCAGCAATAATCACAGCTCCTCGATCCCAAGCATATTGTACGGCAGCTTGAAGGAAAGCGTCTCCCATCGGACCACCAAGGCTCAGGTTAACAACCTGTACACCGTTATTGGCAGCATAGACAAGCCCGTTACCGACATTACCTATCGTTCCTTGCCCGCTGTTATCCAGTACTCGGAGCGGAACGATGGATGCGAGTGGTGCAGCGCCTGCAATACCCACACCATTGTTGGTAACGGAGGCAGCGATTCCAGCTACATGGGTGCCGTGACCGTTCCCGTCCTCAGGGATGTTATCATAATCAACATAATCATAACCGGGGAGGAGCTTGGAGGCCAATTCTGGATGATTCAGCTGTACACCGGTATCAATAATGGCGATTTTGACAGAGCTGTTACTCTGAGTAATGTCCCATGCAGCGGGTGCATTGATTTTGGACAGGTTATACTGATAAGGAAAGAAAGGGTCATTAGGAGTGAAGGAAGCCTCAACGAGGTAATTCGGCTCTGCATGTTCAATAAACTCATGATCTTTGTAATGTTTCAGCATTCTGTGCATTTTTTTGCGGGATTCCATGCGGTACCATCCTAAATCTTCGTAGGTCTCAGCGACTTTACATCTCCCTTTTTTGTGCAAGGTGTGCATCTCATCCTCGGTTGTACCTTCCTTGAATTTGACTAAGAGCTGCTTGGGAGCATGAGGGTGAAACTTGCTCTCGGCACGTCGGTCCAGATAACGATACACGAACACGATTATTGCTAGCAAAATGAAACCAAAAACACCTAACCATAACCACATGAGCGTTTCTCCCTCCAATATGGATTGTGACACGCCTTATCGTATGCGAACTCTATCAGACTGCGTGGGCACTCTTTCAATTTGGTTAGTAGTGCAGATAGATTGATAGGACGGGATAAATTCGGTAAGATGAGATGAAGAGAGCCGATCTTGGCATGAACAAGATTCAAGGAGGCCAAGAAGTAGCTCCTAATACAGAGGATAAGGAATGTGGATTTATTGACACAACTTCAGAGTATACCAACAGTCACACCAGTTCAGGCACACCAGATTCATGATGCCATTGATTTTGCCATGCGTGTACGCAAAGAAGTGTTTCCGATGATGGATCATACGAAATTGCCTGTGGACTTCGAGCAGTTCAGAGAACATTATCTGGACTCCAACGATGCGATCTTTCTTGTTGCAATGATGGGGGATGCGGGCATCGTCGGTTCTATTGGGATTTTGCCATATGATGGGCGAATTGAAGCTGTGGAAGGACGATATGAAGCTCAGTCTGCAGCCGAAATTGTGAAATGTTATGTAGATCCTGCGTATCGCAGATACGGCATTGGTTCGATGATGTTAAAGGAACTGGAGAATGTGGTGAAGGATATGCACTATACGACGCTGTATTTGCATACACATCGCTTCTTGCCAGGAGCCGTAGATTTCTGGAAACGCCAAGGATTTACGGTTATTGCTGAGCAGGATGATGACTGGCAAACCGTACATATGGACAAGTTCGCACGTAAGTGACCATTGGAATTTATTGAAGGAAAATGACATTGTGATGGTAATGGGGGAGAAGTATACGCGGATTCTTTTGCCGGATTTTTGGAGAAGTTGATCGATCAGCGAACACCACGAAATAGGTAATTTTGTATAAGGAAAATGCCTGTCGGCACTCGCTCGTTTAGACATAGACAACATACATGATGGGGGCTAGGCAGATGAACGAAACGAAGCGGAAAATTGTTTTTATTGATATTGATGGCACACTGGTAGATGATGACGGAAGTATTCCGTTGTCAGCACAGAAGGCTTGTAAACAGGCCAGAGAGAACGGACATCTGCTCTATTTATGTACAGGCAGATCCAAAGCAGAAATTTATGATTCCATCTGGGATGTCGGATTCGATGGTCTGATTGGTGCAGGTGGGGGTTATGTGGAGTTTGGCAAGGACGTGTTATATCACAAAAGGGTAACAGCGGAAGATGTTCGACATATGGTCGATTTCTTCAATGAAAACGGCATTGACTTCTACCTTGAATCCAATTCGGCTCTGTATGCGAGTAGTAATCTTCAACCTCACCTGGAACGCCGCATCTATGGTGATGTGGAGAATGACCCTGTAGCCAGAGAGAAGAAGGAGCTGAAACCGCACCCTTTTATTGCCGGATTAACGTATGGAGAGGCCGACCTGTATAAGGATGATGTGAACAAAGTATGTTTCTTGGAGAGCTCAGCCATCCCGTTTGAGCGGATCAAGCAAGAGTTTGAAGGGAAATTCGAAGTCATTCAGTGCACTGTGCCGATCTTTGGTGAAGGAAGTGGTGAACTGATGATCCCTGGCATTCACAAAGCGATTGCGATCGCCGATTTGTTGGAGCATCTGGGCATGTCCCAAGAAGATACATTCGCCATTGGTGATGGCATGAATGATGCCGAGATGTTGGAATTTTGTAACGTCGGAATTGCCATGGGTAATGCAAAGCCTGGACTGAAAGCCATTGCAGATGATATTACTGGAACAGTAGAGGAAGATGGATTGTATCATAGTTTTGTGAAGTATGGATTGATCACTTGTTAAAGAAAACAAGGTGAGAGATAAAAACGGGTAATAGGTATATCCTTTGTCCCAAACCTTATTTAAGACCCTGCATATATTATTGCAGGGTCTTTATTTTGGTTTAAACAGATCAATTTATATTTTTACAAAAGGGTTCTCTAATCAAACCATAACATCTAAGTGAAGGAGAGAATCGAAATGGCCATTCTATCAACCGGACCTATTGAGAATAATGCCGTCAGTGATGTACGGCCAACACAACAAGTTACCGTTAAAATTGATAACAGGAATTCTCTGGATGAATCCGTTGTTTTGATACAAGGGTATAATTTGACCGCTACGAGGACTTTATATGTCAGCGAGCAGATTTCACTTGCTCCGGATCAGGTAGTGACAAGAACTTATTTTGCCAATCTTGATGCGTTTGAATTTGTCTTTACAGTTGAAGGTGTAGCTATGGAGCAGACGGAGATTTCCGTGTGGGGCAAAAATGAAACTGGTCAGCTAGTTGCCGCACATCGATTAGTCTCTTCTGAACTTGAAATGGAGGGAGATAACACACCAGTCAACCGCATTTATGTTGCGAATTTTAATAGTAACGATGTCTCCGTCATTAATGGCGAAACCAATACGGTGATTGCTACGATTCCTGTGGGGGCACGTCCGTTAGCAGTAGGTGTAAATCCGTAGAAAGGTGAGGGGATTCGGATGAAAAAAGTTATAACGGCTTCAGACTTAATGGAGCAGCTGATCACCATGAACAAAGAAAATTCTGTATGTCAAGTTAGGATTCCAGGTAAGGGGCTGTATGTAATTGTATTACAGGACGACTATTCAACTGTACTATCTTCAGATCAAATGTTGAGTGGTACAGAGAACGAAGTGAGCGGAAAAATCGGATCTGAAATAAAGAGGAATCCGTTTCTCTGAGGAAAAGGAAAATAGTGAGTCTTGAATGATCAGATCAGAATGGAACAGGCATCTCCTCAATGGAGGTGTCTATTTGCATTAGTACTCAGACTACAGACAAGATCCAGTAAAGAACAACACTAAATGTTCCAACACAGAGGCCAACGAGGAGCCCAAAAAGAATCACGAATTTTTTTCCGTTCATAGATATAGATGACCCTCCTTTTGACTTTATTATTGCATAACTCCCAATGAAAGTTTATTATAAATTTTGCAAACGAGGAATTTATTGGTTTTAATTTGTCGGAGTGCATGAAATATAAAGTTGATACATGGAGGATGCTGGATGAGTAATGTAGCTCTGTTGTTTCCTGGACAAGGTTCTCAGGTGGTTGGGATGGGTAGAGACTTTTGGAATAACTTCGATGTAGCTAAAAAGCTATTTGAAGAAGCCAGTGATGCTATTTCTTTCGATTTAAGAAAACTTTGTTTTGAAGGCAGTCTGAATGAATTGACAATGACGATGAACGCGCAGCCTGCACTTTTGACTGTAAGTGTCATTGCTTATCAAGTTTATATGCAAGAAATAGGGATGGGAGCCACTTATTTGGCTGGGCATAGTTTGGGAGAATATTCGGCTCTGGTATGCGCTGGTGTTCTATCTTTTCGTGACGCTATTAAACTTGTGAGACAACGAGGGATCATTATGCACAATGCAGACCCGCATCAGCAAGGGACCATGGTGGCCATTTCACACATTCAATTAGACACACTTCAAAACATATGCGAAGAAGTTTCAACAAAAGAACACCCTGCCTGTGTGGCTTGTATGAACGCTGACCAACAGTTTGTCATTTCGGGACATCGGCACTCTATACAAGAAATTATTAAAAGGACAGAATCCCTGGGAACGAAACATTCTTATATCAATGTAAGTGGTCCCTATCATTCTCCCATGATGCAAACCGCAGCAGAACAATTCAAAGTTGAATTGGATCGATATCAATATGCCCATGCAAAATACCCGATTATTTCAAATGTTACAGCAGCACCCTATGAGTGTGATCGATCTGTCGTGGATTACTTAAACATGCAGATGACGATGCCTGTAAGATGGTCAGAGTCCATGCTTTACCTGGTTGAAAATGGGGTTACTGAAGTTATAGAGTTGGGTTCTAAACATGTGTTAGTTAGTCTTATGAGTAAAATAACGAAGCGTACTGTACCTTATTCCCTTGGTCAGCCTTCCGATTTACTAATGCTTACAAATACACAAGAAAGGAAAAATAAGCGGTTAACGATTCGTAAAAAGTTGTTATCAGAACTAATGGTAACCGCACTCATTTCACGGAATTATAACCAAGATTCGATATCATATACCCAAACGGTTGAGCCGTTATTTCATCAATTACAACGGGTAAAGGAACAAATACACAAGAATGGATACAAACTCAGCGAAGAAGAGATAAATGATGCTCTACAGGTATGTCATTCGATTCTTACAGCGAAACAAATTTCAATAGATGAAACTGCGTTAATTAATGCAATTTAGTACGATTTTGTTTACTCACAAGACCTCTAGAACATTCCAGGCTATCTCATTATGAGGTGGTCTGTTTGTCGTTGGATACGCTCTAAAGTTGTTGAATATTCAGACGTTTTGTCATCAATATGTAAAAAAATGAGCTATTCAATCTCTATATTTTACCATATAGTAACAATAAATTGATTGATTTTACATATATTTCTATGGTAAAATTTTGCTTGAAATATGTGTAAATAATTAGATAAGCATGATAGAGAAGATATATTTGGAGGAGAGATATGTATACTAACCAGTTTCAAACATTAGTGGATGTGATCCGCGACAGAGGTGAAATAACGGACCGCGGTATTCGTTTTATCGATGCGGACAAACGTGAAACTTTTATATCTTATCATCAATTATTTACTGAAGCACATGGGTATTTAGGTTATCTACAAGCCATCGGAATTAAACCTAAACAAGAGATTATTTTTCAGATCCAAGAGAACAAACGCTTTTTAGTCGCATTCTGGGCTTGTTTACTAGGTGGAATGATCCCCGTACCTGTAAGTATTGGTGAAGATGAAGAACAAAACTTGAAGGTATGCCGGATATGGGAATTACTGAATAACCCCTTCATGATTGCATCTGAAAAGGTACTGGATAAACTGAGAAAGTTCGCTTTAGAACATGAATTACTGGATTTGCATCATCAACTAGAGTCTAGAACGGAAATGATACAAGACCACGTATATGATTATAAATCTGTAAAATATGATGAGCCTAAGCCAGATGACTTGGCATTTATTCAATTTTCTTCCGGATCAACCGGCGACCCCAAGGGCGTTATGCTGACCCATCGAAACCTCATTTATAATGCTAGTGCTGCTATTAATGGCACACAAATTAGTTCAAAAGATAGTTTTCTCTCCTGGATGCCCCTTACCCATGATATGGGTTTGATTGGATTTCATCTCGTACCCCTTGTGGCAGGAATTCATCAGTACTTGCTCCCAACGGAATTATTTATCCGCAAACCGATTCTATGGATGAAAAAAGTAAATGAACACAAAGCAACCATACTGTCTTCCCCTAACTTTGGTTATAAATATTTCCTGAATTTCTTTCGCGAAGACAAAGCGGAGGGATGGGATCTGTCATCTGTCAGAGTCATCTATAATGGGGCGGAACCTATATTACCCGAAGTGTGTGATGAATTCCTAAATGTATTGGCAGCATATCACTTAAAGAAAACAGCCATGTTTACCGTATATGGATTAGCAGAGGCCTCTGTTGCCGTTTCCTTTCCCAAGGTAGAAGAAGAATTTACTGCGGTGTACGTTCACCGGGAACATCTGAACTTAGGGGAGCGTGTCATCGAAGTCGAGAAACATGCTGAACATGTGGCATCATTTGTTGCCGTTGGCGAGGCAGTTGATTATTGCCATGTTAGAATTTGCGATGAGGAAATGAACAGTGTTCCCGATTTGGTTATTGGAAAAATTCAAATCAAGGGGGATAACGTCACCCAAGGTTATTATAATAATTCACTAGCAACGGAGAAGTTATTAACGCACGACGGATGGGTGAATACAGGCGATCTGGGTTTCATCATGAACGGAAAACTGGTTGTAACAGGGCGAGAAAAAGACATTATCTTTATCAATGGTAAAAATGTATATCCCCATGACATTGAACGTGTTGCCATACAATTACATGATATTGAACTCGGAAGAGTTGCTGCTTGTGGTGTGTATGATTCGAATAGTCAAAGTGAAGAAATTATTGTGTTTGTCGTGTACAAAAAAAAGATCGAACACTTCCTGCCTCTTGTTAAAGAAATCAAAAGACACCTATATAAACAGGGAGGATGGAGTGTCAAAGAGGTACTGCCCATCAAAAAATTACCCAAAACAACAAGTGGGAAAATCCAGCGGTATCAGTTAGCCAAGCAGTATGAAGCAGGCAAATTCTCAACAGAATCTGCATTCATCCATGACTGGATCAAGAATGACAATGACAAGGCAAAAGAAAAGGCTGCTGTTTCGGTTCGAGTCATAGAACGTGAATTAACTTCACTATTTTCTGAAGTGCTGGTTGGGAAAAAGGTTGAACTTGAGGATAGCTATTTTGATATGGGTGCATCTTCATTACAGCTGGCCCAAATCGCTGAACGTATAGAACAAAAATACGGAGAAGAACTTGCTGTTACGGACCTCTTTACCTATCCCTCGATAACTGAATTGGCAGCATATCTGGCTAGAGGCTACAGCGAGACCATGCAAGTCAACAATACTCAAGAGGATCATACGCCATCCAAAGATATTGCTATTATCGGTATGTCTTTGAATCTCCCTGGTGCATCAAATGCAGGCGATTTTTGGCGTGTTTTGGAAAATGGAACGCATAACATTCGGGACTACCCTGAAAGTCGGATAAAAGACGCAGCAGATTATATACAATCCATGCAAAGTGAAATGAGCGAAATTCAATGGATCAAGGGTGGTTACTTGGATCAAATTGATCAATTCGACTATTCTTTCTTTGGCATAACCCCAAAAACTGCACAATTTATGGACCCGAATCAAAGGATGTTCTTGCAAACGGCATGGCATACGATTGAAGATGCTGGCTATGCAGAGGAAGGAATTAATGGAAGAAATGTGGGCGTCTACGTGGGGTATTCCAAAGTTGGATATGATTACGAACGGCTCGTTACGGCGAGTTACCCCGCAGAACTCAAAAATTATATCATTGGAAATTTACCATCTGTACTGGCGAGCAGAATTGCATATTTCTTGAATTTAAAAGGCCCGGCCTTAACGATTGATACCGCTTGTTCCTCCTCACTTGTTGCTGTTCACATGGCATGTAAAGGATTGCTCGCTGGAGACTGCGAAATGGCAATCGCAGGAGGCATTCGAACAGCATTATTACCGATTAGTATCGGACTGGATATGGAATCTCCAGATGCATTGACGAGAACGTTTAGCGAAGATGCCAACGGCACGGGATTTGGTGAAGGTGTTGGGTCGGTCATGTTGAAGCCAATGCAGCAAGCGATTAAGGACGGGGATCATATCTATGGTGTGATTAAGGGAAGTGCGATTAATCAGGATGGCAAGACGGTAGGAATCACAGCACCTAACCCGGAGTCACAGACCAATGTGATCGAACAGGCATGGAAAGAAGCCGGCATTTCTCCTGATACGCTTAACTTTATTGAAGCACATGGAACAGGAACAAAATTAGGTGATCCGGTTGAGTTCAATGCTTTGCGTAAAGCTTTTGAGAAATATACGGATCGGAAACAATTTTGTGCAATCGGATCTGCCAAAGCTAACATTGGACATGGCTTTGAAGCGGCGGGGATCGCTGGATTAATTAAATCTATTCTTATGTTTCAACATAGAAAGGTTCCACCATTGGTTCACTTTGACAAGCCTAATCCCCTGCTTAAGTTTGAAGCTTCACCTTTTTATGTGAATCAGGAATTAATGGCTTTTGGTGAAGAAGAGGGCCCATTACGATGCGGGGTTAGTTCTTTTGGTTTTAGTGGTACCAATGCGCATGTGGTCCTCGAAGAATATGTTCCCTCCCAAACAGTAGATAAAAGGATGTCCCAAGAGCCTAATCTATTTGTTCTGTCTGCTGCCACGGAACGGGCGCTGGATGAATTGGTCAGAACGTATCATGAATATCTAACCGATCACACGAATGTTTCCATTCAACAAATCTGTTGTACAGCCAGTACGGGAAGGGCTAATCTGGATTATCGGCTTGCCATCGTAGTCACGAGTACACAAGAATTACATGAAAAATTGAAACGAATTGCAAGCGGAGAGGGTAAACTGCCAAATGTTTATTTTGGTTATGCCAAAAAAGACAAAACGCTTGTTAGCGATCATCTCTATGCTCGGGGAAAGGCAGAATCTTTAAATGAACTCGGTCAGTTATTTACACAGGGGGCAGTGATAGATTGGGAAAGATTTTATAACCATGAAGTCATTTCGAAAATTCCATTGCCGTTATACCCTTTTGAACAGAAACGGTGTTGGATTGAAGTTAAACAGCCGATACCAGCGGAGCATAGGTCTGGGAGGAGTGAGGTTCAAATGGAGATGGATACAAACGATATTGAATTAAAGATTAAAACAAGCATCAGTCGTGCATCTGGTTTGAAGTTGGAAGAGCTGGATCATCAAGCTCATTTTCTCCAAATGGGATTGGATTCCATCATTCTTGTGCAAATTCAGAAGGAGATCTCAGAGCTGTTCCGTTTGGATATCCCGATGGAAATGTTTTTTGAAACCCTTACAAATATTAATTCCTTAGTTAAATATGTGTCAGAGAATATCAAGCATCATGATGTATCTGAAAACATAAACAATCAAACAGTTCAGGAGCATACTGAACAACGAAATCTGGCATCTGTGAACAATATAAATACGGCAAAATCATCAGGGAATGTGTCGGAGCAAATTGTGATGTCTGCCATTCAGCTCATGGAATCCCAATTAAAAAGTTTGAATGTGCTGTTAGGCGAGCAAATGAATGCTGTTCAATCCCCGCTTTTGGAAATGAAACATCATGAAACCAAACCAACCAAAGAGATCCAACCCAATTCGGATTCGAAGGAAGCCAAACCTTTTATACCCTATCAATCGTTGAAAATTCATGAAGAGAGCGGATTATCACCGCTTCAGAACCAGTATGTTGAACAATTTATAGCCAAGTATACCGCAAGAACCAAAGGCTCCAAATTAAAAACAGGCCAAACACGTTTGGTTCATGCGAATAATCGCAATGTATCCGGATTTCGCTCGTATTGGAAGGAAATGGTGTATCCCATCATTTCAACGCGTGCAGAGGGAGCAAAGTTATGGGATATGGATGGGAATGAGTATTTGGATCTGACGATGGGATTTGGTGTAAATCTATTTGGCCATAATCCAGCGTTTATTCAAAATGTAATATCAGACAGCCTCCAGGAACAATTGCCTCCATTGGGGCCTATGTCAGACTTGGCAGGAGATGTCGCAGCTAAAATTTCCGAGCTAACGGGTGTAGAGCGTGTCGCATTTTATAATTCAGGAACAGAAGCTGTCATGGTTGCACTTCGTTTAGCAAGGGCAGCAACGGGGCGTTCCAAAGTTGTATTATTTTCAGGATCTTACCACGGTACACATGACGGCGTGTTGGGTGTAGCGAATCCTGGGGATGCTTTATCGTCTGCGCTGCCTATGGCTCCTGGTATTGTAAATAGCGCTATGGAAGATTTGATTATTCTTAATTATAACCATCCGCAATCACTGGATATGATTCAGAACCTGGGTGATGAATTGGCTGCTGTGCTTGTAGAGCCGGTGCAAAGTCGAAGACCTGATCTGCAGCCTACACAATTCTTACGGGAACTTAGAGAGATCACGAAACAGTTTGGCATTGCACTTATTTTCGATGAGGTCATCACTGGATTCAGAATTGGATTGGGTGGAGCGCAGGATTGGTTTGGCGTTCAAGCAGATTTGGTTACGTATGGGAAAGTGGTCGGTGGCGGGCTGCCTATTGGCATAGTCGCCGGTAAGGCTGAATTTATGAATCCGGTGGATGGTGGAACCTGGAACTTTGGTGATGATTCTTACCCTTCCGATGCAGATAAGAAAACGTTTGTCGGTGGAACCTTCTGTACACACCCTCTTACGATGAGAGTGATGTTAACGGTACTACAATATCTTCAATCTGAAGCAGAAACCTTATATAAGGAATTAAATGAAAAAACAGATTATCTTGTAAAAGAATTAAATGCGTTTTTCAAAACAGCGAATGTACCGATGCAAATGGTGAACTATGGATCTTTATTTCGATTTATATCATTTGGAGATATGGAATTATTCTTCTACCATTTAATTTATAAAGGTTTATATATTTGGGAAGGTCGTAACTGTTTTATATCGACTGTGCATTCCATGGGTGACATGGATACGATAATCAGAATCGTGAAAGGGACGATCCATGAACTACGCGAGTGGGGGTTTATCCCTGGTGAATCGCCTGTTTCGGAATATCCGCTCTCTTTAGAGCAAAAACAATTATTGTTAACTTCATTACATGGGGAAGATGCGAATGCTGCATTAAATCAGAGTGTTATTTTAAAAATGACAGGTGGAATAAAGCCTTCCACACTGGATCAGGCCGTGAATCAGATCGCACAGCGTCATGAAGCCCTGAGAACAGTCATTCATGCCGATCGTGAAACACAACAAATCAGATCCGTAATGGAATTTCAATGTACATGGTTGAATTTCTCGGCATATGCGGGTGAGGATCAAGAACGGGAAATTTCCAATTGGTTATCTGCCGATGCAAATGAAGCCTTCGATTTACAGTCCGGGGAACCTCTATTTAGAATCACCTTGCTTAAAAAGGCAGCCGATCAATACCTTATGGTGCTGACATTTCATCATATTGTTGTAGATGGCTGGTCGATTGCTGTATTCATTCAAGAGTTGGAACATACCTATTCTGCTCTTGTCCGAGGGGTTCCGGTTCAATTACCTGAAGCCACTCCATTCCGTGAGTATTTAAGCTGGCAACGACTTGAACATGAAAAAGGCTCATTTAACGAAGGAGTCCAGTTCTGGAAAGAACAATTTTCCTTATCCTATCCGAACATTACACTTCCAACGGTGCAGTCCGGTGATGTGCCCAGGGGATATTCTGGTGAAAGGTATTCCATCAAGCTGGATCATCAATTAACGGAGTCTTTGCGAACGTTAAGTATAAATAATAAGAGCAGTTTGTTTGTAACGATGTTTGCAGCGTTTCATTTATATTTGCATCAACTAACAGGGCAGTCTCACCTTGTCATTGGCGTGCCTACAGCGGGTCAGTCTCACATGCGAAAAAATGCGCTGATTGGCAACTGTGTCAACATTGTACCTGTTCATCATGCCTTGTTAACGAAGCAATCCGTTGTAGAGCATGTTCTTCAGCTCAAGGAAACGCTGGCTCTTGTCATGAAGCATCAGCATGTCCCACTGACTCTCGTATCCGAACAGCTTGCTGATATGACTGCACCGGATACACGGATTTTATTCAATATGGACAGAACGATTCATCATCTCCAATTTGAAAATATCAAGACTGAATTCATGTCGTATCCGATCAAACATATTTCTTACGATTTATTTCTTAATATTACGGATGTTAGCCATGAATTGTACCTGGATTTTGATTACAATACCGATCTTATTGGACCTGAGATGATGAAATTGTGGTCCGAAGGATTTAAGGTTTTACTTCAAAGTATGGTGAGTCATCCAGAGGCTGAAATTTCGTCTTTGACGTTGTTCTCATCCGATCAACAGGACCAATTACAGGAAATGTATACTCGGTTTGTTACGGAGCGTCTTCCTCACGTTAATCATGCAGCCATATTCGAGCTTCCAGTCAATGACGTGGAGAAAAAGCTGGCTTTGATCTGGGAGGACGTATTATCCCTCGATCAAGTGGGGAGACATGATCACTTTTTTGATCTCGGAGGAAACTCGCTCAAGGCGACAGTAATGCTATCCAAGGTACATGAGCAGTTTCAACACAAAATTTCAATCGTTCAATTCTTCCAAAAGCAACGTCTGAAAGAGCTTGCCAGTCTGATTACAGGCGAGAACGAGGAAACATTCATTCCAATCAAGGCATTGGACGTGAAGGAGTTCTATGAGACGTCAGCTGCACAACAGCGAATCTACTTTCTGGATCAATTTGAGCCGAATAGTGTGTTTCAGAACATGTGCGGCCATATTACGGTCACAGGAAATATCGATGAAGCTAAATTGATTTCGTCATTGGAACAAATCGTGCACCGTCACGAAGCTTTTCGCACCAGTTTCCATCTGATGGATGGAGAGCTTTACCAGCGTATTGCTCCAACGATTGATTTTGAAGTGAAACGATCTCAGGAAAGCTCTGCTTCATTTGAACAACATGTTAAGGCGTTTGCAAAACCATTTGATTGCTCCAAAGCGCCATTAATACGTGCCGAATTCATTCGTGTAAACGATGATCATGCAGAGATTCTCATTGAGATGCATCATATTATATCGGACGGATATTCCGTTGGCATTCTTGCGAATGAACTGATCGATGAATATGACGGAAGAAACATGCCGGATATTGATATTGAATACAAAGACTTTGCAGCTTGGCAGAAAGAATTTCTGGCGGGGGAGTCTTATAAGCAGCAAGAAAAATATTGGCTGGATCAATTCAAAGGAGAACTCCCGAACCTTAATCTGCCTACTGATTTTGTTCGGACACCTCATTTGACTTCGGCAGGTTCAAGATTGTCATTTGTGTTGGACGCACACTTGAAGCAGTCGCTGGAGAAACTTGCGAAACAAACGGGAACTACGATGTTTATGGTGTTATTGGCAGCGTATAATGTGCTGCTTCATCAATATACGGATCAAGAAGACTTGATTGTAGGTACACCAACATCAGGAAGAAACCATCCGGATGTCGAGAATATGATAGGTGTCTTTATCCAGACGGTAGCGATTCGATCACAGCCGGTGGGGAATAAGTCGTTTCGATCCTATCTCGAGGAAATTAAAAAACAATCCCTGGATGCATTGGATAACCAGGACTATCTTTTTGACAATCTTGTAGAGAAATTAAACACACATCGTGATACCACTGGGACAGCGCTTTTTAATACAATGTATATCTTCTTAAATACCGCGTTGAATCAACGGCAAGAACAGGATTGCAGCTTTAAAGTTAGAGAATTAAATGTCGGTGTATCGTTATATGATCTGATGTTCATCGTTGAGGATGATAATGAGTGTCTGGAAATGCACTTTAATTACAAGACGGGACTGTTTGAACGGGACACCATCGACAGGATGAAAACACATCTGTTCAACATCCTTAGAGACATTGTGATTGAACCGGATGCTACCCTGTCCGATATTCAAATGCTGTCTGAACATGAGCAGCACGTTCTTTTACATGAGTTTAATGATACCAACATAGCGTATTCACGGAATCAGACCATTCAGGAGTTATTCGAAGCACAGGTGGAACGGACACCCGATCAATTAGCCGTCGCTTTTGGAGATGAGCAATGGACGTATCGTCAATTGAATGAACGGGCGAATCAGTTGGCATATACGCTTAGAGCTGAGGGAGTGCAGCAGGATCAATTTGTAGGTATTCTGACAGATCGTTCGGTTGATATGATCGTTGGCATCTTTGGCATTCTAAAAGCAGGCGGGGCGTATGTACCGATTGATCCGGATTCTCCTGAAGAGCGTATCCGCTATATCCTGCATGATTCGGGGGCAACGTTGTTAGTCACGCAAAAACATTTGAAGCAGTTGGTATCGTTTAATGGAAAAATGATTGATTTGGACGATGAAGAAACCTATGCAGCTAATCTGTCGAATCTGGAACCGGCCGGGGATTCCGAGCAGTTGGCTTATGTGATCTATACTTCAGGCACAACAGGCATGCCAAAAGGTGTGATGATCGAACATCGTCAGGTTCATCACTTGGTTAAAGCGTTGTACAGTCAAGTTATAGATGATCAGCATAGCGGTTTGCATATCGCTTTACTTGCGCCTTACTATTTCGATGCATCTGTGAAGCAGATTTTTGGCGCACTGCTGTCAGGACATGCCTTGTTTATTGTAGACAAGGACACGGTACTGGATGGACAAGACTTAATGAATTATTATCAGCACCATCAAATTGATTTGACGGACGGAACACCTGCGCACCTGAAATTGCTTTCGAAGGCAAAAAACGTTCAAGGCATATCGCTAAAATATATGCTCATTGGCGGTGAAGCTCTTTCTCAGCAAAGTGTAAATGAAATCACATCATTATTTGCTCTCAATCATATAACGCCTCCAACCATAATTAATGTGTACGGTCCAACAGAATGTTGTGTGGATGTTGCGACGTACAGTGTAACTCCAGAGCAACTGGACCTGGATACAGCGAATCAACGAGCTCACCTACCGATTGGACGAACACTGGGGAATAATCGCCTGTATGTATTGAACAAACATGGCAAAGTTCAGCCTGTAGGCGTCGTAGGGGAATTATGTATCTCTGGCGATGGGGTTGGTAGAGGATACTTGAATTTACCTGAGCTGACCGCAGAAAAATTTGTACGTGATCCGTTTGTCCAGGGAGCGACAATGTACAAAACGGGAGATTTGGCGAAATGGCTTCCCGATGGAAATATTGAGTATTTGGGAAGAATGGATCACCAAATTAAAATTCGCGGATACCGGATCGAAGTAGGAGAAGTCGAAGCGGCACTGTTAGATCTAGAGTGTGTGAAAGAAGTTATCGTCATTGCACATGAGGATGATCACGGGGACAAATCATTATGTGCATACTTTACAGCGGATTCCACGCTGACGGTGGGAGAGTTAAAACAAAGCCTCTCTAAAGTGTTGCCGAATTACATGGTACCAGCCTACTTTATACAATTGGATCACATGCCTCTGACATCGAACGGGAAAATCGATCGCAAATCGCTTCCGAGTCCAGAAGAAAACATACAAACGGGAAGTGAATATATAGAACCCCGAACTGGGGTGGAAAAACAGTTGCTGCCTATTTGGCAGGATGTGCTTGCTGTGAAAAAAATCAGTGTAAAAGACCATTTTTTTGATGTAGGAGGCAACTCGTTACGTGCGACCAAGCTGGCTGCCAAAATCAATCAAAAGCTGAATATCCACATCTCGGTAAGAAACGTCTTTGAATGGCAGACCATTGAACAGATGGCTCAATCTATTGAACAAATGGAACAGGATGTATTAGTGTCCATTCCTCAAGTGGAGGAAAAAGAATATTATCCTATTTCTTCGGCGCAAATGAGAATGTACATTATGAGCATCAAAGCTGGCAAGGAACTCATGTACAACATGTCAGGTATGTTTATGTTGGAAGGATCGCTTGATCGGATCAGATTGGAAGAAGCATTCCAACAATTGATTCATCGTCATGAATCACTTCGGACTGGAATCAAAGTCATACATGGAGAACCGAAACAGATCGTATACCCTAAAGTGAACTTTGGAATTGAATTGATCGAGTCAACGGAAGCAGAGATCGAAGATCGAATTGAACAGTTTGTTCGCACATTTGATCTCGGGCAAGCACCTCTTATGAGGGTGGGACTTATTGAACTTCAGCAGGAGCGTCATGTATTGCTGGTAGATCTCCACCATATCATTGCAGACGGACTATCCGTGCATCTTCTGATGACTGAACTTAGCCAATTCTATAAAGGAGAGGAGCTATCTCCTCTTCGAATTCAGTATAAGGACTATGCTGAATGGCAGCAAATGCAACTTCATAGTGAGCGGATGAAAAAGCAGGAGAAGTATTGGCTTACTGTGTTTGGTGAGAGTATCCCGCTATTGGATCTGCCAACAGACTACGAAAGACCTGAAACGCTAAGCTATGCGGGAGATGTATTGGACATTGTTTTGCAGGAAGACATTCTTCCAGGCTTAAGGAACATGGAAGTACGGACAGGAACAACGCTATATATGATTCTATTAGCCGCCTATACGATTCTATTATCTAAATACAGCGGACAAAAAGATATCATCGTGGGCACGCCGATTGCAGGCAGGACACATGCTGAGCTGGAGCCGGTCATGGGGATGTTCGTGAACACACTGGCTATTCGAAATTATCCTGCAGGGGATAAAACATTCACGGAGTATCTGCTGGAAGTGAAAGAAAATATGTTGAACGCATATGAGAATCAGGATTATCCGTTTGAAGAATTGATTGAGAAAGTAAATGTAACCAAAGATGCTCGGAGGAATCCGTTGTTTGACACCATGTTTGTATTGCAGAATACAGATGCTTCAGAGATTCAGATGGATGGAGTAACCTGTAAGCCTTATGCTCCAAATACGAGAGTATCCAAATTCGATTTAACGCTGTATGTTACCGAATTGCAACACAAGTTAGAAGTGGCCTTTGAATACAGTACGATTTTATTTGAGAAAACAACGATTGAAGCGATGTCACAAAATCTGTTGGTCATATTAACAACCATTGCCAACGACCCTCATATTGAGATCAACAAGATTCAATTGGTTGAAGAATTAATAGACGGGGATACGCTGGCTGATCTAATTGAAGTAGATTTCTAGAATAACTAAAAATATAAATGTGATCGGGGTGCCGTATGTCTATTTTTAAGAAACAGGAATCGTATTGGGCAAGCCGATTTGAAGATGATGATCATCTTGTTCATTTGCCTTATTGCAAGACAACCTCCAAACACCCAGACGATACGCAGCACCAGAATGCTATATATAAGTCTTTGTCAGCCGATGTTTCATATAAAATCAAGTCCATGTCGCGAAATGCTCCTATGGCAATATATACGATCTTATTAACGGGAGTTCAGTGTCTGTTATATAAATACACGAATGAAACCAAGATGATTATTGGCATACCAACGATGGAAGAAAAGAACAATGATCTATCGCTCTCGAATAAGGTTCTTGTCTTAAAAAATAATATCAATCATGCGATGACATTCAAATCCATATTTAATCAAGTGAAGACCAGTTTAACCGAAGCTATTCAGCATCAACGAATCCCTTTCAGAAAAATGGTTGAACGTTTAAATGTTCAGTATGATTCGAACCATGTACCTCTGATTCATACCTTGGTTTCGTTGAATGAAATTCATCCTGCCCTTGATGAAAATAACGTAAAAGCGGCGACGATGTTCCACTTTGATCTGGAGAACGACTTCATTCAGTTAAGATTAGTTTATGATGATGATCGTTATGATCGCGATTATATGGTACAAATTGTAGAGCATCTTGACCAATTGCTTTCCGTAGTTCTAAACCAACCTGATCTGGAGTTAAGTCAAGTTGATATGTTATCAGAGTTTCATCGAAACAAGCTGTTATATGACTTTAACGATACAAGGGTTGAGTATCCACAGAACAAGACGATGCATCAATTATTTGAAGAACAGGTTGAACGAACACCGGACCATCCGGCAGTCGTATTTGAGAATAGACAGTTAACGTACAGAGAGTTAAATCAAAAATCCAACCAATTGGCCCGAATGCTTCAAGCTAAGGGGGTGCAGGCGGGTCAGTTCGTTGGCATTATGGCAGAGCGCTCACTTGAGATGATCATAGGTTTATTCGGTATTTTAAAAGCTGGCGGGGCATATGTCCCAATCGATCCGGAATATCCGGCAGATCGTATTCATTACATCCTTGAGGATTCAAAAGTGGCTTGCTTGCTGCATCAAGGTCATATACAGAAGCCGGAACATTATGCAGGGACATTTGTCATTCTGGATTCTGAAATAAATTACCATGATCATCATTTAAATTTGGAAGATGGAGCGATCTCCAGTGATTTGGCATACATGATCTACACGTCTGGAACAACAGGTCATCCCAAAGGCGTAATGATTGAACATTCCAGCATTGTGAATTCCCTGCAATGGAAATCGGATTTTTATCATTTTACCGGAGATGATCGGGTAATAATGCTGAATCCCTTCGTTTTTGATTCATTTATTACCCACTTCTTTGGTCCGATAATATCTGGATCGACGGTATATTTGTTAAACCAGGAACAGTGTAAAGATGCTGTAGCCATCAATACGATGACCAAAAAACAGCAAATCACGCACATCCAAAGTCCACCCAGTTTCTTGATGACCCTATTGGAACAAGTAAGCGGGGGAGATTGGGCATCCATGAAAAATGTGGTGGCTGCGGGAGAGAAAATTGTTCCTGCCTTAATACACAAATTGCAGCGCATCAATCCACGCATCGAAGTGTGTAATGAATACGGTCCAACCGAAAATAGTGTTGTATCCACAGTTCTGTCGATCAAGTCGGCAGATCAAAAGATTTCAATCGGGAAGCCCATTGCGAACAATAGGGTCTACATTTTAGGAGAACGGAATGAATTGCAGCCTATTGGAGTTCAGGGAGAATTATGTGTAGCCGGAGCAGGGTTATCCAGAGGTTACTTGAACCGTCCAGATCTGACTGCGGAGAAATTCGTGGATGATCCATTTGTTTCGGGAGCGAAAATGTACAAGACAGGTGACTTCGCAAGATGGCTGCCCGATGGGAACATAGAGTATATAGGAAGGGTAGATTATCAAGAGAAAATTCGTGGACACCGGATTGAACTTGGTGAAGTGGAGACGGCTCTTCTAAATAGTACCCAGATAAAAGAGGCCATCGTCATAGCCAGAGAAGATGAAACGGGAACCAAACAATTATGTGCGTACCTGGTAGGAGAGGATGCAATCACGATCGGGGAACTGCGGGAGGCGCTGTCCCAGCAGCTGCCAAACTACATGATTCCGTCCTATTTTATACAACTGGATCAGATGCCGCTCACGTCTAACGGGAAAATCGATCGCAAAGCTTTGCCTGCTCCCAAAGAACATATGTTGAAGGGCATGGAGTACGAAGCACCCCGAACGATGGTGGAACAACAACTTGTATCGATCTGGGAAGAGGTACTTGGGGTAGAGAACATTGGGATTTTGGATAATTTCTTCGAGCTTGGAGGAGATTCGATTAAATCCATTCAAGTCTCTTCAAGGTTATATCAAGCAGGTTACCAGGTGCAGATGGATCATCTGTTTAAAAATCCAACCATAGCAAGCTTGATTCCCTATGTTCAACCCATAAGTACCCTGTCAGAACAGGGAATCATCACTGGAAAAGTGATGCTGACTCCAATCCAGCATTGGTTTTTTGAGCAATACAAGGTGGACGCCCATCATTATAATCAGTCCGTGATGTTGTATCGGAAAGAAGGTTTTCACGAAGCCACACTTCGCCGTGTATTCGATAAATTGAGTGAGCATCATGATGCACTTCGTATGGTATATCGCCATATGGAGCGGGGGTATGAAGCGTGGAATGAAGGGTTGGCAAGAGAACCCTTATATACACTTGAAATGATGGACTTTAAGTCATTAGCAGATCCGTCTCAAGAAATCGAGAAGAAAGCAAATGAAATGCAAAGCAAGTTTAACGTGGAACGTGGACCCTTGATGAAGCTGGGCGTATTTCAATGTGCAGACGGAGATCATCTACTAATCGTTATTCATCATCTAGTCATCGACGGAGTTTCATGGCGAATTTTGATCGAAGACCTATCGAGAGGCTATGAACAATTAAGTGATGGCGAACCCATTCAACTAGCGCAAAAAACGGCTTCCTTTCAATTATGGGCAGAACAGCTCCAGTTGTATGCGAACAGTGATGCGATAACGCAAGAGATTGCATATTGGAATGAAATTGAAAAAGCAACCTATAAGTCGTTACCTACAGATTTTAAAGCGGATCATGCACTGGAAAAAGACAGTGAAGAAATCACAATGGAATGGTCAGTAGCAGAAACGGAGCAATTATTAAAACAAGCGAATCGTGCTTATAAAACGGAGATTAGCGATTTGCTACTCCATGCATTAGGCATGTCTATTCACCAATGGACAGGCATGGATAAAGTGCTGGTCAATCTGGAGGGACATGGAAGAGAACAAATTATACCGGATCTCGATATTACACGAACGATCGGATGGTTTACGAGCCAGTATCCGGTTGTACTTGATATGGAAGCAAGTTCAAATATGTCTCTTTTCATCAAAACAAACAAAGAAATGATTCGTCAAATCCCTAAAAAAGGGATTGGTTATGGTATTTTACGATATTTAAGTGCACAGCAGCAAGAAACTCCTTTTACCTTAAATCCTGAAATTAGCTTTAACTATTTGGGACAATTTGATCAGGATCTTCAGAATAGTGGGATGCAGATTTCTCCCTATCCAGGCGGAGCAACAGCAAGCGACAATCACAGAAGAAATGTTCTTATCGATATGAATGCCTTAATTGTGGAAGGCAAATTGACGTTGTCACTTCGGTATAGTCGCACACAATATCAAAAAGAAACGATGGAGCGAGTGGCAACATATTTTAGAGATCATCTGCAAGAAATCGTGATACATTGTGTGACAAAAGAGAAGCCGGAATGTACACCAAGTGATCTAACGTTAAAAGGAATTACGATTGAAGAATTAGAAGGATTTGTTCAAGAATCGGAACACATTGGTGAAATCGAAGATATATATGCTTTGTCACCGATGCAAAATGGGATGTTCTTTCATCATTTGCTTCATTCAAAATCGGAAGCGTATTTCCTTCAAACCACGTTGGATCTTCATGGTCCGTTAGACGTGGAAGCTTTTACGAAGAGTCTGGATCAGTTGATGCAGCGTAATTCGATTCTCAGAACAAATTTTCATAGCAAATGGAAGAATGGACCCCTGCAAGTGGTATACCGTCATAAACGGAATGGGCTAATATACGAAGATTTGCGTGAGATGAACGAAGAAGATCGTGAAGCATACGTGGCAGATTATACAAGAGCAGATAAAATAAAAGGTTTCGACCTGTCTCAGGATGTGTTAATGCGTATTTCGATCTTGCGAACGCATGACCAAACCTATCGTTTCATTTGGAATTATCATCATATTTTGATGGATGGCTGGTGCCTGTCTCTTGTAATCCAGGAGTTGTTTGATGGATACTTTGCTATTCAGGAACAACGAAAACTGGAGGCAAAGAGTACGATTCCATACAAACATTATATTGAATGGCTGGACAACCAAGATCATGAAGAGTCCCTGAAATATTGGCGTGACTATATGGAAGGTTATGATGAGCAGACCACTTTGCCAAAAGAACATTCAATTACGAAGAGTGATGAATATCATTCAGAGCATATGATTTGTACATTAAGTCAGGAATTAACCGGACAAATCGCACATGTGGCCAGTCAGAATCAGGTGACGCTGAATACGTTCATGCAGACAGCCTGGGGAATGTTGCTACAGATATATAACGGCAGTGAGGATGTTGTATTCGGAAGCGTGGTGTCGGGCAGACCTGCGGCGATTGTCGGAGTTGAGCGAATCATTGGTTTATTCATCAATACCATTCCTGTACGCGTTCAGACTAAAGGTAACGAGACATTTGCAGCGGTTATGAAACGGAATCAGGAACAAGCTGTGGCTTCGCATCCACATGACACGTATCCGTTATACGAGATTCAAGCGGAAACATCGCAAAAGCAAAATTTGATTGATCATATCCTGATATTCGAGAATTATCCTGTACAGGGCATTATGGAACAGTTTGGGGATCAGGAGGAGACAACTCTTCGGATTACGAATGTAGAAGCAGATGAACAAACGAATTATGACTTTAACCTGATTATTAAACCAGGCCAATCCATGAAATGTATGTTCTATTACAATGCTAACGTCTATGATCGGGCAAGCGTAGAACGCATTCAAGGTCATTTGATTCAGATGTTGAAGCAAGTGGTCAACAATCCGAATATTCCGATCCATGACATTGACTTGACGACAACACAGGAGAAAACACAAATTTTGGAACAGTTTAATGATTCTATGGCTGAATATCCAATGGACAAGACAATTCATGGACTGTTTGAGGAACAGGCGGCAAGGACTCCTGCACACGTTGCGGTTGTATTTGAGGATCAACATTTGAACTATCAAGGGCTGAACGAGAAAGCCAACCAATTGGCAAGAACGCTGAAGGCTAAAGGCATTCAAAATGATCAGTTAGTCGGGATCATCGCTGATCGTTCGCTAGACATGGTTGTAGGAATCCTTGCGATTTTGAAAGCGGGTGGTGCATACGTGCCGATTGATCCCGAATATCCAGAGGATCGTGTAAACTACATGCTTGAGGATTCGGGTGTACATGTATTATTGCTGCAAAGTCATTTGCAAGAACGCATCTCTTTTGCAGGAAAGGTCGTTTGCCTGGATCTATCTGAGTCCTATCATGAAGATCATTCCAACTTGGGAGTGACTGCTGCACCAACAGGCCTGGCATATGTAATTTATACCTCAGGAACAACAGGTAAACCAAAAGGGACATGTATTGAACATAAAAATGTGGTGCGATTGTTGTTCAATAGTAAAAATTTGTTTGATTTTAATGCATCAGATACATGGACATTATTCCATTCTTTTTGTTTTGATTTTTCGGTATGGGAAATGTATGGGGCATTGCTCTATGGCGGAAAACTGGTTATCGTACCTCAAATGACGGCAAAAAGTCCGGAACAATTTCTACAATTGTTAAAAGACGAGCAAGTGACGATATTGAATCAAACGCCAACGTATTTCTATCATCTTCTTCAGGAAGAACTGGCAGGTCATGCAGCAGATCTGAAATTAAGAAAAGTGATTTTTGGAGGAGAAGCCCTCAATCCCGTGTTATTGAAGGAATGGAAGCTGAAATATCCATTTATCCAGTTAATTAATATGTATGGGATAACCGAAACAACGGTTCATGTAACTTATAAGGAAATAACCGACATTGAAATACATGCTGGAAAGAGCAATATTGGAAAACCAATCCCGACGTTGCAGACCTATATTCTGGATAAACATCAACGCATTCAACCGATCGGTGTTCAGGGAGAATTAGTTGTAGCAGGTGAGGGCCTTGCCAGAGGTTATCTGAACCGGCCTGATTTAACCGCGGAGAAATTTGTTGATCACCCCTGGATTACAGAAGGGAAAATGTATCGCACAGGAGATGCCGCAAGATGGCTGCCGGATGGAAATATTGAATATCTGGGACGAATCGATCATCAAGTGAAAATTCGCGGTTACCGAATTGAGCTTGGCGAAGTGGAAACTGCGCTTTTGCAAATAGACTCCATTCAGGAAGCGGTCGTTATTGCCCGTGAGCATGAGGATGGTTCGAAGCAGTTGTGTGCGTACTGGAAAGGCGACGGCTCACTGACAGCGAAGAAAATCAGAATGGCATTATCTCATGAAATTCCGGATTATATGATCCCGTCTTATTTTGTTCAATTAGAGCATATACCGATAACTTCCAATGGAAAGGTTGACCGAAAGGCATTACCAACTCCACAAGAGCATATGCAAAAAGGCACCGAGTATATGGCGCCACAAAACGCTGTAGAACAAGCGATCGTCTCTGCCTGGGAAGCTGTGCTTGGTGTTCAAAAGGTTAGCACATCAGATCATTTCTTTGAACTCGGGGGCGATTCGATTAAATGTATTCAAGTTTCCTCACGACTGCTTCAAGCAGGGTATAAATTGGAAATGAAGCATTTCTTCACCTATCCGACAGTAGCAGAGTTGAGTGAACACGTTACATCTGTGAGTACTATTTCTGACCAAGGGGAAGTTACGGGACAAGTGATGCTGACACCTGTTCAGCGCTGGTTCTTTGATCAAAATATGGTGGACGCACATCATTACAATCAGGAAATGATGTTCTTTCGTGAAAAAGGGTTTGATGTCCGCTTTATTCACAGCATCATGGATAAGATCGTTAAACAGCATGATGCTCTCCGCATCCTTTATCGTCAAGCGCCTGAAGGTGGATATGAAGCGTGGAATCGAGGGGCAGACGAAGATGGATTATACAGCCTTGAAATCGTTGACCTCAAAACAGAAGCAGATCCTGCATCGTTCATTGAAAATAAAGCAAAAGAAATTCAGAGTGGTATGGATCTGTCTCACGGGCCTTTGATCAAACTTGGGTTGTTCCAATGTGCTGAAGGGGATCACCTGCTTATTGCCATCCATCATTTGTTGGTAGACGGGGTTTCATGGCGTATTTTATATGAAGATATTCAGACAGGACATGATCAGTTCTTGAGAGGCCAAGAAATCCAGCTTCCTCAAAAAACGACCTCGTTTAAACAATGGGCAGAACAATTGTCTACGTTTGCAGACAGTGCGGCGATGAAGCAAGAGAATCCATACTGGAGTCGTGTGGAGCAGGCCCAGCTAAGCCCGCTGCCTAAAGATATGGATTGTGATGAGACGATTGGCAAAGATAGTGAAACGATCACCATTCATTGGACAGCAGCGGAAACGGAGCAATTATTAAAACAGACACATCATGCGTACCATACGGAAATTAATGATATATTGCTAACGGCATTGGGAATGGCAGTTCATGATTGGACAGGCATGGGAGAAATTCTTGTAAATCTGGAAGGGCACGGTAGAGAAGACATCCTGCCAGAGCTGGACATTACGCGTACAGTGGGATGGTTTACGAGCATGTACCCCGTTATGATTACGATGGAGTCCGGGGCTGACTTATCAAGGAGGATTAAGACCGTCAAGGAAAGACTGCGTCAGATCCCAACTAAAGGCATTGGTTACGGGATTTCAAGGTATTTGTCACATGGAAATGAAGGATTCAAGTTAGAGAAAAATCCCGAAATTAGTTTCAACTATATGGGACAGGTGAATCAGGATTCGGGCCAAGATGGCATTAAATTCTCGCATTATTCCAGCGGGCCATCCGTAAGTGAAAACAACAAGAGACCTTTTGTGCTGAATATCAATGGCATTGTTACAGAGGGTCGGTTGTCGCTGTCCATTAACTATAGTCAAAAACAATATCGCCGGGAAACGATGGAGCAATTGGCTTGTATCTATAAGGAAGGTCTTAATAGAGTCGTTGAACATTGTGTAACGAAGGAACAAACCGAGCTTACGCCAAGTGATATTTCATGCAAGTCATTAACCATTGATCAATTGGATCAAATCGTGGAACAAACTGGGCACATCGGTCGAATCGAAAATGTGTACCCACTTACACCATTACAGAAGGAAATGTTGTACGAAAGTGAACGGAATCCAATTTCGGGCGCTTACTTTGTACAAATCATGTTTGATATGCGTGGAGATTTGGATGTTGCCTCTTTTGCGCAAAGTTTGGATCAACTAATGCAAAGGCATGCGATATTAAGAACTAATTTTTACAGTGATTTCGTGGACATCCCTCTTCAAATCGTGTATCAAGAGAAGAAATTTGAATTTAACTATGAAGATGTAGCTGGCAAAAGTGAGCTGCAAGGTAAAACGTATGTTGACGAGTATATTGAGCAGGACAAGGCAAGAGGATTTGACTTACAACGAGATTCGCTAATACGCATGTCTGTTTTACGAATAAAGCCTGAGGAATACCGCGTCATATGGAGTTTTCACCATATTTTGATGGACGGCTGGTGTATGTCTCTTGTAAGCAAAGAGATATTTGAAAATTATTTTGCGATTCGGGAAAATAGAAAGCCTCAAGTGACTCTATTAACACCGTATAGTCAATTCATTGAATGGCTGGAACAGCAAGATCATCAAGGTGCAATAAACTATTGGAGTCATTACCTGGAAGGTTATGAAGGGCAAACGAAATTGCCTGGAGAAAAAATCAAACCGAAACATGAAAGACAGGATTCCAGAACGCTAAACTGTTATTTGGATGATGTACTAATTGAGCAAATGAAACAGATTGCGGAACAGCAGCATGTAACGCTCCATACGTTAGTTCAGACTGCTTGGGGTGTATTGTTGCAGCAATACAATGAAAGCAATGATGTTGTATTCGGAAGTGTTGTATCGGGCAGACCGCCTGTTATTCCTGGGATCGAAAGTATGATTGGATTATTTATTAATGCGATTCCTGTTCGTATCCAGGCTCAGGCCGATGAGTCATTTATATCTTTAATGAAAAGGAATCAGGCACAAGCTGTGGAGTCACATGCATATGACACGTATTCGTTATATGATATTCAAAATCTGACCAAGCAAAAACAATCTCTGATTAACCATGTTGTTGTATATCAGAACTTCCCGGTAGAGCATCGAATGGAGAGTTTGGGTCAAAAAGGCGAAATACCGCTTGAAATTATGAATGTTGGGGGTACAGAACACAATAGTTTTGATTTTACTTTGATCGTCAAGCCCCATGAGAACATGAAGATCATATTGATGTATAATGCCAATGTGTATGACCTATCTACCGTTGAACAGATTCAAAAACACTTTATTTCCATGATTCAACAGGTGGTAAGTAACCCGGAAGTTAAAATAAACGAACTTGCGTTGAGTACGTCGAACATTTATTAATGGAAAAATAATGGGCCTCTCCAAAAGTGAGTTTCCTCCTCACTCAAAGCGCTAACGAATCTGACGCGTCTTAAGAGGTAGATTCGATGTGAACGGCAAACTTAAACGAACCTCAGTAACGTTATTTCATCATATCAGGGTGTCAGAACCTAAAAAACGACCCAATCGACGAAATAACGTCTCTGTGATTCGTTACACCATAGACTTGTGCAAATCAGAGCGAATAGCGTGTGCCAGGTTCATTAGAATAAAATAACTTTTATAAGGGATGTCCTCAGTCATGCTCATGACTTATGGCATCCCCTTTTTATGCTCCGTTAATGATGCAAGGAACTACCCGAAGCTGAGGATGGTTATGATTGAATGGAATGGATTTCCGTATACATTTTGATCGACCTTTTAACAATTCCTCTCTACTGACCGATATATAATAAGTACATCTATGTAATCAGAAAGTGAAAGGAGTGCAGAACATGGATATTGCAGCATTATCAATGGCGATGAGCCAAGCTTCAGTAGTGCAGTCGGCAAGCTTGCAAGTGATGTCGATTACAAAAGACATCGCACAGCAGCAAGGCCAGCAGATGGCGGAAATGTTGAAGTCAGTGCCTGCTCCTCATCCCAATCTGGGTGGAAGTCTCGATCTTTCGGTTTAGTTGAAATTACAGCATGTGTCCTCATGTAACACCCATTGCAGCAAGCAAAACCCAAACAGCTCCAATTCGAATGAATTGAAGCCGTTTGGGTTGTTTTTTTTCTAAATACTCATTCCCGAAATTACGATCCTTTTATTACGATCTTCTCAGCGAAACTTTGACAAACTTGGCAATCTGCCTTCAAAGGGCAGTGTATCCTTCAATGTCCATAACTCATCGTAACTGGAAATCTGAAGATCGGCTTTGGACAAGTCCTGGTTGCCTGAACCCGGATTACGATATCCGATACAGCGCATGCCTGCACTTTTGGCGGCCTGAACACCATTGCGCGAGTCCTCGATCACCAGACAATTCGAAGGGGATGCACCAATCATCTCAGCGGTGGTCAGGAAAATATCTGGTGCTGGCTTGCCGTTTGTAACTTCCTCACCTGTCATTCGCACCTCAAAGTATTGTCCAAGTCCGGTTTTGTCCATGATCAGATCAATCAGTGCACGTGGAGAGGAAGAAGCAACGGCTATGGGTACGTGTTGCTCATGCAGCCAGCTTAACCAGCGTTCCACGGAAGGCATTGCTGTGAGATTCGGATGGGCAAGCATCGTTTGCATCACATTATGCTGATGATAAGCAAATATTTCTTCCAGCGTAGCTGTCAGTTGATGTTTGTCCAATACTTGCTGCCACATGGATTCCAGCGTAACTCCAACATAGGTATGATGTTCTTCATCAGTCACCCTTGCTCCAAAATGGGTAAAAGAGCTGCGCTCAATCTCGAAATAAATCGGTTCGCTGTCAATCAGTACACCATCCATGTCAAAAATGACTGCTTGAATGATGTCATCATTGGGGGCTCCCAGTCCGTTAGATTCTTTGTTTGCTGCCATGTTGTATTCCTCCTCCAGGATTGTGTGTACATATATCTCTAATGTAATCCATTCATGGTTAACCTTCCACTTTAGAAACTGGAACCGCTGGATTGCAGCACAACTTTAATGGCATGTGAAGAGGCTTGAAGTGTGCGTCCCTGAATATCGCAGCCAAGTGTACGGAATGCCTCTTCGTAATCCTCCAACGGGAAGGAGTGGGTGATGATTTTTTTTGCCGGAATAATCCCTTGTTCAATCATATAATGTGCGGTAGCAAATGTCCCCAGAGAATCGATGGAACCAATAATTTTCAGACTGCGGTCCACAACTTCCTTGGGATTGAAGGATGTGTTTCCATCTCTCAGACCAACCAGCATCAGATAACCGCCACTGGCGAGCTGGGAAAGCACTTGTGTGCCCACAACACCTGTTGTATCCACGATCATATCGACCTGATGGGTTGCGGGTGACAGCGATTCGATTGCATTTTCGAAGGATGAATGAACTGCCCAACGATCGGGTGCAATGGAACCGGCAATGGCTAAGCGTTCTTCGGAGATGTCGACCAGACAGCCGGTGACCCCTTTAGAAGCGAGCGCGTAGCTGTACAGAATGCCAATCGGGCCTGCGCCGAGGATGATCGTTCTGAAATTCGGCAATAAATGAATCTGATTAATCCCCGTCAGCATACAGCTGAGCGGTTCCGTCAAAGTTGCTTCTTCATAGCTCACATGGTCCTTCAATTTGTACAAAAAACGATCCTCGGTCACATAATAATCTGTAAATGTTCCGTCAGCACTCACACCTGTCTCGGTAACAGACTTGTGTGTGCAATGATTTTGTCTGCCTGTTCTGCACATGTCACATTGTCCGCAATAGTAGGTGGGGTCGATCACAACACGGTCGCCCGGTTGTAATGTCGTTACCGCAGAGCCAACAGCAATGACTTCCCCGGCAGACTCATGACCGAGAATGACAGAAGGAACCGCATGATATTTACCGCTTACGATGCCTAAGTCGGTACCACATACTCCGGTTGCTCGAATACGAACCAACACCTGATTATCTCTTGTAATTTCCGGGACAGGCCGTTCCTCAAGCGCCACATCCCAAGCCGATTTGTATACCAATGCAAGCATGATATAACCTCCTTATAATTATATAAAAATATAAATATAGCGATTCATCTTAACTGTTTCTGACAAGATACGAAAGTAGTTAAGGGGACGAAATCGATTCTGGAGAAGCGAAGCGTTAGCCTAAAAGCTTTCTGAAAGAAAGCTGCTTCGGAAGCATACGCTATCAACGGATTTTTCCCTTGGGAAAGGAAAATCAAGAAAATCCGTGGATAACAGCGATCATAAGAACGATTCGTAACCGAAACGACCACTTCGAACAGTTGCATTGAAATGTTTTAATTAACGCTGGCAAGCACCGAATCCAGCCGCTCTACAATCTCAACCAGTTCGTCTTCGGTTGTGGTAAGGGAAGGCCGGACCTTAACAACGTTGCCGAAGCCATATCTTGAACTTCTCAAGATCAGATGCTCATCTGTAAAAGCACGGTCAACAATGGCATTGGTTTTTTGTGTATCCGGTTCATTACCGTCACCTACGATCTCCAACCCCCACATTAACCCGACGCCACGAGCTTCCCCGATACTTGGGTATTTCATAGCCAATTCATGCAGCAATTCACCCAGAATTTCACCTTTGCGTTTTACCGCATCCAGAAATCCGGGTTCGGATACCACTTCCAAGGTGGATTTGGCAGCGGTTACGGAGATCAGATTACTTCCTGAGGTGAAGGAGTGTTCGTGCTTTTCGAGCACATTCAGCCGGGATTGCATTAATACAGCAGCAACAGGTACGCCGATTCCGCCAAGACCTTTTGCAAGGGTAATCATGTCAGGCTGGATATCAAACAGTTCGCTGGCAAACATGGTTCCCGTACGACCGATTCCTGTCTGCACTTCGTCGGCAATAAGAATAATATTGTACTCATCACACAGTTTACGCAGACGTTTGAAATACCCGGCGGGAGGGATGATGTTGCCGCCATTTCCAAGAATGGGTTCGATAATCATACATGCGACTGAGCCGGAACTTGCATATTCTATCGCATCAGATATAGCTTCAACGCATTGATAGCCGCAGTCTCCATTTGAGGATTTGAATGGGCAGCGATAACAGTATGGGGCAGGTACATGGACAGCGTTAGCCACAGCCGAATTGGGGAACCGTTTCCGCCGGAAGGCATTCCCCGAAATCCCGGTGGCAAATTGGGTCTGCCCATGATGGGACAGATACAGGCTGATGATGTCTGTTGATTCGGTATACTTCTGTGCAATTTTGGTTGCACATTCGTTGGCAGTTGAACCAGTGATATCCCGCATCCATCCGGCATTAATGTCGTTTGGAGCATATTCGATTAAGTGATCAAGTACTTCATTTACGTACGGTTCGGTGAAGGAGGAAGACATATGCGTCAGATTGCCGACTTGTTCCTGAATTTTGCTGACAACATGTGGGTGATTATAGCCCAGTGACAGATTGAACGTGCCCGACACGCCATCCAGGTATTCAACACCTGAATCGTCAATCAACTTAATCCCTTTTCCGGCTATGAAGCGGTTGTTGGTTAAAGTTTGCATACGATTTCCTCCAATATAATGGTGTACTAACTCGAACGAAGCTCAACAATCCCGGATGATGCGGGCATCACCTCCCTTAAGAAACGATGTTTACATTTCCTTACTATGTTGTGCGAGAGCAGTACGTACTGCATTATTTTTTACAGTCCATAGATGAGAGATCATCAATGTGAGCAGCAGGATCAGACAGAATCCGGCCAAAATCCAGACCGTATTCACGACAGGCCCTGTGCTCATACTCCATCCAGTCACATACTGCAAGATGGCACCTCCAATACCACCCGATGCGATCAGGATACTGGTTGTCCGCTCGGTCATACCGGGAATCAGAACATTTGCGTAGACCAGTGCGATACAGAACAGCCCAGACATGAACAGACCGGTTCCGAAGATGAGCACATACGTTGCCCACTGTCCAGTTACAAATACCATAGCGACCGTAAACAAAAGCGTGCCAACCGTACTCCAGATCAGGAAAGGCATATAGTTGACGGATTCGGCTATTTTTCCGGAGAAAAGACGACCGATGATCATCGCAATCCACAGGATGGAGACACTCAGCGATGCGACAGATTCCTGAAGCTGCAATCGTTCTACAAGTATAGAGGGCAGGAAGTTCATTAATCCCAGTTCCAGTCCCATGTAGATGAAAAAGAAGATGACAAAGATCGTCAGCAGACCCAGCTGTTTTCTAGAATATCGGGCTTTACCTGCTGAGTGTGCCACTGTATTCTCGCCAGCCTGTTCCAGATACAGTGCGGCTGAACGGGGCATGGTGATCCACAGTAGCATGAGAACGAGTGACAACACGGCCACTGTATAAAAAGTAAGATGCCACAGATCCATCCAGATAAATAAAGCAGCGACAGCGGGGATGAGAAGTGCTCCAAGAGCAAAGAACACATCAAGCTTGGACATCGCTACGGCTTTCTGATTCTCAGTGAATTCGATCGTGAATGCTCCAACGGAAGGCTCAATAATGCCTGAGCCAAAGCCGATGAGAATAGTAAGTAGAAGAACGCTAGTCCAAGATGGCAAAAATCCGAGAACAGCATAAGCCGCTACAATACAGACCAGTGCAATCAGTAACATAACTTTTCTTCCGATCCGGGCAGTCATTGAAGGAGCGACAAGAACCCCGACAAGAAATCCAAGGAACTGCAGAAATAACAAAAATCCGCCATCACTATAACCGCGCTCATAATATGTCAATAAAACAGGGAGAAGGGCGCCGAGCACAACGCTGGTTATGCCGATTAACAGATAAAAACCGCAGCTTAGAGCGAATATTCTTTTCATAAGTCTGCCTCCTAGTTGGATAAAAATTTTATATTATGTAATTAATGTTTATTTCATATATAACTTATACCATAAATGCACAAATGTACATGCTTTTTGTTGTAAAATAATGTTAAATTTTGATGAGGAGAAATATTTCTCGTGCTAAGTTTCATCTAAAACGATTTCGTGTCGAAAGGATAAATATGATCCAATCCATATGACCTTTTAACAGGGTTTGGCATTTGTATTGATCGAGGATAGTAACACGTGCATATATAAAAAACGTTCCCTGTCTGAGTAGACGGGAAACGTTCTGATTAGCCCTTTTATATGATGTTACCTGACCTCAACGTATCGCCATTAAGCAGTCTGTACAAAGAATATTCCATCGAATGGCGCGTGAGCAGACGCGGGACCCCTTCGCAAAAATAAATAACCGTTTGCATCGGGAAGACCCAATATATCCCGATAAGGCTCAGGAAAATCTCCGGAATATATTTGACACACCAGTTGATGTTCCTCTACCAAATGGTCAATTCCTTTCACACCATTTGGTAACGTGGGAGAGAAAAATGAGAATGCAGGGAATGCCTGATCGTCTAACTCCATTTCAATCAAACGTACGCCGCTTAACGGAATGGGTGGAACGGGACATACGGAAGTGAGTGGATGCGAAGATACCGAGACATAAGTGCACCCGGCGAGAATATTCTCGTTCCATTCCAGCTCATCTCCCGTATAGGTTACCTGATCCAGAAAATATTCGGAGGCGGAGTAGGTCGAGAAGACCGAGATATATTTATCTTGTGGTAAAGAAGGGATATGGACCTGCTGTGAAAGTGTATTGCAATTGATGGAGAACAGATGTAATAAAGGCTGACCCTCAGGGTTGAGCGGCCAGTCGGAAACGTATGCAGTTTCTCCACCAATCCACATGCCAGAGTCTTGGTTTGGATCATCGGGGTCAACTGTAATTCGAGTAACTTTGTACATGAGAAGCTCCTTCCAGAGTGTATTTTGACTTTCCTATGTACCGTTGTATGTGTTTTCATATAACCATTCATTGCTTCGTTTCAGTATAAATGAGATGATGTGGAATGAGAATCAGTACAAGGTACTAACTCTTGCGTGAAGTAAATAAACGTATCATTAATTCAATGAACCAGCAGATATATATTACAGATGAGAAGTGGTGACACATGTTAATTAATAAATACATAAGTGAAACGGGATTCTGCTCCCGCAGGGAAACGAACCGATTAATTGCAGCTGGACGCATTACGATCAATGGCAGGGTTTGTGAAAAAGGGGCCGAAGTTGAACCTCATGATGTGGTACACATTGATGACAAGGAGATTCCTCGTAATGACAATGAACCTGTCTATATAGCTCTGAATAAACCCATTGGTATTGTCTGCACAGCAGCAGAACATGTGGAAGGGAATATCATTCAATATATGAATTATCCTTCTCGCATATTTGCGATAGGCAGGCTGGATAAGGCATCTGAGGGGTTGATTTTGCTTACGAATGATGGAGGCATTGTGAACAAGATGATGCGTTCGGAGCATAACCATGATAAAGAATATGTAGTGACTGTAGACAAACCTATAACAGATGAATTTGTAAAGTCCATGTCTGAAGGCGTTGAAATTCTGGACGTGGTGACCAAACCCTGCGAAGTGTATAGGCAAAGTGAAGATGTATTTCGTATTATTTTGACACAGGGGCTCAACCTGCAGATCCGTAGAATGTGCAAAGCCTTGGGGTACCGAGTGTTGAAGCTGGAACGCGTGCGAATTATGAATATTACGCTGGATCAACTGGAGCGGGGGCAATGGCGTCATCTGGAGCAAGAGGAACTGGAGATTCTGCTGTCTCAATTAAATGAAATAAAATGAATGAATGCTGCTGCATGTCAAAGGTGGTCAACCACGATTTCCAGTTATATCAGTAAAAAATGAAATGAAGCAAACACTAATCCCTCCGCGGATTAGTGTTTTTATTGTTAAGCTTCTGTCCTTTGCGCTCTGAAATGTAAGAGCCAAATAGGGTTAAGAACGCACCGAGTACAATCACCCAGGTTATCTGCTCTTGAAGAATCAGTGCAGATGACACAACCGTAATGACAGGCACGAGATAGATATATACACTCGTTTGGATAGCTCCGAGAAGATTCACAGCCCGGTTCCAGGACACGAAACACAACGCGGAGGCACCCAGACCGAGGTAGAGAACATTAGAAAGGTTGGTCATACTTGTGAAGCGCCCGAGTTCCCAATGGAATTCAAACAGGAAAAGAGCTGGCAGCATGAAGATCAGGCCATAGAAGAATACTTTGCGGGTCGCACCAATGGTGTGATAGCAAAGCTGGCCAATTTTACGCATTAATACAGAATATATCGCCCATACCGCAGGTGCTATAAAAGCAAGCAGATCACCTACCGGATTCAGTTGCAGAACGAAACTGCCGTTCAGCGCGATGAGTAGGATGCCGCTCAAGGCAATCCCAAATCCGATAAGAAAGCGGCGCGTTAACTTCTCACCATCCAGGAAGAAATTGGCGAGCACGGCAGTGAAGAACGGAGCGATGGAGACAATAACACCCACGTTAGAAGCGGTTGTGTACAGCAGCGCAATATTTTCAATGAGAAAATATAGAGTCACTCCACATATTCCTGCTCTGGTCACTGAATCCTGTCTGTGCGGCTACTTCAATGGGAAGCAGGCCTTGTTCCAGCAGACGTTTGGCTTGATTAATGCGAATCGTTTCCAGATAGCGGTAAGGTGATATGCCTTTCTGGCGAGTGAATAAACGCAGCAGGTGATACTTACTCATCTCCGTCAGATCGGCTAACTCGTTCAGCGAGATGCTCTCCATGTAATGAGCTTCTATGTAATCACATATGCGTCTGATCTCTGCGGTAACATCCTGCGTGGATACAGGCGGTTCAGCATCCGCATAATCTCGCATTAATTGATCCAGCAGAAAGAGTAACAATTCTTCTTTGCAGAAATCCGATTGCTCCTCCAGAATCATCTGATGAAGCTCGTGCAGGGAACCCACAAGTTCACTCTGATAGAGAACGGGGGATGTAAAGCGTGGCAAGTAAGCTTGTCCAGTAATCTCTCTCGCATACTCACGCATAACCTCAGGTTGGACGTTGATACAGCGATAATCGAGGGTTCTGCCATCGACCTGTTCGCAGGCATGAGGATCATGTGGATTAAAGACAATCATGTCGCCACTATTCAGAATGTATTCTTCGTTGTTACAGATGAGGTGACGCTTGCCTTGCTCAATAAATCCAATGACGTAATAGTCATGAAAATGATTGGGAAATTTCTGCATAATGCCTTCAAATTGATAAGCTTCTAGCTGTAGATCGGTATCAAATACCACAGTCCGGACTTCTCGAGTCATGATGCACCTTCTTTCTGGTATGTTAGTGTCATTATAGGTTGCAAAGAAGGAATTTTCTTGAACGATATTGCTATTGCTCGAAGTGTTTGATCGCACAGATAGCTCCAAAAACAAAATACCCGCAATCCCGGAGGGAAAGCGAGCCCTTTGCATAGTATAGTTGATTCATGAGTTCGAACCTATATATAGGGGAGAAAAAATGTCTGGAACAATTAGTAATTGTTCTTAGTGTAACGTAGCCAGTGCTTCAGGTGTAAAAGCCTGAATCTCAGATACGCGGCCTTCGCGTATTTTGGCAGCCCATGCCGGATCACCAAGGAGTGCACGTCCAACAGCTACCAGATCAAATTCCTGCTGCTCATATCGCTTCATGAGTTCGCCCATACCTGGATGTTTTACTTCATTTCCTTCTTCTTCAGGCTCATCTGCCATACCTACAGAACCGACCGTTATCGTGGTTTGACCACTTAGCTTCCGCACCCACCCTGCAAATCCAAGATCAGATCCTTCAAACTCGGGCTCCCAGAAGCGTCGTGTCGAGCAGTGGAAGATATCTACACCTGCATCAACCAACAAACGAAGGAATTGTTCCAGTTCTTCCGGTGTGTCGAACAGTCTGGCTTGATAATCATTCATCTTCCATTGGGAAATCCGCATTGCAATAGGAAAATCAGGACCTACCGCAGCACGCACTGCCATGACAAGTTCAACCGCGAATTGAGTTCGTTTCTGAAGGTCACCACCATAGCGGTCCGTTCTCCTATTCGTTGTTTTCCAGAAAAACTGATCGATTAGAAAACCGTGTGCACCATGAAGTTCAATTCCGTCAAAACCAATACTTTGCGCATTGGCTGCTGCATCTGCATAAGCTTGAATCACAGTTGCGATCTCTGCCTCCGTCATTGGCTCACCTACTTGAGTACCTTCCATATCAACTCCCGATGGACTCAGTGATGCAGCTTCCGGGTGTGGGTCAGATCCTGAAGGACGAACGATTCCCATGTGTAAAATCTGAGGGAAGATTTTGCCGCCAGCATCATGAACTTGTCTGACCACTTCAGCCCAGCCTTGAAGAGCTGCTTCTCCATACATATGAGGGATTCTAGGCTCACTTGATGCAGACGGATGTTCAATGGTCGCACCTTCGGTAATAATAAGTCCAACACCATGCTCGGCACGTCGAAGATAATATGCGGCTACGTCTGGGCCAGGGACACCGCCCGGGGAAAAAGCACGAGCCATGGGGGACATGACGATGCGTGAAGACAGGGTTAGCTTTGAAACAGTGTATGGTTGAAACAAACGCTCCGTAGAAATAATGTTATATTGTGGATTACTCAAAATATACACCTCCATTATGTTTTACCTCTCAGTGGGTACGAGTGCAATGTTAGCAAGGTCTAGAGGCATGCTCAACCAACAGATTGATTGTTTTGTTGCTTAAGCGAAAGACACGGATTATTGTATGGTGTCTTTGCACTTACTTTCACTTGTTGAACAAATAACACTTATCTATAATGAAGGAGTCTAGCCAAATATTTTTGTGTACAAAGGAGGATTGGGACATGTCGGGTGTATTGTCTCCAAACTCGAACGATCCGCGTGTGATTCGCACTCGGCAATTAATCCTTGATGCGTTTTTAGTTCAACTGAACCTTAAAAATTTCAACAGCATTACGATTCAAAACATTACGGAACAGGCCACAATTAACAGAGCCACATTTTACGCCCATTTTCAGGATAAATATGCACTCCTTGAATCCTTGTTATCGGATGCTTTTATGGAATATGTAACGAAAAGGGTAGACCCGGATGCACGGTTATCAGCGGAAACCATACAGCAGCTTATATTTTCATTATGTGATTATCACGTCTCAAGTAATGAGTGCATCAAGAAATATGAGACGGTTGCACCAATCATTGAAGAGAACATCAAGACTCAACTGGAACAATTCCTTCTTCAATTAATGAGCAAAGTGGCGAAGGATGTAGATCCGAAAACGCTGAAAATTACGGCAACCATGCTAAGCTGGTCGATCTATGGAATGACGTATCGATGGAATGTGGATGGAAGACAGGAATCCCCTGCTGAGTTAGCTCAACGAGTTGTCCCCTATATGATGGGCGGATTGGAATTGTTGAATTAATTGAATTGAATAGCTTATCAAATGAATCAATCAAAGTCATGAGAAAAAGAGCAGATGATCTGCTCTTTTTTGGTATTCGCACTAACCGAATTTACTTATACAGCTTCATCGGAAGGTTTGTTAAGGACTGCCCAGCGGCAGATGGAGTCAGGTTTTCTTCCAGGATGAACCCTTGAACAGGTTCAATTTTGGTGAATGTCTTTAGGAATGCGGTTAATACGATCTTCGCTTCCAGGCGCGCCAGAGGAGCCCCAAGACAGAAGTGAGTACCGAAACCAAACGCAAGCTGTTTGTTATTGTTCGAACGATGAATATTCAGTGTGAATGGATCTTCGAACATGTTCTTGTCCATATTGGCTGCACTCATCCACGCCACGATGGCATCTCCTTTATTTAACTTAACCCCAAGAAGATCGTTATCCTCTTTGACCATGCGGTCCATTTTACTGATGTGAAAACGATATCTCAGCATTTCTTCTACCGCGGCTGGAACAAGTTCAGGGTGATCTCTGAGTTCGGCATACAATTCCGGTTGGTCATATAGAAGGGAGTAGAACGAGTTGGCCAGCAGATTACTGGTCGTTTCGATGCCAGCTCCCAGAATAAACATGGTGGTTCGCACAATCTCTTCATCTGTAAAAAATTCGCCATCCAACTCAACCTGAATCAGGTCTGATATGATATCTTCTCCCAGATTGGATCGTTTGGACACAACGAAGGGATACAAGTACTTGAAGTATTCTTCACCGGCAATCTTTTTCAATTGGTTAATCTGATCAAAGGTGGCATCGGTAGTAGGCATAAACATGGTGTCCACCCAATCCTTGAATAGATGACGATCTTTGGAAGGAATACCGAGCAGGTCAGACATGATAATGACAGGAAACATACTCGTATATGCTTCAACAATATCCACTTCAGGTTGATGTTCAAATGCGCTGATTAATTCTTCGGCCACGGCCTCAATTCTTGGTTCCCAGAGCTTGAGACTTCTTGGCGTAAATGCACTGGCGAGTAAGGATCTCCGCTTGCGATGTTCCGGGGGATCTACGTTGTGAATATCCAGCTTGTCCGGAATATGGTGCTCGTTCCCCGAACCTTCTTCTTCATTCGAATATCCTACGTTAACAATCGATCTTTTTCTCACACTGGAGAAGTGCTCGTGATCATTAAGCACCGTTTTGACAAGATCATACCTGAACACATGCCAGGAATCGGTTTCTTCGTTGTAGACGACAGGTTCCTGATTCAACATGCTGCGATACCAACGGTAGGGACTGAATTCTTCTTCTTTCGATTGAAAATTCGTGATTTCAGATAGAGAAATTATAGAGCTCTTCTTCATTCGTTTCGCCTCCTTGGTTGGTCTCATTGACAAATATACCAAACAATATTACTTTAATTCAAGTAGTTTATATTATAACAAACAAGGTGGAGTAGACAGTGAAGAACATACTGAAGCACGGCGGAGTCAAAGCAGGCATATTCATGATTGTTTTTTATCAGATCGTAATGTTGACCGTTTTTATGTCAGGGTATAGTGCTATCCCGAAAAATGTAACGAATCTTACCGTGGCTATTGTCAACGAAGACCAGCAATCCGGTACGGAATTTGTACAAAAATTGCAAGAGCAATTGCCGTTTAACGTGGTAACGGATGAATCGTTGCAACAGGCGAAGACAGGACTTGAAGACCGGGATATTCATATGATCATTCGTATACCGGGTGATTTTACGGAGAAACTGTCTGAACAGGGCGGGAAAGCGCAGCTCCAGTACCTGATTAATGAATCGAACCCAACAACAATTACGAGCACCATGAAAAATGTAGCTGCTGAAATTACTGCGCAGATGGGAACTCAGATTCAGGCACAGAGCTTCGAGGGGGTGCTGAGCAGTATGCAGGTTCCAGCGGAGCAATCGAAGCAGATTGTGGAATCCACTATGGGAAAAGTGTCATCTGACATCGTTCTGAGTAACCCGCAACCAGCAGGCATGCAGAATCAGATGGCACCGATGTTCATCACCATGGCGCTGTATGTCGGGGCAATGATCTATGCGATGCAAAGCATTGGTGGAATGCAGCATCTTCAAGGGCAGATGGGGAAATGGAAAGCATTCTTTGCAATGCGAGGAGCCAACCTGCTTATTTCCATCCTTGCTCCACTTGTAGGGATCGGCATTTATTTTATGGTGCAGGGGTATGGGGTGGAAGTGTTTTTGAAAATGTGGATGGTACACAGCTTGCAGCTGTTTGTGTCGATTGAGTTCACAAGTATCTTTATCATGCTTCTCGGTCAAGGTGGAATGCTGATCAATATGATCTTTGTACTCAGCCAATCCATTGCGAACGGGACGTCCATGTCACCGGAGATGATGCCAGGATATTTCAAATTCGTAAGTCAGATTACACCGATGTTCTATTCAACACATCTGGATTATAATATTCTCTTCGGCGGAGGGAAAACAGTAGAATATGCGGTCGGACTGGCACTGGTGGGTGTGGGAGCCTTTATTATCAATACGGCCATCCATCATTTCAAAAAAGCCAAACAGATCGATACAACACAGGAGCCTGTACAACAGCCCGTTATGATATAAAATAGAAGTTATGAGGGTAGGCGATTAGGACCAAGCTGTACCCTTGGATGAGCAGAATGGGGGCAGTCACAATGTCGATTCAAATATTTATACTCGGTGCACTAAGTGAAGGGAATTATTACCCTTATGATATTAAGAAGCGTATTGGTAAACATCTGGATCAAACCGACGCCAAAATTACTGAAGGCACTATCTACTATAATTTTGAAGTGTTGCTGAAGAAGGGCCTGATCGAGAAGGTAGAAACGATACAGACGGAAAATCGACCGGACAAAACGACATATGGAATCACCGAAAAAGGGCGACAGTCACTTGAAGAAAGCATATATAAGGTCTTCCAGAAGTTTACGAATGTGCAGTCACTGTACGCTGCGTTGGTCAACCTGGATAAGGTGGACAATCAGAAGATTGCTTACCTGATTGAGGATATTATCGAAAAGATGAAAAAGAAAATAGAGTATATTGAGCTTCATACCCCAGAACAGATGGATACTAAAGGGGAGATGAAAGATGCTCTGTTATTAATGAGAGATCATGCTTATCAGAGTATTCAAAGCGATATCAACTGGTTGGAGAAACTGCGAAAACATGTTCAAAATAGAGTAGCAAAGAATTAACAGAGGAGGAATAACAAGATGATTGAACATTTGGTTGTTTTTAAATTTAACGATAAAACCACGCTAGCCAAACAACAGGAATGGGTGGCTCAATTGCTCGCGTTACAGGAACAAATCCCGGGGATTGTCGCGTTGACCGCAGGAATCAATGCAACGGAAGAAACGGACCGTATCCAAGGTTATACGATTGGGTTGAGAGTGACGTTTGAAGATCAGGACGCATTGCGCGCCTATGGTCCACATCCTGCTCATCAGGCATTTGTAGCTTCCCTGGGTGGTTGGGTGGAAGATGTCATTGTAGTTGATTATGCGATATAAAGCCCCGATATCAGAGGTTTAACGAATATAGGAGTTGAAGATTCCCATGTGTTTAATTTTATTTGCTTACAACATGCATCCAAAGTATCCGCTTATTCTGGGATCAAATAGGGATGAATTCTATCACAGACCTACGGCTCAAGCACACTATTGGGAAGACTATCCTCATATATTGGCTGGCCGGGATTTGTCGAAAATGGGAACTTGGATGGGCGTAACCACAGGTGGGCGTCTGGCTGCTGTTACGAATTATCGTGATCCAAATGAAGAGGTACATGCCAAGGGCTCAAGAGGAGATCTGGTTGCTGGCTTTTTAAAGGGAACGTCCACACCTGAGCAATATATACAACATGCGGAGCAAAGTCGCAATGATTATCCTGGCTACAATTTGTTAGTGGGTGATCCTGACGACCTCTATTATTATTCTAATGTGGGTAATGTCGTGATGAAGTTGAAACCGGGAATATACGGGATTAGTAATCACTTGATTAATACAGATTGGCCCAAGGTGAAACGTGGGAAAGAAGGGCTGGAGAAAATCATCCAAGGGGAAGACGAAGATACCCTGACAGAACAAATGTTAGGTTTGCTGCAAATTGCAGATCCTTCAGTGGATGAACTTTTGCCTCATACAGGCGTTCCATTGGAGTGGGAACGTTTGTTATCACCCATCTTCGTTAGAAGTGAGAAATTCGACTATGGGACCAGAGCTTCATCCGTTGTTCTGATGAACAGAGAAGAAGTGTTTTTTACGGAGATGGTTCACCAGAACGGAGAGGTAATGGAGCAACGTTTTAACATTAAGCCTCTCAACTGGACAAGCTGAGAATATGAAATAAATGATGTTCAGACATTATGAATTAACATGAATTAACATGAATTTACATGAATCACTGAAGTTAAATCCCTCGTTCATGTTTCTTTTCTTCGGAGTATCAAAGAGTACTTTCAAATCTTTTGTGTCAACTTATATAACGCGACATAAACGGTATGAGAATTCTTTTTGTATAACATGCCCAATTTTAGTTGGGCTCTTTATCTCTTATCACAATTCTATGTTATGAATCATGGAACTTCCCTGAATAGTTTATATAATGTGAATCAACATAACATGATTTTGCAGCGGTTCAGTTGATTCTAATTTCAGGGGGGCAACGTGGGATGAAAGAAACCAAAAAGATGAGAGTTTTTTCACTGGGGATTCAGCACGTACTCGCGATGTATGCGGGAGCAATTCTGGTGCCTTTGCTTGTGGGCAGAGCACTAAATCTGACTGCAGAGCAGTTGGCGTATCTGGTTTCCATTGACCTGTTAACTTGTGGGATTGCAACATGGCTTCAGGCTCGGAAAGGAAAGTACTTGGGTATTGGTTTGCCAGCGGTGCTCGGAAGTTCTTTTGTAGCGGTGACACCCATGATTGCGATTGGATCGCAATACGGGATTCCTGCCATATATGGGTCGATCATCGCAGCCGGGTTATTTATCGTCATCTTTGCTGTGTTTTTCAGCAAAATCGTCAAATTGTTTCCGCCAGTTGTGATTGGTACAGTGGTAACGATCATCGGTCTTGCGTTAATTCCAACCGGTATTAAAAACATGGCGGGTGGAGCAAACAGCGAGAATTTCGGAAGTTTGGACAATTTGGCGCTTTCATTTGGTGTATTACTGTTCATTCTAATCCTGAATCGATATGCTCGCGGTTTTGTTAAATCCCTGGCTGTTCTCCTTGGTATTATCGTGGGGACCCTCATCGCGGCCTTCATGGGAAAAGTAAATTTTGCCTCTGTACAAGAAGCCTCCTGGTTCCATTTACCTCAACCCTTTTACTTTGGTTGGCCTACCTTCGAAATCGGCCCAATCATTACAATGATTATTGTAGGTACAGTCGTTATCATCGAATCAACAGGTGTATTTATGGCTTTGAGCAAAATCTGTGATCAACCGATCAACGAAAAAGATCTGGCACGGGGATATCGCGCAGAAGGTCTCGCGTTTGTCCTGGGCGGCATATTTAATGCTTTTCCATACAATACATTTGCACAGAATGTTGGTTTGGTTCAGCTCTCCAAAGTGAAAACGACCAATGTTGTTGTTGCAGCCGGAGGTATCCTGGTCTTTCTGGGACTCATTCCAAAGGTAGCTGCTTTTGCAACCATTATTCCAAGTGCTGTCCTCGGAGGAGCGACTGTTGTCCTGTTTGGAATGGTCGTCTCATCCGGGATCAAAATGCTGCAAAACGTTGATTTTGGAAAACAATCCAATCTATTAATCGTGGCTTGCTCCGTTTCGCTTGGGCTCGGTGTTACTGCTGTACCCGATCTGTTTGCCCAGCTTCCTCAGAGTATTCGGATTATTGTTAGCGATGGTATTATCACGGGAAGCCTGTCAGCGATCCTGCTTAATGTCTTCTTTAACCTCGCTTTGAAAAAAGAGAGCTTGCCAGTACAGCCTATACAGGCTCAAGAAGCACACACGTAATCCTTGTAATAACAGACGTGTCATCTGGTAGTAAGTGGAATAGATCCAAGATGGTTTTCTGGGAAGTGGAATGAAAGACAATGATTCCACTTGGCAAAGAAACCTCTTGGATTTTTTTTGCTTACGATTCATGAGGAATGCAAAAGGCATGCAAATATGCTAAAGTTTCATCAAGAACATTTAATATGTTCGTTTAAGTCAACATCCTCTTGAATTGAATTTCCATGCGACTACATAAATGAGCATCGGTTCACAAGGCTACAATATAACCAAGGGATATCCCTTGTGCAGAAAAGGAGTTGTGATCACATGCAACAAGAAACATTGAACAAAGGGTGGAACTTGGAGAATAGTTATGCGGAGTTACCGCAACCCTTCTATACAAGTCAGGGCGCAGTGCCTGTTCAATCACCAAAGCTAATCATTTTTAATAGACTGCTTGCTTCCAGCTTGGGACTGGATGTGGAGTCTCTTGACAGTGAGGAAGGAGCACAAATTTTTGCAGGTAACCTGATTCCGGAAGGAGCTGAGCCTCTGGCTCAGGCCTATGCAGGACATCAATTCGGAAATTTCAACATGCTTGGTGATGGACGTGCTTTGCTGCTGGGTGAACAGATTACGCCACAGGGCGAGCGAGTGGATATCCAGCTGAAAGGTTCAGGAAGAACACCGTACTCTCGTGGAGGAGATGGACGTGCTGCTGTAGGGCCCATGTTGCGAGAGTATATTATTAGTGAAGCGATGTATGCACTGGGTATCCCAACGACACGCAGTCTGGCGGTGGTATCAACAGGAGAAAACATTATCCGCGAAACAGAGCGGCCTGGGGCTATATTAACCCGGGTGGCTTCCAGTCATATCCGGGTAGCAACCTTCCAGTATGCAGCCAGATGGGGGTCTATCGACGTTCTTCGGGCATTGGCTGATTATACGTTGCATCGACATTTTCCTGATGTTGCTCAAGCTGAGAATCGCTATCTTTTGCTCCTTCAGGAAGTAATTAAACGGCAGGCGGCACTCATTGCCGAGTGGCAGCGTGTTGGTTTCATTCATGGCGTGATGAACACGGATAACATGGCGATCAGTGGTGAGACCATCGATTATGGTCCGTGCGCCTTTATGGATGCTTACAATCCTTCAACCGTATTCAGCTCCATTGACAGGCAAGGTCGCTATGCTTATGGTAATCAACCGTATATTGCCGGGTGGAATTTGGCTCGTTTTGCCGAGACACTTCTGCCGTTGTTGCATGAAGATGAAGAACAGGCAGTGCAACTCGCTCAGGATGCTATCGCACAATTTTCTGAATTGTACCATCATCATTGGCTCAAGGGAATGCGTGCCAAATTGGGCTTGTTGGATGAAGAGGCCGAAGATGAAGCGCTGATCAAGGATCTTCTTGAACTTATGGAGAAGCATAGTGCAGATTACAACAATACGTTCCTGGCTTTGACCTTTGATAGGTTGGAAGGGACAGCTTTGTTTGGCACGCCAGAATTTGTTGAATGGCATGAGCGGTGGCAAGCAAGATTGGACAGACAGCAAGAGGAGAAGGAAGTCTCTCGGCAGTTGATGAGAACAAGCAATCCAGCCGTCATTCCCCGAAATCATCGGGTCGAGGAAGCCCTTGAGCAAGCGGAGAACCACGGAGATCTTAGCGTAATGCAGAAGCTTTTGGCAGTTCTTTCAGACCCGTTCGCGCACTCACCTGAGCAGGCTGAATATGCCGAACTGCCAGCACAGTGCAATACTTCGTATCAGACTTTTTGTGGAACCTGATTGAACAGTATGGAATGAAGAGGCTGCCTTGGGCAGCTTTTTCATTTTTCATTCTGTCTTCGACGTTAGAATCCAACGTGGGTATTGAATTTGGAGAATGTCATGCAATAATTAGAGAAGTAGAGATTTACTTTTACAGAGGCAGGTGCATTCATGTCCAACATGTTAAGCAAACAACAATTGGCAGACATCCTTTTACAGCTTTTAGAGCGTACGTCTCTCCGTAGGGAACAGATGCAGAACTATGTTAACCGCTTGTTTGAGACCTTTAGATGCGATGGTGTGCCCTATGTAGAGAATGGAGAAGATGCGTATATCGTTCGAATCTACGAACGTGGTTTCGTCACGTTAGAGAAACGGGTGAAACAGCCGGATGAAGTCATCTATTGGATGCTGGAGGATATTATTTTCACCGCGACGCATGTAGGGTTGTTGGAAAGATATGGCGTGGATAATAAACAGACGCATTTGAACTACACAAATGAAGTGATGAATGAACTAAACAGGGGTGTTCAGGAAGCCTTCCAGCAGATCGGTGATCCGTATTTACATTGGTATCTGAAGGGTAAACGTCAGGAGTTAGAGGGTATGAAATAAATAAAAATGAGGTGTGTTACGTGAGCGAGCAAGATATTAATGATGTATGGTATGACTATGCTGTGTTATTTGTCGAAAAAAAGAATAAATCTGAACAGGGCTGGGCTTCGTTGACTTCGAACGAGCAGGATATTGCTGCTTTATGGCTATTAGAGGCGGATGTCTTTAATGGCGGTTTTATTCAGTTTTTCTGTAACTGGGGGGAAGAGGTATACCGTTACGCGTTGCGGGCATTACATACCATTGGTGCGACTCAAGTCGTGGAGATTATAACGTCAGCGTACGGCTGCATGGAGTATTTGAAAGAGGATGAAAGGCTTACTGAACTGTGGGATATTCCTAAATTACTGACAAAGGAACAAGAGGACCAGTTAGATGCGCTGGATCAGCAATTTTGGAACAATGAGGATCAGATTGCGGAGAAAGCCTATGGTTATTATCACGGAAAATTGAACATGATGATTATATAATCTGGTTTCAATTATGCATCCGTTGTTCTGTTCAAAGATTGCATACTTGGTCTTGCAATGACTGGAACGTTCGGCTATACTTGCTATAAATTGAATACATGAATCACGTTGATAGAGCGCAGTAGCGGCTTTGTCCCTGTTACAGAAAGTCAGGGGTTGATGGAACCTGATACATACAAGGGCTGCGAATTACACTCTGGAGTACTTGGGTAATGCCAAGCGGATGGGCAAACGATATATTGCCAAAAGTGGTATGGATAACGTGTTAAGGTCACGTGTTGTCCATGCAATTTGGGTGGTACCACGGTTATGATAATCGTCCCTGTGTCTAATGAAGACAAGGAGGCGATTTTTTTGTGTCCAAAAAAGCCGTTCCAGCGTGTTATTTCGTAATTTAACGTAGATCATGACTGAATCTTGAGGATAGAAAAGGGGTTATACGAATGAATATTATTGATGAACTACAGTGGCGTGACGCCATTAACCAGCAGACGGATGCAGAGGGATTACGTGAGTTGACTGAAACGAAGTCCGTTTCTTTGTACTGCGGTGTTGACCCAACGGGAGATAGCATGCATATCGGACATCTCATTCCCTTCATGATGCTGAAACGTTTTCAACTGGCAGGACATCGTCCAGTTATTCTGATTGGTGGAGCTACAGGCACGATTGGTGATCCAAGTGGTCGTCAGGCAGAGCGTTCTTTGCAAACGATGGAGCAAGTGCAGGAGAATGTGGATGCACTGACAGCGCAGATGAAGAAGTTGTTTGTAACAGACGGTGATAATCAGGTTCGCATGGTGAACAACTACGATTGGACGCACAAGATCAATGTCATTGAATTCTTGCGTGACTACGGCAAAAACTTTAACCTCAACACCATGCTGGCTAAGGATGTAGTTGCGAGCAGACTGGAAGGCGGAATTTCGTTTACCGAGTTTTCCTACCAGATCCTTCAATCACTCGACTACCTGCACCTGTTCCAGAACGAAGATGTACAGCTTCAAATCGGCGGTTCTGATCAATGGGGGAATATCACGAGTGGTCTTGATCTGATTCGTAAAAAAGAAGGATCTGAAGCGAAGGCGTACGGTCTGACTATTCCGCTCATGCTCAAATCCGACGGTACGAAATTTGGTAAAACAGCTGGCGGAGCAATCTGGCTTGATCCGAACAAAACGACACCATTTGAATTCTACCAGTTCTGGGCGAATACAGATGACCGTGATGTGATCAAATACTTGAAATACTTTACCTTCCTCAGCAAAGAAGAAATTGAAGCTTTGGCTGAAAAGGTAGAGACAGAGCCGCACAGACGTGAAGCACAGAAAGCACTCGCGGAAGAAATGACAAAATTCGTTCACGGCGAAGAAATGCTCGAACAGGCTAAGCGTATTACAGCGGCGCTGTTCAGTGGTGATATCCGTTCCCTGACGGCTGATGAAATCGAGCAGGGATTCAAGGAAATGCCAACATTCGAGACGGACGGCGAAGCGAAAAATATCGTGGACTGGCTCGTAAATCTCGGCCTGGAGCCATCCAAACGCCAGGCGCGTGAGGATGTCACCAAAGGTGCGATCTCCATGAATGGTGAGAAAATCACGGAGCTTGAATTCACAGTGTCGGCAGAACACGCCATTGGCGGTAAATTCATCATTATCCGTAAAGGTAAGAAGAACTACAGCCTGGTTAAACTTCAATCGTAGTTTCCAAGAATTAGAACGTAACACAGAAACGTATAGAGTCTACAATAGACACACAAATAAGCCACAAATACAAAAACAAAAAGACCGCCTTCCATCTCTGTCAGGCGACAGAGGGGAGGCGGTCTTTCGTATATCAGGCCAGTGAGTGACCTATCTTATTGATTAACGATCGCTGTGATCTCTTCATCCAGATCAAGTCGTACGTTCTCACGGTACGCCCGGATGTTGTATTCACTGTGCAGGTAGCGAAGAATCGCTTCAATCATATTGGACTCGACCAGATATTGACTGCGGCCTTGAATCCAAACTTCAGCAGAATAACCTGTATCTTCTTCCCAGCTCAGTTCTACGTTCACATCGGTTGGACGTACACCCTTACGTTCTGCCATATGAATACAGATTGCATTCACAATTTCATCCATGCTCAGAACCATAGAGATTAGTACCGTCCGTTTCTGTTACGGTCATCATCACGATCATTGCGACGGTCATAACGACCATCCGCTGCAGGTTTACGACGATTGGAGATGGCTCTGAAGAGTGCCATAGCCAGCATAACAATCAACATAATTGCTGCAACGTTCACGAGCAATCCGAGGATGTTACCCAGAGCGCCCATGCCACCGAACAATCCGCCAAACATCATACCAGCAAGACCACCAAGCATCATGCCTTTCATGAATCCGCCGCCACCGCCGAAGAATCCACCACCACGGGTTGCAGCTGCACCAGTACCGGAGTTATTACCGGAATTGGATTGATTCACGTTGTTGTTGGAGTCGGATTTCTTAGGAGTGTTGGTATAACTTTTTGTACCGGATTTGAATCCGCCACCACGTCTAGCATCCGCTGAATCCGGATTCGTTACTCCCACTGTTGCGAACAATAATGTAAAGGCCATAAATACCATCATTAGATGTTTAACTCCAAATTTTTTCTTCATTGTAAAGATCGTAACCCCCCGATTAATTTGTTTGAATCGCCCAAAAATGGGCCTTACTCATGTAATACGGTCAACTTGCAGGAACGTTTCAAATTTTATTAAATTTCTGAAACGCTTGGACTTGGGTCTTGAATTGCAGCTTGGCCATCAAGCAATTGGGTAACCCAATGACACCATTCCAGGCCTGTTTGTGCGTGCATTAACCCTTTTTGTACCAGGATGTAGCTTCCAAAATCTCGGTTGCCTACACGAAGATTATCCTGAGGTATACGTGACTTCAGATCCTCGAAATAACGTATGCGTTCCATGAACCAGCTTTTACGCTCATTCAGAATGCGTCTCATGCTTCCGTCTTCCGCTATGCCAACACACAAAATACGCAAATTAAATTCATCGCGTGTAACCGGTGCGGTAACAGGAGTAATCATCCATTCCAAGAGCTTTTCAATGCCTTTTTCCGTAACTGCGTACATTTTCTTGTCCGGTTTGTCAGACTGTTGTACCCAGCGGGAGGCCAATAACTCATCGTTTTCCATCTTGGACAGGAGTGGGTAGATCTGGCTGTGTTTCGCCTGCCAATGCGGCTGGATCTTCAGCATCAGATCATAGCCCGATGACTCCTCGCGGGTAAGCAGCCCGAGCAATCCGTAGGAAAGTATGTTCATGCACATGTCTCCTTAATATTAGGGCTAGGTCAGAGAGGACAATCGTTTTTACTTTCTTTGACCGCTTTCATAAAAAGTGTACACTGAAACTGTATGGTTTGACAACCTGACAGAACAACTGCCTTAATTTAGACAAAAAAAAGTGCGAACCATAAGGTCCGCACTCCAAACCATTTAGAGAGATGCCTGTTGTCCATACCCCTCAGCGACAAGATCAAGCTCACCTGTGGCAGAATCGATAACCATGCCGTGGACGGGTACATTGGGAGGAAGTAAAGGATGCTTCTTGATCACTTCCACAGTATGTTTTACCCCTTCTTCGACGCTGTCAAACCCACGCAACCATTTTTGCAAACGGATGCCCGAATTCTCCAGAGTAGTCATGACTTCTTCCGATACACCACGCTCTACCATATGTCCAATCATGGTCTCAGCGTGAAGGGAAGCCATACCACATTCCGTATGACCCACTACCAGGACTTCATCTGCACCCAGTTCATAGATGGCGACAAGCACACTACGCATTACACTCCCGAAAGGCTGAGATATAATTGCGCCTGCGTTTTTGATGATTTTCACATCACCGTTTTTCAGGTTCATGGCCTTGGGCAGCATTTCCACCAGACGTGTATCCATACAAGTGATGATAACCATCTTTTTGGTTGGAAACTTGCCAGCCGTATACTTTTCGTATTCTTTGGTCTCGACAAATGATTTGTTGTAAGCCAAAATCTCTTGAATGTTGTTCATGTCCATTGCCTCCTGTTATCCAATACGACGAGCACGGCCACTTGCATATGATGCAGCTTGTCCTACACGCCTTTGCTTTAATAGTATTTCACGGTCAGCAGATGGCATTACTCCAACCCTTTAGAGGTTGTTCAAAAAGTCCACTTTTGATTACAAATCATGCCTGAGGGCATCATCGGCATCGAAGTTGAACGCCATTTCCATCTTCTCGGTAATGAAAACCAGACTTTTTGAACACGTATCTTTAGGAGAACAATGCAATTTTCATCTGTTAAAAGTTGATTATACGCAATGCAAAAAGTATCATCAATAGGGTATAACATTTTTTTTGAAGAGGTGAACGATAACAATGGATAAACAAACACAGGAACATTTGGAATCCTTCCGTAATCTGGCTCGTAAAATTAAGAGCTATCATGAAGCCATTGGTTTGCTTCACTGGGATCTGCGCACAGGTGCGCCGAAAAAAGGCGTTCCGACTCGTTCGGAGACGCTGGGTATGTTGTCCACCGAAGCATTCAAGCTGCAAACCTCAGCTGACATGAAGACTTACCTGGATGCGTTAACGACTCCAGCGGTATTGGAACAGCTCCAAGATATAGATCGTCGTCTGGTTGAAGATTGCAAGAAAGAATATGATCGCAGTCAATCCGTACCACCGGAAAAAGTACAAGCTTATACCGTGCTCACAGCCAAGTCGGAAACGGCATGGGAAGATGCCAAGCATAACAGTGATTTTGCAGGATTCTCCCCATATCTGACAGATATCGTTAAGCTCAAACAGGAGTTTATTGATTACTGGGGTGTAAAGGATACGCGTTATGATACGCTGCTTGATATGTATGAACCGGATCTGACCGTTGAGAAAGTGGATGCTGTATTTGCCCGCCTCAAAGCACGTTTGGTGCCTCTGCAAGAGAAGATTAATGCTTCAGAAAACAAGCCAAATACAGAGTTTCTGAATCAGTTGTTTGACACCAAACAGCAGGAGAAGTTCAGTCTGTTCATTTTGGAACAAATGGGCTATGACTTTGAAGCTGGACGATTGGACGAGAGTGTGCATCCATTTGCAACGGGTCTTAACCCGGGTGATGTGCGAATTACAACACATTATCTGCAAGATGATGTAGCAAGCGCAGTCTTCAGTTCACTGCATGAGGGCGGACATGCCCTGTACGAGCAAAATATTGATGACAGTCTGGCGGGTACCCTTCTTGCCGAAGGAACGTCCATGGGGATTCATGAGTCACAGTCTCGTCTTTGGGAAAACATGATTGGTCGGAGCCTGCCATTCTGGACACGTTATTACAAAGATTTGCAGCAGCATTTCCCTCAATTGAGCGAGGTTGAGCTGGAAGATTTCTATCGTGCAATCAATCGGGTGGAGAGTTCACTCATTCGGATTGAAGCGGATGAACTGACCTATAACCTGCATATTATTATCCGGTATGAGATCGAGAAAATGTTATTCAACGATGGTCTGGAAGTGAAAGACCTGCCGGAGACCTGGAATGCAAAATACAAGGAATACCTCGGTATTATGCCAACGAATGATGGAGACGGCGTTCTTCAGGATGTTCACTGGTCTGGTGGTGACTTTGGTTACTTTGCTTCGTATTCTCTGGGTAATATGTATGCAGCTCAAATTCTACATACATTGCGCAAGGAAATGCCGGAGTTTGATACCCTTATTGCTGAAGGTAATCTGATTCCAATTAAGGAATGGCTTACAGACAAGATCTATCGGTATGGTAAAAGTCGCACACCTTCGGAATTGATTGTTGCCGTAACGGGTGAAGAATTGAACCCGGATTATCTGGCCGATTATCTGGAAGCCAAATATGCCGAGATTTACAAGCTGTAGATATCCTATAAATAACATATTGAATAACATTTCGAAGAGCTGAAGAGTCGGGCATCATTGCCCGGCTCTTTTTTGCATTTAAGTTCTTAACCTTTTGTTGGGCATCGGCATATCCATAATAGAGAGAAACTGCTGAAACCAGTGAAGGAGGGAAACAACATGAAATACACGCCATGGTTCGTCCGGGGCATCGTTATTCTGCTGATTATCATTGTGGCGCTCACCAGCTGTAACAAGGAAGAGAATGAAGCCAAGATTACGATTGGCGAAGTGACTCGTTCGGTATTTTACGCACCGGAGTATGTGGCTGTGGCTCAAGGTTTTTTTGAAGAGCAGGGACTTGAGGTGGATATTCAGACGACTGCTGGCGGTGACAAAACGATGGCGGCATTACTCGCAGGTTCAGTGGATATCGCACTGGTAGGAGCGGAGACGTCCATATATGTCTATCAGCAGGGAGCGGAAGATCCGGTCATTAACTTTGCCCAGCTCACCCAGACGGATGGTACATTTCTGTTCGCTCGTAACACAGAAGGTAGCTTCGATTGGGAGCAACTGAGGGATTCCACATTTCTCGGTCAGCGCAAAGGCGGCATGCCGCAAATGGCAGGGGAGTTCGCACTGAACAAACATGGCATTGATCCGCAAAGTGATCTGGAGCTGATACAGAATGTGGACTTTGCCAACATTGCGTCTGCTTTTGCCTCAGGCACGGGAGATTATGTTCAACTGTTTGAACCCCAGGCATCCATCTTTGAACAAGAAGGTCGGGGCAAGGTTATTGGATCGTTTGGAACAGAAAGTGGTCGTCTGCCTTACACGGTCTTCATGACGAAACAGAGTTATCTTAACGACAATAAGGATATCGTCCAGAAGTTTACGAATGGTCTGCACAAAGCGCAGACATGGGTGGATTCCCATACGTCCGAAGAGATTGCTGAAGTCATTTCTCCTTTTTTCAAAGACATCGATCCGGCCATTTTGGTAAGCAGTGTGAACCGTTATAAGGAACAGGGCAGCTATGCAACGGACCCGATCATTGATGAGGAAGAGTGGAACAATCTGCTTGATGTCATGAGTGCCGCCGGCGAGTTGAAAGAACGCGTGGATTTGAGTGCAATTGTGGATAATGCCTATGCGGAAGAAGCTACGAAATCAAAGTGATGGGTATTCAGGAAAGGAAGTGAGCAGAATGCCTGAATCCGAAAGTGTGATCCGACTGGAGGGGATCTCTCAAGTATACGTCAGCGAGCGGGAAGCTTCATTGGTGATTGAAGACTTGAGTCTGGAGATCCAAAAAGGAGAGTTCGTCAGTCTGGTTGGACCGAGTGGATGCGGTAAAACGACATTGTTGTCGATCATCGCCGGGCTGCTCACACCCACCCGAGGAGAGGTTAAGGTTAAAGGAAAACTCGTTGGCGGCCCCTCAGCACAGATTGGTTATATGCTTCAACAAGACTATCTGTTTCCATGGCGGACCATTCTGGATAATGCATTGATTGGTCTTGAACTGACAGGCAGACTGGATGAACGGAGCCGTGAGCGTGTGCGTGAACTGCTGGTAAGTATGGGTTTGGCCGGAACGGAGAATCAGTACCCATCAGAGCTTTCAGGAGGCATGAGACAGCGAGTGGCTCTGGTGCGCACGTTAGCAACCGATCCGGGAATTTTATTGTTGGATGAACCATTCTCAGCACTTGATTATCAAACCAAGCTGCAACTGGAGGATCTGGTCTCGGATACGTTAAAACAGTTTGGCAAAACATCCGTTCTCGTCACCCATGATTTGTCTGAAGCCATTGCGGTCAGTGACCGCGTCATTGTGCTTGATCGCAATCCCGGCCGCATCCGCCGTGAGTTTATTATCCCTGATGGTATTCGGAAGGCTCAGCCGTTTCATGCCAGGGAGCAAGAAGGATTCAATGCGTTGTTTCAGGCGTTGTGGAGTGAACTGGATCAGTCCGGGGGAGGTGAGGAAGACGCGTGAATCCAATGAATCCGAAGCAGGAAAAGCGTGACGAATGGATGGGGCAGCTGCATCGGAATCATATTCAGCAGGTGGCCAGATGGCGACATCAAGTACTTGCCGTACAGTTATCTATGTTGGTATGTATGTTTTTGCTATGGGAAGTGGCAGGCAGACTCCGTTGGATTGATGTACTGTTATTCAGTTATCCGAGTAAGATTTTTGCCCAGATTGGCAAGGACATCGCTAGCGGCGAATTATGGGCACATGTTGGGGTAACCGTAGGGGAGACGGCAGTTGGTTTTTTACTGGGAACACTCGTTGGAACCTTGCTTGCGGTTTTAATTTGGTGGTCTCCTTTTTTGTCCAAAGTGTTGGACCCCTATATGGTTGTGTTCAACAGTATGCCAAAGGTAGCGCTTGGCCCGATCTTTATCGTTATGTTTGGCGCTGGTTTTACGGCAATTGTTATGACTACGTTGTCCATCACGGTCATTATTACAACACTGGTGGTGTATAACAGCTTCAATGAAGTGGATCCCAATTATATTAAAGTGATTCGTACGTTTGGTGGAGAACGTTCCGAGATTTTTACCAAAGTTGTATTACCTGCTTCGTTTCCGGCGATTGTATCCACCTTAAAAGTGAACGTTGGCATGGCTTGGGTGGGTGTAATTGTGGGTGAGTTCCTGGTCGCCAAACAAGGGCTCGGTTATCTCATTATCTACGGATTCCAGGTATTCAACTTCACACTTGTATTATCAAGTCTGTTAATTATTGCTGCAGTTGCAACAGCCATGTACCAACTTGTTGTCTATGCAGAACGCAAAATGCTGGCTGGCCGCAGGTGATTCGGACGTGTTTTACTCGTAATGTGACCGGGTATGATATGTATACAATTTCACAAGGGGTGTCACGTTGCCCGATACCGTAAAATCAAGTACCATATTTAGTATGAATATTCCGCGCAGATCCGGAATGAATGCGATGATTGGAGAAGAGGGCCTTGAGGTTCTGTCGCAACGATCTAACTTGCCAGCGTCCCTCATTCGGGGCGTGTTGCTGTGACCGGCATGCATGCGCATGTCGGTTGATGTCGTCTAGTTTACATTTGGATGAGACATACTAGTCATGATAAATGAATGAGGCGACGAGCTGGCTAAGAATTTTTTTGCAGCTTAGAGGAGATGGAATGTTAAATGGGTTTTAGGGTAATTAAAACCGCAATCGCCGCATTAATGGCCGTGCTGATTGCGGACTGGTGCGGCTTGCCAGGACCGACATCAGCGGGATTGCTTGCCATTCTCGGGGTGGATGTAACGAGAAAACGAAGTATTCGTACCATATCGGCTCGATTTTTTGCTTCCGTAGTTGGACTTTTATTTGCAAGTGTACTTTTTCACTTTCTAGGCTTCCATTACTGGGTACTGGCCGTATACATATTGATCGCATTCCCGGTTATTGTCCGGGTTGGCTTCAAGGAAGGTATTGTAACAGGTTCGGTCGTGGTATTTCGGGTGTTCGGCGGCGGGGAAATGGACGTGCATGTCGTCCTCGTACAAATTGCTTTGCTTCTGATTGGTCTTGGTTCCGCAATGGCGGTTAATCTGGCCTATATGCCGGCAGCGGATCCTCAGATGCTGCGCATTCGCAAACGAATCGATGAGCTCTTTTCGAAGATTTTCAAGGAATTCGCGGCCACGCTGCGTAATCCCAATGAAGCATGGGCGGGGAGAGAACTGATTGAAGCGGATAAAGCTATCCTTGGCGGTATCGATGCAGCCAAGCGTTCTCTGGAGAATCAGGTGATTCATCCGAACGAAGAATGGAGTGTCTACTTCTATATGCGCAAAACGCAGCTGGACTCCATCCAGCATATGATGCATCTGGTGTCCCAGATCTATCAGAAGATGCCACATGCGGAAATGGTATCGGAGCTGTTCGATCAGCTTAGTCAGGATGTACTTACTGAATCTTACACCGGACGAACTGAAAAACTTCTTGCGGATGTGCAAGAAGAATTCAAACGTATGGAACTGCCGGATACAAGGGAAGAATTCGAGATTCGTTCTGCAATTCTCCAGTTGTGCCGCGAACTCGCGCTGTATCTGAAAGTCGCGAAGAAGGACAAAGCACCGTCCCCAATCTCGGACCGGTCCCAATCTACAAACGAATAATAGAAAATAGTTGTCACCCTAGACGAATGCCCTGCATACACTTGTAGTGAATGATTGTATGGAGGAGGTTTAAAGATGTCATTGAGTCATAAACATCAATGTAGAGAGATTATCACGAAGGCGATCTGCGGCAAAGGTCGTAAGTTCTCTACCGTAACACATACCGTGACTCCGCCAAATGGTCCGACAAGTATTTTGGGGGCTTGGATTATCAACCACCAATATGAAGCCGTATCAGCGGGTGACGGAATTGAAGTTATTGGTACTTACGATATCAACATTTGGTATTCCTATGACAAGAATTCGCAGACGGATGTAGCCAAAGAAACGGTCTCGTATGTAGAACATGTGCCTTTGTCCTATCTGGACCCGAAACACCGGACTTCCACAGTGGAGGTATCTGCGGATGCAACGCAGGAACCTAGCTGTGTGGAAGCCACAGTATCCGCAGGTGGAAGCAGTGTAATTATCCGGGTAGAACGGGAATTCGCTGTGGAACTCGTTGCCGAAACCAAAGTTTGTGTGAAGGTCTGCACAGATGGTTGCGGTGATTACGAAGACAAGGACTATGACTTTGGCAGTGGCGATGGAGATTATGACGATCTCGATCCCGATCTGCTCGACGATGAGCTGTGAGTTTGATTCATCATGTATTTGTTAACCTAAGGTATCATATGCGCCAGAAGGCGCGATGAAGAGGGCGTAAGCCCTCTTTCTTCTTAAATATTGAAAAATGGGTGTTAACGAGCCTCGCAATATGCCTGGAATACCTTTCATGGGAAGGCTCCGCATTGCGGGGTTATTTTTATTTAGTTGCATGATCCGGGAGGGGGGACGTCATGAATGTCTTAGAACAAGCGGAGGAGGCATTACTCCGATATGAAAGGATGACTTCTGGAGAACGTACAAAACGGTTAAAACAGGCAGGCATTGAAGTATTGTCACTGCACGATCGGCGCAAACGCGAACCAGGCTTGCGTGTACGCTATGATGTAGAGATAAGTTGTCTGCAGGCGATCCGGATCAAGCGCAAGGATACTAGTGGCATGGGAGGGGCACAGGAAACTCTGTTGGAGCGTGAAGCGAGTTCAACCTTGTTCAAGCGCATAGAACGACTTGCGATCAAAACGCTGTATACGCTAGGACTGGATCATGGAGCTGTTCGAATGGAATCTTCAGGGAATGGCGGATGTGCAGTGATTTCGATTGATCCGGGTCCCTGGAAAGGGGTGACCAACCTTGCTGCTACCTATAGGGAAAGCTGGAAGCAGCATCAGGAACTGCTGGATGAGGAAGTGAGTCACAGACCCACTCCGATACTCGGCATGGACCCGGAGTTTCTTCTGGTGCAGATGCCGGAATCCAAAATCGTACCCGCCTCCAAATTTCTTGAACGTACAGGAATGGCAGGCTGTGATTCCGTGACGATTGGTGGACGGCGCATATATCCGGTTGCCGAACTGAGACCTGCTCCCAGCTCCGAACCACGAGAACTGCTGGCTCATCTGATGAGGGCATTCGCAGCAGCTTCCCGCAGCATCAGTGATCACTCGCTCATCTGGCAGGCAGGAGGGATGCCACAGCGGGGGTTACCTCTGGGTGGTCATATTCATTTTAGCGGCGTGAATCTTACCGGGGAACTGCTTCGTGCACTGGACAATTATTTGGCATTGCCACTGGCATTTCTGCAAGACCCCCGTGGATCGGGAAGACGGCCCCGTTATGGAGCGCTTGGTGATTTTCGTCTGAAATCCTACGGTGGGTTTGAGTATCGTACGTTACCCAGCTTTCTTGTGTCACCCCTTGTTGCGAAAGGTGTTGTGGCCTTGGCAGGTCTGATCGCGAGCGGGTATACTCAATTACGGCAGCGTCCGTTGGCAAAAGCTGAGGTTCATACCGCTTTTTATGAAGGAAAGCGCGAAGTGATTAAGGAACACATTCCAGCTCTCGTAGATGATCTGAAGAGGTTGGATGGATATGCACGTTATGAACGGTATGCGTCTCCGTTACTCCTTCAATTAAAACTGGGAAGAACTTGGGATGAAAGCCGCGATATTCGCAAACTCTGGAATATTCGGGCAGGTTCATGAAGTACGGACGTTTTTTTGATATAATAAGAAACAAGTCTTTTTTTAAGTAGTAGCTACGGAAGATATGGAGCAGCAACCTTTGAAGGAAGTGGCAAATAGCCAAAACATAAGGCGGAGGCGCAAACACAGTGCCTGACCGTCTTATTGTCCTTCCAGGACGCGTTTCTTCCTGACATTATAGGAATGGGATGGAGGATATTCATCATGGCTCAGTATACGCCAATGATTCAACAATATTTGCAAGTGAAGGCCGAAGCACAAGATGCTTTTCTATTTTTTAGACTGGGTGACTTCTATGAAATGTTCTTCGAGGATGCGATTAATGCTGCTCGTGAACTAGAGATCACGCTGACCGCACGTAACGGAGGCACGGATGACAAGATTCCGATGTGCGGTGTACCTTATCATTCGGCTGACAATTACATACAGCGTCTGATTGAAAAAGGATATAAAGTAGCGATATGTGAACAGATGGAAGATGCGAGTGTAACCAAAGGCATGGTACGACGCGAAATTGTACGTGTGGTTACACCCGGAACGGTGATGGAAGGCAAAACGCTGGGGGATAAATCCAACAACTACATGGTGTGTCTTACAGGTAATCAAAATACGCTGGCTCTCGCGGCCTGTGATCTGTCAACGGGTGAGTTGTATGTGACATCCGTACCCTATTCCAAGGAATGGCTTAAGGATGAAATCGGCATCTACGAACCATCGGAGCTGGTAGGAGATGCAGCGCTGCTTGAAACGGTAGAAGCCGAGGCGTCTCCAATCGGTCGACCTGTGGTCTACACGTCCTGGACAAAGAATAAGGAAGATCTGGTCCGTCAGCAGTTTGGTGAGGCTGTGTGGGCAAGATTAGAGCCTGAACGTCAGGCATGCATTGCACGTCTTTTCTCCTATCTGAGTGAGACACAGAAACGTTCTCTGGGACAATTAACACAAATCTCAACGTATGAGCCAGATCATTATATGATCTTGGACCCGTTTACCCGCCGGAACCTGGAATTGGTGGAAACCGTGCGTGAACGCTCCAAAAAAGGTTCACTACTTTGGTTGCTTGATCGGACGGAGACATCCATGGGTGCAAGAATGCTGCGTCGCTGGGTCGATAAGCCATTATTGCAAAAAGGGAAGATTAATGAGCGTCTTGAAGCAGTGGATACGCTGTACAACCAGTTTATATTGCGTGAGGACCTGCGGGCAGAACTCAAAGACATCTATGATCTGGAGCGCTTGGTAGGCCGGATTGCGTTTGGTAATGCCAATGGTCGTGACCTGAATGCGCTCAAATCATCCCTGGAGAAAATTCCAGGACTTCGTCAACATTGCGCTGGATCATCTTCCGCAACATTGCAGCATATTGCCGAAACGATGGATGATTGCAATGATCTGCGTGAAGCTATCGGGCAAGCCATTGTGGACGAGCCGCCTGTATCGGTAAGGGACGGAGGTCTGATTCGTGAAGGGTACCATGAACGTCTGGATGAATTACGTGAGGCTTCGGTCAACGGGAAACAGTGGATTGCAGAGTTGGAAGCGCGAGAGCGTGAGGCGACAGGCATTCGATCGCTGAAGATTGGATATAACAAAGTGTTTGGTTATTATATCGAGATCACCAAGTCCAATCTGTCCGCATTGCCAGAGGGACGTTATGAACGTAAACAGACACTTGCCAATGCAGAACGTTACATTACGCCGGAGTTGAAGGAAAAAGAGACGCTGATTCTCGAAGCTCAGGACAAAATGGTTGATATTGAGTATGGACTTTTTGCGGAACTTCGCGAGCGGTTGAACAAAGAGATTGCAAGATTGCAAAAGCTGGCTGAACAGGTAGCCGAAATTGATGTGTATCAATCTTTTGCGGTGATCAGTGCTGAGCGCAACTTTGTACGGCCTACGTTGACCGACGGTTATGATCTGGTTGTGGAAGAAGGACGTCATCCGGTCGTTGAGGCGGTCATGCGAGATGGCGCATTTATTGCCAATCACACAGCAATAACCAAGGAAGAGGCACGTATTCTGCTGATTACTGGTCCAAATATGGCTGGTAAGAGTACGTATATGCGACAGGTCGCTTTAATCTCCATTTTGGCGCAAGTAGGTTGTTTTGTACCTGCGGGTCAGGCGGAAGTGCCGATCATGGATCGCATTTTCACACGGATCGGTGCCGCGGATGATCTCATTGGTGGACAAAGCACATTCATGGTGGAGATGGCCGACATTCAGGTTATGACAGACAAAGCCACACCACGCAGTCTGATTATTATCGATGAACTGGGACGGGGAACGTCAACCAGCGAAGGTATGGCTATCGCACAGTCTGTTATTGAATATGTACATGATATTATCGGATGTAAAGCCCTTGTATCAACTCATTTCCATGAGCTTGCTCATCTGGAAGAGAGTCTGGACAAGCTGGCCAACTACTCGATGGCGGTGCAGGAGAGCGGGGACAAGGTGAATTTCCTGCGCAAATTGATTGCCGGAGCAGCCAGCAGCAGTTATGGTATCTATTGTGCACGTCTTGCAGGTCTGCCTGATAGCATTATTGAGCGAGCAAATGGACTGTTGCATGGGTTCGAACATGCGGCCGCGCAAGTAGCGGTGGGCAGTGAATATATTTCGACTGAGAAGCAGGAAGCAGGCTTGAAATTAAAAGGTGCAGAGCTCCAGCATACGGATTCAGCACCATTGATCCGGGAGCGCGAGATTGCGGAGAGTGCAGAGTACACACCTTCTATTGAAGATTCGGCCGGAAAGCAACATGCCAAGAAATCAATTAGCAAAGCACAGTCCGGTGCAACCCATTCAGATGTGGTTCAACTGTCCATCTTTGGGGATGATGAGCCGAATGTGGCAACGAAACCGGATGTAGTTGCGGAGGATAAGCCAGCGCGAGAATTCATCCGTACGATGAAAGATATCGATGTCATGAATATGACGCCTCTTCAGGCGATGCAGATATTAAATGATCTCAAATTAAAGGCACAGCAATTATCCTGAATATAAGGGAGGGGAAAACCTGTGGCGAAAATACATGTGTTAGATGAACATATTGCCAACCAGATTGCGGCGGGTGAAGTGGTCGAACGGCCTGCTTCGGTTGTCAAAGAGTTGCTCGAAAACTCGGTGGATGCAGGCGCCACCAAGATTGAAGTAACAGTGGAAGAGGGCGGACTCCTCAGTATTCGTGTCAAAGACAATGGTTCAGGTATCGAGCCAGAGGATATGGAAACTGCCTTTTATCGTCATGCGACCAGTAAAATAGCTCATGGCCGAGATCTGTTCCAGATCACAAGTCTTGGATTCCGCGGAGAAGCCCTGGCGAGTATTGCCGCAGTGTCCAAGGTAGAGGTATTATCGGCAAGTGACAATGACGGGCGAGGACGCCGCATTTTAATTGAAGGTGGGAACCTTGTTTCTCATGAAGATGCAACCTCACCCCAAGGTACAGATTTTGCAGTGAGAGAACTATTTTACAATACACCAGCCAGACTCAAATATATGAAAACGATCCAGACGGAACTGGGACATATATCAGATGTTCTTTACCGGATGGCGATGTCTCACCCCAATATTTCGTTCAGACTGCGACATAATGAGAATGTGTTGCTTCAGACGTTGGGCAACGGCGATCTGCTGCAAGTGGTTGCAGCGATCTATGGTACAAGTGCAGCGAAGGCGATGCTTCCCATCCAAGGAGAAAGTCTGGATTACCGGGTGAGTGGGTTGATCAGCCTGCCAGAATGGACACGAGCGAATCGTGGTGGTATGTCTACGATTGTTAATGGGCGATTTGTTCGCAATTACGGTCTCAATCAGGCGATTCTTAAAGCCTACCATACCTTGCTGCCCATTAATCGTTTCCCACTTGTCGTGGTGCAGTTGGAGATGCACCCATCTCTTGTGGATGTGAACGTGCATCCGGCCAAGTTGGAGGTTCGCTTCAGCAAGGAACCAGAACTGTATGAATTTATAGAAACGACGTTGCGAGGGATACTCCGGCAGGAGGTATTGATTCCACAGGTCAAAAAACAGCAGATTCGACGTGGAGACGATAGTGCCTTTATCCAGGAACAATTCCTCTTTCCACGTGGTCCGCTGAAAGATGCATCTGATGCAGAAGGATGTGGGCAACAAGGTCCACTTGGGAAACCTACTGTTACACCGCTGAATTTAACTGCCGAAGATGATGATCTGGATTTGGATGCTCCGGCGGATGTGTCTACAGCACAGTTGGTATCTGAACATGGTCACTCAGTGCCGTTGCCCGAAGCTCCACCTGAGGTTACACAGCCCCCGGAGCAGTTAGAAAGTTGGAACGGGGATATTTTGCAGAAGATTGCTAGTCATGACGGGGGACAGGCATCCGCTAACGTGCAGGAAGGTACCAAGGATGTAAGTGCTAGTTCTACCGAAACTGTTCCCAAATCTGACCTCTCTTCTCGAGATGGTGGGGATCGTGTAGCAACAGAAAAACCACTGGCTGAAGGCAAACCGGCTACCTATCGTTCCGATTCCGTAACTTCACCGGTTAGAGAAGCACGTTCATCCTACAATCCATCTTCGATTGCGAGAGAAGAACGAACGTGGAAAACTTCAGGATTGCCTGATGCCACTAAACTTGCTGCTGCCATTAAATCGGATGCATCCATGCCCGCATTTCCGGAGCTGAGTCTGATCGGACAGCATCATGGTACGTATTTGATCGCGCAAAATGACCAAGGTTTATATTTGATTGATCAGCATGCCGCTCATGAACGCGTGAATTATGAGTACTATTACGAGAAATTTGGTAACCCTGCTCAGGCCTCACAAGAGTTACTGCTGCCTATTACGCTGGAGTTTACACCTTCGGAGACGGAAAAACTGAAAACAAGACTGGCCTGGTTCGAGCAGGCGGGTGTATATTTGGAGCATTTCGGTGGACAAACGTTCCGCGTGCGTTCCCATCCGTTCTGGTTCCCCAAAGGGGACGAGAAAGACATTATCGAAGAAATGTCCGAGTGGGTACTTAGCGAACGCAGCATAGATGTGGCCAAGATGCGGGAAGCTGCATCTATTATGTGCTCCTGCAAGGCGTCCATTAAAGCGAACCAAAAGCTGACGGATCAGGAAGCAGAAGTGCTAATTCAGCGTCTGGGTTCATGTCGTCAGCCCTACACTTGTCCACATGGGCGGCCGATTGTGGTTTCATTTTCAACGTATGATCTGGAAAAATTATTTAAACGAGTGATGTAGCTATTTAGGGGGACATTATGTACATTACAACCGGTGACAAGGAGATTGCCTCTCAGGTGGAGCGTGCGCGTAAGCTCGCCGAAACGACAGGAGGTACCTACGTACCGCGCAATAGAACGTCTTTACCCAAACTGATTGAACATTATGGTATCAACGAAATACTGGTCGTGCTCAATGGCAGAGCCCGCTTGTTTCGCAAGGATGCAACGGAGCTTGAGTTTCACCCCAGTATGGGATTTGTTCGCGCTAAACGTGTTCTAAGAGGTGAAGCCGATCCTATGCTGGAAGCTGGTGCAGTACTCGAAGGGGACACCATTGTGGATTGTACCGCTGGACTCGGTTCAGATGCGCTGGTATTTTCGGTTGCGGCTGGGAAGAATGGACAAGTCATTGCATGTGAAAGTTCTCAACCGCTCTATACCCTGCTGCTGGAGGGCATGTCTCATTATAAGAGCAATCAGCCCTTGGTGGATGAGGCTTTCCGGCGCATAGATCTGCGGCATGTGGATCATCTTGAGTTGCTTCGTTCCATGCCGGATCGAAGCTGTGACACCGTATATTTTGACCCCATGTTCCGTGAGCCAATGATGGATTCAAGTGCTATACAGCCCTTGCGAGATTATGCAAATGCTCACGCGCTGGATGAACAGAGCATTATGGAAGCAAAACGAGTTGCCCGTAAACGTGTAGTCATGAAAGAAAAGCGCGGCAGCGCGGAGTTTGACAGGCTCGGATTTGAAATACTTGATCGGGCGAATGCAAAAACCCTGTACGGAGTGATTAATGTTGAAAGTGGAAGTTAAACCAAAACCTAAACTGCTTGTGCTGGTTGGGCCAACAGCAGTAGGTAAAACAAGAATGAGCATCGAGCTTGCCCAAGCTTTCAATTGTGAGATTATCTCAGGAGATTCGATGCAGGTATATCGTGAAATGGATATCGGAACAGCCAAGATTACCTCTGAAGAAATGAAGGGTGTACCTCATCATCTGATTGATATCCATGAACCGGAGTATCCGTATTCTGTGGCCGAGTTTCAGGAGAGTTGCACACAATTGATTAGTGAAATCCATGAACGCGGTAAAATGCCTTTTATTGTTGGTGGCACCGGTCTATATGTGGAATCAGTATGTTACGGCTTCCAATTTTCGGATAGCGGTTCTGATGAAGCGTTCAGAGAGGAACAATTCAGCTATGCTGAGCTAAATGGAGCTCAGGCTCTTCATGATCGATTGAGGGAAGTTGATCCCGTTAGTGCGGATCGTCTGCATCCAAATGACCAGCGGCGAATTGTACGTGCGCTTGAGATCCATCACCTGACAGGCGAGAAGTGGTCTGATCAGCTGGCAGTACAGAAGAAAGAGTCGCCTTATGACCTTCTTATTGTTGGTTTGACAATGGATCGGCAGAAGTTGTACGCCCGGGTAGAAGAGCGGATTGATCTGATGATCGAACAAGGTCTGGTGGATGAAGTGAAGTCCCTGTTGGAACGTGGAGTGGCCAGAGGTCATATTTCCATGCAAGGACTAGGGTATAAGGAGATTGCAGCGTTCTTGCAAGGGGAAGTGAGTTGGGAAGCTGCGGTTGAGTGGTTAAAGAGGGATACACGTCGGTTTGCCAAACGGCAGCTTTCCTGGTTCCGCCATATGAAGGATATTGAATGGGTGGACATGACGGATACCCAGGATTTTGAAGGGAAATACAAGCAGATAAGTGAATTGATTACACGGAAATTTGATTGATTTGAGCGATTATTAGTATCTTTCTGACAGGCATCGATTAGATCAAGATATGTAAACCTCTACCTTTTAGTCTTCAAAAGGATAGAGGTTTTTACTTATCACTAGAACAGATGGTAGAGATCAATCATTCGCCAAACAACGATTAAATGTGCTTTAAAATGAAGATTTTGTCCCTCTTTTGCAAAACAGACAAGCGGTGTATAATGGATAAGTCTTCTATTTGTTCACCTCGCCAAGAATGGGTGTAAAATAGCAGACAAGGGGTTTTTGTGGATTATATGAAACTGTTCATGATATAATAGCACGAAAGCTACTCAGCGATATTGAATATTACTTGAACACGAATTCAAATGAACCAATGGGGGTACGGCTAATGAACAAGTCCATCAACATCCAAGATACGTTCTTGAACCAACTGCGGAAAGAGAATATTCCTGCTACGGTCTATCTGACCAACGGCTTCCAAATCCGCGGGACGATCAAGGCATTTGACAATTTTACGATCGTCATTGACAGCGACGGACGCCAGCAAATGGTCTACAAGCATGCCATCTCCACGTTCACGCCGCAACGCAGCGTATCGCTGATGCAGCAAGATAACAGCGGCGAAGCTTAAAAAAATTACGAAACCTTTTCACCAACCATTTCGTCTACAAGTATAGGTATTGAAACAGAGCAACCTGAATAAAGGGTTGTTCTTTTCATTCCGGGCAAAATATGTTTAATATATGCCTGAGCCTACAGACGAATAGAAATTATGCAACCGAAAGGGAGTCAGGAGGTAACATGCCAAACGATCCGTTGTCGAGGTCTAACAATCGCAACAACAATAACAAGTCACCCAAAAAAGCGAAGCCAAAGACCTCTAAAAAGAAAAAAATTACGGGTAAACGCGTTGGATGGACACTGTTTTTCACAATGGCAATCGCCATATTCTGTGCACTAGGCGGATATTTATTTATTATGGTGAGTGGTGAAAATCTGCTCAAAGCCAACAAGGACAAAACCACAATTAATGAAACTTCAAAAGTATATGATCGCAATGGCCAATTAATGGGGGAGCTATCCATTCAGAAGTTGGAACCCGTCAAAGAAGATGATATTCCTGAGCTGGTGAAGCAAGCCTTTGTTGCGACGGAGGATAAACGCTTCTACGATCACCAAGGTGTGGATATCTGGTCCATTGGGCGTGCTGCGGTTAAGGACGTTATGGCTCGTTCCATGGTGGAGGGCGGTAGTACACTAACCCAACAGCTTGCCAAGAACATGTTCTTGTCCCGTGACAAAACGTTCTTCCGTAAAGCAACGGAAGTATCGATTGCCATGGCATTAGAGCGCAAGTACACAAAAGACGAGATTCTGACGATGTACCTGAACCGGATTTTCTTCGGTCATCAACGTTACGGGATTAAAGCAGCATCTGAATTTTACTTTGGAGTTACTGATCTCAAGAGGTTGAAGTTGTGGCAAATTGCTACATTGGCAGCTATGCCGAAAGGGCCTTCTGCCTATAATCCGGTGAGCAATCCAAACGACTCAAAAGCACGTCGAGGTGTGGTATTGCAGCTGATGTATGAACAAGGCTACATTACCAAGGCGGAGATGGACGAAGCAAAAGAGATTAACTATAACTACAAGCGACCAGAGAAAGACAGGAAGTATCAAGGTTTTATAGATTATGTGCTCCGTGAAGCTGAACGAGTAACAGGTAAAACGGAAGATGATCTGAATATCGGCGGATACAAAATCTATACAACTATGGATGCTCAGGCTCAAACAGCCATGGAAACTGCGTTCACAGATGATAGTCTGTTCGAGGCAAGTAAAGATGATCAACAGGTTCAAGGCTCCATGGTTATTATGAACCATGAGAATGGTAGCCTCGTTGCCCTCCTGGGTGGACGGGATTATCAGACTAAAGGTTATAGCCGTGTAACGCAGAGTCGAAGACAACCAGGTTCAGCTTTTAAACCGATTGTGTCTTATGCACCGGCACTTGAATCAGGAAATTACAGTGCCAATTCGTCGCTGAGTAATGCGAAGCAATGTTTTGGTAACTATTGTCCTGGTAACTTGCATGGATATTCTTCAACGATCAGTATGACGGATGCCATTACAAAATCGGAAAATATCCCTGCGGTTTGGCTGCTTGATAAAATAGGCGTTAACACAGGCATTAATTTTGCCAAGAGTGTAGGTATACAGCTGACAGATGAAGACAAAAACTTGGCGATTGCCCTCGGTGGTCTAAGTAAAGGTACAAATACACTGGAAATGGCGCAAGCCTATAGTGCATTTGCCAACCTCGGAGAATACCGTCAAGCCTATTCGATTAAGGAAATTAAGGATAGCGCAGGCAAAACAACGTACAAACACGATAACTCGGACACAACGCGTGTCATGAGCGAGCAAAATGCGTATCAGCTTACACAGATGCTGCAGAACGTTGTTAATGACGGTACGGGACGTTCAGCACGTCTGGATCGCCCCGTAGCGGGTAAAACAGGAACTGTTCAAAGTGGTATCTCTGGCAACAGTGCCAACCGTGATGTATGGTTTGTTGGATACACACCGGAATGGACTGCCGCAGTCTGGATGGGCTATGACAATCCGGATGCCAATCACATGCTTAAGAACAGCAGTAAGCTGTCGGCAGCTTTCTTTGCCAAAGTCATGGGAGATGCTTTAAAAGGCGTTCCAGTGAAGCAATTCAAAGCACCAGCTGGAGGGCAGGCACCTCCGCCAGTAGAAGAACCAGAAAAGCCGGCTCTGTCCGTTAGTGGGCTGAGTGGATCATACGATCCAAATGCACAAACCGTCTCCCTAAGTTGGACTGGAACGGGTGACGCGAGTACGCAATATCGGATTTATCGGAAAGAAACATCGGAAGCCCAGTTCACTCATCTCATTGATGCAATAGGAGCGACCAATGCACAAGATTTAAGTGCGTTGCCTGGTCTAACCTATGAGTACTATGTGACAGCTTACGACTTGGCATCAGGACTTGAGACGGATCCTTCCAACACCATTTCCTTGATGATTGAAGCACAGGAAATGCCGCCGGAGGAACCTGATCCTGGTATAGACCCTGGAACAGAGATAGATCCTGAGCAGCCAGGTACGGAGAATCCGGACAATGGTTCACCGGATAATGGCAACTCGAACGGTAATAACGGTAATGGTAATGGGAATGAAAATGGCAACAACGGAAATGGTAATGGTAATAACGGAAACAATGGCAACGGTGGTAATAACGGTGGACCCGGCCAAGGAAACGGTCAACCTGGGGGAGGAAACACGACCCCACCTGGCCAGGGAACAACAGAGCCAGGCGGTACCGGTGAAGGCTCCGATGATGGGGCCGTAACGACGCCGGGCGAGGTTGTAACTCCGGACAGCGGAACGAGTGGGGATACTGGAGGAACAGATGCACCTGCAGATTCTCAAGCTGGAACCGGCGGTTAAGCCAATGAATCACTAAATAGCTACATTAAAAAACTGCTTCCCGGAATTTCGGTGAAGCAGTTTTTTTGTTATACGGAACCAACTGTAATAGCGGCTGATTTGATGAATAGGTGGGACAAAGCTTCATTTTGAGTGTAAACCTTAAATATGGTAAGCTGTAACTATTCGTAATACGTTGTGCAAGAGCGGGCCCAGAGCGCTGGAATCCATCAGGCGGACGTTATTACATTGTTCACCAATAACATCAGAGCAGGTCACGGACCTGTAGTCGGCAAAGAGGGGTTCGTATGAAACGGAAATTCGGGGACCGCGCGAACTGGCGCCGGATTACGAACCGACAATTCACATGCCGGTTCGTTCAATCCAAAATTTTCACAGGTTATATTACGTTGTACACCATACAGGATTTGAAAGAACCTTTGTGGAAAACTTATGGAGGCAGTACCTTCTGTATCGCAGATAAAGGTTATTCCTGGCTGCAATACTATCCGAAGGGAGAGCACTTTGTTGTTACGGCGATGTTTGACGATCAGGAACGGATTGTAGAGTGGTACATTGATACATGTCGTAGTCAGGGGATAACCGATCAGGGCGTTCCTTGGTTTGATGACCTGTATCTGGATGTCGTTGTACTGAAAGATGGAGAAGTATTTTTGCTGGATGAAGATGAGCTTGAAGATGCACTGTCACGGAAGCATATTACTACAGGCGATTATGACTTGGCTAACAAGACGGCAAAGGAACTGCTGCATGCCATTGATGCACATGTATTCCCATACTTTCAGTTATCACTGAAGCATAGGAAGAGTTTGTTTGAGAACGGAGAGTTTCGAAAAAACATTCAGATTTGATACATGTACCTATCCGTAGAATTCTTCATGATCCTTCTAATATTGGAGCACCTGATAGAATACATTAATAATCAGGAGAGTTCAGCCCGATAAAATAGAGGTGATGGCGAATGAACGGACGGGTCATGGCTGCAGGAGAGCAACCAGGAGGCAGACCATCCAGACAAATTAATATTGTGTTGCGTAACCAGGAACCTCAGATGTTGGTCAAAGATGAAGCAGCGGCAGTACAGGCAGCCAAGAGTGTAACCAAACATGCGCACTTCCAGGAGATACAGGGTGAATTGGAACAACTGGTTGGACTTGAAAATATCAAAGACTTGGTATTTGAAATTTATGCTTTCCTACAGATTGCTCAGATGCGCACTGAAGCAGGCCTACTTAGTGGTGCGCACGTGTATCATATGATCTTCAAAGGCAATCCGGGAACTGGTAAGACCACCGTGGCGAGGATCGTTGCCAAACTCTTTCAGAAGATGGGGGTGTTGAGTAAAGGTCATCTTATTGAAGTAGAGCGTGCGGATCTGGTTGGAGAATATATTGGTCACACGGCGCAGAAAACAAGAGATTTGGTCAAGAAGGCACTCGGTGGGATATTGTTCATTGATGAAGCTTACAGTTTGGCCCGCGGGGGAGAGAAGGATTTTGGAAAGGAAGCTATTGATACGCTTGTAAAATCAATGGAAGACAATAAAAACCAATTCATCCTCATATTGGCTGGTTATTCAGATGAGATTGATTTTTTTCTCCAGACGAATCCGGGATTACCTTCTCGCTTTCCCATTCAAGTGGAGTTTCCAGACTATAGCATTGATCAGTTGATTCAAATCTCTGAGATTATGGCCAAAGAGCGTGATTATATTCTAATGCCTCAGACCATACTCAAACTTAAGCAGCATTTGCTTCAGGAAAAAAATGATTCGCTGCATGCGTTCAGTAACGCCAGATACGTTCGTAATGCCATTGAGCGTTCGATCAGGCATCAGGCGGTTCGTTTGTTGGAACAATACTCAGAAGGCAGTCCGGGAAAACTGGAGCTGATGACAATCCGTACAGAGGATTTGAACTTTGAGCGAAAGTAAGCGATAATATAGTTTTTACACCAGCCGGCCGGGCCAACCGGTTCGGCTTAAGGCATGCCATGGCATATTCGTGGCAATGTATATCAATTAGTAATTAGAGGGAGTGAACATATACATGACAAATGGCACGCATGATACAGATATGGTCAAAAAAGATCGCGCCGTCTTGGTGAGTCTTGTTACGGATGATGTAAAACGTACAGGTATCAACCCTGAGTACTCTTTAGAGGAACTGGTGAAACTTGCCGAGACAGCTGGAGTGGAAGTGCTAAGTGTACTTTCTCAAAACAGGGAAAAACGTGATACCAAATGGTTCATTGGTAAAGGTAAGGTGGAAGAGCTTCGTGCGATTGCAGAGGAACTCGGAGCAACTACAGCTATTTTTGATCAGGAATTGTCAGGTGCACAGGTTCGTAACCTGGAAGAAACCCTCGATCTCAAAATTATTGACCGTACCCAATTGATTTTGGACATCTTTGCACAACGTGCCAACACTAGAGAAGGTATTATTCAAGTGGAATTGGCTCAACATAGCTACTTGCTGCCACGTTTGTCGGGTCATGGCAAGAACCTGTCCAGACTCGGGGGCGGAATCGGAACAAGAGGCCCAGGTGAAAGCAAGTTGGAGACAGACCGCCGTCACATCCGTGGTCGTATCGATGATCTGAAGCGTCATCTGGAAGAATTGACTCGTCATCGCAAGTTGCATCGTGAACGCCGCAAAAAGACAGGTATTGTTCAGGTGGCCCTCGTTGGTTATACCAATGCTGGAAAATCAACCTTGCTCAAACAGTTGACGGCTGCAGATGTGTATATTCAAGATCAGCTGTTCGCTACTCTGGATCCAACATCACGTACGATGGAACTTCCAAGTGGGAAAGAGATCGTACTTACCGATACGGTTGGTTTTATTCAAAATCTCCCGCATGATCTGATTGCAGCATTCCGGGCAACGCTGGAGGAAGTGAATGAAGCAGACCTGATCCTGCATGTTGTGGACGCCTCATCAGCTATGCGTGAAGATCAGATGCGGACGGTTAATACGATTCTGCAAGAACTTGGTTCAGGGGACAAGCCGCAGTTAGTCCTGTATAACAAAAAAGATGCGTGCACACCAGAGCAGCTTGAGATGCTTCCATTGGATAAAGGTCATATTAAGGTAAGCGCATTAGACTCTGAGGATCTGCTTAAAATCCGTGAATTAATTCAGACAGAGCTGACAGGTGATACGAAACGCTTCCGTATTCCGGCAGAACGTGGTGATCTTACGTCGGTACTCTACAAAATTGGTGATGTAGTGGATACCAGCTTTGAAGAGAATGATGTAATTTATGAAGTTGAATTGCAAAAAGGTGAATATGAGAAATTTGGTTATATGCTTGAAGAATTCATTGAATTGTAATATTCATGACACATTGATGTGATAAGTTACACGATAATGGATATTCAACGTCAGATTCGTGCTATGAAGGGGAATGAAGTAAGATGGTAAGCTTTGATTCAGAAATATCTGAACTTCAACGTCAAGTGGAGCGTCAGATTGAAGGACAACTGCAACAGATTGATCGGATCACAGATCACAATCAATGGAAGGTGATTAATGCTTTCCAACAGCGAAAAGTAAGTGATTTTCACTTTGCAGGTTCAACAGGTTATGCCTATAACGATCGTGGGCGTGAAGTGCTTGATGAAGTATATGCTGATGTTTTCGGCGCGGAAGCCGCGCTGGTGCGTCCTCATTTTGCTTCAGGTACTCATACGATTAGTACAGCTCTCTTTGGAGTTTTGCGTCCAGGTGACGAATTATTGTACATCACGGGTAAGCCTTACGACACATTGCATAAAGTTATTGGCAAACCCGGTGATGGTACAGGTTCATTACGCGATTTTGGCATCGGTTACCGTGAGACGGCCTTAACTGATGAAGGTGGAGTGGACTGGGCAGCAGTTGAAAAAAGCATTACACCGGCTACAAAAGTTATTGGGATTCAACGTTCACGTGGTTATGACTGGCGCTCCTCCTTCTGCGTTGCTGAGATCGCTGACATGGTTACGCGTGTTAAAGCGCTGAAGGAGGATGTCATCGTATTCGTAGATAATTGTTACGGTGAATTCACAGAGGAACGTGAACCGACAGAAGTCGGAGTTGATCTGATGGCCGGATCACTGATCAAGAATCCTGGTGGAGGCATTGCGGAAACCGGTGGATACATATGCGGGAAGGAACAATACGTACATCTGGCAGCTTATCGTCTAACAGCCCCTGGAATCGGGGGAGAGGTGGGAGCGATGCTGGGGACAACACGTGGCATCTACCAAGGACTTTACATGGCACCGACAATTGTAGGACAAGCTATCAAAGGAAGTACGTTTGCTGCTGCGATGTTTGCTGAATCTGGATTTGTAACCAAACCCGCCTGGAATGAAGCTCGCACAGATCTGATCCAGGCTGTTCAGTTTAGCTCTGCTGAGCATCTGATCGCCTTCGTGCAGGGGATTCAGCGTGCAGCAGCTGTGGATAGTCATGTGGTTCCTGAACCTTGGGATATGCCTGGTTATGAGCACCCTGTCATTATGGCGGCAGGTACGTTCATTCAGGGTGGAAGTCTGGAATTATCAGCCGACGCGCCTATTCGGGAGCCGTATATCGGGTATATGCAAGGCGGATTAACGTACTCTCATGTCAAATATGGCGTTTTGATGGCGTTACAGACTATGAAAGATCGTAAATTATTGTGAGTTTATCTAACACGTCATTGACACTTGGTAATAACTAAATGTACAATAGGGTGAAGAATAGATGACTGGAAGGTTGATGAACATGGGTGATGAAATTCGCAGAAATATGGCCTTATTCCCGATTGGTATTGTAATGAAACTTACGGATCTGTCTGCACGTCAGATTCGTTATTATGAGCAGCACAGCTTGATCGTTCCTGCGAGAACGTCAGGTAATCAACGTTTATTCTCTTTTAATGACGTAGAGAGATTGCTAGAGATCAAGGCTTTGATTGAAAAAGGAGTTAACATCGCGGGGATCAAACAAGTGATGAATCCTGTTTCGAAAGAATCCGAGGAAGCTACAGTTATCACGCCAGACACTGAAGTTAAACGCAGAGAGTTGTCCGATACGCAGTTGCACCGCTTGCTGAAGCAGCAGCTTGTATCAGGTAAGAGACCTGGACAAGTATCTCTCATTCAGGGAGAGCTTTCCCGATTCTTTAATAAAAAGTAAATTCGTATAACTTGGCGAGTGAGGGGAAAACATGCACTTTTGGTGTGAGACTCCTTGACCCGTGGAACTTTCTAATGTACAAATATAACAGGCAAGCCAAATACGCAGATAAGAAAGGGAGAGGTTATAGTGAGTTATACAAAAGAAGACATTCTCCGCATTTCGAAAGAAGAAAACGTACGATTCATTCGATTGCAATTTACTGATTTGCTTGGAGCTATCAAAAACGTTGAGATTCCTGTGAGTCAGTTGACTAAGGCTCTGGATAACAAAATGATGTTTGATGGATCTTCCATTGAAGGTTATGTACGTATTGAAGAGTCCGACATGTACCTCTATCCAGATCTAGATTCTTGGCTTATTTTCCCATGGGTTGCAGAGAACCGTGTTGCACGCCTGATTTGCGACGTATATCTTCCGGATGGTAATCCGTTCCCAGGAGATCCACGTGGCATCTTGAAACGAAACCTGAAGGAAGCCCAAGATATGGGATTCACTTCCTTCAACGTTGGTCCTGAACCAGAGTTCTTCTTGTTCAAAACTGACGAAAAAGGAAACCCAACTAACGAACTGAATGACCAAGGTGGTTATTTCGACCTTGCGCCTACGGATCTTGGTGAAAACTGTCGTCGTGACATCGTTATCACACTTGAAGAAATGGGCTTTGAGATCGAAGCTTCCCACCATGAGGTAGCTCCAGGTCAGCATGAGATCGACTTCAAATATGCTGATGCTCTGAAAGCTGCTGACCAGATCCAAACGTTCAAACTCGTTGTTAAAACGATTGCACGTCAGCATGGTTTACATGCTACATTCATGCCGAAACCGCTGTTTGGTATGAACGGATCCGGTATGCACTGTAACCAATCCTTGTTCAAAGGCAATGAGAACGCATTTGTTGATGAGTCGGACGAGTTGGGTCTGAGCAAAACTGCTCGTCACTTCATGGCTGGAACTCTGAAGCACGCGCGTGCGTTTGCAGCAATTACTAACCCAACTGTGAACTCATACAAACGTCTTGTACCAGGTTATGAAGCACCTTGTTATGTAGCATGGTCTGCTAGTAACCGTAGCCCAATGATTCGTATTCCAGCTTCCCGTGGTCTGAGTACACGTGTTGAAGTTCGTAACCCGGATCCGGCTGCTAACCCTTACCTAGCTTTGGCTGTTTTGTTGAAAGCAGGTCTGGACGGAATCAAACGTGAGCTTTCCTTACCAGCTCCAATTGACCGTAACATCTACATCATGTCAGAAGAAGAGCGTGTGGAAGAAGGTATTCCAAGCTTGCCAGCTGACTTGAAAGAAGCTTTGAATGAATTGATCCGCAGCGAAGTCATCTGTGACGCTCTCGGCGACCATGCCTTGGCTCACTTCTATGAGCTGAAAGAAATTGAGTGGGATATGTATAGAACACAAGTCCACCAATGGGAACGCGATCAATATATTACTTTGTACTAATTGAAAAAACCTTGTAACTACGGGGTTTTGAAGTATCTAGCCGGGGGACGTTTTGAGGAGATTGCACTTCTATTGAGGTTGCGTCCCCCAAATGTCCCCCGGTTTTTGATTTTCTGATCCAAAAATACGGGAAGTGTACTCTTCATATTTATCAATGTTCCGCTTCTCTAGCTTTTTAGAAATATGAGCATACACATCGGATGTAATTTGCACACTGCCATGCCCAAGTTGCTCTTGTACAAATTTTATGTCTGCCCCAGCTTCAAGCATGACCACGGCATAGGTATGTCTCAAGGAGTGAATTGTTAATTCCTCACTCAAACCAGCCTTTCTCAAAATCCTCTTCGAAGCATTAAAGAGACTAGATTTAGGCATCGGACTACCGTCGTTTTTGCACAAGACTAGGTTCAAATCGTGTCTGTACATTGACTCTCCTAAATTGATCTTATTTTGATTCTGCCATGAAGCATGATATCTTAAATCATTAATAATTCCGTTACTTACACTAATTGTGCGGGTAGAATTTCGCGTTTTTGTATCTCCGAAAAGTTCGTCCTCGTCTCCGGCTTGAAAATCGAGTGTTTCATCCACGCGGATCGTCTTTTCTTTGAAATTGATATCCGACCACCTGAGAGCGGCAGCTTCACCTTTTCGTAAACCCGTTTCAATGAGCACTTTGAAGAAAATCCAATAAATGTACGCGTCACCTCGAGCCGTATGAAGAAATTTGGGAATGTCCTCTGAATCAATGAATTGGATCGTCTTCTTTTTGTGCTCTCCTTTAATAATTGAACCTTTACATGGATTGCGTAATATTTTCCCTTGAATCAATGCATGCTCTATGGCTGAGTATACTGTTGAGTTAATGATCTCGACCGTTCGTTTACTGAGTCCCTTTTTAAATAGAGAGTCCAAAAAGACTTGATACATATCTGGTTTTAAATCCTGGAGCATCAGACGCTTAAAATAAGGTTTGATATGGGTGTTAAGATTGTTATCATGTAGTTTGATTGTGTTCTTTCTTACAACACCTTTTTTGTAATTATCAATCCAATTACGAATGTAATTTACCAAAGGAATGTCGGACTGTTCAAACCCTTGTTTGAGATGCCTTAAAAATTCAGCAGCAGCTAGTTCAGCCTCTGGTTTAGTTCGAAAGCCAGCCTCGGATTTCTCCTTTTGTTGTTGAGTGAACGGATCGGTGTACTTTAACCGATACCTCCAGCCGCTTTTTAATTTCTTAAAACTTGCCAATTTCATTCCTCCTACTAGAACGTTAGTTCTTTTTATGTGTATGTAAAATCGCCTCACGGCGATGCAAGCGCAAGTTAATCAATTTGAGGCGAGCAGTGAAATGTTTTTGTTGAAAGATGAAAAAGGAAGAACTTCGAATAAGAGTCGGAAAAAGATATTTTAAAAAAAATCATCAAAAAACGAGCCTTCGGTAACTAAGGCTCGTTTGTACAGGAGTCATATTTGGCTCCAATAACTATGTTTGGATTAGTGCAGAAGTTTCTTGCGGAAAAGTAACTAAAACAATTCTACCCTATTTCACAGGATTTGACCATACTTTAGCTTTAAAGTTCGAGACCAGAAATTGTACCGATTGCCGAAAAGGACAAGGAAATGATCTGATTACCGATTAGATAAGTATTTAACTACTTGTCACTGCTCTAATTCATTAAGCTAGCGGGCAGTTTAGTTTAAGATCAAACTGCGGTGAACCATATCATCGCTAGTGATAAAGCAGAGAATTGAACTGGATATCGCATCGGCAACGCTGAGTTTGCAGGAAGGAGCTTAAAGTATTCACGTACTCGATACATGTGGAGTGTCTAATATTGATGGTTCGTAAGGAATAGATGAGATATGACAGTTTAGCTCAAACGACTTAAATGTATAGTGTTGACACTTCGCCCACTTGGAGTAATATGTTACTATTGAGATAGCATTCTATTTCCGATGAAGACATATTTTAGTTTGAATGTTATTTAGGAAGGAGAGACACTATGACAATGTTCGAGATATGTTCTATGCAAAGTCTATTTTATGAACAACGGCGGTTGTTTGTATAGAGCTAATAATATAAGTAACCGCTTAAATCTGGATAGTGATAATTGTTATAGTGTAGACTTTGCTACCTTAAAATTCAACTATTTTAAGGAGCGGCTATCATGAGATATGTAAATGCCGACAGCATCTTTCCGGAAGAATTACTAAATGAAATACAAAAGTATATGAACGGTGGATTGGTTTACGTCCCTAAATCAAAAGGTTTGCGTAAAAAATTGGGGTGAAAATTCAGGCAGCAGAAAAATTATAATCTTAGAAATGATGAAATCCGGCGAAAGTTTCTCGATGGTGACACTATCGAGAAACTTTCAGATCGATTTTGCCTTTCAAGCGATACTATTAAAAAGATCGTTTATACAAAATAATAGCTTAACAAAAGTCGCATTGGAAGAAATTCCAATGTGACTTTTTTGTGTATAGTATAGTTTAAATTGTTTATTACATATTTTCAAGCTTTTACTATCGTTATAATAACATATAAGAGAAGTAGTTGATTTACTTCATAAAAACTGCAGGGGGATAACAAATGAATGATTTTTTTAGATTTGATACTGATGAAGAACGGCGGGCGTTATTAATCAGAGCAAGGAAAGTCGCTTTATCTGCAATTCGAAAGTATGACTTAGAATGGGATAACATCCAGTTTATTCAACTATCCGGCGATACGATCACGTATAAAATTGAAACCAGTACAGATAACAATTATTTACTTCGCATTCATTCGGACCGATTAAGCAGAGAGGAAGTTCGTTCGGAACTCCTACTGTTACAAGCACTGAACAAATCGAAAGATCTAAAAGTACCAGAAGGGATGGCAAATTGTGATGGTATTTATGTATTGGAGATCGAAACAGAGACAGGATATAGGCGCCCTTATATAACGATGATGCGATGGATAGAGGGTGAAAAAGCAGCAGGTGAATTTACAGATAGCCAAGCATATAATATGGGTGTATTGATGAGCAGGCTCCATGAAGCAGCAAAGGATTTCAATCCACCTTCTGATTTTGTAAGACCTACTTGGGGAGTAGAAAGTTTTAAACGTGAAATGGCTAAGTTGGAACGTTACTATGAGCGTTTTTTATCCGAAGAGGGATGGAAGCTGTATCAAGATGCAGCTGAGAAGGTTGTATCCCAACTTACCACGATGCATCCAAGTGAACATAACTATGGACTCATTCATGCTGATTTACATACCGGTAATATGGTATTTGAGGATAATCAACCCTATCCGATTGATTTTGGAAGATGTGGGTACGGATATTATCTCTACGATATGGCAGGCACCATATTGGAGCTTTGGCCAAAGCATCGATGGATGCTTATCCAAGGTTATGAGAGTATTAGGAAGTTGGAAACGGACTATATTCGGGATCTGGAATGTTTTTTTGTCATGTTCATGATCGAGAACTCCTGCCATCACTCCTCTGATCCAAGAGAAACAACCAGTTTAATCGATGAACAAAAGTATGCCCAAGCATACATAAGAGAATATTTAAATGGTAATCCATTTTTATTCGAAGTGATCGAGCCTGTAAATGTGGATTAATACTAACCGATACCGGGCTAAAATAATGATATCTTATGGTGATGATTTACAATAGGTCGCTGTTTAGAGTGTTTGTTCGTATCATCAAGTTTTAAAAACGTGAGCTATGACTTCGAGTTTATATAAGATCTACTTGTGTACTTAGCGCTGAAACTTTTCTGTTTATTATGAAGATTTATACTTATTCATGAAGTTTGTCCGATCCAGTTGTTCTTCAGTTTCTCTAGTTCCCCTTCATTTTCGGGGTATATTTTGACGGAGCTGTTTGGGTCGTTTCGTGATTTTTTAAACTGGCATTGAGTTGGAATGAAGGCGACTCGAATTGGTGGGTCGTCTTTTTTCTTTTCTAGGGGCTTGATGGTTTGCGCCGGATGTTCAGGTCAGCGAGATGCCAAATACGGTTGAGGCATTATGGAAGATCGAGCTTTTATATGGAAAGCATCCGTCCTATACGGAGAGTACGTATGCGGTAAAGTTAACAACAAAGCTGGAGGGGGAGCTTCGAAGTGCTCCTTGGTCAGCGATTTGAGGGATAAGTTCGATGAGTTCCTCAGAGATTTTAATGTTTTTGGAAGTATGGAGAAGGCAGAGCTGCATCAAACCATTGATTATGTGAAGCTTTAAACTTCATATTCTGCAGAATTAGCTTAATGTATTTATTAAGAACCCCTTTTATATCTTTAAAGCCTCCTAATCCAATTGGACACTCGAAGCCACCTCAGATAGCGTGCAGCTTCATCTGGATCCTATCAGGCGGAGCCAGCTCAAAGTGCTTATCAGGAACGTCGTAAGGCTTCGATACCTAACAGTAAATGGTCCGATACTCTGGCTGCTTCACTGGAGGAAAAACTTGAGGCCACATGGTCTCCAGGACAGATTATTGGACGTTTCCGCGTCGATGGTCTACCTGTAGTCTCCTTCAAAACCATCTATCGCTGGATTTACACGGGGAGGCTGGTTCGAGGTGTACTACACGTTCTGAGGGACAAAGGGAAGCGTCAGAAACCCACTGAAACTCGCGGTAAATTTACGGTTGGAAAGTCTATTTCGAATCGCCCGAAGGAAGTCCGTTCTCGTGAAACGTTTGGACACTGGGAACTGGATACCGTAGTTTCAGGGCGTGGGAAAAGTAAAGGGTGCGTAGCCATACTCATTAAACGGAAGACACGTCTGTATACGGCGATTCTTATGCCGGATCGGACGGCATTGTCCATGGAAATCGCATTGGGTGTAGCCATCTCACAATACCCCCAAGGGACATTCCTCACCGCCACCGCTGACCGTGGCAAGGAATTTGCTTGCTATGCCAGTGTGGAAACTACTCATGGCCTAGACGTTTATTTTGCTGATCCGTACTCCTCCTGGCAACGCGGATCCAATGAAAATGGGAATGGATTACTCCGAGAGTTCCACCCCAAGGGTAGGGATTTTGCTAGGGTAGAGGATGAAGATCTTGTCCGCTCACTCGATTTGATCAATAACAGACCCCGAAAATGCTTGAGGTGGAGAACCGCTCACGAATCCTTTTCAGAGGAACTGTCGCACTTAGCTTGACAATCTGTCTTTAAATGATTTATAAAACTTTACTTTCTAAAAATACCACATAATTAAATGTAAAAATATGACATATATTACATTGTGATTTGTATTTCCCCCCCTACAGATCTACTAACGTAACTTCCAAAAATTCCTCCAACTGATTAAGTAGTATATCCAATCTAAACAGATTTGGACGATCATGAAATGCAGCGGATGAGTGAGATACTAGATGAGTTTTTTTAATAGAAGTAGTACAAGTTGATTTGATATTATTTAACCCTTTCTTCGAAGACCGCTCTCAGGAGTAGTTGTTGGATTAAAATCTGCTCGTTGTGAAGTTGTGGCCAGGAATGGATAAATCATCTTAAAGCAAATTAAAAAATTTCCCCTAATTCTTCTTCATTAGCCCACGTAACTTTTTTGTGTTTATCTGTGACCAAGGTTTACCTTTATAACAAACACATTCGTTCGTCGATTTAGATAATCGCAAAACTCACTTTTCATTAATGTTAAACTTTCTGAAGCAAAAGATTTAAATCAAACTTCCTTAGAAATTCTGATAGCCACAGATAGAAAGGAATACTAGCATTCACTCTTTTAAAATTCCAACCATCGTCCAATACATACAAATGGATGTTTCATTTGTATGTTGAAAGTTTCATATAGAAGAGGTATACTTTATTTGAATTTTGAACAATTTAATTTTAAATAATTAATTGGAGATGTTAATATGGATCAAGCAAAACAACTAGTGACAGAACAACGTACATTCTTTTATACAGGACAAACTAAAAATATCGAGTATCGGATTAATGCGCTTCAACAGCTTAGAAAAGGAATTGAAAAGTATCAGCAACGGATTCAAGATGCACTTCGGGCAGATTTGAACAAATCAGAGGCGGAAGCTTACGGTTCAGAGATTCGTATTGTTTTGGGTGAACTGGATTTTGCATTAGAACACCTGCAGGAATGGGCTTCACCTAAACAAGTCCCAACCAATCCGGCTATGCCGGATGGGGTGAGCACCATTTACCCTGAACCATACGGAGTGGCGCTTATTATTGCACCTTGGAACTATCCTTTCCAATTGGCCTTCGGTCCACTGATTGGAGCAATTGCAGCCGGTAACTGTGCAGTTATCAAGCCTTCTGAATTAACACCAGCCGTATCTCGTCTGACGTATGATCTGATTCAGGAGATCTTCCCTCAGGAGTATATCGCCGTTATGGAAGGGGAAGTCGAGGCCAGCACAGCATTGTTGAAAGAGAAGTTTGATTATATTTTCTTCACAGGAAGCACGGGTGTTGGTCGCATTGTGATGAAGGCAGCTGCGGAGCACTTGACTCCTGTAACTCTTGAGTTGGGCGGTAAAAGTCCTGCTATTGTCCATAGCGATGCAGATCTGAAGCTGGTGGCCCAACGTATTGTTCGTGGTAAGTTCCTGAATGCAGGCCAAACTTGCGTTGCTCCGGATTATTTGCTTGTACATGAACAAGTTCATGATGAATTGATCAATCTGATTGGTGCAGAGATCAAAGATAAATTTGGAGATGATGTGTTACAGAACACTGATTTCCCGCATATTGTCAATGCTCGTAACTTTGATCGGTTATCGAAATTCCTCACAGATGGCAAAACGCTGATAGGTGGACGATCTGTACGTGAGCAGTTGCTGATTGAGCCAACTGTACTTGGAGATGTGAACTGGGAATCAGCTGTCATGCAAGAAGAGATCTTCGGTCCGATTCTTCCTGTATTTACGTACAGTGACTTGAAACCTATGCTGGATGAGATTGTTCGTCGGCCAAAACCATTGGCATTATATCTCTTCACACAGGATGAGCAACTGCAAGATCAGGTTTTGAATCAAGTATCCTTCGGTGGGGGATGTATTAATGACACACTTTCTCATATGACTTCACACTATCTCCCGTTTGGTGGTGTAGGAGAGAGCGGTATGGGCTCATATCACGGGCAACAGAGCTTTGATGTGTTCTCGCATCACAAGAGTGTTCTGAAACGCAGTGAATAATTATCCGCTAAAATAACATAAACATGAAAAAAAGAGGTTGTCCTGTTGATCAGGACAACCTCTTTCGTATTTCATTACATCTAGTTTTGTTACTCAAGTTAAATATTAATGAATATCTCGGAAAAGGCCAATGACTTTACCCAGAATACTAACATGTTTCAAACGTAAAGGTTCGAAGGTCGCATTCTCCGGTTGAAGGCGAATATGATCTTTCTCTTTATAGAACGTTTTCACTGTAGCTTCATCGTCTTCAGTCATTGCTACGACGATATCACCGTTATCAGCAGTTTGCTGTTGACGGACAATAACGTAATCTCCGTTAACGATTCCAGCTTCCACCATACTATCTCCGACTACCGAAAGCATAAACACTTTCTGTTCGCCTACATAATGTGTAGGAAGAGGGAAGTAGTCTTCAATGTTCTCGGTTGCAGTGATTGGAACCCCGGCTGTAACCTTACCAACGACAGGAATACGTGCAACGCTATGAGCAAATTGATGAGAATGCTCAGATTCTTCCTGGCTCAAAAGCTCAATGGCTCTTGGCTTGGTAGGGTCGCGTCGGATCAAACCTTTTTTCTCCAAACGATCCAAATGTCCATGTACTGTTGAGCTGGAAGCAAGTCCAACCGCTTCACCAATTTCCCGTACGGAAGGAGGATACCCCTTCAACCGGACTTCATTTCGTATAAACTCCAGAATAGCCTGCTGCCTGCTGGATATCTTCGACATACCGTATCAACCCCATTTTAGTAACGTTTGGGAAAATTATAACATAGAACCTCCGTTCGTACAAACATAAGTTCTAAATAAAATAGCATTAAATCAGTGTTTTTTAACTTATAGAACAGAAATTGTCCAAAAGTCAGAGCATAATACTGCAAATGCTTTGCAAAAGGAAGTGAAATAAGAAATTTCTCCTTCAAAAAAGAAGCGAACAATTGTTCTAAAAATCTATTGAACAAAACAAGTGTTCGTGTTATATTGATTTCAACAGATAGGAACAAACGTTTGGAGGCGGGTATTTAATGAGATATTCTACTTATCAAAGCATTTATGAACCAATGAATTCGGAACTGGTGAAGACTAAAATAGGGAACTACAAGAAGGTTTTAGCGCGTTTCAAGATTTCTTCATGGATGTTAAAGGTAGCCATTACCTCTTTGATTATATTTATTGGATGTAGCACCGTTTTAACTGTATTTGCTGGCAATGAGAATGATGTTCTGCCTGGAGGAAAGATAGCTGTTTCACAAGGGGAAACATTATGGAGTATTTCTTTGGAACATAAACCGACGAATATGGATACACGTATTTATATAGAAGCAATTAAGAAAGTGAATCAACTTCATACAACTTCCATCCAAGTGGGACAAGTACTAGCTCTACCGCAATTTGCAGAATAAAATGCACATCAATGAGTGTTAACGCGTGTCAGCTTGACAAGCTGCCTTTATAATGGCAAAGTTAATATGACTTTGTATTTTTGGAGGGGACAAGCTTGGATATAGATAGTCTGGTAGCACGCATTAACGAATTGGCTCGTAAGCAAAAGTCCACTGGATTGTCGGAGGAAGAACTTGCTGAACGTGCCGAGCTAAGAGAGATTTATTTGAGTAATATTCGCAACAATTTCAGACAACAACTGGATACCATTGAGATTGTTGATGATGAGAATGACAAAGGCCACCAAGGCAAACTCAAACACTAACGAAACCTAATGATATCATTATGATATTTAGGTTTCTTCCTGTTATTTTGAGTGTGCAATTTATAGGGGGAAATGTTGGTTTACAGTTATGTAAGCCGATACAAAGACACATAAGGGGGATTCTCATGTCGCGTTCGTTCGAGAGAACGGTTAAGAAAAATTCCAAGCAGTTAAATCAGCAACGCAAAAAAAGTGGTCAACCAATCACGGGTACACCAGGTGAAGAAGTCTTTAAGGGACGCAGCTTGTTGTTCCCAATATTTTTGATTGGTCTCGCCTTTTTGTATCTGTTTATGAGCACATTCCTTGTGCAAGCTCCAATGACAACTTGGGACTGGGTGACGATGCTGCTTTACGTATTTTTGGCAGTCATCTTCATGCTTCGCCGTCCATACATCAAGATTAGCAGTAATCGGATTATCACGACGAAGGGTAATCGTGAACGTTCAATCGGGGTTGACGATATTGTCAAATTCAGAATTGAACCAGGTACAGTTGTTATCGAACATAACAGTCGCGGGAAAAGATGGGTGTTTACCAAGTTATTGAACCGTTACGATACAGATGCGATTGCCGAACGTTTGTTGAAGTTTGCAAAAGCACACCAGATCACCGTGGAAACCGTCGAAAAGTAATTATTGCATAAAGGGGTAGATGATCGGAATGGCGTTAAAAGCGATTTTGTTCGACCTAGATGATACTTTATTATGGGATGAGCGTAGTGTTCGAGAAGCTTTTCATGAGACTTGTCTAATCGCAGCGAAAGAGACTGGGGTTAAACCAGAAGAACTTGAAGAAGCTGTTCGTAATGAGGCACGTGGACTGTATGAATCATATGAAACCTTTCCTTTCACTAAAATGATTGGAATCAATCCGTTTGAAGGCCTATGGGCTAACTTTACTGGTGGGGATCAACCTGAGTTCCGTCAGTTGGAACAGCTTGCTCCAGTTTACCGTAAAGAATCCTGGCGTCGTGGCTTGTTGAAGTTGGGTATAGATCGGGAAGATCTTGCTGAACAGTTGGCCGCGCAGTTTGGAGTAGAACGGAGATCCAGACCTCATGTATACGAAGAAACGATGGACACCTTGCGCCAGTTACAAGGAAAGTACAAACTGTTGTTGTTAACAAACGGTTGTCCTGCTTTGCAACAAGAGAAGTTGGATGGTGTACCTGAATTGACTCCTTTCTTTGATGAGATTATTATCTCGGGTAACTTCGGAAAAGGAAAACCAGATCCGTCGATATTTGAACATGCTTTGAATAAACTGGGTGTTAAACCCGAAGAGAGCATGATGGTTGGAGACAAGTTAACGACTGATATTCGTGGTGCTTTATCATCTGGCATCCAATCCGTATGGATTAACCGTGAGCATAAGACCAACAATGAAACGTATGCGCCAGACCATGAAATAACGCATTTATCGGAATTAAATCAGCTTATTGCTAATTTCTAAGCAGATCAGCTATAACATCTTTCCTCAGCACCCTGAAACATTGGAAGCTTCTATGAACGATGCTGTCGTTCTTGAAGTTACCAATGTTTTTTTATTTGAGCTTGTTGACTAAATTACCTTGTTAAAAGAGATCTCCATTTTTTTTACTAAAAGTTATTGAAATTAGGGGGAAGCTGGATTAGAATATAACTAACATACTAGTATGACTAGTATTTAGATTGTCCTAAAGCAATTTCTTTTTGACTTACTTCATTAAAATGGAAGCAGGGAGTTATTGCTAATTATTTTCTATTGATTGTAAGCGCTTAATATTTTGAAAAAGCTTATTTCGATTTGGAGATCACACCACTTAGTAAGTGCTAATTAATGATGTGAAGCACCTTGGATTGTGTGATTCTACATAATACATCAAATTGATATCGCTTACATTTAGCATTTATCTATTTCGTAGTGGGGGTGAAGTTGAAGGATTGGTTGTCTTCTACAAGAGGAGAAACGATGGGAGTTGTACATGAATTACTCTTACTTATCAAGTCCTGGATCGGAGTGAAAACACATGGAGTCGGAAACCGCTAAAACAACGTTAACCATGACATCTTTACGTAAAGAGAGCAGATTACGAACGGCAGCAACTTTGTTCCGCAAAGACTGGCAGCTGTATTCACTATTAATCCTTCCCATCATCTATCTCCTTATTTTTAAATATGGGCCGATGATTGGTAATGTGATTGCGTTCAGACGTTTTGTTCCCGGGGGAAGTATATTTGGAGAAACGTGGGTTGGATTAAGGTACTTCAAAATGTTTATTGAGGACCCTACCTTCTGGAGAGTATTCGGTAATACGCTTATGTTAGGCGGACTTGCGTTACTCTTTACATTCCCGGTTCCAATCATTTTTGCCTTGATGCTTAACGAAGTGAAGAGTAAACGATTCAAAAAGTTTGTACAGACCGCGTCATATCTGCCTCATTTTCTGTCCATCGTTATCGTTGCGGGTATGATCCTGCAGCTGACAGCAGTGAATGGTTCCATTAATGGGCTGGTGGCTTTCTTTACCGGAGACAATATTCCTTTTATGCAGCGGGCTGAATGGTTCAGAACAATCTATATCACTTCTGAGGTATGGCAGGGTATGGGTTGGGGAGCGATTCTGTATCTGGCTGCACTGACAACCATTGATGATTCTTTGTATGAAGCTGCGCGTATCGATGGTGCCAATCGGTGGAAGCAAACGATTCATGTAACAATACCAGGGATCTTGCCAACGATTGTGACGTTATTGATTTTGAACATGGGAAATTTCCTGGCTGTTGGATTTGAAAAAATCTTACTCTTGTACAACCCGTTGATCTACGAGACATCTGATGTGATCTCCACTTACCTTTATCGGGTCGGATTGGAATCCAGTAACTTCAGTTATGCTACCGCAATTGGCTTGTTCGAATCGCTGATCGGTCTGATTCTGGTGTTCTCCGTAAATGCCATCTCACGCAGACTGACACAAAGAAGCTTATGGTAAAGGAGGAGCATCATGCAGGAATCCAGATCTTACAAGGTATTTAAAGTATTCAATGTCATCTTTCTGCTGTTCGTGGTATTCATAACACTCTATCCATTCTTAAATGTCGTGGCACAATCCTTCAGTAGTGAGTCCTATATTAATTCCGGTAAGGTTAGTTTGTTCCCAAGAGGATTCAATGTGGAGACATACAAGACCATCTCGCGTGACAGCATGTTCTGGACCAATTATAAAAATACGATTATCTACACTGTAGTAGGTACGTTAATCTCCATGTTCATGACGACTATTTTCGCATATGCTCTGTCCAAAAAGAGGTTGATGGGTCGCAAGTTTCTGACGATGTTCGCCGTATTCACGATGTTCTTCAGTGGTGGATTGATTCCAAACTATGTCTTGATTAATTCCCTTGGGTTCAACAACACCATGTGGGCACTTGTTGTTCCTGGCGCAATTAGCATATACAACATGCTGATCATGAAGTCATTTTTTGAAAATATGCCTGAAGAACTGGAGGAAGCTGCCTCCATAGACGGTTTGAACACCTACGGGATCTTGTTACGCATTATATTGCCGCTTAGTAAAGCAGTTATGGCAACCATGGTGTTGTTCTACGCAGTAGGTCATTGGAATTCCTGGTTCCCAGCCTTTCTGTATTTGGACAAAAAAGAACTGTTCCCGGTCACCATTTATTTGCGCAATATGATTGCAGGAGCGACAAGCGGGGCATCTGCCGGTGCAACCTCAGCTGATAACCTGACACAGATTGCTGCCAATATTAAGTCAGTAACGATGGTATTAACCATCTTGCCGATACTCACCATCTATCCATTTGTCCAAAGATACTTTGTAACCGGTATCATGTTAGGGTCTGTTAAACAGTAATGCGCAGCAGCTAGAGTGATTCACATGATTAACTTTTAGAGATTGATTAAAAAGTTTTAAGGCAAGGTCAACCTAAACCAAATTCAGGGGGATAACCTAAATGAATCAAAAGCCACGTAAGTTTGTTGGTAAAATGGTGTTGGCAACAATGATGACCGTTGTTCTGGCAGCATGTAGCAGCGGTACCGGAGCTGGAGGTGACGTCACAGAAGTTCAAACCAAGGCAGCGATGGAGACGTACAATGTAGGGGATACATTCAAGGCGACTGAGCCATTTAATCTCTCCATACTATATAGTGATCAACCTAGTTATCCATACAAAAAAGACTGGTTACTTTTTAATAAAATTACCGAACTGACGGGTGTTACGCTTGAGCCAACGATTGTACCCATGAGTGATTACCCTCAGAAGAGATCTCTGTTGATTAGCTCCGGTGATGCACCACTGGTTATTCCTAAAACGTACCCTGGTGAAGAGTCTGCATTTGTATCCTCCGGTGCGATTTTGCCAATTAGTGATTATATTGATTTGATGCCAAATTTCAAGGATAAAGTGGAAAAATGGGGTCTGGAAGATGAACTTGAAGGACTTCGACAGGAAGATGGAAAGTACTATGTACTCCCGGGTCTGCATGAAGAAGTATGGCCAGATTACACACTACTCGTAAGAACGGATGTTTTTGAAGAAAATAACATCGCCATCCCGACCACATGGGACGAATTGTATGATGCAGCGAAGAAACTGAAAGAGATTTATCCGGATTCCATTCCGTTTTCGGACCGATTCCAATTTAATAGTACGTTGAACATCGCTGCTACTGGCTTTGGTACCAAGGCTGGATGGGGTTTTGGTAACGGATTGACGTATAAGGAAGATCAGGATGAGTTTGTGTACACGGCTACAACACCAGAATATAAAGAGTTGCTAACGTACTTTAACAAGTTGGTATCCGAAGGGCTACTCGATAAGGAGAGCTTTACACAGGATGATGATCAGGCTGTACAGAAATTTGTATCCGGAAAATCATTCATGATTAATGGTAATTCCCAAACGGTGGTGCTGCACCGAAATGATATGAACAAAACGCTGGGAGAAGGTAAATACTCAGTTGCAAAGATTACAGTACCTGGTGGACCAAAAGGGCAATTAATGTCCGGCTCCAGACTTGAAAACGGTGTTATGATCTCCGGGAAAATTCAAAAAAGCGAAAACTTCAAAGCTATTATGCAATTTATTGATTGGTTATACTACAGCGATGAGGGTCAAGAGTTTGCCAAATGGGGCGTTGAAGGCGAAACATTTACCAAAGAGGGCGGAACACGTAAATTGGTAGAAGACGTGAACTACAATGGCTTGAATCCGAAAGGAACGAAAGACTTGCGTATTGACTATGGATTCTCTGGTGGTGTATTTGCCTACGGGGGTACCACAGATCTGCTGCAATCGATGTTTAGTGAAGAAGAGTTGAAATTCCAGCAAGACATGAAGGATACCAAGGAAGTGATCCCGGCAGAACCACCGATTCCTTACTCTTCAGAGGACCGTGAACGGGTGACACTTCTGAGTACACCACTGAAAGACTATTCGGATCAAAATACACTTAAATTTATTTTGGGTGAGCGGAACTTGTCTGAATTCGATACATTTGCCAAAGAGCTGGAGAGTCAAGGTTTATCTAATTATCTGAAGCTGGCAAATGATACGTACAAAGCCTACAAAGAAAACAAGCAATAATATAGTTGATGTTGGCCAGATTACCGTTTCACACCGATATATAAGTGGAACGGTAATTTGTGCTAAGATGAATGAATACGGCTGATAGAAAGAGGTCTAGGCATGTCACTTAATCAAAAAATTAGAGGCTCGACCCGGGCATATTCATATAACCTGTTAAAAGAACGAATTCTTCATCTGGAACTTAAGCCGGGTACCAAGATTTCAGAGAAAGAGATTGCAGATGAACTGCAGGTGAGCAGAACACCTGTGCGAGAAGCATTCATGAAGCTTGCTGAAGAAGAACTGCTGGACATTATTCCCCAGAGTGGAACGATCGTCTCTCATATTAATCTGGAGCATGTGGAAGAAGGCAGGTTTATGCGGGAGAAGATGGAGAAGGAAATCGTGACTTTGGCTTGTGTTTCTTTTCCTGAAGAGTTCAGATTTCGACTTGAAACCAACATTGCAATGCAGGAAGTCTGTATAGGAAAAAACAATTTCTATCGGCTTTTTGAACTGGATGAAGAGTTTCATCAGATTTTGTTCCAGGGCACGGGGAAGCTGAGAACATGGAAAATGTTGCAACAACTGAATATTCCGTTTAATCGGTTGCGTTTATTACGTCTAGCGGAGGACTCCAACCTGGAGGTCATTATTTCCCAACACAAAGAGATTTATCGGCTTATCACAGAGCGGCAGACTGAGCAAGCTGTTCAGGTGATGGAAGCTCATCTTAGACTAGTTGTTATTGAACAGGAATCGATTAAGGCGAAATACCCGCATTATTTTATATAATGCAACGATGTTGTATAATACTCTCCATATGCATATGCGAAAACCCCTGTTCAATTGAACAGGGGTTTTGGTTAAGCAAGTTGTAACACGAGAGTGTTAGGCTTGTTTGATAAAAGTAGGATCAGGGTATGGATCTGCAATCCAGCCATCTTTTTCGATGAACAGACGTACAGCAATAATTTGTTTATTCTCCATTAAAGTGAAGAAGTGCGGTGTATTCTCAGGTACAGAGATAACGTCTCCTGGAGACAATTCTACATTAAAGTAGCCTACATCGTCTGTAGCTTTGATAACAAAGATTCCTTTACCAGCGACAATTGCACGAATCTCATCTTCAGCGTGGGTGTGGATCTCTTCGAACTTGGCCAGCTTTTCTTCGATATCTGGTGTTTGTTCGGACAGCGTGATGACATCCCAGATCTGGTATCCACGACGTGCAGCCAAATCTCTGATTTCATAATCGTAAGTTTCCAAAACCTCAGTTTTCTGTTCATCAGTTAATCCAAAGTTATTTTGCAGATCAGTGTTCAGTTTGGATGCGTCCCACTTCTCGTATAATACTTCGTATTTGTTCAAGAAATTTCGAACATTTTCGTCACCAGTGATGCGTTCGTTCGTATTTCGGATAACAATTTCAGCCATGTTCTTTCCCTCTTTTCCACTTGGTTTAATTGAATTATATCGGATTGCTTTGTTTTTGTCGATTCTCAAATTCCGTTCATATTCGTGCAAACCCGCCATCTTTCGGGATCAAACCCGATCTTTCACATTAAGTTAGTTTCTGTTAAACTAAGATTTAACGTTTTGCGGGGGTGAAGATATTGGATAAGATTAGTCTACACGATGCATTAAAACAACGAATATTAATCCTCGACGGTGCAATGGGGACCATGATTCAACAAGTTGATCTGACTGGCGAAGATTTTGGCGGCGAAGATTTGGATGGATGTAATGAAATGTTAGTGCTTACTCGTCCAGAGCTGATCCAGCGCATTCATGAAGAATATCTGGAGGCTGGAGCCGATTTAATCGAAACCAATACATTTGGTGCCACATCCGTTGTACTTGCTGAGTACGATATTCAGGATCGGGCACGTGAGATCAACCTGGAAGCAGCCAGAATTGCGAAAGCGGCGGTTGATCGTTTCTCTACACCTGAATCTCCACGTTATGTGGTAGGTGCGATGGGACCAACAACCAAAACACTGTCTGTAACTGGGGGAGTAACGTTCCAGGAACTTATCGACAGTTATTTGGAGCAAGCGCTTGCTTTAATAGAGGGAGGCGTTGATGCGCTACTACTCGAAACCTCACAGGATACCCTCAATGTAAAAGCAGGCAGCATTGGAATTCAGCAGGCCTTCGAACAGAGTGGCGTTACACTGCCCCTGATGATATCAGGAACGATAGAACCGATGGGTACGACCCTTGCGGGTCAGAACATCGAATCCTTTTATATATCCTTAGAACACCTTAACCCAATTTCGGTAGGACTAAACTGTGCTACGGGTCCTGAGTTCATGCGTGATCACATTCGCTCGCTTTCTGGAATGGCATCGGTTGCCGTTAGTTGTTACCCGAACGCGGGTCTTCCGGATGAGAACGGTAATTACCATGAGTCACCAGACTCGCTTGCTCAGAAGATTGGTGCTTTTGCCGAACAGGGCTGGTTGAATATTGCTGGTGGATGTTGCGGGACAACCCCTGCACATATTCGGGCGATGCGCGATACACTTGCCCAGTACCCCCCAAGAGAAATGAACGGAACACATCCACCGGCATTGTCTGGTATAGAACCAATCTACATTGAACAGGACAATCGTCCGTACATGGTTGGTGAGCGTACGAACGTCCTGGGATCACGGAAATTCAAACGACTCATTGTAGAAGGCAAATATGAAGAAGCTTCGGAAATTGCTCGTGCTCAAGTGAAAAATGGAGCGCACATTGTTGACGTGTGTGTACAAGATCCGGACCGTGAAGAGTCTGAAGACATGGTGAAGTTCCTTGAACTGGTTGTGAAAAAAGTTAAGGTTCCTCTCATGATTGATACGACGGATGCTTCAGTAATTGATCTGGCCCTTCAGTACTCACAAGGTAAAGCGATAATTAACTCCATTAACCTTGAGGATGGCGAAGAGAAATTTGAGTTGATTACGCCTTTGCTTCATAAATATGGTGGTGCGGTTGTTGTCGGAACGATTGACGAACGGGGTCAGGCGATTAGTCGGGAAGACAAGCTTGACGTAGCCAAGCGCTCTTACGATTTGCTAGTGAACAAATATGGACTCAAACCAGAAGACCTGATTTTTGATACGTTGGTGTTCCCGGTTGGTACCGGAGATGAACAGTACATCGGTTCAGCCAAAGAAACCATTGAAGGTATAAGAGTTATTAAGGAAGCGATGCCTGAATGTCATACGATACTCGGTATCAGTAACATTTCATTCGGACTGCCTGAAGCAGGTCGTGAAGTGCTGAACTCTGTGTTCTTGTATGAATGTACCAAAGCAGGTCTCGACTATGCCATCGTGAACACAGAGAAACTGGAGCGTTATGCGTCCATTCCAGAAGAAGAACGCAGGCTCTCGGAAGAGCTTTTATATAACACGAATGATGACACACTGGCGGCGTTCGTAGCGGCGTTCCGTAACAAAAAGGTTGAGAAGAAGGAAAAAATCTCGAACCTTTCATTAGAAGAGCGTCTCGCTTCATATGTAGTCGAAGGAAGTAAAGAAGGATTGCTGCCAGATCTCGAACAGGCACTTGCCAAATATACAGCACTTCAAGTGATTAACGGTCCACTGATGCGGGGGATGGAGGAAGTAGGTCGTCTCTTTAACAACAATGAGTTGATTGTAGCTGAGGTGTTGCAGAGTGCGGAGGTTATGAAGGCTTCTGTAGCATATCTGGAGCAATTTATGGAGAAGAATGAGACTTCGGTTAAAGGCAAGATCATTCTCGCCACGGTTAAGGGCGATGTGCATGATATCGGTAAAAACTTGGTAGAGATCATCCTGTCCAATAACGGTTACCGGATCATTAATTTGGGTATAAAAGTACCACCAGAACGTATTATTGAGGCATACCGAGAAGAAAAAGTCGATGCGATCGGCCTCTCGGGGTTATTGGTAAAATCAGCGCAGCAGATGATTCTTACTGCTCAGGATTTGCGAACAGCAGGTATTGATGTGCCTATTATGGTTGGTGGAGCGGCGCTAACACGTAAATTCACCAAAAATCGTATCCGTCCCGAATATAACGGAATGGTTGTTTACGCCAAAGACGCGATGGATGGTCTGGATCTGGCAAACAAATTGATGAATCCCGTTTCACGTGAAGCGATGCAACTGGAGATGGAAGCTGAGAAAGAAGCTGATGCTTCAGGTGCTGTAGCTGTTCAGGCTCTTCCAGAGCTTACACGAGTGGAGCGTTCGGATATTGCTGTAGATCATCCGGTTCTTGTCCCGCCTGATCTGGAGCGGCATACGATGCGTAACTACCCATTATCACATATCCTGCCATACGTGAACATGCAGATGTTGCTTGGACATCATCTGGGGTTGCGTGGATCAGTAGAACAACTGCTTGCTTCAGGTGACAAAAAGGCTACAGACCTGAAAGCAGTCGTGGACGATATTATGCAAGAGGCTGTTCGTGACGGGATTATTCAGGCACATGCCATGTATCGTTTCTTCCCGGCACAGTCCAGTGGTAACAGCATCATCATCTATGATCCAAAGGACACCAGCAATATCTTGCATACCTTTACGTTCCCACGTCAAAAAGTTGAGCCGTTCCTGTGCCTGTCCGACTTCCTGAAACCTGTTGAATCCGGTCAAATGGATTACGTTGGTTTTATGGTTGTTACTGCCGGACACGGCGTGCGTGAACTATCCACTGCGTGGAAAGATCAAGGGGATTACCTTCGCTCGCATGCTCTGCAATCCGTAGCGCTTGAAGTAGCAGAGGGATTAGCTGAGCGTGTGCATCATATGATGAGAGATATCTGGGGATTCCCTGATTCTGCTCAGATGACCATGAAGCAACGTCATGGGGCACGTTATCAGGGAATCAGGGTATCCTTTGGATATCCGGCTTGTCCGGATCTGGAAGATCAAGGGCCGTTGTTCAAGTTGCTGCAGCCTGAGGATATCGGTGTGGAATTGACGGAAGGTTTCATGATGGAACCTGAAGCATCTGTATCAGCGATGGTGTTCAGCCATCCGCAAGCCAAGTATTTTAACGTAGAAAAGGCATAAATCAGTAGAGTGTCAGGCAAAGCCCTCCGCAATGTCGGAGGTTTTTTGCTGGCAACAGAAAGAGGTGCGATCCAGAATGGAACTATATTTCCTGGGAACTAATGCTGGTGTACCTACGCTTCAACGGAATGTAACTTCCATTGGGCTACGCATGTTGGATGAGCGCAGAGCTTTGTGGTTGTTTGACTGCGGGGAAGGAACGCAGCACCAGATTTTAAGTTCTCCGCTTAAACTGAGCAAATTGGAGAAAATATTCATTACTCACCTGCATGGTGATCATGTATTTGGACTTCCAGGACTGCTTTCGAGCAGAGCCTATCAAGGTGGCACCACACCATTAACCGTATATGGTCCGCCAGGTACGGAACGAATGATCAGTACAACAATGGAGCTTAGCCAATCCCGGGTGAACTATGATTTGAATATCGTGGAACATACGGGCGGCGTCCTGTTCGAGGATGACAGTTTTATCGTGGAAGCTGCTTTGCTTGAGCATCGGATTGACAGCTATGGATACCGGATTACGGAAAAAGATCGTCCAGGAAGCCTGGACCCAGCCAAACTGGCGGAATACGGTTTGAAACCAGGCCCATTGTTCGGCCGACTGAAACGTGGAGAAACCATTACGCTGGATAACGGTGATTCGCTTCGTCCAGAAGATGTATTGGGAGCGCCAAAACGAGGCATGGTGATCACCATATTAGGTGATACACGTCCATGTGACAACGTACAGCCACTTTCCATCAATGCAGATGTACTTGTGCATGAAGCTACATTCATGCATGATTTGGCCGATACAGCGCATGAGTACTATCATAGTACTTCTAAACAAGCGGCAGAAGCGGCTAGAGCAGCCAATGTAGGGCAACTAATCATGACTCACTTCAGTTCACGCTATAAGGATGAGGATCAACTTCAGCCACTTTTGGAAGAGGCGCAGTCCGTATTCCCGAATACCAGACTTGCAAACGAACACCAGCTTATTCCTGTCGTGCATCGCAAGCAAGAATCTTAACCCTGATTGCGAACCAGTGCACGGCTAAACACGTCATATAAAGATCCGGGTAATTGCACGGGACTGAGGGAGAGGAACTCCCGCGGTCCCTTTTGCAATCTGGTCAGAAAGCGTGTAGGATGGGCAATATGAAGAGGGAAATGATTCAAATTATTTTCCGGGAAAGCGCAGGAAATGACAAGCTTGTACAGAAGACGCGCGAGTTAAACCGTCGCTGTTCGATCCGGTTCGACTTGTTGCGTGCATATGTCAGCAAGCCATTATTTTTTTGCCTGAATACATAGGTTCGCGGTCAAGTTCGAGGTAAATGATTAAGGACATTAAATGTTAATGGAATGAAGAAAGGAAGTGCTGTGTGTGATTAAGGCCTATCTGATTGACTTGGATGGTACGCTCTATCATGGCAGACATCGTATCGAAGGAGCCGATCAGCTTATTCGAACACTGCAAGAGCTAGGAAAGCCGTATTTATTCGTAACAAATAATTCTTCCCGTACACCACAAGGTGTGGCAGATCATCTGAACGGGATGGGCATACCTGCCGACGCGTCTCAAGTATGTACTTCTGCTGTGGCGGCTGCTGAATATGTTGCTGAAGAGTCCCCTGGTGCAAAAGTGGCATGTATTGGAGAAGCAGGACTGCTGGAAGCCATTGAAAAAGCAGGACTACAGCTGACGGAAGATGCACCAGATTACGTGATACAGGGGATTGATCGTGAATTTTCCTACCATAAACTGACCAAGGCGCTAAGGTGGATTAATGCGGGATCAAAATTCATCATGACCAACCCGGATCTGCAGCTTCCTTCCGATGATGGACTGACACCTGGGGCGGGGACTATTGGAGCAGCAATTGAAGCAGCAACCGGAGTTCATCCTACCGTTATTGGCAAGCCATCGAGTGTTATAATGAAGTCGGCCATTAGCCGGCTAAACCTGGCGTCTCATGAAGTGGCAGTGATCGGAGATAATATGCGAACCGATATTGCAGCTGGAGTGGCAGCAGGGTGTGAGACGCTGTTGGTACTTACCGGTGTGACCACACGGGATAATATGGATGGACACATTCAAGCAGCCAAGGCTCGACCTGATCATGTGTTTGAAGATTTGCATAAATTGATGGAGTGGCTGTCGCAAGAGGCAGACCAAGCTTCCAAAAAGGGGTAATGTACGATGCCGGAACTACCGGAAATGGAAAATTACCGGACCTTGCTGTCCGAGAAAATACTTGATCTACTGATTACAGGTGTTGTAATTAACCGCGATAAAACGATAAATACGGAGCCTGATCTGTTCATCAATGAACTTACAGGTAATCGCATCATATTTGTTGAGCGCCGAGCGAAGCATCTGATTTTCCACTTAGCTAATGGCAAACGTCTGGTGCTGCATCTCATGTTGGGCGGTATGATTTTCTGGGGCACGGAAGAGGAACGCCCTGATCGTTCCACACAAGTGGAAATCCAGTTTGGCGATCACATTTTATTCTTTATTGGACTGCGCTTGGGTTATTTACATCTGCTTACTTCGAAAGAAACCGAAGAGGCGATGTCTGATCTTGGACCTGAACCATTGGATCGACGGATGAACGTGGAACGTTTTGCTTCTCTGTTGAAAGGTCGTCGGGGTACACTTAAGACAACGTTGGTAAACCAGCATATCATTGCAGGGATTGGCAACTGTTATTCGGATGAGATTGCTTTTGCTGCTGGTCTGAGACCAAGCTCCAAAACGCAGAACATCGCGACTTCACCTGAGCTGACGGAGCGCTTGTTCCATTCGATGCAGTCCGTGTTGCGTGAAGCGGCTTCTGAGGGTGGTTATATGGAAATGCCACTGATGCAAGGCGATACGAAGACAGGAAGTTTTGACGAGCAATGTCGAGTGTACGATCGGGAAGGCGAGACTTGTCCGCGCTGCGGGGGAACAATTGAACGAGTGGAAATTACGGGCAAGAAGGCGTTCTTCTGTCCGAAATGCCAGCATGAGGCCTAAAACTGGTATCGGGGCACATGTTAGCACCAGAGGTGGATTTCTTCAGGCAGCCAAGAGAGCGTATGAGATGGGGGCAACGGCGTTTCAGTATTTTCCGAAAAACCCGCGCAGTCTCAGCCTGAAAAGTCTGGATCTTAAGGATGCTGAGCAGTGCAGGGATTGGTGTGAACAGCATGGACTGGCTTCGATTGCACATTCACCCTATCCTACGAATCCGGCGTTGGGCGTGACCCGTGGAGAGGCGGGGTTTCATGCTACAATAGCTTCTATTCGCAATGATCTTGAAATTTCGAATGCTTGCGGTTCTGTTGGGACGGTGGTCCATTTTGGACATATCAAAACAAACGATCCGCTGGAGGGTTATCAGAACCTCATTCATTGTCTGGATACCGCCTTGGAGAATTGGAATGGACATTCAAAGGTGCTGATTGAAAATCAGGCAGGTGATCATGGCCCGATGGGCACGACAATGGAAGAAATGATACAGATTCGCAAATTAAGCCGATATCCGGAGCATATTGCTTTTTGTTTTGACACATGCCATGCTTTTGCTTCAGGTATTTGGGCGTCAGGCAACGAAGCTGCGATGCTTGATAAGGGCAGGAAGCTCGGATACTGGGATAATGTTGCTGCTGTACATTTTAATGATTCCAAATATGCGTCTGGTTCGTGTAAGGATAGACATGCGAGAATCGGACAGGGATATATCGGAAATGAATCAATGAAAGCATTGTTAACTGCGCCTGAGTTCCAAAAAGCGGTTGTTGTGCTTGAAACAGAAACGGGCGAAGATGGAACGCACCGTGATGATATAGTGCTCATGCGTTCCTGGTTATAGTGGGGAGAGGAGCGATTGTATGCATGTTTTTTTGGATGACTATCGGGCATGTCCGAAAGGGTTTGTTCTGGCAACGAATGCAGAAGAGTGCCTGATGCTGCTAAGAGAAGGTGACGTGGACATTTTGTCTCTGGATTATGAGCTTGGTCCAGATTCGCCTAATGGCGGAGAGGTTGCGGCATCCATTGTACGAGAAGGTTTATTTCCGCGTGAGATCTATTTGCATACGTCCAGTATGTTTGGGAAACGCCAGATGTACGAGATGTTATATAGCAATAAACCGGATTCGGTAACCATTCATAATGGTCCAATGACGGGTGAGGTCATGCTGCGTGTTGCTGCGGGAGAAGAACGTTAATGAAGCCAATTACATCCAAAATGTTAATGCGCGGCGTATGGGAAGGCATGCCACAGGCTGTATTTATATATACCCCTTTATGTGGGACATGTGCGGCAGCGCGGCGTATGTTGGAGGTAGTGGAGCACATGCTGCCAGAAGGTATTTTATCCGAAATGAACATCCATGACATTCCTGAACTTGTGCAACAATTTCAAATTTCAAGCGTACCAGCAGTGATGCTGTTTGATGGCCAGCAAGATGTTCCAAAAATGGTTTATCGGATGAGCTCTGTGGAGCATTTACTCTCGGAGATCCGGAAGGCGGTGCTGAAATGAGTATAATCTCGATGGAACATGTCTCACTTCGACGAGAAGAGAATCAAATCTTGGATGACGTACATTTGTGCATCGAACAAGGCGAACATTGGGTTATTCTGGGTCGGAATGGTTCTGGCAAAACAACGTTGCTGGAAATGATGAACGGATATATGTTTCCAAGCCAGGGACGCATTGAAGTACTCGGTAATTTGTATGGACAATGTGACGTCAGGGAAGTACGTAAGGAAATCGGTTATATCAGCCAAACGTTGATTGAGAAACTCACACCCAGAGATCCGGTATGGGAGGTCGTCGCTACAGGAGCTTATGCTTTTTTGCGTTTTTATCAGACAATTCCTGATGAAGTAAAAGCAAAGGCAATGAGTTTGTTAGATGACATGGGCTTTGCCAACTTGGCCAACAACCCGCTTGGAACGTTATCCCAAGGGGAGCGTAAAAAAGTCATGCTTGCTCGTTCATTAATGGCTGAGCCAAAATTGCTGATTATGGACGAGCCTTGTGCCGGACTAGACTTATATGAACGTGAGAAAATGCTGGCTGAGATTGATCGTCTGCGCCAGCGTAACATTACAGTTGTGTATGTAACACATCATGTTGAAGAGATCGTACCTTTATTTACGCATGTGGCCTTGATCCGCGATGGACGTATTGCGGCAGCTGGCCCCAAGCATGAAGTTTTGACACAAGATACAATTAAGCATACGTACGATGTGCCGGTCGATATCCAGTGGGATAATGGTCGTCCGTGGATACGCGTACGTTCTGGAGGGTAACACAATTTGAGTACACAATCGTCTTGGGAAGAAGGCAACTTCTCCCGTTTTATCTGCACGGCCAATCATGGCTTTGCCCCTTATGCTCAGGAAGAGTTGCGTCGTACGTTTGGTGCGGTGAAGAGCACGGTACTCGTACCAGGAGAAATATTGCTTGCGGGTCTGCCTGTAGCGGAGGAAGAAGTTGCAGATAAGCTGTGGGCAGAGTATCCAACGTTTTTACGTCATATTCAACCTGTTCAGTTTCAGGAGAATACAGAAGATTCGGAACAATCTATCGAGAAATTGATTGCATTTGTGCTGAATCATAAGGAACTGACTGGTACCCCTGTCGTGCTGCAGGTACGGAAGACAGAAGGGTCCTTTTGGCAAGAAAATGCGGCCTCATTGAAGCAATTGCTGACAGAAAAGCTGGATGAGCTAGGCTGCGAATGGGTTGTACGTGATGCTGAATATGTCATTTCCGTATTTGCTGCGAATGATATGTTGTATGCTGGCGTATCCAGACCTGAACAGAACCTGTCAGACTGGAGCGGGGGAGCCGTACGTTTTCAAAAAGAAGATGGACAGATTTCGCGTGCTAAGTTCAAATTGCTTGAAGCCGAGCAGACGTTTGGCATTGACTTTACTTCTTTTCATAAAGCACTTGATATCGGTGCAGCACCAGGTGGATGGACCTCGTTCCTGCTTGAACGTGGGCTTGAAGTTACGGCGGTAGATCCGGCGAAGATGGATGCAACGCTGCTGGCATCACCAAAACTGACTTTCTTGAAGAAAAACGCAGGGGATGTTCGTTTCCGCGAAGGAGAATTCGACCTGCTCGTATGTGATATGAGTTGGAGTCCCAAGCTGATGAGCCGACTTGTATCAGACCTTCTATATAGTCTGCAACCCGGGGGAACAGCGATTGTTACCGTGAAGTTATTGCATAAAAAGCCGCTCGCACTCATTAAAGATGTGATTGATACGTTTGAGCGTTCGCGGATGCAGATTCAACGTTCCAAGCAGTTGTTCCATAACCGGGAAGAGATTACACTTTATATGGTCAAATATTAAGAGATCTAGCCTTGATTAAAGCAGCTAAAGGCATTATGAAATTGATTCGATTAAGCTCATTAAATTTTGTGCTTTACAATCTATTCCTGCCTGTACTATAATGATACCAATATTAACCATAACAAACCTGAGGGAAAGCATCCCGAAGTGAACGAAACCGGATATCCGGTCTGTTCTACTTCGGTGAAGCTTTCCCTTTTTTGTTGTGTAATGAAGGAGGAATTGATATGAGACATCCGGCCAGGCTGGAACGCGGAAGCCTGCTGGGAGGTAGATATCGTATCGTATCCATTCTGGGAACAGGCGGAATGAGCCATGTATACGAGGCGGAGGATCTCAAGTTGCCGGGCAAGATATGGGCAATTAAAGAAAGCGTAACGATTATGCCATATGAAGGCAGTATGGAGACGGAGGCCGCTCTTCTGACATCACTTCGCCATCCAAGATTGCCGCAAATTGTTGATTTTTTTGTCCCGGATGAAGATGGGTACACGTACTTGGTGATGGAATACATCGACGGGTTAACGCTCAGTGAGTATTTCAAGCAGTGTCGTGGGAAGATCCCGATGGAGCAGTTGACGGAGCTTGTACTTCAATTGCTCGATGTGTTGAGTTATTTGCATAATCTGAATCCACCTGTGATCTATAGGGATCTGAAACCATCAAACATCATGATCACTCCGGAACATGAAGTAAGATTAATCGATTTTGGCATCGCCAGAAGTTACAAACCGCAAAGTGCCGAAGATACCGTCAAGTTGGGAACTGCTGGTTTCGCCGCTCCAGAACAATATGGCTCGGGTCAGACCGATGCTCGTTCAGATCTATATGGACTCGGAGCATTGCTGCTGTATCTTATGACAAGTGGGGCCTATACGGAATGGATTCAGGGTGTGGAAAGTTCTATCCGGAGCGATGTTCCACGGACGTACATCCCTGTGGCAAGAAGATTGTTAAGATATAATGCCGAGGAGCGATTCCAATCTGCCGATGAGGTGCGAAAGGAACTGCTCCGAATACCCGGTGGAATAACGCCTGGTGGAGATGCAACCATGACCTTGAATGGCGGAACAAGAGTTATTGCCTTGACTGGTGCTTCATCTGGTGTAGGGGTTACCCACACGGCTATAGCTATCAGTCATTATCTCGAAAGGCAAAACTTCAAAGTAGCTGTTATTGAAATGTCACCTCGCTCTCAATCCTTTGCAAGAATTCAACAAATCGCTCAAGCGGGTAAACCGGTGCCAGCAGGCAGACAGTTTGCAGTGGATGGTGTGCATTATTGGAAACAATCCGGGCGAGCGGATATTTTGTCTTTGCTTGGGGGGAGTTATCAATTCATCGTGATGGATCTCGGTAGTGGTCAGGACCAGAACCGGCTGGAAGAATTCCTGCGTGCAGATCTGCCGATTGTGATAGGCTCAGGTGCCGAATGGCGACAGGCGGAGATTGGCGCTTTTGTTCGATCACATCATCGGTATCCACAAGAGAAATGGATATATTGTCTGCCTCTGGCAGCAAGTGAAGCAGTTCAGCGAATTCGTAAAGCTCTGGATACATCGAGTGTATATAGTCTGCCGTTACATATTGATCCTTTTGACAAGGATGGACAGATGGATAAAGTGTTTTCTCATATTTTAACGCATATGATGGCACAACAACCCAAGAAACGGTCATTCTTTTCACGAAGGAAAGTACATGATTAGAAGAGATTACGAAAGGAGAGCCTTTTTTGTCTAAATTAAGAAAACAAAGCCGTCAACTGATCTATGCCGGACTTATCGGAGCAGGAGCTGTAGGGTTGGTGTTCGGAGGATATGTTATCTACAATGTCAAAACGATGGGGGATGTCAGGTCAGCCGTAGAAGCCCGGTATTTATCGGCATATGAGGAAAAGGAAGCTGAATTAAAGCAACAATGGGATTCGGGAGCACAAGGATGGGTTACGATTCGGGATATTGAAGCAGGTGAACCGATATTACCGGAGGATCTGAAGCTCATTGCTGTTCCAGATGCACAAGCACCGCGAAATCTCTGGTCCAGTACCAAGCAGATGGAAGGCCAAGTGGCCAAAATAGAGTTGAAAAAAGGAACAGCCATTACCACCGAGATGGTGTATGAGGATGCACCGGCTCCGCCCGATTTAAGAAATCGAGAGCTGCAAGTTGTATTACTGCCGTCCTCACTTGTTAAGGGAGATATTATTGATGTTCGTATCCAATTCCCTACCGGACAAGACTATGTTCTTTTATCGAAGAAGAAAGTGGAACGACTCAATGCAGCTACCTTATGGATTACGATGACGGAGGAAGAGATTCTGTCACTCTCAAGTGCAATTGTAGATGCCTATTTACATAAAGCTTCAATCTATGCCTTAACCTATGTAGAACCACAGTTTCAGACACCTGCAATCGCGACGTATCCTGCCAATTCAGAAGTGTTAAAACTGCTGGAAAGTGATCCGAATATTGTTCGACGAGCCGAACAGGAGTTATCCAGACAGGTGCGAAGTTCGCTTGAAAGTTCACTGGCCGCCTCCGTGACAGCACCGTCAAAAGGAGTGGAACAGGATGTGGCACAATCCTCAGTTACCTATAACAGTCGTCCATCAGCCAATAATTCGGCAACGTCGGATGGAGTGATGTGGAATGATGGTTCAGGAAACGGGGCAGGAGCTAATTCTGGAAGCGTAAATAATCCTGCTGAAGCTTCACAAACAGAACAGCAGAGTTTGCTAACGGGTGGAGAGTAGAGATTAATCTAAGGTTTTCACATTAAAATAATTCAGATAACAGAGGTTTAAAGAAATAGAAAGGGGTGTAACATCTATGCATACATGGATCTTCGCGGGTTTATGTGAGAAGAATGATCTGATGTTGTATCTTTGCAAGATACTAGCTTCGACAGGCAAAAAGGTCTTGCTCGTAGATGGAACCTTACAACAGAAGTATGGGTACGGTGTAGGTGACAGTCAGCAGTCTTTGCGAATTACGGAATTTGAAGGATTTGATATCGCTTGTCATTTTGTCACTTCAGCAGCTGTAGAGAATCATCTTGAAGTAAATGGAGAGCGATTGGACAGTTATGACTATGTGTTATATGACATGGAGACCTCACACTTTGCTTCCCGTAGTCTCTGGCTAACCGCTGATGTAAGAGTCTGGGTGAGTGATTATGAGCGTTACAATCTGGAACGTGGCAAGGGTTGGTTGAAGCGGTTGCTTGATGAACAATCTTTGCCTGGTGAGCTGTCATTTCAAAGGCTCTTCATTAACGGGGTTGACTGCAAGCTTGAAGCTCGTTATCTGTGGGCGTATCTGGAGGGCAGTCCGTTTGTGTGGACAGGAGAATCCTTAGTGCTTCCGTGGGATGAGTTAACAGCGGCGGTTAAGCTTGAGAATGAGCATCATCGCCGAGTTCATCTGGGACCTTTGTCACGAAACTACAAAAAATCGTTGTGTCGTGTGGTCCAACAGTTAACAGGTTGGGAAAGTGTCCGTAGTCGCCGTGCGATGAAAGAAGCAGAGAGGATGAGAGCATGAGCACCATTACATTTTGGAGCCCTTTTGCAGGAACGGGTTGCACTTCAAGCACATTAATTAGTGCTTATGCGATGGCACTTCACTACAGGACAAGAGTGTTACTTGTTAATGCAGGCCTTGCCGGAACTGGCACAGAAGCTGCCCTACCATCCAAAGATACGGATACAGCGGATTTTATGTTCTCCTTCGAAGAGGGTGGCTGGGATGCGATTGAACGGCTGCATTCGAGCGGAAGTCTGAATAAGCACAATCTCAGGGATTATACCAAGCCACTTCTTAAGGAAAGACTTGATTTCCTAACCGGAAGAATGGATGAGATGGAACGTTCCCCGCAGGAACATGGTGAGACTGTCAAAAAGCTGCTAAATGTAGCTAACGAGTATTATGATCTGGTTCTTCTGGATGCGGATCATGCTGGTGTCGATTCACAGCTCAAGCTGCAACAGGCGGACTATGTTGTAATTAATCTCGATCAAAATATGCGAAATCTGGAGTTGTTCTTTGAAGAGATCCTGCCAGAACGAATGAACAATAAGAATATACATGTTGTCATTAACAAATACGATTTGCATTCCCGTGCAACGCTTTCCAATATTCGGCGCCAGTTCAAATACAAAGGCACGATATCAGCGATCCCATACACAACCGGATACCTGGATGCAATGAATCGGCGAGATGTCGCTAGGTACTTGCAGTTGGAAAGTTTGACTGAGGATAAGGATATTCGTAAAGGGAGCTTTACTGCAAGCATGAGCGAACTCGCTCGCCTGATTATGGACGGTGCAGGTATGCGCACAGTTCTGAAGAGGCTGGAAAGGGGAGCCTGAACCTCCGATGCTCTGGAATACCATATGGATAAGTTTAATTTTGATTCTGTGTCTGACTTATATCTGGTTCAAGTATAAAACGTTTCTGCGTGAAAAGAATGCTCGTGTTCCTGAACAGGAATCATTCACGATTGACATGTTGATTGAGAAGGTGAAGAACTCACTTCATGAGCTTAGTCATAGTCAGCTCGCGGATGCGGGTCTGCATGAAGAAGAATATCGTCGAAGAATCAATCAACGTGCCGAGATGAGAAAAGCACTGAAGGGCTGTGTCTCAGGCAGTATCAGCGACAAAACGTATGTCAAAAATCTGATAGGGGATCTGCTGACACGAAGCATAGGATTGAACAAGTCAAATGTAGATGAAGTTATTTTGTTTGCAGAACCAGATTTGTTGACGATCCAGGACCGATTCGAAATTGTGTTTTATCTGTACCGACAGCAGTTCGGTGTTGATGCACTCTCCCGCATGATTGATACCTACGATCTTGGCAGACTGAGGATGGAGGAAGGTACGGACGATGGAGGAAGTTATTATATCTCTGAGGAGGATATTCAGTATGTTTTCGAGTGCGAATATCGAGAGCTTGGATTCAGAGAAAAGACGGATATTATCGTTCAGCGTATCTATCAGCATTATAAAGGGTTCTCTGTTGTTGATGAGATAAGAGACCAACGTATTGACGGCGTTAGTGGTGGTGTTAGCGGTATGCTTGATGCTGTTCATAATATGGGACTTCAAAAACCGGCATCATGGAATGATTTGCTGGATCAAGGACTGGAGGATGATGAACATGAAGAACCGCTTAGCGGCATGGAAAGTGTCTGGATTTTCTATAAAGGTAAGTCCATTCATCTATCCTTTCTGTCATTTGGCAGCATCCGTGAACTGAAAAGGGTATGCCAGAATATATACAAATACAATTATCCCGGGCAGTTGTCGGAAGCAAGTGGATACAAGGTGAACGAGATGAAAGACGGCTCCCGTGTCGTTGTTGTTCGTCCTCCTTTTGCAGAATCATGGGCGTTCTTCGTCCGGAAGTTCGATATTCCGAATGCTTCACTTGAACAGTTGATTACGGGTAACAACGCAAATTTGCCAATCACACTGCTTCAATATCTGATGAAAGGAAGCCGGATTACAGCAGTCACCGGGGCGCAAGGTTCTGGTAAAACGACGTTGCTTATGGCTATGGTGAAACACATCTATGCATCCTACACCCTTCGGGTGCAGGAGATGGCGTTTGAGCTTCAATTAAGACGGATCTATAGCCGTCGTAATATCTTGAGTTTCCGAGAGACCGAACACATTTCAGGTCAACAAGGACTTGATTTGCAGAAAAAAACGGATGGTACTGTCAATATTCTTGGTGAGGTTGCGAGTGATGAAGTGGCAGCGTGGATGATTCAAATGTCTCAGGTTGCCAGTCTGTTCACCCTGTTTACCCACCATGCCAAAACGTTCCGTGATCTGGTTTTCTCCCTCCGTAATTCCTTGCTCAAGACAGGTATGTTCCAGCATGAGCATATTGCTGAGGAGCAGGTTGTGAGTGTCATCAATTTCGATGTTCACATGAAAAAAGATGCTGAGGGACGAAGATATATCGAACGTATTACGGAATGTCTTCCTCGTGCGAATCAAGGTGATAGCGTGGAAGAGAGGGCAGGTTTTACATTTCGTAATGTTGTGGAGTACAGAAATGGAGAGTATATTGCAACAGCTCCAATTTCCTCTGGAAGCATGGTGGATATGCGAGACCAGATGACATTACAGGATGCCGAGAAATTTGAACAGTTTATGAAGCAACACTGGGGTGATCAGCATGACAATTAAATGGATTTTGCTCCTCGTATTAAGTATTTGTGCAGGAGGTTTGCTGATCACACTTCTGGTTCTAAGTATGTTACGTCACAGAGGAGGTGGTTCAGCAAGACAGCCCGGCGTTATTCTTGCTCCTAGCGGGAAGGGACTCAAGGGAGTCGGATCAATCTTGTTGCAATCCTACCGTCTTGGAATGAAGGTCCCACTGTTATCAGCGTATATTTTACAGGTGCAGAAGCGTATTTCATTCCGCCATGTTGGGGATGAGCCTTCACTTCGCAGGCTGACGATGACAGTGGTTCTGATTATTCTTGGAGGTTATGGAGGCATAAGTGTCATTCTGTTTCTTCTGCAGCCGGGTATCGCTTTTGTAATACTTTCCGTACTCTGTGCTGTGGTGTTAAACAGCCTGGTATTGGATATGTGCCTCAGTCGTATGGAAAAAAGGTTGCTGGTGCAGATGTTGGATCTCTTCGCAGATGTAAGGCACCGGTATCATCAGCATGGCATGGTTGAGGAAGCGCTATATGAAGCCGCTGAAGCAGGTACAGGAGAAGCAGCAGAACAGGTAAGACTGATCTACGAAGCTCTAACTTCTCCAGATCCGAATGAAGCACTTGAGCGTTATTATGAAGTGGCTCCCAACCGTTTTCTCAAAGGATTTGCCGGCGTTTCCTATATGGTCATGGAGTTTGGGGATAAGGACAGGGCACAAGGTTCTATTTATCTCAAAGGACTTGGTAACCTAACTCAGGAGATTCATTTGGAGATTTTGCGGCGTGATAAATTGGATTACCTGCTCAAAGGGCTTAATATTATCGCTCTTGCTCCGGTATTGTTCACCGCTCCAATCGAACGCTGGGCTAGAGTCAGTTTTCCAACGATGGATGAATTTTACCGCAGCAAAATCGGTTTTGTTACCAAAATATCGATCTATGTCATCATCATCCTTGCTTATTTGCTTCTGCAAAGGCTCCAGCAATACGATGAAACTCGTTACCGGTCAGGACATAAGCATTCATGGTTGGATCAGTTGCTGTACAGGCAGACCTTCATACGGAAATTGGCGATGTTGTTTGCAGCAAAACCTGGCAGTGCACAGTACAGTCAAACGATACGGCTCATGAGGGAGAGCAGTTCAGAGTTGAAATACGAATGGCTCGCCATTCGTCGAGTGATGTTATTCGCAGGTTGTTTAGTTCTTACAATGGGATGCATCTTGTTATTGCATCAGGTTGAACGTAACCACATCATGCATGATCCGATCCGGGATGATCGAATGTTTGGTGCAATGGCTGAAGCGGATCTCAGGAAAGCTGAGGAAAAAACAGCGTTGGATCAATCCGTATTGGAAAGTGTAGAAATGAACCGAGGAGCTACATACGAAGAAGTCTCCAAAGCGTTACAGCAGTTATCTCCAGTTCAGTTAGACCATGATACCCAGAATGAGACCATCACGCGCATTATGCAGAAACTTGAGGTGTACAACAAGCAATATGTACGCTGGTGGGAAATGATTATAGCCATTCTTATGGGTGTAGCAGGGTATTACATGCCGGTATGGCTCATGTTATTTCAACGGAAAATGCGAAGATTGGATATGCGACATGAAATCTATCAATTCCAGACAGTGATTTCCATTCTACGTGAGATGGACCGAATGTCAGTCGAAGAGATATTGGAATGGCTTAATCGATTTGCCGTCATTTTCAAGCGTCCGCTACAAAAATGTTTGTTGCATTTTGAACATGGGCCAGAGCTTGCACTTGAACAATTAAAGGAAGAGGCGGGCTTGCCCGAGTTCCAGCGACTGGTTGATAAATTACAGCTTGCCCTTGGCAAAATATCAATACGTGAAGCCTTCGATGATCTTGAGAGCATGATGGCATTCTATTTTGAACAACGCAAGCAAGAGTACAGCAAAATGATAGATGTCAAAGCATCATGGGGGAGAACCATTGGATTTACACCTATGTACGCCCTTATCTTTTTGTATCTGGTTATTCCATTGGTCGGTATGAGTTTCTTGCAGATGAACATTTATTATGAGCAAATTCAGAAACTGTAGCACAATTCATCTGTGTGACAGTCTGAAATAGTTTAATAACTTATAACTTGGGAGGATTTATCATGAACAATGCATCAAGCGCTTTAAAGGTGGCAGCAGGGATTTTCTTAACAATCGCTTTGATCACAATTGTAGTTCTGTTGTTTATTTCGGCTCAGGAGGCAACCAAGACGGCCCAGAATAATTTTGCTGATATCCAAACCGAGTTGTCCCAGGCCGCATTTACGGTATATGACGGAACAACCATCAGTGGATCGCAGGTTACGAATGCGCTGCGTAAATATGCGGACAAGGATCAGTTCGGTATTCAAGTTATTACAGGTAAAAATAAAGCGGGTCAATGGTACGGCAATCAACTAAACATCTCACAGGATCTCAATAATGCGGACTACGGCTCGGTTATTGCACCCGACGATAAAGTGGGGATTATTAACCAGACCATGAGTGAAAAAGACAATCAATATGTCAATCCAAGTGGTAAATTCAAAGCCATTATCGTAAAAGACCGATCCAACGTGGTAAGAGGGCTGATCTTCCAGCAATCCTGACAGGAGTTGGTTTAACATGTCCCGGAATACACAGCATCTTATGTTGTTTTGTACGGCGGTTGTCCTGTTTGTGACAGCCTGCCTGTACGGGCAACAGAATGTTAAGATTTTATCAGCGGCCTTGAACGACAGAGTACAGACAACAGCAGGCATGGAAGGTCGGCTGACAACAACACTGCATACCACCAATCCGTCCCGGTATAGTGGTGCGGAAGTGTTGCATACCGTGAGACAGATGACAGGCACAGGCATTCCTGTAGAGGTAGACGGGACTTCCTATGTGATCGATCCACTTGTCAGCAAAATAGCGACTATTCCTGTCCAGCTCTATGTTACCTACAGACCAGAGTTTATACGAAATGAAACTGGAGAACTGCTCAAGATTGTTTTTTGGAAGGAGACCAGTGTGAATTGATTAATGCCGCATCCAAGCTGCTTGCCGTATTGCTCGCAGTCCTTCTGCTCTATGTGTACCCAACTGCTGAAACAGCTGATCGGCAGGATGATATAACACGTATGACGGCTGTTCAGAATGTAACACGTTTTGTTGATGCTGTCCGAACGAAAGGATATATTTCACCTCGAATGTTGGCTGAGTTTGAGGAGCAACTGGCCCAGACGGGCAATCTGTATGAGGTGTCGATGGAACATTTACATAAGAAATATGTACCTCATTATACAGACCCGATGGACAATAACAGTTTTACCGGGACCTATGAGGTAGTGCAGGATGGATATTATGCAGCTCAGATTCGAGAAAGACTATTCCCATCCTCAGGTGTGATACCGGTTGATGATCCTGGCCGAAGATATACGTTGACGACAGGGGATTTTTTCACCGTGACGCTCCAAAATACAAATCGTACACCTTCCATGCTCATTCGTGAATGGTTGAGTGGCACGGCTCAGGCTTCAGCAGTATTTGTAACATACGGAGGTATGGTCCTCAATGAAGATTACTGAGCTATCCATTGTATTTGTGCTGATCTTCTTCCCGCTCTTCTGGATCATCTCACTCCATACCCAAGATGCCGAAGAGGCTCAATATCTTGGTCAACGATACAGATCTGCACTTCAAACCGCAGTCATGGATGCAGGTGCAGTCATGCATCAGAATGAGAAACAAAATGATGAAGCAGGTTATGATTCAACCAAATTTGTTAAAGCGGATAAAGAGCTTGCCTTGTTAACATTTACTCAGACGATGGCTTTGAATATGGGGATTCAGGATGATCCCGCAGCTATTCAAAACATGTTTAATTACATTCCTGCCGTGGTTATTCTGGATTATGATGGCTATTATATGTTGTCCACAGAAACAGAGATGACGGGTAACCGTGAAGATTCTTTCAGGCAAGTGTGGAGCCCCAAGAAACCTTATACATATTCAGATTCTAATGGTAACAGTATTAACTTTACACTGGACGACTACGTATATGCCTATGACGCAAACGCAGGGAAATGGATTGAAGGATTTCAAAAAGAACTGGCCTCAAGCACACAGATTCCTTTACTTCAGAATACCAGCGTATTTGAACAAGTTAGACTAAGCCGGATTGTGACTACTGTGCAGGATGATCTGGCTGATGTGATTAACCGCCATAATGAGTTTGCCAGAAAGAACGGTATTTCCTATACGTTCACGATGCCCCTGGTTGCGCAGGAAGATTGGTACAACTCCATTAACGATACAGGGATTATGGCCTTTATCCAAGGTATAGGTGTGGGTGACCAGAAGATCAACAATTATGCGATCGGTGGAGGCAGACTTGTGAAGAAAACGGCCATCGTAGGTGGGGTAGATCCTTTAACGGGTATCAGGTACTATTACCCCTCCACATGTGGTAATGGTTACCGTGCTGAAGAGGTGTTCACAGACGCAAGACAAGCAGCTGCGCAAGGCTATTTCGAATATAAATGCTCTAATCGTTAGGGTAGCCTGTATGACAAAATCATGTAAGAGGTTCTTGAACTGTTTACATTACTTTCAGAAAAGACGGGACCTGTGCTAGAATAGGGTTTCGGAACAATAACAAAAGTAATGTCTAATAGATAGGAGCAACCTCATCTTATGAGTTTATTGTCAGTAGAGAACGTAAGTCACAATTTTGGAGATCGCACGTTATTTAAAAATGTATCATTTCGTTTACTTGCCGGAGAGCGCGTAGGACTTGTTGGTGCCAATGGTGTGGGTAAATCCACATTAATGAACATCCTTACCGGTAAATTGCTTAAAGATAGTGGAAAAGTGGAATGGACACCTAAGGTCCGTTATGGATATCTGGATCAGCACACGAAGCTTACCCCAGGCAAAACCATTCGTGACGTGCTTAAGGATGCATTCCTTCCGTTGCTTGAATTGGAAAAAGAAATGATGAATATTACGGACCAGATGGCAGATGCAGATCCAGATAAGCTGGAGCAGTTGCTGGAAGAGATGGGCGATATTCAGGAACAACTGGAACAGGGCGACTTTTATCTGATTGACGTAAAAGTGGAAGAGATGGCCAATGGTCTTGGTTTGTCCGCAATTGGTCTTGATCGGGATGTCGCAGCTCTAAGTGGTGGACAACGTACCAAGGTGCTTCTTGCCAAGCTTCTGCTTGAGAAACCTACAGCTCTTTTGCTGGATGAGCCGACCAACTATCTGGATGTAGAGCACATTGAATGGCTGTCACGTTACCTGAAGGACTACCCGCACGCGTTTCTTTTAATCTCCCATGACACGGAATTCATGAATGAAGTCGTAAATGTCATTTATCATTTGGAATTTGCCAAATTAACGAGATACGCAGCGAACTATAACAAGTTCCTCGAGATGGCTGATATGAATAAAGCCCAGCATATTGATGCATACGAGAAACAGCAAGAGTACATCAAGAAGCAGGAAGATTTCATTCAGCGTAACAAGGCACGTGCTTCAACTTCAGGTCGAGCGAAGAGTCGGGAGAAACAGCTGGACAGAATTGAACGTATTGATCGCCCAGATGAAGCGGCCAAACCAACGTTCAAATTCAAGGATGCCCGTGCGAGCAGTAAAACGGTCTTTGAGGGTATTGATTTTGAAATTGGATATACGTATCCTTTGCTGCCTAAGATGACAATGACAATCGAACGTGGTGAGAAAATTGCCATCGTAGGTTGTAATGGTGTGGGTAAATCGACGCTGTTGAAAACCATCCTGGGAAAAATATCTCCACTCAGTGGAAAGACTTTCTTAGGAGATTACCTCGAAACAGCCTATTTTGAGCAGGAGGTTCGTGCTGGGAATATCACGCCGATTGAGGATGTCTGGAATGAATTTTCACATTTGACCCAAAATGAGGTCCGAGGTCATCTCGCTCGCTGCGGGTTGAAAAATGAGCACATTACTCGTCCACTTAATATGCTGAGTGGTGGAGAACAAGCCAAGGTTCGTTTATGCAAACTCTTGATGCGTGAAAGCAATTGGATTCTATTCGATGAGCCGACGAACCATCTGGATGTCACAGCCAAAGCGGAGTTGCAGCGTGCTTTGAAAGAATTCAAGGGAACGGTGTTAGTGGTATCTCATGAACCTGATTTCTACGAGGGATGGGTCACCAAAACATGGAATGTCGAAGAATGGTCTGAGAAAAACTAAACGATTCAAGACAATGTTTAACAGAAATGACGGTGACAAAAAAAACCGTCTATGGTAACATAGGCTACAACTTCATATGAACACTAGGGGGGCCGCACGATGCGGCTGAGATGGAAGAATGCGATTCCGGACCCTTTGCACCTGATCTGGATCATACCAGCGTAGGGAAGTGGCGAGCGCGTTTCAGTGAATGACGTGAGCAAACGGCAATTCGAAAGAATTCAACCGTCTTGCTTAGTAAATTGAAACATGCAGTTGCGTGTATAACGTTATGGCTATAAGGTCTATAGCTTTATTGCACGAAATGAACTGTATGTATCAGTCAGTCATCTGGTCCTATAATTAATACGCAGCCACTCCCCTACGGGAGTGGCTTTTTTGTGTTTTCATAGCATTCAAGTCTGGAAGGAGATGAACAGTACGGTAATTTCTCATGAACATGTTCAAGAATCATTTGAATTGCATGTTGTATCTACGGGTGCAGGGGATCAGGCATCTTTTGTAAAAGCTGCAAAGGACGTTTGGCCTTTGGTGGACTATATTCACATACGAGAAAAACAACTCACATGGCAAGACAAGATCGGTTGGGCTCAAAGTCTGCGTAGCGTTGGCATTCCATCTTGCCGCATTGTTATCAATAGTTCAGAACTTCCTTCACAGAATGACATTTATGGCGGTGTACATTGGGGGCAAGATGCGATACGAAATTATAACCCTGCTGTTATAAGCAATGTGCAGCGCCTTCGTCTGGGTGTATCTGTTCATTCAATCGATGAGGCAAAAATCGCTGAAGAACGGGGAGCCGATTATCTTTTCTTCGGGCATGTCTACTCAACCAACAGTAAGCCTGATCTTGACCCCAGAGGATTACATGCTCTTGCTGAAGTGTGCAGGCGTGTCTCCATTCCTGTCATGGCGATTGGGGGTATCGGACCGGGAAACATTCACGCTATTCGCTCTGCAGGGGCACAGGGAGTCGCCGTGATCTCGAATGTATGGGCGAGCGAGTCACCGGATCGGGCGGCTGCATTATTAAGGCAGGCTATCGTTGCTACAGAAAGTCTGAGTCCCTGAATCAAGGAGATGAGAGGATGAAAGAGATCGTTATTGATAAACCGGATAAGTTTCATGCAGAAACGATTATTGTAGGTGGAGGCGTTGTTGGTTGTGCTATCGCTTATGAGCTTGCTTCCCGTGGACAGGATGTGCTGTTGCTGGAGCGTTCGGCGATTGCAGGAGGCACTTCTTGCGCGGCGGCTGGAATGCTGGCGGCAGGCAGTGAGGATTTTGCTCATCCTTTGATGGCTAAGCTTGCCAGACAGAGTAGACAGTTACTTATCGAGCAACAGGTGCTAATGGCTACACTCAGTGAGGTAGAGACTGGCCTGCAATGCCAGGGATTCCTAACTCCTTTTCGTTCATACAGTGAATTAAGTAGTTATAAGGACAATCGGAAGTCTGCGTTGTCTGCTTCTGCTGATGAGGTATGGTGGGATCGTTCCGTTGTGCAACAGGAGGCATCATGGCTTAACAGAGATACGTATGGAGCCTACTACAGACCTTACGAGAGTGAGATTCTTCCAGTCCATCTAACGAAGGCATATGCTGAATCCGCTCAAGCATTGGGAGCACGGGTTATGGAGGACATACAGGATATACGTGTGCAAGCAAACGAACATGGCGTGCAGGGAATCACCACATCGATCGGTGAGATGAGATGCAAACATGTCATTATAGCGGCTGGATTACAGAGTGAAGAGTTGATGAGACATGTGAATCTGAGCATGCCTGTGTGGTCGGTAAAAGGAGAAATAGCCGCCGTTCAGTTCTCAGATGAACATGCTGGGTACAGACCTGACAGAACGGTGTATGCAGAGGATATCTATATTGTTCCCAAAGCTAATGGCGAAGTTTGGCTCGGGGCAACCAGTCTGCCAGGCAGAACCGATCTGAACGTTTCTGTACAGGGTGTTCAGAAGCTGCTAACAGCGGCTACCCACTGGGTGCCTGGGATGAAAGAAGCACAATTTATACGAGCGTGGGCAGGCGTAAGACCGGCAACTCCAGATGGATTGCCTTATATAGGTGCTTGCAAGAGTATACCAGGGCTGTTCGCCGCCTTTGGGCATTACCGCAACGGTATCTTGCTTAGTGCGATAACAGGAAGGCTTATCGCTGAGTTGCTCGCTGGCAAAAGCTCAGAAGAACTCGGAATTGAGGCGCTGAGTCCGGAGCGATTGAACAGAAAGGGAGTGGTGCAGTGAATATCATCGTTAATGGTCAACGGATGGAGATTGAAGACAGATTGAATCGTGTGGATAAACTGCTTAAATCTTTTGATCTGCAAGTCAAGACTGTAGTTGTAGAGCTGAACAAGCATATTTTAACCCGTGAGTATCATGAAACGACGGCATTAAGAGAAGGCGATCGAATCGAGATTGTACATTTTGTAGGAGGCGGTTGATGATGTTGAACATTGGTAAATATACGTTTGAGTCCAGATTGTTGCTCGGAACAGGCAAGTTTTCGGATCTGGAAGTGCAAAGTCAGGCTGTGGAAGCATCTGAAACGGAAGTTTTAACCTTTGCTGTTCGTCGTCTGAATCTGGAGGAGCGCAACCAGAAGCATTTCCTGGATACATTGGATCTGGACAAATACACTCTTCTTCCGAATACGGCTGGAGCATCCAATGCGGAAGAGGCGGTGCGAATTGCCGAGCTTGCGCGGGCGTCAGGACTTTGTGATATGATAAAAGTCGAAGTCATCGGAGATGGAATGACGTTACTCCCAGATCCGATTGAAACGTACAAGGCTTGTGAAATTTTGCTTGAAAAGGGCTTCACTGTATTGCCTTATATTTCAGATGATGTCATTCTGGCCAAAAGGCTGCAATTGCTTGGCGTACATGCTGTAATGCCTGGCGCTTCTCCTATCGGAGCTGGCAGAGGCATCATCAATCCCTATAACCTTGAGATCATCATTGAGCAGGCTGTTGTACCTGTAATTGTGGATGCAGGATTGCGCTCCCCCAAAGATGCTGCTTATGCGATGGAACTTGGTGCAGCTGGCGTATTGTTAAATACAGCCGTATCCGGATCAGGGGATCCAGTGAGCATGGCTAAGGCGATGAGATTGGGGGTAGAGGCAGGTAGGCTGGCTTATGAGGCAGGCATGATTCCCGTAAAGCGTTACGCAGCAGCCAGTAGTCCGGTGGAAGGAATGGTTCATACATGATAAATCAACAATCAACATCCTCGGAGCAGGCCGATCGGTATTCCAGACAGGAACGTTATGCGCCACTTGGCAAGGAAGGTCAGGCCAGATTAAAGGGCAGCAGAGTTTTAATCGTTGGTGCTGGCGCACTGGGAACAGGAATCGCAGAAACGTTAGTTCGTTCAGGAGTTGGACACTTAACAATTGTGGATCGTGATTATGTGGAGTGGAGTAACCTGCAGCGACAGCAATTATATGTAGAACAGGACGCGATTGAACGGATGCCGAAGGCGATGGCAGCGGAAAAACGGTTATCTGCCATTAATTCCACGGTTCATGTGGAAGGGAAAGTGTTGGATGTCAGAGTAGATGAATTGGAAGAACTCGTTCAGCATACCGACTTGATCATGGATGCAACGGATAACTTTGATACGCGATTACTCATTAACGATATGGCACAGAAACACCGTATTCCCTGGATTTATGGTGGATGCGTAGGTAGTTACGGCATCACCTATACGTTTATGCCTGGAGATACGCCATGTTTAAATTGTTTGCTGGGTGAAGTCCCTCTGGGAGGAGATACATGTGATACGTCTGGTATCATACCTCAAGCGGTACAGATGGTAACGGCAAATCAGACAGCAGAAGCGATGAAGTTACTTAGTGGCAATGCCAATGCATTGAGACGTAAGTTATTGTCATTTGACGTGTGGAGGAACGAATACATATCCATCAATGTGGATGGTGCGAAAAAGCAAGACTGTCCTTCCTGCGGCACTTCGGCAACATATCCATATCTTTCTGCGTCCAATCTGGAGAAAACCGATGTGTTATGTGGCAGGGACACCGTTCAGATCCGACCTGCACGGCGTATGAATCTGGATCTTCTACATACGGCGGAACGTCTGAACAGGCTTCAAGAAGGAAAAGTGGAATCCAATCCGTTTCTGGTTTCTTTTACAACAGGAGTCCATAGAATGGTTATTTTCCAAGATGGACGTGTCCTCGTACACGGAACAAAAGACACAGCTGAAGCACGTACGCTCGTCCATCGCTACTTTGGTTAAAGCAAGAAAGAAGCAAAGTCTGTTCCCTTGAGGGAATGGACTTTTTCATTTTACGGCATGCTATCTGTACCAACCATTGCTGCGAGCAGTGGGGATAGAGACAGGCCGGGTGAAAAAGAGTGAAAACAGTCATTTTGCTGATTGGAGCAGGAGAACAGGTCAGCCTAATTCAGGATATTTTATGTAGCGAAGGGTATGAGGTGCAACGAATGAAGTGGTCCCAACTAAACCAATCCGTCGAGCCTTCGTTGCTGCATATTAAACTGATCATCCTGGTAGACCGGGAAGAGGGAAATGAACATTGTGGCCAGGATCAGAAATTAGAGTTAAAACGATGGGTAGATAAGGGTCAGGTTATACCTCTACTGGTTATTACTTCAAATGCATCTCCTCAGTTCATCGTGGAATGGCTGGATTACGGAGCTAATGACGTGATGGAGGAACCGATCCACTTAACCGTGATGCTTGCCAGAATACGAAATTTATTGCGTGTTTTTGCGAATGCAACACCAGAGGGTGAGGAAGTAATTGTAGTTCATGATCTTAAAGTCAATTTGCGTTCAAGAAGGGTAAGTCGTACGGGTGAATACCTGACATTAACGCCAAAAGAGTACGAATTGCTGGAATTCCTGGCCCTGCATGTAAATGAAGCATGTACCCGGAGTGATATTTTGCGGGAAGTATGGGGATATGAGTATGCGATGGATACCAACGTTGTGGATGTGTATATCAAACATCTAAGGGTTAAGGTGGATAAGGGAAGAAGTGTGAAACTGATTCATACGGTGCGTGGGATCGGTTACATGCTTCATGATAAAAATTAGATGTATCACCGAATTCCATGAAACTCCAGTTTAGACTGTGGCGAAAAAAGGGTAAATAAAAAGACCGGAACATATCGTCCGGCCTTTACTTATTAGCAATATATAATTCTAAAGTACACGACGAGCTTTAACATACGTTCTCTTCCAAGTACCAGAGTCCAGATCAGAGAGGGTTACGCCTGGAGATCCATACGTATGCAGAATCTTACCATTTCCCGCATAAACACCTACGTGAGTGACATTAGAACCGGTAGACCGGCTACCACTTGAGAAGAATACCAGATCTCCGACACGCAGATTAGCTTTAGACACAGCTTTACCTTCTTTGGATTGTTTCACGGAAGTGCGCGGCAAATCTACACCATACTTTTTGAAAATATATTTCATAAAAGAAGAACAGTCAAAAACTTTGGTTGTTGATGTTGAAGCACCAAATTTATATGGAGTTCCAGTAAATTGTTTACCATAGTTAACAATCTGTTGACCTGTGGATACAGAAGCAGTTGCTGCCTGTGCAACAGGTGCGTTAGTCATTAATACAGCTCCAAAACCTAGTGTAGCGCACAACCCGACGGTTACGGCCTTTTGGACAAAGATGTTTGTTTTCATGTTAGTTAGTACCTCCAAAATTCGTTTTCGTTAAGTTGCTAGAGCGAGTATAACAGCTTTGTAACAGCCTAGAAATTGGATAGGGAAGTGTAATCCCTTGCGCCACAATGGTTTGGGTATGTTTATTAAAATATGATTAAAAATGTCAAAAAATTAATCATTGACGGACGAAGAATAAAGATGAAACAACAAAGACCCTTGAATATCAAGGGTCTTTGTTATGTGTGAACCTATTTTCTTCATTCAATCACTGGTTACAAAAACGTAATAAATAACTATGAAGCATACGAATAGATTCAATCTTTGCTCTGAATAATCAGTAATAAGCCACTATCAATAGTGACTGTACCGGAGGAGCCTAAGAGCTTGTTGCTTACACCCAAGGATTGTCCCATGCGAATGGTGGCTTGATCTAGCGGATACATAAAACCATCTAGAGTTATTCCTGCAACTTCATGAGTCAAGGGCAGCAGAGAAACATATTTATAGTCTCGGTGTTCAACCACAGCTTTGGATGTGGTCAGTGTCATATAGTTGTGTTTGTCCTGAATGGCACAGGAGATATGATGTTGCATCGCGCGAACCATGATATGTACATTAGCGAGAGTGTGATCCATACGTGTACCTGTAGCACCTAACATTAAGATGTGAGAAGGTTCGTAATCTAGCGCTGTCTCAAAAGCCATTTCTGTATCAGTAAGATCCTTATGAACAGGGTCACATGTAATGAACCGAATGCTATTGTTGCTTACAATGATACGTTCCTCTTCAGTAATGGAGTCGAAGTCTCCAACTGCAATGTGAGGCTGAATGCCGTGTTCAATTAAAAATAATGCACCGCGATCGGCCGCGATGATCATATCATCTTCTCGTATTTCCTGAAGTAATTCTACAGATAAGTTTCCGCCTGTAAAAATAACTATCCGTTTCACCGTCATTTTATTTCATCCTTCCTAATTCAGAGAAAAATAGTTCATTGTTCAAATATAATGTTGGAACCTGTACAAATATATTCACCAAACCAGTATAATCCACAAAATGTGGTTGCACAATTTCAGTGCTCGCGGATACAATGGGTAGAGCGACATGGAGATGACTTGAAAAGTGAGGTTTGAACAGGTTGGACTTACACATTTTTGAAGTATTCAGCATTATAGGCACTATCGCATTTGCAATGTCCGGTGCCTTCGTAGCAATGGAAGAGGAGTATGACATTCTGGGTGTACTAGTGCTTGGACTTGTCACGGCATTCGGAGGCGGGATTATCCGGAATGTACTTATAGGTATACCTGTAACGACACTGTGGAGTCAGGGATCACTTATTATGTTAGCCTTAGTATCTGTAGCGATTGCGTTTATATTGCCTCTCAAGTGGATTAGTCACTGGAAGCGAACAGAGGCGTTGTTTGATGCAATCGGACTCGCAGCATTTGCAATTCAAGGGGCGCTGTACGCGGCGAACATGGGACATCCTATTAGCGCAGTTATCGTTGCAGCAGTAATGACCGGTATTGGTGGAGGCGTTATTCGTGATGTGCTTGCGGGACGTAAACCGCTTGTATTGCGTGACGAAATTTATGCTGTATGGGCAATGACAGCCGGTTTTGTTATAGGTATGGGTTGGTTAACAACGAATGCCGGATTATTATTTTGTTTCGCGGCCGTTGTGTTCTTCCGGATGTGTTCAGTACATTATAAATGGAAACTGCCACGTCGTTCGTTGGTGCCATCTGAGACCGGGAACGTCACTCCTCAGCCGGAGAGCATTGTGACACAGCCAACATCGTCGGTACTGCAAGGTACGTTAAGCAAGGGGGATTAATATGATTAATGTTTTGTTTGTATGTCTGGGCAATATATGTAGATCACCAATGGCTGAAGCCGTTTTGCGTCACAAAGTCCTGGAGAAGGGGCTTGAACACCAGATTCGTGTGGACTCAGCGGGTACAGGGGACTGGCATGTTGGTAAACCTCCGCATGAAGGGACTCGAAAATTGCTGGATTCGTACCAGATTTCTTATGCCAACATGGCAGCAAGACAGTTCGCCAGCGAAGACTTTACTCAATTTGATTACATTGTGTGTATGGACAATTCCAATGCAGATAATGTGCGCAACGTTCCAGGCGGAGCTGAGGCGGACATCATCAAGTTCATGGACATGCTTCCCGAGGAAAAACTCAGAGAAGTACCTGACCCGTATTACACAGGCAATTTTGAAGAGGTGTACGAGCTGGTTAACGCAGGCTGCGATGTTCTGTTGAGAAAGATTGAAGCGGAACATTCCTTAGCTTAAAAAGTAAACGAAATTCATGCTTAATTTGTAATCGGGCAAAGAAGCAGGATTAGAGCACTTAAAGCAAGCAGGATATCCTGCTTCTTTTTCAGATTACAATTGTAAGCGGTATCATTAAAATGAAAAACAATAGCGGCATTTCAGCCGCCTGTTAATGTGGTCCTTTTATCTCTCCTGGAGAAAATAAAGTAATGCTTCGGGCAATTCCTTCTGCCAAAAGCCCCATTGGTGTTTTCCGTCTTTCTCTTGATAGGAGACGAGGGCACCACGTTTTTCCAGCAATTCTCGAGTATCCCGGTTTAATTGAACAAAATCATACGTACCGGTATCTGCCTTAAAGGCAGTTTCCTGTAAACCAACGATCATCCAGATCGAGAGCCAAGACAGATCTTCAGCTGCGGCATAGATTTCTTGTGAAGCGGAGTAGAAGGCACCAGACATGCTGATGACACGTGTGAACAGATCCGGATATAACAGAGCAAGATGAAGCGAAACACTGCCACCAAGCGAGTCTCCGGCAAGAATGCGTTCCTGCGGAGAACGGCGCACAGGATATTTCTCTTCTATATAGGGAATAATCTCTTCAGCGAAGCAAGCGGTATATGCCTTGAACCGATCTCCGAATGGAGCATATTCCTGCGTTCTCACAGACACATCGACCTGAACCCCTACAATAATGAAAGGTTCGGCTCCTTCGTCCAGAATAATTTGGTTAGCTGTTGTAGCAATTCGTCCGAAATTAAAAAATTCTTCGCCATCCTGACAATATACGACAGGGTAGCTAAGTAATTCGTTATAGCCCGGAGGGAGGTAAATACGGAGCGTTCGCTTCTCTCCGAGATAGCGACTTTCAATCTCTTCCTTCACAATCGTGCGTTTCAAATAGCGGGAATCCGTCATAAAACGTCACCTTTCTCGGTTAATTTTTTGCATTCGACCGCGCAATACGGTAAGATTACCCTTGTGCGGGGTTAGGTCAAACACGCAATCATGTATTATGCTGTTATACCAATATTAATCCCCTGTTATACATACAATCCGGCAGGAAACATAAAAAAATTACGGATTTCTTTGACGTATGGAGTGAAACAGGTGTATAATAATATTATAACAGCGGAACTTGATATTCAAATTTTTTGTTGAGGTGAAGAAAAAAATGAGCAAGGTTCCTTATGAAGTGTATACAGAGGATGTAGAAGCTCTGTCCGTGCTGTCTCCTGACGGCGAAATTGTTAACAAAGACATGATGCCTACACTTTCCGATGATCAATTAAAAGAAATTATGTACCGCATGGTATTTACCCGTACTTGGGATGACCGTGCAGTAAACCTGGGCCGTCAAGGTCGTCTTGGTTTTTATGCTCCAGTATCTGGTCAAGAAGCTACAATGGTTGGTAGTGAATTTGCAATTGAAAAAGAAGACTTTGTATGTCCTGGCTATCGTGACATTCCGCAACTCGTATGGCATGGACTTCCTCTTTATCAAGCATTCTTGTACTCCCGTGGACACCAACATGGTGGACAAATTCCAGATGGCGTTAATGTATTGATGCCACAAATCATCATTGGTGCACAAATTCTGCATGCAATGGGTATCGCTATGGGTTACAAATTGAAGAAACAAAAACAAGTTGTTATCACGTACACAGGTGATGGCGGTTCTTCTGAAGGTGACTTCTATGAAGGTCTGAACTACGCTGGTGTATACAAACTGCCTGTTATCTTCTTCGTACAAAACAATGGTTATGCCATCACAACTCCTTTTGCTAAACAAACAGCAGCTCTGTCCATCGCTCACAAAGCGGTAGCAGCAGGTATCAAAGGTGTTAAAGTTGACGGTATGGACATCTTCGCTGTTATCAAAGCTGTTCAGGAAGCTGCTGAGCGTGGACGTAACGGAGAAGGCGCAACATTGATCGAAGCAGTAACATATCGTTTCCGTCCTCACTCCCTTTCGGATGATGCTTCCAAGTATCGTACAAAAGAAGAAGAGGCAGAATGGTCTGCTAAAGATCCTATCGCACGTTTCGCTAAATATCTTGAGAAAAAAGGTCTTTGGACTGAAGAAGATACAGCACGTGTGAAAGAAGAAGCAAAAGCTAAAGTGAATGAAGAGATCAAAAAAGCGGAAAAAACCGAGAAAATGACGATTTCAGGCTTGATCGACAGCATGTTCGAACAAACGCCTAAGCACTTGGAAGAGCAAAAAGCTGATTTCCAATAAGTTTTTTCCGATAAAGCATAAACATCCGTGACTTTAATGTCCCGGTATACATGTACGAATTCAAATGTGAACTGTCAATGTTTAAGGAGGAAATGAAGCAAATGGCACAAATGAACATGAAAGAAGCAATCCGTGATGCGCTTCGCGTGGAGTTGAAACGTGATCCTAACGTTCTGCTTTTCGGTGAAGACGTAGGTAATGTAGGCGGCGTTTTCCGTGTAACGGAAGGTCTGCAAAAAGAGTTTGGCGAAGAGCGTGTATTTGATACACCACTGGCTGAGTCCGCTATTGGTGGTCTGGCTGTAGGTCTGGGTGTACAAGGCTTCCGTCCGGTTGCTGAGATCCAATTCGTTGGTTTTATCTTCGAAGCCCTTGACCAAATGGTAGTGCAAGCTGCTCGTATGCGTTTCCGCTCCGGTGGAAAATACAATTCTCCAATCGTATTCCGTACACCATTCGGTGGCGGTGTAAAAGCGGCAGAATTGCATACAGATTCCCTGGAAGGTCTGCTCACGCAAACACCAGGTATCAAAGTCGTTGTTCCTTCTAACCCTTACGATGCAAAAGGACTGATGATCGCTTCTATTCGCGATAACGATCCTGTATTCTTCATGGAGCACTTGAACTTGTACCATGCTTTCCGTGCAGAAGTGCCTGAAGAAGATTACGTTGTTGAGTTGGGTAAAGCGAACGTTGTTCGTGAAGGTTCTGATGTAACAATCATTACTTACGGTATGATGGTTCACACTTCTGTGAAAGCAGCAGATGAACTCGAAAAACAAGGAATCAAAGTTGAAGTTATCGACCTTCGTACGGTTAGCCCGATCGACATCGATACTATCGTTGCTTCCGTTAAGAAAACAAACCGTGCAATTGTTGTACAGGAAGCTCAAAAGAGCGCAGGTGTTGCAGCTGAAGTCATTGCCCAAATCAATGAAAAAGCAATCCTGCACTTGGAAGCACCGGTTCTGCGTGTAGCTGGTCCGGACACTGTATATCCATTTGCACAAATCGAAGATACATGGCTGCCTAACCCGGCGCGTATCGTTGCTGCGGTTAACAAAGTCGTAAATTTCTAATTTAATCATCTGACATGCCGCAAGGCGCAGTATGGTGATTCACACCGCAGCGCAAGCTGCACTGTAAACAGCCATTAGCCCCTTGAGTAACAGTTATTTGCATTAGCAGTAACAGTTGTTTCTTGGAGTTAAGGGTTGTTTTCAGGATTGAGCACATAATCAAGGAGGTTTTTCAGTTGGCTAAATTTGAATATAAATTCCCTGAATTGGGCGAAGGCCTGCACGAAGGCGAAATCATCAAGATGCACATCAAAGTCGGTGACAAAGTAACTGACGACGACATCATCATGGAAGTACAGAACGACAAAGCGGTTGTAGAAGTACCTTGCCCGGTTAACGGAACAGTTACAGAAGTATTCGCTAAAGACGGTCAAGTCTGCCATGTTGGTGAAGTTGTAGCGATCATCGATGCAGAAGGCGAACTTCCTGAGCAAGACGACGCTCCTGCTGGTGATCAAGGCGAGCAAGAGAAAGATGCAGCTCAAGGCGGAGCTGACACAAGCGGTTCTTCTGCAGCAGCTTCCAGCTCGGATGCAGCTAAAGAAGGCGGCAACAACAGCGTTCCGGCAGTACCTGCCAAAGACGTTCTGGCAACACCAAGCGTGCGTAAATTTGCTCGCGAACAAGGTGTAGACATCGCACAGGTTAACGGCACTGGCAACAACGGTAAAGTAACCAAAGAAGATGTTGAATCCTTCAAAAACGGTGGCGGTTCTTCCGCAGCGGCATCTTCCGAAGCTCCGGCTCAAGAAGAGAAAAAATCCGCAGCACCAGCAGCGGCTGCAGCTGATCAATACCTTGAAGAAGAGCGCGTACCATTCAAAGGTATCCGTAAAGCAATCTCTAATGCGATGGTTAAATCGGCTTACACAGCACCTCACGTTACAATCATGGACGAAGTGGACGTAACTGAATTGGTTGCTTTCCGTACTCGCATGAAACCAATTGCAGAGAAAAAAGGAACAAAAGTTACTTATCTGCCATTCATCGTTAAAGCACTGGTTGCGGCTTCCCGCCAATTCCCGGCTCTGAACGCTATGATTGATGAAGAAGCTAACGAAATTGTTTACAAAAAATACTACAACATCGGTATCGCTACAGATACAGACAACGGCTTGATCGTTCCTGTTATCAAAGATGCTGATCGTAAATCCATCTGGATGATTGCTGATTCTATCCGTGATTTGGCTGCTCGTGGTCGTGAGGGCAAATTGAGCGCGAATGAAATGAGAGGAAGCACAATCTCCATCAGTAACATCGGTTCTGCTGGCGGTATGTTCTTCACTCCAATCATCAACTTCCCTGAAGTTGCTATTCTCGGAACAGGACGCATCAGCGAAAAAGCAGTGATCAAAAACGGCGAAGTAGTTGCAGCACCTGTAATGGCTCTTTCCCTGAGCTTTGACCACCGTATCATCGATGGCGCAACAGCACAAAACTTTATGAATTACATTAAACAGCTGCTCGCTAACCCTGAGCTGCTTGTTATGGAGGTGTAAGATATGGTAGTAGGCGACGCTTCTCTCAATATCGACACATTAGTAATTGGTGCGGGTCCTGGCGGCTATGTAGCTGCCATCCGCGCTGCTCAACTGGGCCAAAGCGTATTGATCGTAGACAAATCCGAACTGGGCGGTGTTTGTTTGAACCGTGGATGTATTCCATCCAAAGCCCTGATCTCTGCTGCACACCAATATGAGTCTGCACTTCACGGTGAAGCTTTTGGTATCTCTGCTGAGAACGTAAAAGTGGACTTCAGCAAAACTCAAGAGTTCAAAAACGGCGTTGTTAAGAAAATGACTGGCGGCGTAGCTGGTTTGCTCAAAGGCAATAAAGTTGAAGTTTTCAACGGTGAGTGCATGTTCATCAACGAAAACGAAGCTCGTGTATTCAATGACCACGAGTCTCCACGTTACAAATTTAAAAATGCAATTATTGCAACAGGTTCCCGTCCAATCGAACTGAAACCTTTCCCGTTTGGCGGACGCATTCTGTCTTCGACAGAAGCTCTGAACTTGCCTGAAGTACCAAAAAGCATGATCGTTATCGGTGGCGGATATATCGGTGCTGAGCTTGGTCAAATGTACTCCAAATTCGGTGCAAAAGTAACAATCATCGAAGGTTTGGATACAGTACTGCCAGGTTTCGATAAAGACATGACTAGCCTCGTGGCTAAAAACATGAAGAAAACAGGCATCGAAATCGTAACGGGTGCAAAAGCTGAAAGTGCTGAGCAAACGGATAAAGATGTAACTGTTAAGTACTCTGTAAATGGTGAGTCCAAAGAAGTAACTGCAGATTACCTGCTGGTAACTGTTGGACGTCGTCCAAACACAGATGGAGAACTGGGTCTCGACATGATTGGTGTTGACGTTGACGAGCGTGGATTTGTCAAAGTTGACCACCAAGGTCGTACCAGCATTCCTCACATCTTTGCTATCGGTGACATCGTATCAGGCTTGGCTCTGGCACACAAAGCTTCTTATGAAGGTAAAGTGGCTGCTGAAGCAATCGCAGGACAACCATCTGTAGTTGACTACAAATGTATGCCAGCTGTTGTGTTCACAGATCCAGAGTGTTCCAGCGTAGGTTACACTGAAAAAGAAGCTAAAGAAAAAGGTTACAAAGTAAAAGCAGGCAAGTTCCCTTATGCGGGTAACGGCCGTGCTGTATCTTTGAACCACGCTGAAGGCTTCGTGAAAATCGTAGCTGACGAAGAAAGTGGCCTTGTATTGGGTTGCCAAATCGTAGGTCTGGAAGCTTCCAACCTGATTGCTGAGCTTGGTTTGGCAATTGAGATGGGCGCAACTTTGGAAGATCTGGCTCTTACAATTCACGCTCACCCAACTTTGGGCGAAATCGTGATGGAAGCTGCGGAATTGGTTATGGGTCACCCGATCCACATCATCTCCCGTTAAGATCATCTAGGCTTCGGATCCGTCCGGCATTATACGTATATCAGAAGAGACGAATGACGTTAACGCGTTATTCGTCTCTTTTTTTCTGAGCAAAAGCTGAGAAATTCAAGATGCTAGTGTGTATGATATGATGAAAAGCTACACGCTCAAAAGTTTCCCTGAATTGATTTTATCCAACAACACAATTGTGGTACACTGTAGTAATGATCAGTTATGATGTGGCTCCAAGCCAATCACGGTCTATGTAATTAGTATTGAAGTTAAACTAATCTTTTACACGAGAACGTAGAGGACAGAAAGAACCTGAAGAAGCGGAGTGTTCGCCTTTATCCCCGGATTTTACCTTTTGAAAAGGAAATCAAAAAAATCTGGGGATAACAGCGATCGGAAGGTTGTTCTGTCATCGGAGTGGTAAGTGTAAATATTCTTTAGTGAGGGGATATCAACATGAAAAACTATCTCGATTTATTACAGGATATTCTAAACAACGGCGTGCATAAAGGAGACCGTACAGGAACAGGAACACAATCTGTATTTGGCAGACAGCTCCGTTATGATCTCTCCGAAGGGTTTCCGCTGGTAACAACCAAACGAATTCATCTCAAATCGGTTATTCATGAACTGTTGTGGTTTTTGAGTGGCGATACCAATATATCTTATCTGAAAGAAAACGGTGTGAAGATCTGGGACGATTGGGCGGACGAAAATGGGGATCTCGGTCCGGTATACGGCTCGCAGTGGCGCACATGGGAAGCGCCAAACGGAGAAAAAATTGATCAGATCGCCGCAGTCATTGATTCGATTAAAAATAATCCGGATTCACGTCGTCACCTTGTCAGCGCATGGAATGTGGCTGAGATCAACAATATGAAGCTTCCACCTTGTCATTTTGCGTTTCAGTTTTACGTTGCAGAGGGTAAATTATCATGTATGCTTACGATGCGTTCTGTGGATACGTTCCTCGGGTTGCCGTTTAACATCGCGAGTTATGCGCTCTTGACTCATATGATCGCTCAGCAATGTGATCTTGAGGTGGGTGATTTCATCTGGTCTGGAGGGGATGTTCACATCTACTCTAACCATGTCGACCAGGTCAAAACGCAGTTGGAGCGTGAACCTTATGCTTTACCTAAGCTGGTAATCAAGCGTAAGCCGAATTCTATTTTTGATTATAAGTTTGAAGACTTTGAGTTTGAGAACTATCAGCATCATCCGGGCATTAAAGCTCCAATTGCAGTCTAATTATGTGTTCAATCTCGATAAGAGACTTGGATTGAAGGAGTGTATTACCCTTGAGTATTGAATTGGTATGGGCAATGGGGGAGAACGGTGTGATCGGATTAAACAATTCGATTCCATGGCGTTTACCCAAAGATATGGCCTTTTTCAAACAACGTACGTTAAACAAAACAATTATCATGGGACGTAACACGTGGGAATCTTTTGGTGGTAAGCCGCTTCCTCAGCGCCGTAATATCGTAGTGACAAGAGATCTGAACTACAAGGTGGAACAGGCTGAAATCGTACATACGATTGAAGAGGGTCTGAGTGTAACCAAAGGTGAGGAACTGTGCGTAATTGGGGGTTCCCAAGTGTATCGTGAGTTCCTGCCACTTGCAGATCGTCTTGTGGTGACCAAAATTCATGAGAATTTTGAGGGAGATACGTTTTTTCCTGAAGTGGATTGGTCCGAATGGGAACTCATTGAACAGATTGAAGGCGAACAGGATGAGAAAAATGTTCATGCGTATACTTTTGAATTTTATGAACGTAAACGGTAAATATGGCATAAGAAATTCCTGACTTCGGTCGTATTTGTATGATGAGAGGCGCTGATTGCGAAATATTCGTGAACAGCGTCTTTTCTTTTATAAAAAAAGAGTCACTTGTTTAAATTGATATACATATAACATTAATGTAACATTATAAATTGGTATTTATGTATAATATACATACGGCCAAGCATTGAACAGTAAAAAAGTGTAAAAGTTTTGAGGTTTTAACGTTGTGAAGCCTTAAAACGAGTCTGATATTCGGAATTGAGAACGATTTATAGCAAAATATGTTGGATTTGATGACAAATTATCTGACATTCACTTAACGTTTCGACCTTTTATTTCTTTAACAAACATCAGATTTCGCATTTCAAAACCACATTTAACACCAAAATAAGGGTATTGACCATGGGTAGACTTGAAAGATATGATGTATAAAATACAAATAATTATGCGGATAATCCATTTAATATTCAGCACAGTAAATGCTACTATAATTGAAATATCTTCGAGAAGATTTTGTGATACAATAGACAAAAACTCAAGTAATGAGTAATCCATTTCATATAGAACCATGCACATGAAGGGATTAAGACAAGAACGGATGGGGGAAAACGTAAGATGTCTACACCTACTGGATTTATGGAATACAAACGTCAACTGCCAGCGGATCGTGAGCCAGCGGAGCGGATCAAGGATTGGGAAGAGTTTCATAAACATATGGCAGAAGAAGAACTCAGAACACAAGGTGCACGATGCATGGATTGTGGTACCCCGTATTGCCATACAGGTATAGATATGATTGGCGGCACGTCAGGTTGCCCTGTGCATAACCTGATTCCGGAATGGAATAATCTTGTATATCGCGGACTGTGGAGAGAAGCACTTGAGCGCCTTCACAAAACGAATAATTTCCCAGAGTTTACAGGTCGCGTCTGTCCAGCTCCTTGTGAAGGATCATGTACAGTTGGCTTAATTGGTCAGCCTGTAACCATCAAAACGATCGAAGAAGCAATTATTGAAAAAGGTTTCGAAGAAGGATGGGTCGTTCCCCAACCTCCTGAAAAACGTACGGGTAAACGTGTAGCTGTGGTAGGTTCAGGTCCAGCGGGATTAGCTACTGCGGCTCAGTTGAATAAAGCAGGACACTCGGTAACGGTATATGAGCGTTCGGACCGTGTCGGCGGATTGCTGATGTACGGTATCCCAACGATGAAATTGGATAAAAAAGTAGTTCAACGTCGTGTTGATCTGCTCGAAGCAGAAGGCGTTCAATTCATTACAAACACCGAGATCGGTAAAGATATTGCAGCACAACAACTGGTGGATGAATATGACGCTGTTGTATTGTGCGGTGGTGCAACCAAGCCGCGTGAATTCAATATTGAAGGCAGCGACTTGAAGGGCGTTCATTATGCAATGGATTTCCTAAATGGCAGCATTAAGAGTTATCTGGACTCCAACCTGGAAGATGGTCAATATCTGTCCGCTAAAGATAAAGATATTATCGTCATTGGTGGCGGTGATACAGGATCTGACTGTGTGGCTACATCGCTGCGCCATGGTTGTCGTACGATCACTCAATTCGGTACGCATACACAAGCGCCTATGGAACGGGATCGCATTAACAACCCTTGGCCGCAATTCCCGAACGTATACACACTTGATTATGCGCAAGAGGAAGCCAAAGCGTTGTTTGGTCAAGATCCGCGTGAGTTCTCCATCATGACAACAAAATTTGTCGGAGACGATGAGGGGAACCTCAAAGAATTGCATACAGTACAGATCGAGCGTATTGTGGATGAGACTGGTCGCAAGATTTATCAGCCGATTCCAGGTACAGAGCGTGTATTCCCGGCTCAGATGGCCATGATTGCCATTGGTTTTGATGGACCGGAACAAACGTTGGTAGAGCAACTGGGACTTGCAACAGATCGTCGTACAAACGTTAAGGCACGTTACGGCAAATACAACACCAATGTGGATAAAGTATTTGCAGCAGGTGACATGCGTCGTGGTCAAAGCTTGGTTGTATGGGCAATTAATGAAGGCCGTGAGGCTGCTCGTGAAGTGGACAAATACTTGATGGGTGCTTCGGTTCTGGTGTAAAAGTATAGAACAAGATATCAATGACAACCTTCGCGATTAGCGAGGGTTGTTTGCTGTTATTTTAACCAAGTTGACTATATATTTCATCTAAGTGTGAGCAATATCATTGCTTTTTAAGTGATAAAGATTTATTATTATATTATAATTATTATAAATAAGGATTCAGTGAAACCCAGAATCGGTAAGATAAAAGTAAAATTTAATGAATATAAACCGGAGGTGCGACCTGCTATGGCAAGTAACCGGGACAAGTCCATTTCAGAACAGATCTTTCACATTAAAAATCAATTGGTTGAAAAAGGATATAAGTTAACACAACAACGGGAAGTTACTGTACGTGTATTGCTTGAACATGAAAAGGATCATTTCAGCGCAGAGGAAGTATTTCTCCTGGTTAAGGAGCAGTTCCCTGAGATTGGATTGGCTACCGTATACCGCACTCTCGAACTGCTGAGTGACCTTCAGGTCGTTGAAAAGATTAACTTTGGTGACGGCGCTGCGCGCTTTGATTTGCGAAGTACAGACGGTTCCCATCACCACCATCATTTGATCTGTACAGAATGTGGTAAAGTAGAAGAGATTATGGAAGATGGTCTGCTTCGTTTGGAACAACAAATCGAACGTCAGTATGGCTTTGCTGTTACGGATCATCGTCTGGATTTCCAGGGTGTATGCAAAGAGTGCAGACAAAAACATGTATTAAAGGAACAGGCAGCAGGATAATTCATTTCGGGAAGGTGCTCCCGAATCCAAAATCTGATATAATGAGTTTCAGAAGCAAGGGGCTTCCGTCGGCGGAATGCCCCTTTTTGCCGTCATGCGGACGGTGAAGGAGGAGAGATGGACGGATGAAGACACTGGTTATAGCGGAAAAACCCGACATGGGTCGAACCATTGCCGCCGTCATAGAACCAAAGGCCAAGAACAATCGCACGTATCTCGAGGGTGAACATTACATCATCACATGGGCGATAGGGCATTTGCTTGGACTGGCTGAACCGGATGCCTATGATACAAAGTACAAGCGCTGGAATATAGCGGACCTGCCGATCATACCCGATCAGTTCAAGATTGTACCCAATCCGAGGACAAAAGATCAGCTCAAAATGATTGGAGAACTGGCAAAACGGGCTTCAGCGATCGTTAATGCTTGCGATGCAGGGAGAGAAGGTCAGTACATCTTCGCCCTCATACAACAGCAATTGAAGCTGCGTCAACCTGTAAAGCGTTTATGGATATCGGATTTGACGGCAGAGAGCATTAGACGTGGTTTTGATGGTCTGAAGGATGCCTCTGAATTTGAAAATTTGACCCATGCTGCTCGCGCCAGAAGTGAAGCTGATTGGCTGATTGGGATGAATGCCTCGCGGGCGTTTACAACCCGTCATAATGCTTTGTTGTCTGTAGGTCGTGTGCAGACGCCAGTACTCGCGCTAATCTACGATCGGGAAATAGAGATTGAAGCGTTCCAGTCACAGACCTTTTATGAAGTAGCCGCCTGGTTTCGGCAGGAAGGTGTCGAGTACCGGGGACTGTGTCAGGGAGATAAATTGACCGATGCGGAGGCAGCAGAGGCCATTGCAGCCAGTGTGAAGGGCAAGACAGGGCAGATTACCAAATACGAAGCAAAGCAGACGAAGGAGTATCCGTATCGTTTGTATGACCTGACCCTTTTACAGCGTGAAGCCAATGCCAAGTTCGGATATGGTGCCAAAAAAACACTGGATATTGCACAGGCCTTGTATGAAAAACACAAGGTAATTTCGTATCCGCGGACAAACTCTAACTATGTTACTGAACAGAATATTGAAGGTATGCACAAAACACTAAACCTGCTTAAAAATGGTACCTATAGTGAGCTTGCGCAAGGGGCCAAGCCAGAGCTTGTTCATAAGAATAATAAAGGGGTATGTAATCCGAGCAGGGTTGAGGATCACCATGCGATCCTACCTACTTTGAAGCGACCAGGTACCTTATCCAAGGATGAGCAGAACATCTATGATTTGATTGTCAGACGATTCTTGTCTCACTTTTATCCTCCGGCGGAGTATAAGCAACATACCGTGCTCACCGAAGTGGAGAAACATCAGTTTAAGACATCTGTCAAAGAGCTGCTGTCCCTCGGATGGAAAGTGGTTCTCGGTTCTGGAGATCAGGAACAGGGCGGTGCAGGCAAAAAGAAGACTAAGAAAAACGGCAATGAGGAAGAGGAAGCAGAAGAGTGGACGGACAAGGCTTTTACTGTACAACCTGAATTGCCTGTTCAATGTACGAAGAGTGAGTTTAAGGAGAAGGCGACCCAGCCTCCCAAAAGTTATACCGAGGGAACATTGCTGAAAGCGATGGAAAGTGCAGGCAAGCAGATCGAGAATGAAGAGCTGCGAGATGCGATGAAAGATAGTGGTCTGGGTACTCCGGCTACACGTGCGGCTACAATTGAACGCCTCAAAAACGTGGGTTACATTACGCTGCAAGGGAAGAAAATGCAGTTAACGCTCAAAGGCAGAACAGCTATTGAGTTGATTCGCCGTGCGGGTGTAGATCTGTTAACTTCACCTGAGATGACCGGGCAATGGGAAAGAAGGTTATATCAGATTTCCAAAGGTGAGGCGGGTCAGGACAAGTTCATGGAGAACGTCAAGAAATTCACCTTGTCCATCATTGAGAAAGTGCGTGTACAAGCTCCTGCTCCAGCAGATGCTTTTGGAGAAGATTCACGGGCAGGCAGGGGGAAAGGTAAAGGAGCAAGAACCCAGGCCGGCAATACAAGGACATCTGCCAAGACAGCTAGTAGCGGTTCGACTGTAAAAACGTCCCGTCAGACTTCGGCATCTTCATCGAGAGCCGGCAGTGGGAAAAGTGCGGCCACCAAGGCGCCGTCTTCTAGTGCGAGTCCATCGGGAGTGAGAGAGATACTGGCACCTTGTCCTTCTCCTGGCTGCACGGGTCAGATTATAGAGGGCAAGAAGGGTTATGGATGCTCACGTTTCAAGGAAGGCTGTTCGTTTGTAGTTTGGAAAGAGTATGCGGGCAAAAAAATCACCAGTACGATGTTAAAATCGCTGATTGAGAAGGGCAGTACCCAGGTACTGTCGTTCAAACGAAAAGACGGGAGTACAGTGAAGGCACGTATTATTTTGCAAGATGTGGTAACAGGCAAGTTATCTGGTGAGAAACAGGATGCTTGATGTTAGTCATCATAAAGTAAAAGGACCCTTATCCAAGGGTCCTTTTTTGTTGCTGCTGTTGTATATTTTCGTGTATGACTTTTGGTACCTCTTCCAGTGCAGTGATGGTATACATCGATGTTTCCGGATTAGGTTGAAGTTCTACGATGTTGTATTGCCATTCATTTGGTTGTTTGATATATATGCTGTGAATTCCGGCTTTTACCGCGGGCATAATGTCTGTCCGCAGTGAGTTACCGATCATCCACGTTGCACGACGATCAAACGGACCATTAGACAGAATGCCTTCCAGTGCCTCGACGTTTTTGTGTTGTCGGATATAGATCCGATCATCAAAATAAGCCGAGAGTTTCATCTGATCAATCTTGCGCTGCTGAATCACGGTTTCGCCGCCGGTATATAAGTAGAGGGAATGTCCAGCACCTTTGAGGTTCTCAAGAGTTTCAACCATATGAGGGTAGGGTTCAACCTCCTGGTCGTACACACTCATACCCAACTTGCTCAGATAGGACTCTTCTCTGGGAGAAGTTAATCTGTTGAACTTTCCAGAGAAGTAACGATAGGTATCAATCAGGGATTGCGGGAAATGATGACTTGCAAAACCAAGCTTGTTCACTCCGGTTACATCGATCTCCAGCTGTTTTTCTCGAATCTCTTGTGTTGTCAGAGAATGTCCATCAAACCACTCTTGCATATTCTCAAAGAATTCTCCCAAAATCAGGTTGAAGTACTTGTTGCAATATACAAGTGTATCATCAAGGTCAAACAAAATATGTTGTTTCATTATTTTCATGATCTAACTCACTCCTTGTAGCCAGTAACTCCACAATGGTTCAACTAAATTAAATGCGAATGTAGGATTCCAGAAACATATTCAATTCAGATACGCCATCCGGCCGAATACTGTATTTCTCTTTGCGGTTACTTCCGAGCAGATGGGTCCGTAGCAGACCTGCGATGCGTAGCGCCATAACCTGGTCTTTGACCGTGTCTTCGTCTTTACCCAATTCTTCACACATCTCAGCGAGGGATTTGGGTTCATCCGATACGTAACGAAGCAGGCGAAGTCTTTCGGGATCAGCCAATGCATGGGTAAAACGTAAAAGGCATGTTGGCGGCTGGTCTTCGTTCTCTTCAGGTGCATCTACGGGATACTGCATAATCATCATCCCCTCATAGAAGCAGTACATATTAATAGGGCGATTGTGCACCGTTGGAAACAGGATAACTTCATTCAATCCAGGCATTGGTTCAACAAGAACTCCTGCCGTAGCATATTCAATAAGTAGTTCAGGGCCCATTTTATCAAGCAAAATGCGTTTTTCTTCGGCATCTTCTTCCAGCCACACACGCTGATCTTCGCTCATATTCTGACAGTAGTGTTCATCCCATAGTCGCAATAATGGGACATAACTGTTCCGAATGCGCGTAGATTCTTCTATTGTAAGAGCGGGCAGAAGAGGAGACACACGTGCAAACAGGTCTTCCGCTGTCATTCCGGCAAGCATGTCCAGAAATTCACGATTTTCCTTCGTATCATTTTGATACGCAGCCCATGCAAACAGGACATCAAAATCATCAAATGGCCAAGTGGCAGCAGGTGCGAGCGCAGCTCGTACATTGGAACTTAGTTTGCCTTCCACTTCCTGAATCCATTCAGGACCAATATCCAGATGCTGAATCCATTTTTTCGTGACATAAACCAAAAAGCTGTTAAGCATTTCATATATCGGTGAAACATCAATTTTCACATGATAAGCCATAATGTTGCAGAATCCTCCCGTCACATCTAAATGTACGCAGCGACTTAAGTACGATTAGTGCGTGTTCAAAAAGTCTGGTTTTCAGTACCAAGAAGATGGAATGAAGATAGAAATGGAGTAGCGGAGCGTAGGAAAACTACGTGAGCAACGGACATTTCGGCTGAATTTCATCTTCGAAGCTGATGATGCCACTAGGCATGATTCGTAATCAAAAGTGAACTTTTTGAACAACCTCTATTATGGCTTGTTTTGCAGGGCGTTGTCCACTATAATGTTCAAGTCCGGGGCAAAGCCCTGATTCAAGAATAGCAGTTTAAAACCATATGTATACCATACAAAAGTCGTCAGCGATGGCGATTTTTCTTTGTGTGTTCGCAGGAGGAATGAATTCGTGTCATCGATTACTCGCCCCAAACTATCACACTCGACAGCCAATTATCTGATTTTGATTACGGTTATTGTGGTAGCTGGAATTAGTCAGGGCCTTTTGCTGCCTGTCCTTTCGATTTTTTTGGAGCAAAAAGGGGTTTCACCAGGTTTAAACGGATTAAACGCTGCTGCATTGTACATTGGCTCTTTTGCCATGACTCTAGTTGCGGAACGACTATTAGGAGCACTCGGCTTCAAAAAACTGATTGTTGGTGGCCTGATATTGGTCATGGTCCCTTTAATACTATTTCCGTATTTACCAGATATTAAAATATGGTTCATATTGCGCCTGATCGTTGGAATAGGAGACAGCGCACTGCATTATGCGGCTCAGCTCTGGGTGCTGCTTGTTACGGCACCTGAAAAACGTGGTCGCTACATATCGTTATATGGCATGTCCTACGGTCTGGGATTCAGCATTGGTCCACTAGGAATCAAGCTGCTTGGCTTCGGTGATGCTGTCCCTTTCTGGGTATTGTTCGTATGTATGGCAGCAGTACTTATACTGGTATTAATGAAGCTTCCGAATACGAAGCCGGAAAAAGCAGAGCATGGCCAGCTCCCTGAACGGCGCTTCCGTCGTAGTCTGGCATGGGCTTGGTACGCACTGTTACCTGCTCTTTTGTACGGATATATGGAGGCCGGTATGAATAGTAACTTCCCCGTGTATGGCCTACGTATTGGGTTCGACACCGATCAGATTTCGTCGTTGCTTCCCTTTATCGGGATTGGAGGTTTGTTCCTACAATTGCCTCTGGGGATGTTGAGTGACCGATACGGGCGTAAAAAGATATTGATGTCTGCGGGCATCAGCGGGGGAATCATCTTCATGCTGGTTCCAGTCGCAGGTACGCATTTCTGGTGGACGCTTGTATTGTTAACAATCGCTGGTGGCCTGGTCGGCTCCTTTTTCTCATTGGGCCTTGCCTATGCCGCAGATATTTTGCCTAAAGTGTTGCTGCCTGCAGCCAATGTTGTGGCATCCTTTCATTTCACGATTGGAAGTATTATTGGACCGAATCTGGGGGGTCAGATGATCAACTGGATTTCACCTGGAAGCATGTTCACCTTGCTCGGAATCATGTACCTTCTTTTCGGCGTGGCGGGTATATTATTTCGTCGTAAACCTGAGTTCGAATCTGTGTTAAAATAGAAGCTGGTGTTCGCATGGAAATTGATGTCCATTTCCGAGTACACTAGTGGTAGGGAAAAACATGGACAAGAGGAGACATCGCGATGATCAGAGTAGAGAACTTGAGTAAATCCGTTGGCGTGGACCGCGTTCCCGTTCTACGGGATATTCGATTTGATATGCAACAAGGTGAGATGATAGCTGTAGTTGGCTCAAGCGGTAGCGGTAAAAGCATGTTGCTTAAATGTTTGGCCATGATGGAAAAATGGGATTCCGGCCGGTTTACGGTGGATGGCGCCGAGATTTTGAAAGAAGGCTGGTCCGGAAAACGGAAAATTAAACGGGAATGGGCTTACCTGGAACAGAATCCAGAATTATTTCCCAGACGTACGGCTCTTAAAAATGTATTAATCGGACGATCGGGTCAGACTCCCGTATGGAGAATGGTAACCGGTATGGTACGTTCCGATGATTATATGGGTGCTATGGATTATCTCGAAGGATTGGGATTACTTGATAAAGCACATCAAATAGCAGAGAAGCTCAGTGGTGGCGAGAAGCAGCGTGTTGCCATTGCAAGAGCACTTGCTCATGGTGCCAAAGTTGTTTTGGCCGATGAACCAGTGATTGGTCTTGACCCTCACACAGCAGATTCGGTGCTGGAAACGCTGCGCAAATTATGTGAAGAAGAACGTGCAACAGTCATTGCAGTACTGCCTATTGAACTTGCTGAGAAACATGCCACACGGATCTGGGGATTGGCAGAAGGCAAGATTGCTTTTGATATTCGTGGACGAAGACTGACACAGCAAGAAAAAAACCAGATTTAAACTATTGAAAAGAGTGATGAGATTGTTTAATTCACGGTGGGGACGCTTTGTAGCAGCAGGAACTATGGCAATTATGCTTGGTTCTGTTCTAAGCGGATGTACAGTCATAAGTGACCCCAAGGGTTTGATGAGAAAACCAATGATGTCCACCGATAAGGAGAAACTGTACAACGTGGTTCAGGTTAAACTGCCGCCAGAGAGTACATTGATTCGTCCCAAGGATATGAATAATACCAGCATGATTCGGGTGGAAGACCTGAACGGGGATGGAACTCGGGAAGCGATTGTTTTTTATGAGACACCAAATGAGAATGTGCGAATCCATGGCATGATTTTGGAAGAGCAGGGAGGCACATGGGTTAAAAAGCTTACATTTGATGTGCCGGGAAATGAGCTGCAATCCTTTAAAGTATTGGATATTACGAATGACGGAAATCCGGATATTATTCTTGGTGTAAGTCTGCAGGAGCAGAAGGCCCTAACTGCATATTCCTACAAGGGCGGGGCACTGGAGCAGGTCTTGGGTGGAGTTCCGTATAATCAATATATCATTGATGATGCGCAGGGGAATACGCTGGATTTGAGCGGAGATGGTAAAAGTGATTTTGTTATCATTTCGCTGAACAACAGCGGTTTTGCAACGATTGCGTTATACCAGTACGAAGATGGCAGCTTCAAGGAAGTTGATCGGGTGCAGACCGATTATACCGTTAAAGAAGTTTATAATGCTCTGGGCGGAGAGATCGCCAAAGGCCAGATGGGCATTGTACTGGATGCCGAGCTGGATGATCGGAGTTCCTTCTCGCAAATTATGTATGTTAAAGATAACAAATTAGTCAATGCTTTCAAATCACCGGATCAAACGTATAGAGATGACAAAATTTTAAGCGGTGATGTTGATAATGATGGTATTATTGAGTTTGGACTTAAAGAGACTCCGAAAGGCTGGGAGCATTACGTATTTGACTCTCGGTTGTGGTTCTACACCTATTATCAGTGGGATGGCAAAGACAGCAAGAAATTTGTCTCATTCCAATTCCGGGATGATGCTGATTTATTTCATCTAAATCTCAAACCAGAGTGGTACGGTAAGATCACTATTGACACCAAATCGGAAAAGGAAAAATATATTCGATTTAAAATGATTGATACGGACCAAACCGTGGCAGAGATCAAATATTTCACCCTTTCCAAGTGGGAACAGGAGAAGGGTAAAAGCTGGAAGGAAATTACGCGTACCAAAGATCGGGTTATTGCTTCACGAGTAGCACAATCAGAGGCGGGTAAAGATGCACTGAGCAATACTTCCCAGCTGAATAGAAAGGGAGAACTTAATGAGTAAAGTACTTATTCTTGAGGATGAAGAATCCATCCGCAGTTTTATAGTGATTAATTTAAAGAGAAACGGATTCGAAGTGCTTGAAGCGGGTGACGGTCATGAAGCGCTTCGCATACTGCAGACGGTACCGGATATTGATCTGGCTCTGCTGGATGTCATGGTACCAGGTATTGATGGATTCGAGGTGTGTCGACGGATCCGTGAAACCAATGAACGTCTGGGCATCATCTTTTTGACCGCGAAAGTTCAGGAACAGGATAAAGTGTATGCACTTTCCGTTGGGGCAGATGATCATGTAAGCAAGCCTTTCAGCCCAACAGAGTTGATTGCACGTATTCAGTCATTGTTGCGCCGTGTTAACGTGCATCGGGAAACTGCGGCGAAGGTTACGTTCCAGTCCGGGCCATTTTCACTGGACCTGATCTCGAAGCAATTCAAGAAACAGAATGAAGCCATTGAGTTGACTCCAACGGAGTTTTCCTTGATTCAGTTTTTCCTGGAAAAAGAAAATACACCGCTCAGCCGTGATGTACTGTTAGATCATGTATGGGGAAAAGAGTACATGGGTGACCCCAAAATTGTGGATGTCAACATTCGTCGTTTACGTCAAAAAATTGAGAACAATCCTTCCGAGCCCGAATACCTGCAGACAGTATGGGGTCACGGGTACAAATGGAAGGGCCGGGAGCAATGATTAAAAAAGGCATTACTCGGCAGATCGTACTACATTATTTCTTTGTGGTTTTTCTCGCTCTGCTGTTGGTCGAATTCGTATTTATGTTGGCAGTTCAAAGGTATTATTATGAGAGTATCTACAATACGATTAGTACCCACATTTCTAATTCAAAGGACTTTTTTGAGCCGATCGCTCGTGAGAATAACACGGAAGACGGCAATAATCTGTCCAGATTGATTGTGAATTTGGCATTGTCCAATACTGAATTGGAAATTTTGGATCTGAACGGGCGCGTATTGGCGAGTTCAACTGCTTTTGAATCCGACCGTGCTGTGCTGCAAACCAGTGATATTATGCAGGCTCTGAATGGGGATATGGGACGCTGGATTGGGAGACAACCAGGTACTGGAGAATCCGTCATGGCCGTTTCACACAAGTTTGATCTGGGCGGCGAAAATACTTATGTTATTCGATATCTGACTTCACTCGAAGATGTGAATTCAAAGCTGTTGAATATGGGACTACTCGCCGCTGCGGTCGGTGTTGGCGTGCTTGCTATAGTGTTAATCATCAGCATTGGTATGGCAAATTCCATTGTACGTCCAATTAACAACATCACCGCAGTATCTGCCCAAATGGCCAGAGGACGGCTGGATGTCAGGGTTAAGGGGAATTATAAGCACGAACTGGGTGAATTGGCATCAACACTAAACTTCATGGCACATGAGATTGTGCGCAGTAATCAGATCAAAGATGATTTTATCTCTTCGATCTCACATGAATTAAGAACACCTCTGACCAGCATTAAGGGCTGGAGCGAGACACTGGACTCAGGTGGTTATGATCCGGAAGAAACCCGTATCGGGATGGGCATCATTTCTAAGGAGACCGAACGACTGATTGGACTTGTTGAAGAGATGCTGGATTTCTCCAAATTGCAGCAGAATCAGATGAAGCTGGTCAAAGGAACGGTCAACATTCGTGAAATTGTACAGGAAACGATGTTGAATGTCTGGGCCAAAGCGGAACAAAAACAGGTCCATCTCAAGTTGGAAACGGACGAGACTCGTGCTTATAATGTCCATGGAGACGGCAACAGATTGAAACAAGTCTTCTTAAACATTGTTGATAATGCGATCAAATTTTCACATGAGAATTCCTGGATCTTCTTGTCTATCAAAGAGGAGAATGGTCAGATCATTGCAGCAGTTCAGGACACTGGTATCGGAATTAGTGAAGAACACCTAATCAAAGTACGGGACCGCTTCTTCCAGGTAAATCATCAAAATGGGGGAACGGGACTGGGTCTTGCGATTACGCAAGAACTGGTAGAACTGCACGAGGGGACGATTACGATGCAGAGTGAACTTGGATCTGGTACAACCGTTACGGTTACATTACCGGCTGTGTCTGAGGAGATGGGTACAGAAGAATCTGTAACCGCGTCTGGTGATGCTGAATTCACAGATGAGCGAACAGCAAGCGATACAAAATCGGATATAGAAAAGTCTTAAGATTTTAAAAGATAAGAGACTTTTCTACCTGACGATCGAGCATGTACGCTTTATAACAACCATATCAACAGAAAAAAAGGTGAGCCATCCAAGGCTCACCTTTTTTGCATATTATTATGAAGAAAGTTCACCAGTGCGCAGGCGCCCACTTTTTTCATATACTTCTTTCAACATACGAACAGGTTGCGTACGGACAGCCGGTTTGGCAGAGATGATCTCGTTAGGTCCAACGACCACAATTTCATCCGCCGTACCTTTAACGATTGCACCGTCCTTGATTATAGCACCTTCACCAATGATGGCGCGTTCGATGTGAACCCCACGGCCTATGCGTGCGTTAGGCATAACAACACTGTCTTTAACCTCAGAGCCTTTACCTACTTCTGCACCGCAGAAGATAACGGAACGTTCTGAACGACCTTCGATTGCACAAGAGTCGTGAATCATGGAAGTAACATGTTCGATCTTTGTATGTCTTGCTTTGTAAGCACTTGGCTTGGAGCGCCAGTCGCGAGTAAACATCGGCCAGTTTTCTTTTTGCAGACTCCAGTCTTCCTCGTTGTGTAACAGATCCATATGTGCATCCCAAAGGCTCTTAACCGTACCTACGTCTTTCCAATAACCATTAAAGTTATAGACAAAGAGGGGATTATTTTCGTTCAACATTTGAGGAATAACATCTTTACCGAAGTCATGGCTGGATTCAGGGTTAGCGGCATCTTCCAAGAGATGGCGCTTCAGATAATCCCATTTGAACATGTAGATGCCCATTGAAGCCAGATTACTTTTTGGTTCAGCCGGTTTCTCGGCAAACTCGGTTACACGCAAATCCGCATCAGCAGCCATAATCCCAAAGCGATGTGCTTCATCCCATGGAACTTCCATAACTGAAATCGTTGCTGCGGCGTTATTAGCCTGATGAGCCTCCAACATATCACGATAATTCATATGATAAATATGGTCACCCGACAAAATTAGAACATTTTCGGGGTTTTGTTGGTCAATATAGTCGATATTTTTATAAATAGCATCCGCCGTTCCCAAGTATTCGTCATTTCCTGTATGATAAGATGGAAGCAAGGAGATTCCTGCCTCACTTGAGTTGCCATGTCCCCATGGTTCTCCTCCACCGATATGATCGTGTAACGATTCCGCTTGGTACTGCGTCAATACTCCTACAGTATCGATCCCTGAGTTTACGCAGTTACTGAGAGGAAAATCGATGATCCGGTAGTGCCCGCCAAACGGTACAGCGGGTTTTGCGATACTTGAGGTTAAAGGGGCTAATCGCTTCCCTTCTCCTCCCGCCAACAGCATAGCGATGCAATCTTTATTAAACATAATCGTTTCCCTCCCAAAATATTGTGCATTGTAGTACATCATTAACGCAAAGTAGAGCAAATGAAACGATTGTTACTGTAAAAATTCTGAAAATGTACAACATTTTCTAATTCACCGCATTTTTCTTTTCAACTTGGCTAGAATGGGGTAATGGTTACTGTTATATCTATTTTCTTGAGAAGAAGGTGATCTCTTGGCCATTCAACCGTTAGCACACCCGGATATATTGCCGGAGCATATTTATTTATTTCATGAAGGTAACCTTCATCACAGTTATCGAATGTTGGGCGCGCAGCCTGAGACTTGCGATGGCCTTCAGGGGTATCGCTTTACCGTGTGGGCACCAAATGCCGTAGAAGTGGGACTGGCTCTGGACCGCAATGAATGGAAAGGCGAAAAGGAACCTTTATATAAGATACCCGAATCAGGATTTTGGAGTCGTTTTTTTCCGGAAATCAGCGAAGGAACTTTATACAAGTTCCGTATATTAACGGAAGATGGAACAGAATTGCTCAAAGCGGACCCATATGCGTTTCAAGCAGAGGTTCGACCTCAGACAGCCTCTGTCACCAGTTCAATCGAAGGGTACAAATGGAATGATGGAGCCTGGAGACGCAAACAACGTGCCATGTATAACAAACCTCTACATATTTACGAAATGCACATGGGAACCTGGAAGCGCAAAGAAGACGGAAGCCTCTATAGTTATCGCGAGATGGCTGATTTGCTTGTTCCTTACTTATTAGAAATGAAATATACACATGTTGAAATGATGCCCCTTAGTGAGCACCCATATGACCTTTCGTGGGGCTACCAAAACACAGGGTTTTATGCGCCTACCAGTCGTTATGGGCATCCAAAAGATCTGATGTATCTAGTGGATACACTACATCAGGCTGGGATTGGCGTATTGCTGGATTGGGTTCCTGCACATTTTGCCAAAGACGCTCATGGGTTGCGTATGTTTGATGGTACGCCTTTGTATGAGTATGCAGATCCGATGTTAGCAGAGAAGCCGGGTTGGGGTACACTCAGCTTTGACTACTCGAAACCTGAGATTCGTTCATTTCTGATCTCCAATGCATTATATTGGATGGAGATGTATCATTTTGACGGACTCCGTGTTGATGCGGTTACGAGTATGCTTCGGCTTGATTTTGAGAAGCAGCCAGGACAATATCGTACCAATGATGAAGGCGGTCTTGAGAACAAGGAAGCTGTAGCCTTTTTGCAGCAGCTGAATGAAACGGTGTTCAAGTATTTCCCTTATGCATTGATGATGGCTGAAGAATCAAGTGCATGGCCAATGGTGACTTTACCTGTAGATGAAGGTGGTCTGGGTTTCAACTACAAATGGAACATGGGCTGGATGAACGATACGCTTGATTACATGGAATCTGATTTTCATGAGCGTCCTTCCAAACATCATTTGCTGACTTTCCCGGTCGTATACTCCTTTGCTGAAAATTATGTGCTACCTCTGTCACATGACGAGGTTGTTCATGGCAAAAAGTCGCTCCTCGACAAGATGCCAGGAACCTATGAGCAGAAATTTGCCGGCATGCGTGCTTTTCTGGGCTATTTTATGACTTTCCCAGGGAAAAAGCTGTTGTTTATGGGTGGAGAATTTGGCCAGTTCATCGAATGGAAAGATGAGGATCAACTGGACTGGTTCTTGCTGGATTATGACAGTCACCGCAATTTGCATAAGTTTGAGCGTGAGCTGTCTAACCTGTACTTGAGTGAAAAAGCTTTGTGGGAGCTTGATCATTCCTTGGACGGTTATGAATGGATCACTCCGGATGATCAGGACCAGAGTGTCATCTCATACGTACGCAAAGGAAAAAAACCTGCGGATACACTCCTTGTGCTCATTAACTTTCAGCCGGTCAAGCGGGAGCGTTACCGGATTGGTGTCATGCGTCCCGGTATGTATACCGAAGTACTGAACAGTGACCATTCCGTTTACGGCGGTTCAGGCATTACTAATGATATGCAACTGCCTACCGAAAAGATTCCTTTTCATGGGCATCCGCATAGTCTTGAATTGGTATTGCCTCCGCTGAGCATCGTGATTCTAAAAAAGAATACGCGTCGGAAAACGGATGAATCACCTGCGAGTATCACTTCCGTCAGTTCAAAAACGAAGAATAAAAATGAAAGCAACACGCTCAAACCGAAGAGGAGGACAAAGGCATGAATATTCTTTTTGCTGCTGCTGAAGTACATCCATTTATCAAAACAGGAGGCCTTGCTGACGTAATCGGTGCTCTCCCGTTTGCATTGAAGAAGAGCGGGGCAGATGTGCGGGTGATTATGCCTAAGTACAAGGGGATTCCCGATGAGTATAAAGACGCGTTACAGCCCGTAATTACAACGGATGTGCCTCTTGGCTGGCGCAGACCCTACTGTGGAATAGAAATGCTGGTTCATGATGGGATTCCAGTATATTTTGTGGATAATGAGTATTATTTTGGGCGTGATGGAGTGTACGGTTATATGGATGATGGCGAGCGTTTCGCCTTCTTCAACCGTGCAGTGCTCGAGGTGTTGCCACAGATTGAGTTCAAGCCTGACGTGCTGCACAGTCATGACTGGCATGCAGGAATGATTCCTTTGGTGCTTGAAGCCCATTACAGACATGATTCATTCTACAGTGATATTCGTACGGTATTCACCATACATAACTTGTTGTACCAAGGGGTATTCCCGCATGAGTTATTCAGTGAAATCCTTGAGCTGGACGATCGATATTTCACCGTGGATGGAGCCGAATATTACGGTAACGTCAATTTCTTGAAAGCCGGAATTGTGTATGCTGACCATGTGACAACCGTAAGCCCAACATACGCACAGGAAGTGCAAACGTCTTATTATGGATATGGCCTCGACGGACTGCTCAGTTCACTTGGAGATCGTTTCAGCGGGATTGTGAACGGGATTGATACCAAGAGTTACAACCCGGCAACCGACACCAAAATTCCAGTGAAATACAGAACAAGTCTGTCCAAGAAAACGGAGAACAAAATTGAGCTGCAAAAGGAACTTGGACTTCCTGTTCGTCCTGATGTACCACTTATGGTGATGGTGACAAGACTCGTGGACTCTAAGGGGCTTGATCTCGTCTGCCGTATCCTGGATGAATTGCTGTACTATGATGACATTCAATTCGCGGTACTAGGAACAGGAGAGCCTATGTATGAACACTGGTTCCGTGAAGCCGCGAATCGTTATCCGCTCAAAATGTCTGCCCAGATCACGTTTAATGATGGGTTATCCCGCCGTTTCTATGCTGGCAGTGATATCTTCCTGATGCCATCGAGATTCGAACCATGTGGTATTAGTCAGCTACTGGCTCTGCGGTACGGTAGTGTGCCTCTCGTAAGGGAAACAGGCGGTCTGAACGATACTGTGCATGCATACAATGAGTTTACTGGAGAAGGGAATGGCTTCTCATTCACAAGCTTTAACGCACATGACATGATGAATACCATTCGGCGTGCTGAGGAGATCTACAAACAGCCAGAACACTGGAAGAAAATCGTGAAAAATGCAATGGGTGGAGAATACAGCTGGAATGTCTCAGCTGAAGAATATATGGACATTTATCGTCGGATCACACTTGATCCTGTAAACTGATACAATCCTGAATGAGTCACAGCATTCCTGCTGTGACTTTTTTTAATCAAATAAACAAAACACTTCCAAAGTTCAGAATGAAGTATCATCTGTGACGGTGGAAGTGTTTTTCTTTTCTTTTATATGACTGTTCAGAATTTAAACCTCAGTAGTGTTGGATGGTTGTCGGATCAAGCTGTCTGTACAAAATGCGGTACCCATAAGGGTCAAGCTTAATATTCATCATTCCATCGGTTGGAAACACAGGCTCTTCAGTTAATGCATCCTTCCAGTCTTTTGTTTCCATAGGATGAGAAAGCGTTTGATCTTGAGGTGTATTGTTCATCCATACGGTAAAATGAAGGTTGTCATCCACACGCTCGTACACGATACAGGGATCATTGTGATCAGCCTTGAGAAATCGGAAGCGTCCTTTGCGCAGGGCTTCATTGCTTTTGCGTAAATCGATCATCAGACGATAGAAATCATACAATTCTCTGTCTTGCTTGGCCGGGTCCCATTCCATACATTTTCGACAATCCGGGTCAGCATCACCACTAATTCCCACCTCATCGCCGTAGAAGATACAAGGTGTACCGATATAGGTGAAAAGAAATACAACAGACAATTTTAAACGGCGTTTGTCTTCTCCTAACCGGGTTAGCAGTCGTGGGGTATCGTGGCTGCAGAGCATATTAAAGATCACTTCGTTGGTCTGTTGCGGATAGCGCATAATCAGTGAACCCATCTCGTTGGCAAAATGATAACCATCCATTGAACCACAGAAGAACTGAAGCACTTTGTCAGCAAATGGATAATTCATGACCGAATCAAATTGATCTCCCATAAGCCAGGTCAAGGAGTCGCTCCATACTTCACCAACAATATAGGCTTCAGGATTCGCCGCTTTAACAACCTTGCGAAAATCACGCCAGAAATGGTTGTCCACCTCATTTGCTACATCCAGACGCCAGCCATCCAACTTGATTTCCTTAATCCAGTACTCTGCTACATCAAGTAGATATGCCTTAACCTCAGGGTTGGCTGTATTGAACTTGGGCATGTTGCCGTAGAACCCAAATGTATCGTAGGTTGGTATACCATCCTTGATTTGAATCGGATATTCATTGATGTGGAACCAATCGGCATACTTAGAGTTTTTTCCATTCTGGAGAACGTCTTGAAAAGGAGGGAAGTCTTCGCTGCAATGGTTAAACACCGCGTCAAGCATGACACGTATACCCAGGCGATGACATTCTTCTGTCAATTGTTTGAGCAGGGCATTATCACCGAAATGGGGGTCGACTTTTTTATAGTCAATCGTGTCGTATTTGTGGTAGGAATTGGCCTGAAATAACGGGGTAAAGTAAATGGCGTTCACGCCAAGTTCAGTTAGGTCATACAGATGATCCAGCACACCTTGCAGATCTCCACCAAAATAATTGTCCAACTCAGGTTTGCCACCCCAGTCATGAGTTTCTTTTGGATTCAGCTTGGGATCTCCATTAGCAAACCGTTCAGTCATGATCTGATAAAAGACGGCTTCTTTGGCCCACTCGGGCACCTTAAACACATCAATTTCATGTATATACGAGAACTCATAATATCCTCCAGTTGGATAGGGGGTCTCATAATGAATTCCATTATCCGCTAGAAAAACATCTTCTGAACCGGCAGTTATCCGAAATATATAGGTGAGACGTTTGAATTGTGGCTTGACGGCAGCCTCCCAATAATCAAACATGTTATCCGAAGCAGCCTTCTCCAATTGAATTTCCTTGTATGTTCCATTCCAATCGTACTTATCTCCGGTTAGTGCAGTCACGTATTGCACATCATTACGTTTGGTTCGTACGCGCAGATGTATGGTAGACGAATTATAGGCATAAGCCCACTTGTCACGAGGAACATGATACATGGCTTCGAGCAGCATGACAGCACCTCCTGAATATAGGATAAGTTATAGAGGTTGTTCAAAAGCCCGCTTCTGATTACAAGTGATGCCTATCGGCATCATTGGCATCGAATATGGAATTCAGCCGAAATGTCCGTTGCTCACGTAGTTTTGCCTACGCTCCGCTACTCCATTTCTAGCTTCATCCCATCTTCTCGGTACTGAAAACCGGTCTTTTGAACACGCACTTATAGTTATATTTAACCAAGTTAGCCAGCAAATGAATCACATTTACTGTAATAAAATGTATTATTTTCATCATTTTCAAAGGTTTCTTTCACAGCATCTCCAGCTTCTTGCTGAATATACTTACAGCTAAATCAAGAAAAGGGTGCCTTGAACAAGCTTGGATTTCAAGTTTGTTCAAGGCACCCTATATAACATGTTGAAAGTGAATCTTAGCGAATAGATTGCTCGAACTCTGTACGGATGGTTCGAAGCAGCTCTGGCTGGCTCAGTACGTCATAGGCTGTTGTAGCAAGTGCCTTGGCTCCCAGAATCATGCCATCCAGCGCGCGCTCCTGAAGTGCAAGGTCACGGAAGGCTATGGAGTGCAGGGTATGAACCTCATCCACAACACGGATGTACGGATGGATTGCAGGACATTTCAAGGAAACATTACCGATGTCCATGGAGCCATGATCATTACCACTTACAATCTCTTCTTGCGGGATGCCGAGTTCCATGAGATTTTGACTAAACGCAGCTGAGAATGCTTCATTGGTAACCATCTCGTCATAGGACGTTTCATAGTTGGATGTCACCAGCTTGCAACCTGTCTGGAGAGCAGATCCTTCAGCAATCTGAATTACACGTTCTGTGAGGATATTCAGTTCTTTGCGAGTTGCTGCACGTACATAAAACTGCGCAGAAGCATAGTCAGGAATGATATTTGCTGCCTGACCTCCGTTGTTGATCACACCATGAATCCGAACGGTGCTTTTCACTTGTTGCCGGAATGCATTGATTCCGTTGAACGTTTGAATGACGGCATCAAGAGCATTAATACCTTCGTGCGGACTTGCAGCAGCATGTGAAGATCGGCCATGGAATTCAAATTGCACAGCGTCAATCGCCAGCGAGCTGCCTGACTTTTCATAGGCATAATACGGATGCGCCATAAGGGCAACATCACAGTCATCGAACAAGCCTGCTTCCGCCATCGGAACTTTGGCACCACGTGTCTCTTCTGCGGGTGTACCAAATACTTTAATCGTTCCACCTACTTCGTCCAGAATGGATTTCAGCCCAACAGCAGCTCCAAGACTCATCATACAGATCAGATGGTGACCACAAGCGTGACCGATCTCCGGCAAGGCGTCATATTCACACAATAACGCAATGGTAGGGCCGGGTTTGGCGGCTGAATAGGTTCCGATAAAGGCTGTCTCCAGTCCAAGGATTGGAGCCTCTACAGTGAAACCGTGATAGACCAGTTCTTCTTTTAGACGAGCAGAAGCAAGGAACTCTTCATTTCCCAGTTCGGGATTGGCACCGATATATGATGAAATGGCTTTAAAACGGGAAGCATATTGATCAATAACCGTCAGTATCTGTGATTTGTTAGATGTCATTAGTAAACTCCTTATGCAAAAATGAAAATAATTCATTGATTATATCATGTTTGCTTCAATTTTTCAGAAACAAGTCAAGATTTGTAATGTCAAAATGCATTGCATAATCATGCATTGTACTTTATAATGACTCAGTCATCAACATGAGAAGCATACAAAGTATTGTAAGGGGAGAGAACAAGGTTGAAATTAATAAGTCGTTACACCATGATGCTGTTGACCTTTGTTATTCTGCTGACGACTGCCGTTCCTGTGGCATTTGCAAGTGGAACTACAGATAATTCAAGCAGTAAAAAGCTGGTGCTCGGTACTAGTGCCGATTTTGCACCATATGAATTCCATAAAGTGATTAATGGCAAAGATGAAATCGTCGGCTTCGATATTGAGATCGCCAAAGAGATTGCCAAAGATCTTGGCGCTGAGCTCGTGATTGAGGATATGGGCTTTGACGGTCTTCTGCCTTCATTGCAAAGCGGGCGTGTTGATCTGGTGATTTCAGGTATGACGCCGACGGATGAGCGGAAGAAAAGTATCGATTTTTCCGACACCTATTATAAATCAAAACAAGTGATTATGGTTCGCAATGTGGATAAAGACAAATATCCAACTATGGCAGAACTTGAAAATGCGAAGATTGGCGTCCAGAAAGGCTCCATTCAGGAAACGATCGGACAGAGTATTCCAGGAGCGAAGCTTACTGCGCTGGATAAAATCTCGGATATTGTGCTTCAACTGCAAACAAAACGCATTGACGCGGCAATCGTTGAAGATACCGTTGCTGCAGGTTATCTGGACGATATCATTGGACTTGCTGCTGCTGTTCCGGACGAAGAGCAAGCAGAAGCCGCAATCGGGATTCGTAAAGGTAATACCGAGCTGCTAGCTGCAGTAAATGGAACACTGGAGCGACTAAAAAGTGAAGATAAAATCAATCAGATGGTGACTGACGCCAGCCTCTTGATGGCGGATAAAGCGAACAAATCACAAAATATTTTCCAAGTATTCTGGGAGTACAAAAGTTTCTATGCTACAGGAGTAGGATACACACTTCTGTTGTCCGCACTGGGTGTTATTTTCGGGGTAATTATCGGATTAATCATCTGTTTGTTCCGTTTGCATGACGCTGCAATCTTGCGCTGGATCGGTACTGCTTACGTTGAAGTGATTCGTGGCACACCGATGCTGGTACAATTAATGATTATTTACTATGGTTTTTCCCTGAGCTTTGGCATTAACTTTACTGCACTTCAGGCAGGTATCATTACACTTTCAATCAATAGTGGTGCATATCTGGCAGAGATTTTCCGTGCGGGTATTCAAGGTGTAGATCGTGGTCAGTTGGAGGCAGCTCGTTCCCTAGGTATGGGAAGAGGCGATGCGATGCGTTATATCATATTGCCACAGGCCTTCAAAGCTGTATTACCGGCAATCGGTAATGAATTCATAACCATCATCAAGGAATCCTCTATTATCTCCGTTATCGGTATGGTGGACATTATGTATCAGGCAAGTGTGGTCAAAAACATTACGTATCAAGGCTTGAGTCCATTTTTGATTGCAGCAGCCATCTACTTTGTATTAACGTTCATTTTGTCCAAGCTGCTGGGACGACTGGAAAGGAAGTTGAGTGCAAGTGATAGACGTTAGACAATTACACAAATCTTATGGAAATAACGATGTGCTTAAAGGCATTAACGTGACAATTGGCAAAGGTGAGGTTGTCGTAGTCATCGGCCCTTCCGGTTCAGGTAAAAGTACTTTCTTACGTTGTCTGAATCTGTTGGAACAGCCTACCTCGGGTGAGATTGATTTTGAAGGCGTGTCAATCACTGATCCGAAGCACAACATTAATGCAACTCGGGAAAAAATGGGCATGGTGTTCCAGCATTTCAACCTGTTCCCACACAAAACGGTACAGCAAAACATCACGATTGCTCCAATTAAAGTGAAGAAACAATCCACTCAGGAAGCGGAGAAAATTGCTGCTGATCTGCTTAACACCGTGGGCTTGTACGATAAAAAAGATACATTCCCGAATCAGCTGTCTGGTGGACAGAAGCAACGGATCGCCATTGCTAGAGCATTGGCCATGCAGCCGCATGTGATGCTGTTTGACGAGCCTACTTCGGCACTGGACCCCGAGATGGTCGGTGAAGTGTTGGATGTCATGAAACGTCTTGCAGAAGGCGGGATGACGATGGTCATCGTAACACATGAGATGGGTTTTGCACGTGAAGTGGGAGACCGGATCCTGTTCATGGATGGCGGGGTTATTGTAGAAGAGGGAACACCTGATGAGGTGTTTGGAGCACCAAAAAATTCACGTACACGTGATTTTCTTGCGAAAGTACTCTAAACGAAGTGATCAAATAGCGTTACTGACTTCGAGTCGGTAACGCTATTTTTTATGGATAATAATCACGTATGAATTCGAAAAAGTAACTATTCTGTTACCAAATGTAAAGGATCGAGTCGTCCAATATTTCTAAAGTATCCAGTATTCTTACATATGCTTACGCGCTAAAAACCATTTGGTAAGAATTACTACAAGTTCAGGTTACAAAATTGTGATATATTGAACTCTGCCGAAACTTCCGGACAGGGAGTGCGGGGGATGTAACGATGCAGATTGTGCAGGGGGAAGATCTACAGCACACTGCTTGGGGTGAATTAGGGGTACATAACGTTTTAAATGTAATGAAGAACCTATAGGGTGGGCTCCTCATCCGAATCCGACAACTAACTTCGCAGGCACAATGAGGGAGGAAGACCATGATTAACAAGAAACGTATAGCCAAAACAGCAGTAGCATTATTGACAACAGCAATGCTCATTCAAGCCGTTCCGGCTCACGCCGATTCAGTTCATGTGGCCAAAGAAGGGGATACCTTCTACACCTTATCAAAACAATATGGAGTAGCAATGAACACGTTGGTTAAAGCAAATAACGACATTTCACCTTACAATATTTATGGTGGTTTGAAAATTACGATTCCCGGTAAGGCAAACAATGTAGCTGCCGCGGCGACGGAGAGCAAGACCCAAGCCAAAACGGTTACTACAGCAAGCTTGGACGTTAACGCAGATAACAAAGTGGTTCAAGCCTGGGGTAAAACATTTGATTACAGCAAAGCTGTGAACGTGAAAGCAACGGCATACTCTGCAGATCCGTCTGAAAATGGAGGATGGGGTGCAGTCGATTATTTCGGAAATGACCTTGAACTGGGTACGATTGCAGTTGATCCAAGTGTAATTCCACTCGGAACCAAAGTACTGGTAACTGGTCACAGCCATCCAGGATTGCCAAAACAGGCTTTTGTAGCCACAGCGCGTGATGTGGGCGGTGCAATCAAGGGTCACCGGATTGATATCTTTATCCCGGGTAGCAAACAGTCCGTAAGTACATTTGGTTTCCAGGATATCGAGCTGTATATTCTCAAGTAGAAAGTAAATTACATCTAACGAATTCAAATAGGGTGTCTGCCAGTCGCTAATTTGCGATTGAACAGCACCCTTTTAATATTGCATTATTTGCTATCACGGTCATCTTAATCTTTGGCCTTTGGCAATCCCAACATCTCGTCCAAGGTGACCAGTTCATATCCCCGGTTACGCAGTTCTTCAATTATTTCAGGCAATGCCTCAATCGTACCGTTCAGGTTAGATCCCACACCGCCTCCTGCATGTTGCAAAACGATGGAGCCAGGTTTCACGGCAGATAGGATGTTATCCTTCACCTCTTCCTTGGAGAGGCCTTTCCAGTCCAGTGAGTCAACGTTCCAGTTTACAATGCTATAGTGTTGTTTAGCAGCCCATTGCAGCTGTTCTTCATTAATGTCTCCATAAGGTGGCCGAATTATCTTGGGCGTATATCCCGCCAAATGTCGAATAATATCCCCGGTATGTAAAATTTGTTTGCGAAAGGCATTCATCGACAGCTTACTGAATTCAGGATGATTGTAGCTGTGATTACCAACCATATGCCCTTCCTTAACGATGCGTTTCACCAGATCCGGATGTTTCTCAGCACGACTACCCACGATGAAAAATGTAGCTCTGACATTGTTTTTCTTCAATACATCCAGCACTTGTGGAGTAAACCGTGGATCAGGTACATCATCAAAAGTCAGTGCAACCTTCTTTGTTGAAGGACCATTGGTTTTGAACGTATCGGCATATTTTTGACGTAACTGTCCCAATGTCAGTTGTTCTTCTTCCGCAGAATCTGAACCTGATACTGATTCACTTGACGGGCTTGAAACATCCCGCGATGAAACTGGAGCATGATATCCTCCGAGAAAAATAACGATAACCATCAGCATAATGAGGCGTACGCGCATAATAACGGCCTCCTTTTCCAAAATGACGTTCTCCTTGGTATGCCCGGGGGTTTCATAAAATATGCGTAGTGTGAGAAGTTTCATTGCGGATTTAGCTTATGACAGCCATAATTCCTCCATATATAACATATAGAAAAGGATAGGTGGATAGGATATGAGTACATATGATTTGAAATCCATACGTTTACAGGTGATTGAAGCAGGAGAGGATAAGGTTTTTCTCGTTACCGGAGGAAAGGCGCATATTGGCGCCGTAGCCACGTTCTACGTGGATCATGAGCGCGTCAGCGGGACGACGGTACATATTCCTGGGCATAAGGAACAAGAACTGTGTGAGCGGCTTGCCCGAAAGGCTGCCCTGCAGCTGAAAGTAACCGTTACGGTGATCATGGGTATCCATTTTGATTCCATCACGCGGATGCAGATCGACGAAATCGTGCAGACTGCAGAGAGGCTGATGGAGGATCATCTGAACAAAGATAAACGATCTTCCTGACATAAGAGCCATCGAATGTTTTGATTTTATTTGCTAAAATTGAAACGAGTTGTAGATTGTTACGTATGTATGTTTATATACGATGTAATATCGACTAGGAGGAATAACATAATGTCCATTTTCAAACGTTTGCGTGATCTAACCATGTCTAACATCAATGCCATTATTGACAAGGCGGAAGATCCAATCAAGATGACAGACCAATATATCCGTGACATGCAAGAGGATCTGGAAGATGCGGAGAAAGCAGTAGCTCAACAGATCGCCATTGAGAAGAAATTCAAGCAGTTATTCGAAGAGCAGGAAGCTCTTGTGAAGAAACGTGAAGAGCAGGCGCATACGGCGGCACGTGCTCAGAATCTGGATTTGGCTCGACGTGCTCTGGAAGAGAAAAAGGCTGCTGAAGAGAAGATGGCTGAGTACAAAACCAGCTATGACCAAAACAAGGCTTCTGCAGATAACCTGCGTGGCAAGCTCGACGAGATGCGTAAGCAACTGACTCAAATGAAGAACAAACGCGAAACACTGGTAGCCCGCTACAATGCAGCAAAAGCCCAAACGGAAATCAACAAAGCGTTGAATGGGTTTGGTTCTGATACTGCAAGTGCTGGTATGAAGCGTATGGAAGAGAAAATGATGCAGATGGAAGCACAGGCGGAAGCAAGTAACGAAATGTCTTCCAAAGGCAAGTCTTTGGATGAAGAGTTCGAGAAGTTGGGTAAAGATCAGGCTGTTGAAGACGAACTCGCAGCATTGATGAAACAGTACGATAATAAGAACTAATACCTTGGTTGTCAGCAGGGTTAACCAGCGGAGGAGAAGAGTATTTCTCCTTCGCTTTTAAATGCGGTTCATGTTGATATGTGGGGGCTGTGTAAATGGATTTGAATATTTTGGCGATGCTGGTCTGGACCGGATCTGGTTCGGTTTTGCTGTTTGTCTTGATGTATGTAGATTCACTGTTTACGAAATATAAGGATTTTGCTGAAGTTAAGGCGGGCAATATGGCCGTTACTACACGAATGGTTATGAAGTTATTTGCACAAGGATATGTACTCGCTACGTCCATTTCTACGGCTGGTCATCTTGGAGAAGCATTGTTGGTCTCCGTTGTATCCTTTATCATTTTGTTGATTCTGGAGAGTGTTGTACACTTTATGATTCGCAAGTGGGCCAATCTGGATCTGGATACGGGAATTCAGCAAGGGAAGACAGGATACGGGTTGTTCTCTGGCGCTTTACATATCGTGGGCGCACTGATTATTGCAGCTTGTTTATAAGATAAGGAACAGGAGTAATTCTCATGAGTGTATGGAAACGAATTAAAGGAATACTAACAAAACCTGAACCACCGCAGGCAGAGAAAACGATGCTTCAGCTTGCACCTGGTGATATCTGTGAGGTTTCTCTGGTCACTTATGAAGTCGTTGGTCGGGTACAAAATCGCGCTAGAAATGCAGTTGTGCTCACGCTGCAGGATGGTACCGCATTTCGATATTTGCATATCGAAGAACGGGAACTCACACGTTACGCTCTATATACACCAATTGATGGCAGGCTTGATGCACCTGATGAGGTGCCCACATTGCTGGACCTGGATGGACGCGCATTTCATCTGGAGGAAGAGTATGGAGGCATGGTATCAACGGCAGGTAGAACTCCATATGGCCAGGCTGGAGAACAATTGGTATGGCAGTATCAGTCGGATGATAATATGCTTCTTCGGGTGGAGTGGCAAGACAGAAGATTTACACTGTATGAGGGTGAGTCCATTCTTCCTGCGGATATCAAAGTAATTCGTTCGAGCTAGGAGAGGTTCCCAATGAAAAAACGCTTGGCACATGGATTAAAATTAATGCTGGTCCTCAGCCTTGTGATGTCTCTGTTGTCCGCGTGCGGAGCACCTTCTGTTCAGGACACATATCCGCTTGAATCGGTTAACGGCAGTGGTAACTCAACGTCCTATGTGTACCGGGCTTCAGACCGTACCGTTCCGGAAGTGGCTCAGGAATTGTCTGACCAAAGGCAACCGGATCAGATCTCGGCAGAGAACACAGAGCGTATGTTCCTCGTGTATCAGGACGAGTATTATCACCTGCAACAAGACCCGAATAAGCCGGAGGATACCTTAGTAGAGGTGGACTCCAAGGAATATGTTCGGCAGAACTACGATTCATCTTTTTTACAAGGTTACCTCACCGCTACATTAATTGGTAATCTGTTCGATTCTTTTGGCGGGCGAGGGTATGGCAACTATCGGGGATATACCAATAAAGATACGTATAAACCGAGTGCAGGATCTTATCGTGCACCAACAAGTAATGACAAGAAGCTTGCTCCACCTATTACTGTTGATCGGAAAGGTACGATTACAAGGCGCGGAAGCGATAAAGATTCAAGCGTGGGATCTGGCGGAGGATTATTCAACCGCAACAAGGATCAGAGCAAGGGAACCATTGATCGTAACAAGAGCAGTGGCGGGTTGTTTGATTCACCTAAGAAATCCTACAAAAAACCAAAAACCAGAGTGGGCGGCGGCCGAATTAAGAGGCGAAGATAATAAACATCTAATCATAAGGATGGCTGCCAATCGCATAGTTCATTTAAGAACAGTGACAAGGGAAGGCGGATTCACCTCGCCGGCACATGACCTTGGAGCTGTTCTTTTTCGTTTACGATTTGCGAACATGATTTGACTTGCGTACACGGGGAATCGTTGAAGCAGGCTGTTTGCGAATCCAGCGGATAAATGGAATCATTCGTTCATCCTGTCTCAGGGATTGCAGATCCGTGAGACCAAGGGTTACAATGTCGCGATTAGTGTATAGCGAATGAATCTGTTTGTGACAGGGGATGCACAGGTTGGCTGTTGGCAGAAATGTTCCTCCCATTTCTTTCGGTGTCAGATGATGAACGGTCGTGTTTACAGGTTCTCTGCCGCATAATTCACATCGTTTACTCATGATCATCGCCTCCCTTTGTCAATTATATTATGGGCAGACAAGTTGCCTTTCATGTTGAATATAGGTCAAGGAATGTTACACCTGTATGAAATAAGATTTTGTCACAGTATTCAATACGTGATGTACTTGTTATCTTACAGTATTCGGGCTACACTTTCTTAAAAGATGAATGTCTCTAGGAGGTAAGAATACTTTTGAAACTGAACTCACATTCACATGATATGACAACTGCCAAATTCAATCGTACAGCTGTACAGGTGCCGGATGCCCAAGCCAAAATCGCTGCAAGAGTTACTTTAGGCTCCATAGAGAAAGTTCACCTTGAATCTGCTCATGGCCGTACACTTGCAGAGACTATTCAAGCACCTCATCCGTATCCATTCTTCCGGAGATCGGGTATGGATGGATTCGCAATTATAAGTACAGATACCATAGATGCATCGAGTGATCATCAAGTTTGGTTTCGAGTCATTGATGAAATTCCTTGCGGGTACACCTCGGACCACAACATTGTTTCAGGTACGACGGCTCGAATAATGACCGGTGCACAGGTTCCAGAAGGTGCAGATGCGGTAGTCATGATGGAGATGACCGAGAGCAAGGTAGAGAACGGAGAACAATGGATTGCATTGAAACGGCACATATTGTCGGGTGCTAACATCACCCCAATCGGATTGGAAGTCCAAGAGGGACAGCAACTGCTCGAAGCAGGAACGATCATCAGGGCAGGAGAGCAGTCCGTGTTAGCTACTTTTGGCATAGCAGAAGTTCCCGTATTTCAACGTCCAAAGGTGGCGATATTCGCAACCGGCACGGAATTGCTTGATGTAGATGAGCCATTGCAACCAGGTCGGATTCGAAACAGCAATAGTTACATGCTGCGCTCTCTGGTTGTTGAAGCAGGAGGAGAGCCTGTGATGTATGGTTCCATTGCAGACGATGTGAATACGGCAAGGGCCAAACTGGAAGAAGCCATTCAAGATAATGATATCGTGGTGACCACAGGTGGTGTATCTGTCGGGGATTATGATATTATGGGCGAACTTGTGCTGGAAGAACATGTGGAGATGTTGTTTAACAAAGTGACGATGCGACCAGGCAGTGTGACCACAGCTGCTGTATATAAAGATAAATTGCTATTTGCACTTTCCGGTAACCCTGGGGCTTGTTTTGTGGGCTTTAGTTTGTTTGTTCGTCCAACCATTCGTTCCATGCAGGCGGATGCTCATCCTTATTTGGAAGAATGGACTGCGATCTTGGAAGAAGAGTACACCAAAGTGAACAATTTTACACGATTCGTTCGTGGACGCACAGAGATCCGCAACGGCATGGTGTACGCGATACCGGCTGCCGCCCGTGTAGATGAATCCAGCGTGATGATCACCATTAAGGACAGTGATTGCCTGATTGTTGTTCCACCTGAGAAAAAAGGTATTCCTGCGGGTGAGCAGGTACGTATTATTAAACTTCCCACAGGTCATGTGAGGTAGTTGATAGATGACTACAATGAGTGATACAAAACCACATATCATACAGATTGTTGGATACAAAAACACGGGCAAGACAACCCTGACAGCCGCGCTGATCAGGCACTTTTCTTCCTTGAGACTTAAGGTAGCTGCGATTAAGCATGATGGACATGACCATTTTGAGATGGATCAAGAAGGAACGGATTCGTATCAATTTGGAGAGGCTGGGGCCTCGGCGGTGGTTGTCATGTCAGAGAAACGTACTGCGATTATGGAGCGACAGGCAACCAAGTTGGAGGATATGTTAAGTCATCTGTCCGGTTATGATTGGATTGTCATTGAAGGATTCAAGGATGCTTCTTATCCCAAATTCGTGATGGTTCGAGAAGAGGAAGATCTGACCTTGGTTGATCAGCTTAAAGGGGTAGTTGGTATGATCTCATGGTTACCTTCAGAGCAGTTTATAGAGCGGAGCACCGTAAGCAGAGATATAACATGGTACTCGGTTCATGAAACGGAGGATATAGCCAAAGCGTTGTTACAGATGGTTGAGAGCAAGTGAAGACAGAATGGTGAATTCGAATCGTGGAAACGTCAAGAAGTGGGATATTATGGTGGCTTCACATGATTGAATGTACAGAGAGCGTGATTGATTCTTTTTTAAATATAACGTAATATTTATTATGTAAACTATAATTATTTCTACTTATGCTCTTCTTCTTGAATGATGCAAAAAAACAAAAAAGCAGCAGACCTTTCTCGGATCGAAATCCTTGATGTGGCTTGCTGCTTTTATTCTGTTCGGGATGTTACATCCCGTCATCAGTACGACGTTCGATGGCTTCGGACATCGTTTTGTCGGTAAGGTGAGCATAGATCTCGGTCGTTTCCGTAGAAGCGTGTCCAAGCTGCTCTTTCGTTTTGTAAATATCATTTTGCAAATAATAGTCGGTTGCGAATGAATGGCGTAATTTGTGCACAGTCAAGTATGGTTTGCCAAAGCGCTTGGCGTATTTCATAATCATGGCCTGGATCGCTCTTTTGGTCATTCGACTTCCTTCTGAATCTCCGTTACGCAAAGCAATGAACAGACCTTTCTCACGCTTGGGCGTACGGTAACGTGATTGCCGCAGGTTCATATAAGTTGCGAGTTCATCCTTGGCCTGTTCCCTGAAATAAACGGGTGTTTTGTACGTCTCATCATTGTTACCTTTGCGATAAACATACAAGAGTTTGTTGTTCAGATCGAGATCATCAACGTTCAGGTTCACGACCTCCGACACCCGTAAACCTGAATTGAGGATCAGGCTGGCAATGCAGGCGTCCCGTTCTTTGTTGAGCTCATGGGAATACAGTGCCTGTTTGTTCTTTTCCATATCAACAGCGTACCCTTCAAGGATATAGCCGATAAATTCCAGCAGTTCCTCTTCCTCCAGAATTTTACCTTTGAGTTTGGCAGCGGTGTCCTTGGGTTTATGGGTTCGTTTGATCTCGATTTTGGCCATAATGTTCCGCTTCAGCAAAGGATAAAAGTCTTCATCTTCCGCAATCTGGCTCAAATAATGGAAAAGGGAACGAAGGGAAGAGAGTTTGCGAGATACGGTAATTCTGGAATTGGTTCCTTCCCGTTTGGTTGTGAGAAATAACCGATAGGCGGTAACCGAATCCATGCGAAGGACTTCCAGTTCATTCAAAGTTACTTCTTTATTAGAGCTTGCCTCGGACAGCCCTTCTGCTCGCAACCATCCGAAGAAAGCTTCGTAATCTCTCAGATATTCGAGCAGGGTAGAGGGGGACAGGTCAGGTAGCTTGTAGTCCATGAATTGCTGAACGAACCAAGGCATGGAAGGTAGTTTGTCATCCAGCTTGCGTCGATCAATCTCTTTTTGCACGTTGGTCAAGTTCGACACCTCCATGTGAAAAACATATAAGATTAATATTCAATTTAATAGTATTCTATGCTCTAGTGTACCATAATTTACATGCTCACAGCTTGTTCACCAAAGCAGGCAGTAAGTAGAGGATGCTTCCTTGCCCTTCGGCGCGTAAACCATTAAAGTAATTAGTATACGTAAAGCAGAGGAGGTGAACCGGATGAATATGAAAATAGAACTGGTTCCCCGGGAACGCAGTCAGGTGATTCGGCATTTAATGCAATTTTATCTATATGATTTTACCAAATATCTGAATATTGATGTGGACAGTAACGGCATTTTTCCGGAGTATCCGGGTCTGGAAGCATTCTGGACAGAAGAGGACCGTAAGTTTCCTTTTTTGATTACAAGTGATGGGGCACCTGCAGGGTTTGCTCTGGTGGAGAAGTTGGAGCCTGGAAGTAAGGATAACGACTACTATTTGACTGAGTTTTTTGTGATGCAAAAATATCGGCGCAGTGGAGTGGGCACTCGGGCAGCCTATGAGCTGTTCAAACGTTTTCCAGGAAGATGGAAAGTGACCCAGGTTCGTAACAATGTTATTGCGCAGGCGTTCTGGCGAAAAATTATAGGGGAGTATACTGGAGGCCGCTTTCGAGAGAAGTTCCATCCGGAACTGGGCAATCCAAGCCAATATTTTGTAACCTGATTCCAATCGGGACTTCACTTACATATAAAGCATTCTGTTTGAATGCAGAAATTAAAAAACTAATGAAGGGGTGAGTAACATGAACGTACCCACATTCCATCTTGATGGACAGACAGCACTGGTGACAGGTGCAGGGAGAGGGATCGGAAAAGCAATTGCGATTGGACTTGCCCAGTCAGGCAGTGACGTTGTACTTGTATCCCGAACGATGAAAGAAATTGAGGAGACAGCCACCTACATCTATGAACAGACAGGGCGTAAAGCGCTCGCTCTGACTGCGGATGTGACATCAAAAGGACAACTGGAAGAGACGTTTCAAGAGGCAATCTCGGAGATGGGTAGTCTGGACATTCTGGTGAATAACGCAGGTATGAACATACGGACTCCAGCACTTGAAGTAACGGACGAGCAGTGGGAGACCATCATGCAGACAAACTTAAAATCGGCTTTCTTCGCTTCGCAGTTGGCGGGTCAGCATATGAAAGAACGTGGGACTGGGAAGATCATCAACATCTCTTCGGTAGGTGGGCATACGGCTTTGCGGACAGGGGTTGTATATGGTGCGACCAAAGCTGCATTAATTCATATGACCAAAGTTCTCGCATTGGAATGGGGGAAATATGGAATCCGTGTCAATTCAGTAGGACCATGGTATTTCCGAACACCTCTGACCGAAAAACTGCTGGATGATCCCCAGTATTTGCAGGAAATTGTAAGTCGTACACCGCTACAGCGAGTGGGAGAACTGGAAGAAGTGGTAGGGCCAGTTGTATTCCTGGCATCAGATGCAGCGGGATACATAACGGGTCAGACGTTATTGGTTGACGGTGGAATGTCCATTTATGGCTTCTAAATAAATGAAGTTGGTTGTAGTTTAGAAAAGTGGGTGGCATAACCAACTCATGGGTAATAACATAGGGAAAGTTAATCATTTCTATTTATCTGTACCCAATTCACTGAACTTGGAGGAAGATAACCATGGAAACGCGCAAGTACGGTAATACTGGCATGAACGTAAGTACACTTGGATTTGGCGGAGCGGAAATAGGCAAAAATGTATCCAAAACGGATGTAGCGACATTGCTGAATAGTGCCCTCGATGCAGGATTAAACGTAATTGACACGGCTGAATGTTACGGGGACAGCGAGGAATTAATCGGTGAGGTGCTGTCACATCGGCGTGATGACTACTATTTGTTCACCAAATGTGGACATGCTGCCGGGATCGAAGGTCCAGATTGGGATGCCAAAGTACTGGAGCAAACGATTGACCGCAGTCTGAAAAGGCTGAAAACGGACTATGTGGATGTTATCCATTTGCATAGCTGCTCTGAAGAAGTACTCCGCCAAGGAGCAGTAATCGAAGTGCTACAGCGTGCCAAGGAAGCAGGAAAGACCAGATTTATCGGATACAGTGGGGATACAACAGATGCGCTATATGCGATTCAGACCGGAGTATTTGACAGCCTGGAGACTTCATTAAATATCGCAGATCAGGAAGCAATTGAACTTACGTTGCCTGAGGCAAGAAAAAGAAACATGGGTGTAATCGCGAAAAGACCAATTGCCAATGCGGCCTGGACGTATGAAACACTTTCGGAAGAGGCTTATCCATTTATATACTGGAAGCGCTTAAGTGAACTAAACTATGGTTTTCTGGGTGAAGATGCCCAGGCAGCGGTGGAAACAGCACTGCGATTTACGCTAAGTACCAAAGGTGTAGACACAGCTATTGTAGGAACAGCTAAGCCAAATCGCTGGCAGCAAAATGCTGATCTTGTGGCTAAAGGGCCACTTCCGCAGGAACTGTATGATGAGATTAGAGCGCGATGGAAAGAAATCGCCGGAGCAGATTGGACTGGGCGGACTTAAAAAATGAAGAATATTAGCGGAGCCGCCATATGGCGGCTTTTTTTATGACCAACATAAAATATTTTCAATATATGAAAAATTCATAATAGTATTCGGAACAGAGGCTGCGAGAAATTTTAGGGGATAATGCCTATACGTCAGCTTAGCCCGAAAACCGGTGAAAAAGGATAAAAAGGAAAAATCCCAGGAAGTAGCCCTTCTTATAAACAACTAAATTTATAAAAAACGACGAAGCTATTAAGAAAATACGAAAAAGAGGCAGTCTACGTTCATTTAAAAGAAATAACGACTTATTTTATAATATTTCAGCATATGAAAAATTCACAATAGAAAAATCATTTTCTCACCTTAGTTACCATCTCTCATATAGCTACATTGACGCACCACCAAGTTTAAAAGGAAAACCATTCTAAGCGATTGAAGTCAACCACTTTTTTTACGGATTTAAATAGAATTGAAAATATATCTTTATTCTGATGCTTAAAAAGCATACAGCTTAAATTTATCATCAGAATGAATTAAACATATTAATTATTATGTAAACTAATAATAATTCTTTTGGCAATACAGACATAAAACCTCCATGACCTGTAAATCGTAAGGGGATAAGGTAGAAGGAGGAGCTTCATGAAAAGTCAGCAACACCGTAAAAACGACGACGAAAAACTAAGTTGGGTCAGCCTATCCTTGTTTGGCGCGGGTTGCACACTGGGAACGGGATTTTTTCTAGGGACCAGTCTGGCGATTCATTGGGCTGGGATATCCGTACTTATATTGTTGGTGCTGGCGGCGGCAGGTACTTACTTTGTATTTGGTGCACTGGCACAGATGACCGCAGAAGATCCAAAGGAAGGTGCTTTTCGAACGTATGCAGGCGAAGCATTCGGACCTTGGGCTGGTTTTGGTAGTGGATGGATGTACTGGTTCTCTGAAATGCTCATCATGGGCAGCTCATTAACGGCACTTGGGCTGTTCTCTCAATTCTGGTTTCCCAAGTTTCCGCTTTGGGCATTTGTTGCGATCTATGCCGCTATAGGTTTGTTCATTGCTGCATTGGGAGCGAAGGGATTAACCAAAACGGAGAATATTCTTGCTGTAATCAAACTTGCTGCAACGGTTGCATTTATAGCTATAGCAGGAGCGGCTTGTCTGGGTTGGTTACCTGTAAAAGTGACACCAGAGCAATTGAAGAATGAATGGTTCCCGCATGGAGGTAAAGGGGTATGGACCGGTTTCATCTATGCATTCTTTGCCTTTGCCGGGATCGAGGTCATGGGCTTGATGGCAGCCAATCTGAAAGAGCCAAAAGATGCAGTGAAATCAGGTCGAGTAATGTTATTATCGGTGAGTACACTCTATGTGATTTCAATTGCGTTGATCCTGTTGCTTGTGCCTTCAGCTCAGTTAACTCCAGATGAAAGTCCGCTTGTCAAAGCCATGTCAACCATTGGATTAACCGTTGTGGTCCACATTCTCAACGGAATTCTGATTATAGCCGGATTTTCGACGATGGTGGCTTCGTTATATGCCATTACGTCCATGTTGGTGAAACTCGCAGAAGATGGAGATGCACCAAAGCTGTTCACAAAGACCTGGGGTAAAAAGGACATGCCAATTCAGGCATTGTGTTGCACAGCGGCTGGATTAGTCCTGTCTACGTTGATGGCATTATGGATGCCCAAGAGTTTGTTTGAATATGTGACGACAGCAGGTAGTCTGGTATTAATGTATACATGGCTGCTCATCTGCATCACGTACATTAAGAAAATGAAGCCCGTGAAGTGGAATCGCATAAAAGTATGGATTGCCATAGTATTCATTGTGGCTGCTGTGGCTGGGACAGCGATGGAAAAAGCCAGCAGAACAGGTCTGCTGGCAAGTGTGGGACTTGTGGTGTTCCTTGGGATTATCACATATGTTGTTCATAAGGTACGTGGCTCGAAACCACCGCAGTCAGCACCATCCAAACCATAAGCAAGTTTCAGCAACTTTCGTGGAAGTTGCACAACGAATTAATGAGTGCTTTAAAATTATTTCGTCAACTTGCCTAGGGCTTGCTTCATCCGCATAAAGGGACATTTGGAAGGTGTCTGCTCATCATCAGGCAGAAAATACTGTTTCCATTCCAGATTATCCTGCTGACCATACCACATCAGCGAAGGGTGAGCAGGGACAGCATCATACGAAGCGAGACGTTTGCGAATTAAGGTTTTCATTTTACGGCCAAGAGGGGTGTTGTCATTAATGGATTCGAATACCCACCGCGGTTGAAAAGCAAACATGAGATAAGGAAAATGCCGGCTGGCTCGGAGTTCATGTGCAGGAGTTGCACAGAAACAAAAGTAAGGCTCTCCGCCAAAGCAAAACTCCCATGATGAATCATGAGGATCGGTTGATATATGTTCCGGCCACGGCTCGGTATCGTGTGAACTTACCCGATTAAGCATTTGCCAGAATAACGTCTGATATTGCTCTACCGTTGTATGATCTTTCAGATCACTTGGCGTCTCACAGATCACAACCATGGAAGCGTAATGGCCAGTGTCTCTGGAGACAGGACCATATTGTCTAAGCAGATCGGCCATATCTTCGGCAGCCTGTTCTGATCGGGGGTCACACGTAAAGCCGTACCTCAAATGTCCTGACAGAAATCCCATTCGTCCAGGTACACATGGATACGTATTATCTTCATCGGCGATCATTTTACCAAATTGCGAATAAGCGTCCTGCTGCCAACATGGAAGACGCTCAAACAAGGTGTTTATTTCGTCGGCACTATACAGCTCCGCCATTGATTCCCAACTCCATTCCACATGATACCGTTACAGTATTAATGTGGGGGAAGTTGGGTGACTGTCCAGTCTGATTTTATTGTCAGAAAAAAATGGAACGTACAGCTTCGTACCCAAAATACAAACCAAATCCGATCAGGCAGATTCCCGAAATGATGGAGATCCAGCGTAATACATTTTCACTGCTATGTTTGTGGAATCGACTGGCCATTCCAGCCATAATGACATCCCACACCAGGATACCAATGAATATGCCTGAACTGTAGAGCAGCAAATGAGCCATGTCCGTGTGCTTCACAGTTGTCGCGAGAATAGAGCCATAGATCCCAAGCCAAAATAAAATGTTCAGTGGATTGGACAGGGCCATTAAAAAGCCGGAAATAAAGGATTTTCGAACAGTCGCTTCCGCAGTAGATGTACCTTGAATCCCCTGTTTCAGCTTCGAGAGCGTTTCCACTCCCGTGTAAATCAGAATAAAACTGCCAAATGACCAGAGAAAAGAGCGCATGAACGGCGTGTCCAGAAAATGGGCAACTCCAAAATAAATCAGCAGCATATACACCAAGTCTGCAAACATAGCTCCGAGTCCTAGAATCCAGGCATGCATGAATCCATGTCGAGCTCCACGGTCCAGTTGAGCTGCATTAATCGGACCGATTGGAGCTGACAATGATATTCCCAGAATAATATAACTGAACAGTACAGACATAAACACGTTCACTCCTTAACGGGTTCGACGAATTGTACCAGTAGTCACATAAAATGGGTACAAGTCATCGTATTCCCGCAAGGAGTGAATTAGAACAAACTGTGAGGATATAACACTTTAAACAGCAGGCGACTCCACATCGAGTTGAACAGGTGTACAATGATAGCCATTGCAAGAACTTTCCTCGCATGGACAAGCTGATAAACCGATGATCAGATCCATCAAAGCTTCCATTTCAACATAATCCCCTGCACATGATTCGGGAGCGATAACATCAATTTTGCCTTCACCATCTACTACGGAATTCATAAACAGATTGAAAGGATAATGTTGATCAGGGGGAGAGATACCGAAAGGTTCAAGAGCAGTATTCAGATTATTATAACAACTGGGATGGTCCTTTTTATCATATAAGACCTCATACATTTCCGGACGACAGGCCGAATTGAAAAAATCATGAATGCCTACAGTTTCACTGACAATGGAAATGAGAGGTTTATAACGGTTGGAATACAGGCATTGCCCCGGTTTAATTCTGTAATTGCGCAGGACATCGAGGGTTACCCCGGGATCAAGCCGATTATTAATATTCTGTGCATCATAAGCGACAAAGTCAACCACTTGCTGCCCCTCCAGATCAGTTATACGGATCAGTGAGCCTTTTTTCACTTTAAGAGCGTAGCCTGTCTTGGCAGGAATGTGAATAGATTGCTTATGAGATTCCGTTGAATTCATCACTGTCTCCTCCGAGGTCTTTTTACTTCAGTATGCGGAGATGACATTGCTTTCATGCACTATAGCAAGTAATGTAGGCATGCGAATATGAAGAATAAGAATAGGGTGCATGAAAGATTACTCATCAAAAACGTGTGAAATATTGCGTTTATGCTGGGAACAGCGGATTACCTTTCATCCCAATCCAGAGGTCTGATTGTTCAAGCTGTCCAGCCAGATGTAACAACCAATCTTCGCGTCCCTTGGTTGCCATCACTTGAACGCCCATTGGCAAACCTTCAGGTGTCACATGCAGAGGTACACTTATCGCAGGCTGGCCTGTCAGATTTGCAAGCTGGGTGAACGGTGTATACGTAAGACTTGGCTCAAACATTTCATAGATGAGTTGCTGCTGCTGGGTCTTGTCCAATTCACTGATTCGCATCAGATTACGGATCTGTTCGTCATGAGGTGTTAATTCCCCAATCTTAGGCGCAGGAAAAGCATTAACAGGTGTGACGTAGAAGTCATAACGCTCAAATAAGGTGGACATCTGAGCTGCAGCTACATCCCATTCAGCTAAGCTATGTACAAATTCCGCAGCGGACACCTTTTTGCCTGCTTCAGCCAGAACCCAGGATTCAATCTCCATATCATCGGAGGTCAGAGCCCGGCCCATGGACCGTTCCATGGAAGAGATCATCGCGGCCATCTCACCACTGTTCATCATGTAATAGTTCTCCATCAACCGAACTCCATTGACTGGACTCAGTTTTTCCTCAACATGATGACCTTGATCTTCCAACCAGCGAACGAGCTTGTATACAGACTCTTTGGCTTCTGCGCAGACAGGTGTACCCACGGGCGAATCCGTTGTGTATGCAATTTTCAGTTTGCGTTGATGTGGATAGCTCATATCTGCCAAGTAACTGCCTGGAAAGAGTGGAGCATGGAACGCAGCTTCGGGCTGAATGACTTGTAACGTATCAAGCAATGCAGCACTGTCCCGAACCGAGCGAGAGAGGGCAAAATCAATCGATGCGCCTTGCCATTGACGACCAACTCCCGGTCCTACAGGTGTGCGCCCGCGTGTTGGCTTCAATCCAAACAATCCGCTAAAGGAAGCCGGGATACGAATCGAACCACCTCCGTCACTGGCTCCAGCGAGAGGAACAATACCCGAAGCTACAGCCGCGGCAGCTCCACCGCTTGAACCACCTGGAGTGTGATTTATATTCCATGGATTGCGAGTTGGACCATGGAGGCGGGGCTCTGTGATATTTTTCAAGCCAAATTCAGGCGTATTGGTATGTCCTATGAAGATAAAGCCTGCATCACGGAGTCGAGTGACAAAATTGGAATTGCGTAATGCACGATGCTCGCTGAACAAACGTGAGCCTGAAGTCAGAAATTCGCCTTCCAAGGATTGCGAGATATCTTTCAGGAGCAGGGGAACACCGGCAAAAGGTTGTTCTCCAGGGCGAACCAAACCGGCTTCCTCACGTGCGCGATTTTCATATGTACGAATAACCGCATTAAGTTGCGGATTCACTTCTTCAAGGCGTGCAAACGCCGCTTCCAGCATTTCAACCGGGGATACCTCCCGGGATCGGATCAGTTCAGCCAAACCTACGGCGTCGTAGGAGGTATATGAGAATGAAGACATCATGATCGTTCCTCTCTGAATATAATTATCTGTTTATTCCATATGTCATCGTACCACCGGATTGGATAAAAGACAAAACATAGAAGAGACTTAGCGCGATGATTTTGATATTCGGTATGAGAGGAGAGAATAGAGGGGCATTTGCGATATAGAAATAAAGCACAGGGTTAATAGCTCATATTGCAAATTGAGAAAATGATCGAGTAATATCGAGTAAATTGAGTAATGGAAATAAAAAACCACTGCTCATCTAATTTGATGTGCAATGGTTTTATTTTATATTTGACTATTTGTTTATATGTGAACCTCAGATATATCTACTTAATCTGTACGCAGCTTCGGTGCAGCATCGGCCGCAGTTGATGATCTTTCCTGCTGTCTGGAAATGGCGAAGAGGGCCACCCAGATCAGGATAAAACCAAGCAGCTGCTCCCATGTAATCAGTGTACGGAAAGCAATCCAGTTCACCAACACACCCGCCATCGGGAAGCTAAGTTCCGCGAGTGTTGCAACAGATGCTTTGGTTGACGACAGACCTTTGTAATACAACAGAAGACTTAGCAAACCTGGTAACAATGCCTGACCGAGAATATTGAGGATGACAGCAGTCTGTTCACCCGTTCCGGACGGAAATGTCCATGCCGCACCTTCGTTCCACGTCATAAAAATCAGGAGCGGGAGAGCAACGACAAAGCGAAGGGAGGTGACCGTTTCATAACGCGCCTGTCCCAGCATCAATCGGCCCATAACGGTTGAACCTCCCCATAAGGCAGCAGCCCCAAGGGATAACAAGCTTCCAGCATGAATCCAGTTGTCCCAGTTACCTAATGGCAATGTGAAGCCAAATGTAAGCAGGTAGGTTCCTGCTAATGCAATGAAGAACAATCCACCGAAGCGACGAGGCAACGTTTCTTTCAGTAACAGTTTAGCCAGAACGATAGCGAAGAGTGGTTGCATTTTTTGCAATAAAAGCACCGTATTCGGATCGTTATGTGTTAGTGCCATGGTGAACAATACCGTTGCGAGTGCTGATCCTCCCCATGAAATAAAAATCACGGCAATCCAGTGGCGAGCGCGTAGGTTTTTCAGATCAGCCCGAAATTTCCACAGCACGGGTATGGCAATAAGACTGACGATGATGTGTTCCACCAGTACAATCTGCGTGGATGTCATCGTGTTTAGCAAAATAATGCGGAAGAGTGGGTCGACACCCCATAAGGCGGCGCCGAGAACTACAAGCCAGAATCCAGTATTACTTCGTTCCTTGCGGTAAACAGGTGATGCTGCTGATGTCTTTTCCATATTCAGGACTCCTTCGTCAGAACACGGAATCTTCAGTTGGCAAAATCGACAAAAGCCCCCGTTTTGGTATATACCAAATAAACGGGGGCTCATCCAAAGACATGCGTCAGGAAAGAGGCCTTCCCGAGAACGGCATGTCAATGTGTTGATCTTCTCTCATCCGGACTGTACCGTCGGCCTTGGATTCACACCAAGTCAGTCGCTAGATGTCCTTCGTTAAGAACTAATAGCGAGTCGCGGGCTGGTTCCGAAGAACATCACCGCCGGTTGGGAATTGCACCCTACCCCGAAGATCCTATTCAATTATATAGTGTGTTGAACAAGCTGTAACATTAATAAGTTCATCTTATTCCTGTAAGCGCTAGCAGTTCAAGCATTTTTTTTAGAAAACGATTTTCCAGCTTCCTTGCTGTCTGCGAAGGAGCACGATCTGACCTGCGTGATACGCATCATGGAGTACCCAGCGAGCTAGTTCGTGTGCCCATTTCTCTTCGGAGTCCATATATGCGGCTTCAAGATCTGACTCTTGTAGTGCAGCCAATTGATCTCGCAACTGCTGGGCTAATCGAGTTGTACCCTGTAGCAGTGTATTCCATCCAGCTGCATCCGTCGGATCTCCGGAATTCCCAAACGTGTATTCATTGGAGTCTACAGCAGGAAGGGTAGGCTCCTTACCTTGCATGCGACATAATAAGCGATGGTTGTAATAATACATATGGTTAACCAACTGCCAGATGCTTAATCCCCCTGAGGGTGGAATCCAGGCTGCTTGTTCTGCTGTAAGACCCTCCAAGGATTTCGACAAAGGTACAATCCAATTACATTGATCCCAAGTATCATCCTTTTGAATAAGTAACACATCTAGTGCTGTTGTTTTTGTCATTGCCTTTTCCTCCTTGCGTATAATTGTGATTTGTGATGTAACTAGCTAAAACTGATTAATGAGGTTACACTTAATATAACACATCAAAGATGAGTTGTAACCTTCTTTATTTACTTAGATGGTTACGATAAACGGAGGTATATATGGACAGGTTATGGACCGATTTTGTAAACAGCGATTATCACGACTGGCGTGGGGGAGATCGATCGGAGGACAGACTAGGGAAGGCGAGCTGGCAGCAAGATTTTCTGGAACGATGGCAACTTAACGCTTCTGTCCCTTCATCTCCAGAAGATGAGTTGTCGATGAGAAATTTCAGGAATGAATTGATGGATCTTGGAGCCCGCTTGTCTTCTGGAGAATCATTAACGGATAAAGAAAAACAATGGTTGAATGGCGTTATGGAAGCAGGGCATGTGAGAAGAAAATTGACTACAATTGATCAGGGACTGAAACTCCAACTGGTAGCTGTAGAAACGGGTTGGCATCAGGTTATGGCTGAGGTAGCTGCTGATTTTGCTACGACTTTGGTAGCGGGAGAAGGCGGCAGGATTCGGATCTGTGATAATTCGGATTGTCGCTGGATGTTTTATGATGATACCCGAAGCAGAACACAGAAGTACTGTGATGATAAGATGTGTGGAAATCTGATGAAGGTCAGAAGATTTCGGGCGAAACGTAAATCCCAAAATTGATAAATACTAACAATAACTATATAATATATATATACTAGCGAAACAATAGTCAAAAGCAGTACGGATTCGTAAGCAGGATATGATCGTCTTTCAAACCAAATCAGATGGGAGATGTGTCTTGTGCGGACAAGTTATCTGTTGAAAAATGGCTGTGTGTTGTCGATGGATGCTCGAATTGGACAGTATAAGAGGGCGGACGTTCTGATTCAGGATTCACTGATCATGGCGATCCAGCCCGACCTGGATATTCCAGATGCGGAGATCATTGATGCTTCATCGATGATTATTATGCCTGGGCTGGTGGACACACATCGGCATGTGTGGGAATCACTGGTCAAAACAGCGGGAACCAACTGGTCCTTGCCAGTCTATTTGCAAAATCTCTATTATGGTGCGATGGGAAGCAAGCTCCGTCCAGAAGATAGTTATATTGCCAACTTACTCGGTTCCTTGGAAGCGCTTAATGCAGGAGTGACAACGGTGTTGGATTGGAGCATGCCGTATTCACCTGACCATACGGATGAACTGATTCGTGGACTTCAGGATGCTGGCATTCGGGCGGTATTTGCTCACGGAGTCCCTGGTGAGACGAACTACTGGAATCGGGATAGCCAACTCACGTATTCGAATAATGATGTGAGAAGAGTCAAAGAACGTTATTTTTCATCACGGGATCAATTACTTACCTATGGGCTTGCCATTCGTGGTCCAGAGTTCAGTCATTGGGATACAACCGTGAAGGAGATCGAACTTGCTCAAGAGCTGGATGTGATCTGTTCCATGCATGCCGGATTTGGCAGTTGGGGATCTGTGGATCGTTCGATTAGTCACTTGTACGAAGCGGGACTGTTAAGTCCACGAGTGAATATCGTTCATGGTAATACCATGGGCATGGATGAATACAAAATGCTGGCAGATAGCGGTGCTTCCTTGTCGGTCACACCTGAGGTTGAGATGATGATGGGTCATGGATATCCGGCCACCGGCTATTTTCTTGAACATGGGGGAACCCCTACACTTGGTGTAGATGTGGTGACTTCCACAGGCGGAGATATGTTCTCGCAGATGAAGTTTGCACTTCAAGCTGAACGATCCAGAGCCAACGAACAACTTTTGCAGCAGGGTGAGATGCCTGGTGAGTTGAACTTGCAGTCCAGCCAAGTACTGAGATTTGCAACTTCGGCTGGTGCCCAAGCATTGGGATTGGAGAAGAAGGTGGGTACGTTGACCCCAGGGAAGGAAGCAGATCTGATCATGATTCGTACCACCGATCTGAATCTGTTCCCCATCCATGATCCAATCGGCGCTGTCGTGCAATTTGCCAATCCATCCAATGTGGATACGGTCTTTGTGGCAGGTAGACTCGTGAAGCGAGAGGGTAAGCTGTTGCATGTTGATTTGGATGCGATTCGTCATATGGCGATGCAGAGCAAAGAGTATTTGTTATCCCAATACCGGATGTCAGATGCAGAGAGAATTGCTTTCTCGTGAACCCATAGTAAGAAAGAAAGGGCCGCATAATGATATGTGGCTCTTTTACATGCCTTCATATCGTCGAATTAGACAGGATAAGGGAGGAAGGGACAGCGGAAAAAGACGAAAAGAGCTCTCATTTTTTTAACTTCAGATAACAAGGGATATAAGGTGTTTTTCACGAAAATTAAGGCTCATAAAAACTGCGCATAATATAAATTATACGCAGTTTTGTTTTAAATCGATTTTCATATTTGTCCACGTGCAACAGTTCATGATAATTTTCGCGAAAAAAGAACAAAATAAGTGATCCTTAAAAATAAATTTAACCAAGCAACGCGATAACGTGTAGAATTCGATAGGTTTTTATAGGTGATCGATAAGATAGAACAAATGACTTTTTCATAGAACAGATGGGAAGCCATCCAATCGCTGCTACATCCATAGCACATATTGCACATTCAAGATTCATGACGAGAGGAACATGACTATGCGTGAGAACGAACAACGATCTTCATTATTTCGTAAAAAACCAATTGCCTACGGGGGCGATAACAACAGTGCATTGAAACGGGCGCTTGGTCCATTGGACTTAACCACACTTGGCGTAGGAGCTATTATTGGTACCGGGATTTTTGTGCTGACCGGTGTAGCTGCCGCAACGTATGCTGGCCCTGGCCTTGTACTGTCATTTTTGCTGGCAGGTATCATATGTGCATTCGCGGCATTGTGTTACTCGGAATTTGCCTCAAGCATACCGGCATCGGGTAGTGCGTACACGTATAGCTATACGGCTTTTGGTGAAGTGATTGCCTGGATTCTGGGATGGGATTTGATATTGGAGTATGGATTCGCGAGTGCAGCGGTAGCCAGCGGATGGTCTGGATATTTCCAGACGTTATTGTCTGGATTTGGATTGGAGTTACCCCATGCGCTTACGAGTGCGTTCAGCCCGGAAAAGGGAACCTATTTTGACATCACGGCTGCGGTCATAACGTTAATTATTACTTTCCTGCTTACCCGAGGAGTGAAGGAAGCTGCTCGTGCGAACGGAATTATGGTTGCGATTAAGATTATTGTCGTGCTGATCTTTATTGGTGTAGGTGTCTTTTATGTAGAGCCAACAAACTGGCAACCATTCTTGCCCTTTGGTATCTCAGGCGTAACTGCGGGAGCAGCAACCGTATTCTTTGCTTACATCGGATTTGATGCGGTCTCCACAGCGGCAGAAGAGGTCAAGCGGCCACAACGGGATTTGCCGATTGGAATTATTGCGTCACTGGCGATCTGTACTGTTCTCTACATTGTTGTATCGTTGATCCTCACAGGGATCGTGCCTTATAACATGTTGAATGTAAGTGATCCGGTTGCGTTTGCATTTGAATTTGTTCAATTGAAGGGATTGTCCTGGATTGTATCTCTTGGAGCGATTGCCGGCATTACGACCGTATTGCTGGTCATGATGTATGGTCAGACACGTTTGCTCTATTCCATGTCTCGTGACGGACTGCTGTCTCCGGTCTTTTCCAAGGTTAGTGGCAAGAGTCAGACACCAGCGGTAGGGACATGGGTTGCAGGCATTATCGTGGCTTTGTTCTCTGGGTTCATCTCGTTGGGACATTTGGCGGAGCTTACGAACATCGGAACGTTGTTTGCTTTTGCAGTCGTAAGTCTGGGCATTATCGTGTTGCGTAAAAATAATCCTGATCTCAAACGCGGCTTCCGCGTTCCACTTGTGCCACTGATTCCGATTCTGAGTGCCTTGGGTTGTGTATACTTGATGACACGCCTTGCGGCTCTGACATGGATTACGTTTTTTGCTTGGTTGATCATCGGACTGATTATCTACTTTGCGTATGGACGGCATTACAGTCATCTGAATCCGGCACGCCGGATCTCCAGTGCTTTCAGAGCGAAGGATAAATAGATTAGTCGAGAACGTCTTTAACCGAGAACATCTTCATTTTTCCTCATTTCGTATCGCTTAGGCGAAGCGGGATGGGGATTTTTTTATATAGAAAGATAAAGGAAGATAACAGCAGGGAAAGGTTGGAATTTTCTTTATATATGGGTAAGTAATTAGGGACGTGACGAACTTAATCACGGGGGCGGGGTTGCGGCTAAGCCAAATATGAAATATATTTGGGGATGTGACATGCCATCAGACATAAGAGAGGGGATGTATCATGAACACACCATTACATACGAATTCAGATCATCAAAATGCAGCTTTTGGATTTGCACTGGCTGACTCAGCTGTACTTGCAGAGGCGCAATTAATTGTTTCACAATTAGGAGGTGAAGACGGATTGCAGTTGGATATTGATCCACAGCGTCTTCTGAAGGATGGACGTAAGGTATCTGTCATTGCACAACAATTGGATTCACCCGTCAATCGTCAGGATGCCAATATCATCTATGGTCAGGAGTTAGCATACGTGCAGTATGCTGTTAACCTGAAACCGGATAGCTCGATCTCCATTGCTTCTATTGAAGGCGTTGAACAGTCTGTTAATCTTGGTTGGGCAGCATTTCAGGAGGGGGAATACGAACTTCGAATCTCCCTGCATATGAAAACACCTCGTATTGCTGAAGGTACACTCGAACCTGAACAACTTGCAATGGTTAAGTATGCGCAAGTTATCACCGTATATATATCGCTTTTCCCGGCAGAAGCAGCGTCGTTGAGTTCACCATCTCAAGCTGTGTGGAGCAGAAACCATCATGTGTTTGACTCCTACGGGAGAGGAGGATTTATTCTCGCTGACCTGCCTCGACTCGCTAAGCGTGTGGAGGAACTGATTGGACCAGGTAACCATAATCTGATCGAACAATTTGCGGAAGGGGAACTGTCGGATACGTTGCTGGAAGAGGGGTTGATGGCGATCGCCTGGGGCGTGACTCCTTGGTGTTATTCACTCTATTCCGCTCCAGATGAGCAGTCTGCTGGAATACTTGCCGTGGACAAGCTGGGCGATGAACCTGAACGGCAAGGGATTTACCAGCTTGATCCTTCCATTCAACAATTAAGTATCGTACCTGCGAATGAGCTGGCTTACTGGCCTGCCTGCGTTCAGAACGATTGGCCTGTTATAGATGTGGCGGGTGAAGGCGAGACGTTGCATATGGATTTGTATACTCAGATCTGTGAATCCGTGAATGGGCTGCACGAGAATCCATTGCCATCGTTTGTGCTTACCCGTAGTCAAGGCAAACCCGAAGCGATCATTCCGCTGATTGACGTTGTCATTGTGGATGAAGCGTAGGAGCACTGCTTAGCTTAGACTATAATAAATATATAAATTGAACTATTCATTTACACGATAACGGAGAGGACAGAAAGAACCTGAAAAAGCGAAGCTAAAAGCTTTCTGCAAGAAAGCTACTTCGGAAGCATACGCTTCGCCTTTATCCACGGATTTTCCCCTTTAGAAAAGGGAATCAGAAAAATCTGGGGGTAACAGCGATTGGAAGGTTGTTCTGTCATCGTAGTATCAGCGTAAATAATCTTAGTCAATTTTAAAGAACCGAATCGAGGTGACGTAGACAGATGATGACTGAGGAGATCCAGGAGCAATATGCGGACGAGCTAGAAGCTTTTCACATATGGATGAAGGATGCCGGATATACAGGCCATACGGTAAAATCATACACGGGTGACGTGGTGGAATTCCTGGTCTCCATTCAAGGAAAGTCATTGGAGCAGGTCAAAAAGCTGCATGTGTTGTCATTTCTGTCCCGCGCTCGGGAGCGTGGGGTTAGTGATGCCACGAGAAATCGCAAACATGCGGCGGTGAACTGTTTTTACAAGTCCCTCATTGAACTCGAATTGTTAACCAATAATCCGGCGTTTGGGATCAAGAAATCCAAAACCGAAAAAAACCGTGCGCCCGTTTTCCTTGATGAAAGTGGGCTGACACGTTTTCTGGAGTCGGTAGAAGGCAAGTATCGCACACGTAATCTGGCTGTTTTTCTACTGATGGGATATATGGGATTACGGGTGGGAGAAGTGCACGCGTTGGATTGCAAAGACTATAATGCGGAGCGGCGTACATTGGATGTATTTGGTAAAGGTCGTAAATGGCGCTCGCTCCCTGTACCGGAGACTGTGGCAAAAGTACTGTCTCAAGCGATGGCTGAGCGTCTCGATCCTTGGAGGCCAAAAGAGGAAGCGTTATTTGTCTCGCAAAAAGGGAAAAGACTGTCGATTCGCAGCATCCAGCTCATATCTACGGAAACTTTTGAACGCTTCCAGCAGGAATCACCAGCCAATCAACGTCAAAACTACTCCAGTCATAAGCTGCGTCACTCCTTCGCGACCATGATGTTACGGCGTGGAGCCGATCTGCGTACCGTGCAGGAGCTGCTTGGTCACGCGTCGATACAAACGACAACCGTGTACACTCACGTAACCAGCCGGGAGAAAGAAGAGGCTATGGCTTTGCTGGACGTTAAACTTCCATCATATTAGAAAAAAAAGCCAATATTTAATCCAAAAAGGAGTCTGTCCAAGTGACAGGCTTTTTTTGTTATTGATTTGATGAAGGAGATTTAAACATAATTAATATTATGTAAACTAATATCTGGTATCTAAATACTCATATAAAATAGAAGTCAAACCAAAGAACCATTCGCTCCTTCTCTCTGGAAGAAACAAATGGTTCTTTTAGTAGCACAGATATCTTAATTCACAACGTTTAACATCCTAAATCGTTCACGATATGAATGTCTGCGTGACTTAGATTATTCCAATCCAGCGATCTGTTCTTTTAATTTGTTAGCAGATGCTTGGAAAGCCACTTTCTCGGTTTCATTCAACGGAAGAGGCAGAATCTCGCGCACACCGTTGCGATCAACAACGCATGGAACGCCTAGGTAAACATCCGATACGCCATTGTAATCTTCAAGCAATGTGGACACGTTCAGAACGGAGCCCTCGTTGCCGAGAATTGCAGCTACAATGCGGTCCAGAGCGAGGGCGATTGCATAGGAAGTCGCTCCTTTGGCATTAATAATCTCATACGCTGCATTTTTGGTACGGTCGAAGATATCCTGTTGTGTTTCTTCATCCAATTCCAGATCTGTTCCTGCAACGTTAGCCAGGCTCCATACCGGTACTTCGGAATCTCCGTGCTCACCAATAATGTGTGCGTGAATACTACGCGGGTCGATTCCTTTATTTTTACCAATCAAGTAACGGAAACGTGCGCTATCGAGCAATGTACCTGAACCGATAACACGGGAAGCAGGCCATCCACTTTGTTTCCATGAAGTATAGGACAAAATATCTACAGGATTGGTTGCAATCAGCAAAATACCATGAGAATTCACTTCAGTAATACGCTCGATAATATCTTTGAAAATGCTTGCATTTTTCTTCAGCAGATCAATCCGAGTTTCGCCCGGTTTCTGGGAAGCACCCGCTGTAATAATAATGATATCTGCATCTTTGCAGTCGGAATAATCGCCAGCCCATACTTTCACGCCTCCCGTAAATGGAAGACCGTGGTTCATATCCAGCATTTCGCCGGTTGCTTTATCATGATTCACATCCACAAATACCAACTCGGACGAACGCTGTCTCAACATTAGCGTGTATCCCGTTGTTGTTCCCACCGCACCCATGCCTACAATCACGACACGACTTGGTTTCAGAGCTGCACTATTTGTCATGTTCATATCCTCTCCTTTTTGGGTTATACTCCCATCCATATTAAGGGATTAGAGAATATAAAGCGAGTGTTGTCTATAAAATAGTTCACATTTCATGTCTTTTTACCAATTATTCCGTCGAAAAACAGTTTAGGATGAAATTAATGGTAATAAATGTGCGACATATTAGCCTGAGCATAAGATGGAACAAGGAATGGGCTGTCCGTGAGTGGGCTATGAGCCTTTTACATAAGGTTTGTGGTAGAATAGGAGCAGTGGATTCTGATGAATCGTAAATAAAACGCCATAGGACAGGCATGCGCGCCTGTATATTGGATGAGAGAGGTGGAACCCACTTGCGTTCGCAATGGATTAAAATCGCGCAGACAGCATTGCTGTCTATAGGTATAGCAGCTGTATTGGCTGCATGCACCGACTCAGATCAACCTCCGGTAGCAGAACCTCCGCAGCAGCAGGAGGACGCCGGGAATACAGGGCAGACATTAACTGTCGTTCCCCCTGTGAACAGTACAGAATCTGCAGATATGGCCAAGTACCAGATACAGACTCGTTTGACCGATTTTCAGTTGCTCAATGACAACGGAGGATTGGCGTGGGGTGTGACGCGGAATGCGCTGCGCCTGTACTACACTCAGGATCAGGGAAAGACCTGGACTAATATTTCACCTTCGGAAAATGTACAGTTTCCGGCTAACCCTAAATATGGACAAAGCATTTATTTTGTAGATCGTGCACATGGTTGGATTGTTCGTGAAGGCATGGGTGGAACAGATACCATGGTGCTTCGCACCAACAATGGGGGCGTAACTTGGAGCCTGTCTTCTCTGTCCAAGACGGATAAAGTGACTGCGATCTCATTTGTATCTCCTGAAAAAGGCTGGATTCTCACCACGGTTGATACCGCTATTGGTAAACAGGACAAGAAACTTTACTTCACCGAGGACGGTGGAATTACCTGGAATCGGATGTCATCCAGTGATGAAGATGGTAAACAGGAAGCAGAAGAGATTTCCAAACGTGGATACACCACGGGGATGACTTTCTCGGATCCAAAGCATGGTTTCTTAACAGCGCTGGAGTTCGGCACACCGAAGTTGTATGTAACATCAGACGGCGGAGAGAACTGGAATACTGGACCATCTTTCTTTGATCGAAACAAATTCAACGGGTGTGGTAATTTCAGTGTTAGTTCACCACAATTTTTTGGACGTGAAGCGCAATCAGCCTGGATGTCAATGTCCTGTTCTCAAGGCGAGAGCACGACATTCAATGGATTCTTTACCACCGATGGCGGAAAGAGCTGGAAGCTGTCCAATTTCACTTTAAACAAACAAAAGGGTCCGAATCGTAACCTTTCACCGGTATTTCTAAACGCATCGGAAGGTTGGGCGATGCAAAAGGGCATAACCTACCACACCAAGGATGCGGGCAAAACGTGGAGCGCTCTTCCTGCAAGCAGTGTACTGGAGAAAATTCTCGAAGATTATCCGGAAATTGTGAAGATTCAGATGGTTAACCCCAATCTTGGCTGGATATTGGTTGAAAATACAGATGCCAAAAGATCGTTGTTATTGCAAACGGTAGATGGCGGTGTACATTGGAAAGTACTATAAGTGCAATATGTAATAGATGTAAATAGATAGGGAAATTAGAGGAGCCTGAGGGTTCCTTTTTTTTTTCACTTAGTTTGTGAAATAAATCACAAATAAATCCTCTAGAAGGTGATATATTTAACTCAACAAGAGAAGGAGTGATGAAGATGAGAACCAACGGTCAAACTCAATTCACGCAGGCGGATGAATTAACCAGATATATGCTTCAATTATGCTACACATGTGACGATGCGAATCGTTGTACGACAGAGGAAGCGGTGAAGGCTTGCATGGCAGAACACGCACAGGCAGACCAGCCCGAACCAGCCGAAGGTGGAGAAGTAACTCGCGGGTTTATGGACTTGATGTACGCTTAGGCTAATGATACAAAGATCAATCACGGAGAACGCTCCTGCGGGAGGGTTCTTTTTGATTTGTTGATAAATGTATGCGCTTTTAAATTCACTTCGCAAATATTGCAGCATGGGTTATTATAGAAATAATTAAGGTAAATTACTCAAAATGTGGAATTGTTTTATTGACTCTTAGTTTGGAGGAAGGTGACATGGATAAACGTAGTATTCATGAAACCAATAGCCTGTCCTGGGATACAAAAGGAAATGATGTTTTAGGAGCGACAGCACTTCCGCTTTATGGAGGACGGATCTATCGGAGAATCAAATTGAAAAAACAAAACAACTTTTGTCATCCACAAATGTGTTGCTGCAGAAGAGGAGAGACTTGTTTTAGCATTGTCGGATCGTAAACTATCAACTTATGTAAATGCGTTAGCAAAAGCGGGATTTGCCATTGAGCAATTCATTGAGCAAATCATTGAGGAATCTGATGATGAATTAATGCAACTGCAAAATGATGATTTTGCCAATAAAGCAAAAATGCTCCCTGTAACCTTTGTGATAAAGGCACGAAAACTATAGTAGAACGATAAGGGGATAGCCAATGAAGATGAATCGAAAATATTATTATGTTAATAAAGTAATCGGTTGTGTTCTGGTACATGCATTCATCATAATGACGTGTGCGGTACCTGTGCACGCTGAGGTAGAGCAGATGGAGACAACACCCTCCAGAATTGAGTTGTCTTCTCTAGAGGAAACGATAGATTCATATGTTGCTACTAATCAGAAGAACACCGCTGCCGTTTCGGTTGTAGCTATCAAGAACGGTGAGGCCATTGTGAATAAGGCCTATGGATACGCAGATCTTGAGCAACAGAGAAAGGCAGACACCTCTACTGTATTTGAATGGGGTTCAACTTCTAAACTATTGGTCTGGACGAGTGTTATGCAGCTTGTAGAACAGGGAAAGCTTAATTTGGATACCGATATTCAGGACTATTTGCCGGAAGGATTTCTAAAGAAGCTTGAATACGATGCTCCCATTACCCTAATGAACCTTATGCATCATAACGCAGGATGGGAGGATAGATTGATCGATTTATGGTATTCATCCGAGAGTGATATTGTGGAATTAGGTGAAGCTTTACAAAAATTTGAACCAAGGCAGATCGATAAACCTGGTAGTGTCGTTGCTTATTCAAACTATGGTACGGCTATGGCTGCTTACATCGTTGAAGTGCAAAGCGGACAACCCTTTTATAAATATGTCAACGAACATATATTTAAACCACTGAACATGAAAGACACATCGATTCACCCATCACAATATGATGATCTAAACGTCTTGAAACGAAGAAATGAGATTCAAGGTTACACTACAAATCTGAAACTAATTCCTAAGAACAGAGCATACATAAGCTTGTACCCTGCGGCAGGGGCCATTGGCACAGCAGAGGATGCAGCTAAATTTCTCGCAGCTTTAATGCCGGTGGATCGTAGCAATTTATTATTCACGAACAAGGACACGTTAGAAGAGATGCTGTCAACAAGTCTATATTACGATGGGACTTCAACTCCTCGTATTGCACATGGTTTCTTTGAAGTAGAGTACTGGGTGCCTGCACTGGAACACGCTGGAAGTACGGCTGGATTTACAAGTAAATTTGTTTTTGATCCGGAGTCTAATTTTGGGTTCGTGGTCATGACAAACCAGTCCAATGAAATGATTTATAACGTTGGTCTTGTCCAGAAGGTGTTTGGAAGTAGTTTCAGCACGAATTCAGTTGAATCTGAGAGTGGAGGATATTATATGCCTGCGCGTCGGGTCGTTTCCGGTTTTACGAAGGCATATTCAATGTTAAGTCTGCAGAAGTATACAACATTTGACCTTAGTAACTTTGCAAATGTTGTTGAGCGTAACGGAACAGTTGAGAAGGTCTCCATTTCTTATAATGACTTTTTGCCCGTATCCAATTTAACGATAAACTTGATCAAAGCATCTTGTACTGCTCTTCCAGTAGCCATCCTACTCAGTTTGAGAGCGATAATTGGTTATTTTATTCGGTTATCCAAATACAAAATAAAAAACTGGGAAAGACCGGGTACAGGATTTGATAAATATCATATTGCTATTAATATTGCCAGTGTAGCATTGATTTTGAATACGATCCTATTGTTCATGCGCGCCTTAGGCTTTTCCCCCTATTCTTCATTACGCATCCATCTCATCTTCAACCTGGTTTATGTGATTCTAGCTGTGGCGTATCTTGTCTTGTTGTTCTACAAACTGCTGAAAAGAAGCTATAGTAAAAAGCAAAAGGCGGTATACATCATGTCTGGCATGTCTGCTTTCCTATTTGCTGCTTTTATTATGGGATGGGATTTGTACTTTTAGAGCAGTAGAAAGGATGAAACCATGAATATTCAGGATCTTCCAATTGAAATAAAAGAACATATAGGGAAAGTTCAGAAAATCACTTTTCCTAAGCAAGGTCATACTTCTACTGTGGCTATTCTGGATACGTTCGACCAAAAGTACATCATCAAAAAGACAGAAAACGATCTTTATAATGAATGGTTATCCGATGAATATAAGGTGCTTCAATACCTTTACCAAACGGGACTCCCTGTTCCAAAGGTATATTTATTTCATACTGAGGAGACATCAAGATGGCTTCTGATGGATTATATTGATGGAATAAGTTTAAGAGAATTTCTTTCTAAGATGCCTGACCTCCAGAGTAAAGAAAAAGCGATTTTTAACTTTGGGCTTTGTCTAAAGAAAATACATGAATGCTCTTGTCCTGTTGAATTATTGAACAATGACACTCCTTGGTTAGATACAATGCTTAATAAAGCAGAATATAATCTAACTCACTTTGCTGTAGACGGATCAGCAGAACTACTTCAACAGTTAAAAGAAGCAAAACCAAAACCAATAGAAAACACTTTCATTCATGGAGATTTTACTATAGATAATGTGCTAGTTAATGATTGCAATATTGTTGGAGTTATTGACTGGGCAGGTGCCGCTTATGGCGATCCAAGATATGATGTAGCATTAGCCATTAGACCGAAACATAATGCGTTTGATAATAAAAGAGATAGAGAAATATTTTATAAAGGGTATGGAAAGTTAAGAATAACGGATGAAGAATATAATTATTTTGAAGACGGGATATATAACTTCTTTTAGTCTGGCTATAAATTGTTCTTCAAATGCATATCCAATCTCTTTAGAAGGAGTAAAACAAATGAGCCCTCCAAAACATATCTTATCTGCCGCTGCAATCGTGATAAACGACAAAAATGAATTATTACTTATTAGAGGACCCCGAAGAGGATGGGAAATGCCAGGTGGTCAAGTGGAAGAAGGAGAATCTCTAAGTCAAGCTGCGATCAGAGAAACAAAAGAGGAGTCCGGAATCGACATCGAAATCATCAAATTCTGTGGAATATTTCAAAATATCGAGAATTCAATATGTAACACATTATTTCTAGCCAGACCAATAGGAGGAGAATTAATCACATCAACGGAGAGCTTAGAGTCTGGTTTCTTTCCGATCGAAGAAGCCATTTTAAAAGTCGAATGGAAAAACTTCAGAGAAAGAATAGAGTATTGCTTAAACCCTGAGATGCAACCTTTTTGCATTGAATTCAGTGATAAGAATAATATTTAAAACTTTCCCAGAAGCGTAGCACATATTACAGCGTATCCTCTATTATTACTTTTGATCGCAGATTCATCATAGACATGGGTCTAGGAATAAAGCCGAATATGGCCTATTCAGGAAAGGGAGGAACTGTCTATCATACTTAAATCAATCTTTTATCAGGAAGATACACATCTAGTTCATGGCCCATATGAAGAGATTATTAAAGATGCCATACTGTTTCAGATGTACTTCCAGAATCCAGGTAGAAGCCTATCAAAGATAGAGATAAGTAGATTAGAGAATGTATTTACTGAATTGGGGATATCGAAGGAGAAAATAAAAGCAGACGTTAATGTTAATGTGCAAACTGTTAACATAAATATTGAAGATCGGCGTTCCAAGTTAGCTGATTTAGCAGAAACGTTGGCAAGGCAAAATATTATTGGTACTCCAGGGGATAAACGATATCAGGAAATTTGCAGGTATTGGCCGGATTCTGATATCTATAAAGTACTTGAAGCCAACTGGTGTGCCGCATTTGTATATCATTGTTGTATGAAAGTTGGAATAAAACTCCCTATTCGATATCCTAATCGAATGTATCGATTAGCTGGGGTAGGTGCTTGGTTAGACTGGGCTCAGCTTGCTGAAACAGTATTCTTTTATAGGGATATGCAAGAAGGGTTTGAACCAGAGCGTGGTGATATAGTCATTTATGAGAAGCTCTTAACCGATAATTCTCACGATCACATTGGAATTGTTTTGGCCTGTGACGGTGATCAATTATTGGTTGCAGAAGGGAACACAGACAATAAAAACTACTCTAGCATTTTATACAGAGAAAGAGGACATTGTATTCTCGGATATATCCGTGTAGATGACAGCTATCAATTTAATTTTCAAGGAGAGTATAGACCAGTTTAGGTGATATACATGGGTGTGCCAGTTTATGTATCTTGAGGTTATGAACTTTATATCAAAAACATAGGAAGGTCAATTCCGGAAAGGAAGTTCAATCTATGAAACGAGTCGATGTAGTTTACTCACTACTAACCAATCCATCCAAATCTAAAGTGCTTGCCGTAAGAAATGTAGGGCGTTCAAGCTGGTCGCTGCCTGGCGGAGCTGTTGAAGCCGATGAATCATGGGAACAAGCAGCAATCAGGGAAGCCAAAGAAGAAACAGGACTTGATGTTGGCGTCCACGGTATTGTAGCAATAAACGAGTGTAAATTTGAAGAAATTAAAGAACATGCCATTTTTATCACATTCAGAGCGGAAATCGTCGGAGGGAGAGAAGAAATATCAAGACCAGACGAAATCTCTGAGACTGCATGGTTGGATATAACACAGGTAGATGAGCTTATGCCTTACTACAAGAACGGCTTTAAAAGCTTACTTAATGGCAATGAGATTACATATTTCAACGAAGGTAACAAGTAATGTTCTGGATGTAGTGTTGTGATTAAAGCAAGAAAACGATTATTTAATGAAATGAATCGGAGAGTGGACTATATTTAAATATCAAATGGATGCCGCTACCCATATATCGCTATTGGCGATGAAAGATGCACCCCAATTATATAATTTGATTGATCGAAACAGGGATCATATAGGAGCGTGGTTAAAGTTCCCCAATATGACATTAACAGAAGAGGATTCAAGCACTTTCATCAAGAGAACTCGTATACGATATGCTCAAGATGATGGTTATTGGTTAGGAATCTGGTGTGGAGACGAGCTTGCTGGCTCTATTGGATACTTATACATTGATCAAGAAAACAAGAAGACCGAAATAGGATATTGGCTAGGTCAGGAATATGAGGGTAGAGGACTTATTACAAAATCGATTAAAGTTCTAATTGATTACGCATTTAATGAACTTAAATTAAATAAAGTTGAAATTGGCATAGCAACAGACAACTTCAAAAGCCGCGCAATTCCTGAAAAATTAGGCTTTCAACGTGAAGGTGAATTAAGAGATTACGAATATATTAACGGTGCATATTTAAACAGGATTATTTATGGTTTGAAAGCAGATCAATGGAGAACGTAATAAATCAAATTTTATTTTAACTAAAGGAGCTAGTTATGAGAAAATTACCGCTTTTTGTAGTGACAGGCGCAAGTGGAACAGGAAAAACAACGATCTCTTCACATGTTCGCAAGCAACTTCCCGAATTTGACGTCTTTGATATGGATATCATCGATAACGTGGATTGGCAGATTGCCAAAGAGAATTGGTTGAGGATTGCGTATAGCATATCCCTAAGTGGACGAGGGACTGTTTTATGTGGAACGATGGTGCCGGAAAACATTGCATCGTCCGATTACATAGATCGATTTGATCGAATTCTATATATGAATTTGCATTGTGACAATGTTACTCGCGAGACGCGTTTAAGAGTTCGTGGGTGGGACGAGAACCTGATAGAAGATCACAAGAATTTTGCAAATTGGCTACTCCAAAATTCGAAAACTGCATTTGACCCGCCAATGCAAACAATTGATACGACAGAACTTACAGCAGTGGGAGTAGCTGAACAAGTTAAAGAATGGGTTTTAAAGAACTGGTGCGAGGAATGAACACCTAAAATAACCTGATAGTTAGATTGAGTGGAGGAACATGATGCTGCCTTTTCAAGTGAATGAATCTATTGTATTAAAGCTGATCCAATCTCGAGATAGAGATGAGTTGTATGCGTTAATTGATGAGAATAGAAAGTACTTGAGAGCGTGGTTACTCTGGGTTGATAAACGACAATCGCCCAGCGATTTAGATTCTGTAATAGATGTATGGACACATAATTATGAAGAGAGGAACGGTTTTGATTCCGGAATATGGTTCAATGAACAATTGGTTGGGATGTTAGGATTGCATTATATTGATTGGAACAATAGAGCAACGAGCATTGGATATTTTTTAGCTGAGTCAGCACAGAGCAAAGGAATCATTACCAAATCAATAGAACAATTGCTTAAATATCTCTTTAACGAGTTGAAGTTAAATCGTGTCATTATTCAATGTGCAGAAAACAACTTTAAAAGCAGGGCTATACCTGAGAAAATCGGATTTTCAAATGAGGGCACATCCAGAGAAGCTCAATGGGTTTACGATCATTACGAGAATATAGTGACGTATAGTTTGTTGTCTAGTGAATGGCTACTTAAAAGGTAGAGTATATCATCTTGATGAGACGAAGGAGGTCACGTATTGTTTCTCAATGTATTACTTTGGTTGATTATCCTCTGGGTGATCTCCCTTTATTTCAGTTTTCCTAAGAAAGATCGCATGTACACAGTCAATATGCCAAGTACATATTACATTCAATCTTCAAATCGGTTGGATATTCAGAAAAACTACGAATGCGCTGCATTTTCCAGTGCTTTTGTCTTGAGACATTTCGGTTTGGAGTCCAACGGAACAAAGATTTATGAAACCTATCCTCGCAAATTACTGGATGGGACAGTATATCCCAAAGCGGTCGTTGTTTTTTTCAGGAAGCTAGGATATCAGGCAATGTACTTACGTGGAAATGTGAATACGTTGAAGAAACAGATCAGCCAAGGGGTGCCTGTTATATTATTTATTAGAGTACATCCCAAACAACGTTATTTGCATTTTGTTCCCGTCGTTGGTTATGATGAAACGCATTTTTACTTGGCAGAATCGTTAGAACACAAGATCAATTGTGATGAAGAATATTACAATCGAAAAATCAGCATAAGTGAACTCAACACGTTATGGAGGTCATGGTTGCCCTTTTGTCAAAACTCATATATCGTTGTACACCCGACGCAGATGTAAGACGGCCCTCTTTCAAGGGACAGGATATATTGGCTTTGAACGAACTAATCGGTATTATTCGGAACGTCTGTGTGGTTAAATCATGAAACTCATGCCCAAATGGCATGAGTTTTTTGGTGAACCAATCTCCTCACGTAAACCAGTTCACTTTAATCGATGGTTATAAACAAAATAGATTAAACATATAGGCAGTTGCTACCGATTTTATTGTTTTACCTGATAATCAGCGGAGTTTTTTAATTAAATTGGTTGTTCGTCCACGCATCTATTCATCTGCATACGTACGTTAAACTATGTCTATAGGGAGGTGTCCACACTGTGAGTTATTCAGAAGTGAAGAAACGTATGAAGAGAAAAAAGGCAACATTACATCCATGTAAAGTTAAAAGAAAAGACCGCCGACTGAAAGTGGTTAAAAAATTCGTTCAAGTAAAATGTCCGCCTCCAGAAGTGAACATATCTAACCCTACTGTTGTTGGCCCAACAGGACCACAAGGTATACAAGGCGTACAAGGCTTACAAGGTATTCCAGGTAAACAAGGGGTAGAAGGGCCACCTGGAGCTCAAGGACCAGCAGGAGGGCCACCTGGACCACAAGGACCTCAGGGACAGCCAGGTCCTGCTGGAGCGGTAGGCGCTCAAGGTCCGGTGGGACCTGCTGGCCCCGTGGGAGCACAGGGGATTCCGGGAGAAGCAGGGGCTGTAGGACCACAAGGTCCGCAGGGTAATCCCGGACCTGCCGGAGCGATTGGACCTCAAGGTTTTCCCGGAGCTGTTGGGCCGACGGGTGCGACAGGAGCTGCAGGAGCTGTAGGCCCGGCAGGCCCAGCCGGTGCAGCAGGAGCTGTAGGTCCTGCAGGAGCAGTAGGAGCTGTAGGCCCCGCTGGAGCAGTAGGCCCGGCAGGCCCAGCTGGTGCAACAGGAGCCGTGGGTCCTGCTGGAGCAGTAGGTCCGACAGGTGCAACGGGAGTAGCGGGTCCCGCTGGGGCAACAGGATCTACAGGTGCAACAGGAGTAGCCGGAAGCGTACTGGGATTCGCTGACTTTTTCGCACTGATGCCACCTGATAATGCAGCAACGGTTGCTCCCGGTACAGATGTAAGCTTTCCTCAGGATGGGCCAACAAGTGGAACAACTATCGCCCGCACGGGGCCTAGTGCATTCAATCTAGCAGCCATTGGTACGTATCAGATTTTATTCCAGGTGAGCATCAATGAAGCAGGTCAACTAATCTTAACTCTCAATGGGGCAGATTTGGCTCCTACTGTAGTTGGGCGAGCAACGGGAACGTCTCAGATTGTTGGTATGGCTTTGGTGCAGACAACCGTGATTAATTCTATTCTGACCGTGCGGAACCCGGCTGGTAATGCTACAGCATTAACAATCACGCCACTTGCGGGCGGAACTAGACCTGTATCCGCACATCTTGTGATCACACAATTAGCATGAGTACGTTATTAACCTAGGCTAATTGTCCAATGCTTTATTAAATATGCATCCACAATGGTAACATTGGTTTGCTTGAACTGAGATAGCAGTGCTTTACTCAAGGCTGTTATCTCAGTTGGAGCTGATGTTGTACATAGCTTGGTTATATATGATGACCAGAAATAATATCGGCAATGTTTCGGTAGCGGACGAAAGTCATTCAATGAAGCGCAACATATTTATTCACTCATTCTTTGATTTTATTGCTCAAATATTTAATCGGATTAACAAGTTCCGTGTTCGTCCGCATATACATTACAGGAGACGGGTCAAGACTCCGGCTGTCCTAAGTTGTATGAACGGAGGGAGAGACATGGGCATTGAATCATCCTGGATGTTTGATTTGTTTGGAACCGTCTTTCCGGTTGTATTTGTTCTGATTATAGGTATAGTCCTTCTGTCGATGGGAAAGGAGGTATGGAGGTGGGGACGCAACAACTCGGAGCCGCTATTGACCGTGCCTTCACGAATCACCAGCAGACGGATGAAGATGAGTCAGTCGCAATCTGAACCGGGCAGTACAGCACGAACGTTATACTACGTCACCTTTGAAGTAGAAAGTGGAGATCGGCTTGAATTCAAAGTCAATGGCGAAGAGTATGGTTTGTGCGCTGAGGGGGATGAAGGACGGCTCTCGTTCAAAGGAACACGTTATGTAGGCTTCGAGCGATATAATCGCGTATATTCTGAACGCCTACGTGGTTAAACTGAGCAGCTTGCGCCAAGATGGCGTGAGCTTTTTTTGATTATTTACTGGACAAGCGTTTCTTAATGGCCCTGACGTGTATTTATATAAGAAGAGGCATAATGAAATTATGATCAAAGGATCATTATCATAGAGGAGGCAATGAATATGTCATTTACAGATCAGGTTGTTGTTGTAACTGGTGCCGCTCAGGGAATCGGACGGAGTGTGGCTGAGGCTTATGCGGTCGCTGGGGCCAAAGTTGTACTTGCTGACTACAAGGAAGCGGAGGGGGCGGCAGCAGCAGCTTCCATTCGTAATGAAGGCGGAGAAGCCATCTTTGTTCAATGTGATGTTCGGAGCGAGCAGGATATTACGAATCTTTTTCGTACAACCGTGGAAGAATTCAAGCAAATCGATGTTCTAGTGAATAATGCAGGACTCGCCAAGTGGAAGTCACCCTATGAGCTAACGCTGGAAGAATGGGACGATGTACTCAATACCAATGTGAGAAGTTGCTTTTTGGCGAGTCGGGAAGCAGCCAAACATATGAAAAGCAATGAACACGGGGGTGCCATTATCAACATGGCTTCTACCCGTGCGCTGATGTCTGAGCCGGATACCGAAGCTTATGCCGCATCCAAAGGAGCGATTGTAGCTCTAACGCATGCGCTGGCGGTCTCACTGGGCAAGGACCAAATTCGGGTCAATTGTATCAGTCCGGGATGGATTGAGACAGGTGACGTGCAGAAATTGAAAAAGGAGGATCATGAACAGCATCCCTCCGGTCGTGTGGGTGTTCCTTCGGATATCTCCCGTGCTTGTCTATATTTATCTGATCCAAGCAATACCTTTGTCACAGGGACCAACCTCGTTATTGATGGAGGCATGACCCGAAAAATGATATATGAGGACTAGAACCGGGATTGAGCCGAACGAGCCCTAAGCTGTGCCAACTTAAGAGCAATAAGCCCAAGTTAAGCACTTGGGCTTATTTGTTTTTAATAACTCGGTTGCTATAATAAATGTGATTTTACAACAGTAGAGGAATGGAGGGAGTATATGTTCGGGAAACAATCCCGGAAGGTATTTTGGCTGTTACTGCTGATCGGAGGGATGATAATGATAGGGAATGAGTCACCTGCTGAAGCTGACGGCGCAGATATACGGGCGGCCTGGGTATGGCAGGCACAGTCTGTTAGCAACGGAGATGAGCTGTTGGCCAATGCAGCTAAACATAAGATAAACAGACTGTACGTGAATGTAGACATGACGATGCCCAAGGAGGTATACCAGACGTTTATAGCCAAAGCCAGCCGTGCGGGTATTGCGGTTGAAGCTTTGGGAGGCGATCCATCCTGGGCAATCAGTGGTCGTGAAGGTCCCATGCTCAGATTAGCCTCGTGGGTAAGTGATTACAATCAAGCTGCTGAGACCAACGAGCAATTTGATGCCATACATCTGGATATCAAGCCCTATGTGTTACCAGCCTGGAAAGAAGATGCTAAGCCACTGGTACAATCCTGGGTAGCCAATATGAATCTGTTATTTGAGCAAGTGAGACAGGATGGCGCAGTTGCAGTGAATATTGACCTGCCATTTTGGCTGGATTCCTACACCGTCACAGGAAATAGAGTTTCTGAGGATGCAGATAACGAACCATTGTCACGTTGGTTCATTGAACGAGTGGAGCATGTCACTTTACTCGCTTACCGTGATAACGCGCAAGGGAACAATGGTATTATACGTTTAATTGAACAGGAAATGAACTGGGCCGATACTAGCAATGTGAGCGTTACGGTTGGGTTGAACACCAAGCCAATGCCTGGCGAGGAGTTCACGACATTTGCCGGTAAAGGTGCAGCACAACTGGAAAGCGTTATTGAAGAAGTTGCCTCCGCATTCAGCGAACATAGTTCCTACGCAGGTTCTGCTGTACATGACATCGTATACTGGGGACAACTGGAGCCATCAGAACTGCCATCACCGGAGATTCCATCCAATCAACCAGAGATTCGGGGAACGTATATCTGGGAGGCCTCTCAGGTGACAAATGACGGGGGAGAGCACATACTAGCGTTTGCTAGAGAGCAGAATATTAACTGGTTGTATGTCCGTTTGGACCTGGATCAACCCTATTCCAGTTACCGCAGTTTTGTGAAACGGGCAAAAGCGCAGGGCATTGAGATCCATGCGATGGGTGGACACCCCATCTGGGGCAAAAAGGAGAATCGTCCACGCATTAAGCGATTGATTGATTATGTGAAAAACTATAATGCTGAATCCGAGCCGGATGAACGATTTGAAGGCATCCATCTGGATATTGAGCCGTACACTTTGCCAGAGTGGGAGAATAGTCGGGACACCCTGTTGATCGAATGGACTGCCAACATTACATTTTTCCAGGAAGAAACGAAGAAGGACAGTGATCTCGAAACAAGCGCAGACCTTGCTGTATGGCTGGATAGCTTCGCGTTGCCAGGAAAGGATACATCTGTGGCTGAATTTATGATCCGTACACTCGATCATGTGTCGCTGATGGCTTTCCGTAACAACGCCGAAGGTTCCAATGGGATTGCTGCTGTTGTGAGCCAGGAGATGGAGATCGCGGATCGTTTGGAAAAAAGGTTAATGATTTCGGTAGAAATGAAGCAGAACCACGAAGGTCCTCATATTTCTTTTTATGAAAAAGGGGCAGCGGAGATGGAACTTCAGCTTGCCAAGCTTCCGGATCTGCTGGCCGAACATCAGGCTTACCAAGGCAACATTGTTCATGCTTACGATTATTGGATTGAAGCCAAGCCTTAAACAAGCGAGTATTATAAGAAACGAGTTGCTTCGGGACTTCACCTTGGGTGAGGTTCCGGGCTTTTTTTTGTGGAAAAAAGATGGAATCGTGTCACCGAATGGGCTCCTGCACAATACGATGTACGGTGATGAACAGCTGAAACAAGGGAGGAAACAGACTATGGCTGTTATTAAAGCCAACTCAGAGGACGTCAAGCTGCTGGCTAGGCTCATGAGGGCAGAGGCTGAAGGTGACGGCGAACAGGGTATGTTGCTTGTGGGCAATGTAGGTGTGAACCGGGTGCTGGTGGATTGTCTGGACTTCAAGGATATTCGCGATATCAATCGTATGGTATTCCAGAATCCAGGAGGCTACGAGTCAACACAGAAGGGGTACTTTTACCAACGGGCAAGACAGTCCGAGATTCGTCTCGCACAACGGGTGATCAATGGAGAGCGCATCTGGCCAGCGAGCAATTCATTGTGGTTTTTCCGACCTGTGGGCGACTGCCCACCAACATGGTATGACCAGCAAAATACAGGACGTTTCAAAGCGCATTGTTTCTTCAGTCCGACAGGCGATGACTGTCCGGAAGTATATTAAATTTTGGGAGGAATCACTATGATTAATCAGCCTTATCAACCAACGACTCAAACACTGGGTCAGCAAGCCAATTCTGTGTTGGGTCAACAAGCCAATTCTCAGGTTCAAGGTACGTCTTACAAAATTGGTAACGGAATGCCTGCCATGTCACCAACGCCAGGGATGGTATCACCAAGCTCGACAAGTGTACCCCCACTCGTATCCAGTGGAAGCCCAATGACACCAACGGGTGCAGTGATTACAACAACGGCTCCACAGTTTGAGCAGTCATACATTGAGAATATTTTACGTCTGAATCTTGGTAAATTCGGTACGTTCTACATGACATATGAAGGAAATAAAGAATGGAACGCTCGCATATTCCAAGGTATTATTGAAGCAGCGGGACGTGACCATATTATCATCAGTGACCCGAAGACAGGAAGACGGATCATGCTGTTGATGGTCAACTTTGACTATGCTACATTTGATGAGCCGTTGTTGTATCAATATCCAGGAGTGGTAGGCAATTACCCGCAAGCTCCAAGCAGATAATCATTGGCCCTCATCATTTTGATTGATAACTGACATGTCTAACACATACTGATTTACTTCGCTGTCCTGAATGTGGAGGTAATCCGCAGACAGGACAGCTTTTTACATAAACATATATACGAAGGTTACTATAGGTTTAGAGTCATACGTAACCTTTTGGCGATAACATGGCACTTATACATGAATAGAACAAGCAGCATGCTTATATGAAGGGAGTCCATAGCATTGAATTCATGGATTGAAGGAGCGATGAAGGGCGAACCCGAAGCTTACGCACAACTGATGTCTCAATATCGCGGGATGGCACTTGCTGTTGCCTACCACCGACTGGGGGATACATTTTGGGCAGAAGATGTCGTGCAGGAGGCGTTTACTGAAGCCTTTGGCAATCTGTCCAAGCTGGAAACTCCTGAGGCTTTTCCCGGGTGGTTCAAGGTGATCGTGGAGAGGCAGTGTTATCGCTGGCTAAGACGCAAGCAGCATACCATGATTCCAGTTCAGGAGCTGGAGCATGTATTCTATGAAGAGGATCAGGCGCATAATCCGGAAAAACAAGCGGTGCAAAATGAAATGCATCGTACGCTTCGTGATTCCATTGCAATACTGCCATCATCGATGCGGATTGCTGTTGAACTGTTTTATTTGGAAGGATACTCGCTCAAGGAAATATCGGATTTTCTCGGGGTCAAAGTACCTGCATTAAAGAAAAGATTGTTCGATGCCCGATCCAAACTCAAGCGCTCTATGCCTGTAAGGGATCTGGTCTCTGTATTCAGTGACTTGTATGAAGGGGGAAAAGGATTGTTACACATTATGAATGGGGATCACGCTGCTAATCGTTTAAGAGAGAGTGGAATTCAGGGAGACATCCTGGTATGGAGAGAGTTGTATACGTTCGGCCCGGTAGCCAAAGAGATGGGAGATACGCAGGAGCGGCAGAATCGGGCATCCGTGTTAGAGCAGCAGTTGGGCATTCCACAGGCGGAATACTTGAAGATTGAGGAGCTTGAACGCAAGTTGCATTCGTTTCAACAATACAAGGAAATTGTCTTATGGTTCGAATACGATCTCTATGATCAGACGATGTTATCGTATCTGTTACATTATTTCAAAGGACAAGCACTCCAGAATACGAAACTGAATCTGCTCTGTATTGACTCGTATCCAGAGATTGAGCACTTTAGAGGACTGGGACAGCTTACCTCCACACAGATTGAACGGCTGTCAGGCAGTTGGCATGTGATTGAGAAAAACGAGTTACAAGCCGGTGCACAGTTCTGGGAAGCCTATACGTCGACTGATTTCCGGCATCATCTGGATTACTTGCAGGCAGACACTTCTGCGCTACCCTTTGCAAAAGCTGCCTTTAAGGCACATTTGTCCCGTCTGCCATCTGTATCGAACGGTCTGGGGCTCATTGAGCAGACAACACTAGAGACCATTAGAGCAGGTGTGGAGCATCCGTATCCATTATTTCGCGAGGTAGGGGACAAGTTGCATATTCTCGGGATGGGTGATCTTGAATACTGGGCACATCTGAAGCGGATGACAGAAGGACCTCATGCCCTGCTTCAGATGAGCGGTGCAACCACTTTCCCTAATTTCAAGCAGCATGATGAAAAATTCCGTGACGGTGTCCTGTCGCTAACGGGACTCGGAATTAAGGTGTTGAATGAAGAAGTCGATTGGGCACTGCTGAAGCAGGATGAATTCTGGATCGGTGGATTGCATAACGCAAGCGGGAAACAAGCCAAGTGGCGCTGGAACCCCGCTTCGGAAACCGTAGTGGAGATTGAGTCGACATCGTAATTAGCGGATAGAATCTGAGAAAATAACAGTATTACAAAAAGAGAGTATCCAGCCATGCGTAAACATGAGCGAGGATGCTCTCTTTGGTTAGTTAAGAATTAGTTGTGATTCTCAAAATGATTTTTCCTTTTTTAATAGTTGTTTGACTAGATGCATACCTATACAGTAAACTGTACATATTACAGTTTACTGTATAGGTATAAACTAAAGTTTAAAGGAGTGAGTTTATGAATCAGTACACTGCAAAGCGTATCTCAGAAATTCTTCAAGAAGATGATACTAAGATGAATCTGAGGACGGTTCGGTACTATACACAAATAGGCATGATTCCTCCGTTAGAGTTGGTAGGAAATAAAAGAGTATACACCGATAAACACATTCATTATTTTCGAGCAATTATAACTTTATCTAGAACTGGTGAGAACTTAGCATCCATCCAAGAAAAATTAAATTCTCTTTCTTTAGAGGAAGTGGAAAAAATCGGCCAATTGATGAGTTTATATAGTCCAGACCGTGTCTTGGAAAACGAAACTCTAACAATAACAGATGATGTTTCAATTACATTAAGTCCTCGAGTTTCAGCCGAATTAAAACAGAAGGTAATTGATTCTGTTTCACAGGTTTTGAAGGGGGGAATTTAATGATGCTTAATTTACGGCTGGCTAAAAAAAAGATGGAAAAAGAAGAAGGAATGAATCATTTATGGATTGAGCTCACCTATACCAATAAATTATTTGAAAATGCAATATTACGTATTCACCTCCCAAATGGTCTTTATCGAGGATTAAATTTGAATGGGAATTTTGAAACAGAAACAGGTGAAATAAAATTAGTGTCACAAGATAAAGACGTATTTATTGAGTTTTATACACAGTCCAGAATAGATTGTGATGAGGCATTGATTAATGTGGAATTATGTTATCAAAGTAGTCATCTAAATTGGAAAGGAATAAAACAGGACATAACAGTTCGCTTTGTAGACGAGGAAGATGTAGATGATGAGCATATCGATCATCAAGTCATTGAACGAGTGATGAGACTCGAAATTAATTCGTCTAGCAAAGCTGGCTCAGATAAGGAATTATTAGTTATCAGACCAAGAACGTATCAAACAAGAGACAGTGAATATGCTTATCTTGAAAAGGACTATCGAATAAACTACTAGTGGAAGAGAGCGCTCAACGTATTTTACGAATGCGTAAACTTATTGATAATGTGATTGTAAAGCACAATAACAATGGGCAGGTGATTAAAAATGGACCGAGAGGCAATCGAATTTTCCGTAGAATTCCAAGATTCTTATGGAATCATATACACTCGAGAATTGAGAGCTGAAAGTATAGCTGAAGCTAAAATTATCATTCAAAATAACTACCCTGATGTTGTAGTTCGAGCAGTCACACGTATTACAGAAAATGAAAAGGAATAACTATCTGATGATCTGGAATTTAATCATTTATCAATACAAATACACACGTTGCAGAGGATTCAACTAGTGTAAAAATAAGAAGCATAACGGCGTATTTAGTAAAAATTATTTCCGTGAAAACAGCGTAATCGAGACTTTTGTTAAAGAAAAAAGGCGTTTGTGCCATTTCGTTGTCATAGGACACGGATTGACTGTGTAGTGTAGAATTATATAATAAAAGAAGCATATCTTTGTTATTCGACAGAACAAGGTGGAGGTGGAAGCATTGGGAAGTTGAAATTGCATATGAACGGCAGAATGGCTAATATCCTACATTTTCGAAGGAGGTGGACCTATTTGCCGAAGAATGACGGCGAATAGGATGAAAATTTGAGTGACCCCTTACCGAGTATTTTAAATTTAGTATTAATTGGTTTACTTGTATTAATGAATGGTTTCTTTGTGTCGGCGGAATTTGCGATGGTGAAAGTTCGTGGAAGCCGGATTGAGGCTTTGGTGGAAACAGGCAACAAAAATGCCATCTATGCTTCCAATATCGTACGTAATCTGGATGCATATCTGTCAGCTTGCCAACTAGGTATAACTTTGGCTTCACTGGGACTCGGGTGGCTGGGAGAACCGGCAATTGCACATCTGTTAGAGCCCGTGTTTACCGCATTTGGACTGGGACCAGTCTACGTTCATGGAATTTCTATTGCCATTGCATTTGTGATTATTACGATCTTGCACATTGTACTGGGAGAACTTGCTCCCAAAACGATGGCGATTCGAAAGTCTGAGACGATCACGTTGTGGTCTGCGGCTTTGCTAACGTTCTTCTACAAGTTAATGTATCCATTCATATGGGCACTGAACGGTATGGCTAACGGCTTGTTGAGACTGTTCCGAATGGCACCAGCTTCGGAGATGGACGACGCGCATAGTGAAGATGAATTACGTATTCTCATGAAAGAAAGCAATAAGAGCGGTTTAATTGATAACACTGAATTAGCACTTGTTGATAATATATTTGATTTTACGGATACAACTGCCCGTGAAATTATGATTCCGCGGACGGAAATGATCTGTCTGAATGCCAATGAGTCCATGCTGGAGAATCTGGAGATTGCCAGCGAAAGTATGCGAACGAGGTATCCGGTGTATAACGGAGACAAGGATCATATTATCGGCTTTATTCACATTAAGGATCTGATGCGATCCCAACTTACGGATACCATCTCCGTAATCCGGCCCATCCTGGCTGTGCCAGATACCACACTGATCAGTGATCTGCTCAAGCGTATGCAGCGTAGCAAGACACAGATTGCGATTCTGATTGATGAATACGGGGGAACCTCCGGGCTTGTCACGCTTGAAGATATCATGGAAGAGATCGTAGGCGAGATTCAGGATGAATTCGACCAAGAGCGTCCTGCCATTGAGCAAGTGGATGAGATGGAATACTCTATTGATGGATTGATGCTGATTGAAGAAGTCAGTGAACGATTTGGACTGGATATGGATCGTGCCGATTACGATACCATCGGGGGCTGGCTATACTCCAGAGTAGATGCCATACCACCTGAGGTCGGTCAATCGGTTGAGTATGGGGGTTATGTATTTGTCATTCAAGAGACAGAGCATAAGCGGATTTCCCGAGTAAATGTGATTAAGCTAGAACTGTTGGTTGAAGAAGAAGGCGCGTAGCCGGATCGAAATTGTAACGAATGAAGCTGTATGGTGACGTAATGTCATCGTACAGCTTCTTTGCATGCTCATGATTCTTTGGGTGCATGAAGGACAACATCAGCGTAACGGTTCTCCGTGACCAAGCTATTTTTGATATAAATTCGCTTATAAGTGACATAAACATTCTCTCCAGGAGCGAGGTCATGCTGGATATTCAGCTTTTTTCGAGTGGATTGGGTTGTTGTCGGTGTTTTAATGGTGATGATGTCGTACATATCGACGAAAGTAACCTCGTAAGAATTGTAATCCCCCACCTTAGTGGTGGATAACACCGGATTTTGCTTATACTGGGTTAGGTGATCATTCACCATGCCAAATGTTACAGGTAACACATAAAACAGAAGTACCAGAGGCAGAAGGCAGAAAGCAATTCCGAAAACACGTAAAAATTTGACATGGGAAAGGGTTCGGCCACTCTGCTTGAGAAAAAGAAAAGCAAGGATGGGGGACAGTACAAGTCCCCAGATCATAAAGGGCAATACATAGCGGTCTATCCCCATGCTTATCCAGCTTTCACGGGCTGTAGCCAATAAATATATTAAGGTCCCTGCGGTAAGCGCACTCACCAAGATAACAAGCCAACGTTTGAACGAGCCGGAAACTTCGATGTGTAGTTCATTCGGATTGGAGCTTTGACGATGCCTTTTGGATTTGGATTGAAGTTTACTCAAGTTATACACCTCATTTGCAAATCTTGTTGGTTAATATGATTTCGTGTATCCATTACCCAATACATACGGGCTGGAATAATTTAGGTTTCAATCATGCTGGAGATGCAAGCAAGACAAAAGACGCTGCCGACTGAAACATCGGAGCGTCTAATTTTTTTTGAAACCTGTCACCCGATCCGTCCGTTTATACCCTTACACAAAATCAAGTATGGAAGCGGAGGATGGATCAATATGCGGAAAATGAAAACGAAGAGTGCAGCATCTATACTAAAAATAACCCTTGTTGCCTTGTTAATGGTGCCAACAATCCTGGCTTTACCTACGTCCGAACCGGCCGTTGCAAGCCCAATGATCAATGTGTCCTCTGGTGCTCTTACACCCCCGCCACCGCCGGAACCATTCATCCATTCACTTGCTACCATTTCCGAACGTGGACATATTTATCAAGCGGTCGGTGCAGTCATCCCTGGGGGTGGACTATCGGCTATCGTCAATACCAAGACCATGACATATATAACAATGAAGACACTTTCCGTAGATTATCGACTTGAGCGCTGGACAGGAACAGCATGGGTAACTTTCAAAACCAATTCCAACAATGCAACGAATACAAACTTACTGAATGCCACATCGGATTGGACCGTTATGCCAGGATATTATTATCGCGTTACGAGTATTCATACAGCGTATGATGGAAGTACCACGGATACAAGCAAACATGTCTCTGGCACCGTGTTATTTTGATCTTATCAGCGGGTGCTGCCGGGAAACTTCTGCTCTTGAAAATCGTTGGCAATAGCAGTCATTTCTTCTTCCGAAAGGGTGCCAAACAGACTCATATTGTTGGAACCCATCATCCACTGAAAGGAGTTATAGGGTGGGCCGATATACATCAGTGCTTCCGAGCCATCCGCCAGCTTTACGGTGCTCATATCACGAAGCATGGCCCCTTCAATTTTCTCCCCAGGCATGACATAGACATAATCAAACTGGATGATCTCATCCTCTATGCTCTTGCCTTCACTGGTATATTGAACTCTCATTTGTGTGGACTCATAATAATCGTCTGGATTCACAGGGTTTTCAGTATCAAGCACGAGTTCGAATTTGACCTTGTTGAATCTCTCGGGAATGGCATTGGACAACAGAAAGTCACCCATGAACCCTTCGCGTGCGATCTCTTCCGTAACAAGCACTGGACGAAGCAGGTGGCTCGATAACTCATACGAAGGTGTATTAAGAGCCTCTTCTTCTTGTACTTTAAGAATGTCGTCTAAGCTGGTTTCCGGTGGTGGAGGCGTTTTGGCCGTTGACGGATCAGCCCCCAGATGGGTCGTGCGATCCTCGATGATAATGGATTTCATGCCATTGCCCCAATCCTTGATGGATTGCACAAAAGGGGATACCGCTTGCGTACCGGACGGCAGGCTGAAAATAACGGCCCCGATGGTCACGGACGCAGCTACGACAACTGAAAGTCGCAAGGTACGTATTCTTTTTTTACGTAAACCGATTCTGTTAATTTCCCTGTGTACCTTCTGCCAGGATTGCTGCATGGATTCGGTATGGGAGGCGGAAGGGGCAGAGACGGCCTGATGGAAAGCTTCATCAAAAGCCAGGTCAAACGCAGCGTCGAAATATTCGTCTTCCATCTCTGAATCGAATCGCTCCGCGTGCTTATCGGACTTGCCTTTGCTCAATGCTTCCACCCCATTCCTTATGTAATTTCTTCTTGATACTGCCACGGGCTCTGAACAAACGTTGCTTCACAATGTCTTCGGAGGTATCCAGCAGTTCGGCCATCTCTCGGTAGGAGAGACCTTTTTTCCACCGTAACTCCACCAGTACACGATATTCCGGTTTGAGCTGTCCGAGATAATATTCAATGGACTCTTCCATCATCTGCGTTTCTACCATGCTTTCCACGGAAGCTGCCGTCTGATTCATCGTCTCCATATCTATAAAAACACTATCCGTATCCAATTGGTTACGGTTATTTTTATTTTTTCTCAGATAATTAATAGCTGTGTTCCGTGTGACGACCTTGAGCCAGGCTTTCAGTTTGACCTCGTCTTCAAAGATAGGTTTGTTTTTAATGATTTTGATAAAAGCTTCCTGAATAATATCTTCTGCTGCAGCACGCTCCTTGATGATATAAACGATAAGACCATGTACCATATTATAATATTCATAATACACTTCTTCCTGAAGTGCAGAGCCTAAATTATGGAAATCTGAGGCTAGTAATAACTGGAGCCGATTGGCCATGATGTTCTCCTTTCTGGTGAACAATCCACAAACATTGGTATCATTACATTTTACAACATAATATGGAAACGATACAATGGGAGGTTGGTCCGGGAAAAACCAGATGAGGGAAGTGTGTATAACATGCGGGAAAGTTTGCTGAAAATTAATAAAAGGCCGTCTCACCAACCATGAATACATGGTTGCAAGACAGCCTTTTCTACTGTTCAGTGAAAATACATTACGGGAGATAACTCTCCGTGATCAGTTAGAATGCCCAATCTCCCTTAAGGAAGATGGCTTCACGTTCGCCGTTTGCCGTAATACCGTAAATGTCCGTCTCAGGCGAGCCCATCATGAAGTCCACATGGGTGATACTGCTGTTCATGCCACGGGCTGCAAGCTCTTCAGGAGACATCGTTTTGCCACCTTCGATATTAAATGCATAGGAACTGCCGATCGCAAGATGGCACGACGCATTCTCATCATACAATGTAGTGTAATACAGGATACCACTCTCAGAGATCGGTGAATGGAAGGGGACCAAAGCGACTTCGCCGAGGTAATGAGATCCTTCATCCATGGAAATGAGTCTTTCCAGCGTATCTTGACCTTCTTCGGCATGAAAATCAATGATACGTCCGTTCTCAAATGTGAGTGAAAAACGATCAATGATACTGCCGCCATAGCTGAGCGGTTTGGTGCTGGACACTTTGCCATTCACGCCATGTTTGGCTGGAGCGGTGAATACTTCCTCTGTCGGGATATTCGCGACAAAAGGGGTGCCTTGCTCATTCACGCTACCTGCCTGCGCCCAGATATGACCTTCTGGAAGCTCGACAGTAAGATCCGTCCCCGGTGAGAGGAAATGTAATGCTTGATACTTCTTGTTGTTCAGGGCAACGGCTTTGGTCTCCAGTCGTTCAATATGCTGTTCCCAAGCCGCTACAGGGTCCTCCAGATCGGCTCTCACCGCAGCAAAAATGGCTTCCCACAGCTGGCTAACCTGCTCGGCTGCCGGGAGATCCGGGAATACTTTGGCTGCCCAATCGGGGGAAGGATAAGCCACACCCGTCCAGCTCATTTTATCCGCCTGTTGATACTGACGGTACTTGGCCATCGCCTGGCCAAATGTACGCTGATGGGTCGAGATCCGCTCAGGGTCAATACCTTTCATCAGGTCTGGACTGGATGACAATACGGTCAGAAAGGCTGCATTATTGGCCGCTAGTTCTTCAAGCTCCGCTGCATGCCATTTCGGCGGCTCTTGGAAGGATTCCTCTGGGGCCATCTCAAACCGCAATCGATTGACGGTTTCATCTCCGTATTTTACAATCACCTGCTTGGCGCCAGCTTCATATCCCTTGCGTACCAGCAAACGTACGAATTCAGCGGTATCAATCATCGCACTGATAACAAATACTTGCCCTGGTTGTACGTTAGCACCTACTTTTACAGCAAGTTCAGCGTAACGATCCAGTTTTTGTTCAAAACTTAACATATGAGTTCCCTCCAATTGTTGAATTGTTGACCTGTTGACACAGGAAAAGAGAGGAGTAATCTCCTCTCTCCTAAATCACATCAAACGGGATTAAAATGCCCAGTTTCCTTGCAGGAAGATCGGCTCTTCCGCACCTTCGGAGGTCACGCCGTGAATGTTCATTTCTCCGGATCCAATCATGAAGTCTACATGAGTGAGACTGGAGTTCATGCCACGTTCAATCAGCTCTTCTTTGGACATCGTTTTACCACCTTCCAGACAGAAGGCATAGGCATTACCAATCGCCAAATGGTTGGAGGCATTTTCGTCAAAGAGTGTATTGTAGAACAAAATATTCGTATCCGAAATTGGTGACTGATGTGGAACGAGAGCAACTTCACCCAGGTAGTGTGCACCTTCATCCATCTCGATCAGGTTTTTGAGTGCATCCAGTCCCTGCTCAGCGGTGTAATCTACGATTCGACCGTTCTCAAATGTAAGGGAGAATCCGTCAATCAGGTTGCCGCCGTAGCTCAGTGGTTTCGTGCTGTGCACTGTACCGTTAACACCCGTTTTCAGCGGAGCCGTGAATACTTCTTCGGTAGGCATATTGGCAATAAAGACATGTCCTTGCTCATTCACACTTCCACCGGATACCCAGATATGGCCTTCTGGAAGTTCAATGGTCAAGTCTGTGCCTGGAGCTGTATAGTGAAGCTTCTTGTATTTTTTGTTGTTCAGCAGATCAGCGCGGGAATCAAGGTTTTGCAAATGGGTTTTCCATTCGGCAACAGCATCCTGCTCACCGATCCGTACTGTTTTGAAAATGACGTCCCACAGGCGATCCACTTGTTGTGCTTCTGGAAGATCCGGGAACACTTTAGCTGCCCATTCTGGAGAAGGAACGGCCACGATAGACCAGCTGAATTTGTCAGCCATCTGATAAGAACGATATTTTTCGAGCGCTTTGCCGCGCACTTTTTGGCTAGTAACAATCCGTTCCTGAGCTACACCGTTCAGCAGATCCGGATTTTCAGCGATGACGTGCAGAATAGCGGCACCTTCTTCAACGAGTTCAGTCATTTCAGCTGCAAACCATTTCGGTTCAATGGAGAAGGCTTCATCAGGTGCAAGATCGTAATGAAGACGTGTAACGGTTTCATCACTCCAGTTTACTTTGACCAATTTGGCACCTTTACCGTAAGCTGCTTTGACAATCAGTCGTACAAAATGTGCTGCCGAGATTGGAGCGTTAACCACGAGTGTCTGCCCAGGATGGACATTGACACCGACTTGTACAGCCAGTTCAGCATATTGCTGAAGATTCGTTTCAAAAGTATTCATGCTATTTTTTCCTCCAATGTGATAATAATATCGTAGCTTGTTGGCTAATATAGATGTTGTTCAAACACGTATTATAATCCTCATTACAACTATGTAAGGACTCAGAATGGTTCCTTCATTGAATAAGGTATACGTTGCTACGTTATATATTGTACAATTAACCAATAATAATTACCAAACTAGGTTTACCAGAAATGTTGGAGACCTGCTGTAAATGAAAGATTAAAGGAGAGAATGATTGTGAATATTGAAATTATAAGTGCTGAAATGCGCCGTGAAGGTGAAAAAGGATACGTAGGAAATACCGTTTACCGCACAGAAGGCGAAAAGTCAGTATATGAGATTACCTTCATGAGCAAGAATGGAAAAGATTGGGACTATAGCTTGCATTTCACGGAGCAATCCGGTGATGAAGAAGAGTTACTTCGTATGGACGAGTTGCTTGAGAATGATGACGATCTGTACAATCAATTGCTCGATGCTGCCTTGGAGGCATTTCCGGCTTAACTGGCCGAGATGTTCTTGTTCTATTGTGTTGTGTCGATGACTATACTAGACGGTGTATGCCCGAAACAGGGTGTATGCCGTCTGTTTTATTGGAATTGTTGAATAGATGATCCAGAAAAGGGAAGTCTACGAGATGAATGGAACCAGAGAGACAATCCGCCTAATGGGAGGTAACCGTGAATGGCATCTGACAATCTGATTACAGAAGGGTTGACGGGACTTGAAGAAGTCGCGCCCGATATTCTCAGTCTACGTACACTATTCGTTAATGTCGTGTTCATCGGAGAGCCAGGAAGCAGGAACTGGGTCCTCGTGGACACCGGAATGGCGAGGTTCACAAATCATATTGTTCAGGTTGCAACAGAACGATTTCAAGGTCCGCCGTCTGCGATCATATTGACGCATGGTCACTTCGACCATGTAGGAACCGTTATTGAGCTGGAACAATTCTGGGGTGTGCCAGTGTATGCTCATCCGCTTGAAATTCCGTATTTAACGGGATTAAAAGATTACCCCCCAGCGGACCCTTCTGTAGGTGGAGGTTTAATGTCCAGGTTGTCATTCGCTTATCCTAATGAGGCAATCAATCTGGATGATCGGATATTCAGTTTACCCAAAGATCATTCCGTTCCAGGTCTATCAGAATGGGAGTGGGTGCACACGCCAGGTCATACGCCTGGACATGTGTCGCTGTTTCGGGAAGCAGACCGTTTGTTAATTGCGGGAGACGCGATCATTACAGTGAAGCAGGAGTCGCTGTGGAGTGTGTTGCTTCAGGACAAACAGTTGCATGGCCCGCCTTCCTATTTTACAACCGATTGGCAGGCTGCTCATCAATCTGTACAGCATATAAGGCATCTGGAGCCGAAACTTGCGATTACCGGGCATGGGCATGCCTTGAGCGGAGATATGCTGAGTGAATCCTTGAAGCGGCTTGATCTGGACTTTGAAGAGAACGCTGTGCCGGATCACGGCAAATATGTGGATTAATTGAACCATCATATGAAAGACAGCAGAGACAGCCGTAACGTATTGCAGCTGTCTTTTTCCTGTCTTTTTTGTCTTTCTATTATGAATTTGTTCTCTATCATAGATTGGTATTTTGCGCTCGGGCATGATATAGTCGAGCCGTATAATATAACCTTAGTATGCAGGAGGTACATATAACGATGACACAGCAAAATGCAGCATTTGAAGAACAATTTGGAGGGATTCCAGCCATTTGGCTTCGTTTTAATCAGTTTGAAGCGGCAGTTATTCCAAGCGTGGGTGCCAACCTCGTTGCTTTCCGTGATACAGAAAAGGGTTTCCGTTATTTGAGAGAGCCGAATCAGGATCAGATGGATGAGTTTATGGCTGCACCTGCGGTCTATGGAATTCCGATTCTTTCTCCACCGAACCGATATGAGGATGGACGTTTCCCGTGGAATGGTAAAGTCTATCAGTTGCCTGTGAACGAACCGGCTACAGGTAACCATTTGCATGGATTTTTACATGATGCCGAATGGAAGGTCGAGGGATACGGTTCTGATCAGCTGGAGAGCTATGTGTTGCTTAGCCAGGACGTGAAAGAAGGGCATACATTCCATCAGTACCTGCCGTTTACGTTCACAGTGACGCTCCGTTATTCTTTGAGCAGCCAAGGACTTCAGCAGCAATTGATCGTCCGCAACAACGGGACTGAATATATGCCGAATTTGTTTGCATTCCACACGGCGATTGCAGTACCTTTTGCACCGGACAGTCAGGCCTCGGATTACACGGCCAAAGTTACGATTGGACAACGTCGTGAATTGAATGAGCGTTCTCTGCCAACAGGACAATTTCAACCGCTTACACCTGAGGAAGAACAATTGAAAAAAGACGGGGTTAGTCCGTTTTTTGCAGCCATGGATAATCATTACACTGCGGAGCCGCAGAATGGACGTAACTATATGGAACTTACGGATCACCGTACTGGAGACAAACTGGTATACGATGTGGGTACTTCGTACAAACACTGGATGATCTGGAACAATAACATGGGTGGCGAATTCTTCTGTCCTGAACCACAGATGAACCTGGTTAATGCTCCTAATGTTGAAGGCATTCCGGCAGAAGAAATCGGATTGATCGGTTTGGAACCAGGTGAACTATTCGAACAGAGCAGCCGATTGTATCCAATTGCGTCACAAAAATAATTCACGCTCATTTTGCGCTACGCTTACAATTTTGTCGAAAAGGTGAAAACCTGCTCGTAAATCATGTATAATATGACGAGATACACAAGCTTTGTAGAGACCCAAACCATCTTTTTGGAGGAGGACAAGTAAGTGGAATACCGCATTGAGAGAGATACGTTAGGCGAAATGAAAGTACCAGCCGACAGGCTGTGGGGAGCTCAGACGCAGCGAAGCAAGGAGAATTTCCCGATTGGCAGTGAACATATGCCGATGGAAGTGATCCGTGCTCTTGCCATTTTGAAAAAAAGTGCTGCGGTCAGTAACCATAAATTAGGTAAATTATCTGCGGCTAAGTCCGATGCTATTGCTTATGCAGCAGACGAGATTATTGCAGGCCGAATTGATGACCATTTCCCATTGGTAGTGTGGCAGACTGGTAGCGGAACACAATCCAATATGAACGTGAACGAAGTGATTGCGAATCTGGGGAACCAACTGCTGGAGCAAAAGGGCAAGGAAGAGCGTCTGCATCCGAATGATGACGTGAATATGTCCCAGAGTTCCAACGATACATTCCCAACGGCTCTGCATGTCGCAGGTGTTCTGGCTGTTGAGGATCAACTCTTGCCGGCCATTGCGGTATTAAAAGCCACTTTTGCAGACAAGTCGGAGGCATTCAAAGATATTATCAAGATTGGACGTACCCACCTTCAGGATGCAACACCAATTACGCTTGGCCAAGAGATCAGTGGTTGGGAAGCCATGCTGGGCAAGAGTGAGCGTATGATCCGTGAAAGTGTACAGTATCTGAAGGAGCTTGCAATCGGCGGTACAGCTGTCGGAACGGGCATTAATGCGCATCCGGACTTTGGGGACTTCACTGCCAAGGAGATTGGCAAACATACGGGGAAAGATTTTGTATCTGCACCAAACAAATTCCACGCACTTACAAGTCATGATGAAGTTGTGTATGCGCACGGTGCCGTTAAAGCGCTTGCAGCTGATTTGATGAAAATTGCCAATGATGTCCGCTGGTTGGCCAGTGGCCCTCGCAGTGGATTGGGCGAGATCCGTATTCCGGAGAATGAGCCAGGCAGCTCCATTATGCCAGGTAAAGTCAACCCAACTCAGAGCGAGGCCATTACTATGGTGGTTACGCAGGTCATGGGTAATGATGCAGCGATTGGTTTCGCGGCAAGTCAGGGTAATTTTGAACTGAATGTATTCAAACCGGTTATCATCTATAACTTCTTGCAATCCGTGCAACTGCTGGCGGACTCCATTATTGCGTTTAATGACAAGTGTGCCGTAGGCATTGAGCCTAACCTGGATCAGATTGAACATAATCTGAACAATTCGCTTATGCTGGTTACAGCGCTTAACCCGCATATTGGTTATGAGAATGCAGCAAAAATTGCGAAGCTTGCACATAAAGAAGGTTTGTCTTTGAAACAAGCGACGTTACAAACGGGTCTGCTTACCGAAGAGCAATTTGATCAATATGTCGATCCGGCCAAAATGATCGCTCCAAAGGCCTAAAATCAGCCATAATGAGCAATATAGATCACTGAAGAGGACGACCTGCACAAGCAGGTCGTTTTTCTTATGATTACCGATGAACTTAAAGCTTGTCAGACTATACGTATACATATAAACTACATATGCACCAGTTTTAATTTAATTGAATGGGATTCGCATATATTTGGAGGTTTCCGCGTTGTCAAAAACGAGAAGATTTACGATACGCTCCAAAATTTTATTGGGCTATCTTGTGGTTGTGCTTTTGTTTGGAGCTGTTCTGCTAGTGCTTACGGCCCAAATTAATGTGTTACAGAAGGAAAATGATTTTATCTCCCATCATGATCTGGAAGTACATAATCTGACCAACGCGATTGAAAAAAATGTCTTGAACATGGAGACAGGACAGCGTGGATTCATGATTACAGGCAATGAAAGTTACTTGGAGCCTTATTCCCAAGGCCTCTCCCAGTGGAGTTCCAACTATGATCAGTTGAATGCTCTCATTAGCGATAATCCTTCACAGCAGCAGAGTCTGCAAAGCATCAAAGCTCATATTACACGCTGGATTGAGATTGCTGGGGAGCCGTCGGTGGACTTGAAAAAGCAAGGGGATCAAGCGAAAGTAGTAGCATTCTTTCAATCTGATCCGGGTAAAACTGAAATTGATCTACTGCGCTCTCAACTTACAACCTTCCGTAACACAGAGATCGCTCTGACCGAGGCGAGGGTGACTGAACTTGCCAGACGCAGTTCCACACTGCTGACGATTATGTACACGCTGTGGGGTATTATTGCAGCATTATCCATTGCAGCCGCGATTGTGATATCAGGAAATATCGTCAAAACGTTGCGAGATGTTATGCAAACCATTAGTGATATCTCCAAAGGTGGAAACCTGAAGCAGCGGATTCAGGTGCGGACACATGATGAAGTGGGAGACCTGGGCCACGAAACCAACAAATTACTGGATGAAGTACAGGAACAGAATCGGGTCAAGGACCAGATCACAGGGATTGCCACACTCTTACAGAACCCGACCAATCTGGAGGGATTGTCCCGCTTGTTCCTGAACGAGATTGCCATGTTGTTTGAAGTTCCATATAGCGTCTTATATTACTGGAAAGACAATCGACTGTTGCGCGTGGCTGCATATGCTGGGGATGGAGAGAAAGAACGTTCGCTCGGTAAAGTGTCGCTTGCCCCGGGTGAGGGACTTGTAGGTCAAAGTGCTGTGGAGAAGCGAGTTCTACGCATGAATGATCTGCCCCAGAACTATATCCGAATCTCTTCGGGTCTCGGGTATACATCTGCCACATCACTTACTGTAGTCCCGGTCTTGTTCGAAGGCAGAACGATTGCGGTAATCGAGCTTGCTTCAATGAAGCCGTTGCAAGAGAATGATATGAAGCTGATGAAAGAACTGACGGACATTTTTGGTGTTTCACTACACTCGACCGTCACTCGCATGGAATTACAGCAATTATATGATGAGTCACAAGTTCTGAATGAAGAATTACAGGCACAATCGGAGAAACTTCAGGCTCAGACCGAAGAGATGCTGTCTCAGACGGAGGAACTGCAAATGCAGACCGAAGAGCTTCATATGCTTAATGATCGCTTGGAAATACAGAAGAGTGCTGCTGAGACATCAGCCAATGAACTTGCAGTTGTGGCAGATCAGTTACGAACAAGCTCGGGGTACAAATCCGAATTCTTGGCGAACATGTCCCATGAACTGCGGACACCGCTCAACAGCATGTTGATCTTATCTGAAATCTTGTCTGAAAATAAAAATCAACACTTGAATAGTGAAGAGCAGAACTATGCTTCAGTCATTCACAAATCAGGTAAAGACCTGCTGAATCTGATCAATGATATTCTGGATCTATCCAAGGTAGAGGCCGGGCAGATGGAAGTGGATTTCGATGATGTCTATCTGGGCAGTGTTCCTGAAGTCATGAACCAGTATTTCCTGAAAACAGTGGAACAGAAAAAAATAGATTTCCGGATTCAGCTCCAAAGTCCTTTACCGGAAACCATCGTGACGGATGAGATGAGATTGCACCAGATTCTCCTAAATCTGCTCTCGAACGCATTCAAGTTCACGAGTGAGGGTGAAGTTGCCTTAACCATCTCCAAAATGAGTCTGGCTCATCCTGAATTGAAAGATCAAGAGACCGACGTGATTGCTTTCTCCGTCAGTGATACAGGGATTGGTATTGCGGAAAACAAACTTCTACAGATCTTTGATGCATTCAAACAGGCGGATGGGGCTACGGCACGTAAATATGGCGGGACAGGACTTGGCCTGTCGATCTCTCAATCACTTGCGACTTTGCTGGGTGGTTCAATCTCGGCAACAAGTCGTGAAGGACATGGCAGTGTGTTCACGCTGTTCCTGCCACTGCGAAGAGATGAACCTGAGACTATGAATGCATCGCGGTTGTTCCTGAATGAGGTGGCTACCACTACACCTGAGGTCAATAAGCTTCCTTCAATGACTTCCGAACAATCTGATGTTTTATTGACACCTCTGGAAGAATCTCTGCTCAGTGGTCGTCAAGTGCTTGTCGTTGATGATGATATACGAAATGTATATGCGCTGGCTAACGCTCTTGAGCGATACGGCATGAATGTCATTTCAGCTCAGAATGGGTACGAATGTCTGGAATTGTTGGAGCGTGGAGGAGTCAAGCCTGATATCATCATGATGGATATTATGATGCCGGAACTGGATGGTTATGAGACGACTCGCCAGATCCGTGAACGGCTTGGCATGACCCAGCTTCCGATTATTGCACTGACAGCCAAGGCCATGAAAGAGGATCGGGAGAAATGTATTGCAGCAGGAGCTTCGGACTATCTCAGCAAACCGCTGAATATCAAAGATGTATTATCCCGTATGAAATTATGGATGAATCACGAAACCATGGAAATCTGATTGTAGTTGAACTAAAGATTATTTACACGGACACTACGATGACAGAACAACCCTCCAATCGCTGTTATCCCCAGATTTTTTCGATTCCCTTTTTCAAAGGGGAAAATCCGGGGATAAAGGCGAACGCTTCGCTTTTTCAGGTTTTTTCTGCCCTCTCCGTTATCGTGTAAATGGATTACTTCAACATTATGTGGATCATAGTAACTTATAAAACCTATGCCGATTACAGGAAAGTGCGCTGTAATTAGGTCATAGGTTTTATTTTTTTGCCGTGTAAGCTTTATTTAGAAAATTGATGTTATAATACTTAACAACAAATAAAAGTTGAACGCATGAATATGGATTTAATTAGAAAAATAATGCGAAATTTAGTTTCGGTAACCAGAATGACATAATATTGTGTTATATATATGGGAGGTAGTGTCCATGCAACTTACGGTTAAAGAGGCTTTACAGGTATACCCGTTGTCAGAGGCCAAACTGGTTGCGGGTGGAGAAGGGACTTCACGGATGATGAAATCCGTTAACGTCATGGACGCTCCTGATATCGCGGATTGGATCAAATCCGGAGAAATGTTGTTCACCACCGCTTTTATTATGAAAGACAGTGAAACGGATGCACTGCGTTTGATGCGACGTTTGAATGAACGCGGCTGTGCAGGACTCGGCATCAAACTGGGACGTTTCTGGCAGTCCATTCCCCAAGGTATTGTCGAGGAAGCTGATCGGCTTCGTTTACCGCTGCTTGAGCTCCCCTTCCAATTCACCTTTTCCGACCAGATGAATGCCTTGTTCAAGGCTGAACATGAACGTAGTAACCGATTGCTGCATGAGGTTGTGCAGAAACAGAAAAAATTAATGCAGTTTGCACTGCAACAGCAGCCACATCGGAATGTGTTTGCCGAGCTTGCCACGGTGCTGAACTATCCGCTTGCCGTCATTGGTTCGCGTGGGCATGTGCTCTATGGGAGTGAAGGCATTGCAGGGGATGCTGTAACCCAAGGCTGGCCGTGGAAATCCGTCATGCACCGAGTGAAATGGAATCAGGGAAGTTGTCATCGCGTTCCCATCAAGCAGAATGATGAAGAATACGGATCGTTGCTTGTGTTTACCGATTCAGCCTTATCCCTTCGAGCGGAGGAAGAGTTGTTCCAACAGGCTGCGGATGTACTGGCATTTTATATGGATATGACTTATCGCGAGCATATTAATCCGACTGTGCAAGATGAGATGCGTACATTGCTTTCACAGTATCTGGATAACAAAATGACCATCCAGGAATTGACCACTTTGAGTGAAAACAAAGGTGTACATCTGTTCCAGGGCACCTATCAGTGCGTATTGATTACACTTGAACCAACTCTGTTTGCCGAGGGAAAGCTGCTTAAACAGATTCATCGCGAGTTGCAATACAATCCGCTGATGCAATTCACGGCCTCACAGCATTTTCAGATCGAAGATGGCATTCTGTCCATCTATACCTGTCCAACAGGGCGAGATTATGGAGAGGAACTGTCAGGTTTTCTGTTGAACCGGTTCGGTGATGTTCTTGCAGCGCAAGAAGCAAAAGGGGCACCGGCTCCGCGTTTCTGGATCAGCAAAATGAAACATGAACCCAAATCGCTCCGTGAAGCATACCAGGAGTGTCTCGATACTCGACAACTGGCTCGTCGATTCGGTATGAAAGACCGTGCTTTGCAATTTGAAATGCTCGAATTTGCTTACGTTTTTCAACATGTACCGGATAACATTATGGAGAATTACTGCAATAAAGTACTTGAACCGTTACTTGCCAGGGATGGTGATCCCAATCAAGTGCTGATGAATACATTGGAGTCCTTTATCGAGAATGACGGACTGATCAATGAAGCTGCCAAGCAGCTGTTTGTGCATCGTAACACGGTCACTTATCGGATGGAGAAAGTCGGCAGCTTGCTGCAAATGGACTTTAAGAAAACGAATGATCTGCTCAAATTAAAGCTGGTATTCACCTTCCGCAAGTTTGTTCGGGACAAAACAGCTTCAAGACCGCACAATGTCCAACTCTAGACCGCACATTGTGCAACATGACAATGTTACCGGGTCATACCCCCAAGAACCGCATTCCCTGATGGAGTGCGGTTTTTTAATGTTTAAGGACCACAAAAACTGAATTTCCCGTGCACAGCAAACAAATCGCAACTCTGATGTTATGTTATATTACAAAATTGCGTAAATATTGTTGTCGCGACATTGAACGACACTTAGAATGAAGAACAATAATCCACAACAGACCGGAGGTTTTAACATGAGCGACTTAATTAAACTTGTTAACAACTGGTCTATCACACAGTTTGTGCATACGTTTGGCGGCTTATTTGAGGAATCACCATGGGTGGCTGAGCGGGCCGGGCTTTTACGACCTTTTGATTCATTTGAACAGATGATGAAAGTGATGAAAAACGTGGTTCAGGCATCGGATGACCAGGTGAAGTTACAGTTACTTCGAAATCACCCGGATCTTGGAGCGCGAATCAGCATGAGCAGCAACTCCGTTCAGGAGCAGGCTGGTGCAGGGCTTGATTCACTCTCACAAGAGCAATACAACGAACTTCAACAATTAAACAAAGCATATACAAGCCAATTGGGCTTTCCTTTCATATTGGCTGTAAAAGGCCATACCGCAAGCTCCATCCTCGAGTCCATGAGGCAACGTCATCGCCGAGGCAGGGAAGAAGAATTTGAGACTGCATTGAAGGAAGTATTCAAGATAGCGGGCATTCGTTTGGAGCAGTGGCTCGCACAGATCGGTCATGAACATGAGTTCGTGAGCAAACCAGCCGCAGTGCAGCAGCGGACGATGTATTACGGCAAAGGGGATGTGTGGATGTACCGATCCTACGCCAAACCGCTGACGGGTATTCAGTCCATTCCGGAATCTCCTTTTATGGGACGCAGCAATATTCTGTTTGGATTGAACATTAAGGTCGCTGTGCAGGGCGATGAATTCTTGCCTTCTTTTGCAGAAGGAGATAATTCGCTGGTGGTTGCAACCAATTCGATGAAAAATTTCATTCTTAAACATGCAGCGGATTACACAGGGGCGACGGTGGAAGGATTTCTTGCGCTGGTAAGTCGGCGTTTCCTGGAGACGTATCCCCAGATGTGCAAGGTTCAGATGACAGCGGACCAGATTCCGTTTGAAGATATACCGATTGGATTGGAAGGAAGTTATCGACCGAGTGCGCTCGTATTTCGTTATTCGCAGAATGATCGTGCAACAGCTGCCGTGGAAGCAGAACGAACAGGAGACTCGATTGAACTAAGCAACCATTTCAGTGGTGTAGCCGATCTGAGACTGATCAAGGTCAAAGGCAGTGAATTTGCCGGATTTATGCAGGATGAATATACCACTCTTCCAGAGACATGGGATCGACCGTTATTTATTTTCCTGAACATCAATTGGCGTTATGAAGATCCGAGAGATGGCATGGATGATCAGCGTGGACGGTATGTGGCGGCGGAACAGGTCAGAGATTTGGCTGCTGCGGTATTTCATGAGTGTCGATCCGCTTCCATTCAACATCTGATCTACCAGATTGGACGAAGGTTGTTAAGCCGATTTGAGCAAATGAGTGAGGTTTCATTTGAATCCAACAATCGGACGTGGGAGACAGTGCTGGAGGAAGTGAACGAGGGAGAAGGCAAAGTCTTTACTGAGCCGAGACCACCTTATGGATTCCAGGGTTTCTCGATGACAAGGGATGATCTGGCAACAGACGGCCGTGACTCCGGGAAAGAAGGTGACGTCTGATGTCGATATCTGGTGGACGAATTACAACACATGTGCTGGATACATCCAAAGGTGTCCCAGCTGCGGGTGTTCGGATCGAACTGTATACCCTGAAGAGGAATGGAGAACAGGAAAGCAAGATAAAAGTGGCTGAGTCGTTGACCAATGCGGATGGGCGTTTGGATGCACCGCTGCTGGATGAAGGCAAGTTGGAGCCAGCCATATATGAGCTTCAATTCCATGTCGAGAGTTATTACGCACAGCGTTCGTTGGAGGAGCTGGGGCAGGCATTATGGACGATTGTTCCGATTCGTTTTGCCGTATCTGATGCCTCAAGCCATTACCATATTCCATTATTAATTGCTCCAGGAGGTTACAGTACATACCGGGGAAGCTGAATATGCACACATCCGGTTCTGATTCAGGGGGAGGGTCATCCACATGACAACATTTGATACCATCATCCGGGGGGCCCGGGTGGTGCTGAGAGATCGGGTAGAACAACTGGATATTGGCATTACTGGTGAGAAAATAACGGAACTATCCACGCGGCTGACTGCTGGTGAAGCGACTTGCATCATAGAAGCTGAGGGGCTTACAGTGATGCCGGGTGTCGTGGACATTCATGTACACTTCAATGAACCTGGACTCGCCAGTTGGGAGGGATTTCGATCGGGTTCGGCAGCTCTTGCCGCAGGGGGAATCACCACCTATGTCGATATGCCACTTAACGGCGTACCACCAACCACAAGGCCGGAAGCATGGGAGATGAAAAAGAAAGCAGCTGCAGACCAATCCTATGTTGATTATGCCTTCTGGGGAGGCTTGGTTCCCGGTAACCGTGAGGAACTTGCTCCACTGGCAGGGTTGGGTGCTGCCGGATTCAAGGCATTTATGTCCGAGCCGGGAGGCGAAGGGGAAGACATCTTTGCCAGAGCTGATGACCATACACTGTTGGACGGGATGCATGCAATTGCAAAATTAAACCGTGTGCTGGCACTTCATGCAGAAGACGAAAGCATGGTTGCCGAACTCGGTGCGAAAAGCATTACGGAGGGTAAGACGGAACCGATGGACTATGTCCGGTCGCGTCCTGTGGAAGCCGAAGTCGTCGCGGTTGCGCGGGCATTGACATACGGTGAACAGACCGGGTGTGCGCTGCATTTTGTGCATATTAGTACCCGGGAAGCCCTGGATCTAATTGCAGATGCAAAACAGCGTGGGCAGGATGTGACTTCGGAGACATGCCCTCATTATCTGACGCTGACCGATCAGGATGTTGTCCAATTGGGTGCTATAGCGAAATGCGCTCCACCTCTTCGAAGCTCTTCCGAGCAGGAGCAGTTATGGGATGCACTGACTTCGGGATTGATTGATGTTATTGCCTCAGATCATTCTCCATGTCCGCCATCCATGAAACAATCTGATAACTTCTTTGAAATCTGGGGCGGTATATCCGGAGCGCAAAGCACACTGCTGATCATGCTGGAGGACGGACATCTACAGCGTAATATCGACCTCCCGTTGCTCGGAAGAGTGCTCTCCCTGCAACCTGCCAGAAGGCTTGGTCTGGAGAGCAAAGGAGAGATTGCCGTTGGCAAGGATGCAGATCTGGTCCTGATTGATTGGGAGAAAAACACAATCCTGAACACGGAGGATCTTCTCTATACGCATCAACAGAGCCCTTATGTGGGACGTACATTTAACTGTCGCATTGCAGAAGTATTCTGTCGTGGGCAACGGGTATATAACTCGGAATCCGGGTTATCTCCCGTGACTATCGGGCAACACATTGCGGCTTACTCTTCTAGTCCCATCGAAGCGGGAACGGAGGAGACGTCATGAATGAGTCTGGAGTATACCGGTCATCCGGTACAAATAACGCACCTCTTCCTTTGCCAAATGTGGAACAGGTGGAGCTGCAAGCCATGCTTGACTGGCTGTCGACCTATGGTGCGGATGCACAGGGTGGCGTCACACGACTGTTATATGACTCGGCTTGGTGTGAAGCACAAGGTGCCCTTGCTGCCAAAATGCAGGAGAAAGGGCTGTCTCCCGAGTTCGACCAGTCCGGTAATCTGTATGGCACACTCAAGGGTGAGGGTGAGGAATCAGCGACTGGTGTTGAAGAATTACCGGTAGTGACCGGATCACATATGGATACCGTGGTGTATGGTGGCAAATATGATGGTGCTTACGGTGTGGTGGCGGGTGTTCTTGCTTTGGAGTATTTGCAGAAGCATTTTGGAGCACCAAAGCGAACACTTCAAGTGGTATCCCTATGTGAGGAAGAGGGAAGCCGATTCCCTTTTGCGTATTGGGGTTCACGCAGTATAACAGGAATGACAGCTCTGGAAGCTGTAGAGCATTTGAAGGATCAAGACGGCGTTACCTTTGCACAAGCGATCCGCGATGCGGGTTTTGGACCCGGTAGTGCATATAGACCCGCCGCGAAAAATTACGGTGCCTTTATTGAGCTTCACATTGAGCAAGGTCAGGTTCTGGAACGTCTCGGACATTCGATTGGAGTTGTATCCGACATTGTAGGTCAGAAGCGGTTCAGTATTACCGTAAGTGGAGAAGCGAATCACGCAGGAACGACACCGATGTCTTGGCGCAAAGACGCACTTGCAGGAGCAGCCGAGATGATTACTGCAGTAAGGAATATCGCATTGGAAGCAGGAGAACCGCTGGTAGCCACGGTTGGGCGAATCACAGCCGATCCGGGTGTTGGAAATGTGGTTGCAGCACGGGCGGTGTTTTCATTGGATATCCGCCATATCCGGCAGGAGAGTATTGATCGGTGCTGGCAGGATATGCTTCAGGCTTTTAGTCGAATCGCAGCCGAGCAGCAGCTCGGACTGGACTGGGAAGAACATCTGTCGGTAACGCCTATTCCTATGAATGCAGAGATGATCTCAGACATTCAGGATACCTGTGAGCAGGAGCAGTTGTCCTATTGGCTAATGCCAAGCGGCGCGGGACATGATTCGCAGATTTTTCAGCCGGCTTGTCCAACAGCCATGATATTTGTGCCGAGTCAGGACGGTATCAGTCATAATCCACTTGAATATACAGCTGAAGCAGACCTGATGCACGGTTTTCGGGTTCTGGTACGGCTACTCTATAAATACGGTTACGGGAGTTGAATGAAGATGTCCACCTATAAAGAGTTATCTCCGTCCTTGCGGACCATTATGACCCCGGGACCGGTTGAAGTTGATCCTCGTGTTCTCAGAGCATTATCCTTTCCGATCCTGGGGCAGTTTGACCCGGAGTTCACATCCTTAATGAACGAGACGATGGCGATGCTGCGTGAGTTATATATGACAGATAACGAGTGGTGTTATCCAGTCGATGGTACATCCCGTTCAGGCATTGAAGCTGTGTTGGTTAGTCTGATCCAGCCCGGTGACAAAGTTCTCGTTCCGATCTACGGACGATTTGGACATCTGCTGGTTGAGATCTCGGAACGCTGCGGTGCAGAGGTTGTCTTTTTTGAAACAGAATGGGGAACGGTATTTGATCCGGAAGAGGTGATCAAGGCAATTCATACCCATAAACCAAGTCTGGTTGCGATGGTTCACGGTGAAACTTCCACCGGACAGATGCAGCCCCTTGCCGAGATTGGCAAAGCTTGTCGTGACCTTGATATTTTACTCGTCGTGGATGCTGTAGCAACCATTGGCGGGACTCCGGTGGAGACGGATGCCTGGCATCTGGATGCGGTGATGGGTGGCACGCAGAAATGCCTGTCCGTTCCTTCAGGGATGGCACCTCTCACGTACAACAGTCGTGTGGAACAGAAACTGATGAGCCGCAAAACAGTTGAACGCGGACTCCGAGATGCAACCAGTGCGCGGGCAGAAGGCCGCACCATTGCCAGCAATTATTTTGACCTGAGCCAATTGCAGGATTACTGGAGTTCAGCACGGTTGAACCACCATACGGAGGCAACCTCCATGCTCTATGGTCTTCACGAAGGCCTGCGCATACTGCTGCAAGAAGGGTTGGAGGCCAGGTTCAAGAGACATCTGGTCAATGAACGTGCGTTGGTCGCTGGAATTCAGGGAATGGGATTGCAGTTGTATGGGGATATGTCCAGTAAACTTCCGGTGGTCACTTGTATCACGATTCCGGAGGGGATTGATGGTGAGTCGGTGCGCAGCATGTTGCTGAACGATTTCAGCATTGAGATTGCCAGTTCATTCGGCCCGTTGAAAGGGCAGATCTGGCGGATCGGTACAATGGGATTCAGTTGCCAACGCAAAAACGTACTTCATGTGCTGGGAGCGCTGGAAGCTGTTCTTCTCCGTCATCGTCACGTGTTACCAGCCGGTGAAGCGGTGCAGGCCGCATTGGATGTGTATGCAGGGAAGGAGGGCGCTGTATGTTAAACCAGATGCCAATCTCAAGGGAGGTCATGGTCACCTCTCCTCATTATCTGGCAAGTGCTGTGGGAAGCTCCATCCTCCAGCAGGGAGGGAATGCTTATGACGCTGCTGTTGCGGTCAGTGCAGCACTAGGTGTGGTATATCCGCATATGACCGGACTTGGAGGGGATGCCTTCTTCCTGATTCATGACGGAGCCAGCGGTGAGATTACCGCCTATAACGGAAGTGGTCGATCAGCCGCAGGCATTCATGCGGAGACGTTCAAAGCGATGGGCATGAGTGCGATCCCTCAGCGTGGTGTGCTTAGTGCCATCACGGTTCCGGGAATGGTGGATGCCTGGTGGGAAGTATGGTCCCGATACGGGAAGTTACCGTGGGAGCAACTGCTTGAACCTGCCGCGCAGTATGCGGAAAAAGGATGCCCTGTATCCCGGAATCTCCGCCTGTGGATGGAAAGGGATGAAGATTTCATTATGGGGCATACACCGCTGCGAGCGGTATTTGCGCCTTTGGGTAGACTTTTGCAGGAGGGCGAGCTGCTGATCCAACCTGATCTTGCTGCCTCCATTCGTCTGATTCAGACGGGAGGGCGAGATACTTTTTATACAGGAGAACTTGCGGATCGTCTGACTTCGGCTATTCGTGAGGATGGGGGCATGCTTGCACCAGCAGACTTTGCAGGGCATCGGGGCGAGTGGGTGAAACCCGTTAGCACGGAGTATCGTGGCTATGAAGTTCATCAGATGCCGCCCAACTCGCAGGGATTCTCGATGCTGATGATGTTAAATATGCTGGAGCATACGGATCTGTCCTCTGTAGCACGTACCTCACCGGAATTCTATCATCTGATGGCGGAAGTGGTGAAAAAGGCGTTTCGTGATCGTGACCGTTATCTGACGGACCCGGATTTCAGGGACATTCCGCTGGATCTTCTGTTATCCAAGAGTTACGGAGACCAATTGTGGAATGAGATTCAGTCTGCTCCACCTGTGGCACAACCGTTTTTGTCTAAAACAATAGGCCAGGACACGGCGTATGCTGCGGTTGTTGATAGCGAAGGCAATGCCGTTTCCTTCATTCAGAGCCTGTATTTTGACTTTGGTGCAGCGTATGTTCCGGGGGATACGGGGGTTATCATGCAGAACCGGGGATCTTTTTTCTCCTTAGATCCGAGAGATGCCAACGTACTGGAACCGAATAAACGCTCATTCCACACCCTCATGCCGGGCCTTGTTACACGAGATGGTAAACCATATATGCTCGTGGGAACACAGGGAGGAGAAGGCCAGCCGCAGACACAATTATCGGTGCTTACCGGAGTGCTAGATTACGGGCTGAACATTCAGGAAGCGATCAGCCTGCCGCGTTGGGTGTACGGACGTACCTGGGGCGAAGAAGGTGATACGATGCGTGTGGAGAACCGATATCATGATGACGTATGTGCAACCCTTGCCCAGTGGGGACATAACGTTGAAGCCAGAGCACCGTGGGACGGGATTATGGGACAGTCGCAAGGCATTGTCATTCGTGAGGACGGTATGATTAGCGGCGCGGCAGATCCGAGAGGCGATGGCATGGCTATTGGGTGGTAACAGCTATAAGAACACTTATAAACTCAACTAGATATTTACACGATAACAGCGGTCGGAAGGTTAGTCTGTCATCGGAGTGCAGGTGTAAATAGGTATGAGTTGAACGATATAGACAGACACAGATAGGGGAGATTGGTATGGGAACGATCCTGCTGAAGGGCGCACAGCTTGTGACGATGAATGCAGAAGAGGAAGTGTTCATTGGAGATCTGTTAATCGAGGATAACAAAATTAAGGAGATTGCAGCTCACATTGACGTTCAGGCTGACCAGGTCATTGATGCTCGCGGCAAAGTGTTGTTGCCAGGCTTTATCCAGACGCATATTCATCTGTGTCAGACCTTATTCCGTGGACGTGCGGACGATCTGGAACTGATGGATTGGCTCCGTCAACGTATCTGGCCGCTGGAAGCAGCACATGACGAGGAGTCCGTCTATTATTCTGCAATGCTTGGATTGGGCGAATTGATCTCCAGTGGAACCACGACCATTCTGGATATGGAGACGGTACATCACACGGACTCAGCGTTTCAGGCGATGGCACAGAGCGGCATCCGGGTCATCTCCGGCAAGGTGATGATGGATCATGGGGACGAGGTTCCGGAACCCCTGCGTGAGGATACAGCAACTTCGCTGCAACAGAGTGTGGATCTACTGGAGAAATGGAACGGGTTTGGCGGAGGTCGCATTCAATATGCTTTCTGCCCACGCTTCGTTGTATCTTGTACCGAAGAATTGCTGATAGAGGTGCGCGACTTATCTAATAAATATCATGTCAAAGTCCACACCCATGCCTCCGAGAATCGCGGAGAGATCGAACTGGTCGAACACGAACGCGGGATGCGTAACATTGTATACCTTGATCATATCGGTCTGGCTACCCCAAGATTGGTGCTGGCCCACTGTGTATGGCTAAGTGAGGAAGAGAAAGAGATCATTCGCAAACGTGGTGTCAAAGTCACTCACTGTCCAGGATCAAATATGAAACTTTCCTCTGGGGTAGCGGATATTCCGGATCTGCTGAATCGTCAGATCGCGGTTGGAATCGGGGCCGATGGTGCCGCGTGCAACAACAATCTGGATATGTTTCAGGAAATGCGCCTCACCGCTCTGATGCAGAAGATTCCTCATGGTCCAACGGTGATGGATGCCCGGACCGTATTGCGCATGGCTACCATGGGTGGTGCAGAGGTGCTCGGCTTGTCGAAGGAAATTGGCAGTCTCGAAGTGGGCAAAAAGGCAGATATGCTGCTGCTGGATCTGGATGATTTCCACACGTACCCTTCCTATGAAACAGATGTCTATTCCCGCGTGGTCTATTCGGCAACACGTAGCTGTGTGGACACCGTTATTATCGATGGCAGCATTGTACTCAAAAATCGCAAGATTCAGACGATTGATCGTGGCATTGTGCTGCGTGAGTCGGATAAGAGTATTGCGAGATTGATGAAGCGCATCTGATCGAAGGAAGCTTATGCGATTCCAGAAAGGATGGAGACCGATATGGAAATGCATGATCTGTGTGCAATCGTAGCCCGTGAAACGCGCTGCGTGCTCGCAACAGCGATTAAGGTAGAGGGTCATGCTTACCGTAAGCAAGGAGTCTCTATGCTGTTGACCGAGGATGGCAAAATGTATGGCAGTATCAGTCCGGGATGCCTGGAGAGTGATCTTCAGGCCCGGGTGAGCCATGTGCTGGATACAATGCAAATGGAATTTGCGGAGTACGACATGCGACCCGAGGATGATCTGTCCTGGGGTGAGACGGTTGGCTGCGGTGGACTCGTTGTTGTGCTGCTTGAACCTGTGTGTGGTGAACTCCGATCTACTTTGCAGAAAATGCATGCGTGTTTGCAATCCGGCTCTGCGATAGTGTTAACCCGAACATTTCAGGATGAGTATACGAGGGTTCGATATGACTGGAAACGGATTGAGCCAACAGATACCCGGCGCGAGCCGATCTTGCGTCCTTCGCTCGTCCCTCCTCATGATCGCGTGACGAACAATAATCCAGCTTCATTGCAGGTTGATGTCCAGCACAGCAGTGGGGATATCAAGCATGAACATACGGCATCAACACAACATTCTCCCGATATACCTCGCCTTACGCTTGTGCCTGAAGTGGCACCTGTTACGTCAAACGGATCTCATTCTTCCCATTTATCTGGTGATTCACAACATATCTCTGAGTCTGATGCTGAAATATTGACAAACGATAAGTTTTCAACGAATTCCTGGGACCTCCCGCAGCAACTTACTTCGCTGTACACACCTAAACCACGTCTGATTATCATCGGAGCCGGGAATGATGTTATTCCTGTTGCAAAACTCGCCCAATCCGCAGGATTCCGTGTTGTGATAGCCGATTGGCGAGAGTCCTTATGCACCACGGAAAGGTTCCCTGAAGCTGAACTGGTAATGGGTTTCCCGCGTGAGATTATGCCTTTGTTAAACGTGCACAAAGGAGATTATTTGATTTTGATGAGTCACAACTTTCCTCGCGAACGTGAACTGCTGGAGATGTTAGTGGACTGTGAGTATACGTATCTTGGCATCATGGGTTCCAAAACACGAACAGCCCGTCTGCTGGATGGCTTACCACCGTTGAAATATGTACATTCTCCCGTTGGTTTGAGCATCGGAGCAGACGGTCCCGAACAGATCGCCATCAGTATTGCAGCGGAATTGATCGCATGTAAACATAAGGTTTCTTCCTTGAGTTCTGAGGTGCAGAAGGGGAGCGTTGCACATGCGAATGACGGGCATAGTTCTGGCAGCAGGTAAGAGTTGTCGCCTTGGTCGGGATAAACTCTCGGTTGTCATGCCAGACGGGAGGTCACTGGCTGCATGGTCACTGGAAGCTGCGCTGAATTCGGATCTGGATCAAGTGGTCTGTGTAGTCAAACCGGAAGATTCATTGGCATGGCTGCCTGTAAAATGGGTTGATTCAGCCACGTATGCTTATCATCCCACAGCGCGACTTCGAATTGTGGCCTGTGCTGACTATGCTTGCGGTATGGCCAATTCTCTTCATTCTGGCGTATTGTCGGCCATGGAGTACAAACCGGAGGGCATTCTCATGTTACTGGGTGATCAGCCTTTGTTAAAAACGCAGGATATTAATCGGGTGACGACAGCACTGGCTACCCACAAGCTGTGTGACTATGTCGCAGCTACCGACGGTGAGGGAGGCAAGCCGCCCGTTGCTTTTCGCTCCCATATGTTCGGACCTCTGTTGTCCTTGCATGGAGATGAGGGGGCACGCAAGATTATGCGCAGCGCTAACTATTCAGGTGTACATGTACCACTGTCTGAGACTAGTTTCTGGGATGCGGATACGGAACCGGAATTGGAACGCATTTTGAATCATGTATATGAATCGGAGCAGACAGACTCATGAACAGGAGAAGATGAAAAATTATGTTTAATTTAATGACATGAACAGGTCAGCCAGGCAGTCTGGTTGGCCTGTTTGTCTTCTTTTATCATGTGATGAAAGAGAGTCTGTGTTAGCTTTCGATAGATCATGATGCATCAAGCACAAATGGAACGCAGGTTTTATACATTTATCCAAAACGATGTAAAGGTAATTGACGTTGCTGCCGAACTCTCATATGATTTGAAGAATTATCTGGATCAGACGGTTGAATTTCCTGCCCAAGGAAGAGAGAGAAAGGGGATGCAGCGATGGTCACACCGGCATACGGTTCTGGAGCATTGCCATCGGTATGGCAGCCTGAGAACCTGCAAGAACTCCAAGCGTTAAGAAGTAGACTCAAGGGAATATGTTGTTTTACGGCAGGCGGAACATTGCTGCGAACCCAGTGGGAGGGTGGCTTGGTTCAAGCGCCTGAACACATGATTAGTCTGGCTTGTATTCCTGAAATGAGTGGTATATCTAATCGTGGAAATGAGATAGTCATTGGCGCAATGACCCGATTAAAGAAATGTGCTTCACAAGCGTTGTTGCATCAACTGCCGATCTTGCAAGAAGCGGTGAATGCAATTGCTGCCCCTTCCATTCGTAATGTGGCAACCATTGGCGGAAATATTGTGTCCGGAGTAGGCGATACGCTGCCTGCTTTGCTTGTATATGATGCGAAGCTGCACTGGTTGACGGACAGCGGAATTGAGATCCGCAGTGTGTCTTCCTGGCTTCAGGGTGGACGGGATGGCAGCCGTAATCCCGGGGATGTATTAATCTCTATTCATATCCCGATGAGACCGTCCTCTCTGCTTAATGTGGACAGTGGGCATAGGCCTGCTGTACGAGAAGTTTCCTTTTACCGCAAGTTGGGTCGACGGGAGACGTTCAGTGCATCGCTGGTGACGGTTGCGTTGTATGGAGAGATTGATTCGGATAACCGCTGGACCAAGATTGCGATTGCTGCGGGCGGGGGTTCAGGCATGGCGATGCGACTTCTGGAGTCGGAACAACAGCTTCTTGGTAGTGAAGCTACTGTCATGCAAGCGGCGACTCTTGCAACTGCTGTGGCTGCCGAATTTACGACTTATGGCGATACATTTGCAACAGAACATTATCGCAAACAGACCGCAGGCAATATGCTTGGCGCTGGGCTATGGGAGGCACTTCACGAATAAATGAATGGGATCAAGCAAAGGGGGAGAGGGATCATGCTGCTGAATCGGAAACAGAGCGGGAAACGCTGGCACTTGCGGCCAGATGGGGCACCCAAAGTAACAGGGCAGCTTCAATATCTGACGGATATGACGCTACCTGACATGATTCATGGCAGAGTATTGCGAAGCGAATATCCTTATGCTCGCATATTGTCTATAGATACTTCGGAAGCTGAGGCGTTGGATGGCGTCTATGCGGTTCTGACTTCCAAAGATGTACCTGGTCTGAATCGTTTTGGCATAGCGACCCCGGATCAGCCTGTGTTCTGCGAGGATATTGTACGTTATGTTGGGGATGCCATAGCAGCAGTTGCTGCGGATTCTCCGGAACGTGCGGCACTTGCGCTGGATGCGATACGCGTAGAGTATGAGGAACTCGCTCCACTGAATAGTACAGACGCTGCCTTGGCTCCCGGAGCACCAGAGTTGCATGAGCATGGTCCAGGTAATGTGCTGCATCGCACGGAGATCAAACGTGGAGATACCGAGCAAGCTTTTGCCACTTGTGATCATATCGTGACTGAGACGTATTATACGCCTCGCCAGATGCATGCTTACATGGAGACAGAAGGTGGCCTGTTTGTCCCGGATGAAGAGGGAAGGCTGAATGTATACGCGGCAACGCAACATGGCTATAAAGACCGGATGCAGCTTGCGCGTATTATTGGCTGTCCTGAAGAAGATATTCGGGTGGTGTCTTCACCGATTGGTGGTTCATTTGGCGGAAAAGATGAACTCAACGTACAGCCCTATGGTGCATTACTGGCCTTGAGATGCTGGCGTCCTGTAAAAATGCATAATTCACGTAAAGAATCTGTACGTGCAGGATTGAAACGGCACCCAATGAAGATTGAAATGAAGACCGGTATGAGCCAGGAAGGTATCATCCAAGCGCATCGTGTCCGTATTACAGCAGATACGGGAGCGTATGCCACATTGGGTGCACCGGTGCTGAATTTCTGTACCGAGCATTGTCTAGGACCATACGCCATCCCTCATGTGGATGTGGAAGGTATATCTGTGTATACGAATAATGGATTGTCGGGTGAGTTTCGCGGATTTGGCGGGAACCAGGCGATTTTTGCCATGGAAGGCCAGATGGATCGGCTTGCAGAAATTATGAAGATGGACCCTTGGGAGTTCCGCAGACGTAATATGAGGGAAAAGAATGATCCCGGACCGTTGAATCAACGCATTCTGGTTACGGATGGACTGTCCCAAGTATGGGAGGCATTGGATCGCTCCGAACTGTGGCAAAAACATCAGAGTCCCCCGGCAGATCCTACTCTACCACCGTGGATCAAGCGCGGAGTCGGAGCGGCCATCGCCATGCACGGTGCAGGGCTGGGATACGGGATTCCGGACCCTGCGGGAGGCCGTCTGTCCCTGAATAACGAAGGCAAGATTGAGGTTGCGTTCAGCTACGAGGAATTTGGTCAGGGGCTTATTGCAACGCTGGAAATTATGTTATGTGATCTATTCCAATGCAGTACATCGGATCTCAGTATCATCATTGGAGATACGGATCGTGTGCCACACAGCGGATCAAGTACAGCTTCACGTTCAACAACGATGGCCTGGATGGCTCTTCAACGTTTGCAGACTCCATTTCGTTCCCGTGCTCTCACTGTTGCGTCTGAAATGTCGGGCATTCCGGCAGATGAACTGGTGACAGGGCCTGGTGGTATATGGCGTAAAGGCCAGCTTACTGCCGAAACTTCAGAAGTAGAATCAGAATCAGGCTTTATAGTTTCGTATGCTGAACTCGCGACGCAGGGCAAAGCCGCTGAATGGATTTTCGATACAAAGTTTGATTACCCAACTACGCCTGACAATGTGGTAGGCGGGCATTATTTGTATACGTATGCGGCGGTTGCGGCAGAGGTGGAAGTGAATACTTTGACCGGAGAAACCAAGCTGCTGGATACACGCCATGTTGTAGCGGCAGGCCCGGTGATCAACCCTATGGGCTTTATCGGACAGATTGAAGGCGGTAGTGTGATGGCGCTTGGATTCACGTTGACCGAGGATGCGGTCATGCAGGACAGCCGTTATGTAACCACTAATCTCGATACGTATCTGATCCCAACCATTCAGGATATTCATACCAATCTGGAGGTTGAAGCTATTGAAGACTTACCCGAAGGTGATGCGTTTGGACCAAGGGGGATTGGTGAGATTGGTTCCGTAGCGCTTGCGCCAGCCATTACAGCCGCAATTCATCAGGCGACAGGTGTATGGGTTAACCGTCTTCCTGTACCGAGGGAACAACTGGTCAGACCTTTAAATGTACCTTTGCAGGAAGGAGTGAGTCCATCATGAGTAAACCACTTGAGAATCACTGGACAGCCGTTGTGAATGGCGAAGAGAAACATCTGGAGATCGCGCAAACGACCCGACTTGTCGATGTGCTTCGGACTCATTTGCAACTAACGGGTACCAAAGTATCCTGCGAAGTTGGTCGCTGCGGTGCATGTATGGTTCTGATGGATGGAGAGCCCGTGAATTCCTGTCTTGTCATGGCTTATCAATGTGCAGGCAGTAACATTACGACCATTGAAGGCCTGCACGGCGAGGAGAAAGGCACTCTGCATCCGATCCAACAAGCTTTTGTGGAGGAAGGTGGCTTCCAGTGCGGCTACTGTACTCCGGGCATGGTGATCTCAACCAAGGCATTACTGGATGCACATCCTGAGCCTTCTCAAGAACAGATTGAATCGGGATTGTGCGGGAATCTGTGTCGTTGTACCGGCTACGGTGGCATTATTCGGGCGGTACGCAAGGCAGGGAACGTTGTGCGGTAAAGGAAACATCAGCCGAGGAAACCGTTTGTTGAACCGGGACGCAGGACGTGGACATAAAAACAAGGAGAATTGAAGAATCATTCATTGAAAAAGCATCCGATCCAGGAATGCTTTTTTTTGTTTTTGTAGATTTTCTGCCAAGTACATTCATCTAACGGGAGATGAAGTTTAGGCCTGAAACTGGTTAGATAATGAACCGTTTTCGAATTGTCTTCAATATTGGTGGAACGATGGAAAAATGGCGTTCAAAGTACTGGTACAAAAGAATTTCAAACATTCTCATTCACCATATATTTACAAAAATTGATGCGCATGCTATGTTTAAAATGAAAGCGCCATCATGAATGGGTTCATTGACATTTCATTATCATATTTCACTTGGGAAGGAAGATGGAATTGATGAAAAATTTGCTCAAAAAGGCAACCGCAATGATGCTGGCATTGGCCCTACTGATTGGATTAATGACAGCGCCCGTTCATGCAGACACACCATTGTTCACCATCGAAAGCGAAGATGCGCAGCTCACCCCGGATCTTCAAGTGGTTACTTCAATCTATGGGCAACCCAAGCCCGGATTCTCAGGTGCCGGATTTGTCTGGATGCAGAACTCTGGCACATTAACCTTCACAGTTACTGTCCCGGAAACCGGCATGTACGCGATCTCCACACGATATATGCAGGAGCTCAGTGCAGATGGCAGGTCACAAAATTTAATCGTGAATGGTGTTACGAAAGGGGCGTATATGCTGCCTTACACAACAACATGGTCAGACTTCGATTTTGGCTTTCACAAGCTGAATCAGGGGACCAACACGATTGAGCTAAAGGCTGGCTGGGGCTTCGCGTATTTTGATACTTTTACAGTGGATCATGCGGATCTGGACCCCTTGAATGTGCAGCCAGTTCTCACTGATCCTGAAGCTACACCGGAAACTCAAATTTTGATGAATTATTTAACGGAGGTATACGGAAACAATATTATTTCTGGTCAGCAAGAGATCTATGGAGGAGGGAATGACGGAGATTCGGAGCTTGAATTCGAATGGATTCATGATCTGACTGGAAAGTATCCGGCAATCCGTGGCTTTGATCTGATGAACTATAATCCGTTGTATGGTTGGGAGGACGGTACAACCGATCGCATGATTGATTGGGTGAATAACCGTGAAGGTATTGCAACAGCTTCCTGGCATATCAATGTGCCTCGTAATTTCAATACGTATGAGCTCGGGGACTTTGTGGATTGGAAAGAGGCTACCTACAAGCCAACAGAAACGAATTTTAATACAGCCAATGCGGTAATTCCCGGTACGAAAGAGTATCAATACGTGATGATGACCATTGAGGATCTGGCAGAACAACTGTTAATTTTGCAGGACAACAACGTGCCGGTTCTGTTCCGTCCATATCATGAAGCAGAAGGCAACGGCGGACTGAACGGGGAAGGTGCATGGTTCTGGTGGGCTTCGGCAGGCGCAGAAGTGTACAAAGAGCTATGGGATCTGCTTTATACCGAATTGACCGAGACGTATGGCTTGCATAATCTGATCTGGACATACAACAGCTACGTATACAGCACTTCTCCTGCCTGGTATCCGGGTGATGATCAGGTAGATCTGGTGGGATATGATAAATACAATACGATCTACAACCGTTATGACGGTTTGTCTGGCGTACCGAATGAGGATGCGATTACCTCGATTTTCTATAAGCTTGTTGAGTTGACAGGTGGTACGAAAATGGTAGCCATGACGGAGAACGACACGATTCCAAGCGTGAAAAATCTGACCGAGGAGAAATCAGGATGGCTGTACTTCTGCCCTTGGTATGGCGAGCATCTGATGAGTTCAGCTTTTAATTACCCGGCAACATTGAAAACGCTTTATCAAAGTGATTATGTCATTACGTTGGATGAGCTGCCAAATCTAAAGGTTAACAATCCCAACCCCAGTGCATCCATCACACCTGGAAACGTTGAATTTGACAAATACACACCCAATCAAAGCGATAAAACAGTAACCGTGAATGCAAACGGCAATACGCTAACTGCTCTCCGGGCAGGCAACAATGCATTGACCGCAACGACAGACTATACCTTGAACGGAAACACATTGCTGCTGAAAAAAGCTTATCTGGCAACCCTGCCAGTTGGTGAGCATTCGATTGTTCTAGATTTTAATCAAGGCCAGGACCCTGTGTTAAAAGTCAAAATTGTGGATTCAACACCGAGTACAAATGCTGCGATTTCACCTGTGAATGCAACATTTGATAAAGCGACGAATCCCGCGCAGGATATTACCGTATCTCTCACCTTAAACGGCCGTCAGCTTACAAGCATCACAAAGGGGAATGTTACGCTTGTAGCGGGTCAGAATTATACAGCATCCAGCTCTGCTGTTGTTCTGAATAAATCCTATCTTGCCACGCTTCCGCTGGGCCAGAACGTATTGACCTTTCACTTCAATGGAGGAAATGACGCTGTGTTAACGGTGAACGTCGTAGACAGCACGGTTATTGTGCCAGCAGGGGATTTGACGATTCAAGCTTTTAACGGCAATACAAGTGCATCGACCAACGGCGTATCACCCAAGTTTAAGTTGGTCAACTCAGGCAATTCGGCTATTCCGCTAAGTGATGTAAAAATCCGGTATTACTATACAATTGACGGGGAGGAAGCTCAGAGTTTCTGGTCCGACTGGGCCAGTATGGGTAGTGCGAATGTAACCAGCCAATTCGTTAAACTGGCGACTCCAGTTGCCGGTGCGGATCATTATCTTGAAGTGGGCTTTACAAGTGCGGCGGGATCACTGAATGCGGGCCAGAGCGCAGAGATTCAAACACGCTTTTCCAAAAACAATTGGACGAATTACACACAGACTAATGATTACTCGTTCAAGGCATCCGGTAGTCAGTTCGCAAACCATGATAAGGTTACCGGGTATGTGAACGGTCAGCTGGTATGGGGAATTGAGCCGTAAAGGCAGATAGCACGTTTAATGGGCTGGATCAGGGATTGAACCTCTGATCCAGCCTTTTTATGGTGTAGAAGGAGTACACCGATTAGACCGAATGTTCTTTTTCACTTTTAGTATGTGACGATGTATCCATGTCTGTTAATATGCGATCTATTATCCTTTTCGTATGGCCCATAATGAACTGAAGAAGCACACCTGCACAACATACGGTTATCAACGTTCCAAGCCCGATCGGTCCACTGAGCAGAAACGCCAGAATTAAAAATACAAGGTAAATGAATGTTCTCGATACAAATAAGGGAGTTCGAGTGATTTCAAGCAAGATTAATGTTAAGCGGTCAATCGGAATGGGTGCAAAATTGGTCTGTAAATAAATTGCCGTGCCGATACTTATGATCACTAAACCAATGACAAAAGTCATTAATTTGCTGTACCAAACTTCGGGTGTGATCAAGGAATCAGATACATAAAGCCAGATATCAATCCCCACACCAGTAATGAATGCGGTGATGAGCCCCAGAAACTCGGGTTTTTGCTGCTTCAAAAGCGAATTACATCCAATTAATAGGAAAGCAATGATGACCTCCCAGCTACCTACACTAAGCCCTACATGATGTGACAGCCCTACCAGAAGTGCATCAAACGGAGAGGTACCCAGTTCAGATTGGATGGTAAGGGAAATGCCAAGTGTTAAGATTAGAATACCTGCGACAAAAAGTACATATTTCAATTCATTCGACCTCTTTTTTAGAAATTATGTTGCAAATACAACAAAATTGAGCTAAATTCAATGTAACCCTTTTTTAGTACATTTGCAACAAACGATTAACTTGTTAAAGGAATGTGAATATAGATGACGATTCGTATAGAGATATGTACCATTGAACATGTATGTGAACTGCAGGAGATTAGTTATGAGACGTTTAATGAAACGTTTAAAGCGCAAAATTCACCCGAAAATATGAAAGCTTATCTGGAAAAGGCGTTTAATCGGGAGCAATTGGAAACGGAACTGTCCGTTGCGGGTTCACAATTTCTTTTTATTTATGTCAACCATAAAGTGGCAGGGTACATGAAGGTAAATATCAACAATGATGCTCAGTCTGAGAAGATGGGCGTGGAATCCCTTGAGATCGAGCGGGTGTACATCAAGAAAGAGTTCCAAAAACATGGCCTTGGTAAAGTGCTACTCCATAAAGCCATAGAGATGGCAACAGAACATCACAAAACGAATATTTGGTTAGGCGTGTGGGAGAAAAATGAAAATGCCATCGCATTTTATGAAAAGATGGGGTTTGTACAGACAGGTGCCCATGCTTTTTACATGGGAGATGAGGAACAGATTGATTTTATAATGACCAAAACGCTACTGTAACTGGATCATTGAGGGAAAAGCTTGGGAGAAACATGCTATTGAGCAGAATTCTTTCGGGCTTTTTTATGTTTTATCAGAACCGTTGAGCCATAAAATGAAGAAATTGATGAAAAATAATACATAATAAATATTATGTAAACTTATTATTTTCGATGCCCCTCATAATCTGCATCTATGGCTTTAGCAAAAGTTAAAGGCCTGATTAATACATAATTGACTGTATAAATTAGCTCAATAACCGTCAAGGGAGCAGGCTGATCTCAAGGATTATCATTGCAGTTTATTAGTTTATTTCTGCGTTTGGGCCGCCAGTCGAAAATCGTTTTCGTTTGTAGGCTATTAGATAGCGTTACGTTCTTAATAATCAGTATATAAGTTGTATATACCTCATGTTAAAAGAACTTTTTGCACATGAAACGGACGTGTTAATCCACCATGTTGAATTATTTAGTTTTAGAGCGGAAAATGGAAAATAAAATTAATATTTCAAGTAATAAATCAGGAGGATTGGACTCTTAAAACCAGCCGAAAAAAAAGCGAAATTGATCAAAATATTAATTGGATAAATAAGGTATAAATCGTTCAAAAGGCGCTACTACGCCTTTTATAGATCAATTTCATATGGATTTGCGATGGATTTAGTACCGCTTTCACGTTATGCTTTTGGAAATTGGAAAGGAAGTGGGAAAAATGGAACGCGAACTGGCGTTGGAAATTGTCAGAGTAACAGAATTGGCTGCGTTAGCTTCAGCACCCTGGATGGGAAGAGGCGACAAGAACAGTGCAGATGAAGCGGCTACTTTGGCCATGCGCGCCATGTTCGATTCCGTGTCCATTCGCGGCACGGTGGTAATCGGTGAAGGAGAAATGGATGAAGCACCCATGTTGTACATCGGCGAGGAAGTGGGCAACGCTGAGGGGCCTGAGGTTGACGTGGCTGTAGACCCGCTCGAAGGTACAGAAATCGTAGCCAAAGGACTAAACAACGCTCTATCGGTTATTGCAGTGGCGGGAAAAGGTAACCTGCTCCACGCACCGGACATGTATATGGAGAAACTGGCGGTAGGGCCTGCACTTGTAGGCAAAGTTAGCATTGAAGACCCGGTTGAAGTCACACTGGAGAAAGCCGCTGCCGCATTGAACAAAAACATCTCGGATCTCACTGTGATGATTCTGGATCGTGTACGACATGAGAGCACAATTAAGACCCTGCGCAAGGTTGGCGTGCGGATCAAGTTCCTCAGTGACGGTGATGTTGCGGGTGCGATGGCACCGGCCTTCCCCGAGGCGGGTATTGATCTCTATGTCGGATCTGGAGGAGCGCCAGAAGGTGTGCTGGCTGCCGCAGCGCTATCTTGCCTTGGGGGTGAGATTCAAGGTCGCCTGATGCCTGCCAACGCGGACGAATTCCAGCGCTGCCTGCAGATGGGGATTGATAATCCTTACAAAGTGTTAACGATGCAGGATATGATTGGCACAGAGGACGTCATTTTTGCTGCAACAGGTGTGACACCAGGTGAGATCTTGGGAGGGGTACGGTATCTTGCGGATGATCGTGCCGAGACGGATTCGATTGTCATGCGCGCCAAAACCAAAACAATTCGGTTTATTCGTTCCCAACACTTCCTTCCTAACAAAGAAGTTCTGCACAAAGTAAGACAGCTCCAATCCACGCCAGAACCCTCGGATCGCATTCCGAGTCATGTGAAAACAATGGAACAGGCTGAATTTAGTCAATCCTCCGTTGATCTTGGCGTTACAACGACGTTATGAGCTGCACTCCCCATAATTGAACAAATAGGATCAACTGAAATCGTTTTATTGAGTTTGATAAGTAACTTGAACCCCTAAGATTACAGGTGCTTGAATCATTGAAAGTACCATCTCTGGTAAGATAATAATGAGGGCTTGGATTAATCCAAACCCTCATTATTTTTTTGTGTTAAAAGCATTGACAACGGTTACACGGCATGAGAAAATGTACGCGCGTACATAAATATTGATTTTTAATTATTACATCTTTAATAGGTGAGCTAGAAAGGGGTGAAATTCATGGCATCTCGTAAAGAAGTGGCTGATCTTGCGGGTGTTTCCGAGGCGACGGTCTCCCGGGTGCTTAATGGGGTAGGTCCTATTAAAGAAGAGACACGCCGCAAGGTTCTTGAAGCTTCCGAACAGTTAGGCTATGTGCCCAGCGCTCTTGCTCGCAGTTTTGCCAGAAGTAAAAGCGGGAACCTTGGCGTAGTATTGCCTTATGTTCCGAAGGCGCATCTGTTCTCGGCGTATTTTTTCTCGGAAATGCTGAGTGGGATTGGAAGCAAAGCCAGAGACAATGGCATGGACCTGCTGGTTATGTTCCGGACACCCGGTGAAGTGATGAATTATACGGATCTGTTCCGGCGGCAGAAAGTGGACGCCTGCATTATCCTTGGTGCCCGAGATGATCATGAAGAACTGGCGGCCATGCAGCAGCTTCACCGGGAAGGACACCCGTTCTGTGTCATGAATCAGCATTTTGAGGGCCAATCGTTCACGGAAGTGGATGCGGATCATGTGGAAGGAAGCAGGCTTGCCATACGTCATCTTACTGATCAAGGGTATCGCAAAATCGCTTTTCTCAATGGTCCAGACAGCTATTCCAACAGCCAGGAGCGAATGGAAGGTGTCCGTCTTGGCCTGCAAGAAGCAGGTATGGATCTGGACCCGAGTCTGTTGCTTGAGGGGAATTATAGTAGACGAAGTGGGATTGAGGCGGCAGCGTTTGTAGCAGATCGGTTACATGAGATTGATGCTGTATTTGCGGCCAATGACCGGATGGCTATTGGGGTCATGCATGGTTTGCGTGAGCGGGGAATCCGGGTGGAGGATTTTCCGGCATTTGTGGGTTATGACGACTCCGATGCCGCTGAGATGGCGGTTCCGCCGCTGAGCAGCGTCAGGGTTCCATTTTTTGAAATGGGTGAACTTGCAGCATCGAAGCTTATGCATGGGTCTGTGGGTGACACACATAAAGCGAGTAACTCTGTTGTAGCGGTAACCGAATCAGCGAGAGCGTTGTTGCCTACCGAACTGATCATCCGTGCTTCTTCTATCCGTCAATAGTTTATTGGTACACATATTGAAAGACTTTTTATTATTCCAAAGGAGGAAATGACCATGTCAAATCGTCTTCGTGTCGGAATGGTTGGATACAAGTTTATGGGGAAGGCCCACAGTAATGCCTATCGCTGTCTGCCGATGTTTTTCCCGTCTGCTCCGCTGCAGCCTGAGATGTCTGTGATCTGCGGACGTAACGAGCAGGGAGTACAGGAGGCAGCGAATCAGTTCGGCTGGTCCGAAAGTGTGACTGATTGGCGTGAACTAGTGAAGCGGGATGATATCGATCTGATTGATATTAATGCACCAAGTGATGCCCATAAGGAAATTGCGTTGGAAGCAGCTCGTCAGGGTAAACATCTGTTTTGTGAGAAACCACTGGCCCTGTCGCTTGCGGATTCGCGTGAGATGCTTCAGGCAGCGGAGGATGCTGGAGTCGCACATATGGTCGGGTTCAATTATCGTTTCTCACCAGCGGTGCAGTTGGCCAAAGATCTGGTGGAGAGTGGACGACTGGGTAAAATCTATCATTTCCGTGCGTTTTTCCTTCAAGACTGGATCATGGACCCTTCGTTCCCGCTGGTATGGCGTTTGCAAAAAGAAGTGGCTGGCTCCGGTTCCCACGGGGATCTGGGCGCGCATTTAATCGACCTGGCTCGTTTCCTTGTTGGTGAATTCCAGGAAGTCATCGGCATGAGCGAAACATTTATCAAAGAACGACCGCTTGCAGCTGAGATGACCGGTCTGAGTGCAAAGGGCAGTTCGAATGCGGATGCACCGAAAGGAGAAGTGACTGTCGACGACGCTACGTTATTCCTGGCACGATTCGCAGGAGGTGCGCTGGGCAGCTTCGAGGCTACACGTTTTGCAGCGGGGCATCGGAGTACAAACTCGTTTGAGATTAACGGCAGTCTCGGCAGTGTACGATTTGATTTTGAACGGATGAACGAACTGGAAGTGTATTTTACAAAGGATGAAGAGGACGTACAGGGATTCCGCCGTGTACTGGCGACCGATCCGGCACATAAATATGCTGAAGCTTGGTGGCCTGCCGGACATACGATTGGATTCGAGCACACGTTCACCCATGAAATGCTGGAGCTAGTAACAGCAATCTCTGAAGGACGCCAACCATCACCGAGTTTCCACGATGGGGTCGCTTGTCAGGCTGTACTGGAAGCGGTAGAACGTTCGGTAACAGAACGGCGCTGGGTGACGCTTGAAGAGATGTGAGCAAGCAAGACAGTGACGTCAGAAATAAGGTTGAACACAACTAAACTAGGCGAGAGCGAGTGAATAAACGATGAGTAAAGCACTGATTGTATGGGGCGGCTGGGATGGACATGAACCGGAGCAGGTAGCAGCGATTTTTGAACGTATTTTGAAGGAAGAGCAGTTCGAGGTTGAAGTCTCAAATACGTTGGAATCTTATGCGGATGCAGAGAAGCTGATGGGTCTGGATCTGATCGTGCCGTTGTGGACAATGGGACAGATTGAGCAAGAACTCGTCAATAACGTATCAGCGGCTGTTCAGAGCGGTGTGGGCTTGGCTGGTCTTCATGGCGGGATGTGTGATGCCTTCCGAAATAACGTAGACTGGCAGTTTATGACGGGTGGACAATGGGTTGCTCATCCAGGCAATGATGGTGTGGAGTACATGGTAAACATGAAGCGTGGCTCTAGCCCGTTATTGGATCATATTGAAGATTTTCAGGTAAAAAGTGAACAGTACTACCTGCACGTAGACCCGGCAGTGGAAGTGTTGGCAACAACTCGTTTCCCAGTGGTGACTGGTCCGCATGCGGCGAATGGCCCCGTAGATATGCCTGTTGTCTGGACGAAACGCTGGGGCGCAGGACGGGTATTCTACAACTCCCTGGGACACCATGCAGACATTGTAGACATGAAACCCGTGACTGAAATGATGCGCAGTGGATTCAAATGGACAGCAGCAGGTAAAGAACTTGCCAAGAGTCGAGTAAGTTCAGCAACCGAAGTGTACACAGGTATGGCGGACAACCAGAACTAATGAGATTGTAGTTTGATTGCAAACGTAACTTCAGTGTTAACCATTCATCCTCAATGGATAAACCATTTCTGATCCACGGCGAAGGGAGCCCCAGGCATGAAAACAATGAAAGTAGGCATTATTGGCTGCGGTAAAATCAGCGGTATTTATATGGAAAACTGTCACCGGTTCGAGGTGCTGGAACTTGTTGCTGTTGCGGATCTTGATCGGAAACGTGCCGAAGAGCAGGCTGCTGCCTATAACGTGCCTAACGTATACAGCGTCGACGAAATCTTGGCTGATCCCGAGATTGAGCTGATCATCAACCTGACCATTCCTTCCGTTCATGCGGATGTATGCTTGCGGGCACTTGAATCTGGTAAACATGTTTATGTAGAAAAACCACTCGCTGTTACCCGTGAAGAAGGGCAGGCCGTGCTCGAAACAGCGAAGCGTAAAGGATTGCTCGTGGGCTGTGCACCAGAAACGTTCTTTGGTTCAGGCATCCAGACTTCACTTCAATTGGTGGAGGAAGGGGTGATCGGCAAGCCGGTGGCGGCGACCGCATTTATGATGAGCCGTGGTCATGAGCACTGGCATCCCGATCCGGAGTTTTATTACGCCTCTGGTGGTGGGCCAATGTTTGACATGGGTCCGTACTACCTCACGGCATTGGTTCAACTGATGGGCCCGATCAAGTCGATTGCGGGTATGACAGGTAAAGCGATGGAAGAGCGGACGATTACAAGTGAGAAAAAGAGAGGCCAAACGGTTTCCGTTGAAATTCCAACACACGTTACCGGTCTGTTACAGTTTGAACAGGGAGCCATTGGCACACTGATTACAAGTTTTGACGTATTTGGCGGAAGTGCATTGCCACCGATTGAGATATATGGCACGCACGGTACATTGCAGGTACCTGACCCCAATACCTTTGGTGGTCCAGTTCGTTACCGCTTGCTGGGTGAACATGAATGGACGGAAGTTCCGCTTCTCCCAGGGTATCAGGAAAATACACGCGGGATTGGTGTGGCAGATATGGCCTATGCAGCTAATAGCGGACGTGCACACCGGGCAAGTGGGGAACTGGCATACCATGTTCTTGAGGCCATGTGGGCATTCCATGATTCATCAGATGAACAGACATTCTACCAGATGAAAAGTTCATGTCAGCGCCCGGCTGCGTTGCCGGTGGACCTGCCATTGTATACATTGGATAAATAAGATAGCCATTATGCTTTATATCATGACGAACAGCCCCTTTTCCTTCGAACAAGGAAAGGGGCTGTTTTTTATTAATTCAAAAAATCTGGGGATAACAGCGGATCGAAGGTTGTTCTGTCATTGGAATGTCCAGTGTAATATTCTTTAGTTCAATTTATATAGCCATTTAGGGCTCAAATCCCGCCTGACTGATCCAGATTTCATCCTCGGCAAAATAGTCTTTCATCCGCTGAACCACAGTCTGATACGCATCTGGATGATACCAATGCTCCATCCCCACTTGCTGATAGAGCGACTCCATACCGAGTCGACGGGTGCGCTTGCCCTCACTGCCATCGCCCATGAAATAATCGTCAATGCATACACGTTGAACCAGAGGTCTCAATATGGCCGCAAACTGTTCACTGCTGGGTAATACAGGAGCAATCGCAACCTGTGTGGGTATTCCGGCATCTCGCAACTGTTCCAATGCACGTAATCGGCCTGCAATCGGGGGAGCAGAAGGACTGAAATGCTTGCGCATATCGTCCAGATCCGTTTCCACCGTCATGCTGACCCGAACCCGGTCACCTAACTGCTGTAGCAGATCTATATCCCGTGTAACCAGTGGACTGCGGGTCTGGACTAATACAAAATCGGGTGGATACTGTACCATCGTTTCAAGTAATGAACGCGTGATACACTCCTTGTATTCGGCGGGTTGATATGGGTCGGTACTGGATGACATGAAAAGAGTGACTTTCCCTTTCCTCAGGGCACGCTGTAATTCTTTGGCGAACACTCGGGAAGCCTCCTGTTTCACATCAACCCAGCTTCCCCAATCCTCTTTACGAAATAAGGAGACAGGCATCTGTCTGACATAACAATAGGAACAACCAAAGGCGCAGCCTGTGTAAGGATTCAGCGTATGTGTATAGCCATTAAGGAACCCTGTCCCCTTGTTGAGTAACGTTTTGGGTACTTTGTAAGTAAGATTTGTCTTCATAAGTTCTCATGCCTTTCACGGTAATGTGCAGGTGTGAGACCTGTATATTTGCGAAATACAGTAATGAAATAAGCTGAGTTGGGTATACCGACATGGCGACCAATCTCGGTGACGGTGTGTCCGGTATGTTCAAGCAACTTCCGGGCTTCGGTGATTCGTTTTTCCTGTATATATTGAACCGGTGTGCGGCCTGTAATCCGCTTGAACACACGATGCAGATGATAAGGACTGCCATGACTTACGGTGGCAAGGACATCCAAGGTTAGAGGTTCGGCATAATGATGTTCGATGTAATCCGTGATCCCGTATATCCACTCCTGATCAGGTACCCGCTCGCCTGTTGGTTTGCAACGTTTACAGGGTCTGAACTTTCGTGCCAACGCTTCTTCAACATGTTGAAATATCAGCACATTTTCAGCTTTGGGTGCTCTGGACTTACAGGAAGGTCGGCAGAAAATGCCCGTTGTCTGCACGCCGTAAAAGAACGTTCCATCATAAGAATTATCGTTGTGGATGATGGCATGCCAGTATTTTTTATCTATAGATTCGGGCAGTATGGTATCTTGATCTGGACTTTCCACGGTGATCACCTCATCTCTAATTATACCCCTGATTCCAAGGGATTGACGAAGTTTCAACTTAAAAAGCAAGATATCAATATCTGGGATAAAGTACCTTCCTTCAATCTGAACGAAATATGAGCTACAATATACAGGATGGTATAAAGGTTATATAGGTTCAACTAAAACTTTCTACACGAAAATGGAGAGGACAGAAATAACGTGAAGAAGCGTTCGCCTTTATCCCCGGATTTTCCCTTTGAAGAAGGGAATTAAAAAAAAATCTGGGGATAACAGCGATCGGAAGGTTATTCTGTCATCGGAGTAGTAAGTGTAAATATTCTTTAGTTGAACTCATATAGAACTCAAATGAAATTTATAGATGAAAGAGGTAGGTAGGCATGGTTCGTTTTGGCGTAGTGGGTACTAACTGGATTACAGAAAGGCTTCTTGAAGCCGCAGCACAGGTTGAAGGATTCAAATTAACCGCCGTGTATTCAAGAACTGAAGATAAGGCTAATGCATTCGCAGATAAATATGATGTTGAACACCGCTTCACCGATCTGGAAGAGTTGGCGGCAAGTGATGTGATTGATGCAGTCTACATTGCAACACCGAATACGGTTCATGCAGAGCAGGCTGAGCTTTTTCTGAGAAACGGTAAACACGTATTGTGCGAGAAACCTCTGGCTGCAAATAGCGCCGAAGTTCGGAGTATTATCGATACAGCACGAGAACATCAGGTTCTGCTCATGGAAGCGATGAAATCTACTCTTGTTCCCCAGTTCAAAATGGTGCAGTCTAACCTGCATAAAATCGGTCCTGTCCGCAAATACGTAGCAGGATACTCTCAGTATTCTTCGCGTTACGACAAGTACAAAGAAGGCATCGTCCTGAACGCGTTCAAACCTGAACTCGCTAATGGGGCGTTAATGGATCTCGGTGTGTATTGTCTCTATCCATTGATTACATTGTTCGGTGCACCTAACCGGGTTCAGTCCCAAGCGATGATGCTGGAATCCGGCGTGGATGGACAAGGCAGTGTGCTGCTGGACTATGATGGGATGGATGCGGTCGTTACATACTCCAAAATCTCCAACTCTCATGTACCAAGCGAAATTATGGGGGAACTGGGCAGCATCATCATTGACAAGATTGGCTCACCGGAACATGCAGAGATACGATACAATGACGGTACGGTGGAGCAGCTCACAGTCGAACAAAACCATCCGGCGATGTATTATGAAGTGGAGGAGTTCGTGAATCTGGTTCAGGAAGGCAAAAAGGAGTCTGACATGAACACATATGAACGCTCCTATGTTACGATGCAGGTCATGGATCAGATTCGGAAGCAGATTGGGCTTGTGTTCCCTAACGATTGATTCAAGCGCAGGAAAGGAAGCTGAGACGAGATGAGTAGAGATGAGCAGAGCAACAGTAGAGAGCGTCAGAAGAACAGCCGAGAAGATCAGGAGTTCAATGATTCTGGTGGTTTGGAACTGAAACAAATTGTTTTCATAGGAAGAACCTTCGAGGAATATATGAAGATGTTCAACCTGACTGTGGAGGATCTTACAGGCAAGTCCATTCTGGATTGTCCAGGTGGAGCGTGTTCGTTCAGTAGCCAGGCGCGCAAGTTGGGTGCTAATCCCGTGGCCGTGGATATGGCCTACAAATACGAGATCGACGAGCTTGAAGTAAAGGGATTTCAAAACATTGAGCATACGATGAAACAGATGGAACCGGTGCAAGGCATATATGTGTGGGATCAATTTGGATCAATCCAGGGGTTAAAGGAAGAGCGACCTCGTGCCATTACAGATTGCGTCGCAGATATGAGAATGTTTCCTGACCGTTATGTGGCGTCTGTGCTCCCGGATCTACCCTTTGCGGATGAACAATTCGATCTGACGTTATCCGCCCATTTCCTGTTTACGTATGCGGATCGATTGGATGTTGATTTTCATCTTGCAACCGTGATGGAACTACTGCGTGTGAGCAAACGAGAAGTTCGCATTTTTCCAACAGTTGATCTGTCTGGCGAACGTTACAAACACATGGATGAATTAAAATTAATACTCGAAGAGCGTGGGTGCACGGTATCCGAAGAACCAACTTCATATGAGTTTCAACGGAATGCTCACACCATGCTTCAAATTATTAAACATAATTGAACAAGATAGGAGGTTTTTTGGATGAATAAAGTTCTTATACTTGGGGGTACACGTTTTTTTGGTAAACGTCTGGTGGATCACTTGCTGTGGGAAGGGAAGTCTCAGATCACAGTCGCAACTCGTGGTAAAACGGATGTTGACTTCGGACCCGAAGTAAACCGAATCAAGATGGATCGTGAAGACCCGGAATCTCTGGCAGAGGTTGCGCAGACAGACATGTGGGATGTTGTGTACGACAATATCTGTTATTCACCGGATGGGGCGAAAGCGGCATGTGAAGCTTTTGCAGGTCGCACCAAAAGATACGTTCTGACATCCACACTCTCGGTGTACGGTGATCCCAGACCTGGATTTAAGGAAACGGATTTTGACCCGTATACATATCCATTACAGTATGGGAGTGCGGCGGATTTTTCGTATGGAGAAGGCAAACGGCTTGCGGAGGCTGTATTTTTCCAGGAAGCGGATTTCCCGGTTGTGGCGATGCGCATTCCCATTGTACTCGGGATTGATGATTATACGAGAAGACTTCATTTTCATATTGAACATGTGCAAAAAGGAAAACCGATTGGAATGCCAAATCCGGATGCGGAGATTGGATTTATCAATTCCACCGAAGCGGCAAGATTTCTCGCTTGGCTTGGACATTCGTCCATTACTGGTCCGGTGAATGCAGCTTCCAAGGGTGCGATTACGCTGTCAGCCATGATACATCTGATCGAGACAGTCACGGGTATGCAGTCCCAGATCCTCACGGAAACCGTAAAAGAGGACATGTCCCCCTTCGGAATTGAGCAATCATGGACGATGGAGACGACCAAGGCAGAACAAGCAGGTTATACGTTCGAACCTCTGATGGACTGGTTCCCGGGACTCGTTCGTGAGGTCGCTCTTGCATTACAGTCGGAGCGGTAGAATATCGGCTTGGATGGAACCAAAATGAAATTGAATGAACCTGACGAACCAATCGGTCCAGACGAACGGGTCATTCTAACGAATGAACATCAAACAGGGTGCAACCAGAGCGTAATCTCCGGTGCACCCTGTTTATGTTGTACATTTTTCGAATTTGAACGGGACCTAATCTAGATAAGTGGGACTAATCATTTACACGATAATATTTAGTCAACTCACGCGCTTAACTCTATTCTTGCTCACGTGGAGCAGTGGCTGAAGCACGTATGCGCAATTCTGACGGTAAAATGACGGTTTGGGCTTGGGAAGGAGCCTTGCCCTCAATCCGGTCAATCAGCATCTGTACTCCCTGAAACCCAAATTCATATGCGGGCTGTGCAGCTACGGTCAGGAAAGGATCGAAGGCCGAAGCCAGATCCAGATCGTCGAAGCACACAACAGAGATGTCTTCTGGCACACGTAGTCCCCTTTTACGCAAAAGCCGAATGACCCCAATCGCCAGCATGTTGTTGGCTGCAAAAATGGCTGTTGGTTGCTCCGGTTGAGAGAGTAGTAGATCCAGTCCTTCGTCATCACTGAAATCCCGGTACCCGGTTCGAAGCATAAGCTCGGGATCGATATCAGCTCCGACCTCACGCAAACCCGCTACATAACCTTCCTCCCGCAGTCTGGCGGTAGAAACCTCAGAAGAACCATTGACCAGTGCAATGCGCCGGTGCCCCAATTGCACCAGGTAGCGGATCAGCTCAATCGCGCCTTCCCGGCTATCTCCGGCAATCATATCTGACGTAATGCCAGGTACGGTGCGGTCCAGAAAGACAAACGGAATGTGACGTTCCTGCAGCTGTTTCAGATGAGGAAGAGAACGATCCCCCGCAGGGGCATAGAGTACACCGTCCACACGAGTAGACAGAATCGCATCAACGTAATCCTTTTCCTTCTTGTAATCCTCGTCACTATTGCCGAATAAAAGACGGTACCCACGAAGATGGGCTGCATCTTCAGCACCACGCGCCAGTGTTGTATAAAAAGGGTTGGTAATATCCGTAATGAGCAGAGAGAGCATCTGGGTTCGTTGAAGCACAAGGCTGCGTGCATTGGAGTTCGGGATGTAACCCAGTTCGTCGATCACCTGTTGCACACGTTCACGTGTCGCGGAACTTATGCGGCCTTTATGATTAATGACCTTGGACACCGTCATGGCGGAGACGTTGGCTTTTTTGGCAATATCGTAAATGGTAATCATTAGAATCTAACCTTTCCGCAACATAGTCTTACCATTCTATAGGATAATGCCAATTGACAGCAAGATAGGCTCATGCTATGTTAGGGTTACCGATAACCCTGAAGGGTTCTAAACGTATTTACTACATAAACCATTTCGTTGAATTCGCTCATGCACGTTCCATTTTCTGAATAGAGGAACTACATACATAGCTAATTGATGAAGTGGTTTATTGTTATTTTTAAAAATATGTAAACGCATTCAACACTCAAGTAGTGCTCTTGATAATCTGTGTATGTAGCTCTTGTGTGCCACTCGGGTATCGGTTGTAATTCCGTCATTATCTCATTCCAATCAATGCATATGGATCAGACAGAAGGTTTCTCAATTCAACCCAAATTCTATGAAACGAATTGAAGGAGGACATTCCAGTATGACACATCAGGATTATCGTTATAAGCAGGCTTTCCCCAAGATTGGTATTCGTCCCACGATTGATGGAAGACGCAAGGGTGTTCGGGAGTCACTGGAAGAGCAAACGATGCGGATGGCGACATCTGTTGCGGAACTGCTTGCAGCCGAACTGCGTTATCCTGACGGGTCCGCGGTGGAATGTGTTGTGGCCGAGACTTGTATTGGCGGAGTGGCCGAAGCGGCCGCAGCATCAGAACTATTCAGCCGTTCCAACGTGGGCGTAACGATTACCGTGACACCGTGCTGGTGTTATGGTACGGAAACGATGGATATGTCGCCATCCACTCCAACAGCTATCTGGGGTTTTAACGGAACTGAACGTCCGGGTGCTGTATATCTGGCGGCAGTTCTCTCTGCCCATGCACAGAAGGGGATTCCTGCCTTTGGAATCTATGGAGAGGATGTTCAAGACGGAGGGGATACAACCATTCCCGATGATGTGCGTGAGAAATTGCTCCGGTTCAGCCGTGCGGGGCTTGCTGCCGCTACCTTGAAAGGGCAAGCGTATCTGTCCATTGGATCGGTATCCATGGGGATCGCAGGCTCGATTGTGAACGATTCATTTTTCCAGGAGTATCTGGGCATGCGCAATGAATACGTGGATATGAGCGAACTCACTCGCCGGATCGAAGAAGAAATCTACGATCCTGAGGAGTATAAGCTCGCACTGGCCTGGGTGAAGGAGAATTGTAGCGAAGGTCCGGACAACAACGCTGCCCATCTGCAAACAGATCGTAAACGCAAAGAGTACGAATGGGAAACGGTTGTGAAAATGACCCAAATCGTGCGTGACTTGATGGCTGGCAATCCAAGATTGGCAGAGCTTGGGTTTACAGAGGAATCGATGGGTCACCACGCAATTGTATCCGGCTTCCAGGGACAACGGCAGTGGACGGATCATTCTCCGAACGGAGATTTTCTGGAGTCGATATTAAATTCTTCCTTTGACTGGAATGGCAAACGTGCGCCTTATCTGGTTGCAACGGAGAATGACAGCCTGAACGGGGTATCGATGTTATTCGGTTCGCTGCTGACACATACGGCACAGATCTTCGCTGATGTGCGTACGTATTGGAGCCCGGATTCAGTACAGCGTGTGACGGGGCACCAGTTGGAAGGAAACGCGAAGGATGGCATTCTGCATCTGATTAACTCCGGTTCCGCAGCTTTGGATGGCACAGGACAACAGTCCAGAGACGGGAAGCCTGTCCTTAAGCCTTTCTGGGAAATTACAGATGAGGAAGTTCAGGGCTGCCTGAAAGCAACATCGTGGAGACCGGCATCCGTAGAGTATTTCCGCGGTGGCGGCTATTCAGCGGATTTCCTGACCAAAGGTGGCATGCCTGTAACGATGACACGTCTGAATCTGGTCAAAGGACTGGGACCCGTGCTGCAAATCGCTCAGGGTTTCACGGTCGATCTGCCTGAAGATGTGCATGATACGCTGGATCAGCGGACAGACCCAACCTGGCCATCCACCTGGTTTGCTCCTGTTCTAACCGGATCGGGAGCGTTTACTTCCGTATACGAGGTCATGAATCAATGGGGCGCCAACCATGGCTCCATCTCGTACGGACACATCGGTGCTGATCTGATTACACTTGCTTCCATGCTTCGCATACCGGTCAATATGCATAATGTCCCTGAAACGGAAATTTTCCGTCCGCGTGCATGGGGATTGTTCGGCACAAGTGAGCCGGAGAGTGCAGACTACCGTGCTTGCAGTGTGTTTGGCCCGTTGTATCGTTAAAATAAAGTTCCATTCCTGTCAAACGCCATGTTCCTTGTGAAATGAGGTAACATGGCGTTCTCTTGAAAGCTGTGTTCAGAACTCGAATACGGCTTATCGCGTAGAGTTAAGGAGGCTTGGTAGAATGGGCAATCAAGCAACACATGTGCTTGCTTCTGATTACGGCGCTGGGAGTGGACGCGTAGTCCGGGGTTCTTTTGATGGAAGCAGACTCTCGTTACAAGAAGTGCATCGATTCAACAATGAACCCGTGCAGCTGGGGGACGGATTGTATTGGGATTTCTTGCGACTTTTTCATGAATTAAAACAAGGCATTGTGAAAGGGACGCAAGGCGTCTCTCCATCGGTCCGTTCTATAGCTGTGGATACGTGGGGAGTGGACTATGGACTGGTGGATGGTGACGGAAGGTTGTGCTCGAACCCACGTCACTATCGGGAAGCACGCAATGAGCAGTGGATGGAAGAGGTTCTGTACATGGTGAAAGAAGAAGAACTGTATGCCATGTCCGGGGTTTTGCCGCAGCAGATCAATACGGTATTCCAACTGCTAGGCAGTGTTCGAGAGCAGGCCGAAAGTTTGCGTCCGGATGTACGCATGTTATTTATGCCGGATTTATTTCACTATTATCTATCTGGTCAGCAGGCTTGTGAGTATACGATTGCAAGTACCAGCGGGCTGTTGCATGCAGGCGAGATGCGTTGGAATGAAAACCTGATCGGGCGTCTCGGTATACCGGAAACATTATTTCCAAAACTCGTTCAACCCGGTACCGTGCTGGGCAATCTAACGAATGAGTTGTGCGCCGAGTTACGGACTGGACCGATGCAGGTAGTCTCTGTGGGCTCACATGATACGGCATCTGCCTTGGCAGCAATCCCTGCGAATGATTCGGATTTCGCTTTTATCAGCTGTGGTACCTGGTCTCTTATGGGGGTGGAGCGTGATACACCTGTATTGGATGACCGAAGTCGTGCATTGGGATTCACCAACGAAGGGACGGTAAGTGGAAAAGTACGCACCCTGAAAAATCGTTCAGGCTTATGGCTGCTACAGGAATGCAAACGACAGTGGGAGCGGGAGAATCAACTTTTTACACATGAAGAACTGATTCAATTGGCTACCTTGGCAACGCCGCATCAAAGTTATGTATCGCCGGGAGATGGCGTGTATTTGGCGCCAGGAAATATGGCTGAACGAATACGGCAACAATGTAGTCTCACCGGACAGACTGTACCCAAAACGACTGGAGCGATTGTACGCTGCATTCTGGAAAGTCTTGCACTGGAATTCAGACAAACGCTGGATGAACTGCAGTTGATTACAGGTACAAGACCTCGTGTCATTCATATGGTTGGTGGCGGTGTGCACAATCGACTATTGTGCCAGTTTACAGCCAATGCAGCCGGTGTACCGGTGGTGGCAGGGCCGGCAGAGGCGACTTCAGCGGGAAATTGCATGCTGCAATTCCTTGCACATGGTGAAGTGAGTAGCTTGGCCGAGGTACGGGAGGTCATGGCTGCTTCCTTTTCCCCTGAGACCTACGAACCTGAGGATACAGAGCTGTGGCAGGAAGCTTATGAAAACTACCAAAGTCTGAATCAAATCAAAAGGTAATGAACAGAGTCAATGCAATGAGCATTGACTCAAAATGCTAAAAAGAAAAGTATGAGGAGTGGTGAGCAACATGTCTGAACAGCAAGTAAGGGAAGAGTTGACGAAATATGCTCGCAGAGCAGTTGCCCAAGGGTTGGTGGTAGGACCTGGTGGGAATCTGAGCGCTCGCTCTGGGGGAACGATGTTGTTGTCTCCGAGTGGTTATGCACTTGAGGATCTGGAGCCTGACGAATGGATCGCCATTGATATCGAGACAGGGGCGACTAGCGCTGGATCAACTCGTCCGTCTTCCGAAGTATTGATGCATCTGTACAGTTATCGTGTCAATCCTGATATCCAAGCCATTGTGCATACGCATCCGGCATATACGATCGCACTTAGTCTTGTTTTTGATGAATTGCCACACTTGTTCCCTGATCAGTCAGCATTGGTGGGCGATATCGGGTTTGTTCCATATGTTCTGCCAACGACGAAACAACTTGCCGATGCAGTCTCAGCCAAGGTAGAAGAACATACGGCACTCATTCTCGTCAATCACGGATTGGTCACAACGGGGAAAAACCTCCGTGAAGCCTATTACCGCACCCAGGTCGTGGAAGAAAGCGCGAAGGTATATATGATCGCCAAGGCAGCCGGGGAACCCAAGGTGTTAACTGCTGAAGAATATAAGGAAATTCAATCCCTTGAAAGTGAAGCCTATCGTGTGCAGTTGCTGCAACAACTCAAGTCCTGATACCTGATTTGAGTATTAATGATTACATTCGTGATTTTAAAATATTGCTACGTTAAGGGCAGATTGCATCCTTCAGTTAAACGCTGGAATAAAGGATGTGAAATGCTCTTTTTTAATTTTAATTTTGATTTGAAAAAGCGCAGAGTATAGCTGAGGAAATAATTCGTACTAATTTGATGAGAATTGTTGAAATTGTGATGTCTGCAAGGTATACTAACGTTAATCATCAGTGAGTAACAACTACGAAGAAGATTAAAAAACAATTAAGTATCTAAGAGGGGTGAAATCAGTGGGTCCTGAGCTAAACGAAATGGAGTTGGAATACGAACTGCTAAAGCAGCTTCGAGACGCTAATGCTCCCATCGGGGCCAGTACGTTGGTTCATACTTTGGGCAAAACGTATGGTCTGAGTCAGGCAACCATCGGAAGAAGACTTATGGAGATGGATGTTGAAGGTTTTACAGTTCTGGAAGGTCGCAAGGGAAGGACTTTGACCGAACAGGGTCTGGATCGAATGAAGACGTTGGAAAAAGATTTGCAGCAACAAAGCGTGAATTCACAGTTAATTCAGATGCTGAACCATTCCGGGGAAAAGGCTCTGCTAGATGTTCTCGTTGCCAGAAGGGCACTTGAGCGGGAGATCGCTTCCCTGGCAGCACAACGTGCCTCGAAAGAATACATAGTACTGTTGCAAGCATCTATTGCCAACCAGCATGAATTGCTTTCCAAGAATATTATACCATACGAGGAGGACCGGGAGTTTCACAGATTGCTGGCTTATGCTGCGCAAAACCAAATTCTTCTGCACGCGGTTGAACTGGTATGGGAGACAAGCCGCGATTTTCTGGAAACCGCGTATATTCGCCGGAGAGTAGGAAGTGAATTAGTTGTGGATCATCAGCAGATTCTGGATGCTATAGTAGCAGGCTCTCCGGAGCAGGCTGAAGCGGCAATGGTGAATCATATCAACCAAATGATCGATGATGTCAAACGTTATTTCGCCATGCAAAATCAATAACTTACCTTAGAATGAGACCCTGTGATAAAGGAGTTGAGCTTGTGGACACAATCTACCGTTTAGGCATAGATATCGGAGGTACTTTCACGGATGCGCTGGTGATGGACCATCAGGGCAGCGTGATTGCGGCGCTCAAGACGCCATCGATTGCAACAGCTCCGGAACAGGCGATTTTTAACGCACTTGATCAACTCAAGGCGAATGGTGTGAACATTCGTGAGATTGATCTATTTGTGCATGGAACAACACTTGGCGTCAACACGTTAATCGAACGAAATGGTGCGGTTACAGGTCTGCTGGTCACTAAAGGATTCCGCGATATTCTTGAAATCCGGCGGTTGCGACTTGAGGATACAACCAATCTGTACGGTGACAAGACAGATGCGTTAGTACCGAGACATCGTGTCAAGGAAGTTGATGAACGGGTGATTGCAAGTGGGGGGATACTTCAGCCACTGAATCAGGAACAGCTGCTGCAAGCGGTGGATGAGCTGGTAGAAGATGGCGTTACTGCTTTGGCGATCAGTTTTTTACATGCTTATGTGAATCCTGCTCATGAGCAGCTTGCGGAAGATCTGATCAGGGAACGTTATCCGCAACTGTTCATCTGCCGAAGCAGCGCCATCTGGCCACAACAGCGTGAGTTCGAACGAACACTCGCAACGGCCATGAATGCTTATGTAGGTGAACGAATGGGGTCTTACTTCCTGCGTCTGCAAGAAGGGATTCAGGCATACGGCCTCAAAGCCAACTTGCTGTCGACCATGTCCAACGGTGGAATTATGACGGCTGCCAGAGCGGCCAATGAGCCGGTACGCACGCTCCTATCCGGGCCTGCTTCCGGTGTAATCGCCGCGACCCATATCGCTGAACGAGCTGGGATTCATCAGGTCATCACATTTGACATGGGTGGGACAAGCGTGGATGTTGCTCTCATTGACAAAGAACCAGCCTATTCATCCGAGAACAAAGTTGGTGATTTTCCTGTTATCATTCCTGCTGTTGATGTAACGGCTATAGGAGCAGGTGGTGGTTCAATTGCCTGGCTTGATTCCGTAGGCGTACTCAAGGTGGGGCCACGCAGCGCGGGAGCCAACCCCGGTCCAGCCTGTTATCAGCGTGGGGGAGAAGAGCCGACAACCACAGATGCTTATCTACAGCTCGGTATCCTGCACGCTGACCGTTTCCTTGGGGGACAAATGCGTCTGTATCCCGAACTTGCAGAGCGTACTCTGGGCAATCTGGGAGAGAAGCTTGGACTGAATGCCGAACAGACTGCACAAGCCATTCTTGATGTGGCAACTGCCAATATGTACGCCCAGTTTTCTCCCCTCATGGCTCGCAAGGGTGTTGATCCCCGCGATTTTACGTTGCTCGCATATGGTGGAGCTGGTCCGATGCATGCTTTTTTGATGGCACGCGAGGTAGGTATCGGCAGAGTACTGATCCCGCCATCTCCGGGAACATTGTGTGCCATGGGCTGCACGGTTGCCAATCTTCGCAATGATTTCGTTCATACGTTACACAAAAGTACCCAGACTCTGGAGTCTGGTGAATTAAGATCTCTTTTCACTGAATTGGAAAACCAGGGACGTAGCTGGGTCGATGAGGAAGCCCGTGGTGGTGTCAAGCTGGACAATATTTATTGCCTATACAGTGCGGATATGCGATATGAGGGACAGGCCTTTGATCTCGAGGTCACGCTGACATTGGAAGAAATTGAAGATCCCAAGAAGGCAGGGATTAAATTCCATACGTCTTACCAAAACGTGTTTGGCATTAGTCAGCCAGAGGCAGAGGTTATGTTTGTAAGTCTCAGAGCGACCATTGTTGGTGTTTTGCCTACCCATAACACGGTAGCTCCGGCAGATTTGCCATTCGATGAGAGTACAGCAGAAGAAAGGATCATAACCTTTGACCATGTACAGCAGACAGCCAAGGTACTGAAAAGGGGACAGATTCCATCGGTGGATGCTCCCATCCCTGGGCCCGTTATTGTGGAGGAATATGATACAACGATCTTTATCCCGCCTGGATATAAAGTATACCGGGATGGCCACGGGAACGTGATTGGGGAGGTGGAAGCATGATCGGCGACAAGGTCTTTCTTGAGATTTTTAACAACCGGATTCAAGCTGCCGTGGAAGAAATGGCGAATGTTGTTCTGCGCACAGGATTCACCGCTTTTGTCAAAGAAACGGGCGATTTTGGAACCTACCTCTTATCTCCATCCGGGGAAACGTTCGGGTCACCGCTGGAGACGGGTTACAATCTGTCCCTGGGCATCCCTGCTGCTGCGACCATTAACAGCATAGAAGACTGGAAAGAAGGGGATCTCGTCATATGTAATGATCCTTATTCCACTAAAGGCATGGTCACACACCTTCCAGACATTCATCTCATCAAGCCTTATTTTCACGAAGGGCGAATCATCGCTTACGGCATGTGCTTTGTTCATTCATCCGATGTGGGCGGCAAGGTACCGGGGAGCGTATCTCCCAGCGCCTACGATATTCATATGGAAGGCATTCGAATCGCACCAGTCAAGCTGTATGAAGCTGGTGTTCTGAACGAGCAGATCCTGAGCATGTTTCTGGACAACAGCCGAATTCCGGAGCAAAATCTCGGTGATCTCAAAGCACTTATGGCTGCATTGAATCGGGGAGAGCAGCGGCTTGAGGAACTCATTGCACGTTATGGCATGAAAAAAATTCAGCAGGGCATCGAACAATTGCTGGAATACGCCGAGTTGAAGGCACGTGCTATCGTGCAGGATATCCCGGACGGTTCCTATGACTTCTGGGACTACCTGGAGAAAGGACCAGGGGGATATCCTATCCGGTTACGCTGCAAAATGACGATCGCAGGCAGTGACATTCATCTGGACTTTAGCGGCACCGATCCTCAGGTCAGGGCTTCATTCAACATTCCCACCCACAACCAACAGGGGCATTACATGCTGGTGCCCGCACTTATTCGTTATTTCCGTACGCTCGATCCGACCATTCCTTGGAATTCGGGCATGATTCGCATGGTGCGAAATTACGCGCCGCCTGCTTCCGTACTTAACCCGGAGCCGATGGCAGCAGTTGGGGCACGTGCTGCGACCTTTATCCGGCTTATGGACGTCATCACGGGTGCTTTGGGAAAAGCTCAGGGCAGTATGGTTCCCGCGGCAGGAGCTGGACAAGCCTGCATCGTCATGATGGCGATGACAGATGCATCCGATGGCAAGAAAAAGGTTGGTGTGATTCAGCCGATCTGCGGAGGTTCGGGAGCTAGGCCGATGAAAGACGGCATTGATGGCATGGATTTTGCGGTCGGTCATCTTCGGAATATTCCTGTGGAAACGGTGGAATCCGAGATGCCTGTGTTGATCGAACATTATGGTCTTCGTGCCGACTCGGCAGGTGCAGGAACCTTCCGCGGTGGAAGTGGGATTGATTTATGTGTCAGAATTCTAACACCGGATACGGTGATGACGGCCAGAAACATGGAACGTATGGAGTTTCAGCCTTGGGGCAGGCTCGGTGGTGGCGTAGGTTCACATGGAGAAGCGATTCTCAATGCTGGACGTGCAAGTGAGGATCATCTGGGAAGAATTGATGAGCTGTTGCTTCAACCTGGAGAAACGGTTACGTTCTTGTCGCAAGGCGGAGGCGGATATGGTGATCCACTTGAACGTGACCCACGCCTAGTTCTGGAGGATGTAAGAAGGGGGCTAGTATCCCCGGAGAAAGCCCTTGAGTTATACGGTGTTGTGATTGACGGCCTGGAGCTGAACGAGAGCGATACCGAACTAATGCGAGCCAAGCGACCACGGCAGCAGGAGGAATTCGCCTATGGCAAAGCGCGGGAGCAATTTGAAGACATATGGAGCGATGAGATGCAGGTAACGCTGAATCAGGCCTTGCTGAATGTTCCGCTGGCACTGAGAGACTACCTGAAGCGTCAGACCATGGGCGTTGTAGAGGAGAAGTATAAGGATTCCCTATCTGTAGATCCACGGGAGATATCCGACATTATGGAAGGTTTACGCCAGCAAATAGGGTTGCATTGATCAAGTGTATGGAGACTATCTAGTTCTGTCATATCGGTAAAACCAACTACATGGATGGGGGAATTTGCATGTTCAAATCCAATAAAAAACGCTTTCTCAGCCTCGCCTCTCTGACACTGGCCGGTACATTGGTGCTTTCGGCCTGCGGTGGAGCAGGCAGCTCAAGTAATACTGCCGGAGAGAGCGACTCTTCAGGAGCAAGCGGAGACAAAGTTAAGCTGACGATGTTTATCTGGGCTGGCTCCAATCAGGATGTTGTACCCAAAGAAGTGGTTGCCGAGTATGTGAAAGAACATCCCAACGTTGAAGTCACCTTTGAGGAATCCTCCAATTCGGTAATGTACCCAAAAATGGTCGCAGGCAAGCAGGCTGATGCAAACAATCCGGTGGTTAACTTCGGTTACTTCAATGCAGATGCGACGGCAAAAGGATTGAATGATGACATGTGGGAGCCGCTGGATACAAGTATCGTGACCAATATCAAGGATATCCCGGAATCCTTCCACAAGCCTGATAATAAAGGTGTGGTCTGGGGCGTTTCGAGCTTTGCCCTGGTGTATAACAAAGACCTGGTGAAAACGCCGCCTACCAGCTGGAACGATCTATGGGATAACGAGGAGTTCAAAGGAAAAACTGCGCTTTGGGACTACATGTTCTATTCCTATATCTCTCCACTGATTGCTACCAAAGGTCAGGAGATTGGCGCATCCTATGATAATCCCGAGCCAGCCTTCCAGTTCTGGGCAGATCGCAGTGACCAGATTGGCACATTGGTTTCATCCAATGATCAGCTGAAGGCACTGCTGGAGTCAGGTGATGCTCTCATTGCCCCATTCAGTGCACAGGTTGCACAGACATGGATTGATGGCGGTTCTCCACTCGCCGTAGCATATCCGAGTGAAGGTGCCATCTCTTTCCCGTATACACTTCAGGTAGTGAAAGGCTCAACACCAGAGCAGACACGTGTTGCAAACGAAATTATTAACGAATTGTTGAGCGCAGAGGCGCTGTCACAATACGCAGAAGCAACGGGTACACCAGTAACCAGTACGACAGCTGCAGTTCCGGACAAGTACAAGGATGATCCTTCATTCTCCGTCGAAACGCAAAGTAACGGCATTAATCCGGACTGGGATGTGCTTGCACAGAACAGTTCTTCCTGGAAAGAACTATGGGATCGACTCGTGAAAATAAAGCTTCAATAAAAGGATTGTTGCCAGGCACACAACGATTCCGGGTTCTGTTATGAACCTGGAATGGATGGGAGGGAATCAGAGATGAGCAGCGGACAAGAGACCATATCCATTGAAACAAGGGAAGTCACGAAGACTTATGGTAAGCGAGCCGCCGTTGATCAAGTAACACTCCAAGTGAAAAAGGGTGAATTCGTTTCCTTACTTGGTCCGAGTGGCTGTGGCAAAACCACACTGCTGCGCATGCTTGGCGGACTTGAGCAGCCGGATCAGGGCACCATTATGCTGGGAGGCCGGGATGTTACCGGCATCCCGGCCTATGGACGCAACAGCAACATGATTTTTCAGCAGCTTGCGTTGTTCCCTCATATGGATGTATTCAACAACATTGCCTATGGACTAAAGGTGAGGAAGTTACCAAAAGCCGATATCCAACGACAGGTAGGTGAAATGCTTGATCTGGTCCAGCTCGGAGACTATGGCAGGCGTGCGGTATCTGAGCTGTCCGGGGGGCAGGCCCAACGCGTCGCCATTGCTCGCGCACTGATTAACAGACCTGAAGTGCTGCTGCTTGACGAACCTCTCTCTGCATTGGACATGCAGCTGCGTCTCGATATGCAGCGTGAACTGAAACGGATACAGCGTGAGTTCGGCGGAACGTTTATCTTTGTAACGCATGATCAGAGCGAAGCCATGAATATGTCTGACCGAATTGGCGTCATGCGCGCCGGAAAGCTGCTGCAATATGCAACCCCTGATGAAATCTATGAAAGACCGGCTGATAGCTTCGTAGCCAAGTTTATTGGAGATACCAATCTCTTTGAGACGGAAGTGTTGGGACATGATGTGAATGGAATTCGGGTGGAATGCTTCGGCAAGCCATTACTGGTGAAAGTCAGTGATGGAAATGCTGTACCGAAAGCGGGAGCACGACATTCCTTATCGATCCGTAATGAGTATATACGACTTGGAGAAGATGCAACTCACTGCCTGAACAAGCTGGATGGACATGTGATTGAAGCGGTGTATGGCGGAGCAAATATTCGATACAGTGTGCAGATTGCTGAGGGTTTTCTAGTTCAGGCCAGTATGCTGCATCAGCGGGGAGCTTCACGTTACAGTCCAGGTGAGCCAATACAAATCGGCTTTGACCCAGAGGACGCGCTCTTGTTATCCGAACCCATTGATGACCGTGTACAGGGGGCAAGAATATGAACCGGATCGCGGAACGGATCGTGAATCTGTATTCCTTTGGAAACCGCACATGGGTAACCCGGTTACTGCTTCTGTTGCCTGCGCTTGCTCTGATGGGCATCGTGTATCTGGGCGGGTTGATGATCTTTGGCAGATATAGCTTTGATATGTATGAGAATGGAAAGCTTATTCGGGGTTGGGATTTAGGAGCTTATCGTGCTTTTCTGGCTGACCCTTATTATTGGAAGCTGATTGGCACAACGTTTCGCATTGCCTTCAAGGTTACGTTATGGAGTCTTCTTCTTGCATATCCGCTGGCCTATTGCATTGCGGGTCTAAAGAAGCCTGGCATGAAGCAATTGTTGTTGCTGCTTACGTTTCTTCCGCTACTGGTCAGTGCAGTTGTGCGTTCTTACGGATGGCAGCTGTTGCTGTCCAAACAGGGTTTCATGAACTGGTTGTTCATCCGGTTGGGGCTTACCGAGGAAGGATTCAGCATGATATACAACGAGACAGGTGTTGTTGTGGCCCTTGTCCATATTTTCTTGCCATTTATGGTCTTCCCGATCCTGAATGTACTGTCCCAAAGTGACGCTTCCTTAAAGGCAGCTGCTCAGGATCTGGGGGCGGGCAGCTGGAGAACATTCCTGACCATTACCCTGCCTTTATCGGCAAGAGGTTTTGTAAGCGGAGTACAGATTGTGTTCACGTTATGCCTCACCGCATTCACCACACCTCAACTGATCGGTGGGGGAAGAGTCATGACACTTCCGGTGTTTATATATCAGCGAACCTTGGACACCAACTGGCCGATGGCTGCGGTTGCCAGCCTGTTTTTACTTGTGTCTTCCATTGTTGTCTCGTTGCTTGTGAATAAAGGAGCAGAAACGTTGATGTTCCGTCGTTCCCGTAAGGGAGGTCAGGCTTATGGTTAAATCGAACAGGGGCACCAAGCTGTTGCTCTATATCTTTGTGGGTGCCGTAGCGATTTATTTGCTGCTGCCACTGCTGATGATTATGTTGACATCTGTAGGCTCAGGTTCAGCCAGCAAATTCCCGCCAGAAGGTCTGACCTTGAAGTGGTATGCCAATCTGAGTGAGCAGACCCAGTTTCTCGATGCATTCAAGAACAGCCTCATTGCTTCTACAGGGGCGGTTCTGCTGGCTTTGATTATAGGTACGCTTGCTGCGCTAGCAATCGTGCAATACCCTTTCCCGGGCTCTGGTATCTTAAGGGCATTTTTTGTATCTCCGATGGTTATGCCGAAAATTACGCTGGGTATCGCATACCTGATTTTATTCTCGAAAATGCATATTGCAGGCGGACTGTTTGCACTTATTTTGGGTGAAGCGGTCATTGTGCTGCCATTTGTGCTCACTCTTGTGGGCAGTGCGTTAGCCAATCTGCACCCGGCTCATCGGGAAGCTGCCGCGGACCTTGGCGCAGGGCCGATGCGCATTTTTTTCACAATTACGCTGCCACAGCTCCGACTATCCCTGCTTCTGTCAGGGTCAATCGCTTTTGTCTTCACTTTCGATCAGGTTGAGGCTGCACTGCTGTTGCTCCGTCAGGACAGCTACACGCTGCCAATACAGCTATTCCTGTATATGGAGAAATGGCAGGACCCAACGATAGCCGTGGTGTCTGTTGTATTGATCGCGTTTGCGCTGGCTCTGTTTATGACGATTAAACTAGTGCTGCGCTCTGTACCAGGACTTGAGAGTTTGTTCGTTCGCAGGAAAATAAAAGGAGGTCTGGATCAAAATGAATAATTCACAGCATCTATCCCATAGCTCAGGTCTGAACCGGGACCGGGCGGAAGAAGTGATGAAAACTAAGGTGCTAAGCGCCCTGATCGCAACTACTCCGGAGAACATTCACTATGTCATCGGGTCCCAGCTGCGTGCAAGCAACTGGACCATGCAGATTTATGCGGTTCTGCCTGCCGACAGATCTGCTAAGCCGTGTATCATCATTCCAACGAATCGGTTGGGCGTTGTGGCCCAGTTCGGTATTACGGGGGTAGATATATTTGCCTACAGTGATTTCTTCGTGGAAGGTTCAATTGAAGGCAAACCTTCCACTGACGACATTGATCTCTTTTATTCTCTCCTGCAAACGACGGTTATTCATCCAGGTCCTGTTGAAGCACTCAAGGCAGCGTTAAAACAGCTTGAGATCGAAGATCAGCCGATTGGAATCGATGAGATGCGGATCGCTCCCGATATTCTGACGAGAATCAAGGAGGAGGTTCCTGACAGACCGGTAATTCCTGCATATAAGTTGTTCCGAGAAATCCGCCTGGTCAAGACACCTTTTGAAATCGAACAACTTCGTCAGGCTGCCCAATTAAATGAACGGATTGAGCAGGAACTAATTGACCTGATTGCCGCAGGTATTCATGAGAAGCAACTTGCCGATCATTATCGTCTGGCTGTGATGCGAGCAGGTGGAACTCCAGCAATGACAGCGGTAGGGGCAGGGCCACGCAGTGCGTTGCCACTCATTGAAAATTATTTTCATACGATTGAGACCGGAGATCAGATCCGTTTCGATCTTTGCCTACAGCTGGAAGGTTACTGGGGAGATACGGGCCGCACGGTTGTTGCAGGGGAGCCTACCGCCTGGATGATAAAGCATTTTGCTGCGGTCAAAAGTGGATGGGAGACGGCACTTGAAACGGTGCGCCCTGGCGTCAGGGCGTCGGAAGTATTCCATGCGGCAGTATCTCGCGTACAGCGTGAGGGGATTCCGCATTACCGACGTCAGCATGTCGGACATGCCATCGGGTTGGAACTGTACGACGATATGACCCTTTCCCCGGGGGACCAGCGGATACTGGAGCCCGGTATGGTGTTATGTGTTGAGGTACCATATTACGAGCTAGGTGCTGGTGGATTCCAAATCGAAGATACAATTGTTGTAACGCCAGATGGTTATGAGTTTCTAACCCATATGGAGCGGAAACTGTTCACTAAATAACGATAAATGGAAGGCTTCACTGACCGGCGATCAGACCACAGTCGATCCAAGAAGCTTTCTTACTGAGAAAGTTGGAACATCCATGATTCAGCAGGGAACTAAGACGTTTCGTAACATTAGCCTTGCACTGTTCGCCGGAGGTTTTGTCACTTTTGCTTTGCTCTACAGCCTCCAGCCCCTGATGCCTGAGATTAGCGACGCATTCTCCATTACGCCGGCACACGCCAGTCTCACGCTATCGGTAACAACGATCGCCATGGCACTGACGATGCTGTTCATCGGGTCCTTGTCTGATTCTGTGGGCCGACGCTTTATTATGACAGCGGCACTGGTGATATCTTCTGTTATTGCTTTACTGAGCGCATTCAGCTTGGGATATACGGAGCTTCTTCTGCTTCGTATTCTTCAGGGGGTGGCACTCGCGGGGTTGCCAGCGATAGCCATGACATATCTGTCAGAAGAAATTGAACCTAGAAGTCTTGGTTATGCCATGGGCCTATATATCAGTGGCAATTCGATAGGTGGCATGGCCGGCCGTTTCATCAGCGGTGTGGTGACAGACTGGTTCAGTTGGCGCGCTGCAGTGGGTTTCATTGGTATTCTTGGACTGTGTGCAGCCGTTATTTTTTGGCTTGTCATCCCGCCATCCCGTCATTTTGTCAAAGCTGCACCCGGATTCAAAAATCCAATACCTTTTTTGTGGTCACAATGTCGCAATCCAAGGCTGTTATGCCTGTATGGACTCGGTTTTCTCCTGATGGGGGGATTCGTGACCCTGTTCAACTATATCGGTTTTGAATTAACGGGTGAACCCTATCATCTGAGCCAGTCTATCGTTGGAAGTCTTTTTGTGGTATATCTGATGGGCACAGTCAGCAGTACCTGGATGGGCAGGCTGGCAGATCGGTACGGCAGGTCACATGTGCTTGGAATCGCGCTGGGAATTATTCTGGCGGGTGCAGTCTGTACCGTTCATCCAGCGCTTTGGGTCAAAATTATCGGACTCGCCCTGTTTGCCTTCGGTTTCTTTGGCGGTCATTCCATCGCAAGCAGCTGGGTTGGACTCGTGGCCAATCAGCACAAATCCCAGGCCAATGCGTTGTATTTATTTTTCTACTATCTTGGTTCAAGCGTAAGTGGAACAGGAGGTGGACTGCTTTACAGTCATCTTGGATGGATAGGCATTGTGGGGATGATCGGTGTGTATGTTTTGATCGGTTTTGTCTTGTGTAATTTGCTTGTTCACAGGTTGAAGGGACAGGTTACATAAATCAACTTTTTCCGACAGCTATTGCATATCCTGAAATACCGAGTATAATACTTGGTAAATAGACGAAAAGGGGATGCAATAAACGATGAAAACACATGCTGAATTGAACTCACTTCTTGTTGACGATTATCTGGATCTCCTGAACATTGCGAAACAGCTAGGTGATGACGAATGGAAAGATGCTATTCTGCAAGCATTGAAGGAAGAAGTCGATGCGAATCATCATCTGGATTCTAAAGAGGTAAGACAGGATTTATGGATTCAATTTGAAGGCATTAATGAACAGATGCATGATCTGTTAATGCAACTGAAGCATGCCGACAGTCCTGAGGAGAAAGAGCAGATTATTGAAATGATCTGGGGATTAAAAGTAGACCGTCATGCGATCACACGTAAACTTGAAACCATGAGCCGTGCCAGCGCTGGACATCAATAAGCTCTAGGTTGACTATACATTGAAAACCCGCGTGTTTCCTGGGATTATCCCCAAGGTCGCACGCGGGTTTTATTTTTTCTCTAATCGTTTACTACACTGCTAATGATGCCACTAGGCATCATTCGTAATCAAAAGCGGACTTTTTGAACTACCTCTCTTAAAACTGTTTTGCGAAAGTGCGTGCTTGCTCTATAGCCTGTTGCTTGATTTCATCCGCACGATCTTTATACTGATTATGCCCCTCTACAAAAATGCCATCAAGCTTCGGCACGCCAAGGAAAGACATGATAATACTCAGATAACGATGACCGGATTCCATCTGAGCCGCTGGGCCTTCGGAATAAATGCCACCGCGAGCCTGAATATGCAATGCTTTTTTGTCGGACAACAGTCCAACAGGACCTTGTTCGGTATAACGAAATGTTTTGCCAGCTACGCAGATCGAGTCGACATAAGCCTTCAGAATTGGAGGGAACGAGAAGTTCCACATCGGGGTTACAAAAACATATTTATCTGCTGAGGCAAATTGATCCGACAGTTCATTCAAACGGCTAACTTTGGTCTGTTCTTCGGCAGTCAGGTCACTACCCGATTGCAGTTTGCCCCAACCACTGAAGACATCCGCGTCGATATGCGGAATATCCGAACGATACAGATCGAGGTGAACAACCTCATCAGAAGGGTGACTTTCATGATAAGCATCAATAAATGCTTTGCCCGTAGCCATGCTGAAGGAGGTTTCATGATCATGAGGATGGGCAGTAATATACAATAAGGTAGACATACAATTCTTCCTCTCTGTGCGATTAATGGGGTGAAGCATTCTTGGCAATGATGAAGCGACCGCAGTAGTATGCATCATTTCCCCCGTTTTATACGTCAGAAAGGGATATGAATGGATTGATCATGATACTGAATTGGATGCTATGTAGTGACCAGATACTCAATCCATGTATAATATACAGGACGAGTATTTATTTTCCAAAGACAATAGGATGAGTGAGATGAGCGCACATGGGAATGGACCTGGAGAAGCAACGATTAAGCATTGAAGCAGCGAAATTGTATTATCAGTCCGATTATAGCCAGCAGGATATCGCCGCAAGGTTGGGCGTGTCGCGTCCAACCGTATCAAGGTTACTTCAGTACGCCAAAGATCGCGGATACGTCCGGATTGAAATTATGGACCCGCTGGAGGATATCGATATCATTGCCGGAGAACTCAAGTCGAAATATGATCTGGATACGGCACTTGTGTGTTTTGCCCCACTGAAGAGTGATGAGGAAATACAGAAGCATATCAGCAAACGAGCAGCAGACTACCTTCAAGAGACGGTTCAGGATGCGGATATCATCGGGGTAACTTGGGGAACAACCATGCATGCTGTAGCACGCCAACTTCGTCCCAAGCAGGTTAAAGGTGTCGAAGTCGTGCAATTGAAGGGGGGCGTAAGCCACTCCCATGTCAATACGTATGCAGCTGAGATTGTTCATTTGTTCGCTGAGGCATTCCATACGGTACCAAGGTATTTGCCACTGCCCGTTATTTTCGACAACATTGAAGTAAAGAACATGGTGGAAGCCGATCGGCATATTGGCAGAATCGTAGAGCTTGGCAGACAGGCCAACATTGCTTTGTTTACCGTGGGTACTGTGAAGGAAGATGCGTTACTGTTCAGGCTCGGTTACTTCAATGAAGAAGAGCAACAATTGCTGATGAACTCCGGTGCAGGTGACATTTGTTCACGCTTTTTCGACGCGGAAGGTCAGTTGATCAGTGAAGAGATTAACAGCAGAACCGTTGGAATTGATCTAGCCGAGTTGAGAAATAAGGAAAAATCAATTCTTGTTGCCGGGGGACAACGCAAAATTGAAGCCATTCACGCCGCGCTTAAAGGTCATTATGCCAATATTCTGGTTACGGATCAGTACACAGCACAGGCATTACTGCGATTCTAATTTCAAATGGATATGGATGACAACATCTGCCACGCAAAAAGGGCGGATGTTTTGCTTTGTTAGGCAGAAAATAGAACGAAGCAAGAACTGTAAGTTGAATCGTGAACAAAAGTTCAAGTTGCTTTTTACATATGTTCATGTTAGTGTAAGTGTATAGAAAATAACTAGTTCAGATAAGGGAGAGATTCAATTGACTACACCACAATTAGCTAAAATGATCGACCATACGTTGCTTCGTGCGGACGCAACGCAAAGTGAAATGGCCAAGTTAACCGAAGAAGCAAAGCAATATCAGTTTGCTTCCGTATGTGTTAACCCAGGCTGGGTTGCTTATGCTGCTGAGCAGTTGCAGGGTTCTGGCGTAGATATCTGCACCGTTATTGGTTTCCCTCTGGGAGCATCTACATCGGAGACAAAAGCTTTCGAAACGAAAGATGCGATTGCTAAAGGTGCAACTGAAGTCGATATGGTCATCAACATCAGTGCTTTGAAAGATGGCAAAGATGATTTCGTTGAACAAGATATTCGTGCTGTTGTTGAAGCGGCTGCGGGTAAAGCTTTGGTGAAAGTTATTATTGAAACTTGTCTGTTGACGGATGAAGAGAAAGTACGTGCTTGTCAGGCAGCTGTGCGAGCTGGAGCTGATTTTGTTAAGACTTCTACAGGTTTCTCCACAGGTGGGGCAACGCCAGAAGATATCGCTTTGATGCGTCGTACTGTAGGTCCTGATGTTGGCGTTAAAGCTTCCGGTGGCGTACGTAGCCTGGAAGATATGCAAAAAATGATCGAAGCGGGTGCAACTCGGATCGGTGCAAGTTCTGGCGTGAAGATTATGCAGGGTGGTCAGTCTACATCTTCTTATTAAACAAAAGCCTCTTATCAAGAAAAAGCTTAATAAATAAAAGTAATGTTATATTCTCTGTACTTGGGCGTTCGACTCAGGTACAGGGAATACAATTTACACTTATATTTTAATTAACGGGACTTATTGTAAGCGCTTCATAAGTTTTCTGAAAGATTACTGATAAGAATGCTTAAGAACCCTTTGAGCTGAATTTCCACATCCGGCTTAACTACCTTCAAAGGAGAGATCAAATGAAATTTCTAATTGCCCTTCTTGGTTTACTCGTTGTTTTTGGACTGGCTTATATCGCAAGCAACGGTAAAAAGAAGATTCGTTACCGACCACTGGTCGTTATGGTTGTTTTACAGGTGATCCTGGCGTATGCCTTGCTGAATACAGGGGTTGGGACATGGTTGATTGGTGGCTTCGCGTCCGTATTTAAAAGTTTGCTTGATTATGCGAATGAAGGAATTGCGTTTGTATTTGGCGATTTGACCACCGTAGGTGCAGATACCGTAGGGACACCGTTTTTCCTCAGCGTATTGATGCCGATTGTTGTCATCTCTGCACTCATTGGGATATTGCAGTATATCCGAATCTTACCTTTTGTTATAAAATATATTGGTCTGGTATTAAGCAAAATCAACGGAATGGGCAAACTGGAATCATATAACGCGGTTGCTTCGGCTGTATTGGGGCAATCTGAAGTGTTCATTTCTGTGAAAAAACAAATTGGGTTGTTGCCAAAACATCGGCTGTACACCTTGTGTGCTTCGGCGATGTCCACGGTATCGATGTCGATTGTCGGTGCCTATATGTCCATGATTGATCCGAAATATGTGGTTACGGCACTTGTGCTGAACCTGTTTGGCGGTTTTATCATTGCTTCCATTGTGAATCCTTATGAGGTTAAAGAGGAAGAAGATATATTGGAAGTACAGGAAGAGGAGAAACAGTCCTTCTTCGAAATGCTCGGCGAATACATTCTTGATGGATTCAAAGTTGCCATCATCGTGGCTGCGATGTTAATCGGTTTTGTTGCCTTGATTGCACTTGTTAACGGAATTTTCAGCGCGGTGCTTGGCATTTCGTTCCAAGAGCTGCTTGGTTATGTGTTTGCACCATTAGCCTTTATTATGGGTGTTCCTTGGAAGGAAGCGATTCAGGCGGGAAGTATTATGGCAACCAAAATGGTATCCAACGAATTTGTTGCCATGCTTGCTCTAGCGAAGGAGACCTTATTGTCTGCCAGAACAACAGGGATCGTATCCGTCTTCCTCGTATCGTTCGCTAACTTCTCTTCCATCGGTATCATTGCCGGTGCGGTGAAGGGACTTCATGAGAAACAAGGTAATGTGGTAGCCCGCTTCGGTCTGAAACTGCTTTACGGTGCATCGCTTGTCAGTGTATTGTCAGCGATCATCGCCGGACTGTTCTTGTAAACCGGATTATTGGAAGGAGTGCTTAGGTTATGTCAACATTCAAAAGAGTACATCTGATCGTTATGGATTCTGTAGGGATCGGCGAAGCGCCGGATGCAGCAGAATTTGATGATTTTGATGTAGATACCTTCGGTCACATTGCACGTGAACGCGGAGGTCTGAAAATGCCTCACATGGCCAGTCTCGGACTGTCCAACATCAAAGAAATCGAGGGTGTCCCTGTAGCGGATGCACCTAAAGCGTATTACACCAAGATGCAGGAAGCATCCAGAGGCAAAGACACAATGACAGGTCACTGGGAGCTGATGGGTCTTTACATTGATACACCTTTCCGTGTGTTCGAGAATGGTTTTCCCGATGAGTTGATTCAGCGCATTGAAGAGAAAACGGGCCGCAAAGTAATTGGTAACAAACCGGCCAGCGGCACGGAAATTCTGGATGAGCTGGGTGCAGAGCATGTTGAAACAGGCGCGCTCATCGTGTACACATCCGCGGATTCTGTTCTACAAATTGCAGCACATGAGGACGTTGTCCCATTGAAGGAACTGTATGAAATCTGTGAGTTCTGCCGTGAAATTACACTAGAAGATCCGTACATGCTCGGCCGCATTATTGCACGTCCATTTGTAGGTGAAGCGGGTAACTGGAAACGTACTGCGAATCGTCATGACTATGCACTCAAACCTTTTGGTCGTACGGTTATGAATGAACTGCAAGATGGCGGATTTGATGTGATTGCCTTGGGTAAAATCGCAGATATCTATGATGGAGAAGGTGTGACCAAGGCTGTTCGTACCGTCTCCAACATGGATGGTATGGACAAGTTGTCCGAAACGATGGATGAAGAGTTCACTGGACTCAGCTTCCTGAACCTGGTTGATTTTGATGCCCTGTACGGTCACCGTCGTGATCCACAAGGTTATGCTCAGGCACTTGAAGACTATGATGCACGGCTGCCAGAGATTTTTGCCAAAATGACCAATGATGATCTGCTGCTGATCACAGCTGACCATGGTAACGATCCAACATACCGCGGTACGGACCATACACGTGAATATGTACCACTGCTTGCCTACTCTCCGCGCTTCAGCGAGGGCAAAAAGCTTGATCTGCGCAGCACTTTTGCTGACCTTGGTGCAACCGTAGCCGAGAACTTTGGAGTGAAAATGCCGGAATACGGCACGAGCTTCCTGAAGGATTTGAAATAGTTTTTTTTAAAACGGGATAGGGGATGTCGGAGTAGCTACGGCTGCTCCGGTAACTACCATCATAATAGACTAAATGTATAACTGGAGGAGATTCATTCATGAGTACACATATTGGAGCAAAACCCGGAGATATCGCAGAAACGATCCTTTTGCCAGGAGACCCTTTGCGCGCGAAGTATATTGCAGATACGTACCTTGAAGATGTTGTATGTTACAACGAGGTTCGTGGAATGCTCGGTTACACAGGTACATATCAAGGACACCGGATTTCGGTTCAAGGTTCAGGGATGGGTATTCCGTCTTTCGCCATCTATGCCAACGAATTGATTAGTGAATATGGCGTGAAAAACCTGATTCGTGTTGGTACTTGTGGCGGTATGCAGGAGCATGTACGTGTACGTGACGTCATCCTTGCACAAGCAGCATGTACAGATTCCAGCATGAACAAACACGTATTCGGTGGATATGACTTCTCGCCAATCGCTACGTTCTCCCTGCTGAAAGAAGCCTATGACCGTGCAACAGCTAAAGGTATGAAGATTCACGTTGGTAACGTGTTCAGCTCCGATTCGTTCTACCGTGATGACCGTTCCGTAACCGAGAAGTTGATGAAGCACGGCGTACTTGGTGTAGAGATGGAAACAACAGCACTGTACACCATCGCTGCTAAGTTCGGTGTTAACGCACTGACCATCCTGACGGTAAGTGACCACTTGCTGACAGGCGAAGAAACATCTGCCGAAGAGCGCCAAAAAACGTTCAACGACATGATGGTAGTTGCCCTAGACACAGCAATCACACTGTAATTGTTATTCATAATCATTTGATTTAATCGAAACTTTTGTTTGAAGCACGGAGTGAAGGAACCGGAATCGATTCTGAAGAAGCGAAGCGTTCGCCTTTGTCTCCGAGTTTTCCCATTGCCAAATGGATCAAAAAAACTTGGAGACAACAGCGCGATCAAAAGAACGATCCGGAGCCGTAACGGTCAAGGGTCTAACAACAAAGTGTTCTATATAATCAATACACACACAAGGAGAGATCATCATGAGAATGGTAGACATTATTGCCAAGAAACGCGACGGAAAAGAACTGACAACGGCTGAGATTGATTTTGTTGTTCAAGGATACACACAAGGAGAAATCCCGGATTATCAAGTCAGCGCTTGGGCGATGGCAGTATTCTTCAAAGATATGACAGACAAGGAACGCGCTGATCTGACGATGTCGATGGTGAATTCCGGTGAAACGATCGATCTGTCCGCTATCGAAGGCATCAAAGTAGACAAGCATTCCACAGGTGGTGTGGGCGATACAACAACACTGGTACTCGCTCCACTCGTTGCTGCATTGGATGTCCCTGTTGCCAAAATGTCCGGACGTGGACTTGGTCATACGGGTGGTACAACAGACAAACTGGAATCCGTTGCTGGTTTCCACGTAGAACTTGAAAAAGAAGAGTTCATTCGTCTCGTAAACGAACATAAGGTTGCAGTTATCGGACAAAGTGGTAACTTAACGCCTGCAGACAAAAAGCTCTATGCACTGCGTGACGTAACAGCTACCGTTAACTCCATTCCACTGATCGCCAGCTCCATCATGAGTAAGAAAATTGCAGCAGGTGCTGATGCAATCGTATTGGATGTTAAAACGGGTGCTGGTGCATTCATGAAAACAACGGAAGATGCTAAAGAATTGGCACATGCCATGGTAAGCATCGGTAACAATGTTGGCCGTAAAACGATGGCTGTTATCTCCGATATGTCTCAACCACTGGGTCTGGCGATTGGTAACGCGCTTGAAGTGAAAGAAGCCATCCTCACACTGCAAGGTAAAGGTCCAAAAGATCTGGAAGAACTGTGTCTGGCACTTGGACGTCAGATGGTATTCCTTGCTGGCAAGGCAGATTCCTTGGAGCACGCTGAGGAGAAATTGAAAGAAGTGATCCAGAACGGTAAAGCACTGGAGAAATTCAAAGATTTCTTGGCAAACCAAGGCGGAGACGCTTCGGTTGTGGATCATCCAGATCGTTTGCCACAAGCACAATACCTGGTTGAAGTCCCAGCAGACAAAGACGGCTATGTTGCCGGAATCGTCGCTGACGAAATCGGAACTGCAGCAATGCTGCTCGGCGCAGGCCGTGCAACAAAAGAGTCCGAGATCGATCTCGCTGTTGGTCTGATGCTGAACAAAAAAGTGGGTGACCCAGTCAAAGCTGGTGAGTCCCTCGTAACGATCCATGCCAATCGTGAAGACGTAGCAGACGTCATCGCGAAGATCAAAGAAAACATTACAATTGCGGATCATGCCGATGCTCCTGTATTGGTTCATGATATCGTAACGGAATAATACAATCAGAGCAGACGAGATGTAATCTCATGTCTGACTGAACATGAAAGCCCCAAAGCGATGTAATCCATAGCTTTGGGGCTTTTTGTCGTTGAAAAGTACGCTGTTAGTTATTGCGAGCAACTACGGGCTCTTTATTTTCTCATACGCCATCACTGAGTCCGCATTGGTATAAATATAAGGCGTGGATGGCTCAGCTACACGTGTCACCTTTGTTGCCCGAATTTCAATCGTATCCTTACCATTCACCTGTGCTGAGCCGATGCTGCCATCGATTTGCACCCAGCTATCTGTAGGAAAGCTATCTGCTTCTGGAATGTGAATCATCACGCCAAAGGGAGCGGCATCCGCGGGGCAACACATGACGAGAAATCGTCCCAGTGCAAAATGTGATTCATGATCCATGCTTTTGTCCCGATAAACGAACCCGGTTAAGGAGATATCTTTGCCTGCAAATTGTCGCTGGAACATATCAATCGTGCCGAGGGTTTCAGAGAAGATCTCGGGATAGACTCGGATGACCTGTTCTGCATACAACTTCTCCGCCAGTTCAGCGAATTCGCGGCTATACTCGTCTGGGGGAATGAATTGTACTTTGGTGGCCGATGCAGACTGAACAGCCGTAGGTTGTTGTGTAAGATCTTGTACATTCAATTGCGTTGCCGGATCAGGTAACGGTTCTTTCCGACGAATCTCGGGAGGAGCATAGGTGAGAGACATGCCTTTCTGACTGGCCATGGAGCTGCCGAGAGCCCGATCAGGTAATAAAAACCCCAGCAATAAGGGTATAGCGATCAGACCATATACCATTGAACTACGAAGGAACCCGGAAGGCGGAGGATGCTCACAGTCGCAATGAACCTCGTTTCTACCGAACAGTCCATGCCAGGCCATGATAACAGCAATAAACAATAAGGGAACAGGGCAGCATAACAGCAGTTTTTGCATGGTAGGAGCCAAATAATAATGAAGCGAATCACTTGAATTCAAATGAATAATGTATACCGCAAGACCGCCGATCCAGACCGCACGGATCAGGTTATGCCATTGAATGATGTGTGACCTTGGAACAGGAGGTTTGGTCATCGTATAGATAGTGTGGTTCATATCATCACCTCATTTCTATTATTCATCAGGATGAAAGTTCATAGGATTAACCATTTAAGTCATGAAGTATTTTGCTCAACCTTTATACCAGCAGATTAATCAACCATGAGCCAGCGAAGACAAGCGTAATAATGGCTAGACTTAGACCAATAACAAACCGGGTACGGAAGGTCGAGAGCAGCATCAGGGTGCTTTTGAAATCCAGCATTGGACCAAGCACGAGGAAGGATACCAGCGGCCCCAGTGCAAACGTATGTGAGAACGCAGAAGCCACAAAAGCATCAGAAGTGGAGCAGAGAGACAATACATAAGCAAATCCCATCATGAATAAATAGGAGGCAACAGGACCATTGCCAAGTGAGATCAGATCGCTGCGGCTAATGAATGTCTGGATGCAGGCTGTAATCAGGGCACCGATCACCAGATATTTGCTCATATCGACAAATTCATCTCCGGCGTGAATGAAGAAGCTGCGCCAGTTTTTTACATGGTTATGATCATGTGCATTTGCATGTGCATGAGGTTGTTGCGCCATTTTAAACCCAGGATGTGTCTTGACCTCTGTCCCTGCGACCTTTGGCATCCGAAGGGGATTTCGACGAACGAACAGATACACGAGCATACCTATGGAAGCAGCTACAGCAAAGGCCAGTCCCATGCGGGCAATGGTAATCTCAGGATGGGAGGGAAAGGCGAGCAAAGTTGCGGTAAATACGATGGGATTGACTACGGGACCACTCAAGATGAACGTAACTGCGATATAGGCTGGCATGCCTTTGTGCATCAACCTTCTCACTACCGGGATCATGCCACATTCACAAATGGGAAAAATAATACCGAGCAACCCTGCAACCAGCACCCCACCGATCGGATTCTTGGGCGTGAGTTTGCGGACCATTTCTTCGGATACGAACCACTGCATGAGCGAGGACAATAACACACCCATGAGCAGAAAAGGTGCGGCTTCAAGGAAAATACCTATGAATACGGTTTTCATATTTTGCAAAGCTTCACTGTTCCATGCTTCCTTCAAGTCTGGAGCCATTGTGATCAACACGGGAACAAGAAATGCACAAGGGATCAGGAAAGACAGGAGCTTCAGATTGGCTGCCATTTTCATGAAACAGACCTCCACAACTAGGACTTTGCTAAAATATATGCTTGTACGTGCAGCAACATACATCATTCCTATGTTCTAATCAACATTTTTACGATTAATCAAGATTTTTCATCATATTAGAGTTGACAACCGAGAGAAAACTGCGGTATAGTTCGGATTGCATCCTTAATAGTAATTATTACGATTAAAGTTAAAACTTAAACAGAGTGGAGGAAGCAGAAATGTCAGATCAACAGGTTCAACAGAGGGTTCCAGTAACCGTACTTAGTGGATATTTGGGTGCAGGCAAAACGACACTTCTCAATCATGTGCTTCATAACCGCGAGGGGATGCGGGTTGCTGTTATCGTTAATGATCTCAGTGAGGTTAACATCGATGCAGGTTTAATACGAGATGGTGGAGGATTATCACGTATTGATGAGAAACTGGTAGAGATGTCCAATGGTTGCATCTGCTGCACCTTACGGGAGGATCTGCTGAAAGAAGTCGAGCGGCTTGCGCTGGATGGTTCTTTTGACTACATACTGATTGAATCTACGGGTATTGGTGAGCCGGTACCTGTTGCGCAGACGTTTACGTATATCGACGAGGAACTCGGCATTGATTTGACGAAATTCACCCGTCTCGACACGATGGTTACGGTTGTTGATGCTGCCCAGTTCTGGCGTGATTTTTATTCCAAAGAAACACTGAAGGATCGTGGACAGGAAGCGGGAGAGGACGATGTTCGCGGAATCGTTCATCTGCTGACGGATCAGGTGGAATTCTGTGATGTGCTGATTCTGAACAAATGTGATCTGGTATCGGAGGAAGAACTTTCGAAGCTTGAGAAGGCACTACATGCCATGCAACCGGAAGCCAAGCTCATTCGAACAACACATGGGCAGATTGATCCGAGAGAGATATTAAACACAGGACGTTTTGATTTTGAAAAAGCTAGCCAGTCCGCAGGTTGGATCCGCGAATTAATGAAAGAAGAACATACTCCTGAGACTGAAGAATATGGAATTCATTCGTTTGTCTATCATCGTAAACGTCCATTCCACCCGGAACGCTTGCTGCGTTGGATTGCGAAATATCCAGATAGTATTGTGCGATCCAAGGGTCTGATGTGGCTGGCAACAAGGAACCATATGGCGATCTCTTTCAGTCATGCAGGCACATCGAAGCAGCTTGCGCCAGCAGGAATATGGGTAGGTGCGATGAGTGAGGAGGAAAGGCAACTTCATTTTGGCGACACGCTGCCAAGCATACCGGACTGGGATGATGAGTGGGGTGACCGGGTAACCAAATTAGTATTTATCGGCATTGATATGGACCGGGCGGAAATTGAACGTACATTGGATGAGACCCTTCTTACGGAGGAAGAGATGTTGATGAACTGGCGTGAACTGAAAGATCCCTTTCCAGCGTGGAGTTGACAAACGAAAAAGCATAGGCTAATATCATTAAATAGTAATAATTACGATTAAATAAGAGGAGGCAACAACCATGAGAGTCATTGTAACCTTAGCCTGTACCGAGTGCGGGGACCGCAACTATACAACAACCAAGAACAAACGTAACCATCCAGAGAGACTTGAGATGAAGAAGTACTCCCCGCGTTTGAAGAAAATGACGATCCACCGGGAAACCAGATAAAAATTTTTTGTTATTTTTAAATCGTAATATTTACGAAAAGAGGGAGAGGCATGATACTATCCTCCATGCGTGATGTTGTATTTGGATATGGCAAAGAGCCGGTCATTGATCAACTGTCACTGGATATCCATGTGGGAGAGTTCATAGGCATCACAGGTCCCAACGGTTCTGCCAAAACGACCCTATTAAAGCTGCTACTGGGGCTATTGAAGCCCTGGAGTGGCACGATACATATGAATCCGCAGTTGAAACGTGGGAACAAGTCCAATATCGGTTATGTGCCCCAGCAGGTGGCATCGTTTAATAGTGGATTTCCCAGTACGGTGAATGAACTGGTCCGGTCCGGGTGTTACACCAGGTTGGGATTATTCCGCAGATTCACAGCAACGCAGGATGCCATCGTTGAACGCAGTCTGCGGGAAGTTGGCATGTGGGAATATCGGAATACACGCGTCGGTGAGCTGTCCGGTGGACAGAAGCAGCGGATCTGTATTGCAAGAGCTATGGCTGGGCAACCGCAGGTTCTGGTACTGGATGAGCCAACAACGGGGATGGACCGCCACAGCCGTGAAGGATTTTACAATCTGATGCGCCACTATGTTGATGCTCATGGGATAACTATTATTATGGTTACTCATGGACTGGAAGAGATGGGAGATCGATTGGACCGAACGATTACTCTGGAGCGGCAAGAAAGTGAGGAATGGCAGTGTTTGAGTACGAATTCATGCAACGTGCCTTCTGGGCAGGTGGACTGATTGGAGTCATCGCTCCAATTCTCGGGGTCTATCTGATGCTCAGGCGGCAGGTACTAATGGCAGACACGTTATCCCATGTCTCACTTGCAGGGGTTGCGCTCGGTTCGGTCATGAATCTTAACCCGGTGATCTGCGGATTCGCCATTGCAATTATCGGTGCATTACTGGTTGAACAACTGCGTCGAAGTTACCGAACCTACAGCGAGGTACCTGTGGCAATCATCATGACTTCGGGGCTGGCTCTTGCTGTAGTGTTGATGAGTCTCAAAACCAATCTGTCCAAGACATTCAGCTCATACTTATTCGGATCTATTGTTGCGGTTAGCGATATACAGTTGTGGATGATGGCAGGAGTATGTGTCATGGGTTTACTTTTTTTCATCCTGCTCCGAAGACCGCTCTATAGCTTTACGTTTGATGAAGAGACAGCTTCCATTGGGGGCGTTCAGGTAAAAGGTTTATCGTTTGCATTTGCCATTCTGACAGGAATGACTGTAGCTTCAGCCATGCCGATCGTCGGTGTGTTGCTGGTGTCTGCTCTCATTGTATTGCCTGCTGCCTTGGCACTAAGAGTGTCTCGCAGTTTTACAGCAGCGATTATTGTCGCTGTAATTACAGGATTAATTGGTATTTTTAGCGGACTCATAACATCTTACCATCTAAATACACCACCGGGAGGAACAATTGCACTCATCCTGTTGGTCATCCTATTGACTGGAATATCAGCACAAAAGCTGATTGCACGATATAACCGCAAGCGTCACCGCAAAGAAACGAAATCACAGCACGTCATTCTGGTCAACCATTCTAGGAGGAATACATCACATGAAATTCAGTAAAAAAGCTACGCTCGGATTGTTGTTTAGTCTTACACTTATCGTCGCAGGCTGCGGACAAAAATCCGCTTCTGATGCAAATACAGCTTCGACAGGCACTTCCGTTCCAGTCGAGACGGAAACGGCAAAATTAAACGTGCAGGTCAGCTTCTACCCGATGTATGAGTTCACCAAAAATGTGGCAGGTGATCTCGCTGAGGTGCATACCCTCGTTCCAGCGGGGATGGAGCCCCATGATTGGGAGCCCACACCACAAGATATTGCCAGCATTGAAAAAGCGGATGTGCTTGTATACAACGGTGCGGGTATGGAATCATGGATGGATCAGGTCACCGGAAGTCTAAGCAACGCTTCACTCATTCAGGTGGAAGCAAGCAAGGGCATCAACCTGCTTGAAGGTGGAGAGCATGATCACCATCATGAAGATTCAGAGGCAACAGAACACGACCACGATCATGACGCCGAGGCAGAAGCAGGACATGATCACGATCACGGTGGACTCGATCCCCACGTATGGCTGTCACCTGCATTGGCTGTCAAAGAAGTACGTAATATTGAAGCGGGATTAGCGCAGGCTGCTCCAGAACACGCTGAACAGTTCAAGCAAAATGCAGATGCCTATGTTGCTCAACTGGAGTCACTGGATCAAGACTTCAAGGCGGCTGTGACGGATAGCAAACGAAAGGATTTCATCACACAACACGCTGCATTTGGCTACCTTGCACAGGAATACGGATTGCAACAGGTGCCCATCGCAGGATTGTCTCCTGAGCAAGAACCTTCGGCAGCACAGATGGCATCCGTTATTGATTTTGCAAAAGAGCATCAAGTGAAGACAATTTTCTTCGAAACACTGGTTTCATCCAAAGTGTCTGAGACGATCGCAAGTGAAGTGGGGGCTAAGACGGCTGTATTGAATCCGATTGAGGGACTCACCGAGGAAGAGATCGCGGCGAGAATGGACTACATTAGCGTGATGAGACAGAATCTGGAGGCACTGAAACTGGCGCTGAACGAATAATAAAAGATCAGTTTGATGCCTTTCACCGAAAAAGGTACAATAATACAACATGCTGAGGAATGGATCGCCATTCCTTTGCCTTTTTGCAAAGCAGAGAGCACAGGGATGTGCTCTCTCTTTGTTGAATAAGGGACCGGATCAAGGATAACAGGAGGACGCATTAGATGAATTTAAATGAGGAACATGAAGTGCTGTTAAGTGAACAGCCTGCCCATCTATGGAGACGGCGGAAGCTGGAGCTGATGCACTGGACGGAACGTGATAAACATACGGTATCCGCGAAGAAAACAGAGATTTGGAACGGTGTTGAAGTCGATGCCGAACTTGTGAAGGCATTGTCCATACTTCAGAGTGCGGGCGTGAGGACGGAATTTTCATGTGCAGGGGTGAGTCCGCTTGATGAACCTGTCGATCATTCCCTGTATGCTTATGTTACCCTGATACAAAGTGAAGTTGCAGATCAATTCGTTCACTATGCGCTCCGTCGGATGCGGAACCGACTGCTCGTTACGCTAGAGACCGAAAAGGGCCGCTATGATCTATCTTCTTTTTTCATTGGTCACAATCGAAGCTTCTGCTGGTGGATAGAGCATTGCGCCTTACAGTTCGGAAGCCGAAACGAATCGAGTGAAAAAAGCGTAGTATAAAGGATAGGCATGTTTACTTGAAGGTAAAGGAGGTATGGCACGATTGAATAAGTGGGTCAAAACGATACTGTTCCTACTAGGCTCCGTCTTTCTTACACGATTCATCCCATTTTCGTCCTTGTTCCGTAACCTGGATACGATGATCCATGAATTCGGTCATGCACTAATGACACTGGTATTGTCAGGTAAAGTGTTGCGCATTGAATTGTACGCTGATCATAGTGGTGTAACTTACTCTTCCATGCTGACGCCAGGCAGATCGATCCTGGTTTCTCTGGCGGGATATATCAGTGCATCACTGTTCGCCTGGCTGTTGTTTTACTTATACCGCAAAGGCTTGCACATGTGGGGACTCGGTATTATGACGGCTGTCGCTCTGGTGTCGCTCCTGTTATATGTAAGAGGAGAGTTCGGTATGTTATGGCTGACCGGGTTTATCGTTCTGAATGTGGTCATTATGATTTTTGGCGCCAAGATCGTGAAGTTCTATTATCTGTTACTGGCGTTTCTTACACTGGAAGAGTCGGTTGTTAGTGCGGTATACGTTGGATTTATGTCCTGGACTCAGCCTTCACGGGCAGGGGATGCAGCGAATCTCGCTCAACAGACATTCCTTCCCGCACTGTTCTGGGGAACGCTGTTTGCTCTATTTGCGCTGTGGTGTGCCAAGGGAGCACTCGGTCTCTTTTTCCGCAAAGAAAGCACTTCGCGATCGTCACGGTCTCGGGGATTACGAAGAGCGTAATGGTTATAAAGGTATACAAAGCAAAAAAAGGCACTTCCTTTCTTCATGAAAGGAGAGTGCCTTTTGCTTTTGGACGTACATCTGATATTCAAGCCTGATATTAAAGATATTGAACCTAATCTCCAAGATTATCCCATAACACATAAAAGTAATAAATCTCTTCCATAATCGCCTTATCATCCTCTGCCGCAACGCCGCCCTTGATCCGAGCAAGCGTGCCCAGAATATCATATATCGTTTCACGTTCCACACTGAACTGAATGCGGTTAACGACCTTATCCCAAGCTTGCATTGCGTAATTAACTTGAGACTTGGCTTCAGTCCATTGTTTTCCCTCAACCTGTTTCTCTAACGTTTGTATAGATTCAAGCAAGCGATCATCGTTGCCAAAGGGCTTTTTGAGAAAGGCTCCGCTAGCCATAATCGCAACGAATACAAGAATGAGGAAGATCGGAAGCACATATAGCAGCCAGAAACGCGTTTTCATTCAACCGCCTCCTTCATGTAAAGAGTTTAGAAAGGCCCCTCATAATCGCCCATATCGATTTTTTCGGTGATCTTATCCTTGAACAGGTCCACATACAATTTGTCATTGGGTAATATGGCGGCAAAAGCGATATCCTGTATCGTAATGTTTTGCTTTTTCAGCTGTTCACTGAGCCAATTAATATCTTTGTGTCTTTCCTCAAGATTTTGCTTAATCAGCAGGCCATCAATGATAATCTCGGTCATCAGCTTGCTCTTCGGCGGGTGCATATGCATGTCTTTTGCGGTTACCGGTTGATTCTCAGGTTTCAAAACAACCGAAAGGCTGCCATCTGGTTCCAGAATCGCATAATCCAGCGTTGTAATATCAAATACATCCTTTTGCCGCAGCATCATGGTCAATTCGTCAAATTTGACTCGCATTTTACTCAGGTTCTGTTCGAGAATTTTACCGTTCTGGATGATCAATGTGGGATCTGAGTCCATTAATTTGGAGATGGTGCGATTCTTCAGCGTAATATACTGAAAGATGATCGTAATGATTGTGAAAATGGTCAAGGCCACAAAATGAATCCAGGCCTTGGACGAGAGATCGGTTGCAAACGTACCCGCAATGGAACCGATTGTGATGCCGTTAATGTAATCAAAATACGTTAAGTTACCCATCTGCTGTTTGCCCAGCACCCTTGTATAGATGATCAGGGTCAGAAAGGCAATAATAGACCGTACGGCAACAACCCATGTTTCTTCCATCATATATGTATCACCTTCCTTTATTTCACCATAGCTCTATAAGAGGTTGTTTAAAAAGTTAGCTTTTGAACACGTATTATATCAAGCTTTTCCTACACTGGAGGATCTTATGCTTGAACGCAAAAAACCGAAACCTGGGTATGTATCCCAAGCTTCGGTCTCTATAAATTCTCTATATTACTTGAACTGATTCATTTGCACGTAACGGAGAGGAAAGAAAAAACCTGAAAAAGCGAAGCGCTCGCCTTTATCCCCGGATTTCTCCTTCGGAGAAGTGAATCGATAAAATCTGGGGATAACAGCGATTGGAAGGTTGTTCTTTCATCGGAGTGTCTGTGTAAGAAATCGTTAAACACCGGAATACGCCATAAATCCGCCATCTACCGGAATGACTGTGCCAGTGACAAAGCCGGACTGTCTTTCATCCGCAAGCCACATTAATGTGCCAAGCAGGTCTTCCGGTTTGCCAAAGCGGCGCATGGGTGTATGCGCAATAATTTTACTGGAACGTTCCGTTGGTGAGCCATCTGGTTGCAGTAATAGATTACGGTTTTGCTCGGTCAGGAAAAATCCGGGTGCAATAGCGTTGACACGAATACCGGATTCGGCCAGATGAACGGCGAGCCACTGCGTGAAGTTGTTAATGGCTGCCTTCGCAGCGCTGTAAGCTGGAACTTTCGTCATGGGAGATGGGGCGCTCATGGAAGAAATGTTTATGACAGTAGCGGGAACATCGCGCTCTATCATATGTTTTGCAAAGATCTGAGTGGGGATGAGAGAACCGACAAAATTCAGATCCATCACCTGACGAAATCCCTCTACACTTACATCGAAAAATGTAGTGACATCACTCTTTTCCAGATCTTCCAATCTAAAAATTTCATTGGTGGTGTTGGCACTGGCGTTATTGCCACCGGCGCCATTAATAAGAATGTCGCATGGTCCAAGCTGTTCCAGTACAGCATCTGCCGCCGCTTGTACACTATCGGCCTGGGTTACGTCACAGGCAATAGCAATCGCTCTGCCACCGGCAGCTTCAATCGCAGCTACAACTTCCTGCCCCTTGGACACGGTGCGGTTCAGGATGGCTACACTTGCACCGTGCCGAGCGAGTTCTTCCGCCATGGAGCGGCATAGTACTCCAGCACCTCCGGTGATTACAGCCGTTCTGCCTTCGAGACGAGATGAGCGTTCATATTGACGTTCACTCATGCTTTTGCCCTCCTTTGCAGGGAATCCCAGACGCCCCAGAGATACATGATCCCCAAAGCCCGGTCATAGAGTCCATAGCCAGGTCGGCACTGTTCTCCCCAGAGATGACGACCGTGGTCGGGTCTTGCATAACCTTCATAACCGATATCGTGATAAGCCTCAACAACCCCTGCAATATCAACACTGCCATCCTGACTGCGATGTGAGGTTTCAATAAAGTCGCCGTTATCGTATATTTTTACATTACGAATGTGGGCAAATGGAATCCGATCCTTGAACTCGTGTATCATCCCGATAATGTCATTATCAGCATTTGCTCCCAAAGAGCCACTGCATAACGTCACGCTGTTGTAAGGGCTATCATAAAGATTCAAATATTTCCGAACATTCTCCTGACTTGTAATAATCTTTGGTAATCCAAAAATTGGCCATGGCGGGTCATCCGGATGGATGGCCATTCGAATCCCCAGCCGTTCGGCTGTAGGAATAATCTCTTGCAGGAAATAACGTGCGTGCTCCCACATATGATCCTCGGTTACATCCTTGTAGGCTTCGAACAGACCTGTTAAATACTGCAATCGTTCCGGTTCCCAACCTGGCATGGTGAGTGCGGAGTTTTCCGTAATGCGTCGAACGAGTTCTAGAGGTTCTATATCTGCGAGTTTACTGTGCTCATAGAAGAGGGCAGTTGAGCCATCCTCCATTTCCTTGTGCATATCCGTGCGAAGCCAGTCGAAGATGGGCATAAAGTTATAACAGATGACCTTCACACCCACCTGAGCCAGTTTCTCCATTGTCTTAATATAATTTGCAATGTATTTATCCCTTGATGGCAGGCCCAACTTGATATCCTCATGGATGTTCACACTCTCAACGACATCCAGATGTAACCCGGCCTTGTCCGCTGCTGTTTTGACAGCGAGTATTTTGTCCATCGGCCATTCCTCGCCAGCAGGAACATCGTGCAGTGCCCACACAATACCTTCAACACCCGGAATCTGCCGGATATGATCCAGCGTTACCGTATCATTGCCTTCGCCGAACCAGCGAAAAACCATTCTCATCACGTTCACCTCATCATGAATAGTAGGAAGAAAAATTCAGTCATTGAAAATAGGAAGGATATGTATCCTGCAGGACAGCCAAATCGGTGACAGTTAAATGCAAATGTTCCTGCATCAGTCGCTCTGCTGTGTCGGCATCATGCTGCTGAATGGCCTTGACCATAGACCGGTGCTGTTCAATTAGGTGATCCCACTGGTGGTCCGAGGACAGGCGTAACATGCGACTTCGATTCAAATGCACATTCATCTGCTGGATAACAGTCCAGGTGTTGCTTTTGTTGCAGCCTGCAAAAAGAGTGCTATGGAATTCCTCATCCAATTGAAACATTCGTTCATCATCCGGTTTGACCCTGCATTCCTGTTGCCACGCAAGGTTCTGTTCAAGAGCTACCATATGTTCGTTCGGAAAGTTCTCGCAGGCGAGCCTGATTACGGCTCGTTCGAGCTGTTCACGCATGAACCGTGCTTCCTCAACGAGATCGACTTGAATCAGAGAGACGTATGTGCCACGCTGTGGATACACTTCCAGCAGACCTTCCTGAGCAAGCCTTACAAAACTTTCTCGAACAGGTGTCCGGCTGACCTGGAACTCAAGCGAAATTTCCTTCTCGGAAATAGATGTTCCCGGAGGCATTTTTAGACTCAAAATGAGTTGTTTCAGCGTGAAGTAAACGACATCTCGCGTTGAGTAAGATTGCTTATTATTCATGGAAGACATACTGCTCGCAACAGGCAACAAACCGGCTTTGGATGATAACTTTGGGGTATATTCCACAACTTCAACTCCTTCATTGATATACTACCATACTTGTATGGTAGTATGGAAGCGCTTTATCCGCATTATATTAAATTTAGTTGAAGGTTCACTTGCAGTTCAAGTGATTGAAGAGTACAATTCAGTTATTAGGTTCGAATGTTTAAACCAACAGACATCAAACAGAGAAAATATACGTAGAATAATGAAGAAGAAATAGTATAGAGGTGAACATCATGGGACAAAAAGCGATCAGCGTTTTTCAAACCTGTATCCCGTTATTTCAAGTATTAAGTGACAACCATCGTCAATCTATTTTGCTGACACTTACCGAGAAGGGCAGAATGACGGTGAATGAAATTACCGAACACTCCAGCCTATCCCGGCCAGCCATATCTCATCATCTCAAGCTGTTATTAGAGAAGGGGCTCATATCTGTGGAACAGAAGGGTACACAGCGATATTATTCGGCTTCATTGAATGCATCGGTGGAACTGCTGAAGGAACTGGTAGCTGCTTTGGAAGAAGAGTGTCTGTAGATTAATAGTGATAAAACATGCTTTTGCATGTGCCTTATAGGTTCGTAAGTTTAAACGCTTGATCAATAATATACAGAGGAGTATGTATATATGACAACGACTATACAGGAAGTAACCAGTCAGGAAGTTGAACAGATTTTGGAGCAGCAACGACAATTCTTTCGTTCCGGGGCCACACGATCGGCAGAAGCTCGAATTGCCCGTCTGAACCAACTCAAGCAGGCGATTCAAAAGTATGAGACCAGACTGACTGAAGCTCTCTATCAGGATTTGGGCAAAAGTGAGTTTGAATCCTACACAACCGAGATCGGATTTATGATGGACAGCATCACACACACCATTCGTAAAGTGAATAAATGGGTGAAGCCCGTTAAAGTGAAAACGCAAATGGCACTCCTGGGTTCCAAAAGTTATATTATACCTGAACCCTATGGAGCCGTTCTCATCATCGGACCGTTCAATTATCCATTTCAACTCTTAATCGAACCATTGGTAGGTGCGATTGCGGCAGGCAACACAGCCGTGCTCAAAGCCTCAGAGAATACACCTGCGGTGTCCGCTGTTGTACGTGAAATGATTGCGAGCGTATTCGAACCGGCATACGTACAAGTGCTTGACGGTGCTAAAGATACAACAACAGCGCTGATTAACGCGCCATTCGACTATATCTTTTTTACAGGCAGTGTACCGGTAGGCAAGATTGTGATGGAGGCAGCTGCCAAAAATCTCGTTCCCGTTACGTTGGAACTGGGCGGCAAGAGCCCTGTCATCGTTGATGAACAGGCGGATATCAAAGTAGCTGCTGAGCGAATTATATGGGGCAAACTGCTCAATACAGGACAGACCTGTATCGCACCCGATTATTTGCTCGTGCATGAGCGCGTGAAAGAACAGTTAATCACAGAGATGAAAGCAGCGATCGTATCCTTCTTTGGTTCGGATATCCAGCACAACAAGGACTATGGGCGAATCGTGAACAAGGGACATTTTAAACGGCTGACGACTTTGATTGAGCGGGATCAGGCCAAAGTGATATATGGGGGAGCTTCGGATGAGGAAGATCGCTTTATTGAACCTACACTGATTGATGCGGAGTCCTGGGATGCAGCAACGATGGAAGATGAGATTTTTGGACCGATTCTGCCGATCATTAGTTATCGTAACCTGGATGAAGCTATTGTAGAGATCGTAAAGCGGCCGAAACCACTCGCCTTGTATCTGTTTACTTCCGACACCCGGGTTCAGGACAAAGTGCTGCGCGAAGTTTCTTTTGGAGGCGGCTGCATTAACGATACCATCACGCATGTAGCGAATCCACGTCTGCCGTTTGGCGGTGTTGGTCATTCTGGCGTTGGCTCGTATCATGGGCAGTACAGCTTCGAAACCTTCTCTCATCTCAAAAGTGTACTGAAAAAAAGCACCAAGTTGAATCTGCCGATTCTATATCCACCGTATGATAACAAGCTCAAGTTGATTAAGCGTTTGTTGAAATAAATAAGAAAGATGAACAGCCTGCTACTGGAACTCATTCCAGAGCAGGCTGTTCCTGTCGGTAACGGGATGGTGACATGCCGGACCAGCGCTTGAATTGACGACTGAAATGGGCAATATCCTTATAACCAAGCATGACGGCAATATTTTGAACAGACAGCTTCGGATTGCCTAGAAGAAGCTTCGCTTCATGCAAAACCAACTGGGACAATACAGCACGGGGAGACTGACCGAATACCTGCTTGAACACGCGATTACAGTGAGAAGAACTGATGCCCAGCTCTGCTGCAATATCATCAATGCCATAGTGAGCGTTGGATTCGTGTCCCTGTTTGAATTGCTGACTCATCAGGCCTTGCAATCGATTACGAATCTGGTGGGCGAGTTCAATCTTCTCGTGTCCGTCGGTAAACCATTGCGCTGCCTCTTGCGAGACCGCCTCCCACAGATGGCCAAATAGTTCAAATACCGCAGATTGCAGCTGCATACGCTGTACCATCGTATTGGCTGTTTCATCGTCCGCAGATGACATCAATTTGCGCAAAACCGGCTCAATCTGCTGTGTAACCGGACTATCCGCACTGAATCGCACTTGTTTGATGCGTGCCAGCAACGATAGGAACAACTGATCATCAATGTCAAAATGCATGCAAAAATACGTGAATCCCTTGCCGTTATGGCTCTGGCTGGAATGAATGCTTCCCGGAGGAATCAGGAGTAGTTCGCCAGCCTTTTGAATGTATAGGGTACCATTCACCATCATGCGTTGCTCGCCTTCCGTGACATAATTCAATTCATATTGAGGGTGCTCATGCGCCGGATAATCCCAGTCCATACCCACACTTCGTAAATGAATGGCGAACAGATTAACCGTTGTTTGCACATCTGGATAAAAAACTTCATGGACACTTTCTCCCAAAGTAGGAGGCAAATACGTTGAAGACATGGAAGATCCCCCTTTATTTAGAGGTTGTTCAAAAAGTGCGATTTTGAACACGCACTTATATCAAATGGAATGGTTTTGTGTAACCGCTTTAATCCATTATAGTCTATCAGCTTGATTTGGGTAAATATCCGATTGATTTGATCATGGTCTGAGGTGGAACCACGTGTTAGGATGGGGCTATGAAAACGCATGCAAACCATTTTGAGAGGGGTTATGATTCGTGAGCACATCCAAATCCATCTTTTATAATGCACATCACGCACCGATTGGTGCTTTTGCCAGTTTTACACTGGGATACAAAGGAGCCAAGGGCGGGCTGGGTCTGGAACTCGGCAAGCCGGCAGACCAGAATGTATATATTGGATTACAATCTCGCGATGGAGACAATTATCAGGCACTTCCTTTTTATGAAGCTTCCGAGGATGAGAGCAGCCGCTATGATGTAGAGAAGTTGGAGAATGGGGACCCAGCGTCGACAACAGCATCCAAAGTTCCACAACCTCTTATTACAGCTTTTCGCGATGAAGATATTACCCGTGAATTCACCTCAGGTACGGATACGTGGACTGCTGGAGATCTGACGTTCCGTATCTACTCGCCTGTACGTCCAGTACCTGATCCAACGAATGGGGATCGCGAAGAATTAATGGATGCACTCGTACCTGCCGTATTGGTTGAGATGACGATTGACAATACGCAAGGTCAACAACCACGCAAAGCCTACTTTGGCTATCAGGGCAATGATCCATACTCTGCGATGCGTCTGATTGGGGGACCGGAAGGTGGCTCCATCACAGGTGTGGGACAAGGTCGACTTACAGCAATTATGTCAGCAGATGACGGACTGTGGCCCGCACGCGGATTTACGTTGGAGAAGCTCTTGCAGGAGAAACATCGGGAGAATTTGGCATTTGGACTTGGCTCAACCGCTGCACTACTGATGGAGGTGCCGGCTGGAGAGAAACGTACGTATCAATTCGCAGTATGTTTCTATCGTGGGGGCATTGTGACGACTGGAATGGACACAACGTATTGGTATACGCGGTACTTCTCCGATATTCAGGCAGCAGGAGAGTATGCACTACAACGCTTCAGTGAGTTGACCGCATCCTGTGGAGAGGTTGAACAGCGACTTGGATCGGCTGCTTTGACCGAAGATCAATCATTCATGCTGGCTCATTCCATTCACAGCTATTATGCCAGTACTCAACTGCTGGATGCCGATGGTGAGCCACTCTGGGTGGTGAACGAAGGGGAGTATCGGATGATGAACACACTTGATCTGACAGCTGATCAGTTGTACTTCGAGCTTGCCTTGAATCCATGGACGGTGCGTAATGAGCTGGAGTGGTTTGTGAAACGATACAGTTATACGGATCAGGTTCGTTTCCCGGGGGAAGAAAAGTTATATCCGGGGGGAATTACCTTTACCCATGATATTGGTGTTGCCAATGTGTTCTCACGCCCTGGACACTCGGCATATGAACTGGTTGGCATTGACGACTGCTTCTCACAGATGAGTCACGAAGAACTGGTGAACTGGCTCTGCTGCGCGACAGTGTACATTGAACAGACACAGGATCAAGCTTTTGTGAAAAACATGTTGCCTGTTATCCAGGATTGCTTCGAAAGCATGCTTAATCGTGACCATCCCGACGCTGAGCAGCGTAACGGTCTGATGGGTCTGGATAGCAGCCGTACTCAAGGTGGAGCGGAGATTACAACCTACGACAGCCTGGATGTGTCACTTGGACAGTCTCGCAACAATATCTATCTGGCGGGCAAATGCTGGGCGGTCTATGTTGCATTGGAGAAGTTGTTCGCAACGGAGAAGTTGGCCGATCTGTCACATCAAGCAGGTCTTCAAGCGGATCGCTGCGCTGCCAGTATTGCTGCACAGTTGACTGATGGCGGCTACATTCCAGCTGTTATTGCAGAAAATAATGATTCTCGAATCATTCCGGCAATTGAAGGTCTGGTGTTCCCGTACTTTACAGGCTGTGAAGCAGCACTGGATGTGAATGGTCGTTTTGGACCTTATCTGAAAGCACTCCAAACTCATCTGAAGACGGTTCTTGTACCGGGAACATGCCTGTTCGAAGATGGAGGCTGGAAACTGTCCTCAACAAGTAATAACTCGTGGTTAAGCAAAATCTATTTGTCCCAGTTTATCGCTAGAGAGCTGCTAGATGTGGAATGGGATGAGACAGGCAAGGCAGCAGACGCGGCGCATGTCAACTGGCTGCTGCATCCGGAGGAATCCTACTGGTGCTGGAGCGACCAGATCCTGTCAGGTGTGGCGGTTGGCAGCAAGTACTATCCGCGTGGTGTAACGTCGATTCTATGGTTACTCGAAGGAAAAGGGAATCGCCTTACGCAGATCTATGCCAGTAAGGAGGCGGTACAATGAACCAATCCGTCGTTCAAACTGCCTTGTCAGGTCCACAGTACGATGCGTGGCTGGGGTATCACTCCGAATTGCCAAGAGCGAATGGACTTGCCCAAAAGACGGCTCCTGCGTGGAGCAAGCTGATACTCGCGGAAGAGAACCATGGAGTAATCACAACAGCTCTGACCGAACTTTCACGAGGACTGGAGAAGTTGTATGGCGTGAAACCGTCGGTCAGTCATCTGTCTGATACTCAGCAAAGTGAGCGGGACAATAACGCTTCCGCTCCCGCGATACGAATCGGTACTTGGACAGGAAGCAATTCGGTGGCTGGTTCGTTCAGTGAGAAAGAGCGTTCAACTGTTCAGGGAGAAGGGTACATCATTCGTGAGAACGAGACCGAGGGTGTACTGGTCATTGGTTCAGAGACCCCCCAAGGTGTGTTGTATGGTGCATTCCATCTGCTTCGGGAACTGACAATGGATCAAGGAATTGCAAGTAAGGCGGATGACGCTGTGAGTAAGTGGAGCTTCATTACAGAGCAGCCTACCAATGCACTGCGAATGATTAATCAGTGGGATAACGTGGACGGCAGCATTGAGCGTGGTTACGCAGGAGAATCCATTTTCTATGATAACGGGGAATTCACGCTGGACTTGGGACGCATCCGGGATTACGCACGTTTACTCGCTTCCACGGGAATCAATGCTATATCGATCAACAACGTTAATGTACACCGCCGTGAGAGTCTGTTTCTGACGGAACGTTATCTTAATGATGTGGCGAAAGTTGCCGCTGAATTCAGAGCATATGGCATTCGATTGTTCCTGAGCGCCAACTACGCGAGTCCGATTGAGATTGGTGGATTACGTACGGCTGATCCGCTGGATGCGCAGGTACGGGAATGGTGGAACATTCAAACGGCCAAGGTGTACGCAGCGATTCCGGATTTTGGTGGTTACCTGATCAAAGCAGACTCCGAGAATCGTCCGGGACCATTCACGTATAACCGTGATCATGCCGATGGTGCGAACATGTTGGCTGAAGCCCTTCGGCCATTCGGTGGATTGGTCATCTGGCGTTGCTTTGTCTATAACTGCAAGCAGGACTGGCGGGATCGTTCCACTGACCGAGCACGTGCAGCATATGACCACTTTACGCCGCTGGATGGACGTTTTGCCGACAATGTCATTTTGCAGATCAAAAACGGGCCGATGGACTTTCAGGTGAGAGAGGCGGTATCCCCGCTGTTCGGCGCCATGGAAAATACCAATCAGGTGATTGAATTTCAAATTACACAGGAGTATACCGGGCAACAACGTCATCTCTGTTATCTGGTTCCCCAGTGGAAAGAAGTATTGGACTTTGACACATACGCCAAAGGCGAAGGTTCAGAGATCAAGCGAATCGCGGACGGTTCTCTGTATAAACGACCATACAGTGGCTTCGCCGCAGTATCCAATATTGGTGCAGATGCCTGTTGGACAGGACATCCACTCGCGCAGGCGAATCTATATGGATACGGAAGACTTGCGTGGAACCCGGAGCTGTCCGCGGAAGAGATTGCCGATGAGTGGGTGAGACTCACATTTGGACATGAAGACGAAGTTGTGCGGCAGGTTACGGGCATGCTTTTGACTTCACTAGATATCTATGAGAATTATACGGCGCCTCTCGGTGTAGGTTGGATGGTTAATCCGGAACATCATTACGGGCCGAATGTAGATGGATACGAGTATTCCAAATGGGGAACGTATCACTTTGCCGATTGTCATGGTATTGGTGTAGATCGAACCGTGAACAGCGGTACAGGATACACTTCACAGTATCACCCTGAGAATGCTGATCGTTATGAGTCCGTAGACACCTGTCCGGATGAGCTGATCTTATTTTTCCATCACGTGCCGTACACCCATGTTCTGCATTCGGGTAAAACGGTCATTCAGCATATTTATGATACACACTTTGAAGGTGTTGCGCAGGCAGAGGCCTTAGCCGAGACATGGAGAGGGCTGGAGGGTAAAATCGACCCGGTTATTTTCAGTAAAGTTGCTTCATTACAGGACAATCAGGCCGAACATGCGAAGGAATGGCGAGACATGATCAATACGTACTTCTATCGGAAGAGCGGCATTGCGGATGAACAAGGTCGAACAATCTATTGATTGGTGATATGAAGATAGAAGATACCTTGTTTTCTTTGTTGTAGAATAGACAGCATGGACATACATGAGGAGGAGAACCGTATGGGACAACATCAACTGCCCGAGACCATGAAAGCTGCTGTCATGACAGAGCCAGGACACATCATTATTGAGGAACAACCCGTCCCGCAACCGGCAGCAAATGAGGTGTTAATCCAGGTGATGGCTGTTGGGGTGTGTGGCTCGGATGTGCATTATTTTGAACATGGACGTATTGGCAGATTTGTGGTGGAGAAACCGATCATTCTGGGTCATGAGTGTGCGGGGATCATTGCTGCTGTTGGCTCGAACTTATCACGTCTGAAAACAGGGGATCGGGTTGCTATTGAGCCTGGGGTGACTTGCGGGCGTTGCTCGGCATGCAAGGAAGGTCGTTATAACCTGTGTCCGGATGTACAATTTCTAGCGACCCCTCCGGTGGATGGGGCATTTGTACAATACATGGTGATACGTGAAGATATGGTATTCCCGATCCCGGATCATCTGTCTTATGAGGAAGCAGCTATGAACGAGCCATTCTCTGTTGGTATTCACGCTGCACGCCGCAGCAAACTGGCTCCGGGTACAACCCTGGCGATTATGGGTATGGGGCCCGTTGGACTCATGGCCGTGGCTGCTGCCAAATCTTTCGGTGTAGAGAAGATCATTGTAACCGATCTGGAGGAAGTTAGGCTGGAAGCCGCTCGCCGCATGGGTGCCACTCATACCATTAATGTGCGTAATGAAGATGCGCTGGCTGTGATTCGCGAGTTAACAGGTGGTGTGGGTGTGGATACCGCATGGGAAACAGCGGGGAATCCAAAGGCGCTACAATCTGCTCTGTATTCACTTCGACGTGGAGGCAAACTTGCGATTGTGGGCCTGCCTGCACAGGACGAGATCGCACTTAATGTTCCATTTATTGCGGACAATGAAGTTGATATCTATGGCATATTCCGTTATGCCAATACGTATCCGGCAGGAATTGAATTTCTGAGCTCCGGTCAGCATGACGTCATGTCCCTGATTACAGATCGTTATTCACTCGAAGAGACACAGCAAGCGATGGAGCGCGCATTACACAATAAAAGCGGCAGTCTGAAGGTCATGGTATATCCAAACGGCAGATAAGAGCAACGTGAAAGAGTCCTGCGGTTCAGGACTCTTTTTTGTTTTTTTTGCGAAAAGTATGGGTCAAGCTCCCATAACATGGTATAATTCATGAAGATTTTAATATATAAATGGATACACACCATATTGGTGAATAAGTACTTAGCGAAAGGAACTGAAGGTTGTGAGAGTACATGAATTTATGATACACGCTGATTTTCATCGGGATGATCTGATGTCGGTATCTTCTCAAGCGTCGCGTTTTTCCTCGGATATTATTTTGTCGTATATGGAGTCTGAGCATGAGCATCGTGTAGATGTCAAAAGCCTGCTTGGAATGGCGTTACTTCCCATTCGATATGGTAGTGTTGTCAGATTACAGACAAGGGGCAGGGATGAACTGGAGGCTTTGGAGTACATGTTGAATGTACTGGAGAAAGGGACGGCGTAACACCTGATTAGGTGCAAAATCACAGATATCATATTTTTTTTAGCTATTCCTCAAATCCTGCTGGTACTTTGTCCAAAAAAAGAGTATAATAAAATTTAGTTTGATTCTAAAGAAGTACCCATATTAAAGGAGTGTAAATAGATTATGCCAAAAGTTGACATCCATCCAAAGACACAACTCGTAATTTTTTACGATGCAAGTGCTGATTTCAAATTCCTGAGTTCTTCCACGAAGTTCTCTAACGAAACTATGGAATGGGAAGACGGTAACTCTTACCCAGTAATCCGTGTGGACACTAGTTCCGCATCCCACCCGTTCTTCACTGGTAAACAAAGAAACGTGGATATCGGTGGCCGTGTTGATAAATTTAACCGTAAATACAACATCAACAAATAAGTTTGTCCATACATTACAAAAAACCTCGGGATTTGTCCTGAGGTTTTTTTGTGTATATATTCAGGGTAAAGGCTAGTGAATTTTACTTGAAATTAATATTTGTAACTATATAAATTGAGATAAAATTTACACAAAACGGAGAGGACAGAAAGAAACTGAAGAAGCGGAGCTAAAAGCTTTCTATGGAAAGCTACTTCGTAAGCATAAACTCGCCTTTATCCCCGGATTTAACCTTTATAGAAGGAATCGAAAAAATCTGGGGATAACAGCGATCGGAAGGTTGTTCTGTCATCGAAGTGACCAGTGTAAATATTCCTTAGTTCAATTTATATAGAAATATCCATTTCATAAAAATTAATTCAACCAATTATTGCGCTTACAACACATTCGGATGTACACTAGGAAACAGAGTAAGAACATATTGGAGGAGGAAATAGAGATGAGCAGCATCACACATATGGTAACGTTTACACTTTACGCGGGTAAAGATACACCGGAGGCAGAAGCCTTTTTAAAGGAAAGTTCGGATGCACTGGCTGTCATTCCTGGGGTAGAGCAATTTCAGGTTCTGAGACAGGTAAGTGAAAAGAATGAGTTTGACTACAGCTTCTCGATGGTCTTTGCAGATCAGGCTGCGTATGATGCATACAACAATCACCCGGTTCACCGTCAATATGTAGAAGATCGTTGGGAAAAGGAAGTCAGTCGCTTCCAGGAAATTGATCTCATTCAACATCATAATTAATAGTCTCCACATATAGGAAAAAGGTTGAACTACCATATACAGCATTGAACAATGCTGTATATCCCTCTGAATAATGCGTAATTAATAAACAAAAATAACACATTTCGAAATCGTTTTCGACTATTTCGACCAAATGAATTCTAGGAGGTTTTCGCTGTTATGCAATTGGATCTCTCAGGAAAAACGGCTCTGGTTACAGGCGCAACCGGACAACTGGGGAGAGTGATCGCCCGCACGTTGGCAGCCTGTGGCGCCAATCTGGCTCTACATTACATAAATAATGATACCATGGCTCGGGAGCTTCAGGGTGAGATTGAAGCACTCGGTCGTAAGGCTGTAATTGTACAGGGAGATATTACAAAGCAGGATACGGCATTTCGGATGCGTGATGAAATTCAGCCTGTCCTCGGCGGAGTGGATATCGTTGTTGCCAATGCGGTCATTCAATATGAATGGACAACGGTGTTGGAACAGTCTCCTGAAGATTACTTGAGCCAGTTCGAATCCTGTGTCATGCAGAGTGTGTATCTTGCCAAAGCTTTCATTCCACATATGCAAAGTATCAGAGCCGGTCGGTTCATTGGTATCAATACGGAATGTGCGATGCAAAATTTTGCTCATCAATCGGCCTACACCGCTGGTAAGCGTGGAATGGATGGCGTGTATCGCGTACTTGCCAAGGAGGTTGGCGAGTATCAGATTACCGTAAACCAGGTTGCACCTGGATGGACGATAAGCGAAAGTGACCGATCCAGTGAGCCTGGACATGATGAGGCATACACTCGTACCGTGCCGCTGAAGCGCAGGGGTGAAGATCAAGAAATCGCCAATGCGGTAGCTTTTCTCGCTTCGGATCTGTCCTCATTTATCACGGGTGCCTATATCCCAGTAAGTGGTGGCAATGTGATGCCTGCCATCTAGTTTCCGATTTGGATTCAGGAATTCACATGAAATAACAATAAATCTAGTTTAACCGTAATCCGTTTGTCATTCGACAAGCGGATTTTTTGGCATTTGGCTTTAAGGGGCAGGTTTTTGTATATCCATATATACATATGATTTGGTTCGGATTTCAGCAGATTGGGGTATAAGAATAGGTATATTAACAGAGTGGAAACATAATCAAAATGAGCAATTAAAGGAGACCCATCACTTATGAAAAAAACAGTAGCGGACGTTCTGGTTGAATCCTTATTGAACGCTGGCATCAAACGCATATATGGCATTGTTGGAGACTCCTTGAATGCGGTACTCGACTCCATCCGTCGTTCTGGGAAGATCGAATGGATTCATGTACGTCATGAAGAAGTGGCTGCATTTGCTGCTGGGGCAGACGCTGAGGTCAGTGGAAGTATCGCTGTCTGCGCAGGGAGCAGTGGCCCTGGTAACATGCATCTGATTAACGGTCTGTACGACTGTCATCGCAATCGTGTGCCTGTGCTCGCCATCGCTGCACATATCCCAAGTGACGAGATTGGCAGCGAATATTTTCAGGCGACACATCCAGAATATCTCTTTCAGGAATGCAGTGATTATTGTGAAGTCATTACAACAGCAAAGCAGATGCCTCGTTCCCTTACGATGGCCATCCAGACAGCAGTCGCACGTTCAGGTGTGTCCGTCGTTGTATTACCGGGGGATGTAGCTGGACTTGAAGCGGCGGATCTGCCTGTGCCTGAGCATGTGTATCACGCGACCAACCCTGTGGTACATCCTTCTGAGCAGGAACTCGTGAAACTGGCGGAATATTTGAATCAAGGCAAAAAAATTACGTTGTTGTGCGGTGCAGGCTGCGCGGGCGCTAGGGAATCCCTCATGCAGCTCTGTGATCGGTTGAAATCCCCGATGGTTATTGCACTACGAGGTAAGGAATATTTGGAGTATGAGAACCCCTATTCCGTCGGCCTTACCGGGCTAATCGGGTATTCATCCGGTTATCATGCCATGATGGACTGTGATGTATTATTGATGCTCGGAACGGATTTCCCATATCGTCAATTCTATCCCGAAGATGCGAAAGTCCTTCAGGTCGACATTCAATCTTCCCATCTGGGTCGGCGTACGAAGCTGGATTACGGCGTATGTGGGGATGTGAAAGCGACTATTGAAACTTTGCTTCCTTATCTAACAGAAGAACACAGTGACAAACATCTGCGTAAAAGTGTGGATCGTTATGTGAAAGTACGTAAAGAACTGGACGAGTTAGCCGTTGGAAAACCGGGTAAAAAGCCTATCCATCCGCAGTACCTGACCAAGATCATTAGTGATGCCGCAGCAGAAAATGCCATCTTCACCTGTGATGTTGGTACTCCGACAGTATGGGCGGCCCGTTATATCGAGATGAGCCGCAACCGCAGGCTGCTCGGTTCATTCAGTCACGGTACGATGGCAAATGCCCTGCCACAAGCGATTGGTGCTCAGGTCGCTGATCCAGGCAGACAAGTCATCTCGTTGTCGGGTGATGGTGGCATCACGATGCTGATGGGTGATCTATTGACATTGAAACAGCATAATTTGCCGATTAAAGTTGTGGTGTTTAATAATGGAGCACTCGGTTTTGTTGAGCTGGAGATGAAGGCTGCAGGGTTCCTGGAGTCCGGGACAGAACTTGTAAATCCTAACTTTGCGATGGTTGCTCAGGCCATGGGCATGGAAGGTATTCGGGTTGAAGATCCGGGTGAACTGGAAGGAGCTGTGCAGCGTGCGCTTCAGCATGATGGTCCTGTACTGATTGATGTGGTGGTGAACCGTCAGGAATTGTCTTTACCTCCGAAGATTGATATCAAACAGGCTGAAGGATTCACGTTATGGATGATGAAAGCCGTGCTGAACGGACGCGGGGACGAAATTATTGAATTAGCAAAAACCAATCTGCTAAGATAGCCGTTTCGATAAAGCGGAAATGCACCGTGTGAAGTTGTAGAGATACCGACTTTCAAAGTATTGTTTATGTAAAAGAGGTAAAAGAGGAGCACGTGACAAGACATTATCGTTGCGTGCTTCTTGAATAGAATGCTGAAAATGTGACATGTAATATAGTATGAATGCATATTATATGATTTGTTTTTATGTCGAAAGTCTATTAGAATAGGTAAAGTCAGGAAGGTTTTATGCCATTTTTGACCTACATATTGCATCATTGCATGTACGTACGTTTCATATCGTATTCATCGATCCAATCACAAGATGACACACACACATGGAGGAGATCAACATGAGTCACGCAGGAAAAGTAGCCATTATTACTGGAGCAGGAAGTGGATTGGGCCAAGCAGCAGCGCTAAAGCTGGCTGAGAAGGGCGCATCCATTGTCGTTGTGGATCTTGTCGAAGAGACAGGTCTTGAAACCGTTAAGCAGATTGAGAAGCTGGGAAGTAAAGCTATTTTTGTACAAGCAGATGTGAGTAAAGCACCTGAAGTTGAGAATTATGTGAAAAAAGCAGTCGAAGAGTTCGGACGAATCGACATGTTCTTTAATAATGCAGGGATTGCAGGTCCTGGGATCAAGCTGATTGAACATACGATTGAGCAGTTTGACCAGATTATTGATATTAACCTGAGAAGTGTATTCTACGGGTTGAAGTATGTAATTACTGAAATGCTCAAAACAGGTGGAGGTTCCATTCTGAATACAGCCTCCACAGCCGGTATTGTTGGTGTACCCGCGGTTGCACCTTACGCAGCAACCAAACATGGCGTGGTGGGTTTGACCCGAACAGCTGCAATTGAATATGGCAAGGACAACATTCGTGTAAATGCGATTGCACCAGGTACTATTGAGACGCCGATGGTTGTTCAGTTTGGTAAAGACAACCCTGAAGTGTTCAAGGCAACGGTTGACAGCATTCCATCTGGACGCCTTGGCAGACCGGAAGAGATCGCTAACCTGGTTTCCTTCCTGCTTGGAGATGAAGCGCCGTATATTAATGGTGCAGTATATCCGATCGATGGTGCAGTTACGGCCCAATAAGAGTTCAGCTTATCGGCAATAAAATAGCTGTTAAAATGTTTAAAGAGAGGTCACTGTATGCGTACAGAGCCTCTCTTTTTAATTTCTCTTTTATACTACGCATAGTACTGCGAATCCATATCAGGCAACGTTGTGTGATGCATTGGTTTGTTTACTTTTCGTAGATGCTGAACGGTACGAACTTATGACGATGATAACGGCAATAACGACCCCGACAGCCCCAATCCAGGTGATGGATGACAATGAGACGCTGCTTACTGCGATGCCACCAATCCCTGCTCCGGCGGCCATAGCTAATTGCATGACCGAACTATTCAGACTAAGCATAATACCTGAGGATTCGGGAGCCATAGTCACGAGGTTATACTGCTGAGTTGGACCCGAGGACCACGCGGCAAAAGACCACAAAATCAGAACAAGCAAGACAGCGAGATGAGAGCTTGCCGTTATATTCAGCAGGACCAGACTCATTATATGCAGTGTCATGCCTGTGATCAACGTTCGTTTGACACCCCATCTGTCAGCACCGAATCCTCCTACTTTTGAACCGATCAGACTAGCAATACCAAATGCGAGTAAAGCTGAACTGAGTAGTGCTTCGCTCATTCCTGCAACGGTTACGAGATAAGGTGAGATATACGTGTAAGCAATGGAATAACCACCTAACCAGAAAAAGGTCACCAGCAGTGCCAGTACAATTCGTGGCTGTTTGAGTAAAGAGAGTTGATTCTTCAGCGGAACAGGCGCTTCTGCTTTGGAAGGCGGAATGGCGGCCGCGATCACCAGCATGGCGAGAATGCCAAGAACGGCGATACCGGCAAAAACGAGCTTCCAATCCCAAGATGCAGCCACAAGCCTTCCGAGCGGAACGCCAACAATCAAAGAAGCCGTAAATCCAGTGATTACTGTGGCGATTGCACTAGCTTGTTTGCCCTCAGCCGCTATTTGGGAAGCAACCGTTAATGCCGTGACAACAACAACGCCCGCCCCTAAAGCCATCAACACGCGTGCTGCGACGAACAGTCCATAACCCGGCAACAGATAGGCAAGAACATTAGCCAAAACGAATAGACCGAGGAAGTATAGCAACAGCTTGCGACGGTCCCAGCGCGAAGTCAGTGCAATAATGACAGGTGTACCTAGCGCATATACGAGTGAAAAAATCGTAATGAGCTGTCCGGCAGCGATTAAAGAGATATTCATGGTATCTGCAATGCGATCCAAAATGCCGGCAATGACATATTCGGACGTTCCTACAAGGAAGCTGACCAAGGCAAGAACATAGATTTTGAGCGTAGAAGAAGACATGGAAACATAACCTCTTTCTAATTGTAATTATTATATTTTTAGAAATATAGAAATAAAGACGATAGAACAAGACATGAATGCTCTGAATGCACCCTATCTGCGCGAATGGTAATGTTACAACCTAGATAATGAATATTTGATATAAGCGTAAACTTAGGTGACCTAGTGCTACTAATAAATGTTGAGGTACTGTTTCGATATTTCTAATTATATAGAAATATAACTCAAATTTTTTATTTATTTAGCAGATAGGGAACAAACTTTTGTGCAGTCTCCGTGTTTAGGCTGTAGTAGATATACGTACCTTTCTTCTGCGATGTAAGCAGGCCACAATCGGATAGCTGTTTCAAATGATGAGACAGAGTCGATAGGGCAACCGTAACAAGGCGGCTCTCCAGATCGGCGGGACACAGGTTGCTTTCGCTCGATAAAATCTGAATGATTTTGTAGCGTGTTTGCTCGCCCAGCGCTTTATGAATTTTGACGACTTGTTCAATCTCATTCGAGTTTGATTGCATCATGATCCGTCCTTTCGTCTTTATTTCTTATTTCTAGTAATATAGAAATAACAGTAGCATATGTCGTTAGAAAAGTAAACTCTCGGTGAAGATTCCACACTTTCTACTGCGTCTGTGTTAACAGCCGAAAGTCTGGAGTAACTTCCCCGGAGAGTTATGTGAGTTGTATATTACCGATCTAGGGAATCAACATAGTCTTTGGCTTCCTTCAACGAAAGACCTCGGGCTTCACGCAGTCGTTTGATCGCCATAATTTTTTTCCCTTGTTGTATAAGTGTAAGCAGTTCCTGATCCAGATCCGATTGGGCTGGTTGGCTTGTGTGGGAAGGAGATGTTTCCTTCGGCGACAATGTGTAATTGAAGTCAGAGCGGGCGCTGACTGTTGAACCGTTCTCCAGACGCTCCACATCACTTTTCAACTCATTTAATTGGCGTTGCAGACTGGTGACTCTGACCAGTAACACAAGGATCAGAAGCAGCAGAACGATCCATACCAAGGTGTTCATTTCCATGATGTCATGTGCCTCGCTTTCATTTATTCATATTTAGCTATTATTTAAGTTGAACCGGGATTTCCTTGACACCACGAACAATCATGCCAGGTCTCCATTCCAGTTCATTCACATCTGCCTGAAGCTGTATATTTGGAAAACGATTCAGAAGTGTGCTGACTGCAATCTCACCTTCCAGACGAGCGAGCGGTGCTCCCAGGCAGAGATGAATGCCTTTGCCAAAAGCCAGATGCGAACTTTTTTCGCGGGTAATGTCGAAGATATCAGCATCCTTAAACTGCTGTTCGTCCCGGTTGGCGGAACCAAGCGCAACAATGACAAGTTCACCTTGAGCGATATGCTCTCCACGGAATTCAATATCTTCCAGAGCCCAGCGAGATGTGCTGAACTCCAAAGGCCCGTTATAACGAAGCATCTCTTCAATGGCATTGTGAATAAGCTCAGGCTGCTTGATGAGCAGTTCGCGTTGCTCTGGATGCTCCAGTAGGGCGAGAATCCCATTGCCGATGAGATTAACAGTTGTTTCATGACCGGCAATGATTAATAAGGAGACCACGCCAAGCAGTTCTTGTTCAGTTAACTGCTGCCCGGATTCTTCTGCAATGACAAGCTGGCTGATCAGATCAGTGCCGGGATCTCGGCGAACTTTCGCAAACCAGGCCGTAAGGTAATCCGTAAACTCCCTTGCATGCTGCTCAAACAGCTCGGCGCTCTCGGCTGTGGAAGCATCGATTACCGTATTGGACCACAAGCGGAATTTGTCACGATCCTCAAGAGGTACTCCCAGAATTTCACTAATGACAATGATAGGCAGCGGGAAGGCAAAGTCATCGATCAGATTCATTTTTTCCTGTGACGGGAGGTTGTCCAGCAGTTCATCAGCAATGTCCCGAATATGGCTTCGCATGTCTGCGACCAGTTTGGGTGTGAATGCTTTCTGCACAAGTCCCCGAAGACGTCTATGATCTGGCGGATCGGAGAACAACATATTATTCGAGAAGATGCTTTGATTGTCAGCGCCGTAACGTCGGACCATGTCTTTGCTGAATCGAGTATCTTTCAGAATCTGGACTGCATCCTCGTATCGGGTAATAATCCAGCCGAATTCCCCATGAGGAAACATGACTCTGAAAACGGGCTCATCTTTTCTTAACTTTTCATACACCGGGTAAGGGTTATGCGTGAATTCTTTCGTGAAAAACGCTGGCTTTGAGGACTCGTTGAGTTCATTCGGGTTCAAATGTAATATCTCCTCTCATATTCCTGCATAATACCTGCACCCTCTATATATTCAATACACAAGCTTTTGAAACCTTGTTTTTTCTTCATATGGATGATAGAGCAGGAAAATAGAGGAAGATGGAAGAAGACATGGTAGAGAGAATCGATTATTATGCTTGCTAAAAATGAAAATGAGGTGAACGCTGACATGTCTTACGCACAACTTCCTTTGCATCACCACCAGATTCCGGCAAGTCGAATGGTTCTTGGCTGTATGCGGTTTGGGGGTGAATGGGATGGGCTCCCCATTACTTCCGATCTTGTCGTAGAAGGTCATCGAGCGGTAGAAGCAGCTATCGAAATCGGCATTAATCACTTTGATCTGGCGGATATTTACACACGTGGTAAGGCAGAGCATGTCTTGGGGCGAGTTTTATCCGAAACTCCCGGCTTGCGTGAGCAGATCATTATACAGTCGAAGTGTGGTATACGTCTTGTAGGTGATGATGAAGGACCGCAGCGTTATGACACCTCACGTGCACATATTCTGGCGAGTGTGGACGGTATCCTGGAACGGCTCGGCATCGATTATTTGGATATTTTGCTGTTACATCGTCCTGATCCACTTGCCCATCCGCAAGAGATTGGAGACGCACTGGCTGAGCTGCATCATTCCGGTAAAGTGCGCCATTTTGGAGTGTCCAACATGGGTTCTGAACAGATTCGTTTTCTTCAGCTTCATAGTAAAGTACCTCTGATTGTGAATCAGCTGGAGATGAGTCTGGACAAAATCGGATTCGTAGAAGCTGGTGTTACGGTGAATCGATCCCAAGCTAGAGATAACGTGTTTCCCTATGGCACGATGGAATATTGTCAGGCAGAGCATATTCAACTGCAAGCTTGGGGTCCCCTTGCTCAGGGGCGTTTTACTGGCAGGGTAGTTGAGGGACAGCGTCCTGAAATTGAGCATACGGCTCAATTGGTTGATCGAATGGCTAAGGAGCGTGGAGTTACACCGGAGTCTATTGTACTGGCTTGGTTAATGAAGCATCCAGCAGGGATACAACCTGTCATTGGTTCGATTCGACCAGAACGTATTCTGGCCTGTCGTGATGCAATAAATATTGAGCTTACCCGTTATGAGTGGTACGAGCTGTATTCCGCTTCATGCGGGCGTAGAATGTAAGTAGGGAATTCTGAGAGAGTGGTTCGTTTCGATCAAAATTCATAGATATTGGGTGAAATTTGAACATATAAGAAGACACAAGCTGCTGATGGCCTGTGTCTTCTTTGTAATAATGGGCTTCATTTGGTTGAAACACATGATCGAAAGTGTAATGAATCCTAAGGTCATATGGCCTACAATGCGTTTGCATGGGTAATAAGCATGCTGATTCGGAGCCGAAAACAGTGTTTAGGCACGGTTGTAAGGATAATTCACCTTCATATTTGTGCTAGAGGCTATGTCCATGGACTTAGGAAGAGTGCTGATAAGAAGGACGTTTCAACCATTTTTATCGTTTTACCGGGTAGTTGTTCGAGGGCTGTGATAAAATGATAGGAATAAGAACATACGATCTGTTTACGTGAGAGGAGACACCTTGACGATGGAGATGCTTAAACCACCCGCCGAGACATTATACGAGGTTGAATTACGTGCGCTGCGAGAGGAAGATCAGGGGAAACGTCCCCCGAACTGGCTGTTATCTCCCGCCTATGTGCGCGATTTTATTATAGGCAGGGATAAGCCTGCGTTATTAAATGGAGAAGAGATCACGATTACCCGCAAATTCTATGGCAATGACGTGTTAATTGAACGTGCCGTGGTTACTCTGGCAGGCAATCGAGGATTAATGCTCGTGGGAGAACCCGGGACAGCCAAGACCATGCTTAGCGAACTGCTGACCGCAGCGATCTCCGGTACCAGTCTAAACACGATTCAAGGTACAGCAGGCACGACGGAAGACATGATCAAGTACTCATGGAATTACGCCATGCTGCTTGATAAAGGCCCTTCGGAAGCTGCGCTTGTGCCATCACCGTTATATAACGGCATGAAGAAAGGAATTCTTACCCGTTTTGAAGAGATTACACGTTGTCCGGCTGAAGCGCAGGATAGTCTGATCAGTATTCTCAGTGACAAGGTCATGAGCATCCCGGAACTGGATGGCGGTGTGCTGTTTGCCCAACCGGGATTTAACGTCATTGCTACAGCCAATATTCGCGATAAAGGTGTTAACGAAATGAGTGGTGCATTGACACGCCGGTTCAATTTCGAAACAATCAAGCCCATTCATAACGTGAAGATGGAAGCCAAAATTATTGAATCCCAGGCACGAAGCCTGTTATTACATAGTGGAATTGATATTGACATTAACCCGGATGTGGTTGAATTGCTGGCTACAACATTCATGGAACTGCGCACCGGCATGACACGGGAAGGCTACAAACTTGACACCCCTCAAGCATCCATGAGTACGGCGGAAGCGGTGTCTGTCTATGTCCAGAGTGCGATGACTTCCTATTATTACGAAGATAAGGCTATTGCGCTGGATCGGTTGGTGCAGAACATGCTGGGGACCATTGCAAAGGAAAACGACAAGGATCTGTCCATTCTCAAAACCTATTTCTCTAAGGTCGTAAAAGAGCGTTCCAGAGAAGAGGGAATGTGGAAGGACTATTATGAGGAGAGAAAATGGATCGGTTAACAGCGGTACTGGACCCTGATGTTGAGCAGTTACAATCCTTGTTCGAATCCCAGGTATATAACCTGAGTAATCATACGGTCTATTATCCTATTAGACACCATAGCCCTGCATGTTCGTATCACTTGTTACGATTAATTGAGGAGTACAAGCCAGATATCATTTTGATTGAAGGACCGGAGAGCGGTAATCCATTAATTTCGGTGCTGAGTGATGAGGCAACCTTACCTCCTGTCAGTCTGTACTATACCTATGAGAGTGAATTGGAGAGAGAAGCCTGCTATTATCCGATGCTTCGGTATTCACCTGAATATGTAGCTTTGAAAGAAGCAAAACGCCTGAACATTCCGGCGAAGTTTATTGATTTGGACTATCAACACTTCTCCACTCGTGCATCCAAATCCGGCCAGACAGAACAAAAGGAGATCTCCATTCAGGACGAAACCTTGCTTGCGGGCTCTGACTTCATTAACCGTTTGTGTCAAAAAACAAACTGCCGCAGTTTTGATGAATTGTGGGAAAAAGTGTTTGAGATCGGTGGCCTGGAGAAGTCTACTGAGGAATTCGTGCAGGATGTATTCACGTATTGTACCTTATCCCGAATGTGTTATTCCACGGAACGATTACAGTCTTCAGGTGATCTGGCAAGAGAAGCATATATGAAACAACATATTAATCAAGCGGTGCGGGAGCATGACCGTGTGCTTGTCATTACCGGTGGATTTCATACGTATGGACTGTTGATGTCAGAGAAACATGAATCGGAATTGGAACAGCCAGAAATGGATAAACGGCATACAGACCGACGTTTGGATGGACAAGGTAAACCAGGAACGTCTCAACAAAGTGCGGTTAATCCAGACACGGTTCACCAACAAATGTACCCGATGGTCTATACCTTTGCTGAAGCGGATCGGCTCAATGGATATGCGAGCGGCATGCCTTATGTAAATTATTACGATCAGATCTGGAACCAGCTGCTTCGCAAAAAGAGTACACCGTATAATCTAACGGCTCTGGACTTGTTATCCCGGCTGATGCGCCAATTAAGGGATGGTCACGAATATGTATCAACGAGTGATGCGATTGAGGCGTACAGCATGATTCAAGGTCTTGCCGGGCTTCGGGGTAAAAGGGAAGGCGGCGTCTATGAGTTGATGGATGCAGCACTCTCTTCCTTTGTGAAGGGGGAGCTTACCTTGGCGACCGATAAACCGCTGCAAGAGCTGCAGCAGTTATTGACTGGAGACGTCATTGGAAGCGTGGCTCCCAATTCATTCAGTATTCCCATCGTGGAGGACTTCAAGGCGCGTTGTACAGAGTACAAACTGCAGATTCGTACAACAGGTCAACACAAGAAAGTTCTGGATCTGTATGCGAAACCGGAGCATCGTCAGATAAGCCAATTGATTCAATGCATCACCTATCTGGTTCCGGAATTCGCGAAACGGCAATCGGGGCCGGACTGGATCGCAGAGCGTGACATGAATCTTGTTCGCGAAACCTGGGTTTATATGTACTCATCCCGTATTGAAGCCAGATTGATAGAGAACTCTCTCTATGGCGGAACGCTTGCTGGAGCGGCTACACGCAAAATGGAAGAACAGATGCAAGAAATACCGGATCATCATAGCGGTGAACTTGCCCGACTCATGCTTCAAGCGTTACTCATGGGGCTTCAGGACACTGCGATGAAACTCTATGAACAGGTGCGCTCGGCGCTGAGAACCGACGGGAATTTCCTATCCTTATGTAACAGCCTGCATGTCTTGAACCGAATTCATCAACACCGCAGGTTGCTGGGATTATCTGACGAGCAACATCTCCCTGACCTGGTATCCGAAGCTTATAGGAACGCCGTGGACAAGTTGTTACAGCTCTCCAGAGCTAACCCGGATGAACATGAAGCCATTATTCAGGGATTGAAGCTGCTAGCCATGCTCGCAGAGTCATCGGAGGGGTATTTTCAGGATGAGACATTCCGAATACAGCTGAATGAGCTTCTGTCGGATCACCAGCTTCCGGCTCAGCTGGAGGGTGTATGTGTGGCTATTTCCTCAGGGCTCGGTGACAGGCCCAGAGATGAGATTGTTGATCGTGCTCGTGGTTATATCCATGGTACACCGGATCAGACCCGTCAAACCGCACTTTTTTTACAGGGAGTATTCACTGTAGCACGTGACGCTTTTTTATATGAAGATCAGCTGTTGTCCGAGTTGAATTATCTGATTGAACAGCTTTCATACGACGACTTCATCAGTATGGTACCGGAATTGCGGTTGGCATTCACCTACTTTACACCAATGGAAACGGGCTTGATTGCCGAACGGGTGGCGAGTCTGCATCAGGTTGAGCCAGAGGAGATGCTAAGGCCTGCGGTTGATGAGCAGATGCTGACTCAGTCCAAAGCATGGGACGAAGCGCTTCGAAAGGAGTTTGCCGCATGGAAGCTAATATGAATGAAGCGAATCGGAGAACGGACGATATCAGAGAAATCAATGAAAGTTCCAATCCGGATGGAAGCAACCGAGGGGATCAACCTTCTGCTGAAACCTTAAATCGCTGGCGTCTGATTCTCGGTGAATCGGCTGAAGAGGGGCTGTGCAATACAGAGCAATATACTTCGGGCGAATTTCAATATACGGAAATCGATGAGATTCTGGGGTATCTGTATAACCGTGAATACGGTGAAGAACAAGGTTACCGAAAAGAGGGAGGACGCGGTGCGTCTAACCTGACTGTACCAAAATGGCTGCACAAAGTCAGGGACCTATTCCCCAAACCAACGGTAGAAATATTGGAGAAACAGGCGCTTGACCGCTATGGGCTGACAGAATTGTTAACAGACAAAAAGTTGCTTGAATCCCTAGAACCCAACATGAATCTGCTCAAGAACATTATGCAGTTCAAAGGACGGATGAAAGGTGAGGTGTTAAAGAGCGCCAAGGAGATCGTTCGAACCGTGGTTGAAGAGCTACGCAGCAAGCTGGAGTCTCAGACCCGAGCGAGTATCATGGGCAAGCGCAGTCGCTATACTTCCAGTTCAGTACGATCCTTGCGCAATCTGAATTTCAAGCGAACCATCACCAAGAATTTGAAGAATTACGATAAAAACAAGCGCAGGTTTGTGATTGATCGTCTGTATTTCGACGGGAATATACAGCCCCATAACAAGTGGAACATCATTATTGGTGTAGACGAAAGTGGCAGTATGTTGGATTCAGTCATCTACAGTTCGGTGATGGCCAGCATCTTCTATCGCTTGAATGCGTTGCGCACGAAATTATTCATATTTGATACGCAGGTTGTTGATCTGAGCGACAGACTGGAAGACCCCGTAGACGTGCTCATGAATGTACAGCTCGGTGGGGGGACACATATTACCAAAGCGTTGCGATATGGCGAGACGTTAATCGATAATCCAGGCAAAACCATCTTTATTCTGGTCAGTGATCTGGAGGAAGGGTACCCGATCGCGCAAATGTACAAAGCCTGTAAAGATATTATCGATGCAGGATGCAAATTACTGATCCTCACCGCGCTCGATTTTAACGGGGATTCAGTCTATAACAAACATGCCGCACAGACATTAACCAATATGGGGGCACATGTAGCAGCAATTACGCCTAACGAACTCGCGGATTGGATTGGCGAGATCATCACTTAAATTCAAGGAGGAATGTGTAATGCTTACCGCAGACCGTGCAGTTGAAACTTTGGTGGAGAAATTCGCAGTAACCTGTTCAAACGAGTACTCATTAAAAACAGATCGAAGCTCCGAAATTATTGATTATGTCTTGGGAACGACAGACAAGTTCCCGGATATGATGGGAAATTCGAGTCATTATGTGTATCAAACGATTGATCTGCTCATGAAGCTCGCTAAAAAAGACGATGGAGATATCTTTTACCGTGCAGGGGCTATTGTGATATATCTGGAATCCAATTATTCCAAAAGAAGTTCATGGAGAACGGATGCCTTTACTGTCTGTATGGGAAATGACTCCGAAGCCTACGGATTAAGCGGGAAGAGCAAGAGCGCTGATCGCATGGATGGATTGTTGTCCCGGTTGGAGAAGATCAAACAGTTTGCAGGCGAGAACGAAATTTTGACTGAATTAAAGAGTAAATTAAAGCGTGCCCAGTGGCTTTTTGATTCCAAAAAAGCGGACAGTCAAGGGGATTACCGGGATGTAATTAATGCATTAATGCTGCTGCAACTATATTCAAGAGTAAGTGACACGGCTTCTCATCTTGCAGAGGTTCAATCTTCTGTTCAATCGTTACCAGTGTTGTTTCAACATGTAATGGCTAATGATGCAGATAAGTTGCGGGATGAGCTACATACGTTGATTGAACCTGTAGTGGTCAGTAATATTCAAGGAAAACATAACGGATCTTCCCAAGAATTGAAAGATGAATTCCTCAAGGAGAAGCGTAGTCAGCTCATAGCTGAACTGTATCCCAATACGTCTTTCTCTTCAAAAGAGCAATGTTCAAACACAGTATTCCATCAAACGATGGTACTTGTGAGTGGTGCCTTGTTGTACCTGATTAACATTAGTGGGGGTAAACAACGGTTCCTTGATACGAATAGTGAGATTGGACATGTTTTGCTTCACACAATACATCAATTACATGAGATTTATCCACTTGAAGTTCGCCGTTACTTGCTGAGTATGGACCCTAGAGCAAAAAGTCCAAATGATCTGCTTGCTGGACTTGTGCCTCTGGATGAGCCTTATCAGTTGGTTGAAATGTTGCGGGACGAGCTTAATTCGTACACGGTATCTTGGAACATGCTACAATCCGCGATCGCGAATCGTCCTGAACAAGCGATTCGAGCATACGAGATTATAAAACCGCCATTCCTGAAACTCTGCATTCAGAAATTCATGGAGGATCAAGGAATGACATTGCCTAATGCGGAGGGCTCACTGGAGCAAGCGGTATTTAACGCTCTTCGGCATCCTTTGGACGGGGGACGTCAAGGACTTGCGATTGCAAGATACTTAGGTGGGGAAAACACCCTGGAGGAATATTGGGAGGACCCGAATAGTCGTGGGTTGTTTAATCAACTGAATCGGGATAAGAAGCGTGTTCACAACCTCATCAGTATTAGTTTTCTGCCCTTGGACTCGGAGGCAATGCGCAGGTTCGCAATCCTGACCACTCATCCCGATTGGACACTGGATATTATCTCGGACATGTACAATTCATACGCGTTTAGTGGAGAGCAGCTGCTTCAACGTTATGGGCAAGATCCTGAGGTGCAACGTGAGAAATTGCTAACCAGCCTGATCTCACTCAATGGCATGACCGACTATAGATACAAATCCATGCCGCATGACGAATACCGCCGAATCATTCAGCAGAATCTGGACTATGCACTGACACAGTACAAGAAACTGCCAACGGATACGCGCATTTTAATTCTGGAGATAACCTTTGAACAGCGTGATGAGTTATCGAAGAAAATATTGGCTGAAGCGATTCGTGCCGGATTGCAGGATTCGTCCAAGAAGGCCAACGGCGTGGCGTTAGCGGAATTCAATCGAATTCCTGATCAGGACTTGTATACGCTCGTATACCTCTCCGAGAAAAAAGTGGGAATCAAAGAGATGGCTCTGACCGCAATCCGCAGTCTGGAAAACAGCAAGGAGCTGTATGGTGAGCTTTTGAAGAAAGAGAAGTCCGATGAGTGGAAGAGTTTGATCCAAATTCTGCTGGATACCGCAGATCTAAGTCCAGAGTATGCCCATGCTGCACTCGCTGATCAGGCGGATGCCAAAAAGTTGTCGAGACTGAGCTGGTTGTCCTTGAAAGATCTCCCTTCACTGATACGTATTGAAGACAATCAGCCTTTAGATGACCGGATTAAACAGTATGCTTTGGTCCAATCATTGGATCATACATCCGGTCCTAATGAACGGTTGAATGAATTACGGGATTACGTAAGTGAGGCATCGCTCGCTCGTTTTGCAAGTGAATTGATTCAGGTCTGGATTCAAGAAGGTGCCCCCGCGAAAGAAAAGTGGGTGATGTATGTTTCAGCACTCTTTGGCGATATTCAGATTGTGAATATTCTGACTCCGCAAATTAAGGAATGGACAGAAAACAGCCGCGGCGCGATTGCAGCAGATGCTGTAAAAGTGCTCGCTTATCTGAAAGATCCATCTGCTCTAATGGCGATTGACAAGATTAAACGTGGTGTGAAGAACCGTCAGGTGAAAGGTGCTGCTGAAGAAGCGTTGCAGCTTGCAGCGGATAATATGGGACTTACCCCGGAACAATTGGAGGATCGGTTAGTCACCACGCTTGGTTTTGATGAAAAAGGAACCATGCAGCTGAGTTACGGAGAACGTTCCTTCCTGATTAAGGTAAATGGAGACTTACAAGTCGTTGTACTCAATGAAGAAACGGGCAAATCCGTGAAGAGTCTGCCTGCTCCTGCACAGAAAGATGATCCTGAATTGGCAGCGCAGTCCAGGGCACGTTTCACACAGCTGAAAAAAGATCTCAAATCCATGGTTAACATTCAGGCGCAGCGTCTGGAAGAGTCATTGTCCAAGCAACGTCTGTGGTCTGCCGATGAGTGGAAAGCATTGTTTGTACAAAATGTAATCATGCAGAAATTTGCTGTTGGTCTGATCTGGGGAACGTATGAGGATGGCGCTCTGATCAGCACATTCCGTTATATGGAGGATGGCACCTTCAATTCTGTGGATGAAGATGAGGTTGATCTGCTTTCAGGTGCACAAGTGGGACTTATACACCCGCTGGAATTGGATCAGGCAACGCTTGAAGGTTGGACAACGCAGTTGGAGGATTACGAGATCAAGCAGCCATTTGAGCAATTGAATCGTGAGATTTACCAGCCAGAAGATGAGGACAAGATGAAGAATGAATACGATCATCTGCCCGAGTCTGACTTTTCACCAACGGCTTTCCCCAAAGCACTGGAGAAATACGGTTGGATCAAAGGACCGGCTCAGGACGGCGGCTGGTATCATGAATTTTATAAAGAGTACGGAGATCTTGTTGCGGAATTGCAATTCAGCGGTACGAGCATCACGTATTACGAGGGATTAGATGACATTACCCTGGAATCCCTTCATTTCTTCAAACCGAATAACAAGCAATATTATTACTATGGTGACAACAAACCCATTGCTCTAGGCAACGTTCCAGGTCGCGTGTTCAGTGAAACGATCTACGACATTCTGAGAGCAACGGGGCGTTGATGACGTGAGTGGATTCAAGGAAAAATTCCGGATTTTTTCGAAGCTGTGTACGGAGGATTATTTGATTCGGTATGCCAACAAGGGGTTGTACAAAAGGTCTTTGAAAGAGTTGGACAATGGTGTAAGTGTAACGTACACATGGAATGAATCATCTGTGAGTTGCCAGTTAAGTGACGGGACACACTGTACGCTTGAAGATACACTGGATCATTGGGAATGCTCCTGCCCGGCCGATCATATCTGCAAGCATGTGCTGATTGCAATTCTGTATGATCAACGGGAATATACGGCAGAGGATTCAATGAATGCAGACGAGAAGCATGCGCTGGATAAGGACTCAGGGATATCGGATAATGATCCGTTGGACGTACCAAAAAACGTATCAGTAACAGAATCAGCATCAAACTTAGTATCAAATGTGGACGATCCAAGCGAAATTCCGCATACGGTGTCACGTGAGATCGAGTCTCGCTTCCGCTGGTTGACGGAGTCTGACCTTCCCGTGTTAATTAAATCGTATAGTTCTTCCATGATTGAGGAAGTTGTTTTCCGATTGAGATACCCAGAGGGAATTAAGATCATTGAAGATTCACTTCTTACGGTTCATCTGACCACCCAGAATATCGAGGTGTCTTTTACTGAGGAACCGAACCTTGCAAAAGCACTATGTAAGGTGCAACAGACTGCTGGGAAAATGGCCAAGCTTGAAGCGTTATTACGGTATCGGAACCTAAAAGGCCTAGATGATAGGGATGCATTAAGTGGACGGGTGTACGAAGCCAAGTTCACTCTTCAGACAGTACAGGAATGTCGGGTTATGCTGGCAGGATTGTTGAAGACGGGACTGGCCCGCCTTCCTCAGTCCTTTATGGCACAACTGGAGACTTTGGCAATTGCAGCTCATAGTGGCAACCTGCCTGACATAGAACGCAGTTTACGAGGGATTCAAGGAGAACTACAGTTGTTTTTCAACAGACATATACGTTTCTCCATGCAATCCATGTTGGATCGGGTAAGCAAGCTGTATCTTGCACTCCAGGTTCTTGAAGAAGAAAAGGTGTCTGCCATTCAGCAGAGTCAGCTCATTGGCAGTTTTCGAAGTAAATACTATACGGTGCCTTCACTTCATCTGTATGGACTGGGAGCTGACGCGTGGGAGACACGATCCGGTTTCCGTGGAATCACCTATTATTTCTATTGTTTCGATGATGAGGAAATCTACACCTATAGCGATGTACGTGCTGTATATTACGATGATCAGCAGTTCTCATATACAGAGCATTATGGTGCATTCACACCATGGCTGCCTAATCTGACCTTTCGCCAGTTCGTGGGTGAAGAAGTTCAATTCCATTCCGTTAAAGTGAATGAAGAACGCCGGATCTCTTCCGGCGAAGGTGCCAAGCTTGCGATTTTGCCACGAACGGGTGTGGAAACGTTGAATCTGGGCAAAATCATGCAAAATGTAACGTCTGTACTTCAAGAGGAATCGCGAACATTCGACTTGTTTGCTGCTCCCAAAGAACGATTGGCTGTGATTAAAGTTGCTCGAATCGTGGACCATAACTTTGTCAAACAAACACAGGAGCTTGTCCTGACGGTTGAGAGTATCGAAGGAGAACGATTGGCACTCACTCTCCCGTATTCAACAGACTGGCAGACGATGATCCAAAGACTGGAGTCAGGATATGGTTCCCAATCACTTGAACACTTCTATGCCTTTGTGCGTGTGGAACCAAAACGGATTAGCCCAATCAGTTTCCTGAAGGGTCAAACGGTGCTCAGTCTGAAACTGGATATCGGTAATGGAAGGATGGGCAGACTTGGAAGAATATAATCAGTTTATGCAGAGAATTAACGGCTGGTCAGAAGAGTTGCTCCTGCGCGGGTTATCTCAGTTTACGACCCGGGATATTGAGGTACTTGAGCAGCTTGCAGCGGAATCCTTGCGGTTGCAGATGAGTTTCCTCGATGAGTTGTTGAATCACCTCATCAAGGAAGGGCGTAGCGTGGCTCTTGGACAAGGTAATGAAGAGTTGCTGTTATTTCAGTATTGTCGTCTCACCCAATATGTACAGCTCAGTGTGCAAAAAGAGGCTTGATATTGGTTAGTATTCCAAGCGAAGGCCTATGAGAGCGATATGATGTAACAAATAAGATGGTAGTATAGAATATAAGAAGATTTGCAGAAGGCCATAAGGTCACTGCAAATCTTTTTTTATCGTGGAGTAAGTAAATGTCATCTACCAAACGAATATAGGTAGGGAGCACGGATCAACACGAGCATTCGTGATTCAGATGAGTATGGAAGGGAGGGATACATAATCGTGGAAGAAGAACAGATACGGAAGGCAGTAGCGAATCGTGATCCTGAGGCCATGGAATGGGTGATGAATCACTACGCAGGCTTGTTATGGAAGATTGCTTATTCCATCCTACATCATGCATCGACAGAAGAGATTGAAGAATGCGTAGCAGATACATTTTTTGCTTTTTGGCAAAATCCGGATGCGTTCCAATCTGGGCGAAGTAGCCTGAAAAATTACCTTGCAACAATCACAAAACATAAAGCGATTGATCGCTACCGGAAACTCAATCGAAGAACTGAACTTACATATGAAGAGGAGATTCATTCGGTGCAAACGGAGGATTTGTTGGTTCAGGTGATCAGTAAAGAGATGTATACGGAACTTAATCAAATGATTGAATCTTTTCCAGAACCGGAACGGGAGATTATGAAACGTCGGTTTTACGAAGGACAGAGACCACATGAGATATCAGAAGCATTGTCCCTACACGTTAGGCAAGTCCATAACAAGCTTTATCGCTCCAGGCAACGATTGAGGACATGGTGGATGAACAGGAAATAAAGGAGGCGATCAAATGCGAAAATCCGAGAAAGAATTCACTGAGCAGAACCTCTTTAATATTAAAAAGTTGTTCTATGATAAATTGGCGCTGAATGAACCACCAACCGTTACGAGATCAGATTCATCATTTTATCCACCTGTATTATATCCATCCGCACAGACCAAGAAGTCCATGAATAAAAGAAAAAGGTATCGCAAAGCCATCTATATTCCTGTAACCGCTGCGTTATCGTTATGTCTGGTTACAGGGGCAGCTGCATCAGTTGGGATCATTGATCTGTCTACTGTTCTTCATTTTATAGGTGCAGATCGGATTGGCATTCTTCAGCCTGTTCACCAGGTGAGTGAAGATCAAGGGATTCGAATGGAGGTTATAGGTGCTGTCAGGGACGGAGATACAACGGAAATCTATGTTTCATTATCCGATCTGACGGGTCATCGCATTGACGATACAATGGATGTATATGATTACAGGGTAACCGGTGGTAATGCAAACAACGCTCAGATTATTCATTATGATGATGCTAACAAAACGGCTATTGTCCGATTCCTTATTCAAGGAAAAGTCAGCAAAAATCGAATTACAGTTCAGATTAATACGCTGATGTCGGGTACAACCCTTCAAGATGGTTACAACGTACAGGTGGACTGGGAGAAGTTGTTACAAGAAAAAAAAATCAATAGCTATGATATTCTGGATCAAGATCGTATAAGTGGCTTGGGAGGTAAAACCGATATTCAATTGGATACTGATCCAATTCCGGTATTGCATCAGGATGTAACGAATATCCCTGTTGAGGGTATTGATTGGATGCATATTTCCAATATGGGTTTTGTGGATGGCAAGTTACACATTCAGATTAATCCGGATAATGAGATTGGCGAGTATAATCATGGATACTTCTACTTCACCGATGAGCAAGGTCGAAAGCGCGATATACCTGAATATTCCGTTAGCTATGGACATTATATGAAAGATGGGGTCGGGTATGGAGGAGATTATGAGGAGTTTGTGTATGATCTGTCTGCTGTTGACGATTTAGATAAGCTGAGACTTCAAGGCAGTTTTACGAGTATTAGTGAAGTTGTAAAGGGAAATTGGAAAACGACCTTTAACTTGAGTGAAAATGGTTTGAGCAAAACAGGAAACGTTCAGCTTGATGCAAATGGAGCCTCACGGGCAAATGTAACCCTTTCCGCAGTTGGCGTCACGCTTACAGGTGAGGCACTGAGCAAGATTCGGGTGGAGGACTTGGGTATTGAAGTTCACCTGAAGGATGGTACAAAGTTTTCTGGCGCATCCGGTTTCCTCCAGCTGGATCAGGATCTCATTAAGTGGATATCCCCTAAGACCATTCCGGTGAATGATGTGAGCTACCTGCTAATCAATGGAGAGAAAGTAACTTTGCAAGATAGATAATATAAAAAGTGAATCAAAGAATCGGGGGATAAGTGCAATCAGAAGGTTGTTCTGTCATCGTAGTGGTAAGTGTGAATATTCTTTAGTTCAACTTATATAAAATGAATTACATGTCATATCCCGATTTATGACGCATACCATTAGGCGAATGCGGTCATAAGGGAGGAAACTGATATGTCCATGAGCGAACCGCTGTTAACGCAGATTGTGAATCAACATATTCCGGCTGGTGCAACGGTCGTCAATATTGATAAACCTGTTCAACATCCAGCGATCTATGCGGCAGATCTTACCGGTGACGGTATGCCGGAGATTGCTGCAGTCTATCAGTTGAACGGTGAGCTGTATTTGCTCATTCTGAAATTTGTTCAAGGACACTGGATCAAGATGGCACTAATTAAGGGATTGGGGTATGGGGTGACTTTAATGACTGCTGCCCCTGTAACTTCAACGGCAAGGAACAATCTCATTATCGGTTGGCGGATTGGTTCTATTTGGTCTAAGCTTGCCGTATATGAGTGGACGGAATCAGGGCTCAAAGATTTGGCGCCTGACGATCTATACTATAGCTATGCAGAGATTATAGATATGCCTGGTCCGCATGGTCGAGATGGGAAAGTGGAGATTGCACTCTGGATACATGACACAGGTGAAGCATATCGTGTGGAGATTATCCGATGGCAGAATGGGAAATGGGTTCCTGCACCGGACGTATATGCAACCTATTATCCAAAAGTGGTGCAATATTACGAGCAACTAACCCAGCAATATCCTGATTATATCTTTTACTGGTATTACCTTGCGGATGCTCAGTACCATGCGGGCCAGTATCCGGCAGCACTTGCTTCAGTTCAGAAGGCACTCAGTTTCCCGGAAGCGTATCCTTCCAGAGAGGTACTACAGGAGCTGGAAAAGAAAATAAAGCAGGCGATGGTCCCTATAAGCCATGCCCGGGTAACGACATGGTTATATCCAATCTCCGTTCGAACTACGAGTGGGACGCGTTGGGGGTATATGGATGCCCAAGGCCACATTCGGCTTGAGCCGGTACTGGATGACGCGCAAGAGTTTCAGCCCAATGGATTGGCTGTGGTTGTGAAGGATGGTCGTGCCGGCGTTATTAACCTTCAGGGGCAGTATGTCGTTCAACCTGTATACGATTCCATCAACTCCTTTTCCGAAGAACGGGCGATAACCATTGATTCTCAAGGATTTAAGATGATTAATGAACAAGGTACGGTTCTGACCAAACGGGCGTACCCGTATATCTCAAATATGAACGACGGTCGAGCATTATTTTACGATTCTAATCCTGGTCAGGCAGATGGATCGGTGAGTCGGTATGGTTATCTGGATGCATCGGGCAATGAGGTGATACCTGCACAGTTCGCTTCTGCGAATGATTTTCAAGATGGCAAAGCGGTTGTGCAGATTAAGGACAATGAATATGCGCTCATTAATCGCAATGGACATCGGCTCGCAACGTATCCATATGCCTATGTGGGACCACTGGGGGATGGACTGCTTGCTTTTCAAAAAGAAACCTCGGGCAAATATGGGTACATCGACGAACGGGGTAATATTCGCATTCAGCCCAAATTTTCATCGGCATTTCCTTTTAGCGGCGGGCAAGCGATTGTCAATACAGCGGAGGACTACAAATCGATCTATGGTGTCATTAACACGCAAGGATCATTTGTTATTCAACCCTCGTATAATGACATCCGCGAACTAGGCGAACATCGTTATGCGCTGGGGCAAGCAATTAATCCGGAGCAGCCTTACATTGGCTCTGTATACGCGATTGCAGATACCAATGGCAGAAGACTTACGGAGTTCCTATATCGCGAAGTAGGTAATTACAAAAACGGCCTTGCTTCCGCATCGGACGGAAGACAAACCTATCTGCTGGATCTGAGTGGAAGACCTGCCGCTGGGTATCCGCATGTAGAAGGTTCGGGTACGCTGGAGGTCGTGGCACCAGATCTGATTAAGGCCTATCTAGACCAGCGCTTATCTTATGTGAATCGGGCCGGACAGATCATCTGGCGGCAAAATACAATCGTTCCGCTTCATCCACCGTACCGTGTACGCGAAGTGAAGTACAAACCAAACAGGGACTATCTCGTATATTATCCGCAGGTGGAGGGATTGACGAACCAAGCGGAGCAGCTTGCACTGAATGCCAAGTTGAAGCAACTCTCCCAGGTTAAACCGATTCCTGCTGATCAACAGCTGGATTACACGTATACAGGGGATTTTGATATTACGTTCTATCAGCAGCAATTGCTGCAACTGCAACTCACAGGTTATAACTACCCGGCAGGTGCAGCGCATGGTATGCCTACGATGATCTATGCGATCATTAATCTGACGAATGGTCAGTTGTATGAGCTGAAGGATTTATTTAAACCGGATAGTGACTACGTAAAAGTGTTAAGCCAGATTGTGGGGGATCAGATCAAAAATGATCCTCAATACTCGTATGTGTTTCCGGACACCTATACGGGGATTAGTGCGGATCAGCCGTTTTATGTCACAGCGGATGCTCTGCATCTCTACTTCAATCCATATGACATCGCGCCCTATGCGGCAGGGTTTCCAACGTTTACAATTCCGTTTGTTCAGATCAAGGATATCATTAATACAGAAGGTTCGTTCTGGAGAGCTTTTCATGAGTGAGTGTCTTCTTACAATCGAACAGATTCAGAGTATGAGGCCATATGTCCAATATGGCTTCTCTTTTTATTTAATAAGCTGGAAAAACAGACAACGACTAAGCAGCTTGTGGCAGGATGAAAGGATCAAGTTTATCTTCTACATGCGAGAGTATCTCCAGAGAATTAGATTCACTTATAATCCGTATTGAGGTATTTTTGCTCCGGATTGGGGTAGCGGTTGCCCGCGTACCTGTGAGATATTAATGTGCGTATATAGCACTGCACTATATTGAGAATGATTATGAGATGAACAACACATCTGAAGTGTCCGGGTTAATGCAAGTGACGAAGGAGCGTAAAGGTCTGCTGATTACAGCAAGTATCTTCTCGACCCTTTCGAGACTGTTGCAGATTGTTCCTTTTGTCGGAGTGTATAAGATCGTCGAGGAACTGCTAACGCATACGAGCCAACTATCTGCCATGGACAAAGATCTGTTGATCTATTGGGGGATCGTCGCATTCGTAGCCCTGATTGCAGGGCTTGTTGCGCTCTATATCGGGGGGATGTGCTCACACATCGCTGCGTTCAACATTTTGTACCAGCTCAGAGTTAGACTTGCTGAGCATGTTGCCAAAGTACCGATGGGGTATCACACCCGGGCGGCAAGCGGTGAGCTGAAAAAAATCATTGAAGTCAGTGTGGAGAAAATTGAGAAGTTTATCGCCCATCAGTTGCCGGATCTGGTGAGTGCGATCGTGATTCAAGTGATGTTGCTGGGATATTTATTCTGGCTCGATTATCGTATGGCGCTGACGCTGTTGGTTCCGATCGGAATCGGGTTCTGGTTGCAAAGTCGTATCTTTCGCAGTGAACGCGGCCGTCAGGCTTATCGTGATTTTCAGCTTTCTGTTGAAGAGATGAATGCGACGGGTGTTGAATACGTGAGAGGTATGCCAGCGGTGAAAGTATTTGGGATTACAGCTGATTCGTTTCTGACGTTTAAACAGGCGGTGACGCGTTATCGGGATATTTCGTTGATAATAACAGATTTGTGTAAAACATCCTACGGGCTGTTTTTTGTAATCATGATCTCGTTGTTTACCTTCATCGTTCCGGTGGGTATTCTGCTGTCGAGTGGACAGCGATGGGAAGAATGGAGCTTATGGACCGCCTGGGTACGATGATTCTGGAAGGGCAAAGGTAATGTTCAATTATAGCAATTCATGATGGATTAACTTTAACTTTTAACAGAACCTAACGGAGGCCTATCTGTAATTGTGTAATTTGTTCGAAATCATGTAACTTGAGCGGCTCTGGCTGCGTTTAGACATTGGGGTGATCTGATGTTGGTGAACGCGGTTTAACGGTACATGGTGTTAGCATTTATATTTATCGGGATCTTCTTTACAGCACTCATCGTTCTTGACAGGGTTGAAGGGTACCATATTACAACGACAGAGTATTACGGTTTACGTAATTTAGGGGGCTTGATATATATATTGTCGCTCATCCTGGGATTCGGTCACTATTTAATCGCTTTTTATGTTGTTATTATAAGCCCGATCTCATGGTTGCTGCGGAAATATGTGTGTTCTCCTATGGTGAGGATTTTCATCTACATGGTTGGGTTTGGATGGGGCGGGCTGTGGGTTTTTGATCTCATGTACAATCCATATTTCGTGAATGGATACCATCTGAACCGAATGACATCGATATGGATATTTGCCATCGCCGGTTTAGTCTATGCCATTGTGGAGAATAAGATTTGGCGAAGAGGGCAGATGCAGAACGAACAGAAAGCTACTTAACAAATGTTGAGTAGCTCTTTTGGTTTACATAATTATTATGGTGTTTTCATTGGAGACTCAGAAGCTAAATACAATATTAGAAAGGATTATGTAAGAGTAAGTAATGAACATGAACTAAGTTAATTCGATAGTTTGTTATAAAATTTACAAAGGGTACAAGTGAAAAGAAATAGGAGTTATATCGTGAATAAGTAAAATTTTCTGATATACTACCTGATTTGCGTACATAGAGTTAGATATTTTATGAAGGGAGCTCAGGTAGTAAATTAGCCGTTTAGTTTAAAAACGTAGTTTGGAGGAAAATTTTTTTGTATAAAGCAGGTTTTTGGATCAGATTCGGGGCAGGATTGTTGGATGGCATTATTATCACATTTCCTTTAATAATTATTGCAGGGTTGATATGGTCGAACAATCGGTAAGCGCATCTGCGGGATTCGGATTCGGAAATACGATTCACATGAATCACCAAGGCTGGGTACAATGTTACTACGAGAGTTGTTGGACTTTTGTATTTTATAACTTTTGGCATTGGTTTCATTGTAAGTGTCATCATGGTTGCTGTACGAGAAGACAAACGTGCAATACATGATTTTATCGCAGGTACCGAAGTCGTTTGGGACTAAAAAGGAGAAGGTAAGCCCTGGGGCAATATATTCGTTATATCCCAACCCAATTATATCTCCCACGTTACAGACTATGAACAGTGTTCATGGTCTGTTTTTTGTGATCTCAGAAGTACAGTCACAAACCCGCGCCAACACAGCAAATTCAAGGCATTGCAGTTGATTATATAAAGAATTCGTCTATCGTTTTGGCTAAATGATCATTTTGTTCTGACGAAATCAACATGTCATTTCATCTTTTGCGAATATCGCTACAGTGCCCTCTCCCTTAATCTGAGGTAGAGCACAGACATTCCCAAAAGGTGGAGGATAAGGTCCATGAGAAGAAAAGTGTTATCTACGAGTTTGATGATCCTGTTATTAGGTACGACGATCCTTGGGTGTTCGTCCGGAGAAAGTAAAACGGGCGATGCTGATAAAGGGACACCAAGCGGATCAACGGAAGCAACAACCTATCCGATTCAAACGGATAAGACGCTTACGTATTGGGGTGAAATTAACGGCAACCTGATCGGGGTCAAAAATTCGCACAGCGAAATTCCATTCTTTCAAAAGTGGCAGGAAAAAACCGGCGTACCACTCAAATTCACGGCACCACCGACAGGGCAGGTCAGAGAATCCTTCAACGTGATGCTGGCATCCGGGGATTTGCCGGACATGCTGGAATACAATTTCATCGGAGATTTCCCCGGTGGACCGGAGAAAGCCATCAATGATGGTTACATCCTAAAGCTGAACGATCTGATTGACCAGTATGCTCCGAATCTGAAGAAATACCTGCAGGACAATCCAGACATCGACAAGATGGTCAAAACGGATAGCGGCAGCTATTATGTATTCCCGTTCATTCGGGGAGATGAGTATCTCCGTGTCTTCCAGGGTCCAATCATTCGTAAGGATTGGCTGGATGAGCTGGGACTACCGGTTCCGGAAACGATTGATGAGTGGACTACAACCCTGAGAGCTTTTAAAGAGAAAAAAGGCGCATCCGCTCCGTTCTCTGTTGTAAGTAAGCCCCGATTCTTTAACGATTCCGGTAATGGTGCTTTCCTTGGTGCCTTCGGTGTAAACCGTGGATTCTATCAGGAAGAAGGACAGGTCAAATTTGGTCCTGCGGAAGAAGGCTTCAAAGAATACTTGAAGTTATTCCAGGAATGGTACAAAGAAGGTTTGATTGATAAAAACATCTCAACAGCGGATACCAAATCCGTTGACGGTAACATCGCTTCGGGTGCTACTGGCGCTAGTGTTGGTAACGCAGGCGGAGGTATCGGCAAATGGCAACCGCTCGTAGAAGCAAATGATCCGGATGCCGTTCTGGTCGCCGCACCATATCCGGTGCTTAAAAAAGGTGATATTCCTAAATTCGGCCAGCTTAACCAGGGTTATGCCTCGGAAGGCACTGTTGCCATCACAACAGCAGCCAAGGACCCGGAACTTGCCGTTCGCATGCTGGATTACGGCTACAGTGAGGAAGGGCACATGTTCTTCAACTTCGGAGAAGAGGGTGTCAGCTATAACATGGAAGGCGATTATCCGAAATTCACAGATTTGCTGCTGAAGAACCCGGATAAACTCGCTCCTGCACAAGCAATTTCACTATATGCCCGCAGCAGCTATAACGGTCCATTTGTTCAAGACAAACGGTATGCCGAGCAGTTCTTTGCACTACAGACTCAGCGCGATGCCATTGATGTATGGAAGAATACACAGGCCGCCAAATATAATCTGCCTTCAATCACACCTACACCTGAAGAGAGCTCCGAATACGCGACCATCATGAATGATATCAACACACTCGTCGATGAGATGACCATCAAGATCATTCTGGGCAACGAACCGGTGGATCAATTCGAGAGCTATGTCGCGAAAATGAAATCGTTACATCTGGATCGAGCGATTGAAATCCAAACCGCAGCACTCGAACGCTACAACAATCGGTAATTGTAAAAGGGGAGGGCGCTAACCCTCCCGATTGAAAAGAGGTGAAAAGGTACATCATGAGCAATCGTCAATCCTTTAAAAGCCGGTTCGTGCGGGACTTCATGATGAACAAGTATTTATATATCATGATGATTCCCGTTATTGGATATTATTTAATATTTCATTACGGTCCGATGTACGGCGCAATTATTGCCTTTAAAGATTATTCTCCGATGAAGGGCATTTTGGGTAGTGATTGGGTTGGGCTGAAGCACTTTGAAGAGTTTTTCAACAGTTATTATTTCTTACGTGTGCTGAAGAACACCCTTCTTATCAGTTTGTACACGCTGGTCTTTGAATTCCCTGCGCCGATTATTCTGGCGCTGCTCATCAATGAAGTACGCAAGCGCACGTTCAAGCGGGTCGTTCAGACGATAACGTATATGCCTTATTTCATCTCTCTCGTCGTCATATGCGGTATTATTACGGACTTCACGAACGCGGATGGTTTAATCAACCGCCTTATCATGATGCTTGGATATGACGGTCAGGCGATGCTGCAAAAGCCGGAGCTGTTCCGTCCGATCTATGTTCTGTCTGAAATATGGCAACGGATCGGTTGGGAATCCATTATCTATATCGCTGCGTTGATGAGCATCGACCTGGAGCAGTATGAAGCGGCGAAGATAGACGGAGCGAGCCGTCTCAAGCAAATGTTTCACATTACGCTGCCCGGATTGCTGCCAATTATTACGATCATGTTCATTCTCCGGATGGGTAATATGCTGAATGTCGGCTTCGAGAAAATCATTCTCCTTTATAATCCGGTGACCTATGAAACAGCTGATGTCATCTCTTCCTTCGTATATCGAAAGGGATTGTTGGAGTTCGGATGGAGTTACAGCTCGGCAGTCGGTCTATTTAACTCGGTGATCAATCTCGTTCTTCTGATTTCGGCGAACTATATCAGCCGCAGAGTGAGTCAAAACAGCTTATGGTGAGGTGGTAACTTTGATTAAGGAAAGTGGTTGGTTTGACCGAATCTTTACGATTTTGAATTATACATTTTTAATCCTGCTTGTCATCGTCACATTGTACCCGCTGCTCTACGTGTTATTTGCATCCTTAAGTGATTCGGCGCAGCTGTTAGCAAACAAGGGGCTCCTGTGGAAGCCGGTCGGCTTTAGTCTGGAAGCTTACAAGAGCGTACTTGCCAATCCAGGTATAGCCACAGGTTTCCGCAATACATTATTTATTCTTGTGTTCGGCGTTATCGTCAACCTGTTCATGACTGCGCTTGGTGCGTATGTGCTATCCCGTAAAAACGTGATGTGGAACAAGGTGTTCATGTTCTTTATCGTGTTCACGATGTTCTTTGGCGGCGGCTTGATTCCACTGTACCTGGTTGTAAAAGGCGTTGGCCTGTTAGATACACTGTGGTCGACCATTCTGCCTTTTGCCATCAGCACGTTTAACCTGATCATCATGCGAACGTCATTTATGGGCATTCCGGACAGCCTGGAAGAGTCGGCCAAGATTGATGGAGCGAATCACTTCACCATTTTGTTCCGTATTATTATCCCGTTGTCCATGCCAGTCATTGCCGTGATGATCCTGTATTACGCAGTTGATAAGTGGAATGGATGGTTCTATGCATCGGTGTTTATCAAAAGCCGAGAGCTGTTCCCACTGCAATTGGTGCTGCGTGAGATTCTGATTGCCAATTCCACCGAGAGCATGTCGGCTGGTGCATCGGCTGGGGATCGCTTCCAGATCGGGGAAACCATCAAGTATGCAACGATTATGGTAGCGACGATACCGATCCTGTGCATCTATCCATTTTTGCAGCGCTTTTTCGTGAAAGGTGTCATGGTTGGTTCATTGAAGGGTTAAACCAGAGAATTGAAGAACGGTAAGGAGGTATGATGTTACATGAGCGTATTAAATGAAGTGAACAAGGACGTGTGGGATCAGATTAAAAGTAAAGCCGATCAGATGCTAGCAGCCATAGGTGAAAAGTCTCCGCATGTCGCTGGAGCAAATGGCATCTATGACGACATGAGAATCGATTGGTGGACCTCAGGATTCTGGCCGGGCATGTTATGGATTGTGTACGATATGACGGGTGATGAGAAATATAAAGAAGCTGCATGGAATTGGGATGAGCGGCTATCGGCACGGTTTCTCGAAAACAACTACTTTGATCACGATGTGGGCTTTCATTTCCTGCCTACGGCCGTCATCAAATACAGGCTCACCGGAGATGCCGATGCCGCAAGGCGTGCCTTATTTGCCGCGAACTTCCTGGCTGGACGCTTTAATACCAAAGGCAGCTTCATCCGGGCCTGGAATGGCGACATGCTGGGCTGGTCGATCATCGACACCATGATGAACCTGTCCTTGCTCTTCTGGGCGTCTGAGGAGAGCGGAGATCCACGTTTCGGCCATATCGCCAAAGCTCATGCGGATATGGTCATGAAGCAATTTGTCCGGGAAGATGGCTCGGTGCATCATATCATTCGATTTGATCCCGAAACAGGTGAACGTGCAGAAGCGATAGGTGGACAGGGAGCGGGACCGGATTCGGCATGGAGCCGGGGAGCGGCGTGGGCTTTATATGGATTAACGAATACGTATCGGTATACAGAGGACCCGGCATATCTGGATGCTGCACAGCGCGTGGCGAACTTCTTCATTTCCAGACTGCCTGAGGATCACGTTCCGCATTGGGATTTCCGTGCAGAGTCCGAAGAAGAGGAGGAAGTTCCACGTGACAGCTCTGCTGGTGCAATTGCAGCTTCCGGATTGCTTGAGCTTGCAGATGTACTTCCTGATCCGGAGGGCAGACTCTATGCTACCGTTGCCAAACGTATCCTGAGTTCCCTGCGGAATCATTATGGAACATGGGATCTTCCTGAGCACGAAGGTATGCTCCTGGAGGGAACCGGTCATAAACCGGCAGGTCAGAACGTGAACGTCTCACTCATATACGGTGACTATTTTTACGTTGAGGCGAGTGCCAAATTAAACGGATGGAAGCATCGCATTTTCTAAAAATGCTCTGAGAAAATTTCCGAAAACATTCTCATCTATTCAAAAATGAATTCAAATGAATACGCGTTTTGATACCGAATGCCCGATAGACAAAAGCTGTCTATTCGGGCTATTTGTGCTTGATTTAACGGGGGAAATCGGTGCTTGCGCACCTTTTTGTCAATTGAATTGAACTTTTTATCTATATCCCAATCGCGCTCTTGACGTTATAATAAATTCCTGATCCAAACATCGATAATCTACGAAGAGTTGGGTGATGAACTGTTGCTAAACATTCGATATTTGTGGCAAAAACGAGAAAGCATAATCGTGACCTGGCTTGTCTCCTACAGTGCTGTTTTAATTGTGCCGATTCTGATCAGTCTGGTTATTTACATGCAAGCGAATGAGACATTGAAGAGTGAAATACATCGGGCGAACGATTCCTTATTGAAGCAGATGCGTTATACGATCGATACACAAGTTGATCTTATGAAACGGTTGAACATGGAGATGACGTGGAGCCCGAATCTGCAAACGCTGATGTACTCCAATCAACCTGCCAAAGAGGCGCCTTATACGGCCTACCAACTGGTGAAGGAACTTCGTCTCTATAAAACATCATACGCGTCCATCGATGAATTCTACGTCGTGTGGAAAAAAGACCAATCCATTCTCCGTTCAGGCAATATTCGGGATATGCGGACGGCATTTCATACCATACATAACACAGGTGCAATGTCTTTCGAAACGTGGCGGGATCAAGTTCTGGGTGCAGAGACGAATCAATTCGTCATTCTGCCGCATCAGAATGCAGCTCCGGCGGAGTCTTCCATTGCGTACATTACACGTCTGCCTGATGATTTGAATGGTCAGGAGACCGGTACGGTTGTCGTCATGGCGGATACGCGAAGATTCCAGAAAGCCATTGAGAGCATTTCGGGTTTTAGTGATGCCACGCTGCTGATTCTGAACCAGAATAACGAGATTCTGATGAGCAATCATCCCGGATCGGAGGAATTGAAGCCATTCATGAATGGCAATCAGGTTCAGTTGGATAACGCCAGGGTTGGCAAGTCGGAGATGTTCTACATGGACTCCGCGTTATCCGATCTGAAGTACGCATTGATTATTCCCAGCAGCCTTTATTGGGAAAAGGCAGTGTATGTCCGCAATTTTACGTATATCAGTATCGTGGTGAGTCTCATTAGTGCGGGTGTACTGACTTGGTTCTTCATGCGCCGGAATTACTCCCCAATCCAACAGCTCGTGGAATCACTAAAAGACAAAAATAGTCAGAACGAACCCGCTGATCGGAACGAACTTCGGTTTATTCAGAAGGTCATCATGAACACACGATCAGAAAAGAACGAGATTGCCCAGCAACTGCAGAAACATCAGCAGGTACTGCGCTCCAATATGATTAATCGGCTTCTGAAAGGCAAACAGGATACGCTCGTGCCCTATGAAGATGCATTCCGTTCCTTCCATATGCCGCTCTATTCAAGTGAATTTGCTGTTATCTTATTTGTAATCGAAAATGAAGAGAATCTCTATGGAAAGCTGCCGGGTATTGATATCAATGAACGAAACAAATTGATCCATCTCATTATTTCCAATGTTGTTGAAGAACTGGCTTCAGAGCGTCAGCACGTCGGATATGTAGCAGAAGTTGATGATATGATGGTCTGCCTTGTAAATATGAAAGCGGATTCTTCGGATTGGAATCATGATCTTCATCACATTGCGGCAGAAGCGCAGCGCTTCCTGGAAAGCTATGATATGGAATTGACGATCTCTATCAGTGGACGCCACACGTCATGGATTGGCATCGCCGAAGCATACCAGGAAGCAGTAGACGCGATGGAATACAAAATGGTGCTTGGCAAGAAAGGCATCATTACCTATGGCGATGTCCGCAGCGATGCGATGGCGGATGCCCCATTTGGCTACTACTATCCGCTTCAAGTGGAACAGCAACTTCTTAATTTCATCAAAGCGGGAGATACCGACCAAGCCAGCGCTTATATGAACGAGATTACAGAGCGAAATTTTGATAAACCGATTATGTCGCTCACACTTGCACGTTGCCTGATTTTCAACCTGGTAGGTACGATGATAAAGGCTATTAATGATCTGGGGGACAGGGATAACCATACGCTAATCCAATACCCGCATCGGATTGAGGACATTATTGCCGGGGATACCATCCAGGAGATGCAGGAGGCTTTGCAGAACTTGCTTGAGGAGGTATGTTCCTATGCCGCTGACAAGCGCGCAACGAATGTATCACAAGAACGTGAGGATTCCCTGCGTCATCTCAGCACCCAAGTCACACAGTATATTGAGAGTAACTATACGGACGTGAATTTGAACGTCAACGCAATTGGTGAGCATTTTGAGCTTAAGGGCAGTTACTTGTCCAAACTCTTCAAGAATCAGACCGGTGAGGGTCTGCTGGACTGCATTCATAAGTGCCGTATCCGACAGGCTAAAGAAATGATTGAGCATAAACAGGAATCCATTACAGAAATATCTCGATTGGTCGGGTATAACGATGCAGCAACTTTCATCCGGGTATTCAAGAAATACGAAGGCATTACACCTGGTAAATATAAAGAAATCAGTTGATTTGAAAGGAGACCGGAACATGAACGTAAAGAGGAAGTTGGCATTCATAGCAAAGGTGACAGGGCTCATCCTGCTGCTTGGCATGCTGACTGCTTGCGATCAGAACGGGACAGATTCGGATGCCAAGCTGGATGAACGTTCCGGCTCATCAGAGTACCAGACCGTCTCAATTGCTTCACCCAATGACGGTGGGAAATTAACCTACTGGGCAGAATTGAATGGCAATGCAGCGAGCATTAAGTCCAGCTTCAATGAAGTGCCTTTTTTTCAGGAATGGCAGCGGAGAACCGGAGTCAACCTTCAATTCATCCGGCCACCCGCCAATCAGGCCAAAGAAGCGATTAATGTGCTGCTTACATCCGGGGAACTGCCGGATATGATTGAATATGAGTGGAGCAATTATCCCGGTGGGCCGGAGAAAGCGATCAAAGACGGATATATTCTGCGATTAAACGATGTTATTGATCAATACACACCTCATCTGAAGCAGTACCTGAACGAGCATCCAGACATTGATATGCAGATTCGCACAGCGAACGGAAGTTATTACGCGTTTCCTTTTATTCAAGGAGATGATAAGCTTCGAACCTATCAAGGACCGATTATCCGGAAGGACTGGCTGGACGAGCTTGGACTTGATGTGCCAACCACGATTGACGAATGGCATACGATGCTTCAGGCATTTAAGGACAAAAAGGGAGCTGACGCCCCGCTTACTTTTCTAGGTGTTCCGAATCCGTTGTTTGGTATCGAAGGCGGCGGTTTTATTGGCGCTTTTGGTATTAAAAAAGGGTTTTACGTGGAAGATGGCCAAATTAAGTTTGGGGCACAGGAACCTGAATATAAGGCATTTCTATCCTTATTTCGTGAATGGTATGCGGAGGGACTCATTGACAAGAATCTGGCTGCCGTAGATTCGGAGACTCAGGATACAAACATGACAACAGGACGCAGCGGCGCGAGTATCTGGAATGCTGGGGCGGGGATCGGTACATGGCTACCCATCTTGCGGGAGACGGATCCCCATGCAAAGCTTGTGCCAGCGCCATATCCTGTTATGAACAAAGGAGATCGTCCGAAATTTGGTCAACTTGCTCCCGCTATCGGTTCCAGTGGGGTCGCCATATCCAACAACAGTCATCATGTAGAAGAAGCAGCACGGATGCTGGACTACGGGTATGGGCCTGAGGGACACTTGCTGTTCAACTTTGGCATTGAAGGTGTCAGTTTTGAGATGAAGGACGGGTATCCGACGTATACCGAGACTATTTTGAAAAACCCTGATAAGTGGTCGCCGGCTCAAGCACTAGCGATGTACACCAGAGCGAGTTATTTCGGTCCATTTGTGCAGGATACGCGATACATGGAGCAATATTATATTTTACCGGAACAGAAAGAGGCGGTGCAGTTATGGTCCAGCACGGATGCTGTTCTCCATCAGGTACCGACCCTGCCCAAAACCGAGAAAGAGAGCACGGAGATGTCAGTCATCATGCAGGAAGTGAACAAAGTGGCGGACGAGATGTCGCTTAAAATCATTTTTGGCATTGAGCCGGTGGATGCTTTCGATACGTACGTCAAGCAAATCAAGTCATTACAGATTGATCGTGCGATTGAGATTCAGCAGCAAGCGTTAGAGCGGTATAATCGCGCTATATCCTCTAAATAAATCCTTATATTGTATAAAATAGGCATTGGAGTGTCGTTTTTGTTGATGTAATTTCGTTCCCTCGTGCTCTACAATCGGTTATGACATGCTGAGATGGCATGCACATGACTCTTGCTTGAGCAGGGTTGGAGGTGACTATAGGGTTTCTTGAAACCGCTCACATACTCTGAAATCCAAAAGGAGGAGAACGAAAGCATGCGGAGAAAGTGGCCTTTTTTATTGTTGGCATTTACGTTGACTGTTGGATTGTCTGTACCTGGAACCCAGGAGGTTCGAGCGTCAGAGGGCGACTCACAGCCATCTATTGATCGTGCCGGTGAGAATCTGTCTCTGGGTACGGATGGCAGAAGCAGGCTCTATCCAAACGATTGGTATCCAGGATTTAAAGATGAACAGGGAAGGTTTCTGCATGACTTTTCTTATGCCGGTTATCGGCGTGGGGAGACAGAATTGCCTAAAACGCCTAAAAACAAACTTATCGACGTTACGAAAGCACCGTATTTTGCCGATCCTTCAGGGAGCCGTGATGCAACGCAGGCTATTCAAAAGGCAATTGATGCCGCTGTGACGCGGGGTGGAGGTGTCGTGTATCTTCCCAAGGGTACATATCAGGTTAACCCTCAGGACGGCAAGGATTATTCACTAAACATTCCTGCAAGTCGTATGGTCCTGAAAGGTGACGGGATGAACAAGACTCATATCTATAATGCACAGCAAAATATGAAAAACAAGGATATTATCCGGATCGGTAACGGAGATTGGAAGAAAACCGGGATTTCTACGAAACTTCGCAAATCCGTTACCGATCCAACCGTCCTGCTGTCCGTTGAGGATACAAGCGGGTTTGCAGTGAATGATTACGTGGTCATTTCATTCGAAACGACGCCAGGATTCTTACGTGAGCTTGGCATGCAAAACAAGTGGTCATCACGTCTTGGTAAAGTAGAACCGTTATTCTACCGCCAAATCGTGGGCGTAGATCCGGATAATAAAACGATTACATTAGACATTCCGACGCGTTATCCAATGAAGCTGCGCGATGATATTACGATTAGTCAGACTGCAGATCCAATTGTCGAAGTCGGTTTAGAGGATTTTTCGATCGCAAACATTCAAAATGTGAAGTCGGGGCTTGGTGAGGATGACTTCAAAGTCGTTGGGACTGCTGGATATGAAGCCGATAATGCCAAAGCGGTCAATGTGATTGCAGTGGCCAACAGCTGGATTCGAAATATTAACACTTATAAACCAGCTGGCAATACAGATTATCATCTGTTATCCAAGGGTATTATTCTGGATCGTACGAAGAACGTCACTGTGGATCATGTAACCATGCAGTACCCGCAGTATCGTGGAGCGAACGGGAACGGTTATTTATATCAATTTATAGGTAATGATAATCTCATTAAGAATAGTAAGGCTATAGGAGCTAGACATAGCTTCACATATGCCAACTTCTCTGCGAACGGAAATGTCCTGCAAGGTTCGTATTCTGAGAAACCTTCATTATTGACTGATTTTCATATGTATTTGAGCATGGCGAACCTGATCGACAACCTGGTAGTTAATGGGGACGGGATCTCTGCCATTACACGGGATTATGGATCATCAGAAACGAATCGTCATGGGGTGGTGACCACTGAAAGTGTCTTCTGGAATACGACCGGTCAGGCGGCACACCCTAGTAAATCCGGTGTTATTATAGAATCAGAACAATTCGGGAATGGATATGTCATTGGAACAAAAGGAAAGGACACCGGCGTGAACGTCAACATTGTTGGTTCCATTCCGGATGCTGATACGCAGCCATTTGATATGGCGGAAGGCATTGGGGAGGGCGATCGTTTATCCCCGCAAAGTTTATATCAGGATCAGAGCAAGAAGCGAATCAAAGATATTCATCTGGGGCTTCAATCCCTGTTGGTGAATGGCGAAGTCATAGGGGGTATGCAGTTCTTAAGAACGGATTACGTTCACACTTTGCCTTATGGCACAACCGAAACGCCTATCATCTCTGCAAAACCTTTTGCGAAGAATGGGAAGGTTAAAATTAAGCAACCGCAAGGGACAAATGGAACTGGAGAGATCACTGTATCATATCGGGACCACAAACAGAACGTGCGAGTGAAGTTTAAGGTAGCTGATACACCGGTACTTCCAGAGAACATCTCCATAAGTCCCAATAAAGCGGTACCCGGCTGGAGAGTCGCAGGTAATGCGATTAGCGCAGGAGGAAGCGGAGAATTATCTTCGTTTCTAACATTAGATAATGGGGAGATCGTAAACATTGCAGAATTGAACGTTCCTGTCACGTACACAACGAGTGATGATACGATCGGATATACGGAAGGAACTACATTCCATGCAATAAAAGCTGGAAATGTCGACATCATCGTGAGCTGCGTCTTTAATGGAGTAACGGTCGAGGCACGGGAGAAATTTGAAGTCAAGGAGCCTATGGCCGAGCCGGAAGGACCGTTCGCTGTCGTAACCAAGGTTACGGCAAGTGCAGATGATGGCAATCTGCCGATCCATACGATCGACCGCGATCCAGACTCCAGATGGTCTGCAGATGGAAAGGGACAGTACCTGCAGTTAGAGCTTGAGCAACAAACCCAAGTAGGGCAGGTAAGTATTCAATTCTATAATGGGCATACGCGATCCAATTATTTTGATTTGGAGATATCAACAGATGGTACTAATTACCAAAATGTATTAAGTAACGTCACCAGTCAAAAACAGGCTGCCTATGATACATTTGAATTTGAACCGGTTCAAGCCAAATTCATTCGTTATATTGGGCAAGGAAATGAATCCAACACCTGGAACAGCATAATTGAGTTTTGGGTGCACGGGGATTAAAAATGACGTAGGATCAGATTAAAAGAATTCGATTCAGATTTAGTATCGAATATAATATGTGCTCATTTTAAAACTAAAATGGGTGCATATTATATTGGGATAGATTGGATAGCTGAATTGTGAAGATGCGATATTAGATATGTTATTGTGATTTGTATACAGATCACATATTTATCCATATGAAATTGAAAAGTTCTCGGGGGTTATAAATTTAAAAAGCTACATTTATCCATATGAATGGATCGAACAACGGTTTGATTGTAGTAATCAAAAAGAAGATGACAAAGTTAAAAAAGAAGTTAATACCCAGTCAGAGTACAGTGCACAGTCAGTGAGTTAACTAACTAACTATTAATACTGTTTCACAAAACTCGTATTTTGTACATATGTATATAGATCGATTTTACTATAAGATCTTCTTCTCCTCCATAAAGTCAGTAACAGAATACCTAAACCAGATGAATAACCCATCACTCTTTTATTTAGATAGCTACCTAATTCGAAAGCTCATTTTTTCAATTTCAACCATCCTATCTGCACTTGTAATGGTGTGCCCTTTGCCTATTGTGTATATTGATGAGACAAATAATGACCATAACATAGTTATCATAGTCATTAATCCTTATCTCCAGGCTAACCTGCTCTTGTCTGAATTATTTGATAGTTAAGACAAAAAAGCGGATTTCTAAGACAACATCCGCTTTTTATCGTTTCAAACTTATACTTTCCACGCTGCTTCACTTTGGAGGTTAATCCAGGAGTACAGATTGAAAGTAATATCATATACCAATGGTCCCTCAGACCTTCATAATTTCTGTTCAATGATGATGTTAGTGTAATAAGATTATATGCCGAATATATTCTTGATCCCTATGAACAAAACAGGTATCAGTAAAGCTGGAATTAGGTTTATTGTTTTGAAGTTCCGAATCCCAAGAATGCTTATTCCTGCGCACAAAATTAATATGCCCCCAACAATCGATGTTTCATTCAAGAGTTCAGGCGTGAGAAAATCGGATAAGATATTAGCCATTAGATATATTGATCCTTGCCAAAAAAACAGGAAGACTGCAGACCAAATAATTCCAATACCAAAGGTAGCTGCAAAGACAATTGAAGTTACCCCATCGAGAATCGCGTTCGTATACAAATACGTATGATTTCCCCTCATTGCACTCTCAATAGGGCCTAGAATGGACATTGTTCCTACACAGAAGAGCAATATCGCAGTGGATAGGCCTTCGGCTAGATTTCCTTTTGAGAATCTGGACACCAATTTCTTAAAGCGTTCCTCTATATTTAATTTTTGACCGATAACTCCGCCTAATGCAAGGCTAACAATGAACAACACTGGGTATTTGCTTTCTGGTAAATAACTAGCTATTGCATTAATCCCCAACGCAGCAGCTACCAAACCCATAGCCTGCATAAGAATATCTTGATAAGACTCCTTCAGCCCTTTTTTAAATACGCTTCCTGCTACACTACCAATAATAATTGTCGCTACATTAACAATTGTTCCAATCATGATCTTCTCTCCTAATATCTTTTTTTAATAGAATAAACCCTCCAGCGACTGGAGGGTCAAGATTCATTTATAGGTAGTTGTATTTCAGTGATGAATTTGGAGGTGTCTTGTGTTAGCCCATAATCGATATAAGTAATTTCGAGCGCGTCATCTGAAATGTTGAGACCTTGTTCGTCCGCATGTTTCAATAGTTCTTCATAATAGTAAGATGCTTCTGCATGTGTACCAACAAATCGAATAATCAAGTATTGTTGCTGAGGAAGAGTCTTCATTGCCGTTTCAGTAAAGGCGTGTTTCTCCGGCTCTACAAAAAGGAAAATAGAATCATACTCATTAAATTTCTTTTGTTGTAAGCTCGTAAGGGATAAAGTTAATCCAACTTGACCAAGAAAGACGCTAGATTTCAAATTACTACTATTCTCTAATATACGAATCCACATTTCCAAATTATCACTATGATGAATTCTTTGTTTTAACATGACAATCTTTCGTTCAGCAAGCTGTTCTTTATGGATTTTAAAAAGATTTTTCATTTTCGATGTATGTTCAATCTGATGAATCCGGAGATTGATTTTCTTTTTGATCTGTTCAAACTCCAAAAGTTTTTGTTCTGTTTTAAATAATTGTTCCTTTAATAATGCTAATATATAATCGATGCCCCGTCGATCCACAAACTGTTTTATGTCTTTAAGCGGTATATTTAATGCTTTAAGATATAGAATGGTGTTCAAACTTTCAAATTGTTCAATAGAATAATACCGATAGCCCGTGTTTTCATCTACTAGGGCGGGCTTTAATAGATGTATTTCATCATAATAACGTAAAGTCCGGATGTCGATTTGAAAAAGCTTTGATATTTCCCCAATCAAAAACATATTGCTCATTGTGTTCTGCTCTCCCCCCATATTGTACCTTGATAATATACCTATATGAATTTCTTGATCAAGACTCTGTATAAATATTCCCAAACCTATTTCCTGATCCATATTTTTGTCAGTGTTATAACGAATAAAAAAACTTTTTTAACTCTGTATTCACAGCCTTAAAATGATTTTATCACATAAGAAAAAATAAATAAAGTTGAGTTACTTGACTTTAGATTATTATCGTCTTATATTTATCCTTGTAAGTATCTTGCGATGGAGGTTTTAACATGACTAGACTTAATGGTAAACGAGCACTTATTACGGGTGGCACCAGCGGAATTGGCTTGGAGACAGCCAAACAATTTCTGGCTGAAGGTGCTGAATTGATTGTCACCGGAGTAACTCCGGCAAATGTAGAAAAAACGCAAAAGGAACTTGGAAATCAAGTCCTTGTGCTTCAGGCAGATTCCCGAGACCTCAATGCCCAACGTCAACTGGCTGATCGAGTTGAACAACATTTTGGCAAACTGGATATTGCCTTTTTAAACGCAGGTGTATCTGACTGGCGTCCATTCGAGCAAATCGATGAGGAAGCCTTTGACCGATTGTTTGCCATCAACGTAAAAGCTCCATTTTTCTTAATGCAGGCACTAACTTCTGTTATGGCGAACCCCTCTTCTGTCGTTTTAATGGGATCGAGCAGCTCTCATGCCGGATATGCACATTCCAACGCTTATGCGGCTACTAAAGGTGCCATTTCCACCCTGACCAAAGCCTGGAATTCCGACTTATTATCGTCTAACGGAATTCGCTTCAATACGGTGAGTCCTGGACCGATTGATACCCCGCTTTACGATAAGAACAAGCTAGGCGTGTCTGACGAAATTCGTGAGATGGTTATTAACCGCATTCGTGACGGGATTCCGGCTGGACGCATGGGTACTGCCGAAGAGATTGCCAAAGCTGTTGTTTATCTGGCTTCGGATGAGTCACGCTTCACCATTGGCGTTGACTTGGTTCTGGATGGCGCTCAAACGATTCTCTAATATGTTAGCCCTATTGCTGCTTAAGCCCTCCGAGGGTGCTTAGGCAGCTTTTTCTTTTAGAACACGATCAACTGTTGTATAGTAGAGAAGAGGGTGCTATCCCTCTGATAAGACTTAAATCCAACTTTGGAGTGGAATTATGGGAACTAAATCAACTTACCATGAACGTATAAAGGAAGAAAAAAGGGCGTGCGCGATTGCCGCTGCACAAGAACTGTTTTTTGAAAAAGGGTATGCGCGGACTACTTTAGCTCAGATTTCAAAACTTGCTGGTCTCTCTACAGGTACACTTTTCAATCATTTCCCGACGAAGGAATTGATTTTTGAAACCATCGTCAAGCATTTTTGGGAGCTTGATCCCGAATGGGACTTTCCACCGGAGCTCGGCTCTCCCCTGCAAGGATTAATAAAGTTCGGACGAGACTACGCATGCGTGCTGACTCGTGATGGAATGGCTCCTTTATTCCGGGTCGTCATTGCAGAAGCCAAGCAATTCCCCGAGCTCAGTCTTTTTCATTATGAACTGGGCGAAGGCGCCGTGCATCAGAAATTGACGCAATATTTAGTAGATGAAGTTCAATTGGGTAATATAAATCTGCCGGATGCGTCAAAAACGGCCAATGAATTTATGAGTCTAATTGCTGGGCAGGTGCTATGGCCCAAAATGTTGCTGCTTGATTTCAGTATTTCACGAGAGCAGGCTTTTCAAATAGCGGATGAGGCTGCTCATACGATTATAAACAAGTATGCTGACTAAAAAGACGAATACGAGAGATCTCCCAATATGAGACTCCCTCGTATTCGTTTATTTACATTCTTTGTAGAAATGAAGAACCATCAGGGTTTATTGATTATCACCGTATTTTTAGAGCGACTTTTGCTTCAGAGAACTCACCTCTATGTGTGCGGTTTTTGTTATTTTGTTATTGCTGCGTGCTCTGGTTAGGCTGCGATACGTTTCTCCATGCTGAACCATACCAATGAGAATACGAGCTAGCTGTCCAATAAGTTTAACATAGATTGCATCTTGCCCATCCCCCTTTTTCACATTCTGCTTATACCAGCGCTTGAAGTCCGGTTGGTGACGCGCAAGCTGGAGCAACGCCAAAAACAAATACTTTCGCAGCATGCTGTCCCCGCGCAATATTACGGTTGAACGCAAAGGCCGCTTCTCTGGCTTTCTCAAAAACTCCATCGCTCTTCCTGCATGATCTCGCTCGATGACCTTGTATACACGGGACGGTGGATAGGAAGAAAGGATGGGATCGTCCTTCCATAAGGAACCATCGATGGGCATTCTGGAATGGACACCAACTTCCTTCCAATGCTGTTCTACGTCCGCAGGCTTTTGAATGCCTTCCAGCCCTTAGTTTCGGGCTAGATGTTTCTGTTTGTCAGTAAAAAGTATTTTCGTATAACTTCCCCGTATGCGCATCAAGCACTTCGGGCGTCCGCTCGTGCTCGCTACCAATCATTCGATACACTAGTTCGTACTTCGCCTCTTCCGCCCTAGCATTGTGCATCCGTTCCCATTGCAGACGCAGCTTGGCCTGTGCCGTCCATCGGAGGATGGCTGTCTGGGAATCAAATGAACGCACGGTCTCCAGCTTCTTTAACTGTTCTGGCCTTATGGAGGGGGACATCAAACTTTTGACCCTCCCATTAGAGCGGTCAACAGCTAGTTGATAGCATTCATCCCTGACAGATACGTCTTGAACATATACACCAAAGCGAATGATTTCCAAACGATCTTCGTCGTCGGTCTCTTCAGTTAGAAGCTTGAGATACGGCAACATTTCGGCTGCTAGTCCTCGGACATAGTCCATAGCTACTTTTATACATGCGTCTCGATCCCAGGTTAATGGAGCTAGTTGATCTGGCTTACCATGCGAAACAAAGTCAATCAGTTGTCCGGTTTGGCTGTCTACTCGCGCCTTGACCGCTCCCTCCATCTGATCAGCCCAATAGGCCTTCCAAGACCAGTCATTCTTGGCTGGACGCTCTTCATTCTGTTGCTTCCACACCATCAACTTGGTGTTCGAGCCAATATTGTCGTCTTGTACTAACTGAAATTGGTCGTTGTCTACGCCAATCCACTTTTCTAGGCTTCGTGCGGGCGGGAACTCACCTGGCCACTCGTCCAGAGTTCTTGGGTCAGAGGGGACAGCTTCTGCCCTATAGGCTGTCGGAACTTCCTCCTGTGATGATGCAGTATAGATTAGTCCTCTACTTCGGGGGGCGTAAACAAGATGGACCTGATCGTCACCATCCGTGTACACGGCTTTGTCCAATACGCAATATTCCACATGTAGCAAAAAATTCGCCTTTATACACGCCATCTGTTCCTCTTCTGGTGTGATCATGGTTGGGAGTGCTGGCCCTGGAACGGTTCCGTAGTACCTAAATCCGACCACGCGACCGCTGGGGTGAACCATAATCAGGCATCCCGTCTCAGGAAGCGGCAGCCCCATCGCCTTCTGCTGTCGTGTGTACCCAAACATCCCTTCCATCCACTCCATCTCACAATACGGAAAATCACGCAGTGCGCCGGGATAATGATCTTCCAGGAATTGCTCTGCCTGCTGTTTGAGCTCCTCCTCAGATAGCCGTGTCTCGTTGTCCAATGAGGCCCAGGAAATGGCATAGTCTAGCAAGTTGCCGTCCCTGGAGAGCGTGGCAGAAACAGCGTCATCACTCCCCGTTTTAACCCATAAGAAGCCCGCTTCTCCCTTCCCTGTTCCCCTCATGGTGTTCTCTTGATAGTCATTGACGATCAGATCATAATCCGGTGAAACGGCAAACTGGTGCTCTGCTTGTTGTCTTAACTGCAGGCGTAATGTATCCAGGTCTCGTTCGAGAAAATCTTGAGCCATTTCGTTGCGCAAATGTTCCAGCCCCTTCCGTAATTGTGTTTTTACAGTACCTAATGGCATATCCAGGAGATGGGCGATTTGCTGCTGGGTCAGGTCCTTCTTATATTTTAAGAACAGGAGCTGACGCAGCTTCGGATTCAGACTGGCCAATGCACGCTCCAGATCCAGGGTTTGATCGATATCATTAACGACTAATGGCTCTTGCGCCTGCGGGTCTTCGCTCAGGTGAACACGCTTGGATTTCTCCAAATGATTGAGCGCCCGGTTCACCACGATTCTGGTAAGCCAGCTCTCAAACGCTTCGGCTTGCTGCAGCGTATGCAGTGACTCATAAGCCTTAACCAGGGCATCCTGAACGATATCCTCCGCATCTTTGGACTCCCGTACATAATGGCGAGCCACTCGGTGCAGCTTATCCGTTCGATCCTTTATAAGAGAAACGAAGGCATCGTGATCTCCGTTTTGTGCGGCGTTGATTTGTTGCTGTACATCGATCATTGTCGTTCACCTCCTGTTATATAGACAGCTAACTCGGGGGTTTGGATTTAATTAATGTAACATTATTCTGGAACTGACCGATCAAATTTCTACGACACGTTATCATGTTCATGAGATCCACCATGAATCCAGCCATTTCTTTAGCAGTGTTCAACATCTATTGATCTTTGGCAAGACCTTCTGTAAAGGCACTAATATAGTATTTCGATGGTGTACCGCCTGCTCCCTTAATTGCTTTACCTGCAGGCAGTAGCCCCTTATTTCCTCCATCAACTGCTCATAATCTGCTTGAGCCTGGGCAATTGAATGCACCGTTTTCTCTACCTGTTCACGTTTTGCCATTGTCTGTTCATCTCCTTAGATTTTTTGCATGCAAAAAGGGCTCATTCCATCTTCAACAAGTGGAATAAGCCTTCTAAGTGTGGGTTCAAGTTTATAGTATCAAGGTTGTATTAGCACTGTGTACAACGTACAGTGTACGACCCATTCCTATAGAAGTGAACCCAGCAATTATAATTTAGTCAAAATTAAAGTTGTTGACTGGCAACGGGCATTACACGGTCAGGTTAATTGAATTCGCACTTAAGAAGGGAAAATGCTGAGTTGGACACCACCGGAAATTCCGGTCAAGTGAACGTTATCAGCTGTTTCTAAATACCTCCTCAAGCATATTTAAATAACCACTCTTAATAGTCTTCTTATCTTTTAGTTTTAAAAACAATTGATAAAAACCTGTTCTATAATCGGAATAGTGGGAGATGTTCGCTTTTTCCATCATTGTTGCAAAGCGTTTTTCAAACTGTGGTGCATCACGCAGCATATACTTGAAATTCATCACCCAGAGCTTCATCAAATGAATCCATTGGTCATTTTCAAACTGTGTTTTGTCATAGACCAAATTCTTATCACTGTTTAGGATACTGACATCATAAAATGCGAAGGGATTGTCTCCTCCAATAAATGTTGATACTAAAAATTTATCAGGCATCAGGCTGTTTGCAAAATCATACCACACCGGTTGGAACTTCGCTTTTACACTTTCGGTCACTTCGAACAATGCGATATCTGGAGTGACATCTTTAATTGTTAGCAATAAATCTACATCCGAGTAAGCGTCTGAGGTTTGTTCAACACAACTTCCAATTACATCTATTCGGGTAATAAAATCCAACCCATTTAAATGTTCTATCAACTGTTGGGTCAAACCTTCACTAGTCGACGTTCCCACTATATCCCCTCCGCTAAACTCCTGTTTGTCTTGTCTACGTTACTATATAAATAATGCTATTATAACATACTGGTCGTATCCTGAAGGATAACCTCGACAGCTTCCTTACGACGCGCCCTCATAGCCATTGCTCCAAAATACGTAAGGTGTTGGGTCATTCAGGCAGGTTCTCAGCAACAATTTGGGCAATCGCTTTATCAGACGTATTGTATTTTGACAAAAGCTAAAATGGAGGTAAAGGCATTAGAGCCCTTACCTCCTTACTATTTTGCCAATTCTATTTACATTTACTGCTGCTTGTATAGGTCTCTTAATAATCTCTATTTTACCATAGTTGGTTTACCTGATTAAACTGCCTCTTCCAGTGAGTGGTTAAATGGCAAGGAGAGACGAAGCTTCTCCAAATCAAGCGCAGGCTCACTGGGAAACCAGAAGAATAAAGAAGTTACGCTGCTTGACGTATAGGAACCGGTCCACATCCCTAGTTTAGCCTCAATCATATTCTGCTTCAAAAGTTCCTCCAGAGTCAAAGAATAGTTTCCCATCAGAGATACCAGAAAAACGAAGTTAAAACCGGCTAAAGGCAATTGCAAAGAGTCTGCAAGCGATAAGACTACAGGGCAGTTGGACCGGGTTGGCGACAGTTGCACCCTTGAGGACAGTGATCTGCCGGGATAAGCCGGATTCAGTCTCGTACTCCGTGAACTCACCCGGAAGAGCCTCCTCTTCCAGTCTGTCCGCCTTAATCCGATCGAGGATTTGTTTATAGAACACATTGAATTTTTGCGAAAGTACCTGCTGTCTCTGCTCGTTAGCAGCAGTCAGTTCTTTGGCGACCTTAGCAAGGATATCCTACATGGATTGCATACTCATGGATAACTTGAGAATATATCCGCTTGCCCCGTACTCAAGCGCCTGCTGGGCATATTTGAACTCATTCATACAATTAAGCATAACAAACCGGCTTATCATCTCGTTAGACCGGGCATTTCTCAACAGTTCAATCCCATCCATACCGGGCACGGCGGAGATGCTCATCTGCTAGAACGTGCAATCAGCAACTTGTTGGATAATGCCGTCAGATACACGCCTGATTTCGGAGAAATTAAAATAGATTGCAGCAGCGTAACCGACCAAGTTAGGTTTGCAATCCGCGATACCGGTCCAGGATTTGCAGAGAATGAAATAGATAGGGTATTCGAACCTTTATTTCGAGGAGAGATGTCCCGGAACCGCTTGACTGGTGGCAGCGGGTCTGGGCATGACCATATCCGAACGCATCATCCGGCGGCATGGGGGCGAACTTGTGGCCGACAACAGTAACCTCGGCGGAGCGCTCTTGTCGGGATGGATTCCATCCGTGAAAGATTCGAGTAGGAGGTAATTTTGCATGTGAAAAATTAAAAGAGGGTATTAATTATCCTTTAAAATTATTCTTTCCGACACTATAAAAGGTAATCCCTTTTTTATATATTGTTCTGCTGAAAGAGAACTATTATTTTCCAATCCACAGATGCTCCATAAATTCCCCAACTAAAAATAGTTGAAACAATTTTCAAATCTTCCGAACTCATATTATGTTGTTGTTTTAATAATAGAGAATGAAATAATTCTCCCAATTCTTTTTTTATTTTCGGTTCAATTATTGAATTAAAGGGTTCCATACTCTTTCTACATTGTGGGCGATATATTCTGTTTTTTTTGTATGAAACTCAGTTAATGTTAAAAAGATAGGATGTCATAATCTAGTTGAATCACGAAGCGGGAGCATTCGATACTCAGGTAATGATGAAGCAGCGCCACTTCCTTATCCAATGCATTATAGGTCTCACCTTTGTCCAGAGCTAGCCGATAATAACGTGCGGACAATTTGGAGATTCGTTCAGTCTCCTGGGCCTTCTCCTTTCGTGCATTCCATGAGATCAGCACCAGCGTATTATATAGAAAATGCTGACGTAAAGGCCCCAGCTCCGCTTTACGTTTGAGTTGTTCGATCTCTCAAATCGTTTGAATCGAATCATCGATTCTGCCCATCATGCGTTATCTCCTACCATTGTTCAATATTATTTCAAAGGAATAATATAAAAGGTTATGTTGGAAAGTTGATTAACTAACCTGCCATTTACCAATTTATCGGAAAATTCCTTCAGTTTCACTCAGTATTAGTACCATTTTGCTGTATTTATATTGTTCGACATGAATCCTTTTGTAATCACAGTCGCTAATAAAAAAATAAAACAAATTCATTACTCCGAGTAATACAGTGCTTAGTAAACAAAACAATATAATCTTATTCTTCAAAGACAGACCCTCCATTTAACTATTCCATAAAAATGAGACCTTCTTCCTTTTGTTATAGTTCTAATAGAAATATGATTGAATTGCGGTCAGGATAATCATATTTAATTGGCAAATCCTCTTTGTCAATCTCTTTAAATCCAACCTTTTTATAGAAACCGTGTGACCGAGTGGCTTTAGATGGGGTATCTAAAATGATCTTTGAAAAACCTTGTTCCTTAGCAAAACCAAGCAAAACTTCATAAAGCTTTTTTCCTATCCCAAATTCTTTGCCTCGATAGTCTTTATAAACAAAAAATTTCTTTAATACAGCAACCTCGTTATTTTTCTTTTGCAAACCAATTGAACCTACGACCTCTCCGTTATCATTTAAGGCTATCCAAAAATTACCGCCATCATTTATATAATTTGAATGAATATCTAGAATGTCTGGTTGTTCTTTAACACTAATACCCACTTCATATTCGACATTCTGTACATGCAATATTAATTTAATGACTTCTTCTTTATATCTATCATCGTAAACTGTAATCATTTATTTACTCCCCCAACCGTTTTATTAAATGAATGCTATTATAGTGACCGTATTTGCCAAATTTCCTTAAGATTAACCCGAAACTAATGATTAGTAAAATTGAATTTATAGAAGTTATCCATTGATTTTTTTGATACTATAGAGTGAGATTGCATGGAAAGTTGGTGAACTGATGGAAATACGTCATTTTATTACATTTAGAAAAGTTATTCAATTGGGCAGCTTTACACAAGCAGCAGAACATTTAGGTTACACTCAATCCACTGTCACTTCTCATATTCAAGCACTTGAAGAACATTTGGGTGCATCTCTATTTGATCGAATGGGTCGAAAGGTAAGATTGACTGATATAGGCAAGAAATTATTGCACTATACTCAAGAAATTCTGGATACTTACGAGAAAATCGAAAGCATTACAAATGATGGTGATGATATAAGAGGCGAGTTAAGGATTGCGGCTCCTGAATCTTTAACGGTTTATCGACTTGAACCTATATTAAGAGAATATAGAAATAAGTTCCCCCATGTGAGCATCATTTTAAGTAACGCTACTTGCGGAGATAACAAGAGAGCAATACTTCATGGAAGTGCAGATATTGCATTTCTTATGATGCCAACGTTTCAGGATTCAGATTTCATCGTACATTCTTTAATGGACGAGCCTATTGTCCTTGTTGGAAGTCATGACAACCCGCTGAATGTTTTAGATCAAAGCTATGAAAACCAAAAGTTAAACGAGTGTCTGATCACGAATGAGAAAGAATGCAGTTATCGAACCATGTTTGAAGGATATCTTCGAGAAAGAGGAATCGTACTTTCCAACACGATGGAACTTTGGAGTATTGAGGCGATAAAACGTTGCGTAATGAGTGGGCTGGGTATTGCTTGTTTACCATTAATAACTGTAAATAATGAAATCAAGGATGGAAGATTAAAAGTTATTCCTTGCGAAGGTGATCATAAACCGATCTCAGCCCAAATGGTTTATCATAAAAACAAGTGGGTCTCCCCCGCGCTATCAAAGTTTATCGATATAACATTGAAACACACAAGAGACTGGTCATGTGAGTAAATTATTTTTAAGGCAAGATGAAGATGAACTGGTATCTTAATTTTATAATGCGATGTAACCTCTCGAATTAACACAAAAGGAAGAAATCCTGCAGCCATTTCCCAAAGCATACAGGGTGATGGCTGTACATTTCTTTCTTCCGATGTCTTATTGATGTTCAGGATGATAAGTTGATGGTTTCTCCAGGTTTAAGGACGACCCCTACTCCTTCCTTAAGGAGCGAGGCGAAGTACTGCGGGTCTTGTTGAATGAACGGGAACGAGTTGAAGTGGATCGGCACAACTTGTTTGGCTTGAAGCCAATCTGTGGCTACGGCGGCGTCTTCCGGTCCCATCGTATGGTTGTCTCCAATCGGGATAAAAGCCAGATCAATGTCGTTGCGTTCCCCAATCACTTTCATGTCGTAGAAAAGGCCCGTGTCACCTGCATGGTATATCGTTTTCCCTTCGGCTGTGAACAGAATTCCGGTAGGCATTCCCGTGTAGATGATGGTTCGGGTCTCCGGGTTAATATAACTAGAGCTATGGAAAGCCTGAGTCAGCTTCACTTTTCCAAAGTCGAAGGTGTACGCCCCGCCAATACTCATGGCATGGGTTCTTACCCCTTCCCATCCGAGCACATCTGCCAGCTCTGCCGAGGCAACGACCAATGCGTTGTTTCGTTTCGCGATGTCTACCGTATCTCCTACATGATCCCCGTGACCGTGGGTCAACAGGATTACGTCTGCTTGTATACTGGCCGCGTCCAGATCGGTACTTGCGTTGCCTGTAATAAAGGGATCAATCAGGATGGTAGTGCCGTTTGTTTCGATTTTCACAACAGAATGTCCATGATAGGATACTTTCATTTTTATTCCCCCTTTGATCGAATTGCTGATGTCGGGTTTCTTCGGATTAACGTGAGGTAACAAATAACTGCGGCGGTCCGGCTGCCAATTGCCCGAACGAGAGTCCCAACATGCATGCAGTCAAGCTAATCTGGGCCATAGAAGGTGATGTCTGCAAATCGCTGGCTAGTGCCGGCAGCGCGGGCAAATACATGTCCAGGGAGAACGGGGCGAGCGAAGCCAAGGCACCCAATATGAGCGCCGCCCCTGCTCTTTTACCTGCCTTCAGCCCTGCTTGTGGCTGAAGCTGAGTCATGCTCTATCCCTCCTTGAATTCACCAAATATGCCTTCGATACGAAAGCACATGAACACTTCCATGAGCGCCCATCCAATGCTCGTATTTCGGAAGCTATGGATGGGCAGAATGTTGTGAAGCATATTCAGTGTGTTAGCTAAATGTAGTCTTAAAAGTTTTTGGCGGCTATGCGTGCTTTCTCAATCGCATCCGCTTTGATTTGTGGAGCTCGATCTCCTGCAGTGGATACGCCTTCTATAAACAGATTATCGAAGTCGGTAATGCCTACGAAGTTCAGGACGGTTTTCAAATGACGGCTGCTGTTCTCCCGATCCGCCACAGGTCCTTCCGAGTAAATTCCGCCGGTAGCTTGGATATGGAAGGCTTTTTTGTTTTCAAGCAGGCCAACGGGACCGTTCTCTGTGTATTTGAAGGTTTTAGCTCTGACGCAGAAGGAATCAATGTATGCCTTCATTACCGGAGGGTAGGAGAAGTTCCACATCGGTGTTACGAACACATACTTGTCTGCAGCAACGAATTCATCAAGTAATGTATTCAACTGAGTCAATTTTTGTTGTTGTGCGGCAGTTAATTGATCGAACGAACCACCATTCTGAAGGGTTCCCCATGCTTCCCATACGTCAACGTCAATGTGGGGAATGTCGCGTTGATACAAGTCTACATGGACTACTTCATCTCCCGGATTACTCTCTTTGTAAGCTTGTACGAATTGCTCTCCGACGGAAAGGCTGTAAGATGCCTGAAGGTTGCCGGGATGGGCAGTAATATAAAGTAAAGTTGACATAATTAAAACTTCCTCTCTAAATAAGTATGGTTTGTGTATTACACGATGAACGGAGCGATGCCGTTACCGTAAGACCAGTTTTCTTTGGTAACCTCAACCAGATTGATGAACACATCTTCCATTCTAATGTCGCACTGCTGATGCAGCTGCTCGGCTAAAGCCTCATAGAACTCTTTCTTCACTTCGGCTGACCGACCGGCATTTAGAGTGATCTGAACGATTAGAAAACCGTCACTTCTATCAATATCCAGGCAATTCGGATCAAAGCTTAAATTCTCGCGGTCAAGTTCTTCTGTAATCAGAAAGCGATCGTTCTGGGGGACGTGCAGTTTGTCTACAATCGTCTGCAAGACGACCTCGCCAATAAGGGCTTTCTCTTCGCTGGAGCGACCTTTCAATGTGGTAATGCGAGTCAATGGCATGTATGTTACCTCCTTGTTATTGTTACTGTTGTTGTTGATATGGCTAATTATATCTGTTAGAATCCAGAACACGAATGTACATGAGTTCGGGTTTGTTCGTGTGAATAAGCGGAAACTATGGAATTCAGGTGATAGGATGGAAGACGGGAAATTGTCAAAAGATTGGCCTCATGAATGGATCAAAAAAATTCGTTCAAGACCTGCCAGGCACGGCTTATCCAAGCGGATGCGGCAAGTGGACTTGGCACGGCGGATCGGCGTTGATCCGCGAACCGTGCAGCAATGGGAGAATGGAGACCGGCTCCCAAGTGTGGGCAGTCTCAAAGGAATGATCCAAGCGTTTTGCGAAGAAGGACTTCTCTTGGAAGCGGATCCGCGTCAAGAGGCGGAGGATCTCTGGGATACTGTAAAGCGCTTCTCGGAAGCACGATCAGCGACCTCGCGGGAGTTTCCGGATTTCGACGGTGCCTGGTTCGACACATTGGTTACTTTGGAAGGGATAACACCGAAACCAACAATTACCACACCACGTGCTTCAATCGCGGCAACACAACAACTGCCAAAGCTCCCTACACCCTTCGTTGGACGAAGTCTGGCCATGGCTGACTTGGAGGAACGGCTGAATACTCACTCCTTGGTCTCTGTCGTGGGCCCCGGAGGAATAGGCAAGACGTCTCTTGCTGTTCAGGTGGCTTCAACGCTTGGGGGGACGTACCCGCAAGGGATATGGATGATTGAGTTCGGCTCTATCAAAGAACCGCAAGACTTGGGCCAGTTGCTACTGTCGACACTAAGGCTGCAGAACCAAGAACACCGGACCGACCTTCAAACGATACTGGAGGCCTTGTCCGACCAGAAAATGCTCTTTATTTTTGATAACTGCGAACATGTCATTGACGCAAGCGCGTCTTTGGTTGAATCACTTCTTGCATTCGCGCCGGGGCTGACAATCCTCACCACCAGCCGGGAACCGCTCAATATCCCGGGGGAACTTGTCTACCGGCTTCCTCCGTTATCTTTTCCTGCGGATGAGCATTTACTAGAGGAAATACCTGAACAGGAGATTATAGCCTTTGAATCTGTGCAGCTGTTTTTGGAGCGGGCGCATAGTACTGCGCCCCAGTTTCAGCCCACGTTGCCCAATCTTAGGCTTGTTGGCGCTATTTGCAAGAAGCTGGAGGGAATCCCGTTAGCCATTGAGTTAGCGGTTGCCCGAATGAACATGCTGACACTGGAACAAATCAAGGAACGTCTGGGAAATCTGTTGACTTTGCTGACAGCAGGCAAACGAACGGCTGCGACCCGGCAGCAAACGCTCAAATCCACAATAAATTGGAGTTATGAATTGCTGACCGGCAAGGAACGTCTGCTGTTGAGGCGGCTTAGCGTATTTGCGGGAGGGTTTACTTTGGAGGCGGTGGAAGAGATCTGCATCTGTGAGTCTGGAATGCCAGAGCAACAAGATCGCATCGCCCGCGAAGACGTGCTCGACCTGTTATCCGGCCTGGTCAACAAGTCTCTCGTATCTATTGAGATCAGCGAGGATTACCGCTTCATCCGCTATTTCATACTGGAAGCTATCAAGGAATACGCAGGCGAGAAGCTGCAGAACGAAACTGACAAACATAAGAGCCACCAGCTTTCTGAACGCCATGTTCGTTATTACAGTCAATGTTTGGTCCGTGCGGAGCCCAAGTTCAGGACTCGTGAACGCGAAGCGTGTATTGATGAAGTACGGCGGGAATATGCGAATATTCGTTCTGCCCTGGAATGGTCATACTCCAATCCGCATGCCCATTCATTCGGGCTTCACATGGTCTCGAACCTCTATTGGTTTTGGCTGCACGAAGGCAGGCTGAAGGAAGGAATGTTCTGGCTGGATCGCTTTCTGGATAACGAAACACACGAAGGACAGCCTGGCACCGATTCCGCAAAGGCCTTACATGGAAGTGGTGTCATTCAATTTATCCGTGGAGATGTTGAAGGTGCCATGAATTCGGCGATCAGAAGCGTTGAACTCGCTCGCGATTTGGGAGAAAGCTCTCTCCTTGCCTCCTCCCTTCGGCTGCTCGCGTTTCTTCACATCAAACAGAAACGCCTTGGGGAAGCCGAGCCATTGGTACAGATGAGCGTTGATATTGCCAGAACCACGGGCGATTTGTGGAATTTAGCTTCCTCATTGCATGCTTACGGGAAGCTCCGATTAGTGCAGAATAATTATCTTGAAGCGTCTAAGCTCCTGAATGAGAGTGTACATTTCTTCGAAGCCGTCCAGGATCAATGGGAAGTATCCGGTCCGTACGAAAGTCTGGGGTATTCCGCCCTGAAGCTTGAGCAGATTGCGGCTTCTATTGAATATTTCAAAAAATGCATCGCCGCAAGCCAGATCTACAGAGGTTCTTGGATTCTATCGCGCGGTATTGAAGGATTAGCCATTGCGTCGTGTGCTAAAAAAGCCTTCACCGAAGCTGCGATCCTTCTCGGAGCTGCTGAGAAAGGCCGCCAAAACTCTGGCGGGGAGGACATGCCCAATTTTCCCGCAGAGCATGAAGAGGTCATTTTTGATCTTCAGCATGTTTTTTCTGAGCAGGAATTGCAGGAATTGTGGAGTAAAGGCACATCAATGACACGATCACAGGTGCTTGCGTATTCACTGGAAATTTAGGCGATAAGCAATAATAAGTGACGACTGTTTATGGTTTATCAATGATTATCGCCAGTAGATGGGTTAATCAAGGAAACGGAGCCATCCTGTTCCTGGCGATAATCCAGATTACCTAGGGTTAAGGCAAAGGAGTAAATCACTGACTTTTTGCCTGTCGGCTTTTTGTTGAGTTTAAGCTCTTCTTTGAGTCTGTTGTTTCCCAGGGTATAGATTAAATCAGTGTCTGGGCTGGAGGATGAAAATAGAAGCTGCAACAAAAGGTCCGTGTAACGCCAAACCTCTTGATGCAGCTTCTTTTGTATATCTACTCGCTTTGCACAGCGAATTCATAATAACTTTAAGCCTTGCGAAGCATTTGTCTCTCGCTTAGCTGTGAAAGCATATCCTTCGTCATGGCCTTCAGGTCGTAGCAAGCATGAAATCCCCATTCTGTTTTCGCTGCCGTTGCATCAATGGAATGCGGCCAGCTATCGGCAATCGCCTGTCTCTTCGGATCAACGTCATAATCGAGGATAAAGCCGGGAAGCTCATCCCGAATCGCTGCAGCGATCGCCTCCGGATCCACGCTCATTGCGGTGACATTAAATGAATTTCGGTGTATCAACCGGGATGAATCCGCTTCCATCAAATCGATGATAGCGTTCAGGGCATCCGGCATATACATCATGTCCATGTTTGAGTCCTTGGCGATATAAGATGTATACCGGCCAGCCGTCACGGCTGCGTAATAAATTTCCACGGCGTAATCCGTCGTTCCTCCGCCGGGAGGCGTCATATAAGATATCAAACCCGGGAATCGCAGCCCCCTAGTATCCAGGCCGTATTTGTGAAAATAATAATCACAAAGCAGTTCGCCGGACACTTTGTTCACGCCGTACATCGTATTGGGCCTCTGGATCGTATCCTGAGGGGTATTGTCTTTCGGAGTCAAAGGACCAAAAGATCCAATGGAGCTTGGAGTGAAAAATTGGCAGTCGAGTTCCCTGGATATTTCAAGTGCATTCATCAATCCGCCCATATTCAAATTCCAGGCAAGCAGCGGTTTCTCCTCTGCGGTAGCCGACAGCAGCGCAGCCAGATGGATGACGGTATCAACGTCGTACCTCTTGGCAATTTCGAACATCGCCTTATCATTCGTCACATCCAGCAGCTCGAATGGCCCGGATCGGGTAATTTCGTGGGCTGATGACCTGAGATCCGTAGCAACGACATGATCCGCACCATAAATTTCACGTAATTTAACAACTAACTCAGAACCGATTTGGCCTAGTGCTCCGGTCACCAAAATCTTGTTCATAAGACATTCCTCCCGAAATGTACTCCCGCGAATGCAGCTAAATCAGCTTCATTTCCTTGCCAACTTTCTCATATACGGAGATCACTTGGTCGAGCATCTCCTTGGTATGGGCAGCTGTTGGCATGTTGCGTATTCTTCCAGTTCCTTTCGGAACCGTCGGAAACAGGATTGCCTTGGCGTAAACGCCTTCTTCATAAAGCCGTTTGCTGAACTGTTGGGTGGTTACCTCATCGCCAATGATGCAAGGTGTGATCGGCGTTTCGCTTTGGCCTACATCATATCCAAGCCGGCTCAAGCCATTTTTCAAATCATTGCCGTTCTCCCACAGCTTCTCGATCAGCTCTTTGTCATTCATCAAAATGTCGACAGAAGCGCTGCAAGAAGCAATTGCAGCCGGAGGTAGAGATGTCGAGAACAGAAACGGACGGCTTCTCAGCTTCAACCATTCGATCAGTTGTTTTTTACCCGCCACATAACCGCCGACAACGCCAATCGCCTTGGAAAGAGTACCAATTTGAAAGTCAATGCGGTCGGACAATCCAAAATGCTTCACGGTTCCCGCACCTGCTCCGAGAACTCCCGAACCGTGGGCATCATCCACATAAGTAATCAGATCGAATTCTTCTGCTATTTTCACGATTTCGGGCAGCTTTGCTATATCACCATCCATGGAGAAAACCCCGTCGGTGATGACCATAATTTTATGGTACTGACCGGATTCCTTGGCATCTTTCGCCTGCTGTCTTAAATCATTCATATCCGAATGCTTAAAGCGAATCACCTTGGCTCTCGACAGGCGGCAGCCATCAATAATCGAAGCGTGGTTCAGCTCATCTGATAAAATCGCATCATGCTGGTCCATTACCGCGGATATAGCAGCCATATTGCAGTTAAATCCCGATTGATACACGATAACGGCTTCCGTTTTTTTGAAACGGGCCAGTTTTTCTTCAAGCTCAATATGAAGATCCATCGTACCATTAATTGTTCTCACAGCCCCTGCGCCTGCCCCGTATGTCTGCGACGCCTTAACTGAAGCATCAATCACGCGGTAATCTGTTGCCAGTCCCAAATAGTTATTGGAAGACAAATTGATTAGGGATTTTCCGTCGATACGAATAACAGGACCATTTGCACCCTGCAGCGTATCGATGACGTTATATAGACCTTTAGTTTTTAGATCTTCGATGTTCGATTTTAAAAATTGGTCCAATGCTTGACTTGACATTCCATTCCCTCCTCAACATACGCATGTCCTTGTACAGGAGACATATAATTATCTGGGAAAAACCTGTTATAAAAAGGGTTAGATTGATTTTAATGTATCATCATTTTTATTTTTTGTACACATGTGGCGGACAAAAAATAAAAATATCCGCAAAAAAACATAGCGATTGATTCCCCCATTCCCGGAAGCAATCGCTACTTAATCTTTGCTTTGCTTATATCTTTTGCTGCTCGGTAGTTTGCGATCCATGCCGATTAGATACACAACTAATCAGTAATGGGAACAGGTTCTTGTCTTCGGTGCGGGACACGAACTTGTACCGATAAAATTAAAAAGCCGCTAAAATAGCGACTTCAATGGGAATATGTTCTTGTCCCTCGACACTTTCTTCTAGATGATAAAACTCAATTGAGCTTGATAAAGAATTTTTTCATAAATATTTTATTGCTATGTTTGGGAAACTGTTATCTCTTATTTGTTCAATTACGTTCCATTGAGGTACACTTACTTATACACTTCTTTCTCCTGCAATTCTCAATCAATAAAAAAAAGGTTGCGCTAAATTGAGCTACAATCTTTTCTAATATCCAGAATAATGCGTTCTTATCAATCCCCCTTCACTTCTCATTTGATGACTAACGATTTGGGCTGCAAAATATTCTAAGTGATCTCTTATGTTTAATGGTCCTCTTTAAATAAAAAATTATGTTGATCCAATTTACGTTTGAGTGACACAATTGATCCTCCTATCAAAAAAGCAGCCCCTTCAGGAGCTGTCTCATGTTATGCCTTATCTTGTAATCTTATCTGTTACGGCTAACCCGCCAGCTACTCGGCACCTGGATAAGGATTGATCTTCTGGATCGTTCCGTCTTCGTTGTATTTCAGCTCGGAATATTTAACGCAGCGCTTATGGTTGCGCCTTCCGACAGGGAGCTGTCGTGATAGAACAGATACCACTTGTCTTCAACTTGCACAATGGAGTGGTGGGTTGTCCAGCCGATAACCGGAGAGAGAATCTCGCCCTTGAACGTGAATGGTCCCATCGGGTTCTTGCCGATCGCATATACGAGCTTATGCGTGGTTCCTGTAGAGTAGGACAGGTACTTGGCATATTTAAATAAATCAACAAAGCTTATGACTGAGACAAAATTCCTTTTACAAACAATGAGACACTGTGCTTGTAAAAATCTTCCTCGGTGACGAGTTGGGACTGATATTGCCGGTGAATCAGCTCGCTCATCTGAAATCCGTAGCACATCGAGAGAAAAGACATGGCGGCAAGGCGCTCATCCTGTCTGGCTATAACTTTTTTCTTCTGCAGGCGTTCAAAATATTCAACCAGCAAGGAGTGCAGCTTCACCGGCGGATCGGACAGCACTCTGTCCAATTCGGGAAACATTCCTTTGTCGCGGATGCCAATCAAAATGATGTCCGCATTTTTATGAAAAAACAATCGATACTGCTGACTTACATTCAGCAGATCGACTTCCGGATTGTCGGTCGCGTCCTCTTTTAACAGCTTCTCAAATTGCGGGATATCCGAATGTCTTTCAATGATGGCTTCCAATATGCCTTGCTTACTTCCGAATTGCCGGAAAATCGTAGATTCATTGACTTTAGCTTCCGTTGCAATGGTTTTGGTGCTTACTCCCCGATAGCCATTCTTTTTGATGAGCCGTGTCGCGGCTTCAATGATTCTGTCTGAAGTTTGCATTGTATTTCTCCTTTTGCATATGTTAACCCTATTCTACTACAAGTTTTGCAGATGAAGCAGATTCAGAGTTCATCATTTTGATAAACGTTTATTTAAGGTAAATCGCTTCTTCTTTCCCAGCGGCTTGGTTCCGTAATCTTGACATGATCAGGCACCAATTGCGTGAGCGTGCCTAATTTATCAAATGTAATCTGGATTCGGTCAGAGGGCAACAGCCATTCTTCGGTCTCGATTGCGCAGCAATCCGGTATCGTCCCCATTCCTATAATCGTGCCAGGGAGTGGCGTGAAAACTTTGAGAACCTCCTCCATCACTTTTGCAGGGTGTGCAGAATACTCGGATGTGCTTCCCTTCCAGTGCAGTCTCTCCCCGATGCGTACATCCACATCCAATGCCAGCGGGTTGTCGATTTCATCCGGCGTTACCAGAAATGGTCCTATTCCTTTGCTACGATCGAAATCTTTGCAGCGCGTCGGTCCGGTCATCGCCTGGAAATCCGGCCACTGCACATCGCGGACAGTACTGTCGTTAAAAATAACATAACCTGCAATGCAGTTCTCCTTTCCTGTAACAAAGGCCAGCTCCGGCTCGATATCCAGGTAGGAAGAGTACGAAGGCCAATGAATCGTATCCCCATCGCCAATTAATGCATTATGATTACACTTATAATAACTGAAAGTTACTTTATTCAAATCTTGCTGGAATTTTTTGGGAATTTTACGTGTGAGCTCTTCTCTTTCCGGCCCTGTATATTCTCTTTGCAGCAGATTTACGCCAGCATTTCTCAGATGTCTTGGCGTCAGCCCGAAATCGATAAGCGCAGCCGGATTAGGAACCGGCGGTAGCAGGTTTACCGCTGCAATCGGGCTGATTTCATTTTCATTGAATTGGTGTAACTGTTCGACAGCATATTGCATCAATTCCTTAGCGGCATCATAACTTTCCGGCAAATAATGAAGATAGCTGTCCATACTTTCAAGACTATCAACGAATGTTCCCTGCTTTTTCATAATTTCAGCAAAAGACACGACAAATTTCTCGTTAATTACAAGCCCAAAAAAAGGTTCTTGCGATGTATTGGTTTGAAAGGTTACTAGTTTCATGTTGCAGCGCCTCCATCAATGTAGTGTGATGTTGTTCTGTTAGTAGCATACAGTATGGAGTTAATGCATGCAAGTGCATGCTTGCATTTCTGTTTTCCATTTTCTATAATGAGGACATAGTCAGTATGACTTACCCAAAAACATATACGCAAAGGAGAATTTTTATGAAGTATGGACGTATTATCCAAAAACCTCGCGTTAAATTTTTTGAAGTCGCACATGGCGTCTTTGCTGGTATTTCGCCGTATCGCGGGATCAGTTGGGCCAATGCCGGGTTCATCAACAAAGGTGAGGGGTTGGTGTATGACACGTTTTTCGATTTGTTCCATGCGCGGGAAATGCGGGAGGCTTTTAAGGAAGTAAGCAACGGCGGCTCTCCCGCATATGTGGTGAACTCGCACTATAATAGCGACCATGCCTGGGGAAACAAAGTGTTTGAAGATGCTTGCATTATTATGCACAAGGAAGCGTCCAGAGAGCGTCTTACCGAAAATATCGCCTGGATGGACAGCGTCATCAGAAGAGGAAAGGATTCTCCGGATTCTACTTCGGGCGAGCGGTTTTTTGCAGCGGAATTTGAAGGATTCGACCTGGAAGGCGTAGAATGGTTGCTCCCGAATGTTGAGATAAAAGACGATATCAACATCCGCCTTGGCGATACGGAAGTCATGATTTACAACGTAGCTCCGGCCCACTCTGACAGTGACTTGCTGCTGTGGATGCCAAAAGAAAAAGTGCTGTTCGCCGGCGATGTCGTGTTTAACGGGTGTACGGCATACAGCGAAGAGGGAACCCTCAATTGGGTTAAAGTGCTTGACCGCATTATTGATGAAATTAAACCCGAAATCATTATTCCAGGACATGGCGCCATTTGCGGCCTGGACTTCGTGAAGGAGCAGAGAGACTACCTCCTGAACCTGATCAGCGAGTTCAACAAGCATTACAATGACGAAATTGATGCCTTGTCCCTGACCAAGCAAATTGATATTTCCCGCTTCCTTCATTGGATTCAGCCAGAACGCTTGTATGTTACAGTGGACATCCTATTGAAAAGTAAACTAGGGTTACCACCCCTTCCAATTTGGAACGAGGTGCCTGCTAAACTGGAAGACATGAAAGTTTTTTTGGCCGGAAAATATGGTAATCAAATCAAGCCATGGGACCCTATGAGTGTTTGGCAAGAATGAATAGCAATTTGAAGCTAGCCTACGAAAAACAAAAATCGGCCCTGTCGCAAACGATGCGAACAGCGGCCGTTTTTTTGAATTGTTCCACGGAATTAAAATGGAGTTGGACTTATGACTTACTTTTCCGATAATTTAATAACACAAAGATCTATCAATAATTACAGTTCATTAGATTCAATCGAATTTATGTACATTTTAGCTTTTATGCTAAGACACCCAATGGTATATAAATAATTTAACATTAATATAATGTAAAGGCTGTTGACTAAGTTTACTTAAGGGGGCATTTAATATTGATTAAATTCCAGAATGAGCGTCAGATGATACCGCATCCAATTCTTTTGGAAGCAAAACAGAGTGCAGCAAATCAAATTCTAATTACGTATGATCAGCGGACAGATTTAGGATCAGCAACACATATTTCAAACTACTGGATTAGGAGTACTATGGAACACCTACCGGTATTGCAACTGTGGGAATGAGTGATGCACTGATGTCTTCAAACTCAATACGTCGGGAACTTGAAGGATAAACACAATTAACGTAACGATTAAAAATTATAACTCCAAGAGCGTAACCTAAAATGTAGGCGTTGTTCTTCATATAAATCCCTATTCACTTACCAAGTTCGAAATGTGCTCATTCACTACATTGGTATGGGTCTGTTTCTATGTCCAATGATCGATCGAATCCACAAATTCCTACAGATACTCTGTTTGCTGTGTAGACCTAGCCTAATAAAATATCAGTTATTAGACATACACCCATTAGAATAACTTACATAAACTGGACTGCATAACTAAGAAGGTAAACCATGATTACTGAGCAAACGAATGTAAACTCTTCTTCAAACCTTTGCAAGCTATGCATTTACAGGTATCTGATAACAGGAGCTTTTTATTGTAAGGTGATACCGCTTAATGAAGAGTGTCCCCCAATGTTTGAGTATGAAGAGTTAGGAAGCATAATAATAAGCTGTCCTGTATTGCAATCAGACAACTCTTCAGCTTTAGTTCCCCCACTTCCGATTGAGTTTACAGATGTACCAGCAGATATAAGACAGCGTGATACCATATTAAAGAGCTATAATCAGGGCGAGCTAAAGCACTATGCTGATCAGGTAGCGAACGGACAGCAACCAGATGATCCACTGGATGTCCCTCCTTTGCGCTCCGTACCAATATCAAGTCTCTTGGGCTGTGAAGGAAAATGGGTCAATCTTCTTATAGGTAACGTATTTGCTCTTACCCCAGTTGTGTTCAAATTTAATCGTCTTTTACAGCAGCCGAATGGGATACTATCTCGAAGGATGGATGGAACTACCTTATGGAACTTGGCAGCAGTTTGGCACTGTAACGCCTCCCTACCCTGCATCAAATATTCAAGTTATATGGTGCTAAATTATTTAACAGAGACAGTGACCTCAGATTGTAGTTACGTCCAGCTGATCGACACCTGAAGGCTTGAAGAATCAATAACTCCAATCACTTACATCAACGATAATAAGATTTCATAATAATTCGGTCAGGTCATTCTTTATAGTTTACTTAAAAAAAACCTGAATCTCTCATAATGAGAAATTCAGGGGTTTCTTTTCTATACTTATTGCACGTGTTGTGGACGGCAACTACCAGTCCTAGCATTAATATTTGCGTAGTGAACAATCATTGTATTTGTACTTAACAACTGGAGTTTAGTTTCACATATCAGTGCTGCCGCATATCTTGTGTTCTTCAGTAAAACAGAACTAATGTCTAAAGAGCCTTGTTTATTCCTTTGTTGTTTGGAACACTAATGAGATGTAACCATCTCTTCAGCTATTTTGATCAGATCCTCTTTACTTAGATTGCTGTCCGCATTATTGGATATTTCATATAACAAATGATTGTGATCGTCCCTCCATCCAATCCGATGGTAAGTAACGGAATTAGTTTCTCTATCTCTGGTATCGGATTGAATATAATAGACCTCATTACCTTGAATGTTCAGCTTCTCGGATTTAGCCTCATCGTTCTGGAATATGGTCACTTTGGAGTCAGGGAGTATTTTTGTTGCCGTTACAGTTACAATGTTCTTCCCATTGACATAGCGTGCCAAAGAGAAGTCAGCCGTGTTCCAATTCAGTTTTTGAATATACACCCGTTGCCCATCCGAAGAAGATTCAGCTTGTTTTTTCAGGTCGTCTGTTAACTTCAGGTAAGCAGGATCTGCGAGATGATTTGTATACAGATCGGCAGGATAAACGTATCCGTAGTCAAACTGGTACCCTTGAGGAAGGTGCGTTATTGATTTTAAAACGGGAGCCTGCGTCCGCTTAATTTCAGCTTGTAAACTGCTGAAATTAGAATATTTGATCCATTTATATTCAAATTTTACGGGATTTGATTTATCCGCGTTATTAATTAACTCATCTTTGACATAATAGGCTACGTAATCCCCAGGTTGCAATTGTTCTTTGATCTGATTTGTGTAAAAGCCCAGTCTTTTTGTGTAATTTGTAACAAAGTCAGTAGGCTCTTTGGCGGCGGCAGTGTTTAGTACCACCTCGCCTTTATGGTTAAGGAATTCAATATATTGTGAGGCCGCATACCCTGTCACTGATACTCCAAGAACGAACATTGCTGTTAGCCCGGGAACCACGACTCTTTGACGAACGCGTGCTCTGGCATGCAAGCCTCGCTTGTGAACTGCCAACTTATGGACCCGAGTCATGACTTTGTCAGTGACATCAAAATTCTGAAACTCCTCTTCGATTAAGAGATCCATTTCTTTCAGATTTTCGTTTTGAGAAGTACGTTGTAATTTTGGCATAGTTCTTCCTCCTTTGGGCTCATCCATTTTTTGAGTTTGATTTTGGTTCTGGCAAATTTTTTCTTGACGGCATCGGGACTTTTATTCAAAATTTCAGCTATTTCTGCAAACGATTTTTCTTCAAAAACGCGTAGAATCAGTAGGTTCCGTTCAGCTACATTTAGTTTTGCAAGCGCGCGGCTTAGTGGTTCGTTAAAGAGTTGGCTATCCAGCATTTCTGCAGGACTAATGGCAGATTGATCTTGAGCTATTAGTCTGAATTTCCATTTCTGTTGCATTTTTTTTTGACGGATTATGTTTATGCAGTGATGATAAGCCATTTTGTAGAGCCAAGCGGAGAAATTTACCTCAGGCTTATAGAGATTTATTTTCTCATAGGCCTTAACCAGAACGTCCTGAACAGCATCCTCGGCTTCCTGTTTGTTTGATATAAGTCTCCAGCAATACATAAATATCTGTTTTTGGTATTTTTGAACGATATAAACGTAGTCCTGAATTTCGCCCGCTTGTACTCTTTTAATTCTGTATTCAGTTTCCTCATCCATGTTTCTTTAAGGCACCTCCCAGGTATTCGCGATGAAGTTTATATATGTATAACAAACGAGGTAGTTCTAAAGGGACATTTTTTAGAAAAGTCTCTAGATTGTTGTTCAACCATACTCTATACCAATCAAAACTCAAACACTGTAAGAGCAAATTCAACATCTAATCTTCCAATATTAAATAATACATCCTTTGATCCCTGTGGTGAAACTCTTCTCGGCAATCAGTAATCGGACTATGTTCTTGTCCCTCGATGCTTAAACCTGTATGTTTAATCTCCCATATGATTGTTATTAATTAGGTTTGAACTTAAAAATTTGGAGGCGTCGACACGGCGCTAAGATATGAACTTGCAAGTGTATACCGATCGGTTTATAATGATGCAAACGGTATAGAAAGTGAGGCGATCCATGAACAAGCCCCATTCATGTTTCTGAGCCAAATAGCTTATGTATAAACAAAAAATATACTAACTAATGGAGGTATTTTCCATGTCTAAAGTAAATGTAGGCTCTGAGAATGAACAACCAATTGAACTGTATTATGAAGATCATGGTGCGGGAAAACCAATTATTCTGATTCATGGCTGGCCTTTAAGTGGACGATCCTGGGAGAAGCAAGTTCCTGCCCTGATTGAAGCGGGTTACCGTGTTATCACATATGACCGTCGTGGATTTGGTCAGTCTTCCCAACCTTGGGATGGTTATGACTATGATACTTTCGCTTCAGATTTGCATAAATTGATTCTGCACCTTGATCTGCGCGATATCACATTAGTCGGATTCTCCATGGGTGGCGGCGAAGTTGCACGCTACGTGGGAACTTACGGAACTGATCGCGTTTCTAAAGCTGTATTTGCAGGAGCGGTTCCTCCCTATCTCTATATAACCGAAGACAACCCTCAAGGAGGATTGAATGATGCAACGATTGCAGAATTCCAAAACGGGGTAAAAGCGGATCGTTTAGCTTTCCTGGATGGTTTCACAAACAACTTTTTCGCTGCTGGAGACCGTACAGACCTAGTGAGCGAACCATTCCGTATCTATAATCGGGATATTGCAGCTCTGGCTTCACCTAAAGGCACATTGGATTGTATAGCTGCCTTTGCCCTTACTGATTTCCGTCAGGATCTGGAGAAGTTCAACATTCCAACACTGGTTATCCATGGCGATTCAGATGCCATCGTGCCTTTGGAGGTAAGCGGACAGCGTACTCATGAATCCATCCCTGGCAGCCGTCTGGTCGTTGTTGAAGGTGGACCACACGGATTTAATGCGACCCATTCTGAACAATTTAACGCAGCATTGATCGAATTTTTGCAAGGTTAAATTTAATTCGATTAATGATTTTAGCTAAAAGAACAAATTGAAAAAAGTAGAACGCCTCCTAAATTAGGAGACGTCCTGCTTTTTCATTATTTCATAGGATTTGCATATGAAGAATGAACACCCTCTTGATCATTGGTAGTACAAAAAAAAGAGCCACTACGCATAAGATTGATGGCTACTTGGTACATTATGAGTCTGAACCGATTCGACATTTGTATTGAATTTCGGATGTATACTTGCACTTATAAACCGATCGGTTTATATTAATACAAACGGTATAGAAAGTGAGGAAGATTTAATGAATAATTTAACTCCCCCATTCACTCGTGAGACAGCAATTCAAAAAACACGTATGGCAGAAGACAGCTGGAATAGCCGAGACCCTCAGCGCGTCTCCCTTGTGTATACTGAGGATTGTTATTGGAGAAATCGGAGCGAATTTATAACAGGCCGCCAAGAAATTGTGTCTTTACTAACTCGAAAATGGGCCAAAGAACTGGACTACCGCCTTATTAAGGAGCTTTGGTCATTTACGGATAACCGTATTGCTGTTAGATTCGCATATGAATGGCATGATGATAGTGGCAATTGGTTCAGATCGTATGGGAATGAGAATTGGGAATTTGCTGACGACGGCTTGATGAAGCGTAGATTTGCTTCGATTAATGATATGCCGATTAAGGAAGAAGAACGAAAATTTCATTGGCCTCTCGGCACACGCCCTGCTGAACACCCAAGCCTCAGTGAGTTAAACCTATGACGCGCACTGTCTTTGAAAAATCCGATGTCATTCCTCTCGTGACTGAGGTATTTCGTGAATTAGGTTATGAGGGCGCATCTTTGAGTAAAATTACAGCCCGTACGCGTCTATCTAAAGGTAGCTTATATTATTTCTTCCCGGGTGGAAAAGATGAGATGGCTGCTGAAATTCTTACTCATATTGATCAATGGTTTATCAAGAACATTTTTGAACCGCTCGAAAAGAATGAACCCCGGGCAGCCATTGATCATATGTGGCAAGAGGTCGATATTTATTTTCAATCCGGTCAGCGGATATGCCTTGTTGGGGCATTCGCTTTGGACGAAACAAGGGATCGATTCGCTGCTGTAATTCAGCAATATTTTATAAGATGGATTGAAGCATTAAGTGCGGCACTAGTTCGAACAGGCATCTCTAAAGAGACTGCTGACCAAATTTCAGAGGAAACCATTGCTAGTATTCAAGGGGGATTAATTCTGAGTAGAGCAATTCATGATGAATCCTATTTTGAACGTATGTTGGCAAATCTGTCACAGCGAGTCTCAACTTATGTTTCTGAAAGCAACTCTGGTCACTGACACAAAAGTGTTTTTAGTAAACTGGCGGAATTTCTTCACACGAAAAACAAGTGATTTTTTCTTTTAGCGACTTTATGGGAGGTCAATAACATGAGCAATTTTGTCGCAGATCAATGGGGATTTGTTCGCCGTCAGACAATTGATTATGTGAGGAATATAAATGACTCTGCCTCAGAAATAATTCCAACAGGTTTGAAAAACAATATAAAATGGAATCTAGGCCACATGTATGTTATACATGAGAAGTTCGCTTTCCAACTTACTGGGCAAGAAACCAGATATCCTGCTAATTTTGGTAAGTTGTTTGCTCCAGGAACTAAACCGCTTGACTGGAATATAGAGCCTCCAACGATGCCTCAGATAATCGACTTGTTAACCGAACAAATTGAAAGGGTTGAAGCGGTACTTTTAAGCAAATTGAAAGAAGAAATCAATCCTCATTACAAGTCTTCTACAGGACTTATCTTTACAAATGTAGAACAATTACTGGGTTTTCTGATTTACCATGAAGCAATGCACTTTGCAACAATTAAAAATATCAAGAGCATAATTGACAGTTAGAATTAGTAAAAAATTTTCAAAACCAAAGTCTCGCCATGAAATATTGCGTTATTTTGATTACATTATTAGTAGTGTCCCTTCACTAAAAGGAACATTCAGAAATCGGACTATGTTCTTGTCCCTCGATATATGTCCATGTAATTTAAAGGCCATCCTTTGTAGGACGGCCCTTCCTTTTGTTTGAACTGCCTGTCTACACGCTGTTCTAAAATACTTTGTAATTGTTCTCGACAATACTTTCATAATATCTCTGTCTTACAAATGGCTTTACTTAATGTGTAGCTTCATCTGAATGCACTTCGTTAGCGTATTTGGATGGATCATAGAGAACTTCCATTGACTCGTCCCTATTCATTCCGATTGATTCTGCAATATCTGCTAATGTATCATGATCGCTAATTAGCTTGGCGTCCGTGTAATAAGAATAGAACAGCTTCTCTGCTAATTCCTTATCTTTACCAATAGATTTGGCATATTGGGTTAAACGATGAGCATCCAACGTATTGGTGGGCTTCACTTGGTCAATATTATACGAATTTGATGCATATTTTTGCCTGAGTACATCGATCCTTGCGGATTAAGTTCAAAGCTTTTATATTCAATAACCACTTCATTCGGATGGGCGAACTGCTCGAGTGCAGACTCTAATCGTCGTTTCCCAATATAATAAAATGGTACTCCAATATATCGCATCTACTTTTATGGGCATTGTAATATGGTGTCAAACAATTTTGTAGGGAACACAGACTGTGCTGTAGGAGACAGTTATTCGTTATGTTGATCTTATTAAGGTTTGAGTGACACAACTGATCCTCCTATTAAAAAAGCAGCCCCTTCAGGAGCTGCCTCATGTTATGCCTTATCTTGTAATCTTATCTGTTTCCGCTAACCACGCCAGCTTACTCGGCACCCGGATAAGGATTGATCTTCTGGATCGTTCCGTCTTCGTTGTATTTCAGCTCGGAATATTTAACGCAGCGCTTGTGGTTGACGCCTTCCGACAGGGAGCTGTCGTGATAGAACAGATACCACTTGTCTTCAACTTGCACAATGGAGTGGTGTGTTGTCCAGCCGATAACCGGAGAGAGAATCTCGCCTTTGAACGCGAATGGTCCCATCGGGTTCTTGCCTATCGCATATACGAGCTTATGCGTGGTTCCTGTAGAGTAGGACAGGTAGTAATAGTCGTTATATTTATGCATCCATGGGCCTTCAAAATATCTCCGTTCCTCATCCCCGGCCAGAATCGGATTCCCGTCTTCATCGACAATTGATATCTCGGCAGGCTTGCCCTGGAAGGACAGCATATCGTCACTAAGCAGTGCAACTTGCGGTCCAAGCGCTGGCTGGTCAGGAGCCGGTCCTTCTGCATCTGGCACGAAGCTGCCGGTCTGCCATTTCTCCAGCTGGCCGCCCCAGAGTCCGCCGAAATAGATGTATGACTGATTGTCGTCATCCACCAGTACGGCCGGATCGATACTAAAGCTGCCTTCCATATAATTTGGTTGCGGCTTGAACGGGCCTGCCGGAGACTCTGATGTTGCCACACCCAGACGGAAGATGCCGTCATGATCCCGTGCCGGGAAGAACAGGTAATAGGTATTGTCCTTATAAGCGGCATCCGGTGCCCAGAGCTGCTTCGAGGCCCACGGAATATCTCTCAGATGCAACGCTTCGCCGTGATCGACCACCGGGGAATCGAAGTTGTTCATCGAGAGGACATGATAGTCTTCCATTTTATACTGGTCGCCGTTATCGTTGCTCGGCTCGTCATGATCGAGGTCATGGGAAGGATAGATGTAAATTTTGCCCTCGTAGACATGGGCGGACGGGTCCGCAGTGAAGATGTGGGTTACGAGCGGCTGGTGGGGCTTAGGTAGTTGTTGTTGATTCATAAGGCATCTCCTTTGGTATTGGAATAATAGAATCCTTCATAATTAAGGCTGGGTTCTCTGTACCGTTGCCCAAGGCGCGCAGCCCCAGGTAGACGCCGGTGAAGCAGCTGGCTGAGGAAGCGAACAAGGGAGGCGCTTCATCGTCCAGCATGTAGGTATGTCTGCGGTCCAGGAATAGCGCTCAAATATCCGGCGATTTACGGTAATTCTTTGATTGCATCCTCAGTATTCGAAGCAAGCGTTTACAATCTCTAATGTTATTGTATAAGCACCGCTTATTCTTTCCTATATACATAATAAAGATCTTTCCCCGAAAAAATGTACAATTCCCGCCCATCTCATAATTCTTATATTCTAAATAAGACTACTTTAATGAAGTGATCTTTTTTGCGTTGTCTTGTCACACATATTACTTCTTCTCCTCTGGATCGCAACCATTTTACGAATTAATTTTTTTGGTGGCATTTTCACTTTAAGAAAACAGCGTTCGGCTCCTTTAAACTATCCTGCCCGTTAGCTTAATCTTTACAGTAGGTTATATTGAACACCACCTAGTTCAGCAACCTCGCGCAGGCGGTGAAAAGATTTACTGTATACTCACACGAGTCTATGGTAGGTTTAGGCAAGCATTTGGCACGAATGTTATATTGTTTGTGTTGTCATCTAGTACATAATAAAGATGTACGATTGATTCTATTCAGCCATGAATATGAGCGTCTATTAGCTTCCCAAAGTGGATGTGAAGCATTCACCAGTAAAATGCAATTAGACGAGATAAAGCAAGGTCATGTATGGTGATTACACAACAACAAATTCTGAGGAGTAATTTTACACTATGATCAATCGATTCATCAGCTTATTTTCCATTCCTTCGTATGCTTTACTCTTTATGTGTATGGCATTACAGGGGATGGGTATTTCACTCAGTACCCCCTTTTTATCTATTTATTTCACGGAACAGCTTGGCGTATCTATTGGTATGTTTGGTCTTTATCTAGCCGTTACACTAATTGCAGGAATATGGATCAGTACACTAATGGGAAGACGTTCTGACCTCGGCTTGAATAGGAAGAGCGTTTATCTTTTTTCTACTCTCTCCAATGTTATGGCCTTTAGTGGATACTTGTTTATTCAAGATTTTCCGATTTTGTTCATTTACATGACTGTGTTTACTGCCCTTGGTGCAACAGGAATGCCCCAGTTGTTCGCTATTTCTAGAGAAGCAGTGATAAAGAGTCATTTTACGGAGCGTGCGTTTGCTAATTCTACCTTGCGTTCTGCTTTCTCTCTCGGCTTTATTACAGGTCCTTTAATCGGCACTTTATTACTCGCTGCTATTGGATTTAAGGGGATTTTTTTGGGAACAATCGGAGCTTTCCTACTCGTTGCTCTGCTTGTTTTCCTGTTTCTCAAATCAAACACAGAAATGAAGAGCAGTAATGCTGAAGCGAATATAAAAAGTTTCCGACTGGCTCAAAACCGGGATATTTTAATTCCTTTTCTCATTATGATACTCATGTATACGGCTCATTGGATGAGCAGTATAAACACGGCTCTTTTTATTACAAAAAATCTTGGGGGAACGACAAGTCATGTCGGTTTAGTCAGCAGTATATGTGCTGCGCTGGAAATTCCCTTTATGATTGTACTCGGTCTACTTAGTGCAAAGTATAGTAATCGAATCTTGGTGTTTTGCGGGGCTATTTTTGGAGGAGCTTATTATTTCGTTATCCTTATCTCGAACGAGATGTGGCAAATGCTTGCAGCACAAATTTTGCTCGCTGTTTTTGTCGCCGTCATTTCTGCGATTGGAATTAGCTACATTCAGGACCTGCTGCCTAGTATGCCGGGATATGCTTCCACACTCTATTCGAATTCATCCACAATCGGCAGGCTGATTGGTAGTCTTGTTGGTGGTGGAGTAGCCAGCATCGTGGGTTACCGATACTCATTTATCTTCTGCTTTATACTTATTATTGTTGCTGTAATTATGCTTGTGGTAAGTGGAAGACAGCCTGTAGATGAACCGCAAATTTCAACCTAACTACGCCGATTCAATGGGATAATGTAGCTTTTTAAGCTTTTCCACCTACGGGGTATGGCAACTTACTCTAAACTAACCTGCACAATAGTCGAACAAAAGCAGTCGATCATTGATTAGCTACTCTTGTTCGACTGTTTAATTATAATTTCCTATCAGTTTAGTAAATCATTTCCGATTTGATATCATTTTGATTTAAAAATTTCATTAAATCGTTACTCAGCAGAACAATCTCATTGTTAGCATTATTCGCATAATCCGGCAACATCATATCCCTAACCATATTCGTTCGTAGCCATGTCATAAAGAAAAGATCCAAAATTAAGTTTGGAAAATTAAGCACCATTTTAAGCATTGGTGGATCAATTGAAACGCCAGCTTTTTGTATTGCCCTCAGATACGCTTTTAAAGTGACTGTTATTTTGCGTGCCGTCCTTCTGGTTCTGGCTGTTTTTTTGTCCATTATCTTATTCTCGGATTGTAAAACGCTCAGCATGGCAATGTCTGATACGGAATGTGTGATTAGATACGACTGCATATCCTTTTTAATAACGTAAGGAAGCTTTGCTGTTTTAAATATTTTTGCGAGATTTTCTATGCGTTCTGTCACTACACCATTAATTTCTCCAAATGCTGTTGCCGCTATAATCTTTGGTAGAAATCGAGCATGCAATACTCCATCCTTAATCTGTCCGCCGAAGCCAGGAAAAGCTGGTAAAAGTCTATCCCCCACGATATCCAGCCACGAAGAAAATCCCATTGAATTACTAGTCATCGTAACTACATTTTTGCTTTGATTATCTTTTAGCGCTAACAATGCTGATTCGGACCGATCATAACGAACGGTAACGAAAATGAAATCGTATATATCATCATTTTCGAGCGTATCGATGACATTCACTTGTATCGATCTAACTGTACTTTTCCCCTTATATCGCAGGCCATTTTCTCTTAATGATTTATATTTATTAGAACGTGCAAACAGAGTAACATCAAAACCTGCTTCAATAAGCTTAATTGCGTACATACTCCCGATGACACCTGCACCAAAAATTAAAATTCGATCTTGTTTTGTTGACATTAAAAACACTCCTACTTATTAACATTTCTTTTTGATTATCCGACAACATGTTGTATGATGTGATTATAAATTTTCATTATTCATTGATCAACCATCAGTTTTTTATGATTTGTCGGATGATATTCTTACTCGCTAGTAGGAGGAAAACATGAAAAAGCAACCCAAAATAACGGAGAAAACAAGACAAACATTTGTTGAAGTTTTTTGTGAGTTATATAGCCAAAAACCAATTGAGAAAATCTCAGTTCAGGAAATTGCGAATAATTCAGGATTTAACCGCAGCACCTTTTATCAATACTTTACTGATATTTATGAATTGCTAGACTCTGTTGAAAATGAGTTGTTAAATGACATAAAAAAAGAATTGGCGAATAAAGAGCTATCGATGCATACGGTTCAAGATACGCTCTATTGTCTGGACAGTAGAGAACATCTCCTGGTTCTCAATGCCCTTTTGGGTGATTTTGGAAATGCACGTTTTTTAAAACGTTTAAAAAAAGAAATCACTTTGAACCAATTGGAACTAAACGTTCCACAAAACCATGCCTTAACGCCATACTTAATTGAGTTTTACCTGACAACTTCCCTTTCTTTATTTCGTCTTTGGCTCCAGCGTCAAAAGGATTTATCGTCAGAAGAATTTTTTAAGTTAGTGGAGAACCTTTATTCAAGAGGGATTACTCCCTATTTTAAAGAATGAGTCTGTCATTCAAACCAAATCCATATGGTTGTTTAACATTGAAAAGCGCGCATAAACTTGATTACACAACCCACTCCCTAAAGAATAACCCACTTTTACCTGCCCGTTAGCTTAACGAAACAGATAAACTTCAATAATATGCTCACATTATCCTCAGGTTGACATAGTTAATAACGTTTTTTTTTAACATTGGCAAGGCATCATGCTTGAAGCATTCCCTAAAAAAGAAACCGACCTTGTTCCTGCAGAAAACAGGATCAAGGTCGGTTTCTTTAATTATAGCTGCAAGAAAATCTTATACAGAACTTGAGCAGCTTCTGCTCTGGTTGTCGTTCCGCCAGGACTCAGGGTGACATTGCTTCGCCCGTTTATGAAACCCATTCTAACCATTCCAGCCATGTCATCAATTGCGTACTTTGCTACATTTGCCGCATCTGTAAATCTCTTGAGATCCTCAGCTGTACGGGTCTGCTCGGTTTTCCCAACTGCCCGCAAAGCCCGCATGGTCAGCACAGCCAAATCTTGTCTAGCAATTTCCATTTCCGGATAGAAGCTGCCGTTTGAACCCATGGCGATCCCGAGTGCTTTGGCGATTCCGATTTCCTCATAATAGAGGTCTGTTCGCTTCATATCACTGAAGGTGGTGTTTAACTCTGTTTTGAGATCCAGTGTCCTTACCAACCAAGCTAGATACTCACCTCTTGTGACCTTTTGCTCGGGACTAAAGCTTGTTGCTGATGTCCCGTCGATGAATCCTTTGGACGCCATTGTTTCAACCGCTGGTGCGTACCACGAATCCTTGATGACATCATTGAAGAACTTCTTCGTATAAACAACTGCATATTGACCTGTATTTGCCGCTGGAAAAACCATGGCTTGTAGAGCACTGTCGTATTTGCCATTCAGTAGCTGAACAAATGTACTATTTGCAGCCTCGTACGAAACTGTAAGGTATTTGGAATTGGCCAATTCTTCAACATCAGGAGTATAAGGCAGTCTGATTTCAACCGGTGCATTCAAGGTTGCCATTTCTTCTCCATCTAATTGCACAGAGAATGCAATAACAGGTCTGCTGGCTATCACTGATTTTACATCTGAATGAAGCTTTACAGTATCTAGCCGGCTCAGTGACAGTTCCACATTTTTGGCACCTGATACATACTTCAGCAAATTAGAAGATACTGCAACGGTTCCAAATTCCGTATTAATCTCGATCTTGATGTTGGCATGCGCTGCGGTTAGTGCAGCTGCAGGAAGCTCAACCGCATAGGAATGGGCTCCCTCTGCTTTCGGAATGTCCACCATGATTGTTTTAATTTTACTGCTATTCGCCTTTACATGCTCCAGAGCCTTATTAAGGTCTTCCTGACGGATGGGTGCTCCTTTAGCTTTACCGGTTTTGGTATCCGTCTTTGGTGCCACAATCTTAATCCAATTCCCTTCGACTTTGATGTTTTCAGGAACCGGTGAAGGTGTGGTGACTGACACAGGTGCATCCGTTGACGAGGGTGTTTCCGTAGGCTTCGGATTGATGACTGGATTGCTGATAACGACAGTAAGGGATTGGCTCGCATAATGAGTTGCCGTCTCTTTATATCTTACTTCATAGATTCCGTTGCCAAGACCTGCAACCTCTGTGCCTGTGATCGCATTCCAGCTGCCAGCGTCCATTCCTACTAGCCGATATTCCATTGCAGGACTTACACCTGTGATCTTACCATCCTTGGTCCCAGCTGCACTGACATTTACAGCCTTGACCTCTGCACTGGACGGCGGACTTTGCTCCTGCTTGGTTCCGTCAGGCACAACGATCAAGATAGCAGGACTTGGATTGCTCAAATCCGTTCCGACGTACCGGAGCTCATATCTGCCGGCCTCGAGGCCTTCAATGCTGGATCCACTAACCGGCATGTAACCACCTTGATCCGCCTTTCGGTACTCCATATCGACAGTCACATTTTCAATTCTGCCATCATTCCCGCCTGCCGCTGTAGGCGGTGTAATGACGAGTCCTTCTGCTGTTGGTGCCTCTCTGTCTACCTTGGTTTCATTGCGAATGTCCACAGTTACCGGAGTACTTGCCTTTAGGCTGTCTGTGGCTGCATACCGGATCTGATAGCTGCCAGGCTCCAGATCGTTGATACTTGAACCTGAAACAGGTGTGTAGTCCTCTTCGCCCAGTTTCCGGTATTCCATCGTATCATTCAAACCCTCAATTATGCCTTTTATGCCGGTATCCGAATTGGCGTGTGAGATCACCCACCCACTCGCATCGGGTGCAGCCTGCTCCTGTGTCTGCCCTTCCGGAATAACGACTTCCTTATCCAGGCTGGCGCTCAGCGAACCGGTCTTCATATACCGGACATAATATTTACCGGCGGTGAGACCTGTGACCTCAATTCCTGCAATTGCAATATATTCTTCTTCGCCTTCCTTCTTATACTCCATTTCTGTTGTCACACCGATCAGTTTGCCGTCATCTCCATCAGGAATGGACGGTGCCACACCGGCCGGTGTTACTGGAGCCTCACGATTAGGAATGGGTATGGCCTGGTGAACTTCCCATTCCCATAGGCCTACACCGTTATCGCCTGCCCGCGATTGTTTGGTCAGGGTAACCCGCAGTGCTTTTACATTCAGCACCGAGTCAAACGTGTACGGATTGGTGGATTCCGCTGGAGTATGTTCAACCACTTTGATTCCCTCCGTAACCGTTCCCGCTGTTATCCATTCATCAGTTCCGCTATCCGCCGGGATGTAGGAATATACAATTTGGGTAGGCGGCTTGATTCCGCCGCCATCTGACCACAGCACCAGATTCGAACTCCGGATAGATGCACCCTGCGGCCATTCATATTGCACCCACTCCTCTGCGCCTTCATGACCCCAGGTTCCCCAATGCGAAATGTTGTTGCCATCTTTCTTTCCGTCGTTTACTGCCGCCAAACTCTCCCAAGGTGAGGTGTAGCTGGAAGAAGCATTCGCGAGGAAAGCCATATTGCCGTCATTCGGACTCAGCAGACGCAAATCCGTCAGCAACTTCTTGAGCGCTAGGGCAATTTCCTCGTCTGTGGCATTCATATTCTTGATCACAGCAGATGCTTCTGTCTTCGCTGCTTCGATTGGCGCAAGACCAGGATCTGCAAGGTTCGAAGCATTTAATGTATTTACATAGTTATAGACCTTGATCAGTTCTGACTTATCTACCGCTCCGGTATAGCCGTATACCTTCCATTCCAGAATACCGCTGCCATTAACGGAAGGCTTCATGTCCATACGAACACCTGTAATATAGGTGGGCTCAAAGGTCGTTGTATTGTATTTATTAAGTTCATTGCCCAATCCCTTTATGGCCCGTGGGGTGTACCATTTCCCATCTTCGTCGCGAAGCATTAGCTGCATATCCTTCGGACGGAAGTTCCCGCCGCCGTCCTGGAAGACATATACATCCATAGAAGAGGCCAGGAATGGCTGATCCCATTCATACATCACCCATGCTGGATCTCCTTCTCTACCCCAGTTATGCCATGCACTGTTGGGGGCACCGCGGTTCGGCGAGAAATCTGCCGAGCTTTTAGGTTCAATGCCGTTATTCATCGCTTCCGGATATCCGTCGCCACCAGAGAAGCTAGCGGAAGCCTTGGCTGTCAGCGCCGCATTTTGTAGCTCAGTATTCACGACATGTACGGTAGCCCAAACCTCCAAAGCACTTCCATTGACCTTTCCTCTGGCTTCAAATTGGCCTACACTAGCATAGCTGCTTGGATCTATAGCATCCCAAGTGATTTCCTGCTCTAGATACCCTTCCTCTGATAGAATATACATTTGTCTAGGAAGTTCTGGTTCAATATCCTTTTTGGTGATAACGCTGAGTGCCCGGTAAACGTCAACGGTATCTTCCTTAATCTCTATCGTTATATCCTTGCTGGCCTTCTTGTCTCCGTCTGCCGCACTGAAGGTAAACGTGTAGGTGCCTGCCGTGCTTACACGCGCATAGGCTGCTGCTTTGTCACCATCCACAAATGAAATGTCCGCTGAACCTTCAGGCTTTTGCTTGACGGCCCAAGTGTACTTCAACTTGGGTTCTTCTGCCTCGCTATGCACAGGGTCAGGAATGGCCTCCCCGGACAATACTACGATACTGTTATTGGCAACATCCTGAATCGCTGTTACTTGGCCAATTGCTGGAGGCTGTTTATCCGGCGGTGAAGCCAGTTCGAAGATTACCTGGCCGGAGCCAGTCAGTTGTCCATCACTTGCGCTAAGCTTAACTGTATATGAGCCTGCTTTGGTACCCGTAGCCTGTGTAATACTTGCTTTTGGATGAGTAAAGGTTAGCTTGGCGCCTTCCGGGGCACTGACCACTTCCCATTGATAAGACAGAGTCCCTTTCGGCGCGCCATCATCGGTTACAATCCCATTCAGCATAAATGGAATCAACGCCTGTGAATGTTGTGTCGCCAGCTCTACAGTAATTTGCGGAGCTTCATTTTCGCCGCCGGCTGACTTTTCAATGATCAATTCAGCACGCTGCACGCTACCCATCTGAAACATGGCAACGCCTTCATTGTTCTGAACATAGAACTGTCCGGCAGCTGCACCATTCAGCTTCATGGTATAGTAGCCATTCTCGATCCCCACTCCATCGAACAAAATCCGTGAAGTATGCTCTTTCCCTGATGGATTCAGGAGCTGAAGTGTAAAACCCTTACCATCTTTTTGAATTTGAGCGCTTTCTACTTTATCACTTTCCAGCTCCAAATAGATTTTCTCATCGATCAGATTGATCCGTTTGCCGAAACCGTCTTTCGGCGTAATGTTGTAGCTGTCTCCTTCGTCACTCACCAGCGCTCCATAACCGAACAACCCGAATATCGGATCTGTAACAATATCAGAGCTGATGCTGAGAAGGGAACCATAGAGGCCTTCTTCCGATTCGCCCGAAAAATCATTCCAGCCGTTACTCATGACGCGTGAGCCGCCATCGTATACGTCCTTCGTACCTGTGCCTCCCTTATACATCGAATATCTCCAAGAGGTACTGCCAACTGAATTAGCCGAAATCTGTCCCATATTGACGGCATTGAAGTTCGAAATCTTCGCGGCATAATTTCGTTGCTGTGCAATGGCTTTCTGCTCCACCGATCTGCCATCATTCTCATACCTTAACCAGTCATCCATAATGTATCCTGCCAAAGACGCAGTATATTGGAAATTCCACCAGCCTTCACCGCCGCGGAAAACGGGCACGGAATAATGGAACCAGGTAGGCTGAATCCCGCGCATGGCACGTGTTTTCCAATCGGCCATTTCCATACTTTTCTCAGCTGCACCTGTAAGTGCGTCTGCTGGATAGTACGTGCGCAGTGCCTTCGCTGCTGCATAAGCCCCTTCTTCGCCAGTATTGTCATATTCAAATTCCGACCCGTAAGGATAAGTGGCTCTAGTCATATTCCGTCCCTTGTCGAGGGCGAACTTTTTCTGCAGATTGGCTGACTCGGTCTGCATCCCCTCTTCTTTCAGTGCTTCAATCATATGCGGGATTTGCTGCTCGCCATAGAATCCGATGGCCCCGGTTGAAACACGCTTATAGTAGATGTTATAAGCTTTCTCCAGATAAAACTGAGGCGATTCCCGGTACTCGATCAGATTAGGATAAGCCTTCTGAATCCGGTACATGTTGAAAAATCCGGTAGCTTCCATGATTTCGGAGAACGTACGTGTATAAGGTTTATCTTTGTCAGTGTACGCTCCAGAATCTTTCAGCCAGTTCGCAACGATGTAGCTATCCTGCGTATTCTTCATGTATCGTTCCCACATGAAGTCGATCAGGTATGTCTCGATAGAGCGAATTTCAGCGGGACTTGGAGCCAGATAGTTCTTCATCGTCATGAAGTTGATGTTGTCATGGCTCCAGTCATCTCCCCAATGGCTTGTATTGAGATCCATGCCGCTTGTAAGATACCAGTCGAAATAGTTACCATAAGTTGGACTTTCTGGATTCTTATCCTGTGTTTGCTGGACCATAAATTCGGAATGGGCATCCGAGATTGCATCCAGGTCGGCTAGGACATTGAATTCAAATTGAGTGAATTTATCCACCCATTCGTTGCCGTCCTTCAGCTTATATTCGATACGCACGCTGTTATTGCCGATCGAATCAAACTGAAGCGAATAGATGTGATGCTGTTCACCATTTACGATCTTGGTCTCCACAAACTCAACCGACTCGTTGTAGTCAGGGTTTCCGCCAGGCAGTCCACGTCCAGCCCGCGAGTTGTCAACCATTTCCTTTCTGCTCTTCCCAGGCTTGATAACCGGAATATGCGCTTCGTCAAACGGATCATTCTCTGCCAAATTTTGAATATCGATGGTTTGTACATCAACGATACTGTCGTCATAGTGCAGGTCTAGCTTGACAGGCATATTGATCGCTGTCTGGAAGCCCGGCACCGCTACTGCATCAATCATGCCTGATTTATATAGGATGGACCGCAGATTGGCTTCACGGTCTTCCATCGAGGTCGAACTGTTATTTGGGCTTTGGGCACTTTCCTGCGGCGTGTTGTCTCCTCCACGGACTGCTGAGAATTTGAACTTATATGTCTTGGACTCATCCGGTCCTAGGACGAGGCTGGAAGCATCAGTGAAGTATCCGCGTCCCGTTTTTTGGATTTCTTTGGAGTGAATATAGAGCACGTTCAGCCCCGGATACCAGCCGCCACTATCTCCTGTCCAGTTCTTAAAGGTGTCTGCAGCACGCCGCTCTCCTGCTTCATGCATCCAATAATCTACATACTCGATTCGAGCGCCGCTCTCCGGCACCGGAGTGAAGAGCATGAAGTTCCCCTCACCACTGGTGCGGATGGCATAAGAATACCCACTGTCAGCACCTGCGAAATTATGCACCGTCACACGGTCATCATAGGTATCGGATAAGGTCTGGTATTTGTTGTTCCAAGGCATCGGCAAGCCGATATCCCCGAATTCGATATACTGATTGCTTTTGTTCTTCACCGTAATTTCCCAAAGCATTGAACCATCATCGGTCTCCATATCAAAAACGGATTTCACATCGAAGCCCTTCATTACCCGCTGGTCTGTAGAATTTAGGTTCTGTCCAATAAAGTTGACTTCTACCTTCTTGCCGTCTGCTGATGCGGTCTTGTTCATATAGGGGTTATCCGGATTAATGGTCGAATATTGTGTAGATCCACCGGCAGCCAATGTTTTATTGGTATCAACTTCTACAAAGCCGTCCCTGTTATCAGGGAATTGTCCATTGGCACCCGTACGGTAAGAGAAGATCATTCCCCCCATCCATTGGTGCTGAGTACCATTCTGCGGCGATGTAGTATTAGGCAGGACGAAATTGATTGGCTCCCCCTGTTTATTGGTAGGATTGTTGTTGATATAGAGCTCTTCAATCTGGCCTAAGTCGCCAACTTTGGCCGACAGGCTGGCATTGGAGATTGCGGTCTTGACTGCAGCCGCCGCAACTTCAGGCAAAGCACTAACCTGTAGCGGCAGACTTGGAATAGCCAGGAGCAGCGCGATCATGAGCGGCTTCCACTTCTTCGAAATCATTGTCATTATAACCTCCTGTATATATGTGATCATATCCATTAGGGGTTTAATTCTCTTAAACCGGCAAGTATAGTTTCTTCTACGAAATACCTTTGACCGATCCATCGAAAATGACGTTCATTCTTTCGTCTAAAGTAGAATCTCTAAAGAGTGAAGATAAGGTTCTAAACCTGAATCCGTTGAAGGTTAAAACTGAATTTCGTAAGCGCTTTATTTTCTATGTTACTTGCTGTATCATAAAAAATAAATGCTCGATGCCAACATGAATTTTAAATATTTCAACCTGTTCGGAGGTGCCGGATTGGACTCGCCCATCCTTCATTTCATCACCCCGCCCATTCCCTATTTTATTGATTGCGGACGTGCTTGTTACGAAGCCGGTGAATATCACATTAGCCGCAGTGACATCGGTGTCTTTGATCTAATTGTTGTTACACGCGGTTCGCTCGCCATTAGCGAGAACGGGACAGAGTGGCTTCTGAATCAGGGAGAAGCACTGATCCTTAAGCCGGATGGACATCATTACGGCAGCGCAGCCTGTAAGGCGGAAACGGAAATGATCTGGATTCATTTTCAAACCTTTGGCAGCTGGAGAGAGTCTGCCAACATGGACGAATGTCTCGCCAATCAAGCCGAACTAATTGAGACACATAAGGTGAGCGCATATCTGAACCACTGTGATGTCTGTTCCATCTTCATTCCCAAACATTTGCACATTGCAATCAAAGATATGGAACTGCTGGAGCATTTCTCTCAGCTTGATCAGGAGCCTCAGTCCATGCGCAATTGGAAACGACAGGCGACCTTCCAGCAATTTATGCAGCATCTGGATCTTGGGCTGTCTTCACTGTCAGACGTTGCCGCAATCCGGATTGCCGAGAAAGTTGAACTCTACATCCGCCACAATTACCCGCTACCCATTTCCAATCCGATGCTGCAAAAGGAACTCAACTACCATCCAAACTATCTCGCACGCAGCATGCTGAAAGTGTATGGCATGACACCCATGGAATATCTGCTGCATTACAGAATCGAACAGGCCAAAAAGCTGCTGTTGCAAACCGCCTGGTCCGTTGCTCGCATCGCCGAAGAGATCGGCTTCAATCATGTATCCTACTTCTCTTCCTGTTTCTCGAAAAAAGAGGGCATCTCTCCTTCCAACTTCCGCAGCAAGTTTACCAACTCAGATAAATAAACTGACTCAATCAGAACTGATGCCGTGAAAAAAGTGTACGCTCACCAAAGATCACGTTATCCTACAGCGCGTATTTTGGGTCTATCGGGCGCTTTCCTTTTGCATACCTTTTTACAGCAGCACTAGTAGACTTCTTTTTATTCGCTTTCGCGAATCCAAACACTCATTTCTCCTTCATCCCGATTGGCCCAAGTGAAGTAAGGAATGAACCGAAGCTCGGCAGGCTGTGTATCCCAGTGAACATCACTGCGATACAGATGTATTCCCCAGTCTTCTTGGGATACGATTCTCTGCCCAATGGTTGTAAGAGCCGGAACCCCCAGAGGCATCTGTTCCCCGCTACCGATATGAAACTTGGCATCCCGGGGCAGCTGAATGCGATGCAATCCGCGGGCATTGTCGACTTCTTCGAGACAGTACATAAACGGTCCCCGCTGGATGGCTACTTTTCCGAAAGTGGCTTTGATGTGATCATGTCCTTTCATCCGCAGCAACTCCATAGGGAAGTGAAGTTTAATCTCATCACCGGCTTTCCACAAACGGGTCACCTTTATGTAACCGTATTCAAAAGTAAAACCATCTTGTTCGCTCTTCTCCCCATTAATCCACAGCTCGGGAATCTTGCACCAGTCCGGCTTTCTCAGAGCTATCGTAAACTGCATTCCCTCTGGGGAATCGGGCCGAACGATCAGCTTCACATCTCCAGTGGAGGTATAGTCAGAGTCCATGGTTAGGGCTGCTCTCCTACCCTCAAGTGTGAATTCCCCATCCCCTCCGATGTACAATTGTACATACAACGTAGCCTGTTCCACGGCCGGGGTATATACATATTGATCCAATGAGGCAATTAATCGCGCAATGTTCGGCGGACAGCAAGCACAACCAAACCACCCTTGCCGGCGTGTTCGCACGTGGGCATAATTAGGATTCACACGTTGCATCTTCGGATCGACTTCAAGCGGATTCACATAGAAGAAACGTTGACCATCCAGAGACATTCCACTAATCACCGTGTTGTACAGGGCTCGCTCCATAACGTCTGCGTACCGGCTATCCTGCTCCATCTGCAGCATGCGCTTCGCCCAAAAGATCAGGCCAATTGAGGCACAGGTCTCTGCGTAGGCGGTATCTCCAGGCAGATCATAATCGCCTGTAAATGCTTCTTCTTTGGCTGATGAACCAATGCTTCCCGTAATGTACATTCGCTTGCTTACGATGTTGCTCCACAACCGTTCACAGGCTTCTTTCAGCGATGTATCCTCCTTCTTCGCAGCTACATCTGCCATAGCGGCGCACATGTACACCAGTCGAACCGAATGGCCTTCTGCTGTCGACTGCTCCCTAATAGGCAGATGGGACTGGGAGTACGTGAGTCGGTGAACCATATCCAACTCTCCAAAATGTATGGTACGGCCCCTTTTCTCCCATTCCTCTACAAAAAAATGCGGACTCGCTCCCCGCTGATCCAGAAAATAACGGCTCAGTTCCAGATATTTCTCTTCTTTTGTCGTCTCATACAATTTGAAGAGTGCAAGTTCAATCTCCTGATGTCCATCATAACCTGGCAATTGTCCCGGCTCTGTACCAAACACGGTGCCTATATGATCCGCCAGGCGAATAACCACATCCAGCAGCGTGCGTTTGCCCGTGGCATGATAGTACGCTACACCAGCCTCAATCATATGTCCTGCACAATAAAGTTCATGACACTCGGCGAGGTTCGTCCATCGCGCCCCAGGTTCACGCAAGGTGAAGTACGTGTTCAAATAACCATCGGCTTGCTGTGCCCGAGCTATGGTCTCAATAACAGAATCCACGAGGACTTCCAGTTCCGGGTCGGGCTTCGCGGAGAGCAGGTACGAAGCTGCTTCAATCCATTTCGCAACATCGCTATCCTGAAAAACCATGCCATAATGAACGCCCTCTTCATCCCCAGCAGCAATGCGGAAATTCCGAATGGCCCGGCTTGGTTCAGCTCCTTCGATACGGTCATTGAGCGCTTCCCATTGATAAGGAACAACTACGTTGCGGACCAGTTCAATATAATGCGACCAGAATGGATCATTGATTTTATGGCTATAACCTGATATCTGTGGATGGTGCGGGACGTCTGGCTTTGTCATGGGAACCTCTCCTAGTTCTTTTTTGATAAGCTTATTTTACAAATCATTACATCAGGTTGAAATCATCATTTCCAACTGAAATTTACATAATTACAACCTTGTTCATATGCTGACCTTGTAACAAATCAGAAACTTGCCCGTTACAGTTCCTCTCGCTATAAGTGACTCAAAGCCCGTTTTTGTATCTTATCGAGTTGTTTGTCCCATAAGAAATTTGAATACTGTGCAGAATTTATGCTGCCTGTTAAGATTTAAATTACATCTTATTCTTTAGATGTACTTCTTAACGGTAATAGGACAATGTTCTTGTCCATTCCGGCAATCGATAGAAGCTCTTGTCCTTGGCACGGAATAAAACTCGTACCGATAACATAAAAAAAGCCGCCGATCCTATTGATCAGCGACTTTTTTTATTTTTTTGATATGATTTTCCGGGATAACTGGAGCGGCAAGTTTTAAGGCAACTTACCACTAATTGTATTACGGTTCGACGTATTATGTATTGAACGAAGTCGAAGGCACCCAGTAAGGTGCCTTCGATGTTCTAACTCTCTCTCTTTGGCAAGTTGGATAAACGAACTTAAATCCATCAACCAACCTTGCTGGGACACTCGTTCACTGTACAGAACGTGCAAGTGCTGCAACAGAGCCGCGGAAATCGGGTTTGCCGTCAGCCGTCCACAAAAGCTCCGTCACAAATGTATGGCGATTCGGATCGTACAGCGGATCTCCTATAATGTTCTTGTACGTTCTTGCGTGGAACACAAATAGCGTCTTTTCGTCGACCTCTGACACCGTGAAGGAATTATGACCGGGACCATACATTGAGATGCTCTCATCTGTCGAGAGAACCGCTGTTTGCGACTTGCGCCATGAGGTGGCATCGAGCAAATCAGCATCCGCATCGGCTTCAAGCAGGCCCATGCAATAATTGAAATCGGTGGCGCTAGCCGAGTAAGAGAGGAATACCCGATTACCCTTGCGAAGAAATGCCGCGCCTTCGTTCACTTTATAACCAATGATTTCCCAGTCATATTCCGGCAGCGAAATCATCGTTTGCGGTCCAGTCAGCGTCCATGGATTGCTCATTTTGGATATATACAGATTAGAATTACCTTCGATATTCGGATCCTTTTGTGCCCATACGTAATAACGGCTGCCATTATGCTCAAAGGTAGTGGCATCGAGGGCGAAGCTTTCCCATTCGGTACGAACCTGCCCTCTTTCCGTCCAACTGCCTTCGAGCGGATTGGCATTTTCATTCTCTAGCACGTACATCCGATGGTCGAACAAGCCTTCATTCGTTTCCGTCGTGTGTGCGGCAGCGAAATACACGTACCATTTGTCATCAATAAAATGCAGTTCGGGTGCCCAAATATTGGCACTAAGGATACCAGTCTCGCGCTTTCTCCAGATCACTACAGGAGTTGATGTAACAAGCCCCTCAAGGTTCTGGGCTCTACGGATTTCAATCCGATCATACTCCGGAACGGATGCTACGAAGTAATAATAACCGTCCGAATGTCGGTAAATAAAAGGATCAGCTCTCTGCTCAATTAATGGTTGAATGACGTGTGAAGCTCGTTGTTGAATTTCCATCTTATCACCTGTTTCATCATAATATACACTACCCTTTGACAGCGCCTGCAGTCATACCGTCTATGAAATATTTCTGGAAAGCAATAAATAGTATGAAAATTGGAATGATGGAGAAGAAGGAGCCCACAATCAATAGGTCATAGTTATTGCCATAAGGAGTTAACAACGTTTTTAAACCGATTGGAAGTGTATATTTACTCTGATCTCCGAGCACCATGAATGGCCACAATAGATTATTCCAGCTATTCATACCATTCAGAATGGCCATTGCTGCAAAGGATGGCTTCATAATCGGCATAATTAGTCTGAAATAAATCGCATACTCGTTTGCGCCATCAACCCGCCCAGATTGAATAATCTCTTTGGGTATGCTTCGTAGATACTGCCTGAAGAAAAATATCGTCGCGGCATTGGCTATACCGGGCAGAATGATTGCCGAATAGCTATTCACCATTCCCAAATCATTAATTAGGCTGTACAAAGGAACCAGCAGTATTTCGAAAGGCACCATCATAATGAGCAAAACACATATAAAGAGGAAGTTCTTACCTTTAAAATCATATGCTGCAAAACCATAAGCAACAAATGCGCTTACAAAAAGTGTTAAAACCACTTGAACGATTGTTAAAATCATACTGTTCCAAAACCACACAAAATAATCATGTTGTCCAGTAAACAGATAGATGAAATTATCAAAACTCATGATTTCAAAATCCAAACTTAGGTTAAGACCATATCTAACTAATGATTCACCGGGTTTAAAGGAAGATAGGGCCACTGCGTAGAATGGGATCATAATTATAACGAATAGTATAATGAATAAACAAATAATTACTATTCTAGAGATGAAATCACTCCTCGTCTGACTTCTGCCCACTTTAATCCTCCTCCTTTTTGAACATTCCACTAAATTTCAACTGCGTTAAATTGATAACCATAGCAATGACTAACAGAACGATTCCAACTGCAGCTGCGTAACCCAGCTTATTCTGCTCAATCCCTTGTCTATACAGGTATCCAACAATGGTTAAGCCAATATTTTTGGGTGAATTGTTACCGTTAAACATCATCAGGCTCTCGGTAAACATGGCTAAACCTGCATAAACACTAATTGTCGTAACATATACCGTGGTCGGCTTCAATAATGGCATTGTGATCGTTCTAAACTTCTGCCAAGCAGATGCCCCGTCAATTGAAGCAGCCTCATAATACTCATTGTCAATGCTTTTTAAACCGGATAGATAGTAAAGCATATTAACACCTGTCCATCTCCAACATGCGAGGATTAACAGTGCTGCCATACTCCAATTTCCGTCTTTCAAAAATTTAATAGGCTCTATACCAAATAGACCTAGGAAACTATTCATTAATGAACCTTCCATTTCACCGAATGTAAGGCGGAAAATGGTACCCGCAACTGCGACAGAAGTCAGTGCAGGGAGAAAGAACGAAGATTTGAAAAATTCTCTTCCCTTCATTAACTTACTGTTGATCATAACGGCGAATAACATTGGAAAAGGAATTAACAGCACTAAGGTTCCTAACATGTACACAACGCTATTTTTAATAGATGTCAAAAACACTTTATCAGTAAGTAATTTCGAATAATTCGCTTCACCAATCCATTTAGGATCCTGTCCTAACATTCTATCTTGAAAGCTCATTACGAATGAATTTACAAGTGGAAAAAACCAGAATATCAAAAATATAAGTATAAATGGCAATACAAAAACATAAGGCGCAACTTTTTGAGAGTATACAAATTTCTTTATCATATTCTCAATCTCCCTTGACTAAGGTTAAACCTGCCGACTACTATACCTGCCGACAGGTTTAACCAAATCATTTACTTATTATATTTATTTCAATTCTTGTTCAATTGCTGCTTGTGCTTCATCCAAAGCTTCCTTCACGTCTTGGCCATCTTCAAAGATAGCATTCAAAGTTACCGTATTGAATATATTGCCGATGGTTGGTGAGGCTTTAACGGACTTAATCGCTCTAATTTCGTCCTTGATTTCATTCAAAGTATCAAATGCATTTGTTTTAAAGTATTGGACGTATTCATTATCAGGGTTTTTCGTAACTGCATCATCTTTCCATACTTCCATGTTAATTGGGTCAAATCCAAGTGTATTCCAGATTTCAGTAGTAGCTTCTTTCGAAAGCTTAGCAAAGGCTACAAATTCTTTTGCCAACTGAACGTCTTTACCATTCTTAGTAACAACTGTGCCAGTACCGCCTAAGCCAACAGAACGAGGATTACCTTCTTCAAATACAGGCAATGGAGCTATTGCATACTTACCTTTAAGGTCTTTCATTTCGTTTACAAAGCGGGACATGTACCATTCAGGCATCAATGCACTTGCGTAGTTGCCTTTGTTGTATTCGCCTTTTGCTTCTTCTGTGTCGGGTTGTCCGCCAGGGATCGTATGAATAACATTGTTCTTCTGCAGATCAACTAACATTTCATACGCTTTAATCATTTCAGGCGAGTTAACTTTTGGATTACCATTTTCATCTGTAAAATCAGCGTTTTGCTGAGCTAGTAGCAGCGATGCTTGCCACGTAGCTGATGTATCAGCAGTACCTAAGTACTTGCCAGTCTTTTCATAAACCTTGATACCTGCTTGTTTGTAATCTTCCCACGTTTTAATTGTCTTGTAGTCAACACCTGCTTGCTCGAGAATTTCAGTATTGTAGAAAGCAAGCGTCGCACCTACGTGATAATCGAATCCATAAACCTGTTCGGCTTTGGAATAAATCTCGACACGTGAAGGAACAACAACGTCTTTGTATGGTGCAAATACATCATTCAAAGATTCCAGTGGAACGTTGTCACCTTCCAAGAATTTAGGAAATTGACCAAGCTCAATATCCGCGATATCAGGAGCACCTTTTCCGCTTGTAACTGCCAATAAGAGCTTGTTGTGCATATCATCGTAAGGCATAACCGTTACATTCAACTTAATCTGTTTGTCTGGGTTCTGTTGGTTCCATAATCCCAGCATTTTATCCAAATGCTTGCCGTGCAAATCTACGAATGTCCAAAATGATAATTCTGTTGCATTCTCACCGGCATTAGCGCCTAATTGCTGCGTTTCCGTTTTTGAACCGGAAGGAGTACCACATGCAGTAAAAACAAGTGACATAATAAGGAGTGTAACGATGGAGATTAAAGCACTGCGTTTTTTCATTTGTTCGTCATCCTCTCTTTTTTTGTTATGCATTTGAAAAGTCGGTTGACTAGTTAGTTCTGTTAATTTAAGCGGTTTCAATACACCTTGGCACCACCATCCTTAACATAATTCTAACCTTTCAAAGAAAAGACCCCTTCGCAACAATTTCTCAAATTCCGTATTGTAAGCGCTTTACATGCCGTATTATAATATAGATGAAATAAGCTTTATATAACCAATTGATTATAAAATCATAAAGTTTATGGGGAGATGCTACTCTTTGAAAAAGCTGGCGCTCTACAAACAAATTCGAGAAAACATTATACAGAAAATTAAATCAGGGCAACTTCGGCCAACGGATCGCATTCCTTCTGAGCAAGAACTAATGGACGAATTCAGAGTAAGTAAAATTACCGTCAGGAACGCCCTAACCCTACTAGCTGACGAAGGATTAATTATACGCGTACAAGGCAAAGGCTCATTCGTCTCTTCTAGTCTTGTTGTTTCTAGTATCAATTTCTCGCCATCCCCATGCAGCGCGTCCTCCATGCCGCTCATTGGCTTCATCATTCCGACGATGAGAACCCGTGTCATTCAGAAGCTCGTTGACTACACGGAACACTTCCTGCAAGAAGCCGGCCTCAGCATGGTACTAAGCATCACGCGCGAGTCCTCCTCTATCGAATCAAACGTCATTCGTACACTAACGGAGCTCGGTGTGAAGGGGCTGATCGTTTTTCCAACAGAAGATGAGAAGTACAACGAATCATTACTGCGTCTGTCGCTCGATAAATTCCCGTGTGTGTTCATCGACCGCTATCTGCGCAACATTGATACGTATACCATTACATCCGACAATTATGGCGGTGCGTATAAGGCTATATCCCATTTGTTATCCAAGAGTCATCAGCAGATTGCGCTCATCTCACCTGAAAATGCCAATACAGCCGTCGAGGACCGCACGCTCGGCTTCGAGCAGGCGTACACAGATCAAGGCATCTCGATTGACAAGAGCTTGTGGTGTCACATTCCTCTCGACATTCTACGCAGCGAGCAAGCATTGGACTATGTGAGCAACTTCTTGCAGAACCACAGTGGAATTTCGGCAGCCTTCTCCTTGACTGAAGAAACAGCACGCCTTACATCCGCCGCGATCAGTCTTCTGAACGATCACTCAAATATCGATTTACTATCTTTCGATAATCCACATCTTTCAGGCGTAGCTTATGTGCAGCAGGATGAACAGGAAATGGCACGAACAGCCGTAAAGCTGTTATGTGAACAGATGGAAGATATTTATTCTCCTAAGAACGCCGTCATCCCCGTGGAACTCATCTTCCCTTGACACAAATATAAACTCAACTCTTTGCTTTTATGTTTAAATCAGGTCTTATTGTTTGTTGTAATGCGCTAAACTGAGATCTGAGGATTTAATTTCAGTCCTATATTTTGCTTTTAAACTTCAATCCTTTTACGGCGTTTATCTCTATGACCTTTGAATTAGAGATAAAAAAAAGATGTCGATCTTTGTCAGACCAACATCTTCTAGCTCGCTTTCATATTGTGTTTAATATATTAATTGAAATTTCTACTTTTTTTGCAATTCATCATAATCGAACCAATCAAAATCAACAAATGGAAGATCATGATGGATACCATCTTGATATAATGCTTCATTTGAATTTGGTTTGGCTTGCTTACTTCCGTACAGACCGATGTAGGTTCCAGTAAAACCACCAGCACGATCAGTACTAAGCAATCGACCATCGGCTTTTTCGAATAATACGTCCCACGAAGCATACTCATTGGCACGATAGTAAAAGCTGTACTCCTGTTCATGTCCAACAACCTTCAATTGAATATGACGATCGCTCCATGGATGAGAGATCAGAAGTTTATCTACCCCTGCTTCCCTCTCAACAACACGAATAACAGGCTTTCCTTGCTCCAATGCCAGCTCCATTCGGAAGTGGTAATTCTGGTTGTGAAATAAGGTCAGACCTGCGGTTTCACCCTCATTTTGAGGATTAAACTCCATGTGTGTGGATGCATTGAACATCAGGTGCTGCTGCCTCCGACCAACAAAGGCAGGATTGCTCTGTTCCGTCAGCTGATCCTGTTTCAATCGCAGGCGCAAATGCCCTGGTCGTTCTGTCACGCTCCAAAATTCTCCGCGCGGCGTTCTCAGGAAATTCCATATCGGAGATAGAGAATTCTCTTCGAAATCGTCCCGAATCGGCGTACTTGGCCACCGCACTTCAGGCAGGTTAGGTGATCTCGTTTCCAGCTCCAACCTGCCCACCCCTGGACTAACAACAGGCCACTCCTGTTCCCATTGTACGGGTGCCATGAATGTTTCCCGACCCAGGTTTCGGTAGTATCCTCCGGCTGTTCTGGATGCAAGACATAGTAACCACCACTCACCTTGTTGTGTTTCAATCAGTTCCGCATGACCTACATTAACAATCGGATACGCTCTTCCAAGATGTCGATGCGTCAAAATTGGATTGGAGCGATGCCCTTCATAAGGCCCTGTGATATTACGGCTTCGCGCGATGGTCACGGCATGAGTATGGCCAGTTCCTCCCTCCGCAATCAACAAGTAATACCAATCATCCTTCTTATAGATATGCGGTCCTTCTTGAGCGTGAGCCACCTTAAGTGCACCCTGCCATATACTTACTTTCTCACCAATTAGCTTACCCTGCTCCAGATCGATCTCCTGAAGCCAGATATCCATATGTTTCGGGTATTCCTGACCTTCAGGTGGGATCCGGTTTCCCGTATAGTATGCTCTGCCGTCTTCGTCGAAAAATAACGATGGATCAATACCTGGAGCATCGTCCAACCAGATGGGATCAGACCAATCACCTGACGGATCAGTAGTGGTTACATAGAAGTTATGTTCCTTCTTTTCGTTATCAACGAATGTAGTAATCATATAGAATGTGCCGTTATGATACCGAATTGTTGGAGCCCAAATGCCCCGAGAAGGCATAATCCCATCCAAATTAAGCTGTGAAGCACGATCAAGAACATGGCCTAGCTGCTGCCAATGAACCAGATCTTTACTGTGGAATAACGGTACGCCGGGAAAGTATTCGAAACTGGACGTAACGAGATAATAGTCTTCTCCTACACGAATGGCCGACGGATCTGGATGGAATCCCGGCAACACGGGGTTGCGAAATGTTTTCACGTCAAGTTCTCCTTCATTCAAATGTTATGGATTATTAATCAGCGCTCTCTTGCACGAGTGAAAGTTCTGCGGCCGGATTCCAATTATCCGCTCCGGCAAAGAGCTGGGCAGGCAAATATTTCTCTGCCTCTTCCGTCGTCAACTGAGTCGTCCAGTTAAAACGTGCTTTGGGATTCGCTCCAGGCCCGTAACTGGCAAATTCGGCAAAACGTGCTGTACGTTCATTATCCGGGTTACTCCAGTTATTCCATCCAGATGCACTAATGTGATTATCCATATAGCTGTTGATATAGACTACATTGGCATAAGGTCTCCACGGTCTGCCAAGAGGTATAGTTCCAGATAGACTAGAATCGCCAGTAATGCGGCTATTCAGGAATACATAACCAGACTTCTCCTCCGCAGTGGATGCTGCAGTAACGTAACCGTTGCTTAAACTGTGAATGACGCTGTTCTCAAATAATGCCGTTGCATTTCCAAAGATAAAGTCGACATCACCTTCAATATAACTGTCCACATAATATTGCCTTCCATCATTCACATAAAGTGTGTCCTGCCAGCCCTTCAGGCTGACGTCCCGGAATACCAGACGATCACCACGAGCGAGCAGAGCAACCGCTTGACCTGCATTGTCGCCAGCATCATTTTGTATCGTCAGATGCTCAGCCGTAAAATCGTTTGTCTGCACCCGGAAGCTATAGCTACCTGAGGTACCGAGTGCATTGCCGGATGAATCCAATGTGCTGGCAGAATCACCAAAGATCAGCACAGTGCCCTCCCGGCTCTCTCCAATCATTCGCAGATGTTTTTTGGTGGACGGTACGTCTAGCTTCTCACGGTAAGTCCCGTCTTTGATTCGTATGATGGTAGGAAGCGTGTTATTGTCCGGAACAGCATCTATAGCTTCCTGAACCTGTTCATATTGTGCACTTCCATCAGGTGACACGGTTAGAACTGGTGCAGGAATTTCAGATATTGGAGCGGACGACATACTCTCGCCAACTTCATTTAATGCCGTAATGACATAATAATAGGCAGTGCCATTGATTAACTGTGTATCAGAGAATGAAGTATCATTTGTATTGGAAGCTACAGTAACGAATGGCCCTTCGGGTGATTCACTTCGTTTCACTGCATATTCCTTAGCCCCGTCGGCTTCTTGCCAAGTAAGAGTGATTGTACTTTCACCTGGCTCAGCACGAATCTCTGACGGGGTCTGAGGTCTACCATCATCCACTGCTGGCCGTGTACCAACGGCTGCGGAGTCAAGGCTTCGTGTACCTTGAGCAATTGCGGATACCTTATAATAATATGGCTTACCGTTCACGAGTCCTGTATCCACATAGGAAGTTCCTGATTCCTGATCAGCAATGACATCATAAGTTCCAGTCACGGACGTTGCACGCTTGATCACATAAGTCGAAGCGCCTTCTATCGCTTCCCATGTAATAGAAACGGATTCGGGAAGAGAGTCTACTGTGACTTGGGGAGTAGATAGAGCCATGGTTGGTGTTATAGCAACCGGGGAAGAATCTGCTCCCTCTCCTCCAATACCAGTCGCAGATACGACGTAATAGTAGGTCGTTCCATTATCCAGTCCCCCATCCCGAAACGTAGGAACAGCTGTACGAGACGACACAGTTGTATACGGGCCTTCCGACTGCAAACTGCGTTTTACAGTGTAGTAGTTAGCTGCTTCGACTTCATCCCACGTTAAATCTGCTTGTGCGTTTCTCGCAACAGCCTTCAGATTCTCAGGCATTTCTGGTCGTACAGCATCCTCCGAGGGTGTCACTGAAGACGTGTTGGAATTGCGGCTCTCGCCCAATGGACCAACGGCCGTGACGACATATGTGTAAGTCGTTCCATTGGTGACCTCTTCGTCAATGTAAGTTGTCTCAGTTAACTCAGAAGCAATCAACTCATAGTCGTTCGCGGACTGAATACTACGCTTTACATTGTACGTAGAAACCCCGTCCGCTTCCTCCCAATGTAATCTCACCATACCATTGCCTGGTTCGGTACGAAGCCCTTTAGGAGAACTAACCTGTTCAACATAAAGTTTGACATTGTCATAGAACAACGTGCCTTTACCCGTGCCTGGTGTTCTGGCAAACAAACGTCCAACACCATCGGCAGTCACATCGGCCTGGAACGGGACATCATCTGCGACGCGCACGTCATCAACGTATATGTCCGCTTTTTGCGAGGCTACATTGCCAACGATTTTGAAGTTGTACCATTGATTATTGACCGGTGCATTCATTAATTTGTGATCTTTGCCGTCTTTTTTGTATATTAGCGTATATTGATCCTCTGCTACCGGAGCAGAAGGTTTGCGTAGCTCAATGGAAAGTGCCGTGCGACTCCCGGTTCCATTTTGCAATTGCAGAACGGTTGAGGTGCCAGGCCAGCCTTGAGACATGATATCAGCCTCAAATACAAAACTTCCCCGTTGTGGTGGAAATGATCTTACGAATTGGGCGATCCCAGCTCCATTGTCATATAGCATGAGCGCTTTAGTAGACGCGTTTCCTGTTGTTCCTGTGGGGATCTGGTTAACAACAACTTTAAGATCGTTCGTCTGTGGGTCAGGTAGTCCAGTGTAACTTGCTGGTGTCGTATTGATCTCGGTATCCTCAAAGTCATCATTCATGTAATAGATGGTCTCGGGCTCTCCTTCCGCTGCTGCACTAGCCTCATTGGAATAGAAGCTTGTGCCATGATCATTCGTAGCCTTCACTGCATAATAATAGGCTTTACCTACAGTAAGATTGGGATCTGTGTAGGTGATGGTCGTAATCCCCTCTTGCTGCAACGTGTATGGCCCACCAGGTATATCTGCTCTATACATTGAATAAGAGTCAGCGCTTTGCACTTCATCCCAATGTAAGTGAATGGACTTGAGGTCCGGCTCAGCTACAAGTTCAGTAGGTGCTGTCGGGAAATCAGCAGGCAACTCCTGAACGGATGCATTGGAGAAAACAGATGCATTGAGCTTATCAACTTCATCATCCGGTTTGGAAGCATCGGCTGCCAATCCGATGTAGACCGTTTCGTCTGCTGGGAATGATTGTGAATCGATAACAAACCAATTGTTACCGTCTTTGGATACAAGTGAAGTCACTTGATCCCCAAGTCGCACAAGCTTAACCCAATACGGGAGTGTGACCATGCTGCCTTTTTCCTGATGCACAACTTCGGTGCCCGCTCCATCACGAACAAGGCTAACGGCTTGTTGTCCACCCTTCACATAAGTGACCATGGCGGCAATAAACGGGGATGACGCATCCAGACTTTTACGAATCATGATACCTGCTTCGGCTCCATCGTCGGTAGCTGTCACCTGATCAACTCTAGCTACAATCTCACCATTTCCTTCTAAGATTTGGTAAGCATAGTGGAAATGATCCGTCTCTCCATGGATATCTCCAGCTGATTTTACCGTAACGTCAGTATCACTAGCTCCCAATTGGGTATGACCCGTAATGCCCGGTTCTCCAATATCGGTTGATGACCAAGGGGCAATACTGTTCTGCTTGTGAACATGTACCGTGACATTGTTGGACTGCGTTGAAGTACCTGAGTCATCAATCGCTCGGACGGTGAGATAATGAGTGCCATCCTGCACATCTTCCCATGTAAACGTGTAAGGCGCTGTATCATCTTCCCCCAGTTTCACATCATTTTGATAAAATTCCACTTTGGCAATGCTGCCGTCTATATCTGACGCAGAAGCCGTGATCTCAACGGAAGACCCTTCAGTCTGAACGGTATGATTGGCTGGTGACTGAAGGGTAACCGTGGGATTCATAGATCCGTTGCCAGCAATGCTGTTCAGGTATGTCTCCAGATAGGTATAACCTGATTCATGTATCTCGTTACGGTCAGCAGGATCATTCGGATCGAGTCCCATACTGATCTCCCATTCGTCGGGCGTACCGTCATGATCCGAGTCAACCAGAGCTGAAGCCATCTCCTCAAACTCAAGGTAACCGCCAACTTCCTTTTGTGAATTAATATGTTGTCCCGTGCGGTTTTTCACATCATTTACAATTCGAGCATCGATGGCGTCCCGTCTAGGCAGACTTGCACCTGCTTTTGCAAGAACTTGCTCATAGGCTGTTTCTGCATCGTCCATGGATGTGGGATTAGCCATCTGCACAGGAGCGAGTAGTTTGGAATCTGGATTCGCAAGTTCTCCCACACCTAACCAGTTGTCCGCTGTGACATCGGGATAACTGTCCACGACATTGCCACTCACATGTAATCGTGTATCAGGTGCAACATCAAGGAAAATCTGATCCCGGGCATTTCGATACGTATTTGGTCCGTATTTATAGTAGTTATTCATCAGGTTATAGTTGCCCTCCTCACCGCCATAAGCAGAGAAGAACCCCCAATTGTAGACAATATTGTTGTAAGACTCGGTATTAAAACCAGGAGCCCCTGCAAATCTCGGGTTACGGCTCACGTTATGAGCAATGATGTTGTGATGGAAGGAGGTGTTGTTCCCTCCCCAGATACCTGCATATCCATGCCGCCCCTTCTGATGCGTAGTCATCAGCATGCTCTCAGCGATGACAGACCACTGCACAGTTGTATTCTCGTTGGCGTACATACTCAGTACTTCGTCAACAGACCAGGTAAACGACGAGTGGTCGATCATAATGTTATTGTGGTATCGTCCACCAAATACGTCATCCTCACTAGGGTGCTTATCCCCAAGCCGGAAGCGCATATGCCTGACGATAATGTTGTCCGCTTGGAATGTGGTCCAATAATCGGATACAGTGATTCCTTCTCCTGGAGCTGTCTGTCCAGCAATCGTGATATTAGAACCGGTAATCGGCAGAGGGGATTCTAGATGAATCGTTCCTCCCACTCTGAATACTACGGTGGTATCACTCTGACTAACAGCATCTCGAAGGGATCCAGGGCCGGAATCGGCGAGGGTGGTCACTTCATACACTGACCCTCCCCTACCACCTGTCACGTACTTACCGCCGCCTTCAGCACCGGGAAATGCGGGCAATAATGGAGTAGCTTCATCTTCTGCAGCAACCATACCTGGTAGCAAACTGAATAACATCGCAACGACCAATACGAATGATACCATTCTTTTCAACGAATCTTCCTCCTCCGGTTTACATGTAATTGTACAGAATGTTACCTCACTGAGAGCCAGATGCTCATGCGATAAACCTTTCTCTGATCTGACATCACCTCCACAACATAATGTAAGCGTTATCAGTAAAAGGATGCGAAAACCCGTTGTAATCTGAAACCTATCCGTACTCTTTCTGCGATCACGTTCTAGATTTCCTATCCAACGGGCCTCGTCATAGATTGTTAAACTTTGGCATGCAGCAAGTACTCGTATTCGGTACATGCGAGCAAGAAAGCTCCCATTCCTTTTTGATCATTCGTTATAATCGGTTCACTTATATAATACGCGTAACTTCCGTCACGCCTTGCATCTCCACCGAGCCCTGCAACCTGGCAGTTTTTGTAGAGATTCACCCAACCCTGATTGGTCTCCATTACGAATTCAGAGATTAATCCTGCATAAGCATGATTCAATATCAGTTCCCATTCCCGCGGTAACCATCCTAGCCGAATCCCTTTGGCCATGGCGTAGACAATCATGCTGGATGCTGAAGCCTCCAGATAATTTCCTTTGCGATCTCCCTCATTTACCACTTGATACCATACCCCGCTAGCTGTATCCTGATAGGTGCGCAGCGCAGTCATCGTATCTGTGAAAATATCAACCAACTTGCTATAATCGGGATGATGGCTTGGTAATAACTCCAGGACATCGACTAAAGCCATAACAAACCAGCCGATAGATCTGCCCCAGAAGTTTGGTGATTGTCCTGTTACCGGATGGCTCCAAGACTGATTACGCTGTTCATCCCAAGCATGATATAGCAATCCTGTAGCATCGTCTCGGGTATGATGGGCACACAGTATAAATTGTCTAGTCACATCGTTCAACAAGCCCTCTTCGGGCTCCCAACGAAGCAAGTATTCCAGATAGAACGGCGCACCCATATAGAGACCGTCCAACCAGATCTGATAGGGATATACTTGCTTGTGCCAGAAAGCTCCCTCAGACGTGCGCGGGTGAGTCTCAAATTGTTCACGTAACAGACCTGCCGCAAGCTTATATTTTATTTTCCCTGTCCTGTCATACAGGCCGAACATCAGCTTGCCGTTATTCAAATGATCAATATTATGTTCTTCCATCCGGTATCCCCGAATCGATCCATCACCTTGAATAAAATAATCCATATTATCCTGGATGTATTGTGCATATTGCTCATATCCAGTCGCTTGCCATAACCGTTCAAATCCTTTTAGCACTACTCCATAATCATAAGACCACTTACCGTGATGCCCGTTCTCTTCATACAGCTTAGGGGTTCGCTCCATGATGGATGCGGCTGTTTTGGCTGCCCATAGATCTTTAGCAGATTTTGTTTCAAGCATCTGTAGATTTCCTCCTCCGCACGTATTTGCTGTTTATTTATTGTTTAAAACGGTTTGATGAGCTGCCTCATATTCGGAAATGATTTTGTCTCCACCTGATTTTCTCCAAGTATCAATAGCATTCTGGAAACCCGCCCGATCCATCTTGCCCAGAATATACTTGTATGTTGCATCCGTGATGATCTTCTGCAACTCAGAGCCTTGTTCTGAGAACGTTGGTGATTCCAGCGAATACACTGGGTTCAGCACGGCAAAGGTTGTATTTTCTTCAATTAATCGTGTCGATTCAATACGTAGTGGGTCAGCATCCACAATGGCATACCCGTTCTCGTTAGGGCGCGAGGAAGAAAATGGCTGTACCTCTTGCTCCCATAACTTGGTATCAATTATGGTGGCACCATTGTTCTCGTCGAGGCTATAGTGCACATCTTTGATTCCATATGTCATCAAGGTAAATACCTCTTCACTCATCAGATCATCCATAAACTTCAGAATACGTTTCAATTCAGCTTCGTCCTTAACCTCCGATTTAGGAAAAGCAAGCAACCCACCTACGCCATTGGATGTCGACCAGATTGCTCGATCACTTTCATTTCCTGTGGACGTAATATCATTGACCATGACAAGCTCCATATCATCTTGAACACCTTGGGCAAGATTAAACAGACCCTTGCTATCAAATAGAGCTCCCACATAGATCCCTGCCTTGCCCTGTGCGAAGCCTTCCTGCTGATCCTTCTTGGCTGTTACTGCAAAATCCTGATTAATGTATCCATTGGTATACAACTCTTTCATATAATCCATCGCCTGAATGTAACCTTCCGACTCAAACTCAGGTGTCACTTTGCCATCCTCACTAATCGCCCAACCACTTGGTGTACCAAAGTATGATCCCAGGGTCTTAAAAGCACCAAACACCAAATCACTGCGATCAATGAATCCGGTTGTGTCTTTCACGCCATTGCCATCGGGATCTTGTTCTGTAAATGCCTTTGCCACTTCCATGAGTTTTGCCGTTGTTTTGGGCACAGGCAAACCAACCTTGTCGAGCCAGTCTTTACGTAAAATAACACCATTGCGCGCTACCTGCTTTTGCATCGGAATACCGTATAACTTTCCTTCAATGGATGCCGAATTGCGCATATCCTGAGATATGCCTTTCAGGTTCGGGAATTCGTCGAGATACGGCCCAACCTCCCAGAAGACGCCTGCTTTGAGCGCATTGCGAACCGAAGAATTCTCCAGAATCGTCAAGGATACGATGTCAGCGAGAGAACCGGAAGCAAGTGAAGTATTAAGTCGTTCTTCCTTAGAAGCATCCGGAATCCAGGAAAACTGTATATCCACATCCGTAATCTCTTCAATTTTGTTAAGCACGGTATCCGTAGGCGGTGAAGCGGTATGCATAATATTCAACCAACTGATCGTTGTTTTGCCATCAGCATTGGTTCCTGAATCCCCACTTCCTCCCGCACAGGCAGATAACAGTAAGGCTCCACTTAACGTAAGCGCTAACAATTTGGAAGTTCTATATTTCATCGTTCAATCCCCTTTTCACCAATTTATCGTCAATCCGGCTTGCTCCCACACCATACGAACTATTGAAGCGTAACAACGATTAGATTCTACCAGTACGTCCTTGTTGTCATTCGGGATTGCTGCTAGTATACGCCGTCTTCTCCTAATTTTTTGGCGAGACGATTAGCGAACATAACCAGCACCAAACCTACCAGACCTTTGAACAACCCAACCGTTGTACTAAAGCTCAATTGTCCATTTTTCAAACCTGCCGTGAAGATATACGTATCAAATATCTCACCGACCTCCCGGTTAAGCGAATTCAGTAGCAGATACATATGTTCAAAGCCAAGTTCTAGCGTGTTTCCGATTTTGAGAATCAACAATGTAATAATGACCGGGCGAATTGCGGGTAAAGTTACGTGCCACATTTTGCGCAATCTAGACGCACCGTCCATCTCGGCAGCTTCATACAGCTGGGTATCTACAACGGTAATGGCTGCGAGGTAGATGATGGTTGACCAACCGGCTTCCTTCCATATAATCTGCAAAATGTACATCGGACGAAGCCATTCTGGAGAGGTTAAGAAGCTGATCTTGCTACCACCCAATGCAGCTATAATTTCATTGACGACGCCCCCATCCACACTAAGAAACACGTACGTAATGGAGACAATAATCACCCATGACATGAAATGTGGAATATATACGATCGTTTGAATGGAGTTTCGGAATAATCTGTGTCGTACTTCATTCATCATGAGTGCAAGGATGATCGGAATCGGGAAGAAGATCACTAATTCAAGCGCGAACAAGATCAATGTATTACTAAGTAACATGGCGAAGGTTGGTTCCGTGAACAGACGGACAAAATGTTTGAAGCCCACCCATGGACTATCTCTAATCCCTAGATACGGCTGATAATCCTGAAATGAAATAATAAGTCCGCCCATCGGAAAATACTTGAAGATCACAAAGTAGATAAAACCGGGAAGAATCATTAAATAAAGAAGCTTGTTGGATGCAGCGTTTCTCAAATAGTGACCTAATCCTGTATTCCGATATGCTTTGTGTTGCAACGAAACGACTGAGGGCTCAGATTCTCTCACTGCTTGCTGACCTCCTTGTTTGGGATGGTGTAGTTGAATGCTTCCTAAGCATATTAGATGAAAGAGATTCCGTACATAATCATTAGCTATTGTAGTTGAAGGATTCCCCGTCCAGCGCGGCTTAAGGCCAGATGAACAGATGCAGATCGTAGATCATGATTATTATTGGTACTATGGATTATCATGGTATTTCAATGCTTTTGCATCACTACAACGTTCCATTTCAAGTCAGTAGGTCAGGATTATGTACGTAATATTCTTCGCTTGTTATGGTAAGGGAGAATCACTACTTAACAAGGAGGAACATATCAGATGTCCAAACACAATGTTAAAAAGGAACAACTCGGTGGCGTCATATTCAATGTAATGAATTATACGTTCTTGCTTCTTTTCTCTCTGGCCTGCCTATTACCCTTCGTAAACGTCGTTGCCAGTTCCTTCGCTTCCACGCAGGAGATTGTGCAGAAGAAGTTTATTCTGTTTCCGACATCCTTCTCGCTTGATGCCTATCGTTACATCTTCTCCACACCTACCATCTTCAAAGGACTCGGCGTATCCATCTTCATCACGCTGGCAGGAACCATTGTCAGTATGACGCTGACGGCACTTATGGCTTATGGGTTATCAAGAAGATATCTCTTAGGACGGAACTTTATCAATTTCTTGGTCGTCTTCTCGATGTTGTTCAGCGGTGGTATGATTCCTACCTTCCTAGTTGTGAAAGCGGTTGGATTAATCGACTCGTACTGGTCCATGATTATCCCTACTGCGATCAATGCATTCAATCTGATCATCATGCGCAATTTCTTCCAGGCGTTACCGGATAGCCTAGAGGAGTCTGCCAAAATTGATGGTGCCAACGACTTTCGGATTCTGCTACAAATTATGATCCCACTGGCTCTACCTTCCATTGCTACCTTATCCCTGTTCTATGGCGTATCCTATTGGAACACGTATATGAATGCGATCCTGTACCTCAACGAATCCACGATGTGGCCGCTACAAGTATTGCTCCGCCAGATTGTAATTGTATCCAGTGGCATGGATGGCAACAGCTCAGTTGTAGACATTGTCCCTCCATCTCAGACCATTAAGATGAGTGTCATCGTTGTAGCTACTGTACCGATGCTGCTTGCGTATCCTTTCGTGCAGAAGCACTTTACCAAAGGGGCTTTACTTGGTTCAGTGAAAGGTTGAGATGAGGCACATATTGAAAATAACAATCCCCTCGGGATCAACCTGAGGGGATTTATGCTTACATGAGATGGAGTTGAATTGCGATGCTGCTTACGGATTATCTGATACTGCTAACATGTACGGGGATGCTCAGCTATCCATCCGCAACCTTCGATATGCACCAGGGGTGAGATTCTCTTTTTTTCGAAAAGTACGTATAAAGTTCTGGGAATTCTGATATCCCAGTCGTTCGGCTATATCTTTAATGGGCATGTTCGTGTCCACCAACCATTTCCTTGCTACATCTAGTCTGATATTCATTAAGTACTCGCTAAAAGTCATATTGTATTCTTTACGGAAAATGCTACTTAGATAGTTCGGCGTATAATGCAATCGTTCACTTATGGATTCCAGTGACAAGTCCTGATCGTATTCCGTGCGTACAATAGACGCCATTCGATCTGCAAGTGTGCGAAACTGTTGGCTGGCTCTCTCCTGCATACTATCTACCATAGGATAAATGACTTCGTGAACAAGAATGTGCTCAACTTCTTCCGGATTCAGCGTATGCAGCAGTCGATGATACAATGTGCCGTTACTCTGTGTAAGCAACACGTCCGTACCAATCAGCTGCTCCAACTGAATCAAATTGTTCACGAATCGAATCAATGTGATCTCCAGATTCATTGGATTAAGGCTATGCTTCATCATATCCGCTAACAGCGGGTATAACGTGCGCGTCACCTCTTCTCTGTCTCCAAGACGTATGGCATCGAACAACCGGCTCTCCAGTTCTGTAGGGTAGTGAAGTAAGGTTGGCCCGTTGCCAACACGTAAGATATCCTCATAGAAAATAACTGACTCTTTACCTAACTTAAGGCGCTGGTACAATGCTTCAAGACTCATATCACAGGCTTCCCGTGTATTCATAAGGTCCTCATATAGACCACTAAAGCCCACGCTGACTGAAGCAGACCAATACTCACGCGACAATTGGATGACCCTTTTGGCATATTGCATCATCACTTCTCGATTGTCGGAAGAACTGGAAGCAAAGGATAATATCGTTGCTTGTGTCCGTTCATTCAACACGACGGGTAACATCCGTTGGGACGGGGGGATGATCTCCTGCACTAACTGATTAACGGCCAACAGCAGTGTATCTTTATCAGCCAGCGGGCCTTTCCCGGGACGGTCAATCTGAATCAACATGGTCGCATATTTCTCGTTGTGCATCTTCGTATACGCGAATCGTTCGAGATAGCTATGGATCTCTTCCCTGGTTAACCTATTCTGTAGTACATTTAGAACAAATTGTGTTTCAAGTTTAGGCTTTTCAAGATGGATAAGCTGTTCGAGATGTTGTTTCTCTGAAACAATAGAATGGATCGACTGAATGATCCAACCGACCTCGTCCCTGACCGTTCTCTCAGCACGTCCGCCAAGACTATGCTGAATTTGAAGAACGGGCTTGGCAAGCCTTAAAGCTATAATGTATGCAAGAATGATCATCAGAGCCATAATGACGGCACCCATTACAATTAAACCCAAACGGGTCGATGATAGGGCTTGGCTGACTTCTTTTTGATTCGGAAGTGTGATATAAGTCCATCCATTATAAGTAGAACGGGCGTACAAGCCCATAATTGAATCACCCGATGCAGCAGGAATTGTAATCTGTCCTGAAGGAGGCTCATTAACTATTTGTTTGCTGATTAAGCTCATTTGCTCAGCAGATATAGGGCTTTGTTCGGTTAGAGCTGCATAAAGCAATTCACCCTGTTTGTTCAAAATGTAGATAGGAGCATCTGATTGCGTCTGTAGGGATTGATTCAGTGTTCGCAAAGAAATATCCGACATCGCAATGGCTTCTTTGTCCTTCGAATACATCGGTAAAGCATGCAGCAATCGAAGACCTTCCTTTGTTTTGGTCCAATAGAGGTTATTGCCTTCCGGGTCAGCGAATAAGGCTTGCATCTGTTGCTTCTCTTCATCTGTTATTCGTGTTAACGATCCGTTAGACAGGCTCCAATTCTGCTTCAGACTCACAAGCGAATACTGCACGCCATCAAGCCCCATCGTCGCAATATACCCTAACTGGGAATTGAGTTCTCGGTAAGCTTCATAATCTTGCCCGCTTAATGGACTGTTAATGACCTTACGAAACGATGGCGTCGTGCTGTACGTGGCAAATGCATATTCAATGGTTTGAATTTTTTGTTCCAGTGTATTTCTCACCTGCAGAATTAAGCTTTGGTGCCCTTCGCTTACACGCTCTATTACCGATTTTGTAGTTGCAATATAGATATAACTTCCAAAGCCTACAACGAGTCCGATGCTAAGGAGTAGGATCGAGACAAAGATATTCGTAAACGTTTTACTTTTTCGCATGTCCAGCTCCTCCATCTGTTTGAATTGGTACATCAGATCTGCATCCAATTCTCTAATAATCCCCATGGCAACCATGTAATCGCTTGCATTTTACCCTGTTATAAAAATTCTGCGCCTTTGTATAACTCGTCACACTAGAAGTTTATCATGGCATCTAACAAGAATATAGACATAAAGAATTTAAAACTAGCCAAAAATTGCACTGGAGGTTAAGACGGATGTTACCTTTTTATGAGATTCGTAAGGATGAATTATCGGTTATCCGGAATTTGAAGGAGATTTCTTTCCCTCCACATATGCATGGGTATCTTGAGATTCTATATGTCATTTCAGGGTCTCAACGGATTGAAGTGAATGATCAAACGTATGATTTGCACGAAGGTGATGCAGCAATGATATTCCCTGATATGGTTCACCGTTACGAAACAACTGGGCATTCCTCTACGAGGGAGGTATTAATTATTGTCCATCCCAAGCTCTTAGGCGGTCTGTTTCCTGATCTGACTCGCTTCCATCCCAAGAATCCCATCATCACTAAACCATATGTTCATGAAGACGTTGCTGTCGCTTTTGAGAACGTGAAGCGGGATGATGATTATGCCATTAAGCTTGGTTGGACTCACATCATCATCGCGCATCTAATACGCGAAATTGAATTTGAACAAGTACAGCAACTTCCCGTACAGGATTTATCCAAGAAGCTGATGGAATACTTAGCAACACATTTCACCGAACCCATCACCCTAGACACTCTTGCCTTCGAGTTTAACGTAAGCAAATATTATATTTCTCGCATCTTCTCCAAGCGATTCAAAATGAACCTGCGAAACTATCTATCGATGCTTCGGGTAGAATATGCTTCCATGTTAATTCGTACAACAGATGCACCTCTGACAACAGTATGGATGAATGCAGGATTCGATAGCCAGCGTACATTCAATCGGGTGTTCCAAGCGATTTACGGCATGACACCACGAGATTTTAAGAACAATGTAAGTAATTATCTAAAATGAATGAAGAACAATCATCTGGTTTTTGAAAGATTTCCTGCCCATTTTGGATATGATGGAGAAGTTTGGATTGAAGCATGGGGAATTTCAAGAGATCGATGCGACAGAGAACAATAAATAGACTATACCAAGTGACGGGGAATTCGCTTTTGCTTCATGAAAAAGATACAATTTACTTCAAGTTAACTTTAACTGAGAAAGGGGATCTTAGTATGTACAGTATTAGCGAAATTGAGAAGATCACAGGTTTACGCCCCTCCACTCTGCGCTATTATGAACAAGAAGGCATCTTACCAAACGTTGAACGGAATGCTTCAGGTAGAAGAGAATATTCGAACGAGGTTTTAGAGTGGCTTGAACTGGTTATCGCTTTAAAAGATACGGGAATGTCCATTGAAGATATTAAGGCTTACACGGAGCTGATTCGACAAGGCGATCCTTCTCTGGATGCCAGAAAAGAATTTTTGCTTATGCATAAAACCAGAGTGGAACGTACCGTGGCTCAGACGCAATTCCATCTGGAGAAGATCATTCGCAAGATAGCGATCTACGATGTTTTGATGTATAAGAAGATGAAGTAAACTCCTGAAATCAAGTATTCAAAATTAGTATTGACTTCAAGTTAACTTTAAGAATTAAAGTAAAGTTATTACCTTGAAGGAGTGATTACATTGTCAGAACCAAAAGTATGGCTTATCACAGGATGTTCAACAGGATTTGGTCGACACATTGCGGAGCAAGCGATTGATGCAGGTTATAAGGTCGTAGTAACTGCCCGTAATGTTGATCAGATAACCTATCTTACGGCGGGGCATGAAGATCGGGTGCTTGCTCTCCCACTCGACGTTACTAATTCGGAGCAGATTCGTAATGCGGTTGACCGTACAATAGAGAAGTTTAATCGTATTGATGTGCTCGTAAACAATGCAGGTATCGGTTATTTCAGCTCTGTTGAGGAAAGTGTAGAGGAAGAAACGCGTAAAATGTTCGAGATTAACTTCTGGGGGCTCATGCATGTTACGAATGCGGTACTCCCTCATATGCGTTCTCAAAAAAGCGGACACATTATAAACTTCTCATCCATTGGCGGCTTAACCTCCTTCCCAACTCTCGGGTATTATCATGCTACGAAATATGCTGTTGAGGGAATATCTGAGAGCCTCTCTCAAGAATTAGCGCCTTTTAATATTCACGTGACTTTAATGGAGCCAAGTAGCTTCCGTACGGATTGGGGTGGCCGTTCTTCTGCCAAAACAGAGACAAGCATACCTGAGCTTAAAGAATCCATTGTTGGACAAATGCTGCAAGGTATTCAACTAGGCGCTGGTCAAGAAGCTGGAGATCCTCTAAAGGCTGCTGAAGCCGTTATTAAAGTTGTAGAAACTGCAGAACCACCTCTTCGTTTGTTACTTGGACAACAAGCCTATGATGCAGCAATCTATAAATTTAATAACATGCTTGAGAGCATAGAAAAATGGAAAGAAACAACGTTAAACGCTGATCACAAAAAAATAAATGTATAGGTTTGAAAGAGTGGCTGACGAATTGTGTCTTCTGCCCTTTGATGTGTATCAACACTCACTGGAGTCAGCTGGAAAATTCAGAATGCTCAAAAATTTTTTTTATACTGAACAAGTATCTTGACTGTGTAAGGCTGGAACACATAGTATAACAATAAACATGTACTAAGAAAAAACAGCCAGCGTATAATCAAAATTCATATGGCATGGAATGTATCTATATTCCGTTCCTCAGTTAATATGAGTATAGTCACCGGCAACAAGAACTTGTACCGATAAAACAAAAAAAGCCGCTAATATAGCGAATTTAATGGGAACATGTCTTATCCCTCGAAATCGTCTAATAAACTCAGTACACAGCCCATTATTAAACAAAAAAAACCCCCGTTAATTTTAAATAATGAAACTAACGGGGGTATAAAAATTTAATCTTTACAAAAAGTATACTTTATTTGTTTATTCCATCAAATCTGTTACTGCCCCTTTAGAAGCAGAGGAAACTAATTTAGCATATTTGGCAAGTACACCGGATTTCACTTTCAGTGGCGGTTGTACCCAAGCTTGCGCTCGAGCGGCCAACTCTTCTTCTGGCACTTCAACCTTAATTTCCTGAATGTCGCTATCAATGGTGATAATATCTCCATTTTGGAGCAAAGAGATCGGTCCACCTACTTGTGCCTCAGGGGATACATGGCCGACTACAAATCCATGCGAGCCACCCGAGAACCTACCATCTGTTATGAGAGCAACTTTCCCACCGAGACCTTTCCCTACAATGAGTGCTGTAACGGAAAGCATCTCAGGCATACCTGGTCCACCCTTCGGTCCACAATAGCGTATGACCAATACGTCCCCTTCTTGAATTTCATCATTCATGATCGCTTCTGTCGCTTCATCTTCGCTATCGTACACCTTAGTCGGGCCAGAGAACTGTTGGATCTTCATGCCTGACATTTTCGCAACAGCGCCTTCAGGGGCGAGATTTCCTCGAAGTACAACCAGTGGTCCATTTGGCTTAAGTGGATTATTGAGCGGTCGTATAATCTCTTGATCATTTTCAAGTGGAGCAGATTCCGCTAAATTTTCCGCTAACGTTTTACCTGTTACGGTGAGGCAATCCCCATGAAGTAAACCCTCAGCAAGCAATAGCTTCATTACCCCGGAAACACCACCAATATCATTCAAGTCCTGCATGACATATTGACCACTTGGCTTCAGATCCGCCAAATGAGGAACACGCAAACGAATACGCTCAAAATCATCCAGGGTTAGATCTACTTCAACCGAGTGCGCAATCGCTAGCAGATGGAGAAATGCATTGGTTGACCCGCCTAGAGCCATAACAACCGTGATTGCATTCTCAAATGCTTTCTTCGTCATAATGTCTCTTGGGTAGATTTCCTGTTCAAGAAGTGAGATGACCTGCTTACCGGCTGCTTCGCATTCCAATGCTTTATCGGCTGAAATGGCTGATGTTGAAGAAGAACCAGGTAAACACATGCCCATTGCTTCCGCAGCTGCCGCCATCGTATTAGCGGTATACATCCCGCCACAAGCCCCTGGACCTGGACAAACGCTGCATTCGACCTTATGCAGCTGTTCATCTGTTATTTTCCCATCTTGATATTGACCCACGGCTTCAAAAGCCGAAACGATATCTACATTTTTACCATCGAGATTACCCGGTTGAATGGTTCCTCCATATACATAAACGGAAGGAATGTTCATCCGTCCAATAGCCATCAGACATGCAGGCGTATTCTTGTCACACCCACCGATCGCAACCACGCCGTCAAAACGCTCGGCTCCGGTCACTATTTCAATTGAATCAGCTATAGCTTCCCGACTTGGTAGCGAGAACAACATCCCGCCATGCCCCATCGAGATCCCATCAGAAACGGTAATCGTATTAAAAATTAGTGGAGCACCGCCGTTATTACGTGCGCCCTGCTTAGCTTGCACCGCTAAATCATTGATGTGCATATTACACGGTGTTACTTCACTCCACGTACTTGCTATTCCGATCATTGGCTTTTTAAAATCCTCATCTTGAAATCCAACTGCACGCAGCATCGCTCTGTTCGGTACCCGGTTAGCACCTTCACTGATTACCTTGCTTCGAATGCGAAGATCTTTTTTATTTTCCATGTTTCTTCCCTCATTTCAAAGTATTTCGTTCAGTTCCTGCATCGGTCGAATAAAATTTTGTTTCATTAAATTATGGGCATCGTTGCTATTTTTGCCTTCAAAAGCTTTAATAATCTGATCATGTTCTTCAACTGAAGCTAGTGTAGCCGTAATAGGTTGTTTTAAAAATACGTATTTAAATCGCCTAATGTGAATCTGAAGAGATGTATTAAATGTAGCTACATAAGGATTATCTGAGAGCTCCACAATATGATTATGAAATTGCTCATCCACCTCCATAGCCTGATAAACTTGTCCATTTTTAATAGAACTTGCGAATTCCAAATTTATGGATCTTAGTTTCTCGATCTGTTCTGGAACAATAGTTTGGGCGGTGATTTCAGCAGCTAAGGCCTGAAGAGCAGCCATCGTTGAATACATCTTAAAAATATCGTTTTTCTCAATATTCGTTACTTTTGTTTCTTTTCCTGGATGCATGGACACGAGGCCTTGAACTTCGAGTAACTGAAATGCCTCCCGAATCGGTGTCCGGCTGACTCCAAGCGATTCAGCCATTTCCGCATCAATAAGCTTTTCACCTGGTTGCAGTGTTCCATCAATGATCCATCGCTGAATCTGAGAAAACGCTCTTTCTTTTGCGGACATACGGACTGGTAAGGAAAAATCTTTAGGAATTGGCATTGTTTTCATCCTCATTACAATTATTCTTATATGCAATATATCGCATACACAATCGAGAAGCAATTATTATTTCATTTTTTACTCGCTCCATTAAGGACAAAAAACATTGCTTTGCCGTACCCCATCTATTTTATCCCGATAAAAACCCGTTAATCTCATCAAATCACAGATTAACGGGTTTAAGAAAACTTAGGTTTTTGATATAAGCGTTTATTTATAAGTTGATTTCCAATTATTTCGAAGACCACAGCTCCATACGCTGAGCATATTTCTCGTTGATGATCTCTTCCACTTTCTCATCACCGGCTTTTTTCATATCTTCCAACATCTTGTCGAATACGGAATTGGCTTCGGCCTCACTTGGGGCAATAATGGCTCTCGTAATGCTCTGATCCATAATATCCTTCACTTTCTGGGCCGTCAGCGCTTGAGGTGTTCCCCCATCCGGATTCAGGTTGTCATACTGTGCTGTATCCCATACGGAATCGCCCAGACTCTTAATGGCCAGTTCATCCACTTCACTGCGCTGGAATTTAACCGCCATGTCATACGGCTGTCCGTTCGGGTCCAGACCATTTTTGATAAACCATAACCATTTGCGAACGCCGCTTTTCTTCACCGTATCATCCCAATTATCCTTGAAGCTTTGCAGGAATTCAGGTTTCGGTTGCCGCTTGCCATCCACCATGGTGTACTGTTCGCCTTCCTTGCCCCACAGCAGCAAATGCTGTCCTTCATCACTCGCCAGATAATTAAACAGCTTTATCGTTTCTTCCGGGTGTTTGTTGTTTTTGGTAATTGCGATCGCATCCCATCCAAGCGAACTTCTTGGGCCAAACGTCGTTTGAGCCGGATCTACACCTGGAGCAACAACTTTGTAAGCAAAGAGTTGATTCTTTTCCCCGCCGTCCTTCTTCAGGGCCGCATTCCCGTTCCCCGGGTCCCAATATGCACCTGGGGTAGCGAATACCGCTCCAGTCGTCAGCTTTTGAATCCATGTCTGTGTTTTGCTGATCGCAAATTCCTTTTCGATCAGACCTTCTCTATATAAGCGATTCATGTATAACAGCATCTCGCGATATTTGGGGTCCTTGACATCATATTGCAGACGTCCGTTGTTGTCATAATACGTCTTTAAGCCCCACATGCCTTTGAATGTGCCCAGATTTGCGCCCATGTTCTCCCCGTTCATTGTCATCGGAATGGATTCTTTGCCATCAATCGTATTGTATTTCTCTTTAAAATTTTTCAGGAGTGCTTCGAATTCGTCTGTTGTGAGAGGCTTTGAACCATCTGCTTTGTCCGGAAGAAACTCTTCCAACAGGCTTTGTCTCATCAACATACCGAAGACCGGATCACTGTCGAGTCCATACCAGTTTGCCAGATAGTAGTTCTTGCCGTCAGTATTGCGTGTTTTGGTCAAGGTGTCTCCGTACATTTCTTTCAGATCAGAACCATATTTCTCAATTAACTCATCCAGTGGAATGAATGCCCCGCTTGAAATGTATTTGTCGAGGGAAGCATCTCCCCGGCTCATGACTACCACATCCGGATAGTCCCCACTGGCGAGCATCAGGCTCAGTTTTTCCGTTGGATTACCTGTTGGCTGCTGGATGGAGATCTCTATGCCCGTCTTTTTGGTAATTTCCTGGGCAACTGCATCGGTAAATGGTTCTCCTTTGGTATTGCCATCAAACCAGGTCAGCGTAATCGGGCCTTGTTCCCCATCTTTACCTGCTGTTTTGTTCTCTCCATCGTTAGAGGAGCAGCCCGCTAACAAACCAACGACTAATGCAGCAGTCATACCCATCGTAATCCATTTTTTTGTCTTTATCATTGACACCCTGATTCCTCCCAATGAATAAATTCCTAAAGTGCATGATCGAGCAATTACAAAACAATCTTGGCCCACCCCCTTTCAGGAGAGGTCGCAGGACGAGTCCGTCCCACAACCGGATCATGGAATTGCTTAACTCTTTACCGCTCCCAAAGTCATACCTTTAACAAAGTACTTTTGCAGGAACGGATACACCATCACGATTGGTAATGTGGCTACCATCGTAGCAGCCATTCGAATGGTATCGCTGGAAACGGCATTTCGTTTGGCCGAGTTGGCCAGCATTTGCGTTTGTGAAATCATGCCACCGGTCTGAAACTGATTTAATATTTTCACGAGCACGGCTTGCAGAGTCTTCAGATCCGAACTATAGGTGAACGCATAGGAATCAAACCACGCATTCCAATGCCCGATCGCTTGAAAAAGTCCCACTGTTGCAAGTACAGGTGTTGTCAGCGGCATCACAATTCGGAAGAAAATGGTCAGATCGTTAGCCCCGTCTACTCTCGCCGATTCTTCAATCTCATGGGGTAGCTGTTCCATGAAAGTACGGACAATGATCATATAGAAGACATTCATCAGACTTGGCAAGATGAACACCGAAAAGGTATCGATCATATTCAGCGCCTTAAGCACCATGTAGAACGGAATCAAGCCGCCACTGAAATACATGGTAAAGATAAAGTACAGGTTCCAGCCTTTGCGACCAATTAGATTCCGCCGACTTAGCGGATACGCAAGCATCGTAATGACGAGAACCGATAGCGGTGCCCCAATCAGCGTTCGTTTGACGGTTACCCACAACCCGTTTAAAATCTCGCTATCTTTCAAAATCTGCTGATAGCTGTCCAAGGTCAGATCTCTGGGCCACAGATAAACGCCGCCTCGCACCGTATCCTCCGCGCTGTTCAATGAAAGAACGAGTATATTCCAAAACGGAAGAAATGTAACCAGTAATACGAGAATAAGAATGAAATATACAATAATTTTGAAAATACGATCCCCGAATCGGTTCAGAATCATTACAAGCGCTCCCCTCTGTCTTTTGTAGTTAGAACAACGCCTGGTCGTTCACTTTTCTGGAAATCCGGTTCACGATAAGGACAAGAATGAAGGCAACAACGGATTTGAACATTCCCACAGCAGCCCCGTAAGAGAACATGCTGTTTTGTAGTCCGTATTTGTAGGCGTAAATATCAATAACTTCGGAGTATTCAAGCACGGTATTATTTTGCAGCAGGTATTGCTGTTCAAATCCTGCATTCAAAATGCCTCCGACCGCGAGAATAGCCAATATGACAATTGTAGGGCGCATGGACGGCAGTGTTATATGCCACATTTGCTTGAATCGGCTGGCTCCGTCTACCCTGGCCGCTTCGTAGAGCTCCGGATTAATGGAAGCGATTGCGGCCAGATACATAATGGCACTGAATCCCATCTCTTTCCACATGTTCGACAATGCGATAATCCACCAGAACAGAGGCCCGTTTTGCAAAAATGCAACTGGTTCTTTGACAATGCCCAGCAGAACCAGAATATTGTTAAGCATTCCATCCGAAGCCAGCAGCGTAATCACAATGTTGGCTGCAATAACCCATGAGATAAAATGCGGCAGATAAGAAACCGTCTGTACAAAACGTTTGAAAAATCCCTGTCTCGCTTCATTCAGTACAAGCGCGAGGATGATTGGCGCAGGAAATCCGAAGAACAGTGTCAGCAAGCTTGTCGCTAGCGTATTACGCATAACCCGATAGAAATCCCCTGTAGTAAAGAAATACTCAAACCACTGGAAACCTACAAATTCGGCATGGAAGAACTGATGTAAGAACGATCCCCCACCCGGCTGATAGTTTGTAAACGCCATATATAGTCCAAACATCGGACCATAGGAAAATAGCAATGTCGCAATGAAGGCAGGAAGCATAAGCACGAATAACCATTTTTGCTCTTTTAGTCTGCTTATCAGATTATTGCTCCTGACTGTTTTGATAGCGCTTACCTTATGCATTAAGTACCCTCCCTTTTTCTATACAGCAGCATGGTCAGCCATATCTTGATTCAACTTCTCTCCTATTCATCATAAATTTGACACGGATTACTCGCCATAGTTGAATTCTCCGAAAGATACCGCTTTTTAAAGATGTTTTTGTGCAAAGAGAGGATTGGATTTCCATATTCACTCTGCTATGATGAACTGTGCAACGAATATTCAGTCAAGAGAGGGCTTCCGGATGCGCCAATTTTATAGAAAATTTATGTACATGCCTTTTGTAAACCTGAGTTTTCGTTCCAAACTGTTTATGGTATTTGTTCTGGTCACGATCATTCCGATGATGCTGTTGGTTTATTTTTCCTATGAGCTCACCAAAACGAAGCTTACTGAGCAGATCTACATCAACATGACAAACTCAACGGCTCAGATCACTAAAAATCTGGAGAACAAACTGGATAGCTACGAACACATTTCCGCCTCCATTTATTTGGATAACCGCCTTGCCAATTACCTCACAAACGAGTATCAGGATGATCCATCTTATCTGGATGTCTATAATTATATTGGCAATCGAATCGACACCGTGATGGCTGCCTACCCTGATTTTGATAGCGCATTCATTTATTCGGATAATCCGTCGCTGCCCAAAGACAATTATTATATCCGGCCGATCACACCGGAAGTTCAGGACACGGAACTGTTTCACAAGCTGCAGCAATCCTATGGAAACATTATTCATCTCTCCACGCCGCAGACAGAGAACGGACCTGCCATGTTTACACTCGCCCGGCTGCTGAACAACAATAGTAATCAGTACCCCTACGGGATGCTGGTCTTTCAAATTTCCGAGTCGGTCATCTATTCTCTCATGGAAAAAGAAGCAGGTGGCAAAGATATTTTTATTATCAATGACAAGGGTATGATTCTGTCTTCAGCGGACAAACAGTTAATCAATACAAGTCTGCCCGAATTGCTTCATCAGAATTTGGAAGAGACGCCTTCAGGCAGATTTGATACAACATATCAAGGCGTGAAGGCTCTAGCCGTCTATAACACGCTCAAAAATGGCTGGAGAACGGTGTCCATTTTTCCGTATGACAGTATTATCAAGGATGCTAAATCCCTCTCTCAGCTCATTATCAAAATTTCTCTGGGCTTCATCGGCGTGGCGCTGCTGCTCATCTATATTACTGCTTCGCTGTTTAGCAATCGCATCAGGACGTTAATTCGGATGATTCGGCGGATTGAGCGGGGGGATTTCAACCCTACTCATGAGGAGCAAATGGGCAGTGATGAGATCGGACAGCTTCACTTTGCATTCGAACAGATGACAACTCGGTTGAAAAGTCTGGTTACAGAAGTCTACCAGAAAGAGCTGCAGAGCAAGGAAGCCGAACTGGACCTGCTTCAAGCTCAGATCAATCCTCACTTTCTGTATAATACACTCGGTTCGATCTCTTCTCTGGCCGTGAAGCATCAGGATCCACAGATTCAGGATATGGTTCTTCATCTGGCCAAGTTTTATCGGATATCCCTGAACAAAGGAAAGAGCATCCTGACCATCAATGAGGAGCTGAAACTGACCAAGAGTTATAATGCCATTCAACTTATACGGTTTAAGGGCAAGCTGAACATCATCTACACGATAGATCAATCGATTCTGCCTTACTCGACCGTGAAGCTTGCGCTGCAGCCTTTTGTGGAGAATGCAGTGATTCACGCTCTTTGGAATCAGGATCGGCCTCTAAATATCCATATCAAGGGTGTCATCGAGAACAATAGTATCATCTTATCGGTTATAGACGACGGAATGGGCATGCGGCGAGAGAAGCTTGAGGCTTTGTTTGAAGAGAAAGAAGGACGGGGTTATGGCATTTCAAATGTGGATCGGCGGATTAAGCTGAAATTTGGTGAATACTACGGTGTTAAAGTGTATAGCAAACTTGGTATGGGAACTACCGTACAGATCCGTTTGCCACAAAAAGAGATCCAATAAAAAAGGAGTGCGATGCAGCCGTTATCGGCCTGCAAAGCGCTCCTTTTAAACCGTTCTACAACATCCTATTATACCTGCTCACGAATACGATACACCAGGCTGTCGAAATCGCCGCGCAGAGGCAGCTCCACCCCGATGTTCATCAGCGCACGGCCACTGACCGTTAATCCCAGTTCTTCAATGAGATAGGTCTTGTCAGCTTGAAGGCCTGCCAAACGGAGTCTAGGCAACGGTTCACCCAGCTTCTGCGAGTGAAGAAAAGCGAACAGCACATGGTCACTTGCGGCGGCATCACTGTACTGGACAGCAGTAACCCCCTTATGGCGAAGCGAAGTCAGGCGGAATTGTCTGCCGAATTGCACCAGGTGGCGAATGGATTTGTACTGACAGATGAATTCCCCGGACTGTTCAATCCATTCATCACTCCACTCGTTCAGATTGGAGCCGACACCAAGCGTGCCCATCATTGCACTGTGGAAACGATACTTCAGCGAGACGTTTCGACCGTTCATTCCTGTAGGTGACTCGGTTACCCAACAGGTCATCATACGTGGTGCGTACGTATACGAGAAACCTTCCTGAATGCTTAGGCGGTCGAACGCATCCGTGTTATCACTCGGCCAGGACTGATCGGCATAACGGAAGATGCCCAGATCAATCCTTGAGCCGCCTCCTGCGCATGTCTCAAACTCTACATCCGGGAACTTGGCTCGGAGCCGTGCCCAGATATCATAGAGACTCTGGACATGCCTTACCCATACTTCTTTCTGGCGGTTATTGGGGTGACCCTTCATGCCCGGCTCCGTGATCGTCCGGTTCATGTCCCATTTAATGAACTTAATCTCATGATTACCAAGCAGTTCGGTCATAAAATCGATAATGTATTGCTTGACCTCCGGCTTGGAAATGTTCAGCAGCAGCTGATTGCGAAGCTCCGTCCGTCCCCGGGTCTCAAAATGATATACCCAGTCCGGATGTGCTCTATAGAGATCACTATCCGGGTTAACCGACTCCGGCTCCACCCATATGCCGAATTCCATCCCAAGTCCGTGAACCCGATCAATCAGCTCAACAAGTCCGTTCGGGAACTTCTCTTTGTTCACGTTCCAGTCGCCCAGCCCCGCACGGTCGGAATGCCGCTGCCCAAACCAGCCATCATCCACAACGAATAGTTCCACACCCATTTTGGCTGCCCTTTCGGCAAGTGCCATTTGGTCCTGGGCGTTAACATCGAAATAAGTAGCTTCCCAGGAGTTGTACAGCACTTTTCCGATTTCACTGCGCGGCAGTATGTAATTGTATTGGTACTGATGCAAGCGATGGCTCATGCCGCCAAAGCCCTCAGGGCTGAATCCGCCGACAAAGACAGGCGTCTCAAACGTCTCGCCCGCACCCAGCAACCATTCATTGTCAAAATCATGGATGCCACCTGTCACCCTCACATGTGTGAATGGCGTCTTCTCTGCAACAATCTTCCAGTTACCGCTCCAAGCCAGTGCCCCAAACCATACTCCGCCACCTGTTTCGGTTGAAAGACCATCATCAATCGCAAACCATGGGTTGGCATGACCGTCAGTGAAACCTCTCCGCGATTCAAGTACCTTTTTTCCCTCTGTCAAAATGGTATTGCGCAGTTGGAATTCACCTGACCATTTCCCCGTAACATGGGTCAGGCGGTAATCCTGGAGATATGGCAAGGTCCAGGCTGCGGATTGCATGCTTTCCAGCACGATATCCTCCTGTCCCTTATTTACGATATTAGCGTACCGCTCCACCAGGTCGAATTCCGGGATGACCCGATATACCAGCTGTGTTTCAAGTGCATACACCTGATCCTTCAACGTAATAATCAGCGTCTGTCTGCCATCCTGTTCAATGATCTCGTGACAGTCATATCTAACCTGAAGATCGCGGACACCATCAGACATGCGCAGTTTCAGAGATGGCTCTGTATAAGATGCGCCTCCCCAGAAGCTGTACTCCTCCACCTCTCCTTCCACTTCCGCGTCAAAAGAGCTGTGGGATTGTAGATGGAGCAAAGGGACACTGTCCTCGATACTCACTGGATCTCCCCAATACAGATGCTGAAGGTGCTCTCTCTCATTAATTCCGAAAATATAGGATGAATGTTGTGTCTGTATTGCAAATATACGCAATTGTTCATGATATTGAATCGTCATGTTTACCCCTTTCAGGTTCCGGTTATGGTACCTATATGCTGTGTGTTGTGAACATACATATTATTGTAGGAAGCAGCAGGCGGATTAGCCATATCGCAATCTTACAATCCATAGGGGAAATCATCTGTCATCTCAAAGTTATGAAAATAAGGCTGCGATATAATTCGCAGCCTTAAAGCTTACTTCAAAATCAGGTTATAAATGACCTGAGCCGCTTCTGCCCGGGAAGCAATCCCTTTAGGCACAAACTGTCCCTGTCTTTGGCCTTGAACCAGTCCCAATCGGGCTGCATCCTTCACCGAAGCCGTTGCCCATGAAGAAACCTGAGCCATATCTGTAAACAAGATGTCTGTAGAACCAACAGGCGGTACTTTCCCAACATTCCGCTCATAAGCTTTCATCAGCATCACCGTAATTTCTTCACGAGTAATCTGTGCGTCCGGTTGGAAACGGGCTGCGCTTCGGCCGTTTACAATACCAGCTTGGATCGCAATCGAGATGGGTTCCGCGTACCAGGCATCTGTCGCTACATCTGTAAAGTGTACTTCCCCTGCTACAGTCAGTCCCAGGGAATGAACGAGCATAGTGGTGAATTCAGCGCGGGTGACAGCGCGTCCTGGCTCAAATTGATCTACATGTGTGCCTTCAACATAGCCCTTTGCTGCCAACTCCTTGATTACAGTGCTGGCCCAATGATTGGCCGGAACATCGGTAAACGTCCGATCCAGTTCCAGAACGGCATACTTGCTGAAGTGGCTCACTTTAGTCGTTAATACGCCATTCACGTTATCTGATTTGAGAAATTCCAATGTCCCATTTTCGTTAATATAATATATTCCTCCCTGCTTAACGTTGAAGCCTTCAGCCGCTGCCAGGCTCAGCGTAACCGGGTGATTGAACGAAGAAAGTATTTCGGTTGTACCTGATTTGGTTGTTGCCGAAAGGCTGAATTCAACGATTTCTCCCTTAAGGGAAACCGTTGACCAGGAGGATGATTTCACTGCAGCAATGACCTCCTGGGCCTTGCTGCCAAGGGCAAGCATTTTCAAGGAAATCGTACTATCTTCCCGTTGCCCAGCTGGTAGCTTGCTCAATAGCTGTTGGAACAAACTTGCAGGTATTTGTAGGGTTAGCTTTACTGATTTTACTTCCAGTGTATGGTTGCCGAGTTGGCGTAAGACAGCCGATGACAGTTGCAGCTCCTGAGTACCAGCCTCGATGTCTATAACGACTTTCCCTGCCCCACTGTCCACCTTCAGCATATCGGCTGTGATGACCCGTGTTGCTGTATCGTTCTGCGGAGTCGCGCTGTTGCCCGAGTTCCCACTCCCGCTAGTATTACTGTTATTACCATTGTTGCCAGGATTACCTGGATTGCTTGGATTACTTGGGTTGCCTGGATTTTCTGGATTGACTGGTTTTTCGGTCACTTTAACCAATTTCGATTCAGCCGGTCCCAGCGAGATGGACCATGCACCCGTGGCTGACGAAGATTCACCTGTCCACAAGTCTTTTAACGTGTAGGTTTTGGATTCATTCAATCCGGCACGACCCAGATTAATCGTTTTGTTCGCTGAACTATTGGCGCTGTAATTAAATACGGCGAGGTAATAATCATTGCCGTCTTTCAGAACAAACGTATCTGCGGCATTTGCATTCGTATTTCCTTCAAGCGGCTTGAATACTTTGCCTTTCAGCGCCACCTGAAGAACATCCGTGTTATTGTACAATGCTGTCATGTATTCCTGTGCCTTGGGATCGTTCACATCATCGGAATCCATCATCACCGTGCCGGCAATTACACCGGAATTCACCCGGCTGCGGGCTTCCTCCAAGCTTGAAGCACGGCTTAATGCCAAATGATCTGGGTCTGTATAAGAATAGATCGTTCCATTTTGCCAGAAACCATATGTCAATGAATTGAGCATGTACTCCGTCTCATTGATTTTGCCATAGGTGTCACAAGAGATCCGTCTGCTATGCGCATATTGACTTGGAAAGATCGGTGCAATGGACGCACTAATAAACATTTTCCCATCCAATCGCTCTTCGACATAACGCATCCCTTCATTGTAAGCCTGGATTCCTGTCGTCACGGTTGTATCATAATGCTGACCTTCCAGTGAGCCGTGGGTTAGGAAATCCAGTTTGATGAAAGTGAATCCAAGTGATTTAAACTTATCCAGAAAATAATTCATGCGCATTTGACTCCCCGGATGTGTCACATCCAGTGCATATGCTCCATCCAGTGTCGGCAGAGGTTTACCCTCAGCATCCTTGAGCACAATATCACCATACGTATATTGCCCGTTGGTGCCATCTACTTTTTGGCTCATATCGTTGCCCCAATACACAAATGGTCCCCAATAGATGCCTGCATGCTGACCATTATCCTTAATGACAGATACGGCTTGGGCAAGCTCAGCATCACTTAGATTGTCCCAGTAGGAATCCATATTAATGAATACATTGCCGTTATTGTTGAACTTCTTAAGATTGTTCTTGAAATAATTGGACACATCTACTATATTCTGATACGAAAGCCCGCTATCATAAGCTCCCCAGCTATTCCAACCTACTGGAACACCTTGTGGTAGCTCCGGATTCAACGCCAGCGGAGGTGTAATAATCGCATTGGCTTTACCGTATTCTTCAAGTCCTGTACGGTAGTCACTGAAACCACCTACCATAATCAGTGGTGAGGACAGTTCAGTACCAGTCAGGCTGCCATGTGGCTGAGTATCGCGAGTAACGTCACTCGCTGCACCACCATACACAGCAAATTCATTCAGACGATTAGCTGAGCCTTTCCAGTCAATACCGGTCTTCCAGGTGTCATGGGTTACTGAACCGATCACCAGACCGTTACGTGTCGAGTTATTGAATACCGTTGTCATCTCATAGCTGGTATCCGCCCGGTTCATCGTTTGAGATTTGTAGCGAATCCAAGCGTCATTGTCAAATGGCACTGTCAGTACACGATTATCCGAGCTGACGCCGATATCCACACCGCCCGTATTTTTAACCGTAATTGGTGACATGTAATTACTCTGGATCTCTGTATTACTGATGGCGTCCAGACGGTTGAGGAAATACGATTTATCTTCATAAAACCGATAGACCTGCTTCATGGTTGGTTTGCCAGTTGACGTATGAACAAAGCTCAACTCAATGCCTTTGCCGAATCCATCCTGAATCTCCAGCGGTGCTCCACCGCTCGCATGACTCTCATAACCTTTGGTTTCCACAAGACTCTCACCAAGTTTAATGCTGCTGAAAATCCCCCGCATCTTCTGTCCTTCTGCCCAGCTATAGCCGACGAATCCAGTCTGGGTATTATAAGACACTTCGTATTGTCCGTTCGATACCAAAAGACCATGAGTGTAATCAGTCACCGTAATATCCCCGTATCGTTGCGAGTCACCCGGTGTTCCCAGATCGTCATCTCCTTCACCTGGATTTTCGGGTTCTGTCTCTATCGCAGGCTCTACGATAATCCGGTCCAGATCGGGAGAATAGCCATTGTTGTCTGAAAAGGTAATCGTATTCTCGCCTTCAGTTAATGGGAGTGTAAGATCATACGTACCTACCGTATCCCAATCCGGTGTTTTGGGCAGGTCGTGAAACTGCTCTTCCCCGTTATTTGCGCGGACATAGAAACTGCGCGGATCACCGGAAAAATAGGCAACCGTAACACGGTAATTACCTGTCATCGGGGCTATAATCTTATTGAATGTTAAGGAGCTCCCGCCATTCAGATATCCGACCTTTTTGCCACCTGATGCTGAGGGGCTGTCCGTTACACGCGCTTCACCAGTCAGCGTATTGTCCGAATCTTCGGCTTCATAACTAATTGTATACGGAATCACTTCAATTCGGTCCAAATCAGGGGAGTACCAGTCATGATCCGAGAACGTGATGGTATTGACACCCTTATGAAGAGATACCTCCACATCATACGTGCCAATCGTGTCCCAGCTTGCCGTTTTGGGCAGATCAATCATCTCGTCCGTGTCATTGTTCACCTGCATATATACAGGTCGCTGATCACCAGAAATATAAGATATTCGGATCAAATATGTACCATCTGCTGGTACGTTGATATTCGTAAATTGCAGTGAACTGTTTTTGTTCAGATCGGTTACTTTCTTCCCACCCGAACTAATGCTGCTGTCCACCACCTTGGCATTGCCTTTCAAAATATTGTCGGCCGCTTCTGCCTCAATAATTGCACCATGCAAATCTTTCTTCCAGTCGTCTCCGCCTCCTTCCTCTGGAGGACTACTGTCCAAACCGCGGATCACGATCTTGTCGATGTCGGGAGAATACCAGTTGTTGTCATCAATCAGGATTGTGTTGGTTCCAGCATTCAACGGAAGGGTCACATCATATGTTCCCACCGTATCCCAGTCGACTGTCTTGGACGGTTCTTCAAATTGTTTCTCCCCGCCGTTCGCACTAATATTGAATGGCCGCGAATCACCTGAAATGTAGTAAACGGAAATTTTATAATATCCTGTTTCACTTACAGTGACATTGTTAAATTGCAAGGAACTGCCTTGGTACATGCCTCCGACCTTTTTGCCGCCTGAAGCTGCCGGGCTATCAGAGATTTGCGCGTTGCCAAGCAAAATATTCCCCGCGGCCTCGGCTTCATAGGTATTCATATCATCGGCGTGAGCTGTTCGGGCGAACTGGCCTCCGCCAACTACCAAGCAAAAAATGATAAAGAACACAAATCCTTTTTTCATCATCCGTCCCAACATAACATGCCTCCATTTTCTAATAATTGAGTTAGATCTCCCTATGCCTATTCCTGCAGTGGTTCACAGCCATTGTCTGTAATCGCTTTCATAAAGAGCTGTTAAATCCCCTCTCTCCTCCTTTCTTTCCTATATGGCTAATTGTAAAAAGGAGGAGGGGGATGTTCCATACCACAATGTTACTATTCATACAGGAAAGCCTCTTTCATTTGCCATATCACAGGTTAGTAAGAGGGAGACTATTCAAATCATGTTCAAGGAAAACAGAGCATCAATATCATCATTACCAGACAGTCTCTATCGTCACATACTTTTCCTGTATTCGTTGGGTGTTACGCCCTGTGTCTTCAGGAATAGAGAAATAAAATAGGATGTACTCTCATAGCCCACGGTCTGCGCGATATCGTGAATCTTGAGCGAGCCGTCTGCCAGTAGTTCCCTGGCTTTATCCAATCTGATGCGTGTCAGATAATCGTGAATTGTCATCCCTGTTTTGTCCTTAAAGATGGATCTCAAATAGTTCGGCGACAAATAGACCTGATCAGACAGGCTGTTGATGGTAATTGGCTGATTGTAATTCTGATCAATAAGGGTACGGACCTTGTGAATCAATTTTGCATTTTTGTCCATAAACCGCTCACCCAGCATGCTCACCGCATCTTCCGCAGTACCGAGAATCAGATCCTCGATCTCATGCAGAGTCAGCGCATTATAGATGGAATGATACAGCTCAGCCCGCTTCGGAACAGGTTTGTGAAGCTGCTCCAGCAGTTCATTCACGAGATCTATCGACCAGTCGCAGATGATTTTTTTCTTGACTCTCAGTGTTGGCAATCCCTCAATATACCCGTGCAGCTTCTGTGCCGCCCATTCAAAATCCAGTCGGTTAATGGAATCGAACCATTCCTTTTGGTCAAAAGGGGGCATATGCTCTGTATAAAACTGATTCGAAACGGTCCCAGCATGAATAATTGTGCCTGTACCTTCATAGAAACGCTCATTCAAGATGGTTCGTGTCTCTTCGTACAGACAGTGAATATGGGATAACGCGGTCTCTTGTCCGCCTACAGCAGCCGTCACCGTAAAATCCAGGGCACTACGGATAGCCTCAGCCAAGTCCTCCCACGCATAATGTCCCGGCTGCTGGGCCGCTTCCATAAATACACCGGTCTCTCCTTCCTTGTAATCCACAAAGATCGCTTTCAGGTTCTTCGCCTTGAAGAAATGATCGAGAAAAGACACCAGACGACCTGTACATTCCTCCATACTTTGCTGTTCTCCTTCGGCCTCCTTGGGATCGATACTAAACAAGGCCATTGCATATCGGGTGGTCTCAGGTTGCCGGGTTAGACGGCTGAAACTAAAAGCGAGATCCATAGCACGATCCTCATTTTTTTCGTAAGATAACTCCTTCAGGATATTGGCTTTGGCCGCCTCCATGGAACGGTTCTTAATTCCAACTTCGTCACAGCGCTGTTTAACTTTACTGACAACGCTTTCAATTTCGTTTAAATCCAGAGGTTTTAGCATATATCCCACGGCGCCTACGTTGATAGCTGATTTTACATATTGAAATTCATCGTGTCCGGTCAGAAACATCACCTGGATCGAGTCGTAGCTCTCATGTATCTTTCTCGCCAGATCAATACCGTTCATGATCGGCATTTGAACATCGGTAAGAACGATATCAGGCTGGGTGGCCTCAATTTTCTCCAAGGCCTCCCTGCCGTTACTCGCCGTTCCCATGATATAGATACCCATCTCTTCCCAACGGATATAATCCCTCATCATCTCAAGTCCCAGTTCTTCATCGTCTACCAAAAAAATACTGTACATCAACGTCCCCTCCCTTTGTATCTTTCTGTCTCTATTATATGTTTTTCCCTCCGTGGGACCATGGTCCATATAAATGAAAGTTATTTTCAAGTATAGATCGTTATTTTACCAACTGCAGCTCGCTATTGAAATAGTAACTTTCGCCTGCTTCAGCATGAAGGATCGTTCTATGTTTGCCCCAACAAATGGTGAATGTTCCTGCAGAGCAAGTATGAATGTTCGTAGAAATTAACTGTCCGTTCTCCCAGACGATGTCAACCTCGGCATTCCCTTTTGCTCTCAGCCCGGTTATCGAGCCTGTGCTCCATGCCTGTGGCAGCGCTGGGAGAAGGTGAATCTCGCCCGCATAACTTTGCAGCAGCATCTCCGCTACGACAGCTGTACCGCCGAAATTTCCATCAACGACAAAAATATTACTCTCTGCTCCAGCAATTCCGGATTTGGAATAGGTGAACAGATTATCGAAGCACAGGCCGCCAATCAAATGTGAGAGGTGTTTATAAGCCGTCTCCCCATCATGCAATCTCGCAAAACCCAGTCCCAACAAAGCAGCTGTAAATTCAACATCCTCCAACTCTTCCTGGACCATGCGGTTCTCCAACGTTATCCGTACTGCCGCACTGAGTTCCGGTGTATGGTCAGGTGTAATCTGATTGTCTGGATATAGCGCATACATATGAGACAAATGCCGATGCTCCGGCTGCGCCTCCTCATAATCCTCAAGCCACTCTTGTAACTGCCCTTTCTTGCCGATCTGTAGAGGTGGAAGCTTGCCAATTGCTTCTTCCAGCTTGCGTCCGAGTTCTTTGTCTTTGTTCAAAAGTTCAACTGAATTAAGACAAAATTCAAAGAGCCTGCGCACCAGCATCTGGTCCATTGTTGTTCCCATAGACAGCTGCTGTACCCCCTCTCTCGAATTATCGGGATAAAAATGATTCTCCGGCGAATTGGAAGGACCCGTCACCAGCCAACCGTTCCGAGGATGCTCACACATGTAATCCAGATAGAAGGCCGCGGATTCTTTAAGTACGGGATAAGCCACATTCTCAAGGAAAACACGATCCTGACTGTACTCATAATGCTCAATCAGGTGTGCAGCCAGCCATAATCCGCCTGTAACGTTCAGCCCCCACGAGGTTTCCCATCCAGGCAGCGTAAAGCCCCATACATTGGAGAAGACATGAGCGACCCATCCGTCGCATCCATACACATGACGAGCCGTTTCCCTGCCCGCCTGTGCCAGATCCTCAACATACCGAAACAACGGAAGATGACTCTTCCCCAGGTTTGTAATCTCTGTAGGGAAATAATTCATCTGAGTATTCACATCAAGGTGATAGTCACAGCTCCAGCCCATTCGGCACGCTTCACCATCATTCCAGATTCCCTGGAGATGGAGTGGCAATGGAGAGTTCTCGCGAGACCCCGCGATGGTCAGATACCGTCCATATTGGAAAAACAAGGCGAACAGCTGCGGATCTTCATCTCCACCACTCTGTTCCAACAAACGAATACGCTGATCTGTAGTGAGGCCGGATTTCCCCGTGACCCCGAGCTGAATATCTATCTTGTCAAATTGCTCACAGTAATCGCGGATATGATCCTCTCTCAGTGAGGTATAACCTTTATTTAAAGCTTTCACTAGCGTATAATTGCTCTCTGTTTTCCAATCCGAATCTGTACGACGATAATCCGTGCTTACACTAAAATAAATCCAAGCCTCATCCGCTCCGGTCACGGTCAATCGGTTTCCATCTTTCCTAGCGATTGTCCCCCCGGATACAATCAACTTCAACAGGCCCTTGGCCCATACGCCGCAAGTTCCATCACTATGTACATTTTCCGTTGCCTGTCCTTGGAATTCAAGCGTGTTGTCATCTAAGGCTGCAACCTTGAATGATTCCGTTCCCCCTTCCAAACCTAGCGTAAAGGATACGCCACCAGGAGCTTCACTCCAAATTCGGGAGGCCAGTATATCATCGGCGTGAGAAGCGAAAACTTCACGTCGAATCGTGGTGTCGTCATCTTTCCAGAACGCCCCAGCCAGTGCATGAGTCAGATCCAGCTCACGTTGGAAGCTTCCAGCTTCATCAGAACCCGGATTCCTCTTCTCAAAATCAATAACAACTTCACATAATCCAAGATGGGTGCCGAAATTACGCTTCTTTGGCTGCAGATGCTGTTTGGCAAGACGATCCCCTTCATCATAATCACCCGAGAAAAAATAGCTGCGCATCTCTTCCAAAGCAGCCTTGCCTCCCGCCGGAGGATACTCCGGGTCAATCTGTCCTGACCAGTAGGTAACCTCGCTCATACTCCACACCTCACGATGCGAAGACGCCATAACCACTGCTCCTATTCTACCATTGCCCAGCGGCAGGCCTTGAGACCAATCCGTAGCAGGAGTTGAATACCATAAAGTAAAATCGTTCATATCATGTCCTCCAGTCCCCAAACAAATAAACGCGCGATCTGTGAGATACAAAAGCGCGCGTTTGACTTTGTTTTTATTTTAAAATCGATCATGGTTCCGCTTAATTATTTGACTCCGATCCGTTTTCCTTCACGGTCAATCTGAAGATTTTGGATTCCGCCGGTTCCAGCGAGACAATAAGCTCTCCAGACGTTTCCCCTTGTGAGCCTTCCCACAGATCTTGCACATTGTATAGGGCATTGGCGTTTAGCCCGGCCCGCTCAAGCGAGATGGATTTCTCCGCAGCCTGTGCAGAATCAAAATTGAAGACGGCGAGATAGGAACTCTTTTCTTCCGGCGATTCCAGGACAAACACGTCAGAAGACAGCTTTCCAAAATCGCTTTCAACTGGACGGAAGGTTTTGCCCATACGAGCAACGTTCAAAATCTCCTTGTTACCTAGCCATTCTTTTGCTCGTTCGGCAGCTTCCTCTTTACGGAAGTCATCCCCGAGTAAAAGCACCGTACCGGCAATGACTGAAGCAGTCAGGCGGCTACGTCCTTCATGCCAGCCTGTAGCTTCCTGGTTGAAGCTCTTGTATAACACCGAATGATCCGGATCATTGTAGCGATAGAGCGTATTGCTCATCCACCAGCCGTGTGTCAACGAGTTCAACAGATATTCCGTATCCGCAAGTGTACCGAAGACATCACAGGAAATACGGCGGCTGTGGGCAAATGCATATGGAAATAATGGAGCGATGGACAAGTTAATGAAAAATGACCGTCCGATTACTTCTGGCGAGAGCTTATGCTGCAAATAAGACATGCCATAGTGATAAGCCGCGATCCCTGTTGTAATATCCGAATTGTGGTGCTGTCCTTCCAACGAGCCATGCGCCAAGAAATCCAGTTTGATATATTCGAAACCTTCGGAGATGAATTTGTTCGTGAACCAGTCGATTCTTTGCAGGTTGCCAGGATGTGTCGGGTCTATCGCCAGACCACCGTCTACATCTGGCAGAATTTCGCCCTCACTGTCACGCAGCAGAATATCTGCATAGGTGTATTTGCCGTTCGTTCCTTCGACCGCCTGACCGAACTGATCGGGCCCTCCCCAGAAGGCAAATGGAGTCCAGTACGTTCCGGCTCTATGCCCGTTTTGCTGCACCCGATCCAGCGCATTCTTCATTTCTTCCGGCGTAAAGTTGTCCCAGAACGCATCAAAGTTGATGTATAACGTTTCCTCATTCTCGAATCCAAGCGGTTGTACTTCATTTTTCAGAAAATCGCTGGTCGCTGTATACAAATCATAGTCCAGATCACTCATGGCTGCGGACCAGCTGTTCCATCCAACTGGGACACCGCCCTCCCACGGTAACTGAGCCTCAATCCAGGTATTCGCCTGACCGTAAGCTTCAAGACCTTCACGGTAGTCTTCATAGAACCCGACGAATACCAGGGGGGATTCAACTCTCGTTCCCTTCACATAACCATGAGGCTGGGAATCGCGAGTCAGTTCACTTACGGCACCGCCGTACAGATCAAGTCCCTCGATATGTCCACTTTGTTCGCTTTGCATACGGATCCCTGTTTTCCAAACCTTATGCGTAAGGGAACCCATCACAATTCCCATGCGGCTGTCGGGCGCGAACAAGGCAGTCACCTCGTAACTCTCCACATCCAGTGGCGGCTTGACCACCGTATATCTGACCCATTTGTCGTTATCAAACGGTACGCGCAGAATGCTCGGTTCATCCTGGCCGGATTCTCCACCGATTGATATGGTTTTGGATTGGATCACAGCCATCCGGTTCGCCTTAAGCTCTTCATCCCCGATTATAGCGGTCTGCACCAGTACAACTGGTGAGGATTCATATATATAGAAATGCTGCTCCAGTTGCGGCAGCAACGAAGCTGTATGCAGAACAACCAAGCGGATGCCTTTTCCAAATCCTTCTCGAACAATATCTTCCTGTTCCTTCAGCTCATGGTTCTGATAATGATCCGTGCTGTATTCCCGGCCCTGCCAGCGAAAAGCACTTCGAATGCCCTTCACATGGGAAGAATGCTTGCCGATGCAGGACACTTCACCATTTTCAAGATTGATCTCCAGGCTCACGTGCCCATTTGTAACGCTTACAAGATTAACATTCTGTTGCTGCACTTGTACGGCTGTATCGCTAGTTAGCATCATATGCCTCCTTATTGTTGCATGCTGTGCCCTGAGCGGAGCTGGTTATGTCTCTCCTGCCCAAGTCTGCCCTCATTATAAAGACCGAATAGAGCATTTTCCATGCAACGATCTTCCGATCCATAACGCGATTTAATTCAATTTAACCTTCTAGGGATGGTTGAACCCGGACTGACCGCTGTTACGCCTTCCGCTGTCCGGAATTTATGCTCCGATGAACCAAATTATCAAGTATAAATTTAAACAACCGATTCCCAGGTAGAAATATCGGGAATCGGTCGTAAGCCAATTTTAGAGTATGAGATTTCAGGTTCTCCGGTTTACCCAGCATCTGTTCCATCTGCTCTTCATTCGCTCTACGCGAAATCGCAAATTACTGTTCTTTATACACGCGTACATAATCCACTTGCATAGTCGCAGGGATATCGGAGGCGTTCGGAGTACGACCACCGTCAAAGTTTCCGCCGATTGCCAAGTTCATAATAAGGTAGAACGGCTCATCGAAAGGTGCATTCGGATTATTCGGTGCAGCTGCGGAATACCACTGCTCGTTAGTGACTTTATAGAAAAACTTGCCGTCTACATACCATTTAATGTTGTCCTCTTCCCAGACTACTGAGTATACATGATAATCATTGGCAAAAGTTTGCCCCGCCGGGAAGTGATAATCACCGCCCGAATACTGGTTCCCTGGCCATTGTCCACCAAAGTGTATGGTACCACTTACTGATCCAGGCAGACGGCCTCTCGCTTCCATAACATCAATCTCTCCTGATGCAGCCCAAGTGCCGTATACCGAATCTTTTGGAAGCATCCATAGTGCTGGCCATACACCATCACCTGTAGGAAGCTTGGCACGAAAATCTACTCTGCCGTACTTCAAGGACAGTTTATCCTTGGTGTTAATCTTTCCTGAAGAATACTGTGCATACCGATTCGGGTCTTGTGGGAAAGATTTGCTGTCGTTCATGGCTTTGATATTCAGCTTTCCGTCCTGTACATATACATTTTGAGTGCTGTTTGTGTAGTGCTGCAGTTCTGCATTTCCCCATCCCCAAGTAGCGGGATCGTTGTTGAGATAATATCCTGTTTCATAGTTCCATTTGCTTGTATCCAGCGTAGTTCCGTTAAATTCATCTTGCCAAATGAGGTTCATGCCCGCGATTGCCGGGTCGGTTGGCGTTCCGATTGAGATATCCTCTTGATCGGATACATCCGGACGCGGGGCATTTGGATTGCCGATGAAGGTATAGTTGACGAAGTTGTTGCCAATATTTCCACCCGTCTGTCCATTCAGCGGATATCCAATACGGATCTGCATATTTTCTTGGATTGGCTGGAACCAAAGACCATAGACATAATCGGCCCAGTAACCCCACTGGTTGGCATCGGACATATTGTTATACCCATTACCGGAGTATACAAATTTGCTCTGGCTGGAGTTACTCAAATCAACCCACTGCCCATTGATGTTAATTTGGTATACAAAATTGCCCAGTTCCTTGGCGATTGGCGCCCCTCCATCAATTTTGGGAAGCGGAACCCCAATGGAACCATTCGCATCTGCTGTGAAAGTTGTTCCTTCGTATGGCGTAATGACATATGAATTTCTTGTAGGTTCATTAAACGTAATGGTATAAACAAGATTAGCCGAAGAAGTCTTTGATTCCAATTTGACATTGATCGACTCCGTTACGTTAAACCAGTACCCACCGCCGCCATCGGTGAATTGACCAAAATTGTGATCGTAGATCCAGCCGCTGGCTGCGTTATTGTCAATATCAATCCAGGTGTTACTGTTTACAGGTTTGACATACACCTTCAAATCATCCGCAACAGCTTCATAAGTGACCGCAGGATTATTGTTGAACGTTGGATATGTAAAGCCTGCACCGCCTGTGAAACTTGCTGTGATTTGTGGACCTTGTGTCGGATTCATCGCTGTGATGGTTGTTTTGTTGATGTTTTGGAATACAAGTTGATACTCCAACTTAACACCATTCGCTTTGGAGTACAGTTGAATCTCGGTTGTTGCGGAGAGGGTGAACCAATAGCCATTGAAGCCGCCATCGCTCCAGTGCCCCCAGTTTTGGTTATAGATATAACCGCCTGCCTGGTCGATATCAACCCAGTTGTTGCCCACTTTTACATTAACGCCTACATCACTGTAAACATCATTCCATGTCGCGGAGCCTCCATTGAACTTAGGCATAACAAATCCGTAGCTGGCCTTGCCAACCCCTGATTTTGAAATAACAGGCCCGTCTGCTGGTGAGAAGTACTCCATTGAGGTTACGGTAGTTCCCGCTGCCTGAACCTTTGAAGCTGGCAGTATGCCAATACTAGCTAGCATCACAACCACAAGAAACATACCGAGTACCTTTTGCATAAACTTTTTTGCCGTAAAGTGAGATGGTTTCATAATTGCCCTCCTTTAATAGAATAATAGCTTCTCCCAATCCATGCGCATTAAGGAAATCGCTTACAAGTGGGAATATCTTTATTCTATCGAATAGGTTAATTTGCTGAAAAGGTACAATTGTTTTTGTGGTATCCCATTTTTTTGGCTTTTGATTCAATTGGCATATTTAACAAGGGAGATGGTCCGTTTGATTATGCTGTTTCATGGTATAGCGTTATAGGAATGAGCTTTGTGCTCTGCCTTCTGCCGCATCATCTGTCGGTACTCTGTGGGTTGGATCTGCATCACAAGTCGGAACGCGCGTGTAAAGCTTTTGTAGCTTTCATAGCCAACCATAGCAGCCACCTCCACAATTTTATGGTCGGTTTCGGCGAGAAGCCGCCGCGCTTTATCCAGACGCACATCTCGTAGGTATTCAGCAAAACCTTTACCAATATTCTTCTTAAACAGATTTGAAAAATAAGCATAATTAAGCGATATATGATTGGATACCATCGCGAGGTCCAGCGGTTTGTGGTAACTCTCGTGTATAAAACGAATGGCTTCATTTAGATCCTGCGAATGGCGATAGCTGCACTTATAGTCATAATATAACTGATTTAGCCGAAGCAGCTGCTGTTGCAGTGCTTGTATATACTCACGCATCCCTGGATAATCAAAGAGGTTACGCAATGATTCAAGGTCAAGCTTTTCTTCCCCCATATAAGGGCGGATAACCCGTTCGTATTCCTCCATCATCTGAATAGTGGCGGCGCAGAGCTGTTGAGTATAGCGAATGGGATAACGTTGCAGCACCTTTTTGTGAAATATTGCAGAAATACCTTGAGTAATTGTTCCGCTGTTATCTGTTCCAACCGACTGGAACAGTTCATATAAGTCTTCATAGGGAAGTTGCCACTGCTGTTCCATATGCTCAATATGTGCTGGGAAGATACTGTACTGATCAGGAAACAGGTAACTGTGGCGATAGAGCTCAAGCACTTGGGTATAGCTGTCGGGTAGTTCTTTCAACCCCTGAATCGGGTTAGACATGGCCGTTATGGCATCGATCTTTCCTTCCTTGAGCGCTGCAGGCAAAACATTTGGATCTATGGACGCATCCACCGCAAGGATCAGGTATGGGCGATGTTGCAGGCAAATACAACCTTGTTTGCCAAACACACGATAAGCAATGGCTTCCATGCTATGGGCGCTGCTGGCTCCGGGCTGGTTCATGCAAACTTCTTCCCGCAGCAGGGCTAGGCGATAATTACGCCATAACGCATCATTTTGTTCCTCAATCTGAAGAATCCATGCGTCATCACTTAACGCACCCTGCATAAACATTCTTAATTCTTTACGATTGGTCTCTTGGGCGAGACGGGATACACGCTGCATATTATGCGTAAGTGCCTGCCGTGTCTGGATCTCTTGCCATACATGCTCCAGGGAATGTTGCAGATCCTCTCGCTTCAGTGGTTTTAGCAAGTAGCCCTTTGCCCCAAGCCCGATAGCTTTTTGGGCATATGTAAAATCACTATAACCGCTGATAATGAGGTATTCCACATCCATGTATTCCTCTTTGGTTTGAGCCATGAGTGCCAACCCATCCATATCCGGCATCATAATATCGGTAATAACGATGTGAATGCAATGCTGCCGCAATAGGCACAGCGCCTCAATCCCGCTCGCGGCACAGTATATGTTGCTCAGCTCCAGAGGAAATTGATGCAGCATGGCCTGCAGGCCGTCACGAATGTGTTTTTGATCGTCCACAATCAGGATATTAATCATGCTCTACCACCCTCCAAGATTTACATTTTCCCAAGGCAAGCGTATCGTTACGCAGGTATATGCACCTTGCACACTATCAATCCAAAGACCACAATTCTTGCCATAATGAAGCTGCAACCGCTTATTCACGTTTTCCAAACCAAGTCCGCTCCTGCTAGTAACCATCGGTGTATCCGATTCGCTCCGCAGTACTGCCTGAAGACGGTGTAACATCTCAGGCTCTAACCCCTTTCCGTCATCTCTTATGTTAATGAAAAGCAGACTGTCATTCTCCACAGAAAAGGTAATCTCTATAGTTACCCTGCCGCCTGAAGGCGCCCCGTGATGAACTGCATTTTCAACGATGGGCTGCATACACATCTTGGGAATGGCGTAGCGAAGTATCTCCTGAGGAAGATCCGCCGTCATAACGATACTGCCGCCTTCCATAAAGTTGATAAATTCAATATAACTTTGGATATTGGCAAGCTCCTCACGAAAAGCAACGGTATCGCTACGCCACTGCATGCTGTAACGTAGTTGGGAGCCCAACGACACCAATGAATTGGCTATAGCAGGCTGCCTCTGTACCTCTGCCACCATACGGATCGATTCCAGGGCGTTATATAAAAAATGAGAATTAATCTGCGAATGCAAGGAGTGCAATTGTGCGTTTTTGGCAATTAACTGCTTATCCACGACCTGTGTCATTAGACGTTTGACCTCTTGTAACATTTTATTGTAATTCACCGCCACCTCATCGATTTCATCCCCTCTTTCGTTCTCATCAAGGCCTGTATCAATCATTGCATCCAGCTCGCCTTTCCGTACCTGACGCATGGATACCAGTACGCTGTCCAACCGCCGGAAAATACGCCGCGTCGTTTGGGATACGAGTAGCATAATCAGCAGCAATACACATAATGTAATCGTTACCACAAATGCATACCAACTGCGCGGCCCCTTCATCAATACCTGATGGGAAGCAATATCAACCACATAAGTGTTCAACGGGGCGATGTATCGATACAATGCATAGAAGCTCTGATCTCCCACCTTAACCTGAAGCGGGCTTTCCTGCGGCAATATATCCAGCTGGCGATGAATACTGCCAAGGATCTCCTCCATCCCCTGCCCGTACTTCTCAGAAAACTCATGCTGGGGATTGTAAACATACTCGGGAGGATCGCTTGCATTCATCAACACCGAAAAGAAGTCTCCCTTGCTCTCCTGGAGCAAGTCGCTGAAAAACATGCTGTGCGGGACTCGCACTTCCATAATACTAGGACGTTTTTGTTCCTGCCCTTGAAGGCGAACCAGACGATAGTAGGATAATGTGTGTTCACCATCCCTAAAAGAAAATAAACGGTAAGCCGCACCACCTTCGTCCCGAAGCTTTACCCAATAATCCTGCGGCCAAAATTTCTTATAATGATAGATTTCAGGCCAGATTTCATACAAGTTTGGGTTATCGACGTAAAAGCTAAGCTCACTGATCATCGCATTGCTTTGAATGATATTAAGCATTTGCTCAAACTGGTTTTGCTTAAACTTCACCAGACGTAATCCATCTACAAGCATATTGGAATGAATAAAATCCACAAATGACTTTTGAGTGAGGGCTGTATTGGAAGCGTTCTCAATCATGTCCATTCTTCTGCGCAATTGTTCATTCAACCATGAAACGTGGCTGTTGCCCGTTGCCATAGCATCCTTATATAGCTGGGTTTCTTGCATGCGGATATACACAAAGGATATCAAAATAACAGGTATGGCAATCATCAGGCTAAATGCCAGAAACAGCTTTTGGGATATACGGGCATTGCGATAAAGCTTCCTCAATCTCGTTAGTAGGTATTTCATTCTGATGTATTCACCACCTTTGTTATACCATATACCATATATCACCAGTTAGCTGATAGTTAACAATGTAGTAGGGAATGGTTATCTGGCTATCTTGGCTTTTCGCAGTTCCAGTTCAGCCTGGCGATATTCCATCACCTGGTTAAAGCCGTAGTTCACACGACGTATCAGAAAATTTTCGAAAATTTTGTCAAAGGCAGCTTCATCCTTCGCTGTAATCAGTTCTGGCAGCACTTCTTCCCAATTCTGAGAAATACGTGACCAGGCTAACGCGATATCGGAATCCCCTATAGGATCTAGTCCCTTATAGATGCTGCTATCGAGATCGGCCTGTTGGTTGGCGAACTCCTCCATTTGCTTAATGGATGGGGCATTCTCTGGTCTCCACTTGTTAACGAAAGCAGGGTTTCGCAGCATCCAGTAGGTATCCATAATGCCATATTCCTTTTCCAGCCTCTCCCTATCCGTGTCATGCAACTGAACCATTGCCGCCGTCAACTGCGGTTTGCCGTTCTTCATCGTCCAGGTTTCACCTTCTTTGCCCAAAAATAAATCCCTTTGGCCTTCTTCGCTGGCCAGATAGGTCAAAAATCGGATGGCCCGTTCAGGGTTTTCCGTGGATCTGCTAATCATCGTAACCATCCAGCCATCCATGCTGCCAGGAAACAGTTTCGCGGATTCTCCCCTGCTGCTCCGGGGTCCATCTACAGCAATATAGTATGAACTCTGATTCGTAAGGACTTCCAATTTCGAATTGAGGTCCGATATGTCTGTCCATTCCCGAATCATCATAAAATATTGGGCATGGTTGGTTTTTTCCTGCACCTGTGCACTGGAGTCGACCAGAAAATCAACATTAATCAGGCCCTGCTCGTAAGCGATACGAAATGTTTTCAGCCACTCAATATAATCGGGATCTGTCATTCGGTCGTATACTTTACCATTCTGTTCATGGGGGATCGCAAGCAGATTTTGCAAATATTCGGTCATCCCATAGGATGCATTCCCCTGTGCCCAAAACGGACTGATCAGCTGGCCTTTATAAACAGAATATTGATTCTTCAGCAATTGCAATGCATTTAGAAAACCTTTCGGTGTGGTAAGGTCCGGTTTGCCCATCGACTCATACAGATCTTTACGTACGAGAAAGGTTTGGTTCGCTCCCGTCAAGCCGGTTGAACGCATCTGTTCGGGACTGTACGCATCATTGGGGATGACATAGGTATGGCCGTCTTCCTGCCGATACCATTGTAGAGCACCATCACCTGCTACCTTGTAAAAGTAAGGATCATACTGTTTGGCTAGCTCATCCAGGGCATAGATGTTATTACTCTCCCGAAGTTTGTTAACCGCACTCTCCCAGGAGCCGATGGTTATCAAATCCGGCAGACTACCGGTCGTCAACATCCGTGATAAGATCTCGTTTGGTTCACCAGTGGATACTTCAAATTCGATATTGACTCCTGTTTTTTGAGTGACATATTTGGAAGTCAGGCTCTCACCCCAAGTGTGCCCGTACCATTCGGCTCCAACGAACCACGTTAGATTCACGGGGGTGGTATCCATCCTCCATGCCGGTTCTTCCAGATTCAGATTAAGGCTCTGTATCTGCTCCGTGAAGTCAGCCTTTGTCGAAGCACCCTTATCTTCCGATTGCTCTGACTCAGAACAAGCAGTCAAGCCTGACATCAGACACATCATCAACAAGGCTAAAATAAAAGGACTTCGAAACATGAACACCTGAGCGCCTCCTTTCTATACTGGCCATCTCCATCCCCATCTGCACCAGCATTCATACTAGTGGTGGTACAACCGATTTTACTACCCTTGGATTAAAATGGAAATGGTTTAGTGGTCGATTCTCAGATGATCCGCAACATTCCCCCTAACGAAACATAACTTGTAATAAATCAATGGAAGGGAGACCAATTCGTGTATCTAATCTGGATACTTATTGTCGGTGGGTTAATTGGCTGGTTAAGCGGAAATCTGATTGGACGGGACGTGCCGGGAGGCATACTCGGAAATATCATTGCTGGCTTTGTTGGATCGTGGTTAGGGTATGAACTGTTGGGACCGAGGGGGCCGGTGGTGGGTGGATTTCATATCATACCCGCGATCGTCGGGTCGATCATTGCTCTCTTGATTTTCTATGCTCTGGCGCGCGGTGGAGCGTTCCGAAAACGTTAAAAGGCGGAGACGACAAGTTTTTAGCCAATTGATTAGATATTGACGTAAAGCTTCTTTCGCCACCTTTGTATAATCTTCTTCACAAAGCATAATTTTCACCCGGTAGTCGAATAAAGCCGCCGATCCTATTGATCGGCGGCCTCCTTTGGTTTTATGGAACATTGTTTCCCGTTAGCTTGATGAATTAAAGTGCAAAATAACGAATACACCTATTCGGTAATAGGAACATGTTCTTGTCCCTCGACATCTTTAATCAATCTTACATGGTCTAAAAGTTTCATGTGTAGCTTCATACTCTTCTATTAATCGGATTTTATTTCCATCAAATCTAATCATTGATATCCCATCAAATGAATAAAGTTGTTTTTCTTTTGCTTTAAAATACCATTCTACAAAAAATAAGGTTTCATTTACTTGATGAATATTTTTAATCTTCCATTTTAAAACAACTTGCTTGAGTAACATTTTTTTGATCCAGAAATGGACTTCCTCTATACCCACATACATTGCTCCATAACATTCGCGGTAGATAATATCATCAGAAAAATACATATCTAAAAACGTAAAATCTCTAGTTACCCACATAGAGAAATATTTTTTTATAATTTCTTCTTTCATAAGTTACTCCTCTATTTTTTAATAAAGCGAAGTTCTTGACGAGTGTTTTGAATCTATTATATTAAATGAATTAATTCAGAAAAAAAGAGAATGAATAAACAAGAAAAAAACGAACGACTATAAACTAATTAATGATAATCGTTCATCCTGTGCATGGCAAAATAAACATAAGCCGCCACGTTCAGCCAGCTCCACCCTATCGTAAAACAACCACAAAAAAAGCCAACCAGTACGCCACCGATTACCTCTGCCTGCCCGTCTGTTATATGCGTTCATTAATTTTGATCAGTAATTTCTTTAAGATTTGCTTCTCCTCGTCATTAAGGGCTTGAACGATTTCATCCTCCACTTTTTGAAATGAGTTATTGAAGTCTTCAATTAAGTCAACCGCTTTTGGTAATACATAAATATTTTTTTGCCGTTCATTATTGGCCGGGATTTTACGTTCGATGAAACCTTTTTGCTCTAAACCTTGAAGCATGCTTGTAACGCTTGCCCCACGCAAATGAAACCGATCTGCAAGATCCTTTTGAATAATATGATTGTCTTGATTCTCATAAATATAATCGATTACTTTTCCTTGTTGAGAACTTAATCCTAGCTCTTTTATACTCTCATCCGCTCTTTTCTTTAACTTAAGACCGATAATTTGAAACAAATCCATATAAGGCGTATCTTCTCGGGAATGCATGACCGTCCATCGTCCCCTCTGTAATTGTTAGGAATCTAATTGTAAGTAGCTAAAATATACAGTGATCCCAGTAGGCTTGTCAAAAAAAAGTTAGACTATTGACTGTTAGATATCTAACAGTTATACTCCGAAGTGTTGAATCACAAACACATTAGGAGGAGTTATGATGGAGAAATTAAATCAGAATGCTGGGTTAGAAAAAATTACGGCGATTACAAATGTACGAATCTTTGATGGATATCAAATTATTGTTCCCAGACATATTGTCATTAAAGGGGTGTCCATTATTTCAGTGGGCGGAGACATCCCAAGCGACGCAACAATTATCGATGGAGAAAATGCGACATTAATACCTGGTCTAATTGATGCACATGTTCATACCTCAATTGGCGGATTACGAGATGCATTAAAATTCGGTGTTACAACAGAACTCGAAATGAACGGCGATTTTACTAAAAGAGGGCGCGAAATTCAGCTAAAAAATGTCGATGACATCGCAGACGTCCGATCTGCTGGTACAGCGATTACCGCTCCTGGTGGGCACCCAGATGAATTACTGCCTGATGGAGATGAAATACCTGAATTCGTATTAAAGGAACTAGAGCAGTTATCGGAGGAAGACCGGGAAGCAATGTTGGCCGCTTACGCTCACGATCACGACGAAATACCTCAAGTGATGACGGTTGAAGAAGCGATCAAACATGTGCATACCCAATTGGAGAATGGATCTGACTATATTAAGATCATGATTGAAGAGGGAACGGTTATGGGTGCACCCGGCCTGCCTGTTCTAAGTGATGAGATTCTAAAAACAGCCGTTACTGAAGCCCACAAGTTCGATAAGTTGGTCATTGCCCACGTTTTGACGGCTCTTTCATCGAAAGCAGCCATCGATTTTGGAGTCGACGGTTTGGGCCACTTGTTTATCGACAGACCCGAGTACACGTCCGAATTGGTTAAATCCATAGCTGATTCTGGAGCTTTTGTTACACCGTGCTTGGTTTTGAATTCATCAATTATTGGTAATCCGGCATCGGAATTGGCTAATGATCCACGAGTTCATTCCAAATTAAGTCCGGATTGGATCGATATTTTGAACTCAAGCTTCAATACATTCCCACAAGGCAATATGGAGAACAGCTTTAAAAATGTGATGGATCTTCACCGTGCCGGAGTTGATATTCTTGTAGGGACGGATGTCGCACCGGTTCCAGTTCCGAACCTTGGCGGCCTTGCTCATGGGGCCAGTGTTCACCACGAAATGCAGCTGCTGGTGAAGGCTGGGTTCACTCCGATCGAAGCTCTTCAGTCGGCTACTTCCAAACCGGCCCGTTGCTTTGGTCTACATGATCGTGGTCGGATTACCGAGGGTGCACGTGCTGATCTTATTCTCATAAACGGTGATCCGATCACTAATATTTCAGATACCTTGTCAATCCAATCCGTGTGGTTCAATGGTTCGCGAAAACTAGGCTAAAACTAGAAGATTATATCTTCCTAATTGTAAAATCACTAAGAAGAGGGAGTGCAAAATGCATTCCCTCTTCGACTTTAATCTATTTATCCAACTCCCAATTTTTTAGGAACGATGCCCAGATCAATGAGATGTAATTATGCTTTTGGAATTGCCCCTATTTGTTGAAGCAAGCCAAGCATATCGGGTTGACCATACTCTTCAATAATTTGGCCATTAGAGATCCGATAAAAATTCATTGCATTTACTTCGATTTTTTTGCTCGTTGGTGGAAACCCGAGAAACTCTCCGTCTTGTGTGCCCTTCATGACAAAATGAGCTGCTATTAGATCCTCTTCTGCTACCAGCTCCTTAACAGTCCATTGTATATCGGAAAAACCAGATCTCATCATATGAATTATGGAGAGATAACCACTTGGACCATTCATTGGTTCTTTTTGCATAGGTACATAAAAAACAGCATCTGGAGCAATCAACTCTTCAGCAAGTTCTTTGCTTGCCGTATTAATGAAGTTCGTGAAACGATACATCAATTGTTTGTTTTCTGTAATCGTCATATTTAAACCCCTTTCTATTTTCGTGAGCATATGCCTTCACTTAAATTTTATCTCTACTTTAGATAATTGGTAAGTAGGCACCTTAATGTTGCATAGGAACCTTTTTGTAACTTTTAGGTTGCAGAGAAGTTATCCCTTGTACAGATTCAAGTAAAGACATGGACACACCTTGTAACCCGGATACTGTATTCATTAGGTCCCATTTCTCGGAACGACCGTATGTAGTTGATAAGGTACCTAATGTAACTCCGATAAGTGTAGAACCCATCAATGCCAATAAACTGATCTTTAAATGCTGTCTCCAAGAATTCAAGAACGTTAACATATGATTCAAAAATATTCACTCAGTTGCATCCATAAACTCTCTTGCAAACTCCCTCCTCCCTTCATTCATTCTCATTTGATTTTTCATCGACAGAATTATAATATAAGCAATGTATTGTTTTGAAAGTAGGCACCTTTTTGTTATATAGGAACCTAATAGTAACTATTGGAGGTGATAATGTAGTGATTTCAAAAAAAGAGTTGCCGTTGTGTCCCGTCGCTACGACAGTTGGATTGATAGGTAACAAGTGGAAGTTATTGGTTATGAGGGATCTTTTGAAGGGAACTCATCGATTCGGAGAACTTCGTAAAAGTATACCTGAGATCAGTCAAAAGGTTCTCACTGAAAATTTACGTTCTATGGAAGAGGATGGAATTGTCATTCGTACTGTTTTTGCAGAAGTCCCTCCGAGAGTCGAATACAGCTTAAGTGATTTAGGAAATTCACTGAAACCAATTATATTCTCTATGGAAACATGGGGACTCGGGTACCAGAAACTCAATGATGAACTTCCAAACGATATTCATCAGAGTGAATGATGTCAAATTGTTACTCCACGGTCATTTCAAAATAGAATAAATTCCTCTACATCTTCAAGTTAAGTCAATGGAGGACTCATGCGTCCTCCATTGATTCGTAAGAGAAAGTTGATCTTCGAACACCAGTTGCAATATTTCTATTGCATGAAGAAAAATGGGCACGATCCTCATAAAATGAATGGCTAGTTAAAATCAAAATGGATATGCGCTGTTTTTGGATACATGAATTATTTCAGATGGAAACCTCGCCTTAAAATATTTTTCGACTTTCAGATGAATACTTTTCTCGTACCATCTGTCCCAGCCGTTCACATCAAATAATTGTGGCATCCCTAACCGCTCAGATCTCATTCCCATTTGACCATCACCAATCAGTAGCGTATCAATCCAAATTCGATCAGTTATGCCTTGTAACATGTTAGCGAAATTAGGTGAAAAAGGTAGCACAGGGGAGATAGATACTTGTGTATGTATCCCTGCATCATTTATCTTTTTCAAGGCTTTAACTCTTAAATTTATTCCAGGAGCATAGGGCGAAAAAATTCGTTTCACGTCTTCGCGATCTGTCTCGATTGTCATGGAAACCATAATTCTACATTTTTCCTTTAATTTCAGTAGTATATCAAGGTCTCTGGCAACCAGCGGGCTTCTAGTTTGAATTTGAAGTGAATCTGGTGGGTTTTTATCCATTTCTTCCAAGAGGCTTCTTGTAATGCTTGCCCTCTGCTCTACAGGTTGATAAGGATCTGTGGCTGATGACATGAATATACTTATGGGTTTATTTTTACGTCTTAGAAGAGAGACTTCCTTTAGATAGTTTTCTGCTGCATTTTTCTTGACATCCACCCACGATCCCCAAGGGATATCCTTAAACTTTTGAATAGGCATTTCTCTGACGTAACAGTATTCGCAAGCAAATGCACAACCCGTATAGGGATTTAGTGAATGAGTAAAACCAATATCTAGATAACCTTTTACTTCACTTAATATTTTCTTAGACACAATGTCTTTAATTTCAATTGGCATGACGCTACCATCCCCTCAATTACTTTTCAATCTATCATCTTGGCGATCACTTCTCCTCTTGAGTTTTATCTTAAAATTTCTCATGCTACTTGAAAAGTAGGCACATTTTTATTAGATAGGAACCAGAATGTAACTATTGGGTGTTAACAACAAAACAACCGTTTCAACTCGATTACTCTACTGCTCCAGTGGCGCCGATTCGAAGATCAACTTCCACATCAAAATGTGCTCGGGATAGTTCTTTCCCCCAGTCGGCCTGTGCTTCCTTGTATAAGGGATACTGATATGCCCTGGCATAAAACCCATACCCGAAAGGATCGATATTATAGTTTTGGCACTTTTTAATAAGCGCCTCCATGCTTTTTTTCATTTCCTTGCTTAATTTATTTGCCATTTCCTCGGAATTTCCCAAAAGTTCAAATTCAAGAAACTTTTCAGTTATGCTGACGATCGACTTCACTTTAATGTTGAATTGAAATCTGCCATTTTCATGAGAAGATTTCGTTTTTACCGATATGTCACCTAAAGAAAAACTCACTTTGTCGATGTTAAATGGCAGTGATTGTTGTAAATCATCAACAGGAAAAGTGAGACTGACCCCTGGTTCAGCTTCATTTTTCAAAATGTGAAGAAGTGATGTCTCCTGATAGGTCAGGGAAGTTTTGTACTCCCCTTTTCGGGATAAAAGAGTTGTTCCTTTTAACATGATTTTATTATTTTCAATCTTGATTTCCGAGATGGAAGGCGTCATCGCTCGATCATACAATTGTCTATGTAGCTCCTGCGCGGTTGTTTTTACCGTAGCTGAACTTTTGCTTCCTGAATCGACAATCGCTTTTATAAATAAAGGTAACGGCGGTTGATCTTTGGCTTGAAAATTGAAAATATCCGCCATAGGACCGTCAAAAGCAATGATGCGGTCGGTAATCGTATTGCGAGGATCGCGGAACATGACATCAAGTACTTTAAACCAATCCTTATATTGAAGCAATTGTTTCCCTACAATGATGACTTGAAAATTACGTCCCGCAAGCGAACCGGGAAATTGGGCATCCTGGTGATTTCTCGACTGTCTTAAACCTTCTGCTATCCCTCCCCCTTCGCGGCTTTTCTTTTGAATGTCTTTACTGAATACAGGGGCAGATATATAATAATGGAGCTTTTTATCTTTGACATCCAATCCAAGAGCCAAAGGAACCGTTGCGTCTTCTAAATTGGTTTTGTCATTGGCGCAACCTACGAGCGCAGCCAATAAAATACAGGACACACCCGAGATAATGAATTTCCCGACCCATCTCATGTGCGTTGCCCCCCTCCCATCTTTTTGCGGATTGCTACATACAGAAGAACGCCTGCGGGCAGAACAAACTCCATCATAAATCCAATGTAATTGAGTGCGTAGTTTACTTGGGCAGATTCGATAAAGCTGGGCCGATAGAGGAAAAAGCTAATCTCAATGACAATACACCACACTGCAAGATGGTATCTTTCCTGACCTTTTCCTACCAGCGACGCGGAGCACCTCGAGACAAGATACATGGAGGGAATCCATATGCAAGAGAAAACGAACAGATAAAATGCGATAAATACCACTTCTACGCGCTCAATAAACTGAAATTCAATGGACTTCATAATGCTAATCACGGGGTCATTATACTCCCCGATCTCATCAGGACTAAAGTACACGTAACAAATCAGGGTGATTCCCAAGTAAACGATGCAAGTGAGCGTGTTGGAGATGATCATGGCAGGCAATGCTCTTTTTTTGTTTACTAGTTGGGGATAGAGGAACAAAACCAGGCCGATGCCGAGCATCGGATAGATCATAAATTGGATGGATGAAAGAACTGGGAACCATCCCTCTTTAAAGATGGGCAATAAATAGAGCCAATGGGCACGACTTAACGTAGACACATAAATGAACGGAATCCATATGGAGAGTATGGTGACTATTTCGCTGTATCGCCCGATGGCCTGAAAGCCATGCTGCGCAATCTGAAATGTGGGGATGAGCAGCAGCAGGACTAGAATATAAATATACGTACTTGGCAATAACCATAATTTAATGACAAGTGAAGCAATCATATAACCGTCATACGCCAGAAGCAAATAATAGGACATAAATATTAAAGCAGCTAATTTTGCTGCCCATACGCCGATATAACGCTGAATCAAATCGAGTATTGAACTGTTTGGACTATATTTCATCAACTTGACGATCGCTATGGAGGCTAACGTTGCCAGCCCCCAGCCTAAGAAAATGACCATCCAGCCATCTGTTCCCGCATGCCTCGCCAGCTCTCTGGGAATAGACAAAAAAGCAACGCTGATTTGGAAAGAAGAAATAATAAGAATGAATTGAAGCATCGTTACCGGGCGTAATGACTTCATGTTCTATTTATTCTCCTTCCATCCTCTGCTTTTACCCTGTCTTTTTGACTGGCGTGAATTCGTGCTTGCGGGGCGGTTGTTCATCATCCACAACGGTACCCGCAGTAAGGTATCCTTCCAATCCATGGCCCTAAATGGAGCTATAGGTGTGCTATAGGAGGCACCGAGCGAGTTTAATGTTATTAGTCGACCGATGAAGCTCATCATGCCCACCACCAGTCCAACAAACCCGAACCAGGTAGCTAGTATCATCATCATGAACCGCATGATGCGTACAGCTGCCATCATGTCTTGATTGGGAATAATAAAAGATGAAATAGCTGTAAAAGCCACTACGATAACCATTACATTGCTGATCAACCCTGCCTCCACAACTGCCTGACCAATGACAATACCGCCAACGATTCCTACCGTTTGTCCTACTGGAGCTGGAAGGCGAACTCCCGCTTCCCTTAACATCTCAAGTGTTATTTCCATAATAATCGCCTCTACAAATGGCGGGAACGGAACTTGCCCCCGTGACTCACCAAGCGTTAATAGGAGCTTCAAAGGTATAATCTCAAAATGAAACGAAATGACGGCTATAAAAATTCCAGGCAAAAAAATAGCAATGAAAAAGGCAAAGATGCGCAATATTCTGAGGAATGACGAAATGGACCATCGGGAACTGTAATCATCAACCGTCTGAAAAAAAGACATGAACGTAGCTGGCGCAACCAGAACACTTGGCGAACCATCGACTACAACGACACAACGGCCTTGCAGTATTTGAGAAGCTGCCGTATCCGGTCTTTCTGTCGTAATCATTTGGGGAAGCAACGCAAGTGGTTGGTCCTCAATAAATTCAGCCAATTCTCCGGTGTTAATGATGGCATCCACATCAATGGATTGAATCCGTTCTTCCAGTGCTTTAATGATGTCCGGCTGGATCACATCTTCCAAATAAAGCAAAGATACTGGCGTTTGTCCCCGCTGCCCAACAATATACCGCTTCACCTTTAACTCTTTGTCCGCAATATAACGACGGATCATGGCTATATTTTGAGAACCTGTCTCTATAAATCCTTGATGAGCCCCTTTCAGTGAGGGCTCCTGCTGAGGATCCTCAACAGCGCGTTGCGGGAATCCTTTTGTATCTAATGCGTATGCAGTACTTCTTCCTTCAATAAATAACACGCTGTAGCCGAGTATAATGGAAAGTCTGAGTTCTTCCCACATGGAGTGAGGTTTTACATAACCCACTGTTGTAATGAAATCTCCGGAAGGATTTCCGGTTTCTAGTTGAAGCGGAGCAAGAACATTTTGATTAAGTGACGCTTTATCTGTCAATTCTTCCATATAGATTATAGCGGCTAGTTCTCCGGTCTGTTTTATGCTTAACTTTCGGATGATTAAGTCGGGAGTATTCGTAAAGATTTCTTCAATTCTACCCAAGGATTCGTTCAAACTTTTGGTGATATTTTCCTCTTTTGTGTTCATGGCAGATTGATCATCCACTAGCCTTACCTCCCTTCTTACAGCAACATTTCCTTATTATGACGATTATTCTTCTTGATATACATCGCGGCTTGTTCGCAGGTACATCTTATTTTCTATGTTCATTTGAGCAAATCAGTAATATCAACGTTCATATGTTCAGTAAGCATTAAGGTTACATCCACTTTCACTTTGCTCCATAATAATGTCATTTTATGAATGTAACCTCTCACCGAATAATCTACCGTTAAACTCAGCTCAGATCTCACTTCATCTATGATTTTAATATGATGTTCCTTTAGCCTTTGTTTTGATTTGTACATCTCTAAAGCAATTTTCTTTTGGGTACCGTCCAGGTAGTCAACATACACAGATTTCATCTTAAAGTTTGAAGCGTATATTTTATGCTTATCTACCTCCAGAGCACCTAACAGATAAGGGAGCTCCACCACCCTCTTCACGAGTGAAAGTTCCTCGAAAGTCTGTCGCAATTTACACGCCTCCTTCTTCAAGTTTTACAGCGACCAATTGATCAAAATCGACCCATTCAAATCCATTCTCCATTTCAATTTTGATTTTCTTCCCAAAGGTACTGACTGAAGTGACGATCCCGTGTATATACCGATTGCCTGACTCAGTAAATATTTCAAAGGTGGCTTGCAATGTATAATTGAGCGACATATCTATATTCTGAGTAATAATCTCCCACTCATCTTCATGGATCAGTGGTTTCGCTTGATAATGAATTTGAGTTCGATGCTGTATAATTCGTTCTTTATGTTGAGGAAGCATCATGCGGCTCGATTCCCATAATCCATTGGCCTCCAGTTTTTTACTCATTTATAATGCCCCCCAATTTTAGATGCTCGATCGATCGCTTGACCCGCAGCCGTAATGGAGCTCGCTCGTAGAATGGCAATGTCGCCAAATCGATCCTTAATGTCGTCCATCACCTGATCAATGGCCCGTTTCTGCTCTTGATCATCAAAAAAAGATAGTTGATATGTATCCGCGTTGGATAATTGAGACAGGGATACGCCTACACGGCGCACAGGTTGCCCATCCCAGTGTTGATGGAATATGCGTTTGGCTATCTTGCATACATCAACGGTTATGTTTGTAGGATCAGACAGTTTAACCTGCCTGTGAAAACCAGTGGGGTGGTCAAAATCCGCACCAGACACACTCACAGAAACAACACTACCCATCAATCCCTTTTGGCGGGCTCTTCTGCATACTTCTGTACAGATATCGAGAATAACCACTTCGATCTCCCATGCCTCTGTGAAATCTCTAGGCAGGGTCATTCCGTTTCCGATATCCTTTTGTGTACTGTGCGTGTTCACGGTTACCGGCGAATTGTCGAGTCCATTTGCGACTCTCCAGATGACTTCTCCATTAACACCCCACTTACTTCTTAATTTGGAAAGAGGCGTATTCGCCAGGTCTCTAATGGTTCGGATGCCCATCTTCCACAGATGTTTTTCCATTCTTGAGCCTATCCCCCACATATCGCGGATGGGCTTATCTCCAATATGGAGGTGTAACTCCTCTTTCTTTAAGTGGAAAATGCCCCCCTCTGCTTTTTTAGCGATCATATCGCAGCATAATTTACTGATGATTTTGTTTTCACCAATGCCAGCTCTCGCGTATACGCCTGTTTCATTATAGATTTTGTCTTGAATTTGCTTGGCCAAATCGACTGGATCATTACCAAATAGATGCATAGACCCTGTAAAATCAGCGAATAATTCGTCTATACTGTAAGGTTCGACCAGATCGGTGAACTCCTCAATAATGGACATGATTTGAGTGGATACTTCGATGTATTCTTGCATGTGTGGTCTCACAATGATCAGTTCAGGGCACTTCTGAAGAGACTGCCAGAGTGGTTCCGCGGTAGATACACCCTTCGCTTTGGCTAGTGGACAAGCGGCAAGGATAATTCCAGAACGTCTTGCGGGGTCTCCCGCGACAGCTAATGGTCTATTTTTGTATTGAGGCATTTTTGCCTTTTCGACTGAAGCATAAAAGCTCTGCATATCAATGAGCATAATGGTTCGTTGCTTAGTCAACACTGAAATCACTCCTGTACTTTTAAGAACGTATGTTTGTATATATTATAAACCGAACACATGTTCTTTATGCAAGAGGTAAATATTTATATTTAGGCTACGACGAAGTGATGGATTCAAATCATACTAAGTCACACCAGCTTCTCCATCATTTGAACTCCCACCTGTAAACACAGTTTTCATTTTCCTGACTTAAATGCGAAAATACTTGAATATGTAATTAAGGGTGCTATTCAAAAGCCAATGCACAAAAAGCCGCTAAATTAGCGACTTCAATTGGACCATGTTCTTGTCCCGCGACAAATAAATAAAAGCAGCCGACATCAGCTGCTGCTTTTTTAGTATTTTATTGTTGGATGCTACTCCATCCGCTTACATCACATTGTCCATAATCATTATCACCCACAGCAACCATCGTACCATCCGATTTCAGTCCAATTGTATAGGCACACCCCGCAGAAATAGATCTAATTTCGTGCCAGCCACTTACATCACATTGGTGATGTTTATTCGAACCCACAGCAACAATCGTCCCGTCAGACTTAAGACCAACGGTATGATAACTCCCCGCTGCAACTGCTACAATATCGCGCCAAGCGCTTACGTCGCATTCCCCTTCATTATTTCTACCCACAGCCACTACCGTGCCATCCCATCTAAGCCCAACAGTATGAAGATACCCCGCCGAAACAGCTAATATGTCGCCCCAGTCGTTTACGCTACATTGGTTATACTTATTGTTACCAACGGCTGTTACCGTTCCGTCTATTTTTAGACCAACTGTATGCCAGTCACCCGTCGTGACCGATACAATATCATGCCAGCTGCTCACGTTGCATTCCCCTTCATTATTTCGCCCCACCGCAACCACGGTGCCATCTGATCTAACCCCGACAGTACGGCACCAACCTGCCGAAACGGTTACTATATCGCGCCATTCGCTTACATTGCATAGGTCATGCTTATTCCAACCGATAGCTGTTACCGTACCATCGGATTTAAGACCAACTGTATGTGCATTACCGGTGTTCGTAGCCATATGAACATTACCAGCCGCAACTGCGACGATATGGCACCAATCGCTTACCTTACATTGACCGTATTTATTATCACCCACAGCTATTACTGTTCCATCAGATTTAAGAGCAACGGTATGACGACGACCTGCCGCTATGGTACAGTTACGGACCCGTTTCGCCTCAAACACTGCTTCCTTCCGTGAATTGTAGCCCATATCTTCCTCCTCTCCACCAATTGAAAATCCTCGGTTAGTTCAACTGTAAGTCATAAAGTTTGTTGTTTGTTGTTACATCGCACTGTAAAAAAGGCTCGCACAGACAGGGTATTATTACTTCCCTTGCCAATACGAGCGTCTACGTCAAATTGCACTCAAACAGTTGATCCGGGTGTGTACTTTTAGCAATCGTTTCATTTCATGTAGCGATATTCTAGAAGATCCTTCAGATTTGAGATTTTCCACAGCAGCTTTTCGCCTACATTGGTTTCCCTCACCAGCTTCCGCGCCAGTTCTTTGTCCACCAATCTTTTTAGAGATAACACGTCCGTTCCGTTACATAACACATCTTCTTTTGAATTAAATTTCTGATGGGCGACGAGCTGCATACCAAAGGAATTGTACAGCAAGGTATATCCGGCAATGCCCGTTGTGGACTGATAGGCTTTGGAAAAACCGCCGTCAATCACGATCATTTTTCCGTTTGCTTTAACAGGGCTCTCTCCACGACTTTCTTTGACTGGCGTGTGACCGTTAATGACATGTCCGTGATCTGGATTCAAATCAAACTCCTGCAAAATTTTTCGAGTGATCTCTTCATTTTCACGTAAATGGTAGTAAGGGTTCTTTCTCTCCTTATGTGCGTCTTTATCCTGGATAAAATACCGTTCAAAAGTGGTCATTTCTCTCTTTCCAAAGAGCGAGGAACATTCCCCTGTCCAGATGTACCATACCATATCCGTCGCCAGATCTTCTGTCTCTTCCGGATGCGCAAAGGCGTAACGTAAATAATCCTCAAAAACATCAAGCAATTGACGGCCGGCATATGTCTTGTCTTCAATCTGCATTTCTTCCATATTTCCTTCTTCATCCAAAGGAATACAGCCGTGGATTAACAAATTCCCGTTGTATTTTAAATAAAGGCTACCCTTTTTCATAAGAAAATTCATATGTCTGGCCATCTTTTCGGAATGCTGAACGGAAAACAGCAGCTTTTCCATCACCTGGCGTTCTTCCTCCAGCAATTGTTCAGGCTTCTGCGGATTTATGGTTGCAAAACAGGTGTTTTCCAGCAGGTATGTTTTACCGCAGATGTTGATTTCATTTTTGTCGTAATCAATCTGCTCCAGCAAAAGTCTTTCAGACATATTAAAGTATGGGCGTCTCTTGATAATCGGGATTTCAAGTTTAAACTGAATCATGGCAATGGCTTGGTGAATTTTCGTGATCTGCAGAATTTCCTGCTCCGTTAGGTTATGACCAGCCTGTAGCTTAGGTCTGAAAGATGGATTGTCCTCATAGTATTTCTCCGCCAGGTTTAGCAGTGGGCGCAGATTGATTCCGTATACATCTTCGATGATATCCAGATTGTCGTATCTGGCGCAGATCCGAATAATATTCGCAAGGCAGGCCAGAGAACCCGCGTAGGCTCCGATCCAGAGGACATCATGGTTACCCCACTGAATGTCTACAGAATGGTAGTTGATCAGTGTATCCATAATTTTATCGGGGTACGGCCCCCGGTCATAGATATCTCCAACCACATGAAGATGGTCAACCACCAGGCGTTGAGTCGTATAAGCAAGGCCGATAATGAGATTGTCCGCCTGGCCCAAGGATATAATTTGCCGATATATTTCCTCGTAATAAGGATCCTTATTGTTGGTCGAATCCGTCTTGTATAAAAGCTCTTCTACAATATATACATATTGCTCCGGCAGAGCTTTACGCAATTTCGAGCGCGTATATTTTGAAGAGGCATAAGAAATAAGCTTAAGCATGTGTTCAATCGTTAGTCTATACCACTGGTTCAAAGCCTGTTTATTGCTCAGTTCCCCTATAACCAGCTGTATTTTTTCTTCCGGGTAATAAACCAATGCCGCAAAATCATTGATTTCTTGATCCGTCCAAACCTTCCGGAATAATTCTTTGATTTTCTCTTTGACGGTACCCGAACCGTTTCTTAGTACATGCTGAAAAGCCTGGAACTCCCCATGCAAATCACTGACAAAATGCTCGGTTCCCTTCGGGAGATTGGAGATCGCTTCAAGGTTGATGATCTCTGTTATGATTTTTTCTTCCGTATCATATTTCTCGGCCAATAAATCTAGAAACTGCTCATCCAAAACAGATGTCCCCCTTCAAGGAAGTATGGTGTTGTATAGCCGGGTCCAAAAGCTTTAGACCTACATAAAATTACTCTATACTTGGCATTGATTATATGGTAATTATCAGCATCGCCTTCCCCCATCATACTCCAGTTCATCATATATGAACAAATTTCATTGAATGGATTTTGAACGAAACAATGTTTTGTAGTTATAAAATAAAAAAGCCGCTAAAATAGCGACTTTCAATGGGATCATGTTTTTGTCCCTCGACATTTTTTAACTAACTGCTATTTTACACAATGAAAAATAAACGATCTATTCTCAGAATTTGCTTGTTTGAATTCCCAATCACCATATGTTTTAATTTTCGAAAAACCGATTTGTTTCAGCGATTCATCGAATTCGTCTTGATTTCGAAACCTTAGCTGCATTTTTTCATGAACTAACACTTCGTCTGTTTTTGTATTTTTTACAATTTCATAGAAAGTGTAAATATCTCCCTCAAACCCTTCATATTCTGTATAAATTTCTAAAGGATCTCCGCTTAGTTTATCTTTAGCTAAGTCAGGAGTTTTGTCCTTCTCCCATTCTTCCCATACTTTTACCAAAGGGTTTCTTGTATCAAAAATAAAGTGACCCCCAATTTTTAGGGATCGGAATACGTCTGAGATTACTCGCTTCCAACTATCATCTGTAAGAAATACCTGTGCAACATTAGCTGTCATAATTACCGCATCATAGGTATTGGTTTGTAAATCTGCACTATCACCTATAATCCAATTCACATTTCCAGAATTATCTTTACTTCTCGCCAATTCAATCGCTTCTTCATTGGGATCTATAGCGGTAATTTTATAACCGCACTGAACAAGATGAGTAGTCCATCTTCCTGTTCCACAGCCCAGGTCAGCTATGAATTCTACTTTTAATCTCTTTAACAATGCAAGGAAAAATTCATCGTCTTTTCCCCAATGGTTAATCTGGTCGTATACTAATGGAATCATAAATAATGTCTCCCCACTTTCAACAGCGTTTTACTGTGCTCAACAGTTTGATGTCTCATACATAAGCTATACGGTTTTATTTTCATTCTGTGAACCAAAAACTTCCCTGGTTGCTTCTATAAAAGATAACATGATTGGTGAAAGCCACTTGTCTTTATGCCACAACATCTGTGTATATACCTGCAAGTCCGGAATCTGCCATGGGAGGACAACAAGTTCTCCACGTTCAACTTCAGATTCAGCGACGATCTCAGGAAGAAAGGCAATACCGATTCCTGAAATTGCACATTGTTTAATGGCTTCAGCACTTTGAAACTCTAAATATGTAATGTTATCAATGCCCTCTTTCTCAAATGACCGATCAAACATCGTTCGATATGGACACCCCTTCTCATTTGTCAGGAACACTTCATCATGAGAATCTTCCAATTGCAGCACAGTTCGTTTGGCGAGTGGGTGATCTGGAGCAGTTAACAATCGGAAATGTTCTTCCAGCAATTCTCAATTCCGAAACTGAAACCTCTGCCAGTCTCATTTCTATGGCTTTCATCTTTAATTCTACCGGATAACTCACTCTGGTTGCCATTACAAACACACCTCCAAGATGATCTCCCCTATCTTACGACAAGGTTTCATTCTCTTGAAGGTGTGTTTGATTAATACATATTCCTAATGATTATAACTACAATTAAGTAAGTACAGTCATCGCCTCTCTTGTGAATGGAACCAGATCACCAGTACGTCCTTCTTGAATTTTCTTAGCCCATTCAGGGTCGACTAGAAGAGCACGGCCTACAGCAACCAGATCAAACTCATCATTCTGAAGTCGTTGTACCAATCCCTCTATACCGACGTTACTTGCGCCTTTACCTTCTGTGAACAGACTTGTAAAGTCACCATCAAGACCAATCGATCCAACAGTGATTGTCGGTTTACCAGTCAGTTTTTTGGTCCAACCAGCAAAATTCAGATCAGACCCTTCGAATTCCGGCTCCCAGAAACGGCGTGTGGAGCAGTGGAAGATATCGACTCCAGCTTGAACCAACGGTGCGAGAAGCTGCTCCAGTAATTCCGGTGTTTCAGCCAATTTAGCCTGATAATCATCTGTCTTCCACTGAGATAAACGCAGTACAATAGGGAATTCCGATCCCACTACTTTACGGCAAGCCTCAATCACTTCAACTGCAAAACGTGTGCGAGCCATCATATCTCCACCATAACGATCCGTACGAGAGTTGGTTTTCTTATACAGGAATTGGTCGATTAGATAGCCGTGTGCTCCATGGATTTCAACACCATCGAACCCAACGCGTTTCGCTTCTGAGGCTGCTTTTGCGAATTCTTGAACGATTGTAGCAATCTCAGCTTCCGAATAATCATTAACATGACCTTTGGCTCCCATATGCCAGATCTGTGGAATAATTCGACCGCCAGCTTCATGTACTTCAGATACAACATGTGCCCAGCCATTCATTGCAGCTTCGCCATAAAAGTGCGGCACATTGGCTTGATTGGATGCATCCGGATGATTAATTATTGTCCCTTCCGTCACAATCAGCCCCACTGCGTTCTCTGCTCTACGGCGGTAATAGCCCGCAACATTCGAACCCGGGATACCGTCCGGAGAAAATTGACGCGTCATTGGCGCCATCACGATCCGATTGGATAACTTCAAGTGACCTAACTCTATAGGTTGGAACAATGCTTCTACGGATTGAGAATAATTCATAATAACCTCCACATATTTCGTTTTATATAAATTGACCTAGGAGATGTTAAACAGCAACCAGCCTGGTTAACAACTAGATGTTACTTCCAAATGAATCAATACACGATCTTTATCGAAAAGCCCCACCTCCTTCAAGGTTTCGTGGTGTATTGATCCGCCTTCATTTATTTTTGACTTCGTAGTCAAGAATTTCACAAAAAAAAGATCAAGACATGATCATGCCAAATGAAGTACGCAGAACCGTCTCGATCTGTTCACGGGATGAACCAGATTTCTCCATAACTCTCACACCAAGGATGGTGTTATTTAGATAAGATGCAAGCTCTATACTCGTATACCGGTTGGAAATTAACTGTTGTTTCTGGCCACTACTTATGATCTTCTCTAATACCAGTTGAATCTCTTCTGCCATGAGCTCAGCTTCGCGGGTGACCTGCTCGTCATCTGTTCCGAATTCGAGTGATGCATTCACAATTAGACACCCTTGGCAGCCAGTTTCATCGTCTAAAAGGGAATATCGTAAGGTATCCAGTTTATCAACGGGAGACGAATCCAGGGTTTCAATCTCTTTCAGTTTCGCTATAACCTGTTCACGGTAAAGTGCCAACGCCTTCAGGAACAACGATCGCTTGTCTTTAAAAACACAGTACAAACTTTGCTTTTTGACTCCTGTAGTACGCGTAAGGTCCTCATAAGAAGTTGCTTTGAAGCCTTGATTCCAGAATACTTCCATAGACTGGTGTAATACACGATCGACATCAAATTCTCTTGGTCTGCTCATGGGATTAATGTATCAGTTATTGACCATGCAGTCAAGAATTGATCATTTTTCATCCTAATCTCTACGGTAATTTCCTGCAGGTCCATTGAATGCGGTCTAACTCTTCCGGTAAGCAACCTTGTGAAAAGCATTGATATAACGAAACAGTGCTTCACCATCATCAGGCACATGCGTACTTGTATCCATTGGCAGCATCATTGCCTGATACGGCTCTGGCACCATTCTATATTGATGGACATAGGAGGTTAGGATGAACCCGTTGCGTTGCCAGAACTGAATGCGTTCCTGATGAGCCTCCGTTGTCCCGAACTCCGCCTCGATAATCATACCTTTGATCCGGTGTTCCCTTAACGCCCAGGCTCTGAGCTGCTCCAGCATCCAGGTCCCTAAGCCCAACCCGCGCAGCTTCTGTTCAACCGCGAGGTAATCGATGATCAGAATGCGGTCCGCAACCTTCCCCTCCAGTCCAGTAACAGCCATCGCAACCACTTCTCCATGATGCACGCCCGTGTGTAAATAACCAATTTTCCGGTCCAGCATACTGCGCAGAATCGCTTTTGTCTTAGCACCGCGTTGAAAAGCCTCATGATAGATTCGCTCCATCCGCGCCCACAATGCTTCATCCCACTCCTCTATAGTCGTAAACTCTAATTCCAGCATTTCATTCGCCTCCAGCTTTAATTCAGATTTATCGTGATCACCCTTCTCTTGCCTGACGATAGGCACTCTACTGCCTAGTTCTTTTATACTTCCTTTGACGAATTCTGCGATTCTGAAGACTGTAGCATGTCTTTAATCTTAAAAGTTTATGTTTTTATCGTTCGCATACCTGGCGTATATTCACAAAATTCATCTATCCTGCCCGTCAGCGTAATAAGCATTAACTTTTAATATCTTCTTTAGTCTTTTGTCTATATCGAATTATGGAAAGAGGTAAATTAACTACTCCAAGAATAAAAGAAGAGCTAATGGATATCCATTGAGATATTGAAGGATAATTCGGTTTTCCGTCTCCTACAGGTCCTATTTTGGGTTGGTGGCTATCCCACAAAACATATAAGAGACCAACAGCAGGTAACAATATGCAAATTACACTTGCAACTATATGTAACACATACTTGTTCAATCCTACCCCTCCATTTATTGTATTCATGTCTTGAACTCTGTTTATATTATAACGTTAACTAAAACGGGAAATTACACTAACCTGACAATAGTCAACAAAATAAACAAAGCCGCGAAAATGACGACTTCATCATGATAAGTTATTCCATTAAAAGAGTTTTGCTTGCTTCCAGGTTGATTGCTCCTCACTCGTGGTCAATGATAGATTTCATATTTACAATCTTCTGGAGACTGTCATTAATCTGATTTGTAACTTCGTTACCATGATACGTAATCACTTTTTTAATATCTAGCTCTAACAGTTTGGCAATCGACTTCAATGCAAAAGTGGTGGATATATCATCTTGAAGAAGATGTTACGGCAGAACAGATGGATGAGTATTACTATCAGATGGTTAACGAGAAAATCATGTTAGATTAGCACGAAGCTCACTCTACGCTACACACCTAGCCAAGTTATCCAGCCTGACCTATTTTCACCAGAATAAGAAGGTATCTTATTGTTGAGATAAAATAAAAACCGATGGGCATTTACAAATGTAAAGTTCCATCGGTTTCTTTAGTTTTAGGATAGTTCGGTTGAAGGCCACAAATGCTGTGAATCTAAAATATAAGTCGATAAAATTATGCCTACTGATCAAAAAAATGGGTTACTATGTAGCAAACCAGCAATTGTTTCTTACCAAAGACCTAAGTAACAACTACCCTTACGAGAAATATTCATTGTAAGCATCTTCAGTCGTCTGCACGTTCTTCATATACATAATCTTTCCCTCTTCATTTAAACGCATAATATCTATACCTTCTTTGGTGAAAACCGTGCCATCTACTGCTTGACCGCATACTGCCCAGTTAGTTCGATAACTGCCGTCGGGCTGAAGTACCCATGCATCCCACATATGTTTAATGTCTTTGTTGTATTCATAAATAGTCTTAATAACTACTTCGAATCCTGTTCGGCTGCTACCGTTCGAAATAACTTCGACATCCTCCGTAAATAAGGATAACAAGTCCTTCATAGCCCGATCGTCAGTGCGAGATGCATCAAACAAGCGAAAATAATTATTTAACATCGTGATGTTTGCATCGGTTTTCAGAGAGTTAGTAGTATTGCCAGCGGTTGCTGTATTGGACATGTTATTACCTCCTGTATTTTCTATACTGTCTTACGTAGTATAGTTTTCAGTTCGAATATTTTCGAACTGTTTGGCCTGAAAAGAAATATATCACACTTCCCACATAGCTGCAATACATAATTCGAAAATTTTCGAACAATAAAAAAGAGGTTGAAAATGCTAGTATCTATCTTATGAGAACTTTAAGAATCCCTACAGGTTCGGAGAGAGGTCTTCAGAGAAGAAATCTCGTTTGGTAGTGAATTGTACAAACTTCATAAATTCCTTCGTTTTTATACCACTCCTTCTTCATTTGAGTCCTGTAGTATGACTTACATCGGGATAACAAAGGAGCAGAACGAATGAAGAAAACGATGATGTTAAGCTTACTCATAGTCATTACGGCAGGAATGATCTGGTGCAACTGGGGGCTTGTTAGGACAGGTCAGAATCAGCTGGAATCTACAGCTGGCACCAGCGACTGGCAGGAAAATAGGCTTATTGCACATGCATTTGGTGGAGTTAACGGGGCTAGTTACACCAATTCTTATGAGGCATTTATAACCAATTACAATAGAGGGTACCGTTTGTTCGAGGTTGATCTTGTGCAGACGACGGACGGGAAGCTTGTAGCCAGACATGATTGGTCGCAGAGGCTACAGCCGGATTTGGCGGCTCATCGCGGACGAAACGTAACAAGGATTCAATTTGCAAAGTCGCTTATCATGGGAAGATTCCACCCTCTTACACTGCCAGACATACTGCAGCTGATGCAGCAATATCCTGATTTTGACTTAATTGTGGATACGAAAGCAGGCAGCAAAGAGCAAATTCAGCAGCAGTTTGTGCATCTAGTCAATGAGGTTCGACGTACGGATCCTGCACTGCTCAACCGGATTATACCTGAAATTTTCAGCCCGGAAATGTATGACACGGTTATGGGAATCCACCCCTTTCCAAACAAAATATATTCACTTTACAAAACTGGCGCCTCCGCCGAAAGTATTGTAGAATTCGTTAGGGACAAACAACTGACAGCGGTTGCCATGCCTGTATACCGCGTGTATCTAAACCCCAATTTAGTTCCAACACTACATAAGTTTGGGGTGAAAAGTTATGTTCACACCGTCAACAGCAGACCGGTTATGCAGATTCTGTCCAGGTTCGGGGTGCATGGATTTTACACGGATCAGGAAGAATCACCAGAGGAGCTGATGCTTGCAGACGCTCTCCCCGGCCATGTTGAATTTTCTGGATACATGAGTTCCGGATTAGTAAGTATAAGAAATATCGTGATGAAGGTGAGAAATAATGGCTATAAATAACATTCTTGTTGTAGACGATGAACCGGAAATTCGAGAAGCGCTCGTTATTTATTTGAAAAGCGAAGATGTGGATGTATTAACTGCCTCTAACGGATTGGAGGCGCTGGAAATTCTTGAACAAGAAACCATTCATCTTATTATCATGGACAACATGATGCCACAGCTCGATGGAATTAAAACGACATTTAAAATTCGTGAAAACAAAAATATACCGATCATTATGCTTTCCGCCAAGTCAGAAGATAACGACAAGATTTTGGGACTCAACGTTGGGGCTGATGACTATATTACGAAGCCGTTCAATCCTCTAGAGCTGATCGCTAGAGTCCGATCTCAGCTGCGCCGGTTTACGAATTTAGGTTCCTTCCAGTCAAACGGGGATGAGCTCATTCAAGTAAGAGGACTCGTGCTGAACAAAAGCTCGAAGACTGTTGAGATAGATGGAGAGGACGTCAGATTGACCCCGAAAGAATACAAAATTTTGGAGCTGCTGATGGAGAATAAGGGTAGGGTTTTCTCAATCGAAGAGATTTATGAGCGCGTGTGGAATGAACTGATCTTCACTTCAGACAATACGGTTGCCGTACATGTGAGAAACATTCGTGAAAAAATTGAAATCAATCCCAAAGACCCAAAATATTTAAAGGTGGTATGGGGAATTGGATACAAAATCGAGAAAAAATAAAGCCGATCGGAAGGTTCCAATCGACCTTATTGTCATCATTGTCGCCGCGATTTTATGGAGCCTCGTACTCATAAACAGGTATTCATACACGGGGTTGAGTCTGAGCTATTCAACCTCAAGTTACCTCCAGACACTGCTTGCCTTAATTATTCTTTGCCTGCTGGCAAGCAGACTGTTTCTTTATTTTAAGGCACCCCATAGTATGCGTTCCTTCTGGCATGGCAGTCTGCTGATGGATTACTTTCATATTTGGAGAACCGGTCTTAGAGCCAGTTTACAAAACTGGAGACTAACGTTTGGCCTCATCATGATGCTTTTGCTAACCGCGATAGCCGGCATTTGTATTTGGCAGGCAGTCACATATTACGGACAGGGGTGGCTTCTACTTTATTTGTTGCTCTACGTGTTGTTCTTGGTTCCATATATACTTTCCAAGCTTAGAAGATTCATCGCCATTATCAACGGGAGCAAAGAGATTGCCGAAGGGAACATTCAGAACACAATTCAGGATACCGGCAAGGATGATCTATCCAAGCTTGCTGGCTATATTAACAATATGAAAGCCGGGTATCAAAGCGCGCTGGAGAATCAGATGAAGAGCGAACGGTTAAAAACAGAGCTGATTACCAACGTATCACATGATTTGAAAACCCCGCTTACTTCTATTATCAACTATGTTGATTTATTAAAAAAAGAAGATCTGTCTAGTGAGACCACCCGAGCCTATATTGAAACCCTGGACCGGAAGGCGCTACGGATGAAGCTGTTGATAGAAGACCTGTTCGAAATCTCAAAGATGGCCAGCGGTACAGTAGAGCTGGATATTGAGTACGTCGATGTCGCGACCTTGTTGACACAGGCGATTGCTGAGTCCAACACCAGTATGGGACAAGCGTCGCCTGTGATTCGGGAGAGGATTGCGAAATTCCCGATCCATGCACATTTGGATGGCAATAAAATTTGGCGTGTATTCGAAAATTTAATTGGCAATGCGCAGAAATATTCGCTTCCAGGAACCAGAATCTATATTTATTTGGACCAGTCTGATGATCTGGTATTATTCAAAATACAAAATACTGCTGCTTATGAGATTGATTTTGCTGCGGAAGAGTTGTTCGAACGTTTCAAAAGAGCAGATGAATCTCGCCAGACAGAAGGCTCCGGCCTAGGGATGTCCATTGTGAAAAGTATCGTTGAGCTGCACGGCGGGGAGATCAAAATCGAAATTCATGGTGATCAATTCAACGTTATTATGCATTTGCCCAAGCAGCGCTTAATTTAAAGGTCCTAAAACTACGTTAACCCTCAATGCTCCTTTTCAGGAGTATGAGGGTTAACTTTTCATTGTTATTCAGGTGTTAAAGGTGAATCGTATGAATGGCTTACCAACATCGATTCCTAAATATTAGTCCAGAAGGCTGTAGATCTGAATGCTCTCCACCTTGGCATCCTTGATATGAAACGACATCACATCCACATAATTGGATGGCTCGTAACGGAAGTCATCCTCCTCATCTGGAGCTCCATCACCAAGCAGTTTCCCCTCAGGGTAGGCGTTTTTGAGTGTATCCAGGCTGTCTCCTGCTTTAATGTTTCGGACTGTCGCATACTTGGGGTCTGTGATTTCAATATGAAAGATGGAGTCTTGTTTCCCCTCCGGTATACTGATTGTTTTAATCTCCAGACCAGGATACGTGTACACTTTTTCTGTAAAACCGATTAACGTATCCATGTTTGTTCCATCGTCGGCACTGTACGTATGAGATTTCAGGTTATCCGGTTTACCCAGCATCTGTTCCATCTGATCTTCATTCGCTGTATCCGAAATAGCAATGGTGTGCTCATTATAGACAAAAGCAAGCTCTTTCAGCACCACATTTCCTTCCTTTTCCATCGAACCTTCTTTAATAGCTTCAGTACCCTTTTCTTCCGAATTTTCTGAAGCAGGCGCACTAGCATTTGTTGCTCCTTCACCTTTGCTTTGTTCATTCGCTGTGTTCTGTCCGGTTGCTGGAGATGTAGCATCACTGGACTGACAGCCTGTTAATGCCACCGTTAGTAAAGCACCTAGTACGATAAAACCTGCAGCTTTCTTTGTTAACTTCATCATGATCCCTCCATAAATGTGTGATTTGTTCTTATGAAGTGATTATAAATAAAACATTTGTTAGTCTCATAACAGAAATGTACCAATCTTGTAACGTTACCTATTTAGGCTTGGGTTTAGATGCAGGTCTACGCACGAGGCAAAACAATCGTAACGGTTGTACCTTCCCCGATTTGACTTTCCATGTCGATATATCCATTAAACCGCTCTACAATCTCCTTGCAAATGGAAAGTCCAAGACCTGAACCGTTCGCTGTGCTTGCATTTTTCGCCCGGTAAAAACGTTCCTGCACTCTCTCCAGCTCATCGCCCGCGATGCCGATCCCTTGATCACGTATCCGTATAACCACCTCACTTGGCGTATGCTCCATCTCTACTTTAATCTGTGAGTGACTTCCTGAGTATTTGATGGCATTGTCCACAAGGTTGGCGATTGCATGGGACATCAACATTGGATTGACCTCGGCGTAGACTCTTGTCAGACCTCCATCTGCCGATCCTCCCTCCACTTTACTAACTTTGATCTCGATCCCTTTATCCTTAGCCTTGGCTCCCATATTCATTGTGACTTCCTGAATCAGTTCATTCATTTCCGTCTTTTCAACTTCCAGTTCGCTGGAACCAGCTTTGTCGAATCGGGATAGCAATAACAGTTCATTAATCAAGCGCGTCAGCCGATCTGATTCCTGCAACAGATGAGCATAGATTTTTTGCAGTTCCTTGTTCTCAGTCTCCCCTTCAACCAAGTATTGAGAGAAACCACGAATGGCTGCCAAGGGTGTTTTTAACTCGTGAGATACGTTGGAGACAAATTGTTTCTGGTACTGAATGTAATCATGAAGCTGCCGCCCCATGGAATCCAGCCCATCTGCCAGCATGCCCAGCTCATCCTTCCGGTTTAGTTGGACTCTCCGAAACTCCTGTCTAGAGAAACTTTGCGCAGCGCCAAGCAACAGTTTAATCGGCTTGGTTGTGTTGCGGGCAATCCACAGACTGGATAATGTAATCAGTATAATAAATCCGCCTGCACCGACAAACAGGATATAACGGATTTGATCCATAATTGCATAAAAGTAGGAAATGTCCTCCACGAACTCATACACATAAGCGTTCTCGTAGAATTGATCCTGAATGGGTGTCGCAAAATAAAGCAGATGATTTTCCGTAACGGTGTAGGCATAACTGCCGCTCAGTGCTTTCTCAATATTTTTGTCAAAAATAAGCGGTTTGCCATCATTAATGATGATGCCATCCACAGCCAGGCCCAGCAATTGCTTGGAGCTGTCATAGATACGTACTTCCTTGCCTGAAGCTTTCAGTTTCTCCAGAGCAAGTCTGGCAATTTCCTTCGTCTGGGGCTCTCCTGACGATGACCTATGCTGTGCCAACACCTCACGGAAGGACAACTCCGACAGATCTGCCTTCTCCATCATCTGTTTCTCAATGGTAATGAAGCTGTAGTAATCGATGGCTTTATTCACCGCAAAAATGATGATGCCAAAGGAGAGCACGGAGAAAAATAAATAATTCAGCAGTAACCGGGTTGCATACTTCAGGCCTCGCCACCTCCAAGTTGATAGCCAAATCCATAGATCGTCCTGACATACTTCGGTTCGTCCGCGTTATCCTCGAGCTTCTTCCGTAATCTCATGATGGTCATATCCACACTGCGACTGTCTCCCATAAAGTCATATCCCCATCCGATCTGCAGCAGTTCGTCCCGGGTAAAGATTTTTTCTGGCCTTTTCAGTAACGTTTCCAGAATTTTAAACTCTTTGGCCGTTAAAGACACGGGTACACCGTTTTTCAGCACTCTTCGGCTCTCCAGGTCAAAAGTCAGCTCTTCATGAATGATACGTGTCGATTGCACTTCTGTCCCTTCACTTGTGTCCTCCCTGCTCTCATTTCTTCTCAGAATAACCTTGATCCGAGCGAGCAATTCACGATTGTCAAAGGGTTTGGTCATGTAATCTTCCGCCCCTAGCTCTAGTCCCAACACCTTGTCGATTACCTCATTTTTGGCAGAGAGCATGATCACTGGAATGGCACGCTTTCCGGTTATTTCCTTACACAAGTCATATCCAGAGCAGTCTGGCAGCATCAGATCAAGTACGACTAAATCGGGTTGAAAAGAGTCAAGCAGCTGCAAGCCCGTTTTGCCGTCCTCTGCGGTCTGCACATCGTATTTTTCTCGCCTTAGCACCAGCTCAATTAAATCTCGAATTGCGATTTCATCATCAATGACTAGGATTTTCTTCAACTGTACACCCCTATCTAGCCTTGTTTTCACCAGCTTTAATCAATTATTAACCCATCTTAGCACAGGCGCTTTAGTTTCCTCCACCAACTGGAAGGTGAGGTATATTCCACTCAGCCCAACATAACTTGTAATAAACTCGAAGAAAGGAGAACAATCCATGGATCTGCTCTGGGTACTCATTGTTGGTGGACTTATTGGTTGGTTAAGCGGCAACTTGATTGGGCGGGACGTACCGGGCGGTGTACTTGGGAATGTTATTGCGGGTTTTATCGGTTCTTGGTTAGGAACGGAATTGCTGGGACCAAGGGGACCGGTGATTGGCGGATTTCATATTATTCCAGCCATTGTTGGCTCGATTATTGCCCTACTAATCTTCTTCGCTCTGGCACGCGGCGGAGCCTTCCGAAGACGTTAACCAAGAGAGGCGGAAACCGATACCGTCGTTCATTAGTACAGGATAAACATAAAAGGACCGAAAGCATTCATCGATGGAAGATGAACATTTACGGTCCTTTTTTTATTTTTGAACAAAAACGCAATCCGTATGATGGTTGATTTTCGTTTTAATTGGTACGAGGTGCATAAGCACAAAGAAAGACGCGTACGCCTTCAGTGATGATACGTTTGATTTGTTGCTCTTCCAATGCCTCTGTTTTTCTAGGTTGATTAAATACCAATAAAAACGTTAATGCAGCGAAGTGCTTTGTAGCCATTTCAGGATCGGGCACATGGAGCAATCCGGTATGTCCAAACTCTGTAAACCTCCTGATAATCCCCTCTTCCGTTGCGTTATCCAGCCTTTCAAAAAACGAGTCTGGCAGATTGGCGGCTTCCACCATAACCAGACGGATCAAAGCCATGTAATCGGACGAACCGTTCGCAGAAGCTACGATTTGTTCGCAAAATAAGATGAGCGCCTGTTTCAGATCCTCGAATTCCAAGAGGTGATCTGAAATTCCTTGCTCAATCATGTCTAGAACCGCCAAACTGGATTCTTCAACAACGGCAAGCAGTAGGTTCTGTTTGTCGCCATAATAATCATAAACTGTCCGTTTGGAAACTCCCGCTTTAGCTGCGACCGCATCGACGCTAGATCGATCAAACCCATCGGAAAGAAACAGGTCTCGTGCTGCCGCAATAATTTTAGCTCTTTTGTCTGAAGAGCCTTTGCGGATTTTCTTGTTTTCCGTATGATCCATTCTTACGTTGCCCCCTTATAGGTATACCATCAGAAATTGATTAGAGTTCTGTTCTGTTTACAAACTACACTGCACGGTGTAGTATAACGAATGTAGCATATCAAATCAATGATCAAGGAGGATTCTATTCATGAATACCAAGCCGTCTTTTGTTGATGTTCTCATTGTTGGGGCCGGACCTACAGGGCTTACACTTGCCTGTGATCTGGCTCGTCGAAACGTCGACCATCGTATTATTGAACGAAGCTCCTTATATCACGTTGCTTCTCGCGCCAAAGGCATCCAGCCTCGCTCGCTTGAAGTCGTCGATGATTTGGAGGCCGTCCACTACATTATTGACACAGGTGTTGTGGATTTGCCTGTTCGTTATTATACCGCAGATGGAAGGAGTGTGGACAAACCGGCTATTACCGTTGCAGCCAGCCCCGAACTTGAAACACCCTATCGTGATCCGGTCTGGATTGCTCAATATGATGTAGAAAAAGCTTTGCGCGACCAATATGCAGTGCTTGGCGGTCAAGTTGAGTTGGGCATGGAAGCTGTAGAGCTTGTTCAGGATGTGGATGGTGTAACGGTAACCGTAAATTCACCACAAGGAGAAGAGAAAATTCGCGCGCGTTATGTCGTCGGCGCTGACGGGGGCAAAAGCAATATCCGCAAGTTTATTCACTTACCGCTGGTTGGGGAAACACATGATCATGAGCGTTGGTATCTTGGCGATGTACGATTGGAAGGGTTAGATCGTGACCATATCCATATCTGGACATCTTCGGAGGGGATGGTTGGGGTGACCCCGCTGCCAAAATCCGATATTTGGCAACTGCAGGCTACAATTCCGCAAGAGATCGAAGAACCAGAGAAACCGTCGTTAGAGGCGTATCAAGCCATGTTTGACCGCCGCGCCGGGGCCGGACGTGTTCGGCTGACGGATGCTTCCTGGCTGTCCATCTACCGGGTCAACGTTCGTATGGTTGAATGTTACCGCAACGGCCGGGTCTTCCTTGCCGGCGATGCTGCTCATGTTCATTCGCCGGCCGGTGGTCAAGGCATGAATACGGGGATGCAGGACGCGTACAATCTCGGCTGGAAGCTGGCGGCTGTGATACGGGGAGCGGACACCTCCTTACTCGACACGTACGATGAGGAGCGCCGCCCAGTGGCTCAAGCCGTGCTTGAGGACAGCACGAAGAAGATGGGAGTGGTCATAGGAACGGCGACTGAAGGCGGAGGATTGTCCCAATCCTTGAGCACCATATCCGACGATCTAACGAGTGGGCTTCTCATTTCCTATCGCTCAAGTTCGCTTACCCGTCGTTCTGCTCGAACCAATGCTACCCGTTCATTTCCTGGGGATCGTGCTCCTAATGCTACGGGCTTGCAAGGCACCGGATTTGCAGGAAGTCTCTTTGACCTATTGCGAGGCCCACACTGGACGCTTTTGGCTTTTGCAAACAGCATCCATCCTTCGCTGAAGAACTTCACCAACAACGAACTCCATATACATTATATCCTGCCATCCAACGTGGAGGGGGCGGCGGAAGGTTTAATAGATACAGCAGGTAATGCCTATCGAATTTACGATGTAACAAGTAAAGAACTTGTATTGATTCGTCCCGACGGATACATTGCAATGCGTACCTCGATTGATGATACTTCATCGATTTCGAATTACTTGAATTCCATTTATCGGGCGAACTGATTTGGACAAGGTCAGCGGGAAATAAGATAAATTCAAGAGGAAATCAAAGAAGGGCAACTTTTGTCACCAAAAGCGGCCCCTCTCCTTTTACTTCAATCCATTTTTTAAATCTACGCAATGTTACAATCCAGACTACTGAAAAATCGTTCAACAAAAACATCACCGTATATTTTCTTCATATGCGCTGTGTTAAAAATATATTGTTCCATAGGCTCAAGCCTGCGCAGACTGCGTACCAGTACTTTCCGATCATCATCAGATAGATTAGGGTCATCGTCTATCTTCGTCAGAGCATTTTTCACACGAGCGGATACCTGTTCAACATACACATGGTTTTTGGATTTTGGCGGAATACATTGCGTCAGGTCACAGCTTACAAAACGAACACCGTCAAGGATGCAGTTTTCAAAATTGGCGATTAGCTTTTGTTTGCCATTTCCCTCAAACGTAATATCCACTAGCTTGCCGGTAAAGGAACAATTGACGATATTCGCCGCTCGTAAAATCCGGTCATTGAATCTACATTTAACAAAAGTACAGTCGATAAACGTAGCGTTCTCCAATGTCATCCCTCTCATATCACAGGAGGAAAATTCGCAATTGGTGAAAACAGCCTCGTCTCTGGCAATACCAACAGAGCGCAAGTCGGAACGAATAAATGTACAACGATCAATTGTACTACCGGCAAAAAATCTCACATTTGTAAGATCGCAGGTATCAAATATAAGATGCTGCAGGTCACAGTTCCAAAATATGGGTGAACCAACATTTGAGTTGATTATGGTCGTTCCACTTATCGTTTCGTGTTCATACCTGACAATATCAGAAAATAATTCGTTGTTTACTGACATACCAGACTCAAGTCTTCTCATCCCTATCACCCTATCATTTCTTCAGAATCTTTTTCAATTTATAATAACCTTATGTTGGAGTTGAATTCTCTTTGGAATCTACTTCTCATTTCACTCTAAAATGGTTTTGAGCATATTTGGTTACGAGAAGGACAGCACTGGATAGATAGGCTAAAGTCAACACCATGATAACAGCGGTTAATCCCCATAGTGTAGGACCTAGAAACATCGCCACAATAAAACTCAATGAAATAAGGCCGTTTACGAATGAGAAAAGAGGACTATTGGTTTCAAACTCCGTTGTGTAGGGTTGAATTACATAGTATAACAACAGATGATGTATTGAGAAAAATACAGCAAGTGCAATGGTTATAACCCAGATAGGAAGTAGCAAACTTATATCCTCTCCTCCAGTTAATACAAGTATAGATACACTTAGCACAGCTGCTAAACAAGAACCTAACTTTAGATTTATGCTTAATATACTTCTAAATCTTAACAGAAAATGCTTCTTTGCATGCTGGCGATAAAATGGATAGCGCATCAGCGGCTTATCACAATGGCAAAATAGAGCCTTACAAATCTGGCTACCTACTGTCAGATTTAGCATGACCATAATGATAAAAGGTGAGAATCTATCAATTGAATTTAGTGAAAGATGATCTTTGAAAATGAGTACCAACAAAGGTAGGAGTATGCCCATGATCATAATAGCCAATAAACGTCTGTGGAACGGTGCACGGAGGAGAGTGGTATGCCTGGTAACAAAAATTTCGTGTAATTGTTCGTATCCCTTTTTTTCAAATGCGCTCTGCTCGTTGACATGAAGGTTAGATGAGGAAGGCCTGGCAAGATCATGATCCTTTGACTGAACCATTCTCTGTTGAAGATCAGCAATCCGTATTTCTGGATTTAACAATGGATCGGCATGGTTTGTTACTGCGCACACTGCAGATGTGAAATCTGTATATTTTAGTAAAACATAACCACACATAACCCCGGACAACGATATCAGTGTCATAAGCCATGGTTGATCCAATATCACAGACCCAAATAGAGGAAGGTTTAGTTTTGTGAAGGGAAGGTATGCAAAAGTAAGTGCCAGCAACATGCTCAAACTCGTAGCCCATGTTTTCTGTACAAGAACAATCCCCTTCCATTTAAATAATGCCAAATGTAAAAATTCACATATCAATCGCCAAAAAGTCATCATTCCCACAATCAGCAATGCATGAGGAATTGAAAATTTAAAAAGTACCGCAACCAGAGTCATAGCAATCCCTTGATAGATGAAAAATGTCGTATACCGATAAAATAGCGTAGCTCGCATATATTTGGTTGGGTTTATCCGCATAAGTCGGATAGATGTATACTTCATTTTGTTTGATTCCAACACTTTTGTACTCGTTACCCCAGCCATTACACCACTTATGCAAAAATACATGTGAAGAAGAAGGTTAAAATGCTCCGTACGATTAACATTTTCCGTCCATAAGAGCATGGGCAATGCAAACATTCCCCCGAAATATAATAAGCTTTCCAATAAACCAGCGACAAATAATAAAATAACCGCAATTGCACCGATGGTACGTTTAGTCCGAAAAGCAGCATAAGTTTGTGCACTGATTAAATTGCCTGCAAACGGTAACTTTTGCGTGAAATAGATTAAACGGTTGACCAGCGTAATCATCTGTAACTGCCACATGCGAGAAATTGTACTAAAGATTCCCGTCATAGGCGTTCTCCTTCGTACTTCCATTTTGGCTTTCATTCCGTAATAATTCAATTACCTGCTCTTCAAAGTCGGGCTGAGTAAGAATTTCGGGTGAAATCTGTGTTAAACTTCCATGATTTAAAATAATTAACTCATCACAAAGATCCGTTGCCAATTGCAATATATGGGTCGAGAAAATTAGGATATGATCTTTTTTTAAATCACGTAACAATTGTTTCATCTCACTCGCAACGATGACATCAAACGAAGTTAAAGGTTCGTCCAACAGAATCACTGCAGGTTTTATGAGTAAAAATAACAACATTTGAACTTTATTTTTCATTCCATGCGAGTAATGTTTAATGAGCTTATGTCGGTCATCCTGCGCAATGTGCATCATATCAAAGAGAGCATCAATATTGTTACCTCGTCCTTCAATTACATCTACGTTAACATCGATGAAAAAACGTACAAATTCATATCCCGTCAGAAATTCTGGTAACAGTGGCAGTGAATAAACGTATCCTACATCATCCATTTCCAAGTCACGCGATTTTGATCCGTTGACGAGTTTCATTTTGCCGCCATCTACTTGGATCTCGCCACCTAAACAATTGAATAACGTTGTTTTTCCGGCGCCATTGCGCCCAAGAAGACCATAGATCTTTCCCTTTTCAAATTGAAAACTTAAATTGGCTAATACTTTTTTTTCACCAAAACTCTTCTCTACATTTTGTAAGACCAATTTCATTTATTTGTTCCTCGCTTTCAAACCAATTCATTTTTTGTTTACCTGAAATTTCAATAGTTACATGCATGCCATTTTTCACGTTTTTATTCATATCTAATAATTGTTTAGTTTTCATCCGTATCAATCCCTTCAATTTTTTTGATAAAAGGATAAGAATTAATATCCCTTTAATAGGTGAATCGTCTCACTTGACCAATATAACTGATCTTGGAAATAGACAATGCCTCTAAACTGGTATTCTATTTTGAACGTTATAATTCCTTGTATTTACATATAAAAGTCTAGTTGATACAACAAAAAAGCCGCTATAATAGCGACTTTCCATAGGAATTCGTTCTTTACATAGATAATTATGCTCAGATTCCGGATTAATACAAATATCCTAATAAATCTTGAATCTTTGTCGCTAATTCCCCACTAAAAAAGGGAACGAAAAAACCGAAGGGTGTTTCATTACATGGCGGTTTGTTTTAATTTATCAACAGCTAGCTTTCCGAAATATTACAGGTCGGACTAGCACATACTAAGACATAGTTGGCTGAAGCTTACATAACGGAGGTCTCATCATGGTATTTACAATCACAATTATCATCGTTGCACTGTTTGCAATATGGGGAGCCGTCGCTCCTGATCAGCTGGCGGATGTGGCTAATGTTGCCTACAACTTCTCTATTCAGAATTTTGGCTGGTTTTATTTGCTAGCGACACTGTTCTTCCTGATCTTTGCTTTCTATCTGGCGTTCAGCCGATTTGGCGGCATTAGGCTCGGGGATGACGAAGATGAGCCGGAATATTCTACGGTTTCCTGGCTGTCCATGCTGTTTAGCGCGGGTATGGGCATTGGGCTGGTTTTCTGGGGAGTTGCTGAACCGCTGTCCCACTATTTATCTGCACCTGAGGGGGCGGTACCCGAAACAACGCAAGCAGCCATACTTTCAATGCGTTATTCCTTTTTCCACTGGGGGCTGCATCCTTGGGCTATCTATACCGTCATCGGCTTAGCGCTTGCTTACTTCCAGTTCCGGAAAGGATACAAAGGACTGATCAGTTCCACCTTTATTCCTCTGATAGGTGAGCGTCTTGCTTCAGGCTGGCTTGGTAAGGTTATTGATATTCTGGCGGTCATATCCACCATCTTTGGTGTTGCTACCTCGCTTGGATTGGGTGCTCTTCAGATCGGCGGGGGTCTGAATCACTTATTCGGTATTCCTAACTCGACACTGTCTCAGGTTGTCATTATCATAGTTGTAACCGTACTGTTTTTAATCTCGGCAACCTCCGGTCTGGATAAAGGTATTAAGATTCTGAGCAACGTCAACCTCGTTATAGCTTTATTATTGATGTTGTTTGTATTGGTGACTGGACCGACTTCTTTTATATTTGACACATTCACAACAACCTTGGGCAGTTACATGCAGAATATTATTAACATGAGTTTGAGACTGACGCCGTTCTCAAGAGAAACCTGGATTGGAGCATGGACGTTATTTTACTGGGCATGGTGGATCTCGTGGGCTCCTTTTGTCGGCACTTTTATCGCAAGGGTATCCAGAGGAAGAACCATAAAGGAATTTGTAATTTACGTCATGGTTATTCCAAGTCTTTTCGGATTTATCTGGTTCTCCGTCTTTGGCGGAACAGGACTTCACATGGAATTGTTCAATGCCGCTCATCTGGCGGAGGCTGTCAAGGAAGATACGACAACTGCTTTATTCCTTATGCTGGAGCAGCTGCCTTTGGGCACGATCGTGGCATTCATCGCCACAATGCTGATCATGATCTTCTTTATTACGTCGGCTGATTCAGCTACCTTTGTACTGGGCATGCTCACTTCAGATGGCAAGTTGGACCCTAGTACAAGAGTGAAATTAACCTGGGGAATCATGCAGTCCTCCATTGCGGTAGTACTGCTAATCAGCGGGGGGTTAACTGGCCTCCAGACGGCATCCATTGTAACCGCATTGCCGTTCGCTATTGTCCTTATCGGTATGTGTTTCTCCCTGCTCAAGGCTCTAAAGGCTGAGGACAAAGAGCGCCGTCAGAAGGAAAAACGGCAGCGCCAAAAGCTGAAACGACTGCTGGAGGAACAAGAAATCTCGCTGAATGAAATTTCTGGCAGGTAATGTATACTTTTCTCTATAGAAATACTTCTGTAATATGACATCTTTATACACAAAAGCTGATTATGTAGTTTGCAGCTTTCATGTTTTTGAACTAAGCCTTTTAACGTAATGAAGCTGCCGGTCCAATACAGGCAGCTTCATTTTCGTCGTTTATTCAGTTATTGTTTCACGTTAGTTTAATTCGCTGTTCAATACCCAGTTATTAATTATGTTTTTTAAGGAATTGAACCATCATTTTTCCTATTTCCTTAGCGTGTGTTTCTAATGCAAAATGACCCGTATCCAATAAGTGAATCTCTGCATTGGGAAGATCCCTTTTAAAAGCCTCAGCACCTGCAGGTATAAAAGATACATCATTTCTCCCCCAAACAGCTAATAAAGGAGGTTGATATTGCTGAAGATATTGCTGAAACAGTGGATACATTCTCACATTTGTTTGGTAATCGTATATTAAATCCAACTGCTTTTCATCGTTTCCTGGTCGATTCATATAAGCATGATCTAGAGTGTAGCCATCGGGAGAAACCAAATTATTTTTCGTTCCGTCCACATATTGATGTTTAATCGTATCTTGTGCAAAGGCTGTTCTATAACTGTCTCTCTTCTCCAATGTTGGATTCTGCCAATACTCTTCTCTTGCAGCCCACTTTGTCCCCAAGCCCTCACGGTACACGTTACCATTTTGACTTATGATCGCTGTGATATGTTCTGGATTACGCATTGCAATCCGGAAACCAATGGGTGCTCCGTAGTCAAAAACAAATAATGCATACTTAGTAAGGTTTAGCTTAGCGATAAAACGTTCGATGATATTCGTAATATTATTAAATGTATATTCAAAATCAGTACGTTCAGGTGATGATGAGTTTCCAAACCCTGGGTAATCCGGAGCAATTAAATGAAAGTGCTCTTCTAATACAGGAATTAGTTCCCTAAAGATGTGACTCGCGCTTGGAAAACCATGCAGTAAAATAAGTACCGGTTTGTCTGCTGATCCCGATTGACGATAAAAGATTTCAATCCCATCTACATCAACTATATGGTAAGTTGTCACGTGTAGTAATCATCTCCTATTTCTAAAAAAATATCTTATAATTTTTTATTCAAAAACTGTTTGATACGGACGGTGCTCATGAAATTAGTGTATTAAATCAAGATTTTTCTAGCATCTGTAACTATTTGGTTAATAATATCGCCTGCTGCTTGATCAGCTGTAAGCATTCTTGTTCCTTGTCCTGCCCAAAGTGCCATATATTCAGCATTATTCTGACGAGCAGAAACATTTCTAATTTCTCGTGTTAAAGTATTCTGTGTAGGAAACCGAAGAGGCTCAATCCGACTCGTTTCCCAGTGTTGTACAAATGTATTTCGAATTACTCGTGCTGGTCTTCCCGAAAATGCGTTTGTGATCACTGTACTTTCCTCAGTACTTTCAAGCAATGCACGTTTATAGACTGGATGTGCGCCCGACTCTGTCGACGTTAGGAATCTTGTTCCCATTTGTACACCTTGTGCGCCTAAAGCAAGTGAGGCTACGAGACCCCTACCATCCATAATTCCACCAGCAGCAAGAACCGGAGTCTCTACGTGATCGACAATCTGTGGCACAAGTGCCATTGTTCCAATATTAGCTCCGGAGGGTCGAGATGACGTATCAAATGACCCGCGATGTCCTCCAGCTTCACTACCCTGAGCAACGATAACGTCACATCCCCGGCTTTCGGCCTGGATCGCCTCATCTACAGTAGTTACTTTATTTATAATCTTGATTCCTAATGATTTGGCTTGTTGCACTTGATAATCAGATAATAGGCCGAAAGTTGAACTAATAACTGGGATCCTTTCCTCTAATAGAACATGAAATTGTTCTTCAAAGCGATCAGGTGTCCATATCTCTTGTTTATCAGGAGATAGTATCCCTAATGATTCACGAATGATGTTCAATTCTTTGTTAACCGCATCAAAGTTTTCATAATTATCTGAACCTACGTTAGAAAAAATATTCACGGCAAAAGGGGCATCCGTTAGCTTCCTAATGGCTTGTATAGCATCCTTTATTTCCTCAGGTGTCATGTAAGCAGCTCCCAAGGTTCCAAGACCGCCTGCATTAGAAACTGCGGACACAAGCTGAACCATATGAGGAATCCCGGCCATACCTGCAAGTACAATGGGATAACGAATATCTAAAAGTTCACACAATTTGTTGGTTAGTTGTATAGAAATGGCTATTCCCTCCTTTATTTATCTTGCTTCATTGTTTAGTTTACATCCGTTCTTTCCATCATGTATAATTCGAAAACATGATCTTATCTATCTTGATTTCAGATACTTTAATTTTAGTGGAGGATTTATGGACATTCATTTGTTAGAGATTTTTATTCAAGCAGCTCGTGAAGGCAGCATTTCCAAAACAGCCAAAAAGTTAAACTATGCTCAGTCCAATGTCACAAACAAGGTACAGCAATTGGAAGCTGAGCTTCAGACAACATTGTTTTATCGCCATAAAAAAGGAATTACCCTTACTCCTTCTGGAGAAGTTTTGGTATCTTATACCGAAAAGATTTTAAACATGATGGATGAAGCAAGAGCGGCAGTCGGGAATGCTTCTATTCCTTCCGGTCCTCTTACTATTGGTTCTATGGAAACCACAGCAGCGGTTCGGTTACCCACAGTTATTGCTAAATATCATTTAAAATATCCTGCTGTAGACTTTTCTCTTATTACCGGACCAACAGAAAAGCTGGTTCAGGCAGTTCTTCATTATGAACTTCATGGAGCATTTGTCTCTGGACCTATACAACATCCTGATTTATCACAGGAAAAAGTTTTTGAAGAGACACTTGTACTCGTAACATCCCCTACACATCCTTGGGTTGATTCTATCCATGAATTACAAAATCATACCATGTTGGTATTCCCTAAAGGATGTACATATCGTGCCAAGCTTAATTCTGTTTTACAAGATGAAGGTTTACTACCCGCCAAACTAATGGAATTCGGAACTCTTGAAACAATTCTTGCTTGTGTAAGTGCAGGGTTAGGGATTACTTTACTCCCATACTCAATAATTGCCGATTATGAGGATCGAGGAAAGGTAATCAGTCATCCACTTCCCGCTAAGCTTTCTTCTGTAACAACCATGTTTGTAAAGCGTAAAGACACCTTAACTACACCGGCATTATCTGCTTTTTTAGTCGAAGTGAATAATAATCTCTCCGAAAAACTTCACTAATCTTAACCAAGTTTTTTTCACAACTTGTATCGAAAAAAGTCGCTAAACCGGCTGTCTATTGCGCCAATTAAACTATACTGCCCGTTATTTAAAACAAAAGCAACCAATCTTAAATGATTGGCTGCTTGTTATTTTGATTAGGATATCGTTTTCCGTTAGTTAAATGAGAGTTACAGATTGCAGTTAACTAATTAAAGACTATAAGAAATACTCTACTGTTACTTCACATTGAATCCATCATGGATTCAACCACGTTTTCTGTCTGTCTAGAAGCAGCACTTGATAAATTTTTGTGTTTTTCTCCCCAGATTTTCATTTCCATAATGATCGGCACTAATGTGCGTCCGAATTCCGATAGCGAATATTCCACTTTGGGAGGAACTTGCGGGTACACTTCACGGTGCACGATCCCGTCTTCTTCAAGCTCTCGAAGCTGTAGAGTCAGCATCCTCTGCGTAATGGTCGGACATATTCTGCGAAACTCATTAAATCGTACGGGACCTTCGATCATATGATACAGAAGTAGACCCTTCCACTTGCCGCCAATGACATCCAACGTATACTCGACGGGACAACCTTCTTCATTCGGGCATTGGCCATATCCCGATTTGCGGTCACGCATGTATTTATCCTCCTTATTTAACAGTATACAAATTGATACTACATCACACTATTGTGCGTACTATTCATGATTGTTAATATACGTTATATTACAACCAGAAAGCAATAAGTGATGTACATTCAAGGAGGAATCGACAATGTCAAACCGACAAATGAAAGCCATCGGCTTGCTGAAGTATTTACCCATTAATCAACCTGAGAGCTTGCTGGACGTTATGATGGATATACCTGAACCTACAGGGAGAGACTTGCTGATCCGAGTCAAAGCCATTTCAGTCAATCCCGTCGACGTCAAAGTGCGCGCTCCCAAAGATCGGACCGAAAACACGCCAAAGGTTCTCGGTTGGGACGTTGCAGGTGTCGTCGAACAAGTTGGACCGGAATCTTCGCTGTTCAAACCCGGCGATGAAGTGTATTATGCCGGTAGCATTGCCCGTCCTGGGGGGAACAGCGAACTTCATCTCGTCGATGAGAGAATCGTCGGTTTTAAACCGGCAACACTGGATTTTGCGCATGCAGCAGCTCTGCCATTAACCGCTATCACCGCTTGGGAAGGATTATTTGATCGTTTGGGCGTGTCTGCTGCCACAGAGCGCAACGAAGGCAAGACGATTTTGATCATCGGCGCTGCGGGCGGTGTTGGTTCCATTGCGACACAACTGGCCAAACACGCTGGTATGACCGTCATAGGCACGGCTTCCCGACCGAAATCGGCTGAGTGGGCTAAAAACATGGGTGCTGACCACATCATCAATCATTACGAAGCATTTCTCCCTCAGCTGAAAGCGCTGGGTTTAGAGCATGTTGATTATATTTTCTGCCTGAATAGTACGGAGAAACATTGGGTCAATATGGCCGAGGCCATTGCTCCCCAAGGGAAAATCTGTTCCATTGTGGAGACGGATGAGCTGCTCGATCTGACCTTGCTGAAAAACAAAAGCGTAACTTTTGCCTGGGAGCTGATGTTCACCAGACCTTTGTTCCAGACTGCGGATATGATTGAACAACACAACCTGTTAAATGAAGTTTCCCGTATGATCGATGAAGGTCGCTTACGCACTACGGTTGCCCAGATCCTCTCTCCCATCAATGCTGCCAATTTGCGTAAAGCACATGCGATACTGGAAGAAGGACGTATGACAGGTAAGATTGTAATTGAGAATTTCGAGTAATAGCTATATTTGTTCCTGCCCTGCTGAATTGCTAATAAGGGTGGGAACGTTTTTTTTCGAGACTAATTTACCTCATAAGAAGTCTTCGCAAATGGATTATATGTCTTCACCTCGCGTCGAGATCTTATCCCTTCGAATTGCTGCCCAAAAACAGCCGACTACGTTGATCGTCCCTAAAATTGAGCTACTATCTTTTCTAACCTGACAATTTGTTCTATGTAATCTCTTATGATCTTTGACCTTATAGTAAGAATTATTATCATACTTACTTAAACATTATATTGCCCCCGCTTACCACAGCGGGGGCACAACAAAACCTGTATACGAGGGGTTCCTTTATACAAATGCAAATACAAATACAAATACATACTTCTGCACTACAAATTATCTAACGACTTGTCCCATTGAATGTCAGAGTCAGTAGAGATTTAAGCCTCAACTGCTTCTGGTCTCTTCACCTGAAGAGGGGGAGGAATAAGCCACCCTTTTTCTTTGCTCATTTGAAGAATACGAAGGCCTAAAGCCGTTTTAGTAACGTGATATTTCGCAAATAAGGCGCCAATATCCTCTCTAATGGATTGGCCCATAACTTGACTACACGCCACTAATCCCATTGAAGTATCAGAAGCAATACTTGCTGCTATTTCCGGATCCGTAAATCTTGCACCAACAGGAATGTCTTCAAGCTTTACTGGAGGTCTTTCTGGTAATACTGGTGTTGAAGCAATTCCGTTATCTGTCAGCAGGGTATCGCACTCTTTAATTTCTAATTTAGCTTGATCAATTAGTGCTTCGAGTATTTTTTTCAGATCCTTATCTCCTGCGTGATTCAAAAAGGCTTGGTAGAAGGAAAGAGCTCCCTTTGCAACCGTTGAACATTGCCATACGCTGAAGATTTCACCATAATGCATAGGTTCATTTTTTGGATTACCACTTAATATTCCCACCATAACAGCTCCTTTTTTATTTTATTTCCCACCAAAAGTATAGTTCCATATTCATGAACAACATATTCAAAAGTAATAAAATACCAATGGAATAAGGAACTGATTTTTGGAGAAATTAACTTCATCACACATACAGGAGGGAACTCTTATGAAGAAAAAAATAACAACTGTTGTTGTATCCATTTGTCTATTAGGTGCCTTGGCTGTTCCTGCATCTGCTCAAGGTGTAAATGAAGCAGCCCAAGATGGACGAGGCATTAACACCTACCAAAACAATAGTTCTAATTATCAAGCAAACAATGTAAGGGCAAATGCGACCGATAACGATAATGATATGGACTGGGGATGGCTGGGTCTACTTGGATTATTAGGTTTAGCGGGAATGCGTAAAAGAGTATCCGATCATTCCACTCGATAACAGGTTATGTTTTTGATCTCCCTACGTCTTTGATGGAAAAAGGAACCCTGGTTTTATGGGTTCCTTTTTTGTTTCTTACCTTTTTACGTTTTATTTAAGTATTTAAATCATGTAAGCCTGGGCTATGCTCATTTGGAAGCTCCGGCATATACGGGAGTGGGAATCCCTGAGGAGGTTCCGTGACTTGTAGCTCACCACCATTACGACTAGGTGTTTGACCGCTGAATACTTCAGCGATTCGTGTATTATCCAAACGGAAGTTAAATTGGGCATTGTGGAAGCCGAGGTCAACATATTTCTGACACTCTGGATATTTGTTGATATCGTAATTGGGAACAGGAAATGCTTTGCCCCAATTTACGCCTAATGTCTCCAGCGCCTTCGCGAATGCATTTTGGTGAGCGTTGTCACGAACGATTAGAAATGCCAAAGTTTCACGGAACGCTTTGTTGTTACTCATTTCATAGATTCGTGTTTTTTGTAATACCCCGGTTGATTCCAGTACAACGTTATCAAGCAGATTGCTTACCAAGTTGCCATGATCATATACATAGTTCCCGAGCCATGGATTACCGGCAGCATCTACAGGTAGGGAACTTTGAGCGCCCATAATATAATGATGTGGGTTGGCATGTTTAATAGCTTCGTCCAGCGGAGCCCCATCAATGCCTGCATTTCCTACTCCCTCGGCTCCAGCTCCGGTCAGCAATTGATTTATTGTTTGTTGTACCAGTTCAACATGACTTAATTCCTCCATAAATACACCACGAATTAAGTCTCTATACTGCTTCTCTTTCCCACGGAAATTACTACTCTGAAAAAAATACTGCATCATAGTTCGCATTTCACCAAATTGTCCGCCAAGGGTTTCCTGTAACACTTTTGCGGCAGCCGGATCGGGCTTGTCCGGGACGATCATGTTGATCAGATCTTCTCGATAAAAAAACATGGTTGTCCTCCATTCAAGTAAATTACAACTTTTAGTATTTAATTCACCCTTGATTTTATGTAAATGTGTGATTAACCAATTGTTGGTATTCTATCATTTGTAGTGTTCCTTTGATTTTCTCCCAATAAGCCGCTTGTATAGCGACATGAATGCAAAATGCGCCTCTATTCTTGTCAATCGACTGTTTTTTACAAATCAACCTGTGGAGTCTGTGGAAGTCGGATAATTTTTAACTTCTGGGTATACTACAGCAAGTCAATTCAACAAATCAAGGAGGATGAGTAATGAATCAAGAATTGAATTACGGTACAGATTACAAGTTCGTCCCCGTAACTTCAGTAGGAAATGGTGTGGGGATTGAAATATTACCTGATTTATTTTGCTACACTATCCAAATCGTCAATATCTGTCTAGTGGGTAAACCGGAATCTGACGAGTTCGTTTTAGTAGATGCGGGAATGCCAAAGTCAGCAAATGAAATAATCTCTGTCATTGAGGAGCGTTTCGGTGTAAACAGCCGCCCCAAAGCGGTAATCTTGACCCATGGACACTTTGATCATGTCGGAGGGGTGATCGAACTTGTCAAACACTGGGGAATTCCGGTTTATGCACATCCGTTGGAGCTCCCCTTCCTCACAGGGGTGAAAAACTACCCGGAACCAGATCCTACAGTTGAAGGTGGTTTGGTAGCGAAGATGTCCCCATCGTTTCCGAATGAACCAATAAACCTTGGAAGCCATGTACAAACGTTACCTCCTGACGGAACTGTACCCCACATGCCAGGATTTAGATGGATTCATACGCCAGGACATTCTCCAGGGCATATTTCTTTGTTTCGGGAAAGTGATGGAGCGTTAATCGCAGGTGATGCTTTCGCTACTGTAAAACAGGAGTATATGTATAAAGTATTTACTCAGGAATTGGAGATAAGTGGCCCCCCTCGCTATTTAACAACAGATTGGGAAGCTGCAAAGCATTCTGTTGTTAAACTTGAGAATTTAAAGCCCTTGGTTGCTGTAACTGGCCATGGATTACCCATGTCGGGGAACTTGCTGACAACAAGCCTGAAAAAACTGGTTGATGAGTTTGACCAAATTGCCGTACCGGATTATGGAAAGTATGTTAACTAATTTTGTTCCCTTCGAGCATAGTGGTTGAACATCCGATCAAAGCCCTTCTAGTTGCATAAGAAGGGCTTTACTTAGGTTTAGCCGTTTTTTTTTGCGTTATTATAGAATATGGTTTTTCATCTTTAGCGTCAGCATGTGAGCAACTATAGGAATATAGAAACAGCGGCATTGTAGGACACTAATATCCTGGAATGCCGCTGTTTGATTCATACTACAAACGTTCCCCAGTTCCTGGAGGAGTTAATGTACAATGAGGACTGGGCAACTTGATAGCTGTGAAACCTTGTGGCTGACACTTCCAAGCATCATTTCTTTAATGCCCCTTAGCCCACGGCTTCCGATAATAATAAGTTGCTGCTCGGTATCCCTTGCATAATTCAATAGTTCATGCGCAGGATCTCCCTTAAGATGAACAGTTTCCGGGTTAATCCCCGCAGACTTTAATTTAGATTTCGCTTGATGCAACTGTTCCAAACTCTCTTTCTCCATTTCGTTCAGTATGTCTTCCAAAAAATTCTCTGGTACATACGTCATGCCATTTGACACATAATCCTGGCTGACATTAACCAAGGTAACTTGAGTTTGTTTATTTTGGGCTATTTCAACGGTTGCATCAAGGAGTTTGTTCGTTATTTCAGATTTATCAATGGCCACCATAATTTTGTCAAACATAGTTATCACCCTTTCCGTGGCAATTCGTAACCATTTCGACTACCTACAACACGATTACTTGCTGCTCCGATACCAACTATAAAGAGTAACACGGAAGCCCCAAGTAGAATGAAAAGTGGCAGGTTCCAACTATTTGTTGCATCGTGCAGATATCCTATAAGGGCTGGACCGATTGCGGCAAGAAGATATCCGATCGATTGGGCCATGCCAGATAGTTCCGCTGCTTGATGCGCATTTTCAGTGCGTAACCCGAAAAACATCATAGCCAAACTAAAGGCGAAGCCTCCACCAATTCCGAGTATGACGATCCACAACAGAATGACATTAGAACTTCCGTAAAGAAGTCCGAGCGTCCCCGTCAAAAGCAAAATGGTTGTGATGACCACTAACAAACGTTGGTTAGACATACGCCCAGCAATAACAGGAACAATAAAGGTAAATGGAAGCATCGCTAACTGCATGATCGAGAGGTACCATCCAGATTGGTTGGAGTCAATTCCTTGCTGCTTTAAAATTTCAGGCAACCATGCGATCAATACATAGAAAACCATAGACTGTATACCCATGAACAAGGTTACTTGCCAGGCAAGCGGGGATCGCCATACATTCACATCATTACTGACCATTTGTTGACTTGTCTTGGCTGTTTGTTTCGTTTGATTTCTTAATTGGGGTAACCAACAGAGGATCGATACAAAGCTTAGAATCCCCCATACTCCCAATGCTCCCTGCCATTTTAGCCCTGCGTTCATGGCTAGCGGTACACTGATTCCCGATGCGATTGCTCCACATAAATTCATCGAAATGGAGTAAACTCCTGTCATGGAGCCAATTTTATTTGGGAAATCCCTTTTGATTATACTTGGCAATAATACATTACATATGGCAATGGCGAATCCAAGAACTGCTGTTCCAATAAACAGATTAACTGCGCCAGATAAAGATCGTATTACAATACCAACAGTCAAAAAGATTAGGGCAATCAAAATGATACGCTCAACCCCATACCTCCGTCCTAATTTTGGTACAAGAGGCGATAATAAAGCAAAGGCAAGCAAGGGTACCGTTGTGATCAGGCCTGCTAATGTATTTGAAATATGAACGTCATCCCTTATAAAACCCACTAAAGGACCAACTGAGGTTAAGGGAGTACGTAAATTAGCTGCAATAACAATAATGCCGAGAATGATCAGCGCTACAGAGGATGGCACGAATTTATTATTTTGTTTATTCGGCATTCTTCATTTCTCCTTCCTGATTCTTAAGTCTAATATTTGCTTCTTGTTGGCTGAAAAACTTTGCTATAACATCCGCGCGAATAATAAAAGTATAGTATAATATACTTTTATAAACAATAATTATTTTATAACATACTAAAATTGATTAAAAAAATACAACTCTGAATTCCCGTCATGAAATTCGGAGTTGTATTTAATAAGTGGATTTTCGGCTTTTAGAAGCCATACTTTAAGGATATATGGAGCACTGTTTCGTTATTCGTATGATTGGTATAAGCGTGAGGATAATCTGCACGAAAACTGATCGTATCATATTGATTCAATGTGTAAATCTCTCCATTGACTTGTAACTCAATGGAACCCGTCATTACTGTCGCAATTTCAGTTGTATTCACATGATGACCTTCAGGGTAATACGAGCTATTAGGCTGTAAGTATGCCCGACACATTTCAATATCGTTGCTTTTAAAGACGGGTTCAATGATCCAATTTTTTTCATCATTAGAAAACCGCAATCCCTCCCCTGCTCGATACAAACTAACAGGTTTCTCTGATGTGAACAAAGCCAATAGCGGTAAGGATATTCCTTTTGAAATTTTCCATATAATTGCTAAAGTTGGATTTGTTTCGCCACGTTCGATATTCCCCAGAGTAAGTTTGCTTACGCCCGTTAATTCTGATAAGTCGTCTAAGGTCATGTTTTTTTCTTTTCTATACTTTTTTAATGCACCGCCGATTTGTAATACAATTTGTTTTGACTCATCGATTTCATCCATTTGATATTCACCTCAACAAAAAAACTATATAGCTAGTATATTGTTTATCTAGATTCTTTTCCATTCCGGTTCAATAGAACGTGATGAGATTTTCTTGATAAAATTGAATTAAAAGGATACAATGACGAGCATCAAACGGTTTTATTCGAAGAATGGTAGCTTATGAAAGGTGGTTTAGCAATGAAAATTCTCATCGTTGGCTATTTTAGCGAAACCTCAAAATCAAATATTGCAAGGTGTTTTCCGCAAGACTGGAACGTTGTAATTGTTCCGCCCGGAAAAGAAATGCTGCATCATATTGAAGATTGCCAGGTAATCATTCCTGAACATATTAAAGTGGACCACAGCCTGCTTTCTAATGCAAAAAAATTAAAATTGGTACAGACGGGTGCAGGATTTGATAATGTGGATGTCCCTGCCTGTACACAGCTCGGCATTTGGGTGGCCAATGCTGCAGGGGTGAATGCACAGGCAGTGGCCGAGCACGTAATGGCACTGATATTGTCTTATTATAAAAACATACCGTTTCTTGATACTTTCATGAAAAACAAGATGGATGAAAATCAATTGGACTATACAGGGAGTGAATTAAAGGGCAAAACGATTGGGATTATCGGTTTGGGTGCTATTGGAAAAAAAGTTGCTGCGTTTTGCAGGGTTTTTGATATGAATGTGCTGGCGTATGCGAGAAATGTCACTGTCCAATCGGACGGTTTTGTGAAAATGACGGATTTCGATACTCTTGTAAGCACATCGGATATAGTCAGTGTACATGTACCCTTGAATGAGCAAACCAAACAGCTGATCAACAAAACGGCATTCAAAAAAATGAAAAATACCTCTCTTTTTATCAATACAGCCCGCGGCGGCATTATCAACGAAAGAGACTTGATTGATGCATTAAAAAACGGAGATATTTCAGGCGCATGCCTGGATGTGTTTGAATCTGAACCGCTTCCGATTGACAGTGAGCTCCGGAATCTGGGTAATGTGATACTTACTCCCCATACAGCGGGAATGCCTGATGGTCGGAAATTTCATAAAACAAGATATGATTTCTTTATCAAGAATATAAAACGTGTAGAAAATGGTGAGGAGCCTGAAAGCAAGCTCAATCAGTTATGATGTTTTGGTGCAATAAAAATTGATCGCCACCCTACAGCAGTTCAAAATGAAGTTGAGTCTCAGGTAACTCAGTATTCCCTTTCCACTGATTTGCACCGTATCCCAATTCCAGAACCGCAGCAATGCGCTCGTTACTCTGTACACCAAACATTTCAGTACGGCTCGGGTCGTACATCCAGTCATGCAAGGTACAGCGCACACCCAGACTTTGCTCATGAGCCAGCAAGCGAAAATTCTGAATTAGGCAGCAGACAGCCGCAAAGTCCTCTTCTCGCTTATGTTGATCCGCCTCTTCCTTCACCAAGACCAGAAGATATGCAGGGGCAGGCTCCTGTAATCCCTGCATGATGTCCCCATACCGGTTATCGGCGAAGATGAATCGCCACGGCTCTCGGAGGCCATCATTTGGCGCCCATACGGCATGATTAAGCAATTCAAGGATTAGATCCTGCGATACCGATTGTTCCAAAAACTCACTCGGACCGGCCATGTCTCCTTCCAGATCTGACAATTTCATTTTTACATCCTCCTCTTCTATGTAGACTGTCCTCGCAATACGGTCCACTTCTGCTCAGCTGGTGTCCTTTTCCGACTTCTTGGCGCTTTGTCGTAATATCCTATATGAAGAATACCAACAAATCTTTCATTCTCACGTAAGCCAATTCCATTGAAGAACCCTTCATGCTGAATCATGGACTCTGTATCCCACAACATTCCTAACCCTCGTTCCCAGCCCAGCAGTTGGAAGCTCTGCATCACCCCGCAGGCAGCCGCATAATTACGGTCATTGGTCAGACGATTCGGTCCTACAGTCGACATAACAATGACGTGGGCAGGAATATCGGTAAATCTCTTTTTAAAAACATCCAGAAGTTTCCCTGGAATCAGCTTGCCGAGCTTGCTTTGTGACATCTGTTCCAGCATGCAGTCCACCAACCGTTTGCGTGCTTCTGGCGTTCCGGCATATACTACACGCCACGAGCCAGACTCGACAGATGGTTGAAGCCCTATAGCCTTACGCAGTAATTCTACAATTAACTCTTGGTCCACCGGCGTAGAGTTACATTTACGAATACTCCTGCGCTCCCTGATCAATTCCGCCAGACTCAAATGCCTCACTCTCCTTTGTTCTATCTGGATTCAATATTTATACTGCTGTCTTGAAGAAATTGATGGATTACTTTTAGCTCCGTTTCCGAATATTTGTCGAGAGTACGATAGAAGCGCTCAGCCTCATGTATATGCAAACGTTCATGCAGTTCAAAGATCTTTTTGCCTTGCGGTGACAACCGGAAATAGCTCTCCTTTTTGTTGTCGTTCATTTTTGTACGTTTGACGAATCCTTCCTCCAGCAGTTTGTTTCCAATTTTGGTGATACTTGCTTTGGACAAATTCATCGCCTCGGCAATACCCGTGTTGTTAATAGGCTCATGCTTGCCTATGCAGTCTATCATATGAACCGCGGTCAAATGCTGAGGGATTTTCTCGATGCTTTCTCGCTGGGCGATACTTAGGAAATGCTCGATTTCTGTATCCTTGTGGTTCTCATACACATGTAAAAAACGGATAAATTGGTCATAAAGCAACTGTTTTGTTCGATCTTTTGAGATCATCCTGGATCGCTCCTTATTTACTTATAAACAAAAATATCATTTAAATAATGGGGTTTTTCTAAATAATTTCTTATATTTAGTTTACTAGTGAACAATATAACATGAATGATAATGCTTATCAACTATATTCTCTGGCATTACAACATTACTCTATAATCCAGGCCAGAGACCTGCCTTGAACGGATTATCTTTTAACCTGCTCGTTAGTTAAACAAAAGCAGCCGATCACGCTGATCAGCTGCTTTCTTAAACTTGGGTTATTGGACTCAGTATCATTCTCTCTACTTAAATTATACCGTTATTTTTTATTTTTTTATAGACTGTTTTTTTTAGAATTCCTACACTATACTGCTAGATACAAAACTAAAAAAGAAGAGGTGGATCAGTATGGATGACAAAAAAGTGATCATAGATCAAGGTCCTTTTTTTCATGGTACAAAAGCAGAACTGCAAATTGGTGATTTATTAGAACCACAGTTCTTATCAAATTATCAAGAGAAAAATTCTAACCATATATACTTTACTGCAACATTAAATGCTGCCAAATGGGGTGCTGAATTGGCAAGATCTAATGCAAAAGAAAGAATCTACATTGTAGAACCATTAGGAGATTTTGAAAGTGATCCAAACGTAACTGATAAAAAGTTTCCTGGAAATCCAACACGTTCATATCGATCTAAATCGCCACTTAAAATAATAGCTGAATTAGCTTCATGGGAAAGACACTCTGAAGAAGAGATTAATCACATGATTACATCTTTGAGAAAATTAAGTGAAGAAGGAAAAAATATAATATATGATTGATTCCTCTCGTTAGCTGAATAAAAGCAGCCGATCATTGGATCAGCTGCTTTCTTAAAATGATTGATTTATCGTTTCCTGTCACTTTAAATTAACTTTTTCTGTATATCAAAAAGCTTAGAAATGCGGGGAAATAGACGAAAGGCATTACCATAAGCGATCGCCTTCGCGTTTTCTTCGCTGATCTGCTGTGCTTCATGGAATACTGACTCCCGCTGTATACGAAGGACGCTGTCCGCTGGCCAAGGTATGTCCGCTCCGAACAGAATCCGATCAGGCGCAATCAACTTTTGGATTGTGCCGAGGTTCAACGTGGAATCATAATAAAGGTGGTCCAGTTTGGCTATTTCAGCTTGAAATTGTTCCGGTGTTGTTTCAACCTGAATCGAATCTTGCCCGATGGCGGCAAGCGCAATTCTCCATTTGATATAAGGAACCATGCCCCCGGTATGGGGAAGAATGAACTGAATGGATGGATATTGGTCGAAAATGCGATGAACAGCCATCGTAGTGACGGCCCGCGTCGTATCGAAGGTGCCCTCAAGCAGCGCAGGACTAAGTCCAGCGATTTTTTGCGGTATGAGGATGGGATGCAGAAACACAACAGCACTGCGTCGGTCCAATTCGGTTAACAATTCGGTGTAATCCGGATGGCTTAAATATTTCCCCTGATAACTTGTCAGCATTGCAACACCATCCATCCCGAGAACATCAAGTGCATACAAGGTTTCTTCCATGGCTGCTGCGGGATCCGGGAGTGGAAGCGTTGCAAACGCACCATACCGCTCAGGATGAAGTTGAGCATACGATGCGAGCTCTTCATTCATTTTACGTGCCAATGTGTTGGCAGAAGATTGGTCGATGAACGTCAGGTCTGACGGGGCTGAAAGGAATGAAAACGAGATGTCACATACATCCATTTTTTGCATCCCAATCTCGGGCGTCCACTTCGGCATAAAACTTGGAATCTCCATTCCTAGCTCCCGCTGCTTTCGTTGCATTTCTTTAGAGATGATATGGTGGTGAACATCAATGACAGGATTAAACATGCGTGATCAGCTCCTTCTATTTATTTTCAAGCCATTGGTTTAACTGGTTTTGCTTCTCAGTCAATATTTTCTCTACGCCTGCATTCTTTAGTTTGTCGAGATAAGCACCCAGTTCTGACGGGTCAAAAGTTCCTGTCTGAAAGCCTGCATCATATTGGTTTTGGACGTTGGCCACCGAGGTAATTTGTGTTTTGACCGGATTGATGTCGAAGCTGAAACCCATCGCCCTTGATTTTACGGCACTCTCGTTTTCGCCCCTCAACTGCTTCCACATGTCAGGATCATTCCCTTCCCATATATAGGACAGGAAATTGTTGCCCACGGCATATTGGTTTGAATCGTATCCTGTTGCAGTGACACCTTCCGGCTTGCCGATCAGGTCATTATCCTGCTTAACATAATGCTTGCCCTCAATTCCGTTGGTAAACAGATTAATGACTGCTTTGTCCGAGTAAAACAGTTCCAATACTTGAATCGCCTTATCCGGCTGCTCACTGTTCCTTGCCAAAGACATCATGTTCGAAGCTACGCTATTACGCGTCATATAAGAGTCCTCAAGGGGTACGCATACAAGTTCAGTCCCAGCCGCAAGTGATTCCGAGTAACACTCATTGATATTCCGGATATACGAGAAGGCTTTGCCTGCCTTGATCAGATTGGACCCCGTTTCCTGTGACGTTGCGACGTCTTTGCTGAAATAACCTTTTTGATACCAATCACGCATCAGGTCAGCCATTGTGGAGAACCGAGAAGTCGCAAAAAGATTCTGCACGGTGAAGTCCTCCCCGCCAAAATCCAGTACGCCAGGTGCTGTTCCCAATGGATCATAATTCAGCATGGCTTGTCCGGGTGTTTCCTGCGAGGTATAGCTGACAATCGGCGTGACACCCGGCTCATTGTCCTTGATAAGCTGCAATACAGCAGAGATATCATTCCAGGTTTTTATGGCGTTAAGGTCAATATCATGCTTATCGGCAAGCTCTTTGTCCATCACAAAACTAGGGGAAAGTGCCCAAGCTTTAATGCTGGGAACGCCATATGTTTCACCATTCATCTTACCGGCTTCTGCGGCTTCCTCCGGAACAGCCTCCAGTATCTTTTTACCAAATTCATTCAACGATTCGTCCATGGGCAGTAACTGTCCCCTGCCGATTTGGGATTCAAGGCCGAACCAAACGCTGGTATACACCAGATCCAGTTTCTCGCTGCCCGCCAACATCAAGTTCATTTGATTGGCATAGTTCGATCCATTAACAGGCAAGAGCTTCACGGTGGCGCCAACCTTCTCCGCTGTAATATCGCTGATGGCTTCCTGAATTTCCTTAACATCCGTTACATCCCCAAAAGCCGGATACGTCATGACCACTTCATACATATCTGTTGCTGAAGCTTTCCCAGGTTCTGCTCCCTCCTTACTGTCTGGATTTCCGCATGCCGTCAACAATAGAGGGGCCGCACAAATTAAGGACATTACCGTTATGAAACCCGCAGGTAATCTTTTTCTGAACATCTTCATTCACTCCCCGTGTTTGCTTTTGGATGAGACATCTTGGATACGAAGCAATGACTAACCTTTTACGGCACCAATGGTCAATCCCTTGACGAAGAACTTCTGGAAAAACGGATACGCTGCGATCAGTGGCAACACGCCGATTACGGCAATAGCCATTCTCACACTGCCAAGAGGTACGGATGAGACAACAGCCGTCTGGCCAGACAAACTGTTTTGCTGTAAGTACTGGACATCAGACAACATTCGATTAAGCAGGTTTTGAATGCTGTAGAGGCTTCCGTCATTGATGAAGATTAGACCGTTAAACCAATCGTTCCAATACGAAATCATGAGCATCAGACCAATGGTTGCCAGGCTTGGGAGAGCAAGCGGGAGAACGATTTTGCAATAAATAATCCATTCGTTGGCTCCATCCAGATAGGCTGACTCCACGACTTCGCCGGGAATTGATGTGGAAAAGAAACTGCGCATCAACAAAATGTAGAACCCGTTGGTCAATAAATTCGGGATGATTAGCGACCAAATGGTATCTTTCAAATGGAAGAGGTCCGTATAAACCAAGTACATCGGCACCAGCCCCCCATTGAAAAGCAGGGTGAAAAATACGAAGAATGACAGGAACGAACGAAATGGAAGCACATTTCTGGATAGCGGATAAGCGACCAGGGTTGTGATCAACAACCCAACGATCGTGCCCACGACCGTGATGAACGTCGTAATTCCATACGACCGCAGAATCAACGAATACTGATTAAACAGATACACATAAGCATCGAAGCTGAATTGAGTCGGTAACAAACGATAACCATCCCTGATAATGGCTTGTTCCTCGGTTAGGGAAGCGGATATCAGAAGTATAAACGGAAACACTGCAGCGATTCCCATCATGATGAGCACGAGGTGAACAGCCATTTGATATATCCTATTTGAATACATGTTGTCCTCCCCCTTAGCTAAAACAGCGCCAAATCCCGGTTTTTGCGACGAACAATCGCATTGGTCGTCAATACTAACAGAAAACCGACTATGGACTGATAAAGTCCGGCAGCGGATGACATTCCGAAATCCCCAAAAGTCATCAATCCACGATAAACGTATGTGTCAATGACATCGGTAGTCGTTTGCAGTGCACCCGAATTCAGCGGAACCTGATAGAACAATCCGAAATCGGAATTGAAAATGCGTCCCACTGCAAGAAGCACCATAATGACTATCGTGGGTTTAAGCAGAGGAAGGGTAATGCTCCAAACTTGCCTCCACTTGGATGCTCCGTCCAGCGTAGCGGATTCATAATATTCTTGGCTGATGCCTACGATTGAGGCCAGATAAACAATGCATGTATAACCGACGTTTTTCCACAGATATACGACACTTAATATAAAGGGCCATTTACCGGAATCCGCATACCACGACACGGGATCAATTCCCAGTAAAGGAAGCACGTAATGGTTGACGAATCCGTTTTCCTCGTTGAGCAATGCCAGAACCAAGTAAGCGACAATGACCATCGAGATCAGATAGGGCAGCAAAATGATGCTTTGGTACAGTTGGGAGGCAAATCGCTTTTTTACCTCGTTCAACAATACGGCCACAGCTATGGAGAGCACTGTTCCAAGCACGATAAATGCGCCGTTGTAGAGTAATGTGTTTCGGGTAATCACCCAAGCATCCTGCGTTTGGAACAGATAGGCGAAATTATCGAAGCCTACCCAGTCACTTCCCCAGATTCCTTTTGCAAAATTGATATCTTTGAACGCAATCACAATGCCGAACATGGGCAAGTAATTGTTGATGAACAGATAGACGATGCCTGGCAAAATCATGACCAATAACAGCCCATGCTTTCTGATGTTTTGGATGCGGTTTGCATGGAAACCTCGACGCATGTCTCTCTCCCCCTGTTCTTAACAATGATGTTTGGTTTGTGTAACTCCTCCAATATCCCTCCTATTCTGTTAATGTCAGTTTATATGACTCAAAAATGTTCTTATATGAATAATACGATGTAAGGAAGCCTCAGTCATTGGTGTGATTCACTAAAAAAAATGATTTCATTTGGATTATTACACCAAAAGAAAAGCCTGTTTAAATTAAAGCGTCATGTATTATGACATTCACTGAATTAAGCAACGTTTTATACGTCATGTGATCAGCCTTTTCATGCCAAAAAGCAACGCACCTGAAAAAGGATGCGCTGCTTCATGTATGATTAAAGATTGTTACGAATGGATGGCTGCCATCTGTCTGCTGTTCGGAAACATTCGACCACCAACAAGCACACCACCCGAAAATACAGCTTCGCGTGGAGGTGCTGCAGCCAACGCATGCATCGCATTTATGGCATTTACCAAAGAGAAAGCGCCTCGTTCACCCACTTTTGGAGTTAATGGCGCATTGGAAATAAGCTTGTACGTTTCTAACAACCAGAAGTCTTCCACCCAACCGGATGCTTCAGCGAGACGTGAACCACGGGAGAGCATATCGCCATTACCAAATGGGCTCCACGAATCCAAAATGTTATCGGAACCGATATGCACGGACACTCCCGTTTCCATCAACAGTTTGATGGGGGGCATGGGTCTGTCAATGGGCACGCTCGTCATGATGGCTACGCCGGTCGCACACAACCTTTCCGCGAGTGAGCGCACCTCTGTTTCCCCAACCTGGCCCAAACAGTAGGCATGGCTTACCGCGGTACGGCCGGACATACCGGCTTGTTCTGTCAGTTCGGCGAAACGGCTGATCGTGTATATTCCGAGATGACTCGGGTCATGCAGATGTAAGTCGATGCCCGCAGAGAATTCTGTCGCAAGTTCAAACATGGCTTCCAGACTGGCATCCACCCGGCGGTCCAGTCCGGCCGGATCCACACCACCAACATAGTTGGCTCCAGCACGAAGCGCTTGCCGCATGACGGAAATGGAGTCAGACCGAAGCAGGCCTTGCTGGGGAAACGCCACAATTTCCATATCGATGCGTCCTTGGTACATCTTACGCACTTCCAAGACCTCCTCAAGATGAGAGAGACCAATTTGCGGATCCACGTCAACGTGTGTGCGGATTGCCGTTGTACCTTGGGCTAGCATTAAATCCAACATTCGTTTCGCACGTTCTCCCGCCCCGGTTGGTAGTTCTCCCAACATACTTTTCTCAAATTCCAACTGTCCGGGCAGCGTGACAAACGGCTGCAAAGACTTCCACGGCTCTCCAATAAAATGCTTGTCCAGATGGGTATGCATATCTGCCATTGGTGGTACATAGTGGAGCCCATCCGCGTCAATGACGGTTGTCGCCCTACCGGCAATATTTACAGATGTGAGATCCGCATCAGTTCCGGCAGTCTCAATGCTGACAATAAGTCCAGTTGCTTGATCAATCGTTAGATCAAACAGGTTTTCCGACCATTTGACATTTTTTACGAGTGTTAATCCTTTCTCCATAACTCCATCCCCTTACTTCATAATTAGATTGTTTCCATCCCATCCGTCAACCACGGTAATTCCAAAAGTTTTGAGTCGGTACAAGCTACCTGTAATCCCGATTTCCAGACCGTACGGGCCTCCGGTTTATTAAGCAGCACTTCCCTTTCCGACCGCTCTTCGAACAATACCATATCAGCCGGAGCGCCAACCTTAACTCCATAATTATCAATGCCTAACGCCTGTGCCGCGTTATGCGTCAGCATGTTGGTCAAGATGAGCGCATCCCGTTTGCCGCCCATGTACGAAGTAATCGCCAATAGCCAGGCAGCCTCAATCGGGTCTGCCTTGCCAAACGGCGTGAATGGGTTGCGCACATTATTGACGCCAATCACCACATTCACTCCACAATCCTGCAGCAGTTTCACAGGAGTCAGACCTCTATGATAACCTTCGGAGCCTTCCCTTCCATTCAAAAAGAGGTCGGTCATCGGCAGCGTAATGACGCTGATTCCGGCAAGACACAGAAGCTCTCCGATAGCCGAAGCTTCGTGTTCAATGAGGGAACCGAGCGAGGTTACATGTCCCGCGGCTACATGCCCCTGCATTCCTGCAGCAATTGTCCTTTTTGCAATTTCCACAACGGCACGGTCGTTGGAATCGACCGAGAAATCCGCGTGGAAATCCAACGGTTTTCCGTACTTCCCGGCCAGACCAAATGCAAAATCCAAGTGTTCCCCCAGGTTTGCATCCTGATAAGTGATTCCTCCAATCACATCGGCTCCCATACGAATGGCCTCTTCCATCAGCTCAGCAGTCCCAGGACTCTTAAAGACCCCTTCTTGCGGAAAGGCAACTACCTGTAAATTCAGTTGATGTTTTAAGGATTGTTTGAGACGAAGAGCAGATTCGACAGCTTTGAGTCCAAGGACCGGATCAACCTCTGCATGGCAACGCATATGGGTTACACCATTCCTGACGGCTTTTCGAATGACAACCAGCGAGCGACGATACATGTCCTCCCTCGTGAACGAACTTTTAAGTTTGGATGTTATCCGAATCGCGTCCTGGATAGACTCCGCCTCCCGATCCATGGAATCCAGCAAATATGCTTTTTCCAAATGAATATGCGGCTCGACCAATCCGGGCAGCAATAAACCCCCTTTGCCCTGCACTACACGAGACGCTTCGGTTTTCCTTTCCCCGCATGGCGTGACAAATGCAATCTTGCCTGAGGATATCCCGACATCCATTCGCCTTTCATCCCCGGAAATCACCGTATCTGTGATAAGTAGATCAATCATTACATCCTCCGTTCATGTACGCTTTTATTACACACAAGAAACACTTTAAGCATAATTCACTCCTTACGAGAAATCATTGGATGAAAAGGATAAAAATAATTAGCATTATTGGATGATCAAACCAAAGATATTTACTCTACATGATCGTAGTGTTATATTACTTAACAATAAAATAACTTGTTCCAGAAAGGGATGGGTCGATGTGCTGCTGACAGATTTGCTGAAAAACGGCATTTACGATGATGCCAGAGTGATTACGGGGCATAAGGGTCTAGTACGTGAGGTTCAAACGGTCAATATTATGGACTGTCCAGATATCATTCGGTTTCTAAGGCCAAATGAGCTCTTGCTGACCAACGGCTTTTTCATGAAGCAGCAGCCAGATATGTTTATTCATCTCATCAGGGACATGCAGCGGCTTCATTGCTCGGGATTGGCCATCAAAACCAAGCGCTTTGAATTGCCGATCCCTGATGAAATACTTTGGGAAGCGGATCAGAACGAATTTCCCATCATCGAAATTTCCGATGTGCGTCTATCCCTCGGCGAAATTTTGCAGCGATCGACCAGTGTGATTCTGAATAACAAGAGCGACGAACTGCAATATGCACTCAGCATCCACAAAAAGTTCTCCGAGATGATCATGCGCGGCAAAGGAATTTCCAGCATTATCGATTCTCTATCCAAACTGTTCTCATCCCCAGTCATCCTGTTAAACTACAAATGGCAAACCATCTCCGCTTCCAGCCAGAATACAAGTATTGCTGAACTCACTGCAGCCGCTGTGAATACACTTCAAGACTTGTCCGATATTTCTAGTCCTACTTCGTTGTGCTTCATCAACACATCAGTCCGAGAGCGTTACTGCATGTTAATATATCCGGTGAAAACTTACCGCCACGAAGGCTATTTGCTATCCTTTCATTCTCCGGATGAATGGACTGGCCTTTTTGGTCTGACGCTTGAGCAGGCCTCCAACGTCATTGGAATGGAGCTGACCAAATCACAGGCTGTCAAAGAGCGCTCTCGCAGGCACAAAAACGAATTCTTTTCCGATCTGATTGAGGGATATATCACTTCTGAGCAGGAGGCGCTGAACCGTGGCAAGAGATGCGGGCTTATCAAGGGGCGTGCAAGTGTCGTGCTGACCATGCGTAATAACGAGGTGCATCACATGCATCAAAGATTTCCTAATCACGAAGGTTCGGCGTTTCCGAAAGGAGATAATATCACGGAGCAAGAGGAGCAATACGAGCACATCAAACGTGTTTTTGGTGGGTTAGATCATTCCTTCGTCATGTTTACCAAACATGATACCTACTGTCTTCTGCTATCTATCCCTGAGTCGGGGTGGGATGAGGCGAAAATCACCGAGCAGCTGTCAGGAATGCTGAAAGTGCTGCATCATGAGACTGGACTGAGTCTGTCTATCGGCATGGGCAAACCTGCAACAAATGTACTTGGCGTTCGTCATTCTTATACAGAAGCGGTTAATGCATTGCAATTCGGCTACTGGCTAAAACGAAAGCAATTTGTCCAATCTTACCAAGCCAAGGACATCGGATATTTATTCCACATGCTTCCCCACAACGAACTGAAACAATTTTACGACGCGACCTTAAACGGATTGCTGTACATTGCAGACGAACATGAAAAAAAAGAGTTGCTGCGCACCTTGAACGCTTTTTACGATACCCAATGCCAGCTTGTCGAAACATCCAAGCAACTTTTCGTTCATCGAAATACGGTGGTCTATAGACTGGAAAAGTGTGAAAAACTCTTGGGTGTGAAACTCAAAGATCCAACTGAAAGCTTACGAATCCGCATAGCGATAGCCATCGAACCTCTGCTACTGCAATAAGACTAAGTGAGAAATCTTCTTGTAAGGCTCTATTCCCACACAAAGTTATTCCGAGCGTTTAATCTACCTTACATCACCGGAACAAAAGTACTGTTATCAGCAATATGATCACGGTTATCAGTAGAGCGTCCTTGTCCGTTCTGCAGAAACATGGGGAGTATAATCGCGAGCGACAGGCCATTCAGCATACTCGACGCATCATAAGCAGGCTGACATTGTACATCCAATATTCGCCGTATGTTTCAATTTTCGAAAAACCTATTTGTTTTAGCGACTCATCAAATTCTTCTTGAGTTCGGACTTTAGCTACATTTTTTCAATACATCATGATAATATAAAAAACCTCAGCTGAGTTAACCGAGCTGAGGTTAAAAAATTTAATATTTTTGTGTTTTCTTTATTTGATTCTGTTGAATACTTGAGTCGCATCTAGCTTCTTCATTTAATAACTTCAACCTTTTTATCCCCTGCTGATTTCGCTACCTCTAACGTTGTGTTACCTTGGATAGCGACTATCACGCCAGTAGCCAGCATAGAAACGATTAAAGCTGCGCTGAGGGCTGTGGAAGTTTTCTTCTTCACCATAAGCATACCTCCGATATCGTTTGCTTAGACTCGCTGATAAATTGAAATATTTAACTTTTTTGATGGGTAATCCACCTGGTGATTGTATTATAACGTACTGACAATGATTGTAAAAGGTTTTTCCTTGTGCAGCTAAGTTAGCGGCTTGGAATTTGCGCAGTGTTTAGCTTTTTGACCATTCGATATGAAGGTAAGTCTACCAAGGCAATTATTTAAAATCTTGCATTAAATCATGGATGACTGTTTCTACAGTTCTAATCTCTTTAATTGGTGTGATTCCTGTGCCAACAGTGACATAGCCATCATCTGTATTGCCTTCTAGCATTCCGATACGCATTCCAATTGATCCACGCATCAATTTTGCTGTTTCTTCACGACTGGCACCTTGTTTATCCATTTCGACTAGTTTATTCGCCAATTTAGTAGGTAAAGAACGATAGTATGCTGGTAAAGTACGAAACATTTGTAAGTCTTCTGCTGTGGCATCAACAATCATTTGCTTTACATTTTGAGCTGTCGGATTTTCTTTTGTCGGAATAAAGACACTGCCAGCAAACACACCTTCAGCACCTAAAGCAAATGCGGCACGCACTCCTCTAACGTCTCCAATACCACCAGCTGCCATTACAGGAATATTTATAGCATCAACAATCATTGGAACAATCGAAAATGTTCCAATAACTCGTTCTGGAACTGTACCACCTTCATCAAATCCAGTCGCTACATAAACATCTATTCCAAATTTTTCTGCAGCTTTTGCATTTTCAATAGTAGGCGTAAGGGGTCTATAAACAATTTTAATGTTGTTTTCTTTTAATGGTTTAAAGATCCTTTCATCCAGTGTATCATTCACCAGAACAACAGGAACTTTCTCGTCAATAACTGTTTCTATAAGTGGCCATGTGTAAGCTAAATCACGATTCACGATCACTGGAATTCCAAATGGCTTATTCGTTAAAGTTTTTGTTTTTTGTATTTCAGTTCTCATTCTTTCCGCACTTATTTCTGGTGAGCGAGTTATTTCAACCTGACCGGCATTTGGACCTAGAAATCCTAATCCACCTGCATTGCTTATTGCTGCAACAAATTCGGCATTAGTAACCCAAGACATTGGTCCTTGTATAATTGGCTTTTTAATATCTAATATTTCACATACTCTGTTAGTCATTTTATTTGTTTCCCCTTGTTAAATGAATTTTATATTATTACTTCGTATAATTATTTTCTGGGTAAGGTAAACCTAAATTTCCCCGAAGTGTGTCGTCCTCATATTCATTACGGAATATGCCTCTATCTTGCAAGATAGGAACAACCAATTGGATAAAGTCCTTAAATCCTGCAGGATGATCTTGTCTAATCAGCAAGATATCCATGACGCCTTCTCGATACCAATGTTCAATTTGTTCGGCAACCTGCTCTGCCGATCCTATCAATCCAGGTTTCGGCATTCGATAACCTTTAGGCATCCATGATTCAATTTCCCTTAGCTTTTCAAGGGCTTCTTTTTCCGTTCTACCAACGATCGGGTTATGAGAAGGCATCATCAACAGGTCATATGGTGAACGCCCTTGATTTTGAACTTTACGTTTAAGTTCATTAGTAAATGCCTTGAGATATTCCAAATCATGTCCAGGTGCCATGATGACTTCGGCATGCTCTGCAGCAATATCCATGAACTCCGGTGAAGTGCCCGCTTGAAAGACCACTGGTCTTCCTTGCCTCGATCGACTGATGTTTAAGGGTCCCTCCACGGAAAAGTAATTCCCGGTATAATCTAGTGGATGCATTTTACGCGGGTCATAAAATACCCCACGTTCCTTATCACGTATAAAGGCATCATCTTCATACGAGTCCCAAAGTCCTTCAACAATCTCCAAAAACTCTTTTTTCATGGGATAAAGATCTGCTTTCTTCAGATGGGACCGACTGTAATTGGCTAACCCTCCAGGATTGGAGGTGATTGCATTCCACCCTGCTCTGCCCTTGCTAATCTTATCAAGGGAAGCAATTTGCCTAGCAACCGTAAAGGGATCAGCATATGAAGTCGCTATCGTAGCGGTTAAACCAATAGAATGAGTTACCATACTCAATGCAGATAAAATGGATACACCCTCAAACATGCTTAGATAGTGCGGGATCATGCCAGGTCCGATATGACTTACGTCTGCTAAAAAGATGAGATCGAACTTCCCCTGTTCAAGTTGTATAGCTTTCTGTACGTAATACTCAATATTTTCACTGGCATCTGCTGGAATATGTGGGTGTCTCCAACCCGTGTAATTCCATCCCACGCCATCAATAATTCCTCCTAGTTTAAGCTTTCTTTCTTCCATAATTGAAAGATCCCCTTTTCATGAGTTCACTTACTTTCCTTGTAATACACCTAATTCCTTAGCCAATAATTTATGCCCTTTTTTCCGACTCTCTTGATTTGGATAGAAGTCAGCAATCCGTTACTCCTTGCCCTCTTAAGTTTATTATTTAGCTTGCTAACTATTAGGAGTGAAAATATTTGGTTGTGAGCCAATCTTAAGCGTAATCGTTTCGTTTGCAAAGAGGGCAATTTAAATGAACATAGTACATCTTTTTGTACGTATAGAAGGGAGTGGTTTGAAGATTAGACTCTATTTTAAATAATGAGTCTGTCTTTCAAACCCAAAAGGCCATCCTTTTTTGGATGGCCGTGTGTGCTTTGATATAAACCTCCAGTTGTCGTCCCCTTTGAGTCTATCCCAACCAATATAATTGGAATATCTATGAGATACGCCGTCATGGAATAAATTTTGATTATTTCGTTAATATCCATTTTTGTCGATCAAGTGATGGATCCAGTTCACTTAGCAAGAGTTCGGTCCCATCTTCCGATACTTCTAATGCTTTTTGATGATGAGCTGAAGTAATATGAACTGATCCGTCTTTGTTCTGGTGAAGGACCCAACGCTGGTTATTGTACCCTAAGTAATGATATAGCTGAAGTTTATTTTGCCCTATATCCAGATCAAGCGTCTGACCGGCCGTAGTACGAATCGAATACGAACCTGCTTCGTCGCCTGTCGGAACAAATATCCACTTCTGTACGGAAGCTGCACTTGCATCTTGCAAGGTAACCGGCTCCCCGTTGACAAGGTTAACTGTATAAATGGATTTCTGTGTTGTGGCATTTACAAGGCTGGACTTAATGAGGTTCGCAGGTTCGCTGTTGCTCATATTGACGTTCTGATAAGATGCGGAGCCGCCAAATACATGGAGTCCAAAGTGGCCTTCTGCAAAAGTACCATCCATGATATCTATGACTTTTTGACTGTCCACGTGAACGACAATATGCGGACCATTCGCTTCTATTTTCACCTTATACGTATGGCCTGGCTGAATGAAAGTGGGTACTTTTGCAAGAACCTGCCGTTCTTCAAATCCTCCATTGATTTTATAGAACAGACGGATTGCCTTCATGTTAGGGTCTAGATTCAGATAATAACCACTGCGACCATCTTCGCTAGCCCTGAACAAAATAGAACCTGCCCCTCCTGTTTCACCAAGCATCATGTCTGCTTCATACGTAAAATTCCCAGCCTTCTCTTTGGCAATATAATTCGAATCGCTAAAATATTTACCACGAATCCCATGTTCACTAACTAACCATGAAGCAGCAGACAGATCTTTAGTCCATCCACTCAGGTTTGTCCGGAACTCGCCACCTGAGACTTTAACGAGCACACTACTGGAAGCTTTACCATTCGGTGTAGATACAGTGACTGTGGACTCCCCTTCTTTTTTTGCCTTAATAACTGCATGTGAATTGTCTACCAACTCTATGGTTATGACTTCGTTATTACTGGAATTCCACTTAAGTGGTTGAACGCCTGGACCTGGTCCATACTCGACCATGGCCTGCAGTGTATCCGACTCGCCTACCCCCAGTTCCCGAACGCTCGTATCCATCTTTATTTGAACTTTTGAAGGAATGTCCTCGTTCCAGACAGATTGAAGTTGATGCACTTTCAAGGAAACAACGTTCACCTTCCCACCTTTCACGTAAAAACTCATCGCTCTACTAGCAGGATCAGGAAATATAACATCTGAAAAGACAACTTTGCCGTCGTTACCAAAGGCTTCAACAGAAGACTCATCCACAAGAATACGCATCTTGATCCGATTATTCTCCATTTGCGTAGACGCTTCATGTTTCTTACTGAAAAGGTTAGAAAAATCCGTTTCACCGGATGCAGTTCGGTCCACAAACATACGACTATCACTTGCCTTATAACCCACGACCGTCTTCTGATTTGCACCCTCACGAATGTTAAAGCCAAACTCGGTTACTGTGCTGGCTTCAGGGATTTCAATTTCAGCTTCAATTTCGTAAGCACCTGAAATAATACCTTTTAGCAGATTCCCGGAAGAAGGACTCACCGACTTGTTGGAAGCAGAATACAAAGGTTTACGCAGTGATTCCAATTCTTTGATTGGACTTTGCACCATTCGAATTCCATCTTCGGTCGTTACCAATGATACTTCTCTCGGAATGGTTAGTTCACCTTTCCAATTGGACGTTGGGAAAGCGAACGGATAATCCCAATTCGTCATCCACGCCATCATCACTGTGCGATGATCAGGCATGTTAGCAAAAGACATCGAAGCGTAAAATTCTTTACCAAAATCTGTTCTTAACACCTTACCCGCCGGATTATCGTTCACGAATTTACCATCAGCTGTTAAATGACCGATAAAATACTCGGCATCTGATCCGCCTGTTTTGGGATTCGCTCCTGTACTGATCATCATAACCCACTTCTTCTGTGACGTTCCGTCTACCGGAAGCTGGAACAAATCAGGGCATTCCCATACGCCTCCGCGGACGTAATCCCCATATCCCCAATTATCTGTCAATGTCCAGTCAAGTAAATTCGTTGACGTATAGAAACGAATATGATCTCCTCCGGACACAACCATAACCCATCGGTTATTCTCATCATCACGGATCACTTTCGGATCGCGGAAATCCCAATTCCCAACTTCATTTCCGCTCTTACCTGGGTTCTCGATCACAATCGGGCGTTCCTTCGAATACTCCCAAGTACGACCTTGGTCTTTACTGTAAGCCAGACCTATACGCTGGTTCCCATTTGGGCTATCCGGATTAAAGGAAGTGTAGTATGCAATAAGGCCCTTGCCTCCTGAATCTCCGAATAAACCAGATGCATTTGTCATATCCGCAACAGCCGACCCAGACCAGACATGTCCGTGATCATTCCAGGGAAGTGCAATCGGAAGCCGTTTCCAGTTCAGCATATCTTTACTTACAGCATGCGCCCATGTTCCTCCATCCTGATGAAAGAGATGATATTCTCCTTCGAAGTAGACAAGTCCATTCGGATCACTCGCTGAACCACGTATTGGCGTGTAGTGATATTGTGGACGATATATCTCATTGTAATATTGGCTCAATTCCGTCACATAAGTATCATTGAAGTAAGCCGTCCCCTTTTTTACGACGATTCCGGTACTTCCACTCCTGTAGGTTGTATCTTTCACGTCAATCGCGGCCGTAGTGTATCCGTCCAGGAAGACCTGAATTCGATCTCCCTTTGCCTTGATTTCCACATGATGTTTGGCTCCCATCTGACTCGGATAAGAACGTTGCGAACTTGCAATTACTGTTCCTTTTGTATTCGTCAAACTTACACGAACCTGATCCCCTTCCTTCGTAAGAGTAGCTTCATATCCTTCCGCTCCATCGGATGAAGATCGAAATGCGAGAGCTGCAATAGAATCGGGATGAAGGGTAATATTCCCTTCATACACCATGTCAGTCGCCTCTTTAGTATAGATTTGCTGTGCTTTGCTCTCCTGTTCTACTATCCCTCTTTTGCCGTTGATATCAGGCTGCCATTTTCCCTTGCTAGAAAGCAACGTACCCAGATTACCCTTCAGATCGCTCACTACGATGTTCGAAAACAAGGCGGATCCATCCCATACATGGAGTCCAAGCCTTCCGCTTTGATACGAAATGTCTTGAACATCAATTAATGGTTTATATTGATTGCCCCAATATACTTTTAGCGAGGAACCCACTGCCTTCACTTTGAGATGATAGATTTGCCCCATTTCAACAGAAACTTTACGCTCCTCCTTTAATTTCCCATCTCCATTTTTTGCATCTCTTAACCGAATCAGACCTGCGTCCGGAACGATTTGCAGCATGTACGAGCTAAAGCCGTCCTCATTAGAACGAAATAACAATGTTGCGTCTGCCTTCGTATCCCTGATCATGACATCAGCTTCATAAATAAAATCATCGGACACTGTCTCTGAGATGGCCATTACATTTTCTTTAGGTTGTGAAGTTAGCAAGATTCCTTCTGAAGTATCCTCTAATCCCCCTTTTCCTTTCACTTGCCAGCCTATCAGATTGGTGTTTGGTTTGGATGCGCTTTCAAAAATATCAAGCTCCTCCTTTGCCTGTTTATTTGTTTCCTGATCAGCGAGCACAGCACTAGCCGCAACTGAGTTAGATGTAAAAATACCGTTTGAAGTCAGAGCTAATCCCGTTGCCATCAGAAGACATATTGCGAATTTAGATTTATCGTTCATTCCTTACCCTCTTTTCTAATGGAATTGTAAAGTCGGTTCAAATTTAATTGGTTTTGGACACCCAGTTCAGTTCGGTTGCCCAAAACCGCGCAGTAGCCATTATGTCGAATCCAGCCATTGCTAAAGTCTAAACACTCTCATTTCCCCAAATGCTTACGAGATCATTGATTTGAAGCGACACGACCTTTAGTTCTCCGCCAATGGCATAGAGTTCTAGTCCTCTACTTCCCAAGTCAGGGAAAATCGTGTCTGAAATGATAGTAGTTCCATTGTTGCCAAAGATCTCTACACTTGACCAATCAACATAGATGCTCAACTGTATCCGTTTATGCTCTGGCTTCATGGGGGCCTTGTGTTTTGCAGCAAAATCGGGATGAAAATCAACAGCGTTCGACTTCGTCCGATCGACAAATAACTCCTCATTCAAGACATTATATCCGATGACTGTCTCCTGGTTGGAAGAGGAAGACTTATGCATCTTGAACCCCAATTCTATTGCATTACCGATTTCAAATTCCGCAATAATTTCCATCTTTGCAGCAGAAATAGCAGACAAAACGTTCATATCTGGTTTAATCGTAATGTCTTGTAGAGATAGAATTGATCTTCTAAGTTGATTTAACTCAGTTATGGGTGCTTGAATTAAGCGAAGTCCTTCCGAATGCGTCCTAAGCTGAATCTCTCGTGGGATTGACATATGGCCACGCCATTCTTTAGAAGGAAGAGTGGAAGCATAACGCCAATTATTCATCCAGCCGACCCAAATCTTTCGCCCATCCTCATTCGGGATACCATCCCAAGTCACGGCCGCGTAAAAGTCAGATCCGTAATCTATCCATTGGATTGTATCGAATGATTCCAATGGTTCATCTAGTGTAAAAACCTTACCATCAAAGTGACCTATAAAATACATCATGCCAGAACCGCCTGCGGGTGGTTCTGAATCGTTTGGATTTACACCATTTCTATCTCCGACACTTAGTGTCAGAATCCATTTAGTGGTATTAGGGTCCTCATCCACTTGGAGTTTAAAAACATCAGGACATTCAAATATTCCACGATGGATGCCCGGAATATCAGAACCGAAACCGCTTGCAAAAGACCAATCCTTAAGATTCAAAGATGTGTAAAATTCTACACGATCGCTTACAGCAAGAACCATTACCCAGTTTGAAGATTCTTCATGCCAGAATACCTTTGGGTCTCGAAAGTCTAGCGTCTCCATGGGGAATAAAACAGGGTTACCTTCATATTTTGTCCAGGTTCTACCTTTGTCCTTGCTGTAAGCGATGCTTTGAACCTGCGGTTTACCGGGTTGAGCGCTGTTACCATTATTGGTATAAATTGCAACCAATCCTGATCCTGCTTCGTTGAAGAATCCGCTTGTATTGTTCTTATCGACTACCGCACTTCCCGAAAAGATCGCTCCATCTTCCCCAGGTGAGATGGCTGGTGTAAGTTCATCCCAATGTACTAAATCGTTACTTACTGCATGCCCCCAATGCATTCTGCCGAAGTCAGGCTGCGTATCATGAGGAGTATACTGGTAGAAAAGGTGATATTCTCCTTCATAATAAACCATTCCGTTAGGATCGTTAATCCAGTTTCCCTTAGGGGAATAATGTATTTGCGGTCTGTATTCATTTTTATAAATAAAGTTTTCCGGACCTTTGCTGATACTATTTTCTTCAGCTGATAGAAGTATTTTTTTGATTTTATTCACGCTCCTTTAAGGCTATTTAGAATCTAAAAGAAGAAATATGCATTCCTTATTAACAAAATAATCCACTCGTTTTCATTTGTCAAAGTATTTTTGTATAAATGAACATTATTTTTTATGTATATACCTGTTTTAGTTTACATTTGCACATTTTATGCCTGATTATATAAAATAACAATTTTTATTTAAGTCGATCTAATCATTTTTTTATTGTTTCAAACCTAATGGTTTACAAATGTAAAAAAGGTTACATCTAAACTTCTCTTTACTTGTTCAACAAAATATCGTTAGTATTAAACCCAATTTTACCGATAAAACAAAAAAAGCCGCTAAAATAGCGACTTCAATAGGAATATGTTCTTGTCTCTTGAAATGTTCTAAACAAATTAACGTCTCTTATGCTTTAACCACTTCAACCTTTTTATCCCCTGCTGACTTCGCTACCTCTAACGTTGTGTTACCTTGGATAGTGACTATTAGACCAGTAGCCAGCATAGAAACGATTAAAGCTGCGCTGAGGGCTGTGGAAATTTTCTTCTTGACCATAATCATACCTCCGATATCTATTATGTTGTAATAAGCGACTCAAAGAACTATGACGAGCCGAGTGTGACTGGATATTACAATATTTCACTTTTTTGTTGGGTAATCTACCTGGTGATTGTATTATAACGTACTGCCAATCATTGTAAAAGGTTTTTTTCCTTGTTTTCAAATTAAATAAAGTATGACTGGCAGCATTGGGTCATCAGAAGCGAGTTTCCCGAACGGGGAGCTATCGCATCCATTCCATATCCGCACGTCTATATAGCTAAACGTGCTATTGAGTTACTGTTCTTGTTAAATGAGGATTCTTGGCAGGAACATTGTCACTGACGAACAGGTGGTGCAAAGACTGGAGCCAATCTAGACGGATGTACCTTTTCCCCGATACCATAAAACTCACAAAAGTTCATTATTAGCGGATTCCACTTATCTGGATCGATATAATTTTCTTCTCCATCCATCAATATCTGCTCGTTAATGTGCGACTTCACAATGTTAACTTCGATAGCAGCTAGTGTACTTGGATCCTCTCCAAAATCATGAACATGTTTGACAATTGCTTCAAGTTGCACGGGGCACTCCTTAAACAGGAAGGTTTTACTATATCTGATGGTGTTTGAGTTAATTGGGCGGCACCAAATTTGTCTGGTTCGTACCTATACCCCTGTCGTACTTTGTAATCAGGAACAGGGTTACGTCCAGTGAGAAGAGCCAGTCGATCCACAGCGTGAACAAGATCTACCGAAGCCAGGTTTAAGACACACTCACGTTCACGCAGAATATTTTGCACGGTTTGAGATCGGTTACTTATTCCAAGCATAAATGACTGATTTAGCGACCATGCAGATGAAATAGGAGCTAAATTTACCGAATGATCCTCGTTTAGAGTGCTGATAAGTACGACTGGAGTTCCAAAATAGAAAATTTTCGGTTCTACAATTTTATGCATAGATATGCTCCTTCGCATTCAATTTTACTCATTGATTATAACAAGGGAGCAATTTCGAAATCTTGTTGTCTTATTTAAAAAACTTTAGGGATTGTATTCTCAGATTCTTTTCAAAACTAAAAAATTTGGCGGTCATTCTCCTTGATGTAAAGTATCCACATATTCAATAAACCTTTTCGCTGCTGGGGAAATATTATGATCATCTCTCCACTTTAATCCTATTTCCCAGTACCATCCTTCATCAATGATAGGGATCCAGACCAATTCATCTAACATCAACCCCAGCGTCTTAGGCAGCACTGATACACCTAGACCCGACTTTATAAAACCGGCTACAGTGATCAGGTCCTCCGCTTCATAAGCCGAAGCAAGAAAAAATCCGGTATTTCGGAAACGGGATATAATCGTTGCTTTTAACCCACAGTTGTTTTTCAATCCAATAAATGGCTCTCCAGACAGCTCTGCCAAACTAAGAGCGCTGCAATCTGCATAACGATGTTGGGAGGGAACAACAATGTATAAAGGAACATTTTGAATAGTCTTCCAGTGATGATTATCCATAGTAGATTCCCTCGATGTAATCATAACATCCGAAAATCCTTGCTCCAGATGTTCATCAATATCCCCTAAGTTCCCTTGTGTCAATTCGAACCGAACTTTGGGATACTTCGATTGATAACTTCGAATTAGGCTAGGGATCAATTCAACCCCGAGAATGTTTAGATAAGACAACGTAATCACACCAGTATCCGGATTGGACCACTCTTCAATTTCCCTTAGGCCATTTTCAATATTATGTAGGGCTCTACCAATCCATTTAAAGAACATAGTACCGTTTCGGTTGAGCTTTATATTTCGTCCATTTCGCTCAAATAAAGGAGCTCCTATTTCGTTTTCAAGCTTGGCAATTGCATGACTTAATGCTGGCTGAGTAATACCGAGTTTTTTGGAGGCTAAGGTCATATGTTCAAGCTGTGCAACGGTCATAAAGTATTCCAATTGTGTAAGTTCCATTAAAACACCCCTCCATATATTAATAATATTCATCATTTTTATTATTATAATAAATTGGACGTTATGAAAGTAGCAAGTGTAGTATTAGTTCTAGCTCCTCTCGAACTACACATTAAGGTTTAGAGACAGAGCACTTTCAAATTAATCATTGAATACCATCACTAGGAGGAATAGTTATGCATAAAGAATTTGAGTTCTCTGTATCAGAATTTGAAGGTAAAAAGGTGCTTGTAACCGGAGGGACAAAGGGAATGGGACAAGCAGTTGTAAAAAGACTTGCAAAAGGCGGAGCTACAGTCCTTACTACTGCCCGTTCTCTATCTACTGACTTGCCCAATTCGGTCAAATTTGTGCAAGCAGATGTCGCCACACCTGAAGGTGTAGAGCAAATAATTACAGCAGTAAAAGAGCAACTTGGAGGTATCGATATTATTGTCCATTGCGTAGGTGGATCAACGACACCACCAGGAGGCGCACTTGTATTGAGTGATGAGGATTGGCTTCATACATTAAATTGGAATTTACTCGCAGCAGTTCGACTTGATCGTGGCTTAATTCCACTTATGTTAGAGAATAATTCAGGCGTTATTCTTCATTTCACTTCCATCCAGAGACGTTTGCCTTTATATGAAACTACACTGGCTTATGCATCTGCCAAAGCCGCGCTGACTAATTATAGCAAGGGATTATCGAATGAATTTTCCCCTCAAGGAATTCGCATCAATACATTGTCTCCCGGATTTATTCAGACAGCAGCAGCTGACGCATTAATTGATCGGATCGCAACGGAAACCGGAAGTCGAGAAAGTGCGCTCGAACAACTTATGACTTCACTCGGAGGTATTCCAATTGGCCGGCCAGGATTTCCTGAAGAAGTCGCTGAGCTGGTCGCATTTCTGGTCTCAGACCGAGCAGCATCTATTACAGGTAGTGAATATGTCATAGATGGGGGAACGATCCCTACCGTCTAAAAATTAATTAATAAAGGGAGAGAACAATATTGATCTCAGTCATTTACCGTCTGTAATTGGCAAATACATTACTGCATCTAACAAGCCAGACCCAGTAGTATTTGTAGATTGTTTCTCAGAAAATGCTGTCGTGTTGGATGAAGGGAAAAAGCGAAATGGCAAACAGGCGATTCGGGAATGGAGTGATCAAAACCATTTCGCGGCGAATGTAACGTTAGAGCCAACAAAAGCAAAAAAAATAGGTGATGAAATTGTGTTAACATGCAAGCTGGATGGTACCTACGACAAGACTGGTCTACCCGATCCACTATTATTGGATTATCATTTTGTTATTGTTGACGATAAAATCGTCAGACTTTCCATTTTCTAAACGTATCTAAATGTAAAAACAATGTTTTCCGTGGGCTTATTACCAACTGGGATAGTAAGGTCAATGATTCATATAATGGGTATATAGTTGCTCGAAGGTTGTAAAATGTTCGACTTTTCTACCGACCTTATCATACTCTTCTAGATAATCATCCATCACTTCAAGGAGCTTCTCTTTCATAACTGGTAAATTACTTGCATCAAAGTACTGCATAAGATCAAATTTCTTGGTTCCTTTCTCCATGGCCATTTCATCAAGATATCCATGTGCTCCAAAGGCCGAAAGAAAGACGTAGGAAGGATCGTTCGTTGCAACACTCTTCAAAATTTTATTACGGTAGTTGCACCACAATTCTTCGTATGTCCCTCTCAGATTATCAAAGGTCGGAGCCGGTTTAACAATGAAGTTATCACACATTGTGTTATGTAACCTCGTAACGCTATTCAACATATTAAAGGATGTTATTCGAATATCTTCAATGGTATGAGCTTCGATGATTGACATGTATAAGGATTCGAGATTATCCGGAACATAGCGAAACGAACGTATCTCTTCCAAATATCGCTTGATCCCTCGTTTGATGCACGTGTTATTCATACTCACCAAGGCATTGACTAGATTGTACAGAACCTCAGCAGATGCATATCGCACTGAACCGATATCTTCACTAAGCATCGTATCGCTGTATGCTTGCTTAGCTAGGTCGATCCATTTATTTGCTCGATTAAGACACGCTTCTCCTATCGGTTTTGCAAGTGCATCAAGAGCTTTTTGCCGGAAGACGTTCAATTTCTCCAAATCATCAGGCTTTGCATAGTAGAGTATTTTGAGCTCGGTTAGGCTCGATACGTTGGGACTCTCCAAGTTGGATTGCTCTTGTATTCTTGAATCCCATGGCGTGCAATAGATATCATATCCAACGTCGTCCAAGATGAAGCAATCGGATATTTCCCATCCCTTTTCTGTATTATTAATGATAATTAAATCAAGATCGCTCTTCTCGTGAAAGTCATCGGTGCTAAATGAACCAGTAAGCCCAATAATGGCGATATCATCTAGAAAATCTCTTTTTACGCGTTCAATCACCATATTAATTAGCAGTTCATTTTTGTCCAGCAGCTTCTTCTTTATGATTTCGTTCATTCGTTACACCTCTTTGTATGATCCGGCCGTCCTTCATCACAACAACCTTAACTTGAGTCTATCGATTTAGAGGTACGGTTACTATGTATAAGTTCATTTAAGTCATCTTTGCACAAAATCCGCTAAACCGTCGAAACGACGAGTTAGCGGATTTCATTAGTTCCTTGATTAGTTCTTTGTATAGACTATTTTCTTTATGCTTTCGCAGGACAAGAAATACCGACCCGCCAACTCCTCTATCCTGACTCCATTGCGGAATAAGGATTTAATCTCAGCGTTTCGAGCAGAGACCTTACTCTTGCTCTCTGTTTTCTCGCCCCATTTTAGGTGCACCTCTTTGGGTTTGGGGATATAAACCAATTCGCCTTGAACGTATTCTTGAATGATACGTAGCAATTCTTCCGGAAAAATAGACTCGGCTTTTGAATATTTCATGGGCCTCACTCCTTATTTAATAGATCAATAAGGTGCAAAGCCAGTTAGTAGAATATTACGATTCGTCGTTGGCAATGTGATTCTTCCCAGGCTCTATGCAAAGCATTGCCATATCCTTCACTGGCTTTGCATAGAGCCGTGCATGTAAGAATCCTACCCCGATTGTTTTCAATAGCCTCACCTCCATAGAAAATAGATAGTTGCTATTTGCTTATTATATCAGGGCTTGTTGTTGAAATGTATAATCATGTCTTTTGGGGCTGACACGATTGTACGCTTACTGGATCATGTATAGAAAAATAAAATACATTTCTACGTAAATAAAAATCCGCTTTGTAAAGTGGGATGTATATCAAAAGGTAGGAGCAGGTAATTCATCAATTTTCATGCGTAGTAAACTATAGGGTTTTTGTCGCAGGTCTCTTCCATAATGAAATCTCGCCTGCCTATGTAATTGGTTCACAATTACATATAAGTATTGATCCGGACCAATAGAAAACGTATCTGGCCATAAAATTCGGGGATCATGGGCGATGGTTTCCATGATTCCATTTGGCAATATCTTTCGAATACTATCGTTTTCATAATCTCCAGCATAAACGTTTCCTTTTGCGTCCGTGATCATCCCATCAGATGCACCCTTCTCTCCCCAATACTGCACAAGATCACTTAACTTAAAATCCGGTATCGTTCTGTCTCTTAACGATTCTGTTGAGATCGAGTATAGCTGGCGACTGGTTAATGGACAATAGAATAACATTTTTCCATCAGGGGAAATGGCTATACCATCAGAGGCCAATCGAAAGGGCGATGTTGAACCATCCGCGTTTCGATTCATCAAAATTTTACCTTCCACTTTCGGCACAAAATATGGATCGGGTGAGGTCGAGCTTGCTCCATGCAACCGTCTATACGCATTTCCGTTTTCTAAATTTACGACGATAATAGCGCCTGGACCATTGGAAGAAGAATCCGTTATATATGCGAAACCTGCTTTTCCTACACGAAAGTCAAATCGGACATCATTCAGATACGTTGTCGGCAAGACTACATCATCAGCAAATGTATATACTTTTCTTATTGTATTTGTTTCTAAATCTACCGCGACTAATTTTGCCCCTCCTTTAATTGGCTCAGAAAAATTTGGTGCAGCCGTGTCCAGTACCCACAAGGTTCCCCTTCCATCTGCAACAACACTTTGGACACTGATGAAGGACATAACGATATTCAATGGGTTGATCAAATTCGTTTCTACATTAGGATAAGGTTGCATCTGACCCTCAACAATTTCCGCTACCGTAAATCTAACGTCATCTCCCCATTTTGGAAAGCAAATAAAGATACGCCCGGTTTCGGATACACTAACGCCTGTAGGCATAGCCCCGTAAAAGGAATGAACGAGTTCTAACTTACCAAAATATTCTTCCATAGGTAACATAGGCTGTATGATGTCCTCCTCAACATAGTTGAATAGATATTACCTATAATTATGTTCGAGACTTTTTCTAATGCCTGGCCCTTAATCATTCTTTTTCAACCTCGATTTTGAAAATGTCCGATACATCTAAAAATACAAAAAACTTCGGCGTAAGCCGAAGCATGTTGACTGTAACTATATGTGTTCTAGGAAAAATGCTTCCTCCGATCGTCAACGCAGGGTAATTCCCCCATGCAGAGAGTATCGGAGAAAATTCGGAAAAGAAGGAAAAACTCTGCCAAGCTTATCAGTACCAAAACCGTTTTATTGTTGGTCCGGCAGACGTAATGCGTTGGCTGAAGTTTGCGCTTGATCTAAAAATTCATCTGCTCGGGTCAATTGCTGCCGGGCAATCTCCAACGCTTGTGAATTTGTTGCATTAGATTCATTTAACGAGTTTATTGCCTGATTTAAAGCCGTCTGCACCTCAGAAACCGCGTTAGATGCATGCTGCTCCAGCGTATTACCACTCGAGTTAAGTGCACCTTCTGCCGGTTTTCTTGCATTTTCGGTGGCTAGATCAATTTTGTTTTTATTGGGCACCGTGACTCCTCCTTCCTTGAGTAAGATCATTCATTTAAACAGAAATAAGTATGGGATTGAGATTTTGTTTATATCCCTACGAGTACATGGGAATATTCGGATCTTACCTCTCCGGTGATCCATATTAGTATAAGATCCGATGCATTGGAAAATCTAATCTTGATGAAAAAGGAGGTGATCATTTCTGAATGGCTAATCCAACGCTAGCGCCGCACGAATCGATGGAACTGCATGAAGCGTTAAACTTCAAAACGCTCTGCATCGCTAAGTCGAAACTTATGCAAGGCCTGGTCTTTGACCAAGAGCTAAAAGCCTTAATGCAGAAAGACGTAACTCAATCCATACAACAGATCGCTGAGCTGCAAGCAATCTACGCAAGAGCTCCTTTCCAAGCACCCGTTCCAAATAATCCGACACCTATAACACATTAAGGGGAACTCAGATGAATACCGATTATTTAGATCCGATTAATTCATTGAATATGCCGGAAATGGCAGATATGACTTTTGCCATGGACTTCCTTCTTCGTGCCAAGGAGGGTGTACGTAATTTGTCCATCGCCCTGACGGAAACGGCTTCACCGGATGTAAGAGCCCTGCTGCATACTCATCTTAAGCAGGGGATTGCAATGCACCAAGAAATCTCGGAGCTCATGATGCGCAAAAAGTGGTTTCATCCTTATGAGTTGAACGAACAGTACCAACTCGATCAGCTTTCGGCGAAAAATACGGTGATGATCGGGCAGATGAATCTGTTCCCGGGTGATACGTCACGTAAAGGGATGTTTGATCGGACCCCAGATGAACATATTGGAGGACATAAAGCATGAAGGCGGTAACGTATCAAGGGGTTAAAAATGTCGTGGTCAAAGAGGTGCCGGATGCGAAGATTGTGAAACCGGACGATATGATCGTAAAGATCACCAGTACCGCCATTTGCGGTTCTGACCTTCATCTTATTCACGGGATGATCCCTAACCTTCAGGAGAACTATGTCATCGGGCATGAGCCGATGGGGATCGTAGAAGAAGTAGGTCCTGGCGTGACCAAGGTAAAAAAAGGTGACCGTGTGATCATTCCGTTTAACATCGCATGCGGAGAATGCTTTTTTTGCAAAAATCAGCTGGAAAGCCAATGTGACAATTCAAACGAACACGGGGATATGGGCGCATATTTCGGCTACTCCGGAACGACCGGCGGATATCCCGGCGGGCAAGCCGAATATTTACGGGTCCCATTTGCCAATTTTACCCACTTTAAGATCCCTGAAAACTGCGAACAACCGGACGAAAAGCTAAGCTTGATCGCCGATGCCATGACGACGGCATTCTGGAGCGTAGATAACGCCGGCGTTAAGAATGGTGATACAGTCATCGTGCTCGGCTGCGGTCCGGTCGGACTCCTGGCCCAGAAGTTCTGCTGGCTGAAAGGTGCTAAGCGGGTCATAGCCGTCGACTATGTCGATTACCGCTTAAAGCATGCAAAGCGAACAAACAATGTGGAAATCGTAAACTTCGAACAGGATAAGAATATTGGGAACACTCTCAAAGAAATGACCAAAGGCGGCGCCGATGTCGTGATTGATGCGGTAGGAATGGACGGCAAGATGAGCGATCTTGAATTTCTAGCCAGCGGTATGAAACTGCAAGGCGGCACCATGAGTGCATTTATCATTGCATCTCAGGCTGTCCGCAAAGGTGGCACCATTCAAGTCACTGGTGTATACGGCGGACGTTATAACGGATTCCCGCTCGGTGACATCATGCAGCGAAACGTGAATATCCGTTCCGGACAAGCTCCGGTCATTCACTACATGCCATACATGTACGAGTTGGTTACGTCTGGCAAAGTGGACCCTGGGGACATTGTTACGCACGTCATTCCGCTCAGCGAGGCCAAGCGTGGCTATGAAGTGTTCGATACAAAAACGGACGATTGCATTAAAGTCATCTTAAAGCCTTAAATATGAATTGATACATGGGAGGACAATCTGAATGGATTCCACATACGCTTTGCATGAGATGCTCGAGGTGCATGAAATAGCTGCGTTCAAGACGGTTTGCATGACAAAATCCAAGACCATGCAAGCTCTGGTAAACGACCCGGAGCTCAAGCAAATTTTGCAACAAGATGCGACATTATCACAACAGCAGCTTCAGGAGCTCGGTGGAGTGCTGTCTAAAGCGACTGTATAGGAGATAAAAAATGAACCCAATATTAGAACACATGACTGGTCTTAATACGCTGACCGATGACGTGATCGCAATGGATTTTTTGATGAACGCCAAGAGCGGCGTCAGAAACTACGCCATGGCTGTGACCGAATGTGCTACCCCCGAAATCAAACAAATTTTGATGAAACAGCTCGATGAAGCCATAGACTCTCATGAAAAGATATCAAATTACATGGTGCAGCATGGCTTATACCACCCTTACCATATTGCAGAGCAAATTCAGCTCGATCTGAAAAACATTCAGACTGCTATGAACATTCCGTCCTGACGCCCTTTTTGATTTTAGCCAGAGACTTCAGAGTATAAAATGCTCCTGTGTCAAGAATTTCAACAATGAAAAAAGGCGGATACACTCCGCCCTTTTTTTGGCATCGTCACGAAACACGCTTATACTAGCGTTCCTTTACGTAAATCTACTTATTTTCCATTCTGAGACTGATTACCCTTTGCAGCTCCACGACCGAGACCTTTAATCAACTACCAGTGAGCTCAAGCCTCCAGCCTCCATGACATCTCCCAAAAATCAAGTTCAAAGCGACTGCACATCACGAAAATATCTTCCATCCGTTGGTACGTTACCTCGCTACAGCCTTCTAATAGCTTATCCGTTAACGCGACAAGGGATTGGTTGTTGCTGTTGTATTCAGAGGAAGCATATCCTGTGATCCATTCTCCATAAAAGGGATGATCAGCTGCACCTGGCTTTTGGGAAAGAACTTGACCAATCTCTGCATAGCTCCATGAGCAGGCCAGAATGGATACAAGTACTTCTGCTATGCCGCCCGCATGGGAAACAGAGAGCATATAGTTAGTATACGCTGCATTCTTCAGTGCAGGTTTTACCTGAAAAACATGATCCTCTGTAATTCCTAATCGCTCCATATAAGAACGATGAATTTTCATTTCACCATTCAGGATGTTATCTACGTTTTTACTAAAAAACTGCATCAATTTGGGGTCGTGCGACTTGACAATACCTAGTGCAAATACACGGGCATAATCGTACAGGTACAAGTAGTCTTGCAGCAAATAATAACGAAATTGTTCAACCTGTAAAGAACCATCTCCGATCCCTTTAACAAAAGGATGCTCAAGGCATTCCTTCCACACAGGCTGTGCTGCCTGATATAGTCTCTCTGAAATAGTCAACATGTGTTCCTCCAATTCATAATGTACGTATTTAAAAACAAAAAAACGAAACATCCATAGGATGTTTCGCAGACAAATACACTAAAACAAGGGGGGCGCATGAGCTACCCAAGTACAGTGTTTCATCGTTGCATCCCTACGTTGGCATTATCCAAATCAGGTAAGGTCGGTTTAACACCCTCTCAGCCGGTTAAGGCTCCCTTGCAAACGGTTGTATGTAGTTGATTACTTTCTTATCCGCATAAAAAAAAACAACATTCATTTAGTATATCAAGGGCTGTTAAATATAGTCAAGGCAGATTGTATCCCCCTCATCAGCTTGAGAGACGTATTTAAACGACGGAAACCATCACAACAATGGTTGAGTTTTAGCTACTGTTATGATGGTTTCTATTCTTTGAACTACTGCCAATGATTTAATGCCCGAGTTTGTTCTTTCCGACAAAAGTGAGTATTCCGTACTGGGAAGTGTTTCTCCAGCTCTCATTGGTCGTATCATTCCACTTAGCTACGTTCTGTTTACCTCCGCCCTGATTGTCGTTAATTTGAAGATCGAAACCGAGAACATTTCCTGCTTTGGGCGTCAGTGAATGTAACTGGATTCGGGCTTCTACGAGATATCCTTTATTTGTTTTCTTCACAGCACTTACAAGGCGTCCGGGTGAGGCACCCCCTGCAAAGGTTCCTACATTGTCTGCACTGATTCTGAACTGGGCATCATCATATTGAAAATACGGTGTGCGCTGGTGATTCTCGTCCAGGAAAATCTCAACCGAATCCTGATCCCATGGGTTGATGCTATCTGTGATGATGTTTGGATCAGTGACGTCAATCAGCAGATATAGATACTCCCCTGACCACATTGCGCGAGCCACTGCCTCTGCACCTTCGGTCTCATTCAACCTTTTTACTTCAAATGGTACAGCCTTATTCCATAGGGCGTCTTTCTTCCCATCAATCTGAACAATCCCTTGCACAGCTTGTGCAGATTTGGGCATAGGGGCAAGCTGAATCACGCCGTATTTGCTTGTATCTTGTTCCTGAGATTGTGTTCGATCATTCCAGTATAGTGGATTATGAGGCTCTGTCCCACTTGCACCGCCATCAGTCACACGGATATCCAAGCCAACTTCATATTCTGAACCGGCTTGGATACCATCCCATGGAATGGACAATTCAACCTGATATCCAGCTTTTGTCTCGCGTACACGATATGAACGCCGCTCCGCGCCCTCAGCTTTGCCCGACCGCTTAATAATTACGTGTCGGTCATCTGCTTCATATGAGGTGGTCTTGCCATTATTGAGGTCAACAAAGAGTTCTACTCTGTCATTCACATCTGACTTCGCATCCTGAACATCCACGAGGATATACAGGTTACTTTGATCCCATAAGGTTCTGAAACTGGCTGATCCCGAAGAGTCACCCTTCAGTGGAGTAGACACCGCTTTGTTCCAGAGCGGATCTTGTGACTGTTTTTTGATATCCGGTTTACCCGAAAGTGAGACGGCTCTCTGTGTCAACACAGGCAAGCTGGATTCATCCACGAGTCCCCAGTATGCTTTTTTGGCCTTCAGGGCTGAATCAAACAGCATCGCCTGGTTGTTGTAAGACTTCTCATCTTGGAGTCCCCATAAGGTAACTGAAGAAATGTGATCTTTGTGTTTTTTGTACAAATCCAACAGTTCCTTATATCGATACGCCTGTTTTACCGCAACTTCATCCGACATCTCTTCACCAAATGGAATTCCGCTATCCACATCCAGTTCCGTGATCTGAATATCCAATCCAAGTTCGACGAACATGTTGATCGTTTTTTCAATTTCCTCGATGGGCGGGGATTCCAGGTTATAGTGGGATTGCAAACCCACACCATCGATGAGTCCCTTCTCTTTCAGTCGTTTGACCAACTGAAACATATGCTCTCTTTTCTCAGGGATTTCCGTGAAGTATTCGTTGTAGTATAATTTGGCATCCGGATCGGCTGCACGAGCGAATTCATAGGTTTTTTCAATGTAATCCGGACCGATTAGTTCATAAAAGGGACTTTTACGTAAACCGTTGGCATCACCATTGCTATCCGCAATCGCCTCGTTTACCACATCCCAGGCATAGATCTTACCTTTGTATCGGGTCATGACGGTTTCGACATAATCCTGAATCCGGGCAAGCAGTAATTCTCGACTCGCAGGGTTACCCTGAGGATCCGTGAACATCCACTCTGCAGCATCAATATGCCACAACAACGCATGTGCGCGTACGCCCATACCATGCTCCTCAGCGAACTGAACATATTGATCGGCTGCCTCGAACTCATAAACACCTTCGGAAGGAGACATGTACTTCGGTTTCATCTCATAGGTTGCGGTCAAGCTGTTAAAATGCTTTGTGAGCAGTTGTCCGTATGCGCCTTCCAACTGCCAGCGATACACCGCTGCACCAATGGGGAAATCATCTTGATACAGGTCCTCCAGAGACAGAATCCCTGCTTCAATCTCCAGTTGCTCGGCCAGAGTAAATGATACATCATCCACATAGAACGATAACGTATCTACGCTATCTTCAGAGATGTAGGGTGTTTCGATGAACAAATTCAATTCAGTGGGATCATCGCTATACTGAAATTTTCCGGTGATCTTGTGCCATGTGTTCCATTCTGTTTTGGCAATCTTCACGCTACCGATCGGGTTCCAGCTTTCGGCCGTTGTTTTTTTATATGTGGTGAGCTGTAGTGTTTGATCCGTGGTGGGCTCCTGGGTAAGTCTTACATATGCCGTAATTTCATACTCTTGGTTACGCTCAAGCAGATCCTTCATGGATAACATCGGTCCATGGTAGGAACGATCACGGTTGGAAACTAGCATACTAGACTGGCCTTCGTGTGCTTCCTGCTGTGTCACTGTCAGATTTTCACTACCGACACGTGGAGTCCATCCTTGAAGTGTACCGTCTTCAAAGTTTGTGCTTAAATGACTTCCCTCCACTTCCGTAACTGCCTTGGCTGCATGTGAGACATTCGAAAATGGAAGCATGGCGAGTACCAGCACAAGAACCAAGGCTGTTATATTCCATTGACCTAACCGTTTCATACAATTCCTCCTCATGATTTGGTCTAAGTATTTCTGAACGGATTAACATCCAGATAAATAGATTATAGTTCTTTCGATAGCGCTTACATATAACAAATTCCCAATAATTATAATAAAAAGTTATCATTTGGTAATCTCATGTGAGCTTAGGAAGCTGGAGTTCGTTCGCGTGGAATATCAAAAAAGCCGCTACATATTTGCAAAAATAAAAGACCGTTTCCCGATAAAATACGAGAAAACGGTCATAGTTAAAAAGTATCTTTTTTCCTGTCTGCTAACAGGCATATAAACTTTGTTTTTTAATCGTCCCTCGTCACCCTGTTCCTCCTGCACAATTCGTGCAATGTGAATCATCAAATATAATAATTCCTCGTTTGATATGGAGATGTCCAGCATATTCTGCACGTAGGTTTTGATCATCTCCGCGCATTTGTATTCAAGCGGATGCTCCTTCACCATGTGTTGAAATATAAAATCTTTCGCCGAATTGCCCAGACGCCCTTCTTGTAAACGCTGGATGAAGAATTGCAGATGTGTGACGAGTCTCACATAATGGATAGAATTTTTGTTCAATTGCATATCAAAGGTGTATTGAATCAGGTTAAAAATATCTTTTAACATCTTAACGGATTGCATCGTGCGCTCCATATTCTGTTCATGCGTTTGGGCATTCACGAAATGAAAAGCGATATTCCCTGCTTCTTCTTCCGGCAGTTCAATACCCAATTCTAGATTCAGCATCTGAACGGCTTCAAGGCCCAGTTCGAATTCGACAGGATGAAACCTCTGTATCTCCCATAACATGCGATTCTGTAATGCTACACCTTTTTTCCATCGTTCAATGGCAAACGACAAGTGATCCATAAGCGTAAAGAAGATTTGGTCGTCAAGAGACAGCTTTTCTTTTGCATTGGTAATCAGTTTGTTTATGACATTCACATGTTTTTCTGGCATGCTTTCGATGGTTCGTACGTAAGCCTGGGCAGACGGATTATTTTGCAGAATGAATCGTTTCTGGATATGCTCCTCATCGAGTCGCTCGCCGACTCTGCCTTTGAATGCCAACCCTTTTCCCATGACAATCATCTCTTGTCCCTGTTCATCTTTGGTCAGAAGCAAGCTGTTATTTAATATTTTGATTACTCTCATGAATTCATCACGATCCTTTATTCTTTCGTGACCGCCTGATCCGAATTTCCGATACATCTGCCATTCTGTTTAATGACCTCTTGATACCACGAGAAGCTTTTCTTCTTCAAACGCTTCAAGTCTTTCAGATCCTGTTCACCGCGGTTTACATAGATCATTCCATAACGTTTCCCATACCCCTGATGTGTGCTTACCACGTCAATAACGGACCAAGGGCAATAACCAATCACATCTACTCCATCCGTTAGAGCCAGTCTGATCTGTTCCAGATGTTTCTCGATAAAATCAATCCGGTACGTATCGTTAATCGTGTAATCTGCCTCCAGTACATCTGGGGCTCCTATACCATTTTCCGTAATTAAAATCGGGAGACCATATCGTTCACATACCTTACGCAATGTCAGCCTTAGGCCAACCGGGTCAATGACCCAGCCATATTTCGTTTTTTCCGTATAAGGATTCTCCGCGGCCCGGTATACTCCCTGCTCGCCAAGCATAATTTGCTGATCACCCGCACGAGCTGTAACATCCGACGCATCGCCCATACTGGCGGCAATGGTTGCCGTCGAGTAGTAGTTGATTGCTACCAGATCGGGGCGGCCAGACTGGATATCTTCCATGTCACCCTGCTCAATAACCGGCTCGATGCCGCGTTCCTGTAAATAACTCCAGAATAATGGATTATACCGTCCCCACACCGATAAGTCGAGAAAACCCCATCCGCGAATCGTCTCCCAGTTATGTGCAGCGATTGCATCGGCTGGTCTGGAGGTTGCCTGGTACATGGATGTCATGTTTAATGCAGGACCAATCTTGCCTTGCGGGAGCATATCATGAAATAGTCGCATCGTTCTGCCTTGAGCTACAAACATGTGATGATTTTGCTGATACAGTTCCTTACTGGAAGGCAGACGTCCGTCTTTTGGTGTACCAATGGCACCTGGATGGAGAATCATCGTATTTTGCTCATTAATGGTCAACCAATATTTCACTTTATGCCCGTAATGCTCAAACAAGATACGCCCATACTCGACAAAGGCATCGATCGTCCCCCGGTTGTTCCATCCTCCGGTTTTCTCAAGCTCGTAGGGTAAGTCGAAATGGTACATGGTCACAACGGGTTCAATACCATGGAGCAGCAATTCGTCAATTAATTGGTGATAAAAATCGAGTCCCTTCTCATTAACAGCCCCTGTGCCTGAAGGCAAGATTCGAGTCCATGCAATTGAAAAACGATATGCTTTGAGGCCCAGCTCTGCAAAAAGCTTCACGTCATCTCTGAATCGGTGATAGTGATCGCTCGCAACTGTGAAATCGGCGGTTCCAGCCGGATGATCACACATATCGATGACGGACAGGCCTTTGCCATCTTCGTTCCAAGCTCCCTCCACTTGATAGGCCGAGGTAGAGCCTCCCCACAGAAATTCATTGGGGAATGGTTTGATGTGTTGATATAACATCTCAAACACTCCTTCATTTTAAATGTTGATCAAGATATGTGACGGACCATATTACGGTTGTTACGAAAGTTGGATAATCGTCGCTCCAACCTCCACAGGGCTCTGCTTCTCCAGCTTAATGTCCGGGAAACGATCCGAATTGGCGATAATGATCGGGGTTATGACTTCATACCCTTCCGCCTTTATGGCATCGATATCAAAGTGGATCAACAAGTCACCCTGTTTTACGCGATCCCCTACTTTAATGGAAGAGTCGAAATGTCGCCCCTTCAGGTTGACGGTATCCACTCCAATATGAATGAGCACCTCTTCTCCATCATAACCATTTAATTTGACCGCATGTTTGGAGTCCATGAAAGCCGTAACTTCACCTGCGATTGGTGCATACAGTTCTCCTTTTGAAGGAATGATTGCAGCGCCCTTACCCAGCAATCCCAAAGAGAAGACATCGTCTGGTACACGGTCAAGGTGGACTAATTCTCCTTGCATCGGGCTGGCGATTGTAAGTGGGCGTAATTCATTTTGGCTCGGCCCATTTGCATTTGTTGTTGTAGAAGACTTAGTGTCTGTGCTGTTGTCTTGAACAGGCTGCCCGGAAATTGTCTTGTCATCGTTAACGTTGGTATTTCCTTCTTCTTCATCGTCTACTGGATCTTCAAAACCAATGATCCATGTCAGAGCAAAGGTAACGACAAAAGCGATCAGACAAGTCACAATGGCATGAACGATGTTCATCGGATTGCTGCCAATGAAGGCAGGTAACGCGGCAAGCCCTGGTGACACGAAGGCATAACGTACTAATCCGGTCAGACCTGCGTATATCCCTGCTACACCACCACCGATCATTGCGGCTATTAAGGGTTTCTTCAGTTTCAGTGTTACACCGTACAAGGATGGTTCCGTGATGCCCAGTACGGCGGTGAAACCGGATGAAGCAGCGAGCTGTTTCAGTTTTTTGTTTTTTGTTTTTAATGCTACAGCAAGCGTGGCTCCACCTTGAGCAATATTGGACGCGAGCATTCCCGGACCGTTGATCATTTCATATCCATTTTTGGTCAGTTGGCTAGTTGCAATCGGCGTCATCGCCCAAGCAGTGCCTGTCACGATCAGGAAGGGTTGCAAAGTTCCCATTAATAAAGGAATCAGCCAACTGGCTCTGGCATTAATTGCTTCTGCACCCATCGCAACCAGATCATTGAGGTATGTTCCGAAAGGCCCGATTGCCACTAATGCAAGTGGTGCTGTAATCAACAGCACAATCATCGGTTTCGTGAAAAATTTGATCATGGAAGGCGATACCCGATCCGCGAAACGTTCAATATAGGACATGAGCCAAACGACGATAATAATCGGCAGCACGGAGCCCGCGTAATCGGTTAGTCGAACTGGAACACCGATGAAAAACACGTCTTTTCCTTCCGCCATCAGGGCGCTCCATCCCGGGTGTAACAACACGCCGGCAACTGTCATCGCCAGAATGGGACTAGTTTCAAATTTAATGGAAGCTCCATAAGCCAGCAGAATAGGCATGAAATAAAAAGCCGCGTCCGCAATGGTATTAAGGATATAGTAGTTTTGGCTTTCCGTCGTTACAAGGCCTGTCAGCACAAGTACGGCTAATATCGCTTTGATCATACCTGCGCCAATGATTGCCGGAATTACCGGAGTAAATGTTGTTGAGATCACGCTGATGAATCTGGAGATCCAGCTCTGTTTTTGCTTTGGTCCTTTATTTTTGGCAGAATCCGATTTGGATTCAGCACTTCGGGGAGTCGAACCCATCTGCTGAGTGATAACTCGGTAGACCTGCTGCACCTCATTGCCTACAACGACCTGGTATTGTCCACCATTGTTCACAACAGTAATGACACCTGGAAGTGCTTTGAGTTTTTCTGTCTCCGCTTTGGAGATATCGTGCAGTTCGAACCGAAGTCGGGTTGCGCAGTGCGTAAGCCGAGCGATGTTATCCTTCTTTCCAACCAATTCCGTAATCTCTTGTCCCAACTTGCGATAATCCATACCTTTGCCTCATTTCTGAATTTGGATATAAAAAAAGACCAAAACGATATGCCTTCTCCTACTCACATAAGGAAAATGCAAAATCATTTTGGTCATGCCTGCTTTACCAGTAACAGCCAAACACTGCTAATATTCAATTCGTTATAGATGTAAACGTTTACTGGATCATAATATCACACAATAAATTAGTTAGCAATCACTTCATTCGACATTTTTCTGCAATTTAATTTGCTTGATTCGACTTGATTATTAGCGGCCTTCTATAGGCTTCCACCCATTCCCCTTCTCAATTGCCTACATACAATACATTAGACTAATGAACAGGAGTGATGTGATATGACATTTTTACCTCCTTTTGGACCTGGTGGAGGGTTTGGCGGACCTGGGGGTCCCGGAGGACCCGGTGGACCCGGTGGACCCGGCGGATTTCCTGGTCCGCCATCGTTCCCCGGGGGTGGAGGCGGCGGACCACAAGGCGTGCAGGCACCTACAGGGCCGCCACCATCATTCATTCCACAGCAACCCGCTTCGTTATATGCGGTAGATCCAAGAGCCATATCCGGCTGTCTGTTTCGCTACACATATATTTGGCCGGATCGTGGTCCCGGCTTCTGGATGTATCCGGTATTTGTAGGTAGAAATTCGGTAGCTGGCTTCCGTTGGAATGGCTTCTTCTGGCTATACACCGGCATTGATCTGCAGCGAATCAGCTCGTTTAGCTGTTTCTAGAAGTAATCTCCCCTGTATGCGGATCAATCCGCATACAGGGGGATTTAGATGTATCTTATAAGAATAAATAGACGTTAGCTAATCAAACATTGAGGATCGAAAATAGGCCATATATTTTCAACCTGTTACTACTTTTTTTTGAAAATCGAACTTGATCACATAATCAAAAAAAGACGTAATTACAATAGCGCCAAGAGGAATCAATAAATAAACCCAAAGTGGATTATTAGGAGCTTCACCAGGAGCTGTTCTCCACCTGATATCACACTATTTTTTCAGCATTTCCCTTCGGAATAGTGACCCCACAGAACTCATACAAAATATCAGCCATGTACGTATCACTTTCTTTCATGCCATTTAAAGCCCATTCGATTAAAACGCAATAAAATCCACCTACATAAAACTTAGCAATATAGTTTTCTTTGACAGAATCGTCGTAGGTTTTAACTACAATTCTTGTGGCTAATTTGTGTAGGTATTCATTACACTTGGCTAGCAATAAGTAACTAACGTTGGACTTTACCAGATTTTCTACTAAGATTTTCTCATTCCTGAAACATCTGAAAAATAATAGTGTTGAATAATAATTATCAAAGTTCTCCCCTGCCAATGCCTGATCAAAAAAGTCAGTAAACACTTGATCAATGCGTTCCACGATTACATCCTCAATGATGTTGTAATTTCTATAGAACCCCATGCGTGAAACACCAGCTTTTGTACACACCTCAGTAATAGATATGTTATTTAGATTTTTGGTTTGCATTAATATCATGAGTGCATTGAAGATCCATTCTTTCGTCAGTGCACTTCTGACTTGATTAGATGGGTTTGACATTACAACATCTCCTTTTATGTCACACTTGCCTTGAAATGCATTGATAACTTTATGTTATACACATTATACTGAGCTCAACAAGACGTTACAACAGTAACATCTTAGCGTTTAGCGAATAAAATTTGAGGAGGAATATAACATGTTTAAAAAATTGCAAGATACGGTGGCGTTGGTAACTGGAGCAAGTAGTGGAATCGGTGAAGCCACTGCCAAAAGGCTCGCTGCTCAAGGAGCAATCGTTGTCCTTGTCGCACGTCGTAAAGATCGATTGGAGAATCTGGCTTCCGAGCTAAAAAACCTTGGAGGTGAGGTTCTTGTAATAGAAACAGATATAACAGATAAGAAGCAAGCGGAACATGCAGTTCAGCAGGTTATAGATAAATATGGACGTTTGGACACCGTTATAAATAATGCAGGACTCATGTTAATCGGGGGTGTGGCAGAGGCGCCCTCAATCGAATGGGAACGAATGATATCCGTGAATATAAATGGGTTGTTATACATATCCCATGCTGCACTACCGTATCTAATCCAATCAGCCTTGACTTCCGACCGGAAAGTTACTGATTTAATTAATATTAGTTCAGTATCTGGACGCAGACCATCGGCAGGGCAAGCGGTATATAGTCTCACGAAATCTGGTGTTGCAGCGTTTACTGAAGCACTGCGGCAAGAGACGGCCGGGCTTAACGTTCGTGTGGCTGTTTTAGAGCCAGGTGCAGTGGGAACGGAACTAGGCAATCACTTACGTGAAGACGTGCGTGAGCAACTTTCCAATATTCTGAGCCATATTGAAGTTCTTGAAGCAGAAGATATTGCAGAAACGATTGAATTTATTGTAACTCGCCCACGTCGCGTTGCGGTCAACGAGATTTTAGTTCGTCCAACGGATCAAGCAATGTGATCTGATCCGATTCTTATTAGATACAGTTGCGATGCATTAAGCATAAACATGATTGACCTTCGATTGGACTACTAAACAAAAAAAGTCGCTGAGATAGCGACTTTTTTCTGGTCTATCATTTCAATCAAAGCGTTGTAACTTAAAGCAACTTAATCAGCTTTTCTAGCTCATCAACCAAACTCTTTGCAAGTTCAAAATTAGTATCTTTTAAAGCCAATTCGATTCTCATTTCAACAGACTTTTTCTTTTGTTCATTTTCTAGATAGTTTTCATCAAAATGACTCGTATAAATCATCTCTCTAAATTCTTCTATACTCATTTTACTAATCGTTTTGTCCCCAATAATTAAAACATAATCCATACCATTTACAACCGAATAGAAATCATGAGAAATCATGAGAATCGCACCTTTGTAGTCCTCAATAGCTTTCTCCAATGCGATTTGGCTATAGATGTCTAAATGGCTTGTCGGTTCATCCAGAAGCAATACGTTGGCTTGACTGGCAGACACTTTAGCCAATTGAAGCATATTTTTTTCTCCGCCAGATAACGATTCAATCTTTTGATCAAGGATTTCTCCTTCAAAGCCATAGTTTGGAAGATACGATCTAATCTCGTCATACGTTTGAAACCCTGAATCAATGAATTCATTTAGTATGGTATTCGAATCTTTTAGCATTTCGCCTTGAACCTGAGATAAATAAGCCACATTAACATCAGCATTGATTTCAATGGAATCCTGATTGTTTTTAAAGATTTCTCGGAGTAAAGTCGTTTTCCCGGTACCGTTAGGACCGATCAGGGCTACTTTATCTGTCGATTTGATCTCAAAGTTCACATTTTCCAAAAGCAACTCGTCAAAGGAAACGCTATAGTTATTGACGTTAACCACAACGCTGTCTTCCATTTCCTTATCGATCCCAAAACGGATATTCGGCTGTTTGATATCGACAAATGGCTCTTTTATTCGACGTGCTTCCAATCTCTCTTGAAACTTGACTCTGGCTTTTAACGCTCTGCCTCTGGAGGCTTCCGAATTATACGTGGCGATCTCTCTAAGATTGTCGATGATGTGATCGTATCTCTCAATTTCTTCAGCTTCAGCAACCGCGATTTCTTGCAGCTCAATCTTCGTCTGAAGCAGCGAGAAGTTGTAATCGATATATCGCCCGTCAAACTCTTGGAGCTCTGTGTTTTCGAGGTGTATGATTTTGTTGAAACAATGGTTCAACAGATATCGGTTGTGCGTAACAACGAGCAGCATTCCCTTGTGTGTGTTAATCAATTTTTTAAGCGCGTTCAGGTTTTCAAAGTCTAAAAATACATCAGGTTCATCCATAATCATGAAGTCTGGACGATTCAGCATTTCCTTCATCACTTGAATAAGTTTGAATTCCCCGCCGCTTACGGCGGATATACTAAGATCTTTGAGCTTCATGAGGTTGGCAAGGTTTAACTGTTTATTGATGTTTTTTTCGTAATTATCCCCATCCATCGCTTCGAAGGCATCCAAAGCCAATTGAAGCTTTTCCATCAGGGAATCCATATCCGATGTGGTGGCCATCTCCGCATAAATCGCTGTAATTTCATCTTGTATCTTGATGAATTCTTCTGCGATATATTCAAAAACGGTCACTTCTTTTGTTTTGTCTACTTGCAAAAACTGACTCACATACCCGATTCTGCAATCGGGGTCTATCTCTAACTTGCCCTCGAACAAATATCGTTCCGGATCCATCAGGATATCGATCAATGTACTTTTTCCACTTCCGCTTGTTCCGATAAAAGCACAGTGTTGTGCCTCTTCAAACGTAAATGAAATGTTTTTATATAATTCCTTTTGTGGAAATGAGAAGGATAGGTTTTCAACTTTTATCATAGTGTTACCTTTCTTTATAGCTAAATTGGTGGCTAGTATTAAATATATTGTCGAACACAGACTTTTAGAGTAACACTGTTTACCACCAAGTACAATCGATTTTTAGCCCTTACCCTCACTTCGAAATTTTAGTACGTTGCTTTCCTAGTGATTAGAGGGATGGATTTTATGAATAAGTAATATTCCATCATACTGATCGCGAGGTATCATCTTTTCGTCTAAAACTCCCCATGCTTTGGCAATTCGAGGTGTATACATCCACTCCGTTGTTGGACTTAACTCCTCGTCCTTCATATTGATGAACCGGGCTGGGCCCATTTCAGTTCCCACAATATCTTCAAGACTACCTTTTTTATGAGGCTGGACTTGCTCTTCCTCTCCATTGTTTTTATAGGCGCTTCCTTCATATGCATACAAACCTATAACATAACCAGCTTGCTTGAGTGAGTATGGAAGCATCTCACCCATGGTTGGATATGGATTATTATCATAATCGTATCCGTTATGCTCTGTGATCATTGTGGAATTATTCTTACGTATATGATAATTGTGTCCCCATAAAATAATTTTTTCCTCAGGATAAACTGTTTCTGCAAGCCATTCTACATTATCCGCCATCACGCGATCTCGTTCATAACTTCCCAATTTCAAATGCTTCTCAGGGTCTACTCCTGCTAGCAGATTTACAATATGAGGATGGTAGTTATCCAACATGTCTAACCTATTTTGTAAGACGCGATCTACCAGAGATATCAGATTGAGTTGCTCCTTCTGATTCCTACTTAATTCAGCTTTGTTGTCTCTTACAAACTTTTGGAGAGTAATATATTTTTCTTTTATTTTCTTCTTTTGAATATTAAAATCGTCTACTTTGTTAACCATGTTAAGCTTTAAATACCAGCGTTCCGTTTGTGCAAATGCTGTAGCTTTATTCTTGTCGACCTTAGCAAACCACGCCTCAACGAATTTAATAAAAGACTCCGACGTGCCTTGTGAATCAAATCCAGTTAATATAAGCGGATGATCTGTGTTGCTTTGTTGTGCAATGTATTCAAATAAAGGTAAGTTCTCTTCAACCTGCCACACGCCATAGACGGAGCTTTTCATCAATTCCTCTGGTGTTGTATTATGTATTTGAGCATATGCAGCAGTAGTATCGGCTAGATTGGATTCAAATGCAATGACATCATATCCGAGTTCTTCATGCAAAAATTTTACGAGTCTTACTTTCATTGAATTGTATTCTGACGTTCCATGCGATGCTTCTCCCAAGCTAACGATTCGTTTATGCGTTAAAATAGGCTTTAGAAACATCAAATCAGAGTACTGATCATTTTTTTCTGCTTTAATGGATGTAATCGTATTTGCATTTGAGCGAACGCTCTCTTTCCAAATTAATTCTGAAGATATCCTATTCTTCTTGTCTACTAAAGTTGATCCAGACATATATGCCACCTGACCAATGGACATCACACTGAAACTGCACACCACTGTAGACAATAACACTTTTCTGAACAACTGATTCATTAGGCTGACACTCCTCTGTTTTTATGTATATCAGCTTAACATCTGGAGTTTAAAACCAATGCACGTTGCGTTTAAGATTTGTTTAAAAATGTATCTAGTACTATAGGATTTAGCTCTATAACGCTCTGTAAATGTATACAAAAAATCGTCTGCATTTCTGCAACGATTCCGAAAAAAGCCGACAACTGCGATTCTGCTCGCGGTCATCGGCTCTGCACTTTACGTCTGGCTCTGAGATAATTGAAGTTTTCCACCGCTGGTTATGCCTCATAATTCTTTACGGCTTAGCCATCTAGGGCATATGATCCATGAGAGTATATATACGACAACACTAAACGCAGCTACTACTCCGTACAATAAAAGTAGATTTTCTTCTATATTCATATAGTAGCCTAGCAATGTTCTTAATCCTGCAATGGCAAGGGCAGTAACTACATAAGAAAGGATTATTCCGGCAATACTTTTTTCTCCATCGAGTAAAAAAGAACTAGGGATATTCACACTAGCTGGCAGAAATGCAAGAATAAGCGCAAAGGATACATTCACATATACAGCAGATAACTCAAAGCTCGATAATATCATTGAAGCAATAATACAAATTACAGTCGCAACCAAAATTCCAAACAGGCTAAGGAGCACATACAAACCGTATTTGCTTGAAGCACTTTGAATCCTTGAGACGGGAAGCGTAGCGCAAAATTTATCCCACTGCGCTGTTTTGTCACTTTGAATGCTCATTACCGCCATCATTCCAAATGAGGTTCCTGCGATCACAATCAAAAGCCAAGGAGAGCTTACGACGGACAAAACGACTCCAATGACGAACATTAATATTAGGGGGATAAGCAACGCATCCTTAATAGCATAGAAATCTTTCAGCATAAGCCCTCTCATGTTCTCTCCCCCTTTATATACAACAGCATAATATCATCAATTGTGGCAGGATCAATTACTGCATTCGGGTATTTTTTTTGCGCCAAATCTTTATCGGCAACTAATACTTCCCAAGCATAATCCTGCTTCCGGTAAGCGATTATATCTTGTTCGTCAAGGGCATCATACTGTGCTGTACCACATTTAATGATCCCGTACTTATACCGCAATTCATCCTTTGGTTTGTTAAAAATAACCTTACCGTTATGAATGAATACGATATAATCAGCAACTTTTTCCAAATCACTTGTGATATGTGAGGATACCAGGATAGAGTTGCTTTCGTCCTGAACAAAATCCAAAAACATATCTAAAATATCATCACGAACAACAGGATCAAGCCCGCTCGTCGCTTCATCCAGGATCAGAAGTTTGGAACCGTGAGAAAGTGCGACAGCGATAGACAGCTTCATTTTCATCCCTTTAGAAAACTCTTTGATTTTTTTGTTTGCAGGTAAGGATAGTTCATTTAGCAAAGAATAGTATTTTTCTTCATCCCAAGCTGCAAAGATATTTTGGAAGACACGGTTTAGTTTTTTGGGTGATAATCCTTCCGGGAAATTACTACCGTCAAACACAACACCAATCTGATTGCGAACAGCATTATCAATTTCCTGATCCTGCTTGCCCAAAATCGTCACCGTGCCGGAATCCTTGTTTTTCAATCCAAGAATCGAATTGATGGTTGTGCTCTTTCCTGCACCGTTTTGGCCAATCAACCCCACAATCGACCCGCGCGGTACATGAAATGATACATTGTCCAGAACAAAGTCGTGATACGCCTTTGTCAGTCCATTTACAGTCAAAGCATGATTCATGATCATTACTCCTCCTCATAGAACAGCTTTAATAACTCGATGAGTTTTTCGACAGGAATACCATTTGTGCGCCCAATATCTGCGGCTTCCTGCAAAAGTCCCTCAGCTTTGCGCTGGATTTCTTCTTGATAGAAATTTTTGTTTTGCGCGGATACAAAACTTCCCCGTCCTACGGTAGTCTCTATAAAACCGTCCCTCTGCAAATCCTCATAGGCCTTTTGAACAGTAATCACACTGACATGAATCGATTTTGCCATAGATCGCATCGATGGAATGGGGTCGCCAGTCTTTAATTCACCGCTCATAATCATCGCTTTGATCTGTGATGTTATTTGTTCATAGATGGGCTTACTTGTATTGCTGCTTATGATAATCTCCATATTAGTACTCCAATTAGATTATTTTTTTAGTAAAGGTTTGCCCTTTTGAAATATGCTGCACTCCAAATCTGGTTTCTTTTTTTCATCATTCTCCTCCTTGCTTTTCGTTTAAACACCGTTTTTCTGTTAAAAATTCAGCGATGCCTGTGTACTATATTGTACTTATTCGACAAGTACAATATAGTACACAGGAGTACAATTGTCAATTATTCTTATAAAGTCTTTAGTGCTTCCCCATCAATGCTATAACCGGCCACTGTGAGATCCCTCCCCGCGTTATCGTTTCTCGTTAGTTCAATCCGATCAATTTTATTCTATGGTTAATTCATAAAATACTACTGACATACCGTTGTCAGTAGTGTTTTTGTATAGTCGGAGTAAGTAATCGTAATACTTATTATAGGAAGGATGATATCTCGTGAATTTTGCTTCTGTGCGCATCATTACTGATGACGTGAATCGTCTCGTCGAATTCTATGAGAAAATTACGGGTGTTTCAGCAGAACGCCCTGCACCTGTCTTTGCCGAACTCGTTATGCCGTCGTGCACTCTAGCGATCGGCCACTCCCAGACGGTGCAACTGTTTGGTGCTGGTTCCGCTGTGGCGGCCAACAATCGTACTGTCATTATTGAGTTCCACGTCCACGATGTTGATGCCGAATACGAGCGCTTGAAGCCGTTTGTCGATGAGTGGGTAAAGGAACCTACCACAATGCCGTGGGGGAATCGTGCTTTGCTGTTTCGCGATCCTGACGGTAATCTGGTTAATCTCTTCACGCCGGTGACCGAGGAAGCAATCCAACGGTTCAGTGGTAGGTTATAAAGGACAGTTGAAATAAGTAAGGCAATTTTTTATTAATTTTTATGACCAGCAGAAAGAGACCATAGCGATGAGCTATAGTCTCTTCATTTTTGTATAAAACGGAAGAAGTATTTTAACGGGAAATTAACAGAAGACACTCTTCTCATTTCTTACCATAGGGAGGCATGCTTTCTAACGATCTCAATAAATGCTTCTACTTGGGGAGAGATCCACTTGTTTTTGGGATACAGCAACTGCGTAGCTAGATTTTGTTTGTACTGCTGACCTGAAAGTTTTTCTTCCTTCAGCTCCTTCTCTACCGTAATTCGAGGTAACAAGGATATGCCCATACCGCTCAATATCGACTGTTTCACAGCTTCAATACTCCAGAATTCAATATTGGAAGTAATCCCAATCTGATACTCTTCAATGCATTGTTCAAACAATGTGCGATAACCACAACCTCTTTCGGTAAAAAGTAAATTGCTTCTCACAATGTCTCGTTGTAGCTCAAATGAATTGGGGTACAGCAGCATCATGGGCTCCTCAGCCAATTTCTCACTGTACAGATTGGGATCATGTACCTCTGTCCCCAGCATGAAGGAAATATCACTTTTACCTTGCATCAAATTCTCTTTATAATGTACGGAATCTAATTGGTGCCATTCGATATTGACATGAGGATGCAATTTTTTGAACTCTTCAATAATAGGTGGAAAACGATAGATCAACAACGTTTCCCCAATACTGATCACGATATTACCCGTTAATTCACCTTGTGCAGCAGTCACTTCCTTAATCATGTGATACAGGTCAAGCATTTTTTTGGCATGTGGCAACAATTTTTTCCCAGTCTCCGTTAAAATAACCCGCTTACCAATTCGATCAAATAAAGGGTAGTTAATCTCCTCTTCCAACGCCTTGATATGCAATGTAATTGTAGATTGCGCGTATCCAAGATGCTCAGCAGCTTTGGTAAATCCCTCGTGTTCCACAATTGTAATAAATGTGACCAAATGACGTATTTCCATCATTGGCTCCCTTCTTTTTTAACATCATTAAAACTGATCGTTTACATATAAACTATCAATTTCACTAATGGAAAGCAATCGTTTATATTCAATCTAGCTCATTAAGAGCCCATTTCATTTTTAATCTCAATCGTTTATGGAAGGGAGTAATCACTATGCAAACGGCAGCAACGTCATCCATCTTGATTAATGGATATCGAATCGCTTATGAACAATATGGAGAAGGCTCTCCCATATGGCTCCTTCATGGAACACCGTCTTATAGCTATGAATGGAGAAAAGTAATACCCTCTCTGGTTCAAAAAGGGTATAAAGTCTACGTTCATGACCTTCTTGGATATGGAGCATCAGAAAGACCAATCGAAGCAGATACTTCTGTGGCAGCACAATATACGCTGTTCAGTCAGCTTTTAGACGAACTTGGAATGGATCGTTTACATGTCGCAGCCCACGATCTGGGTGGAATAGTTGGCCTCCAACTGGCTCAGGAACAACCTGAGCGTGTACAATCGCTTACGTTACTCAACATGCCCAGCTATGATTCGTGGCCCTCACCAACCTGGAAGAAAATTATCGAAGAACAGCTCGAACAGGTTGAACAAATGCCAAGTGCTGATTTTGATACCATGCTAAAGAAACAATTACCCATGGCAGTGTATAATAAAGAGCTGATGACTGGAGATACACTGGATGCATATCTGGAACCCCATGCAGGTTCACTGGGGAAAGCCTCTTTTTTCTCCCATCAGGTAGCTCACTATAATGCAAAATATACTGAATCCTATGGAACAGATTTACCCAAGCTGAAAGTCCCCGTTCAAATTATATGGGGGGAAGAAGATGAATGGCAGCCCCTCGATTATGCAAAGAGGCTTGTCCAGGATATTCCCCATGCCTGCCTACATGTCATTCCCAAAGCTGGTCATTTCGTTATGGAAGATGAACCTGGGCAATGTTCTGATTATATCGACCGTTTCTGCAATAAACATCCGTGAGTATGTATGTATATTGAACAGAATGTCTTAGAGAAAAATTAAGTGCTCCACTGGCATAAAGCTGGTGGAGCCTTTTTTGGTTAATGACAACGTTTCTTGATGCAAGACGTAACTTCAACATTCGGTTTGAATGCACTGGCACCACAAATGATCACATTCCCCAACGTATATGTATATACAAATTTAGTGTTAGTCTTCATTTCCCCCTTCAATATTACGATAAATAGTATGGGGTTATACGAATAACCATATTTACTTTATTACATCCAAGGGGGAACCGAACGTGAGACAGACTCTCAAAAAGAAGATGGATTTAAGGTTCAAACTGTATTTGATTATTCTGGTTCCGCTACTGGCCATGGGCGGTCTAATCATGTGGGCCACTATCGACTCCAGTGAAAATGCATCATTAATGACCATGCAGCATAACAATCAGCAGCTGGCTGTGAATACCGCCTCTCAACTAGGTCAGGAATCGGAATTAATTAAGACATTATCTTCTACTGCTTCAGAGGAGAGCAACGAATATAAAAGTCTTAGGGACGAACTCGTTAAAGTTAGGCTTCAATCGGGAGCCTTGTATGTTTATATGTATAACAAAACTTCGGACGGGTGGTTCTACACCGTAGATGGAGCGGATTGGAGTGATACGGAATATAGCCCTTACGGGACTGCAATGGAATTCAATCCCCAGATTCAGGAACGCTTGTTACGCGGTGAAGTCGTCACAACAGGCATTGTAGACGATCCGACCTGGGGCCAGCTATTGTCCTCCTTTACACCAATCAAGGATTCGCAAGGCGTTGTTATTGGTTATCTGGGCATTGATATTTCTGCTGGAGCAGTGAATCAAGTCTCCGCGACATCTGTGAATAATGCCTATCAGACCATTATCCCGATTTTTGTGGTTGTACTGATTCTTTCTTTGGTCATGATGTTATTCGTAGTACGAGGTATTCTTAGACAAGTACGCGATATTAAGTCAAGCCTCGAGCAGGTTGCTGATGGGAATCTTAAAGTCGTATCCACACATATGACCAATGATCAACTCGGTGACATCAGTGATTTGATTAACATCATGGTTGCGCAATTGACGAACATTCTGATGGGAATACAGCAAGGATCAAATACGTTACAGCAGTCATCAAAAGATATTTCGGAAACCGCTCAGACGAACCAGCGTCAGAGCGAAGAACTTTCCAGAGCGATTGAGGAAATTGCCATAGGTTCAATGAAACAGGCTGAAGAGACAGAACACTCCGTCCAGCATTCAGAGAATCTCGGCAAAATAATGGATGAAGTAGGTTCATATGTGAAACAGTTTACTTATACTTCAGAGCAGCTATCTTCTGTTCAAGTACAAGTTACACGTGAACATGAGGTTCTGCTTGAGAAGGGCCGAGAGAATGCCAAGCGTGTTGAGCATCAACAGGATATTTCCAGGTCTCTGACGACTCAATCCGAACTCGCTTCCTCTATTAGCGGTCAAATTCACAACATTTTAAAACAAACTCAAATTCTATCCCTGAATGCTTCAATTGAAGCAGCCCGAGCTGGAGAAGCGGGTAAAGGCTTTGCAGTCGTTGCTGGGGAAATGGGACAGCTCGCTCAACAATCCGAACGTTCGATCCAGGAGATTGATGAGATCCTGGGTTCATTTGTTCAAGAGATACATCGGATGGGCAGTCATTTTGATGCGAATATGGTAGCTGTTAAGGAACAGGAGAAACAGATCGCTGATTGTCTCCAGGCATTTGGACAGGTTAGCCGCTTATCGACCGAAGTGCATGAGTTGGCTCAGAGTTTAGACAGCCGGACGATGGATATGCACTCTATTCGTCAGGAGTTGGAACAAAACCTCAGTTATATTGCTTCCGCAACCGAGGAAACTTCAGCCATGGCCGAAGAAGTCACGGCTAGTGCTGTGGAGCAGCAGCGTTCGGCGAGCGAACTGTCGAACATCTCCGGGGAACTCGCCGGTCTTGCAGGCAACCTCAAATCATATTCCGATCAATTTCAGATCGAAATCACTAAATAAGTGCCCAATCTCATTAAGACTGGTGTTAGATGACAACTTAGAATCGCCGGAAACATAACTTTCTTGGAGCGTTAATGTTTCGGAGGGCCCAGGGTATCCATTCTCTCATATTCTCTTGTAAAAGACAGCTTCCACCAACGAATTAGGAGATTCGTCACGTTGACTTATTAACGATTCCTCATTTATAATTCGGACATTAAGAGCCTGCCAGACATGGCTTGCCATGCAAGCCTGGAATATGGACCTGTAAACAAACTCAACAGTGAAAGATGTGAGGAATTATGAGTAAAGAGAAATTATACTACGGTAAAGATATCGAGGTTATGTTTAATTCGGATGTCTGCATTCATTCCGGTATTTGTGTAAAGGGCCTCCCTGCTGTTTTTGATTTAAGCAAGCGTCCTTGGGTTGATCCTGATGGTGACACTTCGGAGGCCATTTCCCGACATATTGACACATGTCCAAGCGGAGCATTGACTTATAAGCTTCTGGACGGTGAATTTTTAACAAAGAAAGAGGATGAACATGCATAATGTAGAACATGAACCTGCCAATAAAAGATTCCTTATCCAAGATAACGGTGATATTGCTGCGGTGATGACCTATGTAATCTCGAGTCCAGAGCTATACATAATTGATCACACTTTAGTGGAAAATGCTTACCGAGGACAAGGGCTTGGCGATGAACTTATCAAAGCTATGGTGGAATATGCGCGGGAAAACGGTATTAAGATTCTACCTTTATGCCCGTTTGCCAAGGGACGTTTCGAACGTATCTCTGAATACGCGGATGTTCTCCATCAATAACTAATATTCGCAGCTGATTTCATGTGGTTGCACAACAATAAAAGGCGCCTATATCATTCTTACCATGATATAGACGCCTTTTTCCTTTTTTTACGTATCCTACTCAAACTTTATCGCTTAATCCAACAATGGTTTCAAACGGTCGCAACACCAGTGGCAGCATGCCATTCTCATAATTGGTAAGCCAGATCTCTGAGAAGTTGAGGCCAAGCTCATCTTCCTCAAGCTCCACCATGTGTTCAGTAAGATTGATTACTACCAGCACCTGTTCGTCTGCCAGTGTACGTGTATATGCATATACACTCGGATGATCCGGCATAAAGAGCTCATAGATCCCATAAGTCAGCGTATCGTGCTCTTTTCGCAGCTGAATCATTTGTTTATAAAATTGAAGAATGGAACCAGGTTCCTGAAGTTGTTTCTCTACATTAATATGGACGTAATTGTCATTCACCTTTAACCATGGCGTACCCGTGGTAAACCCGGCCTCTTTGGCCGAAGACCAATGCATCGGCGTTCTGGAGTTATCGCGACTCGAAGCCCAAATGATGTTCATGATCTCCTCATGCGACATCCCCTCTTCGCGTTTGATCTGATATAAATTCCGATCGGCTATGTCGTTATAATCCGCTATGGAAGGGTAAGCCACATTTGTCATGCCTATCTCTTGCCCCTGATATATAAAAGGTGTGCCTTGCATGAAAAAGTACATGGCTCCAAGTGCTGTGGCACTTTCATACCAATACTCTGTATCATTTCCCCAAGATGAAACTTTGCGAGGCTGATCATGATTTTCAATAAACAAAGCATTCCAGCCTATGCCTTCCAATGATTTTTGCCACTTGGTCAAGACGTTTTTCAATTTGGGAACATCCAGTTGCCTGTCTGTACTGTTTTTCCAAAGGTCCAGGTGTTCGAATTGAAAGACCATATTAAATTTCCCTCTGACTTCACAGATCCAATCCAGCAGATCTTCTTGGTCCTCTACTTTAACTCCATTCGCTTCCCCAACAGTCACGACGTCATATCTGGATAATGTGTTCTCTTTCATTTCTTGCAGATAACTCTGGATTCCCTTGACATTCATATGCTTTTCAAAAGAAGAGATGTACTTGACACCTTCTCTGATTGGCATGTCCAAGAGGCCCTCTTCTTTGTGAATATGGCTGATTGCATCCACACGGAAACCATCAATCCCTTTATCCAGCCACCAATTCATCATTTCATATATGGATTTCCGAACCTCCTGATTTGCCCAATTCAAGTCTGGTTGTTTCTTGGAGAACAGGTGGAGATAGTATTGTCCGGAGACTTCATCATATTCCCAAGCAGAACCGCCAAATATGCTTTCCCAGTTATTCGGTTCGTCTCCGTTCTTCCCATCTCTCCAGATGTACCAATCTCGTTTGGGGTTATCCAGCGAAGCTCTGGATTCAATAAACCACGGGTGCTCGTCACTTGTATGATTGATCACCAAGTCCATAATAAGTTTCATGCCGCGGTGATGCACTTCATGCAGTAATTGATCAAAGTCCGCCATCGTGCCGAATTCATCCATAATGGAACAGTAATCACTGATGTCATAACCATTATCATCGTTGGGTGACTTATACATCGGACAGATCCATATCAGATCAATACCGAGATCTTGAATATAATCCAGTTTGGATAGAATCCCTTTGATGTCACCAACCCCATCTCCGTTGGAATCCATGAAACTTCTCGGATAGATTTGATAGGCTACTGCTTCTTTCCACCATACTCTTTTCATTGAATATAATCCTTCTTTCTTGAGAACTGAACATGATATAACATATTACGTATTATGCTTTAATTATGAATAAGGTACATTCTTGCTTCATATGGACGTAATTTGCTCTCGGAGAGTTCACCTGTATAATTGGATATCAATAGCTGGTTCGACCCTGTTAATTGCTCCTGAAGCGGGAGTTCGGTCGTATATCCTTGGAAATTGCATACCACAAGAATCGTAGAACCATTCAGCGTTCGGGTATATGCAAACACGTCTGGGTTCTCTGGAAAGATCAGCTCATAATCACCATATACAATGACTTCATGATCTTTTCTAAGTTGAATCAACTTCCGGTAATAATGGAATATGGATTCGGGATTATTCAAACTTTCCTCGGCATGGATATGCTTATAATTCGGATTCACCTTAATCCAAGGTTCCCCTTGTGTAAAACCTGCGTTATCGGAAGTATCCCATTGCATAGGTGTTCGTGCGTTATCACGGCCCTTGGCGTAGATCGACTCCATCACGCTTTGTTCAGGATAACCATTCCCCATTCTTTCCTTATAAAAGTTGAGCAATTCAATATCCCGATAATCCTCGATCGCATATTGAACATTCGTCATACCCAGCTCTTCACCCTGATATATGTAAGGCGTACCTTGCATGCCATGAAGAAGGGTAGCCAACATTTTAGCCGATTCAACTCTGAATTCTCCGTCATTTCCCCAACGTGACACGATTCGAGGCAAGTCATGGTTGTTCCAGAACAGACTGTTCCAAGCATCACCTTTGAGCTCCGTTTGCCACTTGGACAGCACTTTTTTTAATGCCATCACATCCAAAGGTTTAAGATCCCACTTTCCTTTGCCTTCTTGTTCATCCAAACTGATGTGTTCAAATTGGAAGACCATTGAAAACTCACTGCCGTCTGGATTGCTGTACAGTTTGGCGATTTCCGGAGTGGCGCCCCATGTTTCTCCAACCGTAAGCAAGTCTTCCGCTTTTTGAAACGTCTCCATGCTCAGTTCCCTGATATATTGATGCAGATTAGATCCATTTCCCGTAATCTTCGAATCCGGTTCTTTACCGATTAAGTCGATCACGTCAAGTCGAAAACCACCAACACCCTTGTCGATCCACCAATTGATCATGTTGTATATCTCCTGCCGGACTTTGGGGTTTTCCCAGTTGAGATCGGGCTGTTTTATGGAAAAGAGATGCAAATAATATTGCCCGATCTCAGGCACCCATTCCCAGGCTGAACCACCAAAGGTGGAACCCAAGTCGTTCGGAGGTGTTCCTTCAACACCATCTCTCCAAACGTAGTAGTCATGGTACGGATTGTCTTTGCCTTTTTTGGCTTCTTGAAACCAGGGGTGTTCATCCGATGTATGGTTCAACACCAAATCCATGATGATCCGAATGTCTCTTTTCTTGGCTTCAAGTATTAACGTTTCCATATCTTCCAAAGACCCAAACATCGGATCGATATCCTGATAATCTGAAATATCATATCCGTAATCATCTTGAGGAGACTTGCAAACAGGGGATAACCAGATCGCACCAATGCCGAGTTCCTTCAAATAATCCAATCGGGATACAATGCCCTTTAAGTCGCCGATGCCATCTCCGTTACGATCTTGAAAGCTCCGTGGATATATTTGATATACAACGGTTTCTTTCCACCATTTTTTATTTTCCATGTTCCATTCAACCTTTCTAATGTTATTCTTTGACCGATCCTACAACAATGCCAGTCACAAAGTATTTTTGCAGCAGCGGATAAATCAGCAATAGCGGGATAACAGCAACTACGATTTTGGCTGCATTCAGGTTTTTGTTCGAAATTTCAGTCAGGTTGCTGAGTTCGCTGGAATTTGTGCCGGCTTGAAGCAAGTCAGCAATATTCACGTTAAGAGACTGAATATAGGTCATTAGCGGATAATTGCTGACTTTGGTCATATAGATCAAACCGCTGAAGAAGTCATTCCATGTACCCACGATACTGAATAAGGCAACTGTCGCCAGCGCAGGAATGGACACGGGAACATACACTTTGAACAAAACCTGAATGGGATTTGCTCCATCGATGAATGCTGCCTCTTCAAGCGCTTTAGGTACAGCAGAGAAGAAATTCATCACGAGGATGACACTGAATATCGGGACAGCGCCTGGCAGAACCAGTGCCCAAATCGTATTTAGCATATCCAGGTTTTTGATCAGCAGGTAACTCGGAATCATGCCTCCACTGAACAACATGGCAAAAATCATGATATTCATATAAATGTTTCTGCCTTTAAAATCCCTCTTTGATTTGGATAACGGATAAGCCATCAAAATAATCAGAATCATATTAAGCGCAAGGGTAAGCGCAACACGTAGAATGGAGATGCCAAAGGAACGCCAGAACTGTGCATCATCGATAATTTTGGTATACGCTGCTGTTGTAAAATTGACCGGAACGAGACCTACTGCATTTGCGGATACCGCCTCGCTGCTGCTGAATGATATGGCAACGATATTCCATAACGGAAGAAGGCAGACCAAAGCCAGCAGAATGACGATGGCATAGATGACAAACCGGCCAATTCGTTCTTTGAAGTTTGCAGAATAGGACACAGGTTTGGCCTCCTTAGAATATTTTTCGATCCGTATATTTTTTGGCCAACTGGTTGGCAGACATAAGCAATACAATGCCGATTACGGACTTGAACAAACCAACAGCCGTACCGAAGCTATACTGTCGCCCAACGAGACCGATCCGATAGACGTATGTATCCAGAATATCGCCCGACTCATAGACAACCGGGTTATACAAGTTATAGATTTGATCAAAACCAGCGCTCAAAATGTTGGTCAGGCTCATTACGCCCATGAGCAGTATAATAGGCAGCATGCCTGGCAATGTAATATGCCACACTTTTCTCCACCAACTGGCTCCATCCATTCCTGCCGCTTCATATAGACCGGGATCAATCGACGTAATCGCCGCCAAATAGACGATAGAGCTGTAGCCAAACTCTTTCCATACGTCTGTACCTATAATCAGTGGCTGGAACCAGGTGTTGCTGCCAAGGAAATTAATATTCTCCAGGCCAAAGAACGCGAGCATTTGGTTCACTATGCCGTCCAAACTGAACATGTTGACAACGACGGATGCGAGTACAACCCAAGATAGAAAGTGCGGCAGATAAACAATCGTCTGCACGGACTTTTTAACGTATTTGATACGAATTTCATTTAATAAAACGGAAAAAATGATGGCCATCATCGTTCCAAGCAAAATCTTGCCAATCGCAATCACCAGCGTATTGCTGACGACCTGCGCGATATCCGGCAGCTTGAACATATAAACAAAATGCTTCAGCCCTACAAATTCGGAGCCAAACATCCCCTTCGCCGGTACATAGTCCTGAAAAGCTGTGATGACGCCGACCATTGGGATATAGCTGAATACAAGCAAAAACAAAATGCCCGGCAGCATCATCATATGGTACATGGCACCTGGGCCGAGCCGCCCTCTCGCTTTCAAATTCCCCTGTTTCATGGATGAACCCCTTTCGTTGAAGAAAGGCTGCGTATCGCAGCCCTGCTACTGTTCATGAATATTATTGTTTCGATGCGATCTCGTCTTGAATTTCCTGAATGACTTGATCACCACCCTGTTTCTTCCAGTTGCTGACGAATGTATCGAAGTAATCAAGCGGTTCTGAACCCGTTATGATTTTGATAAACGACTCCTGCTCCAACTTTGTCAGATTGGCCCACGTCTGTTTCATGCTTGGTGTAGTGCCAGAAAAGGCAGGTGTCATCCATACAAATTTGTTTTCCTGTGTCAGTTTGTCGATCAGTCCCACTCCGTTGATCCGTGAATGATATTTTGACCAAGCAGTCACATCATCCGTATCCATGTCGCTTAAATAGGTTTTGATGCTTCCGATATTGTTCTTCGATTCGGTTGTGCGAACCTCGTCGAGGCCGATCTCTCCCTTAATCCCGCGAACAACGTCAGAGTAATCATCCAGCAGCGATGTAGCCGAGTTAACTTCGATATTAAAAGGTCTCGTAGATCCGTCTACCCCGGTCTCCTGATACTTGGCAGCTTCCGGCATGGTTGTTGCGGCATCTTTATCATTGGCCAGTTTATCGTAGAACAGGTTAAGAATCTTAACGGCCAGTTCAGGGTGTTCATATCCCTTTCTTACCACGATAAACTGATTGGATGGATTGGCATGCGCTACGTTGACCTTGCCGTCTGCATCCTCCAGTGTATAAGCCGAGAATTTCGCGTTTTTATCCATCTGTTTTGCACTGATCAGTCCCCAGTCAGGGATATGCCACGGTCCAAAGGCGATGCCGCTTTGGCCATTGGCGTAGAGTGCAGTAATATCGTCAAACGTGCGGGTTCCAAATTGCGGGTCAATGATACCATTCTTGAACCAATCGGCCATGATGCCCAGCATCTGCTTCGTTTCTTCTGTCGTGGAACCATACACGATTTTGCCGTCTTCACCATTCATCCAATATTGCGGGAAGGCTCCCTCGGTTGAGGCCACACCCAGCATCGTATAAGCAGAGCCATTATAATCTGTTGTGTTCATCGTGTTCACAAATGGAATACCTACCGGGTTCCCGGATTGGCCAGGATCTCTTTTCAGGAATTCCTGTGTGGTCTTCTCCACTTCATCCAGTGAAATGGCGCCGTCACCATCTGCATCAAGTTGAATCCCCAGCAGATCCAGCCAATCTTGACGGACCCAAACCATCGTTGGTGCGGAATCCAGAGAAGTCGCCGGAAGTCCCATCAAACGTCCATCAATCGTTGCATTTTCTAATGCACGTCCATCATAGGAATCGTACATCTGCTTGATGTTATCCGTAGCATATTGATCATAAATGGCGGTCAGATCCTCAATCAGATCGTTATCCACCAGTTCTTTCAGTTCATCTTTGGAATCAACACGCATCATGTCGGGCAATTCCCCCGATGCGATGGCAAGCGATACTTGACGGCTATAATCTTCGCCATTGGCTTCAAATTGATCTGTAATCTGAGCGTTAAACGTGTCTTTGACCAGCCGAGTATATGCGTTGTTCTCATAGGTATCACCAGCCGGCAGTTTTGGGTTGGCTGTGGTTACCCGTCCCATGGTTACGGTGATTTCGTCTTTATAGGCACTGAACGGATCTCCAGGCGTTACCTCATATTTGCCTGCTTCCTCTGCAGTAGGAGGATTGGAAGAGTCTCCACATGCCGCTAGGGCTGCAACCATCAAGGCGGACATGGACAGCACGGCCAGACGCTTTGTCACCCGTTTGCTTTTCATAGACCATTTTGTTCTCATCTAGTTCGATTCCCCTTTATTCTGATGTTCAATATATTTGTTTGCGCTTTCATTATAAAATGAAGTGAAGGCCAATCGAGATAGGGATTACACGTCCGTTTGGATAGAGAAATGGTTACAATTTTCAGTCCGTAGTATGAAGTATGGTTAACTTGTGATCATTTACCCTACCTACTGACCAACATTCGTCTATCTACCCCTATTCTCGATCAAAAACAAAAGCCGGCAGCTCCTAAAACAGGAAGCTGTCGGCTATTTATTTCCTCTACCTAGCTGCCGATATTCGCTTGGCAGAAGACCTGTCAGTTCGCGGAAAATCCGGCTGAAATATTTTTCATCCGTATAACCCACTCGCTCCGCAATCCAGAAAATTGTGTTGTTTGTATTGAGCAAGTACTCTTTGGATTTCTCTACCCGTATGAACCGGGAGTACTCATTAAAGGTTTTCCCCATCAGATCTTTGAAACATTGACTGAAATAACTTCGGCTGATGTTGAGTTGTTGGGAGAGACCTGAAGCTGTATAGGCCTGCTCCAAATCATGCTGCACGATCATCACTGCTTTTTTCACGGCATCGATGATTTCCTGTGAATATGAAGTCTGTTCATCAGCCTTTCGAATGCTTGCAGCAGTCTGTTTGATCCATTCTTCAACCTCGTACCAAGACTCGAAAGAATGGATCATCGAGATTCTTCCAAGCGTAGTTTGGGCAAAAATACGGTTCCACTCCATTACGATCGAGTACAGCAATCCCATCAACTGACCTTTATGTAATCGTAATGATTTGAACTGGTCAACAAGTTGGTTGTAGTAACTATCGTGGTGGGTCCATGGGGTTTGGAACCAACTTTGTTTAATCCGATCAAGGTCCTCATCCTGCGGTTCTTTTGAAAATGTATCTTCCTCATTCAAGGAAATGGTAATGACTTGGTTATTGGGATTGTACGCATAGAATAAAGTCGTCTCTGTATAATTCCTAATCCAGTTTTTGATTTGCGACCATGTTCGCTCTTGTACATCAGACAAAACCAACAACGTACTATGGGGAACTTGATGCAGGCCTTCCTTCAATTGATGAAATAGTTGATCCTCTTTGGAAGGGGGTGCAGCCCACATGCAGCTATTACGCTCAACCTCCCACCTTATCAGATCTTCATGCGCAGTTAACTCTATTGGCCACTTCTGCTCTGATTTACGATCCTGTGAAACAAGTGCATACACATTTGGATAATGGACATTGATTTCATCCTGCGAAGGCATCTTTCTTGTCGTGTTTGTCAACCCGCTAATTCGGGTATGTATCCGTTGCAGAACATGTTCGAATTGCTCTTTCTCCAGCTGCACTTTGGCTATATAATCGATGGCTCCGAGTCTTAGCGCTTCCTGGATATAATCGAAATCCTGATGCAGTGTTAACACAACGATATGAAGTTCGGGATAGAGCTGCCTCGCAGCTCGCATCAGTTCAATTCCTGACATGACGGGCATCGCAAGATCCGTTAGCATCAGATCGACCGGTTGGATTTGTAGGAAATCCAGCGCTTTCGCCCCGTTGCTGGCCTCTCCTACAACCTCCATGTTGAACTCGTTCCATGGCATCGCAGAGCTAATGCCTTTGCGTACCAACTTATCATCATCTACAATCAATACCTTAATCATGCCGAGATATCTTCTCCTTTAATAGGCAATACAAGCAGTATGCTTGTCCCTGTTCCCAATGCACTCTCGATCACCAGTTGTGCTTGGTCCCCGTACTGTGCTTTCAACATGCGGTGAACGTAATTGAGTCCGATGCCCATCCCTACTTTTTGTTGTTCAGCTTCACGATTGTTCAGCAGATTATGAATGGTTTCCTCAGTCATACCTGCGCCATTATCTTGTATCATAATGTTCAACGTTGAAGTGCATGTCACTTCAATCTGAATAAAACCTTCGTCACTCAATCCATGATATAACGAATTTTCAACCAGCGGTTGCAGAATAAAGCGGGGCACAGGAATTTGAAGCACTTGTTCATCTGCAGTAATGCGAACGTCAAATTCAAAGTCATATCGAATTTGCTGCAAAATCAGATACTGTCTTAACGCATCAATCTCTTCTTCCATGGTGGATACTTGCCCTAATTTGCCTAGATTGTAATAGAGCAGCTTGTTCAATGACTGCACCAGCTTGTCGATCTCCCCTTGTCCGTTCATGACGGCCAGCCAGTGCACCGTATCGAGCGTATTCATCAGAAAGTGCGGATTGATCTGATAAAGCAGCTTTTCTACTTCCAGGTCTGCACGTATCTTCTCTTTCTGCTGAACTTCCTTGAAGAGGTCACCAATCTGATGCTGCATATTCGAAAATTCACTGAGCAGAAAATCAAATTCAGGAATCTGAGTGCGAGCTCGGCTTCCTTTCGTTTGTGGATTCTTGGACATTCCATTGATCTCCGAATGAAACAAACCGAGTGGTTTGTAGACCATCTTCCACAGGAGCCAAGCGAGAAACACGGTAAAGCCGAGGAAAAATAAAGCGACCAGCAAAATTTGAAGCAACCACTGGTTTTTCTCCTGTTGATATTGAGACTGCGAAATGACCGATACGACACTCCATTTCTGTGAGGAATCCTCCTTGAACCAGTGATACCCGCGGGATATTCCGTCCTTGGCATGATCGGCCGTTAAGCTGGTGAAATTCTCCCCTAACTTCATGGCTTCCGGTATTTCGCTGTACACAATGTTTCCTTCACCATCCAGGATGAGATGAGATAATGCGCCGTTGTATTGATTGTAACCCAAGATATCCTGTGTAAGGCGAAAGCCTGATTCTACGTAAATGAACACGTCGTTCCTCTCGGAAAGTTGTACTTTTCGCATAGCAGACAGAACGAGTTGATCATCAAATCGGTTCATACTCATATGGGGGCCATAGTACTTAATGCCATAGGTTTGGAAGAGCACAGGCAGAGACTCAGGAGAGAAACGATCCTTGATTGGAAAGTTGCCGAACTGAGTAGTACCTTCTTTTTGAAAGTAATACAGGGTCAATCCGATATTAGGATTGGTGAAGGTGACAACACTTAACTCGTTCTTTAATTCGTCCCTGGCCTCAATCAGTTCGAAGATATCGGAGGACGGATTCAAGAATTCATCTAATCTTTTGCCTAAAGTACCCCTGTAAGATAATTGTTGCGTAACATGATTCAGATTGGTGATCGAGTTCTCCAATGAGGATGTCACCTGTTGTAAATTGCTACGGATGCCATCATCGATCTTATTTGCGAAAATGGAGTCGATCGTATAATAAGAAATCGCAAATATACTGATAAAGGGGATAAACGCACTGAGAAAGAACAGTAAAAAGATTCTTTTTTTAAGTGTCATGGGAACCTATTCTCCTTCTGAAAATGAAACAGCAAGCCTCCTGCGTATGGAAGCTTGCTCTGAATAAACATATAGGTATGCCGATTATTGTTTTTCCATAGGCCTCGGCCCATTTTGAAGCTCGTCGGCATTTCTAATTCATTCAAGCGGACACGCTGTCTGTATCCTGTCCAAGTCCAATTTCCTTTCATCATTATAGATTGATATTCAAATAAGTCAAACGCTTTCATACTGTGCGCATATAAAAAGTGCTACTCCTCAAAATGATGAGGAATAGCACTTTTATATGCGTACCTTACTTCAGTTGTAATCATTTCTTGTTAATGGAATGCTCAAAAATTTCAATCTACTCTCGTACCGTCACATTTAATTTGTGTGATCTGGTTTCCCCTGAAGAATTACGAAGTACAGCTTCATACTCGTAGATTCCAGGTACCCTTCCAGAGATTGCGGTAACCGCAGACTGTGCACCAGGCGAATGAGATTGCAGTGATTGTGTGTCAATCAATACACCATTTTCGTAAAGTTCGTATTCGGTTGCGTTTGTTCCCCACCACAGATTCATGGTGATATTATAGTTGCCGTCACCGTCCCAGTTGTCGTTCGACAGAACAGCTTGCCCCGGGGAAGCATCCATGACGATGACTGTCAGCGGAACACTCATGGTTGAACCCAGTGCATTGATCAATTCTCCAGTATAGATATAGGTGCCATTTTTCTTTCCAGTAATATCAACTTGAACAGATTGGGCGGACGGGGATTGATCGACCAGAGAAATTTCCTTAATCAATTCACCATTCTCATACAGCTTGAACTGATTGCCGTTATTCCCCCACCACAGATTCATCGTGATTGTATAGTCTCCGTCCTTGAGCCCTGTGTCGTAACCATTATTATCAGATAACACCGGAGTGCCAGGGGCACCGTTTGCTAGTGGCGTTGTCTTATGGAGCCATTCCTCCCACTTAATCAGAACACTTACCTGCTCATCCGTAAATACGGTTCCTCTAGCTGCTTGAATGTCATTACCGTAGGATGCAAGCAATTGACGCGCTTTTGCTCCTTCACGATCGTTTGCTGCCTGTTTGGCCTGCTTTAACGTGTTTGTAAGCTGATCAGTAAGAGCGCCGGCATTAGGATCGGTCGATTCATCAGCAAAGGCGTTGGTCAGATTGATCAGGCTGTCGAATGTGGCAATAACGCCAAAATTATATTCTACCGTCTGTTCCCAGCCTGCCAAATCGGAGACCGTTGCCGTAACCTGGTTCAGGCCGGGTTCCAGTGCATACGCCGGAGTGTCCAGGAGCACACCTTCCGGTTCTGCCACACCGGATACCGTATCGGAAGCTGTATAGCCAATTTCCACGTGCTGATCAATGGTGTATTCGGTTTGACCATGAATTTCAATGGTTGGAGGTACGAGATCAATGGATATGGACAAAGATTGTTCGCTCTCTTTGTTACCGTCAACATCGACGCTCCAGTAGGTGATAGTATGTGTACCTTCTTCAGTTAGGGTCAACTGTGTGCCACTCACCGTTTCGCCACCATTGATTTGATAATAAGTCCCTTCGATTTCGGAATCTTCATCGCTTGCTGTGAAGGTTACTTGTGCCGGAGAAGTATACCAGCCGTTCTGCAATTCTCCTTCCACAGTTGCCTTAGTATGCGGGGCTTCCTGCTCCGGAGTTTCTCCTTCCAACGTAACAAAATCAGATAAAGGTATATTCAATTCCTTCACAAGACGTGCCACGAGTTCAGACACCTTGATTGCGCCATTCATCTGCAAATGTGTATTGTCTTCCGCTGTACCTACCCACATGAATATCGATTTGGTTCCTTCTGTGCCAAGCTCCTGGAAATGCTCCCAACTAGCTTGGTTCAGATCGATGATAAGCGTTTCCGTTTCCTGCGCCGTTTCTTTCATCGCCTGTACGTATTCCGGGAAGCTCTTGTTCAGCACCTCGCCGGTAAAATCACGACGATTCACTGGCGTGACCAGAACCGGAATTGCCCCTCTCTGAAGAGCACCGTTAATGTATTCTTTTAGATATACCTTAAACTGCTCTGGTGTAAGATAACGCTCTGGGCGTGAAGGTGTGGAATCATTATGAGACCACTGCATGAACAGATAATCGCCTTCTTGAATGTCGAGTAAAATATCGTTGAGATATCCACCTACCAGGAAGGTTTTGCTGCTCAAACCTCCAACTGCCCGGTTATCAATACTGACTTCATTTGGATCAAAATATCCACCCAATGTTTCTCCCCAGCCTGCTTGCGGACGATAGTTCTCCGCGTAATTGGCCACAGTCGAATCGCTGGCCAGATAAATAACCGGTTTATCGCTTGCACTGTGATCTGGCAGGCGCTCCAGCTTCATCGCATTGATCTTCGGTGCATTTCCGGTAAAGTTGAAGTTAAACACCCCATCGATCAGGGCAATGTCATACGTGATTTCTTTGAATTCGCCCTTGGCAATGCTTGTCAGCGGCAGCTTTGTCATCTGCTCTACAACGACATTTGCGCTGGTTGATTCCTCCGCATCCCCGATGGTCATCGTTACCCGGTAATTCGCCGGCTCCATTTCCACCAGGAAAGAGGTACCATTTACTCGTGTGAAATCTTCCTTAAGCAAATCTCCGGTTTCCCGGTTCTCATCTTTGGTCAGTGCAGTATCAGCAAAGCCGTACCCGTTGCCTTCGATGTATGCTCTTTTGGCATCTACTTTGATGTATCCGTCGGCTGCGCCACCAGAACCAAAGTCAAATTTGTATTCGTTTATCTCTTCGCTCGCTTCACTTGTCAAAGAATCCTTCGCAACAGTTAACATGTTAAACGTATGGTCAACTTGAGCTTGGGTAGCTTCCGTATTGAAAATGGCTTCCGCAGCTACCAAAGCCCGGTTCACCACGGCCTTCGACGCATCTGTATAATCTGACAGATCTAGTGCTTTGATCTCATCATACAGAGCGATCAATGCAGTCTGATCGCCACCCTCTGAAGAGAGCTGAGTGCCTTCAATTCGCACGTTGTCGATCTGGGTAGTCCAGTTCAACGTGCCTCCACCACCTTTTCTCGTGCCCAGGAACCGCATGGATCTGACGTTGTCCGCATATGCGGCGGAACTCAGTGGGATATCTTGAATCGTTTGTGTAAGTGTCGGATTCGCTAGGTTCGTTAATGTCAGATCAAGTGTTTTCTCGGCAAAATTAACGGTAGCATCCACATTGACCCACTGGTTCTTGGAAATATCTGTAGCCGTTCCCCCTTCAGGTATGGCTGTATCACCCGCGCCGTAGTCCGGATTATATGCACCGACATAATAATGAATTTTGGTGCTTCCGGTTTTGGTAAACAGCGTGAAAAGGGCATTTTCGTTCGAATCCTGGACCGTGAGATGACCTTCTGACGGATAGGCACTTACATTACCGGATTGCCAGTCAAAGTTCACATTCACCTGATCGCCGTTTACTGCATCAAACAGACGGAACACCTTGGCTCGATTGCCCGATCCGGACCCTGTGACGGACAGTACCTTATTTCCGGACTGTTCAACTACCGTTCCCGCCATGGTTCCTGCGATACCCGTAGCATTGACCATCGCATACTGGTAGTTGGCAGCGTCGCCTTCAAAATCCTCCTCATAGAGCTGGGTTTCTGGCTCTGGTTCTGGCTCGGTAATATCTGGGTCAATGACCAGTGATGAGATACTCAGCTCCATGTCTTTGACTGCACCAGCAACGAGTCCGGCAATTTTCTGTGCACCATAGCTGCTGAAATGGGTATTATCGTTGATTCCATTCGGGTATTTCGGATATTCACCCGGATTAGCGTATAGGAATACTTTTTCCGTAGCTGTATTACCAATTTTGTCGTAGTACGCAATACTTAACTTGCTCAGATCAATCAGCGGCACGTCAAGCTCTTCTGCCACTTCTTTGGCAGCCTGCACGTATGCTGGGAAGCTGACGTTGAACTCCTGAGTCACCGTGTTGAAATCTCTGCGTCCAACCGGAGTGAGCAATACGGGTGTAGCGCCGCGCTGTTTGGCACCGTTTACATAACGAGTTAAGTAGATCTTATAATCCTCAGGGGATGCATACCGGTCCGGTATCCCTGCACTAGCGTCGTTATGACCAAAGGAAATGAAAAAGAAGTCCCCCGGCTTAATTCGTTGCAGGATTGTATCCAAACGACCGTCTACCATAAAGGATTTACTGCTTCGGCCACCGATCGCATCGTTCACGACGACTGCCCCATTGGAGAAATAACGTCCGAACTGCTGGCCCCATCCTTCTTGAGGAGCCTGCGCTTCACTATAAGATTGCATGGTTGAATCACCAGCCATATAGATCGTTGTTGCCGCACCAGCCGCTTTCTCTGGATATTTCTCGATGATGACGTCTTGGATGTCTATGGCTGTACCCGTGAATATAAGATCGAGCTGTCCATCCACCACAGCAATATCATAGGAATACTCCAGTGGTGCTCCTGCTGTCACATTGGTTACGGCGAGCTTCTGGACGAATTCGGATTTGACTCCAACGTTCGAGTCATTTGCATCATTGCCCAATCGCAGCGTCACCTTATAGTTTGTATTGGGCAGATCAACGGCAAATGTCGTGCCTGCCGCGACCGAAACCTGGTTTGCCCCTACCGTAACACCACTTGTATCCTTGAAGCCGTATCCCGGATCTTGTGCGTAGAGCGTATCCTGTATGTTCGTACTTCCTGACGCAGTCTCTGTACCGAAATTAAAGCGGTAGACCGGCTCCGGCATTTCAGCTTCGCGAGTCAGCGCCAGATCGGCTTTAGGGAATGCTGTAGCTTCCGCTCCAAGATAAAAGCCGGTATGAGGCGGCTGGTTGTAGGCTACATTTTGCCAGGCTACGCCAAGTCGATACACAGGGTCCTGCATCAGCGTAGGGATGCGATAGTCTGAAGGAATGGTCGTTGTGTAGAGACGATACTCCGAACTATCTTCGCTCCGCAGCAGAAGCTCCTCACGCCAGTCGCCCAGAATGTCCGCCTGAAGTGCCGGATTGCCTTTGGTATGGTTGTTCGTTAACGTACCGGTTGCCCGGAAGATTTCATTCAGTTTTTTGTTTTGGTAATCCCACTTATAGATGAGCGGAATTCCTTTGGCTGTGCTATTATCCCACTCATGGTCCAATAGCTCCCGCTGAAGATCTCCATCCCACCAGATGGCGAAATTGGCGGTTTTGGGCCCTTCGTCCACAGTGTAGATAGCCTCTCCGGCAGCTGAATAAGTATTGGTTACTGGGACACTTTGCCCGTTGGTAACGGTCGTGGCCCATGATTCGTAACCCGGATAGTTCGGATCAATGTCCGCCGACATCCCGCGACCGGTGTCAAAACCTGTTTTCTCACCCCAAAGGATTTCACCTGTTGCCGCATCGCGCATCTCCAGTCCGTATGCCGCATCCGAATGCTCATGCACACTTACGACCTGATAGCCCTCCCGGTTCGGATTGAGCTGGCCGGCATGCATAGCATCACCGTGTCCGAGTCCGGTGCTGTACAGCAAGCTGCCGTCATCGTCAATGGCCAAGGCGCCAAACATAATTTCGTCCTTGCCGTCCTTGTCGACATCCAGCACACTTAGATTATGGTTGCCCTGTGATTGATATTGTGATCCTGCTTCGTTTGTGTCGAACGTCCAGCGCTTAACGAGTTCCCCGCCAACATAATCATAAGCAACAAGCACTGTGCGGGTATAATAACCCCGGCTCATCACGACACTTGGCTTCGTGCCGTCCAGATAAGCGATGGCGCCAAGGAAACGGTCTACACGATTGCCATAGCCGTCACCCCAATCACTGACGTTTCCTCTTGGCGGATCATAATTCACGGTGGATACAGCCGCGCCAGTCTCACCGTTAAACAGTGTGAGATATTCCGGTCCTGACAGTATGTATCCGCCGTCGTTGCGATAATCTTTCGTACCGTCACCAATGACCGTGCCTTGGCCATCCTTTGTGCCGTCCGCCGTCTTGACAACAACCTCGGCCTTTCCGTTGCCATCGAGGTCATACACCATTAACTGCGTATAATGCGCTCCGGCGCGGATGTTGACTCCCAGGTCAATCCTCCACAGCTTTGTGCCATCCAGTTTGATGGCGTCGATATAGACATTTCCCGTATAACCGGCCTGCGAATTGTCCTTGGAGTTGCTCGGACTCCACAGGAAGACGATTTCATATTCGCCATCCCCGTCCAAATCAGCTACGGAAGCGTCACCTGCATAATAGGAGTAGGTTCCACCGTCCTTAGTCCGTCCGTCGGCTGGTTTATCGAGCGGAATAGGCAAATAATCGTTATGCCAGACCGATACAACCTCCGGTTGCATTTGCTCTTTGCCTGCAATAACGGTGGAGATCTGATATTGCGAGCTGTCGAAACCAGTCGTGTCCACATAGTTCGTCACATCGCTTATGGGTGATGCGTTCACTTTGGTTCCATTTTTATATATATTGAAAGCGATATCATCTGGGTCGTTGTTTAAATACCTCCAGCTTAAAAAAACGCCGTTGTCTACAAGAACCGCAACCAAACCCCGGTTCAAGTATTCTGCTTGGCGACCCGGCAGGCCGTTTGATGATGAATCTGCACGCATCGGTGCCGGAGGAACAGCCAGTGAAATAACCATAAGGAGTGCTAAAAAACATACAAACATCGATTTCTGGATGGAAACAGTTCTTCGGATCATTCGATTAACTCCTCCTTATCTAAGAATTCATTTTTAGAATCATCAGTTCGATCCTGCCCTGTTTGTTGTCAAATGAACACAATTTACAGCCACCTCCTCTTTATGTTACCGCTTACATTCATCTTACAGGTCTAAAAAAAGACAGACAATCTAAAAAATGTGACGTATTATATAAAATAATTGACTTTTTTAGGAAGGAGATGAAACGATGGTTCATACGGTTTCTTATGCTTTTCGTAATGACGATACATCAATCATGACACTTGACTCTATTGGATGGCAGATCGTTTCAAGCGAGGAATATCGTTGTCCAAGTGATGATAGACCGGACCCGGGGCACGTTGTTTTTCAATACACACTTAATGGTCAGGGTTATCTGGATATTGAAAATCAAACGATTCCTTTACCAAAGGGGCATGCCCTACTTGTTAAAATCTCCGGAGAACATTGCTATTACTATAAACAAGAGAACAACGAACCGTGGGAATTTATATGGATCAATATTCGCGGGGATGAAGCCAACCGAATTTGGGATATGATCCATGATAATGAGGGACATGTCATTCGACGAAACGCGGACTCTCCCTTGATTCAAGAGTTATGGCAAATTATCCATTTGATTCATCAAGAGAAAGTTACGGACAAGTATCGCTTGTCCATGCAAGTCTATCGGTGGTTGCTTATCTTGGTACAGACGAGTCGGGATGCGGAGAAGGATATCGGTGCCCTATCCATAACAACGATTGAGAAATGTAAAAAGTTCATTCGAGAGAATTATGCCTCCCCTTTGACACTGGATCTGCTGGCCAGTCATTGTGATATCAATAAACACTACTTGTGCAGGTTATTTCAGAAATCCGAAAAAACATCACCCCTAGCCTATCTCAAAGACAGACGCATTGAGGTTGCAATCCGGCTACTCCGCACAACGGAACTTCCGATTTCTCAAATTGGCCAACATTGCGGCTTTGAGAGTCCCAGCTACTTCGGCAAAGTTTTTCGTCAATATATGTCCATGTCTCCCAAAGAATATCGCTTGAATAAGTTAGAGTTTCCTTATGAGGCCATCTATTATGAGTAGCTAAACTCGCTGTTGGCTAGTTGTCCTTGGCTTGGGAACAGCTCTTATACCAATACAAAAAAAGCCGCTAGAATAGCGACTTTTAATGGAACTATGTTCTTTGTGTGCTTCGATAATTGCTGCAATTATTGAGCGGTGTATCCTCCGTCTATGATCAGGCTATTTCCTGTCATATATGAAGAATCGTCACTAGCTAGGAACAGAACGGCTTTCGCCATCTCTTCTGCTTGACCCAGACGTTTCATTGGTGTTGCCGCTGAAAGTGCTTGTTTGCTCTCTTCCGGGATAATTGGTGTATCGATGAAGCCTGGGCAAAGGGAGTTCACCCGAATATTCTGCTCAGCATACTCCAGCGCGAGGGAACGAGTCAGATTCACAACGCCGCCTTTAGCTGCATTGTAGGCTGCTGAACCAGGCGAACCAACCCATCCGTACATGGAAGCCGTGTTGACGATTGTACCTCCGCCAATTTTGAGCATTTCGCGAATCGATTCTCGTGCGACCAAGAAAACGCCGTCCAGATCAACATTGACTGTATTGCGCCATTCGGCATAATCAAGCTCATGCGTCGGATGAACACGTCCGATTCCCGCATTGTTAAATACGATATCCACTTGACCAAATGTTTCTACGGTTTGTTTGAAAATCTCAGAAACCTCTTCTTCACTTGTTATGTTTGCTTTAATAAAGAGAGCTTCTGCTTTAAGCGCTTTCAGTTCCTGCTCAAACGCCTTGCCTTTTTCCTCATTCAGATCCACCAAGACCACTTTAGCTCCCTCGGAAACGAATAAGCGAGCTGTCGCTGCACCAATCCCGGATGCTCCTCCTGTGATGACTGCAACTTTATCTTGAAGTTTGCCCATGAATAAATCCCCCAGTATAATATTTTGAATAGCGCCTATATAAATAGTGCTATATGATGTTTACAAAACTAATTCTATGCTTAAAATTGTAACAATCCAATCATTAAGATGTGACCAAGTGTCTACCTCGTAGACACTTTATAAAACTATGTCTATATTTATAGGAGTTTTTTTGAATGAATAATGAACTTATTGTGACATCTCAACATCGTAATCGAACCAAGGAGCACCTGAAAACTGCTCTGATTCAGCTCATTAAGAAAAAAGGATTCCATGGTGTTTCTGTCAAAGACATCGTTGATCAGGCCGGTTATAATCGCAGCACGTTTTATTTACACTACCAGGATAAGTATATTCTCGCCGAAGAGTTGTTGAGTATGACACTCGAAGGATTGAGGGGCGCAGTAGGTAAACCCTATTGGCACGGTCAAAAGGTTTCAACAAACAAGCTGGATGCCGAATCTTTTCAAATTGTGGATTATATCTACGAACACCGTGACTTCTTCGAACTGATTCAATACGATGATACGTTACCTGGTTTACATACAGGCTTTCCACAAACCATACTCAAAATCTATCAGGAGCAATTTGTCTTTGAGACGATCAACAACTCGCCAGTTAACATGGACTATTTCAAATACTATACCGCCTACGGTTTTTTTGGACTGTTGAACAATTGGATATTAAGCGGATATCGTGAATCACGCGAGGCATTTATCAAAAACGTGATTGAACTCACCAAAACGCATATTCACTCTTTTCATTATGTCGGTAACACGTTTGAATCTTGATCTCAAGTAAGTTGATTTGAACATCACGATGAACGATATGTCTGCTTTAGATAACAGGCCAGTTGCAGATGGAGCAGATGCTCCTGATTACTCAGGGACATGCCCAGAATCTCTTCGATTTTATGAATACGCTGATACAAAGTATTGATATGAATATGAAGTGCTGCCGCAGCTTGGACCGCAGAACTTCCGCACGCCATATACGTCATGAGAGTTTCCTCTAGTCCGCTGGTCTGCCCTTTGCCAGGCCGAAGCGGCTCAAATATCTCTGCCATAAATGCATTTAAATCCTCAGCCGGTTGTCGGATAAACAACCGGTTAACACCAATATCCGTATATCGGATCGTCCCCTGTTCTCCTCTTGTCTTCTGGTATGCAAGCGCCTTGTCCGCTTCCTGGTATCCCGTATTAATGGCATCGACCCCAGATCGCACTGAACTTAATCCTCCCAACAATTTCACATGATTACGATGTTCCCACTCCGGCAGTAATGCGCTGAACTGTTGTTCCAGTTTGCCTGGCTTGTGCGACTCGTTTAGCATAAGCAGTATTGTAATTCGTCTTTCATTGCCAAACGCAATGGGCAGCGCTCCTGCTGGCATTTTGTCTCTTAGATAAGCTACCAATTGAACAGACAACGCGCTAAGCGTAGAAGGGTTGACCCACTCCGCAAACTCCAGCAGTCCCACCACGATGGAGGTTGAAGGAACGATTCCGATCTCCCCGGACTTCTGCCAATAATCCTCAGAATCCTGACTGAGCCTCAAATCGTTGAAAAATTGCTGTGTTTTTTTAAAATAAAATTCGGCCAGGGACTGTTTGCGCATCAATTCCAGGGCCAAAATGGAGCTTCCCTGCTCCAGCGCAATCAACTGCAATGGTTCAAGCTTTGTGTTCATCTGGATAATGAGATAACCAAGGCACTGATTGGCTGAAGCGATTGGATACAGATATTGATACGATCGGTCGGCTTCTCCCTCGATACACGTCAGATAATCTGGATGATGCAAGGATTCGTATAAGCTGCGAAGACTTTCTGTATTCCAGCCATTCATGATTTTGCTGCGTTTCGGAATCCATTCGTTGTCGATAAAATCCACAAAGGTCATCGGTACGCCAATAACACGTGTCAGTTCGTTAACAATAGATACCACGCCCTTATTTTGCAGCGAAAGCCGCATAAGCGAGGAGTGAATCTCATCCCGTTTCATGAGTGTCTCGTTCTGTTTGCTCAGATTCTCGTACAGTTTGGCATTTGTGATCGCAATCGAAACCTGATCTGCAAAGCTTTGCAGCAGTCGCACATCCGACTCCGTGAATAGCGGGACCCTTCCTTTTTGATAAACGATTAACACACAATCCGATTGACCTTCTACCTTGATAGGCACCGAAATAATTGAACCTATATTTTGAAAATTGTACGCTGAATTCAGATGATATTTGTTGTCCGATGTCATATTGCCAAAGTCGTCTTCTACTGTAGATAAACCGTTGTAGAGCTTTGGTGTACCTCGCTTAAAGGTGTTCCCAATGATCCCTTCACCTGGTTTCAGTTTCATCCTCAGCATGCCTTCACCCATCTCCCCTGCTCTTGCCTTGACCGTTAACGCGTCGATTGCAGGGTCATACCTCCACAACACACCTATGCACTCATAAGGGATAACCGATAGTGCACTTACCAAAATCCGTCCAAGCAACTCGTTCAGATCCAGAAGTTGAGTCACAACCCTAATGCTGTTCATGATTTCATTCAAGGCTCGTTCATTCTTGCTTGCCACAGCTTCCGTATAGTATGGGTAAAGCAAAGACGACAGTGTAACTAAATCTTCCGCAGAAAACTCCCAATTCTTAAATACCCGGATAGCCACACATATATTGTTATTGTATGGAAGAAAAACTAACATCTTTTCTTCTGATTCCCGTTCTACTTTGGGATGTTGCAGTGGAAGCTGTTCCGCAAAACAAGGCGGTGTACTTTCTCTTCTGCCTATCGCTTCGATCAGTACCCAATCCGCCCAGTTACTGCTGATCCACACCTCATAACCACAGTTCCCCAAGCGTTCTTGCAGGATTTTATGTAAGATTCCATTCAACGCAGCCGCCTCCTGTCAATGTAGGTTTTCACATCATGATTCAGATAATTATACAGAGATATACATTGTCTTGGAACCCCTACATCATGTAACTTTAAAGCAACACAGAAATTTAGTTAACATTCGATGAGAAAGAAGGTAACGCGATGTCTAAAATCATGCACAGTAAACACTTCAAGTACATTGTTCTCACTCTCTTGTTTCTCGGCTGGTGTCTTGGCAACCTGGATCGTTTCGTCATCAACTATGCCATTGTAGGCATTACTCAGGATCTGGGCCTAGGTGCTTCCGCACAAGGAATTATCCTCAGCAGCTTTTTTCTCGGATATGCCATTATGCAAATTCCAGGCGGAGCACTCGCCGACCGTTTCGGTTATCGGAAAGTTATTCTCGTTTCCTTATTCTCCTGGTCTGTGTTCACTATTCTGACGGGTTCAGCCTGGTCGCTGTTCTCTCTCATCTTTGTTCGTTTCCTGTTTGGGATCGGAGAAGGCAGCTTCTTCCCTTCCGGTTCCAAAGCGATTGCCACAAACTTTCCCATTAATCAGCGCAGTGGAGCCATGTCCATTATGCTGTCATCCGCAGCCATTATGGGGGTAATTACTCCGATTCTTACCGGACACGCCCTTGTGACCATTGGCTGGCGCAACCTGTTCTATATCATTGGTGCGGTAGGGATCCTCATCACAGCCTTGATGTTCTTTTTATTAAAAGAACCCGCCAAGCCTGCACTTGCGACCTCCGGCTCGGGCCAACAACCCAAAACATCACTGAAAACCGTCCTGAAGACGCCCATGATCTGGAATTTGTTCATCAGCTACTTCAGCATTTATGCAGTGAACTGGGGGCTTCAATCCTGGATGCCGACGTACATGGTCAATGTCCGGGGATTGGATATGACTCAAATGGGATTGCTCGCCGCCATTCCGGCTTTGGTCAGCATTTTCACCATGATTCTCAGCGGATATGTGCTTGACCGTATCCCGGCAGGTAAAGATCGAATTATCGCTTCAGTGTTCGGTGTACTTGTGGCCTTGTTCCTGTATCTGATGGGCTCCGCGGGCAGCATCACCACATTCATTACGTACATGACAATCGTTACGGCAATGGCCGGATTTATCTCAACACTGATCATTTCGAAGTCCCTTAAAACGATGCCCGAATCTGTCGTCGCAACAGCCAATGGATTCATTAACACAGGAGCTCAGCTTGCAGGTTTTCTGACTCCGATGCTGATCGGATTCCTGGTTGAAGCTTCCGGGGGATCTTATGCCACCGCCTTTATGATGCTGATTGCTTTCGCTCTGATCTGCTCCATTACCTTGATGTTCTCTCGTCGTTCGAATTCGGATCAGGATAACACAACTGAGATGCAAGCAAAAGCTGTATAAACACAAGAGTTCGCCGCCACATGTTACTTCGACATTTAGTTCATGTTCTATACGACAATACAACCATTTTAATGAATAAGAGGTGCTATGAATTATGACTACAACTGTAGATTTGACTCAATTTATCTCGGAAGCCATTGAAGGAAAACGCGATATGTTCACCAATGCCAGTGACCGAGTCTGGGGCTTTGCAGAGACACGTTTCGATGAATTTCAATCAGCAGAGCTGCTTATGGGGATGCTGGAATCCGAAGGCTTCACGATTAAGAAAGGAGTGGCAGGATTGGAAACCGGGTTTATCGCTTCCTATGGCTCGGGGTTGCCCGTTATTGCTCTATTGGGCGAATACGATGCCCTGGCTGATCTCAGCCAGGAAGCCGGAATCAGCACATATCAACCTGTTCAGCCGCGTGGAAACGGTCATGGATGCGGGCATAATCTGCTCGGCATTGGTGCATTGGCTGCTGCAGTTGCGGTCAAAGACTATCTTCAGGAACATCCGGAAAACCCAGGAACGGTGCGCTTTTACGGATGTCCTGCCGAGGAAAGTGGATATGGTAAAACCTATCTGGCTCGCGAAGGTTATTTTAAAGATGTAGATGCCGCTCTCTCCTGGCATCCTCATTCCTTGAATGCCGTTATGCATGGAAGCTCCAATGCTGTCATTCACGGCACATTTACCTTTAAAGGCATTAGTGCTCATGCCGCTGCCGCTCCTCACCTGGGACGTAGTGCTCTCGATGCGGTTGAGCTGATGAATATCGGTTCGAACTATATGCGTGAACATATGATTGATCAGGCCAGAATTCATTATGCGATCACGAACTCAGGCGGCTTGGCTCCCAATGTAGTGCAAGCGGAAGCCGAGGTCACTTATCTCGTTCGAGCTCCCAAGAGCGCACAGGTACGTAGTCTGTTTGAACGTCTGGTGAAAGTGGCCGAAGGGGCTGCTCTGATGACCGAAACAACGATGAACTTCAAATATGAAGGCGCCTGCGCCAACCTGATTCCGAACAGTACGCTTGAAAAAATAATGCATCAACATCTCGTTGCCTTCGGCGCACCTGAGTATGAAGAGGATGAATACAATTATGCCAAAGCGATCTATGAGACGCTGCCCCTACAGAACCAACAGGAAGCTGGCGCGTTAGTTGGCCCTGAGCTTGCGCCGCTTTTGGCTGAACGCCCCCTACCAAATTTTATTGCTCCGTATTCGGATGAGCGGGAAACGTTCATGGGTGGTTCAACCGATGTAGCAGATGTTAGCTGGAATGTGCCGACAGCACAATGTATCACGACCACGATGGCCTTTGGCACGCCGCTTCACGCATGGCAAACCGTTGCTCAGGGCAAGAGCAGCTTTGCTCACAAAGGCATGTTGCTCGCAGCTAAAGCGATGGCGGCTACGGCCATTGAATCCATTTTACATCCAGAGATCGTCAAGGAAGCGCAGCAGGAATTACTGGACAGACTCGGTGGGGAATCCTACGACTGTCTCGTTCCGGCAGATGTGCAACCTCCGAAACGGGGAGAATAAGACCGTGAGGTTCAAAGACGTATTTTCTATTATTGGTCCAGCCATGGTTGGACCTTCAAGCTCCCATACCGCTGGAGCAGCACGGATTGGACGTACAGCTAGACATCTGTTCGGGGAGTGTCCCTCACATGCTGAGATCCTCATGTTTGGTTCTTTTGCCGCAACGTACAAAGGACATGGAACCGACACCGCCATCGTGGGTGGTCTGCTGGACATGGACACGGATGACCCCGGACTGCCTGATGCATTTGCCCATGCAGACACTGCTGGTATGGAAACCATCATCCGTCCGGGGACGGGGCTGTACCCTCATCCGAACACGGCCGAGATTGCATTAACCAACGCTGCGGGAAATCGTACATTGAATATGGTAGGCACATCGATCGGCGGAGGAAATATCGAAATCGTCCGGATCAACGGCTATAACCTGAAATTGACGTCGCTCTATCCTACACTCATCATCCGTCACAGCGATGAACCGGGCGTCATTGCCATCGTCACTCGGTTGCTCGTGGATAATCACATTAATATTGGACACATGTCCGTGGATCGAAAGAATCGGCGCGGTGAAGCTATGATGGTACTAGAATGTGATGGCAAGATGGATCCTGTCGTGGTCCACCAGATTGAGGTGCTCCCGGAAGTCCATGATGTCACTCTACTCTGTCTATAGCTTAAATATCTGACTTCAGCTTTCTTAAAAAAGGAGTTTCGCCAATGAATTTTCAAACGTTAAAACAACTTGCTGAACTGGCGGAGACCCGTAATCTCACCCTCGGCCAGCTCATGCTGGAAGAGCAATGTCATGAATCGGGCGAAGACAAGGATGCTGTCTTCAAACAAATGCAAGAATACTATGAAATTATGAAAAGTGCGGTGCATCAAGGTCTGCATACCGATACTACTTCCAAAAGCGGCTTGACTGGCGGAGATGCCCGCAAAATGATGGGTTACCGCGCAGATGGACAATCCTTACTTGGCGACCATGCCAGTCTGTCGATGAGTTACGCCCTTGCAGTTTCTGAGGTCAACGCCTCGATGGGTCGAATTATTGCTACACCGACGGCGGGTTCCTGCGGCATCATTCCCGGTGTATTTATTAGCAGCCAGGAACGGTTTGGGTGGTCCGATGAACAAATGGTTTACGGCCTGTTCGCGTCTGGAGCCATTGGTTACGTCATCGCCAACAATTCGTTCATCTCTGGTGCGGAAGGAGGTTGTCAAGCCGAAGTGGGTTCTGCCATCGGGATGGCAGCCGGAGCGTTGGTGGATATCCGGGGCGGGTCCCCTTCTCAGGCGATTCATGCCGTTGGACTTGCTCTGAAAAACACCCTGGGCCTGATCTGTGATCCGGTAGCCGGATTGGTCGAGATACCATGCATCGTACGCAATGGCTTTGGTGCAATTACTGCTCTGGGAGCCGCCGATATGGCTCTTGCTGGCGTACGCAGCATCATCCCTTCGGATGAGGTAGTGCAGGTCATGTTGGAGGTTGGATCAGCCATGCCTGAATCTCTTCGCGAAACAGCCGGCGGCGGCCTCGCCCAGACACCAACGGGACGTAAAATTACAAGGGATTTACAGTACAAATAAAAAACAGGCATGTCATTTATACGAGAGGAATAAAAACCTCAAGGTAAATGCATGCCTAATAATAAAAGAGACCATGACACCAGCTGGACAATGTTTTCTAGAGGCAAAATAATTAATGTTCTAGGGTTGCAGAAAATTTTTCAGTGCCTGTTTTATTAATTAAAGCAACTTCAAAATCAGATACCCATGTAAGTTCACCTAGATGTCTATCATAGGCAAATTCATCTGGTTGTTCTGATATGACCTTCTCTAAAAGTACTTGCGTACCATCTCGTTGTAAAATAGATAGGAATATGTCCATGCTATCTACATTATGGTGGCAAATGACTCTAGCATTGTGCTTCTTATTAGGGCTCTTCAAGTCTTTTTTCCAAGTCCATTCATTTACATAATCTAACGCCTCTATTTGCAAAGCTATCTCCCTAAATGGATCAACCTCCCAATTATTACGTAGAGCAAGTTTCTCTATACCTTCCATTAGCAGTCGAAGTGTAGTCTTTTTTTTCTCCAACTCATTTTTTTCATTAAAGTCATTCAAACTAAATTGGATTGGTACCGAACACACACCAGAAACGTTAACAATCCGTTCATCCGTAATGTTTTCTACACATTCTATTAGGACTTTCCAACACTCTTTCGTTTTGTATTTCCCAAATAGACGTTCATACATCGCTGTAATACAGCGAGTTTCCAAACTAAAAGAGCGTCTTTTCCATTTCCAATTCAACGCATAATCTAATTTTATTGCTTCGTTCCGCTCGCATTTTTGCTTTTTCATTATGGATTCAATATTTTCATCATCTAAAACATACGGTAAATCCAAATTAAATTCTTTTAGATACATATGGTTCTCTCCTTAGATTACTCCCGATGGTTAGTGCACTATTAACTTCTATCCAAACTTGAAGCCCAATCTTTAAAGCAATGAAGCATCTCTTCTAAATTTTTTGCTCCCCCTGCACTGTGAAACACCCCATCTCTCACGATACAGTAGAACCAATCTTGTTCATTTCTCTCTTCTTCAATTGAATCAAATGGCAGATCTTCTAAATATGTATCCGTCAAATCGATTTCGACAGACCAACCAGGATTATCTACAGTATCAATTCGCACACCGTATGAATGTTCCCAATCACCGTCACAGTTTTCATAATACCAGCTTTGAATCCATTTTAGGGTATCCATCATTGTGACCTCTTTTTAGTTTTTTCTACTCTAGGAACTTATAATTTAAAGGAATCCTCATGCCATATGTCATACTTTTTTCGTATCAATTACTTTTTAGTAATAATTTACTTTTTTACGTAGGGTATACTTAAAAGCAAGGGGATAACTTTATTTCAAATCAAGGAGGTTATTATGAAAAAAATAATATTATTTATCTTCATTAGTATGATTATACTTGCGGGCTGTTCTAACAAGGATGAGAAAGAGAATTATCCAGTTTTCGAGGGCACTGTAGTATTTAAAACAGATGAAAATGACAAGTACAAATTTCTTGTACTACAAAATATAAGTAAGGAAGACCTGGAGAATGGAAATCTTGAGGATTTTATAGAACTAGCACAAGACCAGGAAGCTTCGTATTATTTGGTCGATAGAGAAACATATGAAACATTTGAAGTAGGGCAAAGAGTAAGAATCACTGCTGGCTTTGACCAACTAGAACCCTCGCCACCCATTAGAACGGTTGTGAGTATTGAACAAATAGGCTAAGAATTCTTCGATTGTTCAAAACGATAAAAAGACCTTAACGTTTCCACGAACGTATGGTCTTTTTACCATTTTGGTTTCAAGAGTTCGGAGTTAAATCTCATGCGGTTAAATCCGTCCGCCCTCTTCTCTCGTTACCCCTTCTGAAAACTCCAGGCAAATCAATACTAAGGCTTTTGAGGTTTCTTAATCATCTCTACGCCGTCAAAGGTAAGGCTGTCAATATCCGTATCCTTTTTCAACATATATTTATCAAAGAACGCCTTTGTATAAGAAGTGATGATGTTGCGCTGTTCCATCGCGTCTCGGGTTCCTCTGGATTTTTTATCCGTAGTTGTAAACAAGGAATCGGAGAAGTCACCATGGACTACATTATCAATAATGGCAAAGTAGGTGTCCTTACTGTTGGATTCAAGAAGAAATGCATTTGTATTATAGGCTAGCACGGTGCTAAGCTGCATGAAAGGTTTCTTAAAATCGCTATCCAAGGCACCTAACATATTACCGTCAAGGTTTACAGCGCCGACAAATCGGTCATCGTCACGGCTAACAATTGCCGCTGTCGTTCCTCCAAAAGAATGTCCGAACACACCCATACCGAGATCAAGCTGTAATCTGCCTTTAAATATGGATTCCATGTCACCTGTATTCATTTTGTACAAGTTATCTGCAACATATAGAATATCCTCGCTCTGTAAAACGGCATATTTTGCAAACTTGACTGCTTCAGGCGCGGAAGTTAATTTGCGAGCAATCTCAATAGCTTCTTCTTCCTCAAGCTTCTCAGTCACAATTTCAGGTGGTGTTAGGGTGGCCGCTTCCATTCCGTATTTCGTTACTTCGTCCATAAATTTCTCTGACAACCCAACCGTTCGTCCATCTTTAAGTTTGTACACACCACTTTCGGCATGGCCAATGGATACCACAATATAGCCAGCGCTTGCCAGGTCTTGAGCGAACAAAGTACCTTGCTGTGGGTAAGCGCCTGCGCCATGAACAAAGAATAAAACCGGATATTGTTTTTCCTTTTCAGACAAGGCCAGATCGTCGTAAGACCACGTCTTGAAATTGGAATCAAAAAGCTGCTCACCACCCGCTGTGCCCCCTAATCTAACCAAAAGCTTATCCCTCAGTGAATGAAACTCCGGAAATGCATATTCTGCCGTCGGCTTGCCCTCATTACTGTCGGACGGATAGAAAAATAATGCCGTCAGTTCTCTTTCTGAATGGTCTGATGCTGTGTACTTGAAGTCCATCTGTGTACGCCCGACCGTATAACTTCCCATCGGTTTCGGAAACTCATTCTGTGCGGAAGCAACGCTATTTTCAGGTTTCGGAATTTCCTCCTGTGTGGAAGTCCCGCTACTAGTGCTGCTGCAGGCGGATAGCATGGTCAGTGAGATAACAGTTGCCAGAATCGTTGTCAGTCTTTTTTCATCATTTTTCCTCCAATTTGTATTCATGCAACTATCATAAACGGAGGAAAAAAATAAAAAATCGTACAAAAGGGCAATCCCCACATGTACGATCGGGCAACTCTATAAAAATTCTATTATAAATGCAATATTCCACGCTCCACCGCGACGGCGACGGCCTGCGGTCTCGAATCCACACCCAATTTATTGTAGATACTCGTTAAATGAGTCTTTACAGTCCGTTCCGATATGCCCATATCAAAGCCGATTTCTTTACTTCGAGAGCCACGGGCAATTGCTTGAAGCACGATTAGCTCTTTGTCTGTGAGAGATATCCTCGTCGAGGATGATTCTTTCGCCTTTTCTGATGTCTTGTGAGCAAATACTTTCTCGCTGATCTCCGGAAGTAGCAACGTTTCTCCCCGCATCGCTGCATCAATCGAACGAAATATCATCTCTCTTCCCGTGTCCTTTAGCAAATACCCTTTAGCACCTAAAGCCAGCCCGCGGATCATCATTTCATCCTCGTTATATGTAGTCAAAATAATGATCGGTATATCCATTCCTTTAGCTCTGAGCGCTGTCATGGTATCAAGGCCACCCATTTCAGGCATGTTTAGATCCAATAGAATAATGTCCGGCTTGTAAGTATCTACCCGTCGAATCGCTTCCATACCGTTAGATGCTTCTGCAACTACCTCGTACCTGTGATTGGTTTCCAGGATCAGCTTAAGTCCCTCCCGAACGACGAAATGGTCGTCCACGATAAGAATCTTGATTGTCATACGTTGGTGTCCTCCTGTTGTAATGGGATGCGAACAGAAACTTGGGTTCCTTGCTTTCCGCTTTCAATTTCGATCTCCCCGCCCATAATTCGGGTTCGTTCATATAAGCCAATTAGACCATAACTACCGGATTGTTTCTCGATAAGGTTGGTATCGAACCCTATTCCGTCATCCGTTATGCTTAGCTCGATTTCGTTTTCCTGCGCAGCAACCACGACTTCTACATTCGTAGCATTAGCATATTTAGCTGTATTGGCCAAGCATTCTCGGATGATATGTAAGCTATGTTCGAAGATCAACTTCGGCACCACCAGATGGGGCATCGATAACCGAGTGACAATACGAATCCCTGTCATATGTGAGAAATGTTCAGCCTCTTCTTTCACCGCTTTAGAAATATTTATGACCTCTGCAGAGTACGAACGCAAGTCGTCAATTGCGCTTCTTGCTTCTGAAAGCGTGCGCTTGGCTTGGGCTTTTGACAACTGAACAATCTCGTGGGCACGGTGGTTATTATCATTTTCTAAATGCGCATCTACGGCATCAAGCTGCATGATGAGACCTGCCAGCCCTTGTGCCAAGGTATCATGTAAATCACGGGCCATCCTTTGACGTTCATTGGCAATCGTTAGCTCCTCAACTTTCCTGTGCGCTCGTTCCAACTCACGTAAAAACGACTGGGTCCGTAATTTGGCACGAACTTGTTTATAGAACAAAGCAGCATAGCCGATTACGAAAAACATGATAAAGAAGAGCGATGGTACTGTAGATGGCAAATCCTCGGTAGTCCCGAGCCAAACCAGGGAGACAGAAAACAAGGTACAGTAAAAGGTACATACCAGAAGCACCTTCATCCGTTGAGCGTATACGCCAATACTCTGACCGGCCAAAGCCGTCAATAGACTTACAAAGATGAGAGAATGAGCATTAGGCATGAATAACGCACACCCCCAGACAATACATCCTTGTGTCACAAAATAAATCCAGGGTCTTCGATCGACAACGTATCCGGCATACCAATGCAGCAGAATGTGAACCAGAATGAGAGCTGTAAACATCATAAATTCAAACCATGTGGGCAACATCGGTAGCTGGGAATACAATGCAGAAAAATAAATCAGAATGCCCCAGATCAAAGCAGGCAAACGAGAATCACGCAGAACATTTTGAATATCAGATCGGGAGCTTGTATACGGTTGGTTTATCGAATAATTACTCATGCTTGATCACCTCTATCAGGTACTATCTCAAAACAATCTTCCTAAACACAAAAAAACGGTACATTACTGTACCGATCATTATCTCACTCCATCTATGTTAATGTACGAAGTGTCTCGAAGTCCAGCCCCAGCAGAATCGTCATGATCACACTCAGCCTTCCTGCTCCGCACTATGCCCTGTTCCTTTACTTCTGCGAGCATATATTCCTCTATTCTTGCTGCTTTACTTTCCATGTTCATTTCATGCTGGTTTCCATTATTGTCCCTAACGATATCAACTGATTTATATGGAATAATGTTCCTTTTCAAAGACCGTCACATGTTTTCCAATACACCTGCTGCATGCTTTCTTTCTCTATACATAAAGTAATCAAAATCGGCATGTTTGCGGGTTCCGCCAAGATCCTGTACACAAAGACCGATATAGGTTCCCGTAAACCGGATATACTCCGGAGATTCATCGGACAGATGTGTGATATCAACCCACTCGCCTGCTGTATTCCAGGATGAATCACTATTTATCACATAGTAAAAGCGGGCGCGATCTTGATTCACCACAGCCTTTAAACGGAGCGTGCTCACCGACTCTAGCGGAATATCCTGAAGCAGTTCGTCGTATACCCCGTATTTGGACTGAATAATCCCCAAGCAAGGTCCCTTCTCTTCATGATAAGTTACACGTAAGTAGAGATAGTCCTGGGTATCGTAGTACAAAATCAATCCTGCCATTTGCTGTGGATGGTCCGGCGCAAATTCCAGAGAAGTCTCGACTTCACATTCCAAGGCTTGGAGTCTACGTGCGATCATGCTTTGTCTGTGTGTTGAACTCATTGATTCCATTCCGCGCAAACGCAAGTAACCTGAACGTTCCGTCAAGCTGAGCCAAGTCGAGTCGGGTGGAATGCGAAGTGTATTCCAATCCTGCCGTAGCTCGAAGTGATCAAAGTGATCCATTTCCGCTAACGGTTCAAACGGATGGGACGGGATCATTGGTGCAGGCACCTGAACCTCCGGATATCGGTCACCGCTCGCAAGTCTCAACCAGCCGTCCTCGCTCCATGTACATGGCTGAAGTGCGGTCTCACGTCCAAGAATGCAATATTTGTGATGAACGGGTCGTCCGACCAGATGAGCCATATACCACTCGCCGGTGTGCGTTTCGACGAGACTGCCGTGACCCGCTTTTTGTAGAGCTAAATCTGGTCTGCCGTATGAAGTGAGGATCGGATTGGCAGGATCGACCTCGTAAGGGCCTTGTAACGTACGAGAACGTGCTGCTGTAACCGCATGCTCATAACCGGTTCCTCCTTCAGCAGTAATCAGATAATAATAACCCTTGTGTTTATAAAGGTGGGGTGCTTCGGTCAACCCTAATTCTGTTCCCTTAAAAATGTTAACGGCCGGTCCGATCAGCTTATGTTCCTGGACGGAATATTCCTGAAGAACGATGCCTGCAAACCGATTTTTGTCCTTACGGTGATCCCATATCATATTGACCAGCCACTTGCGCCCGTCTTCATCATGAAACAGGGAAGGATCAAAACCACTGCTGTTCAGATACACCGGCTCGGACCAAGGGCCCTCGATATCCGTTGCTGTCACAAGGTAATTGTGGGTATCTTTAAAAGCGCCTACCCGGCTTTTGACATCGGTGTAGATCAGGTAAAACACACCGTTGTCGTAACTAAGACAGGGTGCCCATACGCCTCCGGAATTAATGTTGCCCTCCATGTTCAACTGCGTTACACGAGTCAGCGGAGAAGCAATTGGCCGCCAATGAACCAGATCCCGGGAATGGTGAATCCGTACACCAGGGAACCATTCAAAGGTGGAAGTAGCGATATAATAATCCTCTCCTGCTCGGCATATGGACGGATCGGGATGGAAACCGGGAAGGATGGGATTGGTGATCATTTTCTTGATCTTATTCATGGAAGAAACCTCCGGTATGAAAGTAATGATCTGTACAACAACAGATACACAAAAGGTAGATATCAGTACCAGCCCAGCGCTTTTTTGCCGGCTTCCAGGGCGGTTATGATCCGCTCTACATCATATACATTCCCTCTCCAAGTCCCACCGCTGACCGATTGCAATGCAGCCCAGAGCTTTGTATCATCCGGCAAAGCTTCATCAGGCCTCATATCTGGATGAAAGGCCCTTTGTGCCAGGATGAGTGCACCTTCTTCCGGCGAAAACTCCAGCTCTCCTTCTCCGACAAAGTTAATGCTGCCCTCCAGCGTGTTACGATCAACCGCGATGTCAATCAGGTCTCCGTTCCGCAGTTTGCCAATCGGTCCGCCTGCCAGCGCTTCGGGGCCAACATGACCAATACACGCTCCGGTGGAAACACCGGAGAACCGGGCATCCGTAATCAGAGACACGTATTTGCCAAAAGGCAAATGTTTAAGCGCAGATGTAAGCTGGTACGTTTCCTCCATTCCGGTTCCCGATGGACCTCGCCCGAGAAGCACAACAACGTCGCCAGCCAGAATTCCTCCGGTCTTAATCGCATGGATCGCCTCACGTTCGGTGGTAAACACCTTTGCTCTGCCACGATGACGGTATACGCCATGCTCATCCAGCACAGCAGGATCAATAGAGGTGGATTTGATGACAGAACCTTCCGGAGCGATATTCCCGGTTGGAAATGTTACGGTCGATGAGATTCCAAGCCGCTGAGCGTGTTCTACACTCATGATGACACTGTCCGGATCAATGCCGTCCTTCTCTTTTAACTGCTTCCGCATGAGATGACGGCGTTCCGACGATTCCCACCAGTCCAATACCTGACCCAGTGAAGTACCTGTAACCGTTGGTACAGACTCATCCAACAGACCCAGCTGTCTGAGGTGAAGCATGACCTCTGGTACCCCTCCAGCCTGAAAGACGCGTATGGTCGGATAAAAGATCGGTCCGTTTGGCAGGGCACTCACCAGTCTTGGAACATTCTTGTTGACTTGTATCCAGTCCTGTACCGTAGGCACGGTTAAACCAGCCGCATGGGCAATTGCCGGTATGTGAAGAAGCAGATTGGTCGATCCGCCAAACGCAGCATGGACGGTCATCGCATTGCGAATGGATGCATCCGTGACAATGTCTGCCATCCTCATCCCCTGTGATTCCATATGGATGAGTGCACGTGACGATTGGCGCGCCATTTCAAACCAGATCGGCTGCCCGGAAGGTGCAAGCGCGGCATGTGGCACTGTCATACCCATTGCCTCGGCTACAACCTGGGCTGTAGCCGCGGTACCTAGAAACTGACAGCCTCCTCCCGGTGTAGCACAAGCTCGGCATCCTAAATCCGACGCCATTTCCAGAGAAAGTTCCCCGTTGACGTACCGTGCACCGATGGTCTGAATTTTACCGGCATCCTCTCCATCCGTAGGCGGAAGTGTGACGCCACCGGGAACGATTACACCAGGCAATTGCGGCATGCCGGCAAGCGCGAGCATCATCGCCGGAAGGCCTTTGTCACAAGTGGCGACACCAAGCACGCCTTTACGTGTTGGCAGCGAGCGAATCAGTCTGCGAAATACCATAGCGGCATCGTTCCGGTACGGAAGCGAGTCAAACATGCCGGTTGTCCCCTGAGATCTGCCGTCACACGGATCGCTGACATATCCAGCAAACGGGATTCCCCCCCGGCTTGACAGTTCTTCTGCGGCAGCCTTCATCAGCAGGCCGACCTCCCAGTGACCCGTATGGTAACCGAGTGCTGCCGGGCTGCCATCTTCATTGCGTATGCCACCTTGCGTACTCAAGATCAGATATTGTTTTCCGTTCAATTCCCCGGGCTTCCAGCCCATTCCAACATTCTGGGACATGCCAAACAAGTCGCCGCTTGGAGCATTCCGCAGCAAATCATCCGTTAAAGGCAGACGTCCGTCAGCCCCGGGAGCATGTGCTATGATATCGAAGCAGTTGGACGCGGTCTCTCCCATAATCGACGTAATCTGTTCGTACATGATAGCCTCCCACAGTTTATGACTTCACAAAGACCGTTTTGATGGCCGTGAAAAACTCGATAGCCGCTTGCCCCTGTTCTCTTGAATGTGAACTTGACATCTTCATTCCGCCGAACGGAGCCTGCAGCTCTACGCCAGCCGTTTCTGCATTAATTCTGACCAGTCCCGCATCCATGTCCCGGATGAAAGACAACATGGCTCCGACGTTCTGTGTATAGATGGAAGCACTTAAGCCGTAATCGCTGTCATTAGCCGCTTCGATCGCTTCCTCCAGGGAATCTACCGCAATCAAGGCCAGAACCGGGCCAAAGATTTCTTCTCGGGCGATGGACATATGGGATTCGACCCCTTCAAATACGGTCGGCTGCACATAGAATCCCTCTTCGAGTCCCGGACCGTCCCCTCTTTTTCCGCCAGCGAGCAGAACGGCACCTTCATCCTGACCTTTTTGAATATAACTCAGCACGGTATTGAGCTGTCCTTCGCTTGCACATGGACCCATCCAGCTTCCAGAAGACATGCCGTCACCGAGCCGGATTTCCTGGATTTGCGAGAGCAGCTTTTCTTTGAAGGCATCGTATACTTTTCGTTCAATAATGACCTTGCTGGTGGCCGTACATTTTTGCCCGGTCGATTTCAACCCACCGCTGATCGTGGCTTCCACAGCCAAATCCAGGTCAGCGTCAGCCGCGATAATAATCGGGTTTTTCCCACCCATTTCAAGTTGATACTTGGCCCCACGTGCCAGTGCTGCGCTGCCGACCCGTTTGCCCACTTCATTGGAGCCTGTGAACGTTATTCCGCCCACATCCGGATGCTCAGCAAGTGCAGATCCGATCACTGAGCCTCTGCCGCATACCAGATTAAGAACGCCTGCCGGAATGCCCGCCTCTGCAAAACACTCCATTACTTTAGCCGCAGTGACCGCGGTTTCCTGAGCAGGCTTTAACACAACCGTATTGCCGTAGATCAAGGCCGGAGCCGTTTTCCAAATCGGAATGGCTACTGGGAAATTCCAAGGAGCAATAACCCCTACAACGCCAAGGGGTACACGGGTTGTAAACATCAGTGCTTCGCTGTCCGTTGATGGAATGACATCACCGGTTTTTCGCATGCCTTCTCCAGCGTAATACCTTAAGATTGCGACACCGCGCAGTGTCTCTCCTTTGGCTTCAGGGAGTGTTTTGCCCATTTCCCTGGTCATCGCCTCTGCAACTTCATCGGCCCGGCGTTCCAGCACATTGGCTGCCTGAAATAGATAGTTGCCGCGTTCCGCACCCGATAACCTCCGCCAATCTTTTGCTGCTTCCTTCGCCGCTGCGACAGCCCGGTTCAGATCCTCTACGCCGGAGGTGGGTACATAGCCAACTACCTCCTTCCGCTTCGCCGGGTTGATGCTCGGTTCGGTTTCACCGGATGTCGCCTTCACCCATTCTCCGTTAATGTAATTGCTGTATGTCTGCTCTACCTGAAATGTGGTCATCACATTCATCCTCCTTGTACATTAGTTTGAAATGACTGGATTAATAAGTGTCCCGATATCGCTAATGGATATTTCAATGCGGTCCCCGGGTGCAAGTGTAAAATCATTGGGTGGCACGATGCTAGTGCCTGTCAATAACACCGTACCGTCAAACAGATCGTTATCTCTGGCCAGAAAAGAAACCAGCTCATCGAGTTTTCGGTTTAACTCACTCGTGCTTGCCTCGCTTTTGACGACCAAATCTCCTTCACGATATATTTCGCAGACGATGCTGAACGCATATGGATTCTGCACCGTTTCCGCTAGACGAATGGCCGGACCTATGGAGCAGGAATTGCGCCACATTTTTGCTTGCGGCAGATACAGCGGGTTTTCCCCTTCAATATCGCGGCAACTCATGTCATTGCCAACGATGTATCCCACAATGCTGCCATCCGCGGCAAGCACCAACCCCAGCTCAGGCTCCGGGATCTGCCAATTGGAATCGCTGCGAAGCGTGACTGCCTCAAGCGGTCCTATAGTGCGGGCTGCTGTGGATTTAAAGAAGATCTCCGGTCTTTCGGCATCATAAACTTTATCGTAAAAGGTCTTTGCATCCAGCTTGCCTTCCGTTGCTTCATAATTTCGCGCTTCGCGGCTGCGCTGATAAGTCACACCCGCCGCCCATACTTCCGGAGCTTCCAATGGAGTGATTAGATGCAAGGAAGTCCAATCGTCAGTTAACTTGTTCAACGGTTTAAAAGCGCTTTCAACAAGGTGAACTGGAGAAATCCCCTGCTTTCTTGCTTGATAGATCAAAGTCATAAAATCTGCTTGCGGCAAACGATACGCTTGTTCATCATCCGTAACGGCTGCCAGCCACTTCTGTTGTCCGTCCAGAAATCGAATAATTCTCATTCAAGCTTGCCTCCATTTTCCCCCATCGGGTTGATAATACTACCATAGCACCCGCTATGGTTCATGACGATGTTCTAATCACTCCGACGATTTACCCTTTTCACGCATTTTTTTTCTGTTAAGATGAGGTTAGATCCGTTGAACTAAAGATGATTTACGAGGACACTCCGATGACAGGATGTTGGTATATAGAATAGTACAAGGGGGTTGGCTTGCTGTGACCAAGCTTTCGGATGCTGTGTATTTAGGTCGTCTGCCCGATGTTCGCATGTCTTTTCAACTATTGGGGCTGCACGCAAGAAAAGTAGATTCCAGCTGGACTTATCCGTCTCACGAACATTCAATGTATGAAGTCCACTGGATGATGGACGGGCAGATGAACATGGTTGTCAACGGGCAGTCTTATCATCAGTCGGTTGGCGACCTTCTGTTCATCCGGCCTGGTATGACCCATTCTTGCACGGGTGCCGGACCAGAGGGTTTCACTTATTTCTCGGTGCATTTCAGCATACACGATACGTCCTTTTGCAGGGAACTTAACCGTTGCAAAGACATCTATTATCCGGCAAATTCGAATTTGGCTCTGGGGCTGTCCTCTTCCCTGTCTACCTTGTATAATCTGGCCACAGAGAATTTGTCGAGTTCGCTATCTTCTTCCAAACAAATGAAGGTACATGCCGCTGTGTTTGAACTGCTTGGTTCATTGGTCGGCCAGTTATCTCAGCAAGCCTCCGTTACATTGTCGAGAAAAGAAACCATTGCCCATCAGATTGCCGAGCACATTGAGGATTCGGTAAGATATATCCATCTTCACGGGGAAATTCAAGAGAGTGAGCGAACCTGGATTCAGGACATTGCCAAATCGCTGAGCATTAGCCCGTCACAGGTTAATCGTATTTTTCGGCAGGTATACGGCATCGCCCCACGCAAGTTTCTATCCGAAACTCTTCTGAACGAAGCGCAGCGCTTGTTAAAACAAACGGACCTGAACATAGACCATATTGCGATGATGCTGGGGTATAAGACCAATGCGCATTTTAGCCGCCAGTTCAAGCGGTGGACAGGCATCGCGCCAAGTGAATTTCGCAGTCATTCACAGCAGGCCGGAGAAGCCACACATTCAGATTGACTATACTTAACTTTTTGAGATTCCTGAGAGAATCTCTGTAATCCCAGAGCCACCTGACCATTGCAGTAAGAGTGTTACGACCATGAGATGCAGCAATCTCTGAGCCGCAGGAAGCTAACCAATACAAAAAGCAGCTGCTGGATGTCCAGTAGCTGCTCTATCTTTCTCAGGGGGACTATGTTCCTCTGTTATACTTACGCTAAAATAAATGCAGCGAGGCTCGCACTTCCCGAACCCCGATATGTAAAATACAACGCCTGTACGCCATCAGGAATAATAATCTCGGCTGTATAGGGTTTCCAATGATTTGTAAAATGCACCGGGATTGTACCCAGTGCTGGGCCGTCCCATGCTGTTTTGACCTCGAATACCCCGTTACAATATCCGCGCACCTTGATTGAGACTTCGCGAATTCCTCTGCAATCAAAATACTTAAATCCTGCAGTTGCGGATTCAACCATATTGGCAATATAACCAGTCTCTTCATCACCGTCTCTGCCATCCTGGGTTATCTTCGGAAAGCGGCTGTCCAGCCAGGCTCCTGCTCCGAAACCTCCAGTGTACTTCTGATCATCTTTGGTCAAAAGATTACATGCAAGATATGCGGGGTACTCGCCTTTTCCTTCTAGCGGTCTCCCACTTGGACCAGAGGAGGTCATTTCCACCTGAGGAATGCTGCCGTCCTCTTTAAAAGATATCTTCTCAATACAGCCCTGTCGGTTGAATGCGTCCCCATTGGTATGACGGTGATAAAAGATATACCAGTCTCCATTGATCTCCACAATGCTGCCATGGTTATTGCCTCCATAATACATGGGTTTGTCAGCAGGTTTGTAGGAGTCGATATGGAGATCACAGTTGCTTACGATGACGCCCTGATATGTAAATCCTTTGTTTGGAAACTGACTTGTGGCATAACTTAATTCATGCATAACGATGGAGGAATACACCAGGTAGTAGGTATCACCTCTCTTCCGGATGGAAGGCGCCTCAAAAAATGCATGGCCCTCATAACCGCTGCCCTCACTGTAAGGCTCGCTAGGTGCTACGAATACGGGTTCTTCCACAATCGTCAGCATGTCTGAACTGAGTATCGTAGCCATCGCGCCATGTCTGGATTGGTCTCCAGGTGCACAAAAACCGGTATACAGATAGGTATGTTGTCCTTCAGTCATCACGCCGGGATCGAACTGCGGCTCATCCCCATCTCTTTCGCCCAGACGAGTGCCGTCGGCATATTGTACATACCCATGGAATTCAAATTTGCCAGCAGGTGTGTCACATACAGCCACCGAAACTACGGGTACTTTATCCAGCACGTAATACAGATAATACCGTCCATCGGGACCTAGCGTAACATCTGGTGCATACAGACACATATCGCCATCCGGATTCAGTGGATCATCTGTTTTCCGGTAGATCACGCCCTCATTTCTCCAATTCCCAAGGTCATTTACGGGTGCAGACCAGCATACATAATCGTTCAGACAGAAGGCATGTCCGTTAAAACGGTCATGTGAACCGTACACATATACTCTGTCATTAAATACGTAAGGCTCGCCGTCAGGGACATATTCCCAGGATGGAAGGTATGGATTCAAACCTTGTTTATTCATTCAACGTACACTCCTCATACAATCGTAATAGTACATTCGTTCTATGAAATAAAGATAACTCTCGTATAATAGAAAATAGCTTAAGTAGTGTAGTGACTATTCATTTCTACAAATTAAAGAGAAAGGAGAAGAACCATGACCTCTATTTTTTACGTGGAATGTGACGCGGTACATCAGAACCATTTTGTTTTTGATATCCCTGAAGGGCATGATGCCTGGCTATTGGTCATTACAAAGACCCCTGCCCAGTTTTGGGTTGATGGACAACTTAAGGATTACCCGGCTCATTGTGCCGTACTTTTCAAACCGTATCAAAAAATATATTATCGGGCTTGTTCAGAACGCTATATTAATGATTGGATTCGTTTTGAAAGTGATGAAACGTTTGTAACCGATACCTCCCTTCCGTCAGGCACACCTTTCCCGCTGGATGATCCGGAATATTGTCATAAGCTGTTCCAATTGCTTGTTGCAGAGCATTCTTTTCAGAACGATTACCGGGAATCGACCATCAATTGCCTGCTGCGAACCTTGTTCAATAAATTGCTTGAGTCTTGTGTCCAAGTGGATATTAGTCCTCAGCACTATCCCTTGTTGAAGCTTCGAACGGCAATTCATAACCATCCAAGCCATCCTTGGACAATAACAGAAATGGCGAAGACCATAAACGTCAGTCCGGGATACCTGCAATTGATGTACAAGAAATCCTTTGGTCTCTCGTGTATGGAGGATGTTATTCATAGCCGAATACGTTTGGCCAAAGAATATCTCAGACATCACACATATACGGTTGCAGAGATTGCCGATCGATGCGGTTACCGTAATGTCGAGCATTTTTGCAGGCAATTCAAAAAAATGACCGGTTCCTCGCCTAAACAGTTTCATAAACGACATGAAGAGCCCGGCTGACATAACAGAATGGAGAGATAAATCTCACTCATCCACTCTGTCCAATGGGCGTTTACACATAACCTAGTCGTCCAATTGATATAAACGTCATCGAGCTTGTTAGCGTTCTCTGCTGTCATTTTAAGTTAAGGTTTTAGACTGTATGTTGCAATGACATATTCTCAAGCATAATTGATCAATTATCATATTGTGATACTTTATAATGATATTTTGTTTTTGGCATATGCAGCCGCACCAATCATTCCTGCTTGCCCACCTAATTTCGCTTGCACTATTTTACATGCACGGGATGAAAGCTTTAACGCATGTTTCTCAACAGTCTCACGTACTGTATTCAGTAATCGATCACCCGCTGCCGACATTCCTCCACCAACAATAATTACTTCTGGATTGAACATATTGATTACATTGGAAAGACCAAACCCGAGAATCTTTCCGGTCTCATGCATAACCTCAATAGCAAGTGAATCCCCAAGATCATATGCTTCCGAGATCATACGTGCAGTAATTGTCGTGCAATCCTCCCCTACCCATTCCAGAATCATACTTGATCGGCCTTCCTCCAGCTTGTCTGTAAAGGTTTTGACGATTCCTATCGCAGACACGTATCTCCCCAGACAGCCCGAACTTCCACAACGACAAGGCCGGCCCTCCCGGTACATATTCATATGACCGAGTTCGCCTGCACTTGATGTAGTACCGTAGAGAACCTTTCCGTTATTAACAATACCAGATCCCAGACCGGTACCTAACGTAATCAATATCAGGTTTTTATAGTCGGTGCCTGCACCAAACTGCCATTCACCATACAGATTTACACGAACATCATTGTCGATGTAAACGGGAAATTCAAAATGATTTTTCATATAGTTCACGACATGGATGTTTTCCCAGTCTGAAAAATTAGGTGAAAATATGGATAGTCCCTGCTCCGGATCTAATAATCCAGGAATGCCCATACCCATGCACAGAATAGAAGCTGGCTGGATTCCCTCGGAAGATAGCATCTCTTGAATAATGTCTACGATTCGGTTTAATACATGAAACGGTCCTTTTGCTGCCTCTGTTAGGTCGCTTCTTTCGTGAATTTTTTGAAACTCCAGGTTGAAAATGGAGGACTTAATATTGGTTCCACCCAAGTCAATTCCAATTATGTATTTTCGCATAATAATCTCCGCTCTCATTTATTTGGATACCGAGGAACGTTACCCTACTTGATTCACTGGATCATCCAACTCTACATATGCTCAAGCTGCTCCATAACTCAATCATCTTGTCAGAGTGACTCACTATAGTATAGGTTCAGAGCTCGAAATTGAACAAGCGCCTCCAGACAAAAAGAAGCCACTACATTAGTGACTTCTTGGGACATAAAGTTTACAATTATCAATTTACTTTAAGTGTAAGGTTCCGATGCACTACTCCTTATTCAAGGGTTCTATTGGGATGAAGTGAACGAGCCATTGCATCCATATAACCCTGAACAGCGCGCTGACTCACTTCTGTTTCTGGAGCAAGAATTTCGAAAAGGTGGAAGCAACCTGGATAGAGATTAAATTCTACATCCACACCTGCTTGTGCTAGTCTTGCCACATACTCCATCGTCTCGTCCCGGAATAGATCGAGCTGACCTACACAAGTATAGGCTGGCGGCAATCCGGCCAAGTTCTCTGCTCTCGAAGGTACTGCATAAGAAGAACTTCCATTGACATCGTTCTCCTCACCAAGGTACATTTTCCAAGCAGCCACGTTGTCCGTTCGGTTCCAGATTGAACCCTCTTCTGTAATCTCATGACTAGATGGCGTGATGTTGCGATTATCTAACATCGGGTACAATGGCATTTGGAAGATAATAGACGGACCTCCTTTATCACGTGCCATCAGCGCGAGTGCTGCTGTCAGTCCTCCACCACCGCTAGCACCGGCAATTGCAACCCGATTCACATCAATACCAAGCATTTCTGCTTCCTCCGTCATCCATACCAATCCAGCATAACAATCTTCAATCCCCGCAGGATAAGGATGCTCAGGAGCGAGCCTATAATCGACTGATACGACAATACATTCTGCTGTCTGAACAAAACGTTCGCACAATTTGTCGTCCATATCGGGATGTCCTAACACGTACCCACCCCCATGAATCCATAACATGGCTGGTAGTAAATCATTCGTTCGTTCGGCCGGCTCATAAATTTTGACCAGCATCTCACCTCCATCCCTCGGAATTTTCCGACTAGTTGTGTTTACATGCTCTGAATTTTTCACCGATGCAGCCGATACTAAGTTTCTGCTCCACTCTAAATTTTTCTCCAACTCAAACCCTGGAAATTGTGAATAAACCTCTCTTAATTCTGGTAATATACGTTTCTCAATACTCATGATAATTCCTCCAAATATAATAATGAATTCGATCGTGTACGTTTTTTCAGTTAATTCTTATCTCATTTCAGCTTCCCACTTGGAAATTTCCTCTCGTACTCGCGGTGCAACCTCTTTACCGAGCAATTCTATAGCCCGCATTACCAACTCATGTGGCATCGTGCTTAAGGGAACATACATCATGAAACGTGTAATTCCTACATGCTTGCGCAGATGAATGATTTTTTGAGCAACAGTTTCTGGATCCCCTACATACAACGCACCATCAGAGCTGCGGGCAGCGTCATAGCTGGAACGATCGTAATATGCCCACCCCCGCTCTTTGCCGAGTTTATTCATGCCGTACTGAGTGGACGGGAAAAAGAGTTCTGCGGCTTTTTCCGTATCTTCTGCAACAAATCCGATTGAATGTGAACCTACCCGAAGCTGTGATACATCATGACCAGCATGAGTTGCCGCCTTTTTATACAGTTCTACAAGTGGCGCGAATTTCGTTGGATTACCCCCGATAATTGCCAGAACTAGTGGCAGACCTAGAATTCCAGCACGTATGGCAGACTCCTGAGTACCTCCGCTACCAATCCATACAGGGATGGAATCCTGAACAGGACGCGGGTATACCCCCAGATTATGTATCGCTGGTCGATGGCCTCCACTCCAAGTTACTTTCTCGGATTCCCGTAATTTAAGAAGCAGTTCAATATTTTCATTAAATAAATCCTCGTAGTCATGCAGGTCATAACCAAACAGTGGAAAGGACTCAATGAAGGAACCCCGACCCGCTATAATCTCGGCACGTCCATTGGAGAGACCGTCAAGCGTGGCAAAATCCTGAAACACACGGACAGGATCTGCTGAAGAAAGCACCGTCACAGCACTTGTCAATCGAATCCGTTTTGTGAGGGGCGCCGCAGCGGACAACACCATTGCTGGTGAAGATGCTGCATAATCATCACGATGATGTTCACCTATGCCAAACACATCAAGTCCTACCTGATCTGCAAGGACAATTTCTTCCACAACTTCTCGCAATCGCTGAGCGTGACTCATCACAACTCCGGTCTTCGTATCAGGTTTTGTTTCTACGAATGAAGTAACACCTATTTCCATAATTAATCTCTCCTTATATTTTTCTTTCTTTAAGAGGAATGCTCAAGACAACGGATTAAAGCCGTCCAATCCAACTCACCATAACCATGGGTAATTCCTTCAGAGAGGTGTTGATGAATAAGCTGACCTAAAGGAAGTGGAGCTTGAACTGACTTGGCTGCCTCGATAGCTAATGCAACCTCCTTTAACCCAAGCTTCATTTTAAAACCGGCTGGTTCAAAGCGCTGTTCAGTCATGATCGCGCCATAGTTCTGATATACCGGAGATTGAAAAAGAGCATTCACAACATCCATATATCGGGACGGCTTAATGCCGTGCTTTTCAACCATGAGCTGCGCTTCCGACAAAGCTTCCAGCATTGAAGCAATCAGAAAGTTAACGCCTATTTTGACAATGTTACCTTCTTCGCCATGATCTCCAATCTCAAATATCTCTTGACTTAGTGCTGTTAACATGGGAAGTACTCGTTGTCTTGCATGTTCCGGACCAGCTAAAATAATGCGCAATGTAGCTGCTTTCGCGGCATCCGGACGACCCATTACGGTGGCAGACACAAAGTGCTGGTGTCTCTCCGCATGCAAAGCGGATAATTTCCGAGCCAGATCTACGCTGATCGTACTGGCAGATACGTGAATTCCATTTTCAGATAATCCGTTCAGAACGCCAGTTGGTCCCTCAACAATCTCTCTCAAAGCAGCATCATCAGATAACATGGTAATTACAAGATTGCTTTCTTTCGCTGCCTCTAGTGGTGTTTGGACATACCGTGCTCCCTGTTTTATTAATGGTTCAGCTTTTTCAGGGGTCCGATTAAAGATGACTACGTCATAACCCGCTTTCAACAGGTTTTGTGCCATTGGAAGGCCCATATTTCCAAGTCCAATAAACGATACCTTCATTGGTTGCATCTCCTTATTGTTGATGGATTGTTTCGATAACGGAATGAATGTTCCAGAATGATCAAAAAAAATTATGGTCTTACAGATACTCTTCAAATGGAACCTTCAAAATATGAGGACTATAATAACGGAACAATCATTCCAATATTGCCAAAAAAAATTATATCCCTGCAATTACAAAGCTAATCATCTCTTTTGCACGTTCTGGATTTTGACCTGTTTTGGCCATAATATTTATGCTTTGATGTAAATTCAGCAATAAATAAGACAATGTTTTGATATCTGTTGTTTTATCTATCTCTCCCGATTGTTGGCCCTTCTCCAAAAGCTCGCAAAATGCTTGTTCCAAATCCGAAAAACTAGTCTGTATCAAGACATTTATCTGTTCATCTGGTGACTCCAATGTTGTAGCTGTATTCGTTACAAAACATCCGCCCGGTAGGCTCGTATCGTATGCTGAAGCAATATGATATTCAAAAAATTGAAGAATTCCATCTCTTACGTTTGATGCTTGTTCAAGAATGGTCTGCTTATTGGAACTCCCTTTTTTATAATGCTCCAGGGCATCTCTGTACAAGGTTTGCTTGTCGGAAAACGTATCATAAAGGCTGGATCGGCTAATGCCCATCACTTCCAGTAAATCCGGTATGCTAGCAGCCTCGTATCCTTTTTTCCAAAACAACAGCATTGCTTCGTGTAACGCTTGATTTTTGTCAAATTCTTTAGTCCTGGCGATAAGTAACACCTCCCGTTTCAGAAATATAACATATCTGAACCGATCAGTCCAGAAAAGAATTTCGCAGATCGTCGATCCTTATTGAAAATTTATCCATTAAAGAAATATATATGATATATTTGACAGGTAACTTAAAACATATTGAGGAAAAGAGGATGTTCTATGAAAAAAGTCTTTTTATCTTGCCTTGCCATGTTTATGTTTTTGATTTCATTTTCACCCGCAACTTCCGCTGCCAGTGGAGATCGACTGATTTATGACATTATGTATAATGTCGCAGGTGGAGGGTTAGTGTCAAACAATAACAGGTTCTCGTTTCAATTTGATAATTATGGGGATGCACAGATCTGGGACGTCAAGTCACGTAAAATGATATGGCACAGCAACACTAAAGACACAAGAATACATAAACTCCAGATTAATTATTTCAGCGGAAAGTTGGTCATATCAGATCCGCAAAACACACCTTATTGGACATCGGATAACCTGGCGTGGGCTAAGGAATGGTACGGAGCAGACAATGTGCCAGCCAATCTTAGAGGCAATGTGCTGATCATGCAAACTGACGGCAATCTGGTGCTGTACAACAATGAAAATCCGGCCTTGGGCTGGTATCCTGTCTGGGCTTCGAATACAGGTGGACATTAAAACATATAACAGTAATTTGTTAATGGATTCATACTCTATTCTGTCATGATGATGTAATGTGATTCTCATTATTACTTTGTTAAACGCCAAAAAGATCTCTTCTGCAGTGAATGCTGAAGAGATCTTTTTTTATTTTACATATAACGGTCAATTGCAACTCAAAAATTAAACTGGATCTGGCGTTCCAATCCTGATTCTCGATTTCTTAAATAGTAAGATGGCAAGAAGTAAAGCAATGCTTACAGCGGCAAAACCCAACCAATTCAAATACAGGACAGATGTACGACTGATCACAAGTCCACCTAATCCAGATCCCAATGCAAAACCAAATTGGATAAACGACGTATTTACGCTAAGGGCAATGTCAGGATTACGAGGTGCCAGTGTAACCAGATATAGTTGCTGGGCCGGAGATATACTCCACGTTGCTAACATAAAAATCATTAAAATGAAGATTAAAATCATAAGATTGATACCCGCTAGAGCAAACAAAAGAAGAGTTACGCCTTGTAACAGAAGGCCTAGACAAATTGTAAACTTTGATCCCTTTGCATCTGCCAATTGTCCCCCCACTTTTGATCCGACAAAGCTGCAAATTCCCGCGAGAAACAGAACACCGCTTATCTCGGTCATGGAAAGAGAAGACGTAGCTTGTAAGAAAGGCGTAATGTACGTGAACAGTGTCGAATAGCCGCCGATATACAATAACGTAATAAGCAAGGCAGTCAGAATGAGTGGATTTTTCAAAATGGAGAGCTGCATTCTGAGGGTGATCTTTTCTTCCTCTTTGATTGCCGGAACCTTTTTGTAGATAATAAGTAATGGAAGAACACTTAACAATCCAATGATTACAAATAGAACTCTCCATCCAAACATTTCACTAAAAAATGTGCCCAATGGGACACCGAGCACTAGCGAACTGCTTAGCCCCATCAAAATGATGCCGATGGCATTGCCCCTTTTTTCTTTTTCAACCAGTCGTGTCGATACGGCCATCGCTACTACGGTAGCGATTCCTCCGCTCGCCCCTTGAATAATTCGCACCCATAGTAATGTTTCGTAAGAAAGGTTTACAAGCATAAGTCCGTTACTGGCTATAAACACACTGAGGGTGGACACCAGTAACTTCTTGCGTTCTATATTTATTGTAAATGCAATGAGAATCGGGGCGATAATGGCCGCTGCTAGAGCAAACACAGTCACCAGCAAACCCACTTCGGAAGTAGATACGCTTAAGTCTGCTGCGATCATTTCAATGACTCCTGTAATAATGTATTCAATGGTTCCGATCAGAAAAACAGCCAATGCCAAGATATATATGATCCATTTATTTTTCACTTTACTCCACTCCATCTTCTTCAGTTATCTATTTAGTATTGGAATTTGTATTTCTATGAATTGTGCATCTTGTTCTTGTGATAAGGGTAAATATAGTTCCCTACCAGCTCCGTTCTCCTTGATCTGATAGTTATTCTTCTCAATCCATGTAGCTAGATGAACACAGGCTTTACAGGCAAATGTGGCATTGGAACGATAAGCTATGGTGGCCATCATGGGTTCAGCAGGAAGAGTCCGCAATTGAAATGGGTCGGGAGGTGATCGCAGCTCACTGGTTAAGAAGTAACCTATCTCAAACTCGAACTCTTCCTCTTGTCCAGCGATTTCTCTCCACAAAACAACCTGTGGTCCGTGGATTAGTTGGCGCATTTCTTTTGTTAATGACTGATCAAACTGATGAAATAAACTCGGGATCTCCTCTTCCCTCCCGCACCCTGTCTGAAAAAGAAACTGCCGAGCACCTTCCTCTTTGATTCGTATTTCTTGCTCGGTTTCGACATGCCCCTCTTCCTCTATAAGCTGCATGCGTTCCTCAATTCGGACGAGTTTAGCTTGTTCCGTATCGATAATCTGCTGAATTTCGCTTCTTTTAAGCTTAAACATGCCTTGAATATTCTCCAATGTAATATGTTCCTGTAACAGCTGTGTGATTTGTGGCAACGTAAACCCCAATTCTTTATAAATGAAGATTCGGTTGAGCTCGAGAAGCTGATCTGCGGAATAGTAACGGTAACCCGTATCTTGATCTACCTTTCTCGGCTTAAGTATGCCAATCTGGTCATAATAACGCAGTGTTTTTAATGAGACCCTGCTTAACCTGGAAAACGCACTGATTTTGAACAATATATCATCTCCAATCAATTAACATAATGCGAGTATATAGTTTCCCGTACAGGGGAAAGTCAAGGGTATATATGCTTCTCACTTTTATAGGTAAAATCAAATACCGTCCTTGTCATCACTCTATGTTGCTGTTATGGGTAAGTCAAAGAACCGTTTTTGAATGAAACGTTCATTTTTTTTGAACAAAAAAAATACCACTCATCGTGGCATTCTCTCGGTATTCATTAAATTGTCCTGCTCAGGCAGGTTTGTACTATTTTCCAGTTTCAGCAAATGTTTTAATGCGTTCCCCGATCTGGTCACGAACCCTTTGGAATACGGCCCATTTCTCTTCATCTGACCCTTGCGCTTTGGCAGGATCATCAAATCCCCAGTGTTCCCGCTTCACATGTGGAGGCGTCATTGGACATTTATCTGCGGCATCCCCACACAACGTGACTACGAAATCAGCATTGTTCAACAACTCTGAATCAATGATGTCCGAGGTTTGAGTCGAAATATCCAGATCAACTTCGTTCATGGCTGCAACCGCTTTTGGATTCAGACCGTGCGCCTCAATTCCTGCACTATAGATATTCCAGTCCTCACTCAGATATTTCTTGGCCCAGCCTTCGGCCATTTGACTCCGGCAAGAATTACCTGTGCATAGGAAGTACATTGTTTTTTTACTCATGTTCATCGTCTCCTCGTTACTTGAATTATAGATTGCTTTTATAAAATGCTTAACCACAGATACAGACCCACTAGCGTAATAAACAGAGTCGGAATCGTGATTATGATACCTGTCTTGAAGTAAGTACCCCATGAGATTTTGACACCTTTCGTGCTAAGCACATGAAGCCAGAGCAGCGTCGCCAGTGAACCAATCGGGGTAATCTTGGGACCCAAGTCTGATCCAATAATATTGGCGTAAATGAGCGCCTCCCGAACCGTTCCTGTAGCCGTTGTTGCATCAATGGCAAGCGCATCAATTAACACGGTAGGCATATTGTTCATCAGGGATGAAATGATTGCCGCGATAAAGCCCATACCCATTGTTGCAGCAAACAATCCTTGATCAGCCACAGCCTGAATGACTACGGCCAGCAGATCGGTCAAACCTACGTTACGTAGACCATAAATCACGACATACATACCGATGGAGAAAAATACGATGGCCCAAGGTGCTTCTTTGACAACTAATGCAGTCGGTACAGCAGAACTCCGGGAAGCCATGATCAGGAAGAATATCGCGACGATACCTGCCACAAGAGATACGGGAATTCCGATAAATTCACTGGTAAAGTATCCAATGAGAAGAACCCCTAATACCACCCATGACAACCGAAACATCTTCATATCCTTAATGGCAGTTACCGGAGGTTTTAATTCACTGGCATCAAATCGTTTGGGAATACTCTTGCGGAAAAAGAGATACAGTACACCGATACTCGCCGCCAGTGAGAACAGATTTGGAACAAACATCCTTCCTGCGTACTCCATAAACGTAATACCAAAGAAATCGGCAGACACAATGTTGACCAGGTTACTTACAACCAGCGGCAATGAAGTTGTATCCGCAATAAATCCGCTGGCGATAATGAATGGAAATACTTTTTTCTCATCGAAATTCAGTGCACGTACCATGGCTAGAACAATCGGTGTCAGAATCAGTGCGCCCCCGTCATTGGCAAAGAAGGCAGAAACCACCGCTCCCAGGATGGAGACGTAAACAAACATCCGTACACCATTGCCATGAGCGGCTTTGGCCATATGTAAGGCAGCCCATTCAAAAAAGCCGATACGATCCAGAATTAATGAGATCAGAATGATTGCGACAAAAGCAAGCGTGGCATTCCATACGATTTGTGTCACATCCCATACATCTTCCAAATTGACCACACCCACAAGTAAAGCAAGGATTGCTCCTCCGCAAGCAGACCAACCAATGGACAGGTTTTTAGGCTGCCAAATAACGAGTACAAGTGTAATCAAAAAGATGATGCAGGCTAACAGCGTAGAAAACAAAACCATACACCCCTTTCCAGTTCGACTTAATTTATATTTGTATATAATGATATGCTTATATATTAATCAAAAATTAATTACATACTGAAGTAAAGTTTTCTTTATTTAACGATTTAAGAATAGTTGCTGTATCTGGCATCAATTCCAGGACAGATGTAATATAGGGTGTATTCTCTACATTTAGAGAGTAGTATACCCACTGACCACGTTTATTCTCTTTAACCAAGCCTTGATCCTTCAACTTGCGCAAATGTTGACTAATTCCAGGTTGTGACATGTCTAAAATCTCTACAAATTCACACACGCACCATTCACGTTCTTTGAGGAGTGTAAGGATCGTAAGGCGTGTTTTATCACCCAGCAATTTAAGCTTATCCGCTACCTCTTGCATAGAATCCATAGCACTTCCTCCTTCAATCCATATAAGTGTATGCTTATATTATAATAGCAAAAAAATGAAGTCAATGTTTACTTGATGATTAAGCCCAAAAAGCGTTGGTTCGAATTCGAATCAACGCTTTTTGGAATTTATGATCATTTTTTAAATAAACAGATTATGATTTGCTTGTGATGCTTGTCCAAGATAATAACCTACACCACCAATTTTGACTTGGTCTATTAATTCTTCACGTTGGATACCCATTAAATCCATGGACATCTGGCAGGCAACAATCTCTACTCCTTGAGCAATTGCGCTCTCTATCAATTCTTCCAACGAAGGTACATGATGTTTTTTCATCAAACCACGGATCATCTTCGGGCCTGCTCCGAGCATATTCATTTTGGACATGCCAAGCTTCTGGCTGCCGCGAGGTAACATCATATCAAACATACGACCGATCATGGTTTTGGATAACTTCTGCGGTTGCGGCTTACGAATAATACTCAATCCCCAAAATGTGAAAAAAAGGGTTACTTTCCGTCCACTCGCTGCTGCCCCATTTGCAATAATGAGTGAGGCGATCGCTTTATCCAGATCACCACTGAAAACAACCATCGTGCTGGCAGGATCGCTGATGGGGGAATCTGATACGGGTTGTGCTGTATTTTTAACAATGACGGACTCAATGGTACCGCCTTTCATTCTTTCCAACTGCAAGATTGTGGAACCCGACATTGTGGCCCATGCTTTGACATCTTCATAGAAGCCTGGATCGGAAGCTTTCACGCGAAGGGTTTCCCCGTTCGAGAGTTGATCCATTTTCTGCTTCACTTGTATTAGCGGACCAGGACAACTTAATCCGCATACGTTCAACTCATGATCAATACGTTGCGGCTGTGTTGAGTCAGTGGGAATAGACTTTTTTTCCTTAACGTTCACCGTAGGATCATGATGATCTTGTTTTGCAGCAGTAAAGGGAGCAGGCTTAAACTGGGCTTGACGGTATGTTTTATAACCACCACTCAAGTTTTTTACGCTAAAACCATGCTGGCGCAAAATTTGCGAAGCAGTGTAACCACGTAAGCCGACTTGACAGTATAGCCAGATTTCTTTGGATGGGTCTAATTCATCTAAACGTTGACGAAGCTCATCAACTGGAATGGAGAGTGAACCCGGTATATGACCATTTTGATGCTCGATTTCACTGCGAACATCCAGAAGTATCGACTGCTCCGGCTGACGATCAGCCAGCTGTTTATAGGTGAACGTCTGAACACGTCCAGTGATCATATTCTCTGCTGCATATCCAGCCATATTTACGGGATCTTTGGCAGAAGAATATGGTGGCGCGTAACTCAGTTCAAGTTCTGTCAAATCCCTGACATGTCCTCCAAAATGAATGGCTACAGCAATATCATCAATTCGTTTATCGACTCCATCATAACCGACTGCTTGTGCGCCTAAAATTTTACCTTCCGGAGTAAACAGCAGTTTAAGAGTAATTGCGCTCGAACCCGGATAATACGATGCATGAGAAGCAGGGTGTACGATAACGGTTTGATATTCCACGCCGAGACGCTGCAGTGTTTTCTCATTACTGCCTGTCGTGGCTGCGGTCATTCCAAAGACTTTGATAATGGAGGTACCTTGTGTTCCTTTATAGGTAGAAGGAAGGCCTGCGATACGGTCAGCAACAATACGGCCTTGTTTGTTGGCAGGTCCGGCAAGTGGAATCGTTGCCTTCGTACCATGAATGGTTTCCGTAACTTCGATGGCATCCCCAACAGCATAGATATGTGGCACACTGCTTTCTAAAGCTTCATTTACGATAATATGTCCACGTGCACCCAGCGAAACGCCGCTATCTTTCAAAAAATAGGTGTCCGGCGTTACGCCTATCGCAAGAATAACCATGTCAGCAGTCAGCGTATGACCATCCGCAAGTTCAACCCCTATGCCCTGCTCTAGGGAATGGAATCCCTGAACACGCTTGGAAAACAGCAGGTTTACACCATGATTCTCCATTTCCTGTGCCAATGCGGCTCCTAACTCGGGATCATATGGTGTGAGTACTTGTGCGTTCCCCTCAATAAGCGTTACATCCAGACCAGCTTCCTTTAGATTCTCAGCCATTTCTACGCCTATAAATCCACCGCCTATGACGATCGAAGTCTTGTTGTTAGAAGAACTTACCTGTTCTTTGATCCGATCAATATCCGGAATACTTCGTACGGTATAAATTAGTGGATTGTCCTTACCCGGCAGATCGGGAATGATCGGTTTTGCACCTGGTGACAATATCAACTCGTCATAGCTTTCTTCATATGCACCGCGCTCCTGAGATTGTATCTTAACCACTCGCTTCTGCGAATCAATAGATACGACCTCACTTCTTGTACGCACATCGATACAAAAGCGATCTGCCATCCCTTTTGGCGTTTGCACCAGCAGACGCTCTCGATCATCGATTGTGCCACCTATATAATAAGGTAAACCACAATTGGCAAATGAGATATAGGGTCCCTTCTCGAAGATAATAATTTCGGCATGTTCATCCAGACGGCGAAGACGTGCAGCTGCAGATGCACCTCCAGCTACACCGCCAACAATAAGTACTTTTTTGCTCATGATTCACAATCATCCTTTTCAAACAAAGTTTTTATAATCTGTTCAACCCGTTGATCGGCAAGCACATAGTTCACTTCAAGACCATTCCGCTCCGTAGCAACAATACCTGCACTACGAAGCTTCTGGAGGTGTTGTGACACTGTAGATTGGGGAAGATCCAGACATTCCTGCATGTAAGAAACATTACATTTCTTTTTTTGCATCAATCCCCGCACAATGCATAAACGAATGGGGTGAGACAAAGCTTTCAGCAGATTAGCAGGTTCATCGAACTGTTTAATGTTATTGCTGTCAAAAGCGGGAGTGTTCACAAGTATTCCTCCTAAATCGTTATATCGTAATAATACGATTTATTGATTTGTATGTCAAATGTACTCTGGATTAATGTATTCAATTAGTCGCATACGCGCTCAAACCTAAGGTTTTGCTTGTTCCAGGTGGAAGATAAAAATGATAAAATGCCTGCCAAAACCGCTAAAAGCGACATTTGACAGACATTCATGTTGTATCAGGCCTTTATAGATAGCGATTTAATTAAACGTCTTATATTAGAGTATAACAAGCTGAATCAGTCCGTCCTTACCAAACAGAAGCGGGTCCATACATATTTCGCGGTGATAACCCTTTCCAGAGGAAAATCTGGATAGTGGCGTGACAAAACGGTGATAGGCAATCTGATATTGACCCGTTTCGGAATCATTAAATATACAGTGATGACCTGTGCCCAGCATGCCCTTCTCGACATTTTTGCTCAGAATCGGGTATTGATAGGTAATAGGACCGTATAATTGCTCTGACGTACCGTAATTCACATGATAGTCTTCGCTGCCTGTATCATCACAGGACCACGTAAAGTGGTATAGTCCGCCCTGCTTTAACACGGTTACCGCCTCACGAAAATCATGCAAGCCTGCCAGATTGCTCATTGTGTCCTCCACTACACTTATCATGTCTTCACCAAGCTCCACAATGGCAGCATGTCCATTGCCAAATAGCAGATACGGTTTTCCATCATCTTCGACATAGACGGAGGGATCAATAGCTTGGCCCATGGTAATGCCCAGGCGTTTCAACTGCTCCATTGTGATTAAAGGCTGTGGCTCGGCCAGGAATGGACCAATTGGTGTATCTGCAACAGCAACGCCGATGGCACTCTCTCCATTCCGCATTTTGCCACAGAAATAAAAATAGAACTTTCCGCTTCGGCTGGCAATTGCCGGTGCCCAGGCATTACCGGTTGCCCAGGCGACATCCTCTGTTCCCAGATCAAGGATCATGCCTTCGTCTTGCCAATGCTTCAGGTCTGAAGAAGAAAACACCTTGAATTGTGTTCCCGACCACCCCTCAAACCCATCTGTTGTTGGATACATATAGTAACGATCCCCAAACTGTGCGACATCAGGATCGGCATATTGTCCAGGAAGCACCTGATGACCATCTCCGAAAGCCACGAGAAGCCGGCTGCACTCCTCAGCTGTGATTGGCAGGACACTTCCATGACGCTTTTGATTCGTTCCCATATCAAAATCATCATCAGGGACAATTCGGAATTCTCCGCTTCCCAGATCTGTAGTCAACAGAGGAAGATAACCCTTGCCTTCAGCAAATCGATCAACAATCAGGCACCATTCCTCCCGGTCATTGAATTTAAAGATTTGAGGTCCCTCCACACCTGCCACAGCCTCCAGTACCGGGGCTTGCAGCGTAACAAACGCCTCTTTGTCGAGAGAGTCTCCTTTTTCTACCCGTATGTTTTTGGTTGTTTCATCCTTGGAGTATCGATAATAAGCTCCATCCGCAGGAAGAATCGTTGTATCTATAATGTGATTATCCCGCTCAATGTATTTTTTCGATGCAGAAAACGTACGAAAGTCTTTTGTACGAGCGCTGTATATTTTTTGTTTTCTTTCTTGCTCTTGAGGTTCCTGCGTCGCAGAAGCCCAGAATACAAGAAACTCATCTGCCATTTCATCATACACAGCTTCTGGTGCCCAGACACATCCAGCGCCCTCGACACCTAGTGTAACGTTCCATGGGGATGACCAGTATACGAGATCGCTGGATTCCCATACAATTACGTCACGGCTCCCGGCATTAACGGCTTGAGACCATCCTTTGCCGCTTGCGATGCGGAGATCCGTAGCAATCAGATAAAATTTATTATCCTTGACTGAACGAACCAGAAACGGGTCCCGTACCCCCTTTTCTCCAAGGTCGGAAAACAGCACAGGTGAGCCGCCATTAAGGTCCTTCCAGTGAAGACCATCCTCGCTATAAGAGAAATAAACCTGCTCTCCATCTGGTTGTTCGCCAATAAAATGTACAAAGAGATACCCATCATAATTTGGAGTTGTTTTGGTCAATGGTAAAGAGCCTCCTGAAAATGAAATTGATTTTATATTAACAGTAATATAAAAATGAAAGCGTTCTACTTATGTTGTATCATACTTCAAAAACAGCGGGATGAGTATATTTTTGTAAATTCGCATGTTGCAGATCATGTGAATTTTTCGCCGGAACCATATTGTTCTGATTGCGATGTTTGACTTGCTCCTCATGCAAAGAAATTAAAGTTATCGCCGTATTTGTTTATTTTACCTCAGGTATACAAAATTCTTGGTTTTCATTTACAAATAAATGCTAATCTTCTTAATGATGAACAAATGAATATAGATTCATGCATTCATTTTTGTTGTTGAGATATTATGAGGAGGAATCATTGTGAAATTATCCAAAAGAGTATTACCAGCGGTAGCGCTGACTCTGGCTGTATCGGCTTCCACTCTCTTGTCTGCCGGACAAGCAAGTGCTGTTCAAGCTGTAAGTGTGGAGAAAAAACAAATTAAGAACATCATCTTCCTCATTGGGGATGGCATGGGGACCTCTTATACTTCCGCCTACCGTTACATGAAAGATGATCCTTCAACGAAGGGCATGGACAAAACTGTATTTGACCCTTATCTGGTTGGGGCACAAATGACCTATCCGGATGATGATAAACAAAATGTGACGGATTCCGCTTCGGCAGCAACAGCCATGTCGGCAGGTGTGAAAACCTACAATGCGGCCATTGCGGTTGACCCTGAGCAGAAGGAAGTCAAAACCGTACTTGAGCAGGCCAAAGAAAACGGCAAGTCCACCGGACTCGTGGCTACATCGGAGATCACTCATGCCACACCAGCTGCATTTGGTGCCCATGATATCAGTCGAAAAAATATGGATGCAATTGCGGACGATTATTATGATGAGCTGATTAATGGCAAGCATAAGGTGGATGTACTTCTTGGTGGAGGGAAATCCAATTTTGTACGCGAGGGTCGTGACCTGACGAAGGAGTTCCAGAAGGCCGGATTTAGCTATGTCACGGATCGTTCCTCTCTCCTTGCGGATAAGAATCAACAAGTTCTTGGACTGTTTGCGGACGGAGGTCTGGACAAGTTGATTGATCGTACTGCTGACACTCCATCATTGGCTGAGATGACCAATACAGCGATTGATCGTCTCAGTTCGAACGACAAAGGATTCTTTCTAATGGTCGAAGGCAGCCAGATCGACTGGGCAGGACATGATAATGATATCGTTGGTGCGATGAGTGAAATGGAAGATTTCGCAGCAGCATTTCAGGCAGCTATTGATTTTGCCAAAAAAGACGGTGAAACACTTGTCGTAGCTACTGCTGACCACTCCACGGGTGGACTTACGCTTGGAAAAGACGGAGAGTATAACTTCTTCGTAGACCCGATCAAAGCTGCACTGCGTACGCCTGACTTCATGGCAGCACAAATTGCAAAAGGTGCTTCGGTTGAAGAAACACTCAAAAGTTATCTGAGACTGGAGTTGAAGCCGGAAGAGATTCAATCGGTGAAAGAAGCAGCTAAAAGTGCGGACGTAACAAAGATTGATAATGCCATTGAAACAATTATTGATAACCGTTCATTTACGGGTTGGACAACAGGTGGACATACAGGTGAAGATGTTCCGGTCTATGCCTACGGTCCGGCAAGTCATCGCTTCGCCGGTTTGATCGATAACACAGATAATGCTAAGATCATATTTGATATTCTCAGCAAGCATCAATAATTCGACAATAATTCAGTAGTTTACGATCATCCCTTCTCTTCTTTCATCCGAAGAGAAGGGATTTTTTTCATAAAATCCTTATTGATATGCCACTCTACCTTTTTATGAACATCCTCAACCGTAGCTGTTCTATACTTGGCTTTTTTCATGACCGAAACTTGTCCATTCACTTCGAGTAAGGCGTATGCCTATTCCGAATTTGCTGATATGCATTATATCCCATGGATTTGGTTACCTTATACAAAACCACTTGCATTGAAGGGAGAGAAATCCGATTAATGCAGTTAACGATTGGTTAAGGCAGCTTGCCCACAATTATATTCTCATTGTCATTGCTGCGGTGCTCTTTTTTGCAGTCAAAGCAGTCATTGGATTCTATACGTACAAGCATTATGATAAAAAATTGGATGCACTTACAGATAAGGTGGATCGCCTTCTGGAAGAGAAGACAACGGAGTGATGCGGCTTATGGTTAAACTACAGAAGTAACAAAGCTTTGGAGGAGAATTGCATGTTAGGAAACATTCTGCTGGGTATGGTCATTCCCATTATATTGGGTGTATGGATTCTGCGTCGGAACTTTACAATCCTTATTCTATATTATCCACTTGGTGTGGCTGTAGCAGCATGCATTAACAATATCGGGTTTAATTACTTCTGGAATATTCTTCCGAATACTCATAATCAATCCTTTGCTGCTCTTCCAATGGATCTTGGAGTCTATCCGATCGCCGGCTGTCTGATGATGTATACGATTTTAGAAAAAGGCGCCAAGCCATGGTTGGCGATCCTTGTTGCATCCTTGTCGCTGACATTAATCGAATGGCTTGCCAAAATAATGGGGCATGTCATTTATTTTAATGGATGGAACATTCTTTGGACCTTTTTGTCATACCTCCTGCCATTTGTTCTTGCCTATGGTTACAGTAAAATATTGAGGTATACCAAGTAAAGTTCCACTGAAGCTTTCGATTAATAAGACGGGACAGAGTATATGGGTTAACGCTGATGGGCATACGTGCATATCTTAACTCATATTTGTCTTGGAGGGATTCGTAATGTATGTGGCATATCCTTATGGTTACAGGTACACTTTTACTCCGGTATGGGCAACATCATCAGTCGAAGCACTTGAATTAATCAAAACGGCTGTACAGGGAGAACGAAACGATGAGATGTTCTATGATTCACTGATTCAGTTGTCACCCGATGCTACTCAGGCTGCCATCATCACGAGCATCCGCAATGATGAACGCGGACATAATCAAATGTTTCGCCAAATGTACAAGGATCTGACAGGCCAGGAGATTTCAGGTGTAAGCAGTGAGCCAGTTGAGACGCTCCCCTCTTACCTTGCCGGATTGCAAAAGGCGTTTCAGGGTGAATTGGCGGCCGTGGAAAAGTATAGAAAAATATGGTTTGGTCTCCCTTATGGCATATATAAAGACACGGTGTGGGGAATCATCCTGGACGAACAGAAACATGCGGATAAATATAACAATCTGATTACCTATAATTTGCCAAGATAGTCATGTATGGGATATATAAAGCGCGGATTCTTTTTAAGATGAAAATTGAAATCAACAAAAACCAGTGAATAAGTAAAGCTCACTGGTTTTTTTGTTTTGCCGAGTCTCTCTTAATAGAAGCTTGCTATCCAATGCACTCTTTCAAAATATCAGGTTCCACATGAACGTGAACAGTGTACACGTCATGCTCCTCCATCAACTCGTTCTCCACGTCTGTACAGATATCGTGTGCTTGTTGAAGATCCAGCTCAGCATGGACTGTTATGACAACGTCTACTACAACGTTATTGCCATAGTTCCGCGCTCTCACGTCTTTAACTGTCTCTACGCTATCAATTCCGGCAATCGTTTTTTTGTACTCCTGAATCAGTTCAACATCAAAACCGTCCGTCAGATGATGTGTGGCTTCCTTGAAAATGTCCCAAGCGGTCTTGCAGATCAGGAAACCTACAATGACAGCCGTTACAGGGTCCAGCCATGGGAGGCCGAACTGGGAACCCACGATCCCAATGACCGTACCGGTGCTCACCCAGGCATCGGAAATGTTATCACGAGCCGCAGCCATGACTGCCTGACTTTTAATACGAGTAGCAAGTCTTTTGTTATAGCGATAGACCACATACATGATAACTGCGCAGAAAATGCCTGTGTACGCAGCGATGATATCCGGAGATTCATGTGTACCCTGAAACACAGAACGAATGGCTTGAAACAGTACTTGTAAACCTACTGCCATCATAATGAAAGAAGCAACAAGTGACGCGACGGTCTCTGCTCTCCAGTGACCATAAGTATGATCTGTGTCGGCTGGGCGTTGGGCAAGCTTCAAACCGATCAGTACAGCTATTGAGGCCACAATATCGGTGGCATTGTTTAATCCATCCGCCTTGAGCGCTTCTGATCCGGCCATATTGCCAACGATCAGTTTTAATACGGTCAAACATATGTAGGAGATAATGCTGATGATAGCTCCGCGCTCCCCCAGCTTTAGATTATCGTATTTAAGTTGATCCACATGATATCCTCCTGCAATCTTCAATTCAAGCACGTGTATGATGGTACCATTGAAGATTTGTGTGGGTCTAGAGAAACGTTTTGAGTGTGACGAAACATAATCTGAAAGCGGCAATTTTTTTACGAGCATCCAAAAAAGTTGGATTTGGCAAACTTAAGTGATCAATGGGTGGTAAGAGGAAGTTGGCCGACTGCCTTCCCTTGTAACCACACTTTCTTGCACTTAGACATAAAGAGCCGAATGGATCGTTTTGATCCACTCGGCTCTTAGCGTTATTTTGCAATAATTTGTATAACATCACTTACCGTTGTTCCACTTCCATTCATAAATCACTGCCCTTATTCAGAAAGTGTCGGTTCATCTGGTGTCTCATTTGCAAGCAGCTCCGAATCATCAGAATGCCGTTCGAACATAACAGCGTCAACTCTCGTATAGATCATATCCGCAGGAAGCGTTGGCGGGTCTACCGTTGTAGGCGTAACTCTGGTTAACCGGACATACTCGCTGCCGTCACCTGTAAAGTCGAACGTCCCCAGATTAACCCAACCTGATGAGCCGACCGTTGCATCCATATAGGTGACCTCGGTACCCGTTTTATGTTTCACTTCCACTTTGACATTGTTATCGTTTGCGGTCGTATGGACGAGTTTATAGATCGAGACGGTATATTTCCCCTCTGGAAACTCGCCTTTCCACGTTGCTGATGATCCTTGAACTGTTGAATAGCGGGATTTAACCCCAATTTTGTAACCTGCTAAATTGCTTTGGCTCCAAGACCCTTCTGTCGTGTATAACCCTGTTGTATTTGTACTATCGACGATAACCGTTAGGTCCCTGATCGTGATGTTCAAAGGCGGTGTGGTTAAGGTCAATCCGTCAATCGTGACAGTAGCCCATACCTCAATGTGATCCGTGTCCCCATCGAGATTAAGAAGAGTCAACAACCCACTGCTATTCACTTCAGCCAGATCCGTACGATCAACGAAATACTGCACATCGGCCTGTGTAAGATCACCGACCAAACCGTTATCCAAATAACCGGTTACGCTCAGTTGTGCGGTTTGAGTCATCTGCAGCTCGTTCCGATCGGACAGGATCACCGCAGACTCCAATTGCGGTACCCTGTTTGGGTCCACCCACATAATCGCATCGGCTACGACTCTCGATTTGTTGGCCTTATTGGTTAGTTCCACGTACCCGCTATCGCCTGCAGCAAAAGGATAATCCCCCAGGTGCACCCAAGTACCATTCGCCGTTGTCTCATCAACAGTAACGGTCTGGGAGCCTCCGCTGTGATATACGGTAAATGAGGCATTTGTTGCCCAATTTTCACTCGTTGCAGTTATCTGTGGAAGCTTGTAATACACACTGTAAGTGACACTTTCCGGCAGCTCAGGCCGCCATCTCATTTTGCTAGTCGCTGTGCCGGTCGTAGATTTGGCATACACATAGTTATCATAATAATAATCGTTAGCCGTCGTATCCCTTATCCAGACGCCTTCTGTCTCCGCCTCCGTATTATCCACAATGATGGTTGAACTATCCTGCCCATCGGGTTGGACTGGAGTTTCCGATACCTGATCCGGCAGATAGAGTGTCCGCTTACGGGTCTGTTTCCCCTCCGATTCCACGTAATACGTAAAGGTTTGGGATAAATCATTCACCCGTATCGACCATTCCATCGGATAGATCGTATCTGGGACGCTCGTATACGTGGCCCCGCCATCCAAGGAATAATGGATTGTCGCTGGTTTTGTCGTTTTGGCCTGCACATAAGCATCATAAACCGTTTCGTCAGGCTTAACGATCAGCATGCCTTTAACCGCATCAATTGGACTGTGTGTATCAAAGAAATAACTTGCATCCGATGTATCTGCCGTTCTGACCTGATGCAGCGGTACATCAATATCAAGTCCCTCTACAATGATCGCAGTGATTCCCTTGCCTGAAACCGTAGCTTGAATGATTCCGCCACTCATAACTGCTTGCTCTGGTGTACCATTGTCGCGGATGATCGATACGGTATAATCCTGTGCCGGGTTGAAACCAATGATTTGTTCATTTAATTCAATTGGAGTCTGAACTTCATCTGAAGATGCGTTGCTTAACCCGATGTAGAATTTATCCCCGCTCTCACCCGTTATCCAATTCAATTGAGGATGGTTGGTCTTAATAATACCCTTGGGCATCCATAGCCAAACGTCGGAGTTACCATAAAATTGACCTGGTTTATTCCCATAAAGGTGATATTTGAACCATAAAAAATTCGTTTCAAAAACGGAAGGAAACGTAATGCTCCCGTTTGATTTCAATGATTGTTCGCTGATCAAATAATCCATCGTTTGCCCGAGCTGCCCCGGAATATGGTGATAATAGATGGATGTAGCCCCGCTTGGGCCTTCCAGAGGAAAGTCCGGTTCAAGTTGGCTAACGGCGAAGCCTTTATAATAATAACCTGGATAACTGGAATATCGTCCAATAACTGCATTATGAGCAATATCCTGCAGCAGTTCATCCCCTGTATAAAGCGACAATCTCAGCATGAATGGAGCTTCCTGAGCATTCATCCGATAATAACCGGTTGTACTTCCTGCTTCAAACGTCAGTCCGCTCGGTGAAACAAGCCAACGCTCCGCTTGAACGCCTCCGGCAATATCTTCGGGAAGCTTAAGCCTAGGATATTGAAATTTACCACTTTCCGGCCAATGGAACGACTCCGCGTAATTATATGTCTCCGGCTGAGGAATCGTAACGTTACCTTCAGGAACTGGACGAGCAACAAACATGGTTGCATACCGTTTGGCTTCCTTATAGGCGGCATCCAAGTATTTGGGATCCTGCGTTTCCTCATATAGCTCCAAGATCTCCATCCACAGCTTGCTATAATAATAAATGAACTCATTTTTACTCACATCGACAGATGCAGGCGTATCGATATGTTGCGTGATATAGCTTTCGGCTGCATCCTTCGCAGCTTGCAAATACTTCGCATCTCCCGTCATCCGATACATCATCAGGGGTTGAATGACAGGCCCCCTGTCTTTCTGATCCGGGTCACGCACAAGGTACTCTTCTTGAGCGAGTGCACCAATTCCTGCCGAAGTGCCCATCATCTGATTGACAGCGGCTACGCTTGAAACATCGAACGGCAGAGTAGCCATTTTCCATAACGAAGGCACACCGTATACTTTTTTCTGCGTTGGCGACCAACCGATACCATTTCGCGATACGCCATACTGGACGGACGGCAGTGCTCTCGTATCGTATAGCTGGTCATCTCCAGTCAAATAGTAAGCTCCCAAAAGAACCGCATTTGAGCTTGTTCGGACGCTATCTTCGTTTTCGATATCGATAAAACCCTTGGCACGGCTCCACCACCCGCTGGGTGATGGGACATAATTCACAGAGTCGTCCCCTTGCGGCTCAATTTTAAGTAGATCAATCATATTAAACATCGCGTCAGTAAGCGATTTATTTGAAACATTTTCCCGGTATGCTGAATAATCGTATTCATTGCGAAGAATATCCACGTAGGACTCATACAGATTGCTTTTTTGAGCGATTAGCCCCATATGAAATTGATAGGTGTTTTCTGCGGTCATCTGCGAGTAAGTCCCCAACTGAGGGGCGTAAAGGATTGGCTGTACGCTGCCTTCGTTGTTAACAAGGCTCATACCCAGCCGTTGTTTTGTAACGCCTCCCGTCGGCTCAAATTCAACTGGTAACTCTTCCGAAGGTACAAATACCCCATACGTCAATGGATTTCCCGCACTATCATTCTTCTCAACCAGACTCATCGGAGCGCTCAGCTCTCTCAAGCTTGTTGATTCCACTGTACCTACCATTTTGGCATGTGACCTGAATCCATTTAACACTTCATTGATGCCCGAGGCGGACTCTGTCGTGAAGGACTGATATCCAATCACATAATTGCCGTCGCGGCGAGGTGTAAAGGCAAAGGAAACATCGGGTTTATCCCCTGCCATGGACCAGTTCACTTCAAAATCGTAATCACTGCCATGCGTAGAATCAGTTAATACCGCTGTATGGCTGTCGGGAAAATGAATTCCGTCGAATGTAATCCAGCGTTTGTTCATCGTATCATAGTAATTGGTTCGGCTCCCCGCATTCCCATCCAATAAAACCCATTGCTCCTCAAGTCTTTCCGATTCATTATTGATTAGAACCCAGTTCCCTGTCTCCGTGTTTTTGTAGAACATGTCACGAACGATAGATTTACCTTCATCCCATGCTGCCTCATAAAAGGTTGCCTTGTAATTAGCATTTTCGATGCTGCCTTTCTCTGTGTAACTGAGATTCGCTAAGGTACGGCTTCTTAGCGGGGGGAGCGGTGGTGCTTGTTGACGGATATTCCCCTCGAACTTGACTGCATCAGCCCGCGTAATAATTGTACCCGTAGAAGGCTGCGTTCGAGTCAGCCTGACAAATTCGCTATCATCACCACTAAACTCATACTCCCCCAGATCCACCCATCCAACCGATGGACCTGACGAAGGTCTAAGATCCATAAACTTAACATCCGTAACCCCGTTATGAACAATCTCAATTTTCACATTACTATCTGCTTTATCCGCCCAATCCAGCTTATAGAACGATATTCTCGCCGTCCCTGCTTCCAAGCGTGGATTCCAGGTGATGCTTCTACCTACAGCGTCTGTAAATTTGGAACTGGAATTATTGTATCCCTTCACTCCTGCACTTGTCGTCCAATAAGGAGCGGAGAACCCGTTACTGACGTTTCCTGAATCAACAGTGACGACATTATCAATTGTGAGGCTCCCATCATCAATGATAATTGTCTTATGTGGCTCTTTCTGCTTTATATTCCCTTCGAACTTGACCGCATCCGCGCGCGTAAGGATCGTGTTTGTGGTGCCGGTAGACCGGGTCAATTGAACAAATTCTTCGCCAACTCCAGAAAAATAGTACTCTCCCAAATCAACCCACCCTGCTGGAGCACCAGATGAGGGTCTTAGATCCATAAAGACTACATCCGTTGTTCCATTATGAACGATCTCAATTTTCACATTGCTATCTGCTTTATCTGCCCAGTCCAGCTTATAGAACGATATTTTCGCCGTTCCTTCTTCCAAGCGTGGATTCCATGTTATCGTCCTGCCTGCTGTACTTGTATATTTGGTGCTGGAAAGATCATACCCTCTCACCCCTGTGCTTGTGGTCCAATTAGGAGCCGAATATCCATTGTTCTCGTTACCTGCATCAGGTGTCACATCATCATTGATCTTGATACTCCCGTCATCGATAATAATTGTCTGATAAGGTAAGGTCTCCGCATAAGCGGTCCTTATTCCGATCAGGCTGAAAGGGACTACGATCGTCAACATGAAAACAATGAAGAAAAACAGCTTCCTTTTGACCATACAATTCACAGCCTCTCCTCGTAATGATAACGCTTCCATAAATGCATTGCCTTTTGCTCGAATGATCGTGAAAAGCACTTAACCTTATCCTTCTGCCTAAATCCCGTTCTGTCGTTTTCATCTTAGCATGTTACGTCACGGTGAAATTTCTTTCATTTTAAGAATTTCTTATACGATTTTAAGTAAAGTAAAAAAAGAGACCTACATCCTAATTGATTGCTCAGTTGCAGCCAAATAGAATATAGGTCTTCCAAGTGTTCCCAAGTGAACCAATCAATTATAATGGCGGCTGCACCAATAACAACTTTCCAAGCTGAATGACCGTTTGATCATACCAAGCAGGATGCTGCCGAACATGTTCCATACTTCGTTCATTGCCACTTGCCTCAAACACGGCCGCTTTGTCAGTTTTCTCGTGATCGATCTCGAAGCGAACGGTATGTTTCCCATTTGGTAGCTCTGGCAAGAAAACATATTGATTTCGATTATGATCGTTATATGGTGTGAACCGATCAACAAGGAAGGGTTCCCTTCCATCCACCGACACCTTCAATCGGCCAGAATCCGGCCCCCCGATATCAAATAAGCCGATGTGGGTTCCCTCAAACTCCACTGTGATCGCTTCTCCGGGATCAACTGCTCGCCATAGACCGGGGAACAACCAATCATACTCACGCACTAAAGGAAAATCATCAGGGGTCATGTAAGACCACCCAGCGGAAAAATGAGTAAGACGATCCAGTGGCAGCATGGTTGCATACTCCCAAGGATTGGCCGGGACCAAGGGGTCCTGCGGCAAGTGATGTTCGACCTTTCCCACGTGATCTCGAAGCTCTCTCATTTTCTCAAAAGACCGAATGATTGTATCTGTGTAAATCTGATGTCCTTCGGGAATCGTTGGATGGATCGAATCATGCGTGAAAATAACAGCTCCGGGAATGGCCACATCTGCACTTGAGGTGAAAATGAGCTTTCCATCCAAAACCAATTGACTGACCGCCACGCCCAGATGAATCGAAGGAATACCGTAATAGTCGGCGATTTCCTCTTGCATAAGAGCGCCCTTCTGGTATTCGCCGGATTGAAATGAGGTCAAATCCCGCTCCTTAACCGTATATACAAACAGGATATCGGTAAACCGGTTCCGCTTGCGAATCTGTCGGACAATGCCTTCGATCCGCGCCTTGGATTCGGGAACTCCGCCATCGTTGCCAACAAATTCAACAAACACGAGATCAGGCTGATGACGAAGCACATCTGTCTCCAAACGGGCGCAGCCGAGGTCCGATCCTGTCCCATCAATGCCTGCGTTCACAGCGCGGATATCGGCATGGGGATATTGCCCTCGCAGCCAATCCGCCGTCATGACCCTGTATCCTTTCGAACGTGTATTACTGCCGCCAAAATAGACGATGGTCACGGTTTCTCCATTTTCCAACTTCTGAATGACATTAGGCAGCCCTCTTCGTGGGAAAAATTCCTTCATCACGACTTCACCCGCCCTCACTTAGCGTTTTTAGAAGCAAAAAGTTTTACAGCAAACACTTCATAATATGGCGAACTATACGTTGCACAGAAATCAAACCGGATTTGAGTTACACCTTTTGCAAACACCTGATGTTTGTTCAACGAAAGATAATTCCCACGGACTTTAATTTCACTCTCGGTTCCGTCTTCCAAAGTTAAAGTCACATCATAATCTTGAATCAACGACTCGATTGGATCGTCGAAATGCTCCAAATTCAGCTGCGAATTAAAAACAAGATGGATTTCATCCAGATTCTTGGGGCTTGCAAAACCAAATTCCAACCATTCCTGTCCTTCCGTACGTTCCGAAATCCAGCTGTTCGGCAAACCATAAGGTCTGGAAAAACCGTTGACGACATTTGCGGGATTATACATATCCTGGGATGGTATCAGGTCTTTGAAGCAAATGCTCTTATTAAGTTTCTTCAGCCTGGATGGCTCTTCCGGTCTATAAAGGAAGCTAACCGCTCCAGTCATTTTCTCTTCATTGCTGTGTACAGTGAGGTCCGCCGTACCTTCCAATACGATGTAGATTTTGTCGTCTTCTGGCTTCTTGCAGCTGAGGTCCAGTGTAATCCAGTCATCGTGACCCGCTGAAATCACCAAGTTGTAGCCCTTCAGCTCGCTGGTGGGAATATAGTTTTCCTTCCGATCACCGCCATACAGCTTCACTTGCAACGTTTCGGAATGCTCGGATCTATTTTTAATTTTGATCTGCACACTCTCAACCACAGATGTCTGAATCGGCAAGACCAAACATAGTGCTTTGTCCAAGGAGACCTCTTCGGTTGGATGAAGTTGTTCATAGCTTCGCTGGGACGAGGCACGAATCGTTAATCCGTCTGCGAAATAAGGGTCCAACGGCTCTTGAAGGCCTACAATCGTTTGCCCGTCTCGAAGCAGCTGCGCCTGAAGCTCACCCATATGCGCTTTGACTATGGATGCGGGGTCTGTCTCATATTTTGCGCATAATACAGCAGCCGTTCCTACCGCCTGCCCCATACAACCACAGGTTGCCATGACCCTTGTAGACCCAAAAGCCACATGAGTAGCGCTTATATTACGGCCAGCGAACATGAGATTAGGAATATTGCGTGAAAATAAGCTGCGGAACGGGATATTATACAATCCCGGCACAAAATTCCACGCTGTAGCCGGACCCTCATCGTAGATGCCTTTATTCGCATGCAGATCCATATACCAGCCTCCGACGGATACCGCATCTTCGAAATGAGGCTTTGCTGTAAGATCGTTCTGAGACAGCATGTGCTCCCCTATAAAACGTCTCGACTCTCGCTTTCCCGGAATCGGGCATACATAATCCAGGATGAGATTGTCTACATCATCAAACTCACCGCTATTTTTGATATAATCCCATATCCCGTACACCAATTTCCGCAGTTCCAAGGCGATGTCTTCATTATTCTTGATAATATCCATATGTCCGCCGTATTCCAGCCACCACAATCCGCCAAGCCCGTTGATTTTCCTTGGAAAAGACCGATGGTTTAATCCTTTTCTGATACTATCAAAAAACTCCAGCTTCGTAATATCATACGCAAAGCCTGGCCTTTTGTAAGGAACGGCATAGTCTACGTCACGGGCTTGAAACAGAATCGTATCACCCATGGTGTAATGATCCGCCACTTCTGGAGCGAGCTCCTCCTGGTATTCATGCTTCGCCTCTCTTCCCCATCGGAAGTGAGCACCTGCTTGGTACCCAACAATTCCATCCCCGGAGCAATCGATATAGGTAGGGCTTTCAAAACGAAATTTTCTCTCTGAAGCCAATTGAAGGCCCTCCACCCATTTGATTCTGCCGTTCTCCATGCCCGTTTCATGCACACATGTATTCAGGAATAGAGAAATGTTAGGCTCATCATACACCATGTCGAGCAAAACCGTATCCGAAAGCGAAAGCATAAGTTTTTTGTTGTATAACGGATTATAATGAAAGATCTTCAGCTTCAGTTCTTCTACCAACCCGCCTTCGCGAGCATAATAGGATGGACTGTTTCCAAGATATGCCGACCCGTTGATATGAACTCTGACCTCGCTGCTCGCATTTCCCCCAAGCACTGGCCGATCGTTGATAAGTGAAACCTGTAGCCCTTGGCGTGCGGCAGCAATGGCAGCACATATCCCGGCAATTCCTCCACCTATGACGGTTACATCTGCTTTCATAAGCTCCATTTTGATAACCTCCATGATTAGATACTCCTATCATGGTAATGGTTTTGGTCCGTTTTTTTTTACAGGATTTCGCGAAAAAATCATACATTTTTTGCATCCTTATTAGGATTCCTACCGTGTCATTTTTATCCGATATTGTTTAGGTGTATCCCCCGTATATTCTTTAAACAGTTTGCAAAAATACCCTTCATTGACGATGCCTACTTCCTCGCACAATTCCAATAAAGAATAATCCCGAACGTTTAACAACTCGAGGGCGAGATGGATTTTTTTACGGTTGATGTAGCTGATCACGCCTTCATTCATTGTTTTTTTGAATAAGCTGCTAAAATACGATGGCGCTAAATTCACTTCCTCCGCAATGGTCTCCAACGTTAAACGTTGTTTCAAGTTTTTCTCTATAAAATGCATAGCACTCATAATTTCTGCACGATGTAACAGTTGGCCCGCATGCACATATTCGAATGTGAAGTCGCCAATATAGGCGAGCTGCTCCTGAAAAGCCATAAATTCCATGGGGAAGTCTGGAACTTCCGTGGCCATCTTATTCCCCGACTTAAATTTCACGGTAATGTCTCTGTACAAGTCTCTAATCATTGGCACCATGATGGACTTGTGGATTTTATGGTCCGTAACAAATTGCGACAGATCGGCAAGTGCATTATCCAGCTCTTCCTTGGAAATCTTCCTTTTAAGCCGTATAAGAAAATCAGCCAGCTTCTGCTGAAAGTCTGCTTTTTTGTCATTATGGTATTGGAACCGATGCATCGGTGTTTTTACGACTTTCTCGGTATGATAATAGAAATCCTCACTCACATTTTTAGCTTCCGTATACGCCTGTTTGATCGATTCCCAGCCCCTGTGCGGACTTCCAAAAGCAACCGATACCTTTTTATTCAAATATTGATGCAAATGAGAGACAATCTGCCCTCCCAAGGATAGGCAAGCATATTCCGTTTCCATATCACTGCGGTTATTTTCCCAGGATAAAAAGCCAATAAAACGATTATCCGACAGATCCGCAGCTACGCCGCTGCCACCACTCATCACCGTTTCTTCAATGATATTTGTAATCGCATATTTCAAGATGTTTTGATCTGCCGCTGCGTATTCGTTGCGGAAACTTTCATACGTATTCATCTCAACGATGAAGCAGCAATAGTTGGCTTGAAAAAAATGAAACTGCATACGATTGGCAAAATCCGATGCCCGATGAGAAGGAATTTCACCTCGAATCAATTCGTTAAAAAATTGTTTGCGGACTCTATATTTATTTTCAAGTACGGATACGTTTAATGAGTGAAATTCCGCTTCTTTTTTCTCAAACTCATTTAAAATTCCGGCTGCCTTATCCAACGCTCGATTCAAATCGGCTTCCCTCAGCGGAACCTTTACAATGTACTCTAATACGTTGGCTTGAATCGCTCGCTGAGCGTATTCGAAGGATGAATAGGCGGTCAAAAGTATGTATTGAGTATGGGGGAGTTCCGCCTTGAGCTGCTCAATCATGGAGATGCCATCCATTCGCGGCATTACAATATCGGATATGACGATATCCGGCTTAAGTTTTATGATTTCCTCGATCCCATTCAGCCCATTATTCGCTTTTCCCACCAGAACAAATCGTTTATCTCTATGGGAGAGCTCACTAAAAAACAATTCCAATCGTTGAATAATCAGGTCTTCATCGTCAACAATGAAGCAGGTATATTCTTTCCCCATTATGCATCTCCTTTTTGCAATTCTGCCGGGAATAAAGCACGTATACGGGTTATTTCCTTAGGTATGCTAATAATATCCAGTCCGAATTGATCTCCGTAGTGAAGTCTTATTCGACCCTGAATATTATTCAGCCCGATTCTTTTTCTTTTCACTTCCTCTTCACTCGGTTCTGAGATTAAAATATGCTTTATTTTATCAGCTGGAATTCCCTCACCTTGATCAACAACTTCGATGATGACGATGCCGTCCTCCCTGTACGCATGAATCGTAATTGGCCCCTCAATTTCCCCTCCGTTATATCCATGGAAGATACTATTCTCCACAAGGGGCTGTAACAGCATTCGGAAAACTGGGAAATCCATCAGTCCTGCTTCGATATTTTCAATCAAGTTGAAGTTTCGGTTATACCGAATGTTCTGGATCTCGATATAGTCCGCTACATTGCGTAATTCCTGGCGTAGGGAAACCTTCTCAGAAGCATCGTCTATCCCGTACTCCAATAATGAAATAAGCGACCCGATCACCACATCTACTTTCTCTATTTGTCCGAGACGTATCACATTGCTGATCGAACCAAGTGTGTTATACAGAAAATGTGGGTTAATTTGAGACTGTAACACCTGGATTTCCAGCTTCCGCTCAAGTTCATTATGAAGCTCGGCTCGGCGAATCAGTTCAACAATCTGCTGAAGCATACGATCGAATGCTCGTGAAAGATCACCAAACTCATCGTTTCGATTAATCGTTATTGTCGTTGTGAGGATACCTTGTTCCACCTGCTTCATTTTTGTTTTGAGCGTATAAAGTGGTTTTCTTATATATTTGGCAACCAAAAAAGAAATGAACAAACTTAAGAGAAGACCCGCAGCAAGAAGCTCAATATAATAGGTTTCCAATCTGGACAATGCTGCTTTTAAGCGTGATTCATCGTTAATCGAGATGATGGTCCAGTTGAATTTCTCCGTTGGTTTTTTTAAAAGGGAAACCGGAGTACCATCGTTGGTATACAGTTGAAGGTTTGTTTCTGTTGTATCCAGAATTTCTTCCGCTGACGTCTCTCCGATCGAAAAAGAATGATCTTGAATATTCAGAGGTCCTTTATTTTCAGAAAATCCGGCAATGATCTTACCTGACGCAGTGATCAGAGCCAGATTCATTTGTTCCTGTTTATTAATCTTGAACAAGGTTTCTTCAATGGCATTTAGATCCAAATCAACCGCAATGGCCATAGGAAACGGAGCACCGTTCAGATATCGAACCATCGTAACGGTCCAGCCGGAATACTTCGATTTGTAAGGTTCACTAACAAAGGTAGTCCTTCTATTCTTGTCAGCCGCATCAAATAAAGGTGCTCTTTCAGATAAAGGTTCATCGAATATTCGAGTAGGTGTACTTCCACCCAGAATCGATAAATCGTTTTTGATCAAATAAATATTACTGACATAAATACTGTTGAGTTCATACAGCTCTCTTAATTGCTTTTTAATCACTTCGGTATTGTTAATGTTGGCTTTCACTGATGTTTCAACTGAGAAGAGAATCGTCTGGAAGGAGGAAAAGTTAACGGTGAAATACTGGTCTACCTTGTCTAGTATTTGATTGGTGTAAAAAATGTCATTGGTTCTTATTTCCTTTTGCACATAGCGATAAGACAATTGGCTTATCAAGATGATGCAGCCTAATACAAAGGCAAACACAATTAAAAATAATTTTAAAGGCAAGCTGATTCTTCTTCGCATCGATCATCTTCCTTTTAGTTCCGTTTTAAACTAAGAATAGCATATGCTAATAAAGAGAGGGGCTACGAATAGCCACTCTCTCTTCGTTTATTTTTACTTGATAAGGCCGGCTTCTTTAAATTGCTGGATTGCTGCTTCCTTATATTTCTGCATGTCAAACTTGGTATCCAGCGTCTGGAGGAAATTGTCCCAGTTGGAAAGAGGCTCTTTGCCCGTCATAAACTTAACCAAGCTTTCATTAATGAAACGTGTGCGGTCAGCATCCAAGGTATCGCTTGGGTCAGGGGTCAATAAATTTCCGGGCAACGTTGGCCCCACATATTGCTGATTGTCCTTGAAAGCTTCCGCTGTCTTCGGATTTTGGAAACTGAAGTACTCCGCATCATCACCACGGCGCGGCATTCTATAATGATCGACCCATAGGTACTTCTCTTTCATTTCCTTTGATAACTCGGAGGTTTTATTCTTGATCTTGCCGTCTACGACATCCCAATGGATGCCTTTAATTCCGTATGCAAAGTTCGGATAGGCTTCTTCATCCGTAAAGAGATAATTCAGCATGGACAAGATCCGAATGATTTTGTCCTCGTCCGCTTTTGCGGATATGGCCCATGAATTGCCCTGGAATGATTTTCTCTCTACAATTTGATCCCCGTAAGGACCTTTCATCGGAGGGATGACAATCCATTCCGGAACTTCTCCACTAATTTCTTTCATTTTCTGTTGATAATCCGGTTCCAGTCTACGAGCATCTCTGATCATGAAGCCAACTTTACCCTTAAACATCTTTTGGTCCAACAGATCAGGCGAATTCATCGTTACCCAGTCCGGGTCAACCACCTTGGCTGCCATCATTTTATTAATGTAAGCAAGAGCCTCTTTCATTTTGGGATCGATAAACAGAAATACCGGTTCATTATCTTTTATCTCAACGGCTGAAGGAGGATTGACGCCAAACATCCACATCAAGCTATCAAAGCCGTAGGTTTGCAGATTACCTTCTTTATTCATACCGCCAATGAATCCGTACGTATCATTTTTGCCATTACCGTCCGGATCTTTCTCTGTAAAGGCTTTCATAACTTTGAACAACTCGTCAGGTGTCGTTGGTACCTCCATATTTAGCTTTTTCAGCCAATCGTTACGGATGAAGAAGCTTCGACTGATACCGTTTACATTATCATAACCTGGAACTCCAATGGTTTTTCCTTGATAGGACATTGCCTCCCATGAGTCGGTGCCAAATCGTTTCTGTAGTTCAGGAAACTGATCCATATACGGTGTCAAATCCGCAAGAACACCTTGGTCGTAATATTGCGCGAGATCAGCACGACTCTTTAAGAAGATCAAGTCTGGAATATCCCCGCCTGCAATGAGTGTATTCAGTTTGGTTGTTGCTTGACCCGCTTGAGGAATCATCATATCCAAGTCGATGTTCATCTCTTCTTCCAACATTTGGCGTTGAATATCTTCATCACGTGGAGGTACCGGAGCAGCAGCATTAAAAGTACCTTGGTTAAACATTGAGATTTTCATTTTGTTTGCAAACTGGCCAGACTGGCCTTGCGAATTACCCGAAGTTGTCGATGTAATTTCTTCATTTCCCCCACATCCTGACAATAGCGTTCCAAGCCCTAAAATTGTCGACAGAATAGCAAATGAAATCTTTTTACGCTGCATATTGACCTCTCCTTTGATTGTATATTATCACGGTTTCCCCGTAATAAGTTAGGTTGGAACACTTTTTAACCTTTAACGGATCCCAGGAGTACACCTTTGGTAAAATGTTTTTGCAAAAATGGATAAACGATTAATATCGGGACTGTAGTTACAACAACTGTAGCCATCTGCACAGCGAACGTACTGACAGCCCCGGAATTGGCGAGCGAATCAGCGCTTTGAGTTGCAACGTTAAGCAGGATGTTGCGCAAAATCACTTGAAGTGGCATGTAATTGGAATCATTGATATATACAATGGCATCAAAATAACTGTTCCAATGCCCGACTGCGTAAAATAAAGAAATGGTGGACAGAACGGGTAAGGACAGGGGTAAAATGATCCGCCATAACGTCTGAAGCTCACTGGCACCGTCTACCCTCGCTGATTCCTCGATTTCACCAGGTAATTGCTCAAAAAAGCCTTTGATGATCACCAGATTAAATGCACTAATGAGATTTGGAATGATCAATACCCAAGGACTGTTTAACAATCCCAGAGAGCGGATTAGTAAATATGTCGGAATTAACCCTCCACTGAACATCATGGTAAACACAATGAAGAGTAAAAACGGACTTCTTCCGGGCAAATATTTTTTGGATAACGGATAGGCCGCGATTACCGTAAAAAACACATTTAACGCCGTGCCTACAATCGTTCGAAACAACGTAATTTTATACGCCTGCCAGATCCCATGAGAAATGAATACTTCTTTATAGGCCAGAAAGGTAAAGGATTCTGGTATAATCACAATTCCTCTTCTCAGTACTTCCGATTCTGGCGTTACGGAGACAGCAACCACGTATAGAAAGGGCAGCACACAAAGTAGGGATAAAAAAATAAGAATTACATAAACGACGGTTTGCCAGACTTTTTCCCCGATTGTCAAATGGATCATACTTAAGACCACCTCACCAAATTTGCCCATCGAATTTTTTGGCGAGCTTATTCGCTGCCAACACTAAAGCAAATCCGATGACAGCTTTAAACAATCCTACAGCAGTAGCCAAGCCAATCTTAAGACGCTCCAACCCTTCCCGGTATACCCATGTGTCGATAATATCGATCTTTTCCTGGTTAAAGGTGTTGGCAAACATGAATATTTGGTCAAAACCTGCATCCAGGATATGACTTAATTTCAGAATCAGCATCAGAATAATGACTCCTCGAATGCCAGGTAACGTGATATGCCAGAGCTGTCTCCATTTGGAAGCGCCATCTATTCGAGCCGCTTCATATAAGCTTGGATCGATTCCTGCCAAGGCGGCAAGGTACAAAATCGCCCCCCATCCAATATCCTTCCATACTTCAGATAAGATGATCAGCATTCTGCCCCAGGCAGGTTCCGTTAGAAACGAGATGGGTTCAACACCAAAATCCTTTAAAATCATGTTAAAGAGACCGTCGCCTGGGGCTAGTAATGCTACCATAATTCCATAAACGATGACCCATGACAGAAAATGAGGCAAATAAGTGATTGTCTGTACGATTTTTTTAAACCATTGGCTATACACTTCATTGAGGAGTAAAGCTAGTACGATGGGAGCGGAGAAACCGAACAATAGCTTATAAAGCGATATGATGATCGTATTTTTCATGATGTCCCAGAAATAAACGCCGTTCATAAAATCCGTAAAATTCTTGAATCCTACCCATGGGCTATCCCATAGTCCCAAAGCCAGGTTGTAGTTTTTAAAAGCAATCATGATTCCCGCCATAGGAATGTATTTGAATACCGCAAAGTAAATTAAGGCTGGTAATAAGAGAGCATACATCACTTTATACTTTTGTATCGTCCTTATCCATGTCTTTCGCTTTTTGGAGATGGGAATGGCGTCCGCTGCCAACTTTGCTTGCATTTCATCACCTCGTCTTTGTTTGTATTTGTATAATAGCACCCGCCTTTCGGATAAATTTCTGAAATATCAAGAATTTCTTATAAGATTTTAAGGAAGTGTGCCTGGGCTCGTTCCAACAGCTAATCCCGGCAAGTGAGACAAGAACTTGTTCCACTAAAATAAAAAAAAGCCGCTATAGTAGCGACTTTCAATGCCGTATTTATACTTCTCCCCAAAAAATCTCAGTTTCATAATCGAAATGAACAGTACCCTCTTGATTATTTTTATCAAATAAATTCCGCAGTTCCGTCATCATTGGATCGTAATTTGCATGCCCGGGTACAGGGCTGTAAGAAGATGATAACAAACGGCCTTTCAATCCTTCGAAATCGAACTCCTGACTCATTCTGAATCGCATTTCATGCATTGAACCTTCCTTGAAAAAAGAGAGCAACATCGTCTGAGAAATATTTTTATGATTAACTTTTTCATAGTCGGTTCCATATGTATGGAGCAGTTGATTGTACTCTTCACGAAATGGAGTACCGTCTGTAAGACGTGAATTCCAGATGAGTATTACTCTCCCACCTGGCCGCAGAATTCTGCGAAACTCGATTTGGGCTGCAGAGCGATCAAACCAGTTAAATGCCTGAGCGCAGACAATAAAATCAACCGACTGATCAGGTAATCCAGTAGATTCTGCGGAACCTGCTATACTCTGGAATTGCGGATTACTTTCTAACATTTGCTCGGCGGCCTCCCGCATTGCCTGATTTGGCTCGACTGCGGCTACATAACTTCCGCGTTCCAGAAGTAGTTTTGAGATGATGCCAGTACCTGAACCGATGTCTGCTATATTACTGTTCACATGTAAACCAACGACGTCGTACAAATAGTCAATAGCCTCTTTTGGATAACTCGGGCGGTATTTCAAATACGAATCGACCCGGCTCGAAAACCGTTCTCTATTGTTCATCGATTGTCACGCTCCCATTACTATTTTGACATCCTATATACTGGCTTCAGTAACAGCTTCAAAATCTTACTGCCCCAAAAAGCAAATACCGTCGTTCCGGTCCATGAGCTGCGCTTATCTTGGCTGTATTGATCGTTGATCATATAAGTCCGAGTCGAAATAGGACTCTTCAGACCGAACTGTTCCCATTTCTCGGGATCATTCGAACCTCCGAGTTTTCTAAGCATATTCGCCGATTCATGATCTATTTTAGTCGGAATTTGCTCGAATGCTTGGGTGATTTGCGTATGAAACTCGTCGATCGGGTTGCGACTGGTAATGCTCTCGAGATGAATGCTTTCACGAATGTAAGAAACGAATGCCAGATGGTCAGCCCAGAACTCGTCGATATAAAAAAGCCGTACCCGCTGCTCCGATGGGCTCATCGGTCTCTCAGCTTTCAAAATTCCGAGCCGCTCCTCGTATAGAATTCGCCTCTGATCTTCCACCATATCCGAATAACAGTTCAATTCCCGCTGAATATCGAAGTTTTGGCCTATAATAACGCGCTGAATGTGCTCGATTTTGCTGTGGAGCGCCGGATCATCAAGAACCTCGTCCTGATTGGGAGCGCGAAACAGTTTATGAATGCCAAACCGAAGCATCAACTCGTCTTCCAGGCTAATATAAAATACGGATGCTCCAGGGTCACCTTGGCGGCCGCAACGTCCGCGCAGCTGGTCATCAATCCGCATACTTTCGTTCACATATGTACCTATTACGTATAATCCGCCAAGCTTGGCAATTACTTCTGCCTGCGCGGGATTACCGCCGCCGAGACGAATGTCGACGCCGCGCCCTGCCATATTCGTAGATACCGTTACCGCGCCTATTTCTCCCGCTTTAGCGATGATTTCGGCTTCTTTTGCATCGTTTTTTGCATTCAGAACCTGGCAAGGTACGCCAGCAGCGGCAAGCTCCTCCGCTAGCATATCAGATTCCTCGACGCTTGACGTACCAATAAGAATGGGGCGTCCCACCCTATGGACGGAAGAGATTTCTTGTACAAGCGCCTTATATTTGGCTTCTTTATGGGTGTAAATTCGGTGCTTGTGGTCGATCCGTATGTTTGGCTGGTTTGGCGGTATTTGCACGACCTGTAACGCATAGATATCCTCAAATTCCATTGCTGAAGCGTGCGCCGTAGCCGTCATTCCGCAAATTCCCGAATACAGGCTAATAAAGTGCTGAATCGTGATCGTGCCGAGAATTCTACCACCGGCCTTCCACTGCAACCCTTCTTTTGCCACCAGCGCAGCTTGCAGGCCGTCCGGCAAATATCTGTTCTCGGCCACACGGCCGGTGTGTTCTTCGATTAGCTCAATTACACCGTCCCGGACGATGTAATCGACGTCTTTTTTTAATAACGATTCCACATGCAGCGCACAATTCAATGACGTTAACCAATGACTGTTATGGCTATCGTACAAATTGCCGCATCCCAGCAGCAACTCCGCTTTTGCAGCACCGGCTTCATTCAAGTAAACGTTCCGTTGGAACTCGTCAAAATCGTAATGCTCACCTGGCTGCAGCTGCCGGGCCACTTCTGCGAAAAGATTGCCATCACTCTTGGAAGCACTCGAATCGCCACTAATGACTAGCGGCACCCGCGCTTCATCAAGAAGCAATGAATCCGCTTCGTCAACGATGACGTAGTGGAAAGGACGGTGTACGGTATCAGCCTCATTGAATGCTATTGTGTCACGCAAATAATCGAACCCTGCTTCTTTAGCCGTAACATAGGTTATATCCTTGGCGTAAGCTTCCCGTTTCTCGAACAGGCTCATGCCCGCTTGAACCGAGCTTACCGTTAACCCAAGAAAGCGATAGATCGGGCCCATCCACTCGGCATCTCGATTTGCCAAGTAGTCGTTAAAAGTAAGCACATGAACGCCTTTGCCTGTCAACGCGTTGAGATAAACAGGCATAACAGCAGAGAGTGTTTTTCCTTCACCGGTATGCTGCTCGATCAAGAATCTCTCGTGCAAAGCAATCGCAGCCATAATTTGCACATCGTAAGGCTGTAATCCGAGTGTTCTCTTCGCAACCTCGCAGACTAGAGCATAAGCATCAACAAGCAGATCATCCAAAGGCGTGCCTGATCTTGCTTCTTCTTGCAGTCGAAGAGATTCTGCTTGCAGGCGCTGATCATCCCAAACTTCCAAATTCCGTTTCCTGATAAGCCCCACTCTGTCTCGATAATCTTTCAACAAACGCCGGGTATCCCGCTCTTTGAATTCACGTATCAACTTGACGACTACATTCATCGGAATTTGATTCCTCCTTAGTAGAAATAAGTAATGAAAAGAAAAGACTCCATACGGAGTCTTTTCTGTCGATGATTAACGCGCCACTCAAACTATTCGTTATAAGAGACAACTAGATTACTTCTCCGATGGGAGTGGTGTAAAGAGCAGATTCACCGGCAGGTTGCTTCCTGGTGCGGCAGAGAATAGAATGGTTACGCTCTCTCCAGTTGAACCGGTGCGGTAAAGCACGCTTTGTTCACTTGAATTGGCAACCGCAACGTTACCTTCGGCAATCGATACCAACTGATTGTTCACCAGAGCTACTCCGGAGTACTTCCCTCCACGAGGGTTAAAGGAGATAAGTGTACGCGGTGCAACATTGGTCAGCGTGATTTTGTACAATACGCCGAAATTACCCGCATTGGATGCGTCTGTGTAAGCCATCGGATCTGTTCCTACCAGATTGGGATCGCTTGAATTGTCACCAAGTGGCAGACGGGCAGGTTTGATTCCCACGTGCTCATCGTACTTTATAATGCGAGTCGCATTCGGGTACGTACCACGGTTGTGTACTCCGTCACGATCAAGCACAGGTAACAATGGCAGAGCCTCAAACGGATCTTTATTTTCTTCCACCAGGATAACGTTATAGTCTAGGGAATAATCACTATAAGCGTCCGAATAGAGAGAAATGACTTGTCCTTCTTTCATTGGCGTTTTATTAAGTTCTGTCAAAATCAGTTTGCTTTCCCCAGGTTGAAGGTACTCTTTCTTTTGATCCGCTCCAGTCTGAATTGACTTGAACCATTTATCAATAGACAATTTCCCAGCTACGGTAGCATACGGTGTAGGGCCAGCAAAGCCCATATTCTGTTGTTCAAATACTGCCGGATTTGGATTGTTATTGGTTGCAATCACATACATTTTTACTCTTTTGCCTGTATTGTTCACGTGGTGAATCATGAAACGGGTCTGCCCCGAAGATGATTCTTTATATACAATGCCTTCCGTATTCACAGTTTCCGGACTGTTACTGCGGATCAGCAAACTTGGCTCATCCATGTAGGTATACGGGACTTTCTCCATCGTAGTCACTTCGCCGCCGTTAAAGGTGAATTTCTGTCCTACCGGCGTGAAAAGTAAATTGAAGTCGGTAAATGAATATAAGGTCTCATTCGTTATGGTAATGACTTTGGAATACGTGTTCGTAGCGCCGTGATTGTCAGTAACCGTAAGTGTCACCGTTTTTGGACCCGGTTCAAAGAACGCAAGTGAATTGTTCTCCCATACCGCTTTAACAATATTATTTTCATCATCTGTACTTTGGTCTGTGTATGTTATTTTTTCGCCCATTTTATACTGTTCTTTATCTGTGGCGAACATGGCTACAGGAGGAAGATTAGGACTCAATACTTCAATGGTAACGGAATAGGGATCACTCCATTGGCCGTTGGAATCCTGTACTTGATATGAAATCGTATATGTACCTGCTTGATCAAATGAATCCTGGCGACCAGTCCAGCGTTCGTCAACGATATCCATTCCATTGGGTGAACTGTTAGAAGTCACGTAGTCCACTTGATCACCCGCAAAGATTTCCTTTTGGGAAATGGTGAAACTTGCAACAGGTTTTGTATTTAGATTCAACACAACCGTTTTAGCCGACTGATTCACTTTATAGGTGATGTTCAGAGCTTGAGTAATGGAAGTTAACGGCACCATGAATGTACTTTTTTGCTGATACGCAGGGCCTTTCATCGTTCTGGTCTCTCCATTTACCGTATAGTCTTTGCTGTTAGTCTTGAATCGGAGTTCATCCTCACCACTAATAATGATGGTTTCCTTGGTTTTGTTATCGTATTTGACGCCGTATCCCACACGGTCAACCAGCGCACGGATTGCAACATAGGATACACCGTTTTTTACAGCCATTGGCTGGCCCGCAAGATACGTTTTTCCATCCTGCTCCATTTTGTTGCTATTCATGTACAACGTCAGATTCCCACCTGCTGCTACAGGAGACGTTCCATCAATGGATGGTTGCTCTATTTGAGCAGGTGTAGCTGGCGTTTCCTCCTCAGGTGTTTCCTCTTGAACTACAGGTTTCGTACCCGTTTCGTTTGCAGTGCTCTCTCCCCCATCCAATGCAGGTTTTTCGCTATCTGTTTTAGGTGTTGCCTCAGTGCCGGTCGAGGTTTGAGTGTCCTTGGCTTCAGCGGGCGGAGTATTGGTAGATTTGTTATTGCTCTCCGTCTTCACTTCACGCTCTGCAATCGGCTGCTCTTGCTTTAACACCTCAACTGATTCTACATTGGCCGTGTTTACTGACGCGGTGTCACCTTGCGGTGCTGATTGCGCATTCACAGAACCGACTGCAAATGCTTGAAAAACGGCTAAAGCGGTAAAGATAGATAATTTCTTTTTCATATTCATGCGTTGTCTTTGGCTCCTTCTACTCTCTAGTAATTTATAACCCCTCAAAAAGTCATAATATTAGACGCTAGTTTTAGGAAAAAGTTTCTAATTGAATTGTAAATTATGGATTTTAGTACAGCTATTTTTTCAATGTTTGGTTATAAGTTCTTTGAATAAGAAGCGCCTATTGAATAATAGTCTTGATTTTGCACAAGATAATCCATGTCGCATTTTATAAAGAGGTGGATCAATGACCCCAACCAATCAGGCTTTCTCTGAATTAAAAATGAATATTTCTTATGTGGAACAGTCCCTCTACTGTACTGACGATTTGAAACAACAATTGCTTCTACTTAATGGTGTACACAGTGTGCTTCTCTATATCGATTCACTTGTAGATCAGGAGATCATTCAAACACATGTCTTAACCGCACTAAATGAGCAAGCCCATTCGGAAATCTACCCATCGTTCACCACATTAGAAAGTCGAAAAGATACGGATCTGCAACGTGGAATAGTCTCACTTATTCAAGGGAAATGTCTTTACATAATCGACGGGTACCCGGAGTTTTACATTCTCTCTACCGAGAAAATGTATGTCCGTAGCACAACCGAACCGGAAAACGAAGGTGTTATTCGAGGTCCGCACAATGGATTCGTAGAGCAGCTTTCGGTTAATTTGAATCTGATCCGCAGACAAATTATCAGTCCATCCTTAATCGTTCGATATTTTAACGTCGGCGAGAAGACACATACCAAAATTGCAGTTGTATATCTTCAGGACTTGGCCAATCCGGAGTTGGTGAACGAAGTCAAAGAGCGAATCACATCCATATCTTCAGATATGGTGCTCGCTCCAGGTTTTATTGAAGAATTTGTGGAGGATAACCCCTTCTCTCTGTTTCCCCAGCAGCTCAATACAGAAAGACCTGACCGGGTTATTGCCAACTTGATGGAAGGACGCGTCGCCATACTTGCCGAAGGAAGTCCGTCAGCTCTTATTGCTCCAGTTACGTTTTTTGCTTTTTATCAAAGTCCGGATGATTATCATGGTCGCTGGATTGTCAGTTCTTTTTTACGGTTAATTCGCATGATGAGTTTTGTCATTGCTTTTACATTACCTGCTGTTTATATTGCAACGATCTCTTTTCACTCCGCCATTTTACCGATCGAGCTGGCACACACAATCAAGAAATCATTGCAGAACATCCCCTTTCCTGCACTTGTAGAGGCAATGTTGCTTGAACTGATCTTTGAAGTATTAAGAGAAGCCGGGGTCCGACTTCCCAGCCGAGTGGGCCAGACCATCGGCATCGTTGGCGGTTTGGTTATCGGAGATGCTATCGTTCGTGCGGGGCTTGTATCCTATACAATGATTATTGTGGTATCGCTAACTGCTATCTCGTCGTTTTTGGTGCCTTCGCATGAGATGAGTTCGGCAGTCCGTATTCTCCGCTTTCCAATGATGATTGGAGCGGCGCTTTTTGGATATATCGGCATCGCATTTGGTCTGGTGATTCTAACCATTCACCTCTGTAAGATGGAAAACTTCGGATCGCCTTATTTTGCTCCAGTGGCCCCTTTCCGATTAGCTGACATGAAGGATGTATGGATTCGCTTTCCCATTTGGGCGCTTCGCGGGCGTCCTCATGATGCCCGCCCACGGCGGCTGAATCAGCAGAAGTTCTCTAGGAGTTGGAAAAAACGTGAATAAGGAAACGACAATCACTCAGGGACAATTATTCTTGCTCATTTTGAAATTTGAAATTGGTGTAGATATTTTGTCTCTCCCTTACCGGATACATCTTCTCTCTAAAGGCGGTGGGTGGATCTCTGTTTTCCTTGGAGGGTTCCTGATCCAACTTGTCATACTGTTGTGCTGGCTTTTGATGCGAAGATTCCCAAGTTCGTCCATTTATCATATTGTAACGCTGATTACGGGTAAATGGATTGGCAAGTTGCTGATCATTGCCTATGTTGGATATTTCCTCTTGATGGGCACTTCTGTTCTGGTGAACGCTTACGGTGTGATTAACCGTTGGATGCTGCAGGATACGCCTCGGTGGGCTATATTAGCCCTCTTTTTGTTCAGCAGTATCTATTTGGTTCGGCAAAAATTACGAATCATTGCCCGAGTACTTGTACTCATCTCCTTTTTGGTCTTGCCCATGATGGTATTGATCAGTTATGGACTCAAGGAGATCAATCTGTTATATCTTTTGCCTTTAACCGAAGCAGGATGGTCCAATATCATTAGTGGATCAACCGAAACATTAATGGCCATGTTCGGATTCGAGTTTTTTCTCGTTGTGTTTCCCATGGTTGAAGGTAGCAGCGGTGGAAAACTCAAGTCTATTGCTTCGGCAAGTGCTGTAGTTGTGATGTTGTATGCATTTACCGTGTTTATTTGTTCAACGGCTTTTAGTCCGCAGCAACTTGACTTAATGCCTGAACCTGTCATTTATTTGCTCCGTTCGATCCCACTCGGGACTATGGATCGGGCAGATTTTCTGTTCCTCCCCATCTGGTTAATTTCAATTTTTGGGGCGATCTGCGGTTACTACTATACGGCATCCTATGGTATAAGTTATCTCTTCAAACAAAAACACCATAAAAAAGCTGTGCCTTATGTCGTTCTTGCTTCTTGTGTAATTGCCTATCTGCCACAACAGCGGGAAAAACTGGAGTTGATTAGTACGATAGCCAACAGATCGGCTTACTTTTTTCTCATAATCCTGCCTCTGCTACTGTTGGTTCTATCTTATATAATGAAACGAAAAGAGAAGATGTTATGAGTAAACGAGGAAAAATCTTTGTCCTGCCAATCCTGCTTATGGTGATGACGGGATGCTGGGATCAGGATAGTTTGAAAGATGCCAGACTGGCTAATGCTTCAGCGTATGATATCACTTCAGAGGGTGAAATTAAACAGACGCTTGAAATTGTCGATGATTCTGAGAGTCAACAAGGGACCAGCGGTAATGAAGTCCACTCAGGTACCGGGAGATCCGTCCGACAAAGCACGGATAGAATTCGCGCTAAAGTGACGGGTGATATCCGTTTCTTCAAATATGGGATGATCTTATACGGCAACAAACTCGCACAAAATGATATCTACCCCTACTTGGATGTCTTATATCGGGAACCTGATTACCCGACCTCACATGTGAAAATTGCGATTGTGGATGGAGAGGCCGGCGATTTGTTACACCAAAAAAGAGTGGGCAGCATATTGATTGGTGAGTTTATAACGAAAAAAATTAAGAGTTTGGAGGAATTATGCATTTTTCCTGAAATGACGCTGGAAACCCTTCTCCCACCCATGCTGGATCCGGGACAGGACTTTACGTTGCCTTATCTATTTAAGAATGAAGAGGAAATTGATGCGCGAGGAATCGCTCTTTTTCACGGGCAAAGGTTCAGTGGGAGTCTTAATATCGAACAGGCTCCCCTTTACGTTATTATGAGTGGTAAATGGAATAAAACAGCGCGATTTGTCAAAAAGATTCATCCTGGTCCTTCCAATAATCCACGGAACTATATCACTTACGAAGCGAATACCAAAAAAATCAAACGTAAACTCGCGGTAAAGGTTGCACATGATAGCCAAATTGATGTGAATCTCCATATCGAACTTCCAGTAACTATTGTTGAGTATGCAATGAATCACCTTCAGGAAAAGGAAACGATTGAACGTCTGAACCGCAAGTTATCCGATGTCATGACTCAGGACGCAGAACTAATTATCAAGACACTTCAGCAAAGTGGTTGTGATTCCTTCGGTATTGGCAGACATTTAATAGCCCATCACCCGGACTTGTGGAAAAGCTTAGACTGGAATCAACAGTATGCGCAAGTTCGTTTTCACCCGGAAATAAAGGTTACAATAGTCGGCAGCGGCGTTTTAAATTAATAACATGCTGTCGTGCAATTGGAAAAGCTCTCTTCCATTTGGAAGAGAGCTTTATCCTTCATATTCAACTCAAAAGTCTTCAGATCTTCACGTCTTATCCATTCCTTACAACAGGAATCCACATTTCACCATATACCAAACCGTTTTTCTCTCCCATTTCAACTGTTGTATTCGGACCGCCAACATAGGCATAATCCTTTTCTACGGGGAGGGCTTGACCAAAGGCAACGCCAGTAAGCATATTACTGAGCGCATCAGCCGTCTCTGCTTCACCCTTCACAACAAGGTATTCTCCCTTAGGAAATTGGATTACTCTCGTTGCTTCTGGCAGAGATTGTTCTGTCATAACGCCAGCATAATGCATCATCTTGTTATTCACTGCTTCGTTTACAGCAAAAATGTAGTCATTAGTAGCTAGGGACTTTAATGTGTCCAGGCTTCCATCCTCTTTCATAGTGGACCAAAAATCCGCCTTCTCCTTGCTGATGCCAGCATAGTCTGTGTAGTCGCTTTTAAGCTCTGTTCCAATACCTAAAACGATAAAACTGTCTTTTTCTTCGAAATGATAATTACTCATGGTTTACACCGTCCTCTTTAAATTTTCAATTGATTTGTGTTTTCACTTGATAGGTTTATAATAACCTTAAATCATGTCAGAATATGATACTGTTTAGGGGGCCCAATGAAGAAAGTTGAACGCATAAATATCATCACGCGGTATATCAATAACCGTGCACATTTTACCATCTCTGAAATCATGCGAGAATTTAACATTTCTCGTTCAACAGCCATTCGAGATATCAGAGAAATTGAAGCCATGGGAATGCCACTTGTCGCTGAAGTTGGGCGGGACGGGGGTTATTTTGTTATGAACAACTCCCTCCTGCCCACGGTCCGGTTTACCGATAATGAAATCAAAGCGTTATTCATTGCCTTTATGGCGACTAGAAATCAACAACTTCCTTATCTGAAGAGTCGTCAATCTTTGGCTGAAAAATTATTGGGCCTTATCTCAGAAAATCAGCAAGATGACCTTGTGCATTTGAATCAAATATTGCTATTTGAAGGGACCAATCCCCATAATCCAGACTTGCTTGATCTGTCAGACCTGCCTCACCCTACCTTGGAAAAACTCATCCAAATTCTGCTTATAGAACGTTATTTGTTAGTTACTGTCCAAGAAGAGAAGAAAACAAAGTCCTATCCTATCGTTCTCTTGCACCTTCATCATCAAAAAGGACATTGGATCATTGAAGGTTTTGACTTGGAGGAAGAAAAAAGACGAATCGTATCAGTTGACAACATCATCCATGTCGAAGCATACCCGGCGAAAAAAAGACTGAGTACAAAAAAGATTGTAGAACAACTCAAACGAAATACACAGGAAGAAGTGATCAACCTTGTCCTGGAACTTGGTCCAAAGGCAATTGCGCAATTCAAAAAATACCATCCTTTAAAATTTTCAATGGCCTATACGAATCCATACCAGACTACGGCTCTCCTAAAGGCATTTATGAATGTTCATAACTCAGAAGAGTTAACCGAAATCACTAATTGGTTGCTTTTTCTAGGAGAAGATATCAAGGTGAAGGAGATTCCGAAAGAAGTCCTGGATGCTGTACAAGAGAGATTAAGCTTATATCAAATGAAGCAGTGAGCAGCCCCTCCTACCTAGTCTCTCCATTATCTAACAATGCCTTACCGGAATTCAGGCTGAGCGTTCAGTAAGAAAAACCAAAAAAGCCGCTAATTTGAGCGACTTGTGATGGAATCATATTCATTATGTCTCACGCCAATGCTATGCGAGCTGTTCCTTCTATACTAAAAGTCAGCATTAGAATGGGCATGATTAGGTGTATGCTGCGAGATTTTTTTAACGAGTAGAAAATAAGTAACAATGGCAATGATACTGGTCATTAATAAAGTGAGTCCCAACGGGACGGCAGTGTCCTCACCTGCGATACCCACCAGAGGAGCAACCAATGCACCCAGAAGAAAAGGAACAACGCCGAGTAGTGCTGCAGCACTTCCGGCCATCTTAGCTTGACTCTCCATGGCCAGCGGGAATGCCGCTGTAGACGTAATGCCGATCGAGCAAACGAAGAAGAACAATGGAATGACCAAAGCAAAAAGTGGACCATGAATCAGAGTCACCACCAAAGCAGCAACACTTGCTATTAAAGCAAGCCATAGCCCAGATAATAGAAGCGTCTGCTCAGGGATACGTTTGGCCAATCGACCCACGATTTGAGATCCAATGATCAAGCTGATGCCGTTCGAAGCAAACAATATAGCAAATACCGTAGGTGTGACGCCATATATATTTTGGTAAATAAATGGTGTTCCAGCCACATAAGCAAAGACCCCTGCCGTCATGATTCCCTGTGCCAGCATGTAACCTACAAACTTGCGGTCACGCAGAAGCATTCTGTAATTACCCAATTGCTGTTTGAAGTCGGGAACCATACGTCTTTCGACAGGGTGTGTTTCTTTTAAACTCCACTTTGTCATGATTAATAAGAAAATCCCCAGAAATGAAAGAGAGATAAATACGCCAATCCATGTTGTGAAGGAAAGAATTCCACTTCCCGCGATCGGTGCTGCCAAAGGCCCCAAATTCCCTACAAGCAACAGCAAAGAGAAAAATTTAGTGAGTTCATGTCCACTATACAGATCTCTAGCTATCGCACGGGAAATGACAATTCCAGCTGATGCCGCAAATCCTTGCGTGAAACGAAACAAAATCAATAGTCCGATATTCGGAGCAAAAGCACATGCCAAGGAACAAATAATATAGGCTGCCATACAGATCAACAATGGTCTACGTCTACCGTACGCGTCACTCAAAGGACCCATAACAAGTTGTCCTACACCGAGTCCTAATAAACAAGCAGTAAGACTAAATTGTACAAGTGATGCCGTTGTATTCATATTTTGTGCAATCTCCGGGAAAGCCGGTAAATACATATCAATCGTAAATGGACCTAATGTAGAAAATAAACCTAGTAGTACTGCAAGTCCAAAAACATTCCAATTCGTGCTCTTTGCCATGATAAATAAAATCTCCAATTCCTCATATAATTTGCAAGCCTAATCGGAGTATAAGACATAGAGTTAACTGTAGGTCAAGTCTTGAGACCATTAAAACCAAAAAAAGCCGCTTATTAAGCGACTTTGAATGGAAAACCATTATATTGTGTAACTTCTCCGGCCTGAACCCATATGACTCATAATCATTTCGGCAGCTCGCTTGTAACCGCCAGCCTGCCTTAAAGATTCACCAATGAGGTAAGCCTGCCGTGTATAAAGTGAATTGTGTAGTACTTCTGTTAATGCCTCTCTCAAATTAGTTGCACTGAGATTATGTTTATCTAAAGTAATACCCGCGCCCAACTCCTGTACCCGATTGGCGACAAGAGGCTGATCCGATGTTAATGGAATCATCACCATCGGAACGTTGTAATATAACGCCTCACTCGTGCTGTTCATTCCAGCATGTGTAATAAAAACATCGGTATGCTGCAACATGTCCAACTGGGCAATGTATGGCTTGACGATAAAATTAGGAGGTATTTGATCCGCCAGCGGCGTCATGTCCGTGTACTTTCCTGATGATAGAACAACATTCACGGGTAGATCCCCTAATGCTTCAAAGCAAAGCTGATAGAAATCCAAATTTTTATTTAAAATCGTACCCATAGCAATGTACACGGTTTGCGGGTACCGTTCACGAAGCAACTCAAACGAGAAGGTTGGAGCATCTTGACGTGTTATGATGGAAGGACCCGTGAAAATAAAACGATCATCCAGCTTTTCTGCCTGCGGCTGAAAATAACGGCTGGTGTACACGAGCTTTAACTGACCTGCATGTGCCGGAATTTCTTCGATGGCTGGAATACTCACTTGAAACTCTTCGGCTAACTCCGTTGTGATCTTCATCGTAGCCTCATAAAGCTCCTTCGTCTCCGTATCATTCAGAACTGAGTTAGACCCCAGAGGCTCCACAAAAGCAAAGGACGCAATCGAGCACACCGCAGGAATTCCCAGTTTTTCTGCAAGAATAGTCCCTCCCCATCCCATCAGGGAATCAAAGATCATATAATCGAACTTTTGATCCCCTATCACCTGCAGTACATTGGGGATGATCCTCCGGATTATACCGCTTACCATCATATAAATGAACTGATAAGAATGCCTGTATTCCTGGGGTTTCAACACCGGATCATGAGAGAAGGCATCTTGTGGAAACGGATAAGTAATGATCTGGGCACCGGTTTGTTCAATTCGGGAACGGTACTCCTCCGTGCACACATAGATGACTTCCTCACCATTGTTTGTCAACTGAGTAACTAATCCTAAGGATGGATTCACATGTCCTTCAGCTGGAGTAATGACTACTAATACACGTGCCATCTTAACTACCTCCCAATGCAATTAGTCCCCCCGTTCTTCGTGATGTATTTAGCGACGCGGTAGTCATCCGTTACATAGATATGTTGTCTTTCACCTGGCTGATTGGATGATGTTCTTGATGAACGAGTTTGGTAATTCGTAGTGATGCCAGGAAACTTAACAAGACCCATAGTAATTGCAGTGTTAACACGATCAAAACACCTGTCGATATACCCCACTGTAACGTTTCAGACAAGGCAATCAATGCGCCACCAACTCCAATGCTTACTCCCATATAGAAGGAATCCACAAATTGCAGATTTGCGGACATTTCTCCCTCTTTTCTGGGCAAGGCATGTTGTAAAGCAATGGCTGCCGTTGTAGGGTTGGCCAATCCAACACCGAACCCTGTAATCATTTGCGAGAGAAGGATGAGTAAAATCCCGCCGTCCGTCAAAATAAGAGCCAGGATCACGAGTACAGTTCCAACGATCATAATCCCAATGCCGGTCATGACTCTGCCCTTTCGGGCACGACCTTGATCTCGTGCATCAAGCTTGGCTTGCAACCACGCTGCGGCGGACCAACTCAGAGAACCTGCTGCTACAATGAGGCCAGCAAGATCAGCTGATAACCCCTTCACTTCGGTTAGTGCCAAGATCACAAAACTTTCCGTTGTAAAATAACAAGCAACATATAGACCCCTCGATACCAAGGTAGCAGGCAATCCTTTTTTTACCGAAAAAGTGCCGACAGGCAGCAGTTTACGCATTGGTGGGATCATGACGACTAATCCACCCAAAGTGAGTACTATACCTTTCCAATCGGTTATCATACCAAGTCCTGTGAGTAACAGCCCCGTTCCAACGGCAAGCAGAATCGCATACATAATCTTCGAGTCGGTTGCTCGCACTGGACCTGTCAGATCTTGCTGAAGCTGCAAATTACGGAAAGAACGGAATGTGAGACTGAGCGCTATTCCAATCAAGGGTAAAACGATCCAGAAAACATATCGCCACGAGATGTAGGAAGCAATAAGGCCTGCTGCATAAGGTCCGATTAAGGTAGGCAGCACAAATGCCATGGAGAATGCTGCCAGGATTTGAGTGCGAAGTGCATCTGGATAATGCAATGTCACACAGGTATAAATGCATGTGATCAGGGCCCCCGCTCCAAAACCTTGAAGGGCTCTTCCTGCAATAAGCATATGCATATCAAAAGAGATCGCGGAGACCACAGTTCCTAACACAAAAACACTAAAAGATATCAGCATGGATGTAAAAACACCGCGCTTGTCAATCTGCTGACCCATAACCAAAGTTCCAATAAGCTGAGATAACAAAAATGCGCTGAAGATCCAACCGTATAAATGAATGCCCTCTAAACTTTGTGCCATCTTCGCAGCAATCGTTGTGATAGCCAGTCCTTCGAAAGCTACGGTTGCCAGAACCAGCATAATGCCAATTGTAGCCGCCCTGTACTGAGCATCAAAAATCCCAATCTGATTGTTATTTGTCTTCTACACCTCCGTAATTTGATGGTTATTATGGTAAATTAAACCTTTTAACTCCCTGAATATACATGAACTGTTCTACTTTGTAAAGTTAAATGTTTAAAAAGTGGAATCATAGTCTGGATTATGATCCCATGTTTAATAGGAAATTTTGCTTGAAAATATGCCATTTTCATTACAGTCAATTTGGAGAAGTTCATCCTGCAGGATCCAGGCATCTGTTTTTTCAACAAAGAAATGGAATCCTCCAATGGATTGAACCAATGCGGGATCGACCGGTGTAGCACTCGCATTTATGCCAATCGTAAAAGCGTCGGAGCCTCCTCCAACATATTTTGCATAAATTCTTACATATTGGTCCTCTTCCAATTCCCATTCATTCTTAAATGAATCGATTGCTTGATCAGATACTACAAATGAGATCATTGCTCTGCACTCCTTCCTTCATTAATCACATTTTTTCACTTCGCCACGATAATTGGCCATTCTGAAACTGGCCCCGCATCCACACGAAACTTTGGCATTTGGATTATTCATGGTGAATCCCCCTAACATTCCGCTCTCTTCATAGTCAATCTCAAGACCATCAATATATGGAATACTGTTCGCGTGAACCAATATCTTAAATTGCTTTTTATTTAACACAATGTCTTCTTCTGCCTGCTGTTCATCCACGATAAGGGTATAAGATAAACCACTGCATCCCCCTTCATCAACGCCTACTCTAAGGAAGGCATTTTGGATATCCGCACTTGATAAGATCTCGACGATTTTGTCCGATGCTGTATCACTGACCTCAATGATCATCTTTATTCCTCCCGGTGGTATCATTTTGAAATTTGGTATCCCAGTCCATTAGACAGGGTATGAATGTCGCAAGAGCAGCTCCTTTTGGCGTAAGTTCATAAATAATTTGTGTAGGGAGTGTCAGTATTGTTCTTTTGACCAAATGATCATGTTGAAGACCCTTTAAACGTCTGGAGAGGATCATTTCGGAAATGGAAGGAATACTTTCGAATATTTCACCGAATCTCTTCGGGCCTTGAGACAGAGCACATAAAATATGGATCGTCCATTTCGTTCCGATGATACGATAAGCCGTAAATAGTTTATTCGGATCTTCAGTGAGCAATGGTCTGTACACCCACTTTCTTATTCATCCGCGTGGTGAGATCCGAGTGCTGGCAATGATACTCATGACGATCAACAAGAGATGGAAACCCATGGCTACAATTAAGCCGGATTGAAGTGACATCCCGCCTGCCTGACACACGACAAGAATGGAACCACCAATGCCAATCACTACGCCAGGTGTAAAAGAATCTGCAAATTGCAGATTGGCTGAGGTTTGGCCCACACCTTCTTCCCCCGTTTGAGAAAATGCGACAACACCGCTAATCGGATGCGCCAATCCAATACCAACTCCTGCAATGATCTGACCAATAACTGCAATGGTTACGGTCACAACAGGTACCCAAAATACGATGGCAATCCCTATCGCAAGCAGCAATACCCCCAGAATGATTCTCATATGACGTCCACTGCCCTGATCTGCCGCATCCCATCGTCCTTGCAGATACGCAATGATACACCAACTTAATGCAGCACTCGCGACAATTAATCCGGCCTGTGAAGGTGTAATTCCTTTCACGTCGATTAGAGCTAATACCAGGAAATTTTGTGTGCTGGTATAGGCAGCAAAGAACAACCCACGTGTTGCCAGAATTGCTGGCATACCTCTTCGCAACGTAAGTGTTCCCTTCGGAAGCAATTTACGGAGCGGAAATAACATCAATACCAGGCCAATCACGACTAAAACAAATCCCATAATGCTCGGTAACATACTTAGACCAACCAGGAAAATCCCTGTACCTAACGTTAAGAGTAACGCCATCCAAGTGGATGAAGATCCGCTCTCCCCTCCCGTCTTCTGCACTTTTAATTTCCTGAAGGCAGGTAAACTGAGCAACGCTGAAACCACCAGCACGGGTAAGATCCCCCAGAAAACAAAGCGCCAGGACCACTGATCTGCGATAAGACCGGCTACATATGGACCGAGCATGGACGGAAGAACATAGGCTGTACCAAATGCTCCAAGTATTTTGGCACGTAACTCATCCGGGTAACTTAAGGATATAGCCGTATACACACAAGTCATCATAGCTCCGGCACCCAAACCCTGCAGGGCCCGTGATCCTATCATGGTATACATGTCGCCTGCGGTTGCGGCAGCGATCAGCCCTACGATAAACAATAGAAGTGCAAAAGTGAACGGTGCTGCAGGTCCTCTTTTATCAATGATCCGACCGACGACCAGCGTCCCGATAATCTGCGCAAGCAGATACGTACTGAATATCCACCCGAACAGGCTTAGGCCGTTCAAGTCTCCAGCAATTGAAGGAGCAATGGTGGTTACGGATAGACCTTCGAATCCAACGGCCATCACTGACAAAATAATTCCTATGGACAATGCAAAATAACGCGGGCTGAAAATACTCTGATGATTAGACGACATGAAATGTGACCTCCAAGAAAATTGGTATGTATACATCGTATCCGGATACTTAGTAAACATTTTTGTTTATAATGTCTAAGCTACAGTTCGGCTTTGACTTTGTCAACATTTTTGTTTAAAATGTAGTTAGTCATGTAGATTCAGTTGCGTCACAAGGAGGTGCACCATGAGCGGAAATCAAACTAAAAAGGATGTCTCGACCAGTACCCGGAGAGCAATTATTAATCTGTTAAAAGAGCGCGGGGGAATGGATGTTGTCGCACTATCCTCCCAGTTTTCGTTATCCGGAATGGCTATTCGTCAACATCTGAATGCGCTAAAAGGAGAAGGATTGGTTACCACTGTGGAAGAGGCCCGTCCCATGGGTCGACCCACCAAGCTATGGATATTAACTCCCGCGGCTAATCGTTTTTTTCCAAGTGGATATTCGGATTTATCCGTCAGCCTCATCAATTCGATGAAAGAAGCTTTTGGTAATGAAGGGCTGGACAAGCTGCTGGATGTTCGAAATAAAAATATGCAAGAACAATATCTTCAGCATCTTGGTGATGCATCCGGAGTCAGAGAGAAATTGGAGAAATTGGCCGAAATTCGTACAAATGAAGGTTATATGGCCGAGGTTAAGGAGCAGGATGATGGCAGTCTCCTATTCATCGAGAAGCATTGTCCGATCTGTGAAGCTGCCGCAGTATGTACCGGGTTATGCAAGAATGAGTTACATTTATTCAAAACGGTTCTAGGCGATAATGTTCATATTGAACGGGGAGAATACATTCTAGCCGGAGGAAGAAACTGCGTATACAGCGTTAGGCAAAATAAGCCATGACCAAAAGAGCAACCTCATTGGAGATTGCTCTTTTGTTTTGGATTCTGAACTGATTAGAACGATTCGGATTTCATTTCTCTAAAACATCCTTCATTATATTAGTTATTTCTAACTCTCACATAATCGTATATACCCGATTATGTAATTTTGAATTTAGGTAGAGTATAGTAAGAGTGTCGAAAATATACTCTAGGAGGCTACTGCCATGTCACAAAAAATCTGGATGAACCTGCCGGTGAAAGATGTTGTGAAATCCACTACCTTTTTCAATGAGATTGGATTCCATGGGGAGCATGTTGGCATCGAGAGACCTCAGCTTGTCATAGGATCAACAACGATTCTCCTTTTTCCGGACGCAACATTTGAGAAATTTACAGGTGCCAAAACCGCAGATACTTCCCATAGCGCAGAAGTGATATTTTCCATTGGTGCTGACAGCAGAGAAGAAGTTGATACTTTTATTGAAAAAGTCGAGTTAGCTGGAGGAACCATCTTTGGCAAGCCGGGTGAAATAGACGGCTGGATGTACGGTGCGGGATTTGCCGACCTGGACGGTCACCGCTGGAACCTGTTGTATATGGATGAGAGCAAAATGCCTAAGAACTAATATGAAAACGCCGGTCCTTGTCTAAGGTCACTGGCGTTTTTCTATAGTCTCTGTTATCTCAGTATCATCTTCTTGAGTTACGAAACTCTTTTGGTGTTTTTTCCTCGTGCTTTTTAAAAGACTGAATAAAGTGGTTCACGTGATTAAAGCCTACTTTCTGAGCAATCTCGGTTATTGAATCATTTGTTGATGTTAAGAGAACTTTACTCTTCTTAATCCGATATTTGATTAGATAGTCGTATGGCGTCATATGAGCCGTTTTTTTAAAACATCTGGTGCACTCTGAAATGCTCAAATGCGCGACATCAGCAATCTCACGAAGTGTAACCGGATGAGTGTAATTTTGATGGATGAAGCTGAGCATCAACTGTAGTCTTTCCTGCTGACGCTTCTCGCTTCTTGGGGTTTCCTCGGAAGGGATCGAAATGTTGGATATCAATACAAACCATAGTTGTACCGTTTTAATTGAAATTTCATATTGCCACCCCCATGTTTTTTCTGAATTAAACATCTCCCTCATTCCCCAAAGCATGTCTAATATCTGCGTTTCCCACTCCGAATCTCTTGTAATCACAATTGAAACCAATGAAGAATTGGTATAAGGCAGTACATAATTTTTTTCCATTGCACTGTCTATATGAAACGCTAATAGCTTTTCGGGAAAATTGAAACTAACATATTGACCATCATGTGTCAGCTCTGTTGTGATATGAAGAATTCTCTTGTTGATCAGGATCGCCTGACCCGTTTCCAATGTATGATCAATTCCGTTAATTTGAATAACCAGTTTCCCTTTTGAGACTAAAGTGATCTGTAGATCTTCGTGCCAATGCAAATCGTTGAACCCTCTGCCTTCGGGGATGCTTGTATGACGTGTATGTGTGTACATGATATAAGGAAACGAAAGATCGGAATACAAAATATCCTCATAAAGCTGTTTCACCATGTTATGATGTTCCTTTCTTTGACGATATTTCTATATTATAGAGCGATTTAATTGCACGAAACCCACAAAAATAATGATATTATTATATCAAATCTTTGACTTATCACAAGAGCCTGTGCACAGACGACCGGATAAGAACTTTTGGAGGCTTATATGTGAAAGAAACTAAATCATCGCTGCTTTTTCATCCTTATGTATTGCTGTTTATTGCCATTTTGTCGGTATCCGTCTCTTCAATCATGATTAAATCTTCGGATACTCCCACCGCCATAGCCGGTATGTACAGGTTGTATATATCAGCCATTATTATGCTTCCGTTTATCCCGTGGAAAACGATCCGATTCTTAAAAATGAATTCAAAGGATTGGAGCACCGTTTTTCTGGCTGGCCTCCTACTAGGTCTATATTTCTTGTTTTGGATGGAATCGCTGGTGTATACTTCAGTGGCCAGTTCCATGGTCATTCTGGCGCTGCAACCTTTGTTTGTGATGATCGGGTCATACTTTATGTTTAAGGAAAGAGCGAGTATACGTACCATTCTATGTTTGATTACCGCCCTATTCGGTTCGGTGATTATCGCCTGGGGTGATATAGGCGTTTCAAGAGAGGCTCTGATCGGTGACGCGCTGTCACTGGTAGGAACCATTCTGGTGTCGGCGTATATGCTGGTGGGACAGAAAGTGAGTCGGAAAATCGACGCGAATATATATAGTGTTGTTGTTTTTATTATTGGCGGAAGTGTCCTTTTGGTCTACAGTTTATTGAATAACTTTTCTTTAATCAATTACGAATCATCCGATTGGCTGTATTTCCTCCTACTTGCGATTATACCCACCATTTTTGGTCAGTACATTTTCAATCTGCTGCTCAAATCCATTGGTGCAACAACGGTTTCTGTAGGCATTATCGGTGAACCCGTTTTGGCCATTATGCTGGCTTATCTATTGTTGGGAGAAACCATCTCTGCTTTTCAATTTATAGGCGGATTAATTACGTTGTCAGGCATGCTGATGTACTTTGCCCTGAAATCCTACAATATCCAACGGCCTAAGTTCCTTCGCTTCAATCGATTCAGGAAATTAGGATAAAATGAACGTGCTGATTAAGAAGAAACCCACCGGAGTTTAATTCTCGGTGGGTTTCTTTATCACTTGTTCAATTCCCAACAAAATCAGCTTCAAGCCAAACTCGAAAGCTCCGTCGGTTCCCATCACCTCAAACATACCGTTCTTATACATCCTGCTGAACAGACCAGCTTCCTTCTCACTCATAGAATCCAGAAGATGTATCATCTCTTCACCCTGAAGTGCTTCCTGGTCCTTAAGGACGGCTGATATATTGCGCTGATGCTGATAATCGTCCAGTACGAAATAAAATACATAGTTGACCAGTGTAAGAACGGCCTGTAATTTCTGCTCTTGCTCTAATGGTGTTGATTCCATGCAGAGCAACATGCGGTTGGTGAAGCGGATCATGTCCGGCTCGTGGGGCAGCGTCATCATCATGAGCTGTGTGGAGCACGGGTATCTGCTGAGCACACTCCGTACCGTCACCGCAAGCCCCTCCATCTGCTCCTTCCAGTCCCCTTCAGAGTGAAACTCGTCCAGAATAATTTTAGATATCTGGTTGGCGAGACGCTGGTACAGTGTCTGCTTGCTCTTAAAGTACCAGTATAGAGATGGAGCCTGAATCCCCAGTTTGTCTGCCAATCGTCTCATGCTGAATTTCTCGATGCCCTCTTCTCCAAGAAGCTCCCACGAAATTTCCAAAATCTTATCTTCCGAAATCTGAGGCTGTTGTTTTTTCATCGGTATCCGCCCTTTTATCTAACAGTGTAAGTTTATGCTTTACAGGTTCATAAGTTCATGATAACATCTAACACTGTAAGGTTCAATCTAACGGTGTTAGATTGGATCAATATTAACGAAGAAAGTAGTGACCCACATGGATGCAGAAAACCTCCATTACTTTGAAAAAGCACCAATCGCCAAAGCCGTAGCTCACTTTGCTGTCCCAATGATGCTAGGCACGTCAATGAGTGTTATTTACTCCATCTTGAATGCCTATTTCCTTGGCACATTGGGTAATACGGCAATGTTAACTGCACTCGCACTAACTTTACCGTTATTTGCGGTTATTATGGCGTTAGGCAACTTAATTGGTATAGGTAGCGGTACATTCATCTCTCGTTTGCTGGGAGAGAAAAAAGTCGATGATTTGAAGCATGTATCTTCATTCGCCTTTTACAGTAGTTTAGTTCTCGGAATTATTGTGATGGCCGTTGGGCTCCCGCTGATCGAACCAATTGTTCATGGGCTGGGGGCAACGCCAGAGTCCTTTGGATTTACGAAAGAGTATGTCACGATTATGCTTATTGGTTCACCCTTCGTCATCTTATTCTTCACGCTGGAGAATATCGTGCGCTCAGAAGGTTCAGCAATCACCTCAATGATTGGTATGATTCTCAGTGTTGTTATAAATATTATCCTCGATGCGCTATTCATTTTTGTCTTCCATTGGGGTGTGATCGGGGTTGCATCTGCTACTGTTATCTCCAACTTGGTTGCGAGTACATTTTACGCTTTACATATGAGTTATAAGAGTCAATTCTTAACCATCTCCTTGAAATGGTTCAAGGTGACCAAGGACATCCTGAGCAATGTATTGAAAATTGGAGTTCCCGTCTTTGTTATGAGTGTCTTCTTGGGTGCAATGTCGCTTATTCTTAATCTTTTTCTTGTTGAATATGGAGATCAGGCTGTTGCGGGGTATGGAATCTCATCACGTTTATTGCAATTTCCTGAGTTTATTCTGATGGGTTTGTGCGAGGGAGTTGTGCCGTTGATTGCCTTCTCATTCACAGCGAATAAATTACGCATGAAACAAACCATTGGATTCACGATCAAATCTATTTTGGCGTTAGCCGTCCTGTTTGGGGTTGTCGTCTATCTGATCTCTGACCACTTGATTGGTTTATTTACGACTGACCCGCAATTAATTGAAATGGGTAGCTACATTCTCCATGTGACCTTCTTATCCTTGTTTATTACAGGAATGACTTCTTTGTTTATGGGGATCTTCCAAGCAACAGCCCAAGGAACCGCGGCGTTTGTTATGTCCATCATTCAAGGGATTACACTAATTCCTGTCTTGTATATTGCTAATCAAATGAACGGCTTTCATGGAGTGATCTGGTCGCTCGTTATTGCGGATGCCGTGGCGTTCCTAGTTGGGGCCATCATGTTATATGCTTTGCGGACAAAATTGCAGCCGGATCTGGAACATTTGGCACAGTAATTTCGCAAATGGTTTTTAGAAAAATAACACTGCCCCAAGTTTGCTACCTATTTTCCCATCTTCGTCTCCTTTGATCGCTGTTTGCATAAATTAGCATCATAAGTAACAAGGGTCTTGGAGGGACAAACAATGAATGAAATATGCAAAAATGTTAAATCGACAGACACCAATCCGAATAAGTTCGGTTTTTATAGAGACATTATGGAATGGATTACTTCCGTTTCTCCCGGCGGCGAAGAAAAACTTGACCCTTTTGATTTTGGCGGAGCCGCTGAATTCAAGCTCCCCAAAACCCTTGAACCGGAGATTCACCGTTATTTGATGCCTTATACCCTGCAACCCCAAGATGGGTATATTGCATATATATCGAATGGGCATGTTTGGGGAACATCAGGTGCTATCCTGGCATCCGACGGAAAACTGATCTTTGACCTTTCCCCGGAATATGATGCACGAAAAAATAGAATGATGACATTGGAAGAACACCCCGCTTTGCATCGCGAGATTTCTCCAGAACCTCGACATATCCAGGGGACTTCTGCCGTTTTAACTTTTTGCGGAAGTCATAATTATTTTCATTGGTTATATGATGTTTTGCCACGACTGGGTATGCTTCGGATGCTGAATATTCCTTTTGAATCTCTGGTCATGAATCCGAATCCTCATGGTTCTTTTGTGAAAGAAACGTTAGCAATGTTTGGCGTCTCGGATTCGGCCGTGATTCGTACTAGAGATGATCTGGAAATTCAGGCTGATCGGTTGGTTGTGCCTTCCCTGATGATGAATTCCCACTATCCGCCTTGGGCCACAACTATCCTTCGGACATTTATGCTACCCGGACGCGACACAACACTCCATTCCCCCGTTCGCATTTTCATATCTCGGTGCAAAGCCTCTGCCCGACGAATAGCTAATGAAGATGAAGTCATCCGCCGTTTAGAGGCGTACGGATTTATTCCAGTTTGCCTGGAGGATTGGACCATATCCCAACAAGTCCAGCTTTTTGCTTCCGCAAAAGCAATCGTTTCACCCCATGGAGCCGGACTGGCCAATCTTGCTTTTTGTACGAAGGGAACTCGTGTTGTCGAAATTTTTCATATCCGGCATGTTGTACCTACTTACTGGATGATCAGTAACCATAATCAACTTGATTATTACATGATGTATGGGCAAGAAGACGGGACAACACAGGAGCGTTTTCCGGGGTTGGAGGACTTCTACGTGGATCTGGATCGGCTGGAACAGACGCTTCGTTTAGCTGGACTAACTGAACATAGCTAAGTTTCTACACCAAAGCTAAAGGATGATCATATGTGTTTTAACTTGTTGGCTGTTCTGATAACAAAAAAACCACGGCACCAAGTTTGGCACCGCAGTATAAGGATCATTATGCTATTGGATTTGTTTCATGTAAGATTTGAATTCCTCGGCGATTTCTTTGTATTTCGTATGATGCAGGTAATGTGAACCTTCCATTGGGATCATTTTGCCCTGCGCGGATTGTTTCACTTGCTCCTCATGCAGCGGAATCCACTGCGGATTTTTCTCGTTATTGGAAAGAACAAAGAGAAGTACTGGCAGATCACGAGGATACGTGAGTTTTTCTCCATTTTTGAAATTGGAACCCAGATGTTTAAGCTCATCTACTAATGTCGGATTTGTCGAAACTTGATTCGAAATCAATTTCATCTGTTCTTTGGTATGTTCATCGTATGCAAGTGATGCATATGAATCACCACTCACTTTATTGAGTACTCTCATTAAGCCTGATTTTTGAAGGAATTTCATTAAGTTCAAAGGTAATTTAACATCCATGCCAGGTTGATTCGGAACACTGCTATCGATCCCCACAAAAGCAGAAACTTCATCCGGATACGTGTTCACATAAGTCGCCGCGTAGAGTCCCGTGATGGAATGCCCCATCAGAATATAACGATCTATACCGAGCTGCAGTACAGCTTCATGAATTTCACTAACAATATTCTCGGTGGTTCTCTCCGTTTCGGTTTGGTCACTTAACCCATAACCGAAAGGCTCAATTGCCACAACTTTGTAATCAGGCGTCAATTCATCGATTAACAATTTGAAATCAAGTACTGGCGACGGGGTCCCTTGTCCGGGAAGTAGCACGATGGTTTGTTCGCCGCTGCCTTGAATGGATACATTCATATTCTTCCCATCAACATTGACATATTGGCCGTACGATTCGATTTTCTTTTTCTCGGCCCCATTACTTATCGTATGAACGACAAACGTGATGCCCATGAACAGCACCAGCGCGCCGACTATACCACCTATAATTTTTAACCATAAGTTCCGTTTTTTACGGCCCTTAGTCCCCGTTGTTGTTACTTCCACTGTTTTTTCCAAATCAATCTTCTCCTGTCCTATATATCTGCAGAGCCGCTCTTGCGACATAGATATAGTGTAACCATGGAAGATGTCCCCTTCATGACGGGAATATGAACGGAGTATGAACAAGCAAAAATTATGTTGAGGCGCATAGACTACTGTGGATGTCACATTTCATGATTTTATAACGATTTACCAGTAAGTGATACTCGAAGTTCCTTCTCCTGTGACCTGGTTGTATAGTTCCAAACGTATAGCTCTAAATCTGATTTCTTAAAATCTTTATACACGTCCATATGTTTGTTCCCTAACTCTGAGAAAAAGTGGGGTACTAAGTAATGTTTTTCTTCTCCTTCAAGGAAGTAGGTTTGGTTAACCCCTCCAAATGTATTATCCGGGCTTTCTGACTCTACGTACAGATTACCGTCCTTGATATAATAGGTCCAGATGATAGGAAACCCTTCGTAATCGCTCGCAATAGTTTTTGGTTCAGTGGATATATCAGTTAGATGAATGGATGCACGACTACCTGCATGTTCATCTACCCTTTTCTTTGCGATTAAAGTCATTGGTTTGTCTACTAATGACTTAACATCCATGAGAAAATTGGATTGTTCAAAGCGCAATTCTGTTTGATTTGCATTCATTTTTCCATCAAGCGATATCAAGCCATCCATGACCTTGCCGTCCACTTGAAGTTGATAAGTCCGGTACGGCAATCTGAAATATTCTTCATCATGATCGATCGTTAAGCGAATTTGTGTTGGTGTTACTACCATACCACTTATGCTTGCCTCATCAGCTAAAGAATGTATTGGAATATTCAGTTCTTTCTTAAAGGTGCCCGTATCCATTTCTTGACGAGATAAGAGTAGATTCAGGTTCCATGTGCCTTCTGTCCGTTGTTTTTCATGAGTGTATGTGAAGGTGAAGCGATCCCCTTCTTTGAACTGCTGCTCGTTATACATTTGTCTGCTGAAATAGTCACCGGATACTCCCTTCATGCCATACTCAGGATTCTCCGTTTCTTTAATGACCTCTTGTTGAGTATCATAAGCTCTGATTCCAGCCCAAGATTGTTCCTTCACCTCTGAATCAGAGAAGGTAACCTCAGAATTAATCATGATCTCGCCTTTAGCATATTTGAAGGACTGTACTTCTATTTTGTCGATCCCATTCTTTTGTATATTAAACTGCTGCGTACTTGAATCTTTAGGATCAAGACGAATCTCTTGCTCAAGGTCTTCTAAGTAAAGAACATCAGAAATGGAGAACTGAAGATCTGATTGTTTCTCTTGCATAACCCAGTCTGTCTCAAAATACCCCTGATAAACGCCTTGTTCAGCATTCCATTTCTGATAATAGTGCCCTTCAATAGGTTGCCCATTACTGTCTTTTAAGAGCATTTGATTATATCTGATTTCTTGTTTCTCAGTTTCCAATTCTGGCTTGATTGTGTATAGTAACACGGTCCGGTTGTCATCCACAAATGCATTATGCACCGTTAATGTAACTCCGTGGGCTGTTACGCTTTGTTCAATGAGCTGGCCATAACCAGCTTTAAGGGCCGACTCAATCCCTGATTTATTGGACAAGACATCGCTCCAATCATATTGTAAGGCTGCATATACAGGAGTGGCCATGACGGCTAAGGAAATACCCAGGACAATAGCTGCCTTCGTTTTCTGCCTTTGGGGTCTGTTATGAACATCATTAACTACTCGCAATTCTCCCGTTTGAATGCTATTAAACATCTTTTCAAAGTCTGGATACTCCACCTGTTCTGAGTGTATCAAATGATTCTTAACCTTGTATTCTACTGACTTCATAAGTGTTATCTCCTCTCATGTTAACTTTTTCGTAGAATTCAATTTTTTTTCGCATTAGCTTTAGAGCTTTGTATAATCTCGTTCGAACTGTCCCTTGTCGAATGTTTAAAGTCTCTGCAATTTCAGCTACGGAAAGATCACCAATATATCGGAGAGTCACGACACTGAGAAGCTTGTCCGGCAATTTCTGGAGCTGCTGCTCGAGTTCAGCAAAGGAAAGCTTAGCCATAACTGTAGTGTCAACCGGATCATTAGATAACACTTCTTGTTTATGCAGTAACTGCATTTTGTTTTGCTTCTCGCCCTTAACTTTGTTTCTTCTAATAATATTCAGACATTGATTCATGGCAATACGCATGATCCAGGTCCTTAGATGTGACACATTTCTCCAGTCTTGGCGGAACACGACAACAAAAACATCATGGCATACATCTTCTGCATCCTGCACGTTTTTGAGCATATACAGACATGTGCGATATACGTCTTTGTTGTACGTATGGAATAGTTCATGCTCGGTCACTTCCTGCACTCCTTTCTTGTTGGGATATAATATAGACAAAGCAGAGTCGGAATTTATTCACTTTTTCTTTGAGTAGTTGTACTTTGATTACAATAATCATCTGTTTAACGGAAATAAAGCAGCTGCCACTCGGCAACTGCTCCTTTCATAGCGGTTTTTGATACAAAAAAGGAGAACTGCCATTACACAAGCAGTTCTCCTTAGGATAAGACAGTTTCTTAGTGGTCCAGGAACACAAGCTGAATGAAGAACAATACCGCAAAAATGTAGAAGATTGGATGAACATCTTTACCTTTTCCACGAAGCAGCTTAAGTACCGGATAAAAGATGAAACCTACGCCGATGCCTGTCGCGATACTATGCGTCAATGGAGTAAGGATGATAATCAGGAAGGCAGGAAATGCTTCTTCGAGATCATCCCATTTGATTTTGCTGATAACGTTAATCATAAAGTATCCAACAATGATCAGTGCCGGAGAAGTGATCGCCGGAATGCTTGATATTACACTTACGATCGGTGTGAAGAACAAGGTCAGCGCAAGCAGTACACTTACCGTTACCGCTGTCAGTCCCGTTCTTCCTCCTGCAGCTACCCCTGTGCTGGATTCGATGTAAGCCGATGTTGGACTTGTTCCGAGCAAAGCGCCTGAGGTTGTTCCTACGGCATCTGCCAATAATGCGCCACGCGAGCGTGGAAATTTACCATCCTTAAGCAATCCTGCTTGTTCAGCAACGCCGAGCATCGTGCCCGTCGTATCAAACAGCGTGATCAGGAGGAACGTAAATATGATCGTATACAAACCATTCGAGAATACACCTGCCAGATCCAGTTGCAAAGCCGTTGACGCGAGGCCTTGCGGCATGGATACAATCGATTCCGGCATTTGGAATAGTCCCATGATCCAGGCAAGTATCGCTGTTACCACCATTCCGATGAAAAGGTAACCTTTCACATTATAAGCCATCAGCACAACGGTAATAATCAATCCGATAATGGTCAGATAAGCCATCGGCTCAGCCAAGTTTCCGATCGTAATCAAATTCGATTCTGAATCGGCAATAATGCCGGCATTTTGCAGACCTACCGTTGTAATAAACAATCCAATCCCTGCGGTTATGGCATGTTTTAAGCTAGCAGGAATTGCATCAAGCAACATGTAACGGAATGAAGTCAGTGATAAAATAATAAACAAAAGCCCTGCTATAAATACGGCTCCCAGTGCAACCTGCCAAGACACGCCATATCCGGCAACTACGCTATAGGCAAAGAATGCATTCAGGCCCATACCCGGCGCAATGACGATTGGATAATTGGACCATATTCCCATAATCAGAGTTCCCACAATACTTGCCAGTACCGTTGCTATGAATACTCCGTTAAAGTCCATGCCTGTGCTGCTGAGTATTCCTGGGTTTACGATAACTATGTATACCATTGTGAAAAATGTTGTGACCCCTGCGATAATTTCTGTGGGGATGCTCGTGCCTCGTTCTTTAAGTTTGAACCATTTGTCCATGGTAAAGCCAGCCTCCAACTTTCAAATTATACTCCAAAGCTAAAAACAAAAAATCCTAATCTTCATATAGGATTGTAATATTGTAGCTCCTATATTCGTTGTTAGGATTTAAAGATTCAACAGCTAAGCTCTAAACTAAACATAAAGATACTCATATCTGTTTTCAACCTGAAGTCCATTTCGTATTCTAATTAAAATCACATGCAATGTCAATGAATTAACGATTTGTTCACAGTTATTTACGAACTATGCAGGCATTATATCTTGTGTTCATTCGTTTTTAGGATAGAGTATGTACGTATTGCTCAATGTCTGCAATATATAAAGAAAGACTGTCAGCAATGTTCACTGACAGTCTCTTGCTTATTTTGTAGTAGGTTTCTCTTCATATTCGCTGGATAATTCTTTGAGCGATTTGATTTTGCCATGGGGATGCTGTTCTTGCTTTCGTGACTTCCAGGCAGCTTCTTTTCGTTTCTTCTGGTCAGCCATACAAGATATCCTCCTCTGGAAACTGAGATGTATACTACTTCTTTATGATGTCATTCCTGGACAACTTTATTCTGCATGCATAGCTAATAAGAGAATTAGGCAAGCATATAAGACAAATTAGATATCGGTTTTTAGAGCAGGAATGCAATAATATAGACATGCCACAACTGGAGGTTAATATATGCAAAAAGTAATTTTAAATAATGGTGTTGAGATGCCTATTCTCGGCTTTGGTGTGTTTCAGATTGCAGATGCAAACGAATGTGAACAAAGTGTTATGGATGCCATATCGGCTGGGTATCGTCTCATTGATACAGCTGCCTCTTATCTAAACGAGGAAGCTGTAGGCAGAGCGATTAAACGCAGTGCCGTGGCTAGAGAAGAATTATTTGTCACGACAAAACTTTGGGTTCAGGATACGGGTTATGAACGTACCAATCAAGCATTTGAAAAATCCTTGGAACGATTGCAATTGGACTATTTGGATTTATATTTAATTCATCAACCTTTTGGAGATGTACATGGTTCTTGGCGTGCAATGGAGGAGTTGTATCGTGAAGGAAAAGTACGTGCAATCGGAGTGAGTAACTTCCAGCCGGATCGTCTGATCGATTTGATTCTGCAAAACGAAGTAACCCCTGCTGTAAACCAGGTCGAAACTCATCCCTTCAACCAGCAGATCTTAACTGGACAATTCATGAAAGAAAATAATGTTCAGATCGAGTCTTGGGCACCATTTGCTGAAGGGAAAAATGACTTGTTCCAAAATGAGGTATTGCTATCTATAGGTGAAAAGTACAACAAATCGGTTGCTCAAGTGGTTTTGCGTTGGTTGACACAACGTGAAGTCGTTGTTATTCCAAAATCGGTGCGTAAAGAAAGAATTATTGAAAACTTCAATATTTTTGATTTTGAATTAAGCCAAGCAGATATTGAGTCGATTACTGCGCTAGACACCAAACAGAGCCTATTCTTCTCACACAACGATCCTGAAATGGTGAAATGGATCAGTAATCGCAAGCTGGATATTTAATTCCAATCTGTATCTTCATAAAAATCTTGAAGGCTAGCCTTTCTCTTCACGGAAAGATTGTAAAAAGAATCCGATTCCAACATACTGGAATCGGATTCTTCATTATTTAGAAGCTAGAGATATAGAGACTAGAAGCTAATTGACAGGACCCAGATTAATCAAGCTGACCTCGGATAATGAGACGGTTGTGTTGCCATCTTGCGCACCATCAATGTTACCCAGATCAAATGAAATTCGAGTATTCGCATAGCTGTCTTCTGTTGCATCAAATGTAAACGTGAACTCCTGTTCTTCTGGAGTCAAATCAACTCGTGCCCCAAAGAAACCATGCCATTCATAGTTGGCAGCTGCATCGACCCATCCAATCCCCAAACCCAATTTCCTGGACTTCTCCGCTTTGGCTTTAAACGTTAATTTATATTTAAAACCTTGCTGTATGCCAAATCCTTCATTGATGACTTGACGATCCCATGGATGCTGTCCTGCATGACCAATCTTTGCTTGAAGCTGTTGATTGCTAACTTGCATCTCAAGATCAGCCGCATTGCCATCCGCGTAGGTAAACCAGCTGTCTTTACCTTTGGAGAAGTCTCCATTGGAAATAAGATTAACATGAGCTGGTTGCCCTCCTTGATCTGCATTCGGATTAACTTCATATAACTGAATGTTATGGATGTTAATCGCGTGTTCACCTGTAGATAGTGGATATCCTAGTCCGAATGCAAGTACGGCTGCCGAATCCGAGGTATCCCCCATGGTGATTGTATAACTATACGACTGTGGATCTGTGCTTAATTTCACTTCTTCTTCCAAATACTTCACAAAATCCCCTGCATTCTGAGAAAGAACCGCTTGCATGGATTTAGGACTTGAAGCAGATGCCTCGAAGGTAAGTCGGTATGATTTATTTGCATCCAGTTTGATCTGACCTTGTTGCAACAAAGCATCCCACCAATGTTCACTTGTACCTGGCAAGTTGATCGTTAATCCTTCGCCCTCGTCATGTGAAGCTGTCAGATGATCAGGAATCAGCTCCCAATGATTCAGATCCGTTGCAAGCTGGCTGTTCTGAACTTTGTTTCGTGAAATATCCACCCAGCGTGTATTATAATCTGCTCCTTCAAAATTCACATAATAGGATTTGCCTGCTGCCAAGTTGACCCCTGGGAAATACACGGTTTTGTATGTTTGCCATCCCCCCGTGTCTCCCAGACTCAGTTCGGATTGAGCAACGATTGTCCCTTGTTCATCCTGAATACTGAACCGTACCTCAGAATCACTTTTCCCACTAGCCATTCGGGCAGACAGAACATATTCTCCCTCTTGGGCTACATCGATTTTATATTGCAGCAGATCTCCCTGATCCATGTAACTGACATGTTTTCCGCCTTCTGCGGAGTCCTCCAGTTGTAAGCCCTGCATCTCCCAGGCTTCGGTTGCAGGGACATGTGCGTAGCCATTCACCGAAAGAGGTTTTCCGCGTTTTGTCAGTCGAACATTGTCTACATATACCTTACCTTCTGAACTGCCGAATAACAGTTGTAGCTCGGACTGGGCTATGGAGGTCCCATCTCCAATAACAATCTCTCCAGTATATGTCTTCATTTCTTGGCCCAAGGAAAGGTTTTTCCCCTGATGAATCTGCACGGAATGTCCATTGCTGCTGACCAGATCAATATCCATACTTCGCGGAGTATCTGCCTTGGCTTCTAAGGAGAAGCCGTACGTTGTATTCGCTTCCAGCTTCAACTCCGGCTGGTTCACAGACACCTGCTGTGGCTCACCATTCGTTTGAGTAACATCAACAACGAGTTGGCGTTCCATAATTGGGAATTTCAAAAAGTTGTTTACGCTGATCTGAGCCTTTGCACCTTCTTGAATGCTGCTTGACCAGAATCCCAGACGTTCTTTACCTTGATCAAACGTTCCATTGTAAATGAAGTTGCCATCAGGTAACGCGTTGCGTTCAACCGTTAGCGGATCAGCCTCACCCACCTCGATCAGCCTGACATTGGCAAACCAAACGGTTGTATCATCCAGCCCCAGATTAAATTCGAATCTGGCATTGTTATCCGATCCATCCCGCATATTGAAGGTATAGTCATAGGATTGCCAATCTGGCGTGAGTGCAAAGGTGTTATCACCCGAATAATTGGTCCAACTTTTTTCAAATTGGTTCAGTTTGGACATGATTGTACGGTTAGCAGATGCTTTCGCATCAAATAGTATCTTGTACTTTTTGTTTTTCTTGATGTACATCGGCATCTGAGTCAGTTGAACCGAGTAGTTTTCAGTACCCGATGCATCAATGGTAACTTCTGCTGCTTTCCCTTTCTGCTCATCCGTTACAACTTTGACACTGCCAGCTCCATCAGCATTTGTAATGAATTTCCACTGCTGAGGTACTCCATTTTCTTCAGACCCTTCCGTAAAACGATCATTGTAGATTTGATTGCCATCGGTTTGTGGTTCACGCTGTTGTGTGGGCTCGATGGGGTTTGTTGTTACATCAGGCCATGTGTTGAGATTTTTATAAGAGTACACACGCACAAAATCAACATTCATCTTTTCAGAAGTGAAATCGCTCTCAGGTGAGCCCGGCCAGTCTCCGCCAACTGCCAGATTCAGAATCAGATAGAATGGACGATCAAATGGTGCAGGGAACGTATAATACTCGGGTTGGCCCGCGGCCTTCGTTTGCCAGTTAGTCACTTCATGATGCAGCTTTCCATCCACATAGAAGCGAATCATACCCGGCAACCATTCCACCTGGAAATCATGATAATCGTCAGCGAAAGTTTCTCCCTTCGGAAGAGTAAGGCTTCCCTGATCGTGTCCATGGGAGCCGTCAGGCTTCACACTGTCATAATGTAATGTGCTATATACCTTGTTATTACTCTCTTTGCCACCAATTAGCTCCATAATATCGATTTCTCCAGAGGCAGGCCATCCGCCATAATGTGCTTCATCTGTTGGCATCATCCATATGGCAGGCCACATGCCTTTTTCAATAGGAAGCTTCGCACGTACAACTACTTTACCGTAGGTCCAGTCGCCCTTTCCCATGGAGATCAGTTTGCCAGAGCTGTAATCCTTACCATTTTTCGGACCCTTTTTTGCTTCAATCTGCAACACGCTTCGATTCTGATCTTTCGTAATCCGAGTGTTGTCCGGGCTGTAATATTGCATTTCATTGTTATAAACGAGTCCTGTATCCTGCACGGTCCATTTGGAAGAATCAATCGAAGGCCCGTTAAACTCATCATTCCAGACCAGCTCCCATTGATCATGCGGAATCGTTGTTGCAGGAACTGGTTTTTCGCCCGCAGGATTGCTTGGTGTTGATGGTGTAGACGGTGATTGCCCGTCTGGAGAAGATGGTGTGGGTGTGCTTGTCACATTTGTTGAACCATCAGGCTGCGATGAAACAGGTTGTTGGGCTTCACCCAACATGGATGTGCGCAACCCTTGTTTTACTTTCTCTCCGTTGATCACAACATCATCGGCATCTACACTCAATTTTAGGATTGTACCTTTGGTATCCATTCGAGTCTGACCCGCTTCTGCATGGATATTCATGGAATCAATCAGGCTGTTTGAAGAGATCTCCAGAATGGATTTCTGCTTTACATGCATCTCCTGAATGTTACTTTCTTCTGTGATGGCAACTCTGACGGGTTCCCCACGTTTGTCAACGACTACTCGATTCAGCTTGGAGTTGCTAATGTTGATGGAATGACTTCCTCCGCCTTTAATAATGACACTTCCTGTAACCGTTACGCCCTGAAGAACAACAGTCCCCTCGCCAATGCCTTCTGCCAGCAGCAGATTTCCGTTGATAACGGTATTTTTCAGCGTGACATCTGTCGAGTTAACAATGAAGTTGCCATCCACCCGGGACTCGTATACACCAGGAGCGTTTTTCACATCTGCAATCATCGCTGACAGTAACTCTGCCGTCTCTGCTCGTGTAATCGGGGCTTTGGGATTTAATTTACCTTGGAAACCTTTGATGATGTTCTCGTTCACTAGATAGGTAAGCGCTTTCTTAGAATAACTGGAAATATCATCAGCATCCTGAAAGTTCAATGGTTCACTATCTTCGTTCGCAGTCGTAGAAAGTTGAAAAGCTCGATCCACCATAACCGCTGCATCTTGCCGGCTAATCGGTTGTTTCGGTGACAGATGTTCACGGTCTGTGCCTTCAATAATGCCCGAACCATGGGCCCGAACCATCACATCCTGGTACCAATCGTCTGAAGACAGATCAGCAAAAGAAGCCGTTTCCGTATTACCGGTGAAACCAAACGCCCGATCCAGAATCATAACGAATTCAGCTCGGCTAATGACCTGATTGGGCTTAAATGTGCCGTCCGTATAACCTTTCAATAGATTCAAGTCCTGCATATGTGTAACTGCGGATTGTGACCAATGCCCGGTCAGGTCTGTATAGGGAACAGAGAAGTGCAGGCTTTTCGCCTGCACATTTCCTACCTCCGCTTGACCCTGTACACTTTCTGCCCCAGCAGTTGCTGGATAAACGAGGGTAGCCATTAAACTCCATGCCACCATACATGCCAATCCTCTTCTCATCTTACTTCCTCCCTCAGCTCGGTTATCCTTGCGTTGCATAGCCTATTCCTTGACTGCTCCAATAACAATTCCCTTTACGAAGAAACGTTGTAAAAACGGGTATACCATCAAAATTGGAAGTGCACCAATAAAGATCTGTGCTGCGCGTACGGTTCGCTGCGAGATATTCTCCAACATGGAAGGGTCCACATTGATTTTGCTGAGATCTTGCTGAACGATAATGGTCTGTAACAGAGAAGCAAGTGGATAATTTTTAATATCAGACATATAGATCATGCCGTCGAACCAGGAGTTCCACTGATACACCATCGTAAATAAGGACAAGGTTGCGATCGCTGGGAGCGACAGTGGTACGTAGACCAGAATCAACGTTTTGATATGACCTGCTCCATCCAAATAGGCGGCTTCTTCAAGCTCTTTGGGCAGACCACGGAAGAAGTTCATCATGAGAATAACGTTCCACACGGACAGTGCTCCAGGCAGAATAAGTGCCCAGATGGTATTCATCAAGCCAAGCTTCTGGATCAGAATGTAACTTGGAATCAAACCGCCACTGAACAATATGGTGAAAACAAAGAACCATGTATACAACGAACGACCTTTAAAACTGATATCTTCTTTCGATAACGGAAATGCGGTTATGAGCATGATGACCATACCAATGATCGTTGCAATTACAGTCCGTTTAAGTGATACGATCAAGGAGTTGATGAAGTTTGAATTCCCGAATGTTTTTACATAAGCGTCGGTTGTGAACCCGATGGGCCAGAAGGTAACCAGGTTTGATGATGCTGGCGCCATACTGCTGAATGAAACAGCCAATATATGAATAATTGGTAAAATGCAGAGTATCGATAATATCCCAAGAAAAGTATAGTTAGCGATGCTGAATATGCGGTATCCTTTTGTTTTATAATACAAGCCCTTTTCTCCTCTCTAGAAAACTCGATAATTAGCCAGTTTGTAAGCCATTCTGTACGATATAACAATCAAAATGGTAGCAACCACAGATTTGAACAACCCTACTGCTGTGGCAAAACTCATCTTCCCGTTCAGAATCCCGAGTCGATATACAAAGGTATCAATGATGTCGCCTTTGTCATACACAAGCGGATTGTACAAGTTGAATACCTGATCAAAACCGGCGTTCAGGATATTGCCGATAGAGAGTGTCATCAGTACGATTGTAATCGGCATTAATGCCGGAATCGTAATGTGCAGCGTCTGTTTAAACCGGTTGGCCCCATCCACCTCGGCAGCCTCGTAGAGTGCAGGATTAATTCCTGAGAGAGAAGCCAGAAATACGATCGTACCAAAACCAAATTCTTTCCACACATCACTGAGGATCAGCGTTATTCGGAACCATGTACCGTCTCCCAGGAAGAAGATCGGTTCTCCTCCAAAGGCTACGACAAGCTGGTTGACCATGCCGCCCTGAGGAGACAGGATATCGAGCAGAATACCACCGAGAATAACCCAAGATAGGAAATGCGGTAGATACACAAGCGTTTGACTTACTCTCTTGAATGCCGTCAAGCGCACTTCATTGAGCAAAATGGCAAACAGGAATGGAGCGAACAGTCCTGCGATGATTTTGAAAAATGCAATGACCAGCGTATTCCAGATCACCTGACCTACGTCCGGATATAAGAATAAATATCGGAAATTGTCCCAACCCACCCATTTGGATTCAGAAAATCCCAAGTATGGTTTGAAATCCTGAAAAGCAATTACAATGCCACCCATCGGTATGTACTGAAACACCAGTGCCAGCAATACGGCTGGAATGAGCATCATATGCAAGGTCCAGTTCCGTTGCATATTCCAGCGCTGTTTAACCCTGGTGGAGCGCCGTTTATGCGGCGTTTCTAACGTATGTTCCTTCACTCCTGCATCCCCCATGTTCTAAATTTTGTATTTTACAAGTCATCGTGAACTTGTATATTAAAATTATAGCAATGGAAATTTGTGATCTATATCCTAATATTGCAACAACGATATCAATATTTTAATAAGATTAAGGAGGTTGGACTTTGTTCACACGCTTGAATGTCTTTACCAAAATTACTCTGTTGTTTGTGATGCTGCTTATTCTGGTGTTGTTTCTCTATACATACTCGAACCGGGAAAGCGTGCGTGTTATCGAACACGAGATTCAGAACAATACGATGAATCACCTCTCAACATTTGCTGATTCAGTAGAATCCAACATTTACCAATTGTCGTTGTATGGGATGTCTATTGGGCAAGATTCGAGTATTCAGGAGTATCAACGCCCCGACTACAAGGACATTCCCTATGAACGTGTGAAAGTTGGAAGTGCTATTCTGGAAAAGATGAATCTGTACAACGCAGCAAGCAAATGGCATTCGACCATCACACTATACTTCCCAAGGATGCAAAAAGTGATATCAACGGATTATTATGCTTACATTCCGTACAGGGATGATGAGTTTAAGGAGCCTCTCTCCCAATCCTGGACCTATGCCGACAATCAATTTATCTGGTACACTACCGATCCAACGACAGCGATGGCGAGACCTGGCAAAGCCAGATTGATTACCAAAATCAGTTTTCCAGTTCATCACTTAACTGCACTTCTTAATCAAAACAAATTAAATAATAAAGGTGACCCGTTCATGTTCCATCCCGATTATGGATTAATCAGCAATAGTTCTGGAAAGGAAACCTTGAACGCGATCCTGCCTTCCCTGAAAGCAGCAAAACTGCAAGCCAGCGGTGGATTCACCACAACGTTAAACAAAACGGAATATTACGTCTCCTATATTCAATCCAAGAGCCTGGGCTGGTATTATGTTGACTATGTGCCAATGCAGCAGATTTTGAAACCGATTACGAGCAGCCGGAATCTCTTTTACGCTTCAATTGCCGTTCTGATCGTGATGAGCGTTGTTGTATTATATACACTCTACCGAAGTGTGCAGCTTCCACTCTTACAGTTAGTGAAAGGGACGAATCGCTTGTCCGCCGGGGACTTTTCCGTTCGGCTTCATCATTCTGCACGCAATGAGTTCAGCCTGTTATTTGCACGTTTCAACATCATGGCTCAACGAATTCAAGAATTAATCGAGAATGTATATGAGGAGAAATTACGAAGTCGGGAAGCCACACTCAAACAGTTGCAATCGCAGATTAATCCGCATTTTCTATATAACTGTCTGTTCTATATCAAGAACATGGCCCGAATGAAAAATGAAAAGGCCGTGGTAGCCATGGCACTGAATCTGGGGGAGTATTACCGATACATAACCAGGTCCGAAAAGGATCAAGCCACACTTCGTGAAGAGCTGACGATGGTCAAAAATTATTTGGAAATCCAGTCACTTCGTCTGGAACGAATGCATTTTACAATCGACGTGCCCCATGATATTTTAGATAAAACAGTTCCCAGACTAACCCTTCAGCCTATTATTGAGAACGCTATTATTCATGGTCTGGAGCCCAAATCGGTGGATGGTCAGATTAAAATCTATGCGGACTGCGAGGATGATGTGTACACGATTATCGTGGAGGACAGCGGGCTGGGCATGTCTGAGAAACAGCTTGATCATCTGAGGGATAATCTTCTTAAACCGCTGGATGAGAATATGGGATGTGGTACATGGAATGTCCATCAGCGTTTGTCTTTTCTGTACGGTGAAGGATCTGGACTATCCTATGAACAGTCTTCAATGGGTGGAATTAAAGTTAACATCACATGGCACGACAATACAGACAAGTAGGTGAACGACCCATGCTGCAAATATTACTAGTTGACGATGAACGTTCCGTCGTGGAAACGCTGGCAGAGACCATTCCGTGGGAAAGCTGCGGGATCGGTACAGTTCATGAAGCCTTGTCCGGTGCAGTGGCGCTGGAAATTATGGACAACCACGACATTGACATTGTAATTACGGATATACGTATGCCCGAAATGTCAGGCATTGCACTGATTACAGCGATTCATGAAAAGTGGCCGCATGTGCAGACGATTCTGTTATCAGGTCATGCCGACTTTGAATATGCGAAACAGGCCATTGCACAGGAAAGCTTTGATTACTTGCTGAAACCTGTTAGTGATGAAGATCTCATCGAATCCGTGCAACGTCTTGTTCATCGAATTAAAGAAAAGTGGGAAACCGCAGCATCTCATCAAAGAGCCTTACACGCCTTTCAGGATCATCTGCCATTGCTTCAATCCACGATGCTGCATGAGTTGCTGACTGGAAAAGTCTATGATCAGAAGACGCTGGCAGACAAGCTTGATCTGCTGGAGCTTCCCTACTCCGTAGGAGAAGATCTCGGCATGCTGATTATCCGTATGGAGAAACATCTATCCGATATGGCACACGGCGACCTGGCCCTAATGGAATATGCGATATGTAATATCATAAGTGAAGTGATGCATAATCATTTTCATATCTGGCACACACGAGACGTTCATGATTACATTGTTGTTCTGGTAAGCATGAAACATTCCACAACGATGAGTTATAGCAGGAGTGAGACGCCTCAGACATTGCTTGAGCAGTATGCTGCCCAGATTCAAACCAATGTTCAGTTATACCTGAAAGGTGCAATCTCCATTTCCGTCTCCAGTTGGGGCAAGTTTCCCCACGAAATTGGAGAACTCTATGAGCGAACGGTTATGTCCATGCGTAAACGGATGGGTCAGGTGCAAGGTTTGTTTGTCACCGCTTCCGATGAAACGGATGCCAACCCTCTACATACGATCAGGTCGCTGTATCAGCCACCAACGTTGATTAGCCTGCTCGAAGCTGGTCGCTTTGAGGATGTCGAACAGAAAATCGAGCACATTTTTGAGGAACTGCTGCATTCCAATGAACATCATGATATTGCCGAGTCAACCTTTGAGGTGTATTTTGCTATTGCGGGTGCGTTTGCGTACATCATTCATAAAAATGGCAAACAAATCTCTTCTTTGATTCCAGCAGAGTCCTATCGTTACTTTCAAGCTCCCAGCTATTCCACTGCGCAGCAGCTACAGGACTGGTCCGTGCGTACACTTCATTACATACGAGATGATGCTGAACAAGAGCTTAGAGACAATCACAGCACCATTGTGCGCAGCGTCAAAAGTTTTGTCGATCTTCATCTGGCTGGAGATGTATCGCTGCCTGCAATTGCCGACCATGTGCATCTGCATCCAGTGTACTTGTCCAAGGTATACAAGGCGGAGACAGGTGAAGCACTTACTGCCTATGTGTACCGATTAAGAATGGAGAAAGCAGCCTATCATTTGCGAACATCAACCGCCAAAGTGTTTGAGATTGCAGAACTTGTCGGTTACAACAATACCGCATATTTCATTCGAGTTTTCAAGAAATTTTATGATCTTACACCGCAAGAATATCGGGAAAATCTGCCGGTTTAAGAGAGTACTCAGGCCAGAATTGACGTTCTAGTAATCTCTCCGGTTTCCCCTACTCTACATCGAATACAAAAAGGCATTGCCGGAGTTCATCTCCTGCAATGCCTTTTTGGTGCTTATGGGGCCGCGATGAATCAATTCAGCCAGCCCTGCGTCATACTATTTTCCGCTTTTCACGGAATCATACCACTCGTTAACTTCTTTCGTAATCTGATCTCCGCCTGAAGATTTCCATTTCTCAACAAATGAGTCGAACGCATCAACAGAGGTTTTGCCATATACAATTTGAGAGAATGTATCTTTCTCCATCTTTGTCAAAATATCATTGTTCATCTGCATTGTCATTGAAGGTGCTCCAGTAAACATCTGATTGAACACGATATCTTTTTGATCCAAAACAATCTTGGCTGCATCAAGCATAGGTACTGGTACACCTGATTTGATTTTCTTCTCAAACGGTGTAGTTGCTTCTTCACCGCTCGCGAGCTTGGCAAGTGTTGTCATGCTTAGATTTGGAATACGCGCTCCATCAAACGTTAAGGTGTACTTCTCTGGAGCATAACCACCCGTAAGACTTGCATCAGTTGATGGTTTCCCATCGACCATTACCCAATCGTACCCTTCGGCAAATCCATGTTCGAACTCATCGCCCTCTTTAGGATTTGCATAGTGATCAAAGAGATAGTTCTGATAGGTGAAAAAGGCTTCCGGATTTTTCATGTCTTTGTTAATCAGAATTACGCCATTTCCATTCGACGTACCATGTCTTCCTGCTTGACCGTTTGGACCGGAAGGAATCGGATAGGCTTTGTATTCAGCCTCAGGGTTGTTCTTCTTCACATCCTCCAACGGCCAGGATGGCATCCAGTGAGGACCTACCACAATACCTGCTTTTCCAGCAGTAAATTCTTCAGCTGCTTTCGTCTCGTCATACACACCGGCTTCTTCCGGGATATAACCTTTGCTCATCCAACTCTGTAATTTGGCCAAAGCCTGTTTTGCACCAGGTGTAACGGAACCGTATTCAAGTTTTCCGTCTGCCGTCAGATTCCATTGGTTTGGCATTGTACCATAAGCACCAAATACCCAACCAGCTTCTGACATCCATGTGTTCAGCCAGTTCTTGAAGCCAACGGTGAGTCCGTAGGTATCCTGCTTCCCATTGCCATCAGGATCTTGATTCGTAAACGTTTCCATAATGACTTCAAGATCATCTATCGTTTTAGGTGCTTCCAGATTGAATTTCTTCATCCAGTCTTCGCGGATCCACATGACAGGATCACCATTATAGGAATAGTCCAGAATCGGAATACCGATCTTTTTGCCATCTTGCATGTATGGATACCATACGGAAGGATCTTCGTTTACGGCTGCTTTCCATGTGTCGCTGGCATATTTGTCAAACAACTCGCCCGCATCGACAAATTTTCCGGACTCAATCAATTCACGCACCAGATTGAATTCGCCGCGATACGAAATAATGTCTGGCATGTCTGCATTAGAAGCCAGTGACAGGCGCAGTTTCGTCTCAAATGCATTATTGGTAGAAGGAGATATCCACTGGTTTTTCAACTCAATCCCGAGTTTCTCCTTAGCCCATTTGGTATGGACGTTGTTATCCTGATCCTCGCCTGGCTTAAACTTCACGTCTGGACCCCATGGTCGTAAATACGTAATGGATACTGGTGGATCATACTTCCCATTTTTGAGCTCCAACGTTGTCGCTGGTGTACTCGATTCTGTTTTCTTGTCGCTCCCGTTACTACACCCACTCAAGGCTGCAGATAGGGCCAATACACCGATCATGACCAAACTGCCTACTCGTCTCTTTTTACTTGTGTCCAACTTCGTTCCCCCAGTCTATGTAATGTTGCTTACAGGTTAATCATAATGAATGTTTGATATTTATGCCCATACTAATATTGCAACATTTATTGCATTAATTTAGGATATTGGATATTGAATACATATATTGAATAAATACAATTCCAGAATATAGAAAAAAGCAGCCACTAACGGCTGCTTCAGTCTGCTTAATTACTCGTATATTTGACCCAATCGTACTCTGCATAGAGCGGATTGGCACCGTTATAAGGACCGAGCCAGCTATCTACTCCTGTTCCATTCCAGAGGTTCATCATGATTTTTCCGGGTGTTTTAGGAATATTGCTGGTTGCCGTATGCTTCAATACCCCATCAACATACCATTTGATATGTCCCGGCTGCCAGTCAAATGCGTACGTATGGAAACCTTGGGATGCATCAAAACCTAGATTGATAATCTTCTCATGATTACCAACCCCATTGGTGTAATAATTAAACTGCACTTTGGTTGTGTCTTTTCCTAAAAATTCGATATCAATCTCATCCCATTGGGTGCCATGTGCGGGCCCTGTGTATGTGAAAAAAGACGAAACTATACCTGTGTTCTTGGCAGGTTTCATACTGACTTCATACAAGCCGTACCCATACGTATTCGTGGAACGGTACTCTCCACAATCATACTTGTTATTCGCAGAGCTGGTCAAACCAAGCTTAAGCTTACCATCACTTGTGAAATTAACATTGTTAGCCCTCCACGTACAGTTAAACATGCTCCCATTGGAATACCCATCCGCTTTTTGCCACGTACTTGCGTTAAAATAGGTTAGAGGTTCCCAGAAAACATAACCCGCGAAAGCGCTTACCGAAAAAAACAAAGAGATGATACCAGTTACCGCCAAAGTATACCAAGACTTCCTCTTCATCATACACCTCCATGAATGATTCCAACATGTAAAAGCAGTATAATAATAGATAGCGCTTACATGGTTGGTATTTCCATTTTATCTGGAAGCATAGTGGTACACTATAGTAAACTTTAAAGCAGAGATATTCAATTTTTAAGATCTTCGTTCTTGTATCTAATCATGTCATGTTAAGAGTACGCCAGTTTCATACACGTAAGATTAATTGAATGAAGCGCCTGCCCTTCAGCATAGAAGGAATCAGGCGCTCCATGAAAACCATTTTTACATATATCTCAACATGTTTGTTAATTTATTCACCCTAAAAGGGTTTTATTTCGCACCAGCTTGTACCAAAATGTCTTCAATTTCTTTAAAGCCTTTATTCTTCGCATGACTGAGTGGTGATAAGCCATCACGATCCGGTATGTTCACGTCTGCTCCGTGATCAATGAGTAATTGTATCGTCTCCTGCTGCTGAGCATTGCCATCGTTAAGAATGATCGCTTCGAGTAGCGCTGTCCATCCCAATTGATTCACATGGTCCACATCCACCGAAGTTTGAGTCAGGAGTTCTCGCACTACATCTACATATCCATGCTCCGAAGCTGGAATAAGTGCTGTCCCTCCATATCGATTCGTTATCGCTGGGTCCGCTCCCGCCTCGATTGTCAGCTTCAAAATATCCAAGTATCCTTCAGCCCCAGCATACAGAAACGGAGTATTTTTCATATCGTCCTGTATATTCACATCTGCCCCCGCTTCAATTAACACTTTAGCCGATGTTGAATCATTATTGTAGGTTGCAATCATTATAGCGGTTCGTCCACTCTGATCTTGAGCATTGATATTGGCACCTGCTTGAATCATTTGTTCGATGCGTTCAGTATCACTGTCCTCTACTGCCTTGAACAGCTGTTCATCTGCTGAAGTCATGGCCTTTTCCTCCACGTTAGAGTCGTTTCTCATTTCAGGCACGCAGCCCTGGACGATCAACATACTGCTTATCAGGACAACGATGATCAGCGATTTACTCATACTGCCTCCTTTACTCCAGTGTTAAGGTGACCGAAGAAGCGATACTCCAATCCCCAACTGGGTTTATTGTATACGTAGTACCCGGAGTTAACTTCCCATCATTTGTTAGGTCGAATACACCCGTCGCACCTTTTCGACTTGAATATTTATAAGTGGCCGTCAGAACATCCCCGCTAGGTGAAGTTAACGTTACACTTCGACCAGAGAACAGTTCATCCCCAGGGTCCTGGTCAAGCGTAACTTCAATGGAGGTTTCGCTCACTGCTTGAGCACTTGCAACCACCAACGAATCAAACGATTTCGCTGTAAATGAAGCATTTTCTAGGTTCGCCCAATCCGAAGTAACCGTATATGTGACACCTGATTTCAGCGTTTGACCCTCAGGCAAACGGAACTTCGGTTCTTGTTTACCATCTGTGGATTGTGTGAACGGAACATATCTGGCAACGATAGGCTCGCCACCTTCTGGCGTAATTACAACTTGTCTTGCTTGCATGGAAGAGATGATTTGATACGTTTTGCCTCCTGCTTGCTCTTGATCATTCAGCACAAATGCATTAGCTCCTCGGCCACCGCTGTAAGCCGAAATGATGTAACCGTAATCCACTACACCGTTCACTTGCAGTGCTTCAATCTCGAATGTATCATTCGTTACTTGACTAGCCGTTGTCATGTTTATTTTCGTGCCACTACCTTCAAAGGACCCAGCGTTTTGCCCTTTGTAAGTCAGGTTGTACACTTCACCAGCATCTTGTACGGACGTTGGAACGATGTAAGTCGCAATTGACCCTGTTTTCAAACGGGGCATATTGGTTAATGTCATCCCGCCACTAAACGCAAAGTCCGTTTGTGCCTTGGCAAAAGCTTCATTCGCTGCTGTCAGCGGTTTGTCAAAAGTTACAATTAACGTAATGGCATTCAGTGATCTAACGCTCTTGATTTGAGCTTGCTCTGAAGGAATAGCTTGGTGTGCGGTTTGTAACAACACTGCTGTTTCGCCACGCGTTGCTGAACCGTTCTCGGAGTAGAACACGCTCATCCAATGGTGAACGGACTTTACATCACGTTGCATTGCTTTAGATACGACTTGTTCGAGTTCAGCATCCGACACTTGAGTCTGCGGATTGAATTGTCCATCGTTAGCTTGCATGATGCCGAGTTCAACAAGCTTTGACGCATATGGCGCATACCATGCATTGGGATTTACATCCGTTAATTCTACGGTTTCTCCCGTCTTGCTCTCCAAATTAAATGTTTTGAAAACCAATGAAGCTAACTCCGCACGGGTAATTGCTCGATGTTCACCCATAGATTGATCTGCATATCCGTTCATGATCCCCAAGCTATTCAGATCCTTGATAGCAGCTTCAATCTGTTGTTGGGTAAGCTCTGTGGTTGTTGCCGCAATGTTAGTAACGTATGTAGCTGCATGTACTTGATTCGCAGTTAACGGGAACACTGCTGTACCTAATGCAGTTATGGTTAGAAATGTAGCGATTTTGCGGGTTGTAGAATTCATAGTTGAATTCCTCCTCTATAGGTTGTAGTTGCCTGTATCTATAGAATAGAGGACAAAAAGAAACTCCCAAGGACAAAGTTATTAACAAAATATAAACTGGGTCTAAATTTTCACGAAACTTATGCAGTAAACCGATAGCCCGCGCCCCAGACGGTTTCGATATACTCCGGATTTTTGGGGTCTGTCTCCAGCTTCCCACGCAGTTTGCGAATATGGACGGTTACCGTTGCAATGTCTCCGGTGGAATCCATGCCCCAGATCCGCTCGAACAGATCAGATTTGCTGAATACACGATTGGGATGACTCGCAAGAAATACAAGTAACTCGAATTCCTTGGTTGTAATCGCCACCTCTTCTCCATTAACAAAAACGCGGCGTGATCCTTTATCAATGTGAAGCCCGCGAATGTGGATTTCATCCTGCTCAGCTGGTTTGTTTTTACCAAGTAGTCTCTCGTATCGGGTCAAATGAGCCTTTGCTCGCGCAACTAATTCACTTGGGCTGAACGGTTTTGTAATAAAGTCATCAACTCCCAGATTAAATGTCCTGATCTTATCGATTTCTTCCTTTTTCGCGGAAACGACAAGGATGGGCACCTCCTTCACCTCGCGAATGCGCCTGCAACATTCGAAGCCGTCGAGTCCCGGAAGCATCAGATCAACAATGATCAGATTATAGTCCCCCTCCAGTGCCTGTTTCAGGCCTTCATCTCCAGTATGGCAGAGATCCACAGAAAATCCGTTGAGCTCAAAATAATCCCGTTCCAGTTCCGCGATCGTTGTTTCATCTTCAATGATCAAAATGTTTGCCATTACTCATTAGTCCCTCTCTTCATTCAGCCGTTTCAGCTTGATATATATGCTCGTGCCATCATTGGGCTGGCTTTCTGCCCAGATGAAGCCCCCATGTCCATCAATGATTTGGCGGGCTATTGCCAGTCCAAGTCCACTTCCGCCCGTTGAGGAATTGCGGGATTGTTCTGCACGATAAAAGCGTTCAAATATATAAGGCAGTGCCTCTTCGGGTATTCCCCTGCCATTATCTTTAAAGGCCATTGTAATCCATTTCTCATCAGCTTGAAGTGTAATCTCGAACCGTTTGTGTTCATTCTCCATGTATTTGAGTGCATTATCCACCACATTAACAACGGTACGTTTTAACTTCTCTGGATCCACAGCAGCCATGGCGGGACCAGACACCTGGTTAATCCAATCCAGGGCAACACCTTTATCCTCCAGATCATATCTCAGCTCTTCGATGCTATCTTCAAGGAAATCGGCGAGATCAACTGTCTTGAACAGGAAAGGTTCTTGGTTCAAGTCGAGCTTGGAATACAAAAACAGTTCATCCACCAGCTTATCCATGCTAACTGCTTTGGAGTGAATGATATTAACGTAACTCTCCATTTTCTCCGGAGTATTAGCCACTCCGTCACGAATACCCTCAATATACCCTTTGATATTGGTAATCGGCGTACGGAGATCATGCGAAATGTTGGAGATGAGCTCTTTGCGGTTTACTTCGTCCTGCTCTCGTAATGCATAGGAGAGCTGTAATTGATTCCGCATGCTCTCAAACGCTTCGCTGAGTTGACCAACCTCGTCATTGGAGTTTAGCTGAAGCTTAAAGGATAGATTGCCATCTTTAATATGTTCGGCTGAACTTCGTAGTTGATTCAATGGCTTAATGAAGCTGCGCGTGATCCAGCGGAACAGGAGTAGATTTGCAATGATGAGGACGCCAATAAGCAGGAATGACATCACAGGTAGCAGTTTGCGAGTAAGCTCCGCAAAGGGGCTTCTCTCGCGAATGACAAAGATACTCCCTCGTTCCCCGTCTGAATACTGAAAATCAAATTTTGCATACGCGTAAAATCGCTCACCAATATTGAAGGTGCTCCGAATCTGGTAATTGTTAAGATCATAGGCAGGCAGTGCTTGCTTCAGCTCTGGCTGGTTGAAGGTCAGCGATTCGAAGATCTGGCTATTCTCCCGTCTGACGTAGAGCCCTGACTTCTCAGCTCGAAGCTTCATATCATATTCACGCAGCAAAACCTTGTTTTGCAGGTCGTCCGGGTCATTTTTGGCCAGGAACTTCATCTCTTGAAAGATCGATTCTCCCTGTTCAGTCAGGGGGTTGATCTGATAATGTACCTTGTATATATCACGGAAACTCTGTAGATCCCCTGTGGCCGCAATCGTATACAGACTTGCCGTAAGCAGGATGAACAGTAGACTTATAACGAGCATGCCCGTGAAAGACAGCAGCATTTTTATTCGAATTGACATGGTTTCCCCTTTTCAAGCAAGCAATTGGATTAGTTAGTGCACATGTTAACACAAGATGGATTCTATTGCCCATATGTAAAAAAGAGCTTTCTTTTTCATTATATATGTTGACAGTGATAATCGTTATCAATAATGTTGGAGTAAGGTGCACAACGATTTATCTTAGAATGACCGGCAAACACTTTTGAAATGAGGTACGTAATGTGAAAGTAGACGTTAATCAGTTAGCAGCGCATTTTGCACACATTCCTTTTCAAGTAGAAGGAGTATATCGATATGCTAGAAATCCAGGGGTTCCCCCGGCTGACTATACCGATTCTTTTCCTGGATTTGTATTTCCTCTTACAGGAAAAATACAATTTCAATTTGATGGTACGCCCTATATCTTTTCACCAGGAAAAGTTGTACATGGGGGCGCGAAAATGAAACTGGATCAAACCGTGTTTCATAGAACGGACTGGGAATACATCCTCGTTTTATACCGGATATGTAGTTCGGACCTCGAAGAGACAAGCTTTTCCCATCAGCATTTTGAATTATCAACGGGTCAGTCCCCACGTCTGATCGAATTAATCACGCGTCTTTGGCATGTGTATAATCAGCGTGGAGGTATTTCAAAGTTTCAGACCGAGATGCTGTTTCGCGATGTACTGAATGAGACTTTAATATGTGTTGATCATAGGCAAAATAGTGGTGAATCAGATGTTTTATTCGAACGGGTCTCTACCTATATCCAAGAATACTATGATCAAAGTCTGACTGTCGCATCGCTTGCAGAACAAAATAACGTTAATCGAAATCGACTTTCCTACGTGTTTAGAAGACATGCGGGTATGGGTCCGGCAGAATATGTATTGAAATATCGTATAAACATGGCACAGCAAATGTTATTGGCAAGTGATGCGTCTGTACAACAGATTGCTGAGACCGTTGGCATTGCTGACCCCTTTTATTTTAGCAGAGTGTTTAAGAAACAATGTGGTATTTCTCCTACGGAGTATCGTCTGAAGTTCATCAATAATCCATCCTGATTTCAATAGGCATCCATGTTATACAAAAGCTTAGATCAGTATACTGAACATATAGGATTAATACACAGGAGGAATGACGATGCACTATCAATCTATTCAATTGAATGAGGAATTTGCGAAATTAAACGATCTTTGGTCTCCCAAACTCATTGGTGAGATGAATGACTATCAATTTAAGATCGTTAAGATTGCTGGAGATTTTGAGTGGCATGTTCATGAAGAGACAGATAAGTTATTTTTTGTGCTCGAAGGGGAAATGATAATTGATTTTCGCGATGGTCAAGTGAAACTTTCTAAAGATGAGATGTTTATTGTCCCTAAAGGAGTCGAGATCAAGCCTTCTGCCGAAAAGGAATGTCATATCATGTTAATGGAGCCTGGGAGCGAAGTAGACATTGGCGGAACTGAGGCCGAATAAGCGTCAGTTATTGGAACCAGGATGTCAATTTGCAATATCAGAGTCAGAGAGCCGATAACCGCGTAATAGGGTTATCGGCTCTGCGTCTGTACGGCTAGTTCTTTGACATGTATTAATTGACATATATTAATCAGTAGTCTCTCGGTTATGTCACTTGTTGCTGGTCTTCCTGATCAATTCCACACCATCGTATGCCAGGCTTTCCACACTTGCTGCCTTCTGCAGTATGTAATGATCAAAAAAGTTCTTCGCATAGTCTGTAACAATATTTCGCATCTCCATAGCATCCCGTTCACCTCTGAGTTCCTCATTAAAACTGGTAAACACGATGTCACAGTAATCCAAATGTGCAACACGATCAACTGAGAAATAACAGGTCTCCATGCTATTGTTAGCGCCAATAATCGCATTCATATTATAGTTAGGTTCACAAAACAGTAGCAAGAAGGGTTTCTTAAGATCGCTGTCAAGAAGTCCAAACGCACCGCTATCCAAGCCAATCCCGCAGGCGAACCGGTCGTCATCCCGGCAAACCATCGCCGTCGTAGGCCCTCCATAAGAATGTCCGACTATACCCATGCCGATGTCAAGCAGCAATCTGCCCTTAAAGATGGAATTCAGCTCTCCAGAGTCCAGTTTGTAAAGATAATCGGCTACATACCTTACATCTTCTGCCTGTGATTCACTATACTCTGTTATCTTGGAAAGTATCGGTAGTGCAAGCACGTTACGGCACATCTCAATGGCAGTTTCATCGTCAGGACGCATCTCCATCTTACCAGCCAACGCCAGCATCTCCGGATCTTCACCAAACGCTGTAATGACATCCGAAAAATCCTTGGATACATTAAACAGGCGCCCATCTTTACGTTTATACATCGTGCTATTCTGATGGCCGATGCTTACCACAACATACCCCATACTTGCCAAGTCTGTACAGAGCACTGTACCCCATTCTGGAGAACCGCCTCCACCGCAAACATAGAATAACACTGGATAGCGCTTTTCCTTCCCGGAGAGAGCAAGGTCGTCGTAACACTGGGTCTTGATATCTATAGAGAAAACATCCTTCAACGCAGTGACAAGTGGCTGCTCATTAAACATCTCGTAGACTTCAGGAAACATGTACGTTGATGTAGTTTTACCTTCGCTACTGTCAGACGGATAATACACAAAAGCGGTCAGTTCTCTTTTGGAGTAATCTGATGCCGTGTACTCAAAATCCATCTGGGTTCGACCGACAGTATAGCCGCCAATTGGTTCTGGAAATACGTCATAGGTTTTCATTTTCTTTCCCCCTTGAGATCGTTAACCATTTCAGAATATTTATGATCTTCAAGCAGTCCATGGCCCATAAATTCAGCAAAGTATTTGCTGATCTTATGTTGCAGCTTAGAGTCCTTAATATCGAATTCTCTAAAAAACAAGATTAAATTAAGCTGCATTGACTCAAACATAAAAGAAATCAGGTCGTCGTCAACATCCGGTCGGAGATATCCATCAACCCTCATTCGGCGTAAAATGTCCTTGATCATGGGGAATGACTCGCCCTTTAACACATTCACATATACTTTCAGTAAAATGTCCTCAGGAATATATGAAAATGTTTTAGTCAGTTTGATTTCCAACTCATTCAGCGGCTCGGTCACCATGCCATTAACGTTACCAAATAAGCCAGTAAGGAAATAGCTGTAAAGGGAATCTTCATTACTGTTACTAAAATATGCAGCTCTTTTCTGGGTCACATTACGTATTAATTGACAATAAAGGTCATCTTTGTCTTCAAAATATCGATAAAATGTTCCGGGGTGCATGGACAAACTATCCAAAACCATCTTCATAGTTATATCCTCGTAAAGGTTATTAACAAAAAGATGCATAGCGCTATTCGATATTTCCTCGCGCCTTGTTTCATCTAAACGAAAGAAAGAATTTTTTGGCATAGATTACTCCTTAATGTGAAGCGTGAACTGATTCACACTATACTGATAATACATTCACAAGTCAAGTCGTATTAATATAGAGTGTTCAGAAACTCATAAAATGATTTATGTGAAATACCCGCCGTTATATTAAGTGTTGCATGTATTCATATACTCCATTCTCACTATCATTCAGCGGACTGACCGGGAACAGCTTGGAACAAGAATTGGGTCCCTGATAACAAAAAAAGCCGCTAAAATAGCGACTTTTAATGGTACTCATTTATAACCCGAGATCATCAGCAAGTCCTTCAACGCCTGTGAAGATGGAATCCCCGTAACCCCAGAAGTTGTTGAAATCGATAATGTAGATTTTTTTGTTTTTAACTGCGTTAATGTTTTGTACCTGTTTGTTGGCAAGCAGCTTTTCAATCGTCTGCTCAGGATCAATACCACCTGCATACCTCGAAATAATCATCGCATCCGGATTAATCTCGATTAACTTCTCCAGACTGAGTGTGCCAGTTTCATTAATAAGCATATTATGCATATTGATTAATGACATTGCACTTTCAATAAACGTATCACCATTTCCGTTGTAGATTCCAATAGTTCCATCACCATTATCCGAAAAAGATGCATAGTTGATCGTTTCAGAGCTAGCTCGGGCCGACAAGGCATTCTCGCGTGCTTTAAGCGTCTCAATATATGCCGCTGCATTGGCTTGTACGTTGAATATCTCACCTAATTCAGTAATATCCTGATACAGACTATCTAACGATGCATCAGGAACACTGGTGCTTTGTACGTACGTTTTAATCCCCATATCATTCAAGCTGCTTACTGTACCAACACCCCAGTCCGCATCCTCAAACAATCCACCACGCCCTACAACCAGGTCAGGCGTAGCCCCTATTGTCACTTCCTTACCTACATAGCCTTCAGCAAGCACAGGAATTTGTTTAAACTCGTCAGCAATATCTTCAGGTACACTACCAAACAACGCAGCTACACCTACAAGTTTGTCTGTCAAACCAAGGCGAATCATCAGCTCGGCTGCACCTTGTGTATTGGCAACCACTCGTTCGGGTGCCTTGTCAAACGTTTGATCCTTCTTCACCCATGTGCCGTTCTCTGTTGTATAATTTGAAACGGTTACCGGGTAAGTTGTTTCAGCAGGTGCAGAAGCGTCTGCATCGGTTTGTTCCCCATTTGTTACATCATTCGTGGCGTTGCTCTCCGCAGCTTGCTGTGAGCTTCCATTTGCATCTTCGCTTCCACCATTGTTGCTTGAACACGCTGCGAGCACCAGAATAATTGCAGTAATCAAACAAAGAAACATCCCTTTTTTAACGGATACCAACATGTAAATAATCTCTCCCTTTTGAATTCTCTCTTGTCGTTTAGACCAATATGTAAAATAACTATTGTCAGTATACAGTAAATGTCGAAGCATGTAAATGAGAACAATAATCAATATCATTCGTCTGATGAATTAAAAGAGACCCTCATATGGTGCCTCTTATTTTGGGCTCACAGAAAAACCAAGTTCATCTCCCCTGTACGGGATTGAACTTGGTTCCTCTTTTACTTAACTATTCATTACGTGCCTGGTTAACCTTGGCGATAAGTTCATTAATAATTTCATCAGGTGAACGCTCATTCATCCATTGTTGGCCGAACATTTGGAACACTTTGATCATCGGGAAATCTGCCCAGAATCCCACAAACTCCTCGTTAAGATATACCTTGTCCGTAACGTGCTCGTTCATTTCATTCAGGCAATGCTCCAATTCCTTTTTTGCCACAGGATCACTCATCCACTCACTGAGCAGACTGAATTTGTGGAACGTGATTTCTTCCTTACCAAAGTCACAATGTAGACGTTCCGTAATTCGGAGATCTTTAGACGAGCTGCCAAGTGAAATTTGGAAAAACCCGGTCTCTGCCACCCAACGGTTATACTTGGTGTTGTAATATGAGAAATCTCTCTCTTCCAGTTCAAAAGTAATCTTGCGTTTTTCACCCGGCTCTAGTTCAACTTTGGCAAAAGCTTTCAATTCTTTCTCTGGACGGGTCCATGTGCACTCTTCATCGTGAACATACAATTGAACAACTTCTTTTCCCTTGCGCTTTCCGGTATTTTTCAATTGGAAGGACACAGTAACACCGTTATGAGTCTGAGCCACTTCCAGATCCGTATAGGAGAACGATGTGTAAGACAATCCGTGTCCAAACGGGAATTGAGGTGCCAGTTCTTTCCGGTCATAATATCGATAACCCACGAACAGGCCTTCGCGATAATACAGCTTGCCGTTCTCCCCGCGAATTCGCATGTGTGAAGGGTTGTCCGACAGTTTGACAGGGAATGTCTCAGAGAGTTTGCCCGAAGGATTTGTCTGTCCGAATAATACATCTGCAATCACTTTACCCATGCCTTGACCCGACAACCAAGAATGAATCACACCAGGTACATGCTGTACCCATGGGCGCATCGCCAGTGCGGAACCGCTGCTCGTTACGACAATACACTTGGGTTGAACCGCGGCTACCGCAAGAATCAATTTCACTTGATGCTCGGGAAGATCAATGCCTTGCAAATCATGCATCTCCGATTCCGCATATTCTGGTTGGCCAACAAATAATACAGCAACATCGGAATTCATGGCTAATGACACGCTTTCCTTGATTAGCTCATCATTGATGGAGTCATCCTCCGGGTACCCTTCTGCATAATTCATGGTCATGGCATCGCCAGCCAGATTTTTTATCTCGTCCCAAGGAATATCGACTTTTGTAGGCGTTACCTTCGCACTGCCCGCTCCCTGAATTCTCGGTTTTTTGGCAAACCGTCCGATCACGGCAACTGACGAAATGGACTCCTGCCCTAGCGGGAGAATCGCGTTCTCATTTTTCAGAAGCACAATACTCTCGGCCGCCGCTTTACGCGCGAGTGCATGATAGTCCGAATCTGGAGAAGAATCCAAGTCTTTCTTACCCGTTACTCGCTCAACCAGTTTCAAAATCCGGCCCACGCTGCGATCCAACTGTTCTTGAGAAAGGCTTCCGTTCTGAACCGCTTCAATGATCGCTTTGGCATTGTAATGGGCGGGACCCGGCATCTCCAGATCAAGCCCGGCCTTCAGTCCGCGTATCCGATCATTGACAGCTGTCCAGTCGGATAGAACAACACCTTCATAACCCCACTCTTCTCTCAAAATGTCATTCAGCAAATGTTCGTTCTCACTTGTATACGTTCCATTCAATAAATTATAAGAACACATAACCGTCCAAGGATCGGATTTCTTAATAATACGTTCAAAGGCGCTCAGGTAAATCTCGCGGAGCGTTCGCTCATCGATTTCCGAACTGGTTACCATCTTCTCGAACTCCTGGTTGTTACCCGCAAAGTGTTTGACAGAAGCGCCCACGCCTTCGCTTTGGATCCCGTTTATAAACGCCGCTCCAAGTTCCCCCGTCAAGTATGGGTCTTCCGAGTAGTATTCGAAGTTTCTTCCGCCAAGCGGCGTTCTTTTCATATTGACACCAGGTCCAAGCAGCAGCTCAACGTCCATGGTTTTGGATTCACGTCCCAGTGCCACACCGACTTCATACAATAAATCCGTATTCCACGAAGAACCGATGGCTGAACCCGTAGGGTAACAGGTTGCGGGTACATTTTCCGTTGTAATCCCCATTTCTTCATCGCTGTTTGTTTTACGGATGCCGTTTGTCCCATCGTACATATGAACTGGCGGAATGTTTAACCGCTCGATTCCTTTTGTCATCCACATATTCAATCCTGCGCAGAGTGAAGCTTTCTCGGCCAGCGTTAATGCCGTCAACAATTCATTGATTGATTTATCCATAGTACTCACCCTTCTAATATCAATTTTGTTCCTGTTCTTTCTTCAGTTCCTGTGCATCATACAGTTTGAAAAACGGAAACCAGACAATAAATACAATCACCAGGACGACCGCCAGCAAGATAAGCCCATTGAGTCCGGACATAATGTAGGTGGACAGGCCGATTGGCGTGTACCATAGCTGGAAGATCTGGCTCGGGATCCGTACCCAACCCCAGTCGAGAGCCAAGTACACAATCACCGGCGTGATAAGTGAGTTAATCCACATCGGCACCATGAGTAACGGATTAAAGGCAATCGGTGCTCCGTACACGACAGGTTCATTAATGTTGAACAAGGACGGGATAATCGTCGCCTTGCCGACAGATTTCAGTTTTTTCGAACGTGCCATCAGGAACCAAACAACTAACGGCAAAGTCGCACCCATACCGCCAATACCCAGCCAGCCGGAGAAAAAGGTTTCAAATGTGTTGATATTGACGGGATCTTGTCCCGCTGCCACAAGAGCTGCATTTTCTTCGATTGCAGGTATCCAGATTGCGTACCAGATCGGTGTCATGACCCACGGGCTTACGCCGAAGGAATACAGCACTACGCCAATAAAGTTGAACAATAAAAATCCGGTTAAACTTTGCCCTACGGCATTGATCGGCTCAAATACGTTCACGATCAGTCCAAAAATATCAAAATGAAGCTGATATACAAGCAACCATCCTGTTGTTAATACCAGGGCGATCGGGACGAGAAAATCGAACCAGTCCATAATGAATTCGGGAAGTGAAGACCCCTTTTTGAAGAACGAAAATTTGTTGCACATAATCATTACAAGAGCGACAAATACACCTACCAAGAGTGCTGTAATCATCCCCGAGGGACCAAATCGTTCAAGGATGAACTGAATGGTACCGTCTTCGTTTACTGTCGGGTTAAGCAGCATAACGAACAGAGATATCCCCGTCATTCCCGCAAGCAACTTGATTTTGTGGCGTTCTCTTTTTTCCATCACGACATAAGGCGTCAAAAAAGCAATAAACAACCCAAGCAAACCGAAACTGAATGTCGTGATAGGTGTCAGGTCCGGCATTCCCGGAATGAAATCCTGCAAAATCGAAATCAATGTAATAATCGAACCGATGAAAATCATCGGAATGGCGACCATGATGGCTTCTTGAATCGAAGAAACCCAAATATTATTCGTAAACGCCTCCAATCTTGGCGCAAACGAATCTGTCATCCATTTCATGAAACGCTTCATCCAAAACTCCCCCTGTCTTCCTCTAAGCTGCCACAACCATAGTATATCGATTTGTGTTAACGCTTTCTTGTTGGAACTTGCCGCATCATGGTTCGTTTTTTGCCCAATCCATCGCTATAGTTCTAGCTTGCCAGCCTGAACAAGAAATAAACAACAAAAAACATCCCTTCACTACTGAAAGGATGTCTTAAAAGCACTTTTTTTTAATATTGTCTATCCAAAATGAGCAGCATTACCCCATGCGGTGGAAGCAAAATTTCTCTGTGCCAACTTTCATCTCTAATCATCTCTGTCCCCATCACGGGTCCACTCCTCCCGTTTAAAAAGAGGATTTCTTCTTCCGTCAAGGAATAGGACGATCCCATGCGGGTCCACTCATCAAATACCGATCCATGGTCCCGATCCAGTTGATAACTGGTGCATTTATAAGGTCCCTCGAGATTGCTCAGGGTAAGTCCATAAGCTTTGCTACCTTTTTCCTCAAATACGTCATAGCGGGTTGAGCTGGATAATTCCGACCAATCCCCACTTGCAAACAGCTGGTCTACATGCACATAGTGATAGAACAAAAATTGCATGCTTCCATCCCTTTTTCGGGTTCCGACATAACCGTCTCCCTTGACCATCAGCTCATCCCCAAGCTTTTGCATAAGCTCAAATGCATAATAGCTGGGTTTCTTCAGCCCATCGCGGTTAATCAGGCCAAAACCTCCGTAGAAAGGAGAAGCTGGAACGATACTTTCTTCGAATACATCGGTAAAGGACCAGAAAGCCATCGCTTTCACGTCACCGAGCGTGTTCATGGTGTGGTAAATGACAAACGGAGCCATGAACATGGTATCGTGCAGCAAGTTACGGTCATAAAGTGAAAAGTTCCATTCGGTGACATGAAGTTCAACATGACCGTACGATGACGCATTCATTTTTTGCCGCATAAGTGCAATACTCTCTTTATAAAAAGCAGGCGGCATGATTTGCGTTAAACGATCGTCTTCAACTTTTAGCTTTGGATACTCCGAATAGATGTGAAACGAATAAAAGTCGAGAGCCACTTCCCGCTTGCGGCAATAGGACAAAAATTCCTCAGCCCAGGTATCGTTCCAGAGAGATCCGTAACCCATAGCTGGCCCCCCCACCTTCAGTTCCGGCAAAATCGATTTGATGGCATGAACGGTCGATTCGTAAAACGTAAAGTATTCTTCCTTGCTTCCTGCCCAACAAACACCCGCCAGGTCAGGCTCGTTCCATACTTCGAAATACCACTGCCTCACTTCTTCCGCCCCATAACGATTCAAACAATGGCGAACGAATTCACCAACAAGCGCCTGCCACTTGGCAGGGTCGGATGGCGGGCTAATATTCCCTCTCCACCAAAACAGCGTTTCTTTGGATCTCGCCAACTGGCTCGGCATAAAGCTTAATTCCACAAATGGCCGAACACCCTGATCCAGCAGGAAATCATACAACTTGTCCACATAAGACCAATTATAGAGGGGAGTGCCCTGCTCGTTCTCGCTGTACACCATCATCTCGTCATTGAAGATGCCGTGAAATCGAATATATTGAAAAGGTACTTTTCCTTTCAGCGCGGAGAGCTGCTTCCGCCAATCTTCACGTAAACCTTCAATGGCTCTCCCTGCCGTCATGGTGATATTCCAGTGCTTTTCGTAAACAGACGACGTCTGATCCGCACGAATTTCAATATAAGTTTGGTCTGACAGATGTACAGACGGTATAGGAAGCGTGTCTTGATCAGCGTCAACCTTAACATCCAGATATCGATACAGTAAACCAATCGCATTCAACGTTTCCATCTCGTAATAATCTCCGCTTGAAGACTCCTCATATGTTTTGGGTTTGCGGTTCACATTCAACTGATGGAGTTCCGGTGTACGAGAAGCTTCCCGATAGGAACCGGGCGTACAGCCGTACTTTTCCTTAAAGTATTTGTTAAACAGCTTCACATTGGCAAATCCGCAATCCAGCGCAATCTCCGAGATATTTTTATCGTTTGCTGCCAGCTGAGCCTGAGCCTTCTCCAAGCGAATGAGCGTCAAATACTTTTGGAAAGGTATCCCGATTTTGTCGGTGAAGAAGTGGGAGAAATAATGCAAACTTAAATGTTCGGAATGCGCCATATCCTGCAGTGTAATCTTCTCATTGTAGTGTAAATCAATATATGTGAGGACCCTGTTCAGTCTTTTATAGTCATAATCCCTGCTACCGTCTTCCAATGCGGAATTTGTTCCACTGGAAAAATACCTCTGCAGGCATCCGCATAACATCTGTAATCTGCCCATTGTGAAATTTTGATAACCCGGCGTTTTTTTGTTGATCTCCCATACCATTTGCGCAAGATATTGTTTAATACTTTGCAGGCGAGGAGCGTTTTGTTCCACGTTCATAGCAGAGTTACAGGAGATAAACGCATTATTGTTCATCAACTCGGGACCGAACTGCAATGTTAATAACACATTGTCCTGATTGGTTCGTTCGATCTTGTGGACGGACATACTGTTAACCACAATCACATCATCTTCATGCAGTGTATATTGCTGTTGGTCCAGATACATGATGATTGAACCGTGGAGAACATATACAACTTCCACTTCCTTGTGCCAATGGAAATCAATATGTTTTACCGAGTTCACGAAGAGTTTCATAGGCAGATCGTCCTGATGTTGAATAAACTCATATAGATAGCGAATTGTCTGCACCTTCCTTCATACCGATTATTATAGCCACAGCATTTTGAAGATATCAACAAGCTAAACAGTAAGAACAAAAAAGCCGATCAATTAAGGTTCAATTGATCGGCTCTTCTATATAAATGTTCAAACTACCTATTCAACTAGATGGATTGCTATCTTACCAACCGCGGTTGGACATGCGCTCTTCTGGAGCCAATTTAGAAATTTCGATCCCTTTCATCGGGGCGCCCAAGTTTTTGGATACTTCCGCAATCAGTTTGTAATCTGTGTAATGTGTTGTAGCTTCAACGATTGCACGAGCGAATTTCTCAGGGCTATCGGATTTGAAAATACCTGATCCTACAAACACACCGTCTGCTCCCAGGTGCATCATTAATGCTGCGTCTGCCGGAGTAGCTACACCGCCTGCTGCAAAGTTAACGACAGGAAGTTTGCCGTTTTCATGAACTTCGCGCAGTAACTCATAAGCTACACCGAGATTTTTCGCTTCAGCGTACAGCTCGTCCTTGGACATGTTTTGCACTTTGCGGAGCTGGCTGTTAATTAGACGCATATGACGAACTGCCTCAACAATGTTGCCCGTTCCAGGCTCACCTTTTGTACGAATCATCGATGCTCCCTCACCAATACGGCGAAGAGCTTCTCCCAAATCTTTGGCTCCACATACAAATGGTACAGTAAACTCATGTTTATCGATATGGAACACTTCGTCTGCAGGAGTAAGAACTTCACTTTCATCGAGATAGTCCACACCTAGGGATTCAAGCACTTTGGCTTCTATGTAATGACCGATACGTGCTTTGGCCATAACTGGGATAGATACAACCTTCATAACCTCTTCAACGATGGTAGGATCTGCCATGCGAGCTACACCGCCTGCTGCACGAATATCAGATGGTACCCGCTCAAGAGCCATAACAGCTGTTGCCCCTGCCGCCTCAGCAATTTTAGCTTGCTCTGCATTCATAACGTCCATGATGACGCCACCTTTTTGCATCTCAGCCATTCCTCTTTTTACACGATCTGTACCTGTTTGCATGATTGTAGTCCTCCTAATTAACTTTTGGGTGGTTTTCAATAAAGGCATCGCTCTAATCTATGATTTAGTATAGAATGAGAATGGTCATATAAAAAGATCCAATATTTTTGGTTTTTATTGTACCACTTCAATGATAACTCTGGAGGTCCTATGCAATTTCATGTAGCTTACAGTTCATATTTGAACCGAAAATATACAAAGATGAAAGCTCTATATCATGCCATTCGTGATGCAATTCATGAAGGTAATCTTATACATGGTGAGAAGTTACCCTCTACTAGAGAGTTAGCTGCGACGTATCACATTTCCAGAGGAACTGTGAATCAGGTCTATGATACGTTGACTGCTCAAGGTTACATTCATTCAGAGCATGGAAGAGGAACCTTTGTTGCTTACCAGTTGGATTTGAACAATAATGCGTCCACCGTGAAAGCTTGTACGCATCACTTATCCGCCTGGGGAAATCGTATTCAGCAGTTTGAACAGCATTCGATTCAAAGAAATGCACCAGCCAATGCTCATACACATGATTTCAGAATGAATAGCGACGAAGTGATCGACTTTAGCAAATATCAACCTGATTTCTCCAAGTTTCCTTACGATGAATGGAATAATCGATTGTATGCAGAGATAAGGCAGCGTGAGCATCACCTGAAAACAACTTCTGCCATGGTTAGTTCAACCGGGGATCCAAAATTGAGAGAAGCCATTGCTGCCTATCTTCGAAGGATGCGGGGCATTCAAGTCGATCCGGATCATATTGCAGTAACTGCAGGCTCCATGCAAGCTATAGCTCTACTCACTCAATTACTTGCAGATCCTGGGGATTATGTAGTGACAGAAAGTCCTTGTTATGTCGGAATTTCTAAAGCCATATTGGCTGCGGGTGCAAAGTTGATTGAAGCTAATCTCGATGGTCAGGGCGTTGTGCCTCAAGACTGGGAAGCACGTATGTTGTTTGTCACGCCGTCACGACAATTTCCTACTGGTGAAATGCTCAGTCTGGAACGCAGACAAACCTTGCTGGACTGGGCACAGCGAAATGATGCCATGATTGTTGAGGATGATTATGATAGTGAATTCCGATATCGCGGAATGCATGTTGAACCACTGAAAACACTCGATAAAGCTGGACGTGTAATCTACCTGGGTAGCTTTACAAAAACCTTGCCTTTAGAAGTACGACTTGGTTATGTGGTTCTTCCCCCTACCTTGGCTGACACCTTTAGAAAGGCACAGGCATTATATGAGCCAAGACCCGTCAACCTGATCGAACAACGGGCATTAGCTGCATTCATGACAAGCGGTCAATATGAGCGTCATCTGCGCAGAATGAATCGATTATACAGTCGCAAATTCCATCTGTTACTCAAACTTTTGAACAAACACCTCTCTACATGGTTTGATTGGGTGGAGAATGAAGCGGGTCTACACGTGTTTGGTTGGTGGCGAGGTAATGTGACCACTTATGAAGCCTTTCGGGAATCAGCTAGGTCACAAGGTGTGGTATACTCAGAAGTCAGCAGTTCAACGTCTGTTGGTACGAAGTATGGTATCTATTTGTCTTTTGCACATTTGTCAGATGAACAATTACAGGAAGGCGTATCCAGATTAAAAAATGCCGTTACAACTGCATTGTGAGGTAAATCGTCTCCAAAGTGAGTACAAGAAGATCATCATTCGGAAGAGGGGCGATCATTATGAATTGGTTAAATGAACTTTACAAAATTAATAAGCAGGAACCGGACAAGGAAATCGAACGTTCTTTGGTTAACGCCATCTTCCGAATATATGACCGGTTCCCCCGAATCGGCCTTAGAGAGCGGATCGGACAGCAAGAAATGTCTCTCGATATCGCCGATGCTTATATCCATGGACATAATGCCATGATTGAAGCTGGTGTCGGAATTGGTAAGTCTTTTGCGTACCTGATCCCAAGCCTGCTCACGAATCAAATGTCTCAGAAACCAGTCATTATAGCTACCTCCTCCATTCAGCTCTCGGAACAGATACATAAAGATTTAAGGATCATTGGTAGTCGGTTGGGATTCTCAACGGTTCGCTCCGTCGTGGGAAAAGGCATGGGTCAGTATGCCTGCCGAAGTAGAGCAGCGGAATGGATCAGTCTTGATGATGCTAACTCCTCCGTGTCTACCCTTGCGCAGCGCATATTAGATTATGAAATTGATGAAAGAGCCGATATTAAAGCTGGAATTAGTGATGCTGAATGGTCCCACGTTTCCGTGAATGATTGCAAATTTGAACGTTGTCATCATAAAACTGCATGTTTGTTTTACGATATGAGAGCGAAATTAAATGCAAAAGCTCACGAGATTGATTTTATTATCGTGAACCAGGACTTGCTCATACGGGATTTGATGAAGAAAAAAGAAGGAACCAAAAGCATCATCTCGGAACAGCCTGCTCTGATCGTCATTGATGAAGCGCATAATCTGGAAGCAAAAGTTCGGGATGCCAGAACACTTGAGTTCACTTATCGAGGAATTTGCCGCATTCTGGATACCACGGTGCAGCTTCTAACGAAACAGTCCGGGGATAAAAGTCTCTTCTCACAATCCAAGTTCATCAAAAACTGCGCTGAGCGCATCTTCAAACAGGTAAACGCGGATCTTCTCGACCATGCCAAGCAGGATAACGACCGAATCAAAGTGTCAAAGATCAAAGGAATACCGTTGAACCAGGTCTCGAACGAATTAAAAGATCTCAGTCTACGTCTTTCCATTTTGACCTCACGCCACGAGCGGGAGATCGATGACGCTTTTGAAGCCATAAATGGGCTCATTACGCTCATCCATGTCTTGGCTGAAATAGAGGACAACTATCTCAGATGGGCAAGCAGTCCCCTGGGAGTAACCACAATCAGCATCTGTCCCAAAGATATAAGCCAATTTCTGAAATACGCTTTATTTAATGGCAAGGTACCTGTAATCCTAACATCAGCAACGCTGTGCCAAGGCGGGGATACGCTGGAGGAACAATATTCTTATATGACGCACTCCCTCGGTTATAAGGGAGATTTCCTAGAGCGCCAACCCTCCCCTTTTGACTACACCAACCATGCCATGATGTATATTTCGAACAAAGTTCCCTATTACCACCACGATCAGCGCGAAAACTATCTTGAAGCAGCGTACAACGAAGTGGTTCAACTCTGTAATCTAACTCAGGGAAGAACAATCGTCCTTTTTTCAGCAAAAGAGGACATGAAGTACATTCACAAAAAGTTGATCTCAAGGGCTAATGAATACACATGGGCAGTCCATGTTCAAAAAGAGGGATCATCACAGGACAGTGTCATCGCCGAATTCAGGAAAAGCAAAGGTGTACTGCTGGGTACCGGTGTATTCTGGGAAGGTGTGAATATCGAGGGGTCTGACCTGTCACAGGTCATTATTTTCCGTCTGCCCTTCCCTGTTCCTTCTGATCCTGTTTATGAATATAAGGCATCTGTAACGGAGAATCCGTTCATGGAGGTGTTTGTACCGGACATGCTTCTTCGGTTACGGCAAGGAACGGGTCGCTTGATCCGTAGTGAAACGGACCTTGGCATACTCAGCATACTTGACTCCCGTCTCAGCGCAGCGGCTAAAAAGAGTTACCGGGAACAAGTGCTGGACACGTTGCCGTTCAAAAAAGTGACGGAAGATTTTGCGGTTTTAGAGAAGTTTGTTCAAAATAAGAGGATACGACGAACGGATTAGAAGTGGAATAACACGTAACCTTGAAAAGCTGCCTAAATAACATGAAACAGCCCTTCCGCTCATAACGCGGAGGGGCTAATTTCATGCTGTAGGATATATGCTACAATATATTCCAGATCTACGATCACAAAGGAGGCATTACCATGGTTGAAAGACCAACTACAGATGAATATGCAGCTTATTATGAAGGGTACATCCAGCTTGTTCCTGAAGGAAACATCATTGAAATGTTGGAGCAGCAGGCCAACATCTTACAAAATTTGCTCTCTTCATTGACAGAGGAGCAAGCAAATTATCGGTACGCCGAAGACAAATGGAGCGTAAAAGAGGTCATCGGCCACCTTTTGGATAACGAACGCATCATGAGCAGTCGATTGCTTCGCATCGCCAGAGGTGACCAAGCAAATCATCCCGGTTACGATCAGGACGTGCTTATGCAGACCCACCCTTTCAATGCATATACCCTGGCCGATTTGAGCGAAGAATATACCGTCACACGTCGCTCAACCATTCTTATGCTCCGTCGCCTCACCCCGGAAGCATGGCTCTGTAAAGGGATCGTCAGTGATAACACTGCTTCAGCTCGATCGATTGCATTTGTTATGGCTGGACATGAGCTCCATCATTTATCCGTACTTCGCGATCGCTATTCGTTAGATTTGAAATTATAAAATTCATTCAAAAAGAGACTTTGAACCTGCATTCTCAGTAGGATCAAAGTCTTTTCTCATCAGTCGTTTTATCGTTCAAAATGAATCAGATGTGTATCCTCTCCCAAAGATAATGTGGAATAATGATTCAGAATAGGAATGTCTCCATTGAATTCAATGGGCAGGACCACATAGCTGGATTGGAAGTAATCCGATCCGTTCCAGCGATCTGCAAAGTATAGATACTCCTCTTCTGATCGCTTCAGCACAAATGCTGGTTGCGTTTGGTACGTCGTTTCATCGCCAAAATCGCTTAGCATCCCCCATGGTCCATCCATCGTATCCGCCATCGCGTATTTCCCTTGATTGGGGTCCCAGCCTGTGCAAAATGAGGTCAGCATATAATATTTACCGTTCCGCTTGAAGACGGCTGGCGCCTCTCGATATTCCCCCTGCCACAGCTTTCCGACAAGACTTTCAACATTAAGGTAATCTTCCTGCAGGCGATAGATGTGCAGGTCCGCATTGTCTCTGGCAGCCGAAATAAAATATGCTGTCCCGTCATCGTCCTGAAAGAGCGTGCAGTCACGCGACATATACCCGTACGGATTAAAGCTGCCATGATACACGAAATGGCTATCCGGATAATCAGATGTGACTATGGCACATGCAGCATCATTGTAATTGTCACCATTCTCATAGTGAACCCAGAGGACAAACTTTTTTGTCACCGCGTTGAACAGCACTTTAGGCCGTTCGAGATTTACTTTTCCACCTTTATCGTTCACTAATCTCAGATTCGTCCGAACTCGAATGGGTGCAGCTGGCGTAGAGGTCGTCAAGATATGGTTCCGAAACTCCCAGTTGAATAGATCTTTGGAACGGTAACAACTCACATATATATCTTCTCTACGATCTTCACCATACCAGTAATAATAATCGTCATGAAACAACATATGTCCACCATGAGCATGGATTGGATTACCACTTGAATCATTCCAGATGCCACCATTGGTTAGTTGATTATTCACACCGTTACCTCTCTTCTTTTAAGAACATCGTTAATTGGTGTCCGATCCAAATACCTTCACTTCCCAAAGTCTTGGCGTGTACCAATTGTTGGGATTGTTATGAAGTGCCGCATTTTGCATATTAATTCGTACATACCTGGCAGCAGTGCTCGATAGCGTATCTGATGTGAAACCGTAAGATGTATTGTTGGTTCTATCCAATGCCACGGTCCAGTTTACATTATCCGTACTAGTCTCGATTTTATATTTGTAATAACCTTCGGAGCCTTTTTGCATCCACCAGGAGATTTGAACATTATTCAATTGCTGAACGGAACCAAGGTCGACCTTCCACCAATGTGGCCAGGAGCTGCCTGTGCCGATCCATTCGGTTTGATAGTTACCATCATTAGCATAACTTGCCGGGTTTGTGCCAGTAGCCGTTTGGGCTGTTGCCGGTTTACCTTGTGACAGCAGTTTCCCATTTTGAACGGGAACGACGACATCATCACTTGTGTTGTACAGGACTTGATCAAAATAATCATAAAATGCGTAACCATCGGAGAACCAAACGGGAAGCAAACGTTCCTCCGTTGTTCCATTTTGCGTGCCTGCCCAGCCGAACATCCAGCGATACGCAACCATAACCACGTTGTTACCCGTATCTGGCTTCACCCGCATGACGGAACCCGACTGCGCCGAGAAGGTTGACGTGTTGCCAATTGTCCGTAATTCAGACCAATTTCCGTCTATGCTATTTGCTGATGAATACAAGGGTATACTCGGGTACCAACCTGCCGCTTGGGAAGAGAACAAATAATAAATGCCATCTTTTTTGATCATCTTGGGCAGTTCCCTGTGTTGATTTTGATAAATAACAGAAACTTGGTGATCCACATCCAGCCAATCGGAGGTTAACTTATATAAGATGGTGTCCGAATTATTATTGGCCGTAGAGATCAGATACGCCGAATCATCGTCATCTTTGAAAATGGAGATATCCCGGGATTGGTTCCCTTCCGGCCGAAAGCTTTTGTGAAATGTAAAGTCTTCTCCAGGTGTAGCTGAAGCCACAGATACTCTGGCAAGCGTGTAATCTGTACTATTTTCATAGTGAGCCCAAAAAACGAATTTGTTTGTGGGCGCATGGTATAGAATATTAATCCCCTCAAATTTGGAGTTCGCCAGATCGGGATGATCCGTGTAGGACAGGACCACTTTGTCGTTACCGTAGGTGATATCATCTGTTGATGTCTGTTGAATCATTTCTCCAAATCCACCTGATGGCTTTTGAACAAAATTAAACCTGTAGTAGGTATCCCCAACTTTAAGTTCATTCGGGAGCATAAGCGTTGATTGCGTTGTGTTATCAAAAGTTGTGAGGTCTTCTGGAAGGCTGTAAGGGGTATATTCTGGCGAGACAGCGGAGGTTAACAAGGAAGTTCCGCCATATGCCTTCACTTGATACTTGTATGTGTTACCTATATTGAGTTCATAATCATCCGTCGTTGTACCGGTTAAGGTCTGTAAAAACGTATAAGGCGCATTGTTCTCGGATCTGTATAACTCGTATGCAGTCGCTCCCTGGACAGGTGCCCAATGAATTTTGGCATTGGATACTTTGGATTCATTCTTCAGGACAAACAGTGTTGCAGCGATCTTGGTCTCTTCACCAGCAGTAGCGTGAACGGTTTGAGTTGAGGACGTTAAATGTACTGTTAACAACATCAATGCAATGACGATAGCCATCCACGATTTACCTTTGATCATGTCTCATCATCTCCTTTTTTTAGAAGACCAACCTCCCTGTTGCCGGAAGGCTGGTTCAGGTGAAACTAGACTTTATTTCAAATTCATCAGTGTCATTACATCCGTCTCGCTGGCTTGGTTGTACCATTCGTTAACTTCTTCGATAACGGTGTCTCCACCTTTTTCATGCCACTGTTTCACAAAGGTATCAAATGCTTCAAGCGGCTCATTGCCATATATGATTTTGGTGAACGTCTCTTGTTCCATGGTAGTCAACTGTTCCCACACATTTTGCATCGTTGGTGTTGGTGGACCGTTAAACTCATTTGGCAGTAAAACATCTCTGTTTTCATACGAAATCCGATATCCATCCTGTGTCGTTTGATCTTTTGAAGCGCTTTGAATGAGGACGCCCGTGTCGGCTTTAACTCCATTCGCCAGATCGTAGTACGATTGGCCAGGACCATCAACACTCGGTGTATTCTTGGTAAATGCCATTTTCCCAACGCCCTGCACAGCCTCTAATGGCGTATTAAATTTTGTTGGATCAAAAGTGACTTCGTCGTTGACGATATCGTAATCGTATCCCTGCGCGTAGCCGTATTTAAAATCTCCCGTGCTGAACGCCGCGTCGTACATTTTATCGTAGTACAAGAAGAAGGCTTCCATGTTCTGAAAATCCTTGTTAAACATGAACACACCATCGTTCAACTGGGCGGATTGATAGGTCTTATCACCGTTCACACCTTGAATGGTCGGATAAGCACTGATTTTTGCACCCTCCACATTTTTCTCTACGTCCTTCACACTGTCGTAAAGCCAAGGACGACCAATGATGATACCAGCTTTCCCCTCCGTAAAATCGGACAGTGCATCCCATGCACCTTGGGTGGCTAATTCTTTGTTCAAGTACCCTTTTGCATACCAATCGCGTAACTTGGCAAGTGCCTCTTTGTTGCCAGGAGTCACAGATCCATACGTGAGTTTGCCATTGTCGTTATACCATTGCCTTGGAAGATGTTTGCCCGTGTATGCGCTGAATATCATGACCGGATCGCTGACCCAGCCCGTATTGTAGGAATCTTTACCTGAAAAAGTAAAGCCGTATGTGTCTTTCTTGCCGTTCCCATCGGGGTCCTCATTAGTGAACGCCGCGATGACTTGTTCAAACTCCTCAATCGTTGTTGGCGCTCTCAAGTTTAAACTGTCCAACCAGTCCTGGCGGATCAACATGACTTCACCTTCCGTCAAATTCGGCGCAATGGCCATCCCGTAGACCTTGCCCTCCCTAACCACTGGATTGAAGGTGGTCGGGTATTGTTTGTATATTTCTTTTATCCGGTCAGGCATGTAGGTTGAGATGTCTTCTGTAATCTCCTTGACTTGCCCCGACTCAATCAGATCATTGACCAGCATGGTGTCATAGACGGGCAGAACGTCTGGCAGCTTCTCGGAACCCGTCAACGCCAGCCGCAGCTTGGTATTGTATTGTGAAGCATCACCTCCCAGCAGGGTGGTTTGGATTTTGATACCCAGGTTTTGTTCGCCCCAGCGGGTCAATACATTGTCATTTAACGTCTCACCGTTGATGTACTTTCCAGCATTTTCATCCTGTTGTTTGGCGATGGTGATCGTAAACGGTGGATCATATTTTCCGTCCTTAAGCACCGATGCCGGTGCGGTCTCGGAAGCACTCTCCCCTTTGCTACAGCCAGCCATAAGAATAGCCGACAGCATAACCATACTTACCATTTTCCATAAATCAGTTCTTTTCTTCATGGAAACATGCCCCCTTCACTCACTCAATTTGTTTTCTATATAAGCTCAACTAATTTCATATTTACACTGACACTCCGATGACAGAATAACCTTCCGATCGCTGTTATCCCCAGATTTTATGAATCCCCCTTATATGGGGAAAATCCGGGGATAAAGGCGAACGCTCCGCTTCTTCAGATTATTTCTGTCCTCTCCGTTATCGTGTAAATTTTAGTTGAATTTATATAGCGATCCAATTTTTCGTCATCCTAACTATTCTTTGACGGCACCTAGTACAATTCCCTTCACGAAATATCGTTGTAAAAAAGGATAGACCAAAATGATCGGTAGTGTGCTGACGAAAATTTGAGCTGCTTTGATACTTTGTTCCGACATGGCAGCGACTTCAGACTGGCTCATCGCCATATTCTGCATATTGCTCTGCACAACGACCGTCTGTAAGAACGAAGCCAACGGATACTTACTTGCATCCGACATGTACAATATCCCGTCAAACCAGGAGTTCCAGTGCCCTACCATAATGAACAAGGATACGGTCGCGATGCCAGGTAGAGATAATGGTAAATATATTTTGCTGAGAATTACAAAGAAGGACGCTCCATCAATGAAAGCTGCTTCTTCCAAGGCTTTGGGAATCGTTTTGAAAAAATTGACGAGAAGAATCAAATTATAAGCACCAAAAGCGCCTGGAAGTACAAGCGCCCATATGGTGTCCTTTAATCCAAGGGCGGTGATCAATATGTAAGAAGGTATCAATCCCCCCGAGAAGAGCATGGTAAAGATAAAAAACCACATGAGCACGTTGCGTCCCCGGAATTCCTTAGACAGGGCATATCCTGCACAGGTAAGAATAAACATGCTGATGGTTGTACCCAATACGGTTCGAGTGATGGATGTTAGCATGGCACCGTTGAAATTAGAATTGTTGAACGTTTTTACATAGGCGTCCACATTGAACCCGACCGGCCAAAATGAAACCATATTACCGCTAATGGCCGCTTTGCTACTGAGCGATTGTGCCAACAGATGAAGCAGTGGTAGAAAACACGCCAGCCCCGCCAGTATCATGAACGCGTAATTAAAATAGGAGAATACTCTATAGCCCGTCGTTTTATGGTACATGATCCATCTCCCTCCTTGTTAGAATATTTTGTAATTGGCATACTTATAGGCCAGCCTGTAAGAGACAACGATCAAGATCAAGCTAATCCCCGATTTGAACAGTCCTACAGCGGTTCCGAAGCCGTATTGCCCGTTTAACAAGGATGAACGGTAGACATAGGTGTCAATGATATCTCCCGTACTGTAGACAAGCGGATTGTACAGATTGAAGACTTGATCAAAGCCCGCGTCCAGAATATTGCCCAGACTCAGCGTAGAAATGACGATAATCATGGGCAACATGCTAGGTAACGTGACGTATCGAATTTGCTGCCGGCGTGTGGCCCCATCGATCTCGGCCGCTTCGTAATAAGATGGATTAATCCCGGCAATGGTCGCCAGATAAACAATCATGCCAAAACCAAAGCTCTTCCACACATCGCTGATCACAACCGTGAACCGAAACAGATCAGGGTCACCCAAGAAGTAAATGGGATCGTTCCCGAAAATTCGGGTTAAGATGTGATTGATTCCTCCGTCTAATCCGAGAATGTCGATCATCAACCCCGCGACCGTTACCCAGGACAAGAAATGCGGCAGATACACCAGTGTCTGTACACTTTTCTTAATGCCCATATTTCGGATCTCGCTCAGTAGAATAGCCATGACGATCGGAACGATAATACCAACGATAATTTTAGAAACGGCGATAATCAGTGTATTAACAATCGCTTGTGTGGCTTCTTTGTACTGGAAAATTCGTTCGAAATTATCTAACCCGATCCACCGTGAACCTGTGATGCCAAGCCATGGTTTGTAATCCTGAAATGCCATGAGCAGACCTACCATGGGGCCATAAGAAAAGATGCAGACAAACACAAAAGCGGGAATACACAGTACGTACAAAGGCCAGCTTTTCTTAAGTTCCTTTTTGAATGAAATTCGCTGGGGAATCTTTGTTTTTGTTTTTTTCGCGGATCTGGCGGGCACAATCTCGTTAATGTTGCATACCTCCTCTATGTTGGCTTTTCGAAAGCGATCCTTGAAGATAAGCTTAACAAAAGCGCTCTCACTCCAAAATGCCAAAATTTCAAGATCATCACCCCGCCCTGAACCATTTTAAAACCGCTTTCATTTATCGCGGATGCTACCCTTCCGCTTTTCGAAGGTTTGGCTTATATTAAAGTTAATCCGATCTGGAGTTTGAACTTCTACGTTTGGCGATATGAAAGGAAACACATATGATCAGAAAAATGTATATGAAGCGATTCATCTATTTCTTTGTTTTTTTTCTGCTGCTGACGTTAAGTTTGTTTTTCGTGATGAACCGATTGAGCTCCAAGACACTTGAAGAAAATCTGATTGGCGCTTCCAAAAACCAGCTTGATTATGTGAAAGGCATTCTTGACGGGATTATATACGAAGCTAACATGTACGGGGTTCAGTATGCGGCAGACAGTGATGTCCGGTTTTACCAGAGGCATGTTAACGAGCTGAACAATTACGATTCCCAAATGAAGAAAAACGATATCGTTGATCGCTTGCGGCAAACGCTCCTATCCAGTCGATCGATTGAATCGATCGGCATTTACTGGAAGTCTGAAGAAACGTTTCTGTCCACGAACAATACACCGGAAGCGAGACTTCCGTTCAAGGATGTTCATCAACGGGGATGGCAAATTGTCGGCAATAGCTTGTATTACTTTGCCCTCTACCCTTACATCCAAAAATCCGGACAAAATGAACCGACTCAGTACGTCGTTGGTGTAAAGCTGAATACCGATTATTTGAGAAATCTGCTGAAAAAGGCTGTGAACAACGACAGCTCAAACGCTTTTTTTTGGTTTAATTCCCATCAGTTATGGAGTGAGAAAGAAGTCGATAATGATCTTTTGAAAGCGGTTACTGAAATGCTTACGCCCCAGCCAGAGATCACTTTGAAATATGATTATCATACCAATTCGGACGATTATTATGTTCTTTCCCGATATATTGAATCAATCGACGCCTACCTGATTACATATACACAGACGAATGATTTTCTGCAACCGATTGACCGTAACCGCAAAGTATTTTTTGCCAGCATTTTAGCCGTTTTCACGCTTGGTTTGGTTGTGATCTTTACGTTTTATAGGAACTATTACCGTAATATTCGTTTGTTGGAACGGAAGTTTTCACAGGTCGAACAAGGCAATCACAACACCCGTATTACCGAAAATACGGATAGAGAGTTCTACAGCCTGTTCAGAAGTTTTAATCATATGGTTACCGAGATCCAGGATCTGTTCGTATCCTTGAAGACTGAAACGGAACTAAGACGAAGTGCGGAACTTCAACAACTCCAAGCTCAGATCAATCCTCATTTTTTGTACAACAGTTTGTTTTTCATCATGTCGGTGGCTCAGTTTTCACCTGATTCTGTCATGCGCATGAGCAAACATCTGGCTGAATATTATCGTTATTTAACGAAGTTGGACCGGCATGAAGTCACGCTGGAAAGCGAGCTTCAGTTTGCGGAACATTTCCTGATCATTATGGCTCTCAGCAAAAAAATGGAGTACAGCATTGATCTGCCACCAGAACTGGCCTCGCTTCCCCTTATGCCGTTGATCATCCAGCCAGTGGTGGAAAATGCGATTCAACATGGAATTGAAGGACAACAAGGTGCGCATCGGGTAACAATTGATGTCAAACAGACAGAGACTGCAATAACGATCAAGGTCTCCGATGACGGAAAAGGTCTTTCGCTCGATAATATCCGCAGCCTGGAGGCTCGGCTTGAGAGTGATACCCCGCCTGAAGGAATTAAAGGCGTAGGGCTCTGGAATGTAAATCGACGTCTGAAAAATACGTATGGCGAACTTAGCGGGTTACATTTTACTACCAATGATTGGGGCGGCTTGTCCGTCCTGCTGCTCATCAGCGTTCCCGAGGTGAAAGGAGATAACTAATGCGATTATTAATTGTGGATGACGGTCATTATGTCGTTGAGTATATGAAGCACTTGCTCGATTGGAACACCTTTGGCATTGATCAGATCGAGACGATGACCAATTCGATTGAAGCAAGGGACATGTTGACTCAAAACCACATCGACATTCTGATCACTGACATCCGAATGCCCGAGGTTTCAGGAATCGATCTGCTTCAACATATCCACCAACATAACTTGCCAACCAAAGTCATCATCCTTTCGGGCTACTCCGAGTTCGAATATGCGCAACAAGGAATTCGTTTAGGTGCGCTCGATTACCTGCTCAAACCTGTCGACAAAGATGATGTGGAGAAAGCCATGTCCAAAGCCATCAATAATATTACAAAGACACATCCCGCTCAATCGATCGCATGGGAGAACTTTGATGGATTGGCGTTTCTGCTATCGTTGCTTGGTCATAACGAGACATTAAGTAAGGAATATGAGGCTTATACCAAATTTTTAGAGAAACGCCGTTTTTGCTGCTTTAAGCTGGAGGGTTTTACACAGGAACATGAGGAGGTTATAAAACATGCTGTCGGAGACAAATTGGATCGTCTCGTTTGGAATGCGGGAACGCGACTGTTCGGTCTTGTTCCGGAAGAAGCTGCTGGGGAACTGACCATCAAACTGGAGCACTCGGTCGTGTCCCCTCCCTTTTCATTGACTGATCGCAACGTGACCCGTCAGATGTTCTACAGGTTCTTCCTTAATGAGGATGTACACTCAGAAGACTTCATAGGCATATTCAACCATTCTCCATCATGCGGTGATTGGGAGTCAGCCGGAAATATCATTAAAAAATATGATCAAATCCGTCTCCGAAAACAAAAGGTAATCTTTCTGATGGAGACCATTCGATATGTATATCTGACGGATAAGGATCGCGATACCTATGAGACCGTGAATTGGATGTTCAACCAGTTACGGCATCCTGATGAACTATCGTCAACTCTCATGGATCGGGTCAGTCGGATCAGAAACAACAAACAGATGTCCATTCAAACCATCGTTGACAAAGTGCAAACGTATATCGAAGAGCATCTGTCACATGGCCTTAGCCTGGATGAACTGGGGAAAGTTGCACATCTCCATCCCGTCTACTTTTCCAAACTGTTTAAACAGGAGACGGGCGAAAATGTGTCAAACTACATATCCAGGAAAAGGTTGGAGAAGGCTTCTCAACTGCTTCAAGATTCGGAACTCCGTGTCCACGATATAGCGCAGATGGTTGGTTACCGAAAAAATCAATATTTTATCCAGTTGTTCAAAGTGGAATACGGAGTTACGCCCTATCAGTACCGCAGAAATATGTTCCATCAATGAAACTCTATAGATGCTGATATGATTTTGCTATACTGTCTGCTCTGTTCTTCAAGAGCAGATGTGGTCATTCACCAGGGCGAAACTAATTCTTGTCTTCAGCAGAGGACAAGAATTAGTACTCCTTGATCGATTCTAACGATCCTTTAATCTTGCCAGTCAACCAAAGCACAGCAGGAAACATAATGCCGAAAATCATGGCATAATAAGGCCATACTTGATTTAACTCGATTATGAATGAAATGTTTGGCCATATGAAATTGGTCATGGCTAATATGATCAGGATCAGGGGAATCAACAGAGAGTTAGCGTTACGAAGACGAAAAGCATCCGCGAGCCCTTGTGCGGAAATATACAGAAGTAGCGCAAGGCGGAAAAAAATAGTAACGAACCAGACGATTGCCAGGATGATTTCGAATCGCTGAAGAAACTCGCCAATATTAATGGTTCGGTCAATAAAAAATGTAGGGAATGTCAAATCCGCTATTACACCAGCGCTGATGACTGTGATGATTTGCAGCATCATGAAAAAGTACATACTGCCGCTAATCAGAGCACTCACAATGACCGACTTTCTCCATTGTTTTGTATCCGAGAAGTGATGAGCAAAAAAAAGATAGAGGATCGCTTCTGCATAAGGAAAAGCAAATAAATTGATGGATGCAAGAACGACAGGTTTCAAACCGTTTTCCAAAATAGGAAGAAGATTGTTTAGCTCGGCCTCAGGAAGAAGAGTGATTCTGACCAATAGATACAGGACTAGAAAGAAAAAGAACAAAACTTCTGCACACCGCCCAATAACGATTGGACCCGAGCGGACAGCGAGATATACGGCTATGAGCATAATGAAATATATGGCGTCATAAGGTGTTTCGGGCATTATAGATGTCGTCACAAAGTCGCCTAGATTTCGAAGTGTCATGATACACTCAAGAAAGGGAAAGGAAAAAATGAAAACTATGGCAATAGTACCGCCCAGAGGGCCGAAGAGGCAACGTAGATACTCCACAAAAGTTCTCCCTTTCATGTGCCTGGCGATAGAGGTATACAAAGGTATCAACATCAGATGAAAGGCCAAGGAAATGGGAATGGAAAGCCAAGCATCCTGTTTAGCAACAGAGGTAATAGCCGCTGGCAGCACTAAGTATGCACTTCCTATTTGATACAGAGCAAACCATGTAATGGCCTGGCGAACAGTCAGCTTGGTATTCACTCCGAAGTCCCCTTCTATGATAATATTGTTGTAATGAACTCGCTTAATGGTTGGAATAGAATCCGAATTCCTACCAGTGGACTCGGCAGTTCAATATGCGCTATCCTCAGAACGTTTAATATAACTCCAACAGCAAAGAGTACCATGCCACATACGATTTCACGTATGTAGTGCTTCTCCTTCAATGCTCGAAATTCAATAACCATTGCGACAAAAGATCCTACAAGTATTACATATAACATATACATCCACTCCTAATTGTTCTGATAGGAATCGACGGAATTGGTAATTTTTCCGACACGGTTCAAACGATAACGAAGATTAACATCGACCTGGAGATGTTGAAATTTTCTGGTCCAGTCCTCTTTCCATTTATGCCACTCAGATGGGTACTTTCGATGAAAAGCCTCCCCGAACCCGAATATATCGGAACCGATATGCTGTGCATTTTGAATGCCTTCCTTTAAGATTTTTTCCTGTTCTTCTCTGCCTGCCACTTGAAACTCATTAAACGTCTTTTCATCCTTCAGGTCAGCATTACATGTAACCTCTCCGATGTTCGCTTCTGTATCCACTACAAGAGTAATGTGTGGCTCATTGTTTTTTATTTTTGGAATGATTTTTACGTTGTTATGAATGACTTCAAAAGCAAACTTCCCTTTGGAATTCGGACAGCCAACGGAAGCAACTGTACTGGAAACTCGATTGGATATGTAAGTAAAAGCCTTACTCTTGGATTCTTCTATCCAGCCAGTCAAACGGTCACCCTGAAAAACGCCAATTCCGGTAAATAAATAATTCACATGTTGAGGTGATTTTTTCACGTTATCGATGGTAAGACCTTTATTCAGATTGTTCAATCGAATGCCTGTAAGAACAGGCTCGATGCCCTCTTTCGTTAAACGCTGAAGAAGATCTTTGACATCGACCGCGGAGGTGGGTGCCCATGTTTTCTCAGATACTTTCAAAGCTTTATACATATCCATTGCAGGTAAAACCTCGGTTGGAGCTACAAAAGAAACGGCATCCTTCGCTGAACTTCCCCTGACAATAGCCAAATGGAAATCAGGCCGAACTTCATGATCCCGGAACAGAAAATCCAATGGCTTCTTAATGCCTTTTCTTGCTGTGTTCTCGTCAAAGATTACAAACTTCAAGTGTGACATGTACATTTTCCGAGATGATTCGGTTGTGAGTTTGCGAAGGGCTTCAAATAGCGTGTCAGCACGGCTGGAAAAAACGATTGTTGGCGACCGTTCCATAGCCCGATTACGAGACATTTGAGAAGGGTCAACAACTTGCAGACTGATCTCATATTGATCATCCACTGTATCAATACCCAAAGCTATCACGACGGAAATTTCGTTCAGCTCCTTACTGTTCCAACAACCCGTAACAACGACCATCAGCAATATGTAAATAAGAGGTTTTAAAATTCTGGATCGGTACGAGATCATGGGGCCTACTCCTTTTGTTTTTTGTGTTGCTTTGTTTTATTCCTGAATGGAAAACGTAATACGGCATCACTTTGCTTTAACGAATTGTAATTCGCCGAAGGACTCATATACGGCACACCTAATGAATGAAGGCTATTCAGATGTACAAAGAGTATGAGCATGCCCACAGTCAAACCATATACTCCATAGATCGCGGCTAACCCGATAAACACAAATCGCAATATCCGGATTGGAATGGCCATGGTGTAAGAGGGTATGACAAAGCTTGAAATAGCTGTAATGGCAACGACAATGACCATAACAGGTGAAACAATGTTTGCTTCTACGGCAGCTTGGCCAATAACGATGGAACCGACAATGGAAACTGCCTGCCCGACTGTTCTTGGCATTCGCAGGCCTGCCTCTCTCAGAATTTCAAAAATCACTTCCATGATTATTGCCTCTACAAATGCCGGAAAAGGTACTCCTTCACGCTGCGCGGATAAACTTAATAACAGTACCGTTGGAATCATATCCTGATGGAACGTTGTCAACGCAACATATATGGCTGGAGCCAACATACATATTCCCAGGGAGATGTATCTTAATATTCGAATAATACTGCTGTAAATATAAGATTGATAATAATCCTCTGCAGATTGAATGAAATCAACAAACACCGCAGGGGCAAGGATAACGAAGGGAGTTCCATCTACAAATATCGCAATTTTGCCATCCATGACTCCTGCTGCAATAGAATCTGGACGATCCGAATTATAGAAAATCGGAAATATAGTAAACTGTTTCTTCTCTGTGAGGGATTCTTCGAGATATTCACCTTCAAGCACACGATCTACGCTCATGCTTTTTAATCTGGATATCAAGTTCAGAACCATGTCCTGATCAGCGATCCCGTCCATATACATGACCGATATGTCCGTCTTGGTTTTTTCACCAACTTTGACGTTGGTTAGTCGCACTCTTGTATCTTTAACCCTGCGGCGAACCATTGTTGTATTTGTGCGTAACGTTTCCGTAAACGATTCTTGCGGACCTCTGATAACAGGCTGTGCCTTCGATTCTGTAATGCTGCGTTCTTCCCATCCTGGCAAAGAAATAACTAATCCTTCATCGATCCCGTCCAGTAACAATAGAACTCCGCCTGAAAGGATTTGATCCAACGCATCTTCAAAGCTCTGAACCAAACTTGCTTCGCCGACATCCAGAATGCTATTTTTCAAAAATGGTAAAGACATCTCATCGCTATCAGAATAGGCGAATTCATGCAATGGACGAATCACATTGTCTTGTACCTTCTGCATGTCAACCATGCCATCCAAATAAAACAGAGCGGCGTGATTCCTTCCAATAGTGATCTCACGAACAACAAAATCAGAACTGTTTCCCATGAAGTCACAGATAAGATCGATATTGCGAACGATTTGTTTGGAAAAATTGGGTTGCAACTTCATTTCACAATCCCCCTTGATTATGTAGTATTGGTACTAATTCGAAATATAATCATTGAGTTGTAAGTGCAATGTCCTTCTCTGACTGAATTAAAACCGAAAAAGAAGTCGCAAATTTTACGACTTCTCTTACTAAACATTATTTGATTGCCACAGATGGCAAAAGCAAATAAGCGACTATAAAATTGGTTCTTCTTAATGGATTAACGGTGGACTTGCTGTTTATGGCTTACTAAAACAGTTGGCTCAGAAAGTCCCAGATGCTCTCGCAGCGTCATCCCCTCATACTCTTCACGGAACAAGCCGCGACGCTGAAGCTCAGGAACGACGTGCTCAACAAAGTCATCGAGATCACCTGGCAGAACCGGCGGCATGATATTGAAGCCATCGCAGCCGTATCCATTGAACCACTCTTCCATGAGGTCGGCAAGCTGCTCCGGCGTTCCTACGAATTGCATATGACCACGGGCACCGAGAAGCCTCCGTCCGAGTTCGGCAATGGATAACTGCTCTTCACGTGCAAGGTCCATAATGAGTTGGACGCGACTTTTCATTCCGTTGCTTGCTTCGACCAGATCTGAAATGTCCGGTAGTGAACCGTCGGCAGGATATCCGCTGAGGTCTGTTTGAAGTATGCCAGACAGCATCATTACCGCTTCTTGGGGATCGATGAGATCTAGCAACTCCCGTTCCTTGCGTCGGGCCTCCTCTACAGTTGAACCGAGGATCGGCGACAACCCCGGCATGATGAGCAAGCTGCCACGCTCACGTCCAACAGCCAGAAGCTTCTCGTTCACCGTGCGATAGAAATCTTGCGCAGCTGTGAGTGACGTCTGTGCCGTGAAGATCACCTCTCCAACTTTTGCAGCGAAATCCTGACCTGGATCCGAGGAACCGGCCTGAATAAGGACGGGGTAACCTTGCGGTGGACTTGGCACGTTCAAAAGCCCTTGCGTCGAGTACCATTTCCCTTGATAATCTGCGATACGCAGCTTGGATTCATCGACGAACGTACCTGATGCCCGATTCATAACGATTGAATCCTGTGGCCAGCTGTCCCATAATGCCGTAACGACGTCAACAAATTCCTGCGCCATCTCGTAACGTGTTCCGTGTTCAGGATGCTTATCTCGTCCGAAGTTCCGAGCTTCGGTGTCAACTTGGGACGTGACGATATTCCAGCCAGTCCTTCCCCCGCTTATGTGGTCGAGCGTAGATAAACGGCGCGCGGCATTGAACGGCTCGTTATAGGTCGTCGACAGGGTTGCTGTCAACCCGATTTTATCGGTTACCATGGAAAGTGCGGAGAGTAGAGACACCGGGTCCAGCATGCCTGCAGCAGCCCGGCTGGGGTAGATCAAGTGCAGCAAGTCCGCAAAAAAAATCATATCAAACTTGCCTTTCTCAGCTGTCTGGGCAATCCGCTTATACCAATCGATATCGAACATCTTCTCTACCCCTGATTCCGGATGACGCCATCCGGCATGATGATGCCCAGTAAAATATATAAATGCACCAAGATGAAGCTGGCCCTGTCGTTTTTTCGTCATATCCGTTCCTCCGCTTTCATTCTAGATATCTATAATCAGCCTTTATATGTGTTATTCCATCGAAGGAATCTTCTTTCTACTAGTCTGACTGCCGAATCCGAGAGTTTACCAACCAAGGCGAACAGAATTATACCCACGAAGACAACATCCGTCTGTGCATATACACGTGCGTCTTGTATCATATAGCCGACTCCTGCGCTTGCACCCATCATCTCTGCCACGGCAAGCAATAACCAGGAGGCACCAACAGATAACCGAATGCCAAGCAGAATGTTTGGCAACGCCGAGGGAATAATTAGCCTGCTTAATAGCCTGAACTTAGAATATTGCAAGATGCGGGTAACCTCATAAAGCTTTCGGTCCGCACTGCGGACCCCCAAATGTGTATGGAAATAGAGCGGAAAAAACGATCCGATTGCAATGAGCAGTACTTTGGATAATTCCCCTACGCCAAACCAAAGAATGAACAACGGAATAACAGCTAACAACGGAACTGTCCGAAGCATCTGTATCGTCGGGTCAAGCGTCTGTTCAGCCCATTTGCCTAGACCAGTGAACACACCAAGTATTAATCCTGTAGCGGCTCCAAGTAAGAATCCTCCGCTTGCCCGAATAGTGCTGGTTGTGAGATGCTGTGTCATATCGCCGGTTACGCACAGTTGCCAAAATGTCCGCGCAATGCGGGATGGAGCTGGTAGTGCCGAGTCAGACAACAGTCCAAGAGCAGATCCCACCTCCCATAAAGCTAATATAATAACCGGTAACACCCAACCATACAGCCAATTCGGCATTCTCCAGTGGCGTTCCCTTCCCATCCCCATTTCTTTCTCATTAGCCTTCGATTGTAATGTCACATCGTTCAAACTCATAACTGTTATCCATCTCCCTCTATGGAATCCTGCCAACGCAACGATTTTTTCTCTGCCAACCTGACCAGTGAATCGGTCACTTTGCCAACAATCGCAAAAACAATAATGCCGACAAAGATGACAGACGTTAGCGAGAAGGAGCGTGCGTCATTGATGATGTAGCCGATCCCGGAGCTTGAACCCATCATTTCTGCGACAACCAGCCCGAGCCAGCTAACTGCAATCGAAAGACGTACGCCTAAAAACAGTGAAGGAAGTGAGGCAGGAATAATCAGCTTGGTAATGGTTTGAAATTTCGTGAATTCCAACACACGTGCTACTTCGAACAATTGACGATCCACCGAGCGAACACCCAAAAAGGCATTCACATATAAAGGAAAGAATGCTCCCTTGGCAATGAGTACGATCTTTGAAGTCTCGCCAAATCCGAACCACAGAATGAACAATGGCGCAACAGCCAAGTGAGGCAGTGTCCGAAGCAGCTGAAGCGACGGATCTAGCAATCGTTCCGCCTTTAACGAAAACCCGACCCATAATCCTGCGGCTAATCCCAGGCCACCGCCAAACAAGAACCCTAGTGCCGCTCTACCCGTCGAGCTGCGCAGATTGGTCAGCAGTTCTCCCGACGAGATCATGCGTCCGAACTCAGCTACGATGTCCTTCGGAGGCGGAATTAACACCGTATTTACCCACCCACTCGAGGATGCAATCTGCCAAATGATTAATATCGCTGCGGGTACCGACATCCCGATCAGGAGATGAATAGTCCGAAAAATAAGCTTGTTTTCCGATATTTGCATAACCGCACCCCTACTTTATTTAAGAGCTTTTTCAATGTATTGGTTGTCGAACACGTCAGCCACGTTGATTTCCTTGCGGATTGTACCTAATTCAAGTTGAAAGTTTGCAGTGTTCTGCTGATCCGCGATTATTTCGTCACTTACCGGGATATTGATCATTGCCGCCCGTGATTGCATGCCCTTCACCAGCTCAATCGGAATGTTTCGTTCGTCGGCATAGCGCTGAAACGCTTCCTCTTGATGATTAGCTTCCCACTGGCGGGCCTTCTCGAATGTTTTTAAATAAAGCGTAACAAGCTCCGGATGCTCATTCGCAAAATCCGAACGAACCAATTGGAAAGATGGAGATAGTACACCTTCGCTCTCCCCATCAGCCAGCACTTTTCCTTTGCCGCTTAGTGCATTCAGGGTAATGTATGGGTCCCAGACGGCCCAGGCATCCACTTTTCCACTTTCGAAGGAAGGCTGGGTTTCATCAGGTTGTAATTGAATTTCTTGAATATCGGAGTTTCCTAAACCAGCCTTTTCGAGTACTAGATAAAGGAAGTTGTAGGCGTTGCTGCCCTTCGTGACGGCGACCTTCTTGCCCTTGAGATCCGCAATGCTTTTGATCGGACTATCCTTCGGCACAATGATCGCTACATTGTTCTTGCCATCAAGTAGCTGTGAGATGATTTTGAAGTCAATACCAGCTGCTTGTGCAGAGATTGGGGGCATATTGCCCATGCCAGCAAAGTCCAGATGATTAGAGGCCATCGCTTCAATCATTGGAGGACCGCTCTGGAACTCCAACCACTCCACTTTTACCCCCAGCTCTCCAAATGCATCCTCAAACCACTTCTGTTCTTGTGCTTTACCGAACAAGCCACCCTTGCCCTGTACACCAATCTTCACCGTGACATCATCATCGGATGCATTCGGATTCGAATTATCTTCTACTGGCTTGGCATTCTTGCCATTGCTGGCGTTGTTATTTTCATTGCCGCATCCCGATACAACCAGTATCAGAACAAGTATGGCTGCAAACCAACCCAATTTTTTAATCATCTATTCGCATCCCCTTTTATGAAAGTAGATTCGTTAATACGTATCCAATTAAATGCCAGCGCCCTTGTCTATCAAGGGAGAATGTTCCACTTTTTCGAACTCGCCTAGAACGCGGGAGCGAAGTTCCTGGAATGAACTCCCACTGCGTTTACGCGGATAGGGAAGGTCTACATGAATTACATTGCGGATATGACCTGGGCGAGGGTTCATAATGACGACTTTCTCTCCAAGAAATACCGCTTCGTCCAAGTCATGCGTAACGAACAACATTGTCGTCCGGCTGTTCTGCCAGATATCCAGCAGCGCTTCTTGCATGTGTGTGCGAGTGAAGGCATCGAGTGCTCCAAAAGGCTCGTCGAGCAGCAGAATCTCCGGTTTGCGCAACAAAGCCCTTGCAATAGCCACCCGTTGAGCCATTCCTCCGGACAACTCCTTCGGATATGCTTTCTCGAATCCCTTTAGACGAACCAATTCAATTAGCTCTTGAACTCGATGGCGAACCTGAGCATTGCGAAGCGAGAGATTGGCCGCGATATTCTTCTCGACCGTCATCCAAGGGAACAAACGTGGCTCCTGAAAAATAAACCCTTTATCAACGCTTGGTCCCGTAATGGCCATTCCATTCAGTTCCACTTTTCCCTCATATGTCGTATCCAACCCGGCCACAATCTTGAGCAATGTACTTTTGCCGCAGCCACTGGGTCCGATAAAAGTAATAAATTGTCCCCGCTCAACCTGCAACCCTATATTGCTAAGTGCTAGAATCGGCCCGGTAGGAGCAGCGAACGTTTTGTTCAACCGCTCAATATTCAGCATCAGATGAAACCTCCAATTTAAAATAATTTTTCAGATCTATTTACTTGGTTTTATGGTTATAAAAAAAGGCCTTCTGCTTGTATATCTTTCCCCACGAACGATCTCTGGTTATCCAGTCGAACTCTCGTTCACAAACCGAGCAATCATTCGGTTTGTTGGGGAAATTGTAGCAGTGGCCTGTATCTGTTGTCAATCATTTCTTTTGGAGACTTTTGGAATTATGTAGAGATCACGCATATTTTCATATTCGAAACCTTGTTCGCTTGTGATCCCGAACCCTTTACCCCTCATGTCTTGCAGTAAATAAAGAGACGATGGAACGCGCTTGCGCACGAATCGGAACTTCAGCGCCGGGCATTTTTTGCAGCGTCAGTCCTTGAATTAAACTTACAAAATAATAGGCAAGCTCCAAGGGGACACCACTGACGATAAGCCCTTCCTTTTGCCCCTGTTCCATTATGTTCGCGACAGGACCAAGGTTATTCGTGAAACGTTCTGTAACTTCTCTTCGAATCTCTTCGGAGGAAGATTCCGAAAGCCGCGCTGTGTGGATAAGAATCGTGTAAGCCCAATTGTTTTCCAGCGCGAGCCATGACTCAGACAATAGTAAAAGTTTATTTAGAGCATCACCTGATTGCTCAGCGAGTTGGGAGACATGTTCGCCGTAACGCGTCTGACCTCTTCTGAGAATTTCGCTGATAATCTCGTCTTTGGACTTAAAGTAGTGATACATGTTCCCAATGCTCATGTCTGCTGCCGCTGCGATGTGGTTGATGCTTACTGAACCGATTCCTTTGAATGCAATGATTTCCAAAGCGGAATCAAGGATGTGATTGATTCTTTTTTCCCGTTGTTGTTGGTCTTTCTCTATGTTTCTAGGTGACATTAACGTTGCAACCCCTTTCTGAATTTCATTATAGCATAGCCGTTTTACAGGCTGGATTCATCCGGGAAGCTTTCAGAGCATCTTCGGTCGTGTTGTCGAAGATATGTCCGATCACTCAGGACCGCAGAAATGTGATCCGTCAATGAAAAAACCCAACTTCCACTCTTAGTTCACAGAGTGTGTTGGGTCTTTTTAGCGCAATTAATGGGTTAAGTCAATCACTTTATCAAAGCAATATGAATCTCTGTCATAGCCGTTATGCTCATAAAAAGCATGAGCGTTGGTTCGCTTCATTCCGCTACATAAAATAATACTTGATATTCCCCGTTCTTTAGCATAATTTTCAGTCTGTCTTAGTAGTTTTGTGCCTATCCCTCTATTTTGCAGCTCTCTTTTAACAGCAAGAGCTTGAATATGTAGATAACCTATTGGAACTCCTACAGATAATGACTGTACAATAGTTACAAAACCCACGACATCATTATCTATTAGTGCAACAAATGTTTTGTAATTCCCGGCCTTATTCATCTCTTCCATAGTCACTCGGAAGTCTGCATCATTAACATTACGAATTTCAAGTACATCATTCCATAAAAAAACAACTTCAGCATAATCATCTGATATAATTTCTCGTATTTTAATATTCATACTAAACCCCCTCAAGATAAAATAAATCGGACAATCTCCCCTATACCCTATTGGTGATAAGGTTCTCCACGCTGTCTGTAACGGCAAGTTTTAGGGCCATCCTTTGTGGGGATGACCTTATATTATAATCTAAATTTTTTCAGTTGTCTTCTTTGTTAACGCCTGCATTCCACTCGTATGGAAGCATTATTTTTTCTTCACGGGTATCCAGATTTCTCCTGAAACATTCCCATGCCGTGCCATTCCATAATACATTTCGAAAGTAGGGCCTTCAACCTGTTCGTATTCAGATGTCGGAAACCACTCAGAATAGATTCGTACCCATAGTTTTTGCATATCACACTGCGGCTCCGGGAAAATCGCCCACGTTAATGCTGGGACAGCAAGTTTTGTGAATCTCTCCGGAATCTCAAGCCCCTTAGGTACATGATAACAGATCATGTATTTGAAAGATTCTTTAGTGTGATCATAAAGGGCGGCATGTAACATGGTATCACCAAAACGTCCCAATAAGTCGTTCATATGATCAACGCTGCCATCATCATCACATTTTATACGAAATTGAGGTACTTCACATAATGCCATGAAGATTTTTAAAGGCCCGTGCAAACGCCTCCGGCGAATCATATCCATATTTCATTGCTACATCAATAACCTTTGAATCTGTTGTCTGCAGTTCGAATGCCGCCAACGTCAACCGTCGACGTCGAATATACTCCGATAACGATACGCCAGTAATAAATGGAAACATCCTTTGAAAATGATAGGTAGAGCAACAGGCTCTCTGTGCGATTTTATCAAATGAAATAGTGTCCGCTAGATTTGTTTCGATATATTCCATGGCACTATTCATCCGGACCAACCAATCCATCGTATTCCCTCCCTTCAAGGTAATTTTATGGGAAATAAATAATGAATACCTTGCAATTTCTGCACGAAAAAGTCAGTAAAACTGCTCTTATTGATGATACGGTTCACCGGGTCATCACTGGAGTAATCAAAAAAAGAGTAGATATGAGCGAATCATCTGGAAGTACGACGATGGGACTTGTTTTGCCAGCGTATCTTAACCGGAGGCTAGCGCAATCCATGTTGCGAAGTATATCGACATATAAGTTGGATTTCACCTAAAAAAGTATCCATTCATTACAGTATTCAGGTAGAAAATAATAGAACTTTTTACGTGCGTGTCTTCCGGGCTAAGGTGTCTAAACGAACCATTTTTGTTTTTTAACTTTGTGCTGATTCCCTTATTCCCAATGATAAAAAAGAATCCACTCCGACAGTCAAAGGAGTGGTTCTAATTAGGGATAGAACATTCAGTTTATTTACTAGCGACAATTGTAAATTCCCATGGAATGTTCTCATTTTCCCAACCACGATGCTCATCAAATTTCTTTATATTAAAGCCAGATGTAATAACGGAATTTATTATATCGCTAAGGGTATACAGCCTAATCGAAACATCTGGAAAGTCTTGTTGTTCATCCTGATCGAAATAATGTTTATATGCTACATCCCCACTATGTAATTCTTCGTCAAAGTAGTTTTGTTGGATTGAGTATTCGATTTTAGAATTAGAAGAAACGAAACATCTTCTTAAAGGGTGAAAGTCACTCAAAATCATTACACCATCATCTTTAAGTAATGAGAACAATAGAGACATGAATTTTTCAATGTCATTGAAATAGTGTAAAATTCCGCCTTCCAAATATAACATGTCAAAATGACCACTATACTTCTCTATGTCTATATCATAAATATCAGTAACAACATATTGTATAGACACATTAGCGGAATCTGCCAGTTCTAGAGCATATTTTTTGTTTTCTTCAGATATATCAAATACGGTTACATCTGCGCCTAACAAAGCTATTGGGACTGCTTTTCTTCCGTTTGAACCACATAGGTTAGCAATCCTTTTTCCTGCAATCTGTTCAAAATACTGCTTATGTTTTTTAAGCTGTGCTAGGGGATTAGCTAATATTTGTTGTGCTTTTTCCTTAGGTGAACCATCTCGTTTGTTCCAAAACTCATATGCCCGATGTTCCCAAGCTACCTTATTCTTAGCACTTTGTTCATTCATACTAAGTCAAATCTCCCTTCTATTACCCTGTTATGAGAGCGCATACAATTCTATAGTAAAATATGGGCTGCCGCCCTATCCTATATAAACAACTATACTCAACACTCCACCGAATTCCTTAAAATAAGAATATTCTCTTGAAGGAACGTATGATTTTTTTCAATCCCTCTTTTTTTACACCAAACAACTGCGCTGAAAGCATCGTAAAAATCGTAAAATAGCAGCACACTCTCCAGATCCAACATAGGTCGAATCGATTGATAACCTTTAATGAACGGTGTCTTTGTTCTCGGATTAACTTTCCAAATATATCGATTAACTTTTGTGAAATCTATTTCCGAGGAACCACTACGAGCACTCTCGAAATCAATAATGCCAGCAACCTCGTTACCATTCACCAATATATTACCTGGTCTAAAATCCATGTGAACAATGCATGGCCCATCAGGATGCGGTAAAGCTGAGAAAACTCCATCAAAGTGATGAATACATCTCTCATACAATTCAGAGTCGAGAATTTCTTTACATGGCTCTTTCCACTTTTCAAAATTACTTTTGATATGTAATCTCCAATTATTTTGGTCAAGTAACTTAAAACCATCGGTTACATGGTAACCATACCCAGGAGTATTAACCTCATGGAGCATAGCATGATATACGCCAATCTGAAAAGAAAGTTTCTCATCAATCTCTCCTGTACAAGGCTTACCTTGAATTGCTGAAAGGAGCAAAGCTCCAGCAGCACTTTCATCCCCGTACCATATGTCCAATACCTTAGGAACCGGTATTACACCCTTTAATTGTTCAAGCATCTGAAATTCACGGAATAGTTTATCCTTATTAAAAGGGATTTTCACAAACACGTTTTCTCCACTGACGAGAGTAAGTTTGTATACATCAGAACTAAATGACTCTGGAACATCTTCGATATTTAAGACATTCAACTTTAGCTTTTCTATAACTTTTAAAATGGTATTCATATGTCGCCTCCTGTTTTGGAAGATTTCTTCCGATTTTATTACGAGATCGCGAAAAGAATACATGGATCAAGGCAAATTATTCTATGAAAAATATTTTCCTGAGTGTAAGTCTTCTATTTTTTGAGAAAGTCTTTTAGTATGTAACTTCATATAACATTGAGCTTTTTGCAAAATATCTGTATGCCCACCTAAATCATACAAAATTGTAGTAGATAACACTTGTACAATATAAAGGCTTGTTTGAGTTGCCATCCATTCAAAAAAATTGAAAAACTTCTCAATTTGTTCTGTATCATCATTTTCACGAAGTAATCCATCAACATAAGTAGCCACTTCATCACCAAAAAACACATGTCCTAGAAACTCTTGATTTAATTCCAAATGTTCTATATAACAATTGTGGAATTCAGGAAAAAGTTTTAAGAATTGATTGATTAAATTGTCACTGTCCATTCTCCAACCTCCATACTTACCCGTAATCACTGTTCTTTTGGTTTAAAAAACATCTTGCCAACCATAAGTCCCATAGCAGTTGAACAGATCAGATATCCAAAGAACAAGAAAAGTAAATAAACACCATGAAGATCTGCGGGAATCTGTTTTAAACCTTCAAACCATGCAAAACGAAAAGGATAAAAGATGACTACCCAAATGATCAGCAAGAAAAGAAGAAAATTAATTATTTTTAGCACAATAATGATCCTTTCAAGCTTGAGTGGAAACAGTTGAATGTATATGCTTCATATTTCATTTCGCATTACCTTACCACTGTCCGCACTATATTAGTTAGCTTATGTATTAGGGTTGATATGTTGGATCTATAAATAATTACTAATTATAACAGGAAACATTAGGGGGATAGCTTATTCTTCAGTCCAACGTTAAGTGTATAATTCCTGTCTTGATTTAATTTTAGGAAGATGATCGTTACGGCATAAAGAAGCCCTCTCTTTTGGTAGAACGAGCTTCTTTTTGCGTTTCACGATAACACTTTATGCTTACTGGACACCAGGCGCGTTTTCATGCGTAACTAAGTTCGATCTTTTCTTCTTTCTTGGCTGCCCTTTCCAGGACAGATATGTCCAAATCCGCAGAAGGTACTCGACAGGACCATTGCTAAATTTCTTGAGATATAGCGGACTGAGCCACAATTGAATGCCGTAGACAGCAAGCGCAATAATTGCTCCGATAAACACACCAGCACGACCAAACAGTCCCAGGCCGTATCCATAGAAAATTGTCGTACAGATTACGCTCTGCATCAGGTAATTCGTCAACGAGAGACGGCCAACCGCCTCAAATCTGTACATCAGGCTGGAACGGCGACTTCCCGCATACAACAGTGCAAATGCATAAATGTATCCGAGTGCAAGCAACGTTCCTCCAAGCGTCCCCCCGATTCCGATACCGAGCCAACCTTCCGCACCCAATTGTGGCGCCAATACACCGTATGCTTTGAGTATCAAACCTACTGGAATTAATAACGAGGCACGGCGAAGATACATAGTCCGCTTCGTTTGGGGATCGCTAAACGTGCCGCTTCTGGCAGCGTGCATGCCGAGCAAGAACATCGGTACTGTCATGAGTGGGGCTAACAGCAGGATCAATAGGGCAAATGACACCTCCAAATCCCCGCCGAATGGATCGACGTTATTACTGAAATTCCTGATTTCCGCGTATGTGCCGCTACCGTATACATCCTGACTTTGAATGATGTAGTTCTCCATATGAATGGACTCAATCGCCAGCGGGTTCATCGGATTAGATGCCGGGAGGCCAAGTATGCCCGCTCCCATGAGTAGCAGTACCGACCAAATGAGCAGCGTTTTGGGCTTCCGATTAAGGAACATGAGCAAGAAGAAACCGAGTACACCATAAAATGTCAGGATATCCCCTTCCCACAGATAGATGATGTGCAGTAAACCGATTCCAAACAGTAGTAGAAAACGGCGTGCCAGATGACACTTTGGTCGTAAATCTCGTGATTTTAGGCTTTCTGAGAGCTTAACCATTCCAAAGCCAAACATAAATGCAAAAATCGGCATAAAACTGCCCACTACAGTGATCAGCAGGAATGAGAGGAAAGCCTGATCTGCTCCGCCAATCCCGAACAGTTGGGGTTTACTCTGGCCATACATTCCATATTGGAAAGCCAGCATATTCGCCAGCACAATGCCGGCCAGACTGAATCCACGCAGTCCATCAATGACTTGAACGCGCTTTTTTGATGTGCTCAATCAATCACCTCTGTCTATAACATAAAGATCAGATCTAAATATACGTTAAATCCTTCCATAATTTCAACATAAATTAATAAGCGAACGTTTATATTTTGATTTACTTTGACGTACCAATAAAACAAAAACAAAAAAAGTCGCTAAATTTAGCGACTTTCAGTTTGAACACCTTAAAGAGTGACAATAATCGGACCATTTTTAGTAAGAATAATGGTATGTTCTATTTGAGCTACATAGCTGTTTTTAGTAACAAAGGTCCAGCCATCACCTGTTTGTTCTACTTCTTCTTCTGAAGTTGAGATAAACGGCTCGAATGCAATAACCATACCTTCTTTTAACAATTCATCATCCGATGGATCATTATAATTGTAGATGTGGTCAGGTGCTTCGTGTATTCCACGTCCAACACCATGTCCGGTAAGGTTTTTAATAACCGTTAATTCATGCTGTCTGGCAGTTTGGAATACGGCTTTACCGATTCCGCTTTTTTTGGAGCCTGGTTTTGCTTTTTTAAGACCTGCTTCAAATGCCAGTTTAACAACGTCGCATATTTTCGTTAATACTTCTTCACCTTCGCCTACGACAAACGAGAGTCCCGTATCTGCAAAATAACTGTTTTTGGAGCCAGACACATCAATATTGACGATGTCCCCTTCTTGAATAACCCGCTCTCCCGGAATACCATGTGCCACTTCTTCATTAACACTAATACAAGTAAATCCCGGGAAATTATATTCACTTTTTGGAGCAGAAACTGCGCCAGCTTTCTCAAAAAGCTCTCCTGCCAAATCATCAAGCTCTTTAGTGGTTATGCCTGGGATAGTTCTTTGAACCAATTCATCTCTAATAGAAGCAACAATTTTGCCAATTTCCTTCAAGCCATTAAAATCTTCTTCTGTTCTTGCGATCATTTTTTCTTACCTCACTATCTTTTATCATTAATTGATTACATAAGTATTTTTTTGATTGAACTTTAGATAATCATATCCAAAGCTGCAAAGCTTCGCAACTTTTTTATGCGGAGGTACCGGCCAGAGTCGAATACAGCTTGAGAGATTTAGGTAATACGCAGAGACCCATCATTAGTGTGATGGAAACATGGGGAATGGATTATAAGAAGCTCAATGAGGATACTTCGAAACCGATACAGACGAATAGGATTACGGATAGTAGAAAACGGGCGCATCCATGTTCAGGGTGCACTCGTTTTTTTGGTGGTTCCTTTTGTGGAATTGTAAAAGTGCGTCCTTACTTCCTCTTTAATAGCGTAGCCACACGCTCATCTCACCAGCCAGCCGATTACCCCACAGATAATAGGGTATGGCCTTGAAACGTACTTCCTTTTTTTGATTAATATAAGAACGGTACGGCTTCTCATCTGACCATGAAGAGCTGTCGTCAGTCACGAAACCATCCCCTTCTACCACGATACAACCACCTAGCAAATCTGGATCAGCATACGCGGTTAATTGTGGCTCCGAAGCCAACACGAGCGAAGTGAGCGGTGCCCCGTTGTCTGCTTCTTCTACGCAATAAACGAGCGGGCCGCGTTGAATCGCCACCTTGCCTGCATCTGCCCGAATTAAAGGGTGCGCAGCAACTAACTTCGGCTCAATCGGAAGCAGCCACTCCACTGTATTTCCATCTGACCAGCTGCGATTTATTTTCGCGTAACCATTCTCAACATGAATATCTTGCTTTTCACCATTCACTTTCAAGGTGGGCTGTCCGTTCTGGAACCAATCCGGTATACGCAGTGCAAGCTCGAACTCCGCACATTCGCTATCCTTGGGAAGCTGAACCGAAAATTCAACGCGGCCGTTCCAAGGCAGCTCGGAGCGTTGATGCAATGTTATTGTGGTGTCGGCAAGCTCGAACGAGGCTTTACTTCCAATATACAAATGGGTATAGATCGTTCTGCCATCCTCAGACACGTCGTAAATATAATCGTCTAACGAACCTAGCAACCGTGCAACATTTGGAGGACAACAGGAGCAACCAAACCATTTTTGTCGGACGGGCTTTACGTGATGTTTATCTGGATTTTTGAGACTTGCTTCTGGCCAAACTTCAAGTGGATTGACATAAAAGAAGTGTTTCCCATCCATAGACATGCTACCCAGCACATTGTTGTATAGCGCTCTCTCCAACACATCCGCATATTCACTTTTAACTTCCAATTGAAGCATGCGTCGTGCCCAGAAAATCAAACCAATTGAAGCACAGGTCTCCGCATAAACGGAATCATTCGGAAGATCGTAGTCAAACGTAAAGGCTTCCCCGAGGTGTGTAGAACCAATGCCTCCGGTAATATACATTTGTTTGCCTGTTGTGTTCGACCAAAGTCGTTCACACGCCGCCTTCAGTCCCTCGTCACCTGTTAGTCGCGCAAGATCAGCCATCGCCGTGTACATGTAAACTGCCCGAACGGAGTGTCCAACAGCTACCTTTTGCTCACGAACAGGAAGATGAGATTGATAGACCTCAAGATTAGGTGCTCCCTGGGACCAGATATTTGTTCGGCTTCCGCGTTCCCATTCCTCGATAAAATAGTTGGGCTGCTTACCCCGTTCATCTATGAAGTATTGGCTTAGATTCAAATAACGTTCTTCTCCCGTAACACCATATAGCTTAACCAGAGCCAATTCAATTTCCTGATGACCGCAGTAAGCCCTTATCTGTCCCGGCTTGGTTCCGAACATACGATCAATCAGATCAGCGAATCGGCATGAGATGTCTAGTAACTTACGCTTCCCCGTAGCCTGGTAATACGCAACTGCCGCTTCAATTAAATGACCCGCACAATACAGCTCATGAGCTTCATAAAGATTGGTCCATTGCTTCCCAGGTTCTTGGATCGTGAAGTAGGTATTCAGATAACCATCGTCATGTTGGGCTTGGCCAATCAATTCGATGGATTCATCAGCGATCTTCTCTAACCTCTGATCTGGATGATGACGGAGCGAATAAGCAACGGCCTCTAACCACTTGTAGAGATCACTGTCCTGAAATACCCATCCGCCAAACTCTCCTTGCTCCAAGCCAGCAGCAATACGGAAATTTCGAATAGCATGACTAGGCTCAGCGTCCTCTACCCTATCGTTCAGAGCTTCCCATTGATAGGGAATAACCGTTTCTCGTACAAGATCGGAATATGTATTCCAAAATTGGTCTTGAATTTGGATCTGGTTCTGTCCCATTATACACACCTCAAAAGTATAAAATTTGACTCTTTTCAAAGTCGAGTATATGCTTTTTCTTAAAGTGAGGATAGGAATGGAATGAGCATTTTTCTATACAAAATGACACTAAAAAATGAGGTTGATTCATTGAATGAAGAATTAATTGTTGCCTTACAAACCCCACCTCTTCCATATTACTGGGAATCTGGTCGTTCAACGTTCCGTGTAGGCGACCGTCATCCTAATCGAAGAAATTTCGGTCTGTTTGATGTATTGCTCGTGGTTGATGGGGAACTACATATCGGTGAGAATGGGACGGAATGGACACTTGGTACAGGTGATGCACTGGTATTACTACCTGAAGGTGAGCATTACTCGTTTAGGCCCTGCGAACAGGAAACAACATTTTACTGGGTTCATTTTGAGCATGGGAACTGGCATCAGATTCCCTTAATCGAAGAATGGGAAGCGGTAATTCCGTTATCGCCATTCGATAAGCCAAAATCAATACGGATTCCTAAGAAAACTACGGTGCTAAGTCCCCAACTCGTATTCGATCTAATGCAGAAGCTGTTGGAACTGCCGGTAGGTGATTCCTTCTGGGAGAAGCAGCAACTGTTATTCCGCTTTCTGGCTACACTTGAAAATGGCATCTCAGATATGGCCAAAACACCTGCTTCACGGCTTGCCGAGAACGTAGCTGTTTTCATCCAGCAACACTACCAAGAAGAGATCACCAATGAAACACTCTCATCAGCGCTACACTTCCACCCTAGCTACATCGTTCGCTGTATGAAAATGAAATACGATGTCACACCGGTTCATTACTTATTACAATTTAGGATTGAGCGGGCCAAGCAGCTTATGGTTTCGACGGAATGGTCGATAGATCGTATAGCCGCTGAAGTGGGTTTTCAATATTCCCCTTACTTTTCTACCTGCTTCAAGCGAAGTGTTGGAATATCTCCCCTCCAGTTTCGCAAGAAATATCTGAACTAGCTGTTCATGGAGACGCTTTTGGCCCACTCAGCGACTCGCCGACTACTTTCTTCTTCCGATAAATCTTCAATCCGGGTCAGAATAGACCAGCGTACACCAAAAGGGTCTAGTATACTTCCGAATCGATCACCAGACGCAAAGTTAACAATCTCTTCTCTTACTTTCGCCCCTCTGGATACGGCGGTTGCAATGGTTTCATCCACATTCATGACGTAAACCCCTAAAGAATAACATGCATGATCTTGATCTGGGGGCAAAGCCAATTGATATGCCGGGTTCGCTGCTCCCAGCTGTAAAAAACCATTTCCAAAATCTAATTCGGCATGAACAATAAACGTATCACCATTTCCATCTGGATGCTCAGTGATATCCTTCACCCTTGCATTGAAAACAATTTTATAGAAATGAATTGCTTCAGAAGGATCCTTCACTGTTATAAATGGGGTAATCGATGTAACTCCCTTAGGTGTACCCTTCTTTGTATATTTTCCTGAAACTGCCTTGTGTTTTGTCTGTTCACTCATATGTCTACTCCGCCTTCCTTCTCAGTAATCCGAGATTGTCATCATTATAAAACAACTTCACTGACATCTACTGTCAGTGAAGTTGTTAAAGTTGATAGTATTCCATTAACTCGGATACAACAGCAACAAGTCGGTCCTTCACACGCTGTGGTTCGATGACTTGAATGGATTTCCCATAGGATAGGAGAAAATAGGGGACGTATGTATCAATTGATTTTTCATCAAATAAAAAGATGGCTTGATTAGAAGTCCGCTCTTTCAGATAATGTCCCATAAACCAATGCAGCCCCAAGTCATCCAATGCCTCTGATCGGCCTTTGATAACCAAGGAAATTAACCCCTCTTTTCCCCCTACATCAGGTAACAAATTTTGCAGAAAAAATTCACGGGCTGAAAAAGCTTGCGAACGCTTAAAGCGGATCGGAGTAAGCTTGATTCGCAGAATACGATCTGCCCGAAAGCTGCGGAACTCATTTCTCAAGTGGCAAAACGCAATGGTATACCATTTATTATTCCAGTAAACCATTCCATACGGGTCTATTACTCTATTCTTGGGTTGTTCATCACGGCTTCTGCGATAATCAATTTCGACAGACCAATCATTAGCCACGGCTTGCTCCAATTCCGCCAAGATCGGCTGAATGGATGGGTCTCCCATACGATTGATAACGTTAAATTCGGCTAAATGACGACGAAGTGTGTTTTCCTGATCCTGATTTGAATACATTTTCAATTTGGATGTTGCATTGTCCAATGCCTCACTCAAAGGGTATCCAGCTTCTTTTGCAAACACAGCAGCTTGGAGGAGTGCCTTTTTTTCTTCAATATCAAATAAAAGAGGTGCTTTGATATGCTGATTCAGCAAGCTATACCCGCCGTTGTGACCTGTATCGGAAATGATCGGTACTCCACTGGCACATAATGCATCAATATATCGATATACGGTTCTTATATTGATTTCTAACTTTTCGGACATTTGTTTTGCAGTTACTTTGGTGCCTGAATTCAGCATCCATAGAATGGCTAACATATTATCGTTCTTTGGCATAACCTGCATCCTCATCTTCAGTTCATTATTGGATATCTCCACATTATATCAGTACAGCATATTTTACATAAAACAACTTCCTTGGGCGATACTACCTAGAAATATATTCTCCGGTTTGGAGCGAAGGCTAATGAAGCAATCCACATCTAATATTAATACCTCCGAGGTTATTATTGTAGTTATCAATTCAATACTCGGAGCTGGAATTCTAACACTCCCTCGCACAATTAGTAAAGCAGTAGGAACACCAGATGTATGGATTTCTGTCATTTTATCAGGATTAATTGTTACCACAATCAGCATCCTCCTTGTAACCTTGTGTCGTAGATTCCCCGGTAAAACGGTATTCGAATTTATACCCGAAATCACAGGTCAGTGGATTGCTTATCTATTGGGACTTTTAATTATCGTGTATTTTGTTGTTCTTTGTTCATTCGAAGTTAGAGTCATGGCCGAAATTACAAGTATGTACATCCTTGAGCGCACGCCTACTTGGGTCACTATTATGGTCAGTTTGTGGATTGGTATTTATATGTTAACGGGTGGTCTTAAGGTTATCATCCGGGTCTTCTCAATCGTGTTGCCCGTTACGCTTGTGTTGCTAGCGCTGGTTTTCCTTTTAAGCACCAAGATGTTTGAACTTAATAACCTCAGACCACTCCTGGGCGATGGATTCATGCCTGTGTTGAAGGGTCTTAAACCTTCGTGTCTGTCCTATTCTGGATATGAAGTTTTACTCATCATCACAGCTTACATGGTGGACGTGAAAGCAAGCAATAAAGCTGCTATATACAGCATACTTAGTTGTACGATCATATATTTGGTCACGATTGTTACCGTTGTAGGGAACTTATCTTTGCCAGGAATTCAAACACGAATGTGGCCGACGTTCGACATGGTTCGAAGTTTTGAAATTGAGGGGTTTCTTTTTGAGCGTTATGAATCGCTGTTCATTGTGTTTTGGCTGATGCAGATCTTTGCAACCTATGCTTTTAAACACTATTTTGCGGCAATCGGAATCCGAGATTTGTTTCGTCTCAAAAATATTACGAGCATACAATTCGCGATGTTGCCAGTCTTGTATGTAATTGCTTACTTGCCTAAAAACCTGGAGGAAACGTTAGCCTTGGGTGATTTTCTTGGCAATATGTCCATTTTTTTATTTGGCTTGTTACCACTGCTACTGCTGATCATTAGTTTTGTTCGTAAAAAAGGCGGGAAGCAGGCTTCTAGTGAAGCACTTAAGGCAAGCTGAATGTTTGGTTTTTATTGTATGTGCTCAGGAGCATCTTTTCGTTCTTCTGGCTCTCCATTAGCAAAATGCATTCTGTATACAATACAAAAAAGCAAAAAAGCCGCTAAAATAGCGACTTTTAGTGGGAGTATATTTTCTACATTATTTATTAAAAGTAACCTTTTCTGTTCCGCCTTCAAAAATGATGGATGTGTCTCGCGGCTTCGATTCCGCAACTTTACGGCCGCCTCTGTAGGAATAAAGTACGCCGGCTTGTTTGCGAACAGCCTCATATTCGTTCTCTGCTTCAAGTACGATGAAGTTAGCAGGTTTACCTTCTTCAATACCGTATACATCCTCAATGTGTAACGTTCTTGCGCTGTTTTTCGTAATGAGGTCGATTGAATTTACGATCTGGTCGTAACCAAGCAACTGCGAAGCATGAATCCCCATGTGCAGTACTTGCAGCATGTTGCCTGTACCGAGCGGATACCATGGATCGAAGATGTCATCGTGACCAAAGCACACATTCAGACCTGCTTCCTGCAACTCTTTGACACGCGTCAGCCCTCTTCTCTTCGGATACGTGTCGAAGCGTCCTTGCAGGTGAATGTTAACCAACGGATTGGAGACAAAGTTCAGATCTGCCATCTTCAGCAAACGGAACAACTTGTACGTATAAGCGTCATTATATGACCCCATTGCTGTCGTGTGACTTGCCGTTGTTCGTGAACCCAGTCCACGTTCATAAGCTTCCTTGGCTACAACTTCAACGAAACGGGATTGCTCGTCATCAATTTCATCGCAATGGATATCAATGAGACGATCGTATTTTTCAGCCAGATCAAACGCAACTTTCATTGAATCAACGCCATATTCCCGTGTGAATTCGAAGTGTGGAATACCCCCGACCACGTCAACGCCCATTTTCAGTGACTCTTCCAGCAATTCTGCCCCGTTTGGATAAGAGTGAATGCCTTCCTGTGGAAAAGCAACAAGCTGGATGTCCATATATGGAGCCATTTCTTCTTTTACTTCAAGCATCGCTTTAACGGCGATCAAGCTTGGATCGGTAACGTCCACATGAGTCCGTACATGCTGGATACCTTGTGCCAACTGCCACTTGAGTGCTGTTTTGGAGCGTGTTTTGACATCTTCATGTGTCAAGAAAGCCTTACGCTCTGACCAGCGTTGAATGCCTTCGAACAGCGTTCCGCTTAGGTTCCATTCCGGCTCGCCTGCGGTGAGCGTTGTATCGAGATGAATATGCGGCTCAATGAACGGTGGCAGGACAAGCGATCCGTTGACATCCAGGACTTCCTCATTGTCGGTCACTTCCAGCGATTGTGTGATTCGCTCAAACTTCCCGTCTTTCACAACAATATTCCATAGTCCTTCTTTACCCCGCAATTTTGCGTTCTGTATAATCATTTATTTTCCCCATTTCTTTGGATTCTTTGGCTGGAACAATCAGCATCAAGACGATATAGGCCACTGCTGTACCAAGCAGTGCGTTCAATGGTGTTACGCCAGGAGCCAGTTGGGCGAATGCCACGCCGATGGCCCATGCGACCATCGCTACCCAGTTTACATTTTTGAATGACATGTCAGCAAATGGCTTATAGTTTCTACGTTTTACAATGAAGTAATCTGCGATAATAATAGCCCCGATGGATGGTACCGCCGCGCCCAGTACGTTCAGGAAACTGACGAAGTTGTTGTACATCCACATGGCGAATACGGTACCCACAATGCCGTTTACGATGACGAAAAATTTCTTCGAAATTTTGGTGATGTTGGCAAAACCAAGACCTGAAGCGTACAGTGCATTATCGTTGGTCGTCCAGATATTCAAGCCCAGAACGATGATTGCCGGGATGATCAATCCTTGCAGGAACATGACCTCCGAGATATCAGCCAGGTTATAGGCCATCGCACCAACTGCACCGAACAGAAACATGAGTGAGTTACCCAGGAAGAATGCAATCACTGTTGCGGTAACTGCCTGTTTCGATGTTCGGGAAAACCGGGCAAAATCGGGTGTCAGCGTTCCGCCGCTTATGAATGATCCAATACAGATCGTCAATGCCGCCGCCGCGGTAAGCGACTGAGTCGGCGTGTAATCAAGCAACCCTTGCAGACCACCCAGCGAACCCGCACCTTCGAACATGGAGTAACCACCGAGAATGGCAATCGCAGGAACCGCGATATATCCGAGAATGACGAGTGACTTCATACCGAAGATGGCTGATGCTGTCATGGCAAGTCCGAACACGATAATCAACAGGTACACGTTCCAGTCCATGGCTTTGGCGACCGGAATCGCGAACATGGCTACGCCTACTCCGAACCATCCGACCTGTGTGAAGCCTAGCAGGAACGAAGGTAGATACGACCCTTTTGCACCGAACGCATATTTAGCGAGCAAATGTGTGGACAGCCCCGTTTTGGCAGCGATATGTGCCAGTGCCCCTGTGTAGATACCGAGCACCAGATTGCCTGCAAGTACGATGCCAATAAACTCCATGAACGTCAAGCTGACGCCCAATGTGCCTCCTGCCAGCATGCTTGCAGAGAAGAAAGTGAACCCGAGCATGACCGATAATGTCTTCCAAAAGTGGTTTCTTTGCGATTTCGGCACAGCTTGCCATGAAAACTCTTGATCTTGTTTGCTCATCAGAATACCCCCAACATAAAGTGTATCTGATACCAAAAAAAGCAGAAAAAAGAGGCTACTCGTCAAGTTATATACACTGACAAGTAGCCTCTTTTTGCATCATAACCCGCGCGAAGACACAGAGCATCCCATGACGGAATAAGCCCTTGATTCTCGCGTGATTATGAAATCCGCTGCCCTTGCCAGCCTCTCTGGACTGAATTAAAGGTACCAGTATTCAATTACATACTATTATTTTGGAAAACTCTGCAGTTGTCAATGTCATTATTATCCAACGATTATTAATTCCTTATACAGCAAGCTGTTTTTGATCACGCATACTCCGATGACAGCACACCTGCGGATTGAAAATAATGCAACGAACAAATAGATGCACGCATTGACATTTGTACAAATAAATTCACTGCGTTTTTTTCATTGTAAGCCCCGGAAATGGCACCTATAATTACATGTAATTGATAATGGTTATCAATGAGAAAAAGAGAACTCAGGGGGAAACAATGATGAACAGTGCAATTAAGAAACACCTATTGATATGGGGAGCATGCTTTCTTCTTCTATCCGTCCTTGCAGCATGCAGCCGTTCGGAAAGCGCTCCTTCACAAGAACCTGTGAAGACCAACGAACAAACGACAAAAAGCTATACAACCCAAACAGACGAAGTGATTGAAATACCCACTCAACCACAACGAGTTATCTATCTTGGTTCAACACTTGGAGATCTCCTTGCAATGGACATCCCCATCGTTGGAGCCAATCTGATTCATGCTTCAAAAAGCTATATTGTAGACCGATTAGAAGGTATTGAGGATGTCGGGAACCCTGGTGATTTGGAGGCAATAACGGCTTTGCAGCCTGACTTGATTTTGAATGGTTATAACCAAGATGCTGACCGGAACGCCGCTTTTTCAAAGATTGCGCCTACGATTCCGTTCAACTCGGCGTTACCATTTACAGAACGCGTACGCGAGCTTGGCAACATTTTTGGCAAACAGGATGAGGCAGAGCAATGGATCAGCAGATTTGATACAAAAGCGGAAGCGATGTGGGACAAGCTGAATGTGGCAGAGGGCGAGACAGCGACCATCTTCTTGCAGTTGGGTAAACAGCTTTATGTGATGGGGAATCGTTCCTTGGGTGTAGTCATGTATCGCGAGCACGGATTTGCAATTCCGCCAGCAATTCAGCAAAACATTATCGACAAGGACCTAACATTCGTCGAACTTTCGGAAGAACTAATGCCGGACTATGCAGGAGATCACCTCTTTGTCCTTACGCTGGATAATGACGAAAGCCGAGCTGAATCTGAGCGCTTGTTACAAAGCACTTTGTGGAAAACGTTGCCTGCCGTTCAGCAAGGACGTGTCTATACAGCATCTGCCGATTGGAATACCGACAACCTGCTGGCACTGGAGCAATTGCTTGATGAATTGCCAAAATGGATGAATCGATAATAACGCATTGATGATGGCGTCAAAATCCTCCAAACCCTTTGGGCTGTGGAGGATTTTTTGATTCTGTAAACTTATACTGCTTGCAATAAGGCTGCAACGGAACATTCTCAAACGTGTAAAATGTGGTAAACTAGTAATTGAGAATTATTATCACTAGATCGGAGTGCTCCAGAATGCAAATGGCTTCCCTATACATCCAACTGCAGCAGCATGATCTGCTTCAGCTCACACCACTGCAGGAAACCAATCATCATAATCCATCAACCAAGAGCAAGGCTGCCAATGAATATACATTGCTTATTGCTCTGGATCATGGAATTCGGCTGTTAACAAACAACATCTCCCAAGATCTGAGCCAAGGAAGTTGTATTCTGCTCCCTACTCAGCAATCCTACATTCTCAAAACGATAAAAGAGCAAGCGCATGTAGCCCGGTTGACCTTTCTTTCTTTTCAAGTGGATCAGTTGACTCTGCTTCCGGCTTGCCCTCCTCTTATTCTGGGCTTTCCTTACACGCTGTCTCTTTCTACTATAAAACTTGCGTTGGCAAGTGAAGACTGGATTTCTCCGCTGCCTTTGCAATCCAACAAGCAAAATCGGTTGCAGGAGAAGAAATTTACGCCTACGTATCATTCAAAATCAGCAGTTACTCAGGCCCGGCTGCAACTGATACTTAGCCTGATGGCTCAGCTAGAAAGCGCTGCTCCGCCAGTGCAAAATGATCAAGCGGTACAGCTTACACTCAGCTATATGGAGCAGCACTACAACGAAGATCTAACCGTAGAGTTCTTGGCCGAAATGGCCGGCATGGTTCGATGGCAATATAGCAAATTGTTTAAGGTGATTACTGGTAAGAAACCAACGGATTACCTGGCAGAGCTTAGAGTCCAGCATGCCAAAAAGCTACTGTCCAGTTCTACCGATACCTTGCGTGAGATATCCAGACAAGTCGGTTTTAAGGATGAGTATTATTTCAGTCGGCGTTTTCACCAGCTCACAGGACACCCTCCACGGGAATACGCGAATATACAAAGACGTACCAGGCAAAGAACGATAACCGATTCCCTCGGCAGGCAGATTTCCCTCCCTGATGCGGCTATTCGTATTGTGGCCACAGGTACCCATACCCTTGGGGAGTTGCTTGCTATTGGTATCCGTCCAGTCGGCGCGGGAATAACAACAATGAGATCACAAGTCATATATCGAAGCAAACTGCTTCACATGCCGGACATTGGACTGCAAGGTGCACCGGAGCAAGTCTCCTTACTTAAGCCTGATCTTATACTGCTTGGCAACTATAGTGAGCAGCAGTTACCTCAACTGGACGCCATTGCCCCTACCATCGTCTATCGCGAAACAACCAGCACTTTTGAGCGTCTTCGTTATATTGCGGATCTTTTCGATCGAAGCAGAACGGCTGAACAGTGGATCGACCGCTATGAGGAAAGTGTCAGGAGGATACGGCGACAATTGGCGGATGATTATATTGCAGGAGAACGAGCAACTGTCTATCTGGTGCTGGGTAAAAACATATATGTTATGGGACAGACGGGATTTGCCGCTACCGTGTATGAATCACTTGGCTTTCGACCCACTGAATCCGTAAATCAACTGATCATTAATGGCAGACCTTGGATACAAATTGATTACAATAAAATCACACAATACGGTGGAGACCGAAACTTCGTGATGGTACCTCAGGAGGAGATGAATGTAAATATACCTTCTCCGCTACAAAGTTTGGTTGGCATGTTGGCACCCAGTAAAGTACATATAGTAGAAGCTGGCTGGAACTACGATGATCCCCTTACCCGTGAGAGGTTATTGACGATTCTACCCTCTATTTTTGCTAAGGATGGACTCACACCTATGCTAGTAAATGAAAAAAAATAAACCGTGAAGCACGGTTTATTTTTTCAAAACATTTTCTCCATCTTACGATATGTGTCCAACAACCTCTGGTAATACTCTTTCGTATTCCTTATATAAAACATAACGATTAACACCTCTGGAAGAGTTAAGTGCTTCATGCGCGTGCTGAATAGCGGTATCACGGTTTTCTGCTTTGAGTTCAATACCCGCGAGCAATGTTGATCGCATCCACTGTTTTTTAATGGATTGAAGTCTTTCACGCGCATCTTCACTTTTCCCGTCTTCCAAGAGTAGAATGGTTTCGTAATATGTACGGTAGTCCGATAAGCCGATATGAGGTACAGCTTGCCGAATGGCAAACATATCCTTGCGATATAATCCGTAAGCTGCCTTGAACTGTGCTTGTGTTGTTCTTCGCTTATATTTCTGCATAATTTGCTCCATAACTAGTTCTACCTCATCATCAAGTCTGTTTGCAAGAACATAAATAATGTATGTCCCAGGTGTATTTTGCTGCTTGGATAAAAAGGACTCTAAACGATCTATACGCTTATCAAATACTAAAGGATAAAAAACATGCTTAATAAACGCGATAAGAATGGTAACGACTACACCCCCTATTGTCCAAAATAGTGAATAGTCATTCCAGGTCATAAATAAAACAAAGACAAACACCACCAAATAAAAGACGAATTCCCCCCAAGATTTCATCATATGTATCTCCTTCGAATAGAAAAATAACCAGCAAGTCTATATTATATCAAATTTAATTCCCCTTTTTGTATAATCTTAGGAAACATAAAACACGAAGAATATTCTATCTGTCGCAAAATCAAGCCTGACTAGATTTACTGATACAACAAAAAAGCCGCTGTATTAGCGACTTTCAGTTGAAATAATTGAATTTATTTTTGAACACTTAATAGTTCTTCAAAAGCTTTTATGTTCGTGTCAAAATCAGGAACGGTTTGAGTTTCTTCAGCAGATTTGACCAGTTTTACAACCAAATCATTATAAGGCGTCGCAATTCCGGTGCCTTCTGCTCTGCTTGAAACAACCCCGTTAATATAATCAATTTCCGTTTTGCGGTTCTTCTCCAGATCTTGAAGCATACTTGCTTTGAGCAATCTGGAGGGCTCCATCACGTAACGTAATGTTTTCACCCGTTCAGGGATATCTTCTTCGTTGTTCAGTTCGAGTGAACTGATGTCGAATCCATTCATTTTAACTAGGGTGACCCCATTGGCGCGAGCAACTTTAATCGTCTCGTCCGCAATATGAGCTGCACTCACAATGCCGGCTTCTTGATCAAGAATGTCCCCATATTCCCCATTCAAAGCAGCTGATAAACCACTAAATGCATTGTTGATCAGCAATTTGGACCATTTGGTTCCAACCAGGTTATCGGAAATGTGTGTTCCACCTACAAGGTCCAACACCGATTTCACGCGCTGAATTCGTTCGGTGATTTCACCATTTAATTCACCAATCTGAAAAGCATACTGCTTAAATTGAGTGTACTCGATGGTCAGGCTCGACACACCCGGTTCAATGAGCGTAGCGCCAAATTCAACGGAGCCAGCAATGACACGTTTTTCACCCACAATGGACGCCACTTTTTCTTCCGGAATCCCGTTCTGCAAAGAACACACCATACTGTCTTCTTTCAAGAATGGAAGTAATTCCTGAAGAATGGAATCGTTGTAGAGTTGTTTGGTTAAAAGTAAAACAAGGTCATACTTTCCTGATTTCTGATCAGGAGTAATGGCTTTTACTTTGGCCTGAAACTCTGTGGTACCCGTCACTTTAGCACCCGTCTGATTTAAAGCATCTACATGTTCCTGATATGCATCAATTAACTCAACGTCCATTCCGCCATCCGCAAGGTATGCGCCTACGATGGTTCCCAAAGATCCTGCTCCTACAATTGCAATTCTCATTATATTTTTTCTCCTTATTTCTCTTCCAGGTAGTTGTATACAGGTTGTGCAGCGTTTAAGGTTAAGTTGGTAAGAATATGAGAAGCGGACACAACTTCCAACACAGGCAGATCTGCAAGAGGTGCCAATGCATGTTCGAACAGTTGAAGCCGGGCAGGTCCTGTCCAGGCCTCTTTCACTTCGATATCCGTAATTTGAGTTCGGATCAGATCACATATTCTTAAATTCCCGGTATAGTCCGTAGCAATCTTAATCATAAAATTAGGCCGGCATATTTCGCGTTTAGCCAACTCTTTATCCATCTCCACATGTTTATAGCCCATCGTTGCCGTGGCTACACGTAACGTTCCATAATCAAGTGTGCCAACAAGTGTATCTGAATCGGTATACAACTTGGGTGCACCCAGCTTTTTCGGATAGGCGGTGAGCTCTCGACCACTCGCAATCGCAGGGAAATTGTCTACATACATCGAATGCAAATAATCGCCTTCCTCCCCATTGAATTGCACAGGGATAACTTGTCCAGCTTCGGTATAGGCACCCAATCCAGAAACATCCGGCATCCACATCACTTCGAATTTAACCAATGGTTCAGTAATTTCGAGAGGTTCTGGTACGGCTGCCCGCAAGGCTTTTTCATCGGTTCGGTAAATAATATTCAAGTATTCACGATTCACAAATTTGTATGGTGGCATCGGGTATGCCGGGGCCGTTAAGGGTGTATTCAGATTTTTAGCTATGTTATTCACATCAATTTTCATCAAAGACACCTACCTCATAAATTTAGTTAAGTTTTGTTATATAAAAATTTGAACTGTATCTCATAAAAAAATTCTACATCAATATTTAAATTTAATATAATACATAATAAGTACTATATATATTTATCAGAATAAATAAGGAGTGCATGTGAATGGAATTGCTTCAGCTCAAATACTTTCAGACCGTTGCCTATACTGAACATATCTCCAAGGCAGCTGCACAATTGAATATTGCTCAACCTTCCCTAAGCTTGACGATTAAAAGACTTGAGGATGAACTGGGTACCCCACTATTTCATAGGAGAGGACGAAACATTCAATTGAATTCCTCAGGTGAGATTTTATTGAAACATGTAAACCGGATTTTTATTGAAATTGAAAATGCAGAGATGGAGATTAAAGCGGAGGAACAGCAAATTTCCAATACGATCAGGATCTCGATTACGAATACTCGGTTCCTCACAGGTCTCATTAGTGACTATATTAACGCTTCCCCCGAAACCAAGCTTCATCAGGGTATTGGGACCCGCAGTGAAATTATTACAGGTTTGAAGAAAGGGGACATGCATCTGGGGATTACGGGGCATCCGATTCAGGATGAGGAGATTGATAGTGTTGTCCTGGTTGAGGAGGATATTGTTTTGGTTGTGCCCACGGACCATGCATACGGTGGAGAGACAAGCATTTCATTAAGTGTTGTTGCAAATGATCCCTTTATTTCCCTTGCCGATAATAAGGAGTACAGCCGATTTACCACCATGCTCTGTGAAAAAGCAGGCTTCCTCCCCAATCATGCATTTGAGGTCGATTCTCATACGCTGCTTGAAATTATCAGCCTTAATCAGGGTGTTGCATTAATTCCGATCTCCGTATGTAGAACACTAGGGTTACGTTATGTAAAAATTGCAGATGATTCAGCTATATATCCCATTAGCCTATCCTGGGTCAAACAAAAATGGTTATCTCCTGCTGTAAGAGAATTTCGTAATTTTATTACTTCGTATTATGAAGACCATGCTGGCTTGTTTAAAGTGGAATAGGATTTCTTTATACATGACAAACGATAAAAACAAAGACCAGGTTAGTTCCTTGGAAGGAACCTGGTCTTTTGTCGTTATCGTTCTTAGCTATACTGCAGTCTGTCCTTATACCAAACGTCCGGAATCATCCTACGCTCCAGCTCCAACAATTCATGAATGATCTTGTCCGCGTCGCTGATGGAACTCACGAGCGGGTCGGTGAGCATCGCCCTTCTCAGCTTCTCGTAGCTCTGTTCCAGAACAGCTTCAACCGTAAGCTCATGCGTATCCAGTACAAGTTCTTGCATACCTCTAATTCCGCGTGGCATCTCGCCTACATGGAGTGGCTTCACTCCATCCATATCTACATCGCATAGTAGTTCTAGGAACGAATCGTTATTCATATTGGTTACCGCGCCTTGATTGAGCGTATTGATGAAGAACTTTTTGCCCAAGTTCCCCACCATATTCTCAATGATGTCAGTCGCATGATCTGGTCCGAAGGTGCTCATGTAATCGGCAATCGGGATGTTCCCTGTAAGGAAGTCATCGACTTGCTGCCACATTTCATCGTGACGTTCATATCTGTCCTCTGTCTCCCAGATCGATAATGGCGGGATGGTGTCCGCAGTTTTGCCAAGACCCTGCCAATACCGAACGTATTCCTTCGTATGCGCCGTACAAGTGGGAATGATTCCAAAAATATCATACAGTTCATAGGTGATCGCATCGTTAAAAAGAGCTTTTGCGCCGCGATCACCGCCGTTATTCTCGTTATCTGCCATCTTGCGCATGGCTTCTGCGATCGTGGGCATCACATTTTTTCCTTCATACTCGGCTTTGAGCAGCCAAGTAAAATGATTGACACCCGCGATTCGAAAATCGAATTTCTGGTTGATCTCCTCAGTGAACTGGCTATTGTCTCCAATGATACCCGCTCTTACGGCGTAATAGGCTTTCTTATGCGGCATGTGATGACTATCGCACAGCGCAAACGATTTAAGCTTCGGAGCATATCGATGTAATGCGATGCCATGAACGGTAGACGGGTTAATATAATTGATCACCCAAGCATCCGGACACAACTCCTCAATGTCTTTGGCGCATTCCATAATAACCGGCAGTTCCCGCATCGCGCGAAAGATTCCGCCCGGGCCAATCGTATCGCCAGAACACATGCGAATCCCATACTTTAGAGAAACCTGGCAGTCGATGCCTCGATATTTCACCGATTCTTCCGCAAAGCTGAGCACAACGAAGTCGGCTCCCGGAAGCACCTGTCTTCGGTCCACTGAACCCTCAATTTTTAGGGAGACGTTGTTCTCCTTGGCGACCATTTCCGCTAGTTTTACCATTTTCGAGAGCCGTTCCTCGTCCGTATCCACCAAAGCCAACGTTCCCTGATTCAAATATGGGGAGTTTACCATCTGCCAGATGGACTGCCGACCAAAAAACAGGCTGCCCGCCCCAATAACAACTACCTTTGGATGCTGTGTGCTTGAAGCATTCATCAATAACCCCTCCTCGTAACGATATAAGTTCATTATAGGTGAGTGGGCTGGAATCGGAATGTGTGATAGTTTTCAATACATGTCATATCGTACGGTAGTTAACAAGAGATAATTCCTTTGATATGATAGTGAAAAATAAAGGATGTCATAAAGTAGAGAGGAATGAGTTGGGTTAGATGCATGCCGGAACTGTAAATATGAGTGTAATCGACGAACTTTCAGAGTATATCACACTTCGCATGAGCTCTTATTTGGAACAAACGCACGACAGTAATTGGACGGAGCACAAGTCTCATTCCGATTATGATCTGTGGTTCATTACAGCAGGCTCCGTCCAGATTACCATCGATGGAATCGAGCATATGGCGAACCCGGGTGACGTAGTGTTTTTTTATCCGGATATGCCCTATATGGCTTCCACGACCGGAGAGTTTTGCCGATTCGTTTACATGCACTTTGATTTCAGCATCGCTGAGCAAAAAAGAATTCTCGGCGAGTTTCAGCTCCCGGGCATTGTACCTGGTAATCTGATTCAAGAGGAATCAACGCTGTTCACCTCGTCCTATCGAAGATTCAAACAGAGCAGCGGCGCTTCCGCCAGTCCACTTTACTTGAAAGCCTCTCTGCTTCTCGTCATCGCCAAAATTTTGGAATTACACGGGCAAGGCTTATATCACGGTGAGTTTCTGAAAGACCGGAAACTGAGGAAAATCGAAGGAAGTCTGGAGGTTCTACAGAATGTGTTCTCATACGTGGATGAGAATCTGCATCGTGCCATCCGAGTTAACGAACTTGCAGATATTGCCGGCGTCTCTGAGAAATATTTTATTTCTTTGTTCAAAAAAATTCTCGGTATAACACCTGGGCAGTATATCAATCAGATCAAAATGAACCGGGCCAGAGACTATCTGTACGAGAAAAAATATACGATCCAGCAAATTGCCGGATTTCTGGGTTATCCCGATCCCTTTACGTTCTCCAAAGCATTCAAAAAATTCTACAACGTGCCTCCTTCCAAATTTGAATAACATGCCGCAGACAAACAAAGAGGCAACCGGTCGATCCGGCTGCCTCCATACTTGATGAATCATTGGTTATTCAGGGTTTAGTTTACGTACAGGTCCCTTCAGCGTCCCTCATACTCAAAAGGAGCTTCAGTGGAATACATCTCATGGAAAAATCCTTTATACGGTATATCCTCTTCCAGACATTTAATGAGATACAACAGTGCTTCGTCAGCTTCCGGTTCTTCGCCAGCACGCTGCATTTCCTCAAATTGACCTAGAATATTCTCCAAGAGAGTAACTTGAATAAATAAAGGCAGCTTCTCCAACATCGAATCTTCGATCTTGGTCTCGGAAGTATATCCAGCGAGGGCATTTTGAAAATAGTCATCCATGAACTGTCTGCGTTTATCCGCATCCGGCTCAAATTGAACCCAGCCGACTCCGTGTGTCCATAGATCGGCCAGATCATACATATACCAACCAAAGCATGAATTATCAAAATCATACACGGTGATCTGACCGGTATCAAAATCGATCGAGTAATTTCCATCGTTATAATCAAAATGGATCATGCCAAATGTCTCTTGGTTTGTATCCAAACCTTGTAAGGTATTCAGGAGCTCAACCATCTTCTCCTTAAGCAGAGGGAATGATTCAGGTACCAGGTTATCGATATATTCACCGCTGTAATTGTCAATCAAATGATGCCGGCGATGAACGGGAGTGTACCCTTTCGATAGCTGATGCATTTTCCCCAGAACTTTACCGCTATTATAATAGTATTCGGTAAGTGGGACCCCTTCACGATACTGATAATGGTTCTCTACCAGCAACTTTCCCTTGGCCTTCACAAACATACAGACAAAGAATGTATGCTCATCATAAGTGATCTCTTCTAACAAAAAGCCCTTTTTCGAGCTAACTACATTCGAGACACTTGCACCGTGCTCAAAGAGATACCGGACATACTCCAGTTCGGCAATGTAATCTTCCCGCTTTCTGTCAGGCAAAAAAGACACCCGTAGAATTAGCGATTCACGCCCCTCTTGCTCGCATGTGTAAACGACATTACGTCCACCTTCATGAGGCGGAATAAGCTGAATATTGTAACCCTCCAGGTCAAACAACTCGGATACCAATGCCAGTACATGCGTATTGCTGATGATAACAGCTTCGTTAAAATTAATAATAATCTCCTCCAGTAAACATTGTTTGGACGGTTTCCCGCACTGCAATGTCCACAAAAGGAATCTCTGTAACGCAAATATCCTTTTGTGAACCTAAAGCATAATCACCTTGTTAGACATTGAATTCACTCCTCTTGTTTGAATAAAACAATTTTACATAATTATCCCTTATTTGACTAGTACAAAATAAAGACCGCCCATATGGGCGGCGTGTAAAATTTTTTTATAATTACAGCGTTTCTCCGTTTGTTTCAATAACTTGTTTGTACCAGTGGAAGGAGTCTTTGCGAGTTCTTTCAAGCGAACCTTTGCCAGCATTGTCTTGATCTACATATATGAAACCATAACGTTTGCCCATTTCAGAAGTCGAGCAGCTAATGATATCGATAGGCCCCCAGCTAGTGAAACCCATCAATTCCACGCCGTCCGCGACAGCTTCTTTCATCTGCTCAATGTGGCTGCGCAAGTAATTGATGCGATAAGGGTCATGGACTGCCCCGTCCTCTTCCGGTGTGTCGATAGCACCCAGCCCGTTCTCAACGATGAAGAGCGGCATACGGTAACGATCATACAATCGGTTCAGGGCGACGCGAAGACCAATCGGATCAATAGGCCATCCCCATTCGGTAGCTTTCAGATGAGGGTTTTTGATCTGACTTACCAGCATACCAGAGTTGCTGTTGTCATTGGGGTCATATTTTCCGATATACGTCATGTAATAACTGAAAGCAATAAAGTCCACGGTATTATCCCGAATAATGGCATCGTCGTTAGGAGCTTTAACCAGTTCAATGCCGTTTTCCTCAAAATATCTTTGCATATAGGATGGGTATTCGCCTCGTGCCTGCACCTCTGGGTAGAACAGGTTCATCTGATCTTCCTTCATCGTCTGCAACACATCTTCCGGTTTGCTAGAAGCAGCATACGTTTCCAGACGGCAGATCATGCAACCAATCTGAGCATTTGGCATCTTCTCTTTACCACTTTTGACAGCCAGTGAGCTTGCTACAAATTGATGATGAGTTGCCTGATAGGCTACTTGCTCTGGTGTACCCTTAATTTTATCTTCCAGAATGCCGCCGCCAGTATACAGACTTGTCAGCATCATATTCATTTCATTGAAGGTAATCCAGTATTTCACTTTGTCTTTGTAACGGTCAAACAGCGTATTGGCAAATTTCAGATACAGATCGATCATCTCGCGGCTTTCCCAGCCGTTGTACTTGCGGGTTAACTCTACGGGCATCTCGTAGTGAGAGATCGTTACAAGCGGCTCAATGCCGTATTTCAAGAGTTCGTCAAGCACGTTATCATAGAAGGCAAGACCAGCTTCATTGGGAACGGCTTCTTCTCCTGTAGGGAAGATCCGTGTCCAGGCGATCGAAAGACGAAACACTTTGAAGCCCATCTCCGCAAACAAGGCAATGTCTTCTTTGTAGCGGTGGTAGAAATCCACGCCGTTCCGTTTCGGGAAATATACGTTGGTGTTACCGCTCAGATATTCTTCTAATTGAACAGAATCCACGTCGAAGGTGAAATCCTTGCCATTGCGCTCCTCATGAGGAACGAATGGAGCCATGTCTGAGGTAGAGAGTCCTTTGCCGTCTGCGTCATATGCACCTTCCAGCTGATTGGCAGCGGTAGCTCCGCCCCATAAAAATCCTTTAGGAAATGAGTGTTTAATTGTTTTTGTCATGTTGTTTCTCTCCTTTTTTTTGTAAATGGTATTCATGAAGCTGTTAACGAACGGTGAGGAGAAGCAATTCATTCATTGGAATCACCCCCTTCACCTGAACAGGTACTACATCGAGGTAATCCGGCGTATTGGTTACGATGACTGGTGTCACAAGGTCAATACCCGCACCCTGAATGCCATCCATATCAAATTCCAGAAGTAAATCACCCTTCTTCACTTCTTGTCCGGCAACAACCTTCACGTCAAAAAATTTCCCTTTGAGCGATACACTGTTTAGTCCAACATGAATGAGAATGTCAATTCCACTGGATGAGGTCAGCATAATCGCATGTTTACTTTTGGCAACCAACGTGACGGTTCCGTCAAAAGGAGCTGTAACACGTCCATCCTGCGGACGAATTGCAATACCTTTCCCGGTCATTTCCTCAGCAAACGTTTGATCTGGAAGCTCTGCGAGCGGCACCAATTCACCAGTGAGCGGGCTGAACACCTCCCCCTTCTTTTCCTCGATGGAATGTACTGTGACAGGTGTCACCGTTTCTTGAGAAAAGGCAGTAGTTGTATTCAGTTCCTGTTCGGTTAATGTTTGTGCTGAGTCGGACATGGCGGAATTGCGTGTATTTGGCTCTTCCCACTTGAGCAGCAAAGTCACTACGAAAGAAACGCTAAAGCTGATGCCAATTCCGATTAATGCATACCAGAAATTAGACATGCCACCATTCGGGCCAATATATAACGGAAGTGAAAGCAATCCTGGTACAGCAAAACCGAAGCATTTCAGACCCACTGCGGTAATAAAGCCACCTCCTGCTGCCCCACCAATGAGTGAAGCGTAAAACGGTTTTTTCAGCTTCAAGGTGACACCATACAGTGCGGGTTCAGTAATACCAAGCAAGGCTGATATGCCACTGGATAAAGCAATGGATTTCATTTTTTTATCTTTGGTCTTGAGGAAAACAGCCGTGACTGCACCAGCCTGACTCATATTGGTTATCAGGTTGATCGGTAGCAAAAGCACGTCATATCCAAGTTTGCTCAGATTCTGCAATGTGCCTGGGAAGAACGCATAATGCATACCCGTCATAACAATCAGAGGCATGAGGCCGCCGAGAATAATGCCGGTTAACGGACCTGAATGGGCAAAGAGCCAGGAAGTACCCATTTCCAGATAGATGCCCATGTAATTCCCTAGGGGGCCAATCGCAATTAATAGAATCGGCACCGTGATGACTAGCACAATCATCGAGGTAAAGATCACTTTGACAGGACCGGGAATAAAACGATCGACCCAGCGATGTACATAACTCAGAAGCCACACACCCAGAATAATGGGAATAACGGACTGGGTATAATTCACAATCGACACGGGCAGCGAGAGAAAACGAATTGGTTCAAGCTGGTTTGCCAGATACGCATTCAGAATCGTTGGATACAATAAAGTACCTGCAAGCGTCAGGGCGATATATTCATTCACTTTGAACTTGCGGGCAGATGATAGAGCCAGAAGGAAAGGCAAGAAATAAAAGGCCGCATTAGCGATTGAGGACAGAACTTGATACTCACCGCTTTTCTCCTGTATCGCGCCAAGTGTAACGAGCAGTGCCAGAATCCCCTTTAACATCCCGGTACCTACGATAGCAGGCAGAATCGGAGTGAAAATGCCGGAGATTGTATCCAAAACAGCATTAATCCCTTTAGAGCGCGGCGCGTCTGTTTCAGGCTTTGATATGCCACTATGCTTCATCTGATCCTCGATCTGCTCATATACGGCTGCAACCTGGTTACCAATTACCACTTGAAACTGATCGTTCTGAAACTGTGCACCGAGCACGCCATCGAGTGCTTTGATCTGTTCCAATTGAACTTTGTTTTGCTCTCGAACATTGAAGCGAAGTCGTGTGATACAATGCCAAGCTTGCGTAATATTTTCCTGTCCGCCCGTTAATCGAATAATTTCTTTGGACAACTCCCGGTGATTCATGATGCTTCCTCCTTTTTTGGCGAAAAAAAAACCAAATGTATTACCGGCCCGCCGCAGATGCGGAGTCGGAAACATTTGGTGGTGCCTGATCGAATCAGTAACACTCCATATTCAATTCATATTGATGATGGTATAACTTCAAACAGGTTGTATTGAGATTAATCCATATCGGTACGGGATGTCACTCTCTCGATGTGTATCATGAGATATACCATCTCATCGGGAGTAATCACGAATCCGCGTTGCCTCTCCATCGCCTCCTTTATTTTGACTGCGCATTGGAAGCTGATAGGATATCGCTCCGACAACACATCATATAGAAATTGCTGATCTTTAAAAGAGAGCACTTCCCGGTTCAACTGACGTACAATGAAGTATCTCAGATGGGTGATGAACCTGGAAAAATCAGCAGATTCCTGATTCAGTACCATTCCGAAATGTTCCGTCATGATCCCTATAATGTCGTTAATCATCTGTGTAATTTTAATTGTTTGGTTCATGCTGCCCGAGTCGAATTGAGAGTTCACGAAATGAAGGGCAATAGAGCTTGATTCACCAGATGGCAGTGAGACCAGAAAAGCTTCATTGATTTTTTGAACTGCCCATTCTCCGGCACGGTATTCGGCAGGATATAGATGGCGAATGTCCCAGTGAAGCGGATTTTGCACATCCACGCCTTTTTTGAAACGATCCAGCGCAAAATGAATATGGTCCGCCAGTGTTAACAGGATCGAGTCATTCAGCTTTTTTCCAATCAGCGTCTTGCCTTCTTCAATAATCTGATCCGTAATGTCGATGACTTGCAGAGGGATATCGCTGAGAAATTGCTCGACTCGCTGATATTTGTCATTCGAGCCGATTCTGAACATTTTCTGGATCTGGCTCTGCTCAATCGGCTGTCCTTTCACTTTTTTGAAGCCAACACCCGTTCCGATGACAATGACTTCGCAACCTTCCGTGTCTTCCGCCAGGGCGATGTTATTGTTTAACGATTTTTTGAACCTCATGATGTTCTCACCCCCAATATACAAAAAGCACCACCATGATCCAGAACACAAGTCAAACAAACTTGTGAAATCCAGATTGTGGTGGTGCCTGATCGAATCAGTGACACTCCTTATTTAGCTGTATTCTATACCAGCCATGTAATCGTTGTCAATACCATTACTCTGGAATTGTTATGCACTTCGTTCATATGGAGATTACCTCTATATAAACTAACATGAAATCGCATATCCTATTCATCCGAAGTTTGGTTTTCCTGAGCATTATAATAGTACCGAATCAAAATATCCTGATCATAGTTGCCAAAACCTTTGCCAAACAGGGTAAGCCCACCTCGGCCAGCTACTCCCTCTTCCGGCTTCAATCCAAACGTCCAGTAGGTGGAAGAATCCAGTTGCAGATCATGGATACGCACATCCGAGATGCGCTGGCCATCCATAAACGTCCCTTCTCCGTTAATGCGCAGTACTTTCAGTACACCATACTGGTTGACGTCCAATTTCCACCATAGCGGTGTATGCTTGCCTTTCCGATCCCCAAAGTCCCCTGGGCTTGTCCATGTTCCCAAGTGATTGCCATTAAGTGAAAAGCGAATGTCGGAAGGCCAGTTTTCATTGACTTGGGGTGCTTCCGAACTGAGTTCGAGTGAAATTTCAATTTCCTGGAGATGCTGTTCTGTATTGAGATAATTGGGAATCTTATATTCCAGAAAACCTCGTGCCATCCAAAGGATTCCCGCGTTCACCCGATCCGGATCCATGAAGCAGGCTGGTGTGTCATATTGTCCAATCATTTGCGTTCTTGTTGCAATGCCACAGGTGGGCCAAGCTTCGTAATCCGTATACTGACCAACCGGAATAGAGACTTCATGGTAAGGAGCATCTACTGGGTCAGGAGAAAGATTGATAGTCATAAATTCTTGCAGAATAAAGCAGTATTTATACGTTCCACCGTTCTCGCGCTTCATGCGGCTGCCTACGATGCCCGCTTTCTGCAATTTGCTTACATGTGTACTAACGATGGCTTTGCTCAGGTACAGCTCTTTGGCAAGCGCATTAATATGCATCTCCCTGTTTTGCAATAATAAACGAACGATATTTAAACGGGCCTCGCTGGCGAGCGCCTCATATATGATTAAGGATGTGGCATCCGTGCCAAGCATCATGAACTTCACTTCCCTATCTCTATAGAATCCATATATTATTGATTTAGGATTCGTTTTTTAGCGAACCCTGCGAAATGAACTTGCTCAATATAATAGCATTATGATACACATTAGATAACAAATCAATCCGTTGATTTTGCTTTTATGCGAACTCATCTCGAAATAAAGTTTATTACACACCTAAATTTAATTCTATGGAGGTTTTCCCATTGCTTACATCCAAAATGCTTATTGATAAAGACTTTCAGATTGCTGAAGTAGATCCACGTGTCTATGGTTCATTTATAGAACATCTGGGACGGGCCGTATACGGCGGTATTTATGATCCAGGTCATCCCACGGCAGATGCTCAAGGTTTCCGTCAGGACGCCATTGAAGCGATCAAGGCTCTGAACGTACCCATCGTTCGGTATCCGGGCGGCAATTTCGTATCCGGTTACAATTGGGAGGACGGCGTCGGTCCGGTAGCGGAGCGTAAACGCAGACTTGAACTGGCATGGTGGACGATTGAAACAAATGCGGTAGGAACAAACGAATTTGCAGATTGGGCCAAACTGGTTGGCACCGAAGTGATGATGGCTGTAAACCTGGGTACTCGCGGCATTGATGCGGCCAGAAACCTGATCGAATACTGCAACCACCCATCTGGCACATACTGGAGTGATCTGCGTATCTCTCACGGTTACAAGGACCCCCATAAATTCAAAACCTGGTGTCTAGGCAACGAAATGGACGGCCCTTGGCAGATTGGTGCAATGACTGCATATGAATATGGCCGTATTGCCAATGAGACCGCTAAAGCGATGAAATGGGTAGACCCGGAAATTGAGCTTGTGGCTTGCGGCAGTTCCAGCCGTGACATGAGTACATTTGCAGATTGGGAAGCAACCGTGCTGGATCTCACCTATGAAAATGTGGACTACTTGTCCCTGCATCAGTATTACAACAACAACAAAGACAACACGTATGACTTCCTGGCGACATCGCTGGATCTGGATCAATTTATTGATAGTGTTGCTTCAATCTGTGATTTTGTACAAGCCAAGAAACGCAGCAAAAAGAAATTAATGCTGTCTCTGGATGAATGGAATGTCTGGAAATCCATCGGCACAAGCCGTATGGAAGAACGGTGGCAGATTGCGCCTCCAGAGTTTGAAGATGTGTATACACATGAAGATGCACTAGCTGTGGGCTGTTACCTGATTACCATACTCAAGCACGCCGACCGTGTAAAAATGGCTTGCCTTGCTCAGTTGATTAACACCATCGCACCAATCATGACCGAGAACAACGGAGCGATCTGGTTCCAGACGACCTATTTCCCGTTCATGCATGCATCCAACTTCGGACGTGGTACGGTGTTGCGATCCATCACAACTTCACCTAAATATGATTCCAAAGACTTTACAGATGTGCCTTATCTCGAAGCAATCAGTGTGCATGATGAAGAGAACGGCGCAATCACAATCTTTGCGGTGAATAGACATCTGGATGAGCAAATGGAACTGAATGTGGACCTGCGTTCCTTCGGAGAAACAACATTTGTGGAGCATATCGTACTGGAGAACAACGACTTGAAAGCCACTAATACCAAAGAAAACCCACGTAACGTTGTTCCTCACAACGGCGGATATACAACGGTTGACCAGGGTAAAGTGCAAGCAGTCTTGAACAAAGCATCATGGAACGTGATTCGCCTCAAAACCAAACAGGCATAAAGGCTTAATAACATCGGAATAGAATCGGTTTCCACTCTGCAATACAGCATTTCTTTTCGCACCGCGTGCAGCTCCCTGCGCGCGGTGCTTTTTGCTGCATGAGGGTAGTCGGCCCAACTACATAGTTGCAAAGTTAGACGTTTGGCGCGTATTGGAAACCTCAGTTTTTATTCCTCGCAACGAACGAATTTAACGAAAACAGGAGAAGCTATGCTGCAGAATCAGCCCCTTTTTCACACTATATCTTACATTTTGCAGCGAATAGGGTTTGTCATGTTCGTTAGAATTTTAATGGCTTGATATTGACCCGAATAAGGTTTCTGAGGTTCGTTAGCACTGAGCAAGCATGCGAAATCGAGCTGGTTCGAACCTCATATACAGCATAAGCAAATAAGCCACCCTCCGTTTGCCGTACGGAGAGCAGCTTGCAGTAAAGCATCTAGCGAAGAAGCTGAAACAGAACAGAGAAGAAGATAAGGAACAGAACAGAACAGAAAGAGATCAGATCACCCATTACACTAGCAATCCTTCCTTCCCAAATGCAACGAAGGTTGTTTTCTATTTCACGAATTCATTTCAAGTATTAACCTTGTTGTGCTTCCTCTTCACCTTCGGCTTCTGCCGCAGCTTGGCTTGCTGGAGTCATCAACCCTTGAACTGCCCCCATAAATGGCTGAATCTGCTTAATCATGCCATACCCCATTTTGACCACAGGTGTAAATTTCTGGATCATGCCAAACAACCGCATACCACCGCCTAACATACCTCCAATCGAGCCTGCACCGCCAAAGCCACCTAACAATGAACCTAGCATAGGCATGAAAGATGATACCTGGGCTTGCCTAGACGTTGAACGAGACATCGACCGGGATCGCACCTGCGACTTACGAGTGCTGTTCCCCCGTTTACGGTTCCGAGAGGATGCTGTTTTTCTCGTAGCCCCTGCTTTAGGTTTGGTTTTGCGAGCACTGCCTTCAGATGAGGGTGCTGTGATTGCGGCCTGAGTAAGCTTTCCGCCCCCGGTAAGCAGTACGCCTTCGCTGTTAACGCCAGAGATGTACCCGACGTACGTTTCGCCATTATGAAGAGTCACGCAGACTGGGCGATCCTTGAGCCGTTTCACCCGGACGTGTATTTCACTGGTTTTAGCCATGGAATTCACCTCACTTGACTTGATCTACTTCAGTCTACGCAATGGGTGGACGACTTGCCTGTGCGAATAGTACATCCGTGTGCCGAAATTGAAAAATGACCAGCGCTTCATTGGATAGAAATACACAGCAACGAGATAATGCTGGAAATTTTTAGATTGGAGTAATTATTGATGGAAAGATTGCTTTGTGGAACCTTTGCCATCTCCTACCTCAACCTCCGTATATGCTCCGTTCTCTCATTATTTCATTTAATTCAGTCGCACGTAATTTAGCCGGTGCAGACTTCGCTTTGTTTTTTGAGTCCAAATCGTTTCTCCACAAGCCACAATGTGTGATTCAAATGTATTCTATCTTCATTCATCGTGATCCGGTGACGTATGTATGATAAGTTCAGGTGCGGCGTTATATCTTTCCTACTCTTTAACCAGCATATTACGCTCGACGTCGTTCGAGGCATTCACAGCTTCCTGAGCATACTGAATTGCTCGCTCGCGATGACCCAATCTGCGTTCAATTTCTGCAAGCAGCGCATATCGCATCCATTGCTTTTTAATCAAAAGCAGTTGTTCCCTGGCCTGTTCACTCTGCCCGTCTTCATTGTGAAATAATTTGAGCGGCCTAACTCTTTCGGTAAGCAACCTTGTGAAAAGCATTGATATAACGAAACAGTGCCTCACCATCATCAGGCACATGCGTGCTTCTGTCCAGTGGCAGCATCATTGCCTGATATGGTTCTGGCACCATTCTATATTGATGGACATAGGAGGTCAGGATGAATCCGTTGCGTTGCCAGAACTGAATGCGTTCCTGATGAGCCCCCGTTGTCCCGGACTCCGCCTCGATAATTATCCCTTTGATCTCATGTTCCCTTAATGCCCAGGCTCTGAGCTGCTCCAGCATCCAGGTTCCTATGCCCAACCCGCGCAGCTTCTGATCAACTGCGAGGTAGTCAATGATCAGAATGCGGTCCACAGCCTTCCCCTCCAGTCCAGTAACAGCCATTGCAACCACTTTTCCCTGATGCACGCCCGTGTGTAAATAACCAACCCCTCGGTCCAGCATACTGCGCAGAATCACTTTTGTCTTCGCACCGCTTTGAAAGGCCTCATGATAGATCCGCTCCATCCGTGCCCACATTGCTTCATCCCACTCCTCTATAGTAGTAAACTCTAATTCCAGCATCTCGTTCGCCTCCAGAATTTTATTATACTGACTTCAAGACATGTAAGAGATATTCCTTCCGATTGAATCGGATGTGGCAAGAACAGAATTTCAGTCGTTCCATTGGAAGGAATACCGATATCATCGCCAACCAAACCTTTAACATCGAATGAAATGAATAAAAGAACGCAATAATAGCGATTTGAATATAAAATCGGTGCTCAACCTGTTCTCTTTATAACGCCAATTTGGTCAGGAATTGTTCAATCTCGTCCATATACCCAGCGGTGGTAATACTTCTTGGAGCATACAGGAATCTCAGCCCTATTCTCCATTCCGAGCCTGCAATGGATGTAGGAAGCATCGAATGCTCCGTATTTTGAAAAATCTTCTTGTGAAGCAAATACGACGGCTTGACTTCCTGACGATATGCACGCTCGGTATCCTTGATATCGACATTGACGTCATCTTCTCCAAGCAATAGCAGGACTGGTGTTTTGAAATTGTGCAAATCCTCCGTTGCATCCACTGTGAAGTTTTTACTCACAAAGTTCCAACGATCCTTGATCATCTGCTCCTCACCTTGACGTGCAAGCCTAATGTATTCCTCATAAGAACCATGACGTTTCAACACATCATTGATCTTGTTATCGTAATCCACCTGTGCTTGTATCTCATTGGCCGAAAATCCATCCTGGGCCATTTGACTCCGTGTGTTGTATTCTCCCTGTCTCAGCCAATTGATCGCTGGAGAAACAAGAATACTAAATGCGAGATTTTCCTTGCCTGCAAGCTTGGGAATGACCCACCCCGCCTGACTCGCTCCCCATACACCAATTTTGGAAGCATCAATCATCGGTTGCTCTTTCGCCCAAGCGATAGCCTGCTCGGCTTCAACTACGCGATCATCGATGCTTTGATTCAGCCAGTTGCCTTCGGAACCACCTATGCCGCGTTTGTCCAGCGACAACGAAGCGTATCCTATGGAAGCAAGGCGCTCCCACAATGGCTTATATCCATCACTATGTGTCGAATCAATCGGACCATCACCATGGATGAAAAGCACGAGTCCCAACTTGCCTGATTCGTTCTCAGGCAGAGACAGTGTACCTGTCAGTTTGCCTTGTGGGGTTTGAATTTCGATGTGTTGTTCGACCATACTGTAGTCCTGTTGCACAATAATGTACGTTCCTGTACCAACAATTAATAAAATGAAGACGAGTAGTGAAATCCAGATTCTTTTACGTTGAAGCATGATATTCTCCTTTGCGGGTCATATAATTCCACTGTTGTTCACCGAGAAGCATGCCGGTCATCCAGCTTTTTGTACTGTTTTGTGTGTGAAACTGCAGACGTTCGCACATCTGAATGGCTTTCAGGTTGTGACTTGCCACATGCAGACTGAGATACGACATCTGCGGGGATTGCAGCATGTATTGCTGCGCCCATGCGAGTAATTGTCTGCCGATTCCCTTGCTCTGATGTTGTGGATGCACAACGATATCCTCGATGTAACATTCCTGCGTCACAGGTTCGTGTTTCAGCAAATGAATTCCCGTTAACATCAGAAGGCGTCTCCAAGCGCCGATGTGATTGCAAGCGTACCACACCTGGGAAGCTCTCACCTTTCCAGCGATCTGTTCATGAGAGTCTGGCTTCCACTTCAACGACATCGTGCCCACAATAACATCGTCTTCTCGTGCGACCACGCGCAGATTTCCAGTATCTTGGGGAACATGATGCAGCATCTGCTCAAAGGCTGTGGCCAGATCTGACAAAGACATTGAAGTGGACCTCTGGAATTTATGTCCAAATCCATAAGCCATTAGTTCGCTGGCTATTTTGTAACGATCAGGCTGGATGCGTTCAATCTGAACGAGATGTGTCATAAGGCAACCTCCTGTTCTGTTGTGATCTGTGACAGTAATTCATAATGAAGCTTGTCGGGTGTGAACAACGATAAATACGATTTTTCCACCATGAGTAGTGGCCCCTGACAGACATATCCCACCTCTTCGGCGTTAGCATAAAAATGCTGAATGTGAGCAACCAGTTGTTCTTCATTTTCCACAAAAAGATGACAGGAGAGATACGTACCCGCTGGCAGCATCAGATGATGCATTCCTTCCTGAGTGGGAGTGTACATGCCTACGAGGCCGGACGAATCGTAGACATAATGGAGATCTGCTTCAAACAGATTGGTGATCTTGCCTTTGTGCTGTACAAGTGTCTGCGCATTCAGCGTGGCAGTAGCCTCCATCTCAAACCATAGCGATAGCGGCGTGGCTTCGCGCTGAATGATGTTATATGCTGTCTCCACCGGATCTGCAAGATGTGCTTTTTCCTCCAATAACTTCTCCATAAAATGCTTGGTCTCCTGAAGTTTCTTAATCTCGGCTTCGGTATCGGTCAATGCCTGATGAAAGAGCAGTGTGATCTCTTCGGGAGTCAGACGTGTAAGACATTCTTTGATCACTTGAACGGACAGCCCCATCTTACGCAGCAATAAAATATGGGCAAGCCTGTACACTTCATCCATGCCATACATTCGGTACTGATTATCAGCTGTGTAAGCTGGATGCAACACTCCCTTTTCCTCAAAATAACGAATTTGATGTACCGATACGTGCATCAGCTTGGCCAATTCGCTAATTGTAATTTCAGCATTCACTGTCATCTCCACCTTCGCTGTTCTTCCTGTACATAGCATAAACCTTAGGTCCGACCCAAGGTCAAGCCTCGTTTTCAATTCAAATCAGTTTTTTCGCAGATGTACAAAAAAAGCAAGTCATATCGCTGACCTGCTTTGGATTTGATTTCTATTTTCGAGGCGGTATTACAATGAATGTAATCATATTATTGGGGGGGATGAAGTGAATTAGAAGATTTTCTCTTCTTACTTATAATATTGCCGTTCCTGTAAGCGTTAATCAGCATAGGGATTGCAATCAGTAAACTGACGATCATCGGTACGATGGAGGCTTCAAGCCCGAAGCTTCCTCCAGTCAGAAGTGTTGAACCTGTCATTTGAACTTCAAATAAACCGTCCAATGCCATGCCCGAAACTGGAATACCTAACATGCCCTCAAACGCATTCCAGGCAAAATGGAGTCCCATGACAAACCACAGGTTTCGCCGCCACAGAAATCCTGCCCCCAGTAACACACCTGCTTCTATGAATATCGCGATAGAGCTCCAGATAGTGGCTCCAGGGTTAGCGAGATGGGCTAAACCAAAAAAGAGCGAAGTTACGGCCAACGCGATCCAGCTTCCGATCAGTCTTTCCATCGCTTGCAGGAACAAACCACGGAACACCAACTCTTCTACAATAGCCGCACTAATCGCCAAAGCGAATATGGGCGTGATGGAATGTTCGGTAGACCATGTGAACGTATATCCCCCAAACAAAACGATGACACCAACAGAAACCCCAATAAAAATCAGTCCAACAAACCCACCAAAAATGGTCTCGGTTCCTGCCCTTTTTCTATTTATCTCTTCAACGTTGCGCTGATCTGCCAGAAATCTCATGATAAGCCAGTATATAGCGATGGAAAGAACACCTCCAGCCAGGGCCAGCACAATAGATATGAAGCCATCCGAACCAATAAATATTCTGCTAAACATTGAGCCAAACACTACCAAAATAAATACTCCTGCAAACATCCATACCAACGGAAACTGAATAATTTTCCTCATCTGAGGCCCAACACTCCTTACTTGAATGGTTTGAAGTCCCGTGATCAAGTCTCCCTATAGCTTATGATGTGCTTATTATTATCAGCTCTGGTCTAGGTCAAAAGTAAGTTTTGTTTAAACTTATTTATTACTCAATGATACACAAAACGGGCAAGCCACATATGTGACCTGCCCGTTAGATTCACTCCATATAGCCTGCGAATATTTAAATCGCACTGGATCAAGGCTCATCTCAATATTGATAATACTCTTTCCGTAAAAATGTGCTAATTCAATTTCTTGTTATTTCCTCAGATATGCTCAATATACATCTCATTCAAAATATGACCCACACGATATGTGTGCTCTGCCAATTCAGATTTCACATATGATTCAACATCAGTCTTTTCGATATTGTACATGACCTCCATTTCTCTAGAAAAAAGAAGGTGTCCCTCATTGATTTTCTGCTCCAACGAGGTTATCTGTTTTGGTTTCAGATCAACATCCAGCACCTGCTGAAGTGCTTGCACATATGTTTCAAGAGAACGCGCTCCGACAATTTTCAACCCTTGGTTCTCTTCATTCACAATGATAATTGATGGGAAACCTCTAACTCCCAAACTAGCGACACTCTCAAAGTCTTCCTCTAATAACTCTTGTGCAGATTGCTGTGCAGCCGCCTCAACCACTTCTTTACCATTCAAGCCCAGTTGATTGACGATATCCGTCAGCACATCATCTTCTCCAATATTTCGATTAAATGCAAACACGGCTTCACGCGCACGTCTTAAAAAGTCCTGCTCTTTACCAGGGTGTGTACTCTGAATCACCTTAAATACGCGAGATGGCGGATAGGAAGAAAGTATTGGATTATCGTGCCATAAGGAACCGTCGATGGGCATGCGTGAATGCTCACCCACTTCCTTCCAATGCTCTGCAACGTCCGAAGGTTTCTGAATCCCGTTAGCGCCATCCGAGAAACCATTCCAGTTAGCCAGTAGCCCACCCATTTTGATTTGCAGCGTAAAATAATGGCCGTATTCCTCAATAAACCGATGAAGCACAGGCTCAAGCGCCCAGCAGTGAGAGCAAATCGGATCTGTTGCGTAATAAAGAGTTATCTTTTTCTCAACGTGATTCAGATTGATTTCTTGCATAGCCTCTTCCTCGCTCACACCACATACGCCTGTTTCCAGATCACACATCATAGATTCGTTACTCACGTGTATCCCGCCTTTATCTTGTCTTATGAATTGATTTTCTTGTGTTAGTTTGATTATAATGTCTACAATCTTCTGAACAAGTACGATTCTTTTTCTGACTTAGTATCAAAAAGTATACTATTGGAGGGTATCAAGTGAAATACGAGTTTAATTTCGATCAGTTATGTCCAGCGACTTATGCATTTCAGGTCATTGGAGGCAAGTGGAATCTTCCGATCCTGGCAATCCTCAGTGAAAATGACTGTATACGTTACAATGAATTAAAAAGAAGACTGCCTGGCATTACCGGAACGATGTTAACGAACTGTTTGAAGGATTTGATTCATTACGGCATCGTGCATCGGGAGCAATATAACGAGGTGCCACCGAGAGTGGAGTATTCGCTCACAGAATCAGGCAAGGAATTGGTTCCTTTAATTGAATCCATGGTAATATGGGGTCAGAAAAATATGACAGCAGGTGTGAAGCAACAAGAAATATAACTCCTGGCCTAATGTAACCCCTTATCATAGATGCTCATTTTGAATCGCTCTGTACACTTTGTTCAACGGTAAAAAGGCTATTTCACTGGACTATCATGTCCTTTGAAATAGCCTTTCCTTTATAAATACAAGACGGCCGCTTGTTTACGACGTGTACACATCTAACTATTCAGGTCGTCATCTTCCTCATTTCCTAAATACATAACCGTTTTTTCTCCCTCAACCAATCTAATGATCTGCTTTCGTAATTTTGAAGGAAATAAAGGTAGTTCGTTTATATTTTTAATTTCGAGCCATTCATATTCCACTTGATTTTCGTCACTTGGCAGAATAGAACTATCTTGGTCCATCAAACCTATGTACTCGCATAAAAAAACAAAATCTACACGATGAAGAGCTTCACCGTATACCCCTTCAATGACGAATTCCAGTGATAACGGTTCTACATCTATTCCGATTTCTTCCGCAACTTCACGCTTCACAGCATCCGTCAGCGTTTCACCTGCATTCTGGCTCCCACCAGGCAGGATGTAGATGACTTCATCATTATCATCCTGCTTCATTGCAAGCATTCTCCCGTCTTTAATGATCAATGCTTTTGCAGAATTTCTAATCTTTCTTTCCATTGCTAATCCCCCATATATATCTGTATCATGTTGTTGAAGGTTGATTCCATTTAACTCCTCGATCTCCATGAAGAATATTTTAACACATACATCTAAACAAATTCTGAACAATCAAATCAACTCACTCTTGGCGACCTCCATGAAAGCAGCCATGGACGGAGAGATCCATTTTTCCCGATGCCAGAGCATTTGCGCAGAAAAAGATACATCTGATAAATCCCACGGCAGAGCAACCACTTCCCCATCGCTCAACTCTTTCTTCAAAGCCATTTCAGGTAATAAAGCGATCCCTAGACCAGCCACAACACATTGTTTAATGGCTTCTACACTATGAAACTCCAGCTCTGTCAGAGCATCCGCACCTTTCTTCGTTATGGATTGGTCAAAATGAGTGCGATACGAACAGTTCTTTTCGGTCAGTAAAAAATGCTGTTTGTGGAAGTCATCAATGACCAACGCGGAACGCGATGCTAACATATGATCGGGAGAAACCACCATTTGAAAGGTCTCATCCTTTAAAAACTCTGACTGAAGGTCTTTGGAATTCATAGGCTCATCCAATACAAAAACGACATCGGCATGCCCTTCTCTCAGACTCGATTTAAGCTCTTGCCCAGACAGGGGGCGGAACAATAACCGCACACCAGGATAGTCCGCTCGGAAGCGTTTGAACAAGGCTGGAAGAAGATATGCACACAGCACTTCATCTGCTCCGATCACAACCGTTCCCGCCAATTCTCCGTGCTGACTGGATATGCACTTTGCTTCCTCTACATCGTTTAATATCTTAGTGGCGTAAGGCAGAAACTGTTGGCCAGCATCCGTTAACACGACCTTTTTGCCTAATCGATCCAGCAATTTCACCCCAAGCTCTTCTTCCAGCGATTTGATTTGCATGGTTATGGTAGAGGGTACATAGCTCAATAATTCAGCAGTTTGACTAAAGCTGCAGGTCGATGCAAGTGTCCAAAAGGTTTTTAGCTGGCGTATTTCCATGAATCAGGCACCTCCTAAGTTCAAAATAAATGAATGATATGTTCGATAACGTTTCGTTGAATTGATAATAGACGTATTGTAGAGTGAAATCAAGTTATTACTATTTTATAAGGAGAATCAATCTATGAACAATTATGAAACATATAATCTTGGAGATACATTACTTCTATCGGGACAACAGCTCCCTCAAGCTTTTATCGCTTACAAGACCTATGGAAACTTAAATGCGGCAAAGGACAATGTTATTGTTGTCCCAACATGGTTTGCTGGAATTCACACAGATAATGAATGGTTAATTGGAACAGACAAGGCACTGGACCCCAGTCGTCATTTTATCGTTGTGCCCAATATGTTGGGTAACGGATTATCGTCCTCTCCAAGTAATACCCCTGCCCCATACGATAAGGACAACTTTCCCCTCATCTCCATGTATGACAATGTGCGCGCCCAACATCAACTCATCACTCAAAAATTTGGTATCTCCAAAATTAAACTTGTTGTGGGCTGGTCTCTGGGAGCCATGCAGGTTTATCAATGGGCAACCAGTTATCCTGAGATGGTCGAACGTATTGCCCCCTTCGGAGGAACGGCAAAGAGCAGACCGCATACACAGTTGGTATTCGAAGCAATGATCGCGGCGTTACAGGCAGATTCAAATTATGAAAATGGTAGATATGAGCGCCCTCCGGTTGCCGGTCTCGCAGCGATGGGAAGAGCTTATGCTCCATGGGGGTTCTCGCAAGCGTATTATTTGGAGAAATTGTACCAATCTGAGGGTTACGACACCTTGAAATCTTATGTAGAAGATTACTGGGATCAGGTATTTCTTCCCTTCGATGCTAACGACTTGATTACCATGTTGCGTACAGGAATATATGGAGACATTAGCGATAATCCCGTAGATGACGGCAACTTCGAACAGGCATTAAGCAAGATCACTTCTCCTGCACTCGTTATGCCAGGATCAAGTGACTTGTTCTTCACGCCAGAAGATAGTGCGTATGATGCTCAGCATATGCCAAACGCTGTGTATCAACCTATAGAGTCCAAGTGGGGACACTGCTTTGGAATCGGAGCAAACGAAGAGGATTCAATCGTTATCGATCGTCATCTAAAGCAATTTTTGGAGACATGAGTAAAAAAAGAAGGAGTACAAAGTAAAAAAAGTGCACAAAGCTCATTTATCTTTTCTCCGCTACGACTCAAAAGTAAAAAAAGATACCGGTTCTCGTCAATAACCTTTATATCCCGTTCCCCCCTTTCTCGTTTAGAATATTTTCAAGAAAGCGTTATTGAAATATGACTGATAAGGGGGAAAAGAAATGAACAAGAAAACGAAAGCCTTAGTCTTGTCTGTGTGCATGTCAACCTTATTACTCGCAGCCTGTAGCAATGGAAGCGGTGCTGATAAAGGTTCAACAACGGACACGGATTCCAACGAGGCTGGAACGACAACCATTCACACCGTAACATCAGAATACACTTCAGCAAAATATCCAAAGGGCGACGATATCACCAACAATGTATGGATTAAGCGATACAAAGAGAAGTTTAATATCAACGTCAAAACAGACTGGGTTAGCGATGAGTACGATACAAAACTCAATTTGGCTATCGCATCGAACGATCTTCCTGACGTATTCAGAGTTAATCCATCACAACTGAGACAGTTAGTCGAAGCAGATATGGTCATGGACCTTTCCGAGGTCTTTGATCAATACGCTTCAGATCGTCTCAAAGGTTACATGGAAGCAGATGCAGACAGTTACGAATCTGGAAAGAAGGACGGTAAGCTGTACGGGATACCACAGATGCACTGGGGATTAATTGAACAACCAGACTTCATCTGGATTCGGAACGACTGGAAAGAAGAATTGGGACTCCAAGATCCGAAATCTGTGGAAGACATCAAAAATATCGCACTAAAATTCATGGAAAAGCACGGTGGTTATGGTATAGCGGTAGACCAATCGTTGGATTACCTCAACCTGCTCGCCATTGCATGGAATGCGCATCCGGATATGTGGATGGAGGATAGCAATGGAAAACTCGTGTACGGATCCGTGCAGCCTGAGATGAAAAATGCGCTGGCTGAGTGGTCAGAATGGTACAAGCGAGGCATCATTGATCCGGAATTTGCAATCAAAGACTTTAATGCGATGAACGCGGACATTGTAGCCGGCAAAGTGGGCATGCAGCCTTATTACCAGTGGTGGGGTTATAATCCGGGTGTCGACACAGTATCCAATCTGGGTAAGGACGCTATCTTCTACCCTTATATCATCCCTACCGTTGATGGAAAAGAAGCCAAACAATCCATTTTCTTCGCCAACAACAATTATATCGTTATGAAAAAGGGATTTAAAAGCCCTGAAGAAGTAATCAAAATTTTGAACGACTATGCTTATATTGTGGATGAAGGCAATGGCAAGGAATCCACAGAAACGTTATCCGCCTTACTGGACAACGATATTGCCCATGTTGTTGGAGCGTTCCGTGTACTTAATCCGAATTCCGATTACGAGCAATTTGAGGCGGTCTCCGCTGCCCTCCAATCCAAGGATACCAGTGGACTCACGACTTCGGGAATGTGGCAAAAATATAACAACAGTGTGGAATTCATGGAGAATGCAACCCCAGGAGCAGTTGGTGATTATTTGCAACAAGGGGCTCCAAAGAATGCGTATGGTCTTGCCAAGAAAGTACTGGACAGCGAGAACTATACAAAGACGGCCTTATGGGGTGTTACGCCAGAAATACTTTCAAGCTACGGCACAACCTTGGATGATATCCTGACCGAAGGTTTCACCAAGATCATTATGGGTAGCGAAAGTATCGATTATTTCGATGTTATTGTCCAGAATTGGCGCGCAGCCGGGGGCGATAATGCAACCCAGGCAGTTAATGAAGCCTACGGGAAGAAATAATCTCGTTTGTCACAAAGAGGGGATGAGGGTCATCTCTCCCCTTTATTTGATAGCGATTACATTTGGCGTACAATGAACGGAGGAATATGTATGTTGAGAAAATGGAAGCAGCAGAGTCCTTACCATCTCATGTTGATTCCAAGCCTGGTCTTGGTCTTCATCTTTTGTTACATCCCTTTCTACGGACTTATTATTGCATTTCAGAAGTACAATCCGGGCCTAGGCTTCAACTCGCCATGGGTAGGATGGGATAATTTTACCCACATATTTAATCAGCCGAACTTCGTAAGAACGATCTGGAATACATTGTACATGTCTGTCTTTAAGATTATCGGTGGTATAATCGTGCCCGTTATTTTTGCATTACTGCTTAACGAGGTACTCCACAGTGGAATTAAACGTACATTTCAAACCCTTGTCTACATTCCGAACTTCCTCTCTTGGGTCATTATGGCCGGCATCATGCTGGATATCCTTAGCTCCGACGGCATTATCAATACATTTCTAAGTGTATTTGGTATTGCACCGATCTCCTTTCTTGGCACACCTTCTATTTTTCCTTGGACGATGATTGTGAGTGACATATGGAAAGGCTTTGGGTTTGGCACGGTTGTTTATTTGGCAGCCCTGACCAGTATTGATCCGGGACTTTACGAAGCCGCGGTGATCGACGGAGCCAAACGCTGGAAGCAAACTATCTACATTACATTGCCTCTCCTCATGCCAACCATTGTTTTAATGACCGTGCTTTCACTTGGAAACGTACTCAATGCTGGCTTTGACCAAATCTATAATCTCTACTCCCCTGTTGTCTATCAGACCGGTGATATTATTGATACCTATGTCTACCGTCTGGGAATTCAGCAGGCACAGTATTCAATTGGTACCGCTGTCGGGTTATTCAAATCGATCATTTCCAGTGTTCTGGTTGCCGTATCGTACATCCTGGCTTACAGAGTGGCTGGTTATCGTATCTTCTAAAAAGGAGGGACTCACATTATGATCTATGATAAAAGTATGAGCAGGCGTGTATTTCTTATCATAAACTACACCATATTGCTTCTAATCTCTCTCCTATGTATCCTGCCGTTTATCAACCTGCTGGCTGTTTCATTCAGCAGCAGCGCGGCTGTATCTGCGGGGAGTGTTACGTTCTGGCCTGTGGAATTTACGACAAAAGCCTATGAATTTGCATTAACTGGAGGATCATTTTTCTCCTCTCTCTGGGTAGCCATTCAACGAACCGTTATCGGAACGTTGGTGAATCTGGTTCTGATCGTACTCACAGCTTATCCCCTCTCCAAATCCAAACAAAAATTGATGGGGCGTAATATCTATATGGGATTTTTCATAATAACCATGTTATTCAGTGGAGGACTAATTCCAACCTATCTCGTGGTTGTCAAAATGGGACTAATCGATTCCATCTGGTCTCTGATCCTGCCTGGGGCCCTCCCCGTATTCAGTATGATTATCCTCATGAATTTCATTCGGGGGCTGCCCGAGGAAATTGAAGAATCAGCAATTATCGATGGTGCTGGGCCTGTACAGGTATTGCTTCGTATTCTACTCCCACTTCTCAAGCCCGCTCTCGCTACGGTTGGTTTGTTCAGTATCGTTGCCCACTGGAATTCGTGGTTCGATGGCATTATCTATATGAACAATCCAGACAATTATCCATTGCAAAGCTACCTCCAGACCCTCCTGCAAAGTTTTGAGCAAATCATGCTGAAATCTGGGTCAGATTATACGCAGCTGTTGTCCATGATGAACGCCAGAACGGGGCGCGCCGCTCAGATGTTCTTGGGTGCCATTCCGATTTTACTCGTGTATCCGTTTTTACAAAAATATTTTACCAAAGGTTTGGTGCTAGGTAGCGTCAAAGGGTGAACAAAAGGGCTTGCAGTTCATACTGCGAGCCCTTTGTTTATATCTAAACTTATTTTTATGATCGTTGTACCGCATTATGAGATGCTTAAATGAAAGCATGAATGACTATTTGGCTTTTATGATGGCAGGCAGCAAAATGGAGAAAATGGTACCTTCACCTATTTTACTCTCCACCTGTATTCCATAGGGTTTCCCAAAATGGAGTTGAATCCGCCGCTGCACATTATGCAATCCAATCCCATTCGTTCCCGTACCTGCACCGGACTTCTCTTCCAATAGATTCTGCATCGTATGATGATCCATACCAACGCCATTATCGCAGACTTGGATCACAACTTCATCCAGCTGTGATTGAATCCGAATGGTAATGATTCCGTCTTCTTCGAGTTCAGCGAGTCCATGAAATATCGCATTCTCCACAATGGGCTGCAGGATCATTTTGGGCATGCGATAATCCAGCAGTCTATCCTCAACCTCATATCGCATTTGAATACAATCATAGTACCTGACATTTTGAATCGTTACGTAATTCGTAATATTATCGAGTTCTTCACGAATGGTTACGAGCGTTCCATCGGATTTTGTTGCATAGCGAAGCATCGAGATTAGTGCATCGGTCATTTCCACGATTTTGTCAGCCTGCTGCATCGAGGCGATCCATTTCACTGACCCAAGTGTGTTATACAGAAAATGAGGCTTGATCTGGTCATGGAGCGCACGCATCTCGGCCTTGGCTTTCTCTATTTCTTCCTGCTGCATCCGTTCGACCAACAGCTTCAATTCATGCGACATTCTGTTAAATCGAATGGATAAATGGCCAATCTCGTCTTTTGAGCCAATAGGTTCAACTTGTTCAAACTGACCTTTCTCGACTAGAGCAATATTCCGTAGCAGTTTTTTAATGGGAGTTGTGATCACGTGAGATAAAAAGATGGATATGACGGCAGCAAAAAGAACAATGACAATGGCAAGCGTCACCAGATTACGGCCTAATATTTTGCCATCAGCAGTCAGCTCATCCAAAGGCATATATAAGTAAGTTGTCCATTTTTGCTGACTAAGGGGACTGGTCACCACAACATTTAGTGATTCAGGCGGACGAACGTTGTCCCGGAACAGTGTCCCGATTAGTCGTTCGTTCACGTTATATACGATCTTGTCATCCTCATCAACGATCATGAATCTGGAGCGCAGCCCTTCCTGCAAGTTTCGATTGACGATTTCGATGAATTTGATATCAATGCTGACAACGATAACGCCAAGCAGTTTTCCACTAGTCACATCATGAATTTTGCGAGCGTGTGACACTGCCAGTATTTTATTCTCCAATTGCTCATCGATTCGTGTTGTGAGGGTAATGGTTCGATCCTTATCATGCATGAACTTTTTAAACCACAATTCGTTTGCTACTTTGAAGTTTGGATCAATGGGTTGATGTGGACTGACAAAAAGGTCTTGCCCCCCGTTCATATTGTAGAGGTAAATGGAGAATACGCGATCTTTCATCATGATATAATTCATCAGAATATTGTATGCGGCAATCTCATGTTGTTCATCACCCTCTCGCAGGAAATCCTGGATCGGAAAACTCCCTTCATGAGTCGCAGACAGATTGTCACTAAGCCCATTGCTGGCTAGCAGCGAAATTTTCTCAATCTCCTTGAGGAACTCGTCAATGCGAATATTCGTCTGTTTGGCCAGATCGTTTAGCAACGTTGTATAGTTCTGTGCCAACAACCGCTCTGAGGAGTAATACGAATTGATTGTCATCACCAATACCGGAAGGATAATGACCGTCATACAGATCACCATAATTTTGTACTTGATTCGGAAGGGCCGAACATGCTTCATATGCTGCACCTCTATTCACCGATTACATTCATCCCTGCTGTAATTCTCGATATTCCTCCGGAGTGACCCCTACCGATTTTTTGAAAATCTTACTGAAGTACGTGTAATTATGGTAGCCCACCTTTTCTGCGATTTCATACACTCTCATTCCTCTGCTCAATAGATACGCCTTGGCATGTTCAATTCGAACTCGGGTCAAGTACGTGATAAAGTTCTCTCCTCGTTCCTGTTTGAACACACGGCTGAGATACGACGGATTCACACTGATTTGGCTAGCGATACTTTGCAGCGAGATATCTTCCGCATAATACTTGTCGATCAATTCAGTGGCGAGATCGGTGTAAGTGCTCTCCTGTTTGATTTGGGAATCGGTTTGGAAGTAATACGCAATATGAGCAAGCATATCTTGGTGGATATCCTCCCAATACTCCCCCTTTAGAACAATTTCATAGGGTGATTTCTCTGTTAAAGAAGGTGCACCTCTTTCCGTAGCTCGGGATAGATGGGAATGTATCGTTTCCATTACCATGATATATTGCTTGCGAATGCTATTCTCATCTGCTCGTAGCCGTTCCAGATTGGATCGGATTCCTTCAAGGAACTCTTCCGCCTTTTGGTTGTCTTTGCTTACCCACAACTTCAACAAATCTCGTTCTTGTTGCGGGCTTAAAGCCCCCTTAACTTCATGTCGATCTGGGGATTGAACCATATCATCGTAATACAGCACCTGGTTGCTTCCTGTGAAGAACCCCTGTTCTAGAGCCGTTTCTGCCTCTTGGCAGGCCTTCCTGATGTGAAGGAAACCGGAAGTCATTCTACTTACCCCAGCCGTGAGCGACAGATTCATAAAATCCTTGATCGAAGACAGCAATTTATTACATAGTTTATTCAAGTCGGCGTGTACAGATTGGCTCTCAGGAAGTACATTGACGATCACCCAATATTCAGAGGAACTTTCAACAAAAATCTCTTTCTCCCACTTCGATGGAATGATCTCTTCCATAATATTAAGAATCGAAAATCGGAGCAGCTTTTCCCCCTTCTCAACATATTTCCGCTTTGCATCCTCGTAATAGTTCACGATGAACTTCATGACGACCAACTGGTCCGAACGTATACGAAAATGCAGTTCTTCCGCTTTGGTGACGATATCTTCCTCACTAATGAATCCGCTTACAACATCTTGGAAGAAACTATCCTTTAGATATCTTAGGCTCTTGGAATAGTCCTGTGTTATAGAGGGTGTGTTGGTTGGGTGAACATGTTTACTTTGCAGTTTCTGTCCAACAGTGCTCAGGAGGTCAATAAGGGAGGATTCGGTGATCTCGCTTTTAATCAAGTAATCTGAAGCGCCAAGTTTTAGCGCCTCTTTCACATAATGAAATTCGTCAAAATTACTCAGGATGACATACTTACAGGTTTTCAGTACGCAGGAGGCCTCTTGTATAAGCTGCAGCCCATCCATAATCGGCATTTTGATATCAGTAATAATTAGATCAGGCATCACTTCAAGCGCAAGGCTTAATGCCTCTTTCCCATTTCCCGCTTCACCAACAACATAGAAATTGTACTCTTCCCAATTCAGCATGGAACGAATTCCAACCCGCATGAGCAATTCATCATCTACGATCATCAGTTTATACATGATATCCCCCAACATGAACCATTTTTAGATATTTTACCATTAAACGAACTCTTGCAAAGATGTCTAGCGAACCTTATTGCATTGCGGGTATCATAAATATCACTTTTACAGAACGTATGTTCCTGTTATAATCAGATTATCGTATTTGATGTAGCATAAAATGACCGTATGGAAAGGATACATATCATGAATTTATACAAGTTTGAATTAACGGTGAACGGATATCTATTACGTGTTCATTTCAGTGCATCTGAAGAAAGTGGGTTGAAATGGTGCAAACGAGTTGCTTCTGAATTCCAGAATAACGTTGCCAATCTGGAGATCAAGGTTGATATACATAAAAAGCAGAAACAAAAGCATGCACGGGATTATCATGGAAAGCCATATCTGTATGATAGGACACTAAGGAAAAAGCCGCTTGCGAAGAAAAATAAAACGGCTGAATCATCTGTTGTTATGTAAAGGGGACTAAACGACTTTAAGATTCTCATACTCTTGTCCTTCCTATCCTTCAAGACTAAAGATAAAAGCCTGCTCCTATGTGGAACAAGCTTTTATCCGTGTCAGTTGTACTATAATGCCAAGAAAGATTTTTGTTCAACGTTTAGGGCGTGTCTGAAAACTCCGAAGGAAGCAGATTTTGCCGAATTTTCGTTCCAAGCCAGAAAGTTTTCCGCAGGCGTGCCGGGGCACGTCAAGGGAAAGTGACGCAGCAGGGGGCGAAAAGGCGATAAAAGATGCACTTCAGCGAGTTTTGAGACACGCCCTAGTATCTCTCTAATTCCTTAAATATCATATAACGATGGACACCTCTGACAGCATGCATTGCTTCGTGTAATTGCTGAATCGCAGTCTCGCGTTGTCCCGCTTTTAGTTCGATCGCTGCAAGAAGCGAAGATCTCATCCAGACCTTGTTAATGGATTTCAAGTGTTCCCTCGCCTGCTCGCTTCTTCCTTCTTCCATAAGCAAATACGTTTCATAATATGTACGATAATCCGATCTACGCATATTCTGCACCGCAGTACGAACAGCTACCAAGTCGTTGTGATAGGAGCCGTAAGCTGCATTATATACTGCTTGTGTCCTTTTATTCGTGTCCTCATTTCTGATGCGCTCTATTGTGTGTTCCAATTCATCATCAAGTCTGTTTGCAAGAGCGTAATAGATATAAAGCTTTGGGGTATTCTCCTGTCTGCGTAGAAAAGCCTCCACGCGCTCCATGCGTGTTTCCCAACCAAGAGGATAAAAAATACGAATGGTAAACATGATCAGAGTAGCGGTGAGAACGACCCCAAGTATCCAAAACAGAGATTGGTCATTCATCTTCATGTACACAACAATTAAAAATACGGCCAAATAAAAAACAATATCCCACTTATATTTCCCCATCATCCATCTCCTTCATAGACATAAAAAAACTATTATATCAAAACAAACCCCAAGGAGTATATGTACTGCATCCTTTGGGGTTTAGTTAAATTTATAAAAATTGATTTATTGAAATTTTCTTCATTAACGACAACCGACAGCATTGTCTACTCAATAGACTGAAATTCCTTTCACGCCCCGGCGTCTCCAATCATTTGTCTTTCAATTTGTTTCATTTCATAAAAATAGCCTTTTTGCTCCATCAGCTCGGAGAAGGAACCCGATTCCACAATCATGCCTTGGTCCATGACCACAATCCGATCCATCTCTTCCAATCCCGTAAGCCGATGGCATATCAGGAGAAGTGTATCTTCGGAGGCCTGTGCAAAAAGATGCTGGAGCACACGTTGTTCTGTGACGTAATCCAGTGAGGACGTCGGTTCGTCCAGAAGCCATAACCGTCCTTTGCGCAGCATGGCTCGTGCCAGAGCCAGCCGCTGCTTCTCGCCATCTGACAGGTTCTCCCCTTTTTCATACACCATATCGGTCAACAACTTATTCGGCAGTTGCACTTTCTCCAGCACAGCCGATATTTGTTCATCCGAATGTTCTTCTCCATTCAGCAGCAGATTATCCCGGATGGTTCCCCGGAAGAAATGACTTTGCTGCAACACTACATTCGCTCTTTGCCAAATGCTCTCTTCATTCAGGTACTTCACCGAAACATCGTTTAATCGTATATCGCCAGACGTTGGTGCACGCAACTTGAGTAACAGATCGATAATCGTTGACTTGCCTGACCCGCTCGGCCCGACAATCGCTGTTTTGGAGCCTGCTGCAAGTTGCAGGGAGAGCTCCCTCAGCGCCGGTCTCCATTCCCCTTCATATTGGAAGTTAACACCGGATAGTTCAATCGAAACCGCCTGATCGGCTGACACTTCACCGCTTGGCTGTACAGGTTGCACATCGGAGCTTGGCACCGTTTCCGCCAGTCGCTGAGCGGCGTGTTCACTGTCCTGCTTATATAGAGGTAATATAGCCATTGCCGCAGCTTCTTCGAACACGGTCTGCGTGGCCAGGATCAGCATGGCGAGAAATACACCGGCAAATGCTCCATTCACAATTAAAAAGGCGCTCAGTGCCAGCACTCCCCATGTAACAAGATACGTCACAAAAACGTGCATGGATTGCCCGCGCAGCAAGTGCGAAGCGGCTTGCCTCTGTTCCGTTGCCAATGCAGCGGAAGCCCGCTGAAGCTGCTGCTCACGCTGTTCCAATTGGCCGTATACTTTCAAATCCCTGAAACCATACAATACTTCGGTTACTTCCGTGGACAGCAAGGCACGTTGCTGGCGGACACGTCCGTGTATTTTTCGCTGACCTAACAAGACAATACCTGGTACAACAAATGCCGTGATCAGCATACCTAGTACTAACAAACACGCAATCCAGATCGAAAAGGCCGAAGTGAACAGCATGGTAGCCAAAAACACCATAACGACCATGATGGGTGGATACGCGACCCGCAAAAAGTAATTTTGCAAGCTTTCCACATCACCCACGATCCGCGCAAGCAGATCCCCGCTTCTGTTTTTGTTCAATATACCTGGGGTTATCGGGATCAGTTTGGCAAAAAAGGACGTCCGCAAACGGCTCAGCATGGAGAATGTTGCCCTGTGGGAATACAAGCGTTCTCCGTAGCGGCTCGCCGCTCGAAGGAAACCAAGCAGTTTGACCATGGAGGTGAGTACAATTAAGGTGTACAACGGTGGCGCAAATACCGTTTGCGATATCATGTAACCACTCGCGGAAAAGAGAGCTACACCTGCTATGCCGGCGATAAATCCGCCCAATATCGAAAGCAGAATATCCTTGCGCTCCTGAATCATCGCTTTTGACAGAATCGTCAGCTCATTCATGCTAACCCTCCTTTCCGTTGTACATCCACCATCTCCGCATATTGAGGCAGGCGCGCCAGAAGCGCTTCATGATGTCCTGAATCCACCAACACCCCATTGTCCATAAACAAAATGTTGTCTGCATGTTGAATTGTATATAAACGGTGCGCCACCGTAATCATCGTTGCCGTTTTGGCTAATGCCGCAATGGATTGTTGCAATACCCGCTCGGTGTGCAGATCCAGTCCTACGGTGGGTTCATCGAACAAAATGACAGCTGGTCGCTTCAGAAAAGCACGTGCTAAGGCAAGTCGCTGCTTTTCCCCACCAGATAATCCCCGGCCACCTTCACCAACAAACGTATCCAACCCCTGCTCCAATTGTGCAACAACGCCAGCAAGTCCTGCTTCCTCTGCTGCCTGCTCAATTTCAACTCTGGAGACGTTCCGACCCGCGCCAATCGCGATATTTTCGGCAAAAGTACCTGTAAAAATATACGGATGCTGTGTAATGTAGCTAACACGTTCAAACCATGCAGCCTCATCATGTTGCAAAAGCTGGCTTCCGTTAACCAGAACTGCTCCCGAATCTGGTTTCAGCAAACCAGCAATGAGATGGAGCAGCGTGGTTTTACCTGATCCACTTTTGCCTACAATAGCGATCTGTTCTCCCGGTCCAATCGAGATCTGTCCTGTCTCAAGTCCAAAGGAATCAGGTGTGTACTGGAATCGGACATCATTCAGTTCAATGGTTGGTGGCATAGTGATCAACTTGGCACGAGCTGTACGAAGCTCTTCCGTCTTTGCAATTTCATCGACATCGGTTAATTCGCTTTGATCCGATCCATCTTCAGGCTCCGTTTGTGTGCTCTTGATATTTGTTTCTTCAAGCATTTGTTCCACCTTGCGAATGGCCCCCATGCTGGTTCGCCCGCTGTGAAAAGCCGTTCCCGTATTCTTCAACAAACTGTAAAACTCAGGGACGAGTAACAACACGAGAAAGGCCGTGTGGAAGCTCATCGATTTGAAAACCAGTAATTGAATAGCCAGTTCAAGCGCGACAATACCAATGCTTAACATCACGATCGATTCCAGCATAAACGTATTTGTAAATGCAATCTTCAAAATGCCCATGGTAGCATCACGATACCCCAGACTGCTGCGTTCAATTTCCTGTTGCTGACGTTTAGCCCGTCCGAATATTTTTAACGTAACCAGTCCCTGAAGTGAATCCAGAAATGTACCGGAAAACTCAGCCAGTTGCGCGTATTTTTCTTCTGATTTGTTTTTCGTTTGGAGCCCAACCAAGATCATGAACAGCGGGATAAACGGTGCCGTAAACAGCATAATCCAGCCTGTGTTGGCGTGCTGCGTAAACGTAACAACCAGAATCAGAATCGGGATCATCGCAGCTTCCATCATTCGCGGCATGTACTGACTGAAATAACTGTCGGCTTCATCCACAGCATCCAAAGCAACACTGACCTTTCCTCCCGTCTGTCCACTCAGGGTTGAAGGCATGGAAGCGCGGGTCAGCTTCTGCAATACAGATGCTCGCATATTCGTCTTGGCGCGTGCTGCCATATGCAAGCCCACTTTCCCGTTTCCATACGACAATAGTGCACGTACAGCCATGACAGCCAGCAATAGGCCCAGTAACAGAACCACGGATGAAAAGGAAGCTTTCTCTACAAAGATTCGCTGGACTGCTTCAGCCACCAAGGTGGCCTGACTTATTATAGCTACACCAAGCGCCAGCGATATGATCGCAAGGAGAAGCCTGTTTTTTCGTTGTAAAGACATTTGCTGCGAGATCAGATTGGATTTGGCTCTCCTCTTCATTGAACGCTCCTCCTTTATTTTTTCCCTTTCACATAATCCGCATCAAACAGGAACAGTTTGAAGACCAGAATCAGAGAAGGAATTAACAGGCACAGCCCCCCGATAAACACAACGACTAGTGCAAAACCCATCGTTGGCGGTGTGGCGCTGCTCTGAATGGTGATGTATGGATCAAGAATGTAAGGATATTGCCCAATCCCGTAAGCAAAAAAGGCTGTGAAAAATTGCAGCATGATGCATATAAAAGCTAAACCGTAACGGCGTCCGTTATATAACAGCCACATGGCAATCATGAAAAATGCAACGGAAAGCGCCAGCAGCCACCATAAATCCATCATATTTTGAAAATGACGCTCATTGTGTTGACCTAAATATATAAATGCAGTCAGCGCGAGAATAATGGTCGGTGTGCTCCAGAACAAAGCATAGTTCCGCATCAGCTTCAATGCCGAATGGTCCTCTGCGCGAGAAGCGTAAAATGTGAGAAATGATCCGCTAATGAACAATACGGACACGATGGCTAGACCAACGATGCTCCACGATAATGGATTCGTAAACAGCGCCCAGTAATCCAGGGAAACGGTATCCCCTTGCTTCAAAATAAAGCCACCTTCTGAGAGGGTCAGTGCCACTGACAATGACGCTGGAATAAGCAACCCGGTAGCCCCGTATAAAAACAGATATACGACGTTATTTTTGGAACCATAATTCTCGAAAGCATAGAACGACCCACGAATAGCAAGTAAAATGACGGCAATACTTCCCGGAACAAGCAGCGCGGAGCCATAATAGTAAGCAGTATCCGGAAAGAATCCAACGATGCCAATATAGAAAAAGACAAAAAATACATTGGTGATCTCCCAGACAGGTGATAGATAACGGGAGATCAGACGATTAATCAGGTGATCCTGCTTTGTCAGGCGTGCATAAAAGGCGAAGAAACCTGCTCCAAAATCAATAGAAGCTACAATAAGATAGCCGTACAAGAACAGCCAGAGTACGGATATACCAATCAATTCATAACTCATCAGGCCTGATCCCCTTTCTTGGCTGGTTGATCATGCTTCTGTTCCAACCATTTCTCCATCTCAAGCTCCGCAGGATTATTATTGAACAGACGTCTCAATACGAGAACACAGATGACGCCGAGCACGATGTATAGAAGCAAGAAGACGAAAAATAAAATTCTTACACTCGGTGAAGAAGTAGCAGCCTCTTCCACTCGCATATAACCTCGGATGATCCATGGCTGCCGCCCGATCTCTGCATAGAACCAGCCCATTTCAACAGCCAGAAAAGCAAGCGGTGCACTAAGTGCAACCATACGAAGCATCCACTTGTTAAACTGATTACGTTTCTTCCAAAACACAAACAGGAAGTACAGACTTGATATAGCAAGTAGAGCAAATCCAATTCCAGCCATTAGATCAAACAAATAATGCACAAGTAAGGGCGGGTGTTCATCTGGTGGAAATTCATTCAGCCCGGTAACCTGAGCGTTAAAGTCTCCAAAGGCAAGGAAACTGAGCAGTTTCGGCAAATGAAGAGCGCCTATAATTTCATGTTCTGCATTCAGCCATCCCAAAAAAATCAAATCCGCTCCGCTTTCCGTCTCGAAATGCCACTCGGCAGCTGCGAGCTTCTCAGGCTGATGCTCAGCCAAAAACTTGGCAGACACATCTCCAGCTAAAGAATTTAATAAACTGAATACCAGCACAACGGCCATCATGAGATTCAAGCCTTTTTTGTGGTAGGCCGACACTCCTTTTCTCAGCATCGCAAAGGCTGCTATTCCGGCTAACAGAGCAGCTCCTGTCAGATAAGCCGAGCTTAATACATGGAATACTTTGGAGAACGTCGCCGTGTTCAACATCGCTTGCACGGGGTTCACTGCCATGAATTGACCTGCTTCCATGACAAAACCTTCAGGCTGGTTCATGAATCCGTTCACTGTTGTAATAAAAACAGCAGACATGCCTGCCCCGGCGACAATCGGAATAGTCAGCAACCAGTGGATATACGGATTTTTGAACCGATCCCACGTATACAAGTAAATTCCCAGGAAGATGGCTTCAAAAAAGAACGCGAACACTTCCATAAATAGTGGCAGTGCAATGACATTCCCGGCCAGCTTCATAAAATTCGGCCATACCAAGGCCAACTGCAGTGATATCGCTGTGCCTGTCACGACGCCAACCGCGACAGATATGACAAACCCTCTGGACCACCTCTTTGCCATAAGTATGTAATGGTGATCCTTCTTCCGAATGCCGATGAACTCTGCAATAGCAATCATCAAAGGTACACCGACACCCAGCGTTGCAAAAATCACGTGGAATCCCAGCGTCAAACCAGTCACTAGCCTGCTCCATAACACCGTATCAATAGCCATTCTTTGTGTTGCCTCCTTTCAAACTCTGTTCATTTTTGTAACATTCAATATCAGCTTCGGCCAAGCTCAATGCAGAGTTGCGAAAAATTTCACAAAGTTAGGTATGACGATATCTTGCCACACCTATAATGCGTTTACTCCTGTAGGCCCCCGATAATAACACGCATTGGATGCCTATTAAAATCTGATATTGATGCACTTAAAGTACTAACCAAGCCTATTAATCAAAATTATTATATCTTTATTTTTACCTAATTCAATCAAAGACACGTCTTCTACCCTAAACGTTCAAGAAAGGATCAACTCTTTCTGACAACTTGGTGAAAAACAAAAAATACACCCAATGGAGCTATTGATTCATTGGGTGTAAACGTGCTATTGCACGGCAGATTCGCTATTTTACTTGCTTACTTGCTCCGGACTCACCGCACCTGACTCGCGACGTACGCTCATGATGATCAGTGATGCAGCTAATACCGTAAGGATGATTCCAAGCATCTGAAATCCTGTCACATTAAATGTATCTCCCATAACAATTCCAATCAATAACGACGATAAGATGGTTCCCAGGTAGCGTGATGTATTAAAAATACCCGATGCGACACCGATCATTTCTTTGGGTGTGCTTTTGAACAGAGCTGCTTGCATGCCGACCGCGTTTAGGCCGTTACTTATTCCAAATAAAGCTAAGGCAACAATGACAATGAAGATTGGAGAAGTTTCGTTCATAATAACGATCAATATAGAGCCAAATGTCATTAAAGAAGCGGATACAATCAGAGCTGGCCGTGATCCTGATTTGTCAATCCAGCGCCCTGCGATCGGTGCAATAATGACTGAACATAACCCCAAAGCTAGCATGCTCATTCCTGTATGAACTTCGTTGAGATGACGTACCTGCTTCAAAAACGTAGGAACTCCAAAAAAAAGTGCGTAAAACAGGATGTTCACCAGCATGTATTGCACATTCACCCAAGTCATCTCGGGATATGAGGCAAACGTTCGCAGAGGGATAAAAGGCGTGCCTGCTTTTAATTCATGTCGGATGAACATGACGAGTGCGATTAACCCGATCCCCCCTGTCAGCAGATGCCATGTTGAAATATCTCCTGTGGAACTTACTGAAAGTAAACCGATGAGCAGAGTCACCAAAGCTACCGTAAACATCAGGATACCTGGTGCGTCAATTAACGCAAGCCATTGCCGAATGGACATGTGACCAGAGATAGACGGAGATTGCTCGTCCTTCGGGATTGTTTTCCAGGCGAACCAAAAGCTTGCCATGACAAACGGAATATTAACGAAGAATATGCTCTGCCAGTCCCACCAATGAATCAATACTCCACCAATAAAAGGTCCAACTGCAGCCGCTCCTGAAAGGAATATAGCCAAGGCGGACAAGGCGGAGGCTTGTTTTTCAGTCACGTTCATTCTGACAATCGCCATTCCAACGGCCACCATCATGCTTGTGCCAATCGATTGAACGATCCGGAATACGATGAGCCACGAAAAACTGGGAGACCACGGAGCTAGCATGGACGATACAAAAACAATAACAAGACCCATGAGGAAGATCTTCCTGCGGCCAAACAAATCACTACACTTGCCCATAACGGGTTGAGCGACAGCACTGGCAATGTAAAATGATAAAATAATCCACGAAACGGCTGTAAAATTAAGTTGATACACTTGTTGTAGCCTGGAGATTGCCACCGAAATCATGGAGGAATTCAACGGATTCAACATAATTCCAAGTCCAACAGCTAACATCAATCCTTTATTTCGAACGTTCATTGGTGCACCTCTCTCTCTCTCTTCTGCTGTTATCTTACTTGAACGTATTCATTTATTCCAACGCATTATATGTTATGATTTGATGAACTAGAAGGAATGAAGGAATGGTGCAAATGGAACTTCTTCAACTAAAATATTTCCTGACGGTGGCCCGATGCGAACATGTTACGGAAGCTGCGGGAAAGCTTCATGTCACGCAATCCTCCCTGAGCAAAACGATACAACGATTAGAGGACGACCTTGGAGTCCCTTTATTTGATCGAATCGGGAGAAAGCTGCGACTAAACGACTTTGGAAGAACATTTCTTCAACGAACTGAAAAAGCCTTATTTGAATTGGAACAAGGAAAGCGGGAAATCGCTGACCTCTCCAACCCGGATCAGGGTACACTGCAATTGGCGGTGACTACGGCAAGCACATTGCCAGGCATACTGCGGGAATTCCGAAAAAACAAGCCGGATATTCAGTTCCATGTGCAAATGGTTTCGTTAGAAAACATGTCCAGACTTCTACATCGAGGCGAGGTGGACTTTTGTCTCTCCTCCCCTCCGATTCAAGGTGACGATATCGAATGTCAGTTATTATATGACGATCCGATTGTAGTCGCTGTTCCTATGGGTCATCGATATGCAGACCGAACCAGCATTCAATTAACCGAGCTTAAGGACGAGTGGTTTGTTGGGGTGAAGCAAGGGTATGGGGTTCGTGATATGGTAGATTCCGTATGTCAATCCGTTGGTTTTGTACCGAAGTATGTGTATGAAGGTGATGAGCCTGCAAGATTAACAGCCCTTGTTGAAGCGGAGATCGGTCTCGCGTTTATACCTAGCACAGCCAGAAACCCGCATGAGCGCATTAGATATCTTCAGGTAGAGGAACATCAACTCGTTCGGGAAATCGCTCTACTTTCGCACAAAAACAGGTATATTTCCAAAGCCGCTTTAGAGTTTCGCAGCGTAGTTATGGACTATTTCAATGCTATGCCACGAGCATAAATTCAATCCAGAGGAGATGTCATTTTGATATTAAAACCAGAAAAATTTGATCATATTTCAGAGACAGAACGGCTAGTCATCCGACCATTACAGAAAGACGACTATGAAAATTGGTTATATGAGTTTGAAAACCGCTTGCCCTCCCAACACCGCCATGATAAAGGGAAAATGGATATGAGTGAATGTACACTGGATTGGTTTCATGATCTCGTAGATCGACACCAGGAGTTAGCGCGTACAGATGCGGTTTATGTATTTGGAGTATTTAGAAAGCATGATGGTACACATCTGGGTATGATTGATATTGCGACCTTGGCAAGAGATGATTTTCAATGGGGAAGCTTCGGATACACGATCCATAATCAGTATTGGCGAAAAGGTTATGGGAAAGAAGCAGTGAATGAGGCTCTTCATATTGCATTTGAACATCTAAAATTCCACCGCATAGAAGCTCATATTAATGTGGATAATACCCCTTCCATGAAACTAGCAGAGAGTGTTGGTATGGAATTTGAATGCCTACGTAAAGGGTTTATACACGAAAATAATGAATGGACCGATCACTTGGTGTATTACAAAAATTCTATTTAAAAAGTTCATACAACTCAATCTAAAACAAGGGAACTCCATATCAAGAAGTTCCCTGTTTTTTATGTTTGTTGAATATTCTTCTTTTTGCGATGAAGGGTTGCTACTCCCAAACTTACTGCTGAAATCCATAATAGGATTATTGCATTACTCGAGACTAATGATTGCACTGTATCTAGTTGTAATAATTGCGTAATTAACCTTCCTTCATACGGTGAAAGTGTGGCTCCCAAGTTATACGCGACCAGAACAATGGTGGTACCCAACTTAGCCATTTTGGCGATTTGTTGAGCAAAAGTATGCAATAAATAGGGCATTATACAGCGGAATGAAAAACCGATGATCATTGAGCAAGCGGTAGTAAGCTTGATACTTTGCGAGATCGTCGTAACGAACATCGAGCTTCCAAGTAACAGAATTGATAATGGAACGATATAGTTACCGAGTGTTTTGTATACTTTCCCAAAAGAAAAGCCGGCAACAAAAGCTCCTAAACCTATAAATGCAATCATGTTGCTTCCGTTTGTCGCAGTTCCGATATTTTTTTCCAAAATCAAAGGAGTAATCTGTAAATTATAATTGATGAAGATAGCTACAATCACAAATAATAAGAGACCGTAGCCGATCATAAATTGAAGGGCCTTTTTATTATTTGTGTGGCTTGATTTCGTTGTGATCTGTTCTCTTCTATTAAGCTCTTTTTTATCAGAAGGAACGAAAATCAGAAACGCGATGAAAATAGGAAGTGCCAGGGCGTAGACATAAAATGATGTGTGCCAGCCCATTTTCAATAGTTGACCAACGAGTAGTGTCAGACAAATGCCGCCTAATCCCTCAAAGGCACTTTCTAAGCCAATTACGGTTGCTTGTTTACCTGGATTGTTATGATACATGTCACTGATCATCTGAATGATGAGCCGGTTAAACAATCCTACACCTAACCCAAACAAACAGCGAGAAATGAACAGCAACGAAAAAAGGTCATGATACAATGCAGGGAATACTCCCGCAATGAGAACAAGCCCTAATCCAATTAGTATAGTTGCTTTCTTGCCAATATGAAGTTCAAGTCGATTAGCAATTAACACACCAAGAATGACAAATAATGAAGGTATGGTCGTTAATAATCCTATGTGTGTTGCTGATATCTCTGGAAAATCATTGGCTATCGCAGGAATGTTAGCGGCAATCACTGGACCTGAAGAAATTAATAACGCAACGGACAATAACGAATATGTTCTAAGCTTCTCCATGGATATTATAAAAAACCAACTCCTAATGTTTGTTTTTGCTCCATATGGCCGGTAGTTAGCCTTGATGCTGCGATAAATGGATAAAGCAGTAACGCATAAGTCGATGACTTCATACGTTACTGCTCAGTCGATTAGAGTTCTTTGCCGTTACTTTGAATAACTTTTTTGAACCATTCAAAGGATTTTTTCTTGCTGCGTTTCAACGTACCATTTCCAGCGTCATCTTTGTCGACATGTATGAAACCGTATCGTTTACTCATCTCTCCAGAACTTGAGCTTACTAAATCAATGCAACCCCAGGACGTGTACCCCAACAACTCTACGCCATCTTCCTCCACTCCTTTTATGAAGGCTTGGATGTGTTGACGCAAATACTCGATTCTATAGTCATCCGCAATATATCCCGTCTCATCAGGAGTATCTATCGCTCCTAATCCATTCTCAACGATGAATAGTGGCTTTTGATATCGGTCATACAAGGAGTTCATTGTAATTCTTAGTCCTTCAGGATCGATTTGCCATCCCCATTCACTCGTTTTCAGATGTGGATTGCGCAGTGTCGGAAACAGGTTAGCTGCCGTTTGTGTGTTTACTTCCGGGTCTGCACTGGTCAATCGTGAACCATAATAACTGAACGAAACGAAATCAACCGTATTATTTTTCAAGCATTCCTCGTCCCCGTCTTCCATGGCTATGTTAATATTCATTCGTTCTAACATTTTCTTGGCATAGTTTGGGTATTCTCCTCGGGATTGTACATCGACGAAAAAGTAATGCTCACGATCCCTTGTCATGGCTTTCCAGACATCATCTGGTGCACATGTATACGGGTAAGTGTTGGCACCTGCTAACATACAGCCAATCTTAATTTCCGGGTTAATTCTACGTGCAATTTCAGTTGCTTTTGCACTTGCGATCAATTGATGATGAGCCGCCTGATATTTCACAGCATCCTCATTCTCACCTTCTTCAAACACTAGACCTGAGCTTCCAAAAGGTAAATGCAACAGCATGTTGATTTCATTAAAGGTAAGCCAATACTTCACTTTATCTTTATAACGGGTGAAGATCGTTTCACACAGTCTCTCATAATAATCCACCATTTTTCGGCTTCTCCACGATCCAATTGTTTTCACCAAATGAATAGGGACATCAAAATGGGTAATGGTGACTAACGGCTCAATGCCATACTTCAAACATTCATCAAATACATTTTCATAGAATTTCAAACCCTCTTCGTTGGGTAACTCGTCATCTCCATTAGGGTAGATCCGAGTCCATGCCAAAGATAACCGGAAACACGTAAAGCCCATTTCTGCAAATAAAGCAATGTCTTCTTTATACCGATGATAAAAATCAATAGCTTCATGACTCGGATAAAAATGCTCTTGATCACACTCCAACATTTTTAACTGTCCTCGCATGACAGGAACACGATCTTTCCCTGCCGGGATTACATCAACTGTGGATAGTCCCTTGTTGCCTTCTGCATATCCACCTTCACATTGGTTAGCAGCAACTGCCCCACCCCACAAAAAGTCTTTTCTTAAAGTCATTAAAACACACTCCTAACCTGTAGTTTTGTTAAGCTTTGACAACCAGTAATGTATTGTTAAAATCAATATTTTGGGGACTAGTCTCTGCGATCACATCCGAGTAACTATACGAATTGGTTACAATAACGGGCGTTTGAGTGACATATCCTTCTTGTCTGATTTTGTCCAGATCAAATGTCAGCAAGGTCTGTCCTTTTGTGATTCTCTGACCTTCTTCAACAAAAGCCTCAAAATATTTTCCGTTCAGCTTAACCGTATTTAAGCCGACATGAATAAGAATTTCGACTCCTTCATCGGATAATAGTCCAATAGCATGTTTCTTAGGAAATAGGGATACAATCATGCCATCAAATGGAGCAATGACTTTCCCCTCGCTGGGTTCAATAGCAATTCCTTTACCCATTGCCTCTGAGGCAAACGCTACATCTTGTACATCCTGAAGTTGAATAAGCTGACCTTTAAGTGGAGTTGCAATAACGGAATCTTTAATTGTAATGACTTCATCCGCAACCCCACTCACTTCGTTCGCATTTGAAATAGTGTTCTGTGAAGGTGCGTCTTTTTCATATTTCAAACTGAGCAAATAGGTAAGCACAGCAGTTACGACAGTTGTTATAACAAGTGCGATCAAAATGTTATATAGATTCCAGATATTTTCACCAATGTACAGCGGAATCGCCGGGATTCCTGAAGCGCCTGTTGCATAACGAGAAACATCCATTAGCCCTGCAAAGAGCCCCCCACTGGCAGCTCCAATCATACCCGCGACAAGTGGGTATCTCTTCGGTAAGTTTACGCCGTAAAGAGCTGGTTCCGTGATGCCCATCAATGCTGTGATCCCACTGGAAGCTGAAATTTGTTTTAATGCTTTATCCTTGGTTCTCATCCCTACAACTAATGCCGCAACACCTTGACCTATACAATTGATCATCGCTCCAGGACCGAGGATATTCTCATAACCTGATGTGGTGATTTGAGCAATGGATAGAGGCACAATATTATGGTGCAGCCCAAACATAACCAGTATTGGCCAGAAGGTTGCAACCAGGAAAATAACCAGCCAGCTACCATGTGCGGCCAAGAAGTCAAAGCCCATCGCTAAATACGTTCCAAAAAATGACCCCAGTGGGCCCAATACGGTTAAGGCCAGAATTCCCGTTACTAAAATAGTGCACATGGGAACAAAAATAACTTTCACTGCATTCGGAATGATCCTTTTAAACAACGATTCAATATATGATTGAGACCAAACTATTAAGAGAATTGGAACTACAGAAGAACTATAAGAAACAAGAGTTAGCGGAATTCCAAAAACACTTACATCAGTCCCATCCAAACGCAATTGTGTCAAGTTGGGATGGAGTAAAACACCGGCTAAAACGAGTGCTAAGACGGGACTGCATTTTAGTTTGTTTGCAGCTGAAAACGCCAACAAGAATGGTAAAAAGTAGAAAATAGCATCTGACATAAGACTTACAACATAGTAGGTTTGGGAATCTTTTGAAATCCAGTTGAATAAAATAAGTAGAGCGAGTAATGCCTTGATCATACCAGCCCCAGCTATAGCAGGAACAATCGGACTAAATGTCCCCGAGACGAAATCGATTAATTTCCCCAAAATACTAACTTTCTTAACATCAGTTGTTTCACCCGATGAACTCGCGTTAGGTTGAAGATGCTTGATCACTTCTTTGTAAACGTCTTCAACATGTGTGCCGATGACAACTTGAAATTGTCCGCCGCTCTCAACTGCATCAATAACACCGTCAAACGATTTAAGCGCTTTTTGATCTGCTTTATTAGTATCATTCAGTGCAAATCTAAGCCTAGTCATACAGTGAGTCAGAGTGGATACATTCTCACTACCGCCCACTTTCTCTACAATATCCTGAGCCAACTTCTCGTATTTCTTGCTCATCCAATAATGCCCCCTCTTGTTGTTACCATCTAAATGAATGAGACCAAAAGCGCTCTAAATAACTTCTCTTTGCAATAAAAAAGCTATTTATCTGTAATACATAAAGGCAGCATTCATTACACCTTTAAAATATCATCTGATAAACAGCTATAGCCAATACCTATAATTTATACTTTATTATGCCTGAAAGGCATGCCTAATATGTTCCAAAAAACGTACCTCCGTTTGACTGAATACCTTGTGTTTTTTCCAGACAATCACCGTTGGAAACTGAAGTTCCGGTTGAAAAGGTCTAAAGCATAATGTGTCAGACTGCTTCATTGCAAGCGAACCCTCAATACAAATTGCCGTCCCTAACCCCTCCTCTACGAGGTTTAGTACGTTAGATATTAAATTATAGGTCGCAACAAAGTTTAAATGTGCATACTCATCGGCAAACCAGCTTGCAATCTCATTCTGTAAGACAGATCGGCTGGATATGAGCAGAGGTACTCCGGCTAAATCGGTTGAAGTGACATATTCTTTCTGGGCAAGAGGTGATGAGGTCTTCATAAGGACTCCCCAGCGTTCCTTCTGGGGCAGTCTGATAAAATCGTATTTCTCAATGTGAATGGGCTCTAACAAAATGCCCACATCGAGCAGTCCTTTATCGATGCGCTCCTTTATGTCATCCCCCGTTCCACTATAGATGTGATATTTAACCTGCGGATACTCCATATTGAAGTCTTTTAATAATTGTAAAATAACATTGGATGTTAATGATTCAACACTCCCGATCGATATGGTTCCTCCAACCAGGTTGTTCTGATCTTTAAACTCTTTCTCTGTTTTATCCGCAAGTGTGAGAATTTCTTCTGCTCTTTGACGTAGAAGCATGCCTGCATCTGTAAGTGTTATTTTACTTTTCCCACGTATAAACAATTGGGTTTCTAAATTTTTTTCCAGATCAGCCAACTGCCTGCTTAACGTTGGCTGTGTCACATGTAAGATCGTTGCAGCATGTGTGATATTTTCTACTCGAGCTACTGTCAAAAAATATCGAAGTACTCTTAACTCCATAATTCCTCCTGATTTACATTCATTTAAGTGTCTCCTGAATCATGAATTTCTTTACTGTACCTTCCTGTTAACCAGAAGAAGACAGTTGATTGGGATAATCAACTGCCTGTTGCTGTAAATAAAGAAGACTATTTCTCTGGAATGATTTCATTAACGCAGCTTAAAGCATTTAGTGTTCTGGGAAATCCCATGTAGGGAAGGCAGTGAGTTAGAGCGGTGATCATGGTTTCTTTATTATTGCCAACATTGATGTTACCCTGAACGTGTGCTTTGACTTGACTATCCGCACCTCCGAGTGCACTTAGTATACAAAGAGTAAGAAGTTCTCGTGTTTTCAGATCCAGACCTCCGCGGGTATAGAAGTCACCAAAACAAAATGCTGAAAGATAGTCCTGTATATGCTTCTGATTTGACGGGGCATTTTCCCGGTTTTTCTCAATAATATCGCCAAAAATCTCTTTTTGAATACTGAGTCCTTTGTCAAAGCGATTATCTTCTTCAACCCGTTTTTGACTTTCAAGAGGCAGTGCAACATTTCTTTCTTTGAAAACTTCATTCATTTCCGATATAGCATTTAAGGTTTTGGGGAATCCCAAATAAGGTGCGCATTGATAGATTGCTTCTTGGATCTCCACTGGTGTCAACCCAACATTTAGCGCTGCACGAGTATGAGCTTTGAGCTGGGGTAACGTTTGATTAGTAGCCAGTACGACCAAAGTAATAAGCTCACGTTGCTTATCGTCAAGAACACCTTGATCGAAAATTTCACCAAATATGAAGCGACTCAATATGTCCTGAAATTCAGGATGTGTAGCATATGCCGCTGGAACCCCAACGCCGAATAGTTTTTTATATGTTTCCTGGCTCTTTTCGATTCGATTCATATTCATCAAACCTCCTGTTTCTTTTTTTGTTAAAACTAGGTGTACCCATTTTACATTGAAAAAGAAAAGAATCTATATCCTATTCATATCATTTTATTGCCTAATCCTATCAAATGATTGTTTGTTGATGAAAAAAGCGAACAAAGCACTTGCGTGCCCTGTTCGCTCTTTTGGTGCAGCCAGATTGCTGTCTTCGCCTTACTCGCCCAAGCTGTTCCAGAATGATTGGAACGCGCCTTTCTCCACTTCCAGGAATGCCGGAACATTACCGTAACGCACCAGACCATCACCAAACAGAACCAGTGGGACCTGCGTTTTGTCTTCCAGTGTGAGATAGATGATCTTGCGATCTTCTTTGCCGTAGAGGTTCTCTTCCAATTCTGGACTCGTTGCAATCGGTTTGGCAGCATTTAGTGATGAGATAAAGCTGTCCAGTGCTTCATCCGCTGCTAACGGTTTAAGCTGCTGCAATCCATTATTCCAGCTATTAAACGTCTCCCATTGCGCCGAGGCGATGTTGCCTTCGAGATGAAGCTTGCCGATCAGGTCGGCACCAGTACCAATGGTGATCCCGTTGTTCTTGTCAAATAGTTGAGCATACACCTGACCATCGATCTCGGTGTAGGACATGATGCGGAAGTCCTTGTCGTAGCCATTGACCGCATAGATGTCTGCTTCGCCAATGTTGGAAGCAAGTTCCGTATATTTTTCCTGGCCGCTCAGTTCATTGATGCCACCTGTTGTAGTGCCAAGCTTCTCACCACGCAGGTTGAGTGCATTTACGCCTTCAAGCAATGTTGGGGACTGTGTATATACGTTTCCTCCATACACAACCAGTTGCATCATATCAGCCATCGCGCCTTTGCCCTGTGAATTCGGCAACTCCATCTTCGGAATCACGACCGGGTCAAACGACGCGCCTGGAGTCACCGCTGCCACCTGTGGTGTTGGTGCGGCTGGTCCATTGAATTGTTGCCATACACTTGGCGCAGCCAATCCAATGCTGGCAGCGATAACAACACTTGCTGCAATGTATAGTGGTTTACGTTGACGTCTTGGTCCCTGATGTTGCGTGTTTAAGGATTGCTCTACCCGTTTTTTCATTTGCTCGTTTGTTTTCATATGATCCACCGCTTTCTTATAGTTTTGTTTGAATTGTTCTTCGTTCATTACAGTTCCTCTCCTTCCAGCTCCAGTTTTAACAGCTGTCTTCCTCGCTTTAATCTCATTTTTACTGCTGACTCGCTAATCTCCAGGATCTCGCTGATTTCTCGGATTGGATAATCTTCGTAATAATACAGATGAACCACCGATCTATACTTGACGGGCAGTGACAGCACAAGTTCGATCAGCGCGTGATCTTCCGGGTTGTCCGTTGTCAGAGGATCTACTCCCTCCAGCTTGACCTCCCGTTTGCGCCAGCCTCTGCCTAATAAGGATTTGCAATGATTGGTGATGACCCGAATCAACCATGCTTTTTGATGCTCCGCATCGTTGAACGTAGGGGCTTTTTCTATTAGTTTGATGAAGGTATCCTGAGTGGCTTCCTCCGCGTCTTCCCGTCTGCCGAGGTGCACCATGGCAATCCGGAACAGCGTATCTGCGTATGTCTCATAAACTTTCATCACATGATCGCCCAGCTGGGGCACTGATCGCTGCATGGTTGTTATGCCCTCCTTTATACCTCTAACACTCTTACGGACGGCATTTGGTCACATTTTGTTTTAGGATTTTTTTATTGATCCATTTCATTCAAAATGCAAAAAAAGAAAGCAGCTCCATGGAGCGGAGTTGCTTTCTTCATCTTCGTCTTTATTTTCATATAAAATGCATATCGTATCCCCAACTAGAATTTCTTCTGTAAAAGCTCGATATTATCTTCCAAGCTGCTATCTAGCTCTACGCCTACCTTCTGCAGTTTGTTTTGGTAATATGTCTTCACATCATCCCATTTATAGTACGGATAGGTCTTTGTTTCAATCGGGAACGCAATTTCTTCTTCATTTCTAAGCATCTTTACAAGAACATCCTTACCATTGGAATACAGAATCCATTGGATGTTTGCTCCCATCGGTGAGATGACCGAGCCGTTCCAGTTTTTGGTTACATCCTGCGGTTTGTCGATACTAACATTAGCTCCGGCGATATCCAGAAATGAAGATAGTGGAATAATGGTTTCTGCATGAGCAAAACGAAATACACCAGCCGTGTCTTTCTGCTGAATGGACTGGTCGGTAGACACGATCAACTCTTTGACCAGAGGTGCAATGATATTTTGCGGCAGATCCGTTGACGTTAAAGATGGACCTTTTTCATAAAAGTCATTGATATTATCAACGCTCTCGTACCATTTCAACTGATTAGCCGTGAAATACCGCCCGAATTCGAAGTCACCTTCTCCTTTAATATTCGAAGAAATGATGTAGAGTTCATATAGATTAGAAGCAGCCTCGGTTGGGTTGCTGAGCTTCACTTTTCCTTTCTCATCCTTCAATTCAAACTCTCCAGAATTCAATCTCTGATAAAAGTCTTCAGAGAAAAATTGCAGAAGGACCTCTTTTGCATAACGCGTTCCAGTTTTCTGTGTGACATAATCTTCGTATAACTTAACCCAGTCTCCATCTTCTACGTACTCGTTATACTTCGTAGCCAAGTCGTAGGGCCGTAGATAGGGGTCTTTCCCTTCTTCAAAGGCTGAAGCCAGAATGTCTACCTTGTTATCTCCCAAGCTTTCCTTTAACCCGTCTATAAACTGATCTCTGCTCTGCGGCGTTCGATCTTTGAAGGTTGCCTGAGCAATCACTTTTTTATCCGATGTAAATAGTTCTTTGAAATTCTGCCCAACTCTGGCCCCTATTCCTTTCAGTTCTTCTCCACCCGTAGTGGATAACAATCCATAATGATCTTTTTCAACCTTCATCAGATTGCCAATTTCCTTCTTCAGCTCTTTGCCCAGATTAGTGATCTGCCCGTCCTTTTCAGCGATGTCGAGCAGTTCAAATAACGTCTTGTCGTACTTGGAACTGGATAGATGTCTGGAACCATGTCTCCCTATGTAGTTAATAAATATGGGTTCATATCCACTAGGAGCTTTTGTATAACTTGTTTCCTTAAAAGGATATGGCGTTTTGGTACCGCGGTATCCCTGCTGATCGTTCATTTTTTGTCCAACAAACACCGATTGGGTGTTGTTATCCCAGTCTACCTCTTGCCCCAAGGCTTCCCCAATCGCTCTTGCAGGTACATAAGTGACTCCATTGTAGAGAAACGATTCGCCTTCCACCCTTTGACCGTTCACAACCACGTTAGCCGATTGTTCGGACACTTCGATCATGCGTTTGGAGCCTGCGCCATATACGTCAAACACACTTACAGACGTTAAAATGGCGAGTGATGCTACTGAAATCCCGATTTTTTTGATCATCATAATGAATAGTCTTCTCCTTATTTCGCCTGATATTGGTTTATTTTCGCTCATCATACTATAGGTGAGAAGTGTCTGCGCAGTATCCATCCTATGTTAATTGATTGTAAAAGAATACATATAAATATTGACGCAAAGTCTCATACGACAAAAAAGAGCCGCTTATTTAGCGACTCTGAATCAACATCACAGGCTATCTTGCTCCGAGACACATGAACAAAATAGTCATCACATGTCTCGCATTATCATAGCGCCCTGTATATTTTTATATCTATCCCTGACTCCGTCGGATGACCTTCTCCAATAAGTGTCTCACGGTTCAAGAAGGATAAGGCTTTGCTGTCTGTAATCATTTTGGGGGAAGTACGAAATAAAGCAGTTTTCAGCGTTTTATCAATATTTCCGTTATTTTCGATATAAATTTTGCAGGAACGCCCTGAGTTGTCGGTTCCTTGGAGCATGTATCTTGCCGACAGAGTATGCGGACCAGCATCCTTCCCGATGATCTGCGTATCCACTCCTCCACCCAGCACAGTTCCCTCAAAGTACTTTCCGGTTACGCTGCCTGTAAAAGTAATCATAACAACCGAATCATCTTCGCTATTCTGTAAATCAAATGATTTCTCAATGTTCACATGTACCGTAAACAATTCCTCTAATTTCACGTGTTCCCACCTCCATATGGATTCAATTATAACTCTACTCACTAAAAAAAAGATTTACATATTTCCTTCAAATCATTTAAAATGATTTACACAATCTAAAGGTTAACAAGATGTAAATGAAGGGGTTAATGACGTACATGAGTACATTACCAAAATCAGTTCGCTTACCACTGTTCATTCTGATGTTAAATCTGTTTATCGCTTTATTGGGGCAAGGGATGCTCATCCCCATATTGCCCGAGTATTTAAAGCTTTTTCATGCGGGAGGCACAGTAGCAGGATTTTTAGTTGCAGCCTTTGGTGCTGCTCAATTCTTCTTTTCACCTCTCGGGGGACAACTGTCTGATCGATTTGGACGCAAAAAGTTGATCATCGCAGGTATGTTTCTGTCTGTCATTTCAGATATCATATTTGCGCTGTCGACGTCATTGCCGTTCCTCTATGTCGCACGGTTTATCGGTGGAATCAGTCTCGGTTTAATGGTTCCTGCCAACCTCGCATATGTCGCCGATATTACAACGCCAGAGACACGTGCAAAAGGCATGGGCTATTTCGGCGCAGCTATGAACTTGGGGATGGTTCTCGGACCTGGTCTGGGCGGTCTCATCGCCGAGATGGGCATTCGCATGCCCTATTTCTTCGCAGCGGGTCTGGGACTGATTGCGGCCCTAATGACGCTGCTATTGCCCGAGACACTTCCCCCGGAGAAACGAACGGTCTCCATCCGTCTTCAAAAAGGAGATCACTTGGGCAAGAAAATCTGGAGTTCATTTAAAGTCCCCTATTTCAAATACTTGATTGTGCTGCTCGTTATGACCTTTGGCCTTATGAGTTATGAGACGGTATTCGCTCTTTTTGCAGAGCAAAAATACGGATTCGACGCAGCTACGATCTCCATCATTATTACCTTGGGTGCGATTATCGGTATCATTGTGCAGATCTGGCTTTTAGATTGGTTCGTACAGAGAATCGGTGAAGTTAAGTTGATCCGTCTCTCCTTAATAGTCACACCCATAGCTTTATTGTTAATGTTAATTAAGGTCAACCTAGTTTTTCTGCTGTTCGCTTCTGCCTTATTCTTTGCCTTTAATTCGTTTTTGCGACCTTCGGTCAGCACGTTAATATCCAAAAATGCAGGAGATCGGCAAGGTTATGCATCGGGTCTGAATACTACATTTTCCAGTCTCGGAACGGTGATTGGCCCGCTGATTGCAGGGCTATTGTTTGACAAAAACATAAACTTCCCGTATATTTTTGGTGCAATTATGCTGCTCGCGTCTCTCGGACTTACCTTGAACGCATTTCGTTCGAAGAAAGGACAACGGTATACAAGTGAATGAAAACTGGCATCAACAATTGGGAAATAAACATCGTGATGATTTGATTGCAGCAGGTAAGGAGCTTTTTTTGAAATATGGATTGCTCCAGGTGAAGATTAAGGATGTCTGCACGAAGGCTGAACTTAGTAGAGTAACCTTTTATAAACATTTTCAGTCTATGGATGAGCTTCTTCTAGCCATTCAGATGCAACTGATCGAACATTTAACGGATGAGGTTAGCCGTGCATCAATGAAGGAAATGAACGGGCGAGAACAACTCACGGTCATGTTGAATGCATGGGTTGTTTATGCCCAGGATCATCCAGACTACATCCGGTTTATTCAATTATTTGATATCAACTATCAGATGTATGATTTTAGTTCTGAACTAAGAGAAGAGTATGATAAGTTCAACCATAATGGGAAAGAAAAGCATTTCCTGATGGGCGCTTTATCCCAAGGCGTTGTTGACGGTAGTATTAAGAATCCGTCCCCTCCGTTGGATCTCGCTCAGTTTATCTTCACAACGATGATGGGCATGCTCCAGCGCATGGTAACTATTCGTGCTGCTCAGGATAATTCACTGGATATGCGGATGACGGAGCAATTTGTGAAGATGCTACTCCAATTTGTTTGCAGCGAAGAACTACCCGAGTGATGGCACGGTAGATGGATCGGTGAAATCAAAGTTTAAAACAAAAAGACGGATTCCGTATGCTGGAATCCGTCTTTTTGTTCTTCATGAATTAAGCTTTAATCCGTTTGTACGGGCAACTGTCCTCCAGCTTTCAGTTGACCCAGTAAAACTTTGATCCCGGCAGACGTATTGGGCTCCTGCTTACCATACACAGCAAGCCCTGAGCGCACGTTCTGAAGATAGATCATCTCGTAAGGGTTACCCAGTGACAATAGCGTGTATCGCTGATTACTCTTGTTCATCGCATTAATCAAGGTTTGATAATCACTCCAACCGAACTGGCTGGCCACGTTACGGAATTGGTAAGAAGCAAGAATGACATAATTCGCCTTGCCAATTGCCTGGAGCGTTTCATTCATTTTGCCTTGACCAACAAGTGATATTTCAGTTTTTAACGACAGATTATTAGCGGCTTGCAACAGTTGCTTCTCAAGCTGTTTCGCCTGTTCCTGCTCGGCTGCAACAATAACAACCCGGTCGCCTTGTTTAATTGGATCAGGAAGCACACCTTCGCGACTGCTGAGTACAGTGACCGCTCGCTCTGCGATTGTCTGCTCCACTGCTCGGTGTGCCTTCGATCCGATGATACCTTTAAGCTGAGTTAGCTTTTGGGCAAGAGTTTGACTGTCTTCAAACAAACCATATTTCGCTTTCATCTTCAAGATTCGTTTCACAGATGCATGTATGGTTTCATCCTTGATCGTTCCATTGTTCACCGCGTTCACCAGCGTTTGATGGGCCGCTGCTGAATCTTTTGGCATAAGGATGATATCAACACCTGCGGAAACGGCGCGTTCCACCGATTGACTCTCCCCAAAATGCTCCGCAATTGCATTCATGGTAAAGGCATCCGACACGATGAGTCCTTCATATCCCAGCTCTCCGCGAAGAAGTCCTGTCAGTACCTTTTTTGATAAGGTAGCAGGAATCGGCACTCGTTCACCGTCTTTGAGCGAAGTGACATGTTCGTTGTCTATGGCAGGGAAAGCAATATGCGCGGTCATAATCATCTCTACACCATTATTGATTGCAGCTCGAAACGGTTTTAATTCTACCGCATCAAGCCGTTCTCGGTTATGGGCAAGCACAGGCATACCAAGATGGGAATCTACCGTTGTATCTCCATGTCCCGGAAAATGCTTCACTGCCGCCATCACCCCTGATTGCTGTAGCCCTTTTATCGTTGCCAGACCAAGCCGTGTCACCAAATCCGCATCCGAGCCAAACGACCGTATACCAATGATGGGGTTATCTGGATTACTGTTGATGTCCAGCACTGGCGCAAAATTGATCTGCAATCCCAGTGCCTTCAGCTCCTCCCCAGTCAGCTGACCGGCTGCTTCGGCTAGTGTTGCATCTCCAGTTGCGCCAAGCGCCATTTGACCTGGCAGGTTCGTACCGCCTGGTATTCGCTTAATAACGCCTCCTTCTTGGTCGATGCTAAGAAATAGAGGAATGTCACCTGCTTCTCTTTGCATATCATGTGTGAACGTTGTAAGCTGCCTCACGTCGACAATATTTTTGTCAAAAAGTATGAGTCCGCCCAAGTCTTGATCATGGATACTGCGTTTCAGCCCCTCATTAACGGTCGTTGTCGCTTTACCATTCCATTGCCTAATATCGGGCATAAGCATCTGACCAACTTGCTCACTTACCGTCATATAGGATATCAGCTTGTCCCAATCTTGTGACCGAATGGCCGCTTCACGTTCGAAGCGAATTACTCTCGCCATAAATACGGCATATTCAGCGCGCGTTACAGCTTGATTCGGACGGAAGGTGGCATCTGAATAACCGCCGACCAAGCCGTTTGAACTCATAATAAGAATCGGTGCTGCTGCCCAATGCCTGTCCGTATCTGTCCATTCTGCGGAGTTCTTACCTTCCGCTAGTGAATAGGCCCGTGTAAGGAAGGCCGCAGTCTCTGCGCGGCTAAGCGGTGCGTCCGGACGGAAGGTTCCGTTAGGAAAACCACTCGCAAGTCCATTTTTAGCAGCTATCATGATTTCTCGATGGAAAGGGTGTGTAGTTGGAACATCCGAATAGGTTGTGCCTTCCACTGCTCTTTGAAGCTGATCTGGATAAAGCTCGCGCACCATAAAAGTGACGGCTTGTGCCCTTGTCACAAGTGCCTCTGGCTTGAAGATCCCATTGCCATATCCGGCTACTGTTCCCCGTTTCGCCATATACGTGATGCCATCCTCTGCCCACTTTGAATGTTTGAGATCAACAAACGTTTCTTCTGCAGCTGCCGTTCCCACCCCTATAAGCATAGAGCCAACAACGGCACCAATAATTGTCATCCATTTTACATGCATTTGTTTCACTCCTGTTGTGTTCTATGGATGAATAGACGCTGCTACGGTACAGTTTGTTGCGTTTTCACAAATTCAATGAAGTTATATGCAGTTCATGACTAACCCTTTACACCGCCAATCGTCATACCCTGTACAAAGTATTTCTGTAAGAACGGATACACCATCAGAATAGGAACACTTGCAATAATGGTCATGGTCGCTCGAATCGAGGTTGGTGTGACCGCCGTTGCATTGCTCTCGGCAGATTGATAAGCATCACTTGCTGATGAAGTCGCTGAGGTCGTTGAAGTTTGCAGAATCTTCATCAATTCGTATTGCAACGTGCTTAATTCTTTATTGGAAGAGTTGTACAGGAATACATCGAACCATGAATTCCATTGTCCCACAGCTACAAAGAGTGATACGGTTGCCATTGCGGGAATCGTTAACGGCAAGACAACTCGGATAAATGTCGTGAACTCCCCTGCCCCGTCAATACGGGCTGACTCCAGAATGCCTTCAGGAAGACCTTCAATAAATGAACGGATGACAATCATATTGAAGACACCAATTACACCCGGAATGATATATACCCAGAAGGAACCGATCAATCCAAGGTCTCGAATCAACAGATAACCGGGGATCAACCCCCCACTGAAATACATGGTGAATACAAAAAACATCGTAACAAACTTGCGTAGCACAAATTCCTGACGACTAACCGTATACGCGAGCATGGCTGTACAGAAAACGGACACCACGGTTCCAATGACCGTTCGCAGGGCCGAGATCAAAGTTGCGTGATAAATATCGGATTCGCCAAAAATGTATTTGTAATTGTCCAGTGTCCATACACGAGGCCATAGATATATTCCACCACGAATGGCATCATTTGCATTATTGAAGGATACGGCAATCATATTAACAAAGGGATAGATCGTCACAATCATCAGACATACCATGAAGATAATGTTAATGGTGTCAAACGCTCGATCCCCGGTGCTGCTATTTCGCAAGCGGGATGTCTTTCCTTTTTGCATGGCATAGGCCTCCTTTTAGAATAGTCTGCTCTCTCCCATTTTTTTCGCTATATAGTTCGCGGAGAAAAGGAAGATGAAGCTGACCACAGTTTTGAATATGCCGGCTGCTGTACCTAAGGAAAAGTTCCCCATCCCTAATCCATATTTCAGTACAAAGATGTCCAGATTCTCCGAATAGTCCAGATTCATCCCGTTACCCAGCAGATATTGTGGTTCGAATCCGGATTCCAGAATACTTCCCATGTTCATGATCAACAAGATCACAATAACCGGTTTCAAGCCAGGCAGGGTGATATATAACATACGTTTGAAGCGACTGGCTCCATCAATCTCGGCAGCCTCATATTGCGCAGGATCAATCGCCGTAATTGCCGCCAGATAGATAATGGTGTTCCAACCGACATCTTTCCAGACCTCAGTTGCCCCCAGAATCCCCCAGAAGTACTCTCCTTTCCCCATCCATAGTACCGGACTGTCAATCAGGTGAAGCTTCATCAGCAGCAGATTGATAATTCCGTCTGGTGACAGGACTGTTAATACAATGCTGGAAGCAACAACCCACGAGATAAAGTGAGGCAGATAACTGACGGTTTGCACAAAACGTTTAAATATGACATTTTTCAGCTCATTCAGCAAAAGGGCCAGTGTAATTGCTGTCACAAATCCCAACACAAGTTTAATGGAACTCATGACAAGTGTATTTCGCAGCACCCGGTAGAAGGTATTGTCCTCAAACAAGATACTAAAATGATGCCAGCCGACCCACTGCTGATCGGAGAAGGACCTCGCCGGTTTGAAATTCTGAAAAGCCATGGTCCATCCCCATAACGGCAGGTACTTGAAGATAAAAGCCCAGATGACAAAAGGAATACACATCCAGGCAAGTGTTCGTTGCTGCACAAGTCGCTTAAAGAACGAGTGTGCTCTGGTTCCCTTCGGACTCGAGGCTGGAGGCATCGAGTTAAGGGAGACATTTGGTTTCTCCACGGTGAACCTGCTCCTTTCCTATGCTGTTAATCATGCGAGGAGAAATCGGAGTTTATTCTCTTTCGTCTCTCCTGCGCACGTAACAGTTTGATTTAAAGAGATTGTTCAAAAAGTCCGCTTTTGAACACGCATTTAAAGTGTTCGTATTACCATTTTCCTGCTACACGATCCTTCACAACTTTGGTAATGGTCGCTTCATAACCAGCTTTGTCCAATTTGTTTAATTCAGCAATGTAGGCATCCCACAGCTTATCAAAATTCGCTGGTGCTCCCAAGATCATTTCCGGTAAGTATTTACGTTGCAGATCATCCGATTTGGTAGTGAAGATCTGTTCAGGTGATCCTTGCTCCAATGCGATGGACCATGCGGGGAACCATGGCCGCTCTTCCGGTTTATTAAATAATTCACTAAAGGTTTGGATACCGTAGGCTTCAAGGAACTTGTTGTCTCCCTCGGTGTAAGATGCAGCGGCTACTTCTGGCTGGTTGCCAGGGCTATAAGCGTTACCATCGGTAAGTGTAGATTCACCGCCATATCGCGGCCAGTCTGATCCGAAGTAGGTGAAACCGAATTTACGGCTCAGCTCCAGATCATCATGGGCTTTGCGTTGATCCTCATTTGCAAAATAAAATCTGCCCTTATCATCCACACTGTACGTCTCGTCCTTGATTCCCCATTGCACCAGAACCTGATTCTCTTCCTTCAGCAAATTATCGAAATATTTGATGATACGAACAGGGTCTTTGGCATTCACCGAGATACCTGTTGCATAGTTGTTGACGAAGCCGGGAGGATCAACGTACTGATCCTTAATTCCTTCATCAAACACAATCGGAAGTGGTGCATAACGTTTCTCATCAATGCCTGCCGAGAGCAGGTTTTTCGACGCATCTCCAACCTGCCAGCCATAATTGAAGTATCCCAGCACACGACCCGAAGTCAGCTTGGCCAAATACTGGTCTTTGTTCATCGTAAAGGATTCCGGATCAAGCATGCCTTGAGCATTGATCTCATTCAACTTCTGAATCCATTTTTTCTGGGCATCTGTTCCGGCGACAACTTTTGCCTCATGGGTAGTCATGTCCACCATAACACTGCCATCGTTCGGATAACCGGCAAGATGCATCGCTGGATTTTGCAGCGTGAAGAAGTTATTAGCCACACCCGCAAGTGACACAAATCCGATTGTGTCTGCACCGTCGACAGTTGGATGTTTTTCCTTGTAATCCTGAATCAGATCAAAATATTCATCCAATGTAGTGATCTTGGGATAATCAAACTCTTTGAGCACAGATCGTTGAATCCAGAAAGCGCCTCCGCCCACATTTGGACTACCTGAATACTCACCCTGATTAGCCGTATAAGGCAGCGCATAGATTTTTCCGTCTTCGGCATTTTTCATTTTATCGAAATATGGTCCATACACCCTTTTGATATTAGGGCCGTATTCCTCAATCAGATCATCCAGCGGAATATAGGCCCCGGCATCCAGTAACTTGGACATCTCACCACTGGAGCTAATGACATCAGGATAGTCTCCACTGGCAATCATGACACCGGCTTTTGTAGCACTATCACCTACCAGATATTCCATCTTCCAGTCCACACCCGTTTGCTCTTGCAACGCTTTACCGATTGTTGTTTCGCTTGCCAGAGCATCCTTCTTGCCTGGAGAGAACATGTAATATGAGAACGTGACTGGACTGTTCTCATCATCACCTGTGGCTGAAGGTGATGACGAACTGTTCTGACTGCATCCAGCCAGCAAAACGGTCAGTAATACAGCCAAACTTGCTGTTCTAAATTTCGCTTTTAACATGTGAATATTCCCCCGTTCCGTATGGTCTCTATGGATTACACTCACCATTTACCAGCTACACGATCCTTAACTGCCTGCGTTATCGTAGCTTCGTATGTTTTCTTATCCAGTTGATTCAATTGACTCATATATTCATTCCATGTGTTCTCGAATGTGGAAGGCGAATCCATAATCATTTTGGGTAAATATTTCTTCTGGAGGTCTTCTGCCTTGGTGATAAAAATCTGTTCAGGAGAGCCTTGCTCCAATGCAATGGACCAAGCAGGAGACCAAGGACGCTCATCCGGTGTGCTGAATAGTTCTGTGAATGTCTCCACACCATATTTCTCTAACAACAGCTTGTCACCGTCCGTGTAACTAAAGGTAGCCACTTCTGGTTGATTGCCTGGTCCATAGGCGTTGCCATCCTCCAGTACGGAGTTATTACCGTAACGAGGCCAGCTGTAATTAAAATAGTCAAAGCCGAACTTACGACTTAATTCCGGATCTTCATGTGCCTTGCGTTGGTCATCATTTTTAAAGTAAAAGCGGCCCTCATCATTCACACTATACGTCTCGTTCTCAACACCCCATTGAACCAGAATCTGGTTTTCTTCCTTGAGCAAATTATCAAAATATTTAATAATTCGCACGGGATCTTTGGCATTTACCGTAATTCCGACACCATAGTTGTTCACAAAACCTGGTGGGTCCACATACTGGTCTTTGACACTGTCATCAAATACGATCGGTAGAGATACATATCGTTTATCGTCAATACCAGCCTTCTTGAGGTTATTCGTTGCGTCTCCAACCTGCCAGGAGTAACTGAAGTATCCCAGCACCCGACCGGATGTCAGCTTGGCGAGATACTGATCCTGGTTCATTGTGAAGGATTCGGGATCAAACATCCCCTGTGCGTTAACCTCGTTCAGCTTCTGAATCCATTGTTTTTGATAATCAGATCCGGCTACCAGTTTGGCTTCATGACTCTGCATATCCACCATCACACTGCCATCGTTTGGATAACCTGCAAGATGCATGGCCGGATTTAGCAGGGTGAAGAAGCTGCCCGACTCACCCGCAAGTGTGGCGAAGCCGATGGTTTCTTTTCCATCGATCTGCGGATGCTTTTGCTTGTATTGCTCAATCAAGTCAAAATATTCGTCCAGCGTTTTGATCTTGGGATAGTTGAACTCTTTTAACACAGCACGCTGAATATAAAAGCCGGTCTGGAAGTTAGGCTCTGACACATAACCGATGTTGGCAGTATATGGCAAGAAATATATCTTTCCATCCTCCTGTCTGAATTTGTCCATATAAGGCCCGTATACCCGCTTGATGTTAGGCCCGTATTGATCGATCAGTTCATCCAGCGGGATAAAAGAGCCCGCATCCATCAATTTGGCCATTTCACCACTGGAGTCGATGATGTCGGGGTAATCCCCACTCGCAATCATTACACCTGCCTTGGTTGCACCGTCGCCGACCAGATATTCCATCTTCCAGTCAACGCCCGTTTGTTCCTGTAGCTTCTTGCCAATAGTCGTGCTACTTGCCAGAATGTCCTTCTTGCCACCACCAAACGTGAAATATTTAAAGGTGACCGGGGTGTTGTCATTACTGTCAGGATAAGAGGCTTCCGGGCTGGCTTTATTACAACCTGCCAGGGTTACAGCCAGTAAAATGGCCAGACCTGTTATCATGTTTCTTTTTCTAAACATGTAGCAAATGCCCCCTTAAAGTAATGTTTTTGTCTTTAAGCCTTCTCAATATATCAAGATAGCGCTTTCAAAGTTACCCATGAAAGTGTACCTCCTACTTTGAAAAGTATATCCTTCATATTTAGTCGCCTGGCATGGCTGATGGATCAAGTGGAAGCTTAATTTGGATACGTGTACCTTCTCCTTCCCATGTCTGGATGTCGAATGTAAAGTGATTTTTATAACAGAGTTTTAAGCGACTATACGCATTTTTCATGCCAACATGCTCTCCCATATCGGTGTTTTGATCCAGGTAACTTAGCAACTCTTCCAATTTTGCTTGTGACATCCCTATACCGTTATCCGTTAGTCTGATATGGAGCTGGTCATTTTCCATTGAAACAAAGAGTTGAATGATACCTACACCCGGAGATGACTCAATTCCATGAATACTTGCATTCTCAACAAAGGGAAGGATAACCATCTTGGGGATTCGGTACATCAGTACCGCAGGATCTGCCTCAATGGTATATTGGAGTTTTTCTCCAAAGCGGTATTTTTGAATTTGTAAAAAACTCTCAATGAGTTCCAATTCTTCTTGTACTGTCACATCATTCTGATTCCAACTAATCGACTTGCGAAACATCTTGGCCATGTTATGCACGATTTTGGCAGTCTCTTTCTCGCCTTTGATGAGGCTCCGCATACGTACCGACTCCAGGGTATTAAACAAAAAATGTGGGTTGATCTGACTATGGAGCGCATGAAGTTGTGCTTGCTGCTGCTTTAACTCCAGGTCTTTCTTTTGGATGTCGGCGAGATATACTTCATGAATCAGGTTACGGATCGTCTCGGTCATTCGATTAAATTCCATCGTAAGTTGACCTATTTCATCTCTTGCATCTTCAGGCGGAATCGTCTGGAAATTCTGTGTTTTTACTTTTTTCATATGTTTCAGAATGCGCACCAGTCTGACATGGATGGTTCTGGACATCGCCGCGATGATAATAGAAGGCAGGACAAAATTAATGCAAGCCAGCCAAACGACGAAGGAACGCGATTTCCGCACCTCCTTCAACACAATTTCTTCATCCATCACTCCCTGCAGGGACCACCCTTCCAGATAGTTAATGCCTGTATACGTAAGTTCAAAGGGAATCATTTTGTTCGGAAACTGGATCTCGCTGTAACGTTTCCCTATCTGAGCTTCTGCTGTAGGATCATTTGAAAATTGGATGTGTCCCCCCGGATCAAGAAGATACACTTTTCCATCAAATCCGCTGTTGTGAAAATACTGCTTGATCATATCCATATTCAGGTCAATTTTAAGTAACTGCTCTCTCCCCCCAGTGTCCAGATTGTCGAGCCTTTGAACCAGACTTAACATCTGATCCGATGAGATCAGTGCCGGATAAGGGGCGGAGTATGCCTGAAATTGAACGTACCAGTCCGAGTTGCGGACATCGTCAGTTAAACGATCAATATAACCGGAAGATAAAATGGTAGAATTATCGGTATACACTTGATACCAGCGAATCCCCTGATTCATTTGACCGGAGAATTGCCCTTTTAGATAGGAATTATAAGCGTCAATGTACTCAAAATGACTTTGAAATGAACGGGAGATGGTGTCGTTGAATACAGGGTCAGTATATAACGAATAAGAGAGGCCGACACCCTGATCAATGGTTACCCGCAGGTCGTTCTTCAGATTGTTCAAGGCCATGCCGGCATCACGAGTTTTCTGACTACGGATATTGGCGGATGTGACATTATAGAACACCACATTGGTGACAACGATGGGAATAAACACAGATAAGACATACATCAGCAGTAGCTTATCTCGAAGCTTCATGTAGTTCAGGTTCCATCTTGGCATTGTGCACCTCGCTGATCATTTCCCATAAGGAGATTGCGATACTCTGTAGGCGATAACTTAACAAGTTTCTCAAACTGGGTTACAAAATAATCCGCATTCTGAAATCCTACACGTGCAGCGACCTCGTACATTCTCAGATCCGTCTGGCGTAATAACTTCTTCGCCTCATGTATCCGCAGGTTCAGCAGATAGTCATTGAAATATTGATTGTAGCTTTTGCGGAATAACCGCCCAAGATAAACGGGATTCATATAGAAGAGTGCAGCGATGCTTTTGAGATTGATGTTCTCGGTATAATTTGCATCAATATATCGTTTGATCTTGCTGATATCCCCTTTGGATCGCTCCATCCGCAGTTGAGAGATATAATCCTCGGCTTCCTCCAGCGCAGTGAGAAAAGCATTGTTCAATAGTCGTAAATTCCAACCTTCATGACTTTGTTGTGCCAGCTCCTTCAGCTGCTGCAACCCTTCATCATTACCACCCATTTCGTTGACTACAGCGAGAATACCCGTTATATAACGCAAAAGAGAACCCGATACAGCTTGAGGAGAAAATCGATTCATATGAAACAATTTGAATTTCTCTTCTACGACCTTGTGATAAGCTGACCTATTCCCTTCTTCCAGGCTCAAAATTAAGTGATCCACCTCGTCCTGGTACACATTGAAAACAAACAGCGGTTTGTCCTTGATCTCCGTATACCGCACGACACCACCAGTTTCAGCATATTTATGCTTGGCTGCTTCTTCAGCCGCCATAAGGGATTGTGGGACATCACCAATTTCTTTGACGAGTGTTCCTGCGTAAAGGCCGATGTCCAGATTAAGCCTTTTGCTCAGTGTTATATGAATACTATGCAGTTTATCCTGTAACGCCGAACCCCCTTGATCGTGTTTAGGCCACAACAGTAATAATGCAAACATGCCGCGTTGTTGCTCACTGATGAACATTTTGCATAAATTACTTTCCAGAGAATGTACTGCTTCACGTAGCTGTTCAATGGTGATTTTAATTTCATCTAATCCGGTCTGAAGTTCAATCAAAGTCATGAGCAGACTGGAGCTAGGATTCATCCCGAGCATCTCGGCATATCGATGTTCATCCTCCTTCTGTACATGGCCTTTGATCATATCCTCCAGCATGATGTTACTGGCTTGTCCCTCATCCAAGAGGATATGTTTTCTTTTATTGCAAATGAGTTTAGCTGACTTCTGCAACGTCGCCGTCAGTTCTTCATCATCAATAGGCTTCAGGATATAGTCATGAACACCGTACCGGATTGCCTGCTGTGCATATTTGAAGTCATGATAACCACTGATGATAATGAACACAGGTTCCAGATGTGGCATTTTCTCTACGGCACGTATAAGTTCCAGTCCATCCAGGATCGGCATGCGGATATCTGTTATAATCACGTCTGGTTGCAAGCGTTCAATCAGATTTAATGCTTCTACACCGTTCTCTGCCTCTCCGATAATCTCCATATTAAGATCCATCCAATTTATGAGTTCATACAGCCCCTTTCGTACATACATCTCGTCATCTACCAGTAATACTTTTAACATCCGTGTGTCCCCTTTCCTCCAACGAAAATAAACCGTCGCTAGCATGTCTCCCTATCGGCGGCATCTAATATGGTGACTGTTGTAGTTATTGCATAATAAATTCATTCATTGCGCGCATAATCCCAATAGTCGCCAACGAGGCCTTCAATGATCGATCCACTGGCCCATGGCATCAGGCAAAACCAGGTGCTGGCTGGCGTACCATCCGCATATTTTTCAGTGACCGGTCCTTCCGAATGACAGAAGCGTTCTACTTGGCGCCGTGAAAATCAGATCCATCTTTTCCTCCAATCGCGTTGCACACACCCGATTGTAAACGCTTGCAATTATGTATCCATCATGCTAGGATGGTTACATTTTATAGGTTCACGTCTGCAATTTCATTGCATAAACGGCTATATTTATTGCGCGAAACGACAAGGAGGTCATATATCTGATATGAATGAGACTTCAGAATACCTGTTTGATAAATTTTATTTGCATTGAGCAAAAACACGCCAACTCTTGCCTATATCTTATCTCAGCCAAGAAAAAGAGCGAAGACCGGCAATTTTGTCAGTCGGTCTTCGCTCAGGTAAACGTTAACGCCCTATTAATTATTCCAGTTATTTCCTTTTAATTCAATCAAAGTATTGGGGCCTGGAAAGGTTAATTCTATCTTTTGGTCCAGATAGGATACGGTTACTCTTGATTCTGCAATAGAGCGAATTCTGGTATTGAATAGACGACCATTTTCCCATTCCAGATCTATTTCAAATCCGCCACGAGCCCGAATACCACGAATATATCCTTTTGGCCACGCTGCCGGCAAAGCAGGTAACAATCTGATTACTTCGTTATGACTCTGGAGAAGCATCTCTGCTATACCTGCAGTACCTCCAAAGTTCCCATCAATTTGAAATGGAGGATGGTCACAAAACAGATTGGGTAATGTGGAGGAACGTAGAAGTTCCACGATGTTATCGTGTGCAAGTTCCGACTCCTCTAATCGTGCCCACATGTTGAGAATCCACGCCCTGCTCCATCCTGTGTGTCCACCACCGTGTTCCAGTCTTCTGTCGAGTGTTACACGAGCTGCCTTGGCCAGATCAGGCGTTGATTGCAACGTAATTTGCGTGCCAGGATGCAAAGCGAATAAATGGGAAATATGTCTGTGTCCAGGTTCCATTTCATCATAATCGTTACTCCACTCTTGGATCTGGCCATGTTTGCCAATGGAGGTCTCCGGTATTTTGGTTAAAGCACTACGGAGCACATCTCCAAATTCCTGATCTTCTTGCAAGATCCGGTTACTTTCAATGCAACGCGTGAAGAGTTCTCTAATAATCTGATTGTCCATTGAAGCACCAAAACATAAAGCTCCCGACTCTCCATTATCTAATATATAGCGATTTTCCGGTGAGGATGAAGGACATATCACCCAATTACCGGAAGGATCCTCTATTAGATAATCCAGAATAAACATAGCCGCATCTTTCATCGTGGAGTAGACTTTTTTGAGAAACTGAACATCCTTATTGTATTCGTAGTGGTCCCATAGATGTAATGAAAGCCATGCTCCTCCCATGGTCCAAAACGTCGATGTCATGCATACATCCTGCGGAGCAGCGTCTGCCCAGATATCCGAGTTGTGATGAGCAACAAACCCCTTGCATCCGTACATGGTTCTAGCGGTTTCCTTTCCCCGGACTTGCAGTCGATCTATAAAATCAAACAATGGAACGTGACATTCAGACAGATTGCAGCTTTCTGCAGGCCAGTAGTTCATCTGTGTATTAATATTAATCGTATATTTGCTATCCCATACAGGAAGCATGTCTTTATTCCAGATCCCTTGAAGGTTTGCCGGTAAAGAACCTGGACGGCTGCTTGAGATAAGCAGATAGCGACCAAATTGAAAGTATAGACTCATCAGTTCCGGATCATGCTTACCAGCTCTAAGCCGCTCAAGGCGCTGATCGATTGGAAGTTCGGAACATATCACATCTTTATTTTCATCTTCGAGATGTATATCCATCTTTTCGAATAAGGATTGATAGTCCAAGACATGATCAGCGAGCAGTTCGCTATATGGTTTTGCGGAAGCAGCATCAATTCTGCGGAGGCACTCCACTTCGAGTTGTTCCTTGGGTACTCGGAAATCCGTGCAAGCCGTGATTAGAATAGTCGCTGAATTACCATCCTTCAGAGAAAGCTGACCGCTTGAATAATGAACCTGCCCCCCTTCAGATATAAGGCGAATCCCGCAACAAAATCGAATTCCTTCTTCTCCCCCACTTCTTCCCCGGATGATCAAGTCATGCGTTCCACGCTTCTCGATCCGGTCCAGATAGGATTGGAAACCAACAGGATGCTTAAGAATATCGGAATAGGGTGTTGATTCCAGAACGGTTCCCCTGCCAAAAATAGTGGAGAAAGATAACTTTCCAGGCACGCTAGATTTGAGATGAACAACGAGCACTTGATCCGGGTAGCTAGAAAAATAATCACGGCTGTACATGGATTGATCTGCGGTATAATTCACGTTTATCTTGCCTTGTTCCAGATCGAGATGTCTTTGATATCCGTTCGGTTCATGTTCACTGTGATCCATAGCGATATAGAAGTCCCCTAATGGCTCATAATGCCTTTGCCCGTCAGGAACACCCACCAGCGTATCTGCTGCGAGTTCTTCTGCTTCCCTAATCTTACCGTCAAAAATCAGGCTTCTGATCTGAGATAAAGATTCAAGTGCTTGAGGATTATTCCGCAGCATCGGTCCACCATACCACAGACTATCTTCATTAAGCTGAATTCTCTCGATCTGTGTTTTCCCAAAAATCATGCCTCCAAGAGTTCCATTTCCGATAGGTAATGCCTCTTCCCATCTTCCAGCAGGTTGATTAAACCAGATATTTTTGGTCTTCACGTTAAAACCTCCAACGAATTATAATTCCTCACATTTTTCATGTTTAGTGTGTTCCGTTTGTATGTTCTTTCAGTGTACTGTAATCTCTTAAGCATCTAAATGAACAAAATTAACTTGAATTATCACAATCTTATCCCAGCATTAGAGATGTAATCGTAAATTCCGAAACTGACAGTACAAATTCTTGTACTGGGCAACGAAGTATAGCTATTGGCAATAAAAAAAGCCGCTATAATAGCGGCTCTGCTTCGTTCATTTCATTTAGTTTACGTGAAGCTTGGCATAAGTTATAAGATATTTCGCTCCATTTGTTGCATGAATTGCCTCAATATCAGCCGATCTTCCGAAGAAATGGATTGAAGGAGTTTCTCTTGCTGCTCTTTCCATTTATACTCAACCGGTTTTTCTAATTCTTTGCCCTTATCGGTTAGAAAGATACGCATGATCCTTGCATCCTGTACATCACGTTTGCGATATATAAATCCGTTCTGTTCCAGTGATTTGACCATGTTTGTAACCGTTGGTGGTTCACATTTCATATGTTCACTTAGTTGCATCTGTGTTACCCCATCACCCAACCACAGCCGATACAACAAATTATCTTGTCCTACATAGAGATTAAGTTCCCGAAGAGATTCACTATAATTTCGTCGCATTTGGGAGGAAATTCGGTCTAAAGACTGTCGAATTTCACAATCTACTGTATCTGTCATGAACGATCCCTCCCTAACATCCGAATTATATTTAGCAGACTAAATGTATCATGGAGATATATAGGTGTCAATTCATCTTAGTTTCGTCTTTAAAAGGGGCTTTTCCTATCCAAGTTTCACCCAAAAGATTGGTTTAGTCCTTATTTTTTGGCAAAACCTTGCTTGTTCAAATAGGCCATCATTTGCGGTTGAATACTTCTCTCGAGGTGATCCTGGATATGGTCACTCCATCCTTTTACTTTTTTTACGGTGAAAGGAGCTCTCGTCGGACGATTCTCATAATACTTCAGCATGGTCTCATCATAGATTGCTAATTTCTCTTGATCCATTGGTTGGTATTGATTATCAAGCAATACCATGGATTGAGGGAGCCGAGGTTTCAGTTCCGGCTTATCTCCAGCTGGATTCCCGATACATAATCCCACCAGAGGGATAACATATTTAGGTAAATTCAATACGTCAGATAGTTCGCTTATATTGGCTCTGACCCCACCAATGAACACTCCGCCAAGTCCCATCGATTCAGCCGCAGTTAACGCATTTTGTGCCATCAGGCCGGCATCGAATGAACCAATCAACAGAAATTCAATATATTCAATATCCACATTCGGAGCGATTTCATGATTTCGGTTGAAATCAGCACAGAAGACCCAGAATTCTGCCGCTTCTTCAATATAGGGTTGATCGACACAGAGATGTCTGAGTTTTTTTCGAAGTACTGGATCTGTGATGCGAATAATAGATACCGCCTGAAGAAGACTGAACGATGAAGTTTGATTCGCTGCCTGAAATATTGCATCTATTTGTTCCTCAGTTAGGGGTTGAGATGTGTAAGAACGAAACGATGTATGGTTATGAAGCAATTCGAGTGTGTTATTCATTAAAAACCTCTCCTTTATTCGTTGATTCCATTTGCCTGCAATCCGTATTCGTAAGGAACGCCCATATTCTCGCGTAGTGTTTTTCCTTCATATTCCTTATGAAACAAACCGCGTTCCTGCAAGATAGGTACTACCTGATTCACAAAATCTGCAACGCCATCAAAAGATACATCGGGCACGACTGAGAATCCGTCACATGCTTCAGCCAAAAACCATTCTTCCAAGAAGTCAGCAACCTGTGTCGGGGTGCCTGCAACGACCGGATGATAATTGATGACCCCGTGAGCGAGAACATCCCTTACAGAGAGTCCTTCTTTTAATAACTTTAAGGCTCTCGGAGAACGTGGGTCCATGGGATTGGCATATGCATTTTTCAACAAATCTCCCGCTAAAGGTTGATCTATATCTACGGAGTTTACCGATAAGGGTAAACCAACCATGGATCCGAGGTAACTTACCCTGCTGGGGATTTCCTGAGGATTGAAGCTCATAAGCTGTTTCCGACGATCCAGAGCTTCTTCCTCCGTTGAAGCCAGAGAAAACATAAAACCTGCAAACATTTTGATATCATCGGGGTTTCGACCGAAACGTGCAGCACTTTTCCTTATGGCTTGTCTGTGTTCACGGGCAGACGTAATATCATAAGGATTAGCGTACACTCCCGAAGCATATTTCCCAGCTAATTCTAATCCTTCACCTCCTCCCCCTGCCTGGAAAATCACTGGCTGCCCTTGCTCAGAGGGCGGAATGGGCAAAGGACCACGAGATGCATAATAATGACCCTGAAGGTTTATAGGCTGGATTTTGTCCATATCCGCAAATTCCCCTCCTTCTACATTTAACGTCCAAGCGTCTTGTTCCCAACTCCCCCACAAGGCCTGAACAATTTGTATGCTTTCATGTGCCTTGTCATAGCGTTCTTGGCGATTTTCAACCCGGGCACCGAAATTAGCCGCCGCTAGGGGGTCGGATGTGGTAACTGCATTCCATCCCACACGTCCATGACTGATAACATCCAGTGCTTTGAACTGACGTGCAATGTTGTAGGGATAATTAAATGTTGTAGAGAGGGTAGCAACAAGCCCGATGTGTTGTGTCTCTCTTGCTACTGCCATCAGTGCCAACATGGGGTCCATAGGGGACATAGGCGTCTGTGGGCCTAAATTGTTGGATAATCCTGGAGTGTCAGCGATGAAAATCATTTGAAATTTTCCTTGTTCAGCTAATTTAGCCCGTTCTACATAACTATCCATATTGGTGTAAGCTGCAGGATCCGTGCCAGGCATTCTCCATGCGCTAAATTCGGCTCCATAACCCGAAACCATCTGTAAAGCCAGTTGCATTTCACTTCTTTTTTTCATAACGATTTTCTCCTTCGTTCTGGACAGGCACAGATATGTGTGACCTTTCTATAGTGTGAAAAAAATTTAGCTTGCTAAATATATTTATGGATCAATTTGTTCCGTTTAGTGAGGGTTATAGATATTGACGTTCACCTGTCTGAGCTGATTTCTCGACGGCATCCAGTAACTGATGAAGTTTCACCGCATCCGCGAAAGTAGGTGCTAAGGTAGTGCCTTCTTGAATATCTTTGGCAAACTTACGATAAGCCTGCGCCATGTTCAGAACAAATCCGGAGTCGTTATATAGAGAATGTGGAGCCGAGTAATAGGCATCGGGAATGGTTAGTTCACGAAGCTCGTTGTCCGTAGATCCTGCACCGCGTAATTGATGTGATCCGAATTGAATGGATGCAGGGGCGCTCAGCACAATCGTGCCGTTGTCTCCGAAAATTTCAAGTGTGAGTCCTGTCTGATGTTTGACTCCACCTTGAATATGAACACTGGCTGCTGCCCCATTAGTCAATTTTCCTGTAATCATGATCTGATCATCCGTTGTTTTCTTGATGACTTTCTGAATATCTACCAATTCTACTTCTGGAAACTGTTGAGCTGTGGTGGCAGACAATTCTGTAAAGTCCCCAAGCATGTAGGTAAATGCATCCAGATTATGGCCCCCTACAATGGTCAGCAAGTTCCCTCCAACTTTCCGGTCATACAAGTACGCACTCGACTTGTCACCAACGCCACCCATGCCATCAATGGAGATCTTCAGGTTGGCAGATAACACTTTACCCACATAACCTTCTGCCAATAAATCTTTTACATATTGAACAGCTGGGGCTTGTCTTGCCTGTAATCCAATCGCATTTGGCAATTGGGCAGAGGATACCCATTCCTGCATTTCAAGCGCTTCCTCTGTATTCGACCCCAGTGGCCATTCACAATAGATTGGTTTGCCAGCAGGTACGATGATTTTAACGGCATTATAATGTTCCTTGACGTTAATACTGACAACGACCATATCCACATCAGGATGCTGAGCCAACTCCTCCATATTATCAAAGCCGTGATCTGCATAGAAAGCTTCTGCGCTTTTCTTTGCACTCACCATATTACTTGTCCCAACCGCTGTAAGCTCGAACTCATCCAGGTGCTCAATAGCTGGAATATGTGTGCCACTCGCCCATCCGTTATTAATTGAAGCACCTATGATACCTGTACGAATTTTTTTATTCATTGTTAAACATCTCCCTTGTTAAAATTTACAGTATGATCGAATATCGGTTTGTCTCCAACCCTTATCAGTCACTCATTTCTATGATATATTTATTTAGCTTGCTAACTATTTAATCGAGATAACATTCTTATTCTTTCACATTTTAGGTAAACTAAAATTGTTTTGGTGTTGACACCATCATAGGTGTATTTGTTTTGTTAGCAAAGAGGGCAATTTAAATGAACATAGTACATCTTTTTGTACCTTTGGATCAGGAGTGATATGAATGAGAGTTTGCAATGAAGGATTTGAACAAGAGTTTATAGATGGGAAAAGTGACATGTACGCCATAGCTTTTACTCAGAATGTCCTTTCTGGGCGTTGGAAATATTTTATCTTATGGTACCTAAAAGACGAAACACGGCGATATACGGATATCAAAAAATTCCTTGGAGATCTGTCTCAAGGCTCCCTTACAAAGCAGCTTAAAGAGTTAGAGAATGATGGTGTTATTCAACGCGATGTATATCCGGAAGTTCCTCCGCGAGTTGAGTATTCGTTAACAGACAAGGGAATGAAGTTACTACCGATCCTTGAAAAGATGGAGGACTTTGGCAAAGAATACGGCTAAGCAACTTAAACTAGGCTTCCATATTACTTATCTTTGTTTAAAGGAGGGATAATATGTTTTTCTTCTTTTTCTTTCTGTTGCTTGGGATGGTTGGTTTTTCCTTTGGGGTTAGAGCACTGAGACGACCGAATTCATGGCCTTTTAATCGTACGAAGGATGAACTCCATGAATACGATAGGATTGGCATCAAGTTTAGAGGTATTTTTCTCCTTGCTTTTGGCACTGTTCTGACTATCGCCTCTTTCAGACTTCTACTTATTTAATAAAATCCAAAAAAAGCCGCTAATATAGCGGCTCTCAATCGAATATAAAATACCCCACTATGATTAAGATAATCGACATCCCGTACAGTAATAGAGGAAAAAACGTATTTTTTCTTATGTTAATCGTATAGACAAATAAAGTTGCTATTGTAGCAACTTTATTAAAAGGCATTTTTAGATTTCTTAAACATTTTCAGGTTCATAAATTCCGTAACCATTCTTGCCATTCTTTTTAATCTTGTACATGGCTCCATCCGCATGTCTCAGAAGTTCGGAAGGCTCCTGTCCATGTTTGGGAAATAGGCTGATACCAATACTCATCGAAAGGTTGATATAGTTTCCGGCAATTTTGAAATGGGTACTGAATGCAGCTTCCAATCTTTTAGCGATAATTTCAGCATCGTGATCATCTTTCAGGTGGCTTAAAATGATGAATTCGTCCCCGCCAAGCCGTGCTACTGTGTCCGTACTTGGAATCGTTTCGCTTAATCGCTTTGCCATCTCCAGCAACACTTGATCGCCAACATGGTGTCCATATGTATCATTCACTTGTTTAAACCCATCAGCATCCACAAACATAATGGCAAGTTTATTATGGTTTCTTTGAGCATGACTGATAGCCCAGGCAAGACGGTCATTATAAGCAAGACGATTAGGCAGACCTGTAAGTGGATCATGCAAAGACAAATGTTTGCTGATTTTCTCGGAGATTTTGATTTTGGCGTACTCCGTCTCCAGTTCTTTAATCAGATTTTTAAGTTTATATACCCGGGTGTTTGTGTTTGTCATGTCAGTAATCTGAATAAGGGCATAACTGCGATCTTCATGATAGAGTGGTTCAACATGCATATTTTGTCTGTATAGTTGCCCATCCTCTCCGTCATTAGGAAGAATGAATGCCTTATGTAAAGCGCTTGAGCAAAATCTGCTCTGTCCATGATACAGCGCATTTTGCAAAATATTTAGATACATGTTCGACTTAAACCGCGGGCAGACCTCAAGCAGATTCAAGCCTATTACCTCTTCTACATTCTTGCCAGTAAAGCGCTCCAACCAGGCATTCCACACAACAACTTTCAAATGCCTGTCCACGATCATTATTCCCATATGGGCTTTGTTCAAAGCTTGTGAAATAAGATTATCCATTGTCCGCCTCCAACAAAGCGTCCATTTTGGCCAGCAGGCTCGATATGGAGTTCATACTTAATGCTATGACAATGATACCTGTCACATCCGTATCGGCAAGTAAAAACGAGGTATGTAAAACCAGGACATAAACTTCATTTTGAAGCAATATTTGTTGATCGGAATTGGTGACATAGATCAGTTCAATATCAGGCAGGACGTATTCCAGTTTCATCTCCAGGAAATTACCGAATTCTCCAATAATGGCGTTAAGCAGGACATTGCTAACTTCCTTCAAAACGTCCAAGTCCGTGTCCATCAGGTTCGGATCGTTCGGTATAACGCTCTCACCCAGTTCTCCAAGACAGATGTTTGCCAATACTTTAGCCTGCTCAACAGGAAACATCAGAAATGCTTTTCCCTGAAATTCATATCCAAACTGTAAGGATGACCTAAACAGGTGACCTTCACTAAAGAAAATGTTGTATCTTCGATCTCCAGGATCAACATCGGATATAGAGATTAGTTCCACTTCTGGAATATTCAAAACGATACGCTTGTCTACAATCTCTGACAACATGTTAGCCGCTTGTCCCACGTAAACGTTCACTAGTTCAGTTAGCAAATCCTTCTGTAAATCATTCAGCATGATAGGCCGCCTGAATCAGTTGAATCATGGTAGTTGCCTTCTCGGCGGTTAAAGGTTTATTCAAAAAACCAGAAATGCCTAACATTTCAACTTCATCCCTAGTTGTCTTCTGAATATCTGCAGATAAGATAATAATTTTGACATTGCTATCCGTTTCTCGAATCGTTCGCAGCATTTCTTGTCCGTTCAAACCAGGCATTAGCAGGTCGGTGGTTATAAAATCAGGTTGAAATTCCTTGAATAGGTTGTATCCTTGCTCTCCATTGTTAGCAATCTGAATCTCGCATTCTGGAATATGATCAACAATCAGCTTTGTAAGTAATTTCTGTACGAAAATGGAGTCTTCCACAATTAATACTTTCATTTTCTCTTCAGTCTCCTTGATAAAATGGTAAGAGCTCGGGATGGTCAGGCGCTGTGGACAGTTCTTGATATAGGGCTTTCGCGCGCAGTGGCACCCTGAAAAGAGACTGACTGGTGAATCAAGTAAATATAAATTATAGTAACTTTAATTTAATTGTCAACAACATTATTGAATAAGTTAGATTCGTGTACAATTGACATACTACGGTCCGCCGTTTAAAAAACATGAAAAAACGGTCACCTAGTGACCGTTTTTGATCGGTTATCTGGAACTGCATTAAGTTTACTCTTTTACCCCTCCAAGCTGCAAGCCATGAACGAAATACTTCTGCAAAAATGGATATACGACTAAGATGGGTAATGCGGCAACAATCGTAATCGCTGCCCGAATAGATACAGGTGTGACCATGTTGCGCGCAGCGCCAAGATCTGCTCCATTGGCGACGGCTGCACTGCTGTTGGAATTCATAGAAGATGATAATAGTTTCATCAACTCATATTGCAGCGTGCTTAGGTTTTGTTTGGAAGATGCATACAGAAACGTATCAAACCAAGAATTCCATTGACCCACTGCAATGAACAGTGCAACAGTAGCCAGAACCGGTTGGCACAGCGGTAGAATAATGGAAATGAATGTTCTGAAATCTCCAGCACCATCAATTTTGGCGGATTCGATCAATCCCTCGGGTAGTGTCTGGATATAGGTTCGAATAACAATCATATTAAAGGCACTGATCAGCCCAGGAATAATGTACACCAGGAAGTTGTTTAACAAATGCAAATCTTTCATTAGGAAGTAAGTTGGAATAAGACCTGCACTAAAATACATCGTAAGAACAACTGTAATGGTAATGGGCTTTCGTAATATATAATCTTTTCGGCTTAGTGTGTAAGCCAGCATGGAGGTTAAGAATAGACTTAACACTGTCCCCAAAACCGTTCTCGCCACAGATATACCAAAGGCGCTGAAGATGGTCCCTCCTGCAAATACTGCTCTGTAGTTCTGATCTGTCCATACCCGAGGCCACAGATAAATCCCACCCCGAATGGTGTCATTACCGGCATTGAAAGATACGGCGAGTGTATTCACAAACGGATACAGGGTAACAATCGCGATTGCGATCATCAGTATACCATTTAACGTATGGAAGACAATCGGTTCAAGCCGAGATTTATTGATTCCCATCTCTAGTCCCCCTTATATTAATCGGTCTTCCCCGAGCCGTTTGGAAATTGAATTCGCCGCAAAGATCAGCGTGATACTAACTACTGTTTTGAAGATACCTGCCGCAGTAGCCAAAGAATAATTCCCGATCTGTAGTCCATATTTCAGGACAAATATATCTATCGTCTGTGACCAGTCGACAACCACACCATTACCTAACAGATACTGAACCTCGAATCCAGCTTCCAAAATCCAGCCCATATTCATGATCAGCAAAATGATAACAATGGATTTGATTCCGGGTAAGGTCACATACAGCATTTTCTTATATCGGTTCGCACCATCAATCTCTGCCGCTTCATAGAGGGAAGGATCGATAGACGTGATGGCCGCCAAATAAATAATGGCATTCCAGCCAACTTCTTTCCATACATGGGATGCGCCTACAATGCCCCAGAAGTATTCCGGAACGCTAAGCCACATGATAGGTTCTTGAATGATATTCAGCTTCATGAGTACCACATTCACAATCCCACCATCTACAGATAGTGAACTTGCTACGATACCTGTCACAATAATCCATGAGAGAAAGTGAGGTAAATACGATATTGTTTGAATGGTTCGTTTATATAACTTATGTTTGATCTCATTAAGTAAAATGGCAAATATAATTGCTGTCGCAAATCCGAGTACCATATTGATTACGCTCATCGCAATGGTATTACGAAGCACGTTAAGAAATGCATCGTCTGTTAGCAAAAACTTAAAGTGTTTGAGCCCGACCCATTCCTGCTGGGCGAAACTCTTCGCAGGACTGTAATTCTGAAAGGCCATAACCCAGCCCCAAATGGGATAATACGAGAATACGAGAATGTACGCAACGATGGGCAATGACATGAACATGAGTTGTCTTTGTCCGCGCAATCGTTTTAACAGTGGTGCTTTGGTAACGACTGTACGGGTGGTTTGCTCTGGTATGGCTCCAGGCGTGTTCGCCATCTTTCACTCCTCCTATTGGCTTGCAGCGACTTTATGCATGATGTCCTCGGAAGGCACTCACCTGAGTAATCCTTTGGTTGATACCTTCCGAGAGAATCATTGCCGCATTTTTTTATTTAACAGACCAGTTCTCGATTCTCCATTTCAGTTGTTCATTAATCCGGTCTTCATAGGATTTGACATCAATTTTCTTGTAAGCGTCTACATATTCAGTCCAAATGTTATCGAACTCATCCGGTTTTGACATGATCGCCTTAGGCAAGAATTTCAACGAAGTGTCTGTCATTTGTTTGTTCGCTACCGCAGCATCAGAGCCTTCTTTCAGATCGACCTGCCATGCTGGATAGTACACTGGATTTTCTGGTGCAGGAGAGAAGAAGTCGCTCCACGTTTTGAAGCCATATGCATCCAGAAGTTCTTTATCTTCCGGTTTGAGGTTGTCATAGAATTCCTCAGGTTGGTTGATCGCTCCAATTGCATTGCCATCTTCAAATGTTCCTTCGAGCTTTGGTGCAGCAGCGTAGAAACCTTCAGCTTTGTTAACCAATCTCCATGCCGGATCATCCTGCTCTGTCCGTTGCTCTGGTGTACGATAGAATCTTCCCTCTTCATTCACTTGATAGTCTACACCCTCTTCACCCCATGACAAGAGCTTCTGGTACTTCTCGTCCATAAGCTTATCGAGGAATTTGATGAGTGCGACTGGGTCTTCGGCATCTTTACTGATACCAAAACCATTGTTCAAGTTAATGACCGGACGATCCAGATAATGATCTGTGATACTTGTATCATAGACAAGCGGGAAGCCTACGTATGTCTGGCCAATTTTCCCCTGTGCTACGAGTGGGTCTTCGCCGGCTTGGAAATTCCAGTGCTGGTCGAACATACTAAGCACACGTCCCGAAGAAATTTTAGCCAAATATTGATCATAGTTCTGAACAAAGGCTTCTTTATCCAGCAATCCCTCGTTATACAGATTGTTTAGTTCTTTATAATACCGTTTGGAGATATCTTTGTCGGCAAAAACGGTTGCGACTCCACTATCATCTACGACTACGCCCCCGTCATTGGGGTGACCCGTAAGATGTTCAGGTGGGTTAAGCAAAGGGAACGTCCGCCAGTCTGAAGCCAATGTAGTGAAACCAATCGTCGGTTGACCATCAATAGTCGGATTCTTGGCTGCATAATCACGGATCAACTTTGTGAAATCATCCAACGTTTTAGGAGTCGGGTACCCGGCATCCTTCAGTATGGACTTTTGAATCCAGAATGCAGGACCAGAATAATAGTTACTAATGAACTCCCCTGTATACACACCATAGTTAGGCAACCAGTAAATATGTCCATCACTGGAGTCTTTCATCCGGTTCCAGTCTTTACCGAAATGTTTCTTCAGATTAGGTGCATGCTCTTCAATGAGATCTTCGAGCGGAATAACCGCACCGGCTGATACCAATTTGGTATCTGCTGTGATCAAGTCAGGGAAATCGCCACCGGCAATCATAACGCCGAGCTTCTGTTGAAGATCACCCACAAGAAACTCCATCTCAAGATTGACGCCGAGTTCATCCTGGATCTTCTTGTAGATTCGGTTATCTTTAGCTGGCGCCTGATTTGGCGTTCCGATAAAGGCCGTGATGTTCAGTACCTCTTTCCCATCCTTTGTAGTCGTTTTCTCATTGTCACCGCTGCATCCTGCAAGTGCCAAACTCAAAGCCAGAACGAGTGATACGGAACCCCAAAGCTTCTTTTTCTTAAGTCCCCCCATGTACTTGCCCTCCTTGGAAGTGGTATGTCTTACTGTTTTTAGTATGAAGAAATGTATGCGGTTACAAAATATATACATTTAAGGTCTACCCCCCTGTAATTGTAGGTCTTATTCAGGAGGGGTTCTTCTTTTTCATGGATCAATTCGCATACTTTTGCCTGTATTCTACAGGTTTCATGGCTGTTCGTCTTTCGAAGTGTCTAAGAAAATGCTGGTAACTGCGGTACCCTACCTGCTCTGCAATCGCACTGGATGTTTGATTCGTCTGCTGGAGCAGACGCTTCGCTTCTTCCATTCTTAGATCATGTACTACCTCGATTACACCCTTACCATACTTTCGCAAAAAGGATTGCCCTAAATGGACAGGATTCACGTAGAATCGTTCTGCGAGCTCCTGGATCGTAAATGTCTCCCTATAATGCATCTGCACATATTCAGCAACCGTTGCCTGGATGCCGCCCATTTGCCTCTCCCGGAAAATAGCGAGTTCTGACTTGCATTGCAAACAGAAATGTTCCAGATTGTTAGCAACCTCTTCTATATTTCGATGGCCCTTCTCCAGAATTCCACTCGCCAATTCGTTCATTAGAGCATTAGGTTCTCCTCCTAATTCTCTACACAGGGACAATCCGCGGAATATAATATGGGTAGAGAAAATATGTACAATCTCTGGCGCAGCCTTCATCTGTATAAACAGTTCAAAAGCACTCCGAATCGCAGACGAGAGTTCCTCTACAGAACCGTTTTCAAGCAAATCGCAAATGTGGTCCACTTCTGATAGTGTTTCCGGATCAAACTGCCAATTCTCCAGCTGAATATCTTCGGCAAACAAAAGACGCTCTTGATTAAAAAACAAATAACGCCCAACTTCCTGAGCGGAGCGGAAGGATTCAGATAAATGCTCCAGTTTGTTGACCGTTAATCCAACCGCGATATGAATATCTTCGCAGCCGTTATGTTGCATGTTGTTCATCAAACGCTGGGTAAAAGCTTTAACTGCTTCAAATGTCTCATTCCTATCATTCGTTTCCTCCCCCCATACAAGTCCCAATGAGTCTCTTGTTCTGTCTATCACATAACAGCAAGTTGTTTCTTCAGCCGTTTGTTCGGCTACTAAACAGACTTCCTGAATATCTCCCTGAAAGGCTATCCGCAGGTATGCCCAATGGGACTTGTTTAAACGAGGAAGGATCTCTGACATCTCTTGCTCCGATATATTTTGCTTATCCTTAATCAATGCAGACAAAAACGCTTTGATCCTTTGCTCGTTTGCCTGTTCCCGAATACGCTCCTGGTTTTCACGCTCCTGTAATTGCATACGCAGACGGACCAACATATCCTCTGCTTCTGTACTGTCAACCGGTTTGGTTAGATAGTTGGAGACACCTAATCGAATAGCTTGTCTGGCATAATTAAAGTCACTGTATCCACTCGTGATGACAAACAGCACAGACTCATGTTCCAATCGCCTTGCTTCTTCGACAAGTTCCAGCCCATTCATCACAGGCATACGAATGTCTGTCACCACGAGATCAGGTTGATCTTGTTCCATCATCCGAATGGCTTCCTCACCGTTGGCGCACACGCCTCTGATTTCAAAACCATACTTTTCCCAATTGATCAGAAGCTGTAACCCTTCAATGGCATAAGGTTCATCATCGACTAACAGTACTTTATACATGAGAGTTTACCTCCTATTTCCTCTGTTCCAGCTTGGAGATCGGTATCCGGTACCCTGCAATAGTTTCCTTTCCAGGTACACTGCTTAGATCAAATATCGCATTTCCTTCATAAAAGAGTTCCAACCTGCGGTAGACATTGCGGAGTCCTACATGCTCGCCGTTCCTGGGTCTTTCAGAACGGATATCTCGCAGGAGCTCGGTTAGTCTCCCTGCATCCATACCGATTCCATTATCGATCACTTGAATAACCAGTTCAGACGTGTTTCGTCTCGCCGTTATCTTGATCTCCCTTCCATTTTTCCGCGCCTGCAAGCCGTGTTTGCAGGCATTTTCGACGAGCGGTTGAATACTCATTCGTGGAATAAGCAACGAAGCTGCATCAGGATCAACCTCGAAGGTGTAATCAAACAGCTCTCCAAAGCGAAACTTCTCAATCTGGAGATAAAGATTCGTAAATTGCAGCTCTTCTTGCAAAGGAATCAGATTGTCAGAATGACTGAGCAATTGTCTCATCAGTTTGGACAGACTTTTAATAATCTCAATTACTTCTGTATATCCATTCTTCGTACTAACGACCAGCAAGGCATTTAATGTGTTAAATAAAAAATGGGGATTCATCTGACTCTGGAGCATGGACAATTCAGTCCTCACTTGATCCAGCTCCAGATCTTTTTGACGGATTTCCAGTTTATATACGTCATTAATCAGCGTATGAATTTTACCAATCATGATGTTAAATGTACGAATAAGCCCGCCAATTTCGTCGCGGCCTTCGTGAATTTCAATCAGATCGAATCGTTCGTTACGAACCTTCTCCATATGTCTGGATAGCTTGCGAATCCGATAGTGGTAGGAACGCAAAATAATATAGATCAATACAGAGGGGACCACGATACTTAATGCGAGTAACCCCAAAATTGATTTAAAGGCTTCTTGCAGCAGGTGGTCAAGGTGACGCGTATCAGCAACTCCAATCAATTTCCAACCCTTTAGGTAGGCTAGATTCCCCAACGATTTTTCGAGCGTGTAAGCAGAATCCCCAGATTCCTTGAGCATTGATTCATTATCAGGGGGGGATAAGTCGGTTTCGCTGAACTCTCCACTTGAAACGACAGTTCGATTGTTGCTGTCCACCAGACGCAGCTGAAGACTGTCTGATTCACGATTTAAAATGCTATACACCCGGCTAAGTTCCAGATCAATCTTGGAATACTTGTTGTAATTGGCATAGGAAGTATAGGTGTCCATTTTGCCAATCACACTGATTCTTCTTCCCGCGTTAAATCCGGATGGCTCAATATAATCAACGACAAGAATGCCTCCACTGGTGGATTTCAGCTGTTTCAATCCAGGGAGTACATTCTTGTCTTTCATTACAATATAATGACTGCCCGTCTGAATGGTATCGTTGTCCGTATAAATACGCACCTCCAGAATATTCGCTGACATATACCGTGTTAATTTGTCACGCAGGAATGCATGGTAGACGTTGTAATAATCAACGGGGGAGTGATAGGTCCGATCCAGTGCCTCATAGAGCGAATCGTCTGCTGCAATAATTCGACTCAGGGCAACGCTCTCATCAATCATGCCAAGCAGTTCCCCCGCAGCCCTGTCGATGGATTTACGCAGATTTTCCTGTTCTCTAATCTTGATATCCGCAGAGGTGCGTTGATAAAAGAAGATATTAATCGTTATTACAGGAAGGAGAATACTAAGTACATAAATAAGCAGAAATTTGGATCGGAGAGGAATATCATTAACCTTACTGAACATCCAGAATTTATGACGCATATGATCACCCTTGGTTTTTGTTTTTATAGACTGACGGAAGCTCCCCTGTATGCGCTCTGAACTTTTGGGTGAAATATTCAGCATCATGATATCCTAGCCTGAATGCAATGTCAGTGATCTTCATATTGGTTCGTCGCAGGAGTTTACGGGCCTCCTCAACACGAAGCTGGTGTACATAGTCACTGAAACTGACCCCCATCTCCCGCTTGAACTGTTGACCCAGATAGGCAGAATTCACGTGAATACGATTAGCTACATCTTGTAATTTAATTTTACTTCGATAGTGTTGCTTCAATTCATTCACTGCTTCTGCAACCAGCCCTCCCGTACCCGTCTTTTGCTTCAATTCAGACTGTGAAAGTTGCTTGGACAGTCGAAAACACAGGTCTTGCAATGTGCCGGAAGACCAACTCGCAGCCTCATGCCATTCTTTTTCACAGAGTATTTCTCTGCAACCCTCTCTTTTTCCATATTTACGTAGCAACTCCCCATGGATATATCGAATGACATGATGTATCCATTCCAACGAAACCTCTGCTTTCTCACTCTTCTCTAACAGTGCACTCACTGCAATATCGATAGAATACGTATTTTCTGATTCAATCAACGCCAAGATCTCTTTGGAGATGTTCATCATTTGCTCTAAATCATATTCTTCGCTTATCCGATATTCATTAAGATGATTCTCATCGGTTTCATCTGTAACCATGACTCCATTTTGCTGTTTTTGCTCATTTCTGCGTTTGTCCAGAGGTTCAATCATTTCCATAAGGATTTGGTGAATTTCCTCGGGAACAAGAGGTTTAAGCACATACTGATCGACCTGATACCGTATGGCTTGCTTCGCATAATTAAAATCCGAGTATCCTGTAACGATAACAATTTTAGAGGTATAGGCGAGATCTTCTCGCAAGGTGTGAATCAAACCAAGACCATCCATAACAGGCATTTGAATATCAGTGACGACAAGATCCGGTTCAACCGAGTTGAATAAAGCAAGTGCTTCCTCCCCATCCGTTGCCGTTCCGCATAGTTCATATCCGCAAGCTCGCCAGTCAATCATCGTTCTCCATCCTTCTAGCATAAACGGTTCATCATCCGCGACAATGACCTTGTACATTAGCTCACCTCTCTTTTATCCTTGATCAGTTGCATGTATTTTATCTATATCTTAAGGTAGATTCCAGTTGTTCTAGAAACGCTAAACAGCAGAACAACAGCAGGATTGTTGTCTGCTCGCACAACTTGGAGTACAAAATTTCCACCAGACCGTACTATAAGAACGCTCTGATTGTAGCGAAGCGTCGGGATAACAATTCAAGTGTAACGCTTACATTTTGGCACAACAACCTGTTGAACTATAGGTTTTCACCCGACAAAGTATAGGTTTAGCTCAGAAGTAATCTATTGTCAGGAAAAAGACTTTTCATTCTCCACGTACAATACGGAATCCTTGATCGGGACCAAAACCATTTGCATCAAATTTGCCTCGAAATGATATTTCATTGTTATTGACACCGCCAATCCAGCCTCCGCCTTTTACAACTCGCCAGGATTGATTGGGACTTTCCGAATCACTGTACCAGTCCCAGCACCATTCTCTCACATTCCCAGACATATCATAGATTCCTAACTCATTTGCCTTCTGAGTTCCGACTTTTTTGGTTTGATTACGGTTGCTCTCAATAGCGGGCCAGCTCCAGTCACCCGTCAGAATCTTCTCGCCGGCATTTACCCAGTACCAAGCAACTTCATCAGGATTATTACTTCCGCTGTATGTGTAATTTAAGCTCTTTTGACCCCCGCTTGCAGCGTATTCCCATTCCGCCTCTGTGGGTAAACGGTAACCGTTGGCGTCCTCGTTGATCGTTACAGTCCATTTTATATTGTCGTTTTCGTTGTGGTTATTCGTGTCCTGATTGTCTTTGTCTATATTGTAATAAGGTTTCAGGTTTTCTTTTATACTTTTTTGATTACAGTATTCCACTGCGTCATACCAGCTGACCATTTCAACAGGCAGGTCATCTCCCTTGAAGCCAGAAGGGTTTTCCCCCATAACCTCCATCCATTCTTTTTGAGTTACTTCGTATTTGCCAATATAGAAGGAATCCAGCGTTTCATTTTTATCAATCTGACTCGGCTTACTACTCTTGAAGGCTCCCCCTTCGACAAATACCAAGTCATCGTTTAATTTGGTATTACTTGCTGAACAAGCACTTAGACTAACAACTATAGCGATTAAAATTAACCATACCAGCTTCCTCATTCAATTATTCTCCTTTACTAAGCTTAAATCCGGCAACGTCGAGGTCGGTTAGTCTAGAGAATAACGTTACTCAACGCTACCGGAAAATTGAATTCAAATGCAGGTGCAGACGTTGAACTGCATCACATCATTTTTACCAAACCGTCACGTTTGCGCTTCCGCTGCTTTGATAACCTTCTGTTGCCATCACCTGATAGGACCAGCTGTTGCCTAAGTACATCCCTTTGCTCGCCCATGCATTCACATGATTACTGAACGTGATGGTAGAATTGACTCCGATCGGTCTCTTGGACTGTCTTACACTCCAATATTGAGGGAAAGTCTGCGTACCATCAATGGAAGGTGCATTATATCTCATCGTTGTATAAATGTCGTATGTGCCACCATCACTAGTCATTGAGCCCTTGTACGTGCCAGTCGGACGATATGTTCCCCAGCTATCCACCACGTAGTATTCAATGAGTGCGCCTCTTGTCCAACCATAGAAGGTCAGATATCCGTTACCTGATGGAGAAAATACACCAGCATTGTAATTGACTACTCGATTAGGTGTACCGTATGTCCACCCTTTCCCGACAACAAAGTTCCCGGTATTTTGCCAATTCACGCTGTAATTCCCGCCCGATCCATTCACGGCGTTGACCGTTCCTCCGCCATCTGTCCAATTTTGCCAATAATCTGTTGCTGCGCTCGATGTTGCTGCGAAGACACCAAAACTCATGGAAGCTGCAAGAACAACGGTTAACAATTTTTTGCTAAATTTGAACATAGATAATACCTCCTGATATTTTAATAGATTAGGTTGATGCTACAATCCGATATGAATGTTCTTCAGCAAATTCACTTGAAAAGACGTTGCGAAAACAGATACAGATCGTTCTTCCATACGGGCCAATCATGTCCTCCACTTTCCTCATGCCAAATGTGAGGGACTCCGTGTTGCGCCAAATATTGGTGAACCCCAAGACTAATCTCTATAAGATTGTCCTGTTCACCGCAAGAGATCCATAACAGCGAGAGTAATGAAGGCGCTTTCGAAAGATCAGGGACAAGTAGCTCCGGACTTCTGGTGTTTGGGGCTGCGGAGAAAGCACCGATCCATGCAAAATGGTCTAGATTACTTAATCCGATATTTAAGGATTGACCTCCACCCATGGATAAACCAGCAATCGCCCTTTTATCCCGGCTTTTATGCAAAGGGTAGTTCGACTCCATGTAAGGTATCAAATCGTTGAGCAGATCGGATTCAAACCGTTTAAATGCTTTGATTTTCTCAGGTTCAAACAGGTCTCCTTCAGCTCGGTCATTCGACATTGCACGACCGTTGGGGAAAACAATAACCATTGGCTCAAGCAAGTTATCGTTGTACAGATTATCGAGAATAATTTGGGGAGAACCATGAGTATGCCATTCGGTTTCGTCTCCACCAATACCATGCAAAAGAAAAAGTACAGGATACATCGTTGTCGAAGAAAATTCTGGTGGGGTGTACACCATCGCTTTACGGGAAGTGCCAACCGTGGTGGAAGGATACTCTACCGTCTCCATGACTCCACGTGGTATATTCTCCCGATACTGGTCATATCCCGTTACTGCTGGTGAGATCAATTCCATTCTCTTTTCCTCCGAACATATGAGTGACTATCAGTCTTCAGTTAATCCACATAGCCAAAACCCAGAATGGTGAAGCATTTATGTTCATGACCTTCCGCCATTTCGATCTCGATGGAGTGCTCCCCCACATGCTCTTCGTTAAGCAGAAGTATGGCATGGCAATGGGTCCAGTTCACTTGACGCGGATCGACTTTTTGGACGAATACCCCATCTACCTTGATATGTGCAGTTCCGAATTCGTCGTTACCAGAATCCTTGAAGATCAGAATGAGGCTTTTGCACTGCAAACTTATCCGAAAGCTGCTCTGATCCTCTTTTTCCTCTCCTGTACGCATCCAGTTATTGGGGAACTGAGGTGTACCATAGTCATGAGCATCCATCTCAGCCATCTGCAAATCCGTGTCTGTTTTACAAAAAGAGCCTGCATCGATTCGGGCAATGTGATTGCCGTTTTTCCGATCCAACAGCTTCACATTAACAAATTCATTTCCAATTAGCGGAGCTTTTTCAATATCATGATCTTTCTCATCCCACTCAGAACGATTCGTCACGTCGAACAAATATTCCAAACAATCGGCCATAATTCGATGCCCTATGTTAGTTGGATGATATATATCATGGAAAAATTGGTTTTTGGAAATAACGTTGCCTTCACCTTTTGTCTTGTTGAACTGATCTACGACAGCATCTTTCACACTTACCATTGGCAGATCATAATGCCAGCCTACCGGAGCGAGACGATCCTGTAGATTCCAGTCATTTTCGAATACACTGAATAACAAGATGACCGCTGGCTTGTTATCGGCAGTAAGTGCTTTGAGTACCAGACTCTCGTAACATTTACCTTGGGTTTCATCATCTGCGTCATTGACTGCGAATTCGATTATGACAATATCCGGCTGAACGGCACCTCCCCTCAGCACATCACGATCATAACGTACAATCCCCAGTTCTGATGGAGTTCCACCCACACCTGCTTTAATCAGATGAATCGGACTATCCTTTGAAAGCGCAAACATAAATTTGAACGACTCATACGACCGATAAGCGTAACTTTGGAGATGAATAGGTACTGCACCAGCACCATGGGTAATGGAGCCTCCAATATAAGCGATAACGACAGGTTCGCCGTTTTTTGCCTTCTCAATGGCTCGTTTTAATCTGACATTATTTCCTTTGTTCAGAAGAGATCGGCCAATCATGTCGCGATATCTATGTGACTCAAAATCAATTGCGGGCTTGACTGCCGACGCTTTCACTCCAACTGGATCGCGCGGTGCAGTGAATTCCGTGTTTTCACCTGCATCTCCTGAATCCGGGAGCATAAATCACCATCACATCCTTCCGGTTAGATTCTGACCATCCTCAAACAACATTTAAAGGATCACAGCTTGTATTATTATTAGATCAGATGTGATCCTTCTCCCAAAGTGTATCCCTTACATAATTTTACAACAACCTGACAAAGTATAGGATTTTAACCAATATATCATTTTAAGTTGAGTACAATGACATGCAGATCAGAACACCTATAATTTTTCATGTAAACGCTTTAATTTGTATACTATTTCCATGTTATAATTTTGAAAAACCGCATTGATGAAGGAGGATACTCATGAATATCACGGGTCAAGGCGCGTGGGATACGGGTACATATACAAATCTGTTTTTGAAGCTAGGTTACGATGAGAATGAGATCACGAACAGATTGGAAGAAACATGGAACGAGCTGTTTTATGGCGATGAAAATACTCGAATATATTACCCCATGGGTGAGGACAAAGGATATTTGCTGGATACCGGTAATCTCGATGTTCGCTCTGAAGGTATGTCTTATGGCATGATGATGGCTGTTCAGATGGACAGAAAGGAAGAATTTGATCGACTCTGGAATTTCTCACACACGTTTATGCAACATAAAGCGGGACGTTATAAAGATTATTTTGCCTGGCATTGCAAGCCTGACGGAACCCGACTCTCGCAAGGTCCTACTCCTGATGGTGAGGAGTTTTTTGCCATGGCGCTTTTTTTTGCCTCCAACCGCTGGGGCGATGGCGCTGAACCTTATGATTACAAGGCACAAGCCCGCAAGATCCTTCGTGCATGTATACATCAGGGCGAAGACGGCGAAGGCGATCCCATGTGGGACCCGGAAACAAAACTGATCAAATTCATACCAGAAACACCGTTTAGCGACCCCTCCTACCATCTGCCTCATTTTTATGAACTATTCGCGAAATATGCGGATGAAGAAGATCAGAGCTTCTGGAAAGAAGCGGCGGCCGCTAGTCGTGCTTACCTTCATACAGCCTGCCATCCCGTAACCGGACTATCACCTGAATATGCGAACTATGACGGCTCTCCGGCTCCTATACAGCCGCATGGTGATTTCAGACATTTTTACAGTGATGCCTACCGTGTTGCTGCAAATGTAGCGCTGGACTGGGAATGGTTCCGCAAGGATCACTGGCAGATCGAACAATCCAATCGGATTCAGTCCTTCTTCAGTGATATTGAAATGTCCGATTATCGTCGTTATACAATAGAAGGTGAACCTTTCGACGAACCTTCACTGCATCCTGTAGGTTTGCTGGCTACCAATGCCATGGCTTCACTGGCTGCGCACGGTCCACATGCTGACACATTCGTTCGCAAGTTCTGGAACAACCCTCTGCGTCAGGGAGAGCGACGTTATTACGACAATTGCTTGTATTTTTTCAGCATGCTGGCTCTAAGCGGAAGATATCGCATGTACTAAACCAAGGGAATGTGCGCGAACCGTTGAATCTGTGCTGTGAATATTTGGCTTGCAGGACAGGTTCAATCATAGAATTTTAAGAAGGATGCATTGAAATTTACGATTTAATCTATATCAATAAAAAACGTTCCCGGCTCGCATATATTGATTGCGAACCGGGAACGTTTGGGTGTGCAAATACAGACATTAACTTTTCCCGCTCTGTATGATTCAGATACTTTAATTATTTGGAAACAGAAGAAGTATCATAGGAAGACTGCATAATCTCCAGATATCGATTAATGTTCAGTCCCTCCAGCCCTTTCACATATTCATCCCAATCCTTATCCAGATTTTTGGCGCCTGTAATAAATTGCAGGGCGTTCTGATCGATGTAATCCTTGAGATTGGTCTGCATCATGCTGGCTTCATCAGCAAGGGACGGATCTACCCACAATGCCCAATGAGGGAAAACCTCTTTCGGTTCCTTGCCCTCCATTAACAATGTCGCCTCATAGAGCCGTCGCTCATAACCATCATTGGCATAGATGTCTGTCCCCTGTACTTCGGCGTCCCGATATGCACGGTGATGATTGTACTGACTTAATGCAGCCCAACTGTCATTACGAGGTTCTTCTCCAGAAGGAAGCGGAATGGCTTTATATAACGGCTCAATCTGATCATTGAGCGCCACTTCTCCTTCTTGTGGTTTGCGCCAGCTTACGCCCTCTTCTCCCAGATATGATGCCATGGTCCCTTCTTGGGTATAGAAATAATCCAGCAGCTTTATGGCCGCGATCTGCGTTTCCTCACTGGCTTTGTTTGTCAGTACAAAGGACGCTCCGGGATCAATCGGATAGTTGTACGTAGCATAAGCAGCATTGGGTCCCTTCAATGGAGGGATGGGATTGTAATCATTCCCGTAAGGTGAACCTTCGGCAGTCGTTACGAATAACGATGGATGCATGGCTGCCCCGGCACCCAGAAGCTGTGCGTCGGCGTTATCGCCAATTTTTTTGAAGGCCCCGACATTTTGGGTAAAAGCCCCTGGATCAATCAACCCTTCATCGTACAGGGATTTAATATAGGCAAGTCCTTCTTTCCACTCCGGTTTGTTCACTACCGTCTCCACTTTCCCCTGATTGACAATCAGATAATTCCGATCGTCGTCATAGATAAAACCGTTCATCAAGTACGGAATAATGTGCACACCGAAATTTTCAGTCGAACCGCTTAGCGGTACTTCGTCGGCTTTGCCGTTCCCGTTCGGGTCTTTCGTTTTAAATGCCCGAAGCATTTCCTTAAATTCTTCTGTCGTCGTGGGTTCGGTCAGGCCCAGTTGTTCCATCCATTTGGTGTTGACCCACATCTTGTTCGGGTATGAACAGTGAAAACATTCATTTAGACCCGTCAAACCATAGATATTTCCGTCGGGAGCAGTGTTCATGGCCCGATAATAGTCATTGCTTTCAAGCACTTTTTTAATATTAGGAGCATGCTCCTCAATCAGATCATTCAGCGGCAAAATAACCCCCTGCTGACCAAACTTCAACAAGTCTGTCTGGGAGAATCGATCTACCCAAGGGATGAGCAGATACAAGTCCGGATAATCACCGGAAGCCAGTGAAATCTGTCTTTTCTCCGCTGCACCGTCGAATGGAACAGTAGTCCAGTTGAACTGAATATCAAACTTCTCTTCCATTTTCTTCGTGAATTTGTTAGTGGACAGGTTGGTATCCGAACCCTGGTGAGCAAACACATTAATGGCTGTCTTGCCTGACGGGTCGCTGCCTTCCCCGTTCCCCTTATCAGAACTTGAACATCCGGCAAGTACCAACGAGGTAAACAGCATAAAGGTAAGAATGATGAATCCCGCTTTTTTCAATACAATCCTCTCCCTCATGAATAGATAGAAAAAATGAACTTATCCTTTAACTGAGCCAATCAACATGCCTTGCACAAAATACCGTTGAACAAAAGGATAGATGATTAGCACCGGCAAGCTGGCCATCACAATTAACGAGTACTTCATGAGTTCAGCCATCTGCTGCTGTTTGATCATTTCCGATGCATCCATGTTCCCCGTACTGCTGTTCAGAATAAGAATACTGCGCAATATCAGCTGTAGCGGATAGAGCGACTGTGATTTCAGGTAGATGAGGGCATCAAAGTATGCATTCCACTGACCGACAGCGTACATAAGTGACAACACGGCGATAATCGGTTTGGCGAGTGGCAGGATAATACTGAAGATAAACCGGATGTCACTGCAGCCATCGATGTCTGCTGCTTCGGACAATTCTTCCGGTATCGAATTCTGAAAAAAGGTACGGGCAATGATGACTTGCCATACCCAGACGGCATTGGGAATCAGCAACGCCCAGCGGGTATCAATCAGTCCCATGGTTTTCACCACTAGATAGGTAGGGATCAAACCTCCCGAGAACAACATGGTGAAGGTAATAAACATCATTAACGAGCTGCGACCAACAAACGTTTTTTTGGATAATGGATAAGCAATCATAATGGTCAGTGCCACGCTGATGAAGGTGCCGCAGGCTGTATAGAAAAGGGAATTGGCATAACCGGTAAGGACTTGATCATTCCGCAATACAGACTTGTAACCGTCAAACGTCAGGTCAATGGGCCACAACCAGACTTTTCCCGAGGAGACGGCAGCAGGGCTGCTAAGCGAAGAACTCACAATATAGATCAAGGGATACAGCACGGCAATGAGCACCACTGTCAACATGAAATAAACAACTGTTATAAATACGCGGTCTCCCCATGATTCACGAATTGTACTGCTGCTCTTGATCCGCGAACGACCTGCATTTGTCTGTGTGTTAGGCATGGGTTGGTTCTCCTCCTTTCGCTCCCGTTACCATAAGCTTGTATTGGACAGTCGCTTGGCGACCGCGTTTACGATTAATAGCAGAATCAGGTTAATCACCGAGTTGAACAGGCCAACCGCAGTAGCGAAGCTGTAATTGGCATTCAGCAATCCTATTTTATAGACATACGTGGAGATGATCTCCGAAGCAGACAGGTTGAGCGGATTTTGCAGCAAATATATTTTTTCGAACCCAACAGCCATGATATTCCCTACACTCAAGATCAGAATGATGACGGCTGCCGGAAGTAGTCCAGGCAGATCAACATTAATGATTTTCTGTATACGGTTGGCTCCGTCCACTTTGGCCGCTTCATATAGGGAGGGATCAACACCTGCCAGAGCAGCCAGGTATATCACAGCGGAGTACCCCATCCCCTGCCATACATCGGAGAATACGTAGATGGATCTAAACAGTCCGGGCTCACCGAGAAAATTCACCGCTTCGAACCCAAGGGCACCGGCAATCGTGTTGACAATACCCAGCCTAGGAGACAGAAAGAGCATAATGATGGAGACCATAACAACCGTAGAGATGAAATATGGAGCATACGTCACCATTTGTACTGTTTTTTTGAATCGTATGTTTTTGATTTCGTTCAGCGCCAGCGCCAGTAATATAGGAATCGGGAAACCAACGATCAGGCTGTAAAACGAAATGTAGAGCGTGTTCTTGATCAGCATGACAAACGCCGGATTCTGAAAAAGTAATTCGAAATACTTGGTTCCGGCCCACGGACTGCCCCAGATCCCCTTGATGACGTTGTAATCTTTAAATGCCAGGACCGCATTCACCATGGGTACATACTTGAAAATAATAAAGTAAGCAATCGGTGGCAGGATCAGCAGATACAGCTGCCAATGTCGCCTCCAGCTTCTGGATAATGCTTGCTTCAAGGCAAACGGTTTACTTGGTTTCTCCACGGACTTTGATTCACTGGTCATTGTGGTTCTCAGAATCATCCCCCCATTCTTGGCTCCAAATCGTGCTGAACTGCAACTTGACTTGGTAGCGCTTACTTTTTGAGTAATCATAAGATTGCGCTGGGGATGCGTAAAGGTACAGTTACGCTGAGAAAGTACAAAAGGCGAATATAGTTCCCGAGAAACAACCTACATTAACCGCTATGAACGTCCATTTTCCGAAACACACTCGGAGAAATGCCGCGCACTCGTTTGAAAGCTCGGCGGAATGAATGTGCACTATTATACCCGGTGGCCTCCGCGATCTCGTCAATGGTCTGACAGGTGGAGTGCAACAAGTTTGAGGCAGCATCAATGCGTACCCGTTCTACATAATCGGAAAGATTCTCTCCCGTATGTTCTTTGAACAGTTGGGATATAAACTTCTCGGACTTGCTCATGTGCTCGGCAATCCGGTAGATCGTCAAGTTTGCATCCCCATAATTATGTTGGATAAAACAAATCATTTCGCTTACAGTATCCGCATGTGCTCCTGCTCTTCTTCTCTGGAAATCACCGCAGATGTCTTCGGTTAACTGTTTGAATTTTGCACGCAGCGAAGTAATCGTTTCTGTCATCTGAATGGATGTCACACGAGATTTATATTCCTCCAGCAGTGAGGCATCCAGCTTGAATTTTGGTTCGTCCAGCTTCAGAAAAGTCCCCTTCAGCTCCATGATGAACTGCTGTGTCATCTCGTAGGACAGTTCCCGCTCCTCTAAATTACGAAGAAACAATTGCTCCAGAATGCGTATCGCCTCTTCAGGCTCACCGACTTTGATCGTGTTCAGCAGGCGCTGTTCAGACTCTATTGGATAATAGAACATTTCATTTTCCTTCATCGTATCTTCAAATCTCACCAGATGATCTGTTCCCATATGAATGGCATAATCCAGAGCTTGTTTGGCTTCGTCAAAGGAACGCCCTGCATCATTCCAGACCTCGTAAGCTGCACCTGTGCCAATTGTTGTGGATATCCGATGCTCCCGGTAGATCACTTCCATCAACGTGTTCAGCTCTTTTTCACATCTCCCAACAGCTTCATTCAATGGGTTCTCATCCAATGGACAGGCAAAAGCGATCTGGTCAGTTCCCCAATCCGTGATCAGCAGTTGCCCATTCCACTCTGTAAGTACTTGTTTGACGAGCAGCCTTGCAACACCTAGTTCATGAATAATTTCTTCACTGTCTGGATTGGCATATCCGTTTACCTTCACTAAGCCTGCCAAGCCCTGGCTGCTATGAAGAGAAATGTGCGCCTGAGATGAGATAACCTCCAGCTCAAGTGAGGTATAAACTTCTCCGGTTAACAAACGTTTGATAAAACCGTCTCTCAATAACGGAATCTGCTCATTCATGGCGCTTTTAAGTGAGTCATTATTTGCAATCAGATTGTTAATATGGCTTGCCAAAAAATCATATTCATTGCCCCGTCTGCCTGGCGAATCGGTGATTTGTTCCCGAAAAGAGGCCAACAATCTGTAAACGGGTGCACTATTTCGATAGGCCAGAACCAGCCCAATTAACAGACCCAAGGCAATGGTTGCCAAAGTAAAGACCAGCGTGACTTGTTTGATTTGCTCCGCTTTTGTCATGAGTGCTTTCTCCGGAATCCCTGCCATGTAATTCCATCCATTTTGACTGGACTGTATCGATATCAGCAGCCGACCATCACTTCCAGGCTGTACATTCTGCACGTTCAGCTCCGTTTCCGCAGCGTTAGCTTCTCTCTGGCGACTCTGTGCCATTTGCTCGGCTTCGGCTTGTTCAATGCCAAGGGAGAAAATGATCCGCCCTTCCGCATCGGTGACGAGAGTCCAGCCGCCATATTGATCCACAATATTTTGAGTAAGACTGGCCATCTGATTCTGATCAATCATGACACCAATCGTCGCTTGCGGTTTGTTAAAGCTGTTCAAAGGCAGAGATTGCAGAAACGTAATGGCGGGAACGTCTGCAAGCACTGTGCCGAGTATTTCACGTTTATAGTTTCGAAGCGGTATGATTTCATTAAAGTGTGGTTGTTTGAGAATTTGGTCATACCATTGTTCAAACGACATACCATCCAACTGATTAGCAGCATAATAATGCTCTGGACGATAATACACAGTTCTTGGTGTGATGATGGCATTGTAGTTGGGAATGTGAATGAAGAAATGGGACAAGTAATCATTGGTACTGCTGTACATGGAGAGGCTCCGCTGCATACGGTTCATACCGTAGACATTGTAGAGATCATGCGGCTTTGGGCCAGCAATTAAATTTTGCAAATCGGGATTGGCGGCAAGCTGTCTGGTAAAAGCTTCGACTTGAAGAAGATTTCGCTCAATGATCTCTTTGCCAAGACTCAGTGACTTCAAGCTGTTCTCAATGGAGCTGGAACGAGCCGCTTCAATGGAAGCTTGGTAAGAGGCATATCCCGCGATTTGAGGAATCATCAGGATGATGAGATACGAAATAAGGAATCGGCGGAACACGGGTGAAAATTTGGACCATAGGAGCTGCATATGTACCCTCCCTTTTTTATCAAGCGCTTACATTTCTCTGTGATAAGGTAGCTGTTCAATGATACACCGGGCATTTCTTCCTGGTGAAGGTACAACTTCTTCCTTATGGTACATTTACATACTGCAGCGTACAATGCTTGCATGAAAATAATTGTCACTCTGCGGGTTAGCGCACAAATATAGTTGTATTTTACCTTCGCATGACATCCATCCCAAAGTATCAAAAATAAACGCAAAAAACCTCCCCAAGACATGAAATGACTTGGGGAGGTTTTGTTTAACATTGTGCTTATTAATTGCTAACGGCAACAAATTTCCATTGTTGGTTTGTAGCACCTGTGTAGGTGTTCTGCTGCAGCTTGGCACCATCCGAAGTAGAAGCGTTTGCCACTTCAATCGCTTTGTTGCTGTTCACGTTGATGATACTCCAGTACCCGTTACCAAGATCGTTGACCTTAAAATGCTGAGCGGTTGTGTTCAGATTGCTCATGAGCTGGACCACTTCCCCATTGGTGTTGGTACCGTTGCGAATGTCGATAACTTTGTCCGGTGAGTTCACACTTGTCAGTGTATAGTTGCCGTTACCGATCGAAGTCAGAACCCACTTCTGGGGGTTACCGCCCAGATCGCTCCATTGCTGGAGCTGAAGATTGTTTTCGTTTAGACCACCTGGGACATCAATAACCTTGTTGGAATGCCGGGCTACAATTTTATAGGTTGCTCCGGATACAAGACCTGTTGTTGGTCCACCTGTTCCACTGCCCGGGTAAGTCTGAGCACGTTCATGGTACCAGTTAAACAGGAATCGTCCCATGGCACTCCGTGAAGCATCTCCATCCCATTTCAGTCCAGCCGTTGGGTCGGCAAAGGAGCTTCGTGGTCCTTCACTTAGAATGAATCCGTTCATATGAGCTGCAATGCTGACATTGCCTGCGGCGTTGAAGATTGTTTTGGTATTGGTACCAAAACCTTCATTGCTGCCATTAAACAAGTTCCAATAGGCCGAATCGCCAGGTTTGTTTTTGAACCAGGTTACCTCGGTAATGTTAATCGGATATTTGTCAGCGGCTGCCTTCACGTTGGTATTCCACTGGTCTTGCAGGATAGAGAAGTTGTCATATGCGCCATAACCAGGGTACCAGTGAACCGCATATCCATAGTTATTGAGCGGATCAGTCAATGGATGGCTTGCCGTCAAGCTGTAAAATTGGTTGTATCCCAGACCTGCCGCCCAGATGACATTGTCCGCACCTTTGCTGCGAATTGTTGAAATCATGGAATTTTGGAAATTACGCAAGTCATTCCAGTGATCCACAAAGTCATTTTCCCCGTTGTATCCACCCCAATGTCCATTGGCATAGGATTTCACCGGTTCGTTGATCAGTTCGAAGTGAACGTTGTCTGCACTTTTGATCTCCGGGCGTGAAGCGAGATAACCCCAGATTTCGTTGAATTTTTGCAGGTTGGCAGGTGTTGTCGCCTGATCATCCTTCAATGTGAAGTCCAGTCCCAGGACAACATAGACACCTTTTGTTTTGGCATATTGAATGTACGGAATAATTACATTTTGCGTAACGGTCTGCACACCGGCAAAGTTATATGTACCAGCAGCCACATCTCCCATGTCCTGACGATCGATGAACAGACGTACTTGATTCATATTCCAGCCATGATTGCTTCCATACTTCGCGCTGGTGTCAGCAAAAGTATCGGTAATGTCTTTCAGATAAGCCAGCGTAGCTGCATGACGGTTATTGCCATGCAGATTGAGATAATAATTGCTGTCCTGATATGTCCAGTAGGCACCTGAGGGTTGATGCCAACCGTTCAGTAGCACAGGCTGGTTGTTGCTGTTCACCAGGTTTTTGCCGTTTACGTGAAGCTTGCCCATCGGCATGCCCACCCATGCTTCGGCACGGCTGCCTCCCAATGGAGCAATTGTGATCAATAAAGCCAGAATGAGTAAAAGTTTACAAGATGTCATGAACTTCTTCACTTTAATTCCTCCTGATCTGATATATTGCCTTGCAATAATGCGAGGTAAGCTCCGTCAGAATATCTCTGATCAAACAGATCGCTCAGGTCGGCGCCCGCTCCCGCAGCCCGTTCCACACTAGCAGGGTATCCTACGCAGGGAAGGATCGCGGTTCTGCTGTGAGCAGACGCTCATGAGGTCGTTACATGCCCCCTTTTCACAGATGGAATGTTGCATGAAGTTCCTCCTTCCTCTTCCAGACTGATCCCACTCCAAACGTACAGGAGAAATTAACTTAACCCACGATTCCCGTACGCTCTACACTCTCTACGAAATATCGTTGTACAAACAAATAGATGACGATCAAAGGCAGAATGGCAAGAAGGATTCCTGTATCCTGGATCATGCTCAGATAGAACGGATCGGCCTGGGAAGCTGCACCGTCAGTAACCTGCTGGGCCAGATTATACGGAAGGGACGATAACTGGGTCGACATGACTTTACTTGAAGTCAGATAAGTCGTCGTATAGAAGCTGTCGTTCCACTGCCATACGAAGGAAAACAGCATGACTGTTACCATGGACGGAATGGCATTGGGCAGCATGATTCTTGAAAATGTTCGCCCGATGCCCGCGCCGTCCACATAGGCCGCCTCCTCCACTTCCTTCGGAATACCTCTGAAGAATTGCCGGAAGATAAAGATGTACAAGCCGGCCTTAAGTGAATTGGCCGTAATCGCCGTCAGAATAAACGGCCAATAGGTGTTTAGCAAATTAACGGGTTTGCCGGCTATAAGCGTCATAAGCCCCATGAGATCAAAGCTTTTCAGATTCAGGTATACCGGAATGAGAATGGTCGTTGGCGGTACAAGAATCGTCAGAATTACACCAGCAAACAGCAAGTTGCTTCCCCTGAATTTCAGTCTGGCGAATCCGTATCCTGCAAGTGCACAGGACGCTGTAGTCAGCAGTGTAGTCGTTGCAGAAAGGGCAAACGTATTAAACAGCGTTGCCCAGTAATCCATTACGCGTATCGCCTCTTTGAAATTGTCGATGGAGAAGTTCTGTGGAATCCATACCACCACTGCCGAATATAGATCACCTTTAGCTTTGATGGATGTGGAAACCTTCTGAAATATGGGAAACAGGATAACGAAGGAAAGCCCGGTAATCAGAACGAATCGGATCATGGCCCACAGCCAGCCTTTCCAATGCTCCAGCGATAATAATCGTGATGTTGTCACGTGGGACACCCTCCTTTCTAATCTTGATAGAAGACTCGCTTCGAGAAAATGATGTTTACGATAACCAGAATGATGGCAATGGCCAGAAAGTAGACCCATGCCATGGCAGAACTTAATCCAAAGTCAAATTTGACGAAGCCGGTATCCCTGATCAGTTCCGTCATGGCGTTATTGGCAAACGAATCAATGATTGTATAGATCGCATTGACAAAAATAAGCGGGCTGACCATTGGGAACGTAATTTTCCAAAAGGCTTCATAACCCGTTGCCCCTTCCATCTTCGAAGCCTCATACAGTTGAGGGGAAATCGTCTGGATCCCTGCCAAAAAGATCAAAATCTGTACACCGGATTGACTGACGATCTGATAGATCCGATCTACGGCGCTGCTCAGATACGTAACGATCCAATCGCTCACTCCGGCGTTAACCATCAGATTTTCGAGTTCAAATGTCCCGAGTGAGCTTCCACCTGTGCTGCTCTGATTAACCGCTTCAATCAGGCTGGTGCTCTCCAGTGTCATAATCACTCCCGATGCCAGAATAACGGGCAGGAAAAAGATCGACCGCGCTACAGCCCGGCCCCTGAACTTCTGATTCAGGATGACGGCAAGGAACAGACTGAATATTACGATAAGCGGTACGTTGATGAGCACGTCTGTGATCGCCTCAATTAACGCACGGTTAAAGCTTGTATTGACGGTCAGCGCCTGAATGTAATTGGCAACACCGTTGAACTGAATCGCTATGCCTTCCGCGTTAGCCTGAATTGTACTCATGCTGTATCGCAGAGAGGCTAACAGCGGAATGAAGAAAAACAACACAAAACCAATGAGCCAGGGAAGCACGTAGATTACGCCCCACATGGCTTTCTGCTGAGCATACGTACGACTTCCCCATTTCCATTTCAGGAGCGTCTTCAGAGCTGCTCACCACCAGTCACATAGCTTTGGGCTTCCACTGTATCGTTGTTAACTTCTACAGGGAAGTCGTTATAATTGACGATTACGAACCCGCCACCTTCATATGTTGTCCGGAAGACGCCCTCCTCCAGGGATTCATGAGATATCATGGAACGTCCGGCAAACGGTTGGTTCACCTGGTTCACCTCGTTGTAGATTTCGGCAGCCAGATCGATCCATTGTTCATAATTCGCCGCGTAGAGATCATCATAATCCGTTTCTTTCACAACATGGTTTGGCGCATTGAACCATGCAAAGTAAGGGCTGGCTCCATATTCAATCAGCTTCAGCACATATTGCCTTGCATTGGTATATGTGGAGAGATTGTATGGCGTCCCCGTATAACCGATGCTGCCGTGTACAACGAGCTGATAGAACGGAATCTCTTCATCCTCCAGCTTGAAACGACTGCTGGTCATCGGTGCATCTGTCAGACCAGTTACATACGGCAGGGCATAAGCGTTCCCGCCTTCAGCAACAAGCGAGCCAGCCTGCTGCCCGATCTGTTCCAGTGCCTTCTTCACGGAGCCGAGCGCTTGTGTTCGGTCCACCAGCTTTTTCGGATTCATATCGCTGTTTAACTGAGCTGCCAGATCATTCAGGCTTAGCGACAGTCCATCCTTTTGAAGGGACCTCAGCTCATCTAACATGTCTGCCGTCACGTCCTCCAGCATGTTGGGCGAAAGCACATAGGATGGTGAACGATCCCGGTCCCGCCTCTGGATGGCCTGGTTCATCGGATACAAGACTGCCGGTTCCTGAGTTAATGTGCGTGAAGCTTCTTTGGACGGTTTAAACCCTTTTTTGGATTGCACATTCAGCAGAGCAATATCGGGATAGAAACCGATGCCCGCTTCTTGTGTGTATGCGCTGAATTCCCGCAATCCCTTTTTCCCGCCTACCGCGCCGTCTACTTGGATGGAATCCGGCAGTCGATGATGAAGTCCGCCGTTAAGCCATCCTGCATAGCGCACCTGAATATTGGATACATTCTTCTCCGTCAAGGCGGAGAGAATGTTTTTGGCTTCATCAAATGTGGTCAAAGCCTCCGTTGAATCATACGGTATGCCCAACATATGCTGTCTTGTTGTCATGCCACCGAACAGTTGCAGATAAAAGGGAACGTTACTCTGCTCCTTGCTGGCGTTCAACTCGGGAAGTCCGCCGTTTTGCATCAGATAATCCCGATAGAGAGATGCAAGCCCCGAGTACGAGGCCTTATCCGCCCCGACAAAAGCATATCGAACGACGAAATCAGACACGGTCGGTTTCTTCTGGAATTTCGGAAGTGTACGAACCATATCACTTGCCTGAAGCGTCACATCGCTCTTGTTCACCACATAGAAGCTGGGATATACGTTGTTGTAGCTGTTCAGCTTGCCGCTGATATCGGCATTCACAACTGCAACGGCATCCCCTTCTTCAATAATGCCCAGGAAAGCTCCCTCTTTCCGAATCAGTCCAAATACCGGCAACCTGGCTCTGGCTTCATTCGAACTTGCTTCCCGTAGTTTCATGGTCATATCCGGTCCGTATATATCTTGTTGATAGGCAGGATACTGCAGCTTGCCATTGTTAAAATGGATCAGCGCTCCCGAACCGTCCGGCACCAGTATGGAGCCCTCTTCTTCTGAACCCCCGGCCCCGAAGTAATCCATTACAGATATGCTGTTGATCGGATATTCCTCCGGAAAATGAATGCCTGAGGACGGAACACGCACGAGCAGATCCTCTCCATCCAGCTCATATTCCATCGTAAGCATAAACAGCCGTGGTCCACTTCGTTCCTCTTCAATGCCAAACTCGGCATGATCCTGATCCAGATCCTCCGATGTGTAACCGGCTGTGTCAAAAGCCTTCAAGGCCCGTGACAATTGCAATCCTTGCATCGCCTTATCAATCCGGACGTAAGCGCCTTCATCCTTATCTTCCGCATAACCGACCTTCAAGGCCCGCTGCCCGGCCTTATCTAGCTGTGCAAGCAGCTTTTGTTCAAATCGCTCCTTGCTGATCTTCATCGGCAAGTCTTCTATGGATCGCTCAGTGCTTCCAAACTGGTAGTGGACCCGCACGCCGCTTGGCAGCACCTCGTAGCTTATCTGCTTGTGTGCAACACTATCCGTGAAGGAATTCACGGTGCTGCTCTGTCCAAGGCTGTTGAAGAAGCTGAGCTTCGTTTGTGATGACAAAAGGTCTTTGTTTATCCCGGCCGCAACCCCATCCTGCTCACGATCTGCAGGATTGCTGCGCCAGATCGGGCCGCTCTGCGTGTGAATCACTGCAATCTCGGCAGTCTCTTCGTTAATGAACAACTGCAGCGCAGCATTCTGCGCAATGCCTACCATGCCGGGAAGGCGGACATCGCTGAAAGATGATTTCAGTTTCTCTCCGGGAGGCAGGGAGGGAAAGTCCGTCGGATCAGCGGCAGTCACTGTCTCGTGAGCGAGCGGTGTTGGCGAGAATTGACAACCGCCAAGAAGCAGACTGCCCGCGAGCAGCATTCCTGTTATTTTTTTGGCTACGGTATAATTCATAACAATTTCCTCCTCCCTTAGCCCCGAAGCACTAATTCCTGATAGATGGTTACGACAAACGATACAATCTGCTGTACAAGACTGAAGAATAACAGGCACAGAAATGCCATAAATGCCATTGCTACAAGTGTCAGCAGCATCGTGAGCACCGTTTTGGCTGGTGTGTACTGATGAACCGTCATATTCCCCACAAATAACAGATATACTGTCCACGCAACGGCGAGTGCATTAGAGAAATAATAAAAGGCAGTTTCCTGCGCAGAGATCACAAGACTCAGCCAGATCCATGGGAAATGAATGAGGAACAACGGTACCAGTGCAAAACACGTTGACATGAAAATTTCGGAGAACTTGCCTTCCCCGTCCATCAATGTGGTTAACGACCAGTTAGCCACACACCAAAACAGTACCGGTATAATGACATATAGCATTTCGAGCAGACTGTTCAGGTACTTTGGATTACTGAGATTAATGAGAAAACCGCTGTACTGGGCATGCAAAATTTTGGTGATGACCAGAAGCACCAGGATCATGAAAGCAATCAGCAGTGAGTTTCTCTGGTTCCGTTCATATTTCAATTCCCAGTATCCGTCAAACGGATGAAAAATCAGATGCAGCGGGTACTGGTATAGTTGCTTACTTGATGCCTGCATTCGTAGTCCTCCTTTTCTGCCTGCGAACGATGACGACGGTGACAATCGCAGCGACAGCCAGGAATATACCGGACATCATCCATGAAAAATGCTCACGCATCAGCTCTTTGCGGTACAAAAGAAAAGCTTTGGAATACCCTTTGGGCTCCATGCTGCGCTTGAAATATTTCGCAGACTCGGCGTATTCCTTCTGACGAAGCAATGCTTTGCCAATTCCCGCATACGCATATTCCAAGTTAGCGTTCATCTCGGCAGCTTGGGCAAACAGCACCGAAGACTGATCTTCATCACCGTTATAGTAGCTGCGCACCGCTTCGTGGAGCGTACGTCCGTATTCAGTTGTTTGAAAGACGGTGATTTCACCCAGCGCTTTATCCAGAACTAACATCCGGTCTCCCGCACGTTCCAGAGCAACAGGTGTATTAAATTGGCCCAGCCGGTTCCCGATGCCGCCATAAATATGGAGCAGGTATCCGTCTCCATTGTAGGTGAAGATTCGGCCCTTGCTGGAATCCAGTACGGAATACATGTCACTGTCACCCACATCGACATCAATCAGGCGGGATGGTCCTGCTTCCTGGGTATACAGCAAATCCCCCTGCGGAGTCTGATAGCCTTCTCTGCGCAAAATGTCTGTACCCTGGGCATTCAGCTTCTTGACCGGATCTTTACCGCGATCCCCGCTAGTGGCGTAGATAAAGCCCTCTTCATCCATATCCAGATTGGTAAATTCCGTTGGAGTGAACATCACCATCTGACTGCGCTGCTCCCGTGTTGCAAACCGTTTCCACAGATATTCCACCGGGTCCACCTGAACTCTGTTCGCTCCAATGAAGGAAGAGAACGTACCGTCGGCGCTGAACTCCATGAATCCATCAAATACGCCTTCGGCCATGACGTAGATACGCTCCCCTTTGTCCATAACAATCCGCATCGGTTTAAACTGGAAGTCTGCTTTTAACAGATCCGATTTCGGTTCAGACACGATCTTGACCAGCTTCCCCTGTTCATCCAGATGTACCACCCGGTGATTATCCGAATCAGCGACCAGCAGATGGCCTTTTTCCGTGACGTACAATCCCTGTGGATTTTTAAAATGATCTTCCTTGCCTTCCTGCTCAAATGAATCAATCGTCCGTACCAGCTTGAAGTTGCGATCCATCTCAATGATGCGGCCATTGCCCGAATCGAGCACAAAGACGTGCTGATTGGAGGTAACATGCATGTCGCTTGGCTCTTTCATGGGAGTTGTGTTCAGCTTCTTACCGGTGATAATGGTTGTTGCCTCATATGCCGCCGGTGCCGGAACTGCGTCACCCCAGAATGAATAATGATACGCATCCGTTTTACCGTCTGCACTCACGTAGGGCGCCTCTTGAACGAACAACAGGAGGCAGATCATGCCCATGATGATCGATTTACGTTTTTTCCATGTGCTTCTCCGCACCTCGCTGCCTCCTTTCTACTCTTTCATGCCCGAAGTGGCCATCGTCTGCATAACACTGCTCTGAGAGATGATAAACAGGGTGATCGGTACGATCATCAGCAGCAAGGCAACAGCCGCACCTACACCGGCTCTTGCAATCCCTCCCTGCACAATCTGACTGAGCGCATAATGCAGCGTTTTGAGATTTTCACTGTAAATGAAACTCCCGCCATCCGTTCCCCATAACGCTGGAAATTGCAGGATCATGAGCGTGAGCCATGCCGGCTTCACATTGGGCATCACAATGCTCCAGAATATCCGGTATTCATTGGCTCCGTCGATTTTGGCTGCCTCCAGCAAAGCATCGGGAATCTGCTCCATGAACTGTTTCATCAGAAAAAGTCCCAGCGAGAACGCAAGTGATGGCACAATAATGGACGCATGAGTGTTAATCCAGCCAAGCCAGGACATGACCATGTAGTTCGGAATCGCCGTAACATGCGGCGAGAACATCAGGGACAGAATGACAATGGTGAACAACACTTTGGAACCCGGAAAACGATACTTCGCCAGCGGATAAGCTGCTGCAGATGCAAGAAGGATATGCCCCGCTGTGCCAAGTATCGTAATGAGCAATGTGTTGGCAATATAGCGGGATAACGGCACCCAAGAATTGCCCATGAGGTTGATCAGATCGGCAAAATTCTCCGTTGTCGGATTGTTCACCCAGAAGCGCGGCGGGAAAATAAACAGCTCATCCAGCGGCTTGAATGCATTGTTGACAGCATAGATGAGCGGAAGCACCATAAAGGAGCCGAACACGCCCAGCAATGCAAATAACATCAGGCTGACGGTAAATGACCGATTAAGCCTTTTTGGCATGCCAAACACGGCACGTACTTTGCTGGTCATCGTCATTCACCTATCTTTCTAAGCATTTTTTGCGTGAGAACGTTTGTACCCAGCATCAGGGCAAACAGGACCGTTGCAATGGCCGAGGCATACCCCATCTCGAAACGAATGGTTCCGAAATCCATCAGATGCGTGACAACTGTGTGTGCCGCATAGTTTACGCTCGGGAAACCTGCCAGTGCGATGGAGATCTCAGCTACGGCGAAGGAAGCAGTAATCTGCATTACCGCACCAAACATCAGCTGCGGTCTCATCGAAGGCAAGGTGATGTACCAGAGCTCCTGCCAGCGGTTTTTGATCCCGTCTACGGTTCCTGCTTCAACCAGAGAACGATCAATGGTTTGCAGTCCTGCAATAAAGGCCAGGAAGCTGGTTCCCAGGCTCAGCCACAGCTGTACAATAATGACGATTGCCAGTACATACTTCTCATCTGCGAGCCATTGGATCGGTTCCAGTACGACGCCAAGGCGCATCAGGAAGCCGTTCATATACCCGTAGCTGTCACCAGAGAAGATGATCAGCCAGATGAAAAAGACGTTGCCCGATATGGATGGAGCATAGAAAACCAACGTCATGACCGCCCGAATTTTAGGAGACAGCTCATTGATGATCCACGCAAACAAAAAGCAGGCAATATAACTGATAGGGCCTGTAATTACGGCAAAAAGGAGCGTGTTTTTGAGCGCGATCAGAAATACGTCATCGTTCAGGAAAAGCCGGGAATAGTTCTGCCAGCCGACAAATCGCGGCAGCTCCAGCATATTGAAGTGAAAAAAGCTGAGCCCGAGTGAAATGCCGACCGGAATGACAGTAAACATGAAAAAAATCAGCATAAACGGTGCCATCAATACATAATAATGCCTGCTGAGATACAGATCCCGCTTCAATAGGGACCACCAGCCGACCTGGCGGGTATGGACGGCAGGAGCGGCGGCTGTCTTGGTAGTTTTAGCTTGCAACCGTTACCCTCCCTTTCCTCTATTTCAGATTAAATTCCTTGCGTTTTAACTCAATTTCATCATCAATGTACAACACATAGTCCGATAAGGCTTCACGCGGATTTTCATTTGCATTGACCACCTTGCGGAAGGCGTTGTCCAGATGTCGTCCCGTGAAATAACCTCCAGGAAGCTGCGGGATTCCCTGCACCCATTCCCATTGTTTCTCCAGATTTTGATAATCCTTCACAGGCCAAGGCAATTGCTTCAAGGCTTCGATATTGGCCGTCGGGTAACGGGCAGCCGCTCCCATAAGACCTTCCATTTCTCTCCCGTATTCAATCTGGGTCTGATCATCAGTCCACCACTTCATGAACTTCCACGCCGCTTCCTTGTTGTCGGCATTTTCGAGCATCATCACCGCACTCGTAGCGCTGGCCACTTCATGCCGTATGGACCCATCCGGAAGCTGTGTACCCGGAACAATCGTAAAGTCCCAGAGATTGCGGATTTCCGGAGCCATAACCGTCAGCATGTTATACGTGGTGTAATCAGCAATCCCGATCGGCATTTCCCCGGTACGGAAGCGGTTCGGAAAGTCGGCTTTGAGCGGAAACTTGTAATTGGTATAAAATTGCGTCCAGCGCTTGAACGCGTCCATTGAAATCTCCGAATCCAGCGCACTTTTCTTCTGGTCTTCGGTGTAGAACGTTCCGTCATTCTGATATAACAACATCGCAAAGGTTGAATTCGGAACCAGGTTGGCATTGTTCAGCGTATCCTCTATCGGCAGATAAAACTCCATGTTATGCTTCTGCAGCACGGCGATGGCGTTATATACGTCTTGCCACGTTTTCGGCGGTTCGAGGCCCAGTTCATTCAGAATATCTTTGCGGTAAAAGAGCATTGGAAAATGCTGCTGCTCCGGAAGGGCATATACCCCGTCGTTGTAGCGGTAAGGCGTCAATCCGCTTTCACGGAACCTGCCCGAAATTTCCTCGAAATCGGGGAACTGGCTCAGATCCGCTGTTGCATTCCTCATCGCATAGTTCACCGGAATGTCTTCGCCCATCTGCATGGCAACATCCGGTCCTTCCCCCGAAAGTGTTGCGGGCAGCAAAATATTAGGCGGAACGAGACGTAACTGCACGGACACATCCGTATCCGGGGTAAACGAATCGTCGATCATACCTTTCAGTACTTGGGCCTGATCTCGTCCGGTTGTGATCCATACGGTGATGGTATCCTTCTTTTGTTCCACGTTCCCAATGCTGTCGTAATCTTCGGTATACGAGGCAACATATGCGCCCAGTTCGTGCTTCACCTGCTGGACAGTGCTCGCTTCCGCTTTTGGCAGCGATTCACCCGGCGGAGATACGACAAGGTAATCCAACGTAATCGGCTGTTCACGTACCGATAGAATCCATGTGCCGAGACCGCCTACGTTAATTTTGAACGTATCCAGCCGTTTGGGAACCGTCTCTGGTCTGGCCGCCATATCTTCAAGCTGCAATACCATGGCGTGCAGTACGGCCACTTTGTCACTTTGCTCACCCGTGGCCTTTTCCAGGTAATCTGCAACGGAGCGCAAGGTGTCAGCTTGTCGTTCAAACACCTCCGTCATCTCCGGAATACGCCGTTCCAGCTGGTAATCCCGCAGTGGGTCCGGACTGTTGGAGGTGATCATTAATATTTTGCGATACATCTCATTCAGTTCCAGCACGCTGGATTCCACGGTCCGCAGTAGCGGAGCGATGTCGCCAAGTGTAACCGTCATTCGGATTCGGTGTTTTCCTTTTTCCAGATGAAACTGATATGGCTGATCTTCTCCCGATCCCAACACCTGAGTTTGCCAGGCAGGGCTGTAGTTAAATCGAATGCGTTTCATTTCCTTAAACGGAACTTCGCCGTTAATCGTCAGACTGCGGGTGGCATAGATGCCACGCAATTGATCCTGCTTCACCTTAAGCGCCAGTTGATACAGTCCGTCTTCAGGCACGTCAATTTCCCATTCAATCCATTCGCCCGGCAGTTTCCAGTTAATGCCCCCGATGGCGTTCATCCGAATTTTCGATACATTATAAGGCTCCAGTGAAGGACTTGATCGGTCCGAGATTGGTGCCAGTGTAGGGGATGATTTGCTGACAGCTTCCTCCCCCTGTACTTTCAGCATGACAGGAGCCGCTTGTTTCAAGCCAAGTGAGGCATAGGTCTGCTCCAACTCTGCATAGGAAGGAACTTCGCCTTCTTGGTACAGCTCGATATAATCAATCGCCATGCTCTCTCTTAATGAAGTGAGCGATAACTGCTGACTGCCTTTTTCAAAATAAAACTGAAACGGTTCCTCGAAGTACCCTGCACTGTCCTTGAAGGAAGTCAGTTGCCATTCGGGCTGTTCCACTTGTCTTGGTCTAAGCTCGTTGCCACGATCGTCCTGCCGGACGTTATCCTCGCGATTCCCCCATACCCTGTCAAACAGAAGAATATCGGCCCCTCTGAACGGGACCTTACCGTTAAGCTCAAGCCTGCGTTCGATCCCGGAGCTTTTGCCTTCTACGGGATAATAGTGAATGCGAATGTTGTACAAACCGCTCACTTGAACGGGAACATCCCAGCGAATGGTTCCAGTTTCCGGCGTAATTACGGCACTTCCGTCTAATCCGGCGTACCCTTGCACAATTTCAAATTCCCCATCCTCTGCCTGAACATAAGATTCGCCTTCGATGCGTACAATTTCATCCGGTTTGGCCGTATTGTCATGAGCAGTCAGATAATGCTCATAACTGAATGAATCCTCGGTTCCCGATACCGCCTCAAAGTCCTCAAGCGCATGTACGGTTCCCGGATTACGATCCCGCGATGGATATAGTGTCCATATGGAGAGCACCAAGGCCAGGACAAGCACCAGGATTAGTCCCTTTTTCTTACGTGACCGCATGTTTGAATGTATCCCCTTTCCTGTAAGCGTTGAGAGAACTGAACGATTGACTAACCCGGACAGACCGCACCTTCACTGGTGCGTTCTGCCCGTGTAAAGTAATACTTATTTGTAAACCTCATCAATCGCAGCCTGGAAAGGAGCCTTGTATTTCTCGATCAGCGTAGATACGGACACCCCTTCTTTGAGCTCCCCATCAAAGTCCCAGAACGGCAAGGACGGGAATGTGTTATGGTCGAGAACCAACATACCTTCCGCGACCTCTCTGGCGTTGTTGATATCTGCTTCATCGGTCAGATGTGTCTCCAGTGTGGATTGTCCCGGATACTCATAGATCGAATCGATCTCGTTAATTTTCTCCCAGATGTACATCAGTTGTTCCGGATTCTCGACCGCTTTTGGAATTGTTATAGCCTGGTAACGTGACTCACCGGAGTGATACGCTGTTGCACTTGGACCTTTTGGAAACGGTACAAAACCAATATCGTAGTCCTGCATATCCGTCATAATACCTTCGACTTCGTACATAGCACCTGAATACATCAAGGTGTTGCCTTGACGGAAGAACGTGGATGGCTCTGTCCAATCGCCGCCCTCAGAAGCTCTGCCGACCTTCTCGGTAGCCAGTTTGGACAGGAAGTTCAACGCTTCTTTTGTTTTTGGATCTTCCAGGTTCTGCTTATCTTCTTTGGTCAGAGAAGCCTCGTTGGAATACAGAATCGGTTCCAGCAAGCCCGTTTGAGCGAGTCCCCAAGTATCCAGCTTGCCATCATTGTTTCGATCCTTGTTCGCTTGCTTGGCAACACTGATGAACGTATCCCAGTTCCATTCATCGGCATCCACATACTCTTGAAGTGGCTTCAAGCCGAGCTCTTGCATGAGTGTGCGATTATAGAAAATTCCGTTGATAAACGAGGACTGGTCCTCAGTAAAGCCGTAACCTTTACCTTCATACTGCATGTATTCCTTGGTTGTTTTCTGGTTGAATACCTTGTCGTTTTTAATATAATCATCCACCGGCCATAACAGATCCTGTTTGGTCAATGCCGGAATCGCATAGTTTTTGCCCAGTCTCACCAGATCGCCAAGCGGTTCACCGGCCATCAGGGAAGCAACTACTTTTTCCTGATATTCACCGAAATCGATGGAAACATATTCAATATTAAAGTTGTGTTTTTTCTTCAGCGCTTCGAGATTCTCAAGGCGTTGAATGTTGTCCGGGTTGTTCCCCTGTATTTCCATGTCCCACCAAGCAACAACCTTGATGGTTCTGCCGCCCATGTCAAAGTCCATTTCTGGCGTGGAGTTTTCATTCTTTGGCTCGGTTTCCGCGGGTTTTTGTTCCTCCTGTGGTGTTGTCTTTTCCGGCTCGGGTTGAGCGGTAGGTGCAGAACTACATGCAGCAATCACCAACAAGACCGCAAATACCAGGCTTAGTAGCATGAACTTGTTTTTTCTCATCGTCTTCCCCCCTGATTGTCGTTTGCTATCACAGTGTATCGTCCAAATGAAAGCGCAAACAACCTGCCAGAATACAGATGTTTACCCGGGCTGAATATAGATTTGCGTAATTTTACTCAAGCAAATTGCATTATAGGTTTTAATTGGTAAAGAAATGCACTGTCTACAAAAATATGCACATTGTATGCGCTTTCTTTTATTACCATAATGAAATTAAGTCAAATTTCAGTTAACCTAGCGCATTACAATTCAGCAGAAGGTGAGGTATTGCTTCATGTATGATATTTTACTTGTGGATTTCAGCCGTCGTTTGTGCGGGGAGTTGCAACAGATGTTGCTACGGAGCAAAGCTCAATATACTATCGCAAATTGTGTGTTCTCATCGGCCGAGGCTTTGACCGCATTGTCAGAACGAGACTTTTCCCTTGTTATGGTACATACAGAGAGGTTTGATACCGCGGGGCTCTGGTTATGCAACGACATTCGAAAAAAAAGTCAGATACCTATTCTCCTTATGGGTGGAAGAGATCACTTCAGGTTCGTACGCAAAGCCTTGACGTATCAGGTAAATGATTATCTCCCGTATCCTGTTAGTCCCTCTTCTTTACTTAACAGTCTGCATGCACTTAGATCTCACCTTGAAACCGACCCGGCACACAAAACGTCGTCGTTCTTCAAAACACCCGTTCAAATGAATGGTAAACCCATGCACTCCAGTCATGTTATTCGTATCGTCAAGGCCTATGTACGGGATCATTTGAGTGATGAAATCACGCTGAAGAAGATCTCTGACATGCTTCATTTTAACTGTGCGTACCTTGGACAGAAGTTCAAGCTGGAAGAGAAGATGTCTTTCAATGATTATATGCTCCAGCAACGTATGGAAAAGGCCCAGCAGTTGTTGTCTTCTACGAATTTGCGAATATATGAGATTGCTATTGAGGTAGGTTATAAGGATATTGACTGGTTCTATAAAAAGTTCAAAGCGTATGCCGGATCGAGTCCCAATGCTTATAGAAGACAAAAAATCCACACGGCCTAAAGGTGGATTGCCAAATCGGTTTGTTTATCAATTAGATAATAACCACAAAAAAACGCAGGATGTATTCTTCTTCCTGCGTTTTTTTGTGGTTGTTTGGGTTTGGTCAATTCCAGAGTATTCACCATTAACGTACCAAAAGGGATTCCCGGTATTCTTGGGGAGTCATTCCCGTTATTTTCTTAAAAAGTCGGGTAAACGAATGTGCAGCCTCATACCCCACTTGAAGTGCGACCTCACGTACCATAAGATTTGTGTTCTGAAGCAATTCTTTGGCTTTCCGTATTCGGCAGTCGTCAATGAACTCTGACACATTTATTCCCATTTCCTGCTTAAAAAATCGTGACAGATAGGATGGATTAAAATGATGAAGTTCTGCCAATCTCACCAGAGAAAGATCTTTCTCCAGGTTCTCCTTGACATAACTGCATAAGGAATGAATTACAACGTTAGCGCGTTCCTGTTCATTTGATCTTTTGTAGCGTACCAGTTCATCGGCAGCACGATATAGAAATTGTACTGCATCCTTCATGCATGTATACTCCCCTAAGTGCAACAAGCTTCGTTGATCCGGGATCTTCTGTTGAAGACCCCAGCGATTGATCGTTGAATGCAATAATAAGGCCAGATTGTAGTATGTCTCCATGGCACGTTCCATCGTAATTTCCTGTTGCAGCAGTTCGCCTGCAAGCTCCTCAAATATATCGTAAAATGGCTGAATTCTTCCCGTTTCCAAATATCCTGACATAATCTCGATCCGGTTTGAGATCCGCATGGATTCTTTGGGTACATCAGATGAGAGATCATTACGATGATCCGTGAGTACCATGGATACACCATCCCCAATTTTCATCCACTGGAGTAATCGCAGACGTTCATATTGTTTGGTTAACTCGGACCAATTGCAGCTGCGACTACTTAATGAAAAAGCAATGGATACGCCGAGTGATACCATGCATGCTTCCTGTACCAGTTCCAGTGTTCCTTCTAGAAATCGCACAAGTTTATCATTAGTCATCTCTTCCTCCTGCTTCGGCTGAAGCAGCCAGATCGTATCCCCATAATGGTCCGTTACACTTGCGCTCACTGTACGTTCATTCATCAGAGAAGAGCCGATAATGCGCACAGATTCTTGAACTTGTGAGAGGTCCGAACCTTTTTCTGGCAGATTATTGAACCGACCCAGTATGAGATAAACAGGCGAGTTGATCTGTAATCTTATATCTCGTTTGGATAATTCGTCCTGCATATCCATAGTAGAATCTATAACCGCTGTACAATCTTGAAGTAACTTCCGCAAATACTCTTTTTGCTGAATCAGTGCAAGCTGTGAGTTGACTTTATGAGAATGTTCCAACAACTCAACCATGCTGTGACTTCGCCGGATCTCTTCCATCACATCTTCTACAACAGACATCACCTTGTCATAACCTTCCGTTTTGAGCAAGTAACGCACGTTAGCCATCTGAAAAGCTTGATATGCATAATCAAAATCGCTGTGTCCTGTCAGAAAAATGACGCGACAATTCGGCCAACTGGCTTGAATCAGCTCTGTCAGTTCCAAGCCACTCATGCCCGGCATGCGGATGTCCGTTAGAACAATGTCAATTCTCGAACGCTGCATCCAGGACAATGCTTCTGTAGCAGAGTAGGCTTTACATACGTCAAGCTGGTCGGGTATATGTCTGGCAAACGTTTCATAGAGACTATCCGTAATAATCTCCTCGTCATCTACAATCAAAAGTCGATACATTCGTTTTCTCCCTCTTTCCACTGGATTCGAATTGTGACTTTTAACCCTTGCAGTTCACTTCTGGATAGGAAAAGGCCACTTCCTTCTCCATACGTCAGGATCAGACGCCGATGAATATTTATTAACGCGGTCATTTCGTCTGTACCTCCGTCCTTATGCAAGCGTTGTTGAAGAGTTTGAATGTGTTGCTCTTCCAACTCATTACCATTATCCTCTACGGTGATCTCGGCATATGAACCTTCCATATTAAACCCAATAATTAGAAGTCCGGAGTCCGTATTCTTTTCAAGGCTGTGTTCGTAGGCATTCTCAATAATGGGTTGAATAATGAGTCTGGGAACTTTAATATGTTCCATCTCCGCAGGTAGTGACCCAAAATCAACTTTGATTCGTCTGGAGAATCGTAATTGTTGAATCTCTGTATAGATTCGTGAATGCTCAACTTCCACTTTCAACTTCACATGATCGGTTTCATTCCGGGTAATGAACCTGAAATACTCTCCGAGCATATTCGTGAATTGCTCAATACGTTCGGTTTCTCCTGTCCTTGCGAGTGAATTCAGAATAAAGAAGCTATTGTACAGAAAATGAGGATTAATCTGCGATTGGAGCTGTTTCAACTCGGCCCGCTGCATCATCAGTGTTTTCTTAAAATCACGGTCGATAAGGGATTGAAGATTTTCAATCATTAGATTGAAACGGGTGTAGAGGAAGCCAAATTCATCCTTTCGGTTATGCGCAATGGGGACATCAAGCATGCCTCCCTCCATTTTTTTGAACCTTTTCACCAACAACAGTAACGGGATATGAATCAACTTGTAACTTGAATAGAGATACGCCGTGATGGCAACAAATGATGTAATTGCAAACAGCCAAGCCCAATGATAGAACTTGCTAAGTGGCTTGGTAACAATTGCCTCAGGTAGATATGTAGCTACGGATAAGCCCAGGGAGTCCATATGCAACTGACTAACATGGTACATGGTGTCCCCGACTTTCATCCGAAAGCCATCAAGTGTACCCTTTACACTGTGCTCGCGGTAATTCGCGAGAATAACACTAGCTTGATGTTTATCTGTGATGGCATGCCCCGTTTTGTCCTCAATCAGAAAAGTTGAACTCTCCGGGTACAAATTAAGCCGTGTGAGTTCATTCTGAAAATGGTATGTATCCAGCTCCACCTGAATGACAAAAAGCGGGGGTTCTCCTCTCGTGCCTGTCAATCTGACGGCACTTAAGTTCAAGGCGTCCTCTTTCACAGTGAAACGTGTACCTTTTCCTTGCATGCCTGAACTGAAATATAGATATGAACTTTTATTGAAATCATCGATGCCTTGGATCGCGGATATACTCTTGCCAACAGAAGGGATATGTACATGAACGTTTTTGATATAAGCAGTGCTATTCTTAAATGAAGCGAGTCGTTCAGTCAGGTAATTTAATGTATCACGCCGCTCAACCTGATCCATCATGTCCCAGAGAATGGCCAGACGATTGAGTTTTCGATCCTCAACGATATCAAACTGCTGTAATTCCATCCATTCTATCTCTCTGTTTAATTCCACCACATATTGGTTCAAACGTCTTTCCGTTGACAATGATATTTCCTGGCTTGCATTGTCATAACTCCAATGATACAGATACACGCCAAGAAGAATAAGGGGGAGCACAAATACCAGATAGGTGATTATTAATCGCGCAAATATACTGTTAAACCATGATTTAGCAGGGATCTTGATCAATGCATTCACCTCCAATGCCAAAGGCTGAGTGGGTTCCTTGTAAGAATAAAGTGAACATTAGCGCTCCTTTGGCTTGCTGGTGCGAAACCACGCGTTAACCTCCGATGTGATCTGATCTCCCCCCAGCTTGCGCCAATTCTCAACGAATTGATCAAACTCATCTATCGACCTGCCTAGAATAATGTTCATATAGGCTTCAAGCTGAAGATCCCGAAGAATAATTTGTCGATCAACCATCGTGTCCGTAATTCCGCCCGTGAACTGATCATAGAGTAGTTGGCCGTTCTTCTCGTAAGAATCTGCAATGCTAAAAGCACCCGAAGGCCCATAGGTTTGTTCCCAGCCCCATCCGCTCTCTACATCTTCCAATTCATAGGCCACAATGCGTTTGTGAATGGCGAGAGCTTCATTCTGCAGAGCCGAGAAGTCTCCTGTATTTCTGGCATCCCGAATTTGTTTGTATGCATCTATATTTTTATTACCGGGAAAAGGAGTTACTGGTGAAAGCATCCACACAGCTCGGGAGTCGTCATTGTAGTATGTTTCATACTGTGCCTGATCCCCCCAGTTGATGTCCAGATGCAGATTCATGAGCTTTACAACAACTTCCGGATTAGAGAAGCCCTTTTTTACAGCAAAATATTGCCCCGTGTTGGAACGTAGCGGTACGAACAGACTCCGGTCCGACTTGGCAACAATGGGATATGCCTGCCATTCTACATCTATACCTGTATCACGGGTGCTCTGAAGCATAAAGGATGTCCACTGTTCGCCGTAGAGCATCCCTATTTTTCCATCCTGAACTAAACGAAACGCCTTGCTTCCACTTTTATAGCCAAAATCCGGATCAAGTTGGCCTTCACGATACAACGTTTGCAGTGCTTTCAGAGCCTCTCGAACTTCAGGCTGTATACCTCCATAAGTGAGGTTTCCTTCTGCATCTTTAACCCATATATTAGGGTAGGCACCGTAGCCTGACATCAAGCCTGCAGCTCCCATAACTGGATCCCAAAGATGGTTCGTTAGCGCAAGTCCGTACGTATCCTGCTCTCCGTTCCCGTCGGGATCCCCTTCTGTAAACGCTTTCGAAACCTGGAGAAGTTCTTCCATCGTTTCAGGCGGCCGTAGCCCCAAATGCTCCAACCAATCGGTTCTAATCCACAGGTACTGCGCAGTCTCAATCGAGGAAGATGATTCGGGAATAGCCATGAGTTTGCCATCAATGGTTGCCGCATCAAATGCTCCTCTTCCCTCCGCCTCCAATATACTCTTTGTAAGTGGGGAAGCATACTCTTGGTACACATGGGTTAAATCTTCGATCATTCCAGCGTTGCTCAGTTGTCTAAGTTGATATGGATTAACTTTCACTACATCTGGAAAACGTCCTGCAGCAAGGGAGACACCCAACTTCTGATTGTATACATCTCCATTAGCAATCCAGTCATAGTGAATTTGAATACCTAGCTCTTTCTCGTACAAACGAGTCCAGCGATTATCCAGTATCGTCTCACCGGGTAACTGACTAATCATGCGCTCAAGGTCATCTCCGGTTTCCCTGACAAAAGAGACTACGATGGGAGGAGAATACTTTTCATACGTAGCGGGAAGTTGAATCTGCTGACCCTCTTGCTGCGGTTGATGTTGTTTGGTATTACCTTCGGTATGACCTGCTGGTATGGACACAGCAAGGAACAGAATGAAGGTCCATCTTGTTATGTCCAGACATCTCTTATACATGACGACATGCCCCCAGTTCGGTTTGAACAACTCTCTTCTCTCTGTCAATTATGAATCCATATCATTGTACAACAACTTGTACTCATTGAATACGAAAAGCCGCCGTTGGGCGGCTTTTACATATTTCATTGCTTCTCATCAGGATGAATCACACGATATTCGAAATTCGAAAAGTCAGCTGTTCCTCCAGCTATTTGGGTTGAATATACAAACAACCCCGTTCGGCAACCCATAAAATGATCGAGTTTATATACCATTTTATGGACAATCCCTATATCTCTCCATTCCATCCCATCGAAATAGGCAAAAGAGCACTCATCCAGATTATTCTCAAAATTTCCAAATGCTTTCAGTTTAACTACTGGATCTGATACCGGGATACGTTCATGTTCAGTGGCTGGCTTCTGGTCGATCAGATTGCCAAATATGGTTGAATCTTCACTATCTCTGGCATGCATGACCAAGTAAAACTTGCTATCCTGCTTCGTAAGAGCGATCATACCGTACGAACCGATTAGAAAGCACAAGCCGGCATAATCCCCATCATTCAGACGACTGCCGTCAAGCGTAACCATTGCTTCGCAAGCGGGCCCCATTGAACGCTGGGTTAGTGTGTTTACCGCAAATGTCAGATTTGGGCTGATCTGTCCCGTTCGAACACGATACACCCCCGGTTTCTCTGTAACGGACCAGAGTTCATGATTAGGTGTATGATTCCATTGCCAAAAATCACGGAGTCGGATGTTTCCATCTTCTTCGGGTTGATAATTGAAACTGTCGCTACCTACTAACGGGTTATAACGGTGCTCTGGTCTTGTGCTTGGGATATCAATCTGTTTCGGCGCTTTGTTTGCAAAGACCGGTTTACCTTGATCAAAGTGTAGCGGAACCAAAACAGGAACCCGGCCAACAGCCCCATGATCCTGAAACAGCATGGCATACCAGTCTCCATCCGGCGTATCTACGATCCCGCCCTGAGCAACACCTGAATTGAAATAATCCATATCGTCATTAAATACTTCTCCACCAGTGAAGACATCTTCCAGAGAGTCTGCCATATAAAACGCCTGTGTTCTCCGTCCGGAAGCTTTCGTTATATGAATTAGGAACACAATATATTTACCATTGATCTTGTAAAAATGTGCTCCTTCATAACCAAGGTGATGAGGCTGCTCGTCTTTTACGATCAAGCGATGCACTCCACCAGGTTTGGGCCCGGACAGATCAGAGCTTAATTCGGTCAGATAGATCTCGGTATTACCGTACACGAGATATGCTCGTTCATCATCGTCAAAGAATAAGGAGCAATCATGGTAGAACCCTTCCACGATCTGCTTCTTCCAAACTCCCGAGATGGAGGTCGATGTATACAAGTATGTCTTACGAGTATCATTCGCAACAAAGATCACATAGAACATCCCATGATGATAGCGGAGCGATGCAGCCCACATGCCTTTACTGTAAACGTGATGACCATCCACCAGCCGTTGTGCAGGCGTATCGTCCAATGTGTCGTATACATATGTGGCTACTTCCCAATGGATCAGGTCATATGAACGCAGGATGACACATCCCGGCATCATGTGCATGGTTGTACTGACCATATAATATGTGTCCTCTACACGAATAACGTCAAGATCCGGGTAATCGGCCCAAATAATCGGATTCGGATACATGCTTTAATTACACCTCATTTTTTCTATTAAACTTCCATTCTCTTAAAAGGATGGTTGGGCTGTCTGTTGAACTTTTAAGCTTAATATACAAGTCTTGCACACCTTTCGCACCCGTAACATTAGTTGTTAGTTCCATCCATTGAAGGGATTCGGTCGCAGGCGGAACAATGATTTCTCCAATTAACAGTCCGTCTGCACGATCAAGTCGAAGTTCTAACGTACCTTCGGTTCCTTGATTCGCAATCGTGGCTGTGAAGGTTGTGGGTCCTTCACTTTCAAAGTCCACCTTGGATATAGCTATCCAACTGTCATTCTGCAGCTTAGCGGACATGATATTCGAATCGGATGCAGAACTCTCAGCAGAGTCAAGATATTGCTCTGTTGTTACTCTGCTGCTCCAGCCAATCGTCGAACCACTTACCCGCTCATAGGGATTGAAGCACTTGATCTGATCTACGCCCTGATAATCTGCATGTACCTTCTGAATCCTACCCGTGGCCTCATCATGCTCAACTCGATTCAGATGTGTTGAACGGTAACCATCGGGAATATTCATGGCCTGACTTAATGTCTGAGCATGATAGGCAATGTACCACTGATCGGCCAGTTGGAATATAGCATGATGGTTATTGCCGCCAACATCAAAAAAGTGGCCTGGATTCTGGAGCAACGTCCCCTGATATGTCCATGGCCCCATCGGCTGAACACTGGTCATATATGCAATTTCACCAGGTGGTGGGCTGCCCTCTGGCCGATTACCTTCCACAAAATTGGAGCAATACGTAAAGTAGTAACTATTATTATATTTATGTATCCCAGCATCTTCAAACATATAAGGCGCCTGAATCACCTTTGCTATGCCAACAACGCTGATCATATCGTCTCCCAATCTCATCACTCTTGCCGTATCAGGTCTTTCTGCTTTTCCCTGCGGAATACCACCACCAAAGTATATGTAGGCCTGATGATCATCATCTACAATGACAGCCGGATCGAATAACCAGGTTACTTCCTCCACTCCCGGTGTTTCTCTTGTAATAAGTGCTTTTCCTATAGGGTCTATCCATGGACCTACAGGTGTCGGTGCAGACAGTACACCTATTCCACTGGCATTGTTGGCGAAATAAAGAAAGAAACAGTCCTTGCCATCCAGTATTCGATGAGCAGCTGCCGGGGCCCAGGATTGTGAAGCCCATGTTGCTGCGCCTTGAGGTCCAGCAACTCTGATCTCCCCATGATCGGTCCAGTTGATTAAGTCATCCGAAGAAATGACCGTAATCCGGTTGATTGAACTGTAGCTGTTTTTCTGAGGAAGACCGTCTTTATCATATTCCAGCTTATCACTAGTCATATATAAGTAGACTCGATTGTTAAATACCAAAGCATAGGGATCGGCTCCGAATTTGTGGGCCACCAAAGGGTTACCGTTGGGACGAAGCTTTCCAATCTCCCCTGGAATACTCTCCAGATTGGCAGCTTGATCTTGCTTTTGCTCACCAGCTTGTGGTGTGGAATGATGATTCATCAAAAGAATCCCCCTATAATCGTTTTTAGAGAAAGCGTTTGCAATACAAAAGGTAACATGATAGGATGATTACATTTTAAGGTAAGCTGAGTACAATTTCATTGCGTTAACCGCTCTATTTATTGCGTCAAATGACGGGAGGTACTTTATGAGTGGATCCTCTGAGTGTTTTTATGATCCCATCCAGCCTGAGCTCTTATATCTACACAGCGTAACGACGTATAAGCTGGAAACGATCTATCATCGCCATAATGCATACGAGATCTACCTGTTTCTTCGTGGCAACGTTCACTTTTATGTAGAAAATCGATGTTACCATGTACAGCCTGGCGATTTGCTTGTGATGTCACCCGAGGAGATGCACCGAGCCTTTATTCTGGATGAATCTGAGTATGAGCGAATTACAATCAATCTCAAAAAAACATATCTGTTTCAGCTTTCCACAGCATCAACCAATCTATCGTCATGTTTTGATCATCGCCCCAAAGGAACAGGCAACATCGTACATTTAGACGACTATAACATGAAGCAGATGCTGCAATGTACGAACGAACTGGAAGGATTGCTTGCTTCCGATGCTTATGGCACCGATATCAAAATAAATGCAGCCGTAGCCCAATTGTTGGTCATGATTAACGTCTGGTTCCATAACAATTCCTTTGTTCCCAATGACATTATGCCTGAACTTGTTCGTGAAACCATGGATTATATTGAAACACATCTAAATCAAGACATTACGCTTCGCAAACTTGCCGAAGTGTTCTACATGAATAGTACTTATATCAGCCGCCAGTTCAAAAAGCATACTGGATTGACAATCCGTTCCTACATTTTGGGTCGACGTATTGAACGGGCCAAATTCCACCTGTCAGAAGGAATGAGTATTACGGATGCATGCTTTCAATCGGGCTTTAGTGACTATGCCAATTTTATTCGCAGTTTTACCAAAATGGTCGGCATCTCCCCCGGTAGATATATCAAACAAAGACGTGATGCAATGGAAGCTTTGCCACAATAATGACAAGCTCATTCAATGTAAACTAAAAAACATCAAGCCATCCTGCATGGCTCGATGTTTTTTAAGTTCTTGATATACTTCAGATCTGCAAACAGTGCATTACTGTGATTATATCCGCAAGTTAATTGATCTCTTTACCTGTCCACAATCGAACGCGATCTTTAATCCACTCCGTATACTGCTGTTCCATGCCTACTGCACCTGCATTATCAAGTTCGGTAATCATATTGTCGTATATGCCTTCAAAGGCACTTGGAGAGGATGTAATCGCTTCGGCGATCCGTTTCTGAATAATATCCTGCGTTTTCTGGTACACAACGTTATAATCGCCGCTATCCGAAGGAATCGGCATATTGTAAGCAGCGCCCCACTCTTTCACCGGGAACTCCTCTTCGGAAGGGAACAAGTCCTTCCATGTCGTGATGCCATAACCTTTCAAAGCTTCTTTCTCCTCATCAGAATAACTTTGCTGAATCTGTTCTGGATAATTCGTTGTATAGTAATTATCCGTTGAATCTTTAACGCCATCCCCGTAGTGAGCACCAAAAATGTAATACAAGCCTACTCCGGTTTCTTTGGTGAATGTGTTATTGTCTTTGTTTTTACGTTCCTGTACATCGGCCGGGATGGTGCGAACACCGTCTTCCACGTTATATTGCTCGCCTTCAACGCCCCAGTTTCTCAATAATTGCCCTTCTTCAGAAGACATCCAATCCAAAAATTTGATGGCACGGACAGGATCTTCACAATCGACTGTTATGCCAATGCCATAACCATCAAAGCCGATATTTTGGAAATCTTTCCGCTGAAAACTCTCATCTAACGTTACCGGATAGAATCCGTAGGTCATATCGTCTTTTCCTGCGCTTTTCAAAGCATTTTCCGCATCACTGAATCCCCAGCTTGGATCAAGCAAGGATAACACGCGACCACTGGCGATTTTGGACTTATACTGGTCATCCTTCTGAACAAAACTGTCCTTGTCCAGCAAGCCTTCATTGTACATCTTGTTCAACCACCGGAAATATTCCTTCTCCTCGGGACGTTTGTAATGCAGAACGGCTTCGTAGGTATCCGGATTGATGAAATATTCACCATCTCCAGGTCCTCCAGTAGACATGACAGCGGGATCAGTAACTGTGATCATTCGCCGCCAGCCATCTGCACTAAGCGTCAGCGGAATTGTGGGTTGGCCATCATCTGTGGTCGGATGTTTCTTGTAATATTCACGTAGCACTTTTTCGAAATCGTTTAAGGTTTTGATCTCAGGATACCCGAGTTCCTTGACTACACGATGTTGAATGGCAGTACCATTCGTCGCATCGAAGCTGACTTGATCAATCGCACCATTCGTTGGAATCCAATAGATTGAAGGATCGTCATTGCTGTATTTCAACCGATTGAAGTGCTCACCGTAAATCTTTTTCAAATTGGGGGCGTGTTCTTCGATCAGATCCGTCAAATCAATCATTGCCCCGGCATCAACGAGTCTGGTCAAGTTACCTTTTGGGAAGATCAAATCCGGATAATCGCCGCTGGCAGCCATCAGGGAAATGCGGTCGTTTCCTCCTCCGCTCGAAATATCGAATTCTGCATCAATACTTACACCGGTTTCTTCCGTAATTTTCTTCCCTACAGCATCCTGCATTTTGTTCCAGTTCGGACTTGCATCTGCGCCGAAGAATGTAAATGTGATCGGGCTGTTGGGGTCACTCGTATTTGATTCGGAATTCTCTCCAGCGTTTCCGCAACCGGCGGAAACTAACACAACAATTGTTACGAGACATGCTCCTAGCATTTTTGAAACGGCTCTCATTATTTTTCTGCCCCCTAAATGGTGTTAGTCGTAATAACCAATCCAGACATTACGATGGTTCACTTTGAAATAGTATACGCTTACATATTCAACCGTTAATAAACGATTACAATCCTGCCTACCCTATTCCATGTTTAAAGTATAAGGAAGTCTAATAACCCCAACCTTGATTATTAAGCCATGAAAATAGCATGATCTAGACATAAGTCTCAGTAAAAATGTGAAGACCAAAAAAGCGATGGTTGCCCATCGCCTCATAAAGCCAAACCTACATTTCAATAATATAATTCCAACGTAAATCCTTGGATCTCACCTTCCACATCCCGCAACAATTCCATGAGTTGGTCAGCGTAATCTCCAAGAATCTCTTTGCTTTTCTCAAAACCAATCCATTGAACAGTAAGCGGCATACTTACAGCCCCAGTCAAGACATCCCATAGTGCGTCCAAATTGCCTCCATAGCTCTCGTCTAACTCAAGCTGGTTCTGCAAAATTTGATGAAGCTCTTCCTTACTGTGAAAGTCGTTTCCGTTAATCTGAATGATGCTCATATCATTTCCTCCGTTTATTTTAACTGTTCAAATGACTTGTAATGATCTGTCGTCTGGTAGATTAAACCGTCATTCGAGTATAGAATTCGGTCGCTTCCGCGCCGTCCTCCTGAGTAATTTATATCCGCTTCGTACCATATCCGGCCTTTTTTGTTGGGGAGTAATCCTTCCCGGTTCCTGAACACGTCGCCGCCGATGCTTTTGCCTGGAGCGACTTCATGTAAATTCCCTTCACTTGGTTCCCAGCCCAATTCTCTGGCCTCTTTCTTGGTAATGTAATTTGGCGGGAGTTCATTGTGCTCCGAGATATAATTGGCAACCTCATCAAATCCCATATCCTCCGAAACTTGAGGTGATCCGAGATCAAGCACAGACTCTGACGTACAACCCGAGAACAATAATGCAGCGAGGATGATCACTAATGTGTAAGCAAATTTTCTGAAAAACATAATCTTTTCTCCTTTTGATGTTCCTGCTCTTGCTGCCTTCCGTTTTGCTGCTATTTCGATGACAACGCTTCTAATGTTAACGATTTGTGGTAATTAAAGCAATTCTATAAGTCTATTATGGAGTTGAAATTCAATCATTAAAGGCTGTTACCCTGCTCCATTGAAGCATTACTCTTATTCTACAACAAAAAAAGTCGCTAAAATAGCGACTTTAATCGTACCACGATCATTACCATTCAATACATTCATTTAATACATTATTTTAATTTGCCCATCCAGTTCTCAAGGGCTATAACTACCTCTTCCAACTGCTTTTCTTCCGTAATTGCAGGTTGATTATCTCCTTTTTGCATGCCATATGAGCCAAATTGACCGTGATTTCCACCCTCAATACTCACATATGTCGTGTCTTCCGGAAGATTTGCTTTGGAGTTCTCCCAGTCTTCCCTGTTAAGCACTCCGTCATCCGAGCCTGTAATCTGTAAGATAGACAAGTCCGTATTCTTCAAGCTACCTCCTTCATCTGCATAAGAAGCCAAGAAAAAGACGCCTTCCAACTTCTCATTGTGCTCCGCAGCATACCGTGATGCAAATGACCCTCCCAACGAATGGCCACCAATAACAAACGCTTCGTTAGGATGTTCCTCGATAAAGGAATCAGCCTTGTTTTTACCGAAAATCGCCAAGTTTATTGGCATGTTTGCGATATATACGCGGTGACCCTGTTCTGCCATTTCTCTGGCAAGTGGAGAATAACTTTCAGGTTCAACCAGACCACCTGGATAAAAAATAATATTCGGTTTGGTTATCTCTGTACCCACGGGTTCAAATCGGTAACCGTCCTTAATCTTAGTGACATTAACCTGAGCATCACTTCTCATCGCCGTTTCCGCTCGTTCAGAAGGACTATACGTAACCGAATTGAGATATACGAAAACGCCGGCCACGATGATAACGATGGACAGGATCGTCCACATGATTATCTTTTTCCATTTGTTTGTACGTTGTGCTGTTTTCAACCTTAAAACCACCTTAGTATGAGGATAATGATATGTCTTTTTTAACTCTTCGTAATTATACTTACCGGTAAGTATAATTACAAGTTGATTTTGCTTACTATCGTTATTTGTCATAAAATATTCATGGAGGGAAGTCCAATGACAGAAAAAACACACAAACGATTGCCTGGAAGACCCAAACATGGCAACGACGATATCTCAATTCAGCAAACCATTATTCAAACTGCTTCACAGTTATTCATGGAGTATGGCTACGAAACAGTCACGCTTCAGCAGATTGGCAAAACATGTAGCGTATCAAAACCAACCATTTATTATCATTTCACCAGCAAACCAGAGCTTTTTAAGGTTGCTTTTACAACAATGCTACAGAATGTGAGCCGGTTAACCTCGCATATCCTTGATCACGCCGAGAATCTGGAGTCGGGGCTTGTGCGATTGGCAGAGGCCAGACTGGGCAATCCACATGCGGAGATTGAAACCATGCTCAGAGAAGCTGAGCCTTTTCTTGAACCAGCTCAAATTCAGGATATACGCAACGCGGAGCATCAGATTCACGAAGTGTTAGCCTCCCATTTCCAACGGGCAATGGATGAAAACAGACTGCGGACGGACGATCCGTTTTTCCTGGCAGAGACCTTCTCGACTATGATGTTAATGGGTAATCGGGAAGATAACCTTCATAAATATGGTTCCAACTTTTCGCTTGGCCAGAAGCTAGTAGATATTTTCATTCGCGGAGCGCAGTAAAAATTTCAGGGCAACAAGGAGAGCTGACATGAATATCCCTAGAGGAACCTATGGGTTTCGATTCGCCGAAGACAAGGAGCTCCAATTGTGTGTACTGTATGCGGCAGGATGTGATTCAATAACCGATCCTTCTTATCATTGGGATGGACTCGAACGTTCGGACGGGCCTCTCCTGTTATTCCAATATACAATCTCGGGTGAAGGTGTATTTGAGTCGAACAATCGCATTCATCATGTTACCGCAGGACAAGCTTTTTTGGCAGAAATTCCAGGAGTTCATCGCTATTACTACCATTCAGCATCAAAAGAACCTTGGGCGTTTCTGTTCCTGCTGTTCAGGCCCACTCTTATTCTGCCCCATTGGCGAAAATTTCTTCGGGAAGCTGAAGAAGTTCCCTATCTTCCCGCTGATTGTACACCTATCCGACTGTTGCGGATGATCGTGACTGATGCGGCGGCAGGCAGAATCACCGATCCTCTGATCGCATCATCCAGCGTATATCAGTTCATGACAGAATTGACTCGATTACAGAAAACAACGTTGCGCAACAGGGAGAATTGGTCTGAAAACATTCAAATAGCCGTTGAATACATAGAAAACAACTACTCCAAGATGATCAGTATCGATCACCTTGCGGAGCATGTTTCCCTTTCCAAATATCACTTTATACGTCGCTTTTCCTCCAGTACAGGTTTGACGCCTGGTGCTTATCTGACCCGTGTACGTACCGAGAAAGCAATGGAACTGCTGCGCGGAACTACGCTTAGCATTGAAGTCATCGCCGAGCAAGTCGGTTATTCCAGCGGAAGTTATTTTATCAAAGCCTTTCGCAGCATAACCGGCGTTACGCCAGGTGAATTTCGTAGTGGCGGAGAAAGCCTTGTGTACCGTAAATTGTTCTTCGACTAACCGCAATATTTTGCTATTTCATACTCAACATTACTGTAGATATTAATAAAATCCTTTATTATGATGAATTGAGCGAGAGCAATAATTAATCCATAAAGGAGCATTCCCATGAATCATACGCTTGCAGCATCAACTCCACCGCTTGGCTGGAACAGCTGGGATTGTTACGGCGCGGCCGTTACGGAAGACGAAATTCGTGGCAACGCCGAGTACATGGCAGAACATCTTAAAGACTTCGGCTGGAGTTATATTACGGTCGACATTCAATGGTACGAGCCTTTGGCCAATTCTTCGCAATATCGTCCGTTCGTTCCACTCATCATGGATGAATATTCGCGGCTTATGCCTGCCGAGAATCGGTTTCCCTCCGCTGCAGGTGGACAGGGATTTAAGCCATTAGCCGACTACGTTCATAGTCTTGGGCTGCAATTTGGCATTCACATCATGCGCGGTATTCCACGTCAAGCTGCACATGCGGCTACTCCGATTCTGGGTACAACTGCCACTGCGCGCGATATTGCTCATCCAAATTCCATCTGTCCGTGGAATACGGATATGTATGGTGTTGATAGCTCAAAAGAAGGCGCACAAGCCTACTACGATTCGCTTTTTGAACTGTATGCACAATGGGGCGTTGACTTGGTGAAGGTGGACGATATTGCTGCTTCAAGGCTCTATGACACCCATCAGCCTGAGATCGAAATGATATCCAAAGCGATTGAGCGCTCCGGTCGGCCCATGGTACTAAGTCTCTCTCCTGGCCCTGCCCCGGTGGAATACTCAGAATTCTTAGCTGATCATGCCAACATGTGGCGTGTCACCGACGATTTCTGGGACCTTTGGCCGCTGTTATTGGATATGTTCGACCGCTGCCGGACGTGGCAGGGCGTTCCCCAAGCAGGTTGCTGGCCAGACTGTGATATGTTGCCTTTGGGTCATATCGGTATCCGTTCTGTAGACGGTGGTGGAGCAGATCGTTGGACTCGGTTCACGCCTGATGAGCAATTAACGATGATGTCACTGTGGAGTATCTTCCGCTCCCCGCTCATTTTTGGTGGTGAACTGCGAGATAATGATGACTGGACACTATCCCTGTTGACCAATCGTGAGGTTCTGCGAATGCATCGCGAGAGTTATGGAGCCAAAGAAGCCTTACGTAAAGAAGATCTTATTGTGTGGACTGCCCAGCATGCGGATGGTTCCTCTTACGTCGCTGTATTCAACATCGGTGAGAATTCTCTACCTGTGGATCTATCCATTGATGAGGTCGGACTATCCAGCATTACCGAAGGTACCGAATTGTGGAGCCGAGAAGCAGCTGAATTTACAGAGAATTCCTTAGTTACTACTGTACCTGCGCACGGCGTGCGTCTCTATCGGTTTTCCTAAGTTTGCAAAAGAAAAAGAGAGGTCTGTCGTTCATTAGACAGGCCTCTCTCTCATTTCATGTTCATCGTTAAGATGCACTCGAATGATGAACAGTTTTGGACTTACGCCCAAATTGCAGCATATATAACATGGTCATCGCAATAACAAACAAAGCGAGCACAATAAAAATATTACTGTACACAAAAGCTGTCTTATCTTGAATCAAAGGGTTCAGTTGAAGCGTGGTTTTTCCCCCGTCAAGCACCTTTCCTAGGGCAGCAGTAGACACAGACACTGCAATGAAGTTAAACATGGATAGCAACCCCATCCCGATTCCAATTTGCTCTTTGGGAAGCGTCTGAGCAATGGTATTTGAGATCGCAATTTGCATATAAGACTGACCCAGAACACCAAAAACAAGAAAAAAGGAAATCAAGACAGGTGTAGCACCTACAACTAATGATAGGCTTATGAAACCAACAACAAGTAGTGAAGATGCCGTATAAAGTAGAAAAGGATTCCCTTTTTCATCCGCAAGCCTTCCACCTTTGCGTCCGAGGAATGCAGCTACGAGCGCAGAAGGTAGCATAATGACACCTGTCAATGCTGGGGATAGACCATGTACTTCCGAGAGCAATTGTGGCGTAGTAAATGGAATAGCAGGACTGATTGCGATCAGAAGGAATGCAATTCCCATTCCAGCTGAATATGCTTTGTTTTGAAAAACAGCGGGTTTCACAAACGGCTCTTCCGCATAACGAATGCGCATGATGAACAGTATTAATAAGACCATCCCGATTAATAGGAACCATGCATTAGATTGGGTTAATGCGAGCAAAAGTGTAGCAACCGTTCCTGCTAATAACGCTCCGCCCAAATAATCCATTTTTTCACTGCCGCCTCTTTCATCATCCATGTATTTTCGATAAAAAGGTAGCGCAGCAAGAGAAAGCAATGGGATTACAAAAAGAAATTGCCAACTTAAAGCACTCGATACAAATCCGGCTACGATTGGAGCAAGAGCATTTCCAAGAGCGATACCAATGGCGGAGGTACCCAACGCTTGCCCGCGTTTCTCCGGTGCGAAGTATCGAACGGGAATAATCATGGCCAATGCAGGTATGACCGCTGCACCAGCAGCTTGTACGATCCGTGCAACAATAACCATCCAATACTCTGTAGCCACAATCCCCAGAAGAGAGCCTGCTGCCAATATCCAAAGACCAAATGAAATTAGACCCTTTATGCTGTATTTATCGGTAAGTTTCCCGTAAGTAACTGTACCTATCGCATATACAATCAAATACCCTGTAACGATCCAACTCGCTTGAGAAGCAGTAAGTTGGAACTCTTTGCCAATCACAGGTAATACAACATTAAACATCATTCCATTCATGACTGATATGATCAGTGTGAAAACAAGAACACGGAGCAATAACGCTTCTTTATTGGTGTTCATCATACTCTCCTCAATTCTTTTGAAAATAAATTGTCTGTCAGTACTTACTGTCATTAAAAACTTTAAAAAAACTAGGGAGTTAATGCCCTAGTAAACGTCCACACACTCTCTGTAATGATGCCTTCCAATGAGAGCCCTGGAAAAAGCACATCTTCTTCGAGATTATTTATGAATACGCCATAATTCAATGACATGAATGAAAAAGCTTGCAGTTCAGGATTGATTTGAACCAACTTTCCTTTATCAAACATGATATTAAAGTAATTGGTTAGAATCTCCAAAAGTTGTTGAGGATGCTTTACCGTTCTCTCTCTATAACCGGGTAGATGCTCTACTTCCTTCAGGCTAATCATAAACAATTTGCGGTTACGGTTCATGATAGTATGATATGTCTTGCTGATCAGCAACAAATCTGTATACAGATCCCATACGAGTTTTTCATTGAAGATCCTTGTCATCTCTTCTGCATAATGATATTGGTCAAAGGCAGTCTCTAACAAGTTTTGTTTGGTTCCAAAGTGCCGAAACAAGGTTTTTTCACTTAGTCCGGCTGTTGTAGCTATTTCCTGTGTCGTCACACTTTTATAGCCTTTTTTTGAAATTAAATCGATGGCCGTCAACATTAATTTTTCTTTACTGCTTAGATTGCTGCTAATGGACATGTCTATATCCCCTCCTTCCTGAATGTCAGTAACCACTGTCATTGATGCAATAATAACTAAAGAGTTTTTTGTTGTCAAGGTACGAATCGACAAGCTACCTTCATGATGCCCTTCTGTTCATACTTCCGTTTTCTTGATGGAGACGACGGCTTTTCCTTTCACACGACCTTCTCCAATATCCCGAATGGCTTGAGCCGCTTCACTTAATGCGTACTCCCGATAAACAATCGGCACGACTTGGCCTGATTCAACAAGTTCTTTCCATACCTCTTGATCCTCATGATTCGGTTTATGAATGAGAAGTATTATTTGCTTATAATTAAGCCTGGCAACAATAGGAGCTGACATCAGATTGAGAAGAATTTGCCACATTGGACCTCCAATCATCACATATCTGCCCCCCTTAACTAATGCACGTTTCACAGCAAAAACCGAATGCTTGCCAATAACATCCAGAATCAGGTCGTATTGCACTCCTTTTGCAGTGAAATCAGCTTTCCTATAATCCAACACATAGTCAGCTCCCACAGCGAGTAACATATCGAGCTTTTCAGCACTGTCAACGCCAGTCACCTCAGCCCCAAGCAATTTGGCATATTGGATGGCAAATGTTCCGACTCCGCCACCGGCGCCATTAATCAGAACACGCTGTCCCTTTTGCAGCTCCCCCCGATCACGTAGACCTTGCAAAGCCAGAACGGCTGCCTGAGGAATAGCTGCTGCCTGCACATAGTTGATACCCGCAGGTTTGGGTGTCAAGGCATTCTCAGCCGCACATACATATTCCGCGAATCCACCCCAGCCGCAACCGGAAAGATCTCCGAACACCTTGTCTCCTGGTTTGAACCGTGTAGCTGAAGCTCCAACGGCGATTACACGCCCTGTGACATCTGCGCCAAGAATTCGATAACGAGGCTGTCGGACCGCGCCGATGCGGTTAACGAATGGCTTCCCATGAAGGAGATCCCAGTCCCAGGAGTTTACCGAAGTGGCATGGACCTCAATTAACACTTCATGATCCTTGGGCATAGGGATGGCTAGTTTTTCTAATCGAAGGATTTCTGGTGTTCCGTAGGTATCATATACCAATGCATTCATGGTGTTATTTCCCCGTTCTTGGGGTAATCCAGCATTATTCGTTTTTTCGCCCATGATCAGTCTCCATTCGATAGACATATGTGTATCCATGGTCCATTACGCATACCCAATCTTCCTGTCAAACAATGGATACGTTGAATATATTCAGCGGTTTCATTTGTTGAAGATTTAGAATGTTGAAATGATTAAATTGCGAGATCATCCATGGCTTGAACAGCTAGCCGGAAGGCTTTAATCCTTCTCTCCAGTAGAGTCTTTTGAGGGCTACCTTCTTTGGACTTGAGATACATGCTCTCAAGGGATGGAAACAATCCAATCAAGACAAGGCGGGCTTCTGCTATATCTTCCTTGGTGTATGAATGAGCTTTTTGATTCCAGACATTTTCCAATAACGCTGCGCCGATATGCAGAGCTTTGAGGCGTTTTTGTAATAAGGTAGTATTTGAACTTTTCTGGATCATATTTGCTAGAGCATTTTCCGATTTGCGGATGGTTGATTGAAAGGCTTTGATGGATTCCAGTTGAACTTCTTGTGACACATTTTCCATGGAGTACAGACCTCGCTTTCTTCGCTTATTTGGTTGATCTTTTAAGAAAGGAGCGCTACCTATAATATCACCTCATAAATATAACAAAAAAAGCCGCTTAAAATAGCGACTTTCAATGTGTTCATTCTCGATTCAGTTCTAGAGTACCTTCTCCAAAAAGCTGATCGTCCGTTCATTCTTCGGATTTCCAAATATCTCTTCCGGAGTGCCCTGCTCGACGATATAACCACCGTCCATGAAGATCACACGATCAGCTACTTCGCGGGCAAAACCCATCTCATGGGTAACGATCATCATCGTCATGCCTTCGCTCGCGAGGTCTTTCATAACACCAAGCACTTCTCCTACCATCTCAGGGTCGAGCGCCGAAGTTGGTTCATCAAATAACATAACGTCCGGATTCATAGCAAGCGCACGAGCGATAGCTACACGTTGTTTTTGTCCACCTGACAGTTGTGTTGGGAAGCTCTCTGCTTTATCAGACAGACCCACACGCTCAAGTAATTTGAGTGCTGTATCACGCGCCTGCTGGGCATTTAATATCCCGAGTTCTCTGGGCGCAAACATGATGTTTTTAAGTACACTAAAATGAGGGAACAAGTTAAAATGTTGAAATACCATGCCAATATTTTCACGAGCCTTGTTCAGGTTGGTTTTAGGGTCATTCAGATCCTGATCATCCACGATAACCCGGCCTGCCGTAATGGCATCTAATTGATTGATACAGCGCAAGAAGGTACTTTTTCCCGAACCGGAAGGCCCGATGACACAGACAACTTCTCCTTCGTTGACCGCCACATCAATTCCCTTGAGAACCTGATTTGTGCCGAAACTTTTCTTCAAACCTTCAACTTTTATTTTAGCCACGACGAACCTTCACCTCCAGATAATCAGCAATTTTGGTCAATGTGATGATAACAATCAGGTACATAACCGCAACCGTTAACCAAATATCAAAAGAGGAGAACGTTCTTGCAATAACAATTTTACCCGATTGTGTCAACTCTACGAGACCAATAACGGACAAGATTGACGTATCCTTCAACGTGATAACCATCTGGTTAATGAAGGACGGAATCATAACCCGCACTGCCTGCGGAATGACGATCTTTATCATCGCTTTGCGATAAGGAAGGCCCAATGAACGAGCAGCTTCCATCTGACCACGATCAATCGATTGAATCCCGCCTCGGATAATCTCGGTTACGTACGCCCCTGCATTCAGACTAAGTGTCAGAATAGCCGCCAGGAACAATGGCATCGTGAAGCCCATCGCCTGTGGAATCCCGAAATAAATAAAGAATGCCAGGACAATCAGCGGAATGCCGCGGAAGATATCTACAAATACAGTGGCAACACCACGAAGGAATTTGTTCTGTCCCACCTTCATAAATCCGAAAATCAGACCAATGATAAACGCAAAGAACAGGGACACAATCGTGTATAAAAGTGTGTTTCCCAGACCTTTAAAAAGTGCAGGAAGAGATTTCTGGATTAGCTCCCAGCGACCTTGATTAGCAACAGTCGGAGCGTTCTCACCAAGATATGTCTCGGTAATGCGTTTATACTCACCGTTAGCTTTGATATTGGCGAGACCTGTATTAAACATCTCCAGAAGCTCCTGGTTTTTCCCCTTGCTTACTGCAAAACCATAAGGAGCGCCATCTTCTTTGTCGGTAACAATTTTCAAACCGTTGTTCTGATTAACCCCATAGGCCAGTACAGGATAATCTTCAAAACAGGCTACGGAATTACCGGTTTTTACATCCTCATACATTTGGTATGACTCATCGAACGGAACGATCGTAAATCCATACTCTGAAGCAATGGACTCTGCAAAACTAAACCCTTCTGTTCCGGTTTTCACGGCTACCTTCTGCCCACGAAGGTCTTCATAACTCTTAATTGTGTCATTGTTGGCACTAACACCCATAACGACACCTGATTCAAAATAAGTATCAGAAAAATCAAATTTTGCTTTTCGCTCATCCGTAATACTCATCCCTGCGATCACACCATCGACTTGATTCGCCTCAAGTGCCTGTACAGCTGCGTTAAATCCCAGGGATTTGATTTGATACTTGAAATTTTGATCTTTGGCGATGGCATCCAGCAAATCCATGTCGATACCAACAAAATCACCATTCTCATCTTCATATTCGAATGGAGCAAATGTGACATCAGTTCCGATAACATAGGTTTTACCGGAATCGGACGCTGCTGCAGCGTTCCCTACCCATCCTGATAGACCGCTCACCAGGAGCAGCATCAGTGAAAGTATAAAAAATGAGATCTTCGTTGTTTTCATGTGTCCTCCCCGTCTCGGTGTTGTCCGAATAATCATTATTTTCTTTGGAATCGGTATTACTGTTATGCTTTTTGTCGTTCTTCTGCCCATTTGATTGTTATTATTTACTGTATATTAACAATCAATGCTTTGCCTTTCCACTTGCAACATTTTCCTCCATCATTTTTTTCCAACCAGTAAAAGTCCTCTTAATACTTACCCTTTAGGTAAGCTTTACGAAACCCAATATTACATTGTGAATCTGAAAAAAGGTACATTTACTTTAAAACGTATTATTTAAAATTTAAAACTCAAAAAAAGCCGCGATTTCCGCGACTTTTTATTGTACAGTTTTTTATCATCTATTAATTTGATCTGGTTGTCAATACAATCTCGAACTTCGAACCCACTTCACCCGCGAACACAATGGTTCCGTTCTCAGGCAGTACAATTTCGTTTTGTCCACTGACCACTGTATGATTCATCCCTACACCCGCTTGGTTGTATACAGAAAATGCGCTGTTTGCAGGCATCTTGACGGTCATTTCTTTACCTGCAGCTGATGCTGGAATCGAATACCATGTGGCATGACCATTCGCCTGAATCGTTGTCTTCGATTGTTTTCCCGCATAGATCGGTTTGATGATGTCTTGAGCAGCATAAACGTTGCCTCCAGCTGTAACATATTCCACGCCATTTTCCTCATAGAAATTAAACTCCATCGTGTCACGGCCCGCTAATCCAGGAATTTGCAATTGGTTCACGGCTTGGTTAGCTCCAACAATTTTGTTGGTGTAGATATAACCAGGCAGCTCATTAAAAGTATGAATGGGAATCATCGGCATCGCTGCGTTGTACAGTGTTGATGTGTATTTTTCATTGACCAACACGTAGGCTTTGCCTTCCCGTTTCTGCCATGCGGCCTTTACTTCTGCAGACAATTCATTGGTTTCAAGCTTTTCTGCTTTATATTCCGACGAAGCAACTTGTCCAAGTCCAGGAATAGACTGATACAAGCGAGACCACAAATATGTGTTCCCATTGACTTCCTGAACGAACTTCAGCTTTTCCGTAGCCGCATCATTAACAAATGAGCCATCATTGGTGTACGTATAGGTCTGATCAGGACTGTTAGGAGAGGACAGATTAGATAGCGTTAATTGCCCATCATCTTTTACGTCCATCTTCATTAACATGTTTGCCCCACCAGCGTATATGCCAGTGTGCTGTGTAAGTTCCTTCGGCATGGTTGTTTTCACCGGTGCATCATAAGACTTCTCCGGCTTACGCTCTGGAATGATATTTTTCTCCTCAAGCGCGCCAAGCAACAGCTCAGTTGCCAGCAATTGATCCGTTGAGCTATGACCACCCGAAGAGGTTACCGCAGCAGCCATATTATACTCCGGAAGTACAATCAAGGAGGAATGATAGGTTATGGTATTGCCGCCTTTGCTTACTGCCTGGATGCCGTAATCATTAAAAGGAAACAGGTTCACGCTATCCCAGCCCAGGCCGTAACCAATAGACGAATCGCCTTCTTCCGGCCACATACCTCTCTTGTATTCTTCTTGCTCCATGGCCTCTACGGATTCCTCCGAAAGAACACCTTTAACCTCACCTGTAAAGATTTTCGAGAACTGAACCAGATCTTCAGCAGTGGAATAGATGCCTCCCGAGGCAATCATATTTGTAGTCTCTAATGGGAGTTGCTCCTCATGCAAAGGGGCATATGTTGCTGCCATCTGGCTAAGGTCCACAATATCCTGCGGTGTTTTGGTATGCGCCATACCAAGAGGTTCGGTTATGTACCGGTGCATGAAAGTTGTGAAGCTCATGTCACTAACCCGCTCAACCAGAATCTCAGCTAATGTAAAACCGTCATTACTATACACCGAGTATGCGCCAGGATCGGCCTTCAAATGTTGCGTCGCCAATTGTTCCAGTAACGTATCATGCGCGTAGGTATCATTATCTCCAAACAGTATTGCACTGTTACTTGACGTTCCGAGAAGTCCGGATGAATGATTCAGTAACATGCGTGGTGTAATCTGTTGGTAACGCTTGTCTTTCATTTTAAAGTCTGGAATATACTTCACGACAGGCTCATCAAGATCGATCTTGCCCTGATCAACGAGCTTCATTACGGCGGTGGTGAGCACCATTTTACTGGTTGAACCAATGCCATACATGGTATCTGAAGAAAGCGGGATGTTGTTTTTCAGATCATTTTTGCCTGCCTGACCGGAGATCACAATCTCGCCATCATCCATCAGCGCGTACTGCACACTTGTCGTAGCGTATGATTCAGTGAGTACCTTGGCCTTTGCACTTACTGCTTTTTTAGTTAGATCATACGTAGGGCTACTACCGTTACTGGTAGCGGGTGTGGCCATGGCCGACATTGGGGACATCATTGCAAACACCAAAGTTATGGCGGCGATAGAAGTTCGTTTCTTTCGTGTCAATCTCATCTTCTCCTGTCTAGTCTATGGATTAGGAATCTCTGTGTTCGTACTCCCGTAGTGTAACCGAAGAAGATGAACTGTCTGTGGCTTGAATATGAATCGAGTATGAACCAAGCAGGACCAACCCAAATAGGTTGGACACACGGTAAAAATCGCTTTAGTCCAGCTTTTTTTGTTTGCAAATTAAACTTTTGCTATAATGGTATATCAATCAATGGAGTGCCAATAACATGGCTAAGTACATAAATAAATGCAGTCCATAATTCAGCATGAGTAATGGAGTTGAAGCAATGCTAAAAGTTAATCGGAATGACCAACGCCCGATCTGGCAGCAACTTTTGGATCAAGCGATTCATAATATCACAACCGGGAAATGGCAACCAGGCGAATTGCTACTCCCCTCACGCGAACTTGCTCAATTAATTGGTGTTTCACGCTCAACCATACAGATTGTGTACGAGGAATTATTCAGTCGAGGGTATACGGTAACCTCCCGACGAGCCGGGACAAGAGTTAGTGATTGGACATATGCACCTCGTTCATCAGAAGACGTCACGATGCAAGGGCCTATTCCGCCCGAACTGCCTACACTAAACGAATCGATTGGTCATCTGCATAGTTGGTTTGGCAATAGAGACAATCGCAAAATAGAAATTGATTTTAATCCCCACGAGCCTTATCTGGATGAAAGTTTCACAAAAGCCTGGAGGCAATCCTTTTTACAAGCTTCCACTGAACCTAATCTGGATCTTTGGGCTTATGGTGATGCCAGAGGGTTACTGGCGTTAAGAGGACAGATTCAGCGTTATTTGTCACTTGAACGAGGCATTCATATCGATGTTAATCAAATCTTGTTAACCTCAGGTGCACAACATAGTATTGATTTAATTGCCCAGGCACTCTTAAGTGAGGGAGACAGAGTTTCCGTAGAAGATCCCGGCTTCCCTGCCGCTTGGATGGCGATGAAATACCGAGGGATGCAAGTCGACCCCGTTCCGGTTGATGAGTATGGATTATGTGTAGATCGTATTCACCCACAGACAAAACTCGTATTTGTCACACCTTCTCATCAATGCGCCGTTGGTGTTATTATGTCGGAGCCACGCAGGCAACAATTGATGCACTTGGCAGCTCATCATCGATATTGGATTGTTGAGGATGACTACGATAGCGAATTTAGGTACCGTGGAGATCCGCTTCCGACTATATTTAGTCAGCAACCTCAGAATACGCTTTATATGATGAGTTTTTCCAAAATGGTTGCACCAGGCATTCGACTATCCGCTATCATTGGCCCCAAAATAGCCATCGATCGCCTTACCCAAGTACACGAACTAACGTATCGTCATCTGCCGATTATGGAACAATTAACGCTTACTCACTTTATTGAACGTGGTCATTTCATGCGCCATATGAGAAGAGTTCGGAACATATATCGACGCAGACACGAAGTCATGACCAAAGCCATTGTTGCTTCTGGGCTAGGCTCACGATTTACATTAAGTGGTGTGGAAACGGGATTACATATGCTTCTAGAATCTGAAACGTCATTTGACGAAGAAGCGCTGACGAATGCTGCCCTTGATCAAGGTGTACGCGTGTATCCGCTTAGCAGATATTGCTTGGAGAGTCATCGAAAGGGATGGATATTAGGTTTTGCAAAAGTGGATGAGGATCAGATTGAGGAAGGCATATATCGGCTTGCAAAGATTGTATTATGATGGAGAAGATGCTCTCCAATCGGATTCGAAAGGATGTTTTTTGTAATGAAAATTTTAGTGTTAGGAGCCACCGGACGGGTTGGAAGTCATTTCGTCTCTAATGCCCTACGTTCCAATCACCATGTAACTGCACTGGTTAGAAGCCCGGAAAAGGTACAAATCAGCGATGACAATTTTGTTCTGCATCAAGGAAACGCTTTAGTCAAAGAGGATATTCATCACGCCATACAGGGTGTGGATCTCGTTGTTAGTTCCTTAAGTACCGACGGAACGACTACATTATCGCAATCCATGGGACATATTGTTGAGGTTATGGCTCAGGAGCGTATCAAAAGAATCATTACCATTGGTACAGCAGGAATATTGGAAAGTCGAACGGATTCTGGCTTGCTACGTTTTCAATCCCCTGAGTCCAAACGTAAGTCCACGCGAGGCGCTGAGGAGCATCTGGAGATGTACAACATTCTCAAGGCTTCAGAGTTAGAATGGACCATCGTGTGTCCTACCTACTTATTTGATGGAGAATCTCTCGGTAAATACCGGGTTGAGCGTGACTATTTGCCTGACGGCGGAACTTCTATATCTGTAATCGATACTGCGGAGTTTGCTTATCAGCAATTAATGTCTGATGACTATGTACAGTCTCGTGTAGGTATAGCCTACTAGGGCGTCTCTAAATCTCAATTAAGGTATATCTCTTCGTTCAAAAAAGTAAGTTTCAATATAAACAAGCAAATTACGAGCCTGCAATTGTTATCCATTAGGAACAATTGCAGGCTCTATTTGTGTCTGCTGTTGAGCTATTTAAGTCCTTCATATAGAGGAAATTGCGAAGTGATTTCACGGACATTACCTGATATTTGATTTTTTACATCCGAGTTCTTTGGATTTTTAAAAGCAAGCCCTATCAGCTGAGCAATTTCTTTCATTTCCCTGGATCCAAGCCCTCTTGAAGTCATAGCCGGAGTTCCAAAACGAATACCGCTTGTAACCAAAGGACTTGCCGTATCGTGAGGGATTGCATTTTTATTCGCCGTAATCCCTACTTCATCCAGTAAAGCTTCGGCTTCTTTGCCTGTAAGGCCCATAGTTCGTAAGTCAACCAACACGATATGATTATCTGTTCCTCCAGATACAAGAGTGAGCCCTTCATTCATCAAAGTTTCTGCCAATACATTGGCGTTATTCAGAACACCTTCAATATATGTTGTGAAATCGGATTGCAATGCCTCGCCTAATGCCACCGCTTTCCCCGCGATAACGTGCATGAATGGCCCACCCTGGGTTCCCGGGAATACAGCTTTGTCGATCGCCTTTGCCCAAGAGTCACGGCACAAAATGGCTCCCCCTCGTGGTCCTCGTAAGGTCTTGTGTGTGGTAGTTGAGACAAAATGGGCATGTGGTACCGGGTTAGGATGCAAACCTGCCGCAACAATTCCTGCTATATGCGCCATATCTACAAAGAAAAGAGCTCCCACTTCGGCGGCAATCTGGGCAAATAATTCAAACTCAATGGTCCGCGGGTATGCACTTCCACCTGCAACAATCATGCGTGGACGATATTTATAAGCAAGTTTACGTACTTCGTCAAAGTCAATGCGGCCCGTCTGTGCATCGACACCATATGGAACAAAATTGTAAAACCTACCTGAAAAATTAACAGTACTTCCGTGTGTTAGATGACCACCTTGGGATAGATTCATGCCAAGTATTGTGTCCCCAATCTCAACCGAGGCAAAATATACTGCCATGTTGGCCTGAGAACCGGAGTGAGGCTGCACATTCGCATGTTCAGCGCCAAAAAGTGATTTAAGGCGGCTATTTGCTATCTCTTCGACTGTATCGACATGCTCACACCCGCCATAATATCTTCGGCCAGGATACCCCTCCGCATATTTATTGGTCAATACCGAACCTGTTGCTTCCATCACAGCTTGACTTACAAAATTCTCTGAAGCAATCAGTTCTATCCTATCCCGCTGCCTTGCAAGCTCTTGCTGGATAGCATTTCCTACGACTTTATCTTGCTTCCCCAAATGTTTCATGAACATCTTCCTCTCAATATTACGGTTATCTATTCGTTCCAAATTGTTTTTTGGGAAATTTACTATTCATCAGTAGATGTGCCATCATTCCTGCAAACAGTCCCCAAAATGCACCACCAACACCAAGCAAAGTCACATTCGCTGCTGTCGCCAAAAAAGTAATCAATGCAGTTTCACGTCCCTTAGGGTCCGTTAATGCATTGGCAAGACTGCCACCGATGGTTCCAAGTAAGGCCAATCCCGCTAATGTTGCAATAAAGGTAGCAGGAAGAATCAAAAACAGAGCAGCCAATGTTACGCCAAAAATACCGACAAAAATATAAAAAACACCACAGGCAATACCTGCAATATACCGCTTCGTTGAATCCTCATGTGCATCTTTCCCTGTACAAATCGCTGCTGTAATAGCTGCCACATTAAAAGCATGTGATCCGAATGGGGCTGCTAGAAGCGAACCCAAACCTGTTACAGCTAAAATGGGATTGGCACTTGTCTTGAATCCATCATTACGCAGAACAAGCATTCCGGGCATATACTGCCCTGTCAAGGTAATAATGAACAGCGGTAGCGCAACGCCAAGTAAAGCATTTAACGAAAATGCTGGAACAACAAATACAGGCGATGCTACAGCCAATTGGATTGTACTGAAATCTGTTTTCCCCATGCATATCAAATAAATCAAACCGATTGCCAATATGCCAACAATGGCGTAACGGGAAGTAAACCTTCTTAGCACGATATAGCCTGCAAACAGTACAATCACAAGCAAAGGATCTACCTTCGCCCCTCCAAAGGCCGATATTCCAAACTGTAGCAAAATACCTGCTAACAATCCGGAGGCGATGCCTGGGGGAATAAGTCGAACGAAACGTTCAAACATGCCTGACAAACCTAAAATAATAAATCCGACTGCTGAAATCATATAAGCACCAATAGCTTCTGGATAAGGGGTTACCGCTAATGCTGAAACGAGAAACGCCACACCCGGTGTAGACCAGGCTGTAATAATCGGTTCCTTATATCGATAACTGAGCCAGATTCCTGTTACTCCTACCCCAATCGAGATGGACCAAATCCAGGAAGCGGTCATTTCCGGGCTTAAACCAGCCACTTTTGCAGCTTGAAAAACAAGGATAAACGTACCCCCGTAATTAACAATTACGGATATTAAAGCGGCGATCACCGGCGATATCAAATCACGGCCACGTAACGAAGGGGATGCTGTCTTCATATTTAACACTACCTCTCACTTAATCATCGATGCGTGTGTTTTCATTCCAGTAATACTCGTCCGGTAAATAGCGTTGACCAAATACACTTGTCCCTACACGTATCATTGTAGCTCCTTCTTCAATAGCGACTTGGAAGTCACCAGACATACCCATCGATAAAATATCCATTTCTACGCGTGGAATATTTTTCTCTTTAATCTGTGTACGGATCTGGTTTAACAATCGAAAACAATGTCGTGTTTCTTCGTTTGTCGCATTCAGTTTTCCAATGGTCATTAAACCTTTCACATTTAATGTCTCGAATTGAGACAACTGTTCTACAAGCTTGGCGGCTGTTTCTGGAGAGGCACCAAATTTACTTTCTTCGTAGGACGTATTAATTTGCACAAGAATGTCTAAGGTCTTATTCTCTTTGAGAAGCTGGTTATGTAACGCTTGACCCAGTTTCAGACGATCTACGGAATGGATGAGCGTAACATATTTAACAACGTCCTTTACTTTATTTGTTTGCAGATGTCCGATAAAATGCCATTCCACCTGCTTGCTTTGTTCCATGAGTGGGAATTTGTCTCGGAGTTCTTGAGCTTTGTTTTCTCCAAACAGGACCTCACCTGCTTGAATAGCTATTTGTAATTTCTCTAACGGAACCGTCTTGGTCGCGAGCAACAACTTGATGTCCTCTATGTTGCGACCTGAAGCCTGGCAGGCCAATGCCATTTGCTGTCTTACAGCTTGAAGATTTTCTTCTACTAGATGTTTCATGTCAGCCACCTTCTTTCTATTCCAAACAGGAATGAATCAATGAGATTAGCTCCTCCTTATGTATTGTGAAGACTGTGTGGAAACTCATGCTAGTATAGCAACGCATGGATTGGATATACATATCCAAAAATGCTACTTTTGAGCAGTCCAAAACGACAAAGTGGACATTAATTCAATTGGGGTTCCTTTAATATGCTTTTAAAAGTCAATAATCTGATTGATGTGATGCCCGCACGCTTCTTCTGAAATGAAAAAAGCCGCTAATTTAGCGGCTTGGTTTAGTCCTATGTTCATGTCCAAAACGAAAAACATGTTTTATGATGATTTACTCGTTCACATTTTCCTTGGTTACCAGCTTCAATTCAGCAGGAATCGATGACTCCACCTGCTTGCCACTGAGCACATCCAGAGCTGCTTGCAGCGCCAGTTGGCCAATCAGTATAGGCTGCTGAGCGACTGTTGCCGTCAATTTCCCATCCTGAATGGATTTGATTGCATCATCATTGCCATCGAATCCGATGACCGGAATGTCTTTACCTGAGCTTTGAATCGCTTCAATCGCACCAAGTGCCATCTCATCATTATGGGCAAATACTGCCTGCACGTCAGGATTACCCTGAAGCAGATTCTCCATGACATTTAATCCTTTGGACCGATCGAAATCAGCAGATTGTTTGGAAACTACATCGAGTTGCTTGTCAGCCACTTCATGGAAACCTTTACCTCGTTCTCTTGTTGCGGAAGCGCCAGGTACACCCTCAAGTTCAATGACTTTTGCTCCCTCACCCAGTTGTTCAACAAAGTATTCAGCTGCCATGCGTCCGCCTTTAACGTTATCCGATGCCACTAGTGCCGCCACTTCGCCTTTATCTGCGGAGCGATCCAGCGTGATTACAGGAATGCCCACACTATTAGCGGATTGAACCGCTGTGGAGATCGCTGCAGAGTCCGCAGGGTTAATCAGAAGTGCACTAACGCCTTGCTGAATGAGATCATCCACATCATTGGTTTGTTTGGCCGAATCATTCTGCGCATCCACCACGATGACCTGTACTCCCTGTTTTTTGGCTTCAGCCATGACTCCATCCTTCAGTGATACAAAGAATGGATTGTTAAGTGTAGATATCGACAAACCTATTTTCTTCTGTCCGTTACTTTTGTTTGGGTTAGGTTTGGCCCATTCCGGTGGCTCCAGAGAGCACCCGGCCAGAACGATGATCATCAGCATACTTATGAGTGTTACAGTCCACTTTTTCATATTCGCTTCTCTCCTTATGCTGTTTTCTTGCGGTCCAGCAGGACGGCAATGGCGATGACGATACCTTTTACAACCATTTGATAAAATGAGTTTACTTCAAGCAAGTTCAATCCATTATTCAACACGCCGATAATCAGAACACCGATCAGTGTACCAACGATGCGTCCTCGTCCTCCAGCAAGACTTGTACCACCCAATACAACCGCTGCGATCGCATCCAGCTCGTAGGATGTACCTGCCGTTGGTTGCGCTGAATTCAAACGCGATGTCAGAATTGCACCTGCCAGAGCAGCGAGCATACCTGTCAGGGAGTAGATCATAATTTTCACGCGATTCACTTTGATACCTGAGATAATGGAAGCTTTCTCATTACCGCCGATAGCGTACGTTTTGCGGCCAAAAGCCGTTTTATGCAAAACAATCCATAGAATCATGAAGGTAATCAGCATCGTAATTGCAGGTACGGGAATGCCAAGCAGGTAACCACGGCCGAACAGTTGGAATAACAGGTTATCCCCAAGTCCTGTAATTGGATTACCGTTCGTGTACACCAACGTCAGTCCTCTGAATATGGTCATCGTTGCCAATGTAGCGATAAACGGAGCCATTCTGCCTTTGGTAATCATCAGTCCGTTCACCATACCCATGACACCACCGAGCGCTACACCGATAATGATGGACAAGATCGGGTCCAGTCCGGACAACATCATGTTTGCTACAAAAGCACTGGATAAAGCCAGGATCGAGCCGACCGACAGATCGATTCCACCCGTCAGGATAACAAACGTCATACCGAAAGCAATCAGCGCATTAATCGAGACTTGACGCAATAAATTTAAGATATTAAGCGGTTCCAAGAAACTTGGATTCAACACCGATACGATGAGAATAAGAATGATTAAACCGAGCAGCGGTCCTAATTTTTGTATCACACTTGAGAAACGGAAGCCGCTTTTAGCCGTTTTGTTTTCCTGCATTGTTGTCATATCACTGTCCCCCTGTGGCCAATGTCATAATGTGTTCTTGTGTTGCTACTTCCCTTGCAACCTCGCCACTGATGTGTCCTTCATGCACAACTGCGATTCGGTCGCTCATGCCAAGCACTTCAGGTAGCTCCGACGATACCATGATGATTGCAACACCGCGGTCTGTCAGTTCATTCATCAATTCATAGATTTCGCGCTTCGCTCCAACATCCACTCCGCGTGTGGGTTCATCCAGGATAAGTACGCTTGGACCGATACCAACCCATTTCGCGATAACCACCTTTTGCTGGTTACCCCCGGATAGATTCCTTGCTGCCGTTTCGGAGGATTGTGTTTTGATCTGTAGACGTTTGATCAATGTATCTACGAAGTCTTGTTCTTTCGAAGCTGAAATGAAACCTTTGTTTGAGAAACTGAACAGATTCGTCAACGCCATATTTTCTCGAATAGAAAAGTCTAACACCAGCCCCTCATCCTTGCGGTCTTCTGTAATAAACCCGATTCCATGTTTCACGGCATCTGCCGGTTTACGAATGTTTACTTTTTTCCCGCGGATGAAGATTTCACCGCTATCCAACGTATCCAAGCCAAAGATGGTTCTCATGATCTCTGTTCGTCCAGAACCCATAAGTCCTGAGAATCCGAGGATCTCCCCCGCTCTCACGGTGAAGTTAATATTCTCGAATAACCCTTTGCTGCTTGCATTCCTTACTTCCAGGACAACTTCACCATAAGAAGGATTCCGGACAGGGTAACGCTCGGTAAGTTCACGACCTACCATTTTCCGAACGACTTCATCAAAGCTTGTCTGTGGAATGGCTTGGGTGTCTACCGTTCTTCCGTCACGCATGATGGTAATCCGGTCACAGATCGTGAATATCTCCTCCATTCGGTGAGAAATATACACGATGGATACGCCTTCCTTCTTCAGCGAGCTGATTACACCAAACAACTTCTGGATCTCGCGCTCCGTAAGTGCTGCTGTTGGCTCGTCCATAATGATGACCTTGGCATCAGTCATTAGTGCTTTGGCAATCTCGATCATCTGTTGCTGCCCGACAGAGCACTCTCCGGCAGGACGTTCCAGTGGTATGTCTACAGAAAGTTTAGCGAACTGTTCTTTGGCGAGCGCTTTCATTTGTCTTGTATTAAGCAACCCGATGGATGATGTCAGTTCCTTACCGATAAAGAGATTATCCAGCACCGTCATTTCAGGCCATACGTTCAGCTCCTGATGTATGAATGTGATACCCAGTTTCTCGGCTTCCTTTGGACTTGCAAAATAGTTTTCTTCTCCGTCTATGGTGATGGTTCCCTGATCACGCTGATGAAGACCAATCAGAATGTTCATCAGCGTGGATTTGCCGGCTCCATTCTCCCCCATCAGGGCATGAACCTCACCATCTTTTAGTTCAAAATCCACTCCGCTCAGCACCTGATTCGTTCCAAACGCTTTATGAATGTCTTGCATCTGAATGTGCATTACGTAACCTCCTTTTAACCGAAATGGACTCCCGATTGTAAAATGCAATTGGCATAGGGTGTGGCTTCACCTGTGCGGATGACCGCTTTCACCTGCCGAGTTAATGCTTTGAATTGTTCATGGCTGACGGAAGCATCGATTGCTTCTACCCCGAATTTCTCTGTGATGAATTGAATGGCTACGGGATTACCTTCGCGAATCTCTTCAGCCACAATGACTTTCTCAATGACCATATCTTCTGCAATCACTTCCACCACTTCGCGAAAACTTGGTGTTCCCAGTTTGAGGGCCAGATCAATTTTGAGTACCCCGTCCGGTACTGGCAGACCTGCATCCGCAATCGCAATCATGTCCGTATGGCCCAGATCAGACAAAATCTTGGAAATGTGACTATTCAACATGCCATTTCTTTTCATTACAAGCTCTCCTCTACTTCATCACGCGTTGGCATACCGCCCTGCGCTCCGAACTTGGTGACGGACAACGATGCAGCCCGATTGGCGAAGCGTATACTCTCTTGCAACGCTTTTCCTTCAGCCAAAGCAACTGCAAATGCGGCGTTGAACGTATCTCCTGCCCCAGTAGTATCGACAGCCTCAACTTTATAAGTTGGGACTAGAATTTCCTCAGTGCCATCAAAGTAACGTACACCTTTACTGCCCTCCGTGATGAACAACTTGTTAGGATACTGACGTAATGCCTGTGCCGGACTCATACCCTGAAACAAAATCTCGGCTTCATGCTCGTTCGGCGTGATATATGCGGCATTGTCGATCACTTCTTGCGGTAATGTTCTCGCCGGTGCGGGATTAAGCAACAGCGGTGTTCCGAATTCTGCACATAATGTACTTACATGAACAACCGTTTCCTCCGGAATTTCCTGCTGAATCAGCACGATATCTGCGTTTCGAATTACTTCAGCTGCCTCATCGACATATGCAGGAGTGACTTCTCGATTGGCCGCTTCAACCACTACGATACTATTATCACCTTCTGCCAGAATGATATGAGCCGTTCCGCTTTCTAAATGTGTAACCGGTTTCACATTTTGCGTATTTACAGCATTTGCTCTGAAGTTCTCTAAAATATCTTTGCCAAAAGCATCGTCGCCTACCCGGCCGATCATCGCAACCTCGGCACCCAGTCGTGCAGCGGCAACAGCCTGATTGGCTCCCTTACCGCCAGGGACCGTTTTGAAGCTGTCGCCAAGAACGGTTTCACCCGCCCCCGGCCGTCTTGACGAAGTAACAACCAGATCCATTGAACTGCTTCCTATTACACATATTTTAGCCATCTGATTTCACCTTTCTAGTAGTGCCCCGTTCGATGAAACTTACGGGCAACTGTATGTTTTTGTTCTCTATTGCAGCTTGTTCGACAAGCTGGATAAGTAATCCCGCCGCTTCTCTTCCCATCTCGTATGCTGGCTGATGGATGGTGGACAATGCCGGCGATAACAGGCTGCTCATCGGAATATCATCGAAACCAATCACTTGTACGTCATCAGGAACTTTTTTTCCGATTCGTGATGCCTCATGCAGTACTGCCATGGCTGCGATGTCATTGCTGGCAATGACCCCGTCTGTGTCCGCGTACTTCCTGAATAATTCTTCAGCCCATACACCCGCCTCGTTAATTGAAAATGAGGTTGTCTTGATTACCCGGTAGTCTAGCCCAGCATCACGGATGATTTCAATCGCTCCTTCAAAGCGATCCTGAGCCGGTCTGATCTGTGACGGTCCTTGCATAACCGTGATCCGGCGACTGCCACGTTTGATAATCTCCCTTGCAGCTAGTCTTCCACCTTCCCTGCCATCCGCATACACGGATGGACGATCCAATGAAGTTCTGTCCAGAAACACGACGGGAATCTTCAGTTTTTCATATATTGAAGAATGAGGGTAGTTCGTTGAAGAGATCACACCGACCACATTGTTCTGGATAAACGTCTGGATGTAATCTTGCTCCTTCCGTTCATCCTCATCACTATTTCCGAATATCAGTCTGTAATCCTGTTCCTGCATCCGGTCCTCTACCCCGCGGGCCAACTGCGGGAAGTAAGGGTTGGCAATATCCGGCAACAACAGGCCAATCAGTTTGGACTTACGTTTATATAATGAGCGTGCCACTTCATTTGGCGAAAAATTAAGCGCCTTCACAGCATCTTCCACTTTCTTGCGTGTGTCGGCATGAACATAACCTCTATCATTAATGACTCTGGATACGGTGGCAACAGATACGCCAGCCAGTTGAGCTACGTCTTTAATTGTTGTCATAAGTTGCTCTCCTCTATGTGTAACCGGTTACAGACATTAAATTATCATATTATTTTCAATTTGACAAGCGTTTTCGTACTGGAAATTTATCCAAGTACACACGAAAGTGCACTAGAATTCATCTGTATCATGGTTTCTTCCTGTCCTGGAGAAGCGGTTTATTAATTATCATTACAAACATTGGCGTTATGTGATATGGTCAGTGAAGATATTAGATTCATACATACATATGTACATGAAATGTGAGGAGAAGATCGAAAGTGATAGAGAGAAATACCCTTGAGAAACCGAGTAAATTTAGTGATCCTATTTTTGTCATGCTCGTGGCAAGCCTGTGTTGTTTGTTATGGGGAAGTGCGTACCCATCCATCAAACTTGGATATATCGCATTTAACATTCTTCCGGAAGATATTGCTTCCAAGTATGTATTTGCAGGATACCGATTTACACTGGCGGGCTTGCTGCTCTTGCTCCTGTCTCGTATCGTTAGAAAAGAGAAGCTCCAATTGTCCAGACCACAGTGGACAAGCCTCATCATGCTAGGTATATTGCAAACCGGTTTGCAATATATGTTTTTTTACGTTGGTGTAGCCAATACAACGGGTGTCAAAGGCTCCATTATGAATGCAACGACGACCTTTTTTAGTGTTGTTCTGGCCCATTTCATCTATAAAAACGACAAGTTAAGCAGAAATAAAATCGTTGGCTGCTTGCTTGGATTTGTCGGTGTGATCATCGTAAACTTCCATACGGATCTGCTTGCTTTTTCCTTTTCGTTCACAGGTGAAGGGTTTGTTATTATAGCTGCACTTGTTTTTTCCGTTACGGCCCTTTACGCAAAACGTCTCACTGCTACGATCGATGTTCTGATTATCACAGGTGTCAGCTTATTCGTCGGGGGATTGGTACTTACGCTATTAGGTCTCTTACTCGGTGGTCGGGTTACCCATTTCACCTTGGAATCCACCAGTAACTTGATTTACTTGGCCTTGCTGTCATCCGTTGCATTTTGTCTATGGAATCTGCTTCTCAAATACAATAAGGTCGGAAGAGTGTCTGTATACAACTTCCTTATCCCTGTGTTTGGAGCATTATTATCGGCTTTATTCTTAGGCGAAACGATTTTCGAGCTAAAAAACCTGGCTGCATTACTGTTCGTGTCGGTCGGCATTTATTTAGTCAATCGTGTGCGTTCTGTGCAAAGCTCTAATAACACTCCAATAAAATAGACTACAGTCCATCTCATGGAAATCAAAAAAGCCGCTATTTAGCGGCTTTTTTTGTAAATAAGAATACGACACACTTTTGTTTCTTGCGATGTTATAGCTTAATATATACTCGTAAAGTCAATCAAGTCCTCTTCTTCCTCATAATTGAATACAATGGCGTGATTACCCAATTGGTATACCATCTCATAACCACCAACGACTTCATTGTAATACTCTGAGGAAGGTTTCCCCATCCATATTTTCACATTCCATGGTGACAGATTCTGCTTCTCATTGTACAAATCAAAAACGGCAATACGTGATTTATTGGTAAGCTCGTGCATGTATGAATCAAATCCGACGCCGAATTTAGAATAATAATAGAACGCTCCCCATTCCTCATTTGAACGAGAGGTTGGTTTCCCCAGCTTTTTTTGCGCATTTTGAAGCGTCATGCCAATCTTGATGTCCGTCCGGCCTGGTAATGCACCCTTTAAAGCAGCATCCTTCAAGCTTTTCAGGTAAGCGCGATCGCCAACACCCGAGTTCGGCCAAGCTTTTGAACGGAGGTTACGCGTATCTTCCAAACGCAATTCCAATTTGTTCACATTCAGCTTAAACGTATTAACTCCATAGACAAATTGCAGGTTGTTGTAATTTTTGAACTGTACACGGGCACCTGAAAGAGTACGAATTCCATCATCTCTGCTTGCAGAGTAGGAATCGTCGATTTTTTTACCCTTATTATCAACATATGTTACACGGCGCAATTCCCCGGAACGAACAATATAGGTTTTCACTTCATTAAAATTAGAAGTTCCCCAATCGGTAATCATCAGCATGTCTGGTGTACTAGCCTCTTTACTCTTCACAACGAAGTTCCAGGTTTGAGGCAAAATAATCGTATTCAGATCCAGTTTTGCTGCTTGGACTGTTCCGTATGCTGCACCTTTTTTCAGCAAGGCTGCACGATACGTTCCTGAATAACTCTTGTCGCCTTTTTTATTGTTTGTCCAACCATTTTCTTCGGTCAGCGTGCTCTTCTGTTCATCATAAGCGAAAATATAAACGGTGTAAGCCGTTTGCTTGGCATCACGAAGTGTAAATGAAAGCCGGCTCATACTTGCGAGCTGTTTGGCAGAGATTTGCTCTCCTTTGGCAGCGGCATTAGTTGGTAGCAGGAGCAATGCGCTCAGAACATAGCCGATTAAGGTAAGTAAGGCCAGAGAAGCCCATTTTGCGTTGTGTTTAGGGTGTATCATCGTTGACTCTCCTTTTAGTAAAAAAATAAAATCTAGCAGCTCTTTTCTAATTTTAAATCGTATACAATCTCAACTTTCAAACAGGTACTTGCTAGAGTCCTAATCTTGATCAAGCTATGTAATTAATATAAGTTAATGTTCAATAAGCATATCCTCCTACTAGTACTATTTTCCTAAGAATGATAACATACCCTTTCTAATAAAGAAATATATAACAATCTAAATCAATAGTTTTCGATCTATATAACATAAAAAAGCCGCTAATATAGCGGCTCTTCAAGTAACTACGAATACGATATGAGTTATAGGCAGGAGTATACCACATTACGTAAGCGTCGTTGAACATATGGTTCCTGACTGTTGAGCAGATGCTGGGCATACATGACCGTAAGCTCTGAATCCGGATCAATAATGGCCATACAACCAGCAGCACCACTCCATCCAAATTCACCCAGTGGGCTCAGCGAACCACTGCCTGCTTTGGAGATATGTGTACGAACACCTAGTCCATAGCCGTATCCATACATATGATCCCACGAATAATCACCGCGAGTCATCTCGTTCAGGTGATCCGTTCGCATCAGTTCCACTGAAGCTTGTGACAAAATGCGTACACCTTCAGGACTTGTACCAAGCCCAGTAAGTGCGTTCAGAAAACGTGCATAATCACTAACGGTTGACAATAACCCAGCACCGCCGCTCTCCAGCTCGGTACCCACACGGAATCCATTACCATCCATACGTACAGCCTTTTCAAGCTCATCATTATAAGCATACTGCGGAATCAGGCGCTTCTGCTGCTCATCGTTCAGATTAAACGCTGTATCACTCATACCCAGTGGTCCGGTGATTTCGTCCCGGAGATACGTACCAAAGCTTTTACCACTGACCACTTCAATCAAGGCTCCCAGCACATCATGGCACATGCTGTAATTCCAGTGTGTTCCTGGTTCAAACAGCAACGGTTCTTTTGCAAGCGCTCTCGCGAAGTCACGTGTCGGCAATGTTCCGTCGGTTCTTTTGACAGCTTCCTGTATGCTTGGACTACCCACGTCATAGGAGAACCCGGCGGTCATGGTGAACAAATCGCGCACTGTAATGGCTCTTGTCGCCTTTTCCAGCCGAATCTCTCCGTTCGCCATCGTTTTCTTCACGGTCATATCAGCATACTCTGGCAGATAATCGGACAGTGGATCACTTAACAGCATTTCGCCTCTTTCCACCAGTTGCAAGCCTGCAACGCAGGTCATGATTTTGGTCATGGAGTATAGATTGAAGATCGCTCCATCACCAATGGGCGTTTTCTCCTCCAGATTGGCGTAACCATTACGATAATGGAAAACGGTATCATTTCGATGCATCACCAGCACCTCTGCCCACGGTATACGCCAGGATGTAATGCGGTCAATAAATGAAGCAAGCGGTTTAAAATCCATTTTTTCCCGTCCTTCTATGTAAAATCGTTTATCATATTGCGATGTGGTCCATATTCAATCCCACAATCGACATATTAATAATATACGACCTTTTACAACGATTGACCACCACCTATATACTCTACTATGTGCAATTACAATACATATTCTTTGTTCATCACACTGCTCCACACGAATAAACCGATCCATGAAAGGATCGGCTTAAGTTGTAACGTTTTAGACTTCGCCGCGTCTGTTCTCAACCGATTTCATACGGTTTTGATCATCTGGTACCCGGTCAACACTGAACTCTTGACCAGCTTCAACCTCACCATGACCAGAAATATTCCGCGAAAAATTAGTGAACTGTCTTTTTTGTTCATCCAGCTCGTGTTTTTGCTTCAAAAGCTCTTGCGGGTCTTGTTTTGTCACTATGCTAACCTCCCATACATGAAATCATGCACTGTATTCGCACTATAGAAGTTTTCCATAAGAGAGCTGTACTTATGCATGAAATACCGATTCCTTTCATAATATGAGTCCATACATTCACCAAACGTTATATAGAAACTGTGTGACATAAAGGAGAGAACAACAGATGAAGCGGATCCTCTTGTCCTATCCTCTTAGTGTAAATACTCCCGTTTATAAAGATAACCCTCCTGTTGAGATTCAGCAGCAGTCCAGCATAGATCAAGGAGATCTGTATAACCAATTTATCATCACATCTCTCGACCATAATGGAACTCATATTGACGGGCCTTGGCATTTCAATCCGCAAGGTCTAAAAATAAGCGAGATTCCAATAGACTACTTTATCTTTACTCATCCAACCATCCTGGATATTCCCAAAGATGATGATGAACTTATTACCAAAGCGGACCTGGAGCCGTATGAACACCAGATCGCTGGCTCTGATCTACTGCTTATACGTACAGGTTTTGGAAATTTTCGGTCATCTGACCCTGTTCGTTACAGTGATCATAACCCAGGGTTTGCAGCGGATGCTGCAAATTACCTGATGGTTTTTGATTCATTGCGAGCAGTTGGGATGGATATGATCTCTTCGGGCTCTGTGATTCATGTGGATGAAGCTATCACTTTTCATCAGATTATGCTCGGGAAAGGGCGGGTGGATGGCAAGTTTATTCTGCTTATTGAGGATATGAATTTAAACCATGATTTATCTGAAATTGAAAAGATCTATGCTGTGCCATTGTATATTGAAGGTGTTGACAGTAGCTTCAGTACAGTTTTTACGGAAGCTTGATTTATTTATTTACACAAGTTAAACAAAAACGCGCTGGCAAGAGTATTTCTCCTGTCAGCGCGTTTTTGTATGTTAGTGAATATCTTTCTTTTTGAAATTACCACCTCTGACTTCAGCTACATCATATACGACTACAAAGGCAGTTGGGTCAATTTCGTGAATGATATCTTTAATTTTACTCTCTTCCATCCGGTTAATGACACAAGTGATTTCCTTGAACTGTTCATTAGAATAGCCACCGTACGCCTCAGTGTACGTTGCACCACGACCTAGACGGTCACGAATAGTTTCAACCATAATCTCAGGTTGATTCGTAATAATTTTAAACGTTTTGGAGCCGCTCAAGCCCTCTTCAACAATATGTATTACTTTAGAAGCAATGAAATACGCAAGTCCTGACAAGATCGCGCCTTGCAGACCAAACACGGTAGAAACGACAATAAATACAAACATGTTGAGGAACAGAATGAGATCACTGGTTCCAAAAGGTACTTTTCGCGAAAGGAGTACAGCCAGCATATCTATGCCATCCAATGCGCCACCATTACGTAATGCAAGTCCCATACCAAAACCGATAATAATCCCGCCGACAACCGTAACAAGCAAGGTATCACCTTCAATGATGGTTGGTACATGGTGCATCAGACTGGTGCTGATTGCGAGTGAAGCAATACCGATGATCGAATATAACGCAAAGCTTTTTCCGATTTGCTTGTACCCGAGCCACACAAATGGAATGTTAATAATCCCGATGAGCATCCCCAGTGGTAATCCGAACAGCTGTGATCCTACGATACTCAGACCTGTGACACCACCATCTGAGACATTATTCGGGATCAATATGGCTTCGAGACCATATGCCGTTATAAATCCCCCAATGATAATCAATAATACTTTGGAGAGAATCTTTAACTTGTTTGACTTTTGTTTTCTGTTTTGATGCATTGCATTTCCCCCTTGATGAACAACCGATAAAAAACAGTCTATAATAAAAATCACTGTTTTGGCAATAGATCGTCATTTGTGTGTGTTAGTTCATTGTCCGATGAGCGTCCGATACGACGAAATTTTATGCTCAAGCATCTCATCTGCTGTGTTAAGTATGTGCATCTGTTTTTGAATCGACTCTTTATGCTCCTCCAGTAACTTCAAACGATCCGCCGCCGTATGCTCCCCTTCCTGAAACAAGGACGCATACTTCTTAATGGTAGCAATGGGCATCTGAGTCTCTTTTAATTTAATTACAAATTGCAGCCATTTCAGGTGTGACTCGTTGTACCGCCTGTCTCCACTCGCATCTCGGAGAGGAGTTACAATCTGTTCCTTCTCATAATAACGCAACGTATGTGCACTGATATGGAGTAATTCTGCCACTTCACCAATGGTATGCATGGTTAACCTCCCCTCCATTTTCCCGCTTGACTTAGAGTAAGCTCTAATCAGTATAATCAACTCGTGGTCACATCACAATAAAAAATGAAATCAGATCCAGGAGGAATTCCCATGAAATACACAGTGATTACCGGTGCCAGTTCGGGCATTGGATATGAAGCGGCTTTAGCTTTTGCAGCTCGTGGCAAAAATATGATCCTGGCAGCACGCAGAACCGATGAATTAGACAAATTAAAAGCAAAAGTAGCTGAAATCAATCCTGATCTGGATGTTGTCATTCGTACAGTGGATCTGTCCATTGCAACTAATGTGCATGATTTCTATGAGAGTCTTCAAGCTTACTCCATTGAGACGTGGATTAACAACGCCGGATTCGGGAATTTTGCTTCCGTGGGCGAACAACACCTGCCCAAAATTGAGCAGATGCTTCATCTAAATATAGAAGCTCTTACGATTCTTTCTTCCCTGTATGTACGTGATTATGCAAATGTTGATGGCACACAGATCATTAATATCTCCTCTGGTGGTGGATATACGATTGTAGCCGATGCAGTAACCTACTGTGCAACTAAGTTCTATGTAAGTGCGTTTACGGAAGGGCTTGCGCAAGAGTTGAAAGGCAAGAACGCAGCAATGCAAGCCAAAGTGCTCGCTCCGGCTGCAACCGAGACGGAATTTGCGAAACATTCCTTTAATGTAGAGGAGTTTGAATATGAGGGCAGAGTTCCCAAATTCCATACGGCAGAACAAATGGCTGGTTTTTTGCTGGAGTTGTATGACAGTGAAAGTGTAGTCGGCATTGTGGATGGGTTGACGTATGACTTTAAGCTCAGAGAACCGATCTTTCCATATGCAGCAAGAGCAGCCTCGAAACCACAAAATTAACCCGAAAACTGAAGTCGAAGCTAAGTCGGCTCAATACCGGTAAACATTCATCTAACCTCACTGATAAACATCATTAAATCTAATCATTAAACATCAGTTAACGTAAAAAAGGGAACCTGTCTCCAGGTTCCCTTCTTTGTTTTATTTTCAATTCTATATTAATGTTTACTATATAATGAAGTAATTATGCCAGCCTCATTTTGAAATCCTGATATCCGAATTCACGGACAACTTCGCAATCGCCGTCTTTTCTTTTGACTGCAATCGCTGGTAGCGGCATGCCGTTGAACGTATTGGTTTTCACCATGGAGTAAATCGCCATGTCCTCGAATACCAGACGGTCGCCTTCTTGCAAAGGCTGATCGAATGAATAATCCCCAATCACGTCACCGGATAGACAGGTTTGTCCACCAAGGCGATACAGATGGGCCTTCTCGCCCACTTCTCCCGAACCGATCAGCGGCGGGCGATATGGCATTTCAAGCACATCCGGCATATGGCATGTAGCTGAAGTATCCAGAATGGCGATGTCCATACCGTTTTTATGGAAGTCCAGTACAGAAGTTACCAGATAACCCGCGTTCAGCGCAACAGCTTCTCCCGGCTCCAGATATACTTCCAGGCCATAGTCGTTCTGCATACGTTTGATGCAAGCTTCCAACCTTGGAATATCATAATCTTCACGTGTGATATGGTGTCCACCACCGAAGTTGATCCATTCCATTTGCGGCAGCCATTGTCCGAACTTCTCAACTACTGCGTTCAACGTAGTCTCCAGATCGTCGGAATTTTGCTGACACAGTGTGTGGAAGTGCAGTCCGGAGACACCTTCCAACAGATCTGCTTGGAAATCCTCTTGTTTCGCGCCAAAACGCGAACCCGGAGAACACGGATCGTAGATCTCGTGTCCTTCTTGAGTAGAGCATTCAGGATTAACGCGCAAGCCGACCTTACGGCCAGCTTGAAGCGCCTTATCCTTGAATTTTGCAAGCTGTGAAAAAGAATTAAAAATAATATGGTCGCAGATGGAGAGAATCTCGTCGATCTCTTCTGCGCGATATGCCGGAGCAAAGACATGGTTCTCTTTGCCCATTTCCTCGTGGCCCAGGCGTGCTTCATACAAACCACTCGCCGTAGCGCCGCTCAGGTATTCTCCAATCAGTGGATACATCGCAGTCATGGAGAATGCTTTTTGAGCGAGTACGATTTTGGCACCTGTACGCTGCATAACACCGTTCAGGATTTCCAGGTTTCTCTCGATAAGCGCCTCGTCAACAACAAAACATGGGGTCGGTAATTGCTCGAACCGCATTTTAACGAACAAGCTCCGATTCTTTAACTTCTTCTGGCAGCTCATCAACGAGTACCGGGTTGAAGTCTTCTACCCATGGGAGACCCCATTTGTTCAACTCTTCCATGAATGGATCTGGGTTGAACTCTTCTACATTGTATACGCCTGGTTTGTTCCATTTGCCTGTCATGACCATTGCTGCACCGATCATAGCTGGAACGCCTGTTGTGTAAGAGATCGCTTGGGAACCCACTTCTTTGTAACACTCTTGGTGATCACAGATATTGTATACATAATATGTTTTGTCTTGACCATCTTTTTTACCTTTGAAAATACAACCGATGTTTGTTTTACCTACAGTACGTGGTCCAAGGGATGCTGGATCAGGCAGTACTGCTTTCAGGAATTGCAGTGGAATAATTTGTTTACCTTCATATTCAATAGGCTCGATTGAAGTCATGCCTACATTTTCAAGAGCTTTCAAGTGAGTCAGGTAGCTTTGACCAAATGTCATGAAGAAACGGATACGTTTAAGACCTGGCATGTTTTTTGCCAAAGATTCCAGTTCCTCATGGTACAACAGGTACATGTCTTTCTCGCCAACTTCTTTGAAGTCGTAGACACGTTTGATTTCCATCGGTTTCGTTTCGATCCATTCACCATTCTCCCAGTATCTTCCATTCGCAGATACTTCGCGAATGTTGATCTCAGGGTTGAAGTTGGTTGCGAACGGATAACCATGGTCGCCGCCATTGCAGTCCAAAATGTCGATGTACTCAATTTCGTCAAAGTAGTGCTTCAGGGCATAAGCGGAGAATACGCCTGTCACGCCTGGGTCAAATCCACTACCGAGCAATGCAGTGATGCCTGCTTGTTCAAAACGCTCTTTGTAATCCCATTGCCAGCTGTATTCAAACTTCGCTGTATCATGTGGCTCATAGTTTGCTGTGTCCATGTAATTTGTTTTAGTTGCAAGGCAAGCATCCATGATTGTCAGATCTTGATACGGCAAAGCAAGGTTCATTACGATATCCGGTTTAACTTCGTTGATCAGAGCGATCAGTTCGTCAACATTATCAGCATCTACTTGTGCTGTCGTGATTTTTGTTTTTCCGCCGTCCAGCTTGGCTTTGAGCTCATCACATTTGGATTTTGTACGACTCGCGATGCAGATTTCCTCAAAAACTTCGCTGTTTTGAACGCATTTGTGTACTGCCACGGAAGCAACGCCGCCGGCGCCGATGATTAGTGCTTTTCCCATTTTACATTCTCCTATCCCAATATGTATTTTTTTTTATTGGTTTAATACGATGACAACAACAAGACAACAAAAAAAGCAAGGTGAAAAATGCCCGCAATCGCGCATCATCACACTTGCTTATCGATATACATCATAAAAAAGACGTGAAGTCTCCATGACCAAAAAAGTTCACAAGAACTCCTTTGGCGGAAAGCTCCTTCATGTATATCAATATTGGATCAGAGTCTATATAGCAAATAATTCGCCTTTACCACTCTTATTGACCGTTTCACAAGTTGATGTGCAATTGCACTGGTTGTAAAGTAACCAACTTATAAAATTTGAGCTTTGAACTCAATCAATAAAGCAACGTAAGTTGCCAATCGGCGTTTGACCCGGCTGTCCGTATGGCCTTAACTTCCTGGTGAAGTGGTCAAAATTATCTGCTGGAAAGCTCTAATTCATATTGATAAATTAACTTCCCAAAATCACAGGTCTTACACTATCAGACGTTGAAAAAAAAATCAAGCAATTATCAAAAATTATTTTTTTGAGCAGATTACGACTTGGAATGAAATTGATATCCCTCGAAGACTTTCAAGCCCTCTGTATTAAGTAATTCCCCTGTTACTTCAGGCTTTTGAGGACTTTTGTCAAATACTCCTTCACACGCGATCATGATGTTGCCACCAGCAATTTCCGCTAATTGATCATGGGCCGAATGGTTCGTTTCCTTCTTTGCGAGCTTGCAGAGCAATCTCAATGGCTTTATGCATAAAAAACTCATCTTTATTCATATAGTTACCTCTACAACAAAAAATTATGTACTCATTTTATCCTTCACATTAAGGATCGTTCAATGACACGGCTAACCTCTATTCGTTCCATTCTATCATCAATACAAATAAAGAGTATGACGACATTTCGTCATACTCCAGTGAGTCACACTAAGTTTATCTATTAAAATTCAACAGGCAACGATGCCAATCCTTGTGATGACAAAGCAGAGTGCCAATGAATCTCTTCCTGAGGAATGCTGAGCTGAAGATCCGGTAGTCGACGTAAAAGCGTAGTAAACGCCACGTCCCCCTCCACACGAGCAAGAGGAGCGCCAAGACACATATGGATGCCGTGTCCAAAGGCCAAATGCCGTTTTATTTTGCGTTCAATATCCAATTCTTCCGGATCAGTGAATTGCTGTTCGTCCCGATTTGCTGATTTCAGGAGGGGAATCACAACATCTCCTTTTTGAATCAATTGTCCATCCAACTCCGTGTCCTGTGTTGCATAACGAGGACCTGAAGAAGTGGCGGGTCCGTTATATCGTAACAACTCCTCCACCGCAGAAGGAACCAGATTCAGATCTTGTTTCAGTTGTTTCAGTTGTTCGGGATGTGTCAGAAGAAGATAAGAGCCGGTTGCAATCAGATTGGACGTTGTCTCATGTCCAGCAAATATTAATAACGTGATCATGGATATTAATTCATCTTCATTCAATCGATCCCCCTCCTCCTCAATCGCAATTAATTGACTGATGAGGTCATCTGAAGGTTCTACTCGTTTGTTCGCCACAAGCTGTGAGGTGTACTCTGCAAATGATCGCAAGTGCTGCGCTACTGCAGGGTCCTGTTTACCAAAACCAAGACCTTTTGCAATGGCTTCAGACCATACATGGATCTGAGGTCGGTCTTCCTGAGGTATACCCAACATCTCGGAAATAACGTTGATTGGGAAAGGATAGGCATAGTCTTTTACAAGATCCATCTCTCCTTTTCCTTCGAATTGGTCAATCAACTCATCGGCAATTTCCTGGACGCGTGGACGCAGGCTTTCCATATATCTTGGAGTGAACGCTTTGGAAACCAGGCTACGCAGTCTACGATGATCCGGTTCATCAACAAAGAGCATCGACTTTCCGGTAAAAAAAGTCTGGGGTTCCGACGAACCAAGCTCGCCTGAGAGATTCTTTCGAATATCATTGCCACTATCAATAGAGTTCATATCTACCGTAAATCGAGAGTGATCTTTCAGCACTTCCATGGCAACGTCCATCCGAGTTACAATCCAGGTTCGCCCTGCTCCACCCATTGGATTAGGTATAGGAACAACGGAACCTTTGGCACGCATCTGTGCAAACATGGCAAATGGATCTTTACTATTTTCTTCGCTAAATAAATTAAATTCTACTTTTTCTGAGGTCTGGTTATTCGAATGATTCATTATAATCTTCCTTTCGAAGTGAAGTTATTCAAATCTATGGAAATATATGTTCATTTCGATTATATACTAATCGTCTATTTATTTTCAAATATCATAAATTTAACGGCAGTAAACAACTGTTATAACAATATTTCATTTATATACGATTAGTATAATATTGATAATTACAAGCATAAAAAGTATAAAAAAGAGGTCGGCTATTAGCCAACCCCCATATTAATTACGTTGTTTCACCAGTTCCAAATACCACCAACAGGCTTCGGTCACTCTATTGGCTTCCGATTGAAACGCACTGGACTTGTACTCTTTGTGAAACGCTTGAAGTACCACTTCGATTACAGGAATATTTAAATCCTCTTGATCCTGTAATAACGCTAAAAGCCCCTTCGAAAGTTGCTTCAATGCTGCAGATTCCTTGGATTTTTGAACACGGTTGTTGAACTCATCAAATTCGATCAATACATTATCGATGTCCAGACCCATATCATGGTTACGCTCATCGGCATTCAGGAAATAGAGAGACTGAAAGTCGAAAATATGTTCATTTCTCTGGTGCATTGTTCTTAGGATCACTTCAATGTACGTTAGTACTTTTGGAACCACTTCGCTCCATACCGGTTTTTGCGTATTTAGACTTCTTGATGTGTTGGCAATCTGATGTAATATGCCATAGCACAATATTGCCCCTTCGTTGGCATATAAGCTAATGTCGTTCCCGTACACCTGAATCAGGCGTGTGGACAGCCATTTTAGGTGAACTGTAGCCAGTTTGGCTGAGTTGATCTCCCCGGAATAAAAGCCCGTCCAATATAATTCCCATACTCGCTCTTTATTAGGTACAGACATAGGAATTGCAATCTGGTCTACGAGCAGATCATAATCCGATGTATAGTGATTTTGTTCAAGTTCTTTGCGAATGAAAACATCCTCTTGCATGCGCTGATCAATAATCGAATATAAACAGTCTTCTTTGGAACTGAAGAATTTGTAGAATGTGCCTTTGGATACACCTGATTGATCCAGGATCATCTGGATTGTTGTATTTGCATAGCTATGCTCTAAAAATAGTGCAAGTGCTGTTTCCAATAAACTTTGTTTACGACTACTCATGTCTCGTTATCGCCCCAAGTTTTTCTATTGATTTTAACACTCATTCCTCAGGAGTTGAAGTATTGATTCGCACTATAGCCGTCATATAAAATAATTGCACAATGAGTAAATTTGCACAATGGGCAACTTGTTGATATGATAAACCTCACAAAGTGCATATTCAGTAAGTGTGCTCTTCTTAAAAAGAATTAAACCATAGTCATTGGTGTTGGAGGTGAACGCATAAGCGGAGAATAATGATTAAAAGAAACTTGCGACATTTGAAGAAAGAAGCCACTGAAAAAGCACTTGCTGGTGCTGCATTTGAACTTACCCTTGAACATGGGCTTGATGGCTTTACGGTCGAAGATATCGTGCATCAGGTGGGTTGTTCACGTAGAACATTTGCAAACTACTTCACATGTAAAGAGGAAGCCGTAGCAAGAGGTGCAATATCCGTTCAGAATACAACGGAACTCGAAGAGTTACTTACCGAAATGCCCGACAACGTCTCCTTGCTTGACGTACTGTATAACCTGATCAAGATGCAGCTTACAACAGAACTAATTGGAAGGCTTCATCAGCTGCTCTCACTATCCCAGACTTATCCTGTGCTTGAACCGCATTACCTTGGAGCCATGCACCGGATGCAGACGCAGGCACAAGATACCTTATTAGACTTATCTAACGGGAAATATGACGAGATCTATACTTATCTTCTGATTAACGCACTATATGGATCGATACTGCCATTAATTGATGGAAGACTCAATGTGTTGCTGCCCGGACAAGTCATTACTGAAGATACCAAGCCCGGCGCTTTAACCTTCGATCAATTTTTGGAAACCACGTTTAATCATTTACGGGCAGGATTCGAACATGCCAACCATCCACATTCATCATAGAGGGAGTGTAAAATAGAGAAATGTCTACATTATTATACAGAGTGGGGAAAACCGCTTTTAGCAAACCTGCCTACTTCATCATTGGCTGGGTTTTAATTCTGGGAATTGTCATCTCCATGATCAGCATCAATGGTATTCACATCAGTTCTGAAATGAAGATTGAAGGCACAGAGTCACAGAAGGTTTTGGATCAATTGGCAAAAGAACTGCCAGCCGCCTCCGGCGGTCAAGGAAGTGTTGTGTTCAAAGCTCCAGACAACGAGCGTTTGGATACGCCTGAACGTTTGGCGGCCATGATGAAAGGTGTTAATGAAGTTTACGGATTAGACAAAGTCATTAACCCTGCGGACTATGCAGCTGAAGCAGGTAATTCGGGTGCTCAGGCGGAAATGGCTCAGAATGCTCAGGCTACTGATATGGCGCAATCCGCAACAACCACGCCTCCTCCCTATGGACCTTTAATGGTGGATGGTGTTCCTGTACCTGGAATGCTGATCTCTTCGGACGGCAGCATTGCACTGTTCCAGTTCCAATTTACAATTGAGCAGTCTGCCATAACACAGGATGTATTTGATTCCGTTATTCAATCTGTTATGACGGTAGAGCAAGGAACCAATATTAAGGTGCTACCGGGCGAAACGCTCAAAACGGTATCGATTGGAGTCGGCTCGGCAGAGATTGTCGGACTGGTCATTGCTGTCATTGTATTGCTGATCACCCTTGGCTCCGTTGTTGCAGCAGGTCTACCTCTGATCACTGCACTCCTCGGTGTTGCCATTGGAGTTGGTGGTGCGTTCTCCATCTCCAAATTCATCGAAATGCCTAGTGTCACTTCCGTCCTAGCTCTCATGGTTGGATTGGCTGTCGGAATCGATTACGCTCTCTTCATTGTTAATCGTCAACGTCGAATGATTATTGATCAGGGCTTGAGTGCAAAAGAAGCAACAGCAAGAGCCATTGGCACATCAGGCAGCGCAGTGTTTTTTGCCGGATTAACCGTCATTATTGCACTGTGCGGTATGCTTGTCATCGGTCTCACATTCTTGTCTACGATGGCTTTGGTCGCAGCTGCCACCGTACTCATCAACGTATTCGTTGCTTTAACCCTGTTGCCAGCTTTACTCGGATTGGTAGGAGAACGCATCTGTTCCGCCAAAGCTCGTGAGAAAAGCACGAAACATCCTAAATCCACTAGCCGCGGAGTCGCGGACAGATGGGTGAAATTCGTTATCAAAAATCGTTGGGCTACCATTATCGCCATCATCGTCATTCTTGGTTTTGCCGCGACGCCGATTACCAAAATGGAAATGGGTATCCCTGGCGCTTCCTCAGCGAATCTGGATACAACAGCAAGACAAAGCTATGATGCCATCTCCGAAGGCTTCGGAGAAGGATTTAACGGGCCACTTATTCTGGTCGCAGAGCCTAATCAATCATCCGCAAAAGTTACACCGGAACTCTTGGGCGGTCTGGTGATGGAACTCCAAGGACAGAATAACGTTGCACAAGTCACACCGCTTGGTATGACAGAAGATTTAGCTATTTTCAGTCTCATTCCAAAAACGGGTCCTAACGATAATCTCACTAAAACACTGGTCACTGATCTACGCGCGGCTGATTCCAGCATCGCACAGACCTATGATGTGAAACTTGGAGTTACTGGACTTACAGCTGTAAACATCGATATGTCAGCCAAACTGGCGCAGGTGTTCCCTATTTATGTAGGTATCATAATCTTGCTCTCGCTGATCATCCTGTTACTCGTTTTCCGTTCGATCATCGTTCCCATCAAAGCAACGATTGGTTTCCTGCTTAGTATCCTGGCTACATTCGGGATCACAACTGCTGTATTCCAATGGGGCTGGCTGCATTCGCTCTTTGGTTTCGATACAGGCGGCCCGCTGCTGAGCTTTATGCCGATCATCGTGACAGGTATCCTGTATGGCCTGGCGATGGACTATCAAGTCTTCCTTGTTAGCTCCATGCGGGAATCCTATGTGCATGGTCATCGCGGGACCGAATCCGTTGTTCATGGATACAATCAGGTAAGTCGCGTGGTTGTTGCCGCAGCAGTGATTATGGTCTCTGTATTTGCAGGATTTATCTTCACTGATGATGTCATGATCAAGCAGATTGGTTTCACTTTGGCTGTAGGCATTCTGATTGATGCTTTCATCATCCGTATGGGCTTGGTCCCTGCCATCATGGCTATTTTCGGAGACAAAGCTTGGGCACTTCCAAAATGGCTGGATCGCATTCTGCCAAACCTGGATGTTGAAGGCGAGAAGCTGATTGCTTCCCTGAATGCTGAAGAGCATGCCAACACGAAGTCTGGATTAAAATAATCATTCCAATAGAATGGTGATACCACGATTAATATCACGACTACATTCACCAATACAAAGACCTCCTCTGTTTTTATAAACAGGAGGTCTTTTTTCTTTTTCACATTTTATGCGGTTATGTCTTCAATATGGATAGTATAGGACGGGGATTTAGAAGCATTAACAAACGCCGCAAATAACGTTTGACTATAGTCATCTACTTTGTAGCTGTACTCTGGATGCCACTGCACTGCCAAAACAAATGAACGGTTTGGCATGACCACGGATTCTACGAGTCCATCTTCAGCGACTGCCACGGCAGTTAACTTATCCGACAACACCTTGATTCCCTGATGGTGATAACTGTTCACTTTTATCGTATCTGTTAGCAAAATATCGTATAGGATATTATTTTTCTCAATATGTACATTATGTACAAGATTCGTATACGGCGGACTTTGCTTATGATTAACGAACTTGTTCCCATGAAGTTGAAGACTAGTCGGAATGTCTTGATACAACGTTCCACCCAAAATAACGTTAAATAGCTGTAGTCCACGGCATATGCCAAAGGCAGGCTTATCAAGCTCAATTACCTTTTGTAATAATATCGATTCCATCATATCGCGCTCAATACACAACTCTCCACAGGTAACCTCTGCATGCTCATGATACAGCTCAGGATTGAGATCATGTCCCCCCGTGAACAGGAACCCATCGAACTGATTAGCCAGCGTTGCTATGATCTCGGTATCCGTTGTCAAAGGCAGCATAATTGGAATCCCACCTGCTCCTTCTATCGCGTTCATATATTCTGGAAGCATCCAGTAACTTTTTTTGTCAGTATCATATAAAGGCAGTACACCGATCATGGGCTTTTTCATGGCTTTACCTCCCAGCTTTTCATTCATTTTATCAGATCTCTTCATTTATAAATTCACTGAATTATTGCATTATCCTACCTCTATCATCTACGAACCCGTTTCATCCCGAATGCTGGAAAACTAAAAAAACAAACAAAGCCGCATAACAGCAACTTTGTTTGTAGTTCCAATCCCATATATATGCATTCATCCGTTTGGTTTAAACATCATCTCATCTAGGCTGCTTTTACAGTGGTTGTTTCGTCTGAATTTACTTGGATGGAACGCTGGCATATCAGGGTAACGACAAAAGCCAGCAAGGCAAGCATCACAGCAACTGGAGGCACCCACTGGACACCACCCATATTGACGGCAATTCCCCCGACACCAGAGCCTAGCGCTATACCTACATTGGCCGCCACAGGCAGGAGTGTAGATGCAAATGCTTTGGACCCCGGCGCGATCGATCCTGACACATCAAACAAATATAGCTGGGATGCCGCGCTCATGGAGGATGACAGACATCCAATCAGGAACAGGAATGCCAAGCCCATCCACACATTAGAAACGGTAAAACTCATTCCTAGGAAGAGGATGGCTTGAATTACAAAAAGCCGCTTGAGCTTGGGCAGGAAGTCACCCTTCGCTATTTTGGCACCAATCCAGTTACTCAGGATGCTGCAGGCACCATAGATCAGAAGTATGGCACTTATCCATTGTACAGGCACACCCATTGTCTCACTTAGGAGTGGTGTAATGTATGTAAAAATCACGAAAATACAACTGTTTCCCAGTACAGGGATCAGACAGGCAAGCAATATGCGCGGCTTCACAAAGAGAGACATCTGATCACTGAACGAACCGACAATCGTAGTTGTTTGGCGTGGCAGAATACGGAACATGAACAGCAGCGGTACAACACCTATACACGCCGTAACAACAAACGTCATGGACCAGCTCAGATGTTGTCCGATAAATGTACCGAGCGGAACACCTAACACATTAGCGATTGAAAATCCGCCCAAAATCCAAGCGATAGCTTCCCCTCTTCGCTCCCGGTTCACTGCGTCACTTACGATTGAGATCGAAAGTGATATCGTAAGTCCACAAGCAACGGCCGAAACGATGCGAATGGCCATCAGAGAAGAGAACGTTGTTGAGAACACGGTCAATAGATTTAATGCCAACACGATTGCAAATCCAATCAATATGGAACTTCTTCTGGATATTTTGGCCAAGAAGGCCACGGCAAATGGTGTACCCACTGCGTATGCAATCGCAAAACCGGAGACAAGCATACCCGCGGCAGCAAGTGATACTTTCATGTAACTTTCAATTTCCTTCAACACACCCACGATGACATACTCGGTTGTTCCCAGTACAAAACTAACGAGCGTAAGCGTTAAAATAAGTAGGTTCTCTCTATTTCTAGTCATAAATCAATACTCACTAATCCTTTCTATTGTTGCAAGCGCTTCAATTCTGTCTACGATCATTAATTCATGTATTTTCTGCTTTCCCATCCCTTCACTTTCGATATATAGTACATTTTGGATAGTGAAATTGTACTGTCAGATATACCATGGCGACAATCAAGGTTGTTGTGGTTTTATTGCAAAACATTATATATGTTGTCATTTCAACACAGACTTTCAATACAGATTCTGAAGGGAAGACATAGATGAATACACACCACGAATTCGGCCAACTGCATCCAAATCGAGATTGCACCATTATTTATGTAGGAAAACTGGCCGACAATCCCCATTGGAGTTTTCCGACGCATAAACATGACGATCTGCATGAGATTATCTACGTAACTGAAGGCAAAGGATTGTTCACCATTGACGGCATCAAACACTGGGCTCAAAAAGGGGACATGCTCATATATAACAAGGGTACTCTTCACGAGGAGAAGTCCAATCCTGAATTCCCGTTATCCACTTTTTATTGTGGCTTTCGTTTTACAGAAGGCACCCAGACCCTTCAGGATTGGGTCATTCCTCCCTCTAACAATCCGATCATTCGAGCAAACCGATATTCCGATGAGCTCCATTCGTTAATGCAGACCCTCTTCAATGAATTTTCAATCCGGGAACATGGTTATGAGTCTATCTCTGGGCATGTGCTGAAAGCAATACTTCTAATCATCGATCGGCAGTCCCGTCAACAGCTTCCTAGTGGGGAGAGCGTTGGGAGCAATACCCTTGCTGAGAGCATTAAAGACTATTTGGATACTAACTATCGGCAGAACATTAAACTCAAAGAATTGGCAGATCAATTTCATATCGATTTCTATTACTTAATTCATATGTATAAAAATCACTATGGCACTTCTCCTTATCATTACCTGATTCAACGAAGAATGGGTGAAGCCACCCGATTATTAGTTTCAACTAACAAAAAAATATGGGAAATCGCCAAACTGGTCGGTTACGATAACCCCAATTACTTTACAATTTTATTTAGCAAAACGGTTGGTGAATCACCACGAAGTTTCCGAAAAAAGAATCAAAAGGATATGTTCGGGGATGAGGCGTCACATTCTTACTAATCTTACTACATGCAAAAAGGCGCTCCATTAGGGGAGCGCCTGGTGCTTTACATATCTCTTTACATATTTCTTTACACATTTCCTCACTTCTACTCTAGAGCTTAAAGCGGCGAACCAATTCTTGCATGTTCTCAGCTGTTTTGGATAGCTGTGCAGATGATGCCGATATCTCCTCCATTGCCGCCATTTGCTGTTGGGCTGCTGCTGAAGTTGTCTGAGCACTGTCAGCCGACACTTTAGAGATATGACTCATCGCGGCAACTGTAGCCGAAACTTCTTCCGTACTGGCTGACAACTGTTCGGAGACAGCGGAAATATCCTGAATTTGATCCACGATATGAGCTGTATATTGTTCAATGTTGGATATGGTTGCGGAAGCTTCTTGGCTGATCCGCATTCCCTCACCAACTTGATTGCGAACTTTATCATTCATAAGGGACGTGGATTTTGCAATCAGATCGAGCATTTTGCCAATGGTAGCACCAATGTCGTCCGCACTCTGTTTGGATTGCATGGATAACGTGCGCACCTCACCAGCAACGACAGCAAAACCTTTACCGTGTTCTCCTGCTCTTGATGCTTCAATAGAGGCATTCAGTGATAGAAGGTTGGTTTGCCGAGAGATATCCGCAATCGCTTCATTCATTCGATTGGCTTCGGCGGACAGACTGGACAGCTCATTAATCAATGCTGAGGTTTCTTCAACAGCTCCGAGAATATGTTCCATTTGTTCTCCGACCTGGTTTATGGTTTTCCCACCATTAGCAACAGCGCGCTCCGTCTCTTCAGCCGAATCAACGATGGCACTCGCAGATTCTGCAATTGTACTGATGCCTCTCGCCATCTCTTCTACGGCATTTGCGGTTTGTTCCGAATTTTCCGCCCCAACGATAGCTGATTCCGCAGTCTGCTGCATGGTTTCAGCCACATGTTGAACCGATTGGGTGGTTTGTTGTGTACTTTCCTGAATCATTTGGGAAGAGCGGCTTAACAACGATGACGTCTGATGAAGTTCAGCAACCACCGATTGAAGGGAACTGGTCATTTGGTCAAAATCATTTGCCAATATACCGAATTCGTTCTCGGTTTTAAGATTAACACGTTCGGACAGATTCCCTTCGCTTACGCTGCGGGTTGCCTTTCTCAGTTTTTGCATAGGTACAATAAAAGATCTCAGAATGAAGAAAATAATAACTCCAGCAATTAATACAGATACAGCAATGACGGTTAGACTCGATACCATGATGGGTTTCGCTGCGGCGATAAAGTCTTCATGGCCCATCAAAGCAATGACATTCCACCCCGTCAAAGCATTAACACCGTTATATACCTCTAGATCATACGCCAGATCCGTTCTGACAAATTGAGAAAATGCCATCGGCTCATCGGAACTTGAAGCCGTATTTGGATGAACTGGAATTCCCTCGATGAGCGCCCCGCCGAGTTCTCCTCCCCCACCTTTTACAATGGCACCAGACCAAGCTGCGATGGTTCGATTGGAGTCAACCACAATCAGGCTCCCATTACCTCCTACATCCACATAAGATATTTCTTTTGCTAATCGCTCCAGATCAAGTTTAATACTTGCTACACCTTGTTGATTTGAAAGAGCCTTTGAAATTTCTACATAAATCTTCCCGGATACCGGATCTGTCATAATACTCGAAAAAAAGAGTGCTCCATTGTTACTCATACCATTGGTGTACCATGTTGTGCTGCGTGGATCATATGTTACATCTTCTATTGCTGGAGATGATATAACACCACCTTGGTCGCTGCCCACAGTGATGGCAAGAAGATCAGGATATGTATCAGCTAATTGGTCGATTCCTACTTGTACTGTTTCGTTGTTCGCCTGACTGGGAGTGGAGCCATACATACTGTCTATATAACTCAATAATGCTGCTTTTTCCCCTATCAGATTGTTAATATGCTGTCCTGTCATGGTTAAAATGGTATTGATGGGATCTGTCATTTTTTGTTGTACCTGATCTTTGGCACTATTATACGAAAAGTATCCGATAAGTGCAGTCGGGATAATAAGTACCGCGAGGAAAGCTGCAATGAGTCTAGTGCTCATTAATCGTAAACCGGCTCCTCCTCTCTTATAAAATGACCTTTTTTTCTTTTCCTTTTTCAATTTCAATCTTCCTCTCTTTATTCATTTTTGGTAGAATCAATCGGCCAGTAAACGCAAAAAAACCCATATATATGCACACCCAAAGAAACTTTGAGCATGTATATACATAGGTATTGCCTGAATGAATTCAGTAACAAGCCGTATTTGTTTAGTATTATAGCATAAGTAAAAAGGGTTTGTTAACTATGATTGGGTCTTTATACCAGACATCTGTTGTTTATAATCCGTAGGACTTAGCCCCGTATACTCTTTGAACACCTTCGAGAAATAGTGCTGATCGCTAAACGACAGCAAATCGGAAACTTCCTTAAACTTCATGTCCGGTTGACTTTCCATCAGTCTGCAGGCTTCCTGAATGCGAAGCTGGGTGTAATACTGAACAAACGTAATTTGCGTTGCATTTTTGATCACTCTGCTGACATACGACGGGCTAACGTGAAACTTCATGGCAATGTCGTTGATAGACAATTGAGAGTATTTATTTAGTTTTACGTAATCGTCAATCTGTTCGAACAGGATCGCCTTGCTTTTTCGAACGTGGGATTGCAGCATATCGAAGCACTGTCCCGTCCATTCCGTCATTCCCCGGCAAAAATCGGCATAGGACTGTGCATGGGCGAATTGTCTTGACCGAAGCTCCAGACCCAATCTCATGCCCGAGCCCTGTTCCTCGTACAGATGAGCAAACGTGTCTACAATCAATCCGATAAACCGCTCCACCTCGGTCATATGTACATTTTCCTCTGCCCATCGATTCATCAATTGGGATAACTTGAAAGCAAACCGTTCTTTCTGCCGAGCCTGTATCATCCGTACAAAAGCAGATTCCTGCACCGGATCCAGACAGCCTGTCTCGGATCTGGCCATCGACACCGGATTCCCGGTATCCAACACTATTCCTTGTTTCAACCGTTGCTGCTCAGACAAAATGGACGACATGCGGTGATAGAGCTCCGGCAGATTACCAGACTCAGCGAATAGAAGTTGTCCTCCAATGATCGCATCGATGTCATGCGCAACCAAATGCCGTCGCAACGATTCAAGACATTCATGTACGGAAGAGTACACCTCAAGTGCACTCTTGTTAACAAAAGCAACAAATTGATATGGGGTTTGACTGGTGTACACACGACAAGGATGGAATGCAAAAAAATCCTGCACTATACCCTCAAGTTCCACCTCCACCCATCGTTCATGCCCTGCGGTAAAAGGCTGTTTGCTCATAATGATCATCATCTGGCTGAATAAAGGCGGAAACTCCTCCCCCTGTTTCGGCGTAGTCTCACATTGGGGATGAATGATTTCCTGCAAATCCAGCAGTTCCTTGGACATCTGTTGATCAAGTTGGTCAATTACCCGACCCATGACTTCTTCAAGCGCCTCTCGTTCGACAGGTTTTAACAAATAGTCAAACACTTGCAGGTTCAATGCTTTTCTTGTGTATTCAAAATCGCTGTACCCGCTAATTAGAATGACCTTCAGATCCGGGTTGGCAAGCTTGGCTTGCTCAATCAGGGACAGTCCGTCCATTTTCGGCATTCGTATATCGGTCAACAGCAGATCAATCGGTTCCTGCTTTAACGCTGCCAAGGCTTCCTCTCCATTCGTTGCCGTAGCCGATACACGAATCGGGAATTTGAGCGTTTCCAAGAGCATTTTAATATTACGTAATATCGGTTTGCTATCCTCAACGATCATAACGTTATACATCGCCTATGCCTCCTAGTTAGTAAAAATCCTTTGTCAGTGAGCCGATGATTTGAATCGTTGCTCCATGTTGCTCTTCCGCATGATTGTTAAATATATTAATGAAGAGCCGGTTGTTATACATTAGTTTGAGTCGATTGACACTATTGATAATCCCCATGTTACCAAGGGCTGTTCCACCATCGGCAGTCTGGTTCATTCCAGAACCCGATGCCTGAATATTGGCTAAAATCTCCTGGATCTTATCCGGTGGAAAACCCTCTCCATTATCTTTGATCTCCAAAGCCCATAATCCGTTATATTGCTTCACGGTAATCTGGATACGCCAAGGCGGCGCGGTGTTGGCAAAGGCATGTTCAATGCAGTTTTCCACAAACGGCTGAATGACCAACCGTGGCAATCGGATTTCGTTCGCCAGCTCGTCTGTACGGATGTCCCACTCCAGATCCTCTTCGTACTTTTGTTGTACAAGGGACAGATAATGTCTCGTATGTTGAAGCTCCTCAGCCAAAGTCACATGCGCGTATGGTGAAGAGACAATATAACGCAGACTGTCCGAAAGATGTTTGCACATATCCGATACAACTTTGGTCTTCCCCTCTTGGGCAGCAATACTGATCAGATATAGAACGTTATGAATAAAATGAGGAGCAATCTGGGCTTGCAGCGCCGAATTACGAGCCTTTACTTCCTCATGAAGCGCCGATTTTTCCCGGTCAATGGATTGCTGCAGTCTTTCCATCAGGTCCTGAAAAGCTTCATTCAGCAATAAGAGATCATTATTCTTCGGCGTTTCATCCACTTTCAGATTCATATTGCTGTAGTTCATGCGCCAGATCTGACCGCGGAGCTTGCGGATAGGCAGCAGCAGGTTACGCGTCGACAGGAATATATACACAAATGAAACCAGCATCAGTGCTGTAATCAGCAGAATGGACATCGTCTGAACCGAATGGATCGAACCCAGGACAGATTTTTTGGGCGTTATGATATACGTGATCCAACCTGTACTTGGTGAAGTGGAATGCGTGATATAATTGTCGTTTTTATCCACATCCAGCCCCTCGTCTGCTGAAGGCTTTGTCCAATTGGTAAATGTCACCCCCGCTTCCGAGCTCGTCATCTGCTCCCCTTGTTGATTCAGAATATAGACATCGCCAGCGGTAATACCCTCCGTTAGATTCTGTATATAGGCCTGTTCCATCTGAATGCTAAGATAACCGTACACCTTGCCGTTCTGATCATTGATCGTGCGCACAAAGGAGATCGTATCGTCTTGACGCAGCAGAACAAAACCACTTTCCGTCCAATCTCGTCCGATCTGACTACTCTCCATCATGGTGTTCAGGATTGCGGGAGGATTGTCCAAACCCAGATATGATGTCAGGAGAACCCCGTGATTGTCGTAGATGGACATGTCCTTGATATTCATACTCGGCCCGATGGCCTGAAACATGATGTCTTTGATGATCCGAATCTGCTTCAGCCTTTCATAATTACTATGCGCTGAGGAGCTCTTGTCCATGGCTGCAAATATATTTTTGCTGGATAATATTCGCTGTGACATCTGGTTCTGTTGTTCTACGTAGAGATCAACTTGCTCTCTTACCTTCGTAGCTGTCACGAGCGTATCCTGCTCTGTTTTCAGTTTGAGCGGGCGGACAACGATCACATTCACATAAACGATAAAACAGCCCAGCACGAACAAAAGCAGAGCCAGAAATGTCAAAAACACCTTTGTCTGCAAACTGAATTGAGTTGCTTTATGTATGAGCTTTGCCATTCTCAGAGATGCCCTCCTGTTCTGACATGATGTGAAATCCCTTACATTCATGTCTACTCTATCACGGTACTTCATGAAATGATAGCGATTTCAAGTTCAGGATTTTACACATCAACGTTCAAGCACAGACATGTACCGGGGCGAGAAAAGAATCTATAATCGGACTTGTAAACGGATTCACTAAACGTTTTAGAGGGGGATTTGTATTGAAAACAATAAAAAGAAAAAAGGCGTTTTCTATTATTCTGGCCAGTTTATTATCGGTCTCATTAACGGCTTGTGGATCAGGAGGTACGGATTCCGGCACAGCTGCTGGCGGGGACAGCAAGAGTGGCAAAGTCACATTGGAGCTGGCAATCTCTAAAAGTTCTCAGGACTCTGCCTTCATCCAGCAGGACATTCTCGATGCATTCGAAAAACAAACGAACATTCGTGTCAATTTGCAGCTGATTCCAGCGGAACAAACGACAACTGTACTGCAAACCAAACTGGCTGTGGATGAAACGCCTGACATTATTCAGTACAATCTGGCGAGCGCAGTCACGGACCTGAACCTTGAACGTAACTTCGAGATTCTGGATAACGAGCCTTGGGCGAGCAGAATTGTGAACAAAGACGTCCTCTCTTCTGGTGGTCATCTCTACAGCTTCCATGTCAGCCAAGATACGGGGATGCAAGGGGTCGTTTATAACAAACAAATCTTTGAAGAACTCGGATTGTCGATTCCAACCAACTACGAAGAATTTCTGGCGATCTGTGAAAAAATCAAAGCAAGTGGCATTACGCCTGTCTTCATGCCTTACAAAGATGCCTGGGCTGCCAATATCTGGCCTGCTGCAGCTTTTGCCGATTTTGTAGCCAAAAATGAACCGACTTTTTTTGATGAGCTGAACAGTAATAAGAAAAAATGGTCTGATATCCCGGAATTCAAAACATTCCTGGAACAACAATATGAGATTTACACCAAAGGGTACACCAACACGGATGTGCTTAGCGACAGCTATGACATGGCCGTAGGTAAATTCCTGAACAAGGAAGTTGCCATGATGTTTATGGGCGATTGGTTAATTGAAGGCGTTGCCGAGCAAGATCCAAATATGGAACTGGGCGTATTCCCGATTCCATCGTCGGATAATGCCAGTCTGGGTGCAAGTCCACTGGGCGGACAACTGTTCATTCCGAAGAAATCCAAACATCTGGATGAAGCCAAACAGTTCCTGGACTATATTGCTTCCAAGGATGTCGCACAACAGATCGTCGATTCCAAAGGATACGTATCCAATTTCAGTGACGTCACCACACCAGAATTGCCGGCTTACAAGCAGGATATTGTAGACAACTATATTACGCCGAAGAAAACCGTGCTGACAACGGATGCATACATGCTGGTTGATCGCAGCGAACTGTACCGATTGTTGCAGGATCAATTTGCAGGTGGATTGTCACCGGAAGAAGTGCTGAAATCCTGGGATGAGAAGTTCAGTCAGCTGATGCAGGATAAAGGCGTAGAAGGTTTCTAAAGAGTGAAATATAAGGCAGCATAACAGATCGACCGTTATGCTGCCTGGCTATAACGGAGTGTGAGACATGAAAAGGACTAAAAATCTGTACTCGTATTATATGATATTTCCCGCACTGATTATCTACTCCATCTTTTTTGTTGTGCCTGCTCTCGCCGCTTTCTATTATTCATTCACGGATTGGCGGCTGGATCGGCTGGAGCTGAAGTTCATTGGGTGGGATAATTTCCAGAAAATTTTTTCGGACAAAACGCTTATTCTGGCGCTGAAAAACACGGCGATATTTGCAATCGTCACCGTTGTTGGCAAAAATGTCATCGGTTTGTTACTGGCTGTAGGACTTAACATGCGATTAAGAACAAAGAACCTGCTGCGCGCGATCTTCTACTCCCCTTCCATTCTCAGCATCCTTGTGATCAGCATTCTGTTCACTCCCATGTTGCGTACCGAAGGTACAATCAACAATTTGTTGGAATCTGTAGGGTTACATTCATTAAGCCAAGCTTGGCTTACTAACCCATCGATTGTTATCTGGACAATTGCCATCGTATCTATCTGGCAGAGTGCCGGGTTCCAGATGGCTATCTATCTGGCTGGTCTGCAGTCCATTTCTCAAGAGTATTACGAGGCAGCCAAGATCGATGGCGCAAGTTCGTGGAGAAGTTTTTTCAAAATCACACTACCACTCTTGCTGCCCGCGATTAATATTAACCTGATGCTGACATTGATTGGTGGACTCAAAGTATTCTCTGAAGTATATGTCATGACCGGTGGTGGCCCGGGTAACGCTTCCCAGGTCGTAGGTACGATCATTCTGCGATCTTTCGGCGAAGGCAACTGGGGACTCGGTACCGCGGTCAACACACTTCTCTTCGTGGTCGTTACCATTATTGCTATACCGCTATTGATCTTCATGCGGCGTAAGGAGGTTACGGAATAACATGGGCTATACACGCAAACTCGCCATCCGCAACTATATCGTGGAAGGTTTCCTGATTCTGGCCTCCCTTATCGTTCTGTTGCCGCTTGTCATTCTGATCTTTGGTTCATTCAAAACCAGTGCTGAAGTACTTAGCTTCTCCTTGAGTTTTCCGGAAACATGGCAGTTCTCGAACTATGTTCGTGTCTTCCAGGAAGGCGGACTGTCGCGAGCGTTCTTCAACAGCATTTTGATTACTGGCGTATCTTCCATCATTAATATCGTTGCTTCTTCGGCAGCGGCATTCATTCTGGCACGTCGGGAAACCAAACTATCCGGCACGATCTACATGTATTTCTTCATGGGATTGATTGCGCCAATGTCGATTATTACGACCATACGTGTTGTACAGGGATTGGGATTCTACGGCAGCATCACAAGTGTTATCCTAATCTACGCCGCGTTAAATACAGCCTTCAGTGTATTCTTGTATAGTGGATTCATCAAAACCATTCCACGAGCACTGGACGAAGTGGCATTTCTGGAAGGAGCAAGTGTGTTCGGGGTGTTCTTCCGCATCGTCACACCGCTCATTCTGCCCGTTAACGCAACGGTAGCCATCATGGTGTTCATGTCCGTCTGGAATGACATCACGATTCCGGTATACTTCCTGACAGACAGTTCCACATGGACGATGCCACTGTCGATCTACAATTTCTACGGCAAATATAGCCGGGACTGGAACCTGATCTTTGCCAATCTCGTGCTCACTTCGTTGCCTGTATTCATTCTGTATCTATTTGGGCAAAAATATATTGTCAGCGGCCTCACTGCCGGTGCGGTTAAAGGTTAAGCCTTATATTCTCACGGCTCTCAAGGAATAGAATTGGAGTATTCATGACGTACTCAACCCCCACCATATCTGGTGGGGGTTGTTTATTTATAGCGAGAAAATGTATCTACACCTCTCTATTTTTGAAACAATTGTGGGTAAAGGGCTGCAACACCACCAGCAAGACCCTGTTGTACATTCCGACTGGTATCATCAGCAAGAATCTCGTAGAGATCCGCTTCGATGGAATCTATTGCAATTTTGGCAATATCAGTTGGGTTCGTTTTCGGTGCGTCGATACCTGCCGTCATATCCGTATCCATGAACGCTACGTGCAATCCGGCAACGCTAACGTTCTTAGGGGCTAACTCCAGACGTAATGCATTCGTAATTCCCCACTGAGCGGATTTTGCAGCTGAATATGCACCTGAGTTACCAAGGCTGAGCCAAGATAGAGCGGACAGGATATTCAGTATCGACCCTCCCCCATTCTTCTCTATCACCGGTGCAAACGCACGAATCATTGAAAGCGTCCCGAATACATGTGTATTGAATTCCAAGTGAATATCGTTCAGCTCACCCGTGAGCAGAGAAGCACCCGTAGCGGAACCAGCATTATTGATTAGAAGGGTTACATCACTAGCTACCTCAGCTGCAGCCATGACAGATTGTGGATCCGTAATATCGAGTTGCAGTGGAATAACCCCCGGCAGATCAATAGATTCAGGGTTTCGTGCGCCAGCATACACTTTGGTTCCCCTCGCCAGCAGTTCAAGAGCAAGTTCCTTGCCCAACCCTCGATTAGCCCCACTTACAATAGCAACTTGTTTGGAAATATTCATTTATTATTACTCCCTCTCATTGAGAATGTATTCATTTTTGAGCTGTTATGGGAATGATCATTCTCATAACTCCCAATAACAATCTATCACATCGGGAACGATCAGTAAAGAATAACTTTTATGATTCATGTCTTTATAAAAAGAAGATGCCCGATAACCTTTGAAAAAAGGCTCCGAGCATCTTTCTTTGGTCCTTCATTGAGAACGGATTTACATATGGATTATGATTTTATGTCATACAGATTCGCAGGTAACGCCTGCACAAATGGTGACCAGTCACTCACTGTATATAGATGAAGTCGGTGCATGGCTCGTGTGCAGGCCGTATACAGAAGCTTGCGATCATATTCCTGGCTGTAAGCAACGGGTGAAGCATCATAGACCAGGACAGCATCGAACTCAACGCCTTTGGCGAGATACACAGGAATAACCATGATTCCTTTTTCGAAAATCTGTGTATCCTTTGTTATGAGCTGTAACCCTTCGCCGCCTTGACTTTGCAACCTTTCATAGGCATCACGACTTTCAGCCGCGGTCTTTGTAATCACAGCGATGGAATCAAACCCCTCCGCCTTAAGCGCGGCGATGTCTGCGAGAATCTGTGTACCACGCAGATTTTCGTCCTTCAATTTTGTTAAAAGAGGCTTCTGATCTCCCCTTTCAAACGGTCTTATCTCTTCTCCCCCTGGTAACATCTGTCTCGTGAATTCAACAATCTCTTTGGTTGAACGATAACTGCGTACAAGGCGTATCAATGTAGTTTCGCCTTCTCCGTAAAGGTGAACCAGTGGCGAGTTGGATGCTGCCAAATCCGTAGCCTGCATAAAGATCGCTTGCCCGAAATCCCCCAGCACCGTCATGCGGGCACGAGGAAACAGCTTTTTAAGATATTCATATTGAAACGCCGAATAATCCTGGCCTTCATCAACAAAGACATAACGAATCTCTGTGTTTGTCCGGACGCCTTCGATCATCTCTTTTACATATAAATACGGAGTAGCATCCTCATGGAACAGCTTGTTCTGAAGGATCATGGCCTTGGTCTGTTTACAAATCTCAGGCCAGTGCTGTGGGGGGATTGCCCCATTCGTTTGTTCTCGATAAGCGGCTTCATCTACAAATAGTTGTTCGTATATGCCTTTCACATCCACGAACTGGAATTTCCGCACACTCTTCCTTAAAGGTTTAAACATGTCTTTCACCAGTTTCTGACGAAGCAACTCCTCTTCCTGCACTGCAAAGTTAAAGGCACCCTCATCTTGCATTGCACTGTTATTCCCGTTATCTCGTGCTGCGTATTTTTCCGCCACATCAAACACAGGCTTTTCTTTGTGCAACATGCGGAAAGCTTCCACGTACTCTTCTGTGTCCAGATAATTCAACTCCTCCAGAACCCAGTCTGCTTCCCGTTCCAGACGTTCCAGCGAAACAAGTTCTCTCAGCAACCATTCCTGCAAAAGAAGTATGCGGTTGGACAAGGTAAGATTTTGATCCAAACTGTAAAATTGGGTCTTGATTCGATCTGAAGTGATGAATTCACGTCCCCGAAATTGAATGCCGTTGAACCGCATGCCCTCCCGCCCCAGCCACTTACCGTAGTTTTGGAGCACTTGCAGGAATGTCTCGGAAGCTTTGTACTTAATCGCCTCCAGACGAGCTTCATATCCCGGATCTTCTTGGGCTGTCAGCACATATTCAATCTGATCAAAGGCATCCTCTGGTCGTAAGGAGGAATCCAGCCAATAATTCAGATATTCCTGGAAAGTCGTCTGCTGCATATTTTCTTCGCCAAGTTCCGGGAGCACGGTGGAAGTATAACTGGTAAACATCGGATTCGGGGAGAAAAGTACAATCTGATCTGCTTTGACGGTCTGGCGATGTTTGTATAGTAAGTAGGCCACTCGCTGTAACGCAGCGGACGTCTTGCCACTGCCAGCTGCCCCTTGAACGATAAGCATTCGGCTTCGGTCATCACGAATAATGGCGTTTTGTTCCTTCTGGATCGTTGCTACAATGCTCTTCATTTGTGAGTCTGCACCCTTGGCGAGCACTTGCTGCAACAATTCGTCACCAATCGTCTCAGTTGAATCAAACATGCTATGAAGCTGCCCATGTTGAATCTGAAATTGACGCTTGAGCTCCATCTTTCCTTCAATTCGTCCTGAAGGTGTGTCATAACTTGCTGGCCCGGGAGAGTGATCATAGTACAGACTCGCAATTGGCGTACGCCAGTCATAGATTAGAAAGTTCAATCCATCTTCATCCATGAAGGATGATACGCCGATGTAGATCTGTTCAGTCAATGTCATGCCTTTTTCCTTATAGTCGAAACGGCCAAAATACGGCGTTGGAAGCAGTCTCTTTGTATTTTTCCATTGTTGTGTTAACAGCTTGTGCCCGCGCTCCCTCTCGGCCAACACTCTGGACTGCTGATTAATGGTATAGAATGCATCTTCAAAATCACTGTACGAACTCGTATTGATCGTCACTTCTTCCCAGAACCGTTTACGAATTTCGGCAGCCTGTTCATGCAGTCCGGCAACCTTCGGTTCTAACTCGTCGAGTCTTGCCTGAAGCTTGTTCCTCACCTGTACTAATCTTTCCTCTTCCAACTTCCAATCGTTTGTTTTATCCATGAATAAGTCCACTCCCTTTTCCATTTATTAGGACCAAAAAAAGAGCATTGACAAATCGGAATGTCGGATGTAAAATTAAATTAGGAGAAATAATGATTCACCCTTTATATTCAATAGAAATGTCAATTGCGCTATAGATTATATCATGGCTTTTTTTCACGTTCAATGCTTTTTTTCTGTTCTGTCTGAGTTGAAAAATAATTTATATTAAATAGATGTCCCTTGAGCTACACTGGGGGCATCTTTTTTTATGTCCTCTATCTAACAGATTCTAGGATTGGATTCTGATAGGATTAGGCAAAACTTTGATAGAAATGTGGTACACGCTGGTTCATTCGTTATGACATAATAATGTGTAAATAGATCACCATACAGGTGGCAATAATAAACATTAGAAAGGATTTGAACATAACATGGAATATACGAAACTTGGTAACACAGGCTTGGACGTATCTCGATTTTGCTTGGGATGTATGGGATTTGGGGACGCCAGTAAATGGGTTCATGAATGGGTATTGAATGAAGAAAATTCTCGCCCCGTGATCAAAAAAGCGTTGGATCTAGGCATTAATTTCTTTGATACAGCGAATATATATTCTCTGGGTACAAGCGAGGAGTATCTTGGTCGGGCGTTAAAAGATTATGCAAATCGGGATGAGGTTGTCATTGCTACCAAAGTACACGGACAAATGCATAAAGGACCCAACGGTTCTGGCCTTTCCAGAAAAGCCATCCTGAGTGAGATTGATAAAAGCCTTAAACGATTGGAAACCGATTATGTGGATCTCTATATCATTCATCGTTGGGACTACAATACGCCTATTGAAGAAACCATGGAAGCCTTACATGATGTGGTGAAGTCGGGTAAAGTGAGATATATTGGCGCTTCAGCCATGTTTGCATGGCAGTTCCAAAAAGCATTACATGTAGCAGAGAAACACGGTTGGACCAAGTTTGTCTCCATGCAAAACCACTTGAACCTCATCTACCGTGAAGAGGAACGTGAAATGTTGCCTTTATGCAAGGAAGAAAAGATTGGTGTAACTCCCTACAGTCCTCTTGCTTCAGGCAGATTAACCCGTGACTGGTCCGTATCCACGCTTCGATCCGAGACAGACCAAATTCAGAAATCCAAGTACAATGCGACCAGTGATGCAGATCGAATTGTTGTTGAACGAGTTGCATCCATTGCGGAAAAATACGGTGTCCCTCGCACACACATTGCACTTGCGTGGTTGCTACAAAAAGACACTGTAGCGGCTCCAATTATCGGTGCCACCAAAATATCGCATTTGGAAAATGCGGTAGGCGCTCTTTCCGTTAAGTTGACCTCAGAAGATGTTACGTTCCTTGAAGAGCCCTATGTACCTCACCCTGTTGTAGGTGCTCAATAATCGCTTTTGCTTAAAATATAGAAGACCTCATCTTTCCGTATCCGGAAGTTGGGGTCTTCTTTTTATCGCGATTTATTTACGCCAAAATGTTGAACATTCTGCCTTATCCGCTATATTGAACTCAATCATTCTCTCAAGTAACTCAAAATCAATCTCCTGTTTCCACTTCATCCGTATCAATTCTTTGGTATGATCGTAACCCGCCTGCGTGATCTCTTCCGAAAAACGATTAATTCCTGCCTTCTCGGGAGCAACAGCCAAATGTTGCTTGGATACACTAAAACCAATGATGAAGGTCTCATGGTCGGTAAACATCGGTTGGTTCCAGGCTATTTTTTGTTTTAAATTCGGGAATTTTTCAGTGACCCAGTTCAAGACTTCTTCCGTTCGTGCCTGTTGTTCCGGGTTATCGATGCGTGCTATAAATTCTGCAAAGGTCTCCATTGGTTCCCCCTATATCATGAAATATACTATTTAATTTGCCCCATTCAAACTCATTCTATCATGAATATCAAATTCAAAAACCCTTATCTGCCCGATAACTCAACAAAAAATGAGCAGCCTGCTAGACTTTAAATGTTTTCCTTTATCCAAGAACGCAACTTATTCGCATAGAAAGCGCGTTCATCTGGATCGGACTGAGAACCATTTGACAGATACAGTTGATCATTCACGTATCTAGGGTAAACATGCAGATGATAATGCCACACGTCTTGATTGCCAGCAGGTTCATTATGTTACCGTGTCGAAATCCCATCACATCCATATGTACTTTTCATTGCAAATGCTGTAAGCTGAGCCGCGCGGTGAATTTCAACAGCGTAATCCGCAGGGAGTTCAAAGATGTTTTCGAAATGTTGATTCGGAATAATAAGAACATGTCCTTTATTGTTTGGCCACCATTTGCCTGCTATAAATGCCGTTACCTTTTCATTCTGATAGATGATATCCATTTGTTTAGTTCCCTGATCAGGTCGCTCGATACCCCAAATACGACAAAATGGACATTCGTACCCTTCAGGCTGATGTGAAAATGATGCTTTCATCTTTCTCATTCCACTCCTTTCATTTTTTCATCTAGTTATTAGACGTATGCCACTTCTGTTCGTTGCGAAAAGGGCGCGGGTTGTAGAATGATCAGCAATTAACAAACTGAAAAGCAAAAAGCAGCTGACCTTGACGGCAGCTGCTTTCTTCTATCTTTAACTATCACTATTACACAGTTCACACTTACATAGTGCTAATATCAATAACAAAGCGATATTTCACGTCGGAAGCCAGTACACGCTTGTAAGCTTCGTCAATCTGGTTAGCGGAGATGACCTCAATGTTAGGTGCAATATCATGTTCTGCACAGAAATCGAGCATTTCCTGCGTCTCACGAATGCCACCAATCATGGATCCTGCGAATGAACGGCGATGACCAATAAGAGAAAATACATTAACAGCTAAAGGCTCTGCAGGAGCACCCACGTTCACGAGTGTACCATCCAGCGTGAGCAATGAGAAATAAGCGTTAATGTCAATATTCGCACTCACCGTGTTAATCATCAGATCAAATGTGCCTGCAAGTTTCTCGAATGTTTCCGGTTCGCTTGTAGCATAGTAGTGATCTGCACCAAATTGCAGTCCATCTTCTTTTTTGCTCAATGATTGGGAGAGAACCGTTACTTCCGCGCCCATCGCATGTGCAATTTTGACAGCCATATGACCTAGACCACCCATACCTACAACGGCAACCTTCTTACCTGGGCCAGCTCCCCAGTGATGAAGTGGTGAATACGTCGTAATACCGGCACACAGCAAAGGTGCAGCAGCATCAAGTGCAATGTTATCAGGGATGCGAACGACGAAATCCTCTACGACAACAATATGAGTTGAATATCCACCTTGCGTAGGCTCACCGTATTTGTCTACTCCAGCGTAAGTTTGAATATTTCCTTTGAGACAGTATTGCTCTTCACCTTTGCGACAGTTAACACATTCACCACAAGAGTCCACCATACATCCGACCCCTACTCGGTCACCAACCTTATATTTGGAGACTCCGGTTCCTACATCGGTTACAATCCCGGCAATCTCGTGTCCAGGAACGAGTGGATAATTCACAGGACCCCATTCACCGTGGGCAGTATGGATGTCAGAATGGCAGATACCGGCATATTTAATCTCGATTAATACATCATTGGTATCCAGATCACGTCGTTTAATTTCAGCACTTCTGAATTGTTGGTCTGGTCCGTCAACGGCTCTGGCTTTAGCTATAATCAATGGGATAACCTCCTAGTAATTTAAAGTTCAAAGTTATCTTACCCCCTCTAGTTAACTCTAGGTCAAATGTTTATCTTATTTTTTTATCTCCAACGTACTTTGACATCCAGTTATCCAACATGTTAGAATTCACTCGGATCAATCCTAGAGTTAACTCGAGGTCTACCCCAAGTAGAAAGGAATTCATTCTAAATGCCCTATTCAATCGGTGAAGTTGCCAAAAAATTAGACCTTACGGTATATACATTGCGTTACTATGATAAGGAAGGACTCATGCCTTTTGTAGAACGTACTACGAGCGGAACACGGTTGTTCAAAGATTCAGACATCGACTTTTTAAAGATCATTCAATGTCTGAAGCTGACCGGGATGCCTATTAAAGACATTAAGGACTTCATTGTATGGTGCTCTGAAGGGGACTCCACACTGAAGCAAAGATATGACATGTTTACGGAGCGAAAAGCTATTGTGGAAGCACAAATGGAGGAACTAAGAAAAACCATGGAAGTCATCGAGCACAAACGCTCCTACTATGAAACAGCTTTGGAGGCTGGGACCGAAGAGATTCATAAAATTAAACCGATAGAAAATGCCATCACCAATTGATGGATTAAGCTTTCTCTTTTCTAAAATTAGCGTCAAAAAAAGTAGCTTGAAGTCCTCTAACGGATTTCAAGCTACTTTTATGGGTACGTCTCTGCTCATCATTTCTCCAAAAGTTTCATCGATACATCGATAATCCGGTTTAATTTTTCCTTATCGGTCGAGGTTCTCGCCATGGCTCTGATGCCAACGGAAATATTGTGCAGGTACTCTGCCATTTCCTTCGCATCATGATCAGAGGAGAATTCTCCCTCCCGCTGTCCCCATTGAATAATCTGCTCGAACATTCGCTCAGCTTCGCTAAAAGATTCAAGAGATCGGATGTCCACGTCCGGATCACGTGTGCCTAACTCTACCGCCGAGTTCACGATCAAGCAACCCGATGGTGTATCCTCTGCTTCACTGATCATAACATCGAAAATTTTATGCAGTGCTTCCACTGCCGTCTTGGATGCCTTGATTTCTGCAAGTAATGTGGTGCTGACCTTACCGCTGTAACGATCCATTGCCTGCAAGAACAGCGAATGTTTGTCGTCAAATGTATCATATATACTTCTGCGATGAATTCCCATATGCTCAACCAGGTCACTCATCGACGTTTTCTCGTAACCTTGTTCCCAGAAGATCTTCATTGCTTTATCCAACACTTCGTTCACTTCAAACTCTTTACTTCTAGCCATTCGACTTCCCTCCTAAAATCAATCTAACACATCGGGAACGATCAGTAAATAAAAGATGCAGATACCTCTTTTCATTCTCATCTGATCATGTATTAGCTGATCCGTAAGTGTATATCTTCTGTACTTGTTGTATATCATGACCTGTGTACTTGTGAATATGTAACCAACAATCAGCATGTCTTATCCATTCACATCAAATGTTTGCCTATTCCTATCCGTTTTCTACCGCCCAGGGTCTATATACGATAGAATGTAACTTATTATGTTGTGTCGAAAAAGGAGAACTACGTATGTCTGATCAAATACACGAACAACAAAACGAATTAGCCACACTCATTGACCGTTTGTCTGACAAGGACGGGGTGCACCCTACGGCTATCCCCTCATTATTTCTAATCCGTGAATCGGTCGTTACTGAACCTATATTTAGAGTTAATGAACCATCCTTTTGCATTATCGTTCAGGGTGAAAAAGAGGTCCTGCTGGGACAGGATCGTTTCCGGTATGGTCCAGGAAGTTATATCGTGGCAACCGTTGACTTGCCGGTTAGTGGACAAGTGATTCAAGCCTCGTCTGAGGCTCCCTATCTGGCGCTGAAACTTGAATTCACATCCAGTGAGATTCTGGAAGTATTGAACCATTCTGATTTCCCAGCAAGACCGCGGAAAACGACGAGACGTGCGATGTTTGTCAGCCAAGCCGAGCCATCTCTGCTGGATGCAGTCATCAGGTTAGCCCGTTTGTTGGAAGATCATTCGGAAGATATTCCACTACTCGCTCCTTTGTTCAAAAAGGAAATTCTCTATAAAGTTCTGAAGGGCCCACATGGGATTGCCCTGGAGCAAGCTACCATGGAGGGCAGCCATACCTATCGAATCAGAGACGTTATTGAATATATTATGAATCACTCTGATAAAAATTTTCGGGTCGAGGATCTGGCGGATTTGGCGAATATGAGTACTGCTTCGCTGCACAGACACTTTAAAGAAGTGACTGCCATGAGCCCGATTCAGTTTCAAAAACAACTGAGGCTGCAAGAAGCTCGCCGCTTGTTATTATCCAAATCCACCGATGCAGCAGATGTAGCATTTCAGGTAGGTTACGAGAGTCCTTCCCAATTCAGTCGTGAATATTCTCGTATGTTCGGATATCCGCCCAGAGAAGATATTAAACGCTTGAGAGGCAGAGCCGATGAAACGACTACCATCTCTTGACTGGTTACTGGTTAGTATCGTTCCTTCATCTTGCTTGGGTTAACCGCAGAAAGGACTCCTTCTGTTTTGTCAGAGGAGTCCTTTCTTATTCATGTATTAATGAAGATCATTAATCGTTAAATTATCAATAATTAAAAACCAGTCGTATATTGTTTTGGAACTTCCGTTGTCTTGCGCAAAGCAGTCGCAGCTTCCAAGGCCCAGTAAGGATTTCTTAACAGACCTCTGCCAACTGCAACGAGATCAGCTTCTTCATTGCCGATGACTGCATTTGCCAACGTAGGATCATCGAGTCTTCCAACAGCAATCACAGGCACATCAAGAGCCTCTTTGATTGCTTTAGCGAGAGGTACTTGATAAGCCGCGTGAGTTCCTGGTCTGCCCCATGCAGCAATAGGTCCCTCGCCACCAGATGAGATGTCAAATACGTCAACGCCTGCCTGTTTATATGCTTTGGCAAACTCGGAACTTTCGTTAATGCCATAACCACCTTCTACATATTCTTTGGCTGAAATACGCATCATCAAGGGCATATCCTCGGGCATCTCTGCCTTCGCAGCCTGAATAATCTCCCGGCCGAATAAAGTTAAATCTTGACCATATTCATCTTCTCGCTTGTTTGTTAGTGGAGAATGGAATTGATGAATTAAGTAACCATGTGCACCATGAATCTCAATTGTATCAAAGCCCGCTTTTACAGCACGAGCTACAGCACTCCGGAATTTTTCAACCATTCCTTTAACTTCATCCGTTGTGAGCGCTCTAGGTTGCTTGGAATTCTCATCAAAGGCGATCGCGGATGGAGCAACTGGAACTTCGGCATCTTCTGCTTTGCGGCCCGCATGAGCAATCTGAATACCGACCTTGGCACCATAACTGTGACACGCATCGACGATCCGCTTCAGAGCTGGGATCTGTTCATCCGACCACAGTCCAAGATCATAATCTGAGATCCGGCCATCCGGTTCCACATCTGTCATTTCAATGATAATGAGACCTGTTCCTCCCACGGCACGACTAACGTAGTGCATATAATGCCAATCTGTTGCAATACCATCTTTTTGCTCAACTGAATATTGGCGCATTGGAGCCATTACGACACGGTTTTTAAGCTCTAGGCTTTTAAAAGAATATGGACTAAACAAATCTGTCATCAAAATAAAACTCCCCTTTTCATGAATCACGTATAATAAAAATGCATGCGCAAGCATCGAATCAATGCCTACAATTAATAACTCCGTATGATTTAGAACTCACATTTAACTTTTACTTCATCACATAAAGACATTCAAATCCATGCTTTCGCAAAATACGGACAGCCTTTTTGGATTGAAGCATACCAGGTGACATTATAATTACGTTATCTTCTCGAAGAAGGTATTTTTCCCATGTGAAAGCAAGCCGTCCCAATGAGATGTTAATCGTATCCGGAGTAGGATTAGCCATATAATCCGTCGCATCTCGAATATCAATCACTTTATACTGCCGAAAATCACGCTCATGTCTGAGAAATACTTCATAATCTATATATTCAAGATTGCGCAATGGCCAAATTTGACGTACAACGATGAAGATACCTAATATGAAGGTCAAAAGCATCAACATAATCATTGTAAAGCCCTCTCTTAACTCTTCTCATATCGTCGAAAATTTTGTTTTGCATCAAAGCCTAATCAATGCCTCAGATATTGTATCCTCACCAGCGATTAGATCAAATGAACGCTTGTAGGTATTCTTCTCACTCAAACTGGCCAAAATCACATGAGCTACATCTTCACGAGCAATGTTACCGGTTGTGATATTCTCGGCAGCAGAAATTTTACCTGTTCCTGGTTCATTCATTAGAATCCCTGGACGTATAATGGTATATGTTAATCCACTGATCTCTAACAATTTATCAGCATAGTGCTTCGCTGCATAATATGGAAGGGTGTTATCATGCCAGTTCTCACGATTATTGGCTTGGATCGCACTCACCATAATAAATCGATCAATACCCGCTTTTTGAGCCGCTTCAATAGTTTTCCCGGCACCATCCAGATCAATGAGGAGTGTTTTATCATATCCCGTTGTACCACCAGAGCCAGCTGCAAATACAATTGCGTCACAACCCGTTGCAGCAGCTACAAGTGAGTCAACCTTACCTTCCAAGTTGGCAAGCACCGTTTCCACACCCTGTGCTGCAAATGAATCTACCTGTTCTTGTTTTCGTACCATGGCAAGAACGGTGTGTTCTTCACTATTCTTCAAAAGATGAATAAGCTGTTGACCAATCTGTCCATTTGATCCAACGACGAATACCTTCATGTTCAAATACCCCCTTTATACATGAATCACCGCATCCACATTAAATTCATGCGCATGCATTTAATTTAATGGATATTTTAATGAGTGTCAAGTCTTCTTATAGGGTAAATGATTACATTACCCTATATTCACCCTAGCCTTAGAACAATTCTTTAGTGAGGTTCTCTAATCGAGTCTCAAATCCATCCTGTTCCAATTCAGTTTGCAAGACCTGATTAAACGTTTGAAGTGCTTTCTTGTATTTATTCTCTCCAAGCTCCGTAATACGAGTGTAAATGCCACGCCGGTCATCTTCACATGCATGTCTTTCCAGAGCCCCACAGTCTTTGGCTTCCATCCTAACGACGAGCCTGGAAGTAGCACTTTGGCTCAACCCCACTAGTTCTTGAAGTTGCTGTAGGCGTAATTCCTTACCCTCCGCATTATATATGAAGTTTAACACATAAAATTCCTTCAAAGATAAGTCATATTGTTGAAGCAGAGCTTGTTCCAGCTTCTCGTTCAGATGGGTATGAATGTTAGAGAAAGCCAACCAAACATTCAAACGTTCACTCTTTTGCTGCAATCTGGATCACCCCACTTGATATTTAATGTTCATCAGCTGTTATCCTATTGTATCAAGCTTAATTACATTGGTCAAAATCCATCCAAGATCGACGTATATAACATTCTAATCTCATAAGAAGAGCATTTCCCCATCTTGTAACGATTTTTGGAAATGCTCCAGTATTACCATTTATGCAGTAATCTTACTTCGCGGTAAGCAGGCTATCGGAAATAAATTGCAGCTGACCTTCCAACGTTAATGGATCGTTGTATGAGTCTGAGGTCGGGTCAAGCTGGAACACATGATTTGCCTTCACCGCAGGCAAGTTCTTCCATAATGTATTGTCATATACAATCTTGGGATCAGTTTTATCTCCCGACCACGGGCTGGTAAAGATGATATCACCTGCATACTCCGGTAATAGTTCCATGGAGATTGAAGCCCATCCAGTTCCGCTGTCAATCGCTTCAGCTTGGGCCTTGGCTGGTGCCTTGAGACCAAACTCCCCGTAAATAATTTCACCGCCTCGACCATAGTTATGACCGAATACAAATAATCCTTTGGCGTATGGATTCAGTATGGAAACGGTGCGATCGCCTACAGCTTCCTGAACCTTGGGCTTCAGTTCGTTGATCTTCGCTTCCCATTTAGCATTCCAAGCTTTAGCTGCGTCTTCTCTATTGGTGAGCTTGCCAATTTCAAGCATCAGATCCTTGAAATTGCGCTTACCATATGCAATCTGTACAACAGGCGCAATCTGCTCCAGCTTGTCGATGCCCTCTGTTCCAGTGTACACGATAAATAAGTCCGGTTTTAAACTGATTAGTTTCTCTGGTGTAGGCTCTTGACCCAGATCACTGGTGCCCGCTGCTACAAGTTGATCCTTGATATATTTGTTGTTCATCGCTCCTGATAAAGCGCCGACTACTGGTGCATCCAGGGCAACAAAGTACCCTGTCGAAAATGATGTCAAATCAATAATGCGCTTAGGATTCTTCGGTACCTGTACTTCTCCTGCATCCGATTGATATGTAACAAGTTCCTCTTCGGCAGTTGCCGCTTTATCAGCTGAAGAAGCTGAATCCGAGTTCGTCTTGGTTTCTGTCTCCGCAGCTGCATTCGCGCTATCACCGGTTGTACTATTGGTCGTCGCAGACTGACCACATGCACTAAGTACAATCAGGAAGATGAGTGCCATCATGATCCATATTGATTTTATCTGTTTACACAAAATAAACCCACCTTTTCGTTGATATTGATAATCGTTATCAACGATATCATGCTATGCAGGATTTGACAAGCTATGTTTATTTCCCTCTCTCTATGAACTCTAACTTGCAAGTCACCAAGTTAAACAGCTATCATCAATAGAGTAGACAAGTCACTTTTATTAAAAAGAGAGATCATTGGAAAGCCAATGAAACGTATTCAAGGAGGACAACATGGAAGAGATTATATTGTGGTTAAAGTATTTATTTTTAGGTATTGTTCAAGGTGCAACGGAGCCGATTCCCGTGTCCTCAAGCGGTCATCTGATCATCGCCCAGAAACTGATGGGCATCAAGCAGAATGGATTGTCATTTGAGATTTTAACAAACACAGCATCACTTATCGCTATTATTTTTATTTTCCGGGAAGATATCAAAAAGTTGATTATTGGTGCATTGGGTTACCTGCGTACTCGTAAAGAAGAATATCGAGCTGACTTCATGTTTTGCTTATACATAATTATTGGTACGATCCCTGCTGCTGTCGTTGCAGTCCTGTTCAAAGACCGGATTGAAGAAATTTTCTCGTCCGTTTATACCGTTTCCATCGCGTTATTAATCACCGGGGTTGCCTTGTGGCTTATTCGTAATCTTCGTGGGCGCAAGCAAGACGGTGATCTGTCTACGAAAGATGCACTGTTGGTAGGTCTGGCTCAGGCGGTCGCTCTTATTCCGGGCATTAGCCGCTCAGGGGCAACTGTAATTGCGTCCATCGCTGTCGGCATGAAACAGGAAACCGCTTTGAAGTTCTCCTTTATGCTGTACATTCCCATAAGTATCGGTGGACTCATTATGGGTGTATCCGACATTGCCAATGATCCGAATCGATCACAACTGGCTATTCCTTATCTGATCGCATTCATCACGACACTTTTTGTCACGTATTTCTCCATGAGATGGTTTATGGGCATTATGGCCAAAGGCAACCTGAAATACTTTTCGTATTACTGTTTTGCCGCAGGAACATTGTTGCTGATTTTCTTATAAAAAAAGTCCACACACCAAAAGGAACAACCAGCGATGGTTGTTCCTTTGTTGTATAGTGGCAGAACCTTAATGACCTATAGCAAGAGTTAGACGGTCAGACGCGTAGCCTTGTTGCTTCTGTTAACCAGCTCTGTTGCCGCGTACATGACACTGAACAGAATCAGCAGAATCAGGGGTACCATTGACATTCCCCATTCGCTTGCAATGAGCCCCATACCTAACGGGATGAGTGTTGAACCTGTGTAGGCACTGGCCATTTCGAGTCCTATTACACTTGGGGATGCCTTCTCGCCGAAGCGTTCCGGTGTCGCATGAACAATACTCGGATAGATCGGTGCTCCTCCCAATCCCACGATAAATAAAGCCCCAGCGGCAATCCAGTAAGGAATGGGCATAACCAGGATAACCAATCCGAAGCATCCAATGATTCCACCATACCTGATGAGATTTTTGCTGGATACATGAGTCGAAAGAAAACCTGAGATTATGCGTCCCAAGATAATGCCAATGAAAAATAGAGAGGATAGTGCTGCGGCAGTACCTGGAGAAACTCCTTTGCTAACAATGAAGAAAGAAGCCATCCACAGACCGGCAGCAGTTTCGGAACCGTTGTAACAGAGCATCGCAAGCATCGACATTTTCACGCCGGGGATACGTATGGCCTCACGGTTGCTTACGCGTTTCTTCTCATCGCCTGACCCCTCTACTCTTCCCTTCTCAAAAATCTTCCATAGAGACAATGTTGATAATAAGATCACCACGATCCCAAGCAAAATCAATCCCACAGTAACGTATCCTGCACGCCAGTTGTTTGCTTGATTCAGCCAATATGCCATAACGAGTGGGCCTGTCACTGCGCCAATTCCCCAGAAACAATGCAACCAGTTCATATGCTTGGCCTTGAAATGCAAGGCTACATAATTACTTAGTGCCGCATCCACCGAACCTGCACCTAAGCCGAGAGGGACCGCCAGAATCAGTAAAAACACAAAATTCTCAGAGAATGAGAATCCCAACAGCGCGATCGTTGTTGAGAGGATACTGAATAATGTGACTTTACCCGTTCCGAACCGGTGTAACAATCGGCTGGCGGACAGACTGGACACTACTGTACTAAATGAAATGATTAGCGATATGTAACCAGCCATTTCTGTTGTCGCATGTATATCGTTTTTCATAACGGACCAGGCACTGCCAAGTAAAGCATCAGGTAATCCCAGCCCTATAAATGCGAGATAAATAATGATTAACAATAACGTGACCATCTGGGTGTCTCTCCTCAGTTTGTTTAATTTCTGATTCGCTTTGAACCACCCATATAATAATATTGATATTTTTATCTGTAATCTTCCTATATTTTGACTCGTTATATCAGTATTCTGATATATTTTTGTTATCCTACATCACTGGTTCAAAATAGGAATTTCTCCAAGCAAATTCTTCAAGTTAATGGCATCCCACGGCATATGCTCAGTTATCCCTAATCCCACCACATCTGATTCTTTAGACAGTTCTTTGATCAGATGAAGCAAGTGAGGTAATTGCATGGTTCCCGCCGGTGAAAACACATAAGGTTCCCCTGGTTTGGCGAATAACAATGAACGGAACATGTTGGGATCAAGCACATCCAGATCAAGGTGAATTGCCAGATGTTTGAACCCAGTCTCTTTAATCCACTTCTTAATCGAATCCATGCCATGGGTTAATTCTTCAGTTCCAGCCGTTCGGATACCCAATCTTTGAATTACTTCGGTTTCCTGTTCCGTAGGGGTTGTCAACCCGGCCATGAAGACATGTTCAGGCTTCAAGGGGACACTCACATGTTTGGCAAACTCCGGATCGCCTTCCCCAAGAAGGTTCCCAAGCGGTAAAGTATGACCGTTGTCATAGCCCTCGTATCTAACCAAATCACCATGTGCATCAATCCATATCAAACCAAGTTCTCCGCCATATCGTTCATTTAAATAAGCAAACGGGGCTTGTTCAACCAAACAGTCACCGCCAAACATGACAATGCGATCCGGCTGGTGAGCTTGAATAATATGCTGGGCAGCCTGCAATTGCTGAAGTAGCTGTGTTCTGCCTTTTATCCCGTTCTCGCTTACCAGAGATGTTCCATCATAAGCCTCAACAGGAACATGAATGAGAGGTTGATCATTGTCAGGTGCAAGCCATGCAAGCAGCTCCGCTCCAAAAGAGTAGTTAGGATTATCTCCACCTTGCCATTGTGGCATAAGTAAACGTATTGTTTTTTGAGTCATCGTAAATCCCCTTTACTTCAAAGTAAGGTTAGTATAAACTGAGCCCAAACAAATAAATAGTACGGTCTTTTAGGATAGGTACTACCCGGAAGGATAGTGTGAATGATGAGTATGGCTGAATACCACGGTAAAGTTAAAAATATTCAAGATACCCCTTTTGGATACACGTTGTCCGTTATTGGTGGCAAATGGAAAATGGTGATTATGTATCTTCTGGCTGATAACCAGCCTGTCCGCTTCAATGAACTTAAAAGACAGATCGGCGCCATCACGTATAAAACGCTGAGTTCACAGCTCAAAGAATTGGAAGCAGATGGTATGGTGGAGCGGAAAGAATATCCCCAAGTCCCTCCTAAAGTCGAGTACCGTCTGACAGCCAAAGCTGAAACGTTATTGCCCGTTTTGGAAGGACTATGCGAATGGGGTGTCCAACACCAAGAACCTTCGATCAATAATAGCGCAACGGATTAAACGCTTTTGTCTGTATTTTCAGATGAGATAATTGGAGTAAATGCAGTATGTTAAAATGCAAAAAGTCGCCAATCGGCGACTTTTTTACTTTTATCTTGTGTTCCTCTGTCCGTTCAGGAAATAAAAGCTGTAATTCGTAGAATTATACTTTTTCGTGTACCAGATCTTTCTGGTAGGCCAACACTCTGTCCCAATTGCCACTGAAAACAGGAATTCGGTAATACCCTACACGCTCATACAGCGCTGCAGCTTCTGGCTGCAAGGGCCCTGTTTGCAGTTTCAGATTGGTATAACCAAGTTCGTTCGCAAGACGCTCTGCCTCGGCCAATATCGCCTGGGCAATCCCCTTACGGCGGTAACCACTGCGTGTATACATGCGTTTAACTTCTACAGATGTATCATCAAGGGGTCTAAGTGCTCCGCAACCGACCGGATACCCGTCGATCCTGGCAACGATAAAAGCCGCACGTGGCACCTCAACGTCTGACAGTTGAAATCCCGCCGTTCCATCACCGCCATATAACAAACCGAGTTCTTCACTCAGTTCCTTGATCAATAACAGCGAATCTTCGCTCCGAATATCTTCAGCTGCTGCATGCACGATATGTGTCATCCCACATACCCCCTTTATCTTATTGGACTTATTGGTTTAAATGATATATCTAAATTATCATTCCCAACAGCAAGCGTCAATTCCCCAATTCATTGAATATTTCTATAAGTACACCCTATAAATACCCGAACGTATCTTATTGCCGTCTTTATTCGTTTACATAAGAAATATAACAAGCAACGATGTATATGAATTTCAACTCTCGGAGGTCTGATATTATGGAAATTTCAAAGGGAATAACGATGCTTCAGCTTGATTTTGAGGGGAATTTGATTCACCCTGTTCTAATATGGGATGAAGAAACGGCCGTGTTAATTGATACCGGATTCCCTGGACAATATGACGATTTGCGTATCGCACTCGAAAAGATTGGTGTGCCGATCAGCCGACTCAAAGCAGTGATATTGACGCATCAGGATGTGGACCATATCGGGTGTCTTCCCGAGATTTTGCAGGAGTGTTACTCACAAGTCAAGATATATGCGCATGAGCTGGATAAGCCATATATTGAGGGACAGCTCCCTCTTCTGAAAGACAGTCAGCTTGAGCATCCTCCAAAGGGCAAAGTAGATGAAACTCTAATTGATGGTCAGGAACTGCCGTTTTGCGGCGGAATTCACGTGATTCATACACCTGGTCATACGCCAGGTCATATCAGTCTATATTTGATGGGCAGCAAGACGCTCATCGCCGGAGATTCAATGTATAGTGTAGACGGCAGGCTTGGAGGCATTCATGAACCTACTACGCTGGATATCGAAACGGCTCGTTGCTCCTTGAAAAAGTATATGGAACTCGACATTTCATCTGTGATTTGTTACCACGGTGGACGAAGTCATGTGAATGTAAATGAACAGATCTCAGAACTTACTCAAGGGTTATAAATAGTAAATTTGCTGATCCGCGAATGGTTACCGTCTAAACCCAGAAACCATTCTTAGCATAGTCTTCCTATTGTTTGGCATACTGCAAAATGGCTGTAGCCGCACGAATTCGAAGCTCTTCTTCTTCACTGTGTAACGCTTCTCTCAGCACCTGGAGAGCTGTTTGAATCGTGGCTTCATCTACCCCTGTTGAGAGAGAGTTGGTTGCTTCGGCTGTTATACTGACTGCAAGACCTCGATCCAGCTGTGCTTGTGATATGGGATACTCAAACTTCGCAAGGATGGCTGAATCATTTTGCAGTGCCTGCACTTTGTCATTCAGCTCAGCGAGAGGAATACGACCCAACCATGTAATTCCCCGACGGTGACAGATCAAGTCGTTTTCTGTGCCAGCGGAATCGTCGTAATAATAATCCCCGATATCCCCAACATACGTCCATTCATCATCGCTAATTAATACATAATCTCCATCCTGCATGAGGTTAGCAAACATATGTAGTGTCGCGTGTGTGCTCGCCAATTCTGCTTCATCCAAGCTATAGTGTTGAACTAACTGTTCCTTCCATAACTCCGGGGGCGTTTGCTCCAGATCCCCTGTACCTGACCAAGCAATACCAATATAATTGTCTTCCAGAAATGATGCTACTCTGTTGACTCCGTGTACGGTGGACTGGATGTGATACAGATTCATGCGTACCGCCTTCCTTTCAATCATTCGTATGAACATAGTTAATCATTGTAACATTAGTGGGGTCTATTTCAAACGTAATGATCTCTTTCGCATTTGGCGGGTTATGTGGACCGTAGAACGTACTGATTTCCAGAACCGTTCGAAAATTATAACCACCTTGTGTGCACCTTTTAAGTTCCAATACGTGGATATCATATAGCCCGTAGCTAGGTACCGGCATATGATTTTCCTGATAATAGTTGGTAATCTCACAGGCAATTTACCATACTCATCCACCTTTTTACTTTCTATTATCCCGAGCGAATGCAAAAGCATACAAAATATGATTACGATCTATTATTTATCCTTAGCTGAGTTGGAAGGTTATTCTGTCATCGGAGTGGCAAGTGTAAATACTCGTTAATTCAACTTATGAAGCATACACCTTTGGATATAGCCTCAGGCTATAACTAGGTATAATTTAATGGAATTACATTATAACTCTGAATCTGTGATAAATTTTGTGTAACATAAAAGCAGAGGGGTTTTAAACGATGACAAAAAGCAGTGTATTGGGATATCCGCGTATTGGTGCTGATCGGGAATGGAAGAAAGCGTTGGAAGCGTTCTGGGCAGGTAAGCTGGAGGAAACAGAATTTCACGCACGTTTGCAGGAGATTCGTATCGATCATTTGCGCAAGCAACAAGCGAAAGGCATCGACATCATTCCGGTTAATGACTTTAGCTATTATGATCATATCCTGGATACGGCCGTGATGTTTGGCATTATTCCTAAACGTTTTGCTTATGATGGTGGTTCCGTTCCGTTGTCCGTATATTATGGCATTGCCCGGGGAACAAAAGATGCCGCAGCAAGTGAAATGACAAAATGGTTTAACACCAACTACCACTACATAGTACCTGAACTGGACGGGGCTTCCCCAACTCTGACGGAAAACAAACCACTTCTCGCTTATCGTGAAGCAAAAGAAAAACTCGGCATTGAAGGTAAACCGGTTATTGTTGGACCGCTAACCTTCCTGAAGCTCTCCAAAGGTTATGATAAATCCGAGACAGATGCTTGGTTGGACCGCTTGCTGCCACTTTACACTCAATTGCTTCAAGAACTTGCAAGCGAAGGCGTTCAGTGGGTGCAGATCGATGAACCTATCCTGGTAACCAAATTAAGCAATGAAGACGTACAGCGTCTGAATAAAATATATAAAACATTTGCCGCAGCCGTTCCAGGCCTGAATATTATGTTGCAAACGTACTTTGAATCTGTCGAAAACTACAACGATATTGTTGCACTGCCAGTTCAAGGTGTAGGACTTGATTTTGTACACGGACTCTCTGGTAACACACAATCCATTCGGACATCCGGTTTCCCGGCAGACAAAGTGCTCGGTGCAGGTATTATTGATGGACGTGGGATCTGGAAAGCTTCCCTTCAAGCAAAACTGAACTTGCTGAATGAATTAACTGAGTTCGTGACACCTGAACGTATCATCGTGCAATCATCTTGCAGCCTGCTGCATGTGCCAGTTACAACAGAACGTGAGGTAAAACTTACACCCGAACTGAAAAATGCTCTTGCATTTGCAGATGAAAAGCTGGATGAGATTGTTCTTTTGACTACAGCCTTATCTTCACCAAGTGCAGAGATTACCGCCAAAATAGACGAAGCTGAGCTTACCCTTCAAGCGCTTCAGCAATCCGAAGATCGGAACCGTACCGCTGTACAGAAAGCCGTTGCTTCCATCAGTGTTCAACAGCCAGAGCGCTCCCGTCCTTTTGCAGAGCGTCATGAAGCCCAACAGGCCAAATGGCAATTGCCACTCTTCCCGACAACAACGATAGGTAGTTTCCCACAATCTGCTGAAGTCAGAAAAGCACGTCAGTTGTGGCGCAAGGGTGAGTTGAACAACGAACAGTATGCTGCCTTCATCCGGGATCAGATTGATATCTGGATCAAGATTCAAGAAGAGATCGGAATTGACGTACTGGTGCATGGTGAGTTTGAGCGTACCGACATGGTTGAATTCTTTGGCGAGAAACTTGCCGGTTTTGCCTTTACACAGTTCGGCTGGGTACAATCATATGGTTCCCGTTGCGTGAAGCCACCTATCATCTTCGGAGATGTTGCGTTTACTGGTGAAATGACGGTTGAAGAAACGAAATATGCCCAATCGCAGACTGAGCGTCCTGTCAAAGGCATGCTCACTGGCCCGATTACCATCATGAACTGGTCATTCGTACGCGAAGACATTGCTCGTGAGCAGATTGCCTATCAATTGGCGTATGCGTTGAGACAGGAAGTCGAAGCACTTGAACAGGCAGGCATTGGCATGATCCAGGTTGACGAGCCGGCTGTTCGTGAAGGGCTTCCGTTGAAAGAAAATGAACAAGCCGACTACCTGGCTTGGGCAGTCAAAGCGTTCCGTATCTCCACGTGCACGGTGCATGAAACGACTCAAATTCATACACATATGTGCTATTGCGAATTCCATGACATGATTGATTCCATTGAAGCTATGGATGCGGATGTTATCTCCATTGAGACATCCCGTAGTCACGGTGAACTGATTCATAGTTTTGAAGAAAATACGTATGAGCTCGGTATCGGTCTTGGCGTATATGATATCCATAGTCCACGTGTTCCGAGTGTAGATGAAATGAGCAGCATGATTGAACGTGCCCTGCGTGTTCTTGATCCGAAGCTGTTCTGGATTAACCCGGACTGCGGATTGAAAACCCGTGGACAAGAAGAAACGGTTGCTTCTCTGCGCAACATGGTTGATGCAACCAGAATCGCTCGTACCAATCACGCTTCAGCTGCTGTATTGTAATCGGCTGCGAAGCAGCATATCTTCAAAAGCAAAAGTAGCAAAGGCGGACACCCCTTCGTTAGATGGGTGTCCGCCTTTTTATGTTATATTTTTGTAGTTACTTTTAACATACATTCATTTCACTTGTAACATGGCGATCTCTGGCGTTCCTGCCCCTTTTATCACCATCCAAAGCTTACGACTAGATACTCTCTTCCAGCCATTGCTGCAATGGTGTATCTTCGGTCAGTTCACCAAGCAATATATGACGGAACTCCCCTTCCTTATCAATTACCATCGTTGCGGGCAAACCCGTAATACGATACATACCTGATATATTGCCCGTCACATCAATGATCACCGGAAAATCAAACGCTTGCTTATCCATAAACTCACGGATCGTGCCCTTCGATTCCCCCACGTTAACAAACAGGGTTTCCACGTCGTTCTGATAGTCCTGAGCGATCTGGTGAACGAGTGGCATCTCCCTTACACAAGGTGTGCACCATGAAGCCCAAAAGTTAATCATCACGGCTTTGCCCCGATAATCCGACAGCTTGACTTGTTCGCCTGCTGAATTAACCGCTGTGAACTCAGGAGCCACCGCACCAGCTTCAATGGCGTTACCTCGCCGAGATTCGGGTGTCGATACATTTTCGAAAATGGCCCATGTACCTGCTAACAATGCGATCACACCAATCAAAATTGTAAGTGTACGTCTACTTTTAAAACTCTTTTTCTGCAATTAACTCACCTTCACTTTAAACCAAGACTTTGATGAAATGCTGCATGGAGCGAACCGAATTGATCACAAAAGTCATGAGTGGAGCCCTCTCCAACATTACGTCCATGGTTCATGAATATCACCTGATCCGCAATATCGTCTGCAATCTCCAGCTGATGAGTCGAGAACACGACCATGTGACCATCCTGTTTTATTCCCTTGAGCAGCTGAGCTAATTCCTGCATCCAAAATGGGTCCAATCCATTTGTTGGCTCATCCATGATGAGCAGTGGTGGTTTGGACAGTACAGCCTGGGCAAATAACACACGTTGGCGCATGCCTTTGGAGAAAGTCGTAACCCGGTTTTTCTTTTGATTTTCCAAACCTACCATGGTCAGTACTTCCTGTACTCTCTCCTTGGGAACTTTCCTCAGAGAAGCCCAGAACAGAAGCATTTCCTCCGCACTCAGTCCCTGATTAAATTGATAATCATCCGGCATATATCCAATCTGCTCTGAATAACGCTTGCGCTCCTTCAACCATCGCACATTGTTCACCGCAACCTCACCGGAGGTAGGCCGAAGAATTCCTGCGATCATTCGCAGAACCGTGCTTTTCCCTGCGCCATTCCCTCCACAGAGGGCAAGCACTTGGCCAGAATTCATGTGAAAGGAGATATCCTCAACAATCGGTTGCTTTTTAATGGATTTGCACAATCCCATCACTTCGAGCCCCGCTTTATCCATGAGAACGCCCCCTCTCCCAGATCGCGTATACCGCCAGGACAGAGCAGGTGATCCAGAACAGGCATATCCCGATGAAGATCCAACTGCCACTTGGTTGCTGCACCCACTCCACCCATCGATAATATTCTGGTCCCAGAATGGAGCCGCCTCCAAGTTTGATCACGACATACAAACGTACCAGCTCGGCCGGATTGATAAGTGTTAGTATAATCAACAGCGGTTTGACCCAAAGATAAGGCATTAATCCCAGCACAGAGAGCAATAACGTCGGCCATCCAATGACAGCGAAGAACCATACGGTCACGGATATGGTTAACGCCTGCCACCGATTGCGCGACAACGAACCGATAAATAGAGCCAGCGTCAGAAATAACAACACCAGTCCACACGAGAATGCCAGAAAGAGAAGATATGTCATGACATCCAGTGGATTCCCGATTACTCCGCTAATGACCCCCATCAGGCCGTATCCAAGCGCAACAATGGTGATCAAAACAATCGACAGCCCGAGATACTTGCCCACAATAAAAGACATCGTGCCAATGGGATACGTGGACAGCAGTTGCCAGCTACCGTCTTCCTTTTCGGATGTTAGTGAGAAGGAACCGAGGAACAGCGTCATTAATGGCAAAAGGTAGAGAATGAGATTCAACATGGAACCTGTGGTGCCCGAATATCCTTCAACCAGATTCTGTGAATTCAGAAGTAACAAGCTTAAGCTAAAGGTACAAAAAAGGATCAGAAACGAATACGCCCAAGGATTGCGAAATCCCATTTTCACTTCTCGTCTTGCAATCTGTATCATATCTGACATCATTAATCACCATTTTCTATTGTCATTCCTAGTGGCCTGACTCTTCTTCTATCTCACCTTCCTGATGCATCTCATTACCGTCTCCTTCTTCACCATGTCCGTGCTCACCATGCCCATGTTCACCCATCATGTCCATATTCTCTGTATTCTGTTTCCAGTCATGAGAGGCAAGATTCTCAGCGGTCATAATGGTTCCGACACCTTGCTCTGCAATGAAAGCTTCAGCGGAGGGCTTGTCCTTAAAGTTAAGAATTCCATAGGCCATAGGCGTACGCAATGAAGCGTCGTATACATACGTGGCTTTGCTGTATTCAATCCATTCCTTGTCATTGTAATCACGTACATAGTCCATGCCGATGTTATCTGTGCCATTTTCTGTTTTCCACTGGTTCATGCAACCGATGTCATCGAACTTGTAATTTTGGCCGTCTTTCGTAGTGAGCTGTGTTGCATATGCATCGTCCTTCACCTGCATTTTACAGATCGCACAGATATCCACGTCTTCATTGATCGGCAATGCCGCGTATTTAGTTCCGCAAGCGGTTAACAGCACCATGCCAAACATAAGTACCATGACCATGGACCATCTTCTGTTCAAGCTTTTGTTCATTTTCGTAATACCCCCATATAGATGATTATAAAAGTTGCCATACCCAACAGAACTAACCCGAACATCCACACCAGATTGGAAGCTGCTACCCTTTCCACTGACATGTGCAGATCAGATTCCGTATCCATGCTCATTCGTGGCGACTTGTCGGTAGTCCATTGTTCTCTGCCTTCTGTAAACAACTCACTCAGAAAGACCATACCCGGTGATTGGAAAAAGAGCTGATACGCAGAGTTTCGACTGACCAGTTGCTCATAAAAAGGATTGATCGCATAAGAAATTTCACTGATTCCATCCTGATTCAGATCGAGCCCCTGAAAAGAGTCCCAGTAATTCTCAATCAGGACATTATTAGGGCTATCCAGCGCCGAAGCTTCAATGACATTAGACACCATTCGGTTACGTGTAAACTCATTAGCTTCTGCCAGAACAAGCTGGATGCCAACAAAATTCCGAAGCACCGCATTGTCATGTATCTCATTGCCTGAGGATTCTGCAATATTCATGCCGACACGATTACCTTCCACTACATTGTTGTGAACAAAGGATTGATGTACGTCATACAACAGAATCCCTTGGGAATGAACATTGGTACTTTGTTTGCGAAAAGAATTGCCCGAGATTACCGTATTCTTGACGCCCATAATCATGGCACCTGTCATGTTCTCTTCTCCGGTATTATCCATGACAGAAGAGCCGTCAATGTACATACAGTGGATGCCATACCTTGTATGTAACAGCCTGTTATTTTGCACGATAGACTTGCGACTGTTCTCCAGATAGATTCCATCCCTCATGCCGGTGATCTCATTGGCTTCAATGTAGCTATCATGGGAGTTGTACAGATCAATCCCATTGCCCTTCTGGCCACTGGAAGCAGAATCAGCCCCCATCCATGTAATGTTGTTCCGTTGAATCGTTGCATGACTCGAATTCCGAATGATCATCCCGTACCCCTGAGTCTGAATATGCAGATCCGTTATTTCACTGTTTTTCCCTTCAACCTGAATCGCTGCAGTCTGTTCATTCGTATCATGTTCAATTGTAAAACCGCTCAATTTCACCCCATCCGAGCGAATCATTATCGTAGAGGTGGCTTCCGCATTAACAACTATGACCGTAGGATCACCCTGAATGATGATGTTCTTGTCAATCGTCACGGGTCCAGAATAACGACCTGATGTAAGTTCAATGACTTCTCCAGGTGCAGAACGGTCAATCATAGGCTGAAGGGGAATGAGCTCACGATGTCCAGAGGCGGCCATGATTGCACCGTGCGGAAGGGATAGTAGGAGCATCATCATTCCGATTAGAAAAATTAACCCCCTAACCCGACTCTTCTTACAACTGTTGAATGCACCCAATCCTGCCCAAGGATTACTCATAATTCAAACCATGCAATTCTGGCTTCTTGTTCAAGTTGCTTATTGCTGTGACAATGTATTCAACGGGTCTTACGTTAATCCAAAATATACGTTGGTTGTACACACCATCCCTCCATTCCACTTAAAATCTGTTCCTCATCCATTGAAGCAACGTAATAAATGAAGCGTTATCACAATCCTGATCACAGTGTACTTAAAATGATATTTATTCCATATAGCTCAATTAGGCTATAGACGCTACATTTTTGTGTCGATATTGTGATGTAAAACAAAAAAAGCCGCCATATAGGCGACTTCTAAGTAACATATTATTCAAATGGATAGGTCCAAAATGTTTCTCTGCCAAAACGTTTCTTGATTTCTTCATTATTCAGCTCACGATTTCCTACAAGCTCTGCTGCCTGGAATTGTGAACGATGGGCACGAATGGACGCCATTTTCCGATCCAAAAATTCGGATACGTCAACAAATACGTCCGGTTTGCCAATATACTGTTCCTGATTATTTGCGAACGCAACACAGTGAACAATCGGACGTTCATCCACAGGAAGTTTAGCGATTGTACGTATAACAGCGGCTCCCGTTGCGTCATGATCGGGATGAACACTGTACCCCGGATAGAACGTAATGACCAGCGTGGGGTTTAATTCTTTAAGTAGCGACATGATGGTGTCTTCCAGTAACTGTGGGTCTTCGAACTCCAGCATTTTATCGTGGAAACCCAGCATTCTCAGGTCCTGAATACCAATCGCTTCAGAAGCTTCGATGAGTTCCTGTTTACGGATGGCAGGCAACGTCACTCGGTTGGCAAATGGAGGAATCCCCATGTTGCGCCCCATCTCGCCAAGGGTTAGACAAGCATAGGTTACATGGGCACCGCCATCTATGTATTTGGCTAACGTTCCCGATACAGAGAAAGCTTCATCATCTGGATGTGGATACACCACCAAGATGCGCTCATGCTCGTTGTGTGTAGTATTCATGGTTATTCAACCCTCCGCTTTCATCAGAACATCTCTCGGCTTAATTGTAACGCCACAACTAGTTTACCTTGGCTGTCGTGACCGGCAAGAATCAGTCTTTCTTGTTCCTGCTCATCAATATGTGTAAGACCTTCGGCGTAAAGCCATCCCTGCGTTGTTTTCAGACCAACACGGTATGGACCTGTACCTGAAATGGACCCCTGCGTATATCGTATGGCCGCATTAGTAATGAATGCCGATGCTGGATGTTTTGTACTGTCCATGTGTTGTGCGTAAGCACCTGACGTAAGTTCTAGATGTACGTATAAGTCCTGATCAGCAAGATTATTGATCCGGAGCTGAATATCTTGAGGTTTAATCGGTTGCATAGCGGCCTCCTTGTCTAATGTAATTGTACGAATTTCATTTTAACATAACCAGAAGAGAATATACATGGAGTGGCCCTATCGCCTCTTATATAGTGTTCTCATGATGATTCCAGTTTGAAAACAAGAACAGATTTGCGCGTTTTTTTCTCTTTTTATTCATGGACCATATCTATATTATGAAGTGTAGGCAAAAACGTCCGTGATGAAGAACCTTTAATCTTAAATGAATCTTGCTCCAACATGTTTGGAAAGGAGTTTAACTCAACTTGAAATCTCTAATACAACTACTTCATTTTGGCTATCATCAGGCCATGAGCTGTATATTTCCCGTAGCGATCTTTGGAACACTGGCCCTGTCCAGCGTAATTCCTATTCCTTTCCTTCATCGGTATGATGCCATTCTGCTCGTATTACTTGCTGTGCAGTACCTGATGTATCGAAGCGGCTTGGAAACCCGGGATGAAATCAAGGTCATCTGTGTATTTCACATTATAGGCCTGGTTCTGGAGATTTATAAAGTATGGATGGGATCTTGGTCTTACCCTGAGCCAGCATACACCAAAATCCTGGGTGTCCCTCTGTATAGTGGATTCATGTATGCAAGTGTAGCCAGTTTTATGTGTCAAGTGTGGCGAAGACTGCGAATGGACATGACCGGATGGCCTGGTTTTGCACCTTCCATGCTGCTGGGAGCAGCCATCTATATTAACTTTTTCACTCATCATTTTATTCCCGATTTTCGCTGGTGGCTGACGGCGCTTGTATTTATTGTCTTCTGGAAAACCTGGATTATCTACCGGGTACGAGCAACGACCTATCGAATGCCGTTATCACTCGCTTTTATCATTGTCGGTTTCTTCATCTGGACTGCCGAGAATATCGCTACATTTTTCAATGCCTGGAAATACCCTGATCAGCATGATGCCTGGCAACTGGTTAGCTTTAGCAAAATTAGTTCATGGTTCCTGCTGGTCATCATCAGTGTCATCATCGTTGCGCAGCTCAAATATGTGAAAGCCAATCGAACCGCAGATGATTCAAAGTCCAGTTAACTATTTATTCTCTAACCGTAAAACAGCAGCAATCTTAGACTCGTACCTAAAGTCTTCGAATGCCGCTGTTTTTTTACTGTGCCAATACACCTCGAGATATACATTACATATGTCCCCCACCTGATCGGTGACACTTTCATTTGACAAAAGCGACATTGGTGTCATAAAATGATCAAAAAGCGACATTAGTGTCACTTTTCGATTTTATTACATTGGGAGGAAGCTATGACTCAGAAATCGTTGTCCAAAAAAATGATGATCCTTGCAGGTGCACATCAGGTATTTGTGCGAAAAGGATTCCATGCTGTCACGATGACAGATATTGTGGAGCAATGCGGAATTAGCCGCGGCGGTCTCTACCGATATTTCAACTCTACAGAGGAGATATTCAGAGCCTTACTGATGGAGAACAACAAACAGACGCAAGAAGCTTTCTCAGCTCAGATGAAAGCACATATGCCATTTCAGCAGATCATGGATGCATTCTGGACAAGTCAACGGATCGAGCTAACTGAAATCCATGACAGTATTATGACCGCTGCGTACGAGTTTTTCTTGTCACACCGCAATGCAGAGGATCGTGAGTTGCTGCACCGCCAACAGGATCATAACATCACGGAGCTCAGTCGACTGATCGACTATGGGGTCCAACGTGGTGAAATACAGGTTGAGGCAAGCCGCACGGCTGCTGCTCATATTGTTATTTTCCTGGAGGGACTAAGAGTGCTTGCCCTGTCTACCGATCTAACTGAAGATTTTATTCGCGAACAGCTTGATTTCATCCAAATTCATCTTTATGAAAGAAGTGTGTAAGATGAACATTGCCATCTCCGTTCAGAACGTAACGAAACATTTTAAGAAAAATGAAATCATACTCCGCGAAATCAGTCTGGATCTCGCTGAAGGTGAATTTACAGCCATCATTGGCCCAAGTGGCTCCGGAAAATCCACGCTGCTAAATCTAATGTCAGGACTGCTCAGACCCTCGAACGGTCACGTCTTCATCAATAACCAGGACATTACTGAACTGAACGAGGATGCACTTGCCGACTTTCGCAGACTGCATCTGGGGCACATTTTTCAACACTACCACCTACTCTCTCATCTTACGGTTCGAGAAAATATATACATTGGGCTCTCTGGAACTAGTGAACACCACACGGTTGAGGAGCTTGCTGCACTTCTGGGGATTGAGGGCATACTGAATCAGTTTCCCGGTCAACTGTCTGGTGGGCAACAGCAGCGGGTAGCCATCGCACGTGCATTAATTAAGAGTCCTCGTATCTTGTTCTGCGACGAAGCCACGGGTGCATTGGATGAGGCGAACAGCAAAAATGTGATAACCCTTCTTCATCTTGCTCGGCAGCAATATGGAGTGACCATTGTGTTCATCACCCATAACCCTGAAATTGCCAAGACTGCTCAGCGTGTAATTACAATCAAGAACGGCTCCGTCTATCAGGATCGATTGAACGAGCACCCAATTACTGCTGCGCAGATGCATTGGGCATAGATATACTCACAATGGGAAGGCGGAAGACTAATGCGCTATCTTAACAAGCATGTGTACCGTGTATTGAAGCAAAACCGTGGATACACCATCCTCTTGTTTCTCATGGTAGTGCTGACTTCGTTTATGTATTTTTTTGTGGAATTCTCGGTGGATCGTAATCAGGTTCATATTCAAGAATACGCTGAGACACAACATTTGGAGGATTTCCGCTTCCAATTGCAAGAAGATGCAGATCGTTTACATGTTTTAGAGGAGATACATACAGAAGCTATTATCGAAGAAAAAAGATTCAAAAAAGTTACACAAGACAGTACAAATTATTATCTACTATCTCCACCCAAGAAGCTTAATGTACCTTATCTATCGGAAGGCCGACTACCGGTAGCTTCTACGGAAATTGCCCTAATGCCGCAGTATATGGATAAGCATGCCCTGACTATAGGAGATTCGATTACCATTAAAAACCGTGATTTCACTATTGTTGGTTCCATGTTTTTGCCAGACTATCAATCGTTTATTCCTTTTAATGACCTGAAACAGGATTACAATCAAGCGACATTTGGAGTCGTTACTCCTGATGTGTACCATGAGATAAACGGACAGGAAGAGCGCTATTATGCAGCTCAGTTCAAACCAGATGTGGACTCCGGCTCAGCTGAAGTGCGTATAAGTAGTGATCCCGCCTTCTCATATTTGGCTTTCGATTCTGGACTTGAGAGCAGCACCGAACCACTGACCGCAATCGATTCCAATCAAAGTCTGGCCCAGAGCTTTCTCTTCTTGTTTACACTCATTACTTTGTTTATCTTCTACATGTTCTACACCCGTTTCGTCCGTCTTCACCGTCAAGATTTCGGTTGCTTCAAGGCAATGGGATATACGGCAAGACAGATCAGCCACGCATCACTCGTTTATTCACTGATCCTATCGACAGCAGGAGGACTCGTCGGGATGGTTTTGGCTTTCTTCGGTTCCTCTGTCCTAATCCATATGTATGCTCAAATGTACTCCTTCCCCTTCTGGGAACGAGGCCTTGAACTCCGTTCTATCTTGTTTGGGCTTTTGATTCCTATCATCGGAACGGTGCTGGTCACCTGGATGTCTATCGTTCCTTTTTTGCGCCAAGAGACCTTTCATGTCATGCATAACACGATTAAGCCTCTTCCGAATGGAAGATTAACCACAGCTCTTCAATCCGTAATTAGCCTTTTGCCGGAACGATTAAGGCTTCCTCTGCGCGTCGTGCTTCGCAAATGGAACGCCATTTTCTTAAGTGCAGCAGCAATTTTTCTGATGACCTTGTTATTTATCATGAGTTCTTCGTTGTATCAATCAAGTGGTGCCGCCCTGGAATCACAGACGACAGGCATGCACTACAGGTACGATATCCGTTATCCCAATCTGAAGGAAGATGAAGTAACATCGCATAGGTCCAGCATGTACTACCTCAGACAGTCCGTACAGCTCGTGGAAGTTGATGGACAAAAACTCTCAGGAGAGTTGGTCGGCATGGATGATCAGGGAACACAGGTGCAACTAATGAATCATGACAGCACCCACATTCTGCCTGCTGAGCTGGATGGTATCGTGGTGAGTGAGGCGACCAGTTCGTTGTATGACATCCAATCCGGAGATACCGTTCAACTGATTATTAATCATCACCCCCATAACGTCTCAGTCCGTGAGATTAGCCGAAATGGTGAAGCAGATACGATCTATACATCCAAAACACAATTAGCGAGGTGGATGAACGTTAGCCCCTCCATGCATAACGGGGAATACAGTAACGATAGTTCTCAGGATTTAAATGCACGAGTGGTCACTGCCGAGGACAAGTTAGCTGCTCTGCGTAGCGATGCAGTATCGAGCCAATCCAGTGCTGTCATTAATCAAGTGGCAGGGATTCTTGTCGGTTTCCTGCTGATATATCTAGTCATTCTGCTTAACGTTCAGGATAGCCATAAGGATATGCATATCCTTCGATTGCTTGGATACAACCATCGAGACATTAATCGTATGCTCATTGATGTATACAAACCGCTATTTGTCCTGCTGTATCTGATTACTGTACCCGTTGCGATCCTGGCAGCACGTGCAATCTTGCGCATGATCTCATTACAGACCGGGGATTATATCCCGTTCCAGATTCACTGGTGGATTCTTATCCTGATCCTCATACTGATATTGCTTCAATATCAGTTGGTCGTCTCCTTATTTAAAAGAAAAATGTTCCAGCAGTCGCGAGTCATGGAGTTCGCCGATAGCCTTGGCAGTTATTAGATTGGTTAGATCCCTATGAAAAATGCCGCCAGATGGCGGCATTTTATTCATTATTTATCCCAAACATTTTTCTCTCCAGAGTGAGTTCCCCACCAACTTCAATTTCAAGCTCATAGATGCCATTATCATCAAGTTCACATAAGCAGGCACTTCTGCTGATCATCTCGCATCCGTTCACCCATTCAGGAATATGAAGCTTCGTATTGATCCGCCGGTCCGCGACAAGTTCTGCCCGGAAGAAGCCCGAGCTCCGGTTCCATGTACAAGACATTCGACCTCCTGGTATGCACCAGTCATGAATGGAACCCCGTACCCACCGTTCTGGCAATGCCGGCAGTAACTTGATCCACTGTTCTGACACATAGAGCAGCATTTCCTGTACTGCATTAACCCAGCCCATATTGGCATCCAGCTGAATCGGAGCAGCGGGCATGGACATACATACCCCCATATTACGCCAGTCATTATGCAAGGTATACCCATTACTCAGTACACAGGAGCGCGCAAGAATATCGAGACTTTCCAGCGCCCGCTCACCATTGCCAAGTCGAGCATATATAGACGACATATGTGCAAGGGACCAACCACTCTGAGCACCAAGCCTTCTCTGATCAACTGCTGTCTCGAACGCTTGGAAAAGTTCTGGCTGTTCTTCACGGGTGACCTCCTGTCCTGGAAAAACAGGATACAGGTGTGAAAGATGACGATGATCACGTCGATCTTCAAACGCAGGATGCAGCCATTCTTTCACAGCTCCCTCCGCTTCAATTAGATAGTCGGGCATATGCTCCAGCATGGCTTCCCAGCACGGAATCTTAGTCGCATGCACTCCAGTTAGTCGACTGGCTGCAATGACATGCTGTAGCAGTTCTTTAATAATGGCAATGTCCATGGTGGCGTTAATGGCTGTAGGCATAGGGTGGGCCAGTGGCTGTCCATGCTTAGGCATAAAATTCTCAGGTGTATTCTCTGGCGAAACAGACGGGTATATCTTATATTTGCCGTCTTCACCCAGCACCAGAAAATCTTCATAGAACTGAAGGGCCTCCTTCATGAAGGGCAAAGCTTCCTCCAGCAGAAACTGCTTATCCCCAGTGAACTGATAATGTGCATAATAATGTCTGGCGATCCATCCCGCTGCTCCCGTCCAGTTCATGATTACGGGAACAATCTGGTTAGGCACCCCGATACCCGGTGTTGTTCCAGCGGGAATGTAAATTCCTCGGCAGCCATATAACTTGCGAGCATTGTCCCGAAAGTCATCCATTAATCCGTTGTAATAGCGGAACAACGAACGATTCAGATTGGATAAACCACCTAGGTCAGTGTGCCAATACATCATTTGCACATTCTCATTAGCCATATTGTGGCCCCAGATCAAGCGATAATCACCACCCCACAAGCCGTATAATCCAAATGGCAATCCGCTATGTTCAGAGGTTCCGCTGATAAACAGATACCGACCATAGGCCCACATCTTGCGCACGAACCCTGTAGGTGCTTCACCTTCATAGGCTTCCAGAAGCAAGTCTTCATTACAGCGTCCGTCATCTGTTTTATCATCCAGATCAAGCTCAGCGGACCGAAACAGCGGTTGATGCAGTGAGATATGCCGATCCAGCAACGTATTGTAGTCGCTCTCAAGCGATGCGAGTTCCTGCTTCAACCGTGTCCATTCCTGCGCTCGTCTGCCCGTAGTAAACATTTTAACAAGCACAAGCACTTTTCCAGAGGTCTGGAAATGAAGTTGCCTGCTAAGCATGTCTTTGTTAGTTTCGCTTTCCTTTTGTTGATCATGACTCGCACCAGGTATTTCGTTCAATTGGATCAGTCGCAGCACCGCTCCGTAGTCCTGCCCATCGTCATTTCGCCCCCCATAGCACAGGTAGTCTCCACTATCATCCCGATCAATTCTTATCGTTATAGACGACTTTAGTACGTTGAACTCATCATCTTCTCTTACCCGGTCGCCCTGCGGGAATTGCAGGCCTATCGTCCCCGACAGCAATGAATGCTCAGTCGAACCTGTCCCCTGCGCACTTGCTCCATCTTTCAATCTATGAGTCTCGATCTCATAGACAACACAATCGTCTGCACGCGAGACGAACAGACTTCTTGTATAGTTGTCACTTCCGTCCTGCCAGCGCACATGAACTTCCCCTGTGTCCATATCCAGTTGCCGCCGGTATTTGCGAAAAGCGTTATTACACTTCATTTTCACCGTCATTGTAGCCAGTGGATATCGGGAAGACAACTTGGACGCGTAACCTTCTGCTTGCAGTGTACGGGTCAGATGCCAGCTTGCCTCTAAATATCGTTCCTCATCCATTAACTTACGAGTTTCTAATAAGGTATGACTGACATCGGGCAGCTCATCTTTGCGCCCCCAATGCCATAATTCACTGTGCTGCAAGAGCACAGTTTCAGTCTGAATTCCACCTTGCACTGAAGCACCAAGCTTACCGTTTCCGGAAGGAAGCGCTTCTCGCCACAACCCTTGCCACCAGGAAGAAGGATATTTCAGCAACATCTTGTTCCTGTCCGGCCGTATGCCTGTAGTGTCTGTGTGATCAGTGTGTTGGTTCACGCTTTTTCCGCCCCAAGTCTCTCCATCTCAATACTGGCTAGCAAGAACGGGGCTACGCCCATCTGCACATCGCTAACAACCTGTTCACTGATGTAATATTCATAAGAACCGTCCCGATACTTCTTCCCACCGAGTCCGGCACCATGACAGATGTGGTGAAGATGCACCCCTTTTTCATCTTCAGTGACTAACTGCTTCAATATTCCAGCATAGGCATGATCAACGACTTCACGGTCCAGTTCAGCCAGATAATGTAACCTGAGGCCTTTCGCGAGTGCATAGGTCAACATACAGGAAGCAGAGGCTTCCAGATAATTGCCGGCTCTTCCGTTCTGATCCATCACTTGGTACCAGAGTCCACTATCATGATCCTGAGCATGGGCAATCGCGTATGCCATTCGTTCAAATATGCCCATAATCTGTCCGCGCTGTGGGTGATCCACGGGAAAGTGCTCCAGTGCATCTACCACGGCCATTGCATACCATCCCATGGCCCGGCCCCAAACATGAACGGATCGACCAGTATCTTGAGCGCACCAGCGTTGTTCCCTGCTCTCATCCCAGGCATGGTGGAGTAAGCCATTACGCGGATTACGGGTCTTCCGCTCGATCAACAAAATCTGTCGTGCCACTTCATCGAAGCTCTCGGGATGATCGAAGGTGCTCGCATATTCCGCCAAAAAAGGTGAAGACATATAAATGCCATCCAACCACATCTGAAATGGATATATTTTCTTATGCCAGAATCCACCTTCACTTGTCCGTGGCTGTCCTTTAAGCTGGTCAACCAGGTGCAAAATTGCTTTAGCATATTTTTCATTGCCGGAATTCTTCCACTGGTTGAACAGATTTTTGCCTTCATTGATCATATCCAGGTTGTAATCATTCAACCGGTAGGTCCGAATGGTGCCGTCATTCTCGATGAGGTCATCCATGTGACGCTGGACAAGTTCCGCGTAGCGGGATTCTTGATTCCATTCGGCGGCGCGTTCCAGTGCCATCAGCGTCATCCCGCCCACATAGCCCCATTTGCCTGCAATCTTGGGATGATTGCCATTCTGGCATTCGGAAAGCAAGGTATCTGCTATTTTGACAGACATTTTCCGTTCTTGTGTCACTGACTTTGTCGAAGTTCCAACCATATCGAAATCCTCCTTCTGATGGATTATGCCATCTGTACCGTTCATTCGAGGTTCAACGTTCTGATGATTACATCAAAGGATTAAGACCTTCCCACTTCACAGTCCAGCTACCATCCCGTGGAAATCCCGGATTTACTTGTTCTCCCGCTCCTGCCCAGCCGGCGGCCATCATGGCGACAGCGGTTAGGAGACCACCGTTCCCGGGAAGATATGCCCACAACCCTGCTCTCTGATAGTTGTGTCCATTAGGCAAATACGTGTTCTTCGTGGCATCCATCATCAGGAAATCCACTGCAAGCTCTGGTTCATTCAATCTGGCCGCTGTCATCGCGCACATCGGAAAATCCCACCCCCAGGCGGATTCCCAGTCCCAGCATTCTTTGACCTTGAGCAACGTATTTCTCATGATCTCCGGATCGATTAATGAACCTGGCAATAGTCCAAGTGCTCCAACCATCGAGGGATGATCATGGTTTTTAACGGTGTAAGTGTCCGGACAATTCTCGTGTGCGAGATAAACTCCGTTCTCATGTCGAGGTTTAGCCATGTGCGAAGCCACTCTTCGCCAGTCTGGATTGGCTGGATGATTCAAACGCTCTGCCCAAAGGATGGCTATCTCCAAACCGAATTTCCAGTACTCCAGTTCATAGGGCGGATTCAAACTATCGTTCATGGCGTGATTCTCCTGCGCAGGAATAAGCGGCGGACCTAACACATACACTTGCCTTTTCCCATCCCAATGGGCATAGGACACCATAAAGTCAGCCGCTTCAAATACGATATCCTTATACCGTGTTAACATGGCAGGATCAGGCCGCGACAGATAACACATCTCAGCTAGTGCCATGGGATGTGGTTGCTGCCAGATCAATCCCGGAGCTACTGGCGACGGAGTCTGATGCCCGTTATAGCCCACCATTTTGGGCCATCGCGCACCGACATAACCTTGAGAGCGTGCCAGTTCGCGTGCTTCTGGCAGGATGGTCAGGTACCAGTCCATACTCTTGCACAACAGATCGGTCCGATTCCAGAGCGGAAAATGCGCTGCATGCCACCAATGCATCTCCAGATGCATTTTTCCGAACCAGCTGTTGTACATATATCCAGTCTCTTGTGGTGGCATGGACCCACCACTGTGCACCGCACTCAGAAACTGGGATAGGACCACTCTACGCTCCAGTTCAGCGGCACGCGGATCTGAACTGCCTTCAAAATCAATCACTCCGCCATCATTCCAGAACTGATTCCAGTGGACCGAGCTTGATCGCAATACTGTATCTGCTGGCAAGGTTTCCGGCTTATGTGCAGCAAAAGATACACTGCACGACCAGATGTCCGAGTCTGGTACGGCCTTGGGAGATAGTGTGAATTCATGAGTTCCCGTCTGTTCCAGTTGGCCTGCGTCCCAGATCCATTCCAATGTATACTCATCTTCATCCAGCACACGTTTTAATGATGCGGAAGTCGAAGTGGCCGATGTCAGCACAGTAGAATGTCTGTCATGTTGCTTCCAGTCGGGGAATACTGATTTTGACCAGCTCCGGTGTGTCATATCGGGCGCTGGAAATACAACAAACAGTTGCAGACGCTGCTTACGGATTAATTCGGATTGTACACAAATGGCGATACAATCGAGCCGTGGGTCACAGGCTGTCTCTACACGTACTTCTTCCCCCTGCACGGTAAATTCACTGTGCAGAATTCCGGTCCATAGATTCAATTCCTGACGTACTGGGACGACATGGGTGACGTCCGTCTCCTGACCATCTTCTCCTAGCAAACGAAATGAAATGCGTCCAAGCTGAAGTCGATGCGGGTTCTGCCTAAGCCAGTGATAGGCTTCTTCCTTGTCTTCGGGCTTCATGGGGTATGGCACTTTGCGGCCATACGTCTCAAATGCCTGATAGACAATATCCTCATCTCCGAATACATGATGACCGCCCGTATAATGCCAACCCCAGTTGGATTGTGTACCAAGAGGTATTTCATACAGATCTGGATACGTTTGAAGTCCCGTAAAATCAGCACTGAATGCAAATTCTCCATTACCTACAGATAAAGGCGATCTGGGCTCAAGCTGTGTTAATACCGGATGATTCCTGGTGACGACCGATTGTCGATCCATCAATGGCTCTGCCTCCTTGTCATTCTATGGGTTCAAGTATGGATCAAGATTCCTGTAGCACACCCCTGCGGCTTCGCATTATCTCCCTGTACTTGCCCGGTGTAATGTCTTTGTATTTTCGATACACACGAATAAAACTGTTCTCATGCTGATAACCCACCATCGTTGCGATCTCGGAAATTCTATAATCCGTATCCAGCAATAGTTCACAGGCACGTTCCATGCGAAGCTTAGTGAAATATCCGTGGATGGTATCGCCCATTTCCTGCTTGAACAACTGACTTGCCAAACTGCTTCCGATCCCGGCATGCTCGGCAATCTCCTGAATGCTTACCGAGTCTTCCAGATGGTTGTTCATAAATGCAATCATCTGTTGGCACAGTATGAAATCCTTGCTAAGCATAAGGCTACCGAACCAATCAGCCAAACCTTCGATCTGGCTTCGCAGCACTTCACAGACAGCCTCCAGATGCATGGTCTGCATATCCACCATTTCGAGTCCGCAACCTTCTGTCTCGCGCTTCAGGCGAGTTCGTTCAAGTGTAGCTGCAACAGCTTCAAGAAAGGCCAGCGCTGATGAAGGGTGCCATTGCTCGTGCGTCATTCGACCAACTATCTTGTCAAAAGTCCTCAGGGCTTCTTCACCCCTGCCTGCTTCGACGGTCTCCGTCAGTTGAGTCATGAATTCAAGTTCTTCCAATGTATTCTCGGTCGGTTGCAGACCCGAGATCTCTTCAAACGAAATAACTCGTTCATACCCCAAGTAGAATCTGTAATCCAGCGCACTCTCCGCCTCATGCATGGCTCGCTGAAGTCGCATGAATCCGTCGTGCCCCCCGCTTATGCCGCTCGACACCTGAAACTTGAGCAAGCGAGGAATCATGCCAATCGTCTCTCGTATTGCTGTCGCTACGCTCTTGCTACCGCCAGAATGAATCGGTTGAAGCATCACGAGCATCCGGTCTCTGCCCAGATCAGCTGATAACACCCGCCATTGTCCAGACAACAGTTCAGCTATGATATTACCAATGGCAAATTTCAGCAGGGAGTGATCTGACTTCGTAAAACGCTCACACCAGGCCTTATAATTATCAATCGACAACATGGCAATATAGAGTGGCTCATCGCTCCAATCCTTGAAATAACGGCACCATTTCTCGCTAATTTCCCGACTTCCTGTCATATGTCCGTTATAGATATCCGTCAGAAATTTGGATGAAGCTTCCGGAAGGGTCTGCCTGAGATTGATGGCCTGCTGAGCATGATCCGTTAACAGTTGCCCCGTTATTTTCTCCAGATCAATCTGCTCCGGATGGATTCTCTCCTGGTCGTACCCGCTGAGCAATTGTCTCATGCGTCTTACCGGTCTAAAAGCAGCTGCATTGTAGACTGTGATCGTAACCGCTCCTGCTACAAGAGCTAACAAAGATACGATAAAAACAATATTGCGGATCTTCTGTGCATTAGCGAGGAGACTGTCTTGTGATATCACGGACAGATAACGCCATCCGGTGTACGGTGAAATAGTCTGTGAAGCCAGTAAAAGCTTACCTTCATGTTTAAACTCACCAAGTTTTTCACCATCCAGTTGGGTGATTACATGACTGACCGCTTCCTCTCCGACGGCATAATTGCCGAGATCATATAAAGGCTGGTTGTTGGTGTCGAGGATGAACCGATGGCTGTCAAGGTCGGAGACTGATGAGAGCAGCATGTGCTCGAACATCTTCTCTGTCTTGAAATTAACTGCGATAATCCCTTTCAACTCGCCAGCGATCATTATTTTTCGGTAAAGTGTAATTTGCGGCATGGACACACCAGACGATGTGGAAATCTCACGTTGCTTGACCAGCATGGGACGATCTTCAAGTTCATCGGCAACGCTAACCCAATCCGAATCCGGGAAATTAACTTTGCTGGAGCTGTAGCCTTGTGGGAACGCAACAATGCTCTCCCGATTCATATCAAAAATGTAAGCGCTCTTAATAAAGGACGTACTACTGATTAAGGTTTCCAGAAATTGTACCAGTTCCGTAATATTGCGGTATGATCCCTGTACTTCATTGGTGAGAAATCGGTATACATTACTGTTCAGTGCAATTTTCACCGCAATCTGATCACTTTCCCGGATCACTTCATCAATATCATTCATGCTGATACGCAGCATCTGGTGTTGCGGCTCACTTAATTCCTGCTGTAACACCGATTTGGAAGAATAATACGTCGTCATCCCCACCCCAATAATAATCATGAAGACAACAACAGTCAGAATCAGCAGCAGCCGGGTCTGGGTATTGGTGACATTGAATTTTAGCCACTTTAAGAAGGAAAGGGTCACAATTATCCCACCTCATATGCAATATACCGATATTATACCGTTCCCATATGCCCAATACGACCCGGTCCAATAGCCTATTTTCTCCCTCTAAAAAGATGATTTCTCCAATTTCTCCGGTGTTCCGACCCTTTCCGTAGCGAAAACCGGCGTGTTTGTCTGCCATTCTTGCATGGCAATAGTTTCAAGCCCAGCAAGAAGTACAATGCCGATCCCATGGGTATCATTCAGATTCCAACCCAGTTCATGCTTATAATAGTGATTCGTGAAGGAGTAGCTGGAGCCACGACATACGCCGTATACATTGCCTCTTTTATCAATTGTGCGCTCTGAAAGCCCCTTCCACCCTCGCTCCACCGCTTGTGCATAGGGTTTCGGATCTAACAGCCAGCCCATTCGAACACCCCGGGCATACGCATAGATGAACATGGAGGTACAGGATGTTTCCTCATATGATTCGGGGTCCGTTAATACCTGATGCCACAATCCGTTTCTGCCCTGCAATGGCAAGTACCCTTCACACAATTCCCTGTAGAACTGAATGAGAACTGTATAGGATGGATGCTCATGAGGAAGGGCCGTCAGCAGCTCCGATATGGAGAACAGCACCCAGCCGTTGCCTCGGCCCCAAGGGGTCCGTGTTGGCTCACCTCGCTCCACATCGAATACATGTGACATAATTTGCAGCTCTGGAATGTACAGATACTTTTTATACAAAAGAACCTGTCTTGCCGCTTCATCCAGCAGCTTATCGTCACCCGACCATTCGGCGTATCTACACAGGAACGGGATGCTCATATACAGATCATCACACCACATCGTGTTATCCATTGATCTGGAGACACCAATCTTGCGGTATAAAGTGCCATCTTCCAGACGGGACTGTTGATGCAAAATATAGTCAGCGATATGAGCTGCCGTCTCTGAAACGCCGTCCAACTTGCGTTCCCGATCGGCAAGCAGCATGGTGGCGCCGAAAGATCCACAGTCGTCCAGGCTGTCGATATGGGAGAGCTGATTATTCAGCCCAGCTGCACCATAACGTTCTCTGTCCCATAAGGAGTAGCTGAAACGTGAAGAGGCAAATTCAATGTGATTCAGCACGTAATCTCGAATATCCGATCGTTGACCCACTTTGCCAAGCTGAAGCAATCCGTATAACGTGACGCCCAGGGGATAGTTCCATCGGCCGAACCATTCATTTTCCAGAAATGGACGTACCTCTCCGTATGGCAGCTCTGTTCGCCAGTATACGTCTTCACCTGTTCCGCTACGAGTAGTCCGCTTCATCTTCTGGCAGGAAGCCAGATCAATCTCCTGTTCCGCTTGAAAAGGACCCAGGTACAGCCACTTGCCTCTATGCCCTTTCACATCCAGTGCGGGTGTCAACATCTCATCTGTAGTTGCATCCATACGGAATCCCCAATCCCGGTCTCCACATACACAGTTCGCTGTCAGATCTTGCACAGCAGCAGATAATGGCAGTTCGAAACGGAAAAGTCCGGCTTGCTCTTGATGGAATACTACCTTACCCTCCACCCAGAATTCAATCGGGCTGTAGGCCTCACCGGAGATCAGCACAGTCTCCTTGCCACAATTGGTACCATTTATCTTCGTCCATGCATACGCAGACATGCCGCTGGTCAGTCCATACATCCGTGCCAACTGCCCATAAGGCGATGCCTTCTCGGGGTCTTCCTCCTGAGGCAACCAGTTAACGCCAGTGGCCTTCTCTCGCATGGGGCCAGAAGGAATTTCCTGCAACGGAAAATCCAACGGCTCGCTGTAGAGCCAGCCTTCTTCCCCATCTCGTTCGAGCGAAGGTACAATGAAGTGAAGTGGTTTGTTCTTCCGGGAGCCAGTGCCAAACTGGCCACCTCCCCCATTTTCGCCTGATTTGAATTCAAGAACGAAGTGATTCCAGCCTCTGACCAGCCCACATTTCAGTTTCAGAACAGGTATCGCTGGATATTCCTCTTCAGGTGCAGAACCATAGATCAGCACGCCATTATGAAACAACCTAACAGGTCCGAAGCAGGTGATATGAAAAACAAATTCCTGATCACTGTCACTCCACAGTTTGGCCCATGCATAGACCTGTTGTCCTTTGCTCATGTGGGGAAATAAATCGCCCAGCGGGAAGACGTAGCGGTGATCATCGGACTTGCGCACAAGTCCTGGCCTACTCACTCTGTAGACCGGGGGATGCGGAGGATTGGCGCCAATATACCTTCCCGCAATGCTCATCAGGGCGTGCATATCGTCTTCACCACTGTGATAAGCCATACTCTCCTCCGGTTCAAAATACACAGGTCTGCTCATGTCACTTCTCCCTCCCTTTGTGTGTGGGCACTCTGCTGTTCCAACCACCCAGCACTTCATCTATGGAAATAGGCCGATGCTCTTCCACAGATCGCCACACTGCTTCTCCAGCGGCAACGGAATAAGCGCCGTCTTCAGCGCCAGACAGAATTCGGTAAGGGCGTTTCTTATCTTCGCCGAGGAAAATATCCTCCAGCAGCAGTGGATCTCCTCCTCCATGTCCGCCTTCACGATGAACAACATGGATCGTTTCTTTTGAACCAAAGAGCGGAAAGTAATCGATCGTCTGGACGGGTGTGGGAAAAGGCGTCCGGGCCGGCATATGATACTCCAATGTTTCTAGCCTGCCCTTCGTACCATTTATCGCCAAACGGTACCCTTCGTAAGGAAGTGAGAAATTGACCGAATAACTCATCAGCGCGCCGCCGCTATATTTCACGGTTGCGGCATACGTGTCTTCAATCTCAATCGTGGAATCGAAGATACACTGGTCGGGACGGTATGAAGTGTACGGAAACTCCTGCTGGCTTGTTGTACCGAGCTGGTTCAGATGGTCATCCGGTACCCGGATCTGACGACTGCGGGACGTCCAGCGGGAATAATAGGCACAATCTTCTGAGACATGACATGTTCGGCAATGTCTTCCGTCCTCCTGTGCCGGATTCCATTCACCTTCAGCCCCGTAATAGTTCAGTGCTCCATAGGCAAAAACTTCAACTGGCTTTTGATTGATCCACCACTGGACCAGATCAAAGTGGTGGGTACTTTTATGGACCGACAGACCGCCCGAGAATGCCCGTTCACGGTTCCACCGTTTAAAATAACTGGAGCCGTGATGGGTATCGATATACCAGTTAAGGTCGATGGAAGTGACGCGACCGAGTTTCCCCTCCTGAATTAATTCCTTGATACGCATGTGGATCGGCATATACCGATAATTGAACGTTACGGTAACGTTGCCCTTACTCCTTGCTTCTGCTTCCAGAATGCGTCTGGCATCAGCGCCTGTAGTCGTCATCGGCTTTTCGGTGATAACATCGAGATCCCGCTCCAACGCGGCGACAATATAGTGGGCATGAGTATCGTCCCTGCCAGCCACGATGATACAGTCAGGCCGAGTCTCATCGACCATGACCCCAAAATCCGAAGCGCCATATACCGCTACTTCTGTGTGCTCAGGAAAACGGTCGCGATAGACTTCAAACCGTGCAGGATCGCTATCCAGCAGGGCGACAACCTCTGAATTATGAGAGAATAGCTCATGAATTGGTTTTGCAAATTGTCCCAATGCTCTGCCGCTGACCCCGCATAGGGCATATCTCTTTTTCATTTTCTCACCTTCTCATACCATTCCTGTACACGCTGGGTGACCACTTCGCCCCCGGAAGCATTCCATTTCTTCACATATTCATCATAAGCCTCGATCGGCAGCTCGCCGATGACAATCTTGGTCAATACCTCTTGAAACAACTTGTGAGACTGGATATCAGGAAAACCTTCATACACAGAGGCTGGCAGACCGTCACCGGCAATTTGCCGCGCATCAGCAGTGCTGACTTCGAACATGTCTTTGACCATTTGCTGCTGATCTTCCGGATATGTCTCTTCAATCCGCTTGTTCATGTCTTCTGCTGTGGTCAGATTCTTCATACCCAAGGCAAGCGGTTTGTTGTCAGCAGGTGGAAGAATGACTTTGCGTCCATCCTTGACTTCATGCTGCTCACCTTCAAGACCAAAGCGACCGAACTCATCATTTTCAGGATTGTAGAAGAAATCCAGCAGTTTCAGCGCATTTGGCGCATTATCCTGTTTGGTGGCTGGGATCATCCATTCCGGTTCACCCATGCTTTTCTGGGTGACAAAAGCTTCAAACCCTTCGGCTTTGGGCAACGGCATTGCTGCAATGTAGGCATCTGGAGCCTGGGTCAGCATCGCATTGTACCGATCTCGCACATTTGCAGGCAAATGGTACCAGCTGCCTACGAGGTTATTATTGATTTTGGCCTGCCACACTTCCCCTTTGTTCAGGAAGGTTTCATTGTCCAGCAGTTTTTCCACATATAACATGCGAATGAACTTGATTGCTTCCCGCATATTGTCGGTAGTCCCTGCGTACTGGATTTTTCCATCGTATTCATCCCATTCGGGATACCCTTCCCACATCGCTACCCCGTACATCGCAAACAGATGGTCCATCCATCTGCCGAATTCCCTCCCGCTTGTTGGCAGTTCATCCGGTTTGCCGTTGCCATTCGGGTCCTTGTCACGGAAAGCTGTGAGCAGCTCGACATATTCATCAGTGGTCTTTGGCATCTCCATGCCCACCTTATCCACCCAATCCTGACGAATTAATGGTGCACGTTCAGGCACAAGGAATACCTTGGGCACATAATAGATTTTGCCGTCAGGGGAAGCAGAGCGTACGATATCCCAAGCTTCCTGAGGAATACTTTCCCACACATGCGGTGCATATTCAGGTAGCAGTTCATCCAGTGGTAACGCGCCTCCCTGCTGAATCAGTGTCTGCTCAATGCCTCCAATCGGACGCAGGATATCTGGCAGTTCATCCGAGGCAATCATCAGGTTTAAGTATTCGGATGGCTCCGAACCGGGAGGCGTTGTAATGAGTTCATACTGGACTCCCGTCTTTTCAGCAATGTATTTCACATGTGGATTATCCGCAGTTGGCAAGCTGCCAACGCCCATATGGCTTTTGAATACTTTGACTTTTACAGCTCCACCACTGCCTTCGCCGTTACCAACGTCATTTCCGGAACTTGTAGTAGCAGAGCCACAACCAGCGACCAACAGCATGGCTAGACTGAGCATTAGCGGCATCATCTTGCGACTCAGTTGTTTTCTCATGGAATCATCCCCCTGAACATGGTTTATTCTTTCAGTGATCCGAGCAATGAACCTTTCACAAAATACTTCTGTAGATAAGGATACACCAAAATAATGGGAACGCTTGCAAAAAGTATCGTCGCTGCCTTTAACGTGGTTGTATTGAAGTTGTAATCCCCAAGAAACATATTTACCTGGGCCAGTTCCTCCGGGCTGGTTAAATACGCTCGTAGCTTCATCTGCAAAGGCCAGAGCCCTGGATCACGTAGAAACAGTACCGCCCGCTGGAACGTGTTCCAGTATCCCACCGCATAGAACAGACTGACCGTAGCCAGAACCGGCTTGGATAGCGGCAAATAAATCTGAAACAGGATCCGGAAGTCATGGCAACCGTCGATTCGGGCCGTGTCATCAAGTTCTTTGGGCAAGCTCATGAAAAAGGTACGCAGAATGACCATATTAAATGTGCCAATTACACCAGGAATAATCAGGGACCAGATGGAATTCATCATGCCCAGCTCCCTTACCGTCAGAAAGAATGGAATCATCGGGGCATTGAAAATCATCGTAATTACGATGCCCAGCATCACTTGTTTGCGAATCATGAATTCTCTGCGCGATAACGGAAAAGCGGTCAACACTGAAAACAACATACTAAGCGCAGTACCCACTACCGTAATGAATACGGTTACACCGAACGATTGCCATAAGCCTGAGCTTTGTAGAATGTGTTTCCATGACGCGAAAGTAAAGCCGACGGGCCACAGAAATACTTCTTTGGAGTCTGCCGCAACCGGCGAACTCAGGGAAACGGCAAGCAGATGTAGCAATGGAAGGAGCATCGTAAAGGCCGCAAGCGTCAGGAAAATGTAGTTGGCGGTTTGGAACAGCTTTTCTCCAATCGTCTGCTTGATCATTACCACAACCCCTCTCCTGATTTTCTCGCTAGCCGATTGAAGACCCAGAGCAGAATAAAGCCAATCACCGACTGAAATAGACCAATCGCTGTTGTTACGCTATATTGCCCTTGCAGGACACCAGAGCGGTATACGTACGTTTCAATGATATCCCCTACCGAGTAGGTCATCGGTGTCAGCAGGTTATAGATCTGATCAAAGCCAAGTTCCAGGAAATTGCCGATATTCAGCAGGAACAGGGTTAAGATCGTCGGGAACAACGCAGGCAATGTAATGTAGATCGTTTGCTTCCAGCGGTTCGCTCCGTCCATCACTGCCGCTTCATATTGCGTGGGATCAATGCCACTTACCGCAGCGAGATATATAATCGTTCCCCACCCTACCTCTTTCCAGATGGAGGACAGGACAACAATAGGTCGGAAATATTGCTCCTGCTGCATATACAGGATCGGCTCGAACCCGAACCATCCACGGACAGCGTTTACAAAACCACCCGAGGCTAGCACCTCAAACACGATCCCCCCGACAACAACCCAGGAGAGAAAATGAGGCAGATAAAACAGACTCTGCAAAAAGCGTTTGGCAAGCATTTTTCTCACTTCGTTAAACAATAGCGCTAGCAGGATGGGAGCAGGAAATCCGATCACCAGTTTGTATAAGGCAATCAGAGCTGTATTCCGAAGCACGTGATAGAAATCCTGATACGTAAAAATAAATTTGAAGTTATCCAGGCCAACCCATGGACTACTCCATATGCCTTTCATAATCTGAAAGTTCTGAAATGCAATCACGCTTCCGCCCAGTGGAATGTACTTGAAAATAATATAGAACAAAATGCCGGGCAGGATCATGACATACAACATCCAGTGTTTTCGAATGTTACGCAGATAACTTGGTTTGACGGGTTTGTTGACTGTAACCCCGGGTTGTAACGTTGATGTTTCCGACAGCTCAGCCATATGATCGCGGGCCCCCTTTGACAGAATGATGGTGAATGACGAGCAGGCTCCTCTATTCACATGTTAAGGGAGAGCGGGGTCAGCAACAATCGTTCAATCAGCCATAGCATGAGCCAATCGCTTGCGTGACGCGGGTTTGCAGGATCGGTTCATTCACTGGCGGAATGGTTGGTACTACATTGGCAACAAAAAAAGCCGCCATAGGCGACCTCCTAATGATTCCAATGAAGTTACTCTCCCAGAAAGATTACTTCGGTTTCCAATTCAACTTGGAACGTATCATAAACTTTCTGCTGAATAAATTGGATCAGATCCATATAATCCTGGGCAGTGGCGTGATCCACATTTACGATAAAACCTGCGTGCTTCATGGAGATTTCAGCCCCTCCAATGCGAGTGCCCTGCAAGTTGCAATCCTGAATCAGTTTACCGGCAAAATGTCCTTCGGGTCGTTTAAATACACTTCCACAAGAGGGGAACTCAAGCGGCTGCTTGGATTCTCTCAGGAACGTTAATTCCTTCATTTTACCTGCAATATCATCCTTGTTTCCTTTTTGGAGCCCGAATTCGGCCTCCAGTATGATATAGTGATCCATCTTGAAGAGACTATTTCGATAACCAAACTTCATCTCTTCTCGTGGGATCTCCAACACTGTGCCGTCTTTGGTGATCACAGTTGCACGTTCAACTACATCAGCGATCTGACCGCCATAAGCACCAGCATTCATGTATAGTGCGCCCCCCGTGCTGCCGGGAATGCCACAAGCAAACTCCAAACCGGTCAAGCTGTGCTCCAAAGCAAGTCTGGATACATCAATGATATCAACGCCGCTTTGCGCAATCATGCTGTCCTCATTCACTTTAATTTGATCGAAGTGGCTAAGAGAAATCGTTACTCCCCGGATGCCCCCGTCTTTAATAATGACGTTTGAGCCTTTTCCAATGACCGTCAGAGGTAACTGATGTAAGTTGGCAATTTCCACGATTTTAGTGATTTCGTCTATCGTTGTTGGATGGATGAGAATATCTGCGTTGCCACCTATTTTAATAAACGTGTGATTTTTTAGTGGTTCATTGAATTTCACTTTTTCCAAAGGTATCTGATGCTCAAAAATATTCATGATTTTCTCTCCCTGAATTCATAAAGAAATGATTGCACCATCGCGAAAATGAGATGCTCCTTCTTTATTATATGCTAAATAGGAGATTTTGTTTGAAATTATGTTGTTTTCATTATAATTAATCGCATTCTCTTTAGATTTTGTACTTTTCCGTGAGTTCCTGAAGACGTGATGCCATGCGGGCCAGATAATAAGACGATGAGCTGAGCTCCTGCATGAAAGCAAGCTGTTACTCTGTTGCCGCAACTACATGATTATGAGAGTTCTATGTCTGTTTGAGTCAGCTTGACCGATAGATCCCATAAACGAAGAGCTTGCTCAGGGTCGATAGCATACTTCTTGACCCCATAGAAACCTCCATCCTCTGGAGCCAATTCACTGATGTCACAATCCTCACAGTAGACACCGCCTTTTCCCTCAAGCTGAGGTGAAGTTGCTGCCCAGACTTGCGTCGCTGCCCCCTGCTCAGGTGTTTTGAAAGCAGGATTGGCCACTTGTCCAGATTCATCAATCCAGCCCAGAGCAATCATTTCCTCTTTTGGCATATGACGCTGTAGTGGTGTCATAATTCCGCCTGGATGAACTGAGAAAGCCCGTACTCCGTGCTCTGCACCTCGACGATCCAGCTCAACGCTGAATAAAATCGTTGCTGTTTTGGACTGTCCATAGGCAGGGAATTTCTCATAGCCATGTTCAAATTGGATGTCATCCCAACGAATCGGTGAGAAATGATGTCCCGCTGATGCCAAGGAAACAACACGTGCTCCCCCCTGACTTGCCAGTGCTGGCCATAACAGATTAGTCAGGGCAAAGTGGCCCAGATGATTGGTTGCAAATTGTGCTTCCCAGCCAGGACCAACCCGCGTCTCCGGGCAAGCCATGATGCCCGCATTAAGAATCAGCATGTCAATGTTCCGATCACTCGCCAGAAATCGCTCGGCAAAAGTACGAACGCTGGATAAATCAGCGAGGTCCAATGCATCTATTTCAACACCTTCCAGACCAGAAAGTGCTTCCTTCGCAACCGCTGGACGACGTGCAGTCACCACCACTACACGGGCCCCCGCATTAACAAGCGCACGTGTCGTCTCCAACCCGAGACCCGAATATCCACCCGTTACAATAGCAAGCTGTCCTGACAAGTCCAGATCTCTCAATACATCCTCCGCTGTACTGTTATGATTGAAGCCAGAGTCCATTTTATGTTGTAAAGTTCTAATATTATTTTCCTGTGTCATTCTATTCATCTCCTTGGCAATATTTCTTCTTATTCAAAGTCTACACCCTAGAGCGTACTCTAAGTCAAATGGAAGTGAATACATCACCTCGCAACTTCTCCGTGCAATCTGCAAAAGTAAAAAAAGCCGCCAGTTGGCGACTTTCGTTGAAAAGATTATGGTCATCTAAGTTACGAATCACCCTGAACGGTGGATAACGAAACAAGGACCGGGCTGGCGAAATCAGAAGCCTCTTCTCCTTTTGGATTATGAAGACGGAATAGAAATGCATCCCCTTCTTCTGATTTCCAGACCATATAATCGCTAATGCCTTTTTCACCAGAGGCCTGAAGATAGAGCTCGGCATAACCAAGCGGGTGTTCTACCAGTTCTCCACTATAATCGGATACCTTACCGGCTTTTTCTAATTCTTCTTTACCCGCTGTCTCCAGTTCTGCCAGATTATACTTCGAAGGCAGTGGTTCAATATCCACATAATAGTCAGCGTTACTAGTCAGTGACAGACGGCCTTGAGCAGCATCAAATGTGAATTTCTCAAATACGTACAAGGAAAATCCTTTTCCTTGTTGCAAGGTCGCTTCTAGTGATTGATTGCCATCTGCGGTCAACATTTCAAAACTTTCGGACTGTGGGCGCTCTGTTTCATTCGCTTCTTCTGTTCCATCTGTTTCAGATGGTTGTTCATTTCCTGTTGAAGGTGCTGGAGCAGATTCACCTACTGGCATTGATGGTTGAGGGCTAGGCAAAGGTCCATTACTACCAGAGCAAGCTGCAAGTGTTAGAACTATAACGATTAACGAGATACTCATCATAATAGAACGTGGTTGAAACATCAGGTTCATTCCTCCCTGTCTATATTCTGCGCTTACATGTTATTACCCATGGCAGAGACTCGGAACCCATAGGTCCAACCTATGAGTTTATCCATAATCAGTATTTCCCTTGATCCCTTCCAGTTTGTAAAATATGGAGAAAACCTCAAGGAGTGATGAGCACATGGAATTCTCAGTAAAGCAGCTGTTTGATAAGGTAGCCCAAGATTATGATGTGCAGCGAAAGCAACTTATCCCTTGTTTTGATGATTTTTATGGAATGGCCCTGGATCTAATGGAAAGCCCGCTCGATTCTCCACGTATTCTTGATCTGGGTGCAGGAACGGGACTGCTCTCCGGATTGGTCCTGCAAAAGTATCCCAACGCGCGATTAACCCTGATCGATATTAGTGATCAAATGCTTGAAGCAGCACGTCGAAGATTTGCTGATGCAAACCAAGTACAGTATGTGATCGGGGATTACTCCAAGTACGATTTCACCAGTTCCTACGATATGATTATTTCCTCCCTGTCTATTCACCATCTGACCCACGCTGACAAGAAAAAGGTGTTTGAAACTGTACATAAGCTGTTAGAACCAGGTGGATGCTTCATCAACGCAGATCAGGTTCAGGGAAGAACCCTCGATACGGACACCTATTACCGCCAGCGCTGGTTAGAATCGATTCATCAAAGTGGTTTGTCTAAGGAAGCCATCTCGGCTTCGATCAAAAGACGCAAGGTGGATATCAATGCCACACTGGAGGATCAATTGATGTGGTTGGAGGAAGCGGGGTTTCGTGTGGCAGATTGCATGTACAAATACTTGGACTTTGCAGTGTTTTATGCGCAAAAATAAAAAAAGACCGGATTATGAGCAAGTTATGCCTTGATCCGGTCTTCATACATATTTTTCATTCTGAATCACTTATTTCAGCGATGCTGGCAGCTTAACGCCGAGAAGTTTGCCTTCGGCTTGGATGATGATCATTCCATTTGTCTTCAATGTCTTATTATGCAGATCTCCCCCGGTAGCGACTCGAAAAGCTGGCTGACCCGTCATCATGTTGAGGGCAAGCAGGGTGCCGTTACGTTGCGCTCGATACATTCCTTTACCGTAAACATCAATCTGAGAAACCGGGGCATCACCATGCCACTGAACCTCCTGACCATTAGCCAGCTTAATGCCTTTTAGTTCACCTGTCTCGAGGTTTTTGTACACCACCCGTTCCTGTACAATGCCAAGTAACTCCGTTTTGTCCCCGTAAGGTTGGTGAAACGTTCGAATTGGCGTAGTTTTCGACTTGGTTGTATTCAACGAGTACTCCGCTATGTTGTCCCCCTGCGCAATGTACAGTTTGTCTTTATTGACAAGTATACCTCCTCTACCATTCATATACGGTGGGTCACCCGGCATGGTCCACCTATACTCCTGACTTCCTTTCAACACACCGGTCTTCAGGTTGTACGCATTAACTTTCCATTTGCGTTCAGGTGAAGACTCATCATCTTCCAACATTGGAGAATAAAAATCCACCGAATACACAAGTCCGTCTTTGATCTGAATAGCTTCCCCCTGACCAAAATGACCCCATAACTTCTTGCCCGTTTTCTTGTCATACGCATTAAGCTGAGTGGATGTAAGTGCCCCTTGGACAAAAAAGGTTCTCAGTACAATACCATTAGACTCTTCAAGATATTCAGTACCGTGACCTTCGCCTAATGGCTCATCTGCCTTCCAGCGCAGTTTGCCTGACTGGATATCCAGTGCAAACGTTGTACTTCCTTTAATAACATAGAGGGTATCCGCGCTTGGAATCAGAGCTTCTGTACGTTGAACCGTATCAATCCAGGTGGATGCCCCTGACCGCCATTTTGCTTTGCCTGTCTTCGCATTCAAGGCATATGGCTTGTGATCACTGGTCAGTCCGTAGAGGACGCCGCCTTGATAGGTAATATAAGGTGTCAATTCTTTGCCGTAAGTCCACAACCGTTTACCTGTTGTCGCATCAAGTGCAACCAACTTCGATCCAGCAAACGTGAATACTTTGCCTTCTTCTGCAATGGCATTAGCTCCGATGTACGTCTCGTTCATATTCAAATAGTTATCTACTTTTGCTGTCCAAGAAGGTTTCAGTTCTGGTACAGTGATTTGCTGATACGAATACCAGTTACGAATAGATACATCCGATGCTTCAGCATGTGCCTGAGATGGCAATACGCCGATGACTCCGTGAACCATTAATATTCCGGCAGTAAGGCCTGCAACGATGGGCCTGCCTGCTCTTATTTTCCATTGTTTCGTTGTTTGACGTTTATGTCTATTGATCATAGATAGTAATTCCTCCTGTTAAAAATGAGCCTGATATATAACTACATAAATATAACGAGCAGTGAGGTCGAATTGTTACCAGATTGTTAAATTATTCTAATAAGTAAATCAAAAAAAGCCGCCATAAGGCGACTTTCTGAATACGACATTATTTATGTGACAAGTTGAGAATGTGACTTTGTAACGCAGTCCCTGCTTTACTTTAATTCAATCTGGAATACATCACCGGCATCCCCACCAAAAACGATAAAACCACTTTTCGGAAGATTCGTCGATTCCTGATTGGTTGCTACAGAGAAGTCAACCATTTCCCCTTTATCATTATACACTGCGTAACCTCCGGTCTTCGGAGAATCCACCGTGATGGATTTGTTACTCGATCGGTCGTCGATCGCATACCACCGGGCTTGACCGTTTGCCGGAATAGTTGTAATTCCTTTTTTCCCACCAAAGATTGGAGTAATCGCATCCTCGGCAATGTATTCTTGCCCATCCTGGATCAAAATCTCGGCGCCATTCTTCGTGTAAAATTGCAGATCAAACGCGTCTCTTCCGTTCATCACAGGAATTTGGGCGATATTCTCTGCGTTGTTTGCATCCATGATTTGCGTGCCATTAGCATAGCCATTTTTGGTATCAACAGACAGGTTCTTAATCAGCATCGATGGAAGCAGATAAAAGATCGACGTTATTTTTTCATCCAGTGCATAATACTTCGAGCCGTCACGAGCTGTCCATTTCTCTTTCGTTGCTGCGTCAAGCGCATTATGATCCAGTTTTTGATAATCATACGTGTTCATTACCGTTTGACCTATGCCGGGTAACGTAATCATACCCTGAATTTTAACATATACCTTGTCATTACGTTCCTTCACAAAACTAGCTTTCACACTGCCATCCGCAGTTGTAAAATGTTCGTCGCCTGTGTACACATAGTTCTGCTCAGGAATAATTCCTCCCAGCAAAGCAGGCAGTTGCATCTCACCATCCTTAATCGCTATATCCAATGTCTCTCCTACCGTACCATAGAGACCGGAGTACGAATTTAATTCTGTTGGCATCTTCACTTTGACAGGTGGTGAGAATTTCTGATCAGGCTGAACATCGTCGATGATGCCTTGATCCTCGAGAACGTCCAGCAGCACTTTGCTGGCAAACATCTGATTGTAGACGGAAGATCCGCCAGATGATAGAACCGCCATTGAAATATCATGTTCGGGTATAGTGATTAACACGGCGTGGTACAACATGGTATCCCCGCCTTTGGCAAGCGCGGTAATCCCATAATCGCTGAAAGGTGCAAGGTCAACCGAATCCCACCCCAAGCCATAATTGATCGTATTTTGCTCATCAGATACCCATATGCCATTACGATATTCATGAGATTGCATAGCCTTCACAGCAGATTCGGACAGAATATCCGGTCTGTTCCCCATTAAAACCTCTCCGAATTGACTCAATTCTTCTGCGGTAGAGTACACTCCGCCTGTGCCGATAATGTTTGCATTTTCGGTAGGCATCTTCATCTCAAGTGTAGGCCAATAGGTTTCGGATAATTGCGCTCTGTCAAAGGAATCTAGTGGTGTCTTCGTTGATTCCAACTTCAACGGCTCACTGATGTACTTGGCGATATATTCGCTGTAGCTTAATCCACTCACCCGTTCAACCAGGATTTCAAGCAATTGAAAACCGTCATTGGCGTAGACGGAGTATTCGCCAGGTTTGGATTTCAGTTTTTCGGACTGAAGTTCAAGCAATAACTCATCATGATTGCGGGTGTCATTATCGTCAAACAACATGCTGTTTCCATAATGTGTACCGTAAAGACCGGATGAATGATTCATCAACATGCGCGGTGTGATTTGAGTATAGCGCGCATCTGCCATTTTAAAGTCCTTGATATACGAAGTAAGCGGCTCATCCAGATCTACTTTACCGGAATCGACAAGCTTCATGGCGGCTGCCGTAACAACCATTTTGCTAACCGAGCCTATGCCATACATGCTATCCTTGTCTACTGACTTCTGTGATGCCTTATCGTGCAGTCCTACACTATCTGATAAAATGTATTCTCCTTCATCCATGATCGCATATTGCACACTGGTGACACCGTACGTTTGCACCATCTCCTTGGCGATCTGCTCCGCCCGTGCCTCAATCGTTGTACTGTTATTCGCCTCTGCGCTGACATCTGCCAGCGGTGTAATTACAAGCACCGCTGTACATAAAAGACTAATTAATTTTTTCATCCCATGTCCTCCCTCAAATGTTCTTATGAATGAATTCATCATATCCGGGAAGAGACTGTTCGAACGTAAACGGACCCTGAATGGAAAAAAACAACCCCTGAACGGCAGGTTCAGGGATTGTCGGTGTGGAACGGAAGCACGACCATGTTGTTAAACTTCCGATGTTGATGCTCAATACTCATATGTCCACCATATTTCTCGCACATTCTCGATATATTGGTTAGACCGATTCCATGGTACTCCGGATTAGGCTTTTCACTTTTCAAGTCAACTATCGGCTGCTCCACATGATTCATAATCTGGATGACAAGTGCAGATGATGTGGAGTGAATGGCAATGAGGATATATCGATCCTCGGCCTGTCTAACCTTCTTGGAGGCTTCAATTGCGTTATCAAGCATGTTACCCAGCACCACACACAGATCATATCGATCGATCTGGATATGTTGCGAGTGGAGCTGGATTTTGGTGTCAATTTTGATCCCGTTTGCCTGCCCCATAGCCAAGGTATTTGTAACGAGTGCATCAATGACCAGATTGCCGGAGTTCACCCGCTGATACGCACCTTCAATGGTATTTAATGTAGACTTGATATGGTCACCTGCCGCCGCCAGTTCGTTACGTTGGATACATTCATCAATATACAGAAACTGCTGATTGATATCATGGATGATGGATTTAATGTTTTTGAAACTGTGAACGGTCTTCTCATAGTTAGCATCCTGGTAGTCCATCTGACGCTGTAACTGGGTGTTTTCATGCGCAAGCTGTACCTTTTCCACCATATTATCGAATACATATACAATGAACACGTTGAGAAATAGAGAGCCTAGTACAGAAAAGACGTAGAATATGTTTTTTTCACTATATATGGAGGCCACATTGATCTGATAGATTGTAATAATGGGTACGATAAGAAACAGCAAATAATAACGATAATGCACGGCAAAACTTCTGCGTTTAGCCACTAAACGCACAATTTGAATAACAATGAACATAATACTGCAACCAACCAGCATCACCTTGGAGAGAATCCAGTGGTTTTCTCCGTTGAACTGTTCCCATGAAATGAATTCTGTGGATTCCAAAACTCCGAGAATATATACAGCTATCGTATTTGCCATTGTAATCAGAACCGCATACAGGATGGTAAAAACAAGCTTGATTTTGAACTCCACTTCATAGGATTGTGCCAGACTGAAGATTAATAACAGAGCAACAGCAGTAGAAACGATGTCAGAGAAGGAAGAAACCAAATAAAAATAATCCAATAAGATAAAAACGATGAAATAGATCGCTCTGCGCGGCTTTCGCCTGGACTTGCCCAACACAGAATCAAAATAAAAATTCGCCTGAAATGCCATAAGTAAGGTCACAAAGATGATGGAAAAGATCATATAGCTATCCATATCACTGAATCCTCATGATCATATATTTGGTGTAGGCATCCTTGATTTCTTTGACCTTGGATCGACCTATGGGCAGTTCCGTTCCATTCAACATAACGACTTGGGTACCGGAAAACTTCTGAACATGCATCAGGTTGATAATAATCGAGCGATGAATCTGTAAGAAACCATGGTCTTTCAAACCAGTAGCATAGCTGGATAAAATGCCTTTGGTCTCATGTACATTTTCCTGTGTCACAAAATTCAACTTGTTCTTGATTGTTAAACTTTTGACGACCTCAATCCAGAGAATATCATCATATTTCAGCAGCAGTTCATCATAGTCTGATTTGATTAGTACATACTTTTTGTCCAATGCCTGAAAATATTGACACAGCTTAATCATCTTTTCCTCGAAAACTTGCGGCTGGATTGGCTTGATCAGATATTGAAAGGTGATGACATCAAAGCTCTCCACCATATATTCCGGGTAACTCGTCAGAAACATAATCTGTACATCCAGAAACTTCATGTTTCTGATCTCTTTAGCGGTCTGAATCCCGTTCATTCCGCCCATCTCCACATCCAAGATGAGGATATTGAATGTATCCCCAACCTCTCTGTAGTGTGAGAGCAGTTGTTCACCAGATGTGAATAGGCTAATTTGAAAATCAAAATTGGTTTTTAGAGATAAGGAGACCAGCATGGATTTCACACGTTCTCGTTGCTGCTCCTCATCATCACAGATTGCAATATTGAACATGGGGAACATCCGCCTTTCATCGACATCGACTCTGAATTTCACTCTCGAATATACTATTTTAGCATAGGTTTCGGAGTCGAATTGGGATGAAATGCAATATTCCGACCCTAAAACGCAGATCAACAAAAAAAGTCGCCACATTGGCGACTCTTGAGCTTGAAACCTTTCCAGCCATTCCTATGAAAAGTCCGGTCTGTTATTCTGTTTTTTTGGGCATAGCATGGCGGTAATATCGTATTACCTTGCGATACATCGTCTTGTCCTTTAATTGATTGAATATATATGGGTCAGGTTTGACATTCACTTCAATAATCCAGGGTTTCAGACTGTGGTCAAGGCCGATATCTACACCAATTTGCTTTAGATACGGGTACTTTTTTTTCATATGACGAGCTATGCGCAGGCTAAGCTCATTCATCTCATGAACCAGTTCATTCCTGCGTTTTGTTGATGCATGTGATTGTAACAGCTTGTGAATATCCATCGGTGTACCACCACTATGATAATTGGTTACGATTTTCTTTGGATGACCCAGTCGGCCGATGATTCCGGTAGCTTCCCAATGTTTGGTCGGGCTTAGCTGTATCATGACTCGGATGTCAAAACGTCTGTTATTGTGCTTAAGAAGATGGATTCCTCTCTGTATCAGATAACTTCTTTTATTCACCAAACGAGTCAGACTGTTATAAAACGATTCAAAGCTGTCAAACGTCAGGCGTTTTTGCTCTATCTGATAGACAAAATGTTGATGACTTTCCATCTCGGCCTTAATAACACCCATCCCGAAAGTACCTCTCTCGGGTTTGACATAGACCATTCCATATTTGCTGATCATGGATTTCAGATTCGTTTTATTATATTTCTGTGTGTCGGGTATAAACGGTTTAATTAATTCATTATTAATGATCAATTTTGTTTTTAACCACTTGCTTCTTAACGGCTGCAATTTATCAACTCCCATGTCGTAAACTCTCCCTTCAGCAACCGCATCGTAGCCCGCTGTTTGATCAAGATCCTGCATGCATTATATGTAATACCGATAAAGGAGCCCTCAACAAAAGCCCCTATTCGTAAAAATGTATATTTGCACATGCCCTGACCAAAACACTTTTGCACACATACCATATACTGAGTCATCACGATTTGTGCAAGGAGTGAGAAGATGTCCGTCCAGCCTGGAATCCGGTTGAATAATGCACCTAAGATTGATGTTCTTATACCAGCGATCGAGAAAGATTTGGCTACCCTTCCCCTCGTCATTGATAACATTCGCCGTTATGTAAAACATCCCATTGGAAGCATATATATTGTTTCTCCGGTCAGCACCAAAATCAGAAAACTTTGTTCCCTTAAAAACTGCATTTTTGTTAATGAGCGATCCGTCCTGCCTATAACCAAAAACGACATACACTACCAGTCCTCCCGATGGAATCGGTCAGGCTGGTTATATCAGCAGTTGCTCAAAATGAACGGAGATTCCATTGTGAAGGCAAAGTACTTTCTAGTCATGGATGCGGATACCGTACTGATTAAACCTCATTCATTTCTTGTAGAAGGCAAAACAGTCTTTTACTGCCGTGACTGGAGCCAGCCGGAATATTTTAATACCTACCGCAAGTTGTTAGGCATGAAAGCTCCGCGTCCCCGCTCTTTTGTCACCCATTATATGCTGTTCGACAAATCAAAACTCGCTGCCTTAAAACAGAAAATTGAAGCGGTTCATAAGCTGCCATGGTACAAAGCGGTCATCTCCAATATCAATAAGAAAAAGCAGTTTGGTTTCTCCGAGTATGAAACGTATGCCAATTTTATGTATACGAAAAACCCAGGCAGCATGGTCCTTAGAAGTTCCAAAAATAAAAGTCTGAATGTGAACGCTTCTTCGTTAAAAGAGCAACAAATCCGCAAGCTGGCTCTTAAATATCGTTCTCTTTCCTTTCATAAACGGAAAATTTATAGTAAAGCTCCCTGAGCTTAAGGAGGAAGCCCATGCATATCGTACTGCTGTGCGGCGGCTCTGGCAAAAGGCTCTGGCCGTTATCCAATGAGCTTCGCTCCAAGCTGTTCATAGATATACTTCCATCACCCGCTGGAGGTAAGGAATCCATGATCAGCAGAGTATGCCGCCAGCTTGATGGTTCATCCCTAACCGATTCAACGCTCATTATTTCACATCAGGACCAGGCTAATATTACGGCTCGACATACTCAAGGCAAAATACCAGTCATCGGGGAACCTTATAAACGAGGCACTTTTACTGCGGCGGCCTTAGCAACGTTATATCTGCAATCCTTCCGAATGGCCAAAGATGACGATGTGATCTGTATCGCGCCAGCTGATGTGTTCGCAGGTGAAGATTTTTTCAGCAACTTCCAATTACTGCCGGATATATTGAAACATTCTCAAGCCGATATCGCTTTAATTGGGACAAGGCCTACACATGCTTCAGAACAGTATGGATACATCATGCCGGGTGGGGAAGAACGTAATGCTTATGCGCCCATAACACAATTTATAGAAAAACCCGAAGCCACCATTGCTGAGACTCTGCTACAACGTGGGGCACTATGGAACTGCGGTGTGTACGCATTCACCGTCGCGTTTATGATATCCCATATTAAAAAAATGGGGCTGCCGATTCATTATGATCAATTGTCGTCCCTGTATGAAGCGTTGCCTGAACGCAGTTTTGACAAGCATGTTGCAGAAAAGGCACAGCGGGCCGTAGTCCTGCCTTATAAGGGAGTATGGCAGGATATCGGAAGCTGGGATACGCTGTGCGCACAGTTAGATACCCATGTAATCGGACACGGTGGAATCTCGGGTTCTTCCTCCGATTCCTATATTATTAACGAGCTTCCCTACCCCATCCAAGTCATTGGCGTGCCAGGTATTATCGCTGCCGCAAGTCCGGATGGCATTCTCATTGCCAACAAAAATAATTCAAATGAAATTAAAGCGCAATTGGGTAGCTTGCCACTAAAACCGATGTATGGTGAATCAACCTGGGGCAGTTATCGTGTCATTGAAGGTTCGTTAGAAGATGAGAATACAACTGTAACCACATTAAACATAACGGTTCTACCGGGCAAACATATCGGGTTGAACTGGCATAGAACTGGGTGTAGAGCATGGACCGTGCTTGCAGGCAGTGGGCAAGTGCTTGTCAACGGAAAGGTCATGCAAGTGAGTATGGGCAATCAGTTCGCAATTACCAAGGAGAGTCTCTTTTCTATTCTGGCTGAAACCAGGATGGTGATCCTTGAGGTCCGGATCGGAGTAGCAGAGGATAAAGACAACATACTTTTTGAAGAAGAAGATTGGAATGTTATCCTAAAAAGTGCAGGTTCATCTAACGCTTAATGGGCGAATGAACCGATTCAATCTGCATGTCTTATAGCCCCTTCCATTCGCGGAAGGGGCTCATTGGCATAATTAAGGGAAACCTGACGCTTCTTCCCCTATATCTTAGTTAAACAACTTGCGAAGTTCCTCTACTTCCAGACGTGCAACTGGCTGGTAAGCGGAACTCTGTACATAACGCCGGAAGCTGTATAACAACTGTCTGCCCTCCAATGTAGTCATCAGACGCTCCAGATTCAGCGCTCCCATCAGCACTCTCCCCTTCCGGACCCGACACTCCATCAACAGGCCGAGCTTGTGGTTTCGCTCAAAATTGTCAATGGTCTGCACGATCGGATTCAAGTCTTTATCCAACTCATCCAAGATGATCGATGACGACTCGGACACGATGCTCCACCACGGATAAGTTGAGTGCTCCTCTGTGACAAAATGTTCGAAGGCCGGATGATCCTGTTGAATTAACAAGCCCATTGTGCCCACAGGAACTTCTCTTTTCATATTCTCCGAGATGGATCGGAACATAGGGTAAGACCAGAAATCGGTGCTATAGAAACCTTGAATCGCATGTTGAATCTGGTCGGGATTTGGGAAAAGCATAATATCCTCTCCCTGCTCTAGCAACACCAGCGCCGCTTCGGAGAGTTCGGTAAAGAGATTTAATCCGGTCAATTCCACGTCCAGTTGACTCGGGTAGATCCACAGGTCGTAAGACTTACGGATATCCGTGCCTGGAATGGACAGTCTAAGCTCCACTTTGGTCATATTGGAGACTTCAGGAATGCGAATGCTGAGATCCGCGATATTCACATAATTTTCTCCATGGGTCGCTGGCAGGTCTGCTTTCCCTTCCAATAGGACGCTTCCTTCGATCCGCTCGCTTTGAATTTCCCACTTCAATTGAAGTCCATCCAATGCTTGTCTCCGGAAGTAACTTAGTTCAATGCGTGCTTCGAACAATTCACCCGCTTGATAATTATATTTGGGGAATCTCGCCAACAACACAGCGTCGGAACAAAACGTTCTCCACTCCTCAGGTGTAATCATGCCTTTGGAATCCATGAATGCGTCCAGTACACCCACAAGCGCTGTTCCCTGACCACTGAAATCCTGAAGATCCAGCAGCTGGAACCCGGCTAGTTGCTGCGAACGAAAAGCAGCTTCCAGTTCTTCCTTGTAACATGCGACCGCGAGTTTACCAGAAGCTCTGAAGTATGCTTCCGCCAGATGTCCCAGCCCTTTGGCATTCAGACGCTCTCGAAACACTTCGAAATTCTTGGCTTTGAGAGAACCCGTATACTTGTTGATCTCCTCGAAATTAGGAAACGTGGCGTACTGTCCAATTTCATGCGAGATGATTGGTACGTGTGAGACAAGTTGGTCACTTCCAGCTTCGGCCTGCACTGTTTTGGAACCTGTCCCATACTGAATCTGAATCTCTTTGTCCCCAGTCTGACCGGAAGGGTCAGCATCGCTGCCTTGCTCAGGTACAATGTTTGAATCGTAATCTTTCAACGTGTTTGGCAAGTCGGTCTGCACGTGACCAAGCGGAGCATCACACATCGCATACGAACCTCTGAACAGGCGCTCTTTAGAGAAACGAACCCCGCAGAAGAATTCACTTTCCTCCAAAATGTCCGGCACAAACTGAAAGTTATTCGAACCTTCGGTGTATAGATGACGATGATCATATGCTTTGTATGCCTTCAGGATTGAATTCAATCTGTCCTTGCTTCCCCATAGTTCATTCCCCATGGACATCATGACAAACGAAGGATGATTACCAAAAGCACGCAGCATGGCAAATCCTTCGCTAATCAAGTAATCCTGCTCGGCTTGATTATGCCCATCCGAAGATTCATCCGTAATGGTTCCCCAGAACGGAAGCTCAGGCTCCATGTAGATGCCGAGCAGATCCGCTGCAATAAAAGCAGCCTCCGGAGGACAACAGGTATGGAAACGGTAGTGATTGATACCGTAGGACTTGGAGATAGCGAGAATGCGAACCCATTCATCCACATCTGTTGGCGCGTATCCCGTGAGCGGAAAGATCAGCCCGTCATGTTTGCCTCGAAGAAACGTTTTGCGACCATTAATGGTGAATTTGTCTCCACCAGCCCGGAATTCCCGTAATCCCGTCCATACTTCGGTGGAATCCAGCACTTCGCCGTCCTGATCTTGCAGATGAATATGAAGTTGGTACAGGTTAGGTTCATCATCACTCCATAACATCGCATCTTCGCCAATCTTGTACGTCAGCTGTATTTCCTGCGAATCCGGGGCGAAAATCTGTTCCTCGGTCGTATACACCGGATCTGCACTGACTGCAACAGCCGAAACCACGATTCGTACTTCTTGCAGGTCACCAACAAGTGCTGCCTTGATCTCGAAAGATCGAGTCGCAAGATCGGGATAGACCTGAACATTATCCAGGAAAACACGCTCGGAAAATTGAAGTTCCAATTTCCCGGTGATGCCGTTCCAATTCGTCTGCGTGTCTTCGGATGTAAGGTGACCACCTTTGGTTGGATAATTGGTATTGTCCACTCGAATGGTAATTGTATGAGTCCCAGCGGATAGCCCTGCCTCAATCTCGTAACGGTGAGGTGTGTTCAGACTGTTTTGTGTTCCGCATTCCACCCCATCGATCCAAACTGTGGTTACTCGTGTTCGTTCCAGATGCAAGAAGCAACATTTGCCAGCCAAGTGCTCGGGAATTTCAATCTCTCGTGAAAACCAGGCATAACCCTCAAATAAGTACTCATCCGTCAGCGCACCAATTAACACATTCTCGTTTTTCTTGCCCTTGGCCGCATGAGATGTAGTATTTGGCAATGTAATAGCGTCTGAGAAATTCAGACCACGTTCCACCTTATGTTCATCGAGTTGGAGTTTCCATATGCCTTCCAGATTTATTGCAGCTATCATGATAGTGTCCCCTTTTAGATTCATATAATCGATAAAAGTAATCGCTTCCAATGAACAGAAACCGTTTTCGAAAAACATACCTGTATTATAAACTCGATTGACGCCCCTCGCATAGATCATTTACAAATAAAAAAGTCGCCAATGCTGGCGACTTCTTATGGATACATATGCTGAATCCTCAACAAATTTAAAATATGGTGGGAACCATTCCCCCGTCCATACGGATGGGAGAGCCTCTAAAAGCTGAAGCATACGGACTGCATACAAATGCCGCGAGTCTGCCTATTTCACTTGGCTTGATGAATCGCTGCAATTCAGACTGAGGCAGATTGCTCTTCATAAAATCTTTCTCTTTTTCCTCGAAAGTCAGCGCCTCATCAGGGTATATGCTCTCAATGATATCACGCACATTCTCGGACAGTGTTGGACCTGGCAGGATCGTATTGATCGTAACTTCAGTTCCTGCTGTCAGTTTGGACAAACTTTTGGATAATGACAGCAACATTGATTTGGTCATGCAATATTGGGGCATCTGGCCTGAGGGCATAAGAGCTTCTTCACTCGCGATAAATATAATACGTCCGTCATTATTCTTCACCATTTTAGGTAAATAAAATTGGGATAAGCCATTGGCAGCCAATACATTGGTACGGAAATATTTCTCCCACACTTCATCGTTCACGTCTTCATAACTCATGATCTCATATATGCCCATGCTATTCACTAAAATATCAACCTCAGGGAACTTCTCAAATAAAGCTTGTCTTTGCTCCAGATCCACAAGATCAGCCGTGGCCTTTTGCGGAGAGGTCTCCGGAAAAGTAGACTTGATTTCGCGAACGGTTTGTTCCACCTCTTCATCATTGCGTCCATTAATCAAAACGTGAACACCTTCTCGGGCGAGCTCCATGGCAATTGCTTTACCGATTCCTTTTGTTGATCCTGTAACTAATGCTGTTTTCTCTTTTAGTCCCATATCCATCCTGCATTTCTCCTTCTTGATTACAACTATCCGGCAGGTGCTTCTTGAACATTGCCAACAGCTTCATGCACCGGATAGATATAATATTACGCAGTCTGAAGGGCCTAGTAACTAGCACTTTGCGCCAGAATTATTGCCTCACACGCCAACTTGAAGGTGTATCCCCTTCCCAGGTCTTGAAAGCACGATAGAATGAATTCTGATCTTCATATCCAACCAGGAATGCCACTTCTTTGATATCAAGTGAAGGATCTGCAAGGTACTCTCGGGCCTGCTCACGTCTGGCCTCGGTTAATAATTGCTTGAAGTTTGTGTTCTCCTCCGTCAGTCGCCGCTGCAAAGTACGATCACTCATGCGAAGCTCTTTGGCGACCGTCTGGATGTCAGGGCGCTTTCCTGTGAGGCTGCGTTTCATAATCCATTTGACCACTTCAGTAACGGAACGATTGCTCTCTTGTTCGTCCAGCGACCGATCCAGAGCCGGGGTCAGAATCTCCAGTAACTCCTCGTTATACGATAGAAATGGAAGTCTCAGATCTTTCCGTTCTAGCGTCAGCCGATTATAGTTGGAATTCGTATCGACTCGGCAGCCGAAGTAGGCCTCAAGGGTGGCTACGTCACCCATCGGTTGGGAGAACTCAACCCGTTTGGCAATCAAAGGCTGTCCTGTGCCCCTCCGTCCAAGTTCGATCAGAAATGCCAGCGTAATACCGACCAGTAATGGCGGACCTGGTTGCCCCTTATATAACCATTCGAGTTCAATGATACATTCCTCCCTTGCTTCGGTAATCTGCAAACTCTCGGGAGGACACATTTGCTTGTAACGCACCATGCGATTCAACGCATCACGATAATCACGAGCATGATACATTGCCAGTACAGGCGGAGGATACTTCGATATCTCATATCCGGTTGCAAGTTTGATGATGCCCTCGGCGGTGTCCCCAATGAGATCAGAGTACGCCTGCCAGATTGCAAAGTATTGAGATTGGGTCACTACTGGTTTATTTATTGTCTCAAGAGATAGTTGTGCTGTGCGAGCGATGTCATCAGCACCAATCCCTAATTGATGTAATCCAGCCCAAAATCCTGGGTGAACCTTAATTCGATCATTCGGTTGAGGTTGCATGTATACAGACTCCTTTAACTTGTTCCATTTTTATTCTGATTTCTAATTATAGAATGGATGTACCTATTTTTGAATCTTACCTCAGCGAGCCACTTTCATCACAATAACATAAATCGAAGAGGCCCTTGCTGTTCAGCAGGGACCTCTTCTACTCTTCTAGAAATCTTTAACCGTTTCAACCGCATATTGCGGCAGAGGATTGCCAGGTAAGGTTATTTTTGTGATTGCAATCAGTTGTTTATCTGACATGAACAGCTTTAGGATTGTTCCTTTGGTCGTTAGTGTCCCCGTCACTTTAAGTGTTTTCGTATCATACTGTTTAATCATGCGATCTTTTCCTGTGAAAAAGGTTTCCTTATGCGCTGAATGTACAGCTACATAGTCAAACGGATCGATTGCAGTCGCATATTGCATGTTACTTGCAGAGTTATTGGTAGCGGACAAAACCGTTCCGGCTCCGTTTAATACATACTTACCATCAGGTGTAATGCCAATAACCGTTGAGAACTTGTATTCACCGTGATAAGGAGAATCTTGGTTGCTACTAAACTTGCCATCCATTAACCGAAACATCTCAATATCTCTTGGCGAAGTGTCTGAGTCAACAGCATAGATCCGATCTTCCGATGGATGCAGGACCATGTGACTTCCTTCTCGTATGGTTGCACTGGAGATCTCCTTCTTTGTCGCCCGGTCATAACTAATGATAGAGGTCCATTGCCCGGAGCCCGAATTAACGTAGACATGACCGGAATGATCTACCTCAATTTCATATGGATCGATACGGGTATCCCACTGATCTTTGATTTTAAGAGTGTCAGCTTCAAGTACAACGATCTGTCCTCCCTGCTGCTCTTCAAAGCGGTATGAACTGTAATCAGCATTGCTGAAGATGACATAGATCTCACCATTTGCATACAGAAGCTTTCTTGGAGGAGTACTGAACGCAGTGGACTCTCCCAGAACCTTGTTGTCGGCGTAACGATAAGCAAAAATAGTCGATTGATTTTCATCAATTGCAAAGATAACGGATTGAGCAGGATCTAAAGTAGCTTCACGAACCGTTCGCCCCATAAGATGAACATTCTGGCTAACAGTTGATGGCTGTTCTACAGTTGGATCTTGTTCCGTCACTGCTGTTTCCCTGAATTGATCTTGGTTAAGCACAGGAATAGACGAAAAGGATAATGCCGTGTATTTCTTGATCCAACGGGATGCATAATCAATTGGAATAGCAAAGTTCAAATCCCCTTTTTCTATACCCATTGTATTTACCCCAATGACTTCACCTTTCATATTAAGCAATGGGCCCCCGGAACTGCCATTGGTGATGGGAGTCGTAGTCTGTATTAGCCTCTCACCTCCGTAGTTTCGGATACCACTAATGATCCCTGTCGAAATCGTGTTTTGAAGTCCTTCAGGATTACCTATCGCTACTACAGGCTGCCCTGTAGTAATTTTAGTCGTTAGTCCTACATGAAGTGGAGGAATATTTGTACGCATGGATGTTTTCACTATGGCCAAATCGAGATTCTCATCCGCTGCAACGACTCCTTGTACTTCATAATATTGGTCCTGACTCGTCTGGATCATATAACTGCTGGAATCAGCAATGACGTGATAATTGGTTAAAAATAATCCGTATCCGATCGATATGGCACTACCGAATCCGAGATAATTATCATCCTTGTCATACGACTCCAGCATGACTACACTCTGTTCCAGACGGGCAACTTGTTCTGTGGACAATGTTTTACCTGTGTATGGATCTTTCGAATAAGGAGCAAGTACAAACTTTAAGTAATCAACGATTTCCCTATCCCGTTTTGCATTAAGAATAGTGGAATTACTTACGACGATAATGCCGCGGTCAAAAAACACCTTTTTACCAAACGCTTCGCTTACGGCCCTTAACGGGATGAACACTCTGCCTTCTTTGTATTGTGCCGGAGCGTCCAATGCAAAAGATTTGCCGTTAATGAACATCTTGCTGCTGCCTAATGTCACTTTGATGGATTTACCTGTGGCTTTAATGGTAGCTGTGGACGTTTTCGAGTCCCATGCCACTTGTGCTCCCAGACTCTCGCTTATGAAACGCAGAGGCAGCAGTGTCCGGTTATTTTTAACCAGAGGAACGATATTAAAATTGGTTTGGTCAATCAACGTGTCCGTATTATCAACGACTGCGTTTGGGCTGCCAAGCGAGAGAATGATAGCCCCTTGGAATGTGGCGTTAAAATCAAACGAATCTTCTTCAGCGTACCCTGTAACAGGTGTACATGATAAACCCAAAATAATAGTTAACATTAAAACAAGTGTGCGTTTCATCATATTCTTGCTGTCTCCTCATGATGTCAGATGATAGGCTGTTGCCTTTGACAGTTTACAGTAATTCTTCCTATACTTCCTCTGGTATTATATTGTTTTTATTTACATATATCGGATGATCATGGAGTTCGAGTGGAACGCTGGGAACAAGACTTCATTAAAGTTCCGGGTAATACGAAAACACGACTGCCCATAAATGGTCAGTCGTGTTCAAGTCAATCATTAATATAGTATGAAAGAATGCACATTTTGTATGTTCAGAGCTACTCGTTCAACGCAGTTTTGATCAGAGCATTCACCCGTGAGTTAAACAGCAGACCGATATGGGATACGAGGGAAACCGAAACGTTGTTCGCCCCGTTCAACCGGGAAAGTACCGGGGACACAATCGTGTCACTGGTGGAATAGATCGAAGTCACCTTTATTCCACTCGGAGCTGTCGTTGTGGTCAATCGATTAGCCCCGCCAAGGGTAATCAACTTGTCCACTTTGGAAGCGCCTCCACGGTTAAGTATGTAATAGAGACTATTAGCTCCACCCATGCTATGAGCTATAATATTCACTTTCGTTTGACCCGTTTGGTTTAGAACATCATCTACGAATCGACTAATTGCTGCGGAGTTCAACAGCTGGTTTCCTTGTTTGCTAGGAAGGTCAATCGCGAATAATTCGTCTCTTGTCCACCCTTGGCTACGCAAATAACTCTCAATTGCTGTAAAATTGCTATCTGAACCGGTCAATCCATGTACCAATACAATGGGTGTACGCGCCGTAGCTGCAGAAGCCTTTGAACTCGATCCTATTCCAGTTATTGATAAGGCAAGGATCATACTCATGAATACAACAAGTATTAATTTGGTCTTTTTCACTTCAATCACTCTCCTGTAAAATGTTTTATATTCCATATATTACAATCTAACATATGGAATATAAATGAATCTTTAGTCTCATTTTTACAGGAATGTCTAAAGCATACTACAACTAACATGATTATATTTTTATCAAACTCTAGTTCTCTACTTCTTATCCTTCAACGATATCTGCACGTAGTTCCGTTGCAATCTCAATCATTTTGGGTACAATAGCTTCGTTAGAAATAGCTACATACAGATCCCCCATAAACAAACGAAAAGCAATCTGTGCACCCTCAAGGTCCCACATAAAAAAGTCCCCCTCGATGGTCATGGTGCTCTCTGCTCCGACTATGTTAAGAACCGGTGAATAGGTAAAATCGGGTTGGGTTTCGAAGTAGAGTTTGCACTCTTCCAGTGAGATGGATTGTTCCGCATTGCTTTCTTGCATGGATCGGGTAATTCGAAAACGCTGATTCATTGATTTGCCTCCAAAACTTTATTAATATATACATGTTGCACAGCATTATATTTTCTCATTTCCGTCTTCCACTGTCAAAACCATACATGATCGATTCTTCGAATTCATATATACTGAATACAGTGCACAACGAATTTCTACAATCAGGAGGAGTCAAATCAATATGTTGAAAACAGAATTCATTGATGTACTATCCATAGTCTCACATAAATTATATGATTCGGCTGCTAATGTCATGGACACGGCAAGCAGGTTAATTCCTGCAAATACGTTTTGTATTGCCCAGTTGGATCATCTATCCACCAAAGTTCTGAACGTATATAATCGCGACAAACTAATCCTGGGTGAAGGGCTGGTCGTTGATAACGCCGAGTCATACTGTGCACTTGTGACTGAACATTCCCAAGGTCCGTTGGTGATCAATAATAATCTGACTCATCCATTAACCAGACATATGGACGCAACCGAATTCGTAGGTGGCTGCTCATTTGTCGGTGTGCCCATACATAATGAGAACGGAGAAATTTACGGCTCCCTTTGCTCATTTGATCAGGATTTCTATTCCTATCAACAAAAGGACGTGGATTTACTACTCTCCTTATCTTCATTTTTCACGAGTCTTCTTGAGATGGAAACAACTCTGCAACAGTTAAAACAGGCGGAAGAGACCGCTGCAAAAGTGCTTGAAGAAAAGAAAAATTTGCTGGCCGTTCTCAGCCACGAAATCCGGACGCCAATGAATGGTGTTCTTGCAATGGCCAATCTGTTGCAATCGACCAGGCTGAGTGAGGATCAATCGTTATATGTTAATGTCATTGAGTCAAGTGGCGCCAGCCTTCTGTCGATGATGGATCAGATTCTGGACTACTCCAAAGCAGAAGCTGGTGCGATCTCTCTGGAGATCAAGCCCTATAGTGTCACTGAAACAGTTGAACATGTATTACAATTATTCTCTTCTGAAGCACAGAAAAAAGGAATTAGGTTGTACGCAGAATATAATATTAATGATCATCTGATGCTTATGGGCGATCAGCACAAAGTTCGTCAGATTCTAATCAATCTTGTTGGGAATGCACTTAAATTTACGGAGAAAGGTGAAGTATGTATCTCTACTCAGGTAACTGCTGATACCGAAGGTACCCTCCATGCGTCCTACGAAATAAAGGATACGGGCATCGGCATCCCGCAGGATCGCCAGGATCTGTTATTTAAATCCTACTCCCAGATTCATGGTAATTCAGGAAAGTATGGCGGAGCAGGGCTGGGCCTGTCCATCTGTAAACAACTCGCTGAATTAATGGGTGGCGTTGTATGGCTTAAAGATTCCAGTGATTTGGGCAGTCAGTTTGTCTTTAATATTTCTAGCACTGCACCCACAGTCCATGCGAATATCTGAATGATGAATATATTATTCTATCTGGAACAGATAGGAGGTATATTCGATGACGAAATTTCTGGATGCAAGATCATCACAAAATGCTGCGTTGTTTAATTCCATTTCCATACCGATTCCAGTGATTAACACGCCTCAATTATTCGCCCAGATTGGTCTGCTAACGGCTGGAGCTGGATCCAATCCAAGGGTTTCGTTAAAAGGAACCATTACTGTGCAATTACCGCTCGCCCTTTTTCAAGTAAGAATTACTATTGTTAGAGGGACAGTGGCTACCGATCCGATTGTATACTCTGCAAACTTCACATACGGTCTGAGCGGTCTCCTCGTCCCCGAAGTTATCGTTTTTTCTGCCAACGACTATAATCCCCCGATAACTCCACAGATCACGTACACTGCATTTATCAGTACTAACTTGTTAGGAACAGTTCGTGTCGGCCCTGAGAGTTTCGACGGATTTATCGTTTCGGATTAAGCATATTGCCTTCACCCCCATACCATTTATCCTGTTGTTTGTTCATAGGATTAAAGTATGGGGGTGTTTTATTTAAGTCGAATTAGTTCCCAAAATAAACATCCAGTTTACCTGTAGGCGGCGTTGTCGCCATCCAGACAGCTGCCAAATTATCTGGACTAACTGTAGCCGCAGTAATATAGTCTCCAATGAGTACTGTGGGCATCGGAGAGTTGCCATTCGGATTAAAAGATGTAGTTGTGATGCGACGATTAGTGAAGCTCGCACCTCCATTAAACGATTCTGCAACAAAAACGTCCAGCAGGAATCCGTCAATTCGATTGGAGTAATAAATAACTCTGATCGTCCCTGCAAAAGGTGATACGGTTATCGACGGGAAAAAATTCTGTGTACCCGGTGGCGCGCCTGTGATACTGATGGGGTCTGACCATAAAAGGCCATCCGGAGATTCGCAGAGTAAAACATCGGTATATCCGGCACGTGCATCATTCCAAACCCCGTATAACGTCCCACTGTTAGGTCCATTTGATATATCCGCTCCCAAACTTAAGTTGGTCTGTACTCGAAAAGCATAATTAGGTACGGGTAAAGGCGAAGGTGCAGGTACAACGGATGAAATAAACGTTGCCTGTCTTTCCAGAGGAGGTTGATAGGTAATGCCCCCATCGTACGAAATACGCAATAAAGCGGACGGACTGGCAGGACCCGTAATGATATATCCTGCATAGACTTGACCCGAGAATCCAACAGCCAACGCAGCCCGGTCATGAATTCCTCGCGGATTCGACTGTCGGTCAGGTGGCTCCCAGGTTATCCCCTGAGTGAGCGATCTTTGCGTAAATATAGCGGAAGATGCGGTAGCAAGCGGAGTATATCCGACATATGCATGGCCTCGATAAGGGCTACCTGGAGAACGATCAACAGCTATGAAAGGCTCATCGTTATGAACAATAGTACCGAACCCCGCTTGGACGATAACCGGTGGCTGCCACGTGAGTCCATCATCAAAAGAAGTATAACTCGCAATCGTCCCATCATTGATCCCGTTAAACAAATGTACGGTAACGATAAAGGTATTCGGAAACGTATAGTCTATCGTAGGCGCCTCTGCTCCTGCATACCCTGCCGGTTGAGGAAGCACAGTGGTGGTCCAGGTACTGCCTCCATTAATGGAACGATAGAAACCAGTCAATGTTGGCCCAGTACTGGTATCCACAGCTACCACGCACATGATATTCGGGTTCAGCGTATTAACTGCAATTGAGGGTTCAAATTGACTGCCTGCCAAAGCCCCGGTAATATTCACAACTACCATCTGCTCACCTCGATTCCTTTAAGGGATATTTGTGAATCGGTCAATTAATGTCATCTCCGATTGAAGCACACGCTGGATGATCTGACCTGTAGAATTAACACCGTATACATGGATGACCGTACTTGTAGCACTAAAATAATCACTTTGCACCTCGTAAAACGCCGCATTGATCAGTGGATAGATTAAACTTCTCGTCGCTTGGGGAAGTAATTCAAAAAGATCATGACCAATTGGTATGCGTGCAGCTTGGGTGGTGTCCCATCTGAAAATTTCCAGCTCAATACTGACAGGCACATTAAGGGAATCATTAATGCAAGTCACGATGAGCTGAGTGGATTGGGTCTCACCCGAAGTTGGATTGTAAATAAAGCCTGTAGAGTTTGGCAAAAAGCACACTCCTTCCGCAATATATAGTAAAGTATATTACGATTCCTGCAGCCAGTATGACTATATCCCAGACTCTTATATTGGAACGATATGAAAATTTTGTTATGCTACATATGTTAGATTACTAGATTCTGTTCAAAATATAATTCTACTATTATGTACGGAGTTGGAGGACACAAACGATGCTTATTAAAAGAGCAGGAAAAATCGCTGCGGTTACTGTAATTGCTCTCTCTATCCTTGGAAGTACCCCCAATATCGGTGGAGCCTATGCTGCCCCGGCCATCTCAGTTCAATTGGATGATGTGCCCCTGAAATTTGATGCAGCTCCACGTATTGATAGAGGTGTCACTTACGTTCCGTTTCGGACGGTCGGGGAAGCCCTAGGTATCGATATTACCTGGAACAGCAAATCACAGACTGTAAAAGCAACGAACACTGTGAAAGGACAAACTACCGAGGTACTATTACAAGTTGGCAGCACCACAGCGACCGTAAATGGAAAAAAAGTTACGCTCGCAGCAGCACCTGTCCAGCGGGAGGGACGCGTACTTATTCCACTAAATTCATTCAGTAACCAATTCGGTGTACAAGTAAGCTGGAATCAGGCAACCAAGACGGTCTCCCTCATCTCCCCACAACGCGAGATGCACCTGAGAGCCTTTTATGCATTGCAATCCTTTCAAGAAAAGGATCTTATTACTTCCATGAATTCCGTAGCCTTTGGCTGGAGCCGCATTGATCGTGAAGGTCAGTTTACGCTCCAAGGGGATGAATACCGTCTCCCTGCTGCTGCGGGTGATATTACACCGCAGTCCATCGTTGCTGACGCAGCAGATCAGCAGATCCAACCGCAGCTCATGGTGTATGCATTGGATGGAAATGGCGAACTGACCAAAGTTCTGAGCGACAGCAGCCTGCGGCAGAAATCGATTGAAGGCATAACTGCTGCTGTCGCAGAGCATGGTTTTGGCGGAGTTGTTCTGGATTTTGAAGGACTGGGCTTTAAACTGGATGTGGTAGAACAACAGAAGCTGCTCAATGCTTACGTGAAACAACTAAAGAGTTCCTTGCCTCAGGAGACAGCTTTATCTCTGGCGGTACCGCCGCTAAATAGTGCTTATAAAGGTTATGATTACAAGACACTTGCCTCTATTGCAGATGATCTTATTATTATGGCCTATCAGTATAATCCGGTTGGCACCAAATCTCAGGTACCTGAGCCAAATAGTCTTGTAGATCAGGCAATTCAATTAGCCATACAGGCCGGTGTCCCGAAGAATAAACTTCTGCTCGGTATCAGTCTAAGCAGTGAAACTCCGTCCTCTGTTGATGATAAGCTGGGTCTCGCCAAACGTTATGACCTCAAAGGAGCCGCGTTCTGGCGTCTGGGTCTGTTCCGTTCCTACAATACCAAGATGGAAGATGCCGTGAATGCTTCTGTAATCAAAGAGTAAACATTCTGACTGGATACAGCTCACTTAAATAAAAGAAGGACCTCGCCTCTGGTACTCAGAGCTTGGTCCTTCTTTTCCCATCATCCTACTTTATAAATTTATCCACACTTCCAAATACAAGCTTCACAAACTGGGTAGGACCAGGCAAACGGGGCTCAAAGAGAAGCATGATCCCAATTACTGCCGCCACAGTAGTAATTCCTGCGCTCAATATTCTGGCTCGCTTTTCTTTGCTGCTCTTCCACTCTCCATACACTATTGCAGTCGCCAGCATCAAAATTCCAAGGATTGAGCCTAGTTTCATGCAATCACCTCTCTTCTCAGGCTTTTAACAGGAGCAAATTACGTTCAACTTTCGTCCTCATTAGGTATCCCCTGTGGTCCTGTTGATTTTCCGGTACGTACTACATGTGCATCTACTTTGACTTCCACGTCCATATCAGGATAGATGGTTTCCCAGTTCTTCTCCTGCGCTTTCCATTGATTCGGATAATATCTGCGGAATTCAACTGCGAATTTGAAGAAATCGGAGCGCAGCTCTTTCTGGGACATGACTAAAGCATCATGAGCCAAAGATGTGAGCTTAGCCGACCATTCCTTTTCCAGTTTAGTTAATACAGCGGGATCAGTCAGATTGGCATCCGTCGTATTTAACACCACTTCTCCCCTGGTTTGGATGTCGACCTTCATACTCCACTGTTGGTTTACAATTCGCGGCTTCAAGGAGGTTTTATTTTCAATGAGTCTTATCGAAAAAGAACCCTCTAACGGCTCAAACTCAACAGGCATGATAATGTTGTTCAGTTCTTTTGCAAGTAGTAATACACCTACGCTTAGTGGTTCTTTGACCGTCTTGACATAACGATCCTTCTTATACATACTCAGACCTTTCACATATGGCGTAGTTGTCAGTTTATCCTGATCGGGCTCCGGGGGTAAGATTAACATGCGAGACAAAATGGCGGAACTGCTCGGACCTTCAATAGATTTAGCCAGCTCAAGCGCAGTAACACGTGTACCTAACTTCAGATTGGCCATCTCACGCAATGATTCGGCAGAACTTCGCTCCAGTGGATCAAGTAACGCAAGGATATCTTTCGCAGCCTTTTCGCTGGAAAAGACATATGCATGCTCCCTGAACTGAGGGTAACGCAGGAAGAAATCGATATACTCGCGAATACCGCGTTTGCCGGCTTGCTCACTAATGATTATGACTTCGCAGTGGCCCCAGAACATATTCCGGGGAACTTTACGTTGTAACCGATTCAATGCCTCCGCAATTGTACGTCCTTCCGCTGTTCGAATCATTGTAACCCCGCTTGGACTACCTCCACTCCCACTGCTATCTCCTGCACTCGCCTTTCGCGGAATGAAAATCTGTGAAGTCAATTGTACTTTGCCATCTTCATAATCTATCCCTGTAGCCAGCACGATAGCCAAATCGTTAATCTCGATACGATCCCAGCATCCACTTAAAAGCACAGAACACAATATTGGCATTAGTAGTACTCTATATATTCGCAAGTGCTCCTCCCCCATCAATCAGGTGTTCGCTCGATTCTTCCGAAAATGTGCCCACCCTTTCTTCAGCCATGCGACACCGTAGATCATAGCCGGAAGGATAAATAAAATGCTGATCGTATACAAGTTGGCTGAAGCGCTAACCAAACTGGAAATACCGGATCCACCGGACACAACCCAGTAAGCAAATACCATACACAGGAACGAAAGTGGACCAACGACAGGTTTGTAGTCTCGCAAACCAAACCATTCCGCGGTTGATGTAGCAAAGATATATAGAAAAACGGAAATTTTAACGAAAATACCGAAAATCCAGATGGCTATAATAAGGGATTCGATATGCTGCAGAAAGTCCGCAATGGTTATGTATCTTGCTGCGATCATGACCGGAAATACAAATGTATCCGTCAAATCACCAATTAAAAACAGGCAAAACAGATTGGTAACTGTCATTGCAGTTGTTGTAAACACAAGGGAACCCAGCATGACCCGGGTTATTCGTTTTTTTTCATTCACATAAGGTAGCAGAAAAGCCAACACGATATATTCACTAAACCATGCAGCAGGTGCAGCAGCCCCCGTAATAATGGGAATTGGACCTTTCTCCATAAAAGGAAACAGCTCGGCAGGATTCAGTTCACCAATCAATAATATAAAGATCAAAGCCAGCAGTACGATCAGCAGGGTAACAAATACTTGAGAGGTTCGTCCGACAACTTCGATCCCGAGTCTGACATTAATCGCACATACAACAACCATGGTACCCATCACAACAAACAAAGGTGTACGCGGAAGTGCATTATTGACAATGAATTCACCGTATTCCCGAATAATCAAGCCCGTCAGGTGGGGCAAGAAAGCGATATATATCAGACCGAATAACTTGCCCGGAATCCGACCAATAATCAATACACTGGATTGAATGAGTGTTTTTCCAGGGTACAGACGATCAAGTCCAACGGAAATACCAATAGCAGCCAATCCAACAATAGAACCTATAATTGGAGTCATCCACATGTCATGTCCTGCATAGTGCATTGTAATTCCAGGCACGGACAGGATAGCCGTTGCGAGAATGGCGGGAAAGACCATAAATGCCAATTGAGTCACCGATATTTTCCCTTTGTCAGTCAACATATGTAATCCCGCTCCCTTGTTTGCTCGAAATGTAGATTGTTCTAGTGTGGTTTGTTCCTTGGGGATGGACGCCACCATACATCCTTAAGTTCCTTAGCCATCGTAGGTGCTACCGGTGAGAGATAAGGGGTTCCAAATGAACGAAGACTGCTTAGATGAATGACAACCAAGATGACTCCCAACATGACACCCGTGAGTCCCAGCGTTCCTGCCAGAAACATCATGGGAAAACGTAGTAGACGGGTCGCGATGCTGGCAGCATAGCGAGGGATCATGAAAGAAGCGATACCGGTAATCGCGACAATGATAATCATGGGGGCTGAGACAATTCCGGCACTCGTCGCCGCTTGCCCAATAATTAAGGCTCCCACGATACTGACCGCTGATCCGACCTGCTTGGGCAATCGGACGCCAGCCTCACGCAATGCTTCAAAGGCAATTTCCATAATGAGTGCTTCCACCAGTGCAGGAAAAGGGATCTCTTCTCTCGCCCGAGCAATACTGAGAAGTAATACGGTAGGAATCATCTCCTGATGAAACGTCGTAATCGCTACATAAGCCGATGGAAGCAGCATGGATAAAACAAAAAAAATGTATCGCAGCCAGCGTACAAAAACACTCATGAACACATTTTGATAATAATCTTCGGGGGATTGTAACATGGAAAAAATGGTCACTGGCGCGATAAGGGTAAACGGCGTTCCGTCAACGAGAATAGCAAAACGACCTTCCAGCAAGTTGGAAACAACGACATCCGGGCGCTCCGTCGCAATCATCTGTGGAAATGGTGAATATCGCTGATCAACAATGCCTTCTTCAATGTACTGACTCTCCAGTACGTCTCGGAGTTTTAAATCGCCAAGTCGTGTCTCCACTTCCTTAACAAGTTTGGGGTCAATAATCCCCTCCATGTATACAAGTGAAATACTGGTGTTTGTACGATCTCCCATATTACGTGTATGAATCTTCAATACAGGTGTCTTGAGACGTTTGCGCAGTAAAGACATATTCATGGTCAACGATTCTGTGAACCCATCCCGTGCACCACGCACGGTCGATTCAGCTAACGGTTCTTCCGTTGAACGATTTGCAGCTTGGTATAGAGGGTATGTAGTTCCTCCTATTGAACCGTCCAGCAGTAACAGAGCTTCTCCTTCAAATATGGCCTGTACTGCCTGAGTAGTCGTTTCAACTTGCTTAACAGAAGCCAGGGGAACTTGCGCAGCTTTGATCCCCGTTTCCTGAAGGGGCGTTAGTACCTGTCGTTCCAACCGCTCCGTATCGCATACACCAACACAATATACGCATAACGCTGATGTAAGACACGCGGTTTGGAATGTATGAAATATAACGTCCGAGCAAGCCGCAAAAACGGAGCGTAACATTTCTTGATCAATAACAAGTTGTCCGGTTAATGGCAGGTCCTGTTGTGTTATCGCTGATGTGTCCATGACGCCTCCCCTTTCCGTAAACGCTCCGTCCAGATATTCTCAGTTAAAGGTATCCTTTACTTATCAGATGGGATATATACGCAAAATATAGAATGCCAAAAAAGCCGCCCTCATGAGCGACTCTGATGATATAGAACGCTATTGCATTCCTATGAATTCGTTGATCTTGATCTTTGAAATTCCCTATTTTCTATTTATCACTATCCTTTCACAGCACCCAAAGCAACACTCCCAATAATCTGTTTGGAAAATACAGAGAATACAATAATAATAGGCAGGATTGAGATCGCTACACCCAAATACAAGAGTCCATAATCCATCCCATAGTACCCCTGCACTAGCGCAACCAATACCGGAAGCGGATATTTATCCAGGGAGAAAAATAGCACCAGCGGTGTCAGGAAATTATTCCATGATCCAATAAACGTGAATATGCCAAGGGCGGCGATTGCCGGCCCCAGAATAGGCAGTACAATCTGATTAAACGTCCGGAACTCACCAGCACTGTCCACACGCGCAGATTCTATAATCTCATCCGGGATGCTGCTCTCCATGAACTGCTTGATAAAAAATACATTAAATGCGTTAGCCGCAGCAGGCAAAATAATTGCGGCGTAGCTATCCAGAAGTCCCATCATGCTGAATAGTCGATATACGCCAATCAAAGCCAGTTGACCCGGCACCATCATGGTTGCTAACAGAAACAGGAACAACCCGTTTCGTCCTTTGAATTTAAATTTGGCAAATCCATAGGCAGTTAAAGCCCCAATATACAGAGATAATACGGTCGATGTTCCAGCAATAAATATGCTGTTGGCAAACCCACGCCATATGTTGATTTTGGATACCATGTTCATATAATTATCAATCAAGAATGATCCAGGGAGAAATGTAAACGTCGAAGCAATCGTTGCATTATTGTGTGTGGAATAGATGAGCATCAGATAGAATGGAATAATACAGAGTACGGCTAGACCAATCAGCAACAGATATATGATGATCTTACCCGCCGTTAGTCGCCTTGTGTTGGCATAATGTTGAATTGCTGCATTTGGTTGTTCCATTGATTTCGCAGTTTGCATGAAGAACTCCCCTCCCTATGAACGGCTCTTGCGCTTGGTCATGATGAAGGATGCAACAGACAACAATATGATAATGATGAACAGGCAAAATGCGATGGCAGCGCCGTAACCAAAACGCGTGCTCTGAAATGCTACATTATAGAGATACATAATACTGGTCATGGCTGCCCGGTCAGGACCGCCATTGCCGTTGGTTAGTGTAAATGGCTGATCGAAAATCTGGATGCCCCCAATAATAGATGTAATCATCTGAAACAAAATAATTGGACGGAGCATTGGCACGATAATATGGATGAAAATATGTTTCTTTTTCGCGCCATCCATCTGGGCAGCCTCCAGCAGAGAAGGATCAATGCCCTGAAGACCAGCTAAGTAGATGACCATGGAATAGCCAAAGTATTGAAAAAACAAAATGGATGATACAATCAGACGCATAAACCAGGGATCATTTTTCCAGTTAATTGGATCTTGTATTATGCCGGTCTGCACCAAAAAATGATTTAGTCCACCAGACTGCCAGTCAAAAATCAAGCTGACAAGTAGTCCAAGTGATGCCGCCGTAACGATGTTGGGAAAAAAGTATACGGCTCTGAAAAAGTCCCGTCCTTTGAGCAGCTTATCATTCAAGATAAAAGCCAACACAAGTGAGATTGTGAGCTGCGGAACTACAGATACGCCCCAGATGAATAACGTATTAAACAAGGTTTTGTAGAACAACGGGTCTTGTAATACGGCGACGTAGTTACCGATCCCTACAAAGTCAGGTGTCGTGATCCCATCAAAGTTGGTAAAACTGATGTAAAGCGAATATAAAATGGGATACAGCCCAAAAGTGGTGAAAATAATAAAAAACGGAGCAATGAAGTAGTAGCCGTAATGGTCCTTGCGAATCGTTTTGGCAAACATGTTCTATCCCCCCAGTTATCATCGGATGTGTATAATCATTCGCTCGCTTATAAGCTAATCCACTTCCAGCTCCGGAAATCTCAAGGTAACATCACGTTTGATTCGCTTTACGACTTCTTCCTTGGTCTGAATGTCCTTATTGAGATATAACTGGAGTACAATCTTGTAGATATCATTGTTAATCGTGGCATCATATTTGGTGCGTTCGTATACAGGTACCCGTTTTGCAGCCTCCGAGAAAAACTCGAAATGCTTCTGTCCTCCCAAATAAGACGATGAGAGAGACGGGGCAAGTTCATCATTCACAACCATGTTGCTGGTGAAATAATCCTGTTCTTTCGCTAACTCGGACAGGAAGTCGTGGTCAAAGTTATAAAACTCAATAAACTTCCAGGCGAGATCCTTTTTGTCACTTTTACTATACATCGCTATATAAGTTCCGCCTGCACTAAACGCTGACGGTCCCTGAGCCAAGCCCCACATGCCTTCGGTATCCGGGGCGTTGGCCTTGAACGTATATTGCAGTGCCCAGGTTGCCCCGGGATAGAACATGACCTCTCCTTTTTGCATGGATGCAGCGTAACCTGCACTTCCATCTTCATACTCGGCAAGTACATTCCGCTCACGTGCTTCACGTACAAGATCGAGCACTTCCAAGTAAGTTGGATCGATGACAAGTTTGCCGTCCTTCACCCAAGGTATACCATCATATGAATTCGATATAGCGTTCCAATTCGCCAATGCATGTACTTTATTCCCGCTAAGTTGCTGTACCTTCTCTCCAATCTCGAAGATCTTCTCCCATGTATCGATCTGTGAACCCACCTGCTCAGGATCATCGGTGCCCAGATATTTTTTCGCCAAATCCCGACGATAGTAGATGCCCCCTGGTGTTCCCTGATAACCTATCGCTCTGACATTTCCTTCACTGTCCTGTTCATTGGCCTGAACAAAAGCATATTGTTCTTGGATAAGTTCATTGGCGTTATACGGCGAAGCTGATAAATTCTCCAGATATGGAACGTCAATCAGCTCTCGAATATTCGCATTTTCAATCATAAATACATCTGGAGCCTTCGAGGTTGTCTGTAGCGCAGATTTCAGCTTGGTGATATAGAAATTACCGGGGATGTTGACAAAGTTCACTTTGATGTCAGGATATTTCTGTTCGAATTTCTCGATGGCGTACCCTGCTTCATCTGTAAAACTCCACACGGTAATCTCCTGTTGTTTGGTTTGATTCGATGGACTGAACTGACAACCAGCTAACAACATCGCTGCACATACAAATACAATAGTTGGCTTAAACCACTTCTTCATAGGCCCCCTCCTTCAAAAAGGAAACGCTTACAATTTATTAGAGTATATTGATTTTGGAGAGGGCTTTCTCCACAAATATTGTGCATTATCCTCCATATTTTGTCATATTCGTACGATGTTTCTTACGAAACTCGGAGGGTGTACAGTCATTATATTTTTTGAAAAGACGGTTATAGGAGTTAACATTGTTAAATCCATGTCCGATCGCAATTTCCAGAATCGTATCCTGACGGAACAATAAGGCCCACTCGGATTTGATAATTCGAAAATGATTCAAGTATTCCATCAGTGTTACTCCCTTGATCTCTTTGAACAGTTTGCAGACATGGAACTTGCTGAATTTAATATGTTCCGCTACCTGTTCCAGCTTAATGGGCTCAGCATAGTGCTCCTCCAGGTATTCACAGACCGATTCAAGGAATTCAAATTTTTTGGAGGAAGTACATGCCCATCCTGAAGATGAAGATTCATCGGTGGTAACCGGTAATCTTGTACGTAATAAAAGTATGATGAGATCATACAACCTGGATACCATTAACCATCGGTATCCTGGCTTCTGATTTTTCTTCTCGGTAATGATGTCATCTATATATTGAGTCAGATTGCTCTGACTTCCTGTATCCGAGGGAATAACTGTTGTTTTGTTGAAAAGTTGTCCGAGATCCTGAATTTCGGCTTCGGTGGTGAAACTGCCGGTTAACAATTCGAGTCGGAACAAGATAATGATCAAATGTTCGGTCCCCGGCAAAAAGCAGTGCACATCACCTGGTTTGATCAGCAGCACATCCCCTTTTTCCAACTCACACACGTGGTCGTTCACGCCAATTCTGGCGCTCTTTCCATTGACGAGAACCAGTTCAACCTCATCATGCCAGTGTGCAGCATAATTGAACTGATTTCCTGTATGAATTACCCGAATGGGAAAACCTTCTTGCATATGGCCTGTCTCCAAAAAAGTGGGTACGCCCATCGTATCAACCTCCATTTATTTCCAACGCAAAAAAACTCCTCGTCTTTATATTATGCATGAATGGCTACTCTCCTTTCTTTTTAAGTATTTAAAATTCTATAGAATGCAAAAAACTCCTCAACTCAGGTTGAGGAGCCGAACAGAATCACGTTCCACGCATTGGATGTCCAGTGTATATAACGTCTCTACGATCTCTCCGTTCAGCAGTTGGAAGAGAACATGACCTGCGAGCTGGCCTGCATCCCTCTTCGGCTGACGAAATGTGGTTAGAGGTGGATTCATATACTGAGATGCAGGTATATTGTCAAAGCCAATTACGGATAACTGCTCAGGTATTGAGATATCATGCTCCCTGAAGGCTTCCAAGCCGCCGATCGCCATTTCATCATTTGCAAAAAATACAGCGGATGGCAACTCTCCTTCAAGCAGTTTCTTGGCTGCATTGTAGCCATCTTGCTTCATGTATTGTCCGCCAATTTTCCATTCGGGGTTCTCTTCGATGCCTGCCTCCTTCAAGGCTTTCAAATAACCTTGATAACGATGGAGATTACATTCCGATTGTGACGGGCCACTAATATAAGCTATTGTCCGATGCCCTTTATCGATCAGATAACGGGTAGCCAAGTAACCACCTTGCGTATCACTCATCAAAACCTTTACAATATGTTGAGCATCCAGATCCCGATCCATGACAACAATCGGAAAGCCTGCTTCAGATGCTTCAACAAGCAACTGATCTTGAATATTCTGAGCGATAACAATAGCTCCGTCAATTCTTCTTTCACGAATGTAACGATGGGCTGTCGACTTCTCTCCACCCAACGAACTACATACGATCATATCGTATCCATGACTCATGACGACGGTTTCTATTCCGTTCACCAAATCCGAGAAATACGGACTGGACATGTCATGGACAATAACACCAATGGTTTGTGTACTATTTCGTTTTAATTCCGATGCAGGACCATGCCTAACGTAATTGAGTTGAGTCGCTGCCTCAAGTACTCGAAGTCTTGTTGGCTCACTTACATTCCCTTTATCGTTGAGTACACAAGATACGGTCGAACTGGCTACACCAGCCATCTTGGCTACATCTTTAATCGTTGTCATCATATATACTCCTCAAAGACAGTTTCATCTGTTTAGTCAATTATGGCAGTAACACAGCAATACACACGGGATAGTTCACTAGCATTTTAACACGTCAGTCCAGTCATGTCTCTTAGCAAAACATCAACTACGAAAAAACATATTAAAGAAACCGAGGTGCCTTCATGAGATTTAGTGAATATGTAATAGGTCAGCGCTACGAAACCACATCCTTGGCATTATCCAAGAGTGATATTATTGAGTTTGCCACAATCTATGACCCACAGTACATGCATTTGGATGAGGAAAAGGCCAAGCAAGGCCGCTTCGGCAGTTTAATTGCTTCTGGCATGCAAACGATGAATATCTCCTTTAAATTATGGATTGAGGTTGGGGTCTATGGAGAGCATGTTGTGGCGGGCACCGGGATGAATAACATTCAATTCCTGAAACCTGTCTTTCCGGATGATGAACTTCATGTCATTGCAGAAGTCATTGGACTGTCTCCCAGACGAAAAGGAAATGGGATTGTTACGGTGCTGCTGAGTACTTTCAATCAAAAGAATCAAAAGGTATTTCAGGCAGAATTAAGTGCATTAATCGATAATTAAGGCTGAGAAAAAGCCAAAAAAGCCGCAAATTGGCGGCTTTTCGTAGATGTATCACATTGAAGCATTTTTAAGCGTTATAACCTTTCAATACCTGCCCCAAAATCTCTACGCCCTTGACAATCTGTTCGTCTGACGGGGTTGAGAAATTAAGTCTGATGGCATTACAAGGGTCTTGCTCGTTCACCAGGAATGCATTTCCCGGTACAACCGCAACCCCTTGAGCTGCCGCTGTCTTGGCATAATCAAGCATTGGCACATGTGCTGGCAGATCACACCAGAGGAACAGTCCACCATCCGGTTGGGTATAGGTAATGGACTCACCCATATGCTCTTGCAGCTTGTCCATCATCAATGTTGCTTTTCTCCGATAGACCTCACGAATACTGTTAATATGCCCTGCATAGTCATACTCTGTCATGAACTTGTACGCCAGGATCTGTGGAAGCATGGCCGTATGTACATCTTCTCCCTGTTTGGCAACAACCATCTTCTCCACGACTTCATGTGGTGCTTGTACAAAACCAACACGCAGTCCCGCCGACAGAATTTTAGAGAATGATCCAACATAGATGACCAGCCCCTCATCATCCATAGATTTGATGGTTGGCACATCTTCTCCATTGAATCGAAGTTCTCCGTACGGGTTATCTTCCAAAATCATAACGCCATACTTCTTAGCCAGCTCGTATATGGCCTTACGTTTCGCAAGACTTGTTGTTACACCCGTCGGATTCTGAAAACTTGGGATCACGTAGATCAGTTTCACATTTTTCTCCGTTTGCAGCGCCTCTTCCAACTTCTCGATATCCATACCGTCCATCTCCATCGGAACGCCAGCAAGCTTTGCACCGGATGCCCGGAAGGAGTTCAAGGAACCGATAAAGCTCGGACTCTCACAGATAATTGTATCCCCTTCATTACAGAACACTTTACAGGCAAGTTCAATCCCCTGCTGCGCTCCAGATACAATGAACAATTGATCGGCTGCAGTCCCTGTATCAAACCCTGTCTTCAAATGTTGAGTCAATGCTTCCCTGAGGGGAACATATCCTTCCGTAATTCCATATTGCAGAGCCGTGACCGGGTCATGCTCCAGAATGGTTTGGGTGAACGTGCGAATCGCCTCAATAGGAAAGGTTTCCGGAGCGGGATTACCCGCAGCGAATGGAATTACATTTTGACCCGAAGAAGCCTTCAGAATCTCTCGAATAATGGATGGTTGCAGTGCAGCGATACGATTGGAAAATGAATAATTCATCTTAAATAGTGCCTCCCGACATTTCATCTGACTTAGTTCTCTATCATTACATTAGATTCTATTATACGAGCATTTCCCAAATTTCCAAACTGTCTCGACAAAATTAATGTTTATACACCAAAAAAGAGGCCGCCGTCAGCAACCTCTTCCGCATAAGTATTGAGCAAAATTTCAGCCTATTAGCGCGCTGCGTTCATCTCGGATAACCGTGTGGCCTTCACAACATAAGCGGCTAGACCGGGGATCATACGGGCCAGACCAGGATAGAATTTATTGGTTTTGGCAAAAGCCAGCTTTTGAATTCTTCTTGCGCGTCTGAGCAGTAGGGTGAATTCGCGGCTTGCTTCCAGTGTGTAATTACTCTGCCAATCGGCATGTTCAATGTCGCCTTGCAGGTACTTGTCAGTCCACCTTGCACACAGGAGTGAAGAGCGAAGGGCAATGGACATTCCGTCTCCACATAAGGGCGGTATCATCAGCATGGCATCCCCAATATGCGGATATTGGGACCATGGTTCAGGAACATTGGATAGATGCAGCGGCGCAATCGACACTTGCGTTCCATCTACAGGCTCTCCTTCGGCTAAACGGGCTGCCAAACTCACGTTTGTCAGGGAAGCCGCCTGTAAAATATCGTTGACAGACTTGCCACTTCCCTGAACGGTATCCAGTGTCAACAATGCAGCGACATTCACATTGCCGTCCTCAATCGGGGAAATCCCCACATAACCTCCCTCGCAAAAATATAACTCTACCCGTGCTGGAATCTGGATACCGCTGAAGTGAGATTTAATACCAACATATACGGTTTGATCCCGCAGATCAGGTGCGGAAGCCATCCCACGCGGTTTCTTGGTCCCATGTGCTCCGATGACGGCTTTGGCTCTGTAACTGATCCGCTCATCTCCCTGTTTCACCTGAACCTCATAACTGGCATCCTCAAGCTGCTCGATGCTCGTTATGGTCGCTTTGGTCACAATCTGGGCTCCGGCCTCCAGAGCCTTCTGATGCAAAATCTGGTCCAGCTCATATCGACTTATTCCATATGCAAATCCCGGCAGCGGTGCTTCGATCACTCCGCCTTGTGGCATAACGATTTTGGCATGATCCATGGTGCTGGGTTTCTTCGACCGGTCCAGAAGGTGAATATCCAGAACTTCTAACATCTCCTTGGTTTCGGGTGACATGAACTCACCGCAGGTTTTGTGCCGCGGGAACTCCTGGCGATCCAGCAAAAGGGTCCGATGTCCTTTCCCTGCCAGTTGCATTGCACATGTACTGCCGGCAATTCCGGCTCCGATGACAATCACATCTATCGATTTCGACACGTAAGATCACCTGCCTTTCGTGGGAATAACAACAGAGTAACGGAATAACGGCTTCCATTCATAGGTCATCGTATCATGATTGAGCCGTTGTTTAAGTTCCTTCCAATCCCTCCCTGTAAAACCTTTGGCTACGGAAAGAGGCCCATCATGACGAATATAACGATTGCGCGAGATCATCCGTGTAGTAATCCAGACCGCCTTATAGGATACGGGGTGGCGGTGAATATCATTAATGACGACACCGTATCTGGATGCTCGCAGCATATGAGAAACCATATCAACCAGCTGATCTCCGTCAAAATGATGCACGAACTGGGAACCTGTCACAATATCTGCTGAAGCATCCGGCAGTTGTGTAAGATCGGCACGTTGTACCCGGACTCGGGGTTCGTCACGGAATAGTTGTCTCGCTTCCTCACACGCTTCTTCCGTCAGATCAACCAGCGTAATTTCCAACTGAACACCCTGACGATCTGCCCATTGCAGTAGTTTCTGGTTCACATCTCCTGAACCTGCCCCCACATCCAGTAGAGTCAGCTTATCCGGCCTGCCGACAGAGTTCCACAACTTCTCTACACCAGCCAGAGTTGGGCCAGGTGCTGCAAATATTTTGTTAAGACGTCTCAGATGTCTAAGCGCTTCACGCAGCTCCTCCCCTCCCAGAGAGAAATCATCCATCAGTTCATCTTCCTTGGCTCGAATGGACAATGTTCTAAAAAAGGACATGATCGTGCTCCTCCATCACTGAAGATAATGAGGGTACATAAGTGAATTTCATCAACTCTGCGGTGAGTCCTGGTCCAAATGCCATGGCTACACCATCTGTAGAGGATTGAACCTGTGCCTTCATGTCCTCACGCATCGCGTTCAGTACAAACAGAATGGTATTGGAAGATAAGTTACCATACGTTCTGAGGACATCCCTGCTATACTTTGTTTGCTCGTCTCGCAGTTTCATTACATTCTGTACAGAGTCCACAATCCCACGTCCTCCCGGATGAATGGCCCACAGTTCAGGAAGCTGTTCACTTTGCAATAAGAGACGCAGTTCCTCTTCCAGGTGAACACCTAACAGCTTTGGAATACGAGGGGATAGATACAGGTCATACCCCAGATTCCCTACCTCCCAGGTCATATCTTCAGTCGAATCCGGAAGAAGCACAGAATAACCCGTGCCCAGACTCAGAACATTCTTGTGCTGAGGTTCTGGTGTACCCACTACACAGGAAGAAGCAGCGTCTCCGAAGAATGAAGCTGCAAACAGCGCTTCCCGATCTTGTACGGGCTGAAAATGAATGGTGCACAACTCTACACAGACCACAAGGACCTGTGATCCGGGAGCTCCCTGCACAACATCTCGTGCCATCTGAATGGCTTTCAACCCTGCCGCACACCCCTGAAAGATCAGCGGCAGTCGATTAACTCGGGCAGACAAACCCAAATGACGGATGAGCATAACATCAAGACCCGGCAGATATTGACCGGTGCAGCTGACCGTGATGATATGCGTGATACTCTTTGGAGATACGCCTGAATCCTCCAGGGCTTTCTCTGCCGCCTCAATCCCGAGTGGAAGCGCCTCTCGCTTGTATGTATTCATTCGTTCTTCGGTTGTCGGGATGTCTGAACGCTCACCAGAGGGCAGATAACGGCATTCTTCCAGTGAACCCAGATAGCTCGGTTCCACGGTATATCGTGTTTCAACACCACAGGACTTGAATATTCGTCTGGCAAAACGGGCCAAATCTGGCCGATCCTGAAGAGAAGAAGCGATTAGTTCTGCAATATCTGACTGCGCTACGGGGTGAGCAGGTAGAGCCGTTCCCATGCCAAGAATCGCGATATCGGATGGACTGTTATATTGGTTCATAATAAACCTCCTGGTATTGGTCATTATTTCCTCTAATTTAACAACTCTTACCCTTAACGATATCGTTATAATCTCAATAAGGCTCCTAATCCAGTTTATTAATACATCCTCAAGCTCAGAAGCTTGGTTTCATCAAGCCATTGAAGCAGTCACACCAATGAATGAAAAAAAGCCGCCATTAGGCGACTTCAAGGTATCTTTTTAAATAACTTTCTCAAATAATTTCTAACCACTTCTCAACGTCGTTCTGATGTACGTTATTTGGAAAATGCTTCTCTGATCTTGTCACTCATCCGGTACCAGGCATCCTCAGCCATCTGGAGATCCCCAAAATGCGTAAATCCATGAGCGGCTCCCTCGTACTCCTTAAGAGTCACCTTAACACCGCTTGCTTCCAGCCTTGCTGCATATGTTCTTGCTTCTTGGGCCAGTGAATCTTTCTCCGCGGTAATAATCAATGCTTCCGGGAGACCCTGCAATGATGTTGCGAGCACAGGTGAAGCCAACGGGTCTTGCGCATCTTCTGGCGTTTCAAGGTACATGGCATTAAACGTTCTGGCGATCTCGGCTGGAATGGCTTCTTCAAAACTCGGTTTCTCGGCCGGATCTGTAGCCACATCCAATACGGCATAATCCATAACTTGCAGAACAATTGGCAGCTCGCTTCCTCGTTGCTGATTCAGTAAACACACTGCTGCAGCAAGATTACCACCAGCACTATGCCCCCCGATAGCAAATAGAGACGGGTTAACCGATAAGGATTGCGGATTGGCGTGGACCCACTGTACAACGTCGTAACATTCATGGACCGCCGTTGGGAACTTGTGCTCCGGTGCAAGACTGTAATCGATATTAACGACTACACAATCAGATCGATCAGCGATCAGGCGACACCATGGATCATCCATCTCTGCTTGTCCCAAGATGAAACCACCCCCATGCATATTAAAGAAGACCGGCAGAGGAGCGGAATGGTCCCTATCCGGTGTATACACAAGAACACGTGTATCACCTTTAGTTGTAGGAATCATGACTTCTTCTACTGTGACAGCATACGTGGAACTGGGTTGAAGAGCTGAACCTGTACCGACGACATTTTGACGCATACGTTGTACCATTGACAGTTGTTGTTGATCCATAGATATCACTCCTTTAGTGGATTGCCAATACGCCTACTTCCGTTGTCACTTAAGTATAGATGACATTCGTCTATTCCGTCATGTGCAATTCATTCGATATGTATTGATCAACATGCTCAAACGTGGACCAAAATTACCTTCCCCTGCTCATAATGCTTCAATGTTAACATTCAGTGCCAGGAGATCGGTTTGGGTCCGTGCTTGTTTCCTGTTTTTTGTGGAACATCATCCAGACCCCCATCAAACAAAATAAAACGCTGCACCCCATGCCAAACAAGCTACTGGTTTTTAATGCAAGAGGTGAGCCTTGCATGGTAAGTAATGTCGCTTGGGTCACCACGATGGATACCATCGCATCGGTGAAGTTAATCATTTTTAATGTAGATATGATCGGGTTATGGAGATGACGGTTCGCCCAGGTACCATACACGGCAAAAACCAGCTTGGTAAAAGCCACTGTAGATACGATATACACGATGTTACCCTCATATATGAAGGCATCGCCGATTAGATACATTCGCAGGCAGACCAGTGAATAGGACATGCCCAGAAAACACAGGAAAAGACCACCGCGCTTATAGACCGTAAGCTCTAATGTATATCTTTCCTTTGGAGACTTCATCCTTTTGGCAACTTTATATTTTTGAAGCACCTGTCCTTTGGCTACACACAGAATCAGATAATATACCGCATTTGTAATGAACCATCCGGAAAGCAGATATATTCCCAGGATTAACTTGCCTATTCCGATCAAAGCATTGATAACAAGGGATACAACGTTGATCATGGCTGTTCGATCTTGTTTATTTCCAAGGTAACGGTCCCACACGGACTTCATGTATGTCTTCATTTCCATATGATATTCAATCTACTTGGCCAGCAGACCAGTGGCTTTTTTACATACCTCATAATATATATTTCTTCTTTCTTACCTTATTAGCGAAGCTCGGCACGTCCTTTATACGATACATAAATGTGTGTTAAATCAAATAGAAATGTCTCACGATTCGGCCAGAGATTCCCGAATCCTTTTCGGAAGAGATTGGACAACCATATCATAAGAGTGATCGATCATGACGTAGACATCCTCATCGGACAATGAACCATCCAGCGTAATGGTATTCCAGTGTTTTTTGTTCATATGATACCCCGGTTGAACTGCTTCATGCTGCTCTCTCAGGTTCTCTGCAATAACGGGATCACATTTTAAGTTCAAGCGACAGTGCTTTTCTTTGTTTTCAAAAATAAGCGCGAACATCTTACCCGCAACTTTAATCGCGACTGGATCAGGACCAAATGGATAATCCTTGGTCGCGCCTTTCTTCTTCAAACTGTATTCAATCATCGTATCCTTCAAGTCAGTACCTCCCTTTCACCAGTGGACGATATAATGATACCGAATGTAAGTTCGTATGTAAATAAGCTTGTTGCACATAAAAGCACATAAAAGCACATAATAAAACCTCCTCCATATCAATGGAGAAGGTTTTATCTGGATTTATTTAGATCTTAATTGGCTCTATCATTCCTAGTTTTGCTGCTGCGGCTGAAGGAGCCATGGTTTGATTTACTGCTACTGCTGTTTGATCTACTGCTATTCGGTCTACCGTCGTTTGAACGACTACTGTTTGATTTACCACTCTTGGCAAACCATTCGGATTTGGGCTTGCGCGCCGGGTTAGCTTTGGACTTCGCCGGTTTGCCAGCAGCCGATTTGTTGAACGAAGGTTTACTGCCTGCTGCTTTGCTGGTTTTATCAAACACAGGTACACCTGTCATTGGATACGGATGACCTTTCACTTCAGGAATCGTCTTTTTGATTACTTTCTCGATATCCTTCAGGAATGGAAGTTCATCCTTCTCACAGAACGAAATTGCCATCCCGCTTTTGCCAGCTCGACCTGTACGGCCAATACGGTGAACATACGTTTCCGGGATGTTAGGCAGGTTAAAGTTAATGACATGTGACAGTTCCTCCACGTCAATTCCTCTTGCCGCGATATCCGTCGCAACTAATACACGTGTTGCACCACTCTTGAAGTTGTTCAGTGCCCGTTGTCTCTCGTTCTGAGACTTGTTGCCATGAATAGCCTGTGCCGTAACGTTCACTTTGGCCAAATCACGTGTAACCCGGTCAGCGCCGCGCTTCGTGCGTGTGAACACCAATGCCGTGACGATGGATTTATCCTCCAAAATTTGGTTCAACATATGTTGCTTCTTGCCGTTCTCCAGCAAATATATAGACTGCTCAATGCGGTCTACTGTTGAAGATACCGGTGTGATTTCTACTTTGACTGGATCAACCAGCAGGGTTTTAACCATTTTGGTGATTTCAGGAGGCATTGTAGCTGAGAAGAACAGCGTCTGCTTTTTGTTCGGCATTTTGGCAATAATTCTTTTCACATCATGAATGAAGCCCATGTCCAACATCCGGTCTGCTTCATCCAGAACAAGAATCTCAACCATCTTCAGATCAATACGTTTCTGATTAATCAGATCGTTCAATCTGCCAGGTGTTGCGATAATAATATCTGCACCTTGATTCAGCGCACGCTCTTGTACTTTTTGCGAAACGCCGCCAACGATTGCCGTACAACGAATGTCCGTATACCGGCTATATACCTTGATGTTATCCGCGATCTGAATAGCCAGTTCTCGTGTTGGTGTCAAAATTAATGAGCGAATATGTCGTGCGGACTTGGGTCCTTTGGATCTTTCGCTTAATAATTGAATGATCGGCACCGAAAATGCTGCCGTCTTGCCTGTTCCTGTCTGTGCACATCCCAGCAGATCTCTGCCAGCTAATACAGCTGGTATGGCCTGTTCCTGTATAGGGGTAGGATTAGTATAATTTGCTTTGCTTAACCCTTCCATAATAGAGGGGATAATATTTAAGTCCTTAAATGTCATGTTGTCTCCTTCATTTACGCACATCTATCAATAAGACGCATCTTTTATTTCACACGTAACGTATAAGGATACCATTAAAAACGTAATCTGTACATTATCTTTTTAATATCACTTTGTTTAACTGACCAATTTAAGACCGACTGCCGATCCAAGCACCATAGCGATAAACAGAATTCTTAGGGCATTTCGAGGTTCTCCGTAAAACACCATGCCAAGAATAGCACCGCCGGAAGCTCCGATTCCCGTCCATACCGCATATGCTGTCCCCATCGGAAGAGTTTCCATCGCAAGGGACAGGAACAGGAAACTCAATCCAAACCCGGCTACCAATAGAACCAGTGAAATGAGATTACGGTCTTTGTGCAACTTGTTTATCATCAGCACTCCGATCATCTCAAATACCCCTGCCAAGATAAGAAATACCCAGTTCATTATAGCTGCACCTCCTTATTCTTCTCTTTGCTCAGCATTTTAAGCCCGATTACGCCGAGTAAAAGTACACCAATGAGTACCATTTTTCCGGTTTGGATAGGTGCATTAAACAGAAAAATCTCTGCAAGCACTGTACCTGCGGTACCCAGGCCAACAAATACTGCATACACGGTTCCCACAGGCAGTGTCCGCGAAGCTGCAATCATCAAGGAGAAACTAATGATAATTGCAACCAACGTAAACCCCCATTCCAGCAGACCACTGGCATGTTTCAATCCAATGACCCAACCCACTTCAAACAATACAGCAATCACAACTGACATCCACGTTTTATTCATTCCTGCTACTCCCTTTCTCTGATTCATTTTTTTACACCTAGTATGGGTACATTAGCGTAAAAACAAAAAAAGCCCGGGAAACAAACTGCATGTAGCAGTTCATCTCCCAGGCTTTTATCCCTCCGTGGCACAACCAACAGGTTGTGGGTTTTCTCTCGGACCAGACCGACATACATCGCGGAACCCTAGAAAACCTGTTTTTATTCTAATGTGTCTCCAATTATACACACTTCCACTATCTTGGCAACCCTGATATTATGATCATGTTATTTATTTGATAATCAAACCCATTAATCCTACAAATGTGGCGGCTTGATGTGGTGAAATCACACAACCGTTGAGATCTTCCATGGTCAGCACCAAGGAGTCAAATTCGCAATCGCTAAGATCCAAATCCTTCATTTTGGTCCCCGTTAAGGAAGCTTGGTCGATGTTACATTGACTGAACTCCATTTTTTGCAGTGCCAGATAGGCAAAGTCCGCACCAATCAAGGTACATTCCGAGAAAGAGACCTGTTTCAGATGGGCAAAACGGAAATTGCTATAGTCGCCTAGACCATGAAGGAAATTGACATTTTGCAATCGGCTATTGGAAAAATCAGTTCCGACAAACTTGCAGTTATGCCATTCGATCCGGTGCATGAAGGCACCAGAGAGATTGACATTGGAGAAGTCGCAGTGTTCAAACCGGACATCGGTGAATTCAAATTGTTCCAAGGCAGACTCCGAGATTGTCACATGTCTAAATACAACATTTTCAAAGGAAACCTTACTCGCTTCCTGTTGATCCAATGTAATGTTCTCGATCAGTTTGTGTTTGTACTCCACTTTGGATTCCAGGAATGCAATCGTTTCCGGTTCGAGCAACTGCTCCTGAATCTTGGGTTTGTCCATTTTCATCCCGTATTCCCCTATTCTTTAATAGCTACAACTCGCAGTCGGCTTCTGTCCAGATACCACTGTCCATCCCGCATCAGTTGTGGCCGCACTCTTTTCTCGACAGCTTCCATAATAACATCCTGTTCCGCAGGCGTGATACCACTGAATAAATACTCCGCGAAGCTGGTCAACCACTTTCTGACACCTGGCTTAAACGGGGTAAATTGGTCAACGTGCTGCGCCAGACGAACTCGAAATCCGTGTTGTTCTAGTAGATTAGCATATTCGCCAATGGTCGGGTGATACCATGGATTCCGTCCTTCCCATTTGTATCCACGGGCATTCAGTTCTTCCCTTACCGCTGTTATTAATATAGCCGTGTTGCCACTTCCAGCAAACTCAGCCACGAATCGTCCTCCCGTCTTGAGCGCTAACTGTATGGATTGTACTACAGCTGAAGCATCCTTGATCCAATGCAGAACGGCATGAGAGAAGACCGCATCAAACGTTTCTTCTGTCCGATAATGACAAGCATTTTCGACTTGAATATTCATATCAGGGTATTTCTGTTTAGCTTGCCTAATCGTCTCTTCTGAAAAATCTATACCTATTGGCAGCGCTCCTGCGGCTGCAATTTTGGCTGTCAGATCCCCATTGCCACAACCCACATCAAGAATACGTTCACCTTGGGATGGCTGGAGCAGGGATAAGATAGGTGTTTCCTGTAACGTTGCAAAAGGAGCGGAATGACCACTCCATGATTCGTTCGCTTGACCGGATGAATGTCCGTTATTCATAGAATATAATCTCCTTTTTCAATTAAGGATCTAATGTATCTATAATAACTTTAATATAAGAGAACTGTCAATTCACTCATCAGATAACTATAAAAAAAGCCGCCGAATGGCGACTTTAACATTAAGAATTCGGATCAACTGAGAATGCCTGTTACCGGATGCGGTACATACACTTCTTCGAGGAAACCGATCTCTTCCACAGTCAGCTTCACCGTAAGGGCTGCCATTGCATCCTCCAGATGGTGAATTTTGGTCGCCAGGACAATCTCATCCCGACGCGCAAAGTCCTTCAATGCACGTCCAACAATTTCCTCACTGGTTCCATCCGAATAGATATTGGCCGTATCGAAGAAATTAATACCAGCATCCAACGCCTTCTGGATGAACGGTCGACTCTGCTCTTCATTCAGGGACCATGGAGCCATTCCGCGTTCCGGTACACCGTAACTCATGCAACCTAGACATAATCTGGAGACATCCAGACCGGTACGTCCTAATTTCACATATTCCATATTTCACACTCTCCTTCAATTTGTTCTGTGAATGGATGTTGTCTCGACCTCTTCGGTAACTAGCTCTAACCAGCATGTGAAGTATATCTCTCGATGTACGGAATTTTCTTCGAACTTGATCTGTGATTCGAGCCTGTCAATCAATATTTGCCTCACATGGTTTGATAACCACTTCATCACCTTACTCACCCAACTTTTCGAATAAACTTTAATCGCTTGGCTCTGTTAACATACTCTTAGTATGCCGAGTCATGGGCTGCAAGCGGTATATCAATCGTCTTAATTGATTGCCTGATCCTCTCAGGCCCCCTTTTGGTTCTGTACGGTAAGCTTTATAATTTAAGTAGGTTAAATCCGTGAGGAGGATACGTATGACCGAAGAATTATTTCTACCAAAACAGGAATTGAGTGACCTGATCGAACGCCATTCCAATCATAACGGTGCAATGGAAACGGCGGTTCCTTCCCTGTTTGTCTATCACCATTCCAAGATTAGTGAACCCGCATACAGAGTGTATAAACCTTCATTTTGTGTGATTGTTCAAGGGTTGAAAGAAGTATTGCTCGCACAGGAGCGTTATGAATATGGACCTTCCAATTACCTGATTGCTTCCATGAATCTCCCGGTCATCGGGCAGATTATCAAGGCATCCGCTGATGCACCCTACTTAAGTCTCAAGCTCGAATTCACACCGAACCAAATTCTCGAAGTACTTAACGAATACAATATCAAGGTAACATTCAACGAAAACGCCAGACGAGCCATGTTTGTAGGTCAGATGGAATCGTCCATTCAGGACGCTGTACTCCGACTTGTTCGTTTGCTGGATACGCCGGAAGAGATTCCGTTTCTGGTTCCGTTGTACGTTAAAGAAATCCTGTTCCGCCTCCTTCAAGGGCCTTACGGAGGAGAACTGGCGCAGATTGCGGTTGAAGGTAGCAGCACTTATCGGATCAGAGAAGCGATTGAGTACATCGTTCATCATTGGGAACAGCCATTTCGCATTGAAGATCTGGCTGAGACCGCCAGTATGAGCGTCTCTTCATTCCATCGTCACTTCAAAGAGATTACAGCTATGAGCCCATTACAATTCCAGAAACAATTAAGATTACAGGAAGCCCGGCGACTTCTGATGGCCGAATCTGCAGATGCGGCAGATGTAGCGTTCCGGGTTGGTTACGAGAGTGCTTCCCAATTTAGCCGCGAATATGCACGCATGTTCGGTGCGCCGCCAAGAGCCGATATCCGACGGCTGAAAGAGAAATACGATATGGCCTTGAGTGAGTAACCGAGTATATACTGCCTATCTCACAAAAAGACAAACCAAAAAAGGACAACCACAACGGGTTGTCCTTTTTCAGTATCAGAATTCTGCGTAATTGCTTTTGGATTATTCCTTCATTTTTGAACAAGATTAGACCAATGCTTCGACCCGTTCTGGCACGTGGATCTCTTCGTACAATAATTGAGTGATATCACGAGTCAGTGCATCCACATTCTCTTGACGAGTTGCCCAGCTGGTGCAGAACCGCACCGCACTGTGTGTACCGTCAACCTTTTCCCAGAAAGAGAAGGTATAACCGCTGCGTAATTTCTCAAGCAAACGATCAGGCAGAATCGGAAACTGCTGGTTGGTTGGTGAATCGTACAGGAAGCGTACCCCCTGCTGTTCAAGTGAGTCATGAATTCTCAAGGCCATATCTACGGCATGACGAGAAATGTCGAGGTAAAGACCATCTTCGAACAACGTTTCAAATTGGATTCCCAGCAATCTGCCTTTGGCAAGCAGGCCACCTTTTTGTTTGATCATATAACGAAAATCCGGTTTCAGTGCATCATTCAGGATGACAACTGCCTCTCCCATCAATGCGCCAATCTTGGTTCCCCCAATGTAAAATACATCACACAAGCGTGCAAGGTCAGCAAGTGTCATATCGCAATCGCGTGAAGCGAGTGCATATCCAAGACGTGCTCCATCCACGAAAAACGGAAGACCACATGCTCTGCTCACTGTATGCAATGCTTGCAGTTCTGCCTTGCTGTACATCGTTCCATTCTCCGTTGGTTGGGAAATGTAGACCATTCCTGGTTGAACACAGTGTTCCGGCGACGATTCATTCATGTGCGCATCATAGACTGCTCTAACCTGCTCAGGCGTGATCTTTCCGTCCTCGCTTGGAACTGTGAGCACCTTATGTCCCGTAGCTTCAATAGCTCCCGTCTCATGAACCGCAATGTGTCCCGATGTCGCAGCAATCACTCCTTGATATGGACGCAAAATAGATGCAATCACCGTTGTATTTGTCTGTGTACCGCCAACCAAGAAATGAACATCAGCGTGCTCATTGTCACATGCCTGACGAATAAGCATTCTCGCCCGTTCACAATGCTCATCCGTGCCATACCCGCTCGTCTGTTCCATGTTGGTTTCCATCAGTCTTTGTAAAATTCGTTCGTGCGCACCTTCGTTATAATCACATTCAAATCGTATCATCGTGTTGTCTCTCCTGCCTTCTTGTTCAACTTCTCTTGTATGTTCATCATGGAGGTGTATACCTCTTGAATCTCTTCTTCATTCAATTCTTGCATCAGCTTCAGGATCTGTTGATCGGATCGATCATTCAATTGGGCATACAGTTCCTCACCCTTGGCTGTCAGACGAATCAGACTGACCCGGCTGTCGGCAGCAGAATCCACTTTCACCAGCAGTCCTTCCTTGGACAGCTTGTTCACAATTCGGCTCATGTAACTGCGATCAATGGTCAGTGTATCTACCAGATTGTTCGCAATGCTCTCTCCCCGAATTCCAATCTCAATAATTACTCGTACTTCCGCAAAGGAATACCCTGTTCCGAGAATATGCTTGTCGAGTACACCAAGTATGTTGGTATAAAAACGGTTAAAACGTCGCATGTCAGCCAGTATATCTGGATTTATGTACTGAGAGTTGATGTCAAACCCTCCTTTTTAGTGGACATTGTCAACATTATAATAATCACGTTAGTGGACGTTGTCAACATTATCTTTTGCATAGAATTTGATAACTTCATTTTTATTATCCTATCAATAAAAAAAGCCGCGCATATGCGCGGCAAGGTTGTTCTGTCATCGGAGTGGCCAATGTAAATTCAATTTATATGGATTAAGAGTGACTATATTGCACCTGATGAAGACGGCTGTATATCCCTCCAGCGGCGACCAATTCCTCGTGGTTACCCTGCTCAGCGATACCATCTGTGTTCACTACGATAATTCGATCTGCATTCTTGATAGTTGTCAGTCTGTGCGCAATAACAAGTGTTGTTCTGCCCACCGACAATTCAGCGAGTGATTGCTGGATCAGTGCTTCCGTTTCCGTATCCAGCGCAGAGGTTGCCTCATCCAGAATAAGAATGGGTGGGTTTTTCAAAAACATCCGTGCGATGGACAAACGCTGTTTTTGCCCTCCCGACAGTTTAACACCACGTTCACCAATAATGGTATCCATGCCATCAGGCAACGTGAGGATCAGTTCCTCCAATGAGGCACGACGGGCGGCATCCCAGATTTGTTCATCCGTTGCACTCAGATCACCATAAGCAATATTCTCCTTAATGGTACCCGAGAACAAAAATACATCCTGTTGAACGATTCCGATATGCTTGCGCAAGGATTGAAGCTTAACGTTACGAATGTCGACGCCATCTACAGTGATACGTCCCTCTTCTACCTCATAGAATCGGGGAAGCAGGCTGCAGATCGTCGTCTTGCCTGCACCCGAAGGACCAACAAAAGCAACGGTTTCCCCTGGTCGAACAGACAGACTGATATCACTCAGAATACGCCGACTGGATTCATATCCGAACGAGACGTTCTCAAAGCGAATATCACCTTTCACACTTTCGAATTCAACGGCGTTTTTGCTATCCGCAATTTCAGGTTCTGTATCAATGATCTCCAGATACCGCTTGAAACCAGCGATGCCCTTTGGATAACTTTCAATGACGGCATTGATTTTCTCAATCGGACGGAAGAAGATATTGGATAACAGCAGGAAGGCCATAAAGTCACCCATATTGATTCTGCCATCGATATAAAACCAAGCCCCGCTGATCATGACAAACACCGTAACCAGTCGCATCATCATATAACTGACCGAGATACTTTTCGCCATCGTTTTGTAGGCAAGCAGTTTGGTTTTACGGAAATTCTGATTATCCAGCGCAAAAAGTTCTTTCTCATGTTCTTCGTTGGCGAACGATTGCACAACACGCATGCCACCAACGTTATCTTCAATGCGTGCATTGAAATTGCCGACGTCTCCGAAAAGTCGCCGATACGTTTTCGTCATCCGCCCGCCAAATACGATAATGACCCAAGCCATAATTGGGATAATGATAAAGGTAAGCAGCGCAAGCTCCAGATTAATGTTAGCCATCAGCCAGAACGATCCGATTAATGTCATAACTGCGATGAATACATCTTCAGGTCCATGGTGAGCAACCTCGCCGATATCATTCAGATCATTCGTAAGATGACCAATTAAGTGGCCTGTTTTACGATTATCAAAGAACCGGAAGGACAGCTTCTGCAAGTGAGCGAACATCTTCTCACGCATGTTGGTCTCAATGTTAATGCCCAGCATATGTCCCCAGTATGTAACGACATAGTTCAATACCGTATTAAGTGCATAGATGGATAACAGCACAACACAGGCAAGCATAATGAGAGGCCAATCCTGACCTGGCAACAATTCATTAATGAATTTGCTGACGGCAAGGGGGAAAGCCAACTCCAGAAGACCTGCGAGTACAGCGCATCCAAAATCAATCAAAAACAGTTTTTTATAGGGACGATAATACGAAAAAAAACGACGAATCATACTTATTCACTCTCACTCTCCAGATCCTTATTGGGACTTACATCTTCATTTTGCAGCTCGAAAAGATGGATATACTCGTCGATGACCTGATCAATAGCTTTCAACTCTCCACTGATCATCGGGCGAATATGTTCATACTCCTTCTGACCAAGTTGTCTGGCGAGCGTTGTTCTTCGATTCTGCATCTGCTCCAGAAATACAAGAATCCGGCCGCGGCGGAATGTTTGCGCACCATGGCCCCGTTTTCCCTGATGTTCACCATGTCCTCTGCCACGTCTGGAACGCTCTCCACGTTGCTCATTGTCACTCACATCACGTTTCGGACGCTCACCTTGACGTACACTTCCATTGATTTCATTCAGATCACGATCTCTCATTTTTGCCACCCCCATTACGTGTATACATATGTATACAACGCATTTATGTATACGATTGTATACGCGATAAAAAGAAGTGTCAACCTAAATTTTCCAATAAAGTAACTGCGCTCGTATGTTCATCATCTCTTGAACAGAAAAAAGCCGCGATTTCGCGACTTCTTTTGTTTTTCACTATTTTTACTCCTACAAAAATCATCATCATTCACTGCACCAAATCTATTGTTACTATTTCAATGAAATTTCAAATGTGGAATCCACGTCACCTGCAAATACAATGCGGCCGTTTTCTGGTAAAACAACCTCATTCTGACCGCTGACTACGGTGTGATTAATACAAATACCCTTTTGATCATATACGGCAAAGGCGCCAGTTGCAGGCATTTTAACCGTCATGACTTTTCCTTTCACCGTTGCTGGTATCGAAAACCATCTGGCATATCCGTCTGCTTGAATTGTTGCTAGAGATTGTTTACCCGAATATAGTGGTTGTACCATTTCCTCACTGGCGTATATGCTACCAACGGCTGTAATGTACTCTACTCCGTTCTTTTCGGTGAAATAAATCTCCTTGGTATCACGTCCAGCCAGGCCAGGGATTTGCAGCTCCGTGACTGCTTCGTTTGCTCCAATAATCTTAGTGTTGGATATATACCCCGGGGTCTCTTTGTCCAAATGAATCGGGAGAATTGGTGCTGAATTGAGATAAACCGTTGATGTGTATTTCTCATTCACCAGGTAATATTTTTTACCTTCACGCTGCCCCCATGAGGCCGTAATATCCTGGGATAATTCATTGACTTCCAGCTTCTCCGCTTTATATTCTGAGAAAGCCAACTGACCAAGTCCTGGCAAGGATACAAAAGATCGAGACCACAGATAAATTCTTCCATTCTTCTCCTTAACAAATTTCAACTTTTCCGTGCCTTCATCGTTAACAAAAGTACCATCCGCTGTATAGGTGTATGTTTGAGCCGGATTACTTGGAGCTGTGAGTGTGGATACAGTCAGTTGTCCAGCATGATTCATTTCGATCTTCTTAACCGAATTATTGGCACCATATATACCAGCATACGTAGATATTTCTTCAGGCATATCGGCCTTCACTGGCACGCCAAATGATTTTTCCGGCTTCCGTTCTGTAATAATCCCCTTTTCCTCAAGTGCGCTGAGCAATAATTCACTCGCAATGAACTGATCTTTGGCACTTGTCCCACCAGATGAAGTAACGGCTGCAGCCAGATTGTATTCCGGCAATACGATTAATGATGAGTGATAAGATATGGTATCTCCACCTTTGGTTACTGCTTTGATGCCGTATTCACTGAATGGGTACAGATTTACACTATCCCACCCTAGCCCGTAAGATATAGACGTGTCGCCACCCTCCGGCCACATGCCTCTTTTGTATTCTTCTTGCGCCATGGCTTCGACTGACTTACTGGAAAGAATGTCTTGGACCTCTCCCGTGAAGATTTGTGAAAACTTCACAAGATCTTCAGCGGTGGAATAAATGCCTCCAGTAGCGATGACATTATAATTCTCTTGTGGAAGCTGACCCTCAACCAAAGGAGAATAGATTCCCGCCATTGCTGCCGGGTCAACCACATCCTGTGGTGTTTTGGTATGTTTCATGTCCAAAGGTTCCGTAAAATAGTGGTGTATGAAAGCCGTAAAACTCATGCCGCTAACACGTTCAACCATAATCTCGGCCAACGTAAAACCGTCGTTACTATACACCGAGTATGCGCCAGGATCTGCCTTCAGGTTTTGATTCGCCAATTGCTCCAGAAACGTATCGTGTGAATACGTGTCATTATCCCCGTACAATGTGGCATTGCTGCCAGTACTGCCCAGCAGACCGGAAGAATGATTCAACAGCATGCGTGGTGTGATTTGTTTGTAGCGATGATCCTTCATCTGAAAATCAGGTATATAGTTCACAACAGGCAGATCCAAATCAATCTTGCCTTCGTCAACTAACTTCATAACAGAAGCTGTGAGGAACATTTTACTAGTTGAACCTATACCATAGATCGTATTTGAAGTAAGCGGCACCTTGTTGTTTTTATCGTTTTTACCCGTCTGACCGGACACCACAATCTCTCCACCATCAATGAGGGCATATTGCAGGCTAGTTATTCCATGTTTCTCGGTCAGTAATTTGGCTTTCTCCGCTACTATTTTCTTGGTTGGTTCATACGTCAGGTCACTGCTGTTAACGGCAGTTGATGCGGCCATGACTGACATTGGAGCTAACATCGTTAACACCAGAGTTAACACAGCGATTGAAGTTCGTTTTCCCTTTTGTCGTCCCATTCACATCATCTCCTGAATTTTAAATGTTTTGTTTATTAGAGTTCTTCTGGGTCTACAAATTTCACCTCTGGATACAAATCGCTCGGTCCCTGAATCAGATCTCCACCCGTTTCTTTCAGCTGCTTGTTAAAGAAATCGAGTACATATTGATTTATGATATTTGATCCTCTTTTACCATTGATGTCTCCTGTGATCCCGGACAGTTTAACCAGCTCCGAATAGAATTGAAGGTCCGTGAAATTAAAGTGCTGGGTTCCTTCTACATAGATCACATTTCCCCCATGATTGATAACATTTTTCATGATGTGCAGCTCATCTGAAAGAAATTTAGTTACTTCATCATCCGAATTTCTATCCACTTCAAAATTGGCTAACCAGTCTTCAAAACTTCCTGATCGGATGAACATAAACGGCTTGTTTATATCATCTCTATTTTCCACTTCATATAGTGACCCATCCATATTAACCCCGGCCTTGATTCTCTGATCTAAATACGTTGCATTAAACGCGGTTGCACCCCCAAAAGAATGCCCCATCGCGCCTATGTTATTTAAATCGATCTTTCCTTTAAACTGACTTTCGATTGCACCTGAATTCAGCTTTTCGATTTGATCGATTACAAACTCCACGTCTTTCGTCCATATATTCCCTGTTTTTGTACGTTCATCTAGTGTAGTCGTACTTTTTTTATAATCCGTTACACGGCCATCTGGAAAAAGCGTAGCAAAGGTGCTATACGTATGATCGATGGTGACCACGATAAACCCATGACTGGCCAGATTCTCCGCCTGTGATGCTTGTAGAACTCTACTGGTTCCCATACCATGAGATAGCAGTACCACGGGATAAGGACTTGTGGAAGGTAATATTTCTACATTTTCATAAGAGTTGGTGTGACTATACTTCAAGTAGTCGAGTACAAATTCGGGCATTTTTAAAGAAGCAGAGAAGCTCTGAATATACTTTTTGAACATTTCTTTATTATTTGGAAACAGCGTGTCACGCTTGATATTATTCCTATTTTCAGTAGGGTACCAAACTTGAACCATTAGTTCCCTCTTATCGCTTTGATCTTCAGTGAAGCTTTCGTCTCTGTTCTGGTCCGTTAAATGAAATGTTTGAGTTCCCACTTTCTCTGGACCATCCGGCTTCGGCAAATTAAAGACAGGTAAGTATACAGACAAGGCAGTAGAAGCAACCAGCAGAATGACAATCAGGGAAGATAAACTATATTTCAAGAACTTCCCTATTTTTAGATTCATCATCTTTTCGGAATGTCTGAGTAAAACAATAATTATGAATAGAGCCGTCATGATATATACCAAAAGCAACTGCCATCTGTATCCCTCAACTAACAATTGAACTACGAGTATAACGCTACTTCCTATCCCCAAACCCAATCCTGTTTTCTTTGCACTTCTTTTAATAAATAGTAGGTCTACGAGTAAAGCAAAACAGGATAGAACTAACAGTATCTCAAATAATCTCATGTTGAATTCCTCTCTCTTTCATCACGGCAACGGCCGAAACCATATTTATTTTGCTTCGTTCATAAATGCTCTTACATCTTCAGCAATTTTTTTGAATTGAGTATGATGTAAATAATGTGAACCATCCATAGTGATGACTTTCCCATGTACTGAATCTTTGATCTGCCCTTCATGCAACGGAATCCATCCTTCAACACCTTCATTATTTGCTTGTACAAAGAGAAGAAGTGGAAGGTCTTTAGGGAAGGTTAAACCTCGAGCACCTTTGAAATTGGAATAAATATGATCCATCTCATTTAATGACGTGGGATTATACATGTTTTTATTTGAGATCATTTTCATCTGCTCAACTGTGTGATCGTCAAATGCCAGTCCCTCATAGGGGTCTGCATTTACTTTCATCATTAATCTTAAGAGACCTGTATTTCTGAGAAGCGCAAACGTTTTTAATGGGAACTTCGCATCTGTAATACTAGGTTGGGTGGAAACACTACTGTCGATACCGACAAAAGCAGTCACCTCACCCGGATATTTGTTCACATAATCAATGCCGTAAATGCCTGCAATAGAGTGACCCATAAGCATATACTGATGAATATCAAGTTGTTGCAGAGCTTCATGAATTTCACTTACGATATTCTCTGTGGTTCTTTCTTTTTCAGTTTCATCACTTAATCCATAACCGAATGGCTCAACAGCGACCACTTTGTAATATGGAGATAATTCATCAATAAGCAGCTTGAAATCAAGCGCTGGTGTTGCTGTTCCATAACCGGGCAGAAGCACAATCGTTTCCTTGCCTTCACCTTGAATGAGCACATTCATATTTTTCCCGTCTACAGATACATGCTGACCGTAGGGCTCTATCTTTTTCGCCTCTGAATTACTACTAATCACATTTGTGATATAAACAATACCTAGAAATAGAATAATGGCAATTAAGATTGCGCCCAGTACTTTAAGTATAATATTTCGTACCTTCTTGAGCCTGGTTCTGTTCTTGGCTTTTTTTCCTTCTGGTAGTGTCACTCTGATCTTCTCCTGTCTTGAACTGTTTGTTCGGTTGTCTTCTTTGCTGCTAATGAAATCTTATCCAATGAAAATGTACTCCCCGTGACGTCAATATGAACTGAATATGAATAAGTCAATCAATATTTATTGCTGTGTCATAAAACTCCTGAATTTTTCAGCGATTTCTTTGGCATGGGAACGGTATAAATAATGATTTGCTTCGAGTAGCATCACTTCACCACGCACAGAATTCTCTATTAACTTCTCATGTTCAGGAACCCAATTCTCCGCTACCGGATGATTCTTTTGAACAAAGAAAAGAACCGGGAGATTAACAGGCAACGTTTGCTGTTCAGCTGCTTTAAAGTTGGAATACATGCTTACAATCTCGTTTAATTGAGTTGAATTAAACATGTTCTTTTGTATCAAAATGTTCAATTGTTCTTTGGTTTGTTCATCATACGGTAGCCCAGCATATGGATCATCACTCATTTTTAATTGCAAACGCGGGAAACCCAAGTTACGGTACCATGTAATCGGTACGATTTCTGATGCTTCAACCTTCTGTTCACTAATCGCTGGAACACTGGTGTCCAGCCCAACATATGCACTTACTTCATCTGCATATTTGTTCACATAGTCCAGACTATAGAGCCCTGAAATGGAATGACCCATTAAGATATACCGATCAATATGTAGACTTTGCAGCGCTTCGTGGATTTCACTGACGATATTTGCTGTGCTGCGTTCCTTGTCAGTCTGATCACTCAATCCATAACCAAAAGGTTCAACCACAACGACTTTATAATAGGGGGATAGTTCTGAAATAAGTGGCTTAAAATCAAGTGCAGGTGACGCTGTTCCAAAACCCGGCAGAAGCACAATCGTTTCCTCGCCTTTGCCTTGAATAAACACATTCATATTTTTCCCGTCTACGGATACATGTTGACCATATGGTTCCATTCTTTTTTGCTCCGAATAACTGCTGATTTTGTTAACGGTATACACGGTAGCTACAAAAAGTAGGATTACGATAACGATTGCGGCAAACACTTTAAACAAGATGTTTAACACTTTCTTTATTTTGCTTTTACTCTGTACTTCTTTCTCTACATGTTGATTCACATTCATCTGCTCCTATCCTCATCTGTATATTGGCCTAACAGGCCGCTAATTCAAGCCTAACTAACAAAAATGTACTCCCAATGACCTTAATATGAACGGAATATGAACAAGCAAAAAAAATGCCATGTAGTAACATACAAGGAAGCTTGCATGTTACACATGGCATAAAAATTCGGTTTAAATACTCCGTGGATATTCTAATTCATTCACCTATCCTGTGAGCCTAACTATCCGTTGGTGGATGGATGGGCAACGTGATAATAAAGGTCGTACCTTGACCAGGTTCGCTTTCCACTCCGATGTCACCCTGATGAAGCGATACGATCTGTTTAACGATTGCTAGTCCCATACCACTCCCGTCGTATTTACGACTGTGGGAACGATCTGCCTTGAAAAAGCGGTCGAATATACGTTTCTGGTCTTCCAGGGGAATTCCAATGCCCGTGTCGGATATTCGAACAGTCACATTTTTGAAATCCTCTTCGATACGGACTTTAATCATACCGCCATCCTTGGAAAACTTGATGCTATTTCCTATGATGTTTGTCCATACCTGATTTAACTGGTCGTGATCAGCCGTTACCTTCACGTTCTCCAAATCAAGCTCGAAATGAATGTTGCGCGCAGACCATTGCGGCTGAAGTGCCACAATGACCCGCCGGATCTGTTCATCAAGGCTTAAGGAATTGAGCCTTAGTTGCTGTGACTGCGATTCAAGCAAACTCAGCTTGAGCAGGCTATCGCTCATTTTGGACATTCGTTTTGCTTCAGAGATGATAATATCCAGGTAACGGTTTCGCTCTTGTTCTGAGAGGTTTACTTGCTTCAGTGCCGAAGCGTAACCGGATATCGAGGTGAGCGGAGACTGAACCTCGTGTGAAACATTTGTAACAAATTCCCTGCGCATCTGCTCCAACTGCTTCAGATCATGCATCATTTCTTCAAAGCTGCGAGCCAACGTACCAATCTCAGTCGTTTGCTTAATGTTCAACTTGACGTTGAAATCTCCAGCTGCAATTCGTTTGGTTGCTTGGGTCAACTTCTTGATCGGTCTCACCAGATATACAGAAGCAACCAGGATTAACAAACTTCCTGTCATCAACGAACTGATTGCAAAGATCAAGCCCCACTTGACCACAAACGTGGCTGAGGGAGGTGAGAGTGTTTCCAAAAACATCGCTTTGGTTCCCATCTCCGTTTTCAAAGGCAACCCTAAAATCACCGTAGCGATCCCATCCCTCGTATCTTGAACAACGCCCCCAGCTAATACTTTCTTTAGTTGCTCACTCGTCACAGCAGCAGACTTATGTCCGTTAAGTTTTCCGTAAGACTCGAACTGACCGGAAGCTTCGTAAATTCGGATATGATAGGAATTGAGCTGCTTCATTCCACTTACATACAAGTCCGCTTCACGTAAAGGCAGGGTCTTATAAATCTGCACAACGTCTTGGCCAAAATTACGCAAGTTAATTTGAGCGTTTTGGTTCAATTTGTCCTCAAATATCCAGGTAGACACAAAAAATGAAATGACCGTACCAGCGATGACAGACCCCAGAAAGGTCAGGACCACACGAATATATATGGATCGGATCATTCATGGACCTCAAGTCTGTATCCTAGCCCACGCACCGTTTCAATCCGAAAATCAGGTGTAGTCGCGAATCGTTCGCGCAGGCGCTTAATATGTACGTCTATCGTTCGATCATCTCCGGCGTAATCAATACCCCATATCTGATCAATCAACTGCTCACGTGTGTAGACTTGTCCCGGTGTTCCAGCAAGTTTATACAATAATTCAAACTCCTTAAGTGGTAACGTAAGCGACTCCGTACCTCTTGTCACCTTATACGTCTGACGATCCAGAATGACGTTGCCAAACTGGATTGTGTGTGTAGAACCAATTTTGTATCGTTTCAGCAATGCTCGGACACGAGCGGTTAGCTCCAATGGATCAAACGGTTTGGTCAAATAATCATCCGTCCCCAATTCGAATCCTTTCACTTTCTCCCAAGTCTCTCCTCTCGCGGTCAACATGAGTAGCGGGAGGTCGGGATTGGCTCTTCGGAGTTCCTTGCACAGTGCCCAACCGTCCATAACAGGCATCATAATATCAAGCACAACCAGATCCACTGGAGTTTCGCCATACACGGTGAGAGCTTCCTTACCGTCGGCAGCTTCCACCGTTGTGAATCCATCGTTTTTTAGAAATAAACAAACGAGTTCGCGAATGTTCGCATCGTCGTCTGCAACGAGTATAGTAGCCATAGTTTTTTTCTGTCCTCTCCGTTACGTTTAAATATATAGTTCAACTTCTATAGTAAATAGTAAAACATCGTGCTTATAGTAAGTCCACAGCAAACATCGTATGTTCTTTCAACATTCCCTGGATTGGCACAGGCTGTGACCCATTCTCCTTGAATCCTGCTTTTTGAAGGACACGGATGGAGCCTGTATTATCAGGTACAGCGCCAGCTTCGATTCGAGTAATTTCAGTTTCGTGTTTGGCAAACTCCAGCACACATTGCAGGGCTTCGCTCATATACCCTTTTCCTTGATGTAGAATATCCGTCACATAACCAACGATCCATTTTGGGGTAGAATCCAATATGATCTTGAACAAAGAAATTTCACCGACGAGTTCATCCGTTGTATGTAGAAAAAGTCCAAAAGAATAGCGATTTCCTTCTTCTCTCTTCTTGTTCCAGCTCTCAATAAGTGACCTTTGCCCTTCCAGGCTGTAGAAAGAATCATCCCGATTACTCGCTGTGATTTTCTCGATTTCCGTACGGTTACGAATCTGTAGATCCAGAAGCAAAGAGGCATCTTCCACATTCCAAAATCTTACATAGATACGTTCTGCACTATATTTCATTACATTATTCCTCCTCTATTACATTAGGTGAAATGGGCTGCAATTTCCCTGTCATATCCCCCCGTTTGCCGTCAGCGGATTGTACTTTGATTATATCAGGTCATTATAGGAGTACGAGCGAATCAACGAGAATTGTTTCGCCAGAAAATGCGGGGAATAAGGCATATCATTACGCAGCCAGGCGACAATGGTACCAATCAGGGCCGAAGAACCGTACCAGATTGCGATTTCTTTGTGAATGCCGGACTCTTCCAGTTCATCCTCCATCTCCACCCGATCAATCTTGGCTTTGACCAGCGTACTCAACAATTTGAGCAGTCGTTCGGTAAAAATCGGTGTGCGCTTTGTAGCAAGTACGACCTGATAAAACGAGGCGTTCTCTGCAAAATGCTCCAGTAACTTGACCAAAACAGGCCAAGCCTCTTCCGTCCTATGCTTCTCAAAATGAGGGGCATATTCATCCACGATACGTTCAATATGCTCAATCATCTCGTCGGCCATCTTCTCCATCATATCCGTAATATCACGATAGTGCAGGTAGAAGGTTACCCGATTGATCGTCGCTCGTTCGGCAATTTTGTTGACTGACAACTTCTCAATTTCCATTTCCTGCAGCAATTCAACAAATGCACCTCGAATTAACTGACGTGTTCGCAATATTCTTGGGTCCACGGCTGATTTCTTCTCGTCTTTCACGTGTATCCCTCCTATCAAATTTTAAACATTACAATTTTAAACGATCAGTCGTTTATTTTTGATTTACACAACAAATTCATTTTATTTGTAAAATAAACGACGAAAACACGTCATAACGTAAATTGTAATCTGTCCGAATATGTATATAATTCAATAAATACAATGTAAACTATACAACACGTTGTAAATTTAGTCACGCGTGGATTGAAAGGATGAAAAGGATTGAGTCAGGCTAGAGTACAAGAAGAATTATCCGTAAAGAAAGGCCCCATCCTGTTTATCATGATTTTGGGAGCCTTCCTTGCAACGTTGAATCAAACGATTATGAGTGTCGCTACACCGGAACTGATGGGTGATTTTAATATCTCCGCCGCAACAGCACAATGGTTAACGACAGGTTACATGCTGGTGAACGGAGTGCTGATCCCCATTACGGCCTACTTCATGCAACGCTTTTCAACCAAGCAATTATTCCAAGCTTCCATGTTTATTTTCCTGATTGGTACCATCGTATCCGCTCTTGCAAATAACTTTGGCACACTGCTGACAGGACGTATGATTCAGGCAGCTGGCGCCGGCATTATCATGCCGCTCTTGATGCACGTTATTTTGACTTTGTTTGCTCCTGAAAAACGAGGATCTGCGATGGGTATGGTTGGCTTTGCCATCATTTTTGCCCCTGCAATCGGGCCTACCCTTGCCGGTTATATCCTTGAGAACTACTCTTGGCAAACGATGTTCTACGGCATGATTCCATTAACTCTTATTGTCATTGCCTTTGCGTTTGTATACCTGAAGAATGTATCCGAACGGGTCAACACAAAGTTCGACACAATCAGTGTGGTGCTGTCCACGATCGGATTTGGCGCATTGCTCTACGGGTTCAGCAGAGCAGGAAGTCTGGGATGGTCAAGTGCAGAAGTTCTTATCTGCATTGCGGCTGGTATTGTTGCCCTTGCTCTGTTTACATGGCGTCAGCTCGTTTCTGAAACTCCGCTGCTTGATCTGCGGGCTTTCAAATACAACATGTTCTCCCTGACCACGGTCATCAGTATCGCGATTACAATGATCATGTATGCTGACATGATGTTGCTTCCCTTGTATCTCCAGAACGCACGTGGTTACACTGCACTGGAGTCCGGATTATTACTCCTTCCGGGTGCGCTTGTCATGGGCTTCCTGATGCCAGTAGCCGGAAAATTGTTTGACCGATTTGGAGCGAAATGGCTCGCTGTAATCGGGATGGTGATCACCATCGTGACGACAATTGGTTTCATCGACTTAACGGATTCAACCAGTTATGGTTACCTGGTATTAATGTCAACCGGCCGCCGAATTGGTATGGCTCTGCTCATGATGCCGATTCAGACTGCGGGGCTTAACCAACTGCCACCAAGACTTGGTGCACACGGTACTGCTATCTCCAACACCGTCAGACAAGTGGCTGGCGCTGTAGGTACTTCATTGCTTGTAAGTGTCATGACCTCCCGTACAACTGCACATGTACAGGATATGATGGCGACTGGTGCAGCCAATGGTCTCAGTCAAAAACAGCTTGCTACAGAATCCATGATCCAGGGTATCAATGATGCTTATGTTGTTATCATCGGTATCGCTGTTGTGGGATTGGTTCTTTCCTTCTTTATCAAACGTACCAAACAAGCCAAAGAGGAAGAAATCAAACAGGTGGTAAGACAAAAAGTTTCTATGAATTCAAATTAAGGTGTCCAGTTTCATACTTGCTTGCATAACAAAGCGGCAGATCAAGACGTCTACGTCTGATCTGCCGCTTTTTAGATCGTATCCCGTATGATTCCTTCTCACTCCGCAACGATCTTCACTGGCAGATGGGTCAACGACTGCCCCGGAGCTGAAGTGGCCAGATTATTCTCCAAATCAAAGGAGTCTACCGGTTCAATCCGAGCAATCTTCTCCACAAATGCTGTCAAGGCAATGCTGAGTTCCATTCTTGCCAGTGGGGCACCTAGACAAAAGTGTGGGCCATTACCAAAGGTAAGATGTCTTTTGTTATTACGACGATGAATATTCAGCTCAAAGGGCTCTTCAAATATCTGTTCATCCATATTGGCTGCACTCATCCAGGAGATGACAACATCTCCTTTTTTCAAATCCACTCCGAGCAGTTGATTATCCTGCTTCACTGTCCGATGTCGCTTGGCATTATGGAACCGATAACGAAGCATTTCTTCCACTGCGAGCGGAACCCATTCGGGGTTCTGCCTGAGTTGGCCATACAAGCTCGGGTCATCGTAGAGGAAGGAATAGAACGTATTTGAAACCATATGGCTTGTTGTCTCTATACCGGCTCCAAGCAGAAGCATGGTCGTGCGAACAACCTCATCCTCCGTGAACTTCTCCCCCTCAACATCAACGTTTAACAGATCGGTAATGATATCCTCACCAGGATGGGTCCGTTTGTGTACCACAATGGGGTACAGGAATTGATAGTACTCTTGCGCTGCAGTTTGTTTTTTCAGTTCACTCTCTTCAGCAGTCTTCGGATTGGTAGGTTGAAACAGAATATCTACCCAGTTCTTGAAGCGATGACTGTCTGTGAGAGGGATACCGAGCAGATCAGCCATAACCATCGAAGGCAGCGGAGCAGCCAACGCTTGAACAATATCAATGGTCGTATTTGGCTCAATATCGGCTACCAGCTGCTCTGCAATGTTGCGAATGCGGGGCTCCCAGTTCTTCAGGCTACGCGGTGTAAAAGCAGCCGATAACAACGAACGACTTTTTTGATGACGAGGAGGATCGATACTTGATATGTTTAATTTGTCTGGAGGCGTGCCTTCATTGTTCTTTGCTCCAACGGCAATGGTTGTCCGGGTTCCTTCGGCTGAAAAATACTCATGATTACTCAGAACCTGCTTCACATCATCGTATCTGAACACATTCCAGGTGTCTGTATCTTCGTGATAGTACACAGGATGCTCGGACAGCATTTTTCGAAACCAGTGAAGTGGGAAAAACTCTTCAGATCTGGACTGAAACCCCGTGATGTCCTCAACGCGTATCACTTCTTTATACATTTGGAACCCACCTCTCAGCATAGTTTCGTGATTGGTTACATGGGTACCTGAATTGACAGTTCAGCACCCGATTCCATTTTATACGATACGTTCATTTATTGATATAAACCATTTGAACTAAATCAGAAAAACCCCTTAATATAAGGAGTTTTCGTTTTATACGTATCGTATATTATTTCTGTCGGTGTTTCAGAGAGATCAGCGATATATACCGATCAATCGCCTAGTTTCGCCAATGCTTCCTGTAGCTGATCCAGCTGTGCAGACAAGGTTTCAATCAAGTTCTGCGTGTGGCGTGCCTTCTCCATTAAAATTTGCTCTTCAGAACTGTCTTCCGATGCATTACCGATTGGTGTTGACTTCAATTCCGACAATTCGCGTTTGTATGTTTCTTGTTTCTCCAAAGCTATGCGCAGTTCTTCTTTCGTTGTACCGATCTGATGTTCCAGATATATGATGTCGGACGAATTCGCCCCATCGGATAAACGTTGTGAATATGTCATAGTTCACCTCTTTCAATTTCATCCATTGCTTTGCTAACAGCATAGGGCTCAATATCGATATCCAGCTCCATGCCGATAGCTAGTTTCGCCAGTTGACTCCCGATAAAAGGACCCATGGTCAATCCAGAGGCTCCAAGTCCGTTCGCTGTAATCAGACCTTGCCAGCCTGGGACAGCCCCCATTACTGGCAGAAAGCCAGGTGTGAACGGACGGAACCCAACTCGTACTTCCTTGAATGTACTGTCTGCAAGACCTGGTGCCAGTTCCAGGCCTTTATTCAAAACCTCCTGCATACCTCCTGCGGTTACTCTTGTATCATAACCTTCCACATCATTTTCATGAGTGGCTCCAATGACAATCTTCTGTTGATCAAAGGCCAGTAGATATTGGTCAGACGGGGGCATAATCACAGGCCAGCGGCCTGTATCTTCCCCATCCGTAACACGTAGATGCATAATTTGAGCCTTTTGATAGTGCACTTTAAAGTGTATGCCAAGTGGCTTCAGCAGTGCATTGGCCCATGCACCTGCACAGACAATGACTTCATCTGCCAGAAAGCTTTGATCATTAACAGCCACACCAATGACCCGATCCGCTTCGAATTGAAGTGTGGCGTCTCCATGGATCACTTCCGCTCCATTTCGCTGTGCAGACCGGATTAATGCATCGCGCAGCGCGCGTCCATCTATACGTGCAGCACCGCTAATATGTACCGATTGATAACGTTCATCCAGTAGAGGAAAACGATCACGGGTTCCTTTGGCATCAAAAGGTGTAATGTCGCCAATCTCCGGTGCATCTGCTTTGCGAAGATGGGCCCGTTCTTCCATCTTGTTGATTTTGTCCACATCCGTATGAATACTAAGCGCGCCCACTTGAGCATAACCGGTTTCCGTTTCTCCTTCGCCTTCAAGCTCCGCTATGATGCCAGGATAGAACCGCGCACCAGCCTTGGCGAGCTGATACCAGTCCTGATTACGTCGCTGTGACAGCCATGGACAGATGATCCCAGCAGCTGCATCCGTTGCCTGTCCTATATCTTTTCGGTCTATGATGATGACCTCTGCGCCATGTTTGGCTAATTGATAGGCTGTTGATGCCCCCAGAATACCCGATCCAACTACGATGACTTTCTTCATGTTTGCATTCCTTTCTTTAATCACTCATTCGTTATAGCGTATAACGTTTCGCATTCTGTTGGCAAGGCAGGCGTACTTTAAGGTCCATATAGAGGCTGATCAGACTACAGTTCATACTCATTCATCCAATAAATAATTGTTGAAGCATTTATATGAAAACGTTTTATATATCGTCCGTCATTCAATTAAAATTATTCCATTTATGTAATATAATTCTTTCTAGGTTTCTTTTAACTCTGTAACCACGCCACTTACGCACATGATCCTTTAACGAAAAGAGGAATAACACGACGATGCCGAAACCTAGCATGGGGAATCCGCTGGATACCGATATGCCGCTCATGATTACAGGGCAAAACCAGTTGACCGTTGATGAATTGATGAATTGGAGCGACCATTCACGGGATTACAGCATTGTACAGTGCATCGGAGGAACAGGGCGAATCGCAGCAAAGAATCATGAATTTTCGATCAAAAAAGGGACCGCTCTCATTTTGTTCCCGGAGGTAACCTACCGTTACCACAATCTGAGTGATTCATTACGATTTGATTGTCTGTCTTTCAATGGCTATTTGTTGCCACGGTTCTTGCATACCTTGCAGATCGGGGAGCTGCGCGCCTTCAAGCCGGATGGAATGCTTCATATCCTGTTGCGTGAAATTACGTTGGCGCTGCAGTCCCGGCACAAGGATCGAATCTGGCACGTCTCCGCATTACTGTACATGCTTTTGGTCAGATTAACCATTGAAGGTGAACGCTATAGTGCTTACGAACGTTCTGATGCCCGATTAAGATTGGATGAACTCATTACTTTTATCAAACAAAATTATCATCAGGATATTTCTCTCCCCATGTTGGCTGAGCAGATGGACGTTACCGAGCAGCACCTCAATCGAATATTCAAAAAAGAATTTCAAATGACTCCATTGGAGTATCTGATGCGATATCGGTTGTTGAAAGCCAAGGAAATGCTCATCGAAAATGACGCTACAACCGCTCATGAAATAGCCAAAGCTGTTGGTTTCAACAGTGCCAGTTACTTTGGATCAGTGTTCAAAAAATACGAAGGGATCTCCCCTATCGAGCTACGCAAGCAGTATCTGGATTAAAGCGCCTCCATATCGATCTCGGCCAGCGAGGATAACCGCAGTTCATGCATGGCGAATTCCAGACCACGCGTTACCTCGTTAGGCACGATGATACAACGAATACCTGCTGCATTGGCTGCCTTCAAGCCATTAGGTGAGTCTTCGAACACAATCGCTTCGGAAGCCTCGATCCCAAGACTCTGGAGAGCAAGAAGGTACAGTTCAGGGTCCGGTTTCACTCGCTTCACATCCTCGGATGTATGAACGACTGTGAAATAATCAAAAATGCCTAATTTCTGCAAGTAACCATGCACCCAGTCCCGTGTGGAGCTGGAAGCAACCGCAAGCTGAATCCCCTTCTGCCTCGCAGACTGAAGCAATTCATACACCCCCGGAAGAATGGCGGCCTGTCCCAAATAGACTTCGTATTTCTGTTCAGAGAGAAGTTTTATATGATCATGATCTATCTTTTTTTGGAGCGCCTGCTCCAGATATAGAAATGGATGAAACTCCTCAAAAGATGTCCCCACATTTTTCGACCAAAGCTCCAGACCAAGTTCAACGCCGTGCTCTTCATAAATATCGCGAAATGCATAATACCAGGGCGTCTCTGTATCCACAATGAGTCCATCAAAATCAAATATAAATGCTTTTACCATGAACCTGTTCTCCCTCCAATGATCGGCCAGGGGAGCGGATTAGAAACGTGCGGTCAAGTCCGGATGAGTAACGTTCACAGATAAAAAGTGACACGTACAGCCCGTTCCAGTTGGCGATTGTACAACTAATCCAGCTCGAAGTTCCCCTTGTATCGGCATGCCGAAATAACGAATTAGTTTCCACTCATCCCCATCGGGTGAATAAAAGAATGATATGCAGTCCTCTACTTTGCGTATACGCAGATAAGGATTAGGTACGGAGACTTCAACCGAATTGCAATCATCGGATGAACCATCACGTGTCACCACCGACACGATGGTAGGCACTTTTCCATCATACTCAAAACAAATTTTGCACCAGTTAAGATCATCCGCCATCACCATCAGACATCCGGAATCGTATTGATTTTTCATATCAACGGTTAATTGGGTTGTAATTTCAAAATCGCCAGGCACAGGCATGAACAAGAAAGGAGCAGTTGCACGAATGTGCTTGCCCGCAGGGTCCTGGAAAAAGTCGGTGTCCGCATTTGCCTCCACCAGCACACCTCCCTGATCTGTAAAGGACCAGCTTTCGGGCTCGTTCATCCAACTCCATTGCTTCCGCGCTTCTGTTGTCATTACGTTAGTCATTTTTAGTAGCCTCCCAAGTTAAAATATGTTCTAGCGGTAGTTCAAAAAGTACGCTTTTGATTACTAAGGATGCCTAGTGGCATCATCAGCATCGAATATGGCATTCAGCCGAAATAAGTGTGGGCTTACGAAGTATGTTTCCTTCGGAAACATTGCGGTTGCTCACGTAGTTTTCCTACGCTCCGCTACTCCATTTCTAGCTTCATCCCATCTTCTCGGTACTGAAAACCGCTCTTTTTGAACATGCATTTACTCATTTTTTCTGTACTACATATTCGCTCCAAATACAGTAAACCCCTTTTTCTACATATTTTTGTAAGGTTCCAGCACTTGGGAGTGCTTTTGCGGATCTGGCAGGAAGAACATAATGACCATGAGTACGATGTATAGACCAAGAATGACACTGAACAACAGGGTTGGATTGTGATGATAGAGCAGGCCCGTCAGGTAACCGGATGGAATGGCTGTCAGCGTCATGACCGTCTGCACAGCCGAGAACATGTCGGCTTTCTCGTGCGTACCCAATCGGTTCATCAATAGGGAGTCCCGGTACGTCTGCAAAATGAAGTTACCCGCAGCGAGCACGATTAACGTGAGAAACAGCATGCCTATATTCCCCACAGGGATCAATAGAAACAGAATGGCTCCGGCCGTGCTAAGCACGATGGAAAAACCAACATACTTTTCTTCCGAACGCCGTTTCAGTCGCGGAATGATGACCAGATAGAGCAGCATGACGGTTACCGCAGTCACTACTGGGATAAACGAAATGACACGGTCATCAAATTTCAACTGTTCCTTGAAGAAAATGACCTGAAAGAAGTTCAGCTGCAAGATCAGATTGGACAACACCGTGATCAGAATAATCGGAAAAAGTCTCCGTTTGTAGAACGATTTGCCGAACAGGCGCAGACTGGAACCCAAGCTCTGAAGTACGCGGGTTTTACTATGCAGTCCCATAAGTTCCTTGCCGACCTCGGTCTCATCCGTGTATCGGTTACGAATGAAAAACATGGCGGTCATGAGGATGCCCCCGACAAAGTAAATGCTGGCCAGTGTTGGTACAATACCAAAATCAGCAATGACAACTCCGGCAATCGGCGTAAGTACCCCAGCCCCTGTAATAATCATGTTGAGAATGGCAAACACTTTGGATCGTTTGTGTTCCTCCACATCCTCTATGATCAGACAGTTAAAAGCGACCGTTACAAACTTGGAGGTTGCGTTCAGCAAGTAGGCGATTAGAAACAGCCAGAAGTTCTGGGAGAAAGCCCAGATGAACATCGGAACGCTCCAGGCAAGCAGATCAAAGATCAGCGTTGTTCGTTTCCGTCCCAGCTTATTTGTGATGGAACCCGCAAACAATTGAAAGATAAAGGCAAAATAAAGATTCACCGAATTGATTAAACCGATTTCAATGTCCGAAAGTCCGGCTTCCTTCATATATAAAGGAGCGTAGAAGAGAACGATCGTGCCCGGAATGGCCCATACCGGTTCGAGTAAAATGGAGTAGCGTGGATTCTTCGGCAAATCTTGAAGCAATTTCAATCGATATCCCTTCCTTCTGCGGTTTTCACCGCTGCGAATTCCAACTTTTCGCAGCGGCAAACCAGCCAATGTCTACATGCTTATAGGATAAGAGCTGTTTTGACTGAATTCATCGGCAATTTCTCTCCAGTGTGCATGTCATAACCAATCGTTCCATTAAAGGCCTGTTCATAATCACTCAGCAGTTCCTTGGCTGTCACCATCTGTTCCAGTTCCGGGATACTTTGGGCAAATTTCAGTGCCGTACTGATCATCGAGTGATTAGCAACCGCGCCAATGATACTAATGCCATCATTAATCACGGCTGTTGATTTGAACGTCACCTCATAGCTGTCGTCATATCCCATAGGAATAATTTTGCCGCCTTTGGCAATCAGCTCAAACCCTACATGAAGCTGGTTACCAACCGCATCCACTACAATATCAAACTTTTTGTTATTATTGATCTCGTATACTTTATCCAGTGTCAGATCCTGAGGATAGAACACATGATCCGCGATCCCTGAAGCGAACTCTTTGCGGTATGGATCAACTTCCGTGCCTACAGTAAGCCTTGCTAACCGTTTGCTCACAAGCTGACACAGGGAACCGATTGCACCAGAACCGAGGACCAGCACAGAGTCGCTTGGCTTAGTCCCTGCTTTCATGAACGTCTGAAGTACACATCCTAGTGGTTCGATCATCATGGCCGTTTCCCAACTCATGGAATCCGGGATGGCATAGATATACTTTTCGTCCCCAACAAAATATTCAGCAAAGGTTCCGTGTGTCGTCATCCCTACTTGATAGTCATCAAAATTCTCGCAGTAGATGAACAGACCCTCACGGCAGTATGAGCAGGTACCGCAAGATTGCGTGGGATCAACCAATACCCGATCACCGATCTTGAAACCACGAACTTCGTCGCCCACCTCAACCACGGTGCCTACGCCTTCATGACCAATGATCGTTCCTTTATTCGCCGGCACTTTGCCTTTGACAATATTCAGATCTGTACCGCAGATGCCGGAACCATAGATTTTAATTTTTACCTGGTTTGGCTTTTGAATGGTTGGCTCCTCAATCTCCTGGTAAGTCACCTGTTTGAGATCCTGATATACGAGTGCTTTCATTGAATATTCCTCCTAGTCGATGTCGATTATAATCTATGGATTAAGCTTCAAACGTTTTCGAAAGTTGCATCGCATGAAGATGTTCCTGCTTCTGAATCTCTTTCCAGTCTGACAGGATCTGCATCAGCGCTTCCTCGACCCACAGCAATTCTTCCCGTGTATGGGCATCTGAGAAAATAAAGTAACCTTTGGTGAAGATGCCGAAGTGAGCCATTCCCTTCACCATGAACTCGCGGAAAGGATCTGTTTGGAAGTTATCCTCGGCCAAGGATTGAATGCAGAAGCTTGCATACGTCCCCTTCACTTCCAATTGATCCGTTAATCCGAGTAACACAAGTTCAGATTCCAGACGATCCATGATCCGGGTTGCCGGTTCACGCCAGGTCGGCCATACTTTCGCATTTTTCATTAATCGTTCACAGGCAATGGCTGCCGCGAGCGCTGTTGTTTCGCTGGAATGGGCATTACTGAATCTGACCTGTCCTGACAAAGACATCAGGTGCTCAGGCCCCATAACCGCTGCGAGCGGTAAACCGTTGGCCATACCTTTAGAGATACAGAGCAGATCAGGCCAGATGTCATATTCTCCTGCTGTAGCCTGCTTGCCCATTCGAATACCGGAAGTGACCTCATCAAATATGATAATGATGTCCAGAGAGCGACATAGGTTTACAGTTTCCTCCAGCGCGTCCCTTTTCCACTCGTTGGGACACAGAACAATACATGCGATATCCTCGGGAGATGAGGTAATCTGGGTCTCAATTCGCTCCGCAGTAGGTTTGTTGACCCAGATCGTTGAACGCTCGATATCTACTGGAATGCCCCGTTCTTTCGTCTGGCCACCATAATAGCCGTAGGCAGACCAATCATGCCACCCGTGATAAGCCGTCGCAATAACCTTGCTTTTGCCACTTGCGGCACGGGCAAGTCGTACAGCTCCACTCACTGCATCGGCCCCACTCTTGGTAAAGCGAAGCGATGGATAACGACCCTCGAACCGCTCCAGAATCAACTCGGCGCATTCAAGCTCAATGTCGGCAGGCAAAGAAAAGCTTGTCCCTTTTTTCAACTGGTGAATGACGGTTAATTGGACTTCATGTCTGGCATGGCCCCATGGCGCCGTACCCATGGCCATCTCGCAATCCAGCCATTCATTCCCGTCGATATCTGTAAATCGGGATTTGTAAGCCTCTGCACAACATACGGGTGTATGCCCGGGAAATAAACGTTCAGGTGCTTTGGCTAAAGTGCTGCATCCGCTCGGAATTACCTTTTCGACTTGTTCCAACCACTCCAGATTCCGGGTAAATCTTACGGCACGATCGAGCGTGCTCTCTTTTTCTTTCACCTTAAGTACCTCCCTGTTTATTTTCGTTGTGAGTGAATTACCGAACTTTGGTTCCAGGCCAGCATCCATCGTATATGCGATCCATTGTGATCACATTGCCATACAGGTCAATGATCAGATCCTTGGCTCGATGAGCATGTCTCATCTCAATCCAATAGCGGTTCTCCAGCAAACGGGCGAAATTGTCCACCAAAAACAGTAACCGGTTCTCACTATGAATCAGTTCCTTGCCCAGTACCTGTGGCAGCCAGATGGCCCCATTGGAATTAAAGCGGTTTGAATAGTCACGTACTTCGGCTACATTTGCAAATTCGGCTTCCTCCAGCTTGGTCCAGAATGTATCGGCATCACTTCGAACCTCGGCAAGGTCAATGCCAACAATCGGCAGATGCTGGTATTCCCCTTGGCTTTCCAGCTGTGTTTTCAAATGACTGAAAACGAATGGCCACACATCAGCCTCGATTTGACCGCCCCACTTTTTCCAGAAGCGTGCCAGATTGTTCTTGCGGTTGAAGTTGCGGTGAATGCCGCTGCTGCGTTCCCAGTGATACGCCTGAATATTCGGGTTAATGACCGTATCGTATCCCGCAGCTCGTGCCCGCATCTGATAATCAAAGTCCTCGTATCCGTTAAAGAACTTCTCATCGAGGTTGCCGATGGTCTCATACACCTCCCGCTTCATGCCAAACATGGCGAACACCACCAGTTGAACAGAGAAGGTTTCTTTTGGTATATCATCAGGAGATGCGTTCAGGAACAGGTGTCGTCCGATGGTGTCCGCAAAAGCAATGCCGCAATGCTGCACGCCTCCTGTTTGCGGATACAACAGAACCCCTCCAATCATGCCAATCGTAATATCGCTATCCAGTGTCTCTTTCATCATCGGTTGCCAGTTCGGTTGAAGAATGGTGTCAGAATCCAGGAAGAAAATGTACTCCCCCTTGGCAAGACTCAGTGCGCTATTAATCGACACGGCGCAACCGAGTGGAAAATCATGCTGAAGAATCTCGATGGTCACACCTTCACTTACTTCTTGCTTCAGTTTATCCAGATGTTGAAAGACTGCTGATCCGGAACCATCGTTGATGAAAATAATCTGAGTGGATGGGCTTACCGTCCGGAGTAACGAATCTGTGAACAGGTTCAAAATGTTATAGTCCTGGTTGACTGGCACAATAATGGTGTAAAGCATGGAATCCCTCCTGATTTGGGTTGATGGAATGAGTACATAAGCTGATTCGAACTGCACAATTGCAGGTAGTTCTGTCCGGCCCCCTCGTTTGAATATTTTGTATTTATTTGGTAATGATTTGAATCTACTAGAAATTTATATCATTTTTTGTAAACTGGAAATCTTAAATTCTGAACCCTGTTAATATTTGAATCTCAGTAAAAATCAAGTCTTTGAAGCTTGCGCACTGAGAAACGCTGTTGTGAACGCAAAAAAACACCCTCAAAGAGTCTGCGTATCTAACGATACGATTGACTGTTTAGGGGTGTTTTCGTATTTAGATCTATTGTTTTTTACTTCAATTGGCGCTGACCTAGTGTTGCTTAAATCCATGATAAAACGTGTCTATTACAAGCGCAGGGGCTGCTTTTCTCGCGATATGACCACTTACAACCTGCTGCCACGTCAGGAACATGATGGAATACAGCACATCGACAATCCAGGTTTTATCAAGATCGGAGCGGAAGTAACCTTTCTGTTGTAACAGACCGACCGCATGCAGTACAGGTTGTCTCAGTTTCATATCTGCTCCCTCAATCTCGGGATTATAGTTAACGGTGGTGTCATGAGCCAGAAAATATATTTTGTCGCCTAATGGAATCAGCGCCTCGATCAGCTCAGGTATGTATTTTTCACAGTGCTCCTCATCCAGTTGAATTTGTTGCATGGTCTCACTGACCACCTCGATTGCGCGTAATCCCAGATGAACCATGAGCTGTTCGCGGCTTTCCACATATCGATGCAACGTCGCAATCCCGATTTTTGCAGATTCTGCAATTTCATTCATGGAAGCATTCGGTTTTTCAATCAGCAACTTGGTGGCCTCGTCCAAAATGGAATGAAGCCTGGTTTGTTTGATTGTAGTCATTTCTTTTTTCATTCTATTACACCTCTTGGCGAGTATAGTTCAACAATTGATCTAATCATCCATCATATGATTGGATTAGACTATAAAATTATAGCATACTTCCTCACGAGTAAAACTAAAAGCCGCCATTTGGCGGCTCTTAGCATCGTTATCTTTCCCGTTACTTACAGTTCGATGATTCTCGTTGCAATATTTGTACAAAATTCACGATCATGCTCTACAAAAAGCAGGGTTGGCGAGTATTCCAGCAATAAGTCTTCGATCTGCATACGTGAAATGACATCTACAAAGTTGAGTGGTTCATCCCAAATGTGCAGATGAGCTTTCTCACTAAGACTTTTGGCAATGAGCACTTTCTTTTTTTGACCTGCACTAAACGTTGAGATATCTTTCTCCAATTGCAGTCTGGAAAAATCCAACTTTCGAAGTATCGATTTAAACAGGCTCTCATCAATCCCCTGTATGGCCGCATACTCAGATAAATGCCCTCCGAGATCGGACGTGTCCTGCGACACATACGAGATTTTAAGCTGATGATCCTTTCGGAAAAGACCTGTATAAGCAATATCTTCACCGCAGATCAGTTTAAGAATGCTTGATTTGCCAGATCCATTTTTACCGTACAGGGCAATACGATCCCCTTGTTCAACCGTGATACTGACATCCTTACACACCGTATTGGAGCCGTATGAGATCGACACATGTTCCAATTCAACAAGTTCATGCTTGTGAAAATCCAGCTGATGAATCTGTAGACGTTCTGCACTCTCGATATTTTTGAGAAGTTTGGACTTCTCCTGAATTGCAGATTGCTGCCTTTGTTCGATATTTTTGGAACGTTTCATCATTTTGGCAGCCTTGTGCCCAATATATCCTTTATCCACCTTGGAACCGGAATTTCTCGTACCATTTTTGGTTTTTTCAACTTCATGTGACCATCCACCGGTCCGTTTGGCTGAATCGGATAAACGTTTGATATCCTTTATTAATTTCTCATTACTCGCAAGTTCAAACTGATCTTGCCTTCTTTTATTTTCCCACCAAGCGGAAAAATTGCCTTTCTGAATCTCGATGTTACTCTTATTGATGGAAAGGATATGGTCCACGCTGTGATCCAGAAAGGATCGATCGTGAGATACCAAAATAAATCCACTCTTGCTGCGGAGATAATCACCTACAATTTGTCTCGCATGAAGATCAAGATGATTGGTAGGTTCATCAATGAGCAGAAACCGATTATCCTTCAGGAACAAAGCAGCCAGCATCACCTTTGTTTGTTCTCCGTTGGATAACGTATCGAAAGGCCGATACAACACATCTTCTGACACTTTCAACAGGTTAAGCTCGCGCACAACTTGCCAGTGCAGATATTCAGGATGAATCTCGCCGATGACATCGACGGTCATAGCTCCCTTATTCTCTACTTGGAAAGGAAAAAATTCAAAGCTAACATTCGCAGAGATATGTCCGCTGTATTCATATTTGCCGAGTAACAGATTGAGGAAGGTTGTTTTGCCTCTGCCGTTCCTTCCGGTAAAACCCAATTTCCAATCCGAGTCCAACTGAAAACTAACATTTTCAAATATATTATCGTAACTGCCATCATAGGCAAAGGTCAGGTTGGTAACGTTAATTAAAGACATACAGATCATCCTTCTTATGTGAAATATAAAAGTAAACTGACGGGATTTCACCATTAAACATGGCATGGATTCCCTCACTTTAATATTTGAACATAATCAGAATTTAGATTCGCTTATACAATAAAGAAACCTGGCGATATATCATTTAGCGCCGAGTAGATCTATGCATAGGAGGACAAAGTGTCGGATTCTGATTAGTAATATTGTGAACCATGCCACTGTTCATGTTCGTTGACAGGTCCACATAAACATCTACAACCTCTAATTCCGTCATCACTCCATCACCCCTTTACAAGCTCACAATTTGAATACAGAAAACTTAACATGGAATACAACATGGGTCAAGGCACCCTTCTCCCATATTGGCGCGTAGGGATTAATATAAATATCCTAAAAAGTCGAGTTCCCCTTCACCCCATGGCATGCTTCCCACTTCTTTAATCATTAACCCCTCTACCTTTTGAGTCCCAACTCCAACTGTGGTTAAGGTTTCATGATCAATTTTCAACCACTTACATGTGTTGCTCACCGTTTTGAATCCATTTTTGATGTACAATTCCTCATGATCCGCAAATAATAGGACAAAATCAACACGCCCTTTGGCCAACCTTTCCACTTCGGATATTAACAAAGAAGCGATTCCTTGAGAGCGAATAGCCGGAGAAACACACAAATCGATTATCCCCAACACTCTTATCGGTGTTCCATTCAAATTCATCATCCTGTAATCTAGTCCGACATGCCCAACTAATTGGTTATCAGGGGTAAATGCCAACACTCTGCCATGTGGTATTTGCTTAAAGAACAATCTGTCTTTTGGATAAACCTCTGGAAAACTGGCAACAAGTAATTCTTGAAGAAGAGCTGACCATGCTTCACTTAGATCCACATCATATGTTTTAATTAATTTCAGAAAAAATCCTCCTAAATCAAGCCATTCTGTTTTTTGCTTGTGTTATCAGCCGTACACACCTCTACGTAAATTTTGATGATGTACTCATCGGGATTACTTTCTGCAAAATAAGTGAGCAGGTCCAGTGCATACACATGTCCACAGACTTGCAGTCCCTCTTTTTCTATCTCCTCTTTCATGAGGGAATACGTCTCCGGCATGCTTTCGTATGAACCTCGATGATTCATGACGGCATACATCCCTTTGGGCTTAATCCATATCGTTTCCCCTGAAATGGGAGCTTTTATTTTGTTGCCAAAGTAATCCGGATAGTATTCTCCTGCCTCATAGTGCTCCTGACGTAAGATCGTCCATACCGGAAATTCATAGTCGATCATCTGTTCATCACAATGGGTCCTGTATTCAATGAACTTACGGAAGAATTCCTTATCTCCATCCCCTTGCTCCAGTTGAACAGCAATAAAATACTCCAGCTCACATTGTTCAATATGCAGCCCTTCAGGAGAAGCATCCGTGGCTTGTTTCGTCATTTCAATGGCACCACTTAGCAGCTTTTGCATACGTTTGATTCGTTGTTGCTCCAACTCAAGTGCCTTTAATTTCTGTTCAAATAGCTCAATTAACAATGGTGTATTCTGATTTTGAATAAATGACTTAATCTCTTGGAGTGAGCTTCCTGCCTTCTTCAGCACATGTATGACATCCAGCACATACGTTTGTTGCATACCGTAGTAGCGGTAGCCCTTGGCATTGATATATTCAGGCTTTAACAGCCCAATCTCGTCATAATGAAACAAGGTATGTTTGGTCACTCCGCAGATCTTGGCAAATTCACTGGTGGTAAAGTGTTGTGCGTGATGTCCAGCCATCTTAGGGCCCTCCGTGTACATATGTGGTCTAAGTTATAAAAGTATAAATGCATTATAGTGTGTAAATAAAGATTTGACTATAGGGTTACCCGATAGTTTAGTCTAAAATTGTAAGTTATTCATATCGTCGGAGGGAAACATGTCAAAATTCAAACGTTGGATGATTCTTGTTATTGTCTCAAGTGCACTATTACTCATTGTGATGGATATGACCATCCTGTACACCGCTTTACCCAGCTTGACCCATGATCTCGGTGCATCTGCTTCGGAGAAATTATGGATTCTGAACGGTTACTCCCTTGTCATGGCGGGTCTTCTTCCTGCAATGGGAACACTCGGGGACCGTGTTGGTCATAAAAAAATATTTACCCTGGGCTTGCTCGTCTTTTCTGCTGCTTCTCTTGCTGCTGCCTTTTCTCCAGTACCGGCTGTACTAGTCATGAGCAGAATTCTTCTAGCCGTAGGTGCATCCATGATGATGCCAGCGACATTGTCGATTATCAGAGTTACGTTTACGAATGAGCGAGAACTCGCACTGGCGATCGGCATATGGGGTTCCATTGCATCAGGTGGTGCTGGACTGGGACCGATTGTTGGTGGACTGCTTCTTCAACATTTCTGGTGGGGCTCTGTGTTTCTAATTAACCTGCCTATCGCTATTCTTGCGTTTGTATTCGCCTTGAAAATGATTCCTAAACACCATGGGGATGCGTCGAAAAAGTGGGACTTCACCAGTTCCATTCAGATCATGATTGCCATGGTTGGAATTATCTATTCCATTAAGGAATTCACAAGACGCGAAGGATCCCTCACACTCGCTATCATTGCTGCTGTGATCGGTCTTCTGTCCCTGATCATCTTTATTCGCCGTCAGAATAACAGTACGACTCCACTGCTGGATCTGTCCTTGTTCAAAATTCCAAGATTCAGTACCGGCTTTATTACCGCACTGGTTGGCTTATTTGCACAAATGGGTGTGCAATATATGGTCACTCAGCGACTTCAGCTGGTGGAAGGCATGTCACCTCTTCAGGCTGGACTATTCACCGTATCCATACCTGTTGCAGCACTCATTGCCGGACCTGTTACGGGGGCCATTATGCACCGTGTGGATGTTGTATATATCAAAAGCTTCACTCTCTTCATCGCTGCCCTTGGCATGGGGACGTATCTGATGTATTTCAATGCTGGGTTCACTGGGCAAATTATCGGTTTGGCACTGCTTGGTGCAGGTCTTGGATCAGGCATGACCGCTGCATCACATTCCATTATGAGTTATGCCCCACCTCACAAAGCGGGTATGGCAGCATCCATTGAGGAAGTAGGTTATGAGCTGGGCGGAGCATCCGGTATTGCGATTATCGGCAGCATGTCGACCTTGTTCTACACACTGGCAATGAAGATTCCTGCGGGAGTTCATGTGCCAGCCAATGCGAAGGACAGTCTGGATGAAGCGCTTATCGCTGCCGAAAGCTTGCCTGCTGCGTCTGCTGAATTGCTCAAAAATGCCGCCTTTGCTGCATTTGACCAATCTTTCTTTGTTGTCATTGCAGGTGTGACCGTATTTCTGTTCATTGCTGCTCTGATTATGAGCTGGGTTGCCGTGCGCTTGAAAAGAGCCCAAAAGCACAGCGTTAAAACGTAATGAAATTCACTTCATGAAACAAAGCGAGGTATATAGAATCATGTGGTTTCCGATAACCAATGGATTTATTATTTTATTAGGTATATTTGCGATTTTTCTGATCGTTAGAAATATGTCAAAAGAAGAGGATTAACTGCTGACTGTCGATAACTTAAATAGCTTGTTACCATTTTCAATTAAATAACATCAAAAACCACTACCTGAGTTGTTTCAGGTAGTGGTTTTTGATATGCCTGATAACAGAAGCTTACCACCCTGCGGCACCTCACGGAAGGTAGGCATCCTGTACCTCAACTTTGCGTTCATTCCCCAACGCAATGTATCTTACGTTAATGACATTTCCTTTCTGAAAGTGGGGAATATGTGTGATTGGAATATAAGTCTCTACAATTGTTGGGAAGGTGCGGCCATCAACTTGGGTTACAGTCAAATCCAATCGCACGCCAGGCCTTCCATCCATACTGGATGATGTCTGTACAATATCATGAATTATTGCTTCTGTTGGAATTCCGTCCATCAGAATGCTCTTGCGAAGGTGATGTTTCTCTTTATTGTTACGTAACAGTTTAAATGCCATAATCGTAGTGATCGTGCCTGTTGTAAGCCCAAAGACAATAACAGCAACAAAAATAATTAATGTGACGGACATGATAACCTCCTTTTAGTTGAAACTTATGTTAACTACTTCTTGTTTAGATCTCTTTTTCCTGCCTATTCTCTCTGAATCGGAAAGCTTCAAACTCAAAAAAGCCGCCTTAAGGGCGGCTTCATGCTGTGTATGTTCAACTCAACTTAGTCTACTTTCGCACCATACGAGCGTACAAACAGAACGGCTTGTTCGCGATCCAAACGTACGCCTTTGATATCCAGTGATTTCAGATCGATGCCTTCCAGATTAGCCCCTCTTAGATCCGCCCCTTGCAGCTTAGCTCTGCTTAATACAACTCGAGTAAGATCACAGTCTCTCAAATCCGCTTTGGTGAAATCCGTGTCCGTAAAGTCAGCCTCAAAGAAACGAATTCCTCGCAGATCCTGTTTCCCCAAACGTGTATGTCTCAGATTCGTATAAGACCAATCGCCCTGGCTTAGTGTAATCCCATCCATTTGCGCACCTGAAAAGTCCGATCCCGTCATCTTGCAAGAACTGAATTTGGAAGCAAATAGATTCGCACCACCAAAGGTGCAGTTTTCAAAAGCTGATTCCGTATGAATCGAACCATTCATGGAAGCCCCTTTGAAGTCACACTCGATAAAACGGCAGTTACTTGTCTCAATCTCTTCCATAGAAGCGTTCATAAATGTACACTGCTTGAAAACACAACTTATGAGTTCTCCATAGCGCAGATCACGTCCCTCAAAATGTACTGCTTCATATTCCTGATCTTTATATTGATACACTGGTTACACCCCACATTGTATATTTCTCCGTCTTTCTTCATTAAAAGAACTTTTTATACTATACCACACCCCTGTCAAGTACCTGCTTAAACCCATACAAAAGTCAAGTTACTTTTTTTATGAGAAAAATCTGAAAACTAAAAAAGGGACGCATAAAGCGTCCCTCCAGCACACACTTTTAACTGTTCCAATGTGGGCTTATTTATGTGAAACTCTCAGTTAGCTGCTTTTTTCTATTCGTATTAGAATGCACTACACCAGTATTTTGGACATTCGGTACAGGGATAACGACGGTTTATTGATTTCCCCTACTCTCTGGTATCCCAAACGCTCGTAGAGTTTAATAGCTAGTAGATTTTCCTTTTTAACCGTAAGTGAAGATTTGGACAGACCTTGTGTTATAGCTTGCTCCTCAGCAAAATGAATGAGGTGTGTCCCTACACCTAGTCCTCTGCTTTCAGGCAACGTAGCCAATGTTCCGATGTGGTACTCGTCGTTCTCCGCTTCTTTTAATGTCACCATGGAGTAAAACTCTTTCCAATGTTGGAGATTATACTTAATCAGGCCCCATTTACGAAGTTCAAACAGTTTGGAGAACGTTGGCAAAGCGAGTTTGTTCATTAAAGTGGTTGGATAACACATGATCATGCCCAGCGTTTGGTTACCCATTTTGGCTTCATAAGCGTACTGGTGACTGAATCGGTTCTGTTTCGAGCGCCATAACTTGTTGAATGTTTTTTCTATAATGCCTTTATCCTTGGTACCTGCAAGCGAATATGCCATATATTCAAGTGCCATCTGATTTAGTTGCCCGCCGACTAAAGACTGTGGACTGGCTTTTGTTATGGAAATCTTATTCATCGCTGTCACTCCTCTAGGTAGTTGAAGTTGGACTAAAGCTTGGCAGCAGGTTGGTTGAATGAAACCCCCTCGACGATCACATTCACCGTATCAATGGTTAACCCGGTCAGCTGTTCCACATGTAATCTCACATTGTTTTGCAATTCCCTGCAGACTTCATGTACTTTCGTTCCATAACGAACCACAACCTTTAAGTTAATCTCCAGTCTGGAATCTATCTTGCGAATGACAATGCCATTTTGCAGACTTTTCCCACTCCATTTTTTGGTGATGCCTTCTACAAGTCCTGTCGACATGGAGGAAATCTCACTGGTGGTATTTGCGATCTTGCCGACAATTTTGGAGATCACATCATCCGATATTTGAATTTTTCCCAAAACATTTTGAATGGACATCCTAGGTCCCCCTCTTTATACCTGCATTTTTGATATATTAAAGTATCATTTAATAAAAATATAAATCATTCGGAGTCCGATTTCAACTTTTGAATTCATTCACTCACATTTCTACCTGTACATAGCAAAAAAACCGCGATCGTCGCGGTTTCTTCTTGGTCCATATTAAGGGAACTTCAATTGAATATGGACAGGAATGCGGGAGGATAACCCACTCTCTTTGCTGCCTTCTTCTGCTGCCTCTGTTTCTTCTAGTTGCACGATCCACTGCCTGCCAATTAACGATTGTAGCAATTCAATCTCTTCTGCGGTCAGTTGAATATGCTTCAGTGACAGTTCATCTTGAACATAGTCCCGATCCACCTTACGGTCAAACCGGAAATCGAGCAATCGTTTCAACCCGTTAATATGCAAAAACTTGAACTCATAACCTTGACGTATCGCCTTTTCCCAATCGTCTCCGATATCAGCTGCTGTCTGTAGTCTTTCATCAAAATCCATCGCGGATTCCTTAACCAGAGGCAACAACCGGGAATAGTCTCGACGTTGTAAACATTCAATAATCACTTCTTTTGATTCCCCACTTGTCAGAACATTCTCTACAAGAAGCCCTACAGGAATGGACAGCTGAGTTCGACTCATTGCTCGCCCTCCTCATCATTCCCGAGGTACTGATTGAACCAGGCATTCACCTGTTCGAAGCTATCGATCCGAAGTGAAGGTTTACCGCTTTTGAGCAAACTGTGGTTGGAACCTGGATAACGAATCAGTTTAGTCTTTTTACCATATCGTTTTAGCGTAGTATATAATTCCTCCGCTTGTGCAATCGGTGTCCGATAGTCCTGCTCTCCGTGCATGATCAGAAGTGGCGTCTCAATGTGGTGTGCATGAGCAAGAGGTGAGCGGGACCACAGGAATTCAGCGTTTTCCGCCGGATTACCACCGATGACTCCCTCGACATAGGAAATACCGATATCACTCGTTCCATACATGGATAACCAGTTGGAGATGCAACGCTGGGTTACAGCCGCCTTGAAACGGTGCGTATGCGCCACGATCCAGTTGGTCATCACTCCGCCATAACTGCCACCCGCTACACCCAGACGTGATGCATCAAGGAAATCGTATGTAGCCAAGGCATAATCAACAGCTTCCATCAGATCCCGGTAATCCCCTCCGGCAAAGTCACCACGGCAAGCTCTGGCAAATTCTTGCCCGTATCCCATACTTCCGCGAGGATTGATCCACAGCACAGCGTAACCTTGCGCAACGAGTGTCTGCATCTCATGACTGTACGTTCCTGTATACATCGCGTGGGGTCCACCATGAATCTGCAAAATTAATGGCAGCTTCCCATTGGACTTACGTATTGCCGGTGTGGCTAACCAACCTTGAAGCGGCCATCCATCGGAGGATGTAAACTCTACACGAACTGGCACATTTACAGCCAATTCAGCCATGAATTCATCATTTCGCCGGGTGAGTCTGAACATTTCACCACTGTCGATATTCACGCGATATAATTCTCCAGGATGTCCATCCGTCAACGCAGCGATAACCAGCGACGTTCCATCCGGCGTTAAGGTATACTGATACACATCCTTTTCACCAGCGCCCGTTACGAGTTGACAATTCCCATCATCTTGAATGCGATACACGTCCACATTTCCATTGTGCGTTCCGAGTACATATACACCACGTTCCGGATGATGGGCATCCGAGATAGGAGAAGGTGATGCACCTGCCGACTTCATATCCCCCAGTGCTGCGTTACCCATCTGCATATCTAATTGAGGTGCAATTATCCTGGGTACACCCCGCTGAACTGGGACAGCGTATAAGCTGTTGTGGCTCCCACTTCCATACTCACGATCACTGGCGATCAGGATCAGCTGTTGCCCATCAGATGAATAGGAGAACTGGTTTATCGCCAGACTGGAATCCGTCACTTTGAAGAGATCACTCTCTCCCAATCGAATGCTGTATATATCCGTAAAGTACAGCAGATCCGCATCAAGTTCCTCATCCTCTACTTGCTTCGAAATGAAAGAAAGCTGCAGGCTATCTGGCGACCATGCGGGAGCACTGATATTCCATAGCCCGGAAGTCACCTGCGTGATTTCCCCGCTTTTGAGCTCATATACAAACAAATGGCTGTATTGACCATCCCACCAGCCAGATCCTTCCGCCTTCGGCGTTGTGCGCTCGAAGACTTTACCTCGCAACACAGGTGCTGGCTCCTGTTGGACATCTGCTTTCTTCTGTTGGTCCTCCGGTTGCACCTTGCTGGTAAACGCAATGTACTGCCCGTTCGGTGACCAGATATAACTCAATATTTTACGTGCGGGAGATATCAGCATGATCGGCTCTTTTTGATCTGAATGAAGCGCCCATAGTCCTTTCCCCCCATCCACTGAGCGAATAAATGTGAGCTGTGTGCCATCCGGCGACCAAGCAGGTGAGGAATCTTTTGTTCCATCCGAAAGTGCAATATCTTCATCACCATCGAGGGAAATCCCTCGAATTTGCGTGTTATATTCGTTTTTATCCTGATCTATGGTCTGTTCCACATAAGCCACTTGTCCGTTCAGACTGATTACTGGCTGACTGATCCAACGATAGTGACTCAGATCCTCCGGCAGAATTGGTCTTTGATTCATAATGATGGCTCCCTTCTCCGTTTATTTATGGGTTGTCTCCGTACGTGGATCAAGCACATCACGCAGCCAATCTCCAAGGAAAATAACACCGAGTACGGTAAATGTAATGGCTAGTCCCGGGAATGTAGCGACCCACCAGCTTGTTGCAACGTATTGTCTGCCATCACTGAGCATACCTCCCCAGGATACATCGGGTGGTTTGATACCCAGACCCAGGAAACTGAGTGAAGCTTCCATAATAATGGTCGTGCCCACATTCATACCGCAGATGACGATAAAGGATGAAAGAATATTCGGCAGAATGTGTTTGAGAATCAATCTTCCATTCTTAGCGCCAATCGATCTGGCCGCATGAACAAAATCCCGCTCTTTGATACTTAGTACTTCACTTCTTACCACACGGGTGAATGGAACCCAGTTCGTCACCCCGATGACAAAGATCAACGTTGTAATACCCGGGCCAACAATCGCCATCACAACAAGCATGAACAGGATGGTTGGAATCGCCATGAATGCATCACCTACACGCATGATGACGGCATCCAGCCATTTCCCGTAGAATCCGGATACCAGCCCCAGAATCGCGCCAATGATTCCTGACACAATCACGGCACCCATACCCACGATTAAGGAAACCCGGGCACCGTATACAATACGGCTCCACATGTCTCTGCCGAGATTATCGGTACCCAGCCAGTATTCGGCCGTTCCACCCTCAAGCCATGCTGGTGGTTTTAGTCGGTTTAGCGGATTCACCGCTGCCGGATCATGACTCGTCAATAGAGGTGCACCTATGGCAATTAACACAACCAACAATACAAGCACAGCACCAAACATTCCGGTCTTGCTGATGATCAGTTGTTGCCAGATATAACGAAATCCCGTTGGTGCACGCCCATTGTCTTGTTCCTGTTCTGTACCCGGAATTGGCATTTCATTGCTGCCTGTCATATGATTGCACCTCCTTCTAGTCGTATTTGATGCGCGGATCGAGTAGCCTGTAAGCTACATCCGTCAAGATGTTAATTACTACAACGATAAAGGCAATGACAAACACCGCGGCCTGTACAATCGCCATATCATGTGTGTTGACTGCAACGACCAGCAATTGACCCAGTCCAGGCCAGGAGAATACCGTTTCCGTAATCAAGGTTCCCCCGATCAGACTTGTAAACTGCAAACTCATAATCGTCACGACCGGAATTAGTCCATTCCGAAACGCATGTTTCACAATGACAACCATTCGGCCTAGCCCTTTGCTGCGGGCTGTTCGAATATAGTCCTGGTTGAGAATCTCCAGCATGCTGGAGCGAATCAGTCGGGTCATCTGCGCAGCCAGTCCAACGCCAAGTGTAAATGCCGGCAAGATCAGATGTGACAATCCTCCGCGACCGGATACCGGCAATACGCCCAGCATGACGGAGAACAAGAGGATAAGCATAATCCCCATCCAGAAGTTTGGCATCGCCTTACCAATGACGGATATTCCTGAAATAATGAGATCGGTAAACGTATTGCGTTTGACAGCTGAGATGACGCCAAGTGGCACTGCCATAAGTACGGCAAAAAACATGGCGGCTACCGCCAATTCAAAGCTGGCAGGCAATCTCTCCAGCACCAGCTCTAACGCAGGCTGATTGTAGCGAAAAGACTGACCAAAGTCTCCCTGTATCGCACTGCCCAGAAACTTCACGTATTGCGTATATAAAGGCTGGTCCAAACCAAGTGCCTGCGTCAAGACAGCACGATCTTCAGCGGTAGCCGTTTCAGGCAACATTAGCGCAACCGGATCACCAGTGACTCGAACCAAAATGAACACAATTAATGAAACAATGAACAGCACCGGAATGATCTGTAGTAATGACTTAAGTACGTATTTGCCCATTCCTTGTTCACCTCCCTTTTAAAAAAGAACGGCAGGAACATGGTTATCCAGTCCCTGCCGTTCACGGCCTATCTTTTCAATGACCGGTTGTTATACCCGATGTTACTGTGCAACAGGTGTAATCTCGTCAGCATAGAACATCTCGTCACTGCGCGGCGCGAAGTTCACTTTAGCATTTGTTCCGTAGACACCTTCCATTTGGTACAGATATACGGCTGGGCGTTCTTCAGAGAAGATCTGTTGTACTTGCTGATACTCTTTCTCACGAGACGCAGGGTCCATGTTCACCAATGCAGATTGAAGCAGTTTCTCTACTTCAGGATTGTTGTAATCCGACTCGCCTTTTGCTTCTTCCAGCATATAACGATTGTAGTTGTTCGAAGCATCGAACAAGGAGTTACCAATACCAATCATGAAGATTTCTTTGAATGATTTGGAGCTGTAACGTTCACTGAATGCACTTGCTTCCAGGACATCCAGGTTGATTTTGAATCCGGCTTGTTCCAGCATCGCTGCAACAACTTCAGCCTGTTCTTTGTACTGTGCAGAAACGGAGATGGTCATCTCGGCTTCACCTTCCGCATAGCCAGCTTCTTGCAGCAACTGTTTCGCTTTTTCTTGATCATAAAGTGACGTTTTGTACAATGAAGGATCAGCACCGAAGTTGCCTGGTGTTACGGATGTGCGGGTTACGATACCTGCTCCTCCGGCAATGCTGTCCACGATTCCTTGTTTGTCGATAGCCAGGTCAATGGCTTCACGTACTTTCGGATCAGCCGTGATGCTGCCTTCTGTCTGACGGAAGATCAACTGAAGCACACGTTGGATTGGTGCTTTGACAATCTTTTTGTCTGCTTCGCCTTCGATGCGGGCAATATCAGTGGACGGAATGGAAGACGCCACATCTACACCACCAGCAAGCAATTCGGATACCCGTGTGGAGGCTTCAGGAATAACGCGGAATACCACTTCATTCCATTTTGGTTCACCATCGAAGTAGCTCTCGTTTTTCACAAGTTCCACACGATCATCTTTGGTCCATTTACTGAACTTGTAAGGGCCTGTGCCTACCGGTTGTTTCAGGAAAGCATCGAATCCTTTGTCTGCAATATATTTTGCTGGCAGAATCCCTGCTCCCATTTTGGACAAACGATTCAGGAGCAACGGATCTGGACCATCCGTGATAATATCTACGGTATAGTCATCCACCGCTTTAACTTCTACGATATTTTTAAAATAACTGTTTTGTTTCAGTGTCTCGTCCTTGGCTACGCGCTCCAGCGTGTATTTTACATCTGCTGAAGTGAATGGATCGCCGTTGTGGAAGGTCACACCTTCACGCAGCTTGAATCTCCACGTTGTATCATCAACCTGATCCCATGATGTCGCAAGTCCCGCAACTTTTTTCTGTTCACTGTCATTTTTGATCAGATAATCAAAAACGTTGACCAGAACCGCCTCACTGGAGGTGTTGTTGTTGTTGTGCGGATCGAAACTCTCAATATCTGTTGCAGCAGCAACGGTCAGTGTTGTACTTGCGCTTTCACTGCCCGTTCCTCCTGTTGAGGCATTGTCATTCGTGCTTGTCGATTTTCCTCCGCAAGCGCTGAGTACCATTACGACTGCCAGTAACGTGATCCACAAGCCTGTCCATTGTCTTTTTTTCATTGTGATTGCTCCCCCTCAGAAGTTGTATTCCGTGCCAAAAATTCAAGTGCTACTGCAGACAACATGCCCACACCATAAGGCATCGCTGTCTCATCAAGATCAAACATGGGATGGTGGAGTGGATAGCGAGTACGTTCCTCATCATTCCCAGATCCTAGTCTGAAAAACACACCCGGAATCTGTTCACAATAAAACGCAAAGTCCTCGCCCCCTGTGGAGGGTTTGATATAAGTCCATCCCTTCTCCGCATTAACCTGATCACAAGTCTCTGTTAGCAGGTCAACCATGCCGAGATCATTCACGACAACAGGGTATCCATCGCCGTAGACAACTTCGCATCCTGCTCCAAAAGAATCGCAGACCCCTTTAACAACCTGCTCGATCAAAGCTGGCATCCGCTCACGAATGGCAGGTGAGAGTGTACGAACCGTACCGATCATCTCCACTTCCGGGGCGATGGCTGTTCCCATATAACCTCCGGTGATTTTGCCAATCGTGACTACTGCCGGTTCAAGTGGATCAACCATCCGACTAACGATATTTTGCAATGCGGTGATGACCTGAGCGGATACCGCAATCGCGTCAATGCCCTCATGCGGACGAGCTGCGTGGCCACCCTTGCCAAACACCTTGATAATCAAGGGATCAGCTGAAGCGAACGCAACGCCCTGACTCACACCCAAGGTTCCCGTGTACTGTCCAGGTGTCATGTGTAATCCTGCGATGGCATCAACCTTCGGATTCTCCAGAACACCGTCCTGGATCATGGCTCTTGCTCCTGCAAGTCCCTCTTCTGCTGGCTGGAAAATAAATTTGATGTTACCTGATTTCGGTCTTCCAAGGCCAGTAAGCAATTGGGCGGCTCCCATCAGGATGGAGGTGTGAGCGTCATGTCCACACAGATGCGCTTTGCCTTCCACTTGCGAGCGGTATTCCACCGCTTTCTGATCCTGGATTGGCAGAGCATCCATGTCTGCGCGCAAGGCGAAGGTTGGTCCATCGGTCTCTCCGCGAAGCAGGCCTGTAACCCCGGTCTTTCCGACATTGCGTGTAACTTCCAGCCCCAGTCTTTCCAGATGCTCGGCTACGATTGCGGATGTGCGATGCTCCTCATAGCCGATTTCCGGATGCTGATGTAAATCTCTGCGCCAAGCACTTAACTGGGCTTGTAGTGGCTGAGCCAGCTGTATTAGTTCTGAACGATTCATTCGCTGTCATTCCCTTCATTTTCATCTGATTCAGAAACCAAACGGGCATAGATTGCATCCGCCGAGAATTCGATATGCCTTTTCATCGTCTCCTTAGACTTGATGCTATCATGGGCTTTCAATGCTTCAAGAATCTCCATATGTACACCGTGATTGACGGTACGTATCCGGTCATCATAAGGCATCAAGTCGAGCGCCGGATTAATTTTCGTCCGGATCTGTCTGACGGCTCTCTCGCAGTATGGATTCCCCGAAGCCTTGGCGATGGTCAGATGAAATTTCACATCCAGCGCCCTGAACCATTCCCTTGTGCAGTCTGGCTCTATACTTTGTTCCATATAGCCCTCAAGCAGCTCCAGTTCGCCTGCGGTGATCCGCTCAGCAGCGAGAAAAGCTCCCTCCGGCTCGATAATGGTTCGATATTCAAACACCTTCAGCATTTGTGACCAATCCCGTTTAATTTCTTCTCTGGTCCGTTTATGCGAATTGGCTGTCAGAGGCAGTACAAATGTTCCGCCTTTGGCACCCACCCTTTTCTCAATCAAGCCTTTCTCTTCCAATGAAGAGAGTGCCTCGCGAACGGTAATGCGGCTTACGTTAAAAATCTCTGCCAGATCTCGCTCGGCTGGAAGCTGTTCTTCACTCATTAATTCTTTCAAAATAATGGCTTCTTCCAGTTGTTCCCTAATGAATTCACTTACCTTTTTGGTGGATACTTTCTCAAAACGAAATGAAAACGTACTGGACATCTAAACACTCCGATCTGTATATGGTCTAGACCTTATACCATTAATATAATTCCGACTAAACTTATATGCAATACTTTTTTTCAAGTAAATTCATATTTTTTTTCTCACCACCTCCAAATTAAAGCATTTTGGCACAAAAAAGACGCATCTACACGCAGCAGATGCATCTTCCCTTCGTTATTTACACGAGCCACTACGATGACAGAATAACCTTCCGATCGCTGTTATCCCCGGATTTCATTGAATCCCTTTTTGAAAGGGGTAAATCCGGAGATAGCGTATGCTTCCGATGTAGCTTTCTTTCAGAAAGCTTGTAGGCGAACGCTCCGCTTCTTCAGGTTATTTCTGTCCTCTCCGTTTTGTGTAAATGTTTAGTTTAATATATCTAACTCTGTCCTCTATAACTTTTTATTAGCATAGGGTCTGAAATCCTCTGTAACCGCAAGTTTCTTGCTTCCCTCCAGGTAAAAGCTATCATCCGCTCTCCAGGTATGACTTTTTTTGTTCTGTCTACGGTGATAGACATAATTGTAAGGAGAGGTCGCGTACGCTTTGAATCCTCTTTTCCTGCATTGTCTCAGGAAGGTTACATCTTCCCCTATTGAACGGTCTGTGAAGCGGACTTTTTTCAAGATCTCTCTTTTAAATAGAATAGTTCCCCCTTGAACAAATTCAACCGGTTTATTTTTTTCAGCCGGAGATCTGACCAACAATGTTTTGGATGCGCCCAAATAAACGAGACACGAATGTTTTCCAACAATATCACTTTTGGTCCGTTTAAGTTCTCTCACCTGCTCTGTTAAATAATACGGCGAATAGTAGTCATCATCATCAAATTTGGCAATCAACGAAAAGCGTGCCCTTGTCATGCCGGCGTTCAGGCTTTGTCCTAATGAAATCCTCTCCGGAATTTGATATACATGAACATTGGCAAGATTTCGAACGCGGTTTTGGTATAATGCCAGATTCATACTGTCATGATTCAGGACAATGATCAGTTCTTTACTTTTATAATGCTGCCGACTGTAATTTTGCAGGATGTTGTCAAAAAATTGCGGCCGATTGGTACATACCACAATGGAAACACCATGACTCGTTTTGTGTTTAGTCAAGACATACCCTCTTTTCAGCTCAGTTTTCTCTCATCATATGTGCCGAAATAGAGTCTGGTATGGACCAATAGCTAGTGATCAAAACACCAAAAACCCTCTGCCCACAAAATAACGGGACAAAGGGTTTGGTAATCTATTGTTTTCTGTCTGTTCTAAGCTTCGTTATTGTTATTCAAATATACAGCCTTGCCTGTGCGAGCAGATTCATAAAGTGCTTCCAGGATTTGAGATACAACCAGCGCTTGTTTTGGTGTAACGACTGGCTCCTGATCGTTCTCAATCGCTTCAATCCACTTTCTCATCTCCACATCCGGTGCGCTCTCGCTCTTACCATCGTAGAAAGCTACCCCGCCTGCACTCAGTTCAATCTCATTGGTATATAGACGGCTGAATTTCTCGCCATTGATGCGCAGTCCGTTCTTCATATCCGCACCCGCTTCGCTGCCGCTCAAGCTACATTTCGCTTCATCCACGTCTAGTGAGTTCAGTGCCCAACTGGATTCCAGCATGATCGTTGCCCCATTCTCCATCACAATCATGCCAAAGGCCGAGTCTTCGACGGAGAATTGTTTCGGGTCCCATGGGCCCCAGGCATTGGCCGCATTTTCACGTTGTGAAAGCTCATGATAAGTCGTGCCCAGCACAACCTTTGGTTGATAGTTATCCATCATCCAGAGTGTCAGATCAAGTGCGTGCGTACCAATATCAATCAGTGGACCGCCACCTTGTTTCTCCTCATCCAGGAAAACACCCCAGGTTGGTACTGCTCTACGTCTGATCGCATGTGCTTTGGCAAAATAAATATTACCCAGGTCACCAGCTTCGCACACCTTCTTCAAATACTGACTGTCTTCTCTGAAACGGTTATTGTATCCTATGGTCAATTTCTTGCCGGTACGCTCTGCAGCTTCCAGCATGAGCTGTGCTTCAGCAGATGTCTTCGCCATTGGCTTCTCACACATCACGTGTTTGCCTGCTTCCAGGGCAGCAATGGAAATCTCGGCATGAGAAATATTCGGCGTAAGCACATGCACAATGTCCAAAGACTCATCCTTGAGCAATTCCTGATAATCGGTATAGACTTCGGCATCCGTTGAGCCATATTTCTGCTTCGCTTCATCTGCACGTTCCTGAACAATATCACAGAAAGCCACCAGTTCAACATTATCCAGTTTACTCAGACTTGGCAGATGTTTACCATTCGCGATTCCCCCACAGCCAATAATTCCGATACGATATACTTTACTCATATATATTCACCCTCACTTAAGTATTGGTTGTTTCATTTTACGAAAAGCCGACGGGGTCATCCCCAGACGTTTGCGAAATACAGCATGCAAATAGTTGGCATTATTGAATCCTGAAGCAAGAGCGATCTGTTCAATGGATACGTTACTTTCTTCCAGATTGCGGCACACGGCGCGCAGACGAATATCCTCCAGCACACGGCTGAACGGCATCTCCGGCTGTACTTGGTAGAAGATTCGCTGCAATTGTCTGCTGCTGATATGAAGTTTCTCTGCTACATGTTCCAGCGTGACCACTGTAGGGTGATTCGCCTCCATATATTGCACTGCATACTCATAACGATACACCGACATATCCCGCACAGGGGCTTCTGGTCGATTCCCCCCGGTGTCGTATGCTCGCACGGTTTTGAGTAATATGCTGATAACCAGTTGCTTGATCGACGTATAATAACCTAACAATTTCTGATCACATGCCTCATAGGCTTCCAAAAAACAATGCATCGCCCGATGATAATCATTCACCGGAGTAAGCGGAAGCGTTCTCAGCTTTTCAATCGTTTCCTCGGATTCTGCTGCTTCCCAGGGATCGACATGTTCTCTTGGCTTGTGAACGATATCCACATGAAGACATAGTTCATCCATGTCCTCTTTGGCATCCGCCTCCTGATAATGAACGACACCCGGTCCAGTCAAATACAGCATTCCTTCAGAGAGAGCATGTGTCTGATCATCGAGTATAACTTTACCTTTACCTCTCGGGATAAAATGAAACTCAAACTCCGCATGATTATGGAAATCCACAACTCGGCCCGCTGGAAAAGAAGTCAGATGAAATCGCATCACGCGAATCTCATAATGTCCCCAAACCATTAGAATATCCAGTCTCTCCAGGAGATCCTGCCGTTCAAGCATTTTCTCATAAGGATACAGGCTCAAGATTGCATACCTCCTTAATAAAACCTAACCCTTCAACTCATTGAGAGCTATTCTACGTTCTTCCTTGGCAGAGAGATTCGCAGCTTCCATCAAACGGGTCAGCTCCATAGCGATCTGCACGTTTTCAGTTGCATCCGTATCATTCTGTATATGTGCAACCCACTGATTGAATGCGCTTTCTCTTTTGTCTGCCAAAGGAAGTTCAGTCCAGTCATTATATTTCCCCTGTGCTGCTTTTGTACGAATCAATAACTTGTCATCAGGTGTTCCATACAGAAGTGTACCTTCCGTACCATGAACCTCAATCGTAAACGGAGAATGGCTGTTCACAAAACCAGCTTCAACAACGCCAACTGCTCCGGAATCCGTAAACAAGGTTGCAACTGCATTATCTTCCACTTCTTTGCCTGTAATGTATCCGAAGTTCGCATTAACCGCTGTTACTTCCTGACCCAAAAACAGTTTGGCCAGATACATTGGATGGCAGCCCAGATCAATCAGTGCACCGCCCTGACAATCCTTCAGATCATAGAAGTGTTCAGGCAACCAGTTCGAGATCGCTCCATCATGCGATAAACGCGCTCTAACATACGTCACTTTGCCAAGTAATCCTTGGTCAAGTACATCCTGAATGGTTAGTGTGTATCCTGCATTCAGACGTGGTAAGGAAACTGTCATCTTGACCTTGTTTGCCTTCACCTCATCAAGGATTCTGTTGGATCCTGCCTGTGTCGACGCAATAACCTTCTCCGTGAAGATATGTTTACCTGCTTTTGCAGCAGCGGTGATCACTTCTTCATGGATGCGGGTTGGCGCATCTACAATAACGGCATCGATGTCATCCTTGGCCAGCATATCTTCAAGCGAAGCATAGAATGGTACGTTTAAGCGTTCAGCCGCTTCCTGCCCCCGCTTGGCATCTTCATCCCACACAGCGGCGATGACTGTATCCTCATGTTCCTGTGCCTGCTTGATGTAATCCCATGCGTGTACATGCCACAAGCTAATTTTTCCAATTCGAATGGTCAATGTGTCTTACCTCCATACTATATAATATTCTGACATTTATCTATAAGTTATCACAGACTTAATCTATTTTTAATAGAAACTCACGACAATAAATGTATAAAATTGCGACATGAATATCATTAGGTATTTATACAGTCTGCCATAACACTTTGGTGTGAGTGCACATAAAGGAGCACATGACAAAACCTCCTGTCCACGGCGCTGTGAACAGGAGGTTTCTTATAGCTATGATGTTCCAAAATCAACTTAACGTAACGCGTACCCTTGTGTAACAATCTTGTACCCCGATACCGTTTGGCTTTGACCCTGCAACGTGTCCTTAACCCGTTCCAGCACATCGCTCTCATATACGGAGGCACATTCGAACCCCGTTTGCACGTTCAACTCAACCGGTTCGGAGTTCAGATTATACCAGCGAGCAATCAAATCTCCGGTTTCCTCTGCAATTTTCAATGTGGAGAAGGCTAGTGACGAACCTTGTGCATTCCATGCCAGCCATTGCTTGGACAGAGGCAGTTCCACCTTCTGCCCATCAACTCCAGCATGACCTTCCCGCTCAAACGTGCGTGCTAATGCCCCTAGCTGTACAGTCGTCCACGGAATCGGATACGCATAGGCGGATGCACATGCACCTGACTGTGCGGCATCACCTGCAAATGGAATAATCGCATATTCCACGCTCTGAGGTCCTAGACATTGGGCTTCCGGTGTTTCAAACACACCCCAATCTCCCAGTTCCGAAGAGGCGCGCAGTAGCGTAACCGCAATCGTACTGCCCTCTGCATGCTGTAAAATCTCGTATTCATTCAGCCCTTTATTTGCAATCATCAAGCCATGATCACCATCAGTCACATGTACAAACGCTTGCTGATGCTGCGCATTACTCGGATTCACCCATTCTTTGGCCGGTGTATTGGAACGTTTGGCAATTTCAAAGATGGAATCTGCATAATGATCCTCTGTGACCAGTCCGGATGGAAAGAGTGCACGCAACCGATGATCCTTGGCCTGATTGTTAAAGTCAGACTTTACCTTGACCATATTACCGCCTGCTTCCAATGTATACGTTGTTGTGATCACCAACGGAACGGTGTTCTTAACTCGCTGCGCCTTCCGTTCTGTAAAAGGAACCATTTGGCGTTTCTCCAGTTCAAACAGTTCATCTGCTCCAGCAGGAATATCCCAGCGTAATACACTCTCCATGACTGCACGATACGGAGATTGCTCTACGATCCGCAGGTCTGCCTTCAGATGCTCCGTGGTCAGTGTCGTCTCTCCCTCCGGTTGACGGTAGACATATTCATTGCCGATATCACCGGTATTCTCATATGAGTTCAACCCCCTGTATATAGCACCAGAGACTTTATCTTCAATTGTTGCCGTACCATTCTCTTCAACCGTCACCCGCAATTGACCGTTCTCCATCATCATTCCCTGCACCTCGATGACGTCGCTCGTATAGGGCATTTCAGCAATCTCTGTTTGCTCCTGAACGGGAATGAGAGCATATGTCTTATAACCCAGCGAAGGTACATCCACCGCCTGGAAAGTAACTCTTACTTTACGAGCCATATAAGGCTGTCGGAAGCGATCTTTCGGAAGTTCATAGCCGAAATGTGCACCCAGATCCTTGATTTCCGCCGAATACGTGCGTCCATCCGAATCAACCAGCTGATACACTGGCAATGCATCTTTTTCCACCTTCTGCGCAAGTGCCTGAGGATTAGGGCCTTCCGGGAAAAATGCTTTGTCCACAATCAGGTCCATCTCAATGATTCCATTTCGATTCCATCCACTCGTGTTGAACACAGTGAACGGCACAGCTTCCTCTCCCCAAGTCTCAGCAGATTGCACATGTATAGACTCAGCAATCGCCTGCGCGCTCTGGGAAACCAGTTTCTCTGCAAGCTGTCTGCTCTTGGCGAAGCGGGTCACCATCTCACGGTGAACCTCATCGACACTGCATCCGCAGATGCTATCATGCGGGTGGTTCTGCATTAGCATCTTCCATGCATGCGTCAACAGATGGTGCGGATAATCTTTTACTCCGGCAATATGGGCCATCGCGACCAGAGGTTCGGCTACTTTTTCAAGCAACGTCTGCCCCTGCTGATTCAACTGTTTCAGATAAACCCTTGCGGATGCCGTATTCACCAGTGTTCCCCAACCATCCGTGTGCTGACTGCGAAGCTCGCCCTCAATAGTCGCCAGATGCTCAGGAACATCCTTCGTAACCGCCTCAATGTAATCGTCAAAATTGGAGTGGATAAATTCCACATCAGGATACAAGGCAGCTGCTGTGCGTAAAGCCTCTGGCAGATCCGTCTGGATCGGCTGATGATCACAACCATTCATGAACAACAGATGTGGGGTCGAGGCGAATTTCTCGGCATCTTCCAGATTTTTATCCCAATATGCTCGGGCTTTCTCCGAATCAACCGGAACCTCCATTCCATTGCAGTACCAATTCGCGAACAAAATGCCGAGCACCTCCGAACCATCCGGCGAACGCCAGATCATCTCGGAATAGGGAGATTCGTAACTATCCGCATCAACCACCGCATTATTAAATCCGGTGGGCTTCACCCCACGCCCAAAGATCGCGTTATGGATATCCGCCTGTTGCAAAATCTGCGGTGCCTGCCCCATATTTCCGAACGAGTCTGGAAAATATCCCGTCTTGGATATCACACCTAAAGGTCGAGCATCACGATGACCGATGAGCAGATTACGCAAGTTGGCCTCGCTGCTGGTCAGAAACTCATCCTGTAACACATACCATGGCCCAAAATGTATACGTCCTTCGCGGATATAACGGTCGAGCCTCTCCTGTTGTTCGGGCCGAACCTGCAAATAATCTTCACGAATAATCGTTTGCCCATCCAGATGGAAATAACGATATTCCGGGTCCTGATCAAGTGTGTCCAGCAGTTTATCCATCAGCTCAATAAGAAGAACATGATGATGTTCATAAGGCATATACCATTCACGGTCCCAATGGGTATGCGAGATGAGATGTGCCGTCTTTTTGGTTGTCATGTTGCGTACCTCCTGTCATTAACCTTTGGTTGCCCCGCCCATGCTGAAGCCCTTGGACATGTAGCGCTGGGAGAAGATGTACAGCACAACCGAAGGCATCGTATAAAGTAGTGAGAATGCAGCCAATCTGCCGTATTCAACCATGCCGTGGCTGCCGAAGAATTGATAGATCGTGACCGATGCCGGAAGTTTCTCCGGTGTCTGGAGCAGGATATATGGCACGAAGAAGTTGCCCCAACTTCCCGAAAAGGTAAATATCGCTATCGTTGCAATACCGGGCAACATCAATGGCGCTACAATTCGTCTCAATCCGTTCCATACGGACGCACCGTCAATCCATGCCGATTCTTCCAGATCAATCGGCACCGAATCCATGAAGTTTTTCATCATCCAGATGCCGTACGGAAGTGAGGATGCCGTCAGGAACAGCATCGTGGCAATGATGCTATTTTGCATTTTGAAGAACAGAAACATCTGAAATACCGGAACCATCACGGCAGTAATCGGAAGAGCTGTCATGAACAGAATGGATAACAAGAAGCTTTTTTTGAATCTCATTTCGTAACGGGATAAAGGATACGCAGCAAGCACCGATACCAGAACAACCAATATCGCTTGCCCTCCCGACAGAATAAGGCCTACACCGAATGAACGAAGATTGCTCGAATCCCCAAGTACATCCTTGAAATTTTGAATGGTCCAGGTACTGGGCATTTTGATGCCCTGCTGCGCGTTCGGGTCAAATGAAGCCAGAATGATCCAGAGCAGCGGCAATAAAAAACAGAGCCCTAGAAAAACTAAAATCCCGTACTGGATTTTGCGTTGAAGCCCATGTTTGACCATAGGGATCGAACCTCCTTCATGGTTACACTTTCACTTTCATGGATCGCATGTAGAACAGGCTGGCGATAATACCAATGAACAACAGAACCAACGAGATGGCTGTGCCGTATCCAAACTGATAGTTCACAAAGGCCTGGTTATACATGAAAATCGGTAAGGTTTGTGTTGAAGTACCCGGGCCACCACCGGTCATCGTATAGATCAGCGTGAACACACCCAGTGTCTGTAGTGTAACCAACATCATGTTGGTCACGATGGACCCTTTTACCATTGGAATCGTAATGTGTCTGACAATCTGGAACCCAGTGGCACTGTCAATAATCGCAGCTTCTTCAACTTCCTTCGGGATATCATCCAGTGCCGACTGATAGACCATCATCGAAAAGGCCGTTCCGTGCCAGATATTTGCGATAATGACACTCACCATAGGGAAACTGAACAACCAGGAGACTGGATTTGCCCCAAACCAGCCGAGGATCTGATTCAATGAACCATTGTCACTGAAAAAAGCCACCATACAGAATGCCACGACAATCTCGGGTGTCACCCAACCGGCAATGACGATGATGCCGATGACCCGACGGAACGTCACATTTTTCTCCTTCATTAGAAGAGCCAGAATGAAACCAAGCAATACCTGACCAATCACTGCGGAGAAGATGAGAAAGACCAGCGTGCGCCAGACACTAATGCGAAAGTCAGGATCATGGAACATATTAATGAAATTCTGGAATCCAACAAACTCCAAACTCTTGGCTGCCGCCCCGGTCAAAGCCATGTTCGTAAAGGCAAAGCAGATCGTCAGAATGATGGGAACAATGAAAAACACAAGTAATAACAGTACGGAAGGCATGAGAAACAGAAATGAACCTGGTGCTTTCCTTTTCATAAGTCACTCTCCATTCGAACCGGAAAAAGGGGAGATTGTGCCTCCCCCTCCGAATATATCGATATCCTTATTTCTCTTCGATGCTGTCCGCGCCAAGGGAACGGGATACGTTGTCCTTCAATTGCGTAATTCCCTGTTCCGGCGTCAGCTTGCCAGAGGCAATACTCTCAACAATGCTTTGCAATTGTGCGGATACCGCTGCATATTGATCGTTCGCTGGACGGAAGTGGGCCACATTCAAGAGTTCCTGTGCTTCTTTGGTATATGGACGATCCGTATAACCTTCAACTTCAGTGGAATCATTACGCGGACTGAGGCTGCCTTCCGCTACAACACGAGCAGTCGCATTTTCCTTATTCATCAGGAACTCGATAAATTTCCAAGCCTCTTCCTTGTTCTTCGCTTGTGCAGGAACAGACCAAGCCCACCCTCCGGACATCGTAGTTGCTCCAGGCTCTTCCCCATTTTGTGTTGGGAATGGTGCAAAGCCTATTTTCTCTTCGACGTTGGCAATTGGAGCAGCACCGTTCTCGGCCCATGTCGAACCTGCCCAGCTACCATCTACAGCCATCGCCAGTTTGTCTTGTGGGAACTGTTGCTGGAATGCAATACTGCCAGCTTGTCCATTCAAGGCTACCTGCATGGTCGGACCTGTTTTATCCGTGTTAAACACTTGATCTATGAATTTGAAAGAATCCAGAAGGCCCGGGCTGTTAACTACCCATTTCTTGGTGGTGTCGTCGTACAGCGTATCCGCCGTACCATAGAGCAGCATTTCCAGTGTTTGCATGGTGACACCTTCACCGTTTGCTTTGCCCACGATCATATTAAGCGGTGTCACACCTGGCAGTTTTTGCTTGATGGTACGTGCTGCTTCGAGTACTTCTGCCCAGCTTGCAGGTTTGAATGGAACTTCCAGACCAGCCTGTTGAAACAGTTCCTTGTTGTACCAGATTCCGCGTGTATCCGAGGTAGCCGGAACGCCATACACTTTGCCGTCTTCTCCGGTAACCCCCGCCTTCAGGTTGTCGATGATATGTTCTTTCCAATCGGGCCATCCCTGAACCTGTGTATCCAGCGGCTCCAGATATCCGGCAGCAGCATCGGATTTGATGATGGATGTATCTTCGGCAATGACATCTGGCGCCGTGTCAGGCGATTTCATCTGCAAAACCATTTTGGACGTATAATCACCCTCACTTGCCAATACAGGCGCGATGTTGATTTTGATATCCGGATTTTCTTTCTCGAATTGATCCACCAAACCTGATTGGAAGAACTTCGTAAGTGTATCTTCCGATCCTGAAGAACGGAACGATACGGTTACTTCCTTCTTGCCATCACTGGTTGTGCCTGTACTTGAACTTCCGCCTGAACAGGCTGTAGTTAGAATGAGCAAGGATGTCATAACTGCTGCTACCGGTATTTTCAATGATATTTTTCTCATGATTCGCTCTCCTCTTGTCGGAATTCAACGAACTCCGAACGTTATGATGTACTCGCAGGTTCTCTCTTGCTTTCCTATCTATTTCTGTACGAGGAAGCCGCAATAATCCATAATTAGCTCACTAAAGAGCATGTTGGACCATGAAAACCATGGACGTGTATATTCATGTGGATTGTTGGCCGAAAAGCCTTCATGGGTCAGTCCGGTATCCGCATCCGTCTTATGGATAAGCTGAAGCAATCGTAGTTTTTCATTGCGATCCTCTGTAGTTAGCCCCTGCATCGATAAAGCGATATGCCAGATGTACCCTTCCGGTGTATGCGGACTACCGATTCCCGCTGCTGCTGTTCCCTCATAAAAATATGGGTTGTGCGAGGAAAGAATGAAACGGCGTGTATTCTGATACACCTCGTCGTTCTCCTCCACATATCCGAGATAAGGCAAAGACAGCAGACTTGGCACATTGGCATCATCCATCAGATTGTGATTGCCTTTCCCATCCGTTTCGTACGCATATATGGTTCCATATTCCGGATGTTCAACGGTGCCATAATCCTGAATACCTTTGTTGATCTGTTCCTCCAACTGCTGAGCAGTCGCTGCCAGCGTTTCATCCTCGAACACCGCTTCAGCAATTTCCTGAAGATATCGAAGCGCCACAACAGCGAACATATTGGATGGAATCAGATAACCATATTCACAACGATCGTCGCTGGGACGGAATCCCGACCAGGTCATGCCTGTGTAGGCTGTTTCAGTACCTCGTCCCTCTCGGGTGAGCGTATCGGTTTCGGGAGCATCCAGACGTTGGAACGTGTAGGGTGATTTCGTCTCATGATGCTGTTCCACTTGCCATAACTGCATGATGATCTGGGCTGCTTTACGGAACGTATCATTGAATTGAGTTGTTCTTCCCGTGTTCTTCCATAAGAGATAACTGAGCTGAATCGGATAAGCCAGTGAGTCGATCTCATACTTCCGTTCCCAGATCCAATCATTCATCTGCGTCAGGTCTTCCTGATGTCCTTTTCCACTCTCCGTCTCATTAAAAGCGTTTGCATAAGGGTCCAGGAGAATATAATTCAGTTGACGTTCAACCAGTCCAGCGATCATGTCGGCGATATCTTCATCCTCTGAAGCGAGAACCAGATAAGGTCTGACCTGAGCAGCAGAATCACGTAACCACATGGCAGGGATATCTCCTGTAATCACAAAAGTTGTTCCATCTTCTTTGCGCTGAATTGTGGTCGCCATCGTATTGGTAAAACAGTTTTTGAACATTTGGTTAAGTTCCGGATGGTCCGGCATACGTTTGTTAACCTGATCAACCATGTCGTATATCGAGGGGGAAATTTCTTGATTATTTCTGGGTGTCAGCATGTTGTCCTCCTTATGTAATCCAGTTTGTTAACCGCTTTCATCATCCTAAAACGAATATAATGTTATGTCAATATATTTATTTGTATATTAGCATGTTATTCTCATTTCGTCGCACTAAATAGTATACCAATTAAGTTAATGTTCCCCTTTTTTATCCACAACAAAAAGAGACCTCGTTTCCACGAAGTCCCTCTTTGAACACAATGATTATAAAGCCGCTAAAACTAACCCTTTTGTTTCACCATACTTGTTGATTTACCCTTCACCAAGCGGGCAGGCAAAACAACTCTGTTCACTGCCATTTCGTTGTTCTGCATACTTTGAAGCACCATCTCGAATGCTTGTTTCCCCATATCAAACTGGCTTTGTCGCATGTGTGTTACACGGCTTCCTTCGGCAGCGTTTGGACTGTCAAAACAAATGATGGACATATCTTCCGGGATCTTCAGACCAAGCTGATCGGCCGCCTGTTCTGCAAGTAAAGCAATATGGTACTCCGCAGCAAAGAGTGCAGTAATCTGGGGGTATTTCTGTAAATGTTCCACCAGTGTCTCCACATCACGGACCTCGACTTGAGGATCAAACACACTTGGCAGTGTCGAAAGAAAAGATTCTAACCACAGTTCCCTGTTCACCAGCACTCCTTGATCATGATGAGCCTCAATGATGCCTTCAATTCGTTCTTCAATCGGTGTCGTGTTCGCCGGAGGCTGTGTCAGAAAAGCGATATGTCGGTGACCGAGATCGAACAAATAATTCATCCCTTCTCGCGCCGCGCCTACGTTATCCGTACTTACAGATGAAGCCGGAATACCTTTGAGGTAACGGTCAATCAGGACAAACGGGAATTTGTTAACAACCAGTTTAAGAATTTCATCGCTGAAATATTCACCCTGTGCCGGGAAGATAATCAATCCATCCACTCCCAGTTCCAGCAGTTCCTGAATACTCTGTTCCTCCTGCTCGGGAATCCCGAAGGATCGTCTAAGTACAAGAAAACAATCATGCTCTCGCGAAGCTTCTTCCATACCATACAACAGTTCTGTACCGTACATATCACTGAAGTTAGTAATGACCAGACCAATGAGCAGCTTCTTCTCCGGATCTTTAACCGCAGCACGCGGAGCAGGTCTGTTAGGTCTTTCTTGCAACACATCTGCCGTGTCGGCTACAAAAGAACCTCGTCCCGGCTGACGAACAATTAATTGTTCACTCGCCAGCATCTCAAGCGCTTTTTTAGTTGTAATCCGGCTAACTCCGAATTCATCACATAATTCCTTCTCCGAAGGAACACGTTCACCCACTTGATATTGATGAAGCTGTATCCGTTCGCGCAAGGATTCAAAAATCTGTTCATACATCGGCTTGGATGCCGAATCTTTCCCCAATACAAGCACCTCCATAAATACCCATACTTCTCATGTTCTACATCCTAATATATCATGTTATATCATTAATGTGAAGAAAGGAGACAACTCACCTGCTGTCATGTGAGAGCAAAAGAAAAAGCATCCCAATGGATGCTTCATTTTCTAAAGTTCATTATTAAATTTATTTGGCGTAGATATCCCATTTAAAAATTCATTCATTTCTTTCTCCAACTCTACAGTACTTGTATTTTCAAATATTCTCACTTGTGTTCTCATCGTTCATCTCCCTAACCATCTAATAATGACTTAAGGGATATTATACGTCTTTGATGCATTTAGGTCGCATATCAAACTTCGCTGTGTATCAGGGATAAATGATTTGATAGCCGAGTAATCTTAGGCGTCAGATATGAATTGATACAAAAAGAAGCCGATAAACGCTGATACCTCGGCTTATCGGCTTCTTGCTTAGATGGTCAAAACGTAGTTATCATCCATTTCACACTTTGCATAATTAAGGTTGCAGACCCTCAGCAGACGGTGGATCTACTTCTGTTTCAGTCTCTTCAGGGCTCAAATCTGGTTCTGGAACGGATTGTTCTTGTGCTGCGCTGACGAACAATCGTCCAGCTGCTTCAGCCTCTACTTTGTTGCCTGCTGCATCCTGAGCTCGAATCACAATGACTCCAGCATCCAGAACAAGGGATGAAGGTGTTGTGTACGTACCTGTGTAACGACCAGGTTCAGTCTCCACCAATGGAATCTCTCCTGCCCCTTGGGCATTCAGATTCAAAGGAAGCTGAATCCGGAAAGAGGCTTGCAGACCAGGTTTACTGTCAAATGAAACGGTAACACTCTCTCCTGATGTGATTCGAACATCCTCAGCCGGAGTAATATTCGTAAGTTCTGGCAACGCCGTTTCCACATAGACGGTGCGTGTTACGGTTGTTTTGTTACCAGCGATATCGGTTGCTGTAATGGTAATTGTGTTCTCGCCTTCATTGACCAATACACGGTGACTGAAACTTCTGTCTTTACCCACTTGTACGGTTTGTCCGTTAACGGTTACCTTATCGAGGAATTGTTCCACGACATTACCCGTTACGTGAACAACTTCTGCATTGATGCGATCCCCCTGAGCTGGCGTAAGAATCGTCAATTGTGGTTTTGTCTGATCCAGAATAATGACAACGGGGAGTGAACGGTCGGTCGTTTTTCCGTCCACCACTGCCTCCGCAGTAATCGCATTAATGCCAGAACGGAGTTTCACACCGTATGAGAACTTCCCATTTGCCACCGTTGTGGTGCCAGCTAGATCCTTGCCGTTGTAGATCTTGATTTGAGCTCCAGATGCTGGAGACGTTCCCGACACAGTGAAAGTCGATTGATTCGTATACGTGTTTGCAGGTACTGTGAGCACAGGTGCATTTACCGGATATCTCACGACTGCTCGAATCATGTAGTTGCCTTCTTCTGCAGGTGCAGTGCTCCAGGCCCCACCTACACGCTGCCAGCTTCGACCTGCATTCGTACCATTCTCATCGGTAGCCAATCCCGGAGCACCAGTTCCGGCTACACTCTGTACATACACGATATAGAAATCACCCGTTACGATCACTGGTTCCGGGAATTCAACGGATGTCCATTGATCGTTACGAAGTGCAGTACCATCGAATGGTCCAGCCAGCTGTCGTCCCGGAGCTCCACCGGCACCTGATGCATCATAGACGGCATATTGGAACGCTGTACCTCCTGGTACGGGCCATTCGGTGTTCCAGAAACGGAACGATGCACCCGTAAGCTGTGCAGTTTCCAGCTCAGGTGTCATTCGAACCGCCCAAGCATTATCCGCAGCTACAAAAGCTCTTGCATTTTCTGCTGTTCCATCATCATAAGCAATTTCCCCAGGGAAACCGATGAATGGTTTCAAGGCAACATTTGCCTCAGCCGTACCATTACCAGGGACAGTCACAGTAACCGTTTTACTGTAATAATCAGCAGCCCGGATGGACAGGGTATAGCTTCCTTCCAATACCTGAATAACAAAGCTGCCATCTGAACCTGTGCGAACTTCACCTACCTTGGCATCTTCCACCACGAGAACGGAAGCATCAGCCAGTGGTTGTCCTGTCCGCTCATCTGTTACAACACCTTCAATCTGTCCATGCGGGATTGCCTCCAGATTAAAGTTGGCTTTGGCTCCACTGCCATCGGTGATCGTTACCTGCTGAGTTCGAGGATAATATCCATATGCCTCCGCTTTTAACGTGTAATCACCTGCAACGTGTGTGAAGCTATACTTGCCTGTAGCTGAATCTGTCTTCACCGAACGTCCGGTTTCCAGTACGGTAACCGTTGCACTTGCAGGCAGGCTTTGTGGATTAACCGAACCTGTTCCTGGTTTTTCAACTTCCGGTTGTTGCTGTTTCGTTTTGTTGAATTCCGCTTTGTCTGTCCGCGAAATTTTGTACCATGGATTATCATAGGACGGTTTCGGTTTGTCACTGTTAAGCACAACCGCACTGTCCTCCGTTACCGTCTCCGCAGCAACACCCAGTACACGGAAATCATCAATGAACCAGCCTGTCTTCACAACACTGTTGTCTGAGGTCAGACGGAACCGGAATTGAACTTCATTACCGGTAAGTGCATCCAGATCATAAAATACGGGTGTCCATTGTTTACCGTTTGTACTATGTGAGAATTTGCCCAGTTCTGACCATGTGGTTCCACCATCCTTGGTGACTTCCACATACCCATAGTCGTATCCGCTCTCAATCTCGTACCAATGATTAAACGTGAGTGTTCCTTCGGATACATCCGTCAAATCAATAACCGGAGATACGAGTGAATAGTTGGAGCCATTCTCGTACGTATTGTCTAGATCGGTCGCCCAGACATTCGGTGGAGAAACCGCGCTGGCAGGTCCCGTTACCGGAATGCCGCGTTCCCACTCATCTTTGGTTCCTGAATGAGTCCAACCATTATCATCACTACCATCGAAATGATCGATGTAGATATCTTGTGGCACTTCTACTGTAATGGAGACCTCGTTCGATTTGTCACTTTCATTGCCACTATAATCAAGTGCGGCAACGGTATAGTAATACGTCGAATCTGTCACCGTAGCCGTATCTGTAAACGTTGTTCCTGTTGCAGTTCCAATGGATTCATAACCTGTACCTGCGGTTGTGGAGCGATATACCACATAGGATTCGAGATCCTCATCGCTCGGACCAGTCCAGCTCAAGGCTACATTACCAAGAATATCGGCCGTCGCAGACAATCCGGCAGGAGCGCCCGGAGCAATCTCATCCAGTTCTTCTACAGCGAAATCATCAATGTACCAGCCAGCCTTTTGCACTGAATTATCACTCGTCAGATTGAACTTGATGAACACCTGCTGTCCCGCGTATTCGCGAAGATCCACATATTGTGTCTTCCAATTGCCACCTGTACCCGTGAAGGTTAACAGCTCTTCGAACACATAATCGCTATCCTCGGAAGCGATGTATACCTTGCCGAAGTCGATGTTATTCTCCAGGTCATACCAGTGCTTGAAGGATAATAACGCACCTTCTGGACTCTCGGTTAGATCAATAGGCGGCGCAAGCAGATATGCATTGCTATTCGCCACATAAGTTCCTTGCAGATTGGTTGCAATCACCTTGTCACCGGAGTATGCACTTCCAGGACCACTGCTTGGTGCTCCCCATACCCAGGTACTTCCGGTTCCGCCAGTCGTGAAGCCCAGCTGATCTTCTTCAAAATCCTGAAGATATCCTGGCTGAACACCATTAGAGACAGCCACTTTATATACCTGACTTTCGAATCCGTTGTTGCCGTAATCATTCACGCGGATATAATACTCCACACCTTGCGGTTCAATAAGAAAAGCAGGGATTGTCGCTGTATACGTCCCATCTTTGTTATCTCCAGCAATTCGATTCATCGGCAGATAGACGTACTGGTTGGTACCTGTCGTTTTGGCAAAAGCCTCGACGGAGACTACCGCGACGTTATCTGTCACATGAGCGGTTAATGGTATATCAATGCCTGTAAAGGCTGAATTGACAGGGGTATGTGCCAGGACTGGCTCTTCCAGATCATCTCCGGCTGTAACCACTCTGCCGGATACCGTGCCGATTCCTTCGAGTACAGAACCCACAGCATCAAGGGCATTAATAATGCCGTGACCGTAGCCGTTATTAGGAGATGTCGGATACTGACTATCCGTTCTCGGCGTGGCTGTATCTGTAATGATCTGCTCCAGCTGATCCACTGTAAGGGAATGATTGGCCTGAAGCAGCAGTGCAGCAAGCGCAGTTGTATGTGGGCCTGCCATAGACGTTCCGTTCCAGCCTCCCTCATATACACCGCCCGGAACTGCTGAACGGATATTCACACCAGGGGCAGATACTTCCGGTTTGATCTCATCATACGGGGATGGACCCAGCAGGGAGAACGAAGCCAGATTTCCGTTGATATCGGTTGCTCCTGTAGCAAAACTTTCAGGATAGTTGGCCGGGTTAGCAACAGAACCAGGTCCGCCAGGGTTACCCAGTCTCACATTTCCTGCGGAGAATTCCGGGAAAATCTGAGCATCTCGCCAGGCTTGCACCATCGGTCGGAACCATTCATCCAGTCCTGCGCCTCCGCCCCACGAGTTGTTTACCACATCCGGTGCAAGTTCAGGATGCAGATTGCCTTCCGCATCGACTGGAGCGATCAACCACTGTCCGCCATCCAGAATAATGGCATCCGTTGTTTCCGGATTGAATATCCGTACACCAATCCATTTCGCACCGGGAGCAACCCCGATCTGATTGGTGCCATCTGCTTCAGAGCCAACCATCGTACCCATCGTGTGAGTACCATGTCCGTCTTCGTCCGCAGGGAGGGAAGCATTACTGTGCGGATCATACCAGCTCAGTTCGGGATCAACAATATTGCCCGAAGCATCCAGTCCCCGCCATTTGCTGCGAAGTGCCGGGTGGGTATAATCCACACCACTGTCCAGATTAGCAACAACAATCCCTGTTCCATCGATGCCCCGATCCCACACGGCTGGCGCATTGATGTAATCCAGGTTCCATTCCACGTTTTCAGTCGCAAGCTTGTCCTTGGCAGCAGGCTCCTTGTCTTTGACTCCGACTGAAGAGTCTTTAGCTGGCGTTTGGACAGCATCTTTGCCTGATGCCGCATTCGCCGGTTCTTTACTCACTTCGGCTTTCTGTAAGTATCGTGTCTCATTCGGTAGAATCTTCTCCACCTCAGGCAGCAGCGCAATCTGTTCCATGACTTCTTTGGTACTCGTTACTGCCAATGAATTGACAATAAAATAGCTTTTATATTCTTTGACCTTACCCAGGTCAACTTCCTTTTCCAGATAAGTTTCCAATGGATATTGTGTACGCGAGGCTGTTTCTCGCAGAGAGCTGACGACCGAATTACGAACGGACAGCTTTGTGGCTGAAGCCGTTTGTTTGGCGATGGTCGCCTTTTCCAGGGCCTGTTTGGAGACTGCTGCTGTATCCACCTGTTCCTTCATTTTCACCAGATAGGTAACATATTCACTACCTTCGAATTCTTTGGTCAATTTGGCGTTTACTTTGGACTCCGTAACTTTGGCAAGTCCAGATTTCATATCCAATTTGGATGATGTGGAGTTTTCAGCTGAAACCGGATGAATGATCGAAAATGCAAGGAGAAGCGAGAGCCCCATGGAGATGGGCTTGCGTAACCGATTAATCTTTATCAAACTTTTCCACTCCTTTTACCCGGTTTTTTAATTTAGTCTGGTACATATGCCCTTCTCTGCAGAATAAAACGGTAAAATAACCTTTATTGCGGACGAAATAGATGCCCTGGATTTCACATAAAGCCTCACCTCCTTTACAGGTCTGGTTAGGGATCAATATGAGTCAGAAGAGATAACAGATCAGTCTATGTTTTTTTACTTGGAAGTTTAGGAGATTGAATGAATCGGATTAAACCATGTGAGTGAATAGTTTGGGTGTTTGAATAATGCAATGAGAGTGAATGTCGATAAGCATTCATGTGGAAGGGTAATCTGGAGCGTTAGCAGAACGCTTGCTAAGGAGTGGTGGATATGACTTTCGATCGTGATTCGAGTGAGTAGTTAAACATTTTAATTACATATAATAGTCGATTAGGAATTTAATTGGATTTTATTGGTATAGTATAAAATCATTATTCGATATATACAAGCACTTTATTGAAAAATATAGAAAATAAGTCTATTTAATGCTTTTATGTGTCTCATGTCGCTTACACATTTCAGCTTATTTTTCGTATTCCTGCATGTTTTTGATGAATAATAGTTTGTAGTAGTTCTATATAACCAAGACCTGATACTCAAAATTTCAAATCAAGAAAAAGAACGACATGAGAACTCTCATGTCGTTCATATCAAAATTTATATCTCATCATGTAATGTTCACGCCGCCACTTGCATAGCCAACAACGGTATTCACAAGACTAAGTCCAGTTGCCGTTGCGGAGAATACAAGCAGAAGACGTGTCTGTGCAGTCACAGGTATAGCCAATCCGGTTGTTATGCCATTGGAGATACTACCCAATGCAATAATACCGGTGAGTGGAGGTGCCAGTGTAACGACGGCCCCTGGAACCGCAGTAAATGCATTATCAGGTGTAGGTGAACTGAATAATTGCGCAGTGATGGTCACCGTTGAACCGACCAAGGCCAAGGCTGCTGTTGTACTAAAATAGGCAGCAATGGAAGTTATAACGCCATCCCGTGGGACAGAGAACGCAAAGTTAATGAGTGGTCCGACAATCGTTCCCGTTAAATCAATGGTGCCACCCAGAATGCTGACTCCTGTTGCCGAGCTGCCGAAACCGATAAGGCTTGTCGTTCCGACCAGTCCACCAAGAACCGTTGTTAATATGGCAGGTCCGCCAGAAGCAAACGGTATGATGGCGCCCGAACCCGTAGCTCCTGTAACACCAGTGCTGCCAGTTACTCCCGCAATCCCAGTTGCGCCGGTAGCCCCGGTTACCCCAGCAATTCCGGCTGCACCCGTTGCCCCGGTGACTCCCGCAAGTCCAGCTGCCCCAACAGCTCCTGTACTCCCCGTTGCCCCTGTCGCTCCTGTTGCGCCACCTGCTGGGCCTGCCGCACCCGTTGCTCCAGTAACACCTGTCGCACCTGCTGGTCCCTGGGCACCAGCAGCTCCCGGTGTACCAGCTGGACCTACACCACCCTGAGAACCAGCAACGCCTGCCGGGCCTTGTGGACCAGGTACGCCCTGAGGACCCGCTGGTCCTGCAGGTCCTGCCGGACCTTGACTCCCTATGTTTCTAAGCCCTGATGTGATAGCCAATTCGGTCGCCCGGATCAAAATGACCAGTTGATCTTTCTCAGCCGAATCGATATTCCCCTGTAAAACGACAGATAGGAGCACATCCAGCAATTGCTGCAAATTGGTTCCCACACTGATCGGAGAAAATGGAACGGCCTCTGCAGATACAATGGTAAGCTCCAAGACCGCTTCGAGATCTGCCTTGGTTCCCTTTTTCAAATCCGAATGATGAACCAGAGCCAGTAATTTACGCAGTACCTCAATCAGAAGTGAAACATTGTGAGGCGTGGGATTGGCAAAAACCTGTACAATTGCTCCCTTCAACTCACCAATTAATTTGAGAAGCAATTCGGCTTCTTTGTCAAAACACTTATGATGGTGGTGATTGTGGTGGTTATTGTGGTGGTGATGATTGTGCTCGTGATGGTGTTCTTTGTGCTGCTCTTGGGGATGGTCACAGTCCTCAGCTTTTTTTTTCTTAAATCCGCTCCAACCATATCTGATGCGTTTCTTTGGTTTCATCTTTTTTGCAGATCCTCCTTAGTGAGTCTCAATCATTCCATTACAGGCGAACATCACTGGTTTGATGATATCAGTATATTAGCAAGAAAGAATTTCGTGATTATTATATAAGTAAGTTTCCGAATTACCGTTTTCAGCTTGGAGCAGCATCCATTATCATGGAGAGGATTTTGCATGGAAGTCAGCCCTGTGTATAGCCCAACCTAAAGAGCGCTATCCTATGAGTACAATACTCCTGGATGCGCCCTTTTTATATTTACAGTAGTTAATTTATCTTTGTTGATTAGTCCAATTTAATTTTGAAAACAATTGGCGCATTACTTTTCACAGTTGTTGTTGTGATCGTCAGTGCGTCCGCTGTTCTCTCCCATTGCGGCTGTTCTTCATAGCCAAGTACCTGAATATCTTGAATGACCCCTTGAAAATGGTGAGAATTTTCCTTCAGGGATTTAATCTGCACCACCCCATTATCTGGATAGGCAAGAACCGTGGCATACAGACTGCTTTCTTTTAACGTAAAACGTATATCTTCACTCGTAAATATCTTCGTATCCCCATCCGTGAATTGCCCTTCCTTCACCTCTGTCGGACCCTCGCCAAACGTACGCCAGAATGACGTGTCATAGATCGCTTCCCCATTCACTTCCAGCCACTTGCCAATGCTCAGCAAAATGTCGCGATCTTCATCCGGTATGCTGCCGTCTGCCTTAGGTCCAATGTTCAGCAGTAAATTTCCGTTTTTGCTTACAATATCGACGAGATCCCGAATGATCTCCTCAGCCGTTTTATAGTTATTATTTTCCGTATAACACCATGAGTTTTTAGCGACAGCTGTATCCGTTTGCCAAAAATAGGGCTTGAGCTCAGCGAACTGTCCCCGCTCCACATCCGGAACGGCACTACCAAACATGTAGGCCTCATGTTTATAATTGATAGCTACAGGCACACCCCACTCTTCGCCTTTGTTATAATAATAGGCAGCAAATTTTTTAAGATAGGGTTTGAACGCAACCGTTTGAATCCACCAATCGAAATAGAAGACCTTTGGCTGATATTGATCGACCAGTTCACAGCAGCGAATCAACCAGTCCTCCAGATACTCCTCAGTTGGAGGTGAGTCATACAAGTCGAAGTGATCCTTGGGTTCAGGCATGGCAGGCCAATAGAAATCCCCACGCTCAAGGGGTTCCTTAATATCTGAATCAAACTCCTTCCCGTGAGACATGAAGAACCAGTGCTCGGCGCGGTGAGACGACACACATAAGGTCAGCCCCTGCTTCTCGTATGCAACCTTCATCTCGCCCAGAAGATCCCGTTTGGGGCCCATTTCATATGTGTTATAGTGAGAGATAGAGCTTTTGTACATCTGAAAACCATCATGGTGCTCAGCCACAGGCATAACATATCTGGCTCCAGCCTGTTTGAATAACGTTGCCCATTCATCTGCATCGAACTTCTCTGCACGAAACATCGGAATGAAGTCTTTATATCCAAAGTCCTTATGAGGTCCATACACCTCAAGGTGATGTTCATAAGCTTTGGTGCCTTGTATGTACATATTTCGCGAATACCATTCGCTATCATAGGCCGGTACAGAATATAGCCCCCAGTGAATGAATATGCCGAATTTCGCTTTTGGGTACCATTCGGGTACTTGAAAGGCGCTAAGCGAACTCCAGTTGTCCTTGAATTTACCACTCTCAATCGTTGCTTCAATCTGTTGCAAATATTCGTTTTTGTCCATGAGATGTTCTCATCCCTTCTGTTATTGTCTGTAGTTGTATTGTAGTGCTACGGCCGAAGGATAGACATGCAGAACACTAACTTTTAGATGGACAATAATAACCTTGTATGGAGATGAAAAGTATGAATCACCAAACTTTGCTTACGAACTACCTGTCTAATCTACAAGTCGAATTATTCATGGTCAACTACAATCGGTGCGATACGGATTGGCGGGATCTTGATTACACACCCGATTACAGCAAGTTTTATTTCATATGTGAAGGTGAAGGTTGGCTCAAGATTGGGGATGAAGAATATTATCCTGCGCCTAATCAGCTTATTTTAATGCCAGAGGGGATCAAACAGTCTTACTCTGCCATTAATGACAGTCCTTTTCTCAAATATTGGTGTCACTTTAGCGCAAAGGTTGGGGGAATCAATTTGTTCCAAATTCTGAAATTCCCACACATCTGTACGATAGATCAACCTGAGTTGATTCAAGCAATCTTCAGCAGTATCCTTACATATGCAAAATCCGATGAAGTCTATGCCCATATGATGGCCAAGAGCAAACTGACCGAGTTACTATCTCACTATCTAATGAATCTGGATCTGGATCAGATCTCTTTTATTAACGTTCCTGTCATGGAGAAACTGTCCACCATTCTGGCTTATATTGATTCCAACATCGAAGAGAATATTTCGGTTCAGGATCTGGCCCAGATCGCCTACATGCATCCAAATTATTTCATTCGATTCTTCAAGCAGCAGATCGGAGTTCCTCCGATCCTCTATATTACTGGCAAAAAAATTGATAAGGCCAAAGAGTTGCTGGCCTGCACCCCGAACACAATAACTGCCATCGCCGAACATCTCGGTTTCAGTGATTTGTACTATTTCTCCAGACAGTTCAAAAAGCATACAGGGCTAACTCCAACGGAGTACCGCAAACAAAAAACAGTACTGACAACCAAACATAGTCTATAAATAAGCTCAAAGCAGAGAGAGTTCCCTCATTCGGAACTCCCTCCTATAGACTTGTTTCTGTTCGATTCATGCTGAGTTACTTTCTTGAGTTCTCTTAAATAAGCATAACCATAGTTTTGATCCGGCTCAAGATATGCCCCTTCCGCCCACTCATTCCAGGCATTAACAAAAAGATATTCACTTTTGTACAGCGTCCTCGCTCGTTCCATCTGTCTGGACAGATACAGCCCAAACTTCTCTGGGGTGGCCCCAAGCGTACTCTGTCCGTCAACACCTCTCCGCGGTGTATTATCCCAATTGACAAAAGCACCTGGATAGACAATTTCTCCGTTACGGTGTGGTGTTCGTTCGAGAATGGAGGACCATACCTTGTCGTAATTCACAGCAATATGCTGCTGTCCCTTGATGTTCATTCCGATCCAGATTCCATTCATATGTCCATGTGCAAACGTATAATGCGGTTCAAATTCCATACTCGCATCAAAGATCTGACGATTAAATGTAGGGAATCCACCAATGGTCTGCACAAAATGGATCCCTTTCAGGCCATGCTTCAAAGCCAATTCACGCCAAAACTGAATCATTTCCTCACATTGCGGAATACTCGCTGGTCGATAGATCAGAAATAAAGGCTTACCTTGCACTCGAATATATCGTTTGTCCTTAAATACTTTTACCAGATAATTAAAATGTTCTTCCCAATCATCTCGATCCCCATAGTTCTGGGCCATGAGAATATCGGATTCTTGCCCATCCCATTTTCTTGTCCATGTCTCATTGGCCCAAGACAAACAAAAGGGAAAATCAGGCTCCCCACTTTCCAGAATTTCATTCACTGGTTTTTCCAGCAAACGCTTGCCTTTGAACCAATAATGATAATAACAAAATCCATAAATGCCATGCTGTTTAGCCGTTTCCGCTTGCCACTTTCGTACATCTGGATCGGAAAGATCATAATAGTTCCCCTGAAACGGCTGCTTAGGCTGATAATGACCCGAATATAAAGACGTGGCTTTTTTTACATTTGTCCATTCAGTAAAACCGACCCCCCACCATCGGTCGTTCTCCTCAATCCGGTGAAATTGGGGCAGATGCAGAGCAATTACCTTCAATCAGAACTCCTCCAATGCAGCAACATGATGCAGCCTACGCTCCTGTGATTTTTGGGATGATTTATATGAAAATGATATCCAGCAGTCGCAATGTTTTTTGTAGATGGGATTGATTATATTTCATGTATGCCAGAGCATGGCTAGCGGCCAGTCTCCTTGCATCAACACTCTGCCAGTAATGTTCAAACTTCTGAGTGAGTTCTTCACAAGAGTTGTATTGTTGAAAGTTACTAAGGTCAATCCCGTTGCTCTGATTCACAGATGGGCCTATGAGCTGAAACGTCCCACATGCGGCAATTTCCATCACGTTTTTGATTGATTCCCCACTATGAATAACCAGTTTGCTTCCGTTATATAACATCTGACGAGCTTCATTCGTATGAACAGGCTTGAAATCCCCGATCTGTGCCCAACCCTTTCCATCCACCCGAACCTTTTTGTTATCCATAAGACCTGATTTGGCAATTGCGGTGACGATGCCATCCGGTTCTGCATCCCCGATGATATAAACATCCGATTCATACTCCGGGGGAACAGCTTGCGGACAGAATATATGTGGATCAGGCGGCATGAACAGTTCATGACTACCAGTGCTTCGCATATGCTGCTGATCATCGCTTATTTGCGTTGAATGTTGTGTAAACACGTGATCAAAAATCGGTAGAATAGTTTCGCTTTGATTCACCTGTTGATCGGCAGACAACCAGATTGCCTTCTTCACGGTTGATGTCCTTAATGCTGTGATATTCTCATCCGGCAAGTTTTCTTCGCTTCCGATGACCATAATCAGGTCAACATCATAAGAAGATAAACAGGCTGACACGGATTCGATATATTTAATCTCATTCACATTTCTCACGAGATGTTTCAGACTCTGTTCAATCAGGACGCAATGTGATGACATTTCTCGGTCATTACAAGGAGTAATAAGAAGCACATTTAACTCTTTATAGATCACTTTTGGCACTTCTCGGGCAGGTATGCTTCCCACCTGCATCATTTTCAGCCATTGCTGATTCAGTTCCAATTGTTGTACTTCCATATGTTTACGCATGGATTTGAGTTTCCTGTTCAGAACCACATTCATCTGTCTCAGGAATAACCGGTTCGCATCATGAACTGAACGTTTCTTTTTCGTGGACTTAACCTGCGTTCTTGACTTCTTTCGGATAACAAACCCTCCTGTTCCATGCGAAAACATTCTCTGCCTACAATATGCACGAAATAGTGTTTCGCTAACTCTTTTTTTGCAAAAGGGGCTTTATCCCAAGTATATAATGTGTGGCCACCCGGATCATTCCAGATCTTGTCCTCATAGAATATATGAATACTGTATAGGAGATGATATCTTTGCCAACATTTGATAGTATCCTTGTCACCGGCAATCAGACGATAAATCAAAATCTGCACGTTAATGGTAATCAAACCGTTGGTGTCGATCTACAAGTCAATGGTAGTCAGACCGTAGCAGGCAGCCTTCAAATCAACGCCAGCTCCTCGATTGTCAACCATTTGGGTGTAGGCGGAGTAATTGAAGCTGGAGATAGCGTTAAGGCCGCTACACAATTAATGGCACTTAATCAACCTACTCTTCCAGTCTCCCTACCTGTTTTGCAACAACTCAGATATTACAATCCTGGTGTTGCAGGTCAACCCGGTCTGGTCTTAACAGGGACTGCTGGCAATCAATATATACTGTTCGTTGATGAAAGTAGTGGGACACCCCATCTCGCCATTCAACCCGTATAATATAGCCCTGAATCAGATGAAATTCACCAAAAGAAGCGATATCCGTGTACACTCCGGATATCGCTTCTTTTGGTTTCTTTTCTGATGAAGCCTGGTATAACTCCGTTCATTTATAAATCTGTGATTAATACGGACAAGACACTCTTGCTTTCCAGCTGGAACTTCATCAATACATCGTCGCGCAGCTTAACCTGTATGTTGCCCGTCTCCTCCCCATCATTAAAGAGGACTAAAGCTACGGAACCATCGGCATTTTTAAAAGCCACAGAACAAATTCCATTATCACTGGAAGTTGATTCGATCCGAACAGCCTTGGGGCGGATCAAGGCACTAAAATGTGCCAAGGCATAATAATCAAGTGTATACGTAAGTTCCTTTGTTTGCTGATTCACCTGAACGATCCCACGACACGTACTGCGGCCAAATCCCGGAACGGTTGGCCCGTTGTTCTCATCAAGTGCCATATTCCAAAGTACAAAGGACTTGCTGTAATTACGAAGAATCTGAATTCCCGTTCGCATCACATTAGAGAAGGCTTGCTCAAATGGCGGAATCCACTCTCCACCCGAACCTTCAGTGAAATGCACTTCTTGACCTGCAAAAGCTTCATATACCTTCGTTTGAGCAGATGCATCGCCCCCGTACCAGTGCCAGGCCACTCCGTCAACTTCCTCTCCCGCTTGTTCCAGTACGGTTAGGGGATAGTCCGGTTGATCCCAGTTGTGATCGTAACAGAGAATCTTAGTTTGAATATCGTTTTGCACAAAGGCTGGTTTAAGATGGTTTTTGATAAAATCTGCTTGGGCTTCGGCTGGCATCAACATACCAGGATAGTGCCCTGGTTCATAAAGCGCCTCATTCTGTGGTGTGATGGCATGGATCGGTAATCCATGCTCTGCATACGCTTGAATGTATTTCACGAAATATTCAGCATAAACGGGATACCATTCAACCTTCAGCTGTCCGGTGATCATTGATCCGCTCGTTTTCATCCAGCCGGGTGCACTCCATGGTGATGCAAAAAGTTTCAGTTCAGGATTCAATGCCAACGCCTTTTGCGTTAAAGGAATAACGTCCCCTTCATCATGTGCAATGCTGAATTGGGTCAATTCCGGGTCTGTCTGCTGTTCTGGCATATCGTTATAACTGTATACCGTTCTCGCATAGTCCGAAGCGCCCATCGGATTACGGATGACCGACAGCCCGATCCCTTTCTCCGGATGGAACAGTCGGGTCATGACCTCATCCCGTTGCTCCTCACTCAAGATCTGGTTGATCAAATAGGCAGATGAATCGGTAAAAGAAGCACCAAATCCGTCCATCTCCTGATACGTTAGCTGATCATCCAGATGGATGGTCGTTGTCTCCTTATCAGCATCCAGTGGTTTCAATTGCTCTTGGGATAGAGACACGAATAAATCTCCTTCACCCGTAGATTTGTACATTTTGAATGTAGTCATAGGATTCTCCTTCATATTTCTATTATTGAATACCTAGTTTCTCTTTGTTCAATTTCATCTTTTCACTGCGTACCTTCACAATCTCTTCCCAACGGTTCTCACCTAAAAATGACTTGTAAGAAGCCAGTGCATTGTCATACGAGGCATCATCCTTGGAACGTACCATACTGACCAGTGTTGTATTCCATTTGGTGTTAATCGCCGACAATGCACGAGCTTCAGGTGTACCTTGATCCGGGCTAATATTCTCCAGAATGAAATGTGGTTTCAGCTTGCCTTGGCCCCACTCCTGCATCTGTTTAATCGCTTCCGGAAAAGCATCTGCACTGAGTGCTTTGTGGCGGTCATGACCAAAGAACATAAATTCACCCATCCGATAATCCTTTTTGAATTGATCTGCGTTATTGAGTTGCAGGTCTTTCACCGCTGGCAGCAATTCTACACTACCGTCGGCTTTGGTTTGGTAGGTTTCCCCCTCGATCCCGTAATTCATGAGTGTCTGGCCTTCTTCACTTAATAAGTATGTGAAAATCTGAATGGCCTTGGCCGGATCTTTACAATCCTTGGAGATGAAATTGATCATCCACCCGGTTATTCCGGATTGATTCAATGTTGGTGCATTACCTTTGGTGCTCTGCGGTCCATCGATAGCAACATATTCTTTGCCTGGATTGGCACTCATGTAGATTTGCAGGTTTCCTCCTTGTTGAGGTGTACCGTCAAGCAGCATGGTCGCATATTTACCGGACTTCACTTTTTCCTCAAAAGCGGTTCCATCATCGGCAAAACTGTCATCACTGATATTGCCGTCTCTGTACACGGTGTTCAATGTTTTCAACCACGTGAGGTAATCTTCATCCAGATTGCGATCGTAGAATTCTCCTGATTCGGTCTCCAATGGAACGCCGATGAAATCTTGCAAAGTATCCCCGAGTGAACCTGTTCCTTCACCTATAGAGTTGAATCCAAACGGAATCAGCGCAGGGAACTCTTGCTTAATTCGTTTCATCACACTCTGGAATTCTTCTGGCGTTCCAATGACCGGACTACCCAAAGCTTCGTACACATCTTTACGAATGATAAATGCCGTTTTGGCAGGAATGTTTCCGCTATCATAATCCTCTTGTGTATTGGAATAGTTCGGGTAACCATAGGTTTTACCATCCGCCAATTGGAACCAGTTCAACGTATCGGCAGCCGCAACTTTATTGAAGTAAGGATCGTATTTCTCCGCCAGATCATTCAGCGGCATAGCCCAGGTTGCAGCTTTTTGCACCACTGGAGAATTCGAGTCAAACACCGTCAACAAGTCAGGCATATCTCCACCCGCGAAAAAGGTGTTTAACTTGGTATCATCACCCGTGATGAATTTAATATTAATGTTCAGATCCTCTTTGATTTTCTTGGTAACAATGTCCTTGCCAAAATCAGTGTTCCACCAGTCAGCATTGACGTACCATGTCAGGTCGGTAGCCTCTTCCTTTTTATCCAACTGCCAAGCCGGCTTTTCCGGGTCAACCGTATAACGATCTTCAATGGATACCCAGTTCCCTTCACTGGAGCCCCCCGATCCACCACTGCAACCTGTAATCATAAGTACGGCTGTGAGCAGTGTTGCGAGCAATTTTATCCCTTTTTTGCCTGATGCCTTGTTCAACTTCAACATATTTTTGTTCCTCCTCAAAATGGGGTATTTGTTGCTCCTATTCCTTGACCGCTCCGAGCATCATTCCCGAGATAAAGTATCTCTGAACGATGGGATAGATCAGCACGATAGGGAGTGTTGTTATGACAATAGTGGCTAGCTGCACACCTTTGGTCGTTGTTTCAATAACAGCCGAACCCCCGACATTTTGCATGGATTGTGTCTGTGACTGAACGATAATCTCATACAACATCATCTGGAGTGGATACAGTGACTGATCAGTAATGTATAACTTGGTTGTCATGAAGTCGTTCCATTGCCCCACCCCATTAAATAGCGCAATTGTAGCCATGGCAGGCATGGAGAGTGGAATAAAGATTTTCAGGAAAATATGCCAATCCCCAGCACCGTCAATCTTGGCCGATTCTTCCAGAGAATCCGGGACATTCCGGAAGAAATTCATCAGAATCACGACATCATAGAAGCTGAATAACGCCGGGATAATGTACACCCAGAAGCTGTTAAGCAGGCCAAGTGATTTGATTAACAGGTATGTCGGGATCATGCCGCCCGAGAAGAACATTGTAATAACACCCATGGCAACGTATAATTTACGGCCTCTTATGTACTTTTTGCTCAGACCGTAACCAACCATGGCACAGAAGAACACATGTGTAACAACGCCAATCGTTGTTTTGGAAACTGATATGAAGAATGCCTGCCAGATACCCTGATCATTGAATACCGCTCTGTAATTCTCCAGCGAGAATTCCGGTGACCAGAAGATGAATCCACCTTCCGCCAGTGCCTTGCCTGAACTAAAGGAAGAGATGATGACATTCCAGAGTGGAACCAGAATAACGACCGTACAGATGACTAACAAAATCATGTTTAACGTATCAAAGATCCGACTATCTAGATCTTCTTTTGCCACCTTTCCATTCACGCGGGATGCCTCCTTCTTACAACACAGATTGATTATCGTTTAATTTGCTTGTGATTTTGTTTGCCGTGACGAGTAGAATGACAGAAATGATTGAGACACCCAAGCCAACGGCCGTTGCATATGAAAAGTCACCCTGAGACATCCCCATACGATAGACGTACGAATTGATGACTTCCGCTTTGTCGCGGTTCTGGGAGTTCATGAGCACCAGCGTCTGATCCAGATTCGACCCTAATAAACCGCTTACAGTTAGAATCAGATTTAGGCTGATGATTGATCTCATATTAGGCAATGTGATATTCCAGATCTGTCTGAGACGGCTTGCACCATCAATTTTGGCAGCTTCATAGTATGTTGGGTCAATCTTTGCCATGATCGCCAGATACAGAATCGTTCCCCAACCTGCTTCTTTCCAAATATCCGATAACGTAGCAATCCACCAGTACTTGCCTGCATCCAGCAAGATGTTCTGCGGTTGCGAGATCACTCCCAGACTAAGCAATAATTGATTAAATAACCCCGTGGTTGAAAACCAGGTGATCAGCATTCCCCCAAGTACAATCCAGGACAAAAAGTGAGGTAAATATGAAACCGTTTGCACAAACTTCTTGAATCGTCCGCTGTTTAACTCGTAGATCATGATCGCGAGAATGATCGGAATGACAAACCCGATACCTAATTTCAAGAAACTGATCCCCAGCGTATTCACAACTGCATCCCAGAAGTATTTGTCTGATAAAATGATTCTGAAATTATCCAGCCCTACCCAAGGAGCGGTAGCCAGCGTATCAATGACCGTGTAATTTTTGAAGGCAATCGTCAAACCGTAAATCGGGATATAACAGAAAATAATCATAAAGATAATGCCCGGGATAATCATCGATTGAATCTCCCATTGTCTCCGATAATCGACTATGAATTCTTTAATCCGTTGTCCAATGGGTTTCTTCCCGTTGGGACTGATCGTATTTTTACCGGTTGATGTCTCTACGGCTAATTTATCCACGTTTTTTTACTCCCCTCCATCATGCATGTATGTTTATAAAAACGTTTTTATTTTTCGACATAAAAACCCCCTTTGTTTATATTTATGTAAAAAAAAGACCGGAGAAGATGAGTCAGCTTATGTACGATAATCTTTCCGGTCGATCTTCACATGGCTTGAACCTCTAACCACCAGCTCACCCGCCAATTTCTGTGCAGCCCCTTGTTCTTTCTCCTTGATCATACCCACCAGTTGATTGATTGCCAGGATACCCTGTCTTGCAATTTGATTTCTTACCGTTGTAAGCGGTGGAGAAAAATACTGTGCGATATCAATATCGTCAAAACCCACGACACTAACATCTTGAGGCACTTCAAAGCCCTCAGACTTCAACGCATGCATACAGCCAATTGCACTCAAGTCATTCCCTGCAAGAAATGCATCAGGCCGCTTGCCGGGGTGTAAATGAAGAAAAGATTTTATCGCACTATACGTGCTCTCCTCCTCAAAGTACCCTTGTATAATGTAATCTTCATCGATTGGAAGCTGGTATTCACGCAAGGCAGCCAGATAGCCATCCCTACGCTGTACACTGTCAAACATCGTGTCCACACCCGAAATATAAGCAATTTTCTTGTGCCCCAGCCCAATTAAATACTTGGTTGCTTCATAAGCCGCCACATACGAGTCAAAAATGACACTTCCCATCGTATCGCTCTGATAGACCCGATCCAGAAAAACAGCCTTGATCTTGTCTTTCTCCATGGCGATAATATCTTGCTCATCAATCCGAAGCTCTTCGTAGATAATGACACCATCCACCCGCCGACCCAGAATATTACTCATAATAACGTGTTTATCCTTGGTCACAAATACATTCAAACCATACCCAAGACGATCACATTCGCGAGACATCGACTCTACCAGCTTATAGAAATACGGACCCGATACACTTGTAGTGAAAAAACCGAGCATTTTGGTTTGACCGGACTTCAACAGCTTGCCATTCAGATTGGGCACATAATTTAAACGCTCTGCCACCTTAAGAACATGTGATTTTGTCTCCGGGTTCAAGACATCCACACCATTCAAGGCGTTGGAGACCGTAGATATGGATACGCCCGCTTCCCTTGCTACATCTTTAATCGTTATCTTTGCCATAAGTTTTGTTCCTTTACTATAAAAACGTTTTTATAATGTTTAAATTATCATAAAACCGTTTTCATGGCAACACTTTAATTTGCGAGTTCAGGCATCATGCACTTTATTCATAGCTATATGCCACTGCTGGCGCAAAAAAACGGCTCATGTATGAGCCGCCGTGCATGAAGTTTTAGCTATCTATTCCTCATCTTGGGTATACATGGAGTGAATCTGTTGCAGCTGCTCTTCCAGACGTTCCAAGCGCACAAAACGATCCGCTCGAATATATTCCTTCTGCTCCACAAGCATGATCATTGTTGGAACGGTAAAAATAAGAAACTTGGATGCAACCTCTTCCACTTCGTTCGCATTAATGTGACCGAGGTATATTGATGGATAAGGTTCAAGCAACGTCCTGATCTTAGGAAGTAAAGCGTGGCACACGCTGCACTCTGGCCGAGATACATACAAAAAAACCAATTCATGTTGTTGAATAGTTTCTTCAACCATTTCTATGGAAGTTAACTCATGAATATCTTTCATAGAACCTCAACCCTTTCAGTCATTCAATAGCTTGCTCATTTAAACTTTCTCTTTTCAAGTATAGCCTATGTGCGTTAGAATCAAATGGAATATATCCCCATATGAAAGAGGTTATGGTATGAAAAAATCATTCTTGTTTCTGTTCACTGCGCTGGTAGTTGTTACTTCCTTCTCGGCGTATGCACCTGTGTCGAATGCCTCTGGCGATATTGGAGTCAGCTTATTGTCTGATCGTCAACAAGGTACAGTAAAGTAGTACTTGTACAGAAAGTAACAGGCGACAATTCGGATAACATCTGAATTAGTCGCCTGCTTTCATTTAGTCATATTGATTTTTATTTCCAATCTCTCTTCCGAAGATAAGATTCAAATACAAAAGTTCCAAACGGCAGTAGACCGGCTAGTCCACCCATCAGCCAACGCGTTATCTTCCACTTTTTGACCAGAGCCAAGTGAACTAGCGCAATTAGGTACAAAGGAAACAAAATACCATGAATCATGCCCATTACGGCTACAGCGGAAGAGATATCTGCAAAATATTTCAGAGGCATAGCAATAAAAATCAACAGAAGTAAGGATACACCCTCCCATATGCCCGCAATTCTGAATCGGCCTGTCACTGTCTTCATAAAGTCCATTCTCACCTTTCCTGCTAATCGTTTGTGAAATATGTAACTTGTAACATGATACAAAAACTTCACGCCACATCTCCGTACAGATATGTCGTTCTGAAGCTCATATTCAGTATATCGTATGTGTCCGATTCGAAGATGCTTCAAATTTGAATAATTATTGAATCCATAAAACCAGATTTCCACATCAGGTCTTATGGATTCAAGTTGTCTCACGCTCAATCAGCTGGTATGTCAGCTGCTCTGTCTTCAACGCTGTTTTACCCAATACAGCCCACAAGTGATGGAAAGCCTGGGTGGCTTGCTCCGCAATCGGATTGTGTATGGTCGTGATTCCAAGAACACGGGAAAGCTCGATATCATCAAACCCCACAATGGCGAGTTGTTCCGGTACCTGAATATTTCGTCTGCGTGCTTCACTCAGAATACCGATGGCTGCATAATCATTCGAACATAATACGGCCTGTGGAAGTTCTGGTCCCTCAGCCATTCTTCGCATCGCTTCTTCGCCGTCGGAGGAGCTAAATACGGAATATTGATATGCTTCCGTCCACACATGCAACCCTCTGCTCTTCATGAAAGATTCATAGGCTTTACGGCGGCTCTGGGTATTCAAACTTTCAGCCCTGCCAAATGCATTGGCAATTCGGGTGTATCCTCTTGATACCAGATGCTCCAGAGCTAACTTATACCCTTCTGCCTGATCCATCGCGACAGACGGAATCTCGTCGTTCCCCATTCGCTGCCAGGAGACAATGGGCCCATACTCCATATAAGCTTTTAATTTCCGAGGATCATTGACACAAGCAATAATAACTAGACCATCAACTCGTTTACTGCGCAGATCTTCGAACGCCTGCAATTCAATCTCCGGATCTCCACGGGATGTATAGATAATCGTCTGAAACCCAAAATCCATGGCTGTATCAATGAATTGATTCATGAATGTAAGAATGATCTCACCTGTGGTAGAGGTCACAATTCCAATCTGTTTTGTTTGCCCTGTAGATAACGATATTGCATTCCGGTTGGGAATATAATTCAACTGTTTCATAATATCCGTTATGATCTGTCTTGCTTCATCACTAACATGCGGAGAATGATTAATCACGCGTGACACTGTCGCTTTTGAGTAACCCGACCGCTTCATAATTTCATCAAACTTGGACATCGGAGACTCCCTTCTTGCTAACGAACTATAGAATAATAGTATGCCTCAGATCTGGGTCAAAAGTAAAACTTGACGTGTAACCCGTTACAACGTTTAAGCTTTTTTTATGTCATATATGAATCATCTTAAAGTGCGTGTTCAAAAAGACCGGTTTTCAGTACCGAGAAGATGGGATGAAGCTAGAAATGGAGTAGCAGAGCGTAGGGAAAACTACGTGAGCAACCGCAATGTTTCCGAAGGAAACACACTTCGTAAGCCCCCACTTATTTCGGCTGAATGCCATATTCGATGCAGATGATGCCGTTAGGCATCCTTTGTAATCAAAAGCGGGCTTTTCGAACAACCTCTTAAAATCAATTTGATGAATGGAGCGATACACATGATTAACTCTCAAAATCAAACCTATCAATTCCCGGAAAATTTCCTGTGGGGTGGCGCAATTGCAGCCAATCAGGCTGAAGGTGCATACAATCAAGGCGGCAAAGGATTATCTACTCAAGATGTAGCTCCCAAAGGTATCATGGGCCCAATCACGGAAGAACCAACCGAAGATAACATGAAACTGATCGGTATCGATCTGTATCATCGCTACAAGGAAGATGTGAAACTGTTTGCCGAGATGGGCTTCAAAGTATTCCGTACTTCCATCGCCTGGTCCCGGATTTTCCCAAAAGGGGACGAGCTGGAACCAAATGAAGAAGGATTGCAGTTCTACGACGATCTGTTTGACGAGTGTCACAAATATGGGATCGAACCACTGGTTACACTATCCCACTATGAGACACCTCTTCACTTGTCCAAAGAATACGACGGCTGGGTTAACCGAAAAATGGTTGGATTCTATGAGCGTTATGTAACTGCCGTATTTAAACGTTATAAAAACAAAGTAAAATATTGGCTTACTTTTAACGAAATCAATTCGATCCTTGAAGCACCCTTCATGAGCGGTGGTATCTATACGTCGAAGGAGAAACTTAGCAAACAAGATCTGTATCAAGCGATCCATCATGAGTTTGTAGCCAGTGCCTCCGCTGTGAAGCTCTGTCATGAGATCATTCCTACAGCACAGATTGGTTGTATGATGCTCAGTATGCCGACCTACCCGCTGACACCAAATCCAGACGATATGATCAAAGTCATGGAATTCGAGCACAGCAACTATTTCTTCGGTGATGTACACGTAAGAGGTCGCTACCCTGGTTATATGAAACGTTACTTCCGTGAAAATGGAATTGAGATTCAGATGGAAGCTGGCGACGAGGAAATGTTGCTGAATACGGTAGACTTTATCTCTTTCAGTTATTACATGAGTATCTGTCAGACAGCAGACCCGGAGAAACAAATCGCAGGTGAAGGTAATCTGCTTGGGGGTGTACCTAACCCTTATCTGCCAGCAAGTGAATGGGGATGGCAGATTGACCCGCAAGGATTGCGTTATGTCCTTAACATGTTCTATGACCGCTATCAAAAACCACTGTTTATTGTAGAAAATGGTCTTGGTGCTGTTGATGAGTTGATCACGGGTGCTGACGGCGAGAAAACAGTTGAAGATGACTACCGAATCCAGTATCTAAATGATCATCTGGTTCAGGTTGGCGAAGCCATTGAAGATGGCGTTGAAATTATGGGTTATACATCATGGGGTTGCATTGATGTTGTCAGTGCGTCTTCTGCCCAGTTGAAAAAACGTTATGGCTATATCTATGTGGATCGTCATGATGATGGATCAGGAACACTCGAACGTTATCGCAAGAAATCCTTCCATTGGTACAAAGAAGTGATCAGCAGTAACGGGAAAAGTTTGCAGCGTTAAGGTTTTTTAAGCAAATGTAACAGATACATTATTCTATCCCCCAGCAAATCACATGAAAAAGTGTCGGTTATACGATACCTTGGCATGTTTTCTGTCTGGGGGATTTTATTAAAAAACACCCGATGATAAACATCGGGCATTCTCAATGGCTAATATGATATTTTCACTATATGTTCTTCACTACATCCCTGCTGTACTTTGTTTTGTCTTCTTCCGTTATCTTGCGAATGACCCTGCAAGGATTACCCGCAGCAATCACGCCAGACGGTATACTCTTGGTGACTACGCTCCCTGCGCCGATGATCGTATTATCTCCAATCGTCACTCCGGCAAGAACTGTCACACCGCCACCGATCCATACATTATTGCCCACCGTGATGGGTCCAACGATCTCCAGACCTTCATTGCGCTGCTCAACATCATAAGGGTGGCCTGCAGTATAAAATCCGCAATTGGGAGCAACAAAAACGTTATCTCCAAAACTTATTTTTCCTCCATCCAGCATGACAATATTATGATTGCTATAGAAGTTCTCACCAATTTCAATATTATAGCCGTAATCACATACAAATGGCTGTTCAATCAGGAAACGGTCTGTCGTTTTCCCCAGCAGTTTCTTGATTAACGCTTCTCTTTCATTGATCTTGGCGGGATGGAGCTGGTTATAATCGTAACAAAGTCCTTTGGCATGTAAACGCTCTTCAATTAACTCTTGATCATAATTGGCGTTATACAAAATCCCTAATTGGGATTTTTCTTTTTCAGTCATCATTTCGTAAGCACTTCCCATCTTCTGTCTAAAATAAATTAAAGCTCAATCTCTCTAATGATTCTAGCAGGATTACCGCCAACGATCATATTATCCGGAACATCCTTTGTAACCACAGACCCGGAAGCAATGACCACGTTGTCTCCAATGGTAACCCCCGGATTAATAACGGCTCTACCACCAATCCATACATTATTGCCAATCGTGACTGGCTTGCCATATTCTGCACCCGTATTGCGTTCATGCGGATGGAGTGGATGAGTAGCCGTATAGATATGTACATCTGGCCCCATTAAGCAATAGTCTCCAATACGAACTTCACACACATCTAATATCGTACAGTTAAAATTGGTATAAAAATGATTGCCTACATGAATGTTATATCCATAATCCACATGAATATTAGGTTCCATACTCAGGTATTCACCTGTAGATCCCAACAGTTCCTTCAATAACTTGGTGCGTAGCTCACCGTCCGTTTCCGTCGTTTGATTGAACGTCCGCGTCATTTTCCTTGCATACTCTCTGTCCTCAGTCAATTGAAGATCCGAAGCCAAGTACAGCTCGCCATCCAGCATTTTTTGTTTTTCTGTTTTCGTAGTCATGATCACCGCTCCCTCAATACACATCATGTAATTCAACATTAAATAATACTTTTAAAAACTCTTTTAATTATATAGATTACCATGAATTAAGCAAGTTTTGCTCGATATGAAAATGGTTTAATCTACTGACGCGTACTCTAGCGAAACAGCAAAAAACCTCTACACCCATTAAACTATGGGAATGCAGAGGTTCAAGCTTTTTGTCTAATTTCTTTATTCTAAGCAACCGCCTGAACGGTTTTTTCCTTAACGCTAATGGCATAGATGGCAGACACCAAACCAAGCAAAATCAGAACAGCACCAACCCATCCGGTGTTCAGAATCGATGAATGATCAATCACCATGCCGCCGATATAGGTACCCAGTGCAATACCTGCATGTGCAATACCTGAGTTGGTGCTGATTAGAGTTTCAGCTGTTTCCGGCGACGTTTTGATAATGAGACTATTCTGTACAGGTGTAACCGTCCAGCTCAGTGCACTCCAGATGCTTAACAGCAGTAAGAAGACGATCAAAGGCAAGCCCACACTGAACGGAATGACAGCCATACTCACGATAAAGGGAATCAGCACAATGACTATTGCTTTAGCAGGGTGCAGACGATCGGATAACATGCCCCCTATGCCTCCACCTGCAACAGCGGCGATCCCAAACATCATATAGATAAAGGTAACCATCGTCGCGCTGGCACCCAGTGTTTCTTGCAGAAATGGTGTGAAATACGCATATAAAGTCAAGTGACCAGCAAGTACAAGCAAAGTCGTAGCATGGATCGCCAACATTTTTGGATTCCACAGAGCCGTAAGCTGTTTCTTCAAGGATACAGCAGGAATAGGCTGCACACGGTCCATTGCAATCCAGATGGCTACCATAACCACTGCAGTCAGAATAGCAATCAGCATAAACACCTCACGCCAACCTGCCAAGTTACCTACAAAGATACCAAGTGGTACACCCAGGATAAGTGATGCACTGCCTCCCATCGTAATAATCCCCACGGCGCGTCCTTTATACTGTGGTTCCACAATGCGCGCTGCAAGGGTCAGGGAGAGCACAAAAATAAGGGAACCTGTTGCGGCTCCGAGTGCTCTACCTGCCATCAGCATATAAAAGCTGGTACTGAACGCAGAGATCAGATTACTGATTAGAAATACAAGCAGCGTACACATATATACTTTTTTACGCTCGAATCTGGCCGTCATATTTAATAAAATCGGCGCAGACAACGCATAGACAAGTGAGAAAATAGAGATTAAATACCCGGCTTTCGCCAGGGAAAGATGAAGATCAGTAGCAATCAGGTCCAGAATTCCGCCCAAGATCAGTTCAACGGTTCCGACCACAAATGCTGCGATAGCAAGCACATATACTTTCTTATTCATTTTTGAATCCTCCTCAAAAGTTACAACTACGATAGTAACCCATAATATTGAAAGTTTCAATAGTTATTTTCATAATTGTTTTCAAACAAAAATATAACAAAAAAAACTACCCTCCAAGAGAATAGTTTTAATAAATCAATCTGGTGAGCAGTTTCTCGATTTCAGCATCCTGTAACAGTTGGTCACCGTATTTTTTGGTAATCTGAGTAAGGGCAACATCATGGTAGAAATAATCAGTCATTGCTTTAACAATCGGTTTGGACATCGTCTTGATAGCTCGCCATGAATCGTGCTCCACACCGGCAAACAGCAAATACGCATGATCCACAATAAGCAGCTGTGAAGGTTCCGGTGCATCAAGCAATGGAATCAACGAGTATATCCGGTTTAAGGATGTCTCCATTCCCCCAACGGCAAGCACTTCAACGTACACGCCCTGCCTTTCCTTCTGCTCCAGCAGTTCACGATATTTCTCCATTCGCTCATTCCAGGCCAGAAAAAGTATCGATGAATCTGCTTCCTCGATAAGCTGTTCGATATTCGATGCGATGGACGACTCATCTTTTAACGTCCAGATATGTTCATCCGTAAATGTACGTTTGATTTTGTAACTCTTCAATTCCTCAATATCTTTCTCAAAATCAGCCTTGATCTTATGAATAATGGACTGTAAATCCACAGCCATATATAGTTTTTTCTTCCCATCCATCGTTGTCAGCACCGTTCCCTTGTCGATCAGGCGATTAAGTACTTCATAAATTTTAGCTTTGGGAACGTTGGAGTAATTTACAATCGATGTGGCATCAAGCGGTTCATCCTGCGCAAATATAGCCTCGTATACCTGACTTTCATATTGTGTAAACCCGAATTTCTGCAACATGGTTTGGATCGGCGCATCCCTTCTTAGTGTGTCTGATCTATCTAGTTTAGACGCATGAACTTCCCATGTCCAGTATGTCCCAACTGACCTAAGCATGTGGAATCAAAATTAAATTTAGCGATGTCACCAAAATAAAATCACTTTCCAGTGGTTATATTAACAATCGGGAATACACATTTTGCTTGTGGAAGGAGCTGTAATTTTAAATGGAAAGTACTCAAGATTTTGTGAAGAAAATTAACGAAAATGCCGAAAAAGCGCGTCACAATAAAAACAACGGCAAGGGAACGCCAGGGGACAAGTTGCCATCCAAACAGCACTCAACGAATAAGTAGAGTCTATTTATTAAACATCATGTCTTCCGTCTAACACCCTTTTCTCTACTTTTCATCTACTATTAAGAACCTTTAATAGAAAAGAGATGATTAGTATGGCTCGTGTCAATGCTGTTCCACAACCGGATCTGGTATTAATTTATTGGTCTAGAAATCCGCTCATTCCCGGTTCTGCGCGCAGAATCCAAAGTGTACGCGTGATTGGTAATACGTCTCCATGTACATTCACACTGGTTCCCGGTGCATTACTGATTAATGCATTAAACTGTTTGTTGGACAATGATATTGGATTCAAAGTGGTGTACCGCCAGAAAACGTCAGCGATCAGTGGAGTTCTGTTATTGAAACGCAAATGATCAGCATCAAAAAATGGTGCCTCCCTTTAGGAGCGCACCATTTTTTCATTTTTCATTCTTGGATTATATCAATTAGTCCTTCTATTGGTTAGCTGCGATGGTATCATTTACTTCTTGTGTGATCTGATCCCCGCCAAGTTTCTTCCAATTGGCTACAAAGTTATCAAACTCGTCAATTGACAAGTTACCATAGATGATTTTCAGAAACGTCTCGGCTCTCAGTTTATCCAGTGTTGCTTGCTTCGTATTCATTGTTCTCGTCGGTGCATAGATGAATTCATTCATGACAATAAGGTCGTTATCCCGATAATATTTAATCACACCTTGTGAACTCTCTGGGCCAAAGATGCGCTCCATATGCCACTTGTCGAGATTCCCATTCCGATAATCCATAATATCGTCATAGAATAGCTTCGCTTCCAGTTCCAATCCGGACGTATCTCCTGTTTTGAGCGCCTGCTCCACTTCATCCTGTGCCTTCACATTTTTGTTGGCTGGCAGGTTGGAGACCGTTGCATTATGAAAACCAAGACCTGTCAGTCCATTTAAGTAAGCAGCCCGTTCTTCCTTGGCAGACTCACCGAACATTTTTTCAGCCTGGAAATTGAGCAACTTGATTAACGCTTCCGGATGCTCGTAGCCTTTGCGAACGGCAAATATACCGCCCAGACTAAGATGATTCTGTGTTTTTGCTGGTTGATCATCAATCGATTGAACCGGGTAAGCCATCCAGTCGATGTTTTTGTCTTTTTTGATCATGCTGCTAACCTGAAAAGGTGCCCATTGTGGCAGGAAGAACATGCCTGACTTGCCTGCATTCACATCCTCCATCATTTTAGCAAAATCCTTAACGCCAAATTCGGGATCAAGCACACCCTTCTGATACAGAGTCTGAAGCTCACGTAATCCTTCTTTCACTTCGGGTTGGATCGTCCCATTCACGACTTGACCTGAAGCATCCTCAATCCAGGTTTCGAGATAACCATGATAACCAAGCAAGAACGCGTTTATAGGTAAATCTTTGTTCAACGCAATGCCGTACGTATCATCTTTGCCATTTCCGTCTGGATCTTCGAAGGTAAAAGCTTCTGCAATCTGGATAACATCCTGCATGGATTTGGGCGCTTCAAGACCGACCTTTTTCAGCCAATCCTGACGAATCCAGATCATATCCGAGGAATCCAGCGAGCCTGGAAAACTCACCATGGCGTATATTTTGCCATCCTTCGTTACCGGTTTCAAACCTGCTCCATCCTCAGCAGACATGAACTCCTTCACCAGTTCGGATGCATACTTGTCATATACTTCGGTCAGATCCTCCAGCATTCCCGCTTCATGCAGTTGTTCGAATTGAACAGCACTCACTTTCAGTACATCCGGCAGATCACCACTCGCCAGCGTGACATTCATCTTATCGTTATAATTGGCATCTGGAACAATCCATTCGTACGTTACATCAATACCGAGTTCATCCTTGTACCCTCTGGTCCAGATGTTATTGGCGTGTGTATCTCCTTGGGCGAGCGATTCTTTCCCCGTTTCATTCATGGTGGAAGTCAATTTAATGGGTGGGTCATATTTCGTAAGTGGTCCTCCCGCATCCTGCTGTGTGTTCGACTCAGCTTCCTTCTCGGCACTTCCCGCACCAGACGAACAGGCAGCAAGTGTGGTGGCCAGTACCATGGTTAATGTTAATAATGAGAACTTCTTGAATGATATATTCATGCGAATCCCCCTTTTTTCTCCTCCCGTGAGGTATATAAGATGAACTATAAATATTAAACACCACTCCGATAGCAGAATAACCTTCCGATCACTGTTATCCCCAGATTTCCTTTATCCCTTTTTCCAAGGGAGAAATCTGTTGATAAAGGCGAGTTTATGCTTACGAAGTAGCTTTCCACAGAAAGCTTTTAGCTCCGCTTCTTCAGGTTCTTTTTGCTCTCTCCGTTCATGGTTTAATTGTATTCATCTTATATATATTTTTATTTTATAAAGAAAGCGCTATCACTTCGAGTGTATCCCGTTGACATCTGGTATCTTTGATTTACCATTTGAGACATCATCTAACTTTTCTGATCCCGATACTCTTGAGGGGTGCAGCCTGTTGCTTTTTTGAAGAAACGATAAAAATAATGCTGATCACTAAATCCAACTTTCGCGGATATTTCATGCATCTTGCAGGAAGAACCCAGAAGCAACTCTTTGCTTCGCTCCACTCTGCGGTCATGGATGTAGTCGGATATGCCTTTGCCTGTAATTCGTTTGTACCAACGCGACAGATAAGAAGGGTTAAGAGAAACTTCCTGTGCGATCCGTGTGAGTGAGAGGTCATCCTCCAGATGGTGCTTGATATAATGATGGATCGTGATCAGAATCTGTGATTGGTCGTTCAGGCGGGCATCGCTTCGTTTGGAGATCATCCATTCGTATGCCGATTGATAAAAGATGACCAGATCGGTCCATGCGGTATGAATATCAAAATGTAACATTCGGGACAGCGATATTTCTTCCATTGCCGATTCATATAACCCCAGTTCATGCAGGACTTCAATGAGTACACTCGCTGCACCCGTATACGTTTTCATGCGAAAGAACGGATCCGGAAGTCCCTCCTTCGCTGCCTCGGTCCATTTATGGAAGGACTCTATCCATTCCCGATCCCCGGCGGTTATTCGCTGTTTGATCTGATCCAGATGCAGTGTTACAACACCCTGTTGATTCATAATGCTAGGGGCGTAAGGTAATTCATCCTGGATATTTACACGCAGTAGCTTCTCCATCCCAAGCCCCGGACTCTCATGAATCGACAGGCGTAACTGCCCGATTGCCTGATTAACCCTGCTCCACTCTACCGCCTGCTCGCTGACCATAATGGATACAGACAGGTTCAAGCAGTCCGCACAGGATTGCTGCACAGACTCCAATGTGCCATAGACAAAACGAAGGGTCTGTACCCAGCTATCCAGCTGACTCCCTCGTTCCACTTGTGTAGTAGACACATGTGAATGAAGCTCTTCCTGCGGTTGAATAAAACACGCGATGACCTGAGCGTCCAGATCAATCGCTTTCACCTTGGCTTTGTCCTGCAGTAGCTCTTCTGCAACATTGGCAACGGCATAGCGGATGAGACTGCGATCCGCCTGAGACTGATAGTTGTTCCACTCCTCTACCCGGATGATCACTGGAATAACGAGTTGATCGGATTCGAAAGGTAGCTGCACAGCATCCAGTTCTTCTTGAAGTGAAACAATATCATGTCTATCCGTTCGCTTTAGCACATCCAGCAGCAATTGACGCTGTAACTGGGGCAGCGCTCGTGGCAATTTACTGCGAAACCAGGCAGCTTGGTAGCGAAAATCATTCTCTTCCGAGATCTGTGTTAATGCCCGTTCTACCGCAGCCCGAATGTGATTCATGCCCTCTGTCTTTAACAGATAATCAACAACGCAAGGATTGCGAATGGCTTGGTGTGCATAATCGAATTCGTTATGACCTGTCAGCAAGAGAACTTTGCATCGTGGCCACCGGTCCATAATCTGCTCAATCAACTGCATGCCATCCATGCCAGGCATACAGATATCACTGAGTACAATATCAATCTTGACCGAGTTCAGCCAATCGATGGCTTCAAAGGCAGAGTATGCTTTAATAATCTCCATATCCTGAAAGTTCGCCTTTTGAAAGAAAGCATACAATCCATCCAAAATAACGGGTTCATCATCTACAATAAGCATCCGTTGCATAACGCTACTCCCCTTTCCATGGAATCTTCACTATAATGCACAACCCACCGAGCTCACTTCGCTGCGCTGTAAGACCATAGGCAGCCCCGAATTTGATTCTTAATCGCTGATTCACATTCAAGAGCCCGGTTATCTCTTCGTTTCCATGTTTCCGCTCTATTTCCTCAAAGGCAGATTGCAGGTAATTCAACGTTTCGTCGGTTAACTGATCCCCATCATCCTCAATGCGAATGGACAGTTTGTCCTGATCCTGTTGGTACGAAAGTTGTAGAATTCCTCCTTGGCTACGTTTGGCTAGTGCATGCTCAAACACATTTTCCACGATCGGCTGGATAATAACTCTGGGAATCGAAATCATTTTGTACCTCACATCCAGATCCTCCAATTCCAATTGAATCCTCGAACCAAACCGGATTTTCTGAATGGATGCATAGACCAGCGCATGGTCAATTTCAGCCCCCAACGACACCTCTGTATGAGAATCCCGAGACATGTACTTGAAATATTGACCCAGATAGTCAGTGAATTCCTGAATGAGCTCCACATTCTCCACCTCAGCCATCTGCTTGATGCTGAACAGACTGTTGTATAAAAAGTGAGGTTGAATCTGGGACTGCAGATGTTTAAGTTCCGCTTCACTTGTTCGAATCCGTGCAACATAATTCTCATCGATCAAAATATGTAAGCGCTCTATCATATGGTTGAATCGAGAGTACAAATAGCCGAATTCATCCCTTCTGGATGAAGGAATATGTACACTTGTCTGGCCCTGCTCTGCCATCCGGAATCCTCGAATGAGCACCGCTAGCGGTTGGTGAATCGATCTGTAGATCGAAAACGAGAAGACAATAATAATCACAACCGACATGAAGGTGACCATCCATAACCATACGTTGTATTGTTCCAGCGGTGCCCTCAGCACATCTTGCGGTATAGTGGCTGTCAGGGTGAACGAGTGATCCTTATCATGTAACGAATAATAGAGATATGGATCAGATTGAAACTTCGTAACTTGCATGGACTCGGACGGTTCAGGCGAAACTGTTCGAATCGGGTTAACAGGTGCTGGCTGTTCTGAAGAAGAGATCACTACATGTTGCTGTTCACCAAAACTCAGTGTAATCTCACTTTCGCCCGTTTCCGACAGCTGCTGCAAACGATGCTTCAATTCTTCAGCAGACAAGCGTATCCCTAATATGAAATTGGGTGGTTCCTCATGATTCATGTTATATGGATTACTTTTCAGGAAATAGAGATCGTTATTGGAATATGATAATTCGCCATTCAGATTCCCCATCGAGGCGAGCAGATTCTGCCATTCGTTATCCTCCACGTCGCGAATCCCGTCCGCGGCACTGACCCGTTTGTGTAGAGCAGGAACATAGTACACCACATCACTAATGTAGGGACTTGTCACCATGATCTGAGCCAGCTTATTGTGGATATTGTTCAGACTGGACGTGACTTCATATCTGCTCATAATTGCGGCTCGTGTACTTAGTGTGGACATGGTTTCATCAAATGAAAATTCGGTAACCAGCGCACTCATTCGCTCCAATTCGAATTGCAGATGATTATGGTAGAAGTACAATTTGGATTCATGCGCCTTCTCCACCTCCGTCTGCATTTGATTGGAGCTGACTTGCGTAATCATAATGCTTATCCCATACAAGGGCAAAATGACCAGTACAAAAGCAATCATCAGTTTGACGACAATGGATGATTCTCTCCATCTCCCCCGGATGAATCGCAATGTTTCCCTCCTCCTCTCCTCACGCTCTCTCATCAATAGCAAAAAAAGGAGCCAGAAATCGGCTCCTTCCATCCATCGGTTTTCCTCCTATCGATCTTATCCCTTTACACTTCCGACAACAAGCCCATGAACGAAATACCTCTGCAGGAACGGATACACGAGCAGGATCGGAATAACGGACAAAAAGATCTGGGAAGCTTGGGTGGTTCTATCCGATACCTGACTTAAGAGCGTTGCATCCTCCAGCGTCATCATCTCGCTCTGAATCATCGTCACCTGCTGCAACATGGACTGAAGATATGTAGCAAGCGGATAACCTTCCGGACTCTTCATATAGATCATGCCATCGAACCAGGCGTTCCAGTGTCCCACCATGGCGAACAGTGTAATGGTCGCGATACTTGGCAGAGAGATTGGAAGATAAATGCTCCATAAGGTGCGGAAATGTCCTGCCCCATCCATCCAGGAAGCTTCTTCAAGCTCCTTCGGTAATCCCCGGAAGAAATTAAGCATTAAAAGTACATTAAAGATCGGAACAGCGCCTGGCAAAATCAACGCCCAGATGGAATCCAGCAGCCCCGCTTCCTTAACCACCAGATAACCAGGGATCAATCCTCCACTGAATAACATGGTGAATACGAATATCCAGGCATAGAACGTTCTTGAACGGAATTTGGCAGCCTCTTTGGAGAGCGGATAAGCTACCAGAATCGTGAAGATCAGATTGGTCGTAACTCCTAGTACGACACGAAGAAGGCTTGTGCCGAATGAGTTCAGGAATTGCTGATTTTCCAGAATGTATTGATAGGAGGACAACGTAAAATCCACAGGCCAGAATGTGACACTGCCTGCTTTGACCGCATCACTCGAACTAAATGAAATCGCTAATATATTCACAATCGGGAACAGGCATAACAAGGCAAGAATCGTCAGGATGACGTAGTTAAACCCTAGAAACCACCGATAGGATCTTGAAGCGTGGTGCATGATTCTGCCTCCTTTCTAGAATATCCGATAATTCGCAAACCGATAGGCCAAGAAATAACCAAGTCCGATAAATATGAAGGACACGACAGATTTGATCAGACCCAACGCTGTCGAGACGGAATACTGTGCATCTTGCAATCCGATCCGGTAGATCATCGTATCCAGAATATCACCTGATTGATATACCAATGGATTATAGAGGTTGAACACTTGGTCAAAGCCACCATTAAGTACGTTTCCCAGACTAAGCGTTACCATCAAAATTACGATCGGGCGAATGCCTGGCAGTGTAATATGCCATGTCTGTTTCCATCTTCCCGCACCATCCATAACAGAGGCCTCATACAGAGATTTATCAATATTCGTGAGGGCAGCCAGATAGATAATGGTCCCGAATCCGAATTCTTTCCATTGGTCTGTAATGACAAGTATGTAAGGGAACCACTCATTACTGGCCAGGAATTGAATTGGGTCAATGCCCACGGCTTTTAACAACATATTAACGATCCCGGTGCTTGGAGATAACACATCCACGATGATTCCCGCCAGAATAACCCAGGAGAAAAAGTGAGGCATATAGATTACCGTCTGAATCGTTCGCTTAAATCCTGTCTTGCGAACCTCGTTGAGCAATAAGGCTACAAGCACCGGGATCACCAAGCCGGACACAATTTTCATCGTTGATATAAATACCGTATTCCATACAACCTGCGAGAACCCCGGCAGATCGAACAGATACCTGAAATTGTCCAAACCCACCCAATTCATATTTTTGAATCCGGCAATGGGAGAGAAATTCTGAAAGGCAATAGAGAGCCCCGCCATCGGAATGTAACCGAATACAATAATAATGAGCAGTCCAGGCAGAATCATGAGATGAAGCGGAACGTTTCGGATAAATTGTTTGTAGTTGGAACGCATAGCTGACTCCTCCTTCAACGTTAATTATAGGAGCAGCCAGATCACCGCAATAGTGTGGGCTATTTACTTTGGGTATCTTTTGTTGACCCTCTGCACTGGAACGCCAAAAAACCGCGATAATCGCGGTCTCTTGTTCATGATATGAATTTAATTCAGAATATCCATAACTAATACATTCACTGAATGAGCTGTTAAGTTAACGACCACCGATGTCTCGGACAGTGTGATCTCCTGTTCTTGGGGAACCACTTTCTCATCATTCTTCTGATTCACATTCGGAATATCCACCAAATGATCTTCTCCAGTAAGTGTAATCAGTCTGGCTGAATCATCAACCTTCAGATCCTGAAGGCAAATCCGGGTTGATTTATCTACACCATCTGCATTGACCAGTTTCACATACACATGACGTTCATCTTTCGTAACAGAGTGGAATACTTCCCGGTTGTAAGCTTCCAGCTTGTAATCCAGAACCTTGCTGATATTACGTCCGTCTGTATAGGAACAAATCAGATTTTTCCCTGTATCCCCACCATAGTTAACCGTGATTGTATAGTCGGTCCCATTCTCGAGTGGTTCATAATTGGCCGCTCTCAGGTTACCTGCTGCCGAGCTGGATGAATAGTCTCCTAGTGTATAACCCTCAATCCCTTGTTTGTACACCTTCACGCCTGTTGCGTTCCCGCCGTAACTGATTGCGTACTCGATGACATCCTTGTTCTCCGGCGAGATATCCGTCAGTCCCACACCGATGTAAAAACCATCCTCACCCGAGATTCTTTCAGCCTCAACATGCACCTTGTAGTTGGACCATTCGTCATTCAGCAGGTACAATCCATTTAATCCACTTGCTTGTGCGTTCAAGATGAGTCCTTTTCCTGCGGTTAACGTATATCCTTCCGATCCTGGAATCTGTCTCCATGCCTCACTAGGCTCTGTACGTTCCCTGAAATCTTCATCTAGCAGTATGGTGCCATCCACATTGGACGTGACCGTGACTCGCTTCACCACGATGTCTGCATGACCTGTTGCAATCTCGATGCCCCCACGAGGAATAAGATTCAGCGGTTTGCCTTTGCTATAGGTGGAGAATGAAGTCTCAAGCACCTGATCCCCTACATATTTTGCAAAAAGCTGCTGTACATAATAATTCGGTGTATACCATACTGTTTCATCATCAAACCAGATGCAGTCTGGCGTCCAGCGGTAAGTACCATCCGTTAGTACTTTGTTGAACAATGGCGCATAGGCAGCCAAACGAACAACGTCCGCGTTTTTTTCAAATCCAGTCATGATCGCAGCTTCCGCAACCGCACCTGCCAGCGTGTTTTTGTCCGTGGAAGCATATTCTCCCACAAATACTTTGGATGTTTCTTTCCAATCGATACTTCCGTCTTCATGAAAGGCCCGGTCATAGTAGTTGTACCGATCTACGTTATTCAGCAGATATTCATTGGATCGATAATAGTGCTCATCCGCGATGGTATCCATGTAATTCTCCTGGTTCTCATACCAGGTTACGGTCTCTTCAATCACCTCAGTACCATCTGCAAAAGCAACCTGAGCTGATCCGGTCAGATTCCCGCTGAGGAATTTCCATCCTTCTTGGTACGCATCATCATCCGCCTGAGCACCAACCGTCGAGATAATGTGCAGCTCATGATCAGGATAGTTCTGTTTCATGTAATCATCTATCGAACGTTTGAATACTTCGAAGTTGGCAAAAAATTCAGTGCCCCAGTTCTCATTGCCTACGCCCAGATAACGAAGATCAAACGGTTCAGGATGGCCCATCTGGCTTCGTACGGCTGCCCATTCGTTGTGTTCAAAGTCTGTACTGAGCGCAAAGTCGATCAGGTCTGTAAAGTTCCGGATATAATAATCCCTTAAAGCGCCACCCGCAGGGTGAGCATAATCCGAGCGTGCCTGACACAATACACCGCAAGCCATGACTGGAACTGGAGCAGCATTCAGATCTTCCGCCAGTTGGAAGTACTCCATATAACCGAGGCCCATCGTCATCATGTAACCCCAGACATTATAATTTTCTTTGCGGAGCTCAACCGGACCCACAGAATCCTTCCAGTCATATACGTTATCCCAGATAAATGACCCCTCCGAGATACATCCTCCCGGAAAACGCAAGAACTTCGGATGCAGATCTGCGAGTGCCTGGATTAGATCTTTTCTCAATCGATAGTTCGGATTACCTGTGTAGTTGGCATGTGCTGTAGACGATATTCCTTCTTCTGCCGGATCAGCTCCCCATACATTCTGAGGGACTAAGGACACCATATCGATGGAGATGTCACCTGCAAACGTAAGTGCCAGTTGACCAAGTACAGTCTCCGTTCCGATCAGAGACAAACCGTATTTCTTCCATGTGTTCCCGCCTTCAACATGCAGCGTTACCGAATCACTGATGGAAGTGTCACTTCCATCCTGCAATTGAATAGTGATCGTTCCTGCCAATTCTGCTTTTGCCCATACGGTAAAGTTATATGATTCATCCTGCTTGATGGACATGGCACAATGCTGGTTGGAGTCTGAGAATCCACGATTTCGAATCGTTGCCCCATCCTGAACCGTGACATAATAAGCATTTACTTCAGGGTCTTCCACATTAAAGTGAACATTCAGTCCATTCGTATGCTGCACGAGCATTTTCTCCGTATCGCCTGACCAGGCAAACAAAGGTTCACGATTTCGACCTGTCGAACAACCACATTCTCCAGAGTCATGCGAGTATGTATCAAATGCAAAAGATTCAAATGATCGATTCTGAACAAGCTCTGCATAGATTCCGCCATCTGCCGCGTTGTTAATATCCTCATAGAAAAGCCCATACATGACTTCACTGATATCAGCCACCTTCTGATCTCCATGGATGGTGACGGTATAGGGAGCGACATGTGCTGGCACAACAGACACGTCAAAGCTTTGGCTCAGCTTACGATCACCTCTGTTCAGAAGCGCACGGAGCGTAACCTCTTGTGCTGATGTGATCACCTGAACTTCTCCGCTCTCGGATAAGACTTCCGGCTTACTGGAGCTCCATTCAACAGACACTTTACCACCCAGCAAGTCTGCGGGTAATGATACATCCTTCGTGATGATTCGGTTGGAGAAGGACAAGTACTTGTCCGCCGCAAGCTTCACAATCGCTTCATCTGTCAGTGACTCACACATCACTTCAATGACTTCATCCATGGTGAGCGCTGACCCATAGATCCGAAAGTCGGATAACGAACCTGCAAAATCCACATCCGCTGCATACTGGGAACGTCCAATATAATTCTGGCTATAATTTTCGGGATCGGTGAAAGAATCAAACCATTCGCGCAATTTGGCATAATTGCCACTAGATGTCTGACTGATCGAGCCGTCTGCGGCCTTCTCCCCATTCACATATACAATTGGACCCGCACTGCTCAACGTTCCCCCTTGGCTGCCTGCTACGGAGAGTGCAATATGCAACCATTCTCCGCTTGCAACTCCTCGACTTGGGTGGACAACCAGATTATCTCCGGCGTATAACGTACCCAGAAGCTGACGTGTCAAAAATAAATATGGTCCCTTCTCCCCTTTGCCAAAGTCAAAAATGCGCTCCCACACATTGGACCCCTTGCCCAGAAACACCCAAGTGGCAATCGTAACTCCTGTGTTATCGCTTACATCTCGAAGCAGATTCGAAGGTAATTGCAGATAAGAGGTTCCATTCGCTCCCCCGTTGAAAGTCACCGCCGTTCTACCTTTCAACTCGGATACCACAGGTAGGATCTCACCTTTGGCTATACCATCATGTCCCTTACCGGAGCTGTCCTTCCCGATCTGAACGGCATCTTCGAACGTGTATTGTGCGATTAATTGATTTTGATATGTGCTCATGTTCTTACCTCCTATGTAGTTGGGAATTGTCGGTTCACATTTTAATTCGTATTAATATAAAATGATTGATAAATAGTTAAACACATTTCTTAAACGTAATAATATCGCATCATCGATCCCCATTTCAATCCTAAATTTGAGAAAGACAACTGGTTTATTTGAATGTAATGACCTTTATCGGCTCTTTCCGTCTCTTATTTATTTTTCATTTTACTGTTAGAAACATTAGATTTATGGTTTACAAACATATAAATCAATTGATAATATAACAAATGAAAGCGCTTGATATGACGAAATACTCAAAGGAGGTCTGCCGAACCTTATATCGTGTGTTGCCAAGTATCGGTTGATTTTTCATTCCGGGGAATAGGAAAGGGGAAACGTATGAAACGTTATTGGGTTCGCGTACTTAACATTTCTGTACTAAGCACCACTTTACTTACTGCAACAACTTTGGCACCGGTCTCGGTGTTCGCAAATGATTCAGGGGCAACCGTGGGTAACTCGCAGACTTCCACCACACCTTTCGCAAATCCTTCTCCATCATTCAAAAATGTTTCCGTTCATGACCCTTCTGTCATTAAGGTGGATGATACGTTTTATATTTTTGGTTCACACCTGCAAGTGGCTAAGTCCAAAGACTTTCTGAACTGGGATTTGGTCGCATCGGGTGTTACGGATAACAACCCTGTTGTCCCCAATGTAACCCAGGAATTCGCTGAAGCGCTGGAATGGGCGCAGACGGATACGTTATGGGCGGCAGATGTCATTCAGCTCGCCGACGGTAAATTTTATATGTACTACAATGCTTGTAAAGGCGACTCTCCCCGATCAGCTCTCGGCATTGCTGTCGCAGACAATATCGAAGGGCCTTATAAGGATCAAGGCATTCTGTTGAAATCCGGCATGTGGGATCAGATCAGTGAAGATGGTACCATTTACGATGCAACGATTCATCCCAATGTGGTTGATCCTGATGTCTTCTATGATAAAAACGGCAAGTTATGGATGGTGTATGGCTCGTATTCCGGAGGGATTTTCATTCTGGAGATGGACGCGACGACAGGCAAACCACTGCCAAATCAAGGTTATGGCAAAAAGCTGACCGGAGGCAATCATAGTCGTATTGAAGCCCCTTACATGCTCTATAGTCCGGAAACCGATTATTATTATCTATACCTGTCTTACGGTGGACTAGGTGCTGACGGAGGATACAACATCCGTGTTGCTCGCTCCCAAACACCGGATGGACCTTTCCTAGATGCTGAAGGAAACGATATGATCAACGTTAAAGCGGACAAGGATAAACCGTTGTTTGACGATCGTTCTATTGAGCCTTTTGGAGTCAAATTAATGGGGAACTTCCTGTTTGAGAGACAGATCGGTGATCCGGGCACAGGCCTAGGTAGCGGGTATGTATCGCCAGGACACAACTCTGCTTATGTTGATCCGGAGACTGGCAAACAATTTCTCATCTTCCATACTCGCTTTCCAGGGCGTGGCGAAGAGCATGAAGTTCGCGTACACGAGATGCATATGAATGCAGATGGTTGGCCCGTTGTTTCTCCGTATCGCTATGCGGCCTTGGGAGAAGATACAACGCAACTGACAACTCAGGAGATCGCTGGTCAGTACCAATGGGTGAATCATGGCAAGGACATCACGGCGGACATCAAGCCATCCCAGACCGTACAGTTCACAGCAGATGGGCAGATTCATGGTGCCGTGACAGGAACATGGAGTCTTGGTGCAGACAACAAGGTTCAGATCACTTCGAATAACATTGTGTACAAAGGCACTTTCACACATGAATGGAATTCTGAATCTCAAAGTACGGTTCTGACCTTTAGCGCCCTCTCCTCCTCCGGGATAGCCATCTGGGGAAGTCAAGGTGTTGAACGGAGTGATCAGGACATTGTAGATGCGGTGAAAAAGGACCTGAGCATTAGCAATACGGATCAAGTGTTCTTTAATCTGTCTCTGCCTACCAAGGGAACAAGTGATGCAGACATTACGTGGAAAAGCTCCAATGCTTCGGCTCTATCCACTACAGGTGTAGTGCAGCGACCACGCGCTGGTAAGGGCGATGCCAAAGTGAAATTAACCGCAACGATTCGTAAAGGAACTGCGGTAAGCTCCAAAACGTTTAACGTTATCATTCCACAGCAAGCGGTAAGCCCATTGCTCGGGGAGTATACTTTTGAACACAAGAAAATTGGCAAAGTCGCACAGGATTACAGCAAAAACGAATATCACGGACAAGCCTTTAACGTGGTCAGTTCTGCTGCAAGTGGCAAAAATCAGGCTGCTGCATTCAATGGGACTGACAGTTACATCCAGTTACCTGGACTCATTACAGATACAACGGATTTCACGTTTAGCGCCTGGGTCAATTGGGACGGCGGCGGGTCTTGGCAACGTATTTTCGACTTTGGAAATGGCTTGACGAGGCATATGTTCCTTACTCCCTCCCAACATAATGGGGCATTGCAATTCACCATTCATAATGAGGGACGGGATCAGAGCCTGATTGCAGCAAATCCACTGCCTTCCAAAGAGTGGGTTCATGTGGCTGTAACCCTTCAGGGTGATGTGGGTACTCTATATGTAAATGGTACATCGGTTGCTAGTAGCTCTGAGATTACTTTTAACCCGAAAGATCTGCAGGTAACGGAAGCTTATGTAGGCAAGAGTCGTTATGCGGCTGATCCGTTCTACAAAGGCAGCTTGGATAACGTAAGAGTATATGATAAAGCATTAACAGCCAAGGAAATCCAGCGTCAGGCCAAAGAAAAGCCTTAACTTAGAGTCCACTATCGCAAGCGGTTGGGCTCTATAGTGCACACATCAATAAAGCAGCCAATGTTTTGAACTGAACCCTTTGTTAGACATGACTAACAAGGGAGTTGCAGTTCGTTACATCAGGCTGCTTTATTGTCACTTCACTTCGAATAATAAATAACCATGCTTAACTTGATAGCCGAAGCTCCGGGATTAATATAGGCATGGGGCTTGTCTGCTCGGAAACGGATCGACTCCCCTGAACTCACCATATATTCTTCCGTCCCCACCCGAATCGTAACTTCACCCTCAAAAACAGTAATAAATTCTTCAGTTCCTTCGATGTGCGATTCAGCACTTAAAGAAGATTCCACATCCATCTCCATCATGTACATTTCAAAGCGACGTCCTTCTTCAAAAGGAAAATGCGGATATATTCGAACCCTGCCCTCATCTTCCATCAATACTTGAATATCATCTCCCGTTACAACGGTAGTATCTGACTTCGGCTCGTGGATCAAAGCAGTGAAGGAGGTTTTCAGGCCATTAGCAATCTTCCATACGGTTGCAATGGATGGATTGGATTCACCACGTTCAATCTGACCAAGCATGGTCTTGCTAATACCAGACATTTCGGCGACCTTGTCCAGACTAAGTTTTCTTTGTTCCCTAAGCTGTTTCAGGTTCTGAGCAAGAATACTATTAATGTTTTTCAAAATCCACCCTCCTCATTTTATAATTATGTTGTGCTATATAACGCACATGTTGTACAATAATAAAGACCGTACGCTATAACGTACATTTCAGGTCATTATATCATACAACTAAGAAAACGTGGAGGAACCATGAACATCATACCTTTAGTGACCTATGCAATCATCGCTTCATTTACACCCGGACCCAACAATATCATTTCCATGACGCATGCCAAAAATCGGGGGTTCCGCAATACCCTTCCGTTTATCAGTGGAGTTGCAGCCGGCTGCCTGCTAATTATGTTTCTGTCCAGTTATTTCAACCTTATTCTTCATCAATATATTCCTAGGATCACACCCGTTTTAAACGTGTTAGGATGTGTGTACATGCTCTATCTGGCGCTCAAAATCATGCGAAGTAAACCTGCAGATTCGCAAGAAAACAAGGTCAATCATTATTCATTTCTATATGGGTTCACCCTGCAATTCATCAATCCCAAAGTTATTCTGTATGGGCTTACTGCCATATCCGTTTTTGTTCTGCCTCTGGGGCAGTCCCATATTCAATTAATTGTATTTTCCTTACTGCTCACCTTCATCGGTATTAGTGCCAATATGACCTGGGCGTTCGGTGGCATGTTATTCCAGAGCTTTTTATTAAGATACGAGCGTCCTGTTAATATCGTCATGGGTATGTTGTTAATTTACAGTGCACTATCAATCCTGATGTAAAAAGCAACAGAAAAAGCGTCCACTCATTTGATGAGCTGAACGCTTTTATTTTTATCCTAATTCCAGTCTCCACCATGGATGTGTAGGATAATCCTCCGTATGAAGCACAACCTTCTCGCCGATTTTGGGAGTTGCAATCTTAACGTTCAAAGCATGTGCAGCCTTCGTAATCCGTTCAACTGGTTCATTCCACGCATGGTAGGCCAGCGTAAATGCTGCCCAATGAATCGGGATAAGCAACTTACCCTCCACATCCAAGTGTGCTTGCACTGTTTCTTCCGGCATCATATGAATGTTGGACCACCGCTCGTCATATTGCCCACATTCCATCAACGTCAGGTCAAATGGACCGTATTTACTGCCAATTTCCTTGAAATGAGGACCGTATCCGCTGTCACCACTAAAGAACACCTTAGTATGTTGTCCAGCGATAACCCACGAACACCATAAAGTAGAATTACGGTCGAATAATCCTCTGCCCGAGAAATGTCTTGCTGGCGTGCAAGCCAATGTTAGACCTTTGAACGATAACTCATCCCACCAGTTGTGCTCGGTAATCTGTTCCGAAGGCACACCCAGTTGAATCAACCGACGACGGACGCCAAGCGGTACGATAAATCGCTTTGTTTTATCCTTTAATCTGCGAATGGAGTCATAATCCAGATGATCATAATGGTCATGCGATATAATGATTGCATCTAGCGTTGGGAAATCCTCCGGTTGAATCGGTAAATTGGTGCTGTAACGTTTGGTACCCACCCAGGATACTGGGGATGGACGATTACCCAGCATCGGATCAAAGAGCAACCTGTGCCCTTCAATCTCAAGCAAAAAAGCCGAATGTCCGAACCATGTAACCTGTGGATTATCCGACGCACTGAAGGTTTCAGCGGGTTCACATATCTCCATTGGCATCGTGCCCGATGGCCTCCGCTCTACATTGCCACGCATGGAATCTCTCAATATGCTGATCAGGGACTTGAAGTTCATGCCTGCTGATGTCGGGAGCTGATTTTCGTATTTTGTCATTATACATACCTTCTGTTCTATATAATCAATCTAGGTTCAATATTTGGATGAGATATATTCAACTATATCAGTTGAACTACACATTAACACTAGAACGTAGAGGACAGAAATAACCTGAAGAAGCGGAGCTAAAAGCTTTCTGGGGAAAGCTGGTTCGTAAGCATAAACTCGCCTTTATCACCAGATTTTCACCGTTATAAAAGTGAATCAAAAAAATCTGGGGATAACAGCGATCGGAAGGTTATTCTGTCATCGGAGTGAGCAGTGTAAATATTCTTTAGTTCAACTTATACCGTAGCTATATATTAATTCATTGGCCGTTGATATTCAATTTTCGGCAGAACACGTCCTCCCCGCATGATCGAAAATAAACTGAATTAAGATAGAATTAAGACTCTGTTTTCTCTCGTATAAGATTGAAGTTATATGATAGGGAAAATACATGGAGAGTATGTGATAGAACATGAAGAAATGGCGTAAGAGATTAGTTAAGTTTTTGATATTTGACCTCGCGGTAATTCTGTTGCTTCTGGGTACAGGCGTGATCTACCAACAAGTGGGTTTAAGGCAGGATGCCAAAATACTCGTACCCCCTGGAAAGCTGTACGAAGTCCATGGAGACAATATGCATCTATATACTGGTGGAGAAGGCGATGTAACAGTAGTGCTCGCTTCTGGCTGGGGGACCGCTAATCCCTATGTAGATTATTATCCATTATATGAAAAGCTTGCTCCCAACACAAAATTCGCTGTATATGATCGATTTGGCTATGGATACAGTGATCAGACCGATAAGAAACGTGATGTCGATACCGTAGCTGAAGAATTACACGAGTTGTTGCAGGTATCTGGACAGAAGCCACCTTATGTATTAGTTGGACATTCACTCGGCTCACTGGAAACCATCCGTTTCGCACAAAAATATCCGGATCTCGTCAAGGGTATCGTCATGATTGATGGCGGAAGCCCCGAATATTATTCAAATGACGATGACTCTTTGGCAGACACAATTGGTGGTTTTGCGAATAAATTACGTATCCAAACCGGACTATTCCGCCTCTCAATGCAATCTGACTTGGTTGTCGAAACTTCCAATGCCAATCGTAATGAACTGAAACTTGTACCCGAAGATCTGAAAAAATTGGATACAACTGCGCTGTTGCACAACTATGGTAATGCTAACACGTTGGATGAATTACGTGAAATAGCTGCCAATGCCAAAGTGGTTGTAGATCACAAGCAAATCTTAGCGTTTCCACTCACCATACTGACGGCTGATTACCTTGGTGCAAGTGAACCCGAATGGGATAAATCACAATTAGAATTCAAATCTTGGTCAGATGATTCAAAACAGGTAACCATTAAAGATACCGATCATTACATCCATCAATATCGCCCTGACCTCGTTGCGGATGAAATATTGGCCCTAGTGAAGAAGTAACGTACACTCTGCTAAAGTTAAGGCTATGTTATATCATGAAAGAAACCCCAAAGGTATCTCTAATATCTTTGGGGTTTTAAGTATGAGATTTATTGTGCTATCGCCAGTCTTGGCCGTTGAGTCCTGAAATCATTGAAAGCTTGTTCGATCTCTGATGAAGTCAACTGATGACGATAAAAGTAGTGCTCCATCGCCTCCATTTCGGTTCGATCCCCATTGTAGATGTTATCAATTCTCCGAATGATCTGGTTAAATAAGCTCTCACGTCTGGATTTCACAGGCTCACACAGCCAAAAGTTCGTTCTTTTTACATCACCTGTCTCGGTCCAGAGCAAATTCTCATATCGGATGACATCCCAGTCCCAATATCCAGCATGAATCTGCTGAAGTTCCGTCGTAAACATATCGTATATCAAGTTGGGAGGAATGTGTCCATATCTCTCACGGTACTGTTTCAGATTGAATGCTTCAATCCACTCCGTCAGGGTGTACTCACCTGGTGAATACGCATACAATTTAGGTGCATAAGGATTACTCTGCAATGACCTAAGTGCTTCACATTCCATCTCCCCATCCAATCTTGCACGTGAAGCGTATACCTTGAGACAATAGTCTTGCAATCTATATACAACCGAGCTATTACTAATAAGCGAAGCCTGTAGAGTGAGATGGCCATTTTTTTCGTAGTGCAATAGCATCTTTTCGATGTTATTGCCAATGGGATTGATGATGATCATAACGATGTCTCCTTGAGTAAATTAAAATATAAACCGTTTTCGAATTGGTTAAAAATTGTACTAATACATTCTATATTACCCTTTTATATTAGTATGAACATATACAATTTTGCCGGAACATGAAGTATTTGCTCTGAAATTCATTCTTTAAACCGCCGTATTCCGGCTACATTTTTACTCTAAAGGCTGTAACCCGTTTCACGTCAACACCAAAAAAGATAGAATAAATAACGAAAAAAGCGATGCATCCTTATGGGTAAGGACGCATCGCTCTTCATTTTACGTAGTTTACATTAATTAATGCATTGGACCTTGTTGTCCAGCTTGCGCTCCCACTTTGACCCGTTTCACAAAGAGTGAAATGATCAGTCCGATTACGGCAAGAACCAATGCAAAGACAAATGCATTTTGTACACCTGACGTGAAACCAGCCAACTGGTTCTCCGGGGTCTCAGGGTTCGCCACACTGCTCAAGAATCGAGTCTGTCCTGCGCTCAGGATACTTACTGCCACAGCCGTACCAATAGCACCGGAGACTTGTTGCAGTGTATTCATAATCGCAGTGCCGTGAGGGTAGAACTCAGGAGGCAATTGGTTCAAACCGTTCGTTTGTGCAGGCATCATGATCATGGAAATACCAACCATCATGAATACGTGCAATGTAATGATCGTGCCAAGGGAAGTTGTTGCTTCGATGCCTGTATACAGGAACAAAACAACGGATACGATAGCCATCCCGATAATAACCAGCCATTTTGGACCAAACTTGTCGAACAGACGTCCCATGATTGGAGACAAGAATCCATTCAGCAAGCTACCTGGCAACAGGACTAGTCCAGCAGTCAACGCTGTAACCGCCATACCTTGTTGCAAGTACATCGGCAGAATCAACATCGAAGACAGCATCATCATCATCGAGATGAAGATCAGGATCAGACCAATCGTGAACATCGGATATCGGAATGCACGCAGATCCATCATTGGCTGCTTCATTCTTAGCTGACGGATACTGAATAACAGCAAGGACAACACACCAATAACGAGAGTGGCAACAACAACCGGACTAGTCCAGCCTCCGCCAGTTTCCCCGTGTCCCCCTGCGCTACTGAAGCCGTATACGATACCACCAAAACCAAGGGTAGAAAGGATAATGGACAGTACGTCAATTTTGGGCTTGGTCAATTTCGAAATATTCGGCAAGAACAGCAAGCCACATACCAGTGAGATAATGAAGAACGGCAAGGAGATCCAGAAGATCCAGTGCCAGCTCAGATTAGCCAGGATCAGACCGGAGATACTCGGACCGCTTGCTGGCGCAAACATGATAACCAAACCGATCAATCCCATGGCAGCACCACGTTTTTCAATCGGGAAAATAACCAATATCGTGTTAAACATCAGTGGCAGCAACAGCGCTGTACCTACAGCCTGTAATACCCGTGCCACCAACAGAATTTCGAAGCTAGGTGCAAGCGCAGCAACAAATGTGCCTGCAATGGAGAAAATCAGGGACGTTGTGAACAGCTGTCTAGTTGAAAACCATTGCAACAGCATACCGGATACCGGCACCAGGATTCCCAACACAAGCAGGTAACCTGTGGTTAACCATTGAATCGTTGTAGGTCCAACTTCAAGCAGACCCATAAGTGGTGTCAAAGCCACGTTTAATGCCGTTTCCCCAAACAGGCCAATAAAGCCGCTCAGCAGCATTGCGAACAAAATCGGAAAAACCTTGTATTGCTTAGTTTCTTGTTGATTCTGTGCAGAATCAGCCTTCATGGAAACCTCCACGATCCCATCCTCCTCAAACGTATCGAACTTTCTTTTTCTCTATCTCTTGGTATAACTTATTGAATCTGTTTGGCGTTCTTCGTCACAACCGACAAATACTCAGCAGCCGTCAGCAGAGGCTGTTTATCCTGATTTGTCAGGCTGATAATCAGTGCTCCCTCCATCAAAGAAATGATCAGAAGTGCCGTCTCCCGCGCCTTCTCTTCACCAACGCCATCCAGAATCAGATGTTTCTTAATGACATCCTGCCAATCTGAAAATACACCCTGACATGCAATACGCAACTGCTGACTAATACACGATGTCTCCACAGCTGCCCAGAAGCTGAATGGCAGAAATCCGGTAAACCCGGCTGCTTCTGTTTCATGAGCCAAATCATGAATAAATCTCTGAATGGCGTCCCCCGTATTGTCATGGGCTGCAAATGTTTTCTCAAATGTCTGCAGGATATGTTCATTGGCTTTTTGAATACACTCGTGCGCTAGCTCTTCCTTGCCATGCGGGAAATAATGATACAACGACCCTTTCGGCGTACTACTCTCTTTGATGATCTGATTCAGACCGGTCGCATGATATCCTTGTGAAAAAAACAGTCTCGCTGCTGTGCTGACAATGGACTCTCTAGCATTAGACTTTTCACTCAACGAAAGCCACTTCCTTCAAATAATTATAACAATCGGTCTATATAATTAAACTCGCTCAGATCGACACTGTCAATCATTTTTATTTCAAATTTTAATGTAAACGTTAACAGTTCAGAAGTAAGAAAATAAACCAAGCGGCTGCTCTTGGTCAGGTCATTAAAATATTTAAAATCCAATTGGAATAGTATGTATTAATCGTGCTATACTAATCGAGAAATTGTAAATCATTATTCAAAACATATACTTATAGAAAGGTGTTTGCCATGGAAATGCGAATGATTAAGACCTTTCAAACCATTGTAAAGCTTGGAAGCTTTCAGCAGGCAGCAGAAGCATTGCAGTATTCACAACCAGCCATCACACAACACATTCAGAAGCTTGAAGGTGATCTCGGTGTGAAATTAATTGACAGAGGAAAGAAGATTAAATTGACGGAAGCGGGGAAAATTTTTTACGCCAGAGCCGATCAGCTTCTTAAAGAATATGAGTACTTAACGAATACGATCTCGGATATCCAACAAGGACAAGCCGGTTATGTTCGAATCGGAGTATCCGAGCCAACAGCGAGCCACAGACTTCCGGCGATTCTGTCTTCATTTGTGGAGAAAAATCCAAAGATCAGACTTAGCATCCGTATTGGGGACAGCAAGTTGCTAAATGAGCTGGTCGTGGATGAACAGCTTGATTTTGCCGTCTGCCCTTCTCCAGAAACCAGTCTGGATACCGAGTTTCACCCTCTACTTTTTGAACCCATGGCCTTATTATTGTACAACACGCATCCGTTCGCTCAAGCTACTGAAATACATTTGCAGGATCTGAAGGGTCAATCATTTCTGTTCACACCTCCCAATTGCCCGATTCGAATTCGAATTGAGCAGCTGTTGGCCGAGAAAATTGACAGTGATTATCAAGGTATCGAAATAAGTAATATCCGATCTCACAAATATTATGTACAAGCCAAATTGGGCATAACGATTGCTCCCATTGCAACCATCTCTCCTGCCATTCCGGGAACGGTTATCCAAGCCATTGCCGATTTGAAGGTTGGCCCCATCGTGGGCGTTTTGCGTAAACGAAATACTCCGCTTGGTACTGCGAGCGAGAAACTAATGCTGGATATTCGAACCGCACTACTCCAAAGTAATCTGTATGTTCCAGAGTTCGAGCTTCCTTCCAAGCTGGCATTGCCATAAAATGACTTGCCAGCTGCAATTATAGTATAGGACCTATTCGCTACTTCAGTCTGCCTGCCGTGCGTCCGCCATCTACCGTTAGTATGCTGCCCGTTATAAATGAAGCCTTTTCCGAGGTCAGATACAAAATGGCTTGAGGAGCATCGTCAGGACCTGACGTCCGACCTAACGGTGTGATTTTAATCATATGTTCCGTATGTGCCTGTGTCATCACACTAACCTCACTACCCGGTGCATATCCCGGTACAACGGCATTAACCCGAATGCGATATGGTGACAATTCCAGTGCGAAGGTTTTGGTAAGCATCTCAATCCCTACTTTGGAAACGGAATAATTCCCCATACCAACACCGGCGGTGGAAGCTGCTCCGGAGCTTATATTAATGAAGGAGCCTTCCACCCCACTTACAATCATCTGATTGGCAAACTGCTGTGTGAGTATAAACGGCGCCGCCAGATTCAGATCCATCGTATCATTCCAGTCCTGAAGCGTCATGTTCATCAGTGTGCGATACGGATATATTCCTGCATTATTGATCACAATATCTGGCGCATTCCATTGGTGTTCAACCACTTGAACCAATTCATTGACGGAGTCTTCGTCAACAAGGTTGGTCACATGCCAGTGCACCTCCACACCCTCCTGCTTCAGTTCATCCGCTACAACCCTTAAGGCGTCTTCTCGAATATCGGACAGATAAAGTTTCGCCCCTTCGACTGCATAGGCTCTAGCAATCCAACGTCCAAATACACCTGCAGCCCCAGTAATGACTACCTTTTTACCAATAAATCTTCGTTCAGTCATGATGTTCTCTCCTTATATACAATTCAGTTGGAATGGGCATGCCTCTCGCTTTCGGCCACAAGAAGAATCGCCTGTTTAATCTCATAACCTATACGATTCACCTGACGTACAAGTGATGTTCTTAACCTGTAGAAGGCTTCACTGCCCTCTGTGGCCGCAGCCAACTGTTCGGCTTCCGCAAGAGCGGGTACCAGCACATGACTGCCAGCGAGATCATGATCATAACGGCTGCCTTGAACGTAATTGATGGGAACAAGCCATCTGCTGAGTGCCAATATCGTACGATTTACCTCTCTAACCGACGTATTCGGCAAGAAACCACGTTCAACTCGTTCATAGAAACGATCCGTAACAGCCTGAAGATGTTGCACCCTGCTTGTTATATGTGAAAAGTCTATATGCTCCCCGGCAAGGTCAGCGTAATAGCCGATTCTGTCCGATAAAGTCTGGACGGCTGATCTCTGATCAATGGGAATGATCGGAGATGAAGCCGCATGGTAGACTGCTGCTGCATACACTTTGCAATCCCGTGCCAGAACATCTCCGTCAATTTTGTCCAACGTATCCTCCGTCGTATGCCACCACCAGCCAAACCAGCCTTGAGGCTGATAGGATAAACCCATGAAAGCCGACGGAAGTCCGGCGCCCCAAAAGGACTGATCTCCCGACCTGCCAAAAGGCGAACCACGGAAAGGCTCATACGTTACAGTTCGGATTGCCTGCTCACATAACCCCTTAGTCTCTGCCATTGTGTTCGCCGCAGCCAGATCACTGGCACCCTTGGCGCCCACAGAGTCAATATTGATATGGAGCACGCCATTCTCTTGCAAATCCTCCCAATGAAGATCACTATATAACGCAGAACCCGCATATCTGCCATGAGAATGCCCGGACCAAAAAGCGAAACGAACAGAACGCCGCAGAGAATGACGGTGCAGAGATAATACACGTGCCACTTCCACCATGACCGCATTGGCGGAGCCATTATCCATTGCGCCATAATGCCAGGAATCCACATGTCCGCTGAAAAGTATAAAGGACTCCGGCTCCACCGTGCCTCGTATCTCTGCAATCAGTGTAGGGATCTTGACCCAACCAGTTCTCACCTCGGCATGCAGCGTAACCTCTACGGAATCACCATCACACACGGATATCAGCGACTTAATCTGCTCTCCGTCAGCCTTATTGACCGATAGCACCGGAATGGCAGGATAGCCATCATCCTCCGGTGTCGGATTGCCCCAAACGGAAGAAACGATCATCTCATGCGTATACGCACCACTATTGATAAAAATGATTGCCTTGACACCCTGCTGTTGCAAACGGTGAATGGTTGTCCAATTGGCTAATCCGTGCACGATCACCGCGCTGTTGATCCGCTGTCCTTCCTTGAAGTTCTCATCTACCTGTTCCAGATCCAGGAATCTCAATTCTGTGTTCAACTGTTCCACCTGGGCTGACATCGAATGTGTAATAGCCTTGAAAGAACTGCCACCAACCCAAAGTTCTGCTCGGAGCGGGATACTGATGTAGGCCTCGTTAAACGTAAGCTCCGTGGTCAAACCGAAGCTTTCCAATTGCTCTTGGATATAACGAAATGCCCGCAGTTCTTCTTCAGATCCGGACAAACGAATCTCCTTTGCGATCTCTTTATTGTATTCAAGCAGCAGATCGCGATTGATCTCATGCAGAACGAGATTCAACTCCGTTTGTTGCTGCAACTCAGCCATTTGGATTCCCCCTTTCCTCTTTGCCTGTTGCAACGCCCAATGCAACCCTTGATTCATCATCACTGCTCTGGTTCAAATAATGAATGGCCGTTTCGCCAAGAACCGATATGCCTGTGACAATGGCTTGCTCATTAAAGATAATCGAATCACTATGAAGGGGAAGCTGTGAGCGGGCATCTTCCTCTGCCACCGTTCCGAGCCGGAATATGGCTCCAGGCACATATTCAAGATAAGCACCAAAATCTTCGGCGCCCATGGATGGTTCTTTCAGATAAACGACCGATTCCCTGCCAATCACAGATTCCGCTGCTTGTTCAATCACGTCGACTACGTGATCATCGTTAATAACGGGTGAACCGCCGCGATAATAATCAAATTCCGCTTGTCCGCCAAAACCTTCCGCAATCGTCTCAATGAGACGCTTCATATATACTGGCACGCTTTCACGCGTCTCGGGATTGTGCGTACGGATCGTACCTCTGAGTTGCACTTCACCTGCGATAACGTTATAGGCATTGCTATTGCTTTGCAGCTTCGTGATCGAGATGACGGAAGAATCCAGTGGAGACAGGTTGCGGGATACGACCGTTTGTAATGCAGTTATGATCTGGGCAGCAATAATAACCGGATCAACTGTTCGATGCGGATATGCAGCATGCCCTCCTTTTCCCGTCACCCGAATATCAAAAGCATCTGCCGCAGCCAGCATGGCCCCTTTCCGCAATCCAATCTTACCTGCGGGCAAATCCGGCCATACATGCAGGGCAATAATCGCATCCAACTCAGGGCTCTGCAATACACCTGCCTTAATCAGATCCGTAGCCCCTCCTCGTACTTCCTCTGCAGGCTGGAAAATAAATTTCACCGTTCCCTGAAGTTCATCCCTGTGCTCACTTAAGGCCGCTGCTGTACCGAGTAATATCGCTGTATGCACATCGTGCCCGCAAGCGTGCATGACACCTTCGCGAGTGCTGGCATACGGCAATCCGGTCCTCTCCTCAATAGGCAAGGCATCCATATCGGCGCGAATCCCAATTGTTCTGCCGTCACGTCCGCCTTTCAGAAGTCCAACCACCCCTGTTCCACCTACACCGGTCTGTACTTCGAGGCCAGCCTCCAATAAAAATTGCGCAACCAGCTTGGCTGTTTCAAATTCCTGGTGACCCAGTTCAGGATTCTGATGAATATGGCGGCGGAGCCGAATCGCCTCGTCCTTCCACTTTTCGGCTGTATCACGAAAACTCATCGATTCATTCCCCCTCTTCCTTGTTGAGTTGACCATTATTCGTTATATAAATGACACTGCACTTCGCGCTCTGGTGTGACGAAGCGTTTTTGCGGAACGACCTGACGGCATGTCTCCATCACATAAGGACAACGGGTATGAAAAACACAGCCCGAGGGAGGATTCAGTGGAGAGGGAATTTCCCCGCTTAATACCACTCTCTCCCGTTTCACACGCGGATTAGGAATGGGTACCGCTGACAACAGGGATTTGGTATACGGATGGAGCGGATCGGCGAACAATGCTTCTGCAGGTCCCTGCTCTACCATTTCGCCCAAATACATGACCCCAATGCGATCCGCGATATGTCGTACCACACTAAGGTCATGGGCAATAAACAAATAGGAAATCCCCAGTTCCTCCTGAACCTCTTCCAAAAGATTGATGACCTGTGATTGGATCGATACATCCAGCGCCGATACCGGTTCGTCACATATGATCAGCTTTGGCCCAAGGGCCAGCGCTTTGGCTATCCCCAGTCGCTGCCGTTGACCACCGGAAAATTCATGAGGAAAGCGCTCATAATGCTCTTCACTGAATCCAACTTTGCGCAGCAATGACAGAGCTGTCTCCATTCTGTCCTGTTTATTGCCCTTCTTATGGATTAATAGCGGTTCTTCAATCGAATATCCCACACGTTTACGAGGGTCCAGCGACGTATACGGGTCTTGGAAGACCATCTGCATATGTTGTCTGTAATATCGCAATTCTTTTTTGCTTAATCCGAGAATGTCTATACCCTCATATAATGCTTCCCCTGACGTCGGTTCAACAAGTCTTAGAATGGATCGACCAAGTGTGCTCTTTCCACAACCGGACTCCCCGACCAGTCCGAAGGTTTGCCTGGTATGAATGTCGAAGGACACACCATTGACTGCCTTGACTTGTCCCTTGGTTCGGCCAAAAGAAGATCGAACTGGGAAATGTTTGTTCAGATTGCTCACCTGCAATAGCGGCTTCGACTCAACCAATGATTTCGAGTTCATGTGTCTCCTCCTGAATCGTTGCTATTCCGGGATACCAGCAGCGTACCGAATGTTTCTCGTCCACCTGTTTCAGTGGAGGTGCTGCTCGCAGGCACTGTTCATCTGCATAAGCGCATCTTGGAGCAAACCTGCAGCCCGGAGGAATCTGATGCAGCGCCGGAACGGTTCCCTCTATGACGTGCAGTTTACTATGCTGTTCGCCATCTATTCGTGGAATGGATTTCATTAAACCTGACGTGTACGGATGCTGCGGACTGAAAAATAAATCGTCCACACTCGCCTCCTCCACGACTTGGCCCAGATACATAACTGCCACCCTTGTGCACGTCTCTGCGACGACACCCAGATCATGTGTGATCAGGATGACACCCAGCCCCGTCTTCGATTGCAGACTCTCGATCAGTTCCAGAATCTGAGCCTGAATCGTTACGTCCAGTGCTGTCGTTGGTTCATCCGCGATAAGCAGTTTGGGATTACAGGCCAACGCCATCGCAATCATGACCCGTTGTCGCATCCCTCCTGAGATTTCATGCGGATGCTCATCTACCCTCTTTTCCGGTGAAGGGATTCCCGTCATTCGCAGCAGGTCCACAGCAGCAAGGCGCGCCTGTTTGCCCTTCATGCCCTGATGCAGCTTCAAGCTCTCGGCAATTTGTTTACCGATGGTCTGTACTGGATTCAGGGAAGACATGGGGTCTTGAAAGATCATGGAGAGTTCATTGCCACGTATGCGTTCCATTTGTCTTTTCGATAAGCTTAAAAGATCGGTTCCCTCGTAGAGGACTTCACCGGAGTAATCTACGTAGTCTTCATCAAACAATCTGAGGATGGATTCGGCGGTTACGCTTTTTCCACACCCAGACTCACCAACGATACCCAGCGTCTCACCAGCAAGGACGTGGAAGGATACACCTTCCACCGGGTGAATCGTTCCCTTTTCGGTTGAGATGGATACTTTCAGATCCTTCACCTCAAGAAGCGGTTGTTTTCCCACGTCGTCTCCCCCTTTTCACCTTATTAGCATGCGGGTCGAGCAGATCTCTTAGACCATCACCGAACAGATTAAGTCCCAACACAACCAGTACCAGGAAAATGCCAGGAAAGACTGTCATCCACCAAGCGTTATAGATCACCGTTTTCCCGTCAAAGAGCATATTCCCAAGACTTGGGGACGGTGAAGGTATACCCGCGCCAAGGAAACTTAACGACGCTTCCGTCAGGATCGATACGGCAAATATAAAACTGGATTGAATAATAAGCGGGGACATTGTATTGGGCGCCATATGAATCCAGATAATCCGCCAACTGCTGGCTCCCTGTGCATGCAACGCTTCGATATAAGTCAACTCACGAATCACCAGCGCTTTGGAACGAATGATTCGAGCCATCGATGGAATGAAGATAATACTCAAGGCAATAATGACATTACCCGGATTCGGACCGAGTGCAGCCATGATGGAAATAGCGAGCAGAATGGATGGAAAAGCAAACAAGCCATCACAGATACGCATAAATATGTGGTCCAGCACCGAGTAACTTGCGGATAATAGCCCCACAATCATACCGATCAAAGATGCCAATGCCGTAACAGCGAAACCAACCGCAACCGAAATACGCAAACCGTATACGGCACGAGTGAATACATCACGACCAAAGTTATCCGTACCAAAAACATGCTGCCCGCTTGGACCTTTAAGGCGATTCACCGGATCAATCTGTAACGGGCCGTACGGTGTAATTAAAGGCCCGACAATTACCAGCAGAACAACAACCAACAAAATTCCCACCCCTGTAGTTAACAAGGGATTATTCATAAAACGCCTGAATGCGATGCGTCTTCTCTTTCCCTTCTTGTGAAGTCCTGACGGAGCGATGGTAGTTCCCGGATTGGTTATCAAGTGATCTCCACCTCCCGTTTATTTCTTGCTTAATCGAACCCGTGGATCGACCAAACCGTACAACAAGTCAACAATCAGATTCACGAACACATAAGCCACTGTAACCAGCAGCACCGACCCCTGAATAACAGAATAATCTCTTCGACTAATCGAATTGACGATGAGTTGCCCGACGCCCGGAATATTGAATAACGTTTCAATGACCGCAGCGCCTGTAACCAGCCCACCGAATGATTCCCCAATCACCGTTAGAATCGGGATGAACGCAACACGTAACGCATGCGTATACACAATCGTTTTTTCTTTGACTCCCTTGGCTTTCGCGGTCTTGATAAAATTGCCGGACATCACATCGAGAATGGATGATCTCGTCATTCGGGTAATGAGCGCTGCCTGAATGATGCCGAGCACGATGCCTGGTAACAGGAGGTATTTGATATGCTGCCACAGCCCCTCGCTTAGCGGCTGGTATCCTGCAACGGGTAACCAACGTAGTTTTACACTAAAGAACATGACCAATAGTGATCCCAGCAGAAAACTCGGAATTGAAATACCAAGCATCGAGAATCCCATCACCGATTGATCCACGATTGTCCCTCTTCGCTTGACCGCTGTAATACCAAGAAACAAGGCAAGAAAAACACCGATCACCTGTGCAATGATGGCGAGGGATAATGTGGGAGCCAGCCGTTCAAAAAATGCCTCTGTAACAGGTTTGTCCAGAAAGATGGACTCCCCCAGATTCCCTGATAATAACCCTAGCATCCAAATACCAAATTGCTCATAGATGGGTCTGTCCAGCCCCAATTTGCTTCTTAACTCATCAATGTCGGCTTTTGTCGCCTCTTCCCCCAGCAGAATGGCAGCCGGATCTCCCGGTGTGACATGAATGATGGAGAACACGACAATAGCGACGACGAACAAAACCGGAATCAAGGATAATAATCGCCGAACGATATATCCACCCATAAGAGGGCACCTCACTCTCGTGTTAGCAAACGGAAAGGCGTATTCCTGTAAAAGCGATGCTACGCCTTTTCACCTGTTGCCCTTTGCTTCAGCTACTTGTTATTGGTTGTATTCCAGAATATAGGACCCAAAATATTTTGGAATCCAATAATATTTTTCGATAGTGCGGTAACCTGCTTCGTATGTCCGATCTGAGAGAATGGAACTTCGGTCCATACAAATTGCTGCAATTCGTCAATCAGCGGCCTTGCGGCTTCTACCGATTCTGACGTGCGAATTCCCTGAAGCAGCTCGTTTAGCTTCTCGCTTTTTAACAGCCCCGCTCCGCCTCCCCAGAACGAGTATTGATAGAACGTGGGCCGGAATGCATAACTCATTGGATAGATATCCCATCCTGTACCTGTCCCGAGCTTCTCCTGCAACGTTGGCCAATCATAAACATCCAGTTTGACCTTGATACCAATCGACTCCAACTCCTGCTGCAAAACAACAGCTACATTATATTGGTCCACATAATCTCTCGTTGTGAAAATTTTGATCTCTTCACCGTTATAACCTGCCTCCTGAAGCAATTGTTTTGCTTTGTCCGCATTAGCCTGGCTGTACGCTTCCTTGCCCGCTTCCGAGTACCAGTTCGGATATTCCGGAAGGACCAGAGAGGACGTCTTCACATAGAATTGTGGATCACGGAATGCTGACGTCAGAATGTCATCCGCATTCTGAATGGCATTAACAGCCTGACGAAGCTTGACGTTTTTGAACAAGCCATCATTGCTGTTGTAGAAGTAGCCAATCATTCCTCCTGGACTGAGGAAAGTCTGCAGCTCCGGATTGCCCGCTATTTGCTGTTCATTATCCACTGAGATATTTAAGGCAATGTCATATTCCCCAGACGTAATTCCGGCCAATCTGGTCGACTCGTCTGTGACAAAGCGGAAGTACAAGTCATCGACCAGCGCTTCCTTTTTGCCGCCTGCGCCATTACTTGGCTCCGTACGGGCAGAATAATCCTCATATTTTTTCAAATGAATGTACTGATCCTGCTTCCACTCCTCCAATTGAAACGGACCTGTACCGATGAAGGATTTGATGCCCTTGTCATCTGCCTCATCCACGACTTCCTTCGGATAAATGGCTGCTGCCGGAATCGGATCGGCAAGGAGTTGCAGAGTTAATAGAAATGGTGTCTTTAATTGCAGGACGACGGTAGATGGATCGGTTTCTTTCGCCTCGGCACCTACAAAATTCGCCTTCCCGTGACTGGACAGCTTGATCCAGCGATTCAGAGAAGCCACTACGTCCTCTGCCTGTAGCTGCTTGCCATTGTGAAACTTCACTCCTTGGCGGAGATGGAATGTATATGATAATTTGTCTTCACTGATCTCATAGGATTCAGCCAGGAGTGGAATAACCTGTGCGTCTTTATCCAACGTCACCAGTTGCTCATAGATCTCACGTGAAATATCCTTGACCGCTGTATTGGAAGAAACGTGTGCATCCAGCGTGACCGGTTGTGTTGGATAACCAACGTTCAACGTTCCGCCCGCCTTGACTTCAGTACTCGTTTGTTGGGATGGATTCTCCCCCGTTGCTGAAGAGGCTTGTGTGTTCTGATCTTGTCCACCCGATGCGCAACCTGCCAGAAGCAGGAATGCCAGAATCATGATTAATGCAGGTTTGGTTCGATTTCTCATCATGTAACCCCTCTCGCTCTCATGCATAATGGTTAATCCGTTTTCACGATCCTGAATAATATGCAAGTGTTCATGTCGGATTAGTGAAATTTGGTATTCTCAGGCTAAGGGAAAGGCGTGTTTTTGTAAAATAAGCAATATTAATGTGTTAATTCATTTTTTGTAAACTATGAAAAAAGCGTAAAATTATATACATCCAAGTATTCCGATGGTAATATTCAACTTAAATTTCATCCTTTATCTGGAAGGAGTCATCATTCATGATCACACTCGAACGTCTGGACCCTACGCTTAAGCAGCACATCGAAAAAATAGAGCATTATAAGCAGGTTCAAACCCTGCTCGCCTGGGATGCCCGCACAGGAGCACCCAAAAAAGGCGCTTCATACGCTGCACGTGCCAAAGCGACCTTAGCGGGAGAGTTATTTCGTTTACAGACGGATTCAGATTTTGGTTTAAGACTGGAGGAAGAAACACAGAATAAAAACGTTGATGAATTAACCGGTAGAATCGTTGCGGAGCACTTGAAAGCATATAAACGATGGAGCGCGATTCCCATAGAAGAATATCAGACTTTTGTTCATCAACAGGGCCTAGCTAATGCCGCTTGGCTCGAAGCGAGAGCCGCCAATCATTTCTCCATTTTCGCCCCGCATTTGAAGCAAATCTTTGATGCAAGCCTGAAGTTCGCTGGTTATTGGGGGTACGAGAAACATGTATATGATCCACTCGTGCAGCAATTTGACCCCGATCTGGATACCGTCACATTAAACCGCATTTTCAGTGAATTGAAATCTGCCCTGTTACCTCTGATCCGCCGTGTCGTGGCTTCCTCCAAGCAACCGGATACATCCATATTCACTCGTCCTTTCCCGTTAGAAGAGCAACGACAGCTTGGAATTGAACTGTTAGATGCCATTCGGTACGATTTTGATGCCGGGCAATTCGGTGCCACTGTCCATCCATTCAGTTCTGCCATTAATCCATATGATGCAAGGCTTGCAGCCAAGTTTGTAGAGAATGATGTTCGTGTTTCCCTGTGGAGTGCATTGCATGAAGGCGGGCACTCGCTCTATACGCAGAATATTAATCCCGACTTGATTCATACCGGACTGGGCATCTTCACTTCGTATGGCATTCATGAATCACAATCGATCTTCTATGAGAAATTCATTGGCAGGCATAAAGGATTCTGGGAAAATAATTATCTCAGCTTGCAAAAAATCAAACCGGAATCGTTCGGCCATGTGAACCTGGATGACTTTTATTTTGCATTAAATGCAGTGAAACCAACGTTTAACCGCTTTGAAGCAGATGAGCTTACCTACAACCTGCATCTCATTATTCGGTATGAGCTGGAACAGGCAATTATCGCTGGAGAAGTGGATTATGAAGGGTTACCTGACGCGTGGAATGATAAATATGAGGAATATCTGGGGGTTCGTCCCCCTACCCATCTGGATGGAGTTTTACAGGATGGACATTGGAGTGCCGGGTTTGGTTTGTTCCCATCCTATACGCTCGGTTTTGTGTATGCAGCACAGTTACATGAAGCGATTCGCCGCGATCTTCCCGATTATGATCATTTGATTGAATCGGACAATATTGAGACGATTACCGGATGGCTAACGACTCATGTTCATCAATTTGGTAAATCTAAATCGGCGGATGAGCTAATTCAGTCCATCACTGGGAAGGGAATTGACTCCGCTCCATTGATCCAATATTTGACTAACAAATACGAGCAACTCTATGAGCTATGATCTAAGACCCTATTTAACCAAATAAGTTCTATCTATTCAGCATACTTCTCTTTACAAATCCAATCAAAACAGCCGCCGTTTTGGGATGTGAAACTCCAGATCGAGCGGCTGTTTTTGGATGAATAGCATTATTCCATTATTAATTAATAGGTTACATAACCTGCGTAGGTCACGGTCCATGTATAACCTGTCTGACCATCAACTGATTGAAGTGTAAGTTGTCCCCGATATGGATCTACATTATAACTTGCTGTCATCGGAATATCACCAAGCGTTGGAAATTGAGACTTAGGTAAAATGGTTTGCCAAGTTATATACTTTTGTGCGTAAGGAACGACTTGTGTACTTTCGGGTAAACTATTGATTGAAGTTGAAGGTAAATCATATAGGATATCATTCTATTAAAATGTAATATTTATAATATGGTGAAAATATTTGATGTAATTTATGTGAACTACTCTTTCATTTTTAAGTTTTAATAAATAAGTTGGGAGGATTCAACCGTTCGTTTATTACCTGCCCACACGTCCTGCACATAGCGTCCTTCGGCCTGAAGCTGAATGAGCCAGTCTTTTGCTTGCTGCATCGTTGCTCCCTGCACCTCCTGATACGCCTGCTGCAAAGTCTCTTCCACCGCAGGAGCCATCTGGCTTCCATCCCCGCATACGTAGAGTTTTCCTTTGTTCATCAGCATGTGAATCAACTGTTCGGAATTCCCCTTCATCAGATGCTGTACATACGTTTTTGGCTTGCCATCAGCACGAGAAAAAGCAGTGTGTAGCTTCACGATCCCTTCCCTTTCGTATTGCTCAAGCTCCTGACGATATATGAAATCTGAATCATTCCTGCACCCAAAGAACAAATGAGCCTCACTCAGCGGCAAACCTCTCTGTTTCATGGCAGCTCTCGCCTGGAGGAAACCTCTGAATGGTGCAACCCCCGTTCCCGGTCCCACCATGATTATCGGAACGTCAGCCTCTTCCGGGAGAACAAATTCGGATTCAGGTGTGCGCGCAAACGTCAGTATACGTTCTCCGGATGAGCAACCGGCGAGATACGAAGAAGCAACTCCAAGGTATTCGCCCCTGCCACTCCATGCAGGCTCTTTTACTACCGATACAGTTATGCTCGCTTGCTCGGAATTCAGGCTTGGCGAGCTGGATATTGAATAGTATCTGGGCTTAAGCGGAGGCAATAGTTCAAGGAACTTTTCGAAAGGCAACTCACACGCCTCATATTTTTCTAACAGGTCCAACATGGTGATTCGATTGGCAAGAATATAATCCCTGTAGCTGTTTTCGTCCAACATGCCTTCCAGTTCACGCTTATGAGGTGGACATACCGTATGATTAGCTAACTCCTGCAACTGCGCTCTGGTAACAGGTGTCTGCAATTCCACACAGTGAGTGAGCAACTCATGTACCTTAACGGGACGGTTCAGTGGGAGGTGTGTAAGGTGGCTGACGTCCGAAGTTAATTGGATCTGAATATCCCCACGTAGTCCGAACCGACTGAGTATCCGATCCACATTCTGCTTCTGATTGCTAGGCAACACACCGAGATGGTCCCCTTCTCTATAACTCATGCCTTCTGGCAGTAATACTTCGATGTGACGCGTGCTTCTTCCACTTCCCGGCGCCTGAAGCTCTTTATTGACTACCACCGTGGCATAGCTGGCATCATAAGTTCGTGCAAGTGGCATATCCGTTTTCTCGTGGACAATCTCCATTTGAAGTCTGCTTGTGCTTGGTAGGGTTGGCTTCACTACTTCCGTGTTGATCCCCAAGACACTCAATATCTGAGGCCACAACGTATGCTGCCACGCTTCAACTTGTTTCTCCATATCACCTCCGGCATCAGCTTCACCGCGGGATAACAGTCTTTTACCTCCCAGTTCTTCAAGCCTCTCATCGATTAATCGCGGAATGCTCTGATACGTCCCGGACCAACTCCGATCTCCACAGCCCAGAACGGCATAGTTCACATCCCGCGCTTCCTCTGACTCCGCTCCCTTCAACCAGTCAACAAATGCCGCTGCATTTTGCGGTGGTTTACCGTTATAGGAAGCAGTGACGATGAGAACTACTCCCTGGCGGGGTATGCGGCCAACCCACTCATTCAGAGTGGCTTCTTCACTTGGAATTCCATACGAACGACCTTTCTCCACAAGCTCTCTGGCAATGCCTTCTGCCGTTCCCAGATTGGAACCATATAACACCAGGAGCGATGAGTTAGTATCTGCTTCAACGGCCAGGGTATCTCCCGTCTGGGTGTCACTTGCTATTTTTTTATGAAAAACAGGAGCAGGTTTCTCGTCTACATATAAAGTAGCCTTATTCATCGTTTGCGAAGCGGCGCGCGCTTTCACCTGGATTCTGAAGTCTCCCGGCTTCAACGTCAGCGTCTGTTTAACATCCAATTCATAATTGCTGTAATCGATCAGCTCAAAATGTTTGAGGACCATACCAAGCACAAGTGTTGCTTCATATAAAGCAAACTGCATGCCGATACACGCTCTCTCCCCATTACCAAAAGGTTTATATGCATGGTGAGGTACTTTCGTCGTATCTTCAAATCGCTCTGGACGGAAAAGTTCCGCATCCTCTCCCCATGCCTCTTTGTCACGGTGAAGCTGAGGCAGAAGAATACTGCAACTTTCCCCTTTCTTCAAGGGATATTTGCCACCTATAACCGTGTCTTCTTTGGCATATACGTCAAATCCCGGAGCGGTTGGCCAGAGACGTAGCGATTCACTGAGAATCATGCGAATGTATGGAAGCTGAAGAATTTCCTCGTACTGTGGTGAGTCACTGACCAATATCTGATCTACCTCGTCATACGCCTTTTGAAGTGATTCCGGATTTTTCAATAAAAAATATAGGGCAAAGGATAACAAACCACTCGTCGTTTCATGTCCGGCAATAAGAAATGTAATAATCTGATAACGGATGTTCTCATCATCCAGCATTTCTCCTGTCTCCGGATCTTTGCCATTCAGCATACGTGCGAGCAAGTCGACCTCTCCTGGTGCTGAACTCGCTTTACGTTCCTCTATAATCTGATCTACCAGAGAGAACATCGTCTGAATATCCTCCTGGAACTGTCGTTTGGTTTTCACCATAAGCAGATTCTGAATTTTCAAACGTGAACTCTTCTGCATAGCTTCATTTAATGCCCGAACCATGCTTTCAATAAAAGGACTGTGGTCCTGTCTGTAAAAACTGTTAAACCGATAATTGAATCCACATAGTCCAATGGTATCCAACGTAAGGCGTGTCATATCATCCGCCACATCAATCGTATCGTTGGAATTGAGGCGTGCCCATTTGTTGATCAGCTGTTCGGCAATATCAACCATCATGGGATGATAACCTTTCATGGCCTGTTTGCTGAAGGTGGGAAGCAGAATGTTATGGGCCTTTTTCCAGTTGGGCTCCGATGTTCTGCTTGTAAATAAACCATCGCCTCCAAAGGCACGTACATTTTCGAGTTCATTGTATACATATTTGTCAAAACGGGACACATCGCACAACTCAGCGACAAGATCTGGCCCAGATACGATTAAACCGGAATAACCGGGAACCGTAAGTCGATATATTGGTCCATGCTGTTCAGCCAGAACACCTAGCGACAACGTTGGTTTATCTTTATCAATCAAAGGCAGATTGCCAAGTGGTCCATACATTTTGGGCTGTGGAATGTAAGTTGCATCACTCATGATGATCACCTACTAACTGTGCGCCGTGGAGCAAGGTATTCGTTAGCCATATGATGGCTGTTCTGCTTTCATTCATAAGTGATCTCTCCTTTGATGATTTTATAAATGATAGTAATTTGTATCATTTGATAATACAATAAACCAAAATTGATTTAATATCAAATTTTCTTCCGGCTGAATTACTTTCAATTGAACCGTTCAACGTTTAAATTGAATAACAACAAATAGAGGATTGCATATGCAATCCCCTACTGTATGAACCAATGACGTTATGATTCAATGACGTTTTAATTTATTCTAATGATGACTTGGCTCATCCCACTTCTCGAAATTCAATTCATTATTAATGCTTACCGCAGACAATGCCCCCAGAGATGCAGCCGTGATTGCCTGATACATCTCGGAAGCTGCATCACCAGCACTGTATACACCTGCTACTGATGTTTTTCCTGAAGCATCAACGATAACCGTTCCCGATTCTGTAATTTCACAACCGATGGCCTTTGGCAGTTCTGATCCGGTAAACAGTTTCGGTTGGAAGAAAACTCCTGTGCATGGAATCGCTGTACCGTCATTTAGTACAACTTGCTGTACCATCCCTTCTTCAGAGTTAATAGATTGAATCGGTGCACCGAATACAGTAACATGATGCTGCTTCAGCTCTTCACGCTGCTCATCAGTTAAGGAATCTGATCCATTCGTACAGATCGTATAACGTTCTGTCCAGCCGGATATGACTTTTGCCATATGTAATGCCTTATCTCCACTAACGATGATGACCAGCGATTGGTCTCTTAACTCCCATCCATCACAATATGGACACACAAACGCACTTTTACCGTAGACCTCTGTTAATCCGTTAATATCCAAGGGAAGGTCTTTCTTACCTACCGCAAACAAAATCTTTTTCGTGTGATAACTTGCCCCCTGTGTAGTCTTAACTACAAAATCACCATCGCTACCTGTTATCGCTGTTGCCGTATCGGATGCAAATTGGACTGAGGGATACGCTTCAATCTGTTCTTTGGCAGCTTTCCGGAATTCACGTGGACTTGCCCCATCTCTTGTCACAAACCCATGAGTCTCCCTTGTAACCCAGTTACGCGGTGTCTCATCATCAATGACCACAACGTTCTTACGTGCCCTGCCGAGTACAAGCGCCGCATTAAGCCCCGCTGGTCCTCCACCAATAATAAGTACATCCAAGAGTTGATTCATACTACTCATATTATTCACCCTTTCCAGACATTTAATATCCCTAATAAAGTTTTAAAAATAACCTCCGCTTTCTCTTAAAAAAGATAATTCGGAGATTACAAGAACTATTTTAAAAAAAGACCATTAAAGATATCTTATATCCACAATAAACAAAACCTAACCATTTTGCAACATATATCTTTAACTACTTTCTTCAATCCAGCCTGTGTGAGTTGAATAAAAGATTATTTACACTTACACTACAATGACAGAACAAACTTTAAATCACTGTTATACCCTGATTTTTCGATTCTCTCCTGTAACACAGAAATAATTATTTAACAATTAAAAAAAACCTTGTTTTTAAATTGTTCACAATCAAATGACATTATTTTAAATACTAAAACGTTAATTAAATCACATAGTGTATTGAATGGTATAATAGCGACATAATATATAAGTATAGATATAGGAAGTGAGTTCTTGAAAACATTGAACAATGGTTCACAGACCAATATCAGCCTGGAGTATAGCTCGATTCCGAAAGTATTCTTCGATACGATCAAAATCGGAATCATCAAGTCCAACCTGATCGCCATGTTTGCGGGTTTAAGTTTGGCTTTATATGTATTTGATGCTTCAATCTTAGCTAATATTGTACCAATCATCCTTTCCTTTATTGGGTCTTCTCTCATTATTGGAGCTGCAGGGGTGTTTAACAACTTGTATGATCGTGATATTGATGCGATCATGGAACGTACGAAGAAACGTCCTACCGTTACGGGACGCGTAGATACCAAGTCGGGTCTAATTCTCGGTATTGCAATCACCATCATCGGGGGCATCATGTTGTACATCGCTTCCCCATCCGCTGCTGTATTTGGTATTTTGGGTCTGTTGCTGTACGTGTTCCCTTACACAATGTGGACCAAACGTACAACGATCTACAACACGGAAGTGGGAAGTCTTTCGGGTGCTGTGCCTCCGCTCATCGGTTGGGCAGCCATTTCACCGGAACTGGGTCATTTCGAGATCTGGGCATTGGTCGTTACAATGCTCTTATGGCAAATGCCTCACTTCTACGGGATTGCGATTCGTCGTTTTGACGAATACAAAGCTGCTGGTGTTCCCATGCTGCCCGTCGTTAAAGGCATCAGACGGACATACATTCAGACGAATGTGTATCTGGTACTTTTACTGATCTCCAGCTTTTTGTTCTGGCCGATGAGCCCATTTGTCGCTATTGTGGCATTTCTGGTCAGCTTGGCCTGGCTCATTCTTAGTGTGGCTACCTTTGATAAGAAAGAAACAGAGAAATGGTCCAAACGGATGTTTATCTTCTCCATTAACCATATCACTATTATCTTCCTGGTGATCATTGCGTATTCCCTGATTGCTCAAATGATGAGATAAAAATATTCCATCGTTCCACTCGTTATAACGATAAAAAGCCTTACAGACTGTACTCTTTCAAGGAGTCGTCTGTAAGGCTTTTTTGTTTTCTTATTATCTTTTCTAAATTTTTAAAGCTAACCAACTTTGGCGGGAGTTTGCTCCCCTTGCCACAGCAACTGCATCTCTTCATTGGTGGCAAGCAATTCGGCCAAACTTCCCTCGGCTTCAATGCGTCCATCTTTCATCACGATAATGTGATCTGCTTTGGAAAGTGCTGCCCTGCGGTGAGAAACTGCGATGCAGGTGACATCCGGCTCTTGGAACAGCCCTTCCCATACTTGTTGTTCTGTCTCCACATCCAGTGCACTGGACAGGTCATCAAAGATAAACAGGTCCGCCTCCGTCATTAACATGCGTCCTGTGGCCGCGCGCTGAATCTGCCCGCCTGACAGCATCACCCCTCTTGGACCAACCGGGGTCTCAAGCCCCTGATCCAGATGTTTGATATCCTTCTCCATCACAGCCAGACGAATGGCTTTTTCAAGCGCTTGCTCCATGTTACCCTGTTTCCCCTGAACGATATTTTCTTTCAACGTATCACTAAACAGTCTAGGTACTTGTGGAGTATACGCTGCTCTAGGCGGCATCAGGAAGGTGGCTGGATCAACAGCTGCTCCATTCCAGTGAATGTCCCCTTTTTGCTTGGGTAACAGTCCAAGAAGTGTTCGTACGAGCGTTGATTTACCTGACCCGATCCGTCCTGTAATCACAAGAAATTGTCCGCGTTTCAGACGGAAACTGATCTCTTCTATGCCATTTGAAGAATTCGGATATTGATAAGTCAGCTTATTCACCTCAAGAGATTGCAACTTCTCCGTAGGGTCTCTCTGTTCACTTACAAGCTCCGGGGGATCTTCATACAGGTAGATTTCTCTCGAATCCATGACCTGGTCTTCTTCCCCTGGGCGGAATAGCTTACGCATACGATCATAGGATACCTTGAGCCTTTTGTGCTGAAACACCATATAGCCAAACAGTGAAATGCTAAATCCGATATTAGCCAGATAACTGGTGAATAAGGCAAAATCACCTACGGTAAAGTTCCCTGATTTCATCTCAGCTGCACACATCAGTAGAATCAGTCCGGTACAGATACTTAACACATGCTGATTCATCGATCTCATCCACTGCTTGAACAGATTGTCTCGCAGTGCAGCCTGGCGACGATCTTCATTCAACTGGTTAAAACGTGAAGAGACGTTCTCTTCCGCCTGACCCAGTTTCAGGGCTTGCACAGCTCCAAACGTTTCCGCAATAAAACTGGTAATTCGGCCAGTCGCTTCACGATTAACCTGCGCATACTTCCGAGCCCGATTTCCGGACAGGTTGTTAAGTAAGGTCACGACCACCAATGGCAGCACGGCAACCAATGTGATCTGCCAATTAATGTTCGCCATAATGACGATGGATACAACAGCAAATACAAGCCGTCCCCAGAAGTCCACCCATGATTCTACATACTCGACGACTTCATCGACATCATCCCGAAAGCGACTCATTGCCTCCCCTGGTGAAGCCGGAAGATTACGCCCCGGCCAGCGCATGATCGCTGCAAGCATGTTGGTTCGCAAAATCGCCTGAACATGATACAGATACGTAACCCATGCATAGAAGGCTACAAAAAATGTGCCCACCCGTGCCATTCGGACCAAAGCAATAAAGATAAGCGGCACAGCAAGCCACATGTAGTCATTTGACCCCACTGTTGTGCGATCAAAAAACCATTGCATTCCAATACCAATGGCTAGCGGCAAGGAATGAAATATACACCATAACAATCCGTTGATTACAAATAACAAAGGCCTGAATCGAAATAAACGGCCTATAAATCCTGCTACAGTCATGCCAATTCCTCCTCTCGGCCTGTAATGAGCAGTCTGGCATAGTGAGATGCCGGGTTACTGGCAAGTTCTTCTCTCGCTCCAAATTCCAGTACCTTCCCATCACCGAGCACCATAATCCGGTCAACTTTCTCCAGCGTAGCCAATCGGTGAGCAATAATGACTCCGGTGGATTGTTTCATTAACTGGTCAATTGCAGATTGCAGCATACCTTCGGTCGCGGCATCCAGACGTGACGAAGGCTCATCCAGAATAACCAGACTTGGTTCGGTCAGGAATACGCGGGTTAAGGCAAATAACTGTGCTTCCCCTGCCGACAATGAAGCTCCACCTGCAGCCAGATACGTATCAAGTCCTTCTGGTTGTGAATTAATCCATTGGCTAAGTCCAAGGCGATCCGTCGTCTCCTTGATCATCTGATCCGATACATCTCCATTAAACAGGGTCAGGTTATCACGCAGCGTGCCATCAAACAACTGCACATCCTGTGTCACCATTCCCACCCGGCGATAGAGCGCTTTTAATGAAAGCTTTGTGATATCCGTTCCACCTACACGGATCGTGCCCCGATCCAGATTGTACAGGCGGAGAAGAACACGACTAAGACTCGATTTGCCGCTACCTGTGCGACCGATGATTCCCAGACGTTCACCAGGTTTAATAGCAAAAGTAATATCCTGCAATACCGGTTTATCCTGGTTATAACTGAAATGTACCTGACTGAATTCCAATCCAAGCGGTCCTTCAGGCAATTGCTCCTCTGTACCCTCTTGAATCACACTCTGCATGGACAACAGCTCTCTGGAGCGCAGCATGCCTGATTTTGCTTTTTGGAACTCCTGCACCTGATCTCCAAGCATCTCAATCGGATCATTCAGCATCTGCGTATATTGGTAGATCAGAAATAATGTTCCGATACTAATTAGACCTTCCATATAATAATGCACACCCAGCAAAAGCACCGCAGTGACCGCCAGAGCGAACAGAACTACCGTGGTATTCCACGGAATAACCCGTAGCAGCCAGGCTTTTCTCCCCTTAAGGAATACCGTGCGCATCGTGCGGTAAAAGCGGTTCATCACATACGGCACATGACCATTCGCTTGCACATCTTCAATCCCGGCAATGCGTTCTTCAATTAATCCGAACAGAGAGGCACTTGCCGCCCGTTCATTTTTGGAAGAGTCCACGCCCAGATTTCGGATGAAGACCATGAACAGGATCGATAATAATGTGAACACGGTCATAACCAAAGCAATAGGCACATTGACACTGAACATGAACCCGAGAATTCCGGCCAGCAGTACAAAACTACCGATCACTTGCACAATGAACATCGCGAAAAAATTGGAGATACTCGTTACGTCACCATCTACACGTTCAATCATCTCTCCAGGTGTTTTCACATTATGAAAACGCATATCAAGACGCAGGCAGTGCTTCAGCAGATCTCCGCGCAGTTGATTCGTGGCCCGCCAGGCCACGTCGTTCCCCAAATAACTGACCGCTACCGTGATGAGTTGATTAAACACGGCAACAACCAGAAATATTCCTGCGAGCTGAACAAGATTGGTGAGGACTCCCCCACTTGCTGCTGTATCGATAAATCGTTTGATAATCTGTGGATTCAAGAGCTGAAGCCCCGTTGATGTGAGCAACATGAATAAAAGTAAGGCCAGCCGTCCTTTGACTGGTTTTAGATAGCGCAGCAGCCATGACATGGAGCTTTTCTCTGTTTTGGGCACAGGTCCCACCTCTTTATTGGTTTATTTATATAAAATGAACTAAAGAACATTACACTGTAACTACGATGACAGAATAACCTTTTGGTCGTTGTTATCTACACTAGGATGAGTCATACATAATGACATTAAAATCGGGATTTCCCGCCCATAATTGATATGTAGAACGCATGTTGACCATTGTACACTCTCCTTTTTAACAAGTTAGTTTTTTATAAAATAACGCTCCAAACGCTCCTTTCCATGTGAACGGATTGGTGGAATGCATGCAAAAAAGCCATAGATGAACTAATGTTCATCTACAGCTTGTAGCCAAAAGAGACCGGATGAAATGCAAAGCATTTCCCGTATCTCCTCTGCATCGCAATAATGATGAGCGTTCACGACAGGGGTGCACAAACATGACTGTCCCAACGCGATCATTGCAAAAAAATTGGATTAATGTCACTATGCTCATGCGTATTCAGTTATCGATTCGAAATCTGTATAGGCATAAACATAATCATCATCCCACCCGTTTCACATATTTGTTGTTTATTGTATTCGCTGGATTAACATCCGTCAAGATAATTTTAACTCAATTGTTATTTAATTCATGTCATTAATCTTTTCAATTCCTGCTACATACTCAATGATGTGGATTCGGCTTGCTTCTCTCTAACAACAAGACGTCTATGTGCGATCAGAAGAAAAGGTACTCCCAGTGCAGTCGTCAGCGCAATAGGTACAAAAACGGCCAGCCCATTCTCCGCTCCAAATTGACTTAGCAACAACCCTCCCATGACAGGAGCAATGACACTACCGATATTATTGAATCCGATGGTACCGAAATACGTCCCTTTCCATTCCGGCTTTGCAATCCGGTCGATGAGCATATCCATCATCGTGAACAACAATACTTCCCCAATGGTAAATAGTATGACACTCATCATCATCATGATTACACCTTCAGCGATTCCAACCATCATCAGACTGGTTGCGACCAGCAGGTTACCCACAATCAGAGGAACAAGCGGTGGAAAGTTTCGAAAGGTTCGCACAAGCGGATACTGAATAATCAGTACTGTCACCGCATTCAGGGAAAGCATGTACGAGAACATCTGACTTCCATTTTCAAAGATCGGGCTCCTCGCCAAGTACTGTGCCAACGTAGAACTAAAGTGCCCGTAACCCAGAACACAAAATGTGGTACCGATTAATACTGGCAGAAACACCCGGTCGCGACCAGTGGTTATGAGTGCTTCACGCAAACGTGGTGCGGTTGCCTGATGCCGCTCTGGCAGATTGGCATGCTGTAGCTTGAATTGCAGAAATAATACAAGTCCATATGCTATGTATATCAAGCCGGAAATCACAAATGGGAACGTTGATTCAGATGATCCCAGCTGAAATCCGATAATTGGCCCAAACACCACACCAAGATTAACTGCAGCATATCTGAGGTTGAACACCAGCAATTTGTTCTCCGGAGAAGTAATATCCGATAACATGGCTCTGGAGGTGGGCTCAAATACTGCGCGGCATAATCCGTTTAACGTATTGGCAACAAAGAACACCCATAGATGCTCTGCTGCTGAAAAAATGAAAAATACACCTGCCCAGCTAAATACCGAGATTAACATCACGATTTTGCGACCGATCCGGTCCGAAATATAACCTCCATAAAAGCTGACCATTACACCTGCCAGCGAGCTAACGGCCACAGTAATACCGGTCTGGGTCGGTGTAGCCTCTAGTACACGTGTCAGATAGATGGAAAGAAACGGGATACTCATTGACGTCACAAGACGTCCAAACATGGTTCCGATAATGATGGTCCATGCCAAGGGGTGAATTTGCCTTAAATATTGCTTCATGCGAACTTCTCCTATTCTTTCTAAGTGCTTCAAAAGCGGACTTTTTGAACTACCTCTTCTAATGTATAATTGTAAGGATAAAAGGGGGAAAGAAAAGTGTAAACATATGACCATACTTTTCACCTTTAATAGAGGAGTCATGACCATGGATACCCTACATACACACTTTATAAGGCTCGCCGGGGCCGAACAGCTTTCATTTAAGCTTCATGAACCTGTAGCGGTAACGATTGATAGCCTGTCCGTTGCCTTGTGCTGCACCCCACGTAATGTGAAATTCATTCTCAGAAAATTGGAGGAACAAGGCTTCATCCATTGGCAACCCGGGCGTGGTCGTGGACATCATTCGGAGTTAACGATGCTGCGAAGCATGAATGAAGCGCTGGAAGCGAGTTTTACCGAACTTCTGGCTAAAGGCAAAATGAAAGACGCCATTGAACTCATCGGAACCGTTCAGATGCATGATTCACTGCGAGAACAGCTCATGCTCTCCCTCCATCAACAGATGGGATTTCACAGCCACGATGAAACTGCCTCAGGTCAGGATATTTTGCGCATCATGAGGTCACGCCAGTTAGGTGATCTTGACCCAGCCTTTGTTTATACTGCATTTGAAACCTACCTATTAAGCCAGGTCTGTAATACGTTGATCACCTATGATGCCAAGACAGAATCATTCCTGCCAGCACTAGCTCACATGTGGGAATGCAGCGAGGACCATCGATTATGGACCTTCTATCTCCGAAAAGGTGTACGTTTCCACAATGGTCGTGTCATGACATCCCGGGATGTCCAAGCGACGTTGCAACGATTGGTTGATGTGCATAGTCCGTCCATCTGGTTGTATCGGGATATTGAACGAGCGGAAGTAGCTGGCGATTACTGCATCAAGTTTGTTCTACATCGTCCTAATCGGTTTTTCTTGCATCTGTTCAGTTGTATTCGGATGACAATCCTGCCCTACGATTACAATGTAACCAATACATTAATAGGTACCGGTCCTTTTCAGATCTCTGAGCTGAATGAAGATGTGCTGAAGCTTACCGCTTTTGATGCGTACTACGGCATCCGGCCACATCTGGATCAAGTCCATTTCTGGTTTGTGCCTGACCTGAGTCCGAATGATCGCTATTATGAGCTACCGGGTACAGATCGATTGAGTCTCACAACAGGCTGTGATCAGACGAATAGTATCAATTATCCGGCGCTGGGTTGTCAGTATATGCTGTTCAATTTTCACAAGGAAGGCATCCATCATCATCCCCTATTTCGACAAGCCCTGCGTATCGTCTATGATTCGGTCGCGCTTGTCCGAGATCTCGGCGGGAATCGGATCACACCGGCCAACAGCTTCCTTCCCTGGAAAAGTGCAGCCCAAGACTGGACCGTTGCTTCTCTTGGACATGCTCGTGAATTACTGCATAACTGCGGGTACCAAGGTGAGAAGATAACATTATCGTACAAGCATAATAAGGATGCAGACGTTGCGGAGTGGTTCCAACGTCGTGCAGCGTCCATCGGTCTGAACATCAGCATGCAGGCCGTTGTGGATTATTTCAACTCAGAGGAAACCACGAACGCACAATTGATCCTCGCTGAAGAGATACTGGAGGAAGATTGGCAGTACGGCATGATTCATTTTTTCAAAAACCTGTCCAACCATTTTCATATATGTATGTCTCCTGCATTCCAGTCTCTACTGGATGACAAACTGGATCATTTCGCTAAGCTTCATCGGGCAGAACGTACTGCGCTCCTGGATGAAGCTGAAGCCTTGCTACGTGATCACTGCTGGATCTTGCATGGCTGTCACATGAACAAGCAGGCTGAACTGGATCAGAGCATCTTCGGCATGCAGACAGCAGAATTCGGATATATGGACATCTCCAAACTGTGGATCAAAAATCTTTAGGAATTTGTCCATAGTCGCATCTGTGGGATACAGGGGTGGAGGACAAAATCATGGAACAGCAAAAAAAAGCTGCTAGCCTATTTACAATAAGCTAACAGCTTTTTTGCTCATGAATCGATTTTTAGAACACTCAGAGATTATTTTTGATGTAATAGGTCTCCAATGCTTGCATAATGGACTCGATTTTGATCGGTTTGCTGATATACGCATCCATGCCTGCCTTCAAGCAGTTTTCCATGTCTCCTCTTACCGCATTTGCAGTTACCGCAATAATGTATGGACAACTCTCGGGGTGCAGAGAATTTTTAATCGCTTTTGTCGCTTCGAATCCATTAAGCCTTGGCATATGCACATCCATGAAGACGATATCATATGAATTGTGTTTGACCGCCTCGACTGCCTCAACACCGTCCGCCACATGATCCACGAAGTGCCCTTTTTTCTCAACGATTCTGCTAAGGACGAGCTGATTCACCTCATTGTCTTCTGCAATTAAAATCCGCAAGGCTGATGTTCTGCTCTTCTTCTGCTGTTGATCTAACCTTTTGCTCTCTTCACCGTTATTTAATTTAAATTGGGCGGTAAATATAAATATTGTACCCGGTTCATCCGATTCCTCGATCCAGATCTTCCCCTGCATAAGCTCCACCAGTTTCTTGCTAATGGCAAGGCCAAGACCGGTACCTTGAGGTTTGCGGGTCATAAAATTGTCCAGTTGGTAGAAAGGTTCAAATAATTGTTGTTTCCTCTCAACCGGAATCCCAATGCCCGAATCCTTTACCTGAAAATAAAGCTGCACGTTATTGCCGGAGTGCTCCTTAACCCCAACTTTAACTTCCACGCCGCCTTCTGAAGTGAATTTGACCGCGTTGCCAATGATATTGGTAAGTACCTGTTTAAGACGATAAGCATCACCATACACCGGAGTTGGAATAGCATCTTCTACGCACATACGAACATCCAGCTTCTTTTCACGAGCCAGCGGTTTTACGATTTGCACCGTCTCGGTCACGATCTCAACGAGATCAAAAGGATCTTCTACCAGATCGGTTTTTCCCGACTCGATTTTGGAGAAATCAAGAATATCATTAATGATGGCAAGCAAGGAATCTCCACTCTTCTGGATGATTTCAATATATTCCTTTTGCTCCCCGCTAAGTCCAGGAGTATCCAGGAGCAAATCCGTCATCCCAATTACACCGTTCATAGGTGTACGGATTTCATGGCTCATCATCGCCAAAAATTCACTTTTGGCCTTATTCATTCTCTCCGCTGTCTCTTTGGCTACCAGCAGTTTTTTCTGCTCCGTAATATCCTTCGCTATCAGGTAAAACCCGACATTGGACTTATTAACAATGATTGGAGCAAGCGTAGCCAAGACTTCTGTCTCAGATCCATCCGTGTGCCGAACAGCGTTGATCTCCTTTTCAGCCATCTCATAATCACTGCCCAGAATCAGACCCAGATTACTGGCTCCGATAAATCTGCTTATGCTTGTACCGATCATTTCAGCCACGGGACAACCCGTCATTTTCACCGCTACTGGATTTGCATTCATAATATTACCATCCATGTTAAACGAGATAATGGCGTCATGATTGTATTTCTTAAGCGAAGTGTATCGCTCCACAGATTCCTGCAATTTAAATTCGATGCGTTTGCGTTCAGTGATATCCTGTAGTGTTCCGTTTAGCTGGACTGGCTGACGATGCTCATCAAGCGTAATCAATCCACGCAGGTGAAGATACTTCTCATTTCCATCAGAGCTGATGTGTTTGTATTCAAAATCGAGCGGTTCACCCTGTTTTACCCCTGTAATATGTTTTTGTAAAGAGGCTATATCTTCGGCATCCATAACATTAAAAACATCACTTATACGATATGGTTTGCAGGTGCGTTCAAGTTCAAAAATCTCAAAGATCTGATCTGAAAATGTAATATGGTCTTTGACCATATCCCATTCCCAACTACCAATTAAGGCAATACGTTCAGCCTCTGCACTGATATCCTTTTGTTTTTTTCGCTCTGATATATCTCGTCCAATTGTAAAAATCTGCTGTTCATGATCCGCATCACCAAAGACCTTGTATGTGGTTTCAAACCAAAGATAATGCCCGTCTTTATGGCGGACTCTGATATTCAACAGATTACCTTTAGTCAAATCCATCTGTGAGATCCGTTCCAGATCTTGTGGGTGAAAGGAAGCATTATTGTTTCGGCCAATGACTTCGTCCGGGGAATAACCCAATATTTGTTGGACTGACGGTGAGCAGAACCGACAAACTCCCTCTGAATCGGCAATATAGATGATCTCCTGAGCATGATCCGTAATAAGTTTGAACATTTCTTCACTATGGAGAAGTTTTTGTTCAGACAGTTTACGATTGGAAATATCAACAATATGGCAAACGGAATAAAGAGGTTCATCCGTAATTTCGCTTCGAACCAAGGAAACATGTATTGAACACCATAAGATGTCACCATTTTTATTAATGTAACGTTTTTCGTATTGATTTTCTTTTGATTTACCTTCAAATAACTCATAACTACAGATCATATCTTGTGACGAATCATCCGGATGTGTAATATCCTGATACGTGAGATTCATTAATTCATCACTTGTATAACCTAGCATACAGCAAAAAGCAGGGTTCACTTTCATCCATTGCCCTGTTGGAGCAACGAGTGCAATCCCAATAGGCGCTTGGTTATATATCTGCTCGAACAATTCATGATGATCGACCTTTTGAACCTGCATTGTAAGTTCTCCTTTTTGGCATATAGACTCCATATAAAGATTGTCGAAATCTAAAGTTTTTACTGATATAAGATGTTCTATAAAAATTAGTCAGATTTAAAACAACAGTACCTGCTTAATACCCAGAATTTCAGTTATTGAAACAAATCTTTTTAAGAGATTTGTGTCTTTAAAACCAAACAAGGTCCGGAATCCATTCATATGGAATCCCGACCTTTGTCATTATATATCATAATAAGTCATACGCAACACGGAATCGTTAGTAAAACAGGTTAGCGCTCGCGACCAACAAGATAATCCAATAAATGTCTCAAGAAGGGAATAGGTTTCGCCATCTCGTTCAATGCATCTGTCGCAAGACAATAATGCTCCCACATCTCTTTTTTCGCGCCTTCATCACCAAGAATGGACACAAAGGTTGAATTGTTGTTCCGCTCATCCTGACCTGCAGGTTTCCCAAGAATGAGGTGATTGCCCTCGAAATCCAGCAAGTCGTCCTTGATCTGGAAGGCGATCCCCGCATGATAAGCGAACTTCTTCAGTGTAGCCATCTCCGGTTCCTTCACTTGGGCAAGTATCGCTGGCATGACCAGGGCAGCTTCGAAGGCAATGCCTGTTTTGTAAAAACAGATCATGTTCAACTGCTCAAGAGTTAACACTTTGCCTTTGGAGTTCAGATCCATCGCCTGCCCCATACACATATCCTCTGCTTTTTCAGCCGAATACTGAATGAGCGTTAGCACGGTTGCCGCCTCAAAGCGATTCAATGAGGATTGCTCTCCTATCGCCTTCTGAATGAGAAACAGACCGGTAAGCTCTGCTGTGGCGCTATTGTGTACCTGGTGCAGCGTGGAACGTCCACGTCTTGTCGAAGCATTATCCTGCGTAGGCAGATCATCAAAGATCAGGGAAGCGGTGTGCATGTACTCCAGCGATCTTAGCAGCGGAACGATGGATGACTCAGGTAGACCATACTCGCGCACGCCCATAACCCAAGTTAATATCGGACGTAGCCTTTTTCCGTCGCCTTGCAAACTGTAATTGGCTGCATCGATCAGCGTTTCTTTCATCTCATGAAGACCACCGGGCTTGGCAATCTGCAACTCCACATTAATCTGTTCGCGAACCGTTCGAATGGTCTGTTTGAACTCCTCTTTCTCCTGCTTGTCATTTTTCAATTGAAGCACGACCTGATCCCGTAACAATTTATCAAGAAAATCAACGTCATCCGCTTTTCGCACCATCTGTTGAACCAGTTGATTGAATTCAGGCTGCCCAGAAGCAAAGATCGTCATCACTTCATCATATTTCTGCTGCCCCAACCGTTCTTTACAACGTTTCAGCCCGTTGATCGCACGATCCAGTATGACCTCACGGGTCTTGGCATCCGAGTTGTACACATCATGGATTAGATGAGAGATGACTGCCCAATACAATTCATATGGATTAATCAGATCAGGGCGCAAATCTCGATACTTCAAATAGTACGTATAAGGAGTTACTGCCCCTTCTTCCATATCGTCAAACATATCGGCAAAATCATCGGCCAACTGATTATATATCCCGTAATAAAACGTCCGCAGATCAAATCCTTCATCCACCTGTGCACTGAGAACAGACCGGACGATTAATCGGGAAGAAGAAGATTTGATAATAATCGGAATGTACAATTCTTCATTGGTATAATTTGCATTGGCTAATTTCTTGTTGCGATCGATCTCCTGAGACTGAAAGAACACATAGGATTGCTCTAAGAACGTGCGCTGTTTCTCTGGATGCTGGTAGTTCTTAATGTACTCAAATGCTTCCCGAAGCTCGGAATGTACATATTCAATCACTTCAAGGTTGCTGCCTTTCCACTCCCCCAGATCAGGTACGACACCGGTAAGAAGTGCATCACGTATCATCAGGGAATATTGTTCTTTTTCCTGAACAGTCAAAGCCTGTGAATCCAGCAAGTCATCCACGAATGGATATGTCAAACCGTAAGAATAACCAAGTCGAATCGCCGCATCAAATCTCCGGGCACGTTCTTCAGGTGGTGTCTGCTTATTCATCTCATCGTCCACATGAAGGACCACGCCGAGAATAATCTTGATCAGCTTCCGCTGCGCCTGCTCTGCATCCAGCTCCTTCGGGATGTTCGATGCTACATTCTTTAATTTGTTCATCACCCAGATGACAGCTGTTTCAATGTGCTCCTTCTGTCCCCATCGGTACAACGCAGCCAGACTGATATAATCGGGCTGTCCTTTGCGCCCAGTGGCAGAGCCCATAAAGTATTTTTTGGTATTCTGGACAATGTGCTGAATTCGGGCCTGCGTATCCGGAGAATCAAGGGCTTGCCCCAGATCCCTCATATAAATATAGGAGATACTCCGATCCAGGTAATCATCCAGCTTTCCTGTAGTATTCAGCCAGTGGATATATCTATGAACATCCCGGGGATCCGGTTTTCTTTTGCTAGGTGATAGAAGAGAAAGCCAGGCAAAACGATGAATATGTTTCTTTTGCCATACATGAATATCTTGGGTAAGTGCTGTTGTATACGTATTATCCATAAGTTGCTGCCTAAGAGAAGTAAAATACTGAGATGCTTTCTGCTCAGCTAGCCGATATCCTGCATCAGCCTGTTCTGTAAGTACGTTATTCATAGGGTGGATACCTCAACTTCTATTAATGTTAAACATGTATCCATGAAAGGAGATGAGGTGCTCCATGGACGAAAACTGAACTCATTTGATCGTGTATCCAACGCTTCAGCTCATGTTCATAACCTTTATACGGCGATCCAACCGTTTGGTTACGAAATCGTCACTGTTCATTCCCATATACGTGATTTTACAGAATAGATGACCAGACTTTGACCGCTGTGATGGCGATAAGTACGATTAATGCATATCGAAGTACCCTCACATTGATCATCGAACTAACCCGTGAACCAAGGGATGCCCCGAGCAGACTTCCGATCACCGTATAGATAATGGGTTCTAGCGGAATGTCCCCGCCCGTAATTTTACCTATAACGCCGCCAATGGCGGAGATAAATACAATTGCCAGTGAAGAAGCAATCGTTGTTCGTACGGGGATGTTGAGAATCGTCAGCATGATGGGAATAAGGATAAAGGCACCACCCGCACCAACAATTCCTGATACAATGCCTACTGCAAAAGCAGTACCTGCTGCAATCCATCGGTTAAACACCAGTGGAGCTGAGGTATCAAGCTTTCCCTTTCCGGGAATCAGCATAAGCACAATCGCCATGATCGCCAGAATGCCATAGATCAGATTAATAACCCTTCCGTCCAGGTGACCGGATATGAACCCGCCGATCAGACTGCCAGCAAGAATGCTGGAGCCCATGTACAACACCAAACCGCGGTGAACGATCGCCCCACCACTTCTACCCGTTTTTACTTTTCTGCGGAATGCAATCACACCGGCAAGTGAAGCGAAAAACACTTGAAACATACTAATCGAAGATACCTGATGTGCTGAGAATGGCTCCAGTCCCATCCAGGATGGAACATATAACAGTAGCGGATAATTGATAATGGCCCCACCAATACCCAACAAACCGGAGAAGAATGAACCGACCAGACCCAGTATAAACATGATGATAAAAAGCAGAAGATCCATCGGTTATGCGCTTCCTTTCGTGCAATTTAAATCTCATCTCGATACCACTCAAAAGTGCTATACAAGGTGAATATAATCCGTTATAATGAAAACCAAGTAAATTAATCCGAAATGAGTGATTAAGCATGTTTAACGTGTTGAAGACTCTTTTTGAAAATAAATGTCCACAGTGCAACGAAAAATTACAAGTTCATAACGATGCGTTGTGCTCGACCAAAACCTGTTCTCAATGTCATTACAAAGAAGAGAGCTATGGCTCTCTCGGCGTTCGAATTGTATATGACACACCACAAAATGATAAAAAGATACAACCTTGCTAATTGTATCACGATCTCTGAATTTTCGGGATGATTCGACAAACTTATTTCCATCTCACATGCTACGATTACTTTATAATGAAAATACAAAAACGGTGCAAAACGAATAAATCGTTCTGCACCGTTTTTTTCTGTTTTTTGAGATGAGTTCTCTTCATCTTAAAAGGGTTGCTTACTTTATTTTATTTGGTTTTGAAGCTGAGGAATCCATCATCTACGGCTACGGTTGTTCCGTTCACTGCGCTTGCTGCATCACTGAACAGGAATGTAACCACACTGGCTACTTTCTCCGGTTGAATGAGCTCTCCACGCATATGTTGAGTAGCAAGTGCATCTTTCATGGCTTTGTCATCACCCAGAATCGGTGTTTCGATAAAGCCAGGTGCTACACCAACTACACGAATTCCATGCTCAGCAAGTTCCAATGCACCGGATTTCGACATCATAACAACAGCAGCCTTGGCTGCGTTGTAGTTGAAGCTGCCTACTGCAGCAACACTTCCATAGATCGAAGCTGTATTTACAATGGTACCTTGTACATTTAATTCAACCATTTTTTTCGCGCCATAATACATGCCGTAGTATACACTGTGCTGATCTACATCAATGACTCTGTGATAGGATTCCGGGTCCATCTCCAGAAATGGCTTCACAAGTCCAATGCCTGCGTTATTGAAAATACCGCTTAACGTACCATATTTCTCTACGGTCCAGTCAATCAGGGCTTTGATCTCGTCCCCTTTGGATACATCCACTTTGTACGCGCCCGCTGTTCCGCCTGCTGCTTCAATCTCTGCCGCAAGCTTCTTCGCTCCGTCTTCATTATAGTCAGCGACAACAATAGTCGCACCTTGATCCGAAAGTTGAAGTGCTGTCTCTTTACCAATACCACTGGCTCCACCTGTAATAATGATTACTTTTCCATTGTGCTCCGTCATGACTCAGCTCTCCTTTGGCAAAATATATTTAGGTACAGTTGAAAACTTATAGTAAGTAACTATATTTTATTAACTTATAAACTTATCATACGCCTCTGTCCCAACCTTGTCAAAACATAGATCATCTTCACATAAATATGAGATAAATGTCATATACATCTCCTATTTACATGATATAGTCTAGCTCCTGTGATATTAAATATGCATCCGTTTTCGGAAAATAAAAAAGCGAGCATAACGGTAATTCAATCATTCCGATATCTCGCCCTTCTCAAGTATTCGATTACAAACTGGATTGTCTTAAGGTGCTAAGAACAATTCAATTTATTCACCCTGAAGTCCGCTAAGCGGATCTTTCAAATTATTGATATTGGTGATCAGTTCAGGAATGCCTGTCTTCTCCCAATTTTCTGCCGTAAAACCTTGCTCTGCAATTGTATTTTCGAAATTGTCCACTACTTCTGTTAATTGAGTATTGTAACTAACCAGATTCTCATGAATGCTCTCTCCTATTGCAGGAGCAGTCAACTGAGAAAATTCACTTGCTTCTGCTTGGATCAGATCGATTTTCTCCTGAATCTGCGTTGTAATCTCCGGATTATTCACCGCACCCGATACAAGCTCTTGCAGATCAGCCCCGGCGTTTGATACCTGTTCTATATAATCAGTAGCCCCACTCACATAATCTAAACTTTGATTAGCTTGTTCCACGACTGAACAGGCCGAAATCAAAAGAATACTTGATGCAATAAGCCCTGTCATCATTAATGTGTGCTTTCTTTTTCTTATAGACATGATCATCTCCCCTTCTCCTAATCGGAATCCTTGTTCCAAGTCCATGATACCTGTTCAGACTGCTTCATTGCAAATGGGTCTGCAGCCAACGTTATTAACATGTATAATAGTAAAATCAAACGGTAAAGGGATGTCATGATTATGCTTCAAGCCTTGAACCAACGCTTGAACCGCATCATGCCACTGATTACCCCAATCAGTATTATTATTGGCGTGTTATGCGGGAGTTTTCTTTCTTCTTATACCTTTTTATCTCCTTGGCTTTTTGCGTTCATGACGTTCGCTGGAAGTATCAGTCTTGGGATACGGGATTTTGTGAACGTGCTGAAGAAGCCGTTCCCCCTGTTTGTATGTCTGTTTATTTTGCATTTGGCGATGCCTCTAATTGCTCTCGGTATGGGTCATCTGGTCTTCCCTACAGATGCGTACACCATAACGGGCCTTGTTCTGGCAGCCGTGATTCCGACAGGAATAAGCAGCTTCATCTGGGTCAGCATCTATCGGGGCAATATCGCACTTACGCTATCTATCATCCTGATTGATACCATGCTTGCTCCTTTCGTAGTGCCCGGGGTGTTATCCCTGTTAATCGGCACCAGTGTTACACTGGACACGGCAGCCATGATGAGCAGTCTGTTCTGGATGATTGTTGTACCATCCCTTCTCGGTATGCTGCTGAATGAGTGGACCAAAGGCGCCATTGTCCCGGTCTGGGGACCAAGGTTGAATCCGTTATCCAAATTGTTTATGGCATCAGTTGTTGCTATTAACGGATCTGTCGTTGCGCCCTACTTGGCCGATTTCAACTGGAAGCTCGCTGGACTTGCGGTCATCATTATTTTTCTGGCATCATTCGGTTATGCGCTAAGTTACTTCATCGCCCGATTGCTGGGCTGGAACGAGGCCGATCAGGTCGCTCTCGTATTCAATGGAGGCATGCGCAATATCAGCGCAGGCGCAGTACTCGCTGTTTCGTATTTTCCGCCACCTGTTGCTGTCCCGGTTGTGCTTGGCATGGTATTTCAACAGATGCTCGCTTCCCTGACAGGTTATCTGCTCGGTCGTCGCTCTCAGCTTCTGCATAAGTCAGATAAGACATCTGCAGCATAACAAAAATATTGGAATGTTTAAAAACGCCGACATATTAGTCGGCGTTTTGCATTGAGTTGCTATTGTTACTATTATTGCCAAGATACTGCTACGTTTCGTAAACCTAGCAATCAGTTCCTGGCTACAAATCCACTTTCATATTGCCCAGCATCTTGGCAACTTCAGGATTATCAATCTTCATGAATAGACTTTCCTTGGTATCCAGTGTGGAAATGGTTGCAATCTCTTCCGGGCTTAGTACAAAGTCGAAAATATCGAAGTTCTCGATAAGCCGCTCTTTGCGTACTGATTTTGGAATAACAACAACATCCCGCTGCACAAGCCAGCGCAGTACAACCTGGGCGACGGATTTGTTATGTTTCTCGGCAATGGAAACCAAGATTTCGTTGCTGAACAAATTGTTGCGACCTTCGGCGAACGGGGACCATGACTGGTGCTGTATCCCCTGTTCTTTCATGAAAACAGCGCTGTCGACCTGCTGTTGAAACGGATGAGTTTCGATCTGATTGATGACAGGCACAACTTCGTTGTGGACGATGAGGTCCATCAGGCGGTCAGGTAGGAAGTTACTGACACCGATAGCCCTGATCTTGCCCTCACGGTATAGTTCTTCCATCGCACGCCATGCGCCGTAGTAATCACCAAACGGCATGTGAATGAGGTACATATCCAGATAATCGAGCTGCAGCTTACTTAACGATTTGGCTAACGCCCGTTTGGCACTTTCGTATCCTGCATCCTGAATCCAAAGCTTGGTCGTGATGAAAAGTTCTTCCCGCGCTATGCCACTGCGTTTAATTGCACGTCCAACCGCTTCTTCGTTTAGGTAACCGGCAGCGGTATCAATTAGGCGGTAACCGGCCTTCGGCGCCTCATATACCGTGTTCTCACATTCATCAGCATCGGGAACCTGGTAGACACCAAAGCCAATAATCGGCATTTTCACTCCATTGTTCAAGGTTACAGTTTGCATATTCAATTCCTCCTATGGTTCAATTGTGAATCGCAAGTGGTCACGTATTCCTGAAATTCAGCAACGAAGCGAGGATTCCACTTCCGGCCGACTTGCGTTACAATAACCCTAGCTCCTTCGTCTTACACGAAGTCAAGCGGTCTCCAATATTTTTTTAGAAGGAGGAGTACATATGTATACTGTCCAGGATGCTGCCCAGCTTACGGGACTCACAGAGCACGCTGTTCGCTTTTACACGGATAAAGGCTTGGTTCCGAGCATTCAACGCAATAAAAATAATATTCGGGTGTTTGATGAAGAATCCATCAATTGGCTACATGGCGTTAAATGCCTCAAGCAGACAGGTTTACCGATTGAAAATATTAAAACATACGTCGATCTCTGCCTCGAAGGTGATTCAACCGTTTCGCAGCGATTCGCACTTATGATGGAGTATAAGGAAGCGGCGCTGATTCAGCTTGAAGAGGCCAAGAGCCGCGTAGCCCATTTGGAAGAGAAAGCACGTCAATATCAGGCCATTTTGGAGCAGCGCATCCCGGATATGACCAACCCGGTCAATTGGGAAACCAAGCGTGACGAAGAAGGGAGTTGTCCTGCATCCCGTTTAAAAAGTCGCAGTCTTCCTGAAGCCGAGGTTTCGGCTCAGTGCCCAGCAGCTGCTATGAAGCAGCAAACTAGCATAGTATCTTAAACTTCACATGATATAGCTCACGTATGTTCTAAACATATAGGCTATCTCTTACATTATATATATCTAAATGAGCCTGAGTAAAAACGCCGACAACATTGTCGGCGTTTTTCGCCACTACAACCCTCTGCTGGAACAAAAAAACCATCAACAAGTGATGGTTTTTCATGAAATATCCTGTTCAGAAATCTGCTGCTCATGATGCCTTTATGCTTATTTCGGCTGAATATATCCTTCAGCTTTGAGTAGTTCTGCGATCAGAACCGCACCACCTGCCGCTCCGCGGAGCGTGTTGTGGGACAATCCCACGAATTTGTAATCATAGAGTGAGTCTTCGCGCAGTCGGCCTGTGGAGACACCCATTCCGCGTTCGATGTCACGATCCAGTTTTGTCTGCGGTCTGTTCTCTTCTTCAAAATACGTAATGAATTGTTTTGGTGCACTTGGCAAAGCCAGTTCCTGCGGACGACCTTTGAACTGCAACCAACGCTCCAGAATTTCGTCTTTGCTTGGTTTTTTCTCGAAGTTTACAAACACGGTCGCCAGATGCCCATCCGTTACCGGTACACGAATACATTGTGTTGTAATTAATGGAGCCGATGCTTTGACGATCTCATTATTTTCAATGCTGCCCCAGATCCGCAGTGGTTCCTGCTCACTCTTCTCTTCTTCGCCACCGATGTATGGAATGACATTATCAAGCATATCTGGCCAGTCCGTAAAGTTTTTACCTGCTCCTGAGATTGCTTGATACGTGGAAGCAACAACCTGAGTCGGGTTGAACTCACGCAAGGCGTGCAGTGCTGGCACATAGCTCTGAATCGAGCAGTTTGGTTTTACAGCAATAAATCCGGTTTTGGTACCCAGACGTTTTCTCTGTGCTTCAATCACATCCAGATGTCCCGGGTTAATCTCAGGGATTACCATTGGTACATCTGCTGTCCAGCGGTGAGCGGAGTTGTTGGACACGACAGGTGTTCCTGTTTTGGCATAAGCCTCTTCGAGCGCTTGAATCTCATTCTTTTTCATATCAACCGCGCAGAAAATAAAATCAACCTGGCTGGCAAAAGCTTCGACCTGGGAAGCATCCTGAACAACGATTTTCTTCACAGCTTCCGGAATAGGAACTGCGAGTTTCCATCTGCCTTGTACGGATTCTTCATATGTTTTACCTGCCGAATTGGCGCTTGCAGAAATAGCTGTTACTTCAAACCATGGATGTTGATCGAGCAGGTCCACAAAACGCTGACCTACCATTCCCGTTCCTCCGACGATACCAACTTTCAATTTTGCTGACATTCAATCATCATTTCCTTTCGGTTTAAGTGATTCTTCTCATTGATCAATTTCATAACTCACTAAAAACGTATTATGAAATGGACTTCCTAATTAACACTATTCAGGCAATTCCAAAGCGTGTAGTCACAGCCCCGAAAAAACCAAAAAATCCCATCCCCAAGACAATAGTCTCAGGGACGAGATTGAACTCTCGTGGTACCACCCAGATTCGCCAATATGTCACCATATCCGCCTCTTCAAGTAAAGGTTTACAACCATGTTGCTAGCTGTAGACCGTTCATACTCTAGCTCTGTAACAGGAGCTCCTGTCACACCATCCCTTAACGCTAAGTTCCGATGTGCTGCTCTGAGTCTTTATTCAATAAAAAGTTCTTTACTCCTTTTCAGCTGCCGGAGCTCTCTTTGAAAGAATGATTTTTATCTACTCGTCTCTTCGTCGCATTTGATATTGCGATTATAATATCAAAATTACCGTGATGAAGTAAACACATTTTTTAAAATCATGGAATTTATATGTTTCCAGCGGAGCTGAACCATTCAATTATCGCAAGAAAAACTTCAGCTAAATGGTCAGTCTTCTGTGAAAAGTGCGTGATAGACTTTTTTCTTATAAATTGCTGCTAATAACTATTTCATTATTGCTTTTTGGCAATAATCGCATACGTTCCCAGTGGGCTCCCAGGCCCCGAGGCATGATGTGTCCTAAGTAATTTCAGTTCAGAAAGAAGAAGTGTTTTTACTTTGTCCGGGATCGGAAGCAGTTTCAGTTCCACAGGCGCTTCTGCCAGTGTCATTTCGGTTTCCCAGCGACCATCCTGCAGCTCAGGAGAATGGATCGAAGTCTCTTCCTTAATCGTCCAGCCCGCCGCAGAGACAAGCTCTTGGATGTCCTCCGGTGTAAAAAGCGTGCGCACATTGGAGAAGCTGTTCTCCTTGTAACATTCGACCTGGGACTGAATCAGAACGGATAACCAATGTGAGAGCTGGCTCACATCTGTTACTCGTGCATCCCATTCGGCGAAGCATAACTGATGTCCCCACGTCCTAACCTTGCTAACAATCTGGGCAAGTTCGTCAAACGATTTCAAGTACCAAGAACAATGGGAAAGTACGATAACATCAAACTCATTCTCGGCGAATTGGGCCTGATCACTTAAAATGTCGTAATCATAATCCATTCGAATTCGGTTACCCAGTGGAGATCTCCGTAGCTTGGCTGCCGCTTCGCCTACGGTCAGCGGTGCACCATAATCCTCAGGTGCAATATCTACACCATGAACGTATCCCTTCTCCCCTACCAGATGTGCAAGCACGGCCGTTGTATCTCCCTGACCACAACCGATTTCCAGAACGCGGCTGCCTTCCTGTATCCCCCAAAAGAGTCCCAGTTTCATCCGATGCTCAGTCTGAATGTACTGAGTGGCGGCGTTGTCCTCCACGTCCATATACTTAATAAGGTCCCTGATGATAGATTCATTCATGATTCCTCACTCCTCAAAGAGCAACTTGAACTTCTTGCTCATTGTAGCGTTACTGGAAGAATTGTACAATGCTAGAGTCTATGGCAGAACCATGGCACGGAGGAGAACCCGTCCTACAGCAGATATAAACCTCTGCTACATATCAATCCCTATGCCCACTGGGTTGCAAGCTTCTGAAGATAGGGTGTCAGCATGGGCTGTAATTCTTTGCGCATCAGTCCGATCTCCAAGATCGCCTGAATATATCCGAATTGATCACCAATATCGTAGCGACGTCCCTCTAGTTCAAGGGCCAACAGCTCCTCCACCTGACTCACTTCTTTCAAAGCATCCGTTAACTGATATTCCCCTCCAGCCCCTCTCTCGATCTGATCAAGGATTGGAAAGATGGAAGGTTTCAGAATATATCGTCCCATTACAGCTGTCCGGGATGGTGCTTCCGCAAGGGAAGGTTTTTCGACCAAATTGGTGACCCGGTGAACCCGGTCCTCAGCACCATTCGAATCAATGATGCCATATTTGCTCACATTTGCCGCGTCTACCTGACGGACACCGATGATCTGGTTGCCTGTTTTTTCATAGAGATGGACCATCTGTGCAAGTGCAGGCGGATCAGACACCATAATATCATCTCCCAGCAGTACAGCGAAGGCATCATCCCCTACAAATTGCCGTGCACACCCAATGGCATGCCCCAGACCCAGCGGTTCTTTTTGACGAATAAAATGAATATTTGCCATCTCGCTGATCGCCTGCACCTCTTCCAGTAAAGACTGTTTGCCCTTGGCATACAAAGAATGTTCAAGTTCAACCGATTTATCAAAATGGTCCTCTATGGATTTTTTGTTGCGTCCGGTCACAATGAGGATATTCTCAATGCCTGATTGTACTGCTTCTTCAACAATGTATTGGATAGCTGGTTTGTCTACAATCGGTAACATCTCTTTAGGCTGTGCTTTGGTTGCTGGCAGGAAACGGGTTCCGAGACCCGCTGCCGGAATAACTGCTTTTTTAATTCGCATTTCATCATACACTCCTTTCATTTGCTTTTTATAACCAATATTGCACGCTGTAGTCAGCTAAGTAGCGATACGAAACACCCAATATCTGCTGGCCATATAGTTCAGAACCATCCCCATCAAGGTCGCCAGTATCTTGCTCATCACGAGACTCCAACCCAGCATGTCGTGCAAAGTCATCAGAATGAGGGCGGATAACGCGAGAACAATGAGATTGGTGATTAGAAAACGAATAAGTTTTGTTCTATCGCCACCCCCTCGTACCGCATCTCGAAAAGTCCACCTGCCGTTCAGCCAATAACTGTTCGCAACACCGCAGCTGTACGAGATTACTTGAGCCATCAGAACCGGTACACCGACCACTGCAAGCAAAGCAAACACCACCGCATCCACTGCCGTATTTGCAACACCCACAATTCCGAACTTGAAGAGTGTGACCAGACGATTAGTCATGATGAGCAACTCGGGCTGTCAATCGGGATGGCGCTTGCAGGCTCTCGGCCTGAACCACATCTCTCACAATGTATAGCGGACGTGCCTTAGTCTCATCATAGATACGGCCAACGTACTCGCCCAGAATGCCCAGCATGATCAGGATGAATCCGTTAAACATCAGCATGATACTCACAATGGATGGCCATCCCTTAATCGTTGAATCCGTAAATATGGCCGAACCAATAACCGTTAACATATAGATGAATCCGCCAACCGACAGGATCGCACCTACATAACCTGCAAGTTTAAGCGGTTTATGTGAAAATGACGTAATGCCATCCAGGCTTAGCTTCAGCATGCGTTTCAGCGGATATTTTGTTTCGCCTGCCAGACGTTCATCACGTTCATATTCAATAGCAGTCTGACGAAACCCGACCCAACTGACCAACCCGCGCACGAACCGGTTTTTCTCGGGAAGACGTTTCATCTCATCACATACTTTGCGGTCAATCAGGCGAAAATCTCCGGTGTCTACCGGGATATCCGTATCCGTTGAGGCACGAAGTACACGATAGAACAGACTCGCCGACCATTTCTTGAAGCGAGTTTCCCCGCTTCGTCTGGTGCGACGGGCATATACGACTTCATAACCCTCTTTCCATTTGGCGATCATATCGAGTATCAGTTCGGGAGGGTCCTGCAGATCCGCATCAATAATAACCACCGCATCCCCCACTGCATAATCCATACCCGCTGTTATCGCGATCTGATGTCCGAAGTTACGGGCAAAATCAATCAGCTTCACACTCTCGTCCCAACGGGCGTAATCACGGATCATCTGTGCACTTCGATCCACGCTGCCATCATTGACAAACAACAGTTCATAGCTCTCTCCTGTACTGCCCATGACCTTTTTCAGACGCCGATAAGTCTCCTCGATCACCGCTTCCTCGTTATACATGGGAATAATAATGCTGTATCGGTACGCGTGAGCCATGTTTGTCCCCTCCCTTTTCCAATGGACTTCGTTCGAGATTTTCATTCTATACAAATTGGACTAAAGATTATTTACACTGCATACTTCGATGACAGAACAACCTTCCAATCGCTGTTATCCCCCGATTTTTTTGATTCCTTTACTAAAGGGAAAATCCGGGGATAGCGTATGCTTCCGATGTAGCTTTCTTGCAGAAAGCTTGTAGGCGAACGCTTCGCTTTTTCAGGTTTTTTCTATCCTCTCCGTTATCGTGTAAATGGTAAGTTCAATTTATATAGCTACAATTTCACTTCGTACAAGGTGGACTGTCCGCCGAATCCAAATCCGGCTCTGTTCCCGGTGTCTCCGTTATCCGTATCTCCGCTGTCTGTGCCTATCTTCCATTCTGACGTTGGAATCTCGGTTCCGTGCTCTTTGATCCAATCGCTAATATCCGAGTTCCCTCCGCGGCCCCCCATGCCACCAACCATGAAGTATTTCACTTGCCCGCTCTTGACAAGTTGCTCAAGTTCCTCTGTTGTGTACACCGGGTCTGAGCCGGAGAAACCTCCAAGTGTAATGACCCCTGCTCTTTCATCGATGATATAAGGTGCTGCCTGATTATAGTCCGTAGTGGCAAAGAGATACGTTTCACCTGTATTGTGCTCTTTCAGATAATTCAGTGTGACTGTATCCACTTCTTCGTTACGGTTACCCATTCCGCCACGGCCACCCATTGCAGGCATTTCTGTGTCTCCTGCAACGTTACCCATCGGCATGCCCATTCCTGCCCCACCAAACATGCCATTGGAACCAGTAGGGCCTGCTGCCGGAATCATGCTGTTGCCGCCATAAGTAATTGGGGTGAATGCCCAGTAGATTGGACCAATCAGCATCACCATGAATCCCGCGATAATGAAGCTCTGTTTCCATCGATGTGTGCGATGAAGCATAACGATTAGGATGACCGTAATCAGAATGCCTGCGATCAATTCACTAATGGACCAGCCTGCACCAATCGTATCGTTATACACCTGCATGATAAACCAGCCGAACAGAGTCGTCAGCAGCACGGACACCGGAAGCAACCATGCCTGCCAGCCATTGCGATCACGATATGACTTCCACATCGCTACAAATCCTGCGCCAGTCAGCGCCGCAATTGGAGGTGCAAGCATAATCAGATAATATTGATGGAAGAAACCTGCCACACTGAAAAAGGCAGCAACGGGAAGCAGCCATGCCAGCCAGAACAAGGCCTCCTTGTGCTTGCTGGTTATATTTCTCCGTCTTAACCCTGCAAATAGGGCAATGCACCCAAGCAGCACAACTGGCAACAGCCAGCTAGCTTGACCTGACAGTTCAGTCTGGAACAGACGCAGAGGACCTTTCTCCCCTGTACCAAACATTCCGCCCATGCCTCCGCCGAAATTTCTGCCGTTTGGCATTTCCATATCATTTGGCATCTGCCCGTTCGGGAAATTGCCATTCGGCCCATTCATGCCGCCCATGGCATTCATGCCTTTTGAAGCATTTGAATTACCGTTATACGGTGCATTGACATCTTGCCCAGCGCCCAGGGAACCACTATCCGTCTGATTATTGCCAGCAGACATTTCCCCACGATTGCCACGATTATTGCCCTGTCCGATAGCATTTGGCATACCTGCGTTACCTGAAGTATTCTGCTGACCGGTTAGCCGTGCCAGACCGTTGTATCCAAATGCCAGTTCCATGACCGAGTTCGTTTCACTGCTGCCGATATAAGGCCGCTCGTCTTCGGGTATGGAGTCCACAGTGACCGCCCAGGATAAGGAAACCACCGCCAGAACTGCTGTGCTGCCGATCAGCAGGATGATTTTCCTTCTCCATTTCGCCTGAAATGCGAGCAGATAGATCAAGTAAAAAGCTGGGAGAATCATGTAGGCTTGAAGCATTTTCATATTAAAGGCTACGCCTATTAACCCAAAAGCAACCAGAATGCGCCAAGTACTGCCTTGTTTGCTGCCTTTGAACAAAAACCATGAACCCAGCAGTAGTGTAAACACCAGCATGCTGTCAATATTGTTGGTCCGGCTGACTGCCGCCACAACAGGCACAGTCGCCATCGCAAGTGCCGAGATTCGTGCTGCTGCAAGTCCATATGTAGGTTTCACCATGAAATAGATCAGGAGCACCGAACCGATTCCCGCTAATACCTGCGGCAAAATAACGCTCCATCCGTGCAATCCAAAGACATAGGCAAAGGCCGTCTGGATCCAGAAGACAACAGGTGGCTTATCTACAGTGACCGAGCCTGCTGAGTCTAGTGAAGCATAGAAAAAGTTATGGAAGTTGCTGAGCATACTCCCAACGGCAGTCGTATAATAGGAATTGGCATATTGATCATTCCAGATACCGTACCCATTCAGAAATGCCGCCAGTAATACAATCGGCAGAAGGACAAGATCCATCCTTCTTTTGGTGTTATTCAATGTTAATCACTCCTTCAAAGTTCTTCATGTCTAGTATTGTGACATGCCAAAATAAAGCTGGGATGAGTGCCCGCTGAATGTTGTCTGAGGATAATTCACAATCCTTTCAGCTAAATTTCAGTTTGGCAAGCGATAATACAACATACAGTCCCTCCGAAGTGAGGGAAAAATCTAGATGGATCAGGCAAGGAGAGAAGCACATTATGAAGCTTAGCAGCGGAATTAAAATACTATTGGCTGATGATGAACCACATATTTTACAATTTCTAGATCTTGGATTAAGCAATGAGGGCTTCGATGTGCGCACCGCACCGGATGGAGCGGCTGCGCTTGAGTTGGCGCTTGAATTCAAGCCACATATGGCTATTTTGGATGTCATGATGCCAGAGATGGATGGATTCGAAGTGGTCGAGCGTCTGCGTAAGACCGGTGCCGAGGTTGGCGTAATTATGCTGACAGCGAAGGACGAAGTCGAGAATCGGGTTAAGGGCCTTTGGTTAGGTGCTGACGATTACATGATCAAACCCTTTGCCTTTGACGAGCTGCTCGCCCGAATTCAGGCCAGACTGCGCAATCAATTTCCTTTATTAATAGGAGCCGTCACCCACGGTCCCTTCCGAATTGATGATCAGCGCAAAGAAATCACCTATCAGAATCAGGTCCTGGAGTTATCTCCTACCGAATACGAATTGCTAAAATTCATTGTGCTTAATCATGGAATTGTGCTGAGTAAAGCGACCATTCTGAGCCGGGTGTGGGGGTATGATTTTGGCGGGGAAGAAAATATTGTGGAGGTATACGTTCGTTCCTTGCGTGACAAACTCGGGGATAAAGAGCATAAACTCATTCGCACGCTTCGGGGTGTCGGATACAGGGTGGACCTCTGATGTACTCGCTGCGTAAGAAAAATAAACTTCGTTTAAGACGTCTGCACCAATGGATCTGGCCTCGTTCATTACGATCTCAATTGCTCTCACGTTCTCTGTTCGTGCTTGCTGGGCTGTTATTGTTAATCGGTATCCTGCAATTCTGGATCATGGAAAGCTTTCTCTACCGGAATCAGGCAAAAACCATGGAAGAACAGCTCATGTCCATGCCCCCTGTTTGGCTTGGAATCCAGTCACGTAGCGGATCTTCCAACAATCCTTTTGGTGGACAGGCAGGAAACGGGTCTGGTAATCGGGTGCTGTTTATTCCTGACCGTTCACTGGCCCTGTTTGATAACCAAGGTACGTTCGAGGATGTTTTTGGGGAAGACGGTCTGAAGGCCCCTCATCTATCAACCGTTGAATATCAAGACATTACAACAGAGTTGAAAGAACAAAAACACATTCCCTACCGGATCGTCACGGATAGCCAAGGCAATGAGCAATTGATTGTATTCGCTTCACCCGGTCCACGCAATCGCGGTTTACCTATGGTCCAGATGGGCACGGCTACAAAGCCACTGAGAGACTTGATTATTAAACAACTTCTGATCTTTGTGATGTTATCGCTGTTGGCCATGGTAGCCGGTCTTATTCTATACACTAAGGTATTACGCCGGACGCTGGTTCCCCTATCTAACATGGTGAATAAAGTACAGCAGATCGATGCAGGCAGCCTCGCAGAACGCCTTCCCGTCGTTCAGGGACAAGAGGAAGTGGATCAGCTCGCGCTTTCATTCAATGGCATGCTTGAAAGGCTGGAGAACTCATTTGAAGCGGAGCGGGAATCGAAAGAACAGATGCAGCGTTTCTTGTCCGATGCTTCTCATGAGCTGCGTACACCGCTTACCTCCATACACGGCTTCATTGAAGTTCTACAGCGGGGTGCAGCGACCAATCAAGATCAATTGTATAAAGCACTGGACAGCATGCACGGCGAATCCGTACGCATTAACAAGCTGGTTGAAGATTTGCTGTTACTAACCAAGCTCGATCAGGCTCCAAAGCAGGAGCGGGAGGTCATTCAGCTGGACAGTCTCCTACTCGAAATGCAACCACAACTTGCTATGATGGCTCAGCAAAGATCCGTTCATCTCGACCTGACGGCTGAGGTACATGTACTTGCTGACCCTTACAAGCTGAAGCAGGTTGTACTGAATCTGTTCCATAACGCGGTGCAGCACACCGATCCAGAGCATGGAGCCATCTCCATAACGTTGTATGCCACGCACCATAAGGCTGAATTGTCAGTAAAAGATAACGGCACAGGCATTGAACCTGAACATCTGCCCCATATCTTTGAGCGATTTTACCGCACAAGCAGTTCTCGTTCGCGCAAACAAGGTGGCGCAGGTCTCGGTCTAGCCATTACCCGCTCGATTGTGGAGTCGTATGGTGGGAAAATTACTGTACGAAGTCAGGTAGGCTCAGGAACTGAATTTATGATTTTGATCCCACTGTATAAGGCAGATGTCTAAATAGAGCGTCGGCTGCAAGTAGGTATAATTTGGTTATAAGCAGCTCTACGTAAGATCTACTTGATTATTACTCATGCTCTAGTCAAACTCTCCAAACGATGCTTTTCTTCTATTTTAATTTCGGCTTTCTCATTGCATGACGAATCCCCCACTCATTTCGGTTGAGGAATGAAAGGGGGATTCTTTTTGTATCTGATTGATAGAGTATAGAGTAGTAACCCAGTTGGTTTCAGCCTTTCGCGCTTTCAGGCTAACGAATCTGAGACGTCTTATTCAAGGATTTGGAGCGCGCGCAGAAATCTAATGAACCTGAGCCACGTTATATTAGAATAAACAGCCGTTTACTGCGTTTTTCTAAGGGGATTTCGGGAAATAGCGTGTCTGATGTTCCTTACAATTTAAGAAATGTACCTAAAGGCAGAATAAGACGTTCTGTGTTCGTTAGATAATCGTCTAGGTATTCGTCAGGATCAGCCATCTTGGACCTCAAGACTTTTGAGGCCTTGGTATCCATCACCGCATAGCTTGCCTAGGTTTGAGTTTTAAGATACACGCTATAATTCATCCCGTTCTATCGCTGCTTTTGGCAACGGTGGATTACCAAGGGTACACGCCATTCTCATCTAGGAATTCTCCGTTATGGCGTTTACCATCCGTCGCATAGCGCACGATAATCGCAGCGCCGGCTTCTTTTGATTTACCGCCTTCGGCATTGCCATTAAGATCTGTTGATGTAAATCCGGGCGTTACTGCAAAGACTTGCGCCCTGCTGTTTTTCACTTCATAAGCCATCGAAAGTGTCATGGCACTGTTGGCCGTTTTGGATGAATTATAATCGAAGGCATTTAAAGTAAATTCCGCATTTTGCATATGGTCCAGAGAAGCCATGTCGGTTGATACATTAATGATTGTGCCTTCATTATCTTTGATTAACGGGAACAATCGCTGATTCAAACGGAAGGTGCCGAAAAAGTTCACTTCGAAGGCATTCCGCAGATCTTCCTCTTTTGTATCCGTGAATGAATGAGAGAAAGCACCCGGCATACCCGCGTTATTGATCAAAAGGTTTATTGATGGATAAGTCTTCTGAATCGTATCGGCTGCCTGCTCAATGCTCTTCAGGTCGCACATGTCGATCTGTACAAATTCTACATCTAACCCCTTGGAAGTTAACTCTGAAATAGCTGCTTCACCCCGTTCAACACTACGTGCGCCGAGGATAACTTTCCAACCTGCTTCACCCAACTGCTTTACGATTTCATATCCAATTCCTTTATTTGCCCCGGTTACAAAAACAATCTTTTTCATGCGAATCCTTCTTTCCGTAATTTGATTTATATTTAACAATGAATAAGTTACTATGCTACACTTAGTGTAGGTCAAATTATTTTTATAAAAAGAGGGATTAACATGTTAACGATTGGAGAAGTAGCGAAAAAAGTTGAAATTTCCATTGGAGCGATTCGCTTTTATGAAAGAAAGGGACTGCTGAAACCTGCTGCAAGAAATGAGCAGAATAACCGTCTTTATTTGGAGGAGGATCTGAACTGGCTGGTTTTTATCAAATGTCTTCGTGAAACCGGGATGAGTGTAGAAGACATCAAAAAGTATTATGATCAGGTCAATGAAGGAACCTCCACGCTGAAGGAAAGAACCAAGCTGATTGAGGATCAAAAGCAAAAGTTGCTGAATGATATCGAGGAGAAAAAAGCGCAGCTTGTTCATCTGGATAACAAACTGGAGCGCTATTATCGTGGAGAAAATTATTAACATAAGTCTTGTCCAATAAACTAAATGACAGAAAAAGATCAGGCAGCCAGCAATAAATGTCTAACCTGATCCGAAATGTTGAACCTATAGCGATTTTCAATGAGGATAAAAGTTCAATCAAAAATGACCTTGGCGCTTACATAGTTGATAATGGATATAGGGTTCATCCTCGATCTCGATCAAGCTGACCCGTTCAAAATTACATTTCTGTATCACCTTATTGGATGCTTGATTGGTAGTCAAAGCAATGGCATTTAACACTTCCACGTTTGTATGTTCAAACAAATACTCCGTCATTCCTTTGAGTGCCTGCGTTGTGTAACCACGATTTCTGAAGTGTTTCGATATACCGTACATAATCTCCCGATTGGGTGCTGGCAATTCGTCCTTGATCCCTGAGCAGCACCATCCTATGAACTCATCATTTTCTTTGTGTACGATAGCCATACGTAAACATAACTCTCCAATATCCCCTCCCGCCATCACTGCTTGTTTAAAACGCTGATTCTCAGGGATTTCATATTCAGTCAGCCACAGGGTCCTCTCTTCAATTGTAGCGTTCCATCCCGGTAGGAATTCATACACCTCAGGTTGCCACGTAATTTCTTGCAGTTTTTCCAAATCCTCAATTCTATACTCACGCAAATAAATATCCTTGCAATCGATGATTAATTCATCGGTTTGTATGGGTTGATTCATAATTCCTCCTACTACACACTTAACTTCAGCTTATTAGCTTTTACTTCAAACAAGCCCCTCTTTTTCCATAAACTCGTCTTTGGTTAATCCAAAGAGGATCAGATCCTGGTATTTTCCATCCGTATAGATCACCTGGCGACGTACACCTTCCTGAATACATCCAAGTTTTCTCATCATCGCTGCGGAAGGTTCATTTCCTTCGAGTACAGAATCATTGAATTTGTTGAGCCTACGCTCGAAGAAGGCATACTTCAGCAAAATTCGTACGGCTCTGGTTCCGTATCCTTTTCCTCGATGATCCCTGTCAATTTGAATGCCAATGCTAAAGGTACCGTTCCTTTCATCAATGCTGTTCAGATTCACACCTCCGACATTTTCACCATCCATATTTACAATTGTAAACATGATCCTTCCTTTGGTTAAAGAAAAATCAGAGAAGTTTTCCGTAAAACTCTTCGCTTCAACATGGGTTGGCGGCAACTCTACTGCACACTCCAATAACCGACGGGCAGGTGTATCAAAGCGGTTATAATAATGATCCTCCCAATCTTCTTCACGCAAAGCACGTAATCTGATCTTATCATCCTGCCAGAAATATTGACTATAATCGATCTCTCTCATTCCAAGTCCCCCCGCATATTCAACCAAATTTTTACTTCGAGCTAAAAACATAATAACCCATAATGTGGAATTGGTGGAGATTTGTTTTCATTAAACACAACGAAAATAACCCCCGAACAGGACAAACCTGCCGGAGGTTACGCTCTACTTTATATCAAAATCTCATTACGATTCTTCCGTATATTGAGGCTTGGACACGTTATCCGGTACCGTTTCGTCAAAAACATCCTGACCTGGATAATCCCGCACATCTCCCTCGTGAAGCTCATGATTTTCAAAATCAAAACGATGTGCAGACCTCTGATCCACTCGCCACGGCGAACTTTTCCCGAGAGACTCGGATAAGAGAGATGAACCGTAAGGACCCTCCGGGAATTCTTCGAGTGTGATATCATTTCGCTGCGACTCCACCGTAGGCACATCGGTATATTCTTGCCGTTCTTCACGCAAAAACTTATCTTTCATCGTTTATCCCTCCTGATCCACTTCAGATGACTTATTGTGAGCGAGGACAAACGCATTTATGCATGATTATTGAAAACACTGCGTTTATGGTTCTAATCCATCGTCTTATTCATCACCGGATTAATCACGTTAGTCATCGCCATCACAATTAGCGAATCCATATTAAAAGTACAAAAACAATGAGGCCAGCCATGCTAATCCAGGTATCACGTTTGGACCATACCAATAAAGATGAACGTCCTCCGAGCGTAGAGTGCTCTCTAACTTTACGCATTTCCATCGCAATGGTCATATCCTCTGCACGTTGGAACAGTGCCATCAACAAGGGAATCACCATCGGACCCAGGTCACGAATTCGAACGGTATTTGGTCTTAAAGCTGCCTTTCCACGTGCCCGCACGATCAGTGAGAATCGCTGCCACTCACTCCAGATCATCGGGATAAACCGAAAGATTAACGATACAGCAAGAGCAAACGAAGCTACGGGCAACCTGATCTTTTTACCGATACCGAGTACCCAGTTAAGCCCTTCTACCATTCGCCCATAAGGTGTCGTCAACGAAAACCAAAGGCTTGCCAATGTGACGATAAACAAACGATACACATTCAGCAAAGTGCCCTCCGCCTGCATCAGGGAAAAGCCAAAGTGCAGACCTCCTCCTTCTGTTGAAAGAGTTGTCCCAGATAACGCCGTTGATATGATGAAAAAGAATAATAATGGCTTCATTAACTTCATACATCCAGCCAAAGTCTGACGCGGGAGCACGGCAAGTGCTGCTATTACCGGCACCAGTGTTAAAGTCAATCCCTGCCAGCGCTGTTGAAGCATCGCAGCAGTGACCAGTAAAATATACAAAATCCATTTCAGACGCGGATCCATGACACCATATAATCCGCCTGAATGAGTCAATGTGTTCGGAAGAAGCTTCGGATCATCTTCCGTTTTAATGGACGACAGCATCAGTGCTTCTTTTTCATCCTTCATTGCATCGCTCTTGACTTCCATCATTACCGTCCCTAATGTTTCTATCGACTCGTTCTGAATCCCCACCTCAATTAACGTAGACTGAACAATGCTTTCAGCCATCTCTTCTGGCGTCATTGCGGTCAAAGGCAGCTCTAGACCCGCTGCTCTTAACTGCTGTGCCAGTCGCATCGAAGGTGGCAGGCCGATCCCTGTTTGCTCCAGCAGTTCAGGTCTTTTGTGAAGTTCTCTCGGCGTAAGATCGGCGATTAAACGACCTTCTTGCAATAACAATACCCGATCCGCACAAGGCAAGAATGTATCCAGATCATGGGTTGCTACCACGCCCCCACCACCTGCCAGACGATGTTGCTCCAATACATCCAGCAAAAGCCCGACACTTTGCGCTTCCAACCCTGCGCTCGGCTCATCCAGCAGAAGCCAGTGTGGATTGGTCACACTTCCGAGAGCAAGACCTAACCTGCGCTTCTCTCCCCCACTTAGAGCAAATGGCGACCTGTCCAGATGAAAACGTCGATCCAACTCCGAGGACACTGGCGGGTCCCATTGGTTCAGTGCGTTTGTGATCTGCTCTTGTTGCTGTTTCTCTGAAAGTCGATATGGACGCAGAGAATATGAGAATTCACGCTGAATACTTCGGGCAAACAGTTGTTGTTCCGGAAATTGAAACAATAGTCCCATTTGCAATAAAATCGACTGCGGCACTTTTCCTTCTTTCCAGAAAGATGTGCTCCCCAATGTGATACTTCCTGCATCGGGCGGTCTCAGACCAGCCAACGTCTGTAGTAAAGTTGTTTTTCCTGAACCCGTACAGCCCAGCAACAAGGTGATTTCCCCGCTGTTCAACTGTACACTCACATCTTCAAGCAGCGCACGTTTGCTCGAATCCGATGCTTCTATACGTATATTGGTTAATTCGATCTCCAACGTGCGACCTCCTTAGCCAGTTGCTCAGGTCGCAGTGGCATGGCTTCTGGCATCATACCTTTTTGCTTGAGCAATAACGCAGTTTTTACAGTAAAAGGAGGGTCCAATCCTAACCGTTCACAGGGAGATAGCTGTACATTTTCCCGAGTAGCCTTCTCATTCAGCTCTGTTTCATAGAAAAAGGACTCGGGCTCCCCGTCGTACACACAACGTCCCCTCTCCATAGCAATGATTCGATCACACAGGGTTGCTTCCTCCAGATGGTGTGTAATCCAGATCACCGTTGTCCCCCGCTGGGTAATCTTCTGAACGATGGCTTCCATCCTGTCCCTTGCTCCCGGATCAAGCATGGCTGTTGGCTCATCCAGAATCAATATATCCGGTTTGGCTGCGAGCGCTACAGCAATATTAAGCAGTTGTTTCTGTCCACCGGATAATTGTGAAATGGCCTTCTCCGGGGGATATTGAAGTCCTACCGTATGTAATGCATCCTGCCTGCGCTCCGATTGCTCTTCTACAGATTCCATCAATGGTGACAGCGCAAAATGAAACTCCTCTTCAATCGTATCTCCAAGTACCTGAGCATCAGGTTGCTGCAATACACCCCGAACGGTAAGTTCATCCGAGATATTCCGTACCCCTCCCGATAGTGGAATGAATCCAATCAGTAGTCCAGCGAGTGTGCTTTTTCCACTGCCATTCGCCCCTACAATACTAATCCATTCTCCTTGGTGCAGCGTAAGTGAAACCCCATCCAGTGCTTTTCTCACCTGACTACCTTCGGAAGCATAATGCACTCGAACATCTTCTAATGTAATTATAGGCAGGTTGCCTTGCATCGTAAATTAGTCCTTTCCCTTTCTATTGTTATGTGGTACGATCCTAATCGTTAACCACATTTATATAATTGGTTAACAATCATATTACCAAAATGGAGAGGATTGTTCAAACATGAAATTATCTTTGCGAGGCATTGTATTCAGCGCACTTATGGCCGCAATTTTAGTACTATTTGGTTACATAAGCATTCCCATTGGCTTCTCCCCTGTACCGATAACATTACAGACCTTGGCTGTCATGCTGGCTGGAGGGTTACTTGGTCCACTCTATGGTTTTCTAAGTGTCACGATGGTTGTTCTGCTCACCGCTCTTGGATTTCCCTTGCTACACGGGACCGGAGGACTTGCGGTACTTCTTGGACCTACCGGAGGATATGTGATGATGTGGCCGATCTCCGCATTATTAATTGGACTGTTGCTTGCACGAATCAACATCAAAGGTGTAACAGGATTCATGCTCGCTTTTGTTGTATTTGAACTATTTGGTTCACTGCTCGTGTATGTCTCGGGTGTCCCTTGGCTTGCATATGCATACAAAATGGACTTACCTGAGGCCATGATTCAAGGGTTCTATCCTTACATAATTGGGGATCTGATCAAGGCTGTATTTGCTGCGATAATCATTGCGCCCGTGCGCATAGTTTTCCCACCTCAACGTCTCACAGGTAACATGCATTCAACGGTTATAAAAGCGGATTCTTAATAGAAGCTACATAAGGTAACTGATCTGCCTATCTTTGAAAACGACGAAACCGCCAAAATCACTTTGGCGGTTTTCGTTACTTCTCTTCTTCTAAGGTTGTTCTGTCATCGAAGTGATCCGTGTAAATCTTCTTTAGTTCAACTTATATATTCACCTGAATTAATTGACGCTCTGTAATCTGAAATTGTTGATCCGCTGTATTTTCAATAAACCTCTGATCATGAGATACATACAGAATCGTCCCCTCATACGCCTTGATAAAACGCTCCAACGCTTCCAGTGCATGCATATCAAGAAAATTCGTTGGCTCATCCAACAATAGAATGTTATATTGGCCCAGAAACAAGTGACATAATTGAAGACGAATCGCTTCTCCTCCACTTAATGTCCCAACCTTCTTCAGCAAGTCATTACCTGTAAACTGCATCGCATGCAACGCACTTCTGAGCTCTGATTCCTCATACTGCGAACGATTTTTCAGGAATTGTAATACGGTCTCTTTTGTCGTGAAACGATAGCTCATTTGCTGAAAATAACCGAGCTTTGCTTTTGGAGACATTATGATCTGATCTCCGACATGGAAAACATGGTTAAGCAATGTGCTTTTCCCGCTGCCATTGGCTCCGGTTATCGCTATTTTTTGTTTTAATGGAATTTGAAAACTTACATCGTCCAACAATATATTTCCATCCACTTCAAGTGTAAGGCGATCTGCCATAATCGGGAATCGGTTGTGCAGCTCCAGTGTCTTTGGCTGACGGAAGATCATAGGCCGATCCTCTTGCACCGCTTTTACCTCGTGAAGTTGTTGCATTCGCTGTTCAATCGCTTTAGCTGCGCGGTGCACCGCTTTTTGACTGGTGCCTTTGGATTTGGTTTCAACCATACGGTTTGTTTTTGCCTTGGATTCTTTTTTTGACATGCTGCCGGCCTGCGTTATTTTCTCGGCTTTCTTCATCTTTTCCCGGGCGGCCAGCTCCAATCGTCTTTTCTCCTTCGAGAACTGTTCATGGGCCTGATTTTGCTGTTCACGCTCCAGCCTCTTCTGTGCCTGATAATCACTATAGTTGCCGGAATATACGCGAACCTCACTTTGATGGATTTCCCAGATCGTGGTCACCAGTTCATCCAGAACCGCACGATCATGACTGATCATCACAAGCGCCCCATAGTAATAACGCAATTCATCCAGCAAAAATGTAATGCCCTCTTGATCCAGATGTGTTGTTGGTTCATCCAGTAACAGTACTTCATGATAATGAGTGAACATTTGAGCCAGTTTTAGACGGGTCTGTTCTCCGCCACTCCATGCTTGGTCGTGTTGAGGTATGGCTAATTTACTGAGCAAAGCCCCGTCAACTTCGATACTTTCGTTAGACTGGGGTGGTTCCACTTGTTCCAAATAACCAAACTCTGCAAAACGTTTTACCTTTCCGGCTGTTGGCTGGATCTGTCCCGCAATGAGTTTCAACAACGTACTTTTACCCTGACCATTACCACCCACTACACCAATACGATCCAGTTGATGCACAGCCAGTCGCTCAATGTTCAGGATTACTTTATCCATATAGGTCATCTCAACCTGTTCTAATTCAAAACATATCTTTTCCATATTCGCTACCTCCGAAATAAGATTTATTTCGTATCGATAGCGAAGCACGCTTCTATCGATACGAGCTTATCGTGCCAGCTCGTATCAATAGAACAGTAACGTCATCATAGCGGTTACCTCCAGTAGTCTGTATTGAGCGCCTTACCTAATTATTTACCTGATTAAGATAAAAAACAAAGAATCACAGGCCGCGGCCTGTGATTCAACGTAAACGGGAAAGCGAGTATAACACTTATTTTAAGGTCAGGATGATTGAAAATGACAGACTGATCCCGTTTACTCTGAACCAATAGTCAGAGCCTTTGAACGTATTCGATTACCGATTCAAAGGAAGGAAGCGCAGTCTCATCGAATGTGTCATGTTCAATAATCCACCTTTCATTATCATGTAATAGATGTACAATTCTAATTATAATTTTCCAATTCCACCATGTCAACGGAACGATGAAAACACGACACCATCAGATTAGTACATCAATCTATTTTTGTTCCTGGCCATTACCGCTACTTAATTTTAATAGAAGCTCTTGGCTACTAACCTGACCTGTAGCCTGTGGAATCACTTCTTCGTAGTTGGCTGAGTTGGTTACTATTATTGGCGTTACCGTATGATAACCAGCAGCCTTAATCTGTGCAATATCGAACTCAAGCAACAGATCTCCCGCTTGTACCCGATCGCCTTCTTTGATATGGGAAACAAAATGCTGCCCATCCAATTTAACGGTATCAACTCCCACGTGAACCAATATTTCAGCACCGGTGTCTGATACTACAGCCAAGGCATGTTTTTTCTTGAATGCAACGGTAACTGTACCATCAAAAGGCGCTACGACTCTGCCCACAGCTGGCTCAATCGCAATCCCTTTCCCCATTGCTCCCGATGCAAAGGCTGGATCTGGAACTTCCGACAATTCAACAATCGTTCCTTCGATTGGGCTAAATACAATTTCGTCCGAAGCATTCGCTGCACGAACAGGTTGCTCGGCAGATGCAGCAGGTTCGGTTTTTGTTTCTTCTTCAACCGGATCTTTAAAGCCCATGATGTACGTGAGTACAGCCGAAACAACAAAGGATACTACGATACCCAGAATCAATCCTGGGAAGCCTTGTCCACCTGGTCCGTAGAAGATTGGCAAGGTCAGTAATCCCGGTGCGCCGGATGCAAATGCCAATGTGCCCGCTTGACCAATGATAGCCCCACCAACTGCACCACCGATTACCCCTGCAATAAATGGACGTTTTAGTGGTAATGTTACCCCATAGATGGCCGGTTCCGTAATACCGAACAAAGCCGTCAACGTGGATGATCCCGCCAGCGTTTTCAGTTTTTTGTTCTTGGTTTTCAGCATAACCCCAAAAGCAGCGCCCGTTTGAGCAAAGATCGAAGCTGTCGCAGCCGGTTTAACGCCATCCTGTCCATACACTGCAACGTTGTTGATAAATACCGGAATAAGACCCCAGTGTATTCCGAAGATAACGAGCAGCTGCCAGCTTGCACCCATAACGGCTCCTGCGAGCAATGGACTGAATCCAAATGCGGCAACGAGCCCGGCTGCAATTGCATTACCAACGTAGACACCAAATGGTCCAAATACCAACAGTGTCAGTGGTACCATAATCACTAGCAAAAACAATGGTGTAACAAAGTTTTTCACACTATCGTGAAGTGTCTTATTAAAGAACTTCTCCAACTTGCTCATGACAATGACAGCTAAAATAATTGGAATAACTGTAGATGAATAGTTCATCAAAATGACAGGGATACCGAAGAAATCCGTTGGTGTTCCTTCTGATTTCAACGTGACGATGGACGGATAGATCAGTGCTCCTGCAATCGTCATCGCGACAAACATATTTCCCTGGAATTTACGTGCTGTTGTAACCGCTAACAACAGAGGCAGGAAATAGAAGAGACTATCTGCTGCTGCATACAGGATTGTATATGTTGTTTCTGTCGTTTCCAGCCATCCAATATTACTTGCAATCAACAATAACCCTTTTAGAATACCGGCTCCCGCCATAACACCCAGAAGTGGTGCAAAGATGCTGGATATGATATCGATAATACCCCCGAGCCCTTTGGCTGCTTTGCGAGGTTTTTCTTTATCTGACGAATCGTCCAGAATGTTACTGATCTGTCCAATGGCACTATAAACTTCAGGCACCTTGTTACCAACAACAACCTGGAACTGTCCTCCATTTTCTTTGACTGCGATGATTCCTTCTGTTTTCTCCAGTTTGGCTTTGTCTGCCTTGGCATCGTCCTTCAATACAAACCGTAACCGTGTTGCACAATGAACCAGCGATTCCACATTTTTCTCACCGCCGACCAGTTCTACAATCTCTTTGGCCAGTTTCTCTTGACTCATGATCTGCACCCCCACTTTTTCTCAAACAGGCCCTTTACCGATTTTTTTGCACGCAAAAAACCTAAGCCTTGAGCAAGGGAACACAATGGTCCTGACCTTCTCATGACTTAGGTTTTGCCTGCATAACCAGTAACAATCCCAGTTAAATCGTATTCAATTCCTGTTAATCACATATTATTATAATAAAACCATTTTTGTCAACATTTAAATATTATCGATTAACCACTCGTTCGATATGAACCGTCAGATACAATTTTTCTTCATTGGTCAGCTCATGGTTGTACTCTTTTTTGACAAACATCTCAATTTTCTCCGTACATGCTGCGGCATCAGGATGCTTCTCCTTAATCATGTCATAGAAATGATCATAGTTGTTGTCGTAATGCGTACCGCTGAGAACACGCTGGGAGAAGAACTTCAGATGTGTGATAAAGCGAAAATAACTGAGGGAGTCCTCATCAAATTCCATTTTGAAATGATATTTCGCTATATTAATAATCTGCTGGATAAACTTCGTAATATTCATCGTTGTGATAACTTCTTCGTTCATCTCTGCGTTGACAATATGAAGGGCAATAAAAGCGGCTTCATCGGGCGGAAGCTCAATATTCATGCGGGTATTGATCTGTTCCAGCGTCCTCAGGCCCAGTTCGAATTCGGGCTTGTACAACTGTTTGATCTCCCACATTAATGCGTTCTTGATCTCCACGCCTTCCCGATAACGTTCGATGGCGAAGTTAATATGATCTGTAAGAGATACATAGATGTTCTCATTCAGCTTTCGGCCCAGATTCTCACTTGCATACGTGATGATCTCTTCCACAATTTCAATCAGTTCCATCGGAACTTCGCGCAGCAGCATTTTGAAATTATCGGATGTTTGTTTGTTTTTCAATGCAAATACTTTCTGGATGCGGGTCTCGTCTACTTTATCCCCCGGCTTTTTCTTAAAGGCAATCCCACGTCCCATCACCACAAGCTCTGCTCCATCCGCCTGATAGATGCTAATGACGTTATTGTTGATAACCTTTGCTATTTTCACTTCAATCCCCCCGTCACGTTCCACTCTCTTGGCAGTTATACATCGTCTTTTGGGCATACAAAAAAAACCTGAAGCATCACAAAATAAACAAGACATGGTGGTCTGCTTTTTTTGGTGCTTAGGTTTTGCCTACTTCGAGTAGTAACAATCCCAGAAACGATATAATTGCGTCAAGTATAGCGCGAACCTGACTATATGTCAACGCTTTCAATGTGAGGACAATCGGAAGTCCCATGGTTATATAAATTGAACTAGAGAATATTTACACTAGCTACTCCGATGACAGAACAAGCTTCCGATCGCTGTTATCTCCAGCTTTTTTCTGTCCTCTCCGGTTTGTGTAAATGTTTAGTTCAATTTATATAGATGAAACTTCCGATGTTTTATTGCCGTACAAGACCATTTTAATTCAGAAAAATATAAACTACGCGTCACCCAGGTTTGTTCCGTTGGATTCGATCACATTTTTGTACCACTCAAAACTCTTCTTCTTCAGCCGTGTCAGCTCACCTTGACCTTCATTATTACGATCCACGTAAATGTAGCCATAACGTTTTCTCATCTCACCTGAGGATGCACTTACAATATCAATAGGTCCCCAGCTAGTGTAACCAATGATGTTTACACCGTCCTGAATAGCCTCACCCATTTCAGCTACATGTCGTTTCAAGTAGTCAATCCGGTATGCATCATCCACTTCACCTTCCGGTGTAACCACGTCATTGGCACCAAATCCATTCTCAACAACAAACAGCGGCTTCTGATAACGATCATATAGTTGATTGGCGGTAATACGGAATCCTTTGGGATCAATTGTCCAGCCCCATTCGGACTTCGCCAGATATGGATTGGCTACCGAGCCAAATACATTACCACTGGTCATATTTTTGACAACTTCCGGATCGGTGCTGGTTGTACGACTTGAATAATAGCTGAACCCGATATAATCTACCGTATGATTTTTCAAGATTTCCGAATCACCAGGCTGCATAACAATGTTCAACCCGTGATCTTTGAAGAAACGTTTGGCGTAACCCGGATATTCCCCACGTGACTGCACATCGATGAAGAAATAGGACTCTCTATCTTTTTCCATGCCCTGGAACACATCTTCCGGATTACAGGTATACGGATAGAAGCTTCCTGCGGCGAGCATACACCCAATCATGGCATCAGGAATAATCTCATGACATGCCTTGACTGCCAGTGCACTTGCAACCAGTTGGTGGTGAGCAGCCTGATATTGAATTTCCTTGATGTTATCCCCTTCATTAAACGCCAGCCCCGCTCCAAGGAACGGAAGATGAAGCAACATGTTGATCTCATTAAATGTCATCCAGTATTTCACCTTGTCTTTGTACCGAGTGAATACCGTTGTAGCGTAAGTCTCGAAAAGCGTTACCAGTTCACGACTTCTCCAGCTGCCATACTTCTCGATCAGGTGTACAGGCACATCGAAGTGAGCTAATGTAACTACAGGTTCAATGCCGTTTTTCAACAATTCATCAAATAGGTTATCGTAAAATTGTAATCCGGCTTCATTTGGCTGTGCATCTTCTCCTGTCGGGAAAATCCGTGCCCAAGCAATGGAGACACGCAGTGCTTTGAATCCCATTTCGGCAAATAGAGCAATGTCTTCGGGGTAACGGTGATAAAAATCGATCGCTTCATGTGAAGGATAGAACTCGGTAGCGATCGGTGTAAAAGCCGGAACATGACCTTTCATAATGCTTCTGCGGTTCTCACCTGTCGGAAGCAAGTCAACGATACTCAGCCCTTTGCCATCTTCCAGATACGCGCCCTCCGCCTGATTCGCAGCAATGGCTCCACCCCATAGAAAATCTTTAGGAAATTTAAAATTCGTCATCATCATTCTCCTTCCAAATATGTAATTCAGCTACCCGCTCAAATAGCAAGAAACATTAATAAGACAAACTATTTAAGTTGAACTACACGATTACACATAAACGGAGAGGACAGAAAAAATCTGGAGAAGCGGCGCGTTCGCCTTTATCACCGGATTTCCCCTTTAAAAAGGGATTCAAAAAATCTGGGGATAACAGCGATTGGAAGATTGTTCTGGCCGCGCAGTCGTCCCGTGTAAAATCGTTTGTTCAACTTAAATACAAAAAACCCGAACCAGCCTGGTACACGATTACGTGTAAACAAGCCAGCTCAGGTTATGCCCATATCGGTAACATTCCCAGATCACAATTATGCGGATTGGATAAAACTTTAGCAAGAATCAGAACAGTTGTCAACTTCTTGAAACCGGTTTAGCTTCGGAATGCCCACTACGATATTTGATAGAATGCAGCACATGTGCCGCCAAGAATCATCAGTTGATCTAATATAGGTAGGGCATTAATGTGAGAATTAATGAGACCGTATACTTCAGAATACGTAGCTGAAACGTTGCTCACGGGCCAGTCGGACCCGAACATTAACCGTTCCGCACCAAAGGCTTCTATGGCGATATTCAGATAGGCTGTAAAGTCCTTTGGAGTCCAATTTGCCCAATCTGCTTCCGTCACCATCCCTGAAAGTTTACAGTACGCATTAGGTTGTGCGGCCAATGACTCAAGTGCTTCTTTCCAGGGTGAGATTATACCTGATTTTATGTCGGGTTTGGCTAGATGATCAAGTACAAATCGCTGCTCAGGAAACGTCTTAACCAATTCAACGGCATAAGGCAGTTGCTCCTTGGATACCAACAAATCATAGGCCAAATCATATTCTTTTAGCAATGAAATTCCGCGCTGAAAGTCTTCTCTCAATACATAATCCAGATCAGGTTCATCCTGTATGACATGACGTACGCCCTTCAGATACGGATTGGACGCGAAGAGTTCAAGCTGATTCCGAACTTCATCCGAACAAAGATCTACCCATCCGACAACACCTTTTATACATTCATGCCGATCTGCCAGCTGCAGAAGCCACTCGGTTTCTGTCAGTGATTGTCTGGCTTGTACCGCAATACATCCATCCAGTCCTGATTGGACCAATAAAGGTTCAAGATTTTCCGGAAGAAAAGATTGACGAATGGTTTTCATCTCTTCGCCAATCCATCCGTACTCGGCGACATTGTATTCCCAGAAATGTTGATGTGCATCCAGCTTCATATTAGATCCCTCCCAGGGTATTTAAATCTAATTATCATTAAAAAGCAACCATATGATTTTTATTTCCAATGAAATAAACGCTTACTACACAATCTATAAATATGGCAAAATCACTGATTTTTACATGATTTTTATGCCAATTGTGCAGGTATTGTCCAATATTAAATCATGATATAGTAAATTACGAAAACGCTTTCAGAACATAAATCGGTGGTGATTTTAGTATTAAACAAGTGAATTTTTGTTTGCGTTGAGCTCTATTTTCACCCTGCTTAACCGCTATTCACGTTCAACCATTCTCTATTCGAAGGAGACTATATTAATGAAAAAAAACCGCAAATCAGTCCTATCTCTTACGCTTGTGACTGCCCTGATTCTATCTCTATTCGCCTCCGCTATGGCTTCAGCTGCGACTGACAACAGCGAACAGGCCAGTGCATCACCCGCTCCAAGCAAAATGCAGACCTATGTAAACGCCATGGAGCCTGGCTGGAATCTGGGTAACTCTCTGGACTCCGTTGGTGAAGATGAAACAGCCTGGGGCAACCCGCGCATTACGAAGGAACTAATACAATCGATCGCAGCTGAGGGCTACAATAGTATCCGTATTCCTGTGACCTGGGAAGCCCACATCGGTGACGCACCCGACTACATAATTGATTCCGCTTACATGAACCGGGTTCAAGAAGTGGTAAACTGGGCTCTTGATGCCGATCTCTATGTCATGATCAATCTTCACCATGATTCCTGGCGCTGGATCAGTTACATGGAGAAAGACCATGATAACGTGCTTGCACGTTATAACTCTGCTTGGACTCAGATTGCGGACAAATTCAAAGATGCATCCGATAAACTCATGTTCGAAAGCGTTAACGAACCACGTTTCTCTGAAGGCGGCACAACAGATGCAACGATTGGATATCGCATGCTGGACGAGTTGAATACTTCTTTTCACAAGATCGTAAGAACTTCGGGTGGAAACAACGAGACACGTCCACTTGTCCTTCCAACGATGCATACCTCTTCCGCTCAACCTGATCTGGATGAACTGAATAAGACCATTCAGAAATTGAATGACACCAATATTATTGCAACCGTTCACTACTACGGGTTTTGGCCATTCAGTGTGAACATCGCAGGTTACACCAAGTATAACGAGGAAGTACAGAAGGACGTTACCGACACATTCGATCGGGTATACAATGCTTTTACAGCGAAAGGCACTCCAGTTATCGTCGGTGAGTATGGCTTGCTTGGTTTTGACCAGCACACAGGTGTCATTGAGCAAGGGGAAAAGCTGAAATTCTTCGAATTTGTTGGACAATATCTGCGTCAAAAACAGATGACAACGATGTTATGGGACAACGGACAGCACTTCGGACGCACAAGCTTTACCTGGTCTGATCAGGAACTATTTGATACCATGAAAGCCAGCTGGACAGGTCGCTCATCCACAGCCGAAACGGACCTCGTATATCTTAAACAAAATGAAGCTATTCAAGATAAAAAGGTAAAACTCAATCTGAATGGGAACAAATTCAATTCGTTGAAGAATGGCAATACCCCTCTTGTAAGAGGTAAAGACTATACTGTCAAAAAAGATATACTTACGTTAAAATCCAATCTGTTAACCAAATTGACAGCCTCTGGTGATTTGGGCGTAAATGCTACACTCACAGCTGGATTCAACCAAGGTGCTGACTGGAACTTCAATATTATTAAATATGACACACCTAAGTTGAACGATGCAACTGGTACAACCAGTGCATTTGCCATTCCGACTACGTTTAACGGGAATCAACTGGCCACGATGGAAGCAACGTATGCAAACGGAGAGAACGCCGGTCCACAGAACTGGACTTCGTTCAAAGAATTCTCCTACACATTTAGCCCAGATTACGAACGTAATGTGATTGAGCTGAAACCAAACTTCTTCAAAGAAACCAATGATGGCGAAGTCACCCTCAAGTTCCACTTCTGGAACGGAGATGTGATTACGTACAAAATCACAAAAAATGGAACCCGTGTTGTTGGGGTAGCTTCATAATACTGTTCTAACTAACGTTCTGTTCAGAGCCAAAGCTCTGGCAGAACGTTTTGTTTTATAAACGACCGAATAACGTACAAGTAACCCTTCATACCTTTACACTAACTAGGACTGAGGGGGAAATGTCATGTTTAAACGTGTAGACCGTCTTGCCATTGAACTACCCATATCGAATAATCCGGACCCTAATGGAGCTAGCGCGGTTCAGGAGTTGCTGGGTGGAAAGTTCGGGGAAATGTCAACGTTGAACAATTATATGTTTCAATCTTTCAATTTCAGAGGCAGGTCCAAGCTACGTCCCTTCTACGATATCGTCGCCAGTATAACTGCCGAAGAATTCGGCCATGTCGAACTTGTTGCCAATACGATTAACCTGATGCTTGAAGGTTCAACATCACCAGGTGACCCAGACTCCACACCACTGCGTGTTGGTAAAGACGCACGGATGACGTCACACTTTATCGAATCTGCTCAGACAGCGCTCCCTTATGACTCCATGGGAAGACCCTGGAATGGTTCGTATGTCGTGAGCAGTGGCAATCTGATCTTTGATCTGTTGCATAATTTCTTTCTTGAATGCGGAGCCAGAACTCACAAAATGAGAGTCTACGAAATGACGGACAACAAGACAGCCCGAGAAATGACTGGTTATCTGCTTGTACGTGGAGGTGTGCACGTTCTGGCGTATGCCAAAGCATTGGAGATTGCAACGGGTGTGGATGTAACGAAGATGTTCCCTATTCCTCGACTGGATAACAAAGCTTTTGAAACGACAAGAAAATGGGAAGCGATGGGAGAACATCGCAGGCTGTACACGTTCAGCGACAAAGATTATCAGGGCATTGCTCAGATTTGGAAAGGAACACATCCAACCGATGGTGGCAAACTGGAGGCTTTTGCCGGCTTGCCGGGTTATGGAGGGCCAGTACCTGAGCTGCCTGATCTGCCGGAAGAATTTGCGCCAGGGATATCCGCGGAAGATCTAATGCAGATTGCAGAGCGACTGAAACGTCACGCTGGTCTGTAGGATCACGATTAACACTTGTTTTTATAGGGCGTCGATTGGATAACCGTAAACTGGTGTTACCTTGTGTGCTGGAACTCTTTATTTAATTAGATTATTGATGATCTGTTTTCTTTGATTTCTTATGGCGCACACAAAAAAGGGAAACGGGTGAGATGAATCTCTACCCGCTTCCCTTTACACGCCTCTATTGTGGCTCAGTAAATTTCACTACAAGTACCGCTTCCCCATTGGCTTGAACATGACCTGTTGAAGTCGCTGTAACAGTTGCTATCGCTTCGTTTCCACTTGGGATCAACACAGGTGTAATCACTGGCAGACCCGCAGCCTGAATGACATCCATGTCAAATTCAATCAACAATTGTCCTGCAGTTACACGATCTCCGCTATTCACATGTGCGGTAAAACCGTTTCCTTTTAGTCCAACCGTATTAATTCCGATATGAACCAGCATCTGTACACCTGTCGCATGCTCCAGAATCACCGCATGTTTACTCTTGTTCATGACATGTGCGATGACACCATCAAACGGTGCATACACCTTACCTTCTGATGGCTCAATGGCAATGCCCTCACCCATGTGTTTTTCCGAGAACGCCGGGTCAGGAACCTGCTCCAGAGCAACGACGGTACCGTTCATTGGCGAAGCGATTTCGAGAAAATCTACCTTAGGACGATTGCTTGTAACGGCATCGGTAACTGAACTAATACGCGGATTAGATTCCTCTGCTTTAACTTCAGTTGATGTTACTCCACTGTTTTCATGGCTCACCGCTTCTTCTGCAACCGGTTGATCCTTATATCCGAAGAACCAGGTAAGTGCAAATGCAATCGCCATGGCAACTACGTTAGACAAGATATACAACGGCAGTTGGCTGTTCAGATAGAGCAGTGTACCGGGAATAACCGTTACAGCCATGCCTGTACCTTGCAGATGGAACAAGGAAGCGATAAAACCACCCACACCACCACCAATCAGTCCCATAATAAATGGTTTCATATAACGCAAGTTAACTCCGAAGATGGCTGGTTCGGTAATGCCCAGAAATGCGGACAAGGAAGAAGGTAATGCGAGTGCTTTGAGTTTCATATTTTTGGTCTTCAGACCGACTGCGAGACAAGCCGCTCCTTGTGCTGCCATGGCACAGGTAATGATCGCGTTGAACGGATTGAATCCCGTCTTCTCCAGTAGTTGAATCTCCAAGAAATTAAAGATGTGATGTACACCGGTAACGACTATAATCTGATGGAAGAAACCAATGATAATACCTGCGATGCCAAATGGAAGATCCAATACGGCAGTTGTACCATGCAGCACCCACTCTTCTAGGGAATGGAATACGGGACCAATCGCGAATAGTCCAAGCGTAATCATGACTGTCAACGTAATAAAAGGAGTCAGAATTAAGTCCAGTGCCTCAGGTACCCGTCTTCTTAGTACCTTCTCAAACTTGGCTCCAATCAAACCTACAAAGAACGCAGGCAGAACCGATCCTTGATAACCCACGACAGGTATAAAACCGAACATATGCAGCGGCTGTGCTGATCCATCTGCCACCGCGTAAGCATTGGGTAATGCCGGATTGACCAGCATTAGCCCCAGTACGATACCAAGCACCGGACTTCCGCCGAATACACGGAACGCGGACCACGCTACAAGTGCAGGCAGAAATGCAAAGGCCGTATCCGTCAGAATCTGAGTGAACAACAGGAAATTGGCCGAGATATCATCCGGTGTTGCACCGAACAACGCCAGAATTTCATTCTGGGTAAGTAATCCGCGTAATCCCATGAACAAACCTGTAGCTACCAGTACGGGAATGATGGGTACAAATACGTCACCAAATGTGCGGATAGCCCGCTGAAAAGCATTTCCTTCCTTTTTCCCCTGACTCTTCACATCATCCTTGGACGATCCTTCGATTCCCAGCTTCTCGACCTCTTCAAAGATTCGATTCACCGTTCCCGTACCAAAGATAATCTGATATTGACCCGAGTTGAAAAAAGCCCCTTTCACCTTCTCGATGTTCTCGACCGTTTTCTGATCAATTTTTTCTTTATCTTTCACCATGATCCGAAGACGTGTTGCACAATGTGCAAATGATGCGATATTCTCTTTGCCCCCGATGGCATGAATGACTTCCTGGGCAATCCGTTGATTCTCCGACATGTTATCTCATTCCTCTCACGAAATACTTAATAATCCCATTTTGTTGCTTCAAAATCAGCTTTGCCTCCACGTGCAAAGAAACAAATGTCCACGCTGTCCCGGCTTGGGAAAATGCGGCTGGTAAAGACCTCTTCCCCATCGTTCACAAAGATCTCGACCGAGGATGCATCTACGAACAGATGGAACTTAATCACGTCCGCAGTAAGTGTGCACTGTCGTACAACGCCATTCTGCTCTGCCAGCTTGGTACCAGACATCGTCCGATCCAAGACAACTTTCTGCTGAATTCGATCATATAAAAGAACCGTTTTTTCAGCTCCATTGGCCCGGAATTCGATGCCTACAACCTGTGCATCTACATGGCTTATCTCACATATCAGCTCATAGGCAATCCCATTAAAATCAGTGAAAGATCGACTCTCATTGTCAATCGTTGCGCGAATATGTGTGTCTTTATCCTGCTGACGCAATTGCACCATCTCTGTAACAGGTTGTTGGATTAACTTGCCGTCTCGGAGTGACAATTGCCGAGGAATGGTCAGGCAATGTGCCCAACCGTTATCGTCTGTCGGATACGCCAGGTCGGGGAGTCCCATCCAACCAACCAGAATACGTCTTCCGTCCGGACCCTGCATGGTTTGCGGAGCATAGAAGTCGAATCCACGATCCAACTCCTGAAATTCACCATGATTGAACTCTCTCGTCTGGAGATTAAGCAGCTCACCGATCAGATAACCGGACTGAAAAATATTCTGATAATGATCTCCCGTACCATCTAACCCTTGTGGGGAAAAGACAAGTACACCTCTCCCGTCCATCTCCATATAATCCGGGCACTCCCACATGTAGCCAAAGGAGGTTAATTGCGTACGAATTTCACCAAGAAACTCCCAGTTCTTCAGATCTGTTGAGCGATACAGCACTGTACATCCCGTCTCATCTGTTCTCTGCGCACCAATTACACAATAATACGTGTCCCCTTGTTGCCACACTTTGGGATCTCTGAAGTGTTCCGTGTATCCGTCTGGCACAGATGAGATCACTGGATCATTCAGTTTGGCTACTGAACCGCTTTCATCCATAACTGCCAAGCATTGATACGGATGTCTGCCCCAAGCCTCATCCCTCGTATTGCCCGTGTATAGCAAGTGCAGCTTGCCGTCTTTTTCAATCGCACTGCCGGAATAAGATCCGTGTGAGTCATACCTGCCACCCGGTTCAATTCCAATCCCGACATTTTCCCAGTTCACCAGATTCTTCGAGCGGGTATGATACCAGTATTTCATGCCATGTTCTGTTCCAAGTGGAAACCACTGATAGAACAGATGATAATAGCCTTGATAATATGCAAAGCCGTTAGGATCATTAAGCAGACCTGTTATCGGCTGAATGTGATAACTCTGTCGCCAAGGACATACGGATATCTGTGCTTCAAGCTTCGCAATCTCTCCAGTCTCCGCTTGCTCAATTCGTCTGTAGCGTTGCTCTCTAGTCATTTTCATAGCTGTTCTCCATTCTTGCTTATATAAGTTAGACCAAGAAATTTCACACTGAAACTACGATGGCAGAACAATCCTCAGATCGCTGTTATCCCCAGATTTCCTGATCCCTTTTCTAAAGGGTGAAATCCGGGGATAAAGGCGAACACTACGTTTCTTCAGATTTTTTCTGCCCTCTCCGTAAATGTTTAATTCTTATTTAACTTATACGAAAATCAATTATAGGAACCGGTTCCAATGGACGCAAAAAAATAATTCCATATGGCATTCATGCCTGCCCGCGTTCCGCATATCCGAATTGGATATCCATAGTGGAACCGGTTCGATGGAATTATCATAAAGGATGTTTTTATAGTTTGTCAACGCTTTCTCGAGGAATTAGTTCTACGTCCAGTGTTGTTCGTTCCTCCACCGACTCGCCTTTGACCAGACGAATAATGTGATTCGCGGCTACTTTACCTGCCTGCAAATAATGATACTTCACAGTAGTAAGCGTGGGGTGAATCATCTCCGTAATATCATATCCGCCAAATCCGGTAACAGACAAATCTTGCGGTATGCGGATTTTATTGGAGAACGCAATCTTCATCACTCCCAGTGCAATATTGTCCGTAGCCCCTACAATGATCGTTGGTGTGATTTCTTTCAGAATGGCTTCAGCGGTAACGATGGCTTCAGACATCTTAAAGCTTGTCTCATAATACTTCACTTCACATCCACCACACTCGGCGATTGCTCGCTGGAATCCTTGTTTACGATAGAACCCTACCGCCCGATCCTTCTCGCTAACTCCCATATACACGATCTTGCGGTGACCTTGTTCGACGACATATCTGCCCATCTCATAACCTGCCTGATCATCATTGTGAACCAGACTGTGCAGTTGCTCATGCTGCTGCCCCACCAATAACACCGGAATCCGTATATCCTCAACGGCCTTCAGATGTGCTTCAGTCACTTCAGCAGCCAGCAGAATAATACCCGACACCTTCTGTCGTGCAAAATCATAGATGGCATCAATCTCGCGCTGCATGTCCTGACTCGTATTAGCGATCAGCATCTGATACTGATTACTTCGCAGTTCTTCATCAATTCCAATCAATGTCTGGGATGTCGCAAAAGAATCGAGGCGTGGCACAACCGTACCGATGATACTGGTCTTCTTTGCCTTCAGACTCTGTGCAAATGTGTTGGGAACATAATTGTATTGTTTGATAATACGCTCAATCTTCTGGCGTGTATCCTCACTAACCGATCCGCCATTCAGGTAGCGAGAGACCGTGCTTTTTGCCACACCTGCCATCTGAGCGATATCAGAAATCGTTTTATTCATAAAGACTCCTCTTATTTCTATTAGCTAGTTTACCTTTTATTATACTTCGAATCACAAACCCATGGCGAATTTGATTCAACTCCATTTATCGCACGTCTATGGTAAATTCCCGATGTAATAGCAAAAGCCCGATATCAATGTGACGTTCATACAGAAGTATGATCCGACATTCATCAGGCTGTTTAACTTTCATATACACGTTTGCACAGACCATCAGGGCAAGGATAATACCTATCCCTGCTGACTCAGACCTCAATAATAATTGGCAAGATCATAGGTCTTCTCTTTGTTTGAGCGTAAATATAGTGACCGATCTCGTCTTTCAGCTTTCTTTTGATCACATTCCACTGATTCACCCCAGCCCCGGTCAACTCATCCATCCGGTTTAGAACAAGCTCATGGATCTCATGCATGAATTCTTCCGAATCCTTAACGAATATAAACCCTCTGGAGATAATTTCGGGTGACGTGACCATCTGTTTTTCCGTTTTGCTCAGTGTAGTCACAATCACCAGCATGCCATCGGATGACAGCTGCCTGCGGTCACGCAGTACAATATTGCCGACATCACCCATGATCAGACCGTCTACGAGACTGTTTCCTGACGCAATTTTGGGACCTAGCGAAGCAATGCCGTCTTTGTACTGTACCATATCCCCATTATTCACGATAAACACATGATCACGCTCTATACCTACGGATTCAGCAAGCAGTCTGTGCTGATACAACATACGGAACTCACCGTGGATCGGAATCAGATAATCCGGTTTCATCAGAGTAAGCATCAATTTGAGTTCTTCCTGACTGCCGTGTCCCGATACATGCATTCCTGCTGCACCACTTGAACCATATATCACTCGTGCTCCGAGAACATACAGGTTATCAATTACATGTGCTAGATTTCGTTCATTGCCCGGAATGGCTCCGGCAGCAATAATAACAGTATCGCCAGCATTAATTCTTACGTGAGGATGTTTACCGGATGCCAAACGTGACAATGCTGCCATCGCTTCTCCCTGGCTACCAGTGCATAATACAACGACTTGTTCAGGTGGAAACTGATCCGAATCGATAGCTTCAATCAACAATCCGTCAGGAACTTGCAAATACCCCAATTCACTGGCCACCGATACCACATTCACCATACTTCTGCCCAACAGTGCCAGTTTGCGACCCGTCTCAAATGCTGCATTCACAATCTGCTGTACCCTGCTGACATTCGACGCAAAGGTGGAGATAAATACTTTTTGTTTTGCACGGATAAAGGCATCCAGAATGTGGTCTCCCACAACACGCTCGGAAGGTGTAAATCCGGGTCTCTCTGCATTGGTACTCTCGGAGAGCAAGATATGGACACCCTGTTTGCCAATCTCGGCCATGCGGTGCAGATCTGGGAAAGGTCCATGTACAGGCGACATATCAAATTTGAAATCTCCGGTATGCACAACATTGCCTGCTGGGGTCTGAAAAAAGATACCAAGACAATCCGGTATACTGTGACTGGTGGCGAAAAAGGAAACCTCGATCCCTCCCAGCGTAATGCTGGAGTGAGCATCGATCGTGTGCAGGTCCGCCTTGCGCAGCAGCCCATGCTCTTTCAGTTTAAGCTCGATCAGCCCGCGAGTGAGCCTGGATGCATACACCGGGATGTTCATTTGTTTTAACAAATAGGGAATGCCACCAATGTGATCTTCATGTCCATGGGTAACCACAAGACCCCTTACTTTATCCAGGTTCTCCAGCAGATACGCTGCATCCGGAATGATCAGATCAATACCAGGCAATGTCTCATCGGGAAACTTCGAACCACAGTCAATCACGATGATGTCCTGATTGTACTGGATGAAATACATATTCTTTCCTATTTCATTTACGCCGCCAAGTGCAGCGATATACAGTTTGTTGTGGGCTAGATTCAACTCTATTATTCCTCCTCTGCGTGACAAACGTATGCGATACGGATCTATATTCCTAGTATGGAAGCAATCGCCTTACTTATGCATTTCAAAGTGATTATGCTAAAAAAACCACCATGGAATATTCATTCCACAGTGGTTTATACGAAAAATAAATACGGTTACACCAATGATTTATCACGCTGTAGCAATACGTCTTGTTCATAGGTTTTGATATCGGTGATCCACTTTTCACGAACTGGAACGCCTTGCTGAGCACAATAGTAGTCCCAGATCGCGCCAAACGGATAGGATTTGAACTCTTCCGTTAACGCGAGACGCAGGGTGTAATCTCCTTCCAACTCGGCTTGTTTCAAGGCATCCACCGGTTCGAGCATCGCTCGGAGAAGGGCTTTGATCGTATTACGTGTACCCACAACCCATGCAGCTACACGGTTAATGCTTGCATCAAAGAAATCCAATCCAATATGTGTGGTCGCAAGCAGATCATGTCGAACCAGTTCACGGGCAATTTCCAGCAACTCATCGTCCATAATTACCACATGGTCACTGTCCCAACGCATCGGGCGACTTACGTGAAGCAGAATGCCACTTGTAAACAGAGACAAGGACGACAGTTTATTGGAAATAACCTCAGTTGGATGGAAATGACCTGCATCAAGACAGATCAACGTATCATTTTGCAATCCGTAACCCATATAGAATTCATGAGAACCAACCACATATGCTTCCGAACCCAGACCAAACAGCTTACTCTCTACCGCGTCCAGGTTGTGCTCCGGGTTAAGTGGTTCGCCGAATACTTCATCCAGAGATTCTTTGAGACGTTTGCGTGGTGTCAACCGGTCAACCGGATTATCCTTGAATCCGTCCGGTACCCATACATTGGTTACACAAGTCTGACCAAGCTGTTCCCCGAAGTAAGCACCAATCCGGCGGGACGCCTTGCAGTGATCAATCCAGAACTTGCGAATCTCAGGGTCTGGATGACTGAGCGTGAACCCGTCACTTGATTTTTCATGGGAAAAACATGTTGGGTTGAAGTCCAGACCAAGTCCTTGTTCTTTGGCCCATTTCACCCAGTTGTCATAATGCTTTGGCTCAATCCGATCCAGTTCAACCTGCTCGTCTGTATCCGTGTAAATCGCGTGCAGATTGACCTTATGTTTGCCGGGAATCAGAGCAAAAGCTTGCTCCAGATCATTACGAAGCTCTGCAGGTGTGGTCGCAGCCCCCGGATATTGACCTGTAACGGAAATGCCACCTGTTAACTCCCCATCTTTATTCAGAAAGCCTTTGACATCGTCGCCTTGCCAGCAGTGTACGGATACTTTGATCTCCGCGAGTTTGTTCAGTACCACGTCCGTATCAATTCCGTGCTGGGCATACAATGCCTTGGCTGCTTCATACGCTTGCTTGACTTGGTTATCCATCCGCAAGAACCCTCCTATTTTAACGTGTAAATGCTGCCGGTACACCGCCATCAATGGTCATCATGCAACCGGTTGTTTTTTCGGATTTCGAAGAAGCAAAGAATGCAATTCCTTCTGCAATATCTCTTGGATAGATATTCACGAGCAATGTCGTCCGTTTGCGATAATACTCTTCCAATTGATCCGGTTCAATTCCGTATGCCGCTGCACGTTCGTTTCTCCAGGAACCGTTCCAGATTGCTGAACCCTGTAGAATGGCATCCGGAAGAATCGTGTTGACACGAATGCCATACTCTCCACCTTCTGCTGCGATACAGCGTGCCAGATGCGCTTCCAGCGCTTTCGCTGAACTGTAAGCAGAAGCACTTTTACCTGCATACACCGAGTTCTTGGAACCGATAAATACCATGCTTCCCCCAATGCCCTGTTGTTTCATCAGCTTGAAGGCTTCACGAGCCACGAGGAAATACCCTGTGCCCAGTACATTCATGTTCAGGTTCCATTCTTTCAGGGAAGTTTCGTCAAATGGGCTGGATGTGGCCAATCCTGCATTGTTCACGATGATATCCACTCCGCCATATTGCACCGCAACATCAGCATAAGCAGATTGAACAGCTTCCTCATCGGTCACGTCCATTTTCAGCGCATAAGCACGATTCGCACCGTACTGATCATTAATTTCCTGTGCTACCTTCTGTGCGCCTTCCAGATTGAGATCAGCGAGCACCACATGCGCGCCTTCTGATACCAATCTACGCGCTGTTTCACTTCCGATACCACCTGCGCCGCCTGTAATAAACGCCACTTTACGGGAGAATTCAGTTTCTGCCGGGGCCAGAGACAATTTATACAGTTCCAGCGGCCAGTACTCCACATTGTAAGACTCGTTTGCACTGAGCGATACGAATTGACCCAAGCTAGTAGCTCCACGCATAACAGCAATGGCTCTGTGATACAACGCTCCGCTTACTTGGGAAAGCGCCCAGCTCTTGCCTGTGTTGATCATGCCCACACCAGGAATCAGGATAACGCGAGGTGCCGCTTCGAACATGACATCACCTTCGTTTTTGTTGCTCTCAAAATACTGTTGATATTGCTCTTTGTAGGCAGCCACACCTTCTACCAGCTTGGCTTTTAAACCTTCAATATCTTCTGCATCCGGTGTCCAATCGATGAACAGAGGTACCACTTTGGTATGTACCAGATGATCCGGGCAAGCTGCACCCACCTGAGACAATTCCGGGGAATCTGCTCCGCCCACAAAAGCAAGTACGTCCTCTTGATCATCAAAGGACAAAATCATTTTTTTGCTATCCGATACCGCTCCACGAATCGTTGGCATCACACGTGATACGATCTGACGACGAACATCAGCGGCGAGTGCCGGGTGTTTCACACCACCAAACAAACTTTCTTCGTTCACCCGTGCTTCGATGAAAGCTTCTGCTTCATTGATAATCTTGATCGTTTGAGCGTAACATTCCTCGGATGTTTCTCCCCACGTCACAAGTCCGTGTTTTTCCATCAGTACGAGTTCGGCATTGGGATTCGAGAATACGCTTTCAGCAATCATTTTAGATAACGTAAACCCAGGGCGTACGTAAGGCACCCATACAAAACGATCACCGTAGATCTCTTTCGCCAATTCCTTGCCGTTATGCGCACAACACAGGCTGATAATCGCATCCGGGTGCGTATGATCCACATGTTTATATGGAAGGAACGCATGCAGAAGAGTCTCGATGGAGGCGCGCGGGTGCTTGGCATCAATCATGCAATGTCCCAGATATTCAACCATCTCTTCATCCGACATGGATTCACGTTCAATTAATGGCCTTATGTCTTCGAGCCCAAGTCCGGTAAAATGTTTCGCTTCCATGGAACCCAGATCAGAGCCGCTTCCCTTCACATACATTACTTCTACATCACGACCACGAAAATCCTTCACTGTCGTTTTGGTAGACGTATTACCACCGTAGATGTTACATACACTGCGATCAGAACCAATGAGATTAGATCGGTAAACCAACTGCTCAAGTCCTGTTGTTTTCTCAGATGCCTGCGATGCATTCCATAAACTCTGTACCATTTGTTTCCCTCCGATAATGTTTGTTTTATTCCTAATCCGAGTTTAACATCTTTGTTTTATTTTGAAAACAAAATATTTTAAAACCAAACGGAAATATTCAAAAGTAATTATAGATTGAGGTATATTATTAAAAAAACACCCTGACGTGAACGTCAGAGTGTTCCTGTATCATCGGCGGATTAGAAAATCCCCGCTTTTTGGGAAGTGTTTTTAATACCATAGGTATCATTAACTACGGTGTTGCCAAAGCTCGTTAAGCTTCCGTTCGGACCTGTGGCCATGTCCAGATAGTTCAGACCTGAACTGTTTCCGTACCAAGACCAGGCAAGCCAGCCTACCCCTTTTTCCTGACCATATCTCATGATGGCATACTCGTCCACATCACCGTTTGTGTGATATCCCCCGAATTCACCAATGATCAGAGCCAATCCTTTGTTCAGCACATTCTCCATATTGGCTTTGACCGTTGCAGCATCTTTGCCAGCATACTCATACATATGAATGGAGAAGACGGTATTTTTCTGTGAATCGGCTGCAAATACACTTTGTCCATAATCCACGATGGATTGAGGGAACTGTCCCCATCCGGCTGCATCCACAATTAGCGTATTTTTAATTCCCGCATTCCGGAGTTTCGGAATGGCTTTTTTGTAACCATCAGCCCACGCACTTCCATTCCACGTTCCATACCATTCGTTGGCGATGTTGACGATGACCCGATCTTCTTTGCCAATCAAAGCTTCCTTAATGCTAATCCAGTAGTTCACTGCCGCATCCAACGAATTATAATCATCTTTCCCTGTGGCGTCATGTACTTCAAGTACAGCTATCATTTTATTTTGGTTAACCACATTAATAATATTTTTAACAGCGTTCAGATCATCTTTGGTGTACAAGCTACCATTCGAAAGAACAATGCGTACCGTATTGGCACCTGTTTTGGCGATTGCAGGGATAGCGGTATTCAAATCATTCTTGAACCAGGAATGTCCGTGATTAACACCTCTCATGACAAAAGCTTTACCTGTGGAATCATACAATTTGTTACCGCTTACATAAAATCCTGTGGCAGCAGATGCTTTGGGTGCTGCACTCCCTAATACCATGAACATAAGAGCAGCAATAACCGTGAAGATTGTACACTTTTTCAGATTAACCATTCGTTTGGAACCTCCTGTATTTGTTTTTTTATTTCAATTAACCCTGCTCTAGGCAATAAGTTAACTAAAATCGTTGGTAATAGAAGTTTTTTTGTTAGTAAATAAACGACTAATAACTTTATTATAGTTACGTTATTTAGTCTAAATAAACTTTATCGTTAAGGTTATGAAGTTATAATAAATTGAAAACGCTTACTAGTCAAGATCTTTTTACCATGATTAGGAATCATTTGTTTTTACATAACACAGCAAAAAAGGCTCTCTCCCCTCACAATCGTTCGGAGAAAGAACCCTCTGTATTATTAACGTCAGTTAACTCTTGTTTAAGTCTTGTTTATCTGTTGTTTAATCCCTGATTTAGACTATGTGTCTTCCCTAACTCCCGCCAATACCACCCCCACCCGATACTGTGGTCTCACCCAAATCTCATTAAACTTCCCGATCTCCACGCCCTCAAACCGCTCCACATAAGCCTGATTAACATAACTCTCAGTCGTCCCTTTTCGAATTGGAGTTATAGACAGACGAAGCGCGTGATCAGCCAGCAAATGACGGGATTGCTTCAAACCAAGCATCCAGCTGTGCCCATAGTGAATATGATCTGTTAACATCTGATGATGAATATGTGCTGCAGCGACGTCTCCTTCATAATCAATCTCGATCCACACGTCATCTACTTGTTCCGGCCACGCTGTGTCCAATCTCAGTGTTGCTGCATACTCTTTGGGATAATCAACCTCTACAGCAGGCTCGTAAGGCGAAACTTGGAATGTGTACGTACCGAATATTCCCTGCTTCGACTGGGATGACACAGCATATTTAGAAGCTGAAACATGCTCTGGAGCCGGATAAAAGGATACTTCCATCTCTGGTTGCTCCACGGATGTACATATGAGCATCTCATTCTGTACATACAGATGACTGCTGCTAATTACAAGCCTTTCTTCTCCGCCCAAACGGAAACGGTAGGCATGTAATGCCTCTTCACGGGTCAATGTAATGATACGTATGACCATACCGTCGGATGTTGTGACTCTCAGATGATGGTCCTTGCCGGCAATCGGGTGTATCACAACCTCATTTCCTTGCTCAGATACTGTACCTTCGGGCATATCCACATTTGTAACAGATGTTGCATCAATAACATACTCAGGCGCCATACCTTCATGGGCATAAAACACAACCGTGAGCTCCTGATTTACCATAAATCGGGTCAGTGGCTGAACGGTAGCACTAATGATCTTCATTCCATTCAGATTCATATGGAAAGGCAGAATGGCTGCCATGCCGGATTTCAGCTGCATCGTTCCTTCTCTTGGATAAAAAGCAGTCCCTTTGCTGGTATGCAGTTCCAATTGTATATCTCGATCAGGCAACGCCACATGATCCTGATAATTATTTATGAACAGAAATCCAGAGCCATCTTGTTGCCGAACAGACCAACGCAGCTCCAACGTGTTCTCCGGGGTTATAGATTGTTGACCATCAGGTATAACACAGCCCATTGGCGCAAGCAACTCACCGTATGCTTCCAGGAACATGGACAAGCTTCGAATGCGGTCATACGATTCACCAACACGTCCAAATTCCCCGAGTGGCGATTGGTAATCATACGTCATTTTCGGCAATGCCTGCTCGTTCATATATGAATTTTTGCCTATCGGATTGGTCCCCCCGTGATACATATAATACCCAACCAGATTGCTGCCGTTCGCAAGTTTCACAATGGTCATCGCCTCGACACTGTCCGCATCAACAACCGGCCGAGCGTGATAACTGACCTGCATGCCCCCAGCAAGCTCGCAATACGCAGCAGGATACTCCAGACTGTCATAATCCACTTCTTCCACAGGATTCATATGCAGATCCCGGAACAAATACTCCCGGCTTGGAGGCTGATTGGGAATCCATGGTGTGTACGCATACCCCGCCAGCATCGGTAATGTTCCTTCATCAGGCACCGCAGCATTACCCCAGGCCGTGGCAGTATAGAACATCGGCTTCATACCGACTTCTTCGGCAATATGGCGAAGCATCTTCAGATGTTCTCGTCCATCCCGGCCGGAGGTAATGTATTTTTCGCGGGTATACCCCCATGCATCCATGGGTGCGCCAGCGTGCATGTACTCATTTTCCAACTGTACCCCGATAACAGGGCCACCCTCCTGATAAAAACAGCCGTTGAGCTGACGGGCAATCTCCCGGTATAATCGCTTGGCGTAATACAGATATCCTTCATCGTTCGACCTGACTTCGAATGGATAACTGAATAGCCAATCCGGCATTCCACCATTACGCACTTCTCCATGACAGAATGGACCAATTCGCACGATCAGCGGCAGCTCATGCTTGCCACACAGATCCACAAAGTGCCGCAAATTCAGGTTTCCTGACCAATTAAATCCCCCTTCCTGCTCCTCGTGAAAATTCCAGAAGACATAGGAAGCAACGATGTTCACCCCGCCTGCCTTCATCTTCAGTAATTCTTCTTCCCACTGCAAGTAAGCGAATCTGGAGAAATGAAACTCACCTACCAGGGGAATATGGGGTTTAGCATTACGAGTCATATAATAGTTGGTAAAATCATACGATTCCCCTCGTGGGCTTTTGCCGCCACTGCCAGTCATACGACCCGCACGAATGTCCTTATCTTCCGCATCCAATATAAAGCGAATATGGCTACCTGCTATACTATCATTCATGGATTATATAACTCCTTCGATATAAATGGGATGTGTTGAAACGATTATCAATTATCGATGGAGGATTGCCCCTTGATGATTCGGGTTTTTCTCCAGTACCCGCTCCAACTCAAGTTTGGCTTCACTCGTCCGACCCAGTCCCAGAAGACCTAGTGCCCGCATATACCGGCAATGTTCTTCATTTCGCTGATCTAAGTCGTCGTCGAATACTAGAAAATCGGGCAGAGATACCGCAAAATAATCCATTCGGATGTGATCATGCATATGTCTTTCCGCATAGTCAATGAGTTTGTTAAATCGTCGGTTTGCTTCCTTCACATTGCCAAGTTTCTGCCAAGCCAGCCCCTGATAATAGATGGATTCCGGCGGTTGGTCATTATAAAACATCGCGCTTGCCGGTTCATTCAAACCGATAGATGCTCTGTGGAAATTCTCCTCTGCCGCCTGATTCTTCTTCAGTTGCTGGTAGGCACAGCCAAGATAAAAGTAAACGTGATTGTCTCCGGCACCCTCCAGCTTACCTTCACCTAAGTTCTCCGGGTAAACTAATGCCTTCTGCAACAGCTCCAATGCTAGTTCAGGTTGTTGTTTCTCCAGTTTTTGCTTCGCCAGTTCCGTCAGTGCCGTAACATATTGTCCAGTTACCTTGCCTTCTCCACCTTCCCATGGATGAAACCGCCGGGTCTGAAGGGCATTCCATGCTTCTTGATGGCTACCTTGCATATTCAGTAAAGTCACCCACTCGATATACAGATCATCACGGTGGTGAATCAACTCCATATGTTGTTCCAGCAATTTGATTCGATGCTCGCAGGAATACCCTATCTTCTTTTGCAATTGATCCAACTCGTAGAAGATTCGGGCATCCTGTGTATCCAACCGGAAAGCTTCCTCTAATGATGCCAGTGCAAGATCGTGGCGATTCAGCTTGTTATAATAAGCCAGTCCCAGATTCCGATGTACAGTCGAATATGCAGCATCCACCTCTCGTGAAGTTTCCCAATGGGTGATTGCTTCCTTGTATCGTTTATGATCATATAACCAATTTCCCAGGTAATATTGAGCACGCGCATCATTCGAATCCACTGCCAATGCATCCTGAAGCACCATGAATTCAAATAACGTATTAGGAAAACAATAATCCGTTGGAGCAGCTTTCCCTTGTCTTTGACATTCCCGGGCCTGCTCCACATCCCCCAACTGACGATACAAGTAAGCCTTAGCATAACCAACCAAAGGATACGGCTGTGAATTTTCGGATTCAACATACGAGAGTACCGTCAGTGCTTCTTCCCACAACCCACTATCCGCGTAATCTGCGGCTACATTCAGATAATTATAAACGTCTTCTCGCATCAGACGATGGAAATGTTCACGTGCTTGCTCCGCTTGTTCTCTCTCTGAAGGTGCAGTTGCTCCGCTGTAGATCAGGACTAATTCATGTGCAGCTCCAAATTCAACCGGGTCCAGTTCCAACGTTTCATACGCATATTGGAGGGCCCGTTTAACTTGACCCAACCTGCGCAGCAGACACACCTTCAGATGCCGAGCCTTGTAGTTTCTACTGTTACGAATCAGCGAACGTTCGATGTGATCCAGCGCTTCCAGCTCCCGATGTAACGCTGTATCGATCTGAGCAAGCATATAATAACCCGTATCCTGATACTGTGCAGACCATACGGCTTTATACAGTGCTGCGTAGGCTTCTTCCTGTTTCCCCTGTAGTTTCAAACTCAGACCGAGTTGGTAAAATGCTTCACTATCATATGGATTCGTATTTTTCCACGTCAGCGATTGAACGGCCTGTCTGAAATGCTTCTCTGCATCTTGAAACAACCCTCTGCGCAGCAGCAATGTGCCATACGCAATGTTTAGACGAATATCCGTTGCATCACGCTTCAACCCTTCCAGATAATAAGGTTCCGGTTCATACGTGGCATGCCGATATTGCTCCAAATGAAGACCAGCCAGATATAGTTGTTCATTCGTACGAATCTCGGATGGTAACGGGAGTGGTGTGGCCGGATCTGGAACTTCCTGAATCTCAGAACGTTCAGGCTGATAGGCCACGAGTACTCTTCCTTCCGCACTTCGAACACTTAACTTCAACTGATGCCATTCATCTTGTCCGCTCCACGGGAACGAATATTTATATAGTTCCGTAGGTGAGATATTACATCTCTCATGGAGATATACCGTGGTTGGACCTATCACTTCAACGGTCACTTGTTCAAAAACCGACGTCGCATATACCATCACGGTTACCATTCCGGTCGTTTCATCCTTTTCCAGATTAGCCGCTGCATCAATCGATGCATTTTTGACCATACCAATTCCTTTATACGGCATAAAATACTGTGAAAATGATTTCGCTTCATAAGGCTGTAACCATGTAAAATCAGGCTGATTATCGGTATAGATCCCTGTCATTAATTCAATATATGGTCCATCCTCGTCCGTTAACTGTCGATCCCAGGCTTGCCCGAATTCCCCATTCCCCCAGGTCCATTGCTTCTTGCCCGGAGAAAAATGATGATTAGCCACATGCAACAAACCTGCCTGAACCCCGTGATCATAACCCCCTACAAAATTATAATCCGACTTATACGCCATATAGGATGTTGGAACCGGTATGTTTTTATATCGCGAGATATCCACACCTTCGGAATAGTCCATCTTGTAATAGGTTCCGGTTGCGATGGGAAAGCGGGATACGTCACGTTTTCCGTGGTCCAGCACAGCTGTTACATCAGGTGGAAACACAGATTGCGTATGATCGTTGACAGCTACAGCCGGGTTGGCCCACCATAGAAAAGTTTGAGGTGCGCTGGTGCGATTGTATACCTCGGCATGGATTTCAAGATAGGCTTTCCCGGGATGTAATGTGAAGCCAGCGGTCATTTTGGTACCATACATGCGATCAATCTCACCCACCCACACGGTAGCGCTTCCATCTTCATTACTGCTAAATGTATAGTCGACTGGACCAAACGTGTTGGGCCGATGATGCTGTGGCCAGTTGAATTCAATTCCTCCGGAAATCCATGGCCCTGCCAGACCCACAAGTGCAGGTTTAATCACCCGGTTATAATATACAAAATCGTAGTTATTGGTCAGATCCAGCGCACGATAGATCCGTCCACCCAGTTCGGGCATCATCTCAATACGTACATATTCATTTTCGAGAATAACTAATCGATAAGATTTCATTTTGGCATCATCTTCAATGCTGTCGATCACGGGATGCGGGTACACCTTCCCCGAACTCCCTTGGTAGATTCTCTTTTCAAGAAACATCGGATTTTTGTCCGGTTTACCTGTACGATAGGTTGGAATATCTCTGGTTTCTTCCCATATGCGAACATTTGATGTCGCTGTCACGTGATTCAATTCGCTCACTCCTCGGCCTCGTATATATTGTGATCATACGCTCCGACATGCAGGAAGAACATTGACATTAAGCGGTTCTTGATGGACGATCTTCGGATTCCCACATAACCAAAGAGAGTACCTATCCACTGAATAATGCAGTGAAAGGTACTCTCTGATCGTTCTTGATTAACTTATCTGCGACGCGCAAAATCCACAAATCTGAACTTGTCCGGTCGATGCCTCGATTCCGTATACTGAAATTGACTGGCATCCTCCAGGTACACTTGGCTCCTCACCACAACCACATTATGGAACCCTTCAAGGTCAAGCAGTTCCCTGTCCTCAGCGGTGGGTTCTTCCACCAAAATCTCTTTTTTGGCAAACGAAATGGAAAGCCCCAGCTCTTGCTCAATGTACTCATAGATGGAATCATTACAGATCTCTTTACTGAGCCCAGGAACAAGCCGCTGGCTAATGTAATCTTTGTCCAGTATGACATGCTCTCCATCCACTTTGCGCACACGTCTGATCGCCCAGACCTGTTCATTCAGACCAAAGTTAATATTCTTATGCAACGCCTGATCCACTTGTTGCTCCTCGAAAACCTTCACATACGTTTGAGCGCGATGTCCCATTTTTTTGGCTAATTCCTTGAAGCTAACTAGACCTGAGATGGGAAAATCGATCTTGCGTATGTCCAGTACAATCGAGCCCTTGCCTTGAATCTTCTGAATGTAACCTTCTTCGTACAACATTTTCAATGCTTTGCGAATAGTCTCTCGAGACGTTTGATAACTTTCCGATAGATCCAGTTCCGATTGAAGCAGCGTCCCTGCCTCAATCTCTCCGGTCCGAATACGATCTGCAATATCTTCATATATCCGGATAAATTTATTATTCATTATTCATCACCATTGTTCATTACCCTTTTTTTATCATATTGGCAACCATTATAGCATTAAAAACCAATCAAGCGGTAATGTCGTTACTAGCGATGCTTGCAGTATCACATGTAAGAATCAATTCAATTTAGATATGACGATCAAACGCTGACGCTTTCTTCACTTGATCTGTACGGTTCTCATCCATGACTTGAATCAGCTTATTTAAGCGGAAGATCAGCGCTGCAGCTTCGGATCTGCTCAAATGCTGCATGGGACGGAAGCTGCCATCTTCATATCCGGTAATCATGTACAAACCCGCAAGTTCCTGCACTTCTTCTTGGGCCCAATATGATACATCAGTCTGGTCGGTAAACGCTCTTGGGGAAGTAAGCGGTTCCGGTCTGATTTTACGAACAACATTTGCTATAATCTTAGATGCCTGTTCACGTGTTACCAGTGCATACGGAGCGAATTTGCCGTTCCCCATCCCTTGAACCATCTCATGATGAACGGCTGCCTTAATCTCAGGAGCGAACCAATCATCATCGTTTACATCCTGAAATCCATGGTGTTCATTAACCATTGTGTCCACACCCATCAAACGCACGATCAATGCGGTGAACTCTGCACGCGTGATCGGACGGCGTGGTTCGAAGCGAGTTTCACTTACACCTTGAATGATATTTTGTTCCGCCAGCCAGGTGATCTGGTCTTTATTGAATGTTTGGCTGATATCAATAAATTTGATATTTTTTTTCGCAGGTAACTCAGGTTGCTCATCAGAAGGTTCAGGTTGTGAACTCACCTCATCGGCTTTTACCGAAGTACCTGCTGGATTTGAAGCTGTACCACTACCGCTCCAAGCGGATGGTGGATACGGAAAAGTCATGGCTGCGGCCCGTTTGCTTTCACTTTTCTCACCTGTTGAATTCTCCGTCCATACTTCCACCTCATAATGCTGCTCGGCATTCAGCCCTGACCATACATGACTACGCTCGGTGCCACGGTAGATCTCACGATCTTTATGGGTGATCACTATCACCTCATTCATGGAATCCAGTTCCCAAGTTAGCTTAATCGTACTTGTGCCTTGCGCTACGGCTGCAACTGTCAGATCCTCGGATGGCAGCGTCTCGAATTCCGGAACCTGGAGCACTTCACCCTCCCCTGCCTCATTAAATGGAATGATTGCAAAGTCAGTATAACGCTCTGCACTGTTTAAATCAGTCACATGTATGGATGTCTCTGCTGTCGTTCCCACAAGCTCTTCATTTCGATAAAATCGATAACCCGCAGCACCAGGAATCAGTTCCCATACAATGTCTACACCATACATCGAACGGCCCTCTACTACAGGAGGTGAAGCAGCACTACCGGGCAAAGTCATGGCATGAAGGTAATAACCACCATCACTACTGCCCGAGACATTCATGGTCTTGACTGTATAGATATAGTTCACACCCGGTTCAAGTCCCTTGTCGTCATAGAACAGTTCGTCTGCAGGAACACGAGCAACCTCCACACCGTCACGCTCAATGATGAACAACTCGGCACCTTCGACCCGGCTCTGTTCCAATAGAAGACGAATGTGGTCCTTCGCCGAATGATACTCCACTTTGACAGGAGCTGCTGGCTTGGTCAGGACAGAATACGCCAGCTTCTCCGATGCATCTCCCTGATCATTCTCTGTGTAGATTTGAATCGGGTACTGCTTGCCTGCATCTAGTTGCTCAACAATAAACTCTTTTGTTTTGCCTCTATATACTTCAGTACCATTTAGCAATACAACGAATGTTTCGTTCCCATAAGGAAAGTCCCATTCCAGTTTGGCGTGATCAGTCTCGGGGTATATCTTCATTTCCAGTGAATCAACATGAGGCAAGGTGTAAAATGGAGTCACGGTCATTGGGTTTCCTGAACCAGCCGTATTATAAGGAATAATCTGTACCTGATCATATCGGGTTGCACTCTCCAGATGAGTTAATCTCACCTCTGTGATATCCCCTTCTTCAATCGTGGTGAACATCTGATCTCCGATACGTATGGTATATCCCTCCGCACCTTGCACCTTTGGCCAAGAGATCAATCCCTCCTTTTCCCCAATCATGCTTGCATGTAAAGGTTCGTTAATGGTCGCAGGCAACGTGCGCAAGTGAACTTCGAAACCGGAATCACTCTCTCCCGTTGCATTTGATGTTTTGATGGTATACGTGTAATGCTCTCCTGGTGTCAGTCCATGATCTTCAAATGAAGCTTGATCTGCTGGAACCTTAGCGACTTCAACGCCATCCCGCATAATGACGAATTGCTCTGCTCCCCGTGTGGAGCTTCCAGTCAGGTCCAGTACCGCAGTCTGATCTGTGATGTGTGTTATGCCTGCCGTCTGAGGTGAGATGGGCTTCGTTAAAACCTGAATCTGGATAGACTCTGACCGATAACCATCTTCATTAATCGCAACAAGTTCGAATTCATACGCTGTGCCATCCAGCATACTATTGAGATGTACAGACGGTTCAGACACGCTCTGTACATCTCCCGTTACCTGATTACGAATTTCATAAACAGCCGCTCCCTGAACAACATCCCAAGCCAGATCCACCGCATGTGTTCCGGCTTTCACTGTGATACTTTCTGCAACCAATGGCAACGTTTGAGTCATTACACTGAAAGTAAGCGGCGCACTCGTTCCACTCGCATTGACTGCCCGAATCGCATAAGTATATTTCGTTCCTGGCGTCAGTTCCTTGTCTACGAATTGGGTTTCACTTGAATCCATCTGAGCGATCTCTCTTCCATCCCGTTCAATGACGTAATGATCTGCACCTTGGACACCTGTGTTGCTGAAATCCAGACCAAGGCTGTTTTTTGCCACATCATATACTGCAACCTGAACGGGTTTCTGAGGCAAAGTCAGCAAGGATACATCCTTCGCTTCAGAACGAGTCTCCTGTCTGTTGACCGCCCATAGTTGATAATGATGCCACGTCCCATCCTGTAGACCGGTAATCGTTGCTTCATTCTCGATGCCCCTATAGATCTCCTTGCCATTCTGCTCAATCACATATTCAGCGGCACCTTCCACCTCAGACCAGGAAACTTTTGCCCGATGTACTCCTGGATCAACAAGTACTTCGGCAGGCGATACCGGTTTGGACAATCGGATGAGCTGCGCTCTCTCACCGGAACCGGAAGCATTCGCAGCCTGAACTTCCAAAACGTACTCTGTACCTGGCAACAATCCCTCAGCCGTGTAGGTCAGTTCTGATGTTCTGCCTACTTCTGTTCCATTGATTTTCACAATATAGAGATTCGCCGTATCTACAGCTTGCCATGCAAGTCCCATACTTGTCTCACCTGTCCATGTGACATTCAGTCCTTCCGGCCTGCTAGGTAGCGTAAGAATTGTACTACTGGTGGATGCACCGTACCCGGCAGCATTGCCCGCCTGGACTTCATAGGTAAACTCACGACTGCTTGACAGATGCTGAACTGCGAGTTGTGTATCTGATATCTCATGGCTCTGTCCATCGATGACCACCCGATATTTCGTTGCCCCAACGACAGGCTCCCAGCTCAAGATCGCTCCCTGTTCAGTTACTTGAACAACGTGAAGTCCCGATGGGCTCTCCGGTAGCGTTGTTCCTGATATCGAACTGCGCATCCCTTGTCCACTTCCGTTCACCGCTTGAACAGCCAGTTGATATGATGTTCCCGAATCCAGGCCCGCAAAGACCCATTCTTGGGTTCCGACAGGAACCGTTCCGGACTTCTCTCCATTCAACCATAACTCATAACGATCGGCTCCTCGTACTGCATCCCAATTCAGACGAAGGCTCGTTGTGGAAGCATCCGATACTTGTAAGCTGGTCACCTGCCCAGGTAACGTCTTGAGCAAAGGTAATCCTGCCAAGGGCCCTGGTCCTGTCTCGTTTCCGGCAATTAACGCATAGCTGTACTCCGTGCCACTATCCAGACCTGAATCCAGATACTCCGTCTGCTCTCCTTCATATATAGCTGTTCCATCACGCGAAAGACCATAATACGTTGCAGAAGTCACCGTATCCCACGTTAATGAAATATCATGCTCCCGAATCTGAACGGCCATAAACTCACCGGGCATTGCCGGCAGTGTGAGAAATCCGGTCCTACTGCTACCACCTGCGCCACTTTCATTCATTGCCGTTACCGAAATGTTATGAATGGTTCCTGGAACGAGGTTGCTGACATAGGGAAGGCTGCCAGGATCAGATAGCTTCTGATCAAATACGGTGGCACCGTCCGAAGTAGTCGCGATGATGCGGTAAGCATCTGCTCCTCGTACTGAATCAAATTGAATTTCGGCCAAATTGGGTTGCGAATCTACTTTTCGAACGCGCAACGTTCCGGGAGCTGCCGGGATAGTTAATACTTGAACACTTACTGCATCACTTACTCCGGTATGGTTTCTCACTCTAACTTCATATTCATAGACCTGACCACCGCTTAGGGAGTTATCGATTATACTGTGGTTAGGATAATCCAGTGTCCATGACTGTCCTGTTGTTTTATTCGTTATCTCATACTGATATCCATTGGTATACCTTTCCCCTGTTGGCAAATCCACTGTAAGTTCAGCTGATGTCTCAGCGATCTGTGTCATTCTCACATGACTCGGTTGCTCGGGCTTGCTTTGAATATGGTAAGGTGATGATGTTGTCTCATATGTATTACCTGCTCTGTCCATGGTTTTCGCATGGATGTACCATATGCCTTCCGATTCGATGGATATTTTATGCTCGTCAGAGTGAGCTTCAAGCCAATGCTCCGGTGATTCTGCACTGTTCGTAACTTGATAGAATCGTTCCAGTTCTTGAATGCCTGATTGGGCGTCGGCATACTGAATGGTAGTGGATATGTCCATGTCCGTCCAGCCATGTCCATTTGGTGCAAATGTAATCGTTGGAGCCATCTGATCCACATAGGCGATTCGACTCACTTCCTTGCTCACATTACCAACGGTATCTCTTGCTCGGGCTCGAATGGTGGTTGCGCCGTTTGTACTAACTGTACCGCTATTTCCTGTCATATACGAGGCATCATTCATGCTGTATTCATAGGAAATCGCTTGTTCATCAACACTTCCAGCGATAGTGAATTGCACATGTTCTTTACTCCATCCAGAAGGACTTAAACTAATCACCGGCTCGGTTGGAGCTGTCGTGTCGATTCGAACTGTAGCCTGAGCGGACGTGCTTATATTACCTACACGGTCAAGTGAGCGTACATATACGATCGTTTCTCCCTCATCGGTAACCGTCACTTCGCCCGTGTAATCGATCCAGGGACCTTCTTTGTTAAGTCGATATTGGCTCTTGGCAAGCCCACTGCCTGCATCTTCACCACTGTTTATTGCAAAAGTTACATCCTGATTCGTCCAATCCTCTTCACTTAACGTAATCGTTGGTTGCTCAGGCCCAGTCTTATCGATTCTGGCTGTTGCCGAAGTGGAAGCACTGACATTGGCGGCCCGATCAACACTTCGTGCATAAATCTTGGTTATTCCTTCTTCACTGAGTGTAAGAGGGGTCTTGTAGTCTATCCATTCTCCCTCGCTTCCCAGCTTATACTGTGTCAGACCAATGCCACTTGCTTCGTCGGTACCTTCCGTTAATGTCACGATTACCGCCGCTTTTGTCCATTCGGGCGGATTCAACGAGATAACAGGTGGCGTTGGTGCCGTCCGATCTACCCTGGCTGTCACAACTGTTTCCTGCCCTGTATTACCAAACGCATCAATACTGCGTGCCATAACAGTTGTGTTGCCTTCACTGCTTACGGTAAACGGAGTACTGTATTCACGCCATTCTCCTGTCAGACCGACTTTAACTTCAGTCTTTTGAGTTCCGCTCAAGGCATCTTTTCCCTCTTCAACCGTAACGAGAACATCTTCCTTGGTCCATGAGGATGGAGTGACTATAACAGACGGAGCAGTTGGACCCGTCGTATCTTTCATCATCTCTCCGGCGGATATAAATGGGGTCTGTATCCCTTCTCCATTCAGTGCCGCCACAAACACTTCATATTTTCCGTCCGCGAGTCCGGTCAGGGCAAACGCTGTACGTGTGGAAGTTGTTGTTCCCGTTGCAAGGACTTGCCCGCCTGGACTGCGTATTTCCGTTTTATAATGCGTACCTGCAGGATTTCCATTATTATTCCAACTCGCTGTAACGGAGTTGCCTGATTGTGTCACTGCCGCAGCAGCGGGTGGATTGGCCAGTGTATACTTGGAAGCTGGACTGGAGTAACCCGTATAGGAACCACTTGAATTTTTGGCCCGTACGGCAAAAGAATAACTGGTATTCGGAGTGAGCCCAGTCACCTGCCGACTGTTTGACGCACCTGTATCCACGATTTGATTTGTCGTCATATTTTTCAGTTCGTACGTAACCGATGCATCATTCGCCTTCTTATCCCAATTCACCGTCATGTTATTAGAATTAACCAATGTATATGTCGGCGTTCCGGGCACAACAAAACTTCTTACCGTAAAGTTAACGGTGCCTGCTGAGGACACCCCACCTTTGTCATCCATGACCCATACTTGTAATGTGTGCGTACCATCTGGCAGGGTATCAGGCAAAGTGTAATTGGTGTTGAAAGACTGATTTGAACCCGTTGCGGTCATCTGGGTCAGAATATTCTCGGACCCACCATCAATGGACCATTTCACGGTCAACAGGTCGCCTACATCCGTATCTCGTGTTGTACCAGAGATCTGAAGTTGCTCGCCTTTGTAATAGGTTTGACCTGAAGAGGGTGCTGTTAAGATAAATGAAGGTGGAGCATTTTTGGGGCCAATCCCCACAATGGTTGAAAATTTACGTGAAGCCTGATTCGCTGTTGTCTTGGCGTCCCACCAAAATTGTGCAGCTGTATCACTCGCCGTAACGGTCTGGCCTGGAGTGAACGCTGAAGGTGAAGAACCCCCTGTTAGCTGCGCATTGTCCGGACCGCTGTACTGTCCCATATATATGCGATCTGCATTCACAACATTGTACGTATTGGCATAAAAAGCCGTGACCTGAACACCGCCGCTGTAATTGCGCCATCCATTCTCGATGACTTCAAACGGAGATGCATCATTGCCATTCACCATCGTATCCCAATAAAATGTTCCACCCAAATTCAGTGCCGTTCCACTACGATTGATAGCTTCCAGTTCAACCTTCATGTACCCACCTTGTGAGGTAGCATTAACGATAGATACACGCAAAATATATTCCACATTGTCCTTTTGCCGGGACATTTCAATCACATTATTGTTAATTCGGTAATAATTCAATGGCAATGTTTTGAAGTTCACGGGTGATCCATTATGGTCGATAATCGTAGATACATTCCCTGTATCGCCACCGTAAAATACATTTGTGTTTGGTAGTAATACAATTCTGTATTTGCCATCACTGTTCATCTCTACTTTCACCTTGGAGGACTGTACAGCCTTCATGCTGGACGTGTCGGATACAATCCCGATTGTTTCAACCGTTTCAGCCATTACCGTGGCTGTACCCCATTCAAGCAACAGGGCTTGAGGTGATAATAACGCAAATGCCAGTACCACTTTGGTTAGCTGTTCCGCTTGTTTCTTCACACGTTTTCCTGATTTCTTCAACGTCTACTCTCCTTTTTGGCACACAAAAAAGGGAAGCACCCCAACAAAGGAACGATGTCCTAAGTTGGGGTGCCTCCCCTAACAAGTGTCATTTTTTCTTGATTATAACGATTAAGCGCATGAATGTAAACACTTGATCATGAACGCCTTACTTCTCATTTCTCATCTCTGATCTTTAATAACGCTTCGTCCAGTGCGCCAACGACCTTGTCACACCATACATCAAATTCCGGATCTTCGGTCTGTAATTCAGGATGTGCCAGAATGTGCTCAATCGTACGTCGAATGCCCTGATCAGCTCTTGTCGTTGCTACAAATTCCGGAACAAGACGCTTCAGCTTGCTGTTATCAAACACAACGGTATTGGCTTTGTCACCCAGCAATCCGCCGCGAAGATCCTGATCACTGCATGCTGCCAAGAACTCAGAGGGTACATGTACTGCATGAAGTTTAACACCTAACACGTCAGCTATAATCTCATGAATCTGATTCCAGGTGACAGATTCGTCCGAGGTGATATGTACCGATTCACCAATGGCATGGATATTTCCCATAAGCCCGATAAACCCTTTGGCAAAATCAGTATTATGCGTAATGGTCCACAGTGAGGTGCCATCTCCATGGATGATAACGGGTTTGCCTTCACGTATACGCTTGAGAACCTGCCAGCTGCCTTGAGCGCCATGAACACCGAGAGGTACCGATTTGTCGCCATACGTATGGCTCGGACGCACGATGGTCACAGGGAATCCATGCTCGCGATATTGTTTCATCAGATAGTCTTCACAGGCAATCTTGTTGCGAGAATACTCCCAATATGGATTTGATAATGGCGTACCTTCCGTGATCCGGTAATCAGCTAGGGGTGTCTGATACGCCGATGCTGAACTTATAAAAATAAACTGCTTTGTTTTATCCTTGAACAAACGGTAATCTCGCTCCAATTGAGACGGTACAAAAGCGATAAAATCTGCCACAACATCAAATTCCAGATCAGCTATCAGTTCCGCTACACGTGGCTCGTCATTAATGTCCGCTTGAAGTACGTTGACCTCACTAGGTAAGTCATCGTTATGATTGCCGCGATTAATTAAATACAGTTCACAGCCTTGCTGTGCAAGCATCTCCGTAATGGCCGTACTGATGGTGCCTGTCCCTCCAATAAATAGCGCTTTCATTTTCGCCACCTCCTGATCGATTTTACCCACTTTCCCATGATATCACGCACCAAAAAAAGGAGCAAAGCTCGGTGACCCGAAACCTTGCTCCTTCTGCTTATACGACCTTAATCGTTGCATATATCATGTACATGCCGCAATGGATCTCGTATTCTCCCTTGGGCAGATCTTTGTCGACCGTATAATAATTGGGTCCCTTTTGCATGTATAGATCCATGCCAAGCTTTTGTGATCCGACTGATTTGACATGTGTCACCGACCGGGTCAGAATAAAGTTGATTTTGGTCGGTACGCCAGCTTTCACCTCGATAACGTCTGGTCCAAAACCATCGTTACTTACGTCCACATCAATGACTTCATATCCCTTCAAATCCTCCGCTGTCTCGGCTTGTGCAGTTACAGCACTTCCAGATCCCGGGGATAAGTCTTTGCCCATAAAATAAACCAAAAATGATCCAAGCAGTACAACAACGGTCAGACCCAGTGTTAACCAAGGCCATGTTTTTCCAAACCAGCTTTTCATATAAACACTCCTCATTCGATGTCCCATCAATATTCAATCAACAGACGGATGTATTCTTTAAGCATACCTGATTCGCATGACAATGAAAATGACCCCTCTGGGCTATTGTGGTTGAGCCGTATTCCTTCAATAAAAAAAGCCTGATTTCTCAGGCTTTACTACGGTTATTCCCGTTCAGGCTTCCCAATATCCCTTTTTGTATAATTCAGGAATAGATCGGTGTATTCCGACTTCGTCTCATACGTAATTTATACAACTCTGGCAGGGCTACACCAATGAGCACAATAATAACTCCGAACCATTGCAATCCGCTGACATGCTCATGGAGCACGATTGAGGATAACAATACTGCAATTGGAAGCTCCACTGCACCCAATATTCCGGCCATGTCACCACCAATATGCGGAACGCCGATAGCGAACAATACTGGTGGAATGAAGGCCCCGAAGAATCCAAGCAGCAATCCAAATACAAGCAACTGGCTCCAGATCAATCCGTTAAAGAGGAATGTCGGCGGGAACAAAATGCACAGGAGGATCAAACCGCCTGTAACCATCCACGCACTGCGGAAGGCTGGATGCGCTGAAGGAACCGCTTTACCGCTGAACAAGACAAACAGGGAATAACTTACGGCTGCCATTAGTCCAAGAGCAATACCCAGACCGTTGAACTCACCCAATCCTTGTTCCAGGAAACCCGCTGCCAGTAAGGTTCCACCAAACAGAATGATCAACGTCAGGAACGTGACTTTGTCTGGACGTTGACGTTTGCTAATCGCCTGAATCAATACGCTAATCCATGTGAACTGGAACAACAGGATAATAGCAAGTGAAGCAGGGATATAACGCAAAGACTGATAATACACGAGACCTGTAATTACCGTTGGTGTTCCGGCAGCCATCAATAACAGACGTTGTTTCCACGTCAACCGTTTGAATACCTGTGCCACGGCTCCTGATGTTTTGCCATTTGCCTGTGACTTGCGTTTGGTTCTAAATCTTGTGTATAGCGCCAGCATCCAGGAAAGAAGAAAACCCGTGATCAGCTGTGTTCCGACAACCTCTCCAAGTTTATATCCTTCGCCATACGCCAGAACCACAATCGTGGATAATATGCCATAACTCATCGCTCCCGCGAGAACGGACAGATAATATTTCATTTGTGAATAAACCTCCTGATGATAAGAAAAATACGCCCGCATGTTGGTTCATGCCAAGGTCACAGACACCATCTAAATGCAAAAAATCCTAACTACGAGCAAGGAATACATTGATTCCTTGGCATCGTAGTTAGGAAGTATAGGCTTCCCGTAGAGACCCTCGCCCTGTGTACACTTTCGGCCTGCGAGGTTATACGAAATGATATATGCAATTTGATGTAATTCGTGTGTGACGACTTTTCATATATTACATGGGAGGTGAGATGGTGTCAACCCTATTCCGCATAAAAAGTTAAACTACATTATTACACCGAGTCGCTTCGATTGCTGTACCATTCTTCACACACACTGATTACGTAAAAACATCATGTCCGATTGGAGCTTGAGAAGTCCCACTCCAATGTTTGCTGTAAACCTTCCTTCAATCCATCCAGATCCAGCCCATCCACGGCAAAAGCCTCACGGATCAAAGGCGGCGCGACGAATTCATCATACTTGCCCAGATAAGGCGCTTCATCTTCAGCCAGTAACGCAGATGCGTCTTCGGCCGTCCGACACTCACTCATAATCTCGGCTAACAATGTTCGTTCATCGATCTTGCCGGACACCACAAAATAATAGGGCTCCATGGGCACAACCGAACGCAAGGCAAGTTTCTTGGACAGATTATGCTTCATCAGGCGCTCCAATGTACGGAATGATTTACTTCCCACCCAAGGAAGAACGTACATCGAATCTCCCCCTGCCGGAATGACAACCTGCTTCAACAGTCCACTTTCACGAGCTAAGCGGCGTGCCCGTTCAAGTCGATTGACGGCTTGTGGTGACAGGTAGGGATAGATCACTGAGTCGGACAACACTTCACGCATTTTCTGTACCACCGACGTATGAATATCTCCTCCCGCTCCAAGCCATAGCGTATCTACTTTACCTTTTGCAGACTTCACATACACAGCCTTGTGCTTATGATCGACCTCTTCCACTTTCCACAGTTTACCTGCGAGCGAGAAGCAATAGCCAGGTGGGGGTACGGTTGTAATCGAACCAATCTCTTCCGAGCCGTTCAGCACTTTATGTTCCTCATCGTCCTTAAACACCGCGTAGAAGCGATAATTATTCACGATTTTTTCACCTGTCAGACCGATAATCAATGTTCGATCTTCTGTCCATTGCAGGTGATCCGTCTCAATGAGGTAATTCAGGAAAACCTGATATTGATCAGGTCTTATCAACGCAAAGGGAGCCAGCGAAAGGATGGCTTCTGCAAGATCTCTCGGCTCCGCCTCCCCCATACTTTTCAACATGCTCATCGTCTGATGATAAAGTACACCTATGGGCATTTTGCGGGCTTCAAGCGGCTCGACCCACTTGGTTTTTACATATAGTTCGATAACAGCAATCGCACGCATCAACGTCCACGGCATACGTGCTGGCAATTGCGCTTCCTCATCCTCTTCCTCCGGACATACAAAAAGCATCTCTGATGCCATGTCCTCTCGTCTTCCTGAACGTCCCAGACGCTGTACAAAGCTGGACGCACTATACGGTGCACCAAGCTGAACCACACGTTCCAGTTCGCCCAGATCGATGCCCAGTTCAAGCGTGACCGTTGCCGCAGCAACCGCGGGCCCTGATCCAGTGCGTAGGGCAGCTTCCGTCTCTTCCCTCAGCATGGCGGAGATACTTCCATGATGAACATGGAACACATCACGTTCCTCCCTGCGAGCCGCGACCCGCCGCATCTCAAGAATGGTGACTTCTGCATCGGTACGGCTGTTGGTGAAGATCAACGCTTTTTTACGATGTGTGCTCTCATAAATGAAGTCGTAGTAGGCTTTGCGTGCGTTATGAAGCTGCTCCGCCTGCTCCTCGTCCTGCGCATCTGGAAAAGAGAAATGTTCCACCCGCAGTCGCAGCTTGCGACCGCCCGGGGAAGAGACTACATCCACCCCCTGCTGCGTTCCGGCAGCAAGCCAAGATGTAGCCGCATCATAGTCACTAAGTGTAGCGGACAAGCCCACTCTTCGCGGTGCACAGCCAGCCATACGCTCGATTCTGGCAAGTTCGCTGAGTACTTGAATGCCCCGATCCGCTCCCATGAAAGCATGCACCTCATCGATGATGACATATCGCAAGTCATGAAACAGCGCCGGGATTGCATTCGGTCGATTCATGAGCAGACCTTCCAGCGATTCTGGCGTTATCTGGAGCACACCGGACGGATTTTTCATCAGTTTTGTTTTCTCCGCCTGAGGCACATCCCCGTGCCAATGCCAAACCGGAATATTTCCTTCGGATAACAGATCCTTAAGACGTTCGAATTGGTCGTTAATCAGGGCTTTCAGCGGTCCAATGTACAAAATGCCAACCGATTTTGAAGGCCGTTCATACAGCTCGGTCAATGCAGGAAAAAAAGCCGCCTCCGTTTTGCCGGAGGCTGTGCCTGCCGCAATCAGCATATGATGCGGAGTATGAAAACAGATATTGCAGGCCTCAATCTGAGCAGGCCGAAGCGATTCCCATCTTTTTTTATATATAAATTCCTGAACGAATGGTGCCAATCGATAGAACGGATTCTCACTCATAATTCAAACTCCGCCAGGAAATCGTCCAGATCATCCGTATTTGCGGAAGCATCTGGCCCTTTATCCGTTTCCTGAGGTTTGACAGCCCGCTCGCCAAGTAATTGAGTATATGTCACTTCGGGATTCTGGTGGAGCGTATGCAGTACATCCATAAAGTCCCGTACCACTTCACGCGTGGTCAGCAATTCATCCGCCCCCAGTCGATTCACCGCCGTTTGCATAAAATCAACCAATTGTTCATCCGTCAGACTTGCACTGTATCCAAAATGCAGGGCATGAATCTGCCGCAGCTTCTGGAGCAGAATTAGAATCTCTTCATGCGATAACATCGCCAGCTTCAGGATCGGGCCCGTATAATTTGCATACGCTTTGGCTGCATAACGACCATCAATAAGCCTGGAGCGAAGCGCTTCATAGCTGTATAGTCCACGCCGTTCATCCTCCACAAATTGCGGCGTACCGCCCACAAATATGCCCAGGTGCTCTGCCTTGCCCTGCATCGTATCATTAAACATCGTCAGCAATTTCTCATAGTTGCTTTGACGTGAGACGCTGTTTGTAATTTTGTACAGATTCACCGCTTCATCAATGAACAACAGTAATCCTTTGTAACCAATGCGCGCTGTGAATTCAGACCATAATTTGAAGTAGTCATACCAGTTGTCATCGTCAATGATTACACCAACAGCCAGTTCTTTTTTTGCTTCCGTTTTGGTTGCAAATTCTCCTCGAAGCCAGCGAAGTGCCGCCTGTTTGCGATCATCATCAGCGAGCTTGTACCCATTCCAATAGGAAGCCAGTACCTTGGCAAAATCAAAGCCGTGAACCAGATTCTGCATCTCTCCCGTCACCGCATAGATCTGCTTCTCTACTTCCAGCGGCAGAGCCGGATCATCCGGGCGCAGGTTCTGACTTTGCATCGTGGATTGTTGCAACCCGGCGATCCATTTTTGCAAAATCGGCTCCAATGCTCCCCCATCCGGGCGTGTGCGTGTAGACAGACGAGTCATCAGTTCGCGGTATGTGGCAAGTCCCTGACCTTTGGTACCCACCAATCGTCGCTCTGGTGACAGATCGGCATCTGCCACAACAAATTCGCGATCCATCGCATAATTACGAATCATCTGCAAAAGAAAACTTTTACCGCTGCCGTAACGACCCGTAATGAGTTTAAACGCTGCTCCACCCTCCGCAATATTGTCCATATCCCGCAAAATGGCTTCCACTTCCGGTTTCCGGCCAACGGCAATCTGCTCCAGTCCAATTCTCGGGACAACACCAGCTGTCAATGAATTTACAAGTGCAGTGGTCAGCCGCTTTGGTATTTTAAGTTCTGTCACTGAATATCACCTCTTCACATGTTCGAACACATCTATATAATCAGGAGCAATCCGATCAGCATCAATCAGAAGATCACCGATCGTTTCCATAGCCACATCATTAATTTCATCCAGCAGAAGCGTAGGCATCGTTCCATATTGCTCAGCCAGACGCATCAGCTCCGTATCTGGACTTGCACCAAGTAGAACATGAATCGTTTGTACCTGCTGAGGGGATAGTTCCTTGGCAAAAAGCAGCCATTCTTCATCCAGATCAGCCTCAGCAGACTCGTCCCACTGCAACTCAATCGATTCTGCTGACACTCTTGTTGCAATCTCTACTGCAGATGGATCTGGCTCTATGGAATCTTCAGTTGGAGTGATCTCATCCCTTGCTTCTAGCGCATCTACTGAAATACTTGCAACATTTGCGCTGTTAACCTCTTCACCCTTCACTTCAGAAGGGTGATCATCCTCAATTGTAAGCGCCAATCGCACGTATTCACTTTCTTGCTGTAACGATGCCAATTTCTCTGTATCAATCCGAATCATCGGTTGTTCCACAGACTCCGCCTGCTCGATCGCATATGCTCTGTCCAGGTAACGCTCAATCAGATTCGCAAGTTCGGGTTCAAGAGTCTGTCCTCGCAATCGGCCTCTGAATCCGAGCAGTTCACGAAGTTTATTTTCAGTACATCGATAGATCCGCGTAACCATCTGCACAAATTCAGCCTGTTCACCTATGGGCATATAGCTGAATGATACCGCTCTTCCATAGATGGAATCATCATAGACCGCTTTGCGAAACAGTATGCGTTCCACCGTGCGTTCATCGTTAGGATCACACTCAGGCAACAGTCCAACTTGTCGCGTACGTTCCAGGTACGAAACAACCAGGGCAATGACGCGCGGGATGTAATGCTCCATCACTTCTTTGCCGCCATCTCTGTAGAACTTACTAAGTGTAATATCGTAATCATAATATCTTTGCAGCATATTCAGCGAGATATCCGATACCTTATCCTGTAAAATACGTTGCAGCTCCCTATCCAGCATCTCTGCTGGCAGGTATCCGCCCGAAAGGCCCATAACCTCGGATAAGGACATCTCCATCTGATGGACCAGCACATAATCGACCATCCACTCTTGCATATATATATTTAATTGGGGCAACCGTTCACGGTAGTTCACCCATAGCTGCTTCAATTGATCATAACCATCCTGAGGATTCTGCCAGCCAATGCCGTTAATTAACTCGTAGATATGAACAAATAGATAGGACAGATCGGTATCCGGGTATCTCCCCTGACGTACTTCCTTCCTCCAAAACATATACCACTTGCGCTGGGCTTCATTCATCACGCCATACGTTGGCCAGTAACTCATAAAGGGAACCCACGGGGATACATCACCCTCCATCTCTGCCCACTGCTTTGCTTCCTCCACAAAACGTTTCTCTGAGGATAATATGCCTCCACGATGCTGCATCGGTTCATGTGCAGACTGCACAATGGTTGAACGATCAGGAACCGGAACTGCTGCTGTTTCAGGTTCTTCACTCAGATCTATCTCCATAAATTCCAATTGTCTTGAGTTGTCTTTCATAGAACGTTATCTCACCCTCCTCCAAGACAGAATACGAACAAGTGTATCCATAGGGATCATTATATCATTTGTCCTGTGTCTGCGGTGACGAAATTTAGACATTCTTGGACACAAAAAAGAAGGCATTTCTGCCCTCTTTTCATCATGTATTTTTAACTTTTTCACAAATAATGAAAGTATCGTTTCAAATCGAACGTTGCACAGGCGTAATTACACGACAATTGCCCGATTTTTCCCTTCACTTTTGGCTTGTACCAAAGCCCGACTGGCTTTTTCGATCAGATCCGATGCATTGGAATGCTCATCCGGCACCATTACTGCACCACCGACACTAACTGTGACGATTCCACTCGGACCGGATGATTCCCTTTGAATCTGGAGAGCCAGCACGTGCTGTCTAATCTCTTCAGCAAGTTCTCCTGCATAATCAGACGTTGTGCTCTTCAATTTTAACATGAATGTGCCTCCACGAAGACGAGAGATCAAGGCATGATGCTGTTCGCTAACCACCGTAAGCACCTCACCGATCCATTGCAGACACAGGTCGCCTCCTTGAAGGCCATATGCAGCATTATACGAACGGAAATCATCAATATCTATAATGAGCAGTCCCAGACTGCATTTTTCCTGTAAACAGTCATCCCAGTCAGCTTGAAGCTGTGACTTGAACACCGTCTGAATCGGCATATCAGTTAACGGATCTGTCGTCAGATAGTTCTGAAGCTGGCTCGTTGTTTCAGTGTAATTGTCCTGTTCATGGTGGGACGCGCCGCTGTGCAATAGGACCATCACAGAAGGCTTACCCGCGTGCGTAACAGAAGCAAGTGTAATTTCAAGCAACAATGAGGTACCTGCCGCTGTGGTGAAATAGGACTGGCTGGTAATCAAACTTGTGTTATTGTGCTTTAATTCCTCAAAATTCTGTTGTAACGTCACTCTCGTTTGCTCAGGTACAAACGCCCTGAAGTCCTTGCCCATCAGGTCTTTGGAACTCTCGAACCCGAGCAGCTCGGATGCCTTCGTATTACAGTAGATAATCTGACCGTCAGTCAAAGTAAAAAATGCCACGGGCGAGTAATCCATTAACTGCAAATAACGCTGTTCATTTTGTCGCAAAATACGAGCATTCTGCAGCGCCTGTTCTTCGGCCTGAACCAACTGGTTCTCTGTCTGCCGACGTACAATGGTTTTGAGTAAAGGTAACACGCTAAGCTCTTTGGATGTCCAAGGATACGAAGTTGATTTTACAACCTCACGCCATTTCTCGAATGATTTACGCGGAGATAACCGCATGCCATCATCTGTCTTTAGCACTGCCTTCGCGGGGTCACCCGCCCAATCGACAACCTGTACGACCTCAGGTCGGAACCAGAGCATGTAGTTATGCTGTCCAGGCGAAATGGCAACATAAATAACCCCGGAAGCCTTATCCTGATAAGCTTTGGATGTTTCATACTCTGCACTCAGTTTCGACGTATGATAACTATAATCCTCGGACTTTCCTGCAAGCCAACCTGCCAGTTCACGAATCTGTCCACTGTTTGGCGTTTCACCATACAATAACAACTTGTCCTGGTAACAGATTGCTGCTCCGGCAGCACCCATCAGATTCAGCACCGTCTCTTCTTCTCCCTGTAATTCCTCAAGTACTCGGGCAGGACTTGTGTTACCGATAAAAATGTTGGCAATTCGTGAAGCGGCTTCACGTGATTGAATCTCCGATTGATAATCATCGAGTTGCTGACGCTGAAACAATTCATTCGAGAAGAACGCGCCCAGGAAATTGCACAGATTCCGTACGCGATGGGGCACATATCTAGCCGAATAATGATGGCATGTAATGAGTCCCCACAGCTGATTGTTATGAATGAGAGAGATCGTTACAGTCGCACCTACACCCATATTATGCAAATATTCGATATGAAGCGGAGATACACTGCGCAGAACTGAAAGACTCAAATTCAGCGGTTTGCCAGTGAGCGGTTGAAGCGTAGGCACAATCTCCACGGGTTTATAATTGACATTCACAATGGTTCGCAACCAATTGCGAAGATACAATTCCCGAGCCTGCTTGGGAATATCCGAAGCCGGATAGTGATGGCCAAGGAATGGTTCGAGTTCTTGTTCACGCGCTTCAGCAATTACTTTACCATTCCATTGCTCGTCAAACTCATAGATCATCACTCGGTCATAACCGAGCATTTCCTTCACCTGTTCAGCCGCAATCTGACTTGCTTCCACGCGACTATCTGTACTTTTGATCCGACCGAAGAATCGGGATATCCACTCAAAGTCGGTAGTCTCCACGCCCTCTTTTTCATAAAAAGGCTCAATCTCCAGAATGAGCAGCCCTTCACTTTCATGAAGAACAGAGGAGAAGACCCGGTCCTCACCGGATACCTTAATGGTCAGATCCATGTAATGCAAATCAGAGGTTACATCCGCATTGAAGCTGCTACCCAACAGTTTGCTTACTTCTTCCTTACCAATCAGATTTTCCAAAGGCATGCCCAGAACATCCTCATAGGCAATACCCAGATGGTCCTCCGTATTTTGGCTACACTGAACAATGGTTGGCGTAAGACTGGTATTAATGGCCAAAAGAACACCATGAGGTTGAATAAAGCCGGGGATATGAATTGGTTCTTTATCACAGTTATTCAGATCTATCGGATCATTTGTGTATGTTCCCTGATGAAGCAACGTGCGGTTCAACAAATTTTGTTCTTTCTTGGACTTCGGTTCGGCCATGGCCAGGAAAATCCCCTCTCATGATGTTATATAAGTTGAACTAATGATTATTTACATTGCACTACGATGACAGAATAACCTTCCAATCGCTGTTATCCCCAAATTTTATCGATTCCCTTTTCTAAAGGGAAAAATCCGGTTATAAAGGCGCACGCTTCGCTTTTTCAGGTTTTTTTCTGTCCTCTCCGTTAGGTGTAAATGTATAAGTTCAACTTATATAGATACCTTTTAAAATATGAAAAAAGTCCGCCCTACAGGCGTTCAGGTTGATGAAAAGGGATGTTACTTGTCCGTATTAATCCACTGATCCAGCAGTCGGAATGTCTCTGATGCACTGTGTACCATGTTGTCATGATCTTCTGGAGTGCTGATGGACTGCTGCAGCAAACCCATAAACTCGCTCCATCTTGTTCTAGTCTCTGTACCGTAGGCATTGAAATATTCCAATCCACGATCAGCTTCAATGGACAGGAACTGCGACAAACGTTTGGTCATGATCTGTCCACCGTTCGTGGACCCCTCAATTACATACAGGTATCCAAACAAACGGGCAGGTGTCGAAATATCCGGAAGTTCTTTGCAAAGTGAAAGTTGGCTGATTTCTTCTTCACTTGCACCAAGATTGCGCAGATCTTTCTCCAGTAGTCCAGCCTTGCCTCTAATCTCGATATCCAATCCCGTACTTCCCCAGAAAGGCTGCTGTACAGCCTGATCCTCCAGCGGCTTGAGGAATCCATAAAACTTTTCTAAATATGTTTTATATTCTTCTATAGTCACAGTTTGATTCATAATGGCTTTTGCATAAGGGTTCTGTTCTACTTGTCTGTGGTAATGAGCTGTCTCGCTCTTCAGACGTTCCATAATATTTGTTGCTGTCATCGTAGTTATCCCCTTTCACAATCTGTTCTGTTGTTGCATATGAGTGCTTATCCTCAACTGAATCTCAGTATATATTTGAAATAGAAACCGGTTTGTTGCAAACAGCTCCATTTAAATGCAATACAGACTCTATGTAAGTATACTTATTCTTGTTTGAGAAAACTATACGAATCCAACATCTGTACATAGTTAACACTTTTCTCCGTTGTTATCTTACCTAACTGTTATCTGCATGTTTTAGTATTAACCGAAAACCATAAAAATGACCCCTATAATCTGGAAGACAGTAGATTTCAGATGTCAACATGGTACACTGTTTTTATATCCTGTCATTGGAGGAATGCATTCTATGGATCTTACTGTTCAAGACGTTGTACTTCATCTCCTAGATAACATTGCACTGCCGGAAAACACGGTGGATCAGCTCATTACTGGCTCACTTGATCGTAAGGTCACAGGAATTATCATAGCTTTTATGCCCACACAATATGTGATTGAACAAGCCATACAGCAAGGTGCTAACTTAATCATTGCGCATGAATCTCCGTTTTATAACCATCACAGTCATACCGATTGGCTTGCAAATGATTCGGTTTATATGGACAAAAGAAAGTTGATCGACGAAGCAAGCATTTCCATCTATCGATGTCATGATATCATCCACCGCTTCCAACCGGATGGCATTACCGAAGGACTGATTCAGGCCTTGGGGTGGTCCTCTTATGTGGAGCAACGAATACCAGAAGCAGACATCCTTTCTTTTCCGGAAGGAAGCACCGTTGAAGCTATTGCTCACCATATGAAAAGTTCCCTGGGCATAGAATATGTACGCATAGCAGGCAATGCGGAAATAGTCTGTAGACGCGCAGCGGTACTGGTAGGTTTTCGTGGTAATGGACATGTGACGATTCCCTTGATTCAGAATGAGCAATTGGATCTCATCATCGCGGGTGAAGGATTCGAATGGGAGACACCGGAATATATCCGTGATGCTGTGCAACAAGGCAAGTCCAAGGCACTGATCATGATGGGGCATGCAGAGAGCGAGGCTTCGGGAATGAAGCTATTAGCAGACAGGTTGGCAGAACGTTTTCCCGAATTGTCTGTTCGTTTTGTAAACGAGAAGCCTGTGTACACTGTGATCTAGTAGGATCATTGGATTTGTACGGAGAGGATCTTCTAGCTGATTGCATCTAATCTCGTTGCCGAGCGTATCCCGGAGCTTTGCATACTTTCTATGCTCCGGGGTACGCTCGGCAGACTCTCGTTTCAGTTCTTGGATAGCTAACTAACGAACCTGACACACTCTATTTAGTGGATATTTTCCAATTTTCAAAAGTAACGAATCGTAGACACCCTATTCCTCCATTCCCCCCTGTTTTACCGCCCATTTCTACCCGACATAACCCATTTAACGTCGCTGAGATTCGTTAGATTTATCAATTCAATCGAATCAATAAAAAAAGGTGTCACTGGTTCGTTAGATTATGATGAACAATGAGTACTGAGCACATATGCCGGCATCTCTTCATGCCCCTTCTGGATTTACCGAGTTCTTTATAGTACTCTAAATGCTGTGACTTCAAAGCTCAGGACATTTGTCCTTGGCGTTCAGAGTTAATTTATCATTTAATAATAGAAGTCGAAGTGATTGGATAAGGAGCGTACATATGAGAGGAATTATTTTTGCATTACTGGGCGGCGCGTGTATCACGCTTCAAGGTGTTGCCAATACTCGGATTAGCACCGACATGGGCACATGGCAGGCCGCTACGATTACACAACTGACAGGATTCATATTAGCAGCGCTGATCCTAATGTTTGTTAGAGACACCAACCTTCAAGGACTCAAACAAGTAAAACCTATGTACCTGGCTGGAGGTGCTTTTGGTGCCGTCATTATTTTCAGCGAAGTGACAGCCATTCAGCAAATTGGGGTTACATTCACGATCTCGGCCTTGCTCATTGCGCAGCTGTTCCTGACTTTTCTGGTGGATAGCAACGGATGGTTTGGCGTGGTAAAACAAAAGATGAAACTGCCGCAATTTCTAGGCATTGCCTTAATGGTGACTGGTGTCATTATTATGAAACTATAGTTTTTGAAGAAGGATTGGAACATATCGTCGGGGGTGAACAACAGCGTGCAAGAAATCCATAACGAGCAACAATTAATACAATATCTGAAGCAATATCAACTCGAAACTGTATTTCACGAGCCCCTGCGTACACATATGACGTTATGCCACTTTGAGAAGTGTGAACTGATCTGTCGTGAAGGGGAAACTTCCGAATATTTGTACGTGCTAGTCGAAGGTAAAATCAAGATTTTCACCACCTCCGCACAGGACAAAACGCTGGTGCTTTGTTTCAAAACACCGCTTGAAGTTGTCGGTGACATAGAGTATGTCCGTGAAAGCGATATTGTTAATACGGTTCAGGCCGTGTCACCTGTAGTGATGCTTCGCATTCATTATCAATGGCTCGCTGAGCTTGCCAGCGATTATGCACCTTTGCTTAAATTTTTGCTCAAAATCATCTCACACAAATTCTACATTGACTCGAACTTTTCCAATTTCAACCTGATGTACCCTGTGGAGGTTCGTCTAGCCAGCTACCTGCTCTCCATCTCAACAGAAGAAGCCGGCAGTATCGTTCACGAAGAGCTGGACGCATTCAATCTGACTGACATCGCGAATCTGATAGGCACCAGTTACCGACACCTGAACAGGGTCATCCAGAAACTCTGTGCAGACGGATTAATCGAACGACATCAAGGATTGATTATGATCAAGGATCGAGCGGGTCTACGTGAAATAGCAGGTCACAATATTTATGAATAAGGAGTTCAACAACCATGTTAATTACAGGAATTTCGCTTGCATTGCTGGCAGGTGCACTTGTCAGTCTGCAAACGATTTTTAATAGCAAAGTCAATGAACGCACCGGTTCATGGTCCACAACAACCCTGGTGCTTTTCACCGGATTCATCGCTTCGTTCCTCATCTCTCTTCTAGTAGAGGGCAAGAATACATTCAGCTTTCAGCATATGCAGCCCTGGTACTGGCTCAGTGGAGCCATCGGCGTTGGCGTGGTCTTCTGTCTCGTGCAAGGGATGAAGCTGCTTGGCCCCACGTATGCCATCTCGATCGTGCTGACATCCCAACTGAGTTTTGCTCTATTGTTTGATTCCATGGGGTGGCTCGGTCTGGAGCAAATTCCTTTTTCGTGGAATCAACTGCTCGGAGTACTTGTGATTGTAGGCGGAATTGTGTTATTCAAGTTCGGTGGGTCTAAATCGGAAAAATCAGATCAGACCCCTGGAACGTTGCAGTCAGACTCGTAAACAAACAAAAAAAGAGTGTCCGTCCAATCCCGCAGATTGGTCAGACACTCTTTTTATGCAATCACACCACTACATATCGTCTCGTTCTCTTAAACGAACTCTACGTTATGGTAGACCTGCTGAACATCTTCAAGGTCTTCAAGCGCATCGATCAGTTTCTCGAACTGAGCTTGTGCATCCTCTGGAAGTTCAATATGGTTTTGAGCCAACATGGTCAGCTCGGCTACTGTGAACTCAGTAATACCAGCAGCTTTGAATGCTTCTTGTACAGCGTGGAATTGATCCGGTTCTGCATATACAATTACAGCATCGTCTTCGTCCACGATATCACGTACATCTACATCTGCTTCAAGTAAAAGTTCCAGTACTTCCTCGGAGTTTTTGCCTTCTATACCGATAACCGCTGTTGGGTCAAACATGTAAGCAACAGAACCGCTGACACCCATGTTGCCCGCATTTTTGTTAAACGCAGAGCGCACTTCCGGCGCTGTACGATTTACATTGTTGGTGAGTGCATCAACGATGACCATCGCACCATTCGGTCCGAAGCCTTCATAACGCAACTCTTCATAGTTCTCATCCCCGCTACCTTTTGCTTTTTCCATCGCACGATCAATAATGGCTTTGGGTACATTATACGTTTTGGCACGTTCCAGCACAACTTTCAGTGCACGGTTCGCTTCCGGGTCCGGTTCGCCCTTCTTGGCAGCTACATAGATCTCAACCCCGAATTTAGCGTAGACCCGGCTCGTGTTTGCATCTTTTGAAGCTTTCTTTTCCTTGATATTATTCCACTTACGACCCATATCGTTTCCGCTCACTTTCAACATGTAATCTGCTTTCTACTATGCCATTATATCTTGTTGAGCGTACTTCAACAAGTTAATACCCACGAAAATATGGGAGTAACTGCGGTCATTATCCATCTCCATTTGAAGATTAGCCTCAGTTTATCCTCTTATAAATCTCTCAGCAGCAACTAACGTTACCTCTATTATCTCCATATATAACAGACAAGAAGCACCCCTCAAAGGAATGCTTCCGCCCTAAATCAGTCCTAATTTCAGTTATCTTACCCGGTCAATTAAGCGTGAAATTGTCGACCATCCAACACTTCAGGAACATAACCCGCACGAATGACAAAGTCTCCGAAATGTTCACCTTCATAGCGCTCTTTGGCATACTGGTTCACCATTGGAGTCAGCGTGTCCAGAATCTCTGTTTCCCCAATGTTTTCTTTATACAGCTTATTCAAGCGATGTCCGGTGAAGCTGCCACCGAGATACATATTGTATTTCCCAGGTGCTTTACCGATAAATGAAATCTCCGCCAGCATTGGTCTAGCACATCCGTTCGGGCAACCCGTCATCCGAATGACAATCTCTTCGTCTCTCAGCCCGGCTTCGTCAAGTACAGGCTCCAGTTTGTCGATCAGAGACGGCAAGTAACGTTCCGACTCAGCCATCGCAAGACCGCAGGTTGGAAGCGCAACACAAGCCATCGAACTTCTACGCAGCGCAGAGTAATGTGCTCCATCCGTCAGGTTATACTGCTGAATGAGTGCTTCAATCTTTTTCTTCTTCTGGCTGCTAATATTACCGATGATCAGATTTTGATTGGCAGTCAGACGGAAATCACCCGTGTGCACTTTGGCAATTTCACGTAAACCAGTCATGAGCGGATATCCATCAACATCCTTTACACGACCATTCTGAATGAACAGCGTGTAATGCCATCTGCCATTATTACCTTTTACCCAACCATATCGATCTCCGTTCGTCTCAAAATGATACGGACGTGCCGCATCCAGTTTCCATCCCAAACGACTGGTCAGCTCACCAACAAACCACTCTACACCACGGTCGTCCAGCGTATATTTGAAACGAGCATGTTTACGAACTGCACGATCTCCATAATCACGCTGAATCATAACTGTTTTCTCTGCAACATCAATCATTTGCTCCGGAGTACAGAAACCAATGACTTTGGACACCTGAGGATAGGTTTTGGCGTCACCATGAGACATCCCCATGCCACCGCCAACGGAAACGTTGAAGCCTTGCAGCTTGCCGTTCTCCACAATAGCAATAAAGCCAAGATCTTGTGAATAGACGTCCACATCATTGGATGGTGGTACAGCAATACCGATCTTGAACTTCCGTGGCAAATACACTTTGCCATAGATTGGTTCAACTTCTTCGTCGGAGTCCTGGGAATCAATCACTTTCTCTCCGTCAAGCCACAGCTCATGATAAGCCCGGGTGCGAGGGTCCAGATGATTGCTCACCTGACATGCCCACTCGTACACTTCAGCATGCACATCGGATTGATTCGGATTCGGGTTACACATCACGTTACGGTTTACGTCACCACATGCAGCCAGTGTGCTTAACAACGAATCGTTTACTTCGCGAATGGTGTTCTTAAGATCCCACTTCAGTACGCCATGCAGTTGGAAAGACTGACGTGTGGTCAGACGAATCGTCTCATTGGCATATTTATGCGCTACCCTATCCATCATCAACCACTGCTCCGGGGTTACAATTCCACCGGAAGCACGTACACGCAACATGAATTGGTACGCAGGCTCCAGCTTGGATTTGTGACGCTCATTACGCAGGTCGCGATCGTCCTGCATATAACTGCCGTGGTGTTTCATCAGACGGTTGTCGTCCTCTGGAATTGCACCCGTGATGCGATCAGCCAACGTTTCGGTCAGACTTCCGCGCAAGTAATCACTTTTGATCTTTATATCTTCCACATCGCTATTCATGCGCTGTGGGTTAAGTAAGTTATTATAAACCATGCTGCTTTCTCCTCTCGTCTCTGCGGGATGGTGCAATCCGGCTGGGCCGGTAATTAATAGACGTCCCGCTGATAACGTTTCTCCTGCTGTAACCGTGTCAGATATTCCGATGCCTGCTCAGGCGATAAACCGCCTTCTTGTTCAAGAATCGTGGTGAGCGCAGCATGCACATCATGTGCCATTTTTTTCTCGTCACCACAGATATATACGCTTGCACCTTCCTGAAGCCACTGGTACAGTTCTTTGCTGTGTTCCAGCATGCGATGTTGTACATACACTTTCTGTTCCGTATCACGTGAGAAGGCTACATCCATCTTAGTGAGCACACCATCTTTGAGCCAACGTTGCCACTCCGTCTGGTACAAGAAGTCAGTGGCGAAATGCTGATCTCCGTAGAACAGCCATGTCTTGCCCTCTGCTCCTGTTTCTTCACGCTCACCAAGGAAAGATCTGAACGGCGCTACACCTGTACCTGGGCCAACCATGATGATCGGTGTATCCGGGTTCTCAGGCAGCTTGAAATTCGGGTTATGCTGTATATATACAGGCAAGGTGTCGCCAGCTTCGATTCGTTCAGCCAGATGTACCGAGCATACACCATAACGTTCTCTGCCACGCGCTTCATAACGTACCGAGCGAACGGTAAGATGAACTTCATCCGGGAAAGACTTCGAACTACTCGCTATCGAATACAGACGTGCCGGAATTTTGCGAAGAACAGCTACAAATTCTGCAGCAGGAATCCCTTTCAGATTATAATCCTGAACCAGATCCAGCAGATCACAGCTATTCATGACTGTGCGGAATTCGGAATCATCTGCGAGTAACGCTGTCAGGCCACTCTCAGGATTCAGTTTCGCAAGTTGTTCCACGACCGGTTTCGTCACAGCTGTAATTTCAAAATAACGCAGCAACGCTTCATGCACAGATGCCTGATCCCCGTTTTTATTCACGGTCACGCGCTCATCGGCATTCCATCCCATGGCTGCAATCAATTCATCAACAAGGCGCGGGTGATTCTCAGGGAATACCCCAAGGCTGTCACCAGGCTCGTAATCCAGGCTGGAGCCTTCCAAAGACAACTCAATGTGGCGTGTTTCACGGTCCGATCCTCTGCCATTCAGATTGAGATTCTCCAACACTTCAGCTTTGAATGGGTTCGTGCGATCATATTCGGACTCCCCGCCGCTCACCGCAGCTGTAACAGCCTCAGTGGTTACCGTGCTCGCAGCAGCAGAAGTACTGCTTAAAGAAGCCAGTACTTCATTCATCCACTCCGCAGCCGGTTCATCAAAATCAACATCACAGTCCACGCGTGGTACAAGGGCTGTACCACCCAACTCCTGCAATCGTTTATCGAAGTCCTTACCTGTCTGACAAAAGAACTCATAGGAGGTATCTCCCAGAGCCAACACCGAGTAACGAAGTCCTTCAAGCTTCGGAGCCCGTTTGCTGTTCAGGAATTCATGTAGCGGAATCGCATTATCTGGTGGTTCGCCTTCGCCATGCGTACTGACGATAATGAGGAGATTTTCAATTTTCTTGAGTCCGTTCGGTTTGAAATCTCCCATCGATGACAACGTTACCTGAAGACCTTGCTCTTCAAGTTTCTTGGCCAGCTTTTTCGATAGGCCACTGGAATTCCCGGTTTGTGAACCAAAAAGCACGGTAACTTCCCGGGATACTGGCGGAGCACTCACAGGTGCAATACCTGTTGTTGGTGCAGCCTGTACCAGGTTAGCTGGAGCCGCTATTTTCGCGCTTGCCTGAATTGCTGCAATATATCCGCTCAACCAAGTCCGTTGTCCATCGGTCAATGTAGGAATAAGACGATTAAGCAGTTCAACTTGTTCTTGATTAAAAGGGCTGTTTGTCACTTGAAGTTCCACTGTTTGCCACCTCGCGCATTGCTTCGATTTTAATTCCGACTAAAATCATCACATTAATTTAATTTCTTCTCTCTAAAACCTAACACACCGGGTGTTGAGGGTCAATTTCAATGATTTTATAGCATTTATCAGTTTCGCTGATAAAGGACAAAAAACAACAAAAAACCTCCTTTTTAAATCAAGGACGGTTTTTGTTTTATTTTTAATTCGGCGGCCAGCTCAAGTTGAAGTTGAAAGTGGAATATAGTCACTAAAATGATCTCCTAGCACTCTGCTTTTATCTCCGTATACTCTGTCCAAGTGATTCTCTCCCCATAGACATATGCGGTCAATGATGTCCTGTAGAGTCAAGCCGTACTCTGTTAGCTCATACTCTACCTTGGGCGGAATCTGAGGATGAATGATCCGATGGATGATTTCATTCTTTTCCAGTTCACGCAGCTGTTGGGTTAGGACCTTCTGGGTAATGCCAGGAATGGCTCTGCGAAGTTCACTTGTTCGTTTTTTACCTGATATCAGCTGATGCAGAATAAGAATCCTCCATTTTCCACCGACCAGTTCCAGCATCGCCTGCACACCACTCTCATATTTTTTCATTTCTTGTTCCACTTGTACTCCCCCATAATTCACATATATGTATACTCGTTATTAAAAGTAACCGAAGAACCCCAAGGTATCTACAGCACTCTCAGGTGCGTACTTCTCAAGAAGATGTCATGAAACTTATAATAACATTGGTCAGAATGTTTAACCAAAATAAAAAGAAAAAAGGATGGTTACTCCTACATGAAAGTTAAACTGGTCGTTACTCACCCAAGACAGGATTCCCTAACATTTGCCGTGATGAATCGTTTTATAGAAGGTATGCAGGAGAATTCCCATGAAATCGATATCCTCGATCTATATCATGACGGATTCGATCCCCTATATCGTGTAGAAGATGAGCGAGACTGGCAAAATCCCGACAAACAGCATGCCCCTGTGATTCGCAAAGAGCTGGATCGTGTGCTTGCGGCTGATGCCATTGTATTTGTTTTCCCGATCTGGTGGTACAACGTTCCCTCCATGCTCAAAGCTTATCTGGACAAGGTATGGAACATGGGGCTGCTGAACAAGGCAAACTCCAAAAAGGCACTGTGGATTGCACTAGCTGGGGGGACAGAGGCTTCGTTCCATAAATACGACTATTACAACATGATTTCCAATTATCTGAATAATGGGATCGCGGGTTATGCAAGAATGCAGGAATCCCGAGTTGAATTCCTCTATGAAACCATTTCAGAATCCAAAGAACATATCGAAAGCTTGCTGGAGCAAGCATACCAAATCGGCAAACATTACAATTAACAATTCGCAAAAATTACAGATAACATTCATTTAAATCACAGATAACAACTGTAAAACGACATTAATATACTCGTTCGTTGTGTAAATGACTTTTCGCCCATGGCTGGCGTACAATGAAGAAGGCTTACTCCAACCTGTGTCCGAGGTCAAAGTAAGCCTTCTTTTTCACACGCTACGATTCTGGTGTATCATCATTTCTTCCATACCAGTTTGCTCATCATCGCATATAACAACGTAGCCGATTCGGCTCGGGTCGCTTCGGCAAGAGGTTTCACCTCACCGTTGTACCCGTGGGCGATGCCCAGATCCACAAGTAATGCCACACTATCCCTGGCATAGGAGCGAATTTCGGAAACGTCGCGGAAACGAGTAAGGTTATCTGTTGCAGCCGTCTCGGAGTCAACCAGTCCAGCAGCCGCAAGTGCCCTCACTGTCAACGTCATCATCTCTTGACGAGTGATCGTGGACTCTGGCAAGAAGCGCCCGTCACCGGTACCACTGGTGATACCTAGCGAACGCGCAGCTGTAACTGCTTCGTAGTACGGAGCCTTTTCGTTTACATCAGAAAACGCATTCCCGGAAGAAACATTCAAACCCAGCGCAGTCATCAACCATTGCATGTATTGGCCGCGGGTCATCTCCTGTTTTGGATGTAACTGCGTGGAATCACCGCTTAACTCTGCATCAATTACTCCTCGGACAGCCAAAGCCTCCATTGCTTTCTTGGCCCACTGCACTTCTGCAAGATCTGCGAATGTCTGCTCCACAGGCACAACAGCATAATTTCCTGTGAGTGATGTTACAGAAAATACAAGCTGCCCGCTGTTTAAATCGTAGTAACTTTGCGGCAATGGGGTTGCCACACCGTTCGCGCCGATGGCAAATGCTACAATCCGATCCTGCTGAGCATTTTGTGATGATCGGAAAGGCAGACGAAGTATTAACTGGCTTTCCGATGGCCATGGTTGACCATCCAGTTGAAGTTCAAGCTGGACTCCATACTGCGTGCCAAGCTGATCTGCGACTGTTCTTGGTAACTCCGTTCTGACCAATCGGATTGATGCAACCTCATCACCAACGGCATCCTTCGTTAATAGTGTCGCAGGAAGCTCCAACATCCCCAGCTCTGTAACAATGTTGAACACATGTGACTCACCCTGATCTATTAACGCAGAGGCAGGCAGAGATACTTCATATGCTGTTGCTCCCGAAACCGGCTTCAGCCGGAGTTCGACCAAGCGCTGACCCGCATCAATTGAAGGGGCAACTCTAAAAGCCTCTTTAATCGTTGAAACATCCACGTTGGACTGCACTACACCCTTCTGGTCAGACTGTCCCTGCAACTCCAGAACTGAACGGTCTTTCTCCGGTTTAGGCTGTGGTGCAGCATTCTCTGCACTTGGGCTTCCACTTCCTGATTGTCCGCCATTGTTGCCTGAACCAGAACTATTTCCTGAATTCCCACCGGAATTGCCGCCTGGATTACCGCCCGAACCAGGGTCCGTACCTCCAGGGGAAGGAACAGATGCAAGCACCTTCACCGTCAACGGTACAGTCAGGGCTCTACTATCGTCAGAAGTTCGAGTAATTTCCAACTCCAATGTTACTGTTGTTTCCTTAGATGGTGGGATAATCGTTCCATCGGTTTGAATGACGGACGGTACCGAACTGGAAGCGATCTTCACCGTGAAACCTTGTGGCACGGATGGTAACTTCAGTTTTTTTGCACCTGCGGAAGGCTGTTCCAGTGCCGTAATCCCTGTTGCTACATCGGCAGCGCTCTGCTGAGCCGTGTGCACCTGATAAGCGGAAGATACACCTCTCAAGGATTGTCCCGTCGCATCAAAAGCTTCCACTTTGTAATAATATTCCGTGCCGGGGTCCAGTTCACTGTCCGTGTACTCCCGTCCATTGCCGCTATAGACCACCTTGTACTCACCTTGCTCACGATCTGAGCGGTAGAGCTTGTAGCTTGCTGCACCAAGATGAGCATCCCAGTGAAGCGTTGCGCTTGTTGAATCCAACGCATCAGCATTAAGGCCAGCACTATCATTTGCAGGTGGTACAGCGTCAGGTTTAACGATCATAATCCAACTAATCATCGGGTCCTGCGATGCCGTATTGCGCACGGTCAACTCCAGCTTGTTGTCCGACACGCTGATGCCTTTGTGGGCTCTAACGCTGGCAGGCGTAAAAGTAACTGCACCGGTATTGGTGCCATTGATGATGAAATTTGCTCTGCGCGATGTATTGGTCCACGGATCGTTGAATCCGGCGTACACATCGTATGTCCCGTTTGGCACATCAAATCTATAGGTTAAGTCCGTGCCTTTAGGTGAATTGCTGACATTGCCACCGTTCAGATAACGTACGGTCGAGAATATATCTCCGCCATTTGAACCGGATGACAGTGCATCTGCGCTGGTATACCCCCAATTGCGACCCTCTGCCGGAGCGTACATCTGGTCCGCCGTTCCCGGGTTGGCAAGTGTTCCTTTCATATAGGCACCCATGAGATTGTAATCAGCCGTTTCGTAACCTCCGCTATTCACAAAATATAGTGCATTCTCTGGAATGACGTTTACACGAACCGCCTGCTTTTTGTTGTTATATTCCGGTGTCGTTACCTGCAACGTAAGCGGTCCTGGCTTAGCAAAATCTTCTGCCGTCATGGCCCGGTTATCAATCGTCCATACTGCTGGCGTTGATACCAGTGCTCCACCCTCGCGCACATTCAATGTTGTTGGCAGGGATGGTACTTTGCCTAGCGCCACGGCTTCTGGCAACGGATCAGCAATATCTACCTTTCCCATCGAATTCAGCAGATCAGGTGTCCAGCTGTTATACCACTTGATCGCGATATCCGAGCCTATTCCAAACTCAATTGGCAAGAACACGTATTTTGCAGCATCATTCGAGAAGTTGCCACCATTCCACGTATCCCCCACGTAAATGAACTTGCCTTTTTCAGGATCGACCGGAATGACGGAAGTGGTCTGTGTGCCAAATGCCTTGCCTGGATCGGGATCTGTTGGCAACGTACGCACGAACGGATTGGTCTGCGTTGACCATGGGCCAAAGATGTTGTCCGCAACCGTCACTTTGTTTTCGTTAGGGGCCCAGCCGGAAGCTCCGGAAGTCAAAATATAATATTTCCCCTGATACTTGAACATCGCCGGTGCTTCACGTTGCCCTCCCGGGAACACACGCACGTAATCTACGCCGTATTCCGCCTGATAGGTGGAATCTCGTACCGGATTACCTTTGTCATCCGTTCGTCCTTCCTTATGCCACCCTGTTACGTCACTATAGTCTTCATTCAGTTTGGAGATATAGAGCGTCAGGTTTTCCTCACTGGAGTAGATCAGATAACCGGTACCGTCATCATCCTTAAACAACGTCATGTCACGTGCCATACCCCGGTCGCTTGGGAAATAATCTTTCTCCCCTTCCGGAGCTCTGTCCATCCGGTAACTCTTCTGATACACAAAAGGCCCTGTTGGAGAGTCGCTGATCGCATAACCGGCTCTCGCCTTACCGTAGTTCGCATTATCGTTATAAGGGTCCTTGTCTCCATCCATGTGGGCCCACATCACGTATTTCTTCGTTTTGTCGTTGTAGATGACCTTCGGTCGTTCAATGATCCGTCCTTTGCGAATATCTGCCCAGATATCCACGCGGTCTTCACGCCCCGCATACAATTTGGAGATCAACGGGTCATTGTCAAAATCATCCATGGATTGAAGTGTTGATAGCGCCATGCCTTCATCCGTCCAATTCATCAGGTCCTTGGATGAATACACACGCACACCAACAGCTGGCCAGCCACCCTTATGATATTCGCCATACCAGTAATAGGTCTCCGTCTGTTCATCATAGAAAAACCCAGCCCCATGCGCATCAATCGGTTTCCCGTCCAGATCTGGCCACAATTGCCCTGGTGTAATGCTTGTGCGAACTGTGGCAACACCCAACGGTGCGGATGCTGGAGAAGTTACGCCGTCCACGGTCGCCTGGATGATGTAAAAATATCCTGTGCCCATCGTCAGACCGCTATCGTTAAACGTGTTTTCATTGCCACTATAGACCTGCTGATACGTACCCGTAGCACTGGTAGACCTCGAGAGTGTATACGTTACATCAGATCCAGGCAAGACATTCCACCCCAGAGAGATTGATGTGTCCGTCACAGCTGTGGCAACGAATTCTGCTGGAGAGTCAATGGAGTATGTCGTGGCTTCTGCAACAGTGGGCGCTGACTCACCAGCTGCATTAAAGGCCGTCACACGATAGCTGTAGCTAGCGCCGGGCTCAAGCTCCTGGTCTGTATAAGTAAGCCCCTTCCCTTCATAAATCTGCTCATACTGGTCACTGCCAGCTTCGGCCCGAACCACGCGATAACCCGTTGACTTGTCCACGGCGGACCAAGATAGCTTCACCCTTGTGGCATTAAGTGCTTCGGCCTTTAATTCGCCAGGAGCCTGTGGTGCCGACGCAGTCGTCCGAACTTCCAGCGGAGCAGTCCATAATGATTCGGTTAGGCCTCCGTATTCATAAGCGAGCTTGTAATAATAAACCGTATCCCCGCTTAACCCTACATCCGTATGTTCCAAAGATCCGGTACTGGTTACCAGAGAATAACCGCCTTCAGGCGTAGAGGACCGATACAGGCTATAGGTTGATGCACCCGCGATTTCAGACCATTGCAGTGAAACCGAAGACGCCGTCTGATCCGCAATGGAGAGCTGAATATCGTTCCCAGGCGGTTGCTCGGCAATGATCACGTCATCTGCATGTACCGACTGCCACTTATTCCGAATGCCCACGGTACCTGACCCGTATGTAGGATCGACCAGATCAAATACTAACCGATCGGAGCCGTTTTCTGCGATATACCCGCGAATGGTGGTACCTGATAACACCACTTTAAGTGTGTACCATGTATTTTTGGCAAACGCATAATCCACCGTTTTCAAAGTAGTATCTGTTCCGTTCACCCTTTTGGAGAAAACGAGTTTATTATTGGGAACCTGCATTTGAAAATAGTAAAAGTTGCTCTTATCCTGAAACCGCGGCAATATTCCCGGATACCCCTGACCGGCTCCCGTGTAAAAGCGCATGGACACGGTCATGTCCGACATGGAGTCTCCAGTAGAAATGATGCCTTCATTGGTATCGCTCTGGAAAAGCGTGGAGTTGGACGCATCTGTCGGGTCAGAAATCACTTCCCAGTTGCCTGAGCTTACGTTCCACGCAGGTGATTCCGTGTAATCCCCATCCGAAAAATCGTCCTGCAGCAACGTGGCGGGTATACTGTTCAGATCGGCATACGCCTTACTCGGCAGCAACAACGGTCCGGAAGACAGCGCAAGTGTTGCAGATAACATAAATATCATGGGTTTCCTGAGTTTATCCAATGTTCATTCTCTCCTTTGACGTGAAAGATGAAAGCATGGTTCTTGAATACGCGGTGTTGTTGTTCAGCCTATCCTCAGCAACCAGTGGTCAGTAACGAGCGTTTGTCCACCTCCTTATTTTAATGAAACCGGTTTCATTGAAGTGCAAAAAAAGACCCGTCTTCCCTTCTAAGTGCAATGATACCCATACGGAATACCGTGTTTTCTTTGCCCCTATGCAGTGAAACAGGTTTTTAGTATATAAATGTAATCGCTTTCCTGAATTATATTATTGCCTTATTCAAGCTGTCAACTGTGAATTGGGCTCAAACATTTTTCGTTAAAACCACGCAAAAAAAGCGCGAGTTCTGCCTGTTTTGCAAGCAAAATTCGCGCCTTTTCTCACCCTACGAGCTTGTTCGCAAGCTCGCACGTGATTCGTAATCAAAAGCGGACTTATTGAACAACCTCTAATTAGAATACTTTCGTGGTCCACGACTCACAGTTCCAAGTCTCCGTAACTACATCACGGTAGAATTCCGGTTCATGGGAGATCAGAAGAATACTGCCTTTGTAAGCCTTGAGCGCACGTTTCAACTCTTCCTTGGCATCAACGTCCAGATGGTTCGTCGGCTCATCGAGTACAAGCAGGTTGGTTTCGTTATTGATCAGCTTACAGAGACGCACTTTGGCTTTCTCGCCACCACTTAGTACAGCTACCTTGCTCTCAATGTGTTTTGTAGTCAAACCACATTTTGCAAGTGCAGCACGCACCTCGAATTGGGTATAGGAAGGGAACTCCTGCCAGATCTCTTCAATACACGTATTGTAGTTGGCATCCTTCATCTCTTGCTGGAAGTAACCAATCTCCAGATGTTCACCGCGTTGAACGGTTCCTTCCAGAGCCTGAATTTCACCCAGAATACTGCGCATCAGGGTTGTTTTACCGATTCCGTTCGCACCAACAAGGGCGATTTTCTGTCCGCGCTCCATACGCAGATCCAGTGGTCTGGATAACGGTTCGTTGTATCCAATTACAAGACCTTTGGTTTCAAAAATGAGCTTGCCGGATGTCCTTGCATCACGGAAATTGAACTGCGGTTTCGGTTTCTCCTTGGCGATCTCGATGACATCCATCTTGTCGAGTTTCTTCTGTCTGGACATCGCCATATTACGTGTAGCAACACTTGCTTTATTCCGCGCTACAAAATCCTTGAGGTCAGCAATCTCTTGTTGTTGGCGTTTGTACGCCGATTCCAGTTGCTGTTTTCTCATCTCATGAACTTCCTGGAAATGATCATAATCGCCCACATAACGAGTTAGATTCTGGTTCTCCATGTGATAGATCAGGTTGATTACACTGTTCAGGAACGGAATATCATGAGATATCAGAATAAAAGCATTCTCATATTCTTGCAAATAACGTTTCAGCCATTCGATATGCAATTCATCCAAATAGTTCGTAGGCTCATCGAGGAGCAAAATATCGGGTTTTTCCAGCAGCAGCTTGGCAAGCAGTACTTTGGTACGCTGTCCACCACTCAGGTCATTGACGTCTTTATCCAGACCTATATCCGTCAGACCCAGACCACGTGCGGTTTCATCCACTTTGGCATCGATCATGTAGAAATCTTGGTTTGTCAGTGTATCCTGAATCGTACCCACATCTTCAAGAAGTTGTTCGAGTTCCTCCGGGGTAACATCGCCCATTTTGCCATACATATCATTCATTTCCTGTTCCATGTCGAACAAATACTGGAACGCGCCGCGAAGTACGTCACGGATCGATTGGCCTTTATTCAATACAGCATGCTGGTCCAGATAACCAACACGCATCCGTTTGGACCACTCCACCTTGCCTTCATCCGGCTGAAGTTTTCCTGTAATAATGTTCATGAAGGTGGATTTACCTTCACCATTAGCCCCGATCAGACCAATGTGTTCGCCCTTCAAGAGGCGGAATGAAACGTCGTTAAAGATAGCACGGTCACCAAAACCGTGACTTAATTTTTCTACATTTAATATGCTCATTCATGACACCTTTTCTATATAGACTTAATTCTTTGTATATTATAAGCGTTATATCCTGCACAACTCAACGCCATATTAAAAAATATTGCACCTTTTTGTCTGAAATTTGCCTTATATGAAAGTATGGGTTAAAATTTTGCCTTAACGAATTACTACTATATAGAACGGAGCTCTTCGAAGAGCATCAGGTGAACAATATGATTGAAGTGAAACAATCCAAGTTGGGTGATGGTGGTGAGTTTAACCGCGGGGTATTTGCTACCGTTGATATTGCCAAAGGAACGCTTATCCATCAGGCACCCGTTGTGCCTTACCCAAATGAAGATCATGAGCATGTCGAAAAAACGATTTTGGAAGATTACGTGTTCGAATATGGGGCGAATCATACCGCCATTCTGCTCGGTTACGGCAGTCTGATCAACCACTCCTATGAACCTAACGCTACTTACGATATCAATTTTGATAACCACACCTTTGACTTCTACGCTTATACAGACATCAAAGCTGGCGAAGAAATCGTGATCAATTATAACGGTGAGGAAGACAGCATGGACCCGTTATGGTTCCTGGATGATTACGAGGAGCGTATGCTTGAGTTCAATAAGTCCAATGATGATGAGGGTGAAAAAGAGACCGAACCCCAGTCCCTGGATACGGACACGAGTAAATAAACGTTAAACTCAAATAAAGTTCGCAAGCACTCTGTTGTATGTGCGAAAAGGACTCGCTGAACCCGGTGAATAATGAAATGAGTAACTGAAGACTCTTCACAGTCCAAAGTTTAAACACAAAAAATAAGCAAGTCCTCCGTTAATGGAAAACTTGCTTATTTGTGTTGTCTTGCTTTCTAAGCCAGATGCAGCTGTTCATGTTTCATTGTTTATCGTGCATCTTAACTTGTTTTAATCCGTAATCGGCGGATCTGTATGCAAGTCTTGATCGGGTGTCGTGGATCTCCACTTGGTAAATGCTACCTCGAACCCTGCACGCTTCGGTGAACACAAAAATGGACCTGCATGTTTGTTCGTCGGATAGGCAAACCGTGCAACCCGAATCGTACGCCAAGGATGCTCATCTGTTCGAGCACGAATGACAACGGCCTCGTTACTGTAGGAGGCTCTAATTGTTACGATTCGTCCACCCCACTCTGGCACAGGAGAGAGTGACCAATCGGAATACGTATCCGTCACGACGGCTCCAACATGTGCCACGCCATCATTGACCTCAACTCCGGCCTTGATCCATTGGTCTTCTCCGTACCATAACATTAGTCCCGCCTGATCATATAATTCGGTGAATGAGCTTAGATCAAACGATACTTCAATCGCTTCCGTTCCGTCCCATGGAGCAAGCATGGCATGTCCATCCCGATGACAGAACCCGTAGAATGTGTTCTCCCAGAAGTCACTGCCTTCCCGAGCTTCCACAACGAAACGATCCCCATCCATCCGTGCAGCAACGGGTTCCTTAGTCCACTTGCCTTCATGAAGCCCAATAAAATCCGATGACATCGTTGTTTTCATCCTTCCTTCCGTCCCAAAGGGGAGTTCATCCTCACTTCATCACTTCTAAATTAAAGAACCCAGGTCCGATGCAGCAGTAGGATATGCAAAATTCATGGTGTTTAACTGATCGATAGTCAGATTGAACTGAATCGCCATTGCAAAAAGGTTGATCAATTCTTCTGTTTTGCTCCCGAGCACATGCGCACCCAGAATACGTCCGGTTGATTTATCGATCACCACTTTGGCCATGGCAAATTTTTCATGAGTTCGCTTGTAAGTATACCATTTCGACATATCATTTACCTGCACCTCGTAGCCCTCTTTCTTGGCTTGTTCCGTGCTCATACCTACAGCTCCAAGGGCAGGGACAGTAAACACAATGGAAGGCATCACTTTATAATTAGGTTTGTGTTGATTTCCCTCCAACAAATTAAACGATACAGCCCGGGATTCCTGACCTGCTAACGGGGTTAAAGGCAACCCTTTTGTATCAGTTACATCGCCAGCAGCATACACTCTCGGATTACTTTCACTTTGCAAGTACTCGTTCACCATAATCCCTTTTTTGCTGTAGCTGACGTTGGCTCTCTCCAATTCCAGCCCATCCACATTAGGAACACGCCCGGCTCCATGAACGACAAGTCCGCACTGCCACTGGTGATCTGCACCATTACGTGTGCCATGAACGACATAGGCGTTCCCCTCTTGCCGTATGGACTTCACCTCCGCGTTCAAGTGAACATGAATGCCGATCTCTTTTGATTTTTGCAACAAAGATTCTACCAGCTCCGCATCAAACGACTTCAGAGGCTGTTCACTCCGATGCAGGATGTGGACTTCCGTCCCGGCTCTGGCCGCAATATGCGCAAACTCAAATGCAATGTATCCACCGCCTACCAGAACTAATCGATCCGGCAGCTGTTCCAGATCCAGAAAGTCATCACTATATATCAGATGCTCTGAGCCATCAATCTCAAGTGGCGCAGGTCTTGCACCGGTAGCAATCAGGATGTGTTTGCCATGGAGCACTTCTTCTCCCACTTGAATATGATTTTCATCGACAAATGAAGCTTTACCATGGAACGTATCCATTCCGGCCTGTTTGAATTGATCTTCACTTGCTCTAGGTATGCTTTCGGTAAAGGTGCGTTTAAAGGCCATAAGTTCAGACCAGTTGATGGTCGCCTGTCCCTGAATTCCTTTCCCTTGCATCCGTTCATTCCAGTCAATCAGCTCAGCCGCTCCAGCCAGCACTTTCTTGGGATCACAGCCACGCAGTGCACACGTTCCGCCGAACTCACGTTCATCAATTACAGCGATTTTCCAGCCAGCTTCAGCGCAACGGGTGATTACAGAACTTGCCGCGCTTCCTGTGCCAATCGCAATCAAGTCATAAGTTTCTTGTGTCATCATTGTTCCTCCTCATCCTTTTGGTACATCTATTGCAGGGATGCCTGAAGTTACAGCAATCCAGCCTGTTTAAGGTACTCTGCTGCAACCTGTTCAGGATTCGCTCCCTCTACGTTCACGTCATAGTTCATCTGACGCATCTCGTCATCCGTAATTTTGCCAGCAAGCTGATTCAGCACCTCAACCAGTTGTGGATATTGATCTGCCGTTTCTTGACGAAGCATCGGCGCGCCTTGATACGGCGGGAATAACTCCTGATCGTCCTCCAGCACAACAAGTTCATATTGTCTCAACTCACTATCTGTGGAGTAGGCATCTACGAGGTTGATATCGCCACGTTGAACAGCACCATAGCGAAGCTTCGGTTCCATTGTCGCAACGTTTGGAAATTCAATCCCATACTTCTTCTGAATGCCTAGGTAACCGTCTTCCCGATCCGAGAATTCCAGCGTAAATCCTGCCTTCATCTGCTGTTCCACCGGTTTGAGATCCGAAATGGTCTTGAGATTGTATTGATCTGCGATGCTCTTTGGAACGGCCAACGTATACGTATTGTTGTAATCCATAGGGTTCAGCAGCACCATGTTGAACTGGCTCAGCATTCCATCTCTTGCCTGTTCATACACCTCTGTCCGATCGGTACTCACTGCCGTTTCCTTCATGAATTCGGAGATGGCTGTTCCGGTGAATTCGGGATAGATGTCAATATCACCCGACTTGAGTGCATTGAAAAGGAATGGCGTTTTGCCTAATCCGGGTTTTAGTTCAACGGTCAGGTCTGTATCTTTTTCAATCAGCAATTTATACATGTTAATTAGAATCTCCGGTTCAGCTCCCAGTTTGCCAGCAATCACGAGATCCTTCTGTCCACCACGTGCCACGAAGGGAATGGTAATCACAAGTACCGCGATAAGAGCCAGCGAACCCAAGGTAACCAATGTTTTCTTGAAGGATAACCGCTGGAATTGACGCAATAGTACATCAAACAAAATAGCCAGCAATGCGGCCGGAATAGCTCCAAGGATGATCAGTGCCGTATCATTCCGATCAATGCCCAGCAAGATTAATGCACCCAAGCCTCCTGCGCCGATCAAGGCAGCAAGTGTTGCCGTTCCTACGATCAGGACCATCGCGGTCCGAATTCCGGCCATAATGACAGGCATCGCCAGTGGCAGTTCCACTTTGGTTAGACGTTGCCAACTATTCATGCCCATCGCATTCGCCGCTTCCACCATGGAAGGATCAACTTCGGATATGCCTGTGTACGTGTTCCGGAGTACCGGAAGCAGCGCATACACCACCAGTGCAATGATTGCAGGAAGGGTACCTATGCCGAATAAAGGGATTAGCAATCCGAGAAGCGCCAAGGAAGGTATCGTCTGCAACACAGCTGTGACCCCGATAATTGGTTCAGCCACTCTTGGTTTGCGAGTAAGGTATATACCAAGCGGAATAGCAATGAGGACAGCAAAGAACAATGCGATAAATGAGATCTGAATATGTTCGAGCAGAGCAGACAACAACTGACCTTTGCGCTCACTGAACACCTCCGCGAATCTACTCATGTCCTTCACCTCGTTCCTGTAACTGACCAGACCAGTATTTCATCAGATCAACTCGACTGATCTCGCCAATAATCTGGCGGTTACGTTCAACCAACAGATGGTCATGGGAAGCCATGATATCAACTAATTCTGTTAACGTAATGGATACGGGAACGGCGGTTTTGGCTGATTTTGGTACATGACCCGGTGAGAGTGGTGACATGATGGATTCGAGATCAAAATCAGATTGTGAACTCGTATCGGTGTTAGGACCTCCAACAAATTCACGTACGAAATCATTAGCTGGCTGTCGGATCAGTTCTTCCGGGGTGCCTACCTGCAAAACCTGTCCATCCTTCATAATGCAGATGCGATCCCCCAGCTTCAGCGCTTCCTGAATATCATGGGTAACAAATACAATTGTTTTTTTCATCTGACGCTGGATATCCAGAATATCGTCCTGCAATTTCTCCCGACTCATTGGATCGAGCGCACTAAACGGTTCATCCATCAAAACAATTTCGGGATCGGCAGCGAGTGCACGCAACACACCAATTCTCTGCTGTTGTCCACCCGATAGTTCGGCAGGTTTGCGCTCACTGTACGTATCTCCGTTCAATCCAACCATGTCCAGTAGCGTATGTACGCGCTTCTTGATTTGATCTGACTTCCATCTTCGCAGTTCAGGAACAACCGCAATATTTTCGGCAATTGTCATATGCGGGAATAGTGCAATCTGTTGCAGCACATATCCGATATTCCAGCGCAATTCGTGAATGTTGTATTCATCGATTGGGCGTTCATTAATGCGCACTGTTCCATCTGTTCGCTCAATCAGGCGATTGATCATTTTGAGCATGGTGGTTTTGCCACATCCACTCGGACCAATCATGACAAACAGTTCTCCCTTGTTAATGTTGAGGTTAACCTGACGTAAAGCCGTTGTTCCATCAGGATATTGTTTCGATACATTTTCGAACTGAATCATTCGCTCTCTTCGCCCCTTTATCTAGGGCGTGTCTCAGACACGCCCTAACATTCATCCTCATCTATTTCCCCAAAAGTGTGTTCGTATAATCACTGCTTTTCCGTGGTGTCCCTGGTTAGGGAGAGATCCATATTTGAATCAACGATGTCAACAAGCTGGTAGACATGCAAAAAGACGGGCACTAGGCACCGTCTTCTCATGATATGAAAATATTTCTTCCATTATTTCCATACTTCCATATGATTTTGAATAAATTGCTCGAATGAAATCGGGTTATTCCCCGTTATTTTTGTCACCGTATCTGTCGTTTGATCTTCTCTCCCCTCCTCCCGGATAGGCACATCCAGTCCTGCGAGGGCAGCAGCGTATTCTTCTGACATTCCTGCGCGAATCATGCTGTTCCTCAATTCATCGTCGGACAAAGATTCATGCTGGATGGACTGACCCAGTACACGGCTCAAGACGTCTGCAACCTGTCCATAGGACAACGACTCCGGCCCTGTAATGATATGCTCCGTATTATGAGGAACAACATCTGTCAGAGCACGGAACGCAACTGCCGCGATATCATCTGCACTAACAAATCCAATTTTCCCGTCACCCGTAGCACTGTATATTTTCCCGAGTTGTTTCGTCGTCTCCCGATGCGGTCCCTCCGTAAAGTTCTCCATAAAATAGGATGGCTGCAATACAGTCCACTCAGGAGCATGGGCTTTTAAATACTGATGTACTTTGCCAAAAATAGGACCATCTTCATCAATTGAAGCACTGCCAAGCAAGACAAATCGCTTAATCCCACTCCACAATGCTTCCTTGATGAACGGAATCATGACGTCTTCTGGGGTCATGTCCATGACTGGCAAGACAAGATACACTTGATTCACATTTTTCAGCGCCGGAGCATATGTCTCGGAATCATACCAATCAAAATAGACATAGTTATCATCAGAGCCAGAAAGAGATGGTTTAGTTCTTCCTGCCAAACGCACCGGATAATGATGCTTTTGAAGTATGGCCGCAACACGGCTTCCTGTCTTACCATTAGCCCCTGTAATAAGTGTCAACGGTTTATCTTTGATCATGCTTGTTACCTCCTAAGTCCGATTCGAGTACGACCATTGGATTCCAATAGTCTTTATAATGTGTAATTTTCCCATTAGAGTGGCTCACTACAGAGATGTAAGTTTGGTTGTATGGCTGACCTGTAACTAATGAACGCCCTTTACAAGTAAATTCAGCCACAAACTGTTGTTTCGTGGAATCAGACAAGATCACCGGTTCAGAAAACTGCTGGATTTCAATCATCCCCAGTAGATTATGAAGATGATTCGTAATTGCAGCTTTTCCTTCCAGTTTCTGAGGATATCCTGCTGGTGCATATGGAAATTCGAAGATAGCTTCAGATGTATATAACTCCAACCACTGTTTTAGTTTTCCTTCCAGTAGCAATTGAGTAAAACCATGCATGATCCGATGAGGTATACTATTGCCCGCTTCCAACTGCTGAGATTGTGTCATCCTTATTTCCTCCTTCAGTTTGTTTCGCGTTCTTTTTCCAGACCAATCGGTCTATAATAGTCAAAAAATAAACGCCCTAAGCGTTCATTTTCAAAAAAAGATAAAGAATCCTTACTCAAATCATGTAAAACATTAATCCATAGCCCTTAGGGTCATCTGTACAAAATCTCGCAGGGCTTCTGCGCTTGCACCGCTCTTCGCCGTAAAGGTCAATGAGAGTCGGGAATAATTCAGAAAACGGGCAAGCCCGGGCAATTCTTCCTCTGCGTGCCTCAGTTCGCCACTCCTCTGGCCTCGTAACAGCGCAGTATGAAAAACATCTTCCATTTGTTGGTTAGTGGTTTGAATAAAAGCTGCGATTTCGTGATTTTGTGGTGCCTGTTCAACCGCGCTATTAATGATGAAACATTCATTACGACGTTCGTTGTCTGTCAACACGTTAACCGCTTCGTTGAACAACTCGGTCACGCCTTGCCTCACACTTGTGCATTCGTTTAATAGTTTGATCCCCGCCTCTGTCTTCTGCTGAATATAGAATTTAAGAGCAGAGACAAATAAATCATGTTTAGTTCCGTAGGTGTCATACAGGCTTTGCCGCGCAATGCCAAGTTCACTCAGCAGTAAGCTCAGAGATGTACCTTCATAACCGTACGCTCCAAATACAGACGTTGCTTTTCTTAGCACAGTCTCCGTGTCAAACTCCTTGGCTCTTCCCAATTGCAGACCTCACCTCCCTATTCATTAAATAAAGAATACCTTTTCCAGACTGATCAATCAAGAAAATAAATGCTTTGATTTTTGACAAAGTGGTATAATGTGAATAGAAGCTGAATGAATTCTTTTACCACTTACAACCATGACCACATATAAAGGAGTGTACCTATATGTATATTCAAATTACAGATTTGGCTGCAAAACGATTGACAGAAAGCCTGAATGACCAACCCGGATATTTCAAAGTGATCTATGACTTGGAAGGTTGCGGATGTAACGGAGTTATCGCTATTATCATTGTTGATGAACTTGGGGCTCTCGACGCGCAGATTGAAACCAATCTGGTTCCGTTCTATGTTGATCCGAAGCAGCAGCTGAACCTAGAACAACACATGAAGCTGGATACGGAAGAAAATTATCCTTCTTTCAAATTAAGCAGTGATTCCGGTGTGCTCAGCGGCAATGTTCGTGTTCGTGACACGCGTGCCGTAACTGTGGGAAGCTCCGGTGGATCTGACGCCTGCATGTTGTAATACAGTCTCCAGCTTACTTGAAGTAATCTAGCAGTATCTCTCTTCACATCAAAAGCCGTTGCATCTAATGCAACGGTTTTTTTTTAACGTTCTTTTCTTTATATGCCTCTATCAGAGTTGCAAAAAAGACTCTATAAAAGATGAACTAAACATTTACACGAAACGGAGAGGACAGAAAAAACCTGAAGAAGCGAAGTGTTCGCCTAAAAGCTTTCTGAAAGAAAGCTGCTTCGTAAGCATACGCTATCCCCGGATTTTCCCCTATAAGGGGAATTCGTAAAATCTGGGGATAACAGCGATCGTAAGGTTGTTCTGTCATCGAAGTGGCAAGGTAAATACCCTCTAGTTAGATTTTATAGCAAACTTTGTTTACAACTCGGAAACAATTGGAGAACCTATGGATATAATCCTCTAGTATACTCGGTATATAGATTCATATAATCCGAGGAGGAACACACATCATGAAATCTTTTACTCGTAAATCCATCATATCTACAATTCTCGTAGGCTCTGTTGTAGCAGGTTCTGCTTTTACTACGTTTCCTATCACTTCAAGTCTGAATCCCGTCGCGTCTGCTGCAAGCTCTAGCTTCACTCAATTTCTGCATGATAATGCACCTGGTCGTACGATCAAAACGATTAAAAATGTGGCAACCGTGACCAATGTGTCCAGTACAGTTGTACTTGTCAATAAAAAGAGAAATCTGCCTTCAACTTATGCACCACAAGATTTGGTTGTACCTAATATTCCTTTTAGCTTCTCAGGTTCCAGTCCGAAGAAACAAATGCGTAAAGTAGCTGCAACCGCTATTGAAAAATTATTTGCCGCTGCCAAAAAAGACGGCATTGATATCAAAGCGGTGTCTGGCTATCGCTCTTATGCGACACAGAAATCGATCTTTGACCGTAATGCCAGCATCAAAGGTGAAGCTGTTGCCAATAAAACAAGTGCTCGGCCAGGACAAAGCGAACATCAGACTGGTCTAGCCATGGATATCTCCAGCGCTTCGGCTGGTTATGATCTTCAACAAAGCTTCGGCAACACCAAAGAAGGCAAATGGCTGAAAGCCAATGCCCACAAGTACGGATTCATCATCCGTTATGGCAAAGATCAGGAGAAATTGACTGGTTACTCCTATGAGCCATGGCATGTACGTTATGTAGGGGTATATATTGCTGGTGAGATTACCAACCAGAAACTTACGCTCGAGCAGTATTTGGAACGTGCCAAATAAGGCAGGTTTGAACCCAAAGCTTCGACAGTTATTAGATCAGATAAAAGATGCGTGACTATAGATAACATGGCTGAAGGAGAAGATGGGGCCGCAACTGGCCCTCTTCTGCTTCAATCTCTCATTTACACACTTCATCATGTCCCAACGATTTTTCTAAAGACCAGTGGCAGTCTCTTCAGACCTTCTGTTCCAGCCCAAGAGCCTACTCCAGCAAGTATTGCATTATGGCACAAATAAAGTGCGACATTGTACACGATAGGGCCTAGAATAATCTCCACGACTACAAAACGTTTTAACGTCGAAGATTGGATCACATATACCCGAAATTCATGAGGGTCATGTCCTCCCATATACCTTGCGATCAGTGCTTTCATGAATCACCTCTAGTGTTTTATTTTAGCGTATGGCAGACAATCCTTGTCTTATTCTAAAATAATACTTACATAAAGTAACTAAGTGTGTTATAGTCAGTTTATAAATCATACATAAGTGAGGGAAACTACCATGAGTGAGTTGGAGAATCTAGTCAAAAACCGTAGATCGGCCGTTATTTTTGAAGAAGGAATTGAAATTTCGGATTCGGAACTGCAAGAAATGTTTGCCCTGAACAAATTTGCACCATCTGCCTTTAACCTGCAACACACGCACTATCTTGTGATTAAAGACGAGGAACAGAAAGAGAAAGTCTATGAAGCTTCCCAACAATATAAGGTAAAAACAGCTTCTGCGGTCATCGTGGTATTGGGCGACGTCAACGCGCATCATCATATCCGAACTATTAACGAAGGCTTGTTGAACCTGGGCGCACTCACTCCTTTCCAATACGAGCAAGAATCCCAAAGTGTCACTGAATTTTACGAATCTCGGGGCAGATTCTTCCAACGTGAGGATGCGATTCGCAATGCCAGCCTGTCTGCCATGCAATTGATGTTGATCGCTCAGGATCGCGGTTGGGACACTTGTCCAATGATTGGTTTTGACTCGGAAGAACTGCAACGGAGTTTGGAAATCCCTAACCATTACGTACCGGTTATGCTGATCACCATTGGCAAAAAGTCGGAAGCCAAACAGCGCCCACGCGGTTACCGTAAACCGATTAACGAATATGTTAGCTTCAACAAAATGCACGCTGAATAACATAAAAGTAGTTAAATGACACAGCAAAAAAGCCACGATCTCGTGGCTTTAATACGTTTCATAGATCAACGTATCCAACATGTGAAATTCATCGTCAAACTCCGCATATATGTATAGTCGACCAGCAGGTGTATCCCCCGCATCATAACCCAATCGGAGGTATTGATCTCCCTGAAATTCTACATCAGCCAAAATCAATTCATTGATATCTTCGTCCGGATGAGCCTCGGCAATAGTTTTAAGCGCCTGCTCACCAAGCATGTCCCACCGTTTCCACGTCTCTTCCATATATGGGGATAGGGCTTCCATCTCTATCTTGGTTGAAACCTGTGCAGTGACTACCAGTTCTTTATCCTGAATATGTAAGTGCATCTGATAGTTGGACATCGATGCGTCATACTGAAACACACCCATCCCCTGAACTTCATGATCGGATTCAAAAATCAGATTGTCTGCATATTGCAGTCTCTCCAGCTTGGGAATAGCGCTATAATCCAACTTGGTTAATTTGTTCTCGGAACAGTACAACTCTCTTAGTTGTACGTTATTGCGAATATCCAGCTCCCTTATATGGTTGTTAAAACAACGGACACTTTCTAAAACCATATTTGAACGAAAATCCAACTGTTTGATATGATTGTGATTACAGCGAAGTTCAATCAAGTTTGGACAACCTGTTACATCAAGTTCCAGCATGTAATTGTTGGCGCAATCAAGTCGCCGCAGTTGCTTATTCTGTTCAAGTTCAAGTGAGAAAAGAGCGTTATAACTGCAACTAAGTTCCTCCAACTGCTCAAGGTGCTCCGAAGCCAGCTCCGACAACATATTCCAATGACACTCCACTGTTATAAGTTTGGAATTATAAGAAAGATCTAATTTTCGAAGTCGATTAAAACTGCAATCCAGCACTTGCAATTCCGAATTGGAACGGAGGTCCAGTGTAAGAAGCTGATTCTCTCTGCAACGTAACGTCCTCAGCTTGTGATTCTGAGTAAGATCCAGACCGGTCAATTGATTATAGGCACATTCCAGCTCTTGAAGACCCCTGAAATACTCGATTCCATCAAGATTGCTAATATTGTGATTGGAAAGTTGCAATATCTCAACCTCACAAACGTCACTCTCCTGAATGAAATCCCGCTGATCACAAAAACGATCCAACACAACTTGCCTGAAACGTTCATCCGTGAAGGCATAAGTAATATCCATGTCTAACGCCTCCCCCTCTCGTTTTGCTCTATGGAACAGTCTTCCAACATATTATCCCTATTTTATGAGTTTCGTCGCCGGGATTCAACAATTACTTAAGCAAATTCTTTTATACCATGTTAGCATCCAACATGTAAGAGAAATCGTACAGAGAGGAAGATTTTCATGGAAATGTATATCGAAAACCTCCCGTCATATCGTCTCGCCTATGTTCGACAGGTTGGTCCTTACGGTCCAGCCAATGCTCAAGCGATGAATACGCTGAAACAATGGGCAGACAAAAACCAATTGCTTCATGAATCAGCAACATTACTGGGCATACCCCAAGATGACCCAACTACCACACCGCCCGAAAAATGTAGATATGATGCCTGTATTCTTATCACTGAATCTGAACGTCTGGAAGATGAGTTTGTTGAGATTGGCGAGCTATCAGGTGGAGATTATCTCATCTGTAAGGTGAGACATACGGCAGAAGCTATTAAGCAGACATGGAACATCATCATCCCTCATTTACAAACAAGTGGTTATCTGATGGACAACAAGCCGGTTATAGAACGATATCGTTGGGCACTGCTCAATCAGCATTATTGCGAAATATGTGTGCCTGTAAGACCCGTGTAATCCACGTTACGAGGAAACAAAAAAAAGTGACTTCAGATTGAAGTCACTTTCTTGTTTAATACTATTACTTTTACTATTTAAGTTGAACTAATCATTTACACGATAACGGAGAGGACAGAAAAAACCTGAAAAAGCGAAGCGTTCGCCTAAAAGCTTTCTGAAAGAAAGCTGCATCGGAAGCATATGCTATCCCCGGATTTTTCCCTGGAGAAAAGGGAATCAAAAAAATCTGGGGATAACAGCGATTGGAAGGTTATTCTGTCATCGTAGTGTCAGTGTAAATAATCTTTAGTTCAACTTAGATAACTAGTTTAGAAATTAAAATGCCCAGTTGCCTTTACGGAATACCGGCTCGATTGTACCATCCTGTAACTCACCATCGATATCCAGCTCTGCGGAACCGATCATGAAATCAACGTGGGTCAAGCTCACATTGCACTCATGCTTCAGCAACTCTTCGTTCGACATCGTTGTGCCATCTTTCATGTTGAATGGATATGCACTGCCCACAGCCAAATGGCAGGATGCATTTTCATCAATACCCGTATTGTAGAAAATGCGATTCAGGTTGGAGATCGGGGAGTCATGTGGTACGAGTGCCACTTCACCCAGATAACGTGCTCCTTCATCGGTGGCAAACAGGTTCTTCAAATGCTCTTCACCGGATGCTGCCGTAAACGCTACAACCTGTCCATCCTTGAATGTGATTCTCATCTGGTCTACCAGCTGTCCATTCAGGTTCAAAGGCATGGTACTGCTGACATATCCATTCACTCCACTGCGCTTAGGCATGGTGAATACTTCTTCAGTTGGCATATTCGCGACCGTGTATACACCTTGTTTATTTTCGCTACCACCGCCACCCCAGATGTGGTTGTGGACCAATTCAATTTTCAGGTCTGTACCTGGCGCACGGTAATGCAGGCTCTTATAGTTCTTTTTATTCAGGAGATCACTCATGGTATTCAGGGTATCCAGATGTTCTCTCCAATTTTGTACGGCGTCTCCGCCATCTACACGGTTCATTTTGAAGATGGTTTCCCACATCACGTTGATTCGGTCTTCTTCCGGGATGTCGGCAAACACTTTGTTCGCCCAAGCCTTGGTCGGTGCTTTGATCAGACACCAGCTAATTTCATGATTACGTGTATACTTAGCATATCCCCGACGTGCGTGTGCAGCTGCCTTAGTGGCACGGGAAACGCTGTCGGAGTCAATTCCGTTATACAGTTCAGGATCTGGAACTTTGATCGTAAGGGTAGCGCCGCCTGCTTCCGCAAACTTCTCCATCATATCCGCTTTCCACGCTGGATAATAGTCAAAGCTGTCATTGGAACCATGTTCAAAACGACTGCGGGTAATGTTGTCGTCATCGAAGTCCACTTGTACATAGTTTGCACCAGCCGCATAGGCTTTTTGCACAATCAGACGTGTGAATTCAAGCGTTTCGATGGGTGCAGTGACGAGCAGATCCTGTCCTTTTTGAATATTCACGCCAACTTTAACAACTAGTTCTGCGTATTGTTCCAATGATTTTTCAAAGGTTTGTTCAAATTGACTCATGGTTGTATTCACTCCTGTTTCATATATTATGACATGGATTGCAATTGACTTGGACTCTGTTGAGTGGCCGTTACAGCGAAGGATCGTTCTTTAGATCGTCGTTGTCTCCAAATTTTCTTCATCGTATTTTTCAAAGGTTAAAATTAGGAGACAAATACGAACGCTATCGCTTCTGCAGAATCGATTCCTTCTCTTTCACTACTTATGCTATTATTTTTCAATCATTCGTTACCTAATCTCATTTATACATTACGTTTTTCTTGTTCGCGCAACTCAATCCGGCGGATTTTACCAGAGTTGGTCTTTGGCAGATCCGTAACAAATTCGATCTTACGTGGATATTTATAAGGTGCTGTGATTTCTTTGACGTGGTGCTGCAATTCACGCATCAGTTCTGGTGAAGCCAGCGAAACATCTCGCAGTACGACAAATGCTTTCACCACATTGCCACGGATCTCATCCGGACTTGCAACCACCGCGCATTCCTTCACACTGGCGTGTTTCATGAGTGCTTCTTCCACTTCAAATGGTCCAATCGTGTAACCCGAACTGATGATGATATCGTCACTGCGCCCTTCAAACCAGAAGTATCCTTCTTCGTCTTTGCGTGCACGGTCCCCTGTTACAAAATAATCGCCACGCTGACTGGCTTCCTTCCGTCCCTCATCCTGATAATAGGACTTGAACAAAGCTGGCATCTCTTTGTGTACCGCGATATCTCCTACTTCACCCGCAGGAACAGGTTGTCCCTCTTCATCAATAATTTCAATCAATCCAGGTGTAATCGACTGACCCATGGAGCCAATACGTACAGGCGCATCCTTGAGACTGCCGATTAACAACGTGCTCTCGGTCTGTCCATATCCGTCTCGAATAGTCAGGTCGAAGTGACGCTGGAAGATTTCAATGACTTCCTGATTGAGCGGTTCGCCCGCTGAAACAGCACTGCGCAGATGGGACAGGTCATAATGTCCAAGATCATCGGCTTTGGCCATCAACCGATATTCCGTTGGTGTACAGCAAAGGACATTAATCTGATGTTCCTGCATCAGTTCCAGATAACGCTTGGGCTGGAATGATCCATTGTAGACCAGGCCAGTCGCGCCTCTTCCGAGTACCGACAGGAACGGGCTCCAGATCCATTTTTGCCAGCCAGGTGCAGCCGTTGCCCACACGGTATCTGAAGGTTGAATATCCAGCCATAATGAAGAAGCGATTCGCAGGTGAGCATATCCCCAACCGTGGCTATGTACAACTCCTTTGGGATTACCAGTTGTGCCCGAAGTATAAGCAAGAATAGCTGTATCATCACGGTGTGTTTCCACCGTAGCCATCTCATCGGGTTGATTCTGCATTAACTCATGCACATTAACCCAGCCTTCAGCAGGTACGCCAACTTCGCCATTAGGTGATGCCACAATTCGATGTGCCAGTGATGGCAGATCCGCGTCCATCTTTTCCACTTCCGAGGTCGTCTCGGACCATACAATAACAGCCCGCGCCTCAGAGTGACGCAGACGATATTCCAGATCTTTGGCCCGTAACATCTCGGAGGAAGGAATAACGGCAATCCCCAATTTAAGACAAGCAATGTAAATGACATAGGCAATTATCCGGCGTGGTACCATGACCAACACCCGGTCACCCTTCTCCAGTCCAAGTTCACGCATACCTCCAGCAAGACGATTCGCCTGCTTGAATAAATCACCATACGTAATCTCTTCCAATTCTCGTTGATCGCTGAGCCATCTAAGTGCAATCCGGTCTGATGGATGATTCTCCATCTCGGATGTCAGGTTATAGCTTTCAGGCGAAATCCACTGTTCAAAGTTCAAATGGAGCCTCTCCTTCGTAGTTCAAATGTATAGCTTCTATATATTATACCCTAAATCCTAGGACCAGGTGCTATGAACTAGGCTCATTCCAAAAAAATAAACATAGGTCAATTAATGAACTATTATAATAGATCTTATCCTATAAAGAAAATGACATATACAAAATGGCGCCCTCCTGATAATCAGGTAGGCGCCATTTCATTCTTAATTTATATTAAATTAATTTTACCTAACTATAATTTTCACACAGCTATACTGTGTATGTTACCACGGATAATTACCCATTCCGTCCAAAATACTTTCGATCTCATTCAACTCTTCCGTTGTCAGATCCGCTGCCTGGAGGGCAGCCACGTTTTCTTCAATCTGGGACACACGGCTTGCACCAATCAGTGCTGAGGTTACACGGTTACCGCGCAAGATCCAGTTCAGAGCCAGTTGGGAGATCGTCTGCCCTCTTCGCTCGGCAACTGCCTGAAGCGCATCGAACTTGGCAATCCGTTCGTCCGTGTATGCTTCTTTTTTCAAATTGCCTGTTGGATTGGCGCGTTCTTCCTTGATCTTATCGACATATTTATTCGTCAACTGACCGCGGCCGAGTGGACAGAACGCAATGGAACCTACGCCCTGCTCATCCAGTACGTCTTGCAAACCGTCTTCAATCCAGCGATTCAGCATCGAGTAGTTTGGCTGATGAACCAGACACGGCGTACCCAGACGACGGAGAATGGTTACCGCTTCTTGCGTCTGTTCTGCATTATAATTGGACAAGCCCACATACAGAGCTTTACCTTGCCGCACGATGTGATCCAGTGCCGTCATCGTTTCTTCCAACGGTGTATCCGGATCTGGACGGTGATGATAGAAAATGTCCACATAGTCCAGCCCCATCCGACCAAGACTTTGATCCAGACTGGCAATCAGGTTTTTGCGGGAACCCCATTCGCCGTAAGGTCCACTCCACATATGGTAACCTGCCTTCGACGAAATGAGCAGTTCATCCCGGTAAGGACGCAGATGTTTTTTGTAAATCACACCAAAGTTCTCTTCCGCTGATCCTGGAGGTGGACCATAGTTATTCGCCAGATCGAAATGATTAATTCCGAGGTCAAAGGCACGTAAAATCATTTCTTCCTGAATATCCAATGTGCGGTTGCCACCAAAGTTCTGCCATAAACCCAGCGCAATTTGCGGCAGTCTGATTCCGGATTTGCCGGAACGTACATATTTCATCTCATCATATCGTTGTTCACTCGCAGTATAGGGCATCGTTATTCTCACTTTCCTGTAAGGTTTGTTGAATTCCTTTTCATCTTAGACATTTTCCTGGAAAAACGATATGGCATTTCACTTTGAACATATGTAATAATGATTGTTATCTATATAAACTAGTCTTAAATTATTCATCTTTCACACTAATTAATATGTTAAAATGCAAGATGAGACGAAATCGTACAGGAGTGAATACCCTTGATTACGTATATGTTCAAGAACAATCATTTTCAGGAGCTTCAGCTCCTTCATTATGGCACGGAAGCCTGTACACCTGGTCACCACTTTGGCCCTGCCATGCGAGACTATTATAAAATTCATTATATTTTGAATGGCAAAGGCACCTTCGAAGTTGGTGGCAAAACGCATACCCTGCACAAAGGTCAAGGTTTTCTGATTGTTCCGCATTCCGTCGTGCATTACGAAGCAGATCAGGATGATCCATCGGAATACAGCTGGGTTGCTTTTCAAGGCAGCAATAGTTCTTCCTTTTTACAGCAGGCCTGTCTGTCCGAGCATCACCCGATTTTTGAGCTGGGTAATGAGGATGACGAGATGCGATCCTGCCTGCACCGAATGATCAATTCTCGCAATACCCACAAAGGCTGGGAGATTAGCATGACTGGTTTGCTGTATCAATTCTTCTCCATTTTAATTGATCAGGCTAATTCAGATCATCTTCAACCCATGCCGGATTATTCGAAGGAAACGTACGTAACGCAGGTAATCGACTTCATTGAAATGAACTATGCCAATGCCATTACCGTTCAATCCATCGCGGCCCATGTCGGTTTGCAGCGCAGTTACCTGTGCTCTCTCTTCAAGGACAAGATGGGAAGCAGCATCCAGTCGTATCTGGTTCATTATCGGATGCGCAGGGCAGCCGAACTGACGCTTGATCCCGGTCTGACCATTGGTGATATTGCCCGTTCTGTGGGCTATACGGATCAATTGCTTTTCTCCAAAATGTTCAAAAAAGTGATGGGTGAAGCGCCCACCTACTACCGCAAACATAAAACAGCACCCTCCCAGTTAAGTTGTTAATTGGGAAGGTGCTGTTTTTGTTAATCGCTTAACCTTACTATCGTTATTCCTTACATTCTTTTCATTGGTTTATACCGTCTCCGGCATGGATATGCCAACAACTTGCACTTTGATTTCATCGACCATGACGCCTGCTAATTGTTCAACAGCCTGTTGAACATTATGTTGAAGTTCACGGCAGACCTCGTGCATCTTGTTGCCATATTGAATGTTGATGCGCAGCTGGATGGTTGCCTGATCGTCTTTGACATGTACGTCAATCCCTTTTTGCAGGCTCTTGCCGCTGATACTCTTGGCAATCCCTTCAGTCAGTCCAACCGACATGGAGGATACGCCAGCCGTTGATTGAGCGGCCATCCCCACGATCTTGGATAACACATCGTTCGAGATGTGAATGGTACCCATTTGAACAGATTGAGGTGCGATATATTCAGGTTCATTGTATTGTTTTTCGATAATTTCAGACATGTGCTCCACTCCTTCGAATAATTTAAATTCTATGCATTCTGCCATTTGTCCTTGAAGAACATGTTATAGATTCGAACCAGAAGAATTTTAACGATCATATAAACCGGGATAATAATCAGGATGGCAATAATTCCACCCAGGTCCCCTGCACCCAAGACCAGAATAATCGTCGTTAACGGGTGAATATCCAGCTTTTTGCCGAATACGTACGGTGCAACCAGGTTGTCCTGAATCTGCTGAGCGACAAGAATAATAATCAGAGACCAGATGGCAACCGATGGTGATACCACGAGACCCATGATCACAATAGGTACGGACGACACAATCGCTCCGATAAATGGAACAAAGTTCATGATGACCGCGATTACCGTGAGCAGTAATGCGTACGGCAGTCCAATGATCAGGAAACCGATATACATCAGTACACCCAGCGCCAGATTTACCAAGACTCGACCTACAATAAAACCACTCAGCGCCTGATCAATCTCAAGTACAACTTCACGGCTGTCATTTTGGAAACGTTTTGGAGCGATATGTGCCAGTTTACGACCAAATTTCTCGCCTTGTAACAGCATATAGAACAAAAGGATGGGTAGTGTAAACAAGATGATCGCAAAACTGGAAACGAGTGAGAAGAATCCACTTACATAGTTGGTTACAAAGTTAAATCCTTTGTTGATATACTCCGTGATCTGGGAGAAAGGTGTCGAGCCCTCAGGGAACAAGGCCTGTATGGCACCATTTTGCTCCAGCTCTCTCAGCTGTTCACTTAATGAATTAATTAGACTTGGTGCGTTATCAACCAGATTGATCAGTTGCTCACGTAACGATGGCCATAAACCAATGATGAAGAACACTCCCAGAATAGCAATAACCAGATAGATTAGCAAAATACTTAGCGTGCGATTTATTTTCTTTTTCTCCATATAATTCACAAGCGGTCTGAGCAGATAATAAAAGAACACCGACAACATCATCGGCACGGTAATGACCGTGATCATGGTGACGAGCGGCTGAAAGATGAAGCTTACACGTGATAATAAATAGATATTAACCAATATCAGCGCCAGTGCAATACTGAACCGGACAAACGTATTTACTTTGAACAAAATATTTCCCTCCACATGGACATTTCTTCTCTTATTTAATTTGGAATCTCAATGGTAAACACGGTGGTCTCTCGCCCACGCCGGGAAAGGATCAACCGTCCGCCCATTTTCTCTGTATTACGTCGTGCGATGGACAAACCAAGTCCGGTGCCTCCGGTCGCTGTCCGCGCCTCATCCCCTCGTACAAATGGGTCAAAGATCGTTGACCATAGTTCTTGAGGTATGCCCACTCCGTTATCTGCCACCTCTATCACCACATGGGTATGAAGCGGAATGAGTTCGACGCGCAGTTCTGTCCCGAGTGGATTATAAGACAGAGCATTGGTGATCAGATTCTGAATGACTCTGGATAACAGCTCCGGATCATACCTCGCGTAGATCTCCTGATCAGGAACAAGTACATGGAGGACAAACTGTTTCTGTTCAATCTCCCCATAGGTATCTGCCATAATCTCGCGCACGAATTCTCCAATCTCTCTTCTCTGAATATGCATGCGAAAATCGGGCGAATCCACCTTGAGCAGCTCCAGCATATTCTGTATCATGCGTGCAACTTGAACCGACTTGTTATAGATGTATCCCAGATATCTTTGCTGCCTGTCCTTGTCCTCTCCACGTCCTTCCACCAAAGCCTGAGCATAACCCTGTATAGATGTTATCGGTGTCTTCAGATCATGTGATAAGTCTACAATCAGTCGCTGTTTGCTCTCTTCAGCGTAACGTTTCTCCGCAGAGGTGTTCTCAATGACGTCCGCCATGTAGTTAAAGGTCTCACCTATCTGGACAAATTCCCTCTCGGCTGAGATCGACATCCGTGTACTATAATTTCCTTGTATCATCTGCGTAAGACCCGAGGAGAGGATGCTGAGTGGTTTTTTGATTCTCCGTGCGACCCAATAGCTATAGACAAAGATCAATAATAAAACCAAACCGATGCCAATCATAATGTAAAAGGATAATGGATGTTTCAGATTGGTAATCAACTGATTATCATTAATTCGCACGCTGACCAGATCACGCGGGATTTTCAGCAACACATACGCTGCCGCTCCTTCTGTCGAGAGAGGAGTGATCGAATAATAGTATTCCTGGTCACTCCGATTTTCCAGTCCATCATACAGATCGGCTTCACTGTATTGTGTGAACACATCTTGCTTGTCTCCCACATGACGAATGACATTGCGATTCGCATCCAGAATTTCAATCCAGCCACCGCTGTCCTTGAGACGTTGAATCTCTGTGTCTTTGCCTTTCGACACCGAACCTCCACCGGAATAAAATTCGTTCTCCAGCTCTTCCACATACACGTGGGCTTCAACATTCAGATCCGGATCAACCACCTGATCCGAAATGCGAAAATCCACGACATCAAGTGAAACCATAAGGTACACGATCAGTACCAGTAACAGCAAAAAGAAGTTGAACAACAAGAAGTCCAGTGTCAGAGATGTCTGTAACAGTCGCTTTTCTCTAGCTTTCCATGGGCGCTTCAATTTTGTATCCCAGTCCCCTTATCGTTTTGAGATATTCCGGTTGTCTGGAGTCACGCTCGATCTTCTCCCGAATGTTGCTGATATGTACCATAATCGTGCTGTCCTCGTGCGCATAATAATCGCCCCAGACCGCTTCGTATATTTTTTTACGGGTGAACACTCGGCCAGGTTGATCAAGCAACAATTCCATAATTTTATACTCTGTAGAGGTCAATGTTACAGGCGTTCCTGAACGAAAAAGGATACATTGGGATCGATCCAGGGTCAGATCACCTAATACCAGATTCTGTTCTTTCGCTGCGGGGATCTCCGCTGCATCAAATTGATTGACTCTTCTGAGCAACGCCTCTACTCTGGCGACAATCTCAAGCGGGTTGAACGGCTTCGCTATATAATCGTCTGCCCCAAGTCCGAGTCCAAGGATTTTATCGTGATCCTGACTTTTGGCGGACAGGAACAGTACAGGCATGTGATGTGTAGCCCTGATCTGTTTGATCAACTGCAATCCATCCATTACAGGCATCATAATGTCCAGTATGACCAGATCGATCTGTGTTGAACGTATACATTGTAACGCCTCGGCTCCATTCACCGCAGTCTTAATCGTATAGTCCTTCTCCAGATAGAGCTGAAGCAGTTCCACAATTTCTGGTTCGTCATCTGCAATTAATACGGTGTATCTCATGTTATTCCTCTCATTTCCTATACTCTATGCCTATCTCTACATTAATACTATATACTACGTCTCTTAATTCAACCTAAATCATTTCTAAAGATAATCTAAATAAATAGAAATAGAGCCCTGGCGCAAGCCAAGGCATCAACTAAAATAGGGCTGTTTTCAGCCTACATTCAAGCTTTTCATTCTTCATTCAGGCTTTACAATCTTCATTCGGACCATTTGTTTTATCATCAGATCAGTCCTTAAGCGAACGAAGCCACGGTTCAACTTTTCCCAATAAACGTTCCTTGTCATACTGCACATATTGGTTCGCCCGATTGCGCACGGGATCACCCGCGTAGAAACGTTCATATAGATCATGCCTTGCTCCGAGTGGACTTCCAGTCAGCTCCCATGCGAGTTGAAAGAGACGAATCTTCTCCGGGGCTTGCATCGTTACTCCACCAAGATATTTGCCTACCATAGAACCCATCATTTCATTTATTTCAAACGTACCTGAAGGAATCTGAATCAGACCACCCGCAGCAATGGTCTTCAAAATCTCCACCGCACGGGGATAATAGCGATTGCCCAGATTACGTGCGGTTTCAATATATTTGAATTCCGGCAACCAGTTGCCAAATGTGTCTGGTTTGGACTGTGCTTCAGCAGCAATAATCAGTCCCTCGATAGTCTGCATCTGACTGATCAGCTCTCCAAGTTGTTCCTGCACATTCAGGAAAGAGTCCACCCCAATCTCCTTGGCAATGGATGAGGTCACGGCTGTAATAAACTCCAGTTTCGAGTGTAATCGAATGACACTCTGATGGTAGGCCAGACTGGCCGAAGCTGTATTGCAGCGAATCTGCCATACGGCTTCAGGGTTATTGTGCAGTAATACACGTTCCCAGGGCACAAATACATCGTCAAAAAATAATACAGCATCCATCTCATCATACTGCGCACTGAGTGGATGTGATTTATCTGTATCTTTTGTGGCAAAAGATTCACGACACATCATGTGCAAGCCCGGACTGTCCGCGGCTACAATTACCATATGGGCCAGCTCTGGCAGGTGGCCTGGAATTCGTTGAACGGGATAAGCAATGATATCATCGGCATAAGGCGCTGCTGTTGCCACCATTTTGGCCCCGCGAATGACTACGCCCTCCGTATTGCTTTTGACAATTCGCAGCATGGCATCCTCATCTTCACCAACAGGCAAGGAACGGTTAATCTGCGGGTCGCGCTGGACAATGGTCAGGAATGCATCGTTTCGTTTGGCTTGTTCAAAATAAGCCGATATTTTACCTGCAAATGCAGGATCATGTGCTGTCATCTCATGTCGTGTTGCATACCAACCGGTCAGCCTGGATCGGGCATAATCAGACAATCGGCTCATCACCCCATACGTCCGATCGGCCCACAGCCGAAAAGCATCCGCCCTGCTGTTCACGTCAGGAAGTGAACGAGGCACAAGAAAAGAGTGATGCACGTAACTTCCCGTCTGTTCGTCCCAATAGGCCACGGTTTCCCTTGTCTCCGGGTCATCCACCAGATTGAACAATCCTTCTATGGTTTGAAGTGTTCCCTGAAAGGCCTGATGCCCAGTTACCTGGATACGCTCTCCGTCCAGCCATACATTCCGCTCATCATTCAGACGCTGAATGTAAGCTTGTCCACGAGACATCGTGATACTCATGATATGTCCTCCCTCTCAGGCACCGGCCTGACATTTCTGTAACTCCATCCTTCTAACTGCTTGAGAAACTATGTAATGATACATTCTGTATCTAACAAAATAGTACTGTGCCAGAGATAGAAAAGTCAACAGACACCGAGCGAAGAGTCCGGTGTCTGTTGGGCCATGCTATTTTATACTAATTTGGAATACATGTGACGCAGATACCGCCAGCGAACGAGTGCAAAATACAAAATCTGCATGGAAGCAAACACCAAGAAGATGCGCAGGCTGTATCCAAAGACCGAGAAATCAACCAGTTGCTGCAACGCTACAAAGGCCACCGAACTGTGGATGACGGCAATCAGAATCGGCAGGAAGAACATAAGTAATAGCTGCCTTGTTACGATCTGGCGGAGTTCGGGACGGCTGAGTCCCATCTTGCCAATCATGCGATACTGCGCTTCATCCCGTTCAAGGTCTGCGTAGAGTCTGAAATAGGTGAAGCTTGCTGCAAAGGTGAAGAAAACAATGCCAATCAGGCCGCTCAAAATTAGAATGATGCCATTGGTCTGCTTGGAATTAAGCCAATCCACCACAAGCGCGCTAACCTCGTAATAACCTTTGTCGGAATAATCATCTTCAATCGATTTGATCAATTCAGGAGCAAAACTGCGTGTGCCCATCCAATCTTTCACGATAAATTGGATCGTTCGCCTCGAATAGAAACCTTCAGGCATGCCAACTTCCTCGTTGTACGCAGGCCTCATCTGATTAAATAATTCGTCAGTTACGATATAGAGATTAATTTCACCTTCAAAAGGAATCACAATCTCGGTGCCAGGTGTCGATAGCTGAACAGGTACGCGCTCACTAGTCACCTCCAGAGTGACCTTTCCTCCCGAGAATCCTTGTTCAGCCTGTTTACGGTACGTCTTGCGAACCGCCAAATTGCTTGGTGTCATAAATGACTCATCGACTTGTTTCAACGTACGTTCTTCATACCCAAGTGCCTTCGCCAGACGGTTATAATCACTTAACTTGATAATCTCTCCATTATTATTTTCAGATACAGGAGCATAACTGCCCTTCACGTAGGGAACTTGATGATCAATCAACGCTTCTTCAATCTGTTGAATATGTTCGTCTGACTGAGGAGTATCCCATGAATTCATATAACTGAATGCGTACGGATTCGACATCGACGACAACCCCGGGTCAGCAATCGCGAGCATGGTGCCAATTCCCGTAAATGAAGAAGCCGAAATGATACTTACCATGAAAAACATAATGGCGTTATCTTTCATTCGATACGTAAGTTCTGATAGAAAGAGCATATTGGTTTTACGGAAAAATAACCGTGAATTGCCTTTGAGTGCCCGGATAACGTACACACTGAGCTGTGTGAACAGTAAGTATGTACCTGCAATCACGACCATAACACTCGCAAATAATAGCGGAAACGAGAAGCTTACCCAGACAAAGGTGAATACCCCAGCATAGCCCCCGCCAATGAACAATACGGATAACAAGGCGAGCAGACGCGATGCTTTCGGTTCCGGTTTTGGCTTTTCCTCCGATTTCACAAGTTCAATAAGTGAACCTTTGCGTATGAGCAAGGATGAACACATCGCGATGACAACGAACAACAGCAGAAATGCGCCAACCGTCAGGGCAATACCCTTCAGTGGAAAATAGAATCGAAGACTGTTCTCAACAGCCAGCATGGAGCCACAGATCAGCAGAATCAATTTGCCGAAAATGAGCCCAAGTCCGATGCCCGTAACGATCGAAGCTAATCCGATACACATATTCTCCATAAACAGGAGCCGGTTCATCTGTTTGGGTGTCATGCCAAGGATCAGGAAAATACCAAACTCTTTCTTGCGTGTCTTCAGAAATGAACCTACCGAATAGAGCAGGAACAGAAATGAAAAGATGAATATAATGATCTCCGCAATCATAAACCCCTGGTTGGCAAGCAAGGTAACCGTTCCATTGGAACCCTTTAACCCTTCTTTCAAATCGGGATGGAAGAGGAGCAATGCGTAGATAAAGAAGATCATGACGGAAAATGTACTGCTCAGAAAATGAGCCAGATAAATTCGTTTGTTGCGAACAACGTTATTAATGGCGAACTGGCGAAAATTCATGTCCGGACCCTCCCATTAGGGATAATACATTAATAATCTTCTGGTAAAAGGCTGCACGATTATCGCCGTAGTGAATTTCGTTGTAAAGTTTGCCATCCTTGATAAAGACGACCCGGCTGCAATAACTTGCGGCGACTGCATCATGGGTAACCAGCAGCATCGTAGCCCGGTCTTCCTGATTGCGGGTTTCCAGAATCTCCATCACATCTCTTGCCGCCTTCGAATCCAGATTACCTGTTGGTTCATCAGCCAGAATCAGCTTGGGTGAATGAATTAGCGCTCTGGCAATAGCCGTACGTTGTGCCTGTCCACCTGAGATCTCATAGGTCCGCTTGTTCAAAATGCTTTCGATTCCCAGCTTGCCCGCAAGTCGTTCCACACGTGTGTTCATCTCTGTCAGTGAAACGCCGTCAAGCGTAAGGGGTAATACGATGTTTTCCTTAACCGTCAGTGTGTTCAACAGATTGAAGGACTGAAAAACAAATCCCAGCTCTTTACGCCGGAACAGCGCAAGATCGTCTGGTTCAAGTTCAAACGGATTCTTGCCTGCAATCCGCAGTTCTCCGGATGTGGGATGATCGATTGTAGAGATCATGTTCAGAAGTGTCGTTTTGCCACTACCCGATGGTCCCATAATCCCGACAAACTCTCCTTCCTGAATACTGAGGTCAATACCTGATAATGCTTCATACGATACAACGCCTTTATAGATTTTGCTGATCTGTTTGACAGAACAAATCTCCATAGTTACAACTCCTTAGTCATGTATGAATTCAAAATTAAGTTACTTTCATGCTGTGTGCATGCGTATTGTGCGTGGCCTTTCCTGTACTCTTCTGACTACAGTCTATCGAAGTTTCGGCCATTCTCCTATGGTTTAACCTTTCATCAACATGACAATGTTGTAAGGTTGCATCATGAAAATCAAAAAGACGCCTTCGCCCCGATCAGGCAATAGACGTCTATACATACACTCACACTGTAATTCATACTCCACTCACACTTCTTCAACCTGTCACTTCAGGAGTTGAATGTAATTCGGACAGTCGTTCCTTCGCCGTACACGGATTCAAGATCAATCTGATGATTCATCCGCGTTAACACTTCTTTTGCTATATACAATCCCATGCCTGTGGACTCTTTGAAATGCCGTCCGTTCTCCCCGGTGAAGAAAGGTTGGAATACCCGATTCAGATCAGACTTCGGAATCCCGATGCCCTGATCCTGCACTTCCAGCATGATAGAGCGTTCCGCTTCATACGCACGCAGATGAATCTTTTGTCCGTTGCCCGCAGAGTACTTGATTGCGTTCGACAGTAACTGTACCAAGACAAAACGAATCCACTTAGCATCGGATTGTACAACCAGCGCAGAATCTATATGCATCTCTGGATAGACGTGATTGCGAATAAAGAATCGCTTGAGCTCATGGATCGCTTCTTCCCCAGCGGTCTTCAGTATCACAGGTTCCACACTGAAATCCTGCTCGAAGGTATCCAACCGCGCCACATACAGCACAGTCTCCAAACCTCGCCTCATCTGGTCTGCTTCCTCTCGAATGCTTATGAGCCTAGGGTCGTCATCTTCCTGACCTTCCACGGTCAACTCGATGACGGATAACGGTGTCTTCATCTGATGGACCCACTGGTTCATGAATGTCAGATATTCTTGCTGTCGCTGTTCCAGCCGATGCAGATGTGCGTGATACTGGCCGTATTGTGAATCCAACAACTTCTCCAGCGCCAGTGATAATGGACTTGTTTCGTTCAATGGTACAAATTCCTTCAGCGAATCCATCGATCGTGACATCCGGGTATAAAAGGAGCGATGTGAATAATAACGATACACCAAATATCCAACGTACAAAAATAATCCCAGCGTTACGGCATAAGCAGCCGTGACCCAATCGTTGTAACCGTCATACCAGAACACTGCAACAACGGTGAACAAGATGGCAACAACCCAGCACGTTAAAGCGAGATGTTCTCGTATAAACAATCTCATGATGGAGAAGAAGCTTTCCAGTTATTGTTCAATCGGTAACCCGAACCTCTGACCGTTTCCAGTGCATCCGTAATACCAAGCTCGGCTAATCGCTTACGCACCCGAGTAACGTTAACGCTGAGTGTATTGTCATCTACAAAAGAGTCATCCCACAGCTTCTCCAAGATTGTCTCTCTGCTCACCAGCTTGGGACTGCGGCGCAGTAACGTTTCCAGCAGAATCGTTTCCTTCTTCGTCAGCTGCACTTTGCGATCACCAAGCTGAATCTCCAGTCTTTCCAAGTACACGACCAAGCCGTCCAGTTCCACCTTGCGTTCTTCGTCACGTGCAGCATAATCCCCATATACCCGGCGTAGCTGACTGCGAATTTTCGCTATAACAATCTCATGTTCAAATGGTTTCGTAATATAATCATCCGCCCCGTTCTCCAGTGCCATGACCTGATCCATCTTCCCACTCCGTGCGGAGATAAACAAAATAGGGCATGTGGACAGCGTACGAATCTGGCGGCACCAATAGAAACCATCGTAACTGGGCAAGTTGATATCCAGAAGTACCACATGTGGCTGTACCTGCTCAAACTGTTGCACAATCATCTCAAAATCCTCAACCAGAACGGCCCGGTCCCCGTAGCGTTCAATATGTGATTTCAATAATCCCGCAATCTTGGGATCATCCTCTATTATCATAATGGTATACATTATTGGATCTCACCTCTGGCAAAATCATAACACAGGATTTATTATCTAGCATCGATTTGCTTACGCCAATTCATAATATCTGCATTCAATTGCTTCAGGTCTCCCGAAGCTTTCTGATCATCCGATAACTTGTATTGTTGCTTCAATGCCAGGATACGATATACACTTTCATCAATTCGGGACTCGGTGATCTTGCCTGACTTCACTGCACTTATTAGCGTATCAAAAATCGTCTTGGCACTCTCATAACTATGAGCTACCAACAGAATGTCACTTCCTGCTTTAACAGTTGCTAGGGCTGCCTGGTCCAACTTGAAGTTCTTCGCGATTGCACCCATACTCAGGTCATCTGTGATGACCACACCATCATAATTGAACTTCCCACGCAAATGTTCACCAATAATGACATCCGATAAGGAAGCCGGATGATCTGGGTCCAGCTTCGGGAACAAAATGTGTGCAACCATGACCGCCTCTACCTGCTCCTTCACTGCGGCCTTGAATGGAATCCATTCAAGTTCGGCCAGTTGTTTTTCAGTTTTGTTCACAACAGGCAGATCAAGATGGGAGTCCACGGACGTATCACCATGACCCGGAAAATGTTTCACTACCGGAATAATGCCTTCACTACGTAGTCCCTTCATCTCTGCAATCCCCATACGTGACACCAGTTCTGCCGAGCTGCCGAATGAACGATCTCCAATCACCGGGTTCTTCGGGTTACTGTTCACATCCAGCACAGGAGCAAAGTCCACATTAAAACCTGCAAGCTGAACTTGTCTGGCCAGCAATTCGCCCATCGTTTCAGCAAGTGCGCTATCATTCGTCTCGCCTACTTTTCTACTGGAAGGAATGGATTCCACCGTCTCTGGCATACGACTGACTTTGCCACCCTCCTGATCCACACTCATGAAGATCGGTACCGGATTGGATTGATTCGCTTCCTTGATGGATTGTACAAACTTGGCTGTTCCCTCGAGTGTCGATACATTGTTGGCATAGAAAATAATGCCCCCTACCTTTTGATCGGTAATCATCTGTTTGGCTTGATCATCCAACGTTGTCCCTTGAACACCGGCCAGTATCATCTGTCCAATCTTCTCTTCTAACGTTAATGAACTGAGCTGCTCCTGCACCGGATCGACTTCTTCTTGCGGTTCCTCTGGTACTTCTTCCTGCGGTGGAGCGATATTCTGCTCCGGCGATGAGGAAGATTGCCCTGGGTTGGAGCCAGCGTTTGAGCCGCCGGTATTCGAGTCCGTTGCGGAGGAAGGTTTCTGTGCTTGGCCACATGCCGATAAAAGCAGGACTACTCCCAGCAGAAGACACAGCATATGCAGTGGTTTTCTCCATTTATTGTTCGAGTTGTACCTATAATTGTGCAAGGATATTCATCCTCCTTATGTAATGTCATCTTGGTAATTCAAAGGTTCAGGCCTAACCTTATCACAAGGTGAATGATTTTCAAAATGAGCGCTTCTGAGGATCGAATCGTTGTGCTGACATATATGCAGCGAAAAAAATGGTTGCTATAGAACCTGAAATATGGAACTTAATGGTGTTGTGACCAAGCGCGTGCGGGACGTGTGGGGATAATCAATAGGAGCAACGGCGCAGGAAAGTGTTTTACTATTGTGAATTTTTCATATGTTGAAATTATTAGTATAGGTGGCTCAAAAAGCCGCCCAAAGGCGGCCTATTTGTTCGTTTTATTTACTTTTCGTTGTAAATCGTTGTCGTTCAGCGTTGGTTCACCTTTCACCAAACGTTCCTAGGCTTCTATTAATGGAGTGTTTGCAACACTTCCGTTGTAAATGGAATGATTTCGGATATGCGACCTTCACGAACTTTGGCAGGCCATTCGGGATCACTAAGCAGAACACGACCCAAGGCGATCAGGTCAAATTCATTGTTCTCCAGCTTCTCATTTAATAGATCCAGATGGGCATCCCCTGTTCCCTGGTTCTCGGTTGCTCTGTCCACAAATTCAGCTTCAAGACCTACCGATCCAACCGAAATGGCTGGTTTGCCAGTGATTTTCTGCGTCCAACCCGCAAGGTTCAGCTCGGAACCTTCGAACTCCGGTAACCAGAACCGGCGTGTAGAGCAATGGAATATATCCACGCCAGCAGCACTGAGTGGTGCCAAGAATTGCTCCAATTGTTCTGGCGTCTCCACCAGACGTGCCTCATAATTCCCCATCTTCCATTGGGAGAACCGGAGCACAATTGGGAAATCAGGACCAACCGCCGCACGACAAGCTTCAATTACTTCAACTGCAAATTGAGTTCGCCGTACCAAATCACCACCATATTTGTCGGTCCGTCGATTCGTCTGCTCCCAGAAGAATTGGTCAATCAAGTACCCATGGGCTCCGTGCAGTTCAATGCCGTCAAACCCGATTCGCTGTGCATCCGCTGCCGCTTGGGCATATGCCTGTACAAGACCTTGAATCTCCTCTTCGGTTAATGGTTCACGTGATGGTTCACCTGCCATGCTAACCCCTGACGGACTTACAGGCTCAGCTTCTGCGTTAGGCAAGTCACCGGAACGACGTGCTGTACCCACATGCCACAATTGTGGCATGATTTTGCCACCCGCTTCATGTACTGCTTTCACTACTTTAGCCCATCCTTGCAACGAATCTTCACCATGGAATAATGGAATACTGGCTCCACTAACCGAAGATGGATGATTAATGCCTGTACCTTCTGTTATGATGAGCCCCACTCCACCTGCTGCTCTGCGACGATAGTATTCAGCAACTTCTGGTCCAGGTACACCCTCTGGTGAGAATCCGCGAGTCATGGGTGCCATAACGATTCGATTAGACAATGTTAGCTTGTCCGAGGTGAAAGGTTTGAATAATGCTGAAGGTACGTTCATAGTACATTGCTCCTTTGCAATTGGAAGTGTGAAACTCCGCATCCACATGAAATGCGACATGCTTTTGTATATTGTAACAAGTATACTCCAGTTGACTGGTTTAGGATTATTTCTCTATCCATTTTATAGTTTCTTAATTTTATTTTCAAATTTTCGAAGTTGGGCGTTCAAACGTATCTTATAGAAAAAAAAGAAAGCTACCTTACGGCAGCCTCTGTTTGATCACACTACGGAAGCAGTCTGACATGCACTCTACTACATCTTAAAGTATTTTCCTGGTCACCAATAATGTGGATGTAGCATAGTATATAATCCATAATCTTCCTTCGAATTTAATTAGCATTCACAGGGATATCACTGCGGTTCACTCGAAGCAATTTCCCTGATGAAGTCGATAACACATCCGGATCGGTACCCAGACCAAAGTAGAAGTCACCCTCGTTCTCTTCGAAAGACTTGGCATAGGTGTCCTGATTAAAACGTAAAATCTCATTCCATGTGGTCAGATCCGTGGATTGGTAGACCCGATTGATATACAGATTGGCACTTTGGCGAGTGTACGTAAGCACATATACCTTGCCGTCTCGTAACAGCACATCCGTAGGAAGCGCCTTGGCATCTGGGAGATTAACTCGCCTTGCCTGATTAATGTCGGTCATGACATTTAAGGATTTGGGCAGCAGCTGCCCATCATTGAACACGCCTCCCGCTATATAGAGCAACTTGTTATTGAAGTTAACATTTTTGCCTATTTTATTATAAGGAATCGTGCCCGTTTGATAGGTTAGTCCAGGCAGCATTTTGCTGCCATAGATGACAACATCCCGTTTCTCAAGCTTTTCGTTAATCTCCAGAATATTAGTTTTGTCATTCCATATTTTATTGGCAGGATACATCATGCCAGATGCATATAACTTGCCATTAAGATGGAACATGGTATAAGCCCGGAAACCAAACGTATTAATGGTCGCATATTTCTGCCAAGTTTCACCTTCATTATGAGAGATTAATATCGTTGGTTTGGAATCTGTCCCCAGCGCGGCAAACATCTTACCCTGATAAGATGCCAAATCGTATACGTGTACACCAAGCGGCAGATTGCGATATTTGGTCCACACCTCTCCATCCAGACGATAGAAGTTACCCAGTTCCCACTGTTCACTATCGGAATCATTGCCAGGAATATATAACTTGTCGTTTAGTACTCTGTAGATATCAATCTGTTCCTCATCCACATACATCTTCGTTGATGGCAAGATGCCCGGGTTGCTGTTAGTCACCGATTGGGTCTTAAATTTCGCGTTCGCTGTATCATAATAAATGACTGGAATAGGGCCTGAATTTGGAGCTACGCCCAGATTGCTGCTATTTCCGTGGCCCAAATATATTTTGCCGTTGTACAGTTGCATGTCCCAGACGTTATTAGCATATGGTGTTTTGGTAAAAGGTCTTCCTAGCAGTTCGATCTTCGATGTTACATCCGCTGAACTGATCGGTGCATTCGACACCTTGGCAAGCCCACGTTCCGTCGCAGGGGGTTGACTCGTTGACGTGGTGTTTTTCGGTTTGGAGTTCCCCATAAGCATCCAGCTCATTCCTGCGACAATGGTCAAAATTACGGCTGTCCATTTTGTATGTCTCTGCATGTCCGCTTCCTCCTTCATTTTTTCATCATCATTACCTTCACACCAAGATGATACAAATTGTATCTTTTTATACTATGTAAAACCACCCGCACATGCAACAAATTCCGCCCTATTTATACAAAAAAAGTAGACAATCACATCTGTTGATGTGCTGTCTACTTGTTCTTATTGTCTGTGATTTCTATTCAGCTTTTACCAAAATCTTAACCTGATTTTTCTCTTTCAACAGTGCTTCAAATCCATGCTCTACCACTTCATCCAACGAAATTCGTTTGGTCACCAGCTTGTCAGCCGGGAAGAAACCTTTATCCATCAGACTGATCACCGCCGGGAAAACATCGCGATAACCAATAATGCCATTAACTGTACGTTCTTTCATGACAATTGAGTTCGGGTGAATCGGTGCTTCCTGTTCAAAAATACTGACGATCATCAACTCTCCACCAATACGTGTTGAATCGATGGCTTGTTGCAGAACACGTGGAACACCAGTTACTTCATAGGCTACGTTAACGCCACCTTGTGTACGTTGATGGATCTCTTCCACTACATTAAACTGCATAGGATCAATCACAATGGCACCGAGCTCTTCGGCTTTTGCTTTCCGTTCATCCGATAACTCCACCACATAAATATCCGACGCTCCCGAAGCTTTAAGCGCTTCGATGACCAGTAGTCCGATTGGGCCTGCGCCAAACACGGCTGCCGTATCTCCCACTTTCAGTTTGCTTTGGCGCACAGCGTGAAGTGCTACAGCTGAAGGTTCAACCAACGCACCTTGCTCATACGAGATTGAATCCGGAATGGCATGTACCATGTTTTCTGCAGCAGTTACATACTCGGAGAATCCTCCTCCGCCTCCAGCGAGTCCAAGGAAACCCATCTGATCGCAAAGATTGTATCTGCCCTGTTTACAAGCTTCGCAGTGTCCACATGCATAGATGGGTTCTACCACAACACGATCGCCCGCCTTGAAACGTGTAACACCTTCCCCTACTTCAACCACCTGTCCTGAGAATTCATGCCCCATGACTATAGGCGCTTGTTCCCCTGTTAGCGGATGTGGCGCTTGAGCCGGAATGAAAATCGGACCTGCTGTGTACTCGTGCAAGTCACTGCCGCAGATGCCGCACCATTCCACTTTTATTTTGACCTTACCTTCTTCAGGGTGAGGTTCATTAATATTTTCGAGACGTAAATCTTTGACTCCATGCCAACGTAATGCTTTCATTCATTTCATCTCCCAGATCATAATGTGTGATATAATCGGAAACGTTTCCGTAAATTAAATATGTCACATTTTAGATACGCTGTCAAACATATTTCTCCACTAATATGTCTATTTCGTGATCATATCGAGTTTACTTTAGAATGCATATACTTTAATTCAAGTGATCTTAAAACGATGTAATCCTTATTATTAACATATATCATGGCAAATAATATTGCAGACTGAATGAAATATAATCATACCTCGCCATAAATCTGGTCCTTTCACGGGATACTTCATTGTTCAAATGTTATAATCAAGTTATATAACTATCGTGAAGTTCATACATATTCCTAATAATTCGGAATCGTTTCCGATAAAGTGAGGTAACCGTACATTGAGGAAAGAACAGAAACTTACGATCAAGGACGTTGCAGAGCGTGCCGGCGTGGGCATCGCTACCGTATCCCGGGCCATCAACAATTCAGAAGGCATCAGCAGTAAAACACGGGATAAAGTGATGCAGGCCATTGAAGAACTGGGGTTTGTACCCAACACCTCGGCACAGAGTCTGAAAATCCGGCAAACGCACCAGATTGCACTCGTGGTACCCGACATACGTAACGCCATCATTCCGGAAATCTCCTGGTCTGTAGAGCAAACGGCGAAGCAGCATGGGTACCATGTCGTGCAGATCAATACGGCAGGCAATGCCAGAACCGAGTTGGAAACCATTCGTAATGTCAAAAAATTGCATGTGGACGGACTGATCTTCATGCCTCTCGCGTATCCCAAAACGTTACCCGGGCTGATTGATAAAGCGCCGCTCCCTATCTCCATGATTAATTACGGCAAAAAACTGGAACCGGGCATGAAGGCAGATATCGTCTCTCTGTCTCAACCTGAAGGCAAATTGGTGATGGAGCATCTGTTCAAAATCGGCCGGACTCGAATCGCTTATGCAGGAGCACCGAAGGACATTATAGAAGAACGCTTTCGTGCGTATGAGCAAGCCGTAGGTCACGTGGACATTTCTCTCGTCTACTTTGGTGAGGACTTTTCATTGAATACAGGTGCCAATGCTGCAGATTATTTCTATGGACTTACGCATATGCCAGATGCCGTCTATGCCATTAATGATATGGTTGCCATCGGATTGGTTAATCGGTTCAAGGAGTTAGGGGTTCGTGTACCTGAAGATGTGGCTGTTGTTGGTGTCGATAACAATCAATGGACGACCGTCACGTCTCCTCAGATTAGTTCCGTCTCCATAATGGGCGAAGAAGTCGCCAGACTTGCTACCGAGCTGTTGTTAAAACGAATTCGGGAGATGAATACGACCGATTACGAACATATCCAATTTGAACCGCGCTTAATCGTTCGTGAATCAAGCGTAGCCATGATTCATTCCTCCCAGCGAGGACCACACAGTTAAGCTATTCCTTCATTTGTTCTGCTACACAGATATACTAAAAAGGTGTTGCTCAGGTCTAACTCTTTCCTGGCAGCACCTTATTTGTCGTTGATTCTATATAATTATAGCCGAGTCATACTCCGCATACGTTCATTCTAAGAAAGCAGTTGCCTGATTGGTGTTCCCTTCAGGAACATCGCTATATTCTCCACGGTATGATCATAATAGATTTCATAATTGCCACGAGTCACATAACCCAGATGCGGTGTGGCCAGAACGTTGGGCAATGTTCGCATCACATGGTTAACTGGCAGCGGTTCCTGCTCATATACATCCAGACCTGCACCAGCAATCACACCACTCTGCAATGCCTCCACCATAGCTTCCTGATCGACAATGCCCGCTCGCGACGTATTGATGAGTAGCGCACTCGATTTCATTAGTTGAAACTCGGCTTGTCCGATCAGATTCCGCGTACGATCACTCAATACCAGATGAATGGATACGATGTCGCTCTGTGCAAGCAATTGCTCCTTGGTCTCGGACCAGATGACACCATGTTTTTCGGCTTTCGCTTGTGTTAGATTCTCGCTCCAGGCCATCACATTCATACCAAATGCTTGTGCGATCTCAGCCATGCGAGTGCCTATCTTGCCCAAACCGAGCAATCCAAGTGTTCTCCCATGCAAATCCAACCCTACAGTGCTCTGCCAGTTTCGATTGGAGCGAAGTGCATTATTTTCCGTAACCAGTTGTCTGGACAGCCCCAGAATCAGTGCCCATGTAAGCTCCGTCGGCGGATTAGAGCTTCCCTCGGTTCCACACACAATGATCCCGTTCTTCTCTGCAGCCTTGAGATCTATCGACGCGTTGCGCATACCACTTGTAATCAGAAGTTTTAGCTTAGGGAGCTGAGAAATGACCTTCTCCGGAAACGGTGTACGTTCCCGCATCAGAACCACAATATCGAAATCCTGCAATTCCTGAATGACTTTTTCTTCCGAGCCCATATAGTTGTTGAATGTCTGAATCTCTACCTGATCCATCAACGGACTCCAGTCCGCCGACGTCAGCGCAACGTTCTGATAGTCATCCAAAACAGCACAGCGCAACTTTGTATTCATTTCTGATCTCCTCCTATATCTGCTCAATTCTTATCTGTATAAATTGTCTAAAGAATCTTTACACTGGTCACTCCAATGACAGAACAACCTTCTGATCGCTGTTATCCCCAGATTTTCTTCGATTCCTTTTTATAAAGGAAAAATCCGGGGATAAAGGCGAACGCTGCGCTTCCTCAGCTTATTTCTGTTCTCTCCGTTTTGTGTAAATGTTAAGTTCAATTTGTATATATTGTAGCAACTCCGCATCACTTTAAACAGAATAAATCCCTATTATTGCAACAAAGATAGTGTAACCTGGATGCTTTGCTCTACAAACAAGCGGTCCGGTCCTGATTTCATCAGAACAGTCAATCCAATCATGGATACCACCAAAGACTGTGCTACCGCACTCGCGTTCAATTGGAGGGACAATTCCCCGCTCTGTTGCCCTCGTTCTATCGTTTCTTTGAAAAGAACACCCAGGTACATCTGATGCTCCCGTGTAAGGACAGCGAATTTGGGATCATGTGGAGCCAGTTCAACCATCGTATTAATGCAAAAACAGCCGTGACTAGGCTCGGTCACACTCCCCTCTGCTCCTATATGTTCAAACAGTCCACGAAAGGCTTCTCGCACGGAGGAGCTCTGTTGAAGTCTGGCTCTGACTTGAGCAGCATGCTGAGTGGTATACCTGCGAAGTGCTGTTTCAAATAATTCCTTTTTATCGCCAAAAGCCGCATACAGACTGGGACGTTGTATGCCCATTGCGGTCGTCAAGTCATTTAAAGATGCCGCTTCAAATCCCTTGTCCCAAAACGTATGCATCGCTGCATCGAGTGCTTTATCCGTATCAAATTCCCGTTGTCTAACCATACAATTCACCTCTTTATGTATCGATCAGTATGTTTATATATTTTAACCTCATACCAATGGATAAGTCAAAGATCACTCAATAAAGATTATTAAAATTAAAAAAACTCTTCCATAAAACGTTTTTAACCAAATTGAAAATCTCATCCAATTCTCTGTTGACAGAATTCACGTAAATAAAGTATGGTTATCCCGAAACATAACATACCGATCAGTACATAATAGAAAGGTGACAAATACGCATGCAAACTTCTTCTTCAGATGCACAATTATCCAATAAGGATCGTCCTGCCATGTCACGGTTAGTTGCTCTTCTCTTTGCCGTGTGCAGCGGACTTGCGGTCGCCAATATTTATTATGCTCAACCTCTGCTGGACTCCATTGCTCAAGAATTCAGTCTCTCTCCATCATCCATAGGGATTGTCATCACAGTGACTCAAATCTGTTATGCCTTGGGGCTGTTCCTTCTCGTTCCGCTTGGTGACCTCTTAAATCGCCGCAAGCTGATCATCATTCAAATGCTCTTATCTGTGCTTGCACTGGTTCTCGTAGGAACCGCACAATCCAGCTCACTTTTATTCACGGGCATGGCTGTCGTTGGTTTATTAGCCGTCATTACGCAAACGCTCGTTGCCTTTGCTGCACACTTGGCAGCCCCGTCCGAACGTGGTCGCATTGTCGGGCAGGTAACCAGCGGAATCGTCATTGGCATTTTACTTGCACGAACGGTTGCAGGTACACTGAACGATTGGCTCGGGTGGAGATCGGTATATCTGTTCTCTGCCAGCCTTACATTACTCGGAATTGTCGCATTATTTTTTGTTCTCCCAAGGCAGCAATCACCACAAGTGAAACAAAGCTATATCCAATTACTCGGTTCCGTCTTGCAACTGTACCGTGAGTTGCGTGTGTTACGAGTACGAGGTGTGCTGGCCATGTTGATTTTTACAGCCTTCAGCATCTTGTGGACTTCTATGGTACTGCCACTAAGTAGCCCTCCACTGTCCTTGTCTCATACGGTCATAGGTGCATTCGGTCTGGCAGGAGCGGCTGGGGCACTGGCCGCTGCCCGTGCAGGTAAACTCGCCGATCAGGGCCTTGGGCAGAAAACAACCGGTGTCGCCCTTGTCATTCTGCTCTTGTCCTGGCTGCCCATCGGTTATGTCCATCATTCTCTCTGGTTCCTGATCCTGGGTGTTATCCTGCTCGATCTCGCCGTGCAGGCCGTACATGTTACCAACCAGAGCCTAATCTACGAAGTTCGCCCCGAAGCACAGAGCCGCTTGACGGCAGCTTATATGATCTTTTATTCCATCGGCAGTGCAACCGGCTCCATCGTTTCTACCCAAGTGTATGCATGGGCGGGCTGGACAGCCGTATGCTGGTTAGGTGCTGGCGTTAGTGCAGCAGCCCTTGTGTTCTGGATGATCGATCGTTATATGCATCGGAATCTCAATCGTTGAATTAGTCCAGTTTATTCCACACCACAATAAAGAGGGTTGCTAACGGACCAAATAACAGGGAAATCAGAAACCAGTTCCGACCACTTCTGTTTTTTCCCTGAGCTAGTCCGGCATTAATCAAGGCAAGTGTGCCCCAACCTACAAAATATTCATTATCCATCAAACGTCTTCTCTCCTCTATTCCTTCAATTATGACTACTGCTCAAGCATATCTTTGAGCTTACGATTGCGACTCTCCAGAAATGCCTGCATGTATCTCTTCAGCACAAGTCGTTCGGTTGCCCATCCCAGCAATCCAAGTGGAGCTTCGAATCGAAGTGTGTCTCTCATGCAAGTCATCTGATCCCCAATTACGCTGAAATGATGTTCATGTCGCATGCTCTTGAAAGCCCCTTTCTCCATCTGATCCACAAAGAGGAAAGGTCGTTCAAACTGCACAATTCGGGACTTCAGCTTCTGTCTGACACCAAAATGAGTAGCCTGAAATGTAACTGTATCCCCTGCTCCAATTCTTCCTGTGGTTACTCCTGCAACTGCTCGCTCTCGCGTATGTTGCCAGACGGTCTGAGTATGTACATCAATATCCCGGGCATAGTCAAAGCACCGTTCAATCGAGGCATGTATCGTAATCTCGGTTGTCACTTCAATCATGGCGATCGCTCCTTGGCAGGAAAAATAAGGTCTTTGCAAGTATACGCTTGCTTCCTTGGTCGAACAACACATCGTGGATGATATAACAAAAAACGGGTCCCCTGTCTTAGTACAGGAGGCCCGTTCTCAATATAAGTAAGGAATACAGATCATATTCAGATTAAATAAGCAATTCATCAATGGCAAGCGTACGCTCTTTGGAGAGATCGCGATATTCTTCAGACTCCACTTTGATGAGTGGTTTGAAAATATCAGATGTATTGTTCATGACAATAACACCTTTTTCTCCATTGCTGAGCAGAACCTGTTTCCCGATGAAATTAGGAAGCAAATGTTGCATCAATGCCTGAACCGGTTTTTCATTCAATTTACCAAATCCCATTCCATAGATATCTCTAAGGTTGTTGATCAGGTTTGGATTGCTTCCTCCGTGATTCCCGGATCTCATGCCTATATAGATATCCGCTACAGATACAATTTGTGTATATGGATGAATTTCACTTTTCTCAAGTTGCATCGGATAACCCGACCCATCTTCCCGTTCGTGATGCTGCAGAGCAACCAGTGCTGTCGCTTCATCCGTCATCGAATTTTTGATAATTTCATGGCCATATATGGTGTGACGTTGCATTTCAAGCTGCTCATCAGCCGTCAACGGTTCTGTTTTGTTCCGAATCCGGTGGGATACTTTGCACTTTCCAATGTCATGCAGATAACCACCGCGACTAATCTGATAACTCTCCTTCTGAGAATATCCAAGCCAGTTCGCAAGGTAGAAGGACAACAATCCTACCTGGATTGAATGTGTATAGTTATTGACGTCATCCCGCTCCAGCATCATCAGGAGATGAACGACATCTTTCTGCTCATCCAGTCCCTCAACCATCGGTTGCAGTGCATCATCCACCATTGTGGCGTTGAACTTGCCAACGGTCAGAGCTTCGAGAAAAGCATTTTGATAATTATGTACAGTCTGAATAAATTGGGACTTCATCTCTTCTTCAGGCACTTCTTCCTTCGTGCTAGTACTTAACCCGGAAGCATGCTTTGCCGCTGCAGCAAAAAATTCTGCTTCAGTGATTTCCTCTTCGCGTGATTCAATATCTACATAATCTACACGGTGCTGCATAAGCAAGGAGATATCCTCACCTTTGATCACAGTTCCCTTCCCGAGAACGTGTAATCCTGCATCGCTGAATGTATCCGCAGTTAGACGGTCTCCGTCTTGCAGGTTCATAATATGGATTCTCAAATCGGTATTCCCCCTGAACAATTCATTATAGTAACAGCACCCAACGGAACGGGGCCACAAAAATACCTATACTTCTTTATATCGTTATAATTCTTCATTTCATACATAGTTCAAACGACCTTAATCACAATGGTAAATACGAACGTATAAGACTTTATCCTCACTCCAATATCCAAATTAGTCCCGGTTTTAAACTTTTACACACTTTTGTGCCTCATTGCCGTATCAGAGTAAGCCAAAGAAGTTCAAACTCTTTCGTTTGAACTTCTTCAAGACATCTCAAATTAGATTTTGATCGAACCCAGACTAGCCCCTTTAACAAATAAACGTTCAATGCTCTTCTCGACCGAAACATCGGGAATCAGCGGCGGTGCCTGGTGAGGTTTGGTACGTGCATCAATAATGACCTGATCACAACCCCAATGCTTGTGGTCATATCCGCTATTAACCCCGTACATGTCATGTGAAGGGTTGCTTCGAGTAAACGTTGCCCATAAGAAGTTGCTGAGGTTAGCACTCAGGAACGAACTGTCGTCACATAGAATGATCATCGGACACGCGTCCAGATCGCCTTGTTCTTTCAATAGAGAAGTGAATGCTTGCATCTCCTGTGCTGTATCCGCATAACTCGTGAAGGCCGATGTCTGGATCGAAACGATACCCGGCATGATGAGCTGCGGATTCTCATAACCACGAATGTTTTTCAAAGACTCTGGAACTTCCGTGCACAGATCCCGAATCTTGTCGCCATAGGCTGCAAAAACAACTTTGCTACCGCTGTTCAGCCCTGTACCCGAGTAATCCAATGTATCAATGGTCGTATGGGTATGGAAATGAATATCCCGCTGCATATCCATACGCTCCAAGATATAGGTCAGGAATTCAACTTCCTTATGGGTGTCCAGAGGCTGCTGATCCTCAGCGGTAATAAACAGGTACTTCGCCAGACTGAGCTGACCCGTACCCAAAATACGATTGGCAATCGTAAGCAACTCTGTCGGCTGCTTCACCGCCTGATACGGCGTGTAACGTTCACTGCCAATTGCAAATAGCAATGGATGGACCCCTGCCGCATCGACCGCATGCACTTCTTTGACACCTGGAATCTCCTGTTTGATCGCGTCTCCAGTAATCTCATGAATCAAATCCCCAAAAGCCGTATCCTCTTGCGGTGGACGACCAACAACCGTAAACGGCCAGATAGCATTAGGTTTGGCATATACTTTATGCACACGCATTAGCGGGAATTCATGCGTCAGACTGTAGTAGCCCAGATGATCCCCGAACGGACCTTCGGGCTTTGTCTCGCCTGGGTAGATATCACCCGTGATGACAAAATCGGCATCATTGCTAATGCAATACCCGTCCTTGTAACTGTACCGGAAACGACGTCCGGCGAGCAAACCAGCAAATGTCATCTCACTTAGTCCTTCAGGCAAAGGCATAACCGCTGAGAGTGTATGTGCTGGTGGACCACCAATGAAAATACTAACTTTTAGTGGTTCTCCCTTTTTGACCGCTTTGGCTTGATGTATACCAATTCCGCGATGAATCTGATAGTGCAATCCAATTTCTTTGTTTAATTCAAAATCATTGCCATTTAGTTGAACGCGGTACATCCCCAGATTGGAATTCATGATGCCTGGCTTATCTGGATCTTCGGAATACACCTGTGGCAACGTTACAAATGCCCCACCGTCCATAGGCCAGTGTTTGATGAGCGGCAGGTCCGAGATTTGAATCTCTTGTGCCGACACGGGTAGGCTGATAGACTTCTGCTTTGGCAGCGCCTGCCATGCAGCAAGACCTGTGCGGACATGCTGAAATGGCGTCTTAAGCGCCTTCATGGGATCGTCACGAACAGCCATGACCCGTTGTACGCCTTCGAGTGTACCGCGGAACATGAATTTGCTTCGTTCCACCGTGCCGAACAGATTCGATACAGCCTGGAACTTTGAGCCTTTTACATTTTCGAATAATAACGCAGGGCCTTTAGCCTCGTGCACTTTCATGTGGATCGCTGCCATCTCCAGATGAGGATCAACCTCTTCTTTGACCCGAATCAAATGACCGTGCTGTTCCAGATCGTTAATACAATCTTCCATATTGCGATATTTCATTGGATGGCTCCATTCTGTGTATAATAAATTGATTAAGTTCATAGATTCACATAACGTCTCTTCTATTTTATCAAATGATCCTCTGCTAAACAAAACTATATGTGAAATTTTGTCGCGAATACAGATATCAAAAAAAGCAATATGGCAGCAATCTGAATCCTGAACGCACAGGGACCGATTGTTTCCATATTGCTTCTCTCTATTTTGACTTGCCTTAAGATGTAATTACCGATCTGGGAATCGTGACAATAAACTGCGTACCTTTTCCGACTTCGCTCTCTACATCAATTGTACATTGATGCAATTTCAAAATTTTAATCACAATGGACAACCCCAATCCATTGCCTCGAAGCGAGCTGCTTCGGGCTTTGTCCACCATATAGAATCGATCAAAGATATACGGAAGAGCTTCCTCAGGAATGCCTTGTCCAGAATCTCTAATCAATACCTTCACAAATGAAGATGACGTTTCAATTTCGACATGAATGGTACCCTTAGGACCGGTGTATTTGATCGCATTGTTTATTAAATTCTGCCAGACCTGATCAAACAAGTCTTTGTCCACTGTGATTTCGCAGGGCAACAAGTCCAACTCGATCTGGATATCCTTCTGCGCCCACTGCGGCTCCGCCAGTAAGATCGCCCTTCTTAATTGTTCATCCAACTGGAACGCGGTGAAATGAACCGGATGATGCTCTGAATCCAGCGAGGCTAACCGAAGCAGATTATCACTGAGCCTCGATAAGCGCAGCGTTTCCTCATAGATAATATCCAAATGCTCTTTCTGCTCTTCCAGAGGAATAACACCATCTTGTAGTGCTCTGGTAAATCCCCTGATCGAAGTGAGCGGAGACTGCATTTCATGAGAGACGTTGCTGACAAAGTCATCACGAACCGAATCGATTTTTTGCAACTCACTCGCCATATGATTAAAGCTCTCCATTAGTTCGCCAAACTCATCCTTGTTATTATGTTTCAAGCGGACCGATAGATCTCCTGATGACATATCTTTCGCTGCCATCGTTAATCTCTTAATCGGTTTCACAATGTATCCGGACATGAACAGGATTAATAAGCTACCAATCACCAGAACCGTTAACAGTGAGGTTAAGAGCGTGTTTCGCAGTGTATGAAAAAGAGAGGAAAAATCACTTTGAATCAGAAATGTGCCAATTCCCTCGTTTGTTCCGGGAACACCTATGGTTGCAATTCCATCTTTACTGGACAAAAAAATGGCATCTGTTGTACCCGTTTCAAATAACGAATGAACTTTGTCCTCTGGCAAGGAAGATAACACTTCACTTTGTTCATTCACGGGAGTGATATTCAAGCCGTAGCGAGCAAAGATATCGAAGCTTGATTTCACTTTTTCCGGATCATCAATCAGGTTAATCAGTGTAGCGAGATCTTCAGCAAAAGTAACCATAAACCGATTAGGTGTCTTCTCCTGGGACCCGTTATTTAACATAAAGGAGAGAATCAAACTCACCAGAACAATCCCGATAAACGTAGCTACGATGCGAAGTCGCAGGCTTTTCCTAAACATGTTCATGTCCGCTCCAGACGATATCCAAGTCCTCTTATCGTTGAGATCACTAGCTCAGGTACAGGTTCAAGCCGTTCCCTTAACCGTTTGATATGTACATCAACCGTGCGCTCATCTCCTTCGTAATCGATACCCCATATATCATCTATAAGCTGTGTACGTGTGAATATTTTCCCTGGCGAACTCGCCAGAGAAAATAACAATTCACATTCCTTCTTTTTCAATTCGATAGTTTGTCCATCCGCAATGACCATCAGATTGCCCAAATCAATCGTCACACCGATGATCTGAATCATGTTTGATGAATTTTTGTTATATCGTTTCAGTAACGATTTTACACGCAGGATTAACTCCACAGGATCAAACGGTTTAACCAGGTAATCGTCTGACCCGGCATTAAATCCTCTGACTTTGTCCTTGGATTCTCCCTTGGCCGTCACCATCAAGATTGGAATATCCAGATAGGACCGAATATCTTCCGTCAGTTCAATGCCGTCTATTCGCGGCATCATTACATCCACAATCGCCAGATCAACTTTCGTATGCGAGAGGATATCTAAAGCCTCTTGACCGTCTGGTGCTTCCAGCACGGAGAAATGATTCTTTTCAAGATAGATTCGGATTAATTTGCGGATATGGGAATCATCGTCCACCACCAGAATTGTGTTCATGCAGCCATTATCCTTTCCAAAATTGATATTTATTCGTATCGTAAGGATTCCATCGGGTCCAGCTTCGCCGCTTTTGATGATGGCATCAAACCGGCCACAATACTAATTCCTGTACTTACCACGATACCAAACAAGATATAATATCCCGAGAGATTAATGAGTTTTGCTCCAAACGCATTGTCCAATAGAATATTTAATACATAACTAATGATCACTGCAAAGATCACCGCAATAATACCACTAAATACGCCTAATAAGGCAGATTCGGAGAAGAATATGCGCTTGATATCTTTCTTTCTTGCTCCAATGGCCCGAAGAATGCCGATCTCTTTCGTCCGTTCCACGACACTAATATAGAGTACAACCAATATCATAATACCAGATACGATTAACGAAATGCCTGCAATACCCGCGAGTACAATGGAAGCCATACTTACATATGTGGTGATATTCTCCATAACTTTGGCCATTTGAGAGCCTGCGAAGCCAGCATCAACAGCAGCTTCATTGATATCATTGACATATTTCATGTCGGTTGCATAGGCGTTAACCTGAATCGGCCCGATTGTTATTCCTTTGTCCGTATACATTTGCTCTAGCGTCCCTGATGAAATGTATCCCGGGGATTGTTGCATTGGAGATCGTTGATCTGCGGCTTCATAGATACCTGAGATCGTTACTTCTTTCTCCAAAGTTACTGGTTTATTATTGCCATCCATCTCGTTGATATATAGAAACACAGACTTACCGATCATGGTTTCAGCTTGAACATTTCCGCTTAATTGTTTCGCCGTATCGAGGGGTAACAACATCTCATTTTCTACCGGCAGAACACCCGTTGTTATCAATGCTGGATCAAAAGCATCCGTTAACGTTGTTAATTGCGTGAGTCCCACACTTTGTTTTTCATTCACCATAGTCGATTGGCCTGTAATGGTCGTAATTGTCTCTACGTGATCTACATTAGGGAAATTTCGGATCGTCTCGATATCAGCTTCGGTGAACGGTTCACCTGGTGCCATCAAGGCCTCGGGGCCTTGCATATCCTTGGCTTCTTCACTCGGCTTTGTTATATCCACGAGCAAAGGGTCCATACTTGAATTGATTTCGTCATTCATATACGTCGTTATACCATTCCCCAAGGAGAGCATCAGGAGTACACTTAATATACCTATAGATCCACCCAATGCTACCAGTACATTACGCTTGCCGTTGAGTTTCATATTTTTAAGTGCCATCTTGAATGAAGCAAGCAAGCTCAGGCTCCGGGAAGAATCCTGACCACTCTCGTAAACAGCTGTAGAAGGATTTTTCAGGTGAATATCGTCACTAATGCGCCCCTCTTCAACCTTCACAATACGTGTACCGGAGTCAGCGACTTTCTGCGAGTGAGTTACGGCAATCACCAGCATTCCCTTTTTGGCTATACTGTCGAGCAGAGCGAGGATTTGATCTCCGTTTTCCCTATCCAGAGCACCCGTCGGTTCATCTGCAAGAATAATATCGGGATTGTTGGATAACGCTCGTGCAATGGAAACCCGTTGCTTCTGACCGCCGGATAACTGGTTGGGACGTTTGTTCAGATGAACCTTCAGCCCGACCTCTGTCAAAATATCAACAGCACGTTGGTTCCGCTCCTTCTCACTGGTATCCGTCATTTGCATCGCAATCGTCACATTTTCGAGGACAGACAGATGCGGGATCAGATTGAAATTTTGAAAGACAAAACCGATATTATTCTTCCGATAATCATCCATTTCCTTCTCTGTCATGGCACTTAAGTTCTTGCCACGAACAACGACGTCCCCTTCATAATCGGAGTCCATGCCACCAATGATATTCATCAGTGTTGACTTACCGCAGCCAGATTCGCCAAGGATCGAGACAAATTCCCCTGTCTCAAAACTCAGGTTCAAACCGTGGAGTACGGGAACTTTTTCTTTTCCATATAAGGTGTATGATTTCTTCACATTTTTAACTTCTAGTATTTTCATATGGATCTCTTCCTCTCCTGATCATGCACAATATCTATCTATTTGATGTTCATATCGTAACAAATCAGTATGAACTGATAATGAACTGGACCATTGCACCTATAAGAGGTTGTTCAAAAGAACTATATACAAAAAACACCTACAGCTTGCTTGAAATAAATCATTCCAAGTAAGTGTAGGTGTCCAAAATTTGATTAGATTAGTCCAGCTTTTGCAAGTAACCTTTTCACAATCGCCGCCGACTGCGCACGACTAATGTCTGCATCTGACATCAGTTTGCCATCAGCACCTTGTACCAGCTCTTGTTTAATCGCCGATGCAACCGGCTCTGCTGCCCAAGCCTGTACTTTAGCGCTATCGCTGTATGTGCTCAGCAGACTTGTTGTCTCTGACGCGTCGGCCTGTGCCAGACCGACCAGTTTCATCGCACGTGACACAATAGTCAACGCTTCAGCACGAGAAATTTCGCTATTCGGACGGAAGCTGTCGTCAGCATAACCTGAGATTAGGCCGTAGGATACAGCCGTCTGAACCTCATCCTCATACCAGCTGCCAGTCTTCACATCTGTGAACGATGCCGCTTCTGTACTGCGCGGTGCGTGCAGTCCCAAACCTCTTAACAGAACAGCCGTAAACTCTGCCCGTGTAATACTCCGGTCTGGCGCAAACACGTTCTCACCGGTACCTTGTACGATCAGACGGGATGCCAGATCCTGTACGTCATCACGACTCCAGTGACTTGTTACATCGCTGAATGTTGCCGGATGATAGATCAGGGCGTAAGTACTGTTTGTCAAGCTGTTAATAATAGCAGAATCTTGTCCATTACCTTTGATAACCTTGGTCGGTACATGCAGAAGGCTGCCATCTGGCTGAAGCACAACTCCTGTCGTGATCTTTGAACCATCAACACCCTCTGGCAAAGTAATGGAGCGCTCTACATAAGAGTTGAAACGATCTACATTAACTTGCTGTCCATTCCAGATCGCTTTTACTTCGAAATCAACTGGAGCTGCGATCACCGTAGTGTTCTGCATCTTATCCGCTGCGGCCTGAATTGCTGTTTGTTTAGATGTGGCACTAGGCGCAATAGCGATTTGAATTGTGATATCTTCGAGTGGAGTCGTTCCTCCAAATTGGTTATGAATCTGATCCACCTGAATCTGATTAGCTGGGAGGGTGTATGTACCACTGTCAGTCTGAATGACAACTTCGGCATTACTTCCTTCCATTGTTTTGACCAGCTTGCCGTTCAGTTCACCAACGACCGCGCCCTTACCTGTACCTGTAATCGGCAGCAGAAGTGTTCTTAGTCCACTTCCAATCTGATTAATGACTTTGTCATTATCCACATGAACCGTGGTGGTAACCTGATTGTTTACCGTTGATGTGGTAGCCCTCGCAGATTGTTCCTGTTTCTGTCCGTTCACATAGATGTCTACACCTTTGGTTACCGCTGGAGTGGATGGAACTGGGGTAACGACGGGTGAAGTTGGTGATACACTACCTCCTCCACCCGAAGAGGAACCAGGATTCGGTGTAGGTGTCGAACCAGAATTGTCGCCACCTGAGTTTGCTGCTGTAATTGTGATTGTTCCACCAGACAATTCAGTGTAATTTTCATAATCTACGTTTGTGAAACTCCAGTGCTCTGCATCTTCCCGATTAACCGTGAGTTTTTTCGTTCCTGGAGCCGCATTATTTTTGGCTTTGACCTCAATATCAAACAGTTGCTGTTCCATAGGTACTGGATGTTCACCTGCAGTCAAATCAGCCCAGATGATCCGTACCCAGCCAGCTTCATTATCAATCTTATAATGAAAATTTGATTCATTGTTTTCTACTATGGATGGAAAATTGCCGCCGACATATTTAGGAGTGATACGAACGATCTCCAGTGCAGACGAATCATAATCAATCTGCATATTATAAGCGGTAACTGCCGCATAATGCGGTTGTTTTAACGTCACAGGAACATGCACACTCTGCCCAGCCTGTAAGCTGACATCCGTAAACTGTACCTGTGATGGTTCCATCGGCTCCGCCCCTGCTACACTCGGCAATACGAGTGACGAGAGTAACGTCAGTGCGATCAAACCTGACATTGTTTTTCTGATTCTTGGACGTTTCTTTTTCGGTTGAAGCATGTAATAACCTCCATAGTCTGTATTATTTGATAGATGGCACTGATGAACGTGATTGTTATCCCCTACTTAATGTCAAGGGGGTGATGGAGGTCCTTCAACAGCTTGTTTGCCAACAATTGTTACTGTTCTTCCTCGGAATTGCTCGTCGGAAGTAGATTGAGGTGTGATTTCAAGGAAAAGGTATTTTCCCAAGTCGCTCGCAGTAATAGTGTACTCAGAGCTTGTTGCTTCCGCGATCTCTGTCTTACCTTCTCCCGTTGCATCCGAACCTTGGTACCATTGATACAGCGTTGTATTAGGGTAATCACCATCTGCGTCAAAGTATTCGACTGTACTTGTTATCTTGACTCCGGTCTTCATGTCACCGATTAGTTGAGCATTCAATGCATAAGGCGCATCGTCCACTTGCTTGAATGTCAATACATAACGGTTATCCTTGGCACCAAGCTCTGTAACGGCATAGCCTTCCAGCAAAGCCTGAGGATCAGACCAAAAAACTTCACCGTCACGGTTGACATCCATCCGATTCATCTCAACAGCAGAATAGGAGCGACGGTTGAATTCGTTACGAAGATGTTTCAATAGCGCTGCTGCATCCGCAGAATTCACTTTGCCATCATTATTCACATCACCTTGTTTACTAATATAAAGTTCGAAATTATCCTTAACAGGTTCACCAGATAAAGTATAATTGGCTTTCAATTCAATGTTGATCTTACCCCATTTATAGGGAATAATTACCAATTCATTTTCATTGTTTACGTATACGCGAGCCACACTATCATCATCTGAACTGGCGCCTACCGAATCGTATGCATTGAATGGAAAATGCGTATTCAAATCAATGATAACAGTCTTATCCAGTGCCTCGATTGGTGTATACGACACGAGAGAATGCTGATTTGAATCTTCCGATGAACGATTCAACCATCGAATATCCTCGTTGAGCACAGGTCGCGAAATCTTGATCTCTGGACCAAGTTCTCCCGCATTGACCTGTGGAAGCGCTCCACCTATAGGCAACGCAATGCCCAAACCGAGTGCAGTCAACATGCTTTTTTTCAATATCGGCTTAAGCCGTTTTTTGTTTGTTTTCCCCTTCAATTCATGTTCCTCCTCGTGTACATTTCAAATTTGAACAACTACATGCTCAGTATAACGAGTCATTCTGAACCGATTCTGAACAGGACCATAGAACTATTTCCAGTTGTAATTCGACAAAAAACGCTATAGAGAAAGCCTCCATAGCGTTTTGAGCACAAATATTTTTCCAGTTTGGATCAGATTCACTTAAAATTAAATTCCTTCAACAATCCGTTTGGCTCTAACCTTCACCTCACGGTAAAGTTCATCCTCATCAATCGTCAGCAGTTTTCTGCCTCGCATGAGAATCTGACCATTCACAATCGTGGTGTCCACGTCCGCTCCATTTACGCTGTAAGCCAGTAACGATTCTACCTCATGTACCGGTTGAAGATGTGGTTTCGCCAGATCAATCAGGATCAGATCCGCTTTGTGCCCCACCTCAAGCATACCCACTTCATCCTGTAGACCAAGCAGACTAGCACTTCCGCGTGTAGCCATGCTTAGTACAACCTTGGCTGGCAAGCGAGTGGGATCGCCATAGTCCAGCTTTTGCAGCCAGGTGGCAGCTTTGATCTCCTCGAACATATCTACGGTTGTGGCACTTCCCGCTCCATCCGTTCCGATGCCTACGTTAATTCCCTGGGCCAACATCTCGGTAATTGGTGCAATTCCACATCCCAGCTTCAGATTGCTGACCGGATTGTGTGCTACACCACCTCGCATGCCATTCAATCTGCCGATGTCCCTGCGATTGAGATGTACACCGTGCGCAAGCAACACATGTGCCTGTTCGAACATACCCGCCTCTTCCAAATACTCAGTCGGTGTCATGCCATAGCGCTCACGAATCTTCACAACTTCTTCCTTTGTCTCTGCCAGATGAATATGCAGCGGAATATTCTCCGTGACAGCCATGGCAATGACTTCACGAAGCGGCTCTACAGGACATGTATAGGGTGAGTGGGGTCCATACATCGTTGTAATCCGCCCATCGGCCGCTCCAGACCAGCGTTGTACAAGATCGATCGCCTCCTGCAACCTGCGTCCCCCATCATCCTCCATGAATACCATCCCGCGTGTAAGCGATGCCCGCATACCTGTTTGCTTAACAACTTCCGCAATCTCATTCATATGGATATACATATCCGCAAAAGCAGTGGTACCCGAACGGATCATCTCGGCGATGGATAACTTGGCACCCCAATAGATGTCTTCCGGGTTCATCCGCGCCTCGGCAGGCAACATTTTGCGTTCAAGCCAGTCCATCAGCTTCAGATCATCCGAGAATCCCCGGAGCAGACTCATTGGTGTATGTTGGTGGGCATTAATCAGTCCTGGCATGGCAACCTTATTGCGTCCATCGATAATCTCATCTTGCGGTTGAGGCAAAATGTGATCAGTAATCTGCGTAATGCGATCTCCCTCAACACGAATATCCCCCGTAAAGGGGGCATCGGCATCTTTCATCGTTAGGATCGTAGCTTGCTGAATCAGTATACTCATTACATTCACAGCTCCTCTGAATTGGTTATGGTTCCTTCCATATCCGAGGGTAAGCCTTCACGTAACGGCAAGGTCAAGTCATTTTAATTTTTGAATTGTCATCTTTCTGAAACTTTGTATAAACGGTTTGGGGTCGATTTCGACCATATATGGATATACTCCTGTGCTTGTGTGCAAATAGAAAAATCCACCTTCGTCACCCATACGGCGAAATGACATATCAAACACTTCCGTGATGTTGAACTCGCGGTATTTGGTCACGATTTTATCTGAATACAGAATCATGGAACGGGCATTCATCTCAATCTCTTGGGCGAGACCCGTCACTTCTCTCTGTACTTTGTAATAAGGTAATACAGCAACGCAGTTCATGATCTCCCTCCATTCATGCCATGATTATTGTTCCATCATAGCAGATCGGCGGTTCCCAGCAAAAGAACATGTAACTAGGTGATCTTGGTCGTCACCTTTAGTGGCGTATGAAGTGCATCCTGAATGTCCTGCAAAGAGAGACACTGTTCAATATGAAATACACCATGTGGCATCTCTGTTTTATACACACGTTCTGCCACGGCTGCAGCTACTGCTGCTGTTGCATCTGCTTCCTTTGCGCCGACCAGTAGTTGTTCGACGCGGATTTGCTCACCATTTTCCCACCCTACGGCATCAACCTTGACTGCATACATCGGCTCTCCCCCAGGAATAAGGCCAAATGCCTTAACCGTTCCACTCCGAATAGACGGGATACGCAGCAACGAAAACAACCCTGCACGTTTGGAGATTGCCATGGATCTTGTGATCCAGCGGGAGTCCAGACAGAGTCTGGTAGATACGGTTGGAATACGTAACGTCCGAGCAACCACGTGCTGATCGGAAAAGTTAAATCGATAGGCCTTTCGGTTCCCCAGTTCCGCTCCAAAATCAATACATTTGCCATCTCCGAAACTTTGTACCTCAGCAGATTTGCCCTTTTGCATCACTTGGTAGGTGGCATTCATCTGATCAACGGTCCACTCCACGGCAGCTTTTCCGTGTTTCTCTCCAAGTCCCAGCATTACGGTAATGTCTGCTTCCTCCACCTGATCCATATGCATGGTCGCTTCACGTACAAGCAAATTAGTCACTCCGGGGGATAATCCAACGCTGAGTATCGCAGTCGATTTGGAACGTTGCATTTTGGTGTGCAGTTGTTCCACCTGGGCGAGAAAATCATATTTTGCAGAAATATCAATATAATCGGTTCCGGCTTGTGCACAGGCTTCAACAAACCGGGTATCGCTTTGGTCCACACACATGATGACCAGCTTCACTGGCCTTAACATAGATGGCTCTACAGGTCGTGTTACATCCAGTTGAAGCGGTAGTACAGCGCCACCTGTAGACCTGCTGAACTCTTCCGCACGGTTCATGCGTGTACCCGCAGCCCATACTTTACCCGGGAACAATTTCCCCAGTTGAGTACATATCATCTGTCCCACTTGACCATAACCACCAACCACCCAGATCTGATCTTTCATAGGCTTCACGTTAGTTTCGAATTGCATAATACCCCTCCACCCAGAACGCCCCGAAGTAACGTGTAATATGTGAGAAACCGCATTCGGTCAGTAGCTGAGTCATCTCTTCAGAGCATATCGGATCGGATTCACGGCCCAAGGAAGCAGCAAACCGTTCCCACTCTTCAGGATGCACGCCCACACTCAACATGTGATCCTTCCAGGCTTGCATCATGATTGGATGTGCAAGTGAACGAAGATCGGCATTTACAGCCGCAACAATCAATGGTGCACCCGGTTTAAGTCTCGCTGCGAGGCTGGTAAGAAACATTCTCTTGGCCTCCATCCCCTGAAGGAAATGTAACATGAGCATGCTTGTCGCCCCATCATATACGATATCCTCCGGCAATTCTTCAACCGTGACGGGTTGCAGCTTCACTCTGGAACCGATGCCTGCTTCCTCGACTCGTTTCTCAGCAAGTTGCAGCATGGGCAGTGAAGGATCAACACCGATCATTGTCCACTCCGTATGGCGTGAGCCAAGCAGAGCAATCTCTTTCCCCCCTCCCGCTCCGGCTACAAGTATATGAATATCGTTGTTATCCGCAAAAGATGCTGCGAGCAGCCGTTCCATTAGATCATGCATATGAGAATAACCCGGAATTTTCAGGGCTATCGATTGTTCGTAACGATGAACATCTGCCGTTTCCCAGCTCATCGTTGATGGATTGTGATTCATGGACACCGCACTCCTCTTGAATTGAAGTTAGACTTGACTCGTTGTTCGTCTAATTTCATTATAGAAGGATACGGCGAGCCTACAATCCCAGAACATTGGGATATGCGCGCAGAGAGAGGAGTAATTTTGTTGACATCACGTATTGATAGGAACCACAGACTTATCACTTCTCTTGAAAAAGGAACCTGGACCTCACGTACCTATCGGGAAGCTGTTCTCAAGCAGATCCATACGGTTGTACCTTACGACGCATACTGTTTTACCACCGTTGATCCTCTGACTCTTCTCTCCACAGGAGCCGTGACAGAAGATGGCATTGAGGCCATTCATGATCGGTTATTCGTCAATGAATACATGGAAGAAGATATACATAAATACGCTGAATTAATACGAAGCGGTGAACATACAGCTTTACTTCATGCATCCGTGAATGCACACCCTGAACAAAGCTCAAGGTACATCAACATTCTTCAGCCAGCTGGGTTTGGTGATGAACTGCGCGCTGTATTAGTCAGTGGAGACGCTTGTTGGGGATACCTGACGCTGTATCGCAAGAGTGAGAATTCTTTTTTTACAGAAGACGAACGGTTGCTGATTCAGACCTGGACCGCTTCTATTGCATCGATGCTGCGGTCCACGAGCCTGACACTGATCGATGAGATTACGAGTGACAGTCCCGAGGAACCCGGAATTTTGATCACCTCAGACACGTTCCAGCTCTTATCCCTGAACGCCTCCGCTCAATATTGGCTGTCCCAATTGCGCATGCTGGAACATGTAGGGCCTGATGTTCTGCCCCGTCCGGTACGTGCAGTGAGTTCCCACTTGCAACGCAAGAATCAGGCAGAACGGGCTGAAAATACTCAACTCACTCCTGACTCGCCCTCCAAAGTCTGTATCCAACTTCCGGATGGGCGTTACCTCCTACTTCATGCCAGTCTTATGCAACACCTCGCGGGACCGGATCAGATTGCCATCCGTTTGGAGCAGGCGATGCCGCAGGATTTGCTTCCCTTGCTCGCCGAGAGCCATGGATTATCCAGTCGAGAGCGGGAATTGCTCGGATATGTGCTCCGCAGCTATTCATCCAAAGAAATTGCTGCTGCGATGCATATTTCTGTCTACACCGTTCAGGATCATTTAAAATCCATTTTTGCCAAAACCAAGGTATCCTCACGTCGCGAGCTCATCTGGTATTTCGTTTCCCGTTTTCAGCTGTCGGAAAACCTGCCATATAAATCCTGAGTAATTTCCTAGTAATCCACTTGACTATCAAATGAGAAAAAATCAAAAGATGCCACTACGATATCCTCGTAATGGCATCTTTTTTTATATGCTATTGATTAAGAAGCATAGCGGTAGCAGGCTAGCTACGAACGTTGAACTTCATATCGTGCATTCTGCTTTTAAACGCAGCGTGCAGTTATCCCAACCCTTTTTCCACAAAATATCAAGACCATTTCATTGATTGTGTTATTTGGCTTTTGCTAGTAAATAAAGAAAATATGGAACACTAATGACTGTAATGACGATTCCTGTCGGCACATCTCCTACCAGGCTAACCGTGCGCGTAATCGTGTCAGCCAACACCACGACTAGTCCCCCGGCCAAGCTGGCAGCCGGAATGAGCAATTTATGATCGGGACCTACCAGTTTTCTGGCCATATGCGGAGCGATCAAGCCAACAAAAAAGAAGCTTCCCCCCACAGCTACACTTCCAGAGGATAAAGCAACAGCAGCGATTGACAATCCCAAAAACTGCCGATTTACGGAAACACCAAGCCCCTGTGCTGTCTGATTGCCCAGATGGAGGGCATTCAGTACGCGAGCCTTGTAAAAAATATAACCGATTAAGATCAAAACCCATGGTGTCAGTATGGAAATATAGCCCCAATCATCGCCCCATAGGCTCCCCGCGAGCCAATACAGCATGAAATTCATCTGCGAATCATCCAGCTTGAGTGTCAAGAAAGTCGTCAGCGCCCCATACCCGCTTCCTAGCGCGACCCCGGTCAAGATTAAACCGATTGGTGAGATGTCTCGTCCGCGGCGATACGATAATAAGAAGATCATTCCCGCCGCCAATAGTCCGCCAACAAAAGCCAACAGAGGCAGAGCAATGAAGGAACTCTTCCCTGTTGGTGCAATGAATACAACGAAGAACAGGACAAACAAACCCGATCCCGAACTAATTCCCAGTGTTCCCGGACTAGCCATGTCATTGCGCAGCAAACTCTGCATCACGACCCCCGCCGCTCCCATCCCCAGACCTACCAAGATCGAAAGTACAATTCGTGGCAAACGAAAATCAAACACAATCAGATTTTGCTTATCGGTACCGTTTCCTATGAGAACGTTCAGCACTTCTAACGGTGAAAGATTCATCTTGCCAGAATTCATGCTAATGATAGCAAACACAAGGATGAGCACCATAAGCACTGCATTGATGTTAATGCCTCGTTTCACCGTATAACGCCGCTTGGTCATTCGTATTCCCTCCTTTGTCTTCGAGCCAAGAAGAGAAAATACGGCACACCAATGATAGAAAATATAATGGCAATCGGCGTTTCGAACGGTTTATTGATCAAGCGTCCAGCCAAATCGGCCGATACGGTGAGCAACGCACCATATATTGCCGCTGCCGGAATAATGTATCGATAGTCGACACCTACCATATATCGCACAATATGCGGGGTGATCAGACCCACAAAACCAACCGGGCCAACCACAACAACAGCCAATCCAGTCAGCACAAGTACAATAATGGTCGACAAAATCTTGACCAGTCCGCTACGAATGCCGAGTCCACTTGCCACATCATCTCCCAAACTGAGCAATGTAACGGAAGGGGATAAGGCCAGTGCCAGCAGTATACCACCAACAAAGAGCGGTGAGATAATCAGCAATTCTCCCCATTTGACACCCGCTGTACTACCCGCCGTCCAGAATGTCAATGCTCTGCCCAGGTTATAATTGATCGCCAAATACTGACTGAGTGCGCCAAACAACATTGAAATAGATAGACCTGCCAGTACAAGCCGCTGTGGCGTCATTCCGCGATTGCCCAGTGATGCGGTAAAGTAAGTCATACCGGTGGCGATCGCTGCTCCCAGACAAGCGAACAACATCATCTGCCAATACGAATAACCCGGCAGAAAGGCCAGGCATAGTGCAATTGCAAATGCTGCGCCAGAGCTAATCCCCATGAGCCCGGAGTCGGCCAGCGGATTGCGCGTTGTCCCCTGCATGATAGCGCCACATACCGCAAGGCTGCACCCAACGATCAGATCAGCTACGGTACGCGGAAGACGCATGGTTTGAATAATTTGATGTTCAGTGCGCATTGGATCAAATCGGAAAATAGCCTCCCATACCGTTGCTAACCTCATATCAGCAGCACCAAACATAATCGATGCCGCCGACATGAGAACCGTTAATCCAAGCCCTACTACCATGTACATGGTGAAGTTCATCGCCCCACGGCGTTTTTGTTCAGGCTTGCTTTTCATCTCGTTTCCCTTTCATCACCTATTGACAATCCAAACGAATATGGATATTAACGTCCATAAATTCGACTGGTCATGTTTGAAAATTTGGAGTGCTCAATTAAAATTTCGTTCTAACTCTTATTTAGCTAATGCCAGCAATTGACTAACAATATAATCAATCAATGCACTGGAAGTCATTACGTCGGTGGACCAAGATAGCGAAGAATCTACCTTTACGATCCGATCATGTTGCACAGCAGGTATGGCATTCCACACTGCATTATCAGAAGCAACGTTTCCATCTCCTAAGAAGATCATATAATCCCCAGAGTAAGCGGGTAATACTTCCATGGAGACATCGCCCCAATATTTATCTGCATCGATAATATCCGTTTGGACTTTTGAAGGTGCCTGCAATTGAAGTTCATTGTAAACAAGCTCGCCAACGGCATGCTTGGCTCCAGCTATGTAGTTACTTTTATCACTGAATTCTCCAACCGTAATCGTCATATCGGAAAGGCCCGCATTCTGAAAGGCTAGCTTTGCTTCTTCGATTTTTCCGGTATAAGCATTCAAAACATCCTTAGCCTCTTCCTGTTTGTTCAAAACATCGCTAATAAATTGTATCCGCTCTTCTGTAGTCATATCACCATAGGGAACATAAATGGTCGGGGCAATTTTGGATAAATCATCATACGACTCATCACTCCATGCCAAAATGATAAGATCAGGCTCAAGCGTCATGATATCTTCCGGCTCCATGGCTACTTTTATGGAGTCTGTAATCTGGTTAGCATAAACAGGCTCTGTCTCTCCCCGTGCAGCTCTAGCCACACCTAAAGGAGTTACACCTAGAGCTACCACATCACCAACCAAATAATCGACTACAACTCGCTGAGGATTGTTAGGCACCTCAACATCACCCTTAACTGTGGTTATCGTTCTGGTCTGCGAGACTGCTTCCGAAGCTTTTGTCTCCGACCCTTCCTGTTGTGCCGTCTGCTGTGTCTGAGCAGGTGTTGTATTCGCCGTTCCCCCATTATTCGCTGGCGTCCCTGACGTACATGCTGTCAATAAGAGCATCATGCTTATCGCCGCCGCCAAAATCATTTCTTTACTTCTTAATGATCCAAACATCGTTGATTCCCCATCTCTATAAGACTTGACTAGACTCGCTAGTTCCCTCTCATCGTAAGGGAGATGAGAATCATTATCAATACCATCAACCTGCATGGATAGTGCGTTTATTTTCCGATAATCACTTGGTGTCATCTTGTAATGTTTCTTAAACATGCGGAACAGGTTTTTCTCATCTGCGAAACCAGCTCCAGTTGCGATTTCTTTAACCGTCGCTTCTGTATGTTTCAAGTCATGACAGGCAGCTTCAATCCTTCTCTGAATGAGATACTCCTGTAAGTTCATCCCTTCCCTTTTTTTGAACAACCGCGTTAATTGTCCACCACTGATCCCAAACATATCGGCAATTTGTTGAAACATAATCGGCTCCCTGTAATGTTTATCGAGATATATCTTGGCAGAACAGGCTGGATCTGGCTGGAGATACCGAATCTCACCACCCTCCAAATCCCTGTATACCTCATGAATCAATTGATATAGAAAACTTTTGGCCTGTAGTTGATCCATCGCCTTGCCACGTTTCCAGCCATTCATCATCCGTTGGAACCAATCGCGTAGCAAGATGGGATTACTTGGCGTATAACCAAACTGTTGAACAAATGGATTTACTTGCTCCAGTAATTGTTGCAAATGTTTCTTGAAAAAGAGAGGTGATTCTGCTCTATAAAACACCATAAAGGTCTTCACCATCTCCTCTTTAGGTGTAATACTGAGCAGGCTCCCCTTCCCGCCGTGAACTAAACCAAAGCGTTCCATTGCAAATGTGGTTTCATTCAGTTGGATTTGCGCTTCTCCCCCATATGCATAGATAAACATGCTACTAGGCATTTTATATTGCTCCAACGGGTATTGTGACGCTACATTCTGAAAGCGTACATCTATTAATGTAATGATCGAGCGTGTCCAGATACTGGCCATCATATCAATCATCTCCGGTGTAAATCCCTGTCTTGCTTCTTCCTCTTGCATCTATCCGCGCTCCTCGTTTCACTTTTTCCATTGTATACATCACTCAATAATTGATATTGATTATCAATATCATATTTGATCAGGTAAGTATATCATCATTAAGTGATATTGGGGAACAGGCAGTAGACGTTATGCTTTTCATCCGCTTTCGTAAAAAAAACTAGAAAGGAACACCTGAGAGTACAAAAAGAAGCCTGATCCATATGGATCAGGCTTCTTCATTATGTTCTTTGTGTTCAGCAAGTTTCCGTAATCACCATGTTTCCGCAGCCAACTGCGACCAACTTTATTAAGACTTTGCAGGTTTCCTAGAAGGTTTGGATGAACTCGATTTTTTATTCTTTTTCTTACTTACTTCCACAACCACTGGCTCCTGTGGATGTTCCACCGGGTACATTTTGCGGAACAATAATGTCTGTAGTACCAGGAATGAACCCCCAACTGTCCAGTAGAGCGGCATCGCTGCTGGAGCTGTAAGAGAAAAGAATGCCATCATCAATGGGGAAAGATATCCCATGATGGCGAACTGTTTTCGCTGCTCAGGCGCCATATTGGCTTGTGATACCTTGGCTTGAATCAGATATATGACCGCGACCACCACAGCGAGTACATAGTCCGGCGCTCCCAGTTTGAACCACAGGAACGAGTGGGAGGACAACTCCGGTGTAAGTCGGATGGCTGTGTAAATACCGGACAGGATAGGCAACTGAATGAGCATTGGCAAGCAACCAATGTTCAGCGGATTGAACTTATGTTTCTTGTATAGCTCCATCGTTTCCTGAGACAGCTTTTGCTTATCAGCAGGGTCATTTTTGCCTTCATACTTTTTCTTGAGCGCATCCATTTCAGGTTTCATGGCGTTCATGATGACTCGTGTTCCTTGCTGGGACTTGGCTTGACGCATCATCAATGGCAACAGTGCTAATCGAATGACCAGCGTGATTACAATAATTGCGACCCCGTAACTTCCATTAAATATGGTGGCAATATGCTGAATCAGATACGACAGTGGAAATACAACATAGTGGTTAAAAAATCCCGGTGTCGATGAAGTAATCTCCGACACGTTGTTGCTGCATCCGGCAAGCAGCATGACTGCAAACAAAATGGCAATCAGGCCATAGATCCGTCCCTTGCCCGATCTAAAAGTGAATCCCTTGTTAGTCTTATGTTCCATATATATCCTCCTCGTTGATTTGTTGACCAATCGTTCAACGAGGAATGACAATCTGGTTCATCTTCATCGGGCGCTTCTCTTCGTCTAATCATGCGGCTCCAGTCTTCCTGTCTATGCTGTCTGTCCAAACATAAGGCGGGAAGTACAGGTTCAAGTCCACCACCGGCGCCACCTTCCATCCAGTACTCTGTCATGCCACAGTGAAGATGGGCAATATAGGCATAACTGACGGTGAAGATGAGTCCAATCGAGAATAAATATGGTAATAACTCCTGCAGTTCAAACAAGGGATTCACCCCCTTTATAGGTTAGTTTTTATATTATAACACTTACATATTGTTTTTGCATAAATCCGTACGTGAAAACAACTACTATTCAGCTATTCCGTTCTCAATTTGGACATTTCTAGCTCAGCTCGGTGTCTTGCCACGTTATAAGAAGGCCAAGAACGATCTGATGAATCCACGTCCAGGTATGCTTGACGTTCCAGCATTTCCCTCTTGAGATCCGGGTACTCCTCCTGAGCAAACTCTCGAAGTAACGGAACTGCATCTGCCGACAGACTTGCCAGATAGGTTGCATCAATATTGCCAGTCTGATGATAACGTTCAATATTCAGCGCGGCAATCCGATGATCCATGCCCACATAGTTGACTGCAACATATGCAGTGAGCGCAAGCACAATATACCAGCGGATCAGCGGTATTGACGTGTAGCGTATACGAAGGCCAGCAATCAGTAACAGGAGTGCGAGGAAGATCATGAAGGCGTGTACCAGGAAGCGGATGTACGTATATCCATATGCCTGCTCATACAGATTAAGGCGCATAAACGCGGAATACAACATAATTGCTGAACAACTGACCAGAATCAGGAGAAGTACCTGATGCACGATGGAACCCGCTTTGCCACTCGAACGGGTATACTGCAAAGCAACAATAAGAATAAAGAAGTTAATACCTGTGACGAGAATTAACTCTGCGAATCCACTTCTCGCATAGTCTGCGTAAGACAGATCTACCGGAAGATGCCCCTCTCCTGCACCAAACAGATACGAAAACTGTACAAGTACAAACAAAACGTACACACAGTTAATGACAATCAGCATCGTCCCCACAATGATGGGGTCCAATCTGAATGGTTCCCGATGAACCGGAGTGCGTTCGGGCTCGGGTGTAATCTTATTTGTAACCTTACCTTCAGTGGCCGGGTCCACAGGAGAGAATATATAGGTGTGATCACGCTTATCAACCGTGGATGCTGCTCCATTTTTCCAATGTGCGTTCTCTCTCTTCTCTGCCTCATATTGCATTGGCTGTACAAATCCCCATACATAACCGAACAGCACTACACCCACAATGACAATCCAGATGATTCTTGGTATCCCTGGAGTAAAAGCCAGCTGATTCAACCACTCCGGAAAACCGGCTAAATATTGATCAAAGACCCCGTCAGCAGAGGACAGTAATGCAACGACTACAATGAGGATAGGCAAGGACGCCACAAGACCAATTAGCACTTTGAAAACAACTGTTTTCTGTGATTTGCCCATGCCACGCCCGCCTGCTCTCACAGCAATGGCAGCAATAGTCCCCCAATGACGTATGGCTTGAGGCAGCAAATGGTCAATAGCCGTACCAATCAAACCGATCTCCCACCACTGCTTCTGTTTTCTGCCCATCAGATACGTCATATGTAAGATAACTACGCCAGGTATAACCAGAAAATTAAGAACATACAGCAGTTCATTGTCGTATAACAGGAACGTTAGCGACAACAATAGCACTACAGCCGCTACAAAAGCATCAATGAACTTGAAAGACCTCATGCGGTCCCGTGCAAACAGATACATGAACACATAAAAGAGAATTACAAAAATAGGATACGATACTCCAATCTCATTACCATAGAATAAATACTGATGAATGATTGCCAGCATCCATGCAGACAATAGCGTGATTAGAGCACGTTGCGGTGAAGCCATTATTTTATCAATCATGGGAATAACCTCCATTAACCTTTCTATGCTATATTCTAGATGATAAAATAGGAATATAAATAGAAATTAAAATCGACAAAACTTCTTATTTTAGAGGAATACGTCAGAGTTCACCTCCAGGAGGGAATCAACACTTGAAATTACATCAGCAATATCTGCTGTTGCATCGTCATTACGGCCACCAAACAGAACATGAACTTACACTCGCCGATCTCGCTGAGTTGCTAAATTGTACGCACCGCAATACGTTAACGATTGTCAAAAAGATGGTTACCCATGATTGGATTAGTTGGGTTTCCCAGCGTGGCCGGGGTCGGCGTTCTTCACTGACATTGCTTGTTCCGGCTGATCAAATCGCCGCAGAATATATGATGCAGGCCATGAATCGCCGGGAGTTACAGGAAGCTGCCGAGCAGGTGAGCGCATTCTCCAGTTCAACAATCATGCAGGATCATCTAAACCAGTGGTTGCTTGGGTATTCAGGACATCATACGGAAGCCGGCACCAATAATGAGCAAATTGATACGCTTCGGTTGCCCCTGCGCCAACAGCTTCATGCGCTTGATCCGCTGTACATTAATCTATTAGCTGAATCCTTTGTTACCAGCCATGTCTTTGACGGGTTAGTTCAGCGGGGTGAACAGGGAGAGATTCTCCCATGTCTCGCTCATACCTGGGATGTCAGTGAAGACCGAAAAACCTGGATCTTTTATTTGCGGAAAGGTATTACATTTCACGATGGTCAGATGCTGACGGCCCATGATATTGTGCATACGTTTGAACGACTGCAATCCTCAGATCGCCGGACATTGTACCGTGATGTGAGTAAACAGATTCTATCTATTGAAGCGGTTGATCCCTTAACCGTGTGTTTCCAGCTTAAAGATCCTCATGAATTGTTTTTGTCCTTCCTGACAACAAGTCGTGCAGCGATTGTACCCTCACCAGGAACAAACGAACATAAGATGAAGCATTCGAGTGATGAGCATGGGATGCAAAAACCTGTTGGGACGGGACCGTTCAAGGTCACTGCCTGGGATGATCACTTGTGCAGACTTGAAGCCTTTTCATCGTATTTTCAGGGTAGAGCACATATGGACCGGGTAGATATCCTGCAGATTCCGTGGAGTGCCTCGGCAAAAATGGATGATAGCCAAGATATCGAAACTCCGTTCTTTCATCTTGTTCATAATCCGTCTTCGTCTGCGGGTGCAGAATGGACACAGATTAGTGCAGGTGTAATGGTTCATAAATTACTCACGTGTAATACACAAAAAACCGGACCGTTAAACGATCCGGAAGTAAGAGCACACCTTCAGTCATGCCTTGCTGGAATGTATAGAGATGACGGACATGCAGATAACTCTGAGATCGTGGAGACTGATTTTAGTGCGGTGAATGCCGGAATGGTTGACCCGGAAGGGTTTAGAGATATTACTAAACGACTCACTTCGGCTAGTCCCATCTCCCTGCACATTGCAACCATTCCACAATATCGCAGGGATGCTAAAAATCTGGCGTCCATACTGGAGCAGTGCGGTTTCTCTTGTACCGTCCGAACCGCTACGATGGAGCAGTTCAAAGGAAACCTGCGGCTGGAATCTGATCTGATTCTCTTCTCTCTCATTCGGGACAGGGACGAAGAACTGCGAAGGTATGATCTTTACTCTACGTTATCTGAGCATCTGGAAGATTCTGCTCGTATAACGATCCATGAGATCTTGCAAACCATCGTCGCCTCTCCCACCGCAGTAGATCGAACTTCTGAATTAGACCGCATTGAACAATTCTTGGTAAGCCAGAACCTACTGTTCCATTTATCTGAAAAACCGGTAGAGACGGCTTATCTGCCTTCGGTACGTGGTCTATCTTTCAACAGCCAGGGCTGGGTGAACCTGCGTCATATCTGGTTTCCTTCTGACGCACGAGCACATCAGTCTGGTTAAACATCGTATTATATGACTTATACCATCCGATCACGTATCTTTTTTTATTTTGACATGGTCGTGATCAGCTCTCCCTGTTTGCTTCTCAATGAAATAGTATCTTTACGTCGATATACTCCAAGCAGTAAACCCACCATGGCGTATTCTAAGATCACATGAGAACCAAATCCAATAAAAGGGAAAGTAACGCTGACAATCGGAACCTTTCCGGTAGTCATCGCCAGCGAGTAAAGCATTTGCAATGCAAACATCATTGTAATACTAAACACGATCATACGACCAAATTCATCGAGTACACGAGGTAGCATTTTCAGCATACTAGTAAGAAACCATACGATTCCAAGCAACAGCATTATGCCTGCTAACCAACCAAATACATCAATAAGCATTACACCGGGATAGTCCATATAAAATCCTGTAAAGTGGTCCAAAGACGTGTCAGAACCGTTTCCCCACCATCCGGCAGAATGAAGAATATTCATAATTGATTGGTTATAGCTGCCATGTCCTAGCGGGTCATTTTGGAGATCCAACACAACAGAGAGTCTCTCAAACCGCCTGTATTCACCATTCAAAAACAACTGTATCATAGTGACACTTCCCGTAATTGCAGCACCCACGAACGTACAAAACCATTTTCGTGTAATCCAGGCAAACAAGATAATAGTTGCCGTTCCGAATGGAAACAATCGTACCCAATCTGAAGCCTGAAACAGGCTAAAAGACGGCAAAGCCACAAGAAGAATATACGTTGAGACAGATTGTACATCGCACTTAGTACGCAGCTTATCCATCATAATCGCACCTATGGCAAGGGGCAATACCCACATGGATATCGTCGTAAGATCAATTGTTAACCCAAATATGCTCCAGAACCGTTGTACACCATAATCAAACGGTGATACCAGGGGATTAATCCACAACATCCCACTTAACAAAATATAGATCCACCAGGCAGATTTTTTCCATTTTTGATAATCAAAATACATCAAAAACACCATCAGCACTAAACCAACAATAGTGTAGAGCAAATGACTTTTATACAAAAACTGAAACTTTTCAACTGAGATATTTGTCGTATAAATCCATGTCAGCAGCAGGCTAATGATTAGCAAACTGGCAAGTCCCGTTAGCAACCCCCAATGCATTCGATGCCGATGCAATCGGTGCATACTCTTGCCTACGACAGCTGGATCACCCATCTGTTCAATGGCATATGCAATTGCTTCTTCCTCTGTATAACCTTCTTGTTCTTTATTCAGAATCATCTCTTCCATGTGGTTTCCCAACTCATCACGCAGGTCGTTATGTACTTCGCGAGCTTTAACCTGAACACACATGTGATCAAGATAATGCTGAATCCGCTCATCTCGATTTGTCATGTCAGGCCTCCTTCCCCAAGCACCCGATCCACAGCTCTACGGAACAAATTCCACTCTGCTTTTTTACTTTGTAAGGCCTCCATCCCCTTGTCACGAATTGAATAATATTTCCGTTTACGGCCTTCAACCTCCATCCAGTACGACTCTACCCATCCTTCAATCTCCATGGCATGCAAAATAGGATATAACGTGCCCTCTTTCAGATTAAACACACCCTCGGATTGACGATGTAATTCCTTAATTAATTCATATCCGTACAACGGTCGTTCCTGAAGTAGGGTCAGAATCAATGTTTCGGTACTGCCTTTAATCATTTGTTTGTTAACCTGCAACGCGCTCACTCCTTCCTTTTCAATTCATTTAGCAAGAGTTTTAGATTTCGAAAAATACACTTTTAAAGCTCTTCTTTTCATATACATTGGAAACCTATGCATAGAACAACTAGGTATGATATTACCTTATCCTTCCTTTTCTGTCTAGCCAACAAGCTTCTTTATTTATGTTAAAATAAACAAGTCCTTTCATTCACGAACTCTAATGATGAATCTATATACTCATGTATTTTTCAATTACATATCCTATTTTTTGAATCTAATTAAAGGAGACATTACATTCATGAGCAAACTAATTTTCTTTCTCGGCGGGGCCGGAAGTGGCAAGACCACCCTTGCTAAAGCCCTTTCCCGTAAACATAAAGCGGCTTTCTTTGATATGGATATATTGCTTCGTCCTGCAGCTGAGGCGATCATGACCCTTCAGGGACTTGATCCCTCCGACCGAGATTCACCTGAATACAAAAGGTTATGCCGTGATCTTGGGTACCGCATTACGATGGATGCTGCTCTGGATAACGTTCAGTTGGGTATCGATAGTATCGTTGTGGGGCCATTTACCAAGGAAATCGGTACCCCTGACTGGATCGAGCAGGAACTCGCACGGATTGGACGTTCTCTGAAAGATACGGATGTGCGGGTTGCCTATATTTATCTTGAGAATGAAGCGTTGTATCACAAACGGATCTCAGCAAGACAATCCCCATTAGATGAATGGAAGTTAGCGAACTGGGATGCCTTCAGAGCTTCTCTCGTCCGAAAAGAAATAGCTTGGCCGCTCCCTTCTGCATCCATCGCTTATATTGATAATTCCAGTGATGATCCTGCGATTGCCTATGCTGAACTTGAACGACGGATGTACGAGTAGTTTTATAAAATCTACTTCCCAATTCCTTTGCACGATGTCGCTTGGCATGGAAAATAAAAAGACGAAACAAAAAGAGGTATTTGTCGAGATCCCCGTTGGGTCCATCATGACAAATACCTCTTTTCATATATTCAAGATCATTCAAAACTTACTCTTCATCCTCAACAATTGCGGAATCACGCAAAAAGGTTTGCGGTAGTCCTGCCGTAATAAGTGCGTACTACGGAATCGCCATTACATTCGAACTGATAGATTATAGATGTACTTAAATGTAAGAGAGCCAACATCTCTCAACTCAAAGGAGAATTTCATGAAATCTCACGTAGCAACATGTCCAACTCAACAACAACACAGCTACAAATCAAATCCTAATTGGAAACGTGCCGTAGCTAACATCCTCTTGGTTGCATCTCTGAGTTTCACCACAATAACCAGTGTATCGGCAGAGAGCAGTCTCCCTCTTCCTCAGGTAAGCCCTCAGGAAACTGAATCGTTCATCAATCAATTCTTTGCCCAACCTGAAGTGAAGTCTGCTCTGAAAGGTGCGGTAGTCACCGTTGTTCACGATCAACAGATTGTGTTGAATAAAGGATATGGTTATGCCAATGTGGCAAAACAACTCCCAGTCGACGCCGACTCCACTCTATTCCGTGTGGCCTCCATCTCCAAAACGCTGACAGCAACTGCCATTATGCAATTGGCAGAGCAAGGTAACGTAAAGCTTGATCAGGATATCAGCGCATACACAGACGCTTTGCATCTGACCAACCATACCGGAACAGCGTTAACATTGGAACATCTGATGACCCACACCAGCGGGTTTGATTTCACAGATGCAGCAGCTTCCGACAGAGAACTGGAAAGTTCTTATCCGCTTGAGCAATTCATCCAAGACAACAAACCGTCCGTTGTTCGCAATCCAGGAGAAGTTTTCCGTTACGACAACTACGGCTATGCACTCTTGGGCTACATCGTTCAGAAACAGTCCAAACTTCCGTTTGAGACTTATGTACAACAGCATATATTCAACCCTCTTGATATGTCGGATAGCCATTTCACACTAAGCAAAGACACGCTGAGTAAACTCGCAACTCCTTATGGCGCTGAAGGACAGGAACTTCCGCAATATCCCAATGTACCGGACAGCTCCCCTGAGGGCGGATTAATTACGACTGGACGGGATATGGCTCACTTTATGCTTGCTCAGCTCAATCAAGGTTCGTACCAGGGTGCACGTATACTAGAACCGTCATCCGTCCAAGCGATGCAAACGTTGGATGTCTCCATACACCAGGATATACCTGGCACAGGTTACGGATTCGAATCCACCTATTCGCAGTATAATCATGGACGGAAAGTCGTGAGTAAAGCAGGCGATCTTGACGGATTCCACTCGAATCTGTGGCTGTTACCTAACGAGAAGACTGGACTATTTATCGTCTCCAACAGTGATGGCCCAGATGTGCGAGAAGCGCTTTTTCAAGCATTTATGGATCATTTTTATCCAAACAACGAGACGCATTATAGTGATTATAGCGTACCCAAGTCTTCACTCCGTACCTATGAGGGACTATATCGGGATATCCGCTTGCCCGCATGGTTGTATGATATTTCAGCAACAGAGACAGGTCTTCAGGTTATAGATGCTTATGGCACTCACACCTTAACCCCCGTTAAGGACATGTTGTTCATGGATGAGGACGGCAAGCTTGCTGGTTTCAAAAAAAATCAGTTAGGTGAAATCACGTATTTCTATTACAACAAGTCAGATAGCTGGTCCGAGAAATTGCCAGAAACCAGACCTTATGAAGATGTGCCAGAAGACCATCCCTATGCTCCGTACATCTATCGCTTAACACAGATTGGCCTGTATCCACAGGATCAATCTCTATTTGAACCAGAGAAGCCTGTTAGTCGTGGGGAGTTTGTAGCACAGGTTGTGGGCATAAGCGGAATGTCCATTTCAGCTCAATCACCAAAATTTAAAGATACCCAATCAAGTCCCTATGCCGCCTACATTCAAACAGCGCTTGAACTGGGTATTGTACAAGGTAATACCCGTGGATTGTTCCATCCTGACCAAGCCATAACAAGGCAAGAGGCCGCGGTGATCATATCAAGAACGGCACAACAACTACTTGGCTCACCTGCCGTAACTGCCGATCTCATCGGTTCACAGGATCGTTGGGCTGAAGAAGGTGTTCAGTTTGTGGTTGCTCTAGGTCTCTACGGTCCTGAAGTATCCGTATCCAGCACCGGTGCTGTGGATTATAGATCGAAGCAGCCTATGCTTAGGCAGGAATCATCAGTTTTGATGTACAAAATGTTAGGCACTCTGCTACATTAACATAGAGTGATGCTCGGCAAGCCATGTCATTGCTACATGGCTTGTTTTTCCACTTCATTTTACCAATGATGCATTTTATAAGAACGGATGATTTTACCATGCGACTGAGACTCTCATTACATAGATTCATGAAAACTAAATTTAATTTCGTGTGGTTTGTAACGATGTTGTGCTTTATACTGACTGCCACGTATATCCATATCTCTTCATTTATGAATCCTTATATCGGACTTTCGTTAACGCCAAATGCCTCCAATTCTTGGGCAGTACATGATGTAGATCCGCAAGGGTTAGCTTATACATCCGGAATAAGATCGGGTGACACCATTATCTCGCTGGAACCCAAAAGAGAAGTCCAGTTACTCCATCAAAAAGGTGTATTCTTAGTGACTGAAGCCTACACCATCGGCGTTGAGACTTCTCGCGGTCAGGCATCCGAACATACAATGAAGCCTGGACCACGTGAATGGTTCAACATCGGCTTCTCATCCATTGTAGAATTATTGCTGTTGCTGACCGGAACCTATGCCTTGTTTAGCCAACCCGGTTCACGAGTGATGCGTCTGTTCTACCTCCTTAACCTGTCCATGGCCATATGTATACTGACGATATACACATCCCAGTTGCCTTTATCCAATTATATTCTAGCCTTTTGTGCGGCATGGTTACCTTATTGTCTAACTGCTTTTTATGTGTCTTTTGTATTCCGTACCCGCCTGCATCGTTTCCGGTGGTTACTATTTATCAGCAGAGGTATTGCAGTTGCTTATTCTGCAGGCCTAGTATTTTTGTACATCAAGCAGTGGATGATGACCGATGTTCAGTTCAATCAAGGCATTACTACCGTCAGTACTCCTGTTGCACCGTCTGGTCCAACCAATCTGCTTAACTTTATTCTTTGTGCAACCCTTCTGATCTTAATCTGGATGACATGGGTTAATCGTAAAAGCTACAATCGCAAGGAGCAGAACCTGCTATTGCTCATGTTAACAGGAATTATTGTCAGCCTGATTCCCTTCATCATCTGTTTTGCTATTCCAACCCTGCTTCAAGGTGAACCATTATTGCCTGTAGAGTACACATTAATTGGATTTCTGCCTTTATCATGGATGTTCACTTATGTACTTGTACAACGGAGTATGCTTGACCTCAAACTGGTTATGCCAAGATTGATGATTCATGGACTATATGTTTTGATCGTATTTTTACTGTTTCTGGCTGCTTCTCACCTGCATTTGTTCATTCATACCAGCTTGTTGTTTGTCTCGTTTTTAATGATCACTTGGGTGTATCAGTACATGCTCACCCGCTCACGTAAGAAAAACAAACTTAACAAAGACTGGTTGGAACACCAACAACTGCGGTTGACTGTGCGAATGGCTGAGCAGCAAAACATGCGGGACATGATTCACGTGTTTGCCGAGATGTTCCACAAGATGCTCGATATTGAAGGTGTGATTGTCATATGGATTGATGATAAGCACAGATATTCTCAGGAAGGTACAGGGATTTTTACTTCCATTCAGAATATCGATAATGAGGCGTTGGATATTGAAGTTGTACGACAGAAATATGATTTGGCACAGGTTTGGGAGCTGTCAGGTGAACCCACTACGAAGACGATAGGATTTCTGGGCATTGGTCACAAAGAAAATCGCACCCTTTTTTCAGCGGAAGAACAGGATATCATTGATAAAGGCAGGCTGGAAGCAATTCGAATGCTCGTCAATGGCAAACTCTTATCCGATCTGCAGAAGCGATATGAATACCGTGTAGACCAGACAGCTTTTCATGAACACCAGATACGCCGTCATCGGCAGTTCAATGATATTATGATGGAAGCCCAACAGGCAGAGCGTATGAAAACCTCTTATTTCCTTCATGACCAACTGCTACAAAACCTGATTTTCCTGTCTCGTGATTTGGAGGAATTACACGATACCGGAGAGACGCATAAGGATCAAACGGCTGTTTGGCTGGAGTGCCTGTATGCTTCCCAGAGAGATATACGCCAATTGTGTGATGATCTCTACCCTCATATTATGGATCGAAGTGATCTTGAGGAAGCGTTGCAATGGCTCATCCGTACACTTCAAATACAAAGTGGCATCAGAATGGAACTACACTACAACGTCATCTCTGAAGAGTTAAAGCACGAACCTCTGAAGTCCACCGTCTTTCGGACGATCCGCGAACTTATCATGAATGTGATGAAGCACGCACAGGCGTCGTTCTGCTCTATTCAGGTACATACAAGGGATAATGACTTGATTCTCCAAGTAGAGGATGACGGCTTGGGGTTTAATGTTCATACCACATTTGATACTGCAACCGGGCACTTCGGTTTGATATCCATACAAAGCAGCATTCAGCATCTCGGTGGAGAATTCACCATACATTCCAGCCTTGGCAAAGGAACCTCAATCAACATCCGTTTGCCTTTAACCAAAGGAGCAACTGAACAATGAGCGAACCCATTACAGTCGTACTGCTTGATGATCACCCCCTGGTCATGGAAGGTCTCAACAACCGCTTAAACCGCGAACCCGGTATACAGGTACTGAAAACATTCAGCGATCCATTGCTTTTTTTATCCGAAGTAGAGGCGTTGCGACCAGATGTTGTTGTGATGGATATCCGCATGCCCCAGCTTGACGGGTTCGAGGTAGCGAGAAGATTGAAAGATCAATACGGGTTATCCGTCAAAATTATATTGTTATCCGGATACAACTATCACGAATTCCAGTTAAAAGCTTATGATCTGGGCGTCCATGCCTACTTGTCGAAACAAGCAACGTATGGACAGATTATCAACGCCATTCACCAAAGTATGTTGGGTCATGTTCTTATTCCTGAGACCATGTTATCCTCTAATCTGGAGGAATCACTCACGGCAACAGAACGCGAAGTGCTTAACCGTATTGCACTGGAGATGACCAACAAGGAGATTGCACTGGATCTGGCGATCAGTCAACGTACAGTGGAGTATCATATAACCTCTATTACACAGAAATTTGGTGTGAAATCCAGAATCGGGGCTGTAGTCAAAGGCTATCAGGCAGGTATTCTAGGTGACCTAACACTCCCTGAGAAACGGTAAAAGCATGCACACTTAAAAGAACAACAAAAGAGCGCTAGAACACCCTGTAATGCAACCTTAGGTTTGTTCTGAAGCGCTCTATCTGTTGGTTTACTTTCCTATAAGGTGCATTCATGCTTGATGCGTGTGCTCCCTATCCGCGCTGACGCGCCGCATGACGTTCAGCAATACGAGCCGTGATTATTCCATGACTCTCATTGATTTCGTCCGGTGTACACGCGGCTTTTAATTCATATACTTTCACCGGAGAACGGTCGATAATATCCAAAAACGAATCAAAAAATGTCATGTCTTTACTATGGATGTATGGACACCAATGATCTGCCAACCCTACGGTTTCATGAATATGCACGCCAACCACGTGATCAATCAACGCGTTAGCCTCACGTACATTATCGTACAGCCCCATTCGATCCATCATCATACCATGACCAATATCGTACCAAAGACCAAGCGGCGCGCCCTTCATTTGTCCAATAATCGTTCCTGCTTCGTGCAAAGTCGGCATCTGATAACAGCGTGAACGGGTCTCAATACCGAAATTCACCCCGTATCCTCGCTGCTCAGACAAGTTACATACCTCTTCCAGACTCTCCTGAATCCGGCTCAGGTAATGTGCGCTGCCATCTTCCCGCTTCTCCAGCATCTCTTGCCATAAAGATTGATATGCCGTTGAATCCGGTCCTTGATCGTGGTATATCTTTTTCAACGCTTCATCTATATTGTATTCGAACGGGACCTCACCAGGATGTACAACAACAGCCTTGGCCCCATAACGATGTGCGTACTCTGCTGAGCGAAGTAACAGCTCAATCGCCCGTTTGCGGCGCGGTTCATCATCGAACCCGAGCAGGACGGAATCCGTCCCGTAATCCGGATCAGGCACATGCGGAAATGTATTATGCACACTGGATACACCGATCTCTCCCCGTTCAATCATCGGTTCTATCGTCTTCAGCAACTCTTCCGTAACGTTATAGTTCAGCTCCACCTGTCTGAATCCAAGAGACTTGATCTCTTCAATCATGCCTTGTCCGGTCGTATGACGTTTGATGTTCCAACATGTTGAGAACGAATATTCCTGTTTGTCTGTATACATGATTGGTCCTCCTGTCTCTCATTCTATCTCCCATTCATATTCCATTTATCTCTATCTATATAAGTTGAACCAATAAACTTTACACTAGATCACTCCAATTGCAGTACCATCTTCCGATGCAGCTTTCTTGCAGAAAGCTTTCAGGCGAACGCTCCGCTTCTTCAGATCCGTTCTGCACTCTTCGTTCTCGTGTAAATGTTCAGTTCATCTTATATACCTATTTATTCCTCTATCCGTTGTCTTCACGGAGAGTCAATTCAAATCTCATCTTGTTTGCCGTCTTCCCAGCCACATAACGATAGATGATCTCCACATGATTCACGTACATTAACACGGATGGTTCAGGTGCTTCAGCCTTCATGGTACACGTAAGTCCCGGGAACTGCCATAACACTGGTGTAATATCCTGCTGACGAAGGGATGGCCCTCTGATTTCAAAATAAACGTCGATTTCTTCCTCTGTATCCAATTCCACATCAATCGTTAACGAATCTGGCGTGAGATCCGCATCGAACGTTACTCCACGCAGATGACTGTTCCAACCCTCGCCTACCTCACGGCGGATCAAGCGAAGATAATAACGCTCACCCGTCTCTGTCTGCCAGTGGATCGTGGCTGGATGCATTTGGCCGTTGGTATTCACACTTCCCGACATGGCCCCGATCATCCGATCCTCACCGATCCAAGCTTTGGCTGTACACAGATTCCGATTGGACGTTGGATCATTGCGCTCACACAGCTCCATGAACTGTTTCTGCACAAGCCGATCTTTTTGATGAGCCTTGAAAAACGGTACGGCTTCTGCGGGCACATCGACCCCAAGGAGCGCAATCAGCGGATCATGACCTGACTCACAGTTGATTCCTGTTAGATACTCATACCCTTCACCAAGCAAAAGATAGATAAATACACCGATTGAACTATGCTCTCGCATCTCCATGTCGTACGCCCGAGAGAACGGGCCGGAGAGATTCTCCAGATTGGCATTGTAGTATAGCGCAATGTTATTCCACAGCCCGTGTTCGATCCGATGTCCAATATCAACCAAACGTTCGGTGAGTCCATACTTTCGATACATGCCAAGCACGGACAGATCCACTCCATAATAGGTTGTCGTATTAAACTCGGCGAATGTACCGTCGTATTGTTCAAACTCCTTCATCAACCCTTCTGCCTGTTCATCCGAATGCTGAATCCATTCTGTCCGGTTCAAGCGGTGACCATAGTAGTGGGTGATGAAAATGTGCATCAACTCAATATTCGTATTCATGGGGATTACATCGGATAACCTGCGTTCTATTGACCCTTGTACAGCCAAATCCATCGCATGGTCCATCCGTTTCATGAGTGTCTCCGGCATAAGTTCGGCGAATTCGGCAGTTACGACCACACAGACACAAGCGATAAACTCGCGCCAGTTGGGATCATAACTGATCCAGACCGGTGGCAGAACTTGATTCACCGCTGAATGAAACAGGTGCTTCAGTTGTTTGGGATCTGCGGCCTCTGTGAGCAGAGAGCCATCTTCCTGTAGTTTATGGATAAACTGCGCAGACACCTTCTCAAAGGTGCGTTCCAGGAAATAGGCCGTGCCTGGCGCAAAAGATTTCCAAGCATAGTGACCCGCTGGTGGATGCACATCAGTTGGTCGGGTCGCGAAGGTTCCGTGATAGATCTCATCCGGAGCGTCATATTGAACATCGAACACCTTGTGGAACACCTGTATCGCGCGTTCCACATCACCAGGCTCATTTCGAATCAACAACCCAAGCGCATAATGCGCGCTGGCTCGTGTGCTGTGCTGCGATGAATCCTCTTCTTCAAAACTCCGAAGCAGATCCAATTCCTTGTCATAGAAGCTATCCATCATCAACATGGACTGATTCACAAGATACTGCTGCTCTTTTGACATCTTTTCTACCATTCGTTGTGTCATGTCATGCGCCCTCCCGAGACTATAGGTGCGTGTTCAAAAAGATCAGTTTTCAGTACCAAGAAGATGGAATTAAGCTAGAAATGGAGTAGCGGAGCGTAGGACAACTACGTGAGCAACTACAATGTTTCTGAAGGAAACATACTTCGTAAGCATCAACCTATTTCGGCTAAATTTCATATTCGATGCTGATGATGCCACTAGGCATCATTCGTAATCAAAAGTGAACTTTTTGAACAACCTCTATTAACCTTTTACAGCACCTACCATTACGCCACTGATAAAGTACCGCTGCAACCACGGATACACAAGCAAGATCGGTAAGGTTGAGAAAATAACGCTGGCTGCTTTCAGACTCTCAGGCAGGACTTGAACGGCACCAATGCCTTCGTTCTGCATCAGTTCTGTAATCTGGTTTTGCTGAATCATCTGATACAATTTCAATTGCAAAGGGTATAGTTCAGGCTTGGTGATATACATCAGTGCATCCTGGAAACCATTCCACCGTCCTACGGCGTAGAACAGGCTCAGTGTTGCCATAACCGGAAGGGATAGCGGCAAAATAATACGCATAAGTGTTCCGAAGTGGCTGCTTCCATCAATGCCCGCCGCTTCTTCGAGACTTTCGGGAATCCCTCGGAAGAAGGTGATGAGGATAATCATATAGAATGGACTAATCAATCCAGGCAGAATAAGTCCCCATGTGCTGTCGAGTAGATGCAGATTTTTGATCAGAATGTACTCGGGAATAATGCCCCCACTGAAGAACATCGTCACCACAATGACAAGCATGAACCACTTACGCCCTTTCAGATTACTCTTCGCCAGTGGATAAGCTGCTGCAATGGTCATCGCCATGCTTAACACCGTACTCAGGACGGTCAGCCAGATCGTATAGATCAGGGAACGAATCATCGATCCATCTGCAAATACTTTGGTATACGCCTCAAAGGATAACTCTTTGGGGAAAAAAGAAACTTCTCCTGAACCGATCGCCCGGTTTGAGCTGAGCGAAATCGCAATAATATGAATGAATGGTGCAAGACACAGCACCATCGTAATGATAATAAGAATGACGTTTACCGTGTTGAATATTCGATTCGCCGTGTTTTCAGACATCTCACTCACTCCTTACAGATCATATGTGAATCAAATCCACTACATAATGCTCTCATCGGTCAATTTCTTGGACGTATAGTTTGCTCCGAGTATGAAGACAAGTCCAACTAATGCCTGGAACAAACCTACAGCTGTTGCGAGCGTGACCTGACCGGATTGTAAACCGACACGATAGACAAACGTGCTGAGCACATCCGAGTATTCACGTACAGCCACATTTCCGATAATAAATGGTCGGTCGAACCCGATAGAGATCATGTTGCCGACATTGATGATCAATAAGGTAACAATCGTTGTTTTGATGCCTGGCAAGGAGATGTGCCAGATTCTGCGTAACCGACTTGCTCCATCCACTTCTGCCGCTTCATACAGCTCACGGTTAATCCCTGTCAGAGATGCCAGATACAGAATCGTACCCCAGCCTGCACTCTGCCACACACCTACCGCAAGATACGTAAAGAGCCAATAGTTTTTGTCTGAAAGGAAAGGTAATGGATCAAATCCCATGCTCATTAAGATATTGTTAATGAAACCAGATTGTGTACCGAATACCTGAAGTACGATCCCTCCAATAATGACCCACGAAATAAAGTGAGGAATGTACAGTAAAGTCTGTGCCAACTTTTTGAACCAAGCCTTTTTCAGCTCAAACAATAAGATGGCCAGTATTAGTGGCGCCGGGAAAGAAACCAGTAGATCCAGCATGTTTAGCACTAACGTGTTGCGTAATGCAGTGTAAAACCCCTGATTTTGAAACACTTCTCTGAATGCATCCAAGCCAATCCACTCACTACCAGAGATCCCTTGAAAGAAGTTAAAATCCTTGAACGCAATCTGCACGCCATACATTGGCCCATACTTGAAAATAATGAAGTAGATCATGGGCAGTAGGAGCAACGCATATAGTTGCCAGTTTCTGCGGAAATAGATGCTTGTTTTCATAAACCTTCCCCCCATGTCATTCAGGATTTTTCATCAAGGCGATGTTGCCATCGCCCTAATGAATTCCCTGTTCTTTGTTGTCATACACATTAGATGTGAACTCTACTCTGCTTATTTCATCGCTTTGTAAGCTTCTGTACGTTCATCCAGGATCGCTTGACCACCGCTCGCCATGTAGTCTTTCATCATGCTGTCATACGTGGCTTCAAAATCAGCGGGTTTGGAAATGGTTGTTTTCACGAAGAACTCCATAAACTTGTCTTTCAGGCCGTTACCGTAACGCGCTTCTGCATCAATCGGTTTGGAGAAGCGTACCGGTTGAATCGTGTCCGTGTTGGAAATGGCTACCGACTTGCGCATGTCATCCCGATACTTCGACTCTACCTGTACGACATAAGCCTCTTCATTTTTCTTGTCATCCCCAACGTATTTACCATTAACGATAATGGCAATGTCACCGGAATTATAGATACGACCTGCGATTTCAGGTGAAGCATCATCTTTGATCAGTGGTACACCATCCACGAGCTCATAGTTCTCATTTTCAACACCGAATTGCAGGTCGAACAGGTTGTTGCCCGAAGCCATCCAATCCAGATACTTCATCGCTGCTTCCGCATTTTTGCTCGATTTTGGAATCATGACATACATCGCATTGGGAGCATATGCCGGTTTGGCGAATTTGCCTTCGGAGTTTTTGAATGCATCAATCGGTGTGATCACTGCACCAGGTTTATTGGTTTGCAAGTTTTTGTACGTACCGGAGATGTAAACCTCCCCTGCATCTTCGGTGTAGAATCCAACTTTGCCGTTAGATACATCTTCCCACAGCTTTTTCTTGTCTTTGTCGAGTCCAAAGTCCTTGCTCATTAATCCTTCATTATAAAGTGTGTTCATATATTTCAGAGCGTCCTTGAAACCAGGCAACAACGTTGGATAGTCATTGGAACCCAGTTGCTGCGTTAATGTATATTTTTGTTCTTCCGTTAGCGGTTCAATGAATGACCAGATCAGGGGTTCATATTGAGCCGAGGCAATCGACATCCCCATTGGGATAAGTCCTGTACCGACTTTACCCGGATCTTTTTCCTTAAAGGCTTTCAGTGTTGTATGCAGCTCCTCAGCTGTCTCAGGTGAAGGCAATCCGAGCGCATCCAGCCAGTCCTGACGAACATAGGATGCGTACTTGCCTAGAACAAGACGTTTACCTGGAACCGCAAACTGTTGTCCATCGTATTGACCGTAGGCCAGCGTTTCATCTCCCAGGAACTTCTTCAGGTTAGGACCGCTTTGATTGATCAGATCCGTAAGTTCGGTCAGACCTCCTTGCTCTGCATACCGATTGAATGTTCCCGAATCGTAGGTAAAGACGATATCAGGCACTTCAGAGCCACTCGCCATCAGAACGTTAAGCTTCTGTACTTCCTCCGAGCGTGGTACCGGAACAAATTGAACATCGATGTTGTTTGGATCACCAAACTTCTCTTGAATGAAGCGAGTCAGATAACTGTCCGAAATGGTGTAGCCCGCCGGAGTATTTCCCCGATCGAAGATTTCTACTTTCAAAGTTGTTTTTTCCCCCGAACCCGACGCTCCAGATGAAGATGTTGATTCGCTTCCCGACGAACATGCAGATAATAATAGAGTGAATGCTGTTACCACTGCGAGGATTGAACTTGCCTTGCCTGCCTTACGTCTTTGAAATAATCTCATTTGACCTTTCCCCTTTCGCACACTCTCTGAATGGATTCACATGATTGCCACTCCACTTTGTTCATCCCATTTTGTTGCACCTGTGAATGTCACTAATCATTACATATGAGCTGATATTTAGACAATAAACTATTTTCAAAATGTAAAATTCACGATTTTTAAGTTAAACACCGCGATATATAAACATATTTCCTGACAATATACAATTTTCACGACGCTAATGTTAACTATATTAACATAATATGTTGTGTTAAGGTCGATTTCTCATACCCAATCTGGCATCACCCATCTTGCAATAATCCTTTTTCCATAGAATTTCTCTTCAAAAAATGAAAAAAAGACCACATCTTATGTGATCTCCTTGTTTAACAACACGTGTAGAACGACTCGACGCACTAATTCCTCGGTGGAAGATTAAACTTCACTTGACCAAACAACGTATCGATGGCATTTCCCGCAAATTGATCGATAACATGTTCGTTGTTCGTATCCGTATGTTCCAAAATCAATACATTATACTTCTCATCATAATGCATTCCGCCCAAAATAAATCGTACAGGAATGTTCTGAGCCGCCCCTGCCTTCGAAATGGCCTGAATAAGTTCGGATTCATGCCTTTGTTGACTTGTTGTGTAGGTACCCACAGGTATAGTTATCGTATATGACAAGTTATCTACATGGAATGTAAATGTGTTATTGCTTGCTGTAATGGTAACCCGCCTATTGATATCTACGGATCCCCACACTTGCTGTCCGTATGTATACATCATCTTCAACTTCTTCCCTATGAATTAATGGATTGTCATAATGCTAGTATAGGTCATTCGTAAAATTCCTTAACGCACCAGCTTAATGGGCCTAAGATGTTGTATTCAACATCCAAAAAATCCCCTGCAAAGGACGATAAGGTACGGACCTTATTCCTTCATACAGGAGATTTCATAGATATCTCTAGGATTAATTGGATTTCACCCATTACCGGGATGCTCTAACACGACCCATATCGTTATTGATCCCCTTGTTTTCCACTCTGCTTGCGGTAGTCGCCTGGTGTCACGCCCATAATCCGTTTAAATACTCTGCCAAAGGAGATGGCATTGGCATAACCCACTTGCAGAGCAATATCCTGAACAGCCATATCGGATGCAGACAACAGACGACAGGCCTTTTCGACCCTCAGTTTCACCAGAAAATCAACAAACTTCATCTCAAACTCTTCCTTGAACAAATAACTTGCATATTTGCCCGAGATTTGGAACCGATCACTCAGATGTTTCAGCGACAGATCCGGATCATCAAAATGCTCTTCAATATAAATCCGCAGCTCATTGATCATCGCACGATGACTTTTCGTTTCATTTACAGATACATAATTGCGATAAACCTCTTTAAGCCACTCTTGCAAAATCTCTTGAATTCCCTCCAGTGTATCCACCTGCTGGATATCACTGCGAAGACGAGTCAGGATTTCCTCGGCAAATTGGCTTTGCAACCGCTCAGACAGCTCCCCGAATTCACGGGACAACATCTGGATTAACGCCTGCAGCAACATGCGAATATCGTTATCTGTAATCTGATCTTCGCTGAACGCAACAAACATCTGGTCCAGCTGCGTCCGCCAACCATCACCGGTTAGTCTGAATTCACGGACAAAGTCTGCGAGCATCTGCAAATACTTGTACGATTGCAGCTCAATACGATCGGGCAGTTGCTCACTGAGAACGATGGCATCTTTACCCAGGGTAAGTCTATGCTGCAAACCCGCGTCTGCACTCGCATAGGAACGAGTAATCTCCTCCCAGCCCGATACGGTTCGTCCAATCCCGAACGTAAACCGGAGGCGGAAGTTTTCCGCAATCCACATATGCATCTGCTTAGCCAGATCCATAAGCAATTCACGGTCCAGTCCTTCCTGCTCATCCGACGCAATCACCACAATAAGCCTGCGGTTCCCAAACCATTCAGCCCAACCGCCGAACTGGGTCTCATTCTGCACAAGTTCTTCCACTACGTTCATGAGCGCAATCTTCAGAATATTCTGATTGGTCGAGAGATCGTCACCATTCATCTCCGCAATGAGGACAGCAACACTCTTCGGTTCCATGAATCGTTCCTCTAGTGGTTGCAGATGGCGAAGTCGCTGACGGAACGAATCCATTCGCTCTCCTTCCATCAGGTCAACAAGCAACTGTCTGCGATGAATCAGCAAGTTTTCATGATGTTGTTTCTCATAGTCAACCGTCTGAGCAATCAGATGTTCCAGCGCACGGTCGATGAGTGCCAGTTCATCCTTGACGGATGGTGCTGCTTCATCCTCCTCAGCACGTGGCTGTAACGCCTGAATTCGATTCATGATGAGCTGGATGGGCCGCGTATTTCTGCGCGTAATGTAGATTAGTCCCGCCACTGCACCAACAATCGTTAATAATCCAATACCGATCCACACATAAGAGACAAGTGATACCCATGAATACAGCTGTCCGGATTGAATGCCGCTCTCAAAGACCAGACCAAGCTTGTCCGCAGTCACACGATTAAGGATTTCACCTGCAGAAGGGTCCATTTGATGCGCGGTATAGATCAGATTGTCGCTCTTGTCCCGAACCTGAAGAACAGATAACTTTTCATTGGTCATGTTATCAATCTGCCGTTCTACTGCATACATGCGGATGGTAATGACGAGCAGTCCTTCCCCGCCCCACGGCAAAGGAAGCCACTTATTCATGCTAATCACCTGTGAAGGTACGTCGAAGGAACGTTCCTTATAATCACGTGGCAAGTTCCAACCGAGATTCTCCCGATCTTTCAAAGCTTGCTCAATATAGGCGCGATCTTCAAAATCTTCCAAACGCATCATGCCTCTGGGCGTAAGAATCTGGGAATCGGACATGCGATAGAGATAAATGGATTGAATCATATCCTGCTGATCCAGCATACGTCCCAGCCCACTTGCTGCATCATAGATGAATTGACTCGATAATTGTCCCTGTTCAGCTTCCAGAAAGCGACTATATGTTTTGTTCGCACCAATGTCTTCAAGCAAGCGAAGTTCAATGTCACTTAGCGATCGCTCCAGTGTATCCACGATATAGCGGGTGGAGATCATGTCGGCTTTTTGTGTTTCGTTACGTGAGAGTTCGTTGACAATCAGGAAGGAGAGAAAGATCAGAATGGAAATCGTAAGCAGAAAAATAGGAAAATACGAATACATCAACTTGGTGTGCCAATTCCGCTTCAGATTTACTTTCATAGGCTCCAACTCCTTCCATCTCTATTCTAATGAGTATGCTCTTCTCTGTTCTTTGGCCTGCCTGCTGACGATATACAGAATCACTGATCCTAGTGCCGCACTGATCGTGCAAGCCAGATACATCAGTGATGGACCGCCGGAATCGAGTAAATATCCGTTAAGCATATTACCAACAATTCCGCCCAGACCAGCAAACACCATGTTAAATAAACTTTGTCCTGTGGCTTGCATCTCCCGTCCCGTAACGGAAGCCACATATTCCACTGCTGCAATATAGAAGAATCCGAAGGATAACCCATGCAGCACCTGAACGCCAATCATGACCTCAGGTGTCGGCCATAGCCATTGTATCCCCCAACGTAACATATACGCCCCCGCTGCAAGCAGCATCGTCCGTTCATGTCCCCATTTTCGGAGTATGAATGCCGCTGCCAACATGGATGGAACATTAGTAATTGACGCCAGCAACAGTGCTGTACCCGTCATGGTCACAGAACCGCCAGCCATTTGAAATGAAATAACAAAAAAGGAGTTAAACGCAGTGAGCGTTTGGTTAACCAGGAAACAGCCTGTTAGAAATAGAAGGAATGTCCGATTTCGGAGCAATCTTGCCAAACCTACGGAGAAGGTTACCGAGGACGAGGATATGCTCGTCTGCCGGGGAAGTGTACTTGCCAGTATGGTGCTCAGAACGTTAAACAGGAGAAATGGCAGCCATAACATGTGAATGGAAAACTGGGAGAGATACATCCCTGCGGCAAATCCACCAACTCCCGTTCCTATGCTGCCGAAGAGTCGGATCATGCCATATGAGGTATTGGCTGCTCTCGCGGCGGTAACCGCATAAGAGTCAGCCACGGGTATTTGAGTCACTTGGAATATAGTGCATAAAGTATAAATCAATATTAATATAATGTACACTTGAATATTGTAGAAGTACGCTAACGATGCAGGAACAAGCAGGCTTATGACCAGTACGAACCGTGTCTTTTTAAACTTATCTACCAGAATTCCCCATATAGGTTGAAGAATAATAGATACAAGTGTGCCAAACGCCATGATAAATCCGGTTTCTTTACTGGAAAACCCTTGTGCTACCAATATGGGATTAATGTACGGGTTAAACATCCCCCCGGCAAGCCCCATAAACAGATATAGGCCCTGCAATTGGAGTAAAACACGTTTTGCATCATTGGAATTGGCTTTTGTTTTCTCTGTGTAAGCCTTCATATGTCTACTTCTCATCCGGATCTCCATCCTTTATTTCTGTAGTTGCTTCGCCTATTCTCTATTTTTATGTGCGTGTCAGACTCGACTTGATTGCAGCCAATGCCCCGATTGCTCCTGCTTTGTTCCCCAGTTCAGCTACAGCTAAAAGTGTAGGCAGAACGGTGTAACGTTGGAGGCGTGTGCGCACTTCATTTAGATAATAGGATGGGTTGGATGCAGCTACGCCACCACCGATCACTATAATGGAAGGATTGAGTAAAGCCGTAATATTCGCCAGACCTCTAGCCATATAACGCATAGGCAGTTCCAGAATCTCAAGTGCTGCAACATCACCTGATTCGGCTGCTCTGAATACATGTCTGGCTTCAATCTGTTCCACTTCCCCTCCTGCCAGACTCATAATCAGGGATAAGGAACTCCCCTTTCCAGCAGCAAAATAACGCCTCGCCTGTTCGGTAATTCCCGTACCTGAAGTCACTTGCTCAAATACGCCAAAGGAATCCGCATCAGCAACGTAACCGGCATGAAGCCCTTCGTCTCCTGCAATGAAATGCCCAATCTCACCTGCTGCTCCATTCTGGCCGCTGTAGAGTTGTCCGTTCAGGATAAGAGCAGCTCCAATGCCTGTTCCAACCGTGACCATCACACAGTGTTGATGTCCCTGCGCTGCCCCTCGATCATATTCTCCCATTGCGGCCAGATTCACATCATTGTCCAACATGATATTCCCGCTGTAATACTGCGCAATCACAGGGCGAATATCTAGCTCAGGCCACTGAAAAGCTGGAGTATTTCGCAGTATCCCCTCCTCCTGCAGAATCACACCAGGGAATCCCAAGCCTGCACCGTTAAGTTGATCCAGACTGCATCCAACTTCGCGGCAGAACGTTTCCAATTCAGCGAATAACCATCGGAAGAACTCATCCGGCTGATCACTTGCAAGCGTAGGCAAGATACGTTCATGAACTTCACTTCCAGCCTGTTGTGATGACAAGAGCATTAATGTTTTGGTGCCTCCAATGTCAATACCTGCAATCCAGCCGGATCGATCACCTCCAACCGTACCATCCTGATTGGACTGATCATCATTACTTACGTTTTTCACGGATTCTGTCATCCCTTTCCCCTCCTCACATGTTGTATATCCAATCTCTTATTCCATGGCTTCCTGCTGAAGGTTCAGCATCGTTTGTTGTATGGCTACCTGTACCGCGCCAGTGACAACAGCCTGCTCACCAAGCTTGGAACAGATTAACTGTGGTTGCACCGGGAATTGCTCAGATATGATCTGCCTCAGTAAAGGCAATAACACATCACCGTTTCCTCCTACGCCTCCGCCAAGCACAATGAGATCTGGAGCAAGCACAACGCTAATCTGACGCAGAGCTGAAGCAATCTTCTGGCTGTATTGTTGTAAAATGTCTAACGCCTCAACTTCTCCACTGCGTGCAGCTTCAAATAACTTTTCGGGAGTCAGGTGTCTGTGAAGATCATCTGCAACTATATGTACTTTTCCATTCACATCCGCGTCCATATCAGAACCAGCTACTTCCATTAGTTCATCGTGCGGATTAAGGTGAAGATTCGCCAGTTGCATCAGACCATCTGCGGACAGCACTTCCTCCAGACGTCGGCCATCGTCCACCAGCATCTCTGCGATCTCTCCAGTTAAGCCACCTAAACCTCGAAGCAGTTGGCCATGTACCATGATGCCAGCGCCCGTCCCTGTACCGATGGAGAAAAAAACAAACAAGGGATATCCTGCTGCTGCACCACTCCGATACTCCCCAAGCGCTGCAAGATTCACATCATTTTCCAGGATTACTTCACAGGGAAAAGCTCCTGACAACGACTCAAGAGAGAAAGCTTGTTCCAGACCGGCTAACGGGTCCACAATACGATGGATACGCCCTGAATCAGGCAGCACTACGCCTGGTATACCAAACCCGATGCACTGAATCTGATCCCATTTCAGATGATTCTCATCCAGCAATTCGTTCATATGGCTTCGAAGAAGCTCCAGCATCGTCGCTTCTGCTTGCTCATAAGCCTCTTGAACAACCATGGGATATGTTCGATAGGCAATGATCTCTCCATTCAGATCGGATAATGCAATCCGAATACGTGTTGCGCCGATATCTATACCACAGACATAATAAGCCGTTTCATTGAAACGAATGAGGGTTGCTTTGCGACCCTGAGCGTTGTCAGCTCTCCCCATTTCCCTCACCAGATTACGGTCAATCAGATGTTCGACCGCCAAAGACACCGTTGGTTTACTAAGTCCGGTCTGACGGCTGATATCCGCTCTCGACATCGTTCCCTGAGTTATCAGGGCATCCATAATGAGATTTTCATTCAGATTGCGGATATACTGCGGTGTGCCAGCCATGTTATCGCCTCCTCTAATAGTTAGTTAGGTTTATTAACAAATTGATTAAATTCAATATATCATCGTGCTTGGTCGGTGTACAGCTTTTTGTCATTGCACTCTCTTACTAGAAAGAACCAACCTTCACCTGTAACACAAAAGCCTAATAAAGGGATTATTATACAATAATAGACGTTTATACATTTCCGAAACAGTGACGCGGTCATAGAATACCTTATCACGATCAGGGAGGTTTTAATATGTATAGAAAACATCATAAATGTCATCATCCAAGACCAAAGTGTTTTTACAAAAAAATTACGAAAACTTGTGTTACCAAAATCAAATATGTCCCTACAAAGTGTAAAAAACATTGTTGTGTCACTGTTGAATATTGTCCAGTCAAAAAAAGAAAACATTATTAATATTCTTTTGCCCTTCTCTATAGAGAAGGGTTCTTTCTATTTGAACTAGATTAATACCGGATACCATTAACCTATCAAAAAAGTTGCGGTGATATTTCACCGCAACTCCTTTCTTCCTTATATACATATTCATCAAGTTTTGGAGAGTTCAATAAATCCTTCACCAAATACATCACGCACATCATGAATGGTGATAAAAGCAATCTCATCTTCTGCTCGTACAATCTTCTTCAGCATAGAAACTTCCTGCTTGCTAATCACAATGTATAAAATTTCTTTCTTATTTTTCGTGTAATAGCCATGACCAGACAGGACGGTTACTCCGCGATCCATCTTCTCAATAACTTGCTTCGCGATTTCATCCTGTTTGGAAGAGATAATCATGACTGCTTTTTTCGGATTGAGCCCTTCAATAATGAACTCCATTGTTTTGGTTCCGACAAACAGCAAGACAATTGTACACATTAATCCTTGTGGCCCAATGATGAAGTATGAGGAGAAAGCCACAATCAGATCGAAGAACAGAAGTCCGTAACTGATATTCCAATCCAGATATTTGTTGGCAAGTCGGGCCAGGATCACTGTTCCCGCCGTTGTGCCTCCCACTCTAACAATTAAGCCAATACCAAGACCGGCAAATACTCCAGCAAAAATGGTATTGATCCAGAGTTCATCCGATGCAATCGTCCAACTCTCCGTCAGATGCAGGAACAACGAGTTGAATACCACCGCAATAATCGTATATACCGTAGTCGTTTTATCAAGAAACCGATATCCCACAATTAACAAAATACCGTTCAGAATCAAGTTCATCAGTCCAGGGGACCATTCAAACAGGTAATACAAAATAATCGTGATACCCGTGACGCCGCCTTCAGCCAAATCGTTCGGGATGACAAACAGGTTCACCGCCAGTGCAAACAGAAATGCACCTGCCATAATAAATAGGATATCCGTAATTCGTTTCTTCATTATGCATTCCATCCAATCCATCAGAAATCAACCTAATCGACCCGTCTCATAAGTTGTCATAACCACTCAAAGATAGATTTTACCATGCTCTCAACAAAATTTGTATACATAATACAAATTGTTGCGTAATTTGTGCAAAGGAATTTGTAAAACCTGCTCTTCCGTCTTCTGCAGAGCTATTGAGCATCATACACCCATGACAAATGTCATGGTCCGTCATTGATATTCATCATTACAGAAGGCTGACGTTTATGACTTACTGTCATGTTCGGATTGTTTTACAATGATAAAAACGCTTCCTACAGGAAAGTCTAGCGGGAAACGCCAAGTTGTAGCTGATTACAGTTATGACGATTGAGGAGGACACAATTTTATGAACAGATCAAAAGAAATGGCCTTAAAAAAAGAAGTTACCCCTTACGAAAAAAATGATCTCAGATTAAGTATCCGTCAGTTAATCAATACATTGCTCCCGCTCTTCTTGTTATGGGCTGCAGCTTACTTTAGCTTATCGGTTTCCTACTGGCTGACCTTCCCGATTGCTTTGGTGGCATCCGGATTTGTACTTCGGACCTTTATTATTTTCCATGACTGCTGTCATGGTTCGTTCTTCAAGAGCAAACGCGCCAATGATATTCTCGGTACCATTACGGGTGTATTAACAGTCACACCTTATCAGCAGTGGAAAAACGAGCATTCTATCCATCACGCGACAAGCAGTAATCTTGACAAACGTGGTGTAGGTGATATCTGGGTTATGACGGTTGACGAATACAAAGCAGCTTCTCCTTGGGGACGCCTCTTCTATCGGATTTATCGTAACCCGTTTGTATTGTTTTGTATCGGACCTATCTACGTGTTTCTGTTGGCTTACCGTTTTAACCGCAAAGGTGCAAGACGTAAAGAACGTATCAACACACATCTGACTACAGTATTAATCGTAGTGCTCTATGCATTCATGTCCTGGTTAGTCGGATGGCAGGCTTTTGTAATGGTGCAGGCACCTATCTTCTTCTTCTCCGGTTTCTTTGGTATCTGGCTGTTCTACGTTCAACATCAGTTCGAAGAGACGTATTTTGAACATGAAGATGAGTGGAGTTATGTAAAAGCAGCTGTTGAAGGCAGTTCTTATTACAAATTGCCAAAATTATTGCAATGGATCAGTGGTAATATCGGGTTTCACCATGTGCATCACTTGAGCCCACGTGTACCTAACTATTTCTTGGAAGAAGCACATAACGCAACACCACCCTTGCAAAAAGCAACTACTATTACACTACGTTCCAGTCTGGTTGCCCTTCGCTTCCGTCTGTGGGATGAAGATTCTAAACAGTTTATTAGCTTCAGACAGCTCAAAAACTTGTCCCGCAAGCCGTATGTTCAACCGCCTATCCGAGTAACGAATCCAGCGGGTCTGACAGAGAAGCCTTAACTCTGTCGGATTCGTTTTCTTGTGTTCAAGCCATAGTCATGCTACAGTCATGCTAAAGTTGAGTACAAGTGCAAGGAGGAGAATTACATTCAAAAGTGGATGCAGATTTTTTATAAAAATACAGGGTTAAATCCTTATGTATGGCTCGTCTTTTTCATCCTGCCCTTCTATTACATTTCACAATATTCCAAATTATGGACGATGGTAACAGGTATTATTATCATTCTCGTTTTCTTCGTCTGTTATCTGCTCGCTTTCATCACCAAAGGCTGGCAGGTATACATGTGGATTGGATTGCTCATTGCCATATCCATTACGATGACGATCGCCTATGATTATGCCTACTTCTCATTGTTTCTTGCTTTTTTTATTGGGAATATTAAAAATAAAGCCGGTTTCTTCACCCTATACTCGGTGAATTTGGGAGCCAGCTTCCTAACCATTAATTATGGTTTTATCAATCAGAGTTCATTGCTCGTGAGTCAGTTTCCGTTTGTATTCATCAGTTTAATGGCCTCCATCCTGCTCCCAATTAGTACGTATAACAAAAACAAAACTGAACATTTGGAAGGCCAATTGGAGAATGCGAACAAGCGACTTGATGATCTCGTAAAAATGGAAGAACGCCAGCGTATCGCTCGTGACCTGCACGATACACTTGGACAGAAGCTCTCTCTAATCGGTCTGAAAACCGATCTGGCGAGACGGCTGCTCCGCAATAATCCCGATCAGGCCGAGATCGAATTGAACGACCTCAGACAAACGGCAAGTACAGCTCTGAAGGAAGTCCGGGAAATGGTAACCACCATGCGTGGTACACAATTGGTCGATGAACTGTTCCGGGCGGAGCAGATTCTGAAGGCCGCTTCGATTGAATTTGTGCTGGAAGGTAATCCGAAGTTACAGGATACATCACAATTAAATGAAAATGTGCTCGGTATGTGCTTGAAAGAAGCCGTCACCAATGTCGTCAAACACAGTCAGGCAACAACCTGTACCATCATCATTAAGGAAACCCTAGCGGATAATGTATTAACCGTTCAAGATAACGGTGTTGGAATAGAACGAACTCGCAAACAGGATCGGCGCGGAACAGGAATTTTGGGCATGAAGGAACGACTTGAATTTGTGAACGGTTGTCTGGATATTCGCTCTGCGACAGACATCCCGGGTACAGCGATCATTATTCATGTTCCAAAACTCGTCCGCAAACCGATAAAGGAGGCAGAATCATGATTAGAATTGTAATCGCGGAAGATCAGCGCATGATGCTCGGCGCCTTGTCCTCCCTCCTCAATCTGGAGGAAGATATGGAAGTCGTCGGACGTGCCAGCAACGGCCAGGAAGCCCTTGCCCTTGTCCAGGAGCTTGCACCAGACATCTGTCTGATGGATATAGAAATGCCCGTGAAAAGCGGCCTTGAAGCCGCAGAAGAACTCAAAGGAATGAGCTGTAAGGTCATTATCCTGACCACTTTTGCCCGGACTGGATATTTCGAACGTGCCCTGAAGGGCGGTGTCCGTGGTTACCTGCTCAAAGACAGTCCAATTGAAGAACTTGCCGAGTCAATCCGCCAAGTTATGAATGGCAGACGCATCTTCGCTCCCGACTTGGTAGATGAAGCTTATGTAGAAGAAAACCCCCTGACAGAACGGGAGAACGCCGTACTAGGCCTCATGGCAGATGGGAAGAACACCAAGGAAATCGCCGGGCATCTTTTCATCACAACGGGAACAGTGCGTAACTACATCTCCATTATTCTCAACAAGTTAAATGCCAGTAACCGCATTGAGGCCATCACTCGCTCCAAGGAAAAAGGGTGGTTCAAATGAAAGTACCGCTTTAACCCATTGAAACAAAAATAAACATGTGTCCCGGCTGCATAAGCTGCGATAACATACTCAAAATAAAAAGCTTGGCCCAGCAATTTCTTCCTGGGCCAAGCTTTTTTATGTGTATCGTAACAATCCAACACTCATCTCTTCTACATTGCAGAATATCCGTAAAACACTTAGGATTTCACAGATACAACCATGCCAAGAGCTTCTAATGGCACTTGATCGGTCTTAAGCTGATGAATTTGGTTACCGTCCTGCCATGAGATCGTTACATGAACAGACTTTCCACCATTTGGATATTCAACCTTGATATACCCTTTATCTTTGGGTACAGGCAACGTATTTGACTCCAGGTACTCCACCATTTTCTTCGCTATGCCCGGATTATTCATTTCATCTTCGGAAACCGAACGAATTTCCAGCGTCCATCTACCTTCTTGCCAAGTCAGATATTGACTGCCTGCGGCACCTTCACTGATGCCTTTGATGCCATGTCCCAGATCCACTGCCATATCTGCTGGAATATCTTTCAGGTCCGTCTCAGGGAAAATTTCTGACTGATTCGGGTCCTTATAGGTCTTCACTTCATAGGAAGCCAGTACAGGTATCTTACTGTCGGATGCAGTTAAAGATTGATCATTAATGGCAACAGACTGAGTGGTAGCGTAGAAGTTTACCTTAAATGCATCAGCAGTATTGGACAGTATTGCAGCACCCAAAGATGTACCCTTGTCCAATGTGAATGAAGTGGGTAACGCTGCATCCTTCATCTTCAACTGGTTGCGAACTTGCTTGATCACATCATTCACACCTGATTGACCCGTGGCAACTTGGTTGTCATTTGCCTTCGATCCTGATGTGTCTTCATTATCTGTTGTGCCCGTGTTCTCTTTGGTTCCTGTTTCATTTTCATTAGAGAAATCAGCACCACCGCTGCCGGTCTCGGTCTGCTCACCCACTGTTGTCGTTGGTGAAGAACTATTCTCTGAAGATGCTGCATTTGAATCCGGTCCTCCACATCCTGCCAGAGCAAGTAAAACGGCTGTCGTTACTGGAATCGTGATCCATAATGGTTGTTTCTTCATGATGTGTGCCTCCTTCGTTGTAGCCAATCTGTAGAAAAATTAAAAAGATTAACGCTTGTCGTTCCAGAAGTTAACCGGCTGCACTTTTTTGCTTAATACTTCAAAACGATACCCTTCTGCCTTCAATGTTTTCAACACTTGCGGTAATACTTTCAGCGTTGCTTCCTGGTCGTGCATAAGCACAACTGGTGTTGTTCCGCTCTTTTGCACATTGTGGATTTGCTTCATTACACTGTTATAGACTTTCTGGTGATCTTTCTTGTATTTCCAGTCTTCCGAATCGACATTCCAATCCCATAGATGGAATCCACCCTGGCCCAGCAGTACATTACGGAATGCCGGTTTGAGATAAGGTTTACTACCATATGGCGTTCGCACGAGACTTGTTTTAACTCCGGCAACCTTGTTCAGACTTACATTGGCCTGCTGCATCTCTTTTAATCCGCTATATGCAGATTTATAGAATTTGCTTGGAACGTGAGACACACCATGCAGACCCAACCCATGCCCGTCAGCTACGATTCGTTTGGTAGCCTTCTGAAATTTCTCCATTTGAGGACCCAGCATGAAAAACGTTGCCTTCGCATGATACTGATCCAGAATATCCAGTAACTGACCCGTATGAGCGGTTGGCCCATCATCAAACGTCAGGTATATGATTTTGGAATTTACTTTGCTTGCACCATCCTTGGATGCAGCTGATTTGGCAGATACCGACTGCGGCAATAAGAGTGGAATGATTAGTAAAATAGCAAGTGTGACCATGATAGATTTACGAATATGTAGCATAATTAAAAGTCTCCCTTATGTGTTATATTTCCCCGGGTGTCCATGTTTTTCTACCTTCATCCCTTGGCGATTAATCCTAATACTATCAAAGATAGTGGCTCCTGTTCTCGCTCCAAAGGCTACGGTAGAGTTACACTTTTGTCAGATAAACCTAAAATTTAATACGAATTTGATAGATTTGCGCAAAATAAGATCCCGCCAGGATAGATCAATTGTGACATATCCTCTATTACCCAAATTCAGAATTTTGATAGACTATTACTCCAATTCAAGCAAATCAATACAATCATTAAATATCGTTGCATGCAAAAAAACCTGCACAAGTGCAGGCTTCTATGTCTTCAATCAGCATATGGCATCAAACCATCATCCCTTGCAAGGAGATTGCCCCCATTGCATTCAGGATCATTACCTTATGCTGTATGTACATGGTGTTTTGACGCTGGAATCTTATCGACTCCTACGTAAAAGTTATTCAGCAGGAGCAGTGAACGAACGTTTGCCAAACTCGGCATCCAGCATGTAGAAGGCATTGCTGTCTTTTTCAATGCGGCGCAACTTCTGAATAATGTTGTCAAACAATGCTTCCTCTTCAACCTGCTCATCAATGAACCATTTCAGGAAATACATCGTTGCATGCTCACGTTCATTCAGAGCGATGTCAGCCAGATTGTAGAATTTTTTCGTGTTTTGCTGTTCATGAGCATAACCATGTTCAAATACATCCAGCATCGAAGCATATTCATTCTTCGGTTCTGGCAAAGCCGCAAGTGTGGCACGTTGACCACGATCATTCAGGAATTTGTATATTTTCATGCCATGGAATCGCTCTTCTTCCGCTTGCACGATGAAGAAGTTCGCAAATCCATCCAGACTTTTGCTGGAACAATAGGCTGCCATAGCCAGATATACATGAGCGGAATAAAACTCAAAGTTCATCTGTTCATTTAAAGATTCTGTTAACGTTTGGCTCATAATCAAAACACCTCTTTCTTTCTCTAGGGATGGTTATATTCTAACATAACGTAAGCAGGACTAACACCGATTTTCTACAAAATTCGCCAATGACTGAACGAACAAAAAAGCTCTGCCGTGATGGCAGAGCTTCTTTCATTCTTTAGAGATATGCAATTATACCAAGAACGCTTTGGAGATGATAACCAACAGGATGAACAGAACCAGAATGGCACCTACAGAAGTGAAACCTCCGTATCCGTAGCCTCTTGTTTCTCCACCTAATACTTCGCTCATTGACCGTACCTCCTCTGCAACAGGTATGGGTTATCTTATGCAGGAAGAACGACTTTGACAGGGCGGATGCCCTAATTATTCAGATTGCTGTTTTTTTCGTTCAGTACCGGGGAGATTGCACACGCATGATATCCAGAAAAGGCACCTTCGCTGTGAACTCTTCTTCGGTATACTCTACATGCACAAGTCGTGTACGGGAGTCCATTTTGACGATGACTCCTTGTACCTGATCTTCTTTGCCCCATACCGTCAACAGTACTTCCGAACGTTCCCGAAAGGCTTCAACCAGCTGGTTTCCCAACTCTTCAAGTTCAAACTCATCCCGTGTAGGTCTTTTTGCTACTTTTGCTTTTGCCAATGTGGCTGCCTCCTCTACTCCGACGTCCCGATTCCACGGGTTGATTGCCGAGTTCATATTCAATTAGTATACCATTCATTTACGTTCGTGTAATCTCATGGCATCCAGAATGAGCAAATTCCTCAGGCGCAAGTTACCGTTAACCGTGATACCCCCTATTCTTCTCCATACTCCACAATGATGCTGTACTCATTCGATCGGGTTTCGCCAGCGCGTTTTTGTCCATTCCATTCATACGTGTCCCTAGCAATCAAGGCTCCTTGCAGCGTCCCCGTCTTCTCAGAAGCTAACTTCGCTACATAGGAGATGTTCTTTTCCGTTCCAGGCTCAATCACACCCACATGCAGAACCCGTGGTGTGGAATACTCTGGTAAGCTCAATTGGATCTCACCCGTAGCTTGCCCAAGCCATCTGGCACCCTCAGGTAAAATGCTACCAAGTTGTACACGTGCCGGCAAATTGCCCGTATTCTCCACACGTACCTGAAAAGTGACGGTACCTCCCTGCTCGACCAATGTGGGTGTCACTTGAACATAAGCCTGAATTATCGGCGCTTTTAATTCGACCACAGCTTCATTGGATGTAATCATCCGCTGCACTGACCGTGAATCCGGCAATCGAAATGTATACATCAGGCTAGCATGATTCACATACCTGTAATCATCAGGCATCGAATCATCTCGATCTGGAAGTTTCGCTTCAAACTGAATATTCAGAACCGACCGGGCTGTCAACGTCCCCAGATTAAGCCCTCTAGCTAGATTGGTTCCGGGACGTTTAACCCCATTCCAGCCCAAACTGCCTTCAACAAACGTCAAACCTGTTGGCAGTACATCCAAGAGAATTCCATCCACCGCATAACTGCTTGCATTGGAGACGGTAATATTATATTGGACGGCATCACCCAATGTGGCCGTTACCGGGAGCACACTTTTCAGCACAGAGACCTGGGGCTGTATAACTTCCAGGGTAACCTGATTGGAGTAGACCGTCTCCTGCTGTCCTGCCGAGATATACGCCAGTACAGCTACACTTGATATTCCGTTCGCATCGCTTCCCCCCATAACCTGAACCCGATATTGTATCCTCATTGAGCTTCCGGGCAAAATCTCTCCAAGTTGTATGCCCGTATCAGGCGTTACTTGTGGCGCAAACATTTCATCTACGATGACACTCGCAGGTATAAAAACAATACCTTGTGGCAAAGAAATCGTTACTTGGGCATTCGTGGCTGTAATAAAACCCGGATTGCTCACGATGACGGTGTACATGACAATATCCCCTGAGAAGGTATAGATGTGATCCGCCTGAAAGGAGATCTCCAGCCGGGATGAGACCATATTGACCTCCACGATATTGGATTGTTCCACACCCGTAACCGTTCTGCCTTCCGGTGTCAAAAACTCATAGTTAACCTGTGCCTGATTCAGCAGCTTCAGTGTCTCAGGTAAACGTAAGATTACAACTTGGAAGTGGTACCGCAACATGGCTCCGGGCGCGATTTCAGCTGGAGGCAATCCTCTCTCCGGTGATGCTCCCGGTAACGGAATACCATCACGCAATACACTGTTGGGAAGCAGTGCCGTCTCTGCAGATAGCTGATCCAATAGGTGCACTAGGGCCGTAAGATTTCCGGTGTTAACAATTTCAACACGGTAGATAAGAGACTGCCCCAAGGCAGCCTCTGTGACATTGCACACTTTTCTGACTTCAAGCCTGGGGCCGATCCACGGTGTTACAACCGTATTCGAATAGGATACCTGTTCCAGTTCAGTCGCACCCGAGCTGAATCGAACCAGGGACTGATTCTTTAGCCAGTGGGACAACGGACCGGAAGATTGGCTCATATCACCACAACCTCTACTCTGAATGTAACCGTAACGGAAGCACCCGCAGCAATCGAACCAAGCGTGATGCCTGTATTCGGATTCCCTGTTGGTCTTGGCACACCATCCACCGTAACACTTCCTGGCACAAATACTGTACCGACAGGTACCGGGTCAACCATGACCACATTATTCACCACTTCAATGCCGCTATTGGTTACTACAACCGTATAGGTGATTACATCACCAACAACAGCATCAATGGCACTTGTGCTTTTGGCAACAACAACATTTGGTGCGGATACCGGGATAACCAGAACATTCGAAGATACGGTCCCCGTCAACAGACGGCCATCGGGTGGACTAAATGTATAGTTGGCCACCGCCTGGTTAACCAGTTGCTGATCCTGCGGCAACGTATCTACAGTCACTTCGAGGGTAACCGTTACAATAACCGTACCTCCGGACGGTATGGCACCCACAGCGATACCCGTCTCCGGATTGGCACCTGGCTGTGGAACACCATCAATCAGAACACTGTTGGGAAGCAGTACGGCTCCATTCGGTATATTGTCCGTTAATGTCAAAATTGCATCAAGATTCCCGCTATTGTTAATGGCAAAAGAATAGGTGATGGTGTCACCAATCGTTGCATTGGAAGTGCTCCCCGTTTTGGTTACGGCAATAATCGGCTGATAGATTGGTGTTACAACCGTATTGGAATACGCTGCTCCCGAGAAGACACCCGATGTGAAACTTACGGAAGACTGACTGCTCACTTGTGGTGGTGTTGGAAGCGTATTGACCCGCACTGCATACGATACCGCTATCGATGCTCCAGGCGCCAAACTACCAAGAGCTATGCCCAGCGCAGGGTTGGCCAAGGCACGTGGGACGCCGTCCACCAGAACACTGCCTGTAACAAATGTGGTGGCTGGGTTAATCGGATCGGTGATCACAATGTTGTTTACCGGGTCAATTCCTTCATTGGTCACAACCATCTCGTATACAATCGTATCGCCCACCACAGCATCAATCACCGGAGTAGTCTTCACAACGCTGACATTCGGAGCAGATACCTGAATGTTGAGTGCGTTGGACGTAATCGTGCCTCCAAGTGTTCTTCCATCAGGCAATGTATACGAAAATGTAGCAGAAGCCTGATTGGTGATGGACTGGCTCAAAGGTAACGTCACAATCACAACGGAGAAGGTAACTAGAGTTGTTGTGGAAACGACACCAAGCGGAATACCCGAAGCCGGATCTGCACCTGGTGCAGAAGCCCCGTTAATAATAACGCTATTTGGAACAAGCTCTGTTCCTGCTGGAATGGTATCGGTCAACGTGACGGATGCCCCATAGTTCCCGGCATTGGAGATGGCGATGCTGTACACAACTGTATCCCCTACCGTTGCTATCGTCTGATCTCCCGTTTTGACTGCCGACAGAATAGGTTGATAGACCGGAGTTGTAACCGTATTGGAGAATGTGGTCGCTGAGAAAACACCTGATGTAAAGCTGACCGTGGACTGATTGTTTAACACTGCACTTGCCGGGAGCGCCGTAACCTGCACACTAAATACAACGGTTACCGTAACACCAGGTGCGATGGAACCAAGTGTTATTCCCGTAGAAGGATTGGCACCAGGGCGCAGAACACCATCGACAAATACGCCGGTTGGCGCAAGAACGGTACTTGTCGGCACTGCATCCGTGAAAACCACATTGTTCACCGTTGCAATTCCGTTATTGGTTACAGCGATGCTATACGTTACGACATCACCAACAGATACCGCCGTTGAAGTTGTGGATTTGACGACATCGACATCCGGTGCCGATACGGTAATGGTCAGCACATTGGATAGAACGGACTCCGTGATGTTCCGCCCATCCGGCAATGTATATGATAGAGCTACCGTAGCCTGATTCACCAGTTGTTGCGGACTTGGCAGCGTATCAACAACTACTGAAAAGGTAATGGTGGTCGTAGCTCCAGGAGCCACATTGCCTGCGGGGATGCCCGTTGCTGGATTTCCTGCTGGCAGTGGTTGACCGTTCACAATAACGCTATTTGGAACAAGGATGGTTCCGGCTGGAAGGTTATCTGTCAGGTTAATCTGGGATCCATAGTTTCCCTGATTGCTCACGGTTATCGTGTAGCTGACCGTATCCCCAACGGTAGCGTTTTGTGTACTGGCTGTTTTTTGTGCTGAAAGAATAGGCTGGTACACCGGAGTGACCACGGTATTAGAGAAGGTTGTGCTTGAGAATGTACCTGAGGTAAAACTGACCGTAGAGCGATTGCTCAACTGATTGCTTGGCGGGATCACGTCGACACGGATACTGAACGTGACCGTTGCGGACGTTCCGGGCCCCAATGTCCCAAGGGATACCCCACCTGCTGGATTGGCTCCAGGTTGCGCAACCCCATTCACTGTGACACTCCCTGTTACAAAGGAGGCTCCAGCTGGAATCGGGTCCGAAAACTGAATATTGTTCACCGGTGCAATTCCGCTGTTGGTCACCAGAATGGAATAGGTCACCGTATCGCCTACCGTAGCCGCAGTGGAAGCTGTGCTTTTGACAACAGCGACGTTTGGTGACGAGACTGGAAACGTGAGCGTATTCGAAGTGGCTGAGCCAGTCAATGTTCGCCCATCTGGAGGTGTAAATGTAAAGGATGATGTAGCAAAATTGCTAAGCTGCTGCGGAGATGGAAGTGAATCCACAACAACGGCAAACGTGACAACAGCCGTCGCCCCCGCTGCTACAATGCCTACCGGAATGCCTGCTGCTGGCGTCGCTCCAGGCTGTGGCACACCGGATACAACCACACTGTTGGGTACTAAAGTAGTCGCAGCAGGAATGGTATCTGTCACGGTAACATTTGCCTCCAGATTGCCTGTGTTGCTGACCGTTACCGTGTATACAACCGTATCACCTACGGTCGCATTTATGGTGTTTGCCGTTTTGACAAGTGAAATCTGCGGTTGTATGACCGGAGTCTGAGTGGTATTGGACGATGATGACCCTGAAAATGAACCGGATGTGAAGCTGACCGTCGACTGATTGTTAATCTGCGAAGGAATCGGCATGGTAATCGTCACCTCAAAAGTTACGGTAACCTCGGCTCCTGGAGCCAACGTACCGATTGGAATGCCGGCTGTCGGATTGGAGAGCGGGAACGAAGTCCCGTTCACAATGACACTTCCGGGTACAAATGGGGTATTTGAAGGAAGAGGATTGACATATACCACATTATTAACGGCTACTGTGCCGTTATTACGAATAACAGATGTGTATCGAATGACATCCCCGACTACGCCGTACTCTACATTGTCACTGTTAACAATCGTAACATTGGGTAGAGACACTGGAATAGTGATGGTGTTTGATGACGAGAGACCGGCAATCGTTCTACCACTTGGAAGCGTGTAGGCAAACGAAGCAACCGCCTGATTAATTAACTGTCTTGCATCTGGCAAACTGGTAACCGTCGCAACAAAGGTGACCGTTGCACCTGAGCCCGCAGCAATCTCTCCTAGACTGATTCCTATTTCCGGGCTGAGCCCAGGTGTAGGTACGCCATTAATAATGACACTATTTGTGCTGAATACTGCTCCTGCTGGAATGGGATCTGTCAAGGTAACCGATGCAGCTATATTACCTGTATTGTTTATCTGGATGGTGTAATTAAACGTATCGCCTACCGTCAAACTTGTTGTACTTGCTGATTTCACCACTTGAATCACTGGCAGAAATATGGGGGTATTTACTGATACGGAAGAAGAAACACCATTAAAACTGCCTGATGTAAATGCTGCATTGGCCCGGTTACTAACCAAACCTGTGGATGGAACAGAATTCACTCTGGTCTGATAGGTCACAGTTACACTACTTGAGCTATTCAATGTACCCACTGCGATTCCCGCAACGGGGCTTGCGCTGGTAACAGCAGATCCATTAATCGTGACACTACCCGGGACAAATTCAGAGCCGGATGGTGCATCCGAAATCACCAGATTTTGTACTGCACTAATTCCTGCGTTTGTTGCAACAACGGTATACGTAAGTACATCTCCTACTGTCGCATCCGGTGTATTTACTGTTTTACTAATAGAAATATTCGGAGCCGATGCAGATATACGAACGATATTGGATAAGCTGCTGCCTGAGAGATTCCGTCCACTTGGAAGCTGGTACGTATAACTTGCAGTCCCTTGATTCTCCAGTGTCGGGGGAGTCGGAAGTGTGGTGAGTGTAGCGCGAAACACCACCGTAGCCGTAACTCCCGGCAGGAGGCTGCCCAGTGTTATTCCGGTTAATGGGCTGGTTCCAGGACGTGCAGTACCATTCACGGTTACCGAATTCGGGACAAACGTCAGCCCCGCTGGAATCGTATCGGTCACATTCACTTGAGTCGCTATGTTCCCATTGTTCGTGACCACAAGTGTGTATGCAATCTGATCCCCCAGTGTCGCATTGGTTTGGCTTGCCGACTTGTTGATTCCGACAACAGCTTGGTATACAGGGGTTGTAATGGAATTGGAGTTGGAAATACCCGTGAACGCACCTGAGCTATACGATACTACCGCTCGGTTGACTAATGAACCCGAAGCAGGCTGGGACTGCACATTCACCTGAAACGTCACCGTTGCAGAACTTCCGGCCGCCAATGTCCCAATAGAGATTCCACTGCTCGGATTCGCAGACGGTACGACAGTTCCCCTTACGGTTGCACTACCGGAAACAAATGTTGTTCCAGCAGGGAGCGCATCTGTAAGTACCACATTGTTAATCACCTGAATACCGCTGTTGGTAGTAACTATGGTGTACGTGAAAGTCTCCCCGACAGCAACATCGGTAACGGATGCTGATTTTACCGTGTTCACATTGGGCAATGTTACCGGGATTGTTAAGGTATTCGAGGCGATGTTTCCCGTGATCGTCCGACCATCAGGTGAATTGAAGGAATAAGAAGCCGTAGCCTGATCCACAAGAGTCGGAGGTGTCGGCAAGCTTGTTACAAGTACCTGAAAGGTCACGGTATTGGCACTTCCTGCCGCGAGGCTCCCCAGATTAACGCCGGTAACCGGATTGGCGCCAGCAATCACATTTCCATTCAGACGAAAGCTTCCTGCTACATATGAGCTACCACTTGGAATGTTATCCCTCAATGTAACGTTGGCAGCAACATTCCCTCCGTTGTTCACTTGGAGTGTATAGGTTACAAGGTCACCCACCGTGGCATTGGTAGTACTCGCCGATTTCACAATGGACAGGTTTGGCGAATAAACGGGAAGGGTGGAGTTATTGGACGGAATAACTCCGGTAATGACCGGCCCCCCTGCTACACTTTGAAATGTAAAGGCTGCATTGGCCGAATTCACTAGTTGCAGGATGCCTGCATCCTGACCGATGAGTGCTCGATAGGTTACAACGACACTGCTGGATAAAGTTAACGAACCCAGAGGAATGCCTGCCGTCACATCAAGTGTTGGACGAGGTACACCTGCAACCGTGACACTGCCTGGAATAAAGGTAAGCCCTGCAGGAAGTGAATCGGATAAAACAACACTGGCCGCACTCGCAGTGCCTGCATTGGTAACGGTAACCGAATATAGAATACTATCCCCGGCAACTGCACCGGCGGCGACCGTTGCCTTAGCCAATGTGATCTTGGGTGCATTAATATCAACTTGAATTGCATTGGCGTTGACAATGTAGGCATCCCCCGAGGTCGTTAATGTCAACACCGCAGATGACTGGTTATTGATCAGTCTTGCTGAAACATCCACATTGGTAATATCCCAGCCTTGACGTCCACCGATAATATTGGTACCTGGAGCTCCGTTGATCTGATTTCGTGTCCCAAACGTTCCGGTTGTATTAAGCGCTCCGGTATCTCCGTTAATCTGAGAAGCAAAAAAGTTCGCAGCTAGATTATTGGGCCCGGACAAAGCAACCGATGTAGCTGAGGTTGGCCCGAATAATGCCTGGTCACCGGTCCGGTTCGCGTCGCCCTCCTGCGCACTGAACAGTATTCTTCCTCCCAATACACCGGAAAGGGGCGTTGCAAATCCAGTCAGTGTGGTAACGACAGGGGGTGAAGTAGATTGAACGAGTACGCCCCCTGCACGCAAAGACATGTTGCGAAAAGGCAGATTGGGATTCTGATAAATGACCCCAAGTGTCCATCCCGCATGATTGGCCGTGGAATCATTTGTAATAACAATAGTTCCTACCACTGCTCCGGTGATATATGTACCTGCTCCCCCATTTTGTACAAGTGTCGTCACATTGGCGGAACGTACATAGCCAGCAGCACCGCCCCCAAGATCGAATTGATTGTAGGTAAGTGGATCTGGGGTGACACTGGAAGTCCCTGCGGGTGTAATAAACGTAACCGGATTGTTGATGGCAGCACTCAGATTGACTGTACCATTGATGTAACTGCCGCCCCAGATCAATTCTGCATACAGAACGGTACTTCCAGCAGGTAGTGTAAGAATGGCTGCTGAACTGTTGCTCTGATACAGGCTTGTAGTTCCCAGTGGATAGGTGCCGTACTGGAGGCTGGTGTTGGTTGTGATAAAACCTCCAATACTGTCCTGTGTTCCAGGTATCCCCGCTGTTTCCGAACGACTCAGTCCAAGCGTATTTCCTGTAAATGTAATTGCTCCCGTAGCATTAACGGTTGAACGAACGACAAGAGGAATGAAGATCACCTCCCCTTCATCAATGATTTCCTACATATGGAACGGAGCCATGTATATAGTCTATGAGTGTATCGTTGAGTTTTGTTTGTCCTCCACAAAAAGTTTGTGACAACTCGAAACTTCTGTGAGTCTTGTTCTCATATAACAGTTAAATACATTTGCGTTTTGTTCATTGTCATTTATAATCATCATATACGAGAGTAATTCTGTCGTACCATTATGATGCAGTCAGCGGTGATATATGAAAGGTTTCCATACGCAAAATAGTCACATTCCAACAGAATACGAGTTCAAACATTCCAAATGGATTCAAAAAATGCTCCATGCCTACTGGATAGTCATCATTGCACATTTCGCCATTCAGATTGGCTGTTTCCTGTTTCTGGATTATGATCGCACACCTACAGATTTCTTGATGAATGTCCTGTTCTGGCCTACGGCCGTCAGCAGTTCATGCATTTTGTTCGCAAGTTGGGTTGATCGGCGCTTCAGTTCATATTCCTTTTACACCATGTCTATAGCCAGCACGGTTATCGCCTGGACGATTATTCATGTCAATTATGACATTCGGATTATATTAGCGATCTGCCTGTTGCCCATCTTTGCTTCGGTGCTGTTCTTCAGTAAAAAGAGAGTCTGGATTGTCTTTCTGATGCAGATGGCTGGTTACCTTCTGGTTTTGTTCGATCCGGCCTACCGGTTGTACCTGTCTTCATTTGACATGGTATCCATTCCTGCTTTTCTAATCTTAGGTACATATGTAGCACAGGTTATCGTAACTAGCGGCGTTGAGGTGCTCGATGATCTTCAAGCCAGCATGCTTGCCAAGCAGGACCTTATTGTGCGGAATGCCATTATGTCCAAACAGTCCAAAACAGACGGTTTAACCAACCTTTATAATCAAAGCTCCTTCAAGGATTATTATGAAAAAGCATTTGAGTATGCCAACAGTGGCATGAGTCTGCATCTGGCCCTGATCGATATTGATGACTTCAAATCCATTAATGATACGTATGGTCATCGGGTTGGAGACATCATTCTGGAGAAAGTGTCCCTGATCATTCAGGAAACCATTACCTCAAGTGATATTGCAGCACGGTACGGGGGCGAAGAGTTCGCCTTATTGATGTTTGAGCAATCTTTCAAGCAGGCCTATGCCTTGGTGGAACAGATTCGTCAGAAGATTGCCCTGATGGGCCATCTGGAACTTGAAGGAGCTTCCATCACGGTGAGTATCGGTCTCAAAAGCTACAGTCCTAATCTAACCAAAGACAAATTGTTCGAGGAAGTGGATGCCTGTCTGTATGCCGCCAAACGAACAGGTAAAAATAAAACCGTAACATCACTTGATCTGACTTCGTCCTTGGCAGAGAAAATATAAATAAAAAAGTTGTGCTGTACACCGGAATTCCGGTGTACAACACAACTTTTTTTGGGTCTGAATACGATCAGCAGGCCGATCTTCTTCATATGTCCATGTTTTCATTCCGCCCATTCCCAGCGATGACGATTTTGCTCCAGCCTGGGATGAAGATCACCTGATGGCCCGTCAATGATGAGACGAAGCTCTTTGATCCAATCCTTGAAGGAATCAAATGAAGCAAACATATTCGCCATCTCTATCGTCAAATAAAGAAAGTGAGGGGCTGGATATTCCGCAGTGATATGGCGCAGCGCGCTATCCACAGGTGTATATTTCTTTCTCTTGCCCTCAAGCCCCTCCACACGTATACGTGAAGTTGGATGTTCCCGCCGCCATTCATGCAGGCGGTCTTCTCTTTTGTAATATGCCTGTATCGAATCCTTGCTCATTCGTTTAAACGTGCTCTCGTGTAACGGATACAGCACAAGCTGTATGAATGAACGGGTATCTACCGTTGCAGCGGCGCGCTCGAGTTGCTCATCCGTCACATGTTCAAACGAGTCATAAAAAGTCAGTGTGCCCTTGCGGCTGGCCGCAGGTGGCTCATAACCATAAGGTACAGTTGTATATTTTCCAGACATTTCACCCCTCCTTGTTTATACGCGCATTCGCACAAAGGTGATTGGGATAACCCAGCTAATGTTATTATACGCTAACGATCCTGCTTCAACTCGGAATAAAATGTCATTCTGTTCTTCCCTGCACGTTTGGACTCATACAAAGCTTCGTCCGCCATCCGGATTATCTCACTTGGGTTGTCGCTGTTGGTTGGATATTCAGCTCCTCCAATGCTACATCCAATTCGAATGCGCTCGTATTCGATAATAAACGGCTTGTTCAGACTTTGAATGATGGCTTCTGCATAAGCCATGGCTTCTTCCCTCGGATGATTTCCAACAGATTGAAGTACAATCAGGAATTCATCCCCGCCCAATCGGACTGTTATACCCTTCACCTGACCAAGAGCAGACAATCGCTGGGCCACTTTCTGTAGCAGCACATCTCCAGTCTGATGCCCAAGTGTATCGTTGACCCGTTTGAATCCATCGAGATCCAGATAGAGAAAAGTCAGCGTGTGATTTTCACTTTCGGTCTCCAGAGACTCCTCCAGATACACTTCAAGAGCAGTGCGATTCGGCAGTCTAGTCAACTGATCAAAATGCGCCAGATTCTGCATCACGACCAGCTCTGAGTTTTTATTCATAAGAGAGGTCAGCATATCCCGAAGCGAACGGGACAACACTTCAATCTCCTTAATCCCCTTAATCGCAGGAATCTCAAGCTCTTCCCCTGCACGCAGTCGATTGGCTACTCTGGTAAGACGCACAAGTGGGGCAGAGATCAGACGTGAGACAAACCAGCCAATCAATGCAAATAGCACGGTAACGGCAAGTCCCGCCCACACATTAAACCACATCAGGTCAAACACAGAAGCAAAAGCAGTCGACTTGACTTGACGAATGACTACAGTCCAGCCTAATCCGGGATAATCCAGATGACCCTGGCTGTAGGCAAACCCTGTCACATATTCATTACCGTCAGGCCACTTTTCTATGGACCAACTGCTTTTGTTGCGCTGGGCCTCTTTAATGCCGGGCAATACCAACGGTTTACCGATCCATTCCTTCGGCCCGAGCAGTACTGTATGTTCCTTTTTGCTCACGATAAAGAACTCAATGTCTTTTTCTTCCCTTTTCAATGGGGCGAGCACGGATTCCTCGACTTCCTTCGCCCATTCCCAGCTTAAATGTGCAGCGAGCACACCTTGAATCATTCCTTTGCTATCCTTCAGCGGAAAACTGATATCGACAAATTGCAACGGCTCTCCCGTTGGATTCGGAAGCAGCTTGGCAAGAAGTACTGCATTATGCACATCTCCAATGAATTTACCCTTGATTCCCTCCTGATACACAGGTCGCTCTGATAAATTTTCCCCAAGCAAGATACCATCCGTAGCAGCTAACACTTTTCCTTTGGGGTCCATGAATCCAACCCATGAGAATGAGGGAAAGCTATCTTGTAACTGATCCAGCAGCATCTGAATCTCATCAGGTTGGAATTCATCTTCCAACGAAGCCATTTGGCCCAGCAGGTCCAGTTCACCCGCGCGAGCGGACATGAATCGATCCAGCTTGTCCGATGCCTGTGATGCCGTTCCTGTAAGCGAGTGACCAATCTCAGTCTCTACAGCAACAAATGACTTTTGGCTAAAAATAGACCCAATCGTCAGGGTAACCAGCAAGGATAACACAGCAAAGATGACTGTAAGCACAGTTCTAATTTTGAATGACATTACTTCCTCCATTACACGGTGAAACCATCTTGCTTTTCAACATAACTATGCTGCAAAGAGTACACGGAATGTCACCTAATCGTTTTCATATTTATCGGAACTTGTGTGTTTTTTTATTATACATGCCCATACAATATTATACTGAAATCTTCACCGTGTTTCTTCCATTCAAAGAATAGACACGATTCTGTATATACATACTTGGGTTATGAATATAGAGAGCAAGCATATCCTTCAAAGGATCATGCGCCTGTATGTCACAGAGAGAGTAATCGAAATACTAAACATTGGGGGTGTAATGTTGAGCCTGCTTCATGTTGCTGTTATTCTGCCTTTTGCCGCTGGCATTCTTCTTGCCATGCTGCATCGTTTCTTCCGTAAATTACATTTGGGATGGCCGGTTCTCCTTGTCCCGGCACTATTATTTGTATACTTTGCGAGTCTAATACCCGCTGTGTCACAGCGCAATACCGTATCCGGAAATATCCCATGGATTCCTTCACTGGACATTGGATTTAACCTGTATCTGGACGGTTTGAGCCTCATGTTGACACTGCTAATCACCGGAATCGGTGTCCTCGTTGTTCTCTACTCCATCTTCTACATGGATATGAAAGAAGCGCTGAACCGTTTCTACCTGTATCTGTTGATGTTCATGGGAGCCATGTTGGGCGTGGTGCTGTCTGATAATATGATCGTGCTCTACGGATTCTGGGAATTGACCAGTATTACGTCATTCCTGTTGATTGCATTCCATTACAAACGTAAAGCCTCGACTTCAGGAGCACAAAAATCATTCCTGATTACGGTATTTGGCGGTTTCGCCATGCTTACCGGATTCATGATGATGTATCTCATTACCGGAACGTTCAGTATTCGTGCAACCATCACAGGATTGGGTCAGTTTCAGGAAAGCGCACTATTCCTACCCGCACTTATCTTGATCCTGATTGGAGCTTTCACCAAGTCAGCTCAGTTCCCGTTCCATATCTGGTTGCCGGATGCCATGGAAGCTCCTACACCTGTCAGTGCCTATCTTCACTCAGCCACCATGGTTAAGGCCGGACTGTACGTTGTAGCCCGCTTTACACCGATCTTCGGTGGACAGGGACTCTGGTTCTGGCTCGTTACTGGCGTTGGTCTTCTGACTTTGTGTTATGGGTCATTCCTGGCGGTGAAAAAAAACGATCTCAAAGCGATTCTTGCCTATTCGACCATCTCTCAACTTGGTCTGATCATGTCCCTCTTAGGGGTTGGATCTGCTGCTCTCTACTTCGGATATGGCGAATCCTCTGCGATGTACACTGTGGCAATAACCGCTGCGCTGCTTCACCTGTTTAATCATGCGACCTTCAAGGCCGCTCTGTTCATGGTCGTAGGAATTGTTGATCATGAAACGGGTACACGTGACATTCGGAAGCTCGGTGGACTTGCTTCATTCATGCCAATTACATTCACCGTGGCATTGATCGGTTCACTTGCCATGGCGGGTATTCCGCCGTTCAACGGATTCCTGAGCAAGGAGTTATTTTTCCAGGCGATGGTGGAAGTCACGAATCTGCGAATCTTTGGACTTGGGTCCTGGAGTGTTCTATTGCCGGTATTCGCTTGGCTTGCAAGTGTGTTTACCCTGATCTATGCGCTTATTATTGTGTTCAAAACATTCCTCGGTCGTAGCCAAAGCGAAATCCCTGCCGAGAAGCTGCACGAAGCGCCCGCTGGCATGCTCATTCCGCCTGTTGTTCTAGGTGTTCTTGTCATTGTATTCGGACTCTTCCCGAATCTGCTGGCCGGATCACTGATTGAACCGGCAATGGCCGCTGTGCTTCCATCCCTCTTGAATGGGAATGAGCGCTTCGATGTACATTTCTCCCTGTGGCATGGATGGACTCCGGAACTGATTATGACGATCGGAGTCGTGATTCTCGGAATCACTCTCTACAAGCTGTTGCCACGATGGAGGAATATTTATGAGCATTATCCACAAGGATTAACAATTAACAATATGTACCACGTCGTGCTGGATAATCTTCAGCATTATGCACGCAAATGGACGGAAGCCTATATGAATGGCTCGGTTCGTAATTATCTCGTTTACATTTTCTCATTCACGGTCGCGTTGCTGGTCTATGCCTTCTTCCGTTCAGGAGAAAATATCACCTGGAATCTGCAGGGCAATGCACCTTACTCATTCTACGAGGTCGTACTGCTAGTCACGCTCATCGGTGCTGCAGTTTCGATTCCTTTTGCCAAGAACAGACTGTCAGCAGTCATTATGACCGGAGCAGTTGGTTACCTTGTAACTCTGCTGTTTGTACTCTTCCGGGCGCCGGATCTGGCGTTGACACAGATGATTGTTGAGACGGTATCCGTTGCACTGTTCCTGCTCTGCTTCTACCATCTGCCTGAGCTTCAACGTGGCAAATCAAGCCGCAGTTATCTCACGGTGAATATGATCGTAGCGATTGCAGTCGGAATTGTGATGACTTTTGTTGCATTGGCCGCAAGCGGAACAGCCTCACTGGACAGCATTTCTACCTTTTTCCTTCAGGAAGCGTATGACTCGGCTGGTGGTAAAAATGTCGTGAACGTGTTGTTGGTAGATTTCCGTGGCTTCGATACGTTATTGGAGATTATGGTGCTTGGCGTTGCTTCGTTATCCATCTACTCCATGATTAATCTGAACCTTGAAGCAAAAGATCTCGGAGCCCGCTTGAAGTTCCGTAAGAAGGACGAGAGTCATGATTCCGAACCTGCTCTGGATGATGAAGCGGACAATACGAAAAAGTATGGTAACCGGGAACGCAGCTCATCCTCGTGGGATACCGTCCCCTTGCAGAGTAATGATGTATTGCTGCAAACGACTACCAAGGTCGTTGTGTTCATCATACTGACGTTTGCCATGCACCTCTTCTTTGCAGGTCACCACAATCCGGGCGGAGGTTTCATCGGCGGCTTGGTAACAGCGGCAGCGCTCGTATTGATTGCCCTGGCATTCAGTACAGATACGATACGCAAAGCGTTACCGGTTGACTTCCGTATTCTAACAGGAATCGGATTAGGTATAGCCTTACTTACGGGTGCGGGTTCATTTATATTCGGAGTCCCGTTCCTCAGCCAAACCTTCGGTTATTTCGAACTTCCTTTGCTGGGAGAGACAGAACTCGCCACAGCCATGCTGTTTGATCTTGGCGTGTATCTCGCTGTCCTAGGTGTCACCATGACCATCATTCTACAGATCGGGGAGGATCGCTGATATGGAAATATTGATGTGTGTAGCCGTTGGCATTCTGTTTGCGGTTGCCGTCTTTTTAATCTTGTCGCGGAGCCTGCTCCGTATCGTACTTGGCATGTCCATACTAACCCATGGCGTGCATCTGCTCTTGATCACTATGTCACGTCTCAAAACCGGGGCACCACCACTGCTTGGGGAGATGGCTGAACGTTATGTCGATCCTCTTCCTCAGGCTTTGATACTAACTTCGATTGTTATTAATTTCGGACTCACTGCGTTCTTCTTTGTTCTCTCCTATCGTTCTTATCTGAAGCTGAGAACAGACGATATGGAAGAAGTAAGGGGGCGCCCATATGAATAATCTCGTCGTTCTGCCCATTCTTTTGCCTTTGATTACAGGTGTTCTGGCTCTGCTCTTTTTCCGGAAAACAAATATCCAGCGGATCATTAGTGTCATTGGACTTTTGTTTACAGCAGCGGTCTCAACGATACTCATTACGCGGGTAGCTCAGACTGGAGTTCTAACACTTAATATGGGTGGATGGGCACCTCCCTATGGTATTGTGCTTGTTGCGGACATGGTATCGGCGCTACTTGTCGTTGCCGCTTCCATCATTGCACTGGCGTGTTTGCTGTATGCGTTCCGCAGTGTGAACAAGGAGCGGGAAGAGCACCACTTCTATCCGTTCTTTCATTTTCTGATCGCGGGCGTTAACGGTTCATTCCTAACCGGAGATTTGTTCAATTTGTTTGTCAGCTTTGAACTGATGCTCATCTCTTCCTATGCACTAATCGTATTGGGAGGCACGGAAAGACAGCTTCGGGAAACGATCAAATATGTCTTGATTAACATCGTTTCTTCAGCTCTTTTTGTCGCTTCCATCGGCTTCCTCTACTCCATAACTGGCACACTGAACATGGCAGATTTGTCCGTCAAAATTGCTGAGGTGGGACAGAGCGGAGTCATTACCTTAATTGCTGTTCTCTTTCTGATCGTATTTAGCATCAAGGCCGGGCTGTTCCTGTTCTTCTGGCTTTCGGGCTCTTATGCGGCACCACCTGCTGTCGTCACTGCATTGTTCGCAGGATTACTCACCAAGGTTGGCTTGTACGCGATTGTGCGAACATTCACACTGATCTTCTATCATGATCCGGATTTCTTCCATGCACTGATCGGATGGATGGCTGGTGCAACGATGGTCCTTGGTGTCATCGGTGCGATCTCATACCGCGATGTAAACAAGATTCTCATCTACAACGTGGTCGCAGGTGTGGGGTTTGTAGCTTTTGGTATGGCCGCGGCCAGTCGCCCTGCACTGGAAGGTCTGCTCTTCTATATGCTGCATGATATGTTAATCAAAACTTTGCTCTTCCTGCTCGGGGGTGCTTTGATCGCTGTTGCCGGAACATCCAAACTCGATAACATGGGCGGGCTGATCCATCGCTATCCGCTGCTCGGCTGGATGTTCTTCATCAGCGCACTTGCCTTGGCAGGTTTGCCGCCATTTAGTGGATTTCCAGGGAAGTTGCTTCTCTTTGAAGGCGGCTTGCAGGCAGGCTTGTATGGTCTTACCGGCATTGCGGTGCTTTCGAGCTTGTTGATGTTATATTCGGTACTGCGTATCTTCATACAAGCGTTCTGGGGCGAACCGCCTGCCGGGGTTACAAGACGCCCTTACGCGGTGAACGGCCTGCTGATTCCTGCCGGAATTCTGTTTGTATTCATCATCGTAATGGGTGTGGGGGCTGAAGGCATGTTCCAATTGACCTCCCGCGCAGGCGATATTCTACTGCATCCCAATATTTATATTGATGCCGTATTGAAGGAGTAGATGTCTATGGCCTTTCAGATTGTACTGAATCTTATCATTGCTTTTGTATGGATGTTTCTGAACAACGCCTGGAATGGTGTTGGTTTTCTCATAGGTTACCTGCTCGGACTGCTTCTCATCGGGGGGATGCGCAGATTCTTCCCCCAGCGCTTTTATATTGTGCGAGTCTGGGCCATCTTCAAACTGATTACACTGCTGTTCAAGGAACTGGTGCGAGCCAGCATTGAGGTTATACGCCAGATTATCAAGCCCAAGCTAGATATAAGGCCCGGTATTTTTACGTATAAAACTCAATTGTCCTCGGATTGGGAGGTTACTCTGCTCTGCTTACTCATCTCATTGACACCAGGTTCTCTTCCGCTTGAGATCTCGGGTAATCAACGCAAACTGTTTATTCACGCACTGGATATCAAGGATGAACAGAAAATGAGAGATGATATCCAAAATACATTTGAAAAAGCAATTATGGAGGTGACGCGTTAATGTTATCCTCACTGTTGTTCATCTCATTGCTCATTCTCTCCTTAGCCATTCTCGGTTGCTTGTACAGGGTGCTTCGGGGACCATCCATGGCTGATCGGATCACGGCACTGGATACCATCGGTATCAATGTGATTGCCATCGTTGCCGTTCTGTCGATGATGCTGCAAACCCAGGCCTATCTGGATATTATCTTACTGATTGGCATTTTGGCTTTTCTAAGTACAGTGGCATTTGCACGTTATATTGAACGGGGGGCGGTATTCAAAAATGATGGAGATCGTTAAAGTAGCCGCTGAAACCGCTATAGGTCTACTCGTACTGCTCGGTGCACTACTCAGTGCACTCAGTGCATTCGGACTTATTCGTCTGCCTGATGTATATCTACGTGCCCATGCCGCAACCAAAAGTATGACACTTGGTGTGTTCTGTGTATTAAGCGCTACATTTTTCTACTTCTGGTATTTCGATAACTATATCAGTGCCCGCTTGTTGTTAGGTATCCTGTTTGTATTCATCACGGCTCCGGTCGCCGGACATCTGAACGGACGGGCCGCCTATCGCACAGATGTACCACTGTGGGAGCAGAGCGTGCAAGATGAACTGGAACCCTTGTTAAAAGGGAAAAAAGTGAACCATGAAGCCAAGGATATGATGGAGTAATCCCCAGCCTAGGCATAACGAATACCCCCGAGGATCAGCCGCCCGTTTCGCGGTATGTTCCCGGGGGTATTTGTTATTTTTCATACACGGATCATATCAAGCACTGATTATGCAGACAGATTAAGTAGTAAAGTCAGAATCCATTCAGTCCCTGTCTTCTCAGATCCGCAGCCACAATACGTGCAAGCTCCGCAGCCCCTTGACGATTCGGATGCAGACTATCCCCTGTCATATACAGACCAAGTGTTGCCGCTGGACCAATAGACGTGAAATAGGCAGAACTCAGCTTGTTCAGTTCAACAAGGGTAACCCCCTCTTCCTGAGCGAGTGCACGTGTGGATTGATTGTACCAGCGGTTCTCCGCTTGATGTACATTGGCTGTATTAAAGTCTGTTGCCCGGCCCTGAGGCGTGGAGAGGATAACCGTTGCTCCTTTGTTCTTCGCCTGACGTACCATATCCCGCATAATCTCCTTGAACTGCGCCTCCGTTGTATTGTTCTTGGCATTAGTATCGTTAATTCCGAATTGCAAAATAAAATAATCTCCCGGCTTGATATACTTCAGAATCGCTTCCATCTGACCATCATCGCGGAAACCTCTCGCAAATTGACCACTTGACGCCATATTTCGAACCTGGAAGGTAGCATTGTTCACATAAGACGGAAACAGCTGTCCCCAACCTCCTTGTACACTGCTACCCAGCGGATAGTAATTACAAACTGTTGAATCACCACCAATGTAGATTGTGCGGTTGGTAACGGTCTGATTGGATAACTTTCGGATTTCGAGTGCACTAAGTGTGAAGGCGGTGCCTGTCTTTCCTTCCGTAATGAGCAAATTTAATTGCCCGTCTGTTATCGGAATTTGAAATTTATCCGTCGCCCCGTTACCCGTCATATTGATGATCTGGTATACACCTTCTGCCGCTACACTCGCTCTGGCTGTATTGCCCAGGACCACTTTAACTTCATATAGTCCATTGGACAGATTCACATTGAAGGTATTGGTGCTCTTAGTGCCGTAAGTCAGAAACTGGACAGCGTCACTCATCACTCCGCTTCCGGAGGCAGACACATTTCGCATATTGGCAGGTGTATTGAACCCATATCCTTTGGTCGCAGTATAGGCATCTCCTGCGGACACACCTGTGTAACCGCTCTCAACAGCACCCGAACCAAAATCAAATCTGTAGTTGTCCGTTGCCGCTTCGGCGACTTGCCCTCCACTGCTTCCCAAACCGATTCCCATGGTACTCGCAAACAGAACAAAACAGAGCAGAAACTTTACCGATGTTGACCATTTCATCACTGGATTCTCCTCTCGAATCAGAATTAACTCGGTGCACGATCCACAACTTCACAGAACTTGATCAAGCCAGTCATAGGCCTTCGCTCCGCTAATCTCATGTCCACCTGTAAAGAAATCCGCATCCAATGATTCTGATGCTCCCGCCTGCTCATATATGTGTGTCAAACGCGCATACGCCTCTCTCGCTGCATGGATCGGGAACACCTGGTCATCACTTCCGGCTTCAATAAAGAGTGGTCTAGGCACAATCAGGCCAATGAGATCCGGCAACTCCGCTTCACGCAGGATACCTGGCACATAGTTGTCGAGACAATGGTTCCGGTCCAGTATGCTGCCCTGGAATGTATTTGCATAACCACTTACTACAGCTGCACGGAACCGTTCATCCAATGCGGCTGTAAATGCGGTCACCAGACCGCCGCCCGAGATACCCATGCTTCCAATTCGCTCTGAATCCACTTCAGGTCGTGTTGATATATAATCCAGTACTCGTGTTGTTTCATATACCCGATGCCCGGCGAGCGTTTTCCCCACCATGAGCAGATGCGCGGCAATCTTTGTACAGGAACTTACCCCCGGTGGCGCATCGCGGTCTTCTTCTAGTCTTCGATCACCAAACCCGAGCAGCTCTGGAGCCGCAACCACATATCCACGCTTCACAAGAGCTACTGCAAAGTCCTTGTGCAATCCGGGCTCTCCTGTCCGCGGTGACCCATCCGGTTCCATACCCGTTATCTCTCGGCTACCGTAGCCATGTCCATGACAAGCAATGATAGCAGGTCTCTTAGTATCGGTAACGTTACCCTCACCTGGAATTAATACATACACAGGCATGCGAAGTCCTGCATAGGTTGTGATTTCAATCCGCTCCCGAATATATCCGTCACAAGTAATCCGCTCCAGCAAGACAGGATTCAGTGCTGCACCCATTGTTGGAAAACCGCCCAGCCGCTCTTTCACGTGGGTACGTAACTGACTGCGCCATAATTCCAGAGGTTGATCTGCATGATACGCGGAACGACCACGGAGATTCGTTTGTTGTTGTAGATAGGCTTCAATATCCGACATGGGCCTGTGTCCCTCCTGTTTTTCATAGGTTAACGTAGATGGAATACTATCATATGGAATTAATCCCATCCATTATAGAACATCTAGGTCAGCCATGAATTGAACATGTTTGCCTGTTTTGAATGGAATCACACGATTTCTAGCCAAAAAGGATATCTCCAACCTGAAGACAGGTTACGGAAATACCCTTCATTTTATCTGACCTGGCAGCCACCAGTTCCACCTGCCCATTAATTTCATCAGCGCAGGTACCAGTATTAGACGAATCAACGTAACATCAATCAACACCGCTGCCGTGATTCCGATCCCTAACTGCCTCACACCTGCGACTTCAGCAAAAGCAAACGGCACGGTCACCGCAAGCAGAATTGCCGCTGCGGAGGTAACCAAACGGCCTGTAGAAGCCAATCCCTGTTGGACAGCCACATCACTGTCTCCGGTTCGTCTATACACTTCCTGAATACGGCTCAGCATAAACACACCATAATCCATGGATATGCCAAACACCAATCCTGCAATGAATACAGGAATCATAATGGCAATGGCTGACGACTCCATACCCAGATGTCCTTCATTGAACACCCACACCAATATGCCAAATGAAGCGGCTAAGCTGAGCAGATTCATCACAATTGCCTTGATTGGAATGAGCATCGATCGGAATGCCGCCAGTAACACAAGATAATTGGTGACCACTACAAATACCAGCACTTTGGGCAGTTGACTTGTGACTTCCTGCATTATTTCATACTGCTTGGCAGCTTCCCCACCATAACGTAGTTTTACGTTGTTGGAACCTGGTGCATGATCGCTATTCCTCATTCGTTCAAGCCAGTCTGCAACCTGTTCCGAACCAGGCCCCCCGTGCACGGTGGCTATCAATCGTATGGAATGATCAGAGACCGTTGAACGCAGCCATGCCGTCCTGGTTGACTGTTTGCCTTCTATGAAAGGAATGAGCGACGAAGGTGGGATCCGAAAAAGACTTTGCGACCCAGTTTGATTCGGCTGTAATAGGCCCCATGGTGAAACAATGCTCAATACGTCTGAGTCCTGCAGTAGTTGACGGGCTTTGTTGTGGGCCATCTGCCAGTGTGAGGCAGTCAACCGTTCCTGCTGTCCGCCAATCAGAATCTCGATAGCGGAGGTGTCCTTTTGCCCCAGATCATATTGCAACTGCTCTGCTGCCTGGCGGGACTCCATTCTCTCTGGCAGTGAAGAAGCATCCGGGACAGACAGTTCCAACCGGGTCACTGGATAGACGCACAGAAGCAGCACAACGGTACCTCCAATGGCCATACTGACTGGTCGTTTCATGACCATTGCTGACCATCTATGCCAGACCGAGCTTCTGGGTAACAAATGGACTAACTTTCGCCTGAAGACCCGATCCGCAGACAGTGACAGCAGAGCTGGCAGCAGCGTAACATTTAACAGTAGCGATAGGAGCAGAACAATAATAGCCCCCAAGGAGACACTCAGAAACATCGGCAGTCTGATCCAGAGCAGACCCAGCAGCCCAAGGAGCACGCAAGCTGCCGAGAACAACACCGCTCTGCCTGCTGTACGTAATGTTCGCTGAAGAATCTCGCTCCGCAAAACCTCGCTCTGCATATCCAGGCTGCTGCCCGTAACGTTAGCTTTGCCTTCATCTTCATACACCCGCTGAAGTTCTTCCCTGTACCTGCTCAGGATGATCAGGGCAAAGTCTGTGCTCAGTGCCATGCCCACCATGGGAATCACATTAATGATAAAGTTGGACAATTCCAGATGATAACCAAGGAGTGACGTGACTCCCATAGCGGTAATCACAGCACTGATCCCCATCATGACAGCAATCAACGCGGCATATAGCCCCCTGAATGCAAAACACAAAACGATCAGGGCAATCGGCAGTCCCACCATCTCTGCCCGTTCCAGATCACGAAAGCTCAGATGATTGACATCCTGCTGGACGACTACCTTTCCCGTCAATTGCACCGTACCTGGACCGTCTGTTGCCAGCACGGCGCGCAACTGCTCCAGTGGGGGACCCATCTGATGCGGGGGCACATCCATTTTCACAAGGGCATATGCCCTATGGTCTTGAAACGTCACCCTTTCTCCAGCATCCAAAGGGGACGTGATAGATGTTACCTCAGGCAACACTTGAACCTGTGTCAAACGATCCTTGATCCACTGCCGGAACTGTAAAGGCGAGGTATTTTCCTTTTTCTCAAAAACCAGAATAACCGGATCAGCAGGAGAACCGAATTCGTCCTCCAGAACAGCTTCAACTGCTTGAGCATCGCCGTGAACCCGTTTTAATCCGTGATCTTGAACAATATCAGGTAACTTATATGCCCAGACCGCTGACATCCCGATGATAAATACCCAGCAGAGAATAATGAACCGCGGATATCGGCTGATGAAGGCAGCAAGTCTGCGATAACCCATACCTAAGCTCCTCTGCGATCAGATTAGTCATTCGATTATGTTCATCGGTAAGATCATAAGCACATTCATACACTTGCGGTGTATGTCTCCTTCACTCGGGTTCGCGAACTATTGGATACCATGATTCACAGGTGTTCTGTTCGCTATGGGGGCAGGGATGTATGTAAAAGGAAGTAACTCTGCTGTTAATCCCGGGCCAAAGGCCAGCGCTATCCCACTGGAATGCTCTTCCTTCTGTCTGTAATCCTCGCGGATGGCTTGAAGAACAAAAAAAATCGTCACGGACGACAGGTTGCCATAATCCCGCAGGATGTTTCTGCTGTAGGAGACCTGCTCATCTGTCAACTGATATAGCTTCTGAACGGCATCCACGATGCCTCTGCCTCCCGGATGGATCGCCCATATTTCCGGTAAACTGCTACCCTCCAGCAACCGCTCTACCTCTGGACCGAGATGCAAACCAAGCAGCTTCGGAATCTGTGGTGACAGGTAGAGATCAAAACCTGTATTGCCCACTTCCCAGATCATTTCTTCTGCACAATCCGGGAGCAGCGTTGATTGCCCACGACCTAATCGAAAACATTCATTGCGGTCTGTTCCGGACGCACCAATAACACAGGCAGAGGCACCGTCTCCGAAAAACGATGCGGCATACAGGTCGTCCCGTTTGGCAGATGGCTGAAAGTGAAGTGTGCATAGTTCCACACACACGATGAGAACTGTAGCCTTCTGATCTGTCGTTACAATAGAATTCGCCAGTTGGATCGCCTTTAGACCGGCTGCACATCCTTGAAACACCAGTGGAATCCGGTTGATCTGCGGTGAAAGTTCAAGCTGCTGGATCAGCCGAACATCAAGTCCGGGCAGGAATTGCCCCGTGCAACTCACCGTAATGAGATGTGTAAGTTCCGAGGAGGATATGTCTGCATCCTGAAGGGCCTGTCCGGCCGCTTCCAGACCAAGTGGAACAGCAGCAGCTTTGTATTTTGCCATACGCTCGGCTGTAGTCGGGACTTCCTCCACAGAAGTAAAGGGTAAATATCGGCAAGCCTCCACAGGCTCAAGCAGATTCGGTTCACATGTATAACGAGTCTCCACACCGCACTGATTAAAGATTCGCTTCGCCCATCTTCTTGCATCCGGCTCATGTTCCAGCGCCTGTGCGAGACGGGCGGACACATCCTTTTGCTCAATACGGTGGGCAGGCCACGCCGTTCCTATTCCCATAATACTTGCCCCAGTTGTTGCCTCAAGCTGGTTCATCGGCTTAACCTCCTATATCGTACGTGTTCAAAAGTAGGCTTTTTAAACAACCTATATATAAAATAGGTTCATATGACATGTGTGCAGGATATAGTACAAGTCTATTCACTACCTGTCCTGTTTATGTTCATATTAACAAGCAAAGGCGGACAACATATGCGAGTTTCGCACGTGCTGTCCGCCTTTGCTACCGGATTAAACCCATTCCTTATTACATATTCGATCTGTCAGAACTATTCAGGTCGAATCACCGTGAATCTCTCCCCAAGCTTGGCATAATCATTACCCGCCAGTCGGCTGACTGGTTTCAAATGATCCATCAGGATATAGCCCTTGTCCGGATTGTAGACTTGTTCGCTGAAATGATACTGTACAATACGTACCAGCAGCAAGTCGCTCGTGGGTTTGCCCTCATCATTCGTGATGGGAATGTGCTGATACAGCTCACACTCCATCCGAATGAGTGCTTCCTGAATTCCTGGCACAGCAACCTTGGTACTTGGCACTGTAGTAAGTTTTGTCCGCTCTAGCTCACTTTCGTGGGGTTCCAGTATGGCTGCTGTCTCATTCACTTCTGTTATGATTGCTTCATCACAGATATGCACGACCAGTTCTTGATGAGCAAGCACATTACGTGCAGTATCTTTCATGGTACCGTCTTTACGTGCAATGGATATGGATAACAGCGGTGGGTCCGAACTAACCACATTAAAGAAACTAAAAGGCGCTGCATTAATTACACCATTCTCATCTGAAAGTGTCGTCACAAAAGCGATTGGACGTGGTACCACCGAACCACTCATCAGTTTATAATTGTCTCTTCCCGTTATTTCACGTGGATCCAATGTATACATATGTAAATATCCCCTTCCATGCTCATGTTACGTTAATCGTGGTTCACTTACGTTACTTCCTCGTTATTATATATCCATATCTGTTCAAAAAACAAAAAACGCCTTGATGCTCATGGCATCAAAGCGTTCAAATGACTGTTTCGCATATGTTTGGTTGTTACTTCACAATACTGCTTTGAATATCTTGCAGAATTTGCGTATTTGCTTGAACGCCACTGTACAACCAGCTGCTTGTGCTTTCAAATTCAAACACATTACCTGTCTTTACAGCAGGGATGCTCTGCCATACGGCATCTTTCAGCGCTTCTGAGCCTGCTCCCTTGTCACTGTTCACCAGGAAAAGATAGTCTGCGTCCATTTCCGCGATCTTCTCCAATGAAATCTCAGACCAGTTACCCGTTGCCTTTGCGGATGCTTCCTTCACAACATTAGGCTCTGCAAGTCCAAGTTCGTTGTACATCACTTCACCACTGGAAACATTGTTGCTTACAACATAAAACTTGTTATTGAACAACCACAACGCTGCGGCCGATTTTGTTCCTCCAGTAACAGCAGTTACTTTTTCTTTGACATCCTTTGCTTTGGCATCATAATCGTCAAGCGCCTTCTGCGCTACATCCGATTTGTTCAGAAGCTCGCCGATCTTGAGCAGAGCCTGACGCCAATCCTTGTTGACCTCATCTCCGAGTACATACGTAGGGGCAATTTTATTGTATTGTTCGTATTTCTCCCCTTCAACTGTACTTTCAGAACCCATAATAATCAGGTCTGGTGAGAAACTGGCCATGGCTTCAAAAGGTAGGTCACTTGCAATACCAGGTATGCCATTCAGATCGTTTTGCAGATAATCCTGCAAACCACTGCCGTTGTTGATGGACCACTGTGCTGCTGGCTTAACACCGAGTGTAACGAGATGGTCTTCCAGATAAGACGCGATGACACGCTCAGGATTAGCCGGGATGGTTACTTCATGTCCCATAGCATCTGTTAGTGTGCGCTCTGTCGGGACTTCTGTTTGTGTCTCTGTCTCCGTTGTTGTATCGTTCTCTCCTGCTGCTCCGTTCTCTGCAGGCTTCGCTCCACACGCGGCCACCCAGATGGACATGACCATTACCGTAATCAGAAGTAGGATCATCTTTTTATTTCTCTTAAACAATTTATTATCCCCTTTCAATATGGAAACCTTATTGGCTGTATTGGGACAGATATCAACGTTCAAAAATATTGAAACTATTATTGATACATATAATATCCGTATGTACATTTGTCCGATTCCATTGACAATGATAATTGTTATCAGTTCAGTTGTCAATTCGATTATGTGGCGAGGCGATCATATACAATCTTCTTGGCGGCACTCACATATAGGCGGATGCCGCCATATGCTGAATGCAGAATACGACGACAGGAAGGATGTTCTGTACATGTATTACGAATATAACCCTTATCTAGGTTATGGAGAAGACCGTTCATTTCAATTGCCTCCACTGTTCCCAGGAGGTGGGGGTGGCGGCACACCGGGTGGTCCGACGTTTCCTGGTATACCTGGCGGTCAAGGCTCCTATCCTCCATACATTCCAGGCGGAGGACCCGGTCCATATATCCCCGGAGGCATTCCAGGTACAATCCCGGGTACAGCACCGGGCGTACCTGCGCAGCTGACTCAAGGCAATCTGCCCACCCTGCTTAGTGCCTATCCTCGTCCGGTAGGTCAGCCTCCGGCAGAAATGCTTTTTCTATATAACCTGATCAAAAGCAGCCCGGGTCTGCTTCCGCTCTTCCTCCAGCAACAGCCGCAAAACCTCACTCAAGCTGTGCAATTTGCACAGACTGGTACAGCGGCACCACGAGATAACGAAGAACGTGCGCTGCCCTACTTTTGCTACAACCGATGGTCCCTTGTCTTCACATACAATGATGTCTACCTGATGTGGCCTGCGATTAATCTGTTTGGTTTTGTGGTGGGGTACTTTTATCCATTCCTCACGCCAAGTATACTGTCCAATACACAGATTTTGTTTGCACTCTGCTAAACCCGTCCTTACCTACAGCAAGAGCCCCACTTGGAAGCATGATTCCTTCCAAGTGAGGCTCTTGTTCGTTCTTTTATCCAGATGTACTTTTACATTATTAAGACTCCACAAATGCAAGGTGTGCAGAATCAGTACATTTAACTCAACACTTGTTCGTTCTGGCGCTTCCTGCCTCTACTGACCATTAGGAAGTAAATCACCAAGGCACCGAGATCAGCACACCCGATAACGATTCCCATTGGCACAGCTGTGCCTTCTCCCCCGAGACCTACGAGGGGAGCGACAATACCACCGAACAGGAACGTCATCACACCAATAAGCGCAGACGCACTGCCTGCCGACTTCTCCTGATTGGCCATCGCCAAGGCAAAGGACGCGGTATTGACCAACCCAACACTGGATACCACCAGAAATAACGGAATCAGTACAGAGATTAGATTACCTCCAGCCAGAATGGCGATGAGCAGTGAAGTTCCTCCGAGCGCCGCGGTTAGCAGGCCCGCGATTAACAGCCGGGTTTCAGATACCTTACCTGCAAGTCTTCCAGCAACCTGACTGGCCAGAATAATGCCAAGTCCGTTTATGGCAAAGCAAACACTGAACATTTGCGGAGATACCCCGTATAATTTCTGAAGCACAAAAGGTGAACCGGATATGTAGGCAAACATGCCAGCAGCTACAAAACCCTGGGTCAACGCATAACCCATAAACTGACGATCCCCTGCGATTTGGCGAAACGTAATTAATGTCTGCTTCAATCCCCCGCTTGATCTGCGATTGGAAGGTAATGTCTCTCCAAGACCGAAAATGACAGCCAACAGCGTCAGTATTCCGATGAGGCTAAGCAAAATAAATACGCCGCGCCACGACGTATACGTCAACAATTGTCCACCAATGATTGGTGCAGCAATCGGGGCTACGCCGTTAATCAGCATTAACAGAGAGAAGAACCGTGTCAGTTCCGGGCCCGAATATACGTCTCTGACGATCGCGCGCGAGATGACAATCCCTGCCGCTCCAGCTACACCCTGAATGAATCGCAGCACAACAAAAGAGCCCATCGTAGGGCTGACCAGGCAAAGTATGGAGGCGATAGTATAGAGCACAAGCCCTGCAATGAGCGGTGTTCGCCGACCACGTACATCACTTAGAGGTCCGGCAAGCAACTGTCCAACCGCAAGTCCAATCATACACGCCGTCAGACTGAGTTGGGCATACGATGTAGATGAACCAAACTCATCAGCCAGCGTGGGCAATGCGGGTAAATACATATCCAGGGACAACGGCCCAAAGGCCGACAGTGTCCCCAGAATTAAAGCCATCCGTACACGAGATGTGGAGTTTGTGTTCAATGAAGCTGTTGTACTTTTCATCAAATACTACTCCCCGCTACCCAGCAGCTTGAGCAGGTTGGACGGCAGTGTGAACTGTTGATTGTTAATAATAATACGGCGCAGTTCTTCTTCATCCCGCTCGTTCTCGGCGTCCTTGATCTCCTGAATTTCACGGTGAAGTCGTTCCATCTGTTGATCCAGTGCATTTGCCGAATCTGCCGCACTCTTTAACTCTCTCGTCAAATGCTCGGGAACATCCTTATTGTATTTATAAAAAATCTTATGCTCCAGACTCGCCCAGAAATCCATCGCGATTGTACGGATCTGGATCTCCACACATGCTCGTTCTTCACCATTGGACATGTACACAGGCACTTCCACCAGAAGGTGAAGGCTTTGGTAGCCGTTTGGCTTTGGATTCTCGATGTAGTCTTTGACCTCCAGTACACGCAGATCACTCTGGTTGCACAGCATATCCTTAATGCGATAGATATCCGAGATAAAGGAACATGTAATCCGTACCCCGGCGATATCCTTGATATTTTGCTTGATGCTCTCAAATGTTAACTCATGATTTTTGCGGAACATCTTGTTCATAATGCTCTCAGGTGATTTCAGTCTGGACTTTGTATGCTCAATTGGACTGTAATCATGCAAAGACTGGAATTCTTCCTTCAGGACTTCAATCTTGGTCTCCATTTGATCCAGAGCAAATTTATAGATCATCATAAATCTGGTAATTTCATATTTGAATTTCTTGAATTGATCAATTGGATGTGGAGCGTTCATCATAGCTTTCTCCCTTTCTTTCTGCACACTAAAATTAGTTTTATAAAAATGAGGACAGCGGTCAATGCATATGCCTCCTGAACCATTATAAATCATATGGAGCCAATAAACGAATTTCTTACATTCGGGCTGGCGATTCAGCCTGGAAGGTATGGGAACTTATTTTACGCGCATCCTATAGAAGCATGCCTGTTATTTGGCCCGCAATTATTAATAAAAGAGGTGGATTTTACTGCTCTATCAAGTGACATATTCATCCGATACACTTCGAGTTAAAGCTTATTTATACCTGCCACAAGGTTGTTCATTAACTGATATCACAACATATGAAACTTCTCATCCCAGCTCTGTCTCCTCTGCCTTTCCGGAATTCGCTTCCATACATACATCTCTACATTTGCAACCACTCGCCAGCCATTACCCTGCTGCAAAAATGCATGATATCGCTCACACACAGGAACAGTGGCCTGTGCTGATCTATTGTCGCGGCGGACTTGGCAGCTATGGCGGGGTAAATACTGTTTGGCTTGAGCAATTTGTACATAAAGGTTATATCGTGTTCGCCCCATCCTATCGTGGCAACGAAGGCGGTGAGGGTCGTGACGAGTATGGCGGAAGAGATGCCGAAGATGTGCATGCCGCTTATCGGTTGATCCAGCGTTTACCTTTTGTCGACCCGACTCGGATATCGTTAATGGGGTTCTCCCGTGGAGCCATTAATGCTGTACATACCGCAACTACCTATAATGAGGGACCGGACAAAGTACATAAGTTAGTTCTTTGGAGCGGTGTCGCCGATGTGGAACGCACTTACCATGAGCGAACCGACCTGAGGCGCACATTGAAACGTGTGCTGGGTGGCTCCCCACGCGCAGTTCCGGAAGCTTATCTCGCCCGTTCTCCCTTGTCAAAAGCAAACAAACTATCTTGTCCCGTGTTAATCATGCATGGTACATCAGATACACAGGTGAATTACAGTCACGGAACCCGAATGTATCACTGGCTTAAGCGCCGAGGTGCAGACGTCACATTTCACGCTTATGGCGGGCAGGATCATCATTTTCACGAGAAAATACATGAGTCAGCAGTGAACAATATGTTTGATTGGCTCGCTGCACCTTAAGTCTTGCGCTATGAATTCATTTTGAAGAAGCATGGGTTATGGCTGTATACTAGAGGGGCTACGTTTTTTTTGAAAGGACGGATAGGATGAATCAAAGTACCCTCCAAAAATACGCCATGCTGCTTCTCTGCATGTCTGCCGGAATGGTAGATCTGATCGGATATCTGGGACTGGGGCATGTGCTCACAGCCAATATGACGGGAAATATTGTACTGCTCGGTATTGCCATTGCCCGTGCTCAGGAATTTGTTGTGCTGCGGTCATTGCTTGCTCTCATTGGTTTTATTGCTGGCAATGCCATTGCAGCACATATGGTCGGACATGTGCAGACCAAAAATGGCTGGTCTTCCAAGGTCACAGCTGTATTTACTGTTGAAAGCATATTGCTCCTGCTGTTCGCGATCGCTATGATTAGTCCATTTTCAGAACAACTGTCTTATCTGTTAATTGTCATCCTAGCCGTTGCAATGGGGATGCAAACAACTGCGGCACGCCGCATTGGAATTGCTGGCATCTCAACAACCGTACTCACCAATAATTTGGCCGCTGTGGTTGAAGATACCGTAAGCATCCTCAAAAAGCTGCGACATGCCAATATCCGATCGTTAGCCAAAGCCTTGTCCACAGACTCCTACCTTCGTGCAGGTGCTGTTGTCATCTATTTGATCGGCGTCATTGCAGCCGCATTGTTATTCCACCGTGTGCCCTTGATTGCAGTCTGGATTCCTGTCCTGATCATTGGCGGCGTAACCCTATACGCCCGATTACATGCATGGGGAACTTCACAACAAAGCGAAAGTTAATAGTTAAAAAGAACCTATTCATTTTCAAGAGGATGTTCAAAAATCCGCTTTAGGGTACTGAAAACTGGTCTTTTTGAACACGTATTTTAAGTTGTTTTAAGTACAACCACGCTATTTATTTCATCAAAGCAGCTTCTTGGCGGATAAGCTTGACCAGATGCTGTGCAGCAGGCGATAATACCTCCCCGGCTCGTGTACATACGGCAACCGTATTTCTCAGCTGTACACCTCGAACAAACACACGTGCCAGCCTGCCTTGCTGCACATCTTCGTTCACAACCAAAGAAGATATAAAGTTGGCCCCATAACCTGCCTTCACCGCACTGATCGTTTCGTTCAGCCCGTTGAACTGAAGCGCAATGCGGGGAGCGGCCAGGTTATTTGTAGTGCAAAGGGAAACGAGTCGCTCACGTGTGGCACTGCCTTCTTCGCGCATGATGAACGGCTCTGCCATCATCTCATGCAGCTCGATTTCTTTTCCCGCATACGGATGGTCAGGGTGCACAACAAACCACATCTCATCGTCAAACAATTCATCCCATTGCACACCTGCATGTGTAATGCCACTTCCACCATACACTGCAATCTCTGCCTCATAACGAAGCAACTGGTCAAAAGCCATCCGGGTGTTGGTTGTGCTCACAACAATCTCCACATCCTCGTGCATTTGCTTAAACCGCGCAATCCAGCCAGGCAACAGAAAATTCGAAGGCAAGTAGGTTGCCGTAAGACGGATTAGTCCTTTCTTGCCCTCCCGAAAATCCTGCACAAAATTCTCGACATCCTGCTCCAGCATGAACAGACGTTCCGCATATCCTGTTAACTGTAACCCCGCATCCGTAAGCACCAGTCTTCTTCCCTCCGAAACAAAAAGCTGGATTCCTAATTCACGTTCAAACTTCTTCACCTGAGAAGATACCGCAGGCTGACTAATATTCAGTTCCTCTGCGGCACGAGTGACCCCGCCATATCTCACGATGGCATGAAATAATCGTAATCCATGCAGATTCATGTTTACACCTCTTCCACGTCAATTACATAATCTAAATTTATATTAACATACATAATATATATTTTATTTATATATCTACTCCATCTATAGTTGAAATATGAAATCCAATACATGAAACAAGGAAAGGAACATGTGAAGATGAAAAATATAAATACGACCAACCTACAGCATACCTGGACTCAAGTCGACGATTACATGAATGATCTGCTGATTCCATCAGATTCCCTGCTGGAACATACACTGCAAAGCAATGCCGAAGCTGGACTCCCTGCTCATGACGTAACACCAAATCAAGGAAAGTTACTTCAGCTCCTGCTGCAAATCCAAGGTGCATCCCGTGTACTTGAAATCGGCACATTGGGTGGGTACAGTACCATCTGGATGGCAAGAGCACTGCCTGAACACGGACGCATCGTCTCACTGGAATCGGAATCACATCATGCAGACTTGGCCCGAGCCAATCTCACACGAGCAGGACTGATGCACAAGGTTGACCTGAGAGTTGGTCCTGCCCTAACCACCCTTCCCGATGTTCAGGAAGAATACAGGGAACCATTTGATATGATCTTCATCGATGCTGACAAACCGAGTAATCCCGATTATCTGAGATGGGCCCTGCGACTGACTCGGCCGGGGAGTCTTATAATTGGTGATAATATCGTCAGGGACGGTGAAGTGATCCGCACAGACAGCACAGACCCTAGAGTTCAAGGCGTTCGATCATTCCTGCAGTTGATCGCGGATCACCCTCGGCTTGAAGCTACAGCATTGCAAACGGTTGGTAGCAAAGGTTACGATGGATTCGTCATTGCTCGTGTGATTGATGCCCCTGAACCAAAATAAACAGTGGTCAATTCTTCCGCAAATTCCCCTTTCCTGTTAAACTGGAATCACTGCACAGGCAGACTGGGGGGAACCACTTGAGAGTTTTACAACATATTCATGATGAAATTCGCGGCTGGTCCCGCAATATTCAACTGTTTTTCCTGGCTAGCATTCTGTATCAGATCGGAAATGGCATGTTCTCTGTCTTGTACAATCTGTACATTCAGGGGCTGGGCTATAATGATACAATGAACGGCCAGATTGTAAGTATTCAATCACTCGCAACAGCCATTATGTTTGTTCCTATCGGTCTATGCGGTGATCTGTTCAGCCGCAAGCGATTACTCATTACCGGGGCGTTATTCAGCGGAATCTTTCTGATCGGACGCTCCTTCGATTATTCGGCTACAGGACTGATTTGGTTCGCGGTATTTTCTGGCCTTTTCGCTGGGGTATTCCAAGTACTGGCCATTCCTTATCTGGCGGAAAACGTCAAGAAAAGCCAGCGGCTGAAAATGTTCAGTTATTATTCATCCCTTGTGCTCGCTTCCCAGGTGCTTGGTAGCCTGGGCGGCGGTGTATTCGCAGATTTGTTACATACGGCAGGACTCGCCAAAGTGACCGGATTGCAAACCGTTTTGTTTGTCGGCGGTGCAGCAACACTGGCTGCATTTATTCCACTGTTATTTGTAACCGAAGGCAAGGCCGCTCCGCAGACAACAATTCCGGGGCAACCCGTTCTTCAACCCGATTCGGATCTAAAAGAAAGTTCAACGAATACGTCAAGCACGGACGATTCGATCACGAAGAAAAAAGATTCCCGACTGATTGGTCAGTTTATAGTGACTCAGTTGTTAATTGGATTAGGTTCCGGACTGGTTGTACCGTATCTGAATCTGTATTTCACCAATCGGTTCTCGGTTTCTCTGAGCGGAATGAGCTTACTAATTGCACTTGGTCAGATTATGACGATTGTATCCATGCTGATTGGTCCTACCCTCGCGGCAAAGGTCGGAAGCGTAAGAGCCGTTGTCATTTTCCAGGTCATGTCGTTGCCCTTCCTTCTATTAACAGGCTTCACCAATCTGTTGTTCATCGCTTCGCTCAGTTTCTTGTTCAGACAAGCATTGATGAACGCAGCCAATCCCATTCATTCAGCCATACTGGTGGATCGGATCTCTGACAAACGCCGCGGCATTGCCAATTCACTGATGCAGACCTCGTTCATGATCGGTTGGGCTACCATGGGACCTGTCCAATCCTATCTGGTCACCACGTACGGAACGTATTGGGGTTATGCAATCACATTCAGCATCACAGGCTGTCTATACGTTATTTCATCACTGATGTACTTTGTAATGTTCAGAGAACCTAAACCTTCCGCTACGGCTATCGCAGGATCTTAATGAGTTGAACAGAAGTAGCCTGGTTGTTCCGCAGATAACGCAACGTATCTCATCATCAGGAGTGATCACACATGAACATGAATCTTTCATTACACCTGAATGTATACCTGAATCTCATACCACCTCATTCAACCGGTAGGCTAAACGGATGGAACTGATGCATAAGCTCGGTTCCAACGTTGTCTTTCGGTTTTTTCTTAGTCTGGGTGTCTCTGTTCTTGGCGGATTGCTGTTCACAGTCATTCGTACACCGATCCCGTGGTTGCTCGGGCCAATGGTATTCATGCTGCTTGGTTCCCAAGTTGCCAAATGGCCGCTCATGTGGCCTGCCTCCATACGGGACTATGGCATTCTCATTGTTGGTTATTCAATTGGTCTCACCTTAACAGAAGAGGCACTGCAAGGCATCCTGCAACAACTTCCCATGATGCTGCTGATGACCTTGCTGTTAATTGCATTGTGTGTAATTACAGCCTACATCGCTTCAAAGGTAACCGATTTTGATTTTCCCTCCCTGCTGGTTGGCAGTATTCCAGGAGGGCTGTCCCAGATGGTGTCCCTTGCAGAAGAGATGAAATCCATCAATCTGACGCTGGTTACTTTTTTGCAGGTGACTCGGCTGATCATGATTGTCTTCTGTGTTCCGTTCCTGCTATTTAGTCCTTGGATTGGAGGTACTGTAGGTGGTGGAACAGATCAGCCTTTCATTGACGTAGCAACATGGGGTACCCTTTTCCCTGAGATTCTTCTCTATGCTCCGCTCTGTGTAGCGGGTGCATGGGTTGCACGCAAACTCCGATTTCCGACGGCCTTTATGTTGGGTCCCATGATTGTTATGTGTGTCGTTCAATTAAGCACAGCGCTGCACACACCCAGTCTGCCAACCTCCCTCTTAAACGTATCGCAATTGATGATTGGCAGTCACGTTGGACTGATGCTCAAGCCGGAACAGTTGCAACGCAAGACACAGACAGTCACGCTAGCGGTGATGAGTAGTGTACTGCTCATTGTTGGTGCGCTTGGATTGAGTTATCTGTTAATGAATGTGTTCTCCCTCTCTGCGGCAACCTCACTACTCAGTATGGCCCCTGGCGGGATGGATCAGATGAGTATCATGGCACATGAAGTGAATGCCGATCTTTCGGTTGTATCCGGGTATCAATTGTTTCGGATTCTATTTATTTTCTTCATCGTCTCTTCCGTACTGAAGATGATTCTTGTACATATGTTGAAAGAAAAGAAAGCTAAGCCCTATCCTCAATGATCATATTCCTACCTGATCCCATGCCAAAGAGAGTATCCATTTGATGTCACATCCTGCGGATACTCTCTTTTATTTGTACACACTCATCTTCAACATTTGGCCTCATTCAATTTTAAGCATAATGACTACTTATGAATAAATTCGGTTGTACATCCAGCCTACAATGCCCACCGTAACCACTGTTGCCCCAATAATAAATGCATAATAGCCAATCTTACTTTTGGACTCCGAAGTCTGATGGTCATAATAATCCGAGTTACGTCGGTAAAATCCCATCCATAACTCTCCGATCATATTCACAACTACCAATACAAAACGTTTAACAAGCCCCATTGTATTCGCGTCTCCTCTCTCTGATCAACCTTCTTCCATATTAAGTATAATTATCCCAATTCATTAAAACAACCTACTCATATTACCTTCGGTGCAGTTTCTTGCTCCAACCAGGTTAGAATATCAAATGCTTCCTGATCGGTGCTACCACACATCTCTTCCTCAGCTTGCAATCCGCTGCATACCGCAGGACGATCTTTTTGACCAAAAATTCCGCAGCGATTATCATCCGTAAGCTGCACACAACGTACACCTGCCGGCTTGCCATGGGCCATGCCCGGTATCGGTGATGATATGGAAATCGCGATACAACATGCGGCACAGCCTGTCCTGCATTCCATACATAGTCCCTCCTAATTATAAAACTTACAATATGTGTTCAAAAAGACCGGTTTTCAGTACCAAGAAGATGGGATGAAGCTAGAAATGGAGTAGCGGAGCGTAGATAGAGCTACGTGAGCAACGGACATTTCGGCTGAATTCCATATTCGATGCTGATGATGCCATTAGGCATCCTTCGTAATCAAAAGCGGACTTTTTGAACTACCTCTGATATTATGATCGATTTATCCAGGTCCAGGTTCGAGCAAGCCCCTGAGCAATTCTCCGATTCATGCTTCGATTGGAAAAATACCCCCCATGACTTAGCGGATTCCAACTCATAGCCACGCCGCCAGAGTTCACTTCAATGTCTTCTTTGACCGCTTTCTCATAAGCAGGATCAATGGGGCGTAACGGATAACCCAGAATATCATCCCGATCGTAGAAGTTCACCCACTCCCCTTCCAGCCCGGCATAATACTGATTCACATGGGAAGAGGGCACCTGAATTGGGCAACTAAAGTCATGATAACGCAAACTCCATAAGGGCAGGGTTGTACCAAACGAGTAAAAATTGGTCAGGGTGTCACCCCGCTCCAAAGCCGAGTTCACATCCACAACTTCAGGAACACGACTGGACGGATATTGCAGATCGTAGAAGAAGTTACTGGCGATTACGGCACCCAAACTATGAGCAACCACACAGAGTGGAGCTTCCAATCCATTACGCTGTGCAAGGGTATGCATCGCCTGATTCAACGTTCGATGTACGGCATCATAGTTATGGCCTTGATTTTCCACCGGTTGATAAGCAACCGCATCAGCCAGGTAATGGATGACAAATCGGCGCAACCCCTGAAAGTTCAATCCCGGAGAGCTGACGAGCTGTTGAAAGAGCGCCTCTTCCCGCTCCTCAAATACATCCGCCCAATATACAGGTTCGATATCCAGCATCTGTTTGGAGGCTCCAGGCAAGACCATCACCTTGTCCAATTCCTTATGCAAACAAGCAATCAGCCTGTCCGCGTACCCATCCTTCCGCATACCCAGCCCATGAATGACCATCACCGCAATACGTGTCATGGCTCTCCTCCTCATCGATTGACTAGGATCTCTTTCTCCACCATATGAACGCCACGACTCGAACATGCCTGAAGCTTGCTTTGTCAGAAGAACCTTTCCAACCACCATTATTTTAAAAATGTGATTCTTCCAATTTATATACAGTTTACCATGATCATCATGAAAATAACGATCATACAACAAAAAGGAGCTGCGCATCATGCAGCCCCTTCTTGTTGTTGTATTCAATTAACCTTTCAGATGAACCTTCAACACACCATTTTGATTAGATGTAACATCACCTGTGGTGACTTCCACCCGTTCAACCATATCCTGACCATCTGGAATGATAATCGGTGTAATCAGCGGGTATCCCGCATCTTCAATTACCTTACGATCAAACTCCAACAGTTTTTGTCCAGCCTTTACATGCTCGCCAGCTTCCACATACATGTTGAAGCCTTCACCTTTGAGGGATACCGTATTAATACCGACATGGATCAGAACTTGTAATCCACTTGCGTGTTCAAGAATCACCGCATGTTTACTTTTGATCACATGAGCTACCTGAGCATCAAACGGGGCAACAACCAGGTTGCCGGAAGGTTCAATCGCTACACCTTCACCCATCTGTTTCTCGGCAAAAGCCGGATCAGGTACTTGCTCCAGTGACACAGCCTGACCTGTTAATGGCGCCATGATTTCAAGTGTATTCACTGCTTCGTGCCCTACTTGAGCTGCACTACGTGTGCGCTGGTTTGGAGCAGTTGAAGAGGTAACGCCCGAAGCAGACTGCGATGTAGCCGCTTTAGGCTCATTAATGGTTTCATTGCTTGCACTACGATCTTCTTTTCTCAGTTTGGCTCTGCCAAAAAGGACGGTCAGTACAAATGGTACAACAAGGACAATCGCCATGCCGATGAAGAAGACGCCCCATTTGTTAGGGAAAATCGACAGGAATCCCGGTACGCCACCTACACCGATGGAGGTTGCCTGAACATTATTCATCGTCAGCAGCACACCACCAATTGCGGAACCGACCATACCAAAGATAAACGGATAACGGTAACGGATATTCACTCCGAAGATCGCCGGCTCAGTTACCCCGAGGAAGGCCGATACCGAGGACGTTGCCGCAAGTCCTCTCATTTTCTTCTCACGCAGGACAAGCATCATCGCAAGTGCAGCCGAACCCTGTGCGATATTGGACAATGCCAGCATCGGCCACAGGAACGTACCGCCCTGACTACCAATGAGCTGAACATCCACCGCGAGGAACGTGTGATGCATACCGGTGATAACGAGCAAAGCGTACAGACCACCGTAGATCAAACCACCCAGCGCCGCGTATGAATCGTATACATAGATCAAGCCGGATGTAATTGCATTTGCAATAGCAAATGTAACCGGTCCAATAATCGTAAATGCCAGGAATCCGGTAATCAGCAACGTAACTGGTGCAACGACCAGCAGTTTGATCGAATCATGTACCCTTTTATTCAGGAAAATTTCCATCTTCGCAAGCAGATAGGCCGATACCAGTACTGGCAGAACCTGCCCTTGATAACCGATCTTCTCAATCTCCCAACCGAACAGATTCCATGTTGGCACCGTGCCATTATTCACAGCATCAGCGTAACCATATGCACTCAGCAGATCGGGATGTACCAGAATGAGACCCAGCACGATCCCGAGCAGCGGACTGCCGCCGAACCTTTTTACAGCTGCCCAACCAATTAGAGCCGGCAGGAACGTGAAGGCTGTACTTGCGATCGTATTAATAATGGACGCAAGATCCTTCCAGGCTGGATAGACATCTACCAGTGATTTTCCATCAAAGAAAATGCCTGGACCTGTCAGAATATTGTTAATTCCGAGCAAAAGACCTGCCGTAATGATTGCAGGCAAGATCGGAATGAAAATATCCGAGAGTGTTTTGATCGCTCGCTGAATTGGATTTTGCTTTTTACCAGCAACCGCCTTCACATCATCTTTGGAAGAACGATCTCCCCCGGTAATCTGAATCATCTCATCATAGACTTTATCCACCAGACCAGGCCCAATAACGACCTGGAATTGTCCTTGGGAAGAGAACTGTCCTTTGACCAGATCATTCTGATCCAGACTTTCAGTATCCACTTTACTCTCATCGTACAAGGCAAACCGGAGTCGTGTAACACAGTGTGTTGCAGCTTCAATATTCTCTTTGCCACCGACTGCCCGGACGATCTCCTCAACCTGTTTTTTATCGATTGCCATAGTGTCACTTCCTATTTATAAAATGTGATTAGTCCTGTTGTGGCACAAGCCACATATAGGATGCATAAGGACTGAGAGAGATTTCCTGCGTCAGCGCAGGGGCTGCCTCCGTATTTCCTATGAGTAACTCTGCTGATTTGCCTGCAATGTGATCATTCCAGACCGCTTCCGGAAGCGAGAACGTGACGTCTCGTTTACTGAAGTTGGATACAACAATCAGGGTTTCATTTCCATTGGTCCGTGCGTACGCGAATACATCCGGGTGTGCATCGTCCAATCGTTCATACAGACCGTTGATCAGCACGTTAACCTGTTTACGCAGGGCAATCAATTTGCGGTAGTGGTAGTAGATCGAATCTGGATCAGCCAGCTGCTGTTCCACGTGAATGGAAGGATACCGCTCATCCACCTTCAGCCAAGGTGTTCCGGTAGTAAATCCGGCGTTCTTACTTCCATTCCACTGCATCGGTGTTCGGGAGTTGTCCCGGGAACGCTCTTTTACAATGTTGAAAGCTTCTTCAGCGGATTTACCTCGTTCTTCCTGAAGCAGGCGGTACATGTTCGTTGATTCAATATCGCGGAACTCACTAACGTCATTCCAGACTGGATTGGGCATTCCGATCTCTTCACCCTGGTAGACATAAGGTGTACCTTGCATTCCGTGTATCGTTGTTGCAAGCATCTTCGCACTCTCGGCACGATAATCACCATCATCGGCGAATCGGGATAGCGCCCGCGGCTGATCATGGTTATTAAGGAACAGCGCGTTCCAACCTCCACCGGCCTGCATGCCTGTCTGCCACTCACTGAAGAGCTGCTTCATCGCTTCAAAATCATACGGCATCAGTTCCCACTTCTGACCATTCGGATAATCCACTTTCAGGTGATGGAAGTTAAACGTCATCGAAAACTCCCGGGAAGCCGGGTTCGAATATTGGATACAATGTTCCAGTGTTGTCGAGGACATCTCGCCTACCGTCACCATGTTGTAAGGCCCAAATACTTCATCGTACATCTCGGTGATGTACTCATGCACACGTGGTCCATCCGTGTAGTATTTGCGTCCATCACCCGGTGACACGCTTCCATCATCATCAGGGAACCGCTGGTCTTTGGAGATCAGGTTAATCACGTCCATACGGAAACCGTCCACACCCTTATCCGCCCAGAACTTGATCATATCCCGTACAGCTTTGCGTACTTCTTCATTCTCCCAATTCAGATCTGCCTGCGTTTTATCAAATAAAGTCAGGAAATATTGTCCCGTTTGTTCATCATACTGCCAAGCGGGTCCACCGAACTTCGATTGCCAGTTGTTTGGCACACCGCCATCCGGGGCAGGATCTTTCCAAATATAATAATCCCGATACGGATTATCCTTGGAAGAACGGGATTGCTGGAACCACTCATGATCGGTCGAGGAGTGATTCACCACGATATCAATCATCAGTTTCATATCACGAGCCTTCAGACCTTTCAGCAGTTCGTCAAAATCCTCCATCGTCCCATAATCCGGATTAATTCGGTAATAGTCCGCTACGTCATATCCATTATCATGCTGCGGGGATACATATACCGGCTGCAACCACACAATATCGATACCCAGATGCTGCAAATAATCAAGCTTCTCGGTTAATCCACGAATATCTCCAGTACCCGATCCCGTTGTATCATTAAAACTCTTCGGATATACCTGATACACCGTTGATGTCTTCCACCAAGATGACGGAGTGGTGTTTTTAGAACTCATGTTAACGCCTCCAATAAATTGTAATGCTCTCATGTGATGTTCTCGGTTAACTTCATATCTATATTACATAAGTAAACATGTATATACAAGTTGAAACTATAATATGTATATTCTTCGCCTCTTCTACACATTCCCCATAAATCTTTCCTCTGTAACATTTATTTTGGAACCTGCGTTCGTGAACCCAATGATATCTGTATTGGGACAACAAGAAACCGTCTGTTCTTCCCACGATCGGAGTGGGCAACAGACGGTCTAATTTGGTTGAACTTGGTTGAACATTTTAAATGTATTTTACTGTCTTTTTACTGTTGTAATGGATTGTTATTTTTAAGTTGCTGTCACTTCACTTAATCACCACAGCGGAGACACGCCTCTTACGACATCTCCGGTGAAACTACGGCTTTCCCTTGTTTTTCCTGCATGTTTAACTTCAATAAAGATAGTGCAGCCTGTTCTTCCCTTTCCAGTTCAGCAGCACTGATCTCACCAGAGAGTACGGCACGCATTCGCTTCTGATCCAGCAGACCTTCCCATTTTGCAACCACAAATGCTGCGACACAGTTGCCCATCAGGTTTGTGAATACACGCATTGTATCCATGAATCGATCTGCACCAAGCAGCAGAGCAACCGCTGCTACCGGAAAAGCATTGACAGCCACTGCCGTTGCGGACAGGGCCAGGAATGCGGAGCCAGGTACTCCTGCCATGCCTTTGGAACTTAACATCAACACCAGCAAAATCGTAATTTGCTGCATCAATGTCAGTTCAATGCCTACGGCCTGAGCAACAAAAACCGTGGCCAACGATAAATAGATTGAAGCGCCATCCAGATTAAACGAGTACCCCGTCGGTACCACAAGCCCCACAACCGCACGATCACAACCCGCCTTGGTTAGTTTGTCCATCATGCGTGGCATCACCACTTCTGATGATCCGGTTCCAATTGCCAGCATCACTTCAGAACGGGTATATTTCACAAATTGCAGGAAATTTAGCCCGGTAATCCACCAGGCAGCCAATGCCAGCATGACAAGAAACAGCAGCGCTGCGCCGTAACAGGCCAGAATTAGCAGGCCAAAGGACGATAATGTGGAAGCCCCATAGGCACCTACCGTGTAAGCCATGGCTCCAAATGCACCAATTGGCGCGAGTTTCATGATATAACCGATGATGCGGAACACAATTCCGAGCAGGTTCTCAATCAGCGTCAGTACATTTTCTTTCGCTTTACTCTCTGTTGCTGCCAGTGCAACCCCGAACAGACAGGCTACGAGCAGTACTTGCAGTAGCGCATTCTGTGCAAAAGCATCCACAACACTCGTCGGAATAATATTCATGATAAAATCTACCGTATGTGGCAACTCGGAACCATTGGTTTTTGCTTCAATGCCACTTGCATCTATGGTTGAAGGGTCCACATTCATTCCGGCACCTGGGCGAAGCAGATTGGCTGTCCCTAATCCAAGTACCAGCGCCACTGTAGTTGCAATCTCGAACCACACGATGGCTTTCAGCCCGATGCGACCTACCGACTTCAGATCACCGATCTTGGCAATGCCTGTGACAATCACCATGAATATCAGTGGTGCGATGATCATCTTGATCAATTTGATGAAACCTGTTCCGAGCGGTTGCAGCAAGCTACCCAGATCCGGCCACAGGATGCCTACACCAATCCCGATGATTACCGCTACAATAATTTGAAAAAATAATGATTTCATAAATGACATGAACGCTCCCCCTGTTTGCGGTCAATTCGGATTTCCGTTTGGTTTCCGTGTAACTTTTTATATCATTCTAAAAGGGAGTTCAACAATGGAATTTCAATGTTTTTGTCATTTGTACCAACTCTATTGGTGAAAATTGAACCTAAAACCGAAAAAAACGAATATCGCGTCAGTTATCTTGACGTGATATTCGTCTTTATCCATCAATCCATTTATTATTGAACAAGGGTTAAATGTGCATCACAGGGTAATAGATTCTCCCGGGGCCAGCACACGGCCTTCCAACCCTTTTGCAGCCAGTTGTTGCACGAAGTGTTCTGCATCCTGACGAATCACCGGGAATGTATCATAATGGACCGGAATCGTCAGTTTGGCATTGAACCATTCCGCCGCCTGTAGCGCATCCTCAGGTCCCATAGTGAAATGTCCACCGATCGGCAAGAAAGCTACATCAATATTATGGCGATCACCAATCATTTTCATATCCCCGAAGAGACTTGTGTCTCCGGCATGCAAAATCGTTTTGCCACCAATAGTAATGATATATCCAGCAGGCAAACCTGCATACATGATCCGTTGTTCTTCTTCCAGCACAATCCCGGAAGTATGGAACGCCTGGATCATTTTAGCTTGAGCAAAGCCAAGATCCACCGTTCCGCCCATGTTCATGCCGAGCGTGTCCAGACCTTTCCAGGACATATATGTAGCCAATTCCACAATAGCGACAACTTTGGCGTTATTCGCTTTGGCAATAGGTTCAGCATCGAGGATGTGATCCATATGTGCATGTGTCAGCAACACAACATCGGTCTTAATATCTTCAGGCTTCGTGACAGCAAGCTCGTTGCCACGCAGGAAGGGATCAATGATCAGAGACTTCTCTTCTGTGCCCAGCTGTACACTGGAGTGACCGTGGAACGTAATATTCAACAACTTGGATTCCTCCCGACATATGTTTTGATTATTTTGAAACCACTATTCATTATAAATCATAGCTCTTCACCAACGCAAAATTACGCTAGCCTCCGTGTCACCGCTGCTTACGATATACCCTTGCCTCATACGGCTGAAGCTGAATGGCACCTTCATCGGTAGAATAACGTCTGCTTACGTTGCTAATGATCAGTTTGGCATGCTCGGAATCCCAGCCTTCCGGCCAGTGCATCTCAGGTTCATGGCCACGGAAATTCAGAATGACCAGCATCTGCTCATCTTCCAGCGTTCGGGTATAGGCATAGATATCCGGATCATCCGGCAGTAACAGCTCATATGCGCCATAGATAAGCACTTTATGTTGTTTGCGAAGCGCAATTAACTTACGGTAATAATGCAAAATGGATTGCGGATCACTTTCGGCATCAGCCACATTAATCTCAGGATAATTATCATTCACCTGAATCCACGGCTGCCCCTGGGTAAACCCTGCGTGTTCCGTCTCATTCCATTGCATCGGCGTGCGGGCATTATCGCGGCTCTTCAGCCAGATCGCCTGCATGACTTCGTGCTTCGACTTACCTTGACCAATGTAATGATTGTAATAATTTTTGGTCTCAATGTCCCGGTATTGTTCGATATCCTGAAAAGCGACATTGGTCATGCCGATCTCTTCTCCTTGATAGATGTAGGGGGTCCCTTCGAGTGTAAGCATCCATGTCGCCAGCATTTGAGCAGAACGCACCCGATATTTACCGTCATCACCAAAACGGGAAACCGGACGTGGCTGATCATGGTTGCCCATATAATTGGCGTTCCAGCCTCTACCATGTAAAACTGTTTGCCACCGGCTCATGATTTCTTTGAGATCTGTCAATTTCCATTCCTTATAGTTCCATTTACCAATTCCGGAGGATTTGGCATCGATAAACATATGCTCAAACTGGAATACCATATTAAGTTCATCACGATCCGTCCCCACATAAGCCAAGGCCTGCTCAGGCCCAAGTCCGGAAGTCTCGCCAACCGTCATGGGTCCGTAAGGTTTCAGGATCACGTTATTCAGTTTCTTCAAAATCGAGTGTACCTGTTCCAGGTTGGAAAAGAGCTGATACGCTGGAACCACCGGCAGATTATCCGGATTGTGGGCACTTGGCAGACCCTCTGCCTTGGCGATATGCGCTACTGCATCGAAACGGAATCCGTCGACCCCTTTTTCCAGCCACCAATGCACCATCTCATACATCTCTTCTGCCATCTGTGCATTGTTCCAGTTGAGATCCGGTTGCTGTTCCGAATACAGATGCAGATAATACTCATTTGTCTCGGGATCATGCTTCCACACCGAACCTCCAAAATAGGACTCCCAGTTATTCGGCACCTGACCATTTTTGCCTGAACGCCAAATATAATAATCCCGTTTCGGATTTATCTTTGATGAACGCGATTCAGCAAACCACGCATGTTCATCCGACGTATGATTCAGTACCAGGTCCATCATGATCTTGAGACCACGCTTGTGTGCCTCTGCCAATAATCGATCAAAATCCTCCATCGTCCCATACTTACGTAAAATGCCGTAGTAATCCCGGATATCATATCCGTTATCATGTCCTGGTGAATCGTAAATGGGACAGAGCCAGATCACATCTACGCCTAAATTCTCCAAATAATCGAGCTTCTCATAGATTCCCTGCAAGTCGCCATATCCATCCCCGTCCGAATCTTTAAAGCTGCTCGGATAAATCTGGTATACCACACTCTCTTTCCACCAAACGATATCGCCCACCTCACTCTCATCATTGTCCAATATATAAATTGAACTAAATAATATTTACACTGGACACTCCGATGAAAGAATAACCTTCCGATCGCTGTTATCCCCAGATTTTATGAATCCCCATTATAAGGGGAAAATCCGGGGATAGCTTATGCTTCCGATGCAGCTTTCTTTCAGAAAGCTTTTAGGCGAACGCTTTCGCTTCCTCAGGTTATTTCTGTCCTCTCCGTTTCGTGTAAATGTTTAGTTCAATTTATATATATAATCTCTGCTCACTGTATTAAGCCGTTAATATGTTTTATCCGAAATGATTCCCTTGTAAACATTTGAAAGGTATCTTATGCAAAAAGACCCGGTCATGACCACGATCTGCGGGTCAATTCCGAGTCCTTCTTCGTGAACATAAGATTAACTTAAATCCGGCGTAACCTATCCAGGCACCGATCGTGTTCAGAATAATGTCATCCACATCAAACGAACCTACACGTGTAATCAATTGTGTGACCTCAACACCCAGCAGAAGCAAAACAACTGTAGATGTAAAGGTCAGGAACGAACGACACCTCCGAAACAACCATGGGATCCAGATGCCCAGCGGAATGAACAATACGATATTGCCAAACAGGTTTTTGACCCAGGTATCTGTATTGTACCTCTCCCTCTCCAACAGAAGTGGACGAATCGTCTCGAAGGGTACGAGATTATATTGATAATACATGCTAGGTGTTCGTCCACTGACAAACAGTAAAATGCCCATAATCAGTAGGTAAAGCACTGCCATGCAAGCAACAATGGTCAGCATCCACTTGGAGTGGAGCCACGACTTTTCGTTCATTCCATCTATCCTCCGACCTTGTTTTCCGCGAAGCGGTAAGGTCTATTTTAACGGGATATAGATCTTCATGTCCAATTGTTCAGGGGTCGATTTCCAGACATCCGTCACTTCAAAGTCCGGCCCTTCCCTCCGTTCATAGTTGGACTGCGGCAGCCAGCTGCCATAGATCATTTTCCGAATATCCTGCCCGGAGCCTTCCACGGTGAACTCTGCATACAAGCCGCCCGGAATTTCAATCGAAGTAAAACCGGGTTCAAGTGCCTGTGATGCTCCACTGCTTTCTTCACCCACAATAAAAGAAAATGCTCCATCCTCTTCAAAATGACAGGCCACACCGTAAGCCATATCAGGGCGTGTCCTCTCCGGGATCGCCATGAATCTCTGTTCCATGCCAAAATCATGATAAAATCCGGGGATTTCAGCATAATGTTGATTGTCATTCAGGTTGGTCTTATATTCATAGCCGACAATCCAGTTTGGTGCCAATGTGACCAGACGGGGTGTGTTCATGTGAAATGTTCCACCAAGCGAAGTTCGATAATCGTTAAAATCAATGCTCTGTTGCATCTTCAGAAGAGACAACTGATCCACTTCCAGCTTGCGCAGCTTCGCGGGTGTCATTCCAAAGTAGGCTGAAAATGCACGGGTAAATGCCTCCTGAGATTGATAGCCGAAGCTCATCGCAATGTCCAATATGCCTTCCGACGTGTCCCGCAGCATCCCTGCAGCTTCCGTTAATCTGCGTCTGCGCACATATTCCAGTACCGTTAATCCGGTGATCGCCTGGAATAAACGCTGAAAATGAAACGCCGAAAAGCTCGCAGCAGCAGACGTCTCTCTGATATTAAACTCATCTTGCAAATGCTGTTCCAGATACTCAATAGCAAGCTGAATTCGTGTGTAATGATCCATAGCGCCGAGTCCCCTATCTAATTCGAAATATCAAACGATTTCTTATGTAGTATGACTGAGATCCAGATCATTTTTTTGATTTTTTGTGCGAACTTGTATGATGAAAAATACGCGAGTTTCGCTTATCTTCAAGTTGAATGACACTATGATACACTGTATGCCAAAATCCCCTTGTTCTACAAGGAGATACTCTCTACTCTGGTTGATTTACCAGCAGAGATGTCTCTTGTGAACAAGGGGACTTGTTAGTCTAACAATCTATTCTTAACCTTTCCAGTTCCCGGACACGGGATGAATACCCCAGATATCTGTCGCATACTCACTAATGGTACGATCACTGGAGAATATGCCGGAATGTGCCGTGTTTAATATCGCTTTCCGAGTCCAGCCCGGAATATCCCGATACGCTTGGTCAATCGCAGCATGCGCATCTGCATAAGCAGCAAAATCACGCAAGACAAAGTATTCGTCACCATGGGCCAGCAAGGAGTCATAAATATCCCAGAACTCCCCGTCACGATAACAGAATGCACCTGGATGCACTAATTGCTCCACGACCTCGCGAATGCGTTCATCGTGCTGCACAATCTCATTCGGACGATAGCTGCCCGAACGATAGTACTCAAGCACTTCGTCTGCACGCAGACCATAAATGAACATATTTTCTTCTCCGACCTGCTCCGCCATCTCCACGTTGGCTCCATCCATCGTGCCAATCGTTAAAGCACCGTTCATCATAAATTTCATGTTGCCCGTACCGGAAGCTTCCTTGCCTGCGGTTGAGATCTGTTCACTAACATCCGCAGCGGGAATGATCTTCTCTGCAAGAGAGACGGAATAGTTTTCGAGGAAAAATACCTTCAAGCGGTCATTTACGGCCGCATCCCGATTCACTGTGTCAGCCACGGTGTTGATCAGCTTAATAATTTTCTTGGCAAAATAATAACTCGGCGCTGCCTTGGCACCAAAGATGAAGGTACGTGGCACCATATCAAACGAAGCATCATTCTTAAGCCGGTTATACAGATGCATGACATGCAGAATGTTCAACAGCTGACGTTTATACCCGTGCAGCCTCTTCACCTGTACATCAAAGATGGAATCCGGATTCACTGCTGTCCCGGTATGATCCAGAATATACGCAGCAAGCCGCTCTTTGTTATCCCGCTTAATTAAACGGAACTGCTCCTGGAATGATGTATTATCCGCAAAACCAGCCAACTGGTCCAGCTTGCCCGGCTCTGTTATCCATTCGTTACCGATTGTATCCGTAATCAGATCCGAAAGTTTCGGATTGGCATGCATCAACCAGCGGCGATGTGTAATACCATTCGTTTTGTTATTGAAACGCTCTGGATACAGCGCATAGAACGGAGCCATCTCGCGCTCTTTCAAAATCTCGGTATGCAATGCAGCAACACCATTCACGCTGTGACTGCCCACAATCGCCAGATGCGCCATCCGTACCTGATCGTTCGCAACAATCGCCAGATGCCCTATGCGATCCTGATCTCCCGGATACCGATCCAGCAGCATGCCACAAAAGCGTTTGTTGATCTCTTCAATGATCATGTAGATCCGTGGCAGCAGCCTGCTGATCATGGATACAGGCCATTTCTCAAGCGCCTCACTAAGCGTTGTATGATTGGTGTACGATACAGTACGCGTTGTGATATCCCATGCTTCATCCCAGCCATATCCCTTCACATCAATCAGGATGCGCATCAGTTCTGGAATAACCAAGGTTGGATGCGTGTCATTAATGTGGAAAGCCACTTTATCAGGCAAACGATCATACGGTAGCTCCAGCTTGTTGAACGTACGCAAGGCGCTCTGTACACCTGCTGAACACATGAAGTACTGCTGCTTCAATCGCAGCAGCTTTCCTTCGTACTGGGAATCATCCGGATACAGGAATTCCGAGATTGATTCAACCGAACGACTATAATCCAGATAACCGTAGTAGTTCGAAGGGGTGTCGAGTGAAGTCTCGCGCTTTGGCTCGGCACTCCAGAGTCGCAATGTATTTACATGGGTTTGACCATAACCAATGACAGGCACGTCATAGGGAATGGCGACAACCGATTCGGCATCTTTTGTAACAAACTGATATTCTCCATCCTGCTCATGAGCTTCTACCCGGCCCCAGAACTGTACTTCCACCTTTTTGTCTGGACGGCGGACTTCCCATTCATTGCCCTTATCCAGCCAATTGTCGGGTAACTCTACCTGATTACCATTGATGATTTTTTGCTCAAACAAACCGTATTTATAACGAATCCCGCAACCATGTCCTGCATATCGGAGTGATGCCAGTGAATCCAGGAAACAGGCAGCGAGTCGTCCCAGACCTCCGTTACCGAGTCCTGCATCCGCCTCCTGTTCTTCCACCTCTTCCAAGGAGAAACCCAGATCAGCCAGACTGTCACGCACCAATTCCAATTCATTTACATTCAGCAGATTGTTGCCGAGCAGACGTCCAATCAGGAATTCCAGCGAGAAGTAATAGACCTGTTTATCCTGGCGCTGCTTGAACCCCTGATTCGACGCTGCCCAATCCTGGCCTGCATATTCACGAATCATGCTTCCCAGTACGTGGTACACGTCTTCCTGTGTTGCTTCTTCAATCGGTTTGCCCAATTTGCTGACCAGATTCCGTGTAAATATACTCTTGAACGTTTCCTTGTTGTCAAACAAAAGTAGGTTCCTCCCGGGGAAATCCTGCAGGACGGTGGTGGTTCACACACTCAGTTCCTCAGCACTCTGCAAAGTGGCCGTTCCGGTCACGAATCGTTCTTCTGATCGCTGTTGTCTCCAAATTTTCTCAATTACCTATATACATTGAACTAAACCGTATTTACACTGGCCACTCCGATGACAGAATAACCTTCCGATCGCTGTTATCCCCAGATTTTTTGATTCCTTTTTCAATAGGGAAAATCCGGGGATAAAGGCGCACGCTGCACTTCTTCAGGTTCTTTCTGTCCTCTCCGTTTTGTGTAAATGTTTAAGTTGAATTTATATAGTACAAGGTTGAAATTTGGAGACAGTCTATGCTCCTTCAGAATCGATTTCGTCCCCTCCACTACGTTTGCATGTTAGTGAGAACTTTCGAAGATGCAATTCTTGCATCGAATGTGTATGAACCTTAAATCCATCCTACAGGATTTTTATTTTATATATATTTATAGAAGATATCGGTTACGTGTGGGCATTAGATAATAGTACTTTTCGCTAAAATGTATGGATTCGACGGGTCACCGATCAGTGTCTGTCCTCCGGTCAGCCTCACGTCTTTATCGAGAATGACATTCTCAAGGACCGTCCCCTCACCAATGTAACATTTCTGCATGATGATGGAACCTTTTATTTTGGCACCCTTGGCCACCTGTACACCACGGAACAGAATGCTGTCCTCCACCTCTCCACCAACAATGCAGCCATTCGCGAGAAGTGAATGTTTAACATCGGCGGTATCCAGGTATTTGGCAGGCGCTTCGTATTTAATTTTGGTCTGGATCGGATCTTCCTTGAACAGTTGTTCATATTGCCCTGTGTTCAGCAGATCCATACTGTTGCGATAATAACTGTCAATGGAATTGATGACTGCGTGATAGCCATCATATGCATACGCAGCGATATTCAATCCATCCGGATTTTTTTGAATCACATCTCGGAAGAAATGACTCTCGCCATGATCAATGCAGCGTTGCACCTGGCGCAAGAACAATTCTTTTTCCATAATGAAAATTTCTGTATATATATTCGGGTGATTAGCGCTTTGGTGAATGTCCACCACGTTACCGTCCCCGTCATGGTCAACTTTGACACAGGCGTCATGCTCAGGCAGCAGCTGATCTACCTTTTTGCAGACCAGTGTAACGTCCGCTCCTTTACTGATGTGATACCTGTAGACATCCTGGAGGTCTGCTTTGGTCACATGGCGACTGCCCGCATGCACAACATATTGCCCTGCCCCTCTGTGGAAAAAGTCCAAATTGTTATGGAAATGCTGCAAGTCCCCTTGTGACGTATCTGTTGGATCATTCCAGTCTGGTGGCAAAATAAACATACCCCCATGTTTGCGATCCAAATCCCAAGGCTTACCATCACCAAGATGGTCCATCAACGAGCGATATTTTCGCCGTACAAATACACCAATACTCTCAATGCCTGCATTCATCATATTGGATAGAACAAAATCGATCAGACGGTAACGCCCGGCATAAGGTACCGCGGCTCCGCAGCGAAAATACGTCAATTCCTTCAATTCTTCAAGTTCATGGTCAAGGTTAATAACTCCGATCAATGGTTTCATCGCATGCACCGTCCTTTTGACTTCAATTAGGCCTTGCTGGTTATTCCTTGGCGAAGCTGACGTTCCAATTCTTCCTGATCCACGAGCAATATATCACTCTCATCTCCCGGTGCAGGCGAAATCTGTGTTCCATCAGGAATAACCAATCCTTCTGCGATAATAGCTCGGTAAATGCGCACATTTTGCCCGATTTTCACTTTTGGCATGATCACCGAATCGATGACAGCACTGTTCTCACCAACTTCAATTCCGTAGAACAGAACAGAATGGTTGACCTCACCATGCACTACAGTGCCTTCACTAATAATACAATTCCGTACCTTGCCCGAAGGTGAGATATATTGTGCAGGTTGGTTCGGATTGCGTGTGAAAATACGCCAGTCCGGATCATTGAGATTAAATGGTGTGTCTTCGTCCAACAGGTCCATATTGGATTCCCACAGACTGCGAATGGTACCAACGTCTTTCCAATAACCTTCGAATGGATATGCATATAAGGATTTTTCGTTTTCAAGCAACAAAGGAATAATGTCTTTACCAAAATCATAGGAGGTGGATGCCTGTTGTTCATCCTGGATCAGGAAACGTTTCAGTACATCCCACTTGAAGAGATAGATACCCATGGAAGCCAGTGTGCTCTTGGGCTCAGGAGGTTTTTCTTCAAATTCATAGATGCTATAGTCATCGTTGGTGTTCAGCACCCCGAACCGGCTGGCTTCTTCCAATGAGACATCAATGACCGATATGGTGCAATCCGCATCTTTTTCTTTGTGATACTGGAGCATTTTTTCGTAGTCCATCTTATAGATATGATCCCCTGACAGAATGAGCACATGCTCGGGATCGAATTGTTCAATAAAGTTCAGGTTGCGGAAGATCGCATCCGCTGTACCCCGGTACCAGTTGCTTCCGTCTTCACGTTCATGTGGAGGAAGTACATATACCCCGCCGTTTTTCCGATCCAGATCCCAGTCACTGCCAATGCCAATATAGGAATGTAAGACAAGTGGTTCATATTGGGTCAATACACCCACTGTATCAATACCAGAATTAGAGCAGTTACTCAGCGGAAAATCAATGATTCGGTAGGTGCCGCCAAAATATACAGCCGGCTTAGCCAGTGATTTGGTCAATCCTTTTAACCTCTTACCTTGCCCTCCGGCAAGTAGCATCGCTACAACTTCTTTTTTCGCCATCATTACAGCCTCCTCCACGTGCATTCGTTCTGATTCATTTCAGAGCCCATAATCGATATTCTGTTGTGTGGACACTGTTGTCTTGATTAGGAGCATGCTGTACAGATGTGTAACTGGATGAATCTTATTGCAGTTGAACTTACTGAATTGTAAAGCCTGAAATAGAGATGATGCTGGTGTAGAATTGCTTGACTGTCTTACAGAGGTGAATGTTAAATGCAGAACTTAAGGTGTAGCTCGTGAACAATGAAATAGACTACTCCTATTTAACATTAAACACGAAACGGACTGGGGAATCTTACTGGAAAACATCGACATCAAGTTGTGGGTCAGATTACCCTTTCTCGTGCCGTTGTTGTTCATATTGTATTCGATAATAGAGAAGCAAAATCCTTTAGTTTTTGTGTAATCATTAAGTGGAAAAATAAGTAAAAATCATGAGTTCACATGACAAAAAAGCCGACTTTCGATCCCGGCTCATTTTGTCTGTTATTTTTTGGCCCCTGCTTGGTCCATGATGCTCTAGCTTCAACAGGATCGTACTTTGGTGTATCCGTTTCTGAATCAGTCTATATAATTTTGCGGAACAGCTCCATCACTTCATCCTTGGACGGTTGATAGGGATTGCCTGGTGCACAAGCATCTTTCATCGCGTTATCGGCAAGCAGTTCCACATCGGGATCTTTTACACCTAGTTCAGACAGTTTCTCAGGAATGCCTACTTCCTTCGATAGCTGACGGATGGCCTCAATGACGTAATCGGAACATTCCTCATCACTTCTACCCTTCACATTCATACCAATGGCCTTGGCAATATGACGGAATTTACCGGGTACATGCTTGGCGTTTAACTCCTCCACATAAGGGAGTAACATGGCGTTGCACACACCGTGCGGCAGATCATATACGCCACCCAGTTGATGTGCCATGGCATGAACATAACCTAATCCTGCATTATTAAAAGCAATTCCACCAAGGAAACACGCGTATGTCATATGTTCCCGCGCTTCCATATCACTGCTGTCTCTCACAGCTCTTGGCAAATATTCAAAGATCAGCTCCACGGCAGCCGCCGCTGTTGCACTCGTCACCGTGAACCCTCCAGGTGTCACCATCGCTTCTACGGCATGTGTCAACGCATCCATTCCTGTGGCCGCTGTGAGACTTGCAGGTTTGCTGAGCATCAGCTCCGGATCATTAACCGACAGGGAGACCAGACTGTTGCGGTCCACCATCACCATCTTCACTTTACGTTCCTCATCTGTAATCACGTAGTTCATGGTCACCTCACTCGATGTGCCAGCCGTTGTGTTAAAAGCCACCAGTGGCACGGACTTATGTTTTGATTGATGCAATCCTTCATATTCACGAATATGCCCACCGTTGGTAGCTACAATGCCAATGCCTTTGGCAGCATCCTGCGGTGAACCTCCACCTATTGATATAATGGCGTCACAGCCATGATCCTGGAATACTTGAAGTCCATCATGTACATTCTGACATGTTGGATTAGGCTGAACCTCATCATATACGACATAGTCTAACCCTGATTTTCTTAATATAGACAGTACCTGCTCTGCAACGCCTGAAGTAATCAACTGACGATCACTTACAACGAGCGCTTTGAGGATACCCATCTGTTCAATCATCTGGCCTGCTTCCTGTAAACATCCTCTACCCATCAAGTTCACGGGCGGAACATAATATGCATGTGTTGCCATTTGATCCAGCCTCCTGTAACCCCTGATTTACTATCTCCATTGTAACTGAATCCGTTTTCAGATATAGTGAAATAAATCACAATGAGTCCGATAAATGTTACACTTGAGGTTGATTTTTACCCATAATGAAAAAGACGACCCAGACACCCGAAGGTCTCCAAGCCGTCTTACGTATCTATCTTAAAGCTTTATCCACTGCTTATACCTTACCGAAGGTACTTTCACTAAAAGCATCCTTACGAAGGCTTACAGCGCCTTATCGTTCACGCCGTCAAGCCATGCCTCAATATCGCCAATTACGGAGGATACACAGCCATCCTCGAATGGAGAGTTCAATCCAGCCAGTTCGACCAATCCGGTGAAGGACAGGCTTCCTCCCGCTTTGCACAACGTCAGATAGTCAGCCCATGCGGACTTCATGTCCTCATTGCTGCGTTTCCAGAACTGGAATGCACAGATTTGTGCCAACGTGTAGTCAATGTAGTAGAACGGCGATGAGAAAATGTGACCTTGCTTATGCCAGAAACCACCCTGCTCCAGATACGCATTATCTTTGTAATTGATATGTGGCAGATAGGTCTTCTCAATGTTGCGCCATGCCTGCTTACGCTCCGTTGGTGTTGCATCCGGGTTCGCATACACAAAATGCTGGAATTCATCCACGGCTACACCATACGGAATAAACAACAGACCGGAAGACAGGTGATCAAACTTGTACTTGTCCGTATCTTCCTTGAAGAACAACTGCATCCACGGCCATGTGAAAAACTCCATACTCATGGAATGAATTTCAGCCGATTCATATGTCGGCCAGTTGTACTCAGGCACTGCAAAATCACGGCTCTCATACACTTGGAAAGCATGACCTGCTTCATGCGTCAATACATCAATATCACCGGATGTACCGTTGAAGTTGGAGAAGATAAACGGCACTTTGTAATCGTTCAGGAACGTACAATATCCGCCGCCCTGTTTACCTTTTTTGCTTACCAGATCCATTAGCTCATTTTCGGTCATCATTTGGAAAAAGGCATCCGTCTCTGGTGATAATTCAGCGTACATTTTTTTACCATGTTCAATAATCCAGTCCGCGTCACCTTTAGGTGTCGGGTTACCCGTCTTGAAGCTGAAGCCCTGATCGTAATAATACAGCGTATCCACATCAATCCGATTACGCTGACGCTCTCTGAGCTTGGTCGCCACAGGTACGATATAATCACGAACTTGTGCACGGAAGTTGGCAACCATCTCTGCGTTGTAATCCGTGCGGTTCATGCGATCATAGCCGAGTTCCACATAGCTTGGATAACCCAGTTTCTTCGCAATCTGTGTACGTACTTTAACCAGTTCATCATAAATGCGATCGAATTCAGCTTCATGTTCAGCCATGAAAGTGTATCTGGCCTCCGAAGCACGCTCCCGCATGGAGCGATCCGTGGACAGTTCAAATGGATGAAGCTGTGGCAATGTGCGCTCTTCACCTTCGAACGGAATTTTGGCGGATGCGATCAACTGATTGTATTCTGTGGAAAGTTTGTTCTCCTTCTGGAGTTCTTCAATAATTTCCGGGCTGAATGTTTTTAATGAAAGATCCGCCAGCTGGAACAGCTGTGAACCCCATTTTTGTTCCAACTCATTGCGGAATTTCGAGTTAACCAGTGCACGGTAAAAATCCGTAATATATTCTTGCACAATGGGTGCATTCTCATCCAGAAATTCGTTCTCCGCTTTGTAAAACTCATCATTGGTATCAATGGAATGACGGATGTAGACCAATTGGGCTTGTGTCTCAAAATCACTGCGCAGCGCGTTAATCTGATCCATGAACCCACTCTGTTCTTCAACCGTTGCCGCAGCTTCAAAACCGCTCAACAGCTCACGGAAAGATGTCTTGATGTGTTCCAGATTCGGACGTGTATACGTATACTCACTAAATTTCATTTATGTACACCCTTTCCTGTTTGGCAGAATTTCGGGAGGATCCCGAGTTAAACTACCCCCTATTATACAAAAGAGCAGCTAAAAAATCCCAGCTTTACGAAAAATATTTGTCCATCGGTCAAATTGTGCAACATGAATGGTTACAAATATTACTTACTTATGTAAGGTCAGTGCATCAAAATTTTTCCCCACACAAATAAGCCCGCCTCGCGTTAGCGAAGCCAGCTTATAGGTTGTCTCTCTTCTTTTCACATTTAAAGATTACTAGCTTTGGTCTTTATCCATAATCTGATAGAACCAGCCCATTCCGACCATGCCCACGACCATAATAACGGCCATAATAATGATATATGTCATGAATGTAACCTCCCTGCTTCCGTATATTCATCACACTACTACTAGTGTACACGGTGAAGCGCTGTTTGAATTGACCGAACATTGACAAAAATACGAAATCTTTAATTTTAATAAATGGATTATTCCCCGATCACACTAAATCATACGTACCTCATTGCACGGTTCAAAGTTTCATCCGCCATGCTTACGGTGTATACTATACTTCTATGAAATGGAATTTGGATTTTTACGCAGAAAGGTTGAAAGACATGTCAACTCGCATCCCCTTACGTCAGTTATTTCTTACTGTTTTATTAGCCCTTATGTTATGTATTTTATCCGCCTGTGCTGATGGAGAAGCCCATCTTACGGTGAATATGGATGGATCAACGGATCTGGATCTCAATCTCAACGTAAAGAACTCCGCTCTTGGAAAAATTGGACAAGACAATCTTATGCCTCTGATCGCAGATGCATTGAATCGAAATAACTTCCAGGCAGAGGTTTCGGAACAGGGAGATCAGAAGCAGCTCACAGCGACCACCCATTATGAAAAAAGCAATAAAACCAGCTTTGATACGTCCAAGTTACCACAAGGGATCAAGGTTGAACAATCAACTTCACCCGGCTTCTTCACTTCCAAGATGCACATTACAGCAGAAGCCGATCTCATGGAGTCCATGCCCGATGGTGAGATCAAAAATCAAATTAACAAGGTGCCTAGCTTTCTTAAAAACCTCTTGTTAAAAGATGTTAACTTTGACTTTAAGTTGTCTTTACCCATCAAGGCAGCCGACTCCAATGCAGATCAGGTGGAGGATGGCGGAAAAACGCTCATTTGGCACGTTTCACCCCTCCAGATGAATAAACTGGATCTGACTGTACAGGTTCCCAATATCCGGAATATCATCATAATTGCAGTCATTGGTCTATTATTTATCGCTGCTCTGCTCATTTGGTTTTTTGTTCGTCGCAGACGGGCCAGACAGCGCCAAAGTGCAAGATCACATCGTTGAAAAAATTAATTCTTCACACCAATTTTATTTGTGACTTGCCAAACGGTGTTATGGATAGTAGAATACATCCGTACTGTGTGAACGGTTAATTTTTTATTAAGCAAAGCTAAAGAGGTGACAGGTTTCATGAATATCCGCGAATGCCCACTACCTGGTATCGGAGTTAAGTACCAGTTTGATACAAAGGGCGGCCATCAGTTAGTCATTATTGTGCATGAGGACGGACGCCGTGAATTATTCTCCGTTGATCCACAAGACAACGAAGAACTCACTCTGATTGCAGATTTGGAAGATGACGAATGTGTGACTCTCTCCGGTTTAATCGGAGGCTGGTCCTGATTTTTGTTGTCGGTGCCAACTAATTTGAGTAAATGACAGAATAACCTGTACCTTGAATTTCAAGGCGCAGGTTATTTTTTCGTTACATTACCCTTTGAGAGCGAATATATGGAACCCATGTATTCAGTACGCGGCTAATCTCCGTGGAATGAAACGGTTTGCTGATAAAGTCCTGCATCCCGCATTTCAGACACTCCTCACGGTCACCGGCGCCTGCAAAAGCTGTAATCGCTGCAATAACCGGTATGTCTGGGTGGCTCTGTCTGATGTGGCAGGTCGCTTCAATCCCATCCATAACTGGCATTTGAATATCCATAAACACCAGGTCATATTGAACCTTGTTCAATGAATCGACGGCCTGTGCCCCATTCTCAACGATATCACACACTCCGCCAAACTTGCGCAGCATCTCCTCCAACAGATGACTGTTGACCGCTTGATCCTCAGCAATCAAAATTTTGATGTCATGGGCAAGACTAGCTCGATCCAATTGCAATTCATCATTCGTGGTGATATCGATCGGGTCATTACTTTCCTCTAACCACCGCTCCACTACGAGGGTGAACTGGAATTCTGCCCCCTCACCGATCTCACTCTGTACGCCAATCGCTCCGCCCATTAACTCCACCAGTTTTTTGCTGATCGCAAGGCCTAGACCTGTCCCGCCAAACTTACGATTGATGGCCGGATCAAGCTGTGAGAAGGATTGGAACAATTGATGCTGCTTTTCTATTGGAATGCCGATCCCTGTATCTCTCACCTTAAAGGTCAACATCAGGTTATCCTGACCATGCTCATCTGAGAAATCAGCACCTACGCTTACCATAATGCGGCCCTGCTCTGTGAATTTAACGGCATTACCCACTAGATTAATCAAAATCTGCCGGATTCGTGTCTCATCCCCTCTAATCCGTTCAGGAATGTGATCCGACACTTCATAATAGAGTTCAATATTTTTCTCTGATGCCTTCAGTGCAAACAGCTCGATCACCCCACCCAACATCGCCTTAATATCTACAGGTGCGCGCTCAAGATCCATTTTGCCTGCTTCGATTTTGCTGAAATCCAAAATTTCGTTCAAAATGTACAAAAGGGATTCGCCGCTATCAATCATGATTTCCGCAAAACCTTTCTGTTCATCATCCAGCTCGGTTTCCATTAACAGATGGGCCATGCCCATGATGCCGTTTAATGGCGTACGAAGCTCATGACTCATGATGGCGAGAAACTCAGACTTTGCCCGGTCTGCATGCTCTGCTGCTTCCTTGGCACGTATGATGTCCTTAACAGATGTCATATCACGGAAAACCAACACTGCCCCGCGGGTTCTACCCTGATCCATAATCGGCTTCAATTGGAACTCCGCCAGGAAACTGGATCCATCCTGTCTCCAGAATACGGATTCGGTACGCGGCAGACCTCGTCCCTCACGAACAGCCTGTAGAATTGGTGTATCCTTGGATGGGTAGGGGATGCCTTCGCTCTGCATTTGGATCATCATCTGGTCAAGGGGCTTGCCATTCATTTCACTTGGACAGAAGTTCATGATCTCCGCAGCGGCTGGATTGGCAAAGTTCAGATTCCCATCCAGGTCCAGTCCGATAACACCCTCAGACATGCCATTCAAAATCAATGCCCGTTCATAACTAAGATTCTCGATTTCCTCGACGTAACGTTTGGACTCTGTAATGTCACTGGTAATCCCGTAGACCCCGACAACTTTGTCCTCAAGTATAATAGGAACATTAATCACATTTGTTTCAATTCGCTGCCCATTTTTGTGAATTAAGCCTATCTCGTAGCTCTGTGCATTGCCCTTCACCGTTTCCTCAAAATGATATCGAGTCTTCTCCAGATCCACAGGATCAATGAGGTGATCAAAAGGCCGACTCAGCAGCTCCTCCTTGGTGTGTCCTGTCAACTGTTCCTGACCCATATTGGCTTTCAGCAGATTGCCTTCCAGATCAAGAGAAGCCACACCTAGGGGATTACAGTCAAATAACGATCTGTACTCCTGCATGCTTAACTGTTGTTGCTGGCTGGCAGTGATATCCCGGGTTACAGCGACGAGCTCTATCAGTTCACCTGCACTGTCATAAACATAATGTGTAATGGTATCTGCCCACACCGTAGATCCATCCTTATGTAAAAGACGATAATTGATCCGTTTGGGAGCCAGACCCTTTCTCTGCTCTTCCACGTACGCTTCAACCATAGGCACATCCTCCGGATAGATAACAAATGTTCCCGGCTTACCTATAATTTCTTCTGGCTCATAGCCCAACATGCTCTTACATGCATTCGATACATATTTAAATGTACGACTAGAATCGGCATCATGTATTGCAATCAGATCTAATGAAGACTCCGCCAGCAGGCGAGAGATACGACTGCTCTCTTCCAATTGCTTACGTTGCACGATGAGTATTTCCTCTGCATCTTTTTGTTTCGTAATATCAGCAGCTTGTACCAGCAAATACAAGGGCTCACCATTCGTTTCATCCCTAACAATGCAAGCTCTAAGGGTTGACCATAATAACGAACCGTCCTTTCGTTTCAGACGAACCTCCGTCTCGTACATCGGACTTGTTTCATGGGTCATTTCCCAAAACTTGCTGCGGAATTCCTCCATATGCAGATCTTCTTCGTAGATCATATGTATGACCGAAGTATCGATCAGTTCATCTTCACTGTATGCAAGCATCTCGCAAAATGCAGGATTAAGCTGCAACCACCGTCCATTTACATGCGATGCGACAGCAATGCCGATTGGTGCGTGCGTATACAATTGTTCGAACAGAGATCGGCTCTCTGTAATGGATTTCGACATTACATGTCCTCCTTTATGAGAATTCGAATGTATTCCGTATGAATAGATCGACCTGAACATAACTTCATCTATAGAGTACTACCCCAAATGCCATGATTGATAAACGAGATCGGACAAAATCCCTGCATGAAGCGACATTTTTAATTTTGAATGCTGACAACTTTCATTGTGTACATACCAATTCGAACACATCACGTCATATACTACACAATACCCGTGCTCTCCCGATTATACAATGTTGAATATTCGAATAGGAACGGAGGTTATGGATCATGATCATTGTTGCTAATCAACCCGCCCAGCTGAACCGCTCGGAATGGTCTGCTTTTGAATGGCATTGGTTACAGCAACTCCAGAATCGGCCTACAAGGTATGTGTACCAATCCATGGATCATCTTCGTTTTGAGTGGGACTTGAGGGGCTCTCTCGTGGATGCAGCGGAAGAATTGGATCGAAGCGGTGTGAGTTTTGCATCCTTTGAGAAATCCAGATGTAATCCTGCCTACTGGGATCGTAATGCGGAAGGTGGGTTCGAGCTAAGATCAAACGTGACACCCGCCGACGGTATCCGAGATATCTGGAGGAATGGACACTTATATGCCTTTGAATGTGCAACAGCTACCGTTATTGTGCTGTATGGTGGCGTGCTGGGAAGCATTCGCGAAGACGCCTTTAATTCCCTGTTTCGAAATCTGTTACTCTTCGACTGGCATTATGACAGTGACCTGCGATTAACCGAAAAAAACGGTAGTGAAACCGCCCTTCCAGGAGATGTGCTGTATTTCAAAAATCCGGATGTTTCTCCGGAAACCCCCGAGTGGCAGGGAGAGAATACGTTCATGCTGCGTGAGAACTGGTATTATGGTCATGGCATTGGTATTGCACGCGGCGAAGAAATTATACGTACCCTGAACCAGTTCCGCGTTCCAGGTAGCCGGGTCTCCGCCTACTTAATGGATATGGTGATCTATCCGGACTTCTTTTATTTATCCCGATTCGCCAAAAACAGCCAGAATAATATGGCCGCTGGTTCCACGCCTGTATTACCTGGGCAGTTATATGTACGTCTTGGTGGCAGCCGTTATTTACGCAGCTGAACTACTGGAACAGAAACGGCTTTTGCATTAAATTGGACGACACCTCAATCCAAGTGATGACAAACAAGCCCAATACAGCAGCAGTTAACCTGCCACCTCATTGGGCTTTCTTTACATCCAAAAAATCATTACTGTATCGACATTCGTTACCTTTGTGCTACACCGAGGATCGCTCCAGGCAGTTTACGCATTAGGGTCCAGTTGCACAACAACCTGTTTACCACTTACCTGAACACCTGTCGTTTTGCTACCGAATTCAGCCAGCGATTTGCTCAGTTGCTCAGCCCACTCCTTGCCTGCAACTCCTTCTTTGGCTCCATGCACCTGGATGACGAGTTTTACCGAATCACCCTTCTTCAGAATGCGCTCCGCCTGAGATTGCTTCGTATCCCGGTCGTGATCCTCCATCGCAAGGTTCAAGCGAATTTCCTTTACTTTACGTTTATCGGGGGATTTACTCGCTTTTTTCTTCGCCTGCTGCGCTTCTGCTTTGGCCGCTCCAGCTCCAATCAGCTTGCATGGCGGTGGACTTGTCATCAAGGACAAGCACACCAGATCTACTTTATGTTGCTTCGCAAGTAGAAGTGCTTCCTGCGTTGACATCACACCCAGATCTTCACCATTTAGGCCGGTGAGCTGCACTTCGGCCGCTTTGATCTTTTCATTTTTAATCATGATTCTTCCTCCTCTACATCAAAAGCCTGTCCTGACCATTTACGGATCAGAGCAGGCTAGGATGGTGTTGCTACTTATTTGTAATACATATCAGCGTATGAATATGCCAATCGGTTTGATTTACAGCGTGTTGAATGCTTCCGTCAGAACCGGTACAATTTGTGATTTGCGTGATACTACGCCTTTCAAGATAGCTCTGCTATCAGACAGCGTCACATTGTAGGCTTTCTCCACGGCTTTAGTGGATGTACCATATGCCAAAGCTACAGAATCGTTGTTCAGAATGTCTGTTACGACAAATACAAACAGGTCGAGACCTTTGCTGGAAATGATTGCATCAATAGCGGCTTCAAGCTCAGGTTGCTTCACGAGAACATCATTCACGTCAACGGCATTAACCTGTGCAATTTCCACTTTGGATTGACCCATTACAAATTCTTTTGCATCCAGGGAAATTAGTTCAGCAATTGTTTTTTGGCTCAGATCCGCGCCGGCTTTCAGCATGTCCAGACCATAGCTGTCTGCATCTACACCAGCAATAACAGCCAGTTCACGCGCAGCGGCTACGTCTTGCTCTGTGCAAGTCGGGGATTTGAACAACAGGGAATCGGAGATAATGGCAGACAGCATCAGACCAGCAATCGGCGCACTCACTTCGATATCATTTTCTTTGTACATTTTATTCAAAATAGTTGCTGTACAACCTACAGGCTCTGCACGGAAATACAGAGGTCCGCTTGTCTCAAAGTTAGCAATACGGTGATGGTCAATAACTTCAACGACAGTCACTTCCTCAATATCGCTTACACTTTGCTGACGCTCGTTGTGGTCAACCAGAATGACTTTATTTACTTCATTTGCAGCTGTTTTAATCAGACGCGGTGCTGCGATTTTGAATTGATCCAGTGCGAACTGGGTTTCACCATTGACTTCGCCGAGACGCACAGCTTCAACGTCCTGACCCAACTTTGTTTTCAGATCCGCATAGGCGATTGCCGAACAGATCGTATCCGTGTCGGGATTTTTGTGACCGAAGATTAACGCTTTCTCCATATTTATAGCCCTCCGTCAATTCTCATTTAGAATAATACATGTCATATTTTAATCATACCCTACTAATTATAGCGCTAATAAGGCTTAATTCCAATCCTTTTACAGCGAATTGATTGCAAATCATTCTCAGGTAAGTCATTTTGGAAAATAGCCAAACTTGGTTCATTCCCCTCAAGTCGATATGATATGTATCGTATTTATTCCATCGTACAACCTTATAAATTAGCATACGAAACTCTGATACGCAACGAAAACATTAAATCTCAGGCTCTTTCGCGCTCTGCCCTTGCCGTACAAAAAAGGTCTGTAGACTGCCGTCTTCGCTAATCTCCAGCAGGTTCAATTGCGCTCCGTAGGCACAACCACCATCAATGCCAATTTTGTCTCCGCTCGGGTCAAACCAAATGCCTGTCTCATCATGCAAATGCTTCACGGGGGTGTGTCCAAATACGACCGTCTCTCTAATCGTCGTTGGTCTGGAATAGAATGATTCACGAATCCAAATAAAGTCCCGCTCGGACTGGCTTCTCCAATCCTCGATATCCGGATTGATCCCGGCATGCACAAAAATATAACCCGGAATTTCGTACACCAGCGGAAGCTGTTCCAGGAAACGAAGATGATGTTCATAGTGTGTACGTATCCACTTTTTGGCCTCAGCATAAGCTTCCCAATCTATCTGTTGCTCATCATAAGTAAGCTCCAAATCCAGATAACTTGCCATCGTCTGTAGTCCGCCGTTACGAATCCAGTGTTGATCATATTGCTCAACATCCTGAGTTAACGCCTTGACCATCATGGCATCGTGATTGCCTTTAATCACAATAATATGGTGCTGTTGCTGAAGCTGCATAATCTGTTCGATGACCTGTCTGCTACTTGGACCGCGATCCACATAATCACCAAGTAAAATCAATTCATCCTGCTGCGGATTATAATCTGCAAGCTTAAGCAGTGCATTAAATTCATCGTAACAGCCATGAATATCACTAATGACACATCTGCGCATGTGAATCTCTCCTCTCCCTGATCACGCAAGAGTATAACCGGAACCTTGCATGCGCAAGATTCCAGTCTGTTTAGAGTAGTTATTCCCGCTTGCTTACCATTAGTCCTGCTTGAGTCCAAAGGCTTCTGCAATCAAGCCAAATGAGCGCAGACGTGCTTCAAACGAATGAACCGCTGATGCAATAATGACTTCATCTGCTTCATGGCGTTCTGCCATTGCGGTAATTTTGTCTTTCACCTGATCTGGTGTTCCCACGATGGAAAAAGAACGACGTTGACGGATCTGTTCCATCTCCATCGCTGTGAATGGATAGTTGTTCACCGTCTCCAGGGATGGGAAGGAACTTTGTTCAAGACCTCGTCCGAGGCGCAGGAAGAAAAGTTCATTGCTGCGCGCCAGTTCAGTGGCTTCCTCCTCTGTCTCCGCGCAGAATGCCGAGACAGCAATCATTGAATGTGGTTTGTCATTCAGGATGGACGGCTTGAAATGTCTGCGGTAATGTTTCATCGCTTCTTCGCCGCCTGGTGTTCCGAAGAATTGGGCAAACGCATACGATGTCCCTTGTGCCGCAGCAATTCTTGCACCTTCAGAGCTGGAACCCAGCAACCACACTTCTGGTACCGTTGGAACCGATGGTCCGGCTACCAGAGATGCAAACCGATGATCCTCGGGCAACTGCTCGTGGAAATATCCGCCCAGATCCGCGATCTGTTGAGGAAAGAATTGTACATTCGATGATTTCCCTTCATTCAGAGCTCTGCTTGCAATCGGCATGCCGCCTGGTGCTCTGCCAATCCCTAGGTCAATCCGCCCCGGATGCAAAGCTTCCAGCAGACGGAAATTCTCCGCAACCTTATAGGCACTATAATGAGGCAGCATAACGCCACCGGAACCTACGCGAATCCGATCCGTATGTGCAGCCACATGTGCAATCATAACTTCAGGACTGGAGAAAGACAGCGCACCACTACCGTGATGCTCCGACATCCAGAAACGGGAGTACCCCAATTGATCCGCATGTTGTGCGAGTTTCACCGTTTCCTGCAGCGTATCCTGTACACTTCGTCCTTCATTGATATGTCCATGTTCGAGTACACTCAGTTTCATATATATTCAATCCTCTCGTCTGTTAGGTTCACTAAGTACTGTGAATATGAGTTCTGCGAATATTACGCGCTCTTGCTCACTTCATTCTTGCTCATTACATTGTAACATTAATTATTACAGTTTCAAACTTTAGTTATTCTCTTTATTACCACACTTGTGCAAGAAACATGCAAAAAAACGCCACCAGCTTTTGAACTGGTGACGTTTTTGATCTGACCTATTGCAGAAAAATTGATTTATGGCGCACGTTTCGGTAACAATTTCACATACTCGTCAGACAGTTTCATCAGGCTGAGCACATGTTCATAGTCGGCACGATAGGGTTCCAAATCCGTTACCGGTTCATAAGTCTTCAGCGAATAGGCTGTTCCATCGTCAAAGCCCGCACCCGGGATAAACATGATGTCATTGTTGACAAATGAACCCGTTGGCAAGTAATACCGGATACCGAAGGCATTATGGTCCATGTTGAGCAGATCATGTCCGAAGGCAGTGAATTTCTCATCCTGGAGCGAAACTCCCATCAGATTCATAATCGTTGGCAACATATCCAACTGACCGCCTGGCTGCTCAATCAATTGCCCTTTGGTCTGTTTCGGCGTGTGAATCATGAACGGGATGTTAAATCGACTTACTTTACCGTCATACGGGACGCCCAGATTGGCCTGAATCTGCTGTGTAATCTCTTCGTCAGCAGGCAGACCAAAGTGGTCTCCGTAGAGCACTAAAGTAGTATTATCCCATAATCCGTTCGCCTTCAACTCATTAATGAGTTGACCGATGGCATAGTCCGTATAGTTGATTGCTTGCAGATAATCGTGAAGCAATTTGTTCGTGATGGTCGCAGGAATCGTAATTCGTGCACGATCAGCGGGAACCGTAAACGGCGAGTGGCTCGATGCCGTAATGAACTGAGCATAGAACGGCTGATTCGCAGCCTGATGCGCAGTCATTTTTTCCACACCTACACGGTACAACTCTTCATCCGATGGTCCAAAGTCATTGAATCTGTCATTCTCGAAGCTGGGCTTGTCGAAGTAACGAGTGAATCCGAGTGCCGGATACATCTTGTTCCGGTTCCAGAAGGTAACGTCATTGACGTGGTACGTCTCGGACTCATATCCTTCTTTCCCCAATAACTTGGGAAGACTCGGCAGTTCGCGGTCACTATACCCTGCTGACATGGGAACAACTCCGGTTGGATAGATAGACGTGTTCGACATGAACTCCGCGTCTGATGTGTTTCCCTGTCCGATCTGTTGGAAAAAATGAGAGAAATAATAGCTTTCTTTGGCCAGATCATTCAGTACCGGTGTTAACTCCTGACCGTCTAATGAAGCATTAATCGGGAAATTCTGAAAGGACTCCAGTTGCAGTACAATCAGATTGCTGCCTTTGGCCTGACCAAAATATTTGGCTTTCACGGCTGAGCCGTTACTTGGTTTATCCTGATACGGATATTTGCTAACCAGCTCATTGATCTTAGCAATTGTTTCGTTAATGTTACCATTCGCAATGGCCTCATTCTCTTTGCTCGTCAGAATGGCAGACGATACCTGATAGTTCAGGAAACCGAGATTCTCCGCCCGAACCAGTTCGTTATCAATCGTTTCACCTTTGACAATAAAACTGCCAGACAGCACGATGCAGAACGCAGCGGTAAGCGCAACGCCGAGCTTGCCCCAGTAACGTTTGCGAATTCTACCAAACGTCAAACCGCTATCGCGGTAACTGCTATGGTTACGCCCGCCAGCACGTCTACGCATAATCAACCATATTGGCAATGCCAGTACGATGTCTGCAAAAAACAGAAAGTGCTCCGGTCGTACCAGTGGTCCGATACTTCCCCGTACTTGGGCAACTTGCCCCAACTCACTTAGCGCGGTATAGGTGGGTACCGAACTGAAATGAACGTTATACAGCGTAGCCGCGAACAGCACCAGAGAAAACAGAACATTGAATCCTCCGTATACTGCTCGCTTCCAGCCTTTGGGCACGATCAGATCCAGCAGGCATACCACAGTTAGTGCGCCTAATGCGTCAGTTAACAGACCGATGCCGGACAGACCCTGGAAAAAGAAATACCGCAGCAGTGACAGCTTCAGCAGCATAAGAATGAATAACACGGCGAATAAGGTCCGTGATGAAGTTCGTTCATTTTTGGAATTATACATGGTCGCTTTCAACCCTTACCCTGAAATTTTACGTTCATTTTACAAAACGCATATTTCAGTATAACAGTTTTCCGGTTGCTATTCCATGGAAGTTCCGTGTAGGACAGGGTGAGCGTTACGCAATTGTAGATATATCCGTTTTCTGCGTGTCTGCTCCCTCTCTCTGTGCCTTAATGGCTGCTTGTGCAGCAGCAATTCGTGCATATGCGATCTGTTCAGGCAAACAACTTACGTAATCCATACCAATGCGGTGACAGAAGGTTATGGACTCTAGATCCACAACATTTTCTCCGCAGATCCCTGTCTTCAGATGAGGTTTTCGAATTCGACCTTGGACTACCGCCATCTCAATCAGTTGTCCGACTCCCTCAATGTCCAGCACATGAAATGGATTATTCATTGCCGTACGAGAGTCCGTATCCAGTTGAATGAATCGCTTCTCGGATTCATGGCGACTATATCCAAATGTCATCTCTGTCAGCTCATCCGTGCCAAACGAGAAAAAGTCAGCCTGGCGAGCAATGTGAGTCGCCGTCAGCGCCGCTCTCGGAGCTTCGATCATCGCCCCCACTCTATAGAGACAATGCCGCTTCTCGTCACCAAGCACTTGGTCAGCCACATGATCCACCAGATCTCTCATCACCTGAAGTTCATGCACATGACCGATCTGCGGGATCATAATCTCGGGACGTACCCACCAGCCTTGCCGGATGCCTTTCACCGCTGCGCGGAAAATCGCTTCAAGCTGCATATCAACGATCTCCGGGAACACCGTACTCAGCCGACAAGCCTGTTGCCCCAATGTCGGATGATGTTCATGCAATTCACTGACTCTGCGAATTACACGCTCCAGTTCCTCCAGTTCAATCTGATGGTCTTTTTGCTCCTGCCACTCCTCTGCTTGTAACCACTCACGTCGTTTCTCCAACACTCCCAGATCCGGTAACAGTTCATGCAACGGCGAATCGAGCAAACGTATCGTTACCGGGTATCCATCCATCGCTTCGAATATCTGTTCAAAATCAGACTGCTGCATCGGCAACAGACGCTCCAAACCACGCCTGCGTTCGGATTCACTGTCTGCCAAGATCATTTTTTGTACAAATGGTAACCGCGCAGGTGATAACAGCATGTTCTCCGTCCTGCACAGACCTATTCCCTCAGCCCCCAGTATCCGTGCTGTTATGGCATCTTGTGGTCGATCAGCATTGGCCATTACCTTCAGCTCTTTCACTTCATCAGCCCAATCGAGCAGTAGTTGCAGATCTGCTGATAAAAGTGAATCTGAGTTGTTATAAGCTGGACATTCATCATTAGTTACTGGAAAATTTCCAGTGCTCGCTTCGTTGATAGAACTAGGATTTGTGTAAAGCTTCTGCACTTCCGTTATATGCGCAGGTTGGATGCGAAGAAGTGCATCCTCCTTGGTGATGAATCCTTCATGGACAAAATCCACGGTACTCCTCAGTGTGGCTGTGGAGGATAATCGTGCGGGCTGGGTCTGCACAACATACATCGCGCCGGCTTCAATCACAAACGTGATTTCCTGCACTTCTCCATTACGCGTCTCCAACTGGTCTCCAATCTCCTGCAAACTTGTGTACAGCTCAGGTTCGTCATTCCGTAAACGCCCCAGACCATGATCTGTTTGGCTCGCGTTCCCAGTTGGGACGTATTGTCCATTGATTCCCCTTTCTCCTGTAAGTGGACTGCGCGTATACATTGTTCCGGTACCGCTTGATTCTCCACATTTTCCATGCATCATCGTCTGTATAAGAACAGGAGCGCTTTGCTCCGAAGAGATGTAATATGATTTACGCATGATCTCGTCCTGAGATCTGGATGCTTTACTACGCTGTGAATGATATACCGCACGTACTGCTTCTTTGAATTGAATTTGAACATCTTGAGGAAAAGGGTTCCGCCCCTCCCCTTCGATTAAATATTTAAATTGTGTAATGGTTAATTCAAGTTCCGTTTCATCCCGACCCTTGACATGACTCGATATTTCTGTGAAAAATTCAGACGGAATTGCATACACCAATTGTCCATATTCCTTTAAATAATCTAGATAACATTGGAGTGCATACAACCGATCACCGGTTTGACGTGCGAGTCCTTCCACAGTAACATCATTCAGACCAACATTGAGCAGTGATCGTGTCGCAGTTGCTGATGCTCGATCTTGGTCCGTACATACCGCGAGTAGTAGCGGGTTCTCCGAATGTCCGAAGAACTTCCCGGTTTGCTGTTCCAGATGCCGGATCGCGTTAATAATCTCTTCCTCTCCTTCACCGGAAAGATGTCCAAGACGGGTACAGAACTCGCGACAGCATTCCGTTGTGACCACAAATCCGGCTGGGACAGACCACCCTGCATGGATAAGTTCTGCAAGATCAGCCCCTTTACTGCCCATTAGCCCTTTCATCTCTGCCGTACCTTCTTCCAACAGAATTACCCGTTTTGTCATTACAGCTCTCCCATCCGCCATTCATGGCTATGCTTGAAGACTTCAAACTCTGCGTTACAGATCAGCCTTCATTCTAATGGTATGTCACAATCGTTCAGTCAAGGACATCCGCTTTTGCATTTTGTGCTCGTTATCCAGTTTTTTTGTAAACGCTACACTAAAATAAGATGAAACAAGCCTTTCGGGTAGTTGCACATCACTGTGAAGCAAAAAGAAGCCCCTTTAGCCTAAGCTGAAGGAACTTCACATTTTTTAATATTCACTTACCTCAAACGTCAGCACCCGATCAAACAGGATATAATCCTTCCGACTCTTAAAAGGTCCTTTGTTATTGTCGTGTTTATCGATCGCATACGAAGCTTTTCCGCTTCCAGCTTGCTTGGCTTCATACCAGTCGATGAAATCATTTACTTCTTTCATGCTTAGGTCGAATTCTTGAAATTTTATTTTTTTGTTGGATATAAAAAGAGCCCAAGAAGAAAAAACATCTTCTTGCGCTCCTAAATTGTAAAGTGATGAATTTGCTATTCCCATTCACCTTTTTTGACGTAAGTTGCATCATAAGCAACAATTACATTCGTTTTATCTGTTACCTTTTGTACATCATCGAAAACAACTTCTTCTTCGCCGTAATCTACTAAACTCGAATCAACTTTTTCGAAGATCCCACAATCCTTCACATAAATTACATCTGGATGGTTAGAATCATATCTTAAGCTTTCAGGAAGATCTTCACCCAAAATTTCATGCGATTCGGCGACCGCAGTCGTCGATATTGCTGTAACAGGAATCATCCCAATAACAGCTACTACTAAAATTGAGGCCCAGATTTTTTTCCGCATAGGAAGTTCCTTTCTTGAATCTCTATTTTTCCTATATCATACAATAAATCAGATTAGTGGAACATTTTTTTGATTTTGCTTCGAGTTTAATTTAATTATTGAACCAGCTTGTTTGTAGTTTTAGCTCCCATCCCTCAAGCCATGAACCGCAATACATCCTCAATTTTCTTCCCATGAGAGATCACACCATAGTTCATCCAACTCATGAAATCCACTTCGTACACATTGCCACTCTTCACCGCAGGCAGACGTTTCCATTCGTCCCTGTCGAGCAGTTCGCGCTCATCTCCAGGTTTGGCAGAATTTCCAGTGTCAAATGTAATCAACAAGTGATCCGCATTAAGTTGACTTAACTGCTCCAATCCAATGAAAATCCTCCGCTCGTGTCTTGTCCATTGCTGTACACGGGAGTGCGGAGTCAGTCCAAGATCCTGATAAATTACAGGTCCAACGTAGCCCAACTGATCCCCATAGAGAGTAATATCCGACGCGGATATACGCAAAAAAGCTACGGTTTTTCCACGCATATAACGCGATAACCGACTCTTAGCCTCTGATGCCTTGTCCTCATAAGCACCAATTACATCTTGAACCCGATTCACCTTTCCCAATACATCGGCTGTCGATCTCAAAATGGAGCGCCAATCTTCTCCCAGGTGTTCCACGTAAAACGTAGGTGCTACCTGCTCAAATCGGTCCAGATTCCATCGATCATGTCCCTTGTTCAACATGATAAAGTCCGGTATATTGCCCACATTAAATTGGGCATCCTGCTGGCTCACATCGAATTCGGGTACATCATCCAATCCCAAATAATGCTGTCTACCCCAAGAATGATGGGAGCATTGCAGTACAGGTTTTACGCCAAGAGCCAAAACGAAGTCCTCCAGATACGGAGCAAAGACACGAACCTCTTGACGGTGATGACGGCGGTATAACCCAGGTGAAATACCAGCATATTGCTTGAAACGGCGACCAAAATAATACTCGCTGCTAAATCCCACATTTTGAGCAATTTCATGGATGCGATCATCCGTCAGCTGCAATAGTTGCTTCGAGCGTTCAAGCCGAACCGCATTTACATATTCAAGCGGGAGCTTACCCGTCATTTTTTTGAATTGCCGAGTGTAGCTGGCTCTTGTTAGACCAATATCTGCTGCGAGCTCATCCACGGTTATGGTCTGATCATAGTGATCGCCAATATAACGAATTGAACTTTGAAGACGGGCACGGTCATCGGGTACTTCTGTTTCGGGGACACTCTGGCGAAGCAAGGCACGGAACCACTCCTGGAAACGAAGTTCTACCTCCCATTGCTCCAGCCAATCGTCAGTGACCTGTTGACGCAGTATTTGTTCCAAGGCTTCCAGACAGGAACTCCACGGACTGTAGCTGAGTTGCATAAGCGGTAATAATGTCGGAGAATCTGGACTTTGGGAAATTTCCTGCTGCTCCTCCGTGTTTCTTCTATACAAAGCGTTCGAAGTCTCTTCGCTTAACTCAGCCACCATCAGATCAAGCTTATAGTACTGCAATTCACTTTCTGTCCAAGGCGAACCTACTATTTTAACGGATGTTCCAGCCGGAACAAACATAATCATTCCTTTTTCCAGATGAGATTCCCGATCTGAGCAAACTATTGAACCTTTCCCAGACGTTACAACAAATATGGAGTGTGAAGTCGACATTCTGTATAACAAACGTTTATCGATATGAGATTGATGGTGATCTACGTATTCCATATGCTGAAGTGAGCATAGCCAGGGCTTGGGGATCAGTTGTATTATGGTGTGGCACATGTTCATCGTCCTTAACTGAGAATTATTATCATTTAAAATAGTGTATACGAAAAAAGAAAGCTCTTCAACCCTGGCTGAAGAACTTTCTTTCTTATGAGATTATTATTATGGAGTCATTTTTTCCAAAATATCATCTATTTTCATGGAATTCGCTGTAATCGCACCTGATTGCCAATGTGATCTTTCCATGATGTACACCTGATTGTTCTTAACGGCCGGAAGAGATTTCCACAATTTGCTGTCAAGTACCTTCAAGGCTTCCTTGTTCTCAGGAGAAGACCATTCTCCATTGGAAGGGAAAATAATAAGATGATCTGCATCAAGTTGCGGCACGGCCTCCTCAGACAGAATTTCCTGATATTCTTCCATCTTGCTAACCAGAGGATGTGGTGTTAGACCAAGCTCGGAATAAATAAATCCGGTAAATCGATTCTTCACACCGAACAACGCCAGTGTGTCATCGTTAACATTCAGCCGGACAACTGCGACAGTCTCGTCTCCAACCGCTTCCTGCAACTTCGCCTTAGCATCTGCAATCTTGGCCTCAAATGCCGCTGCAACTTCTTCACCCTTTTCCGGTTTCCCTACAACATCGGCAATAGTTTTCAAAACTTGATTCGAATCCTGCAGTACGCTCTCAGGCAGACGATACGTCGGTGCCACCTTGGAATACATCTCATATTTCTCCGCATCCGCTCCACCATCTACAATAATAAGATCCGGATTATATTCCAATAAAGCCTCAATACTCCCTGTAGTATCAAATTTCGGAACATCCAGTTCTAAATAATCCTGCACGCCCCACATCGGATTATACCACTGCACTACAGGTGTAATATCGAGCGCCTTCAGATAATCTTCCACATATATTCCAGCAATCCGCTGTGGCTGAACCGGAATCGTCACATCTCCAAATTCATCCTGTACAACTCGTGTCGCAGGCTCTGTCTCGTTTCCAGAAGTATTTTCTCCAGAAGCTGCACTTTCAGTTTCAGTTGCAGGAGTCTGTTCCGCATTCGTAGCGGTATTTGTACTACACCCTGAAATAACCAGACCCATGAGCAGTAATGTAATTGTCCACCCTTTGAAACCTTTAACTAAACCTACCATGTTACCCTTCACCCCTATGTGATCTGTTGATGTAACCGTGAGAATGTTTCACATATAATGATTATCATTCTCATCGATTGCTTAGGTGAATTGTACCTTATGCCTCAGCCGACCCACAATGTACATTTGATGCTGTTTTTTTATACAAACGAAAACAGCCCTGTTGGTCCTCCCCCGCTTATCGCAGGGGCAACCTGCCTTGACCATAACTTTCCAACAGCTGATCCACAAAGGAATCGTTCACCGTACCCTGTAACAATGCAGCACCAATTAAACCAATATCATCACTCACATCCCCCGCTAACTCAGGTTCGCCGGTAAGAGCCAAGGTCTGTTTAAACGCCTGTTCCCTGCATGCGCGCAGCACCTCTTCTTCAGCCACCGCTGTAACTCGAGCCCATCGTTCAAAAGCTTGTATCCACTCGTCAGCAAATACAGAGGCATCCCTTTCGTCCAGGTAAACTTCCACATCCAGTCCTTCGAATGTCTGCTGGGTCAGAATCCGTCCCTCGTTAAGATCCAACAGTAGCTTCTCCACATCCGTTCTGCTCATTGATCTCTCCTCCAGTTCCTTATCATGTCAGATACATCTCTGGTATAACGAAACGTTTCATCATCTGCTTGGGATCGGCAGTAAAATGATTCAATTGAAGTTTCTCATATTCGCTAAGAATACATTCAAAGATATCAGCGATCACACTACAATCTGCCAAAGCATTGTGCCTGTGAATTCCATCTGTATTCAGATCATAATACCCAATCAGAAAATCCGTTGAGACGACCTCGGTAATCTCAGGATGAATATAGGTAAACATCGCTTTTGTATCTAGCACCGGGTTGGTCAACATCGGGAGGCCATACTCATCACAATGCCGCTTCAAGATGGGCAGGTCATACTCATATCCGGCTTGTGTCACCAGGACGTTATCCCCTATGAATTCCTGAAAGGTCTGAAATGCTTCTACAAACGAAGGAGCTTCCAACATATCCTCATTCGAAATGCCTGTTAACTTGGCCACAGGTTCTGGTATAGGTTTGTTCGCACGTGCAAGTGAAGAAAATGTTGTATTACATTGTTGACCTCTCTGGTAATGCATCGCACCAAATTGAGTCACACTCTCCACCACAGGATTAATGCCTGTCCCTTCGAGATCAAATATGCAGTACATTCTATCCTGTAATGAAGATACGCTTAGATTTTCAATAAAGTATGTATCAGGCAAAAGCGTAATTTTCATCCGTCCAACTCACTCCTCTCCACTATCATTCTGGTTAATACATTTCTCATATATAACTCTGTCACTCCCACAATCGGGTGACCTGGACCAACTTGCGCGTTCCATCAAACCGCAACTTATAGATATCCGGCATCGTAGTACTTTCCCAGAAATCATAACCGTAGGAAGAATCATAGTGTTGTAAAATAAGCGTCATGACATCTCCATGGGTTCCGATGACTACCTTGTGACCCACATGTTTATCCAAAATTTTCTCGATCGCCGTTACTGCTCTTAAGCGAGCCTGTTCACCAGACTCTCCTCCAGGATACGCATACGTAGGATCACGGTACAATCGTTGCTTGGCTTCACGAAAATTATCATGCCTCACATCCGAACTCGATAACTGGCGTTCACGCAGATCTTCCTCTGTCACCACAATTCCACCTGACCGATCTGCCAGAATCTGAATCGTATCCACCGCTCGCCTGTAAGGGCTAGAATAGAACAGTTGAATCTGCTCCCCATGGAGCAAACTGGCAACCGTTCCCGCATCTTGATGACCTTGCTCTGTTAGTCCACGCTCGCGTTCCTGTCCTTCAACATACCGTGACTCCGCATGTCTAACAAAATACAAAACCGTGCTGGCCTCGCTCATCATCCATCCGCCAATCCTTTCTTCTTCTCAATGACAATCAGGCAGGTACTGTCTGGCAAAGGCGCAGGTTCTCCATCTTCCCTCATAAAGATAATTCGTTCACCTAGTGCCTCCGTGTAACCCTCCTGAAGGAAATGTCGTAACGTAATAATGTCGGCTTGTTCACCCAGCGCTTCTCGAATACAGTTCTCATAGGCTGTTGGCGTGAATATACCGAACTGCTCCTGAATTTCATGGACGTATGCCTCTTCCCCCCACGTATAGGTATAGAGAAATTCCATCGCATCGTTGATCGGCAATACGACCTCATTGTCTGAGACCCGCTCATATTGAATTGCACGTCCCTGAAAATCCTCTGCATACCGCTCCAGCCAGCGCATCCCATCCGGTTCCAGAAAACGAATCCGGCGCTTCTGTGCCTCCGGTTCACTCATGATGCCATCCCGAATCAGAATTCTTCCTCCAGGTGACAGCACACGGAATGAACTTCTCAACGCTGCCACAACCGTATCAGAATTAAATCTTCTACCGTCCAGTTCAATATATGAATATAGTTCATGCAGAATGGATGAAAAAATAACCGTATCCACAGTGCCCGGCTGCACATATTGCTCCAGTTGCAGGGCATCGCCCTTCATCACTTGCCAGCGATGTCCCTCACGCTGTTTTTTGCGTTCCAACGCTTCAATGACATTGGCTGAGATATCGATACCTATCGGCTCCACTTCAGGTTTTTCCTGCTCAATCAGATCCAGCAGAATTCCTCCACCTGGACCAATATCCAGTACCCGTTTACCAACGATATAGTCAAGCAGTACTTTTTTGTAATCACCGGAGCTGTTCATATCGGATAAATACGTCTCTTCGTTGTGGAAACGGTCATAGGCATCCCGGCGTAATCCGAACAGGTCAAATAACAGCAATACAGCTTTCTCGTATAATGGTGACTTTTCCGCTTCGATACAGAATGCAATCAGCTTCTCAGCCGCTGGGGAAAATTCGAAGGTCACAAACAGTGTATCGGGCAGATCCGCATGACGCTCAATGCGATGTGTTAGATGGGGATAGACGATCTGCTCCCCTGCCGTAATCTGTTCCCATGTATACTGTTCCAAATATTTTTCAATCATTCGTTTCTTGTAAATATTGAGCTTCTTGACACCCTTGTAGTCGTAATACATCGTATTCATCAATGGTTCGAAGCTAATATGGCGAACGATTTCAGATCGACTCTCCATAAATGTTGGATTCATACTTTCGCTGCGAAGCGCCAACAGGAACACCTTCACCATCTCCTGCAACGAAAAATCCTGCATGGCCGACTCCACATACCATAATGTGCGATGAGCCAGTGGAGCCAGCGTCTGTTCTAGATCCAGTTCCGTTTGGAGCTTGGCGTAAGCAGTATCCATAGCTTCTCCCTGCCGAATGGATGAACTTCTTAAGCGGGATAACCGTTCCTTCACGCTCCAGTCCTCATGATCCGGTCCAGCGATAATCCAGCCTACAATTCGCTGTACCTCAGCCTGAACCTGAACCCATAACGCTGGATCAACGCCTGCAATAATGCATTCATTTAATGCCATCAGTATGGTGTGCAGTTCATCTGTAGTAAGCCATCCTTTGACGATCAAGGCGTGAAGCGGAGCATTCTCGGCAAATGGAATCTCACCGCGTATGTATTGACCAATAAGTCCATGTGTAGCAACTAGAGTACGTATAATCTCATGCCTTGGAGTATGTGTATTCAGCGCATCATGCTCGCTTATATCCGCATTGTTACTTTGAGCACCACTCGGAGAAGCAGGTTGATATATACTCGTCTCCTTGGTCTTACCGATGTCATTATCCAGGTGCTCTGCCCCTGCGTATAGATCATATAACTGAGCGGACCCCACATTATGTACAAACAGGTTAACGCCCTGTTTTTGCCATACCCGCCGCTGCTCCCGAGATCCGGCCTTCGCCGTCTCTGACCAGATTAATACGTCCTCCAGAATTTCTCGCACCCAAAAAGAAACCTGAAGCTCCTCCAGTACGTGAAGTGTACGCTCGGTGTAATCCAGTACCGGATTTGTTCCCTCAAGTTCGGCAATGGAATGAATGCGTTCGAGGTTAATATGGGGCTTCTCCGCTGCTGCCAGCAGTTGCAGCCATTGCTGCTGGGCTTCCGGCGTGTTACCTGACTTGTATGATTGTATGGCCTTTAATGAATGCAGCATGAATATGTCCCCTCTCTTTCTCTACCCTTTTTATATAATATAGTTAGATTCGTCTAACCGACGAATACGTTCCTGAACAAACTTGAGCAGCTGTTCCACCTCTTGAGCAGGCAAATCCTCGTCAAGACGCGCGGCAGCAACTGGCAGCATCCAGGACTCTATTACTTCACGTGTAATCCCGGAAAGTTGCATATAATGATGGATGTAATATTCGACCAGCGATTCACGAGCCGTTTCAAAACCCATTCGTATAGCAGGATCTGTATCTTCCGGTAATGTGCCGCTCATTAATATTACCCAGCTTCGAGCCACATCACCCGCAGGATCACCGGACATACCAGTCATCCAATCGATGACCCAGTATTGATCGCCAGCCTCACTGAGCATAACATTATCAGGGTGAAAATCGCCATGACAGATCTGCTGTTGATCAGGCAATGTTGTTAAGTAAGAAAGGACTCGCGCTTGATCGTCCTCCGACAATAATCGAACATTGCGAATCGCTCCCGATAAAATCTGCTTCTGTAAGGGGAGCGTCCCTTCATCATCTCGCTCGCAATGAAGTCTGTAATGGCAGTCAGCCATTTTAAACGCCAGCTGCTCCAGTAACTCCGGTTGCTGAATGATAAGTGATAACAGGGTAATCCCCTGGATCCGCTCAAAAACAATGCCAGCACGCGACGTAGTATGTTCTATCAAGGATACTGCCTGTGGGACGGGGAGTCCTTTTTTGTATGCCAACTCACTTATTCTGAATTCATTCTGGACGGCTTCGTGAGGAAAATCCATTCGATATAACTTCATAATGTACTCGTTCGAATACGTATAGATCTCCGCAGTTCTTCCCTGACCGATTCGCTCCATACCTGTCCTCCCTTTACCCAAACTCACTGCCTCTGACTTTGGAGAAAACCATACAATCGACCAGCGTACCTGTACTGTCACGCCGCATCTTGCGCAATATACCTTCCAGCGTATAACCCGCTCGTTTGGCTACTTTGGCACTTCGCACATTGCCGGCATCACAGCGAATCTCCAGCCGGTTCGCCTCCAGATGAGTAATGGCAAATTGCTCAATGCCTTTTACCGCTTCTGTCATCAAACCCTCACCAGTTCGCGATGATCGAATCCAGTAACCGATCTCAAAACAGCGTGCATTCCAGTCAATACGATGTAGCCCGCTGCTACCTACGAAATCATCCGTATGTCTATCACGCAAATGTAACATCATGTCGGTACGTTCCAGATATTTCAGCCTTGCTTTGCGAACAGTCACTTCAGACTCTTCCAATGAAGGGATTTTCTCGGCAAAAGGTAACCACAACCGCAGCTGCTCCGCACTCTCACGGACCGCTTCATTAACGGCTGCGCCATCCCCCCACTGCGGTGCTCGAATCGTGAGGCGTTCCGTATGGAAGCTCTCGGGTATCGTTAACATGATCGGATTAAATGAAGACGACTCTGCCATCGTTATACCTACTCCTCCACTTGAAATATGGAATCTATGATCAGCGGCAAGTTGTCCCTCACAGAAACTGCACCGAATACTGAACGGGCGTGTATTCCCTGTTCCCCGAATACCTCCATCATCAGATCCGAGAACCCATTCAGAACCTTATGATGCTCCTGATATGAAGCGGACGCATTGATAAAGCCCTGCACTTTAACCACTCTCTTCACCCGATCCAGTGAACCCAGCACATCTCGAACGACAGCGAGCACCTCCAGTCCGGCGTTTCGGGCAAATTCATATCCCTGTTCTGTTGTGAAGTCTGATCCCAGTTTGCCGCGTTCAGAGGTATCCGGTCCTTTCCCGGATACATACATGATTCCATTGACAATAACGGCATTGGCATATTTTGCTGCGGGCGCGCTGGCCTGTGGTAAAATGATCCCCAGTTCATTTAATCTTGCTTCAATCATTTTATATTCTCTCCCTCTTTTATGGTCCTCACGGAACCCGATTCCTTGTATTCCTGTCGGTAGACTCTTGGTGATACCTGAACGGTACGTTTGAACATCTTGCCAAAATGAGAGAAGTTACTGAACCCCGCAAGCCAGGCGATGTCCGTGATGGATTCTTCACTTTCTCGCAGTAAATGCTGTGCTTCCTTCACCCGTAACAGATTCAGATAATCACTGAAGGTAAAGCCCGTCGTTTGTTTGAACAATCGACTCAGGTAATGCGGACTAATGCGAAACATGCCCGCCACCTCCGGTAATGTCAGTGGCTTCTGATAGTTCTCATTCAAGTAACGAACAACTGCCTGTGTCTTGGGATGAAGAACCGGCTCACGATCATCGGAGCTTAACCTGCCCAAGTGTTGATTCCGATAGGCATGCAGCAATAATTCAATAGCCCGGTGACGGAGCAACAGGTTGCTTCCAGGTTGAGGACAAAGCATTTCATCCACCATTTCGCTAACCATCCGTTTTAGAACCTCCGTGACCTGTGAAGGAAACCTTACAATAGGAATCTCCCAGCAGAAGGGTTCCTTCAAGCCTTCAACTAACTCCGCGGAAATAGCTATGGCTGCAAAAAGCTCAGGCTTCAAATACAGCACCATCCGCTCATGGTCAGGCATGCCACTCTCCAATGTTTTATGAACCGTATTTCGGTCAACAAACACCAGATCACCAGCCTTTACCCGGTAGGTCCGGTCCTTAATAAAATAGATACGCTCGCCAGACAACAGGTAATACAACTCATAATGATCATGCAGGTGGTCATCCGTCATCGAGAAGTATCCAATGCGACGATCATATTCGATATGTAGTAAATCCGTGGGATCATGAAAATCTGCACTGAAAGGTTCTGTCATGTCGGCCTCTCTCCTTTCCATAAATTATAGCAAAATATGCGGCATTTGAAAGCGGTTACGCATAAAATGCGGCGAAAGAAGTACTCCCTTGTTATAGTCTAGAGCTATATTCAAGGAGGCGATAGACATGAGTAACAAGAAACGTTATGTATTAGTCGGAACCGGCGGCCGCGCTGAATTTTTTTATGGTGCTTTGACCCGGGATTACAGGGATACATCCGAGCTTGTCGGCTTTTGCGATATAAATCAAGTCCGTATGAACTACGCTAATCAACTGTTAAAGGAAAAGTACAATTATCCCGAGGTACCCACCTATACTGCAGATCAATTTGATCAGATGATTGAAAACGAGAAGCCTGACTATGTCATCGTAACCAGCGTTGACCGCACCCATCACAAGTACATCATTCGTGCGATGGAACTGGGTTGTGACGTTGTCACCGAAAAACCGATGACCATCGATGAGGAGAAATGTCAGGAGATTTTGGATGCCGTCAAGCGGACTGGCCAGAACGTCAGAGTAACCTTTAACTACCGTTATGCACCGCACCATACTAAGATTCGGGAACTTATTCTGAATGATACCATCGGGAAAGTTACTTCCGTTCACTTCGAATGGCTGCTGAATACCCGCCATGGGGCAGATTATTTCCGCCGCTGGCATCGGGACAAGCGTAATAGCGGCGGACTGCTTGTGCACAAATCCACCCATCACTTCGACTTGGTGAATTTCTGGATTGGCTCACAGCCAGATACCGTGTTTGCATTTGGTGATCTGATGTATTACGGCAGAGAAAATGCAGAAGAACGCGGTGTAACGCAGTTCTACAATCGGGCAACCGGCAATCCGATCGCAAAGGATGACCCTTTTGCACTGCATTTGGATTCGGATGCTCATATGAAGTCCATGTATCTGGATGCCGAATCAGAAGATGGTTATCAGCGGGATCAGAGCGTATTTGGGGATGGCATCAACATTGAGGATACAATGGGTGTTCTTGTGAAGTATCGGAACAAAGCGATTCTGACGTACTCCCTCGTCGCCTACCAGCCATGGGAAGGTTACCGCATTGCCATTAATGGCACCAAAGGTCGGATTGAGATGAACATTGTGGAGCAATCCTATGTCAATTCATTGGGTGATAAAAGTAAGGAAGGTGCATTGATCGGTAAAACATTGCGGGTTCTTCCAATGTTTGATGCGCCATATGAGGTTGAAGTGGAAGAGAAAGCAGGTGGACATGGCGGAGGTGACCCGGTTCTGCTGAATGATCTGTTTGGAGAGCCTGTTGAAGATCCGTATCATCGCGCTGCTAACCACGTGGACGGTGCCAGATCCATTCTGACGGGTATTGCTGCCAATCGCGCCATCGCGACGGGCTTGCCTGTCAACGTCAATAATCTGGTTCGTTTCTAAGTCTCACACGTCGTTACCATATACGCCAAAAAGCGCAAGTTGCGAAGGCTTACTGCCCTGCACTTGCGCTTTTACATCTCAATATATTCTGTTGCTGATATAAGTAAGATCATGGCCAATTTGATTGGAGAAGAACCCTCCCTCTGGTTACAGAGGAATTGTCTTTCCTTTTAGACCTTCCGGTTCCACGCCGGGTGACGATAAAATTCAATCGTATCAATATAATTTACCGTGAACTGCTGTTCCACATCCGACAAGTTCAACAGTTTGCGGTCGATTTGCTTCATCCCCATGACCACATCGTGCCTTAGCAGGTCCATCGCAATTTTGCCTACAAACCCGCCTTCCATCTCCTTATGCTTGGCACGGAACTCTTCATTGTAGATCAGTTCAGGCGTGAATGCCGCTTCAACGAATGCATTAACGAGCGTAAGCTCATTGCCATCCATCTGTACTGCCAGATAATAATTGCCACGCTCATCCTTAATGAGGTCTTTATACATTTCTACGATCATTTGAATCACTCCTCTATTATAAAAGAAACCCCGTTAGCCGTAACGAACATGGGCTATCAAACGTACACCTTCCTACCCCGTTCCTTCATATACTAGGTATAAATGGCGAACGGAGGAATACTTATGAGCTGGCAGCATCTCCATACTGGAAAAACACTTCAGCAGCGCCTGGCAGAACTCCAGGGGCACCTGGCAGAACTGAATACTCCACTCTCCGGGTTGGAACCGGGACGTATTCGTCGTGTCTATCCAAGGCAGTTTATCAAAGTAAACCGTCAGTTATTCATTCCTCTCAGTCTGAATTCCATTCGAGTATTTGATATTCCTCGAACACGGCGAGGCGTCAGAGTGGGAATCCGCACGACTTTCCCTTCCAAGAATGCATTTAACAATATCAGACTTGTGGGCGTGGGACTAGATTATCTTGAACTCCAGGGAAAAGGCAGAGTCCCTTCCCGTATATTATTTCCTCTCTCCAGCGTCGAGTCGATCTATCGGCCAACCATCGGAAGAAAAAACCTGAAACGGCCTTGTAGGCGGAAGTAAAGCTGGTTCTTTTCGCAAGCCATACAATGGTTCCCGAATGTCTGCATACGGGTGCTCCCTTCCAATATATAATTATAACCCATGCAACCACTTATCTGCTGAAGAATCATTTTATGTCAAAAAGCGGTGAGAACAGAACTGCTTCTGTATCTCACCGCTCAGCCAGTTACGGATCAAGCTGACCCTTCACATGTGTATATCAGATGCCTGTCCATACATCCTTGGCATAACGACCTTCCTGCTGAAGCTGATTAAGCCACTCTTCTGCTTCTTTCGCGGACTTGCCATGAATATCAGCGTATGCCTGCTGGAGTGTAGCTTCCACATCAGGTGCCATCTTGCTGCCATCACCGCAGATATACAGATGCGCACCCTCTTCAAACAAAGGAATCAGGTGACGGGCATCGTCTCTCATCAGATGCTGTACATAACATTTCTCCTCCCCGTCTACACGGGAGAAGGCCGTATGAAGCTTCACAAGCCCTTCTTGCTGGGCTGCTTCCAGTTCATTTTTGTACAGATAATCATGCTCGGGCTTCCGGCATCCAAAGTACAGGTGGGCTTCGCCAACCTCTTGACCTTGTTCCTTCAATACATGCCTTGCCTGCAAGAAACCTCGGAATGGAGCAACACCCGTACCCGGCCCTACCATAATGACGGGAACCTGTGGATCCTCCGGCAGTTGGAAACCCGATTCCGGTGTCCGCGTGAACATGACGATCTCGTCACCCGCTTTCAGGTTAGCCAGATAGTTGGACGCAATGCCTTTGTATTCTCCCTGCCCACTCCATGCCGGGGCACGCACCACACTCACCGTAATACTTGCCTGGTCAGGCTGAACACGCGGTGAACTGGAGATCGAATAATATCTGGCTTTTAATGAAGGCAGTAATTCCAGGAAACGCTCAAACGGCAGTTCACATGCCTCATATTTCACCAGATAATCCAGCATGGAGATCCGTTTGTTCCGAACTTGATCCATATACACCGATTCATCAAGCAGCGCTTCAAGTTCCTTCTTATGCGGTGGACATACCGTGTATGCTGCCATTTCTCTCAACTGTGCACGAGTTGCCGCTTCCTGAAGCTCAACGCTATGACTGAGCAGATCATACAGGTTCACCGGTTGATGCAGCGGCAGATGCGCGGCACTGCGACCGGATGCATCCAGAACGAGATGCTCCGTTCCGGTAAATCCATATCGACGCAATACACGTTCCACCAGTTCCGGTGGGTTCTGCGGCAGAATGCCCAGATGATCCCCTTCCTTGTAGGTTATGCCTTCAGGCAATTGGATCTCCAGGTGACGTGTGCTGCGTTCACTGCCCGCGTCGTGAAGCTCCCTGTTCTCGAGTACTTTTGCCACATGGGCATCATACGTATCCGCAAGCGGTGTTACGGCGAGCCCACTGACAAACTGTACAGATAGTGAGCTGCGTTCGCTATTGGAGCTTGTGTTTAGCTTCAGTCCCATCGTTCGTGCGAGATCCGGCCATAATTGCTCTGTCCAATCCCCCACCTGTTTCTCGAAATCTCCGCTAGCATCTGACTCACCCAGCGGTGATAACCGCTCTGCTCCTCTGGAAGATAACTGTTCATCTATTAAACGCGGAATACGCTGATAGGTGCTGGCCCAGTTGTGGTCACCGCATCCAAGAACAGCGAAACGCACACCTTTGAATTCATTGGCATCCGCATGTTCGATCCACTCGACAAACATCTTGGCATTACTTGGCGGCTGACCGTTATAGGATGCACTGACAATAATGACGGCACCCTCCTTTGGCAGTTTGCCAACACGATCATCCAGCGCAGCGACCTCACTCCGGAAACCCTGATATCTGGCGGTATCCGCAATTTCACGTGCAATGCCTTCAGCTGTACCCAGATTGGAACCGTACAGAACAAGCATCGGTGTGTGGTGTGCATTTGCTGCATCCGGCTCCGTTCTTTTGGCAACCGGCTTTGGTTCTTCGACCGCTACACCCGGAACGGCCATGACTGGCTGCCCCCCACGCGCACGTACACGAATTGTGAAGTTATCCGGTTTAAGCGTCAGCGTTTCTTTCACCTTTAATTGATAATCCGAATGATCTATGAAGTCAAAATGCTTCAACACCATGCCCAGTACCAGCGTTGCTTCCTGAAGTGCAAACTGCTGACCAATGCAGGCCCGTTGACCATTACCAAAAGGTTTATAGGCATCATGCGGCACTTTGCTCGGATCTTCGAACCGTTCCGGGCGGAATTCCTCTACGTCATCTCCCCACGCTTGGCGGTCGCGATGCAGCTTGGGAATAAGCACACTGACGCTGTCTCCTTTTTGCAAAGGATATTGACCCGCAAGTACCGTGTCCTCTTTTGCATACAGAGAAAATGCCGGGGCCGTTGGCCATAACCGCAATGCTTCATTCAAAACCATGCGAACGTACTTCAGATTGCGAACCTGGTTGTACGTGGGAACCGGATCTTTCAGAATCTGATCCACTTCTGCTTGGGCCTTAGCCAGCGTATCCGGATTCTTCATCAGATAATAAACGGCGAAGGATAACAGCCCACTTGTGGTCTCATGTCCAGCAATCAGGAATGTAATAATCTGATAACGGATGTTCTCATCATCCAGTGTTTCTCCCGTTTCCGGGTCCTTGCCGCTGAGCATGTGGGACAACAGATCATCTGCCCCTTCCTGCGGTTTCTCTTTGCGCTCGGCAATAATGTGATCCACCAACGAGAACATGGAACGGATATCCTGTTCAAACTGTTTCTTTTTGGTGATCATCAGCTTGTCTTGCAGACGCAGTCGCTGCAATGAACTCATGGATTCATCCAACGCCCGAACCATGCTCGTAATGAATGGATGTGGTTCTTCCCGGTAGAAGCTGTTAAACCGATAGTTGAACCCACACAGGCCAATCGTGTCGAGCGTAAGACGTGTCATATCATCCGGAACGTTAACCGTCTCATCCGGGTTCAATCGTGACCATTTCTGAACCAACTGCACAGCCAGATCAATCATTTTGTTGTGATATCCCTGCATGGCACGTTGACTGAAACTTGGCAGCAGTACGTTATGGGCTTTTTTCCAATTCGGTTCTTCGGTCCAACTCGTAAACAGTCCATCTCCTGCAAAAGCACGAACCTTCGCAAGGGGTGCCCACACACGTTTGTCGAATTTGGATTCATCCGTTACCTCGGCGACCAGTTCGTGACCGGAAATATACAATTCACTTCGCCCAGGGTACTCCATTCGAAAGATCGGTCCATATTCCTCAGCAAGTTTCACCAAAGATTGTACGGGCTCTTCAAAGTTCAATTGCGGCAAATTGCCCAGTGGGCCAAATGTTTTCGGTTGAGGCACTGAAATTGGTGGCATGACACTCACTCCTTCTTTCCAAGTTAAGAGTTCTACAACTAAAAATAATGACTTGATTTACAGACGCGATTACACTTACTCTTCAGATCAACAGATTCAAGTTATTTTTTGCAGTTTTTCATATTTCATCCAGATAACGATAAAACCATCAAAGAACTAACTGACCGAAATGGTATATTGGTCATTTTTGATTAAAAAAAATGGAGGACTTCGTTATCTTCTTTTACCCTAACATTTCCAGTTCTAATCTTCAACAGTCCCAAAGTCATAGGACCTCAGGACAGGGATTAAGGTATACTTATAATTTCTTTAACAGAATTTGAATAGCCGACTCCATCTCTGATGGAGCAACTGTCGTTTCATAACGGCCATGGACGTTCCCATTGCGGTCAATCAGGAATTTGGTGAAATTCCATTTGATCCCGTCTCCTTGGTACAATTCTGGATGCTTCTCCTTCACAAAAGTGTCCATCCACTGTCCTTCCTTCGTGTCCAGATCATAACCTTTAAACGGCGCTTCTTCAATCAGATAACGGAACAAAGGATGCATCGATTGCCCAACGACCTCAACCTTCTCGAGGATCGGAAAAGATATCTGAAACTGACTCCTGCAATACTCGGCTACCTCAGCGCTACTGCCAGGTTCTTTCTCGTTAAACTGGTTGCATGGAAACGCCAGAATCTCCAGCCCCTGTTCACCATATTTCTCATACATCTGCTGAAGTTCACTGAACTGGCGGGAGTAGCTACACCGACTTGCTGTATTCACAATGAGCAGAACTTTCCCTTTAAAAGCAGAAAAATTACTCTCGTGTCCATCCATAAACGGAACTTGGTAAGAAAATATACTCATCTGTAATTCTCCTCCTCTTTCTCTTTTGTATCTCATGTCAATTCTCTCTTGAGATGAATTATACACCTCTATTGTTAATAGGTTAAATATATAATTAATATAATATTAATAGTTTCTGACTATAGTAGACAAAATAAAAAACTGCCCTCAGCAGACGAATTCTGCACCTAGGACAGTTATCAAAATCATGATGCGCCATCACGTTCAACACACCGTTAACCCATAATTAAACCATATACAATGCCTGGTCCGTGTACCCCAATGGTTAAATCATTTTCAATATCGGAAGATCGGCTTGGCCCTGAAATAAAGTGGATGCCTGCTGGAAGGTTTTCTCTTCCCGCTTCGTCAAATCGATCCAGCGTCTCACCCAGTCTGGTGTACAGTCGATCTACTGGAATAATGATGATGAGTACCGTAGGCAACAGACTCACTGAACGACCTTTTTCCGGTGAAGAAAGTACAGTGACCGAGCCTGTGTATGCTGTCGCATAATCTGCCATGACCACACCGATATCCGCCTCAGCTGCCCGAGCCTTCCAGTTCTCATCCGCCTGACTATTCCACACTGAGATCTGCACATCCGGAAGCTGCTCTTCCAATCCGAGATCTTGTAACGCCTGTTCATTCTGGCGAATGATATATTTGGCACTCAGCTCATGAGATTTGGTGGCAATAAATCGGGACACTTCTTCCAGGTTTTGAACCCGGGCAATGTGTGCGCCTACACTAACAAAGTTATCTGTAAATGCTTGAATACGCTTCTCTTCATCCCATTCCAGCCCAGTCCAAAAGTCGGGTGCTCCCCGAAAGGGTTGGGTCGGCGCATGTCGTTGCCTTGGTCTTCTCAATTTCGAAGCAATGTCATTCATGAACTGCTCCTGTTTCTCCATGGACTTCTTCTCCAATTGCGCGAGCCATTGCTGATGTTCAGTTACCATGCTTAGTACCCTCCCCTTCTTCTCGTTCACGAATAATCTGCTCCATACGGCTGCGAACGGAAGAATCCATGGCGGGTTGCTCCTGGTTCAGTTCCTGATCCAGCTTGTTCCATTGTTGCCGGAAGGATTTCTTGGCGAGACTTGGGGCAACCCGATAATTGTTCCAACCTTTGAGAGGACCCAACTTGAGAGAAATGCCGTTGTTGCGTACAACTGCCTTCTGCCCGATCTGTCCCAGGCGTATGGCCGCACTGAAACGTTTGGAATTGGATACAACAGCGGCAAATCCCTTCATGCCCATGCTTTCCATTTTGTTACCATGGCCGTCTTCCACTTTACGCCTGCGTAGATAAACGAGCATATCATGCAATGGAATTTTAACTGGACATGCTTCATAACAGGCTCCGCACAGACTTGAAGCACCCGCAATATCGTTCCATTCATCAATGTTGCCATTGAGTGCAGGTGTCAGTACCGCGCCAATCGGACCACTGTATGTTCCGCCGTAGGCATGACCTCCAATATGACGATATACCGGGCAAGCATTCAGACAAGCACCACAGCGAATACAATTCAGCAACTCCTGGAATTCAGGATCACCGAGCTGTAAAGATCGACCGTTGTCCACGATAATAATATGCATTTCATCCGGCCCATCAGCATCCGCTGTACGACGCGGACCTGTGATGCCTGACATGTACATCGTTAGTTTCTGACCTGTTGCGGAGCGCGGCAACAAGGTTGCCATGACCTCCAGATCCGTCCACGACGGGATAATCCGCTCCATCCCCATCAGTGTAATCTGCGTTTTTGGAACAGTGGATACCATACGGGCATTGCCTTCATTTTCGAACAAAACCATGGAACCCGTCTCTGCAATCGCAAAATTGCAGCCGGTCATGCCAATATCCGCTTCCAGGAATTTCTCGCGCAGCTTTTTGCGAACAAATCCGGCAAGTACCGTCGTATCCGGCTCCAGAATTTCACCCGCTTCCTTCGACAACAACTCTGCAATCTGATAGCGGTTTTTATGGATGGCTGGAATGACAATATGAGAAGGGGCTTCGCCTGCCAACTGAATGATATATTCACCCAGGTCAGTCTCGATGGCTTCAATCCCCGCCGACTCCAACACATGATTTAGATGTACTTCCTCCGACACCATCGATTTGGACTTCACCACCGTAGAAGCCTGCTTGTGCGCCGCAATATCCAGCGCAATCGCCGCTGCTTCCACCGATGTATCTGCAAAATGAATATGAACCCCGTTCGCACGGGCGTTATTCACAAATTCATTCAGATAATAATCCAGATGCGCAATCGTATGCAGACGAATCTGACGGCCACGCTCCCGCCATTCATCCCAGTTTCCATGTTCTTCTGAGGCAGATTTCTTCCCGTTACGCAATCGTTCTGTCGTGAATTTGACCGCTTTACGCAGAAAATCATCATTCAAGGCCAGTCCGGCACGTTCTTTGACCGTAGTATCCATAACTCCCGGTTGGCTCATCCTGTTCGCACCCCCTCATACAGTAGTTCCGCCAGATGCATCACACGCACCGGTTCATTCCGATAACGCAGATTACCTGCGATATTCATCAGACAGGCCATGTCCAGACCAACCAGCACTTCAGCTTGTGTCTCTTTGACATGATCAACTTTCTCCGTCACCATCGCTCCTGAAATATCGGACATTTTGATGGCAAACGTACCCCCGAACCCGCAGCAATCCTCAGCGAATGGAAGTGGAACCAATTCCAGACCTTTTACTTGAGAGAGCAGCGCCATCGGCTCATCCTTTACACCAAGCAGACGGCTGCCGTGGCAGGATGGATGATAGGTTACTTTGTGCGGAAAATGTGCGCCCAGATCGGTTATCCCGAGTACCTGAACAAGGAATTGAGTAAACTCATAGGCTTTGGCTTCCAATCGTTTTGCCTTTTCCAGCCACACCGGTTCATCCGCGAACAGTTCCGGATAATGATGAATCATATACGTACACGATCCGGATGGACAGACTACAAAATCACTGTCGTCAAACGCTTCAAGAATCGTCTTGGCCGCTACCCGAGTCTCATCCCAGTACCCGCTATTGTAGGAAGGCTGACCGCAGCAGGTCTGAATCGGCGGAAAATCCAGCCGAACGCCATGAGCGGCGAGCAATCTGACCATGGCTTCCCCCACTCGGGGATAGATGGCATCGCTGAGGCAGGTAATGAATAAGGAGACCTTCATAATTACACGCTCCTATTAACTGATTAGTAGATGAATTGACTAAGAATATTTGCACTAAACACTCCGTTTCGTGTAAATGTTTAGTTCAATTTATATAGATAAAATTTAAAAGCTTAAACCGTAATAATCCCTATGTCGTATCCACTCAAACGGTCAGTCTGTTCAGCCTCCAATGGCTGATTGGTAATGATCGTATGGACTGCATTTAACCCGGATACTCGGGCAAAAGCACGGACACCAAATTTACTGGCATCTGCAAGTAAGATGACTTGATCGGATATGCCAACCATCTTCTGCTTCAGCCTTGCCTGGAGTTCATTGGATTCACTGATTCCGCCACCTTCGAGATGTACACCTTTGCACGACATGAACATTTTATCCACGTGATACGTTTCCAGAGAACGCTCCGCGAGCGGCCCAACAAAAGACAACGAGCGAGATGCCAGCTGGCCCCCTGTTGAGATGACTTCAACCTTGTCACGGTTGCTGAGTTCAGTGGCGATTTGGATCGAGTTGGTTAAAACCGTCAGCGGGAAATCCGGCATATTCGCTGCCATATAACCTGCCGTTGTGCTCGCATCCAACAGAATGCGATCACCCGGATGAATCATCGCCAGAGCCGCTTGTGCAATGCGCTTTTTCTCTTCCGCATGGGTTGTCTCCCTGATCCGGTAAGGGATCTCCGGTTGATCTTCCTTCACACTCACTGCACCACCGTGAGATCGGCGCAGTCGTCCTGCCTGTTCCAGCCGATCCAGATCCCGCCGGATGGTTTCCTCCGTCACCCGGCAGCGCTCACTAAGCTCGGATACACGCATACTGCCCTTTACGTTCACCATCTCCACAATCCGGTCATACCGCTCGGCTGCCAGCATGTTACACCTCACTCCCCGCTTGTGAATTAGATGAAGCCGTCACACGCAGAAATCTGCCGTAAGCATCTTCCCAGATTGACCTGTCCTGCGGCTCATATGCAGTTACCGAAAATGAATCACGAATGGCCTTACGTGCCTCCCAGATATCTTTAAAAGCTCCGCTCGCCATCCATTGCACAGCCATATTCCCGATGGCACTTCCCTCTGCCGGACCTGCCCATACCGACTTGCCAATGGAATTTGCAGTCCACTGACATAACAGTCGGTTCTGGATACCTCCACCGACCATATGCAATCCGTTGAACGTCTGTCCCGATAATTGTTCCGTCCATTCCAGGACTCTCCTATACTTCAATGCCAGGCTCTCCAGAATTGCCCGGGCAATAGCCCCCTGATCCTCTGGTACCACTTGCCCTGTATCACGGCAATACTGACGTATTCGGGTCGTCATATCTCCTGCTGGCATGAACAGTTCATCATCCGGATCAAACAAACTGGCAAATGGAGGTGCCTGTTCCGCCTTTGCTAATAACGCATCATAGCTAATTCCCTGCCCTTGGCGGTCCCACTCCCGCATACTTTCCTGCAAAATCCATAAGCCCATAATGTTCTTCAGCAGACGGAATGTTCCGCCCGCCCCGCCTTCATTCGTGAAGTTCAAGGCCAGACTCTCGGTACTAATCGCAGGATGATCTATCTCCGTACCCATCAGGGACCAGGTTCCACAGCTCAGATAAGCAAAAGAACGTTCCGTTGCAGGAACAGCCACAACGGCTGAACCCGTATCATGCTCCGCAACAGCGATCACGGGAATCGGAGACAATCCCAGATCGTTACAGATACTGCTTCGCAATTGTCCAACACGGGTGCCTGGCAGCACGGCTTCACCAAACAGTTTCTCCGAAATACGAATATGCGCCAGCAACTCACTATCCCACTGCCCCGCTGATGGATTGTATAATTGTGTTGTGGTTGCATTGGTGAACTCATTCACCGCTTCCCCTGTCAGGAAATAACGTAGCAAATCCGGAATCATGAGAAAACGCTCTGCTTCATGAAGTAACGGGGAACCGCTGCGTTGAAGCGTTGCCAATTGATACAAGGTATTAAAGCTAAGAAACTGAATCCCTGTACGTTCGAAGATTCGCTGAGAGCTCAGCTCTTGGCGTACCTGATCCATCATGCCGTTAAACTGTGTATCACGGTAATGATACGGGTTACCCAGCAACTCACCATTACTGCCAAGCAAACCAAAATCAACGCCCCAGGAATCGATCCCCAAGCTCTCCGGCTTTTCTCCCTGCTGTTTCACAAGTGTAAGCCCTTGCAACAATTCATGATGCAATCGCAGAATATCCCAGTGCATCCGCTCGCCAACCTTCACCGGTTCATTCTTGAACCGATGAATTTCGCTTGTTTCGATCCCACGATCATTTAGATGTCCCAGTAACGCTCTCCCGCTCCCAGCGCCCAAATCATAAGCCAGCACACTCACCGCGCTTCACCAACCTTTCGAACCCATCCTATTTTCCAAACGGCATCTCTTGAATTCAGTCCGTAACCCTGTACTTTATTCTGTATTTATTGTTTGTTTGTTTTTGTTTAATACTGTTTTACTTTATTTTACGAGTATATCACCATTGTAAGCGTTTGAATACCCTTCGCTTTTTCTTTCTTTTGGGTATACCAAAAACGACTCTCTCCCACCTGGGAGGAGCCGCATTTCTTTTTTTACGTATAAAATTGACCTTTGCTTACCCCCGACTGAGGCTGTACATCTCTCCCAAAATGCTTGAAGCGTGTCCCCTGATACGTCAGCATTCCTCGATCATTTTCCACCATCATGCCATAATGGTTTCCGCCAACAATCAGTTCAGTGCGCTCCCCATTGTCGAATTCAAATGTAACATAATACCGGGTAGTCGCACTGCTATCGCCGCCTCCACCTGAGACTTCGGTTCGTTTGGCCACCACCTTTGAGTGCAGGGTTAATAAGGCCGCTGCGTTATTCGATGACCACGTGCGTACCCCTGAAATAATTACAAAAACAATAACTCCCGCAATGATGAGAAATATGCCGCCAATGAAAATCGAAGCAAATGCATTCATTGTAGCAAACTCATTGAATCCCGAAAAAAAACCACCCTGATTTCCTTCAAAACCTGGTACTCCATTCATGTCGTCAAACACACCAAAGCCGTCTACGCTTAATCGGCCCATCGATGAGGACACGCTCGTTAACGCCATTCATCATCGTTCCTTTCCCCTTGCAAAAATAAGATGCACCGCCCCCACGCAAGGAAGGCGGTGCATGCAGACAACCCGTTCTGCCTTGTCCGTATACTATATGAACCAGATCAGGAATACAGACGTTCAAGTTCGTCGACCAGACTGCCGACATAAGCAACCGCGGAGCGAATCGGCTCAGGTCCGGACATATCCACACCCGCAAGCTTCATTAACTCCTGTGGTGTGAGACTTCCACCAGCTTTGAGTGCATCAAGCCAGCGATCTACCGCAGGCTGTCCTTCTTCCCGAATCTGCTGTGCTGCCGCGGTAGAAGCCGTCAAGCCTGCCGCATAGGTATATGGATATAGTCCCATATAATAATGAGGTTGTCTCATCCATGTGAGTTTGGCCCCTTCATCAATTACCAGCTCAGGTCCCCAGAATTCGGAAAGGATGTCTCCTTTGAGCTGACTTAACGTCTTCGCCGTAATGGGCTCATCTTTGGTTGCGCGTGCATAGACCCTGCGCTGTAATTCACCTTCCAGCAGATGTGTAACAAAGTTATGGTAATACGTATTCAACAGTTGCAAAATGACCCAGCGACGCATTCTCGGATTATCGGAACGTTTCAATAGATGATCTGCCAGCAGCATTTCATTCATGGTCGATGGTGCCTCAATGAAATAAAGAGATGGCCGTGTATTCGTGAGCCGTTGGTAACGTCCCGCAAGCATGAAGTGGCCTGCATGCCCCACTTCATGGGCAAGTGTAAATGCTCCACGCATATTGTTTGCCCATGAAATTAAGATATAGGAGTGTGAACCATATATAGAGGAGCAAAATGCCCCTGTGGATTTGCCTGCATTATCTGCGTAATCCACCCAGCGATCACGAAATGCGCGCTCTACGATCTCGCCGTACTCCGGCCCAAGCACATCAAGTGCTTCTCGAATGAGTGTGCACGCCTCATCATATGTAATGGCAGGGCTAAATTCAGGATCAAGCGGCGCCTTCAGATCACAAAACATCAGTTTGTCCAGACCCAGCTCACGTTTCTTGAGAGCCGCCAGTCTGCGCATATGAGGTGCGAGTTCCTGCTGGATAATATCCAGAATATTATTGTACATCTCTTTGCTCACTTGCTGTGGGCTGAGAAGCATATCTGTAACATCGTCGTAACCACGCAGCCTGGATAATACAACCTGTTTCTTCACTTCAGTTGCATAACCTTCTGCGAACGTATTTTTGTAATCATTTAATGTCGAGCTGAATGCAGCATAAGCAGAACGGCGCAGCTTGGTATCAGATGACATCTCATAATTATTTTCATAGAATGACCAGGACAGTGGACGATTATTGTCCTCTCCATCAAGAGCATCGTCAAACGTCATGTCTGCCAGTTTACCGCGCAGATAGATACGGTATGGCGAATCCAGCACCTCTCCAAGTGAGGCAAGTACCTTCTCGGTCTCTGGCGTGAGCCGATGTTCTTTTTCTCGAATCAAACGCTCCAAACTGCGCGCATACGGCTCCAATCCCGGAAGTTCTTCAAGGTACCGTTCAACGGTTCCCTCCGGCAGATCAACGATCTCCGAATTGACAAAAGACAAGGACGACGACAGATTTGATAGGATATCTCCTGCTTTAGCTGAATTCTCAATATTCACCGGATTGGTGCTGTCCTCTGACTGCTTCAAGCGGGCATAAGAAGCCGTCTTGCCGATCCGCTCCTGCAAAGCTTCGCGCGCATCCAGACAAGCCAGCAATTGTTCAGCGCCTTCGCCAAGACGTCCTTTGAACGTTGCGATCTGGGCAGCAGCCTGAGGAAGTGATCGAAGCTCCTGCTCCCACTCTACATCGTTTACAAACAAGTCTCTCAGATCCCAAGTGGTTTCTGGGTTTACCTCAGCACGTGTACGTATTTTTTCCATCTGTATATGTCATCCTCCTTGCATTTCCAATATCTCTCATCGTATCATATTCCGCTCATATATACATGACATCTCCTAAAATGAGACCTATGGTCCAGATGACAAATTAGTTGATCCGTATCACTCCAATGACAGAATAGCCTTCTGATCGCCGTTATCCCCAGATTTTTTTGATCCCTTTTCCAAAGGGAACATCCGGGGATAAATGCGAACGCTTCGCTTCTTCAAGCTGTTTCTGTCCTCTCCGTTTCGTATAAACTTTTGCTCATGTGACCATGGTTTGAAAGCAACTAAAAAACCGCTGGTTTATGGAAGAATCCATTTACCTAGCGGTCATTCTGAATATAAATTATTTAGCTTTCTTTCCAGATTACATTTTCACCGTAATTTTTACCCCAGTTATACATCGCGTGCAGGACAGGCATCAGGCTTTGACCGTGATCTGTCAACGTATACTCCACCCGAGGAGGTACCTCTGCATACACCTTGCGCTCAATCAACTTGTCTTCCTCCAGCTCACGTAACTGGTTGGTCAGCATCTTCTGGGTAATATGAGGGATTAGGCGTTTCAGCTCACTGAAACGTTTGGTACCTTCCAGACCCAAATGCCACAAAATAATCAGTTTCCATTTGCCACCGATCACCGCAAGGGTCAATTCCTTCTCACAGTTGATTTCTTTCAGATTAATCCGTTCCTTGACTTCGGCTGCCATGGCTCCGAGCCCCCTCATCTTCAATCTTATATCGCGTATATTACACATATCACGGGGACACTTCACACGAGGTAAGCTTTCCGCTCCATGCATGATGTAATAAGTACATTCATTCGATACAGCTATCTATTAATTCTACTACAGCCTGGTCGGGATGCAAAGTTTAACTGTAAACCACGTATAAAACCTATACAGATGAATAACTATATATCGCAGAAAAGACCAGAACCCTCATAATCAAAGGATTCCGGTCTTTCATCTATTCACTATTCCAGGTTCGCGTGGCGACCAAACATATCCGCTCCGGTCATCCCCTTCATTTCCATCATCGTAAGGATGAGAGCATCCATACCGATTAACAGTCCTTGTTCAAACAACGAGCCCATCGGCTGAATGGTTACTGCCGCTCCGGAAGTTGCTGTGTCCTCTTTGGCTGAAGCCGGGAGACGCACTACCGTAGTCGCCAATTTCCCAATCGTGGACTCTGGCTTAATCGTAATGAGACCTACAGGTGCACCAGCTTGACTAGCCTTTTGAGCCATGGCTACCAGACTGCCTGTCTCTCCTGAGCCAGAGCACAGCAAGAGGAAATCCTTCGAGCTGATCCCAGGTGTTACGGTCTCGCCCACCACATATACACGAAGCCCCATCTGCATCAGTCTCATGGCAAAAGCCTTTCCCATAAGTCCTGACCGGCCTGCTCCTGCTACAAAAATCTGTTCCGCAGCCAGAATATGTTCAGCCATCGCTTGCATCTCTGCATCGTCGATCTGGCTTAACGTACGTTCCAGCTCCTTCAAGATGTCAGCTGCGTATTGCGTTTTGCTCATCTGCTTACCCTTGTTTAACGAGACGTTGCATTTCAGCTGCAACTGCCGCTTTGTCTGCTTGTCCTGTGATACCGCCGCCTACAATAACCAGATCCGGTTGTGCTTTGATTACTTCTGGCAATGTTTCCAGCTTGATTCCACCAGCAACAGCAGTTTTAGCATTTTTCACAGCAGCTTTGATCGCTTGCAGATCTTCGAACGGGCTTTGTCCTTCAGCTTGCAGGTCATAACCTGTGTGTACACAGATGTAATCTACGCCAAGCGCATCAATCTCACGTGCACGTTGTTCAAGGTTAGGCACGTTGATCATGTCCACAAGAACTTGTTTGTTTTGTTTCTTCGCTTCTGCTACTGCACCTTTGATCGTACTGTCATTGGTTGCCCCAAGCACAGTGATCAGATCCGCACCAGCCTCAGCTGCTTTCATGATTTCATAACCACCAGCGTCCATGATTTTAAGGTCTGCAAGAACTTGCAGATTAGGGAATGCTTCTTTCATCGCTTTTACCGCGTGCAAACCTTCATTAATAACGATTGGAGTACCAATCTCAACGATATCAATATATTGTTCAACCTCTTTAACCAGTGCGATACCTTCAGGGATATTTACCAAGTCAAGCGCCAATTGCAATTTCATCATTTATTTCTCCTTTGTTGTTCAAGTATGATTCGTTCCTGTAAAAATAATAATCAGATATTTAGCCTGCACCAATTTGTCTGTTCAGATGCATGCAGTGTTTGTTTTGGCTACTCACTCATTGTAGACCCTGACTATCCATTCAGGAAGTACGCACTTTGAAGTGGGGTAGTTACTTGGGCGATACTACTGATAATTATTGGTTGTTAGGTGAATCAAATATAGAATTAATCCTCTATTCCAATCCGCCCGCTTACAGCCGAGCAGCAGCCTAATCATCCAATTAGATATTCAATATAAAAAGACCCCGCCACATGGCAGGGTCGTTATCGTTATCATTTTCAATCCAGCCAGGGCTGGTTTAGAAATTTATCATTTTACAGATATACTGGTTTCACGCATACCGGCTTGGATACACCTGTGCTGTGACCTGTGTATTTCAAACGTCCGCTCTCCTGATCTACCGTGAATGTCACGAGGTTGTTTGTATCGCGGTTAGCTGCGATCAGCAATTTGCCGTTAGGTGTCAGAGCAAAGTGACGCGGGTGCTCACCTTCAGCAGATACATGCTCAACCAGTGTCAGGTGACCTTTGTCTGCATCTACTGCAAATACAACGATGCTGTCATGTCCACGGTTAGAACCATATACATAACGTCCATCATTGGAAACAGTGATTTCAGCTGTTGTATTCTCTTTGCCATCATATCCATCAGGCAGTGTAGATACTGTAGACAATTCAGTCAACGTGCCCGCTGCTGCATCATATTTGAACGAAGTAATGGAAGAATCCACTTCATTGATGACATATGCGAATTGACCATTCGGGTGGAACGCCAAGTGACGTGGGCCAGCTCCCGGATGCGTTTTGGTTTCACTGTGCAGCACAAGTTCATTTTTGTCTGCATCAATGGAATAGATCGCGATGTTATCTGCGCCCAGATCCTGTACCATCATGTATTTACCATCCGGGCTGAAGAATGCGGAGTGAACATGTGGCTTGTCCTGACGCTCAGGATGCGCACCTTGTCCTTCATGTTTTTTCTCGTCCAGAAGCGCTCCAATTTCACCGTTATCCGTCAAGGCTTGCAGACCTACCAGACCACCGTGGTAGCTGGAGAGAATCAAGTATTTGCCGGAAGGATCACGCTGGATATGACATGGTGGTGCTGAAATGGAGTCATTCCGGTTCAGCAACGTTAATTTTCCTGTAGAAGGATCAATGCTCAGAGCTACAGCTTCAGACATTTTGTTGCCTTCAGCTGACGCTGTTTCACCAATCGCATACAGTTTGTTTCCTTCAGCATCCACGTTGACAAACGTTGGGTTTTTCACGCCCGCGATGCCGTCAAGCTTGGACAAGCTGCCTGTATCCTCATTCAATTCATATGCATAAATGCCCTCATTTTCCGCTTCGGCGTAAGAGCCAGCAAGTACGAGCAAGCGTTTTGATTCACTCATTACAGTTTCCTCCTCTATGTGTATGTAATCTTGTTGCACCTCTTCTATAATAAATCTGCCATATCAAAATAGCAATCCGCTGTCGCTGCACATCAGGGAAATCCTTAGTTAAGCAAGGCGATTACTACACATGATCATACTGAAATCCATTCATATGAGGTGCATCTTCTGCTATGATAAGATAGGTTTTTCATCCAGAAGGGACTGAATTGCATTGCTTCACTCATTTTTACTCACCTTATACCATGTGTTCCTGCCGATATCACTTCCCGTGATTGGAGGTATTCTGTTAAAACGCTTCAAAAATTGGGATACCCGGTCGCTCTCGACCTTTTCTCTTTATATTTTGAGCCCTGCACTCATCTTCAATACATTGCTGCATGCAGAGATTACCTGGACGGACGTCACCAGCACGTTCTGGTTCTCTATTATTAATCTGATTGCTCTGTGGGCACTCGCCGAGCTGTTAAGCCGGGTTTTCCGTCTGGGTGCAAGCGAAAAAGCGGGCCTAACCCTCGTCTCCACGTTTACGAACTGCGTGAATTACGGGCTCCCGCTTGTACTGCTTGCCTTTGGTCAGCTTGGACTGGACAAGGCTTCCGTCTACGTCATTGGACAGATGATCATTGTTAATACGGTAGGTATCTTTTTTGCCGCACGATCCGAATTCACGGTGAAAGATGCGATTCTGTCCGTTTTCCGCATGCCATCCATCTATGCTGCTGGCATCGCCATTGCGCTGCGTGCGTCCAATCTGAGCCTGCCTGAAGCGCTGGATGGAGGGATTTCCATGCTGGCTGCGGGCTACTCTCCTGTCGTTCTCGCCATTCTGGGAGCACAGATGCTCAGACCAAAAGGTACAACGGCACCTTGGCTGCCCAATGTACGCCGAGCTTTCTGGACCGGGCTTGTAGTCCGTCTCGCAGCTGCGCCGATCCTGTCCTGGCTGATACTGACCGCGCTTCAGGTCGAAGGTACGTTGTTCAGTGTGCTGCTGATCCTCGCATCGATGCCGACCGCAGTGAACGCCGTTATTTTGGCTGAACAGTTCAATGCTTCTCCGCAGTTTGTATCCCGCTGCATTCTGTGGACCACAGCTGCATCCATGTTGATGCTGCCCATTATGATTGTGATGGCTTCCTGATTAATACCGGAGGTGATACCGAAGCGCTATCCGCTTGTCGGCGTTTCTCCAGCCGGCGTTCATAACGCCGGTTGAGCGCTCTGACGTAGAAGAATTTTACGACAAAGTACGAAATCACACCCAGAATGACACCAAATACGGACATGCCTGCCAGAATATCCAATCCACCAAGCAACAATTCACTCACGGCCGACCAGTTTCCGCGAAACAGCTCCATGAATGCACTCTCATGTACCAGTCCCTGTCCCATGCTGTGAGCAGGCAATATCCATGAGCCAATTTGTTTGGCGAGTGGCATCAGAATAATAGGTAAAAACGTAAGTTTCCCGATCACATTACCAACAATCGCTGCTGGCACCGAACCCCCAGACAGTCGCACAATCGGATAAAATACGAGATATATCAGGGAAGCGGTCGAGATCACGATCAGTTCCAGTCCGAACCCTATAGCAAATCCGGTAGATACTTTATGGGCACCTCCGGGAGCACGTAACAATTTGAGAAAATTCAGCTTCATAGCACGTGTTAAACGTACCCAGCGGTTAGTCTTGCGCTTCTGTGTGTTCATACCGAATTACTCCTTATTTTACACAAATGACAACTTGAATTGTCTATTCTTCAGTATATCACACCGCGTTAGCTCCTGTAGTAACAATGACCGGCTGTGTCTCCATCTGGACATTACCTGCCACCGCTCGGGAGATCATACAGGAGGATTCAGCCTTATGCGCCAGGCGCTCAGCCTTGGTCAGGTCCGCCTCTGAAGCATCTTGGCTGAGTACAATCCGGGGTCTATGTACGATTCGTTCGTACGTAAATACGTTATTTGTAACATCTACCGTTGCTTCCGATTCAAGCGTCAATTCATCCGGCGTAATATCCGAACGCTCCAGCATCGCTGCCAGCGTGATCAGGTAACAAGTGGAGGCTGCACCCAGCAGCATCTCGTCCGGGTTAGTTCCCGTACCGGGTCCGCCCATCTCCTGCGGAATCGATATGACCGTTTTTAACCCACCTGCCTCGATTGTCCCCTCACTGTTACGCCCACCATTCCATACCGCTTTCAGATGAAAAGGATGTTTCATGACATTCATTCCCTTCTTGTTTACACACGTATACACGTAATATTCTGCTCAATCAATGCGCTAACGTGCTCTTCATCTACGCCCTGATCTGTAATCACTTTGCCCACACTGCTCATCTCAGCAACTCTGGTAAACGCCTGTATGTTAAATTTGCTGGAATCTGCAAGTAGAATGACCTCATCTGCAATATGGATCATTTTCTGCTTCACCAAGGCCTGTAATTCATTGGATTCACTGATGCCTTTGGTCAGATGTACTCCTTTGCAAGACAGAAACACTTTGTCCACATGATAAGCATCCAGCGAACGTTCGGCCAGCGGTCCTACAAAAGACAGTGACTTCGAAGCCAATTGCCCACCTGTGGCAATCACACGAATCTGCTCTTTGTTACTCAGCTCAGCGGCGACCTTAATCGAGTTGGTTAATACCGTCAGTGGAATGTTCGGCAATCCTGCCGCCATATACCACGCCGTTGTACTTGCATCCAAGGCGATCCGGTCGCCGGATTCCACCATTTTCACCGCTTCGCTTGCAATTCTGCGCTTCTCTTCGGCGTGGGCTACAGCCCGTTCCGGATACGGAATCTCCGACTGTAACTCATCCTTGTATTTTACGCTGACCGCCCCGCCATGGGACCGTCTGAGCCTGCCCGCCTGTTCGAGCTTGTCCAGATCACGACGAATCGTTTCTTCCGTCACCCCGCAGCGCTCACTAAGTTCGGTCACACGCATGCTACCTTGCGTATCCACCCATTCCACTATTTTCTCATACCGTTCAGCTACGAGCATATTCCTTCACTCCAAACCGTTGATTATCCAGTTGATCCTGTTCATCCATCATACCACAGAGCGATGACAAGAAGAATCTGGACCATGTGCAAAAAGAGGGAGCTTTCGCCCCCTCCATTCCAGTTCTGAAGTGTATGTTATTTATCTTCTGCCATAGGGAACCAGCCCGGTGTGTGGATAATTGCATTCCACAATCCGTCAGGGATAACCAGACGTTCCTGATCGGATTTGGTCAGAATTGTCTCGATATCTTCTTCGCGTCCGCTCTCGATTTTCTCAACCCAATCCGGTTCAATAATCAACTCACGTCCAATGGCAAGTAGTGGTACTCCCGTTTGAAGCGCCTCAGCAGCCTGATCAGCCGTATGAATTGAACCTACGCCAATTACAGGCAATTTGCCGTTCACACGATCCAGGATGAATTCCATTCTAGAACGTGTATCTGCTTCGCCACGTCTTGGCTTGGACCAGAATTCGTTCAGGGAAACGTGCAGGTAATCCAGATTTTTATCTTTCAATGCATCCACCAGTGCATACGTGTCTTCCATTGTGAGTCCCGGTGTTTCCGGTTCTTCCGGGGAGAAACGGTAACCAATGATGAACGGCAGTTTGGTATGTTCGGCAACCACTTTCTGAATCTCATCCACTACAGCAAGCGGGAATGTCAGACGTTTCTCTACACTTCCGCCCCAACGATCTTCACGTCGGTTGGAATGCGGGGAGAAGAATTGCTGGATCAGATAACCATTAGCACCGTGAATCTCAACACCATCAAATCCGGCTTCGATTGCACGACGTGTCGCTTCACCAAAGTCTTTGATAATGGAAGTAATCTCGGCATCCGTCAACTCTCTTGGTTCAGGTGATCCTGGACGCTCACTCGCAACCGCACTAGGAGCAACCACTTGACCCGCAGGTACAGCTTGTTCAGGTGTCAGACGGCCCGCATGGAAAATTTGCAACACGGCAACGGATCCCTGTTGTTTCATGGTGTCAGCCAATCGTTTCAGCCCAGGAATGAAGCGATCATCATATACGCCAAACTGAGCTGGGAAACCAATGCCATGCTCTGTTACATGGCCTACAGCCGTAAGCGACATGCCAGCACCACCAGTGCGACGTGCATAATAAGCAAGTTCAGCATCGGATATGGTACCATCAGCATTCGAGGACATATGAGTCATGGGAGCGAGCACGATACGGTTTTTCAGTGTAATACCAGTCGGCAGTGAAACTTGTTCAAACATCTGGTTAAACTTTGGATTCATTCGTGGTTCCCTCCTGATTATAAATATCTCTTTTAATAGATATATGGATATGTGCGTTCACTTACTGTAATGATTATAGTTACGTTTCACTGCAATTGCAACTTTTCATTTTCTGAAAGGAAAAAAAAGAGCAGAGTGTCTCCAGACTCTCAGCCCTCTTCATCTTCTTCACATCATCCAAAGGATATTCAGAAACTCCGAACGTAAGCCAGCTTCTGATCCATCTCTTCCACGCATTCGTAACAATCGTGTTCATCGTTGGCGACCATTGGGGTGACTGGATACAGATTCATCTCTGTACTGTTATACGATTTTAATAACGGTAGCAACTGAGTCACCCGTGTATTAGCCGGATCAAGCCAGGTGTTGATCTCTTCCTCAGAGAGGATCGCTGGCATTTTACTGCCAAACTCGCGTGTAACCATATTCGCTCCTGTCATAAGCATCGTGCAGGTACGAAGCGGCTCTTTCCGTGTATCTCTCCACACCTCGTATAACCCAGCAATACCGAAGAGACCACGATCCGGCATGACAACACGAACTGCATAACTTTTTTTGCCCTCTTGCCGCCAGTAATATAATCCATTGCAGGGAATGACGCAGCGCTTGGTCTCTACCAGTTTGTAATAGGAAGGATTCTCATGCACCGTCATAAGATTTGCGTTAACGGCATCACGACCCCAGAATGGAATGAACCCCCACCGGAACTCATCCAATACACGCTCACCATCCTGATGCAAAATAATCGGCGTATGCTGGGTTGGGCTGATATTGTATCGGTTTTTGTAATAATACATCACTCGCTGAATTTTGAAATGATCTCTGACTTCGTCCAAATCGGCTGCCAATGAAAAACGGTTGCACATGCTCAAGCACTACCTTTCCCTGTGAGAAGTTGTACGTATTGTTTGTTATTTCAGGGAAATTATGCATGCATATCGAACAGAAAATGACTTATTTTGACACCATTAGGGTCTGATCTAGATATATTTCATGTTTTTCACGACAAAAACAACGACCTCGGACTCATTTCAACTCAAATATTACTTGTTACTATAATAGAGAATAAAATACATTTATTGGAGGTTTTAAGTATGAAAAGGAAGTTTTTGATGAGCATCATGTTGTTCTCAGCGATTGCGATGTTTGGCAGTACCATCTATGCGGCAACCTTTCTGACCTACGGTTATCCCAGCACCACCATTCCCATTCGTACGTATAATTACGCCTCCTCATGGCAGACTCCCATGGACGCTTCCCTTACCAACTGGAACAATGCAGGTGCCAAAGTTAAATTCACCAAAACAAGTAACTCCCCAAACACCATCACCGCAGGAAACTTCAATAATACAGCATATGGTGTCAACTACGCCTCCGTATCCGGCAGTCAAGTCGTAAGCTTCCGCATCGAACTCAATGCATCCACAATCACCCCTGACGCAACCAACTTATCCAACTTCATTCAAAGCGTATTTGTCCACGAACTCGGTCACTCCATCTGGCTCGGTGACAACCCAACAACAAGCAGTCCTTCCATTATGTCTTACTCCCGCAACCGCAATTCCATGACCCAACCCCAAACTTTTGATATCAATAACGTAAGATCCAAGTACTAATCCGTTACGAACTTATCCCAAAAATCCAAGGAGGATCCCTATCCATGAACAAAAATCGAGTATTAACGCTGCTTCTCTCTTCCATTTTCATTTTATCTGCTGTTGGATGTTCTTCTGTTACACCTACCGCGTCCACATCCGATGCACCCATGACCATTATTGCTTCTGAAGATTACCCGAGTTATGCCAGCATTGGCGACCTGTCCGAGAGAGCAAATACAATTGTGAAAGGCAGTGTTATTGAGACTCGTGTGGAAGCTTTAAACGATATCGTACAAGTTACTGATGCTGCTAATGAAAACGAGTTAAACCCCGCGTCCAATCCGGGCGGAGAGCCATCTTCTTTTGACAAAATCTATACGATCCATACGATTCAGGTCGCTGAATCCTATAAAGGCGGTTACACTGCCGGGGAAAAACTTGAAGTGAAGCAACTTGGCGGACAACTAGGCAACACCGAAATTATTAATGATGACAACCTCAAGCTGATTCCTACCAAAGACTATGTACTCTTCCTGGAAACGTATGAAGACACCCCTGCCAGCCTGCTCAACTCCGTTCAGAGTCTCTACGTGATCAAACCTGCCGCCAAGTCGAACCAGCCGGGTCAGCAACAATCACCGTCAGAAGTCATTGTGAGTGCAAATCCCGAGAATGACCTCACACTGCAACTGGAGGATCTGCAAGAAATTCAGAACGAACAAAAGAGCGAATAAACTCTTATACGGTAATCACACTGCTACTTCATCTCCCTACAGGCAGCTAATCCCCTTCTACTGTTCAGTCCTACATAGAAATATGAAAACCGTGCTGCTCAGCAAACTGGGTAGCACGGTTTTTTTGGAGTATCTTACTTAGACGGTGTATTAAGTCCAATAATCCATTCAGCCAGATCCTGTGTCTGTTTCAACAAGGCGATAGGGTCACGGAACCAGGATTGTTCTTCCGTCCAAATGTACACATTTCCATTTTTGATTGCAGGTAATGAACCCCAGATCGGATCTGCCTGAAGGTCTTTCAACTGAGACTTGCTGGTCAGCACAATGTAATCTCCAGCGTATTTGGAGAGCAGTTCTATGGAGAATTCATGATAGGCGCCCTGCATCAACTCGGATGGAATGTTCTTTGGTGCTTGCAAACCAAGCAATTCGTAGATGTTACGCCCTCCCCGACCCGACTGATTGCCAAATATGAAGACTTGGCGATCATATTCCTGCATAACGGAGAATGTAGAGTCAGCTGGAACAACGCTCTGCACCTCCTGCTTGATTTTGGCAATCTCCTCATCAAAATCAGCCAGCCACTTCTCTGCTTCCGCTTCTTTGCCAAGGACTTTACCGAAATAATTTACTTCGTCCTTGAGTGTTGGAAAAGTGATGGATGCGATCGAAACGGTTGGAGCAATCTTGCTGTATTTCTCATAAGCCGCCTTGTCCGGATTCAATGTAATAATGAGATCAGGTTCCAGCTCCATCAATTGTTCAACGGAATCCCCTATCGTTTCAAGACCATCCATGTGACCTTCCAGGTAAGGACTGTTCATTAGAAATTGGCCTCCACCAATCGGTTTGACACCAAGAGCAAGCACCGTTCCCAGATAATCAATGGCAGCAACTCGCTCCGGATGTGCAGGAATTTCTACCTCACCAAAAGTCGTATTTACCATTTGCGTTTCCACTACTGCCGGTTGTTCGGGTTCAGCCGCAACTTCGGATGTTTCAGCCCCCTGCTGGGCTGTTCCACAAGCACTCAATGTGAGTACAAGCGCAAGCGACATGATCGCTGATTTAAAATGGTTAAACATGTTGATTTCCTCATCTCCCGTATATTGATAATGATTATCATCATCAATTAAAGGATAACGTTCATCCCCTCCTGTTACAATGGATTCATTTGTTTCATTTAATGTACTTTTTGAAACTGATTTCGAGTTTTCCTGCTGCTTCAACCGATATTGCCCCGGTGTGATACCGGTCTCTTTTTTGAATATACGATTGAAATAAAACGGGTCCATATAACCCACATACGCGGCAATCTCCTGTAATGAAGCTTCTGTGGACGCAAGCAGACTCCTTGCCTCACCCATTCGTAACCGAATCACATATTCTGTCGGTGTACATCCCGTCTGTTCCTTGAATTTGCGTGATAAATATTGCGGACTGTAACTCAGGGACTGGGGAAGCGAATCAAGTGAGATCGATTCCCGGTAATGATCTTTGATATATCGCAAAACCTGATCGGTAAGCGAAGGCTGTTGAACTTCGTTAAACATGCGACTCCGCTGTAACAAGACAAGCTGTACCAGTTGAAAGAAATACACTTTGACCTGAATTTTGCCCACTCGCTCCTGCCCTGACCAGCATTCATGTATATTCCGCACAAGCTCACGCAACTCAAGTGTATGATCTGGCACTGTCGCCCAGGACTCTTCAAACGGATTACGCTGGTTCAACATCATTCGGTACTCCACAAGCACGTTGGAGGGCAAGGTTGATTTGTACAAAATCAGATGTACCTCCATAGCCCCTGTCGCTTCAAGTGTCAGACGTCTTCCTTTTCCCCCATGGAGCAGCAAGAACTGGTTTGTAGTCCATACCTCTTCATCCAGCCAGACCTGCCCCCTGCCTTGAACATACACAAATGCACTGGTTGGTAACACATAATTGCGTATGAACTCGTGTGTTGCGAGTGATATAAGACGCACATCAAGCACGCGAACCTGTACCTGATCCCACAGCTTGATGTCATTCTGAATTCCCATATAAACTCCCTCTCCTAAGCGCTCAAACATGCACAATACCCTGGCATTGTGACTAAAAACCCACCTATAATTGATAATGATTATCAATTATAACAATGATGGAACCATCTTTGAAGCCTACCTTCGTTTTTGTTAGATGCCGCAGAATAAAAAACGGTCGAAATCCCTCATAGAGAGATCTCAACCGTTCTAAAATTATGGCCTTACTATGTTTTGATAAAGTCAGCTGCCCTTCTCTACTCGATAAATGACAGTAAATACCCGTATCTTTCTTCCTCCATCTTGTCTAACGGAATAAACCGGATCGATGCACTGTTAATACAGTGACGTTTGCCGCCGCGATCTTCGGGACCATCATCGAACACATGACCGAGGTGGATGTCACCTGCCCGGCTTCGTACCTCCGTGCGATCCATACCAAAGCTCGTATCCGTTGTATAGGTAACAACCTCAGGTACAATCGGTTTTGTAAAACTCGGCCACCCGCAACCGGAATCATACTTATCCCGGCTGGTGAATAACGGCTCTCCCGTTGCAATATCCACATACAGACCGGGCTCCTCATTATCCCAATATTCGTTACTGAACGCATGCTCCGTATCATTGTTTACCGCAACCGCATACTGTTCGTCTGTTAATCGTTCCTTTAATTGTTCATCTGTTGGACGTGGATATTGAGCGGGATCAATTCCAATCTCCAGGTCATCCAGGACAGTCATATCAATGTGACAATATCCGTTCGGATTTTTTTCCAAATAATCCTGATGGTACTCCTCCGCCAAATAATAATTCTGCAGAGGCATTACTTCCGTTACGATGGGTTGGTCATATTTTTCTTGCTCTGCCTCTACAGCTTGCTCAATGATTTTGGCATCTTCAGGCAACGTATAATATATTCCTGTCCGATACTGAATGCCACGATCATTGCCCTGCTTATTCAAGCTGGTAGGATCAATAACTCGAAAATAAGATTCAAGCAATTTCTTCAAAGATACTTGCTGCGGATCATATTTTACATGAACGGTCTCCGCAAACCCCTGGTCCCCGCGAATAACCTCCTCATAGGTTGGATTCTCTCCTTCACCGTTGGCATAACCGGAAGTCACATCCTGGACCCCCGGAATACGAGCCATATATGCCTCCACACCCCAGAAACAGCCTCCTGCCAAGTACAGGTTACTCAGGTTTTCCCCGGAGACACTCGATGCCTTGACAGGTTGAGTGGATATCGAAGATGAAGCTGAATGGCTCTCAACCCTGTTTCCACAAGCAGACACAACTATCGCTATAACAAGGAGGCACAAGCCGAGCAGCGTCCTTTTCATGACACTTCCTCCCTTCTCACAAAATCTCTTGTAATGATTCCATGATCTGTTCATTGGATGCATGCCCTGGCTGCGATTTCGTTAAAATACCATCAGAGCCAATATAAAAAGAACTAGGATACGCTCTTACACCAAATTCCTTGGCCCATACACCTTTCTCATCCAAAAGAACAGTTATGTTATCATATGGCTGTTGGTCAAACCATTCGGTAAACGCTTGGGAGGATTTCTCTCCTTTGTAGTCTGGCGTCACAATCGTAATGACTTGAAAATCATTGTTTTGACCCGCCAGATTGTTCAGGTCTTCCAAACCCGCAAGACAAATGGAACACCAGGAAGCCCAGTATTTCACATACACTTTCTTGCCTTGAACATCAGAAAGTCCAACCGTGTTTCCTTTCAGATCAAGCAATGAAAATTCAGGAGCCGTCTCTCCCTTGTTCATCATGGTTGACGAACTCATATCGGATGTTGATGCTGGGGCTGATGATGACCCCGTTTGTTTTGATTCAGTTTGCTGTGATCCACATCCGCTCAAGATCAACAGGACTCCAGCAAATACGATTACAGATACCACCCATCTCCGTGCAATCTTCATACCGAATTCCTCCAATGATTATTGAAACCAGGTCACCAAGCTGTTTAGTCGGTCTGTCATTAACAATAGTCCCATGACAATAAGAATACAGCCGGAAGTTATTTTGATAACACCCATGTACCTGTATAAACGACGTATCCGCTTCATAACATATTCCGAAAAAATGGACAGAATCAGGAAAGGAATCGCTAACCCAAGGGTATACAGGAACATGAGAAACCCACCATACAGTGGAGAGCCTTCACCTGCGGCGATACCAAGAATGGCCGCCAGCACGGGCCCAATACAAGGCGTCCAGCCGAAACTAAACGTCAGACCCAGCAGGAACGCTCCGACATACCCTCCCCGTCTGGCATGATCGCTTGACAACTTTCTCTCCCGTTCCAGCCAGGATAGTCGAATCAACCCGGTTTGATAAATCCCGAAAAGCACCACGATGGCTCCGCAGATGGCAATAAACACAGGACTTGAGATCATATTCCCAACGATGCCGGAACCAAAACCGAGTAATACAAATACCAGGGACAGCCCAAGAACAAATAAAAATGTCCGCAAAACAAGTGTAGACCGCAACTGAACCGAATTGTTGTCGGACTGCTGCTGATTCGTACCGTTGACCATGCTTCCGGACAGATAAGACATGTATACCGGGATCAGCGGCAGAATACATGGCGCAAAAAACGATAACAATCCTGCACCAAAAACGCCGAAAAGGAATACTAAATCACTGGTCAAGTCATTCACCACCTGAATAAATACTACGTTTGATTAACCAAGGTTAACGACTGACGTAGATCGGAAGCGTGAACCAGAAGCAGCTTCCTTCTCCTTTTGTACTCTGAACCCCGATCTCGCCACCATGGAGTTCCACAATCGATTGAGCGATGGCAAGGCCAAGCCCGGCCCCCCCATTGCTCTTGCTACGTGATTTGTCAATTCGATAAAAACGTTCAAATATACGCGAAGTTTCCTCCGCTTCAATGCCTTCCCCTTCATCCGTAACTGAAATTTGTATAAACGGCCCCTTTTCTTCGGCAGCCAGAATGATTTTTCCATCAACAGGAGAGTATTGAATGGCATTTTGCAGCAAATTGGAAAGGACCCGCTTCATTTGTGCAGGCATCATGACCGCGGCTGGTAATTTATCGGGCAAATCGATTTCAACGTTCAGCGTTTTCTCGGCGAGATGAAACGAAAAACTCTCCAACGTACTGAGCAGCAACTCATCGACGTGACAAGGCTGAGGGTCAAATACCTCCCCTTGCGCTTCCAGGCTGGATAATTCGAACAAATCTTGAATAAGCCCTCCCAAACGCTTCGTCTCAAGTCGTATCGTGTTCAGGTAACGTTGAAAGGTTTCTTTATCCTGAATGACATCATCCTCCAACGCTTCGACGAATGACTGAATGGATGCCAAGGGAGTCCGTAAATCATGGGAGACATTAGCGATCAACTCTCGTCTTGCGGTTTCTGAGTGATGCAGATGATCAAAGCTTTCCTTCAGCTTGGAACTCATTTCATTAAATTGCTGTGCCAGGAGCTTAAATTCCTGCGTACCGATGAGAGGGACTTCCGTATGGAAATCCCCTTCGGAAATTCGTATCGTCTGCTGTGTAATTCGCGCAATTGATTTCTCTAATGGCTTAGTCAGCAGATATTGAAGAATAAACGAAAGTAAGCCTACCCCTGCCGTTATAGCCGATAACCAATACAATTGTTCGATCGTAAGCAGCATTTTGGAATAACTGATGAACAAACAAATTAATAATACGCCAATGCCTGTGAGACTGGACAACACCAAGTATGTGCGAAGTTTCATGAACTGCCACCCGCAAACTTGTAGCCTATACCCCAAACTGTTTTAATATATTTTGGATCAGAAGGATTCTGTTCGATCTTCTCTCGTAATCTCCGAACATGTACAGTCACCGTTGTTGTATCTCCCTCATAGCTAAAATCCCAAATCTTGCTTAACATCTGGTTACGGGAGAACACCTGACCCGGGTGACTTGCCAGCAAATACAACATCTCAAACTCTGTAACTGTCAATTCAATGGCCTGCCCGCTGATGTGCACTTCACGCTTGGTAAAATCAATGGTAAGCCCTTCATAATTGATCGTATATTCAGATGTTGTAACAGGTGATGCCTGCGCAGTTCGCATTCTCCGCAGGATTGCCTTTACACGTAAGACAAGTTCTCTCGGACTAAAAGGTTTGGTCAGATAATCATCGGCCCCCATCGTCAGTCCCATCAGACGATCCTGTTCCTCACCCCGGGCCGTCAGCATTACAATGGGCACATCCTCAGTTTGCCGAATCTCGTTGCAAACTTCCCAGCCATTCTTATGCGGCATCATCAGGTCGAGCACAATCAAGCTTGGCGTTTGGCTGTGCCACAGCTCTATAGCCTCCAGACCATCCTTCGCCGTCACGACGAGATAACCTTCCCGTTCCAGATACCTGCGACAAACGTCGGTAATATTTGTATCATCATCAGCAACCAGTACACATTCATTCAAACAAACCCACCCCATATTCCAGAAAATACATTTGAGCCAATCATATCATATGGTGATGGCGATGCTTAGCCCTTAAATTACTTCATTCCCATGGCTGGCATCATGTACTGTTTAATTACAGATTCAGCCGCATAAGAATTCCCTTCATGGATGACAGGCATCGATTTCAAGTTAACTTGCATACCGTCTACCATGATTTTTTTCGATCCAATCCACAACTTAATCGTTTTCCCCGCAGGCATCATCGTTTCTTCCATCATCATGTCGTCTTTCATCATCTTATCGTCTTTCATCATCATGTCATCTTCCATCATTTTGTCATCTTTCATCTTCATGCTATCTTCCATCATGTTGTCGTCTTTCATCATCTTGTCGTCCATTTTGCCCATATACATCAGAGTTACAGATCTGTCCTTGCTGTCCCACATAATGCTGTAATCATACATTTTGGCTGCCTGTCTCAATTGAACAAGCTCCATGCCATCCTTTTTAATTGTTTTCATATCTGCAGCACTTGCCAATCCAGAAAAGGCCATAGACATCATCAATACCGCTGCTACCATCGCTTTTTTGCTCTTATTTGTTTTCATCATTCTTATCACTCTCCATTCGTTTATTACTTACATGGATTACAATAAGCAAGATTGCTTACGATTCTCTAAGCGAAGTATTACGAAACCATTACGATATATAAATGAGGTCAGGTCTCAATAAAAAAACGGTTGAAATCTCTCTTACGAGAGACTCCAACCGTGTCTTCTAGGTCAAACGAATAAAATCAATCATGGATCGAACCTCGATCGGTCCCGGATTTGATATCACATCATTAGACTGCAATCCCTCTCTGGAAGTGAACTGCACCTTCACCGGAATGCCAGGAATCAAGTCGAAGAAGTTATCCGAGAAGACACCCTCCACATCCGAAGATAGCCATACCTGTTTAGCAAGCACGTCACTTTCCAGTACCAGATGAACGCCGTTCTCATCCGCTCCCCCGCTTACATTGATGTTTGCAGGCTGCAGAGCAAGGTCTTTGGACGGTACAAAATAGTGTTCCTGTACGATATTCGCCGCACCTTCCTGTTTCAGATCCAGGCGCAGCAGCGTGTTAGCTGTATCATGACCTTCAAGCCACTCCGCGTTACGTAATGACAGCACTCGTTCACCTGTATTAGGTGCCAGGGTCACGTCATGTGTTTCATCACGATGCACCGTTCCATCGAACCCGAGCAAACGAATCTGTAACTGCCCTTTCACAGGTTGTAATTGATCCGAGATGATATATATATCTGTTGTATCTTCTTTTGTTCCATCTACCGATACCAACACATCGCTGAAGCTGCGTTTCGCATAATATTGCAATGCTTTCCAGCGACCAAGGTAGTCCATACCTGCCCATGAAGCTACCGGCCAGCAATCATTCATTTGCCAGTAAAGTGTGCCCATGCAGAATGGTTTGCGGCGACGGTGCGCTTCAATGGCTGTCTTCATCGCTTCCGCCTGAAGCACCTGGCTCATATACAGGAACGATGGGAAGTCCTTCGATTCATGCATGTACATATCCATGTACTGTTTGATCAGACGATTGCCTGCCCCATTCTTTTGATGAGCCAGCATGACTTCCGATTCCAGAGCAAGATCCTCTTCTTCCGCGTAAGTGCGTACTGACTTGTACTCCGGGAAAGACTGGAATCCGTATTCACTCATGAAACGACCCACATGCACGTTATAGTTCTCGAATGGTTCTACATTGTGCCACACGCCCCAGTAGTGGATATCCCCTTCAGCTGTGGATGGGTGCGCATGCTGCGTCTCATCCCCTGTCAGTGATACCAGTGGTGAGGAAGGCCAGTAATCCACACCTGGAGCATACGCTTCAACGACTTCTGGCAGCAGATCATGGAAGATGGCTTCGTAATCGGCCCAGATGCTTTCACGCTGCTCGGCAGTAAATTCCTTTTTCCAACCCCAGCCACCATTCTCAACATAGTGAGCCCAAGCCGAATCAATCTCGTTGTTCCCACACCAGAGTGCAATACTTGGATGGTTGCGCAGACGTTTCACATTATCAATCGCCTCATGTCTCACACTGTTCAGGAATGCTTCATCTCCTGGATACATGCTGCATGCAAACATGAAGTCTTGCCATACCAGGATGCCGTATTCATCACACAGTTCGTAGAACACATCCTGCTCATAGATTCCGCCACCCCACACACGCAACATATTCATATTGGACTCGGCTGCGGATACGATCTCATGACGATAACGTTCATGAGTAATTTCAGTGATGAAGCTATCATTTGGAATGTGATTGGCCCCTTTGGCAAAGACCGCAACCCCGTTTAATTCAAAATAAAAGGATGCTCCCGCTTCATCTTTGTCACGTACCAAGCGAATGGAACGAAGCCCAGTCTTCACTGTAGATTCAGCCACAGCTCGTTCACCTTGAAGCACTTCGGTAAGGAAGGTGTACATATGCGGATCACCAAGCCCACGGCTCCACCACAGTTTCGGTTCATCAATGGAGACTTGAATCTCCACAGTCTGAGTTCCTGGTTGTAGCGATACGGATCTTTCCCATCTCTGTCCATCTGCGCCGATACGAATAATCGTATCTACCGCTTGGGATGTCTCGACTTCCACAACAGCAGTTAATGAAGCTGAGGTAGCGCTTACTTCATTTTGCTGGATATACACATCATTGATTCGTACCTGTGTCCAAGCTTCAAGACGTGCTTCACGCCAGATCCCACTGGTTACAAAACGCGGACCCCAGTCCCAACCATAGTGATACGGGGCTTTACGTGCAAAAATACTTACTCTTTTATCGCCAAGTCCGCCAACATCGGACTGATCATTCGATGCAGGTAATGCATATCCGAGCTTCTCCAGCTTAGGCAGATCTTCCTGAATCGGTGACCGAAAACGTATTCGGAGAATGTTGCCTTTCCCTTTTAATACGGCCTTCACATCCGCCTTCCATACCCGGAACATATTATCTGCTGATAACACATGCACATCATTCACATACACATCCGCATATGTATCCAGACCATCAAACACCAGTTCCAGATGTTCCTGCGAGAACAACCCTTCGGCAACGTCAAATTCCGTCTGATATTCCCAATCTATCTTATCAATCCATTGTACTTCCTTCTCGTTTGTTCCATAAAAAGGATCTGGAATCTTGCCCAGCTTCAGCAAATCTGTATGCACACAGCCGGGCACCTGAGCCGGCATCCACTCTTGATCTTCGCAAGCCTTGAACGTCCAATTCTGAAAAACATGTGATTGTATTGTGCTCATGACAGCCTCCATTGTTGTTAGAGTTGGTAAACATTATTTTGTTAGGTTTTGTTATTATAAAAACAAATAACTTACAAAACAAAATTAACACGATATGCTTCTTATAGTCAATCTGTTTTGTAATTTAATTTGTTAAACAATCTCTGCATACCAAAAAGACATGAAGCTCTAACCTCTCCATGTCTCTCACCTGATTTCATTTACCCGTATGATCATTGTTAAAATGAGCCCGTAAATTCATATCCCATTACTGTATACTGGCGTTATATTCATCACGAATAATTAATTCCGAATAGATCAGCTTGCGTTCATATGGTTCATCCAGGTGTTTGATCCGCCACAACAGCTGATCTACTGCTCGTGTTCCCAGATTCTCTTTGTTAATATGTACCGAAGCAAGAATGGGTTCATCCGTCTGGGTATTGTCAAATCCGGTTACGGCACAGCGTTCAGGCACCTTAATGCCTCGACTTTGGAGTGCCTGAATGACAATGACAGCTGTATGGTCATTTGCGCACACGATAACTTCAGGGATATCCTCCAGCACCATTTCAGCAACGGATCTCCGAATCTGATCATACTCTGGTCCCAGCAAGCCTTCTTGCTGTTCCCCCTCCAACTGCTTCTCTTCCAGCACCGTACGATATCCAAGCCAGCGTTCTCTAAAACTTGCTGCATCGGGCAGTTGCCCGGCAAACTGGAACCTTCTATACCCTTTTCCAATGAGCATGAGAACCAGTTCTTTCATACATTTCATATTGTCCGTAAAAACCGAGTCTGCGTATATGGCAGGGTCTTCATGATCCACCATGACAAGCGGAATACGCAGCCTGTAAATCTCCAGCAATACCGATGTCGAGATGGTGCCCACGGTAATAACTCCGCTGATCGCTTCCGGATTAAGGACCGAGAACATCCGGTCTGAAGAGGGTTCTGTTAACGTTAAAATATCCATTCCCTTCTCATTCAACCTCTCAGAAATGCCGTCAAACACAGGACCCCAGTACAAGGAGGACCGATTCTGAGAACGAATGTTGGGAAATAAAATCAATATCGTGCCTTGTCGCTCCGCTTCTGGCTTCATCTCCGCTGATATCTGTGTCTCCCCCGGATAACGCTTAGGCTCAGTTCTGAAATACCCAAGCTGCCCCGCCGTTCTGACAATCATCTCGCGTGTATGCTCACTCACACCAGGCTTGCCTGTCAGCGCACGGGAGACTGCGAATTTGGACACCCCCGCAGCATCCGCAATTTGCTGCATTGTTACTCTTTTGGCCATCCTATTCACCCGTTTTTCCTAATTTTCCATTCAGTGTAGCATAAAAAACAAAAATCAACAAAACAAGGTTATGTTATTTTGTTTTTGTTAGGTAGTTGATTATCTGTTTCACAAGCTATTCGACATAACCAAAAAAGACCCTCTCCCCACCTTCCATAGAAGATGACGAAAGGACCCTTTGTCCGCCAATTATACACCTGGTGCTCCCTGATCCCCAAGTTCCGACTGTAAAACCGGGCGTTTTCTGCGCCAGAAGATAGGCTGTGGAAGTTTGATCTCTGTGATCAGAACACCGACCAACATCAAAGCTGCTCCTGCATATCCTTGCAACGTTAGCGATTCCCCTTGAAAGGTAAATGCAAATGCTGCTGCAAACAGTGGTTCGAGTGAAAAAATCAGACTTGTTCTTGTAGGAGAGGCATGACGCTGCGCGAGTGTCTGCAGAATATACCCCAAGCCGCTACACAAAACACCTAAGCCGAGAATGGCTGCCCAGGATTCAGCCGTAGCGGGCATACGTGGCGTTTCCAGTATAAATGTAGCTGCAATTCCCCACATCGCTGCAACACCTAATTGAACTGTCCCCAATGTTAATGGATCATGCTTCGGTGTGAACTTGCCAGCAATCATTATATAGATGGCATACACAAGTGCTGCTAGTATGCAGAGAATATCCCCCGTGTGCAGACTAAGCTGATGCTGAAGCGTCAGCAAGCCAAGCCCGGTAACTGCAACCAGGATACTGAGCGTCAATCGTTTGTCCGGCATACGACGATGCTGGATGGTCGTCAGGATCGGTACAAAAATAACGGCCAAACTTATTAGGAATCCCGCTTGGGATGTCGTTGTTCGTTGCACACCATAGGTGATGAATACAAATGCAGCAAATAAAGCTGTCCCCATAATAGCTCCTGCCACAAGTGTTCTGCGATCCATGTTAAACAACCGCCGATGAAAAAGTAGCCCTGCCGCAATAAAGGCAATTCCAAAACGAAATGCGACCAGATTCAATTCTTGCATGGACTCCAGGCCTGATTTCATAAACAGGTAGGATGATCCCCATATAACCGTTGCGAGCAGCATCTGTATGTCCGCTCTTCTTGTTGCCTGACCTTGATTAACCTGTACACCATTCATCTTGCTTCAACCTTCATTCTATGTATTCTGAGCTGTGTGATCGTGCGTCAAACTAACTCGCCTTGGCAAGTATAAACGATCTCTTTGCATTATTAAAATGAATATTTATAATGGATTATATTAAATAAACTCATGCAACCAAAATGGGAAGGAACTGAACCGTTCATGTCACTGATCAAATACGAAATATTGAATACCGTTGTGGAATATGGCAGTCTCACCAAAGCAGCAGAAGCATTAAACATCACCCAATCCGCCGTCAGCCATGCCATCGCCAGTCTGGAGACAGAATGTGGTTTTTCACTGCTCCATCGCGGCCGCTCCGGGGTGCGGGTTACCGCTGAAGGCGAACGCATTCTGGGATACACACGTGAGATTCTGCGCTGGACGGAACTCATGAACCAGGAGATCTCCCTCATTCGCGGCGCGGAGATTGGTACGGTGCGTATTGGCACCTTCGCCAGTGTCTCCACACAATGGTTGCCAGGCATCCTGAAACAATTTCGCCTGCGTCATCCAGGAATTGAGATCAAGTTGTGGGAGGGCGATTATGCTGAGATTGAGGGCTGGCTGGCTGGAGGTGCCATCGATCTCGGATTTCTGTCCCTCGGCGATTCATCACCTTTTGAGACGATCCCATTACAAAAAGACAGGATGATGTGCATCCTGCCTCTCGATCATCCTCTTGCCACAGAGGAGTCTGTTTCGTTTGATATTCTGCTGGAGCAGCCCTTTATTCTGCCCAAATGGGGCGGAGACAACGAGATTGAACGACTAATCCGGCAGCATGCAGCCAAGCTTAATGTTGTCTATGAAGTCGCAGAAGATCAAGCCATCATGGCGATGGTCCGTAACGGCCTCGGCATCAGCCTGCTTCCGGAGATGGTTCTTCAAAATCATACGGATGCACTCGCGCTTGTGCCACTCTCTGGAGATCCTTATCGTACGATTGGCATGGCCTGCCCGTCTTTGGTTAATCTATCGCCAGCTACGCGGCGTTTCATTGAAGAGGTGAAACAGTGGCTCAGCCAGGCTATGTAAGTAAATTCGGAGAATCACTACCTTTGTCGGTATGATCCATTCCTCCTATCCGTTACTCACAAATTGGATAACACCAAGAGTCAGCAGCAGTACAAATATAACCGCAATTGTGATACCCAAACCGATCAGGAAGCGCTTGCCAGGTGAGCGTTTGTTCTGCTGGTTGCGTCCCAAGCTATCCAGCTTTTTCTCAATTTGATCTAACCTTTCATTTACCTGTTTCAGATCTTGATTGGAGTTCATTCATCCATCTCCCTTTTCTACGTATTTGATTATTCCCACACCCGATCGAGCTGATCTGCGTAGTAACGGATTGCTCTGTTATAGTCATTGATTCTCTTGTCACTTGATGTGTCCGCAAGTTGTACGAGCAGTCTTTGCATCGCTTCTGCATGTTCACCCAGATTATAGAGCACCATGGCATAGAAAACTTCAAATTCCCGGTACGCCGGGAATTCTTTCATCCCTTTTTCAAACCAAACTTTCGCCTGCTCGTACTGTCCAAGCGTTCTGTATGTACTGCCTAATCCGAGTATTGCACCTGCTCTGTCCTCCCCAGAAAGTCCAAGACTCAGTGCCTTCTCATAATACGGAACAGCTTCCCGCTCCAATCCAAGCGAATCATGTGCCCAAGCCAGCTGATACCAAACATTCGCATTCTCGGGTTCCTGGACTGTAATCTCTTGCAAAAGTTCAATCGCTTCCTGCACCTTGCCTTCTTGTCTCCATCGTACGGCCTGTTCCAAATCACTCATGATGTCACTTCCCATCTTGCATTATAATTTCCACATATATGATTCAATTGTTTTATTATACCAAAAAAGCACACTGGAGAATATGTTGTAACAACTCAAGGTTGTCCAAACGCTATTCCATCGTGTGCTTTTTCATTCGATGCAGCTTGTTATAAAAAATGGACTAAAGCATATTTCCACTGGACACTTCGATGACAGAACAACCTTCCGATCGCTGTTATCCCCGGATTTTTCGAATCATTTTAACAAAGGTGAAAATCCGGGGATAAGCGTATGCTTTCGATGCAGCTTTCTTTCAGAAAGCTTTTAGGCGAACGCTTTCGCTTCTTCAGGTTTTTTCTGCCCTCTCCGTTTTGTGTAAATGTTTAGTTCAATTTATATAGCATAAGCTGAAATCTCTCTGAAAACGATCTGTTCATCGTCTAATTATGACCATACCGTATTCGCTACCATCACAATAAATACAAGCATAAGGTAATTCACCGAGATCAGAAAGTTTACTTTTGCCCATTTCTCATCATCCTGTGTCTTCAGTCCGCTAAGTGTATGCACGAACCAGATCAGTCCACCGACCAGAGATACAATCAGAAATACCAGACCAACGTAGTCGTAATAATACAACAGAAATACAGCAGGAAGCAGCAGAAAAACATAAGGAATCATCTGAAACTTGGTGCGTTTCACCCCTTTAACCACTGGCAACAACGGGAAGCCAGCAGCACGATACTCCTCTACCCGGCGAATACCCAATGACCAGAAGTGTGGTGGTTGCCACAAGAATAATAGTGCAAACAGCAACCAGGCACCTGCATCAATCTCATTGGTTACAGCCGTATAACCGATGACAGGCGGCATCGCTCCTGCAATTCCACCGAGCGACGTGCTCCACGTTGAACTGCGTTTCAACCACATCGTGTAAATCACGATGTAAGCGAACCATCCAAGCAGTGCCATCCAGCCTGATAACGGATTCACCAGGAGATACAGTACTGCTAGTCCCACAATACCAAGGATAATGCCATAGCCAAGTACAAACCCTGGCTTCAGATGGTTAATGTAATCCATCCTTTTTTTGGTGCGCTCCATCTTTTGGTCCAATTCACGATCCCAATAATTGTTGATTACACAAGCTGAAGCAATAACCAAGGTTGATCCAATCACGACCATGAGAAGAGATAACCAGTTGATATCCCATTTTGAAGCTACCCAGAATCCTACCGCCACCGCAAACACATTTAACCTTAGAAGTCCGGGCTTAGTTAATGCAATCATGTCTTTAAGCATGAGGCTCCTCCTGAACTATGTAAAAACGCCATTCCAATAATGATACATGTACCTACCATTAATTACAATCGCTTTCATGAATTTGTCATAACCAAAAAGCATCCCTCACCGTTCCAATGAACAGGAGGAATGCTTGAATGATGAATTTAATCTTATTTTTATGGGATGTATTGTTGTACAATTTTAGTAACTTTTCCGTCCTGCACCGTCAGATGATACGGGAATACGGACAGATCAAGAATACGGGTATTCTCATACAACGATTCGAACTTGGATAATGTTACAGGTTCATTCCACTGAATGTCTGCGCCCTGCATCGTACCATCCCGATCATACAACTGCATCAATACTTCAGCATTGGCACTAACCTCAACTTGTTCCTGCTCTTTGCTATCGTTGACAATATAGTAACCATCTGGAGCACCGTCTATACCTGCTTCCGGATTGCGCTGTGCAAAAATCGCATCGGCTTCTTCACCCTGATACCAGCCAATCTTGTCCACTGTCATAAACAATTTGCCATCTTCTATGTGCATACCTTCAACATAGGCTGTAAACATCTCGGAGTTTGCAACTTGAGCTTCTTTCGCAGAAGGTTGTTGAGCGTCCGTACTACCTTGAGCATTCGCAGGGGTAAGTAAATATGTAGTCAGCACAATCATACCAAGTAAAGCAACAACTGCACCGATCATTCGTAGTTTCCATTGTTTCGTCGCGTTCTTCATAGGTAACATCTCTCCTTAATATGAACGTTACTATTCCTTAACCGGAAGTCTTGCTTCTCAAACGCTCATGTGAACTATCGATTCCAACGTTCTTTCTTTTCCTATCATACTTGTTAGGGAGATTATAAAAGTATCAGCCAGATTAAAAATAGTTACAATGTGCGTCATCACTTCTGTCTGTAGTCTCCGTAAACGGCAATAACCCCTGAAGGCATCGCCATTCAGGGGTTATTAACTTACTAATCTTAATGATTGGGTGTGGAGCTTTGTGCCAAACGAACGAGCATATGAGCCAGCATGTGACGTTCATCTTCCTTGCCGACATTCCACAGCTCCTGAAGCAATTTTTCTTCACGGTTACGGGGTTCTTCGTTAGCAGCCAGATGGTCAGCAACTTTCTCAGCAATTTTGGCCATCTGCTCCTCACTTAGTCCGATTGATTCACCCATCGCAATTCGCTTACCCAGGTATTCTTTGAACGCATCAAAGTTCTGTAGAATCTGTTCTCTTTCTTCCGGCGCAATCTTCTCGATTGCATTGTCCACCTTGTCAGTTGAAACTTGGCCATCTTTATGGATTACATGATTTTCTTCATTCATTTGAATAACCTCCTGCATAATAGTTGTTTATTGGTTTTGAGATTTAATCTTTGATACTCATTGGTTATCTATAATATAAACGTATTGCAGAAGTTTAATCAGTTCGTTCAATTCTGTATATATCTTTTATATATGAGCAAGTACGCGTTTCAAAAGAACTACAGCGGTTAATCGTTTACATATACGTAACGGTGTTTGGATATGTTAATGAACACCTTATACAATATCGAACCAGGAGGGATTTCCCATGCGTGATAAAACCAAACATGAGAAGACAAACGATGAACTTGAACCAGGAGTGAATACTGTTATCCATCCAGACAAAAATAATCCCGGACCAACCGATATGATCGAAGGCGTGGTTGGCGATATCGTGGACAACATTCGCAAAGATTTCTCCCATGAATCGAAGGACAAGACGTCCTCTTCCAAGTCAAAGGATTCATCAGACAAATAAGCGTAATCTTTTTCTTCCTAACAAAAGATAGCTCAAAAAGTCCTCCTGCCATATGTATGGCTTGGGAGGACTTTTTGGTAATGAACAATTAAATAATCAACCTCATATTTGAAGGTGAAATTCAACGTGAATCCTTTGTCATCTGCTGTAACGCCTTATGAATCCAGATCGCGGCAATGGAACCTTCACCCATCGCAACGGTTGCTTGTTCTGCGTGCAGTCCTAAATCCCCGGCTATCCATACATTATTTGCTGCCTGCAAGCTGCGCGGATCAGCTTCTACATGTTTATTATCTGCGATTACAGCTCCAAGCTGCTCCGCCAGTTCATAGTGTACACGATTGCCTCCAAATGCGATAAATCCACGCTCCGACTCAAAAATCTGTCCATCTTCGGTCAGAACACCGGTGATATGACCATCCTCAATCTGTTGCACTTCCTGGACAGCCGCTTCCAGATAACGAACTCCCGCCTCTTTCATGCTGCGATGCAGCTCTGCAGATATGGGAGCCTGCTCATGATTGATATATAACAGATCATTCGTACGCTGAATTAAAATCATCGCCATATTGGCACCTGCTTCACCAGATCCCAATAGTACCGTACGTTGATCCTGAATCTCATAACCATCGCAATCAGGGCAGACATACACTGTTCGGCCCAGCGTAGGGGTTAGTCCCGGGATGTCCGGAACTCTATCCGTGAGCCCCGTTGCCAATAACACGGTTTTGCTCCTATATTCAGATCCGGAAGTACCGAACAATTGGATCTTCTCTCCATGACGTCCTGCTTTAACAATACGGTCTCTCTCAAAAGATACACCGGTCCGCTCTGCCTGCATCCTGCCTCGTTCTCTAAGCTCTTCACCGGATACCCCATCGGGGAAACCGAGGATATTATGATAAGTCCGGCACAACGTCGATCTGCCTTCTCCCGCGTCGATTACCAACACCTGATGAGCTGAATAACGTCCAAGCTGAATGGCTGCCTGAAGCCCTGCGAGCCCTCCACCAACAATTATGCAATCAACCTCTCGCATGCTCCTTCTCCTCCTGAACTTCCATTTATCTAATTTAATTAAACTGTTTGTCCTTATATACATTAAACCGTTCAGCCAAGCTTAAACGATTCCTCATATTGCTTATCTTATACCAAAACAAAGAGACCCAAACCATCCGGCAGCATCCCGGTTCGCTTGAGTCTATCAGATTCATGAATATTTAGAAGTTATACGATTCAAATCGCGAAGCATTTGAAATGGCGTTCCATACATCGGCTGTTTCGCCGCCCATATACCAGTAAGCCAGTCCAGCGATTTGCCGTTGCTCACTCATTAACACTTTGGCTGATAACGAACGACTATCCTCTGCCCATATATATCTTGGCTTACCATTACTGTTGTACCCGATAATATATTGAACCAGACTTGCATCCCATCGTCTTACAGATCCCGTAGCATGCGCACGCATTCCCTGGTCTGCCAGTGTAATGTCCCAAGAGCTGGTTGCTGGATTCACGGAAGACCAGTCTCGTGTATACAATGGAAGGGCCAAAATTGTTTTGGCACGTACGACCTCAGAGAGCATGGTATCCAAAGCTTTTTCCACCCATGGAAGAGACGCCACTGATCCTGCTTTCGGATCACCGTTCCAGTGTTCCTCGTATCCCATCAGCACCATATAATCCGATACAGCGCCCAGTTTGGCATAATCAAATGCATCCGTCCAATCAGTACCCAGGTCTGGCGAAACGTCCACGGACACCACCGCACCGAGTGCGTGCAACGTAGCCGTCAAAGAGGTCACAAATGCCGTTAACCCTTCACGATCCGCAGGATCAACATTCTCGAAGTCCACATTAATGCCGTCCAGTTTATAGGTTTTGACATAAGCTGCTACCTGTGAGATCACTGCCGCTCGGTTGGCCGAACTGGATAACATCTGATGGGTAAGTGCCGAATCCGAACGATTACCCAGCAATGGCCATAGCTGCCTGTCTGTGGCGGATGCCCAGGAGATCAATGCCGGGTCCGCGTGATCTGTTACTTTCATACTGCTGTTCAGGAAAAACCAGCGTGGGACAAGCGTATTCACTTCAGACTGTTCCACTTGCTTCTTGAATTCAGCGGTAGTGGAGTTATATTGCCACCCCAACTGAACGCCGAGTTCATCTCCACGTTGTAACTGCTCAGACCATGTTTTCTTTTGTAAAATGGCATCAAGCATTACGGCTGCTTCTTCTCGCGTTACCTGGTCATGTGGTCGAAACATGCCTCCACTTCCCCGCATTAGACCAAGTTGATATACCGTCTGAACATAAGGACGTGCCCAGTACGAGATATCCGCTGCGTCGAAATACGTTGAAGATAAGAGTGATGTCTCAACGGGTTGTTGTTTCAACATTCGCACAAGAAGGGCAGCCGCTTCTTCGCGCGTAATGGAAGCATTAGGCTGGAACGTTCCCTGACCCTTACCCTCCAGAATAAAAAGATTCGTCATGGCGGCAACGTTGCCGTAATACCAAGCATTCATGCTTATATCCTGATAGGGATTTATATTATTTTTAACGGGCTTCAAACCTAGCAATCTCACCGCAAACGTCGCAAATTCTGCACGAGTAACGGCTTTCTTCGGTTCAAACGTAGTCTTTGACGTACCGGCAGCAATACCTTTGGCCACCAGATGTGTAATGGCATCCTTGGCATAACTGGTGCGCGTATCCTGAAATTGTTGCTGCACGGTTGCGGCCTGAACGGTGGAGCCGTATCCAGCCACAGATCCAAGTGTTAATAACCCGCATAAAGCCATTTTCCATATCCGTTGGTTTGTTATGTCTTTTAATCTATTATTCACATCAAAAAGCCTCGCTTCATTGGATTACGATCAACTATCATCGTATCAAATTGAAGCGAGGCCGTATGTGGTTAAATGTTGGGAAATGCGAAGCTTACTTGTGCACTTTTACGCGCTCTTCAATTGGTTGGAATTCTTTCTCACCCGGTGCTGCCGTTGGTTTACCAAATGGCATCTGAGCGATCAATCTCCAGTTCTCAGGAATGTTCCATTCTTGCTTCACTTTCTCGTCAATCAACGGGTTGTAGTGCTGCAAAGATGCACCCAGACCTTCTTGCTCCAGAGCAGTCCAGATTACCAGTTGCAACATACCGTTGGATTGGTTAGCCCAGATTGGGAAGTTATCTGCATAAGCTGCAAAGTTTTGTTGAAGCTGTGCGATCGCATTGTTATCTTCGAAGAAGAGAACCGTACCATATCCGCTGCGGAATCCAGTCATTTTCTCTGCTGTGGATTTGAAAGCTTCTTCATTGCCTACCACTTCACGCAAAATTTCTTCTGTGTGATTCCACAATTTATCATGTTGTTCACCGAGCAATACAACGGCACGGGATGTTTGTGAGTTAAAGGAAGTTGGTGTATATTTCACCGCTTCTTCTACGATTTCCTGGATTTTAGCATCCGAAATTGTAGATTCCTTGCTGATTCCATAATAAGATCTTCTGTTTTTCAACGCATCAAAAAAAGTTGTCATTCTTATTCGCCTCCCAAATTTTTTTTCAATTGCCAACATAGTAACTATAATATAGTAACATACATTAGTCAACAAACTAATTTATTTTCACTAAATATACATTCACCGAAAACATTTCAACAAGTTTGCCCACAACAGCAATTGGAATTATCCTTCGCCCGTCTTTTTGCGATAATCCGCCCGGTATTTCTCTTCCGTAGACGAGTTACTTTTTGTCTGATCTTTATTCTTCTCTTCCTGAGCTTCCATATTCAGATCTTCCATTGGAATTGGATCTACAGTCTGTTCTTCTTCATGTCGGTCAAGCAGATTTTCGTGCTCTGTCTTATATTGTTCAGGATTGTCATGGGATTGTTCCTGATGGGTATCGCTGTTATTCTGATCCGGTGTGCGCTGTTTCATTCATATTCGCCTCCTCTGGGTTCATTACCTTTCTTTACCTGTTCTGCGTGTCCTCTAAACACAGTGGTATGCATTCCTCAAACGAAAATCAACAAAAAAAGCCGACCAGACAAGCTGGTCAGCTCACAGAGGGCTTCTAGGATTGGCGATGCAATTGGGTACGGTACAGATCAGGCGAACATCCCACACTTTGTTTGAACATCCGACTAAAATGCGAAAGGCGTTTGAAACCGGACAATCGACTTGCTTCTGTCACAGTAATCTCTGGTTGGAACTGAAACAAAAGCTTCGCCTGATTGATGCGACGGTCATACAGGTATTTGAATATCGTCAAACCTGTCATTTCCTTAAACATGCCTGCCAGATATGGCTTGGATAGATGTAATTCCAGTGCCAAATCATCCAGACCAATGTCCTTCATATAATGGGTATCCACATAACGAATAATGTGTTGGACATGTCGCTCCCTCTCCGATGAGGGAAGTTGTTCTTGGACATCACCCTGGCAGATCTCTGCTACAAAATACAACAGATCACACAGTCTGACATTCATTCGCTCTTGCCTGAAATTGCTCTCACTTTGAGACAGACGATGAAGATCATGCAATAGAGCTTCGAATTCAGAGCGACTATCTCCCTTCAGATTGACCCGGCAATTTCTGAGTTCTTCAAATGGCCTCAAGACCTCAGCCATACGGTCCGGATGCAGGCTGCTGCGAATGGCAGACGGATCAAAATGCAGTGTGCTTCGCTCATAAGCACTGCCTGGCTTCGGATGTGGTCGGTGAAGAGTCAAGCCATGCATTAATACCAGATCACCCGGCTCCAAGTTATATACCCGGTCTCCTATGATATAGGTACATTCTCCATCATGAAAATAATAAATCTCATAATGTGGATGTGAATGGAATCCATCTGACTTGCCTGGGTTAAACGTACTGGTGGATCGGTAACTATACTCCAGTGAAGCACTAAATTGCATCATGCTCGGCACATTCATGCACCTCCTGTTCGGAAGAGGGGAACGATTTGTGTCATGCCCCTGTAGGATATATGAAAGTGAAATTAAAGAAGCTGTTTAATACTCTCTTGAATCTCGTCGATGGAGTCGATAGGTTCGAAACGTCTGACCACACGACCCTCTGCATCAATCAGGAATTTAGTGAAATTCCATTTGATTGCATCTCCATGTAACCATTCCGGTGCCTTCTCAGCCACCATTAATTTCAATAATTTGGCCTGTATATCTGTTTCATCAAAGCCAGCAAAAGGCCCTGATCTTTTCAAAAAGTCGTAGAGCGGGTGTGCCGCTTCTCCATTCACATCCAGTTTGGAGAACATCGGAAATTTCACACCATAGTTAATCTGACAGAAGGATTCTGCTTCTGAACTACTTCCAGGCTCCTGCTCTGCAAACTGGTTACACGGGAAACCAATAATCTGAAGCCCTTGATCCTTGTACTGGTCATACAGCTTCTGCATGTCATCAAACTGGTGCGTATATTTACATTTACTTGCCGTGTTTACGATGAGCACAGGTTTTCCTTCATATTGATAGAGTGGGAAACGCTCTCCACTGGTTCTGGTTACGGTAAAGTCGTAGATGGTTGGCATAAGTCTAGTGCACCTCGCGATAGTTATGTAGTCATACAGCATCATATGATTTTATATTATATACGAAGTTTGAACTATTGTATTGGAGAAGATATTGATCGTTCAGATTAGACTCAGAGATATTTGAAAATATATCTATTACTCAACTGCTCTAATACTCATAACATATTTGGTTCTGGGGGATACTTTATTTCCAGTGTTTTATCTCGATTTTCCCATGCGATATCTCAAACAATAAATATGATTATACTCAGTTTCAACAACATCCTCTTCCTTCATTTAAATGTGTCCCATGAATCCCGATAAAATCACTGCAAAGCTACATATATATCAATCTCATTGTTGGGACTTTCCGGTTGATAACGCTCATCCCAAATTTCAAAATCATAATCTTTGGGTTCATGTCCCGTCTCACCAAACCACTGTCCATATATATAATCATATGTATCACCAATCTCTGACTCAACCCCTCGATGCGTGCACGTCACATACTGACTGTCAGGGACCTCATGACTTATCATCTCTGAAGGAACATTCTCCGAACTAATTACTTCATATCCTATTAGATGTGTGAACTTATCAACCTTTGCATTGAAATCCACGTTCATCGGATAAATCTGCATCAACATGACGTTGTCATTTTTTCGATGTTGAAATTCATCTTTTCTCTCAACAAGCTTATGATAGTGGCTCTTGCCCAGACCCGATTCGAACTCTTCTATAGTCGCTTCGATTGAATATCCTACAACGCAAAAAGCGGGCAATGTGATCACTTTCATTTCCATGAGAATCTCCTCCAATGATAAACTCAGATCATGGATTAATTCTCCCCTTCAACAGAAAACCCTTCTGCCGCGAAAATCTCTTCGTTCAGCAAAAGGGTTATATTATGGGATTGTAAGATCGCAGCTTCAACCCTTCACGGCACTTCCGGCCACGCCCTGGATAATATAATGCTGTCCCACCAGAAAAACGATGATCATCGGAATAATACCTGCCGTGGCAGCGGCCATCATGCCGTTGTAATCCACATTGTTCTCCAGAATAAAGTTCTGCAGTCCTAGTGGCACGGTGTACAGGTCTTTGTCGATCAGGAACACTAGCGCATTTTCATAGTCATTCCAATGCCATGAGAAATCGATGATCGCCAGGGTAGCCAGCGCTGGCTTCGCCAAAGGCAGAATCAGTCTGAAGAATATGCGCAGATGACCGGCACCATCGATGAACGCGGCTTCCGAGATCTCTGAAGGCACTGATAGGAAGAATTGCCGCAGCATAAACACCCCAAAGATCGTGAACATTCCAGGCAGGATCAATGCCCAATGCGTATTATATATGCCAACCCATTCAAACATCAGGAACTTCGGTACAAAGAGTACCTGCGGAGGCACCATCATCATCGAGAGATAGATCAGGAACAGTGTCTCCCGACCTTTGAATTGAATCCGTGCGAAGCCATAGGCTGCAAAAGCCGAGAGAAATACAGCTCCGACCGTGCTAATTAGCGATATTTTCAACGAGTTCAGATAATATGTCGCAAAGGTATCCGCCCCACTCCAGACCTTAATATGATGCTCCCAGTTTAGGCTGGAGGGTATCCACTGGATGGGATAGGTGAATACGTCCGCAGGAGATTTGAACGACGTGCTGATCATCCAGATGAACGGCATAATCATCAGCAGGGCAAACCCGGACATCAGAAGTGTCAATATGATTTTTCGAATCTGCGTCAAGGACTCCATGCGGACTTTCACTTTAGGTGAATGTGGGGCTGTGGGCTTCGCATTCGCGGCAATTTGTTTCTCCATAACAATCCCTCCTCTCCTAGTAGTGAACCCAACGTTTCTGACCAAGCCACTGCAATACAGTGAAGATCATGATGATGGCAAAGAGCGCCCAGCTAATGGCAGCAGCGTATCCCATCTCGTAATATCGGAAGGCATTCTGGTAGATAAACAGCGAAAGCACGGTTGTACTGTTTCCCGGCCCACCCTGAGTTATGGCCTGGATAATGCCAAAGTTTTTGATCGTCATAATCAGTCCTGTAATCAGCAGCAAAAAGGTCGTTGGGCTCACGAGTGGCCAAATCACGTGGCGAATGGTCTGCCAGGGACGGGCTCCATCAATCCTTGCAGCTTCAACTAATTCCTCCGGGATTTCCTGCAAAGCGGCCAGATATATAATCATGTTGTATCCCAGCATGAACCAGATCCAGATGATATCAATCGCATACATGGACCATTCAGTTGTTGATAACCAGCCCGGTGGATTCGTAATACCGATTCCGCGCAGGAAACCGTTAATCGGACCCGACGTTGGCTGAAATAGCAGCATCCAGACAAAGGCGATGGCAACGCCGCTGGTGATATAGGGCATGAAATAGAGGGCTCGCAGTGTTTTTTGCCAGTACACCGACTTATTCAGCGCCACAGCCACGATAAATGCCAAACCCATCGATACTGGAACCGCTAACAGAAATACAAATGTATTTCGCAGGGCCACCCCAAACAGATCATCATTCAACATCCGGCGGATATTGTCCAGCCCGACGAAATTTGTCTCCGGGCTCATGAATTTGTAATCAGTAAACATGAGATAGAACGAATAGACAGCCGGTATAATAAAAAACAACAGCACGCCAATCATATTGGGCCCAATAAACAGATACCCGAGCCTGCTCTGCCGTTTCATCCAGGATTTATGCATATGCTCCCCCACTCCTTAACATCTGTTCTGGAATTAAGCATAACAAGATGTCCTCTAACATTTAAGGAACATAACCCTGTACCTGATATCACAGATATATGTATTTCGGCAGTGCCTTTTGGGAGGAAAACAACATGGAATTGTTCTATTGCTTATATAGAAAAACCGTCCCATTGGGGACGGCCTTTGGACTCATTGCTTTTGCATTTTATTGATTCTGCTTCAGCCAATCATTATGGCGTTTAACCATGTTCTGAACCGTAACTTCGGCAGTCTGGTTACCAAGGAAGAACTTTTCATACTCCTGTGCACGCAGATCGACCACCTCTTGTGCAATGCTGCGGACAAACGTAGGTGTCTCGTCACCATACAACACAAATTCCAGTGACTCTTTGTCATAAGAATCGGCATAATCGCCAAGCAGATGATCAATAGCAGTCTGTTGATCGACTGCATTCGAGGAAGGCAAACGTCCACCCGCAGCCATCGGCATCATTCCCCCATCGGCGTACCATTTCAGGAACTCCCATGCAGCTTCTTTATTTTTCGACTTGGAATTGATGGCGATAAAGTCACCCAGTCCCCCGCTCTTCACCATATCCGCTTCCTCTGCAACCAGTCTCGGTACAGGGGCAAAGGCGATTTTCCAATCCCGCGGGAACTCGGTCATATTGTTTGATGTGCGGATCAGCCATTCTCCGATATTAATCATGGCAGACTCACCGCCGAGGAACATGTTTTCCACCGGCATTTTGGAAGTCAGCTGCTCTCCGAGCGGAGGGGTGGTTGCATCCTCCTTCATCATTCCGTTCAACGTCTCCAGCCATTTGGTAACGAGAGGATCATCGAGGTTGGAAGTACCGTCTGCCTTAACATAACCGTTCTTCACCAGAACGGAATCGAGCGGGTCTACATAGGAAGCGGTATGCTGCACCAATCCGTACTTGAAGCCAGCAGCCTTCAGTTTGAGTGCATATTCACGGGCTTCATCCCATGTCCAGGCTTTCGGTACACTCAGTCCGGCCTGATCAAGCGCTTTCATATTTAAAGCGAAGAAGGCAGCGTTTTTCTTGGTTGGCATCCCGTAATATTTGCCGTCCACTTTCCAGGAAGCCGCATCATCACCCATTTTCTCATCAATGTTGTAATCAGTGAACTCACCTAGATCCAGCGCCGTCCCGCCCTTGATGCGTTTATCGAGGTTTGTGAGAGTGTAATTGACATATAGGTCAACGTTCTGCCCGGTGGACAGCGCCGTATCCAGCTTCAGGTTGCCGTCGTCATCATTCACAAACCGCACATATTCCACCTGAATATCAGGATGCTCCGCATTCCAGGTATCCACCACTTCCTGTGGACCATTCTCGGGCGGCACCGCGCCCCACATAGTGAGCTTCACTTTTCCCCCTGCCGCTCCACCTCCGTTGTCTCCACCGTTCGTCTCATTTTTACCTACACAGCCGGCAAGCAAGCCCAGCATCAGCGCACCTACGATTAACCCCGTTAATCCTTTTTTGATTCTCATCTGGTCACATGACCTCCCTGAATTGAAGTGTACCTTCCGTTACATCGTAGCAGGGACCTTCCTGGGTTCATAAGATACATATCCATGATTCGGATTGAACAAAAATACGGATTTACTTGTGCTTGCCTGAGCACTCGGTACACATATTCCTTCTACTCATCCTGTGAGTCACGAACGATGGCGATACTGGCTGGGCGTGCAACCGGTCCAACGCTTGAATATTTTGATGAAATAATTATCACTTCCGAACCCTACCCGGTAACCAATCTCCTGTACGGGAAGGTCCGTCTCGCGCAAATATTCAGCCGCTTTCTCCATCCGTACCCCATGCAAGTAGTGAATCAGGGTATGGCCGGTTTTCTTTTTGAACAAAGCGCTCACATAATTCTCGCCCATCATCACATATCGTGACATGGATTTGACGGTAATGTCCTGGTCATAATGCTGTCCGATGTACTCAATTATTTTGCTAATCTCCGGATGCTTCACAACCGGCTCACGAACAGGTGTAAATGGAAGATCCGTATCAGACGGGGTCGCAGAAGAGACCGTAAGAGAATTAGGCAAAGCAGGCGTTGATGTGAGAACCGGTGTGGAAGGCGGCACTTCATGTTGATCTGTCTCTGTCCGGGCTTCAGCAGAAGCTCCCAGTTCCGCACTTACTTTACGCAGAGTATCACGCAGTGAATTTACACTCATCGACAGCTTCAGAATATAATTGGAAGCCCCGTATTCCATTGCACGGCGTACATATTCGAACTCCCCCATACAGGTGAGCATGACAAATTTGGTTTTTAACCCGGCCTGACGGGTCTGTTTGAGTAATTCCAGACCATCCATACCCGGCATGACAATATCGGTCAGTACCAGATCCGGTGTATCCTGTATAATCATCGCCAGCGCTTCGGTCCCATTACCGGATTCCCCGATGACCGTGAAACCCAGCTCTTCCCAGGAAATAATCTCTCGCACCGACTCACGTACAAATACTTCATCTTCTACAAGCAATACCTTCCACATTCCAGATTCCCCTCTCCAGTCGTGTAGGACATGTCTCAAAAACTCGCGAAGTGCATCTTTTACCGCCTTTTCGCCCCATGCTGCGTCACTTCCCCTTGACGTGCCCCGGCACGCCTGCGGAAAACTTCCTTGCTTGGAACGAAAATTCAGCAAAATCTGCTTCTTCGGAGTTTTCAGACACGCCCTAGTCTGACCGCTTCTGTACGTAAGGCGTCGACAATAAAAAAGGAATGCTGAACCTCACTAATGTCCCCGGCTTGGTATCCATCACTTCAAGTTCACTTTGGCCTTTGAACAATAACCGCAATCGTTCCCTGAGGTTGGACAGACCGATCCCCGGACGCGTGCGGGTCGTCTGCTGACGCCGGGATTCCTCCATTCCAATTCCGTTGTCTGCGACCTCCAGCATCAGCATTCCTGTGTCTTGCCTATAAATTCCAATGCGGATCTGACCAAGCTGTTCCAGTGGCCCAACACCGTGGTGAATGGCATTCTCCACCAGTGGCTGCAAACTCAGCTTGGGCACAAGCGCATATTCCAATTTATCGTCAAATTCACAAGTCACCTCAAAGCTATCGCGGTAACGAATCCGCTGAATATGAAGGTAGGCTTGAACCAACTCGATCTCATCCTTCAGGTATACCAATTCGACCTGTGAATTCAGGCTGACCTCCAGTAATTTGCCCAAGGAAACACACATCTCGGAGATCTCCTCATTCCCGCTGCGTATCGCACTCCATTTCATTGTATTCAATGTATTCAGGAGAAAGTGCGGATTCATCTGGGCCAGGAGCATATGAAAATGTACCGCTTCCTTCTGGCGTTCCTCCGCCTTGAGTCTGTTGATCATCTGATTGGCGTCATCCAGCATCGTATTAAACGTGCGTGTCAGTTCCAGTACTTCCCCACGGCTGCGGCCTTCGGGAATACGAATCTTGAGGTTTTTGCGAACAACCTCCTTCATCTTATTCTGTAAGTGTGACAGAGGGCGCGTGAACGTTGCCGAGATCATAAAAGCCATCACTACAAATGCTCCTGTGAAACCAAAAAAGGTCAGAAAGTAACGCTGTTTAAGCTCGGATATCTCTGTAAACAGGATGGAAAGGGGAATACGATTTACCATATACCAATCCAGTGATTCGATGTACACGTAGTTAATCAGCGTATCCGAGGCTGGATCGGTCAGATAAGCCTGTGCCGGATGAAGAGCTATTTCACGCGTAACTTCCGGGGAAAGCGCCGCTGTTTTGGATGAACTGGCTATGGTCTCTCCACTACCTGTGATAAGGTAATACTCCTGGTTACTCTGTGAATCCTTCAGCATGGTCTGGAACCAGTAGGAATAATCGATACTAATTCGTGCCAGCCCGTATCGCTTGCCGCCGCTATCTTTCATGTAAGCATACAGCGACAACAGATATGGGCTGGAGGATAACTCTCTGAGCACAGGGTTGGAATCCCGTGCATCCCAGCGATAGAAGAGTTCTTCCGGTTGAAGCGAGTGTGAATCCGCACCGCCTTTTGGAATGGTTATTTCCCCCAGACGTTCGCGGAATTGCTCCAGATAGGGGCCATAAGTCAGTGCTTTTTTGGGCAAATACGAAGTGTAAACGCTATCATAAAAATCCAGCAAGGTAAAGTACACCGAAGGATTATATAGAAAAAAACTGTTGTTGATCATCTTGAACTTTTCTTCTACCAGCGACTTGTTCTCAAGCGGCGTACGACTGTCCGGGGAGGTTAGCACATTTCTTACCGCGGAATCCTGTTCCAGAAAAATAAGCGTTTTGAAGGCAATGCTCATCTGGTCCTCCAGAGAGCGGTACATCTGGACTAGCTGCTCATGACTCTGCTCACTGATTTTCTGCTCGACCAGCGATTCAATTTGCTGATAATTGTAGACATTCAATGCACTGAACGGCAAGAGAATCAACACCACAAACGCACCGAACAGGCGGTATCTAAGCCGCTGTGGCAACCAACTTTTCCAATTTGGCTTCTTCATTCCTTAGTGCTCGCTCCCCTACAATTAATGACCCCATTATAGCACCTGCCTGCCATTCACAGCCGGAGTCGAATGATTTGCATGGATTTGTGATATTCGCTGCCTGCATCCATGTGAACTACACAGATATGTTCTATTGGTGTAAGCAAGAAATGAATGAATGAATGAGTGAGTGAATGGATGGATGGCTAGATGGACGAGACCCTTTACCTCATACTTGATGTCGTCTCCGATACTCCGAGGGACTGATTCCTATGGTCGACGAAAATACACGGCTCAGATAAAATCCGTTCTCATATCCACATCTCTCGGCAATCTGCGTAAGGGTCAGACGGCTATCTGCCAGCAAGGCTTTTGCTTTTTTGAGACGAATCGCTTTCAGATAATCAGATGGTGTTTCTTGAAAGGCCTCCCGGAACCTTCGGGTGAGCTGGACTGGACTCAAAGCCAAATGTTCGGCCAACGTTCGGAGACTGACCGCCTCTCCTGCCCACTCCTCCAACAACACTGCCGCTTCAGCCATGAGAGCATCCTCCGTGAACTTCGTTTCCATTAACCTGCTCTGTCTGCGCTCCCATTGATACAGCCGCCACAAATCCAACATCAGATGGGTTTTCCATCCTGTTGTAGCCTCATCGTTGTCCTCGCTCGCCAGACGCAGGTAGGCATATGTTGAAGCCAGACGCTTCGTATCATTAATGAGAGATTTCCCTATTGGCGGCAGGAGACTCTCACCCTCTGCGGAGTTACAACGGAACAGCATATAGTGAAACGTCAGCGGGGTTACCGTCTCTCTGCGAAAAGGAACGTGGGGCGGACATAACACCAGATCAGCAAAACCCGCCTCTCCGGTCTGCCCATCAATCTCGTAACGAAATACGCCCTCTTCAACGGCAAAGACCACCCAAGCGTCGTAGATATCTTCTGCCAGAGCAAATTCAGCTTTCTTCTTCCAGTAGATGTGATTAAGGAGGTCCATGACACACCTGCCTTTGTTATGAAATAAAGTATATGCTCGATGATAATATAGTGTATTTGAAAAGTAAATATATAGAACTAATATGAAATTATAGATATGAACTATGAAATCTGAGCTTAGGCTCATCCATATTCAATGAGAGAGGTGTTCATATGAAGCACGAACTCGTTAAACCGGATATCACCGTCATCGGGGGTGGGCTTGCTGGCGTATGCGCTGCCATATCTGCTGCCCGGCTGGGCCAACAGGTCGCTCTGGTGCAGAATCGTCCTGTACTCGGTGGCAATTCCAGCAGTGAAGTACGCGTATGGGTCTGCGGCGCTACCGCCCATGGAATTAACCGCTATGCCCGCGAGACGGGCATCATGGGAGAACTATTTGTAGAGAATCAGTATCGTAATCCAGAGGGCAATCCTTATCTTTGGGACTTGATCATTCTGGAAGCCGTTCGAGCTGAATCCAACATCAGCCTGTACCTGAACACGGATGTACATGAAGTCGAGGCCACTGGGGATGGAGATGAACGCATGATCACCTCCGTTACCGGATGGATGATGGGTTCTGAGCGCAAAATCCGATTCGAAAGTCAGATCTATCTGGACTGTACGGGTGATGGATTGGTTGGCTTTCTGGCAGGTGCCAAGTTTGCACTCGGCCGGGAAGCACGCAGCGAATATGGCGAAGAGTGGGCACCGGAGGTGGCTGATCAGATCACGCTGGGCAGTACACTTCTCTTCTATACCAAGGATGCTGGTGCACCTGTCCGTTATATCCCGCCTTCTTTTGCCAAGGATATTACACAGACCAGCATTCCGATTCGCCGGGTCATTCGCAGCGGGGATTCCGGTTGTCATTACTGGTGGATTGAATGGGGCGGTGAACATGACACTGTTCATGACAATGAGCTGATCCGTGATGAACTGTGGTCCGTGATCTACGGGATCTGGGACTATATCAAGAATTCCGGCAAGTTTGATGCCGACCATATGACGCTGGAGTGGATTGGTTCTCTGCCTGGCAAAAGGGAGTACCGCCGCTTCACGGGTGACTATGTGCTCACCCAGAACGATATTATCAGCCAGCGGGAGTTCCCGGATGCCGTTGCCTTTGGCGGCTGGTCCATCGACCTGCATCCTCCGCAGGGCATGTACGCCGAAGCGAGCGGCTCGAAGCATATGCATGCCGACGGCGTATATCACGTGCCGTTCCGCTCGTTGTATTCCGCAAATGTGCGGAATATGCTCATGGCCGGGCGCGACATCAGCGCATCACATGTCGCCTTCGGCACAACGCGCGTCATGGCCACATGCGCGGTCATCGGCGAAGCCGCGGGTACGGGCGCAGCGCTCTGCGCGTCCATGAGTGTGTCGCCGCGCGAGCTGCACGCGAGGCATCTGGCGTTGCTGCAGCAGACATTGCTGCGGCAGGACGCTTCCATCATCGGGGTGCGCAGCCACGATGAGCTGGATCTGGCCTGGCGTGCCAAGGCTACAGCCTCCAGCACGCTGACGGGCATTGCTCTGGAGCAGCCTGGCGAGACGTACCCGCTGGGTACGGATGTTGCCCTTCTGCTGCCTGTGCATCCACTGCTCAGCGGCCTGGAGCTGCTGCTGGATGCATCCAGCGATACCGCGCTGACGGTAGAGCTGTGGGATACGGAGCGTAAGGAGAACTACGTCCCGCATACATTACAAGTTACGGCGACTATTAACGTTAAAACAGGAATCAGGCAGTGGGTGAAGCTTCCGCTCGAATGGCGACCGGAAGAACCACAGAATGCTTTTGTGATCATCCGCTCCAATAAAGCCATCTCACTCTACCATTCGATAGAAGCACACAGCGGGGTGCTGATCTTCTTCAAAACAGAAGAAAACCACGTGTCCAAAAACCTGGAGGATCATGCCACGGATCAGCCTGTCGTATTATGGTCCATGCAGGGGTTGGCGCGTCAACCGTTCTGCTGTCGTACCCTCTCTGAGACCACGGCCTATTCAGCGGACAACACAATCAACGGATACCATCGTCCTTACGGCGGGCCGCAGCAGTGGATGTCGCAACCGATGCAGTCAGGCAAGCCAGAATGGGTGCAACTGACATGGGAAGAGCCACAAACCTTGGCTGAATTGCACTTGACGTTTAATGATGATGTGAACGAGGATCTGGTTAATTTACATCACCATCACACAACATTCCGTGTGATGCCTGAGTTGGTGCGTGATTATCGCGTGGATGTACTGACTCCGGCTGGGGAATGGACACAGATTGCGAGCATGCAAGAAAATCACAAAAGAAAAGTTATTCATTCCCTGGATGTCTCTGTGACAGCTCAGGCTCTGAGAATCATAATTGATACCACAAATGGCAGCAGATATGCCGAATTAATCGAGATTCGAGCTTACTAAACCAAAAAGGAGGATACAGGAAACTGTATCCCCCATCCTCCGTACAAGTCTGCCTTCTTCTATTCGGCGGTTGGAACCCGCAAGCCCTCAATCAGGATAAACAACGTAAGTGCTTGTCCATAACCCATCGGACTGATCGCTATATCTTTATAAAACTGAGCATCCTGCCCCACAGGAGTTCCGTAGGACACCTGATGTACAACTCCGTGATCATCAATATGTTTCAAAACCGCTTCAAGCGCTCTCAAGCCATTCTGACGATAGGATTCATCCAGGTATCCATACCGGATTCCCTTGAGAATGCCGTATCCAATCGCTGCTGTTGCTGAGGTTTCTTTGTAAGAGGCGGGGTCATCCAACACGGTATGCCACATACCATCCTCACCCTGAAGCTTGCTCAGTGCTCTGACTTGAGCGGTTGCTGTATCCAACAGATAGGCCTTCAGCCCGTCTTCGATCGGAATGATATTCAGGAAATCCATAACTCCCGCCGTATACCATGCATTGCCCCTTCCCCAATGAACAGCACCGTAGTTATGATTTTCATTGAAATCCCAGCCATGATAGAACAATCCGGTTTTCTTGTTATATAGATATTTGATATGCACAAGGAACTGTCGTTTGGCTTCTTCCACCAAGTCGGGTTTCTTGAAGTATACCCCTGCCTTGGCCAAAAATAACACCGTCATAAACAAGGTATCAATCAGAATTTGACCATCATTGGCATCTCCCGTAATCATATGTTGAAACGCACCATCTCCGGTTCGCAGCAGTCCATCCATGATCCAGCTGCTCCATTCCTCACAGACCTGTTCGTACTCCCTGTTTCCGGTCAGCTCGCATAGTGAGATCAAAGTAAGGAGCGGAGCACAGGTGTTCACATTTTTTTCCGGTAACCCTTCCATCAGCCTTGCATTGTACCATGATTCCAGAAATTCCAGCACTTTAGGATCTTTCGTTGCCTCATGGAGTTGAAGCAAGCCATACAGACCAACACCTTGCGGCCATTCCCATAGATGTATGTCGATTAGTCCAATGGGAAACTGTTCATTGATGCTTGTGTTTTTCATAGACTCCATCGCTTGGGATACCTTGCTTATTCTCTCCTGCAGCACCATTTGATTCAGCATGTTGGTTATCACTCCCTTGGTTTCTTGCACACGATTCAGCGCTCCATGTCCAGTAACTTCAGTTGTCCCTTCACTCCATAACCTTCGTGTATAATTTCCTCTTCTTTAATAAGAAAAGGCTTGTTCATTCCCCATTGAATTGGACCATATACCGGGTCTGTTAGAGTGAGAGTTAAAGCTTGATTATCGAATTGCGGGCTTGCAGAACAAACTTGGTTAATAAAAGCGTCAAATGACCCGAATTGCTGTTCGCTTCCTGCTCTTATAATCCAGGCGTTACGCAAGCCAGGGGAAATAAGCTCACGCTCTCTTGTTACCCCGTTGCTCTCCATACTCGTCCCGTTGGCCGCATATATAGCTGCATACCCCTTATTCAAACGGGCAAAATGCCAGTTCTCATGCTTTACCCATTCCGTGAAGAAGTCAGTAGGAAAATAAGCATGTGTCCAGTCAGAGTTGTTATCCGCAGGAATATCAAACATCATCAAAGCGATCCCCTCATGCTGAACAACGTCGGGTAATATCCCATTCCCAGCCCAGAAGCAAGGCCGACCATCCCCATGCTTGTATATTTCTGCCGGATGATTCACCCAAATCTGCGCCTCAGGTGACAGAGATAGATGCTGGACATGCTCCTGATAACCTGGCTTGCCTGGACGAAAGCGAATGATGGAGGATAAGGAGTATTCCTCAGTCCGACAGTGATAGAGCTTGGCGTAACCTCCCTTGCCCTGCTGATTGGCAAACACCAATTGTTGATTCTCCCCAAGCAACAGATGCTCCTGATATGCTGCTGGAGGACTGTAATCCGATAAACTCAAGGCAACATTGCTTATTGAATAATTGTTTACATTGCCAACGCCATAAGCGATCCAGCACATTGAAGTTGTTCCCGCTGCATAACCACCCAGCAGTTCCTTCTCATAGCTGCGCCCAAACGTTGTGGACAAAACTCCTTGATGCATCTGAACGGTAATATAATAGAATAACAGGTCCATCGCCTTTTTTGCTTGTTGCCTGAGCTGTTCATTATGGGCAAACTCATAGATATGCAATAACCCAACCGCATCAATTGGAATGTATGCACTTGAATTCCATTCTGCCAATCCTTCATCCAAAAAGCGCTCAAACCATAGTGCAAGCCTCTGCTCTGCTTTTTGACGGTGTACTTCACCGGATTCACCACTGTTGCTGAACGTTTCATCCCCAAACAACTGTCCGGCTAACAGTTCATTGGTATGGAACAATAAGGCATGGTTCTCACTGAAGAACCACATCACATCATCGCCAGGTTCATCTATCCAATACCGATAGCCCAGAATGCTTGCTTTTACCCGATCCCAGAACGATTCACTAAACAGACCGCTATTTCGCTCATCTCTCCAAAGACGGAACAGTCCCACCAGATAGAAGTCACTGCAATCCTTCCGTTGCTCGATCCCTTCCACACCCTCAAGCAAAATGTTCTCCGCTTCTTGCAGATTACCTCCCGTTTTGAGCATGGCGATCGCCTTATGAATATTGGGACTGCCCTTCTCGGCAATGCATCGCAGTGCCAGGGATTTGCGGTCTTCAATATCCGCAGCTTGCTGAGCTGCCTCATCATAGCTGGTATCATAGGATTGGCAGCCAAATTTCTTGGTTAGTACAACATTTGATACTGAAATAGTCAGCGTGAAATATACGTAATGATGACCGAGTTGATTCGTATGTGCCAGGACCAGATCCGTTTCCTGTTCGGTTATGTGTATTGTTTTATTTTCGGTGCCATCAAAAAAATTGCCATACTGAATATCAACCTCTCTAACGATATCCGGTAAGGGAAGTGGCAGCTTGAGCTTAATCTGCTCACCTCTGAAGAGATCCGAAGGAAAATAAGCCTGTTCGAGGGCTTCCTCTGCGGATTTTACAGACTCCGCCAAATGAGGAGCAATAGGCAGGGAAATCACTAATTCCTCGTCTCCTAGGTACTCCACCGCAAAAGCATACATCGTATCCCGCTCAGCCAGATCCTCCCAGCAGGCATAGATCTCATTGATTCCGGCTACAAGTTCAGCTTTAATAATGATTTCCTGTTCCTTGTTACGCGTGAGTGGTGCAAAGTCCGTCACCATTTCCCCATTCATCCACAACGTCAGACTGCCATAGGTCTTAATCCGCAAAGAGGCGGTATGAGCAGTCGGAGAAATTAGTCTTGTCGCCGCGTAACTGCGCAGATGTGTTGGCACAAACCAAAATCCTGATTGCTCCACCCGTGGATTATTCCAAGGAGAATACAGTGCCCAAGGCATTCCGTTTTCTTCTCCAACGAAGTCGTCTCCCGGGCTAGGAAACTCGCTCCATTGATCAAAAAAGCGGTTCACAGGCTGCGTTCTCCTATGTTCTACAAATTCCTTTCTGCATGGATTCTCATGAATGGCAAAACCATCGATAAGCCAATCATTAATATCTCCCTCCATCGTTGTTGGAACAAAGGCAACAGGACTCGTATATATGCCGCTGATCATCCAATGATTAATGACCTGATTGTGACCTAATTTCAAAGGTTTATAATTCAAGGTATCCATCCCACTCCGGGTGGTATCTGACATTCAACTCATCCTTTCATTCCTGAAGTAATCATACCGCTGACAAAATATCGCTGGAAAACCATAAAAACAATCAGTACTGGAAGCATCGTGATGACGGACATCGCAAGCAAACTTCCCCAATCCACGTTGTATTCACCAATAAAATTAGAGAGTGCAAGCTGAATCGTATACTTCGATGGATCACTAATCGCAATTAACGGCCATACAAAATCATCCCATCTCCACATGAAGGAGAAGATTGCGAGCACCGCAAGAATTGGCTTCGCTATCGGAAGAATAATGCTCCAGTAAATTTTCCATTCACCGGCTCCATCCATCCGGGCAGCTTCCAGTAGCTCGTCTGGTACACTCAGCAAGTACTGCCGCATAAGGAACACACCTGTCGGTGTTGCTGCTGGCGGGATAATAATCGCGAGCAGGCTATTATACATCCCAAGTGCGCTCAGCACCTTGAATATGGGGATCATAATGACCTCAATCGGAATCATGAGTGTTGAGATAAAAGCGATTAATATGATCGAGCTTCCGCGGAAGCGGTACTTCGCGAGTGCAAAGCCTGCCATGGAATTAATCAATAACAGGAGCAGCGTTGAGGATAGAGTTACGATTGTACTATTCATAAAATACAAGCCAAAATTACCTTTTCTGAATGCCTCCTTGAAATGCTCGAAGGTGACTGGCTCCGGCCACAACTTGGGAGGGAAGCTGTACAGATCGCTATTCGTTTTCAGAGAAGAAATCACGACCCACAGGACAGGCAGGAGCCACACCACTGCAGCAACACTTAACATACTGTAGATGACGATTTTGACCATAGGCTTCATTACCATCACGTAGCCCCTCCTTTCGATAGACGGAATTGCAGAGCCGAGAATCCACCAATAAGGATAAACAGTATCACTGACATGGCGCTGGCTAACCCAAGCTCCTGCCTGTTAAAGCCAATTTCATAAATATATTGAACAATATAGGTAGTATCTTTGCCCGGCCCACCGCCTGTAAGCGCAAACATAAGTGGGAAGGCTTTGAACGCGTCAATCAGACACAGCATCACAACGAGTAAGCTTGTAGGCTTCAAAAGTGGGAGGGTAATATAGCGAAATACCTTTGTTCCCGTTGCCCCGTCCAAGCGGGCAGCCTCATAATAATCCGTAGGTATAGCCTGCAAACCCGCGATAAAAATGACCATGAAAAAGCCTGCACGTGACCATACTGTCGCGATGATTACAGCCGTATTTGCCCAAAAGGAAGAGGTTAAAAAGCCGACAGGTTCCACACCAACCACGGTTAACAGATGATTCAAGATGCCAAATGAATCTCCGAAAATCCACTTCCAGGTCAATCCTACGATAATGTAAGAAATCATGGTCGGCCAGTAAAATACGGCCCTGAAGAAACCGCGCATCCTAATCTCGCGTGCAAGCAGCAAAGCAATGCCTAACGCTGCTGCATATATTAGCGGGACAACAATTGCTGCATAAATCCCCGTTCGTCCGATGGTCGACCAAAATTCCCGATCTCCTATAATTTTGATATAATTGTCCAGCCCGTTGAACCTCATCGGGTTCAATCCATCATAGACATGGAACGAATAATAGAGGCCCAATAAAGAGGGAAATACGATAAAAGTTCCAAAGATCAGGAGGTTGGGAAGTATAAACAGATAAGGAGCAATAACGAGCTTCCTGTTCTGTTTTGCCAGCGTAATTCTGTTTAATCGTTGTCCTTCACTCATCTGCTTGCCCCTTCCTTATACGTTATTCGAAGGGGAGGCTTTACAGATATCGATAAGCCCCCGTTATGCGAATTCACCAAATGACTTTACGTTTATTGACTGCCAATAGCCTCGTTAATCAGCTTGGCTGTTCGATCCAAAGCCTCCTGCGGAGTTGCCTTATCGGATAGAACCTCAACAATATTATTTTTCAGGTCCGTTGAAATTTTGGATATAATCGTCTGTCTAGACCAGTCATTAGCTGCAAGAGGCGAACTGTTCTTCAGTTCATCCGCGAAAATTTCAAACATCTCCTTGCCGAATTCATAATTCAATACAGAGCTGTCCTTCCGCGGACTCATAAACAATGATTCCTGGTTATATTTTGAATTCACTTCTTTGGACGTTAAGTATTCAATAAATTCTGCCGCCTCCTGCTCATATCCGCTGCCTTCAAAAGCCATCAGAAACTTCCCGCCTGGTACTGAAGAACGTTGTGTTCCTTTTGGCATATAGGTGACTCCCCATTCAAAATCGGTGATATCCTTGTAATTGCTGATCATCCAGTTGCCAGCCCAGTGGGTAGCCACCGTCCCGGAACGGAACAGGTTGTTCGGATTTTCCCCTCCGAGCCATACGGATTCGGGCATGATCCCTTCTTGATGAAGCTGCTTGAACTGCTCCATGCTACGAATTCCGGCTTCACTGTTAATCGCTGCTGCAGTGCCATCCTCTGTTAAGATGCTTCCGCCATTCTGATACAAAAGAGTGGACCATCTGTGCGGTGTGACATCCCATACCATGCCATAACGTGCTCCGCCTTTGTCCATAACCTCTTTTAACGCAGCTGTATATTCATCCCACGTCCATACCTGGTCAGGAGAGGTCGGTACTTTGACGCCCACTTTATCAAATAAGGTTTTGTTATAAATAAGCCCATTCGCTGTAACATCCATAGGCGCCGCTACCAGCTTGTCATTAATAACATAATAAGGTTTAAGTGAGTCAATAAATTGATCCTCGAATTGGTCCGCATTGTCCACGTAAGGTGTCAGATCAACCGCCTGATTAGCAAATGATCCGGTATCCGTGACCCGGCTCAGGGCAGGTGGCTTTCCACCGGATAACATTGTTTTTAATTTGGTTTGGATATCCTTGAAGCCAACTTCAATCAGGTTGATTTTAACCTTGGTATTGGTCTGCTCATAATCTTTAATGATTTCCTTGATGACTTCTCCTTCTTTTCCGTCAGAGAACCACAAGAAATCCAGAGTTGTTTGTTTTGAATTAGCATTGGTACCTGAATTTCCGCAAGCAGTCAATACGATGAGTAACATGACCAATACCATGCTAGTGGTGAGCTTAAACGCTGTTCTTCTTGTCATATCAACATCTCCTTGGAAGGGTCTAATGAATTTTGGCTTCGTTGAGCAATTCACTTTTACGGAATAACTGTGGTGATACACCCACATATTGTTTAAAGGCCCTGCTAAAATATACAGGTGTGTTAAAACCTAGCGTCTCAGATATGGATAAAATCGGTGCATCCGTAGACAGCAACAATTTTTTGGCCTCTGCAACTCTTTTCCGTATAACATAATTGCTTATGGTATATCCCGTTGTCTCTTTGAAAGAATGACAAATGTAGTATTTATTCAAATGGAGTGTTTTGGACAGTTCATCCAATGAAACATTCTCCGTGTAGTTCTGGTTTAAATAATGAAGAACCCGGCTTACGCTTGTCTGCTTCTGGGAGGAACATAAAATAGGATTGGCGGATTGCTCACTGGTTGTTTTCCGGTAAATCCGCAGTAGCAATTGGGTAAGACTTAATTTGACCATTGTTTTGTACCCTGTATTTCCTGCCCCCATCTCCTCCTTGATTCCCTTAAATATAGCTGTGATATGCTCACGCTCCTCCGGGGGCCAATGCACCAATAACCCATTGGGATGACGGAATATGGACATCAGATTCTCCAACTGACTGACAGCAAGCATGTCCAAAAGCAATAATTCCGTGAAATTGACGAAACTTCGCTTGTACACGATTTCTCTTGAAGGATTGATTCGGTGGGGCACACCGCCTCTGAATATAAACATATCGCCGGGCAGCGGCTTATATATTCGGTCACCGATTAGAAAGGTTGCATCTCCTTGAATAAAATAATGTATCTCATACCCATTATGCGTATGAACAGGCCATTCATCCTGAAAATTATCTGCTTCTGATCGCACATAAACTTCATTTTCCTGCAAAGCAATATTCGTCGGGGTGTGTATGGTTAGCATCAGTAAAGATCTCCCTTCCCAGAATATAAAAAGCAATATAGTTTAATAATTTACAATGATAGCGCTTTACAATGAATTGTATCACAGTTATTTCGTTCTAATCTGAACTATATTGCTGTATTGTTGATCACAATTGTTGAAAATGAATAGAAAGGAATTCATAGGGATTCGAAAGATGGAAACAAAAAAACCGCTGTCCAGCCCTTAGGCTATCACGCGGTCCATTAGCATTACCTTTCAAACCCATTCATCCCAATGGTTTTCAAGAAAAATGACTTCTTTCTCATAGTGGGCCAGGTGACCCTCTTCGACCATCTTCATAAAAGCGACATCTCCATCCGCCGCACGATCAGTCAGTGTTTTACACATGAAACGGATACGGGATATGACCCAATCCTTCAAATCTGCTGGAACACTCAGCCCGTACGTAGCCATAAATAAGGCAATCCGTTCTTTTCGAACAGTTCCGTGCGCCTGGCTGTCGTATGGCATTACACCTTTTCCATCCATCTCTGGTGAAAATTCTGCGAGTGGAACGGATGTATACAAGGCATAGGCGATATCCCACATTCGCGGACCTGGACCCGCCATATCAAAATCAATAATGCCTTGAGGACGGCCATCCTTGTACACCACATTATACGGCGCAAAATCGTTATGACATACAACTTCATCTTCAGTTAGGCCTGGATATCTGTTCGTTGATACTGATGTTGTTGTAAATCCAACGGTCGCATCATGGTAACTTCTCAACAGTTTCGCGACTTCAATCAAAGATTCGTCTGACCACATATACTCTTCTAGATCAGGATAATCATTGCCTGGAACGATGCCTTCGAGGTAAGAGAGCGTTTCTCTCCCCTGTTCATCTATTCCCAGAAATCGAGGGGCATGATCATAACCAACTTTTTCGAGATGTAAAAGCAATTCAATCACATATGGATTTGGTTTCGCATGCCGGCGAACCGTCTCACCTATTCTGACGACCTTATTCACATTACCTCCCGATAACACTTCCTCCTGTTCGGCCACTTTCATCCCTCCTCAAGCTAAACTTCCTTGCTATGCCCATGATTACGATTTTTCTTATAACTCCCCGGGAATCCCGCGACCAATAGTATGAATCCAACAAAGAACATGAAGTATACGAGTAAACCTGTTGGATGCTCGTTCGTCTGAGCAAACTGGGGTACGTTGGTCCCTCCTGAAGCGTATCCTGCTTCTACTATAGCGACAGAAACTCGTATTGAGATTCTCTCCATCGTTGAAATAAACACACTGCCAAGCATGAGGACTACACCCAAAATCTTGTTAATATTATTCATTTCATGCCTCCTTGATTAACCGTCCAATTTTTAAGAGGTTATCTACTTAATGTCTTTCGATTCTCTAGTCTATATTCCTGCATGTTATATTCACGGTCCGTTCCTATATCATCATAGCAAATAGCGCCGTCATCTCTGACGCCGCTGTTTATGCTCTCTGAATAAGTTACGTAGCTACCACTGGGTGCAGATCCATACTATTTTCGAAAAAGGCTGACTGTCCAACATAATACAGATCATACATCTGTTCATTCATGTTGATCTGTTGATATACATCTGGATACACATCATTGGCTAATTTCACATAAGGCAGTTTTTGTACCGCTTTTCTGGATCTTATATTCTGTTTGCGTATCTTCATAAATACCGTTTCAATCCCATGTTCCAGAAACAGTTCAACAAAAAAGGCTGATTTGGCTCTTTGGCTATACCCATTTCCAAAAAACGGTGAACCAATCCAAGTGGCTAAAAAACCGGTTTGATGCTCAATATGATATAGATCAATGGTTCCAATAGGCTGCCCTGTTTCATTCAAAATCGTTCGGGAAATCACCGTTTTTTGTTCTTCTTCGGCCATCAATTGTTTGGTGAGGAATAGATATTCTTCATACGATTGGCATTGATAACGAACGTAAGGAGAAACTGCGGGGTCCATCATTAAGCTGTACAGTGAAAGGCATTCCTGCAAATCACGTTTTTTTAACATTCTGTCTACCACCTAGTCCTTTTAGTTCGCTATATCAAGCAAATTAAGTATATAAAAGCTAGTGTGGGATTTAATGAATTCTGTATGTGGCTTATGTAAAATGCATTGGTAAATGTTGTTCAACTTTATCTCAGGGTAGCACAAAAAACGGCATGTCCCTTTTGAAGGAACACACCGTTTGTACGGATGCTGATCGACAGTAAATTATTGCATACCTTGCATGATTGCATTAATGATATTTTGCTGCGTTACGGTATTGTTCGAACGGTTAAACAATGCGAATCCATGTTGACCGTTATGCCCGTTATCCCAATAAACAGGAACCATTTTGTATTTTTTAGCTTTTGCGGTAACTGCTTTTGCGTATGCAGCACGATATACATTGTTGCTGGAATCGTAGGACGTTTTATCAATGGAACCGAACTCACCAATCACTACAGGATAGCCCTGAGTCACAAATTTGTCGTACATGGACTTAAACTGCGATTCAAGATAATCCTCTTGTCCCCAAGTAGACTTCTTGGCAGGATTCGTAGAAGTTGCACCCCACTGTGTGATATTACCGTTTTCCTCACCTGCAAAATCCCACGGAGAGTAATAGTGTGCCGAGATCATGATTCTCTTCTGCGAACTAGGAATAGCCGAGGATCTGTAATTATCTGTAGGAAGAGCAAAGCCATAATTACCAACAGTGTAGTCAATATTGGTATTCCAGCCTGGAATCAGCAACCATCTGGCATTGTTGTTACCACCAGTCTGACGAACCGTATCCACGAAGATTTGATTGTATGCGTTCAGATTGGCGTAATACGCCGAGTTTGGATTGCCATAGTTACCATCGAATACTTCGTTCATGGATTCGAAAATAAGGCGATCATTGTAGTTGCTAAACTTGGTGGCAATCTGCTGCCACACCTTTTTATATTTTTCCTTAATGGCAGCCTGATTGCCACCATTCACGAGCAGCCATCCACCCTGTACGGAATTATACCCATCACCATGAATATTGATGATCACATACAGACCTTCATTGTACGCGTAGTCCACGACTTGCTGAATTCGATTCAGCCATGCCGCATTGATTGTATAATTGGGAGCGCTTCCAATGTTGTTCAAATAGGAAACGGGAATACGAATGGATTTGAAACCTGCCGCTTTTACCTTTTTGATTAACTCTGGAGTTACCGTAGGATTGCCCCAAGCTGTCTCATTCGGTGTACCGTTCAACGCTGCTTCCAGCTGATTGCCGAGATTCCATCCTGCACCCATCTCAGATACTATTTGCGAAGCGTCAGCTGCTGATGCTTTAGCGCTCCATCCGGTAAAGGCTACCGCAGCCACTAATACCAGTGCCAAGCTGCTGATGCCAAACTTCTTCCATTTTTTGAACATAACCATACCTCCGCTTATTCTATTATTTTTAACAAGCAGTGCAGTTAATCTATCCATACAGATTGAATGATTCGAGAATACGTGCCTCCTCTCCCTATCGATCAAACAAATGAATTTTTCGTCTAACACCAACATAATAACACATTTATGGAAAATAAAGCGATATCTTTATTGTTTTTTGTGACTATTTACTACAAAATAATCCATCTATCCGTTTAAGTGGATTGCTTGGATTTGTTCTCTGTCAAAATCAATAATCATGATGTGATCGCGCAGGATATTATCTCCGCAAGATATTGTTGCGCCGTAGTCGGTTATACCGTTAAATGTGATATCCACACGATAAACTTCAATCTCATTAAACCAATTCTGATGTACCTTTTCATCAAGTTCATTCTCATAATATTCTCGAAAGACCGTCTCACAAATAGAAAACCACTTAATGTAGTCATCTATTTTATTAACCATTGAATCTAACGGTGTATTTGTGGACACATATATTCGGACGTCATTTAAATCCTCATCCTGTATGCAATGTTTAAATATTTGCACTGTATTTTGCAGAGTGTAACACCGGTAACTCTCATCACTCTCTTCTTCAAGCTCAATGAATTCACTTAACAATATGATCTTGCTCCTTTCAATGCATCTTAAAATAGCTCATTTAACCACTTTACGAATTCTTCTTTCTCCTCAAACTGTGGGTAATGCGCCGACTCGTTGAATACAATGAAGTCTTTGATCGGTGCATTCAATACATCAAAATAATCACGTGCTGCATTCGCAGTAGTCATATAATCATATTTACCCGTTACAAAATAGGTAGGAATCTCCAGATGATCAACAATATCAGGTAAATTTTGATCAAATGCTTCCTTCAGTAAGATGTCTTGTGAACTGAACATCCCTGAATAAAAGCGAATCATATCCAGCCCATTGTATTCGGGATTTAAAAGGAATCCTGAAATATAATCTCTATTCTCATGGATGAGCCTGGCTGCACCACCGTACTTTTGCAACAAAATTCTAGGCGTAAGTTCCTTTCCTTGCTCAATCGAGCTGCGAATTAGCTCCAGTTTTTTAACGTCCTCTGCATTACCGGCTTGTTTCGCTTGCTCGTACGTGTACTCCAAACTTTCCAGTTCGCTCTGAAGTGTATTAGCCATCTGTCCGATGCCTATATAAGCGTGAAACTGAGTAGGTGCTTTAGCCGCAGCTTTCATCCCGATGTATGTACCAAATGAATGACCGATTAATATAACCTTCTCTTGACCTAACTCCTTAGATACATAATCCCTTAACGCTAACAAATCATCTACTAATACATCTGTTGTGAGATTCGAGTAATCCTCAAAAAAGTGATAGGACTTCCCACTCCCACGTTGATCGTAATGCACCACCGTGAAGTGTTGCTCAAGCTCTTTCTGATACTTCCTTACGTAAGGAATCTCCGAGCATCCCGGCCCGCCATGCACAAAAATCAGGATAGGGTTAGTCCGATCAACACCCCTGATCATGACTTCATGTCCTGTACCGTTAATTTCGACCTGCTCTAACATGCTGATGCTGTTTTCACCTTTAATTTTGGGTGTCCATGTGGGAAATATCAGAGCTACTATGACCATTAAAATAATACTGAATATGCTGTACTTGAGTGTTTTCCGTATTTTTTTGCGCATGTAATGCTCCTTACGTCATAAGTTTCATTTGTCATTCTACCAACGGTTCATTTATCGTAACGGATACATCAATTCAACGGGTTCTTTCACCAGCTCTTCTTGGAAAATATAATTATGATCGGCTCCTACGATACAGAGGATTCGTTTTTCTGGATGAGCTTCAATTGTATTTTTGACTCTTTGAACCATAATCTGATTACGGACCACCCAGCGAAAGTTCTGTGCCTTCGGATTTACCTCATGCAACCATTCATATTTTTGTCTGGTTACGCGATCGAACTCCTTTGAATTAAAAGGAATCTCGCCAAACCGATACGTCTCCATTTGCTCCGCAAACCAATGATCGTCCCGTTGTTCAAGTTCTTGGCGTTCCTCGCCCGAATAACCGTTGAATGGATCAAAAGCATTCCATACATCTAATTCAAACCAATCAATAGGGACAAATGGGATGTTATGCTTCTCGCATAAAGGGAAGACCAATTCCCAATACTCACTAGCTGGTTCTCCCCAGTATCCTCTATCATGTTTGTCCTTCAGGTACCTCAACCAACTCTGCGGATGAACTTCACCACAAATGAGATCTGGTTTAAACTCAGTGATCACATCCTTGTAAAGAGAAAGGGAACAATGATATCGCTCCCTGAGTTCAGGATTATGAATGGTGCCAAGTATCCCAACCGTTGTCATGTGCCCAGCTCCTTTATCATATGTATATCGTTCGGCTCTTTGTCATAAAGTTCTTGATCGATCTCACTTGCAATCTGACTGCCCTGACTTTTATAAAAGGATACCGCTGATTTCGTCTCTGTGGAGGAGATATACAGATACTGTGCACCACGTTTCTTAGCCTCTTCACCTAACTCGTTTAGAATACGTTTTCCAATACCTTGTCTTCTGTACCCGCGTGAGACATACATCAAGTCAACTTGTAATTGATTTCGTTCTTTTCCTCTATATTGATGTGCCAGCACACCAAATCCGATTAATTGATTGTCAGCAAACGCGCCATATGCCATGCCACCTTGTTCTAATTCGTACACATATCGATTTTGAATCTCTTTCAAAAGCATCTCATCCCAGTTTGAGCATTCATGATTTTGTTCAAGTTCAACCAATCGGTTCCCTCTCATTTCATAAATGAGATCAATATGTTCCGAACGATCTATTTCCTGCAGCTGGTTCACATCTTCAAGGGTCAACGTTCTATACGTTATCATGATCGTTGCCATCTCTCTTTCCACATATTATTTCTAAGACCTATGGTTTTATAGATCGAAGTCTGTATTTATCAAAAACTCTTTTATCGTACAAAATAGTGTATTCCTTGTTCTCTTCAATTAGTTTTGACATATCCATTGGAACGGCTATTGTTCTTTCAAGATTATTAAAATTAATTACAGTCATTTCATTTTCACTAATCTTTTGAACAGTAACTGCTTCAAAAATTGAAGTTCGAAAGGAATTCCATAACAAAATTAAAATCAATAAAAGTAATAGTGACATGATGAGTCCCTTATTCTTATTCACTAGTTCTTTTCATCTCCTTTAGTTTCAAAACAGAGTTCCTCCAACTAAAACTAGCTTATTTTAATTTCAGGTAACTCATTCAAATGATTTATTTCGATAGTGTATTTCTTAAACTTATGGTTCTCAAGTCCATCCCATCTGTCTGAGAAATGATAAAACATATCTCCAAAGTTCATCCCTTCTGGTAATACATCCACAAGCTTTATTTCATCAATTTCAGACTCCGGTAAGCTCTCCAGCAATTTAACCTCAGCATAAGAAACCATACCAAAGCTCCCATTCCATTCATATACACCATAAGGTATTAATTCGAAGCGTATTGCCCCTGTCTCTTCATAGAGTTCTCGACTTGCCGTGTGTAAAATTGTTTCCCCTATTTCTTTGTTGCCTCCTGGTATCTCCCAACCTCCTCTTTTCCTATTTTTTATAATGATGAATTTATTATTGTATTTCGCGATCATAACTGCAAATTTGATTAACTTTGGATCAAGTTCATCTAGATCAAACCAGTGGCTCATGTTATCTCTCCCATAAACAACTATTCTGTCAATATATAATTGTTAAACCATTGAAGTGGTAACAAACTATCATCGGATTTAATCGTTGTGAATACCGCAACCAATCCTCGATCTTGGTTAACAAATATGTATTGCCCTCTTCCTCCGCCCATACCCATAGCATAAAACGTTTTATTTTCAGCGTCTTCTTCCTGGATGCTTTTCATTATGCGCCAGTGGTAGCTATATAAGGTTTCGAAAGTGAGAGAAGGCCTTACACTTCTAGCAATCCAGTCAGCAGAGATGAGTTGTTTCGAATTCCACTCCCCATTCTGAGCGTATAACACTCCAAACTTCAGCATATCTTCGATCTTCATTCGCAAACCAAAACCACCGATCGCAATCCCTTGTGTATCCTGATACCAATGGAAATCGTTAATACCTAGAGGTGCAAATAAGTTCTTTCTTGCAAATTCCGAAGTGTTCATACCAGTCGCCTTCTGCAATATGGCGCTAAGTATATGCGAACTCCCGCAACTATATTTCATTTGGATTCCAGGTTCGAATTCAATGGGTTGCTCAAGAACAAATTTCGTCCAATTCCTAGATGGGATCATCGCTTCATTCCCCGGATAGTGCAAGCCCGAGGACATCGTTAATAGATGCTTAATCGTAATCCCCTTTTTGCTGTCATCCAGATCGTTAAAATAATTCACAATTGGGGTATCCTCATTCTCAATGTAACCCTGTTGTATAGCTATTCCCACCAATGCGGAGAGCACACTTTTTGTAATTGAATTCACTTTATGTTGTTTTTCTTTCGTTTTTCAATTCCGATAAAATTCATATTGAATTGCGTTTTCTCGGTATATCATGCAGCTCTCCGCTTTATTTCGTTTTATCTCTCTTTCAAGATCATTAAATTCAGTAATATGTAACCCTCCCTTGTGGCTCGCATACTTTCCGCCATCCTTTTGTTTCTCCATAAAAATTCATCATTCGTTAAATCCAATACTATGTTAGGTACTCGTCTTATAATCTTTTCTTCATAAAATATTGAATGATTCCATCAGGATACTCATCAATTAATCCAAACACTTCATAGCCCATTTTTTGATAGAATTTCGGTGATTGATATGAAAATGTGCTTGTGTGTGCAAGCTTACATCCTAATTCAGAAGCCATGCTTTCTGCTTGCATGATTAAAGACTTCCCATATCCTTTCTTTCTGTGTTCCTCATCTATCCAAAAATTATCAATATATAATGTTTCACAATATGTAGCACAGAAGATTCCACCAACTGCCTTACCTGTCTTGTCCCGTAAAAAAAGATTGATAGTCTTTCCAGGCTTATTTAATAACCCATTTGTTTCAGAGACATTATAGTTATATAAGTTATTACAAACTTTTTTGTAGTCTTCTTCATGATTATCAAATGCGATTTGTAATTCTTCTTCATGATTCATACGATTCATTGTTTAAATCCCCTCATTTAGAAAATCATCACATGTAATCTATACACTATTCAAATTTCTTACCTTATTACCAACCTGTAGATCACTTCATCATCTGAATTGGTTCTATTCTCACTGATAAACAACATGCTCTTATACAAGTTCTGTGCTATTTCATTATTCCGTTCAACCGTTAATGAAATAACCTTGCACAACGGATGCTGTTTCGTAATGTAATCTAGAATGGCTCTTAAAGCACGCTTTCCCATTCCTTTACCTTGATAGGATTGATCGATTTGAAAACCACCAATCCAGTAGTTATCTGTACTATCTGGCGTATAACTTAGATAAAAGAAACCAAATACCTTCCCATCGATCTCAAGTACGTAAGGATCAAATGCTTCATCCCACGGTTTTACATAGGCGTAAGCGATTCCCTCAATAACGGACGGAACTAATGACGCTTGGTGTTCATACAAAGAGATCTTCAGCGCCTCTTCCCAATTCTCTCGTGTGACTGGTTGTATCTTTATATTCACCACTGTATCTCCTCACTCGACAATCCTTGATTACCTCTAAGGTTCTTTTCACTTTCACTTACAACCACTTCCAAATGATGTTCAATCAACTGTATCACTTGTTTTTTATTCTTTGTGATTGTCGCAGTTTTGCGATTTGTGTTAATTGTACATATAACTTCTTCTATATTATATTGATGGTTCCATTTTACAATCATCTTGCATAAGTCCGTGAATGACTGCTTGTAATTCCACGGTTGCAAGCCCATTCTGGACAATACAAACCTCTTTATAATCCGATAATCTCTAATGAAAACATTTGGAGCTAATACAAAAATCAAATCCGCTTCCTGGATGGACTTAATGGTCCAATCTTTGCACTGCACTCCTTCTATGATCCAAGCCTCTGAACTGACAATAGATTGGACAGATTCATCCCTAACATGTTCAGGATATCTCAGATTTTCGGCGCTTCTGTCCCATATGAGATTGTCTAATTCATAAGAAGGAATACCGTATTTATCCGATAATTCTTTGGCTAATGTTGATTTCCCACTACCGCAAGATCCAATAATTCGTATTTTCATACATATTCTTTCTTCAAAAATGCATAGATGACATTATCAACAAATCGATTTTTCCAAATAAAATTCTCTTTCAATATGCCTTCTTCACTGAACCCAATTTTCTCAAGCAACTTTCTTGATCCCGCGTTCTCTGGCTCTACAAATGCTTCAATTCTATTTAATTCAAGGTTATTGAATCCATATTCAACGATTTTCTTAGTTACCTCGGTCATGTAACCCTGCCGCCAGAACTCCGGTGCTAATTCATATCCCATCACAGCTTTATGATGTTGTTTCATCCAACCATGAAATCCACATGTTCCAATAATTCTGTTGTCCGATTTCAAAGCAATTCCCCAGCGGATGACCTGACCATTTTCGAATCGTTCATTCCATCTTTGTATGAGTTCTTCTGCTTGTTTTGTATTCGTAAAACTTTCTACATCGTAGAACCTTGTAACTTCATCTGAAGAAAAATATTGAAATATGTCTTGGGAATCACTCTGTTTAATCTCTCTTAACAGCAATCTTTTGGTTTCTAATTCAGGAAATGGAGTCATATTCACTTCACCTCAATCGAGAACACTGCTACATTTTTCCCAATGATGTCTACGTCCTTCTCGTGTTTCATGCCATTCTTTTGCGCGACTTTCATAGAACCCACATTGCCATGTTGAATTAACGATATTAATCGTCTCTGTTTCAAGTGATCCATGCCATATTCTTTCCACGCTTTTGCTTGTTCATATCCGTAACCCATTCCCCAGTATTGCTCTACAACCCAGTAACCAACTTCAAGCTCATCAGTGCCTTCAATGATTTGAGGAATCAGTCCAGAGGTTCCAATTAACTTGTTATCCTCTTTATTAAATGCGAGAAACAGCCCTTTATCGTCTTTATTCCAGTTGATGAACTTTTCCAGGCTTTGCATGGTTTCTTCCTTCGTCCAGGGTCCTCCATGTCTAATAAATTTCATCATATTTGGCTCACGTGTCATCTCAAAAAGTAAATCGAAATCATTTTTGGTATATTTCCGAAATATAAGTCGTTCTGTCTCCATCTTTCTCTCAGCTCCTTTTTTATTCACTTCAAAATCGTTTGTTCGCGCTCTACTGTCGATGTGAAAAACACTTGCCTTATCTCGTCACGAAATACTTCTTTATACCGATGTCTTCCAATCTGATCAAAACGGGCTTGAACTCGCTTTACGTGTTCTTTATCTGATTTTATCTTTTTCTCAATTTCTTCGTATTGTTCAAGAGTATCGTATTCCCACATCGCAAAAATTTCGCTGGTTTCATCATCGATTGGTGTGTGCCATCTCCCAATAAGTCTTGATCCGTATTTCAATTGGGATGGCAGCAAAATATCATTAAACAGAGCATTAAACTCTTCTTCAAAAGAAGTCGCAATAATATAAGTTTTTCTCCTATATATCATCATGTGTACCTCCTTATGTGTGATAGAAGCTATACAACTATCTCGTCACGATTCCCGATGTAATTTTCATGTTTGGAGCATAGGTTAACCATGAGTTTTCATTAAACTTCCTGGCAAATACACTCTCTGCTTCATATTCTCTATTCGCTTCTTCTGAATTCAGTCCTCTTTCAATCAGTTGAGCAACTACTTCATTTCTTGCATTCGGTTCTTGTCCCAGTCCTTCTTCTTTTAATGCATGAAAAAGCTTTCCCTTATCCGAATCTGCCATGTGTTGATCTAAGAAGTTAACTTTGTCACTCACCCGGCATTCTACATTTCGCAAGCCAAGTTGGCTAAGCAGAATCGGAATCTTCATACCGATATTTCCATATTTACCACTCCGTTTGGCATCCGCCTCGAACAATTTTTGGAGAATACCTAGCTTAATAATCTTGGATTGTTCAAGTCCATGTAATTCATAGTTTGACATGTTAGCGATCCAATGAGGTTCAAAACATATGATTCTACCCTCATCTACTACACTGTCGATCATCTTCTGAAGAACGGTGATAGGTTCTGTCATATGTAATAAGAAGGCATGACTTATCGCAATATCGTATTGACGTTTCACTTGCACTGTTTCAATGTCATCTACTATAAAAGTCGTTTGATAAGAGGTCTTTGAGAAACTCTCTTTGGCCTGCTTAATCAATTCTTCACCCTTGTCTAATCCGGTATAGGTTGATCCTTCGGGTAATAAAAGGAAGCAGCTTCAATCCGAGATAGCCATAACCACATCCATAGTCAATGATATCTACTGAATTTTCAATCTTCCATACACGTTGAACCAAAAACTCAAGATAATCATCGTTATAATAAAGCCACCGCGTATTTCTCAGATATTCAATTTGGTCATCCCAATAGTAATCAGACAAGGTGAAATCCCTCCTTTATAAGATGTAATCGTATTCATAAACATTCACATATCATGGGGAAGCGGACTAGAGTGTGTCTTCCAACTCAGGCGATTTACTAAGGAACACAGGACATCTTATTCGTCCCTCACGTCCTCTTTTAAAATTGTAAGGAACATGAGACATCTTATTTCCCAAAATCATCTGATAAAAACACTACAAAAGGCTATTTTTTCTGATATAGCGTGTCTCAGATTCCTTAGATTTCGGAGGACGTTTCAAATTCCCGAATAAGACGTGTCAGGTTCGTTGGCATTAACACCTAACACTAAACTCAACGCTATGTTAACGCATATCAACGAAAGCATGGGAAGATCTATCAAACCTTAGCAGTTAATCCCAATCTCCTTTATCACCAGACCGATAGTATTGTCCTCGTATCATTCTCATCCGTTAAATATTCGAGAGATTCAAATCCCTGTCTATTTATATGATTATATAATTCCTCGACTTTTTCTAGATCTTTACAATAAACCGTGACGTAGATACTATCGATCACAAGAAGAACCATCTGACACTCACTCTCCACATAATCTTCATAGGTGATTACATCTGTTATTTGTGTGCCTTTTGGAAATGCTTTTAAATTCGTAAATATTAAATAATACTCGTTGTTCTCAATAATCTTTTGTAATTCTTCTCCATTCATACCAATAATCATATCCGGAAAAAGATCATCCCCTAACGTATCACCCTCAATGAAATAGGATTCTTCTCCACCAATAAACCAATCGAAATTAGACACCTCCATTGGTTTTAAAATCTCTCCAAGAAAGCGACCATAGGCATTTGGTATTTCAAAACGTATTCCTCTGTTCATCTGTTCACCTCTTATCATTTTCAATTCGAAGCATGATAACAGTGCAGTTATTTCAATTGATATTTTTCATTATTTATAATTTCACTTACTATTTCAGGTAATTGTTCTTCTGTATAATGATTAGTATACAGCTTGTTATCTACTCTCAGATCCGGATGATTTTCAAAGTCATTCAGCAGGATTATACTTCTTTCTTTCATTTGATATTCTTCTGCTCTTAGACGGTCTCTACGAATAATGGTTTGACGATCAACCATTAATACAACATAGATTATGCGAACATGATAGTTTGCCAATTCGGTCATTAATCCATTAATGTCTTCCGGAAAGGCCACATAGTCCAGAACTACATCGTATTTATAGTCCAATAAGTTTTTCACTAGACTGAATATATTTGTCCAAGTTAAGTTATGTGTATCCTTATCAAGCCAGGGTTTACCTCGCCCTTTGACCGGAAAGTGACTAACCGCATCTCCAGAAATATACGCACTTCTCTCTAAAGTCTGAACCAGCAGCTTGGAAGTTGTAGATTTCCCTACTCCAGGGGGGCCAGATATAATATATAGGTTTTTACTCATTCTGTATTCTCCTTACAATATCTTTTGGAAACTTCCAATATCCAGTTTTCTATCAAATTTATATCCAATCTCTTTAAACAGAGCACATTGTTCATAACCATTTCTCTCAAATAATGATTTACTTCTAGTATTCTCCATGCAAATTGTCGCAATTAATGTATGGAATCCTTGTTCTTTTGCAACCTTCTCAATGAAACTTAATGCTTGTTTCCCCAAGCCTTTTCCCAAAATGTCGGGCTTTAGATATATGGTGACTTCACCGCAAATATCATATGCCTGTTTACTCTTATATTGGGTGATCAGAACATAGCCCATCATTTGATTGTTTTCAAGAATTACGTAAGTTTTATACCGCGTATCCTTGTTCATCACAGAGGATTTAATCTGATCAAGATCTAATTCCTCCGTATGAAACGAAATCGTTGTATTCATTACATAATAGTTATATATCACTCTAATTTCAGGGAGATGCTGTTCGGTTACCTCTTCAAAAGTCACTGTTGTCAATTAAGATCCACCCTCATCTTTTCATTTTCTTCAAAAATACCATTGTCTATCTAAGAAATCCGACATCACCGCATGTTCTCTAAATCAGTTGGTAACGAAAATTCACCTTCTGTATTAGGCTCAAAATCATATGTATGAGATACAGCGTCAAGATTTAACTCACCGTAAATATGAGGATATTCCCTGCCTTCATTATACAGATCTTCCCATATAACTTCTGATTTTAATTTAGATGCATCCAAGCAAAGTAATACTAACCCCTTTGTCCCGTGGTAATTATAATTAGCCACAGCTACGATCCTATCCACAGGTGAGCAATGAATAAAACCTTCCTTTTCTAAAGATGCTGCTCTGTATACCCCATTGATCACCGCGGCTTCCCATTCTTTTCTCGAGAGCACATGTACAATCATCATCATCATAAAACCCTCCTATTAAAAAAATGATAATTATTTGGATAGGACCTTCTTCAAAATGAGTTCTATGATTTCACTAGTCTCCAAATGATCGGTAATAATGCGAGTTTGAAATTGTTCATCCTTGAAAGCTTCAACACACTTTGGTGCTTGTTGATACTGCCAGCCTCCATATTCATCTCCGCGTTTAGCCAAACGATGATAAATCGTCTCTTCTGTAGCCGTAAGGCAAAAATGATGAATGTCCTGATCGATCTCTTTCAACCCGTTATAAATGTAATTAAAGTTTTCCTCTTTATAGATGGTCATAGGGATGATTAAGTGTTTGTTGTATTTCTGCTTTACTTCTTTTGCTGTCTTTACGGTTAGAATTTTCCATAGATCGATATCTTGAAAATCATCCGTCCGTTCCCTTTCCTCTCTACAATTCTCCGGAAGAAGTTTTCTGAGCATATAACCTATTTCTTCAGGATCGTAAATCATGCTGTTTGCAATTAAGGGCTGAAGTGCTTCTGCTGCAGAAGTTTTTCCCGAACCAAACGCTCCGTTAATCATAATGATCATTTGATCAATCCACTCCTATTCCATAAATGGTTTCAATACACACCAAATTCTTCCTATCCTCAATTTCATCCATTATAAAGGTTTTTCTTCCACTTTTGTGTTATAAAATGGCCAAAAACATGAGGAAAACCCATTGGGTTCACCCAACGGGTTTTCATGATAGTGCATTATTTTTCAATCAACCTTGAGCTTGTTAATGTATTTCCAAGTAATCGATATATATATCCCATGTTCCGTTATCGGCTGTTACAACCAACTCAATGACCTGATTTCCCGTTCCATGGCTGATATTATTCAGGGTATAGACCGCTGGAGAGCTCCCGCCAAAGTAAAAGGTTCCCTTCGTCTGTCCACCAATCTTCAAATCAACTCTAGCCATGTTGGCATTGTTTGAAGCTCCACGAAGTGAAAAGTTGTGAGTGCTCGTTGCAAAATTCTGAGTGTATTTAACCAAATCATTGTTAGCATAAAGGACCACGCCATTGAAAGGAGAACTGATATTGCCGGTGTATTGCCCACCTTTGGTCATATTCTCAGCTTCCACTTTTGTTCCGTTACTTGGCGGATTCGTAGTGCTACTATCGGGTGCAACTGCCCGACCGGTCGTTGATGAGATCATGCCGGAGCAAAGGCCACGATTCTTCAGATTTTGTGCAATCTGCGGAATGGCTTGAAGTGTCGTCTGGTACTGATCATGCATTAGAATAACGTCACCACTTTTCATCGTGTTCACAGCCGCTACAATCTGGGCCGCGCTGGCGCCATTCCAGTCTTGGGAATCTACGTTCCACAGCACTTCAGTTAGGCCATTTTGGCTCACAACGGATTTCAAGGTCGCATTTGTCGCACCGTAAGGAGGTCTGAATAGTTTAGGTGAACTGCCGGTAATGGACTGGATTGTCTGCTGTGTCCGTGTAATCTCTGACGACATCTGAGCGCTGTTTAATGTAGTCATATTCGGATGTGTATACGAATGATTGCCAATCCACATACCTGCTGCCACCTGTGCAGTAACCAGCGATTGATTATTTTGCGCATTTTGTCCAACATTGAACATCGTTGCCCGTAAACCAGCTTGCTTCAACGCGTTAAGCATGTTTGTTGTATTTCCAGATGGGCCATCATCAAACGTTAGACCTACATAACCATTCGGACAACTTGCATCTGCAGCACGAGCATCGGGCACCGCCGGGATAGAAAACAAGGTACCAAAAAGTGCGAGAGATATTACCGCCTTGGCTAACTTTACTTTGAACATAAAATTACCTCCTCAGATTATAATTACAGCATAATACCTTCTACACTCCCTCTCTTTATCAAACTTTCACCCTCAAAAAAAAGCGCTTTCAAATGTACGCAATCCGCTGCGTACTTTCTCATAGATAAGAACTTTTAGTTCAAGGTGAGTTCAGTATAAACGATAACTTTATTTAAAGTAAATTGAATTTTATCCAAAATGTTCTATTTATTCGCGTGTTCTAGAATCGCCTGTTGTACATCTCCCGTCTAGCACTCTCCTGTGTAAAAATGTCCTCCGGGGGCACCATGCGCTTTGGGAGTGTACGCCCTGCAATAATTTCTTTTGTAGCCTGCATAAGCTGAGGACCAAGCAGCGGGTTACATTCCACCACAGCGTTGATTTTCCCACTCGCCAGAATTTCAAGTGCTTTGCGGGAGCCGTCCACCGAGACAATGATAATGTCCTCTCCCGGCTTCAGCCCAACTTCTTCTATCGCTTGTATGGCGCCAAACGCCATTTCATCATTATGGGCAAAAAGAACCTGCGGCCGTTTGTCTTCCGGGACCTGAAGGAATTCTTTCATCACTTGTTTCCCGTTGTCCTCCGTAAAATCGGCCGGAGCACTTTGTGAGAAGATGATATCTGCTCTGGTGTCGAAAATGCTACTAAATCCTTCACCACGCTGGATAGAAGGCGTAGAACCACTCGTGCCTTGCAGTTCGGCAATTCGTATCGATCCTGGATGATTTCGCATCCGATCCTGAACGTACTTTCCGGCCTTCACACCTTCCTCGTAAAAGTCCGATCCAATCGTTGTTACAAAAAGTGAAGTGTCTTTGACATCAACTGATCGGTCTACGATGATCACGGGTATACCTGCATCCTTGGCCTCCTGAAGAATACCCTCCCAGCCCGATTCCACGACCGGTGCAATGGCAATGACATCCACCTTTTGTCTGATGAACGACCGAACAGCCTCGAACTGTTTCGTCTGAGACTGTTCTGCATTTTTTATCACAAGGGAGATTCCCGATTCTGCCGCAGCATTCCGAATAGACGTGGAATTTGCCAGACGCCAGGCACTCTCTCTGCCCAGTTGTGAAAAACCCAAAACAATCGGTTTCGTAGAGGTATCCCTTGCTACCGCTGATTCCATCCATTCCTCAACGGACGGAAGAGTTTTCAAGTTGTTAGACGAGATGGGAGGAGGCACAGTTTCAGACTCAGGTGTTGTGCAACCAACAAGCAGCAGAATGAACAAACACAACCCGTTCACATATCTTCTCACTCACGCATCCCCCATCTCCATGTTAGTCTCTGCAGCCACCAATGCAGAGCACATCGTGTTATATCATTGTTTGGTATTTGTGTTCAGTTATTTAATTCGATTAACTTAATGCAGTGATTTCGAGGATACTCGCCGCCCGCTAAGAAGTCGTTGGAACAAAATAAAGACAAACAGCATTAGACCAATCACAATCTTGGTCCACCAAGAGCTGAGCGTGCCTTCGAAGCTAATTATAGTTTGGATAGCCCCCTGGATCAATACACCAATAAAGGTTCCCGCCACATACCCCACACCACCTGTTAACAAGGTGCCTCCTATCACAACAGCCGCGATGGTATCAAGTTCAAGACCCATGGCGTGTAATCCATAACCGGATAACATATAGAAGGTAAAGACAACACCGGCAAGCGCGGAGCACAAACCGCTGAACGTATACACCAGGATTTTGGTACGTGCAACCGGCAGTCCCATGAGCAGCGCGGATTGCTCGCTTCCGCCGATGGCGTAAACGTTGCGCCCAAACCGGGTGTAATGTGCCAGGTAGATCGCGAGCAGTACAATAACCAGAGCAATAATCACATTAATGGAGACAAAGCTGCCCCCTGGCAGGGAAATTTTCGCCTGTGCAACCTGTGTGTAAAATGGATTTGTAATAGTAATCGTGTCGAGACTAATGACATAACACAGCCCCCGTGCCAAAAACATGCCGGCCAGCGTCACGATGAAGGGCTGGATTTTAAAATAGTGGATGATCGCCCCCATGACAGTGCCAAACAACGCGCCCATGACAAGCACCATCGGTATAACGATCGCAGGCGACCACCCTTGCTTCTCGACCAGACTTGCGCTAATGATGGTCGTCAGCGCAATGACAGATCCTACCGACAGGTCGATTCCTCCCGATACAATCACAAAAGTCATGCCAATCGCCGTGATGATCAGAAATGCGTTATCAATGAGAAGATTAAGCAGTACCTGAGTGGAGAAGAATCCCGTATACCGGAAAGAGCCTATGGCAAACATCACGGCCAGCAAACCGAAGGTGACAAAGACCGGGAGATACTTACGATTAAGAAACATGGCGGTTAACCCCCTGTTCGGCTGGAAACTTCCGTTTTTTCCAACGGATCACCATGGAATTGCGGAATGAATCGGATTGAATTAAACATACGGCCAGTACAACAAAGGCTTTGACAACCAGCGTAACTTCTGGCGGGACTCCAATCATATAGATCGTTGTTGTTAAGGTTTGGATAATGAGTGCTCCAACGACGGTACCCATTAGATAGAAACGACCACCATTGAGCGAAGTACCCCCGATGACGACAGCAAGAATGGCATCGAGTTCATACCACAGACCTGCGTTATTGCCATCCGCACTGGATACATTCGAGCTGAGAATAAGCCCGGCAATGCCGGCACACAGACCACAGAAGACATATACCGTGAGAATAACCGTTTTTGAACGAATACCTGCCAGTTGGCTCGCGTTTGCGTTACTTCCAACCGATTCGATAAACAGTCCCAGTGCCGTTTTTCTCGTCAACAGAGAGGCAACAAGCAGAACAGTTAATACGATGAAGATGGAAAAAGGCAATGCTGCAAGCGAACCCGCCCCGATATAGGCGTAGTTCGCGTTGGATACAGTAATAATCTGTCCACTCGTAATTAATTGCGCAATCCCACGTCCAGCTACCATCAGAATAAGCGTTGCAATAATGGGCTGGATTCGGGCAACCGAAACCAGCGCCCCATTCCATATGCCCAAGATCAGTGAGAGACCTATAGATAATCCGAGTGCACCCAACACAAGCCCGAAGGAACTCTGATCTACTCCTCTGCTGATGCTCATACAAGCCACTGCACCGGAGATCGCTACAATGGAGCCCACAGACAAGTCGATACCTCCGGTCGCAATCACCAGTGTCATACCGATCGATACCAGAATTAAGGGCGCTCCAAAATTGAGAATATCAATCAAGCTGCCATACAGATTCCCTTCACGCATGACGAGGGAGAAGAAATCCGGAGAGTACAGCAAATTAAAGATTAAAAGTAAACCAAGCATACACAACGGCCAAAACAAATGATGTTTACGCATCTTGCCCGCCATCTCTTTAACCTCCTGCCATTGCTTTCATGATTTGCTGTTGATGGATCTGATCCCCGCTAAGTTCTTGCACTTTTTTGCGGTCCCGGATTACGGCAATCCGGCGGCTGACACGAATCACTTCTTCCAGCTCGGACGAAATGAACAGCACGGCCATGCCCTGCTTCGACAGAGAAAGCACTAGCTTCTGTATTTCGGTCTTTGCACCGATATCAATTCCACGCGTAGGTTCATCGAGAATTAACAGATTCGGGTTCATCAGCAGCCACCGTGCAAGCAACACCTTTTGCTGATTACCGCCGCTCAGATTTTTAATTAAATGCTCTGGGTTTTTCGGATGGATATTTAACAGGTTGATGTACTTTTCGGCGATCTCATCCTGCTTCTTGCGTGAGATTGGTTTGGACCAGCCTCGTGTCGCTTGTAAAGCCAGAATAATGTTCTCCCGAATGGTCAAATCATCGATTATGCCTTCGGTTTTACGGTTCTCGGAGCAAAAAGCAATATTCTGATCAATTGCATGACGCGGCGACTTGACCGTACTTCCTGTATCTACAACGAGCAATTTGCCTTCATCTGAACGATCTGCACCAAAGAAAAGGCGAGCGATCTCGGTACGACCAGACCCCAATAACCCAGCCAAGCCTACGACTTCTCCTTTGCGAATGTCCAGATCGAACGGCTCAATTGCTCCTTTGCGTCCAAGTGCCTTAGCGGTAATTAACAGTTCTCCCGACTCCGCCTGGGCAGCATCCGCTTCCTTCGGAAGCTCCTCAAGCACCTCAAGCTCCTTGCCGATCATCTTGAGCACCAGTTCCATGCGTGGAAGTTCTGCGGCTATGTACTCTCCTTCCAATTCCCCGTTACGGAGCACCGTGAGACGATCCGACATTTCGTATACCTGATCAAGAAAATGAGTAACAAAAAGAATCGCCAGACCTTCACTCTTTAATTTGTGCATAATACGAAACAGTTGCTGAACCTCGTTTTTGTCCAGACTGGATGTGGGTTCATCCAGTATGAGCACTTTTGCCGAGATGCTGAGTGCTCTTGCAATTGCAATCAGTTGTTGAATCGCCACCGAATAGGTCTGTAAAGGAGCCTTAACATCGATGGACAGATGTAATCTGTCTCGCAGAAGGTTCTCCGCATCTTTGTTCATTTGCTTCCAATTGATTTTGCCAAATCGCATCGGCTCCCGCCCGATGAAAATATTCTCAGCAACCGTTAAGTTTGGACAGAGATTGACCTCTTGGTAAACGGTACTGATTCCCGCCTTTTGCGCTTCAAGCGGACCGGAGATCGAAAGATCCCGGTTATCCATCGTTACCGTTCCTTCGTCAATGGAATAAACGCCGGTCAGAACTTTAATAAGCGTGGACTTCCCTGCTCCGTTCTCACCCATCAAGGCATGAATCTCGCCCGGAAACAAGCGAAAGCTGACGCTGGATAGCGCTTTAACCCCGGGAAATTGTTTGGTGATGCCTGTCATTTGCAAAATGGGTGTTTGCTCGGCCATATAACCCTCTCCTTTGTTATGGAAAAAAGTCATTTAGCGACAGCCTGGTCGAAAAATGACTTTTCGGTGTTATACGAATCTGCTTTTAATATTCGCGTGTTGGCAATGCTTCTTTGGCTTGTTCCGATGTGAACGTTGTCTCGTCCGTTACGATTCGGGCTTCGATGTCTTTTCCGTCCACTACCGCTTGAACCGCTTCCATTAATTGAGGTCCTAACAACGGATTACATTCAACGATAAAGTTGATTTTGCCATCAGCTGCAGCCTGCATCCCATCCTTCACGGCATCCACAGAGATAATGGTGATATCTACGCCTGGTTTCAGTCCTGCCGCTTCAATGGCCTGAATTGCACCAAGTGCCATATCGTCATTATGTGCATAGAGAACATCTATTTTTTTATGTGCTTTGAGGAAAGCTTGCATGACTTCTTTTCCTTTGGCACGGGTAAAGTCACCCGATTGTGAAGCAATCACTTTAAGCTTCGAATTGGAAGCAATCAATTCCATAAAGCCCTCTTGACGGTCATTCGCTGGTGCGGAGCCTGTTGTACCCTGCAACTCAACGATATTGATCTCGTCTTGTGTATCCTTGTATTGGTCACTAAGCCACTGACCTGCTTTGCGTCCTTCTTCTACAAAGTCGGAGCCAATAAAGGTTTTGTAGAGGGTTTTATCTGGCGAATCCACAGCGCGGTCCGTCAAAATTACGGGAATGCCTGCATCCTTCGCTTCCTTCAATACGGTATCCCAACCGGATTCTACAACAGGGGAAAAAGCAATCACCGTCACCTTCTGTTGTATGAAGGATCGCAAAGCTTTAATTTGATTTTCCTGCTTCTGCTGCGCATCGGAGAATTTCAAATCATAACCCGCTTCTTTGGCTGAATCCTGAATTGACTTGGTATTCGCCGAACGCCAGCCACTCTCCGCACCAACCTGCGAAAAACCAAGCGTAATTGTTTTGGCGCTGGCAGGTGTACTGCCATTCCCACTCGTTGAAGTTTCTTTATCGGAGCCTGCTCCTCCATTGGTACTGCTACATGCCGTGCTGACCAGCATCACTATAGCCAATGTTATGGCAAGTCCCCACTTTTTTTTGGTTCGCATGTTGTGATCCTCCCTTTTTTCGTTTCACCTTATGGTGTGACCACATTATAGAACGCTTTCATTCCGAGCTTATATGGAGTCTTATACTTTATTTATGTAATAATTTAGTAATTTCAAAAAATGGAGTCTAAAAAGTGTAATTTCTTTGTTTAATTGTGTAGTATTTAGCGATTCTCTTACATATTAGAAAATCATGTTATACTAATGATACATTTTTGATCCCTTCAGATGGAGTGGAATACGTTGAAACTCATTCAATGGATTGCTTCAAGCCTCAGGCTTAAATTACTCAGCATGTTTATCATCCTCAGTTCAGTACCACTGATCGTGGTTGGATTGATTTCTTACCACAAATCCTATACGGTCGTATCCAATCATAACAAGGCATCGACACAACTGGTTGCCGACCAGCTTGCCAGGAACATTGACATCTTGTTTGAGGATACGGAACGACTGCTCGAACTGGGCAAGAACCCGCAGGTGCTTCAATACTTATATTCTCAATCGGAGTCCTACCCGGAAGCCAAAGCCATCCTTCAGACATACAACCTTTATCGGGAAACCTACAAGTATGACAAGGTACTTAATATCTCATTCGTGAATTTTTATGGAAAAGGCATAAGTGAACGAAAAGGCGTGTTCAAGCTGGAACGAAATCCGCTGCGTAACCCGTACTTCAAGTATCTGATACAGTACCCGGATGCCATTCTGCGCATCCCTCATTCTGCAGCCAATGCCGAATATAACAGGCTGGATGGGTTTGCTTACCCTAAACAGAATGCGCTTTCAATTATAACCACGGTAAAAGAGCGAATTACGCATGAGGTCATTGGGTTCATCGTAATTGATTTGAATGATTCGTTCATTGATGATTTTTTGACAAGTACCCCCATTAAGGATTCCGGTTTTTTCTATATTAGTGATCAATACGGAAATACACTTTTCAGGCCGGATGCCACCCCGGCATCCATAACCATGATGGATCAGATCCGATCGATTCCTTTACATCTACAGCACGACAGCTTTATCCTGTCTGCAAGATCCAAGCCCCAGTTTGTTGTATACAGCACCTCAGAACAGACCGGATGGAAAATGATCGGCGTAGCTCCTTATCAGGAAATCATTGCAGAGGCCAATAGCATTCGGCAATTGATCATCATCACGGTGTTGTTAAGTGCGTTCTTTGCAATATCGTTATATTTTTTCCTGAATAATCGACTGATTCTTCCCATTCGGATTCTGATGAACAAGATGCGTAAAGCTGCAAACGGTTACTTGGAAGCCAAAGTCACACCACACGGCTCGGACGAAATTGCTGATCTGGGTAAAAGCTTTAATGTGATGCTTGATAAGCTCAAAACACTAATCGAAAAAAGCATTCGAGAGAATGAACAGGTAAAAATAGCTGAACTACGTACGCTGCAAGCTCAGATCAACCCTCACTTCCTCTATAACACATTGGAATCTATTCTATGGATGGCTGAAGCAGAGAAAAAAGAAAAGGTAATTAAACTTGTCCAGGCCCTCTCGAAGTTCTTTCGTTTGAGTCTGAACAAAGGATTCGATTGGGTGTCCATTCAAACCGAGCTTGAACATGCACGGAGTTACTTGGTCATTCAACAGATGAGGTACCACGATATTCTCACCTACGAGATCAGCGTTGACTCTGAGCTTCAGGACTATCCCATTTTAAAAATGACGCTGCAACCCCTGATTGAAAACGCGCTCTATCATGGGATCAAGAACAAACGTGGTCAAGGGCTGATATCCATACACGGATATGTTGAGGACAATAGCATCATTCTCACCGTACAAGACAACGGAATCGGCATGTCTGCGGATCGATTGGCACAATTACGTGAAGAGTTGGAGAAGCCGGCAGGTTCCCGTTCACCCCAAGATGACGAGCAGGAAGGCGGATTTGGTCTGCTCAATGTACATCACCGGATTCGGCTCTATTTCGGACCAGCTTATGGCGTTGAAATGGAAAGTACGTATATGGAAGGCAGCACATTTATGATTCGTATCCCCAAAAGCAAGGAGGTTCACCGTTGAAAAAGGTGATGATTGTGGATGACGAAATTGGAATTCGGGAGAATATACGCAGTTGCATTGATTGGGAAAAGGAAGGTTTTCACTATTGCGGGGATGCACCCGACGGCGAGCTTGCGTTACCTTTAATTCATGAATGGGCTCCGGATATTCTGATTACAGATATCAAAATGCCATTTATGAACGGATTGGAACTGACCTCCATCGTTCGCACTCAACAACCTGATATCAAAATCATTATCATGAGCGGTCATGATGAATTCAGCTATGCCCAGGAGGCCATCCGACTTGGTGTGACCGAGTACTGTCTAAAGCCCATTAGCGCAGCAGAGCTAATCCAAATGCTTCATAAGGTCAGCAAACAAATGGATGAAGAACACCAACGCATGACAAGCCGGACGATCACCAAAGAAAAGCTGTTGGCCGATCTGTGTGGAGGACTCATCGGTACAACCGATGCGATTGAATCAGCCAAACAACTCTCACTTCCTCTCTCAGCCAGGTATTATACCATTGTCATTATCGACGTACGATCAACAGATGATTCCAGGGACTCGGAATCCATGATGAAGAAGCTCATTCCCGTACTGGAGGAAACTCGTGATCCCCACGTAGAACTTCTTCCTTATATTCGAAGCCGGACAGAGCTCGTGCTTCTGCTCAAGTATCACTCCGATGACAGCATATCCGTATATCTGGAGCAGCTTCGCGGGCGGGTTCGTATGGAACTTGAGCATATGTTCAACTGTCATATTATTCTGGGCATTGGCAGTCAACAGGAGCGTCTGCAAGGAATACATGTCTCTTATCTGGAAGCGGAGGAAGATAAATATATTAATCGACTCACCCTTCAGAACAGAGCTTCTCTACGTGAAATTAACCTGGATGAGCAAACAACTCTTTTTCTCGACAGGAATTCGTTTCTTGAATTTCTCAAAATCGGCAGTCTCAATCTGCGTGACCATTTTGTGCAGGAGTTTGCCGCTCCATTACAGTCCTTCGACTGGAAGTCCTCATCGTATGGCTTCTATCTGTTGAATGATCTTACGTTGGAGTCGTTTCGGCTTGCGAATCAGCTGTTCCGCATGAGTGACCATTCGGATGAGAACATTACTTCCCTGCAACAGACGATCCGGAAGATAACGTGCTGGGAGGATTGCACCCAGTATCTGTGTTCCCTGCTTAACCTGTTATGGCAGAGAAGAGCCGCGTGCTCCGGAAAATACAGTGATGTTATTGATCAGGTGAAAGCCTATGTATCCCGTGAATACAATAACGAACAGGTCTCGTTGAAGATGATTTCTGCACACGTCAGAATCAGTCCAAGTCATCTAAGCAAGATTTTCAGTCAGGAAACCGGTCAAACGATAACGGAGTATCTAACCCAGATTCGAATCGGTAAAGCCAAGGAGCTGTTGAAAACAACCAACAACAAAACCTTTGAGATTGCTTATAAAGTTGGTTACAACGATTCTCACTATTTTTCTAATATATTCAAGAAAACAACAGGTTTTACGCCAAGAGAATACCGAACTCAAGGAACCGAGGAATCGCAGGCCAGACCATCAGATTTGAGAAAAGAGCCAATGTATGAATAAAGCCAGATTTGCACTTTTACTTACACTAATACTGCTGTTCCCGATGATCATTTCATCCGGTTCGGCACACAATCGTTCACAACAGATGGCTGCAACACTTCCTGCAACTTCACCTGTAGAGAAGTCTGCAGCGAGCAAAACTTTCGGTATTATCTATCCAATGACGTATCCAACCTATGAGATGATCACGAAGGATGCAACGGAGTATGCAGGGAAACACAATATCACGTTAATTGTAAACGCACCTGATGAAGCCAATACCGAACAACAGATCCGTATCATGGAGAATATGATTAAACAGCATGTGGACGGAATCGCTATATCTCCTGTGGATGCTGCTGCACTTACACCCGTTATTGATGCAGCCCAAGCTGCGGGTATTCCTGTCATTACATTTGAGTCAGATGTCCCATCCAGTCATCGAATCGCTTATGTGGGCGCCGATAACTATCGTACTGGCCAGCAATTCGCGATGACGACTACAAGACTTCTGCATAATCAAGGCATGATTCTTGTCGAGAATGGCTTGGAGGAGATGCAAGGTTTGCAGCAGCGGCTTAATGGATTCATTGATTATATCCGCAGTGAAACAGACATCGAAATCTTGGAAGTTCGTTATCATCAAGGGAATGAAGATCAAGCCATGTCCGATATGGAGAACATGATTCAAGCTCACCCTCACTTCAATGCGATTATCGGGCTCGATTTTGTTTCTGTCTCTGCCTCTACTCTGATCTGGAAAGCCAAAGGCCTTAACCGGCATTTAATCGCGTTCGGTGACAGCCCGACCAGTGAAAACGGGTTGCTCAACGGTCAATTGTCTGCCGTTATTTCGCAGAATGAAGGAGTCTGGGGTACCAAAATGATGGAGACCCTGTTACTCGCTAGCGACGGAGTGCCTGTGAAGGAATTTATTGATACGGGGATCATTGAAATAAACCAGGAAGGTAGTAATTAAGGGGAGGTCCTCCTGTCATTCTGATGACATGAGAACCTCCCCATTTAAATTTTCGTACACGTAGTTATTACATCCGTTCATCGAAGGGTTTCTCATGAAAGATGACCTTTTTCTGAGAGTTGCTCATATCTATCCTTTACGTTTAAGCTTCATAATGAGCCGATCCAGGATGAACCCCACTCCGCCCCAAAAAATCAAATGTAACAAGTATATTAACGGCCTGAACAATGAGTTCGTCTCTGGATTTGTATTTATTTTGGTCAACCAGTCATTCAGCAACGGATTTATAGGATTCGTTAGGTAAATCAGAATATTCTTATCATCGTTTCCTGATAAATTAATGAAACATACGGTTAGCGAGAAAATGACAAACCAAAAAGTCAGCTTTTTCAGTATGTTCAGCATGACGAGTGGGTGAACCTCCTCTCAAGTATATGATGCCTTTTGAGAAGTTATTTTTTCCATTCATCTTCCAGAATGCTCATCTCAATAAGATTCCAGAAGGTATCTTCATATCTTCTTGCATCACGAATAAGTCCCTCTTGTACAAAGCCCGCTTTTTCATAACATCGGATGGCTGAGACATTAAAATCAAATACGCCCAGACTGATCCGGTGTAACTTCTCCTCTTCAAATCCAATTCGAAGTGCCTCATCGATCATTTGCTTCCCATAGCCTTTACCCTGATATGGCTTGCCAAGGAGCACCTTACCAATGCGCCCTGAACGATTATATCGATCGATACCGCCAAGAGCAATATGGCCTACAATCTCCTGGGTCGATTCATCCATCACTTTATAAATGAACTTATTTGAAGTGTTTTTATCATTGGCACCATGCAAATAATCCGATAGCTGTTCTCTGGAAAGTGGATAATGGAACTGAGGGCCGGCCCACTGGAGCAGAAATGCTTCATCCCCACTCCACTCGATTAGTTGTTCAAAATCTTCCGGTTCAAAGTATTGGAATGTAATCATATCAATCTGCCCTTTCTTTTTTATGTCATATCATAACCTATTTCAGTTCTCTTGTGTCGTCATAATTATGAGTTTCATCAAACGCTTTGTTTCTTATATTCATTTCTCGGATGGAGTTCTGAATCCAATTCATTCTAGCTAATAAACAGATAACTCCACCCAAAATGCATATCGCGCCTATCCAATAATTCAGTGCAAAATTCACCTGATAATCACTCGGAGTATAACTGCCAGCTGCTGCTGACTGGAATGCTACATACCCTAGCTTGGGAATCACCTCTTCAATTATTTTTGAGATCGTAATAATCACAATGCCTAACATGATAAAGAGTAATGAGAAAATAATGTGTACATGCTTCAAAGACAAACTACCTCCTTTACAATCCAAATCGCGTGCGTTTGGGCACTACTTACATCTTAGAAGCCGAACAACTTCGCCATCAATCAGCCCTTCACTTACTCTCTGAAAACCAAGTGATTCATACAAATTCCCTGCGATACTATTTTCCGGCCTATGTCCAATCATGATGCATTTGCAATTCAGTGATTCTTTCATTAGATCAATCAACTTCCTAAGCGCTTCTCTTCCATAACCTCTGCCCTGATATTTTGTATCTACCATTAGAGCAAGAAGCCAGTAGTTATCCTCATGATCCGGCTTATCTGAGTACACAGCAAAACCAACCAGATCCGAATCATAATAGATGGCCATGGGGTGAAAATCGGTCACCACCTTGGATTCAGCAATCCAATATACAACCGGCGCGGGAAAACTTTTTTTCTGCTCTTCCGTTACATTCAGTTGGGTACATGCATACCAATTATCCACCGACACACGTTTTATATGAATCATAGTTTGAAATTCCTCCTCGTGAAGATTACACAGAGGAATCCCTCGGAACCCTTCCTTGGGTCCTCTGCGCTAGACAAAAACACCTGTGGCAACTTTATTTCTTCTACTCAGATTCGTATTGTTTCTCATATCACATCACTCCTTTCACGTATATTTCAGCGTTTCAACGAAATTTCACGATTAAGCCTTGTTAAAGCTCGCTTGCAGTGTCCATTCTAATCTGCGCAGCCATTCCCTATGTACATCTGGATGAGCATTCTTGATTCGGTTCATGATCTGAATTACTTTGGATGTGGAATATGCCCGAATTAGATCATTTGTTACTTCAATATTTGTACGTTCTGTATATGCATTTAAGAAGACTTCTGACAGATCCTTTGCCATGTGAGGATAATGAAGATGCACAAACCACACCACCCATGCGATATCAAACAATGGATTGCCCCATCCTGCCCACTCCCAATCCAAAATGAACATTGAATCGTTGGATAACATGACATTATGCGGTCCGTAATCTCCGTGAATCAGAGTTTGCTCCCCATGATCGGAAATGTGCAACACTTCTTTTACCATGCTTTTGATTCCGGAGGGTACAAACTCAAGTCCCTCCACATCCATAGCGGACTTCGTTACGACTGGCAACTCTACTTCGCAATCATCTCGTTTGATGGAGTGCACATCTCTGGCGAGATATATACCAAGCTGCTCATAAATTTTCCTGCCTTGTTCACGTTCATCTTGATCCAGCAGCCTCTGTGCGTTTATTCCTGGAACGTAATCCATTATAACAAACAGCCAGTTTTCTTTTTCAAAGCAATCATGCAATCGCGGAGTCACGCCAGAATGATTTAACAACGTTAGCGCGCTTATTTCTGTCCTTGCATCTGTATTTTCTACATGATAGATTTTAGCAATCTTCTGCGGATCAGTTCCTTCGAGTAAGAGGGTCGTATTGGTATAACCACCTGTTAGTTTAACAATGTTCACATTCGGAAATCTGTTTAACAAGATGTCATGGTTCACTTCATGCATTCCTTCTTTCTTATTTCTTGAAGTGCAGTCCTCTTTTATGCAAAGTCAAACCTAATCTTCGATCTCTGAAAGCACAGGGCTATGTTTAATGAGCTCAGCGATTTCAAAAGATTCATTGGCACCTAGCGCTTCTCTAACAGCCTCAACCCCTTCTGACTTCCATACCGAACAGACATATTTAGAAAAAGCATACCCATTCAAAGCATATCCGCTGTTCTGCAGCCATCTGAATAACTCCACACTTTCCTCTACCTTTTCAATATCTGTCAAAATACATGCCAGATTGTTCAACGCAATGTGAACATCTCTCTGTGAGTTACTGGATGAATTCAATTGTCCCCAGCTACCTACAACTTCCTGATTTTTTATTTGATCTAATGCTGACCAGTCGATATTGTTTATCAAATTCAGCGTTTCATCCAGAAGCAGATTTACTTCTCTAACGTCACTGGAATGATGCAGATAGGCCAGACACTGTTTGTTATATGTAATCCGGGCAAAAAGAATATTGGACCATGACTCATCTTCTTGTATGAGTTGGTTCATATTTTCAAGCACACTGCCCATTTCACTGTATCTCTCCAAAACCCACAGTGAACCACCCAAAGCCCGATGGCTCTCGAATCGAACACCTCGGTTGGTATCCACCTCCGGGGCATGATCACAAGCATATTGGTACCAATCCATCCAATGATCAAAGTAGTTTCCCAGAGATAATGACAACGCTTGTGTTGAATCCGAAACAATCCAGTGTAACTGCTCCGGAGCGAGATTTTCTTTCCCCCATTCGAAGAATGCCCGGTGATTGGCATAAAGCAGTTCCGGCTCTCTTAACAAGGCATAACCGTCGGAAACATTCCAGTAGACCCAGCCTCGTTTATTAACAGACAACTTCCTGGATTGTTCGTAGTTTTTCAGTAACTCAATCATACCCTGATGATCCCCTCGAACTACTAATTCCTGAAAAGAATGAACGATATTCATACCCATCCTCCGTCCCTAATTAGTTTCAACCCAGCTATGTCAATGGCTTCGTGCCGCAAGCTGTAATGAAATTCATCATGGCATAGGCTTCCGGCGAATGATTTATCGCTTCAGAAGCTTGTTGCAGCTGAGCAAATTCCTCCGAACTGATCACGCCTTTTTCAGCAAAATGTACAAAACGATTAAGATTAAACTGCTGCTTGAACCCTTCAATACCTAACAGATCACTATGTTGAAGGACAGAATCAATGTCAACATCGATGTATCCGTTCCCAGAAAGGAGACGCGGCAGACTTCTGCCAATTAAGCGATTACCCCCGTGTTGTGCCACATAGTCCGAAATTTTCATTAATACCGTATGTAAAGCAGGAACATCAGGATTCACCGCTCCAAAAACGCCGTCATCTACATCAATAATGGCAAGGCGACCGCCAGGCTTCAGTACACGATATATCTCTTGTGCAGCTTCGTCAGGATTGTTCAAGTGAAGGAAGATCAGTCTTGCCACGACAAAATCAAAAGAATCATCAGGCAGATCCATCTGGTAGATGGAAGATTCTACAAATTGTAATCGCGTGGAAGGAATATCTTTCAGCCGTTCTTTGGCTTGTGCTTGCAGTGAATGATCAATCTCAAGCGAGGTAAGCTCGCTGTCTGGCAGACTGTTCAATAGTTGCTCTGTAATGTAACCCGGTCCGCTTCCGACCTCCAATACACGCATTCCATTTTTCAAACCATACCATTCTAGATTTCGGAACTCTTTGGGCCACCCCATTACCGCTTGCATCTTTAACCTCTCTAATTCCTCTTGTAAACTTAACACTGCCGTTTGGATACTGTATGTTGAACGCGGATCACTCATATATTCTCTCCTGTTCTTCAGTAGATTAATAAAAACATATATTCTTAGACCTTTTTCTTCCCTAGAAAAAGAGCAACCTTATGTTGTTTCTCTATCGTTCCACCTGCAGCATCTATGGAATCTTTGACTCGCTCCAGAAGTGAACGCCGAACATCCTCAGCCAGCTGTTGATGCTTGGAATTTGTATTTAATAAAGCGACATATTCTTCGCTGGAGCAAGTCTGTATCCAGTTATACTCCTTAACCTCAATATCCGTGAACAAGAAGGATTGCTCAGTCATTTCTTTGCGCTGCTGAATGACTTGTGCAGGAGAAGGATAGTGCGAATCATCCAGATGAAGGGCTAATGCTATGTAGTGGGAACGAATTTCATTGTGTAGCTGGTCATAGACCGGTACATGAACCGTCCAGAAAAGTCCAATGCCGCCTGTATTCTCTAGCAATTCCCAAGCCCGGCGATAACTAACTTCCGGATCAATGAAGTGAAAGGCCGTTCCAGACACAATCAATTGAAATCGCTTTCCTTCGTTATTCCAGTTCTCAAAGGAAGTGTTGATTACTTGAATCGTTGGATATGACTTGAATTTGTCTGCGGTGAACTGTGCCAAGTTGCTGCCTAATTCAATACACGTGATGTTTGTATAATCCTTGCTCACCAATCCGCCAGTGGCCTGCCCCGTTCCGCAGCCAATCTCAAGAATGGAATCCTCTTTATTAAGATTCAGATATGTAAAAATATCATCAAACATTTCACTCGGATAGACGGGTCTATATCGTTCATATTCATTGGTTACAAGATTAAACGTTTCCTTATTTTCCAAGTTCGCATCCTCCGATTTCAATTGTGGTTTTCCCATAATACATTGACTAAACTTACCATATCTTATTATTCTTGATAGTAAGAGGATAAACCTTTCAATAAGAGAATGATGATAGTTTAAGTTCAAATTTTATATCCTAGAGGACTGAGGTGTTCTTGTGAAAAGTATATTTGATACGATAAATGCTGCTGAAATTAAAGAGCGCATGGATCAACTTAGTGAAAATTCCATCCCTAAATGGGGCACGATGCAGGTCTCTCAGATGCTGGCTCACTGTTCAGCATTTCATGATATCCCCTTAGGAAATGCTTTTCCACCTAGAGGATTACTTGGGAGACTTATAGGACGGTTCGCAAAACCAATGTTTTATAATGACAAGCCCTTGCCCCATAATATGTCTACGATCCCGACAATCATTATTGATGACCAACGACAGTTTATGGCAGAAAAAGAAAAGCTTAAGCAGCAGATTAATATCTTTCAACAAGGTGCTTCAGAAAAATTCTCCCGCCACCCCCATCCCTTCTTCGGAAAATTAACAGCCGAGCAATGGGGTAAAGGCATATACAAGCATTTAGATCATCATCTAAAGCAATTTGGAGTTTAGCGGTTATGCACTGCGATTCCTTGATTATTAGATTGCGAAATAGCAAGATAATCTTTTGCTTCAATCATACTTCCTTCATCCAGAGCTAAAGGATAATTGTTCCCGTTCGCATTCCAGAAGGGAGATTAGATTTCATTCGAAGGTTAGGCTTGTTAATTCCCTATGCCTAAATAACACGTTCATCCTTTTCATTCTAAATTAGCAGTGACTCAATTTCATTAACCCAATCTCCTTCTTCGTCAGCCAGTAAAGTCGTCCAGCCAAGTAGCTTAGCAGAATGTAAATTCTTCTCTTGATCATCTATAAATAGAACCTCTTCTCCAGCTGCCAGGAAGGTTTCGACCCTTTGGTATATTTCAATCTCGGGTTTGCATAAACCCACTTGATTAGAGATGGTTACACTTTTGGTAAATGAGCTTAAACGACTCAGATTCGGCTCAATCCATTCCTTACAATGATTGCTGAGCAGATGGATATCGGCGGACTCACTCCATCGCTCAAGGTATTGAGCGGTTGGTAAGGGAACAATTGAATTGTATAAGATGTCCTTCGCTCGGCTTATTGATAATTCGGGATACATCTCCTTTAACGATTGCCAGAACTCTTCTTCCCTCATCATTCCTGTCCAGAGCTTTCGTTTGATTCCTGCAAAATGTACTTTCAAAGATTCTGCCGATAGGTTGGTTTCCTCACTCATATCTTTCCAGCACGTCAACGACATATTACTTAACAAAACCCCTGCGATATCTAAAACGATCTGTGGTCTGCCTTTCATTTTATCGACCCCCGAGTTCAACTAATACGACGTATAACAGGCCTCAAGTTACTTAAAGGCATCATGTGGAAGGACAGCATGCACACCCTTTGGTAAATGAACCAATCAGATTTTCCTGAGTTAATTCAATCGTATGTGTACTCACTACAATCCCTCCCTGGTTTGGGATACGTATTATATTCAAAGCAAGCCACATGCTGCATTCCGTGCCGCCTCCTACATGCTAAATCCTTTACGCTTCAAGATTGGCAAGATATTTCTTCAACGGTTCCATATGATGCTGGTCATGCCATATAAAATCTTTAAGGTACTGGGGAATATAAAATACGTTCCCCTCTGCGTCTAAATACGTCTGATGAAGCTGTTCCTCCGCTAACCCTCGAATGTCATTCATAATTTTATGGCGGTACGTGATAGCCTTATTTACGATTTCGGACGTCTCTGTGCGGTTACCAAATTCAATAGCTTTGCGATTAAACTCTTCAAAATTCATATGTTTTAACGTAACTGGCTGCTTCAGAGCAATCTTCTCAATCGCTTCCTTGTAAAAATATCGGTCCCATAACATGATATGACTGACGATGGATTTAATCATCCATTTCCCTTCTTCCATGCTGGAATTCCAGCTCTTCTCTTCAAGATGATTCATCGTCTTGACAAACAACGCCCATTCTTCAAAATTTTGAAGCAAATGTTCAATCTCTTTAGTCATGATTACATTTCCCCCTTCTATCTTTTTTGAAATGATTCACTGCTCGATATGTTCTCTTCGGTTCCGATTCATCCATTCCAAAGCATAATCAACCATCTCTCTTTGGGGTATCAAATAACTCACAGCTTTCCCTACAATTCCTTCGGTAACAGCGTTAGTCTGGATCTTAAACTCATTAAAAATCAATTCAAAATCATCCGATTCATTGTTAATATCATCGTATGTAGTCCATTGTTCAATCCCATTCACCAGCATTTTTACTCCCCAGACTTTTGGCTTAACAAATGTATTCTGCTGTTTATACTCTGCCAGGTGTAAGGAGGTGTTACTATTTGTAGGCGCACCAAGTAACAGAATGTATCCACTCAAATCATAGATTTTTCCTAACGGAGATTTCTCATTTAATGCATAATGCAAGTTGTGATCTTCTATTATCCGTTTGCCCTCTTTCCCCCAGGCAGCAAAAGACATGTGCGGAAGTGAGCTTCGTAACACACCATCTTGCTTCCGAAACACCTCAGGAATGATGCCCATATACGAGGTTGGGGTTAAATCAGGATAATAAATAGGCATATTGTCTTTGATGAACTCAATTTCCTCTGAAGATAGGTTCGCGTCATGCTCTAAAGGTTCACAAAGATGTTCTGTTTGAGTGGGCATGATAATGGTTCCAATGGTTCCAACGGCTTCTTCCAGAGCTAAAATAACACTTACCGGGCCGCCTATAACCTTACCTATTGCTTTGAAGGAGGAATGAACGATTATCGTCATGCCCTTCTTAACACCTATGCCTATTAAATCATTAATGAGCGTACTTTTTGTAATTCCACCTGATATCATATGAACTTTTCATCCCACTCTGTATTGATAATTCCCCGTCTAACATTCCATTCTTTCAGCATTTTTCGTTTTACGGCAGCCTGCTCTGCTATGGCTAATTCCAAAAACCGCATATCATTTTGGATCATCATTATTCACCTCTCTAATAAGTACTGCATAAGCGCTTCTCTCGTCATTGGATGCAGAATAACATCTTCCGAGTTCATCATACGTTCTGCCAAATTGGAATCTTTGACTCTGCGGCCCCATTTTCTTGAAAAAGATCTCCAGTCACATACCATTTCTATAAAATATTTTTTTGGCATAGGCAAAGCTTCTTTTGTAGTTCTGTTTACAATCCAATACTCCCAATGATGTTTATTATGATTCTGGTGATGTAACCATGCGTTCTTCCATCTTAGATGGGTTTCTTCATCCTTCTGTTCTGAATAAAAATGAATTGCATAGGGAATAAATTCTTGCGGAAAGAACTTGGATATATCATGAATTAGACCTTGCACATACAGACCTTCTTGCCAACATTCGATCAGCACGTTCAATTTATGCTCAACAACATATAGAAAATACCTCCAGTATGCGGAACGAATGGTCACCAACTCCCATAGCATTGTGTTTAGAGCAGTGCTCCAATAATCATCTCGGCACATTCTTCAGGTGTATGTACACTCGTATCCACCGAGAAACTATACTGAATGTCGGAAGCCATGATTTGATGCTGCTCATCCGATTGCTCTTCTCTTCTATCCCCACGTTCAATGTTCCTCTGACGGCAGATGTCGAGGGGGCAATATAACTCAACGATATCCAGTGGATACCCTTCAAAAATCTGTTTGACTTGTTCATAATGCGGCACGAGCTCTGGTCTTTCCACAAGAATGCCATCGATCAGAACATGCTTTCCATGGTCTGAAAATACTTTTGCCGTATGATACATCATTACAATCGCTTCACTCAGATACTTCCAGTAATTCGTCTGAAGGTGTTTATCACCGATCGTATTTTCAAAAAGATCATTAGCTACCACATAGAAAAACGGATCATCGTATGATTGCATCGCCTCTACAATTGAAGTTTTACCAGAGCTGGTTACACCGTTCAAAAATATAATTTTGCCTTTTTCCATGATAGTCATCTTCCTTGCTTAAGTATAATTTTATAAACGTAATACAGCATGTACTACGTGTGTTTCATTGATTTTTTGAGCAGCATGATCTGGCCAATATGATAGGCATTATGAATACATAGATTTGATACAACTCCCCACCATGGCGCGTTGAAATAGGAAGGGATTTCACGGGTCAATTTATGTTCTTCGCTATCTTCGAGTGCCCTGTTCCAATCACTAAAGACGGTTTTCAGTCTATGTAATGTCTTGCGCCATTCCACATCATTCAGGTTAGACGTATCTATGTCGAATGTATCCTCATTATTCACTGAATGCTGCCCGTCGACCTGTTCGGCAATATATCTCTCAAGCCACTTCTCATTCCAGAAAATAAGATGATTGACGATCGCCCAGATGGAGTGCTCCCCCTCATTATTTACATAAGCGGCCTCCGCCGCACTGAGGTCTGTCAAAATATCATGCAGCGGTATAAACCAGCTCTTGTCATGATAACAGGCATTTAATTGGTCTATGAGAATAGCTTTGTAACTCATCGTTGCACCTCACTCAGATTAAACTTTGAATCAGAAGTTACGTAAGAACCATTTTGGTAAATTAAACAATTCAGTTGCATTCCATAGGCACATCCACCATCAATGCCTATCTTGTCTTCACCAAACCAAACATCCGCAGATCCATGAATGTCTATCGTTGTTGTATGGCCAAAGACGATCTTTTTGTGCAGATTGGTAAACGTATGATGAATAAATTTATCTTTGATATACATAAAATCATGATCTGGTTGTTTCCACCATTCTATGTAATCAGGGTTTAATCCGGCATGAACGTAAATATGTGTCTCATCCTCATGGTATAGAGGTAATTCACTCAAAAAATCAATATGATGACCGTAATCTATTTTTATTGACTCTCTCGCTTGGTCCAACATTTCATTAGAAATTTCGCCTTCAATATTACAATAGCTCTGAAGTGTTTGAAGCCCTCCATGTTCAATAAACTTGGCTTTAATTAATGAACTTCCCTCATTTATAAAATCAACAAATCGTTGATCGTGATTACCTCTTAATGCGATCGCATGATGTTCTTTTACTAATCTGATAACCTCTTTGACCACTTCTTTACTGTTAGGACCTCGATCCACATAGTCACCGAGCAAAATTAGTTGATCATATTTCGAATTGTAATTGATATCATCCAATAACTGATTAAATGGATCAATGCAGCCATGAATATCGCTAATCATTATCGTCCGATTCATAGAAACTCCTTTTAGAACAGTTATAATATAAAATTTATCCGTTCATTGACTTCGCAATCTTCATCACAAGATCTTCTGACATGTTTCTGCCAATGATCTCGTATTGCAGCGCCTTCCCATGCACATCCTCTTCGATCCATATCAATTGGGAAGTTTCGTTATTGAAAATATAAAATGCTTGAACGCCGCGTATAGCTGTTTGTTTAACCGTAGTACCACCATGATCAGGCAATGCGATCCGGCTCTTTGTTGTCCCGAAAATATTAAGTTTATAACCACCGTATTCTTTATAGGTGATGCTGATGCCCACAACCCTCTTATTGGGCTTCAAGTCGCGTATCACTACATTTCTGCCTGACCTGTTACTTTCTTCAATCATTTCATCAATTTCTTGCGGAGTTAAATTATCAAATCCATAAAATACATGAATGGCATCTATATCTGAATCAATCGGAAATTTCGGCTGCCATGGAGAGTAGTGTCGTTGCAATAGTTCCAGACCTTCTTCCCATGGAATGGGTGCATAATTGGTCTGTTGCGTGAATTGATTTTCTATAACATCTGCAGTGTAAATCGCCTTCCCCTCACCAGGCTTTAAGTCAAAGACGATTCGGTCAATCGCATGATCATTGCGTAAGGATTCAATTTGAATTTTTCCAAGCACATCTCCGCTTTTGTTTTTGATATCCATTGATCTTCACTCCTTTGTTTTCAAAAATACCTTTCTGATCTTCATACAATAGAAAGCTGAGCCCTACAGAAGATAAAGCGATCATGAGGACTCCAAATATGCAAATCGTCGGCAAGATATCCTCGTAACCATAACTTGTCGTTTATTCGTCTGAGATAAAAACCTTTTGGAAATTCATTATCCTCCGTAAGGGCTGCAGATGCTATGGTAATGGAGCCGTACGGAGCTTTCTTACCCTCTGAAATATTGGTAGAACATATCTCAGGCTGATCCAAATATTGCATTCTTAGATAAGGACCTAACTCAACCGGACAACATTCCAACCCAAGATCATTTGCTCTTCGAAAGAGCTGAAAAGTCGTAGCACCATTCGAAAATCCAAGTTGTCTGACGGTTAACTCAACCGTCTGCAAGCTTTGCTTTCTACTAGAAACTATAAATCTCTCATCATTTAACAACTGTTCTCCATATTTATTCAATAAAATAGAGTGTTGGTCCAGTTTCTGTATAAGCTGTGTTTTTGTTAAACCGCCAACGTCTACTATTCTAATTTCAACTGCGCAATCAGGGTATACTTTTTCATCTTCAATCAATATCCGTATCCCCCTAATCTAGATTCACTACTATTCGACTTTATATATCGAATGCAGTCACTCACCTATTTCTGAATCCGTTTACATACATATCCTTGGTAAAGGATAGCAGCAGACCAAGGCTCCTCATTAGAAATTCAATTCACAATCATGGTGTTCCCACACATCAAATAAGTTACCGTCCAGATCTTCTAACACAAAAAACTTCCCATACTGTCCCTCATCACTAACAGCCCCTACTTTCACATTCTCTGATGTTAAGTAGTCATGTAAAGAACCAATATTATCAGTGAAAAATGTAATGACCCATCTCTTTTTCTGATGCACTTCAAATGTCGCTCGTGTTTCATTATCGTTTTGGATCAAGTCCAAAATTGGGCGATTCCCCCGAAATAAACTCAAATATCCTTCGCGTTGGTGGCGAATGTTAAATCCAAAATGTTTTACAAACCAGGCGGCTGACACTTCTAAATCTTTCACTGGAATTACATTATATGCTATGCCCAGAATCCTTCCATTCCCCATATGTTACCTCCACACTTGAGATGTGTATAAACCCTACCACCTCTGCGATGTTATACAAAATTTAATTTGAGCAATATGATGCTGCCCGTGCCATACAAATCTTTGAATCGCGATATCCAGTGTAATTGCACCTAACAATTCTGTTCGGAGTGTTCGTCTAAACTGATCGGGATGTAAACCATGCAGCAACGTGAGAAATCGCTTGTGCAGTATCTCCATCAGCAAAATTGAATCTTCGATGGTCGTATTCCTGTAATCATGTAATGATGCCCATAAATCCTCTCGATATGAGCTTGCCATTGGTTCCTCTTCAGTTAACGCTCTCTTAAATCTGATATAAGCGTTCATGTCATTGTCCGCAAGGTGGTGCACAATCTGTGTGATCGTCCAACCGCCATCACGATAAGGAGTACAAAGTTGATCATCATTGAGATGTAGTGTAATCTCTCTTAAGGACTTCGTAATTCCGGGAATTTGACCTATGATGTGGATTCGGTCCTCATTAGAGAATTTAAGACTTGGCTCAAAGTGTCCTATCGGAAAGCGTACATTTCCATCCAAAGTTGACCACCTCTCCATTTCTCTACTATAGAACCAAATCATATCCAATATAACCCACAATGTTCCATTTGCGAAGTATAAAAGCAAAAAAAGAAGCAACCTTTGTTCTCCGGCTGCTCCTTATATTACACTACTCTCATATCTGTATTTGGATTAGAAAACTAGGACAATTAAACCTGAGTTACGAAGGTACAATCATATAAAAAGCGCCCCTATCTTGGGTCGAATGGTGTTTGTCTAGAACATCACCAACCAAGAGATGAGCGGCTTTAAGGTGGAGTCTACCATAATGAGTGACCTTATTCTGAAAATTCAATCAAAAATGGATGGCTTTTCTCATCTAATGCATTATGAATTCTGTCATAGAAATTTCCCCATGTTATCATTTGCTGAGCTTCTTCTAAAGTAAAGTAGCCCACTTCTTCACTTTCATCACTGGTAGTTAAAGATCCACCAATCGGTTTTCCAGTAAATATATTGTTGCATACGCCACGCGTTATGTTCTGATACAAACCACAAAATTTAATTAATTCAATGTCAATCCCTGTTTCCTCTTTCACTTCTCGAACCGCTGCCTGCCTAATAGTCTCTCCTTCTTCAACACAACCTTGAGGCATTTCCCAACCTCTTCGACCTTTCATGAGTAAAATCTCATTATGTTCATTGAGAACGATTACACTAGCAGAAACAATAAATTTCATGCTAATTCCTCCTGTTATATTTATTTTTTTTAAAATATATCTTATCTTAGATAGTTCCTATCTTAGGTCCGCTTCAATCGTTCCTTCCAAACTAATAATATAATTAACTGCTTCTTCGAAATCACTTGCAATAAAATCTGCTTCTGTGTTTGACCATTTATGTCTGTATTTATTTAAAGCTTCATTCCCTGCTCCAGTCAAAACTAATATCTTTTTGCATCCAGCATGATGACCTGCTAAAATATCAGACCATCGATCCCCAATTACAATACATTTACTTAAATCTAAATTGTTTTTCTTAGCAGCGTCAAGTAACATTCCTGGGTTCGGTTTGCGGCATTCACATCTCTCAGTATGTTGATGCGGACATATAAAAACATTATCAAAGCCAAATTCTATCATTTCTCTTACAAATACTTCTTTTGTAGCTTCACCTCTTGAAATACCGGGCTGATTCGTAAATCCGTACAGTTTAATTCCAAGTGCTTTTAATTTTTCCAGAGATTTTTTAGTGTATGGAAATAATTCAAATTCCCCCGGGTAAAGGACTTCATCTGAACCACCGATCGTTCCATCACGATCGATAAAAACTGCTTCAACAGTGAATGCTCTCATAATTAACCTCCAATTATCGGATTTTGATCATTTATAAATACACCTTCACTAAGCTTTACGATAATATTTCTGTAATCACCACTCGAAACCAACATTAAGATTATCTCTTGGAAAACATCTAAGAATTGATTCTAAATCTAGCTAAAGTTTGTCTTCGACTCACCGTTATTCCTCCTTGCTTTTAAGATTAGCGATAATCTCACAAAACGTTCCTGTACTCACGACGTTCAGCGTTTTTAAATATGTATGCTGAAGCACTTCCATAGAATACACTTCCAGCAGACTATGGCTCCGTTAAAAGCCATAGCATGAATATAATGTTATACATCGGAGTATCCGAATTGAAGTTTTATATAGTGACCTTCTTAAAAACAACTACATCTATAATCAATTCTAATCTGATCGGAATCTTTACTTCAAACGGGGGCGATGCCCCTACGTATTACCGTGTTGTTATCTGATTCTACCAACTTCTTTAATAAACTCACAAAATGCTATACCATATCTGAAATAAACATGGCTTTAGTTCCTTCTTCTGGCTTAAATCCAAATATTCCATAAAATTTTTCTGCACTATCATAAGATATAAGCACTTTTGTTTTTATATTAGAATATCGGCTAAGCATTTGTTCCATCATTCTCTTTCCAATTCCTAATGATTGATATTCTTTGTGAACTAACATGTAATGAAAATATACTGTCATCACGCCGTCAGACAATGCATTTATTAAGCCAACTAATTTGGTATCATCCCATGCAGTAATAACCGTATGCGAGTTGTTTATTGCTTGTCTAAGATCTTCTGGGAAATCTCCTGATTTCCAGTCCACCGAGTGAAACAGTTCTTGAATTGCTTGTGTATCAATGTCTTTTACTTCTTTGAAAATGATTGTCATAATATTGCTCCTATGCTTGTTGTTTGAATTGGGAGTATTGGACAACGTTTCTATATTCAAGAACCCCGAAGGGGATGTTTGCTGAAACTCTTCTCGAAATCCATCCGCAGCCCCAAGCTCCGAAAGAGCAATGCTTGGATATTATGTTATAGGGATGGAATCGCTTCTCGAATTGACCTTCACGATTTATTTTTCTTCTGGTACGTATTCAATCAAATCAGATAATTTACAATTAAATGTATCGCATAGCTTGAATAAGGTTTCCAGCTTTGTTGTTTCTATATTTGTTTCCCTATAGAGCTTATTGATCGAATTCCGACTTAAGCCCGATTTTGCCATCAATTCTGTTATATCATCTATTCGATGTTCTGCCATGAGTTCTCGTATATTACACTTGATTATGTTCATCTTTACCCCTCCATAATTCTATCTTATCTTTCATATTAGCAATCATCAACAGAACCGCTTATAAGAATACGTTTAGAATTACTCTATACTGAGCTTCTGAAATGTCATACGGACTACAATCAACTTTCTGCGGAGACAGATCAATACTTTAAAACACTTCGTGATGCTTTGCCCGATCAACTTCAACATACAGTTTTTCTTTACGAAGACGCACAAATCTCACTCCAATCCATCCTAGAAAGAAGTATCTACATATAAGGTTTCAAAGATGCCCCATAACTATTTAGTGAATTGCAGAATTCTAGTATTTAGAGGGTTTTATGACCCTCTTTTTCTATTGTTTTTGATTCTGTCGTATAACCTCCCCGTAGCCGAGCCACTTCCTTGGAATGCCTCGAGCGGACCTAGGATAGGTACCAGCCGGTCCTCAGGTAAATATGATGGTAGACGATGCCGTACTGAATTAGTTTTCATTAAATGCTTTTAATTTCTTGTACTAAATTCTTGTATATATTTTTTTCGATCTTGTACATAGTGTTCAGTGTAGTTAGTTCCTTTAAAATCTTCTATTACATTTCTCCAAAATGTCCTTGCCGGAAGATTGCTCTCCATTTGCGAAATCTTCCAATTCGCTTTGTACATCTTAAATGCTTCTATTGCTGCTTTACGACCTATGCCCGATCTTCTGTATTTCTGTAAAACCATAAAATCGTATATCACATGCGTCGGATCTGGATCAGTATCCATATTCTCAAAAAGGACTACTATAAAACCAACGAGTTTACCTGCTACTTCTATAAAAAATGGATTCCATCTTTCGTCGCCTTCCCAATAATAATTTATGTTTACTTCGAATTTTCCGTTTCTATCTATATCTCGACCTGTATATTTACTGAAGTCATACTCGTACAATTCATATAAATTGATTAGTATACTTTTATCTTCAGGATTTACTCGGACAAGTTTTAATTCCATGTTTGCATCTAACTCCTTTTTGTTTTTTCAATGCACTTCGCGTTTTCGCCTAACGTATGTCCATTCCTGACTTTGATTCCCCTTAGATAGCTCTATCTTAAGTAAAATCAATGTGTCGTCTGGATTCACGTTATCGAAACTTCGCAGGCGACCAAGGCGTGGTATTCCCGCGACTTGAATACAGTTATGCCCGTTACTCTCTTCCAAGCATCACCTAAAACCTTTGATCCAGATTCCAACTCTATTTTTACTTTGGTATAAAAACTCAACTTCACCATCTAACAAATATTGATATTCAAATAATTGCATTGTTCTTTCCCTAATTCTCTCCCGTATAACCGTGCCTAAGCTTACCGATCCTTTTGATCCAAGGTAACCATTATTAATAAATGTCTTCTCTACAAATTTTGTTTCCTTTAAGTGATATTGTAACCATTCTTTCTGCGATTCGATTAGTGCTTCTCTTGGTTCTCTATCCAACTTAGAACGAAGCTTTTTATATATTTGGTTCAACTCTTTATCCCAAATCTCTGTATATTTGCTTTCCAACGCCCCCCATCCCATTGTTGTAATAATCTCTTTTGAATTTTGCGCCTCATCAAATTCCACTTCATAATCATGATCTATAGGATTTCGAAGCATTTCATCATAAAATTCTCCTTTCAATTCATAGTTCCCAATGCTCATGGATAACACTTCATTGTTAGAAGCATCTGATCGACCTTCAGTTATTTCTTTCGGTTCTGTTCCATTACCTGTACTCACTTCATCAGGAGGCAGTTCAGAATTCATTTTTGATTTAGTTTCGCTGTTCAAGGTAGTCGATTGACTACTATTTTGGCAAGATGAAAACACTATTGTAATAAAAACTAATAAGAGTATCTTACCTTTCATAAATTATCTCCTTTAATGGCGCATAACGTTACTGTATCCACGCCCCTCCCACCAACTCGACCAATTGGAGCGGCCGCGATGCGGTTAGTCGTACGGATGTGTCCGCTGATTCTCTTCCCTGCCGATCGCTTCTCGTGGACAGAGGAGCTGTCAAGCTCCGGAGCGTGGATATAATGTTAGATGATGTCCGTTGCTTCTAGCGTTAACTCAATCCTTCTCTTACAATTTGCAATAGTTCTTCTTTGTGGTCTGGGTGACATGCAATTAAATAAGGTTCTTCTTTCATTCCATTAAACTTATTTCCTTCAAAATCTATAACAAGCCCCCCTGCTTCCTTAACCATTAAGATTCCTGAATACAAGTCATCACCTTCAGAATTGTACAGAACAATTCCATCAATATCTCCTTTGGCCAACATACACCATTGAAGCGTTGGAGCCCATAATCTTAACATTCGTTTAAATCTAATATCAATGTGTTGTCTTAGTTTTACTGCTTGTGGGTCGTTTTGTACTCTGTGACCTTGAATCCAACCTATATTTCCTTTGAAAATATTCGGGTTACTCTTAATTTGTATTTGTCGATTATTGCAGCTTGTCCCTTCACCAATAACAGATACAAATAAACGTTCTGTTAGAGGTTCATAGACCACTCCAAGAACAGGCTCTCTTTTATACATTAAGGTAATTGATATCGCAAAAACAGGTAAACCAATTGCAAAATTATTAGTTCCATCTAAAGGATCAATTAACCATAACCAATCGTGCTTAGTTCCGATAAGCCCTGCCTCTTCACTGTGTATCTGATGATTTGGAAATGCGTCTTGTATTTGTTTGATAATGATTTCTTCACAGATATGATCTACTTCAGTAACCATATCCCCGAATTCATCTTTAGATCTCAGTTCAACAAAGTTATCAAACTTCTCTTTAGAGATTAGACCTGCTTTGCGAATAATTCTTATTGCTATCTCTTTTGCGGTTTGAATAATCTTACGATCCATTACACACCTCATATTGATATTGATTTTGATTTTAACTGATTTCGTCTAACAATTTGTTTTCACGACAACCGGCGTATGCCTGATACGTCTGGCTAAATAAATTCTTCTGCTTATAGCTTCTACCCGACTAAGGAGCACTAGCGACGATGCTTGAACATCTGGTTAGGCGATGTCGTTGCCCTCCATGATTACCCTTACATACTCATCCCAATCCTTACCATCTGTATTGATTTCTATTGTTGGCACTCTTGAGATTTGAGCTTGATGTCTTAATACATTTTGGATTTTTAATAATTCACTTACCGACGATCTTACTTCTTCTTCTGTTTTATAGATCCATTCTTCAGGTTGTCTACTTTTAATTCTTTCTTCTACAACTTCGGGCGAGATTGTGAGCAAAATACACCTGGCGTTTAAAGACTCAAGCTGTTCTTCTATTTTATTTATCTCATCCAAATCCGAATCTGCAAATGCAGCTCGATGATTTAAGTGAAACCTCTCCAGAACATAAAATAGTCCCCTTGATCCTCTAGATGCAGGACCTAGTTGAATTGCCCAATCGTTAAGTTTCTTTAGCATTTCAACTCTCTCTTTAAGTAACTCAATGTGTTCTTCTCTCGTTAGACTCACATATTCTCCATGTTTATTATTCAAAATTTGAGAATAATGTTCTCCAAGGATAACTACGCTCCGTTCTGATGAATCTCCTTGTGATTGATATCGTTTAATTGCTTTTAATACTGAAGTCTTCCCGGCATTTGAGTACCCCTCAAGAATTACTCCTCTAATATGCATTTAAATCTCCTTCCACTAGCAATTATTTCGCTTAACGTTTTTATATTCATCGTTCAACGCAGTTGAATATATGATGAAGCGCTTTCATCCGGCAGACCAAGACTCCGAAGGAGCCGCAGCTTGAATACTATGTTATCTGATGCTGATACTTCTTTTAAATACCCCAATACATTCTTTAGTTTTTATCTTTCAAAAGATCTTCCCATTCTTCGATTGATAATTTATTTGATATATTCTTTAAGTTTTCAGGGACACTTACAAAACACATTAATTCTAAACTATTTCCATCTGGATCATTGAAGTAGACCGAAGCATTTCCCTGATTAGGCCTAACAAATGGATCTATTGAATCTCTTTTTCCGAATGGGACAGGCTCTATTTCAATAGTTTGAAGCCATTTCACACTGTCTCTAAGATCTTTATAACTAACTCGAAATGCTATATGCCTTAATGATGGATGATAAGAAGTGAGATACTCTGCACCTTGCCATAGACCGACCCAACTCTTTTCTTTTTCAATCCAGAAGAAAGCTGTATCCTCATCTCTCCAGGCCAGCTCTAATCCTAATTTAGAATAAAATTCGATTGATTGATGTAAGTTACTCACTGGTAAATGTGCTTCATACAACCCAAGTATCATATTTTCTCCTTTCAATCTTGCCGGTTTCAGATAACATACCTGTATTGACGACGTGCTTAGGGGGCTGGATGTAGACACTCGCTTCTAAGAGTCATCAGTAGAGTCAATATGCTGTTAGCCAACTGAATTTCTGGAAGCAGCCATTGTATTTAAGGCGTTCTCAAAATAGCTATATACTTCATCTGCGATTTCCAGAAACTCTTCAACAGATACATCGCTATCCAAGTAACAAGCATACAGATACTCAACTAAAGCGGAGTCAATCTCACAATAGTTTAATATGGCATTCTTCATCTTAATGATTTCATCTTCCCATACCGCTGTATCTTCTAAAACCAAAGAGTATAATGCACGAATTAATCTCTTAGAGTAACCTTTAATATATCTAGTTTTCATTGCGTGATCACTAACATTAGAAAGTGAACGATGTACACGATCTACTTCCTCCTTGGTATCTGTATTTAAGTCTAAAATGAATTCTGGAGAAATTATGATCGGGGGTACTTTTTCACCAATGTCCTCCCCATGTATGCAAACACAAATGATCTTAACCCAAAAACCCCAATCGTTCGGTCTACTTAATACATCATCAATCGAGCAAATGATCGTATCCATCTTAGTGACGAATGGATATTCTTCCAAAAGCCTGTCTTTGATACTTGACAATCTTTCGTAATCAATATCTTGGGGATTTGCACATACAATAGTAAAGTCTGCATCTGACTTAAAAGGTTGAGCCGTTCCTTTGGGAATCGAGCCACACATATAAATGCTATGAATCTTATCTTTGAATTCGTTAAGTATATGATATATATACTTATCAACCAAATCCTTATATTCACTTTGTATTGCAATTCTATTTATAACTTTTTCTAATATCATATAGACTCCTCCTAAAATATGAGCTTCTTCGAGCTATATATAATGAATTTACGACTTTCAATGTACTTGGTTCATTAAGATTGAGATATATTCTTCATCTTTAAGCCTTGTCACTTCACAGTTCTCATTGGATTCAAATTCTACTATTCTCTCTTCAATTGTTTTATTAGTACGATCTTTAAATATGTCCTCTCGATCATAATGAGGAAAAATAAGCTTGTCGGTTACACCTAATGCCTTAAAATCCGTTAAATTCATTGTGTTCATCTGTGGAGTAAAGAAATCGACAATGTTAATATTCGGGCCCAGTAATAACGTTCCTGCGCTTACTCCAACGATAATTACATTCTGTGCGGCCAGTCTTCTGATAATTTCATCAGCACCACTTTTCTTAGCGTAATACAATAATGTAAATGGATTTCCACCATTGATATATATAACATCTTTATGTAAGAGAATCTGCGGATCATCAAATTCAATATCTACAAAATTGATATGCTGAAATCCCATGTCCTTAAACTCTTGTAATGCTCTTTGTGCATATCTATTAGTTTCTTTTCTAGGGGATGCTGTTGTAATAATTGAGACTTTTAATTGAGAAATATCTCCCTCAATAAAATCCAGAAATTGATTTTTAATATCATCAGTATAAAAACCACATGAGGTTAGTAACAAGCTACTCATTGAAATCCCCGTCCTTAACTAATAGTTTATCTAATCTTTATAATTTAATTAAGCATTCCACTGATTTGTGCTAACGTTCCTTTATTCATGAACCCCAAAGGGGTTGTCTGCCGAAATTGCCTCATCGGAACCCTTCCAGCAGACCACGGCTCCAACGGAGCCACAGCTTGAATATTCTGTTATGTGAAGTTCCCTCTTCTCGAAAAGCTATCAATTTCTTTATAATCGATTTTCTAAGTCATTTATTGTATTTAACCAGATCGGGTATTCTTCTGATTCTTCCCACAGCTCTTTTAGTTCTGAATCTTTCTTAATTTTCTTAACTGCTCGTTTAGCTTTTGAAATGAGTTTTTTTCCTTTACCTTTATGTTTATCAATCCAGTCATATAGATCCTCTGTATTACTTTGATTATTCAAAATTTCTGTCCCAGGATTACCTTGTAATGCTACAAGGATCTCAATTGCGCCTAAAGCATTGGAAGCTAAATCTGACTCAATATAATCTTCTTCTAATATTTCTTCAATCGTCTCTTCAATTAATTCGATGTCATCAGAATCAAGTAAATCTGCCTTCCAATCTAATACTTCATCGTTCTCGAAAATTCCAGTTCCCCATGCTCCCATCAATTAACCTCCAAAAAGTGTCATTATGTTTTAAAGCTCTTAGGGACATAACGTTCCTGTATTCATGAACCCCGTAGGGGGTGTCTGCCGAACGAAATCCTTGCAGACCAAAACTCCGTGAGGAGCCGCTACTTGAATATGATGTTATAGGATGTCAGTGTATTCTTCCATAACACTTACACAAATATTCCACTTCCCATGATGTTAAATATATTTTTTCAATTCAAGTAAATCATCAATAATATAATCCGCTTGTTTAAGCTCCCATTCTTGGGCAAAGTCAAATCGACAACCAAAAGCCTTCAATCCATTGTTTTTTGCTGCATTGAAATCAGAGATCCTGTCACCAACTACAGCAGCGTTGTTGATGTGATATTTCATAAGGATATATCTAACTAAGTCATCCTTATTCTGAGTCTCTATTTGTTGGATGCTAAAGGTTTCTGTCACCCAATTATTTAACTTGTAACAGTTAACGATAGCATTGAGGTATTCGATTAGTCCATTACTTGCAATAAAAATTAAGCAGCCTTCCTGTTTTAAAAAATCAAAAACTTCTTTGACATGCGGATAAAGCGCACCTTTGCCATAATTAATATTTGCAATTAGCTTCTCTAGGAAGATCTCGTCCACAATTCGTCTGATTTCGTTTGAATGGTTCGGTAGTAGCGTTTCCCAAACTACTGGTAGAGGAACTCCCATAATTTCACGATATTTTTGAGTTGGAGTTTCACTCGACCATTCGTTACGAGACCTCAAGACAGAAAATGTTTCTTCTAACGATAACTCTAAGATTTTGTTTGTTTGAAATAGTGTACCATCCATATCGAAAATAACCGCTTCCAGCATGATTTCACTCCTATTCAGAGTTTGAAAAATTTATTTTGTATTTTTATACGCTGATTTCCTATAACGTTACTGTATCCACGACGCCCCACCGACTTAAGCCACGTTAGGGAGCGACCGCGATGCGGTTAGTCCGTGCGGATGTGTCCGCCTGATTCCACTTCCCTGCCAATTCCCTTCGGGCTGACCGAGGGAGCGCCAGAATCCAAAGCTTGGATATAATGTTATCTGACGTAAACCTCTACAGTGAATTAGCTATAATCTTCTTTGTTAGGTTAAACTCATGACGGCATTCATAGTAATAACTTTTGAGTTTATATCCCCCAGCTTTAAATACAGGCTTATGTTGATACCACACTATAATTAGCGTTCCTTCAAAAAGGATTCTACGAAGGATATAAACTATTCTGTTAAAGAGAACGTTTCTATTTTGAGCAAATTTATGAAGTGTTTCGGATTGAAACTGAACATGTTTCTCCTCATCACTTAAAATCTGATTACATAAATCTATTAATACTTCTGACTTTGTAGATTTTTGCAAAGCTTTATAGTACAACTTAGCAATGATCTCAGCAGTTAATAGAACAATGACTGATTGTTCTAGACTCGCATATTGACGTAATCTTCTAAATACATTGTCCACCCAATGTCTACGAAGGAGTGGGATTCCCTGTAACTTCATAAATCTGCCTAGATCTCTAGCGTGCCTCTGTTCTTCTTTAATGAATTCTATAAGCGCTTCATAGTAATCCTGATCTTGTGTCTGATGTACATATTCTTGCGCACGTTTAATTAGATGTTTACCTTCAGAGTTTTCTCCTAATTGAAACTGTTGAATTGACTTAATGATTATTTCTCTTTCATTAGTTGTTAATTTATAGTTGTCATCCCAATGAATATATTTGAGGTTTTGATTATTTCTTCGATAATATTGAACCCATGCCGAGAAAGTGATATTCATTATTTGCTCCTAAAATGTAATAGTTTTATGTCAGATAACGTTGCGCATTTCTGACGTCCAAACGGCTTAAGGACCGGAGGTCCGGGTGGCTTTGCCACTTAGCCGGTTGGATGTGTCGCCTGATTCCACTTCTCCGAAATCCCTCTTGAAGACCGAGGAACGTCAGCGACGAAGCAAAATGCATTGTTATACGCTGCCCCTTCTTCTTCGATTCCACATCCTTATATGTCTTGTGTGTTTTATGTATTTAATATGTCTTTACGTGTTTTATCTTTTGCTCCTATCAAATCCGTTTCCGCATAGGAAAGATCCCCTCATTTACTCTCGTACGCCTTCAGCAGTATCAACTTTGGTTTGTGTAGTAACTTCATCCAATGAACGCTAGCCTTATAAGAGGCTCGTGTTCCTCAGACCGGAGATTTGCCGATGGCTTCATTCAGATTCCTGCTCACGTTGGACACCCCTGCCTTAAGCTATGGCTTACTTCTAACCTCACCATTCGGGACTTAATCCTTGATATAGAATACATGCTGAACGCACAATCAAAATTTAAGAGGATTGTTGTCCTCCCTTTAATTCGCAATAGACAAATATGTATTAATGACATGCACAATACCGAAAAGTACTGTTGGTATAATAGCCAGATAATTTTGAAGCCAAATCTCAGCTAATATAAAATATACTACCGGGAGAACGGCCATCATCAAAAAAAATATCGAGTTTGCGTTGCCTGTAAAATACAATATCCATAGCCCATAATAAAAAATCAACATTATTGCCATACCAATTATATACGGACATCGCATTTCAGATGCTTGTTTTCTTACAACAAATATCAGAAGAAAGAAAAATATCGCCTGACTTCCGTGCTCCAATACATCTAAAATCAAATGGCTATTTGCATGGTTTCCTGATATATCTGACGCAGGAATTAAAAAATAAAATATATTTGGTATCATTGGCAATAAAAAGATTATCAGACCCTTCCATGAAAAACCAAAATGATAATTCATTTGATCCTCTCTTTCGCATAATAGAAATATTCTTTAGTTTGCACTTTATTATGAATCCGCTTCGCTGGTATTCCTCTTGATGACCAATAACTAACGATGTGGAAATTTATTGTTATATGTTACACCTTCTAATATTCCGTTCATCCTGGTTTTCAACTGCTACGTTGTAAATGTATTCTTTCACCTATATTTATTATTTGTTATTAATTGGTTGCATGGTTTAACATTCTTATGGGGTTGCGTATAACGTTCCTGTATTCACGACCTAGCGAATGCTAGGTGTCCGGCGAATGCCGGGCCAAGGACGAATTTCCGCAGCGTGAATATTATGTTAGCTGATGTCACTGCCTTCCCGAGAAGCCTTCAACAATATTTAAAAAATCACTAACTTACCTGAAGGCCATTTCCCTTCCCATCCACAAGGCGGATGACCTATAGAATAGATATATAATATTTGTTCTGAGTAAAATCTATTATATTTTTTTCTCAACTTACTTAAATAACTGTATTCCATAATTATATTTAAGATATCCCATCTAACACATTCACTGAATACATCCTCTAGTTGGAACTCATTTCGAGTTCTAACCAGTTGCTCGCTTAACATCGTATTGATAATTATCTTTGCTTCTTTGACTATGGCATTCCAATGTAAATACTCTTTCGAAAAATTATTATGTAAATACAAAGTCAACTGATTCCTGGCCTTCAAAGTTGTTTCTTCCCATTCTCGAGAATTATAATGTTCAGACGCTTCAACCCAAGAATTAGTATATATTACGGTTTCACTTTGATAATCTCTTATTCCACATTTACTAAACCACTGAATTTGATATAGCATTTTTATTATTTCTTGGTTGATCTCCACGTAATAGCTCCCTCAAAATATTGAATTTGCATTTATTTCAGCTAACGTCTCCCGCATTCACGAACCCGAGAGGCTTAAGCTGCCACGGCGATCTAACGAAGTGATCGCCTGGCCGGGTCGAAAACTTAGCCTCGCAGGTGTTGTCCGCTGATTCCGCTTCTCCGAAATGCCTCCAGCGGACCGAGGGAGCGGCAGCGGACGACGCTTGAATGCCGTGTTATATGATTTCGACTCTTCATCGAATTGGCTACAAATTCTCTTGTTCAAATTCTTTAATGAAAAATAAGTTCAAATCATCATCCACTCGAACCATCTCGCCAGGAAGAACTTCTCTTCCATTATAGATAACGCCATTCCCATCAGGGACGTATCCCCTCTTGTAATACATCCTTTGTGCAATTCCATAATCCTTAAACAATCCGACTCCGATTCCTATCCGTTTGTATTTAATTCTTGCAATACTCTCTAATTCATCAACTAATCTTGTCGCTATACCATGTTTTCGGAATTCCGGAAAAACATCTAATGCATTGACCTCTGGAATCTGATGATTATAAAAATACGGATAGTCAGATTCATATTTCAGATGACATATACCAGCTACAGTGTGGTTCACTAAAGCAATCAACGTAACACAAATCCCCGACTCATTCTCTTCAAGACAACGTTCATAATATTCGTCAGTTCGATGTTTATTGTTTTTTTCAAAAGCATTCTTCCAACCCACAAGTAAATCTCGGTTATCAAGTTTTTTCAACTGTACTTCCATGTAGAATCATCCTCACTATTTAGTCGGTTTCATATAACGTTCCTGTATTCATGAACCCCGAAGGGGTTGTCTGCTGAGATCCCTCTCCGAACTCCCTCTAGCAGACCAAGGCTCCAAAGAGCCGTTGCTTGAATATTATGTTATGAGATGTTACTGCCATCTTTGAAATCTCTCTCAAGTTGGTTCCCATGAAAAGCTTTTATCATAAACTCTCTGTCTGGAACTTTTAACTGCTCAAAAGACTCCAAAAATGCTTTATTATCATATGTGGTTCCTATAAGTTGAATATTCACTGTTCTTTTTTGCAGTTCTACTACCGCGTATCTTGCAATCGCATGATCATTACAACCTAAAGCTCCAGGATTCAAATAAACTCTTTGATCTGTCTTGAAGTAATGGATTGGATGATGATGACCGAAACAAACGAGACTATAAGGTGAGCCTTCATACCTTGCGTCTAATTTTAATCCCGAAGGTGTTTCATCTATTATTTCTCTTTCTCCATTCTTCATATGGTAATGCGTTATTAATATTTTTTTTTCCGCGGGAAACAATATCAGAGAATACGGCACTCAATGCCGGATAATTACCATGAATATCCGTTATAATTGCAATCTTCATTTATGCTTCTGCTTCAATCACTTTTATTTATCTTCTATTTTTCTTGCAATAATTTCTCATAACGTTCTTGCATTCACGAACCCGAAAGCCTTAAGTGGAGCGAAGCGCAACGGGTCGTCAGACTTAGGCTCGCAGGGTTGTCAGCAGGATCTACTTCTCTGCCAATACCTCTGCTGACCAAGGGACGGATGTCCCGATGCGTTAATGCTTTGTTATCCAATGGACTTACCACCTTGAATTTACTTTCATTATCTATACTTTTATTTTCATTCATTTATATATTCAAGTACTTTTGGAAAGTAATCTGAGATTGGTTTCGATGAATCTACTACTATATACTTCTCTTCTTCTGGTTTTTTACTGTTTTTTATAGTCTTATAAAATTCTTCTTCTGATGATGGTGCTTCGATTTGACTCAGAAGTCTTTCTCGATTTTTTAATCGATTTCTTATTATTTCAATGTCTTCTATATAACATTCCACATACTTATATCTCTTTTTGTGTTTTCTCGCTAATTCAAGTCCGGTTTCTAATAAATTTCTGTACAAACAAGGACTATCCATAATGACACTGTGTCCATTCGATAAATGAAAATCCACCAACGACCAATCTACATCATAGGATAGTTGTCCTATTGCTTTACCTTCCATCGTGTTTCCTTGTGATGATAACGATTTTAAAATTGCTGTTTTGGAAATGTCATGATCGACAATGACAGCTCCAGTTGCTAGGCTAATCTGTCTTGCTAATGTCGACTTTCCTGATCCTGGGAATCCTGACATCTGTAAAAAGAACATAATTTACACCTCTATCCTCAAATGTAGTATTGTAAGTCTTTCGGATAACGTTCCTGTATTCACGAACCCGAAAGGCTTAAGGCACCACGTAAGTGCCGGGTCGAAGACTTAGCCTTGCAGGGTTGTCAGCCTGACTCACTTCTTTGTATTAACTTCTGGATGATCTAGGGCCAAACGGCCCGCAGCGTGAATATTTTGTTATCCGAAGTATTCGACTTCTCGATTAATCTACAGAACTTTATTTCTTATTAGCTCTAATAACTAACAGAGCTTCTCTCAAATTATCTGCAACATCTCTTCTATTGAGCAATTCATAACTATCTCTATCTAAAAGCAACTCATAATCTAATGCGCCACAAAGCATATTAATTCGCCCATAGCCGGGGGCCATTGGAATAGCATTGCTCTTGCCCGGTGCCGCGTGTTTTGCCATATTCATTCTATATAATTCAACCAACCGATATACTGGTTCTAATTGAACCCAGCAATATTCAACTTCATCCCTAAAAGACTGTTCATCTCGATATTTCTCCAATTGTCTCCTTCGAGCATGTGATGTTATATTCATATCATCTTCATTATCAGCAAGTGATTTTAGTTTTAAATCTATCCCACCGTTTTTGAAAAGTTTAGAAAAATCATACTTTCGTTCCCGCCACATACGTAGAACTTCATATAATGCGAAAATCCACATTTGAGAGAATGCTCCTACAGTCATTGCTTCATAAGATGGTGTTCTCTCTTTCTCAAAATACGTTTTTAATAAGTCAGACTCGAATTGAGTAATGTTAGGGTCAATAATACCAATATTCATTGCCTGCATTCCAAGAAATAAATCATCTCTATAGAATGGGAGAGACCTAAGATCATTTGCTATTATTGAAAAGTCAATATCGTCAATTGGCAAGTAATCTCCACCATGCCTTATAATTACTTCTTTCATTAAAAAACCTCCTTTATGCTTTATCTTGTCTATTTTAGATTTATCGAGTATTTCGGATAACATCGTATCTACGAACTTCGTAAATACCTCTCTTTTTAACGAATATCCGAACTACATATAATATAACCCATAATAATCCATCTGCGAAGTCACCAACGTACTCAAAAAAGCAGCCCGAGTGAACTGTCCTATATGTTAGCCATAACTAACACGTTGGATACAGTTTAACACCTGGGCTGCTCTTTCCTCACTCAACAATAGAAGAATCGCTGATAACCTTTCAGTGATCAAACTTTTCTCCCCTTGCTCCCCTTGCTCCCCTTCACCTAAAACATTTACTTCGCTCCGCTACTCCACACCACACGTTCGCTCATCGCTTTATGCTGTGCAATCAGACAGAGTTCTGCCGCTTTGAATGCATGTTCTTGTGTCATGGCTGTCTCGGTGCGATCCAGACAATCGCGAATCAGCTGACCGAAGAACGGGTACCCGACCTTGCCTTTTACATTGTAGCGGTACTCCCCTTCATGATTGACCAAGTACACCTGATCCCCTTGAGATTCCCTTGCGATGTCGATATACTTCCGCAACTCGATATAACCGTCCGTTCCCAGAATAACGGTACGCCCATCGCCCCATGTGCCAAGACCATCCGGTGTGAACCAGTCCACTCGGAAGTAACCGGAAGCACCGTTGTCACCAATCAGAGAAGCTTCGCCGAAGTCTTCCAGATCCGGGAACTGTGGGTGATTGAAGTTATGCACACGACTGAACCCTACCTCCGCGTCTGTACATGAGGCAAACGTCAGAAATTGTTCGATCTGGTGACTCCCGATATCACAGAGAATGCCGCCATACTGCTCATGCTTGAAGAACCAGTCGGGTCTTCCTCCTGCATTTAAGCGATGCGGGCCTGTACCCATAACTTGCACTACTTTGCCGATTGCCCCTTGTTCAATGAGCTGCCCCGCATAGATCGCACTTTCTACATGCAGTCGTTCACTGTAATACACCATGTACTTCTTGCCTGTTCGCTTCACTTCTTCTCGTGCAAGCTTTAATTGCTCCAGCGTGGTGAACGGGGCTTTGTCTGTAAAATAATCCTTGCCTGCGGCCAGAACTCTCATGCCAAGCGGCGCACGATCTGAAGTGATCGCTGCACTTGCCACCAATAACACCTCATCATCTGCAAGCACTTCGGCTTCAGATCCAGCAACTTGAGCCTGTGGGAACTGCTTCTGAAATGCCGCTACCTTCGCCGGGTCCGGATCATACACCCACTTGAGGGTAGCTCCAGCCTCCAACAATCCCCCAACCATGCCGTAGATGTGTCCATGATCCAGCGCAACAGCAGCAATCGTGAACTCACCCGGACCACATACGACCTCTTTTGTAACACTTTTTGGTGCATAGAACATCCCGTCTTTAGCCATGTCATCCCATCCTTATTATAAAATTATGATTACAATGAACTCGTCTATATAAGCTGAACTAGAGATTATTCACACAGACACTACGATGACAGAATACCCTTCCAATCGCTGTTATCCCCAGATTTTTTGATTCCCTTTTCCAAAGGGGAAAATCCGGGGATAAAGGCGAACGCTTCGCTTTTCCAGGTTTTTTCTGTCCTCTCCGTTACGTGTAAATGATTAGTTCAACTTATATAACAAATCGTCTTCATTTAAACGTCTGACTCAGATCAGCAGGTTGACTGCCACTGAATGTCTTGTCTTTCTTCGCCGTTGATCCAGCAATACGTTCTTGCAAATGCTCATAGAACAGATCCTCATCGATCGGCAGATCCACCCAGTTATCCGTCCAGGTGGACAGCAACATCGCATTCGATAACGTCAATCCGTGTATACCATCCTCACCGGGAGCAATAAGTGGTGCGCCTGTACGAATCGCATCAACCCAGTTACGAATCAGACCCGGATGCCCCGTTTCCACACCTGTAATCGGAATCTCGCATTTCCAACATTCTGGCTGTCCAAAACCTCCGGTAAACCGCTGATTGAATTCAGGCTCAGATTCCCGAAGTCGCCAGAACGTCAGTTTTCCATCTTCGATCACGATTTTACCTCGGTCTCCGTTGACCTCGAATCGATTGGTACCCGGTGCTTCGCCAGTAGTCGTTACAAAGACACCTGTTGCTCCATTTTCATACTCTACATAAGCCGTTACATCATCTTCCACTTCAATATTCCGATACTTGCCAAACGAACAGAAAGCACGCATTCGCACCGGCATCATGCCGATGGTCCACTGCCACAGATCCAGTTGATGCGGGTCCTGGTTAATCAGTACACCGCCACCTTCCCCTGCCCAAGTTGCCCGCCAGCCGCCGGAATCATAGTAACTTTGGGATCGGTACCAGTTCGTAATAATCCAATTGGTACGGCGTACCTCGCCCAGTTCCCCTGAAGCAATCAAGTCTCTCAGTTTAATGTAGAGTGGGTTGGTCCGCTGGTTGTACATCATGGAAAAGACTTTACCGCTGGCTGCGGCCGCTTCATTCATCTTGCGTACCTGTTTCGTATATACACCGGCTGGCTTCTCAATCATGACATGCAAGCCATGCTGGAACGCCTGAATGGCCTGTTCTGGATGGTCATAATGCGGCGTTGCAATAATGACTGCATCAATCGTACTCGAAGCCATCATCTGCTCAGCATCCTGCCAATAGGTTACCGTTGCCGGAAGATGACTGGATACCCAGCTCTCCATCTCTCTTCTTACATCACATACGGCGACCAGCTCTGCACCGGGTACTTCTCCAGCCACCAACGTTCTGGCATGTGCTGCTCCCATGTTTCCTATACCAATAACTGCTACTCGTACGATACTCATGACTGCTCCTCCTCGTCCACACGACGCTCAATTTCGGCGAAAACGTCTGCAAAATGCTGTAACATCGCCTTGGATTCCAAGGCACCACTAAAGTCCTCTATTCCGTAAAATCCGTCATACCCGACGGCACGAAGATCCCGCACCATCTGTACCCAATCGACCATGCCTTCAGTCAGCGGCGTCCAGTGACATTTCCAAGCTGTATTCAGAGTCACTCCGCTGCTCTTCTCAGTCACATTAGCCTTTTGCGAATCTTTCCCTTCTGCTTCAAACCACCCGGCATTTTTTACATGTACATGAGCCAGATAAGGGCCTAACAACTCAAGTCCCATCCGATGATTCTCATATCCTTCATGCACCATATTGCCCGGATCGTACAATACACCAACATGCTGCGGGTCCAGCGATTGCACCAGTCGATAGGCCAGCGAAGCTGTCGGTGCAATCGTCTGATGATGCGTCTCTACAAGGGCCTTGATCTTGTACTGTTTGGCTAGATCCTGTACTTCACTCAGATAATGAACGGCTTTACGATACAACTCAGGATAACTGGTCTTGCGATCATATCCGGGAACACCAACACGCATCATCGAAGCTCCTAACCCTGCTGCAGCCTGAAACGCCTGCTCTGTAGCAGACAGATCACCACAATTCAGATACGGTACGAGTGCAATGGATCTTCTACCTTGGCTTACCGCCGCTTCACGGAAAACAGGAATCTGTTCCTCCCAGCGACTCGGATCTACCGAGCATCGATTATTTCTCCAGTAAGAAGGTTCCTCGGATATCGCATACTCAGGAATTCCGCGAAAACGCCACTCGATTCCATCGATCCCGGCTGCTGCTGCAGCTGATGCCAACTCTTCTGCATTCAAATCTGGGGTAGCTACGGTGAATACAGACAATTTCATCTATGTTCCATCTCCTTATGTAAACGTATTCAATTCATGTCGTAAAGGCATTGTATCACCACACTGAACGTGACCATAGGGGAAAACGCCAACAGATGAATGACAGATAACGAACAGAGCACATTCCCCATTCAGAGATAACTTCCAAGAGAATGATGTGATCAAAAATCAAAAAAGACATCCTTGGAACAGATTTCAATTCTGTTCAAAGATGCCTTGTACAATAATTATATATAGGATGTTTGATGAAAAGGTTCCCTATCAGTTATCCAGTCGCGACTTCAGAAGCTGGGTATTCTGGTACTTGTACTCTTCCGACTTGCAACCAGCGCATATCTCTCTAATCCCGATCAAAGAACACGTGTTCAGCCTGTATTTTCCCCTGATCTATAGTCATGATGCCAAATGAGTATTGCTTCTGAAAACGCCGATCCGTAGGCGACCCCGGATTAAATACCAGTGTGTTGTCCACGGTATGCATCACCGGGATATGTGAGTGTCCGTAGATCACAGCATCCACATGCTGGCCTGCAAAGGTATGAATTGCATTCTGCTCCGTACCCTTTGATCCCAGATGACCGTGCACAAGCCCCAGACGAATTCCTTCCACCTCAACAATACGGGAATATCCCAGTTTTTCAGCGATTTCGGACGGGTCCGTATTACCAGCTACACCTTCAACTGGTGCATACTCACTAAGCAATGGGTATACGCTCCAATCCGACCAGTCACCAGCATGAAGAATGAGATCGGCACTGGACAGTACCTCAAGGAGCCTAGCCGGTAATTTCTGTGATTTACGTGAACAATGCGTGTCAGAGATTACTACAATTTTCATATAACAACCCACCTTTCCTTTAAGAGGTCGTTCAAAAAGTTCGCTTTTGATTACGAAGGATGCCTAATCGCATCGCAGCATCGAATATGGAATTCAGCCGAAATAAGCATATGCTTACGAAGGTTGTTTCCTACGGAAACATTGTAGTTGCTCACGTAGTTTCCTACGCTCCGCTACTCCATTTCTAGCTTCATCCCATCTTCTCGGTACTGAAAACCACCCTTTTTGAACATGCACTTTAAGTCTTTATTGCAATCTATTCTGTCTGTGATGGAACAGCTTGCATCTGGGAACTGGAACGTTCCATATCTTCGAGTGTAATGGATGCAAAGAACTGCTCTACCTTCTCCTCGGCAACCTGATACAGATTGGTCAGCAAGCTGTCAATATGCAAGCCCACTTCACAATCCGGGTTACAATTGCCGTGAATCGGGAACAATGGGCCTTCGTCCTTGGCAGCCTGATAGATCATGGCTAATGTGATTTCACTTGATGGCTTCGCTAAGTAGAAGCCTCTTGTTCCAGGAGAGGAGTTCACCAATCCTGCCTTTTTCAGCCCGCCCAGAATACGTCTGACGACGACAGGGTTGGTATTCACGCTACCTGCAATATGTGCAGACGTGATTCGTTCAGGCGCGCTGAGTGACAATAACAACAAACAATGCACACTGACCGAAAAATGAGTACTCATGATTAACCACCTTTATTTGATATAATCCAAGACATGCTGACCTTATTCAGAGAACAGATCCTTCTTTTATTCAGAAAACAGATCCTTTTCAGGACGTGCTCTGATCTTGAGCTGTCGCACACTGTATTCCAGTTGTTTCACAATATCATCCAGCTGTTTGCGATCAATCTTGGTCGGATCTTCCACCGGTTTCGCGGACGACTTGAGATCACGGATCGTTAACTGCTGTTCTTGCCATTTGTCCATCAGATCTGCAATATTGGCATAGAAACGTTCGTAATCTTTGATGACCAGATCAAGATAAGCATCTACCTCATCCGGATCATAACCACGAAGTTTATAATTAAATTGTTTTTCATGAATCGATAACGCATCTAGCTGCACACCCAATTGTTTGAACAATTGTCTCTGTTTATCCAATCTTCGTTTCATATGTTCATCCATATTGACAACCTCCATTATAAGCCAAGCCGTGGTTCTATTTCCTGTAAAGAACATACGGCATTTTCTCTCTCTATTTTTTATAACACATAATCCGTCAGATATAAAATGATACAGCCCTATTCCTTACGAAATGATTGCTTTTCATCCAATTCGGGTAAAGACTCACTACACCCCACAACGGGAAAGGAGCATGTCCTTATGAGTACATTAACTAAAGATCAACGCCAAGAACTGAAAAACGCCCTTTTGGAGCAACGTGAAAACTTGCAGCGTCATTTTGAATCCAGCATGGAAGACGGTGCTCCAGTCGAGTCGCTGAAAGATTCAACCGGTGAGCTGTCCTCCTATGATAATCATCCGGCAGATGCCGGTACAGAAACATTTGAACGTAGCCGTGATCTGGCAATTGACGATACATTAACAGACGAATTCAATCAAGTGAACGACGCATTGGAACGTATGGAGCAAGGTACATATGGAACCTGTGTAACGTGCGGAGAAGATATCCCCTTCGAACGACTTGAGGCTATCCCTTATACCGCTTACTGTATTGATGACACGCCTAACCGGGAGATAAGCAACGATCGGCCCGTTGAAGAGGAAGTAATGACCATGCCTCCAAGTGGTGCGGGAGAAGGAAGACAGCAGCGGGCCGGCAAGTTCGACAACGCAGATGCCTGGGAAGCGGTCGAAGAATATGGTACATCCAACTCCCCCGCAACCGCAGCCAAACGTGATGTGAAGGGCTATGATGAGAACATGTAACATCGTTATGAACTGAAACGGTAAGCGTCAAAATTAAATTGAATTCAATAGGCTGCTCCACCCGTAGCCATCCTCATCACGCATCAAAAAGCCGCCAATGGCGGCTTTTTCTAGTTTTCTCCAATGTAGTCACACACGTGTTGCCGTTACTTACTTCCAACAAAATCACTGAACACTTTCCGTCCGCTTATTCTTCCGACTCATTACCAGATGATGCAGATTCCTGCCGTTTCGAAACAGATCCAGATGATTTCCCAGTTGATTTGGCCTTACCTGACGCAGCTTTTTTTTTCTCTTTTGCATCTGCTGTCTTGGAAACAGGTGTCTGCATTATAGGTTTAGAAAGGGCAGAAAATAACTGAAACACCTCATGTTCCCCTTGTTGATTCTCCTTCGTTGTATAGGGTTCACAGAGTTTTATGATGTTTTTATACAACTGCTCTACTTCCTCACGGGTTGCATACAGCGTCATGTCCGAGAGAAACATCCGATCTTCGTTTTCCGCCTGATGCATGAACCGCTGACGACTCTGTTCGAACATCTCATTTAATAATTTGAGGGTTTCAGACCGAAACACCTGTTTCAGTGGTGAATTTTCATTGTCTTCATCTTCATGACGGAGATGGATCTCTCCGGTGAATGGTTCGTAGTATTTTGCGATAATCCCATTAATCTCACGCGTGGAAACGATCGTCAGTAGACCAATTTTCTCCAGCTTTTTTACATGATAGTGAACTTTGGCTGGCACCTCACCCATCTGGTCGGCGATCTCTTTGACAGTGGATGGTCTGCCCTGCTTGTTAAACATATTCATAATCTGTATCCGATACGGATCGGAGTAGATTTTAATTTCTTCAATGGTTGAAAGAACCTTGTGCTCCATTCCTGTATCCTCATTTCCGGGGTACCTGTTGTCCATCAATGTCTCTATTATACCGCTCCGTCTGGGCTTCGGTCAAAACGAGCCGGAAATGAATGGATACAGAAAATCAGCAAATGATTGCTTCTGAATATACTTCACAGAGCACTTCGAAAACTTTTGCTAAATAACAGCATACCTGCGGACATGGCAAGCATAATACCGAAGACGATAAACAGAACAGGCATGCTCATCCAATCTGCAAGTGCTCCCGAAGCCAGGCTTCCAAGGGGGGCGACACTCACGACGAGCATACTCTGTAGAGCATACACTCTGCCCAGCATTTCGGAAGGGGTAACTTCCATCAGATACGTCGCCAGCGGGGTCGTAGCCAGTGGAATACCCAATCCCATCAGAAGACAAAAGACTGCTGCAACAGGCAGTTGGAAGGACGTCATATAAGCCGGGAGTGCCGTCATGGCATAACTGAGACCCAACATAACAACACCACTGATGACCAGAACACTTTTACGATAATTGGCACCCCTTTGCGTCATCCACACCCCACCAAGCACCATGCCTCCTACCATCAGTCCACTGAGCAGACTTAATCCCCCGGCGCCAGCATGCAACGTTTCAATCACATAGGGTGTACGGAGCACATTGAACGGCATCAGGCAGAAATTAACGAAGGCAAACAAGATGGAGACAATTAATAATAAGGCATGTTTACGGAGAAAATAAAAAGCTTCCGCCATTTCGGAGAATATACTACGTTTTTCGGATGGAACAGAATTCATATCAGATGATGTCTTATCTTCATTGTTAGCAGATTTTGAATCTTCAGGGTAGCCAACTCGACTCATTATTAAAGCACTAAGCGCAAACAACCCCGCATCAATCAGGATCGTCCAGGCAATTCCTATTGAAGCAATAAGAGTACCAGCTACTGCAAGTCCTGCGAGTTCGGCCACTCGGGTTGCGGAAGAGGACATGGCATTCCCCGAAAGCAGCATCGATTGGGGAAGCAATCGGGGAACACTGGACACTTCCGCAGGAGTAGTGAAGCATTCCAGCAAAGAATTCAGAATCGTGATGACAAACAGATGCCAGACTTCGAGTTGCCCCAGTCCAAACAGCAGCGCTGTAATACCCACGAACAACCCCCGGCCGGTATTGGTGATCACAATCACTTTTTTGAGAGACATGCGATCTACCAAAGCCCCGGCAAACAGACCCAGAAAGATACTGGGCAAGAAATTTACCGCCAGCAATGTACCCATCAGCACTTTTGAACCGGTCAAAATGTACACCATCCAACTGTAGGCAATCGAATCAATGGAATCACCAAATCGGGATACAACTTTACTAAGCATAAACTGCATATAAGGCTTGATTCGTATTAATTCCCCTATACCTTGCTTGCCTACGGCTGTGCTATCATTCATGAACTTCCACTCCCTAACGTTAAAATATTTTTCATGTTAATTTTATTTTAACGTAAGTTATGCAGAAATCAATACCTTCGTGAAAATAATTTTAACGATTAGTAAGTAAAGTAAAATCTCGCTCTACTTTCAGATGATTCGTAATCAACACAAAGACTTTTTGAACAACCTTTTCGAACAACCTCCTATAACACAAAAAAACAGACCACATGTGGTCTGCTCGGCTGGACGGATTATATTTGAACTGCCTTTATTTGCTGCCTACTTCTCAACACGCAATTGAAATCCAGCCTGTTCAGCCTGTACCTCCAACATCAAATCACGTACCCGGCCTGCTTCATTCCCCAGTCGTTCTTCGCTGATTCGGTAGTTGGTCCATCTTAACTCTAGTGGAAGTTCAACCGTACCCGTCAGGCAATCCCATAGAGCGTCGAGATTACCCCCATAAAAATCCGGCAGCTTCAACTTATCCTTTAATTGCTGATGAAGTTCAGCGCTACTAGCAAAATCTTCTCCATCCAGAATCACGGTGTTCATGGCTGCTCCTTCCTCTACTTCATGCGTGTAAATGATGCATAGTGATCTGTCGTTTTGTAGATGAGTCCATCATTGGAGTACACAATCCGATCCGAATTACGGAAGCCGGAAGTATAGTTAATATCCGCTTCGCGCCATGTACGTCCACTTGCTGAAGGCAGAAGCCCCTCCCGATTGCCAAATACGTCTCCGCCGATACTTTTCCCAGGAGCCACTACTGCCAAGTTTCCTTGTGAAGCTACCCAGCCGAGTCCTGTTGCTTGTGATTTGGTAATAAAGTTACATGGCAACGTTCCGTTTGCACTCAAATAATTTGCTACACCCGTAAACGTATTGATGATGGTACATGTTGCAGCAGATGCCTTCTGCTGTCCGACTGGAGTGAACTGTGAACCTGTGAGGAAAACAAACGTTAACAACAATGCCAGTAATGCGGTGGATATCAACTTTTTCATCAATCCGGCCTCCCGATCCTTCAAAGTAGATGAACGTTGTCACGATATGCATCCTGCAAGCTGTAACTTTTCTAGTTGTGCCTTCTGCTAGATTATAGTAAACGAGTCATCTCATGACTATTTATATCACATCAATTTGGTAGAAATATAAAATTCAGACGATTAAATTGTAAAATATTATAATTGTAACATTTTAAGACAGAAAAAAAGACTCTCATCCCTGAAGATGGAGTCTGTATTTACTAGTATGTTTAAACTGACTTGACCTATCTAATCGATCAGTTGCACACGTTGACGAGTTCGAGCCGATTCCAGGCACGCATCAATCACGCGCATGTTTTGAATGGTATTTTCCGGACTGAAAGGTAGGGCAGCTCCATCAAGCACAGCCGTTGCAAACGTCTCCACCTGAAGCACATAGGAATTCGACACCGACACACGCTCCTCACGGCTAACCGAATCGGTGTGCACAATAATCTGAGGTGGAATATCACTGTTCTCCCAGCCAAACACCTTTGGCAGTTCAATCCGCCCTTCCGTCCCGAGAATCTCCATCTCCGCTCGTCCTGAAGCCCACATGCCACAGTCAAAAGTTAAAGCAACCGAATTCGGAAATTCTACCAGTCCCGACGCCATCATATCCACGCCATCATGCTCGTCCGAGAATAGAGCGTGTACGGTCACCGCTTCCGGTTCCTGTCCCAGATACATCCGTGCTGCCGAGATCGGATACACGCCAAGATCGAATAATGATCCGCCGCCCATCTCTCTTTTGAACCTTACATTTTCCTTGTCATCAGCGGTATTACACGTAAAGTTACCATGGATGGCTCTGACGATACCAATCTCCCCACTAGCTATAATCTCTTGCACACGTCTATGCTTGGGATGATATCGATACATAATCGCTTCTGCAAAAAGAACGCCATGCTGCTCACACGCCTCAATCATTTCTGCTGATTCATCTGCATTCAGGGCAGCTGGTTTCTCACACAACACGTGTTTGCCAGCCTGTGCCGCTTTGATGGTCCATTCTTTGTGCATATGGTTAGGCAAAGGAATATAGACGGCTTCGATATCTGGATCAGCGATGAGCTCTTCATAACTGCCATATGATCTGGCAATGCCGAGTTCTTCGGCAAGGGTTTCCGCCTTTTCTTTGCTGCGGCTGGCAATCGCCAACACCTCACCACGTTCGGACTGCTGGATTGCCGGAATGACTGCATTTTTGGCAATGGTTGACGTACCGAGTACACCCCACTGTAACTGTCTGTTCATGCTCATCTTCCTTTCGTACCGTAATTGTCCTCTTCTGCCTTGTGTAACATGCCGAGACAACGATCCAAATCCGTTTTGACCTGTTTCTTGTATAACTCAGCTTTTTCCGCACCATCATCCGTGAAATGATATAAAACGATTTCCTGAAAATCGACCTTAGGATCATTACCTTTCAGCTTCTTCGTGCGATAAAATACCCCCTGCTGTACCAATTCATGCAGTGCCCGATATACCTCGCTCTGGGGTGGAACATAACCGTAGTCTTTGAATTCCTGCTTCATCGCCTCCAGCATCTCGTAACCATACCCCCTGTGCTGTTCAACCATCGTAATTAGATACAGCTTGATAAATGCCCGCTGTGCAATCATAAAAGCCACGTTCATTCCCCTCCTGTCAGAACCTATATATCTAGTATTATAAAACTTATGTTCGGGTTCTGCCATCTTTCTCCGCTTGGTCTGCCTTTTATCCATCTTCAAAGAGGGTGAGAAAGAAATCGTGTGAATACGCGTTAGCCTGGGGGAAGCACGGAAAAAGGTTTTCTGTTGTGAATTTTTCATGTAATGAAATTTTAATTTTTATTCAAAAGAATCAATTTCATAATACCTTTAGCTGCTTCAATCAAGGCTGGATATAGATCGAAACGGTTCAATTTGTCTATATCCAGTTACAGAAATCCATTTTTAGTGAGTTATGAAATTGATTCAAAAGTTGTTTATTTCAGGGCTCAGGGAGTCGTGAGATCGAATTTTAATAATAAGAAAGACTGTGCACAAGCTGTAAAAGCTGTACTACCTGTGCTCCTGTATCTTGTGTTCGTATACTCTCGTACTCCCGTACACTTCTGTGCGGCTGTAGTGATCTATTATGAATTTTTCATATGTTGATGGATTCATTTGGTATGGACAGATTTCGGCACAGCTCCCACAATCCATTTCCCCCAACTTATACGCGAGATGAGCCACGTCAGCACACAGGATAATGTAAGAGCGACCAACCAGGTAATGATCATCCGAACGACAGGGTTCAAGCCCATAGCAACATAAAATAACTCATCCGGAATATAGCTGTACCGCAGCATCAACATATGCATCAGATAACCGCCATACGATACACCACCAATCCATCCCAGCAGTCGTGTAGCCCTGAGGTTATGAAGTTTTCCGGCCAGCTGGTACATGACCATAATAGAGGCTATCAGAAAGAGTGCCATATCCGGGCGGATCAGGCTGACCGTATAGAACGTAATTTTGATTCCCTCCGGCTTCTGAAACTCCAGCATTAATAAATAAGTAAACCGCAGACCCAGAACAATAAACACTGTCCAGTACATCCAGCGCAATCGATGAATCCATTCATTCCAATGCTGGACGGATAACCCCGCTGCTGCACCAAGCACAAAATAAATAAAGAAATAGAGGAAATTGCGGTCTGCATACGTTGTAAAAGCTTCTGTCAGCACCGGGATATTCAGCCATTCCATGAACTTGGCGATGTTTCTTAATTGATCCGCAAGTAAAAGATACACCACACCAGAAATCAATAATGCGATCATACGCCCCTTGGCCTCATATCGGTTATATACATAACGAATTGCACGCAAGAAGAGCGGAAATAACAGATAAAACTGGATCAACATAATAATGTACCAAAAGTGTGAAGTCGTTTTGCCAGTAATCAACTTCAGGCCTAGGTCCGGGATGTCATTCCATCCAAATCCGGTCCAGCCCCGCGGTGCAAGTGTAAAATAAATGAGTGACCAGATCAGATAAGGCACGATGACGTCGTTTACTCTTTTTCTCATGAACTGGCCATAATGTAGCTTGTCTCCCGTGTTATAAAACAGCACCATACCTGTTATGAATATGAATAAAGGAACTGCAAATTTGGAGAGCATCAGCAGTATCGCCAGTAACACACCATCCTCCAGTCTCGTCTCCGGGACTAAAGAGTAATGTGCGATGGAATGCTGGAGAACCACCGCTCCAAAGGCAATTCCCCTTAAGCTCTCTATTTCTGTAATTCGTTCTTTGCGAGGCATACATTCAGCCATCCTTTCTTGGTTTTACGATAAAAACAAAGTACAATGAAGCCGTATATCTAATGAACGGGGTTGATTCACATTTCTTTCACAGACAAAGACGTAACCACTATCGATTCCAAGTATGTCCAACAACATCTGGCCAACGAGCGAACTTTTCTGGCCTGGGTACGCACCGGTATTGCCATGGCGGGCATCGGCTTTCTTGCTGCCGGATTTGGTTTCAATTCGTCGGCGTATGATCGGCTTGCACATATTGCGGCGATTATTACCGGTATCACATCTCTGATTGGCGGCATATCCATCATTGTGTATTCGGCAGCAGCCTATCATCGGAAGCGTACACAAATTAATGAGCAGACGTTTCAGGCATCGACCGGATTAATTCGATTTCTCACATTGATGCTACTGGTGATTGGACTCGCTTTGGCTGTACTGTTATATGTATTGTTATTCCCTGCTTGACGGGGTAAAAACACCATCGCCATTATTGATGCAGACATGCAACACAGGGACAAAAGCCGGCTTCCCTTAAGGAAACCGGCTAATGACCATCTTGTGGATCATATATGTCATTCCGTTTTGCAGATAATAAGTCATTGGGTTTTATTTCATATCAACTCAATGCGGCAAGATTACAGGAATGTATTGTTACCGAATCGCGCTGCCTTGTTTTGGGCTTCCAATCTGCGTTCTTCCATATCCAGATCCGGACGTTCAGCAGGTACATCTGCACCATGAACTTGCGTTCTGTCCCGATTAAGTTGGCTGTTGCTGCTAAACACATCGTAAACATCGGTGTCCCGATCGGTGGAATCTACGAGTAACAGAATTTTGCCATTCTGTACATACTCCTCATACTGTTTAGCGTCCTCTTCCGGAATACCGAGACCTACCAGACCACCCACCAATCCGCCAGCTCCTGCACCCACGGCTGCACCGGTAAACGCTGCTGCGATAGGGCCTGCGGCCAGAATCGGTCCTATGCCGGGTATGGCCAGTGCACCGATACCTGCAAGCAGACCAGCCACGCCACCAAGTACACCACCTGTTGCTGCACCAGCAGCCACACCCTCAGGGGCTTTGGTACCTGTCTCTTCCCGAATTGCCTTCAATTCATCCCGATCTTGTGTAACAACGGAGATTTCGTCTGAAGTGAATCCTTGTGCTTTCAGACCCTCGATAGCCTGCGATGCTTCACGTTCTGTATTAAACACACCTACGATTTTCTTTTGCATAATGAATCCCTCCTCATCTGATTGAGTGGTTCGTTATGTTATTACCCGCCTTCGTTTCTTTCAAACGTTTGCAAGTCAATATACTATGTGTTGATAGTAAATAATTGCTGAGGTTCATTCCTTTTTATTCCTCATCAGGTTGCGCCTTCAAACTCAGGCATGTGATACGTTGTCAGGCATACTCTTACGCGGAAGGACGTCGGCGTCCAGATCATCTTAAAGTACAGGCTGGATGATCCTGGCGAATTGTCCAGACAATTTTCTAAGGAACCGAGGACGTCTTATTTAGCCTTCGGGTCTTCATTTAAGTTTGTAAGGAACATGAGACACGTTATTTACCAAAATTACCTGACAAACCCGTTGTAAACGGCTGGTTATTCAAATATAGCGTGTTTCAGATTCCTTAGATTACTACGGGCGCTTCAAATCGCTGAATAAGATGTCACAGGTTCGTTAGCACTCCGCTCCATGGTTCTGCTCCATCTTCAGCTCTAGGCACACGTCCAGTTACGCTTCGGCTTCGGCTTCGGCAGGTTTGAAGATACGCTCTGGGGTGTGCCTTCACACTCGAAGGAAGAAGACTTTGCCGAATTCTCGTTCCATGCCGGAATTTTTCGGCATGCGTGCCGGGGCACCTCAAGGGAAAGTGACGCAGCACGGGACGAAAAGGCAAAGTGACGTAACATGGAGCGAAAAGATAGTAGAAGATGCACGTTAGCGAGTTTGGAGACACGTCCTGGTTCAAGGGTGATTCTTTAAGACAGAGAATGATTCGATCAGCTACAAAACTGACTGTTGTTCAACAATGTCTAACCCTGATAACGCGCCCTTTGGGAACCAAATCGTTGATATTTGAAAAACGAAATAATTCATCTATTTCCCCCGTGGTTTAGCCCGATTTGTGGCGACCGCTTCAAGTGGATTATCCGGCCAGTAATGCTTCGGATAACGACCTTTCAGATCTTTTTTGACGTCAAAGTACGTCTCTCGCCAGAAATTGGCCAAGTCTCGTGTAACCTGTACAGGTCGCTGAGCTGGCGATAACAAGTGGATGGTCAACGGGACTCGCCCACCCGCTATACGCGGTGTCTCCTGTTGTCCAAACATCTCCTGTAATCTTACTGCCAGCGCCGGGTCCTCTGGACGACTGTAGTCCACAGGAATACGTGAGCCACTGGGCACCTGTATATGCGTCGGCGCTTCATCGTCCAGTTGTTGTCGTTGCGTCCAGCTCAATCCACCCAGTAATACATCCTGCATCGACAATCTTTTCAGGTCGGCTGCCGATCGCATGCCTGTCAGATAAGGGGTGAGATGTTCTGCCAGCTCTTCGGTCAGATCATCTTCAATCAGGTCAGGCCACTCAGGTAGATGGAGATGCAGGAACCGTAGCCTGTCCGCAAGTTGTCTGGATGTTTTTGTCCAGGGCAGACAATCCAGCCCTTCCATTCGTATTCCGGTTAATAGTGCTTCCAGCACCTGATCTTCAGGCGGCTGTGCAATACTGCTCTCTTTAATCACAAGGGCTCCAATACGAAGTCTCTTATGTGCGCGCACGCTGCGAGTATTGGAATCCCAAGCCACTTGCACTTCATCGTGCAGCAAGTGCTGACCTGCCTGCAACAAGGTCTGCTCCTGCAACGGCGCAGCCAGCAGGATACGTGCATCTGCGCCCTGGTCGTCTGCCTCGGCTGCGACCAGATACGCTGAACGGCTCAGCGATTCTGTCGCTGCGAGCCGTACGCCGCGGCCGCTGCTCAGCAGATAGCGGCCGTCCTCCCGGCGTTGCCCGATCCGGTCCGGATAGGCGAAGGACAGCAGCAATCCGCAGCTATCCTCATCCGGCTGCACCGGATCGGCCGCCGGGCCGAGCGCCGAGCGCAGCTGGCGGCTCTCCTGGAGCATGCGCCGCACGGCCGCGCCGTCTGCGACAGCTGCTGCCGCTTGCGGCATATTGCTGCTGTCAGCGGTCAGCAGCGCCTCTACGCGCGGGCGGAGGTCCGTGCCCGCGCCTGCACTGCCACTGCTGCGGAGGCCCGCAGGCTCCTGCAGCAGTGCCGCCAGCATGCTGGCGTAGCTGGCCAGCCCAAGCTCCGCTGCGCGGAGCAGCATGCTGGCCAGTCGCGGATGCACGCCAAGCGTGTTCATCCGCCGCCCGAAGGGCGTGATGCGGCCTGTGTCGTCCAGGCCGCCCAGCTGGCGCAGCAGAGCCTGTGCCTGGCCGTAGGCGGCGTCAGGCGGGGTGTCCAGCCATTGCAGCTCTGCTGGGGACTGGACACCCCAGACGGCAAGCTCCAGCGCCAGCGGCGCAAGATCCGCGGAAGTGATCTCCGGGCGAGCTGCCTCAGGCAGTCCCCCGTGAACCTCTTCGCTCCATAGCCGGTAACACACTCCTGGGGCAATTCGCCCTGCACGCCCCCGCCGTTGATCGGCTGACGCCTTGGACACCGGCAGGGTGACAAGCCGGCTCATGCCCGTACGCGGCGAGAATGCCGATGCACGGCTCAGCCCCGCATCCACCACAATCTTAACTCCAGCGAGGGTGAGGCTGGATTCCGCAATGGAGGTGGAGAGCACCACCTTGCGCGTGCCCTCAGTAGCCGGGCGTATGGCCTCATCCTGTTGTTCTACCGGCATACTGCCATACAGAGAATGAACTTTCACATGTCCAGGAAGAGATCCATTTGATAACTCCCGCTCTGTACGATGTATCTCTCTAGCCCCTGGAAGGAAAACAAGCACGTCTCCCTCCTGTTCAGCTAATGCCCTAGTCACCATCTGAGCCGTGAATTGTTCCAGCGGCATAGCTGTTGGTCTCGGCACATATCGTGTTTCCACCGGAAACGTGCGACCCGGACAGTGAATTGATTTTGTACCTTCGCCAAGCAATGCACAGACGGGAACAGGATCAAGGGTCGCCGACATCACCAGCAATTTCAAATCTGGACGTAACATCGCTCGGGATTCCAAGGCCAGAGCCAGACCCAAATCCCCATGTAGATGCCGCTCATGGAATTCATCGAATATAATCATTGCCGTATCTTCAAGACCCTGGTCCTGCTGCAACATCCGGGTCAATACCCCTTCCGTCACCACTTCAATGCGTGTCCCCTGACTCACTCGGGTATCCATGCGTACACGATATCCTACAGTCTGACCCGCTTTTTCCCCAAGCGTAGCCGCCAGTCTCGACGCAGCCGAACGCGCGGCCAGCCTCCGGGGTTCCAGCATTATGATTTTCCGTCCCGCAACCCACGGTTCTTCCAGCAAAGCCAGCGGTACAACAGTTGTTTTTCCCGCTCCTGGCTCTGCAATTAACACACCTGTATCTTGATCCCGAAATAACTGTCTTAACTCAGGAATAATCGCTTGGATCGGTAACTCTATATGCATATGATCGCTCCTAATGAATGTACCCTACTGCTCTTCAGTATCTCTATTCGAATGTTAGCATTATAACAAAAAAAGCCGTTCCAGAGGAACGACTATCGCAGACACACCCTAAGACACGCCTTAGCAAAATTAAATTTATCCGGAGTGCTCACTTAGCTGAGCAATGATTCGGCACCATCAATAACGATCTCTGCTCCGGTAATATGTCTGGATTCGGAAGATGCGAGGAAGCTTACCAGATCGGCAACATGTTCCGGCTGACCCGGCCCGTCCGCCAGCGGCTGCTGTCCTTCCGGGAACTCCATCGGAATAATGATCTGTTGCAGATCATCCGTTTTGACCGTACTTTGATCGATATTTGTCGCAATTGCTCCTGGGCAGATCACGTTCACACGTATCTTGAACTTCGCCAGCTCAAGTGCAGCCATCTTGGCAAAAGCAACCTGCCCTGCCTTCGACGTGCTGTACGCCGACATGCCAAAGCTTGAGAAGCGTTGATTGCCATTAATCGAACTTGTGATGATGATACTGCCGCCACCCCGTTTTTTCACGTGAGGCAATGCATATTTAATCGTGAAAAATGTACCATTCAGGTTGGTTGTAATAATCTGCTGCCAATCTTCAACCTGAATCTCTTCAATGGGTGCCGATACACCGTTAATGCCCGCATTGGCAAAAACAATATCCAAACCGCCGAATAACTCAACGGTTTCCAATACGGCCTTTTCCACACGTGCCGGGTCGGAAATGTCCACATCAAATGCTCTTGCCGCACCAGGGTGCAGCGCATTAATCTCTGCTTCCGTTTCCGAGATCCGATCATTCACCAGATCAAACAATGCAACATGTGCACCCTCTTTAGCCAGCTTGACCGCAGTGGCTTTCCCAATCCCGGAGCCTGCTCCGGTAATAATCGCAACCTTGCCTTGGAACCGTGACTTGCCGTTATGTTGTGTCATTATCCATTCCACTCCTTCATTTTAGCAATTATGTAAGAATGTACGTTCAAACTCAAAGTCAATTCTTCACAAGATTACCCAAAAAGAGTGTCTTTTAAATCAACACCAACAAGTTTTTTCACCGTTGATCTACACCAATGTCACAGCAACATCAGGAACGGTCCATAACTTTATAACTGACACTCACCATTCCAGCTCAATGAAAGCGGCATCATCTTCAAGACCGCCGGTATGTGTGGCATCCAGCAGTACCTGAATGTGTTCATCTGGGACATAGGCTTGAATGGCATCCAGATCATTTAATCCATCCGTATATAACTGAAGACGTAATGAATCTCCTGCGGATCCTTTCATCTCGTAGATGTGCGGCTTACCACCAACAGGTCCTTCAAGTGTAGACCAACGCTCATTTGTCTTGCAGTGAGTCTGAAATAATTCAGACTGTTCCTGGCCATTACGCCACAGACGAATGCGGGAATCTCCTTGCCACGCAAGCCACACCCGACTTTTGCGACCGCCTCCCGTAAGCTCAATCCGTCCACATACATACATGGCTTGACTGCCCCGACTTCGCTTTTCCATCAACACTTCACGCAGCAGCAAAGGGGAACTTTCCAGTGGCTGTAATTTCTCCAGTTGCTCGGATGCCGGAAGGGTGAGGTCATGAAGAAGACGCTCCACGGCATCCTCCGTCGGATGCTGCGTCGTTTCCAGCCAATCCAGTAAGGCATTCCCCAGAAAACGCGCTGCAAAATCACCCAGATAACTCATGCCTACCCCATCACACAATACAAAATTGCAGACATTTCCTTTCATACGTACCGCAGCAAAGTCCTGTCCTGTATCTCCCTGATGTACCGTCTCAGCCGCTCTGCCATAACCATATCTGCACTTAATTGTGCCCTGATAGCGGGTTAGTGGCTGTTCTCCCGTCTGTACACTCACATAGCGAAAGTTGCCATGCCGTTGCTCGGCATGGCCCCCCTTATCTCCAGCAGACAATGTTGCCAAACGCATCGCTCTCATGATTCCCCTCCTATCTCACAGGCGTAGCAGCGGACATCTGGAACCCGATTGATACCAATTCTGCACATGTACCTGGCAGCATCATGAGTGCACCGGGTGCAAGCAAATAATCAGCTTCAACAAGCATTTCCCGATAACTTTCGGGCAGGACGGATGACATATTCCGCAGCTTCTCTCCATGCTCATCCTGTAGATTCGTTTCCGAAGAGATTCCCTTCCATCTTCTAGGTTCAGCAATTGGTCCTTCCAGGAGATGATCCGATATAAAAATATTCTCCACCAGTACATTGCCGTCAGGTACACTCATGCCCATGATTCTTTTCGCAATGGGCTCAGGATCTTCACCTGTGGCTACCCCATCGGTCATATGGCACACAAGTGGTGCAGGACAATCCTGCATATTCGGAATTTCGGCCTGCAGAATCTTTTCCGCCTGCAGGAAAGCCTTCGCAGAATCTGAAAACCGTTTCGGTGTCAAGTCAGGCAGAGAACCAACGGCAGCGATCTCGTCAATTCCTTTGATACCGTTCAACAAGTCATATACATCATCGCTGTAAGCTAATATGGCTATACGATAGCGAGGTGTCAGACGATTTCCCTTTGTAGAGCGAAACACCATTTGGCGGATCGCGAGAGATAGGGCATCATAGACGACGTCAATCCGTCGACGATTTTCCAGAACCATGTTCATGGAGGCGCTAATATCAATTAAATATATAATAAGTGCAGGTGTACGCTGTGATGCTTGAATCGTGTAGTTCATCTAGGGTGAGTCACCTCCATCATTCACATTAATTTACAAGGTTGTTCAAAAAGTCCGCTTTTGATTACGAAGGATGCCTTCAGGCATCATCAGCATCGAATATGAAATTCAGCCGAAATGTCCGTTGCTCACGTAGTTTTCCCTACGCTCCGCTACTCCATTTCTAGCTTCATCCCATCTTCTCGGTACTGAAAACCGTCCTTTTTGAACACGTACTATAAGTTGGGCAACGTGTAGCTGTTGTTGCTCAGGAATTTGTTAATGGCACTCATTCGAGCGGCCACTTTGCCGACACCTTTGAAATAGGAAGCATCGGTATTGTAAAGATTTTTGAAATCACGGGCATATGCTTCCGCATTTTCAATTTTTCTGCCTTTTTGCGCGTTATACGTCTTATTATAATGAGCAATCAGCGTGACCACATTCTGGGCACGTTTTTTCTTCAGAGCTGCTTTCTGAGCAATCTCCTGTTGACGTTTAACTTCAGCTGCCGCTTTACGCTCCGCTTCCTGTTTTGCAAGCTTGGCATCATTCTCTTTTTTCCAGACCAGATAAGCTTCATATTTTGCCTGTTTATCGTACTTCTCCTGCTGCGCTCTCTTAGCGGCTTCTTTCTTCTGCTGCTCCTGCTTCACCAGATAGGCCTCATATTTCGCCTGTTTGTCGTACTTGGCTTGTAACGCCTTACGTTCTTCTTCTTTTTTCTTTGCTTCCGCTTCCTTCTGCTTGGCTTCAGCGAGCTTTTTCTTTTCCTCTGCGTCCAGTTTTGCAGCATCTGCGGCCTTTTGCTTCTCTTGTTCTTCCTGTTGTTTGAGCGCAGCTGCCTTTGCTGCTTCAGCCTCTTCCGCAGCTTTGATCTCTGCCAGTCGTGTGGCTTCCTGCTGTTCTTTCTGTTTCACCTCTGCCTGATCGGCGAGTATTTTAACCGTTGGCACGCCACCTGCCAGCAATAGAATAAGCACAGCGGAGGAAATCATGAACTTTTTGGATCTGTAGAATGGCACAGGTACAGGTTTGTCTGTGTCTTCTTTTGGATTAAGCTTGGCATCCAGTTCCTTGATTGCAGCCTCGACTTCCATCTGCATCGCGCTGTTATGAGGAATAAAATGATAAAGCGAGCGGTACACTTCCAGTGCTGCAGCCGGTTTATCTTCATCCTCCAGGGCTCTTGCTTGCAGGAACAGACGGTTCACAACCGCTTCCTGATCGGGAGAGTGCGGCGTTTGGGGAATGTTCCCGTCTTGCGTATTCACCGGTTCACTTACTGGTTCTGAGCTCTTTTTCAGATTCACATCAGCTTCGGACGGATTGGCAGTTTCTTCTTCCGATGTCACAGCCGCCGCATTGGCCTGATCCACGTCTACCGCAGCCAATGCAACATACCATTCACCAAACGTCGGACAGCTGCTCAGATCGTGACTTTCCCAAGCTCGAATGAACAGATCTGACAGTTTGGAACCCCAACGCTTCTCAAGGGACTCCCGCATCGCATAATACCGTTCACTCACTGTTTGCATTTCATGCTGGTCAAAATAACTTTCGCCCCACGCTTTCTCTACAATCACAGGGTCCGACCAGCTTAACATTTCAGCAATAATAACAGCTCCGGCAAATCGGTCAGCATATGAACTCCACAAACCGCTGTGCACTGTTCGATGGGCTGCATAACCGGGTGACCCGGCAAGCAGGGCATCCGGACGATCCATTTTGGAACCGTACATCTGCTCGACATCCACAAGTTCTACCGCAGACGTCTTCCCCAGGTTCTCCACTTCGGAAAAAAACGGAATCATTACATTGGGAGCGGACATATCGCAATGAGCCAGTCCACGTTGTTCCATAGCCGAACCCGTTCCAGCAAGCGCTCTGGCCAGCTTCAGGCTCTCCTCAGCCGTCAACTGTCTCTGATCGCTGATCACATCGAACCAGGTCTGACCTTGCACCCATGGCATCAACACCGCATATAACAGATCGGGATGTTTTCCAATGAGCGCTCCGTTTCTTTCCGGAGTGAGCACATCACGCTTGCATACCTGCAAACCTGGCAGTTCACTGTAAGACTCCATATGTTCAGACTGATACACCATAGCTGGAATACGGAATTTAGGAAAAAATACTTTTAGTGCTTTGGCCCCATGAATGGAACCATTACGGGGTATCAACTGATAAACAATCCCCTGCCTTCCGGCTTGGGCATAAGCCAGACCCGGCGCAGCCGGATGTTGCCCAATCGTATAGGCAATGTCGTTAATCACCACTTCATCCCCGGGATTTGGTTGAAAAGACATGCTTATCCCTCTCTCTGTCCTAGTGTCATAGTTGCAGCAAAAACCGGGTGTTGTGACAACGCCCGGTTTTTGCTGTAGTTGTACATCTTCAGCTTGCTATCCACCTATAATTCAGGACGAATTCAGACTTCACATCGGCCTGATCTATGTAAAGCAGATTAACGAGCTTGGTCAGCTGTACGGAATTTGTTAGCAATAGCTGTAAGTTCAGCGCTGATGCTGTTCAGCGTTTGAACGAATGATTGCATTTGTTTGCTAGCTTCTTGGAACTCTTGGAAGAAGCGTTGCTTGGTCATACCTTCCCATTGTCCTTCCATGCTTGTGATGGATTGAGTCAATGTAGATACGATTTGCTGACTTTGCTCACCGCTTTGTTTAAATTGGTTGGAAACCTGATCAAGCTGCTCTGGGGTAACTAAAATACGTCCTGCCATTTGTAAATTCCTCCTTGGTTTGTGCAATTAAATTTTGACTTGTTCAAATTGTACTATACCAGGATCGATCGGACAAAAGCCGAAGGACCTAATCCTATTTACCCCATTTTCAGTACTTGAAACTTCTCCTAACAGCCTATTTACAAAAAAAGATTCACTTTCTGCTGTTACTTTTATTCATGCTGTTCAGGAAACCACAGGCTCGGTCCCTCTTCTTCCCCGAAAGGAAGGATCTGTGAATCTCCATGCTACAGGCTCAGGCTGCATAGCCTGCACCAGTGTAGCCGGGGAGCCATCAGGCGGAGCGGCATCCTGAACACGATATACGGCCGCCATTGCGGAAAGGGGATCGGATACTACAGCTACAGTTGCAGAATGTGCAGGCATGATTTCTCCTGTACGATTGTTCTGAAGAACATTCAGCATATTGACCGCATTACCATAGGCAGTGTTCACATGACTCAGCACGGAACGATACTCCATGTCTGCCTGCTGGAATAACAACGCTTTGCGTCCCAGCTGTACGCTTAAGTCCATTAATCGACGCAGCGCATCCTCGCCCAGTCGTTTACTGTGATTCCATTCATTCATCACCGCTGCGCGGGATTCAACCTCCCACTCCAGCGAATGAATCGCCTGATCCAACACTGTCATCTTTTGCTGTATTTGCTCCGCTGCATACTGAATCTGCTTGCTCAGTGCCCGAAGCACATCCGGTTCCACACGAATGCGCATTTACCATCACCTTTCCTCTTCCCCTGCAGGCTGTTTAAGCCAGTCCAGCAGCATCTCGTGAAACTGTTCTCTAGTCGTTAGTGCTGCAACAAGCCAATCATCTGAAGCCGCAGTGCTCATCCGGAACAACCAGTTGGATACCGCACTTGCAGCAAATGCTGCCGACTGCGACTTCCACCCGTCTTCATTCCATACAAGCAACCTGAGCTCCCCGTCTGACTCCTTACCCACCAGACAGCGTGCCAGTGCAAGTGAGCCCTCAGGATCACTTGTCTCCTGTTCGAGTTCCGCTGCTACGGTCTGTACTCCGCTGTTTTCGAGCTCATTCATGACATCATAAAATTTTTTCTTGGAGCACATTAGGGCCGGTTTCTCCGCAGGAGAATGGCCGCTCCATTTCATCCGCTCTATCAGAACATCAATGGCTTCACGAACACTTCCCAGATCGCTGAGCCGGAACGAGTCCGGTACGTCGTCAACACGGGAAACTTCAACGACCCGCTCATCCGTGCAATGGATATAACTCTCATACGACTTGCCGTTGATCGTGTAGCGAATCCAACAAGCTCTGTCGGACAATCCGGCAATGGCTACCCTGGAGAAAACGGTCGGTGTCATGATCAGCTCATCGGTATCCTGATCCCGAATCAGATATCCTTTGTCAAGCAGGGAGGTTTTGACACGCTCCCACTCCATCGCGATATCCTCCGCCATATAGCCGCGAAACGGATCTTCCACACCAAGCAGTCGGTCTGAACCGAGAATACCAGCCAGGAAAAAAAGTTCCTTTGTTTGCAACGTGACTACCTTTTGCTTAGAATCATGAACCGTCAACATTATGAGCCACCTCCCCTCAAACTACAACATGCCATCGGTCACGAATTTCAGAAATCCAATCGGTCATTTTCCAGCTGTCATCACATGGAACTGCACCTTTAACCCTGGAATATTTACGTTTTACATAATAACCTTGACCCGGAGGCAGTACCTTCAGCCCACCTGAACTACCTCCAGATTCGGAATAAGGTATACGGAAGAACGAGAGATCGTTAGGGTCTAAAGTCCCGAACAGCATTCCGCTCTGGGAAGCCTTCACATCCGTTACCCAGTCAGAACCGAAGGTCGGGAAGTCTGCCGGAACCCCGGACAGAATCACGTGTACACCGCGATCCCTTCCTTGACGAACAATCGCTCCCAATTGATCTTTTACATTAAAATCGTTTAGCTGCTTGGACAAGGTGTCCGCATCATCGATGACGAGCACAAGTTCCGGTCCACCGGAAATCTCGCCTCTTTTCAGAACTTCATCGTACAACTGTTGAATCACAGGTGCAAGCTGTTCTTCTCGCGATACATGTCCACGGACATGGGGCAAACTGCTGATTTCCCCCAGCCCACCTGAGCCATAACGCATATCTACTGTGTATATTTGCACATCTTCCGGAGAAGCATGATAAGCCAGTGATAACATCCATGTCAATAAAAATGTTGTTTTGCCGCCTTCCATCGGACTTGTTACCATGAAATGCGGACCTTCACGCAGATTAAGCTCGAATGGTTCCAGATCATCCGTAAGCAGTCCCACAGGGACAGTTACAGACGATGTATCCCAAGCCTGACCATATGATCCTGTCCGAATGAGCAGATCTTTCAGTTTGATCTCTTCCGGAAGTGGAGCAATCTGCGGTGCTTCTTCCCCTGTCCAGCCTTGGCGAATCTCAGCAATCGTACGGCGCAGTGCCGATGAACGTTTGCCCTCATCTGCCCCTGAAGAAGGTAATGCCGCCTGGAACATTAATGGAGGCACTTGCCCTTTGACCAGACCTCTTCCTGGCGGAAGTTGGCTTGGCGCCTTGGAAGGTCTTCCCACGGCATAATAATAATCGCTTGGATCGGATAACTCAAATGAAACCGCATTGGGAATATTGCTTCTGAATTTTTCAAATACATCTGTTACCCGATTGGCGGTGAGCACAAAGGTGATACCCAAACTTCCGCCTTCACGCAGGATCGTCTCCAGAAGTTCATTTTCTTCCGGATAAGCATTGCGGAATGAAAGATAACCATCGATAACGACCACAACCTGCGGTACAGCCGCGTGAGCTGTCCGGCGGTACGCCGAAATCGTTTTAACACCCGCCTCCGAGATGATATCTTTGCGTTGTGCTGACAGCTTGAGAATATAGCGGAATAACCGCTTGATCCGGTCTTCCTCTTCAGCCATCATCACGCCACCGATCTGAGGTAGTGCTGCAAAGTCTTTCATCATGCGGCCCATGTCGATAATGTAACCGTGCCAAGGCTCAGTTCTGTGGGAACGTGCCAGGGACATAAGCAAGGTCTGAACAAATGTTGTTTTGCCCAGTCCTGGCATGCCGTAAACAACCAAATGGCCTTGATCCACAGGCAATGCGAGCGGTTGTTGGCGCTGATTCGGGAGATCATCCAGCAAACCAACCAGTGGTTTCAGACCACTCGCTCCGCCATCAAGCAGCAGATCCCGATTCTCTTCTTCCTGCCATTCCTGAAGACCTTCCCATTCCAGTGTCTCTGGTAAAGGTGGCAACCATGGTCCTGGCAAACGACGGATACCCGCATCCGCTGCAGACTGCGCAACATAATCAATAAATACCTGAAGCTGTTTCGGAACATCTTCACCTTTGAGAACGGCTCTACGCTCTCCAGTTAACAGAGGCTCCCGCTTACCGTTCAGGCGTACTTCCATAACAGGCAATACCGTCGTTGAATCCTCCTGCTGGTTATAGGGTGCACCACTCCAGGCGAATTGCATTTCTTCAAACACTTCATCACTACCAACCTGGAAATATCCACGACCAGGCTTTGTAATCCAGGCAGCATTTGGAATCTTGATCATATCCCTGCTATCTCCCTCACTCTGTACGCGAAGGCAGATCCGGAAGCGCGAATTACTCCATATTTTATCATCCACAACACCAGCTGGCTTTTGGGTTGCCAGAATTAGATGAACCCCAAGTGTCCGGCCAATGGCCGCGATACTGATCAATTCATCCATGAACTCCGGCTGGTCCCGCTTCAATTGAGCAAACTCGTCAATGATAATAACCAGATGCGGAAGTGGCTGTTCATGTCTGGAGCGCAGAATTTTGTAATATTCATCAATATGCTGGAGGTTTCCCGCATCATTTAATATTTTTTGCCTTCTGACCAGTTCGGCACGAAGTGAGATATTCGCCCGCTCGATCAGATTCCCATCCAGATTGGTGATCGTCCCTACCACATGAGGCAGATCAACAAATGTATTGGACATCCCACCACCTTTATAGTCAATCAGCATGAAGGCCAGATCGTGTGGATGGAATTCAGCAGCGAGTGAAGCTACGATGGACTGGATGACTTCACTTTTACCTGAACCGGTTGTACCTGCAATCAGACCATGGGGACCATGACCCTGACGTTCAATTTTGTCATGCAGGTTTATCGCTATTTTTTTGCCGCCAGCTCGTACACCCATTGGTACGGGCAGTGTGTCAGGATATCTCGTCTGTCCCCACCTGGACACCACATCCAGATCTTCCACGCGAGATGTGCTCAGCATATCGAATAACGGAAGCACTTGTGGGATATCTGAAGCAGATGACCGCTTTAACCGGATCGGTGACATATAACGGGAAAGTGCCTCTGCCATCTCCTTCGAGATCACATCAGGCTTGTACGTTTGTTGAATAACATCTGCATCTTCCGTTTTTTTGATATACACCCCTTTGCCTTTAGAGGCATCCATAATCAACTGACAATGCATCGGCAGAGACTCCTTGCGATTAGCCAGTATGATGGTGCATACATCAATTTCCTGAGCCGATTCCAGCAGCAAGGGGAGTAACGGTTCTTCTTCAATCAATTGCGTATCGGAGAGAATTACAACGTAACATGGCGTTTGTACGCTTTTCTTGTAACGGTCTTCCTTATTGTTACGACGCCGGTTCAACACGGAAAACAAGCTGTCCGCTAATTGATGCGCACCGCTGTGCCTGTCGGCCATATAGCGTTGTCCTTGGTCTTCATCCCAGATATGGGGCATCCAGCGAAGCCAGTCCCATTCCTTGCTGTCCTTTTCTTCATAGAAAGCAGCAAGCTTCAATTCATCCGGAGAATGGCGTACCGTCAGCTGTGAGATGATGACTCGCAGGGAAGCAAGCACTTCCTCCCGATCACCGACAAGTCCCATAACCTTCGATTGGAACAAAGGCAATGTAATGGAAGCATCCGGTACCGTCTGGAATTCAGCCGCAAGTTCATGGGCCGCTTCAATTAGCTCATCCTTCTCGTATCCATCAATCCTCGGAACCTGAAGTTTGATACGGAATGGAATCTCTCCCGTACCAATGCGCACCTGAAGGAAATCATCATCCTCTGGTGAACGCTCCCACAAGGAACTGTTCCGGTTCTTCACCACTTGAAGACACACACCCGGATCACCATGAATTTCGTACAGGCTTTTCACTTGCTCCGCCTGAGCTTCCTTCAGTTCTTCCCGGTGTTTGTCCAGTTGGGCAAGATACATTGTTTTTCGTTCTTCCAATTTTTTGCGATATGATTTCTTGTTGCTCAGATACACGAAGAATGGAATGGTGTAAGAAGTAAGCATCATCATGACCGTCATCATCTGAAACATCATATAACTGCTGTTGTTCATTTTGCCGGTCATATTGATATATACGTAGAAACCAATGCTGACCATGGTCATCATGATCGGCACAATAATGGATATCATGGAAAATGTGGGTTTGCTCGGTTCTGTTGGAGGCCTGAGTATTTCGAGTCCTTCTTCCTTGAGAACCGGTGTCATTCTTGGAGAACGCTGATATAACACATTCACGAAGAGAAGACCTCCTTTAGTTCGTTCAATAATGAATGTATACGTTCAAAAGCACTATTCGTTGCTGTCCTGTTGAAACAATGAACGTCTTCCATATACAGGCGCTTCTTCCGAAGTCGTTGAAAAAGCCCGCTGGACACGTACGCAACTGCCTTGTCGCAGCCCTGTTTCCATTAACTGCTGTGCGTTCTGCGGAGAGAACCACAGACCTTCCGGAAACTTGGCTTCAAGGATGTACTGAATGCCGTCTCCCGGTGCCTGTCCAAAAATGCGAACACCGAGTAATGTCTTCAAATGTTCAATGGTACATTCGTCCGGAACATCAATGTCGAACCATTCTCCTTCCTCGCGGCCGGAATACACGGTTAGAATCATCCGAATCCCTCCCATGGTCTCATATGTAAATTGTCCTAATGTCAGATTAAATCAAAAAAAAGAGAATGAATCGTTATATCAACCCTATTTTCTTACATAAACACCCTGTTTGCAATGTACCACCTGTAATTTTGTTACATATGACCCACGTATATATTAAAATATCGTACATTCGACTCAGAACTTTCGTGGCAGTTATGCATTTAAATATTGCGAGGATACGAAACTCTTCGTTTTTTGTTCCATTTAAATGGTAATTAAGTTACGTTTTTCAGGACTTTTATTCCTTCGCTCACAATTGAATTGTGAACACTTTTCAAACATTACCCACCTTTATGTTTTCATAAGCTGATTTTAAGGTAATTTTAAGCATTGGAATTTAATATTACCTGTATGAAATAACAACCGTGAGGTGATTTCAAGTGAGAACCCTAATAACCTTTCAAAACAAATCAATCCCTGTATATTTTAATCAAGAAAACAAACAACCTATGCAGAAGACATTAAGATTGCTTAGCAGTGCTCTTGAGCATAAAATTAGCAACGGTAAACGCGCCATTCAAAAATGTCTGCATTCTTTAATTAGTATTGAGATTGTTAATGGAGAAGCCATTCTCCACAGTCGAAGTGAAAACGACTCCCTTGCTTTATCTTTATATTAAAAGGAGTCAACCAAGACACATTCATTACAAGACATGAAAAAGGAAGCTGTCGTTATAGACAAGCTTCCTTTTTTGAGTTGTATACACGTTAACAGCGGATCGCAATTATTAGCAGCCATCACTCAGTGCAGTTTGCTCAGGACATAGGCGGCATCATGTTCTTCCGCAATCTCGGCTTTACGAATACGAATGACAAACAGCCGAACCAAATTGGCACGTGTATGTTCTTCCTGACAGGTATTCAGTTTCCTCAGAATAAAGCGGTCAATGGACATGAATTTAAGCCCCTTTGCCATTGGATTTACGGATCGATTCTTCCGTGTATCCATAAATAACCAGATAGCGTCAGCCCCAAACAGCTTTTCCGCTCTTATATTAAGCCGTATTTTGCTGAGGTGTAAAATTGTGCAAAAAGCCCGTCCCACCAAGCTGGAGACGGACTTTCGCATGATTTGTCGATCTTTTTATAACCCACTCTAAACATTCATAAATGCCCCTGCTAGTTCACTCTTTTTCGACTTATTTCACTCCCGGATATTCCCGATATTGGTGCTGAATGCTGATCCAACGCGTACGTGTAAACTTCTCAATGGCCCAATCCCCACCGAAACGTCCAATCCCTGAAGCTTTTTCACCGCCAAACATCACATGCGCTTCATCGTTCACAGACTGATCATTTACATGCACCATACCCGATTCAATGCGCTGGGCAACCTGATATCCTCGATTCAGATCTTTGGTGAATACGGAACCACTAAGTCCATAAGGCGTATCATTTGCCAAACGAACAGCTTCCTGTTCATCATGAGCCTTCATGATCACTGCCACCGGGCCAAACAATTCCTGCTGCACGATATCTTGTTCAGGTTGAACATCGGCAAGTACAGTAGGAGACAGCACACTGCCTTTACTGGTCCCCCCGAGCAATAACTGTGCTCCTTCATTTTCAGCTTTGTTCACAAGTTCCAGCAATCGTTCTACCTCTTTTTCCCGAATGAGTGGACCCACGAGTGTTTTGGCATCCGCCGGATCACCTGCCTGGACATTCTTCGTTTTGGCAACAAATGAATCGACGAATTGGTCGTAAATATCGGCATGCACAATGATACGATTCAGAGCCATGCAGATCTGTCCCTGATGCAGAAACTTGCCAAAGACTGCCGCTTCGGCAGCACGTTCAATGTCGGCATCTTCCAGCACAACCATGGCGTTGTTGCCACCTAGTTCCAGTGCAGTTTCTTTTAAATGTTCACCCGCCAGTTTACCGATCCCTTGCCCAACTTCTGTGGAACCCGTAAATGAAATCACCTTGGGAACCGGATGAGTGACAAAGTAATCACCGATCTCGCTGCCACTTCCCGCGACGACATTCAGCACGCCCTCAGGCAGACCGGCTTGTTCAAACAAATCGGCAATGAGCCAACCTGCCGTAATCGGAGTGTCCGATGCTGGTTTAATCACTACACCATTACCAAGAGCAATCGCTGGAGCTACAGATCGCAGGCATAGATGCAAAGGGAAGTTCCATGGCCCGATAACACCAATCACTCCCTTCGGCTCACGAACCACACGGTTCTCTTTGCCAGGAGTATTGGACGGAATAATCTCACCCTTCATGCGATAAGGAAAAGATGCTGCTTCGTCCACAATGCGTTTAGCCGCTGCAAACTCCGCCTCCGATTTGATTCGGGTACTCCCGGATTCCGTGATCAACAGTTGAATGATCTCCTCTTTTCGCTCTGCCATCTGGGATGAAACTTTACGCAATACCTCTTCTTTCACAGCAGGTAATGAATTCGCCCATTCAATCGAATTTTTCTGAGCTGACTGATAAGCCTTATCTATGTCTTTCTTATTGGAAGAGCGCCATGTGGCAATAACTTCTCCCGTATAAGGATTGATATTCTCCATTGTTTTCTCACCGGAACCATCTACCCATTGGCCATTAATATATTGTTTCGTCCATGTTGTATGTTCAGTGTCCATTAAAGTCATGTGAATACGCCTCCTGATCAAGATTAAATGTCACACCTGCACAACGGTGTAATACATCATTAACCTTGTTCAGAATTACGCAAACGTGAAGACCTGAATTAGCTATTCCATTCTTTAAGCTTAAGGAAACAATACAACCCACACTATTCTGTCGCCATCTGGACGTCTTTCATCAGTCGGGCAGGCTCTTCTCTCCAAAGAGGCTCAAGTCTTCCCATCCGTAGCCAACTTCGATCAGATCTTGACCACCAATGCGGAGGGACTGTGTCTGGACTGGAGTGCCTCCCATCTTTTCATAGAAGCGACAAGCTGAATTACGCTCCAAAGCCCATATGATCAAACGTTTCATATTGTGGGTCTGCAGATGATGAACGACATGTGTCGCCAGTTGCTGACCTATCCCCGTTTGTTGCACTTCCTTCAGCAAATATATAGCGTACAACTCTCCATCATAAGGTAATTTGCCTTCACGCTCCTTACCCCCACACGCAAATCCGACAATGTTCCCATCATCTTGTTCAGCTACCACCAGAATCTGATCCTTTTCGCCAGAACGAATGGTCTTCTCCCACTGGGACAATCTTGATTCTATAGTCAAATGATCCAAAAAATCGTCGGGCACAATTCCCCGATATGTTGTTTTCCAACTCTCTGTATGTACATAGGCTATACCTTGCGCATCTCCTTCACGCGCCAGCCTGATCAGCATAGCTATCACTCACTTTCTCTCGTAACTGCCGTAGATTTACCATATTATATGTTCTTCTTTCTATAATTCCAAATTGATCCATTGAACTACCTCTTATAAAGTAAAATCCGGCCCTACGGCCGGATCGTTACCCTAGTGCCTACAGATACCTTGGAAGACAGGTCCAGTACATCCGAGTTGTACATGCGTATACAACCATGGGAGACGGATTTGCCAATAGACCAAGGCTCATTGGTTCCGTGTATACCATAATGGGGAGCAGACAGTCCCATCCAGAACACGCCAAATGGCCCACCTGGATTCGATTGTTTGTTAATAATAGTGAACTCCCCGTTTGGAGTCTGCGTGAGCATCTTTCCGGTGGCTACGGGATAACCCTTAATCACCTGATTGCCATCCAGAAGATATAACATGTGGTCAGACAGATCTACAATAATCCTGTAATCTGGCATAATGACATCCCTCCTGACCTATCTTATGCAAGATGCCGGATGATGCCCGCCTGATTTCAGGCTTCCTCCCACTCTTTCACACTACGGGAGTGCTTGGGTTTGCGACTATTGGCCGGTTTGCTGGAGGCGGTACGCCTTCTGGATGCCACTTCTTCCTTGCGTTGCTGATATTGCAATTCCTTCTGCATTTTCAGATAATTATTCAGTCTTTTTTCATCCAATGAACCATCCTGTATGGCCTCTTTCACTGCACATCCAGCTTCCCGTGTATGACTGCAATCCAGAAATCTGCACGTGGCCGCAAGTTCTTCAATTTCTCCAAACGCCTGCGACAGCCCATCATTGCCCTCATCCCAAAGATTAAGCTCACGCATTCCCGGAGTATCAATCAATACGGCACCCTGTGGAAGTACAAACATCTCCCGGTGTGTTGTCGTATGTCTCCCACGACTGTCTCCCTCGCGGACGGATTGTGTAAGCTGCACATCCTCACCCATCATCCAGTTCACCAGCGTAGACTTGCCACTGCCAGAAGATCCTGTGAGCGCAACAGTCAGCCCTGGCTGCAAGTATCGTTCCAATAAGGATTTCCCTTGACCCTCCACTGCAGATATCGCAAGCACTTCAACGCCTGGAGCAATCCCTTCTACACTTCGGATCTGTTCTTCCACATTGTTGCACAGATCACTTTTGCTCAAGACAATGACTGGCCTTACGCCACCATTCCAAGCCATCATCACGTATCTTTCGAGTCGTCTAAGGTTAAAATCATGATTAAGTGCAGCCACGATTAACAGTGTATCTACGTTTGCGGCGATTAATTGTTCCTTGGTCACCGGACCTGCTGCCTGTCTTGATACCCTGCTCTGACGTGGCACCAGATTGTGAATAATTGCTTCTTCACCTGCCTGACCTGTAATCGCCACCCAATCTCCAACCGCTGGTACCAAGCTGGTCTCCAGACTATCATGACGCATTCTACCCGATATTCTTCCCCAGCATTCGCCCTCTTCTGTAACCAAACGTTGCAGATGTCCATGGTCTGCGATAATTCTGGCTGGCTTTTTCTCCTGCTCTTCCATCCCTGTCTCTTGCCACAGTTCCTGCCACTTTGCAGACCAGCCGTACTTCTCAATATGGTTATCTAAAATAAAAATTCCTCCCAAAATAAGTTTGTTTACTTCGTTCAAGCCGATTGAACAATCATCTCCAGTTCAGATCAAAACAAAAAACCACGAGTAGAAATACACCCGCGGCAATAAGTAGTTAGCTGAATCAAAGACCATCCCTTCTTGTAGATCTACCGGATAGAGTACTTAACCCTCCGATATAAACAATTCAGGAACACCCTTTTATCGGCAAACAAAAAAGCCACGGGTGCGTCACCCGTGGCTTCATCTGAGCATGTGATACTTCACGTTACAATGGATACTGCTATCCAGCTAACGCAAAATTACATGCTTTGATCCGTTCCGGAGACGCTGTTCATATTCAAATTAACGTATACTGCATTTAAGTTTGTCATAAACAATCGCCTCCCTTGTAGAATTATCCATTATGTTACACACTGAGCTTTGCAGTTGTCAAGCCCAAACTATTTTACCTGTCTACTTTATTTGACCTGATCCCAGCGCGTCCACATTTCCTTCGGATTCAATTCATATATCTCCTCTTCCCGATACATGAACTGATGCATGATAAATTCCCGCCGAATCGTGGCAAAGTCTTCATGGTATTGCTTTATAAATGTATTGATTTCTTTCTCCGTATACTTCCGACCAAATTCAAGCTGCTCGACCAGATGACCAAGTACAATCAGTTTTTTCTTGTATTGAGCCGGAATCTGACGCAGTCGTCCATCTTTGGAGAAAAAATTTCTCATGACCGACGCTTTCAATGTTTCGTTCACATCACTCATATCCGTAACCTCCTCTCGCTTAAAGATAAAATCAACCGAAGCCTGTGCATTCTCGCGGATAAACGAAGGATTTAGTGTGAAATACACTGTATTTTTCTCCCGTCGTTCCTTGATCAGCGCCGCCTCTCTCAGCTTGGATGCATGATGTGTCACGGTTGGCTGTGACAGATTCAACCGCTCGGCAAGTGCCTGTCCGTGCAGTTCACCCTGTGCCAGCAACAGCAGCATGCGAAGCCGGGTCGGGTCAGCCAACGCTTTATGATAAGCCACAATTTTCTCCAGCTGCATCATCGTTCATCTCGCTTTCGTTTAGATATATATCTAATTTGATATTAGTCTTTTCTCCTCTCCACGTCAACTCCTTTGGATTCAAGTAAGCTTGTCTAATTTAAACTCACGCTTGAACTGGCATTGGCTCGTTATTTACGGTAGGATTATATTGCTTGAAATAAGGAGGATTAAGAACATGGAAGATGTCATTATTATCGGCGGAGGCCCATGCGGTCTGTCTGCTGCCATTGAATGTGAGCGGCTGGGACTGTCCGCTGTGATCGTTGAGAAATACAATATCGTTCAATCTATTTATCTGTATCCAACCCATATGCAGTTTTTCAGCACAGCCGAGCTGCTTGAGATCGGGAACGTTCCGTTCAGCACACCTAATGATAAACCGTTTCGTTATGAAGCACTTGCCTATTATCGCAGGGTAGCCGAACATTTTGGTCTGCGTGTTCATAACTATGAGGAAGCCCGTGAAATTAAACGCAAGGATGATGGTACGTTTGAGGTACATACGCTCAATCGCCGCGGGGAGGCCATCGTACATGTTGGACGTAATGTAGTTGTAGCTACCGGTTATTTTGACCATCCTAACTATCTGGGCATTCCTGGAGAAGATAAAGATAAAGTAACCCACTACTTCCGGGAAGCTCACCCTTATACCCGTACACGTGTCGCCATTATTGGCGGAAGCAACTCAGCCGTGGATGCGGCCATGGAACTGGTTCGGGTCGGAGCACATATTGATATGGTTTATCGCGGCAGTGGTCTGTCCCAGCATATTAAACCATGGGTACGTCCGCTATTCGAGAGCATGGTGACAAAAGGCCGTATTACACTCCACCTGGAATCACGCGTGAATGAAATACTGGATGATTCGATTCGTCTGATACACACGGATGGTTCCACTCGGGAACTGGATAATGACTTCGTACTGGCAATGACCGGTTTCCGTCCAGATCGTCAACTACTCACGTCGGTAGGTGTGGAGATGTCTGATGATATGGATAAACCTCTATATGATGCACAAACGATGGAAAGCAGCGTACCTGGTGTATATGTGGGCGGAGTCATCGCTTCGGGTCGTAATGCCAATGAAGTCTTTATTGAATCCGGACGCTGGCATGGACGTTACATTGCGGAACATATCGTTAACAAACAACGTGGACAGACCGAAGGGAAATGAAAACAATGGATATGACCTCCCTGCTGTTGCTCGTATTTGCGGCTCTCGGGATTATCAGCAGCAACACACCTGTGACCGTAGCGATGGTATTTCTGTTGTTGCTACGAGTCCTGAACCTGAATCAGGCATTTCCATGGCTTGAAAAATACGGACTTACACTGGGCATTATCATTCTAACCATTGGCGTGATGGCACCTCTTGCCAGTGGCAAGATGAGTCTGCAGACGATCGGCGAGTCTTTCCTGCACTGGAAATCATTACTCGCCATTGGCGTAGGATTACTGGTGGCATATCTCGGAGGACGTGGCGCTACGCTGATGGGTACACAGCCAACTGTCGTTGCAGGGCTGTTAATCGGAACGGTACTTGGGGTTGCCCTGTTCAAGGGTGTACCTGTGGGTCCATTGATTGCGGCGGGAATTTTATCATTGCTACTGGGCAAATCCTGATTCAAGTTGTGAAGGTTGTGACCTGACATGCTATGCAGATTGGCTGTATTTCCCACCGTTGTGTGATATACTTCTATTCATGTAAATCATGTACACGAGTCTACAACAGTATAATGCATATTATGGTTATGCTGTTGCATGAAATATAGATTCACTTTGCAACTATTAATGGCGCAGGAGGATTAAGGAACCATGTCACGTCAGTTTATTACAGAAGCCGTGATGGTGGCCATTTACGGTCAATTGCTAGCGCCGCCCGCGCCTGTTGAATATATTGTTCCTTATACCACCATCCTTGAGCTATATGAATTCCAGACCAGTCCTGATCCCATGATGGATAACCCGGCAGATGATCAGCATGTGAAATCCAAAATCAATGAAATGATTTCTTATTTCGAGGAACCGCTGAATAAGAAAAAAATAGAGCGTGCGTTACTTGTTCCATGGGCCAAAAGCCCCTCCATTTTATTTGGTGACCAAGTATCCATTGCCATTATCAACGCAATAGATACGGCACAGTACGGGGAGTATTTCGATCCCATTGAGACAGAACTGCTGCTGACATCTCAGCGACTGAGTATCCCAATTCTCACCGATCAGGTTGAACTGATCGCACGCATAATTGAGTCCGAATCACCTGTACAGGTATTTGATATTGATGATTTTGATTTTGCGATGGATGATGAACCACTGGATCAGGTGTAATTCATGCTCTGAGCACGTGAATCGGATTTTAAAAAAAATGACCTTGGCATCCACTTTATCGTGCATGCCAAGGTCATTTTTTTGCGTCAACACTTATTTTATTCTGCAATATCCCGCGCTAACAGAATTCGGCTAATCTGATTCAGAGGTGGTAACGACTCCAGCGAAAAAAACTTCAGACCTGCATCACTATTTACACGCGACTCCACAAGGTCATCCTGAATGATCACTGTCCGAAACAGAGCAATGACATAATACTCTTCATCTCCGCTTGAATGCAGATACCGAAGGTCAGGCCCCGAATAGAGACCTTCCAGTGTCATGGTATCAGCAGTCCAACCTGTCTCTTCCCATAACTCCCGATGTGCAGCATCTTCAATGGCCTCACCCGGGCGCATCTCACCTGCTGGCAACCGCCAGTGACCGTGTTCAGCATGCTGAATCAGCAGTAATTCACCTTGTTCGTTCTCAGCCCGCACAGCCGCCTTTACAACAATATGAGAGCGTTTCGCGATATACTGGGCCAAATCTCGTGCTGGCAGATTCACTGCTTATCCCCTCCTCCTACTCGGAAGCCGGTGGCGACCTGTAATCCATCTATTGCTTAGCAGAATACTTCAAGGATTAGACTTCGGTATAACGGTATTCGATATCCTGACCTTCATCAACGATATCCACATGCAGTTGGTGCCCTTTCAGATACCAATAATCGTGATCTTCCATAAAGAATTGAATCCCCGACACTTCGGTTTGATCCGCAGGATGTCTTGGTTTCTCCACAGCAATACCTAGCGAAAATCCAGGGTGAAGACCTCCGCCAGAGCTATAACGGGCAAAAAATCGAATGCTGTCTCCCTCGTTTAAATTCAGTTCTTCCTTGTACCAGCGAGCAGCTTGATCGGATACATGTATGGTACTCATTTGGTGTCAGCTCCTTCTGTATATATATGTTCCATCATATCTCGACAGGGACTTGAATACAAACCCAAGTGACCACATGAATACAAATTAAGTTGTGAAAAATGTTTGACAGATTGTAAAAGCCGGTGTTAAGATGCAAACATACGAGGTCTACATTGTATTTATTTCCAAAAAAAGAAAGGGTGATTACGGTGTTTAACAAACATATGATAGGTCAATTCAGCACACAACTAAATACCGGAGCACACCCGAAATCATTATTCCGTTCATAAGTCGGCATGACAAGGCGTTCTTTCATTAGAACCTCTGTGATGTTTACTCACAATCGAACTTATATATGGTGGCGGCTCTGTTCTCTGAGCCATGCTGCCGTATGATTATATGAAGACATACCGCCTGCGTGCGGTATGTCTTTTTTTGTGGGTACTTTTCGGCATACATGAACGGAATCTGCATTTCTCGGACATCGAAAGGAAGGGATAACACTTGTTCTCTGTACTTAAAAACCTGGCCTGGTTCTTCCGGCTGGAACGCAAACGATACCTAACCGGTGTCATCTTGCTTATTCTGGTGGGCATTGCCGAACTGCTGCCTCCTCGTCTTCTTGGTAATGCCATCGACGAGATTGTGCGCGGTTCCATTACCGGCACCTCACTTACCCGTTATATCTTGCTTATTCTGGGAACGGTCATCATTATCTATCTGGTTACATACGTTTGGATGCACAAACTGTTTGGTGGTGCCAATCTGGTGGAGCGGCTGCTTCGTTCACGCTTTATGGACCACTTGTTACGGATGACTCCTCCCTTTTTTGAGAAAAACAGAACAGGAGATCTGATGGCACGGGCCACCAATGATCTTCGTTCCATTGCCACTACAGCAGGCTTCGGCATGCTGACCTTAACAGACTCTACAGCCTTTCTGGCCACCGTATTGTTCGCCATGGGTTTCCTGGTTAGTTGGAAACTGACCTTGGCGGCAATCCTGCCATTACCTTTTATCGCCATTGCCATGATGATCTATGGTAAAGCTGTACATCAACGTTACACCCTGGCACAGGATGCATTCGGAGATATGAATGACCAGGTGCTGGAATCCATTGCCGGGATCCGTGTTGTGCGTGCCTATGTGCAGGAACGTCTGGACGAGAAACGGTTCGCCGACGTGACCGAAGATGTGTATCGCAAAAATCTGGCTGTTGCCAGAATGGATGCGCTATTCGAACCCACCATCCGGCTCTTCGTAGGACTCAGTTATGTGATTGCACTTGCCTACGGCATATATCTTGTATTTCATAATGAAATTACCCTGGGGGATCTCGTATCGTTCAACATGTATCTGGGGATGATGATCTGGCCCATGTTTGCCATCGGCGAATTAATTAACCTGATGCAACGTGGTAGCGCTTCGCTTGATCGGGTCAACGAGACTTTATCGGTAGAACCTGCCGTACAAGATGTGGAGCAACCTGCTCACGTTACGAATCCGGAAGAAATTGCGATGCAGGATGTTACATTCCGTTACCCCAGCTCCACTGTCGACAATCTCAGTCATATCAGCTTTTCGCTGCGACGGGGTCAAACATTGGGTGTTGTGGGTCGTACGGGTAGCGGTAAGTCTACTTTGCTCAAACAACTGCTTCATGAATACCCTGCCGGTTCGGGCACATTAAGCATCTCGGGTCACCCAATTCAGGATATCGCCAAAGATGACTTGCACAGCTGGATCGGGTACGTACCACAGGAACAAGTTCTGTTCTCCAAATCAGTTCGTCAGAACATTCAATTCGGTAAACCTGGGGCCAGTGATGAAGTCATCATGGAAGCCATTCGTACAGCCGCTTTTGACGGGGATCTGGGAACCTTGTCCGATGGACTCGATACACTCGTTGGTGAAAAAGGAATCTCTCTGTCCGGAGGACAGAAACAGCGGGTATCGCTGGCGCGTGCCTTTATTGCTAATCCTGATATCCTGATCCTCGATGATGCCTTATCTGCTGTCGATGCACGTACTGAAGCCAAAATCATTGAAAATATACGCAACAAACGCTCGGGCAAAACCACGCTGATCTCGACTCATCGCCTGTCTGCTATTGAACATGCTGACCGAATCATCGTACTGGAGCACGGGAAAATTACGGAAGAAGGCACTCACCAGGAACTGTTAGCCATGAACGGCTGGTACCGTGAACAGTATGAACGGCAACAGGTCGAGTCCAATCTGTCCACGTAGGAGGTCAATTCATTGAAGTCTAATACAGGCAAAAGGCTGCTTGATTACGCCTTGAAAGCCAAAGGAACATTTATCGCTGCATTAATTATGCTTACCATTGGTGTTGCGGCCGAGCTTGCCGGGCCGTTCATCGCCAAATCCATGATCGACAATCACTTGCTCGCGATTGAGCAGCCTTTTTATGAGACGACAGCTTCAGATGAAGCCGCAGTCTACAACGGTAAGAACTACAAACGCGAAGGCTTGTTCGAACCGGATGAAAACAAAGGTTCGGAAGTGCGGGTATTACAAGCCGGCAGAAGTTTTTATTTTGTAAATGAACCGGTCAATGCACCTGACGGGGACCGCACATATGCGGATGGAACCCTCACGGTTACACGCGCAGGTGAAGTGACAGGCCAATATGCGGCAGCACCCCTGTCCGCTGGTGAACTGTTTGCTTTTTACAAACCGGAGATGCCCAGCATCTATCAATTAATTGTGTATTACATGATCTTCCTCGTGATCTCGGTCATTATGGAGTTTGGTAAAACATTCTGGCTGCAGTCCTCGGCCAATAAGGTCATTCAAAGACTGCGTAACGATGTGTATGCCCACATTCAGCGACTGCCGGTGCACTTTTTTGATAATCTGCCCGCAGGTAAAGTTGTATCTCGGGTCACGAACGATACAGAAGCTGTCAAGGATCTGTTCGTTGCCGTTCTTTCGAACTTTTTCTCAGGAATCATCACGATTACAGGTGTGTATGTCGCACTCTTCCTGCTTGATGTCCGCCTGGGCCTGATCTCATTATTCGTCGTACCAATGCTCATTACATGGATTGTGCTCTATCGCAAATTCGCCACTCGTTACAACACGATCATTCGATCACGACTTAGTGAGATCAATGCAATCATTAACGAGTCCATTCAGGGGATGTCCATTATCCGCGTATTCCGCCATCAGAAACAAACCAAACAGGAATTCGAAGATCTGAATGATGATTATATGAAACACCAGAACAAAATGCTTAACCTGAATGCCTTCACCTCACACAACCTGGTTAACGTATTACGGAATATCGCATTTGCGGTGGTCCTGTGGTACTTCGGTTCCAGTGTGCTGGATGGCACAAGTATTATCTCACTGGGTGTTCTATATGCCTTCGTTGATGTTCTGGGCCGCTTGTTCCAGCCAATTACCGGCATGGTGAATCAGCTCGCCAACCTGGACTCCTCCCTCGTATCTGCTGGTCGCGTCTTTGAGCTGATGGATGAAAAGGGAGAAGCTGTAACCGATGGCTCCATGCCAAGATACAAAGGGAATGTTGTCTTCGATGATGTATCCTTTGCCTATAAAAAAGATTACGTGCTTAACAATATCTCGTTTAAAGCATCCCAAGGTCAGACGGTCGCTCTGGTCGGCCACACCGGTTCGGGTAAAAGCTCAATCATCAACCTGCTATTCCGGTTCTATGATCCGCAAAAAGGCAAGATCACAATTGACGGTCAGAACGTCAAGGATCTGCCTAAACAGTGGATTCGCGAGCATATGGGGATTGTATTGCAGGACCCGTATCTGTTCACAGGCACCATTGCTTCCAACGTCAGTCTTGGCGATGAGAAGATCTCCCGTGAACGGATTGAACAGGCGCTGCGTGATGTAGGCGCTGAACGTATACTGGCTCATTTGCCTCAAGGCTTTGACGAACCTGTCATCGAAAAAGGAAGCACATTGTCTGCTGGACAGCGTCAGTTGATCTCCTTTGCTCGTGCACTGGCGTTTGATCCGGCCATCCTCATTTTGGATGAAGCGACAGCCAATATTGATACGGAAACGGAAGCATTAATTCAGAACGCACTCGAAGTCCTCAAAAAAGGACGTACCACCTTCATCATTGCTCACCGTCTCTCCACCATTCGTTCAGCAGATCAGATTCTGGTTCTGCATCGCGGGCGTATCGTTGAGCAAGGTGCACATGATGAACTGATGGAGCTTAAAGGCCGCTATTATAAGATGTATCAGCTTCAACAAGGTGCGCAAGCAGCAGCGGTCGCAACTCTCGAGAATCCGTCAGGTAATTCCGTTCCAACCTCAACCTCCTTTGCCGGAGGCAATGCATAACAGAGTAAAGCTGAAAGTTCTTTAAGTAACCAATCAAAAATGATGTACTCGACGGCAACACAAAAACCGATCTACACCGCAAACCCTGAGGTAGCTGTGTAGATCGGTTTTTTATATTTTCATCGGGATTCAAATTCCGATACTGTTTATTTCCTCCAGACAAAAAAACAATCCGCGTGCAACCTCATGGCTGCTGCGGATTGTCTATCCATCCTTTGATCGTATATCCCATGTACATCACGGTCTCTCTTGCGAGAAAAGGAAACTTGCTGCGCCAGGTTCGATACGCCGTTGTTCGTGTCGGAGAGGGTACGGCATCCATACCCAGACCGGCAGCCAGCTTCATGGCCCGTTTCATATGTAATGGATCACTCACAATCGTATAGGTTTGATAACCGGCCTGTTCACCAATTGGAATTGAATTGACTAGATTCTCCTCGGTAATTCTGGATTTGGTCTCTATGCGAATGTCCGCAGGATCTACTCCATGTGCGATGGCATACTTCTGACCCACTTCAGCTTCCGTATGTTCTCCCTCATCACCTGACCCGCCTGTGAAAAGCAGATTACGAACGGTACCCTGACGGTATAATTCAATCCCGTGTTCAATACGTTCGCGAAATACAGGTGAAGGGTTATCCCCCGCCACGGCTGCGCCCAGAATGATTGCTGCATCCGATATCCTGGATGAATCCTCATCCGTATATGCAGATATACGGATTGCGGTAACCACGGTCCACAGGATTCCACCCAATACTACAGCCAGAACCGTCATTAATATCCAGCGTTTCGTTATCCGTTTGCTTGTCATTCATCCTCTTCCAAAGCCCTTGCTTGCATACTCTCGGTATGAATCCGCTCCAGCGTTTGTAGAGCTGCTGCGGATTCGGCATCCAGACCAAGCTCTGCAATCCAGGCACCCGTATATTGCTGAAGACGGATCTCCAACTCCTGTGCACGGTCTTTGAAATCCTCCAATTCCTTAATCATGCGTGATCGTCCTTCCGGACTGAATGTCTCGTGAATTCGTTCCTTGAAATAATGATGTACGATACGGTTACGTTGCTGCCATAATTCATTCAACTGGCGAGTCTCTTCCTCAGAGAATGTAAAATGATGGCGCACTTCGTGAATGAGCTGCCCCAGTGAACTGCTCATCTTTCGTTCGTACAGATCTTCCAGATCCTCTTCAGACACGGCTTTGCCCTGAGACATTTTCATTAATAAAATCAGATTGACCAGCTGCTGTTCAAGCGCCTGCCCGTAGTACACGGCCAATCCGTAATAGGCAAACAATTCCCTGGAGTGTTCGCTGTCCAGCATGTCACCATTCTGGATATCTGTATTTTGCATATGCGAGCGCCCCCTTCAACCGTACAATGTTAACCATTCCATGTCCCTCTATCCTAACCAAACCAAGAGCAACATTCAAGTTATCGGGAAGCGCGTCTTCTAACTCCGCAGATCTCTTCTACCGGACAGCCACACATGGATGATTAGTAACCCCATTGCGTAGAGCACAGTCCACAGCGTAACCGAAACAAAAGAGTCCATCTTTGATTCATCAAATAACATCATCTCACGAACCAGATAAAAAGCTGGCGGAAGAATGCGGCCAAGCCATTCTAATGATTCAGGCAAACGTTCACTTAAGGAACCTTGGATAAACGATAGTAATAATACAATAATGAGGGCAGGCATACTTCGACTAAGCAAGGGAATGTACGATTTTTGAAAAAATACACTGATGCCTAATCCCAGCAGTGATAACCCCAAATGTCCTAACCAAGTCATCATCCACTCCTCACCTGTGGGTTGTCTCTCGAACATTCCAGCGAACACGGGATACAGCACAGTGATTACGGTGAGCATGAATTGCATTATCCAGGCACAAATGAGTTGACTTGTTACAACCTTACGCCTGCTTCCTGTATGAAGGACGAGCAATTGATACTGCTTTGCAGGTTCCGTATTCATCACCATTACTCCGAGCCAAGCAGCTGCCAGAAATAACAGCATAGCCGTAACACTGTAACTGTCCGCAATAGGGTTGGGTTTGTAGGAATAGATTAGCAGCATGGCGATGATATAAAAGATAACCGGTGCAAAATATTTCTGTGAGCGAATGTGATGCCTTAACAAATATCGGGTCAGATAGATCATTTGGCTTCTCCCCCCGCATCATCCATGGAAGAGCTTAAGTCCACAGATTCTGTGACATCTCCACGACTCGCATGTACAGCTGGATGTTGTCCTTCCAGCAGACTTTCCATATGTAATTGACTTTCTTCCTGTTGTACGGACACAACCGAACCTCCGGAAGCCAGAATCATTCTGAGTACATCATCAGTTGATTGTTGAACTACTTTCCAATCCCACAACCAAGACTTGGATTTCTCCGAGCTCGTATTACGAACTAAAGACAGTACTCCCGGTTGTTGTACAACGGATGGATTTTTGGCCAGATCCTCTCCAGCTTCCGTCAGACTTTGAATACATACAACGGGTTCGCCAGCTTGTAGTATATCTTCACGACTCCAGTAACGGAGGACGCGGCCTTGCTTCAACACAATCACCTGGTCTGCCAAACGTTCAATAAGCAACGGTTCATGGCACGCTGTAACGATGGATGTCCCTTCATCCTTCCATTGCCCCAATAAGGATACAACTGCCTCTTGAGCTGGAATATCCAAGCCTGATAAAGGTTCATCCAGCAACAAAAGACCACCCGGTTCAGGTAACAGGGCCTGAATCAAATTTACTTTTTGCAGTGTGCCCTTCGATAATAAGGGTAACTTCTGATCAATCGCGGTATCGAGATATAAAAGTTCACTAAGTTCTCTAATCCGCCCACGCAGTACTTCGGGGCGAATGCCCCGAATCCGACCCATGTCCCACAAGTACTCTCCAGAGGTAAAGGGTAAACGTGGCAGACCATCTACTGCATACCCATCAGAACCCTTCATTGTGCGCTGGATCGATCCTGTATCGGGTAACAAAATACCTGCCAACATACGTAGCAACGTGCTTTTGCCCGAGCCGTTTCTGCCAACAAGCACAGAACATTCGCCCTGTTTTACTTCCAGATTAATTTGATTCAGTACCTGAGTACTGCCTAATCGCTTGCTCACTTGTTGAAGCAACATACCTCGACCTGATGAGTCTGCTACATCTTGATCGGCTTTCTTGAAAAGTCCACGTGTACTCCATATCACCTGGGATCACATCCGCTCTGGAGCTTGCACACCTAGCAAATGTAAACTGTACGCGAGGCGTTCGGCAGTCCGTTTGGCCAATGCCACCCGGAAGGATCTTACATCAGATGACGCATCCGCAATCCGTTCGGCGTGATAGAAGCGGTTGAATGCTTGAGCGACATCTATTGTATATTTGGCAATGACCGAAGGCTCATTCCGATGAATTGCTTTTTCCAAATACTCGGGATATTCACCAAGCAGTTTCAGCAATGCCCATGAGGTATCTCCGACACAGGATGGAGTGGTCACTGTGTCATTCTCACCATCCGCAAGGCTGGGGTTAGGCAGAGGGTTTTCATTTTCCACGCGGATCGCCTCTTCTGCCTTGGCAAGCACACTTTGAATCCGAGCATGGGTGTATTGCACATAGGGTCCGGTCTCCCCTTCAAAACTCACCGCATCTTCCAGTGAGAAGTCCACATCGTTTAACCGATTATTACGTAGATCACCGAAGACAATTGCACCTACACCAACAGCCTCGGCCACTTTCTGAGGGTTCTCCAGATTCGGGTTTTTCTCCTGAATAATCTGTAGTGCACGAGCAACTGCCTCATCCAACACTTCCTGCAAAAAGACGACTTTACCACGACGTGTAGACATTTTCCGTCCCTCAAAACGCATTAAGCCAAACGGGATATGTTCACACTTCGCAGACCATTCATGACCCATCCGGGATAGGACCGCAAATACCTGCCGGAAATGTAACTTCTGCTCGCCTCCGACCACATATAACAACCGATCTGCCTTCATCACCTCATGACGATAAACCGCCGTAGCCAAATCCCGTGTAGGATAGATTGTTGTTCCATCTTTTTTGATAATCAGGCACGGGGGCATGTTCTCGTCCTCCAGACGTACCACGAGTGCTCCATCACTCTCTTCAAGTAAACCTTTCTCCTTGAGTTCTTCAACCACCGCGCCCATCTTGTCATTGTAAAAGCTCTCCCCCAGCGTATGGTCGAACTGTACATTCAGACGTTCATACATCCGGTTGAATTCCTTCATGCTCACTTCCACAAAGAACGCCCATAACCGCTGTGCTTCATCATCCCCTTGCTCCAGCTTGCGGAACCACTCCCGTGCCTCAATCTCCAGAGAAGGATCGTTCTCCGCCTCATCGTGGAAACGCACATACAGCTCCAGAGAAGTACGGATCGGGTCTGCCTGCAAGGCTTCATCATTGCCCCACCGCTTGTACGCTGCGATCTGCTTGCCAAACTGGGTTCCCCAGTCTCCCAGATGATTCACACTTACGGAGGTATAACCCGCTTCGTTATACAACCTATACAGTGCTGCACCGATTACAGTAGAACGCAAATGTCCAATTCCGAAGGGTTTTGCGATGTTAGGGGAAGACATATCAATCACAACACGTGAACCTTGACCAAGCTGAAGCTTACCAAATGTGGCATTCCCCAGTTCTTTCAGCAGATTCGGCGCGAGCTTCTCCCGGTTGAAACGGATATTTACATACGGCCCGGCGGGAGTCGCTTCAAGTCCTGCTGCCTGCAATCCCGTTGCGAGCTCGGTCGCAATGACTGCCGGTGCTTTTTTTAATGACTTCGTTAATACAAAACAAGGGAAGGCTGCATCACCCATCTCCGCCTGCGGTGGGACTTCGAGTAATCTTAGAACCTCTTCTTCATTCAATCCCGTTAAAGGGGCAATATCGGCCGCAGCCTGCTTCATCAACATGTCGAACACTCCTTATCCATTCATTATTGGGTTAAAATAAACACAAAAAAGCTCTCGCCTCTACATAAGAGACGAGAGCTGACTTAACAGTTCCCGCGGTACCACTCTAGGTGAACAGCTACTCTTAATATGCATCAACATGCATACCAGTAGAACCTGTTCCGCTCGATGCGTATAACGGTCGCAAGCCGAATTACCCTCAGACAGATATAGTACACCCACACTCAGGATGCAAACATCTTTTCGGATAACCATCTCACGGGTGCGGTTCACTCAGGTCATATCATACCGGCTTCCACCTCTCCCGGCTCGCTGTCATGTATGGATCTGGTTACTCTCCCGATCATTGATATTCTTCGTTTCAATTCATTGCCATCATTATACATACCACGATCAGACTTGGCAACCCGCATTAAAAATCCCCTACTGAAAGGCAACACATAGGCACATCGTCTCAGATGCCTGTGTTCACTGCCTTCCCTTAGGGGACAACGGTCATTATCGGTTTTAATTATATATATTCCAGAGAAAAAATAATTACGCTACTGCTGCCATCAATCGGCAAGCTTCTGCACATCTGCGGCAAGCCTCTGCACATGCTTGGCAGTGATCATGGTGATGTTTGCCACACTCTGCGGCGCAAGCTTCACAAGCTTTCACACACAATTCGCATATCTCAGCAATAAAATCACTTCCACGTGTCATCGCTTGTGCAGCAAAACTGCAAATCTCCGCACATTCCCGATTCAAACGAATGCAATCACGCAGCATCGCCAGATCATATTCTTTCAGACTCGATATGTAACATACGTTGCAAGCATTCATGCACTCCAGGCAAGCATCGATACATTGTTGATATTGTTGTTGTGTCATTTAAAGTTACCTCCCAGGCAAAGTTTGCTATGCATCTTAATACCCAGTTCGGAGGAATATTGAATCATCTAACCTACTTTATCGCTTCCAATTCCAGTAATTGGTCACGAATGACAGTTTGGTCAAAATGTTCACCTATAAACACTGCAACATTAGGGACCTCTCCCTGAGGTGTGATCTTCATGTAGTCCGATTCACGGTAGGCATACTGGAACCAGAAGCGACTCGCTGTGTCACTAAACGATAAAATGCCTTTTGCTCGATACACATCCCGTGGCAAAGCAGATACAAATTGTTCAAACGCCTCACTGTTCACCGGATGACTGAAATAATGCGTATACACCATAACATGTTCGTGTGAGGCATGTGGAGCAGAATGCTCGTGACCGTGGTCATGACTATGGTTATGAGATGCGTCAGTATTCGTAGCATCGCCTTGGACTGTATGATGTGTATGTTCATGTCCATGACTGCATCCATCTGTGCCACAGGTTTCCGTATGAACATGATGTTCTTGGTGAGCCGGCTTACCTGCTTCAGAAGCTGAATCACGTACATGCACGTCTGCCCCACTGCGAAGCAACATATCCATCTCCACCTCACACTTGACCGTAGGAATTACAGGTGCGAAGCCATTCCATTTTGCCAAAAGCTGTTCCAAGTCCTTCAGTTCCTGTGCACTCACCCGATCCGTTTTGTTTAAGAGAAGCACAGACGCACAACGAATCTGCTCCTGCATCAGTTTGAACGTCTGCCCCTTCTGCTCCTGATATAGGCCAGATAGATGCGCTGCATCCACAACAGTAATGAGACTTTTCAGTTCCAGTCGCATGTAGAGTGAGGTCTCCGTTACCGCATCCAAAATCTCCATTGGGTTCGCGGCACCAGTTGCTTCAATGATGATCACATCCGGTGATTCCTCTTGAACGAGATCAGCAAGTTGCAATCCCAAGTCACCACGTACAGTACAACAGATGCAGCCGCCTAACATCTCTGTCATCGGAACGGTGGAATCCACAATCTGACCATCCAGATTGACTTCGCCTAACTCATTCATAACCACTGCGGGACGCAAACCCTGCTGTTGCCAATGTTCGATCAACTGAACAAGCAATGTTGTTTTGCCACTCCCCAAAAAACCTGACAGTATATATACAGGTATGGATTGTTCTTTTAAAATCGTTTCGTTCATCCTTAAACACCTCTCTGATTGTCCTTCTTGTAACCTGACTATATATATCTAGCGAGTGTACACCATCCCGCATTCGTTGTGCAATAATGTTCAACTCTTCCCCAGTACATTGCCTGATTCTACCGGATGGTCTATGCTATGAGGACATGTTGATTGAAGGAGGAAGTTTCATGACTAATTCAGTGGAACAACATCGCCAGGAAGCTCCGACCACGGTATCGTGCATGATTGTTACAGTATCGGACACACGCACTAAAGACACTGACACCAGTGGCCAGCTCATGCACCAGCTTCTGAATGAAGCGGGTTATCAGATTGTTGAATACATCATCACACCAGATGAAACGGAGAACATTCGTAGCATCCTGCAAGATGCAGCCGTTCGTGATGATATCGAAGCCGTGCTGCTTAGCGGCGGAACAGGGATTGCACCCCGAGATACAACCTACGAAGCTGTATCCTCACTACTCGACAAGGAACTCCCGGGCTTTGGTGAGATCTTCCGTTTTCTCAGTTACACCGAAGATATCGGTTCCGCTGCCATCCTGAGCAGAGCCGTCGCTGGAACGATCGGACGCACAGCCGTATTCTCCATGCCGGGTTCCAAAGGAGCCGTCAAATTGGCTATGGAAAAACTCATTTTGCCCGAGCTGCGGCATGTGATGCGTGAAATATATAAACCCGTCTGAAAGATCAGACGGGTTTTTCGGGTTTATTTTCAACTGTATGGTAAAGTACGAAGGGTATCTCGCTCTACTTATCTTAGTTGCCCCAGCACATGTCGGAACACCTGCAACACATCCTGTTCATACTTGTCCTTTTCCCCACCAGAAGCTGTATATACGAGTGAGACGTTTCCTTTGCTGCGAATCGTTGTTCGGCCAAGCGCATTCTCCAAGACAGCTTCATCACGATTCTCACTGTACATTTGTTTCATGCTGGCAGCCCGGGTTGTCGCATCACTGAAAATATGGACTTTCACGATATGTCTGCCACTTCCATTCAACAAATACATATAAGAGATCCCACCATGGCCGTCATCGGCAGACATATTATTCATCAGCTGAATGCCTTTTGCTTCAAAACTCTTACTGATCTCACTCACCAATTCACCGTTTAATCCGTGTCCTTGACTCTGTGCCCTCATATTTCCTTCATCTGTCGCTTCGCGGGTGTAGACCTTCCGCTCCTGTTCAATGGATGATGCCGAACAAGCCACCAGTGACAGATACTCGTGATCAACACGCCACTTACAAGTACCAACTTCATTGTTCTTCCAGCCAGACTTCGGCCTTTTCTAGCAAACCACATGCCAATCCTTCCTTTCCAGCCACGTGTACTGTGACCCAATCAGGTAGAATTAGCATGTCTAAGGACTTAGAATCTTATGCGGATGGCAGATCTGATATCGTATTGACCACCGTACGACCTACTGCACCACCTTGGAGTATCGTCTCCAGCGTATGAGGCAATTGATCTAGAGAAATCTCCCGGATTCCCAGTTCCAGCGCGCGCTCCGGTTTCCATTCTCCACCGAGAAGTTTCCACACTCGTTCCCGACGTTCCATCGGGCAATATACAGAGTCTATACCAATAAGCTGGATACCACGCAAAATAAACGGAAGCACCGTAGATTCAAAAGCTGTGCCGCCTGTTAACCCGGATACCGCTAACGCACCTCCGTATTGAATCTGTTTCAATCGCTCCGCGAGAGCTGGTCCTCCTGTTGGATCAACAACGCCTGCCCATAGCTGTTTCCCCATGGCTCCTTTGGCTGGAGCATCAGCTTGTTCACGACTAATCACCTCTGAGGCTCCCAAGTTTCGGAGCAATGACTCCTCCTGCTCCTTCTTGCCTGTGCTGGCTGTTACTTCAAAGCCGAGTTTCGCTAAAATCGCAACGGCCATACTCCCAACGCCACCTGTTGCACCCGTAACCAGAACCTTGCCCATCTCCGGTGTAACTCCAGCTTGCAGAAGCGCATCTACCGAAAGTGCAGCCGTAAATCCTGCGGTTCCAATCGCCATAGCTTCTTTCTCACTAAGACCCGGTGGTAGCGGCACCAGCCATTCACTGCGCAGACGCGCATACTCGCTGTATCCTCCGTAATGAGATACACCCGGTTCGAACCCAGTACTGATCACCCGATCTCCCGGTGCAAAACGTCCACTTACCGACTCCTCTACCGTTCCGGCGAGATCGATTCCGGGTACAATCGGGTATTCACGAACGACACCACCCTTTTCAAGCGTCGCGAGCCCGTCTTTATAGTTGACACTGGAATATTGTACCTGTACCGTTACATCTCCATTTGGCAGATCTTCCTGCTTCAGTTGCTCTATGGCAGCTTTCACTCCGCCCTGTTCTTCTTTACGGACAACATATGCGTTAAACTGGTTTTTCATCGATATGCACTCCTTCTTCTGAGTTTTATATATTTTTCCATTAAGCACATGAAATGTTCGCATTCAGGCTTAACGTAATGATCAGGCTCTGTCTCTCCTTAATGTCAACAGATAGATTAGTGGACCCACAATGGGAATAATGCCTGCCACTGCCCAAGCTGGTGAACGTCGACTCACTATAGTATCCCTGTATATCGCAAGCATGGAGAGTAAGGTCAGCAGTACAAAATCAATGGTCATGATATGTACAAAGGAAGATTGTCTGAACGCGTCCATATATACATCCGGATCACCTTGCGTCACGGCATAGAATGCTGTCCCCAGCGTTAACAGCAGAAGGACTACATGCGTCAGCTTATGGGCCACTACCCGTGCAATTCCCGACTCCCGCTGACGGCCAAAATGCAAGCTTGCGTAACCCGAAGCTCTATTGGCGGATGATGACCATGCATAATAGGGAAGCAGCGCAAAAGCGCCTAGTCCAAAAGAAAACAACACAAAAGGCCAAGCCGGTACACGTGCACCTCGTTCTTTCACAGATGTTCTTAACAGTATACAGGCATAAACTGCCGGGAAAATACCTAACCACGAAAACACAGTAAGTAACCACGGCTCTTTGCTTTGCATTGTGATCAGTTCTTTGAATATCGGGTCACTTCCAGGTGACTGCCCCGGTGCCAACAACAATGCATAGGCAATAAAAGCGATCCAGACCAGGCCCAATATGCATCTCATGTCTGCACCTCCTCTTACTTTCATCCCCTACAGCCGTGCGATTGAATCAATCGTTGCAGAATTTGGCGTCTCCTGCGCTTTCCCGAGAAATAATGACTGCCTTGCACCTCTAAATGCGCGTTCAAAAAGTCCATTCTTGAACAACCTCTCGAACTGAACAAGCCAAATTCCAGTATGCCTGCTACCTCGGCGGTCTGTCCATGAGATTTCTTACATCACTGGATCATACAAGAAAAATGTATACCCTTTATGAGCATCAAAAAGGCATAAGCCAGTCATTTTCCCTGGTTATGCCTCTCTGTAATTCTGATGTGTAGATCATTCCTCTGTGAATTTCACATGTTCCGCAATGAGCTTCTGCTTCATATTCCATGCCGCAGGGCTGATGTTCACACGGTAGATCTCCGGGTTGAGCTTCCGTTGGTATTCAGGCCAGAAGAGGTTCATCTGTTCCTGGTGGTACGCACGAATCTCATCCAGATTAGGCAGCTCATATACTTTGCGTCCGTTCACAAAGATCGGCTCCAGCATATTTACCGCTTCGTAGCGGGTAACGGTCTTTTTCAAGTAAGGGTGTAGCGGGTTGAACAGCTTGAGCGGTCCGCCCTGTAGCGGCTGCTCTTCATCTGGATAGCAGATATAATCTGCAATCGCTTTGCCATGTTTCGGATCAATGATCCGGAACACTTCCTTTTTACCTGGAGTGGACACCTTTTCAGGATTGGCAGATATTTTGATCGTAGGCAGCATGGCACCGTCCACTTCACGCTCCACCAATTTGTACACTCCACCCAAAGATGGCTGGTCAGAAGCGGTAATCAACTGTGTACCAACACCCCATGTATCAATCCGTGCTCCTTGAGCCTTCAGGTTGAAAATCGTATTTTCATCCAAATCATTGGATGCAACAATTTTCACATAATCCAAGCCAGCCTCATCCAACATCTGACGTGCCTGAATCGACAAGTACGCTAGGTCACCACTGTCGAGACGAATGGCATTCATCTTTTTGCCTTGGCTCTCCAACTTCTTGGCTGTCTTGATGGCGTGAGGTACTCCACTGTTCAACGTGTCAAAGGTATCAACCAGCAGTGTAACCTGATCAGGCAACACTTTGGCATACACGTCAAACGCCTCCTGTTCGCTCATAAAGCTCTGTACCCAGGAATGGGCATGTGTACCTGCTGTTGGGATTCCGAAGCGCTCTCCAGCCAGCATGTTGGACGTTGCATGGAACCCTGCTACATACGATGCACGTGCGCCCCAGATGGCAGCATCCGCTTCCTGTGCACGCCGTGTGCCGAATTCGAGCAACGTATCCTGCTGCGCTACCTGTTTGATCCGCGAAGCCTTGGTTGCAATCAACGTCTGATAATTCATGAAGTTAAGTATCGCCGTCTCCACCAATTGTGTCTCCATAATGGAGCCTTCTACCCGAATGAGCGGTTCGTCAGGGAAAACAATTGCACCCTCCTTCATGGAATGAATCGTCCCCTGAAATGAAAACTGGAGCAATTCTTCCAGAAAGACCGGATCGTAATTTTCCTCTTGTTTGGATAAAAATTTGATGTCGTCCATCGTAAATCGAAGCTGGCTGATATAGTTCACAATCCGTTCCAATCCGGCAAATACCGCATATCCGTTGCCAAAAGGAAGCTTACGGAAATAGGCTTCAAATACCGCCTTCCGCTTGTGAGTACCATTCACCCAATGGGCGTACATCATATTGATCTGATATTTATCCGTATGTAAAGCCAGGCTAGTTGTCTGCATTTGTCTCATCCTCTCTGACTTCCGCTCGTGTCCCCAGATTTAATCTGTGAACACGGGTTAACATATGGAGACTTATTCTTCATGATTCTGTTCATCCATATTAAACAAACAAGTCTCCCGTAAAAAACTCTATACACCATTCACCACATTCATCCGGTTCCTAACATGAGGCCAACCAAACATGACTATGGAGTAAATTAAGCCAAGACTGTCTCGCTCGCCTTAACCACCGAAGCACCAAGGCTGGAACGAAAATGTCCAAGTGCCCACTCATGCCCTGCCGCATTGAAGCTGGCAACGGCATCTTCATATACCGTAATATGAAAACCTTTATTGTAAGCGTCCACTGCGGTATGCAATATGCAAATATCCGTGCATACCCCAATCAGTGCAATATCCGTAATACCACGTGCACGCAGTCTGAGTTCCAGATCGGTCCCACAGAATGCACTATATCTCGTCTTATCCATCCACTGTATATCTCTTTTACGTTCTTCCATCACTTGGGCAAGACGACCATATAACTGTCTTCCCTCCGTATTTCTGATGTTATGAGGTGGAAAAAGTGCAGTCTCCGGGTGATACGGATCATTCTCTTCGTGCAGATCCACAGCCATGATTACCTCATGTTTGTTCTTACAATAGGCCTCGGTTACAGCTGCAATCGTCTCGTCGATCTCTACTGCCGGCTGACCTACAGGCAAAGAACCTGTCACAAAATCCTTCGTGAAATCAATGACAATCAGTGCTTTCATCGTCAACACTCCCTTAGCCCAGAAATGGTTGATCCTGATTCAATCAGATTGACACATCTACACCTTATTACGTATAGATGGACAGGCGTGGTACAAGTTCTGTAAAACGATATAACTGCGCCGGTCGCTGCGAGTACTGGTTGGAACTCACCAGGTTCCCCTCTTCATCTCTTACTTCTTCCACAATGCCTTTACGGCTGCGGGTAGACGTAATCTTGCGAATGAAGTTTGGTTCTTCAAAATCCGGTACAACACTTTGAATAACCTGATATAATTCACTTAATGTAAACTCACGTGGCAGGAATTGACGAGCAATCGTCGTTTCCAGCATCTGCTGTTGAATACGTCGATAAGCATCTTCGATGATTGTTCTGTGATCAAAGGCCAGTTCCAGTTCTTGCAGCGCCTCCTGAATCGTGAACAATCCAACATCCTCAGCATCATCTGCTGCTTGGCGTTGATCCAACATCCATTCTTCCACAAGTGCAAAAAATGCGTGAGAGATAATCCAGCCCCTTGGGTCACGACCCGGCTGACTGTATACATTCAAGTACTCCAGATGTCCACCATCTACACCTGTCTCTTCCATCAGCTCACGCTTAGCTGCACCGTAGATGGATTCATTCTCCTGACAAAATCCACCGGGTAATGCCCATCTGCCTGCAAAAGGCCAGCCTTTGCGCTTGATTAGCATCACTTTCAGTTCCCGAATGGGAAGTGTCTTTGTCACCGTCTTGCGCTCCCGCTTGGTCAAGGTGAACATAACGATATCCGCAGGAACACCATCGGGGGTACGATATTTTTTGGAACTATAAGCACGTGCTGCTTGTTCGTCGCTCTCTGCATTAAAGTGTTCGTAGTTTTCGCTCATGGGCACCACCGACTATTTTCATTTTGATAATTTCATTATGACATAATAATATCTTTTGTCAACCGCAGGATTCTTGCGTTACGTTCTAGGGCGTGCTATGCGGAATGTCGCCGTTGCCATACATCCCAACGTGCCCGATGCATCACGAACCTCCGATTGAGTCGTAACACTGCGTCCTGCTTGATGCAGTACCGTAGCTGTCACCGTTAATTCCCCTTGTTTCATTGGTGCGAGAAAATGTACGTTCAGATTCGTTGTCACACAGCCTTCCACTTCCATTGCTGCTGTTGCAACCATACCCATCGCCTGGTCCATCAGTGAAGTTAATACACCCCCATGAATAATCCCCATGGAGTTGGTATGATGTTCGCCTGCTGTCAACGCGATCTGTACTTCTTTGCCGTCTCCTTTAATATAACGACATCCGAGAAATCCCCAGAATCGTCCGTCTCCGTCTTCCACCATTTTGTCCAAAATACTCATTATTCATTTCTCCTTTATTCACTGTACGTATCAAGCTCTCTTGATGTCATGTGCCTTTATCATTAAAAATCAGCTGCGCCACACAAAATAACCCCACAGCGTGGAGCTTTGCTTGGAATTATATTCCGAGTACTTGGCGATAGCCACTCCACGTTAACGGTTATGTAATGTCAAAAAAGGCGCGGACAGCGTCCGCACCCTTCCGTCATTTAACCGCAACTGGTCGGAGGTGAATCCGTTCCAGCCTCCACGTTTACTTTTTCAGATACCGTATCCCGGATTACAGAGATCACTAGTTGAAGCAAGTAGTTGATGTCGCTCTGGCTCTGCTGGAATTCGGTAACCAATGGAATACTGTCCAGTTCGCTTTGCAGATCGTCAATTTCCTGTTCAATTTTGCTGACCATCTCCACATTTTTGAAGCTTTCAAAAGCAACAATCTCTTTTTGTTTTTTCTTGATCGTTGCAATCAACTGCTGGATGCGCTCATGATCCCGAATTTTGGTTTCAGCCTGTTGAAACTGTCTAACTTCCTCACTCGTTCCGAGCATATCAGCCAATTCTTTGGCTTTTCCCATAATGTCGTCGCGTATGACCAGATTGCGCGTATCGTAGGTTGGCATTCCATAATGGTTGTACTGCACTTCTTCCTGCGCCACTGAAATCGCTCCATTCTATGAGATGATATAAGATGAATATTCATGTTGCCCTAGCTCAGTTGACTGCTCAGTGACCGCTACGGTGTCGGATCGTTCTTTTGATCGCTGTTGTCTCCAAATTTTTTTCGATTGAACATATTCAAGGTGAAAATTCGGAGACAAAGGCGAACGCTTCGCTTCTACAGAATCGATTCCGTCACCTTCGCTACGCTCGGCGTAACCCCGCTAAGTGCAAAAAATCATTCAACTTATTGGTGTGTGTATTACTGATTGGCAGCTACCGGCTCAGAGAGCAGGTTGCCCCGAATATAAAAAGTCATCGGATCGGTGATTTCCACTTGTACGAAAGTACCGATCAATTCTTTGGGTCCTTCAAAATGCACCAGCTTGTTGCTGCGCGTACGTCCTGCCAGAACTTCGGAATTCCGCTTGCTCTCGCCTTCAACGAGTACTTCAACGATTTTGCCGCGTTGCTCTTCATTGCTTCGGTGGCTGTATTCGTTGATCGTTTCGTTCAAGCGTTTCAAACGTTCCTTCTTCACTTCCATCGGTACGTTGTCTTCCATCACCGCAGCCGGTGTACCTTCCCGTGGGGAATAAATAAAGGTATAGGCAAAATCATACCCTACTTCACGGACAAGGGAAAGTGTATCTTCAAACTGTTCTTCCGTTTCACCCGGAAAACCAACAATAATATCCGTTGTTAACACCACATTCGGGATGGCCTTTTTAATTTTGTCAGCCAGTTTCAGATAGTGTTCCCGGCTATACTTGCGGCTCATACGTTTGAGCACTTCCGAACTGCCAGATTGCACCGGAAGATGAATGTGCTCCACCAGGTTTCCGCCCTTGGCCAGCACTTCAATCAAGCGGTCATCGAAGTCACGTGGGTGACTGGTTGTGAATCGTACTCGCGGAATATCAATTTGGCGAATGGCATCCATTAAGTCACCAAAGCTGTAGTTCAGGTCGGTGAAATCCTTGCCGTACGCATTAACATTTTGACCAAGCAGCGTGATCTCCTTAAAGCCTTGTCGTGCCAAATCCCGAACTTCGGCAATGACATCTTCCGGACGACGGCTGCGTTCTTTGCCCCGCGTAAACGGAACAATGCAATATGTACAGAACTTGTCGCAGCCATACATAATGTTCACCCAGCCGCGCATACCCTCACGTTTCTTCGGCAGGTTCTCAATAATGTCGCCTTCCTTGGACCATACCTCAATAACCATTTCTTTGCTGAACAGCGCTTCCTGGATTAGATGTGGCAATCGATGCACATTATGTGTACCAAAGATCATATCCACAAATCCATGCTTCTGCATGATTCGGTTAACGACGCCTTCTTCTTGGGACATACACCCGCATACGCCAAGTAACAATCCCGGACGTTCGAGTTTTAGCGTTTTCAGGTGACCAAGCTCACCAAATACTTTATCTTCCGCATTTTCCCGTATGGCACACGTATTGAGCAGAATAATATCAGCTTCTTTGCGATTCTCTGTAGCCTGATATCCCATAGACTCAAGCAGTCCTTTGATGGTTTCTGAGTCATGCTCGTTCATCTGACATCCATACGTATATACAATATAATGTTTGCCTTTCCCTATGTTTTTCAGTTCATCGGGAACGGCATTTTCGTAAAGCACCTGGACGTCTTCCTTGCCCCGCTGTTTCTCCTGACGATGATTGGGTTCCGATTTGATGTTAATCTCACGGCCCCGGATTCTTATCTTTTTGCTGAATTCATCTTGCGAAATTACTTTGGCATCGGAGAAATCAAAATATTGGGAGTAATCCTTTTTTGAGTCTTTAGCCATTTCCTTCGGTCACTCCTTACAGCCTCTATTAATAAAAAATCGTTCATTCATCCCTGTTCCAGGTGAATTTCTTGCTTGGAACACCAAAAGAGCATTACAGCAAATTATAGCATGAATTGGGCTGTAGTTCCACATCCAAAGCACATGTCCCTTCGTCTAATCCGTAACATGCCATGTTCAGAAGAATACTCAGAAAATACAAAAACCTGAGCCTTGCCATCAGGGCTGGAATTAACCGTCCCCTGTTGGCTGTGCTCAGGTTTATATGTTATTCAGACCGCCCCAATTGGCGGCTGAAGCTATTACATGTAATTAATCGATGATTTCAGCAGTGTCGCCATTACGAGCGCCAGCAGCGTTAGCTTCATCAGTATCAATATGCATGTCCAGTGCAAAAGAATCGGATACACGAGCCAGTACATTTTCCAGTACAAGACCGCGATCTCCGCCGAGGCGAACTTTCAGCATTTGTTTGTCCTCGATACCCCATTTGGCAGCATCCGAAGTATGGAAGTGAATGTGACGAGCAGCAACGATAACACCTTTATCAATCGTAACTTCGCCAGCAGGACCTTTAATTGTGATTCCTGGTGTACCTTCAATACTTCCAGATTCACGTACAGGTGCTTTAACACCAATGGCAAATGAATCTGTCATGGAGATCTCCAGTTGCGTTTCAGGGCGAACAGGTCCAAGGATACGCACTTTATCAAACTGTCCTTTCGAACCAATTACCGCTACAGTTTCGTTAGCAGCGTATTGGCCAGGCTGGGACAGAGGTTTAAATTCAGTCAGTTCATAACCTTTGCCAAACAAAATTTCAACGTGCTCTTGGGATACATGAATGTGACGGGCAGATACGCCCACAGGTACTGTTTTACTCATTGTAAATTTCACTCCTTGTTTATCTATGGCCTGTACTCAGGCTCTTAACAATCCAATGGTATTATACCCCTTTTTGGAGTGAAATGAAAACGAACTGGTGAAAATTCATGAAATACACTTATTTCACCATCATTCCCGTCCTTTATTTGGAAAACTAGTTTCATTTCAACACATTCAGCGCACACACCAGTTCACTATTTCATGGAATTCCCCTTTATCTTTGGATTGCTCTCTGGCAAGTGTTCCCCCAGATAACTCATCGCATTCCCCCACAACCAGCCGCGAACCAGATGTTCATCATAATGCTTGAGCAGGATTTCCGTCAGTCTCGGATAATGCCCTGAGTGTTCAAGTCTCTGAATATACGTGGAGATCCCATCAAAATCAGACCCCATCATCAGATGATGCTGCCCGCCCAGAGAACAGATCTCCTCAATATGAGGAAGCAGATCTTCTATACGTACCTCACCCTCCTGTTTTACAAACCAGGGCACAAACGTCAGTCCGATCCGCCCTTCCCGGGCAATGATGGCCTGAATCTGATCATCTTTCAGATTACGCACATGGGGACATACGCTATAGCTGTTGGAGTGGGAGGCGATAAATGGACGTTTGCTCAAGTCAGCCAGTTCCCAGAAACCTTTCTCCGTCAAATGTGACACATCTAACAGCATTCCCATTTCATTACACTGGCGCACCAGTTCTTTCCCCTTCTCGGTCAGACCTGCTCCTCGCTTCTCCATTACTCCGTCAGCCGCCCAATTGGCATAATTCCACGTTAGTCCAATAATTCGAACACCCATCTGATAACATAACTCCAGATAGAACAGGTTGCCCTCCAGGCCATCTACACCCTCCAGTGTGATTAATCCCCACGGACCCTCTGTCTGCCCCACCTGAGCCACCTGTTCACGCCATAACAACGTCTGTGTGCCGCCAGGCCGCTCCTGACTTCTCTCCACACGTCTACGATAAATCTCCAACTGCCCCATCACATGTTCAAACTTGCCTCTGCCAAGTACTTCGGGTAAATAGATGGCGAACGCCTGCAATCCTACATTCCCCTCTTTCAAACGTTTCAAGTTCACATCCAGTTGTGGAGCATCTTCAAATGAAAGAGCAGGCTGCATCAAAATTTTGCTCAGTGCATCACAGTGAAAATCAGCTACACGCCAATCAGACACGGACATCTTAAACCCTCCTCCATATTTTATTGCAAAAAAAACGCAAAAAAACCTGTCTACATCGTAAACAGGTTCAATGCATACTGCATGTATTATCTGGGCTCCACAATCAGCTTAATGGCCGTTCGGTCCTCGCCGTCGATCACAATGTCTGTAAAAGCTGGAATACAAATCAGGTCAACTCCGCTTGGTGCTACAAATCCCCGGGCTATCGCTACCGCTTTAATGGCTTGGTTCAGTGCTCCCGCTCCAATTGCCTGCAGTTCAGCATTTCCACGTTCACGAAGAACCCCTGCAAGAGCGCCGGCTACAGAATTAGGATTGGACTTTGCTGAAACTTTTAATACATCCATGGTAAGTACCTCCCTGGGAATGTTGAAAGTTTGTTTCCACTTACTAGATGTTATTCGCGGGAGGCAAAAAAATTCCTTCTTTTTAGACGGGTTTCCCTGCAAAATGGGACAATACCCCTATTCCATGCGCCACTCGTCCTCCGTCAGACGAATTTTTTCGATGCGTGTTGCCGCACCTGTGGTTTCATCAATTTCAACAAAAACACCATGGAAGTGCCATTTGCCATCATCCACAACAAAACGTACAGGTAGTTGGGTGTAGAACTTACGCAGCACGGCCTCACGCTCCATACCCAATATGCCGTCACGAGGTCCTACCATGCCTGCATCCGTCAAGTAAGCTGTTCCTCCAGGCAAAATCCGATCATCATTACTCTGTACATGCGTATGTGTACCTACAACGAGAGACGCACGTCCATCCAGATGCCATCCCATGGCAATCTTTTCTGACGTCGCTTCAGCATGCATATCAACTAAAATACATTTATAGTCTTGGCGTAGCTCATCTACAATTTCATCAGCTACACGGAATGGACAATCCAGAGCAGGCAGGAATGTTCTTCCTTGCAGATTGACAATCGCTAGCTCTTTCCCTTCGCCTTTGACAACCGTGTATCCTCGTCCTGGTGTGCCTGGTGGAAAGTTCGCTGGACGAATCATGCGCGGCTCATCATCTATAAAATCAAAAATATCTTTATTGTCCCAAGTATGATTACCAAGTGTAATACCATGTACACCCCAGTTGAAAAACTCATTTGCGATTGCACCGGTAATGCCGCGACCTGCTGCCGCATTTTCACCATTCACAATCACTACATGTGGCTTATACTTCGATTTCAGATACGGTAAATTTTCCTTTAATGCCTTACGTCCCACGTTACCTACAATGTCACCAATAAACAAAACTTTCATTGATTACTGCCTCCTCAATTCCTGCAAAGTCCTCTTACTTCAAATGTTGAACCTTTGCAGGACTCTATCTCATGCTCCATAATGTGTAGTTGCCTTTTAACAGGCTATCAACAGGAAAAGTGGCCCACTACTGCGGCCACTTTTCCGTAATGCTCTATTTTGCGTATTCAACCGCACGGGTTTCCCGGATGACGGTGACTTTGATGTGACCCGGATAGTCGAGTTCATTCTCAATCATCTTCGTGATGTCACGGGCTAAGCGGAAGGCTTCAGCATCATCGATCTTCTCAGGCTGTACCATAACGCGAACTTCGCGTCCGGCCTGAATGGCGTACGATTTCTCGACACCTTCGAAGGATTCTGAGATTTCTTCCAGCTTCTCCAGTCGTTTGATATACGTTTCCAGCGTTTCGCGGCGTGCGCCTGGTCTTGCTGCGGATAGCGCATCTGCTGCGCCAACCAACATGGCAATGACCGAAGTCGCTTCGCAATCTCCGTGATGGGACGCGATACTGTTGATTACAACCGGATGTTCTTTGTATTTCTTCGCCAGTTCCACGCCAATTTCGACGTGTGATCCTTCCACTTCGTGATCCAGCGCTTTACCGATGTCATGCAATAGACCTGCACGTCTTGCCAGAGTTACGTCTTCTCCGAGTTCGCCAGCCATCAGTCCAGCCAGATAAGCGACTTCCATGGAATGTTTCAAGACGTTTTGACCGTAACTTGTACGGAACTTCAACCGGCCCAAAATTTTGATCAGATCCGGATGCAGACCATGCACGCCCACTTCAAAGGTAGCTTGCTCACCGTATTCACGGATGCGCTCATCCACTTCTTTGCGGGATTTCTCAACCATCTCTTCAATCCGTGCCGGGTGAATACGTCCATCAGCCACCAGTTTCTCCAGGGCAGTACGGGCGATCTCACGGCGAATCGGGTCAAAGCCCGACAGAATAACAGCTTCTGGCGTATCATCGATAATGAGGTCAATCCCTGTAAGGGTTTCAAGCGCACGGATGTTACGTCCTTCACGACCGATAATCCGGCCTTTCATTTCTTCATTTGGCAGAGTAACAACAGATACCGTTGTTTCCGCTACGTGGTCAGCCGCACAACGTTGGATGGCGAGTGTAATAATCTCGCGGGACTTTTTGTCCGCTTCTTCCTTCGCTTGTTGTTCAATGTCCTTGATCATTTGAGCCGTCTCATGACGAACTTCCTGTTCTACGTTGGACAGTATGATACTGCGTGCGTCTTCCATGGTGAGGTTGGATATACGTTCCAACTCTGTCACCTGGTTTTTGTAGATCATTTCGATCTGCTGCTGAGTCTCATCAATTCGTTTCTCTTTGTTAGCCACTTGCTCTTCTTTACGTTCGAGTGATTCCAATTTTTTATCCAGCGACTCTTCTTTTTGCAACAATCGTCTTTCTTGTCGTTGAATTTCATTCCGACGTTCACGAGTGTCTTTTTCAGCTTCAGCGCGAATGCGATGGATTTCATCCTTCGCCTCCAGCACTGTTTCTTTCTTCAGTGCTTCTGCCTCTTTCTTCGCGTTCTCCACGATTTGTACGGCAGCTTGTTCCGCACTAGAGATTTTAGCCTCTGCAAGAGATTTGCGAATAAAATATCCTACTCCGAACCCAATGAATAGCGCGGCTGCAACGAGAGCGATCGTGATTGCAATTTCCATACTGTTCACCTCCTCGTTGGTTCCTCCAAGGCATTCCTTGGGTCAATTTGCAGTTTTCAAACCTTACATATGTTTGGGAATAACGAATACTCACGGCGATCCCCCGCCGATTTTCATTTCACATGTACATGTTTCCACGTACTATTCACTGTTTCCAGCGAACCCATAATTAAGAATGGTATAAATCTTAAGAAACCGAAACCGCTTTTTTGGAAGGAAAAAGGGTTGTCCATTTCTTACAGACTCATGTCCATTTTAGTATTTGACGAAAGAAATTGTCAAGAGAATGCAGTATAGAGACTCTAGTCTGCTAATCCCATAACAACGCTTCGTCATCTTCAGGGTCCCCAGCCTCATCTTCTTCAATTAAACAATTCACGACCCGGCGCACCATATCCATTGAAAAACCACGTCTCATTAGGAAGGGAAGCGTTTTATTTTTCTTCTCTTTGACGTCCCCTTTGACCTGATTCCATTTTTTGCGTCCGGCACTCAAGGCAGTCTCAAATTCCGCATCTGTACTAATACCTTCTAGTGCCTCAACAATGAGATCATTGGCAATGCCCTTTTGACGCAGCTCTTGCCTTATCCACAGTTTTCCCTTCCGCTTGCCCTCCATACGCTGTCTTGTCCATTCCTTCGCAAATAGATCATCATCCACTAACTTCTCCCGCTCAAGGCGATCCAGCGTCTCTTCAATTAATGGTGCAGCAAACTCCTTCTGACGAAGTTTCTGACTTAATTCATGGCGCGTACGTGGCTTATGCTCCAAAAAACGCAGAGACTGTGCATACGTCCGCTGTCGCTCATCAGCTACAATGATTTCCTCCAGATCCTTCTTCATAAACGTATTGCCTTGAGTCATCCTGTATTTAATCATCACATCTTCAAGAACCGTAATGGAGTGGATACCAAAAGTGATTCGATAACGAGCTTGCCTGCTCTTCGTTCGTTCTACACGTGTAATAATAAGTTCTTCGTTGTCCGGAAATTGGGATAGGCCATCCTGTTCTGCTTCTTCATATAAATCCTCGTCATGTTGATCCATTCAGGTCTCCCCTTTCATAACATTTTCATTCTGACTACGCCAAGCACATCTCCACACATAAGACAAAGAACACTAATAATACAAAAGACCGGGAACTCTGCCCGGCCTTTACTCCACAGTTAGCGTGCTAACAGCCCCTGTCCATTGGGACAGGGGCTGTTGGACAGCATGAGCACTCCCACTACAATCCATTATCCAGATTGATCCAAGCTCAATCAGATAAGTTTACGGAGTCCAGTGGGAAACACCCTCAGGGTCCTCCCTACAAGGGAGGATTTGAGAGATTACTCGTTGATTTCAAACAATTCTTGTTCTTCTTCTGCTTCTTTTTGTTGCTCTTCACTAGTTGGCGCAGGAACTGCGGTAGTCAAGTTACTAGCTACCCGAATTTTTTGTTCAATGATTTCAGCAATGTCTTTATGCTCTTTCATGAACTGCTTTGCGTTCTCACGGCCTTGTCCTAAACGCTCGCCTTCGTAGGAGTACCATGCACCACTTTTATTAACGATATCCAGCTCTGTACCAATGTCAATGATACTGCCTTCTCTCGAAATACCCTCGCCATACATGATATCCACTTCCGCTTGTTTAAACGGAGGTGCCACTTTGTTTTTCACAACTTTAATACGAGTACGGTTACCAATCATGTCATTGCCTGATTTGATACTCTCAATACGACGCACATCCAGACGTACTGTGGAATAAAACTTCAGAGCACGACCACCAGGTGTTGTTTCCGGGTTACCAAACATAACGCCGACTTTCTCACGAAGCTGGTTAATGAAGATTGCGATTGTTTTGGATTTGCTGATTGCACCAGACAATTTACGCAACGCCTGAGACATCAAACGCGCTTGCAAACCAACGTGTGAATCACCCATTTCGCCTTCAATCTCTGCTTTTGGAACCAAGGCAGCTACGGAGTCAATAACAACGATATCTACTGCACCACTGCGTACAAGAGCTTCTGCAATTTCCAGCCCTTGCTCACCCGTATCTGGCTGAGATAGAAGCAATTCGTCAATGTTAACACCCAATTTGCTTGCATATTGAGGATCAAGAGCATGCTCGGCATCGATAAATGCTGCTTGTCCACCAACACGTTGTACTTCAGCAATCGCATGTAATGCGACAGTTGTTTTACCTGAGGATTCAGGTCCATATATTTCAACAATACGGCCTTTAGGCAAGCCGCCTGTTCCTAATGCAATATCCAAAGCCAAGGAACCACTGGGAATAATTTCCACATTCATATGAGTGGACTCACCCAGTTTCATGATGGATCCTTTACCAAATTGCTTCTCTATTTGACGGAGCGCCATATCAAGCGCGGCACGACGGTCTGACAATAAGCTCACACCCTTTACTGTTTATAAGATAATGATACCTTGTTTTAACACGTTTGCCAAGCTTTTTTTCGAACATACATTCGTTTTTTTTGTAAAGGCCGAGGCGCCTCTTCCTCAAGGAAACTTTCCATTAAACAGAAAAAAGAACCGTAAACAAGGCTGTAAAGCCTAATTCTACGGTTCTTCCGTCTTCCTTAATTATACTTGCTTGGAACTGTAAATGCAATCGAAGCTATTAACTAATCAATCCATCGCCACAAGTTTTTGCCATAAGCGATAGAGAATCGCTTTGGCTGAACGAATGCGAACAGTCTCACGATTACCATTAATACGCAGCTCATGAATTTCCGTCTCTTTTCCCCGTTCAGCAAGAGCGATGAAGACAAGTCCGGGTGGTTTACGTTCCGAATATCCCGGTCCAGCTACACCGGTAACAGCCAGGCCAAAATCAGCATCGCCAATCATACGGATCTGTTCAGCAAGCACTTTTGCAACCTCAGGACTTACCGCCCCTGGTGCATCTTCACCTTCCAGATAATCATGAGGCACATTTAGCAACTTTTCTTTAATTTCATTGGAGTAACAAACAATTCCACCTTTGAGCATTGACGCACTTCCGGGTACAGAGGTCAGACTTTGCATGACAAGCCCTCCTGTACAGCTCTCAGCAGCGCTGAGCGTCAACCCCATGTCAGACATCATGGTTACAATCGTGTACTCTATAGGCACATCCTCGTTCGCGTAGAGATGTTCTGTCAAACGCTCCCGAATCTGAACCTCCATCGCATCCAGCTTCAGCTTCGCCTCTCCCTCACTCGCAGCCTTCGTGGAGACACGTACCGTAACTTCGCCTTCGCTCGCGTAAGGAGCAATCGTGGGGTCTGTCTGCGCGTCAATCAGATCCAATAGTCGATCTTCCAAAGCAGATTCACCAATACCTGCGAATTTGAGCATTCGGGAATAGATTGGCATCTCTTCTGTGAGCACATGCTGGAACAGCCAAGGCTTGACTTCCTGTTCAAACATTGGAATCAACTCTTTAGGTGGTCCAGGCATTACAACATAATATTTGTCATTGTCAGAAATCGCATTTCCCGCCGCAAGTCCTGTTTCGTTGGCAAGAGGTGTGCCGCCATCAATAACGATCGCCTGACGTCGGTTATTCTCTGTCATGTCCACATTACGATCTCTGAAAAAGCTCTCAATTTTGTCCATTGCCATTCGATCTGTATGCAGTTTCCGGTTAAGAACAGCTGCGAGCGCATCCTTGGTCAGATCATCTTGGGTAGGTCCGATGCCACCGGAAAACAAAATAACGTCTGCACGGCCCTGCGCAATGCGTATAGCTTCACTAAGACGGTTCAGGTTATCCCCAACCACCGTTTGGAAATATACATCGATCCCCATCGCAGCCAATTCACGGGATAGGTATCTGGCATTGGTATTGACGATTTGTCCAAGCAGTAGCTCTGTGCCAACTGCAATGATTTCTGCCTTCATTGAGCATCCTCCTGTACACGTGGTGAGTGATCAAAGGGCAATAGGATAATTTCCTATTGCCCCTGACCCAATGCTTCCTTCATGATTACCCATTTAAGAACAAACCATTATGCTTTTGTTAAATGAAGCAAATTTTTGTTTTTGATAAAGTAATCGATACCCGACCAGATGGTAATAAGCGCTGCTGCCCATACCGCAATAATATCGACGTGAATACCCGTGTATGAAAACGGGAAATTGTTCAACAGCAACAGCACAATCGCCACAATCTGCACTACAGTCTTCAGCTTGCCCCAAGCACTAGCGGCAACAACCGAACCATCCAGCAATGCAATTTGACGCAAGCCGGTAACTGCGAATTCACGACTAATAATAACAACTGCAATCCAGGAATCCAGCTTGCCCATCTCCACAAGCGAGATCAAAACTGCAGTAACCAGCAGCTTGTCTGCGAGTGGATCGAGCAGTTTCCCCAGATTGGTAACCATGTTATTTTTCCGCGCAAGGTATCCGTCAATTCCATCTGTGCTTGCGGCGATGATAAAAATAACAGCAGCAATCAGTTGATTATACGGAAGCGAAAAGCTTCCAAGCTGCAACGGCTCTGGATAAAATGGAAAATCCACGAGCAGGAACACCATCAAAAAAGGGATTAAGCAAATTCGTGCAAGCGTAATCCGGTTGGGTAAATTCACAAGACGCCCTCCCTCATATCCTCCATTACTCCAAACAATCATCATAATCCCGTTATCATCATCCGGAACATGAAATGTACAGTTTCAATGTCAATCCATATTAACATGATCCCACTATGTAGAAACGCAAAAAATAAAGTCAACCGCTCAAAAGCAAAACCGCTTTAAACGTTCCGGTGACTTCCAGAAGATGTACTGCTTTTCACAAAGTCAGCAAACGATGAGGACTGGACTTGATGCATGACTGCCAGCAATGCACACTTAGTATAATATACGCCCAATACAGTGTCAAAAAACACTTTTGCTACAAAAAGGCCATATTACTTGAAATTTGTATATTGCAAATCCAGAGGTAGGTTAGCACCATTTAGCAGCTGCATGACAGCTTGCAAATCATTTTTACTCTTACCAGTTACCCGGAGTTGGTCTCCCTGAATCTGACTCTTCACCTTCATCTTGGAATCGCGAATTAGAATATTGATTTTCTTGGCGATGTCCTGATCAATCCCCTGTTTAAAATTCAAACGCTGTCGGACTGTACCAGAAGACGCTGGCTCTACCTTTGCGTAATCAATGTTTTTCAATGGTAGACCACGCTTCGCCATTTTGGATTGCAGCACGTCAATGACAGCCTTGAGTTTGGTCTCATCATCAGATACGATCGTTAACGCATCCTTATCCAGTTTCAGGCTGCTCTTGCTGCCCTTGAAGTCATAACGAGTGCCAATTTCCTTCTCGGTTTGTGTAACGGCATTTGTCAGTTCTTGCAAGTCCATTTTGGACACGATATCAAATGAATTTTCTGAACTCAAACCAGTCACCCTTTCAGTTAATCGTATGTTCTGTAACATTATAGAGGATACCTTAAGCAAAAGTCTAATTTCAAGCTGTTTTAGACAAAGAAAAAAGCATTTTTGGCTTCCACTTGAAGTGGCTGCCAAAAATGCTTGCTGGTCCAGCTTCCAACCTAATAGCGGCTGCGGTTGGGCTGTCTGAACATATCGAGCACACCCAAAAGCACATGTGCAAGTCCAAAACCCAATATTCCGTAACCCCAAGCACTTGGAGTCAGGTAATAACCCAGGAGGCTGACAATGATCCCTAAACCTGTTACGATCCAGCTGACTGTCACAGCCATCCACCTCACTTCACCAAAAGTTAACTGCAAGTTAAGACACGGTTATTGTCTCCTGCAGTTGACCCGGTTATTCGCTCCCCGTGGTACCCCCTGTACCGTCCGTTGATCCATTTTCAACACCTGTAGAAGAAGTAGTACTACTACTACTGTCTTCACCAAGCTTCAAACGGATCCGATTGGTCGCCTTGCCATCCGTTACAACTTGCCCGCCAACCTCAATCGTGGTCGCTGCAGCGTAACCGGACTTAATATACATGCCTGCACTATCCAACTCAAAGGTATAGCTGTCACCTTCGGCTGTGTTACCATACTCCAACTTCTCTCCACTGGAGTTTTCGCCTTTGTACACTTCCAGCCAGCTATGACCTGTTGCTTTGATCGTAACCGTTACAGGTTGCCCTGCACTACCGTTAACTTTAAAGTTCGTAATATTTCCTGATTTCCCATCTTCCGCAACAGTCACATTAGACGGTGAATTGTCAGTTGGTTCTTCCTCAGTTTCATCCGTCTGTCCGTCCGTTTGGCCATCAGTTTGACCATCCGTCTGTCCTTCCGTGTCTGTACCGCCGCCGTTACCGCCAGCTTCGCCCTCACCAGTACCGTCAGTACCTGAATCTGTCGCAGGCGGATTAGATGCCTGTCCGTTGTCGGCAGGTTGATCCGGTTTATCCTCAGGCTGTTGTTGACTGTCCGTAATTTTGACCTGATCAAGCCCCGGATTATCTGATTCATCACCATTGTTATACACCACGTATACATACAACAGTACTACGATCAAAACAGGGAATGTCCACATCAGCGCGACAGACATCCACCGATTACTACGCTCAACCGGACGGCTGGAACGCTTCTGTATAACCGGTTCCATCGTTGCTTCCGCCTCTTCTGCGGGTACGTCTTTTTTGTGTCCCTCCAGCAGCTCATCAGGGTTCAGTCCCACGGTCTCCGCATAGGTTTTGATGAAAGCACGCACATAGAAGCTACCCGGCAGCACTTTATAGTCTCCTGCTTCTATGGCCTCCAGATACCTCTTGCGAATTTTTGTCATTTCCTGTACATCGTCAAGACTCATCCCTTTTTGCAGCCGGGCCTCCCTTAACTGCTGACCCAGTTCAGACATGCCATCTCCTCCTTATGTTTATCTCTTGAGTTGTTGCTAATCTATTTCATGATTCCGTACGGTTCCTTACAATTCGTCGGTGTAGCTAGCCGTAAACGTATCATAAATAATTTCTTCATTCGGATTGTTGCGAAGTTCAATAATAATATCAAAATCATTAAAATCATATTCGGATTCCTGTACAAAAATATCCGGATGTTCAATAACTTTGGTGCTAGGCATGGTCATAATATCCTGCAACAGGTTGTAATGCCGCTCACTGGAGCGTATCGTGCTAACAATACCGTCAATAATGAACACATTGTTCGGGTTCAATTCGTCTTCGGACATTTGACTCCTTATCGTCTGACGAAGAAGTGTGGAGGAAACAAACGTCCATCGCTTCATTGCACATACGCTACCCGCAATAATGGACTCCGTTTTACCAACACGAGGCATTCCGCGCAAACCAATGACCTGATTGCCTTCCCTCTTAAATACTTCACCCAAAAAGTCCACAAGTAACCCAAGTTCATCTCGTGTGAAACGAAATGTCTTGCGATCATCCGAGTCACGGTCAATGTATCTGCCATGACGCACGGCCAAAATATCCACCAATTTAGGTTGACGCAAAGCCGATACGGTGATGCTGTTTACTTTGCCAAGCATTTCACCAAGCAAACGGATTTTTTCATCATCATCCGATTCAAGCAGCATGCCTCGAGTTTTGCCTTCAACACCGTTAATGGTCAATATATTCACTTCAAGCATCCCCAGCATAGAGGCAATATCGCCTAACAAACCGGGTCTGTTCTTATGTATTTTATATTCCATGTACCATTGTTTAGATTCCATTTCAACACCCCGTAATGCATTATTCCACATTATTCGACAGCAACAGAACGTGTCCACTGGACAACAATCTGAGACATCTTCTAAAAATGGGTCACGTTAATGATATATAAAATGAAAATGAATTACAAGAACAGCTCTGTAATCCGTTTGTAATCATTAGAGAAAAGCCCCCTTGCGGGAGCTCTTCATCTGTAATCTTATGCGTTTTGTTTGGCCAATTTGACCATCAGGCACGCAATCGTACGACGCTCATCTGCATCGCCGACATCCCATAACTCTTTCAATGCCCGGTTGGAATGGTTCGCCGGATCGACTTTCTCATCAAGGAAGTCGCCGATTTCATACGCAAGTTTGTTGATGGTTTCTTCACTCATCCCCATCTTCTCTGCTTGCAGTACGCGGTCACCCAGGAACTTCTTCCATGTGTCAAAACTGGAGAGCACTGTTTTTTCTGTTGACATGATAAATCCTCCTTAGATGACGCATGAGATTTAAAATCAACAGTTGTAATATGTGCTTTCGAGGCATTTTATATACGAGCATTTTGAAAATAATCCGGAAGACGGTTGCTTCCAGGCAATCTTCACCTGTTTCATCTACAGCCAGTCAAGTTTTCTTGCTTTTTTACGTTAACCAACCGCCATTTGGACTGATAATCTGCCCATTGATATAACCAGATTCAGGGAGTGCCAGAAAATAAACCAGTGATGAGATTTCATCAGGTTGAGCAAGTCTTCCTGCCGGAATTTCCTCTTCCAGCATCTTCAGTTCACTCTGATCCAGATGGTTCAGCATGGATGTCTGAACGGCGCCAGGAGCAACGGCATTTACGGTTACTCCGGAAGGTGCGAGTTCTTTCGCAAGCGCTTTGGTGAATGCATTCACCCCACCCTTGGTTGTGGAATACAGCACCTCACAAGAAGCACCAGACAGTCCCCAGATCGACGATACGTTAATGATTCGGCCATACCTTTGGGAGATCATGTGAGGCATCATTTCCTGTGTGCACATAAACGTGCCTTTGAGGTTAATCGCCATCACTTCATCCCAGATCTCCTCTGTAACATCAGACAACATCCCGTAGTGCGAGATTCCTGCATTATTCACAAGAATATCTGGCATGAGATTATGTGACTCGAGCTTCTCACGCATGCGCTCAATCTGTTCCCGGCTGCGAAGATCCGCAGACACGGTCATGATTTTTCCACTGCCCTGTTCCATACACCGTCTGGCGGCTTCATTGGCTGCCTCATGCGATTTCATATAGTGTATAACAACATTCATTCCCACTCTGGCGAAGCGTTCTGCGATAGCCGCTCCAATGCCACCGCTTGCGCCAGTTACCAGTACAGTCATTTCCCCGATTGCCTTCAATTGTCCTGTTCCCCTCTCCATATCAAGGACTCACGACTAGCGATACAGCCAGTTGATCCCAGCGAATATGCTCTCTCAGTCTGAGATTTACATCTTCCAGTGTAATCGATTCATAGAGCGGGAGCATATTGAAAAAATCACCGCCACGGAATTGCTGACGTGTAAATTCATGCGCAATGTTCTCCGGAGAATTGAGCATACGCAAATATCCGCCTATTTTCTTTTTGCGTGCACGTTCAAAATCCGTGGATTCGAACCCTTTTTCTACAATGGCATCCACTTCTTCACGTATACGCGCGAGCAGTTGATCCGGGTCTTTTGTATCACCACCAATGGCTGAAAACGCATATTGCGGCGAACTGTTATACTCATGGCCAAAGCTGTCCGAGATCAGATCTTCATCGTAGAGCTTCTGAAATAATCGTGTGCTTGAGCCAAACAAAAGATCCATCATCAGCTGTGTTGTCATATCTCGCCGTAACAATTGTTCTCCGGTAAGTCCAATGTCTGTCTCCTTGAATCCAAACAGACATTTGGGCAGTGAAACAGCCAGTTTTGCTTCCCGTCTGGCTTCTCCTACCTGCTCAGGCTCCGGTTCGAAGAAACGTTGAATGCTCCCCTGTGGCTTATAATCCTTCTGCTCCTGGTTCGATCGAACCATATCAATGACTTCCTGTGGATCTACACCACCCACCACAAACAAGAGCATGTTACTCGGATGATAGAAGGTGTTATAACACTCATATAACATCTCTTTGGTAATCGTACGGATGGATTCCTCCGTTCCTGCAATATCGATATGCACCGGATGTTTCTGATACATGGCTTCGATCAATCCAAAATAAACACGCCAATCCGGATTATCAGCATACATGTCAATTTCCTGTCCGATGATGCCTTTTTCCTTTTCCACATTTTGATCCGTGAAGTAAGGATTTTGCACAAAGTTGACTAATGTTTGTATATTTTCATTCACATATTCGGTCGCTGAAAACAAATAAACCGTCTGATCAAAGCTCGTAAACGCATTAGCTGAAGCACCATGAGACGCAAATGTTGCAAAAATATCACCTGTCGGTTCTTCAAACATTTTATGCTCCAGGAAATGAGCAATCCCATCCGGGACCTTCACTTCTTCCTGCCCTTCAACCTGAAAATGATTATCTACCGATCCATACTTGGTTGCAAACGTAGCATACGTTTTCTGGAATCCCGGTTTAGGCAAAATATAGATATGCAGTCCGTTATCCATTACTTCGTAATATAGTGTCTCCTGCAAATGCTCATACCGAATGCTCTCCACCGATTATTCCTCCTTCTCGTCCCGCAAGAAATAAATCGTATCCAGACGGAATTGTTCTGCCGCCTCACGCACATCTTCCTTGCTAATATGTTCTACTTGAGCCAACAGTTCTTCAGCCGTTCTTTCTTTGCCAGACAACTGTCGATTGAAGTCATAAGCGATCATCTCAAAGGCAGAATCCTGCATTTCCTTAAGCAGGTTACGGATCATTGCTTTGGTCTGGGACATTTCCAGATCACTGATTGTACCGCTTTTCATTTCTTCCAGCTGCTGCTTGATGATCGTGACGGCCTTCTCATAATTAGGGATTTCAATTCCGGATTGAATCGTTGCAATGCCCTTATGTCCGTCATATCGCGAAGACGCGTAATACGCCAGGCTTTCTTTTTCACGAACATTGACAAACAGTTTGGAATGAGGATAACCACCGAGAATCCCGTTGTACATTAGTGCTGCAGCATACTGAGGATCTCCATAAGTGATAGATGTACGGAGTCCCATATTGAGTTTTCCCTGACTCACATTCAGTCGCTCAACAACGGTCTCCACTTCCTTATCTCCTCGAACCGCTGCCTGTGTCTGGTAATCAGAGGAGGACGTTCGATCTACATTGAAATGACGTTGAACGAGGTTCTCAACCTCCTCCAATGTCGTATCACCCACCACATACAGATCCATACTCGCCTTTTGCAGCCACTCCTGATAAGATGCAGTCAGTGTGTCGGGCTCAATTCCGGGCAGATCCTTTCGCTCACCCAGTGGGTGAAGACGGTACGGCTCGTTCTTGCACATTTCCTCAATACTGCGTTCAGCGGCATAGCGCATTTTATCATTCACGATGGACTCCAGCTTTTTACGAACCGTCTCTCGCTCTGCTTGTACATAAGACGTCCTGAAATGTCCATTCTCCTGTGCAGGTCGTGTAAGAACCTCTCCAAGGAAGGCAAATGAACGATCCAGTAGCTGCTCATCCCCTCCAACAAAGGAATCATTAATGGTATCCATTCGGAACTGTACAATCTGGTAATCCCCGCGTTTATAAACGTCAAAACCAAAACCTGCTCCATACAGATGCTCCAGTTGCTCACGAAATTGCGTTGTTTCCGGATAGGACTCCGTGCCGCGTCGCAGAACAAAAGGGGTCAGCGCTACTTTGGTTACTGTATCTTCCCGTAAGGGAACTCCTGCATATAGCGATATAGCAAACGTTTTGAAACGTTTAGTCGGAAGCACATGTATACGAAACTCTCTCTTGTTACCTCGTTCGAATCCTGATGTATTCAAATGTCAAAACCCCTTTACGGCGTCATTTATCATGCAATCGTATTAAGCTAAACGTAACAACCATTTTAACCCATTCAAAAGGCAAGAAGCAACCGAAGTCACGCCTTCTGGTTGCTTCCAACATCATCACATACAAAAGATATGCTGTCCGATTGTTTTCACTTGTGGGCGGGTCCAGATCCATTTGGATGTTGCTGTCTTCGGGTTAAAATAATAGAGACATCCACCGGACGGATCCCATCCATTCAGGGCTTGCTCAACTGCCTTTTTGGCTTGTGCGTTCGGTTCCAGATAGATCTGTCCGTCCGCTACAGCCGTAAATGCACCTGGTTGAAAAATTACACCAGAAGGCGTACTTGGAAAACTTGGTGAATTTACGCGATTCAGAATTACTGCTGCTACTGCGACTTGACCTTCAAACGGTTCACCCCGGGCTTCACCATATACAGCGTTAGCCATAATCTTGAGTTCATTCTCTGAGAGACCAAGCGCATTGGCAGATCCCATATTATCTTGCTCTTTATCTGCCGTATTGTTGCCGCCTCCACCCCCACCTGAGGATTCCTTGTGTAGCGGCGGCTCTGTTGGCGACCATTTGGTTGACGCATTGTACAGCTTGAGCTTGGTCTCAGCTCCAACCACACCATCTGCCTTCATGCCAAACTCGGATTGAAACCATTTGACGGATTTCAGCGTACTGCTGCCAAAATTACTGTCGATTTTACCATTGTAAAATCCCAGGTACTTCAGACGCCCCTGAAGCTCATATACATCCTGACCGTAACTTCCATATTTCACTGTATTGCTGCTAAACGTAGGCAAGGCCTTTTCTTCTACCTGCGGTGTACGCTCGGCTGAACTTTCAGTTGCTGTATTCGCAGGAAGCAAATAACGAATCCCCAATGCGGATATCAGCAAAATAGCAGTGAAAAGCCATAGGTTCATTTTTCGCATCGACTGTGCTCTACCTTTCTCTTGTGGGATTAACAGAATCGCTAAGCTTATTATGACAAGCCTGCTTATTTCCTATGCACCAAATCATCCGATCTTTGGAGTAGATGGCAAAACTTCAGTCTCCTGAGCAAGCAAAAAGCCCTCAACCAATATGGTTGAGGACTTAAACGATTCGTTGTAAGCATGTTACATGTTACACTACGAGCTTATTTTATTCTGCTGATACTGTTCAAGTGAAACCAGTACTTCCCTTGGTTTGCTGCCCTCGTAAGGACCGATTACACCCCGGGCTTCCATGGAGTCAATTAAACGCGCTGCACGTGTGTAACCAACCCGCATACGACGTTGCAACAGGGAGACTGAAGCTTGTTTTGCCTCCAAAATAATCTGTACAGCTTGCTCATATAACTCATCCTGTACTTCATCTGCTGCCTGAATGGAATCATCCACTTCAGGTACAATGGATTCATCATACTGCGCTTCACCTTGACCACGTACGTAGTTTACAATATTCTCGACTTCTTCATCGCTCATAAACGCACCTTGTACACGAACCGGTTTTGATGCGCCCATTGGCATGAACAACATGTCTCCACGACCCAACAGCTTCTCAGCCCCACCCATATCCAGAATCGTTCGGGAATCGACTTGGGAGGATACGCCGAAGGCAATCCGCGATGGAATGTTAGCCTTGATTACCCCGGTAATAACGTCAACAGATGGACGTTGTGTGGCAATAATTAGATGGATTCCGGCTGCACGAGCCATCTGAGCAAGTCGTGCAATGGCATCCTCCACATCTCCGGCTGCAACCATCATCAGATCTGCAAGCTCATCCACAATGACAACGATATAAGGCAGAACAGCCGCAGGATTATCTTTCATCAGGTTATTGTAACCCTCGACGTTACGCGTGCCTGATTTGGAGAACAGTTCATATCGTTTCTCCATCTCAACTACAATCTTTTTGAGAGCAAGTGACGCTCGTTTAGGATCAGTTACTACTGGTGCCATCAGATGTGGAATTCCGTTATATACGTTCAACTCAACCATCTTGGGATCGACCATCAGGAACTTCACTTCATCCGGCTTGGCTTTGTACAATATGCTGGTAATAATTCCGTTAATACACACCGACTTACCGGAACCTGTAGCACCCGCGACCAGCAAATGGGGCATACGAGCCAAGTTACCAATAATCGTCTGACCCGAGATATCTCGGCCAAATGCAATGGTCACTTTGGATTCTGCATCCTGGAACGTTGCTGTCTCCATTACTTCACGCATCGTTACAACCGATACCTCGCCATTAGGTACTTCGATACCAATAGCAGACTTTCCGGGAATCGGTGCTTCCATCCGAATATCCTTTGCCGCCAGAGCCAACGCGATATCATCAGTTAGGCTGACAATCCTGCTGACCTTAACACCAATATCAGGCTGAATTTCATACCTTGTAACGGCAGGGCCCCGGACCACTTCAAGCACCTTGGCGCGAACACCGAAACTCTCCAGTGTAGCTTCCAGCTTGCGTGCTGTCTGCATATAATCCTTCTGGTCACCCGCCTTGCCCCCATTGTTTGGCTTGGCAAGGAGACGGAATGACGGCAGCTTGTACGGCTTAGGAGGTGGCGGTGGTGGTTTCACCGGTTGTGTTTCCTGCCCTTCAGGAGTAGGAGTATCTGTTCCCTGCATTGCATCATTAGGTACTTCTTCTCCACTCTGAATCTCATCCACAGCATTCAACCCGTTCGTACCCGCATCGGATGCAGACCACTCTGTCTCTACCAGTTCATCCGTTATTTTAATGGCATGCTCGCCCTGTTGTACTACGTTTGGATCGGCCAGATCATCCGGGAAAGGATAAGCATCGTCCAGATCATCTTCAATGCTTGCCTCTTCTGCTCTGACGTGCTCGAAAAAGTCTCGAATGATCGGCGCTGAGTTAGGTTTAGCCTGAACAGGAACACGTGATGAAGCTGATTTGTTAACTACGTCTTCGGTCGCATCCTGCCACGCCTCTACATTGTGATCTTGTTCGGCGCGATACACAATCTGTTCTGTTTCTGCCGAATCGACCTCATCCATTTCACGTCCTGATGTCGCCTGTTCCCGATTAGCTCCCCATTTCCCAAAAAGTTGGAAGAATATTGGCGATTTTCGTTTTGGCAGATGCTGTTCCTCTAATTCATCCTCATACTCGTCTTCGTCATCTTCAACAGGAACAGGCACCACTTTACGAGCGTTACCTTTCTTCCTTCCATCAGATGCTGAAGCAGAACGTGCAGAGGGCCTCGACTCCAGCTTCTTGTACATCGAACTCCCGGCATCCCAAATCTTTGTACGGAATATTCGAATCAGATCCACATAAGATAGACTTGTAATCAGCATAAAACTGATGATAAACATGACAATCATGATGAGTCTCGCCCCAAGGCTGCCGAACAGCCACAGGAAAAGAGCAAATTGCCCAGCTCCGAGATAACCACCACTGATGTCCTTATTAAGCATGGAGTCCCTCTCACCTGGCGCAGCAGGAGTTAGTAACTCGGTTTGCATATCATTATGTACCTGTGTAATTACAGCACCAGGCTCAAGCGCACCAACCGGAATGAGCTTCTGGTGCATTGCAGAGACAGTACTCATCAAGGTTAAAGCAAAGACCAGCAATACCAGTCCTGTTTTGCGTGTAGTCCAGCCACTCGGCCATTTCCGGTGAATCATCACCATAAGACCATAATAAATACCTACAAGTGGAATCGCAAAATAAAACTTACCAAGCATCAGTCCGAACATCTTGGAAAGCGAACGTCCAACGGTGGCTTCACCCGATAATGCTATGACAGCAAGGGTAATAAGCACAATCCCGTAAATTTCATATTTTAAAACGCCGCTAAAACCAGCGCCCTTTTTTTTCCTCTTTTTTCTTCTGGCCAAAATCAGGTCACCCCCAGAAGAATATTATACCATACAAATATAATCCGTACATATGTTCTTTTTCTGCTCAATTTGTCTGAATTCGTCGCGTTATGCTGATCCCAAGTTACCCGAAAGCGGAATGGTCGAACCGGGCATATTAGCAGGATTGAGATAGGCTTCAAGTGGACAATCCAGCAAACGTACAATGACGGCTTCATTGTCATTAACAGGTCTCACCTGCATCAATAAACCATTCATCTTGATCTCCTTTGTATCTTCGCCCTCTTTCCACATTCCCGACCAGAGTTGTTCCGGGGGCATCACTGTATATAATGTCATTGGGTATAACCTCCCGCCTGCAGGGTCTGTCTCTTGTCTCCTATGAGCTGATTTAACTGAGCAATGGCTTGTCCAATTCCGCCTACTGCATCCATCAATCCATATTTCACTGCATCTGCGCTTCCTACAGCTGTGCCGATGTCCCGATTCAACTCACCGGTCTTAAACATCAATTCTTTAAACATCTCTTCAGAGATATTCGAATGCGAAGTCACAAATCGAACAACCCTTTCCTGCATTTTCTCCATATACTCAAACGTTTGAGGTACACCAATGACAAGGCCGTTCATCCGAATCGGATGGATCGTCATCGTTGCACTTCCGGCAATCAGGGAATACGTTGAAGCTACAGCAATCGGTACTCCAATGCTATGCCCGCCTCCAATGACCACAGTAACCGTAGGTTTGCTCAGAGAAGCAATCATCTCTGCAATGGCCAGACCCGCTTCTACATCTCCACCTACCGTGTTCAAAATGATCAGAATACCTTCAATACGCTGATTCTGTTCTGCAGCCACCAGCTGTGGAATGATATGCTCATACTTTGTTGTTTTATTTTGTGGTGGCAAAATCAAATGCCCTTCGACCTGTCCAATAATAGTCATACAGAAAATATTCGATTCACCTGCAGGCGACTGTGTCTGCCCAAATTGCTGAATAGTCTCTGTCACGGGAGAGATGGCCTTGTCCTCCTGAATCGGAATCTCCGGTGCTTCAACTTCCGGTTGATTGGATCTTGATGCCTGCTTGCCATTCATACGTTCATTCATTTCAATAATCCCCTTCTCCATAAACATTTAATGTATTTCCTTAGTATGGGGATTTTTCCAACCGCCTTATACCCGGTACAGCAAATTGCTTCACATATTGATCCTATTGCAGATCTTCCTGAAAACGCAAAAAAAGCCCCTTCTCTACGAGGAACCGTCCAATATTACTCGTAGAGAAGGGGCGACTGTGTGCCTGAATATATGTTTTTGTTTAGCCTATTTTAAACTTCCATAATGATTGGCAAAATCATCGGTCTACGACGAGTTTGCTCATACAGGAAGCGTCCCAGTGCATCTTTAACATTTGTTTTGAGTGAAGCCCACTCGTTAACGTTCTCACTCATCAACTTCTGCAATGTGCTGCTAACGATCCGGTTGGCCTCATCCAGTAGTCCTTCCGATTCACGTACATACACAAATCCACGAGAGATGATGTCAGGACCGGAAACAATTTTTCCATCCTGTTTGCTCAGTGTTACCACAACAACAAGGATACCATCTTGTGACAACAATTTGCGGTCACGAAGTACAATGTTACCCACATCGCCTACACCCAAGCCGTCGATCAACACATTACCTGCAGTAACTTTACCTGCTCTACGTGCTGCTCCACCTTGAATTTCAATCACTTCACCGATATCCGTGATGAAAATGTTCTCAGGTTCTACCCCTACAGACTCAGCAAGAACCGCGTGGCGACGCTGCATACGGAATTCACCGTGAATTGGCAAGAAGAATTTCGGTTTCATCAGGTTGAGCATCAGTTTCAGCTCTTCCTGGCTACCGTGACCAGATACGTGGACGCCACTGTTAGCACCGCTGTAATGCACGTTAGCACCCAGACGGAACAGTTCATCAATCGTACGGCCTACATATTTTTCATTACCTGGAACCGGTGTTGCTGCGATAATGACGGTATCACCTGGCAGGATGTCCACTTTACGGTGTGTGGAACGAGCCATACGTGTCAATGCTGACATTGGCTCTCCTTGACTTCCTGTGCAGAGAATCACGACACGATCAGCTGCCATCTTGCCTACTTCTTCAGGTTCAATGATCATGCCATCCGGAATCTCAAGATAACCCAGTTCTGAAGCAATACCAACCACGTTCACCATGCTGCGTCCGATAACTGCAACTTTACGTCCAGTCACTTCTGCTGCATTGATCACCTGTTGGATACGGTGTACGTTGGAAGCAAATGTCGCTACAACAACACGTTGACTAGCTTTACGGAAGATATCTTCCAGAACGATACCCACATTTTTCTCCGATGGTGTGAATCCAGGTTTCTCAGCGTTTGTACTGTCGGACAACAGCGCTAACACGCCATTTGTTCCGATCTGTGCCATACGCTGAAGATCTGCATATTGACCATTGACTGGAGTATGGTCGAATTTGAAGTCACCTGTGTGAACAACTGCACCTTCCGGTGTTTCGACACATACACCAACTGAATCCGGAATACTATGGTTAGTAGCGAAGAACGATGCTTTCAGAACAGATCCAAGTTGGATCTCGGAATCAGCATCAATCAGAATACGTTTTGTTTCACCCAGCAAATTCGCTTCTTTCAACTTGTTTTCTACAAGTCCAAGCGTAAGTCTTGTTCCGTATACAGGAACATTCAGATGTTTGAGAACATATGGCAGACCACCAATGTGATCTTCATGTCCGTGAGTAAGGATGATTCCTCTTACTTTGTCACGGTTCTCAGTCAGGTAAGAAATGTCAGGGATGACAATATCAATACCAAGCATATCTTCTTCCGGGAATTTAAGACCAGCATCTACGACTACAATGTCGTTGGCGTATTGGATGACGTACATATTTTTACCAATCTCGCCTACGCCGCCCAAAGCAAAAATCATCAGTTTATCGTTATTATTTTTCTTAGACAAATGAATCTAAACCTCCTATGGTAGTTGGACGTCGTACCTTATTATTTATTGTAAGTTAAGAAAAGTAGTCCATACATCACATACCCACCTATCGGGATGAATGCAAAAGAACACCTTTATTCACGATATTTGGAAGAAGTTCTTCGAAGTTATTCCCTTTGACCAACAAGTTGGATTTGAAATTCCCTCTTAGCCGTTCCTTCCTTTTTCACCGCAAAGCTACACCACGAAACGATGTCGCTTTCAATTTCAAAAAAATACCGCACCCAGTCACTTGACATCATTATACATGATTAAAAACAAAAAAAACAAGTCACTCTCTCGTTAACCTGTAGGTTTCCCCTTAGCAGTGGAAAAGAAACCTCACATTACTCGTAAAAAAAAGAACCGCAGCCTCTACGAAGAGGAGCGGTTCTTTTGCTAATCTGAAGGATATTACCATGATTAATAAAATAGTCCATATACAACCAAAATGATTACAAATTAAGCAAACCTTTGATATAAACCTTCTCCTCTTCCGTTGGCGGAATAAGGGGCAACCGTACGGAGCCAACGTCTAGACCACGCAATGTCAGCGCATATTTTACCGCTACCGGGTTCGGTAGAGGCTGTGGACACTCAAACAGGCCTTTGAACACTGGGAACAACTGCTGATGAATCTGAGCAGCCTGAAGAGGTGCTCCGCCATAGAAGGCGTCAATCATTTTTTTCATTTCTGCCCCTACGACATGACTGGCCACGCTGACAATTCCATGTGCTCCAACCGCAATCGCTGGTAAGCCTGAAGCATCATCACCGGAATAAACTCTGAAATTTTCTGGAGCACTTGCTGCAATCAGTGTAACCTGCTCCATGGACGCACATTCCTTCGTAGCGACGATGTTAGGAATCTGTGCAAGACGAAGCGTTGTGGCTGCTGACAGGCTGGTTACTGTACGCCCAGGCACATTGTAGAGCATAACAGGTAGTTTGGTTGAGTTTGCAATTGCTTCAAAATGTTTGAACAAACCTTCTTGACTTGGTTTGTTGTAATACGGAACAACCAGCAATATGCCATCCACTCCGGCACGTTCAGCTTCCTGTGTCAAATGGATGGAATGTGCCGTGTTATTGCTTCCCGTTCCGGCTATAATTTTGCACCGACCGGCCGCATGTTTCACTGCAAATTCGAATAATTGAACTTTCTCAGTATCACTAAGTGTTGGAGACTCCCCTGTTGTTCCAGAAACCACAAGCGTCTCCGACTTTTGATCTACAATCAGATAGTCGATTAGACGTGCCGTTTCCTCCCAATGAATCTCTCCTTGTTCATTGAACGGAGTGACCATTGCTGTAATCAATCTTCCAAAGTCCAATTCGATTCCTCCTTCAAAACAGGTTTGGCTCCTCTAACTTCAGTTATTTACAAATGAAGTTCGAATGAGGCGTGAAGTGCCCTCAGGGCCTGAACCATATCTTCTTTTTTTACGAGTACCCAGATCGTTGTGTTCGAATCTGCCGATTGCAGGATCTGAATGTCTGCCAGTGTCAAGGACTCCACGATTCGAGCCATGATTCCAGGTACACCATTAATGCCTCCGCCAATGACGGACACTTTGGCACAACCGGACAGGCTTTGTGGCTTGAGACCTATCTCCTGCAATACCTGTATTGCATTCTCGGAATCACTGTCAAAAACCGTATAGACAACTCCCGAGGGGGTAACATTAATAAAATCAACGCTGATTGAATTCTCAGCCATGGTTTTGAACACTTTTAGTTGCAATCGATCTGCACCACCAGGCACATCCACCGTAATTTGCGTTACATTGCTCACGTAGGCGATGCCTGTTACATAACGGTCAACAATGCCTGTCTGCACATCCTGGAATCCTTCCGGATGCGTAACCAGCGTTCCTTCCGTGTCTGCAAAAGTAGATCTTACCCGTACTGGAATCTGGGATTGCATCGCAATCTCAACCGCACGTGGATGGATAACCTTGGCCCCGTGGTGGGCCATGTTACAGATCTCTGCATAACTCACAACAGTCAGTGGACGTGCATCCTCAACAATTCGCGGATCAGCGGTTAGTATCCCGTTCACATCTGTGTAGATATCCACCATTTCAGCACGTAATGCTGCACCGAGAGCTGTAGCAGACGTATCGCTTCCCCCACGACCCAGTGTCGTGAAGTCTCCGTTCTCTGTCTGCCCCTGGAATCCGGTTACAACAACGACACGGCCAAGCTGAAGCTGCTCCAACACACGAACAGGACGGACATCCAATATCCGGGCATTCCCGAAATTGTCGTCCGTCACAAAACCTGCTTGTGCACCGGTCAGCACTGTAGTTGGAATGCCTTCATGTTCGAGTAAACTGCTCAACGTTGTCGCAGATATGATTTCACCACAGCACAGCAGTAAATCCTTTTCGCGTGCGGATAGTGCGTTTCCGTTCTGTGCAGCCCAGTCTAGCAACGTATCAGTCGCATATGGCTCGCCGCGGCGCCCCATCGCAGACACAACGATGACCAGACTCAATCCTGCTTCAAGTTCACGTTTAACGTGACGGAGCACATGCTCTCTCGCCTGAACAGTGGAGAGAGACGTGCCTCCGAATTTCTGTACCATGATACGCATCTTTATTCCTCCATTTGTGTACGCAAGAAGACTGGACACGGGTCAAATCAACAAATGGATCACTCTAGGGAGCGTTCTGATGCGATAATTTCAGCATTTTATACGGCATTCCATCCCGCTCCTTTTTTTGTAATTGTCTAGGACAATCGCAAATTTAAGGTCGCGGTTGTTATCGAGGTCATGACGCATACATTCACAATAGACCTCTCCCGCTTGCTTAACCTGTACTGCCCGCAAGCAGGAATGCCTTATATACAGGAACGTGGACATAGTAGCTGTTCAATCCAGCATATCGTCCCCCATGATTTTCTTTGTCTCTCGAACCCCTTCATTTCTCCAAGCGCATAAACGTTGTCACCGAATCATTGTTCCATCAAGCCTGTGAAGAACGCTCCACAATCATCGGCTGCAACTGTTTGCCCTCAAGAGCACTCCAGCAAGCCTCTGGAATCAATTCCATTTTGGCGACTAACGAGTTTGGTTTTTTCACTGGATCGTCTTGCCCAAATGGCACAAAATACAAGTATTTAGCCACGAGCAATTTGGCGATATTCGCAGCATTCAATCCCAGACCGTCATTCGTGGAAATCGCGAGCACAAGCGGACGCTGATTGCGCATCTGCGCTTTGGCTGCCATAAGCACTGGACTGTCGGTCATCGCATTAGCCAGCTTGCTTGTTGTATTCCCTGTGCATGGAGCAATCACCAGCACATCAAGCAGCTTGGAAGGCCCTAATGGCTCCGCTTCAACAATTGTAGAAATGATATCATTACCTGTTATATCTTTCAACTGTTTTTGCCAATTTTGCGCCGTACCAAAGCGTGTATCCGTCGTCAGAACCGAATTCGAAATAATCGGAATGACGTTGGCACCTTCAGCTACGAAGCGGCTAATTACCGGCATAACCTCTTCAAACGTACAATGAGAACCCGTAATTGCATAACCTACCGTTTTTCCCTGCCAGTTCATGATTTAACCTCCCGTGCGTTCTGTTCTTCCAAAAGCAAACGGATCAACGCGTCGGCAATAATGCCGCCAGCCGTTTTGGGAGCAACAATGCCGGGGAGGCCAGGCGCAAGTAGCGCTTTGATACCGCGTTTGTCGGCATACCTGAAATCACAGCCGCCAGGAGCGGATGCGAGGTCGATAATGACAGCCTTTTGCGGCATTCTGGACAGGATTTGTGCTGTGATTATCATAGTCGGTATCGTATTAAAAAGCAAGTCAACTTCCCCGGTTTGAGCGGCCAAATCCGTTGTCATGAAAGGCTTCCAGCCCATTATTGCAGCGCGGGCAGCATCCTCTTCCCGCCTGATTCCCACCCGTACATTTGCTCCAAGTCCCTGCAATGTTTTGGCCATTGTGAATCCTGTTCGACCAATGCCAAGCACAATGCATTCCGAACCATGGATTGTGAAGTCCGTCTCCCGAATAGCTATGGCGATGGCTCCCTCAGCTGTTGGAATAGAGTTATAAAGTGCAATATCATCACGATCAAGTACTTCAACAAGTCGCAGCCCATTTTCAAGACAAAGTTCGCGCAAGAACGGCTTTGCCATACCTGTGAACACAATACAATGCTCTGGTAATGCTGCAATATGTTCCTTTTTCAAATAGATCGGTGTGTCACTGAATGAAGTACTTACTTTTCCCTGGTCATCGCATCCGACAACAGGCAGTACCAGTACATCTGCGGAAGCAAACACTTCATCCTCCAGTTCCTGGTGCTCGATCCCTGGAATGGAACGCTCTATTTTATCGAAACCCACCACACTTACCGTTGCATCCAGCTCAGCGCACTTTTGAATGACTTCAAGCTGCCGCGCATCTCCGCCCAGGACTACAATCCGGACTCCGGTCAGCATCGGGACGTCACTCCTTTCACCACATGTATGCCTTATCGTATGCAGGGGCCCACAGGGGGGTGAAAACAATAATTGCATTCCACCGTCCGTTTCTCGAATGTAAAAAAGAGCCGCCCCTGTCAGGGACGACTCTAAAGAATGGGTATATTTACGCTGCTTATTTCCCGGTATGACCGAATCCGCCTTCGCCACGTACCGTTTCCGAAAGTTCATTCACTTCCGTCAATTCAACCGCAGGCACGGTCTGGAAAACGATCTGTGCGATGCGCTCTCCCCGTACAATCGTGAACGGTTCCTGACCCAGATTAATCAACAGAACTTTAACTTCTCCGCGATAATCCGCATCAATGGTCCCCGGTGTGTTGAGGCAGGTAATTCCATGTTTGAAAGCCAGTCCGCTCCGAGGACGAATCTGTGCTTCCAATCCAGCTGGCATTGCCATCGCAAGTCCGGTAGGAATCAGCGTACGCTGACCCGGCTGCAATACAACGTCTTCCTGAAGTGCAGCTACTACATCAAAGCCGGATGCCAGCTCCGACATTTTTTGAGGCAGTTTAATATCTTCATTGCCCGGCAGTTTCTGTATTTGAACGTAATGCAACAAAATCATCCCTTCTCAATCCAGCGATCGTTTTATCTGAAGCGCCAACCATAGCAAGTGCAAAAGGTTCAGCAAACATCAGATCAAGTACCGCATTAATATCGTCCATGGTAACTTGCTCAATTTTGGTGATCATCTCATCCAGCGTATGGTGTCTGCCCAGCATGAGTTCGTTTTTACCCAGACGATTCATGCGACTGCCTGTGCTTTCCAAGCTCAGAATCAAGCTGCCTTTGAGCTGTTCTTTTCCTTTACGAAGTTCATCTTCGGACAAGCCGTTAACAGCCAGATCGCGCAGAACCTCTTTGGTCAGATCGAGCACTTCTTTGGTCTGTTTTGGTGCTGTACCCGCATATATCGTGAAAAGTCCGCTGTCCGCATGAGAGCTATGATAGGAATACACGGAGTACGCAAGACCCCGTTTCTCACGAATTTCCTGGAACAGTCTGGAGCTCATGCCTCCACCAATGGCGTTATTCAGAACAACCATAGCGAATTGCAGCGGATCTCCGATTTTACAGCCCGGGAACGAAATACAGATATGATTCTGTTCCGTTTTCTTTTTGTGAAAGAGCTGTCCGCTTTGGAAGGCTGGCATCGTGACTGCTTCCGTTACTCCATTTACATCAAAAGCACCAAAATGCTTCTCCATCAGATCGATTACACTGTCATCAATATTACCCGCGATACTAATGACCGTGTTCTCAATCGTGTAGTGCTCCTTCATATATGCACGCAGATGACTGGAATCCATCGCTTTGAGACGTTCTTCCGTACCCAGGATTGGGTATGCGAGTGGATGCTCACCATAGGCGGCCAAGGCCATCAGATCATGAACCATATCATCAGGCGTATCTTCATACATCGAGATTTCTTCCAGAATGACGTTTTTCTCCTTGATCAATTCACCATCATCCATTTTGGAGCGGAAAAACATATCAGACAATACATCAACCGCAATCGGCAAATGTTCATCCAACACCTTAGCATAATAACACGTGTATTCTTTGGAAGTGAACGCGTTCACGTTACCGCCAATCGCATCGAACTGCTCCGCAATCGCCTTGGCATCATAACGATCTGTTCCTTTGAACAGCATGTGTTCAATAAAATGTGATACTCCGTTACTTGCAGGTTGCTCATTGCGCGAACCTGTCTTGACCCATATTCCGAAAGACACAGAACGGCAGGTCGGTATCTGTTCCATGACAACTCTGAGGCCATTGCCCAGCTGAATTTTTTTCATGGTTGGCCCTCCTACATCTCTATAATTGCCTTGATCTCAACCTTGAAATTGAAATCGACATTTGGTTCCAACTGTTTGATATTAACAAAAAAACAACGTTCACTCAACCGCAGAGGTATTTACACGTTCCGAGGACAGCGTCTCACTTACTGTTCCGAGCACCAAACCTTTGGCCCGTATGGATTGAATCATACCCTTTAAAGCTCCCGAAGAAGCAGCTGTAGGGTGCATTAGAATTAAAGTGCCTGCCTCGGTATTTTTAGCAATTTTGGCAACAACAGCATCCGGGCTTGGTTTACGCCAATCCACAGTATCTACTGTCCATAACACGGTTTGCAGTCCCATGGATGAAGCAATGTCAACGGTCTTTTGATTAAAGTCACCGGAAGGCGGAGCAAACCAACGATTCTCTACGCCCAGTGTTTTATGGAGCAGATCCTGGGTTTTGCTAATTTCCAGCTTGGCCCGTTCTGCGCTCAATCGACTCATGTTAGGATGAGAATATGCATGGTTGGACATCTCATGCCCACGCTTCTGAATTTCTTTGGCCAGTTCAACGTTTTTGCTTAACCAACTTCCATCCAGAAAAAAAGTAGCCTTCACTTTCTCGGCATCAAGCGTATCCAGCATCGGTTTAATGTATTCGTTCCCCCAGGCCACATTAATCATAAAAGAAACCATCGGTTTGTTTGCATTGCCCCGATAGATCGGATGTGCACCCAAATCTTTAAGCTGAATCTCCGGCTCAATCTGACGGTAGACATACGCTATTTTGGTATTCAACGTTCCACTCAGCGCCTTACGGTATGTCGCTTCCACATCAATCTCCATGCCATTATAACCAGGAATCGCTTTCCATACCCGATCCACTCTGGCATTCACCGGAGCAATTTTCGTTTCAGCCGCTTTATCCCGAATCGCAGACAACAGCGCATCTTCTCCAGTTGCCTCCTTAAACATGTCAAAAGCATTTTGCGTACCTGGCCCATCACGGATCTCCGTAATGTATGTACGTACACTGCCAACTTGTCCGATCAATATGACCGCAGTCACACCCGCCAGAACAGCCGCCAGCTTTTTGGATTGGTTTCCCACAGCTCCATCCTCCCGCCGTCTTTGTCCCCATCATATGAGGACAAGGGCAAAAATATGAATGCTAAGCCATGGTTTCATCCTTGCTTTACATATTTAAACGTTAAAAAAAGAGCCAGAAATTCACATTCTGTCTCTTCATTCAATCTATCCATTTATAACATGTCGCTTCGGTATCCTAGGATTGAGCCGGAGCTTCAGCAGTCAAAACTGCTTTACGGGACAAGTTGATTCGACCTTGTGGGTCAATTTCCGTTACTTTTACCGTAATGGAATCACCGATAGCTACAACATCTTCCACTTTGGCAACACGTTCAGTTGACAGTTGCGAGATGTGCACCAGACCTTCTTTGTTCGGAAGTACTTCAACGAATGCACCGAATTTCTCTACGCGTTTTACTTTGCCGACATAAATCTCGCCGACCAATACTTCGCGCACAATACCTTCGATGATCGCTTTGGCTTTATCATTCATCTCCTGGTTGGAAGAAGCGATAAAGACACGTCCATCCTGTTCAATATCAATTTTAACACCGGTTTCTTCGATGATTTTATTGATAATTTTACCACCTGCACCGATCACATCACGGATTTTGTCCGGATTGATATGCATCGTTGTAATTTTAGGTGCATATTGTGATAACTGCTCACGTGGCGTATTCATCACTTCAGTCATTTTGCTCAAGATATGCAAACGACCTTCTTTGGCTTGAGCCAATGCTTCAGACAAAATTTGACGATCAATACCATCAATTTTGATGTCCATTTGAATCGCAGTTACACCTTCAGGTGTTCCGGCTACTTTGAAGTCCATATCACCGAGGTGATCTTCCATACCTTGAATATCACTCAGAATGGATACATGATCTCCATCTTTGATCAGACCCATAGCTACACCCGCAACTGGAGCTTTGATTGGTACACCTGCATCCATCATAGCTAGTGTGCTGGCACAGATACTTGCCTGGGAAGTTGAACCGTTGGATTCCAGAACTTCAGATACGAGACGAATCGTGTATGGGAAGTCTGTTTCGGAAGGGATGACTTTGGAAAGCGCACGCTCACCCAGAGCACCATGTCCGATTTCGCGACGGCCTGGAGCACGTAATGGACGAGCTTCACCTACGCTGAATGGTGGGAAATTATAGTGATGCATGAAACGTTTCGTTTCTTCAAGACTGATTCCGTCCAAAATCTGAACGTCGCCCAGTGCACCAAGGGTACAGATGCTAAGTGCTTGTGTTTGTCCACGTGTGAACAAACCTGAACCGTGCGTACGTGGCAGCAGGGAAGTATCACATTCAATTGGACGAATCTCAGCAAGTCCACGTCCATCCGGACGAACTTTATCATGCGTGATCAGACGGCGCACTTCTTCTTTAACGATATCGTGCAGGACTTCCTTCACGTCTTTAAGCAATTCAGGACTTTCAATATATTTCTCTTCGAAGTGAGCAACAGTTTCGTCATTCACTAGATCGATTGCATCTTGACGAGCATGCTTCTCGGCAATTTTAACCGCTTCAACCAGACGAGCACTTGCGAAATCACGCACACTGCTGTTGACTTCCGCATTAACGGCATGCAACTTAACAGCCATTTTTTCTTTACCAGCAACTTGCACGAGTTGTTCGATTACCGCAACAATATTTTTGATCTCGTCATGTCCAAACATGATTGCTTCAAGCATTACTTCTTCCGGTAATTCGTTTGCTTCAGCCTCAACCATCATGATGGCATCCTTGGTTCCTGCTACCACCAGCTCAAGTTCACTGACTTCAAGCTGTGCAATCGTTGGGTTAATGATGAACTCACCATCAATACGTCCAACTTTCACGCCACCAATCGGTCCGCTGAATGGAACATCCGAAATGCTCAATGCTGCTGATGTACCAATCATTGCAGCGATTTGCGGTTCACAATCCTGGTCCACACTCATAACGATATTCAGAACTTGTACATCATTCCGGAAGCCTTCAGGGAACAATGGACGAATTGGACGGTCTGTCAGACGGCTTGAAAGAATAGCTTTCTCACTCGGTCTGCCTTCACGTTTAATAAATCCACCCGGGATTTTACCTACGGCGTACAATCTTTCTTCATAGTTCACCGTTAATGGGAAAAAGTCCAAATCTTTCGGCTCACTTGATGCTGTCACGGTACACAATACCACGGTATCCCCGTATGTTACCTTAACGGCAGCATTAGCCTGCTTGGCCAAACGCCCGGTTTCAAACGTAAGCTTTCTTCCGCCAAGCTGCATTTCAACACGCTGTTCCATGAAATTCCTCCTTTTATTCGTCCTAACTCAATGGATTCTGCATATTCACAGTATTTCCTGCTTGTCCTGCATTCATTAGCTATGTAAGATCTTGCAACATGCTAATCTGCACAACAAAAGCTCCTCACGGAGCCCCATCTACAAATATATGGCAACATGTTCATCTACAAAACAACCCGGCTGTAGGTTCCGCTTGTCCTTTTAGACAAAAGAATGACGGATAACAGCCAGGTTGGTTTTGAAAACATGTACGATAATTAACGACGCAATCCGAGTTTTTCGATCAGTGCGCTGTAACGTTTAACATCTTTGTTTTTCACGTAAGCCAAAAGCTTACGACGTTGACCTACCATTTTCAAAAGTCCACGACGTGAGTGGTGGTCTTTCTTATGCGTACGCAAGTGATCTGTCAAACTTCTGATGTTTTCCGTAAGGATAGCAACTTGCACCTCTGGAGATCCTGTATCGGACTCGTGAGTTTTGTGCTCGTCGATCAGTTGTTGTTTACGTTCTTGAGTCAATGCCATCCTGTTCACCTCCTTCAATATAATCGCCATTAGCCTCGTCACCGCCGGTGAGAGCAAGCAACCAAGCCAAGGTTAATGTTGTCTCAATCGACAACGTAGTACAGTATATCATAATTGCCTAGTTAAAGTAAATGTAAACATACATTTAATCCTGAACCTTTAAGATAACAGGCGGCCGGCAGTTAATGCATCTTCACGAATCTGGCTGATCAAGGCATCAATGGAGTCAAACTTTCGTTCTGCACGAATATAGTGAACGAGCTCAACCTTTAGTTCCTGGTCATATAGGTGTCCATCAAAATCAAGCAGGTGCACTTCAAACGTAGGTTTCATCCCACTTTCGTGAAACGTAGGTTTCACACCGAGATTCATTACGCCATGCAGTTCCTGTTCGCCATACTGCACACGAACAGCGTAAACACCCTTCGACGGGGTAACGTAATGATCCGTGAGTTCAAGGTTGGCTGTAGGAAATCCAATCGTTCGTCCACGCTTCTCCCCGTGAATGACGGTTCCTCTGATGCTGTAAGGTCGGCCAAGCCAGTGACTGGCCTCATCCATCTCCCCACGCTTCAACAAGCCACGAATGAGAGAACTGCTCACTTTTTCACCATTTAACAAGAAAGGAGGAACGGTTTCCACCGTCATCTCTCCTTCTCCCAAAGTACGAAGAAGTTGTTCATCCCCTGCACCCTTGTGTCCAAAACGGAAGTCAAAACCCACCACCGCTGTTCGTGTCTGAAGAGGAATCAACAAGTCGTGTACGAATTGTTGCGGTGTCAACCGTGAGAAATCTTCATTGAACTCCACCACATACAGTACATCAACGCCCATTCCTGCCAAGATGTCTTCTTTATCTCTCAAGGGAGTTAAATAACCCTCGTAATCCCCTTTGCGCATAACTTCCTTCGGATGTGGATGAAAGGTCATGACCGCTGCCTGCATGCCCGTTTCCCGCGCAATGCGGACAGCTGATAAAATGACACTTGCATGTCCGAGATGCAGTCCGTCGAATTGACCAATCGCAAGCACTTGGGGCAGTGTGCTCAGCTCAGTCGAATGTAACGTCTGCGGATAGGTTAGCATTACGGTTTTCACAATCATTCACCTGCATTTCACTAGATAGGCCAAGCTTGAGCATCACCACAACTCCAAGCCCGAAACCTCTTTATTCCGGCAAAAAGACTTTAACTGCCCTCACCGTTGGTTTTAGTTCATCCCGTTCAAATATCCCCAGAAACGTACCATCCTGAGCATACAACCGCAATAAACCAGGTTGCTCTACAGGCGGTTCCAGAAGACGTGCAGACAGTTTCTGACCTTGAAGTGCTCCTTTGGCCTGTTCTTCTCCAACCTTGTGGGCCGGAATTGAAGCAATAGCCTCGTCAACAGGAATCAGCGCCTCCGCCAAAGTCCCTTCAGCCATAAGTTGTTCCACTTCTTCAATACGAAGACAACGATCTGCAGAGATACCTGCCGATATCGTACGCTCCAGTTGAACCATGGTCGATGGATATCCGAGTTGCCGGCCAATGTCTACACACAATGTACGAATATAGGTACCTTTTGAACACAAAGCCCGGAAGGATATATCGGTGGTCTCACCCTGAGTCTCAATCCCTGTAAGTTCGAGCTCATAGATTGTGACCTCTCGGCTCTTACGCTCTACCGTCTTACCTTCACGAGCAAGTTCATAAAGACGTTTACCGTCTACCTTTACCGCAGAATACATGGGTGGTACCTGAGAGATCGTGCCCAGAAACTGTTCAAGCACCTGTTGAACCTGTTCCTGTGTTACTTCCACAGTCGTTTCAGCCCGCTCAATGACTTCCCCTGTCATATCCTCTGTGTCAGTAGAGAGTCCCAATCTGAGCGTAGCAAGATATTCCTTCGGAAGCTCCTGCATGTACTCCACCACACGTGTCGCCCGTCCAAGACAGAGCGGCAGAACGCCTGTAACTTGTGGGTCAAGTGTGCCCGTATGCCCAATGCGCTTCATTTTGAGAATGCGACGCATTTTGGCTACAACATCATGAGAAGTAAATCCCGCCGGTTTATATACCGGAAGTACACCTTCAAATGGCTTTACCATTGTGAATTCACCTGCTTCAGTACTTTTGCGACAATATCATCAAGTTTTCCTTCCAGACGACATCCGGCTGCGAGCACATGCCCGCCTCCGCCAAAGGTCTGTGCTAGTGCAGCAACATCAATCTTCCCAGCTGAACGCAAAGAAACCTTGACTGCATTCTCGTTGATGACTTTGAAAAAGATACCAACTTCCACGCCCTGAATGTTGCGCGGATAGTTCACTACCCCTTCAAGATCTTCATTAGCTGCTCCACAAGCCACCATATCATCTGGTGTAATAACAACCCAGGCTATCTTTCCATCATCTGTCATCTGCAGGCTTGATAGTGCCTGATTCAAAATCCGAACTTGCGGAAGAGTCACCTGCTCCAACAATGTCTGGGCGAGATAGGGTCCATCCACGCCATGTTCAAGCAGTCTGGAGGCCGTTGTCATTACATTTGGACTGGTGTTGGCATAGCGGAACCCACCTGTATCCGTAAGCAATCCTGTATAAACTGCCGTCGCAACATCTTTATCCCATGTTACTTGGAACAGGTTAAGAAAATCGAACAAAATTTCAGCCGTTGCAGCAGCATCTGACTTAATGATGTTGACTGTACCATAACCGTCATTTGTAGGGTGATGATCAATATTCAAAATAACAGCATCGTCTTCGAAATAATGACGTGTCAAACCTACTCTGGCAAAGTCTGCACAATCCACACAGATAACAGCTTTGTATTTTCGCTGCGGTGGTTGTTCGGTCATGTTCACAATGTTGCCTGCTTCCCACAAAAATTGCATGCGCCCGGGGATTTCACCTTCATTAATCATCGTGAATGTCTTACCCAGACATGACAGCAGCCAGCCCACCGTTACCGTCGAGCTGACTGCGTCACCGTCCGGCTGTACATGCGACACGACCAGGTAATCATCATGCTCCAGCAGAAATTGCTTTCCCGCCTGGAGCGCCTGTTCATAAGTGTGCATTGCCGTCTCCTCTATTCTGTTACTGGGATTCGTTCTTGTCGGAACCAATATCGCCAAGCAGCTTCTCAATTCGGCTGCCATAAGCGATGGATTCATCAATCTTAAATATCAATTCGGGAACATGCCGGAACCGGATACGTTTACCCAGCTCGGAACGCAAAAATCCATTTGCTTTTGCCAGAGCTTTGAGCGTGTTATCTTTTTGTTCCTGTTCACCGAAGACACTCAGATAAACTTTGGCTTGCGACAAGTCTCCTGTCACTTCGACTCCCGTTACCGTAATAAAGCCGATACGTGGATCTTTCAGTTCAGACTGGATGAGCAGACTGATTTCTTTCTTGATCTGCTCGCCCACTCTACCTGTACGAATCTTAGCCATCGTTGTTCACCTCATGCTTCCTTGCTTATCGTTGTACTGTCTCCATAATGAAAGCTTCGATAACGTCGCCTTCTTTGAGATCATTATATTTATCCAGTGTGATACCGCACTCGTAACCTTGTGCTACTTCTTTGGCATCATCTTTATAACGTTTCAGGGAATCCAGCTTACCTTCGTAAAGGACAATGCCATCACGAATCAGGCGTGCTTCCGCAGAACGCGTAATTTTACCCGAGGTAACCATACAACCAGCGATGGTACCCACTTTACTGATGGAGAACGTGCTCCGAACTTCAGCATGACCGATAACTTTTTCTTTGTAGATCGGATCAAGCATACCTTTCATCGCTTGTTCAATTTCTTCGATAACACTGTAGATTACGCGATGCAGACGAATGTCTACTTGCTCTTGATCTGCAGTTGCTTTCGCCTGGTTATCAGGACGAACGTTGAAACCAATCACGATGGCATTGGATGCTGCGGCCAAAATGATGTCGGACTCAGTGATTGCACCAGCGCCGCTATGAATGATTTTCACGCGTACACCTTCAACTTCGATCTTCGCAAGGGAACCTTTCAATGCTTCAACCGAACCTTGTACGTCACCTTTGATGATTACGTTCAGATCTTTGATCTCACCATCTTTGATGTGCTGGAACAGATCATCCAACGTTACGCGAGTATGTGTACCCAGATCGGATTCACGTTGCGTAATCGCACGTTTGTCAGCGATGGAACGCGCTTTGCGCTCATCTTCAAACACCATGAATGGATCTCCCGCACCTGGAACTTCAGTCAAACCTGTGATTTCTACAGGTGTTGAAGGTCCAGCCTCTTTCAGACGACGACCTTTGTCATTGACCATCGCACGGACACGACCGAAACAGTTACCTGCTACGAAAGCATCGCCGACTTTCAATGTACCGTGCTGTACGAGGATACGTGCAACTGGGCCACGTCCTTTATCCAGCTCGGCTTCAATCACCGTACCACGGGCACGTTTGTCCGGGTTCGCTTTGTATTCGTTCACTTCTGCAACGAGCAGAATCATTTCAAGCAGACCTTCCAGACCCATTCTTTGTTTTGCTGATACGTTAACAAAGATGGTATCTCCGCCCCACTCTTCTGGAACGAGTTCATAGTTAGTCAATTCTTGTTTTACTTTATCTGGATCAGCGCCCGGTTTGTCAATTTTGTTGACAGCCACGATAATTGGAAGCCCCGCAGCTTTGGCATGGTTAATTGCCTCAACTGTTTGTGGCATAACACCGTCATCGGCAGCTACGACAATAATTGTAATATCCGTAACCTGTGCTCCACGTGCACGCATTGCTGTAAACGCTTCATGACCCGGAGTATCCAAGAACGTAATTTTTTTGTTGTTGATTTCGACTTGGTATGCACCAATATGTTGCGTGATTCCGCCTGCTTCGCCGCCTGTTACATTCGTGGAACGAATGGCATCCAGCAAAGTTGTTTTACCATGGTCAACGTGACCCATGATTGTAACTACTGGAGGACGAGCTTGCAAGTCAGCAGCATCATCATTCTCTTCCAGTGTTTCGAAACGGTCATCTTCAAGCACAATCTTCACTTCAACCTCAACACCGAATTCACCTGAAAGCAGAAGGATCGTTTCGATATCAAGCTCTTGGTTGATTGTTGCCATAACGCCCATAGCGATGAGCTTTTTGATAACTTCGGAAGCATCCTTATGGAGCAACTTCGCTGTTTCACCTACAGTCATATCACCACGAACGATGATTTTCTTAGGTGTGTTATCAATTTTCTCACGTTGTTGGTACTGTTGTTGATTTCTGTTGCGGTTGTTCTTGCCACCACGGTTACCACGGAAGTTGCCACCACGGTTGTCATCATAACGACGTCCACCGCCACCGCTGTTCGAACGGTTACCACTATTGTTGTTGCTGCCAGTAGTACCACCTGGGCCGCTTCTGCGTTGGCCTTGTCCTTGGCTCTGACCTTGGCCACCGCTACGGTTGCCAGCAGTACCCGTATTGCCACCGCTGTTAGGTCCTGAAGTTCTTACTTGACCGCCACCGCTGTTATTTGGACGTTGACCCGATCCTTGCGGACGGGATGCAGTACTGCTTTGTCCACCTTGAGCTGGTCTTGGACGGTTAGTTGATTGTCCTCCTTGGCTTGAGCCTTGGGAAGAGTTCGTTCTGTTGCGGCTGTCTTGGCCGCTGGGTCTTTGGGTGCCATTGTTATTGTTGGAATTTGGTCTATTGTTCATACCTACCTGCTTTTCCTGTTGTATTTTTGTTTGTACGGGACTACCGGATGGGTTACTGCTCTTCGGCGTGTTCACTCCGCCGGCCGGCTTGTTGCTGTCCACTGGTTTGTCACTGCGCACTGCCGAAGTAGCAACTGGTTTTGCATCGTTGCCTTGTTTCGAAGCAGCAGTGGATTTTATATCTTTAAAAAATTGTTCCACCTTACCGACTGAACCATTCTCCATGACACTCATATGATTGTTTACGGGAATTTCCAGCTTTTTAAGAATGGTTATAATTTCTTTACTACTCATATTAAGGGACTTCGCATATTCATAAACTCGCAATTTATCCTTGTTTTCCTGTTTACTCAATATACTCCACCTCCGACATTATACCGACTTGCTTGGAGATCATTTTTGCAAACCCTCGATCCGTTACTGCAAGAACAACACGCGTGTCTTTACCGATACTTGAACCCAGACTATCCCGGTCAAATCCGATCAACAGAGGAACCTTATAAGTTCCGCATTTATCGCGAAATTTCTTTTGTGTATTGGCTGAGGCGTCACCCGCAACAATAACCATTTTAGCTTCGGAAGAACGGATCGCTTTAAGTACAATTTCTTCACCTGTTACAAGTTTGCCTGCACGCATAGAGAGTCCCAGATAAGACAGCGTTTTAATATTAGTCATGTTCACGCTCCTGTGCTGCTTTGAATTCATCCTCAACCGCGATGAAGTCAGCTGCTAATTGCTCGTAAATTTCAGGTGAGACTTTGCCTTTTAACGCCCGATCCAAAGCCCGGTTTTTGAGTGCGAGCTTAAAACAGGACTCTTTGCCGCATAAATAGGCACCACGTCCGGATTTTTTGCCAGTCAAATCGATCAGCACTTCATCCTCTGGCGTTTTAACAATGCGAATCAGCTGCTTTTTGGGCATCATTTCTTGGCATGCCACACATTTGCGCAGCGGCACTTTTTTTGGTTTCATACGTCAGCGCCCCCCGTACTTTACTTTAGTCGACGGAGACGGAATCCTGATGCATTTCAGAAGAAGAATCTTTTTCTCTGCCGAATTCCTGTTCCGCCTGGCTCTCGCTCTTAATGTCGATTTTCCAGCCGGTTAATTTGGCTGCCAATCTGGCATTTTGGCCTTTGATACCAATTGCGAGCGACAGTTGATAGTCCGGAACGATAACCCGAGCCATCTTTTCTTCCTCAAATACATGAACTTCCAATACTTTGGAAGGACTCAGTGCATTAGCAACATATTCGTCTACCTGATCGGAGAAACGAACGATGTCGATTTTTTCACCGCGCAGCTCACCCACAATGGTCTGCACGCGCATTCCCTTAGGACCTACACATGATCCAACTGGATCAACTTCTTCGTTGCGGGAATGAACGGCAATCTTGGAGCGGAACCCTGCTTCGCGAGCGACGGAGCGAATCTCAACTACACCGTCAAAGATCTCTGGCACTTCCAGTTCAAAGAGACGTTTCAAGAGGCCCGGATGGGTACGGGACAAAATGATTTGCGGCCCTTTGGTCGTATTCTCGACCTTGGTGATATACGCCTTAATACGGTCACCATGAACAAACTTCTCGTTCGGCATCAATTCGGTCAGCGGTAAAGCCGCTTCGATTTTGCCCAGATCGATGTAGATATTGCGCAAATCCTGACGCTGCACCACTCCCGTAACGATATCTTCTTCCTTATCTACGAAAGCGTTGTAGATCAGGCCGCGTTCGGCTTCACGAATCCGCTGGGTCACTACCTGTTTGGCAGTTTGTGCCGCGATACGTCCGAAATCACGCGGCGTAACTTCAATCTCCGCAATATCTTCCAGCTGGAAGTGTGGGTTGATTTCTCGTGCAGCAGGCAATGAAATTTCGGTACGTGAATCCAGGACTTCTTCCACGATCAATTTACGGGCATACACCCGAATAACTCCCGTATTACGGTTCATGTCAACACGCACATTCTGGGCCGTGTTGAAATTCCGCTTGTAGCTGGAAATTAGTGCAGCCTCGATCGCTTCAAACAGCACATCCTTGCTGATCCCTTTTTCCCGTTCCAATTCATTCATTGCTTCAATAAAATCCATACTCATGAATGTTGATCCCCCTTTCAAACATGGCATCTCATACGTAAAACGGCGAAAGGCTCTGAACTCATGAGCACCTTGCCGTTATCGTGAGATGTGTCTTTTTCATTAATAAAGTGAACAAGGCACTTAAAACAAAATAGCTAGGCGCGCACTGGCAACCTTATCATAAGAAATGGCATGCTGTTTTTTGCCTGCTTCGATCACGAGTTCCCCGTCATCAAAGGAAAGCAGCTTGCCTTCAAATTCCTTCAATCCGTTCACCGGCTCGTAGGTTGTAACAAAAACATTTTTGCCTACAGATTTGGTAACGTCCTCAGGTTTTTTCAGTGGACGCTCCGCACCGGGAGAAGACACTTCAAGGAAATAGATGGTTGGAATCGGATCGTTCTCATCCAGCTTGGCGCTCAGCTTTTCGCTGATCAAGACGCAATCGTCGATGTCGATGCCACCCTCTTTGTCGACATACACCCGTAAAAACCAGTTGCTGCCTTCTTTGACGTATTCGATGTCAACCAGCTCGAAGCCTTGTTCGTTCAAGTAGGGTTGGATCATTTCTTCCACGGTAGATTTAATGTTCGTTGTGCTCAAAACCAATAACCTCCAACTTAGGTTACACCAGCAAAAAAGCACTGGCAGATTATTCAATACCCAAGATTCTTGTATACCAAAGACTAAAGAGTGGGTTTCCCCACTCTTTAGAAATTCGTACTATCTCGTTCACTTCAAAAATTATAACATAGTCTGGTAATAGTGACAAGTAAGCGATGGTTCAGGCAGTTTACTTACTAATGAAGGAAAAATTACGTTCCCCCAACAATCGCTATGTTTAAATCCAAATTCAATCCTAGAAAAGGGAAAGCTGATTGCTCTCTGGCAAGCCACGGAAACATCCCATATTCGACAGGAGTTCAACAATGGTCTTACTTGCTTTCGACTTCTGCTGGAAGTCCTCAACCGATAGAAACTCACCATGATCTCTTGCTGCAGCAATATTGCGAGCAGCATTATCCCCGATTCCTGCCAACGCCGAAAATGGAGGGATTAGTGATTTTCCGTCAACGATGAACTTTGTCGCTTCCGAACGGTATAAGTCAATGGACTTCAGCGAGAATCCGCGTGCTGCCATTTCCAGACCCATTTCCAGGACAGGTAACATGTTTTTCTCTTTGGGAGGTGCCTGGAAACCTAATTGCTCAATCTCCGTAATTTTTCGATAGATCGCGTCATATCCCTGACACATCAGTTCGATATCAATCTCATCCGCCCGAACGGTAAAGTAAGTTGCGTAATATTCAATCGGATGATACAGCTTGAAGAACGCCGTACGTACTGCCGAAATAACATAAGCGGCCGCGTGAGCCTTCGGGAACATGTACTGGATTTTGAGACACGAATCAATGTACCATTGAGGCACTTTACAATTCTTCATCTCGTCAATCCATTCCTGTGGCAGACCCCGTCCCTTACGAACACTCTCCGTAATTTTAAAGGCAAGACTTGCGTCCATGCCCGTTTTATAGATCAGGAACAACATGATATCATCCCGACAACCAATTACCGTCTTAATGTTACACGTTCCGTTCTTAATCAGATCCTGAGCGTTTCCAAGCCATACGCCTGTACCATGGGACAATCCGGAAATCTGCAGTAAATCGGCAAAAGACGTCGGCTGGGATTCGACAAGCATCTGACGTACAAACTTCGTTCCCATCTCTGGCACGCCAAACGTCGCGACTGGCGACCTAATCTGTTCCGGTGTAACACCCAGAGCGTCGGTTGAGTTAAACATGCTCATGACTTTGGGATCATTCATCGGAATGGTCGTTGGATCGACCCCTGTCAAATCCTGCAGCATCCGCATCATAGTTGGATCATCGTGCCCCAGAATATCAAGTTTCAGCAAGTTTTCTTCAAAAGCATGATAATCAAAGTGTGTAGTTTTCCACTCCGCATTAACGTCATCAGCTGGGAACTGAACAGGTGTAACGTCTTCGACCTCAATATAATCAGGTACAACGACAATACCGCCGGGATGCTGTCCAGTACTCCGTTTCACCCCAGTACAGCCAGAGGCCAAACGATTCAATTCAGCTCCGCGCCATTTCTTGTGATGTTCTTCCTCATACTTCTTGGCAAAACCAAATGCTGTTTTCTCAGCCACCGTACCAATGGTTCCCGCACGGAAAACACTCTTCTCACTAAATAGTACTTTCGTATAGTTGTGAGCATGAGGCTGATAATCACCAGAGAAGTTCAAGTCAATATCGGGAACTTTATCTCCTTTAAATCCAAGGAAGGTCTCAAACGGAATATCCTGGCCTTCTCCTTTAAGTGTGCCACCACAATCCGGACACTCTTTCTCTGGAAGGTCAAATCCACTCCGAACACTGCCATCCAGGAACCACTCGCTGTGTTTGCATTCCGAATTCACACAAATATAATGAGCAGGTAGTGGATTAACCTCGGATATACCCAGGAATGTAGCAACAACAGAGGAGCCTACCGATCCCCGTGAACCTACGAGATAACCATCCTGATTCGATTTTTTAACCAAGCGTTCCGAGATCAGATAGTTGGCAGAAAAACCGTATTTAATAATTGGAATGAGCTCTTTCTCTAGTCGTGCCACGATTACTTCTGGTAATTCCTCGCCATAGATGGACTTGGCAGTGTTATAACAGGTATTACGGATTTCTTCGTCTGCACCTTCCAGAATCGGAGTAAACAGTTTGTCCGGGAATAACTTAATTTCCTCAAATCGATCAGACAACTCCACCGTATTTGTAACAACGACTTCGTAAGCTTTATCTTGGCCCAGGAACTGGAACTCTTCCAGCATTTCCTCCGTCGTTCTAAAATGTGCATCCGGTTTACGTTGATCTTTGAGTGGACTAAAACCTGTAATTCCGTGAATGGTGATATCCCGATATAACTTGTCACGCGGTTCCAAATAGTGCACGTTACCTGTGGCTATGACCGGTTTATTAAGTTTTGCACCTATATCAATGACTTTACGGATCGCTGTTTTGATTTCTTCGGGTGTGGCCACCAACCCTTTATCCACCAAATGCATATACATTGTAAGTGGTTGGATCTCCAGTATGTCATAGAACTCAGCGATCTCTTCCGCTTCTTCAAGCGATTTGTTAAGCACCGCTTCGAAAAATTCCCCTTTTTCACAGCCCGATATAACTACAAGACCTTCACGCAAATTAATCAGTTTTGATTTGGGAATGCACGGTACCCGCTTGAAATGTTCCGTATGAGAGAGAGATACCAGCTTATATAGATTTTTCTTACCGACATCATTTAATGCATAGATTCCACAATGGAAAGGTCTTGTATTCGACAAGTCGACACCTACATAATCGTTCAAGCGATCAAGCCTCGTTAACCCTTTCATCTGAGCAGCATCATTTAATAATCCGATCAGGATACCCGCTAGTGCAACCGTATCATCAATGGCACGGTGATGACTTTCGAGTCCAACCTTATATTTATCCGCCATCGTATTCAGACGGTGGTTCTTATTTTTTGGAAATAACAATCTCGCCAGTTCCAATGTGTCAAGGACCGGGTTAGGAAGCTCTGGCAATCCAATTTGCTTTAGGGAAGCCTGGATAAAGCCCATGTCAAAACGTGCATTATGCGCAACAAGCACACCATCACCAGCAAACTGCACAAAATCACGGATAACAGGCTCCAGCTCAGGTGCGTCTTTTACCATGTCATCATTAATATTGGTCAACTGCTGAATGTTGTAGGGAATGCGTTCATGCGGATTCACAAATGTTGCAAACCTATCGATTTCTTTACCATCTTGCATCTTCACTGCTGCAATCTCAATGATTTTGTTCTGTGTTACCGACAAACCTGTGGTCTCGATATCAAATACGATGTATGTTGCTGTTTGGAGATCCAATGGCTGAGGAGCCATTACAACGGCAACAGAGTCATTCACAACATTGGCCTCAAGGCCGTAGATCATCTTAATCCCGTTTTTCTTAGCAGCCTTGGAAGCCTCGGGATATACCTGCACACCACCATGATCAGTGACAGCAATCGCCTTATGCCCCCACTCGGCTGCCATTTTTACGTATTTGTCAATTGAAGTTACAGCATCCATCGTACTCATTGTAGAGTGCAAATGGAACTCCACCCGTTTCTCTGGTGCATTATCTTTGCGAGACGGCGGTGCTTTAACTTCAATCAAATCCGAAGGAATCATGGCGAGTTCAGGAATTTGCATAAACCGGTCATATTCTACACGACCACGCACTTTTACCCATTTACCGTTAGCCAGCAAACTGAGAATTTTTACATCCTCTTTTGTTTTGGCAAACATCTTCATTTGCATGGAATCCGTGAAGTCGGTCAGGTAGAAGGTAAACAACGTATTTCCGTTTCGCAGTTCTTTACGATCCAGACCAAACACCGAACCTTGAAGCGTGACCTTTTTCTCTTCATCCTGGATTTCCTGCATGGGTACTGCTGGCTCCTTGATGTCGTAACCCATCTGCAAACGCAGATCACCCTGCTCCTCATCCACCGGGATTTCTGTGTCCACTTCACTCATCATCTTCTCGATGACCTCAAGTTCCTCTACACGTTTTTGGGCCTGGAACTGTTCCATGGCCTCTTTATTACTTCCCACTTCGCCCACTTGCATCTTGATGCGAAGAGGTAGATGAAAGTATTTTTCATAGAATTTTGTAATAGCCTGATCAATCTGTTTCTTACGAGCCAATTCCATCGACGTTGCATCACTCATTGTCAGTTGTAGGAGATCCTCTTCACATTCAAAGGTTGTCCGGTTCATCCAGCCATTTACAGATGGAATCTCACGGGTAACCCACTCCAGAAACAGATTCCAATATTCACTGACGATATCACCATTTTGTACCTTGTCCGTGTATTTGAAGCCAAATGAAATTTTGGCGATATGATTCATCTTCTCTTGAATATGCAGGCAAAATGTGCGATAGATTGGAGCGGGTACCAACGTATCCTTCGCAATCAGAATATTCCATTCCCGATTACTTCGATTGGTCTCTACTTGTTCAATCCATCCATCCAAAAAATAGGGCTCTAACAGACCAGCCGGAAGCTCTGCCTGTTTCATCAACAACTCAAACCGTTTTCTCTTCTCCTCGAATCCGCTCATCGTGTTCCTCCTTGTACCCCCTTAAAGCATGAAAAGCCCCTGCATTCAAAAATGTCACCGATCCGAACTCGCACCGACTCATTTTATCCGACAGAAGCTCTCCATTCATTACTCAACTGGTGAATAAGTGCTTTTCGTCAAGTGATCCTGACTTAGTATGCTCTTGCAAACACAACCGTGTGTTCTGCCTGTTCACCACAAGCCAGGCACGTATGCTTTTCTTCCGCAGGCTGGAACGGAATGTTCCGGCTTGTTGCACCTGTGACTTCTCTTACTTTATCTTCGCAAGCTTCTGAACCGCACCATCCAGCCAGTGTAAACCCGCGTTTATTTTCCATCAGTTCTTTCATCTCATCGAGTGTATCCACGGAGTAGAAGTTATCCGACATAAATGTGCGAGCACGCTCTAACATATCTACCTGAATCTGTGTCAGCATAGCCTGGATCTCTTCTACCAGGTTTGCTTGTTCTACCACTTTCTTCTCACCTGTGATGCGTGATACGAGTACACAAACACCATTTTCCATATCACGTGGACCAATCTCCAGACGAATCGGAACACCGCGCATCTCGTATTCATTGAATTTCCAACCTGGGCGAACATCGCTGCGATCATCCATTTTCACACGGACTCCAGCTTTTTTCAACTCAGTGAACAACTCATCTGCACGCCCAACAACAGCATCACGCGTTTTCGGAGGTCCAATTGGGATCATGACCACTTGTGTTGGTGCCACTTTAGGAGGAAGTACGAGACCACGATCATCTCCGTGAACCATAATTAATGCACCGATCAAACGTGTGCTTACTCCCCATGAAGTAGTGTAAGCCAGCTCCAGCACATTATTTCGGCTAAGATACTGGATTTCAAATGCTTTTGCAAAGTTCGTCCCCATGTAGTGAGATGTACCTGCTTGTACAGCACGTCCATCCTTCATCATGGCTTCGATCGAGTACGTATCCACCGCACCCGCAAACTTCTCGGATTTGGTTTTCTGACCCACAATTACAGGAATAGCCAAGTATTCCTCAACCACTTCACGATAAATCTCCAGCATTTTCATCGTTTCTTCACGTGCTTCTTCTTCCGTCTCATGCGCTGTATGACCTTCCTGCCACAGGAACTCACTTGTGCGAAGGAAAGGCAACGTTCTTTTTTCCCAACGAACTACGTTAGCCCACTGGTTAATCAGTACCGGAAGATCCCGATAAGACTGAATCCACTTGGAATACATGTGACCAATAATCGTTTCGGATGTAGGACGGATTGCCAGACGTTCTTCCAGCTTCTCTCCGCCAGCTTCCGTAACCCATGGTAATTCAGGGTTAAAACCTTCCACGTGCTCTTTTTCCTTTTGAAAGAAGCTCTCAGGAATGAACATCGGGAAGTACGCATTGCGATGACCCGTTTCCCGGAAACGACGATCCAACTCATCCTTAATGTGTTCCCAGATTTCAAAGCCGTCTGGTTTAAACACAATACAACCGCGTACGGGTGCATAGTCCATGAGATCAGCTTTTTTGATAACATCGATGTACCAGCGTGAGAAGTCCTCACCCTGTGGTGTGATTTCAGTCACGAACTGTTTATCATTTTCCTTTGACATAAGACTCCAGCGTCCTCCCATAACGACTATCTCTGAATGTCCAGAGCGTAGTCCAACCGTAATTATCCGTTAATTAAACGTAATATATCATTGTAAGTTACTGCCAGCATCAACACAAACAACATCGCAAATCCGATGAAATGCACCATGCCTTCGCGATTGGGATCAACAGGTCTGCCGCGCAGCGCTTCAATTCCCAAAAATACCAGACGACTGCCGTCCAGTGCAGGTATTGGTAGCAGGTTGAAAATCCCAAGATACAGACTCAAAATCGCTGCCCATCTCGTTAACTGCTCAATCCCTTGTTTAGCAATTTGCCCTGTCACTTCGAATGTACGAACTGGACCACCAATATCATCCATGTTGAATTGATTGATCAGATGTTTAAAACCTTCAAATATTACTTTGGTTGTATCAACCATGGCCACGCCTGAGACTTTAAATGTCTCTACAAATCCAACAGATCGGGTTGGTAACGTAGGTACGATTCCCACTTTACCGCCCTCTTGTCCTTCTACAGCACGTGGAGTAATCGTTATATTAAACGTATCCGAACCCCGGCGCAGCGTCCATTCCATCGGCTTGTCTTTGGAATCGGCAATCATCGACACCATTTTTTGTGAATCTGTACCAATCACTGTACCATTGATCGTCTCAATAATATCACCTTTTTGCAGGTTCGCCTGATCGGCTGCCCCACCTTCAAGCACTTCACCAATTTCAAGATTTTTTGGATTTTCCACAGGAACTCCTGCCATCTGCGCATATACAGCAAACAGCACAAAGGCCAAGATAAAGTTCATGAGTGGGCCTGCAAAAATAGCCAATGCACGCTGTCCAACGGTTTTGCTGCCGAATTGACGATCTTTCGGTGCAATCTGCGTTTGTTTACCACGACTTACCAACATTGCTTGAGGATGAATACGATACTCCTGAATCTCACCATCTACATCCAGTTGAAGCTTCAGGGCGTTCTCCATATCAATGGAGATAACTTCACCACGTATTACATTTTTACGGTTATCCAACTGATCCAGATAGATCATCTTCACCTGGTCATCCGCTGATCTTACCGCAATGGTCTGTCCTTCCTGGATCTCTACCAGTTCCGGATCTTCCCCTGCCATCCGTGCATATCCACCAAAAGGCAACAAACGCAATGTAAACTGGGTCTCGTTTCTTTTATATGAGAACAATTTGGGACCAAAACCGATCGCAAACTCCCGTACAAGAATACCGGCGCGTTTGGCAAAATAATAATGCCCCCATTCATGAACCGTCACGATGACAAAGAACATGAGCACCGTTAGAAATACCACTTGTATGGTTTCCAATCCCTATCCATCCTCCTTCACGGCACATACCGCAGTCTGTCCCTCTAGATTATCATTATTCTCTGATGCCGCACAAGAGAATCACTTCTTCCAATTTGTTATGAAAAAAGAGATTACAGACTGGCCGCAAGCTTACGGCTCTCCTGATCACAACGCGCGATCTCCTGCAGATCAGGCTCGTCCACATTGTGGTGTGCTTCCAGCACAGAAGCAATAATATCTTCTATTTTAAGGAATGAAATCTCTTTACGCAAGAAACGGGCAACAGCAACCTCGTTGGCTGCATTAAACGCCGTTGTTGCGGTTCCTCCCATTTTACCACACTCATACGCCATTCTTAAACACGGGAACCGTACCATATCCATCTCACGGAAATGTAATTTCCCAGCTTGAGCAAGAGACAGACGCTTTGCTGGTGATGGCAAGCGGTCAGGGTAAGTCAGTGCATATTGAATTGGAACTCGCATATCCGGATTCCCCAGTTGTGCGATGATGCTGGTGTCATCAAATTCCACATAGGAATGAATAACACTCTCTGGGTGAAGTAATACATTAATCTGATCATATCGAAGACCAAATAACCAATGTGCTTCAATGACCTCGAGACCCTTGTTAACCATCGTTGCCGAGTCTATCGTAATTTTGGACCCCATTGACCAATTCGGATGTTTAAGCGCATCCTCTATAGTCACGCTCTTCAACTGTTCACGGGTAAGATCACGGAATGATCCACCTGAAGCGGTGAGCGTAATGCCTGCCAAGCGTTCTCTGTTTTCACCATTCAAGCATTGGTATATCGCAGAGTGCTCACTATCGATGGGCAGCAAAGAGACTCCTTTGGCAGCCGCTCTTGTAGTAACAATATGTCCCGCCGTAACCAATGTCTCCTTGTTGGCCAGCCCAATCTGTTTGCCTGCGTCTATGGCAGCAAGCGTTGACTCCAATCCAACACTCCCCACCACCGCTGTTACAACCGTATGCGCATCAGTTCCTGCCGCAACTTCTACGAGTCCTTCTGTGCCATAAAATAGTTGCGTTCCTGCAGGCAAATGTGGAGCTACCTTCTCCGCCAATTCTTTGGACCCCACCGATACTTTCTTCGGCCGATAACGTTTGGTTTGTTCGATCAGCAGGTCTGTATTGCCTCCGGCAGCCAGTCCCTCTACTTGAAAGAGTTCTGGATGCATGTCAACTACATCCAGTGTCTGGGTTCCAATAGAACCGGTTGACCCAAGAATCGCAATTTTTTTCATGCTGCACCTCATCTTAAATTATCCAATGCCTACGGCGAACAATGCTGGTATCTCAGACTCATGTTCTTCTTTAGTAGGGCAGTAGCATTAGTATATGTACGAATGGAAAAACAACAATCCAGCTGTCGCACCGATCAAGAATGCCTCCATGCCCTGGGAGAAGACTGCCTGAATCCTTGATATTATATACACGTTTGTATGCAGACTGGATCAAGTCACCCATCTGACCTACAACTGCACAGGCAATTCCGATCACAATCGCTCTCTGCCAGGAAAGTAAACCATCTGATACTAATGCAAAAATAACAGAAGTAACAATTGCAATCACGATGCCACCCAGTGCACCCTCCACGGTTTTGTTTGGACTAATGGAAGGCCACAGTTTGTTTTTACCAATTAGTTTCCCTACAAAATAAGCTCCTGCATCACTGGCCCATATGGAGCCCAGCAAAAGGAACGTCCAGAACAATCCATGATGCAGATGTCTGGATTCTGCAATGTAATAGAAACCGATCCCTATATACAACACGCCAAGGAAAAGCATGGCCACTGTATTCACGGGAACCTTATTTTTGGTGACAACCGAAGCTGTCATCAGTACAAGCATTACTATCCAGATGACCTGAAATAAGGATAGCGGTCTTGCCTCCCAAAGCATTTCCCAAGGAAACACAATGGCAAAAACACCAGCATATCCAATCAGGGCCACACCTGAAAAAGGCATCACCCCGGTCATTTTAACAAATTCATAATAACCGATGAGAGCCATAAGCAATACCAAACCATGGTACCAGGGTCCGCCCAGCATGCAAAAACCTAAAAACAACACACCTGCTATGATTCCTGTCGTTAATCGCTGTTTCAACGGCTTCATCCTCCATCTATTTCAAACCGCCGTAACGCCTTGTTCTGCGCTGATATTCGGCTACTGCTTCAAGCAAATGCTTTTTGCCAAATTCGGGCCAGTATATATCCGTAAACCATAATTCACTATATGCAAGCTGCCAGAGCATAAAGTTGCTTAATCTCAACTCTCCACTCGTCCGGATCAGCAGATCCGGATCGGGCATGTCAACCGTCAGCATATGTCTATCAATGAGTTCAGGTGTTATGTCCTCTGCCGATAGTTCCCCCGATTTCACCTGCAGAGCGATCTGTTTAACACAGTCCGTCATTTCACGACGACTTCCATAGTTCATTGCAAAGTTCAAAACGAGACCTGTATTATGTTCCGTAAGACGAATGGCTTCCCGCAAGGCATTAATGGTATGAGAAGGTAAATGTTCCTCTTGACCCATCATGCGAATGCGCACATTTTTTTCTATAAGTTCATCCAGCTCTATGGCTAGAAATTCTTGCGGAAGTCGCATCAGAAAATCCACTTCTTCTTTTGGACGCGTCCAGTTTTCTGTCGAAAAAGCGTACATCGTCAGATATTTGATGCCCAGTTCATCCGCCGCGATGGTCGCACGTTTGACCGCCTTCATGCCATTTTGGTGCCCGGCTATACGCGGGAGTCCCAAACGTTTGGCCCATCGTCCATTGCCGTCCATGATGATGGCGACGTGCTGCGGGATATTGTCCTCGGATATAGTCAGCGTTTCCTGCTTGTCAGCCCCATTCCACCACGACCGAACCCGTTTGATCATTCCTGTTCCTCCAAAATCCCTGAAGTTTCTTTATCTGAAGCTTGGAAAAAGAGACAAAACCCCACCGTATTGGAGGGGCTGCGCTTGTCTTACACTTCCATGATTTCTTTTTCTTTGGCAGCGAGTACCTTATCGACTTCAGCAATAAACTTGTCGGTCGATTTTTGGATGTCGTCCTGATGTCTCCGCGATTCATCCTCGGAAATATCTGACTTTTCCATTTTCTTGATGTCATCATTCGCGTCACGGCGAATGTTACGAATCGCTACTTTACCTTCTTCACCGAACTTCTTCGTCAGCTTAACAAGTTCCGCTCTGCGTTCTTCCGTCAATGCCGGAATAGACAAACGGATCATGCTACCATCATTGGCTGGAGTAAGACCCAGATCCGATTTCATGATGGCACGCTCGATGTCACCCATGGAGGATTTGTCCCAAGGCTGAATCATCAGTGTACGGGAATCCGGAGTACTGATATTAGCGAGTTGATTCAATGGCGTCATTGCCCCATAATACTCTACCTGAATTCGATCCAGAAGAGCTGGAGTTGCGCGGCCTGCACGCAAAGTAGCCAGGTCACGACGCAATGCTTGAATTGCTTTTTCCATACGCTCTTCGGCATGTTGTTTAACCGCTTGTGGCATTAATCTACACTCCCTTTAACGATTGTTCCGATACGTTCGCCCAGAACAACACGTTTGATGTTACCTTGTTCCGTAATGGCAAATACGATCAACGGGATGTTGTTGTCCTTACAAAGCGAGGATGCCGTTGAATCCATTACACCAAGGTCTTTGTTAAGAATATCCATGTAAGTCAACTGATCAAATTTCACAGCTGTACTGTCCTTAAACGGATCTGCTGAGTATACACCATCAACTTTATTTTTGGCCATCAAGATAACTTCTGCTTCAATCTCCGCTGCGCGCAGTGCTGCTGTTGTATCCGTGGAAAAGAACGGGTTACCTGTACCTGCTGCAAAAATAACGACCCGGCCTTTCTCCAGATGGCGAATAGCTCTACGACGAATATAAGGCTCTGCAATCTGTTGCATTGCAATAGATGTCTGTACACGCGTAGGCACTTCAATCTGTTCCAAAGCATCCTGCAGTGCCAGCGAGTTCATTACTGTCGCCAGCATACCCATATAATCGGCAGTTGCACGATCGATGCCGTTTTCGCTACCGGCAATACCACGCCAGATGTTTCCGCCGCCACATACAATAGCAACCTGTACACCAAGTGCAACAACCTCTTTTACCTGTTGGGCAATCGACGAGATCGTATCTGCATCAATACCGTAGCCGTTTTGACCGGAAAGAGACTCTCCGCTGACCTTTAAGACAACACGTTTAAATACTGGCTGTTCCAATTATTCACCCTCCACTTTGAATCGAACACGCTTGGTGTCCAACCAACAAAACTTCTCGCGCATGGCCTCCTGCTTAAAAAGAAAGGAACACAGTTGTGTTCCGCTCTTTTAGGAAAAACGTTTAACCGGTAAGGCACTGTTTTCCTGAGATATAAGGGAGTTTACGCTTCGAAGTTTCATCATTCTTATATCTTCGAAAATCAATTCTGCTCGCCGGTTTATAGAAACCGTCTTATTTGTTTACTTGGGACATTACTTCTTCTACGAAGTTGTCTACTTTTTTCTCAAGACCTTCACCCAGTTCGTAACGAACGAAACGACGGATGGAGATGTTTTCACCAATTTGGCTGATTTTTTCGTTCAGCAATTGAGAGATCGTTTTGTCTGGATCTTTAACGAAAGTTTGTTCCATTAGGCAGTACTCTTCGTAGTATTTACCGATACGGCCTTCAACCATTTTTTCAATGATTTTCTCTGGTTTACCTTCGTTAAGAGCTTGAGCTTTCAAAATTTCTTTTTCTTTTTCCAGCTCTTCTGTAGGAACTTCTTCGCGTGTAACGAATTTAGGATTAGCTGCAGCGATTTGCATAGCTACATCTTTAACAAAATCCTTAAATTGATCCGTTTTACCAACGAAGTCTGTTTCACAGTTAACTTCAACCAAGACACCAATACGTCCACCAGCGTGGATGTAAGATTCTACAACGCCTTCAGTTGCTGCACGGCCTGCTTTGCTTGCTGCTGCAGAAAGACCTTTCTCACGCAACAATTCAGCTGCTTTTGTTACATCACCGTTTGCTTCTTCCAGTGCTTTTTTGCAATCGAGCATACCAGCGCCCGTTCTTTCGCGAAGTTCTTTTACTGCACTCGCATTAACTGCCATTATAAATTCCCTCCAAAATTAAGTATTGTACGTACACTCTAAAAAAAGGGCAGTGAGAGGTTATCCACCTGCCAACCACCCTTTTCATTTAGTTTATAACATATGTTCGAATCTATTAAGCGGAAGTTTCTTCGCCTTGGTTAGCTTCGATTACAGCATCAGCCATTTTACCTGTCAGCAATTTAACAGCGCGGATCGCGTCGTCATTACCTGGGATAACATAATCGATCTCATCCGGATCGCAGTTAGTATCAACGATACCTACAATTGGGATACCCAATTTGCGAGCTTCCGCAACAGCGATACGCTCTTTGCGTGGATCGATGATGAACAGGGCGCTTGGCAGGCCTTTCATATTTTTAATACCGCCCAAGAATTTCTCCAGACGATCTTTTTCTTTGCGAAGCAAGATAACTTCTTTTTTAGGCAATACAGCGAATGTACCGTCTTCTTCCCAAGCTTCCAACTGTTTCAAACGATCAATACGTTTTTGAATAGTTTGGAAGTTAGTCAGGGTACCGCCGAGCCAGCGTTGGTTAATGTAGAATTGACCAGCACGTTCAGCTTCTTCTTTAACGGAATCTTGAGCTTGTTTCTTAGTACCCACGAAAAGAATTTTACCATTCTCTCCTGCGATTCCTTTAACGAAGTTGTAAGCCTCTTCGACTTTTTTCACCGTTTTTTGCAAATCGATGATGTAAATTCCGTTTCTTTCAGTGAAGATATAACGATCCATTTTTGGGTTCCAACGACGAGTTTGGTGACCGAAGTGTACCCCAGCTTCGAGAAGCTGCTTCATGGAGATTACTGCCATCTTCACACACCTCCTAATATGGTTTTTATTGTGTCCTCCGCCGGCATCATTTTTCGCCAAGACTCTCCATAAGGAAAGCACCCTCAACAAAATTAGCACATGCGTGTGTTTTAACACCGTTATCTAATATATCACAACTGACTGTCTGATGCAACAGTCTTTGAAGCTAAAATCTACTTTTTACTTTTTGCTAGTATCGAATCATTTTAAATCTGATATGTAAATCAACACTAATTATTATCAAGCTTTGAAAATGCACCGTTTAATACGCAAAAACCGCCCTGTCCGAGCATGCTCAGTTTGACGGTTCTTTCGTAATTTTTGCGATAATGGATTTGAAACTTTCACCTTTTTCAAGCGCATAAGTACCCACTTGGATTTTGGTATTGATTCGCTCAGCTTTGCCAGCCTTTATGAATGCTTGAGCATCATCTACGATTCCCGCGGTTTTGAGATTTGCTGCAACGATCGCCAGACTATTGCCTGAACGTACTTTGAATGATACTGTTGCGCCTTTCGGATTACTCGGCGTTACAGGTTCTGTTGTCTTCGGCTCAGTTATCTCTTTCTGCCCTTCAACTTCACTTGCAGCAGGCTCTTGTGGGTTCTCAGGCTCTGCAGGTGTCTGCGTAGAGGTTACTGTCTCAGGCGGCGTTGCTGTATTCCCCTGCAACTCACTGCTTTCCTGCTTTTTCTTCTCTACCCACTCAGTTTCTGTGTATAATTCCTCTTCAGAACCGACCACCTTCATATCCAGGCTTTTTGCGACTGTTTCAAGCTGTTCTTTGGTCATATTGGCGGTCTGCTCGGGGTCCAGATTACTATCCGACAAAGCATTTTGTCCAACTGTGGCCAGTTGAAGCAAAACCGCACCAATAATCATGCCGCTCCCCAGACCAATCCATAAGGATCGCTTGTCCATGACTTAGCTTTCCTCCCGTTCTGCCAGTTGCAGTATTAACTGTACCTCACCACGCTGAATACCTGTCTGCTTGGATATGGCATCCATCGACTTACCCTCAGCGTGTAGATTAAAGAGTTCTGCATATCGATCTTTAATAGATTCACGCCCAGGCAAAGATTCGACTTCACTGGTCTGTACCTCTTCTTCTAAAGCCTGCTGGGCCGCCTCAGCTTGTACACTTTTCACGAGGGCTTGTGCTTGCAAACCTTCGGAAGATTGTACGGATACATTCCCGGAGTGTGGAACAGGTGATGCGACAGGTTCGTTCTTTTTGCTCTGTTCGAGCTGATCCAACCGCTGCTGTAATTCCTGAAGTTGCAATTGCATACGTTGATCGGCTGCTGTCGCTTCTCCCTTCATTTCAGCCACACGTTGAATAAGAGCATCATTATCATTTTCGATCTCGGTCATGTAGTGTTCAAGCGTAGATTCCATCTCCTGCACCAGTTGATGCCCGGGCTCTTGCGCCTTGTTTTTCCGAGGCATTATATAAGCGTAGGCGATGGCGCAGGCCCCTAATATGACAATAATGATCCATGGTGACAAATTGGGTTCTCTCCTTCTGATTCAACCATCGGTGCGCAAGACTCCATGTCCATAACAACCATTTATTATAAAGACAGATCTATGTGTTTTCCTTTGTACGGGTGCTCTGCAGGTTTAACAGTTTCTTGAGCCTGAGCAGTCTCCTGTCCATCGGAACCACTCTGCTGATCCCCATCATGTTTATGACCATCACGCACCGAAGTCTGTGAAGTTTCGTCCATTGCTTCACTTCGTTGCCTTGCTTCATTTGCTTCTTTCGACGTTTGCTCTGCCAAAAGATTCTGATCCGTAATCGGTCGCTGCTGGGCTTCACTTTGATAACGTCCCGCTTCACTTGTTCGTGGTACCGCAATCTGCAACTCCACTGCTTTGAAACTCATACGCTCACCTCACGGTTTCGAATGGATTTCTTCCTGTGCCTGAATGCTGTACTTAAACGTATGGAACCATCGTAATATCACCATCGTGATAATAAAATGAAATTCGACTCACTGGATCTTTAATAAATTTCGTGTATCTGCCGATAACTATTTTAGAGCCCCCATAAATCATCCTCAGAATATCAACACGAGCTTTACTTGTATCTTCAAGTGCCTTCTCAATTTCAAAGATACGCATTTTCGTTTCTTCACTTATACGAAGAGCGGATTTCTGCGTAGCATTCAGTTTGATTCGCATCGACATCTTATCTGGAGTTAGTTGTCCAGCGGCAGCTAATTGATCCAGCAATGTCAAAGCTTTCTTCGTTTTATCCAAGGAATCCATCTGCTCTCTGACTTCCTTGCGCAGATCATTAAGTTCGTTACGCAGCTTTGGCAGCACACCAACTTCAATGGAAGTGACCGTGGACATGCTGTTGCCCACAACACGCGCTGAGACGTTCTGACCAGCCTGGATCGAGCCACCAACGATAAGACCTTTGGTGCCCGCACAGATGACACCATGGCCAGCACGAATATTGGAATGCATAATACTTTGGGAAACCAGAACATCTTCACCGGCATCCACGTTGCCTTCTTGAATGAAAGTACACTTGACATTATGGCCTGCTTGTACCAGTCCTTTGTTATAACCAATAATACCACCGGTAATTTCGATTGAGCCGCCTGCTTCCAGTTCAGCTCCTTCGACACCTCCGACGACACGAATGTCACCTGCTGCTTTTACTTTAAATCCGGTAAGTACATTGCCTCGTATGACAACGGTGCCTACAAAGTCGATATTACCGTTATTGTAATCAACGTCACCATTGACTTCATAAACCGGAAACACATTCAGTTTGTTACCGTCCGTTTTGGTAACCAGCCCATCCAGTGCAGCATACATCGCAGAACCATCCGGGTTAATCACAACGTTTTTCCCAACTTTAAACCGAGCTTCTTTTCCCGGACGATAAGGAATTTCCTCACCCGTTACTGCCCTGCCTGGTATGCCATCGCTAGGAGCGATCCGCTCTGCAATGATCTGACCACTACGAACATTGTTTAACCGGGTCACTTCTTTGTAATCGACGGTTCCATCTTCCGATTCCAATGGTCGTCGTTCATTCGTATCGTCCATCCCAACCAGGACCTTGATGAAGCCATCTGTTCCTTGAATGGGAGCGACACCTTCTGCAATCTTGTATTTATCTTTCAAATAGGTTTCAGGGTTGCTCACAAAAAGTAATAATGCCTCTCGCGATACACCTTGTTTGATGCCCTTGTCCGCCACAAATTGTTCAAGTTCATCGATCGTGCAGGCAAAGCCTTCTTCCTCTTTGGAAAATTCAAGGTAGGCTGTGCATTTGTCGTCCGATAAAACAATGTTTAAACATTGTTCCAAAGCAGTCCGCTGTGTCACTGCAATTCTTCCCCCTTTTAGACTTTCCACTCCCCAAACTCCAATGATATTACTTCTCTTTATTAATCTTTACGCATCAACAAATCTTTCTGTTTGTCCAACGTGCCGCGTAATCGTAATATTGCCTTGGAATGTAATTGGGATATACGAGACGGAGAAAGAGACATAACCTCAGCAATTTCACTAAGAGAAAGATCTTCGTAATACAAGAGTGAAACAACCGTTCTCTCTTTTACCGTCAACTTGTCAAGCCCTTGCACCAAAGCTTCCTTCAAATAAAACTCATTCACTTTATAATCTGGATTTTTGGCTTTCTCATCCACCATCAAAGACAGACGAGTCTCAGACTCTTCCTCACGAATTGGGTCCTCCAGCGAGCAAAGTGACATGACTGCCACTTCCTGAAGCATATGTTGAAAATCTTTAGTGGATACGTCCAAGTACTCGCTCATTTCCTCATCACTAACAGACCTGAGATAACTTTGTTCCAACTGTTGGTAGGCGTCTTCAATTCGCTTGGCCTTCTCCCTGACAGAACGCGGAACCCAATCACCTTGACGCAGACCGTCAAGAATGGCTCCGCGAACCCTCCATGATGCATAAGTTTCAAATTGCAGACCACGTTCATAGTCGAACTTCTCCAATGCATCAATTAACCCCATAACACCATTGCTCTCCAAGTCATCCTTGGGAACATTTTTGGGCAAACCAACAGCCAGTCGACCGGATACATAATTTACAATATGAAGATACTTTTCAATCAAAGTTTTCTTGGCTTCAAGATCTCCATGTTCTTTCCACTTTTCCCACAGATCAGAATGGTTCAAATGTGAAGCTTTACGCTCGTTCAATTGCTTTCACCCTCCTTATTTGTCTGTCAGGTGACGAACGGCCTGCGCCAATTCCTCCGGATCCTTGGTCCGGACAAGTTTAGGCGGATCCAAAGGGGCGAATCCCGTTGGAGCTTTCGTCTCAGATGGCGGAAGATCGTCCCCAGATGAAGCGTTCTGTCCACTCTTGAGCAAATCATTCAGCTCTTGTCCATCGTCTTCGATTTTAATGTCCACCTGTGAACCTCTTTGATCTTGAGCATTTGGTGAATCATAACCATACCCATTTCCCTCGATCTGAGGGTTCAGCAGCAATCCCAATCCCCAGCGTAAACCATATGCAAGGACAAACCAGGCTACGAATCCGATCAATCCGCGAATTAAACTGGTCATCAACACATTGCTGCTGTATGCTACAAAAAAAGTAAGAATAAACCCAACGATGCCTGCTCCAAGATTAATGCGGTAGTTTCCTATCATAGTCTTATAGTTCCTTTACACCCATTTGTACACTTCGAATAGTCAAAAGTCCAGTTTCACAGTCCATCTCAATCGTTCGTCCATAATTCCCACCCGTATCTTCTGCTAGAAGAGGGATATTGAGTTTTTGAAGCCACTCTCGACAAGAATCTGCATTCCTTGGTCCAATGCGCATTGTATCTCCAGCGCCAGCAAAGGCAAACATCTGAGAGCCTCCGGCCATTTTAGACACAATACGTGAGCGAGAAGCGCCTAGTTTAATCATCTTTTCCAAAAGCTCAGGCAACGCCGTATCCGCATATTTCGCAGTGTTCAGTTTCCCTTCACGGGCGATCTCTGAAGTAGGAAGCATGACATGCGCCATTCCAGCCAGCTTCAAATGTGGGTCATACATTGTTAATCCCACACACGAACCCAAGCCAGTCGTACGGATTACACCAGGAAGATGAGCGATGTTTAAATCCGCCATACCGACTTTAACGACGCTTTTGTCCTCAATCATGGCTCAGTGGCACCCCTAGCGATTCAAATATCTTTGCAAAGGATGGTGGATCCGGAATGAGGAAAAACTGACCCTCAACTTGATCTTCACCTTCAAAGAAAGATGTGTCAATTAACAATGCAGCGTCACCCATCTCGCCAAATTGCAGCAAGCCATAACTTAGAATGGCACCCGCCATGTCGATGGCAAGTCCAGGAACAGTTGGATACATAGACAACTTCGTGAAATCTGCCAAAGAAGAAAGATAGGATCCAGCCAAAATATTTCCAATCTCGGAAAGCGCTGATTGTTCCATATCTGTAAAAGCGAGTCCTTCTTTCAGATCAAACCCGGCAAGTCTATTCAACAACATTTTAGCAGCCTCTGGTGTCATCATAAAGAAAAGATTTCCCGGTGCTTCGCCTTCTACACGAAGAAACACGGTAACCACGATGCGTTCATCTCCGCCCACTTTTTCGGCAACTTCTTCAAAAGGGAGCATTTGTACTGTAGGTACACCCATGTCAATCGGTCTGTTGAGGAGTTGAGACAACGCCGTTGCGGCGTTGCCTGCTCCAATGTTACCGACCTCTTTGAGCACATCCATCTGGAATACCTCAAATCGGTTGAACATCTCCACGGTACTAGCCCTCAACACTTTCCAGCTGTACAATCTCGCTTTTATTTAATACTTCGTTTAGGTTGAGCATAATCAACAAGCGTGAATCCTCCAATTTAGCAACACCTCGCAGGTATCTTGCTTTGACGCCACCAACCACTTCTGGTGGGCTATCGATTGCACTGCTCTTGATATCAATAACATCATTGGCTGAATCAACGATAAAACCAACTTGCATGTCGTCTACACCTACGATAACAATACGAGTCTGATCCGTGTATTCCGTTTCCGGAAGGGAGAAACGACCGCGTAGATCAATGACCGGAATTACAACACCACGTAGATTAATAACTCCTTTTACAAAGGAAAGTGTCTTGGGAACACGTGTAATTGGCATCATACGCTCAATCGTCTGAACCTTATCTACCTCAATACCATACTCTTCGGTACCCAATTTAAAGACGATGACTTTCAACTCTTCTTCCATGTAAAAAACCTCCCTATTAAATGTAAGACTTAGCTCAATGCTTATTTAATAAATGCATTAGGATCAAGAATCAGGGCTACTTGTCCATCTCCGAGAATGGTTGCTCCAGAGATTCCTTCAATAGCAGGAAGATAGGTTCCCATTGATTTGAGAACAATCTCACTTTGTCCAATAAATTCTTCAACAGCTACGGCTGCAAGACGGTCGCCTTTGCGAATCACGACTATTTCTGTTTCTTGCTCATCAGCGTCATTGAAATCCGGTACCGAAAATACTTCGCTCAAGGACAAATACGGAATCAGTGACTCACGGAACGTGATCATTTTATTGCCGTGAATATTACGAACTTGCTCACGTTGTACAATGGCCGTCTCTACAATGGAGGACAACGGAACAGCGTATTTCTCTGAACCAAGTCGTACAAGCATTGCAGCAATAATGGATAGAGTCAACGGAAGCTGAACAGAGAAGTTTGTGCCTTTGCCTGGAGTTGAATGAATCGTTACATTACCGCCAAGCGAAGTGATCTTCGATTTTACTACATCCAAGCCAACGCCCCGGCCAGAGATATCCGAGATAATATCGGCAGTACTAAAACCAGGTGCGAACAACAGTTGATTCACTTCATCGTCACTCATCTTGGCACCTTGTTCTTCGGTTACAACACCACGTTTGATCGCGGTTTTCAAAAGCTTGTCGCGATAGATACCTTTACCATCATCTTCAATCTCGATAAATACGTGATTTCCACTGTGGAAGGCACGCAGGTTTACTGTACCCATCTCTGGTTTACCTGCAGCTACACGCTCTGCAATGGATTCAACACCATGGTCAACCGCGTTACGCAGTAAATGCACAAGCGGATCACCAATTTCATCAATTACCGTACGATCCAGTTCCGTCTCAGCACCTGTAATCACCAGATCGATTTTTTTATCGAGTGTCTTAGCTAGATCACGGATCATGCGCGGGAATCGATTAAATACGGTATCTACCGGAACCATCCGCAATTTCAGTACAATATTTTGCAAATCTGTGCTAACTCGACTTAAATGAGCTACTGTATCGGATAAATCATTGTTGCCTGTTTCACTGGCCAGTTGCTCCAGACGTGAACGGTCAATCAACAATTCACTGAACAGGTTCATCAATACGTCGAGACGTTCAATATCCACACGAATGGTACGTGAAGGTGCAGCAGCTTGCTTCGGTGCAGCTGTTTTAGCTGGTGCCGTTGTCGCTTCTTCTTTGGTTACAGAATTCTTATCCGGCGAAGCAACCTCAGCTACAGCTGTTGGTGCGGGTGGCGCTTCAACTGTAGCTGCTACCTGATTGGCCATCTGCTGAAGAGTCTCCTGATCCAGTTGAATGAGCTTCGCACTTTCAATTTCAGAGATACTCATGATGCCTTCTTCCAGTTCGTGCGCCTCTTTAGTTGTTATGTAATACAACGAGAAACTGCGCTCAAACTTCTCCTGCTCAATATCCTGAACGGATGGGTAAGCCTTAACGACTTCACCTGAACGTTCCAGCATATCAAAGACCATATAAGCCCGTACACCTTTTAACTGGCTATGCTCACTAACAAGCACATCCACGTAGAACACACGATGACCTTCGGCGATCGACTGATCCAGCACTGAATATTGGAATTCATCCAGCTCAACAGCCGAAGAGATTGAAGTGTTAGCCGACTTGTTTGTATCTGTAGCAGGTCCATCTCCTTTTGTCATTTCACCATTTTCAATGGCCTGAAGTGAAGCTACAATTGACGACACATCTGCTTTACCTTGTCCACCTTCGGTAATATCCTGAACCATGGTTTCCAAAGCGTCCAGACTCTTGAACATGGTATCAAAAATGTAATCCTGCATTTTCAACTTCTCATTACGAACCAGATCCAACACATTTTCCATTTTATGTGTCAGTGATGCCAAATCTTCAAAGCCCATAGTTGCTGCCATACCCTTCAAGGTATGAGCAGAGCGGAATATAACCTGAACTATGCCCAGGTCTTCCGGATTGCCTTCAAGTTGAAGCATGTTTTCGTTAAGCGATTGCAGATGATCATTAGACTCATCAATAAACATGGATAAATATTGGTTCATGTCCATTGTGAGGCACCTCCTCCGTGAGTTACACTCCGTTATTTCACTGCTTGAACAAGTTTAGAAGCAATCTCCTGCAATGGCAGAAGATGACGAACGCATTGCAGCTCTACAGCAGAACGCGGCATACCATATACAACACATGTTTCTTCATTCTCGGCAAAGGTTGATGTAACTCCAGCTTCGTATAACCTCTTCATCATACGTGCTCCATCACTTCCCATTCCTGTCAGCAAAACAAGATGCCTTTGTAAAGATGTAAACGGCAGAAGTGACTCAAACATCGTATCCACTGAAGGTCTATGTCCATTCACTGGTTGATCTTCAGTCAGCTTCACGATAAACTTCCCGTCTGCTGTTTTGTTAACTTTCACATGGAATCCGCCGGGTGCTATATAGGCGGTTCCTTTTTTCAGAACCATGCCATCTTCAGCTTCAACCACATGCAGTGGACTGAATGTATTCAATCGTTGAGCCAGAGAACGGGTAAAATTGGGCGGCATATGCTGCACAATAATGACCGGTGCAGGCAAATCAGCAGGCAACTGCTCAAGCAATGTCTTGAGAGCCCTCGGTCCACCCGTAGAACAACCTATTGCCACAAGTTTGTTGAATGGTCCTTCCAGCCCCCCTCCACCTTTGGGAACAGGATTAGGCTTGATTACATCCTTGGCTTTTGCAGAGGCAGAGGTTGCCGCTATTTGATCAGCTGCCACTCTAGCTGCATTAGGTAGTCGAACTTCCTTTGGAGTCTGTACTGGATTAGCTGACCTCACTGCTTTTTCTGCCTTCGTCCCCAAATTACGCTCAGCCTTTGGCAAAGGCTCTGGTTTGTTCTCTACGCGACCTGGTTTTGAAGTTGACAATGGTTCAATTGCTTTCTTTGATTTGGCCTGAAAGGCTTCAGTCCGCTCCCGAAGAGAGCGTTGACTCGTTTGGACAGGTTCGATTGTTTTTTTCACAGGCTCCGCTGGATCCCTGACCGGCATTTCTTTCTGCACTGGCTGAGTTGGGGGAGCAACTACTCCTCGCAGCATGTCTCTATTTTTCATGGATAACTCACGATCAGCTTTTCTTTTGATCTCATTCATCGCAGCACGCATGCGCTCAACCAAGGCTTTACCGACTTGAGCAATATCCTGGTCATGTGAAATAGATGGTTTGCGAATGAAGTCAAATGCCCCAGCTTCAAGCGCCATAATGGTTTCTTTCATGCCTTGTTCATTGATACCAGAGAGCATAATCACAGGAACGAAGGATTCCTTCATAATTGATTTTAATGCATCCAACCCATTCATTTCGGGCATCTCAACGTCCATTGTAATAATATCGGGTTTCAATTCTAGTGATTTTTGAATCGCTTCTCTACCGTTTGATGCCGTTGCCGTTACCTTGAATTCCGGATCCGCTTGGATCAAATCCGTAACAATCTTACGCATAAAAGCGGAATCATCGACAACCAATACTTGATACGCCGCCATGTTGTGTCACCCCTGTTTCCTTTATTCAGAAATCATGTTGTCCGTTTAAGCCACTTATTCATAAATCCCCTGATTCCTGTCAAGGTTCCGGATCCCGGAGTTGCAGGTACAGCCAGATAACGAAGAGCAAGTTTCTCTATATCTTTGGAGGCTTTGGCATTGGGATAAGCCAGACTATAGGGCATTTGCCTTTTGACAGCCTTGACTACCTGGGCGTCTTCTGAAATATACCCAAGCAGCGGAATATCCGTCTGCAAAAACCGCCTTGCCACTCCAGCTATTTTTTCTGCCACTCGTTCCGCTTCTCGTTCGTCTTCCACCCGGTTAACGATCATCCGAAAGGGTGTAGCATTTTCCTGGCCGTGCATAACTTTGACTAAAGCATAAGCATCGGTTATTGAAGTCGGTTCAGGTGTGGTTATAATCAGGCATTCATCGGCAGCACCGATGAACTTCATATTCTCTCTGGAGAGTCCTGCCCCAGTGTCAAAGATGACATAATCCATTTCCTGGGCAATATCCTCGACTTGACTGGCGAAGAACTCCAGATCACGATCAGACAATGAGAACAACTCTTTCATGCCCGATCCTCCAGCAATGTAAGGCAAGCCACTGGCACCCAATTGTATGATTTCCCTTATGGATTTTTGTCGGTACAACAGGTGGTAAAGATTATAGGAAGAAGACGTACCCATAAGAACATCAATATTAGCCATTCCAATATCAGCATCAAATACAAGTACCTTTTGCCCCAAAGCCTGCAATGCCAAGGCAAAGTTCAGTGTAAAATTGGATTTACCAACACCTCCCTTACCACTGGCCACAGTAATGATTTTTGAGGATCGAATATCTCGCTCAATGCCTTCCAATTCCAATGGCGCGGAGACCATACTTCGAAGTGCAGCTGCCTGATCCTTCATTGTGACCATTCTCCCAGCAACTGTTTAGATAACGAATCTGCATCTGGTTTCAACAAATCGTCCGGAACATTTTGTCCATTTGCCACATATGCGAGCTTGAGTGGAAAACGGTGTAACAAGTTAAATAGCGGACCGCAGCTCCCAGTCTCATCCATTTTGGTGAAAATCACCTTATCCAGACCATATTTACTGAAATGTTCCGTGATCTGAACCATATCAGCACTTTTGGAAGTCATACTCATGACCAGAAAAGTTTCGCTATTCTCTACAGGAGCAAGCAAACTTTGCAGTTCCGAAACAAGTAATTCATTTCTGTAGTTTCTACCCGCTGTATCCATAAAGATCAAGTCACAATTCTCTAATCGAGAAATGGCACGTTGTGTATCACCGGGCGATTGTACCACCTCAAGTGGAACATTCAGTATAGAAGCATATGTTCTAAGCTGTTCTACCGCCGAGATCCGATACGTATCTGATGTAATGAATCCAACTTTACGCTGTTTTTTGAACATTTGTTCAGCAGCCAATTTTGCAATTGTCGTGGTTTTCCCTACACCGGTTGGTCCAGCTACATAGACGATTCGCGTGGTAGGAAGAATGCCTTCTTCAATACGTTGCTCCAAAAAGTGCATGACCTCAAGCTTCACTACTTGTTCTACATCCTGTTCTTTCAATCCACCCTCAGACCATTTTGCTTGAATTGAATCAAACCAGGATTCCCATACTTCCGGCCAGACATCTTGTTCTGTCAAACGTTCTCGGATCATATGCAGTTCCTCTGGCACAGGGTCCGCAGAAGTACCTTGCTTCGAAAGCCTGGTCACCATCTGTTTAAGATCCTGCAATTCAGTCATCAACTTGTCCTGCTGCAGGTCTGAACCTGTTGGCATTGGACCAGTTGTTGAACCCGAAAAATCCGCCCCTTGCGGTCGCGGTTTATGATCCATGCTCGAAGAACCTGAGCCGCTGTCTATGTCTGAACCGATATTACGCGATTCAAACACAGACGGCGCAGCCGCAGATTGGTCCTGTACACTTTGATCAGCTGTATTCGTTGTCGCCGACTCATCAGAAGCCGCAACAAACGAACGAGCTGTTTGCCGATAAGCCTCAGGTACAAATGCACGAGGTACAGGTGTGAATTGATTTTGTACTGGCTTTGTTGTTTGCTTGTTTTCTTCCTTATCCACTGCAGCTACAACTTCGATCCGTTTTTTGCGAAACATTCCCATCACACCGCCCACCTTAATCTCTTTGGTGGACAGAATAACGGCATCACTTCCCAGGTCTTTGCGAATTTGAAGCATAGCTTCGGGCATGGTCTCAACAACGTATTGTTTTACTCTCATAAGTTCACCACCCCGATACTTTGAATTTCAACATTCGGCTCCAACTCGCTGTAGGAAAGCACAGGAATGTCCTGCATTGTACGTTCAATAACCTGACGCAGATACATCCGAATGGTTGGAGAAGTTAATACAACAGGTTGTTGACCTGATTGAATCAAACGGTTCACTTGTTCACTCAGCTTCTGATACACACTTTGTGTAGATACAGGGTCTAGCGCAAGATAACTGCCTTGATCCGATTGTTGCACACTTTCAGCAATTTTCTTCTCAAGACCAGGTCCAACCGTGATCACGCGAAGTGTCTCACCTTTCTGTGAGAACTGCTGAGTAATCTGACGTGAGAGGGATTGTCTGACGTATTCAGTCAGCACATCAGGATCCTTCGTATACGTACCATAGTCAGCCAGTGTCTCGAAGATGGTCACCATATCCCGAATAGATATTTTCTCACGCAATAACTTGGCAAGCACTTTCTGTACATCACCAATGGAAAGTAGAGAAGGGATCAGTTCATCCACAAGGGCAGAATAGTTCTCTCTGAGATTATCCACAAGTGCTTTTGTTTCTTGTCTTCCAAGTAACTCATGCGCATGTTTCTTAATCAGTTCCGTCAGATGTGTAGCTACAACGGAAGGCGGGTCTACGACTGTATATCCTGCAAGTTCCGCTCTGTCCTTGGTTACTTCATCAATCCAAAGTGCTGGAAGTCCAAAAGCCGGCTCTGTCGTTTCAATACCTGTCACGGACTCCTCATCATAGCCAGGACTCATGGCAAGGTAATGATTCAACAACAGCTCTCCTCCGCCTACCACATTACCCTTGATTTTGATAACATACTCATTGGGTCTGAGCTGGATATTATCTCGAATCCGTATGACCGGAACGACCAACCCCAGTTCAAGAGCACACTGCCTCCGAATCATAATGATCCGATCCAATAAGTCACCACCCTGCTGATTATCAGCAAGTGGTATTAAACCATAACCAAATTCAAACTCAATAGGGTCCACCTGAAGCAGGTTAATTACACTTTCAGGACTTCTAACCTCTTCAATCTGCTGTTCTTCTTCCAACTGTTCTTCCGCTACTTGTTTCAAATTCAGATTATTCTGCATACGCCACGCGGCATATGCCAACACACCTGCCAGCGGAAGCGTAGTAATAACATGAATTGGTGTGAAGAAACCGAGCATGGCAATTACGAAAGCTACGATATAAATTAGTATTGGATATGTAAACAGTTGCCCCGTAATATCATCTGCCAGGTTTCCTTCTGAAGACGCTCTGGTGACGATAAGTCCTGCTGCTGTGGAAATAAGCAGAGCAGGGATTTGGCTTACCAATCCATCTCCGATAGTCAGTACAGAGTACGTTGACATTGCATCTGCAAAAGCCATCCCATGCACAGTCATACCGATTATAAATCCACCAATGAGATTGATCAGGAGGATGATAATACTTGCAATTGCGTCACCTTTTACGAATTTACTTGCTCCATCCATCGCTCCATAGAAATCGGCTTCACGTTCAATTTTGGAACGACGCTCACGAGCTTGTTGCTCGTTGATCAGACCCGCATTCAGATCCGCATCAATACTCATTTGTTTACCAGGCATCGCATCGAGGGTGAATCTGGCAGCAACTTCAGCTACGCGCTCAGACCCCTTTGTAATAACGATAAACTGAACAACAACGAGGATCAAAAACACGATAAATCCAATTGCAATTTGTCCTCCAGCAATCCAGCTACCAAAGGTAGCAACTACAGCTCCAGCATCCCCTTCACCAAGAATTAGCTTGGTAGTCGAAATGTTCAGAGCCAGTCGGAATAGTGTAGTGATCAACAGCAAAGCTGGAAAGATAGAAAACTGCAACGCTTCTTTGCTGTTCATTGCAACAAGGAGTATCATCAGTGCAATTGAAATATTGACGACCAGCAACAAGTCCAACAGCCAGGTCGGGATCGGAAGAATCATCATCAACACAATGCCAATGATACCCGCAAGGACAGCTATATCTTTAATCTTCAATGAATGTACGGCCTCCGATCCCCTTTTATTTCGTTCTGCCCTTTAGTTTATATACATAAGCCAGCACTTCGGCTACCGCTTGAAACAAATCGGCCGGTATGGCGTCACCAATCTCGGCTCTCTGGAACAATGCCCGTGCTAACGGCTTGTTTTCCATCGTAATAACACCGTTTTCTTTGGCAATTTCCTTAATACGCAAGGCGACATAATCCTGACCTTTGGCAATAATCTGTGGTGCCTCCATCTCGGAACCTTCATACTTTAGCGCAACCGCAAAGTGGGTCGGGTTCGTGATGATCACATCCGCATTCGGCACTTCCTGCATCATACGCTGCATAGCCATACGACGCTGGCGTTCCCGGATTTTACCTTTGATCAGCGGATCACCTTCCATTTTCTTGTACTCATCCTTAATGTCTTGCTTGGACATACGAATCTTCTTCTCATGGTCATACTTCTGATACATGTAATCAAATATCGCAAGTATCATTAATGCCACTGCAATCTTGATACCAAGACTTAAAGTGATCGACGCAGCGAAATGTAAAATGGCATCCAATGAAAAATGAGAAAGTGAAGCAATATCTGACTGGTAGCCTTTAATTGTACTGTAAACGAGATAACCGATAATCGACATTTTCAAAATGGATTTAGCAAACTCCACTAATGAGCGGAGAGAGAATATATTTTTGAAACCTTTAATCGGGTCCAGTTTCTCAAGTTTTGGCTTCAAACCTTCCCCTACAAGAAGAAAACCAACTTGCATGTAGTTAACGATCAAAGCAACCAGTAACGCACCCAGCAAAACGGGAGCGATCAATAACAAAACTTCAATGCCATAGCGCATCATAAGCGCCATCACATTCTCTCCGGTGATATCCATACTCAATCGATTGATGAAGATATCTGTAAACAGACGAACTATACGTTCTTTATAGAAATTGCTGAATACCATCATGATTAAAAACACGATTAGGAGAATGGATGCGCCAGATAGTTCAGCGCTTTTTACAACCTGTCCTTTTTTTCGTGTATCCTGTCTCTTTTTCGGGGTAGCTTTCTCCGTCTTCTCCCCTGAAAACAACTGGAGGTCGAGTTGAAGTTTCATCCGTGTCTTTTCCTCCGTTTCACTCAGCCGGGCCTTTGTCCAATGGTTCCAAGCAATTTTTCCATCGATCTGAATATCGCTTCGAACAATTGACTAAATACAAAGGAGAAACTGGGAACCAGCAAAAGCAAAATAGCAAGACCAACGAGTAACTTAAGCGGCAACCCAACTGCAAATACATTAAATTGAGGAGCAGTTTTGGCCAAAAAACCCAATCCAACATCCGTCAAAAACAACGCAACTACAATCGGAGCCGACATCTGAAAAGCCAGCATGAATGATTGACCTAAGGTCTGAATCAAAAATTCAGCAATACTTCCATCTGCCAACCGTAGGAAAAACACATTAGATAATGGTACCCACCGGTAACTGTAAACTATCGCATCCAGCAAATAATGGTGACCATTCATCGTCAGAAACAGAAGCATAGCAAATGCATACTTCAAGTTACCCGTAAGTGGAGCTGAAGCACCTGTCATTGGATCGTATACATTGGCCATACCAAAACCGATCTGTAGATCGATAAAGGTCCCCGCAGTCTGAACAGCCGTCATCAACAGATAAGCCACAAAACCTAAAAGCAAGCCAATTAGAATCTCTCTGATGATCAATAAGACATAACTCAGGTCTGTGGGTACGGTCTGGTCTATTCCGTAGATCAGATAGACAGACAATGTGACAAATGCAGAGATACCAATTTTAACTGAAGTCGGCACATTTCGAGCAGAAAAGACCGGCGCAGTTACAAAAAATGATGTGATTCGACAAAACATAAGCAGAGCGACAGGGAAACTTTGCAACAATGTCTCCATCTGCTAAAGCCTACCCTATGTATCTGTATAGATTATCGAGAATGTTAAACGTAAAATCGACCAAGATATTTAAGATCCAAGGTCCAAACAAAAGCACCGCCAGAAGTACGGCAACAATCTTGGGCACAAAAGCTAATGTTTGTTCCTGAATTTGAGTTGTCGCTTGAAAAATACTGATTGCAAGTCCTACAACCAGAGCTAGTATAAGCATGGGTGCACTGGCCAGCAATGACGTGTATACCGCTTTCCCGGCCAGACCGATAATAAATTCCGAAGTCATGACCGTCCTCCTTTAACTTTCCGGATCAAGTGTTAAAACTCAGCAACAGTGACTTGACTACCAGATACCACCCGTCCACAAGGACAAAGAGAAGTATTTTGAAAGGTAATGAGATCATGACCGGCGGAAGCATCATCATCCCCATTGCCATGAGTGTACTCGCGACAACAATGTCTATAACCAGAAACGGAATAAAAATCATAAACCCCATCTGGAATGCTGTCTTCAACTCACTGATTACATATGCCGGCACCATAACAGTAATTGGGATATCCTGATAGGTCTTTGGTTGTTCAGTCTGATTGTACTTCATAAACAGCAACAGATCTTTTTCTCTGGTGTGACTAAACATAAATTTCTTCATGGGATCCGCTGCTTTTTCAAGTGCCTCGGTTTGCGTAAGGTCTCCCTGAAGATAGGGCTGAAGCGCTACCTGATTTATGGAAGACAACGTCGGCGACATAATGAAAAGTGTCAGAAATAGCGCCAAACCGACCAGCACCTGATTGGGTGGCATTTGTTGTGTACCCAGAGATGTACGTATAAAACCGAGCACAATCACAATCCGAGTAAAACTGGTCATCAGTACAAGCATTGCTGGAGCAATACTAAGCACCGTAATTAACAGAATGATGGACAGTGAACTCGTGCTTGGTGTCCCTCCATCACCGTTTCCAATCTGAATATCAATATTCGGAATGGGTTCGGCAAAGGCAACCGTTACAGATGCCAGACTGATAAGTCCTAATAAACAACACGCTAACCAAATCTTTTTCTTCATGAATCCCTCGACCGATCTGTAGTATTGTCTTTATCCAGGAGCTTTTCCATCTTCTCTTTACGGTTAGGCATCTGCCGAAGTTTGGATTCAAACATTTCGTGAAAAGAAGTTGTGTCCTCTAGTTCCATTTCCCGCGGCGGTTCTTCTCTACGGAAACGTTTTGTGAGCTTGGCAATGAGAGGTGAGAGATTTCCTTGTTGTGCAGCAGCATCTCGTTCGAAGGAATCAATGATTCTTTGCGCCTCTTCCAGATCTGAAACCTTATCTACCAACTGAATGTCTTCACCTACACCAAGCAGATATACACTTCCACCAATTTCAATAATTTGCAGCGACTTGTTTTGCCCCAGTCCGACCCCGCCCAGGGTACGAATTGTGCCGTGCCGGAACATTTGCTGATTCCGTTTGTTTAAAAAACGGATCAGATAAACAATAAGGGCCAGGATGACGGCCAGGACAACAATCACCCATACAAGCTGTAAATAATAATTACTTCCCACGCCAGCTCCTCCTGGAATATCACCCTGAGCCATCATCATGTCTCTTAAACGCCCAGTGTCTTGCTGATCGCTTCAATAACCCGGTCAGATTGGAAAGGTTTAACGATAAAGTCTTTGGCACCTGCTTGAATAGCGTCGATTACCATCGCTTGTTGACCCATCGCGGAGCACATAATTACTTTAGCGTTAGCATCAATCTTCTTGATTTCTTTCAAAGCTGCAATGCCATCCATCTCAGGCATCGTAATATCCATTGTGATCAGATCCGGACGAAGCTCTTTAAATTTCTCAATTGCTTGTGAGCCATCCTGTGCCTCACCAACAACCTCATATCCATTTTTGGACAAAATGTCCCGGATCATCATTCTCATAAATGCAGCGTCGTCTACGACTAAAATTCGGTTTGCCATCTTGATTCAAGTCCTCCCTAAATTGTGCTTATTGTAATTTCTGAATTCGGTCCCATTGGCTAACGATATCTATAACACGAACACCAAAGTTTTCGTCAATAACAACAACTTCTCCCTTGGCGATCAGTTTGTTATTCACCAAAATATCGACAGGTTCCCCGGCTAACTTATCCAGTTCGACAATCGAACCCTGTGACAGTTCCAAAATATCTTTAATTTGCTTCTGGGTCCTTCCTAATTCTACGGTGACTTTAAGGGGAATGTCCATCAATAAATTCAAATTGTTTTCGTCTACCTGCCCATACGCCCCATTTTGCAAATTGGCAAATTGAACTGGTTGTACGTTAACATTCCTATTTGGCATTCCACCGTAATGTTGAGGTGCACCATAAGGTTGCTGCGGGGGCATGCCATAAGGCTGCTGTGGCGGCATTCCTTGCGGCATCCCCATAGGTGCCTGTCCATATCCGTTATAGTCCTGAACAGGCTGCTGAGGAGCCTGTGGGGGCTGCTGGTGTTGAACGGGCGGCTGCTCCGCAACCGGTGGTGGCGTTGCTGGTACAGCTGCTGGTGCAGGTTCAGGTGTTGATGCCACTGGTGCGCTGGCAGTTGACTCCTGAGCGCCTCCAATCAGCATATCTACCATGTTTTTGGCAAAATGCACTGGAAGCAACTGCATCAGATTGGAATCGATCAGATCCCCGATCAACAAACGAAATGAAACTTGAATGAGGGTCTCATCTGCTGGAAGATTACTTACACCCTCTCCACTCTCCAGATTGAGAATATCGATTCCCGGAGGGGAAATATTCACAAAACGATTAAAAATCGTGGACATTGAGGTTGCAGAGGAACCCATCATCTGGTTCATCGCTTCCTGTACCGCACTAATATGGATTTCATTCAGTTCTTCATCGACCGGATTTCCTTCGCCACCCAGCATCAAATCAGCGATGACTTGAGCATCTCTCTTCTTGATAACAAGTGAGTTAATGCCTTCGAATCCATCCACGTAATTGACATGAACGGCAACATGCGGCTTAGGAAAAGCTTCTTCAAACTGCGTTCGACTAATGATAGAAACTTTAGGTGTTGTAATATCTACTTTGAGGCCTAATAGCGTGGATAATGCTGTTGCCGCGCTACCAAATGTAATGTTACCAATCTCCCCCAAGGCATCCTGCTCCAGCTCGGTCAAAAAATCATCAACCGTCTTTTCAGCGGGTTCCGAGCTGTTTATCGATTCCGATTGCCTGAGCAAAGCATCGATTTCTTCTTGGGATAAATAATCCTTACTCGTCAAATTCTTCAACTCCTTCGGTGACAATCTTGTCTATTTGCACAGCCACACGGTCTTTGATTGTCCCCGGACTGCCCATGTATTTCAGTTTGTCACCCACTTTAATGGAAAGTCCCTCATCAACTGGTTTGTTCAACGTAATGACATCACCAACGGACAGACCCAGAAATTCTGCAATTGAAATTCTCGATTCTCCCAATTCCGCAACGATTGGTAACTTGGCTTTGTTCACACGCTCTTTTAGAGCATCATACTCCTCCGGAGCTCTCGTTTTCTTCTCCGAAACAAACCACTGATGAGTTGACAACCGTGACATAATAGGTTCAAGAACGACATGCGGTATACATAGATTGATCATGCCTGTCGTGTCACCAATTTTGGTACTGAGCGAGATCAGAGCAATGGTCTCATTGGGAGATACAATCTGCATAAATTGCGGATTGGTCTCGAGTGCTTCCATCCTCGGGGTAATATCCAACACGGTCTTCCATGCTTCCTGCAAACTTTCAAATGCACGACTGAATATTCGTTCCATGATGGTCGTTTCAATCTCCGTCATCGATGCAATCTTTGTTGGAGCACTCCCGGTTCCACCAAGCAGGCGATCCAACATCGCATATCCCACGTTCGGATGGACTTCCATCACCATTCGTCCCTGTAGTGGCTCCGCTTCAAAAATGTTCAATATCGTCATCTTAGGAATAGAACGGATAAACTCATCATAAGGCAACTGTTCGACCTGAACGACATTGATTTGAACGAACGTCCGCAGTTGGGCTGAAAAATAAGTGGTGAGAAAGCGTGCAAAGTTTTCGTGAATACGAGTCAAGCTTCTGATATGGTCTTTGGAAAAACGCACTGCCCGCTTAAAATCGTACGATCTGATTTTCTTCTGAGTTTCTTCCTTCTTCAATTCTTCTGCATCCATTTCACCAGAAGAAAGGGCTGCTAATAGGGCGTCAATCTCATTTTGTGATAATACATCCACCATGTTCTCACCCCCTTACAGGTCTACAGCATGTTCTGTTCATTTACATCGTTGCTATCACAATAGATGAAAAGCTCGTACTACTTAGATTACCTTCTGGTAAAGCTTCATTAATAAGACCGGTCAATTTCTCGTTAAATAATATCCGGCCCTTCGCTGTAGCCAGTTCCTCAGACTTCGTATCTGCAAGCGTCTGAATGATGATTGGTTTTACCACAATTTCTTTGATTTTCTCAAAATCTTCTTTTGCAGTTTTGTCAGTCAACTTGAAAGAGAAGCTGACAATTACAACATGATCCGTATCAGCCAAATTGGTTTTAATTTCTCCAAGCTCAGAGGAAACCTCTACAATCTCATCCGCAGTCATCTTCTTGGCTTCTGAAGCTGCCGCCGTATGTGTGTCGTCCTTATTCCCGCTCTGTCCTTGCATAAATACAAACACAACCACCACAATGAGTGTTATCGCCAGCAACATTGTTGCAAGCCAGGGCATCATTTTTTTCATCAGGACTCCTCCGTTTGCTGCACTTTAATTGTGGCTGCCTGAACCCCGATTTCACGGTTGTAATCTTTAATCTTGGAAATAACGTCATCGGCTTTTTCAAGCACAATCAGTCTCTTTCCAGTTACCAGAGTAATATACGTATCCGGCGTCTCTTCCACAATTTCAACCATCAGCGCATTTAACCACATGGGAGAACCATTTAACCGCGTAACCGAAATCATGCTAAGCCCCCTTGATCAGAGTGGGAGGAGCAAGCTCCCCCACGTTTAAAATTCATTAATCAGCTATTAACGTTTCAGGTTAACAACTTCCTGAAGTATTTCATCCGACGTTGTAATAATCCGGGAGTTTGCCTGGAATCCACGCTGAGCTACGATCATCTCAGTAAACTCTCCTGTCAGATCCACATTAGACATTTCGAGCTGTCCTGTGATAATAGAGCCAGTTCCATTTTCGGCATCATTCGCTGTCAAAATTTCAAGCTCACCATCGGGATTGGCATTTGCTGTCATACGGTATAGATTACCGCCGATCTTCTCTAAACCTTCCGGATTGACCACTTTTCCGATTCCAAGTTGTGCTCCCGCTTCAACTGTTCCATCCGCCATAGTTTGATTGATCGTACCATCCTGACCAATCGTGAAGGAAACAACATCATCAGGTATCGTAATATTTCCACCACCATTATCCAGAACAAACAATCCATCGGATGTCAAAAGGTTACGTGCAGCATCCACATGGAAATCCCCCGCACGAGTCAGGTAAGGTACTTCCTGATCTTCACTCAAACGTACCAAGAAGAATCCATCTCCATTAATCCGCATATCTGTTGGGTTGTTTGTTGTCATTGGACTTCCCGCCAAATGTAATGTATCAATAGAGCCTACAGATACACCTAGACCAATTTGTTTTGCATTCACACCACCGGTTGCATCACCAGGCGCAGTCACACCTGAAGTGGTTTGGCTCATAATATCTTTGAACATAACCCGACTGCCTTTGAAGCCAACCGTGTTTACGTTCGCAATATTGTTACCAATTACGTCGAGTTTGGTTTGAAAACCCCGCATCCCGGAAACGCCTGAGTACATTGATTTCAACATTTTTAAAAATCCTCCCAGTCTTCATTTGGTTACCGCATCAGTCGGTCAGCGGCATTCCGGCTCCCGAGAAGGGCCAGCCGGTCAAGAAATGATTACGGCACTATCAATCTGAGTAAACACATTATCCTTCATGCTCTCACTATCCATAGCTGTAACCACAGTACGATTTTTGACATTGACGATAAAAGCCATATCCTGCATTAAAATCAATGACTCTTTGGCTCCTTTAGCAGCAGCTTTGTCCAAAGCAGAACCAATCTGTTCCATTTGCTCGGTCTTGAGTTCAATGCCACGTTGTTCCAAACGTTTGGCAGCATGATTGCTCAATTTCAGAAGATTATCTTCCAGCACTTTTGCAAAAGGTTTTTCGGGTATAGCCGAAGCTTCTCCCGTTTTAGGTCTTTGAAGCATATTCGGTGTAATCGGGCCTGCGTATAATTGTCCAACCGTTATGCGATCACTCATATCGTTTTCCCGCTATCTTCCGTATCACCTGTTTCAGCGGATGATTCAACTTCCTGGCTCTCGTTCGTTTCAGGGGTTACATCCTGAACGTTCTGTACCGGAGTTTGACTCTCTTCTGCCTGTTTTGGATAATTCACCTGAATGATCTCATCCAGCTTAATCTCGTCGTTGCCCACTTTTGCGTATTGAACGCTATCTCTTACAATGATGGAATCTACAATACCCTGACGAAGAGTTCCGTTATCATCTTTATTAGAAGAAAGCCAACTTACCTCCATGCCAATCATACCGGATACAGCACCAAGGGACTGGTTCAATGTTTTAAGCTGGGTAGAAATATTGACCAGTTGTTCCACTGAGCTGAACTGTGCCATTTGAGCGATAAATTCCTTATCCTCCATCGGCTGCATCGGGTCTTGATTTTGCAGCTGGGTAATCAGAATTTTTAGAAACTGATCTTTACCCAATTCTTTTGTTGCAGCACTTGTGGTTGCTTTATTAGCTGCCGAATAGTTCGGCCAGGTATTATTCATTGAAACAATTTCATTAGCCATATTGCTCACCTCATTTCTGTTTAAGCCTTAGCACTAAACGTATCTCTCTGTAATTCAGTTCCTTCGACTTGCTCGCTGCGCCAGTTACGCAATTCTTCTTGAATCCCTGCTGTAGCTATAACATCATCCGATTGTTCCTCACGCTCGCGCGAACGGCGTTGTTGCTGAGAGTTACTTCCCGGCTGACGGCCTCCGTCCTGATACATCTGTGATCCGATTGAACTGTTCTGTGTAACCTCAAGTCGTTCCACTTGAATTCCCTGGGCTTGAAGTGAAGAACGCAGCTGCGTCATTTGTTGTTCAAGCATGTCTTTAGCCATCGTATGCTCAGTCATAAACCGTGCAACCAACTGCCCGTTCTGCAAGGTAATTTGAACATCCAACTTCCCTAGATGCTCAGGCCGAAGTGAGATGGTCGCCTCGGAAAATCCTTTTTGCTGGACAATATCCAGCTTGTTAACAACAAACTGTGTCATTTCTTTGGCAAACTGTGATGTTTGCATTACAGGTTCAGCCGGTTTGCCTGCTGTTGTACCTGATGAACGCAAGGAGAGCTCTCCTGCAGTAATGATGGTTGAGTGTTCCACTTCTCCACCTGCATTTGAAACAGATGTTGTCTCAGCCTCATCTTTCACCTGGGTTCCAGAATTCGCCACTGCGGCAACAAGAACTTGTGGTACGACCGAATCCTGTTTGGATGCTTGAAGCGAAGTACTTGGAGCGACTTGTACAGTCTGATCTTTAATTACAGTCAATGTATCCAGTATGGATTTCAGTTCAGTCCATCCTTTGTTATTAGTGGTATCCACTCCAGCCTCTTGAAGCTGACTCTGCAGAGATTGTAACAAATGTTTGAATTCAGGAGCGTTCTTCGCAACGTTACTCTCAGGATCATTCATTCCAGCTACTAATTGTGTAAGCATATCTTGCAGAACAAAACGTACTGCTGCCGGATGCTGCGACAGTTCAATTGCGGGTACTGTTTTTACGCTTTCCGCTCCGTTCGAAGACTCGTCGGAACCTTCTGCATTAGTACCTGAAGGATTACTTAATTGTGTATACATCTGTTGAATCAGCGTTTGCAAACCTGCAAGTAGAGCTGGGTCATTTTCCAAAGCTTCGTCAAGCGAATCCAAGTCCGTGAACAACGAATTCAGTATATCCGTGATTGATGTCGCTTCTCCTTCTTCACTTGTAGCAAAGGAAAACACCAACGGATTGGCTGTTAAACTTCCAGTAGCGCTTGAACTATCACCTTCTGTGTTTCCTCCGGATAATGACTGTGCAAGAGTTTGGAGAAATTCACCGCTAGCCCCTTCAGCTGAACCTTTCGATTGTGCTCCGGTTGTCTGACCTGCTCCGGTTGCTTTTGCAGATGCTGTGGATGCCATTTGATATACAATCGACATTTTTTTCACCTCCTCTCGGTTATACAGTGTAATCATTTCTACTTATTGCCCATTAATCTGTTCAAAATTTTTGCAGTTTCAACCGAGTCCTCTGAAGACATGTTCTCAAGCAATTGAGAGCGTGTTGCATCATCTACTGAATTCAGGATGGTCAATGTTTTGTCAGGACTTAACTTGTATGTTTCCAATAATAGTTTGGCACCACTTGAAGCAGACATCGAAGCAAATGTTTGACTAAGCTGGTTTTTATCCAGGTTTTTGCTTGTCGTTGTGGATGCAGTTGAAGTTGCTGCGGTTTCTTTCTTCAATCTGGATTGCAGTGCATCCAGTGCCAGATCCCCGGACGGTTTGGCATCCTTCATCATCATGGTGACATCGGCTGCTGTTTTCGGGTCCATCTTTTCAAGCACCTTGGTCCGAGCGGATGACTGCATGGCATTCAACAACAATACCATTTCCTCATTCGTCATATTTTGCAAAATAGGTGCAGCTTTACTTGGACTCATGTCAGCATACATTTTAGCCAAATCTTTGATTTGTTTTTGATAATCGGATTCCGTTTCCGGCGTTGTTGCCGTAGCCGTTTCAGCCGCTTTTTCCGCATCATCCAACTTCTTCTGAAGGTCAGTGGCCTTCTTCGCTTCGGTTGTTGTTGCTTCCTGTGCTGCCTTGAGTTCTGTTTCTTTGGCAGTTACCTGGGATTTCAGCTTTTCGATTGTGGCTTCAGCACTTTCAACCTGCTGTTCACTCTTATCCAGCTTCTCCTTCTCAGGATCCAGAACAGGATCAGGTACCCATTCCTTGACTACCGGTATCTTGTTGGCGAATTCAAACAAATTATTACGAATATCTACATTAAATAGCGTAAGTAATACACCTAGCAAAACTACGGTGAATACAATCGGGATTGAAATCATGAGAAATTTTTCCCAACCGCCTCCCGACTCTTTTTCCATGTCGCTATCATCTTTAACAGCCATCGTTCATTCCTCCTTCACGAGACAACTTCGCGTCCGGCTCACATCAATTCGCGCGTCCGGCTTTGGCAGCGAAGCGTACAGTAGCCATCTCGTCCAGATCGTTCTGTTCCCGGAGGAGCATCTCCTGCTGAAATTTGATTTTGGCCTTGTCTCTCGCTCCAAGCCATACTTTTTCGTCAATCATCTTACCGTTTAGAAACGTCTGATTCCGCTGCACATTGACCTGAGCATGTTTAACATCACTGTTTTTGCGTGAAATGCACTCGTCAAGGTGATGTACATAACGCTGCATCTCCTGCAGACTGTTTACAGACGCTGTATTTTCCGTAGCAGATTGGATAATGCCGATCAGATTACTTCTATCATTAAGAAGTTGTATCAGATGTTCTTCCTCCGTCTGAAGTTTACCGATCGCTGTGGATAACATCCACTCTGCCTGTGTTTTTTCATTACTCTTCAGGTCAACAACTTTCTGGAAATGATATCGAAATTTCATCGTTTACCCATTCATCTCCTTGCAAATTCAAGAATCAAACGTTCCTGTACTTCACTTAAGGTGACTTTCTCGTCGACTTTCTGCTTGGTAAAGTTCCATATACTATCAATCTGATCTATCGATTCATCTATGGCTGCATTTGATCCCCGCTGGTAAGCCCCAATATTGATCAAATCTTCCGATTCTTTGTACACAGCCATCAAACGTTTCATATTATTAACGGCTTCCAACTGCTCTTCCGGAGCAATATCCTTCATAACACGACTTATGCTGGCTAGCACATCAATCGCCGGAAAATGACCTTTATTTGCAATGGATCGATTTAACACAATGTGTCCATCCAGAATACCCCTTACCGCATCCGCGATTGGTTCATTCATGTCATCCCCATCGACCAGAACGGTGTAAAAGGCTGTAATCGAACCGGTAGGTCCTGTACCCGCCCGTTCAAGCAGTTTGGGCAAACTTGCAAAAACCGATGGCGTATATCCTCTCATTGCCGGAGGTTCACCTACGGCAAGACCCACTTCCCTTTGTGCCATAGCATATCGGGTTACCGAATCCATCATGAGCATCACGTTCATTCCACGATCTCGGAAATACTCTGCAATAGTGGTCGCAATAACTGCTCCCTTAATCCGAATCAGGGCAGGCTGATCTGAAGTTGCAACAATCACTACGGAGCGTTCCAGTCCTTCCGGACCCAGATCCCGTTCAATAAAGTCGCGCACCTCACGTCCACGCTCACCCACAAGCGCGATGACATTGACATCTGCTGCTGTATTACGAGCAATCATACCCATCAATGTACTCTTACCAACACCAGAACCGGCAAAAATACCTACACGCTGTCCCTTACCTACGGTCAACAATCCGTCGATAGCTCTTACACCAACACCCATCGTTTCAAGTACACGTGGACGATCCATTGGATTGACCGGCGTATTGGAGGTAGAGTACATTGGCATTCTTGACGGAAGGAGGGAACCGTCCAGCGGTTGTCCAAGTCCGTCCAATACTTTACCGAGCAATTCGGAGCCTACCTGAACGCCGAGTGGTTTCCCCGTACCTACTACATCGCAACCAGGACCGATGGATTGAAGTTCACCCAGTGGCATAAGCAGCACTTTGTTATCTCGAAACCCAACAACTTCGGCTTGAAGAGGCTTGGCCGATTTACCAGGATAGATATAACATACGTCACCGATACTTGCATCTGGCCCTTCTGACTCCACCATAAGACCAATGACCTGAGTAACTTTGCCGTTAATACGAACAGGATCGAATTGGCGCAAATGTTCCATATATCGCTGTGAACTAAGAACCTTCATGTTGATTTCTTCGCTCCTCATCCTCAAGTGCTATGCGGACCAGTTCTTTTTTAATCTCAGCAAGCTGTGTATCAATTCTCGCATCTACACTTCCGAACGAAGAACGAATGACACATCCCTTATCTTTGACAGTTGAATCAGGCAAAATCTGCAATTCTGCTTGAGAGTCAATGGACAGAGACAATTCTTCACGAGCTGCCTGTACAAATGTAAACTGATCAGGTGCCACACAGAGTGTGATCAAACCCTGCTCCCGTTTACGTGACAAACTCTGACGAATCAGTTCCAATGTATGATCGGGTTCAATGGTAAGTTGCTTATCAATGACTTTCTCAGCGATCCCGCAAGCGAGCTCCACGAGGAACGGTTCGGCTTCCTGAATGATCTGATCTTTAGCTACATAAGCTTCCTTGAGCACTTCCTGGGCTTCAATCATCATCTTTTCGATCTGCACCTGGAGATCCAGTTCAGCTTGTACTTTGCCTTCTTCAAAACCCTGTTGGAAACCTTGTGAACGAAGCGCTTCAGTCAGATGTTCATCCTGTTGTCGTTGTTCCTGCCACCAGCTGTCGATCTGTTCACGGGCCTCTTGAAGCATGCGCTCTGCCTCTTCTGAAGCTTCACGTACTTGCTTTTCTGCAAACTCCTTGGCATCTTCCAGCATTTCTGCGGTAAGACGTTGTGTTTCTTCGTCCACGCGTGCTTGAAGCGTTTCTGCTTCAGAACCTTCAGCACTGTCACCGTATAATTCCGTTTCAGACTCCTCAGTACCACCATAATGATGATGATTTTCAAGTTTTTTGCGGTCATCAACGGGTACATACTGGAAAGATTTAATCAAATTAGACAATGATATCATCTCCTCCACCGCGTGCGATAATGATCTCACCGGCTTCTTCCAATCTGCGTATCGTTCCTACGATACGTGTCTGAGCTTCCTCAACATCACGTAATCGCACAGGCCCCATGAACTCCATCTCTTCTTTGAAGGTTTCGGACATACGCTTCGACATGTTCCGGAACACAGCATCCCGAACCTCTTCGCTTGCCACCTTGAGTGCAAGTTGCAGATCTGCGTTGTCGATATCCCGGATAATACGCTGGATCGAACGATCATCCACATTGACGATATCTTCGAATACAAACATGCGTTTTTTGATTTCCTCTGCAAGCTCTGGATCCTGAATTTCAAGTGAGTCCAAAATGGTACGCTCTGTACCCCGATCGACTCCGTTCAGAATCTGAACGATCGATTCGATACCACCCGCATTCGTGTAATCCTGCGTTACGGTAGAAGATAGTTTCTGTTCCAGAACCCGCTCCACTTGAGAGATAACTTCAGGCGAAGTACTATCCATAACAGCCACCCGGCGAGCGACATCTGCCTGTTTCTCTTGTGGCAAGGATGACAGAATCGCCGCAGCTTGTTCGAACTGAAGATAAGAAAGAACCAGCGCGATCGTTTGCGGACTTTCATTCTGAATAAAGTTCAAAATTTGATTTGGATCAGCTTTGCGTGCAAAGTCAAACGGTCTGACTTGCAGCGTAGCTGTCAAACGGTTAATGACTTCAAGTGCTTTTGAAGAACCCAGAGCTTTCTCCAGGATTTCTCTCGCATAATTGATACCGCCCTGAGAGATATATTCCTGCGCCAGACAGATCTGATGAAACTCGGCCATGATCATGTCCTTTTCGGAAGAATCAACCTTGCGCACGTTGGCAATCTCCAACGTAAGTTGCTCAATCTCCTCATCACGCAGATGTTTGAAGATCTGAGCCGATACTTCCGGACCTAATGTAATCAACAATATTGCTGCTTTTTGTCTGCCAGTCAAACCTTGACTGCTTGCCTTTGCCAATGCGCTCACCTCTATTCGTCAGCCAGCCATGTACGCAGCAGATTGACGAATTCGTCTGGCTTTTTCTTGGCCAAACTCTCCAATTGTTTGCGCACCTGACTTTCGTTCGTTACACTGTCCAGCGTAATGGACGGGAACTCTGTTGCTATTGGAAGAGGAATCTCTTCTTCTTCGACTTCGTTTTGTTTGCGGCGACGGCGTACTAACAAAATAACTACCGCTGCGATCAATGCCGCTATGAGTGCGCCTCCACCCCACATCATCGTTGAGGAAAGCTGGAAACCTGTATTGTCTGCAGAGGCAGTCTGGAATCCTTGTGACATGACTGAAACTTTCTTTGTCAGATCGGCGTCACTTATTACAGTGCCTGAGTCTGCCAGTGAAGCACGAACAATGTTAACCAAAATGTTCTCAATTGCGTCCTGAACCGGTCCCTGTAATTCTGTTTCTCCATTCGGTGGTTCAACTGCAACGTTAATGGTTAAGTCTTTTACAGTATACGGACTGGAAATGATATCCTTGGCAATTCGATTAACATCGTAGTTTATAGTGCTTGATGATTCTTCGGAGGTAGAGTTACCGGTTGCATCAGATGATGGATAACCCGGAACTTCCTCTTGTCCTGTGCCAGCAACACCACCTGTTGGGTTGCTTGCGCCAGTGTAGCTCTTTTGAATCTCCTGCACACTGATCTCGATGCCTTTCATATTATCTACATCAACAGGTGTGACCAGATTTTCCTTACGTGTTTCTTTGTCAAAATTAAGCTTGGAGGCTACCAAAACATTAACTTTGTCTTCGCCTACAATCTGGGAAAGGAATTGCTTTACGTTATTACGGACATCGTTTTCAAACTTTTTCTGTAATGCCATGTTTTCTTGAACTTCGGAAGACAACCCGCCACTGCCACCTCGAGCAGTTGGAATCAATTCTGCTTCATCTGTGTTCGTAATCGTGATGTTCTCAACAGGCAGATTAGGAATTGCAGTTTTAACCAAGTTAAAGTAGCCATCTACCGCTGCCTGATTGGGGTGATAACCCGGTTTGAATTGAAGAGCTACCGATGCTGATGCTTTGTCTTGTTCTTCTAAACCAGCAAAGATGTTATCTTTCGGCATATTAACGAGTACTTTAGCATCCTGTATCCCTTGCATCCGCTGAAGTAACTGTTCAACTTCTCCGTTTATAGCGTTGTTGTACTTTACATCAAACTCTTTATCCGTCATCCCGATCGGCGATGATGACTCCTCGAATGACTTATACCCTAATGAACCATTCTGAATAATCCCTTGAGATCCAACATTCACCTTTGCAATTGCAACACTTGTACTCGGTACGGATATGGTCTTGCCATCTGAACTTAATTTGTATGGAATGCTAGATGAATCGAGATAACTGATCACGCCCGCTGAATCACTTGCATTCAAATCTGTAAAAGCTACTTCATATTCCGTCTTGGACAATTGCATCGTGAGTACAACAGCAGCCAAAATCAGGAACAGGAAGGTGGATATAAATAATACTTTTTGCTTTTTGCTAAAACTATTCCAATACTGGGATGCCTTATCCCTGTACTGGGCGATTCTCTCATTCACTCTGTCACCCCATCCGAAACTTTGCTTAGTCTGTCCTTACTCAACCCTCGCCGTTTCATAGGTTGACGATCAGGAGCAGCATCGCAGCTGCTTTGTTGTAATGATCAGCGCTATTATCGAAGCGCAAGTAGGTTATTTTATAACTGCGTTCGCATAACTTCCTGGTATGCTTCGACCACTTTGTTTCGGACTTGAGTTGTGAGTTGTAGGCTTAACAAGGCCTGTTCTGAAGCAATCATCACCTGATCCACATTCGCTTTGCCGACCAAAAATTGATTCGACATTTCATGCGATTGAGCCTCCTGTGCTGCGACGGACCCTAATGCATTCTGTAAGTATGTACCGAAGCTCTGAATGGTTTCGGCTGGTGTAGAAGGCTTACTTTCGGTTGCACTCTTCATCTGTAGCGGTTGTATCCCCTGTGTGCTAAACATGTTGTTCTGAATCATTAATGTCCCTCCCCTTCATCCCTGGTTTGTATTTTTCTTATTTTCATTTCAAAGCAGATTATCTTCCAATCTCCAAAGCTTTGGAGATCATCGCTTTGGTTGAATTCAGTGCTGTTACGTTTGCTTCATAAGAACGCGAAGCAGAGATCATGTCGACCATTTCTTTCGCAATATCCACATTAGGCATAAATACATATCCTTCTGCATTGGCATCCGGATGAGAAGGGTCATATACAGGCTTCAAAGGTGACTGATCCTCGCGAATCTCCGTTACTCTAACGCCATCTCCTGAACCGCTACCTCTCATCTGATTTTGCAGCATCGTACCAAATGACGTTTTATTCGGCTCAAGCACAACCATTTTACGTTTGTAAGGGACCGCTTCACCATTGGATACGCTCGCGCGCGTCGTCTCTGCGTTGGCAATGTTGGAAGATATGACGTCCATCCGCAACCGTTGGGCTGTCAGAGCTGAGCTACTGATACTAAAACTATTACTAATGTTCAATTTAGGTTATCTCCCTTCCACGCCAACACGCATAATTTTAATTTGTTCGTTCACTTGCTGAATATAAGCGTTATAACGCAACTGATTCTCCGCCAGAAGACTCATTTCTCTGTCTATATCGACATTGTTTTCGTTGTTATTCATGGAGGTTGACTGGTCCATATTAACTACTGGCGTTGGTACGGAAGAGGAAGGACCTATGACAAAATGCCTTGCATCAGTTACTTTACCCTTAAGAACAGGCATATCTCCATTCATTTGCCCTTGCAACATTTCTTCAAAAGAAACGTTCGAGCGCTTGAAATACGGGGTATCGGCGTTCGCGATGTTGTCAGCAATCGTTCGTTGTCTGATATTGGACGCATCGAGTGCACCTTGCAATCTTTTAAAGCTGATATCGTTTAAAAGATTCACAATCCCCCTCCTCTCTTTAGAAGTAATGGAAAAAGATTGAATCTTTTCCCTTGAAAATTCTTATGTTTTTTTCGACAAAAACATTCGTCTTTACACGGTTTTCTAGGACTTAAGTAGAATTAACTCTGATGTTGTCGTATAACATAAGTTTCTTCGAGTTTGGGATTTATTACAATAAGAAAAAAGCCCTATCTTTTCTGAAAGACGGGGCTTTTTGTGTATTTTCTGCAAATTATGAATTTTTTCGTAAATGTTCGGGCCCAAAACAAAAGTATGTTAATACTCTCCCTTATTGTTCTTAAACATTCTTAAAATAAAAAAAAACTTTCAAGTCTCAACATGAGCTTACAACGCCCGTAATTATGTATATTTCCGAATATTTCATAGTTGATAATGTTAGAATTTTTTGCCGTTGTAGTAAGGGTTTATGGACAATATGATAGGTATACATACAAAGCTATATATTAATCAATTGACAAGTTATCTTTCAATGATGAAGAAAACTCGACCTTCCTACACAACACTTTCTTAACAATTAAGCGGCGTCTATATATTTTAATTTTAAGAAAACAATTAGTGGCTTCACACTTTTCAACAATTCATCATTTTGCGCATTTACGCAACATTTACCAATCTATCGACTAAACCGATGACCAGACTTGGAATAAGAAAAATTCTTTTAATGGGAATCATTGGGTATGTAAACGAAGAATAACTACCACTCCGATAGGTTTTAACTTCGTATACATGCGGCACAAGTCCTAGGTTTTGTCGATCCGTATAACAACCCCACATCTTTTATCGGTTGTAACATCGAAATCCTTTAGCTAGAAACAAAAATAAACGATATGCGTCAAGTAAGAGAGCCTTTGTGGATCACACAAATGTTCTCTACTTTCTTGCATACCGTTCATTTATAACATCATTTTAACAACTACATTGCTAGTTCCATGTTACAGGATATACTGACTCAAATCACGATCAAGCGCAATATCATTTAATTTCTCCCGGACATACTCCGGAGTGATCACCATACGTTCCAGTGTAAGCTCAGGTGCCTCAAAGGATAGATCCTCCAAAAGCTTCTCAAGAATCGTATGCAGTCGACGTGCACCTATATTTTCTGTATTTTGATTGACGGATTCGGCCAATTTGGCAATCTCGCGAATGGCCTCATCCGAGAACTCAATCTCAATATTCTCGGTGCGCAGTAGATCAACATACTGCTTGGTCAATGCATTTTGCGGTTCAGTCAGAATGGATACAAACTCCTCCAGTGTAAGACTACTTAGTTCCACACGAATTGGGAAGCGCCCCTGAAGCTCAGGAATCAGATCAGAAGGTTTGGCGACGTGGAATGCTCCAGCTGCCATAAACAGAATATAATCGGTTTTGACAGGGCCATACTTCGTCATTACCGTTGAACCTTCGACGATAGGCAGTATGTCACGTTGCACACCCTCGCGGGACACATCAGGACCACTACCGCGCCCTTGACTGGCCACCTTGTCGATTTCATCTATGAATATGATACCTGTCTGCTCCGCCCGGCGAATGGACTCCTGGGTAACATCATCCATGTCGATCAATTTCCCTGCTTCTTCCTGGATCAACACTTTACGCGCTTCTTTAATAGCGAGTTTACGTTTTTTCGTACGACGAGGCAACAAGCTACCAAACATCTCCTGCATGTTCATGCCCATCTGATCATTACCTTGACCAGCAAACATGTCCATCATGTTAGGAGCAGTGTCTTCTACATCAATCTCAATGATGTCATCCTCCAACTTGCCGGACAACAGATCAAACTTGATCTTGCGTCGACGCTCCGCAACTCCTGTATCCGGTTCTGGCTCATCCTGCTCCTGAACGTTGTTACCATTATTGCCAAAGATCATCTCAAAGGGATTGCGCTGACTCTTGGACTTAGACTGTGAAGGAGCCAAAATATGTACAATTCGTTCGTTGGCAGCTTCTTCAGCTTTGTCTTTCACTTTTTCAGTCCGCTCCAGCTTCACCATCCGCAGTGATGTCTCAATCAGATCCCGCACCATCGATTCAACGTCACGGCCAACGTAACCTACTTCAGTGAACTTGGTAGCTTCCACTTTCACAAATGGCGCACCTACCAGTTTAGCGAGGCGACGGGCGATCTCCGTTTTACCCACACCGGTAGGTCCAATCATCAAGATATTTTTAGGCACAATGTCGTCCTGAGTGTGTTCAGGTAAAAGGCTACGCCGATAACGATTACGAAGGGCCACGGCTACCGATTTTTTAGCTTTCTTTTGACCTACAATATACTTGTCAAGCTCTGCAACAATCTGTCTCGGTGTTAACGCTTGAGTATTCATATTGCTTCCCTCCTACCAGTATGTTGAATTATTTTACCTAACAAGGACAAAGAATCCCCTAGACGTCCTGGAGCAGATTACAGAATCATGCTCCACTACGGGAGATTTCTTTGGCTTATAACTCTTCTACAATAATATTACTATTGGTATATACACATAACTCCGAGGCAATCTGAAGTGATTCACGCGCAATATCTTTCGCTTCCAGGTTTACTGCATGACGTTTCAACGCACGTGCAGCAGATAAGGCAAAGTTTCCACCTGATCCGATAGCAATAACGTCATCATCCGGTTCGATAATTTCCCCGCCGCCTGAAATGAGCAGCATACCTGATTTGTCCATCACAATCAACAGTGCCTCAAGCTTACGCAAGATCCGATCCTGACGCCAGTCCTTGGCAAGCTCTACAGCAGCACGCTGCAAGTTACCATGGTGCTCCTCCAGCTTACCTTCGAATTTCTCAAACAGGGTGATCGCATCCGCCACAGAACCAGCAAAGCCAGCAACAACCTGTCCGCGGTACAAACGTCTTACCTTCTTGGCTGTATTCTTCATCACAACACTTTGGCCCATGGTCACCTGACCATCTCCTGCGATTGCAGCCTTACCATTATGACGAACAGCACAGATCGTTGTAGCATGAAATGACATATCCATGATATCAGCATCCTCCCACGAATAATTTATACGCGTTCTGGAACAGTTAGACCTTCTGCCGCAGCAAAACTGGTAATGCCATCCAGTGCACGCTGTGCAAGAGCTTCATTTTTTTCCTTTTTGTTACGAATCTTCGTTTCAAGCTTCGGCAACAAACCAAAGTTTGCGTTCATTGGTTGGAAGTGCTTGAAGTCAGCCGTTGTAATATACTGAGCCATACTGCCAAGTGTTGTTTCTACCGGCAATACCACCAGTTCCTGCCCAAGTGCTGCTTTGGCTGCGTTCATGCCGGCAATCAGCCCTGATGCAGCAGATTCCACATATCCTTCTACACCCGTCATCTGACCTGCAAAGAACAGGTTTGGACGCTCTTTAAACTGATACGTCGGAAGAAGCAGTTTAGGAGAGTTAATAAATGTATTACGGTGCATTACGCCATAACGAACGAACTCTGCATTTTCAAGTCCAGGAATAAGGGAAAAGACACGTTTCTGTTCTCCCCATTTCAGATGCGTCTGGAAGCCCACCAAGTTATACAGGGTTCCAGCTGCATTGTCCTGTCTAAGCTGAACAACCGCATGTGGCAACTCTCCTGTATGAGGGTTAACCAGACCTACCGGTTTCATAGGTCCAAACAGAGCCGTCTGTTTTCCGCGTTTCATCATCACTTCGATTGGCATACAGCCTTCAAAGTAGATTTCTTTCTCGAACTCTTTCAATTGAGCGACTTCAGCAGTAATGAGAGCTTCATAGAAGACATCAAACTCTTCTTCTGTCATCGGACAGTTCAGATATGCCGCTTCACCCTTATCATAACGGGAAGCCAGATACACTTTGTTCATATCAATTGAATCTTTTTCGATGATCGGTGCAGCTGCATCATAGAAGTAGAAATACTCTTCCCCCATTAGTGCCTTGATTTGCTCAGACAATGCTGGTGAAGTCAGCGGCCCCGTTGCAACAACAACGATGCCATCTTCCGGCAGAGCAGTTAGTTCCTCATTCACCACTTCGATGAGCGGATGCTGGTGCAACGTGGATGTAATCTCACCTGAAAATCCATCCCGGTCCACAGCAAGCGCCCCACCTGCGGGAACTGCATGTTTGTCTGCTGCTGACAATACAAGAGAATTGAGCATTCTCATTTCTTCTTTTAACACACCTACTGCATTCGTCAATCCATTCGCACGTAGCGAGTTGCTACATACCAGTTCTGCAAATTTATCCGTATGATGAGCTGGCGTTTTCACAACAGGTCTCATCTCGTATAATTTTACGCGTACGCCGCGACTTGCAATCTGCCAGGCCGCTTCTGTTCCTGCCAGCCCGGCACCAATAACGGTTACTTGTTGTTCATTTGTCAAAATCATTTACCCCCATAAAGCAATTTCATATTTCACTATAATTGAATTGATTCACATATATACTAATCTGTTGATTCGTCATCCGGTTCATCCACCGGCTCCTGATGATCACATGAAGTACACTGCAATCGTGCTCCCTTTTTGTTCCGCTTTTCAATCATTAGCGATCCGCAACTTGGACATGGTTTGGCTGAAGGTCTGTCCCATGAGACAAAATCACATTCAGGATATTTGTCACAACCGTAGAAAATACGTCCTTTTTTGCTACGGCGCTCAACAACATGACCTTCCTTACACTTCGGACAAGTCACGCCGATATCCTTGATAATCGGTTTGGTATTCCGGCAATCAGGGAAGCCAGAGCACGCAAGAAACTTGCCAAAACGTCCGAGTTTATAAACCAGCGGTTTGCCGCACTTCTCACAGATCTCATCCGAAACTTCGTCTTCAATCTCGATTTCTTTCATTTCTTCTTCCGCAAACTCAAGCCGTTTCTCAAAAGATTCATAGAATTCTGCGAGTACTTTGACCCAATCCTCGGAACCTTCCTCCACATGGTCAAGATCACCTTCCATGTTTGCGGTGAACTCTACATTCAGGATTTCCGGGAAAAACTCTTCCATCTGTTCAATGACCAGTTCACCAAGCTCCGTTGGCATGAATTTCTTTTCCTCTATCGCAACATATCCGCGCTTCTGAATGGTCTCCAGTGTTGGCGCATATGTACTCGGACGCCCTATCCCCAATTCCTCAAGCGTCTTAACCAACCTTGCCTCCGTATACCGGGGTGGCGGTTGTGTAAAATGCTGTTTTGGCTCAATCTCCTGCTTCTCAAGCACATCTCCACTTTTCAACGGAGGCAGCAGACGATCTTCATCGGTTGTACCATCGTCGTTTCCTTCAACATATACCTTCATGAAACCTTGGAACCGTACCTTCGAACCTGCTGCACGGAAAATGGTGTCCCCCGCAGCAATATCTACAGAGAGTGTATCCAGGATAGCCGAAGACATCTGGCTCGCTACAAAACGTTCCCATACCAGTTTATACAACCGGAACTGATCGCGACTCATGAATGACTTGATTGAGTCAGGGTCACGCAGAATTGAAGTTGGACGAATTGCTTCATGCGCATCCTGAGCATTAGCTGCTTTTTTGGAATAGTTTCGTGGAGTCTCAGGTGCAAATGGCTCACCATACTTACCAACGATATATTCTTTGGCTTCTTCTTGTGCAGATGCCGCAATTCGTGTGGAGTCCGTACGCATATACGTGATGAGACCTACTGTGCCTTCTTTTCCAAGGTCTACACCTTCATATAGTTGTTGGGCAACCGACATCGTCTTGGAAGCTCTGAAATTCAATTTACGCGCCGCTTCCTGTTGCAGAGAACTCGTCGTAAACGGGGCGGAAGGGTTACGGCTCCGTTCTTTCTCTTTAACTTCCTTGATCGTAAAGTCTGCACCTTCGATCTGTTTCAGGATCGCTTGCACTTCCGCTTCACTGCCCAGCTCTGTTTTGGCCCCGTTCAGTTTATGAAACTTGGCTTCAAACGGATTGCCGTCTGCTGTAAGTTTGGCCGTAATGCTCCAGTATTCTTCCGGCTCAAAATCATCAATTTCATTTTCACGATCTAAAATGATTTTAACAGCCACGGACTGAACCCGGCCTGCAGACAAACCTTTTTTCACTTTCTTCCATAATAACGGACTAATTTTATATCCAACGAGCCGATCCAGAATACGTCTTGCCTGCTGCGCGTTAACCAAATCCATATTGATTTTCCGCGGCGTTTTGAACGCATCTTTGACCGCCTGTTTTGTAATTTCATTAAATACAACCCGGCAATCTGCCGTATCGTCCAGTTCAAGGGCATGGGCCAAATGCCATGCAATAGCCTCACCTTCGCGATCCGGGTCAGCTGCGAGATACACTTTTTTCACTTTCTTCCGTGCATCCTTCAGTTCTTTCAAAATTGAACCTTTGCCGCGGATCGTAATATATTTCGGATTAAAATCATTCTCTACCTCAACGCCGATCTGACTCTTTGGCAAATCGCGAACATGTCCCATCGAAGCTTTTACGATGAACTTGCTGCCTAAATATTTGCCTATCGTCTTCGCCTTTGAGGGCGACTCCACGATTACGAGTGCATCCGCCATAGGTTCATCCTCCTCTCAGTCATGAAACTGTCATGAAACTGTTTCTGTAAGCTTATGCATAGTTAATAACTTCTGCTAATTATATATTTCCACGCACTACGTAGGTTGTAGCTTCGTCATACCCTCGCGTATTTAGTGCCTGGTAATTGGCTAATCTGCTTTTTTATGATTAAAGATAACAGAACTGAATGCAAATGTCCAAAATCCCAACCAAGCAGCTCAACCAGTTGATCCAATGATTGTTCTCCCTGTTCCAACAGATAAATCACGCGTTGTTCATCTGGAGAGAGCTTAACCTCAGCGAATATCCCTCGCCCGGAAGGCTCGGTTGTTTCGGTCGAACGTCCTCTATTGTAAGGAAGTTGTTCTGCATTTGGCAAGCCCAATCGATACTCTTCCAATACATCTGCTGCACAAGTGACCAATTTGGCCCCTTGACGGATAAGATTGTGTGCTCCCCGACTTTTCGGCGATGTAATAGGTCCAGGGACTGCAAATACATCCCTGCCTGCTTCAAGCGCAGCATCTGCTGTAATGAGTGAACCACTGCGAATGTCAGCCTCAACAACCAATGTTCCCAGTGTCAGACCGGCAATGATTCGATTCCGTTCCGGAAATAATCCCTGGCGCGCTCTCGTACCTGGTGGATATTCCGACAAAAGCAGACCCGTATCCGCGATTCGCTCGGCGAGGCTTGTATTTTCGGGTGGGTAAATATTATCAATCCCGGTTCCGAATACTGCAATCGTTTTTCCTTTAGCTCGTAATACTGCCTCATGACACACGCTATCAATACCGCGGGCAAGCCCGCTTACAATCGTCAGTCCTGCATTGCATAATTGCTCTGCCAGCTTTTCTCCAACTTTGCGGCCATACACAGTCGGCATACGAGTTCCCACCATGGCAATAGACGAATTGTGTAGCAAACTAACATCCCCTCGAGCATACATTACCCAGGGAGGCTGAACGGTTTCCTTCATTAATATGGGATAATTCTGATCCAGATAAGTAATAACCTCTATCCCCTGATTGTAAACGTGTTCTCTTTTACTCTCAATCCAGTCGATAGTAAATTGGCTAGTCAAACGTGCAGCCTGATCTTTGCGCAAACCTGCTGCGACCCAGTCGCTTTCCCCATAATTCAATAGTTCGGGTAATTCATGTTGTCCCAGAATCAGTTTCGAGATTGTTTTTTTACCAATACCCTCCATCTCATGTAACCCAAACAAGATCCATCGTTCTTCCATACCATAAACCTCCCAGAGCGGGAAGAGTATCTTCCCTCATATTGTGTGTTAAGTGACCACGGAATGCAAGCGTTTACGCAGATGAGAGACAATTCCTCACCCTTTTCCCGTAAAAAAACGCAAAAAAGCAACCCTTCGCCCTGTTCAAGGACAAAAGGTTGCTTACCTTTTCCGTAATCATAATAGTCGGTCTACCAGAAATAGATCATTTCCGAGCCGTTTCTTCTATTATAACGAAAAAGAATTAATGTGTCGTGCACAAATTCAAAATACCGCGTTCCTCAAGTACACTCACCAAAGTCGAACCCATCTCAGCAGGAGTTGGTGCTACTTTGATTCCACATGATTCCAGCTTCGCAATTTTCTCTTTGGCTGTACCTTTACCGCCAGAGATAATAGCGCCAGCATGGCCCATCCGTTTGCCTGGAGGCGCTGTTACGCCACCGATAAAGCCAACAACCGGTTTAGTCATGTTTTCACGTACCCAATCTGCAGCATCCTCTTCAGCTGTACCACCAATCTCACCAATCATGATGACCGCATGAGTCTGTGGATCTTCATTGAACCGTTTGAGGATATCAATGAACTCGGAGCCTTTTACAGGGTCTCCCCCGATTCCTACAGCAGAAGATTGTCCAATGCCACGTGTCGTCAGTTGATGAACGGCTTCATAGGTAAGTGTTCCACTACGGGAAACAACGCCTACGTGCCCTGCCATATGGATATAACCAGGCATGATACCGATTTTACATTCGCCTGGTGTAATGACACCTGGACAGTTTGGTCCGATCAGGACGGTATTTTTACCTTCCATGAAGCGGTCAACCTTGATCATGTCAAGAACCGGAATACCTTCTGTAATACAGATTACGAGGTCCAGCTCAGCATCAACAGCTTCCATAATGGAATCTGCTGCAAATGCAGGAGGAACATAAATGACGCTCGCTGTTGCGCCTGTAGCTTCCTTCGCTTCCTGTACAGTGTTAAACACCGGCAGACTAGCTACTGTACCGTCTTCCAACGTGATATCCACATTAGTTCCGCCTTTACCCGGTGTAACTCCGCCTACCATCTGGGTTCCATAGTCCAATGCGCCCTTCGTGTGGAACATTCCCGTTGAACCCGTAATGCCTTGCGTAATGACTTTTGTATTTTTATCGATCAAAATACTCACGTTGCTTCACATCCTTACGGTTATTTTTCAATTCCCGGACAGCTCCGGTACTAAGGAATGAACTTATTTTACGAGGGCAACAATTTTCTGTGCACCATCGGCCATGGAATCAGCAGGAACGATATTCAGGCCAGATTCACCCAGAATATGTTTGCCAAGCTCCACGTTAGTTCCTTCAAGACGAACAACCAGCGGTTTGGTCAGGCCAAGCTGCTTCGCGGCTTCAACAACACCATTGGCGATAACATCACAGCGCATGATGCCACCGAAAATGTTAACAAAGATCCCAGCTACTTTGGCATCGGACAAGATGATCTTAAATGCTTCAGTCACCTTCTCCGTTGTTGCACCGCCCCCAACGTCAAGGAAGTTGGCCGGGTCTCCACCGTAGTATTTGATAATGTCCATCGTTGCCATCGCAAGTCCCGCACCATTGACCATACAGCCGATGTTGCCATCAAGTGCTATGTAGCTGAGGTCGTATTTGGAAGCTTCGATTTCTTTTTCATCCTCTTCATCCAGGTCACGCAGTTCCAAAATGTCTTTGTGACGGAACAGGGCGTTGGAGTCAAAGTTTAATTTCGCATCTAGCGCGATAACGTTTCCATCTCCGGTAACAACGAGAGGATTGATCTCGGCAATAGAGCAATCTTTTTCGACAAATGCAGTGTACAGCGCGAGCATGAACTTAACAGCTTTGTTCACCAGTTCATTCGGAATCTTAATGCTGTAAGCCAGTTTACGGGCCTGGAACACTTGCAATCCAATGGCAGGGTCAATAATTTCTTTGAAAATTTTCTCAGGTGTAGCTTCAGCTACTTCTTCAATCTCAGTACCGCCTTCTTCGGAAGCCATCATAACTACACGGCCTGTGGCACGGTCCACAACAACACCCACATAATACTCTTTGCGGATATCGCATCCTTCTTCAATCAGAAGACGTTTCACTTCTTTGCCTTCTGGTCCAGTCTGGTGTGTTACCAATACTTTGCCCAGAATTTCGGAAGCATAGGCACGAACTTCATCCGTACTCTTCGCCACTTTTACGCCGCCGGCTTTACCCCGGCCACCTGCGTGAATTTGCGCTTTAACAACAGTCACCGGACTGCCCAGTGCCTCTGCGGCCGCAACCGCTTCATCGACTGTATAAGCAACCTTTCCATTTGGAACGGTAACTCCATACTGTTTCAGTACTTCTTTTCCTTGATATTCATGGATATTCATTCTCGAATCCTCCTATCAACATGACTGCAACAAGGCGGGTTGGTAGACTAACAAAAGACAAATGTTGACTATTTTCACTTAAACCCAATTCATTGTAACACGTTTTTAAAACGCTTTCCTTAAAAAATTAATGGTTAATAGACAGTATTTTGATATGAGTATGATCCCATATTGTGAATGCTTGGGTATATATGGAAAAAACCTCAGCTAAAAGCTAAGGTTTCCTTGATGTAAAACTACATTTTATTTTTTGGCTGCGTTAGTGTTGGTTTGGTGAACTTTCTCCAGCAACCCTTTGAACTGACCCAGCAAAGCTTCAAACTCTGTACTGTTCAAACACGCATCTCCCTGAATGGATTCAGGGATGGACAATGCCTTGTTCCGCAGCTCACGGCCGGAGTCGGTTAATGTAATTAATACTTTTCGTTCATCCTGAGCAGAGCGTTCACGATTAATAAGTCCTGCTGACTGCAACCGTTTGAGAAGTGGTGTCAATGTTCCCGAATCGAGATAGAGTGCCTCCCCGATCTCCTTAACCGTACATTCTTCACGTTCCCACAATACCATCAGAACCAGATACTGTGAATACGTTACGCCGAGCACCTCCAGATAAGGCTGGTACATCTTCGTAATCTCACGTGAACAAGCATATATGGCAAAGCATAATTGGTTATCCAGCTTCAAACTGTCAGTCTGCATATCTTTCTCACCTGCCTATTGTGCATTCTATTCCTTATAAAAAAGGAACTATAAATCTATCTTATCACAAATTAGAAAAAAAACAGAATAATTGAGCACAAATGATTTTACTATTCAATTTAATTATGATAAATTAGATTGTGTAAAATATAAATATAGATAGAAAATCAGCAGTACATCCCCATGATTTAACAACAATAATAGCTAAGTCCAGCGAACAGATTCACGCTTTCTCGGGTCAAATTTAATAATCATAATGAAAGTTTATACTTAACTATTTTCGCCAAAGCTATTTAATGATTTCCTTCCAGAAATAAAATTCAGGGATCCGGAGAGATGACTACAGCAATGATAATGACTGGTTGACTCCATGATTCCTTTTATATAAAATGCTTAATAGAAGCTGAGGAAGCACCTTAATTCGTAGACTGGCCCGTATTATGCGGAGTCAAGAATCGAGTGAGGTGTTTCTTTGTCATGTACGGAAAATTACACAGTGCGTGTTTGTACGGAATCGATGGCGTTCTGATCGAGGTGGAAACCGATTTATCCAATGGTCTGCCACAGACATCCATCATCGGTTTACCGGATTCAGCCATTCGAGAGGCCGTTGAACGTGTTCGTGCAGCGATTAAAAACTGCGGATATCAGTATCCTTTACAGCGGATCACAATTAATCTGGCTCCCGCTGATCTGCGCAAGGAAGGATCTTCCTTTGATCTAGCCATTGCTATTGGTTTACTTATGACAAGCGGCCAGCTTGTACTTCCTCCCCAGGAACGGACACTAGTGGTTGGCGAACTGGCGTTGGACGGTTCGATCAGGTCCGTGCCCGGCATTTTGTCCATGGTGGATCTGGCCAAACGACAAGGCTTTACTTCCGTGCTTCTGCCTTTCGATAACGTAGAGGAAGCGTCACTGATTCGAGGTATCCAGGTGTTTGGCATTCGTCATTTACAGGATATTGCTCCGGAAAACCCAGATGAACGCGCTAGTTCAGTGGGAATACCAAATAATTCGAATGCAGGACCAGTCGTATTGAAAAATTATGCACACCTCGCTTCTCCTATAACAGATAGGCCACAGAAGAAAATGGATAAAAAGACGAGACAGACTCCATTACTGGTAGATGACTATAGCGATGTTCTGGGGCAGCACCATGTAAAACGTGCGCTTATGATCGCTGCAGCTGGCATGCATAATATACTGCTCGTTGGACCGCCAGGCACGGGCAAAACGATGTTAATCAAACGGTTGCCTACCATCCTTCCACCTTTGTCAGAAGATGAAGCGTTAGAAGTAACCAAAGTATTAAGTGCCGCAGGCAAATTGAAAGAAGCGCCTCAAGGCCTGATTGCAGATAGACCTTTTCGCTCCCCTCACCATACAATATCCACCTCTGGTCTGATTGGAGGCGGTGGTATCCCAAAACCGGGTGAAGTGAGCCTTGCCCACCGGGGCATATTGTTTCTGGATGAATTACCTGAATTCCAGCGTCAAGTGCTGGAGGTATTAAGGCAGCCGTTAGAGGATCGCACAGTGACAATTAGTCGGGCACGCGCTGCATTCACCTTTCCGGCCCAGTTCATGCTTGCATGTTCCATGAATCCCTGTCCCTGCGGATATTTGTCCGCTCATTCGGAGGAGCAACGCTGCATATGTAGTCCAGCCCGTGTTGCCGCGTACCGAGCCAAAATTTCAGGACCACTTCTGGACCGCATTGATCTTCAGGTTGAGGTTCCTCCACCAGGCGAGTGGCGCAAGTCTGCTGCTTCCCCTTCCTCTGAAGAAATGCAGACAAAAGTGATCCATGCTCATCAAATTCAGGCTACACGTTATGCCAAAAGTCTGGTTCGTTGGAATAGCCAGCTTTCGGGCACGCTTTTGCGACGGACGATCCATCTCCCCCAAGAGGCAGAGCAACTGTTAGAGCAAACCTTGCAAACGTTAAACCTGAGCATGCGGGCACATGATCGGATTATCAAGATGGCACAGACAATTGCCGATCTGGACCATGAAGGTGAAATTGTGACAGCTCATGTGGCTGAAGCCATCCAGTATCGTCAACTGGATCTTAATTTATTTTGAAGCTATTTTAGAAGCATATGGAGGAAAGAACAGCCCGATTTACCCAAAGGCAGTGATATGGGCATGAAACTGCAGACAGCAGAGGAAGATCGAGAAGGATTCCTTATAGAGATTCTACAATGCGGATATGCCAACATGACAAAAAACGTACAAGCCCTTCTCTTCTGTGAAGAAAGGAACTTGTACGTAAATTTCCCTGTAACATAAGGGGATCGTATATAGCTAAGGTCTACAAATAATTTATTATTCAAAAAGAGTGAGTTTGTCCTTAGCTGGTGTGCGTTCTTTGGCGGAAGGAATAACATCAGGGTATCCCATATAAATCATGCCTACAATCTTCTCTCCCGCCTCTATTCCAAGCGGTTTGCGGAATTTGGGGGCGTACAAGAATGGCTTGGTCACCCAGAACGTTCCAATGTCTTCACTCCAGGCTGCAAGCATAAAGTTCTGAACCAATGCACTGACCGCAGCGAAGTCTTCGTCCCAGATATTCTGTCTTGGATCTTCTTCCAGCACGACAAGCATAACGGATGGAACTTGCATAATATTGGCTGAGAATTTGTTGTCTTCTCCCATTTCTGCGTCAATAGCCTCAGCCAGTTTCTTCCGTCCATTTCCGGTAAACAACAAAAATCTCCAAGGTTCACGCAGTTTATGGTTAGGAGCCCAGACTGCGGTGTCCAGCAATTCTATAATCTGCTGTGTAGGAACAGCTTCTTTTTTGAATTTTTTCACCGTACGACGGTTTTGAATCGCATTTCTAACTTCATTTGTTGTTTTCGTAGCTTCACTCATCGGCCGTACCTCCTGTTTATAATATGATTTGTAACCGTAACGATAGGTTACGGTCTGGAACAATTCGTTTATGACAAATCAAAAGATTAAAACGCCAGATTACATCCTTGATTATACACCCTTCTGTTCACGAGATTCAAAGGGAAGGCCTCGACTACTAGGGCTACAGGTATTAAAAACGGTAAAGACGGCTCCGAATCCTGATCTACCGAGGGCGATCATCATGTCGGAGCCGTCTAATTAAATTAGCATCTTATACAAATCACACTATCATATCAATGATGAATCAATATGAACCAGCGCCTTCAAATGTGCCATTAACAAAATCCATTTTGTTGTACTTCTCCTGGTTACCTGCAACATCTGTACTATAGTATTCTACCACCTTGACATCGGGAGCATAAAACTTGACGGGTCCTTCATACGTGTTCCATGCTCCCCCATTGATTCGATATTGCGTTGTTTTAACGCCCGAACCTTTGACTTCGTCCGTTGCCTGAAGTCTGAATGTAAATCCTTTAATGTACACCTTCCCGTTCACAGTATCTGTAATAGGAACTAATCTGTACTTGGTTACTGGAGGTGTAATATCTGCATCTTTCTTAAGTACGATATTAAACGTATTATGATCTCCTTGTACGAGGGGAATGTTCTGAGTCGATTTTAAGTACCCTGCTGCTTCTCCCGTTATAGTTATGGTGCCTGTTGGCACGCGCTTTATGAAATAATTCCCTTGAGCATCCGTTGTTGTTGTTGCCAAGCCTCCGGCATTCACTTTAGCTCCACTCACTGGATTGCCCGCCTCATCTACTACTTTCCCCCGTACATGTGCGGCTTCTGTCAAAACAACATCTACGATTAAGGTTTTTCCAGCCTGAACATTCAAACGATCCTGTTCATAAAGCATATAATCCGCAGAATCTACCCAGATCGCAATGTTCGGATTGTAGTCGAAATCAAGCCCAGTAACGGCATACCGACCTTTCTGATCTGTTTTAACCGGGCGATCCAAGGCCCCTGTTACTTTGACCAGGGCATCTGGAATCGGTTTGCCTGTTTGATCGGTTACAGACCCTACAATCGTAGAAGGTTCATATAGCTCGAAATTAACCAGAATCTGTTCCCCTTCTGACAAATAGTAGGTATTACGGTGCCTGTCAGTCACATAGCCTTCTGCTTCAATTATAAAACTAATTTCCGTATAATCCTGGACAGACTCAAGTATAGAATAACTTCCAGTACTATCTGTCTTTACGCTTTTTTCAGTTTCTTCCCCTTGATATCTAAGGGAATACTTGATTGTTGCATCCTGGATAGGAAACCCTTCAAGATCAGTAACTTTACCTGATATTTTTGCCTGTGTAGACGGATCTGCTGCATAAGAAACTCCAGAATACATGATTCCAAACAAAACGAAACATAAAGATAGTGTACTTAGTCGAATTATCCATTTGATACTTGTCTGCATCTTCTCACTACACCTCACCATTTATTTTTATGGATCAAACATTCCTCTTTAGCCTCTTTAATTAACTGACCATAAGCTCAAGTTTCCAGAATTCTCCGTCCCAAACATATTGCCAAATCCCCTGTCCACCGTTCATGGTCTCGCTGATATCCAGCACTTCCATCCGAGGACACTCCCATACTCTTTTTACCGTGTTGCTCGAAGCGTTCTGAAGCTCTTCCATACATCCCACCAACCTCTTTTTAAATTTTTCAACGTTCTTATTTTATTATAAATGATACGATTTGTATCTAAAAATTCTGAAATATAATGATTTTATCATCATTGCTCTTTCCTCTTTTTTATGATTCTATACTTAAATCAAAAAAAGCCGCAGTTCCTGTATGAAGAGGAACTACGACCTTAGTATATTAACTAATTCAAAACTAAAACGAATGCAAAGATAAGACATAATTAAACTTGTACTTCGAAATAACTAATCGACTCACATTAAACAAAGATACATTTAGTATCAATCAATACAGCAATAACTTCGAGTGTAATTCTTAAAAAGCATTAACAATATGATTCACAGAGACAGTCTCCCCTGCTTGATCAAGCATTACGGCAATTACATCAAAACGGATCTGAAGTTCCGTCTCTCCCGTCATTTGCAAATACACAGATGCGGTTGAACGTACCTGCTGCATTTTACGCATATCAACCGATTCCTGAGGTGTACCGTACTGAGCGGCTCCACTTCTGCTTCTTACTTCCACAAAGACAATCAGGCCCTCGCAGGAAGCAATGATGTCAATCTCACCGCTACGGCAACGCCAGTTCTGTCTAATGATCCGATAATCGTGCTCTCGCAACCATTGACAGGCAGCCTCTTCACCTAATCGGCCTTTCTGCTGTCGTGTGAGCTTAAATCCTGGCTCCTGACCCAATCTACGTTCTACCATGACTCATTTTCCTCACGTCCTGAGGCCATTCGATCTGCACGGTAGACATACGTTAGCACCTCTGCGACCAGTTGATACAGTTCTGCCGGAATCTGTTCATCCAGATCCAATTTGGAGAGCACCTCCACAAGTGCTGCATCCTCCTGAACAGCCACGCCGTTTTCTCTGGCTTTATCCAGAATGGCTTCTGCCACTTTGCCGCGCCCCTTGGCTACAACAACAGGTGCTTCACTCTCTCCAGGGACATACTTTAGGGCAACCGCCTTTTTGGAAAGCAGGTCCGGTTGTGACGACTCGTCTTTCATACCTTCAAGTCCACCCCTTTGTATCGTTCAGGACTATAGTCCGAGGCCCGCGTTTTTCGTTCCGCGCCCGGTTCCTGCCCCACAGGCCACGGTTCCGCCTTGAAGGTCAGCAGTTGATAGCCCAGCTTGTCCAATGCCTGATGGATTACCTCTCGTCCGCTCTCCAGGAGCGGTCCCATTCCTTCGCGATCATTTAATACACGCAGACTGACAATGTTATTAACCACATGGACATCTACCAGAGTAGGCCCAAGACTTTTCATATCCAGATCAAACCATAGACGGCAGTTGGACGCATCCAGCTCACCACGAGGTCCACGACGTGATTGAATCTGAACAGACGCCGTTTCTTCCCCGTCCGGTCCAGTGATCGGAATAAACCAGTGCATCTGTGCAAATGTAGCACTGCGATCTGTCGTCAGCAATAACTGCTGACCTGTCAGATATTGCACCGCTTGTCCGGCGGCATCCTTAAGCGCCGCCGGTGCACCTTCGCTGCTGGCAAGCTGCAGCAGCAAACCCTTCAGCGTGTCCGCATTCGCCGGACTCGCCGCATCCCCCACGCGCGGCTGCGCAGCCGCGCCGTGAACGGCCTGCTGCTCGTGCTCCGCACCGAGCAGCTTCAGCACGCGCCCCACCCACGGGTCCCCCTCGTGGGTGACAGGCGCGTGCACTGCCGCAGCTCCCGCAGGTGCTGCGGCACTACCGCCAGCCGGCGGCGCATCAGCGCCGGCTGGCAACGGCTGCGGCACGCCTCCGGCAGCCGCAGCCGCCTGGCCGCCCTGCGATGCAGGGGCGGCCTGTACTGCCGCACCAGGCTGTGCCGGTGCGGCAGTGGACGCGCTGCGCAGGGCGTCCAGCAGCGCCAGCAGCTTGGGCGCCAGCTGCGCTGCCGTAGGCGCTGCTGGCGCCGCCTGGCCTGCTGCGGACGGAGTCCCCGCAGCAGCAGGCGTTTCAGCGCGGCCGTCAGTTCGCCCGGCCGCGCCTGCTTCAGGCTGGCCTGCACTTGCACGGCCAGCCACAGATTCAGCTGCCGCCCCTGGTGTACCCGGGCGGCTCCCGACTTGGCCCGCGTCAGCACCGCGCGGGCTCTCTCCGGGTATTCCGGTTCCAGGCGGAATACCCGCACCTCCTTTGCCAGCCGTTTCAACGTTGCTGGCAACTGCCTTGGCCCCGGCTTCAGCATTTCCTGCGCCTGCGACGGTCTGCTGGTTTCCTTTCATCACAGTACCTGCATCCTCTGCCCCGCCATCCGTCATGGATATAGATCCTGCCAATGCCGCTTGTCCTTGTTGCGTTGACAAAGCAGGTGTTCCGGTTACAGTCACCTGACGACCATTACCTGATACAGCCAATCCTTCTTCCGTCTGTGATGCATTTGGTACAGCAGGTGCACCAGCCAAGACTGCTGGTTTCAACGTAGCAGATTGTTCTCCAGGCAATACCGGTTTACCTGTTTTTTGTGTCAGCATCGTTTCCAACTGGTCAGCCAACCCGCTTAACAACTGATGCAAAGGGGGGCCAAACACCGTCTGGTGTAATCCTTTTACTGTTTCCGCCGTAACCGGAAGGCCACGCTGAAAAGCAATCCCTGTCGCCTGCACCCATTCTTCCACAGGGACCTGTGCAGGTTTGGCAGTCATCATATTCTGGACCATAGCCACATTATCCTTCGTTAGCGGCACTCCGCTACGCTGCATGGCAAGTAAAAGTTCCCGGTTCCCTTTTGTATCCGGCAGTCCTACATCTTTAAGCAGGTTGTTCAGCGAAGCTTGTGGCAGCTCAGCAAGTGTTCCGGACATAGGTTTCATTACCGTTATGCCATTTTCACCTGGAGGCTGCACTTGAAGCAACGTGGTCTCACCCGGACGGAGTGGAGTCTCCAACTTGGCGCGTACCTGCACACCTTGAATCTGCAGAACTGCTTCTCCCCCATCATCGGATACACTAACGACGGAGCCACGAACCACCTGACCTTCCTTTAATTCAAGCGGTTTGGCATTGCCGGGCTTACTATCTCCCATTAACCCCTTTATCATGGAACCGATATTCAAATCTCTCCCCCTCCTTTCTTCAAACCTGTGTTAAAACAAAGATTGCTGCTCTCCAAGCAGGTTGCCGAGAAAACTGCGTCGATGCATCGGGGTTGCCCCCAATGCCATAATTTGCTCCCGATGAACTTTTGTTGCATATCCTTTATGTATCGACAAACCATATTCCGGATATAACGTATCCCATTCTTCCTTACACAGCCGATCTCGCGTTACCTTGGCAATAATAGATGCCGCTGCGATCGATTGACTATTAGCATCACCTTTAATGATGGACAGTTGAGGTACATTGACATCCACCTTCTCGGCATCCACCAGCATATAATCAGGAGTTTCTCCCAATGCTTCAACAGCTCGTTTCATCGCAAGTCTCGCAGCCTGCTTGATGTTAAGCCGATCAATTGTCTCTGCATCCGCGTACCCGATACCTACCGCCAGCGCTTTTTCCATAATGATGTCATATAATGCATCACGTTTTTTCTCCGTTAATTTCTTGGAGTCATTCACACCTTCCAGAATGAGATCCTTCGGTAAAATAACCGCCGCTGCGACAACATCCCCAAACAAGCATCCCCGTCCTACCTCATCAATACCAGCAATACGTTCAAATCCACTGTCCCAATACTCCCGCTCGTAGATCAGCAGGTCTCGAGGTTCACTGGCTTCTTTTTTCTTCTTCGGTCCAACCGGGGTATCCAGTAGATTCAACCCGATCTCTTCATTATTTTCAACCATAACGCTCATCTCCTCTACCCATGCTTTTTCAGCATGCGTATCACTTACAACTTTTTTTATAATATAGACGTAGATCCTCTGTCTTTTGTTCTGTACAACCTGTCACTCTCACCAAAACTTTTCCTTGAGATTTACAATATAAAGATAGTGATGTCTTCATTTATCGGTATTTGATGGTTTAAATTGAATATATCAGACCTCGACTAATCTAAATTGCACCACCATTCATCATAGCACGATTTAGACGCACCTGATATATAGGCCAGCCAATTCCATAAAGCGTACTGTTCTTCAATCCTCTTCCATTTTATCGTTTCGACATATGTTCCAGCGCTACTTCCGCGTTTGTATACACAAAAAAACGACCGCTCCGGGTAATCCGGTAACGGCCGCTTCTTTCGGCACTTGTATATATGAAATGAACAGATAAAGATAATGATCTTCATCGTGTAGAGTCCATTTTTTTAATAGGGAGCTTCCATAGAAAAACGTCCCATTTTACCCGCGCGCAATTCACGCAGAAATGCTCGTGATGCCTTTTCCAGATCAATGCGTCCACCGCTTACAACACATCCACGGACACGGCCGACTTGTTCCATAATCGCAATAACACTGTCTGAATCATCTGCATCCTTGGAGAACTCCTGAAGTCCGTATCTCTCTTCCAAAGCGTCCCAGTAATAACGCATCAGGTAACTGATTCCAAAAAAGGCAATATCCTCTGCATTCAGAATTTCCTCTTTGATTGCACCTGTTACGGCAAGACGATAACCTACATTTTGATCTTCGAACTTAGGCCACAGAATACCCGGAGTATCCAATAACTCCATTTCTTTGCCTACCTTGATCCACTGTTGCCCCTTCGTCACACCAGGACGATCTCCTGTTAACGCAATACTCCGTCCAGCCAGTCGGTTAATCAGTGTGGATTTACCTACATTGGGAATCCCTACGATCAACCCGCGAACCGCACGAGGATTAATCCCTTTAGCAATTTGACGGTCAATTTTTTCTTTAAGAAGAAGCTTGGCCTGCACGGGAATATCTTTAACATTGGTTCCCGTCGAAGCATCTACAGGAAAAGCGGTAATTCCTTCTTTTTTGAAATATTCAATCCATTCTTGCGTCACTTTGGCATCTGCCAAATCCGATTTGTTCAACAAAATCATCCGGGGTTTATCCAGCAATATTTCGTCAATCATCGGATTACGGCTGGAGACAGGCAGACGGGCATCCAATAGTTCGATGACCACGTCGATGAGCTTTAACTTATCCTGAATCTGGCGTCTGGCTCGAGTCATATGACCTGGAAACCATTGTATCGTCACCTTGTCTTCACCTCATTATTTACTTCAATTTCAGTGGTTGATCCACTTAATCTCACCGATCGGCCAGAAAATCACATCTGCACGACCAATAATATCTTTTAACGAAACATAACCGATCATACGGCTGTCTGTACTATTTGGACGATTGTCTCCCATGACAAACACATGACCTGCCGGCACTTTGCCATCAGGGAACTGCTCATTCGGGAAATCCTTCACGTTATAGGTTCCACCATTTGCTTCAGCTGCATCAATGGCTCCTTGAATATACGTTTCATCAACCTTTTTACCGTTAACCATCACGGTATCGTCCTGAACCTCAACTGTATCACCTTCTACAGCAATAACACGTTTAATGAAATCTCGACCTTCGGATGGTACGTGGAAGACGATAACTTCACCACGCTTCGGTTCTCTGATATCATATAAGATCTCGTTGACGATCACACGTTCACCCGTTTCAAAGTTCGGCTGCATGGACGGACCGTCCACAACAAACGGTTTGAAGAGCAACCACCGAATCAGAATGACGAGAACTAATGCGATAACAATGGCTTTAAGCCATTCAACAATTTCATTTTTGGCTTTTTTGGATCGACTGTTTTTCTCTTCGGCAGGATTGCCCCGGTCATGTTGAACTTCTTGTTCCATTCAAGATCTTCCTCTCTTCACAGTACATGTTTATAGCAGTACACACATCCAGCATTCTGTATCGTTCCAATAACTCCATGGATGGATACAAAACATTCACATCAGTTATGTAATCTTTCACCAAGCATTACAGTACATTTAATCCACAATTCAAATGCCTTCAAGAGGTTGTTCAAAAAGTCGGTACTAAAACCGGTCTTTTGAACACGCACTTCAATAACTGATTTTACAAGCCTCCCGGACTATTCACCGCATGTGTTGCCATACCATTTTACTCGGAAGTGTACCTCCGGTTCAACTTTTCCCGGACAAAAACGAAAAGGGCTTGTCTCCAAGCCCTTCCCGGTATCCGTTATATTAACGAATTTCTTTAATTCTCGCTGCTTTACCGCGTAGTTCACGAAGATAATAAAGCTTCGCACGACGCACTTTACCACGGCGAGCCACTTCGATTCTATCGATTTTTGGGGAATGAAGCGGGAAAGCTCTTTCCACACCTACACCGTAAGAAATTTTACGAACTGTAAAAGTCTCACTGATTCCACCACCACGGCGTTTAATCACAACACCTTCGAACAATTGGATACGCTCACGAGTTCCCTCGATTACCTTAACGTGCACTTTCAAAGTGTCACCAGGACGAAAACTCGGAATATCCTTACGAAGTTGTTCTTGTGTAATCGCTTGAACGATATTCATCTATGACTCCCTCCTTCCGTACAGGCGTTCATACTTCTTCCAGAGATCACCTTGTCTCCTTCATTATCCATAGAGGACCGCCGTATTCCACATAACAGACTTATTGTATCACGCAGCATATCAAAACACAAGAGAAATTAAACAAATGCCTATTGTTCAATCTGCCGCTCTGAAACTCATACATCACATGTTGACTTCATTCTAAAATACATTCTCTCATATGGACCGTGAATCAACGCTCTCATCTGCAAGTCAAGCTGATACAGGAAAAAATACTGTAACTTCCCGTGTAGAAATATCGTCTATGATATAACTTAATGACCACTTTAAAAGGAGAACCCCAAGACTCATGAAATATTGGAAAAAGATCACACTTGCCCTACTCGCCATGCTCATATGCTCCATTACACTGTATGCATATGCCGTAACTCATCCAACGAATGCACTGTCACACAAAGCCTGCACATCCTGGGACATAGTCAAACGCAAAGCATTCGAGCTGTCACACACTGACTTCTCTAACCAATCTGCGCTGGATCGTTCTACCTTCAAGATTGAACAAGGTACTGCTACAGAAGTTCCTGTACTGATGTATCATTACATAGAGCCCAAATTGAATAATCACGAGACAGATAATAAATCCATCATTAATCTGGAGGATTTTGAACAAAATATGAAATACCTGCATGATGCAGGTTACACAACGATTACATTGAATCAGCTTGAACAATATGTTAGCGGGAAGATTTCCCTACCACAAAAATCCATTGTAATTACCTTTGATGACGGATACCAGAACAATTATACATTAGCTTACCCTGTGCTTCAGAAATATAATTTTCATGCCTCGCTGTTTGTCATAGGCAGTAAAATTCAGGATAAACCTTCGGTATTTGAGCCCGCCATCAACAGTTTCATCTCCAAGCCAGAGATGCAGGCAGCAACCGACGTATTTGAATTCAACAGCCATACCTATAACCTGCATCACAAGGGATTTATGCGCTGTGGTAACAGTGTGCCTGTCGGTCTGGACACCAGTCTTCTGGATGATGATATCCAGCGTATGAAGCAAACCGGAATAGACACACCTTATCTGGCATATCCTTTTGGTTATACCAGTACACAGATGATCTACAAGTTACAACAACATGGATATCGCATGGCCTTTACCGTAAAGTCCGGATTTGTGCATCCAGGAGATCATCCAATGAAGCTGCCTCGCTTGACGGTCACCACAGGTACTGATTTGGCGACCTTGCTTCAACCCGAATCCAGTCCGCAGAACGAATCATCTGCATCGGAGAATGACCAATAAAATCTAGACTTTAACTTCACCGCCCGGATACAGAGTCGAGTTATACAGCCTTTTGAGCTGTGGCTTGGCTCTTTTTGCATCGGTAAGTGATAATGTCATCGGAGAGCTGGAATAAATCACTGCTTCCTCTGCGTCATAGATAATGATCTGTTCTTTCCCCGTCTGAACCAGGTCTGCATGTACCGCATATCCCTCTTTCGGGAATTCAGTAACCGTTTTCATATCTCCATCTATCAAAGAAGGCAACACATCTCCACCTCGGCGATATGCCAAAATATAATCGAGTCCACCCTCATCCCAGTTACATACAGGCTCTATAATGGTTAACCAGCCACGAGTCGTGCGATTTTCTTTCCAAATTTCTTGCCCTGTACTATCCAGCATGAACATTCCATCCTTACCATGCTCATCCCCTCGGACAATCCGGTCCAGGCCTGCAATCTGTAAACCTTCCATTCCAGTACAAAAATGACCCAATGCAATATGCTGTGATTCAATCGAATCTTCATAACGCCACTTCTCATTACCATAGCGGTCCATCATGACCGTGACACTGCCACCGATAACAACCTCAACTTCCCCATCACCGTCAACGTCTCCAAACCATATACAGTCAGCATGATCCTCGAGATTATGACAAGACCATAATAAAGTCCCATCATGATCCAGCATGTCATATCCGGCCATCACTTCATCTTTCCCATCTCCATCGATATCATATACCCATGGAAAATGTCCTGGATTCCCCTCATGCTTCCATAACAAATTGAAATCATGGTCAAGTGCCCATAACGTCTTATAGCGGTCTTTCAGTATAATGTCCATTCTCTGCTGGTTACCCGTCAGGTTGGCGAGAATAATGCAGTCATGTGCTTCATCATCTGGCAGATCACGTGTTTCTTTGATCTCTCCGGTCCGGCCATCCAACACGAGAAATTGTTTGTCCATGACACACAATACTTCATTATTTCCATCTCCATCCCAATCTGCGATCTGAGCGGGATAGTCTGAACCCGGACCACCTGCATCGGGATCAGGAGTTCCAACCTGCCATAGTAATGTTCCTTCCAGATCAAACGCAGTCAAACAACATACCTGATGCGGGACATAACGATCGTCTATACCCCCATCTGCCTGTACCAGCAACATTTCAAGTCTGCCATCCCCATTCAGATCTCCCAAAAGCATTTTGCAGCGTTCTCCAGCTTGGCTAATACCTACTCTCGCGATTTCATAAGGCTGATGATTCATAACCTTCCTCCTCAGCATATCGTTATTATTCAATTCCAGCTGAGTTCACCATAAAGAAAATCCCTTTCTTTTACAACCCTATTTAGAATCATGCAAAAAAGTTCAAAGCTGCAAAAAAGTGCCTACGTAATTAAACGACTTAAATGAATGATTTTAAACCCACTCTAAAAACTCAAGACGATTGCCAAAAGGATCATTTGTATAGAAACGTCTTACACCTTCATCTGCTCTTGCTTCGTCATCTACGATATGAATTTGGTTATGAATAAGATGATCACGCAACTGATCCAAATGTTGTACATGAAATGCCGGATGAGCTTTTGTGGCGGGAATAAAATCTTTTTGTACCCCAATATGCACTTGTTGTCTGCCACACTCGAACCATACACCACCCCGTTTTCTCAGAATTTCAGGTTTGGGAATCTCCGTCCAGCCCAGTACTTTATTGAAAAAATGACGCGCCTCCGCTTCACAACCTTCAGGTGCTGCTAGCTGAATATGATCAAGACCAATAATATTGAAAGTCATTCATACACCACCTTTTGTTTCACTTGATAAAACTAAGTTTCATTAATTATACTTGTACTTTATAGAATAAACTAATGAAAATCCAGTATTCTTTTCAGTGTAAACAAAAAAAGCCAACCTTTGGTATCAAGGTCGGCCTTTTCAAACTCTGGAAAATAATATTTATATGTTTATACGATACATATACTTACTCTGTGCTATGTTTACGGTTTGAGCGTATCTTTTTCAACCAAATACGTTCTTTATCCGTCAAATCGGCCGTTTCCAACATCTCCGGTCTGCGCTCCAGCGTACGAAGCAACGACTGTTCCCTGCGCCACGCCTCAATGTTAAGGTGATGTCCCGACAACAACATATCCGGTACTTTCATGCCCCTAAACTCGGGTGGACGTGTGTAGTGTGGATATTCGAGGAGTCCAGTACTGAATGAATCCGTTACGGCACTTGTCTCATTGCCAAGCACACCAGGGATAAGACGTACGATACTATCAATGGCAACCATAGCAGGCAACTCCCCACCCGTGAGTACGTAATCACCAATGGATAGTTCATCCGTCACGAGAAATTCGCGAATACGCTCATCGTAACCTTCATAATGTCCACATATAAAAATCAGATGATCTTCCTGCACAAGTTCTTCTGCTTTTTTCTGTGTAAACGTCTCACCTTGCGGACACATTAGAATGATACGTGGAGCTTTCATCGTTGCCGAGGCTTCTCCGCGTTGCTCCAGAACATCTTCTACAGCAGCAAAGATTGGATCTGGTTTCAGCACCATGCCCCCACCTCCGCCGTAAGGGGCATCATCTACTGTATTATGTTTATTGGTCGCATAATTTCGGAAGTTGGTTGCACTAAGGGATACGAGCCCCTTCGTTTGAGCTTTGCCCAGAATGCTTGCTCCGAACACACCATCAAACATCTCCGGGAATAGCGTTAATACATCCACTTTCATGTTACAGCAGCCCTTCCATCAGGTGAATCTTCACTTGCTTCTGTTCGATGTCCACATCAAGTACTACATCATCAATAACGGGAATCAGCACTTCTTTACCAGCTGGCGTTTTGACAACCCATACATCATTGGCACCAGGAGTCAGTATTTCAGAGATCGTTCCGAGCGTTTCACCCTCTTCGGTGATGACCGAACACCCAACGATTTGATGGAAGTAGTATTCACCTTCGTCCAGCTCAGCCAGGTTCTCTTTTAACACTTTGGCCATGCCGCCTTTAAACTTTTCTACTTCATTAATGTTGCCGTACTCTTTCAGACGAAGAATATACATATTTTTATGCAAACGTGAAGATTCCACGTTAACCATGACTGGATGATTATCTGGTGTAAAGAAAAACAACTCTGCATTTTTCGCAAAACGCACTTCCGGGAAATCAGTTAAAGGCATGATTCTCACCTCACCGCGAATTCCATGCGTATTAACGATTTTACCTACATTCATAAACTCTGCCATAATTCCTCCTACGAAATTAAATCAAACTAAACAGCTACTTCGACTCTCGTACGGTCGTTCCGGCGACAGTTCGTTCTTTCGCTGGCTGTTACCCCCTCATTTTTCGAACTTAATTTAAAAGGTGAAAATGAGGTGATAAAGGCGAACGCTAACGCTTCTCCAGAATCGATCTCGTCCCCTGCACTGCTCCGAAGTCACTCATACCCAAAAATATTTTAATTCAATATCTAATCCAACTTATTAAGTTCAGCATGCACGAAAAGGGGCTAGGACATGCATCCTAACCCCCTTTCGTATATCTTTAAGATATGATATCAACGGTAACCCGTTTATCCATCTTAACTGCTGCTGATGTGACGACCGTACGAAGTGACTTCGCGATTCGTCCCTGTTTACCAATCACCTTCCCGACATCGTCAGGATGAACGGTTAACTCATAAACGACAAGCCGGTCTTTCTCAACCGTCCGAACCGCCACATCTTCCGGATGATCGACTAAAGCCTTAGCAATTATGCTTACTAATTCTTCCATAGATGACCCTCCGAATCAGCACTTTATTTAGATAATTTAGACTCGTGGAACTTCTTCATCACGCCCGCTTTGCTAAGCAAGTTGCGGACAGTGTCAGATGCTTGTGCACCGTTTTGAAGCCATGCCAATGCTTTATCTTCATCGATCTTAACAACAGCCGGTTGTTCAACCGGGTTGTAGTAACCGATCTCCTCGATAAAACGACCGTCACGTGGGGAACGGGAATCCGATACCACTACGCGGTAGAAAGGAGCTTTGTGAGCACCCATACGTTTCAGACGAATACGAACTGCCATTTGAAAATTCACCTCCTTCAATGAAATCTGTATATGATCCAGCTTCGCTTAAATCAACGGAAAGGAAACTTCATTCCTTTGCCCATACCTTTAAGCTGCTTCATCGCTTTATTTTTGCCGCCTTTAGGTCCCATCATATCCGAGAATTGTTTCATCATGCGGCGCATCTCATCAAATTGTTTGATCAGACGATTTACTTCAGCCAGAGATGTTCCGCTTCCGGTAGCAATACGCTTCCGGCGGCTATGGTTGATCATGTCCGGGTTGCGTTTCTCTTCGGTCGTCATTGAGTAAACGATCGCTTCGATCCGGCCCATCTGTTTATCATCAACCTTCAGATCCTTGGCTTGTTTCATCTTGCCCATGCCTGGAATCATATCCATGATCTGGTCGATTGGTCCCAGCTTTTTCACTTGATCCATCTGCTCCAGGAAATCTTCAAACGTGAATTCTGCATTACGCATCTTCCGTTCCATTTCCTTGGCTTTATCGGTATCAATGTTTAATTGTGCTTTCTCAATCAGAGATAACATATCACCCATACCGAGGATCCGTGAAGCCATACGTTCCGGGTGGAACGGCTCCAAAGCGTCAAGTTTCTCTCCAAGGGAAGCAAACTTGATTGGACAACCCGTAACTGCTTTGACAGAAAGCGCAGCACCACCACGAGTATCTCCATCCAGCTTCGTCAGGACAACCCCGGTCAGATTAAGCTGCTGGTTAAAGTGTTCTGCTACGTTAACCGCATCTTGACCTGTCATACTGTCTACGACAAGCAGTACTTCATCCGGATTCACTACGCTGTGAATCTGGCGAAGTTCTTCCATCAGTTCTTCATCAACATGCAGACGTCCAGCTGTATCGATAATAACATAGTCATTACCGTTATCTTTGGCATGTTGAAGACCTTGACGTGCGATCTCAACAGGGCTTGTCTGATCCCCCAGTGTGAATACCGGCGCTTTGATCTGCTCGCCAAGTACTTGCAACTGTTTGATCGCTGCCGGACGATAAATATCTCCTGCAACAAGCAATGGTCTGCTGTTTTGCTTTTGCAGCATTTTAGCCAGTTTACCCGATGTGGTTGTTTTACCAGCACCCTGCAAACCAACCATCATCAGCACCGTAGGCGGTTTGTTCGCTTTAGCCAGTTTTGCTTGGCTTCCACCCATCAAATCCGTCAGTTCCTTGTTAACGATGTCGATGATGACCATTCCTGGCGTGAAGCTCTCCATCACTTCTTTGCCAACAGCCTTCTCTTTCACCTTGGCGATGAATTCCTTGACCACTTTGAAGTTTACATCCGCTTCGAGCAATGCCAGACGTACCTCGCGCATAGCCTCGGCAACATCTTCATCAGACACCTTGCCTTTGCCGCGCAGCTTGCTGAACACATTCTGTAATCGGGTCGTTAATCCTTCAAATGCCATGATCCCACCTCCTTAAGCTTTAATACTGTTTTCAAGACCGATACGTTCCGCTCAGCCAATATTTCATTCGCTAAGCTGAGCAACGATATCGTGTATTTGTTTGTTGTTATCAATGGAGACGCCTGCGCGTTCCAATGCATTTTGCAAATCTTCAAGATTGCGATTACGCCGTTCATGCTTTTCCAGCAAGCCCAGCTTGCTTTCGTAATTTTCCAGCACTTGTTCGGCACGCTTGATATGCTCGTATACCGCCTGGCGGCTGATCTCAAACTCGGCTGCAATTTCACCAAGTGAGAAATCGTCATGAAAGTAATACTTTAGAAAAGTCTGCTGTTTCTCGGTAAGTAACAATTCATAAAAAGCAAACAGCAAGTTAATTCGGTTTGTCTTCTCAAGCCGATTTTCTTGACTCACATCGGGGCACTCCCTTCGTCAAGGAAAAACACTTTACACTCTTGCAACGTTCCTAATAATACCTAAAACAAATCAGGTTGTCAAGCAAAAATACTTGTCACAATAAAAACAGCTCTGATGATATGTTATTTCGATGTTTAACGGGTGGTTTATACCCTTTTCGCTACAAGCAAATCCTGTCTGTATCTCTGCGATCCACCTCTATGTAGAAGAAAAAACGAATGCGTCTCAGTCCGTGGAGATGCATCCGTTTATGGTGTTCTAGCGAAGTGGTGTCAGATACAGCAGTACCATAAAGAAATGAAGAATACTGCCTGCTAACACAAAGAGATGCCAAATCGCATGGTGGTACGGAAATCCACGCCATACATAAAAGAGCGTACCCAGTGTATACATCAAGCCTCCAGCAACCAGCAACACAATGCCGCCTGTAGGAATGGCAGCCATAAGAGGTTGCCAGGCAATAACGATGAGCCAGCCCATCGCAATATAGAAAATCGTGGACATGAATAGAAACTTTTTCGTAAAAAACGCCTTAAAGATCACGCCGAATAATGCGATACCCCAGATTATACCGAACAGAGTCCATCCAAGTGTACCGCGAACAGCAATAAACAAAAGCGGAGTGTACGATCCCGCAATAAACAAATAAATGGAAGAATGGTCGAAAATCTCAAATAAATCTTTCACTTTTCCATCTTTCCATGCATGAACGAGTGTAGAGCTTGTATAGAGCAGCAGCATGGTGATCCCGTAGATCGTGAAACTGACCACATGCCAAGCCGTGCCTTTCATACTTGAAAATACAATCAATATCACCAGTGCAGCTACACTGAGTGCAGCGCCGATTCCATGTGTCACCGCATTGGCGACTTCTTCACGGCGAGAATAGGTATACGTATTGGCCATTTTCAACCGTCCTTTCTAACCCTTTAACATTGCCTTCTTTATTCCCATTATACACGTATTGCCAGTGACATTACACGTGACACTTATCACGTATATCACTGGCAATACGGTTAACATTATTAATTCATGCTATTATTAATGATTCTAGGAATTAGCTTCCTCTTCTTCAGCACTTTCCGCTGGCTGTTCCTGGATTAATCCGGCGAACAAAGCATGCACAAATTGCTCAGAATCAAACGGCTGCAGATCATCAATCTTCTCACCCAGTCCTACGAGCTTCACAGGCAAGTCCAGCTCCTGACGGATCGCAACAACGATCCCCCCTTTGGCTGTTCCATCCAGTTTCGTCAGTACGAGACCAGTTACACCGCTTTTCTCACCGAAAAGTTTAGCCTGATTTAAAGCATTTTGACCTGTTGTTGCATCCAGTACCATCAGTACTTCATGCGGAGCATCCGGAATTTCACGCTGAATGACACGATAGATCTTGTTAAGCTCGTCCATCAGGTTCGATTTGTTTTGCAGACGACCTGCTGTATCACAGAGGAGAACATCCGCACCCCGTTGTTTCGCTGCCTGCACCGCATCATACATAACCGCTGCTGGATCAGAACCAGATTGCTGTTTGATCACATCGACGCCGGCACGTTGTCCCCATACTTCCAGTTGTTCAATGGCTCCGGCACGGAACGTATCTCCAGCTGCCATGATGACTTTTTTACCTTGCTGTTTAAATCGATGTGCCAGCTTGCCAATCGTTGTTGTTTTACCAACACCGTTAACACCAACAAACAAAATAACGGTAATGCCATCCGGATTCATTTTCAATTCATTATTCTGTTCGCCGCGAAGAAGATCCGTCAGTTTCTCAGACAGTACAGGCTGCAGCTCAGCCGCGTCCTCGATTTTGCGTTTTTTCACCTCAACGCGCAGGTCTTCGATCAGATTCATGACTGTATTCACGCCAACGTCTGCTCCGATCAAAATCTCTTCCAGTTCTTCATAGAACTCTTCATCGATTTTTTTGCGGCGGATAACGAGATCCGACACTTTTTCCACTAACCCTTTACGTGTCTTTTCCAATCCATCCTTGAACTGTTTGGTGACCGACTCCGTTTTGCTTGCAATGCTGTCTCTCAGCTTTTTAAAAAAACTCATAAAGCCCCTCCATCGTGTACATAATCTAAGCGCTTTTGCAAAAATGCTCAATCTGAATGATTTTCAATAATTACAATGAGTTCATTTATCTCGCAGGTTTGGATCAGATCAGGCAATTACTGCTTCCTCATCTTCCAGTTTAACCGAAACAAGCTTGGATACTCCGCCCTCTTCCATCGTAACACCGTACAGCACATCAGCCTCTTCCATCGTACCTTTACGATGGGTAACAACGATGAACTGTGTCTGTTCAGAGAATTCACGCAAGTACTGGGCAAAACGTACCACGTTAGCTTCGTCCAGCGCTGCCTCTACTTCATCCAGCACGCAGAATGGTACAGGTTTGACATGCAGAATAGCAAATAACAAAGCCATCGCCGTCAAAGCCCGCTCCCCACCGGATAACAGTTGCAGGTTTTGCAGTTTCTTGCCTGGTGGCTGAGCCACAATATCTATTCCCGTTTCAAGCAAACGCTCCGGGTCCATCAGAACAAGGTCAGCACGTCCTCCGCCAAACAGCTTGGTAAACACGGTACCGAACTCACGGCGGATTGCATCAAACGTGATCTTGAATCGCTTCGCCATCTCGTCTTCCATTTCCCGAATAACCTGATACAACGTTGTTTTAGCTTCCACCAGGTCATTCTTCTGTTCACTCAGGAACTCGTATCGCTCATTGACCCGCTGGAACTCCTCAATCGCTCCCAGGTTCACATCACCCAGGGCGGATATACTACGCTTCAGCTTTTGTACCTCTGCCTGTGTATGCTCCACGTCTTCCGGCACAGGATAACGCTCTTTGGCCAGTTCATAACCCAGTTCGTATTCATCCGTCAGCTTTCGCAGTATATTTTCCAGCTCAACATCCAACCGGTTCACGGAAATTTCCGTCTGTCGCATCTGCTCTTCCACAGCTTTTAACTGCGTACGCTGTTCCTTCGTTTCGCTCTCGGCAAGCTCAAGCTTTTTCGACAACTCACTTCGGGCAGCACGTTTGAAGTCCAGCTCCTGGGAAGCTTCCGCTTTTTTCAGCTTGTACTGGTTCAGATCTTCAATCTGCTTGACACTCTCGGTTTGTGTTTTCTTGAGATCTGCTTCCATCGAAGCCAGCAACGTGCGATTCTGACGCAGATCTTTGACCAGCGACTCCACTTCACGCTCCAGACGCCGCAATTGTTCTCCATTGGAGAATCGCTCCTGATCAAGCTTGCCTTCGCGCACTTTCAATTCGGTGAGTTGGCTCTGCAATTCTTCCTTCGCGGATTCATTGGCTTTCCGGGCAAACTCAGCTGCATGAATGGCACGATGAGTCGCTTTTTCTTCCTCTTCAAGCTGCTCCAGCTTCTTCACAGCAACGATGCGAGCCGTATCCAGCTCTTTGATCTCTTCGGTGAATCCGCTCTTCTCCTGCCCGGCAACGGCAACCTGTTCTAGCACATGGCGAAGCTCGTGCTCTACCTGCTTCATTTCCATCGAAGCCTGCTGTTCTGCATTTCGGGTGTCGTCACCGGACTGACGAAGTTCATCCAGTTTGTCCTGACACTGTTCCAGTTGAACTTTTACATCATCCACACTGCGATGCAGTTTCACGATCTGATTTTCGGTATCCAAAATATCCTGGTCGAGCTGGTCCAGCTGCCGTTTCCGGCTGAGCAGACTCACATTTTTCTTGTGCTGGCTACCACCTGTCATGGAACCACCCGCATTGACCACGTCACCTTCAAGCGTCACAACCCGGAAACGATACTGGCAGCGAGCCGCAATTTTATTGGCGACCTCCAGAGTTTCAGCAATAATAACATTACCTAACAGACTGCCAATGATCGAAGCGTACTTGGATTCGAATTGTACAAGATCAGCACCAATCCCCACAAAACCCTCCATGCCTTCGATCATGGAACGTTCAGCCGCTCCAATGGCACGAGGACGAATGACATCCAGAGGCAGGAACGTTGCACGCCCCAACTGGCGTTGCTTCAGGAAAGCGATTGCCTGTCTGGAAACTGATTCATTTTCCATGACCACATGTTGCAAGGATGCTCCCATTGCTGTCTCTACCGCAAGCTCGATCTTTTCGGGAACTTTGACGAGTTCAGCCACAGCTCCATGAACACCGGTAAGCGTGCCTTTACGCGAAGCCTTGAGAACCTCCTTGACACCCAGCATGAATCCGTCAAAATCATCCTGCATCTCTTTCATCGTATCGCGGCGGGAAACTTGAGCTTCACGCTTCTGTTCCCATTTACGAACTGTGCCCCGACTTTCTTCAAGCAGCTTCTGCAGCGACTGGAGTCGTTCACTTTCCGTAATGTAACCACCACGTAGATCACTGATTTCTTTGCCCAAGCGAACAACTTTTTTCTCAATGTCCGCTTTGCGACTTTCCAGTGTCTCTTTCTGCTCTTCCCATTTACCTGATTCTTCAGCCGCGCGATTCATTCTGCGCTCCAGCGTTTCTTTCTGCTGATCCACATAACGAATTTCATTGCGTGTCTGAGCCATCTGATTCATCAGTTCCAGCAAGTTGCCTTTGAGGCTTTCCTCTTGCTGTTGACTAATGCCACCTGTAACACCGATGAGTTTGGCTTCTTCCTGGGACAACTGATTTCTCACATCATTCAGTTCATGCTCAAGTTTGCCAAACTTCTCACGCAGTGCAAGCAGCTCGGTTTCCCGTTCGCGATGTCTCTCTTCACTGGCGGCAAGCGTTACTTTAAGCTGCTCCTGATTTGTTTGCAGATGATGGGAACGCTCCTTGAGCAATTCTCCAAGCCCTTCACTTTTCTCTGTCGCTTCACTGAATTGCAATAAAGCGGCTTGCAGTTGCTCTGTCTCTGTTTCCAGGATACGCAGCGCATTTCGATCATTTTCCAGCTTGGCATCATGCGTAGAGACAATCGCCGCCAGTCCAACCTCTTCCTGTTTTAGCAATTGCAGGCGCTCATTAGCCTTACTCCAGGAAGCATGAATCTGTTCGATCTGGTACACATACATGGAGATCTCTTGCGATTTGAGCTGTGAACGAAGTTCCTTATAGTGGATCGCTTTCTCTGATTGTTCCTTTAGCGGTCCAATCTGATCTTCCAGTTCAGTCACCAGATCATGAATACGCAGCAAATTCTGCTCTGTCTCATCCAGTTTGCGCGTCGCATCCCGCTTGCGGGATTTATATTTAACGATACCTGAAGCTTCTTCAAAGATGCCTCTGCGATCCTCTGAACGGGTACTCAGAATCTCTTCGATTCGCCCCTGTCCAATAATCGAGTAGGCTTCCTTACCAATGCCGGTATCCATAAACAACTCCGTGATATCCTTCAAACGACAAGATTGCTTGTTAATAAAATATTCACTATCTCCGCTGCGATGTACACGACGAGTCACCGTCACCTCACCGAAATCCAATGCAAGTGCATGATCCTCGTTATCAAGTGTTAGCGACACCTCACCGAAATTAACGGCTTTCCGTGCGTCACTGCCTGCAAAGATGATATCTTCCATCTTGCCACCACGCAGCGACTTGGCACTTTGTTCCCCCAGAACCCAGCGAATTCCGTCGGATATATTACTCTTGCCACTTCCGTTCGGACCTACAACAGCCGTAATGCCACGAACGAACTCCATCTCCGTTTTGTCGGCGAATGACTTGAATCCACCCAATTCAATCCGTTTTAAAAACATAGGGTTTCTCGTCACCTCCTCTTGCAAATTTCAAGTATTGCATTCCAGCGCCGAAATAAATTGAACCATTGCATTACACATGATCACTCCAATTGCAGTACCATCCTCCAATTGCGATTGGTTCTGCACTCTTCGTTTTGTGTAAAAAAGGTTCAACTTATTAGTTAACGATCAGGCATACTCCCCCTGAACCTCTTTACAAAAAAAAGAGCAAAAAGCAGTCCGGCCGATTACTTCCGCCGGGGCGGACCCGCGGGCTGCTCTTTGCTCTTCGTTTGTCTATGCGCTATCGGTTAAGCTCCGGCTTCCGGAAGCTTCAGTCGATCAAGTGCTGCAGATGCAGCCTGTTGTTCCGCTTCCTTTTTGGAACGTCCTGTACCTCTGCCAAGCCGTTCTTGACCCATATGGACCTCCGAGACAAACTCACGTTCATGGGCAGGTCCCCGTTCCTCAACGATACGGTACTCCAAAGCTCCCATATTGTGATGCTGAGTAAGTTCCTGCAGTTCCGTTTTGTAATCACTCATTTGCAGCTTGCTGCCCAATACGATTAATGGGAAGACATGCTGGTCGAGAAATGCCCGGACAGGCGCAAGCCCCTGATCCAGATACAATGCACCAATGAAAGATTCAAACACATCTGCCAGCAGAGCCGGCCGTGTCCGTCCTCCAGTTAGTTCCTCACCTTTACCAAGAAGTACATACTGCCCAAAACCCAACGCTTCAGCAAATTTGACGAGGGAAGGCTCACAGACAATGGATGCCCGCAGCTTAGTTAATTCACCTTCCGGACGGTTAGGATACAAATGATACAAGTACTCCGATACAGTCAGTTCCAGCACGGCATCGCCCAGAAACTCCAGGCGCTCGTTGTCCTGATGCTGACTGAACCGGTGTTCGTTTACATAGGAAGCATGGGTAAACGCTTGTTTTAAAAGCTGCCTGTTGTCAAATTTGATTTGAAGTTTATGTTGTAACTGCTTCAGATCTTCACTCAAACGAACTAGCCCCTTATGCTTCAAATTTTTTGAGAATAATGGTGGCATTGTGACCGCCGAATCCAAATGAATTGGACATGGCAATATTAACTTTGGTTTGACGTGGAACATTTGGTACATAATCCAGATCACATTCCGGGTCCTGATTTTCCAGGTTAATCGTTGGAGCCAGTGTCTGATGTGTCAGGGACAATCCGCAGATGACCGCTTCTACACCACCAGCAGCGCCAAGCATGTGACCCGTCATGGATTTAGTGGAACTCACGGCGAGCTTGTACGCATGATCACCAAACGCCTTTTTGATCGCAAGCGTTTCGGATCTGTCGCCTACAGGCGTCGAAGTTCCGTGTGCATTAATGTAGTCCACTTCTTCAGGCTCAATACCCGCATTACGAAGTGCCATCTTCATGCAACGTGCTGCTCCGTCCGGATCTGGTTCTGTCATGTGATGTGCATCACCTGTCAGACCGTAACCGATCACTTCACCATAAATGCGTGCACCACGTTTTTGAGCATGCTCCAGGGATTCCAGAATCAGAACACCAGCGCCTTCGCCCATAACAAAACCATCACGTTCTGTATCAAAAGGACGGCTTGACTTCGCAGGATCATCATTACGTGTAGACATTGCGCGCATCGCACAGAACCCTGCAAGACCCGTTGGTCTGATTGTTGCTTCCGCACCACCACAGATCATGGCATCTGCATCACCATTGGCAATCAGCTTAAAGGAATCTCCGATAGAGTGTGTACCTGTTGCACAAGCGGTAACAACGTTAATGTTAGGACCTTTGGCACCAAGAGAGATGGACATTTGGCCTGAAGCCATGTTGGAGATCATCATGGGAATGAAGAATGGGCTTACCCGTTTTGGACCTTTTTGCAACAATGCATTATGTTGGTCCTCCCACGTACCCAATCCACCAATACCTGATCCGATGGATACACCGAAACGCTCTGCATCAATATTCTCGTTAATTTTCAGACCACTGTCTTCAACGGCTTTGAAACCTGCTGCCACAGCGAACTGTACAAAACGGTCCATTTTGCGAGCATCCTTACGATCCATATATTCTTCCGGGTTGAAATCCTTGATCTCGGCTGCAATCTGTGTCGTGTATTCACTAACATCAAACGCCTCAATCTGAGAAATTCCGGACTTTCCTGCCATTAAACTGCCCCAGAACGTTTCCAAATCTTTTCCGAGCGATGTCATTACGCCCATTCCGGTAATTACTACTCTTTGTTTCAAACCGAGTCACCTCTATATCGACTGCATTACGCAAGTATTTTGTGGGAATATCCGCAAACAGACATCTATTCAACCAAGATAGGCCTGTTTGAGTAGAGCTGCTTGCGGAATGAGAAAAACCAATGAATGATGAGAAGTCCCGCCTGTTCGAAAACATGTGCGGGACTAAAAATGACTTTAGGTATGAGATTGTATGTAGTTTACAACTTCACCTACGGTCGTGATTTTTTCTGCATCTTCATCAGAGATTTCCAAATCAAATTCATCTTCCAATTCCATGACCAATTCCACTACATCCAAAGAATCAGCACCCAAATCTTCTTTGAAAGATGCTTCAAGTGTAACTTCAGCTTCGTCTGCGCCCAAGCGGTCGACGACGATGCGTTTTACACGCTCCAATACATCGGACATCCGGTTCACCTCCTTCTTTGGTATTATACGAGAATCGCAGGCAAAATGCCATAGAAGACATATGCGGCTCCCGGCCGGGGAACCCGGCCTTTTTCCGGCATTTCGGATCGTCCAGCGCCTGTTCCCCGACTATTGTTCAAGTCTGGGAAGAATTACATGTACATGCCACCATCAACATGCAGCGTCTGCCCTGTCATATAAGATGAAGCCTGTGAAGCCAGGAAAGTGACTACACCGGCGATTTCATCCGGCTGACCCAAACGAGACAACGGAATACCACTTAGCATACCGTCCACCAGCTCCTGGGACAACTCTTTTGTCATATCTGTCTCAATGAAACCTGGTGCAACACAGTTAACTGTGATTCCACGAGAAGCCAGTTCACGAGCAGATGCCTTTGTCAGGCCAATGACTCCTGCTTTGGCAGCAACATAGTTCGCTTGTCCAGCATTACCAAGCACACCTACAACCGAGGAGATATTGATAATTCTTCCCGACCGTTGTTTCATCATTGGACGTGTAACCGCCTTAAGGCAGTTAAACACACCTTTGAGATTGGTTTCAATAACCTGATCGAATTCTTCCTCTTTCATACGCATGATCAGATTATCACGGGTAATGCCAGCATTGTTCACCAGAATATCAACGTTTCCCCATGCTTCGAGAGTAGCTTTGACCATTTGTTCAGCTTCATCCATCAGACCAACATTGGCTTGAAGTGTAATCGCCTTGACTCCTTTGGCACGAATCGCTTCCGCCACTTCCTCAGCTGCCGCTTGGCTACCCGCATAATTCACGGCTACGTTCGCTCCAGCTTCTGCAAGTGCCAGTGCAATACTGCGCCCAATGCCCCGGGATGCCCCGGTAACGAGTGCATTTTTACCTTCTAATGGTTTAGACATAATCATTCCTCCTTTCCCCAAATCTATATCAGTTCAACCAAAGAATGTTTACACTTGCCACTCCGATGACAGAATAACCTTCCGATCGCTGTTATCCCCAGATTTTTTTGATTCCCTTTTCTAAAGGGAAAATCCGGTGATAAAGGCGAACACTCCGCTTCTTCAGGTTTTTTCTGTCCTCTCCGTTCTCGTGTAAAAAGTTTAGTTTAACTCATATAATTCCTTCTAATTCACTTGCCGTTGCTTCGAGCGTTTCAAGACTGTTCACATTGTACAGTTTTACGGTTTTATCTGTTTTTTTAATCAAACCGGTCAATACACTGCCAGATCCAATCTCGATGAACGTATCCACGCCTTGCTCAATAAGCCATGTCACACTGTCTTCCCATAATACAGGAGAATAGACCTGAGCTGTCAACAAATCCTGAACCTGTCCATCTTCTGCAGGTCTTGCAGTCACATTAGCGACTACAGGGACCGCTGCCGGTGATAACGTAACGGTTTTCAGTTTCTCTGCCAGCTTCTCAGCTGCACCCTTCATCAAGGAAGAGTGGAACGGACCGCTTACTTCAAGTGTAATAGCGCGTTTACCACCCGCTTCTTTCACTCGTTCTGCGACAGCAGCTACGCCTTCCTTCACACCAGAAATGACGATTTGTCCCGGACAATTCATGTTGGCAAGTTCAACCGCATGACCACTTTCAGATACGTCACGGCAAAGCACCCCCAGCGCTTCCCGATCCGCACCCAACACAGCAGCCATCGCTCCTTGTCCACCCGGTACTGCCTGTTCCATATACTGACCACGTGCCCGCACAGTGCTCACTGCGTCAGCAAACGATAGAACGCCCGCTGCCACCAGTGCACTGTATTCTCCCAGACTGTGTCCAGCCGTATAATCAGGCTGAATTCCTTTTTCTTTGAAAGCTTCAAGCAAGGCAATACTTGCTGTCAACAGAGCCGGTTGTGTATTTGATGTCTGTTTCAACTCGGTCTCCGGTCCTTCAAATACAAGGTTGCTCAGCGAGAAACCCAATGTTTCATCTGCTGTGCGAAAAATCTCGGTTGCCGCAGGCACGGACTCATACGCGTCCTTGGCCATGCCTACAGCCTGTGATCCCTGTCCGGGAAATACAAATGCTATTTTACCCATCTCATTCATCTCCCAGATGTCTATTTTACCAAACGAGTACCGATGCTCCCCATGTCAAACCGCCACCGAATCCAACCATCAGAACGGTATCTCCTGCTTTCATGCGACCTTCCTCCGCAGCTTCTACCAGAGCAAGCGGGATGGAAGCAGCAGATGTGTTTGCATACTTATCCACGTTGACTACAACCTTTTCTTCAGGAAGTTCAAGTCGTTGCATCGCAGATTGGATAATCCGAATATTCGCTTGGTGAGGAACAAACAGATCCACATCCGTACGCTCCATACCAGCCTTGCGTAATACCTCAATGGTAGCCGTCCCCATGACACGTACCGCAAACTTGAACACTTCACGACCGTTCATGTAGATGTAATGTTTTTTATTTTCAACGGTCTCTGCGGAAGCAGGCAGACGGGAACCGCCGCCTTCCATCTGAAGAAGACTACCGCCAGCACCTTCGGCACCGAGATCGAATGCTTTGAAGCCGCGACCTTCGGGAACTTCACCAACAACTACCGCGCCTGCTCCATCACCAAAGAGGACACATGTGTTACGGTCTGTATAATCCGTAATACGAGACAAACAGTCCGCACCAATAACAAGTGCATTGTTGTACATACCGCTTTGGATGAAGCTCGTAGCACTTGCCAAACCGTATACAAATCCGGAACAAGCAGCCGACAGATCAAATGCCGCGGCACCTTTTGCACCCAATTTGTCCTGCAAGATGCAGGCTGTCGATGGGAACGAAGAATCCGGAGTAATGGTTGCAACAATAATCAGATCAAGATCACTGCCTGTCATGCCTGCAGATTCAAGGGCTTTAATAGCCGCTTCATATGCCAGATCAGAAGTTGCCTGATCGGGTGCAGCGATGTGACGCTCTTTGATTCCAGTACGACTGACGATCCACTCGTCATTGGTATCGACCATTTTCTCCAGATCGCTATTTGTCAAAATTTTCTCAGGCACATATTTCCCTGTACCAATAACCCCTACTGGGCGCAAATTATTCATATCGTCACTCACTTCCCGCTAATTTCCTTAGATATACTCTCTACCAGCTGATTCTGCACTGCAATCCGAGCTTGGCGCACAGCATTTTTGATGGCATTGCCATCAGCAGATCCATGACTTTTCACAACCAGTCTGCTCAAACCAAGGAGCGGCGCTCCGCCATGCTCCGTATAATCCAGCTTTCGTTTCAACCCACGCAGCTCAGGCATTAGTACAGCTGCAGCCAGTTTACTTTTGAGAGAAGATGAAAATTGTTCCTTAAGCAAGGCGAAAATGGCACCTGCTGTGCCTTCCAGCGACTTCAGCAGTATATTCCCTGCAAAACCGTCACATACAAGCACATCACAAGCACCAGTCAGCACATCACGTGCCTCAACATTACCGACAAACCGAATTGGGAGTTGTTCCAGTAAAGGATATGCATGTTTGGTTAACTCATTTCCCTTGCCTGGCTCTGTTCCTACATTGAGCAAGCCCACTCGTGGGGACTCAATGCCCTGTACTTTTTGCCGATACAAACTGCCCATCAGGCCATATTGTGCAAGGTGCTCCGGTTTGGCATCCATATTCGCTCCCAGATCCAGCGCAAGCACACCTACATCATCAATCGTTGGAATCATAGGCGCAAGCGCCGGACGTTCAATGCCTTCCATGCGACCTACAACAAGCAAACCCGCTGTCATCAGCGCTCCGGTATTGCCCGCCGAGATCATCGCGTCCGCTTCGCCCTCTTTCAGCATGCGGCCTGCGACCACCATGGAGGCATCCTTCTTGCGACGCACTGCTTTGACAGGTTCATCATCCGAACCAATAACTTCGGAAGCATGCCGGACCGTAAGATTGGCAGGTCTCACACCTGACTGACTCAAAAGAGGCTCCAGCTTGGCTTCATCGCCGATCAGGACGATCTGTGTATCCGCCCATTCCGTGGCTGCGGCAATTGCACCTTCTACCGTTGATGCAGGTGCATTGTCGCCTCCCATGGCATCAATGACGATTTTCATTCCAAATGACCTCCTTCTCCGCTGTCTTCTCCACCTGAATGGTAGATTACAAAGTTGCCTTGAAACACCATTTCTTCACCTACATAAGTGAATACTTCCACTTTGGCTTTGCCCTTTTGACCCGGAATCGATCTCACATAAGCCTTTGCAATACATTTCTCTCCCAAATGAACCGAACGGACAAAGCGAATGTCTGCTGATGCAGTCAACGCGATCTCGTCATTAATAATCGCTACAGCCAAGGAGTTAGCCTGTGCAAAGACATAGTGTCCACGTGCAATGCCTGTTCTGGAAAACACGTGTTCTTCCTTAATCTCAAACAGGGAAATCCCGCTTTTGTCCAGTTGTAGATCCACAATATCACCGATAATCTCATGCAAGGGCAACGAGCGTACCTGATCATACGAGAGCTCTGCCATCAGTTTCATCCGCTCCCGAAGTTCGGGTATTCCAAGTTCCAGCCTGTCAAGACGAATCGTCTGAATACTTACCTTCAATTGGCGTGTAAGTTCCTGATCCGTCACAAACGGGTTCTCTTCTATCATTTTGGTTAACTGCTGTTGCCTCTGTCTCTTCGGTACACGTTCGATGCCTGACACCCCCCGCTGTATCGTTTACGGAACCGTCCCGTCCGGCCAGTTCAACCATTCTTTCGTGTTGCTTCTATAGTTGCATCCCTGGTCACCAGGGTCGTTCTCAAACGGATTATGGTTCATCTATATGTAACGTCAAATCTTAGAACCTGGTACTAAACTATAGTATATCTCATCCCGTGTCAAAAAGAAAGACTGGCCTAACAAAAACAATTCACCCTTGTGGAGCAAGGATTTCATGCTAGTTAGCTCACTCTACCTACAATCTCTAATCCAAAAAAAGTAGCACCTCATCGAAATGAAGTGCTACTTAATGTCCAACTATTATTGAGAGATGATCTCTCTTGCTTTGTACGTTCCGCACACTTTGCACACGTGGTGACTAAGTTTAAGTTCGCCACATTGTTCACATTTCACCATGCCCGGTACAGCCAATTTAAAGTGAGTGCGACGTTTGTCGCGACGCGTCTTGGACGTTCTCCGTTGAGGTACTGCCATTATTCCCACCTCCTTATCAAAATCAACCTTTGCAGGTAGTCTTAAAATGTTCGATTTTCAATCATGCTCATTTAAAAAAATCCTTGAGCCCTGCAAGCCGCGGATCGATAACCTGGTTATCACAACCGCAGTCACCTTCGTTCAGCTCATGGCCACACTTGGGGCATAACCCTTTGCATGTATCGCTACATAGCGGTATAAACGGAAGATCCAGCAGAAAAGCTTCCTCGGCATAACCCTTCAGATCAACGCTATCTCCATCCACATAGAGCGTATCATCGTCTTCGTGTAATTCCTCTGGCTGTTTTCCCTGCTTGAATTGCTCATGAAAATCAATATGAAAATGTTCATTGATCGGCTTAAGACAACGGGAGCACAACATGTCCACTCCTATGGTCAGCTTGCCATGAACATCCACAACGTCACCTTCTCTGAATTCTGCAGATAAGTCCGCAGTCAGCGGGGTAACGGCTGTGATATCTTGTCGGTTAGAAACCAGTTCCTTGATATCCCACTGTTCGTTAAACTTCAGGGGGCCATCACTGGTAGCCACTTTGCGAAATGGCATTAACATTTCCATCACTCCAAACGAAACCAATTTCATAATTCATGTCAAACGTATCACGACAGTTATACAGGTCAAGCCTGCTTTTGTAAAGCAATATATCCTGACTGTATGTATTCTGACGATTCATCGTTAAAAGTATTATGAAATTGACTTAACAAACAAAAATCATTATACCGATTTTTCAAGACGTTTGTCAACACTTTTAACTTTACACCCTTTTTAAAACCAATGGCTCAGAACCGTTTACTCCATCTGGTCTATTATAGACTCACTTCAAGATAAATCACAAGTCGTCATTTTAGTTGTAGTTCCTTGCAAACAGCGGTCACATTTCGTTAACGTTTAGTGTGATCTATATCACACAGACCCGCTTGCCCCCTATCTATACTTGCTATAAACCAAAGCACGATCAGCTCCATGACCGATTTATTATCCAACTATTTCATATCATATCGGGAGGGAAAATGTATGTTAAGTGAGAACACTATTAGAGTCATTAAATCTACAGTCCCCGTACTTGAAGTTCACGGTGAAGCGATCACACGCCATTTCTATGAAACGATGTTCGCAGCTCATCCGGAACTGCTAAATATTTTTAATCACGCAAATCAGAAACAGGGACGACAGCAAGCTGCCCTCGCCAATATGGTATACACCGCTGCCCTGCATATCGATAATCTGTCCTCCATCCTGCCTGCCGTCCGGCAAGTTGCACATAAACATCGCAGCCTGGGTATCGTTCCCGAGCAATATGCGATTGTCGGCACCTATCTGCTTCGAGCCATCAAAGATGTACTCGGAGACGCGGCAACGGATGAGATTATCACCGCGTGGGGCGAAGCCTATAATGTCATTGCAGACGCCTTTATCGGGATCGAGCAGGACATGTACACGGAAGCGGTAAACCAGACGGGTGGCTGGGAAGGATTTCGTACCTTCAAGGTTGCCAAGAAAGTGCAGGAAAGTGAAATCATCACGTCCTTTTACCTCGTTCCAGACGATGGTCAGCCTATCGCCACCTATGAACCGGGACAATACATCAGTATCAAAATCCAGCCAGAGGCACAGTCATTTACCCAGATTCGTCAGTATAGCCTTTCAGATACCCCGGGTAAACCCTACTATCGCATTTCCGTTAAGCGTGAGCTAGGTGGATTAGAGCGTCCTGATGGAGTCATATCCACGTATCTCCACGATCACATTGAAGAAGGTAGTCAAGTGGAACTATCCGCTCCTGCTGGCGACTTCACGCTGGATGCAGAGGATAAACGTCCTGTTGTGTTACTTAGTGGGGGTGTTGGCTTAACGCCAATGATCAGTATGTTAAATACGCTGGTTCATTTGAACGAAAACCGTGCAATTACTTTTTTACATGCAAGTCCCAATGGTCAATCTCACGCGTTCCGTGATCACGTGAACAGTCTGGCCGAACTTAATGAGAGCGTTAAAGCATATTATTGTTATACACAACCTGAGAATTCTGATCATATGAGCAGTCATTTTCATAAGGAAGGTTATATGGATGCGGTCTGGCTTCGCCAAGTGATTGAGGAACTGGATGCCACCTATTATCTGTGCGGACCCGTTTCGTTCATGCGGGCAGTGTATACGGAGCTTCTGGCGCTTGGAGTTGCAGCAGACAACATTCATTATGAATTTTTTGGGCCGAAAGCTAGTCTTTCTCCCGCGCCGGAGAGTGTCTAGGTGTTCTGAGATTGTGAGATGTGATTGTCCTAAATTCCTAATGTATAAGTTTATAGGTAAGTGTCCTATCATGCTGAATTATTAAGATGAAGTTATGAAGAGGTCATTCTCCATATATCGAAAATGTGTAATATACAATAGATTTACAGGCACATTCTGACATCCGTTGATGTTGGATTTGTGCCTTTTTCTTGTCTGAATTGGTGCATGATTTGATCTAATACATGACATCCCCTATGATGGAATGGATGTTATACATACTCGGTTATCCAATCGAAAGGAGTACGTCTAATCATGAAAGCCGTAGGCGTCATTGTTGAATATAACCCCTTGCACAATGGGCATGTCTATCATTTGCAAGAAGCTCGGCGGCTAAGCGGCGCAGACGCCGTTGTTGCAGTCATGAGCGGCCCTTTTCTCCAGCGTGGCGAGCCCGCCATCGTGGGTAAAAGGGCACGCACCGAGATGGCGCTGCACGCAGGCGCCGATCTGGTGCTTGAACTGCCGGTTGCGTACGCGGTCCAACCGGCAGAGTGGTTCGCCTTCGGTGCGGTATCGCTACTGCACCGCACCGGCATTGTGGACTCGCTCTGCTTTGGCAGCGAGTCCGGCGACCTGGACAGCCTGCAGCGCATTGCGCGCGTGCTGGCTGTGGAGCCCGCAGGGATGCGCGAGGACATCGCGCGCCGCCTGCGGGAAGGCGCCAGCTACCCCGCCGCGTACGCAGGCGCGGCGGCGGCGCTGGCGCCCGGCGGCGTCGATGCTCACGACGCCGCTGCACTGCTGGAGCAGCCCAACAATTCGCTTGGGCTGCACTACCTGATCGCGCTGCAACGACTTGGCAGCGCGATCCAGCCCTTTACGGCGGCGCGTACCGGTGCCGCGTATCATGAGGCGACGCCCGGGCCGGGGGCGATCGCCAGTGCAACAGCCGTCCGCCGCCTGCTGATGGCGGACGGTCCCAACGCCGCCGCGCCATACGTGCCGGCGGCAACCCTTGCCATTCTGCATCGCGAATGGCAGGAAGGGCGCGCTCCCATACACTGGGAGCGCTTTGCGCAGCCGCTGTTGCACCTAGCGGCTACCCGCCGTGCCTCCGAGCTGGAACGCATCGCCGAAGTCACGGAAGGCCTGGAACACCGGCTGAGCCGCGCACTCGCTCAGCTCCCGGAGCCTTCAGTCGAAGCACTCCTGAATGCACTGAAGACCAAACGATACACACGCACCAAACTCCAGCGTATGCTCGCCCACCTGCTCCTGAATCACACCAAAGCCGAGTGTTCACCAGAGCAATTGGCTGCCGGACCCGGATATCTCCGAGTCCTTGGATTTAATGCTCAAGGGCAGAGCCTGCTTAAACAAATGAAGAAAACCGCATCGCTTCCTGTTGTGCTGAAACCGTCGACGTTCACACACAACCAGCTGGAATTGGATATACAAGCTCAGGTTGCGTATGGGCTCGCTTGCGAGCATAGGGACACACGCAAGATGTTCAGTGATTATTATGAGTCTCCGGTGAGACTGTAATCCGCTTTTGACCATAAGGCTTCATCTCTATGGAGCTTTTTATTCCATCATCAAACAGATCATTGATGTCCACTATTCGTTACTCAACTATACAATTAAAAAATCCCCTTGCTGCGCGCCGCTCAGGCACCTCGCAACAAGGGGATTTCCTTATTCACTTCTCTTGTCCTCTTAATTCTTTTGGTTATTTTAATCCCTTTTAGTCTAGTGAGTCTGTTGATCTTCTCAAATCTCTTGATCACACTTCATTCCACTGTAATCAGTTATTCCGATTTCATCCGTTCTTTATCCATCCGGTTCAACGTTGGCTCCATCTCTTCCCGCCCGATTATAATCTATGATTTCACGGACAGGGTTTTCAAATAAGCCAGCGCATCATCTACCGTGCTTACAGGCACAAGTTTCATTTTGGTGCCGATCTGTTCAGCCTTGGCTGCTGCTTCCTTATAGTTATCCTTAGGTACAAAGAAGATCTCCGCTTCTTTCCGGTCAGCGGCTACAATCTTGTGCACTACACCACCAATGGCACCCACCACACCGTCTTTAGTAATGGTACCTGTACCCGCAATTCGATGCCCCTTGGTCAGATCTCCAGGTGTTAACTGGTTATAGATCTCCAACGTAAACATCAAACCGGCAGACGGACCACCAACCTGAGTATCGGTAAAGGAGATCTGTTTGTCCGGATCTTCAGCTTTCACCTTCTGAACCGCACCGATCATAACGCCGAGTCCCGGGCGGGTTTCACCCGTTTTACTGTCTTTTACCTGAATCAGTTTCACGTCCCGGCTAATGGTCTCTCCACCACGTTCCAGTTGCATTTCGACTGTATCTCCGACCTTTTTATCTTTTAACTGGGCAGAAAGCACCGTATTATCCGGCGTAGCTGTTCCATTCACTCCCAGAATGATATCTCCCGGAGCAATATCTCCTTCCGGTTTTGGATCTTCGGACAGTCCAAATACAAAGATATGTTCAGGTACAATAGAATAAGTCACACCAGCCTGCTCATATGCAGCCTCCATTGCGGAGGATTGTGAGTCACTCATGAACCACACCTGTTCGGCAGAATATTCCGCTTCGCTTTTGCCGCGCAGTCGGTCTTCCTTTTTATCCACTTGAGCATTTTTATTGAACAGAGAGGTTCCTAGCAAAAACACATTGGCATATGTTGCCGACACGGTCGTCATCATGAACACACCGCGTTCTTCCTGGTCTCCACCCTTAACGGTTACCATTGGTTTTACTTCGTCTGCACTGCCAGGCATATATATGATATACGGCGTTGGCATGTACACGGCAACATAGACGACCAGAGCCACCACGATCACAAAGATCGAAGCTCTGAATCCGCCAGATTTCCGAATCCGATTCATCGCATGAGCCTCCGTTCTTTGTATCTCTATATAAGCTGAACTCTACACTAATCAGCGATCGTAATTCCACCTTGTGAATACTTCCATTCGTCGGTTAGATTCACGCTCCTTATAATGCAGATACTCAGCTCATCTTGTTTAATCATTTTTTTCAAGTCTAACACTCTGGTCCTTGTGCATACAATGGTACAGGCCGGATAGGCCGCTGTATACAATAGCCTGTCCGGTCAAGGCCGAACCGCCCTTCGGGCGTCATTCGGCCGTCCATAACGATTCAGATGCCAAATCGGCGTTATCTGATATGAGGTGAAACGATGACATTACAGAGCGAGGTTAGAGATTCTGGCCCGTTACGAACGATAATCCTAAGTACCGGCGCTTTAATGTTGGTCATTGCGGTAGTTGCGTCCCCCAAAGAAGCGTTTGACGCCTCTATTCAAGGTCTGGATATATGGTGGAAAATCATCTTCCCTGCCATGCTCCCGTTCCTCATGTTATCCCAAATGCTCACTGCGTTTGGATTCACCCACGCGATCGGCGCCTTGCTCGGACCGTTAATGCAACGCTGGTTTAGGCTTCCAGGCAACGCAGGTCTGGCAATTGCCGTTGGCATGTGCGGCGGATTCCCCGCAGGAGCAGATGCAGTATCCCGTTTATTTCAGGATAGACAAATTACCGCCAAGCAGGCGGTTGTCCTTGCGGCGGCATCTCATTTTGCCAATCCAATGATGATCATACTGGTCGTTGGTGCTGCTTTTCTCCACCAGCCAGCAGCCGGATATTTTCTACTCATGGTCCACTGGATCAGCGGCTGGATTGCTGCCATTCTTGCCACACGTCTCCTGCCTGCACCGGGTAACCAGAAAGACAGGGTTGGCTCGACAGCCGTACAAGCAGATAAGAGCTCTCTTGATTCTCAGCCTGCAAGTTCCACAAGTCGCTCATCTGCATCCCACGACGCAACGTTCAAACGACGCAGTATATGGTCTGATATGATGATTGCAGCCAGAGAAGCCCATAGTCGTGATGGAAGAGGATTTGGCAAACTGCTCGGTGACACCGTATCCCAAGCTGTACAGACCTTGATGATGACTGGAGGATACATGATCGGTTTTGCCGTATTTATCCGGTTGGTCTCCCTTTATCTGACTCCCGGGTCCTCTGCTGCGCTGTGGCCAGCCTTCTTTGAGCTTCATCTGGGCACCTATCATTTGAGCCAGACTTCACTTACACCCGCGCTGCTCATGTCTCTACTTGCAGCCGTTCTGGGATGGGGTGGATTATGCTCCCATCTGCAAGTCTCTGCTGTCCTGAGAACAACTGGTCCAAGCAGCAAATCGATGTTGTACTTTGCCGGAGTTCGTCTGACTCATGGATTAATTGCCTTTTTCATCAGTCTGTTCCTATGGATGCCGTTCAGCCGTTATAGCACAGAAGTCTGGACCACATTACAGACGAATGCAGAGCAGGACCTCTCAACACCATTTGGTTGGCTACTCATACATAGTCCTGGTAACACATACACGATCAACACCGTTTGGAGCGTCTTCCCTGCTGCATGCATGGGTCTTGCGTTACTTCTTGCAGTCATGGTTAGTCTATCGGGTCTTACCTTCTGGTTTAACCGCCGGTTTTCTCGCTGATTTTCTGACGGAGCGCAGCTTCCACTTCAGGTGAGACAAGATCTGTAACATCTCCATGATAATGAGCGATTTCTTTGACGATGCTGGAACTTAAATAGGAATACTTCGGATTCGTCATCATAAATATCGTTTCCGCATCCGGATTCAACTTGCTGTTGGTCGATGCCAATTGCAACTCGTATTCAAAATCAGTTACCGAGCGTATACCACGAACGATGACCTGAGCTTCCTTTTGCCGGACGTAATTGGCCGTCAGATCGCGGAAACTGTCTACCTCCACATTTGGTAGATGGCGGGTTACTTCCGTAATCAGTTCTTTGCGTTCCTCCACCGTAAACAGTGGATTTTTGCTCATATTGTTCAACACAGCCACAATGACGCGATCAAATTGCTTTGACGCTCTGGCGATAATATCCAGATGCCCCATCGTTACGGGATCAAAACTTCCAGGATATACGGCGATCCGTTCCTGTCGGTGTATCATTTCAGTCATGAGGAGCCTCCTCTTCCGGTGTAATGGATTCTCCATCTTCAACTACTTCTGGCGCATAATAATAGATGGATACTGCCGTCTCCCCATACAAAGCCTTGCGCGTTTGTTCAAACGGGCCGAATTGCTCAGGGTAATCATGTTTGGATTCATATTCAAGCACGATGGTTGCTTCGGGTTCCAGAAGTTCCAGTTCGTGCATGGTTAACATCAACTCGTGCCCGTTCTTCATGCGATATGGCGGGTCGAGAAATACCAGATCAAACGTTGTGCCTCGCTTGGCGAGTGCCTTCAATGCCCGACCTGCATCATTACGATATACGGCCGCCTGGTCTTCCAGCTTGGTCGCCTTCAAATTCATGCGGATAACTTCAATACTTTTTGATTCCAAATCAACAAAAACAGCCTTGTCCATGCCGCGGCTCAGCGCCTCAATACCGAGACCTCCACTGCCTGCAAACAGATCCAATGCTGTGCCGCCCTCAAAATAAGGACCAACCATGCTAAATAACGCTTCCTTCACCTTGTCGGTGGTCGGCCGCGTACCCGTGCCAGGAACAGCCTTCAGCGGCCTGCCTTTTGCACTCCCAGATACCACTCTCACTTGACGAGTCACCTTTTCTCTATGTAAGTTTATTGATACGACTATCGTACCACACTCGGGTTCAGTTTGAAAAATGTGCGGTCTTCATTTCCCTTGGAAAATTGTTGACGAATTGTTGACGCATATGTATAAAAAGGAAACAATCGGGCGATTCTATAATTATCGACATCACAAGTGTCGTAGACAACCGCGGAGAAGACTTACGTTTCCCCATAAGCTCTTCGTCCGGTTTCTCCTCTCCCATGAAAAGTAGGCCCTCGAAAGAGGGCCTATTTTTGTTGTTTATATCACTTTATTTTGTTAGTTATACTTTTCTTCAAATTCACTTATTTCGGCTTCATCTTTGGTCTGCAACCATCCGATCTCCCTCAGCCACATGCCCATATCTGCGATAAACTCATTCACTTTTAAATGTTCAATCTTGTATTTCTGGATCTTTTCACTCAAAAAAGCATAAAACTCATGGCTTAACGCATACCGTTGTTTGCTTTTGCTTAATGTCTTATACCGATCCTCGCTAACCACCAGATCGAAATATATAACATTCTCCTTCTTCACATGCCTGACCGTGGATCTTCTCTCGTATTCCTCAGGGAGACACCTGAAAACAAAGAATAGTTCAATATCAACTATTTGATATTTGCTTTCTGCTTGATCAAAAACAGGCTGCAACTCATCCGATAGATTGGCAACCTGCGTTAATCCTGAAGTATCCGTTGATTTGCCCAGGATCATCATTAAACTCCCCCCTTGTTCGTTATCACCGTATATAATTGAAATTAATACAAAATAAAAAAGGTTGACTAGTGATTGTTATCTCCGTCAACCTTTTCTATCTTCAACCTTCTTGTGCATTACCCAACTTAGCAAGCTATACTAATTCATCTCTCTATGTTTCCGATTGGAAATCCGCAAATTGATCAATGGAATGATAAGTAAAACAACCGGCAAGAGAAGATTTATCGAACCCGTCTTAATCATCATGAAGGTAATAAACAACACTGCGAGCCAGGTTATAATCTCCATCATTTCATATTTGGTTAACGTCAGCTTGAAAGCTTTTTTGGAAATGAAACGAATCAAGAAATAAGCGATCAAGCTATAAAACAGAGTCATTCCCAAGATAGCAACTAGGATTATGAGGTACATATCCACCATAAAAATCTCACCCGACCCTTATATATTCCCCTTAATTTTACCATATAAGAGATAAGGTGTCATTCCAAATTCCAAACCAGCGCTTGGTCAAGACTGGCAATTTACGCTTTACTTCTCTTCAACAACAATCGTTGCATTATAGATCACAACACGTTTCCCATTGAGATCAAATAATACTTTATTGCCGTATTCCGTATCTTCCACGTCAATTTTGCCATCATAGGTCTGAATCAATTCACCATTATTGCTGTACACTTTAACAACCCTCTCCAGCCCACCCGAGTTATTGGACCTCATCGTTTTGAGTGCACGTTCACCTGAAGCGGTATTGAAATACCATATGAAACATCCAACAATGATACCCAAGAAGACCAACACCGTCACCCATATACCTGTCTTTGCTTTTTTACTCATCTTGAACCCCCTCTTATGTTTCCTGTCTCGTACATTACGAGGTTGGAGAGAGAACGGTTTCATACAATGCCTCTCAAGCTGTTCGTTGACATAACAAAACAGAGGCCTCCGATGAGCGAAGACCTCTGTTCTTTATAGTATACATTCTTTATTCTGTACGATTCTTTTACTTACAGTGCTCGAATGACAAATTCAAATGTCAGTTCGCCGTCTGAAGGGATCAGGTATTCCGGATGAACTGGAGCACCCCAGCTATCATCACCGCCAACACCCATTTGTTTACCTGCTACAGTCACGACCGTATAGTGCACAGGAGGTAATTCGTACGCATGCTGTGCGTTCTCCAGCTCAAATGCTGTATATGGTGAGACATTCAGCTCGACTGGAGTTCCGGATGCTTCAATTTTGAAGCCACGTCCCGCGTTGTCTGTCAATTTGGCCCAACGTACGCCCGTACGGTTGCCTGATTCCTGTGGTACCAGATATGGAGCCATGGTATCAACTACCTTGCTGCCATGGATACCCAGACGTGCGCCAAATGCGCGGTCTGCATAATTTTCTTCGGGTCCCATCGCGAGCCATTCCACGTTTTCGAAGTCAGGTGATGTTCTGAAGGACAATGCATGAATTGGCAGGTTTGGCAATCCAGCTGTACCTTTGTACGTATTATGCACACGTACGCTTCCATCTGCATGAACGGTATATACCACTTTCACTTGTACATCCTCCGAAATGTTGAGCTTGTACGTGAACTCGATCCGGTATTGATCCGGTTTCTGTTCCGCTTTCCACTCTACAGAACGTGGCATCAGGCTCGCTGCATACCAGGCACCCAGTTCGAAGCCCATCGCCATACCTTTGTCATTATCCGTCATTGCACGCCAGAAGAGAGGTGCAGGTGGTACAGCAATCGTCTCACGACCGGACAATTTCAGGGAAACCAGTGTCCCAAACTGTTTGGAGAACAGCGCATGTGTCTTGCCAGCACGAACACCAATGTTAACGTCACCTTCAACCACCTGTACATCACTTACAAGGTTCAAGTCGACTTCAACTGCATCATTTACCTGGTCCTGTGTGAAAATAAACTGTCCAAATGCCACTTCTTCGCCTTTGTCAGCCCACAGTGTAGCAGCTTTCAACACAAGTGCAGTGTTCACAGCATACTCGCCACCCGTCAGAGCATCTGCACCCAGCGGAAGTTTCACAACCGTCTCGCTTTGTGCATCCACGTTCACTTCCAATGTTCCACGCAGTACTTCATGCCCCTCGCGCTCCAGGCTGTATACCAGTTCCAGCGCAGATGTATCTGCGAACAGATTACCGTTCACGATTTTAACGCCTTCACGATCCGGGAATAGCTTGATGTTTTGATACAGGAATTTAACCTCCTGCATTTTCGCAGTTACTTTACGGTCAGCATGGACGATACCGTTGCCACAGAACGAATAGTCTGATGGACGATCACCAAAATCTCCGCCATAAGCGAGGAACTCTTTGCCGTAACGATCTTTTTTATAAATGGATTGGTCGATGTAATCCCAGATGAATCCACCTTGATACATCGGATATTTGTCTTCCAACTCCGTATATTTGTGCATACCGCCAATAGAGTTACCCATGGCATGCATGTACTCACAGCTAATATAAGGTTTCGTCGGGTTTGCATTCAGGAATTCCTCAATGTCCGCCGGTTTGGCATACATGCGAGTCTCCATATCACTTGTTTCATCGAAACGGCGATCATGGAATACACCTTCGTAATGTACTAGACGTGTTGGATCAGCCGATTTGAAGTATTGGGATACTTTGTAGATGACTTCACCACCGTGTGATTCATTACCACAAGACCAGATCAGAATGGACGGATGGTTTTTGTCACGCTCCACCATGGATACAGCGCGGTCCATAACGATATCATGCCATTCCGGTTTGTCACCTGGAATAACCCATGAAGGCTCAACGGCACCAAGTTTCTGCCAAGATCCGTGTGTCTCCAGGTTCATCTCGTCAATAACATACAATCCATATTCATCACACAGCTCATACCAGAGACTTTGGTTTGGATAGTGTGACGTACGTACAGCATTCATATTATTCTGTTTGATCGTACGAACATCCCACAGCATATCTTCCTTCGTAACTGCACGTCCACGACGCGGGTTGAACTCATGGCGATTCACACCTTTGAATACGATACGTTTACCGTTGATGTGCATCACTTTATCAATCATTTCAAATGTACGGAAACCAACGGCTTGAGGAACAACCTCAACCAGTGTACCCGCAGCATCATATACTCGAATATAAAGGCGATACAAGTATGGAATCTCTGCGCTCCACAGATTCACTGTACCAATATCTTCACGAAGACTTACTTGTCCATCGTTAACCTTGGATTCAAACGTTTTAACGGTATTACCTTCACGATCACGAAGTTCAGCCTCTATACGTGCTCCAGCAACCGCTTTTCCTTCCAGTTTCAAATCTAGTTGCAATGTACCGTTCGTATAGGACTTGTCCAGATCTGTGCGCACATGAACATCACGTACGTGTGCAGCCGGGACCGTATACAGATACACATCTCTGAAAATACCGGAGAAACGCCAGAAATCCTGGTCTTCCAGCCAGCTGCCTGTGCTGCGTTGATACACCTCAACTGCGAGCTTGTTCTCTCCATCCTGTAGGAATGGCGTCAGGTCAAAATCAGATGGCGTAAAGCTGTCTTCCCCGTATCCTACGAATTGTCCGTTAAGCCATACATAGAATGCAGACTCTACACCTTGGAAAGAAATATATACCGGATTCGACTCCCAACCTGTAGGGAGGTGGAATGTGCGAATGTAACTTCCAACCGGATTTTTATCCTGCGGCAATGCCGGCGGACGAATTTCGTTCAGGCCATCCCAAGGATATTGTGTATTTACATATTGAATCTGTCCGTATCCTTGTAGCTGGATGTGCCCCGGAACTTCAATATCATCCCAGCCTTCACTGGAAAAATCGGATGTATAGAAAAACTCAGAACGGCTGTCTGGACGAATTGCATAGTTAAATTTCCACGTACCATTCAGATCATAACGCATGGACATCGCGCCTGAACCCACTGCCTCTTCCATTGTTTGGTAATAACGGTGATCAGAATAAGCATGCAGACGGTTCACCTCAAATACACTTACGTCCCCCAACCAGTTGATATCTGCCTTTGTTGCTTTCATCGGCTCTCTCTCCCTTTAAAACGTTATAGTTTGACTTATTCAAGGTTTACTCTGGATTTCCTTTTGCTTTACATACACAAAAAAGACAGAGGTACGCCATAACAGCGCCCTCTCTTCTTTCCTGCACCCGTCATTTGCACGGATTATGCTGTTTTCACTACTTCACGGAACCTACCATACCTGCAACAAAATGTTTCTGCATGATGAAGAAAACGATTGCTGTAGGCAGTGTTGCAATAACGATTGCTGTCATGATTACTCCGTAATCTGGAGAATAACCAGCACCCAGATTTGAGATCAATAGCGGAATCGTTTGTTGGTCAGGTGTTTGCAATACAATGAGTGGCCACAGATAGTTGTTCCAGCTACTCATGAATGTAATGATTGCTGCCGCTGCATATGTTGTTTTCATGGTTGGCATATAGATCTTCAAGAAGATGCCGAGTTCACTCAAACCATCAATACGTCCAGCTTCCAGCAAGTCTTTCGGGAACATTTTGGTGTTCTGACGGAAGAAAAAGATCAGGAACGCTGTTGCGATGGTTGGCAGGATCACTGCTGCCATCGTGTTGATTCCGATAACCGGTGCAACTCCCGAGATTGTTGCGAACATACGATACAATGGTACCATAATCGCTGCAAACGGGATCATCATGGACAACAACAGGATATTAAACACGACATCACGGGACTTCGTGCGATATACCTCGAAGCCATAACCTGCCATGGAACCAATAAACAGTGCCAAGACAGTGGAGATTACAGAGATAATCGCCGAGTTTCCGAGAGCCTGTACCAGATTTGTCGAATCAATCAGTTTGTTGAAGTTATCAATGAAAGCTGAACCTGGCAGCAGTCTACCCTTGGTGACATCGACTGATGCATTTGTTGAACTGACCAGCATCCAGAAGAAAGGGAAAATGGATACAAAGGCGACGATGGATAGAAACACATACGTGAAAATCCGTTTTGCTTTAGCTTTAGCCATTTTTATTATCACCTGCCACTTTAAACTGGATGATGGACAATACAATAATCAAGATTACGATGGAATACGACACTGTTGCTGCATAACCGAAGTCCGGTGAATATTTGAACGAAAGGTTGTAGATGTATTGTGAAATCGACATGGTCGCATTACCTGGACCACCTTTGGTAATATTCATGATCTCATCGAAGATTTGTAATGTACCAATCGTTGATGTGATCGATGTGAAGAGGATAATCGGTTTAAGCAAAGGTACTGTGATTTTGAAGAATTGTGTAAAAGCATTCGCTCCGTCAATTCTTGCAGCTTCATAGATCGATTGATCGATGTTTTGCAGGGATGACAGATAGAAAATCATGTTATATCCGGTCCAACGCCAAGTAACGGCGATTATGATCGTAATTTTAGCCCAGAACGGGTCTGTGATCCATTGAATTGGATCGCCAATAATGTGCAAGCCCATAAGGAATTGATTCACCATTCCATCTGGTGCAAACAAATATTTGAATACAACAGAGTACGCTACCAATGAAGTTACACAAGGCAAGAAAATCGCTGTACGGAAGAAGCTCCGGAAGCGTAGTGTGCTGTCATTCAGCAATACGGAAATAAACAAACCGAGAATAATCATTACAGGCACTTGAATGATCAAGTAGATAAATGTATTCGATAATGCTGTACGGAACGTTGTATCAACTAACAATCTTTTGTAGTTAGAAAGGCCCGAAAATTCAAGATTGGCTCCTACACCAGACTTGAACGATAAGAGCAGCGCTTGGATCATCGGGTAGAAGTAAAATGCAACAATCCCGACAACAGCCAGCAAAACAAAAGCCCATCCAGTCAAATTATTTTTCTTTTGGAGACTGTCTCCTGTATTCATGGCTTTCACAGTATGGCTCCTCTCTCTCCATGGAACATGGGTAGAACCCACGGAGCCTCTCGCCATATCCGGTTCGACTTGCGCCGGACATGGGAGACGGCTCCGATGTTTCCTAGGGTTCTATAAGTTACCTTGGGTATCTTAGTTTAATTGTGCTTCAGCTTGTTTTTGTGCATCAGCCAGAACGTCATCGATTGATTTACCGTTCAGGAATGCTTGCATTTCTACTACCAGAATATCTTCAATGGCATATGTGTTGATACCATAGTTTACGCTTGGAATTTCTTTCGTCCAATTCGCAAAGTCTGTGAAGATTTTTTGTCCGCCGAAGTACTCGTCTGCTTTGGCATACGCGTCACCATCAACTGCTGGTTTGTACGTACCAATTGCGCCGATGTTGTTCAACAGATCTTGATACAATTGTTTGTCAGAACCAAATGTTTTTGCTACAAAATCAGCTGCTTGATCTGCACCAGGAACGTTGTTCATAACATACCAAGAGCTACCACCCAAGTTGGATGCGTGAACAGAGTTTGGTTGACCAGCCATTTTCGGCATTGGAGCTACAGCCCATTTACCGGATTGGGAAGCTTCTTGACGTACAGATGGTGAGAACCAGTTACCTGTAGGAATTGTTGCTACGCTACCGTTATTGGCGTTGGCAACGAATTGACTCCAGTCAGAGTGCAATTTAACAATGTTGGCATCCATCATTGCTTTGTAAGTAATAAACGCTTCTTTCAGAGCAGCATTATTAGCAATGTCAGGTGTTTTACCATCTTCTGCGGAATACCATTTACCTGCAGTTTGGATCATCATACGAATCAAACCAAGGTCATTCGGGTCAAGAGAAAGAAGCTCTTTACCTGTTTTAGCTTTTACGTCTTTACCAATTTGGATGTAGTCATCCCAAGTGATGTCTTGCAGGTCAGCTGCTTTGTAGCCAGCTTGCTCCAGCAGGTCTGTTCTGTAGTACAAACCAGCAACGCCGGAGTCAAATGGTACTCCGTATTGTTTGCCATCAAACGCTGTTGGTCCGAGTTTGTAATCTGCAAAATCGGAAGCCGTGATACTGGAAGACAGATCTTTGAACGCATCAGGATATGCATTCAGGAAGCTTTGTGAACGATAGTCTTCAATCAGAACTACGTTTGGAAGACCGCTGGCAGTTCCGGAGTTAAGACCTGTGTTCAGTTTCTGAATGATATCAGCTTGAGCGTATTCAATGATGTTAATTTTCACATCAGGATTTGCTTTTTGATATGCTTCTTTTGCTGTTTCCATTGCAGCTACGTTAAAAGCTTTGTCCCAAGCCCAGACCGTAATTTCGTTTGTTTTTTCGCCACCACCACTAGCGGAATTACCTCCGCCACCGGATGAACATGCGGACAACAGCAGTACTGTAACGAGCATCAATACCCACATTTTTTTCAAAACATTCAACTCCCCTTCGACCTCTTTGTGTGTAATTTGTTTACGTTTTCTGAAAGCGGTTGCTTTCGATGTATTCATCTTATCATTCCCATATCTCCATTCGTTAGTAATAATTTTGTACGGATTTGTCATCTTATTGCCACAATGAAAACCTTTACAGAAACCGTTTGCATTAAATTTAGTATTTTGTAATTTCTTTTGATTTTGTAATTTCTTGATCTTGAAATAGTACAAAAATGATTTCACCCGCTTTACCTCTGACACGTGAAAATCCCCCGCTCTGTAGAAAACAGAAGCGAGGGATCTCGATTTTAGTGTATTCAATCGAATCGGGTTTCAATTCAACTCGTGATTAAAGGCAATGTAACCGTTACTCTCGTCCCTTCACCGACATTGCTCATAATCGTGACACCGTAAGGTGAACCATATAATAACTCAATACGGTCATGTACGTTGCGAATACCGATACCACTGAATAGTTGACGATTGTTCTTTGGATTGGGCAATGTTTCTCCCATGACAAGCCCTTCAATTCCATCACCATTGTCCATAATCTCACAGATGAGTGATTCTCCCGCTCTGGAAACCATGACATGAATCGTACCCGTTTCTTTCTTGATAAATCCATGGAAAAATGCATTCTCGATAAACGGCTGGATCACCAGTTTGGGTACATGATAGTGTGTACAATCCGGAGCAACGTAGAAAGCTGCTTTAATCCGGCCACCATATCTGACGTGATTAATGAAGACATAATTTTTCAAGTTCTCGACTTCTTGCTCCACTGTAACCGTCTGACTCACATCACTGATCGTATTTTGCAGCAATCCAATTAATGCGTTAATGGTCTCCGCAGCCCTGTCTTTGTTGCCTTGTTGCACCAGAACTTTGACAGATGCAAGTGTATTGTACAAGAAGTGAGGATTAATCTGACTCTGTAATGCCGCAAGCTCTGCGTTGCGTTGTTCATGCTGTGTCTGTACTAATTGATCCACATAATCATGCAGTTCATCAAGCATGTAATTGTAAGCATGACCAAGCTGCCTGCTCTCGTAGCTTCCACTCACCGGAATGTAGTTGTCCAGATCACTTTTTGTAATGTTGGACATCTGCTTCACAAGTCTGCGCAGTGACTTGGTAATCTGGCTGGTGATGAGAAACACAAGGATGAGTGCCCCCACAACGATAGCTGCACAGATCAGGGCAACCGTCTTCATGTCGATAAGTTGACCCATCGCCAGGTCCTTATCCACTACATTGACAATATAAAACCGATAGAACGGTAGATACTCGGATAGCACAACGCTATCCTGATCCATCACACGAGCATTAATACTTCTCGGAGAGTTGTTGTTCATATCCCGGGCATACGATAGCAAATCCAGCTGAGTTGTTCCGATCCAGTCTTCACGATTCGATGATACAATCTCACCTTTTTCATTCATAATGACCACATCATTGCCACGACTTGTAAAGCTGCTGTAAAATTGCCGGAATATGTCTTCTCTCATCGTGACATAGAGCGTACCGTATATTCGGCTGCGTGTTCGGTCCGTCAACGCTTTCGTCGCAGAGATCATCTGCTGACTCCCGATCGTTGCCTCGTTTTGGTAATCATCAAAGATAAGACGACTGGGCGTCTCAGCTGCTTCCATCGTAATTGGCTCTTGCTTCAATTCATCCACGGACAACTGAAGGTGAGCACGATTCGTGGAATAGCTCCGTCCATTAATCCCGATAATTGTTATCCCTACTTCGTAGGATTCGGTTATGGATTGAATTCGATCCATCGTTTCCCTCATATTATAGAAGGATTTGGCCATCGTGAGGGAATCGGCATCTCCTTCGGACAGGAATCCTCGGATCGATCCACTCTGCGTCACATTATTCGATACGGCAGCAATGGCCTCATTAAAGGATTCAAAATTTGTCTTGATCTGATTAAGCACCTTAGAGTTTGTGATACTGAACGTCTCAGTAAACAGATTGGTTGACATGTGAATGGTCGTCCATAAGATGAGTACAGAAACGAGGACAATACTGACCACCATAACCAAAAACAACTTGGGAAACAATCCGAGACGAGATAATTGGTTCATCCATTTCTTCATGATCTTATCCTTCTGACTTTATGCCCAGAATTTGCGCCGGTATCGGCTTGGTGATAATCCAGTGAATTTTTTGAACACTTTGCAAAAGTAACTATGATCGGAATAGCCTACCATACTGCTAATCTCAGAGATCGTTACATCATCGGATCGGAGCAGTTCCTCGGCTTTTTCTATCCGAATTTTATTTAAGTATTCATTAAATCCTTCTTTTTTGTGAGATGAGAAATAACTGGATAAATACGATGGATTAAAATGAAAATGCTTGGCTACTTCAGCAAGCCCTAGAGGCTGATCAAAGTGCTCATGCATGTAATCCAGCAGCATCTTCATGTTGGGATCACTTCGTTTTCCACCCGCACCAACGGTGCACTCCTGAACTTCGGTCATGAATTGGTCAAGCACAGTCATGACTTCGTCCAGACTTGAAGCCCCGTCCACATTTTTAAAATACGTATATTTGCTCTCTTCCAGCCCGGCGGACTGGACATCCATATCCGCGAGGGTAATGGTCACGTTGAAGATCAAGTTACCGAGAAATGATTTGATCTCAAACACATCGGCAATATAATCCCGTCCAAGTGTTTTTGCATGATCCTGTAAATACTCCCTTGCCGCTTCGACCCGGTTACGCTTCACATGCTGCAAAAACATATTCACATTAAACTGGTAACCTGCGGGATGCATTGGAGGCAGTTCACCATACACCAGGATTGGTCGATCCTTATAATAGAAGCGATATTCAATCAGCTTAATCAGATGTTCCCGGTAAACAACACCCATCTGTTCAAATGAAGTAAAGCTTTCACTAAGCACCCAACCAGGACTGCCTTCTCCTGCTGCATTTTCACTGGCCAACTGTCTGATCCGTTCAAGCATCCATTCATCTCTCGCAGGATCGACATTAAGAAGCATTACAGGTAATGTACCCTCTGCGGGAACCATTGCACATTCTACTTCAGGCAGATCGCTCCTGAGCTTGGATTCAATCTGTTCCTGATCCATCTTCAGTGGATTTCCCACAGCACCCACGGGTTTATACACAAGCAAGCGAAAGGATTCATACGGAAAGGTATCTCGAATCATCGGCATTTCGCTATCTTCATCCAGTGTAAATCCGGACAGCATCTTCTCCATCAGTTGCCCAAGTCTCCAGCCATCGTGCGACGGCTCGAACTGTAGCTCCGGAATTTTACCCGCTGTGCGTTGAAGGACTTGCAATAATTCATTTGTATCCAGCTTGGGTTTCAGTATATAATCGGCTGCCCCGTGCTGAAGCGTTGAACGTACATACTCGAATTCACTGAAGCTGCTAAGTACAATAACTTCAATCTGCGGATTACTGGCTTTTAGTGTACGGACAAACGTTTCGCCATCCATGACAGGCATGACAATATCGGTGATCACAATATCCGGTTTTAACAGGTTCACCTGCTGTAATCCTTCTTCACCGTTGGAAGCTTCACCCACAATGATAAATCCTTCCGCTTCCCAGTTCATATGGTGCTTTATGCCCTGTCTTACCAGAAACTCATCGTCAACAATCAGCACCTTGCACAACCGGTTCATGATCGCGACCCCCTTGTCTAATCTTTCCTCTATATCTGTACAGGCTATACCAACTATTATATATCGGTTATAAACACTTTCCAGTGTTAGCGGTTACATTAATTTTAAATTGATTGTACATCTTTTTATATCTTAAAATGATCCTTTAAGCAATGGTAACTATCTATAGTTTACACTATATTTCGACAAAATAAGAAGCCCCGACTCGCCATTTGATCATTTGGCGAATCAGGACCCCTATTTCAATCCTATTTCGTTAAATCACTCACTTATGGTTCAATTCCCCATTGGAGACTTCCCGCGATATAACCGGTGACTTTGGACCAGTCCGTATAGGAAGTCTGACTACCTGCAAAAGAATAATCATCTGTTTGCGTATAGTTGGTCCAATTGTTCTTGGAGATGCGCGTATGGATTTCCGTGCTTTGTCCTGCATTCAGAGTTCCAGCGGAAGCTGTGAATCCAATCTCAAGCACGTGGTCAGCACCTGTCCGAACTGGATTGAGTGCACTGAACATGCCTGTTACATTCGAACTGCCAGCAGTCGCCCAGTCAGCGAAGAAGTTCTGAGGCTGTTCACCGTTTATCGTATAATAGTATCTGATTTTCACATCAGACAGATTCAAAGCTGTAATACCCGTATTTGTCAGTTTGAATTTGGGACTAATCGAGCTGCCCGTCGCTGAAGTGTTGCTGTTAAACATCTCAATGCGTATGGTTCCAACAGGTGCAGCTGTCGTGTCTTTAATGAGCAGATTCAAGGTCGCATGAGCGCCTGCGCTGAATTGAAAGGTTAGCGCCGCTGCGCCATTTGGCAGTGAAGCCAGGTAGTTTTTACTTAATACGACCTCATTGCCTGTCAACGTGTAATCTGTACCTGAAACCAGCGTTGCATTCCCGTTGCGAATGGAGACAAGTGTATTGCCGTTCAGCGTTAACGTGACTGGAATATTAACCTGATTGCCTGCTTTGCGATCAAATTCGGCTGTAACCGGTGTAATCACAGAGTTGGTCACCGGTGTACCCCCGCCGTCTCCACCGCCATTGTTACCTCCAACACGGTCAGCATATAAAATTCCGCGGCCATTTGTTCCGAGATATACTCTTCCATACAAACGCGGATCACCCGTAATAGTGGTTACACGAGCATACTGATGCTGATCATCATTGATACGAACCCAATTAGCCCCACCGTCATCGGAGCGGAAGAATCCACGTGTTCCATCGATCTGTGCAACCGTGTATAACGCAACAACGTTTTGCCCAGGGGCCGCTTTACCAAATCCGATACTGTCTGCTTCCTCTACATTGGCAAGCTTCGTGAATGTCGCTCCTGAATCCGTGGAATGCCATAATCCGTAAGGACCTTCTTCCTCACTACCACCAGCAAACCAGAGTTCGCCTTCAACGCCTGGAACGGCATCCAGATCGGCATTTCCTTCCATCGGAAGTCCGGTCGCAGGTGAGGCCGTGAAAGTAGCACCACCATTCACACTCACATAGATTTTACCGGCTGCAAATCCATAAAATTTGTTTGGATTGACACGATCCGAAATCACTTTTGCCTGTGCAGGTATCCCCGTGCTTGCCGTCCATGAATTGCCGCCAGTCGAATAATGTACACCTTTATCTGATGTGTTCCATACGAGTCGGTTACCATTCGCAGAGATGGCTACGGTCCCTCCTCCGGTTGTGCCAGCAGGTTCTGCATTGGCCTTATACCACGTAGTACCTCCGTCACTGGACAAACCAATGGATTTTGCATTTGGATCAGCAGCATAATCTGCTTTACCTACGCGAACCATCGTATTTGGACTTAACTCTGCAAAATCCAGACTTTCTGTGGAAGAATAGTTCGGGCTCGTAAATATGGTAGCTGGCGCCTGGTCCAGATTGTTATGACGGAATCCGGAGACATCCCCCACTCCGCTTATCAAATGTGCACCACTTGGCGGGCTGATCAGATCCAGTACGGCAATCTCCTCAACCCCTTTCGCCATCACTGAAATATTGATTTTTTCGTCATCATCCCAGTCTGTCAGGTTCTTCGTTCCATAGATCGTAGCACCTGTTCCATACATCATGCGATCCGAATCAAACGGATCAATCTCCAGATCACCGATCATCCAGCCCAATTTTGGGGTTGTTTCGGGTGGGGCAGGATTGGTGCCAAATGTGAGCCATGGCGCTGCCGAAATATCCTGTGTATAACGCAACTTCCGGTTCGGATATCCTTCAAATTCCCATATGCGTGTCCACGTTGCTCCGCCATCTGTACTGCGGAACAAGGTGGCATCCGGCCACCAGGAATTCAATGTAGCGACCATCAATGTACCGGGATTCTGTGCATCAACAGCCAATCCGCCATATCCAAAATAATTATCCGTGCTGCTGCTTGGAACAGGGCTGATGTTGCTCCAGACACCTGTCGATGTATTCAGTTTCCACACGTCACCTTTTTCCCCATCATACGGTCCAACACCATCGCTGTACGTAATATAGAGGCTTCCGTCTGAATCAAACACACCATGATGCGGAATATAACCTGTAGGTTGACCAGCAACTGCTGACCAGGTCAGGCCGCCATTTGTGCTGCGATACACGCTTTGAGCTTTATCCGCAACACCCACATAGATTGTCTGGGTTGCTTGCCCTGCCGAACCTGTTGTTTTGTCAAACGTAATCCATGCCAGACCTACGATGTCACTGGTATATTCATTCGAAGGATCTTGCACATAATTTCCCGGATTCGGGAAGCTTGTGACTTCGGTCCAGGTCACACCGTAATCTGTACTTTTCCATAACCCATGACCACTTCGTGCACCGAAATACAGGATACTGTTATCATTTGGGTCCACGGTCAGGCGTTCTCCCATTGAACGTCCCGGCATGTTGCCACCCACTTTGAATGGAAGTGTTGTGGTTTGCCATGTATCTCCCCGGTCCGTAGAGCGCAAGATGGAGCCATTATTTTGGTCCCACGAATTCGTATACGTCCCAACTGCCATATACACCCGATCGGGATCAACCGGGTCCGTAGCCAGTGCATCCACACCATTCTTGTTCCAGTCATCCCAGCCAACAAAATCTGTTAAGGGTATCCACCTCTCGTCAGCCGCATTCCAGCGATAGGCTCCCCCGATATCCGTACGGGCATAGATCAGATCCTTTTCCGACTCGTTGAAAATAATGCCCGGTACAAACCCGCCTCCTGCACCCGTCACCACATTTTTCCACTCATAGGCTTCACTTGGTGCCGCCAGTGTCGTTCCAGCAAGTCCTCCCAGCGAAGCGGTTACTACGGCAACCGTCAGGCTCATCATTCGCAATTTACCCATAAACGTTCTCATATCAACTTATCCTCCTCTTCTACTTCGTTACTGCATTTCGGTCTATCCCCGCTGTCTCATCGTGCTGATGATGGCGTGCCAGACGAATCAATGCATCCCTTGATACAAGAAGCCTCACCCCCTTTCAGCCACATTGTTAAGCGCTTACATAATTGTTCTTGATTCGTGGTTATCTGGATAATACTTTCAATAAATAACATTCGCTGGCAATCTCCAAACCCCTCTGTCGAAATTCCGATTTTTGTAAAATATTTTCAGTGTTTAAACTTGTTTATACAACAAAAAAAGCCGCTAAAATAGCGACTTCAATGGGATATAGATTAACACAAGACTTCAACAGTAAATCCACCAGGGGCTTCAACATAAAAAGTATAACCGTGTGCATGTTTAGGTGCGTCTACTTCAAAGCCATTGTCTTTCAAAAGACTATATATTCTGTCAACCTCTTGTTCGGTCGGTTGGGGAAATCCGATATGAAAAGTCACTGGATAGAGTACGTTTTTACCCTTCATTAGAGTGAGAATAAAGCCTTCATCATCAAACATAACTGCAAATGCGTTTCCTCTCGTACCTTCACATTTCATACCAAAATAAGTCTCTAAAAACTCGCGAGCAGCTGGAACATCAGTAACTGTTAGGTTCAGATGATTTAATTTCATAATTACACCCTTTCCTACATATTTAATGCGTCCTCCGTAGAGCTTTATCTTCAATCCAAATAATACCACAAAATGGAAGTGTTCGGTCCGTTACTTCAATGAAAAGTCGTTTTATTTTTGTTCTATACAGACGATAATCTAAATCAACAAAAAAAGATGCTGTTAGAACAGCACCTTTTGACATTTTATATAAGAGTAAAAAATGAAATCGTTTCTTACCTGGCAAACCAGGCAGAGGTTCACTAAGGTTCACTGCATGACTGGCACCTGTTTATTGCTGGCTACCATAAGCGTGAGTCTCCTGCCCTTTAACCCCCGGTCTGATGACAAAAAGTGAGCCCGCATCCGGTGTCTCTTTCAGACGTTCTTCCTTAATCCCTATACGTGCTGTTGTAATGTATAACTCTTCGAGATCCGGTCCCCCAAAACAGCAGGATGTTACCTGATCTGCCGGCACCTCGATCTGTTGCAACAGTTCTGATGTATCAGGATTCCAGCGAGTGACTCTTCCTCCGCCCCAGTGCGCAACCCACAGCATGCCCTCACCATCAACCGTCATCCCATCCGGAAAACCGAATTCCTCCGGTATGTGAATGATACTTGTCCGATTCTGTATCGTACCTGCCGTCAGATCAAAATCAAACCGGTCAATAGAACGTGTCGGGGTATCAATGTAATACATGTTCTGCCGATCCGGACTCCAGCCCAGGCCATTGGATGTAGACACACCTTGTACCATTGTGCGAACGGGCTGCCCTTGCTCCAAACAATACAACGATCCGGCTTTGCTTTCATTATTCATGCTCATCGTGCCTGCCCAGAAGCGGCCCTTCGCATCACATTTTCCATCATTAAAACGATTGGTATCCTTATCTTGTTCGGGGTTCTCAATGGCTTGCAGCTCACCCGTATGCAAGTGATACGTATGGAATCCACTGCGTAAAGCAACCAAAACTTCGTCACCACGATAGGGAACAACAGCCCCGACATGTTCACCGACATCATAAGCCTGATCCTGCCCTGTAGCCGGATCATACACATGCACCTTAAAACTTTCAATATCTACCCACAATAATCGATTGTTCTCCGCATCCCAGCTTGGACCTTCCCCCAATAATGCCGGGGTTTGTACTGCTACAGTTACGTCGCTCATGCCATCACGTCCTTATTCAGATTTGACGCCGCCTGACCATTCGAATCCGATGGCATCCAAGAATGCTTTGGACAGTACCATATGGCCCGTTGCATCCGGATGTACCCGGTCATAAGTCAACACAGACGTATAGAAATGATCCCAAAATGGAGCAAATGCAGCCTGTGTATCCACATACACCGCATCATACTCACTGGCTACCCTGCGTACCGCTTCTCCGTAGATATCCATCGTTGCCCGCATCGGGTCTTCCGGATTGGCCTCAAGATAATAAGGAGTCATCAGTACCAGACCTTTCAGGTTGGGACGAACCGAAGCCACCAGTTCACGCAATGTCGATTCGTATTCTTCAAGAAACACATGTGATTCTGTTGATAATGGGTTGTCGAACTGACGCCATACATCGTTAATACCGATCATGATCGTCAGCCAGTCCGGTTTAAGGTCCAGCACATCACGATCCCAGCGCTGTTTCAGATCACGAATCGTATTTCCACCATTACCCACATTCTGGACACGCAACATCAATTCCGGATAGATGGAGCGCAAGAGCGCATAGACTTGCGCTACGTAACCATGGCCCAGACCTGAACTGCCTTCGCCTACAGGATGCTGCCGACCACAATCCGTAATCGAATCGCCGATAAACAGAAGCTTGTCATTTTTCTGCAATTTCATCTTCATTTTCTCCTTCGCTCTAAAGCGCTAATATAAGAATAATTGATTAGTCAGGACCGTTAACTTGTTATCATTCAGTGATTACCAGCCTTGATTCTTGAGCCATGTGAGACACAGATCCGACCATACCCGAATCGCATGGTTGTCCTCAGCCAATCCAAGACCATGTGAACCTTTCTCAAAAACGTGCAAATCATAGGGAATGCCATGCTCGCCCAATGCAAGTGCGTAACGCAAGCTATTCTCTACGGGCACTGCCTGGTCAGCGCTGGTGTGCCAGATGAACGCTTCGGGAGCATCCGCTCTCACCTGCTGCTCCGCGCTAAAAGCCTTAATCTGCTCGGCAGTCGCGTCAGATCCAAGCAAATTCTCACGGGAACCGGCATGTCCATAGGACTCCATCGTAATGACCGGATAACAGAGAATGACTCGGTCCGGGCGTGAACTTTGACGTTCAATCGGATCCTCATGATCCGGTTGTCCCTCGTCATACAGCGTTCCCAGTGTTGCAGTAAGATGTCCGCCTGCGGAGAAACCAAGTACTGCAATCTTGGCAGGGTTGATGCCATACCGCTCAGCATGAGCACGAACATAACGTATGGCACGCTGACCATCTGTTATCGGTGCAGGATGCTGGTGAGGCGCCACCCGATATTTCAGGACAAACGCACTAATGCCTGCACGGTTCAACAATTCGGCTATTGGAGCACCTTCGTGATCAGCCAAAAATCCATAGCCGCCCCCTGGACACACAATGACAGCGCTCTCGGAACCGGGCTGAATAAATGGAATCAAATGTGGCATTTCGTCTTCATGGCCCTGGGCTGCATAAGGTGCAGCATGATCCCATAAAGGTATCGTTGTTGTCATCTTCAATCATCCTCTCCAAATAGAACGGAACCATGGGTCCGTTTAAACGTTTTCGAATCTCAGGAATCGATACCATCATAACGGTAATGCCCCTAAGGCATCAATACCTTCCTGGCATCACTTTTTGATCATTTGGGTACATGTTAGTACAAATTACGGAACTGTTCAGGAGTCACCCCCTCAATCCTGCGAAAGGTTGCAACAAAATGGCTTGCATCTCGAAACCCTACCCTAACTGCAGTTTCCCTAATCGTGGGTCTATGTTCTGCGGTCATGATTTCCTTGGCTTTGCGAATGCGCAGCAAAATAAAATAACTGTAGGCTGTCATGCCAAAGGACTGCTTGAACAAGGTATTCAGATGTCTGGATGAGATCCCCGTGAGGTCAGCCATATGTTCGAGCCCAATCTCGGGATTCGCATAATGCTGTTCCATGAATGCAATGAGCGGAGCGAGTCTCTCCACGGCATGTGAGATGGAAGAACGATTGCCCGTCATGCCATGTTTTTTGAGCAAAATCAGAAATCGGTATATATCCGCTGACGCTTCGAGTCCCGATAAATCCTGATCACTTCTGATTGAATCCAGCACTTCCTGGCCGTAATCGTTGAACGGACTGCTCTGCTCCCACTGATGGAACGCCGCTTCACCCAGACTAAGCGACTCCAAGATTGCCGGACACTGGGAACCGCCAAATGTAATGTAAAGAGTCTCCCACTCTCCTTGGGCGCGCACATATTCATGCGGTTCATTCGGCGGCAGCAAAATACCTGATGCTTCCCCCAGTATGACCGTGGACCCGGCAAACTTGAATTCTCCGGCTCCCTTCACGGTCTGAAGCCAGTGGTAACAGGGATACCCCACAGGTCTGGACACCTTCTCCTGATTGCCGTTATAACCCAGGCTCTCAATATAAAGGGGTAGCGGCTGATCACGTGATGTCATGAAATATCGTTGATGTCGGGGGGAGATAAACATGGGATGCCTCCTTGGGTATAAGCTGAAATACACTTCCGTATTCTTATATGAGTCATTACTTTTATTATATTTTAAAAGTCATATGTATCATATAGTATAGGATTATTCTTATACAAGAGGTGAAAACATTGATTAGCAGCAAACTGCCCAAAATGTTCTACGGGGGCGATTATAACCCGGAACAGTGGGATCACGAAACCCACCTTGAAGACCTGCGCATGTTCCAATTGGCAGGCATTGATATTGCCACAATCAACGTATTTTCATGGGCACTGATTCAGCCTGATGAAGTTACTTACCGTTTTGAAGAACTCGACCAACTAATTAATCGTTTATATGAAAATGGTGTCTATATATGCCTTGCAACAAGCACTGCTGCCCATCCGGCTTGGATGGCAAAGAAATATCCAGACGTGCTTCGTGTAGATGCCGATGGACGCAAACGCAAATTCGGTGGGCGCCATAATTCCTGTCCCAACAGCCCGACCTATCGCAAATACGCTGAGAAGATTGCGGATAAACTGGCCGAACGATACAAGGATCACCCCGCGGTTCTCGTATGGCACATCTCGAACGAATATGGCGGTGAGTGCTACTGTGACAACTGTGAGAAAGCGTTCCGCGTGTATCTGAAAGAACGCTATCAGACTCTGGAACAGGTCAACAAAGCATGGAACACGAATTTCTGGGGGCATACCTTCTACGATTGGGACGAGATCGTATTACCAAGCAACCTGAGCGAACATTGGGGTAACAATAATTCAACGTTCCAGGGAATCTCGCTGGACTATTCTCGCTTCAACTCCGACAGCATGCTGGATTGTTATCTGTTGGAATACGATGCGATCAAAAAACATATTCCGGACTCCGTTGTGACTACCAATCTGATGGGATTCTTTAAACAATTGGACTATTTCAAATGGGCAAAATATATGGATATTGTCTCCTGGGACAGCTATCCCGGTCTCGCAACACCCGTCAGCTTCACGGCAATGGCTCATGACCTTATGCGCGGACTGAAAGATGGTCAACCGTTTATGCTGATGGAGCAAACACCAAGTCAGCAGAACTGGCAGCCATATAACTCCCTGAAACGTCCAGGTGTCATGCGTCTGTGGAGTTATCAATCTGTTGCGCACGGGGCCGATACCATTATGTTCTTCCAGCTTCGCCGCTCCATCGGTGCTTGTGAGAAGTATCATGGTGCAGTTATTGAGCATGCTGGGCATGAGAATACACGTGTATTCCGCGAAGTCGCTGAGCTGGGTAAGGAATTGCAGATCCTTGGAGATACCACGCTAGATGCATCTGTTGAATCCAAAGTAGCGATTGTGTTCGACTGGGATAACTGGTGGGCCATCGAAAAATCAAGCGGACCTACGGTTGCCCTGAACTATGTGGATCAGATCCATAAATACTACGAAGCCTTCTTCCGCCGCAACATACAAGTAGATATCATCAGTGTGGATACGGATATGAGCAAATACGACATTGTCCTTGCCCCTGTCCTTTACATGGTTAAACCAGGATTTGCCGTCAAACTGGAGAAGTTTGTTGAAGCAGGTGGAACATTCCTGACAACCTTCTTCAGTGGCATTGTCAACGAGAACGATCTCGTGACCACAGGTGGATATCCGGGAGAACTTCGTAAACTGCTCGGAATCTGGGTGGAAGAGATTGATGCCCTGCTGCCTGAGCAAAAGAACCGCATTGTCCTCAAAGAAACCTACGGTGATCTTCAAGGAGAGTATGGCTGCGGTATGCTATGTGACCTGCTGCACAGTGAGGGAGCTGAGGTCATCGCGGAGTATGGAGACGACTTTTATAAAGGCATGCCTGTTGTGACACGTAATACCTTTGGTCAAGGTGAAGCATGGTACGTTGCATCCGACCCGGATGAGCGCTTCCTGGATGGTTTGCTGGGACAGCTTGCAGCAGCCAAGAACGTAGAGTCCTTGCTTGAGACACCAGAAGGTGTTGAAGTAAGCGCACGAACCAAAGACGGCAAGCCCTACCTGTTTGTCATGAACCATAACGCAACCACGCAATCCTATGATCTAGGAACAGCTAAGGCACATGATCTGCTCACCAATCGTGAGCTTTCGGGAAGTGTTGAGATTGAAGCCCGTGGAGTGCAATTGCTCGAAATGAAATAAGCGATTTCGCTTAATTGGAATTATTCGGAATGAAAAAATGTGATAGAAATACCCGTGATACAAAGTGTCACATATTCATTCCTTTTATACTTGTTATTGTCTTCAGCAAGGATATTGGTATAGATTTCAGACCTTTATCGTCTTCTGTAAGCCAAAAGCTGCTACTTCCCGTATCCGTCTACACCGGATACGGGTTTTTGGCATGATCTGTGGTCTTTTTGATAGAAGGAAATATCAGTATGCAAAGCGAATTGGACGAGAAACACATTTTAACAAAGCCTGCCGGAACATGCTTGTGAATCCTGATGTTGATCCATTATAAAATAATGAACAGTTGAAATATTGGTGACACTCATGATGTCACTTATTCGTTGTTACAATAGGAATATAACTACGACATCACTTTCCGGCGGCGCAGATCGAAACGGAGTGGCTGACATGAACAGAACAAATCGGCTTGCTGCCATCGTAATGGCATTACAGCATGGTCACGAAACGGCACACTCATTAGGCGAGAAATTTGAAGTTTCCCGTCGCACGATTCTTCGGGATATTCAGTCCCTCTCCGAGATGAATGTGCCCATTATTGCCATTTCCGGTCCGGGAGGCGGTTTCAGACTTATGGAGGGTTACGTATTACCCCCATTACAGCTGGACCCGGTAGAAGCAGCGACGCTCATATTCGCTCTTGAAGGTCTAAGTCGCTACGCCGACACACCCTTTCATGAGAAACGCTGGACCCTGATGAACAAAGTTAAAGCCATCATTCCGGATGATATTATGTCGCGAATTGATCCCATGCTCCAACAGCTGCATCATCATATTCCAGACCGCAATTACATTCTTCCTCATCTGGACGCACTGCTGGCATGCATACCCGAACAAGAGTGGCTTAGAGTGCTGTATCGCTCCGTATCACGTCAGCGATGGTTGCATATCTGTCCCACACGGGTATATGCTTCCTCCGGCTTCTGGTACTGTGAGGCATATTCCCTCGAACATGGTGAACAGCGTCTGTTCCGGGTTGACCGAATTATCGATGTCAAGGCAATCGAACCACAGGATGCACTGGTGCTTAACGAACAGGCGGAGCAACAGCAGAGCAAGCCGATCCCTCCAGAACAGCCGCCAACACTAGTTAAGGCACGACTGAGTTACCGGGGAATGATTGAAGCTGAACAGGACGAGCATATTGGTGAAAAGATGATTGAAATTGCCCCGGATCTCTGGGAATTATCATTCCTTTGTCCACCAGGGGAATGGGACTGGGCCGTCCGATTCTTTTACCGATTGGGACGTGAAGCTGAAGTGATTGAACCCCTCCAACTTCGCAGTGAGATTCGTCAGCATGCCGAGGAAGTGAGCCAAAGATACCTCGCTTCAACCAAGTCGTAGCCTGACTACACACAAAAAGGAGCCTACTGATATCATGACATATGAAGCCGTTATAACGTACGAACAAGCAGTACAGCGTATCCAGTCTATAGGGCTGCTGCCTCTGGCACCACTATTTGCCGATTATCCTTCGCTGTCATCGCTAACCCCCAAAGAACATTGGCACAAGGATGATGAACTCGATCCCTGGTTATGGCGTTCACGCCTGGCTGAAGAGGGCATTGCTGCATATGGAAAATTTGTCAAAAAGAAAGCGCTTCTTGTCTCATCTGAATACTTCCCTTGGGTACACCGACTGCTGGCCGATTCCAGAACCATCAAGGAACAGTATGAAGCGGGTCTACTCTCCCGTGAGGCGTTCAAACTCCATGCGTTAGTTGCAGAACAGGAAGGCATAGATGGACGTGCCTTGCGAGCACAAGCCGGTTTCGGGGCAAAAGAGGACAAAAAAACATTTGACCGTGGACTTCTGGACCTTCAGGGCTGTGCAGCCATTGTGATCAGTGGAACCAAAGAAAAAGAGGGACTCGCAGAAGGCAAAGTCGCATGGAACAGCTCCGCATATGAGACCGCAGATCACTGGATGCAGCGTCATGGCATTAAGCAATTTGAAGGCAGCGTAGAAGAGGCGCGTGAACTGTTGACTGCGCAACTACAGCAACATGCTTCACCCGCCGCATTATCAAGCATCTTCAAAGCACTTGGCATCCGTGCAATCTAAATAAAGCCAATCCCGGTTGTAGTGCAAATTTCAACCGGAATTGGCTGTGGTTCACCCTATAATGCAACCTAGACGATTAACAGCCCCCATCGACAATGAATTTAGAGAATCACGCCATCCTTGAATATGGCGATCTCCCGGAATCCATGTTGCTCACTGAGTGTATGTGACCGTCCTGAAGCAATATCAATCAGCTGGCCGAACAGCTGTATTTTGACCTCATCCATCGTCTGCCCCTCCAACAGCTGGCCTGCGTTGAAATCAATCCAGTGTTTTTTGCGATTAGCCAGATCGGATTGGGTCGCAATCTTGACGGTAGGTACCGGACCTCCGAAGGGAGTCCCCCGCCCTGTTGTGAAGAGCACAATATGTGCACCCGCCGCAGACAGTGCCGTTACAGATACCAGGTCATTACCCGGTGCTTCTACAATGTTCAGACCGGTTTGAGTTACACGTTTGCCATAGCGTAGAACGTCAACTACGGAAGAACGTCCTCCCTTTTGCGTACATCCAAGTGACTTTTCCTCCAGCGTTGTGATGCCACCAGCCTTATTACCAGGTGAAGGATTCTCATAGATGTTCTGGCCATGGTTCACAAAATATTGCTTGAAGCCGTTCACGAGGTCCACCAAATCATGAAATACCTGCTCATTGGCAGCCCGGTTCATTAAGATTGTCTCCGCACCAAACATCTCCGGAACTTCCGTCAGAATAGCCGTACCCCCGGCAGCAACCAGCATATCAGCAACTGCACCGACCAGCGGATTGGCTGTAATGCCAGATAAACCATCGGAACCGCCACACTTCAAACCAATTTTGAGTTTGCTGAGCGGAAGCGGCTGCCGTTGTTCATGTTCAGCGATCTCCACAAGTTCTTCCATCAGTCGAAGCCCTTCCTCAAGCTCGTCATCCGTTTCCTGTGCTTTGAGAAACCGTACTTTGCCGCGGTATTCCGGAGCAATACACTCACGGAATTCATCGACCTGATTGTTCTCACAGCCCAGACCGATGACAAGCACGCCTCCTGCGTTCGGATGCTCCACTAAGGAAGCCAGCAACTGTTGTGTATACTTCAGATCATCGCCAAGCTGTGAACACCCGAATGGATGCGGAAAGTGAAATACACCATCTACCCGGCTTCCAAATTGGGACTGACCCATACGTGCCAATGCTTCACACACTTTATTGATACATCCAACCGTATTCACAATCCAGATCTCATTACGAATTCCTGCTTCACCATTGGGGCGCAAATATCCATCGAATGAGCGCAGATGTTCCGGAGGCATGTCTGTCTGAACCTTGGCTCCTGGTTGGTACTCATATTCAAGCAATCCGTGCAGCCCTGTCTTCAGGTTGTGACTATGAATCCAGCTTCCCTGCTCGATCTGCTCTTGGGCAATCCCGATGGAGAAACCATACTTCATTACATCATCACCTGGTGCCAGCGTATGCACAGCAATCTTATGCCCCTTCGGCACGTCATCGAGCAATGTAAAGGAAACACCGTCTGGCAATGTAATACGTTCTCCTTTGGCATAATCCCGAAGCGCTATAATGACATCATCCTGTGGTTGAATGGCAATCCAGTTATTGATTGTACTTGTGGTGTTCATTTCCCTTCACCTTCCAACATACCGATTTCACGAACAAGTGCTGTACGCAGCCCTTCTCTTGCATCCAGATTTTCGCCCCAGATCAGGGTATCTGACAACACAGCCGCTACCCGGTTATCCAGTTGGTTCTGATCCCTGTTAAGCGTGTCATAACCGTCCCAGTGTGCAGCCAAAGCAGCCAGGACATCCGGGTCATCCCGCAGCAAAATGTCCTCTCCATTCAGTCGTTGTGCCTTGTAACCTTCTGGCGTATTTACCGGACGATAGAGACACAATAATCCAGCAAACCCTTGAATTAAACGTTCTGGCCAACTTCCCTGATTTTGCTCATAAGACAAAAGTGTAGGCAGCACACGAACCTTGAATTTCCCGATCGTATTCAAAGCAATATCTTGCAATTTGTGATTAATATACGGGTTAAGGAACCGTTCGAACACTTCTTCTGCATACTGGTCCAGCTGATGATCGGGCATATCCAGAGCAGGGACGATCTCCTGATGCACAGCTTCCCTGATCCATGAGCCAAAATGTGGATCTTCCATTGTTTCTCTCACATGCTGCTTGCCTTGAAGAATGCCGAGGGATGACATTAAGGTATGCGCCCCATTCAAAATACGAACCTTGCGTACCTGAAAAGGCTTCAGATCTTTCACCCAATGTACATTAAGACCTGCCTGCTTGAGAGGAAGTTTTTTGTCCAATGATTCATCACCCTGAATGGCCCAGAAATGATATGGCTCTGCCGTATTAATCAACTGGTCCTCATAACCCCAACGATTCGTCAGGGAATCGGCTTCCTCCTGGGTCGGCGCACCTGTGACAATTCGGTCTACCAGATTGTTCAAGAAGTGATTATGTTTCTCGATCCATGAACGGAAGCCATCCGAATACCCATAATCCTCACTATGACGGAGGACACAACTGCGCAGCACATCCCCATTGCCTTCAAGCAGCTCACATGGCAGATGAATCAAACCTCTGGATGGATCACCATCAAATTTCAAATATCGCTGATGCAGAAAAACCGTTAATTTCCCCGGAAATGATTGAACGGGTTCACCCTCGATATAGTCCGCATACGTATATTTCAATCCTGATTCGGTTGTATTGGAAATAACGAACTCAAGTGAAGGCAGTTCCGCCAAGTTCAGAAAGGCATCCCATTCCTCATACGGATTGATACACTGTGAGAAAATGGAGATCAATTCTGTCCGCTCAACTGGCTTTCCTTGAGACAGACCACGCGTAATCATTGTATATAACCCATCCTGATCGCGAATCTGCTCCAGCTTGGCCTTGCCTCCCGGTCGTGGTTGGGTAACAGCTACACTTCCATGGAATTTGCCTTGTCTGGCACTCTCATGAAGCATCCAGTCTGCAAATCCCCGCAAGAAATTACCTTCTCCAATCTGCAAAACCTTCACGGGACGCTCCATAATCTCCTTGCACTTGCGCTGACCATCGCTCCCCAGTAAATTCAGCTTCAATCTTGGCCGTTTTGTGCTTGCCGACATGGACACTCACCTCATCGATTATTTGTACTGTGGGAATGCAGTTCAAAGGCTCTGCACCCTTTTATTGTAAACGCTTTAAATTCATTGTATCATCAATAAAAGGAAATTAAATTGCTTATATTGCGGTAAATATACTCTCTCATGACCAGGTATAACATCTCGTTGAAGACGATCGTCTGGAAAGGAGTCTTTATGGAACGTTCACCTGTTCGTACGACTATTCAAGCAGAATCCGGTATTCCGTTCCGCCTGGTGTACAGCGACACCAAATCCCCTCAGAACGAATTGCCAGATCACCTTCACGACTGGCATGAAATTATCTATGTATATCGTGGACAGGGAAGCATCTTTATTGATACGGGACTTGAGAATATGCAAGAAGGAGATCTGTTCATTATACCAGGCAGCACGGTTCACCGAGCCTTGCCGGATGCAGGCAATCCTGTCACATCTTCCGCATTGTTCTTCAGCCCGGGATTGCTGGCATCCACCGCCGGAGGTGCTGCTTCTTCCTTGCTAAGCCTGTTTGAACGTTGTCGTAAACAACGCGTGTATAAGAGGCATCTAAACACAGAGGAGCAATCACAGGTGGCCGCCCTTATTGATGATATTCAGGCCGAATTCCAGCTAGGTCATCATCTAAGCGCACATGCGGCCCTGTTAAGGCTACAACTGTTACTCATTTTTCTGGAACGTCTGGAAGCTGCAGGACCTGCGAATCCGGGTAAATCCGCTCCGGGTCCCTCATGGCTCTCTTCTACGATCTCTCATATTGACGATAACCTTCGGAGTGGCCTGTCCCTCCCCGAACTGGCGCAGTACGCCTCTGTATCCCCTGCCCATTTCAGTCGTGCCTTCAAACGATACACGGGAATGACTCTAACGGATTACGCATTAGCGCGAAGGGTCATTATGGCGAAAGAGCATCTGGTACAAGGTGAGGAGACAATGGCAGCCGTTGCCGATGCTTGCGGGTTCGACAGCCTGCCCCACTTTTACCGTCAATTCAAAAAATTAACCGGCACAACGCCCGCAGCTTACCGCAGAACCATGAACAGTTCTCGTTAAAATAGAAACGCCCCAATCATATATATCCACATATTCTTCCATATGGAAGATGTGGTATGATAATCTGGATTATTACTTGTCGGAAACATTGCATTCCGTTGTCAGAGGAGCTTAGCATTCCATGTTAAACGAATTGAATCGCAGGAATATTGGCATCTTCGCCCATGTGGATGCGGGGAAAACAACTACCACCGAGCATATGTTATTTGAGAGTGGTGTCGTCCGCAGTCCGGGACGTGTAGATGACGGAACAACAGCCACAGACTCCCTGGACATTGAGAAAGAACGTGGCATATCCGTACAGGCAGCCATGACCTCTCTGATCTGGAAGAACACCATCATTGACCTCATTGATACACCTGGTCATATTGATTTCAGCTCCGAAGTAGAGCGAACGCTACGGGTAATGGATGGCGCTATTCTCATTCTGTCGGCAGTGGAAGGCATTCAGTCCCAGAGTGAATCCATCTGGCATGCCCTTCGTTCACTTCGCATCCCAACCATCATCTATATTAATAAAATGGATCGGATTGGCGCATCTGCCCCAGCGGTAATGGAGCAGATTCGTTCTACCCTGTCCCCTTTCGCATGCGAAATCCAAACGTATCAGCTCCATGAAGATTCATTTCATGGCATCGACTCCCTATGGAACCCAAATCAAGATTCTCTGTCAGATGGCACCCCTACCATTCCAGGTCTGGTCGAGATACTTGCCGAGCTGGACGAAGAGGTCATGGAAGCCTACATTCAGGAAACTCCGTTATCGCAAAGGGATCTGAATGAAGCGTTCCTGCGGTATGTGCATCAGGGTGAGATGTTCCCTGTGTGTTATGGTGCTTCCGGTAAAGGAATTGGCGTCACGGCATTGCTGGACACAGTCCTTGCATTGCTGCCTGCACCTGCACAACCAGTGGACTCTCCCGTATCCGGTGTTGTGTTCAAAATTGAACGTGATCGCACGATGGGACGTACGGCTTACGTCCGTATGTATGGTGGCAGCTTACACAATCGGGATACCATCCATAATTCGACGCGGGAGCTTGAAGAGAAGGTGACGCAGATTCGCCGCATGGATGGGTCGAAATGGGCGGATACCGGTGCCGTTCACGCGGGGCAGATTGCTATGCTGTACGGACTGAGTGACACACATGTGGGTGACATTATCGGCAATCCTGAGGGTGTGCCTCCTCTGCCACAGATGGCTGTACCTTTGCTGACCGTACAAGTGCACGGTAAGGACTCGGCACGTTACCCCGATCTTGTTGCAGCATTGCAAGAGTTGACGGATGAAGACCCCTTACTCGACCTGCAATGGTTGCCGGAGGAACGAGAACTGCATCTCAAGGTCATGGGAACCATTCAGCTTGAGATTTTATCCAGCCTGTTGCTGAGTCGTTTCGGATTGGATGTCGTGTTTGATCCGCCATCCGTCATCTATAAGGAGACACCCCGTACAGCCGGAGAAGGTTACATCGCCTATACGATGCCTAAGCCCTGCTGGGCCATCCTCCGCTTCAAGATTGAACCTTTGCCTCGCGGAAGCGGTCTGATCTATTCCTCAACCGTAAGGACAGATGATCTGCTGTTACGTTATCAGAATGAAGTTGAACGACGAATTCCGGAAGCCTTGTCTCAAGGTATGCTCGGTTGGGAAGTAACCGATCTGCGCATCACGCTGGTGGAAGGGGAACATCATGTCTGGCATACGCATCCAATGGATTTTGTCATAGCCACGCCTATGGGAATCATGGATGGATTGTCGAGAACAGGTACCACTTTGCTGGAACCCCTTCTTCAGTTCCGGCTGACGGTCCCGGAAGAATATGGCGGTAAGGCCCTTAGCGATCTGGTACATATGCGGGCAACCTTCGAAGCCCCCGTCATTGGTAGCGGACGTTGTATTATTGAAGGAGTTATGCCTCTTGCCACCTCAATGGATTATCCGGTGAAACTGCGTTCCGAGACAAGCGGCCGCGGGGTGCTTACGACTTCGTTTGCCGGATACCAAGATTGTCCTGCGGATGTGAATCATGCTCGCAAACGCAGAGGAGTTAACCCGCTGGATCAGTCGAAATATATTTTAAGTGTACGAAACGCGATTACATCATAAATGGAGTTGAACCTGTGCTTATAAAATTTCTTATCTTTGGGCTTCTATGGCGGATTGTAGGTAATCCGTTCATTGCCATCCTTATTTTACTCGTTATACTGTATTTCCTGGATCGTCGTTACGTTGGCGTATTCCCAAGCTTCACGAAACCTCTGAAGCGTATGCGTAACATCTCCCGGCTTCGGCAGCTGCTTGCCATGAGTCCCAATGAAGTTTCTTCCAAGCTGGAACTGGCTCGCCTGTTAATTGAGCGCAAGCGTTACAATGAGGCACATGCGTTATTGCTTGAACTGGAGCGCCCATACGAACAATCGGCTGAGTACTGGGAGGCATTAGGGACGACTGAGCTTCATTTGGGCAACATCGAAAAAGGCGAACGTCATATTTTGCAAGCCCTCGAGATCAACCCCAGAGTCAAGTACGGACGCCCGTACCTAACCCTTGCTGGAGCCTTCAAAGATAAGCATGAGGACAAAGCGCTGGATTATGTGCATCAGTTTCAGGAGATTCATTCCTCTTCCAGTGAAGCTTATTATCTGCTCGGCTCGGTTCACCGTTCCCTCGGACGTAATGCAGACGCGAAGCAGGCATACGAGCAATCGTTGAACGTTTATCGTTCGTTACCCAAATACAAAAAACGTCAGGAGCGCCGCTGGGCTGTCCGCAGTTGGTTCCGCAAACGTGGCTTGTAATGTCGTAATGTCATCCGCTATATACTGTAATCTTCATATATCACTTTTATAACCAATAAAAGTGCACTGATCTCTGCCCTCGTATGAGCAGAAACAGTGCACTTTATTCATAACAGCGATATTAATATACCAATATTTCACGCAGTCGTTCTTCATGAAGACGCATCCAGTCAATCCGCTGTTTGAGCTTCACAATCTGATCCACAGCCACTTCCGGCTCATCTGTACCCTCGAACATCCGATTGATGAAATGCATGACCACATCCAGACTACGCAGCAAAATCAATCGAGGTATGGCCAGCAACTCTTCTGGTTCCAGGCTGACCTGTTCCCGAAATCCCTTGATCAGTCCCTCCTGAGCCTGCCACATCCAATCCTCACTCTTGTCCATGGTAAGGAGGTCAGACATCGGAACAGCCAGCTCCATTACCCGCAAATCCCATGTCGCAAATTCAAAATCCAAAATGGCACAGATTTCACCATCCTGCTGATCTACCAATACATTCGAGGCATTCACGTCCCCATGAACCAATTGATGCGGCAGATGTTCCATTCCCCGAAGGGCTTCAAACAGATCTGGCAGCTCATCTCTCAGTTGCTTCAGCTCATTCGCACATGCGGCCAATTGCTCCGGCGGCGATGTGCATAGCTGTAATAATCGTTCTGGTGAACAGAGCGGATACGCATCCTGAATTCGATAGTACGGTGGGTATACAGGTTCAAGTGGTATATCCAACGTAGCCATAACAGAAGACAGGGCCCCCGCCGCTTTACCGAGCCCTATCAATTGATCTGGTGTAAGCCAGATGGGATTGACGCCTTCCCGATAATGAAACAGAGTCACGATTTTGGTATGACCTGTGAGGGGTTCTTTTACTGGAAGGAATGTACCTCCCTCACCAGATAACCGCCTTACAGGTGAAGGTGTATCAAGCTTAAAGTTCGAACGTTGGAGGGCTGCCAGCACCTCGTGTTCAAAGGCGATTTTCATCGGATCATTATGTGTTTCATATTGTCTCATGACGTAATTAGTCCCGTCTACATGGAGCATGTAAGTAGAATTATTCATCCCACCCTTTCCACGCTCTCCTTTCCAGTCCGATGTGAAACCATATAAGGCCAACACTTCGGATATACGCTGCTGCTCTGAAGGATGGAGGGAACCGGAATCGATGTTTTGCACCAAAAATTAACCCCTTTATCTCACAAAATGGAACTGTCTTCTATTTATCTTAAAGGAAGTCCATCGCTCGGTCTAGTTCAGTTCCGGATCTATCAAGAGAATGGATAGTATCCAGTCCGATTAAGCTGCTCTGCAATGACACGATATCCTCTTGCATTGGGATGTACTCTGTCCCAGAACAACAGTTCACGTTCACGACCTTCAAACCTGTCATATACCTGAGCACACGCATAGTTTCCTGATCCGGCTCCATTCAGAAACGAATTATATTGGCGAACCCAGTACGCAGCTTCCGTCGCTTGTGGGTACGGGTTGTACAATCCGATGGATCGGACCATATACTCATTGTTGCGCTTTAACTGCCGAATGTGCCGCATGATCTGGGATACATTACTGCGGGTTTCTCCGAGTACCTGTGTCATTTTACTGGCATTTGGAATGCCATTACTTGCTTTGAACGTACGAATCAGATCATTCCCGCCAATGGATATGGTAATGATATCCGCTTCACGCAGCGATTGCCGTACTCGGGGATGCGAAGAGATCATCTGCAACATTTCCCCCGACGTCAGTCCATTTACGCCCATATTTTCCATGGATACAAACGTACGAACATTCATTTCTGCCATTCGTCGATATAAAGGAACAAAGCCGGTGCCCAGCAACGCTCCTGTACCTACCGTTAATGAATCGCCTATAGCCACGTATCGATATACCATCCCGTCGCCCCTCTCTGCTGTGATTTCTCTGAACCATAATGAACTGCTCTATATCTTATGATGAGTGGCGAGACAAGGCGCGGGATGGTGTCCTTAGGCATGCACCTTTCTTTTGCATAAGATTGTAGTTTTCCTGTAGAGGTAAAAAAAGAAAAAGCCCTGCCGCATAACGCGGCAGAGCCTATTCCATTGCAATGCATTACATGCCTATGGTCCGATCCGAATCAACGGAATCTGATTGTTCCTTGTTCGGGAACGGCCACCAGTTGGCCCGGCCAAACATCTTCACCATCACTGGGACGAAGAATGGCAGGAACAGCAGAGAGTACAAGATCAGTCCGCTAAGGACTACTGTGGCAATCTGCATCATCGAGAGAACACCGGATGGATACATGGCAGCAAATGTACCGCTCAGAATGACCGCTGCAGATAAAATGACGGTTCCCATGTTCTTCATCGCGTATAACATGGCATCCTGTACTTTCATACCTTTGTTCTCATTGAAACGGTCCATCAGGAAGATGCTATAATCCACACCAAGTGCAATCAGCATGACAAATCCGAAGAACGGAGTAACCCAGCTGATGCCTGCAAATCCGAGGATATTAACAAAGATCACTTCGGTTAACGCCATCGATGTGAAATAAGCCAGTAATAAGGAAACGATCAGATACAATGGCATAATGACCGAGCGAAGCAGCACGACCAGAATAATGAATGTACCCGCCAGCATCAGCATTACAGTACGTGTATAGTCGTTATTCGAGATCTCCTGCAGATCTGCAAATGTACTTGTAACGCCACCTATGGCGATGTCTGCTTTTTCAAGCGTACTGCCTTGTACCGCACGATGTACAGCCGCCTCAATGTCAGGAACACGATCAATGGCTTCTGTTCCGTATGGATTTTCGGCGAAAATAACATCAATCGTCATCGTTTTCCGATCTTGAGACAGATACGTATCAAATACTTGTGTGAAGTCTTTGCTGTTCAGTGCTTCTTCAGGAACGTACCAGCCTGCCAAATCGGAATCTGGTGAATTTTGCAATTGCGTCAGGTAGCCCTGCGCTGAATCCAGTCCCCCGGAAACCTGTTTAATACCATCGACACTTTGATTCAAGCCATCTGTCAGTTGTGTCAGTTGACCACTCAGATCCGAGAAGCCTTGCTGAATTTTCTCCTGACCACCCTGAAGCTGGCCAAGTCCATCCTGAATGGAAGGAATTTCGCTAATCACTTTGCCCTGACCATCCGCAGCCTGTTTGAGACCAGATTGCAACTGACCGATTCCTGTTACAATTTGACCCAGGCCATCGGCAAGCGCCTTTTGTCCGGCTGCTGCGGAGGCAAACCCTTCATTGGCCTGATTAATTCCAGCAGCGGCTTCCCCAAGTTTGGTCTTAATCTGACCCAAACCTTGAGCAAGCTGCGCTGTGCCAGAACCTGTTTCACCAATTGTACCTTTGATACGCTGGTAATCAGCATCTTGCTGTAATTCAGGATAACGCTCTTCAAGTGCTGTGAAGGATTGGGACAGACTCGTTAGAGCTGTTGAAACCCCGTTCAGCTGTTGTTCCAGTTCGCGGGTTCCATCCCCCAATGCAGCGACCCCTGCTCCCGCCTGACGATAGGCTTCAAGCAACTGATTGTTCGCCTGCGCAAGTTGATCTGCGCTCGTTTTGGCTTGCTGAAGTCCGGCTTTCAGATCACCCGCACCTGCGGAACCATCTCGAATACCTTTTTCAATCTGCCCAAGTCCCTGACTGAGTTGCGTGATACCCGATTGCAGCTGGGCGGTCCCTTTGGTAAGTTCACCTGCTCCATCAGCAGCTTCTTTTAATTGTGGTTCATTTTTACTTAGCTGACTGCTGGCTTCACTCAGGCCATCACGGATTTTGTCCAGACCCGTCTTGCCTTCACCCAGTCCATCCGATAATGTTCCGACTTGCTGTGTAACTTCAAAATCTTTAATCTCATCACCCGTAGGTCGTGTCATACTGCGGACACCAGAGACTCCGACTACTTTCTCTACTTCCCGGCTAATTTTCTCGGCAACGGCCATATACTTCGCATTATCCATCGCTTCATCGTTCTGGATGACGATCTGACCCGGCAGCGATTCACCCGGACCAAAGCTGTCAGAGATAATGTTGAATGCTTTTACGGAATCATATTTCTCACCAATCTCATCGAGACTATTGAACGAAAGTTTGCCATCGTAAGTTGCCAGAAGAGGCACACAGACAGCTGCAACGATGAGTAACGCAGCCCATGGACGTTTAAGTGAAAAGCGACCAGCTGCACCATAGATCTTGCTCTCCGCATGTTCAAGTGAACCCTTCGACGGCCAGAATAACTTCTTGCCCAGCACCGCCATGAAGAATGGTACGATGGTCACCAAGGCGAGCATCATCACAGCAATACCTACAGCTACAGCAACCGCAGAGCGGTACAACATAAACTGGGCAAAGCCAATCGCAATGAATCCAACCAGCACGGCAAGTGCTGAGAAGAGTACCGTTTTACCGGCAGTACGATAGGTCGCAATGATGGCATCCCACGTATTTTCATGATGAGCCAGTTCTTCCTTGAACCGACTGATCAGCAGGATGCAGTAATCCGTACCAATCCCAAACATGACGGCGACCATAAAGATCTGTGTAAACGTGGATATCGGGAAGTCGAGCCCATCCACCAGGAATGCAACAATCTGTTGCGATACAATGTAACTGATCCCCACCGTCAGCAGCGGGACAAACGGAGCTACAAACGAACGGAAGACCAGGAACAGAATAAGTAAAATAAAGACAACGGTAATATATTCCGATTTCTTAAGCCCCTCTTGTGAACTTTCAATGGTGTCCTCATCAATCAGACCTTTACCGGTTATGTAGTGCTCCACATTGACGGACTTCAATGCTTCATTCAGGTCTTCCCGCATTTCCTTGACCGTACGATCTCCCTGATCAATGGATAGCGATGTTAGAATCGTTTTGCCATCAGCCGAGATCATCTTCTCTGACAATTCGGGCTGAGAGAAAGGTTCCAGAATGGACAGAATGCCCAACTTCTCCTTGTCGGCCTCCAAGTTTTTAACGGCCTTCTCTGCCTCTTGTTTTCCCGTGGTACCCAGACCTTCCGGATTATAAAATACGAGAGCGATCTGGCTGCCTTGCTGCTCTCCTTTTTGTGCTGCAGCTTCATTCAAAATTGCTGCTGCCTGGGTGGAAGAGTACCCTTCCGGAACCGAAAACTGTCCCTTTTCCCGAATCAGTTCACTCATGTTAGGGGCAGTAAACATCAACACGGCAGCTACAACAACCCATAGCCCCATTAACCACCATCTTGCTTTTAGTATCGCTCTCATTCGTTCTCCTGTCCTCCTTCATGCGTTAACAAAGCTGCAAGCTTCTCAAAAGATTCAATGAAAATTCGGACTTCTTCCGGTTTAAAATGAACCAGATATGGCTCCAGAATCTGCTGTATTTCCTGTTCTGTTTCCCTATATACATGTCGTCCGGTATCCGTCAGTGTCAGATATACAACGCGGCGATCACGTTCATCTCCGGCACGATGGACCAGATCGCGATCTACCAGCTTGTTGACCAAAGCGGTAATGCTGCTCTTGCCTATGCACAGAAGCTCTGCCAGATCAGAGGGCGTGCAGGAAGGTTTCTCTTCAATCAGACGAAGTGCGCAGAACTGATCGGTCGTTATGGTCTGCCCCACTTGTTCACGTATCCGCGTATCAAACCGCTTATTGACCAGAAAGGAAGCATCCAAATAGCGGTTCACCAAACTTTTAGCATCCGGTGTATTCATTCTTCATTCTCCTTTCCCGAATCTATATAGTTCACTTAACGAACTATTCTTCTGTGAAACCATTCTATAATGAAACAATCTCTTAAAGCAATACTTTTTTCCTGCTTTTTTGATGAAAACGACAAAAAAACAGGACGTCCGACTCAGCTCATTGCCAAATCCAACATCCTGTAATGATTATAATCCATATATTTCTTGAAGTAATAAAATACCTCTGTGCTACTCTTCGTCCGTATCTTCCTCTTTTTCAAGCACACAACGGAATCGCTCCACACCTGGATACAGTTCGCCCAAACTATATACGACGAATCCCGTATTCCGATAAAACTCCACGGCCTCCAGATCCGTCTCTGCAATCAAAGTATCAGGATTGTATTTCTCCAGCAATTGTGAAATCATGCCCCGACCATAATTTTTGAAGCGGTTCTCCGGCAGAATGGCTATATGGTGGATGGTGATCTCGCTTGAGCCAGTATGCTCATAACCGATCAGACCGATCAATTGCTCCTCTGCTTCGTATCCGGCCAGATACAGTTCGTCATTCTCTACATATTGTTTTAACGCACGTTTCAGATGATCCGGATCAGGAAAGACCGAGTAAGATAACAGCTCCTGTACTACCGGCTCTTCTATGCGTGATTTCAAATTAATTAACACCCTTATTCCTCCTATACCTTGCTTGTTTCCGTTATCGTATTGTAGTCGTTAGCCTCTAAAAGTTCAAGTCGTGTGCCGATTCAGCTCCGATTGAAGCACAGTTGAGATGTTATCCGATACGTTGATCTGCGCCAAATGATAGGCATCCAGCAGTGCGCCCCCAACTGCCGGCAAGTTACTGGTTATGTATTGAATTTTTTTCCCTTCGCGCATATAGGCAGCATCCAGCCCTTTCTGAACAGCCTTCACCATATATGGTGAACTCAGACAACTTCCGGTAAGCGTCATGGACACTGCTGGATGTTCAAAACAGGATGCCAGCATGAGGATTCCCACAACAGCCGTATCGGCAGCCGAGTCACATACCCTAACCGCGAGGGGAATATTCCGGGCAGCAGCTTCAGTCACCATAGACGCCATCTGACCAAATTTCCGATTGGTCACCTGTTTATTTTCGGCAAAACCGGCTATCCCCAGCGCAGCGAGCTCTCGAATTGAGGCAACATTCCAATATTTCAACACCTGCTCAATCCATTCTTCATCCTGCAACTCATAACGTTCCGCGAGGATGGAATGCACCGTGTCGTAAGCCAAGAAACGTGCTGCTGTCGGCGCATAATGACCGAACTGATCATTGCGGAGCCAAGCTCCCTGTTCGGTTCTGCCAAGGATCAGAGATCCTGTTCCTCCAATAGCGACAATACCTGGCTCACCGTCGAAGGCCGCTGTATGGGCGATGTGCGTATCGTTTACCGCACTGATCCTGCCTGTAATCCCCGTAAGAGCGAGCAATGCCTCCGCCCAAACTGTATCTTCAGGCCGATTTAGACCCGCCATTCCTGCCTGAATGGCAGCGATCTGATCTGATTGGACTCCAGCCTGAGTTATGGCTTCAGCAACACCCTCCAGCACATTTTGCTCAGCATTGGTATCGTGATAACGATTGCAACCTCCCTTTTGCACATATGACAAAAGCTTTCCGTTCTGATCGGCGACAGCCACACGAGTGTGACTACCTCCTCCATCCATCCCAATCACGTATGTATTCATCCTTGACTCTCCCCTCCCAAGCGAACAATAAGAGTGCCGGGGCTTTATCAGGTCCCGGCAGAGAATTTATTGTTTTTGCACAGCGAAACGAAGCAGTTCACAACGAAATTGTGTCGGTTCATCATACTTTTCCTCTTCAATCGTCTGTGTAACATGCTCCTGAAGCAGAATATTCCAGCCTTTGTAGGCATCCTCCAGTATAGCAATCGCCTCGGCTGTGGGCAGGTTCAGCTCAATTAATGGTTTAATCTCCTTGCCTGTATTGATTTCTTTTTCCTCCACATTGGTACTCATCGTAATACAATGAATGCCCCCTGTACGAGTTCCGGCCTGTAATCGGTATATCGCTTCCATGAAGGCTTGCTTATTTGAGACATGTTCCAGACAAGAACAAGCAGCGATATAATCAAAATAGTTTGGCTCCACAGCATAATGTTCAACATCTGCTTTCACTGCCTGTACGATATGATCAACCTGATATTCTTTTGCATACTTGCGTAGTCCGTCTACTGCCTCATCCAGCAAATCCACACCGATGACTTCACTGTTCGTTTTTGCAAGGCGCTGTGCAATCGGTATCGTATGCCTTCCCACTCCGCATCCCAGATCGAGGACACGCAATTCCTCCTTGTGAACAAGGAGACGTTCCAGCATATCCATCACCATAGGCATGGGCCTCGACATCCAGGTACCGGAGGCGAATAATTCATTATTCTGATAGAAATTGGAATGATAACCTGCCTCTGCTTTTCGCGCAGCCTCAAATTGTTCGTTTCCCATCAAGACACCCCCATAGTTTAGAAGTTAAACGTCAATGTCCCAGTACCGGCGAATAGAATGATTGAACAAATGATCATGATGACAAATCCAGCCGTTACAAGCAATTTACCCGTTTCCCTCTTGTATGAACTATCGTTAAATAACATGACTCCACCAATGGAAATAGCCACAGGAGCGAGAAAAAGTGTAATCAGTACAAGCAAAGTGATGGAATAACGATCCAATACCGATTCTTCATATTCGTTCATATAAGGTTGTTCAGGCAATGCCGTTTTTGTAGCAACCAGATTCCCGCAAGATTTGCACTTAAACTCATCTTCTGCCATTCCTTCATGGCAATAAGAACATTTCCTTTGCGTGCGCGCCATCTTCCGCCTCCTTCCATATCTGTCCTATCAATGAATACCCACAATACAATATGGGAATCAATTGATTACGAATTCTGGATGGGACAGATTCTTCTTCATAAAGGATTCCAGTGCCGCTTCATATCCGGTGCGATCAACTTGAAACGCTGTGCCATGACCCGCACGGGGGACGGTCAGCAATTCCTTTTCGGTTGGGCAAGCTTCATACAACCTGTACACCATTTCCGTTGGTACAAATGTATCAGCCTCACCGTGGATGAACAGCACGGGAACGTTAACTTTGGCAAGCTGCTTGAGTGCCGAAGCCTCTCTAAAGGAATACCCTGCTTTCCACCGGGAAATTAGACTTGTGACAGGTATAAAAGGAAATGCAGGTAGCTTGTATAATTGCTTTAACTGGAACGTCAGTTCTTCTTCCACGGATGTATACGCACAATCAGACACAATCGCTTTGACCTGAGTCGGCAGGGCTTCACCACCTGTCATCAGTACGGTTGCTCCTCCCATGGATATGCCGTGCAATATGATTTCCCCTTGTGTACCCACTTTTTCAAGCACCCAGTTGGTCCACTGGACATAATCCTTCCGATCTAACCAGCCAAAACCGATGATATCACCTTCACTCTGTCCATGACCTCGATCATCTGGCATGAGTATGTTATAACCGTGCTTTTCCGCATAAAACCGGGCAAAACCAGCCATTTCTCTGCCTCTCCCCGAATAACCATGTGCCAGAATAACCGTCTGATCCGCCCCTTTATTGGAACCGAGCCATGTACCATACAGTTTTAATCCATCATGTGATTGAAGAGATATCTCTTCTGTAGGCTGAGCATCCAGCCACTTCAGGTCAGAAGCACTGCTAATGATTTCATTGTCCGGTTCAGGCATCAGATTCGGATTATCCACCAAAAATGTTTTTGGCGTACGGCGAATGGCAGTTTTGAAAAAATAAAGCCCACCTGTCCACAGAAGAGCAAGAACGATCAGTACCAGTGCTGCAAGTACGTAAAATAACATGAACGAGTCCTACCCTCTTTCCTTATTAGAATGTTCAATCTTTACTTACTCGTTGCAGTGACGCACATGCTGCTTGATAGGCGGGTAACAAAGCATCCAGCAAAGGTTCTGCTTTCCGTGATTGACCTTCCTTCGCGAACTGCTCTATCCGGGCAAACAAAGTTGATAGATAACGAATCCCCAGACTCAGACTCCCTGATTTCAGATCATGGGCTACCTCGGTTGCAGCAACATGGTCGCCGGACACAATATGTCTGCGCAGCACCTCAATCTTGCCAGGTGTTTCGGTACGATACATGTCCAACAACATACCAAGGAGTGTACGATCGCCATCGGTGTTTAATTCCGCAATCTCATGTACGATGCTCATATTTAGTACCTCTGTCGGTTCGGAGGATTGCTGCCACTTCTCGATCATCTTACTCAGAATTTCCAGCGTGAAGGGTTTGCCAATAAAGTCATTCATCCCGGCTTCCATACACTTGTCTTTCTCTCCCTGCATGACATTACCTGTCATTGCAATAATGGGTGTGGAATGGCGCATTTCATCCATTTCTATCGAGCGGATTTTGCGTGTTGCCTCCAAACCGTCCATCAATGGCATCATATAGTCCATGAGAATCAAACTGTATTTTTTGCTGAGAAAAGCAGCTATTGCCTCTTCCCCATTCACTACAGCGTCCACTTGGGTTATTCCCAGTTTCTTGAGCTGTAACATAACAAGCTGTCGGTTGATGACATTATCATCGGCCAGCAATACAGATACAGAAGGAGCTTCATCATCCATATCCTGCCCCTGATGCTCTTGAGCGGAAGCAACAGACTGATTAGCGGATTGGTTACCGTCTTTCTTACCAAGTGTAAGTTCGAACCAGAATGTTGATCCTTCACCCTCCTGACTGTCTACTCCAATCCGACCTTCCATCAGTGTAACGAGCGACCTGCAGATCGATAATCCAAGGCCCGTTCCTCCATACTCACTTGAGCGTCCTCGTTCAGTCTGCATGTAGGGTTGAAATAACTGGTTCTGATCTTCTTCCGAGATACCAATCCCCGTGTCTTCGACTTCAAATCGGATCATTTGTGTAATCTCATCATCTTCCATAAGGGTAACTCGTATCCGCACCGTACCTTCTGATGTGAATTTGTTCGCATTCTGAATTAGATTGATCAGTATCTGTGTAATCCTCGTTGGATCCCCTTCAAGAAGAGTAGAGATTCTGGGGTCACAGTCTATCGATAACTGATTTCCGTTCTTTCTGACTTGGGGTTCGAGCAAACGAACAATATAGTTTATCGTCTCTTGCAGATCCACTTCTCCCAGTTCTAGTCGCATCTGACCCGCCTCAAGTTTGGACAGATCCAGAAGATCCTGAATCAGCTTAAGCAGCAGTTTGGCAGCATCCTGTATAACGGAAACCGAATTCTCCTGTTCTTCAGACAAGGGAGATAACTTAAGCATCTCAGCCATCCCCAATATGCCATTTAATGGTGTACGAAAATCATGACTGATACCTGCAATAAATGCGATTTTTGAATCACCTGCATCTACTGCTTGCTGACGTGCAGCTTCAAGACTGTTATTGTTCTTTGCAAGCAGACGCTGGAGTGTCACCAGTTCATTATTCATATCCGAGAATTCTGCAAGTGTTCGTTCCTCTTGCTCTTTACTCCGAATCATCTGATCCGATAACTGCTCAATCGTTCTGCGTAGCCTCTGTATCTCTCCGCTCTCATTAGACATCACATCATCCCTCTCTTAATCCCTAACCATATCAAGCTGATTACATGTAGCTGGCTGAGCCAGTAATTGTTCTGCAACCGCTACCGCTTCATCGGCTCCTGGAGCATAACCGTCAGCTCCTATCGTTTTCCACAACTCCTGATCAATATTAAAGGGATATCCCCCAACCATAATCTTCACATGTGCCGTTGCCGGATGATGACGGATCAGATGAATCAAATCTTTGGCCAGATGAAGGTGATATGTCATCGTAACCGATATCGCAACAACATCGCCCTGATGCCGCTCTATAGCCTCTATTACACTTCCATTGGGAACATTGGCTCCCAGATAGTGCGTATCCCAACCTTCCATCTCGAACACATCTGTGAGCATACGCAGTCCGATCTCATGTTGTTCACTACCTACACAGGTAGCCACTAGTTTTTTATCCTGACCTGTATGAATCAACCAGCGAGAATAAAGACGTGATATGAATGACTGAGTCGCTGCCGTACAAAAGTGTTCTTGTCCCACACTGATACGATGGCATTGCCACAATCGTCCAATTTCATATTGGGTGGGCTGAAAGATATATCGATAAATATCACGAATCGTCACCCCAGCTTCTAACTGGGCTTCAATGATCTCGAAGGCTTCTTTCCGTTTATTCTCAAGCAAACACTGCAAGTACGATTGCGCGGCATCTCCATATGGCATGGATTCGTTGATGTAACCCGCCTGTGACTCCATGTGTGTTGTTCTATATATTCCCATCTCCAGATACTCGAGCAAAAATGCCTTTGACGGATGGTCAAATTCTTCTTCCAATGTCTCTTTGATCAGATTGAGATTAATTGCCAGGTCTTCTGGTGATACCTTATAACCCTCAAGTAGAACTTTCAGCCAGGCAATATAATGAGTAAACAGACCTGGACTCTGTACGAGCGCACTTTCTGCCAAATAGTTCAAGCTATACTCCGAATCCTGTTTGGTTCGCATTTTTCCATTCTCGCCAAATCGCTCAAGTAAATCGGGCTGTCTGAGATACTGTTTCTCCGTTATTTTATCAGCTAATTTCGCAGATTCTTGGAGCAAACGTTCTCCTGCTTCTTGATGACTCATAGATGCACCTCTCCTCTACCCGCATCACATCTCCATCATCATTCGTGACTAATCCAGAATGAGATCGATGTTAGCTAACTTGCAATCGGGATAGGTTCTTCTACTTGATCCAATCCATCCATACCGCTCTTAATCGTTCTGTTCCATTATACATGAACTTTCGATGATCATGTTTTACACACGATGAATGTATAGAACAATCTTCCTATATTATGGAGGGCCTTGCAAGCCAGTCAGCCAGTATATGCCTGTACTTTTCGAGATCCACAAAAAAACTGACCTGCGTTATGAACGCAAGTCAGTTTTCCCTTCTGCCGCCAATCCCAGCTTCTTCAACATCTTAATCGCATCCACTTTCTCTGAAGGGTCAAGTCCTTCCAAAGCATCAATGATGACCTGATGGTGTTGAGGAAATATCTGTGTGAACAATTCTCTTCCTTCCTCGGTTAACTCAGCGTAAATGACACGCCGATCTTCTTTGGATGGTCGACGAAACAGCAGATTTTTATTTTGCAACTTATCTACAACGTACGTAATATTACCACTGGACATTAACACCTTTTCACCAATCTTTTGCAATGCCTGCGGTCCCTTATGATATAACAAATCAAGCACACCAAATTCTGTCGTATTCAGTCCGTGACTCTGGATGTCCCGATTGGAACGTGAGGTCACAGAATTGTAGGCCCGAACAAGAACCACGAATAATTGTAAAGACAGTTCCCGGTTGTCCTCCGTGTTCAGCATTTCAATAATCCTCCATCAGTTGTTTACATTTCGGCTCGTATGAGAGGCCCGCTTCTGCTCCCACTCCTCACGGAGCATCCCCATACGAATTGAATCATAGTACTGCCCGCGAACCATACGACACTTCCGCATTCGCCCCTCCACCTGTAATCCGGCTCTCACAGCCGCACGCATCATACGTTCATTACCAGACCAAGTAGTCAATCCAACCCGAACCAAAGGCATCTGTTCGAACAAATGACTTGACCACATGGTAAGTGAACGTGTGCCAACCCCGCGTCCCCACTGGACAGATCTGTATATTACAATCCCCATTTCCAGCCACATGGATAACTCATCTTCTATGTAATAGCTGATTGTACCCACAATTTGTCTGTCGGATTCAATAATACGGATTGACACGGGTTTGGAATCGCCTGGATCTACGTCCATACGTTTGAGCATACCTTGTTCAAAACTTTCATAACTTTCGTGTTTAAGTGGGTAATAGGGTGCATCCCATTGCTTCCATTCAGGTACGTCATCACTGTAGATCAATTCATAGAGCTCTTTCAGATCCTGTTTCTCCACACACCTGAGTACAAGTTCACCATCAACGATAGGCAGTTCTTTCATACGATGAAAAGCACCCTCTTCCATATTAAGAACGATGAAGCTCTTCGATACTTCCGTCCGCATTGGCAAGAATGACTGTACTAGCCATATCCACAAATAGTCCGTTATCAACAACACCTGGCAGCATGTTCAACTGAACATTAAGGTCCGCAGCGTGATCAATCGCCTCCAAGTGGCAATCTGCTATCAGGTTTCCGTTGTCTGTCAGATAACGTTGCTGTCCATCCATCCGCCACTGTGGCTGACACCCCAATTTTTCGAGCGCCTGTAAGGTCCACTCAGAAGCAAATGGAACCACCTCAACTGGAAGCGGGAATTTCCCCAACTTTTGCACGGCTTTGCTGCCATCCGCTACAATAATCAATTTGTCACTATTGGCTGCCACGATTTTCTCACGCAAAAGAGCCCCGCCCCCCCCTTTAATCAGGTTAAATTCGGGATCTACTTCATCAGCGCCATCAATGGTCAGATCCAGACGTCCAATCTGGTCAAATGGGACGATGGGAATCCCCCATTCACGGGCAAGCTTGTCCGAAGCCTCTGAAGTGGCAACTGCTTGAATGTTCAATCCATCACGTACCCGCTCACCGATCCGGCAGATGGCATAATAAGCTGTTGAACCTGTACCCAAACCAACCTTCATTCCATCCTCAACATATTCTGCCGCACGCTCTGCTGCTATCTGTTTAAGATTCATCTATAAACCCCCGCTGCTCATAATTTGAGAAATGCATATGTAGTTATTATAGATAAAACCGCTTCCGATGTATATCCGTGCCTTCTGTTGCATCTTTGCCATCATATTTTTGTTTTGTTGAAGGATGTATTTTTACCCACCATGTTATAGAATACAGAATGAAGCTAAAAAATGGGAAATTTTAAAATAAACAGTTCTAAATACCTATAATACATCTGATATGTCCATAAATACGTAAAATATTAAAAAAAATTTAACGATACTATTCAATTTAACGACATTTTATACGACATATTAATTATAGATGTGTTTTAATAATTAGACACCTATGGTTCATACGGTACATAAGTCTCTACGAAAGCGACTGATAAACCAAGACCATGGTCGCATAAATTTCCTTTGGAGGGGATCACGGAATGATCTAGTTCACTGTACGAATGCAACCCTAAAGTTTCTTAATTTAAAGAAGATCAGGAGTGGAATTAAGTGAAATCATTAAGTTGGAAAAGCATGTCGTTTTTCTCAAAAAATCTGTTACTCTCATTTACCAATATCATTATCATCGGGGTAGCACTTATCGCAAGCAGTTACTATTTCCAAAAAACAGTTCTTGTTGATCAACTGCATGGACAGGTGGAACAAATTACCAAAAAGTGGGCTGAAGATATCAATCCTGCCGAGGTACAAGCTGCTATTGCGGAAGGTAGCTATGATGGAGCAACACAAACGAAATTACGAGCGTATTTCGATGAAATGCAAGAATATTATCCTAACATTGCACAAGCCTACATCTTCGGTGTCGAGCTCGGTGGCGATAACAAGAGATTAACTTCCCTTGTAGCGATGCCGACCAACCTAAGAGAGGCTTTTCAAAGTGAGAACGTAAATATTGGTGACATGTATGAGCAGCCGGTCGTTGTAGCCAATGCACTGAAAGAAATGCTTAATACGGATCGCCCAACATTCACAACATTTTATTCCGATGATTTCGGAACATGGACAACCATTGCATATCCAATCAAAGACAGCAACGGAAAGATTTTCTCATATTTTGCCATTGATGCAGATGCATCAGCCGTACCCGCAGGACTGAACTCCTTGCTTAAAAACGGAATTATCATCCTTGTCGCCTTCTTGCTGTTATTCCTGATTATCCAATACCTTGTAGTTAAAAACACACTTTCCCCTATCCGTCACTTGATCAAAGGAATTGATGACGTAAGTCGGGGTAATTTGAATGTCAACATTCCGACAGGCAAAGACGATCTGGGACTCGTTAACGAGAAGTTCAACACCATGGTTCGCAAAATCAACGATACTATCGTTAAAGTGCAAATCACATCACAAGAAGTAAATCAGTCTGCCAAAGAACTATATGAAGTATCCGAGCGCAACAGTGAGAATGCAGATTCTATTAATAATAATGTGACTCAAATCACTTCCAACATTCGTTCACAGGAACAGGCAACCCGGGATAGTGCACGTGCCATGTCCGAGATGGCTACCGTAATCCAGACGATTGCCAGCAGCTCGGCAAGTGTAGCGGATGAAGCCTATGAGATGGAACGTCGTTCGCAACAAGGTAACAGTGTTGTCCGTCAGGTATCTGAACAGATGAATCTGATTACGGAATCGGTTAAGAATACCGCTTCTGCCATTGAGGTTCTGGAGAGTCGTTCACAGGAAATCGGCGATATTCTCAATATCATCTCGGGAATCTCCAGCCAGACTAACTTGCTTGCTCTTAATGCATCCATTGAAGCAGCTCGTGTTGGTGAAGAAGGAAGAGGATTTGCAGTTGTTGCAGGTGAAGTACGCAAACTTGCTGAGCAGTCTGAACAAGCAACCAGCCAGGTTGGCGTATTGATCCAAGAGATTCAAGCCGGAATTAAACAAGCTGTACGTGCTATGGAACAAGGTACATCAGAAGTAGATACAGGGCTCAGCGTAGCCGATCAAACAGGACAACTGTTCGAAGATATTTTAGAAGCAGCGAAAAAAGTATCTAATCAGATTCAGGAAGTCTCAAGCGCGACGGAAGAAATCTCTGCGGGTACGGAGGAAATGACCGCTACAGCAGACGACTTGTCTTCAAGCGTAAGTAAGACAGCAAACAGCAGTGAACAAATTTCCTCATCTGTTGATGAGCAAAAAGCATCTTTGATTACACTGGTAGACTCCTCCACACGTCTTAACAGCATGTCTGAGGAACTCCAAGAATTGATCTCTCATTTCAATGTAAGCAAACAATAATTCAAATCCACAAACATTCGGTTTGAACCAAGGAGGAATAACTGAAGTGATTGAAAACCAACCATCTTCTTCCCATTCCATGGAATCTAGCTTGCCAGTTCTGCAGATTCCACTGGATTTTGGGCGACGTCAACAATCATTCTCTTATCAGTCTGCTCAAATCACATTACATGCTTCTCTGAGCCGTGAACTTAAACAGAAGTATGGAGAACAGATGGTGTACCCGGTACTCCTCTCAGCTTATGCAGCCTTGTTATTCCGATTGTCAGCTGAACAGGAACTTGCCATAGGTATACTTTCCCCCGATCAGGCAGCTTCCTATCTTTCTTTACAGATTCAGGGGAAATTGACCTTCAGCCAACTATGTCATCAGGTTTCAGAGCAGCTCAAGATTGAATACACGTTGCAAAACGGTGGATACCCTGAATCGTTTTTTATGCTGAATAGTGTACAGTTGCCTCAAGCTCCTCAAATATTAAACTGGAACGTTCGAGATGATCAGAACATGCTCATCCTCGATCTGTTCTATGATAGTTCACTGTTAAAAGAGTCTACCGTGCTGAGATATGCAGAATATTATCAGACTCTTCTACTCGCCCTTGTGCGTGACGGTGAGAAAGCAATCGGTACGGTAGATATTCTTTCTGCCTCAGACCGATTGCTTTACCGTGAAATGAATGATACTTCTGTTCTCGAACCAGAGAATCAGACGGTTCATGGCTGGTTCGAAGCAACGGCAGCGGCATATCCGGATTCACCGGCGATAACATCGCCATCCAAAAGTTATACGTACAGGGAATTGAATGAACGAGCTAATCAGGTTGCACGTGTTCTGTTATCCAATGGATTGCAGAAAGGTGAATTCGTCAGTATCTTTATGGATCGAAGTCTGGAGACCATCATCTCCCTGCTTGGAATTCTGAAAGCAGGTGGTGCATATGTTCCGATCGACCCTGAGCATCCACAAGAACGTAACAGTTATATTGTGGAAGATACGGCGTCCTCATTCGTGCTGACAACGGAGGCTTCTTATGCCCAAGCTTCCAGCTTGTTCTCCAGTATAGCTACGGTCCGTCAGATTCTCGCTGTGGATGGTCGTTTAGCTGGATTTGCAGCAAGTAACCCCAATCTGGATATTCAGCCAGATGATCTTGCGTATATTATCTACACGTCAGGGTCGACCGGTAAACCCAAAGGTGCACTGATTGCCCACCGGGGTGTAACCAATCTTGGCAGTGTGGTTCAGCGTGATTGTGACATTCAACCAGGTGATGTATTAACCCAGTTTGCTACATACAGCTTTGATGCATCCGTGTGGGATACCATTGGCGCCTTGTTCTATGGAGCAGAATTATATCTGTTGTCTGCGGAAGAACGTGTATCCGTTGAAGAATTCGCAAGTGCAATTGAACGGACAGGAACAAACATCATTACGATACTGCCCACGATTTTCTTCAATCAGCTTGCTTCCTACTTATCCGATGAAGGTTTCCACAAGCTGGCCAAAGTCAGAATCATTACTGTAGCCGGAGAAGCGCTCTATGGTGAACAGGTTCGTGCCTTCCAGCGCAAATTTGGAAACCAGATTGATATTGTTAATGTGTACGGACCTACCGAATGTACAGTAGCCACAACTACTCACCGCATCAGTGAGCAGGTTCCCGAACATGTGGTGAACATCCCTATCGGTAAACCAATTCATAACTACAAAGTATACATTGTAAATGAAGAACAACAGCTCTGTCCGGCAGGTGTACCTGGTGAGGTATATATTGCTACCCCTGCACTGGCCAAAGGTTATCTCAATCAGCCAGAACGTACTGAGCAAGCATTCATTGAGAACCCGTTTGCGATAGGTGAGAAAATCTACAAGTCTGGCGATATTGCCAAATTACTGGATACCGGGTTGCTCGAATATGTTGGTCGCAGTGACTCTCAGCTAAAAATTCGTGGTCACCGGATTGAGATTGGTGAGATTGAAGATCACTTTGCACGGCTTGATCAGATCCAGAACGTTGCCGTCATTCCGAAGAAAGAATCCGATGGACAAAATATGCTGGTTGGTTACTTTACATCGAAAGATGGCAGTACCCTCTCCGTTTCGGACATCAAGGCAGAACTGACGGAGAAACTTCCTTCTTATTTTGTACCGAAGTGGATCTGTCAGCTGGATGAAATGCCGATTGCACCGACTGGAAAAATCAATCGCAAAGCGATGGTATTCCTGCCTCATGTGGAACGACATGAAGATCGCCCTGACCGGGTCATGCCTGAGACGGAGACGGAATCCATTATCCTGGACGCATGGAAAGAAATCCTTCAGCACGATGACTTCGGTGTCGAAGACAGCTTCTTCAATATCGGTGGTGATTCACTCCGGGTCATTCATGTACTTGTTATTCTGAAGCCACATTATCCACAGCTGAAAATTGCCGATTTCTTTGCCGAGAAAACAGTCCGTGCTCTCGCTCGTCGTGTGGAAGTATTGTCTCTCAGTGCTGCAGAAGTTACGGATTCAGTGGTGACCGATGGTATGATTACACAATTATCCGAACACCCTGTGGAGCTAACATCCCAGTTGGGGTACCCGCTCATTCGTGAACCTGAGCATGTGTTGCTGACTGGAGCAACTGGTTATCTGGGCTCTCATGTGCTGCAACAGTTAATTCTGAATTCCAGCACACGAATCTACACCCTTGTTCGTCGACCATCCAATGGAATAACTGCAATGGAACGTTTGACTAACGTGTTGGAAGGTTATTTCGGCAAACAACTGACTGACCATCTCTCCACTCGTGTGGAGATTATTGAAGGGGATCTCGAACAACCTAATCTCGGTCTGTCGGCTGAACAAACGGCTTATGTTCAGGATCGAATTGACCGTGTCATCCACTGCGCTGCAGACGTACGTCATTTTGGCGATGCCGATCAGTTCGCCAAAACAAACGTGGAAGGAACGGTCGCATTGCTTGACTTGATTCGCAGCAAACCAGGTGCTTCCTTCCACCATGTATCCACGATGGGTATTCCGGAAGATCTGGCACTCAGCGGACAATGGGAATCTTCCCTGCAATATGATCGGTTCCCGGCTGACCTGCATGTGGACAACCTGTATTCGGACAGCAAACTTGAAGCCGAGAAAGTGCTCATGATTGCCGCCGAGCAAGGTGTACCTGTCAGCATCTATCGTGCAGGTAATCTGACTTGCCACTCCGAAACTGGACGCTTCCAGTCCAATATTGATAGCAATGCCTTCTATCGCATGATCAAAGCGATGTTATTGCTTGGCAAGGCTCCTGCGGCTGACTGGATGGTTGATTTTACACCGATCAACTATGCAAGTGAGGCTATCGTTCACCTGGCCTTACGTCAGGATACCGCCGGTCGTGTATTCCACATCTGTAATCCGGAGCCAATCCGCTATGATGAGCTGATCCGTTCTGTAAATCGGGCTGGTTACAATGTCGAGACACTTCCTTTCGCGGATTACACCCGTTGGTTGTTCGATGCCAGCATCAGCAAGGAGCCGGAAGCTCTTCAGTTGGCTATTGCACAGCTTGAAGGCGACGGTGCGAAGGATTCAGCTTATGTCTATGCTTGCCCTGTCACAACGGCTTATGTGGAACCTGCCGGAATCTCATGTGCAAAAACAGATGATCGATTCATCTCCGCCATGTTAGACTACGCCGTTCAGATTGGATATTTCCCGTCTGCAATCCGGCGCCATAACGGCACTTCTACAGCAATGGAGTAAGTTCCGTGAAGTTCAACTTTAACTAATATGAATACGCAGAAGCCACCTCATCGTCATTCACTGACGAGAAGGTGGCTTCTTTACTTCGCATTTTTCAGACGTTTTAGCTTTTTGGATCATTTTTTTAGACCCATCGGATAATTGCAATGATGGCAAGATGCGCTGGATAGAAATAACGCCAGACCCAACGTGGCCCCTTCATGCGGAATCCCGCTTGGTAATACTGAGCAATAGCAATGCCGGCGGTTGCGAGCACACTATACATTTGCACAGAGCTGTTATGCAGGAGAAGATATAGTGCATTTAACACGACATGTGCCACGACAAGTACAGGACCCCGGAAATAACGGAATAACAGAACCAATAACAACCCGTACATCCCGTAATCCATATGGCTAATTTCCATGAACCAACCTGCTCCAATTACAATCGGAATCCCCAGTAGTTTGGATGGCAATTTATCGATAACGAATAATACCAACAGGGCTGACCACAATGTCCATACCACGTTCAGAGAGTAATGATTAAACGCAGCCATGAACGGCACCTGTGATATGATCGCGATCCAGAACAGCCGCCATATGTATTTTTGTACGTCTCGTGTATGTTTATAACCGATATACACTGCAAAAGCATAGATTGGAAAAGCGATACGACCTATGATCCTCAACTCTATAATATGTGGAAAAAAGACAGCTCCTATATGATCAATTAACATCGTGATCATGGCAATCCACTGCATCATGGTTGCGACTCCCCTCCCTCTTTCCCGACGACACGAGTCTGCCATTCATTTATATAATGCGTCTTTTTGATCAACCTCTTATACATTAAGTTCATAATACATGAATTTGGTATCCTGTGCATATCCTTCGGATTCATATAAAGCTTGTGCTTGTTTGTTACTTAACTCAGTTGAGAGTGATATACGAAGAACTCCTCGCTCAGATGCCAATTGCTTGGCTGCTTGCAAGAGCTTCCTGGCAATGCCTTGCTGACGATAATCCGGGTACACATATAGATCATTAAGCACCCAGACAGGCCCCATTGATACCGAACTGAAACTGGGATATAGCTGAACGAATCCAGTACAGATTAAGCCATTCGAGAGTGACATACCGTTACTTTCATCTGTCCCATGTTCACTTTCCGCATCTGTTTCTGCTACCAAAATCACCGATTCATGGCCTTCCATTCGTTCTCTAATATACTGACGTGCTGCCTCAATGTCAGCATTTTGGTTGTAGAACATCCTGTACTCATTGAACAATCGACCCACTTCGTTACTATCAGGAAGACCCGCTTGTCTGATTCGGTGCTGCATTTCACTCAACTCCTCTGGGATGGAGACCATCGTCTCATCGTTTGTATTTCTCAATTGTAAAACATTCCTTTCCTTTTCCCCATTCATCATCTGCATCAAAGTTTGTAGTATCTTGAGCAGTGAGCTGACATTCGTTCATGCGCGCTTCCAGATTGCATCTTGCTTATCTAGTCCATACCAATTCTGTACGTTTTGTTATATTTACTTCGTATTGGCAAAAATAAAAAGGCGACCAAAGCATCCACTGCTCCGTCGCCGTAATTATTCAGTTCGATTCAGCATTCTGCTGTTCCTGACCAGGATCAGCATCGGGGAAAATGACGCCTTTCTTCAAAATCAGATTGGCATATTGGGCGCGCTCACCAGTTGCAACAATCACATAGGCATTCGAAGCGCGTTTATAAAAATCAAATCGCTCTTCATGATCAAAAGCATCCGTAATGCCTTCGTATTCTTCAATCAACCGGCGATAGTCTTCCCATATGATCGGGATCACCTGATCCCCTTTCACAACCTGCATGACAGCAGCGGGACGCTCAGCATAGGTATCCAGTGGATATAATTGCAGGATGGCATCCAGCAGTTCAACGACTCCCAGTGCGTCACAGCGTACCAGTCGCTTGGCATGACTGGCTGCGGGGAAATTGCCATCCGCCAGAACCAACTCGTCTCCATGGCCCATTTCGGACATGATTTTGAGTAACTCTGGAGGTATTATTGCGGGTATATTCTTTAGCATATACAGCTCTCCTTGGTCATCTCCAACATTAGTTAGAGCAAATTGGTTTTCTCCATTCTTCAAGCACCTTGATATCGATTCCATAAAAGCGGTTTCATCACTATTCTAACAGTATTTTTGGATGATTGCACAGCGCACACGTACGTTCGATAAGAGAATATTTCATTTTGACAAAAATACTTGTTTGACATATAGTTGTTATAACAACTAATTAATTGGGACATTTTATTATGGAAGCGAGGTCTAGCAATCACATGGACTATACACTGGAACAATCTGTTGGATTCATGCTGGGTTTCACACATCGTAAAGCTGTAGCTTTACTTGCGACACGATTCAAACCTTATGATATTACGACAGAGCAATTTTCTGTTCTCTTTAATGTTGACCGCGGTGAAGGTGTTAATCAGAAGGAGCTCGCTGCACGTGTCTTCAAAGACCAACCCACCACTGCGCGGATTATTGATCTGCTTGAGAAAAAAGGCTGGGTAGAACGCCGGACCAGCGAACAGGATCGCAGAGCCTATCTGTTATATCTCACCACGGAAGGCAAAGCGTTAATTGATATCCTCGTTCCGATTGAAAGAGAAATGAATAAAGAACTTGCTGAAGGTATATCCGAAGACCAGATGGAAGCATTTAAACATACTCTTTCCCTCATTAACCGCAACTTGTAATGAATCACAACTCAGGGGGAATACAACATCATGAAAGAACAATCTACACAACAAGTTAGACTATGGACCACCGATTTTATACTGCTGATGCTGTGCAACTTCTTGTTGTTCTTGCAACTGCACATGATCGTCTCTCCGCTTCCGTCCTACGTTCAGGAGCGATTTCACGCCAACGCATTTGAAGTAAGTTTATTCACCTGTCTGTTTGCACTAAGTGCCATTGCAGCCCGTCTCTATTCCGCGAAAGCGCTGGAGAAGGGCCTTCGTAACGCCATGATCTATATAGGCCTGTCCGTTGCCCTGCTGGCAACGCTCGGCTATTATTTTGCTGCTGGTATAGCTGTGCTCTTGTTGCTGAGAATGTTGTTTGGTATCGGGTTTGGTATGAGCAGTACCGCTTTTCCAACGATGGCCTCGGACATTGTGCCCGTCAAACGAATGGGTGAAGGTATGGGTTACTTTGGTCTATCGACTAGCTTGGCTATGTCTATGGGGCCAATCATTGGGGTTACTCTGCTCCAGGGTGCTGGATTTGTAACTCTGATGTTATGTACTGCGGGTGTCCTCGCTGTGATCTATCCACTGAGTTATTCACTGACACGCAAAAAAGCAGTCAGAACCGATAACAGTACAACCATCATGCCACAAGCCACAACAAGTGCTTCAGGGTCCAACCCAAAACAGAAGACACCTTTCAACCGGAAGCTGATTCTGCCCAGTGTGCTGAATTGCCTATTATCCATCACCTATGGTGGGCTTGTCGGATTCATCGTTTTGTATGGCAAGGAAGCCAATCTGGCCAATCCTGCGCTGTTCTTTTTGTTTAATGCACTCGCCGTGTTATTGGTTAGACCATTTGCAGGGCGGATCTATGACAATAAAGGTCCAAAAGCACTGCTCATTCCAGGGGCAATATTCGTTGCTGTCGGCCTCATTCTGCTCTCGTATGCCACCTCCATGTCCGTACTGTTCATCGCTGCCTTTATCTACGGAATCGGTTATGGTTCCATGCAGTCGTCTCTGCAGACCTGGATGATTCAAGTTGTATCTCCTACTCAACGGGGTATGGCTAACGGTATGTTTTTGAACTCGCTGGATCTGGGTATTGCGACCGGTGCCCTTCTACTTGGCGCCATTGCGGCCATAACCAGTTATACTGATATGTATCGATATTCCGTGATGTTTATGATTCTGTTCTTGCTTATATATCTGATTCAGGGAAAACGAAGCGGCAGCTTCTCCATTGAACCTCATGCTCTGCTCGCTCATACTCATATCACTGCAACGGAACCACCTCCAGATCAAACCAAGAATTCAGAATCTGGAGCCGGCAACACCGAAACTAGCCAGTCGAATAAAAGTAAACACGAATGATTGATTAAGGTCATTCTGAACATAAAAACGCGTTTACACCGAGAAAGCAAATTCATCCGCTTTCTTAGGCGTAAACGCGTTTTTTATTAGAACAGATCTGAATGTTAAACTTAAGACAGCATGGAAATGAACACAGCATACAGAACCGTCTATCTAAAATGGACTTTTCTTGCGACCTATGGGAGCATACCCTCTACTTGTCTGGATCACATCATTAGATGTTTCATCCTGTTTCTGCTTGCTTCCTGAAGTAGGTTGGTCTCCCTTATCCGGTTTAACTGCGAATAAGGTGAGCAATCCGCCCACTGCGCCAGACGCAGCGAGCACACCAAAAAGCAGGAAATGATGAGAACCGATCAGCAAAGAAACGACAGGTGGACCGAGAGATACTCCAATGAATCGCATGCTGCTGAACAGAGCCGTGATTGTGCCCCGCTGTTTTTTGTCCACGCCTTCTGTAATCAAGGCATCCAGACATGGTAACGTTGCACCTATTCCGGCACTTCCCAATGTGAAAAGACCTACTACAACATAGATATTATCGAATAAACCTATAACGCCAAGGGATACCGTCAGAAGCGCAAGTCCTGTGAAGCCAAGCCACTTCATTCGCGTTTTGTTCTTTCCAATCCACTTCCCTGCCAGGAAAGAAGACAGACATAACGCTGCCAGCGGGATCGCAAGGACAAGTCCTTTAAGTACACCTTTCAGGGCAAATTCGCTCTCCAGCGTCTCGGATAGATAATATAACACACCAAAGATGACAAACATGCAAATACCACCGATTGCAAACAACGCATACAACCAGCGTCCCTTTTCTTTTAATACGTCACGAATGGATGCCACAAATTCTACAAAGGTGGGAGGCTTTTCTTTTTTCCGTGGAGTCTTCACCAGGAAAATAACAAGAACCAGCGAAAGTACACAAAGGATAGGAATAGCCATGAATGGCGCATACCACAACCAGACCGCCAGCGCTGCACCCAGAATCGGACTTATGACTTTACCAAACGTATTCGAGGTCTCAATGATACCCAGGCTTTTGCTTACTTCGTTCTCATCATTAAACATGTCCCCAACCAAAGGGATAACAATAGGAAATGCGCCGGCAGCACCTATTCCCTGCAATAACCTGCCACCCAGAATGGTCCAGTAGGCTATGTTTCCGTTCAGCATCCATGCTGCCACACCAGCGACAGCACCTCCGACGGCTGCAATAACGAGGCTGGGAATGATAACTGCTTTTCTGCCAAAACGATCCGACAAGTACCCTGCAAGAGGAATAAGCAGGATCGCAACTACAGCGTAGACTGTAATGAGCATACTGACCTTAAATGCAGATACCTTCAACTCACGTTCAATCTGTGGCAGGATCGGTATTAGCATGGAATTACCCAAGGTCATAATTAAAGGGATGGAAGCAAGTGCGACGAGGTCCCACTTTTTATCGTTCATACCACAACCACCTTTACAGATTCTACACACAACAGCATTATTGTGCTTGTTTCGGAGGTTGATTATTCAGGACATGCTACAACTACAACAATCTAAAGTGCCGTAACGCTGCTCCACCTTTAAAAATAATATACAGCTCATTCACCTTACGTGGCGCCTCAAGCGAACATTGGACTGTTGTCCACTTGATATCTTTTCCGTTCACACTGCCACCGGGTCCAGAAACTTCACACACACCGAGCAGTTCGCCCTCCAGTCCTCCGGAACGAATCTCCAGTCTGCCCTCTTCCCCAAAAGCTGCCACTCTGGCTTCAAATCCTTGTACTTCCTGAACAGCATTATGGTTGAAAGCGATCCAGGACGATTGCTCCTCTCGATATAAGGGTTCTTCCGGAGTGATTGCCCGAACTGCCGAACGCCCTTCCAGACATTCATCCAGAAGAACACCTGCACAAGCATCGTAATTCTCGGCAAAGGTAAGCAAGTGCAGTGGACGATCCGGAATCGTCTCACCTTCAATTTCAATATCAGCCGACTGACGTATATCTGCGGAAGAACGCCCTGCCAGGATGGCCCAGGTCGCTGTCTCCAGGCAGTATTGATCTCGGGTAACATCCCATAGCGCCAGCTTCTGAACAGGAACCTCGAAACTTATCGTAACACGCGTCCCTGCTTTGACATGAACACGACGGAAAGCAAGCAGCTGCTTCTGAGCACGTTTCACTCGGGAGGTATATGAAGATCCATAGATCTGAACGACTTCATTACTGTCACGTTCACCTGTATTGTGTACCTCCACCTCAATCTTCAATTGATCTGTGGTAGTGGATTCCGGCGAAGCACTTCGACTTACACGAATTGCTTCGTATTCGAATTCGGAATACGTCAGGCCATGACCAAAAGCATATTGAACCGGTCCTTCATGATACATATAGGTCATGCCATTCTGAATGATGTCATAATCCATTATGTCAGGCAGCTGTGATTCGTCTTCATACCATGTCATATTCAATCTGCCTGCCGGGGCATAATAACCTAACAGCACATCTGCAAGCGCATTCCCCAATTCCTGACCTGCATGTGTCATATAAACGATTGCGCGGGCAATACCTTTCAACTCCTGCAAAGCAAATGGATAACTGCCCATAATCACAACCACCGTATTGGGATTGGCTTCACATACAGCTTTGACAAGCTCGACCTGACTCGGCGGAAGCAGCAGACTTGGGCGGTCAATTTCTTCTTTGCCGTTGATATAAGGGCTGTTGCCAACAACAACGACAGATACCTGACTGCCACGTGCAGCTTCTACGGCTTGTTTTATTCCGCTTGTCACAATATCAATATTGAATGCAGAAGTTATCTGTGTATTGCCTGGTGATTGACTTGCGTGTCCAGAGTCACCAACATCATTCGGATTTGTACCTGTAGCTGTAGTTTGTTCTCCTTGTGGCCGGAGTGGTGATACAGCAGAATGTCCCTGATATTCGCTCAGTCCAACAGGAATACCGTTCCACGTCCGCAAGGTGTTACTTCCGTCCGTTAGAGGATCTATTCGAACAACTTCCTTCACAAACCAGCCACCAATCTCTGGGGCGTTTGCCTGATAGATGCCTTGCTCGGTTAAACTAACGTATCGATTATTGTTCACACTTCTTAGCGTATGACTTCCCCAACCCCAATCCTGATGTACAAATTCGGCGGCTGTAGGTGCACTGGCTTCCGGCACAGCGACGAGTGTACCTTCCGCACCCAAGGTTATAACCTGACCGTCTGCTGTCTTCAGCTGAATACGGTCATTCCCATCTGAATACGTTATGTCTGATTGAGGGAGTCGATTACGCAATCCATCGAGGACGGATACACGATAAGGCAGTGTGCCACTGTACCAATCGGTATAGACAACATCCGCAAGGGGCCCAATCACACTGATTTTTTGCAACGCTTCTGGCTTCAAAGGAAGCAATCCATCATTTTGGAGTAAAACAATGGATTCGGCAGCTGCACGATAACTGAGTTTAGCGTGCTCTGGTGCACATAATACAGATTCAGGTATAGACGCATATGGATTGAGCCCAGACTGATCTAGTTGTCCAAGTCGCATCCGCACACCAAAGATGTTACGAATCGCTCGGTCCAAATCAGCGATCTCCAACAGATCCTGATCAAGAGCATCCTCCAGAGCAGATATTACAAGATCAACTTCATCTGTAAGACAATCCACTCCTGCCTTCAACGCGCCTGCTGCTGACTCGGCATGGCTGGTATGATAACCATGATAATTCACAGTCTGTGACAGGTCTCCACCATCACATACAATGAAACCTGGCATCGCCCACTCACCCTTAACCACATCATTCACATATGGACTTTCAATGGCAGGTGTACCATTGATGGAATTGTAAGCTGTCATCATGGACAATGCTCCGCCTTCCACAAATGGTGTCTCAAATGCTTTTAAATAATATTCCCGCAGATTGCGCGGATCGATGCTGGATGAACAATTCAGCCGATCTTTCTCATTATTATTGGCAAAAAAGTGTTTCAATGTAGCGACCATTTTCAGATAAAAAGGATCACTTCCCTGCATTCCTTTGACGAGAGCTGCCGACATTTCTCCCGTGAGGACTGGGTCCTCGCCATACCCCTCTTCCGTTCTGCCCCAGCGTGGGTCACGTTCCAGGTCAACCGTTGGTGCCCACAATGTTAACCCATGAACCTCAGGATCACGGTGATGATATGCCCTCGCTTCATCGCCAATGACGGAACCAATCTCCCGCATGAGCCTTGTATTCCAGGTACTTGATAGACCGAGAGGTTGCGGAAATACCGTTGCCTCACCTTTCCATGCAACCCCGTGGGCAGCTTCGCCCCCAACGTTGTAGGCTGGAATGCCCAGTCTTGGCACAGCTGCTTCGCGTGTAGGAATTAGTCGGATCTTCTCCTCCGTTGTCAATCGTGCAATCAGGTCATCCAACCTTTCCTCAAGTGAAAGTGACGCATCCCACATCGGGTATTGATGATACTCCTTCATCCTTCATTCCCCCTGCGAATTAGTTATGTCCGAGTTGCTTCCATTGCTCCAGTAAATCCAGCGTGCGCTGGCGATACTTCCGACCATCTTCAGGTTGATTGACCTGATGTTCATGAACGTAGGCATTAAAATACGAAGACAGTATTCGGTACGCAAGCCTGCGTGCCTGTCCTTCAGCGGATGAGTCCAGTGGACGATCATATCCTTCATGAAAAGCCACCGATTCTGTCGACAATATGGCTTCAAACTCCCTGTCGGCAAACATGGAACGATCTCCATCAATGATGGCCGCAATGTTTAGCTCACCATTTTCCTGATGAACAAGCACATTGGCTTCCCACAGGTCATTATGAACCAGTACCGGATGGGTCACTTGATCGAATAATTCTTTATTTTTGATGAAAATAGCGGCGATTTCTTCTCCCACACCTGACATATAATCGGCTTGTGCCGCTTTAAGTGCCGTTTCTTCTGCAAAAGAGTGCAACACCTCGGACCATTGATCCGAGCCTTTAATCGTCCCATCTCCTTGCGGCCAGCCAAACGATGCACCCTCGATCTGATGCATGATGGCGGTATACGCGCCAAGCTGATGATACAATCGCTCTTTGTCTATGTCTGAAATAGATGCGTGATCCAGCTGCTTACTCGGGATAAATTCCATAAACATGTACGTTCTTGGAATGATGGATCCGCTATCATCACAGGCGATAATGTTGGGAGCAGGAATGCATGCCTTACGGTAATATTCATACACAATCGGTTCAGCCGCCATCATCGTACGTTCAAAAGAAAAGAGTGGGTCACTCGCAGAACCAGCCGCCATCTCTCCCCGCTCTGGAGCCAAACGTAAAATCACATCCGTATAGGATGTATGTTCAAGTTGAATCCGATAGGTTGTATTAAAAAGTCCACCTTGCAGGAGACCAAACGCCTTTACTTTGGTATCGCTTCCAAAATTAATCTCTACCAGTTGATGCAGCATCTCTGCTGATATCGTGCAGTGCAAACCGGAATTCATTGTACTCATTTCATTCAATCTCCTATCATCGTAGACAAACAGACGGCACCTTTCGGCACCGTCCTTTTCTTTTACTATATCATTTTACAGTTGGATTGTAAGCACGCTTTCGCCTGTTGCTGCCGTAACGACAACACCATTTGCACCAGACACTTGGGAACCACCTTCAACGCTGGATACACTCTCAATGCCGCGAAGCACCAAGTTCCATGGTTTGCCTGCACCTTCAGCACGAACATCCAGCACTGAACCATTACGTGTAACGTTAACTGTCAGCTCCTGCTCTGCCGCTTGGTTCACAACGACAGCTTGAGCCGTTTGACCATCAGCCAGTTCGAACAAGTGCAAGGACACATCATTCGCAAAGTCGTAATCCGGTTTGCTATCCACCGCACCCACAGCGATCAGACTGTTTGGCTTAATCATCATTGGCAGTGTTTTAAAGTCATGGTTTTCACTGATCCAGCGTCCACCTTGTACTTTCGCTCCTGTCAGATAGTTCGTCCAAGTTCCTTCAGGCAGGTAATAACTCACATCACCTTCCTTGTTGAAGATTGGAGCCACCAGAATTGAATCACCAAACATATATTGCGTATCCAGGTTATATGTTGTTGGGTCCTCTGGGAAGTCCAGCAGCATAGCGCGCATCATCGGAATACCTTTTACCGTTGACTCTACCGCAGAATTGTACAGGTACGGCATCAGGCTGATTTTGAGTTTGGTAAAGTCACGAACAACGTCCACGGATTCCTCGTCAAACAGCCAAGGCACACGATACGAAGTGCTGCCATGCAGGCGACTGTGTGAAGATAACAATCCGAATTGTACCCAGCGTTTGTATACGTCAGGGCTCGCTGTGCTTTCAAAACCACTGATATCATGGCTCCAGAATCCGAAACCGGAAAGCCCCAGTGAGAGGCCACCGCGAAGTGATTCAGCCATGGATTCATACGTGGAAGAACAGTCACCGCCCCAGTGAACCGGGAACTGTTGCCCACCAGCTGTTGCAGAGCGTGCAAACAGGGCAGCTTCGTTTTTGCCAATCTTCTCTTCGAGCAATTCAAATACAGCTTTGTTATAGAGCTGTGTATAATAGTTGTGCATTTTAACCGGATCAGAACCATCGAAGTACACAACATCGGTCGGAATTCTTTCGCCAAAGTCTGTCTTGAATGAATCTACACCTTGATCCAGCAGGACTTCCAGCTTGCTCTTATACCAGTTCACAGCATCCGGATTCGTGAAGTCAACCAGAGCCATACCTGCTTGCCACATATCCCATTGCCATACGCTGCCATCGGCTGTTTTGACCAGATAACCGTTCTCCATACCTTCATCGAACAAGTAGGATTTTTCTGCAATATATGGATTGATCCAAGCACAGATTTTAAGGCCCTTCTCTTTCAGACGTGCAAGCATGCCTTCCGGATCCGGGAACATCGCTTCATCCCATACAAAATCAGACCATTGGTATTCCTTCATCCAGAAGCAGTCAAAATGGAATACAGAGAGCGGAAGATCACGTTCAGCCATGCCATCTACGAAATGGTTAACCGTTGCTTCATCATAATCCGTTGTGAATGACGTTGTCAGCCACAGACCAAAAGTCCACGCTGGTGGAAGCGCTGGTTTACCTGTTAATTTCGTATAATTATCAAGTACATCCTTTGGATTGTCACCGCCGATAATGAAGTACTCCAACGTCTCGCCTTCTACGCTGAACTGAACTTTAGATACATTCTCGGATGCAATCTCATATGATACGCGTTCAGGATGGTTTACAAATACGCCATATCCTTTATTGGACAAATAAAACGGAATGTTCTTATAGGACTGCTCACTGCTTGTACCCCCGTCCTCATTCCAGGTATCTACAATTTGGCCATTCTTAACAAACGGCGTGAAGCGCTCACCGAGTCCGTAAACGTATTCACCAATACCGAGATCCAGCTGCTCGCGGAAGTACGCTTCCTTGCTTGGACCTGTAATATAACCAGCAGCTCTTTGACCGCTACCTGTAATCCGTTTTCCTCCATACAGGAAGCTAATGTCCCAACCGTTTGTTTTGTCGATTTGAACTTCCAGATTGCCGCTTTTCAAAACAGCACCTTGTTCATTTTTTGAGATCTCAACGTTGGCTTCTTGTGTGTTAAGCTCAAATTCAGGCCCTTTTTTCACGCCGCCCTTATGGTGATTCAAGGTTACACGAATAACGTTAGGCATTGGTGAGCTGTACGTTGCTTTCAGCAATGTTCCGTTCAACGTGTCGCCTTTGGTACGAATATATTTAGTTGCCGCATATACGGTCACAGAATTCTCTTTTTGCACAATATCACGAATGTCAGTCGGGTTTTGAATCTGGTACCCTTCACGAGTCATCCAGAATCCATCAGTAAATTTCATGTTTTCTTTCCCCCTTTGGTTATATTATAATAATATTGATATTAATAACGAATTTCTTCTCTTATTTTGACCAAATATATCACGATTTTGATAATAAACATCCGATTCTTGAACATCATCACCAATCTATGGAAACGATTACATTAATAATGTAACAAAAGGAGAATCTGATATGGAACGTGAACGATTACGGGAAGACCGGATTCACGGCAATGCCATGTATCCCGTCAGTGTGTACCCGGATATTCAACAACTAAACGGAGATAGCATTCTCGATTGCCACTGGCATGATGAGATGGAGTTCACCATGGTGACCAAGGGCTGCGCCGTCTTTCAGATCGATATGAACACCGCCCAGGTTCAAGCTGGAGAAGCCATTTTCATCAATAGAGGCGAGATTCATGCGGGGTATCTGAAGGGTGATGTTCCCTGCGTATTTTCTTCTATTGTATTTAATCCCGAGCTGCTTGGCAGCCGTACCTTTGATACGGTCCAAGAGAAATTCATCGGTCCACTGGTACGCAAAACGGTGATTCCCCCTTGTCACATCAAGGCAGATGAGGATTGGGGACAAGAAATTCTGGATCACCTGAAACGCATATTTGCGGACCATGCTACCCGAACCGAAACGTGTGAAATGTCAACAAAAGCGTACCTGTACCTCATATTTGCCCGAATGTTCGAACATATGAGACCTGCTCCGCTCAAAGGCACCGTAGCTACAGGGAGTCATGACAAGGTAGAGCGCCTGAAATCCGTGCTCGGGTATATTCACAAACGGTATCCTGAACCATTAAAGCTGAAAGAACTGGCCGACGAAGCCAATATGAGCGAAGGACACTTCTGTCGTTTCTTCAAACAGATGGTGCAGAAAACCCCGGTTGATTACATTAACTATTACCGCGTTCAACAGGCCTGCGTTCAGCTTGAGAATACGGATCACAAGATTGTTGATATCGCCATGGATGTGGGTTTTGAGCATCTAAGTTACTTCATCACTACATTTAAAAAACATAAAGCCACTACACCTTCACAGTATCGCAAAATGTTCTATGAGAACGTAGGAATGGAGTCTGCTCTAGTTCAGGTGTAAAAGAAGAAGGTGCTCACAGCTATTCAGCTGCAAACACCTTCTTTATCACTTCCAATTCCCAAGAACTAACAAGATAAGGTTCTGAGGCACGTTGTCTCAGCTAGAACTCATTTCATGTGCTGCTACAAGAACTGCGCTAAGGAATTTATTGATGTCTCACTTTTTCAGCGTCTTCCATGAAGTGTACTCATGTACGGAGAAACCGTTAAAGGACGCATGTACTGAAGCCATTTTTTCGACCAACTTCAATTGTGCTTCCATATAAGCAGATCCCTCTTCATAAAAAGTAATGAAGTCGCCTTCCTTGCTTTGCTTTGTTTCCACGGCGATTGAGATCGTCTTGCCGAGCAGAGCTGCTTCTGCAAGTTCATCCTTCGCCACACTATAGATTGCAGCAGCTGTATCGCGGTAAGCCATAATGGTGATGGAATCAAACTTGCGAATCATCCAGCTACTTACGGCCATCGTGGAACCCGGAATTTTGTAGTTATCGAGCCAGAAAGGCAGATCAGCTGCTACTGGCATCTTCATCCGTGATGCTCGCTCAACAATGTACTCCACATTGCCTTGCCACTGGGTAATTACACTGGCCTGATTGATTTTCCACTGCGGGTGCACATGTGGCTCAATATCCAGATGGATACCAGCAAATTTCTCATTGGGCAACGCTTGCGCCTGATATGTCTCGATCCAGTCCAGGAAAGATGCAATCTGCTCCCGACTTTCCGTCAAGCCCCAGGCTGATCTTCCATCCATGACGTCAACCGCAATGTTCTTGGCTCTCGCCTGACGGATAAAACTTTTATATTCAGGAATTTTTATATCCCGGTTCATCTGCAGATAGATCGTATTGATTTTGTTCGCTGTAGCATAATTTAATACCTCTTGAGGATTACTTCGGATCTGGGTGGTATCCCACACCCATGTCGCTCTCACCGGTGCATCAAGTTTTCCATGAATCGTTGCATAACTGTCGACTGAACCATCCGCAATGGCTTTGGAAGAACAGGCTGTACTCGCACACAGGATCAAACAACTCAGTAATACGATAAAACGGTAACCCCTTTTGCTTTTCATATTTGTACACTCCCTCTGAAGTTATCAGCTCTGACGTGCAAATCTGGATGAAATTGTGTCGTTTCATATTCATTTAATGGATATTTATTAGGTACGACGAATTTGGATTGCTTCTATATGCAATATCATCTTTAAGACTCACTACGAAAGAATCATATAACTATATTTCGGGAATTCGTAGTTCTGTATATATAGTTCAAAAGTCACAATTATTCACTATTTTCTAAATTAACCCTTATTTCAGCATGACTTCAGTCATTATTGCCATATGCACACCGAGATCCAGAAGACCTAGAAAGCGTTTTCTCCCACAATGTACAAAAAAACCGCCCTAAGGCGGCTTTGCATGTATCTTAATTTATTTGTGCTCTAGTCGACATTTCCGTTCATTCATTACCCGATGGAGCTACAGGTGTATTCTCAACCACTTCATCGAAAAGGGACACCAGTTCAATACCTTCTGCCGAGATCCGCACAAGACCCTTGTCGGACAAACGTAGTTCTGGAATCACAACCAGCGCGAGCAACGAAAGCGTCATGAACGCATTATTCAACGTACATCCTGCAGACTGTAAAGCTTCACTGATTGCTGCCGATTGGGCTGCAACGACTTCGAATGGCTCGGTTGACATCAAACCTGCAATCCGCAGCGGGAATTCGGTTACACCTGCTGCCGTTACCACGGCGACTCCGCCCTGCATTCGAATGACACGGTTACCGGCTTCGGCCATCAGGGCATCATCATTACCGATAATCAACAGGTTGTGACTATCATGAGCAACCGTCATCGCAATCGCTGCAGGGGATGTGAAGCCGATGCCTCCAACAAGCGCTACCGCTCGATTCCCGGTTTGTTTGTGACGCTCCAATACCGCAATTTTGCATACTTCCCCTGAAGTTGAAACCACAACCTTGCCGTTCTCTACGGTGACGGGCAGGTGTTTCTCCTTTGTATCCACATGGTTCTCTGTCACATGAATGATTTTGGCACCAATGATCCCCTCTTGAATCGGTGCAGCCAACTCCAGATCTACTGGCTGAATATTAGCTTCTAACTTCACCGTGTTCAGTGCTTCCTCAGGGTACGTGAAGCTGTCCCAGACCGCCGTCATTTTCCCGTTCTCGGCTACAACTTGCCCGGCAGCAATCGTCATGCCCACACGTACATCCGCCAACCGGCCGTCCAGCAGAATAATATCGGCTATATTGCCCGGAATAACCGCACCAATATCACGCGCAACACCAAAGCGCTCAGCCGTGTTAATGGTTGCCATCTGAAAAGCAGTGACCGGCTTCACACCTTGGGAGATTGCAAGACGAACAACAAAATCCATATGTCCTTCTTTGAGCAGGGATTCAGAGCTTCGGTCATCGGTCACCAGCATCATCCGGCGTGTATCCAGTCCAAGCTCAGTGCAGGCTTTGATTGTCTCAGCCACGTCATGCCATGCCGAACCTTGGCGCATCTTCGCATACATCCCGAGTCGCAGACGTTCAACCACATCTTCCTTGGTCACACACTCATGATCCCCCGTAACACCACTCGCTGCATAGGCTGGCAGACGCCAGTCATCTGCTGCCCAGGTGAAATGACCGTCTGCCACTTTACCTGCCCGGAGGGTCGCCTGTATCTCACCAATCATCGTCTCGTCCCCATAGACTACCCCAGGGAAGTTCATCACTTCACCAAGGCCAATCATGTCCGGACCCCAGGAAAGAGCCTCAGCTACCTCTTCAGGCCCGATATAAGCACCTGTTGTCTCCAATCCTGGATGAGTGGAAGGCACACAGGAAGCCACCTGCATATAAGCAGCCATCGGTGTGGTCCGCGCTTCATCCAGCATCAGTCTCAAACCTTTGAGACCAAGCACGTTAGAGATCTCATGTGGGTCAAAGAAACCTCCGGTCGTGCCTGAAGGCAATACCGCTCTCGCAAACTCGGTTACTTTCATCTGTGTACTTTCGATATGGCAGTGTCCATCCAGCAAACCAGGAGCGATATACTTACCGTTCGCTTCAATAATCCGGGTATGTTCTCCAATGGTGTGGCTTACATCTTTACCAACATAAGCGATTCGAGCTCCCTGTACAGCTATGGACATCTCAGGCAAAATCTCACCCGATATCACGTTTACCAGCGTACCTCCCCGAATGACCAAAGTCGCTGGCAAATCTCCCCGTGCTGTAGCGACCAGATCAGGTACACAATCGGCCATAAGCGGCCGTTCAAAAGATGGTTTGTTCATTTTGTTGCCTCCTTTAATAAACGATCCAAAAAAAATATATTGTTACGATTATATGAGTCGGGACTTCATGTGTAAAGAAAAATCACATCTATTGTGCTTAAATACAAATTATGAAGTCGTCTTTATCCACGGGACCCAATCCTTACGGATTCACGTTAGGTATCCTCATTCAATACGATCACTTAAATGGCTGGAACCTCATCTCGTATAATTCCCTCGCTAAGCTAGCTTCTTCCCGATCTATGTATCATATACAGAAAAACTCCCGTTCCATTGAACGGAAGCCTTCTTCATGCATATGAAGTGTTATGTCAGTCCACTTGCGCAGCAGACACCTTGCCAAGATCATACCATTCTTCCGACTGGGCAGTAATGAAAGGACTCGGTGTACCCACGCAGTAAACGTGCAGCAGATGCATCGCTCGTGTACAAGCCGTATAGAACAACTTGCGTTCATGTTCCTGCGCATACTGCTCCGCAGAGCCGTCATAGATCAGGACAGCATCGAACTCCACACCTTTGGCCAGATACGCTGGGATCACATGAACACCCTGCTCAAAAGCCAGCGTCGTTTTTTTGATTAACTTCGGTGCTGTGGGCAGTACCTTGCTCAATGCAGCATGTACGTCTCTGCTCTCTTCGGCGGTCTTGCAGATGACTGCGACCGATTCGTATCCTTCCTTAATCAAGTGCTTCAGGTCTGTCGTGATGACGTTCATATGACGCTCGGCATCAGAAGAGACAATCACTTTAGGCTTCTCGCCGCTACGGTTAAATGGAATAATCTCTTCCCCACCAGGCACCATACCACGTGTAAACTCCACGATCTCCCGGGTAGATCGATAACTTCTAGTCAGCTCAATCACTTCCGTATTGTCTGGTCCGTACAGGTTAGTCAAGGGTCCTGTTCCACTAAGTACTGAAGAGTGGGCATAGATTGCCTGATTAAAGTCACCAAGTGCTGTTATTTTCGCCCGCGGGAACAATCTCTTCATAAATGCCAACTGAAACGCAGAATAATCCTGGGCTTCATCAATGATGACATGGCGAATATTGGAGTTAATATGGAATCCAAGCATAAGCTCACGCAAGTACAAGTATGGCGTAATATCTTCATATGCCAACTCCTGAGACTTCAATCTGCGTAAAGTCATCTTACCAATTTCATCCCATTGAGCAGGCAGTGCTTCGTCACCCAGCAATCGCTCCATCTGAGCCTGATCGCTGAACAGATGTGCATATAATTGTCTTATATCAACGAATCGTAAGGACTTGATCCATTTGCGCAACGGTTTGAGTCGGTCACTGACCACCATACGTGCCAGAATTTCTCTTTCCTGCTCGAAGTCATTAAATGTATGGGTCTTTCCTTTTTGCTTGCGCTTCAACCGTTGATATGCACGTTGCAGATCCTCCGGCTCCATCAGATCAAGCTGCTGATCAACCCAAGGCGCATCCAACTCACCTTTACCAAAGGCAGACAGTTCTTTCAGCATCCAGTCCCGTAACATCTCCAGTCGACTCACCAGCTTAACGGACGACTCGAAACTATAGAATTTCTCAGCCATAGCCTCTGACGTGACAATCGCTCGGCCCTGGAAGCGAACCGGCTTGAATTTCATGCCACCTGACAACATGCTTTCCTTATAACGTGTAATGACTTTCAGGAAAGTTTCGGACGACTTGAAGCGAATGCTGGACATGCGAACTTCATAATCGGGATCTTCCGTCCCCGTAAGTACATATTCGAGTTGAATAAACGGATCTTCCAGTTGATATTCACGACCCAAACGGCGCTCCAGATACTCCTGGAAGGTCGTTTGCAACATGTTTTCCTCCCCAAGCTCAGGCAGTACCGTGGAGACATAACTGTTGAACATTGGATTCGGTGAAAAAAGAACCATCTGATCCGCTTGCAGATGCTCGCGGTATTTATAGAGAAGATATGCCACACGCTGGAGCGCCGCGGATGTTTTGCCACTGCCGGCTGCGCCTTGCACAATGAGCATACGTGTCCGGTCATTACGGATAATCCGGTTCTGCTCCTTCTGAATGGTCGCTACAATACTCTTCATCTGTGCATCTGAAGTTCGACTGAGCACGGCCTGCAACAACTCATCACCAATCGTAACCCCCGTGTCAAACATAAAACGGATACGTCCGTCCCGAATGACAAACTGCCGCTTCATCTCTATATCACCGCTGATCTCTCCGCTTGGTGTATGATATGTGATCGGGCCCGGTGCTCCGTCATAATACAGGTTAGAGATTGGCGCACGCCAGTCGTAGACCAGAAAAGATTCTTCCTTCTCATCCAGCAACGATGCAATGCCGAGATAAATTCGTTCTGCATTTGGATACCCGTCTTCCTTAAAATCAATGCGCCCAAAATACGGTGAATGATGCAGTCGTTTCATTTTATCCAACGCAGCTGCTGTATTGAGATGGCTGCGCTCCCGATCGGACAGTACCTGTGACTGCTGCCGCATGCTGGTTGAAGTCTCTCCGACATCGTCCGCTTCACTGAAGTTCATCGTGACTTCGTCCCAGAAATCTTTTCTCATGCCAACCACTTCGTCACGGAAGGAACCTACTTCATCTTCTAACGTTGTGATCTTGCGTTCAATCTGATCGGTCACCGTGTTGACCCGTTGTTGTTCCTCAATCCATTGCTGATCTGTACTCATATGTTAATAGCCCCTCTTTCCCCGGATTGTGTCCTCAAAATCCCATTTGACAAGCCCGAAAAGGCAATGGTATAATTATTAGAAAGTAAACATTTTAATTATATGTTAATTAGTTCTAATTTTCTGAAAACCATTTTTTATTGTACCAGTGACAACGTCCCGATGCAAGCGGAGGCGTTTTTTGTTGTTTTCTTCTTCATTATTACCCAATTACCGGTCCTCAACTGACCTAGCTACTCCTGCCTACTTTCGTAATTCTTCAATCGTCTCTTTCCAGCGTGTAATTGCCCCAAGTTCATCTTTTAATTGAAAGGTTATTCCTGAAGTGATCTCCGCATATGGCGCGTGATCCACACGTACATGGAGCACTTGTGCATCAAAACGATCTCTCGGATGAACAGCGCTCTTAATCTCAGGCAACCGTTCTACTTCTATACGGATATGCAGCAATCGATGTCCTTGAACCGCAATCAAGGTAGCCTTGCCTGTTTTGCTCATGTTCATACTGGTCTGTGTACCTTGCCATAAAGCAAGTCTAAGCTGACGCGGATTTATCGCAATCACTTCCCCCATACTGATCATCGCCTGATGCGGCCATTGATCCTCAGATACGGTTAGCAGTTGCATGGCCTCATGCTGTTTATGCTCCAGATTTGTCCCACTCAACCATTCCATTAGTTCAGCGTCTAATTCCTCAATAATCATGTCTCTATCCCTCGGTTCGTTAATATTCATGCCATTCAGCCTTATGTATGACAAAACAACCCGGACACGATTGTCCGGGCAATGTTGTAGTTCCATTGTATATGATCACAAAGCAGGTGCGCAATTCGTTATCAAGGCCACTTAAGCCAGTTCAAAATTTTGTCCTGTGATTCTTTGTCTTCACTGGCACTATGCACATGTTCGGCAAGTCGATTCAGACGTTCCAGCTGATATCCGTAATCATAGATCGCAGCAGCCACGATCGACAATCGTAACATCCCTTCCTTGTCGATATCAAACTGGGTGATCGCCTGCTCCATGAAACGGTCATTATCCAATACAAACTGTGCGGCCTCTTCCCCATTAGGTTTCAGCTTATCCTCGAACTTGAGCAGTGCGTGCTCATGGAATTTGATAACCAGTTCAAGATGTGAGTCAAAAAACTGATCCATGGCCGTTGTCCGCGGTGCCTGGAAATAGTGGCGTTCCACCGAATCCAGCACCTCATACCCTTTTTGCAGACTCAGCAGCATTTGTTTGTAGACCACCATCTGACGAGTTTCGCTGAATTTCGAACGTTTCATCTTTTTCTGTTCCTCTTCGAACAAGTTATACTTGTCGGACAAAGACTTAATGGAACCGCCCAGGTTGCTTTTCTCCTCCCGGAATACAACTTCCTTGATCTCATCCGAGATCGAGGTTCGCAGAAGCAACGACATACCGCTGAATACACTATGGATCTGCTTCACGAACTGAACCTTCGGTTTCGGAGGAAATACCGTAATGTTGATGAGAAACGCCGAGACAATACCAACCAGTGTCAACAGAAAACGATTGAGTGCAAAATGCCAGTCACCCGAGGCTTCCATAATGGATACAACCGTGACCAGTGTCAGGCCAACCGTCTCACCCATATTCAATTTAAGACAGATCATGATGACAAGTACAATAATTAATCCAACGGCGATTGGCTCATTGGACAGCACCATGCCCCCCAGAAGGGCGACAATAGCTCCCAGCGTGGTCGTTTGCAACTGATCCAGGAAGTATTTCCAAGAACGATAGATGGAAGGCTGCATGGCGAATATAGCCGCGATTGCGGCAGGCACGGGAGATTGCGGGTTCAAGAACAGGCTGCTTAGGTACAAGGCAAGCGTGACCGCAATCCCCGTCTTAAGTACACGTGCACCAAACGACATGGTGGTGACCCCTCCTCTTTACCGAACCTGAAATTTTACATTTGATAATCATGTTCATTATTACCCCATATTTCTTTTTTTGCCTGAATTCATTCAGGAGAACGATTTATTGTACCATGTAAGGTCTTCCGATGCCATGTCATAAGTCAGAGGTATTGTGAAATTGATTTCCTTATGTATGTTAATACACATTATTAACCCAAAAAGAAGCAAATCTTCAAAATGGATTTTCACCACTTCAAAGATTCGCCTCCGTTACTTAATTATACTTTGTGGAATGCTCATGCTTATTATGCCTGCCTAACGGTCCGTGCCCTCCCATTCCCTTTTGAACTGGTCCACAAACTGTACCATATAATCATGACGCTGTTCCGCCAGCTCCTTGCCATAGGAGGTATTCATCAGATCCTTGAGCTTGAACAACTTCTCGTAAAAGTGATTTATCGTTGTGCTGCGCCCATTGCGATATTCCTCACGGGTCATCTGCTCCCGTGGGGGGAGGGACGGATCGTACATCTCACGCCCTCTGGCGCCTGAAAAGGCAAAGGTTCGCGCGATCCCAATCGCACCCAGTGCATCCAGTCGATCCGCATCCTGAACAACCTGTGCTTCAAGCGAACTGACTGCAGGACGTTGGCCTCCCGCATATGAGATGGTGCTAATAATACCCACAACCTTATTACGTATATCCGGGTCAAGAGGCTGGGTATCCAGCCAGTCATTCAGTTTGGCCATCCCGGCTTCCAAGCTCTCATTCAGCTTCTCATCCGGTACATCATGTAATAATGCGGCCAGTTCGCAGACAAATGGATCTGCACCCATGCGGTGAGCGAGTTCAACCGCAAGTGCGGTTACCCGTTCAATGTGCGGCCAGTCATGACCATCACTATGCTTGGATGAGTCCCCTTGAACAAAGGATCGGGCGGCGCGCAGAACAGCCTCTCCTGCCGTTATTCCATCTATATTATGCATGTGCCCTAATTCCTGCAGATTCCCACCAGATTGAAGAGGGTTCTCTGACATCTTACGATTCCCCGCCTTCACGGGCCTGTTCACGCGGAATACGCCGAGCTACACCCGTCTTAATAGCTGCTTCAATCACGCGACTGCGCATCGATTTGACCACTTTATCATTGAACACACTCGGAATAATGTAATAACGTGTACGCTCTTCATCCGTAATGGCCGAAGCAATCGCTTGAGCGGCTGCCAGCTTCATTTCTTCATTAATTTCAGTAGCACGGCAATCCAAAACTGCCCTGAAGATACCCGGGAAACATAACACGTTGTTGATCTGATTCGGATAATCGGATCGGCCTGTTGCCATTACCGCCACAATGTCTTCCACCAATGCAGGCATAATCTCTGGTACCGGGTTTGCCATTGCAAACACGATTGGATCTTCTGCCATGGTCTGCACATCTTCGCGAGTTAACAGATTCCCGCGGGACAGGCCAATGAACACATCGGCTCCACGAATGACATCACGCAGCGAGCCAGTCTCCAGTTCGGGATTAGTACGAGCTGCATAATCACTCCAGACTTCATTCTCATAGGTTTGTGTCCGTACAATCGCACCCTCACGATCGACACCTATAAGCCGGCTGGCTCCCGCGGACAATAATATGTTGCTGCATGCTACACCTGCTGCACCGATACCACAGACCACAATCTTCACATCATCAATGGACTTGCCCACCAGTTTGAGCGCATTGATCAGACCGGCATATAACACAACCGCTGTGCCATGCTGGTCATCATGAAATACAGGAATATCCAATTCCTCATTCAGACGACGTTCAATTTCGAAACAACGCGGTGACGAGATATCCTCCAGATTAATGCCGCCAAAACCAGGTGATATCGCTTTCACAGTACGTATGATTTCCTCCGTATCCTGTGTGTCCAGGCAGATTGGGAAGGCATCCACACCTGCAAACTGTTTGAATAACATCGCTTTACCTTCCATCACAGGCATCGCTGCACGAGGACCAATATTACCAAGTCCAAGCACCGCACTGCCATCAGATATGACGGCCACTGTATTCCGTTTAATTGTCAATGAGAAGGCTTTGCCGGGTTCTTCTGAAATGGCTGAACATACACGAGCCACATCCGGTGTGTACACACGTGACAGATCTTCCCGGTTTTGAATCGGGGTCTTTGGTGTTACTTCGATCTTACCGCCCAGATGAAGCAGGAACGTCCGATCCGATACGTTAATAATGGACACACCTTTGAGCTGGCGCACCCCTTCTATAATTTTACTGTTATCTTGCGCATCTGTAACGGCGACCGTCAAGTCGCGCACGCTTACATCCTGATTGGTGGAAATCACGTCGATGGCAATGATGTCTCCCCCAGCTTCCGAGATGGCCGAAGCCACTTCGCCAAACTTGATATCCTTAGTTGTCATTTCCAGTCGAATAATAATGCTGTTACCATCCAGATTTCTTTGATTCATTTCCATTCCTCCCAGACTGAAAGTCTTGAGTTACATGTTACGTGTTTGTCTTCGCTGCGCGGACACGTTTATCCTTTATCTTGTCCAGAAAAAGTCGTTCAACAGCCAAATGCATAAAATAAAAAAGGTGCCCTGAACACCAATGCAGGCGTTCAGGGCATCTCTTCTTAATACTAATTTCATTTATTTAATAACATATAAAATCTATATTATTTCCGGGCAGCCGGTCTGCGCAGAACACAAATGTCATATGGCTTCAAGCTGAGACTTGCTTCCACAGCATCACCACTGAGCAGATCGGTATAGGACTGTCCATCTAATTCAACCAGCTTCTCATCTGGTGTGTAGTTCTGTACAAACACATAATCTGCAGTACCATCTGTACGTGTATGTGCCGTTGTTCCGGCAGGCAGCTCAGTTTCAAGTCCACGCTCAATGTTCAGGTCAGCGATTAGTTTCGCATAGAAATCATCATAGAATGGTGCTTTCAGACGTGTCGCTACGTAATATGCTTTTCCTGAACCCAATTGGTTGACCGTCAATGCCGGACGTCCGGCATAAAAGTCAGAACGGTACGTAGCCAGAGACTTCGCGCCTTCCAGATGAATCAGATCACACAGTTCAATTGCATCATACGCTGTATTAAGCTGAAGCTCATTGCCCTTCTCCGGAATGATTCCGTTCAGATCACGATCATGCAATCCGTCAATTTCCTCGGACCAGATGCCAAGTGTCTTACGAAGCGGGCCTGGGAATCCACCCAGGAAACACAGATCGTTTTCGTTAACAATACCAGACCAGTAAGTTGCTACAAACGTACCACCTTGTTCTACAAACTTCTCAATGCGTTCCCCGACACCTTCACGTACCAGATAGAGCATTGGAGCAATCAGCAGCTTGTACTTGGACAGATCTGCATCCATATCAATAACGTCTACAGCGACTCCCTTTTTCCAAAACGCTTCGTAATGCTCTTCCACGGTCTGCTCATACTTCACACCGATATTGCGTGGACCCTGGGAATCATTAACGGCCCAGCGGTTTTCCCAATCAAATATGATCGCAACTTCTGCCGGAACCGCTGTTCCTACAATAGCTTCCATGCCTTCAAGAGCCGTTCCTACGTCGGTGACATCTTGGAACACTCGAGTGTGTTCCGTTCCTACGTGGTCTACCACCGCACCATGAAGTTTCTCACTGGACCCCCGGCTTTTTCTCCACTGGAAGTACTGAACACTATCGGAACCGTGTGCCACAGCCTGGAGAGAAGAGAGCAGATGCATGCCCGGTTTTTTCAGCTTGCTGACATCTTGCCAATTCGTTGAACTTGGAGTACTCTCCATCAGCAAGAACGGCTGACCGCCTTTGATGGAACGAACGATATCATGCATCATGGCGATACGGGATGCCTGTTTCGCGTCGTCATCTGCATCATGCCAAGTCGGATAACTGTCCCAAGAGAGGAAATCCAGAATATCAGCGAACTTCCAATAGTTCAGACCGCCATAGAATTCCATCAGGTTCGTTGTGACTGGCAGATCAGGATTCTGAGCTTTCAACGGTTTTGTTTCATGCACGATAAAATCAGCTGTCTGATCCGTAACGAAACGGCGCCAGTCCAGATTCATCGCGTGTACCTGCGTCTCACCGTGTGGAGCCGGAGATTCCACTTGACTCCAGTCTGTAACCGTATGGCTCCAGAATGTCGTCCACCAGGAATGATTCAGTTCATCGAGTGTTTGATACTTCTTCTGAACCCAACCACGGAATGCTTCCTGACAATAATCACAATGACAATCTCCGCCGAACTCGTTTGAGATATGCCAGCCGATTACAGCCGGATGATCCGAATAACGTTCTGCCAGTTTTGTGTTGATCGCAGTAACCTTCTCACGGTATACCGGGGAAGTATAACAATGGTTGTGACGGAAACCATGCAGATTGCGGACACGCTTCTCGGATACACGGAGCACTTCCGGGTACTTCGCGGACATCCAGGCAGGTCTGGCACCACTTGGTGTAGCGAGGAATGCATAGATGCCGTTTGCTGCAAAACGATCCAAAACCTGATCCAGCCATTCAAACGTATATACGCCCTCTTCCGGCTCAAGGGATACCCACGAGAAGATACCGATGGACATCACGTTACACTTGGCAAGCTTCATCAAGCGAATATCTTCTTCCAGAACTTCAGGATAGCGGAGCCATTGCTCCGGGTTATAGTCTGCGCCATGCAACATGTGCGGGGCTTTGGAACTTACAGGTGGAAATTTGTATGTCATAAGGACAACTCCCTTGCATTAATTAATTACTGTATTTAGTTTATATACGATAACAACGACTTCACAGAAGATACGTATTACGCTAGATTACACATATGTCACGACATCTGATTCTTCTGCAGTAGTGAGTGCTGTAAACGATTCCAACTTGCGACCTTTAAAATCAAACATGGTGAGGTTGCCCCAGTTATTCGGATGACCGACGGACCATTCTTCTTTACTTGGTATCCAGGCAGGTTCCCAATAATAGAATCCGTGCCCCAAACCACCAGGAACTTCGCGGATAATCTGCAATAGATCCTTCAGATATTTGGTCTGTCCCTCTACACTTGCAGGGTATCCTGGTAACAACATATCTTCCTGATTCAAAATCCATTCAATGCCTTCCGGCTGTTCCAGCGTCCATGGATAAGCGGTTTCAACTACATTGATAGGTTTGCCATAACGCTCAGCCAGATCATGAAGATTATCACGTAACGCATCAAGTGTGCCATGCCACCAAGGATAATACGAGAGACCAATGATATCGAACTCCACACCCAGTGCTTCAAAGCGATCGTAAAACTTGCGGCTCTCGGCGTTATCTCCACCACGATCAATATGTATCATAATCTGAATATCCGCGTCAACGGATTTGACCGCAGCAATTCCGTACTTCACAAGGCCTGCAAAACGCTCCCACTGTTCATCCGTATCATGCTCTTCTCCACCAACACGTCCCTCATTCCATAACATGCCTGGTGTAATCTCGTTGCCCACCTGCACCATGTCCGGAAGCGCATCGTGTTCCTTCAACGTTCTCAGAACGTCAGCCGTATACATGCATACCGCACGTTGAAGCTCTTCATAGGACAGATTCTCCCATGCTTTCGGCTTCCATTGATTGGCTGGATCAGCCCAGCGATCAGAATAATGGAAATCAAGCAAAAATTTCAATCCCTGTTCCTTGATCCGTTTGGCTACCTCCACCGTTCGCTCCAGATTGCAGAATCCACCAACAGGATCATTCCAGATTCGAAGTCGTATCGCGTTAGCGTCATTAATCTTCAGGATGGACAGCAAGTCTTGTTCCTTGCCATCCACATCAGTATAACTCCCGCCATGCTGTTCGATTTCATCCATAAAGGACACATCCATTCCCAGAATGAATGTCTTTTCCGTCAAGTTGCTCACTGTATCAACCTCCATTAATTTGGGGTACAGGCTCAGCCTTTAACTGAGCCCAACGTCATACCTTTGACAAAGAAACGTTGCAGGAAAGGATACACAATCAAGATTGGTGCACTTCCGATGAAGATCTGAGCTGCCCTTACCGTCGTTTGAGAGAGAGCTTCCATTTCTTTTGGATTCATGCTCATGCTACTCATATCACGTCCAATAATGACCGTTTGCATAAATGTAGCAAGTGGGTAATCCTTGGCGTTATTCATGTAGAGCAATCCGTCAAACCAGGAATTCCAGTGGAACACCATACTGAACAATGCAATTGTTGCAATGGACGGCATCGAAATGGGAAGGAAGATACTGAACAATGTTCTGAAATGGTTAGCTCCATCCATCAGTGCCGCTTCCTCCAGCTCTTTTGGAATACCGCGGAAGAAGTTCAGCATCAGAATGACAAGGAATGTGTTAACTGCCCCAGGGAGTACCAGTACCCAGAAGGAATCCATCAACCCGATCTTCTGGATAACCATGTAGAATGGCACCAGTCCCCCGTTGAAAATCATACTGAATACAAAAATCCAGGAGTAGATTGTTCTGCCTTTGAATTCACTATTTTCTTTGGACAACGGATACGCCGCCAGGAACGTAATTAGCAAGGTAATAGCTGTACCAATTACTGTACGTAGAAGTGAGATCCAGAGCGAGTTCAAGAAAATTGGATTGTTCATCGTTTTTTTGTAAGCCTCAAGTGAAAATCCTACGGGCCAGAGATTGACCAGATTGGCGTCGGCAGCTGCCTTCGTACTAAAGGATACAGCCAGGACATGAACCATCGGTATGATACACATAATGGCGATCAAAATCAGAAAGCAGGTGTTGACTATATTAAACACGCGATAAGGCAATGATTTATGATACATCGTGGTCCCTTCTTTCTCTGTTCATTCGTTTAGAATATGCGATATCCAGCGTATTTTTTGGCTAAGCTGTACGATACAAGAATCAAGATCATACTAATGACCGATTTGAATAATCCGATCGCGGTTGCAAAGCCCATCTCACCATTCTGCATTGCGGAACGATATACGAATGTATCAATGATGTCACCCGTTTGATATACGAGCGGGTTATACAAGTTGAATATCTGGTCAAATCCGGCATTCAGTACGTTACCAAGTGCCAGTGTTCCTACAACCATCAGCATCGGCACAAGCGAAGGGATTGTAATGTGCAGTGTCTGTTTCCAGCGTCCTGCTCCGTCAATTTCCGCTGCTTCGTACAATGCTGGATTAATTCCGGCAAGGGCAGCCAGAAAGACAATCATGTTATAGCCAAATTCTTTCCACACATCTGTCAGAATGACCGTTGATCGGAACCAACTGTTGTCTCCCAGGAAGAAATATGGCCCAAGTCCGAAGGTTCCCAGAACCCGGTTAACCAAGCCGCCTGTTGACAACAGATCTATCAAAATTCCGCCCAGAATGACCCAGGACAAGAAGTGAGGTAAATAGACAAGTGTTTGAATCGTTCGCTGTATAGCCATCTTGCGAACCTCATTCAAAAGAATGGCAAAAACAAATGGAACAAATAAATTAAAAATCAGTTTAAGTACAGCAATAATCAATGTGTTCCAGATGACCTGTAAGCTGTCTTCACGTTCAAACAGATATCTAAAGTTGTCCAGTCCAACCCATTCAGAACCGCTAATCCCAAGCCATGGCTTGTAGTTCTGGAATGCCATAATGATCCCGCCCATAGGCACATAACTGAAGATAATCAGAAAGATAATGGCTGGCAACAGCATAACGTGGAATGGCCAAGTGCGTTTCAAAGTTCTCATGATTGCTCCCCCTGTATTTCTTCCTACTCAAGTACTCCCTGAGTGGCTTATAATGCGATTATATCAACCTTTTACGGGGTCCAAACAGCACATAAAAGCAATATAAATGGCACAAATTCAACCACTTTGCCTCAGCTTGAATAAACAAAAAAACGCCCAGACGTTAGTCGTCTGAGCGCTGCTTGTAACTATTTTTTCACACTGTCATACCATTCGTTAACCTCTTGCGTGATTTGGTCACCGCCACCCGATTTCCACGTTTGTACAAAGGTATCAAACGCATCCGCCGGATTTTTGCCATAGATAATTTCGTTAAATGCCTGATTCTCGATTTTGTTCAGATAGTCCAACTTGGATTTCATCGTCTGTGTTGTTGGACCTGTGAACATGTTTTTGAAAGAAATTTCTTCTTGGCTCAGTAACACTTTCGCTGCTGCTGGAGTTTCTTTACCGTAATTGACAGCAACATCTTTCTCAAGTTTCGTTTCAGGCTCTTTGCCATCCGCTAAGTTCAGAAGTGCTTTCATCTGGGCATCTGGAATACGAGCACCGTCGCGAACAAGCAAATAACGTACAACGTTCACGTATCCGCCTTCAATCTGGTCAATCGGCATTTGTTTTCCATTTGCATCCAATTGGTAGTCATAACCTGCAAACAGACCGTTATCATAAGGGCTACCTGGTGCTGGGTCTGCATAATTGTCAAACAGGTAGTTCTGATACGTAAAGAATGCTTCTGGATGTGCCATATCTTTTTTGATCAACGTAACACCATTAACAAACTGTGTTCCGTGACGCATCGCTTTTCCTTCAGGACCGGTAGGAATTTCAATCGGTTTCCATACCGCACTCGGTACATTTTTCACTGTATCGAGAAGTGGCCACCCACTCATCCAGTAAGGTCCTGGAATAATGCCGGCAGTTCCTGCAACTGCTGGCTCTGCTGTTTTGTTCTCATCCCATAGAGCTGCTTCCTGCGGGATATATCCTTTTTTGAGCCATTCGCTCAATTTGGTCAGACCTTGCTTCATGCCTGGATTAATGGAGCCATACTCGAGCTTGCCATCAGTTGCCAGATTCCATTGTTGAGGTAAGGTGCCATATGCACCAAAGATCCAGGATACATCTCCCATCCATGTGTTCATGGATGTTTTGAAACCAACGCTGAGCGGAGTGACTTTTTCAGGAGCCAAGCCGTCAGGGTTATTGTTTTTGAATGCTTCCATAACGGTTTCCAGCTCATCGATTGTTTTTGGTGCTTTCAGATTCAACTTGTCCAGCCAATCTTGGCGAATCCAGAGCAAGTAATCATTGTTGTATGCGTAGTCCAGAACAGGGATACCCATTCTTTTGCCATCACGACTATATTGGTTCCAGACGTTAGGATCTTGCTCCATCGCTTTTTTCCATGTGTCTGAAGCATATTTGTCGAACAGTGGACCGACCTCTTCGTACATGCCAGAGTCGATCAAGTCTTGAGCAACGAGATTGTCCGCACTACCAATCGTCACGATATCTGGCATTTCCTGTCCAGAGGACATAGCCAGACGAAGTTTAGTTGCAAACGCACTGTTTGTGTCTGTTACTGACCAGAGCGCGCTGACATTAATCCCGAATTTTTCCTTGGCCCACTTGGTTGCCACGTTATTTTCCATGGATTCGCCATTTTTAAACTTCAGCTCAGGGTCAATTCCCCATGCTGTTGTAATGGTTACTTCCGGATCATACTTTTCTTTGTATTCGTTTTGGGTTCCAGATGTACTTGGTGTTGCACTATCTCCGCCCCCACTGCCTCCTGAACATCCTGCAAGAACGACAGTTAGACTCAGCGTTGTAGCGAGAAGCGTCAAGAATCTCTTTTTCGTTGATTGCGCTCTCATGTTGTTCCCCCTTAAATCGTTTTGGTTACCCTTTCATTATAGGCTGACCAGGCCTTTGAGCCTATGATACGAAATCAAGATTTCTGCACCTTTGCCAACCTATATTCTGGAATGTTGTTGTAATTATGCCTGATCCCGAAATTCATTTGGTGTCATACCATAATGTTTTTTGAACATTTTGCTGAAATATTGCGGATTTTGATAGCCAAGTTCACTCGTAATCTCGTATATTTTTTTATTGCTATTCTTAAGCAGATACAGAGCACGCTCCATGCGCATACGAATCATGTAGTCCCCAAGACCTTCCCCTGTCTCTGCCTTGTAAATTTTCGATAGATATACGGGGTGTAAATATACCTTGTCCGCAATCATCTTCACTGACAGATCCTGTCCTGTATCTCTTGTAACCAACTCCTGAACCTGCTTGATCACATGTCTGCGGCTCTGCACACCTTCCTGATCGGACAACTCTTCCTGAAGCTTCGCCAGCATCTCGGTTGCCCAGCGCCGCAGCTTCTCGGGGGATTGAATCAACTGATGGGCAAGGAGCAGATCGAATCCCGCATGATCAATCTCATGCACCAGATGCCCCTGTTTATGGGCGATATACATAAATGCATTGGTTACCGACAGATACATCTCATACACGTGTTCTCTGGACAATCGAACCTGTTCTGCCGCGTCAAAGACCGCGTTCAGCTTAAGCGCTGCCGCTTCCCATTGCTTGGTCTCAAGCAATTGAGGAAGTACAGGCGGTTTGTACAGCTCTTCGAGCGCCTGCGTTGCATCATTCTCCGGTCTTTTGCTGAGTGCCTGATCCATGTCCATATATATAATCTTGTGTTCTTCCGGTCCTGAAAGGACAAGCGAACCCAGACTTTTCCGATAAGCTGCTGTTAACTCATTAAAGGGAAATGACGGTGTAACTACCATGGACAGGTCTCCCTGTAAATATCGAATGACATGCTCACGGAAAGTTTCAGCTGAGATTCTCAACGTCTCCAAGTCCATCTGCGAAGCTTCGATCTGATCTTGATTCTGCAAGAACATAACCAGACACTCATGGGGTCCGCGACCAAACCACACGTTAAATTGCTCTCCGAGTACTTCCTCTGCAATATTACCTACCGCAAAATCCATCAGATCCAGAGATTGCTGGTCCATTGATGAGAAGCGTCCTGTAAGCCGAATCAGCATCATCACAGCCGATTGTTCCGGATCAATATGAATCTCATATTGTTGCAGTTGTTCCCGAAGTGCCCGCGCCGTGATCTCACGCCCCAGCAGCAGATCATGCATAAGATTTTCTCGTAAAATTTTATAGTCAGACTTCCGACTGTATAAAAGCCGGTGATATTTATCAAATTCATCCCACTCATCGCGAAGAGACGTGATGGCTGCCGACACCGATCCCATAAACTCATCATCGTTTACGGGTTTCAGGATATAATCCGCTGCCTGTAATTGAATGGCTTTTTTAGCATAATCAAAATCACTGTGACCCGTTAGTAAAATACAGCGAATATGAGACCAGCGCTTGCTTACCTCTGCAATGAGATCCAGTCCGGACATGCCAGGCATGCGAATATCGGTCACTACGATATCTACTGCATTTTCCTCCATAATCTCCAACGCTTCCTTACCGGATGCGGCACGTAGCACGGTCGTTACTCCAAGCTCTCCCCAGGGGATCGTAAGTTCCAGACTTTCTGTTACGTATGTCTCATCATCTACCAGCAATATATCAATCAAGTGATTCACTCCCTATTTCGTTCATTCTGCAAATGGATTCCATCGTGCATCATGCGCTACACATTCCAAGTGCTTATCCTTCATTCTCCAGAAGAAACTCCTGCTCGGCAGGCCATGACAGCGTAACGCGTAATCCGCCAAGTTCCGATTCCGTTATATCAAGCCCAGCCTGCTCCCCATATCGAAGCTGGAGTCTCTGATTCACATTCCACAGGCCACAGCCCATCTCCTGATCCATCGTTCCCCTGAGCTTACTCAGAAGCGCCTCACGTGCCTCCTGCGTCATGCCTTGCCCATCATCTTCTACCACAAGAACCATGACACCGCCCTGTTTTTCCCCGGATACTCTTATTTCTCCGGCTTCCGCGTCCGCTTCGATACCGTGAATCACTGCATTCTCCACCAATGGTTGCACGATGAGTGGCGGTACCTCCTGTCTTAACATCTCATCAGGCAGATCAATCTTGTAATGAATGCGGTCCATACGCATCCGTTGGATCTCCAGATAACAGCTAACAAATTCAATCTCTTCTGTCAACGGTACCACGTCCCGCTCCTGTCTTGTCGTATACCGATAATATCGCGATAGGTTATGCGACATCGCTACAACAGCGTCCATACGCTTCAGCTTCGCCATACTCGTAATAAAGGAGAAACAATTATAGAAAAAGTGCGGGTTAATCTGCGATTGCAGCTGCTTCAACCGGGCTTCACGCACATGAATCTGTTCCAGGTAAACGTGTTCAAATAACTGCTGGATCTGCTCCACCATCAAGTTGAAACGTTCGGACAGGAAACTGAATTCATTGCGGCCCTTTGGTTTAATCCTCACGGAATAATCTTCCTGCTTCAACCGCTGGAACCCGCGAATGAGTTGTTTCACTGGTACCTGTACCTGAACATAGAACAAATACGCCACACCAAAACTCATTAACAACAAACAAATCATGGAAGAATAGAACAGCATATTGGATTGATGAATAGGCTTCAGAATATCTGACAGGGGCATGTAGTCCACCAAATACCAGCCTGTTGTACTGGATTTCACCGTGTTAACCATGTAAGGCTCGTCCCCGATCACCACTGTACGGTTATCAACGTCCTGAAGTTTATGAACGGACAGTTCTTCCATCAACTGATTCGTTAGTGAACGATCTGAAGTCCGGTTATAGATGACCCCCGATTCTTCTCGGAAATAGAAGGGATCATGCCTGCCATCGTCTTTGAATTTGTCGAGCATATCCCGAATGTTATCACTATCAAATTCCAGTTTAATAATCGTTTCCGCATTATTAGCCGGGTCTTTAATGCCGTACGGAGATACCGTAATCCAGCTAAACATGAACCGATCATCGTCCCCATCCTGAATTTTGCGTACATCCCAGCCGGAACTGATATTCTGCCTTAGCGCTTGTTTATCGTAAGAACGTGCGTCCCTTTCGGAAACCACCCTGCCCAGCGAAGGAGAGTACAGATATAACTTTGTGGCCCAATTGGATGAGCTTTCCTGAATACTTAGCTTATTCTGAATACGTTTGACCAGGTTGATCGCATCCAGGTCAAAGTAGTTACTGTCCGCATAGATTCGCCGGAAGCTGGCAATATCAGGATCATGTATGAGCAGATTCGGCCATGAGGATAACAGTTCGATGTTTGTGTTCACTTGATTTTGGAAAAATTCAAGCTGATTACTATTTGATCGATTCAACTCATCTCTGAGAACAGCTGTTGTTTTGTGATTAGAGTACCAGTACAGAAGCACTACAGGAATCAGCATAATCAGAATAAGAATGACCATTTTGGAAAACAGATTTGTCCGATATGACATCTTTTCATCTCACCTTGTCTTAATTTGTCGTGACATTAATTGTAATGATGTAAGCGCTAAAGACAAACTATTTTTTTGAGACAAACCGATTCATTATCTAGCGTAAGCGTTACCAATTCAAGGGGAAAGGAGATAAAACCAATATTTCTGCACTAAATGCAACTTCCACGCACAAAAAGAGCCAGCGATTAGCCAGCTCTCTATCTAATTTCAGTATATATCTTTGATCTTTCTATTCAACTCAAACCTTATTCCACTTCTGTTTATGTAATTATTCTTTTTTTCTATAAAAATATCAACTATGGAATATCATAATCAAATACCGTATTCGCTCCATCCACGCCTACATCCAACACAATATCCATAAGTTTTCCATTGACGAACAGAGGGGATTCCGCTTTCCCGTAAAACTCCAACTTACCTGTAAACGTTCCATGACGTTCAATCTCAACATGTACGGGCCTCAATTGGACAGACTGCAAAGCTTCCAATAGTGGATCGTCCTTAAACTTATAACTGCGTGCGAGATCAGGCAATAACACGGCGGATACGGAATCTCTGCCGTAATTTTTGAGTGTCAGGTCACAGGTTGCTCGGGTCTCACCCGTTTTCAGCACGTTAAAGGTACAAGAGCTTGCATTCTGTACATAGGATACCGCATTAATGCCTGTAGCTCCCCACTTGGCAACATACATGAATTTATCCGTCATGTACGAGTAACTGAGAATGATAGCGATAACTACGATCCATAACCCTTTTGCAAGACCGGGGGATGATTTCCCGATTTCTTTGCGTGTAAGGTAAAAGCCGCAAGCGAAGATCCCCAATCCAAGGAAAAGTGTGATATGTACACCACTTAAATAAGACGTAGTATACGGTGATATACCTATTGCTGACAGCATGGTATCCCCAACAGAAAAACCAAGATGATGGTTAAATGTAAAGATGATAGCAAATAGCAATAAAGCCCCTGAGAACACAAGTCTGGTTCTCGACACACGAACACCCCCTAATCAACCACCTTATTATATCATATTTTTCCTATTTATGATTAACAATCCAAATCAAAAAACAACATAAAAAGAACGCCTTCGGTTGTTTACCGAAAACGTCCTCCATTTTCACCGCTGACAAGAGCTTGTAGTAACACAAGTCTCTCTGTCATGGCTGACGATCATTTATTGCTTAGACAAGAATGCATCGAGTTGTTCCTGTTTGGCTGCAATAATTTTATCAATTCCTGCTGCTTTCAATTTCTCCAGATATTTCGGAATCATCTCATTTGGATCAACGGCGCCCGATGTCATACCCGGCTTGAACTGTTTGTTCACGTTGTTGACCGCAGCAATTTCATTTTTGACAGATTGGCTGTTGAATGTAAAGCCCAGTGCTGGAGACTTGACACCTTTGGCGTTAAATTCTTTGAACTTCTCCCATTTCTGTGGATCTTCATTATCCCAGAGGAAGTTCAGGAACTGGTTACCAAGCTGCCATTGGGCACCTGGGTTATAGGTACGACTGTTGGCATCTACGCCATCAGGGAGAGCAATGATATTATCCTGTCCGTCTTTTTTCACATAATGTGTACCTTCAATTCCGAAGTTCAGCAAGTTGTTAATTTCCTTGTCGGAATGCAGCAGGTTAATGACCTGCATCGCTTTCTCCGGTTGCTCGGAAGAACGGGAGATTGCAAGCATCGCTCCAGACGCATCACCCGTCGTGATTGTCGGCTGTGTCATCTCAATCTGAGTAAGTGGGAAACCCACATACCCTTCTTCTTCTTTATCCTTGCCTGGCTTCATGCCATCTGTCCAGAGAAACGCTTTTCCAGCCTTCGCCTGGTCTTTCGGGAACACATTAGAAGTAGCAGCATCACTGTTGATATATCCCGCTTGATACCACTTGCGAGCGAGTTCAGCTGCTTCTTTGAATTCAGGGGTCTCCACTTCATTCAGCACCGTTGTTCCGCCTGCTGTTTTGGAGATGACTCCAGGTACGGAAGCATCACCGAGATAATCCCAATCCAGATTCTCCAACAGCCCGTTACCGTTGGTATTGGACATATAGAATGGTGTGATGGCTGGCTCGTTTTCCTTAATTGTTTTGAGCAGGGGCTCCAGATCAGCCCATGTCTTTACAGCTGTCAGGTCCAGCTTATACTTGTCAGCCAGATCTTTACGTACCAACACACCACGTGTGGCAGCGAGTTCCTTATTCGTAGGAACGCCATAATTCACGCCGTCCACCTGGGAACCTTCCAGAAAGGCAGGGTCCAGGTTTTTCTTAATATCCTGACCATGTGCATCAAGCAGATCATTCAAGGGCAAGAATGCGCCTTTAGCCACATTCACCGTGTAGTTCTGCCAAGCTGCTGTGAAGATGATGTCTGATTTTTCACCTGAGGAAATCATGAGATTCAGCTTGTTATCCCACTGTCCCCAGTCAATTGCATTGATCTTAAGCGTGGCTCCGATCTTCGGTTCCATCTTTTTGTTAATCTCGGCTTCCACCAGAGCGACATCCTTCTGTGGTGTCCCTGGGTAGAACAGTGTCACTTCATAGGGTTTGCCCCCACCTTCACTTGCTCCTCCGCCTTCTGCCCCAGGTGTTGTTGTTCCACCCTTGTCTGATGAGCAAGCAGCCAGCACCAGGCTCAGCGCCATAACCGTTGCCATCATGCGTGACCATACCTTTAATGATCTAACCAATTGAACCCCTCCTGTCATGTGTTGAACCATACAACCGAATTCCCCAATTCACAATTAAACCGATAACTACTTCTGTATATGCCCTTTCAGTCCATCTTCATTTACCTTGCCCACTCCGCTAACCGGTTCAGAGTTATCCCTTCACAGCGCCAACCGTAAGACCTTTGATGAAATAACGCTGGAAGAACGGATATGCCAGTACAATTGGACCAATACCGACCACAGCCATCGCCATTTGCAGAGTTTTGTTAGGCAGATTGAGCAATCCACCCTGCGACGAAATCTGTGAAGAGACGTTGGAGTTGGTTGTTAAATATTGAATATCGAGCAGCGTCCGGTACATAAGGTACTGAAGGCTAATCGTCCGGTTATCTGATATAAAAATCATGCTAAGGTACCAGTCATTCCAGTAATTCAATGTACTGAACAACGCGACGGTTGCCATTACGGGAAGAGAGAGCGGAAGCACGATACGTGCAAACGTTCTCAATTCTCCCGCACCATCAATCCGAGCCGATTCCAGAATAGACACCGGAATGGAGTTTGCGAAGAATGTACGCATGACCAGTACAAAGAATGGGGATAGCAGTAGCGGCATAATGAGTGCCAGTAGGGAGTTTTTCAGATCCAATACGTTGACATAGACCAGGTACCAAGGTACCAGACCCCCATTAAACAACATCGTGAAGAAGATGAAAAAAGCGAACCAGCCCCGGTAAGGCAGATCTCTCCGTGAGAGCGGATACGCATACAATGCGGTCAGCGCAACACTTGTAATGGTACCTACAACGGTAACGATAAAGGATATACCATACGAGTGAATGATCTGATCCATATCTCTGAACAGAAACTCATAAGCCGTCAGGCTGAATTTCTCTGGAATAAGCTTATATCCATTGGCAATTACTGTTGTCTCGTCCGAAAATGAGATGGCGAAGACAAGCAGGATCGGCACGATACAGGCAATGGCATAGAATAGAAACATCGCATGAATAACGGATGCGGAACGCTTCGATACGGCTAGTGGATCACGTGATTTCACAGCTGACTTGCCTCCTCTCAAAATAATGCATTATCTTTATCAATTCGCCTTACGATGGTATTGGATACAAGAACCAGTACAAATCCAACGATTGCTTGGTAAAGACCGGCTGCTGATGACATCCCGATATCTCCACCGATAAGGAACGTACGATATACGTAGGTATCCAGTACATTCGTTACAGGGAACAGCGCTCCCGATTCCAATGGAACCTGATAGAACAGACTGAAGTCTGCATAGAATATACGACCAATTTGCAATAACGTCATAATGACGATTAATGGGACGAGAAACGGAATGGTAATGAAGCGTATCTGATGCCATTTGGTTGCTCCATCGAGCACAGCTGCTTCATAATATTCTTCATCGATACCCACGACAGCTGCCAGATAAATGACGGCATAATATCCAATATTCTTCCATGTGTTCACCAGTGGCAAAATATACGGCCAATACTTTGGCTCTGAATACCAGTCGATCGGCTGACCGCCGAACATCTGCAGAATCGTTGAGTTCATGAAGCCTGAATCCTTGCCCAGGAAAGCCAGTACCAGATAACTGACCACAATCATGGACAGGAAATACGGCAATAACATAAGTGATTGATATAACTTGGACATTGCCTTGTTCTTCACTTCATTGAGCAGAATAGCAAGCCCGACACCTACAAAGAGATTCAGTGCAATGAACACCGTGTTATACGCGAGTGTATTTCGGGTAATTTCCCATGCATCACTGGTTGAGAACAAATATTTAAAATTGTCCCATCCACTCCATGGGCTACCCCAAATACCATCAGCATAGTTTACATTTTTGAATGCGATCAGAACGCCGAACATCGGCATGTAGTTGTTCACCAGCAGAAACAGGACACCTGGCAAGAACATGAGATACAGCACCTTGAATTTGCCAAGATTGTGCCACACAGACTTGCGCTTTCGGACTGTTTCTCCCGGTATTTCCGATATCCGTACTCCCTTACCCGCCTGGGGTTGTGTCTTCATAACTTGTTCTCCCTCACTCCTCTTGAATTCTTCCTCAGGATGAAGCTCCGTTGCGGCTCCTGTGGTTCAAGTATACGGCGGGGCGAGTAAGACCTCTATCTGCTGTGGTGACCTGTTGACTTATCAAATTATGACTTTAGTGCCAAATTAAACAAAACAAAAGGCGCAGCATGCTGCGCCCTGAACTATACGGTACGTGACTGTTTTCGAAACTCCTGTGGCGTTATACCCGTGCACTTTTTGAACATTTTGGTGAAATGCGAGTAATTGTAGTACCCCACCTTGCCAGCGATATCCGTCACTTTGACTGTGGACTGGGACAACAATGTCTTCGCTTTGGCTACTCTGCCCTGCAGAATAAACTCAGATAGGGACATCCCCTTCTCTTTCCGAAACAGACGTGATAGATAAGCGGGATTGAATCCGGCAAAAGCTGCAAGCTCCTCTCGCATAAGTTCTTCACCAATATGAGTTTCAATATAAACGCACAACTGATCCACAATGGTCATGGGGCTATGATCGTCCGGGTACAATACCGGGATAACACGATCAATCAGATCAGACGTCCATTGCTTCAACTGCGGCAACGACCTTGTCACCATACCCTCTTCCGGCTCCCGTTCACCCGGATACAGACTGCGTATTGACACGTTTTTCTGATGAAGCAGCGGATAGACCACATGCAGCATGGCATGATAGTAGAGATGCAGCATTTCAGGAGACAAACCCTCTTGGGCAGCAAGCAACTCAAAAATCTCATCCACACGTTCTCGCAAATCCCCCACTTTACCCGTCTCAAAAAGAATGGATAATTCCGAAAACCATGGAATAGGCAAAAAGCGATCTTCCTGATCTCTTCCCCGCTCATCATAGACAAAAACTTCTTCAAGCTCCTTAATATTGCGCCGTTCCATATCCATCAGTTCATTCAACATGCCTTGCAGTTCAGTTACAGCAACCGGGGCACCAACATAACAGGACAACCGACAGTAGAAATACGTACCACATTCCTGAATATACCCCTGACAACGTTGTGCCACTTCGCTCGCACTCGGGATGATGCCATTTTGCTCATAAGCAAGCACAATATTTAATCCACTTTGATCCTGAAACACCTCACCGGGCTTGTCGCCAAGCATCATCTCCTTGGCTGCATTACGAAGGGCATATTCCAATACCTCTTCGTCACGTAAATCAAAATCACGTACCCATTCCTCTACCGAGATCACAATGGGTAACACACGAGCCTGCGGATCAATCTCGGCACCATACAGCTCTGCGAGCTCTTGCAACCGTTGTTCGGTTAACGTGATACGCTGAGAGATGGCATCTTTCCAGAAGCGTTCCGTCAGCAGCGGTTTATGGGTTTTCCAGCGTTTGTATACGGTCTCATAAACTTCGTTGGTACGGGTACGCTGCTCTCCATCCTTGATCTTCTCCACTGCCTGAGTTACTACCTTAGTCAATTGATCCGCTGGAGCCGGCTTCAACACATAATCAAAGCTGCTTAGCTTAATGGCTGTCTGAGCATAATCGAATAAAGCATGCCCTGTCAGGAAAATGGTCAGTATGCCTGGATCATGTTTTAACACCCAACTTTGCAGGTCAAGCCCTGTTTCACCAGGCATCTCGATATCACAGATCATGATATCAATAGCATTAGCCTTTAAAATCTTTCTTGCCTCTTCGGCATCACCAGCACTGTATACCTGGTCAATGCCTGCTGCTTGCCAATCGACTCCTTCCACCATTGCTTGTAATGCATACACTTCATCATCCACGATCAACAGGTTCCGCATAGGCTCCCCCTTCTTCCTCTTCGGTCTGAGCGGGTAAATCAATGATGACTTTGGCGCCATGATTCACCTCATTGCCAAACTGCAAACTGGCTTGATCACCATACTTTACTAAAAGCCGATGAGCCACGTTCCATATACCGATATGCTGTCCACTCGGGTCTTCAGCGTATTGTCCATGTTGTAGACGCCCCAACAATTCCTCTTCAAATCCGACACCATTGTCCACAATCATCAGTTGAAGCACCGTCCCATCGTCCTGACCGGACGACTTCTCACCGAGGCGCGCCACGATCCGAATGACAAAGGCTTGTGTCCGGCGCTGAAATCCATGAATAATGGCATTCTCCACAAAAGGCTGAATGGTTAATGGCGGAATCACATAATGTCCCAGATTCGACTCAACATCCAGTTCAAAATCGAATCTGCTTGGAAACCTCAGCTTTTGAATTTCCAAGTAATGACGAATGTGCTCGAGCTCTTCATCCAGACGAATAACACGTTTGCCTGCACGCAGACTGAATCGAAAATAATCGGCCAGATGACCAGCCATCTGCTGCACCAACTCATGTTTTTGCAAGGAAGCCAGACTATGAATAATATTGAGCGAATTCAGGTAAAAGTGAGGATTGATCTGCATCTGTAATTGTTTGAACTCTGCCTCCCTCGTTCGCAGCTGTTCCTCATACACATCAATCTTCAGATGCCTGATCTCACTGGTCATTTGATTGAAACTTCTTGTCATAAATTCAAGCTCCGAAGAAGATGGCGGGTCCAGCTTCACATCGAGATCTCCACGACTCACCCTTCTCATGCCTCGGATTAACGCATTCATCGGGCGGAATAACAGATGCCGCAAAAAGATCAGTGCAGTAACCAGAATTACTGCCGCACCAATGGGAAGCAGACGAATGATCTGCTGGAAAAACGGGAGGTTACGCATCATGTCTTCCTCAGGCAGCAGCACGATATAATTCATCTCGGACATGGCCGAGGCAATACCCAGCATCAAATATTGACGTGCTTCTCCCTTGTTCACAACTTCAGAGATAACCTGATACGGATTCTTCAGGCCAGGAAGATGTGCCGCAGCCAGCCGAATCTGTGCAGTATTTAATGTGGAATCCGATAGTGCCCCACCGTCTGTTCCAACAATGACTGCGCCTCCCCGATCTCCGGATTCAGTGAATTGTTGTGTATGATTCAGTGCATTCATATCAACAAGTGCACCTGCATAGAACTGCTGGTTGATTCGCACCGTTTTCACCAGCGCATTCCACGTCCCGCCTCGCACGATGCTCCATTCCGGCTTCTGGATATCCCCTTCCAATTGCTGCATCTGGACTGGCATACTCTCCTGCACAACCGACTTTTTGACATCATAATTGCCTGAAGTGGCGAGCAGCAGATCATCATTCACGGCATCATATAGAAAAAAAGAATCGATTAGATTATAAAAACCGATATCTGTCATGAATTTGTTCATAATCCGTTGCTTTGCAATGATATAATCACCGCTGCCGTATTTCAGAAAAAACAGAGAGATGATATCCGGGTCCCGCTCACCCAGACTATATAAATACCGATTTGTCTCCTGTAATACACGTTCATTTTGCTCCACACTCTTGGCGAGATGATTCATATTGGTGAGGGATACTTTGTCACGTACAACTTTCATGGCGTAGACGTTGTTGTAATAAAGCAGCATGAATAATGGCAGCATGATCAATGTAAGGCCCACTATAAATTTAAAACGAAGTGAACGGATTAAACTCATGGATTATAGATTCCCGCCCTTTTAGAGGTAGTTTAAAAAGTCCGCTTTTGATTACGAATTATGCCTAGCGGCATCATCAGCTTCGAATATGAAAGTCAGCCGAAATGTCCGTTGCTCACGTAGTTTCCCTACGCTCCGCTACTCCATTTCTAACTTCATTCCATCTTCTCGGTACTGAAAACCAGACTTTTTGAACACACACTTTATTTCAACATAGTTTTTTTCTATTTTCTTCCTTATGATGGCATGTTTATTGTAATCACCCCTGCTTGCCATTGTCTATGGGGTCCCGTGACCTTCACATATCAATTCTGGTGACTTTCATCCGCTCCGATTTCAAGAGTAACAAGCTTCATGTTGTAATAAATTCTCCAGTTGTAAAATAAATCCTTCATTTATAGCTCAGAAGCTTCTCCCTAAAAATAAATGCTGCGGCAAGCCCCGGACTCCACGAACGCCCGATCTTGACATGCATACGATATATCACTCCTCGGGTTAGTCACCAGGATGTAGGGAGGCCTGTTCGATGAATATTCAACTCACTGCGTTACACTATGTCTATCTGGCATTTATCGTCTTGATCATTGCCGTAATGATCCGGCGCAGGGACACCACCATCATCTGTGTCGCAGGTATTATGACCATTGGACTTCTGGCAACCGAAACCTTAAGCGGGTCAGTTGCTGGGATCTTCAGCAGTTTTATCTATGCAACAAAAGAATTGTTAAGTACGATTTTCATCATCTCGATTATTGTGGCAATGAGCCGTGTTCTGATCAGAACAGGCATTAATGAGGTCATGGTAACACCTGTCACCCGGTTTATCCGTTCTCCTCAGGTCGCGTATTGGGGTATCGGATTGATCATGATGGTCGTATCACTATTTTTCTGGCCATCCCCGGCCGTAGCACTCGTCGGTGCAGTACTCCTTCCTGTAGCCGTGCGTGTAGGTCTTCCCCCGATTGGAGCTGCCATTGCCATGAACCTGTTCGGACATGGGATTGCACTGTCGGGAGATTACATTATCCAGGGGGCTCCCAAACTTACAGCTGATGCGGCGGGTATACCGGTTACTTCCGTCATGACGGCCAGCATACCTCTGGTCATTGTCATGGGAACGGTATCAACACTTACAGCCTTCTGGATGCTGCGCAAAGAGATGAAATCAGGCTCACCTGTTCATCCCCCCAATTTTATATCAGGTACCGTGACCACGGAACCTTCTTCCTCATCAGAGGCTGTGTCCACCTCCCTACCCACTAGTCAGCCTGTTCAACGTCAAGTCATGTCACCCCGTTTGCAAAAGACGTTCGCTCTGCTTATCCCTCTGTTATTCGCAGTTGATGTGATTCTGATGTTTGTATTGAAGTTGCAAGGCGGCGACGCAACAGCTCTGATTGGCGGAACTGCTGTGGTTATACTGATCGCTGTTACCCTTGCCGCACATCGACATGCGGGACCAGAGGAAACGACCAATTATTTAATAGAAGGATTTCAGTTTGGTTTCAAGGTGTTTGGACCGGTTATTCCCATAGCCGCATTTTTTTATCTGGGAGATGCTGCGATTACGGAGTTGTTCATCAACCCTCTTCCTGAAGGTTCACACGGGATCGTGAATGATCTCGGGGTCGCACTTGCTGGACTGGTGCCATTGAATGATACGGTGGGAGCCATTACAATGACGGTAACTGGAGCAGTGACCGGAATGGATGGTTCGGGGTTCTCGGGGATATCCCTGGTTGGCTCGATTGCGTCCATGTTTGCAGGATCCGCAGATTCCGCACCTGTGCTGACAGCACTCGGTCAGGTTGCAGCCATATGGGTAGGTGGCGGAACCTTGATTCCATGGGCATTGATTCCTGCTGCTGCAATCTGCGGAGTCAATCCTTTTGAACTTGCAAGACGCAACCTGAAGCCTGTACTGCTGGGACTCACGGTAACAACAATTGTAGCCATCTTTCTGATCTGACCAAAGGTTATTTACACTGACACTACGATGACAGAAGCACCTTCCAATCGCTGTTATTCCCAGATTTTTTTGATTCCCTTTCTTAAGGGGAAATCCGGTAATAGCGTATGCTTCCGATGCAGCTTTCTTTCAGAAAGCTTTTAGGCGACCGCTTCGCTTTTTCAGGTTTTTTCTGTCCTCTCCGTTATCGTGTAAATGATTAGTTCATCTCAAATAGACATTTTAAAAAGACGTGCGTGAACGCGCCCAGTTCCAGAGATCTTCACGTTTCATCTCGGCTAGATGTAGCATGTCCACATATGGATCTCCCTGTAATCCAAGTACAGAAGCAAAAGCAGGCTCCGTCTTCCACCCTGCCTGTTTCAGTCTGCGGATCTCACGGTGTCCCGCGTCTCCCCACAGTTGCAACAATCTCCACTCTACGATCATATGTAAGTATGCATTCTGCCTGTAAACTGGCACGGATTGGGCAAAAATCTCCACAGGCCAATGTCCCACTTGCAAATTACAAGTCACATAAGGACGTTGGTCTGGAAGATCCCCACCACGTACACATTGAAATTCAGCAATGGCTCCGATTCGATTGTATATCTCGGCTTCAAACACATCCAGATCCTCTGCATAACACAGCAGATCCAGATCACTGCCCGGAATATCAATATCAATCGGTACCGTTCCTGCTGGATATGGGTGATAGTCAGCTAATATCTCGAGCAATCCACTGCTCTGTAACACATGATATGCGTCCTGCTGACGTGCATTACCCGAAGCCAGATGTGCCATTACTTCTGCGGTAGTACTCATCTCCCCGCCTTGGACCACAGTTAGTTCGAGCCGCCTGTAATGACCTGTTTCACACGTCCCACTTGACCGCTCGTCAGTCGTACTTTGATTCCGTGTGGATGCGTAGGTGACTTGGTTAACAGATCCTTTACAATGCCACGTGTCAGCTTACCTGTAGCTTGATCCTGCTTCAGCACAATGTCCACTTCCAGACCTGGCTTAATATTTACACGTTGTTGTCCATTCATCATATTCACTCTCCTCTATGTCGTAATTCATATCTTGTATACTATATAACCCTTAAACACAAAGCTCCATCTATTGTAGACGTTTTGGTTTCAAAACAAAAGGGACGCGGCAATAACCTCCTAAAGTCGGTTCCATGGTTGATATGAAGACCAAGATAAAGAAACCGCAGGTCTCTTCATCTGAGACCTACGGTTTCTAAATTGGATTACCATGCTTAGGGTTGCACGTGCTCCAATATTGACGAAGGTGAAGTGTTGTTCTTCGCAGCTTCACGCGCCTTCACAGCAAGCAGCTCGGACACGGTCACGAATCGATATCCTTGCTGTTGTAACTTCGGCAGGATTGTTTTGAGTGCAGCTACCGTATGGGACTTGCCTTCCACCTTATCGTGGAAGAGTACAATATCCCCATTGCGTGCGTTATTCAGTACTTTTTTAACGATAGCCGATACACCTGGTGAAGCCCAGTCCCGTGTATCCTGATGCCAGGACCAGAGTACAATGGTATACCCTTTTTGTTTGGCAGCCTGAATGACCATGTCATTGTAATAGCCGCCCGGTGGCCTGAACAACAGGGGACGCTCCGCGCCTGCTTCAATGATGGAACTTTCCGCTTCGTTCATATCCTTCATGTACTTGTCCGCACTAGTTGATCGAACTGCATACGTGTGCGCATACGTATGGTTGGCGATTTCATGCCCTTCGAGCTGTTCCTGCTTAATCAGTTCAGGAAATTTGTCTGCCCATTTGCCAAGTACAAAAAAAGTTCCTTTGGCATGATACTGCTGTAACAAAGCCAGGATCTGCGGAGTCTGAATCGGATCTGGTCCATCGTCAAAGGTAAGCGCGATGAGTTTATCCTGTGTGGGAACTTCCCACACAATCTCTCCTCGTTCCTCATAATACTGACGGTTCTTCTGTACAGGCTTCGCATAGGCAGAACTGCTACCCAGCAAAATAATTAGCGTGAACATTCCGATGACTCGGGCTGCCTTCAGGTTCATGTGGTGTCCTCACTTTGTCTTCATACGTAAACTCCCTGTTAGCATTTCCCGATTCACCCGAACTCATTAACGAAAGATCTGATCCACAACTGCAATTTCCTCAGCAGTTAATTCCACATTTAATGTTTGCAGATTGTTAATGACCTGTTCTGGTCGCTTGGCACCCGGAATCAATGCATCAATAGAAGGCCGAGTCAGGTACCAGGCCAGAACCAGATGAGCGACCTCAACATCTTTGGATTGTGCTATGCTGCGCAGTTGCTCAACTTTATTGAGATTTTCAATAAAAGCTTCACCTGTAAACAGCGGGTTCTTTGCCCGTCCATCCTGAAAGGTTGTATCACGATTATATTTCCCGCCCAGCAGTCCCGCTGCCAGAGGGAAGTAGGGCACAAAAGAAATGTTATGCTCAGCCGTATACGGCAACAGCTCTTTCTCCGCATCTCTTTTGAACAGATTATATTCAGATTGCAGTACATCTACATGCCCGTCCTTGTTGGCTTCACGCAACTGATCAATGGAGAAATTAGATACGCCAATGGCACGAATTTTGCCAGCGTCTTTTAATTGTTTTAACGTATCTACCGCCTCATCCTTAGGCGTATGTTCATCCGGAAAATGGATGTAGAACAGATCAATGTAATCGGTTTGCAGTCGTTTCAACGCCTCATCCACGGATGTTCTCAGAAAAGCAGGTGAGTTATCCATGACAATCTTGCCATCCACTAATTTATGAGCTGCTTTGGTTGCAATAATCGTATTCTGCCGCTGACCGGTTTCCTTCAATACTTCACCGATCAGTCGTTCGGAATGCTCAGGTCCATAGATGTATGCCGTATCCACAAAGTTAATACCTTGTTTCAAGGCTGTACGAACCACTTCCTTACCCGTCTCATCATTCAGCATGTCCGGATAGATATTATGTCCGCCTACTGCATTCGCACCCAGTCCAATGGGATTCACGATCAGATCCGTCTTGCCCAACCGAATTTGTTGTTCTGCCATGTCTCATCTCTCCTTCACTGATCGATATAAGTACATTTCTGTAATGATGCATATTTCTTGTTACATATTATATCAAACCATTTAGCATATTTAAAATATCGGATTTATCGGATTACGTATTTTTCAACGCAGTCGCTTCCACGTCATTAATAAACCGGCGCAGTTTCGCAGCCACATCACGGGTGATTTCGCCGTTTTCATACAGTTGCTGAACCGTATTGCGCTGTTCCTGAATCGCCACCATCTGCAACTCTAATTTCTCCTGATTAAACGGATCTTCCGTTTTACCTTGGTTCCAAGTGCGCAATTTGGCAATTACACGCTCATATTTGGCAATGACCGACAGTGCGACGACTCGATTCCCATCATTCATATGGGCACGAATAGCCTTAATTGCCGCTTCAGAGGTACGCAGCTTCACCTGACGGAACAGTTCTGCATTTTCAAGCATGAATGGTTGATTCGGCTTCTGGGACCGGTTGGTGAACAGATGTCCTAACACACGCCCGATCTCGCTGATCGAGGTCATGAACTGAGTGTTTGCGCGATTCGCCAGCATCATTTCCTTTCGATCCAGCCAGCTGTCACATTTGAAGGCCGCATCAGAAGCAATTGCATTTTCGTCCAGCATCACTTCTACTTCTTTACGCTCCGCGCGGGTGGCAATCAGGTTAATAGCCGTTTCTTGTTTCTGAATATCTTTGCGTTTACCGGCGGTGAGCTGACCTGCGGCCTGTCTGATGTACTTGGACAAGTCGGAGACAACCGCCAGTGCCGCAGCTTTGTTCTCATCGTTCATTTCGGATTTGACAGCTCGTATTGCCGCATTCAGCATAATGTCATGTGCTTTTCGTTCTGACTTCTGCGGTGTTTCTTCTGTGGATTTCCCATCGTCCTTGGCCAGAACCGGAAGAAACACACTCGCCGCAATCAGGGAGAAGAGGATAACCCCTGCTGCGAGGAAAATAATCAGATCCCGTTCAGGGAAAGGTGATCCATCCTGAAGCACATAAGGAATGGAGAAAGCACCCGCCAATGTTACAGCCCCCCGCACCCCAGAGAGGGAAATGATCGTAATATCTTTGAATCTGGGCCTGCCAATAGAGGATTTGGTACGCAACAATTCATTCCCTTGCCAGAACAGATAGATCCAGAGAAAGCGCAGAACCAGCAATAACACCGAGATTAGGCCCACATAGCCCAACACCTGCAGATTATTAAACGATACATTTTCAAAAATGGTACTCAGCACATCCGGGACCTGTACACCCAGAATAACAAACACCAGACCATTTAGTATAAATAAAATGACTGACCATGTGCTCGCAGATACCACCTGCATTTTCAACTGAACCGATTCAGCGCGGTCACGCTCAATGGCGTGAATAATACCGCCTGCCACTACCGCAAGAATACCTGATACCCCAATTTCTTCACTCACCAGATAGATGATAAATGGCGTCAGGATTTGCAGCAGCATGTGAATTGTCACATCTTCCATGCCCAGTCTACGGATCCATACCCCTAGCCTGATTAACAGAAAAGATAACAATGCCCCGACAAGAAGTCCGCCAATCGCAATCAGAATAAAACTGAAGGTTGCATTCGCCAGGGAAAATACACCTGTAACTGTGGCTGCAATTGCGAATTTGAAGGCGACCAGGCCGGATGCATCATTCATTAATGCTTCACCTTCAAGAAGCCTATGTATGCCTTTGGGTAAATGTACTCGCCCTGCCATGGCGCCAACGGCCACTGCATCTGTCGGGGACAATATGGCTGCAAGAGCAAAAGCAGCAGGTAACGGAATCGAAGGAATCAGCCAGTGAATGGCATATCCCGCCACGACTACCGTCACGAATACAAGTCCTAGTGCAAGCAGAAGTATCGGTGCACGCAGATTCCATAATTCATTCCTTGGTGTTCGCTTACCATCGTTGTATAACAAAGGTGCGATGAAAAGTACAAAGAACAATTCCGGATTCAACGGCAGATGAACACCTGCGGGAAGCAAAGCTATAGCTACACCAAGCACAATTTGAATGAGCGGAACGGGAATAAAGGGTACAAACCGGTTTAAAATATTGGATAAACCAATTAGTACCAGTAACACAAGTACGGCAATAAATATTTCCATGATGACAATCCCTTTCCGCTATAGAAGTGGTGAAACCTTTGTTGTATAGGTTTATTTTAACATAATCCAGACTTTATTATAAAAATGTTGTCATATTCATATACCCATTTAACTGGTCACAGACTAATCATTATAAGTTGAACTATTCATTTACACGATAACGGAGAGGACAGAAAAAACCTGAAAAAGCAAAGCGGTCGCCTAAAAGCTTTCTGAAAGAAAGCTGCATCGGAAGCATACGCTATCCCCGGATTTTCCCCTTTGGAAAAGGTAATCAAAAAAAATCAGGGGATAACAGCGATTGGAAGGTTATTCTGTCATCGTAGTGTCAGTGTAAATAATCTTTAGTTAACTTATATAGATTGAAGAATTCTGATGGATTCTGTATATAAGATGTTACAATATGCTCAGGACAATACCCGTTTGGAAAGGAACTTGCATCTATGGCATTTGGAATTAAACGACAAGAGCTTGCTGCGTGGAAGGAACAAGTGGCTCGGGGTGAGATCGCGTACCTCACTCATTTCTGGATTGACAACCGATTCCCCGGCATCACCAGTGTCACCAAAGTTGGCTGCGCAGATCTGGAACGTCTCGAGCGTTGGTGCAACGATCATGGGCTGGACCCGCGATACATTCATCGGCGGCAGCCATTTCCCCACTTTGACCTGATGGGCAGCAAACAAAAAGAAGTTTTGATCCAGGAAGGCTTAACGGATCATGTGGTTCGCTTTCATTTGTAAACCAACTCAAAAACGCCAGTCTTCAAGGTTCATCCCCCCGCAATTAGGGACGAACTCATGAGGACTGACGTCTTCAAGGAATCAAGTCATATATGGACTACCGGTGGATCTGCTCAAACGACTTCATGTTCTCCAGCAGTTTCAGTTCAATTTTCTTCAGCATGCCAAACATCTGCTGTTGCTCCTCTTCGGAAAGTGCTTGCAACAATTCCCACGTCATTCGGCCGCGATTCGCATTAAGTGTCTTGGCAAGCTGCGCGCCTTCATCCGTTAAGGACAGCCACACAATTCTCCGATCTTCTTCACTGCGCACCCGCTGGATCAACCCTTCCGTCTCCAGTTGATTCAGTACAATGGTGGTTGCGCCGGAAGACAAACTGAGTTGTCTGGCCACATCAACCGCCATACATTTTTTTTCACGTAAAATCATGCCCAATATATGACTTTTTGTCGGATTCAGTTTACAGTTGGTTTCGGTCTTCTGCTGCTGATCCAATACTTTATTTTTATATCTGAAGAAGGCCTCCAACAATTGATCTACATTTGCCAATTGAGAGTTTCGCTCCGTATCCGGGCTCATAAACGTTCCTCCTGCCTTTCATCATAACCTACCTTATATTGTAACATATTTACACTGTGATGTTTGTGAAAAATGCGCTTGTATCCGACACTCTATAGTTGACTGCAACACTCTTGTTTTATTTTGGGTTTCACCTATTGCATTATGGCAACGGGTTTGTTTATAATAACCTATATCTTTAAAGTTACTTTTAGTTACTTAATGATTTTAATAAATCTGTTGTTATAAAGTAAATAAAGTGTCACCATTATAATGCAAGGGACTTATGCACATGAATCAGAATACACAATCACAACTCAAAACGGATGTTTGCATCGTCGGCGCTGGACCTGGCGGTGCTTTGCTTTCTTACTTACTGAATCAAAAAGGAATCTCCACGATCCTCATTGAGCGGCAGCCCCACCTGCACAAGTCGTTCCGCGGGGAGTTGCTCAATGTGGACGGCGAAGCCATTTTGAATAAACACGGCCTCTATTCCCTCATCCAGGAACGGGGAGCGCTACTCTTGGAACAGATTCAGTATTGGGAAAATGGGCAGATTATTCATACGGTATCACCAGGCAATGGAGAATCTCATGTTGGTATTCATGTACCCCAAGATCATCTCCTGGAAGCCATCGTGTCGCACGCTCAGCAGCACAACTCAAATGAACAAGTACTGTTTAATACCATCATGACTGGCTTGCTACGTGACAGAAACGGCCAGGTCGTGGGTATTAACATTCGGCAGAACGGCGTTCCTGCCTCCATTGAGGCATCTGTAATTGTGGGTGCTGATGGCAGATACTCTGCTGTACGCAAACATTCCGGTATGACCCCGGAGATTCGCAAGCACGGGTATGATCTGCTCTGGGCACGCATTCCGGCACCCGTAGGTTGGGAACCCGCTGTTCGGATGGCCAGCATGGATGGTCAACAGCTCGCACTGTTCTCACAGTTCGGCGGTTATGTTCAGATTGGATGGAACATTCCCGAGGGAGCTTACTCCAAGCTGCGAGAGCAGCCGATTGCTCCTTTTGTAGATAAACTTGTATCTGCTTTTCCTTGCCTGTCTGATTCTGTAGCTTCCAACATTCAGAGCTGGAGTGATTTTGTTCTGTTATCTGTCGAAAGCAGCTATTGCCAGTCGTGGGCACAGGACAATGTTGTACTCATCGGTGATGCCGCTCATACCATGACACCAACCGGTGCGTTTGGACTTAATGCCGCGCTCGAAGATGCAGATGTGCTCGCCGAATTACTTGTCCAAATGGCCGCAGATCAATTCAGTTCCACTGCACAACTTCAGGAACTTCAGACGATTCGCGGTGCAAAGGTACAGCAGCAACTTGCACGACAAGTGGAGATGGAATCCTCTTTCCAACAGCGTTATGAATCCTTTCTCTAAACCCAGTTAATACGGATAAAATGTTTATATGCCCAAACAGCCGATCACTTCCTCATAGAGAAGAATCGGCTGTTTGGCTTGTTGGTTTATCTTTCTTATGTAATTCCGTACCCTTCTTCATTTTCGTTTGCGTGGAGCAAACGTGTCTTCTCTGGGTGCTTCTTGTACAGTATCAACGTCCTTCGGATAGGATGAGATGTTATCTTTTTCATATACTGCTTTCTCCAGACTGCTTAAGCGGCGCAATACTTGTTTGCTTTTACGAACGATATATACAATACCAATAATCAGCAGGATCAGCATCAGCATGAATATAACCATCTCCGGATAAAAGACAAATGACATAAAATTACCTCCTTTTAAAAACGATTGCTTTCCATCATTCTAACCTTAATATGCCAACATGTGAACCCGATTGGAAGTTTCGCTTGTGGACTAAGGACAGGGTAACCTGACACAACGACATGAACTCACCTGCTGCAAAAGCAAAAAAAGGTGGCATCCCTGATCAGGATGACCACCTTGAACCTCGAATAAGATTCGAAGTCTATTATTATTATTTTATCCTTCTCTGCCGTTCATGGCACTAACCCGAAGTTCTGTCAGTGGCAGAGACGTTTGCTCCGGATGACGAAGTCTTACCGTCCGGCTCTCACCGGGGAGCAGATCGAAATAATTGTCACTGAATCGGACACGCCCAAGGGGAAGCTCCAGCTTCACCAATCGTGCAATCGCTCCACTGGCCGTAACCGTTACAGACTGTTCCTCTTCGTTCACATGTACGCTCAATTGCGACTCTGGCAACGTCACATCCTTAGGATCACGCAAGAAGTATCGATTGCTCGGTGCTGCAAACCCTTCGGATACCAACTCAACCATTACTTCCTCACCACGTCTGCCCTGTAACACCTCTGCTTCAGTTAATTCAGCAATACACAGTGAGGATTGTGATGTTACTTCAACAGCATGTGTACTGGAATAGATCTTCTCTCCATTCAATGCATAGACATTGAGTCGAAGCTCCCCTTTCAAGACGTCACGTGTATCGTTCACAACCCACAATGCAAGCGGCTCCCCCGGCTCATGCTCCAGTGACAACAGGACAGGATGAAAGAATATTTTCCCGTAATAAAAGGATGCCTTCGGTAGCAGTTCATAATCAATCATGGACCAGCTTGTTCCTGGCCAACTGTCATTTAATTGCCACACAAGCGCACCGCTGTTACGGTGATTGATGCGCCGGAAATGTTCAATTCCATAGCGTAATCCTTCTGCTTGAGTCAGCATGGAATAATTCATGTACTCCTCTATATTTTGCGGAATGCCTGTGTAACCTTCCATCAACAAAATACCTTTTTGATGATTGGTATCCTTGTTACGATAGGCCATCTCCGGACTACCCCAGTAAAACTGACCTGCGGGCATATTTTTCTCCAGTGTGTAGCGATTGGCCGAGGCGTGCATACCAAATTCACTGCTGAACAGCGCATGATCCTTTTTATAATTTTTGAACGTTACACCTTCAATGCTGTAGTCCAGCAGCGGTGGCTCTCCATGCTTCCTTGGATAGACCGAACCATGCCATACCTGCCAGTTGTGGCGATCCCCCACATCCGGGTCATTCGCATCCTGACCGTTGCTGTCTCCGAACGGCGAAGAAGGCCAGTACGGACGAGACAGATCCAAGCGCTCCAGCACTTCAGGGATTAGCTCATGATATATCTGTTCGCCGTAGAACGGACTGGTAATATCTCCACTTGCCGACTTCATATCATAGAGCCAGTCTATCTCGTTATTACCACACCAGAGAGCAAGCGAGGCACGGTTACGCAGGCGCAGGACATTGTTTTCTACCTCTTGCCGTACATTATCCATGAAATCACGATTGAAATCCGGGAACAATGCGTTCGCGAATGCAAAATCCTGCCACACCAACACCCCTTGCCGATCACACTCATCGTAGAAGACATCCTTCTCATATATACCACCAGCCCAGACACGCAGCATGTTCATATGCCCTTCCACCGACAGCTCGACAAGCTCACGATATCGAGAGTTCGGGATGGCGCCAATCAGATGATCAGCCGGAATCCAGTTGGCTCCCTTGGCGTAGATCTTGACTCCGTTCAGGATAAAAGCAAATACATCTTCACCCCGTTCATTGTGAAGAGCCAGCTCAATCGTTCGTAACCCATAAGGCTCGCTATAACGATCCACCTCAACGCCATCTGCGAATAATGTAACCTCCAGTGTATACAGATACGGCTCACCCAGATCATGAGTCCACCATAACTGCGGTGACGTAACGTTTAATGTGGTATCCGCTTTGCCACCCTCTACGGGTAGTTCAGTGACACCTGCCACCTCGTGTCCGCTGCGATCCAACAGACGAACATTACAGGACGCAACCACAGCCTGCTCTCGTTTTTGTTTGCTACGGAAAGACAAGACGGATTTCACATCTGCCGTGACACGCAAAACAGCCATCTCAGTACTGACTGATTCCGTTCGAGCATACACATTTTCCAGCTTGGCGATTGTTCGTTTTTCCAGCCTTACAGCACCCCAGATCCCCACTGTAACCATACGTGGACCCCAGTCCCAGCCAAAGTTCATCGCTGCTTTGCGCAACCATGGCCGTTCCTTCGTATACGAGGACCAGTCGAAGGTTTCTTTGTCCCGGTGATGCAGGTGTAGCGGATCGAACTTGACAGCAATCGCATTCCAGCCACTGCGTACCAGAGACGTTACATCAAATGCATGTGACATAAGCATATTGGCCGTTTTCCCGACTTCATGGCCGTTCACGTAGACCGTTGCAAACGTATCCAATCCTTCAAACACCAATTCAAAGTGCTCCTCCGTCTCTACATCTCTCACCAGATTGAAGGTTGTGCGGTACCACCATTCCTTTTGTTCAATCCAGCGACTTTTGGCATCATTATGTCCATAATAGGGCGGATCAATGATACTACGCTCAACCAATGCAGCATGTACATCGCCAGGCACTTCAGCCCCAATCCAGAAACGGTCATCCAGCGCAGCTGCTGCCACATCCATTGCCCGCTTCTCTCCAACTTCAAAATGCTGTATCTTCCATTGTCCCGATAAATCCTGACTTGAACTATAAGTCTTCACAGTACGCCCTCACTCTCCAATAACCCTGAGTAATACCACATCGAAAACGTTTGCAGTAAGGCAAGACATGTTTCCTAATCTGCTCATTTCTAACTTCCAGAAGGCTTGAACGACAACGCCTCTTCGCGATATTCACTCGGGGTCTTGCCGGTATGTTTTTTGAACAGTCTGCTAAAATATTTCACGTCCTCGTAGCCGCTGATGGCAGCGACTTCACTGACCTTCGCTGGAGACACCGCCAGCATATCCATCGCTCTTCGTATACGCATATCGGTGACAAAATCACCGAAGGTCACACCCATTTCTTTTTTAAACAGCTCACTGAGGTGACCCGGATGCAAATGAACATGTCCAGCTACCTGCTGCAGATTAATATCCTGCGCCAATGAAGATTCAATATAACCGATAGCCTTCTGCACATGAGCAGCCTGTCCCTGACCCATTCGGCTATGATAGATATGCATCAGACCATACAGATGATGGAACAGCATATCCCCGAGGTCACCAGCTTCAGCATCCGGTTCCGGCAACCATGGCTCGAGCCTTGCGGGTTCTTCACGCCCTGTGGCTCGCATTGTGCGAGTCAGCCAGCGATGACCTGCAATGACGGCTGAGTGCAGACAAGCATTGAACGATTCTGGTGTGACCTCCGGCTCTGTAATCAGATTAGCCACAAGTTCCCGCGTCCATGTCGTTAACGTGACTGAATCATTATCCAGCAATAATGTACCAAGTGTGGTCTCCTCTTCGTGCGTAAGTACAGTTTTACCACCTTGGCGATCCTGAACGTGCTCATAATGCCATACTTTATAATCCACCAAACCCCGATATCGGAATGCAGCTGACGCAGTACTGTAGCTTTCATGAAGATCTGCATATCCACGCACAGGCAGACCTACCGCTGCGCGCAGGTTGCACTTCAGTAATTGCTCCACCCGACGTAATGCACTCTCCAGCCTGAACGTAGTTTCATGTTCCACAGGCGGCCATGAAACTACACAAATAATTTGCTGTTTCTCTACATGAGCAATGGCACCAGGTAACATATCCTCCAGGGTATTATGCACCGCAAATCGTAATAGCGCATCCGAGGATCGATCCCAACCCTCTGCTCGAAGAATAATGACTTGTCTGAGAATCTGTTCATCATCAAAGCCACCAACCCCTGCCTCTTTTCCAACATCAGATCGCAAGAATGAAGGAAAATGACCCGAAGCGGTGTCACCATCAATGATCCATCCAGCAAATAACCGCTCCCGATTCTCCCGCACAAGCTGTCCCTCTCTGGACTTCTCTTCCCAACGTTCCGTGATTCGCTGTTTGGCCTGTAATACGGTTTTGATGATCTCTTCCGGCTTGCTTGTTTTGAGCAGATAATCTGTAACACCTTGGCGAATCGCCTGCTGCGCATAAGAAAAGTCATCGTATCCGGACAAAATAATGACCTCCAGCTCAGGCAGCAATCGCAGGCCCTCTTCTGCCAGTTCCAGCCCCGATCTGCCTGTCATCCGAATATCCGTCATCAGGATATGTGGACGTTCCTCAGCCATGCGTGTTAACGCCTCTTCAGCCGAGGCAGCAGGTTGAAGAAGGTCAATTCCGAGTTCATGCCAAGCGATAACGCTGGCAAGCCCTGTACGGATAATCACTTCATCATCAACAATTAATAGTCTCATGGCGAACCCTCCAAGATTGGAATGGAAAACGAAATCCGGGTACCTCCCCCAACCCTGCTGTCTACTTCAAGCTGTGCATCCGCTCCATAATGGAGCAGCAGCCTCTCATTCACATTGCAGAGCCCATAACCTCCTTGGTTTAGCTGTTTTTCCGGCTGTTTTCCCTTCCATTCCCTAATGCTTATCCTTAATTGTTCCAGCCTGTCTGGCTCCATGCCGACACCATCATCCAGTACCAGCACATTCATCTGTTCATTATCCGGGTCCTTGCGAATCATTATGGTGATGGTGCCCACGCCTGTTTTGGGCTGAATGCCATGAATCATGGCATTCTCAACGAGCGGTTGCAGCAACAGCTTCAGCATCATTCGCTTCTCAAGCGCTGGATCTACGATATAATGCAACACGAATTGATCAGGGAAACGAATTGACTGCACACGCACATAATGGCGAATATGAGCAATCTCTTGTTCCACAGGGCAGTAGTCCTGACCATTGTTTAAGCTGATGCGTAGAAAATCACTCAAGCCCTCAACCATATCTGCGATCCTCTTCTCTTCAGACATCAAGGCAATCCAGTGAATTGAAGAGAGCGTGTTATACAGGAAGTGCGGATTAATCTGCGCCTGAAGCACCCGAAGATCTGCCTCTTTTTTGCGAGCTTCACCTCGAATAACCTCTTCCTTCAATAACTGAATATGTGCACCGAGCAGATTGTAACTCTCCCCAAGCCTGCCAATCTCGTCATCACTTTCAGACCGAAACAGCGGAAGAGGACGCTCCGGATCAATTCGGGACAGATGTCGGGTAAGTACACGAAGCGGCCTCGTCACACGACGAACCGTAAACCAGACCAAGCCAGCACTGATCGCAGCAGACATCGCAACGGCGCAACCGGTCAGAATAAGAATGTACCGATTCTCGGACTTGTACTGGTCATAGGGAACCGTTCCAACCAACGTCCACCCCGTCAATTCTTCGGGATAATAGAGCAACGTCCGTTTATCCTCACCACTACCATATGTGGTTGTTCCGCTACCACCACCCTGAATTAACGTTGTGACTCCTGGTTCGGCCTGCTCCAGCTTAAGTCCAAGCCGGGATTTGTCCATTGAAGACAGAATCTCTCCAGAACTGCCGATGAGCTCCAGTCTGCCTTGCCCTCTGCCTAATCCCAGAGCGGCCCATCCCTTGGATATGGCCTTCTCATCCAGACTAATGGCTAACCAGCCGATGGGTCGATAATCATGGATACTGCGGATTGGCCGAACCAATGTGATCACATTTTGAATACCCGCGTAATTCTGCACCGGGTATACCCCCGTCCATTGTTTGACTGCTTCACCGCTTGGAACAGAGGGATACGACAGGTTGGATTCATTGGATTCATACCAGGTAGCGGTTGACAATGTGGCATCAAAACGTCCCGGATATATGGCGATGTTGGCGATATATTTCTTGGAAGCCGCCAGATTGGTCATCCTGCCCAGGATATCCACCCGGTCCAGCTCATGATCTTCATTGTGGCTAAGATACTGCTGAATGTCCCGTTCTCCAATCAGGAAAATGGAGAGATTCTCGGCATCCTGCAACATATAACGAAGATTTGCTTCCACCTGTTTAAGCGTATCCATGCCGGACAGTTTTGTTTTTTGCTCTGTAATGCGGGAAGAGATCAGAAAGGCGAACAGGCCCAAGGCCAGCAATGGCACAATCATTGAAGCCGTCACGACGACCGATAGCTTCCTTTGTAACGAAGATGTGAGCCAGCGTGCCAAACGTTTCTCCTCCTCTGGATGCGCTTTCGCTTATCCTTTGACAGCTCCTGCTGTCATGCCTTTCATAACCTGTTCCTGGAATATGAGATACAAGATAATGGTTGGAATGACCGACAGGGTCATGGCAGCAAGCGTTAAGCCGTAATCGGTTTGATACCCATCCGCAAAGTTCGCAATGGCCAGCGGTAACGTTTTCAATCCGGTTTTGTTGATGAACACAAGCGCAAATGAAAAGTCATTCCATGCATGCAAGAAACTTAGGATCGTAACCGTAGACAACGCTGGGACGGACATCGGTAACATGATCCGGGTAAACAGCCCCCAAAGTCCTGTTCCATCAATAAAAGCTGCCTCTTCAATATCACGTGGAACACTTGTCAGATAAGCAGTAAGCACAAAAATTGCCGTAGGCAAAGCAAAAGCCGTATAAGGTAATATTAAGGCCCAGTACGTATTTAGCAAAGACATCTGTTTCATTAAAATAAATAAGGGAACAAGTGTACTATGGATCGGAATGAGCATACCAACAACAAAGAAGGTCATTATTAACCCTTTCCAGCGAAACTGGAAACGAGCCAGGATGAATGAAGCCAGCGCTGCAATAAACAGCGTTAGAATAAGTGACCCCACCGATACGATTAGTGAATTGCCAAAAGCGGTCCCCAGCCTGGAGCTTTCCCATGCATTGCTGAAATTGGCAACATTCCAGTTTTCCGGCAGTCCAAAGGGCCTGCTATAGAAATCTTCATTTGTTTTGAATGCACTAATCACGAGCCAGTAGAACGGATACAATGTTAAAATACCATAGACCGTTAGCAGCGTCCAAACAATTCCGCTACGTAGGCGGCGAATCGGATGGCCCGAGCTGCTTCGTGGTGATGGCATGGATACAGGTGTCACGCGCATGATAACTCCTCCTCTCTATTGATTCTCTTTTCGTTTGCGACTGGTTAACCACTGGCTTGTTCCGATCAGCAGCAGGGAGATCAGTACGATGGTTGTTGAGATCGCACTACCAAAACCATATCGGTATGTTGTAAAGGTGGAATTGTACATATACGTTGCAAGCAGTTCCGTCGCATGTGCCGGACCACCCTTGGTCATGATGTAGACCAGATCGAATGATTTCAGACTACCCGAAATACATAGAATGATCGCTACCTGAACCGTACCCCAGATCATGGGCAGAGAGACGGATACCAGCTTCCGGATTCCTGAAGCCCCGTCTATTTTGGCAGCATCATGAATCTCGCCGGGAATATTCTGCAACGCCGAGATGAAGATAATTAGATACAACCCGACAAAGCTCCAGAGCAGCGGCGGTACCAATGAGAAAATGGCAATCTTGTCATCGGAAAGCCATTGCAGCTTCCAACTTTCAAGCCCCAGTGCGTCCAGCAGAAAGTTCAATATCCCGATCTGCGGATGATAGATATACTGCCAGATCATACCAATAACTACAGTGGATAACACCATCGGCAGAAATACGGCTGAGCGCAGAAACCGCTGTAATGGATTGCTTTTGTGTAAGATGACCGCCAGCATAAGCGCTAACGGAATTTGTCCAAATACCGACGCCAACACAAAAATAACGTTATTTTTCAGCGCCCGCCAAAATACAGGATCATGCCAGATCTCCACGTAATTATCCACACCAATATATTTGGATGCGCCGATGCCGGACCAGTTGAAGAAACCGTAGTATGCCGACCACACGACCGGTACAAATACAAACAATGCATAAATGATGACTGCCGGGGCCAACCCCAGCATAATAAAACGCCGACTGCGCAGTGCGTTCATCTGTTCACTTCCCTTCGATAAATTCCTTTACCAACTTGCAACTGACTATCCCATTCATACTTAAAACCCCTCCCCTGCCGGGAAGGGGTTTTAACGAATGCTTACTGACTAACTGCATTGGCTTGAGCCGCCTGAATTTTAGCCGCAATGTCTTCGGCCTTGCCACCCATAAGCAACTCTTGCAATGCATTATTAATAACCTCAACCGTTGCCGACCCCAGCTTGGAATCGTATACTGGCGTGATCTTCACTTCCTGCATCAGATCATATAATTTTACGAACAATGGATGTGCTTTGGTTTTGTCCAGATCAATCTTGTAACTCACCAATGTGCTGCTATCCAATGTGGCCTTCTGACCATCAGGTCCTGCCAGCGCGTAGAACAGCTCCATCGCTGCCTCTTTTTGTGCACCGCTCAGCTTTTTACTTACACCCAACCCGGTTCCTACTACACCGGATGTTGTTCTTGGTTCACCCTGACCTCCGTCCACTGGAGGAAGAATCGTAATATGTGTGTTGTTCAGCACCTCTTCAGGTGCATTGTTCACCAGATTTGCCAAGGCCCATCCGCCGTTCATGACCATCGCTGCCTTACCTTGGAAATAAAGCTGCATCATCTGTGTCTCATCGATACTGTTGAATCCATCTTGGAATGCCTTGGTGTTGCCAAGCTCCTGCATCTTGTTCAAGGCTTCAATAAATTGCGGATCGGTAAAGCTTGCACCCTCTTGTGCTGCCGCTTTCAGGAACCAGTCCGTACCGGTAATCCGATCAGCCAGTGTACTGAATATCGTTGATTGAGCTACCCAGTTGGCTTTGTTGCCAAGTGCCATGGGAATAACTTTATTTTGATTAAAAGTAGCAATCGCTTGTTCCAGTTCCGCCCAGGTCTCAGGCACTTTTACGTTGTACTGTTTGAACAAAGCTTCATTGTAATAAATGAAGGAACTCGGCGCCAGATTCATGGGCACGGAGTAGATATTCCCGTCTACGGTGTATCCGTCCAATGCATTGGGGATAAAGTTATCTTTCCACTCTGGCTTTGCGTCCAGCTCTGTATTAATGGGTTGTAACAGATCCCCTTTTACAAATTCCTTAGTCATGGCATCCGGCCACATCACGAACAGGTCTGGCATCTCGTTGGCAGCTGCCACCGTACGAAGCCGGGTTTTGAGACCATCTGTTGGCAAGCCTTCATCCACAACTTCAATATCTGGATGCGCCGCGCGGAAATCTTCAATAATTTTGCGCATCGCAACCGCCTTTGCATCCTGTCCGGTCCAGTTGTGCCAGAGTGTGACGGTTACTTTGTCATTGCCGCTGCCTCCTTCTGAAGTGTCCCCGCCAGCACAGCCAGCCAGAATAATGGAGAACAATGTTATTGCCAGGAAACCCGAAAGCCATTTTTTCAACATCTCTATATTCCCCCTCGGCGATTTGAATACACTTATTGTAAATGTTAACGCTATCATACCGTAAGGTGACGATCCACGGATGCAGGGGTGAAAAATATCGGTTTCCCTGTTTGGAATTCACTTTGCTGACTAATTGTCCCTAACATATAAAAAGAGCCCTCACAATGAGAGCTCTTTCTTGTTGCAGCCGTCGGTAGCTTCACCCCAGGCTATATATAATGAATAAGTGCTAAATCGTATTAAATATGATTGCGTATTATTGGATACTGTTTTTCACCAGTTCTGCAAAAGCTTCGGATCCTTGCGTAGTGAGATGTACGCCGTCTTTTTCAAAATATTCGTCATGTCCCTCACTTGCACTGTTCCAGTCAATCAACGAGACATTGCTGTATTTGGATGCTGCCTCATTCAAAGCCCTGTTCACCGTTCGTTCCCACGGACGAGGTACGCGCACAGTAACCAGATATACCCGATCCTCATCCTTGAGATAATCAAGCACAGCATTCAAGTTTTTGGAGTTAAAGGAACCATTCGTCCCGAGCTCCAGCACCACTTTGCTGCCCATTTGGTTGTTTTGTTTCAGACCTTCCAATACATCACCTGCCTGCCACATCTGACGACCGACATGTCCGTCCACATACACTCCCGATATACTTTGCTCCAGATACGGTTTTGCATCCAAAATCACCGAATCTCCAATGACGGTATAATGAACCTTGCCATCCTGGGCAGGAGGAGCCGTTTCTTCATTGTCCTGAGATGAATCAGGTGCATCATCCGTATGATCCGTATTATCGGATTGATTCGCTCCAGCATCATCTGGTGTATCATTCTCGTTAGTCACGGAGTCATCGGCCGGCTTATCTTCAGACTGATCGTCCTTGCCAGGATTCACTGAATTGTCTTGGTCGTCAGGTTTTGAGTCTGGAGCAGACTCTCCTGTTGGCTTCTCATTTTTCCCCGGATCATCTTTCGTTCCTGCTTCCGGTTTATGGGTATGAGCATCGTTCTTTTGGCCAGAGCCTGACGTTCCTGTAATAGCTGGCAACACATCCTGTCCCTGTTCCTCCGCCACGGAATTCTCTCCATTCAATGTGTTGGACATCGATACCGAATGGGAGTCGGAGTTCGCTGCATGTGAGACCATCATCTGAGATACCGTATAGGACAACAGCAGAATCGTCATCAACAGACCTGCCCGCTTCCACCATACGTTACGTATACCGATCGATGACCGCCCTCTTCCCCATAATCGGGACCAAGAATCACGGAATCCGTTGTACCGAATCGGATTTTCAATATATTTAAGAGACCATGAAGCCAGTACAACCGTTCCAGCAACCTGTAAAATGATTCGTACAGGATGTGTTCCTCCCGTATCCACCGCGGGATTGGTTAACATAATGACAGGATAATGCCACAGATATAATCCGTAGGATCGCTCTCCGATCCAGCGTAGTGGCTTCGCTCCAATGATACGTCCTAGGAAAGACGATGGGTGAGCCAACACCGCTACCAGCAACGTTGTTGCAATAGCCTGAAGCACCATGCCCCCTTGATACAGAAACGGATCATATTCACTGCTATTCAGCATCATGTAGATTAATAAAGCAAGCGCAGCAAGTCCCGACACATCGAGCACAAGCCGGTTCATGCCAGGCAGAGAGCTCGACAGCTTACGACTAGGCCATACCACGGCAAGAGCAGCACCAGCAAGCAGTGCGAATGCCCGCGTGTCTGTTCCATAATATACACGGCTCGGGTCCAAATCTGGATTATACATGATGGCCATTGCACCAGTAGACAATTCAGCTGCGACAACAATGAAGACGACCAGCCATCCCTTTCTTTTGAACACTACGATTGCAGCGATCAGTAGAAGAGGCCATATCAGATAAAATTGCTCTTCCACAGCCAGCGACCAGAAATGGCCAAACGGTGATGGAGGGCCAAAACTTTCGAAATAGGAAACGTTGTGAAAGATATACCACCAATTGCTTATGTATAATACACCCGAAACGATATCACCACGAAGCGCAGCGAGCCGGGATGGGTCTGTACAGGCCAACCAGATCATCACCACAGCTGTCATGGTCAGCATGCCTGGAAGCAAACGCCTTACCCGTCTTACCCAGAAATCACCGAGTGAAATGCGTCCATGTTCCTGCCACTGTGACACGAGAATATCTGTAATTAAATATCCCGAGAGAACAAAGAATATCCCTACACCGAGCAGTCCGCCCGGAATAAAATCCAAATTCAGATGATACGCGATTACCGCAATTACAGCGATGGCTCGCAAGCCGTCAAGTCCGTTCATATGTCTCTTACGATTTAACGATTGTGACATGCATGCCCCTCCTTATTACTGTGGGTCAACAACATCGGTGTTGGGGGCATAAAGGAACTCCTGATCGTTCTGGTTGTCATTAACATACGTATTGCACCTTCCATCTTTCATTTACAACATAAGAAAAGCTTCTGTTTGAAGCACTATCCGATGATGCTACATTCTGTGTGAATTCTATAATCTTAAAGAAGACGAATTGCCTGTCCATTAAGTTTAATCATTAAAATATTCTTTATATTCATTCGTGAGTTCACGTTTAGCATTATACGCCCGAAATAAGCCTCATACTTTACAGGAATAGTTACAAACGATTAAACCGATGTAACCTTTCCTGCCAGCTCATATAGCTGTAAAATCATACTCTAATTTTGTCGTTAAATATAGTACTTTTCATCGAGTGGCTAAAATTACCTGTCCCGCTTGCGCAAACCAGCATACCCACGCACACAACGATTGAAACAATTGAATTCATAACAAAAGGCTGCCGACTTGCTCAGCAGCCAATATCCATTATAAACCTATGTCAGACCGGATTGAAAGTTTTGCTCATAATTGCTTCTTCTTGCCTAGGACCCTAGAGGTGGAACGGGTGAATCTTTTCTTCTGTCCTCGCATCCATGATCCGGTATGTTGAACGCCCTGTGTACATTGGGATTTGCAACTTCTCCAGATCAACCATTCCATTCTCCAGAAAATACTTCTGATCCTGATATCGCTGCAACACTTCACCTGCAATCCATTCATGGTCACCATATGTCGTAATCTCCATAACCTTGCATTCATAAGCAAAATAAGCGTCTGTCAAAATGGGTACACTTACCTTGATTCCTTCCTCATATGGAATGCCGAATTTTGTGAATTTATCCGTATCTCTTCCACTGAACGTTCCTGCAGCTTGAATCCACTCCGATCGATGACCTGGTAGGAAATGAACACCGAATACGCCGCTCTTCTCAATGAGTTCATAGGAGTATGTTTCCTTACGAAGGGAGATGCCATATACGCCTGGTGATGATCCGATGTATGTATGCCATCCGGACGCCATCACATTCTGGACTCCCTCATGACGTGAAGTCACCACCGCTACCATTCCAGGATAAGAATAAAATATGGGTTCTTCTATCGGCTGACGCATCTAATCCCCTCTCTTCTTCGTTATAAAGACAATTTTAATTATAAAGTAAAGAAGCAGGTTGAAAAAGCGTTTTGCAGAGGATTTCGCTATAAGCGACACATTCAGTATCATGTTATACTGAGATGGTCAATTTCTAAAATACGATACTGGGAATGTGATAGGATATGGTCAAATCAGTCAAATATACCTCCTAAATGAAGGCATTATTCAAATTTAGGAGGTTATAACTTATGTTTAATTCAATCGTGTTAGATCAGTGGGATCGAAAGCCATACTTTGACCACTACTTGAATCAGGTCAGATGTACCTACAGCATAACTGCTAATCTGGATATCACTCTATTGAGTACCGAACTCAAGCTTAAAGGATTGAAATTCTATCCTGCTCTTATCTATATGATCTCTACGGTTGTCAATGCACACAGACAATTTCGAACTTGTTTTGATGCCGAGGGGAAATTGGGCTATTGGGACAAAATGTCTCCGAGTTATACGATTTTTCATGAGGACGACAAGAGTTTCTCAACGATCTGGACAGCATTCCATGAAGATTTCGAGACGTTCCACAATCGTTATCTGGAAGATATGAAGAATTACAAAGATCACAAACAATTTGTTGCCAAACCCAATGAACCGCCAAATACTTTTCCCGTTTCCAGTATTCCTTGGGTGAACTTTACGGGATTTAATCTGAATATTTACAATGAGGGAACCTACTTGTTGCCTATTTTCACGATGGGGAAATATGTTCAACAGAACGATAAAGTTTATCTTCCCTTGTCTGTTCAGTTACATCACGCCGTGTGCGACGGCTACCATGCTGGCGTTTTATTTAATGAATTGCAATCACTTGCAGATCGATGCCAGGATTGGTGTTAATTAGCTAAATGACAAAAAGGCATTCCTGACTTCATGATGGAGTCAGGAATGCCTTTCTTTTTCTCTTTTTTTCAAGAGATATTTAATTGCATTTACTGTATCCACAGCTGCTGCATGTTTTGCATCCTTCCACATTCATCAGGGATGCCGAGCCGCATGAAGGACATAAATCTCTCGATTCGCTAAAGGTTTTCTGATCTTCCACTTTTGGATACGTGTTCTCCACTTGATTCTGTTCTTGTAATGCTCCAGTTTCGTTCTCCTGCACATCGCTCTGTACATGACTTTCCAATGCTTTGGCGACTGCATCAGCAATCGATTCCACTCGGTTGGCCCCGAAGCCAATCGCACCCGAACCACCGATTCCCTTGAGATGTTTGATCAACAGTTCAACCTTGTGCCCATGATCTCCGTATCGAAGGAACAGAGAGCACACTCGACCGAGTGCCTCAGCCATGGCAAACACGTCCGATCCCGCTTTGCCCACGTTCAGGAAGATCTCACCCGGCGTTCCCTCCAGATCATTGATCGTAATGTAAGCCATACCAAATGGCGTATTGATTTTGTATGTCGCACCGTGCAGTACTTGAGGACGGCTTCTGTATTGTTTATCCAGCAGTGTAGAAGAGGAAGGGACTTCAACTGAAACATGGGTTTCAACATCAACCTCGCTACTGAAAGCTTCAATACCTGCCTGCCCTTGCTTCTCTTCAGCTTGCGCCGTGTTCTGATCTTCGGTCTTGTTCTCTTCCTTCTTCGACGTGGACAACACCTGCACATCCCTGCTGCCGTCGCGGTATATCGTTACTCCCTTGCAGCCTAGGTCGAAGGCCAGTTCGTACAGCTCAGCCGTATCCTCCACTGTAAAATCAGCCGGACAGTTGGCCGTCTTCGAGATCGAACTATCCACCCATTGCTGGATCGCAGCCTGCACCCGAATATGATTCTCAGCCGACAGATCCATCGCCGTCACATAATAATCTGGTAAAACTTCACCTGGATGTTCATCCAGCCAATCTTGTGCAATCGGTACGAACTGTTCATCATAACCTAGACGGCTTTGACGGAAATACTTGAAGGCAAAATACGGCTCAATACCTGTTGATGTGCCCACCATCGTACCTGTACTGCCCGTTGGCGCCTGTGTGATCAGTGTGACATTTCGAATGCCCTGTTTACGAATGGCCTCTCCCACTTCAGGATAGGTCGCAACCATGTTTTTCATAAATCCACTCTGTAAGTACGGTTCAGCTTCAAATGCTGGGAAAGCACCCTTCTCTGCTGCAATCTCTGCCGATGCCAGGTAGGCCTCCTTTGCCATGAACCCATACAGTTTATCCAGAAAAACAAGAGATTCAGGACTGCCATATCGTATACGCAGCTTAATCATCAGCTCTGCCAGTCCCATTGTGCCAAGTCCAACCCGGCGTTCACGCTGCTGATTCAATCTATTTTCCTCAAAATGATATGGTGTTGCATCGATGACATTGTCCAAAAATCTAGCCGAGATGCGAGTGGTTTCCGCCAGTTCATCCCATGCCACATCATGATTTGTTTCATCGTAGAATTTGGACAGATTGATCGCTGACAGATTACATACACCCCAGGCAGGCAGACCCTGTTCCGCGCAAGGATTAGTACAGATAATCGGATTGAAGTACCAGCTGTTGGACATCTGGTTATAGTACTCCATGAATACCACACCAGGCTCTGCCGATTTCCAAGCTGATTCAATAATGGTATGCCAGATTTCGCGAGCCTTCAGTGTACGATAGTGCACCACCGAATGACCTGCGGCTTTCCATTGCTGCATATCCCCGTTCCACTCGGTGTCGTAGTCCGGATCGTTCGTATCGGGGAAAACCAAATCCCAATCTCCGTCCTGCTTGACAGCCTCCATAAATGCGTTGCTCACACATACCGACAGATTGGCATTGGTCACCTGCCCCATCGTTTGTTTCACGGTAATAAAATCAAGCACATCCGGATGCCAGTCATTCATCATCAGCATAAGCGCACCCCGGCGGCTTCCGCCCTGTTCAATCAGTCCCGTCGTATAACTGAATAGTCCGCCCCACGATACGGAACCGCTGGATGATCCGTTGACCCCTTTGACCACCGCTCGGCGAGGACGCAAAGAGGACAAATTAATCCCAACGCCTCCCCCACGTGCCATAATTTCCGTCATCTCGGTCAAGGTCTTCATGATGCCACCCCGACTGTCCTGCGGAGACGGAATGACATAACAATTGAAAAGTGTCAGCTCATCGCTTGCCCCCGCGCCCGCAGCAATGCGGCCTCCGGGTACTAACTTCCAATCTTCCAATACGGAGCGGAACTTGGACTCCCACGTTGCCCGCTGATCCGCTGTGGATTCGACAGAAGCCATGGCTTTGGCAAGACGGTCCCACATCTCTTCCGGTGTTTTTTCTATATTAAGTGTCAGTTTCTCCACGTTTGTCTCGAGGATCTCTCCGCTTCGAGTCCTTACTTGTACAAGCTGGCCCTGTCGTTCTATGATTTCGCCCACTTCCTTGGTTGGGAACTTGGGATCATCCTTCGTTAATACCAATACCACATCTCCGACCTTGGCATGATTCGAATCAGCGTCCTTCCAGGCGTATCGGTCCAGAAATATTTTTTCGCTAAGTCCTTCTAATTGATGCGATCGTTGGTTTGATTTCATCGCTACATTCAACCTCCCCGGTATAAAGCTCCATTTTCACTATAAGAGTAAACTATGATAAAACACCACATATAGTGATACAAAACCAGTATATTACACCATATATTGATTTTCCATGCGACTTTTATCATAGTCCATCTTCATAGACTCCCCATACTCGGACAAGCTTCTTCACACACCCTCATACGCATGAATACGACATCTGTGAATTTTTTGGCACAGAAAAAACATGTGCCTTCACTAAATTTCTGGGTTCAATATAAGTTAAACTAATCATTTGCACGTCAACGGAGAGGACAGAAAAAACCTGAAAAAGCGAAGCGTTCGCCTAAAAGCTTTCTGAAAGAAAGCTGCATCGAAAGCATACGCTATCCCCGGATTTCCCCTCCAGAAAAGGGAATCAAAGAAATCTGGGGATAACAGCGATTGGAAGGTTGTTCTGTCATCGTAGTGTTCGTGCAAATAAACTGTAGTTCAACTTGTATAGTTATGAACTGACTCTCATTCGTCCATACTATTACCTACGAATAAAACGTCATCACGTATGGCAGGGGAGGAAGCACAATGAACCGGAAAAACCCGCACCACATGAATCAACCAGTAGCCGAACTGCCCGTTCCGTTGGAATTTGATCGAAGCTGGATTAATCAATTAGAATCACGACTGGATAAAGGAGGTCCTTGGGGGGATTATCGACTCTTCCAACTGGGCATTCAAGCCGAAGAGACCAACCTGATTCCCAATTTTGACGAGATCCAGTGTTTGAAACATCTACAAGGCCTTACTCCACTTCCTCACCAGATGGACACTGCACGCAGAGTATTATTTGAAATGTCAGGCCGGGCCATTCTCGCCGATGAGGTGGGTCTTGGCAAAACCATTGAAGCCGGTCTCATTCTGAAAGAATATATGGTTCGAGGTCTCGTATCCAAGGTACTCATTCTCGTGCCAGCATCTCTTGTGCTGCAATGGGTACGGGAGTTGAATTCGAAATTTGGCATCCCTGCGATTGCCCAGAAAAAGGCCTATTCCTGGCAGAATGAAGTGGTTGTTGCTTCCATGGATACAGCCAAACGGGACCCGCATAAAGATATGCTGCTGAATACTGATTACGACATGATTATTATTGACGAGGCACATAAGCTCAAAAACAAGAAAACAACCAACTATCAATTCATGCTGAAATTGCGCAAAAAGTATTGTCTGCTGCTCACAGCTACACCTGTGCAGAACGATATGAGTGAATTGTTCAATCTGATCAACCTGCTGAAGCCCGGTCAACTGGGTCGTCAGGGTGACTTTGCGGCCAACTTTGTTGTAGACAAACGGGTACCAAAAAATCAGGAACAGCTTAAGAACGAGTTATCCAAAGTCATGATTCGTAACCGTCGCGGCGAAGGCCCCGTTCAATTTACCAAACGGAACGTCTCCAACGTGAATCTGCAATTATCGCCTGAAGAACAAGCGCTTTATGATGGTGTGACTTCCTTTGTTAAAGACCAGTACCAGGAAGCTGGCGGCAATCTGAGCAGCATGCTCTCCCTTGTTACATTGCAGCGTGAAGTGTGCAGCAGTCGGGATGCTGTATTCGTGACGCTGGTTAATCTGTCGAAGAAACTTCCGCTGGACTCTCCCCTTCGGGACAAGATTTGGGAACTCGTTGCCCATATTAAAGCGATCAAGGAAAATACCAAAGCCGAGAAAACAATGGAACTGATTCGGAACATGAATGAAAAAGTCATTATCTTCACCGAATACCGGGCCACGCAGGAGTATCTGCTAAACTATTTCCGCAACAACGGGCTTACGGCGGTACCCTATCGGGGTGGCATGAATCGAGGCAAAAAAGACTGGATGATGGATCTCTTCCGTGGGCGTGTGCAGGCCATGATTGCAACCGAAGCAGGTGGTGAAGGCATCAATTTGCAATTTTGCCATCATATGATCAACTTTGATCTGCCTTGGAACCCTATGCGGGTAGAGCAGCGGATCGGTCGGGTACACCGGCTAGGACAGCAAAATGACGTGAACATTTTCAACCTATCCACGACTGGAACGATTGAGGAACATATTCTGAATCTGCTGCATGAGAAGATCAATATGTTTGAGATGGTGATCGGCGGGCTGGATGTCATTCTGGAACGGCTGGAGAAGAAGGAATCTATTGAGAAAAGTTTGTACAAAATCATGTTGGAATCACAAACTGATGAAGATATTCGCCGTAAAATGGACTCACTTGGACAATCGCTGAACTCCATTCAACGCGAGGTTGCCGATGAAGACCCTGCCGTATCCGGGTTGTTAGATCTTCGCAAAGGAGGTAGCTAACTCATGACGATGTCTCCCCATGAAGTGCAGGCTTATGTTCTCACCTATCTGGAAGCACTTGATTGTCAGATTATGGAGCGTTCCCCTGCCCATGTTACAGTCAAACTCTCGCCTGAGGCGGACAAAGCGTTGACCAATCGTCCCTATTATTGGGGGTTCGTGGAACGAACCGGAGCACCCGCTGAGACGATGTCCTTTACATTTATATTTGATCCTGACAGTTATCAGCAGGCCATTGAAGCAGCAGAAGCCAAAGTTGCGCAAGCATCACCTCCTGTTGTAACTAACCCTGATGGAACGAATCGCGTAGCCAACGGCAGTCCTCAAGTCGAGCCACCAAAAGAAACTATTCTAGGCCGTTACTTCGGTATTACGCCATCGCTGCCACAGCTGGGGCCAGGACGAATATTACGTGAAGAAGTGGTGTACGGCAGTCGCAGACTGCAGCAGATTTTCGGCGCTGCCCGTGAAGGCGGTGCCTTCGTAAACCTGTTCGAACAGGCTGCCAAACGGCAATTGCGCGCTACAGCGCCAGCCGTATATGAGCCTTGGCTTGGTGTGTGTTTCAAGGTGGAATTCGCCTGTGATTTGAAACGGGAGGAATTGCATTTTCTCGGCATCTCCCTTCGCTCGGGTGAAATTATAGAAAAATTCGGCACCAAGCTGAACCGACGTGATCTCAGTCCGAGACTTGCGGAGAACATGCATGTACAGACAGCTAAAGTTTCGTTACTTGATGCCGGAGCTGCTTTGGAATCTCATTTGACAAATCGCTTGCTGGAACTCGATTATAGCTGGGCAGAGAAAGCCCAAGAGCGGCTTGATCTGGAGCTGGACGTGTTGGACACCTACTATGAAGCGGTACTCCGAGAAGATACGCCTGAGGTAGAATCACCAGGTAACATAACCTCAGACACGGAGAATGTCCAATCTGACCGCACGCCACCTGCACCACTGAAAAAAGTTCTGGATATAACTAACGCTAAACCCATTGGAGCAGATGTAGAACTGGCGGCAGAAGCCACAGTACCGATCGACTCCGAGACAGATGCCGAAGAAGAGAAAGCAAAACAGGCGGTAATAGATCGTGAAGCTATGAAACTGCAGTATGAGACACGCCGGACCGAGATGATCTGGCAATATGAACCCAAAGTGAAAGTGACTGCCATTAGCAGCGGCATGTTTCACTTAAGATAGACGAAGACACTACTTTTCCTGCAAATGCTGGCAAAAGTAGTGTTTATTCATGATTGGCTGCCCGACAGGTTGCGGCAACCTTTGCATAGCCTGTCCCCTAGAATGAAACTAGGACCCGCTCAGGTAACGGATAAATGAAAAGTAGGTGTAAATTTGAAACGATTCTTTCATACATGTTGGAACAACGCTCGAAAAACAACCTATATGACCTTGGGCTTGCTCAGTTGTCTTGCCCTATTCTCTTTCTGGTCGATAGCCAATGCAGAGGAACAAAAAACGTCTTCACTATCTCCCGTATCATCTACAGAATATAGTCCCGAACATCATGTCATTCAGAATGAAAAGCTAGCTCCCGCTGCTGTACAACGGTTTGCAGAGCAACAAGCTATTACACTTGGTAAAGGTACCGCCGAAGCACATTGGAAGAATGCCGATCTGGCCTTCTACCCTCTGGGGCCGGGTACACATAGCTGGCTCGTGCAAGCTGAGTTTGAAGGCAAACCTATCGGATATATGATTATTACAGTCACAGAGCAGGGTCAGTTGATGCTTAGTGAATATGGTCATGGAGAACAGTCACCATATAACAATGAACTTCTTGGACAAGCTTTGGATCGACAACATGTGAACCTTGAGGCATTACTTGCTGGTGGAGGAGAGCTTCATCTTGGTTATGCTCTTCCCCTGCTTGCTTATTGGAAAGTGGAACAACCTAACCATCCTGCACTTTATATTGATGCTACGAACGGAGATATACTACCTTCAGAGTTCCTGAACCTGCTGGAGGCTGATTCCAAACAGACCTCTGCCAGCATAACTGATTTGTCCACAATACCAGCTTTATCAGTTGATCCACTTCATCCCCGACCAGTCTTCAATCCGGCTGACAATCTGTTGTGGATTACCGCCAAGCCTGTTGCTGCCGACCGGGCACAAGATGTGATATAACACGGAGAGAATCAAGAGATTGTTTTCTCAGCGGGTGATCGTAACGTCGTATACAGCGGTCCTCTACCCGTTAGCGGTTATCAGCTGTGGCATACAGATCAGGAAACAGAATCCATTCTATATGTAGCGCTAGGTGGAAAATCATCCATTCAACGCTTTGTACCTTTGAGCACATTACAGCAAGATGGCCATTTTTACATCGTAAATCCTTGATCATCAGCAAATTCTTAAGATACAATCAGATAACCTGTACATCTATAAACATCCACAACAAATAAGACGCCTTCCCATTTTATTAAGGGATTGCGTCTTTTGGTTTTACATTAGTGAAATAGGTAAGCGATAGTCACCCTTTACCCGAAGAACTTCGTTTATGGGACTGTGTATCGAATTCTTTTTCCTTTTTCCCCACCCACAGGGATACAGCGAAAGGGATCATACCAAACCACTTCATCGCCCACGGCTCTTTCCTTTTGGTGCGACCTTTCCGCTCTTCCTTCGGCGTATCAATATAATGAACAACACGCTGCGTAATGTATTTTACCAATTCATCACTTTTGGCCATAATTCTGCCTCCTTCGCTCCTGCACATTCGCGGAGCTTACGATAATTCTATTGTGTGCAGGATGTGTACTGGTTAAACATTTTTTTATTGAAAGAAGTATGAAAACTCTCAGAATGCACAGTCTAATGCCAAAGGTATCCATCGAGTCGTTAATCTGCATTAGATACCTATTTCATGAAGGAGTGTGTATTCCCATGTATAAGCTGCTGATCGCTTCGTTAGCCTTGCTAATCAGCTTCCATTGCCTTCCCATGCTGCCCCATGTCGCTTATGGAAAAGCAGCCCCGTCCCAGAACAGTCCATCCATGCTGCCGGTGACCGATGGAGATGCTTATCGCTCAAGTCATCATGCCTTTGCAGCACCCGTTATCCTGCTCGATGTAGGCCATGGCGGTATTGACGGTGGTACCTCAGCCCAAGGTGTGCTGGAAAAAGATATCAATCTGGCCATTAGCCAAAAGGTCTATCTCCTGCTTCGCAGCAAAGGTTATGCCGTTATCATCAATCGACTTGGTGATTATGCACTTAGTGATGAGAACCGCTGGCTGAACAGCCGCTCCCGTCATACCAGAGATCTTGCCCAACGTAAAAGCCTTAGCGAAGAAGTAAGTACTGATATCGTGGTCAGCATTCATGCGAACTGGAGTCCCCGATCGAATGCACATGGCCCGGTGGTACTGCACCAGAAGGAAGGCAGGAGTTATTTGCTGGCCCAATCCATTCAGGACGCCATGAACAAGTTGTACGGAACGGAGCACGGGGTCGTATGGGGCAAGCCCTTTTATATATTGAATTACGTGAAGCAACCTGCCGTCATCGTTGAAACCGGATTTTTGAGCAATGCAGCAGACCGAGCCAGAATGAATGACCCCGCTGAGCAAAAACGAATCGCCCAGTCCATTGCCAATGGCATTATTTATTATCTGTCGGTAGTGTAGGAGCAGAATGCCATTGCCACACCTCTCGAACCAGATCACCGATTCCTACAAATTGAACCTGATTTTGGAGACGGGAAACGGATTCACGAATTACTGCGGATGTGTTCATCCCCGAATGACCGACATGACCAATGACAACACAGATATTCTTGTCGATCGCACGCTGAGCAGCCAGATCCAGTTGCTTGCGAATGTGTGGCTTGGAGTTTTGATCATCCAGGAAAATGTCATTGCCTACAGGTGGCATATTTTTGGATACGGCCAGTTCCCCCACCACGGAGCGAAAGTTCGTACGGCTGTCTACAAAGAAGAGGCCCCGCTCCTTGCATACATCGAGCACAATTGACATGATGCGTTTGTCCGAAGTAATTTTGGAACCCATATGATTGTTCATGCCAATTGCGTGGGGCACATCATCAATCGCTTTCTCCACACGTGAACGGACTTCTTCATCTGTTAGATTGGATGTGATTGCACCCGGGCCCAGCCATTCAGGTCGTCCTTTCTTGGGTTCCATGGGCATGTGCACAATCACATCCATCCCCTTTTCATGTGCAGCTATCGCATCTTTCTTCGTTGTGGGCAAAAAAGGCATGACCGCTACCGTTAGTTTAACTGGCATCGCCAGGATCTCTGCCGTACCCTTCATGTCATTACCAACATCATCGATGATAATGGCTAACCGTTTGTGAATCGATGTGGACTCTGAAGCTGCCGCTGTTGGCCCTCCTACGGATATGCCTGCGTAAATCACAATCAAAAATGCCATAATACCTGCAATTAATCGATAATTCTTTCTCTGTTCCTTCATCAAGATTCCCTCCCCGTAACTTCTGTGATCTCATTGTTTGATAATGAAGGGAGGAATATGTAAGCCAAAGCCTTCCTTAATAACAACATCCCCAGCCATTGGAGACCTCTATCTCAAGCGAAGATCCCCATTATTCCAGTTTTTCCCTATCAATTCAGACAAGAACTGTCATTGTACAGTTGGAAAATAGAGATTAATTAGAAAAAATACTGTAATTTGTCAGGTTTTCAGTTTAGGAATTATTTAGTAGAATCAACAAATGAAAGAGCTTATATGCTACATTTCTTTCCTATGATTTATGGAAGGAGGTTTTGAAAGGGTTTACATAAAATAAATGCAAGACAATCCGCTATTCTTGTTTGTTATTCCTGGTCGCGGTTTATCTATGTAACCATTTACCATTATCGAGGAGGATGAAAGTAGTGAAATTCAAACTAAAAAAGACGATTAATGTTCTTTTGGCCTGTTTAACAGCCCTGCCTTTGATGTTAACCCCGACAAATGTGTCAGCAGCCAGCGATGCCAACATTAATTTGTCCTCGGAAAAACAACTGATTAAGGGCTTTGGGGGCATTAACCTTCCTGCCTGGATTGGTGATCTGACTCCCGCTCAACGTGAAACTGCTTTTGGTAATGACCAGAATCAGTTAGGCTTTTCAATTCTCAGGATCTACGTCGATCCGGATTCTAATAACTGGTATCGTGAAGTTGCCACAGCCAAACGGGCTATTGAAAAAGGGGCTATCGTATTTGCATCCCCATGGAATCCTCCAAGCAGCATGGTTGAAACGTTCAACCGCAATGGGGACACCAATGCCAAACGTCTGAAATACGACAAATATGCCGCATATGCGCAACATCTGAACGACTTTGTAACCTACATGAAAAATAACGGCGTAGATCTGTATGCCATTTCTGTGCAAAATGAACCGGATTATGCTCATGACTGGACCTGGTGGACTCCACAAGAGATCCTTCGATTCATGAAAGAAAATGCCGGGTCCATTCAAGGTACCAGAGTCATGGCGCCTGAATCCTTCCAGTATTTAAAGAATATATCCGACCCAATCCTGAATGATCCGCAGGCACTTGCCAACATGGACATACTGGGAGCACATACGTATGGAACCCAGATTTCGAATTTTGCCTACCCTCTCTTTAAGCAAAAAGGAGCCGGTAAAGAACTGTGGATGACTGAGGTGTACGTTCCGAATAGTGACAACAACTCAGCAGACCGCTGGCCTGAAGCACTGGACGTTTCCTATCACATGCACAATGCCATGGTAGAAGGTGATTTCCAGGCCTATGTGTGGTGGTACATCCGCAGACAGTATGGTCCGATGAAAGAGGACGGTACCATAAGCAAACGCGGATATAATATGGCTCATTTCTCCAAATTCGTGCGTCCAGGCTACCTGCGAGTCGACGCAACGAAAAATCCGGATACGAACACCTTTGTCTCAGCCTACAAAGGTGATAACAAAGTTGTCGTCGTGGCGATTAACCGTGGAACTTCAGCCACAAGCCAAAAATTCGTTCTGCAGAATGGTAATGCCTCCACTGTGTCCTCATGGATTACGGACAGCAGTCGAAACCTGGCAAGCGGAACCCCGCTTACCGTATCCAATGGAGCCTTCACGGCACAGCTCCCGCCTCAGAGCGTAACAACATTTGTTGCCAACATTACTGGCGGAAATAGCGGCGGGAATACAGGCAGTGGCACTACGTATGAAGCTGAGACCGGAACGTCACTTACGGAAGCTGCCATTGAAACAATCTACCCCGGTTACACTGGCTCCGGGTATGTTAACTTTAATGCGATGACTGGTTCAGCCATTCAATGGAACGGCATTAATAACGCTACAACAGGTACCAAAAACGTAAAGTTTCGTTATGCGCTGGAAAGTGGAACACGGAACCTCGACATTTTTGTGAACGGAACCAAAGTCATCAGCAACGAACCCTTTCCGGCTACGGGAAGCTGGTCCACTTGGGTTGAAAAAACAATACAGGTCCCCATGAACACGGGGACCAATACATTGAAAGTGGTTACCACCGGATCGGAAGGACCGAATATTGACAGCATTAATGTTACCGCAGCGCAATAAAAGTTCCATATGGCTGATGGAAGACCATTTGCTGTAAGAGCAGCTAAGTAGTAACCTCTTGGATACTCAAGTCTAAAGTTAGTGTTATATCAAAAAATGCAAAAAAAGACTCCTTAAGCATTAGCTTAAGGAGTCTTTTTTTAGATGCGGTCGAGAGGACTCGAACCTCCACGGGGGGTTAGCCCACACGGACCTGAACCGTGCGCGTCTGCCAATTCCGCCACGACCGCATATTGTATCTCCGTCATCAATATCGGCGACAAGAAATAATATATCATGTGGAATCTATCATGTCAACACTGAAAATAATAACAATAAAGCCCGAACCAGACATCCATGTCGATTCGGGCTTTACCTTTAACTACAAATTACAGCTTGGAAGGCCAGTTGCCATACCATGCATAACCGCCTCTTCTTTCTTTATCAATATCACTTAATTTGTATTTAACTACCCCGTCACGACCAATAAAGATTGGTTTATCCGTTCCTATCTCATAGAAGCGTGCCCAAATTGGTGCAGCTTTGGAATCTGCGATAATTTTACTGTCTCCATTAGCTCTTTCATACTTGTAACCCGTAATTTTCACCTTGTTAAACCAAGCCTCAGCTCCTTTAATGGATGCGGTAATTTTAGCGTTAGCAGGTCTGGTTTTTAGAAATTTAACAATCGTTACACTCTCTCCAGCTGTCAGCGATGGCACTTCGTAGATTCTTGCGCTCGCTGGTTTAAGGGAACTGGAATCATGTTGTTGTCCCCATGCTGTCAACTTACCACCTGAAACGACTTGTGTATTCAGAATCGCCTCCACACCCTTGGCAACTGAATTTTTACTGCGGTTAGCAAGTGTGCTGTCGATAAATGAAAAATCACCTTTGCGGGCTGCTACTTCATCCAGCATGATCATTACATTAATCATGGCATCATCATTATAGGTAATGTGCTTGTGATATCCGGAGCTTTGGTAGACCTGTGGCCATCCTCCGTTTGAATACTGCATGTTGATCAAAAAGTTAATTCCTTTGATTGCAGCTGTGGAGTATCGCGGATCATTCGTCTTTTTAAATTCCTTCGCCAATCTTCTAATTTCTGAGTATGTAGCCTTGTTGTCTATCGTGGACTTCGCCCACTCTCCACTTGTCTGTTTATAATCTTTTCTCCAACCTCCATCTGGCAGCTGGTTCTTCAAAATATCAGAAATACTCGCTGTAGTACCCGATGCATCCGCAGCAGATACCGTCCCTACAGGGAGAACTGCCATTCCAACTGCTGAGAACACCATCGTACATGCCAGGACAAAAGTAATTATTTTCTTCGCTTTCAAATGTAACACTCTCCTATGTTCGTTTTTATAAATCTGCCACTTCTACTTTACCTATGATAAGCGTCCCCAAACCTCCTTTATTTGTATTTATCGCATAATAAAATCAATTTTAATCCAATATGTGGATTGGATAATCAGATAATATGCAAAAAATCGATTTTTGTCAATATATGCAACTTAATGAATATAATCTCTCTAATTCTACATAACGGAATAGTTCTTTTAACTCATGACAAACCTATTTATTTATCCAAATTCGTCTTAAACGAATCAATAATGACGTTTTTGTCATGAATGATACCCAAACTTAATCCCTTCTTTCATATAAAAACCTTAATTCCGCTAACATTGAGGTATTACGAAGGGTTTTAAATGGGTTTGACAATTACGCATTTATGCAATATAGTTTCAAATAGTTACAAAAACTTAATTATTCATTGCCGAGTTTCATGTTTGAAAACGGGGGAACCAATTTGGGTGAATTATTCTTATACATAGGAAATATAGGGAACCTTCTACCGAACCCTTAGCTAACTCCGTAGGCATCGAAGGGAGAACATTGATTTTGAAAAAACTGATTATCTCCATTTTTGGAGCAGCTGTATTATTTACATCCGGGGCAACAAGCACAGAGGCAAGCAGTATCAACTCCGTAGTGAACAACATGACAGGTATTCCTTACAAATGGGGTGGCACGACTGTAGCCGGCTTCGACTGTTCTGGTTTTATGAGATATCTTTTCAACAAATACAGCATTGAATTGCCACGTACTTCTCAGCAGCAAGCCAAAGCAGGTACTCCGGTAGCCAAAAGCAATGTTCGGACAGGTGATCTGGTGTTCTTTAATACAACAGGCAAAGGCATTTCACATACAGGTGTATATATCGGCGGCGGACAATTCGCTCATGCCTCCAGCAGTAAAGGTGTAAGCATCACGAAGTTATCGAATCCATACTTCAATGACCGCTATGTAACAGCACGTCGGGTAACTGGACAGTTTATGTATGATAAAATGTTAGGTAAAATGTAATTCACATACAAAAAGGCATCGGTTATTAACCGGATGCCTTTTTTGTACTTAAAATGTATGTTGCATTGCTTACTAATGCAGCGCCTTCTGCACTCGCATCGCACCCTGAGACAGGGCATGTCCTCCTCCAACAGCTCCGGCCACGGCTACGGTCTCCATAATCTCCTGATCTGTTGCACCCTTGGCACGTGCTTCTTCTACATGGTAGAAGGTACATACCTCATTGTTGGCGAATAATCCAATGCCAAGTGCAATTAGCTGTTTTGTCTTGGCATCAATCACGCCTGGTTGGAAGCATTCTCCCGTAAACTCATGATATGACTTCACCACACCTGGCAGTACATCGCTTAATGCTCCAATCTGATCCTTGTAGGCATGAACTTTATCATTCATCAATGTCATGGCTTGTAGCACACCCTCTCGGCTATAGTTACAGATCTTCCTCACTGTACCTATCTTCTCTCCCGAGTGAGTCAATTATGCCAAGAAATCATGGTAATTCCAAACATTTAACGCTCATGGCTCTGCCATAATTATAAGCTGTTACTCACTAAGTGGACTCTGGCGCGGCTCACTGAACAGCTGATATTTGTAACTGCGATCCAGCTTAACGACACGTCGATTCTGACGACGGATAAGTACCTGCTCGCCATCCCAGGCAACAACAATCCCGGTTACATCGTTAGATTCCAGCTCGTCCCGTACTACTCTTACTTTCTCACCTGACAGACGCAGGGCGTCCAGTTCTGTATCACTGATCATCTTCATGGCTCCTATATTCCAAATTTATTTACAAAAAGAGACCTAAATGAAAAGTCATTTAGGTCTCACGTGACTGTATTGGACTGTCATGTCATTCGAAATTATGTCCCGACTGAAAGTTACCGCTGCGCGTGCTCTTTGCTGTCGTTCTTCTCGAACCAAAAATCAAGCACTTTGGCGGACATCACACGTTCTTCAAGGTACTCCACTTGATGCGGTGTAAATTGTTCTTTCCAAGAGAAGGACAACTCTTCGCATAAGCCTACAATCGTCAGTAATTCTGACCAGGCAACATAGCGTTTGTACCAGAAAAATTGAGGATGTTCAATCATATAGGGATAAAGGTCATCGAATTCCGTATGTTTACAATCCAGGGCACGTTCAAAATGAACTTTCGATTCCGCCAGCTTATCATTAAAAAATTGTTCTGTTGCCGGTTGGTTCCCCATGGTGTTGCCTCCTCTCCCTAACATAACCCCATTATAAATGAAATCGGCGGTCATGCAAAGGCATAGTTCAAAAAATAGGCCCTATTCCTTTAAAATGTCACATTTCGTTATCGTCAAATTGTACCGTACCATCGTTCAGGGAACGAATGCGTACCAAGGCTTCCACCGGAATACCCTGTTCACGAATCGTGCGTGCCCCTGCCTGAAAACTTTTCTCGACCACAACGCCGAATCCGACAAGTTCCGCACCGGAACGCTCGATAATTTTGATGACGCCACGAGCGGCATCGCCATTGGCAATGATATCATCAATGAACAAAATACGGTCATTCTCATGAATGAACTCGCGGGATACCATAATGTCAGTTACAATTCCTTTGGTAAAGGACGGTACACGTTCACAGTAAGCATCAGGATCAGCCAGAAGTGTTTTTTTGCGACGGGCGAATACAAGTGGCACCCCAAGTTCATAGGCTGCGGCAAACGCAACCGGAATCCCTGAGGATTCTACCGTGATTACCCGAGTTACTCCACTTTCACGAAAACGGGCAGCGAACTCACGTCCCATCTCCATCGTTAATGCAGGATCAATCTGGTGGTTCAACAGACCATCCAGCTTTAATACTTGATCCGAGATAACCACACCTTCTTGTAAAATTCGTTGTTTCAATAATTCCATGATTTGACCTCCCAAGCCTATCCTATGAGGTAAAAGTATCATATATCTATCTATAAGTTCAAGCGAAATTGCCTGGGCGCTTTCCTTGGGACGCAATTCAAGCCAAAGCTCATTATCGATTGTCATGACTTTCGTGGGTCAAGCATACCTTGTACCATGGTACCCGCATGTCCAAACTAAACAGGGGCCTGAGAGGGGAAACACATGAAACAGGCATTTCGGGTGCTGCAGATCGCATTTACATACATCGGAACGGTTGTCGGAGCCGGCTTCGCTACAGGGCAGGAAATTTTGCAGTTTTTTACCCAGTATGGCAAATGGGCCACCGTCACCATAGGCTTATCCACCATGCTCTTTGTCTGGTTAGGTACCAAAATGATGCTGATCGCTCACGATACCGGGTCCCGCTCTTATGAGGATCTGAACAAACATTTATTCGGCCACAAGGCAGGCAAATGGATCACCTGGGTAACCCTTCTCATTCTCATTGGTGTGAACAGTGTCATGCTTGCCGGAGCAGGTTCCGTTTTTGTCGAACATCTGGGTTTGCATTATCAGACAGGTCTGATCGTCACACTTGTAGGGACATATCTGCTTCTCGGTCGGGGCATTCAGGCCATCCTACAAATGAATAGCATCGTCGTGCCCATGATGCTCCTGTTATCTCTGCTCATGATCACCAGTACGATCCATCATCCAGGCGCTTCCCGATTCATCACACTGACGACAGACTCAAACCCTATTCAAGTGTGGCTGTCTCCACTGTTGTATACTTCATTCAATCTGGTGTTGGCTCAAGCTGTTCTTGTGCCAGTAGGTAACCAGATTCGTAGTCGGAATGTGCTGAAGTGGGGTGGAGTATTGGGTGGAATTGGCGTAGGTTTCATGCTCATGGCAGCTCATTTTGCCATGTCAGCTCAGATGCCCGGCATCATCCAATTCGAAATCCCGATGGGTAGTATTGCCTTTCAACTTGGATGGGCAGTGCAATCTGTATATGTATCCCTTATTTTCATGGAAATATTCAGTACCTTTGTAGCCGATATCTATGGAATGACCTTGCAACTCAGACAACATATACGTGTCCATCCCCGTTTCATTACATTAACCATTATGCTGTTGTGTTACTCACTCAGTCAGTTTGGATTCAGTTCCCTGCTGTCCATCCTTTACCCCATCTTTGGAAGTATGGCATTAATCTGGGCTGCCAAATTGGTACTGAACCGCTGGGGCGCCTTTCGTAGACGCAACAATATATAAATCTCACGGTCCATGTGCTTCATGAATATGAGCATCCGTTTGCCTCATAACCACAAGTCACCGCGGTTACTCTTTCCTTAAACATGACAAAAAGCCGCTGTTTATCACAGCGGCTCGCACTTTTTGCCCTACGTTTTAGGCTTTGCTAGGAAACTGCAGATACATCTTTTTCAACTCATTGACCGATCTGCCGAGCGAGTAATGTGTCTTGGCTTTTTCACACGCTGAACGGGCAAGTTCATAACGATAAGCCGGGTCCAGCATCACCTTTTCAAGCGCTTCAGCCAATGCAGAAGGATCTTCTGCCGGTACAAGCAACCCATTGCTACCGTTCTCGATCTGTTCCGGTATACCACCTACATCCGTACCCACAAGGGCAAGACAACTCAGCGCCGCTTCAGCGAAGACGGAACCAAATGCTTCTGCCCGTGAAGGAAGTACAAAAATATCAAAGAATGGCATGAATTCCTCAGGGTGCAGTGTGTAACCATAGAAGATGGTCTCATTATAGATCCCCAATCGTTGTGCCAATTCTTCCAGATCAGGACGAATCGGTCCATCTCCAATAATATGTAACACATAATCATGACCTCGGCCCTTCAGTTCCGCACAAGCTTTGAAAAGAATATCCAACCCTTTTGCCGGAACAAGCCGACATACCGTGACCAGTTGTGGTATCGCATTATCATGAGGAATCGGCTTAAACCGCTTCTCATCAAATCCATTGGGAATCACACCGATGACATCAGGTTCCTTCACGTAGGGAGCCAGATAACGACGGAACGAATCCGACACCGTCAAGAGGCGCTCTGCCTGATGTTCCAGCTCACCATATATCGCAAGCAGGAATCGATGCTCGGGTCCATCCGTTTCAATGCGTCCATTAAGGATTAATTCTCGTTCATAACTGGAGTGAATCGTCTGAATGAGGGGTGTATCCGGGAAAACCGTTTTCATCGCAAGTCCTGCAATTGGGTGGTGGGCATGGATCAGATCATAGGGCTTCTGAATACGCAGTTTGGTCCACCAAAGATAATCACGATAAGTTTGAATATATTTTTGGACAACAGGACTATCCTGATATTCCGTCCAGTCAAACGTTTCGAACTGAACTTCCTCTCTGCCCTTGTTGCGAATTCGCTTTGGCAACGAGAACAGATCCATTTCCCACCTCGGGGTTGTAAATCTCTCTTGCATATACGGAATCATAGAGGATACACCTCCGGGCTGCTCCGGAGGAAAGAAAAGCGCCTGCAGCAATTTCACCGTTAGTTTCCCCCTTTCTAACTTACGTACTACTCTACTATCCATTATGACATAGGGAAGCCGGAACATCTATATTACGTAAGATAGTGCAAACTTTTGGCTATTTAAACCGCTCAATCAAAGCTACACTGATCAAGCTTTTGTTCACCAACTCGTATATACAACATATTCATGAAACGTGCCCCTCAGAAGCAAAAGCTTTAATCCAGCTGTTAACCGCTCGCGTTTGTCGTCAACATAATCATTGGGTATTCAGAATTCTCAGCTCAGTAGCTCCACGGGCTTCTCATATGTACTGTAACCATCTGTCTCTCCCAAAAAAGTGTACCCGTTCCGCGCGTAAAAGGCGTTCAACGTTGCGTTGCTCGCTCCGCAATCTAACCGAACCGTATGTTTGCCTTCAAAATGTATGCCACTGCTGGACCATTGCAAAATGGACCGTCCCAGACCGCTCTGAGCATATTTTCTTCGAATCGCTAGCCGATGCAGATAAATTGCACCATCCTCGGGATGAGCTTTTGATCCCAAAGATGAATATCCCAAGGGCTTGGCTGAACCAAAAGGATGACCATCCCCGCTACGTCTGCTCCTTTTTTAAATACAAACACATCTCCACGCCGAATCGCCCCTGCCGTATTATGTGAATCTTCCCCTTTAAGCAGAGCGTTCCATTGGGAAGAACCTTGGCTCTGTAACCATTCGGCTGTCTCAACCAGCAGCGACATCACATCGTCCGTATCTTCCGGCTTCGCCTGAACCGCTTGAAAACCATCGTTAATATATTCGCTACTGATCCTGAATGAGTGCATCATTGTTCTCCTCCGCTTCCTGATCTCTTTTAAACTAATGGTACTATACCGGGAAATGGATTTTTCGTCAAAACGAGAACAAAAAAAGGTAAAAGGCGATTGCCCTTTACCCATCTATTCTGGCTTCATCAATAATCTGATTTCGATACAACATCGTCAGGTGCAAGGTATCAAACTCCATTTCCTTGTCCAACTCCTGCATCAACACTTCGACTAGGCTCTTTCGCTGAATGCTGGTACCAGGAACCTCGTAATCAATGTATCCCGTCAGATCGGATTGAGAAGTGTCTATTGTTGCTGTTCCCACAGGCAATCCACCTCGTTCCTGAAGAAACAGCTCATATACCCGGAACTCCCGATCCTTACGCTTCAACATGACATAACATGTTTCTTCAGCAGCTTCCAGCTCATCCAGATCCGATTCATCGGTATCCTCAAAATCCTCGGAGAAATCGCGATGTACCCACTCTAGCGTCTCAAGTTCGTTGCCCTGATGCCACATGCGGATCGTAATCGTATCGATGATATCTTCATCCAGCTCTCTGACCAGCAACTCTGCAGCGGCTTCCAATTGATTCTCTTCCGGCTCGTCATACCAGTGTATTTCACCTTGTACATCAGCGCCATATTGTTTCAAGGAAGCTTCTGCAAGTTCCTGACCTTCGACATCATTGAATATATACGTCGATATGCTGCGTCCTGCGCTTACCATTTCCATCTCCAGAACCTGATCCCGATCTTCATATGTAAACGATTCGGCTTGTGAAACAGGGATTACCTTACTTCCACTGCTGTCTATATCGTCATAGCTGTCTTCGTCATGATTCATATCTTCAGACGGCCACATTGTCTCTGACTCAGGCTTATGCAGAACCGAATGTAATGAGCCACAACTAACCAGCACTTCATAATATGCAGCTTCCAACGCGTCTGCAAGAGAGCGGACATAGGCATGCACTTTTTCCACGATACGTTCCTCTGTACCATCTGGCAGAGACTCCTGCTCGATCTGAAGACTACCTGATAAACGATCTCCTTCTCTGTACACAAGAAAAAGTGAGCCTGCATATTGACCATTAACCATCACGTCCTGTACTTCTCCACCTGATGTCCGCAGGTCTGCAACCAATTCCACATCATAATTCATCACGTGTCCTCCTCCATTCCTAACGTTATTCTCTTAGGATGCCCCTGAGGACGGTAGATTATGAGGGAAGCGTGCATTTTAAGTATAAGATGTAGGATTAGACGGATAACACATATTTTTGGATTGCGTGTGCCACACCCTGCTCGTTATTGGAGAGTGTAACCTCGTTTGCAGCAGCTTTCACCTCGTCCGGTGAGTTATCCATGGCAATGCCTTTGCCCGCAAAGGTCAGCATCGTAATATCATTGAAGTAATTACCAATCGCCATAATCTCCGAAGGCATGATTCCTTTCGATTCGGCAAGCCTTTTCAGTGCAGCGCCTTTGGACGCTTCGGGATGCATCAGATCAATAAAAAAGTCACCACTCCGTGTCATATAATAAGGCAGATTCCAGGTAGACCATTCCTGAAGCACTGCATCCATCTGTTCAATCGGACCAAATGCAGTGAATTTCGCCAGCGGTTCTGTCATGTCAACCCACTTGGGTAACTTCAGTGGCTCTGCCATAAAATTGTAATACATCTCACGCACCTGCAACCCCAAACCTTCCGGTTGATCCACATACAGACCAAATGCTGTATTGATGTCAAAATGTACTCCATTGGTTCGACAGTAGGAGATGATCGGCTCCAGTCCTTGTCCATCTAATGCAAAATGATGAACCACTTCACGGGTATCGACTTGCGCAGTAACGGCGCCATTATGTGTAATCACATATCCATCCAGTCCCATCTGCTCCATAAAAGGAATCGTGTTGGCAGGACCTCTTCCTGAACACAGGACAATCTCTGCTCCCTGACGGGAAGCTTGGATCAAGGTCTCCTGAGTCCATTCTGTAAGTTCATGATGATCATTCAGCAATGTTCCATCTACATCAAGTGCAATTAATTTATAAGTCATTCTGGCTTCATCCTCATCTGTTAGTAGTCGCACCCACCCAAACCCTCCCTTCCGAGGGAGGGCCCCAGAGGGCTCTGCCCTCTGGACTCCCGTCTTGCTCACCGGTGTTAGGTCGGGTCTTGCTATGTCACGGTTGTCGTAGGAACGCTTGTTGCCGGGCACACTGCTGGTCAGCGGCGGTCCCGCCCAAGCTTAACCGGGACCATTACGGGCAGGGCTTCGCTCTCTGCCCGGCTCCCTGCTTCACTTCGTGAAGGTCGGGAGCTTTCTCGCCTTCGGCGTTTAGTATCGGGGCTTCGCTTCCCTCCACGACTCCCTGCTCCGCTTCGCGAAGGACAGGAGCTTTTATTTCCGCAGAAGGCTCAACTCGTCTGCGGTTAGTTCACGATAACTTCCGATAGCAAGATCGGAAGCTAGTTCAAGCTCACCCATGGCTACGCGTTTCAGATAGATCACTCGCTTGCCTACCGCCTGAAACATACGTTTTACCTGGTGAAACTTCCCTTCGTGAATAATAAGCGAGATCGACGAGATCTTGCCTTCTTCCGTTTCTTCCTGACCAAGTATAGTCAGTTCGGCAGGCAGCGTCTCGTATCCGTCATCCAATTGAATGCCCGCCTTGAAACGTTGCACATCCGCTTCATCCACATTTCCCAGCACACGAGCTTCATAGGTTTTGGGCACATGCTTGCGTGGAGATAACAGATCATGGGCAAGCGGACCGTCATTCGTAAGAATGAGCAGTCCTTCCGTATCCTTATCCAGTCGTCCAACAGGAAACGGATTGAAGACCCGATCCTCTTTACGGAGCAAGTCCAACACCGTCTTATCTCTGTTGTCCTCGGTAGCAGACACAACACCCGGAGGTTTATGCAGCATCAGATAGATCATCTCCCGATACACAATCCGCTCTCCATCGGCTTCAATGACGTTGACCTCGGGATTCACCTGTACACCACTGTCTTTCACCGCTTTGCCGTCCACATGGATTCTGCCTTGTTTCACCATCTTTTTGAGTTCACTTCGTGTTCCCACACCCATATGGCTTAATATTTTGTCCAGACGCAGCGTTTGTTTGCCTTTTCCACTCATACCGATGTCCACCTCCAGCCTGCCGGATATTCATTCTTCAGCACACCATCCAGCCATTTTCCCCAGCCAGCGGCATAACCATCTACACATACAAGAACGTACCCTTTGGCAACCATATCTGCCTTGAGCACCACTCGTTCTTCTTCAATATTTAACGTTTCACCCTTGAGGTACCTCACAGCTTCGCCATCAGCAGACGACAGATTTACGCTACGCCGTGCTTCAGATGCATTCAGAGCACATGCAAGCGGGTGGGACGGAACAAATCGTCCATTCTTGATCGTGCCCATAAACCAGCCTGGACGAATGACTTTCAGTCCCTCCAACCGAGCTGCACCAACCGAGGATTGATACACACGATCTCCATAACATACCGTTTCTCCAGTTAACTCAATCTCCAATTGTTCTTTCATAAATGAAGTGTAGATCGCAACCGGATCAATACTTGCCGGATCAGCTCCGCGTCCCTGACCCCGTTCCGATTTACGTCCACCGTGATCTTTACCTTTTTTGTTCTGTCTACCCGAATTCTTGGCGCCACCAGCCTGTCTGTCATGAGACTCTCGGGATTCGATTCGCAATAAACGTTCCTTTTTGCGATCAGCCTTGGTCATAGCAATTGAAGAAGCAGCAATAGAGTGATCCTTGTTCCCCTCTACTTCAATCCTGGACACATCCACGACCTGTCCATACTCCATTGCTCCTTCTTTAACTACTCCAGGTTGATCTGTTTCTATTCCTTGCCCTGCACGATGCTGCAACACAGCGACATAATGTCCCTCGCCTTCCAAAAGGTGAGGCCACAATCTTGCGGTGCCACGCGTTTGCCCCAGTACAGCTTCCGTCTCATCCGCCTTCTCAGGCATCATCTGACGAACCCATTCCGGACGCCCTGGAGCAAATCCTGTCTCTTCAGGAATGTCCATTACTACGAAATCACGGTTTACATTCAGAAACTCCGCAATCATTGCTTCATTTTCCTCCGGTGCAAAGGTACAGGTCGAATATACGATGGTTCCTCCCGGGGCTAGCAATCGTGCCGCAGTCTCCAAGATATCCCGCTGCATAAGTACACATTTTTCCACCGAATGATGTTCCCACGATTTCACCATGTCTTCATCCTTGCGGAACATGCCTTCACCTGAACAAGGCGCATCAATTAATACTTTGTCAAAATAATGAGGAAATGCATTTGCGATCCGCTCGGGCGACTCATTCAAAACAACGGCGTTACGCACCCCGTACAATTCCACGTTCTTGGCCAGCGCTTTTGTGCGTTCAGCATGGATATCGTTCGTGACAAGTACACCCTTGCCTTGCAGCTTTGCAGCAATCTGTGTCGTTTTTCCTCCCGGAGCAGCACACAGATCAAGCACGCGGTCTCCAGGCTCCACCTGCAATAATTCAACTGGAGCCATTGCACTTGGTTCCTGTATATAATACAGACCTGCATGATAATAAGGGTGCAACCCCGGTTTAACACCATGAGGTACATAGAATCCTGTCTCACACCACGGAATAGGTCTTAGGTCAAACGGAGCGATCTCATCGAATTGTTCCATCGATATTTTTAACGTATTCACTCTCAGTCCCGCATGAGGAGACTGTTCATAAGATTTCATAAATTGTTCAAACTCATCACCCAGCAAACTTTTCATTCGCTCAGCAAATATCAAAGGTAACTTTACACCCATATTCCCACTCATCCTGTCTTGGTAAGATTGCAATATCGTTTTATTTTATCATATCCAAGCTTTGCTTTCCTATCATATCGTATCTATTCCACTACAGCGTGTAATGTAGTATAATGGCAAGTAGATTGATTCCTGAGCAAAAATTCGGGTGTTTATGCATATTATCCCAACCTTTATTTTTGCCCAAACTATATTTCGATATGATCGATGGGGGATGTCCAATGAAATCCAAGAAGAAAAAGAAAAGTGCTGCGATCCTTATATTCCTGGGTATTTTAATCATTATGATTGCAGCACTGGTTGTCGTAGACCAGCAATCCAAGAAACAGATGGATTCAGTGGAAAATGCTTATGGAATCGCTGCTTCCAAGCTTAATCCAGCTACACGGGAGCTACTTAGTGATCCCAACTATCAACAAATTATTGTACCCACTGATCTCAAAGCAAAAATCGATAACAAAGACAGCTTTTTTGTTTATTTCTTTGCTTCCGACTGCTCGCATTGCCGTGCAACAACACCTCAGTTGATGCCACTGGTTGACAGTGAAGGTATTGAGCTTCCGCAGTTCAATCTGCGTGAATTCGAAGCAGGATGGACCGATTACAATATCGAGTTCACGCCTACACTCGTCTATTATGAGGCTGGTGTCGAGAAAGACCGTATGGTTGGCGGACTGAAAGAGAATGGCAGTGACCAAGGCTACACACTGGATGATTACAAACAATTTTTCCAAAAATATAAAGGTAGTGCCGCTCCTTCAGCAAGCTAACTGATAGATCCGTTTCCACAAGTATCTACAATCAGGCACTTGTATCACCAGACGCAGTTGTTGAAGGACAGGCTGTGCCACCTGCAATCATCTGGATATGACGCAACATTCAAAAACACCCCGATCTTTCCCTTTACAGGAATCGTCGGGGTGTTTCATATACATGGAACTTCATATCCATGGGATGCTCATTTGGATGTTAACGCTAATAACAGCTTAACTTTTACCCTGATCCATCGCCTTCATCTTCTCTTCGTATATTCGCCCTCTGGTAGGACTCCGGCGTTGCGGAATATTAGGTTTTAGCTCAAGCGATCTTCTAGATATCTCCTGTTCTAAGACCTCATCAACAATTCGTATGGACAAATCCCTGTAAGTCACAGACTGAATATCTGATTGGGACAGTTCCTTCACGATTTCCTGTACATCCCGTACCAAAGTCCCAAGGTCAATGCCCAGAATCGTAGCAGGATAAGGTTCCAGAAGATCAAGTGAGCTCTGTAACATCATCGTTCCTCCGCGGAGATTGCCATTCCTGAAGTGGTATAAACCAACCGCAATTTGCAACAACCCTTTATAGAGAGAATCCCGGTTCCGTTCAAGCCACAATTCTTCCAGCACCTCATGGCACTCGAAATAATCCTGATCCCGATTGAAGTAGATTAAGTAGTCAATGTACAGTGGCTCATAGATGCTCATCCGGGTTTTCGCCCTTTCTGGCGTTGTTCAGAAGTTTCTTCACGTCATCCAGCAAGTCTTTGAGCCCTTCCATATCATGCCGTTCCCAGTAATCGTTAAAACGCTTCTGAGCTTCAATCGCTTCACTGACAAGGTGGTAGAAATATAATTGATGAATGATATTCAATGTTCTTGACACGATATTGGAATCATCCTCAAATGCCTTCTGCGCCTCCAAAATCTGTAGACGAATTGCAGACATCTCATTATCCAGTACAAAAGCGGCCTCAGCTGTTTTTTTCAGCCTGGCTCGCATGTCATCCGGTAAACTCTCCCGAAATTTGTAACTTAGAGAATGTTCAATGGTAGCCCAGAAATTCATGGCAAGTGTCCGGATCTGAATCTCGGCCAATACGATCTTTTGTCCCAGAGCCGTCTGAACGGGATACTCAATAATCATATGGAAGCTGCGATAACCGCTCTCTTTGAAATTCGTAATATAATCTTTCTCAATGAGTACCGTGAGATCCTTGCGACCTCGAATGTATTCGGCAACCCGACGGATATCATCTACGAATTGGCACATGATACGGATACCTGCAATATCCTCAATGCCTGTCTCCACGTCATCAAGCGACACATTCAGTCTTCTGGATTTCTCCAGAATACTGGATATTTTTTTGACACGACCGGTAACAAATTCAATCGGGGCATACTCTTCCCGTTTTTTCAGCTCCGCCCGCATTGTCTTAAACTTGACTTTTAATTCCTCTACCGCTTGTTCATAAGGAAGTAAAAATGTACCCCAGTCTCTACCGTCCATGCTTATGCCTCCTGTCTCTATAGCGTCCCCTGTTCTATTCCATTATACATGATGTTTGGTGGGGGGAAGAGTCCCGAACCATTTTACGCTCTTCCATGCTTCTATATTTTCAATCCGGGGATCCACATTCCTTCTTAACGATGCTCCGCACCAACCGCTTCAGAGATATGACGATAACCGTCCTTGCGCAGTAACTCACGCAGTCCGACATGAATGCGCCGATTCACCTCAGGTCCTTCGTAGATTAATGCTGTATATATTTCGACCAGACTTGCTCCGGCTTTAATTTTCTCGTAAGCATCCTCACTTGTGAAAATACCACCTGAACCGATGATCGGAAGTTTGCCTTCAGTCTGACGATAGATCTGGCGAATAATCTCCGTAGAACGCTCACGCAGAGGTTTACCGCTCAGACCGCCAGTCTCTTTTGCATGTTGGTGGGAAAGTCCTGTACGACTGATGGTTGTGTTCGTTGCAATAATGCCAGCAACACCGCTGTCTGCAATTGTGCGAACCATATATTCAAGTTCCTGATCATTCACATCCGGTGCGATCTTCACCAGAACGGATTTGGTCGCTCCGCCAGCTCGTGCATGCTGCACCTTCATCTCGTTCATAACCGCAGCGAGCAGTTCCTTCAATTCATTCCCATGTTGCAGATTACGCAAATCCGGTGTATTTGGTGAACTGATATTAACCACGAACAGATCAGCATAATCGTATAATGCCTGAATGCACTTCGAATAGTCCAGGTGAGCTTCCTCATTAGACGTTGCCTTATTCTTGCCGATGTTAACAGCCACTGGAATACGCCGATCCTGTAGACGTGAAAGTTCTCCTGCCATCGCTTCCGCACCCAGATTGTTGAAGCCCATCCGGTTCACCAAAGCCTCATCTGGAGGCAAACGGAACAGCCGTGGTTGATCGTTACCTGGTTGTGCAAGTGGCGTCACGGTTCCCACTTCCATGAATCCAAACCCGATGGAAGAAAAGCCCGTTACGGCCTGTCCGTTTTTGTCCAGACCCGCAGCCAGACCAACAGGTGTAGGGAAATGACACCCAAACATGTCAACAGCCAGATCAGACGTTTCACGAACGCCGTACATCACACGCAGTCCGGAAGGAACCGGACGGATGCTGCCCATGCCACTAAGGCCGCCAATAATCAGATGATGGGCCTGTTCAGGGTCCATTTTGAACAACAAAGGTTTAGCAAGACTTCTGTATAACAAATCACTCACTCCGTTCTGTTCCGGTACGCCAAAAAGCCGTTTTCCGTCTTTTCATATGTAAAAAACACCCTACACACAAGTCTATCTGTTTCTTATTAAAAAGGAAAGTAGTTTGCGCATAGACAGCACAAATCGAATGATGCAAAATGCTCACAAGAAATCCACCCGCCCACTGGAAATGACGAGTTGAATTCTTTACAATGAGAGCATGGTTACTCTACACCAGTTCTATTCCAAATAAGGAGGAATAACTCATGGCTCCCAAACGTAAACCACCTGCATTACAGCAAAAGAAAGAAGAAGTGAATCGCAAAGCCATTGCATGGACTGCAGCCAGTGTAGGCGGCTTGATCATCATCATTGGTGCTCTTATCATTATTGCCAACATGTAGATGATTCAGGCTGAATCCATCTGATTCTACATATCAAACAGATCAATTCAGCCAGTGATACGTTTTGTTCGGATTATTCTGCTTTGGAACAAGCGTATGCTGATAACGCTGCTTTGCTTCTGGAACAAGCGTCAGATCTGGCAGTACATCTTCTCCAATACGTACCGGAGTGCCTTGCGGAGCAAGAGCGAATAACTCTTCTACATCTCTTGTACGCATTCTCACACATCCAAGGGACTCATCCAGTCCGATACTGTCTGGCTCGTTGGTCCCATGGATGGCATAATTTGTATTCGAGAGCTGCATACCTCTGCTTCCAAACTCACCGTTCGAGCGCCCATTCGGATTGACCACTTTATCTGTAATGACAAATGAACCCTCCGGTGTTCGATCACCGCCAAGTCCCACATCATACATACGAACAATGGTATCCCCACTGATTAATGCAAGTTTATGTATATCCTTATCAATGACAATCTCCAGCGGTTCCTGCAAAAAAGGCTGACCTCCCAGCGTATCTGCAAAAGCGGCATTTTTGCCTTGAGACAAATTCGAAGATGTTGAACCGCTCTCTTTACCATTTGAATCGCTCTTTCCTTCCTGTGCCTTTCCTTGATGCAAAGCTAACAGCTTCGGAAACATCTCGGTCATCCCTGGCGCAGTCTCTCCCAGAATATTATTTGGAAATGGCTGGGCCATTTGCGTTACACTCTTGGGCCAAGCGTCATTTTTTTTGCGATAGGCAATGATTGCACTTGATAATGATGCAGCGGCTTCCTGCTTGGCGGTCCACGCCAAGGCCATCTTTTTGATTTTCGGCGTAACTTCAGGAGGTTCACAGTTACATTGCTTGGCATCATAACTCTGTGCAGTTAATTTACCGCTTGTATTGGTTTGTACTATGTACTTCACAGGCATATTTCGCTTCCATAAAGACCAGTCATCCGAGGTTTGCATACCCAGTACAGCCGAAGTCTCTACTTTTGGGCCAGACCCGGACCAGGCAGCTGCGAGAGCAGCCTCGCCATGGTTGCCTCCACCAAACGCAGCAGCGGTGAACACATTACTTGGGGGAATGGATGCGGTCCTAGCCTGTTGATCCGCTCCTACTGGGTCAGGGATTTCATCCGTGGATTCCAGTGCTGCTGACAGTGCATCGGCCGCTTCACGACTGAAACCCGGAGCGTCCGCAGGTGGCAGACCTGCCAGCACAAGCAGCATGAACAGCGTAAGCCACATTTTGCGTCTACGTTGTTTTTTCTCTTTTTGCTCAGACATCTCCACCAATTTCTCCTGATAGTCTACCCAGATGTCCGCAGGAGCTTTACTGCGTTCAAATGCCTCGTAAACCTCGCCCGCTTGCTGAAAACAATAATTGGCTTTAGCCTCTTGTCCTTCGCCCAAGTACTCCTTTCCAAGCAAGTACCAAGCCATTTTATTGTCTGGATGTTTCTTGACATATGTTCTTAGATGAGTATTTTGCATCCGATCCTCCACTATTCACCTTTTTCCGTATATCATTATATATCGGCATAACCAGGCGTTGAATCCATAGGACTTGAGTACCCGGTGGAAAAAAGGGTTTTCGACAATAATCGTCCTTGATCCACAGGTCATAAGATCACAGTAAAATGAAAACAAAAAAAGCACCTTCCCTTGTCGTAAAGACAAAAGAAAGTGCTCTGTGTTCATGCAAGAAATACTTAACCCTCTTTATTGAAAGGCTCATCCGCTACTTTGATTGAATCTGTAGGGCAGCCATCGCATGCATCCTGCATATCGTCAAACAAGTCGTCTGGAATAGCTTTGATACCATGGTTAGCATCGCCGTCAAAGATAACTTCTGCCAAACCTTCATCATCGTAATCGTAGATGTCAGGAGCCGTTGCTCCACAAGCGCCACATGCGATGCATGTGTCTTTTTCAACCCAAGTATATTTACTCATTTACATTCTCTCCTCCTAAAATTCGAAACGTACAGTGTTTTTATCTAGAAACATATTAATACAAAGTAAGGATAATTACAAATCATTTTGCAACCACAAGTCTCTATTATCCCCTATTTAATCAAGACTTTGCAAGTTATCTTTTTGCAGGGAAGTACCGCGCACTTTATGATTACGAAGCAGCACGGAAGGATCGTCTCCAAGCATACCTGCGGTCACAACAGCATTCTCACCAAATTTATCACGTAACTGATCCATAATCCGAATCAGATTGTCCTTCTTGGGCTTCTGCTCATATTCGAACAAGTCCATCTGTACAGCGGATTCCTCTCTTGGAATCAGGTTCTGAAGTGTCACACCGAGCATGCGTACAGGCTTGCCACTACCCCAATGCTTCTCAAATAGTTTACAGGCCTCACGGTAAATGACCGTTGCATCCTCCGTAGGAACTTCCATTAGACGTGATCGGGTGATTGTCTTCATATCCGGTGTGCGGATCGTAATCTGAATCCCCTGGCTGAACATTTCGTGCTTGCGCAACCTTCTGGCTACCTGATCACTTATATTGAGGAATACCCGATGAATCTCATTCATATCCGATACATCCGCCGGTAAAGTGGTTGTATGCCCAATGGATTTATTGGCTTCCCGTTCCGCGTGAACTGCGGAATGGTTAATGCCATTCGCAGAATTTTTGAGCCATGTTCCATTAACTCCGAATAGTTCGGTCAACATGTTCTCATCCGACTGGGCCAATTGACCAATCGTTTCAATGCCCAGTTTTTTCAGCTTTTCAGCCGTTTTTTTGCCAATGCCAAACATCTCGTTGCATGGTCTGTGCCAAAGAATCCGGGGTACGTCCCTCATGCGTAAAATGGAGATACCGTTCGGTTTTTTCAGATCCGAAGCCATTTTCGCCAATAATTTGTTGGGTGCAATGCCAATGGAACATGGCAGCCCCAATTCATCCTTGATTCTACGCTGAATGCTCTCCGCAATCTCCATTGGATTCCCGAATTGCCTTGAACCTGTAATATCAAGATAACATTCATCAATGGATGTAGCCTCAAGTTGAGGGGTATAACTATACGCAATCTGCATGAAAGCTCTTGAATATTGACGATATAAATGAAAATCAGGACGAATCACAATGAGATCAGGGCACTTTTTCATGGCTTGGTGGACAACCATACCTGTTGAGATGCCTCGATTACGAGCGGCATATGAGCAGGTTACAATTACACCCTTTCGCAGTTCACTGCTGCCCGCAACGGCCGTTGCTTTTCCTCTATATAAATCTGGTTCCTCGGCTTCATGTACAGAGCAGTAGAAAGCATTCATATCGACATGCAGAATCACCCGTCCGGCTGTAGGGTAGTATTGATCCACATTCGCTGGAGGATTGCCGTCTGAAGACATCATGAACCCCCGCCCTTTCTTGCACACTAATTAATGAAACGAATTTCTTTCTTCTATAGTATATCAAACCCGTTATGTTAATTCAGTCACGAACATTTATTTTCTGCGAGAACTGATCAGAGACCGAATAATTAACCAGCCTACACTCACAAAAAGGATCAATGTGATCAGCGCAATAACCGTATTTTCCCATACAAAACTCAAAATCAACCCTCCTTTTCTTCCATATATTCCAATTAAAACTCAATAAAAAATTATAACATACATCCGGATTATGATTAACATCCTTCTTTTTGCTCTAAAATCCGTTAATTGTTACATGAAACTGCGATTTCTATGTAGCATTTGGCTATAATGGTGCTATAATAATTAATTATACAAATTGACGACTTTAGGACAAATCAGCGCACCCAATTTAACACAGTGTAGCGTTGCCGAATCGAAGGATTCGTCCACTAACGTACTTAACAGCTTTCCCAACTTACAATCCAATCTTTTAAAAGAGCGCTTTATCTCAAAGGAGGATCTTCATGTCAAAGGCCATTTCCATCTTCGATACGACTTTACGTGACGGCACACAAGGGGAGGGTGTCAGCTTATCGGCAGACGACAAACTCAAAATTGCCAAGAAGCTTGATGACCTGGGTGTCCATTATATTGAAGGCGGAATTCCCGGCAGCAATACCAAGGACATTGAGTTTTTCAAAAGAGTCAAGGAATTAAACCTAAACGCAAAGGTTGTTGCTTTTGGCAGTACCCGCCGTAAAGGCAGCGTTGCTAGTGAAGACGTCAACCTGAAGCGCATGATCGAATCTGGTGCTCAGGCTGCAACTTTGGTCGGTAAATCATGGGACTTCCATGTGCATACCGCTTTGCAGACTACATTGGAAGAAAACTTGTCCATGATCTATGATTCCATCGCCTATCTGAAACAGAATGGTATGGAAGTGATCTTTGATGCAGAACACTTCTTTGACGGATTCAAACATAACCCGGAGTATGCTCAAGCTGTCTTGACCAAGGCTCATGAGGCTGGAGCGGACTGGCTCGTCATGTGTGATACCAACGGCGGGACCATGCCAAACGAGGTACATGAGATCGTATCCACACTGCATAGAAGCCTGCCTCATGCACATCTCGGCATCCATACACATAATGATTGTGAACTGGCTGTAGCCAACACACTCAGCGCTGTACAAGCCGGAGCCCGTCAGGTTCAAGGAACAATGAACGGTTATGGAGAGCGTTGCGGTAACGCCAATCTCGCGTCCATCATCCCGAACCTGCAACTGAAACTTGGCTATGAATGTGTTACTGAGGATTCCATGAGACAACTTACAAACGTGGCTCGTTATGTTAGCGAAATTGCCAATGTAAATATGCCGATTAATCAGCCTTATGTCGGCAATGCTGCTTTTGCTCACAAAGGTGGAATTCACGTCTCTGCCATCCTGCGGGATTCCCGTACCTATGAACACATCGTGCCTGAACTGGTTGGTAACAAACAACGTGTGCTGGTCTCGGAACTTGCCGGACAAAGTAACATTGTATCCAAAGCTCAGGAACTGGGGCTTGAGTTCGATCCAAGCAGTGCCAATTCACGTCAGATTATTGAGAAAATTAAAGACCTGGAGCATCAGGGTTACCAGTTCGAAGGTGCAGATGCTTCGCTTGAATTGTTAATTCGTGAAGCGAACGGTGACATGAAAGAATTGTTTACGTTTGAATCATTCAAAATGCTTGTAGAGAAAACGGCGGGAAAATCTGTTGTTTCCGAAGCTTTTGTCAAAGTGAATATCGCTGGAACAAGCGCTTATACCGCTGCTGAGGGCAATGGTCCGGTTAACGCACTCGATAATGCGCTTCGGAAAGCGCTGGTGCAATACTTCCCTTCACTTGCCAATATGCATCTGTCAGACTACAAAGTGCGTGTACTGGATGAGAAAGATGCCACAGCCGCCAAAGTTCGTGTATTGATCGAATCCAAAAATACGGAAAATACATGGAACACAGTTGGTGTATCCGAGAACGTAATTGAAGCAAGTTGGGAAGCTCTTGTACACAGTTTCCGCTATGCTTTGCTTCAAGAAAAATTGCAGGATGAGCCGGGCACACTCCCTATTCCTGCTCATGGGATAAGTAATCATTAAAGTGTATGTTCAAAAAAGGCTTTTTTTGAACAGGCTCTTAAAGCTTATTTCCCGGAAAATAAAAAGGAAGCCTCTGCACCCATGATTCATGGATGCAAAGGCTTCTTTCTTTGCAGAAAATTAATTCGCAATTAACTTTTCAATCTTACGCTCCAACTCTTTTTCGGGCAGTATGCCCAGAACAATCTCCTGTATAACTCCTCTGGAGTCAATCAGAACATTCGTTGGAAAAGCCACCCCATTGTATTGAGCATACACAGTCCCCTTCTCATCCAAGGGAATAGGGAATGTCAGTTGGTACTCATCCACAAAAGCTTTGGCATCTTTGAGTTTATCGTATGACGTTACATTAACCCCATACATGTCAAGCTTATCCTTGTATTTCGCAGCCATTCTGTTCAGCTCTGGAGCTTCCTGCTTACACGGCTCACACCAGGATGCCCAGAAACTGACGAACGTGGCCTTATCTTTGGCACCGCCCACACTGTACGTCTTTCCATCCATTGCTGTCAGAGAAAAAGCAGGTGCCAGAAGACCCGCACGTGGTCCCGTCTCTGTAGGCATCGGTTCTTCCTGCTTAAAGACGGCTGCAATGCCGTCACCCGCATTCTGGGCCAGTGCAATACCAACCAGCAAGACAACACCAAGGAGTATGTATATGTTTCGTTTCATAACCAGCCACCCTTTTATATAATTAGCATATTGAAACTGAAACCGTAATTTCTGCACATGCTAAGTGTTTTACCACGCTCTATCACAGTTCACCAGAACATGATTCCCAAATGTTCTCTTTATTATTGTACCCTTTTCCTTTAAAATTTTACAATCCGGATTACAGAAAATAAAATGAAAAAGGACTCCTGCCTAAGCAGGAGCCAAAGAGAGAGGGGTGAATACAAATGGCAGCACTTCACGGGCAGCAAAACGTCTTCTACATCCCTTCTTCCGTAGAACAAGAGATGTCAAAGCACATGTTCCTTTCGCTGCCGCAAGAAGCCTGCGGGGTTATGCTGGGTGAAACCGCAGCGGGCGGTATACGAATCAGTCGGTTTCAGCCCATTCGTAACGTAGCACCTGACCCGCTGCACCATTTTACTCTGGACGATGCCGAATGGATTCGGTGCGTATTCTCCGAGCCCAAGCTCATTGGTATCTTCCATTCTCATCCGGAGACTAGGCCTGTTCCTTCCTTAGAGGACTTGCAAGCTCTTCCGGCCTTCGCCGGTTTGCTTCAGATGTACCTCATCGGCTCACCCGACCTAACAAGCGGGTTGCGATCTCATATGCATCTGAACGGTTATCTGATTGAACCCTCGAAGAAACCGCAAGATCCGGCACACCGCGTTGTGCCTTCATACAATCTGCTTCCCGTTCCGTTATGCGTGACTTAGCTGGGTATACAAATCACCCAAGGTCTCCACATTTTTACGCATCATGTCCTCCAAATAACAGGACCATAATTGTGCAGTCATTTTGGAATCTTCCAGTGCATGGTGACGCCCATAGATCGGAATGCCTCTGGATTCCAGCAATTCATCCAGACCATACCCCGGCCTGCTCGGTTCAAGCCAGCGGGCCAACATCATCGTATCGATTAAACGATGTGTCAGCCTTACCTTTGAAGTCCGCCACAGAGCCGCATTCAGAAAAGCTCGGTCATGCGCACTTGCGTGTGCAATCAGAACATTTCCACCTACAAAAGACATGAAATCATGCAGCCCTTCCAGCAAAGTTGGTGCGTCCAGCGTCATCTCCTGCGTAATACCTGTAAGTTCAGTAATATGTTCCGGAACCGCAGTCTTGGACTGCACCACCGTATAGAACTGTTCTCCTTCCAGTACCACACCACCATGTATACGGACCGCACCAAATGAGATAATCTCATCCCCATGCTGGGGCGAAAAACCCGTCGTTTCCAGATCAAATACAACTGCGTCCAGCTCATTTAGAGGCGTATGCAGAACCTCAGGTCTGCGCTGTTCTCTCATCATAGAGCGGATAAACGCCATGTGTTGCGCCGTAGGGGCTCCCATAATGGAAGCGATGGCGGAAGGAACCCCTCCCTGACGCAGCGAATTCCAGAATCCTGTATTGCCCCTTGCCGGCTCTCTCATGGACGTCTCCTTTCTGCAAAACGCAACTGTCTTTGCAAAGCACGATGCACTCGTCGTACCAACCCGAGCGTATCCCTGAGCTCATAATGAATTTGCTTTTGTTTCATCTGTTTCTCATCCAGGAACCCACTGCTATGTTGCAAATCCCCTTTGATGACAACCGGTGTACTTCTGCGAAACTTCAAAGCTGCTAAGAAGGCCCGCTGGCATGCATCCAGTAATGTAAATGGAACAGCTTCAAGTGAAGTCAGTCTCTCCATTCTTTTTAACGTCGATGACTCCTTGATCCCATGTTGCAAAGCCAAATAACGGGCACTGTTCACCAGCGGAATGTACAAACCATACTTAACATCAAATCCGCCTGCATGTTCACCAAATCGTTCTGTGACCACACGTCCAAGTACATTTAATGTAGCTTTATGTTTAACCGTATTGCGAAGAACTGCATCCGAAAGTTCAGGAACCAGTCTGAACTGTTCATAAAAACTCGTGATCCATTCCTCCGCCAGACTTTGCTCACCTGCAACAAAACGCATGTCTGAAGCAATAATGAGATTACGAACGGGCTCCCAATTCAGATCCGAGCTCCAATCTGCTAATTGATGCTTCCATGACGCCAGCGTTTTTCTCCAGAGTGGCTCAGAGCACATGACTTTGCCTTCGCATTTGGCGTAACCAAGCTCTTCCAACATATCCGTCATTCGCTGTCCGAGCTGAGCAAAATATTCCTCTTTACCTTCATGCGGAGTATCGCTAATGATCATGCCATTATCCTGATCACTCCATAACGTTGCTTCTTCCCTGCCGGAACTGCCAAATACGATAAAGGCATAGGGGACGGGAGGTTGGCCGAAGCCTTCCTCAACCATCCCCTGAATGCATAACTCTACTGCTTTCCGTGCAATCCGGTCATGCAGTTCATTTACCGTTTGGTACCACTCGATCGGCGACAAGGAAGCGGACAACAATTCCTGGAGCTCGTTCTGTAATATCACACGTGCCTGGCGCAGTTCTTGAGAAGACACCGCACCATCGATTCCCTGATAAGACCAGGAATAGTTTGTATACGAGATGGGTTCCATCATGTCCAGCCTCCTTGAAGCATGATTCAGCATCATTCACCTCAGGAGCTGAACGTACCACCATTGGATTTAGAATCTACATTTTTCATTTGTTCAGGGTATCCGTAAGTACCGTGCTCACTGATATCCAGACCCATTGTTTCTTCTTCTTCAGTAACACGGATGCCCATGATTGCTTTCATTCCGCCCAGAATAATGAAGGACATTACCAGTACGAAGGCAAAAGCACCTGCCAGACCGAGAAGCTGTACGCCCAATTGGTGGAATCCACCGCCATAGAACAGACCCGCTTGACCTACACCAGCATTCTCGGCAAGTTCAGGAGTAGCGAACAAGCCCGTGGAGATCGCACCCCACATACCCGCAATACCATGCACGGAGAAAGCGTAGATTGGATCGTCAATTCCTTTACGATCGAAGTACTGTGCTGTGAAGAATGTGATGATACCCGCCAGAGCACCGATAACCAGCGCTGCCCAAGGTTCAACGAATGCACATGCTCCTGTAATTGCAACGAGTGCCGCAAGCACACCGTTTAACATGCTAGGGATATCAGACTTACCAAGTACTGCCCATGAGATCAACAGCGCAGCAACACCACCGGCTGCAGCAGCTACGTTAGTAGTTAATGCAACATAACCGAAGAATCCATCCCCCATGGCAGATAATGTACTACCTGGGTTGAATCCGAACCAACCGATCCAGAGGATAATAACCCCGAGTACGGAATACACTTGGTTGTGACCTGGAATGATGTTAGGTTTGCCGTCTTTGTTATATTTACCAATACGTGGTTTCAACAAGATGGTCGCTACCAATGCTGCAGTCGCACCAGTCAAGTGAACAACCGTCGATCCTGCAAAGTCTTGCATACCCAGCTCAGCCAACCAGCCGCCGCCCCATACCCAGTGAGCAACAACCGGATACATGATAATGGTATAAAGAGTACCGAAAACAATATATACGCTCATCTTTGCACGTTCAGCCATACCACCGCAGGCAATGGCCAGAGATACCGCCGCAAAGGCGAGGTGGAATACGAATTTAATAGTCAGTGGAACATCGGAGAAAGCCAGTGATTCGAAGGAAGCAGCCATCTTGTCACCACTCAGGAAGAATCCTGTTGTTCCAAAGAAGCTGTTACCATTACCGAAACCAAGACCGAAACCCAAAGCCCAGAAGGCAATAACTGAAATTCCCAATGTCAGGATGGTCTTACCCGCAATGTGTCCTGCATTCTTCATTCGTGTTGAACCCGCTTCGAGTAAAGCAAATCCCCCTTGCATCAAGAACACCAGTACAACAGCCAGAAACGTAAAGGCTGAGTTCAAACCACTTTGAAGTTCAATGTTAGTCGGACCCTCCGCAGCCGCAAATGCGCTGACCGGAAAAGCGAGCAAAGTAAGCATTACTAACATGGAAACCAACCATTTCTTTCTCATATACCCCACTCCCTCTTATGTTAAGTTTCTTCACATAACGTGAAACTCTTAATGTCATTATAAGCAGAAGAGAGGAAAGTTGACAAGAGTATTTTCATCAAAACTGAAAATTATTTCTGGGAATAAAGTCATACGTCTTTTTCTTGCACTTAAGTACATAATCACATTCTATGAGTACATAGATATAGAAATGCAGTATGCTGATTGCCAAAGCATAACGTTTGACTGTACGGTTAAAGATCATGTATCATACTTATTAGTAAGAAAAATTGGGCGTAGTCTAGAAATTCACAAGTGGAAACTACAATTCCCTACATTTGAACTTGCAAGCGAGGTGAATATCATTGGGGATATGAAACTTTTTCGGATTGGCGAACTTGCCAAGACCGCTGGTGTTAGTGAACGGACGATTGATTATTACACAAAGCTTGGACTAATCGCTCCCGAAGAACGTACACAAAAAAATTATCGTCTCTATAGTAATGAAACTTTAACGAGGCTTGAACGTATTGTACAGATGAAACAAGAGAAGTATAGTCTCGACGAGATTAAGCAATCTCTTGAGAAGTGGCGTCTGGTTAGTACAGAAGAACAAGTTGCCAGCAAACTGACAACGTTGGAGCTTCATGTACAACAACTTGAGCGAGAGGTTAACGAACTCAAACCGCTACTTGGAGAGATGAAACCTGTACAAGCACGTAAAATGATGGCAGGACTCCTCACCAAAAGTGCCGGTACAATGGAGGCACTAAAAATCTTGCTTGAGAACACCATGATGTAGCTTATTTTTAGAAAGCGGAGGAATGAATATGAGTTTTAATAACGGTATGTTCGTATTGATCATTATCGCCTTTTTGCTCTCTTTATGGGCGCAATTTCGCGTTAAAGGTACGTTTAGACGTTGGTCGGAGGTACCGAACCAGAACGGAATGACTGGTTACGATGCCGCTCGCCAGATGCTTGATGCTAACGGCCTGCACGATGTTCCAATTGAACCTGTACGCGGCACGCTCTCTGATCACTATGATCCGATCAATCGGGTTGTACGTTTATCAGAACCAGTATATTACGAAAACTCAATCTCAGCTGTTTCGGTAGCGTGTCACGAAGTTGGCCACGCCATTCAGCATAAAGAAAGTTATCCGATGCTGGCACTGCGTCACCGGATCTTCCCAATTGTGAACTTTGCATCCGGATTAGCTCCATTCCTGTTGATTGCAGGATTCATCTTCAATGCCATGAACCTTGTAGGTATCGGTATCATCTTCTTCTCCGTAACTGTAGCATTCCAACTCATCACTTTACCGGTTGAGTTCAATGCAAGTAATCGCGCTAGAGAGATTATGGTATCCGAAGGGTACATTCGTAATGAAGAAGAAAAAGGTGTTGCAAAAGTTCTGAATGCCGCAGCCTTGACTTATGTTGCTGCAGCGTTGATCTCACTGCTTGAGTTGATTCGTTACATCGGAATCTTCAACAGCCGCGATTAATCAGATACCTAATACAACAAAAACAAAAAACAATACCCCACCGTTAATCGGATGGGGTATTGTTTTGTTGTAAACCAAAATAATGAAGCAAAAATGAACGAAAGGACTGGGCAACCAGCGGTAGCTTGTCATCCGCACGGTGAATTAACCCAATGGTCCGTGTTACTTTGGGATGAGAGATGGCCACATGTGCCGGTTGCAACGGGTTCGTCTGGAATAACGCCATCTCAGGCAGCAGACTGACCCCCATGCCCGCAGCAACCAATCCGCGGATAGTGTCGGTCTCTTCCCCTTCAAAAGCAATCTTGGGTGTAAAACCAGCTTCCAGACAGGCATGCCACACAATAGGACGAAGAGAATAACCTTTGCTAAACAATACAAATTTATCATCCTTGAGCTGTTCAAGCGCAATTGTCTCTTCACCAGCTAACGGGTGATTGGGGGGAAGGATGGCATGTAATTCTTCCGTAAGTACAATATCACCATCTACTTGATCATGCTTCTCTGGAAAAGGAGAAATAAATGCCAAGTCTACCTCACCCGATAATACATCACGAATCAGTGTAGGGAACATCCCCTGCTTAAATCTGAATTTCACGTTGGGGTAGCGCTGACGGAAAGCAGCCACCACGGAAGGAATGAGATGAATCCCCAGGCTATGCGGAAATCCAATTCGAATCTCCCCATGCTCCGGGTCCAGAAACTCATGAACTTCCCCGACTGCCTTGTCCAAATCTTTCAAGATACCTTCAATTCGTTTGCAAAAAAGCTGCCCTACTGCAGTCAACTGCAGATTTCGTCCCTTTTGCATAAAAAGATCCACGCCCAGTTCTTCTTCCAGCTGATGAATCTGACGACTCACCGCCGACTGTGCCACATGCAACTCTTCAGCAGCCTGTGTTACATGTTCCTTCTGTGCCACTTTCAAAAAGTAATGCAACTGTCTTAATTCCACTCGCCTGATCGCTCCAATCTGTTATACCCTACTTATCCTTGATTGCATTCCATCTTGAGAACGTTCTGACTACCGCTTTAAGCTACGGGGTTTCCACAACCTGATCAACAGTCCGTAAATAAAGAATCCACCCAACAATCCTCCGAGGTGAGCCATCCAATTGATGCCCGACATGGCGAAGGAGAATATGATTCCGAACAAAAGCAACGTGTACATCGTTTTGCGCGAAGCCTCATCCATCATCGTTCGCTGGAACAGTGCTACATATAGGAATGCACCATAGACAGCATAGATCGCTCCTGAAGCCCCTACCGAGATGGTAATACTCCCAACCGAGTTGTACCACGCAACAGCAAGAATATTACCCAATACACCGCCACCCAGGTACAATACACCATACCTTACCGACCCGAGCAACCGCTCCATCGGTGGTGCAAATACGATTAACGCAAAGCTGTTAAACAATAAATGACTGAAGCCCGCATGCAGGAACATGGATGTAATGTAACGCCACCATTCATGTGCGAACAGTTCATGATTCGTGAGTGCCCCAAATTTCAGCAGCACCATATTGTTCGTTGATCCACCGTTCACCGTTAACACAATAAACATGACTACATTGGCAATTAAAAAAAGCGACGTCAAAGGGAAATACTTCAAATAACCTTTCCAGTTCTCATAGCGAATAAATATCATAAATTTCTTCTTTCACTCCACCCTGTTCAGATCGGACTTACATCTCTGATCCATCGTAATGGTACATGCCCGAATTGGACAATGCCTTTCATAAAAGATTATAATGGATTTTGGCACGGATCACCAATTTATAAGGAGGAACATTATTATGACACAAGAACGTACAGGCGCAGCCACATTTAAAGGCAACCCTATTACATTGATCGGACCCGAACTGAAAGTGGGCGATCAAGCACCTGATTTTACACTGAGCAAGAACCTGGTTGAGGACGCTTCCCTGAAAGACTTCGCAGGCAAAATCAAATTAATCAGCGTTGTTCCTTCCCTGGATACTGGCGTATGCGATGCGCAAACTCGTCGTTTCAACGTGGAAGCTGGAGAACTCGGAGACAATGTTGTTGTCTTGACAGTCAGCGTTGACCTTCCGTTCGCTCAGGCCCGTTGGTGTGGAGCAGCTGGTGTTGACCGCGTAGTTACATTGTCAGACTACAAAACACGTTCTTTCGGTGAAGACTACGGCGTTCTGATCAAAGAATTCCAACTCGACATGCGCTCCATTTTTGTTTTGGATGCCGAAGACCGGATTACATATGTGGAGTATTTGCCTGAAATGACAGACTCCCCTAACTTCGAACAAGCAATTGCTGCTGTAAAAGCTTTGCTGTAAAAGCTTTGCTGTAGAAGTTATCATACGTTCAGAACAAAAGCGAGGAAGGTTAACCTTCACTCGCTTTTTGTTATTTATCATCTATTTCAATCATTTGCTTTATACTTGCTTAGCTTTTTATCGAGTACAGAGAATAAATTCATAATCGTGCGATAATTGGAACCCAAGTCTCCAAGTGAACCACGTGAAGCTGAATACATATCCACCGCACTACGAACAGGACTTACCGAAATAATGGAAACTGTAATATCCATCGTCCGTCCAAAGGTAGTCCGCTTCTCCAGAATAACTTCTCCAACAGAAGGCACTTCATGCAGCACTTTATAACCCGGAATCTTTTTGAGTGTCGAAGAGACCTCTTCCCAGGCTCTGTCTTTGGATAAGTTATAATACCGTGTTTTTAATTTGGGATCCTTGGCTCGATCGCTGGTCCCCTCCATGCTGCGGATGATACCGACGAGCGTTCTCTTTAAGGTCAAGACCCTTCCTCCTTTGAATGTAACCGTTCCATTTATGTATCTTAGTGTAACATTGTTCAAGTAGTAACAAAAGGGCAAGCATCATATTTATCGTAAAACCAATCAAAAACATTCATTACAACTTAAAAACACCCTGAAATTCCTTCTGAAGAGGAAAAGTCAGGGTGCTGTACATAAGATTTAGGAACCCGCCTATGCCGTCCGGCTACATTGTCTTATGAACCTGCTTGGCAGGTGGGTGACCGCAAAAATGCTTTTTGAAGTCCCCATGTCGTATAGACAGGGCTTTTCAGCAACATTCTGTGTTGATCTCCCGAAGACATCATCATTGGTTCAAAACAACGAATAACCGAAACGTACATCGCAGGATGTACAATTATTATATCCCTAACTGTGTAAAAAGTAAATGGCGATCCATCATGTTTTATTTTTGCAATGTAATGTTTTTGTCGTCTGATGGCTCAGATGTTTCACCATTCTCTGCTGATTGTTCAGCCAGCGCAGCAGCTTCCTCTTCTTCCTTCTTGAGTTGCAACTTCTCCATCTGCTCCTGCATCTTGTTGAAGGTTGCGTAGAAGTTAAAGAAAGCGAACCAAGCAATGATGCTGATAATGAAGAAAACGAACAAGACCGGATAACGGAAACCGATGTAGAACAGCAATCCACTTCCCAGCAATGTGGAAAATACACGGAATGGTCTGATCAGCGTAAGCAATACCGCGTTTTTGATAATGAGTCCGATGGACATATGATAGTGTACAACCATCGAGAAAAAGTTAAAGAGTGATACAAATAACAAGAGAAGCAGTACTAACATGATGATTCCCACGAGCTGCATATTGCGGAACTGCGTCATGTACACTGTATAATCCAGATACATAATCGCGAACAGCAGTGTGTAAAAAATGCCCCCAATTAAACTTTGCTTGTAGTTTTCCTTGTAACCTACAAAGAAAGTACGGAAGATCGGTACATCCGTATCGCCCATATTCCATTTACGAACAACCGTAAACAGCGCCGAAGTCGCCGGGAACAGTGTAAGCGGTGCCACAATAGCTATAGCCCAGTTCATTTGCAATGATTCGTTTGCGAGGTTCTGCTGCATCACGAGCAGTTTCATAATCAAGAAAAACAAGAACGGAGACGAACAAATAGCCCACAACAGATTGGTTGCGGCCAGTCTCGTAATCCACTCTGTAAGCCGGTAGATCCCACCCATAGCTCCTTTAAATTCCAAACATTTCTCCTCCTCTGCAGCCTTGCGTATTACCTGAAGTCTAATATTAATATACCTTATTATAGATAGGAAAAGCCAGTACTTCCCGAAAAGAGATCGTCATTGTCCTTAACTAGCGCTTCTAGCCGCTTCTGGCAGTGAAATAAATGATGCAGTAATTTTGAAAATAAAAAAATGGAGCAGTTGCCCGCTCCATTTTTCAGATTATACGTTTATATTACTCGAAAGAAGAATCTTTCGCTGGACGACGTCCTTCGTTACTGCTTGGACGCGGTTTGCGGTCACGGTTGTAACCACCTTCTCTGCTTCCACCACCAGTGCTGCTGCCGCTGTTACGATCACGGTTGTAACCGCCACGTCCGCCACCACTGCTGTTGCGATCGCGGTTGTAACCACCACCACTGCCGCCGCTACCACTTGTGCGGTTACCGCTGTAACCTGATGGTTTACGTCCGCCAGAGCGAACATCCGGTTTACGACGTTTTGCACGGATTGGATCTTCAGGAGTCAGATCAACTTGAGCATCTTTCTTGTCACCTGTCAGGAGCTTCAGTGCAGCCGACAACAGTTGAACAGAATCATATTGCTCAAGCATTTGAATCGCAATACCTTTGTATTCGTTCAGTTCACCTGATTGTACGATTTCCAGCAAGCGCTCTGCTGTCAAACGTTGTTTACCTTCAACCGCTTCTGCCATTGTTGGCAGTGGTTTACGTGGAATACGGTGACGTGTTACACGCTCGATGAAGTGCAAGTGATCAATCTCACGCGGTGTAACGAAGGACCAAGCAGCACCCTCTTTACCCGCACGACCTGTACGACCGATACGGTGAACATAACTCTCCGGATCTTGCGGAAGGTCAAAGTTAACAACGTGAGTTACACCAGATACGTCGAGACCACGTGCAGCCACGTCTGTTGCAACGAGTACGTCAATGCTGCCGTCACGGAACTTACGCATTACCGCATCACGTTGATTCTGGGACAAGTCACCATGAAGACCGTCTGCAGAATATCCACGTTTTTGCAAAGCTTCAGCCAATTCGTCAACACGACGTTTTGTACGTCCGAATACGATCGCCAGTTCAGGAGATTCCATATCCAACAAACGGCTTAATGCTTCGAATTTTTGACGCTCAGGTACTTCGATATAGGATTGGTCAATCAATGGTGCACTAACATGTTTCGGAATCACAGAAATGTGTTCAGGATTGTTCAAGAATTGTTGTGCCAATTTTTGAATGTTAGGAGGCATTGTTGCTGAGAACAGCATGGTTTGACGCTCGTCTGGAACTTGTTTCAGGATGGATTGGATATCCTCCATGAAACCCATGTCGAGCATTTCATCTGCTTCATCCAGTACAACAGTTTGTACATCATCTAGTTTGATTGTTTTGCGGTTGATGTGGTCAAGGAGACGTCCAGGTGTACCAATGATGATCTGTGGTTTTCTTTTCAGTGCACGGATTTGACGCACGATATCTTGTCCGCCGTAGATTGGCAGGGAGCGAAGACCTTTGAAGCGAGTGAGTTTTTCGATCTCTTCAGCAACTTGAATGGCAAGTTCACGTGTAGGTGCCATAATAAGGGCGCGGATTTTCTCATCACTTTTTGTGATTTTGCTGATCAACGGAATACCGAATGCAGCTGTTTTACCCGTACCTGTTTGAGCTTGACCAATCAAATCTCTGCCTTCGAGTGCCAAAGGAATCGCTTTGGATTGGATCGGTGTTGCTTCTTCAAACCCGAGCTCAGTGATGGCTTGCAGCACCAGTGGTTCAAGATTGAAATCTGTAAAGTTTAAATTTGTCAAAATTATTCATGCTCCTTTTATATGGTGGACATGGTGGACAATCCACTTTGTTGTCTGTATTCTTAAGTAGCGTTAATATTTATAGGGTATCCCAACGGGACGAATTATTTTCATAACGAATATAATTCCATGAATGGGTCCCCAACATAAGACTAAAACTACATACATGTGTTTGAAACATTTCAAAATTTTATTGCTCCATTTAGGAAAAGTTTCCTACTCAAGAATATCCACAAATTATTATATCACAAAACAATTCAAGATTACCAGCAATCTGGTTTTAAATATAAATGAGGTGATTAAATTGCCCAAAATAATTTGGCACTCTTTAGTGATCATTTTGGGTGCTGCAGCTATTGCCTGCGGCTTTAACTGGTTTTTGGTCCCCCATCAGCTTTTAAGCGGCGGGGTGTCCGGTATTTCAATGCTTCTGGGTTATTTTACAACGTTGAATCTTAGTATAATGTATTTTGTTCTTAACATTCCCCTGCTCATTGCAGGTTGGTTTATTCTTGGACGACGCTTCATTACGTTAAGTATTCTTTCGGTAGCAGCCACCTCCTGGTTCATTGCGCTTCTGCCTGTTTTTGCTGTGGCTACAGACCCTTTACTTAGTTCTGTATTTGGCGGTGTGCTTATTGGAATGGGCACTGGTGTTTCCTTCCGAGTCGGCGGCTCCACAGGAGGACTCGACATTGTTGGGTCCATTTTCACGCGTAAACGAGACTTTCCGATTGGTACAGTGATGGCCGGTATGAACGGTACGATCATTATGCTTGCAGGATACCTGAGTGACAATTGGAATACAGCCTTGGCCTCCATGGTATCCATCTACATCACAGGCAAAGTGCTTGATCTGATCCATATCAGTCACGTCAAAGTAACACTGTACATCATTACAAACGAAACCGAAGCCATGTTAAAAAAATTACTTGTTCGGCCTCGTGGAGTTACCAAAATTAAGACTCAGGGAGCATACACGGATATTGAAAAGGACATGCTCATGACCGTAACTACCCGCTACGAGTTGGTTGAAATTAAACGTATTATCAAGGATACAGATCCAAACGCTTTTGTTAACATTGTGGAAACGGTTGGTGTTATGGGTTCATTTCGCAGAAGTTGAGACACCTGTACGGTTAACAATTCACAACATTGTGGTATAATAACGGTGTACGGCTCCTAAATATGTTGTATAGCAGGTTCAACCCTTCAATTTCACAGGCCATATGCTTTCCCGAATCGCGCCGAATGACTTACCATTTTGGAATTCGAGTAGGAAAGGGTGATTATTGTGGATATGGAAACGGTAAAACTGTTTGAGATTGTCAACAGATGGTGCCCGGAAATGCTCCCTTTCTTGAAACCGAATGAACTCGACTCACTGATTGTCCTCCGGGATGGGCTGGGCATCCTGGAACAGGGAGACGCAATGGAAATCATTCAGTACAGTATTTGTGAGCATCAAAATGAGATTTACATTCAATAATTTTTTTCAGATTGATCACGCCGCTTCTTGCAGGGGATTTCCTCAGCAGGAAGCGGTTTTCATTTTTTCCATGTGTTTCATTACTTGATTAATATGGTTAAAAGCCCAGAGGCTTTAATGTATAATTCATACATGGAATGCACACATAAGGGAGTGGAAATGAATGAACATGTTTTGGGCTTTACTGGCTATGGCCTTTGGAAGCTTTGGTGGTGCCCCCGCAGTGGCAGACCAGGGAAACCCTCAATTCCAATCGTTAACCAACAGTTTTAACACCGCAATTATTCAATCTCAAAAAGATCAGGTTGTTATCGATGCCGATAACCCACCTGCCAAAATGGATCCTCAACCTGATGCACCTGTGGTCAAAGGTATTTATGTAACGGCCTACAGCGCAGGCGGCGCACGTATGAAAGAATTGCTGGAACTGACAGACAGCACAGAACTGAATGCCATGGTCATTGATATCAAAGACGATCTCGGATACATAACTTACCCCACAGAAAACAAAGCGCTTCAGAAAATGGGTAAATCCCAACCTTTTATTCGGGATATCGATGCCTTGATGAAACGATTGCAAAAACATGAGGTCTACCCGATTGCACGTGTCGTTGTATTCAAAGATACGATTCTTGCCAAGAAAAATCCGGAGCTCTCCTTCCGTAACAAGGATGGATCTGTCTGGGCTAATGGCAAAGGCGACAGCTTTGTGAATCCGTACAGCAAGGAAGTATGGGACTATAACATTGAGATTGCCAAGGAAGCTGCCAAGCTTGGATTTAAAGAGATTCAATTTGACTATGTTCGTTTCCCGGAAGGTTTCGAAACTCGAGCCGATGTACTGAAATATACCAAATCCGACAAGTCACGAGTGGATGTTGTGGCTGAATTCGTGCAATATGCACGCAAGGAGTTGGCCCCGCTAGGGGTCCGTGTCTCAGTTGATATTTTCGGTTATGCCGCTTCTGTACCTGCGGCTGAAGGCATTGGACAGGATTTTGTTAAAATATCCGAAAACGTGGACGTGATCTCACCGATGGTATACCCTAGTCACTATTCAACTGGCTGGTATGGGGTCAAGGACCCTGACAAAGATCCTTACACAACCATCAAGGGCTCAATGGAAGATACACACAAGAAACTAGACCCTACCAAAGAACTCAAACCCGTCATTCGTCCGTGGATTCAGGACTTCACAGCAAGCTGGCTGGGCAGTGGGCATTATATCAAGTATGGCAAGAAACAAGTGGAAGACCAGATTAGAGCGATGAAGGACATGGATGTGCATGAATATCTGCTCTGGAATGCGTCCAACCGTTATACATCAGGTGTACAATATAAGTAATCCGCACTCTTTCATACTTTTCATTTCATCCAACCTCGTTCTGCTTGAAGCGGAGCGAGGTTTTTTGGTGTTCATTTTTCTCTGTACACCCCTACTCTGCTTCTGTCCCTATTCAAATTGAACAAAATCCTCTACAATAAGTAGCTGTCCATATATGACACTTGGATGACATCTATTAAGAATAGCGAGGCACTGCCAGTGAACATGAACACAACAAGTTTTTCCCAAAAAGTGAAGCAATTCCTGATTATATTTTTGCCCATCTTCACCACTCAAATCGCCCTCTCTGCCATGTCGTTCTTCGACACCAATATGTCAGGCAAGTTTTCTCCGGCCGACCTTGCAGGAGTTGCAATTGGTACAAGTCTATGGATGCCAGTTCAAACTGGACTAAGCGGGATTCTAATTGGCATAACGCCTGTTGTTTCCCATCTGCTGGGTTCCAAACGTAATGATCAGATCGGGTATAACGTCATACAGGCGTTGTATCTCGGGATTGCTGTCAGTCTCGTCGTGATCGGAGCCGGGGCGTTGTTACTTGGCCCTATACTGAACGGAATGCCTCTGGAACCCCGAGTTGCCCAAGTTGCCTTCTATTTTTTGTGCGCACTTGCTTTTGGCATTATCCCGCTCTTCGGATATACGGTGCTGCGCAGCTTCATGGATGCGCTGGGCCAGACAAGGACTACGATGTTCATTACGTTGGTTTCCCTGCCCGTTAACATCTTTCTAAATTATCTGCTGATATTCGGCCGCTGGGGCTTTCCACAATTGGGCGGTGTTGGTGCTGGTGTTGCTACAGCATGTACATACTGGCTGATCTTTCTTATTAGTCTCTGTTTTGTCCATCGGGTCGAACCTTTCGCTCAGTATGGCATTTTCCGTCAATGGACCCGTGTATCATTGTCCAAATGGAAAGAGTTACTTAAGATTGGAGTGCCCATCGGATTTGCGACTTTTTTCGAAACGTCCATCTTCGCTGCTGTGACTTTAATGATGAGCCGTTTCGATACCACAACAATTGCTGCCCACCAGGCGGCGCTGAATTTCGCTTCTACGCTCTACATGTTGCCTGTGAGCATATGTATGGCTCTTACGATCCTTGTGGGCTATGAGGCAGGTGCGGGACGTCTGAGAGATGCCAAACAATACAGTCTGCTTGGAATTGGTGGAGCCATCGGCCTCTCACTGCTGACAGCGATCGTGTTGATTGTGTTCGGCGAACAGATTGCAGGCGTGTATTCAAACGATCGAGAGGTCATTGCACTTACGCAGCATTTCCTCATCTACGCCATTTTCTTTCAGATCTCGGATGCGATTGCTACACCGACCCAAGGAGCATTGCGTGGCTACAAAGATGTTAATCCTGCACTGATCATCACGTTCGTAGCGTATTGGATCATTGGCTTGCCTGTAGGTTATCTAACTGCTACGTATACTTCACTCGGTGCCTTCGGATACTGGATCGGCCTCATTGCCGGCCTTGCTGTGGGAGCAACAGCGCTTCTCTGGAGACTCTTCCTGGTACAAAAACAAGCCGTACTCCGCAAGGCGTAGTATTAATATACTCACTCTGTGAAACAACAAAAAGAGCACAATCCACGTTAATGCGGGATTGTGCTCTTTGTTTTTGAATCGAATTATTGGGACAAACGTTGTGCGAGCTGGTACGTTTCCATATCGAAATCTTTTTTTGTGTTAACCACTTTATCAATATCTGTCAGGGTAAGTTCACCCTTAATAATGCCACAACCTTTGTCTGTCTCGCCTGCGATCAGACTACGAACAGCGAAGTCGCCAAGACGACTTGCCAGGTTACGGTCGAAAGGTGTTGGCGTACCCCCACGCTGAATGTGACCCAGAACGGTTACACGTGGCTCATACGTTGGGCAACGTTCCATCAGTTCTTTTGCTACATCCTCACCTTTGCCTACGCCTTCTGCAACGATGATAATACTGTGACGTTTGCCATGTGCAAAGTTAGCTTTCATCCGATCTGCTACTTCGTCCATGTCAAATGGAACTTCTGGGACAAGAATCGTTTCAGCACCGGAAGCAAGTCCGGCATGCAGAGCGATATCTCCACAGTGGCGACCCATAACTTCAACGATGGAAGAACGTTCGTGTGAAGACATCGTATCACGTAATTTGTTTACTGCATCAACTACTATGCTTACAGCTGTATCAAATCCGATGGTATAGTCGGTGAAAGAAACATCGTTATCAATCGTTCCTGGCAGACCCATGGTGTTAATGCCCAGCTTGCTCAGTTTATTTGCTCCGTTGTAGGAACCATCCCCACCGATAACAACCAGACCATCAATGCCACGCGCACGCAGAATGTCCGCACCTTTTTGCTGACCTTCAGCGGTATAGAACTCCTTGCAACGTGCCGATTGAAGAACCGTTCCCCCACGTTGGATGATATCCCCTACACTCCGCAAATCCATTGGGAAAATGTCATTATTCAAAAGACCCTGGTATCCACGTTGAACTCCAAATACTTCGAGACCGTGAAACAGTCCGCTGCGAACAACCGCACGAACAGCCGCGTTCATCCCCTGTGAATCACCACCGCTCGTTAATACTGCGATTTTCTTTACTGCTGTCATGATGTTTCTTCCTCCTCTAGTTTCACTTCAGGCTCCGCAATATCACACCTGACTTACATATTTTTCCGTATCCAGCGACTGAAAATGAAGAAAAATATTCTTGTGATCGGACTATTTTTCAGCAGACGTTTGGATACAACGCGAACTTCCTGTTGTTCGCTGACTTTGGGATCAGACAGGTAAATGGCAATCAGTCCTTCGATGATCATCCGGTGAAAGGAGCTTCCCGGAATCTTCTGCACATCGCTGCGTGCCATCTCCACAATAAAAGCAATTCGGTCCAGCATTGTCTCTACATTCTCATAATAGTTGCAGAAGTTGAGATCTCCCCCGATGCGGTCCTCATCCTGATCAATTAAATAATCGAGCATAATGTGCAATGCGCATACATGTGGGAAATAGGCCGTGTGGATCGAGGCCGCTTGCTCTTCAGTCAACTGATCGTCACTCGCAGCCAGAAACAGCATGAAAACGCCCAGTGTAGAGCCAGTTGCAGCAGCAAATTCGTTCCAACGAAACTGAGGTGTGCGATGCCGATGCTCCGACCACCATTCGAGCAGTGCCGTTTCTCTCAGTTCCGGCTTGATATGCTTATATACCTGCAGGTCCGTGTATAGGCCTGCCAGATCCTGAATTTGGGGCTTGGCGGACGTATAGCCTGGTAACTGACGGGTCAGTTCCTGACATGTGGTCACCAGATTCCGCAGATATCCACCGTCATCCTGCTCCTCACGAAGGGCATAATAATTGACGGGAATTGCTTCGGGATCTACCGCATCAAGCATGGATTGATGGAGAAGACGAAAGTCATCCGGGTCCATCGACGTGCTGCGGTCGCACAGATTGTCCAAATAATCACTAATAGTTTGATATGAAACGATCAGCGGAATCAGAATGTGTCTGTTGGGCAAATCAGCTAATGCGTAGACGGTTCCGCCTTCACAGTGAAACTGTTTATCCTTCAGACTGGCAAGTGCCTGTGTACGCAATTCCTCATTCGGAATCGCCTCAGCTTGAGCACGCCATCCATTCAGTGCCTCCCGTGTTTCCGGAATGGTGTATTTGTACACCCCTCTCATCAATGCCAGCGGTCCACGCGGATATTGATGACGTTTTCGATTTGATTGGCTCAAAATAAATGTGCCTCCACTTGGTTGAATACGTATTAGAGCGATTTTTAACCATTCCTATTATAATATGATCCCCTTAATTGTACAAATGATCTGCCGCATATTCCGCATAAAAAATCGCATCGGCGTTCAATGCTTTGTGATATACTAGGCATATTTCATCCATCAAAGGAGTCGTTGACATGTCGTCAAGTGAATCACTTTCGTGGAGACGGTTATTTTCTTTTTTTGTGCCACTTGGCATTTCCGCCTCTCTCGTCACCATTTCTCACGTCATCATAAACAGCACATTAGCACGTTCCGCTCATCCCGAGACGGTTATTGCCAGCTATGCCATCGCCGGTAGCTTGTTAACCCTCACGGAACGCCCCTCCACCCTGCTGCGGCAAACCTGTTCCGCACTGGTTCGCGATCGCCTATCCTTTCAGGCCCTCACGTTTGTGACCAAAATATTTCTTGCCTGTGTGCTTCTCATTGGGTTTCTCATCGTATACTCTCCCGTTGGTACCGGGGTGTTCAAATACTTGTTTGGTGTAAGTCCGGATCTGCTGAACAAAGTCATCGACGTATATGAAATTCTCATGTATGTGAGTATCTTTTCAGTGATCCGCAACATCTATCAGGGGATCATCATTACGAATAACCGCACCAAGTGGTTAACAATCGGCATGGTATTCCGTTTAGCCGGCATGTACGGCCTATCCCTCTACTTCATATATACAGACAGCATTGACAGTGGACGTGTAGGCGCTATCATTTTTGCTGCTGGCATGATGATTGAAGCGCTGGTCAGCTTTCTGGAGGGAAACAGCATCAAACGCAAGATGCCAGCCAAGCTTGAGGATCATCCCGTCGAGAGCAAGGGAGACGTATTTCGCTTTTATAAGCCGCTGTTGTTATCCAGCTTTGTAGCGCTGTTCATAGGACCGGTTATTAACATCGTACTTGGCAAAACGACCGGGATCGCACTAGCCATTTCGTCCTTTGCCATAGCAAGCAGTCTGATGCAGTTGATGCTAAGTTTCTTTACATACATCCATCAGATCGTGCTGAATTTCTACCTTGTGGACGCCAAACTGGTACGGAAATTCGCACTTGTCACCGGATTTATTCCGTTTGCGATGATAGTGTCGATTGCCTATACCCCCTTGGGACCTTGGGTACTCGAAAATGTCATGAGCGTTCAGGGTGAACTGTTGGAACAAAGTCTGTGGACACTGCGTGCGTTTGTCTTATTTCCGCTGATCTTCCCTTTTCTGGATTTCAGCAATGGTCTTATTCTGCTTCGCGGTCAGACAAAAACGATGTTTCGTTCGCAAACGGCGAATGCAATCTGCACGGTAATTGTGCTGCTTATACTGGTTAGTATTTTCCCTGCGTGGAACGGTATGATTGGCGCTGTAGCCCAATCCCTTGGCCTGCTCGCCGAACTTGTTATTGTCTGGCTTGTCATCCGGCGCACGAAGCAGGAACCTACGATGTCTGTGCCGAAAGCCCGTAAATCAACATCCCTGAAAGGGTAATAAAATCATTGAATTGTTATCAGGATTGGAGTCTCTCATCATGAAATTAAGTCACAACGCCCGCCCGGACCAGAACTGGTTGCGGGCTCTCATGTTCACCATCTTTGGTTCCACCGTTCTGGTGGTATCCTACTTCCAGCTTTACTTCAGTCATCTGGGCTTCAGTCGGGCTGAGATTGGATATCTTTACGGAATTGGCCCCCTTATCTCCGTGTTCTCCAATATGTTCTGGAGCATGGCCAGCGACCGCTACCAAACAGTACGCAAAGTGATGATCATTCTGCTTGGTGGCCAATTGATCACAGGTATCATGCTTGCCAACGCAACAACTTTTGGTCAGGTATTTGTACTCGTAACCCTGTTTTACTTTTTCTATTATCCGGTCTATCCACTCTCCGATACGATGGCTATTACAACGGCCAGCAAGTACAGCCGAAATTTCACTTCCATTCGAGTCTTCGGATCGATTGGTTATGCCTTCTTTGCATTAAGTATCGGGTATTTCCTTGGATCTTTTGGTCCAGCATGGACGATATGGGTCTGCGTTGGTCTTGCTGCCACTACACTATTGATCAGTTTTCAATTGAAGGATCAACCTTCGGGGAGTAGTAGCAAAATGGACCTATCGGGGTTATGGGCTATTTTGAAACGCAGAGATGTGCTCACCTTTTTTGGCTGTGTATTTTTGCTTGCCATGGGACATCGCATGAACGAAGCTTTTCTTACCATCACGCTAAAAGAGCTTGGTGCCAGCGAGGGGCTGATCGGCTGGTCTTTGCTGATCTCTTCCGTAAGTGAAATCCCCATATTTCTACTGCTCAGCAAGTATGGAAACCGTTATAAAGAACTGCCGCTAATCGCTTTTGCTGCACTGATGTATACGGTTCGTTTGCTTCTCATGTCCATATCCGATACACCAGCAGCTGTCGTTGCAATTCAGACGATGCACAGTGTTACCTTTGGTATTTTCTACGTTACGGCGGTCCGCTATATCATTCGCCTAGTTCCGGACGGCTACAGAGCTACGGGTATGGCTTTGTTCACCATTGTCTGGTCCAGTGCTTCGGGACTTCTTAGTGGAACGTTGGGCGGACTGCTGCTGGAACATGCAGGCAGACAAACCTTCTATCTCACCGCTATGGCTTTCTCCCTGGCTGCACTGATCGGTTTCGGATTGAAGTTATGGTCCAGCATGACCAATCGTGTATCCTGAACACACAGGGAAACTTACACCGTATTCAACCGTTATTTACACTGAAAATTTTAGAATCAAAAAAAGCACAGCCTCCCTTGGGGGACTGTGCTTAGGTTCTTAATATTCAGCTATAAATTTATCATATATAAGAAGTCCGTTGACCGGAAAAATTCTTACAGTTTGTTTACGTTAGCTGCTTGAGGACCACGGTTTCCATCAGTGATTTCGAATTCTACCGCTTGACCTTCTTCCAATGTTTTGAAGCCATCTCCTTGGATTGCGGAGAAATGTACGAATACGTCCTCGCCGCCTTCAACTGAAATAAAGCCATAGCCTTTTTCTGCGTTAAACCATTTAACTGTACCTTTCAAATGAAAAACCTCCTAAAAATATCGCCATCTATGGCGAATACCCTTATTATACTGTATGGGCTTCCATTTTGCAATTTATCTTTCCATAAATGTCGAAAAAATTTGCTTTGAATCGTAGGGTACGGTATCATTTTACCAAAACCGTTAGTTTGGAGACTACCTATGATAAAAAAACATGAAATATACAAAACAGACAAGTGGAATATGATGACCGTAGAAGTTCAAGGCAAATATCTCGTACTGCGAGAAATTTCGGAAGAGTGGGGCGAAGAATGCCATACTTTCCTAAGCCGTCCTGCCTTAATGCACTGGGCTGAACGCCGTTTCCCAAAAGCAGATTTTGAGAACCGTGAGGATGAATGGCGTCAATTGATGGCTGCCTTCAAAGGGGTCTAACCCATGCAGCTAGACTCAAGCAATGTCGTCATCTTTATTATCCTTGCCTTCTCCCTAGGTATTGTGCTTATTTTGGGACGTAATTCCATCCCGGATCGATTGAGACGGGGAATGGCGCTTATTGCTACCCTGCTCATTTGTTTCGCCTTTTTCCTGATCGTTTATTTTCTGTATAACATGGGAACCTAATCAAGGGGACCCAGATGCTCAAATATTTCAACGTGCCTAAGGTCATACTATACGAGATTATTCGTATCGTAAGGAGGAAGGCCGTTGAAATACCAGAAATCGCTATCTGTTATCCTGGTACTTAGTCTGATTCCTTCGTCTCTCTCCGCACAGGCAAGCGAGACGAAGGCAGCTTCGTCCATACATTCATCAGATCATCAAAGGAGGATTTCCATGAGTCAATTATTGAAACGTTCCGAGGTGCCAGCTGAGCATAGCTGGAAACTGGAAGATTTATTTGCCGATCAGAAAGCCTGGGATCAGGAATATGAAGAAGTATCGTCTTTGACCAAGAAGGCCTCCGAATTCCAAGGCAAATTGAATCAACCTGATGTACTCAAATCTTGCTTCGAATTCGAAGATGAGATCAGCCTCAAAATAGAACGCCTCTTTGTGTACGCACGTATGCATCAAGATGAAGACACAGCGAATCCTACATATCAAAACCTGTCCCAAAAAGCCCAGAAATTAGGCGTACGGGTTGGTGAAGCACTTTCTTTTGTCACACCGGAGATTCTTTCCCTGCCGGATGATCAGTTGGACGCATTTATTGCGAACGAAAAACTCTCTGCTTACACGTTTACATTGAAAGAGATGAAACGCGAAAAAGCCCACGTTCTTAGCCAAGCTGAAGAGGCTTTGCTTGCACAGGTAGGCAACCTTTCACAAGCACCACAGACAATCTTCAGCATGCTGAATAACGCAGATCTCAAGTTTCCTAGAATCAAGGATGAACATGGTAACGAAGTTGAGCTGACACACGGCAGCTACATTCAGTTCCTGGAGAACCCTAACCGTGAAGTTCGCGAACGTGCCTTCAAAGCGGTATACGAAACCTATGCCAAACAGAAGAACACAATTGCCGCTGCCTTGAATGCAAATGTAACCAAAAATATGTTCTATGCTAATGTTCGGAAGTACCCTTCCGTGATGGAAATGTCCCTATATGGAGATAACATCCCAACGGATGTGTATACCAATCTGGTAGACACCATTCACGAGAGCCTTCCGTTATTGCATCGTTATATGGACCTGCGCAAAAAGTTGCTGGGTGTGGATCAATTGCACATGTACGATCTGTTCGCTCCACTCGTAGACGAATACAAAATGGATATTACCTATGAGGAAGCGAAACAAACGGTTAAAGACGGTCTGAAACCACTCGGCAAGGACTATGCAGACGCATTGCAGACTGGATATGATAACCGCTGGATCGATATATATGAGAATGAAAATAAACGTTCAGGCGCATATGCCTGGGGCGCTTACGGCACTCACCCGTATGTCTTGTTGAATCACAAAGATAACCTGAACAGTATGTTCACACTCGCACATGAAATGGGTCACGCTCTGCATTCACATTACTCGGATACAACACTTCCGTATCGTGATGCCCAGTACACCATCTTCCTGGCTGAGGTTGCATCCACAACCAACGAAGCGTTGCTCATGGATTACCTGCTTAACAAATCAACAGATCCAAAGGAAAAATTGTATCTGTTAACCTATTATGCCGACCAATTCCGTACAACGGTATTCCGTCAGACCATGTTTGCTGAATTCGAGAAAATCATTCATGAACGTGCGGAACAAGGTGACGCATTAACACCACAATTGTTATCCGAGATCTATTATGATCTGAACGTTAAATATCACGGAGAAGGCATGGCTGTCGACAAAGAAATTGAAATGGAATGGGCTCGTATTCCCCACTTCTATAACAGCTTTTACGTTTACAAATATGCTACTGGCTTCTCCGCAGCAACAAGCTTTTCCAAGCAAATCCTGGAAGAGGGCCAACCGGCTGTTGACCGTTATCTTGGCTTCCTAAAGAGCGGTGGCAGTGATTACTCCATCAACATTCTGAAAAAAGCTGGTGTGGATATGTCTACACCACAGCCAATTCGTGAAGCTATGAGTGTGTTCAAGGAATTGATTGAACAGATGGAGCAACTAACCAAATAAGGTTGTCTTTCCATGTGACCTGCATCCCTTGCCCGTTTGGGCAGGGGATTTTATCATCATTGCAAGATGCAACATACCCGAATATGGGTAATGCATATCTAGTTCTCAATTGTTCAACAAGGAGGCAACACCATGAAAATGCAATGGGCACTCATAGCAGGTCTTGTTTTTGCACTGCTCACGGGAATCTTTGCGGTCATTAATGTGGATTCCGTACAAGTCAACCTGTTATTTAACACGGTACAAATCCCGCTGATCTTGCTCATTCTCGGCTGTACCCTGATCGGTGGAATTATTGTAGGGTCATATGGAATTTATCGCCAGTACAGACTGCAACGTGAAAATAAACAACTGAAATTGCGTGTATCTGAATTGGAAAGTTCCGCGACAAGCAAATCTTCGCTCGATTCTTTCAAAACGATGGATTCGCTTGACTCAAATGAATCCAACAGCCTATTGGAGAAAGATTCGATCCAGAGTCAGCGCAAAGGAAACCCTACGGGAACACTGTAACCAATCAGAGACAGCCTGCTGGCGAGTCAGGAATGGTAGTATCACATTCTCTCCCCCAGACAGGCTGTATTTTGTTTCACACCATACCCACGATCCGAGGAGGAAATTACACAATGAGTTTTACAATTGATGAATCATACGTTCTGTCTTTCCTGAAAAAATTGCTGGATACACCAAGCCCAAGTGGTTACACACATCATATTATCGAGATGATCCGGAAGGAAGCAGCAGCACTGGGCATCGCCTGTGAGCTGAATAACAAGGGCGGTGCGGTACTTACATTGCCCGGACAGGACTCTTCCAAGACAATCGCTTTAAGCGCCCACGTGGATACGCTAGGAGCCATGGTACGCTCGGTTACATCCTATGGCACATTGAAGCTTACCTCTGTCGGTGGATTTTCGATGCAAAGTATCGAAAACGAATATTGCAACATCCATACTCGGGATGGAAAGACATACACAGGCACCATTCTCTCCCTTCATCCGTCTGTCCACGTTTATCCGGATGCACGCACATTTGAACGGACTGAGAGCCATATGGAAGTTCGAATCGATGAAGTTGTCTCCTCCAAGGAAGATGTGTTGAAACTCGGGATCTCTGTCGGTGACTTTATCTCCTTTGATGCTCGCGCAGTCATCACGCCGAGTGGTTATATCAAGTCACGTCATCTGGACGACAAAGCCAGCGTAGCTGCCCTCTTCGGCATCCTTGAGTCTGCACATCGTGAAGGCTGGAAGCCATTACATAACGTTTCTCTGCTTATCTCGAATTATGAAGAAGTTGGACATGGCGCATCGTATATCCCTGCGGAAATCAGTGAAATGATCGCTGTAGACATGGGAGCCATGGGCGATGACCTGAGTTGTAAAGAAACCGACGTTTCCATATGTGCCAAAGATTCTTCTGGCCCGTATGACTACGATATGACCTGTCGTCTCATTGAACTGGCCAAACAAGATGGAATGGATTACGTCGTCGACATTTATCCCCACTACGGCTCAGATGGCAGTGCAGCATTACGCGGAGGAAACAATATCCGTGCAGCACTGATCGGTCCTGGAGTTCACGCATCTCATTCCATGGAGCGTACACATAAGGATGCTGTCCTGAATACGGCACGATTGCTCGCAGCTTACATTACAACCAAGTAAAACAGAATCATTGATCGACGAAATTATCATGGATAACATCCACATGTTCTTCTAAGCAAAAGGCCCCTTCCAAGCACAGCAATTCGGTGTGCTTGGAAGGGGCCTTTGTTGTCATATCTCTTAATCTGCCTGTTCGACATATGCATGATATTTACGCTCCAATATCTCTAACTCTGCCTTATGGTCACGCATTTCATTTCTCAATACATGCATGGTTTTCCGAACCGCGCTCAGTCCATCCTTCACCTGACGTTCGGCTTTGCGAATTTTGTCCTGAACCATCCAGTCCACAAAGAGGTTATCGAAGAAATAGTCTGCGAATGAAAGCAGACCTCCCAGATGTAGATCCGCGTGTACAGCCATCTCTACATCCTCCAGTTCCTTCTGAAAACGTCGTAGACGCTTACCTGCATCCATGATGGCGACCTGAGCGTCATCCATTCTTCCTCGCTTGATATGCGTGGAGATGACCCCACCGCCCATCATGTCATATACACCCCAATTACCTGCCGAAGACAAAGCCTTCTCGGCACGTTCAAGGGCATAGAGCAGATATTCTCCCTCCCGGAAAGCTTCATCCAGTTCCTGTAGCTCGCTCGCCAGATGTTCCCGATTCTCAGCCATCTGTTGCAATTCCGCATCCTGGTCCAGCAGACGACCTTCCTTCTTCCCCCACAGCGCGTTGTAGTCGCTTTGCCAGTACTGATACTGCCGCCCGCCCTCCAACTCCTGCTCCACATGAATTCGTTGCTCCTGTACGTCTTGTAACATGCGACAAGCGGTGTCGTATGCAGCCTTGCTCTCCATCAGTTCCAGCTCTTCCTTCTCCAGACGTTCTGTCTTCTTGCCAATCAGTTGATAGAAAAAGGCCGACAATGTCATACTGTTCAGTCTATCAACATCCTTCTGCTCCTTCTGGAGATGCTCCAGACGACGCTTTACCTTTGCTTCCCATTCGCTTTCCTCCGTTTGAAGCTTCTCCAGACGTTTGGTCCATTTCTCGTAAATTCTCCCCTTTTCCTTGAGCACTGCCAACTGTTGATTAATTTCCTTATACATAAGTGTGGTGTTCTCTCCCTTCTATGGAATTCTTTACTTATACAACGTAATGAACATACAGAACGTTTCACATAAAAGCGCAAATTCGCAGACAAAAAATCGCCCTTTTCTCCAATGCGACATAAAGTCACTATGGAAAAAAGGGCGATGTTTAGTTATAAATCAAGACTTGCTCTGTTCAATCTGCTCTGCAAGTTCATTCAGAACGGTCCAGCGTTCCATCAATTCATCCAGATGACGTTCAGCCTCAACCTGCTCCGCCATTAACTCCTGTAGACGGGCAGAATCACTAAACGACTCTTCCATCTCTTTGTTAATCCGGACAAGATTAGCTTCAGCCTTCTCAATATTTTCATCAATCTGATCGTATTCACGTTGCTCTTTGAAGCTGAATTTCAACTTCGGTTTAGCCGCTGACACAGCAGGAGTCGTTTTCTCCGATGACTGCTTCACCTTCGCTGTTCCTGTGTCACTCTCTTGAGTAGCTCCGGGTGCATTTTTCAGCATCCATTCCGCATACTCACTGTAGTCGCCGACGTGTACACGTACAGCACCGTTGCCCTCAAAAGACAACACTTTATCCACAGTACGATCAAGGAAATAGCGATCATGGGAGACCACAAAGACAACACCCGGGAAATCGTCCAGGTAGTCTTCCAGTACAGCGAGTGTCTGGATGTCCAGATCATTCGTCGGCTCATCCAGCAGCAATACATTCGGCGCAGCCATCAGCACACGCAGCAGATATAGACGACGCTTCTCTCCACCAGACAGGCGGGAGATTGGCGTCCACTGGGATGCCGGGGTAAACAGGAATCGCTCCAGCATCTGGGATGCTGTAATCAGAGAGCCATCGGCTGTTTTCACATTCTCAGCCACTTCCTTGATGTACTCAATAACACGAAGAGATTCATCCATCTCCTGATGTTCCTGTGTGAAATAGCCCAGATTGACCGTAGGACCAACGTCAACCACGCCTGCATCGGGTTCCAACTTGCCAGATATCATCTGTAACAACGTGGACTTACCACTACCATTCGGTCCAACAATCCCGACCCGATCTCCAGGTACGGCAATATAACTCAGATCTTCGATCAGTTTGCGACCACCGACGGATTTGGAAAGATGCTCGATCTCCAGAATCTTTTTCCCCAGACGAGTGGAGCCAACCGATACTTCCAATGAACCCGAGCGCTGGATCCCTTGTTGGTCTTTAAGTTGTTCGAAGCGATCAATTCTCGCTTTTTGTTTTGTTGTCCGTGCCTTGGCACCGCGACGAATCCATGCGAGCTCCGTTCGAAGCAAGTTCTTGCGTTTCTGTTCGGAAGAGGCTTCCCGTTCTTCACGTTCTGCCTTCAGTTCAAGAAAACGTGTATAGTTGGCTTCATAGCGGAACAAACGACCATGATCCAATTCCAGCATGACATTCGCCACACGATCCAGGAAATACCGATCATGCGTAATCATAAGCAGTGCGCCGCGGCGCTTCTGCAAGTACTGCTCGAGCCATACGACCGAATCATTATCAATATGGTTCGTCGGCTCATCCAGAATGAGCAGTTCGCAAGGATGAATCAGTGCAGCGGCAAGTGCTACCCTTTTGCGTTGTCCACCAGACAATGTGCCCATCAGTGCATCGAATTGACGAATACCCAGTTTGGACAAAATGCTCTTCGCTTCGCTCTCCATCTGCCAGAGTTGAAGCTGCTCCATTTGCTGATTCAAACGTAATAACCGCTCTTGCAATGCTGGATCGGACGAATTCAGTTCCAATAATTCCATCGTTTCCGTATATTCACGCACGGTTTTCATTTCCATGCTGTCACCTTCGAATACTTGTTGCAGTACCGTATTATCCGGATTGAAGTCCGGATTTTGCGCCAAGAACTGAATACGTACATCATTACCGATCGAGATCTGTCCCGAATCTGCAGGTTCCATACCGGATATCACACGCAAAAACGTGGATTTACCGGTTCCATTTACCCCAACGACACCAATCTTGTCCTGATCAGCCATACCAAATGAAGCATCCTTGAACAATATTTTTTCGCCATAACTTTTTGCAATTTGTTCTACCGTCATTATGTTCATTGCTCGTACCCACTTCTCTGTAAATTAAAATTCAATATTACGTACATCCGCGCACTCACTTTACACTTGTAAAAAAGAACGGCATCCGTCCAGAAACAATGCTGCTGCAAAAGCAATTCGTTTGTTCAGATGTTCCTCATTAAACTCCGGATTCAACATGATATCCATCTTCAGCCGGTCCAGAATTCCGATATAGGCTTCAGCGAGCAATACAGGCTCAGGTACACTTGCACTCTCCAGTACCTCACACACCATACTCATGTATTGATTCATGAATGCCTTCATGAATTTCATTAGATCCGGATCATTATTGGGTGCCATAAAAAAGAGCTTGGTATGATTGCGACGCTCATAATAATACGTAAGGTGGGTCTTGGCTATTGCTCCAAGTTTATCACCTGTGTTCTCATGCGAGTTCAAAGCATATTCAAGACGGCTGATAAAACTGTTACAATCCCGCTTGGATACTGCGATAAAAAGTTGTTCCTTGCTTTTGAAATATAAATAAATGGTGCCTTTTGCGATGCCGGCTTCGTCTGCAATATCAGACATTTTGGTCTCATAAAAACCTTTCGAGCCAAAAATACCATAGGCCGCATCCAAAATAGCCTCCGATTTGTCTCCCTGTACAGTGCTCAAAATGTACTCCCCCCTACAACGCCAAAATGTTACCTAAACCAATCGCTACACATCCGCCGATCACCGAGCTAAGCACGTTCACCAGGTCGTTACTCATCCATGCCCAGCCACGAGCCCGAACCGTCGGATGCCCGCAATGTTCATGTACCTCAACTTCACGGCCACACACGGTACAACGATACATCATCTGCACCGTTGCGCCAAGATAAGAATCAGCAAAAGCGCCTGCCAATCCACCTACAAGGCCCACAAAAGTCCAACTAAACAGAACAAGCCCTTCTATCCCGGCGATCCAGGAAAACAAGAATGCTCCCGCACCAATCAGAGCCCCGCCTAAGGCTGCAGCCCCGGTGCCAAGAAGTGAGACACCTCCTGAAGCACCTGGCGTAAGTACCTTCCACGTGAGCACAGAGCGCGGCGGCTTGCGACTAAGACTCCCAATTTCGGTTGCCCATGTATCGGATGTAACGGTAGCCATTACACCAATGAAAGCATACACCCATGCCGGATGCGGAAATATCCAGTATCCCAGACATAGGAACATGCCCATTCCACCATTAGCCATCACTTGCCCGGCATCCCGATTTCCTGACTTGGCATAGGATTTCTCCAGCTCCTGCTTCCGATCTTTACGGAACCTGGAGAGCAACGTTGAAGTAATGAAAAACATCAATAACGTGCCAAACCAGAACAGGTTCCCCGCTCCGTAATATATCGTTCCCATCATGATTGCTGCCAGGCAGCCAGACAGGGTTAGCGACTTTTTCGCATAGGCAGCACCTGCCACCATAGAAGCGCATACGGCGCCAATAATCCAATCCATAATGTCTCCTGCATGCAGCGTATGTACAGCCCGCATGACGTTTATTGTATTTTTGAAATTCAATTATACCACGGTTTGATCCCAATGCCGAAACTCCTTACGCCAGCACACAAAAAACCTGTTTTGGCCTCGTGTAGAAGTGCCAAAACAGGTTATCGATCAAACGTCAAAACAAGATAACTTCCCTTTTCAAGTAACGTCTGGAATTCAATGTTCCTATGTTCTAATTCAGACCCGCTTCGCTCCGCCAATTACCCCATATCGGTAGAGTACTCTGCGACCAAACCAGTTGAACAATCGATCCGTCAGGAATCCCATAAAACCCAGGGAAATCAGCCCGACAAAGATCCAATCTGTTCGGAAAAAGAGTCTGGAATTCCAGATCAAGTAACCGACTCCCTCATTCGAGGCAATCATCTCAGCACCGATTATGGCCATATAAGAAGTTCCCATCGCCAGTCGCACACCCGTGAAGATATACGGGGTTGTCGCCGGAACAATCACATGCAGCAGAATCTGCCGTTCATTGGCTCCCATACTGCGGGCCGACCGGATTTTATCTTCTTCAACGGAGAGTACACCTGTCAGTGTATTCAATACAACAATGAAGAAGGTTGCGTACATAATGAGCGCGATCTTGGATTGCTCACCAATTCCGAACCACACCAGAAATAAGGTAATAAAGGCGATCGGCGGGATAAAACGTATAAAGTTAAGGAACGGTTCGGCGAACAGCCGGATGAGATGAACTTTGCCAATAATCAGCCCTACCGGAATAGCAATGATGCTTCCGAGTACCCAGCCGGCCAGTACACGAGTGAAGCTGATTCCGATATACTCCATCAGCGTACCGTCAGCTATCAGTTCGCGTGCTCCCAGGATCGTGTGCCACGGACCAGGGATTACGTCAGGCCCATAGATAAGGGCACCAAGCTGCCAGATTAAGATGACCGTTACCCATAGAAGCGGGATAGACACCCATTTTTTCTCCAACCATTTCATCTTGTATATCACCTCAATCATTCTTCAAAGTGGCCTTGAATTCGGTCATACAAAGTGTTGAACTCAGACGAGGCGATGTTCCTCGGGTAAGGTAACGTGTTGTGGTAAATATCCGTGATATTCGAAGACGGACCTACAGACATAATGCCTATGCGCTCACCAAGCAATAACGCCTCCTGAATATCGTGTGTGACAAAGATAACGGTTTTATGGGTTTCTTTCCAGATATTCACCAGTTCCTTCTGCATGGTCCGTCTCGTCATCGCGTCCAGTGCACCGAATGGCTCATCCATCAACAAGATCGCCGAGTCATTCGCAAGTACGCGGGCCAATTGAACCCGCTGCTTCATGCCACCCGAGAGTTCTTTTGGAAATTTTCCCTCATGAGCACTCAGTCCAACAAGCTGGATGTATCGATCAGAGATCTCACGTCGTTGTGTCTTAGGCACCTTGGACATTCGAAGTCCGAATTCAACATTTTCCCTCACAGTTAGCCATGGAAAGAGAGAAGAATCCGCCTGCTGGAATACCATTGCCCGATCCCTGCCTGGTCTTTCGATCTCCTTGTTGTCTACCTTGAGCTGCCCACCCGACTTGGAAATAAAACCAGCGATCATGTTCAGCAGCGTTGACTTCCCGCACCCACTGGGACCAAGCAGGACAAAGAACTCCCCTCCCTTGATAACCAGATCAACATCCTTAATGATATAATGCACATCCCCATTGGTCGGGGCATGATACGTTTTCCGAAGCTGTTCAATATGAATGGTATGCTGAGTTGCAGGTAAGGACATAACGGACACCTCCCATTTCAATAAGAATTATTTACTGTATGTCACTTTTTTCGGCAACGCCTGCTGGAGAGAAGTCAGATTGAGTTTGGTGTCGAGATCAAAATCCTGTTCGATGATTCCGGTGTCCACCATATATTGCTTCTGACCTGCCAAACTATCATAAGCGGCCTGCGTAAATCCAACTTCCCATGGATTGATCGGAAGGTCTTTCAAGGTGGCATCTTTAGGCTGTTTGGTCTCTTGATACATCAGATCCGCCACTTCTTCAGGATGCGCTTGGGCATACGTAGATGCCTCATCAAGAGCCGCGAGGAAGTCACTGATCTTTTCGGGGTTTGCCTGGATGAAGTCATTACTCGATACCAGCCCCATACCAAGGCGTATAGGCGTCTGAGACATATCCGTCAGCTGATGTACTCCTTCGAGTGCATCGAATTTATCGGTTAACGCTGAACCTATAACCCAAGCGGCATCAAGGTCTCCCTGTTTCAGTGCGATGTAGGCTTCATCAAAAGCCCCCTGACCAATTTGCGTCACATCACTCAGCGCCACCCCCTGATCTTTCAAATATTCATCCCATAGATATGGAATAAATGTACCTCGAATGAAACTCACTTTCTTGCCCTTCAAATCCGCTCCACTCTGAATATCATCCCTTGCATACAGTTTCCAGGCGGCTGCCGCTTCATCCGTAGTCTGACCTGCAGAAGCGATGACTGAATATTCCCCTTTAGCCAAAGCATTTAATACAGGAAAGTCCGCCCCGTACGCAATATCTACCTGTTTGATAAATAGTGCATTTACACCTTCAGCCGGTGAGCCAAAGGTAATACTCTCTGCATCAATGCCCCTGTTTTCAAAAAAACCTTTGGCAATGGCTACCCTGAACGTTGGGTTCGTACTTGTATCTGCGATGCGAATTTTTACATTATCGGCATTCTTGCCGGTAGTGTCTTTGGCTCCAGATCCTGCTGCATTTGAGCTGCATCCGGATAATAGGAGTGCCGTGGCCAGAAATAATATCAATACGCCAGTTACTATGGATGGTTTTCTCAAAATATACACCCCATTCGATCTAGTCATGATTCTTGACGCTTAACCGCCTGACTTGCCTTCATCCGACGTTGCCACACAGGCTGCACCCTCCACAAATGGAAGAGTTGTCTCTACGCTCACGATGGATGCAGAACCTTTGGGTGCTGCTCCCGGCACTCTGTAGTTGGAGACATCAATAGCTTCGATCGCAACTTCCTGCGGTTTCTCCAACTGTGGAACCCACTGATAAGGAACTCGATACGAACGATAGACCATATTGGTATTCCGCCCATCTGTGTACGGGGAGACATACTCCCAGACCAGCTCATGCTCCGCTGTCACTTCGAACAATCTGCCATTGGAACCCTCGGTTATCAGGGTGTTGCCGTTAGGTAAACGCTGGGCGGAACTGATGTATGGGCTATAAAATTTATAAGAATCCGTCGGAACCGAGAAACCTGCTTCTGCCGAGGTATACTGCCAGACAATCTCCAGGGTGACCGGGTTAATCTCCAGTACACGGGAGTGATCCCGAATCGCATGTTTCAATCCAAATGGAGAAGCCGGATTTGGGAGGCCATAACCTGCCCAGCCGCCATTGTCGAATACAAGCAAGTTGCCTTCTCCCGGTAGACCTTGGGGAATGATATGTGCATGATGCTGCCCGATAATTGTGCCGATGTGTTTCACTTCAGGTGAAGTATAGTCTGGCCCTAATCTCCACACGATCTTTCCGCTCTGTCTGTCTGTAATGGCGATGATGTTGGCCTCTCTGGCATCCCAGATAATATTGTCGGGGTGGAAGCGTTCGTCTCCTTCTTCATAGAAACGGTTGGGTCCGACATAAGAAGCAGAATTAATATGTAACCAGTCACCAACGCCACCACCCAGATGACCGAAAGAACGTGTATTCGGGTCACGGAACAGAACATTTCGAGCAGCTTCATCAAAACCTAATTCTTCAAAGTGTTTGTTAGGCAGCCATTCCCAGAGTACCTTCCCCTCCCAATCCACTTCGATAATGGCATCATCAAGCAATGGCTTATCTGAAATTTGCGGATTACTCACATTTTTGTGTGCCAGAATAAGTGTTTTGCCACTCTTCGTCTTTGGCGCAAGGCCAGGTGCATAATAACCTACCGGATTTCCCTCACGCTGATAATCATGATGCTGGCGGGCATACCATAATGGCTCATACCCCGGATCTTCGATGTGTTCGTAGCTATTGTATTTCCATACAATGTTGCCGTCCCAATCCACCTGAACCAGATCGACATTATCCTGAATACCGAACTTCGGATCTCTCCGGCCTGTGCTGCCCAGCACGTAGCCGCCAGGTAATATTTTAGCCGGAAAACCTAACAATCCTTTCCACAGGTGAACCTCCTTGCCATTCATATCGATCAACACTACGCCTTCCTCACCTGCCTGATAAACGGTATAACCGCCCCAAGCCTTATCCGGATTGTATAACGTCGCTCCAGTTGGATATATTGTTGAGTGTCCCATTGATCATCTCTCCCCTAGAATGTTTGTGGTATATCAAATGTCCTTACTGTAACCCAACCTCAATAACTGAGATAGTTACTCTTCCCGGTATTGTCCCGCTGCTTCTGCTCAAGGTTACTTGTGGAGGACCGATCATGTTCTTGTATCCCGTTGTTCACCGCCAATTCCAGCACCGTGTCCGAGAATCCCTCCAGATTCGCTACTACCCGCTCGTAGAATTGACTTTGCTGCTCCAGTTCCTCACTCGTAAAACCCTCAAACAGAAGCGTGATACATCGGGCACCGATATTGCTGTTTCTCGCATACATCTCCCGCCCGCTGGATGTGATGTCCAGTAAAACCGTCCGGCGGTCGTCTTCCTTTCGTCTGCGGATGGTGAGTCCCTTTTTCTCCAACTTATCGGTCAGAGCTGTAATGGCACCCGATGTAAAGTCCAATTGTTCTGCCAGATCTCCAAGCCGCTGTTCTCCCTCACGAATGATTTTGTGCAGGATAAGCATGCCTGGCAGGCTGATACCTTCTACAGAGATACGATCCCGCTCTTTGACGAATCGTCTGACCATTTTGCGAAATAACCAATCCGTCCGCTCCAACGCTTCCCAGTCTCTATCACTCATTCCATAACCTCCTTGATCGTCTGAAACCCCAACAGCATACGAAAAAAGGCCCCCGAGGACATTCCTTAGAGGAGTAGTCCCGGGAGCCTTTGGTGGTCCAATCAGCTCAATGCAGTTTTCAGTTCAAATTATTTCACTGTTCATTTAATGAGTATTAAAATAATTGAGATTATCATATAACCAACTAACCCAACCTGTCAAGTGTGAATTATATTAGTGATCTTTTCTTTTTGCAGCCATTCTCCGCTAGGTTGAAATTACTTATCCTGTTTTAAGTTTCACTTCAGGTTTCCCGTTTACACTATTCTCAGATCGAAACATCTACAACTACATCAACGACAAGTTACGATTCAGTTCGTACTCAACTACAGAAATGAGGATTATCCATATGAATATGAAAAGAGTCATTATTATAGGCACAATGATTGTCACCATGTCCTTCGCCGGAACAGCATGGGGCCAATCCGCCATCTCTCCCATACCTACTGCTAAATGGTCCATCGTTGACTTGGACACTCGTGAGGGAAGTAGCGACGAGCTGCTCAGCGCTCTGAATCAGCCTTCAGAAGCGGATCTGTATCAGGAACTGTACAACGGCAAATCACTGAGGATGATTACGGAAGAAAACAACGGGAATTTGGATGAGGTCATTGCTATACAAGTAAGACAGCTCAGAGAGCAGTTGGATGAACGGCTCGCAAGTGGAAGTATCAGCTCGGAGCAACATGCTGCACAACAAGCTGAACTGGAAGAGTTGGTCACACAGAGCGCAAATACAGCATACAGCTTGGCGTAAATTAGTAGCGTATCCGTACGATGAAGATATAAACATATATCCACGATAACACAGCAAAAAGGAGCGTATGCACGCCCCTTTCTTGTACCCTATTCATCTCAAGCAGGTATGATGTGTAATCCTTATTGCGCTGCCCCAATCGTACAGGCACCCAAGGATTCGCCGTCCCATGCCAGTTCGAGCACATCTCCTGCTTGTGTTGGTCCAACACCTTCGGGTGTTCCTGTAAAAATGACATCGCCCGGCCCCAAGCCGTAATGGTGACCTACATATTCCACAATGTCCTGTAAACTGAAGATCATGTTACGAATGTTACCACGCTGGACTTCCTCACCATTTTTGGTCAATGTAAAGTCTTTCTCCAGTAATGCTGCCGCACCCGGGAATGCCTGAAATGTAGTAACCGGAGCGGAATTTCTGAACCCTTTGGCCGCTGTCCACGGGTGGCCCTTTTTCTTAATCACGGTCTGTACGTCACGTAACGTAAAATCAATACCAAACGCATACGCATCCACCAGCTCATCTACCGCCATACCTGGTTCATAACTCCGGCCGATTTGCACGACCAGTTCAGCTTCATAGTGAACTTCACCCTTGGTAGCAGGCAATTCAAGCGTTTCACCATTCAGGGACACGACTGCATGAGAAGGTTTCATAAAGATCATTGGCTCATCCGGAACCGCGTTACCCAATTCTTCCGCATGAAGTTTATAATTGCGTCCTACACAGTATACATTGCGAATGTTAGTCAACATGGGTATATAACCACCTTTATTGGATTCATTAGTGTGTATGGTGTAAATTAGGGTCTGAAAAATCGGCTGCTCGTCTCCTGAAATGCCAGCTCCCATACGTCAGGACGGTTCGTACATAACATGAGTTCTGGATCAACTGCCGCCAGTTTCTTCATAATGGTCTTGTCATCCACTGTCCAAGCCATCACCCGAATGCCTGCACTCCGCATCTCGTTCATTAAGGATTTGTCCACATTGGTGTATCCAATCGAGAGGAATGTACAATTCATCTGCCGCAGGGCGGTTAACAGATCACCTGGTCGTGCATCGATAATCAGCCCCGTCTGGATCTCCGGTGCAAGTTTCTTCACTTCGATCAGAGCGGCTGGTTCAAATGATGTGATCACAACATCATTTTGCATATGTCTTTTTCTCACTTCATGTATAACAGCCGCAGGCAGACCCGGGTACATGTCTCCCTGCGTTTTCAGTTCAATGTTCAAACGTACTCTGCCGCACGAGCGATCTAACAATTCACTTAGCGCCGGAATCCGTTCGCCTTTGTAAGACTTATTTTTCCACGATCCGGCATCCAGTCGTTGCAGATCTGCCCAATCGGTTTCCCGAACCAGGCCCTTGCCATTTGTCGTGCGATCCACTGTAAAATCATGAATGACCACCGGTACACCATCACGCGACAACTGCACATCCAGCTCCATCCACTGAACTTCAGGCCGTTCCATGGCCATCAGGAATGCAGCCATCGTATTCTCTGGTGCAATAGAAGAAAATCCACGGTGCGCTACACAAAGGTTGTTCATTCGATTCCCTCCTCAAAAAGGTTTTTAATTAGGTGAAGCGACTCCATTCCCATCATATCGAATACCAGGAGAGAGCTTTGCCATCTGTTCCAACAGCAGTTTGTTCGCCTCATCGATCATCGGAATGGCCTGACCTAGCCCGGCCTCATAAGGGATAACTTTCATGCTGCAAGCTGCATCTTGACTACAACGAGCCTGAAATACCGCCGTTTTCCATGTCTCTTCGGTTGTTGATCTGGAGAAAATGAAATTTCCCGTACTGTATGCAATCCACTTCCCCTTATAGTACTCCAGCCCTTGCAACACATGAGGATGACCACCTATGACCAGATCAGCGCCAGCATCTACAAACTCATGAGCCAATCGGGTCTGGTCACTATTCGGAGTACTTACACGTTCCTCTCCCCAATGTGCAACCACGATCACCAGATCAGCCTTCTTACGGGCCTCCTGGATCGCTGTGACTGCCCCTGTGGAATCATAAGCTTCAGCCACGCCTGCCCGATTACCTTCCGCCTTCCAACTCGTTTCCGGTACAACTCGTGAGAACCCAAGCAATGCAATCTTCATGCCTTTGCGTTCCAGATATGCTGGTGCATAGGCCTCATCCCTGTTCATACCTGCCCCGGTGTGAACTATGCCATATTCCTTGAGATAAGTTAACGTATCCACCAAACCCTCTACGCCCTGATCCAGAATATGATTGTTAGCCAAGTTGACAGCATCAAAACCCGCAGAGGCCATTGCCGCCAATGCTTTGGGCGAAGATTTGTATACATAGGTTTTGTCGACTGCACCAGTACCACCCAGGGTTATCGGTGTCTCCAAGTTGCCGATGGTAAGATCATCATCCTTGAATAATCTGCCGAGTTTGGCAAAGGGATAATCATAACCGTTCTTATCCAACAGCTCAGCAACTTTGCCCGAGAATTGAATATCACCCACAAAGTTAATCGTGACATCCTTCGCTGAATTGGAAGGTTTCGATGTCCCTGATTCCTGATCCACACCTGCATTTCCCTTGGTGCCGGACGGTGTAGAATCTGCCGCAGGTTTTTTCGTTCCGGATTCTGCTTTCCCACTATTGGTATTGCCTGAAGTGTCAGGTGTCGCTGCTCCAGATGTCTTATCTGCATCCGCTGTTGTCTCTTCATCCGTAGCTTCGGGTTCTTCTTCCGAAGTCTCATCAGATTCCGAGTCTGGAGAACTTACTTGATCCCCGCCTTTGGCATCATCTCCAATGGAAGGCTGATCCTGATCGACGATTTCTTGTTTCACTGGCTGGTCCGCCTGTTGCTGACGTGTATTAATAACATAAAAAATGCCCACCAGACCAATTGCCATGATCAATACAATATTAACTGTCCAGATGATTGTATTGCGCGTGCGTTTGCCTTTTTTCTTCTTTACACTTCGCTCTGATCTTGGGGGATACATAAGCAACTCCTCTTCTTCTTCACAGCCATACATACCATTATATCAGGCATATTCTGGATTTCCATCATTCCTTGGAACTGTATCGATTGAAAGGGTATTAACTCGGTTAGCTTCCAGATCTTCATATAAAAAAGCCATCTCTCCAGTAGATAATTCTACGTTTGAGACAGCTCTCTTGCTGTACTTAATCTGCTGCAAGCTCTTGTGTAGCTTGAACAGACATTTCCTTCGCTTGTCTGATGCAATCAGGCAAACCTACACCCTCATAACCTGCACCCGCAATGTACACACCCGGTAATTTGCTGCCAAGCTCCTCACGGAGGGCGGCAATATGTTGGAGGTGTCCCACCGGATACTGTGGCATGGACTTACGAAGCCTTGTAATCTCGGAGAAGATCGGCACTGCTTCAATACCCATCGTCTCTCTCAGATCCTTGAGAACCAGATTCGTCAGCGCTTCATCCGGAAGCTCCACATTCTGTTCGTCACCGGAGCGACCAACATAACAGCGGAGCAGTACTTTATCATCCGGGCTGGTATGCAGCCATTTCGTCGATGTCCACGTGCAAGCCGTAATATTCCGCCCCTCTTTCCGCGGAACGAGGAAACCCGACCCGTCGAATACATGCTCCACCTCTTTTTTCTCAAAAGCGAGCACGACATTGGCTACAGACACATAGTTAATCGCATCCAGTGCCGCTGTGTCCACGTGAGGCTTCAACAGCTCCGACGCGACATAGGTCGGCACAGTAATCACTACATCATCGACTTCAAGCATTTCGCCATTACCAAGTTCAACACTGTATCTGGTCTGCGCTCCATCAAGGCGTTGCAGCGACTTCACCGCAGTGTTCAGACGTTGATCCACATCCTGCAACTCATGGACGAGTGCATGAACAAGGCTCTGAAGTCCCTGGCGAAAGTTCAAAAAAGCGCTCCGTTTTGTTCCGGTATGCGTCTCAGCCGGTTTGCGACCCGTCATCATACCCCGGATCAAGCTGCCGTAATCGCGCTCTACTTCTCCGAACTGCGGGAAGGTAGCCTGGAGGCTCAATCGCCGCATATCACCTGCATAGATTCCTGCGAGCAGTGGTTCCGTCAAGTTCTCCAGCACTTCTGCTCCAAGACGGCGTTCAATCATATAACCAAGCGATTCATCCTCTGTTGTACGACGCGGCGGGATGACAAAATCCATCAACGCCCGCAGTTTGCCTGCCGGAGAGACCAGACCACTTCTCAAGAATGGTCTTAGTTCTGTAGGAATACCAAGAACAAGTCCTGCTGGCATAGGATGAAGTTTGCCACGCTGCATGATATACGTTTTCTTCGACTCCGGATTCTGACTGACCAGCTCATGATCAATCTCCAATTCTTTAGCAAGGTCAATCATTGCTGTTTTGCGAGCCAGGAAAGAATCGGGCCCTTTTTCAATCACAAATCCATCCCGGTGCAGTGTCTCAATCATGCCTCCCATGGACGAGCTTTTCTCGACCAAAGTAATCACGGGTTCAACTCCTGCTTCCCGGTAATGCTTGCGGATATAAAATGCCGCGCTGAGGCCGGTAAGGCCACCGCCGACAACAACAACACGGCGTTTCTTATCACCCATTACTCATCCGACCCTTGCTGCCATTGGCTTATAATAACGTCGCTTAACGTCTCCATGTATAGAGGATCGCTATTGAGAGAATCAATACGCATCAGGCGCATGTCGATCTCTTTGGCAATCGATTTGGCCTCAATATCGAGATCATAGAGCACTTCGAGATGATCCGAGACAAACCCGATTGGTGCCACAAGTACATCCTCTACCTGTTCACGCGAAAGCTCCTGTAACGTATCCAGAATATCCGGTCCAAGCCAAGGCTCAGCTGTTCGTCCGGCACTCTGCCACGTAAATTGCCAATTGGTTATTCCTACACGTGAGGCAATCACTTCCGAGGTCTCCAGCAATTGTTGCGGGTATGGATCACCCATCTCCACAATACGTGCCGGCAGGCTGTGCGCACTGAACAATACCTTCACATCTCCGCGTTTGGCTCCAGCTTCTTCGAACGCATCCAACTTGGCACTGACACGTGTGGACAACGCCTGAATTAACTTCGGATGCAGATGATAACTCTCAATAAAGGACATATGAACGCCCAGCTCTTCTGCTTTTTCACGCGCACGTTTGATATAACTGCCTACACTCATCGTTGAAAAATGAGGAGCCAGTACAATACCAATTGCTGTCTGAATTCCATCCTTAGCCATCTGCTCCACGCCATCCTCAATAAACGGATAGGCATGCTTCAGTCCTTGATAACAATGGAATTCCACATCAGTGCCACGCTCATCGCGGTTTAATGTCTCTTGAAGGGCCTTGACCTGATTGTCTGTGTTCTCCCGAAGGGGGAAAACACCGCCAACAATGGCTTCATAACGATCCGTCAGTTCTTTCAATTGCTCCGGTTCAGGCGGACGTCCTCTGCGGATATGTGTGTAATACGCTTCAACACTCTCCATATTTTCGGGTGTGCCATACGACATCACCAGTACACCTACAGTATTAGTCATTAGTTACCGTCACCCCAGTCTTCATTGCTTCGGCAGAATATTCATGAATAAACGCCGTTAGTTCTCTGAGCTTCTCTAGCGATGCTTCAGGAAACAATCCGTGTCCCAGGTTGAAAATATAACCCGGCTCCTTGATTCCTTCGTCAATAATCACTTTGGCTTGCTCTTTAATCAGTTCCATCGGGGCAGTCAGCACATATGGGTCCAGGTTACCCTGTACTGCAAACTTGCCACCAAGACGTTGACGCCCTTCTGAAATGGATACTCTCCAGTCCAATCCAATTACATCGGCTTGCAGATTATGCAGTGCTGGCAACAACTCACCCGATGCAACACCAGGGAAATAAATCTTCGGTACATTCAAATCCGATAATTCGGTAAAGATACGGGTAATCGTAGGCAACACATATGTTCTGAAGTCTTTGGGAGAAAGTGCTCCAACCCAGCTGTCAAACAACTGGAATGCCTTACCGCCATTCGCAATATGCGCACGGACATATGTAATAACCATATCACCAAGCTTCTGCATCAGCTTATGCCACACCTCAGGCTCGCTGTACATCATCGTTTTGGTGCGGATATAACCTTTCGAAGGTCGGCCTTCAATCAGATAACTCGCAATCGTGAATGGTGCGCCCGCAAACGTAATAAGAGGCACATCAAGCTCCTTATCCAGAATTCGAATGGTTTCCAGAATATGTGACAGATCTCCTTCTACGTCGATGGGACGGAGCCGATCCACATCTGCAGCAGACCGAATAGGATTATCGATAACTGGACCAATATTTTTTACAATGTCAAAATCAATGCCCAATGAGGCAACCGGATTCATAATATCGGAATACAAAATAGCCGCATCTACACCAAGTTTGCGTACCGGCATGAGTGTAACTTCAGCCGCCAGCTCGGGTTGTTTGCAGATTTCTAACAAGGAGTACTTTTCTTTAATTTTGCGATATTCAGGATCGTAACGTCCAGCTTGACGCATGTACCACACCGGGACACGGTCTACCTGTTGTTTGAAACTTGCCCGAATCAGTCGATCATTATAGCTCATGTAAGAAGCCTCCAATAGTTTTTGGACTCATAATTACCATTATGCCCTTTTTAAACAGCCGTAACAACCACATGCAGATGCGTTCTACGTGACAATACTATGACATTCCTTACACCCATCCCTCATATGCCAATTATGTTATAATGAAAGAATGGTGTTTTTTTGAGAATTACAGAAATATCTTTGAAAGGAAGTGAAAGCACTTTGAAAACGTGGAAAGTAAACCTCATTGTGCTTTGGTTCGGACAATTTTTGGTCAATTCGGGCATGACCATGATTACCCCATTTTTGTCTCTTTATCTCGCAAGAGATCTGGGCGTTGTTGGCGAACATGAAATTGGCATATGGGCGGGATTTATTTTTGCAGCCAATTTCCTCACCTCATTTTTGTTCCAACCGCTCTGGGGCAAGTTATCGGACAAGTATGGCCGAAAAGTAATGCTGCTGCGTTCGGGATTCGGGATGGCCATCGTAATTGCCCTTATGGGTCTGGCACAGAATCCTTGGCAGCTTCTCTTATTGCGTTTGCTTAACGGTACCATCTCCGGTTTCAATCCTGCAGCTGTTGCGCTGATATCGGGTACCACACCGAAAGACCGCATGGGTTTTGCCATGGGAATCAGTCAGTCCGGGCAGGTTGCCGGCACAATCCTGGGTCCACTCATTGGTGGTTTGTTAGCGGATGCGGTAGGCTTCCGCCCCATTTTCTATATTACAGGTGGACTGATCTTTGTCGCTTCCATGCTCGCCATGTTCCTGGTGAGGGAGAAGTTCGACCGTCAAGAAGCAGCCAAACTGCCGGCACAATCCGTATTGTCCGGTCTGAAGGAATTGAATAAGTCACCTCAACTTCCCGCACTGTTTGCTGTGACGTTTCTGTTGCAGTTTGCGATGATTAGCCCCATGTCACTCTTGCCGTTGTATGTGCAAAAATTGCATGGTTCGGATGTAAATGTGGCCTTCTGGGCAGGACTTGTCGGTGCAGTTACGGGACTATCCAATATGGCGATGTCTCCGATTCTCGGGAAGCTGAGTGACCGGATTGGTCCTCACAAGGTGCTGACGTTCTCCCTCATAGGTACAGGACTCATGCTAATTCCGCAGGCATTTGTTCAGACCGTATGGCAACTCATTCTTGTTCGTTTCATGATGGGTGTGTTCATGGGTGGACTGCTTCCGAGCGTTAATGCCCTGATCCGTTCCTATACATCCGATAGCATGATCAGCCGTGCATTCAGTTTTAATACGAGTACTCTGGCGCTGGGCAACATGCTTGGAGCGATCATTGGAGGATTTATGGCAGGATTCATCGGAATCGAAGGTCTGTTTATCGTATCTGGCGGACTGCTGCTGCTTAATATGGTTTGGGTCCGATTCAAATTGTATAACAAACCTGCTTCTATTCGGGAATCCTGATTCCCTATCCATTTCTTAATTAGTACATCTTAACTTTTTCATTTGAAAAAGCCGCTTCCAGCGCCTAATTGGCCTGAGAGCGGCTTTTGTCATTCATTCGCCATTCATCATTTATTTATTAGATTGAATTGTATCGGATAATGTTTCACACCAAATACAAAAGCACTTTGTATCGGTTGCAGAGCCGTTCCCGGAACAAGTTGAATGTTTCCCATGTGCTGAAGCAATGTATGAAGAACTACCCTTGCCTCCAATCGAGCGAGTGGTGCACCCAGACAAAAATGAATGCCAAAACCAAAGCCCATATGCCTGTTCGGCTTGCGATCAGAGATGAAATCTTCCGGGTTTTCAAATTGGGCACTGTCCCGATTGGCTGCTCCAACCCAGGAAATCACCTGCTCCCCGGCTTGAATCATCTGACCATTCAACTCTACAGTTTCCTTGGCAACCCGCCCAATCGCGACAATTGGCGGATAATATCTCAGCGTCTCTTCAATCGCAGAAGTAATCCGTTCAGGATGTTCGCGCAACTCCTGTTGTAGCTCAGGTTGTTCAGACAGAATACGAACCGCATTGGTAATCAGGTTGGTTGTTGTTTCATTACCGGCAGCGAGTAAGAGAATACAGAAGCCTACCACTTCATCTGAAGTCAATTTCTGACCATCAATCTCCGCAGCAAGCAGTAATGAGATCAGATCATCCTTTGGCTGCAACCGACGTTCTTCCATAATGCCAGTGAAATAGATATGCAACTCCTGCATATTTCTTTTTTTCTCCTCCAATAACTCCTGGAAAGCCTGCTCACTATCATCACGTGCGCCTTTCACCAATACATCAGACCAGTCCTTGAACTTTTGACGATCCGCCGCAGGGACTCCGATCAATTCCGCAATGACAATGACGGGCAATGGTGTTGCAAGGTCATCAATAAGTTCCATATGCCCTTCTGACAGGTGTGGAGCAATTAACTCATCTGTGATTTCCTGAATACGGGGAGCCAATGCTTCAATTGCCTTGGGTGTAAACGCCTGGTTCACCAGATCACGCAGCTGTTTGTGTTTGGGAGGGTCTGTCGTCAACATGCTCGTATTGGCACGATCACGTGCAGAAGAGAACAGTTTGGGATTTTTCAGAACGTACTTCACATCTTCATACCCGAAAACATCCCAACATTCTCGATGCTCATCATATCGGACTGGAGTGTTATCACGAAGTTCTGCATACACCTTGAAGGGAGATAACCTCTCTTCCAAAGTCTCCAGTTCCCGAATCGGAATGTAATTTGCATACTTTCTCGGTGCCTGTTTCATCGTTTCTCCTCCAATCAGTATTATATATTTATTTACATATGTTGATCACCCCTATTATAAACATAACTCTATAACGAAACCACTCTTTAGACCGTAATTGAGCCCCATTACCTAATATGCGTTACTATCATCCTCTCATTCTGTTACCTACTTCTGATATGAGTCCCAATTCGACATTCTTTTATTAAAATACATCGTTTTATCAGGACAAAAGACTCATTATGTAATATTAACTAACACAATGAAGGCGTATTTCTCTTCAAAACAACTAAAATCAACTCTTATATATCTCTATCAGACTGAATATTCTTTCGTAATTCCTCATAAATAATCATTTTACTCTCACTATCTACGAATGTAACCGATTACTCTACCATTATCTATGTTTGTCATATTACTTGACATGAAATACAATCAATTTGAAATGGTATACATATTCTTCTTAAAAAACTTAACATCACACTTACTTGAAGGAGAGTGCTATTCATGAGTAAAACATCCAAGCTTCGTCCCTGGGCCGTATGGAGTACCGCAGCTTTAACAGCATTGACCATCTCGTTGTCCCCCATTGGAACCAACGCTGCGCACGCAGCTACGGTAGAGGTGAAAGGCACAACAGGTGCTGTTCAGACAGCAACCACTACTCCGGCTCGCAATACTTCCATCCCTGCAATACCAGACTCTTCCAAGCAATCTGCACTCCCTAATGTATTGGTGATCGGAACTGGCGGAACGATTGCCGGTCAATCCGAGGATGCCACCAGCTTCCAGAATTACAAGGCAGGTACGCTTCCCATTGGAGAGATGGTAGACGCCTTACCGGATAAACAGAAGATTGCTGATGTTAGCACACTCCAATTCGGAAACTCAGGTTCAGGTTCCTATAGCATGACCGACCTCTATGACTTGTCGCAGACGGTAGACAAAGCTCTGGCAATGTATGACAGTGTTGTCGTTACCACGGGTACAGATACAATGGAAGAAATCGCTTATTTCCTCGATATGACGGTTCAGAGTGACAAACCTGTCGTGATCACAGGCTCCATGCGTCCATGGACTGTCATCGGTTCTGACGCTCAAGCCAATCTGTACAACGCAATCAAACTTGCAGGTAGTGGTCGTACCACTTCATTTGGCACAGTGCTCATGTTGAATGATACAATCCAGCTTGCTCGCGGTGTAACCAAGACAAATGATTATCGAACAGATACGTTTGAAACGCCGATGCTCGGCGCTGTAGGATATATTGATGAAGAAAACATTCGAATCTACCGCGCTCCTGCACGTGCCTTGAAACCTGAAGGCACAGCGAAGCCCGTATTTGATCTAAGTAAAATCACAAAGGCAGATCTGGCCAAAGTAGAAATTGCCATCTCATATCAAGAAGCTGGCGGTGGAGCCATTGAAGGATTCGTGAGCAGTGGTGCCAAAGGAATCGTGACTTCCGGTACCGGAGCTGGCGGTATCTCCAGAGCTATGGGACAAGCTCGTACCAAAGCCATTGAAGAAGGTGTTATCTTTGTGACCACCACTCGGACGGGTTCAGGAAGTGTGTACGGCGGTGGCAAAGGTATCATTGCAGGCGACAACCTCAGTCCACAACAAGCTCGTGTATTATTGATGCTGAGCTTGTCCTTCAGTGATGATTTTGACACCATCAAAAAATGGTTTGAAACGTACGGAACACCTGAAGTATAAATAGAACGACTACAACGGTATCTGTACACACAAAGAAAGAGACGACACATTTTTGATCATTTAAAATGTTGTCATCTCTTTCTTTGTGTGTTTTTAGAAAACTCCGTACAGAATCACGATCCCCCTCACAAACATAAAAGGTGAGATCGTGTTCCGTCGGAGTTTTATTTATCTTTAGGAAATTTTCACTTTCACTTCACCCAGGCAAGTACCAGCCCATCGTAATCCGGCAACATCGTCGTCACCAGACGCGGGTCACTTGCCATCTGTTCATTGAAACGGCGAACAGCAAGCACGGCCGGGCCCTGCTTGTCCGGATTCAGCGTACGACCACGCAGGAAACAATTATCACCTACAATGACCGCACCTGGCCGAGCCAGCTTAATGGCATAGTCAAGATATACCGGATAATTCTCCTTATCTGCGTCAATAAAGAAGAAATCAAATGTGCGACCTTCTTGCTCCAATTGCTCCAGGCTGTCTGCTGCTGGGCCAATGCGATACTCTACCTTTTCGCCAAAACCGCCTTCTTCCAGATGACCACGCGCCATTGCCGCATATTCCTCTTTCAGTTCCAGCGAAGTCAGGGTTCCATTCTCACGCAAACCTCGTGCAATGCAGATCCCACTGTAACCGCCCAGCACGCCGATTTCGAGCGCAGCTTCTGCTTTGGATGTCTTCGCTAGAAACGTGAGCAATCGTCCATACGCCGCAGCAACGGAAACTTCAGGCATCCCGTTCGAACGGATGGCCTCTTTCACTTTTAGCAAAAGCTCATCCTCTTGAAATAATTGATTTACATATTCATCAGGGGTCAGATTCACCACTAAAATCCTCCTTGGACACTTGGACTGCTTTCCATATGGATGCCAATGTTCTATAATAAATGTTTGTTATCAACACAGGCGGTTGACTGATGCATCACCTCGAAAGAGGAGTGCATACGTTCACCGCATTTCTCATTGTAAGTTTTTTCACGGAAAGCGGCAAGGCCGCACCGTTACTATACAGCAGAGAGAAGGATCTCCCTTCTCCAGCTTGAAATGGAGTTGAAATGAATCACATGGCTCAATTGCAATTGATTGCAACCTCGGCGATGGGACTCGAGGCTGTTGTTGCCCGGGAACTAAAGCAACTGGGGTATGAAGATGTTACGATCGACAACGGCCGGGTTTTCTTTACAGGAGATTATATTGATATATGCCGTTGTAATCTGTGGCTGAGAAGTTCGGATCGCGTATTGGTGAAAATGGGTGAATTCCCTGCCACAACTTTCGACGAATTGTTTGAAGGCACCAAAGCACTGCCTTGGGAAGAGTGGATTCCAGCCGACGGCGAATTCCCTGTAGAGGGTCGCTCTCAAAAATCCCAGTTAAGCAGTGTGCCTGCATCACAAGGGATCGTGAAAAAAGCAATCGTAGAGAAACTGAAGCTGACTTATGACACAGAGTGGTTCCCAGAGGATGGATCTCGTTATGTGATTGAGGTTATTCTGCTGAACGATCGCGCCCTGCTTACTTTAGATACAACGGGACCAGGTCTGCATAAACGGGGTTATCGTAAACTCGTCACCGAAGCGCCACTCAAAGAAACACTTGCTGCAGCTCTTATTCAGCTTAGCCGCTGGAATGTAACCCGTCCATTCTATGACCCGTGTTGTGGATCAGGCACAATGCTGATCGAAGCCGCTATGATCGGCTGGAACATTGCACCAGGACTTCGTCGAACCTTCAACTCTGAAGACTGGGCTGTCATTCCTGAAGAATTATGGGAACAGGCGCGCGAAGAAGCATTCGATGCTGTACGTGACGATGTCCCATTACAGATTTCAGGTAGCGATATTGATCCTGAAGCGATTGAAGTTGCTATGGCAGCGATCAAAAGTGCTGGCTTCGCCAAAGATATTGAAGTCAGCGTCCTGCCGGCTCACCGCGCAAGACCACAGGGTGAATATGGTGTCATCATTACCAATCCCCCATATGGTGAACGTTTGAGTGAAGAAAAAGAAGTTCAGAAGTTGCTCCGCTCATTAGGGCGCAGTTACCTCGACATGCCAACATGGTCCTTTTTTGCCATCACGTCAACCAAAGCTTTTGAGGAGTATTTCGGTCATAAGGCAGACAAACGTCGCAAGTTGTTCAACGGACGAATCGAAACCCAGTACTATCAGTATTTGGGTCCACTGCCCCCACGAAATAAAACACCACAATCTTCATAATTATTTCGAATCTAAAGTGCTCCTGCCATTCATGGCCGGCGCACTTTTTTTATGCGCTTTTCTGGTCATAAGAATTCATCGACTTCGCTCTTCGCTTCAGCAGAAATCAATTCTTCTGGGGCATAGTTGAAAACACATGAGGCCACGCTATAATGAATGGAGCCCTATTTTACATTCCGATAACAAAACAACAAAAAGCAAGGGGGACATACATATGGTTGTCACTCGGCCTACGCGCAGTTCCATGCCACGCGGGCTTCTAAATCATCCATTAATGTTATATCTTATTTTTCTAGCACTTATGCTGCTCAAACTCATGTGGCTCCATCACAATCTTCACGCTTATAACATTACGATGGGACTGCTGGATAAAGTCATTGCCATTGGATCTTTACTACTCTTGTCCTTCTGGACCTGGTTGCTGCCACGTAGAGGCATGATCGTATCTCTCGCCATCCTTAACCTGCTGCTTACCGCACTAATCTACGCCGATATGGTGTATTATCGCTATTTCCAGGATTTCTTGACCATCCCGGTATTGTTGCAGGCGAGACAAGTTGACGCATTGGGTGACAGCATCGCTACACTGATCTACACAAGTGATCTCTGGTTCTTCGCTGACTGGCTTGTCGTCATTCCGTTCGCAGCTATCGTACTGTTCAGCAGACGTTACCGTTCGAAGCACTCCAGCACGTCTATTACTGGTTACGGGAGTTATTCGTATAACGATGGCAAGGCACGGTTGCGCCGCCGTCTCACGGCTGGCAGTATTGCCCTTGTGCTGGGACTTGGCCTCGCCGTCGGCCCGATTTATTTTTATAGCAAAACATGGGCCAAAGGCCTGTTTGATAACAACTGGTGGAATGTATCCATGTACAATGTGACCGGACTGCTCGCTTTTCACGGTTATGATCTGTACAACTATGCCAAAGACCACATCGGCTCCGGGCCGCAGGCTGAACCCGCTGATGTTGAGCAAGCAAAGGCATTCTTCGCCGAAAGGCAAGGGACTGCCCCGCAGAATGATGCCTTGTTTGGCAAATATAAAGACAGCAATGTGATCATTGTCCAGGGTGAGGCTTTTATGAACTTCATGATTGGCCAGAGCATTGGCGGTCAGGAGATCACGCCCCATTTTAATGAACTGATGAAGGAAAGTCAGTATTATAGTCACTTTTATCACCAGACCGGTCAGGGCAGAACGTCAGATGCCGATTTTGGCGCAAATATTTCCCTACATCCACTTCCGGTTGGATCAGCCTTTGTACGATATGCAGACCATACGTATGATTCCCTTCCTTCCATTCTGAAGGACAACGGGTACAGCACCAACGTATTTCACGCTTATGAGAGTGGCTTCTGGAATCGGTATACGATGTATCAGAACATGAAGTACGACAAGTTTTATAGTAAAAATGATTTTGCACAGGATGACCCGCTTGGCTGGTCCCTGTCTGATGAATCCTTTTTCCGGCAATCCGTTGAGAAAATGAGTAGTGAGGTGACCGAACCGTTCTATTCCTTCCTCATTACACTCAGCAGTCACCACCCATACGCCCTGCCAAAAGAGAAGCAGCAACTGGATGTAGGCGAGTTCCAGGGAACGATGTTCGGTGATTATCTGCAATCCGTTCATTACGTGGATTCAGCACTCGGTAAGATGGTGGAAGATCTGAAAAATCGGGGATTATGGGAAAATACCATTTTTATGTTCTACGGAGACCACGACAACTCGATCAAGGAACAATCACAATACGAACAGTTCCTGGGACGTTCGCTGAACGAACTGGATATGGCACAGATCATGAACGAGGTTCCCCTGCTCGTGCATTTACCGGACGGAGCAGATGCCGGAACCATCGACGAACCTTCGGGACAACTGGACATCACGCCATCCGTATTGCATCTGCTCGGCGTGTCCGACCAGTCCTATTATCATATGGGCAACGACGTATATGACGGGTCTGCACGTACGGTTGTGCTGCGTAATGGCGCATTCTCGGATGGTTCTGTATTTTATATCCCATCGGATGACTATATCTATGAGAATGGCGCTTGTTATGACCTGTCCACACGTGACAAAACAGATATCAATGCTTGCCGTACCGGTCATGATGAAGCAGCGAAGCGATTGCATGTCTCGGACACGGTCATTACCTATGATTTGATTCAGCGCTTTCGAGAGGAAGACAGCGGAGCAGCAACATCGCAATGAGCAATGTCGTAATGACAAACTAAACAAATACACGGAATGAATTGAATTTGTATCTGCATTTAAAAAGGGGAACTTGTATTACATGACATTACACACTGAACCACTTAATATGGAACAGAAATTGTTCGATGCAGCCGCAGAATTTGTGAAGCAACGTTATCCTCAGGGATGGGGCGGTGCGGGTGCCGTCTATACCGAAGCCGGTTCCCTGCTGATTAGCGTAGCGCCAGAGGTCATCAACGATGCCACGCATCTGTGCATGGAAACAGGAGCTTATCTGGAAGCCCACAAATTGAACGAACGTGTCACCCACTCCCTCTGTATCGCTCGTGATGACGAGCATTCAGAATTTAAGGTCCTTACACCTTGCGGTGTATGCCAGGAACGATTATTTTACTGGGGCGAAGAAGTCAAAGCTGCCGTATACGACCCTTCTGGTCAACTGGTCTTCAAGAGACTGGATGAGATCCAACCGTACCATTGGTCCAAGGCATATCGGGATAAAAAGTAATCTCCTTGCGAATTATAGAAAGTGGCTTTATAATTGTAACCATATTGGTTTCAACTAAAAGGATGATGGAGGTTATAATAAAATGAATATTGAGATATGGTCTGATTTTCTGTGCCCTTTCTGTTATATCGGTAAACGCCGCTTGGAGAATGTACTGGAACAGTTTCCACACCGTGATGAAGTGAAGCTGCAATTCAAAAGCTTCGAGCTTGATCCAAACGCAGCATTGAACCCAGGCAAAACCAATTCGGAATATCTGGCTGCCAAATATAATATGAGCGTGGAACAGGCCAAAGGTATGAATGCCCAGATGAATGCCAATGCTCGTACGGCAGGACTGGAATACAATATCGATGCCATGATCCCTACGAACTCCTTCTCAGCTCACCGCTTGACACACTGGGCGGATACACAAGGCAAAGCGCTTGAACTGAGTGAACGGATATTCCAAGCTGTGTTCATTGAAGGTAAACACTCCGGCGACCCTGAAGTGTTGGCTCAGTTAGCAGAAGAAGTCGGCTTGGATCGAAATGCAGCTACGGCAGTGCTGTCCAGTGATCAATTCACCGACAATGTCCGCGCTGACCAAGCAGAAGGCGAGCAACTCGGTATCCGTGGTGTACCTTTTTTCGTATTCGACCGCAAGTTCGCTGTATCGGGCGCTCAGCCTGACGAGGTGTTCCTGGATGCCATTCAAAAAGCATGGGACGAGCGTTCCCCATTCACAATGGTTGAATCCAACACAACAGAAACAGACGGCAGCGGAGTCTGCACAGATGACGGTTGCGAAGTCCCGAAAAAAAATTAAGCCACTTCACACACAAAAAGCAGCAGGATCAGGGGATATCCCCCGGTCCTGCTGCTTTTTTTATATGCTACACACCACTCAAGCTCATTGTATATACTTGTGTTTGATGAACAGTTACTGTGGAGGGGACGGAATCGATTCTGAAGAAGCGAAGCGTGCGCCTTTGTATCCGAATTTTATCCTCTGAAAAGAGGATTCAAAAAAATTTGGAGACAACAGCGATCAAAAGAACGATTCCGTAACCGGAACAAACACAAGTAGTTCATCAAACACTTATATTCAATTAGCGCCACCCACTTAATCCCAGAACAGTTGATCTGGATGTGGACCCGTCCGCTTATCCGAATCCAGTGCATCAATTTGTCTCAACTCATCCGGTGTCAATTCAAAGTCAAAGATGTCCGCATTCTCACGAATACGCTCCGGGGTAACGGACTTCGGAATCGTCACAATCTGATTCTGAATGTCCCAACGCAGAATAATCTGTGCTGGCGTTTTCCCATATTTCTGGGCCAGCGCTTTGAGGGTGGACTCTTGGTTCAGCTTGCCTTTCATGATCGGGCTCCAAGCCTCCAGTTGAATTCCCTGCGCCCCACAGAAATCCTGAAGTTCCTGCTGGATCAGACCCGGATGCAGCTCTACCTGATTTACCGCAGGCACCGTTCCGCCCTCATCTATGATATCTTGCAAATGATGTACTTGAAAGTTACTCACACCAATCGCACGGATGCTTCCTTCGCTATATAGACGTTCGAATGCTCTCCACGTCTCCTTATACTGGTCTCTGCCAGGCCAGTGAATTAAGTAAAGATCAATTACATTCAGTCCAAGTGCCTTCTGACTAGCTTCAAATGCTCTCAACGTTGAATCAAATCCCTGATCCTCGTTCCAAAGCTTGGTCGTCACAAACAGTTCGTTACGGGCAACACCACTGCTTGCAATAGCTTGTCCCACTTCTTCTTCATTTCCATAGATGGACGCGGTATCAATACTGCGATATCCAACCTCCAAAGCGGTCTCAACCGCCTGTTGTACTTCCTTACCTTTTGCTTTATATGTTCCAAATCCTAGCCATGGCATCGTTACTCCGTTGTTCAGAATCGTACAATCTGTAATATGTTTTGTCATTCTGTACCTCCCGTATGGAATTTTGCCTGCTCTTGTTCTATTAACCTTCTCACAGAATTTTAAGCGACCATTCGACATACTGTCGGAGTAAACCCATGGACCCAGAGTCTTTGCAAATGATATGAAAAACCCGCAAAGCATTGCTGCCCTGCGGGTTCTGATGTGACAGGAACGTTATAAATTCCCTTGACCGTGCTGACTCTGGATTGAATTCAATCTTCTCTTCTCCTCGATGAACATTTCCTCTGCCAACTCAACACCTTGCCCTCCGAGTGAAAGCTCTGCTTGTCGCATCGCCTGCTCCGTGTGTGCCAGACGACGTTCCGCCTGTACAATGGTCTGTGCGGTCGGATGAGACATGGCCTGAGATACAGCATAATGAAGCTTGTTCACCGCATTTTGCGCCTGAGATACGGTGGTATCTGCTTGCAAACTGGAATCATAACGCTTCGGCATGAGTATTCCTCCTTGGGATTATCATGTTCCTGTTACCCCTTTAGGATGGATAACACAAGCCTTCCTTATTCTTCTTTTGTGTTTTTATCGTAACTTTAGTTGATTTGGCTACGTTTATTAGATAATCATGCCGAATCAGGAGGAATTCATTTGAAGAAAATAATATTGACACTCTGCATGTTGCCCTTCCTCATTTGGGTGCAAGGCTGCGCTCCAGCAACATATGAGATAGAAGGATATACAGGGTCATCCATGAACCCAGACATTCCTGTTCCAACTAATGCAAAGCTTATTGAAAACATAACTTATTCGGATGATCCCAACCTTGAAAAAGGGGCTAAGTATGAACTGAAACATATTGGGGGTGAACAAGGACTCTACCCACCAATGGATTATTTTCAGAAGTTAGCGGATACAGGTTGGGTCGAATTGGAGGAAGAACGACTGGGGCATGTACATTTTCTGAAAAAGGATAATACGGTCATTGCCATTGAAATTCGAGAAGATTCCTTCCAAATTACTGAAATGGTCAAAGGTGCTATGGAGTAAAACATCCTTTCACTGCTACCCAAACGCAAAAAAAAGGAGAGGCACGTAGCCCCTCCTTTCTGATGTGTGGACAGTTTTCTCCACTCACCTTGTTATATCCTGTTACTTCACGAACTTTGCGACTTTGACGAGCACTTCTTCTTCTGTCGGCGCACTGATGTACCGACCGTTGATAAAGACAAACGCACGTTTCGCGCAAGGACCGCAATAGGATTTGCACCCAATCTTGATCTCCGTGTCTGGAGCCATTTTTTGCAACTTGGGTACAATCGATTTCAGTCGGACATGATTACACTTTTCGCATACGCGGATATCGTTAGCCATGAGTTCCCCTTCTTCGCGCCCTTAGTGGTCGCCGTGATTACCTTGGGACGGATTCGTAATAACAAATCCCTCTTCCGGGAAGTAGAGGTAATCAATTTTAACACCGTTCAACAAAGGCTGATCATTCGCGAGAATGACATCAATCTCTTTATCCGTAGATACAACCGTATCATTTTCTTTTGGTGTGTCGAGATCAAGCCCGTAGTGAGCATGGTCACCATGTGCATGTGTGATGACAACGCGCAGTTTTTTTCCTTCGTTCTCCGGCTTGTCCAATTCAAGCTTCAATACTTTAGCAGCATTACGCGTAATTTTGCAGTTCATTCTCTTCATCTCCTATATTGTAATTGCAGGTTTCAACAATTTCAGCATTCTTAAACTACAGCATCTATTGTAAAGAAAGTTACCGCTCTTCGCAATAACATTGATGCGAATTCAATGTTAAAATGATCCATCGGGCTGCAAATTAAGAAGGTGTCCCCTCCTGAAGCACAGGATATTTACGTTCTGCCCGGCTTACAAACCAGTTCATCAGAATCAAAGTGACCCCGATATCATCGATGGGCATAAACGGCATGACGTCAGGAAGTACCCAGTATAATAGCGCCGGAATAATAAACAACAACTTTTCTCCCAAAGGAATCTGCGGAGCCCGGAGCAGCCGGGGGAGCCTTTTGAAAACTTGTGTCCATCGTTTGAACGATAGCAGTCTTCTCCACTTCATTTGAATCCCTCCGTATAATAAATATATGTCGCCGAAACGGCACATCCATCATTACCCGTTCAAAAACATTCAGAACGAATGACGTAGAATGTCATTATAAAAAATAATAAAAACGGAACGTCGCTCATAGCGTCCGTTCCTGTTATACGAATGATCTACTGTTAAGTTTCACACCATCATAATTCGGGGTCTTGCCTCATTGTCCATTGGATAACAGTTCAGCCAGCAACATTCCCACTTCTATACAAATATCATCAAACTGTTCTACGGGAAGCGGATTAACACCCAATCCAACTTCTACCGTGAAGCCCGGTCTACCAAAATCTTGAATAAACCAGTCCTTGTATCCGGCATCACTGCCACCGAGCTTCACCGCCTTGTAGCCGGAAGCTTTGGCGAGTCTACGCGACAACGGTCCACTCTCTCTAGGTTCCAGATCACGGTAGTTCCAATAGATCTCCTGTCCCTGACTATGCAGGGATACAACCGCATCAAATGTATGTTGCTGCGTCCACTGCGCAAGGGCCTGTGCCTCCGGTTCTGTCAATGGCGCTGTCCCTGCATAATCCCTGGGGCCAGGTGAGGTCACACCTCTTCTCGCTGCCTCTTCATCCCAATGGGCTGGAAATTGATCATTTAGATCCACCCCTCTGATGTTGGCCTTCCAATGGGTAAAATGTGATCTGTCGGCATTCCAGGCCAACAACTGCTGTGCATGTGGATGCTGATTGACCACACCTTCCTGAACCAGTTCGACCCCGTCCGGATTAACCATAGGCACGGCCCAGAGTGTCGTCTCTTGCATCCAGCGTTCAGTCTGGTATTGATGCCATGTCCTATGCGCACTATACGCCTCGGCATACTCCTCGATAAACTTCATCAGAACTGCAGTTGTCAACCACTCATTAGCATGAACGGAAGCGTTAACATGGATATGTCTGGACCCTTGCCCAATACGCAAATAAGGCAGCGACTTCCCCATGACACTTGTTCCAATGGACCCCGTCTCGATAAACGGGTATTGATTCTCCAGCTTGTCTATATCCCTGATTAATTCTCGATAACCATACTCTCCCTGAATCTTCACAATAGTTTTTCCATTCGAAGCCGGAATATGAATACAGCGACCAACCCAGTCGGTTACATTGGTGATTTCGGGATTGGCCTGGCGCAATACCTCTTCGTCCAGACCAAATCTGCCTGCAATCTCCCCTACACTTTCTCCAGGTGGTACAGCGTATCTGCGACCTGTCCCGGGGACAATACGCAGCATCTGACCCGCCAGCAAGTATGGCTGGGCAGCTACTTCCGGGTTCAGTGCAGCAAGAAACTCTTTGGTCATATGATGTGCTGACGCAATTCGCGGCAATGTATCTCCCCGCTGAACGATAATCCACTGCAGATCCATGATGTTCTCCTTTCCACAGGAAAAGACAGTTCTCCTGTCCAGTTCTGACCGATTTCGTGTCTGTAACATATGTATGCAGGTCAGGTTGTCCGTCATGTGACATGAATCATGTTTCTCTCCGGTTAATGCATAATGACGACAAAAAATCCCGGAACTTCACAGTTCCGGGATCGTCCACAACCAAAATACATTAATTAAAAGTCTTATTCATGCATATTTTGAGTATAACTATGATAATTGCGTTACCTGCCAGACAACAGGGGTCTTGGAGATCTGCTCCCCCAACCATCGACGGGTGATATTCTGGAACATTCGCGGGTCACCCGTGCAGAAAAATTGATGCACCGGAGTCTCATCCCCACTGGCCAGCTTTCGTTTATCATATAAAATCGTACTGATTTCACGTGCCGTTTCATCTGCTGAACTGATTAACTTCACTTCCTGCCCCATAACTTCCTGAATCGTGTCCATGAGAAAGGGATAATGCGTACAACCCAGAATAAGACAATCGATTGGCTGTTGTTTAATCTCGCCCAATGATTGTTCCACCGTATGTGTCGTGTGCTCGGAACGAAATTCACCTTGTTCCACCAACGGCACCAGCGCCGGACAAGCCTGACTGACCACATCAATATAGGGGGACAACTGTTTGAGTGCCGATGTATAAGCCCCACTACCTATGGTACCCGTGGTACCAATCACACCAATACGTCCTGTACGTGTCGCTGTGATTGCGGCCCGCGCACCTGGATGTATAACACCAATGACAGGCACATTCACCTTGGCACGGATATACTCCAGCGCGGCTGCTGTTGCTGTGTTACAGGCGATAACGATAACCTTCGGATCGAATTGGATCAAGAAATCAACGATTTGTTCCGTAAATTGTTTTACTTGTTCGGACGAACGGGGTCCGTACGGTGTCCGGGCAGTATCCCCAAAATAAATGATCTTTTCCCGCGGGAGCTGACGCATCACTTCCTTGGCGACGGTCAATCCCCCCACACCGGAGTCTAATATAGCGATTGCTTGCTGCACGAACACACCGCTTCCTTCTTCATTGAATTGGTTCTCAAAACGATTGTTTCTCAAAGCTTTCTTCCTACCGTATGAACATTCCGGCAAAAAGGTACCTACATCTTACCCGATTTCATCGCAGGGTTCAAATTAAATCCACGCGCTACGTCATCTATGTGTGGACACGCAACAAAGCAGGCTCTCCTCTAATAGAGGAAAGCCTGCTTATCAAGCTTTGCTTAGTTGTCGTCCTTGGACTCATCCGCAGGAAGCTTCGCTACGATGTCAATTCCGGGTTCATCCACTGCTTTATCGATATCGTTATCAACAATGGCTGCCGATATGCGAATTTCTTTCCCTTCAGCGCAATTGCGCCAGGATTGAATATCCTGAATCACGACATCTGCGGTCTCTTTAACTTTGGATACGATCTGCGAACTTTGTTCTCCCACGATACCAGCCAGTTCCTGACCTTTCTCCGATACCTGACGAGCACCTTCTGTAATATCCTGACGAAGTTCACGTCCCGATTTCGGCGCCAGCAATAATGCCGTTACTGAGCCAACCACGGAGCCAATTAGAGCTCCCCACAACAAACTTTTGTTAGAATCCTTCACGTCACATCTCTCCCTTTACTATTGTTTAAGTACCGGACTAGAAGCAACGGTCTGTCGCTCAGCCATCCGGGCGAATGCCTACTCTGTTGATGCATTATAAGCAGCACAGGCTTGACTTGACACTCCAGATGTTAAAAATAATCTAAACGCTCTTTTTGAATGGATGCAGATGACTTGGCTTAAACTCAATTCTGACGAGCCGGCTCGAGATCAGCCGCGGCATGCTCATCCCCCGGGTCCAAATCAATCACATATCGTCCCGGTGCAATCAATGCCGCCTGATGTTCACAACGCCAGCGACGTCCACCTGAAGAACCCAGCGTCTGTCCATCTTGCAGAACATCCCCCTGATCAAATATGTAATACGCTGCACCCAGTAAGGTCTGAGCCACCGTATCTGGATCAAGACCGACGAAGTGACACTGGACATCAGGTACACCCAGCGCAGATAATCCCACGGTATCCATGACCAACCCGCGTTGTTCCTCTGTACCTCCGGCTTGATACATTCGAACGTTCATGGCTGCATACAGATGTTCCTCACGTTCCTGAGCTTGCGTATATGCTTCCGGTTCAACCAGCTTATCACTGCCATACCAATACAGCGCGTCACAGGTGACACTCTCCATGATTGCCAGTACAGTCTTCTGAAACAGCTCCAAGCGCTGTTTACGAGGCATAGCAGCCGTGAACATATCATGTATCCGGATGGAGTAACGTGAAGCTTCTACAACTTGTCCCACTTCCGGCCAATGCCATGCTTGCTGCAGAGCCCCGCCAAAGCGTGCACGATCTGCAATTTTATTCACAGGGAGCATACAGGTCTGCGCAGGGATATTTCCTTCCTGGAAGGATACCTTATGGTCCAGATGATAGAAGACAAGCATCTCATGCTCTTGCTCTCCACTCCCTTGTTTCACATCCAGTCGGACTTGTCCTGTATGACGAATCATCGATTCCTGCAAACGCAGGCGATCCACCTCTGGACGTTCCCGGAACAAGAGTTCAACCATATACACCGGATGGAATCCGGAAGGTGTTTCATTCGTTTCGTTACTTTCAGTATTTACTTCATTAAATTCTTTTGATTCATTTGTCATGCGATTTCCCTCATTCCTTACGCTGTCCCTCGGCCTGTGCCGTATTGAAAGGACCAAGTTCTGTTTCCACGTAGGCGCTAACCTGAGTAGTAAAATGTTCAAGTATACTCGGCAACTCTACGCTAAGCGGATGAAGCTCAGACCGCTCCCAACTGTAATAATCCTGCACCAGTGGTTTGCGTAACGTGACAAGCTGACGCAATATCTCATAGGTCGAATGATCAAAAACCTTTTCTTCATAATTAATCTGAATAATATCATCATAACTGCTCGCATCTCTCATGATGAAGCCGTCTATCAGATAACTTCCCACATCGGTAACAATTTCGATCGCCAGGTGAAGACAACGTTCCTGTACCATCCCCAGCATGAGACCGCCATCCCAAGCCTCTGCTGCCCCACGAAGTCCTTCAGCTACTTCCGGTACAGCAGCAAGCCGGCGGGCAATCTGTTCTCTGTTCACATAATACATTCGTTCACTTCCCGTTCAGTGAGTTATCGGTTCCGTTTCCCTCTTCGCTTAAGCCAGAATACCATCACAGGACAAGCGATTAGAAACACAACAAAAATATATAGAAATTCCATAACGTCTCTTAAATCGCTCATGCAGAGTCCCCTTTATCTCAACGTAGTTTAAATGACAGATCAGATTTCGTAGTCCACTGCAATTGACTGTTCTCTGACTTCGTTCATGTACTTGATAACTTCCTGATGAAGCGGGTGTACCTGATACGCCTGAAGATCTTCCAGTGACGCAAACTCCGCCGTGAGTGAAATGTCGAACGATCTCTCCGAGCGAAGCACATCAATCCCAATTTCAAGTGAAACCAGAACATCAATTTTACCTTCCAGATTGCGAAGCACCTGGGCTGCAGCTTCAATACTTTCTGCTGAGCGATCTTTCATTTTGAACAGGACAATATGTTTTATCATCTGGGCAAGCACCTCGTTTAATATAATAGTAGAAATGAATGAATTTTCATGTATCCAAAATATATCATAACGTTCTCTATTACGAAAGGATACTTGGAAACGTTCTCTTGATAAGAAAAACTAATCCGAACCGTTTCCTTTCGATTCGGATTTCTTTTGCGATCCATCCTCCGTCTGTTTTGCTGAGTCATCCTCCAAAGTTTGTCCTGTTTCAGCCTGCTGCTTGATGTTGTCTGGAGTTTGCTGCGGTTTGGCCCATTCACGATTCATCAGATACTCCTGATCTTCCTGTTTCTTCAACACTGCAATGGCCTGTCTGAGCTTTGCAGGCAATGGAAGACCGATTTTGGCATAATTCTCGGTAATTGAAATGAGTTCATTCACCAGATAGAAATAAATAGCTCCGCCTTTGATAAAATCGGTTCCCATGATCAGATCAATTCGATGAGCAAGCAAAACAACGGTCAGCATGAGCCCTTTGCGAGCAATCCCCCAGAATCCAATGTTGCTATTCAACCCGGTACCTGTTCTTACCGCCGCTGCCAAACCTGTTATATAATCCACAGCCATCGCGACCGCGAGCAGGCTCAGTAACTGATCCCATCCGCCAAAAGCAAACGTAACAAATGCTCCCGAGATGGCAGCAAAGGTATTCACAGATAGATTCACGTCCCTCACCTCTCCCTTACACTTGAGTATCATACAATATATGTAAAAGTAAGAGATTTGACAGGTCACATGTCATGCTGAACATGCGGATTTATCATTTCAGATTTGTGCACATCCTCTTCATAACAGAAGAACGAAAATCACATGCTTTTGGGGAATTCAGGGAAATAAACCGCATCATATCAACAAAAAACAGATAAAAGTTCTTTAGACCTAATAATAAGTAATTAGAACTATATTATTTTTATTCCTGTTCAATTTCTCCCCTCATTTTTAGTGAAACATTGTAATCTAGGAATATACTAGGATGTGAATTGCGCATGGTCTAGTTCGTAGTTCCCTCTTTATCATGAATTGACGCATTGACGCATTTATAACCGGTAAACCCGGCACTTGAAAGTACCCCGTTGTTTATTGTAGTATTTGGTTAAAAAAAATCGGAGGAAATATGCCTAATCAACCAGAACAACATTCCATCCAGGCGTGGTCTCTGATCAACCGTAAATACTTGGGAAAAGGCGTCCGTGTTAAACGATTCCGAAAACCGACACGCTGTCAAATCCGCAATCGGGTTCTTCTTGCCGTGCTGATGGCCAATGATATCAAATTGTCCCAGCTTGCTGAAGACCTCTCCATCTCTTCACGCAGTGTCAGTGCGTGGGTATATGAAGGACGGATACCCGGCAGTACCAATTTGGACAAGACTTGCCAATTACTCGGCTACCCGCGTCATATTCTCTTCAATGAAGAAGTTGTGCGTAATAGCCCTGTCATATGTCAACCCGAGTCATCCCGCTTCATGAAGCGTACGGTGACCCGTTCTCCGGTTAGTAACCGTATTTTGACAGGCTTGTGTATGGTCCATGATTTGTCGGTGACAGATGTCAGCCACTGGATCGGGGTTCATCCCGGCACTTTCCGCAAATGGCTGCATCAGGGAACACTGCCTTCTGCTGCGTTTCAGGAACAAGCGGAGCAATTTTTCCGTATCCCGAAAACTATTTTGTTCGCAGATGTCATCTTGAAAGATCGTCGCAACAACTAAATAAGCGAACAGCCAAAAGGCTCTGACCTCCTCTTAGGAGGCCAGAGCCTTTTTAAAATGAAATGCATACCTTCTCTCTCGGACTTGAAGCACTGTTCTGGCTATTCCATCAGAAGTGTCAGGTAACCTACCCTTTTTCGCCTTTTGCTCCCAAGGAGAGCCATCACAGCCCGCTACAAGCTAAGTTTATGCATTTCATCATGACCATTCTCACTAAAAGGTCATCCTAACTTCGTGTTCAACACTTCATTGATATATCTCAACCCCGTATATCGAGGACGAAGCGTATGCGCTGTGTTGAACGCATGTTCCACCATCTCCGGGGTTACACCGAGTTGCTCAGTAGTCACAGGTCCACCTACTTGTTCCAACCATGCGATGAGCTGAGAAGCCTCCGGCAATTGGTCATATATCCCAAACACCGGTTCACCCGATGTCTGTGCAAGTTCTTTATATTTTACCGTAAGTAATGCACAAGCTACGCCAACTTTGGCACCATGCAAAACCGGTCTTTCTCCCGCTTGCATCAGATCCATCTCCAAGATGTGAGACAGATGATGCTCACCTCCGGATGCCGGACGGGAATGGTCAATGATCAGCATGGAGATACCGGAAACAATTAATGCATCCATTAATACAGCTACTCCCTCTGCTCGCCCCTCCGCAATAGCTTGTACATGATCTATGCAGGTATTCAACGCTTCTTCTGTCATCCGATAAGCAACTGGACAGAACGGTTCTCCGCCCAGTTCACGAGAAATAATCCAGTCTGCAAGTGAAGTATATTTACCAAGCATATCTCCGAATCCGGCAGCTGTCATCACTTGGGGAGCTTGCTCCAGAATATCCAGGTCGGCAAAGATAGCCTCCGGCGGAACAGCCTGAAATGTTTGTTTGACGCCGCTTACAATTAAGGGTGCACCCGCAGAGGTAAACCCATCCACTGAAGCCGCTGTCGGTATCGACAGAAAGGGCTTGTTCATTTTGGAACAAACAAATCTCACTAGATCATGAATGGTACCTGAACCCACCGCAATTACAGCCTGACTTTCCAGTTTCACACCCAACATGACCTGTACAATAGCTGCTTCATCCGCAATGATATCACCCGTACGTTTCTCCGGTAGAGCGATCTCATCCACATCCATTCCCGCTTCCCGAATACTGCTCAGCACATCAGATCCAGCGGCCAGAAACGTATGTCGATCATAAACAACCGTCACCTGACGATATCCTTGCTCAGACAAATAACCCGGTAACCTCTGAATGGCCCCAGCTTCCAGATGAATCAGCATATCCACCACCCGGTGTTGATGACCGCAAGCACACTGTTGTGCTTCCTCATTCCATGCTGCAATTCGTTCGTTCATATTCATTCGCTCTTACCCTCCCATATGAGATATCATGCATAATTAACGGGTTAAAACCACAAGATAAAAAAGGAAATAAAATGTGATGATTTTCCTGATCACACTTTACTGCCTGTACCCAATATTTGCAAATCCATATCTCACATTTCCAAGTAGGTGAAGCAATGAAATTAACCAAAGAATTAGGAATTTCGCTCGGATTTCTCGCTGGAACCACTTTTGGCAGTGGTATCGCTTTTTTGTTTCGTCTCCAGTCGGTTGAAGTGGTTGCCAGTGTTACGCTATTTGGTATTGCAGGAGCCATTGCCGGAATCATCATGGCAGTCATTCTGCGCCAGCGGCAACATTAGCATTAGCAAGCCGGTAGCAAAATGTAGGCTTCACACGAATGATCCACAAAATAAAAAAAGGTTCGTGAATTGCCCTAGAGCAACTCACGAACCTTTTTTTGTTAGATGCGGTCGAGAGGACTCGAACCTCCACGGGGGGTTAGCCCACACGGACCTGAACCGTGCGCGTCTGCCAATTCCGCCACGACCGCATAATATGTATCTCCTCATCCATCGATGAAAAGCGTTCCGGTGAAGCAATTCCTTGTTTTACCGTAATTCAGAGTATACATGCTCCAAAATAAAAATGCAACTTCTTTTTTATTCATTCAAGAATAGGACATATGTCCTTTTTTCTCAACTTCAAACACCCTATCGTAGCATTAAACAAATATACCATCCATACGAATGCAAAAATGAAGGAGAGATCCACCTTGAAAACAACCCATCTGTGCTTTATCGGTGCCGGGTTTCATGCATCCACAAATATTTACCCTTCTGTTGTTGAAGCCGGAGCGCAGATCCAGGCCATTGCCACACGCAGTATGGAACGCTCTGAAGCAGCTCTGCTGCGATTTGGCAGCAACGGAAAAGCGTATGATAACGCTGGGCTTATGTTACAGCAGGAAACTTGTGACGGTGTCGTTGTGGTCGCACAGCCTGTAGATCAGACCGCTCTTGTCCTTGAATGCATTCGGGCTGGTAAGAATGTATACGTGGATAAGCCGCTCGGATGGAATGCAGCGGAAGCCGCCGCTGTAGCAGAAACTGCCGAGCAGGCTGGCGTCATTGTCATGGTCGGTTTTATGAAACGTTATGCTCCCGTATACATGAAGCTGAGGGAGCTCATTGATAGTGGTTCGCTAGGTAAGGTACGTTCATTCCAGATGAAATTCGCTGTAGACAGTACCCCATTTTGCAAGGATGAGGAACAGTTCATGAAGCTCGCTGCCATACATATGGTCGATCTGATGCGTTACTTATTCGGAGAAGTAATACGGGTTACAGGCACAACCGTGAAAGATGGGGAACACATTAATCAAAGCATTTCCCTTGTGTTTGAGAATAACGTAGTAGGCAGCGCTTATTTTACCGGCATGAGCGCTTGGTCACGGGAGAGTGAAAGTGTACTCGTCACCTTTGACAACGGATTTGCGTCAGCTGAAGAAATCAACACACTTACTGTTCATCAATCCCGAAGCTCGACCAACCTTCCCTGGAAATCTCTCGAGGAGCAAGATACTGTATATACACCTTCCGGATCTCCCATGTCAGGAGCTTATCGCGATCTTTATCTACGCGGGTTTGTTGGTGAAATGGTGCACTTCATCAAGTGTTGCCAGAATCAGACCGTCCCATATTCCAGCGCCAAGGATAATATTACAACGATGGCTCTATGTGACTCCATTCTATCATCACTAAAGTAGCGTAAATACGCTCATCATCATATTTTATACATCCAGAGAAGAGGAACTAATCTCATGTTGGACACAGGTCTACTTATCATTCGTCTCGTGATTGGTTTCATTATGATTGGACATGCATGTAAGAAACTGTTTGGCTGGTTTGGAGGCGAGGGTATATCAGGGACGGCTGAATTCTTCGGAGCGATTGGCCTGAAACCCGCTAGACCCTTGGCAGTGTGTGCCGGACTTGCTGAACTGATCGGTGGGTTCCTGTTTGGAGTCGGTCTATGGATTATCGTTGGTGCCGTTCTGCTCATTCTTCCGATGATTGTAGCCATAGCCAAGGTGCATGCCGATAAAGGTCTATGGAATCTGAACGGAGGATTCGAATATAACCTTGTGATGATCGGATCATTACTTGGTGTTGCTCTCGCTGGAGCCGGTGCATATTCCCTCGATGCCCTGATATAATGTACAAAATTCATCACATGGAGCCTCAATGTTTCGCAAGACGAAACCGGGGCTCTTTTTTTTTATTATAGACATCAACACATCTGCCTTCGACTATAATTAGGGTTTATAATCTTCATCATAAGTGATATGCTCTTTCATGAACTATACGTACTTTATGTAATGTAACCACCCAAATAGATACCATAGAAAATCACCCTAAAGTGGAGGTGTACTTATAATGAAAAAGGACGCGACCAAGCCATGTCCCGCGCCATACGGCTGTTCCGTAGAAGTTACCCTCAGCGTGATCGGAGGCAAATGGAAAGGTGCCATTTTGTATCATTTATTCTCCGGTCCTTTGAGATTTAACGAGATCCGAAAATTGTTTCCTGACATTACCCAGCGTATGCTCACCCTGCAACTTCGAGAGTTGGAAGGCAGCGGAATTGTTCATCGTGAAATATACCCCCAGATCCCACCTAAAGTGGAGTATTCCCTCACACCATTTGGTGAAACGTTACGGCCGATCATCTTCAGCATGCGAGATTGGGGAGAAACGTATACAAATGAGGTTCTGGCCAGATCCTCACAAGAGGTATAAAACACAAAAGAAGCTGTTCCTAGTTTTTAGGGAACAGCTTCTTTGCTTGCTTATTTAATAACCGTTTGGATCGTAACCGTACGGTTACGCCCCTCTTCCTTCGCTTGATACAGTGCATTATCCGCCAAGTGAAACAGTTCTGTGGATGTTGTGGAGTGTTTCGGATATTCAGCAATTCCAGCCGAGATGGTGACGGAACGATCTATAGGCAATACGCTTTCTTCGACCGTTATTCGGATACGTTCAGCAATCTCAAAAGCTACGTTAGACTCGGAATTTCTTAACAAGACTACAAATTCCTCTCCACCAAACCGTGCGCAGACATCTTCTGGTCGAACAGACAATTGAATGATATTGGCAATGTGTTTCAACACTTCATCCCCAGCATGATGACCGAATGTATCATTAATGGACTTGAAGCGGTCGATATCCAGAACAATAATGGAGAATGGCGCCTCATCCTGAATCCATTCCTGAATAACTTCTTCGAAGGTTCTGCGATTGTTCATACCTGTTAAAACATCTGTTCTGGCATCATAGACAAGCTGGTTTGTCTGTTTCCTAAAGTTCGCCAATGCGCCAACAACTGCTCTTGTTAGAAGGTCTGCCTCTCTATTCCAGTGAGGTTTCATCACCGGTAGATCCACTTGTCCCTTATCGACCTGATTCACCAAATCAGCCAGCATAGCAAAAGGACTGGCCAGCTTGCGTGCAACCCGAACCACAATAAGGGTCAGGATCAGGAAAGGAACTGAGGTGTACAGCAACAACATACGGATATGATGATTCAACTGATCGTACACCGTTTGGGTTGGAGACACGATTACGACACCCCAGTCTGTTGATGGAACTTTGTAATAACCTGCAAGCGAATCCACACCTGCCAGATTTTTGTATTGTTCTTTACCGTGCTTGTTTACTAGCAGCTTTTGCACCACTTCATTTTTACTGACATTTTCACCAATTCGGTTGGTGTTTGGGTGAAATAACAAAGTGCCCTTCTTATCCACAATAAAAAAGTAGGAACCATTACTTGTCTTGAGCTGACTGCCAAAAGACAGACTCAATATATTATTTTCCTGCAGAAAGATATTTCCACCGATTGTTCCTTGGTACTCCCCTGCCGAATCAAAGATCGGTTCACTGACAAATACAATTCTGCGTTTCGTTCTGGGTGTCTGGTACGCTTCGGAGATATACGAAGTCCTCAATTTAACCGCTTCTTTTGCTGCATGGGAACTAACATGGTGACCTACACTAGCCTGTGAGTAGGGTGAGGTAGACCTGATTACTCCCGCTTTATCTACCAAGGAAACGGAATTAAAAAAATTACTGCTATTGCGAACCAAATCCAATGTGGAATTCAATTCTTTTGTATTGGACTGATCCATATCCGGGAAATAATTGGCTGCATATTTCAAGCTCTCCTGCATGGAATAAAAAAGCGAATCCAGCGTTTGGCTCATTTGCACAGCGCTGGCATAGTTTAGCGAAAGGGTGTTATCAATGAGTGACTGTTTCTGAGATGTATAAGATGAGATGACCATGAGGGTCAATGTCATTATAACTGAAATAGTGACCAACCCGCCGAGTAAAGCCGTGAGGCTGATCTTCTTGATGTTTTTTATTTTTCTTCGTAATCTAGATCTCTTGATCTGTGCAATCATCGTTTACTTCCCCCGGATTTTCATGAAAAGGCATATTCCTTCTATCTTATACGAAAGTTGTTAAGATCAAATAAAGAATTTGAGAAATCTTAACAATTACATCGTAAGATTGACGATTTAATGACATTTTACTTTCCCTGGAAGAATCACTGTTCAGGATCGCCCTAATCGACAATGATATATCCTTCTTCTGGCTCTTGTTCAACAAACCCTGCCATCTGACGAACCTGAAATTCGATCGGGTGATGACTACCCATTAAAATGCGATTTTGAACTTCATCCGCTGTTTCTGTAGGTAATGCGAATGCACGTGTATAGACAAACTGTGCCTGAAGTGTCGTATAGATCGCATTGACAAGCCGATCGTTGCCCGCACGCCCAAACACATTAAGGATCACAGCTCCGTCCGAGTCCAGCTTGTCCTTGACCATGGCAAAAAAATCACTGGATATAAACTGCTCGGGTGTACCCGTTGCCGTAAAGGCATCAATAATAATATAATCATATGTCGCAGCGGGTTCCTTGCCTAATAATTCACGACCATCCCCAATGAGCACAGGACTTCCCTCATATCCAAAAAAGGTTTGGCTCAACTCCACGACCTCTGCGTCAAGCTCAGCTACCTTTACCTGACGATCAGACAAGTAGGTTGGCAATGTGCCAATACCATGTCCCACCACAAATACGGTATCAAACTCAGGATCATTCCGTTCCATTAGATGCACCATCGCTCTCGGATACTCCAACACCATCCGGTTAGGCTCATCCAAATCCATGGCTCCCTGCACAGCTGCGTTGGAGAATTCTAATACACGAAACCGGCCCTTCTCTCCATAAAGCTTTTTGGTATCATATACCGTCAGCTCATGCTGTTCACTTTTATTTCGATACAGAACTCTCACTAACCGTTCTCCCTTCGTGCTTTCACACCTATTCGACATATACCTTCATTCTATTACACGGGATGACAACATACCACCCTATACTTGAAAGATCGTAGTACAACAAAAAGACCGTTCCGATCATTCGGAAACGGCCTTTTGATGAACCATACAACACCACTAAGACCCTATGGCCTCATGCAGAGCCTGGACATATGCGACACCCAGATTAGAGAGAGAAGTACTTTTGTGGCTTATCCACCCTACATTAATCGATTCCTCACATTCCAGCGGTACAGGAATTATCTCGTTTCCGTTCAGATCAGCGCTAAGTACACCCGTAGAGATCGTATAACCATTCAGACCAATCAACAGGTTAAACAATGTTGCGCGGTCATTAACCTGTATGCTTTTGGGGTGAGATAACGTACTTAGGATTTCTTCGGAAAAATGAAAGGAATTGTACTCCCCCTGATCAAATGACAAGTACGGATAATCCTGCAGTTGCTCGATTGCAACCGACTCCTGCTTCGCCAGCGGGTTCTTCACACTGATAAAGATATGGGGCTTGGCTATGAACAAACTCGTGAAAACCAATCCCGCATCTTTTAACAATTTGTTAATTACCTTGGCATTGAACTCATTCAAATACAGGATGCCAATTTCACTCCGCAGGCTTTTCACGTCCTGAATAATCTCGTAGGTCTTTGTCTCCCGAAGCGCCAACTCGTATTCATCCTGACCATACTGCTGTACCAGACGAACAAAGGCATTTACTGCAAACGCATAATGCTGCGTCGATACGGAGAAGTGCTGAGGGGATGGCTTGGCGTTCAGATAACGATTCTCCAGCAGTTCAGCTTGTTCTACCACCTGACGTGCATAACTCAGAAACTCAACGCCTTCTTTAGACAGAGATATCCCCTTATTGGTACGTTCAAAAATAGTAATTCGCAACTCCTGCTCCAGATCCCGAATGGCATTCGAAAGGCTGGGTTGCGAGATAAACAACCTCTTGGCTGCTTCATTCATGGAACCGCGCGTGGCAACTTCGATCACATATTTTAGTTGTTGTAATGTCACTGCACTATTCCTCTTTTCGTATCAATTGAACCTATTATATACCAAAAGAGGATCCAACCTTAAGCCATGCTTGCTGTCGGTCTCACTACAATCTCATTTACGTCCACCTCTGCCGGCTGGCTAATGGCATACAAGATACTTTGCGCAATCGCCGAGGCGGGAATGGATATGCGCCGATACTCTTTCATGAGATCACGTGCTTCTTCATCAGAAATCGTATCCGCGAGTTCCGATTCCGTCACGCCCGGTGATACAAGGGTTACACGGATGTCTCCGCCTACTTCCTGTCGCAACCCCTCCGAGATGGCGCGGACCGCGTATTTGGTTGCACAATACACCGCTGCCGTTGGTGACACGGCATAGGCTCCAATAGAGGCGATGTTAATAAACTGGCCGAAACCCTGCTTTTTCATGACGGGTAGTCCAGCCGCAATGCCATGCAGAACACCACGAATGTTAACATCTATCATGCGATTCCACTCATCTACTTTTAACGATTCAAGGGGAGATAGCGGCATGACTCCAGCGTTATTTAAAATAACATCGACACGTCCATAGCGAGTTTGAGCGAGGTCAACGATCGTATGCATCTCTTCCAATCTGGTAACATCCAGCGAATGATACTCCACCGATCCGCCTTCCATACGAATCGAGGAGGCCAATGCCTCCAAACGTTCCATACGTCTAGCTCCAATAACTACGTGTGCTCCATGCTGTGCAAGCAATCGAGCTGTTGACTCACCAATTCCACTACTCGCACCGGTAATGACAACAACTTTCCCTTTTACATTGGACATATTAAATCGCTCCTTATTTGGTTGTTATTGTACATTTTCTCTATACAAAACCATGCCTGCATGATACAAAACGCCGTTCCTGAAGTCTCCATCCGCTGTAAATCCTGTATCATCCACGTATTCTATATGTTTCCCATGAACAACGTAGCGACCCTGATATGCACTTTGCCGATCTCCTCTCGCTTCATCATATCTACCGCAAGGAAGAAGTTCGTGTCTGATATATCCATCCTTCGTGACCCACATCCCCACATACGGGTGTTTTGGTTCCTGTTGGTCACCCATTGAATTGCGTCCCATCGTTTCTCACTCCTCTCTGCTTCAAAAGATTCCGTTGCTTATCTCCATTATGTAGAGGATCAGTCGTTGTACGATAGAAAAATCCCGCAATATTCTTGCCTATTCCTCCAGCGCGTTTTAAAATAATAGTAATAGTGGTTTACAAGGGGGCTGCAATTCATGCTTATCAAAATAAATGAAACGGATACGGGCATCACGGAGCAGCAGCAACAATTGGCTCAACTTATTGAGCATTTCACCCCAAATGATGGGATACATACAACAGCAATTCCATCCCTTGCCTTAATCCGTGCCTCCGAGATCTCACAACCCATATATTCCGTTCATCAGCCTGCCCTCTGCATTGTCGCCCAAGGTTCCAAATTAGTTATACTCGGCCGCGAGAGCTACACCTACGACTTGTCACAATACTTGGTAGCTTCCGTAAACTTGCCTATTTCAGGGCAGGTTGTAAAGGCTACAATCAAACATCCCTATCTATGTATTCGACTCGATTTTGATTCAGGACAGATTTTCGATCTGATTCAGGATACGCCTTCTGCACAACCCAAACCTGACCATTCAACACGAAGAGGACTGTTTGTTAGCTCAACCAAACCTTCCCTTCTTGAAGCTGTGATCCGATTGGTTCGGCTGCTGGATACACCTGAAGACATTCCCGTCCTTGCCCCTATGTTTATCCGCGAGATTCTATATCGTATTATTCAGGATGAACATGGACATTCCATCAAGCAGTTTGCGATTCAGGACAGTCATGCACAGCACATCGCCGAGGTGATCGAAGTCATCCAATCCGATTACGCCAAGCCACTTCGGATTGAGCAACTTGCTGCCATGATCAACATGAGTTCTTCCTCATTACATCATCATTTCAAAGCCATTACCGCCATGAGCCCTTTGCAATTCCAGAAACAAATTCGATTGCATGAAGCCCGGCGAATGCTGCTTGCAGGTTCAACCGATGCCGCAGACGCTGCGTTCCAGGTTGGCTATGAAAGTCCGTCTCAATTCAGCCGGGAGTATGCCCGCATGTATGGTCTCCCTCCCAAAAGCGATATCAAACGACTTCGTCATACACTCGATATTTAAAACTAGAAACAACAAAAAGACCCGCGTCATCATGACGTGGGTTTTCAGTTTTAAATAGGCAGCAGCGCCATCAAGAGAATATGTTCTGTTTTTCAAAAACAGACAACTGGTTCTCCCTGGTAATAGGACATTCATCAGGATACATACTTCGTTTCTCCAACTTCTCATCGATAAAATCAACGACTTGCTGTAGCGAAGCAATCTGTGCTTCAACTTTCTTTCGGTGATTCACCAGCATCTCCCGTTCATCCGGGAAATCTGCGAGATCGGAATCCATGGACATTTGTAAATAAGGCTTCATTTCCTCCAGAGACATTCCTGTTTTTTTCAGGCAAGTGATCAACTTCATCGTATGGATATCCTCCGAGCGATATACCCGATGGCGATTGGCTTTGCGTTCCGCTCGGGGAAGCAACCCAATCTTCTCATAATAACGAATTGTATCTTCCGATAATCCGGCCTGTTCTGACGTTTCTTTAATGGAGAATACTTCTTTCTCGCTCATCATATGGGCCTCCTCCACATTCATTTCTCTCCATATTACAACTTGGAGCTGACTCCAAGTCAAGCATGATCCATTCAATCCCAACACCTCTTGACTTGGAGTCGACTCCAAGTTATAGAATGAGCGCAGCATACAGATTCGTTCTGTAATCCCATTCTATCTGGAGGTATATATGAATATACAAAATCAGGTTCGCACCGCTCTCATCACAGGTTCAACGTCAGGAATTGGTCTTGAACTGACACGCAAGTTACTGGCTGAAGGATGGCAGGTAATCGGCCTCAACCGTTCTGCTTTCCCAGCCGAGGATACCGATATTCAGAACGCCTTACGTTCAGGAGAGCTTCGTTGGGTTCAGGCTAATCTGACCAACTACGACAGTCTGAGAACTGCACTGGATCAGATTAAATCCGATACCGATTCGATCGATGTCTTGTTTAACAATGCGGGTGGCAGCGCTTCGGAGCTTCGTTTCTCTGATCAGGGGCATGAACTGCACTTTGAACTTCAGACGGTAGTCCCTTACATCATCTACATGGAATTAGTGGAGCTATTGCTCAAAGGACAGATGAAAACAGTCGTCAATACTTCCACCACCGCGTTCAGTATGGTCAAACAATTTGATCTAAACATCCTGGAACGTCCAGCTGAATTCAAAAAGCTGTTTGGTCCCTATGCTGTCTCGAAGCTCGCTCTATCTCTGTGGACACGTGAGGTTGCCAAGTCTGCCAAAGCGAATGGCATACAACTGCTAAGCGTAGATCCCGGTGGAAATAATACGCTAAGGGGCAACAAAACATCCGGCCTGCCCTTCTATATCAAACCCATTATGAAATGGTTCTTTCCCCATCCAAGTCATGGCGCTTCATTACTCTACAGTGCGGCTTTATCACCCACCAGACATGAATCCGGTACATTTCTGGTGAAAAATAAAGCGACAGCACTTCGTTTTACAGAGCAAGGCCCTGCTGTTCTCCACCGGGTAAACGAGATTTATGAGCAGCGTTTTCGTACAACGAAGTCTGGAAAGCCCACAACCAACCCATCTTAACCATGATGGATGTTGGGCACTATATTATTAGTGCCTTTCCTCATTGAAGATCATCTTCAATTCGATCTGGAATTCTGCCTTCATTTGATTCGATAACCGGATTCATGGATTTTTCGACTTTCTCACATCCGTATAAAGACGTGACCGCATGCGGTCACGTCTTTATTTTTCGTTTGTCCCTCATATTATCCAGGCCCTGATTCATAGGTGTAAACATAACGATACAATGTCGCGTGTGACATGTTACTGAATCTGGAGGGATTACTTAATGACCAAAGGACAACAACCAAACGAGAAACCAATGCTTATCCCGCAACCCATTCGCAGTGATGGCGCCGGTGGACCTGATTTGGGACCCAGAGATGTTATGAGAGATAGACAGAACCCCGATATGCTGGTACCTCCAGCAACCGATAATGGGTTATTGCCCAATCTGAGAATGTCTTTTTCCGATACCCATATGCAATTGAACCATGGGGGTTGGTCACGTGAGATCACCGTACGGGATCTCCCTATTGCCACTACACTGGCTGGTGTGAACATGAGCCTGACACCCGGAGGTGTACGGGAGTTGCATTGGCATCAGCAATCCGAATGGGCCTATATGATCTGGGGAACGGCAAGAATCACCTCTGTAGATCAGAATGGACGTAATTTTATTGCCGATGTCGGGCCTGGCGATCTCTGGTTTTTCCCCAAAGGTCTTCCCCATTCCATTCAAGGACTGGAGGACGGTTGTGAATTTCTGCTTGTGTTTGATGACGGGTCCTTCTCCGATCTGAATACGTTATCCATATCCGATTGGTTTGCACACACACCACCAGAGGTATTGTCTGTCAATTTCGGCGTACCCGAATCCGCTTTTCAGTCGATGCCGAAGGAACAGGTGTACATTTTCCAAGATACTGTCCCGGGTTCCATCGAGAGCCAGGAAGTTCAATCCCCATACGGTACCGTTCCTCTCACATTCAAACACCGATTGCTGGCCCAAGAACCGCTTATTACACCTGGCGGAAGTGTACGGATTGTCGATTCCACCAACTTCCCCATCTCAACTACCGTTGCAGCCGCCCTCGTTGAGATTCGACCTGGCGCCATGCGTGAGCTGCACTGGCATCCCAATGCGGATGAATGGCAATATTATCTGACAGGACAAGGAAGAATGACAGTGTTTGGAGGCAATGGCATTGCTCGTACCTTTGATTATCGGGCTGGAGATGTCGGATATGTTCCTGTCGCTATGGGACACTATATACAGAATACCGGCACAGACACTTTATGGTTTTTGGAGATATTCCGAAGTGATCGATTCGAGGATGTATCGCTGAATCAGTGGATGGCGTTAACCCCGCGGGATCTGGTCCGTGACAATCTGAATGCGCCGCCCGAGTTACTCGATGCCTTGCGTAAAGTAAAATGGCCTGTCGTTTAATTTAATATGTATATCTATCATTTATGCTGAAATGGGGTAATTGTCAGAGAATCCCACTATATAAGGAGGAATATGAAAGATGAGAGCCGTTACGTTTCAGGGAATAAAGGACATTCAAGTCAAAGAGGTTGAAGATCCCCAACTGCAACAGAAGGATGACATTATCGTTCGTATTACTTCCACAGCTATATGTGGATCCGATTTGCATATTTATCAGGGAGCTCTGCCTGCTGCCAAAGATTATGTTATCGGTCATGAACCGATGGGCATTGTGGAAGAAGTAGGTCCGGAAGTGACACGTGTGAAGAAGGGGGACCGTGTGGTCCTGCCTTTTAACATCGCTTGTGGTGAATGCTTCTATTGCAATCATGACATGGAGAGCCAGTGCGATAATTCCAATGGCAATCCGGATATTCATACAGGTGGTTATTTTGGGTTCACCGAACGCTACGGAAATCACCCCGGAGGTCAGGCAGAATTATTGCGTGTTCCCTTCGGGAACTTCACTCCGTTTGTGATTCCGGAATCCTGTGAACTGGAAGATGAAGCCTTATTGTTCCTGTCCGATGTTCTTCCAACGGCTTACTGGAGCGTCGAGAATGCCGGGGTTAAACCGGGAGATACGGTCACTGTACTCGGTAGTGGACCCATTGGACTGATGACGCAGAAGTTCGCCTGGATGAAAGGTGCCAAACGAGTTATTGCTGTGGATCGCCTGCCCTATCGACTGGAGAAAGCCAAACGTTTGAATGACGCAGAGATCTTTAATTTCGAAGATTACGATGATATGGGTGAGCACATTCGTGAGATTACACAAGGCGGAACCGACGTTGTTATCGACTGTGTAGGTATGGATGGTAAAAAAACCACGCTGGAGGAGATCGGACAGAAGCTAAAACTTCATGGCGGTTCACTGAGTGCGATCGAAATCGGCATGAAAGCAATCCGCAAATTCGGTACACTCCAACTTACGGGTGTATACGGCTCTTCCTACAACATGTTTCCGTTAGGCAACCTGTTTGAACGCAATATCAATCTTAAAATGGGACAAGCTCCTGTTATACATTACATGCCTGAATTGTTCCGCAAAATCACTGCTGGTGAATTTGATCCAACGGAGATCATCTCCCATCGAATTTCACTGGAGAATGCAAGCGATGCGTATCGCATTTTCAACGATCATGAAGACGAGTGCACCAAAGTTATACTAAAACCCTGAACCGTTGCTTTGATTATAAATATGCAAAATAAAACAAGCAGATCTACCTGTTCAAGGTACTCTGCTTGTTTTATTTTATCGACATTCATCCATTAACCCTTTCATAAACTGCTCAGCTAAATCATTTGTTTTACCTAATCAGACATGAGTTGGTTTAATCGCTTGGATATACACACTTTCTCCTTGGAAGCTGTCGAGCTTCCCGTTCGTTGTCACTTCAAAATTAAAAAATTTTCTGATGATGGATGGTGCGCTCAACATGCTCGCTTCAAGTTCCCTTCTCTCCCGTTCCGGCAGTGCTGCACGGTTACACCACTCTTCAAACTTAAAGCGCTTCTGGAAGGAAACCATCGTTTCCATTCGGAAGCCCGCATACTCCAGCATATGAATCCATTCCGTCTTGCGCCATGCTCGAACATGGCTTGCATCTCGGCACTTCTCCACTTCATTGTAAAACTGGTCATTCTCATCACGTTCAGGTGCCACGTTGTCAATGAATAACAACCTTCCACCGGGCTTCATAACTCGTAATGCCTCATGAACAAACGAAGAAACGTCCGGAAAATGGTGAGCAGCGATTCGGCAGGTTACAAGGTCAAAGATATCATCATCAAACGGCAGCTTCTCTGCATCTCCGGCTACAAAATCTACATTACCGTGTCCATTCCCCTGGATAAATGCTTCAGCTGCCTGAAGCATTTCCTCCGTTAGATCGAGGGCTGTCACCCGCTGAACAAGTGGAGCCAAAGCATTAGCAACATGCCCTCCCCCTGTGGCGATATCCAGCACGTTCATATCCGGAGTGGCTTGAGATGAAGCCACGAGCAACGCGAGATCCTCACCTTTGGCATGCCCCGCACTCGTCACGTACTTTCCTGCATTTTTCGCAAACTGCTTCTGCACCTGACTTTTAATTACATCAGACATTCCAATTCCTCCTGCATAAGTTTCATTAGACGAAACATAGTTTCAAAATATAATTATATTTAGTTTACCACACATGAATGTAAAATCTAAATAAGCATTTTACACAAATCCGGAGGCAACTTTCCACTACCTGACGAAAAAGCTGAAATAAAAAACATCCCCCAAGTGAGTTTCACCCAGGAGATGTTTCTTATATTTGTTACTTCACAAGCGTTGGTGACTTCTTCCACAGTCCCAGAATCAGACCGGAGATCACAGAACCAATCGCAACAGCGAGCAGGAACAATAGTGCGTGGTTCGCCAGTGCTGCAACAAAGATCCCGCCGTGCGGAGCTGGTACATTAATGCTCCACAGTTGTGTCAATCCGCCAGCAACAGCGGAACCCAGAATACAAGAAGTTAATACACGCAATGGATCAGCCGCAGCAAATGGAATTGCACCTTCTGTAATGAAAGAGAATCCAAGTACATAGTTAGTCAGGCCGGATTTACGTTCTTGCTCCGTGAATTTGGATTTGAAGAACGTTGTTGCAAGTGCAATCGCCAGAGGAGGCACCATACCGCCTGCCATAACCGCTGCCATCCATGCACCGTCTGTGTTACCACTGGATGTGAATACGCCGATAGCGAACGTATAAGCCGCTTTGTTGAACGGTCCACCCATATCGATGGACATCATACCGCCAAGCAACAAGCCCAACAATACCGCATTACCTGTACCCAAGTTACCAAGTGCATCTACAAGCCATGTGTTCAGGGAACCAAAGATTGGATCAAAGACATAGAAACTGATGGCACCCACGATCAGCAAACCAAATACCGGATACAGCAAGATTGGTTTCAAGCCATCAATCGCTTTTGGCAATCCTTTGAACAACTTACGGAGACCAATAACTACATAACCCGCCAGGAAACCGGCAGCCAAACCACCAAGGAAACCGGCGTTTGAGTTAACCGCCATCAATCCACCGACCATACCAGGCATCAGGGCCGGGCGATCACCAATGCTCATCGCGATAAATCCGGCAAGTACCGGAATCAGGAAGTGGAATGCACCTGTTCCGCCACCGATCGTTTGAAGCAGTTGCACAATCGGATTCTCAGGGCTAGCAAGCTGTTCGAACAAGAAGGAGATTGCTAGCAGGATACCGCCACCTACAACGAATGGCAGCATATGCGAGATACCATTCATCAGATCTTTATAGATTTTGCTACCTACACTGATTTTGCCACCGCTTGCGCCCTCTTCTTTGGCATTTCCGCCTTGGCTGCGATAGATCGGTGCATCACCGTTAACGGCCTTGCGAATCAGCTCTTCGGATTTACGGATTCCATCACTCACCGGTCTTTGCAATACCGGTTTGCCATCGAAACGTGCCATCTCCACATTTTTGTCTGCGGCAACGATAACCCCTTTAGCCCGAGCGATCTCATCAGCAGTCAGAACATTCTGCGCTCCTTCAGAGCCGTTTGTCTCTACGCGAATATTGATGCCCATTTCCTGAGCTTTCTTTTTAAGTGCATCTTCAGCCATAAACGTATGCGCTATACCAGTTGGACAGGCTGTAACCGCAACAACAAAATCTTCCGAATTTGCATTACCTACAATCACACCAGAGGTATTCTGTTGCTGACCAGTAGTAGAAGTGGATGCGACATTTGCTGCTTTTTCAGCTTTTGCTTTTTCTTTGGCTGCTTCCTTCTCCGCTGCTTCTGCCTGTTTGGCATCAAACAATGCACTAACTTCGGCAGGTGTATCTGTACTCATCAATTGTGAGATGAAATCGCTATCAATCAACAACCTGGAAAGAGCTGCAAGCGTACGCAGATGGGTATTACCTGCGCCTTCTGGAGCTGCAATCATGAAGAACACATGAGCTGGCTGATCATCCAACGCTTCAAAATCAAGCCCTTTTCTACTTTTGGCAAATACAACTGTTGGTTCGTTCACCGCTGTTGTTTTGGCATGTGGCATTGCAATTCCGCCACCAATCCCCGTGCTGGACTCAGCTTCTCTTTTATAGATCATTTCCTTGAACAGGACCGGATCATTAATTCGTCCGCTTCGGTTCAGGCTTGCAATTAGTTCATCAATAGCCTCATCTTTGGTTGTGGCTTGCAGGTCCATGATCATCGTTTCCTGGATCATCAAGTCTGTTATTCTCATCTTGGTACACTCCCTTAAGTTCAGTCGGCCTGCATATGCAGGCCTCACTACATTACAATTACAATGAAAACCTTTTATATGGCATTTAGACTAGATTGTCGTAATGGTTACTTGATTGCGCAATTCATCAATCAATTCACGTGTTGCCAGATCATCCGAGAACGCAGTCGCGCTTCCAGATGCAACCCCTGTGCGGAAAGCTTCCAGCAAATCTCCGCTCTGTACATAGGTACCTACGAATCCGCCAATCATGGAGTCACCGGCACCAACCGAGTTTTTCACAATGCCTTTTGGCACATTCGCATGATGAACTTCCGCTTTGGTAATGAATAATGCACCCTCACCTGCCATGGAGATCAACACATGTTTGGCACCGGCTTCCAGCAACTTACGCCCGTATAACACCAGTTCCTCACGAGTATCAATCGTTACACCGAACAGTTCAGCCAGTTCATGATGATTTGGCTTCACCAGCAATGGTGCATGTTCAAGAGCTTCCATTAACGCAGGGCCAGTTGTATCAATCACAAATTCGGCACCCGTTTGCTTGCAGACTTTAATGAGACGATCATAAAAATCCGTTCCAAGTGAAGGCGGTACACTTCCGGAGAGAATGACAATATCTCCTTTTTCCAACGAAGACAATTTGTGAAGCAACTGCTCTGCCTCTTCTGCACTTATTGCAGGTCCAAGACCATTAATCTCTGTCTCTTCTCCATGCTTCAGCTTGATGTTAATGCGAGTATCGTCTGCAATCGTGACAAAGTCTGTCCGAATGTTATCTTCTTGCAACTTGTCATTAATGAAACGTCCAGTAAATCCACCAAGGAAACCGATGGCCGTGTTATCTGCTCCAAGTTGATTCAGTATGCGAGAGACATTAATGCCTTTGCCGCCAGGGAGCTTCAAATCCCGATTCATTCGATTCAATCCGCCAAGCTTCAGCTCATCAATTTCCACGATGTAATCAATGGACGGGTTAAGTGTTATCGTATATATCATCGTTATCCCTCAATTATTTTAGTTTTCTGGGCGATTCCAGGCCGCCAGTGTTCTGGCATCTGCTCGGTAATCAAATCGGCCTCCTCCAAATCAAACAATTTGGCAAAAGTAATTTCCCCTATTTTGCTGGAATCAGCCAGCACATAAGATTTTCCCGACAATTGATGTGCACGCCTTTTAATCAAGGCTTCCTCTGGATCCGGTGTTGTATACCCCATTTCGGGATCAACTCCGTTGCTTCCAAGAAAACATTTATCAAAACGGAAATTATCCATGTTCTGTAATGCGATACTGCCAATGACTGCTTTTGTATGAATTTTCATCATACCTCCAAGCAAATAACTGCGAATACGTTTGCTTACCAAAGCTTCAACATGTGAAAGTCCGTTGGTAACAACCGTTACGTCCTTAGCTTCAATAAAAGGAATCATGGCTAACGTTGTCGTTCCTGCATCCAAATAGATGCATTCGCCATTTTCGATCTCCTGTGCAGCCAAACGGGCAATCGTCGTTTTTTGTTGAATGTTTTTGAACGTTTTTTCTTCCATGCCCGGTTCCAGCGTTTTTTCATTCACCAGTGCGGCACCGCCGTGGATGCGTTTGAGCATCTGACGACTCTCCAAATCAATCAAATCACGCCTAATCGTTGATTCAGAAGCACCCAACACATCAACAAGCTCTTGTAACTTCACAATTCCCTGTAAATGTAAGCGCTCTATAATTGCAGCATATCGTTCTTCAGTCAGCATCTTCATTCCTCCAACTGCTTCTATAGTATCATAATCCACTCAAAAAACAACCACTTTCATTCAAAATAATTTAAAAACATTCAAAAACACGCATCTTTCGACTTATTTCCTTGTCCAATTGTCCCTTTCTCTGACGCCTGAACGCACATCTGATATTTTAGTCCCTATTTTATCGAATGGTGGTAACCTGACTTACTTCATGTTCTTAAAGTTGCAATTCCTTGCCCTTCGTGTCTCCATTAAAAATCCTGCAGCCTCCAGCGCTTGATGCGCGGCGTTGCAGGATTTTGCTTATCATGGGAACTTTATGACGTTTATGAATCTACAAACATTGCATCCGGTTTGGGTTTAAGCCATTTTCCATCTTCATTAATAAAAGCCCCCTTGAAGCGGCCCATCTCCAATTGTTCAATCAGCCTCTCCTCATCCATGGCCAAAATTTCAGCGAGCTGCCCCGAGGTGTAATAATGAGCGGGGTTGTAATCGAGCAGCACAGGAACAGACGTATCATATAGTTCTTTGATCAGATTCTCAAAAGAATGCCGACCCAGGTTCTCCATGTCTCTATAAAACTGCAAATGTTGGGACACCATATTACGGAAAGATTTATTCTCCAGATGCATCCACAACGTATTGCAGGCCTGAACACTCATATGATTTTGTTCCACATCGTAAAATTGAACTTCTTCAATCTTCATGTATTTCTCTTGAAATGCAACGATCTTAATCAAAGGTACATTTCGTTTACGTGACGCTTTCTTCAAATGGGCTCTAAATTGTTCATAGTTCATTTCATTCATCTATTATCCCTGCCTTTAACATGTTCCAACCGACATTTTACAACAAATTAAAGGCAAGTGTAACCTTCATCATATGAAAAACAAAAAAACGTGCAGCAACAGATGCCACACGTTCACAATATTATAGAGTGCGATTACTCAGCGAGGGCACCACTTTTCACCCACGTAGCCGTAAATTCCTGTTCTTCATATGCATAGAATTGTTGCAAAATAACCTCCCGATCATCGAGGAACAACTGATCCGCTATGGCAGAGACTAGTTTCGGCACCGCGCTCTTGGTTCCCGATATTGCCGATGCCGACAGACCACAGCTGGCAAGTGCAGAGTAATTGAATACAAACAGTCCATGCAACTGCTTCTCACCCTGTTCACTCCTGCTTGTCATTGCAAACCCGGAACTCAGGTAAGGATGTGCGTCCAGCAATGCATTGCGATGCTCTGGCGGAGCCTCATAACAGTCCTCCCAGCGCGCGATGTATGGCTCCACAAGCCTCAGCTCAGGACGGAGTGCCGGATCACTGAGAAGACCTGTGCTAATAATTAGAAAATCAAACGTAAATGCTCCCTTTGCCGTGCGCACAATCGCGCCTTGGTCCGTCGCTTCTACACTCAGCCAAGGCGAGTTCAAATGTAGTTCGAATCCTGGCCAAGCTGCCGCACGATTAAACGTATCGTTGGTTGGCGGTTGATTGAATTTGAAGAAATGAGAGATCACTTCATATTTATCAGCAACCGGAAGAGCATGGTATCGCTCAATCATACCGGATTGTTCCATCTGACGAATGGGATTAACACTAGGCAGTTGTTCCCGCCGCACAAATACATGAGCTTCTGCCACACCAGTGGCAAGCGCATAGCTCGCATTATCGAATGCAGAAGCGCCGCCGCCAAGTACAGCAACCCTTTTACCTTTTAACCGATCAAAATCAATCGCTTCCGATGTATGGGCATACCGATCCCGAGGTAATCTATCCGCAATCATGGAAGGTACATGCCACTCTCCGCCCCCTTGTATTCCCGTAGCAAACACTACTTTGCGAGCAAGTATAACATCCATCTGAGTTCCTGCATTGTTCACATGAAGTCGATGTATTCCGTCCTCTATTGGCTCAACCAGTGTCAATTTCACCTCATTAAGCACAGGCAGCTTCAATACTTCCCGATACCAGCGCAAATAATTCATCCAGTCTCCACGCGGGATCTTGTCTACCTCTTCCCAACCTTCGGGCCCAACCTGTGCTTCCCACCATGAGCGAAAGGTTAACGAGGGGATCCCCAGATCGATGGAAGTCAGATGCTTGGGTGTACGCAAAGTAACCATACGCGCATATGTCTCCCAAGGTCCCTCAAGCCCCGATGTATTCTCGTCAATGACTACAATATTGGAGATCCGTTCACGAAGAAGTCCAAATGCCGCCCCTAATCCACTCTGGCCTCCGCCCACAATGACAACATCATAGACATGACCATCCGCATGTTCTCTTGGACGCACCCAATTCGCGCCACCAAATGACAAATAAGCTAGATCTTTCTTCACACGTTCATTCAAAGCCTCCAGACTCATGATTCATCAACCCTTTCGAGATACATATATGAACTAGTCTTTCATTAATTATTTAATGTGAGTTTTTTGTCAGTTATATTGAGAGTTATTGTGCTTTTTGTTTGTTTTTCTGAAATATATTAGCGTTATTATATGAGTTATCAGAGATCATTTGAAGTTCGCGGTAGCTTTATTGTCATCAACACTAAAAATATCTAACATGCTTGTTAATTCGCACGAAATCCGAACTAGATTTTTGATGCAGTTCGTGCTGAACGAATGATTTGCAGAAAAAAAAGACAGACCAAGATGTAACCTTGGTCTGTCTTATTAAAGGAATGCTATTGGCCGGCTTGTTCACGGCGCTGCAATTTTTCATTGGTTAATTTCTCAGGGGTCACATCATGCCCCAGTGGGTCCATAACGGATACTGCCAGCATGGTTGTCAGTACCTGACCTCGAATAGCCTGCAAATATTGTTTTCTAAGCTCCTGCTGCTCGCTTTTTTCTGCTTTTGTCAAGCCCACGCTGCTGCGTTGTTTTCGACTTAATTCATTGATGCGTCCCAAAATAGGAATCATGTAATCCACCTCACTTGTTAGTCCAATTTCCGAAGATATTTCGAATATCTTCAAACTAACTTATTACAACTTTACGAATTTGTCCATAGGCGCAATCCGTTAAGAAGTTTTTAGGTGATCTCATGCACAGACCACACAATGCCATTTGTAGCACCACTGCCCAGATTCAACGTAATCGTCAGCCCGTTTGCAGCATAGAACAGTCCAATCACATCTCCCGCATTCAATGCCACTTCTACCGCCAAAGTAACTGCACCGCTTCCCAGCACTGCCCGCAGTGTTAGTAGTGTAACTGCAATATTGAGTACGGGCAATAAACCACTAACTAGCGTTGTAACTGTCGGTGATGTCCTCTGGACTAGAAAGGCTGGGTTAACTCCAGCACCCAGTGATAGGGCGATCGCTGCGGTCGTTGCATAATTGATCGTGGCCACAATGGAATATCTCCCTGTCACCGGGACCGTATAATTTCCTGTTGTTGCATTGAAGTTGGCATTACCGTAATAAGGACTCGTTGTCGTCCAGTTGGTTAACTGTGCGCTCGTTGCTGTCGAAAGTGTAGCCAGGAAGGCCGAGAACCCTTGTGTTGCAAAATTGGGGCCGGTTGGTCCAGTGGCTCCTGTCAATCCCGTGGCACCTGTTGTTCCTGTAATTCCTGTTGCTCCCGTAGCTCCCGTAGCTCCGGTTGCACTAGTTACACCAGTTATGCCGGTAGCTCCTGTAAGTCCGTTAGCACCAGTTGGTCCAGTCGGGCCGGTTGGACCTGTGATGCCTGTAACCCCAGTAGTTCCAGTAGCTCCGGCAACCCCAGTGACCCCAGTTGCACCTGTAGAACCAGTAGCTCCCGTTATTCCTGTTTCTCCAGTTGCTCCGGTCGCGCCAGTTATACCTGTAACTCCTGCTGAACCAGTACTTCCGGTGGCTCCTGTTACACCCGTGATACCCGTAATTCCTGTTGTGCCTGTGGCTCCTGATACACCTGTGAGCCCTGTAGCCCCAGCTGCTCCGGTCGCGCCGGTCGGTCCCGTTACACCTGTCGTGCCGGTTACGCCTGTTAAACCCGTCTCACCAGTTTGGCCAGTTGTGCCGGTTACGCCAGTAAGTCCCGTAGTTCCCGTAGTTCCAGTAGCCCCGGTGGGTCCCGTCACACCAGTCGTACCTGTAACCCCTGTTAGACCCGTCTCACCAGTTTGGCCAGTTGTGCCGGTGGCACCTGTAATTCCAGTAGCTCCAGTCACACCCGTAATGCCAGTTACGCCGGTCGTGCCGGTTGGTCCTGTTTCACCAGTAATACCCGTTGGACCGGTGGCCCCTGTAGCACCAGTCGTACCTGTGACTCCGGTTGTACCTGTCGTGCCGGTTACTCCAGTAACTCCCGTAGATCCGGTTGCCCCAGTCGTTCCTGCACCCCCTGTTATACCTGTTTCCCCAGTGGCTCCGGTCGCACCGGTTGTACCCGTAACTCCAGTTAAACCAGTCGTGCCTGTTGGTCCTGTGGAACCAGTGGGTCCCGTCTCCCCAGTGCCACCAGTTGCTCCCGTCGCACCGGTACTGCCCGTAAATCCCGTAATACCGGTCGTCCCGGTGGCGCCAGTGATTCCTGTGATACCCGTACTCCCCGATGCTCCTGTTACCCCAGTCAGACCTGACACACCAGTCGTACCGGTTGGTCCCGTTACACCTGTCGTACCTGTAACGCCTGTTACACCCGTTTCTCCTGTAATGCCCGTGTTTCCTGTTGCTCCAGTTAATCCGGTAACTCCAGTTGGACCAGTGATTCCTGTCAGACCTGTTTCCCCTGTGATGCCAGTTGTGCCCGTTACGCCAGTAGCTCCGGTTGTTCCAGTCACACCTGTGATACCCGTAGTTCCGGTTATGCCGGTTATGCCAGTGGCTCCGGTGGGTCCCGATACACCTGTCGTACCGGTTGCGCCTGTTACACCAGTCTCTCCTGTAATGCCCGTGGTTCCTGTTGCTCCAGTAGCCCCGGTGGGTCCCGTCACACCAGTCGTACCTGTGACCCCTGTTAGACCCGTCTCACCAGTTTGGCCAGTTGTGCCGGTGGCGCCTGTAATTCCAGTAGCTCCAGTCACACCCGTAATGCCAGTTACGCCGGTCGTGCCGGTTATTCCTGTTTCACCAGTAATACCCGTTGGACCGGTTTCCCCTGTAACACCTGTAAATCCAGTTACCCCAGTAATTCCAGTAGCACCAGTCGGTCCTGTACTACCTGTCGTTCCCGTGATGCCGGTAACTCCGGTGGGACCCGTACTTCCTGTTACTCCGGTCGATCCAGTGATACCTGTAACTCCGGTTACCCCAGTGATCCCAGTAGCACCAGTCGGTCCAGTCGCACCTGTGATCCCGGTTACACCCGTCTCACCAGTGAAGCCAGTAAGTCCAGTTACTCCCGTAACGCCAGTAACTCCGGTTGATCCTGTCACACCAGTTTGACCAGTAATTCCAGTAGCACCAGTCGGCCCGGTTACGCCAGTTATTCCTGTGGAACCCGTACTCCCCGTTGCTCCTGTAACTCCAGTCGTACCTGTGACTCCGGTTATGCCAGTCGCACCAGTGGCTCCGGTTGGTCCTGTTGTACCTGTCGTGCCGGTAACGCCTGTTACACCAGTCTCTCCTGTAATGCCCGTGGCTCCAGTTAATCCCGTAACACCAGTTGGACCAGTGATTCCTGTTAGACCTGTTTCCCCTGTGATGCCAGTTATGCCAGCTACACCAGTAGCTCCCGTAGTACCCGTACTTCCCGTTGCTCCAGTCGTACCTGTCACTCCTGTTGGACCTGTAGCTCCAGTAGTTCCGGTTGCACCAGTAATTCCTGTGGTTCCTGTTACACCACTAACTCCCGTGATACCCGTTGCCCCAATCGTACCTGTTGGTCCTGTTTCACCAGTAATCCCTGTTAGTCCAGTAGTGCCTGTCGGACCGGTTATACCAATTGTTCCGGTTGCGCCGGTTACTCCTGTGGCACCGGTACTTCCTGTTTCTCCAGTCGCACCCGTAGGACCTGTAATACCAGTTGCACCTGTACCTCCTGTTAGACCCGTCTCTCCAGTGACGCCAGTAGCTCCGGTGGTACCCGTAATCCCCGTCGTTCCGGTGTTTCCTGTAGCACCCGTACTTCCGGCAGCTCCAGTAATTCCTGTTGAGCCACTAACTCCGGTTGCTCCTGTATTTCCCGTCAGACCTGTAGCTCCGGTCTCTCCAGTGAGGCCTGTTGCTCCGGTCACACCAATTGTACCCGTAACGCCAGTTAAGCCAGTCGAACCGGTTGGCCCTGTTTCGCCAGTGACCCCGGTTATGCCAGTAGCTCCCGTATTACCAGTTGAACCAGTAGCCCCGGTGAGTCCTGTCGCGCCAGTTACACCAGCAATTCCTGTTGTGCCACTAACTCCGGTTGCACCTGTAACACCAGTTGTTCCCGTCGTACCCGTAGGACCTGTAATACCAGTTGCACCTGTACCTCCTGTTAGACCCGTCTCTCCAGTGACACCAGTGGCCCCGGTCGCTCCCGTAATTCCCGTCGTTCCGGTTACGCCAGTCACTCCCGAGATACCTGTAATTCCGGTTGCTCCAGTTGCTCCAGTCACCCCAGTCGGTCCCGTCGCTCCTGTCGTGCCTGTGAATCCTGTTAGACCCGTTTCCCCAGTGACACCAGTCAGTCCGGTAGCTCCGGTCACGCCTGTGATACCCGTGGTTCCAGTAAAGCCAGTTAGTCCAGTTGTACCTGTAATCCCTGTGGCTCCGGTCTCACCGGTGATTCCGGTTACCCCTGTTAACCCTGTCGTTCCTGTTGGACCGGTAACTCCCGTTAATCCTGTGAACCCTGTTTCTCCAGTTACACCTGTCGTCCCGGTGTTTCCTGTAGCACCCGTAATTCCGGTAGCTCCGGTAATTCCTGTTGTGCCACTAACCCCGGTTGCACCTGAAATCCCCGTTTCTCCAGTTGCGCCAGTTGATCCCGTCACACCTGTCGGTCCTGTGACCCCTGTTGGACCGGTATCTCCAGTAATTCCAGTTGCACCAGTAATTCCTGTGGCTCCTGTTACACCAGTATTGCCGGTTATGCCAGTAACGCCGGTTGTACCTGTACTTCCCGTTGCCCCTATTGCCCCAGTAGATCCTGTAGCACCTGTAACTCCGGTTGTACCTGTCGTACCTGTAATTCCTATTTCTCCAGTAGCGCCGGTCGGTCCTGTCTCACCTGTCGTGCCGGTGATCCCTGTTAGACCCGTCTCTCCAGTGGCACCGGTATTTCCCGTTACTCCTATATCCCCAGTGAGTCCTGTCACACCAGTCGTACCTGTGACTCCGGTTGTGCCAGTGGCACCAGTTGCTCCGATCGCACCTGTGCTACCTGTAAATCCAGTAATACCTGTTGCACCGGTCACTCCAGTCGTTCCTGTTGTGCCCGCAATTCCAGTAACGCCAGTCAATCCGGTTGTACCTGTTGGTCCTGTTTCACCAGTGAACCCGGTGGGTCCCGTTAGACCAGTCGTACCTGTGACCCCTGTTAGCCCCGTCTCACCAGTACTTCCAGTAGATCCGGTTACACCCGTAATTCCAGTAACTCCCGAAGACCCAATCCCCCCAGTGGCACCAGTTGCGCCGATCGCACCTGTTATCCCTGTCGTGCCGGTTATGCCAGTATTTCCAGTTGGACCAGTACTTCCCGTTGCTCCTATCGCCCCAGTAAATCCTGTAGCGCCTGTAACTCCGGTGATACCTGTTTCTCCAGTAGATCCAGTCAAACCAGTCTCACCGGTTGAGCCGGTCGTACCTGTAATCCCAGTTTCGCCTGTAGTCCCTGTCGGTCCCGTTACACCAGCCGGACCCATAGCTCCTGTAGTACCGGTTATGCCTGTTGATCCAGTAGATCCAGATGGGCCGGTTGTCCCTGTAACACCTGTAATTCCAGTTGCGCCAGTGACTCCTATGGTACCCGTTGATCCAGTAGCCCCGATTGGTCCCGTCACACCAGTCGAACCGGTAATTCCCGCCACTCCAGTCACGCCCGTAATCCCTGTGAATCCAGTAATACCGGTTACTCCAGTCGGTCCTGTTAAGCCCGTTGCTCCAGTAAATCCTGTTTCACCAGTAGATCCTGTTAGTCCCATCACACCAATTCCAGTTGGACCAGTTGCTCCAGTGAACCCGGTAGCCCCAGCTAATCCTGCAACTCCAGTTGGACCTGTAACTCCGGTGCTGCCCGTAAAGCCGGTTATACCTGTATTTCCTGTAGCCCCGGTCATGCCTGTAACACCAAATCCGGTATTTCCAGTTGCGCCGGTTGTTCCTGTGACTCCAGTCGATCCAGTCCCAGTCGCACCTGTAACTCCTGTGCTTCCTGTAGATCCAGTTGCTCCCGCTTCACCCGTTGGACCGGTCTGACCTGTAGATCCTGTAGTTCCAGTCACACCTGTGACTCCAGTTATTCCGGTACTTCCCGTGGTTCCAGTTAATCCGGTCCGTCCTGTTAAATAGGTTGCTCCGCATATGCCGGGATACCCAGGGTCTCCGGTTAACCCAGTAGCACCTGTTGCTCCGGTATATCCTCTCATTCCCCGATAACCCCGTGGGCCGCGAAGGAAAGGAATCCTGTGACTTTTCTTTTTTTTGCATTTACGTCTGCTTTTCTTACAAGACTTACTCTTCTTCTTTGGGATAGAGTGTTTTTTTGCTTTTTTTGCTTTCCGTTTACCTGTACTGATTGAGGAAATTTTGCGTTTCCTTTTGGACATACCGCTCACAAGAAAATCCCCCCTCCTTGTACACCACGTCAAATCCCCGCATTTTACAATAGTACACTCTATGCCCGGGACTAGCTTTGTGCGCCCCCTATTCAATATACCTATGAAACCTTCAAAGTTAGTGATCAATCAATTACTTTTCTTCAAAAAAATATATTCCCCTCTACTCCCCCCGCAACTCCAACTCCTTAATCGTCAACTTAATTCCTTCTTCAAAAGATGTTGCCACAACTGGGCCAATCCGTTCCACATACTTCTGTCTACTCAAGATCAGGGGTTCCTCGGTCAGATATAACATTTCTACAATTTCTTTCATAACGGGTACACCTAGTCCAATCAAAGACAATCCCACTCTTCCTAACGCCATCACAGGTTTGCTTCTTCCAGCAGCCTTCTGTGCCAATCGCACGATGTCATGACCCGAGATGATCCCCGATCCAGGAATGTTCCAATTCTGTCCATACGTCATCTCTCTGCTTGCCAGCTCCACCACCATGACCGCAGCATCCGGTAAATAAATATACTCTCTTGGCACCTTCATATTCCCGATAAAAAAAGCCATCTTGCCTTTTGCTATCGCTTCAAGGGTTGAACCCAGATAGGAAGCCTGATTGGCCGTTGGGCCATAATAGTCTGGCAAGCGAACAATCATCACCTGAGCTCTGCTCCATCTTGTGCTGAATAACATCTGTTCATAGGCAAGTCGTGTCTTGCCTTTGCGGGTATGTGGCTGTTTCGGATGTTCTTCGGTTACTTCCTTCATTTGTCTTCTGCCATAGGGGTAGATTCCGTCTATTACCACCACATTCAGACCCAAGTGTTCTGCCGCCGCCATCACAGATTCGCCGAGCGGAATCAGCCTGCTCTCCATCTCGTTATAAGGGACATTCGCACAATGAAACATGACATCCGTTTCTTGGGAAACAGCGATAATATCATCCGACCGAAATGCATCTCCCACTGCAATTTGCAGGTGATCCGGTGATCCCAACTTTACCGCAAGTTGCTCCAGTTTTTGACGGGATCGCCCAAATGCAATTGTAACAATACCCCTTTTAATTAATTCTTCCGTAATTGCTGCACCTGTTCCACCTGTCGCTCCAATCACAATAGCTCTTTTCATCGTAGATCGACCTCTCTCACCCATTTAGTTATTGATCAATTACTTACCTGAAAACAATATAAACCATAATTAGTGATTGATCAATAACTAAAATTCAAAAAGGGACTTTCCCTCCCCCTCTATCGTTCCTTCAGCTCCGGCATATCCAGTGCATTAGATACATTACACAACATCCCGATTGCCAGAAAAATCATGGTTCTTTTCAGCGGTTCAGCCATTCCTGCAACGGTGAAAGCTTCCAGTACCATACTTCGTACATCACTAATGCCTTTTTGCATGGCCTGACGAATGACTTCCTCCCGGATCGTTTGCGCCTGCATCTGAAGCAAGATTTCGCTCTTGTGCGATTCCAGAATCTTATCATAGGCTTCTATGAGATCATTCTCTAACTGATCTGGCGTCGCCGTCTCCACCACAATTCGAAACGAATCAATCACCCGTGTCCATGAGACCTCAATTGCAGTTAATAATAAAGCTTCTTTTGTTTTGAAAAAACGAAATATATACGGCTGCGAGATCTGTGCCCGTTCAGCCACCTGGGCTGTAGTCGCACGATAATAGCCAATTTCCGCGAAGACGTCAATTGCTGCAGAGATAATATCATTTCGCCGGTTAACTGACGCTACTGTTTCCTTAGCCATGATAATCCGCCCTCCAATAGTTAGTGATTAATTGATCAATAGCTTGAAGTATAACGAATACTATCCCTCAATGCAAAGGTATCTTGACCTTGTACAAAGCCAACAAACCCGCAGACGCTGGCTCAAGCCGCTGCAGGTGTAGCTTGTCGATCATAGATTCTACCCACTGGAAACCGAAGAGAACATGGATTGTCTGAAACAGTTTCGTACCATGCATTACAAGAGTGTCTGTTCACTGATGGAGAAGTTTGCGCAATCGGGATTCCGAATCCAGCTTCGGACAACTATTACAATATCCATGTGCGTGACTGCCGCTCCCAACCTGATATGCCAAACAACAATATCGGCGTATCAGGAACGGCGGTCCCTGCCACTTGGGATGATCAAAGCGATGCAGCTCGAAGGCAAATGAAAATGCATTTTCATTTTGTTGTTTGTCAAGCCATATGCTTTGATCTTCCTTGATCTGTTCAAGCCGTTCATCTGTCTTCCAAATGCTCCGATCATTGATCATTCGTGCATACAATTGTTGCACATTATGGGCAACCAGAGACCACATGACCTTATCGCTCGCTCCTGTACTAACGGCTACTGCTCGCAGAACAGGTTCCAGATGTAACAGCATTCTCTTCTTGAGCAAGCCGCTCTCTGATCTGCGCTGAACAGGATCTCCACCCTCCAGAAAGGAGCTCTTCAGCCGAGTCTCATATCGCATGCCACCTGCTCCATTCAATTCAAACCGCACATCATCGTCTGCAATGCTAAGTATAGTATCGTATAGACTGAATGCTGAGATTACGGACATAACAAATACGGAGTAACGTTTGGCAAAAAGTGTACCGACGGCCACACTTCCTTTGCCGCCCAGTTGAAGCCCTTGCTGCACAGCCTGTTCATGCAATATCGAGTTTCGTTTCTCATCATTCAGCACATCCTTCACACGAATAGGATACTTGGAATCATCGCAGTCCACTCGAATCGTCGTCACAAAAAATTGCTGTAATGCTTCAGACATCTCTGAAAAATCATGTCTTAGATAACGTCTCATCTATTAATCATGTCTTCAACTTCGTTGATAATCTCGCTTCGCCCAATTGCTCCCCAGCCCTTAAACAACCAGAACGAATCTGTCGTATAGACCTGATCTGCACCAACAGCCGGTACTCCCTTCCAGAGTGAGCTTGCATTGATGTTGTTTAAATACTCATCGGCATTCGGGTCAATCTCCAGAACTACGAAATCAGCATCCACATCTGCAATTTTCTCCATGGACAGGTCCTCACGTTGTTCGGCAGGTGTCACAGTCGTTGGCACAAATCCAAGATCATGATACAAAAGTGTGTTGGTTGGATGTCCTTTTGCCGCGTAAATCTGCAAGGTCTTCTCTCTTACACGCAGATAAGCCAGCTTTTTTTGATCCAGTTGTTCGATCTTCGCCTTTAGTTGCTGCGTCTGCTGCTCTACCTCGGCTATCTTTTCTTTTGCCAGATCCACTTTGTTGTACATCCCGGCAATGGTCAACAGATCCTGTGTCCAATAAGTTGTATCATCTGCATAATCCAGCCATTCAGTACCAAGTACAATCGTCGGAGCGATTTTCTCCAACTGTTCATACGTACTCTCCGCAGTTCGACTCTCAACAACGATGACATCCGGATCAATCTGAAGGATAGCCTCCAGGTTAGGACTATCTGCCGACCCTACCGTTGCAACGCCGGCAAGCTGATCTGCAAGGTAAGGCAAATAATCTCCTCCGTAACGAACTTCTACATTAACGCCTGCTGGTTTCTCACCAATCGTCAACATGTGATCGATGTAAGCAGCAGATAATACCACCATACGATCTATCTTTTGCGGTACAACCGCTTTTCCTTTAAGATGCTCAATCGTTTGCGTACCACTCTCTTCCACAGGTGTATCCTGTTGCGGAGGCGTTGCTTCCGTTACTTCTGATGCCTTGCTACATGCCGTCAGAACAAGCACAAGCAGGGCCAACAGTATCATCGTTGCTGCTCTCTGTCTTACCATTTGTAGTGAATCCCCTCTACTCTTTAATAATAATAATCATTATCACTATAGTAGGGAAAAGCGTACAGGCTTACCATGGATTATTCCACTCTCTTCTCTTGCACAATATCACCGTAAGGTAACCCCAAGTTGCTCTGCCACATATCGCATGGCCCACATGCGTCCGGTTGGACCCAGCGTTTTGAAGAAAATATCTCCTGCATTATATACATGGCCTACTTGAACAGCCTTTAATGCCAACCATGCGCTGGATTGCTGCAATTGCCTCAGTTGAGCACGTGCCTCTTCTGTGGGATCGACCATTACAAACACATGATCCGCGTCGTATAAATGCAAATCGCGAACTTTACTCTCTACAGCCCACTGTTGTTCCGGAAAATCACGAGGCAAATAAAATCCCAGATCATCATACAACAGGGCCCCTGTCTGATTATTCAATCCATACATTCGGTAGAAATGAGAAGTCACCCGGATGAACATGGCACTCTGTTTCCCCCACCTCGATTGAATGCGCCCTCGAAGAACCCGGCTCAGTTCAGCATGTTGTTCTATCCACTGTACAGCCTGCTCGGTGCGGCCCATAATATCCGCCATATACAGAAGCCTCTCGCCAAAATGGTTGGTGTGCTCCAGCATGGTGGTAGGCGCAATACGATGCAGGGAGTCATTTGGCTCCAAACGATCACTTGTAATGATCAGGTCCGGTTGGACTCGCCTCAAATCATCATAGTTCTGATTGAAGCTATCCAGGATAAGTCCCTGATGACTGTGTGCTTGAAGCGCAGGTATGGCAATATGACGAGCCACCCTCTGACCATAGGATAAAGCGGATACTGGCCTCAAACCGAGCGTTATCACATAATCGTCCAACCCGTAATACAAGGTGGCAATGCGATTCACTTTATTTTTCATATACAACGTTGGGGCGATTCCTTCGTTTTTCTTGAAAACTCTGCTGAAATAGTGCTCGTCCTTATAACCCACTTGCTCCGCAATTTCCTTGATTTTATCTGAAGAAAATAACAGTCGCTTGGCCTTTGCCATACGTAGTTTCAGTATATATTCATTCGGGGTCATATTTAATTGCCGTTTGAATGTTCTTATAAAATGATTCACACTAAGCCCTGCCATGCGGGCCATCTGATCAATTCGAATGTCTTCCGTATACTGATGCGTCATATACTCAAGTGCCAAATCCATCCCTGCTACAGGGGGAGTTGCTTCTTTCACGTGCATCATTAACTGAATCAACAACTGATGCAAAAGATGTTTCCTGCGTGTCTTTTCCAGACTCGTGATGGAGTACTTTCCACTCACCAGGGTATCCATCATCTCCTGAATATCGCGTGTATTGGAAGGAACATTAAGTTTGCCCGTCACAGGAACATCAAACGGCTCGGTATACCAAGCATTGCGACTCCGGGTAAGCGCCACACAGGAAAATAAGATGATCTGATATCGAACAGGTGCTTGCAAATCCGTCTGAAACTCCACATGCATTCCTGGCTTCAACAAAAACCACTCGTCTTGAGACACCGTATGTACATTGTTATCCATAGACAAAGATCCCTTGCCAGCGATGACCCTGCAAAGGGCGAACCTTTTCCAGATCCGACGCTGAACAGCCCCCGGATTGCTAGAGTAATGGCAGACGTGGACAGCAGAGAAATGTAGTTGCTCCAGTTGTTTAATCCAATCATTTTCCTCCATGATGACGTCACCTCCCTGTTTGGATCGAACCCTGTAATCGTCTGATTAAACCATATTTTTTGCCTTTCATTTAATTATAGATAGATTGATAACAATTCTCAATAACATAAACAATCAATATTAACTTATCTATTTGGACATCCTATACGGACTACAATGTAACGTAGCGGGATAATAACGCTAGAATCAGCAACATTTTCTAACCTGTTGCAAAATCATAAAAGGCATGATATATTAATTGAGCCATCAATGATTGACGCATCAAATATTGATACATCAATGATCGAGAGCATCCAAATAATCATTAGGCAATGGCATTGTATACTGCAATATTAATCATTGGTTAACATACGCCGTTGTTCATGATTCAGATTCACCCGGGAGGTCTAGTCATGACACGTATTGTTTCCAAAGAAGAACAAATCATCAATCTGTTGAACGTGTTGGGTAATAAAATCAGTCCCAAGTTTGAACGCTGTACAGGTATCAGTTCCTCTCGCTTTGAAATTCTGCATGAGCTGGATCAGGTGGATGAGATTAACCAATCCATGCTGCAGAAAATCATTAATATTGATAGTGCTGCGATTACACGCCACTTGAAACAGCTTGAGGCGGACCTGATGGTTACAAGACGTAAGAATCCCGATGATAATCGGGTCACTTTTGTTCGTTTGACGGACCACGGTCGGAAGCAGATTGAAGGCTACAAAGCAGAGAAGACCAATTTTATCAACCAGATTTTACAGGATTTTAGTGAAGACGAAGTTCAATCACTCGCCGATTTCCTGGAACGTATGCAGAACAATTTCTAAACCCATATATATAGAGGAGAGATCCATTCATGAGTACAATTCAAAGCAAATTCCAAAAAACCAATGATTTTAACGAAATTACCTACGGCCGCCGCTCTGTTAAGCTTTACGATCCTGAAGTAAAAATCAGCCGTGAAGAAATGACTGAAATTCTGGCAGAAGCTTCCCGTGCACCATCTTCGATCAATTTGCAGCCTTGGCGTTTTCTGGTTGTAGATACGGCTGAAGGTAAAGAAAAACTTGCTCCACTTGCAAGATTCAATCAAAATCAAGTGTTGACTTCCTCCGCAGTCATTGGCGTATTCATTGACATGAAAAACGCGGAACATATGGAAGAAATTTTTGGTAAAGCTGTAGAACTCGGTTATATGCCACAAGAAGTCAAAGATATGCAACTCTCAAAAGTATTGCCTTATTATGAAAGTATGCCTGCTTCCGCTATTCGCGAAGTTAATATGATCGACGCTGGCCTTGCTTCCATGCAATTAATGCTTGTAGCACGTGCTCACGGTTATGATACCAACCCAATCGGTGGTTACGAAAAAGATCAAATTGCAGAAGCATTTGGCATGGACAAAGAGCGTTATCAAGCGGTTATGCTGATCTCGATCGGTAAATCGGCCAAAGAAGGTCACCCATCCTACCGTCTGCCTGTAGAAACAATCACAACTTGGGCATAATATCAGGGACGGTTTCCCTGTAAGTCACGATTTTACTAGTTAATAAGCATACATTCTTAACACATTCCAAACAAACACAATATGGAGGTTTTACATTATGATTATCATTCACGCTCATCTGCAAGTTAAACCGGATCAAGAGCAAGCATTCCTCGCAGCTGCGAAAGAACTGATTGCTGCTACACGTCAAGAAGAAGGTAACATCAGCTACGATTTGGCAAAAAGCACAGAACGCGAACAACAATACACGATGATCGAGCTGTGGAAAGATGAAGCTGCTACAGCATCCCACAACACAAGCGCGCATTTCCAAGCTTTTGTTCAACAAGCAGCAGCATTCATGGCCGCTCCAATGAACGTTGAAGTATTTGCTGGAGAACAAGTTAAAGCTTAATAGCTCATTAACTGCCATGCGTATCTTGCATGTGAATAAGCTGCTCTTGGTCATATGACCGAGGGCAGCTTTTTGTATTATCAGGTTAGCCAGTAATTACTGGTTGGCCTTATAAAATGTTCTTTCAGCAAAACCAGTAATTCTACGATCCTCAGATTGACTAAGATAGCTGATTGGGAGCTAAATCATTTCCATTAGAAGATCATCCCCCGTGTATGACGTCGTTTAGTTCTCATGTTTGACCGTAATCACGACATTTCCCCTCTTTCGCCCTGTTTCCACATAACGATAAGCTTCCTGAATTTGCTCCAAGGCATAACGTCTGTCAATCACTGCTTGCATCTCACCAGCCTCCATCAACTCTTTAAGAAGTAGCAGATCCTTTGCAGTGACCCTTGCGATGCCTTGCCCCTCAACAGTGACATATGTGCCGTTAGGTGCCAATAGGTGCCGACACTGACCTTTCGAGACTTTGCCAACTGCATCCAATATCAGATCATACCGCTGACTTGTTTTTGTAAAGTCTTCCTTCATATAATCTATAACATGCTCGGCACCAAGTGACTTCGCGAACTCCACATTCGTTGTACTGCATACCCCCGTCACTTCTGCTCCAAAATATTTCGCAAGCTGTACAGCAGCAGTTCCTACGGCTCCCGAAGCTCCATAGATGAGCACTTTCATTCCCCGTTTAATGTTTCCTTTGCGCAGAAAATATAAGGCCGTAGTTCCACCGAACGGAATTGCTGCTGCTTCCTCATACGTTGCGTTGAGCGGTTTCAGAGCGACTGGATCCTCTTCGGATAGACATATATACTGAGCATGGGCACCAAAAGACAATCCATTGATGGCATACACCTGATCACCTAACTTAAATTGCTTTACTTCCTTGCCAATCGCCGTAACTTCTCCTGCCAACTCTACGCCCAGGACCGAATTTCGAGGTTTTCGGAATCCCAAAAAAAGACGCATCGGTACCCAGTACAGAAACGGAACATTGGAACCACGAACTCTGCAGTCCCCGGATGTTACAGTTGTTGCGTGTATTTTAATCTGAATCTCATGATCTTTGGGTGATGGCTTCGCTATGTCTCTAAGCTGCAACACATCTGGTGATCCATACTTCGTACATATGATAGCTCTCATATCTTTCCCCCCACATGTTCCTGTTTGCCAAGAGTATATCTGGAAGTGGGTTCGGCCCCTAGATACTAAAGTATCGTTTCAAAGATACACCCGTTACAGGAGTTTCCATTCACGTGCTTTTGCCACTGCTTCGGTTCGTCGCTTCACCTGCATTTTGTCAAAAATAATCCGGTTATGTCCTTTCACGGTAGGCAGTGCAATATGAAGTATCTCACTAATCTCCCGATTGGATCTTCCCTGCGCAATGAGATGTAATACTTCGAGCTCTCTCACACTTAACGGATCAATTCGCAGTTCAGAAACGTACGGATATACATCTGTCTCTTCCGAAATCATTTCTATTCTGTTGTCCTCAGCTTCATCAAATGCAGCCAGTAATTGAAGCAAATATAAACGTGAGTCACCGCGTGCTGTTATCCTCTTCAAAAGGCTGTACACAACAACACCTTCGTCTACAAATACACGAATGAAGCCTGATGGCTCTGCCATCATCATTGCCTCAGTCAGGAGCTCCATAGCTTGTGTTCTATTTCCATGTTCCTCATGGATAACCGCCAGAAGGATTGTTGCCTTGAGCTGTTCATCCTTGAAGCCTTTGGTTATGGCCAAGCGAAGACAGGATTCCATCATACCAAGTGCCTCCAAGGTGTTCCCCTGCTTCAGCAATACTCTGGCCTGACTAAGCGCATGATTTCTGTCCCATGATAATCGCATTGCTTTTTTCAGATCGCCCTGACGAAGGAGCACAAGAACGTATGCAGCAGTAATATCAGGGATCACCTTTGTAAAATTTAACCGTTGGGCCGTTTCGTTGATTCTACCTAACATGATAGCGGCTTTATGAAGATCCGCCTTCGCAAGCGTCACTCGGGCGAGCCATAATTCACTTGCAACAACCCTGTCCGTCTGGACAAATTGATGTGCCAACTGCACACTCTGTTGAGCGTGCAACATCGCCACATCAAGGTTATTCCATTCATAATGAACTCGCGCCAGACCCAAATGGGCTTCACATGCAATGGGCAGCGGTGGCTTACCTGCCATATGTATCACCTGCTGATAGGCTTCAGCCGCCAGGTGTAGCTGATTGTTGGATTCCTGCATATTCCCCATGCCCAGTGTCGCCATCATCGTGATGATATGATGTCCGATCCTGGTACTGTTCGCTAATGATTCCTCGTAGGACAATTCGGCTTCCACACGTTTTCCCTGAAGCTGGTATGCATATCCTAATGTCCAAGCTGTTGCTGCACGAATGGGCAGATTATGAGGATGCAAATATTTGAGTGCTCGAAGTGACTCCGTAATAATTGTATCCGCATCGTGCCGGCTGACAGCCAGCGTGGCTCGGATGGAAGCGATATGTCCGATGAGATCAGAATTGATCTTTTCAGGTTCCGTATTTTGTAACGCTTGTTCAGCAGACTGCAATCTGGGTTCCACGTCTATCATATGTCCTGACACTAATAACGCAGCCGCATGCATCACCCATAGGGAAGGTATTGAATCCATTTCTGCTGAGGATAGAGAACTCAACCATTGCAAGGCAGGAACAGCACCCCCGCGAAAAAGAAGTGGCATACCTTTACCTTCCAACAGATTCGATGCACGATGAGTATCTGCCGCAGCTACAGCATGATTGAAAGCCTCCAGCTCCATTTGGTGCTTCTCATACCAGATGCTCGCTCGCTTATGTATCTCAGTAACAGACAGATCGGTCTCAGCTGAGCCGGCGTAATTTGAATTCTGGTGTACTCTTGTACGCAATAAATCTGCAAACAGATGATGGTAACGATACCATCGCCTCTCATTATCTAGGGGAACGATGAAAAGATTGGCTTGCTCCAGCCACTCCAACATGTCCTGTCCGGTAAAATCAACGGATTCATGTTCCTTTGGTTCATCTATATCAAAGATCGCATCACACAATGAACCGCATAATCGATCCAACATGCACGTTTTCAACAAAAAGTTCTGTACCTGTTCGGTTAGCCCTTGTAATATTTCTTCCATTAGATAGTCCAGTACAAATGGGTCCCTGCCACTGAACGTTTCCATAAAGTGATTTGGATCAGAATAACCCTGCATGGATAAGGCCGCTAACTGCAACCCGGCAACCCAGCCTTCTGTTCGTTTTTCAAGGAGAGCGACATGTTCCTCTGAAAGTTTCAATCCCATGACCCGATCCAAAAACTCACTGCTTTCGGCAGAAGTAAAACGTAGATCACTACCACGTATTTCAATCAATTCCCCCTTTGCCCGTAGTCGAGCCAAAGGTAACTTGGGTTGCTGACGCGTAGTCATGACGATATGCATATGCGGGGGCATGTGCCTCAGTAAGTAGACAAGCGCTTGATTGATCACTTCTGAAGCCATGAGATGATAATCATCCAGAACAAGTACAAAATGATTTGTTATTTCAGAAACTTCATTAAGAAGGTATGTAATAATGGTCTCGAGAGGTGGCGGCTCGGAAGATTGAACAAATCCCATGATTCCTTCAGCAAGTTGGGGGACAATCGTCTGTAACGAAGCACATAGATATGTCAAAAAACGTGAAGGATCGTTATCCGCTTCTTCCAGCGAAAGCCAAGCAGTATCTATTGAAGAAGACTTAACCCATTGATTGACTAGTAGTGTTTTTCCTGATCCTGCAGGAGCAGAGACCAGTATAAGTTTAGCGTGCATCCCCTCGCCCAAACGGACATACAGGCGGGGACGATCGACTACATGGGAGCGCTGAACTGGAATGGTTAATTTCGTAGATAAGATCGGTGCATACATGAGCCAAACCTCCATTCAAGGGTCTCGAACAGCAACTGTATCGTTTCATATATCGTTTTGGCATCTATACTACCATAAAAATCAAAAAGACACGCCATAAAAGACGTGTCTTTATTATTAGTAGTACATAGATGAATTTAACTTCTGATTAGCACTAGCTGCTAGTATAAATGAATGGCTCTACCTTATACTCTCCGAGCCGGCGTGATGCTTTGCGGATTGTTAAACACATTTTTCGGGTCATACTTGGCTTTGACTCTCCGCAGTCTGGCATAGTTGGCTCCATAGTACACTGGACCGGAATTCTTGATCCCTTGGTCTGGAACGTTGATATAGGAACCCACAATGTATGGTTGCAATTTCTTGCGAGTATTACGAGCGAGTGCAATATTTTTGGCGGCATGGGATGGTTTGAGCCACGTACTGGTCCATTCCACATAGAACTTCTCTTTGCGCCAGAAGAACGCGGTAGATCTAGGTGATTTGCGACTTACCGCTCCGCCCCAGTTGAGGAAATAGAACCCGCCTGGTCCCTCTTCCAAGTTCTCCAAAAATGCGCGCATCGATTTAATCGCTTTGTCGGGGAATGGTTTTCGTCCAAAACCGGACGAGAACTGGTTGCTATACCGTTGAGTCTCGGTCGGATCAGGTTGTAATAAGAACTTCACAACTTCTGTGTAAGGTAACAAACGAACAATGGAACTTGTCGGTTTGCCAACACTCGTAATTGGCTGTAATAAACGGAGAGCCTCTGTTTTAGAGCCTAAGAACAGCCCTTCCATAAGGACGTTGCCACCCTTTTTCGGTCCGATGGACAACTCGCTGCCCAGTCTCGTATCCACAGAGGGAGCCCACCTCTGCCATACTTTAAGTACCTCCTCGAATTGAGACCATGGCCAGGTGATTTTAAATACAGTCGCCTTCGCTGGAGCACGGCGCACTTTGAATTTGTAGCGGGTGTATACTCCGAAGTTACCACCGCCTCCTCCCCGAGAGGCCCAGAAGAGATCTGCATTACGATTTTTATTGGCCCGAATCACTTTTCCTTTGGCGTCCACCATCTCTACCTCAAGCAGATTATCACTGATAAGACCGATGGTACGCTGGAGAGGTCCAATTCCCCCACCTAATGTAATTCCACCGATCCCTACAGTAGGGCTGTCACCAAAAGGAGCTATGAAACCTTGCTTGGCAAGGGTATTCGCAATTCTTCCAACTCGGTTTCCTGTTCCAACAACAACCGTTCCATTTTTTTTATCAAGTTTGATGGAATTCAGATCACTCACATCAATTACAATTCCGCCGTTAACCTGTGAAAGATTAACCTCAAGTGCATGCCTGCCGCTTCGCGGCCTGATCGGTACATTATTTTCACGAGCCCATCGGATAGCGTTGGAAACATCTTTCGTCTTTTGGGCAAAAACAAAAACTTTAGGATATTTGTCGGTATGCGGGTCCCAGTTCTTGCGCGCGGCTTCATATCCTGGATCACCCTTGTAAATAACCCGTCCGGTTAGCTTTGTTGATGATTTCACACGTCCCACTCCCTGCTGAATAATCGTCCTACAGCCTCTACTGCATCAAGCACTTTATACTGTATGACGGACATTCGCGGAGGGAATGGGCTGGTGCCCTTAATTTCAAGGTTCGTGTTTCGGATTGAGTTAGGCCACAGAACAGCCTTGAGGAAAATCCCTTTTATCTCGAAACTAGTCGCTGCCCGAATCGGAATCAATTCTGATTAACTTGCGTGCTTCCTGTTCTTTTTCACCATACCAGACGAGCACGTCGGCAAATAAATCCATGATGCGAACAAAGTTCTGCTTATCCACTTCTGAAATCTGATCTGCATACTTGAAAATTTCATCAAAGCAAAGCTCCCTTACAAATTCGGTATACTTCGCATATACCTCGCGACCTTTCGGCGAAGGTTTGACGTATATGTCTTTGCGGTTACCGCTTAAATGAAATTTTTCGAGCAGGCCTTTTTCCGTCAGATTCTTCACGTTCTTGGAAAATGTACTGCGGCTTACGCCCAGGCGTGCCGCCATTTCCGACATCTTCTCTTCTTTGTCCTCGGCTTCCAGAATGTATTCCAGCGTCTGAATCTGTGAAGCCGAGAACATCATGTCTGTACCATAACTTCGCTGCAGCTTATAAGTGTTTGAGTACGCATTACCGTATTTTATAATTTTCTCAATCAGTTCCCGATGGTCGCCCATCCAATCTAATTTCATGAGTAATCCCTTTCATATTCAGATTCTCTCTTACTCTACTGAAATCAGATTCGTTTTTCAATCCATGTAATTGCTTCTTCAATAACATCATCACGAGTTGGTTCATTAAATATCTCATGCATCAGATGAGCATATATTTTGAGTGTTTTATCCGTCGAAGCGATATCGCCGTAAAAGTCACGAGAATCCTTTTCGCTGACCAGTCCATCATTGGCTCCATGCAGTACAAGCACGGGATCTGTAAACTGTTTGGCGTTCTCCTTGAGCCATGTTATGCCATTTCCCAAGCTGTTAAATAAATCTACAGAGATCTGTTTTTCAACCAGTGGGTCTTTCGCGTAAGCGGATACAACTTCAGGATCGCTGCATACGCCGCTGCCCAGCTCATTTGGGAAATACGTGCCTGTAGGAAGATCCATCGGCAGTTCTCCGGCAACTTTTGTATTGTAACGAGTGAGCGCTCCGGATAGCACGATGCCTTTGACCTTGCCAGGATATTTCGTTCCAAAGGATGAGGTTGCAAAACCGCCCATACTATGTCCGATGACAAACAGCGGAAGATCTCCGCTCTCTTGCAATGCCGCCTCGACAATGACATGAACATCTTCAATAAGATGATCAAATTCTTTATAAAATGTACGCTGTCCTTCCGATCTGGCATGACCGCGATGGTCAAACCGATATACGTTAAACCCGCGCTGGCTCAGCTTCTCTGTCACATAATCGTAGCGCCCTGCATGCTCAGCTAGTCCGTGTACAATAACGACAGCGGCTTTTGCATTTTCTACTGTATCATTGCTGAAATAAAGCTGTGTACCGTCAAAGGATTGAATCTTTGTCTCAATTTTAGTCATCGTTTCCCCGTCCTTTTTGTGATGTCCAAGCTTAAGCTCCGAGAGATCATTTCCTCCGCCCTACCATGGACACGCTTATTATTATTTCACTTAAAAATAATATTGTTTCTCACAGAAACAATATATCATCCGACATAACTGTTGTCCACAGTAATTTTAAAGCGTTTTCAAACAAAACTCACTGATTAAACAGATAAAAAAGTGGACGGAAAAAGTTCTTCCGCCCAACTTTATTATCAGAGTGAATCAATAGCAACTGCCCTATACTTAACGTGTCTACATCAAACCCAACACATTATAGATCATCACTGCTGCTTCTGCACGGCTAGCATTCTTCTTCGGTGCAAACTCATCGTTGCCTACACCGTTTATTATGCCCGCTCCCTGAATTGCCTCTACCGCTTGCTTCGCATAACTTGCGATGTTTGCTTCATCCTTGAAGGCTGTAACTTCACCACTTACTAACGCTAGTTGCTTCATTTGGATCGCCTTGTATACCATAACCGCCATATCTTCTCGCGTAATGTTCTCATGAACTCCGAATCTTCCATTTGGTTTCCCGTTCACAATCCCCAGCTTCTGCGCGGTTGCGATATTTCCATGGTACCATTCTCCTTGCTTCACATCACTAAAACTTGTCGTTGCGCTCTCATCCGATAGCTCAAACATATTCATCAGCATGGTGATGAATTCTGCTCGTGTCACTCGACCATTCGGATTAAACTCTCCGTCGCCTACACCCTTCACAATGCCTCTTGCTCCCAATGCTGAGATTGCATCCTTCGCCCAGTCTTGGGTCACATCCTTAAAGCTCGTTGCAACATACGCTACCGTATACTTGCGCAGATACGTTGGCTTGAACTCTACTTTTCCTGTCGCTGCATTGTATTTACCATTCGTCACCACTCTTAACTCTCCGTTGTCCTTCACATCGTATACGACGACGTTGTTTGGATTTTCGTTAGCCTTTAGTGTGTATGGCAATTCAATCACGAGATCATCTCTGCCATCAAACTCTGCAAGTTTCTTACCATCCATCGTTAGCTCGATATCGTATACGACTTCACCGTTCAGCTGAGCTGGGGCGCCAGCTGGCAGTTGATTAGCTGCGATTTTCTTAATCGACAATCCTAACGTTTTCCCCGCATTTGTTCCTGTTCCAAGCAGTTCGGTTGCCACGGTTACGACTGCAGAGCCTGTGTTGATCTCGATGCGATCTACCGTAGAAGATCCACTTGTTAAACGCGGATCTACGGCTAGCTCAATCGTTAGCCCGTTCAAGCTTGCATCAGCTTCAACTCGCATGTGTAACTTACCGCCTGTCATTTGATCAAGCGCACGCTTCATTGTATCCGCACTTAACTTCACTTCAGAAGTACCGCTCTCATTTACAACTGGTTTAATATTTATTTGGCCGTTGTCCATGACCACTGGCTCACTTCCACCTGGAGCTGTTGGTACTGTAGGTGCAGGGATGTTACCGTCACCGCCACCATTTCCATTACCACTGCCTGGTGCTTGTGGTGTTCCATCAACCAATGGTGTTACCGTTACCGTAGCGCTGGATGATAAACCACCATCCACTGTAGTTACTGTAATCCTTGCTGTTCCTGGTGCCACCGCTGTTACTTGACCTGTCGCACTTACAGTCGCTACAGCTGTATTGCTTGAGCTCCATGTTACTGCTTTTTTCGTTGCATTAGCTGGTGCTACCGTAGCTGTCAATTGCCCTGATTGACCTTCTACGATGGACAACGTTGTTTTGCCCAAGCTAATTCCGCTAACGGGTACGGTCTTCCCGTTGAGTGCATCATACTCACTTTGTGTAATTGGAATTACCGTTCCGTGACGCGGACTAGCTGGTAAGTTGTAGTTAGAAGCTAATGTCCAGACACCTGATGCAAGATTGGTTGTCTCGAATGGAACATAACCTCTTCCACCAAACTCATCTACGAATAAATACCATTTTTCATCTGTATTCGATTTGAAGATCGTTGGACCCTCGACCCATTTGATGTTACCAACGCCTTGATTAATCATCTTGAAGGTTGGATCTAAGATCGAGTCACCCACCTCTTGGAAGATCATCTTGCCAAATGGAGCAGAAGCTCCGTTGTTTTGCTCATCCTTCGTAAAGCGATACACTTTTCCTTCATGCTCAATCATCGTTGTGTCAATGATGGAATATCCATAATCCAAATATACTTGCGGTTCAGTAAACGTATAGAAATCTCTTGTCTTGCTATACATCATTTTTTGATAAGCACTGCCTGTATGAGATGCATCCTCAAACATTCTTGATGCCCAAAATACGATATATTCACCCGTTGTCTTGTCGTACATAATTTCTGGTGCCCATGTATTACCCGCTTCTTCCGGTGCAACCTCTACCATGCGTTGATCTGTCCAGTTGACTAGATCATTCGATTCCCAAACCATAATGGAACGACTGCCCCATGTCTGTGCTCTACCCCAGTCACCATTGCCGTTAATTTTCAGATCGGTAGCGATCATGTAGAACTTATCACCTTCAGGCGAACGAATAATGAACGGATCACGTACACCCTTTTCCCCTAAGGTAGAGGTCAATACAGGTTTACCATTATTCAATTCTCGCCAGTCCAACGGATCATTACCGTTACTTAGTGCAAAGTAAACTTGCTCGCCTGTTGCAGTACCTTCTCCAGTGAAATATGTGAAAAAGTATCCCGCATAATTTTCATCAGCAGGCAGTTCCTTCACCTTTGCAATGAATTCCTTCGTCGTGGATGCTGAATTTAATGTAATCGTAGCTGTAAGCTTCACGTCTACATTTCCACTACCGTGTGCCGGACGTTTTACTTCTCCAGTAACTGAAACGACGTTTGTTTGTACAGAAGCCCAAGTAATTGTTGTTCCATATAGTCCGGATGTTGGTAATTCGATATGGCCTCTTACATCATTAATGTTATGAACGACTAGTGCTGCTTTTGCTTCATCTACAGAAGTGCCATCGTTTGGCAATGCCTTAACCGTCAACTGAAAAGTTTTGTTAACTGTCTCTGTACCCTCTGTAAATACTGCTGTTAACGTTACAACTTGATCACCTTTTGCATTAGCTGGTCTAGTTACGGCACCTGTAGTGGAGATGACATTCTCCTTATCTGAAGTCCAGCTTATTGTTGTGCCATAAGCGCCTGATGTTGGCAATGTTACATTGCTTATAATCGCATCTTTTGATGCATTAGAAGCAAGAAGATCATTAATCGTTAATTTCTCGGTCGCTGCCGATACAAGCATGCCCTCCATTAAAGCAATCTTCTGATCTGAATGGGCCTTAAGTGATGTAATATCTGCCGCAGTCATAGCACCATCATAGATTTGGAAGTCTGCAATCATACCACCGAAGTATGGATCAGCTGGATAGAATGACTTACCGATATATCCACTACTGCCTGAAGTATTTTTTATTTGTTCTAGTGTCATCCCATTCGTTGAGCCTGATGCAACTGCAACACCATCAATATAAAGCGTTAGTGTACCATCCGTGCCTGAAACAACAGTCGTAACTACTTTCCATTCATTATTCTTTAAGCCTGTGGTAGAAGTTGATGACTCATTATTCCAAGCATTCGTCGCGATACCAAGGCGAGCTAGACCGTTAGCATTATAACGTGGTGTGAAGTACGTATAGTGCGTGTTATTGTCTGGTCTTCCTAATGCATACAACCACTCCGCAGCGTTTTTACCGCTCCAGTTCACAATGGATGAAACGGTCATATCCGTTAATCCATCGAGAACTCCTTGTGGCAGCTCTACATAAGAGTTAGTTGTGCCACCAGTAAAGCCTAGTACACCGGCATCTTGTGTACGAATCCATTCTGCTTTAGACGGATTCATCCATTTTCCGTTGAAATTTCCTGTTTGGTCAATAACCGCGGCACCATCGATATCATTCATATCGTAGTGAAGAATGAGCTCTGCCCCGGATGGCTGCTCTACTGGAGGAGTAACGTCTTCATCAGCTAATGTTGCAATCTCTTCAACGGATAATGCACGATTATAAATACGGAAATCATCCAATTTACCATCAAATAGACTATGAGAGCCGTTTCTCGATTTACCAATATAATTTATCGTTGTTTCCAGTAACATTCGCGGCTCAACGTTAAATGTCGAGCTACGTTTAACCTCTAGACCATTCACATACAATACTGCATCAAATTCATCCATTGTAATGGCAACATGCTGCCAAGTCTTCGTTGGTAATAGTCCAGAATTTCTCACCGCATATTTATATTCTGATCCTAGTCGCGTGCTGTCATTGCTAAATTTCTCTGTAAAAGGTGTTACGACAGCGAACTCCAAACTACCTGTATCCCCTTGTGTGCTCAAGTACATGGTGTTGCGGTTAACCTGTCTGCCTGTTTCAGAAGCAAAATCAAATATTCTTTGATTTGCTTGATTTCTGTCCATTTGAACCCATGTAGAGAACGTAGCCTTCTCAAGATTCAAAGATTCAATCAAGTTATCTGGCAGCTTCACATATCCTGTTGATCCATTAAGCTCTAGTGCACCACCCGTTTTACCGATACGATCCTCTTCATTAATCGTTGCTCCACCTACTAGTGTTGCGTGATGGCCATTACCAGAAATGTCGTTCAACGTTGTACCATTCACTGTATTTGCATCAAATGAGTAATGTACAACCGGGTCTGTTGATGGTGCTGGACCTTTCCATGCATACTTCTCTTGCAAAGCATCATACTCTGCACGTGAGATTGGAATTACCGTTCCGTGTCGTGGTCCTGGCGGAAGTGCATATTGATCACTACTTAATACATTGTTAATATATTGCGTGCTACTATCCAAATCTGTTGTATATCGGACATGATATGGCCATGAATCAAGGAACAGATACCATTTGTCTTTTTTATTATCTTTAAAAATCGTTTGCCCTTCGTTGTTTCCATTATTTCCGATCAAGCCAAGTTTATTGTCACGTGTACCCGGAACTGCGTCGTATTGAAGGCCGTTTGCTGCAATACCGTCCTTGTCATCGTAGAAAGTTGGTGCTTTCTCCACATACACTTTAGTATTCACTTCTGATTTGGTGAATCGGTACAACATATCATTATGCTCAATAAACGTCGTATCAATGGTTGGAAGTGACTCATCAATCATGACCTTTGGCTCAGAGAAGTTGTAGAAGTCTCTTGTTGTTGCGTAGTACATCACATTGTACTGACCTTCCGGTCTTCCGTTATAATCACCATATGTCTCTGTGTTTTTCATCGATGATGCCCAAAATACGATATACTCTCCAGTTACTGGATCGTAGATTGCTTCTGGTGCCCATGTATTTCCTCCAGTCTTAGGAGCAACCTCGATCATACGCTGCTCGCCCCAATGAACGAGATCCTCCGACTCCCAAATCATCATGTAATGACTACCCGTAATTTGAGCTTGGTCGAAATTTGTACTTTCGCCCATTTTCAAATCGGTTGCCAGCATATAGAATTTATCACCTTCTGGTGACCGAATAACAAATGGATCACGAAGTCCTTTTTCACCCATATCGGATTGAAGGATCGACTTACCATTATTCAGCGCTTTCCAGAACAATGGATCTTCAGCTGTAGCGAAGGAAATCTCTTCACCACCCTCATATTCACCTGTAAAGTACGCAAAGAAGTAAGCATCAAGCTGAACTGGCGCAATTGCTTGTTTAATCGTAACGTTAAACATAAGCTCTTTAGAAGCTGCACCATTCGTAATTGTAGCTATTAGCGTAACAGGCGTATCCGTAGCTTGACGGCTTACCCAACCTAGCTGTGTAACGTTACCAGCCGCTTCAGCCGTTCCTTTAACAACTGCCGGTCTGCTAGATACCCATGTAATTGTGGAGCCTTGTTCACCTGTAGTGACAAGACGTAAGTTCCCTTTAACGTTGTCAGCATTGTAGATCTCTATCTGTTCAGCATCTAAATCAACCTTCTGCTGATCATCGAATTGCTTCAAGATCGTAACAGGGAATATAGCTGTAGTCGATACGCCTTGATACGTTAAAGTGGCCGTAAGCTCTGCTTGAACATTACCTGCCTGAACAGCTGGACGTTGTACAGTGCCATGGTTAGAAATGACAGTAGGATGACTAGAACTCCAAGTAATGCTCACGCCGTTTTTACCGCTTGTCGGTAATGTAACGTTTCTCGTTATCTTATCGGTGCTCTTATCGCCTTCACCTAAGTAACGACTGATGTCAAGTTGATTCGCGGCATCATCAACAGTGAGCTGACGTATTTTTGAGATGTGAGTTGCTCCCTCTTGTTGATATAACTCGCCTACTTCTTGCTCCGTCAACGCGCGATCATATACTCGAAAATCAGCTACGCTACCTTGAAGATACGGATCGTTTGAGAAGATTGACTTACCGATAAAACCAGAGAACGGAGCATCCGAATTAATAATTTCTGACAGCTTTAGTCCCTTCGCATTACCTGAAGCAACCTTAACTCCATCCACGAATAACGTTATCCTATTGCTAGCTTGGGACAAGGACACCGTTACATGCTTCCACTGCCCGCCAATCAGGTTTGAGTTTGCGCTACCTGTAACTAATGCTTCGTTTGGCCAGCCATTTTTGGAGATACCTGTAGCAATCATATTACCTGGTCCACTACCGTGACGTGGTGTTACGAAGAAATATTTGTTCGTTTCTGGTGTTAATACAGTACCCAAACCGAAGATCCAGCGATTCGTACCATCATTCGTCCAGTTCACGATTGAAGATACTGTAATCTCATTCAGACCGTGTAGTAGATCTAGTTCATTTGAGCCCTTAGAAATCTCAACATGTCCACTATTAGATGTAGAGCTTCCACCGTTGAAGGAAATAAAGCCAACCTCACTGTTTGAAATGAATTGTCCATTGTTTGGATTTCTAAATATTCCGTCAAATGTAACTGCCTTGTTGGCAACATCCTTCAGTACGAGTTGACCGTCTACTTCTTCGGTCGTTTTCATGTTGTAATGAAGAATAAGATCATCTTTTAGCGATTTTCCCTTAACGGTAAGGGCTGATGTAGCTGTAAACTCTCCATCTTCCGTCTGTACCGTAATTGTGGCTGTACCTTCACTAACAGCTGTAACTTTACCCGTTGAATTGACAATCGCTACACTGGAGTCACTAGATGTCCAGATAACTCTTTTTTTCGTTGCATTTGAAGGTGAAATAGTAGCCACTAATGTTTCGCTGTCCCCCACTGATAAAATAAATGTAGGTTCATTAAGCGAAACATTCTTAACGGCAATCTGCTCAATAGAGTCATCCTTAGGTAGTAAGGTAACAATAAACTCCTTCGTTGCCTGGCTTCCACCTAAAGAAATGGTTGCAGTTAACGTCACTTGTTGTTCCATTTCTCGTAAGAACACTTCACCAGTTGGACTAACCGCACTCTCATCACTAGAAGTCCATGAGATCATTGCGCCATTGTTATCTTCAGTAGGTAGTTCAAGAGATTCTGTAACTGCCGATATATCACCTAACGTTAGCTCAATTTTGCCTTTTTGTACTTGCTTGTCATTAAATGATTGTTCATATACTACAGCGATATCTTCATTATTTAGTGCCTCTCCGTAAATTCTTAAATCTTGAAAGCTGCCCGCAAAAGTAGCATCCCCTAAATAATTGGAGCGACCGATGTAAGCATGCAAATCCGTACCAAAATTTGCTGTTGTTTTCTCTTTGGCGGTCGTGCCTATATGAACACCGTTAATATAACCTGTAATAGAGCGTTCTGTAATAACCGTCGTATAGTGAACCCATTGACCTTTGTACTGTGACGTAGAAGTGCCTGATACCCCTACCTCAGTCGTCCAAGGCTGGTCAACATTATTGCTATTCGTAAATACTGACTTAAAATCACCACTTGGATTCGATGGATTCAACATCCAGTAATTTGTTGGCAAGTTATTGCCAGCTGCTGGCGTACCGTAGAATAATGCTGAGTAGTTCCCACTCCCCGTGTTGCTCTTGATCCATACAGAAATCGTTGTATTTTCTTGATGATCAAACAAACCCGTAGGAAGCTGAACGTAGTTCGTATTACTATCTGTTCCCCCAGGTAGAGTGAGACCATCGGTGTACGTAATATTTCCTACGGCCGTTCCATGCTTTTTATTACCTGATATATCCTGTACATCCTCAAGCAATGGATAATGCGCCAACATCGTTGGTGTTATTGTGTCCGCTGAAGCTTGATTGCTAAATGGCAGAACAAGACTAAAACAGCTACTAAAGGTCAAAAGAAAAGCTAACATTATGATTGAAATCCGCTTTCGCATAGCATTCTCCCCTTCGGTTAATATTCAGAAGCATACAACCCCTTCTCACCTTTAAAACTAGACCACCTCGCTCAAGGAAATAGAGAAGCACCTTAAAAAGAATGCGCTTACATTTCTTCTCATATTACGTATTCAAGACTTTCAATTCAATGTACTATCTTGTTAATAATGTGGATTTTTTTATTGCAATTTGAAATTGATGCAGACTGCAACACCATTCATATGAAGCAATCTACATGTATGGATGCGCACAAGATTATCAAGACAAATAAACGGCATCTCTGCCGTTCTGAAGGTTTATGTATGGTAGAGCCTAGGAGTTCGGAACCCCTCTATGTTTAAATTAAAGGATTGAACCTCTGATAAACTTAATATATATAGTTGGGCGCTTGTCAAATGGACAATGTGTCCAAATACGATGCGGGTAAGCCGTGGGCCACCGGATCGGAAAAATAAGGAGGATTTTCATTTATGCCAAAACGATTTAGCAGAATGCTCGCGTTCCTCTGTTGCTTGGTAATGGTGATGTCGCTAATGCCTACCAGCTATGCCGCCGCTACTGACAACATCGAGAACGCAGAAGCGAATGAAACACCCATCGCTATTTATGGAACTCCCGAACTCGGGTCAAACGACCCACTCTGGGGCCAGACCATGGAGCATCACATCAACAAAAGCACTGTACCCGCCGATCCCAGACCCCATGCCACGGGCACAGCCAGAATCCTTTGGGACCATGACTACCTATATTCCCGAGTAGTTGTGAATGACAGTAATCTATATCAGGGAGCTGGCGGAGATCACCAGTACGACAGCCTAGAGTTTTATGTCGGCACCGGAACCGGAGGCTCAAACCAATGGCGCGTCAGCGCGACGGGGGTGTTCTCAGGGCAGGCCGCTCCGGGCAGAGCTGCATGGACCCAGATCACGGAAACAGGGTATATCGTGGAGATGAGAATACCCAAAAGAACCTTGACCTTGGAGGAAGGCAAGCTTACCTTTGAGGTTTACATTAATAACTCAACGGAAAAGGGCGGTGACCGCTATGAAGTCGTTTCCAGTTTCGGAGATCCGGACGCGGCTTATAGCAGTTCTGTTTCATTTACAGACAGCCTGCAGCTCACCTTAGCCAATGAAGTCGACACCAGATTTTCAATCACCGCCACTGCGGGACCGGGCGGCTCTATCATGTCCAACCCACCCGGCGATGTTCTCAGAGTTGATCGGGGCTCTAACAAAGACATTACGTTTACCCCTGATTACGGCAAAATTGTAGATACTGTAACGGTAGACGGCGAGACCGTGACTCTCTCTGCTGGCACGTATACCTTTACGAATATTGAAACAGACCATACCATTCATGTGACATTCAAAAATGATCCGGACGCGGGGATACTCCCCTTTATCGTATGGAATGACAACTTCGCCAGTGGCGAATACACAACGGCTGTCATCATTGACTTAGGCGAGGGGAAGGCTGCGTTAGGCTCCGAGCTTAATCCGGGCTTGTTTACTTTGTCAGCTAGGAACACGACTCTGAACGGCGAAGCGGTGACCTTTGAAGGACCACGCAAAATCACAAGGGTATACGCTAATGACGAGCCAAAAGTACGCGGCTATGTGGGGCAGGTTAACAATTCACCAGATTATCAAGACGGACTGGCGAGCGGTCGTTACATCGTCGTTGAGTCTGAGTTTTATTCAGAGAGCGGCGGCAATACAACGCTGGATGGCAGCAGTAACTCGACAAAGCAGGTTTACACCATTGTCCAAAAAGGCGAAATCATACTGACAGAAGGAAATCCGCTTCACAACGTGGTTTTTGAACAGGAAAAGGTTGCGAATCCAATCCTCGATAAGTTCACTACTTTCACGGACAATTCGGTCAATCGTTCGCTCTACCTTCACAGGGATGATGATGGTAAGGTGATGAAAGGATTGCCACTGTATGTTTATACTCACGGCATGTCACGCGGCGGCACAAACGCTGCGACAGACCAAAAAGCGGCCATGAAATCCGCCAACGGCTCAGTCGCTCTAATGAAAAAGATGGAGCAAAATCCCGATAAGTACGCCAGCCATGTACTGAATATTTCCTATAATGGCGTATCTGTTCCCTCAACAGAAAATGTTAAGAAGGTCATAGACGCCTTGATTGCTAGCGGCGAAGTAGACCCTAATCGTGTTTACGCAGCAGGCTTCTCCTGGGGCGGCCAGTATACCAACAACTTAGTTAACAGCTACCCTGGCTTCTTTGCTGCCGCTGCACCTATGGCCCCGGTAAGCGGTTCACCGAACGCTAAGGACAATGACGCTCACAACAACCTGGCCTATTGGATGTTTTTAAATGCTCATAATGTTGGAGGCTACCAGACTAACCTCAATAACTTCATCAATAACAATATTCCGAAAATGATCAACGCAAGGGCTTCACGCTTTGAGAGTAATGAGGCTCTTACGTGGCCCTACAATCAATTTGATCAGCCGAATCTGAGGCCTAATCCTGCCAATACACCTGTTATGGCTGATTATATAGCACATGAAGTGGAAGCAGCGGTTCTTTACAATCAGATAACTATGGGAACTTGGAGTATAGCTCCCACGGCGCAGTCCTCTAACTTGCCGGCTTGGAACAATGACTACACAGATGTCTTTGATTGGATGTTCGCGCAGAGAAAACCGGTCGTACCCAGTGCACCGAGCGGCTTCAAGGCGACAGCCGGTGACGGACAGGTCACATTGAGCTGGACCGCCCCTGCTGACGACGGCGGCAGTGCGATCTTGGGCTACAAGGTATGGTATGGCAACGTTACGCCGGTCACACTGGATGCGGCGGAGACCAAATATACCTTCAAGAACCTGACAAACGGTCAAGGATACAACTTCACCATCATCGCGGTGAACGCAAAGGGCGACGGCGCGGAGATCAGTGCGACGACGACGCCGATGAAGACGACGAACCCCACTGTGCCTGATTCTGGCGGCAATACGGGCAACACCGGAAATACCGGCAACATCGGTAATACGGGCAACACTGTCAATACGGCCACCGGGACAGACGCTGGAACGCCAAAGTCGACCTACACAGTGAATACACCGAAGGATAAACCCGCGGTCACAGACAAAAACGGCAACACCACCCTCCCCGGCGGCGGCGAGATTGCAACCAAAGGCGGGACGAAGATTAAGGTGCCCGAAGGCACAACGATAGACTCAAACGGTAAGGTAACCATTCCGGCAGACAAGAGCGCCGAAGTGACACTACCCGGCGGCGACAGCACAGTGACCATTTCGGGCGGCTCGACGATCGCGAGCGACGGTACGGTTACAGTAGGTGGCAAAGACGCGCATGTGAACCTGCCCAATGGCAACCGTGTGGATATCCACGGCGGATCGAAGATACGGAGCGGCGGAGCGGTTGTGGTAGGACCGAGTGGCGCAAGAGTTGGCTTAGACAACGGCATCTCGCTGAACATCCGTGAGGCTACGGAGCTGGCGTTTGATGACGCCACCCCACTGGGCCTCCTCGTGATATCGGGCAATCCTTTCAGGGATGCCAACATGGACGACTGGTTCTACAACGATATAAATTTCGCCTACACATACGATCTTTTCAACGGCACGACGTCCACAACGTTCTCACCAGGCACCGCAATGACGCGTGCAATGTTCGTGCAGGTACTGGCCAATCTTGAGAACATAAACCTCTCCAGCTATACGAGTTCCCGCTTTAACGACGTGACGGACGGACAGTGGTACACGGCGGCAGCCGAGTGGGCAGCCGAAAAAGGCATAGTCAATGGTACAAACGCAGACCTGTTTGACCCCAATTCACCGATGACGCGCGAGCAGATGCTGGTGATCCTGTACAACTACATGAAGTACAAGGGCTATGAGATACCTGAAAGCCACTCAAAGTCCTTCGCGGACGAGAGTGAGATCAGCTCTTGGGCATTGGAGGCCGTTCAGGCACTGCGGGACATCGGCATCGTATTAGGCAAGCCGGACAACTTTTTTGCTCCCAAAGCCAACGCCACCCGCGCCGAAGTAGCCACGATCTTTGTAAGGTTCGTTGAATATCTGGCTAAGTGAAAGCGTATACAGAAAAATACAAACCCCTCCGGTTGGACAATATCCAGCCGGAAGGGTCTCCTTGTTTTCAAACTGTACTTTTTTGACAACTCTACGATCAGGACTTTAAACCCTCGATTTTTGCATCTAGAATATTCGTCCCCAAGCTCGACCCCAAGTCCAAAATTCTACTTCATTAATAAATGTTCTGATTTATTTCACCACAAAAAAAACGCCATCGCAATAATGTGATGGCGTTCTTGATTATGGAGCCTAGGGGGATCGAACCCCTGACCTCATCGCTGCCAGCTCGCAAGTGTCTCCGCACAGTCCAACGGTCAGTCAACGTTAGACGAAAACACCGTAAAATAGCGTGATTTCCCGATTATGAGAATCTAATTATCCGCGCTATATTCTTACCGTTACTGATATTATAACGTTTAGGAGCGTATATCTGCAAATTGTAAAGCGTATATCTGCGCGAAAAATCTCCGGATTGACTGAGATTACAGACAGCGCCCTGAGTCTAGCTCGTATCCTCGTTCATACCGCGCTTACTGTTACGCAAGTATAAACGAAGGTTATTGGAACAGACCTGCGCGGGCAGCATGATAAGGCAAGTCCAATTTCGGATCTAATTGATAAAGGAAACGAGGAGAAGCGCGGAAGACGGTTGTTTAAATAAATCAAAAAAAAACAAGCGTATGTCCTACACTTGTTTTCGTTATTTCTTTTCCACACTAGAACCACCACTTGGTGGTTTAGGCATTTGTTCTTGCGCTTTATTCGGTTGATGCCCGTTCCCTATGTGTTTTATAGGTGATGAAGGCTTGTTTTGTGACATTCGAATCTCTCCCTTTCTATGGTTTCTTAACGCTACTTCCACCCTTAGGAGGATTTAATGTTTTCCCTGACGCCTTTGGTTGCAAACCACTTATTTCCAAAGACGGTCTTGGCTGATATCCAAAGGTTCCTGCAACTTTACTCTGTTGGTTCTGATTCTTCACTTTGTCCCTCCTGATTTTCCTTAAAAATTAAAAATTCAATATGTAAAATCTCGGAGCCACTAATCCATATGCCTTTGGATTTAGGTACCCAGGTCTCATCATCATCTAGCTCAAATATCTCTTCTAAGTAAATATCTTTTTCAGTTGGTACAGTAGAAGCAAGAGATTTTGAAGCAAAAAGTCCATATATCACAAATCCGTTTTTCAACGTAACAATTACATACCTTGACTCGTTAGACATAATATAATCCCAAGCAGTTGGAGATGGATGAATCGGGTTAATCCCTGTTTTTAACAATAACTTTCTCACCCATTTTCTCTCAGTAACTATTCCTGCAATTAGACCGATAGCGTAAGGCAGAAATAATACTATTAACACAAGAAGTACGGACCACCTAAAAGGGTGTTCCTCCCAATACCGAGATTTAATCAGACTGTTTAATCCCGGCCATGCTAAAGCAAAATTAACACAGCTAAAAACTATAAATCTCACGAGATAGATTGGTGCTTGTCCTTCTCTTGTAGGGAGTATATAGTTGTAGCCCATATTCATGATAAAACCAGGAACCATCATGAGAACTGTAAAATAAACCGCTTCGAAATTATTAAAAATCAAATCTAGTATCACTCCTCAATCCACAAATTCTAATATAATACTAGTTTATGGATAAATCAACTATAAAAAGCGCAGGCCGGCCTCGAATAAACGAAGAACAGGCGCAGCCCTCAACGGAATTTATCCGCGAGAACTGCGCCTGTTTTATTGCGTATGTACTTTATATAGGACGCGGCCATTCCCATCCATGCCTTTCGTACTCCCGAACATGATCACGTAGGTCATCTCTATCCGCGTTGTCCAACGTCACAGGAGCAAGATACACATAGCATTCATCCGTAGCGTAATCAATTACTACATCCTCAACGATAAGATCAGCACTGTGACCAAACATTCGATCACGTATCTTTTGGCCGACTTGCGGCATCATTGCGCTTTCAAATGTACGAACTACTTCCGTAGAAAGTCCGGAAACTGTTATTACTGGTTGAACGACGATTGTATCAATCAAAGTCATTTAGCAACTCTCCTCTGGATCAAACCGTATAACCAAATAGTACCATCGAATCATATAAAAAGGAAAGACCTACCTACGATACAATACGTAGTCATCCGCAAGTAGGTCGCAGTTTTATTCCACTGGCTCCGTCTTTTTAAACGTAGAGTACACGCCACTTCCGATCAACGCGTAGGTCACGAGGTCAACGCCAATCTGCCACGTACCGAAATCCGGAGCGACTCCGTACTTTTCGAGCACCTGGTACGCAAGCCCTACGGCCGCCGCGATAAACAGCGGATTAGTCAAACGCTTCTTCATATTACTTCGCCTCCTTCGTAATCGTCACCGTTTTAGTCTTCGCGTCCCACGTTACCTTCGCGCCTAACGCTTCCGCTACTGCACGCGCCGGCGTATACGTAGTCCCTCCGTCAAGCACGCCGTCCGTTACTTTCTTACCGTTAACAACTACGCTTACGATTACGTCCTTCTTCACGTCAGCATCCGCCTTCCCTTCGTTTAGTTTCGCAGCAACCGCCGCTTTAAATAGGCCCCAACCGGTCCACGCGCCACCATCGTACATTAAGCGCGGGCATATCTTACCGGACCAGTCGTAGTGGCGGCGTAGTCGATCAACGCCCCATCCGCGCTCTTTAAGCATCGACGCAACGAGAGTAGCCGCGCTATCGAGCGTCTTGGCGTAATTGCCGCTCTCGCAGATTTCGATGCCGATTGACGTACGGTTTCCGGAACTTGCTCCGCTACCGTCTCCGGAATGCCAGGCGTTCTCATTCAGCGGAATACATTCGATAGCCTCGCGCTCATCGACAACGATATGAAACGAAGCTTGCCGCGCGTTCGTAGGATTCGTCAGCCAAGCGCGCTCATTAGCCGCAGTGGAGTTCGCATTCCCCGTATTGTGTATCGTGATCGTCGTCGCGTTCATTACGTGGGCAGGCCGCCGATTAAACGCGGTACCTTTCGGAATATAATCCTTGCGATAATTCATGCCGCATCATCTCCGTATTTGATTTCGATATTTACAGCGCGTTCAATATACTGCATCCGCATTTCCATCCGTTCCAATGTCGATACGATACGCGTCTGTACTTCTTCCGTTTTCGTAAGATGTTCCATCAAACGATCCTCACGCGCTAATGCCTCCGCCTTGTTCTCGTCAACGAACGCCATCAACTTATCCTCGCGCTTCTTAGCGTCTGCCCGGTTAGCCTCCGTCTGCTCTTTCTGCGCGCGTAACATAAGCCATACGAGCACGCCGATTACGAGTACGGCCAGCGGCATCCACGCGCCCTCTTTAAGTAGCGTAAAGGCCAGCGCTGATATTCCCGCAATGTCCATCACCAATCAACCCTCCCGATAATTCCGTCTATTGTCGCGGGGCCTACGCCCTCAACGCGATCCAATTCGTACACATCCGCGTAGGGACGGCCGCTCGCGATGCGATCCGCAAGTACCGGCCCGATTCCCGGCAGTGTTTCGATTGCGGCGCGGCTGCTTACGTTAATGTTGATGCGTGATTTAGTTACGGACGATGCCGTGATGACGCTCGCTACGAATGTTAAGGCCAGCGCGAGCAGAACTAGGATGCGATAAAGCTGCGTCTTGTTCACGGGTTCACGTCCTATCCGTAAAAAATAAAAAAAAAGACACACCCGAGCGTAACGGGCGGTCACAGTATGTTATTAAAACCCTTGCTGTTATCCGGGTCACTGTCGCGTATCGCTTGCTTTACGTCCGCTTGGCTATCAATAGCGCCTTGGATCGCGTCCCCGAACATTTCAATAAATTTAACCACCGGAGTAAGTATGCCATAATAAATTACTCCATTTCCCCAGTAGACAGACTTTCCTACGTATGGATCATTAACAACCAAATAGTTTGAGTTAATCCAGTCCGTTGACGTCACAAAACCCTCTCCTTATCGTTTGAAATACGCTTCCACAGTTAGATTTGCTGCTACTCCATTATTGTTGTATATTTGGTAACTCGAACCGTTCCAATTCGAATAAGAAAGGGCTGAGTTGTAAGCATTTGGGTTCAAAGTGTCTGTGAAAAGGACTGTTCCGTTATGATTAATTCTAGGAGTAGGTCCTAGCAACATCATTGCGTGCTGTTGGGCCATCGAAGCACTTGTAGTAACAAATGCTATATTAGGTTGGGTTGCGTAATTAAAAGCTCTACTCGAGTTCGCTGGAACCGATTGGGTTTGAGTCACCAGATCCGCTGTTGCTGCCGGCACACCTGCTACCACAATAGGATAATCATAAATTCCCGGTTGCAGCGTTTGTGCACTCGTTGTTGGCGTGACATTGGTTTGTGATGTGTTGCGCACAACCAAGCTACCCGTAACGTCTCCGGCATCGTTTGTCGCCGTTTTCCCTGCTCTGATATCTCCCGCTACTGCGTTACCAGAGCCACCAGAGCTATCGGCCAAAAAATCCGATCCAACTTTACGAAATGTGTACGGCTTACCCACCGCAAGCTTACCCGCCGCGTACGCAATGCCTTTTTGGTCTTTAAGCGGAACAGCGCCAAGTCCGTTTACATTAAGCGTCGGGCTCGCTCCGTTAGCAATATGCGGAACAATAGTGATCCCGAATCCGTCCGGCAAGGTAGTCGGAGTTGGAGTTAATGTCGCGGTATATGCCGTCGATGTCCCGCCGGTACTCGCGAATCCTGGCTGCCGAATATAGTCGGACACAACGCTTACCCTTGCGTCATTGACCGCCTTCTCCGTAGCTGCCAGCGCTTGTGACGTTCCGTTCGTACTATTCGATAGTTGAACCTTACCTTTCACGGTCAGGCTCGCGTCTGGAATACTTACGTCTGCCAACGCTTCTTCTACCGCACTATCCACCGCATTCGCCAGCGCATTCATATCGCGGGGCACATCCGCAGTCATCGCGCTATCAATCAGCGGCAATCCTAAATTTGGCGTCGTTGCCATCGTTATAACCTCCGATTGTAAATATCGTCGTATGTGTATCCGCTCAGGTCCGCGTATGTCACGCCGCTTCCCGTGAGCTCACCGTACGTGTAAAAGCGGAACACGTAATCAATCGCCATGTGAGCCGGTATAATATCGCGTAGATTCGCTTTGAGCGCGTCAAGTTGTGCGGGCACACCAAATACGCCGACAAACGTAATTGTCAACGTATAAGCCGCGCTATCCACCGTTACATCCACGTCACCGTTCGCATATGCCTCCGCTACGTTCTCGATGAGACTTACGCTAATCTTACCGACGCCACGCATTTTACCCCGCAGGACTTCGCGCCGCTGTTCGTATGTTGCGCCGGCTTCCGGTGTTACTCCGAATATCCGCTCCCACCGCGCCAATCCCCACGTTGCGCGATCGATATAGAATTGGTCGAGTACGTCGTAAATGTCCGCATTAAGCTGCGCGATTTCGATAGCCTCAGCGTTCAAGATCCCGCTCGCTACAAGAGAGTCGCGGTAATACTGCGGCAGGTAATCGAGCATGTCGCGCTGAATCTCCGTTAATGTTCTCACGTAACTGTCACCGTCCCAAGAACCGCAACCTCTCCGTTAGCTACGACGATATTCGCGGTCCCTCCGTTAATCGTAAGGTCACGGTAGTCAATAACGCGAGGCACGTCGAGGATGACGTTAGCAATCCGCGTAATCCGTACGAGAGGGTCCGCAAAGGCCAGCGTTGCCAGATACGCAGTGACTCCGGCTTCTAGTTGTGCGCGCACTTCTTCGAGCGTATAGCCCGGTTCAACGTCGACGTCTACCGCGACATTGATCGGAACCTCAACCGCACCTTGCACGGTGACTACCGGACCGATTGGTGCGACGCCCTCGCCGTGTCCGTCCATTGTCGGATCAATATACGTCTGAGCCGCTGTAACTACGGAAGGATCAGGCGAAGTTTTATCCGCGCCAAGTAATACGACTTTGACCGTGCCAGGCCCCGCCCATATCGGATAGACAATCGAATCAGCTACGCCAGGCACTTCGAGCGCCCATTGGCGGTATTGATTCGAGTTTCCGGACGTGGCTGGCCGCTGCGCCCGTTCCTGATAACGCGCGTATAAAGCCGCATCTGATTCGGTATCGACACCACCTTCGAAGTTAACCACGTTATTTACCGCAACAATGCCGACGAGATCGCCGACCATCGTATTAATCGCGCCTATGCCGACGTTGCCCACTGCGCCTGCGTCCTGCGCTTCTGCTGCGACTGTAACCGTAGATCCTGCGATAGTTGCCGCCGCGCTCGTAACGAAGTAGACCGGAGTGTCTCCGCCTGTTGATACGATTGAACCCGCCGGAATTACCGTTGTGTCCGGGCCTGTAAACGTCACTGATCCGGCTGATTTGATCGCGGCCTTACGAACGAGTCCGTAGTCAGACGCACGGCTATCCAAGTACTCGCCGAACGTCGTATCCGTAAATCCCCAGTCCAACACGTTATCAAGCTCAGCGTAAGCCATCGATATTTCAATCGCAGTGGGAGACTCTAAGTCGTACGTTACTGATCCCGGCCGCTGGTCGATATCCGGCGGAGAGTTTCCGAGCATCCGCTCGAGGACCGCGGCCTTCGTTTGGTCTTCGTATGCCATTAAATCGTCACCTCCACCGGAATCGTTTCGTTATCTACTTCCACGAAAAAAGAGACGTACAATTTGTCCGCCTCCCTCGTTAATGTAAAGTCACGTACCGCAAGAATCCGGTCGTCGTATATTAGCGCGTCCTCAATTGTCCGCGGTATTTCCGTTTCTAATAGTTCGACCGACACTTCCTGGCCGATTAAATCGTCAAGCTCGCATCCGTAGTCGTCATCGAATATCGCGAAACGGTACCGCGCAGTCCGAATCGCTTTATAAATGAACTGTTCAATCGCAGCCGTTCCGTCCACCATTCCGCCCATTTCGCCAGTCTCAACGTTAAGCGCATATGTCTTGAGCGGCAGTATTTCGTTAACGACCGTCTCTTCCGTTTCCTCATCGGTAATTACTGCGAGTGGACTAAGCGCCATCTCCATCGCCTCCTAGCCGGTCAAGTATTACGTAATCCTGTCCCGCGTTGAACATTTGAAGGACTACGCGGTCGCCCGCTTCCAGTACCGGCGGAAACTCAATCTCAGCGTCTACTCCGTTGATCCTAACAGTCCGCGTGTACCCTTTTAGGCGCTCGACAATAACAATGTCTTCACGCTCAAGCTCGAAGTTTACATTATCAAGTTTCACGCGAATATCCGGAAGCGGTGCGGTGACCGTTCCGATTTCTACGTCAACGTCCTTGTTGTAGCCGAGTTGCCGGATGACGTCGCGCAATTTACTTACGCCGCCTCCGTCGATAGTTTCGAGAGCCACCGCGTCACTTCCCTTTCTTCGCTTTTTCTTTCGCCTTTTTCTTCGATTCCTTCGCGGCTTTCTTTTTCTCCGGCTCCTCTTCGTAATCCAGCTTCGGAAGGTCATCCGTTTTAGATAGCGTTATGTCCATCATGTGTACGCCGTCACTGAACGTATGGGTATCCGCGTTGACGTAAAAGCCCCCGACCAGATCCGTCATACTCTCGAACGCGTAGACCGCTGTTCCGGCGATGACATCCGTGATTCCTAACGCATTAACTGTTACGTCCTCCTTAACGGTCGATAGCTCCTTAAGGCGCTGTTTCGCGAGCTGTCGTAATTGGGACGCGTTAAGCTTCGAATCTGCGCTCTCATAATGCTGCATCAAACCGTAACGCGTAGCTAATGCCGCATTCTTTTCAGACGCGGTTATCTGCTTCTCTTCCGATTCGCCGCCGACAACTTTAACGGCCGTCCGTAGTTCCTCGATAGAGCGCGTCCGTGTCGCGCCGATAATGTTAACGCCATCCTCGATCATCCAACGCACCGCGGCGTCTTTCTTCTCGCGTAGGCCGAGCTTACCGTTTGCCGCGTATACAACGAACTTCCGTCCGTTCTGCTTGCGCGTTTCCGTTAGCGCCGTGACCATCATGTCCCACAGCGTCTTACTCCGGAGGATCATGCGCGGTATCACGTAGCCGGTGTTTGCGATGTCGCCCGTTGGGATTCCGAATGACTTGCAGAGCTCCGCAATCATCGCGCCCGCCGTCATCTTGACAAACTTCCGCGTATCTGTATTCTTCGTGAGATACACGTTTTCATCGTACGCAATCACGACCGCGTCGCCCTTTTCAGTTATGTCGTACGTAAAGATAACGCCGCGAAATACGCCTTTACCATCTACATAAAAGCGTATTTCCTTGCCGAGCTCGAACGCGATTTCTTGATCCTCTCCGTTAAGCGTATTTGACAAGGCCAGCGTAAGAGTTCGATGAGGTTGCGCTACATCTCCGGACCATGTCGCGGTCTTTACGAGAGGCTCAACGTAGTACTTTCCGTCATATAAAACGCGAATTTGCGTACTCATTTCGGGATCACCAGCTTTTGGCCCGGCTTAATTGCGTTAGGATTCGCGCCGATTACCGACTTGTTCTTCGTGTAGATATCGCGCCATCGGTCGCCGTTCCCGTAGACTTTAGCCGCAATCTTAAAAAGTGAGTCGCCCGACTTGACCGTATATGATGTTGGAGTAGTACGTGTTGAAGGGCGCGCCGGATCAGTCGTAACCTTAGCAGCGGATATATTCGTTGTCTTTGCGTTAGGGTCCGACTTTTTGGCGTTGGGAATAAACGTGTACTCCTTGAGCTGTAGCGTGTAATAAACGTCGCCAGGTTCTCCGCCGCGCTCCTCGTACTCAAATGACCGAATCGTAACCGCGATATTAATCGGCGTATTCGTCACAATAAAACGGACAGGACGGCCGGACTGCTGCCACCGTTCGATTGTCTTAACGATTTCCCACGGATCTTTCAACTTCGAATACTGACAGTAGGAACCGTTATAATCGCGCGGAAAGAACGAAGATACCGTAAATTCTTTCTGCCGATTGTTTCCGAGAATCGTATACTCGCCGAGATTCGATACGCTGACGTCTTCGTAGCCGTACGTGGATGTTGCGTTGATTGTTTCGGGATTAACGGGAAGCCACAATACTTCCGCGTTATTGTTATACTTGAGCCAAAACTGCGGCTTGCCTCTCGCCAATAATGCCGCCTCCTCTCCGTTTTATTGCGCCAACCGAAGCGCGATTCTGTTCGCAATATCGTCAATGTCGCTATCGTTACGGACGACGAACGTGTTGCCCGTTACCATTACGGACGGGCCTCCGCCGGTTCCACCGTTAGTCTCGCGGTAGTCTCGCGCTTGGTTCGAATTTAACACCATCTCATCCTGATGAAGTCGCGCAGGGTAATCGTTGTATGGAACGCGTTCGAGGCCGGCGGAATGGCCCGACCAACCGCTCTTACTAAATGTTTCGTTCCACCAGTTGGAAACGGCATTTCCTCCACTGCTACTGCTTTTACCTTCAGTGGGGCCAATACTTCCGCCGTCAACCATTGGTTTTCCTGGATTATTTGCAGACCAAGTACTCAAATCGGATGAGAGTTTCTTTGCACTGTTGTACTGATTGTTAAAATCCTCCATCTGCTGCTTCACTGGGTTAAGTAAAGAAATGACGTTGAGATGATCCTTGACCCCTTGCATGATACCTTGAGCGATGCTTGCACCGATTTTCAGAGCAACTTCTGTAATTTGCGAAGATGACGCCTCCATAGTATCAATGAGGAACCCGATCATACTGCTTGTCGCATTCCTAGCGTCATCTCTACCACCAGCTTCCCACCACTTGTTGAAAGAATCTCCCAGTGTATCAAACACGAAGCGAACTTTACTCTCCAAATCCGGCAGCTTATTAAACTCCGGATTATTAATAAAATTCGTATTGATATACTTCGCCGCAGTATCAACCGCATTTTGAACGGCCGCCGTAATCTGAGGGGTCCAATCCGCAATCAGCTTCTGCGCACCTATCGCGAATTTCTTAATATATGGAAGTAGCGGTGACATCGCGGATATCTGCAACGTCTCCATCGCGCCTTGGAACTGTTCAATCGCACCAGCCGCGCTATTCATCTTCTCTTCCGCAACTTGGAGCGCGGTAACCTTCGCCATTTCGTTATGGAACTCTTCTACGCCTTTTGCGCCTGCCTTGTATAACGTAGTCGCCGCTTTAACGCCGTCGGTTCCGAACATGTCGAGCAACGTAGCTACGCGGTCCTGGTTGTTCATCTTACCGAGCGTTTTATTCAAGACCTCCGCAATTCCCGCGAGATCCTTGATCTTTCCACCTTCGAAAAACTTGTTCGCCTTCCCGACGCCGATTCCGAGTTGGTTAAACATCGCGGTCGCCTTCTTCGTTTGCGGCTGCAGATACATGAGCATCGATTTAAACGATGTACCTGCGTCAGATCCGCTCTTCAATCCGTCGTTGGACATGAGTCCGATCGCGGTATTCAAGTCGCGGAAGGAAACGCCAGCCATGTCCGCCACGCCGCCCGCAGATGCGATACCATACGCAATGTTCCGTACGTCAGTCGCCGCCGCATTCGCAGTGCCCGCAAGTATGTCCGCAGTCTGTGCCGCTGAGAGTCCGTCCTTCTTAAACGCGTTCATCGACGTTGCCATCGTTTCAGCCGCTTCTGCGAGTTCCAATCCGCCAGCCGTCGCGAGGTTAAGCGCTGCGTTAAGGCCGCCAGACATTATCGTTGCTTCGCTCATACCGGCCTTTAAGAGCTCTTCCATACCTTGCGCAGCTTCTAACGCGGAGTATTTCGTGAGTGCGCCCTGTTCGAGAGCCATCGCGCTAATCGCCTTCATCTGCGTTTCAGTGGCGCCGGTTAACGCCTTGATCGATTGGAGTTGCGATTCGAAATCCATCGCTTTCTTAATGCTATCGCCTACAACCGCAACTGTACCGACTGCCGCTCCGATGCCGGCCGCCGCTGCTCCGAACTTGAGGATTCCCGCGGTCATTGTACGAAGAGGTCGGGTGGCGTTATCTACAATTTTTAAATGTCCTACGATATCAAACGACATGCCCCGTTACCTCCCTCGCTCCGCTATTTTCCTTGCGCGTTCTTCATCTTCAAGCACTATCGCCATGGACGCATAGATCACGGCGCGGTGTCGTGCAGGCTTTACGAAAATTTCATCGGGCGGTATATGGTGACGCTGGAATATCTCGTGTAGAATCCGAGCCTCACCACCCGCCCGAATTAGTTTTTTGCCTCTTCCAGCAGCTCCTCTTCGTTGCCGAATCCGGACAGAGTTGAGATTTCCGTAGTGAGTTTCTGAACCTCGCCCGGAAGCAGTGCCTTACCTACGCAGTCCACGTCATCACTTGCGCCATAATGTGCTTTGAGCGCTTTGTCGTTAAAGTCCGGATCAACGCAGGCCATCGAAATCATCACGTAACTAAGCGTCATCGCGTCAACGTTGTCCTTGCCTGTAGTTGCGCGTAATCTCGCCTTTGCAGTCTCCGCGTTAGTCAGTGCTTTGACCGTAAATGTCGTTTTAAGACGCGGAATATAAACCTCTTTCGTAACGTCCAAATTCGCGCCAAGTAGCGCCTCTAATCCTTTTGCCATATATGTCAACCTCCGATTATTTTCGTAATTAAAAACGGACCACCCGAAGGCAGTCCGCTAGTTTTGTTGCGCTATTATGACGGACGGATTGCGTCCAGAATTTCGTAGCCGGAGAACACAAACGTATACTCCTGCTCAACGATCGAGCCGACTTCGTAATTCACAACCGGAATCCGGTCGAACGTTACGTTTTTCAGACGTACGCGATACGCACCGAACGCTTCCGGATCGTCGATCTTAACGATAAGCTCCGTAACGTACGGCGAGCTGACATCGTCAGTGACTTGCGCCATCTTTTCGATCCACTCGGAAGTAACGAGGTAACCGTTAATCGATCCACTACCTTTTAGCGTAGTGGTCTTGTTGCCGAGCCAGCGCGTGCCGGCCAGCTTGATTTCTTCCATGCCGATTTCGATATTCGCTTCAACGCTGGTAACGTTAGACAACCATTCGCCGTCTTGGTCGAACAACTGACCGTAGTTACCGCTAATAACGCGTTTTGCATCCAAAGTCATTCTCTCACCGCCTCGATTAAATATTTACCGTAATAAAGATGCGCTCCATTGTGTCGGTTTCCGTATAGCTAACCGCAAGGAAAACGGAGTCTCCTACGCTTGGACGTTGTGGATCTAGCATTACGATGGGGTTCGTAAGTACCGCCGCGCCTAACGATTCCAGGTACGCCTTAACCGCGACAATCAACGTAGCTTGGCCGTCCGCGTTATTCGGAAGCTTGCCAATATAACTGTCGGTAGCTGTGCGCGAGATATCGTTCGTGATCGCTTGCTGCGTACGGATCGACTTGATCTTGAGGCCGCTAGTGACGAGTCCCTGCTCGATCTTCACCTTCGCGCCATCATTCGTAAATAACAGCGATCCGGCCGCCAGCGCTGCGACTGTCTGTGAATTGGTCAAGCGCTTCGTCACGTCTTCCAGCGTCAATTGATCGTAGGTAATCGACTGACTAATCGGAGTCCCCGCGATATCGCCCGCAATGAATGGCGCGTATTCGGCCGAAGTGTACGTAACTCCGCCTACAATACCGCCGCTGATTACGTTGACGATGTAGTCGTCTTCGTTAAGCGTCGAGCGTGCGTTACCGAGCGCTGGATCTGCGTCAGAAGCCGCGTCTCCGCCGATAACCACGATGAAGTGTTTACCTTCGTCACGATTGCGCGTTACCCACGTTTTAGTCGCGGCTTGTTGTACGGAGTCGAACTCTCCGTCGAACACGAACACGTTAAACGGACGCGCATCGAGAGCTTCGCGCATATCAACGTAGTCGTCCGCAACGGCCGTATCTGGCATCGTGTAGACGAGAACGTCCTTAGCTCCGCCAGCCAACGCGAGTAAAACGGATTGAATATTCGCGCTACCGAACAGCTCAACCGCTGCGGCTTCGGATTCGACCGTATAGAACGATTTCTCAACCGCTGTGCCGGCGTATGTCAGAAGCGGAATTGCGACTGTGCCGAGCGTGCCTCCGCTAATCTGTGCGGCTGCTGCGCGGATAAAGCGCATGTAAATACCGGGACGTGTCGGTAAATTTGATGGGTCCCAAGTTGCCATGCAATGACCTCCTTTAAATTGAAAGGAGCGCCCGGATGGACGCCCTAGTTAAATCGTGAATTAACGTTTTGAATAAGCGGATACGATTGCTGCGTACGTGACTGTCGCGAAGTAATCCGGAGTATGCCGAGTGTTGCGTAGCCCGCGTTAGTGGTCGACGCCTTATCGGTATCTGTCCGCATGGGCTGCGAATAGTTCAGCGCGTTCAGACGAGATCCTGTCGCAACAATCCGCTGCACGTCGTATATGGCGTTACTGAGCGCGTCCATAACGGGAAAGGCCGCTTGAGGATTCGCGCTGTAATAGATCACTTGATAATCGCGCTCGATCCGGTAGTGATACGCCGTCTCATCCGTACGAGACTCCGTTAAAAAGCGCACGACAAAAAGGCCCGGCGTAGGTTGCAGCGGGGCCGTTTGCTTTTCGACTGCTGCGCCAGGTACGACGGATTTTATAAACGCTTCGATGCCGAGTATTTCGTCTATTATTGCGGCCATTATAACCGCCCCCGTTTGATCGCGGCCTTAATTTCGCCTTCGAATATACGCGCCCACTCCGCCTCATTCTCCTCCGCAGGTACCGCAAGATAGCGCGGAATTGTTCCGTCTGTCGTCGGATTCTTAAACGAGTCGCCGTACTTTTCCGGGTACGTATCGTGTAGGTAAGTCGCATAGTCAAAACGTCGACCACCACGCATAGTTACCGCCGTTGACGTAATCTCACCGGTCCACGTTTTACCGTTATGGGTGACGTCCGTTTCAATGCCGCGTCTCAGATCACCCGTCTTACCGAGCGGAGCTAAGTCTGTGGCCTGGCGTTTCCAATCGTCCATAACGTCGTGTGTTCCGGTCATTGCGCCGTCTTCGATCGCGGTAGTTAAGCGCTCCTCGTATCGGCGGGAGAAGCGGCTCACCAAACGACGTATGAATCCGCCACCACGCCCGATATCGAAGTTAATCCGATTAATCGTCATCAGACGTTCACCTCCGTTAATACGGCGCGACCGCTATACATGCGACGTGGCTTGATTGCAACCGGCTTACGCGCGATCGTAACACCCAATTCGTTCGTATACGTTATCGTGTCGTCGTACGTTATATCCGGCAGCTTATCGAGCAATATCGTCATGCCTGAGACGGCCTCCTCTCCGTAATTGTTAACGACGGTCTTCGTCTCTTCGGTAACGCGCGCATCGTATTCGACAACGACGTCGTCCTCCTTGCCGCCCCAACCATCACTTGCGCCAGCCTTCGTAACTGTAATCGTTTGATTCATCGCTACTAACGGCATTAGACAATCAGCCTCCCAAATCTTTGTTTAGAAAGCCTAACGCCGTTCTCTTCGCCGATTAGATCAAGCGCAACTTGCGGAATCTTCTTACGCATGTCGTCGTATGGCATCGACGTTGTGCCGTCCTTAAAGTTAACGTTAAATACTCCGGTCAGTCCGAACGTGGATACGCCCTGCTGCTGCATCCGGAGCATATCGTTGTACATAATCGCAAGCACATTCGCAAATTCGTACACAGCCGCGTTAGGTATCGTGTATTTCGAATAGGCGCGAGTCAGCGTTGATCCTGCGACATTTAACATTCGTGTTTTTTTCGCGGTATCGCTGGCCGTCCAATCCTCGATATCAATACAGTTCGCGTTGATATACGCATCTGCGTCAGGTATTACGTAGTTCATTCGCCACACCTCCGTTTATTTTGCGGAGGTCTTAGCAGCGCCTTTCCGAGGTCTGGGCGCTTTAAGCGCGGCCTCTTCTTGCGGTGGCTTTTCCTCCGGTTTTGCTTCCGACAAATAGCCGTAGTCGTAAACGAGAACCCTGCGCAGGTTTTCGTCCTCAACTACGGCCGTGCCATTTTCGAATTTTACGCCGCACGTAACTCCGTCATAATTCGGATTCGGCGTTTTGATTACGAACATCTGCGCACCTCCCGATTATTAGACGATGATACCGGACAAGCGAGCAGCCGATTTGCCGTCGAACAGCGCCATACCAGTGTAAAATTCGATACGCGTACGCAAGACTGGCTTATCGTGTACCTCGCCCAAATCCGTTACTTGAACGCCACCGTTAGTCAGTCCGGAAGTATACTCATCTGCTCCGAATTTTACCGCGTAGATAGAGGTTGTGTTCGTAGCTGTACCGGTAGTTTCGTTATGGCCGATTACTTTACCCCCAACAGCATTATCTCCTGCGTCGAAGATAGGTACTCCATTGAACGCAATTACTGGTTTACCGAATGCGTCAACACTGTTTTCATGGAACCCGAGTTTCCTTGCAATCGTGCTCAAGCGGATCTTCGTTCTCGAATCCATGTACAATGCATCCGCACGTCCTCGCGTCTGATACAGCAATGTTTCAAGTGCCTCGATGAACAGGTCATAATTACCCTCGTCACCGATGTTTAGCCCGTTTGTAGCTGCATTGATAACTTGAGAGCCGGTAAGACGCTTCTTCAAACCGTCGAAAGACTTGGAATCAGTAGCGACATCGCCGTTGAAGAACGTGTCTTGGAATTTGAAAGCTGCTGCTTTTGTTTTCAATGCAGTTTGGATTGCACGTTGATCGTTAATGTTGGATCGTGTTCGTTGGATAAACTTATCGACGTCAGCGTCTCCACCCATAATTGACAGCGACTCTGTCAGTTGGTTAACCGCGCCAGTAGATTCCACGTAACCTTCATTGACTCCACGGAAAGCTACACCAGGCAAGGAAGCTTCACGGTTATACGCATAAGCGTTACCTTGAATATCCATGAATGGCAAGTATTGAAGCACTGGAGCGTTCTGTACAAATGTTGCGATTACGCCTTGTTGGAGAGTATCCTGAGAAAGTTTTGCGGATTCCATAAGTGTCAATGCCATAATTAAAAATCCCCCTATTATTTATTGATAATAAAAAAAGAACCGGTAAGGTTCTTATTTGTTACTCGTATTCGAATAGCCAAGAGCCATCATCTCGCGCGGATTCATACCGGAAGAATCAATCTTACGGGTGCCTCCGTTGGTCTCTCCGCCAATTTGACGTGATCCTGCGCTTGGTTCCGCTAGATACGGCTTTGAAGAGATCAGCGCGCTAATGACGTCAGCCATACCCGTAACACTGCCAGAGTCATCGATCGTAACTCCGGAAATATCCGCCAGCTTAAACGCATCTTCGACCGCATCCGGTCGAATTTTTTGCTCGCCGGTTACAGCCAGAGCTTTAAACTCGGCTTTAACTAAGCGCTCATTCGCTGTTTTTAACGCGTTGTTTCGAGCGTCCTCGGCTTCCTGTACGCGTTTCTCAGCGGCTTCTTTTTCTGCCGCGTACTCCGGCTGTTTACCTTCCATCTCCGCTAACTTAGCCTTGATTTCCTCATAATCCTCGCGTCCTTTACGGTCTCGCATGAGCCTTTCGCGAACAATGACGTCTAGTTCAGACTGCGTAAATGTCTTCTCAGGTTCTTGCGGTGTCGGTTCCGGATCTCCTTCCGCAAAGAGCTGCAGATTCATCGGAAATTTAGTGCGAATTTGTTCGGTTTTCATGGTCGTTTCCTCCAGCGTTTTAGCGCCGCGTAGCGCATAGTGTCCGTAGCAGTTTAGTGTCGTGTACGTTCGGACAGATCGTTTAAGGGTTTCTTACCGGAGTCAGTACGTGCTTACAGCGCGGGTGGAATATCTCCCTGCGCGGCAAATCGCCTACATACGGATAATCTCCGGGAGCATCCGGTGTTAACTTAACGATGCGGCCTTCCCAGTTCCGGCACGCATCTTTTGCGCCATGACTCGATATCTGCGCGTAATAAACGTCACGGCCAAGCGCCTCATTAATCGTTGCTTCGCGTTGTGTCTCGGACATCTTCGTGAGTACGACCGTCTCAACGTAGACCTCCGGTTTCCAACGCCGTCCTGCAGCGTCGATAATGCCGGTATCAGCCGCCTGGCCGAGCGTGTTTCGTAGACGACTAAGCGCGTCGGCACTTATTGTCCGCGAGCTGTTAACGCCTTGGCCGAGATTGGCGCGCATAGCCTCTGCAATTGCTTGGCGGACACTCATACGCGTTCTACGGTCCATGTTCTGCGTAACTGCGAGCAGGTCCGCGTACGTGTCCGCCTTAGCCGCGTTTAACATAGCGAGGTTAACACGCGTGAGCTTTACATCAGACACCACGCTTCCTAGTCCGAGCGAAATAAGCACCTGGCGCGTTCCGTCTTTGGCCGCCTGAGTCAGCGCCTCGTCAACGTGCTTCCGCGATTCTTCGTTAAGTTCGCTGAGTATCTTCGCGGACTCTTTCGCAGCCGCATCGCCATTCTTAAGGGAAAAGCCCAACGTAAATAAGCGTCCGACTGCCGCACTCACTGCGGATTTCGCACGCTTAAACGCATTAACTATTTTCGATACCGGCCGCTCATCCATTGTTAAACACCGCGTCCGCTGACGCTGAATCCGCTATGCCACCGACTCGCGTTTCGTCTTCGTCAATGCGTCTAAGCGCCTGCTCGGCCTGTTCATCGTTTACTCCATCCAAGCGCTTAATAGCGTCTCTTACGGACATTGTAGACTTACCGCCCGTACGTATTTGCGCTATCTCCGCCTGCTCGCGATCATCCGTCGGCAGTCCATCGGAGAAGATGATGTGTGGTTTTGTCGGCGTGTAGTCGAGAGTTTCGTTCGATTGCGATTGCTCAAGTAGTTGGGCGATAAAAAGTGCCTCTGTGAGCGCCTTATCAAAGTACTGGCGTTTACGCGCTATCTTAGAAAGCAAAGGATTCATACGATATTTGACGGCGAGCCCTGTTGCTCCGCTAGTCCCTGCGTTTTCTTTCCCCAATGCAATAGGAGGTAGCTCTGACGTGGTCAGGAGTGTATCTATGAGCTTGTCGAGTTCCTTAAAAGCTGACTCAAGCTGACCGTCCCAAGTAACATATTGAGGAACGACTGAGCCAGAGTCTACGACTTCAAAGACTTTAGCGTATGCAGCTCTTTGTTGAGGTACACCGTCCGGGCCGTCCTCCAAAACACCTGACGGAACCGTCAATATGGGGTCAGCATGTTTATCTAGGATCGATGCAATTTGAGTCAATCGATTATTGATCTCACGGAACAAAGCCCTATGCTCGCTTATATCATCCAATCCGCACCAGGAATCATCGAAAGAGAAATTAGGAACGTGTACGATAAGAGGTGCGGGAACCCCGGTTTTCAGCGGAGCCTCATCGCCTCCCAACTCCTCAGTAATAGTCCACGAAGTAACTTCATCATTTCGCGTAGTCAGAGCGTTCATTCCGAACTTGGAAAACGTAATCTCTCCTGGAACATGCGTTTCAACGTGTAGCTCCCATCGAGTTCGTCCTTCTTCGGGAAAAGCAATCGGGACGGCTATGTGGTAAGCCGCGACTTTTTTAGCGTTGCCGGGCACTGTTTCCGGAAAGACGTACGCTGCATTCTGTGATTCAATGACGGCGCGATACGGGTCTTGTGATTCCGGTAAGATGCCGCGATATTCTTGCGCCCATTTAACCTTATAAAACGAGTCCCCGCGGTAAGCATTTCCGTGAGCCATCTCATAGTTTGTCGTATTAAGCGTATTGTCTTTGACTATCCGGTCCAGCGCGGTTTGCTCTGCTGAGGCTTCTTCTCCCGCGCTATAGATCGGAGAATCCCCGAATAGCAAGTCGGCAGCTTTCTTGCATATCAGCCCCGCGTAGTTAGCGTAGATATAACGTTTCGGCTCAACTTCTATTTCTTCGCTTAGCCTATTAATCAAATCAGCGTTACACCTGACAAGCTCAGCGTTTTCCCGGTATCGGTCTATCCGGTCCTTGTGCTCTCTTGGTGGGTACATCTTACCGACCTCAAACAATGCGACGCCCCCTTTATAGTCCTTTTGGTTTTTTACTCCATGATCTACCACGTCTTCCTAAGCCACCTCCTGCAGCCTCAACCGCGCCGGCAAGAGAATCCGGTAAATCATCGTGAGTTCCCGAAGGAAACTGCTCCATCTGCTCGATCAACAGCCTATGCGATCTGTTAAAACGCAAATAGCCGCTCTCGATAAGCGGTTCCAACGATTCAATGCGTATTTCTTTCTTTGTGCGAGACACAACCGCCTTGAGGCGCACACTTCCGATGCGTTCTTTGCGTAATCTCTCGCTCAATTGCCGATACATATCGTGCTGTGCACCGACTGTCTCTACCGCAAATGTCTTATGCCCGTAACGCTTAATGATCTCTACCGCCTGCTCCAACGCTATGTGAGCTGCGCATTTCCTAGCCCATGCCTCAATTACGTACATTACACGAGTGTTCCGGTCTATTCCGACCGTAACGATCGCGTTATAGTCGGAACGCGAACTTTTTCCCTGCGCAATATCCCAGAAAGCGTAATAATCAAGCGGAAGCTCGCGTCCAAATGAATCAATAAGGTCTGATTCATCGTAATATCGGAATAACTCCGGGTTAAATACCATTGATTCCTCGTCTATCGGCGTATTCTGATATTCCGTATTAAACGCTTTTGATCCGTTAGCCCATTTCCACGTCATCAGTGCCCATAATGGCTGAACTTCCGGCCAAAGTACAACCGCTCCTCGGTCCATTTCTTCCCGGTTTGCTTCGTAGAAAGCTCGCGCAGCCTTAACACGGTCCTCAACGTCAGGATTCAGATATATTGCGCGACATTTTTCCCATAGTTCTGTATGTTCCGGGTCTTCAATCAGCGCCTTGTATAGCTTCGAGTTAAAGTCAGACCGTTTCATAACCGTTCGTAACAGCGACTCCGCGTGTACAACCGTTCCCATATATACGAAAGCAGTACGCTTGCCTTTCGGATCTCCTAGCGGTACCACCGTTTGAGAGAACCAGTCGCGCATCTTCTGCCGTAGTTCCGGCGTGGCCGCGTTAGACCGTATGTCTTCCAAGTCATCGCAGATAATTAGGTCCGGTCGGACACCTTCCCAGTTACGGCCACGCAATGCCTGGTTACTGGAAGCGGCCTCCATCTTCGTTAACTGACGCTGTCCCCCATCTGCGGTAGGCTCCCATGCAACAAATTCCGAAGAGTTATCTTTCGGGTTCATTTGCTGTTTGGGATTCAGCAACGGCCCGAAGTCTGCGCGTAGTTTCGCGTTACTTTTGAGCTGATTCGCAATCCACTCAAGGTTACCGGTAGATACCGCAGGCGTTTCCGATATATTGATGATGTATTTACGATGTCTATACGCGATCTCTCGTAGAGGGAACGCCTTTGATAAGTACGACGATTTTGCGTGAGAACGAGGCGCCGCACGCACTACCTTTGCATTTATCTCTCGCATAGATACATCGTCCATTGTCTCGCAGATTTCACGGTGGAACAACGGTGATTCTTCAACAGTTTCGACGTCAAATCCATCCCAGTTACCTGCGTTGCCTGGATTATGTACCTCCGAAAAGTATTCGAGCGCGAAGTATAGGAGGTCGGCTTCCGCTCTATGAATTCGCGACAATCGCTTAGATTCGTCGAGATAATGCGCCAGTTCCGCTTCTTCCTCACTCGTAAGTAACTCCGGAACACCTTCCGCAGTCATCGCGTGAATTAACGCGTCTAATCTATCAATAAGCTGTTCGCGCTCATCTCTACCGACCCACCGATCGTTTACCCACGCCATGACTCCGCCTCCTCTTCGCTGATTTTCAGCGTGAAATAACGCTGTTGTTGCAGTTACCCTACCGAATACACTCGGCCTTGGGTAGAAGCGCTAAATACACGCTAAAACCACGGTAAAACTACGGGAACATTCCGATAGCCTGCTTGCGCAAAGTCCAAAGTTAATTTTTGTTCGCGGATATTTCCGGCACCAGTTGAGGCGGTCGCTAGGGGTCGAGGGGGTGGGCCGCCCTCTCATTCTCAGCCCCTCATCGCAACCACTCCGTTTATTCATCCGCAATGCATAATCGTAACGATCCCGTTTAATCACGGATATGCACGGACATGTGCACAAAATCCCGTATACGGTGCAATAGTCCGCTCCGCAAACCCGCGCCCCGCCTGCGTTTATTTACGCTGCATAAACGCGCCTTATACATCGCATATACATTTCCAGTTAATAACGCGTACAACCCGCGCCGTTATACGGATTATGCCCGTTAGTAGCTGGAAGGTTATGCGGTCATTTCCCGTATGGTCTGTCGGTACTTATGCGGCGGTTATACAGCGTCATTCACCGAGGAGTGAATAACCTTCGTTACGGTGACGTGGTGAATTACGAAGGCGAAACGAAAATTTCCGAAGGGTCACGCGCCAGGAGGTCGCAGTAGATGTAATTGACGTCTTGTCAACCGCAGTACATACGCACTCCATCGCGTTCCTTCATATAATGACGCGCCAAACACACGCCATCTATCCGCTTTACATTCCGCGTCTTGCTTGGTACTCCGCAAGCTTACGGTCCAGCTCTTCGCGGTCAAGCGTAGTTGCATCCGTCTTGGTAACGTCGATCTTCTCCGTAAGCATCTCCGTCATAGTAAGTAGCAACTTCGCGGCGGCTGCGTTCCTGTCTTCGATAGCTGCTTGCGCCATTGCGTCAGTCACTGCCGGTATCCGATCGAGTACATTACGTGTGATCTGTTTCTTTAGCTCACGTTCGAACAGCGGATCTTTCATCCAGTCATACAGCGCCTGGCGACTAACTCCGGCTTCTGTTGCGATCTGCTCCATCGTAAGACCTGCGCGTTTAGGTTGCGCGAGATAACTCAACGTGATAAGGTGATGCGTCTCTAGGCGTTTAAGCGCCATTCATACCGTCTCCTTTACGTGAATAGAACGTGTCTCCTACGCTCAGGCAAGGCGTAAGAGATACCGCGCTATTCTTTTGATATTGCCTACATGGGCCTCTTCTTCGAGTTATCTTCATGTATTAGCACAAACAAAAAAGACAAGCTCAGGCTTTCGCCCTCGCGCTCACATCTTTCGATGATCGCAGCTGCTTGTCAGTACTTTGTATCTTATTTAATTGATAACGCGGATAAAGGTATATAGTTCTATTCGTCCCGCGAAGTTTAGTTTGCGATAGCAAAATCAACTGAGCGGTAATGTTTTGTTTCTCTCTTACATCTTTCTCTTTTACATCTTTCTATCTTTACCGTCTGCCTAGCGCATACTATGGATCGTATGTCTAGCGCATATCACCGGTAGTATGTCTAGCGCCTACTAAGCAACTTTAGCGGTTGTCCGACGCGGCTTGTATACGGAGTGGTCCGGCATTATCACGACGCCGTCCTCGTCTACGATATAGCCATCGTCCGTGATGCGCGGACAGTATGACGGAAAGTACCACTTAAATCGGCGCGTACCTTCGTAATGACTCGCGCTCCGGATAATCCCGTTTGTGTCCAGTATATCCGCAAGCAGCTTAACCCGGTTACGTTCGATCCTAAGCGCGCCCATTATCGCTTCGTACGACAAGAAACATGCGCCGAATCTGTCGTTGTAGGTTCCGTCAGCTCGCGTATGGTTACCGTCAATATACGACTGCAGGAGGAAGTAAAACGCAACGATGTCGCGAATCTCTGGCTTACGCCGGCTGTCCGCAAAAACTACGTCGTATGCCTCGTTTATGATGCGCGGGAATACCTTGCGCACCAACTCACGGTTGTACGTCTCGTAGCCCGTAGAACTGTCGAGTAGCTCGCGTTTGTCGTTCGGAAGGGGCTTGACGATCTCGCTCATGCCGCACCTCCGTGACCGTACAGATTTATGAATTGTCCGCTGTGCGGGATCTGGCGATATTCTCCGTTGTCTAGCTCGGCCTGACCGCTTTCGGAGACCTGCATTATACGTTTGATCGTCTTCTTTTGACCCCAGTAGAGGGGATTAACGTACGATGCTAGCGCCATAAGCTCGCCGGCTTCCTTCTTAGTCTTCGCGTATACTATGATCGTCTCTCCGATGCTATTAATATACGAATAAACTTTATCTGCCGCGGGGCGAACTCGCTTTTCCGCTCTAATATCCACGATAACATCGCGAACCATCTCGCGTAGTTCGTCACGTGAAATACCGAAAACTTTAGCGGGGAACGTTTCGCGCGATATCTCGATCGCGGCTTTTGTGAGAAACTTTTCGTAGCTCTCCGGACTCAATCCGTCCAGCGTTTTGAAATCTACGCGTTTCTTAACGTAAAACTCAATGTGCATCCACAATCGTCTAATATCGGCCATAAGTGCCATCTCCTTAACGTTGGATTAACGTAAGGGCGTGCGGAGTATACCCGCATCGTTCGTAGCCTTAGCGTGGTGGAAAAGTACTCTCCCCTTATTGCCCGTAAAGTAAGGTGTTTTATCGTGTTTTTGTTAGGGGAAATATTTACCCAGAGGGTATACCGCCTGTGATAGCGCGGCATTAGCTTTACTTGAGTGAAATTATGATGTAAAATAAAAATGGGATATTCCGTTTACTTACCCTATATAAGTTCTAAATATACCGTCAATGTGCGACGCTTAATGGACTCCGGGTGTAAACTTTTTTTCTAATCCGCGTTAGTCTCCTTCTCGCAGCATCGTAAGATAGTCCACTAATCTCTTTTGCCCTCTCCCCGGTCATAACATAACAACTATCTTTCGTCAGTCCGTACTTTTCCATCTCACCCGCTACCATATCCTTTTCGGCAGCTTCGACCAATTTACGCAGGAAGTCAGCCTGGCGACCACCTATCCGCTGCCATACGGTCTCTTCCGCAATCTCTGCGCCTAGAACTGTTCCGAGCGGAGTCATAAAATTCGGTTGTACCGTCCGATCTACGCCTCCTTTCCGAAGTCTACGCAATCCATTCCTCTTGGCCTGCGCGTCATAGTAGCGTGTCATCAGCGATTGATTGACGTATTTAACAATTTCCCGATCAGAACGCGTGACATCTACGTATTGGAGAACATGGTATAGCGCCGCCTCCATATCAATCATCACTTCGGATCTGATCTGCGACTCTTCGCGGCGAGCGGCCTCTTCTGTCGGCTCAATCAGCGACAATACACCGCGATACAGACGGTAATTCGCAACCGTTCCGAGTTCGTGGTATGACCGCGTGATCTCATCTTCCGACAAGCGTAACCATTCCAGTAACTCCGGATTAATGTTGTATTTGTAGATGTGTTTCTCCCAGTCTACCGGTTCGAATGGTATTCTAACGCCCATATCTATGTGTAAAATCGAAAGCTGCCGGTTGAGCTCGTCATATGCCCAGCGGATAGGTTCACGAACATACCAAGCGTGCTTAACCGCCTTTTCACGGATCGCACGTATTCGGTACGCTATATATTGGTGAGGATGCGCGAGATCTATGGAGATATCGTTTCCCTCTACGAATCTATAACGCCGCGTTGGATTGCCGAGGAAGTCCGTTTCAACCGCGTCCTTCATAATGCGGGTGACGATCGAAAAGTCTCCGTTTTGCTGATACGCTGTGATTCCGTCTTTTAGATTCATATTGCGCCTCCTTTATAGTAGGAAAAACGAGGCCGCACGATAAAAGTACGGCCGTTATATGGATTATTGGGCTTTAGGGTTTAATATGAGTTTTGGAATTTTCCGTGGCGTCTGAGCTACCGTTGGAAATAACGAAACCACCTGCGCTTGTGGTTTGAGTGGGGATTTACGTTCTGGCTTGACCCCTCCGTAGAAAAACTCGATCAAGGCGTCAATCCCCAAGGGTGTCACCTTCACTCCTAATCTTGAAACACTCTCGTTTTGGAATGCAGGATACACCTTAAAGTAGCTTTCGTATCCTTTTCGCGGTAAAAAGACATCGTCTACTTTCTTTTTAGATAAAATATCATTATCCTGGAGCCATCTGCGCAATCCTACGGCAGACATTCCGCCTAAAAACTGCTTCCCAACTGTTGAGTAGGAAGCGTAACCGTCCGAGTCAAGAAATGCATCATACTTGTCTGCTTTAGGCTGCATTATGGTTAATTGCTCCCCTTGCTCGGTTACCTTTTCCGCAAGCAGCGACCGCTCCGCCTCGATTCGCTCCGTTTCTTCGCGCTCCTGAATCCAACGTTTGGCCCGCGCAATAGGATCGTCGATCGCGTAGGAAGGCGCGGAGAGTTGGCGGAGTTGCTGACGCATGTGGTTGAACTGTGTGATGTATGCTTCTTTAAATCGCGCAGCTTCCTTACCCGTGTATCCCATCGCCAGAAAGGTAAACCCGTCTTGTGTGAGGATGTATTTCGGCCTCTTTTCACCCTTAGTGTCGATATAATCAACGAGTCCAAAATTGGATTCGTTAAATTCTGCACTACAATCAAGCTCTCGAATATCCCTTAGCACTTTAGCATGACCTTTTCCGAACACGTCCGCCACCGTCAGACTATCCGTCAATACCCGGCCGTTATCGATGAATACTAGTTGCTGATTTGCTAACATGTACATCTCTCCCATTCGTTTAGTTTGGTGTTGACGTAGTGCTATATGTTAACGGCGCGATGGCCGATGTTATTGGATATTGCCAATTTTCAAGTTAAGGGTTGACTTTCAGATAGATACGCGATATAATATTATTGCAAGGTGATATGATGGATATATTTTAAGGTAAAAATCATAGTCTAAATCTCAGTATAGCACACTTTTTCAGCTATGCAAGAGGTTTGTCTATTTTTTTTTTGTTTTTATCCTCTCTTTTCATTCAACCTACTACTTCTAGATGTAAGGAGGAAGATTCTGATTAGAAATATTGTGGACAAGCTATTCATATTTGCAAAAGGATCAATCTATTTTATGATAGCTTTTTATGCTTTCTTTCAGTTTGTACTCTCGGGGCGCAACAAAGTTAGTGACGTCATCAATAGTAATTTATTAGTTTACGCAGTTATTGCTGCCTCGCTCGAAGCATTACATAACTTCTTTCTCTTATTCGTACCTCAAAAAGATCAGGATAATTAGTTGGAAATTACGAAACCTAGTCCATCAACTTGCGTATTACTTGGTATAACAACGGAAAAGAGCGCGCCATGCGATAGCCAATCGCCGCTCCCTCCGTTTACACTCGATATATGTGAACGCGCCTGCCTGAACGAGGTTGCCGCCCCGTGACGCGGAATGTTCAAAGGAAAGCCGGAACGTTGGCGCGAACCGGCGAAAGTAAATCAGTGTTAAACGTCTGAATGGCGATCCTTCCGATTGGCGTCAGAAAGTTCAGACTATCCGCATAGCGATCCGCCAGTTAGCGCTGACGGTACGGATAAATAAGAGAATTAGGCGATTGCTTCAACGGTTAAGGGAATTTTCGATACAATGAATCCGAGGTCGGCCGCTTGTTCCAACGTGACATAAACTGTGTTCGCGATGGATCGGCGGTCTATTTTGGTTAGGATGCGGAAGAATGCGCCAGATAACACAACGATCTGTTGGCGACGGCGGTTACTGTTAGGATGGAATGATTCGTCAATGAGCGTAACAATAAAGTTACCGGTGCGATGATCGCGTACATAACCAATTTCAATTACTGTCGTTTTTTCCATGGATGCCCCCTCGGCGTTTTTAGTCCGCGCGACTATTAAGTAGAAAGCAAATACATATCGTTACAGTACGTTGTTACATGATACATGCGGAAGTTCCGCGACCGCCGGACCGGGGCCCGTTGGTTTCGTCCTGCTCCGCTAAAACAGGCGCTCATCAGGCGGCTATACTTGAAATTCGAACAATCCCGTCATTCCCCCGAGTACATCATCCGCCAGCCAATCAAGCGCGGTCCGACTCCGGAGCCTTCCTATAATCCGCGCTGCGATTAATTCCGGATCGCCATCGACGTTCTGCGCAAGGTGAATGCCGCAAGTAGCCGTATCCTCGACGTAATAACGCGTTAGGTGGCCGAGACGGATCGGGATGACGCGGACAAGGAATACGGTGCAGTGCGAGAGATAGATCGCGGTGTTACTGTTTACGAGCCAGGCCGGAGTTATTTCGTGGCTCTCCGCCTTCTCTTCCCAAACGTGTAGGATGAATATTTTATCCACGTGGCTCCCTCCGATCCGAGATGAGTCCATCAAGCTGCAGGTTGAAATCACCGCGGCCAGGCGTGAACAGTAGTATTTGCGTCAGAAAATCGAGCGCATCCATGCCGCGTAGTCTAGTTACGAGTTGGGCCGTGATACCCATTATGTCTCCGCTAACGTCAAGGCCGATCGCCATGCCTCCGCTTTCTCCGTCTATGTACTGGCGCGGCTGCTCCGGATCTTGGTGAACTGAGCGAACCCATAGCGCGCCTGCATCGATGAAGAACAGGTAACGTTCGTTCAGTGCGCATCCTTCGTATTCATAAAATACGTCATCACTGTCAAATGGCCCGATAGCAACGGACGCTAGTTCGAAACGGTCTGGCGCGCAGCTCATGCTACGATCTCCTTCGTGATGATCAGGATTGCGTAAAGAGCACGCAGAAGTTGAATGAACCGACGGCCATACTTTCTTGTTTTAATGTTGTTAGACGTAGTCTGAGTATTATTAACGGTTAGTTGCATCTTGTGTATCTCCTTTTCGGATAAATTTAGATAGTAGTTCGATCGCGCTCATATTGAGGATGTTATCAACGAAATTCAGGTCCTCTATCGTCAGGTCAAAGATTGCGGGCTCGCCGTAAGTTGTAACGTACTCGGTTCCGTCAAAGTTTACGCATTCCATAACTGCGAGACTAAACTCAGTGTCAACGTAAATCGCGTGATGTTCATCTATAAGCGTTCCAGCGTATTCAATCCGCCACGGTCCGTCGACGTCTACGCCTTTGGTTACGATAGTGATCGGCATAATTGCGTACCTCCTTGCGTGAGTGGTGATTCGTTCGGATACATTGTTGCGAGAAAGTTGAAACCCTTGTTTACTTCGTTCGTATTACTCCGTAAGTAATACTATCTGATGCAATAATACTACTCGGGGAGTAGTACGTCAAGCGTTTATCCGAAAAAAGTTTTACGCGCGGAGGATGTTCTATTATAATTGTGTTGTGACTACTCCGAGGAGGCGTATCAGGTGTCTGTAAATCAAATCAAATTTAATTTAAATAAGGTTCTAGATGAGCTCGATGTTAAGCGGAATAAAATAGCTGTGGAGTCAAAAACACGTCCGGCCACGATACTGGATCTTGCGAGTGGAGATACGCGTACTATTAAACTTGAGACAATGGTAGAAATATTGAACGCAATCAACCGCATCGCCAAGGAAAGCGGGAGTACCCGTCAATATGGCATAGAGGCGTTAATCGAATACATACCGATTGCCGAAGAAAATACTGATTAAACGCAAAAAAGGACCGAAACCTCAATCGAGATAGCGGTCCTTTTCGTTATAAAATTTATTCTTAAGAATAAAAATAATGTTGCAACATTAATTCTTAAGAAGTAAAATTGAATTGCCACTTGGATTAGTAAATTATATTTTACAAATTTACAGAGGACAAGAGCGAGTAAAACAACAATTGTTTTTAGGTAACCGCAGTCTTTGGAGAGAGGCGGTTACCTGCCCTTCATAATCATAACTATGAGTACAGCAAACGCTATCATTAGCGTAAGTGCTTCGTATGTTGAAATATATAACACCTCCCTTCAAGATTGAAGGTAGATGTTCCTTTGATTAATGCCTTACATAACACAAATCTCGCTCTTGTCCACTTTCCAGTATACACGCGGATTCAAAATTATGGAATAATAAATATTGAGACACACCGGGCCGTTAACCATACGGCTCTTTTTTGCGTGGTTTTACCGTGGAATCAGCGCGTTAAGGCTTCGATGAGGGGGAGCGTACCCGGACGGGCCAGGCGCGCTAAATGTACGGAAATTTGACGGAGAGAACGCGGAAGAACCGCTAACCCAACGGACGGGCTGCGGTTCATTCTGTAATCAATGAGAACTAATCTATTGAGCACAACTAAATTGTTTCATTACAAGCAGCCAAAAACTTCCTACCATAGTCTGTTAATATATACATGTGCCTAACGAATCTAACTTCGTAGGAATCATCTAAATTTTGTTCTTTTCTTACACTCTCAAAGAACTCCTGCTGTTCTTCTTTCAGATAGTCTTCCAATATGTCATAAAGTTTTACATGGAGTTGGTCAACACGTTCTTCCATTTTATTGAATATACCGAGACCCACAAGATTATGGATATATAAAGTTTCGTTATCAGGGTAATCCAGTTTGGTAATTATCGGAAATGCTGTATAGCTATCCTCAGAAACAACCGATTTTGTGTTATCTCCATTCGTGGAGTATACTAAAAAATCAACAGCCGGGACAACTTTCATGCTTTTTTCATATATTACTTTCAGCAACACAGCCTCATCGTATGACAAACACCCTACACTATTAACGAAACTAGGATGCGCGAGAGTCACAGTATCCTGTGAGGCCCCTTTCAAAAGGAGATTTAAATACATCTCGCTAATATTTGGGTTGCTGGTGTAGGATAATTTTTCAATAATCGATACAGCTAGTTCTAAAGGAATTTCAATCCTCTTTTCGTCCTCAATTTTCGAAAGACCTTCTTCAAGCTTTTTAATATTATTTTCATACATTAAACGTTGTTTTTCATTCCAATATTGAACTCGATATGTAACAGACTTCAAGATTCCCGTCAAGGCTCCGAATACGCTTCCTAAATTCTGAGTAGAAGTCTTAACCAAATCTTTGTAAACCTCACTTTGCACTTCAGGTGATAGGATTGAGATATCAATTAAACTTTTCTTACCTCCGCTACCACTCTCTTCTGACATACATAGTCCCTCCTAAATTATCCCGCATATTTGAACGTACAGACGCCGCGTATATACCTCTCGCCCTTAACCGCAACACTCATCTCCGTAATGTCCTCGATCACTCCGCTGCCAACGAGCTCCGCGCCGATAAATATAACGATAGGCGTGCGGTCCATTTGCGCGGTATAGAATTGGATATCGGAGGTTAGAGGACGCATAAAACGCGGATTAGTTCGCATATAGACGTAGTCCTTTCGCTGTGGGTTACGTATGTACTTCGACAAATTGGTGCAAATTTCCTGCAATTATTTTAAGGTTACAGTGCCAGATTCTAGGTTTGTAGTACAAAAGTAGAGTTCATTTGACTTAGGAATAATAAGAATGTATAATCCAAAAATAAAGATTTCTTTTTAGATATCTTTTAATCTTTCTAATAAATATTCTAAAACGGAGTGTAAATAATGAAAAAACCTACACCTGATTATATAAGAGACGTGGCTGTTTCTATCCTACGTAATTTCGAAATGGGTATAAAGCAGTCAGACCTATGGCGTGAAGTAGAGACATTATTAGTCGACTCTGACTATGTAGTGAATCAGCATACAATTAAAAATGCGTTGTGGGATTTAGAATCGCACAGGGATACTGTTATGAAAGTGAAGAAGTCGTCTAATAACGTTGAGTTATTTCCTAAAAGCGATGATCAAATTGAAGAGTACGATTATGATGAAGCGTGGGAAGAGTCTGTTAATGATAGAGCCAAGGGTTCATTACGCAACCTATCAGGTTTGTTAGCCGCAGTTGAAATCCAAAACTTAAGCATCCGTGCTAAATTAGTTGAAACACAGTCTCTATACATGAATCATTACTCCCCGGAGGCAGTTGAAGCAATAACAAATTTAGAGATAGGACTTGAGATTATGGAAAAAAGCTTCAATAAATTTAAAAGATTAAAAGGAGAATGGAGCACAGATTCACGAAGGATTCTTCCATGAAATCAGTTTATAAGCGCGTTAAAGGAGGTGAATATAAATGAGTACATATGAATCGCTAACGGTTATGCTCAACTTTGGGTCATTAATTCTAACCCTACTTGCCTTTATCATTTCAATTTTAGCTTTTATGAACGCAAAAAAGCGGTAGCTACTCTTGGTCGGGAGGCTACCGCGATCACTATTCAGTAATTATCATAACGCTTACCGTCAACACGCGCAAGGCCCCGGACGCAGTCAATCGAAGCTGCGTCTTTTCGTTGTCTACACCGGAGGCACCGTTACTAAAGGCCCCGTTCCCTCATTCACCCCGAGATACTTCCGCATAACTACGCTCGCATCCGCCGCCATCATCGTCCACCTTATCCTCATTTCCGATTCATAGCCGCGGCATTTATAGCGCGCTGTAACGCCGTCACTATCCGTCAACTCTTCGTAGACCTTGATACCACGCGTCCGAAACTGCTTGCGGATCTCGTAAATGTCTGCGGTGATTTTACGCTGAGCCTCGGCGATCAGATCCGTATAAGGTGCCGGAGTTTTCAGCGTTGTATTAATCAGCGCGGCGTCACGTTCGAATGCGGTCAATACGCGCGGGAGAATGATGTGCGATTTGACTAGCGCGCGGTCTTCGTCGGTGATATCGATCATGTGCGGGGAGGCACCTCCGATATAGTGCGTTTGAATCCGCGAGAGCGGAACGTTTGTTCTTAGTATAGCGCGGGAGGTACGGATTATACAAGCGGGTGAAATCGTTTGACGTCGAACGAAATGGACTATGCGGAAATCCGCGATAAACGGTTGCAGCGATACGCTCCCGTATGATAACCGCGTCGATGACTAGGTGATTCACCGCCCCATCTTGTTAACGAGCGCAAGATTGCGTTGGTTGTTCGTTTTATGGATGTGTATAAGGAGGTGTCCGCAAAGTTCCTGATGTCTCTTAAGGGTATTTACACTGTATACATCCTTTTCACTGCTCAACTTTGAGTGGTCAATCTCACTCACCAACTTTGAGGAGTCAGATGAGGTCGCGTTTCCCGACGTCACCGTTCAAAAGGATACGCACATTTCGCGTACCTCTTAATGAATCCAAAATCGGACGCACCATCGTTAGGTGACTAACTACAACGTAGGGACTCCTGAAAATTAAAGAGTGAACTAAGCTATGCAGTGAGTTCGAATCACCTCACACAAGAATTCTTTGTATCAGGGGGGGTGTGCCCAAAGTTGAGCCTACCCCCATAAACGACAAAAAGCCCGCGAACGGAAACGATATCCGCTGCGGGTTAGCTTTCAACAAACTTCAATTACACAAATATAATACTTGAAGCATTTGACGCACAGGTGTAAAATAAAATAAAGTGTAAATCATGATTGACAATCAGTCTAGAATACAACATTTCAGGCTGTCAGTTAATCGTGGTAAGGTTTCAAATTCGTTAAAACAAAAACAACAGTGCATCAATTAGTAGTCGTCCCCGGCCAAGGATACGACTACTTTTTCTTTATATTTATAAGATTGATAAATGCATTGAACAGATTTACAACAAAAGTCATTGCTACGAAAACTAAAGTTATAATCGCTTCCGTCGTCATAGAGGGTTACACCTCCCTCCTAAAACCTTACCACGATTTAACTATTATATCATTTCCAATGGTTACAGCAACAAAAAAACATATGTTCGTACATCATACTTTTCTTCCGCGAACTCTCATCCGACCTCCCTACGCTAACAGCCGAAATCAACGCTTACAAACGCGTGGCGGGCGAAGCGATATTCGAGATAGGACGGCGATTAAAAGGAGTTAGGGATGAGCCAGATAAGTACAGGCTTCTGGACTATCGAGATTGGGAGCGGTGGTGTGAGAAAGAGGTCGAGATGTCGAGGCGTTCGGCCAATCGGCTCATTCAGGCATTCGAAGAGTTGGGGACGATGTCGTCCCATATTTCTCCCGGAAAAATATTCGAGATCATCCAACTTCCATCCGATGTTGACCGAAACGAATTCATCACATCGTCGCACACAATTCCGTCATCCGGCACGACCAAAACGGTCGACGAAATGACCGTCCGTGAGCTGCGCGAAGTTAAAGCCGCACTCAAAGCGGAAAGAGAAGCGCGGGAGGAAGCAGAGCGCCAACGGAGTAAAGCGGAGTCCGACTACGAAACCGTCCGCGATACTCTAGAATCTATGCGCGATCAGCCTCCGCAAGTTGAGTATGTGTACGTGGAGAATGCGGAGAGTGATCCGTATTTCCGCCGCGCAGCACAACATGTAATATAGTGCAAATAAATATTACCAATTCGAGGTACCGCGCAACCATACAAATTAGGCTATTGACATTCTCGTCGTCGTGTGTATAATAAAGATCTTTTTAAGACTTTAAAGATTTAAGATCTTTTACTCAGTTATTCACTACGTTCATAACTTCGTACGCCCCGATAACAAGTGATCGTGTCGTAACAATGGGTATCACATAGGGAATTGCGCGGCAAAACTAAAGAAAAAGACAATACGATACGCCTCGCCGCCCCTCACACCGAACCCTCCGAATCGCCGCCGTGAAATCTCCGTAAAATCACCGTGGATTTAGCCGTTCAAATAGCGCGTGAGAGTATTCGTCAGGGTCAGCGTTTAAATACGCTAATTTCACGTGAATTTTACGGGAAGCGCAAAGGAGCGCAAATTCTGAAGCGTAGAGTAGCCACTGGAAATAACGAAGGAGAAACGTATGTATAATAGTGCAAATACAAAAAAACCGGACGGCTATGGTGAGCTATCCGGTCTAAAGTTTTGTGCGTATCTCTATTTGAACTTAACAGTCTTTCCCTTCTTACTCTTACCTCCACGGAGAATTCCGGACAAAGGATTCACCCTCTCGTGCTGTTCTTTAATGTGGACAGCCGCGTATTTTACGTATTTTTCTGTTGTCGCGACCGAAGTGTGCCCCAAAATACGCATCAACGCAATTGGATCACCGCCCTGACGTAAGTATTTAACGCTAAAATAATGCCGGAAAGTATGCGGAGATACCCGAGGACCTGTCACGCCGACGCGCTTTGCATAAAGCTTAAGCATCTTAGCGAAAGTGTCTCCGAAATAACGCTCACCGAATTGCGTAAGGAACAGGTAATCGTCATCCTCGATATTCATGCTGGTGCGGAGTTTAAAAAGTGCGGCTGTAGTTTCGTCTGATATCGGTACAACCCGGGTAGTAGCCGTTTTAACGTTGCCCGCGTCAATATAAATATGCTTGTTCGTGAATTCAACGTCCTTTACGCGAATACCCGTCAACTCCCTCACGCGAAGCCCAGTATCACACAATACGAGAATCATACAGTAATCGCGGAATCCGGAGTAAACTTTTTGATTAGGCGCGGTCAGCAGGAGTCTAACGTCATCATCCGTAAATATATCGAACGTATCCTTAGCCTCTCGCTGATAGTTCATTCCTTCCATAGGTGAATAAGATATGCGACGCTCACTCAGCAAGTAATTGAAGAATATGCGCAAGTTACGAATATTATTGTTAACTGTACGCGGTGATAAGCCGGCACCCTGTGTTGGACTCGTCGGATGATCGTCCCAACGTTTCTTTTCGTACGTCAGATACTCGATGTAGGAGCGGATTAGATCGCGAGTGATACCAACTGCACCAGATAACTCGTACCATTTCGCAAATTGCTCTAGGCTGCCCTCGTACGCGGAGATAGTCCGCGGTGAGCGCCGCTCAACTCTCTTTACATACAAAAAATCTAAGATCATGTTGTTGAGATTGATTTTAATCGGCTTTTCCTTTTTACTGATAAATTTGAATTGTACCATCTTTATGATAACCTCCTCTAGTTCAAAAGTAATTATGGAACCAAAGAAGGAAAATGTAAAAATATCTCTCCGAAGAGAAAGACAATAGGATTACCGTTTAATCTTTCGTGGCTTCTCCAGCTTACCAATAACCGCGTTTAATGGAGAGAACTCATCGTGATTCTTTTTCACGTTCTTGTCAGACAGGTGAGTATAGTGTGCAGTCATCCGGCCATCGGCGTGTCCGAGAATAACCTGTAGATGACGCTGTGACCCACCCTCCTCAAGAAACAACGTCGCCCCAGAGTGCCTCAACAAATGTGGGTACACGCGCTTCTCTATACCCGCACGATCCGCGTATTTCTTCAATTGGTGACGGAAGTGATTCGGAACCAACCGTTCCCCGTAATTATTAAGGAATATATATTCACTTCCAAACTCCGTTGATTCGCGGATTAACTCTTGCATCAGCTTAGCAGTTCGTTTTGTGATCGGCACAATTCGAGGCTTACGCGTCTTGGTCACTTCCCGTCGTAAAGTTGCACAACATGCGGTGAAGTCTACGTCAGTCTTGCGTAATGTTAACGCCTCGTCTACACGTAACATCCCGTCAATCAGGAGATTTATGACTACGAAATCACGGAAGTCGCTGTATTTGCGCTGGTTTGGCGCTTTGAGGAGGTCGTTCATTTCCTCCGCCGTAAGCACCTCAATATCTTTCCCAATGTCCTGTACGTTCTTTAAATACGTAAACGGGTCTGCTTCAATTACTTCCTCTTCTTTTAGAAACTTAAACATCGTCTTCATATTCTTAATGCGCGTGTTAATTGATTTCGGAAGCAGCCCCACAGTGCGAACAGATTCCGGAACGTTACAGTTATCACTAAATCTCCGCTTTTCATCGCGTAACCAAATTATGTAATCACGCCCTACTTCAACGTTGATATTCCGGATGTCACGAATGATCTTACGCTCGTCCAGAAATTCGCAAAAGTAATTGTAATTCTGTACGTATGTCTTTAGTGTATTCTCCGCTCGACCTTCCGACTTCTTCGCCTGGTAGTAATAATCGAACAAGTAGTCTAACGAATGTTGTAAGCGCGTAGATGTGCGTTCACTCTTAATTGTTCTTCCTTTTCGTTTATCCATTCAATACCGTCTCCTTTGATAATAAGTACGGTAAGAAAACGAGGGATTAGAAGCGTATATCTGCGATGCGTGGAGCGCATATCTGCGAGGTGTCCACGATAACAGTCAACGTCTAGACAAACGAAAAAACCCGCTATATTAGCGGATTTTCTACGAGTATGGAGCCTAGGGGGATCGAACCCCTGACCTCATCGCTGCCAGCGATGCGCTCTCCCAGCTGAGCTAAGGCCCCAGGATATGAAATAGATAACTTGTCCAACACTGCTACGTTCCACAGGCGACTCCTATATCATATAAAATCCAGCTTTCGCTGTCAATCACTTTTTCATGATCCAAAGTGTTTGGAGAAGAACAACCGATTTCACTGGCACATACGGACTGGAACTCCAGACTGCTCTTCTCCCTTTACCCACTTCACTAATCCTCCAGATCGTCTTTGGACAACAGGGATTTCAGTTCTTTCATGAACATATTGATATCTTTGAACTGGCGGTATACCGACGCAAAACGGACATACGCCACTTCATCGACCGGAAACAATTGTTCCATCAATAGCTCGCCAATCTGGCGACTCTCAACTTCAGCATCAGCTGTATTACGCAGAGATTTCTCCACTTCAGATACCATCATTTCCAGGGTCTCTACGGAGACTGGACGTTTCTCACAGGCACGAATAAGCCCGCGGAGAATTTTATCCCGGCTGAACTCTTCACGACTGCCATCTTTCTTAATAACAATCAGTGGAGTCTCTTCAATCATCTCAAACGTTGTAAATCTTCGGGCACACTGCTCACACTCACGGCGACGACGAATGGATTTTGCTTCGTTGGCCGGACGCGAATCAAGCACTTTGGTACCCATATAACCGCAATAAGGACACTTCAAATCAGATCACTTCCCACGTTTTACTTTTTACCACATATTCCCTGTACTGATTTTGTAATGAAAAACGCATTGCCGACACATAATACTTTTACCAACCCGCGAGGAGGTGAACAGCAATGGCACAAAGCAACGGTAACTCCAACAACCTGGTGGTAACTAGAGCTTCCGCAGCCCTCGAACAACTGAAATACGAAGTTGCTCAAGAACTCGGAATCAGCATCCCACAAGACGGATACCAAGGTAACATGACTTCTTACGAGAACGGTTCGATCGGTGGATACATCACGAAGCGTCTGGTAACAATTGCAGAACAGCAATTGGCAGGTCAATACCAATAATATCTGCATCGTAATACGCTACAAGAGGAGCATGGAGCGGCCGGTGAATAACCGGCCTGCTCTGTGCTTCTACTTATATACTTAGAACGTATTATAGATCTTTACATACTGATTATAATAGTAAATGACTCTTTGTACATAGTGACGCGTTTCACCAAACGGAATATCTTTCACCGTATCAAACGAGCCATCCCATACACCATCTCTAAGCCAACTGTTCACTTTGCCTGGACCCGCATTATAGGCAGCGATCATAACTGCTTCATTGCCATCGAATTGATCGGACAGATTTCGCAGATACCATGTACCTAACTGAATATTGCGTTCAGGCTCGTGCTTTAATTCCTCCAGCGAAGTGTCGGGAATTTTGGCTTGTTCCAGTATCCAGTTGGCCGTGTCTGGCATCAGTTGCATGAGCCCAATGGCTCCTCGTTTGGATTCCTTGCTTGTCTTGAAATTGGTCTCCACCTTGATAATGGAAGCAATCAGAAACGGATCAACCTCATAGCTCTGAGATTGGGTACGAATCTCTTCCTTATAATGAATGGGATAGAACCATGCCATCCAGTTTGTATTCAGAAATAATACCAGTACAAAGGACACAAACATCAACAGCAGTACACGTTTCTTGCGTAATACTCTCATAACAAACCCTTACGCTGTAGATATGAGTCAATTTGCTGCTCCGTCGCAGACCATAAGCCGCTGTTATCAATGACAATGTCTGCCAGCTGTTTTTTGCGCTCAATATCCATCTGAACATCCATTCGTGCCTCAGCCTGTGCTGCAGTCATTCCATCCCGACTCATCAAGCGATCTCGTTGGATCGACCTTGGAACATATACAACCATGACTTCCTCGAAACCATCTTCCAGACCTGATTCATAGAGCAAAGGAATATCTGACACCACAAGTTTATCCGGATGTTGCAATTCGTATGCAGCAGCCCGTTCGCGCATCTCTCTTCGAATCGCCGGATGTGTAATAGCCTCCAGTGCCTTTCGTTCCTCTGGTTGTTGAAAAACAATGCTTCCGAGCTTTTTCCGATCCAGTGTTCCATCTTCGTTCAGTATGGCTTGTCCAAACCGCTTAACAGCGGCGGCCAACACGGGATGCCCGGGCATCATAACTTCCCGGGCAATAACGTCTGCATCGATGAGCAACGCTCCCTTACTGGCGAGATAGGCGGAAACACTGCTTTTGCCTGTCGCGATCCCGCCGGTTAAGCCTATATTCATCGTTTCACCTCATAACAACTTCATTATTCCCATAATCATTAACAATAGCGCTGGCAATACAGACAGTCTTCGCATCCAGCGCAGAGCTGAGAATCGCAATCCCACCTTCATGCCGAGTGACAGAAACGCCCCACTAAACAGTGCAATAATGAGTGCTGTCCATAGTGTAGGGAATCCCAGAAGTGCCGCTCCCAATCCTGCTCCAAACGCATCCAGAGACAGGGCAATACCTAGCCACATCGCTTCTTGAGCAGAAATACTCCCCGAGTTATCCATATCCGCCTTAGAGGGACTGCGAAGGATCTGAATGACAACGCCCAGCTTGCGCAGCTCCAGTGTAAATACCATTCGTTCCAGTGATCCATTTGAAGCCGACTGCTCCAGATCCAGTGCGAGCACCTGATTCCTGCCCTTTGAATCCGACAGTCTCTCTTGTGCTTCTCCCACTCCAGTTACCTTTGCTTCTGCTGCCTCACCCATTCCAGTGTCTGTTTCCAGCTGTTCTTTGCCTTGCTTTCGAATTAGTTGCAACAGTGACCACGCACCAATACCTATCAATATAACGGCTCCCACGATCGAAGCGATATCCGGTGACACCACATGGGACAACAACACACCTACTTGCATCGACAAGGCAATAACCAATCCTGAACAGATCGAAATAACAGCGATAGATAACAGGGGAATCTTAGTCCTCCGTAACCCATATGTAATCCCGACTCCAAAACCATCTAAACTAAGCGCCAAAGCAAGCGCCAGCAATGAAATAAAATGATGCAGCACCCCGGACTCCTCCTCTGTGCGGTACTCGTGCCAACTGAAGATGCCAGTATGGGTATACGCCCGCTTATTTCTGCCATATCAGTATATGGAGGGAGGAATCCAAGGGTGCTATGATTTCATCATTTCGTTCATTCAGTTCATGTTACAGCAGCTGACAGTTCGGACAAAAATGCGTGCCACGGCCACCAACCACCGTTTTTTCAATTAACGTACCACATGTTGTACAAGGTTCTGATTTGCGTCCATAGATTTTCAGTTGATGCTGGAACATCCCCATCTCACCCTGTCCATTCACATAGGACTTGATGGAAGATCCCCCTGCATTCACTGCATCTTGCAACGTAGCTACAATCGCTTCATGGAGCACCGTTAACTGAGCTTCGGTCAGTGTCTTGGCGATGGTCTCGGGATGGATACCTGCGCGAAATAGAGCCTCGTCCACATAAATATTCCCGATACCAACCACATATGCCTGATTTAAAAGTACAGCCTTGATTTTGGTTGTCCGCTTGCCAACCGCCTCGCGGAATGCAGTTACCGTAAAGGCTGGTTCAAGCGGCTCCAGTCCCAGCTTCAGCAAAGGTTTGGACACCAGTTCCTCACCTGCATTAAACAGATGCATCGTACCGAACTGACGCACATCCTTATAACGCAATTCCGTACCATCATTAAAATGGAAGATCACATGTGTATGTTTCTCCACATCTTCATGCTGCTCGTACACACCGTACCTTCCTTCCATCCGCAGATGGGAGACAAGCACCAGCCCGTCCAGCAAAATACGCAAAAACTTGCCGCGGCGCTCCACCCCAATGACGGTATGTCCCGCGAGTTCCATTGCAAATGCATCTATGTCGTCCGGCCGCTGAATAATCCGCGGCAAGCTAACGGTAACATGATCAATCGTTTTGCCCACAATAAGTTGATTCAATGTTCTTCTGACTGTTTCGACTTCCGGTAATTCCGGCATGATGTTCTCACCTCCCCTATATTATAACGGAAGATGGCGCTCAGCGGGACCCTTTTCTTATATCTCAAACATGGAAAGTCCTTTTGTAAAATACCGGAAAAACCGCGCGGCACTTGATTTATTTCGCTTCGTACCAGTTATCACCAAAGCTGACTTCTGCTTTTAGCGGAACCGACAGTTCCAATGCTTTTTCCATAACAGAAGGGACTAACTCTTTCATCAGTTCCAATTCATCCGCAGGCACTTCGAATACAAGTTCATCGTGCACCTGAAGCAACATACGGCTCTTCAGCTTGCGTTCCCGCAGCGCTTCATCCATCTGTACCATGGCCAGCTTGATGATATCAGCCGCTGTTCCCTGAATCGGTGTATTCATCGCGGTACGCTCTGCGAAGGAACGCAGATTGAAGTTACTGGCGTTAATCTCTGGCAGGTAGCGACGTCGTTCCAACAGCGTTTTGACGTAACCATCCTGGCGAGCTTCCTTCACAATGTCATCCATATATCGACGGACACCCTGGAATACTTCAAAATACTGGTCAATAAACTGCGCGGCCTCTTTACGTGTGATGTGCAGGTTCTGGGATAAACCATAATCACTTATTCCATACACGATACCAAAGTTTACTGCCTTGGCGGAACGACGCATATCCCCATCCACATCCTCAGGCTTCACGCCGAATACATCCGAAGCGGTCTTTGTATGAATATCCATATCATTGACAAATGCTTCCTTCAAGCGCTCATCGTCCGAAATGTGTGCCAGTACACGCAGTTCAATCTGGGAATAGTCTGCTGCCAAAATGGACCATCCGGGTTCCGAAGGAACAAATACCTTCCGGATTTTGCGACCTTCCTCCATCCGAATCGGAATGTTCTGCAAGTTCGGGAATTGACTGCTAAGTCGTCCCGTTGCAGCAATGGTCTGACGGTAATACGTGTGCACTTTGCCATCGCGATCGGAAATCTCTTTGAGTAATCCTTCCACATAAGTGGATTGCAGCTTGGCAAGCTGACGATATTGCAGAATATGCTTGACCACATCATTATAAGGGGCCAATTTCTCTAATACTTCAGCATCTGTGGAGTAACCCGTTTTGGTTTTCTTCACCACTGGCAAGCCCAATCTATCAAATAAAATCTCACCCAGTTGCTTTGGTGAATTCAGATTAAATTCCGTTCCTGACAGCTTGTAGATCTCAGCCATCAACCTGCTGATCTGTTCTTCAAACTCACTGCCCAAAGCCTGTAGATCTGCCGTATTGGCCTTGATGCCCTGTTTCTCCATGTCCGCCAATATGCGTGACAACGGCATCTCCAGTTCATGGAACAGCGAATTCATCTCATCCGTTTCCAGCACCTGCTCCTGAAGTGGAATAATGGCTGCGACAGCAGCGGCTTTGCGGCACAGGAAATCACCCAAGATCTCTACTTCCGGCACCTTGTACTTGGCCCCCTTGCCCATAACCGTGTCATCCTCTACGAGCGACGGCAGACCATACTTGGTCGTGAGTCCACTAATCGTCTGGTTGGATTCCGTTGGATCAAGCAAATAGGCCGCCAGTTGTACATCAAATGACGCACCAGCGAATTCAATGCCATGTGCATGCAGGGCCAGGTCTACACGATGAAGATCATAACCGCGCTTCGGCTGGTCTGAATTACCAAGCCACGCCCGCACTGGAGCCGCAGCCTCGGAATGAAGCAATTCGGGAGATATGAACGTATACGTTCCAGCGGAACCTAGAGCTAGTCCAATCAATTTCGCTTGGTGCGGGTTATCCCCATGTGTCTCCACGTGGAGGACATCAATGGAATCCAGGGAACTGAACAGCTCACTGATGTTGTCCTCTGTTGCAATGGAGGATTCAACTTCGGCAGCAGGGACCGCTTCCTGTTCAGAACCAATGCTGCCACTGAACGACAGGCGTTCGAGCAAGGATTTGAATTCCAGCTTAGCTAGTGCAGGGCCAGCATGTTCTTCTTTTAATCCAGCGAATTGCATATCCTCCCACGTCTGCTCCAGCGGAACTTCCCGGTGAATCGTCGCGAGTTGTTTGCTCATCCGGGCATCTTCGGCATGGGTCTCGATCTTTTCTTTCATCTTGCCTTTCAGCTCACTTGTGCCGTTCAGCACATCTTCTACCGATCCGAACTGGTGCAACAGTTTCAACGCTGTCTTCTCTCCAACTCCGGGAATCCCCGGAATGTTATCGGACGCATCGCCCATCAGACCTTTGAGATCAATGATTTGCAGCGGCGTCAGACCATAACGCTCTTTAATCTGAGCAGGATCATACAGCTCAATATCGGTTACCCCTTTACGCGTCAGCCCGATATGTACATTTTCGGAAGCAAGCTGCAGCATATCTTTGTCACCCGATACAACAAGCACCTGTCTGCCCGCTTCATCTGCGCGTTTGGTTAATGTTCCGATGATGTCATCCGCTTCAAATCCAGCCAGCTCAAACTGAGCGATGCCAAGTCCTTTCAGCAGTTCTTTGAGCAATGGGAATTGCTCTGACAGCTCTGGTGGAGTTTTCTCCCGACCGCCCTTGTATTCCTGATACCCTTCGTGACGGAACGTGATCTTGCCTGCATCAAATGCAACCATAACATGTGTAGGCTTATGCTCTTCAAGCAGTCTCAGCAGCATCGTAGTGAAGCCATATACCGCATTGGTATGCAGACCTTTCGAGTTGGTCAGAGGCGGCATTGCAAAAAACGCCCTGTAAATAATGCTATTTCCATCTATGAGAATAAACTTGTCCATTCCAGCACCTCGCGTATTATATGGTCAACCTCTTCAAATTACATCTACTCTCATGATACCATACCCACCTGTCACATCAAAAAGAATAGCCTCTTTCACTTCACATTTAATCGCAAAAAAGAACCTTCTCCACAGACAGCTGTACACAGCCTACCTGAGAGAAAGTCCTTTTCCATTCATATGATTGCATTACTTAATCAGTACTGATTCCCCAATTCCAAATCAATACTCTTCTATTGATTCAGATCTGGACGTTTACCTGTCACCAGGTATACCGTGCTCTCACCAATGTTGGTGGCATGATCGCCAATACGTTCAATGTAACGTCCAACCATCATCAGCAGCATAGCCTGTGAAGCCTGATTAGGATGCTCTGTCATTAACGTATAGAGATCACTGATCATGTGACTGTACAGTTGATCGACCTGATCGTCAGTCTGAGCCATTTTGTAGGCCAGGTCTGTGTTTTCTTTCAGGAAAGATTCGATGGATTCATCGATCATGGATTTCACGATTTCTGCCATTTGCGGGATATCCACCAGAGGTTTAATCAGCTTCTGTCCATCCATTCGGAGTGTCACCTTTGCCACGTCGAGCGCAAGATCTCCCATACGCTCCAGATCACTGGAGATTTTGAATGCCACGATAATTCGTCTGAGATCCTTCGCCACCGGCTGTTGTGTGATGATCAGTTTGGAGCCAAGTTCCATAATTTTGTCTTCAAGGGCATTCAGATTCGCATCATTCTTGATGATGACCTGAGCTTTCTCCGCGTTCATCGTTTGTAAACTCTCAATAGCACCATCCAATGCTGCTCCTACATGTTCACCCATTTGTTTGAGCAAGGTACGCAGCTCTTCGAGCTCCTGATCAAATTCTTTTCTGCGAATCATAGATTTCATGTCCTCCTTATCCATCATCTCCGGGTATGCCGGGATCATTCCAATTCAGCTCGCTTAACCGAACCTTCCAGATATATAATCCTCGGTCCGGGAATCTTGCGGTGTGGAGAATAACGTCTCCGTATCAGCTGCCTCCACCACTTCACCATTCAGGAAAAATACCGTGCGTCCAGATACCCGTGCCGCCTGGTGCATATTGTGCGTAACCATAACGATCGTGTACTTGTGATGCAATTCCTTCACCAGTTCCTCAATCTTCAATGTGGAGATCGGGTCGAGTGCAGACGTTGCTTCATCCATCAGCAGAACGTCAGGCTGTACAGCCAGCGCCCGTGCAATACAGAGACGCTGTTGTTGTCCGCCGGACAAACTAAGTGCCGACTTTTTTAATACATCCTTCACTTCATCCCACAGGGCAGCATGGACAAGACTTTGTTCCACCAACTGATCCAGTTCAGCCTTTTGGGTTACCCCGTGCAAGCGCGGCCCATAAGCCACGTTATCGTATATGGATTTTGGAAAAGGATTCGGTTGTTGGAACACCATACCAACTCGTTTGCGCAGTGTCTCCACTTCAATCTCATTACTGTAAATGTCAGAGCCATTCAGCATAACCTGTCCTTCCACACGAACACCCGGAATCATGTCATTCATCCGGTTTAACGTGCGAAGCAATGTCGATTTACCACAACCTGACGGCCCGATGAACGCAGTAACGGTTTTTTCCGGCAGATCCATCGATATATTTTTAAGCGCGTGATGCGTATCATAGTATAAATTAAGATTTTCAATGTGAATGAGGTCCTTCATGGATGTTCACTTCTCCTTCGCTGCAGGGACACGGAAACTCCCTTTACGTTGAGACCGATGCTGATAATCTTTCATCGCTGCTCGGCCATCTTTAATATCCTACCCTTTCATTGTAAAAACAGTATCACTTTCATGTTAACGGAATGTAAAAAAGACATCCTTAACCTTCATGATCTGCTTGATGGATCAATCTGATTGCTGATGCCTGCTTTATTGACTACCTTATATTACTCACCATTCGAAACCATCTCATCCAGCTTCGTACGAATGTGCTCTGCGACTTCTCCAGCTTTCCCGCCTTCCATGGCGATCTCCTCTGCTATACGAGACAAATCTCTCACTGCACTGTTCAGTTGTCGGAACGTTGCTCCCCCTGCGGTGACATGCACCGAACTGTCGTCAATCTCCGCTCCGCTTGCCTTAACCAGTTCAACAGTCTGAAGGGTCAATCCACCAATATTCTCTAGCAATGAAGACATGTTCCCCGCAACCTCACGTGTCTGTTTTGCGAGCGCTCGGATCTCGCCTGCAACAATCTGAAAACCTCGTCCATATTCACCGGCATGAGCTGCTTCGATGGAAGCATTCAGGGCGAGGAGACCACTCTGATCTGCCAGGGAGCGAATGGATTGTGCCATGCCTGAGCCTGTTTTGATCGAATTCAGCATGTGATCCGCATGTTGTCCTTGACTCTCCATATGCTGATGTACCCGGTTATAGGAAGCATCAACGTGTTTCAAACTCTCTTCGCCCTGCTTGGACAATGCCATGATCTCACGGGCCTCATAAACGGTCTGATTCGCTGCATGCACCAGCTTGGTGACCGCATCGTTGATTCTGGATATCTCCTGTCTGCTCTCGGACACCGTACGTACCCGTTCTGCTGAAGAAGCCTGTTGCAATCTGCGGGAGAGCGACATTACGTCACGCATCGTCAGCACACCAAGCAGTCTGCCTTGGTCCGTAACCAGCAGACAATCGTAAAAATGCTGTTCATTCCGTCCAAGTGCGATATCAATAATCGTTGAGGCTTCCATATGAATATCTGCTATAACGGGAGATGTATTCACTACTTGTATGACCGGCTTACGGTAGAATAAATCTGCGGCAAAACGGCCATTTAACATCCGATATAACGTCTCTCGCATTAACAATCCGGTCGGTTTCATCTGCTCATCACACAAAACAATACATGGGTGCTCCTGATCCTGATTCATCATCGTGGCAGCTTCTCCACAGGTCGTATGGACCCCTGCTACGGGTACCTGACGATAATAGTCATGCAAATGGATTACAGGTTCTTCAGCAACAACCGTTTCTTCACTCTGCTTCATTTCGGATGTTATTAATTCTTCATTATGTAAAACAACATGAGGCTGGTCAGGTTTCACTTCGAGCAACATGGGCATAAATGCGCAATCTCCTTTACGTATTAGCTCCGTCTTGAGATAGATTATGTAGGTATAAAGTATCACCCAGATAAGTCCATGCTACTCCCTCTACGTAAAGTAAAATCCTCCTTTATGTTAAACAAACGTAAAATAAAACTCCCCGATCATTGTTAACTTGAATGATGGGGAGTTTTTCTTTTGACAACCAATTTATAACCTACACCACGAATGGAATCAATGTGAACTGATTCCGGGTCCAGCTCCAGCTTTTTACGTAATGAGCTGACGTGTACGTCCACCGTTCGTTGACCTCCAATATAATCGAAGCCCCACACAGCGTTCATCAGATCATCCCTTGTCAGTACCACACCCGGCTTTTTGGCCAAATATAGCAGTACTTCGAACTCTTTTGGACGCAGACTGATGGATTGTCCACCCAGTGTCACTTCATATTTCAATGGATAGATCTCCAGCTCTCCCAGAATAATTCGTGAGCCATCTTTGTCCTCAAGCTGTGGTAAATCTTCGCCATTGGAATAACGTCTTAATACCGCATCCACTCGGGCTAATAACTCTGATACACCAAACGGTTTGGTAATATAATCATCGGCACCCGATTTCAGTCCCTGTACAACCTCGGCTTCACCATTTTTGGCCGTCAGAATGATAACAGGTGTACTGACACCCTGTATTCTTAACTTGTTCAGAATGTCCAGACCATTCATACCCGGAAGCATCAGATCCAGCAAAATGAGATCAAATTCCTGGGACAAGGCCCGATCATATCCTGCAGATCCGTGATCCTCTGCCGTAACGTCGTAACCTTCCTGTGTCAGGTTATACGTGAGTAATCTTGATAATGTAGGTTCATCTTCAATAACCAGTAAACGCTGTGCCATGATACCCCTTCTCTCTTCATAGGTTGTCTGTTGCCACAACACTTTTTCTATCATAGCACTAATTTGTTAACGCGGTGTAAAACAATACACACTTTTTACATTTTGATACCAGACGCCTACATCTCTTCGTCTTGAATGAATGGAAGGATCACACGGAACGTTGTCCCCATGCCCAGTTCACTCTCTACAGACAATTTGCCATGATGCAGTTCCACCAGATGTTTTACGATGGAAAGTCCAAGGCCTGTGCCCCCTGAATTACGGGATCTGCCTTTATCAACACGATAGAACCGTTCGAAGATTCGCGGCAAATCTTTTTTCGGTATGCCAATTCCTGTATCTGACACCGCAAAGATGACTTCATCATCGTTATCCATCGTCACCTGTAACTTCACTCGCCCACCATCGGGGGTATAATTGATTCCGTTGGATAACAGATTGATGAATATCTGCTTCATCTTGTCCTCATCCGCTTCAATGTACAGTTCCTCCGGAACATGCATTTCCAGACGAATTTGCTTTTTCTCCGCCACCTTGGACAAGGTGCCCAGTACCATTTCGAAGAAAGAGTGTACATGAACAGGTGAGCATTGCAGCGGTGCGCGTTTCGATTCAATTTTGGATAACTCCAGAATATCCCCAATTAATCGGTTAAGTCGATCTCCTTCATCATAGATGATTTTCAGGAATGATCGCTCTGTCTCCTTATCCTGTACCCCGCCACTGAGCAACGTTTCGGCAAACCCTTTGACCGCAGCAACTGGTGTCTTGAGCTCATGAGAGACATTTGCAACAAACTCACTGCGCATTGACTCCAATCGGCGAATCGCCGTCACGTCCTGCAACAGGAACAACATGCCTCGATACCCGCCATCATCTTCGGACATCGGTACTCCATCAAGACGGATCAGTTTTTCCTCCGGGTTAAACACACTCACTTCTTCATGCATCCGTTCTTTCAGGGCAACACTCTCTTCAATGGTACGTGTTAATTCGTAGTGTCTTTTCAATTCAGTATAAGGCTTACCCGTAACTTTTCGTGCCTGAATACCAAGCATACGCTCCGCTTCCCGATTGACCAGTGCAATGGATTGCCCTGCGTCGATCATGACAATTCCTCCGGTCATGTTCGCGAGGACACTCTGTAGCAACGCTTCATTGTCACGAATCGTCTTCAGTTGGGACTGCAAGCTGTCTGCCATTCCGTTTATCGCAAGCCCCAGCTGTCCGATCTCATCTCTTCGCGTTACATCAACTCTCGCATCGTATTCCAGCTTGGTGATCCGATGGGCAACTTTTGTAATATGCTCAATCGGGGAGGTTAATCCGCGTGCAACCCGATAACTGACAAATGCGACAATTAAGAACAATAGCCCTAGTGCAGCAAACATAATCATCCAACCACGCTGAAGACCCTGATCAACCGCATGCAGACTCATGGAAAGGCGAATGTAGCCATCGAATTTGCCGCTAGGTATTTCAATCATGTCACTTTGATCCGAATTCACAGGTAGTGCTACATACAGCATGTCCTGTCCCAATGTCTCACTGTAACGTATGGATTGCCCGTATCCATCTCCGACGGCACCCTTAATCTCCTCACGGTTCAAGTGATTATCCATGGATGCCGGATCACTCTCTGAATCTCCAATGACCATGCCGTCTTTATTGATGAAGGTTACACGGGAATCCGTCAGACGATCCAGTTCCAGCGCCCGATCTGAATAATACTTTCGTGTGGCTTCCGAGGTTGGATCACTTGCATCATGGAATGGAAAAGTTGCTTTGAGCAAATTAATCTCGCGCACCATGGTTTGCTCCAATGCGGCTATATGCGTAGTCTTAAACACTCTGCCCATCGTATATCCAGCCACAATGACGGATACGCCGATCAGCACCATCATAATGATGGCAAGGCGAATTCGGAACGGTCTCATCTATCTCTTCCTTTATGATCAGAATAATATCTAATGAATTGCTCTACATTGAATCCAGTTCAATTCGGTCCCCACGGGTACCCGGATTGGAAATTACAAGAAACTCCACTTCTTCGTTGCTCCGATTCATCATCTGATGCGGCATCCCGGGTGCAATTTCTATTCCTTCATGGGTTTCCAGCACAAACGTTTCTCCATTAAGTTCCATACATGCTTCACCGCTGAGGATGAAAAAAAACTGACGGCTTACCGAATGATAATGTCGTATTTCAGCCGTTCCTGCGGGCATGCGTTCATGAATAATGCTCAGTGTTTCATTTTGAACGAGATGCCAACCGTCGCACTGTGCACCCCATATATAATGTGCTGCATTCTGTTTGCTCATTTTCATATGACTTGTCCCTCCGAGTATAATTGCTCGATCTATCATATCACAGATTAGGGGACTCCCAATCTTTTAGTCAATACTGTGCAATACGCTATTCAACTGCAGTCAGACAAGGCTAATAATAAAATATCATAGTTGTATCAACAGAGATGCCGACTTTTGTAAACAGGTGCTAAACCGCATCTTTGACATACATATTCACCTGATATAAAAAAGACGCACCGCTCAGCCATGCTGAAAGCGATACGCCTCTTTATATAATCAATCTTATCCTGAGTCTAAATGTTCTTAACGTATTATCCGTTCACCACTTCGCCGCCATTCACATGTATCACCTGTCCGCTTACATACGAAGAATCATCTGAAGCTAGATATACATAGGCGGGAGCCAGTTCATCCGGTTGTCCTGGCCGCTTCATTGGCTGTGTTGCGCCGAACTCACTTACTTTTTTCTCATCAAATGTAGATGGAATGAGTGGTGTCCAGATCGGCCCTGGTGCAACGGCATTAACACGAATTCCCTTCTCAATCACATTCATCGATAGCGAACGAGTGAACGAAGTGATTGCTCCTTTGGTAGATGAATAGTCAAGCAGGGTCGGGCTGCCGCGATAGGCTGTGATGGAGGTTGTATTAATAATCGTACTGCCCTTCTTCAGATGTGGCAGGGCTGCCTGCGTCACATAGAACATGCCAAAGATATTGGTGCGGAATGTACGCTCCAGCTGTTCTGGCGTAATATCCTCCAGATTCTGCTGTGGATGCTGTTCTGCTGCGTTATTCACGACAATGTCCAGTTTGCCCAGTTCATCTACTGTCTGCTGAACCGATTTCTTCGCAAAGGCATCATCACCAATGTCACCTGCAATCAAGATGCACTTGCGTCCTTCCTGTTCGACCTGACGCTTCGTTTCTTTGGCATCTTCGTGCTCGCTCAGGTATACAATGGCGATATCCGCGCCTTCCTTGGCATACGTAACAGCAACAGCACGTCCAATTCCGCTGTCACCCCCTGTAATAAGCGCCACCTTACCCGTCAGTTTACCTGCTGCCTTGTATTCAGGCTTCTCAAATTCCGGTCTGGGATGCATCTCTGATTCGATTCCGGGGCGTTGATCCTGGTGCTGTGCCGGCATTGTTTTTTGATTTTGTGGTGTAGTTGACATCTAACATTCTCCTCTCAAAATGTGAACATATTTGGATTACAGAAGACATGGACATAACTGCACACTTCCTTGTCTTTCGTTCTCTGAAAAAAGTCTCATTCTGTAGGATGGCAGTAACAGTCCAGATTATTCTTCTGCGATCAACAGCAACTCAAGCCTCAGCGCGCTGTCTCTAATCGTTATTTACCACGATCTTTGGACATCAAACAATCGATTTGCTTCAATACGTGTTTAGCCAAAATTCGAAATTTATTCGAAATTAGACTGTTTCATGATACAAAGTGTATTCCTATGCTGCTTAGGCTGATGTACAATGTACAGTATACTGATGTGCTTTAACTTTCATTTTTTACTGGTTTAATCATCCTAACCTAACATGGAGACCTGACAATGGAATCGCATATTAATTCATATATAACACTCGTAGCCACTTCAGCCGTGCTGAATGTCTTTTTGTGTTTATATACCTATTTCAGAAGATCCGAGATCCCCAGTTCCAGTATATTCATTCTCTACACAGCAGCACTCTCCATATACACTTTTGGTTATGCAATTGAGCTGGCCAGCAACACGCTGGAGCAGATGAAGTTTTGGACCACCGTGGAGTATATAGGCATGCCCTTCTCCGCTTCTCTTGGCCTCATGTTGATGATAAAGTACACAGGAAAAACGTTATCCAAAAAGGTAACTGCCGCATTGTTTGTAATCCCTTCCATTACACTATGTATGGTTGCAACCAATGACTTTCATCATCTTTTTTATAAAAAAGTATGGCTGAGAGAAGATAGTCCCGTTCCTCTGATGGATATCGCAGTGGGTCAATGGTATGTTGTGCACGGTGCATTCACCTTCTCCTGTCTGTTATGTGCCTGTCTCATTCTAATTGGACAATGGAGACACACCAAGAAGATGTATCGTCGTCAATTACTTACTCTGATTACTTCACAGATTATTCCTATGGTCGCAGCTTTTCTGTACTTGCTTGGTTTGACTCCTGGCGGAATGGACCCCGTACCCGTACTCATGTGTATCACATCTGCCATGTATATCTGGGCCATCCTATCCTCTCGTCTACTGACCATCGTCCCCATCGCCAAAGACAGTATTTTCGAGAGCATGCGTGAAGGTGTTATTGTACTGGATAGTTTCAATCGACTGGTCGATTACAACAGATCTCTGCGTGACATGTTGCCAGAGCTTAATACAACCATGATTGGCCAACCCTTGGATGATATCTGGCTTAATCTTGCTGGAAAGACGTTTCCCGTTGAATACGGCAGGGAAGGATTGCAAACAGATCTGTACTGGCAGTTAAATGGAGAGACCGTTTGTTATCAGGTCAGGACATCTTACGTGTATAACAAGGATGCACAGACTGTGGGCAGTCTAATTATGTTAATCGATATAACGGAACAACGCTTCTTGCAAGAACAGCTGAAACAACTGGCTTATTTCGATGGTCTGACCAAAATCTATAATCGCACTCAATTTTTGCATAGAGGACGGGAGATTTTGAGTGAAGCTCAGCTTAATCCGCAACCTGTTTCATTTATTTTATTTGATATTGATCACTTTAAACGCATCAACGATACGTACGGGCATGATGTTGGCGATCAGGCCATCATTCATGTGGTCTCCGTTTGTAATCGATATTTAAGCCCTGAGATGTTATTTGCCCGTTATGGAGGAGAAGAGTTTGTCATCGCTCTTCCGAATACCTCGCTTCAAGAAGCCGAGAAACTTGCCGAACAACTGAGAGTTGCCTTGTTGAATGATCCACTGGATGTTAAGGGAGTGCCTATTACGCTGACCTCAAGCTTTGGTATTGCCCAGTACAATGGAGGTTCCGATTCGCTGGAGTCCTTGTTACGCGACGCTGATACTGCCTTGTACGAATCCAAGCGTAATGGTCGAAATGCAGTTCATGCGTATACTGTGAGTACAACCTAACCAATGTAGACCGTGTCTGATGGAGTATGCATGTTGTTATGTATGATAGTGATCACTCTAGTTCCAGTTCAAATAAACCGAGGACTGCTAATTTCATCATCTTGGTAATAACAAAAAATAGACAGCCAATGAGGCTGTCTATTTTCATTTGTTTCAACGAAACACCATCTTACATATCATCCGGCTTGTCCTAATTCCGTCTGCAAACGCTTAACCAACGACTAACAATACATCTTTGTAGGGTGGATTAACCGTCCACAAAGCACTTAGATCACCTGATTATTCACCATCAGGTACACCATGATTAGCAAGAATACAGCCAGAAGTGTACTGAACATACGGATCTTGCTTTGCTCAGGACCCACATCACGCTTGTTTTTCACACCTTCTGCAGCGAGTCGGAGCGGTTTACCCATAATTCCTCCAATAGCCGCAATAGCCAAGAGCAGAACAACAACGACAGCCATCCAGACATGAGAATACTCACCTTTGGTCATCAAGTAACCACCAGTAAGAAGTTGGATTACAAGTCCATACTGCGCGACTTTGTTCAAAGAACGAAGCGATGCAAAGGCTCCCTCTTGTGCTGCAGCATTCAAGGTACGGATTTTACCGACCACAAATGGCAGAATCAAATAGAATCCCATCGCCAGTGCTCCAACAATATGGAGCAAATACATAATCATTGTCAAAATTTTCATCCTCCTCAACATTTTCGGTGTGCTATACATCACATCCCATTATACTGGGGAACTTATCCAAAGAAAAGAAAACCTCCGGGTTTACCGGAGGTTTTCTTTTAGCTTCTGTTCAAAAAGTTTTCAAACTTACAGGTTTACTACCGAAATGACGTTGCGAACCGAATCAGCAGATTTATCCAATCCTGCTTTTTCTTCTGCAGTCAGGTCAAGTTCGAATATTTTCTCAATGCCGTTACCACCCAAAATGGTTGGTACACCGAGGAACAGATCATTATAGCCATATTCACCTTCAAGATAAGCGATCACTGGAATGATACGTTTCTTGTCCTTCAAAATCGCTTCGGTCATCTGAACAAGTGAAGCTGCTGGTGCATAATAGGCACTGCCATTACCCAGCAAATTCACAATCTCACCACCACCTACACGTGTGCGCTGCACGATAGATTCAATCCGGTCTGCCGGAATCAGCGTATCGATCGGAATACCTCCCACGCTCGAATAACGAACGAGGGGTACCATATCGTCTCCGTGGCCGCCAAGAACGAATCCACGAACATCTTCCACAGATACGTTCAACTCTTGCGCAATGAAGGTACAATAACGTGCTGTATCCAGAACACCTGACTGACCGATAACACGGTTTTTAGGAAAACCAAGGGTCTGATAAGCAGCATAAGTCATCGCATCCACCGGGTTGCTTAGAATAATGACGATGGAATCAGGGCAATATTTTTTCACATTTTCACAAACGGACTTCACAATACCCGCATTCGTATTGACCAGATCGTCGCGGCTCATACCCGGTTTACGGGCGATACCAGCCGTGATAATTACAATCTCAGAACCTGCAGTATCTTCGTAGTTGGAAGTACCGACGATATGACTGTCAAATCCTTGAACAGGACTTGCTTCCATCATATCGAGTGCTTTCCCCTTCGTCGGGTTCTCCAGTTGAGGAATATCAACCAGCACAACATCCCCGAGCTCTTTTTGGGCAAGCATTAATGCGGTCGTAGCACCGGTAAAACCGGCGCCGACTACTGTGATTTTTTTGCGCTGAATAGTCAAGATTCACATCTCCCCTTACAGGTTTTTAATGATTTGATCCGCGAATTCAGAACATTTCACTTCAGTAGCGCCGTCCATCAGACGTGCAAAGTCATACGTTACTGTTTTATTGTTAATGGATGTTTCCATACCTTTGTAGATCAGGTTAGCTGCTTCTTGCCATCCCAAGTGCTCAAGCAACATTACTCCGGACAGAATAACAGAACCAGGGTTCACGACATCTTTGTCCGCGTATTTAGGTGCAGTACCGTGAGTTGCTTCGAAGATAGCATGTCCTGTTACGTAGTTGATGTTCGCTCCAGGAGCGATACCAATTCCGCCAACTTGCGCTGCAAGTGCATCGGACAGATAGTCACCGTTCAGGTTCAATGTTGCGATAACATCAAATTCGCCTGGACGAGTCAATACTTGTTGCAAAGCGATATCGGCAATCGCATCTTTTACGATGATTTTACCAGCATCTTCAGCGGCTTTTTGTGCTGCATTCGCTGCATCTGTACCTTCGTTATCTTTGATGATGTCATATTGTGCCCAAGTGAATACTTTGTCAGCGAACTCTTCTTCAGCCACTTCGTATCCCCAGTTTTTGAAGGCACCTTCGGTAAATTTCATGATATTACCTTTGTGTACCAATGTAACACTCTTACGATTGTGATCAATTGCGTATTGAATTGCTGCACGTACCAAACGTTTCGAACCTTCGGAAGAAACTGGTTTGATACCAATACCGGAAGTCTCAGGGAAACGGATTTTGTTAGCACCCATCTCCTGTTGCAGGAATTGGATCACTTTTTTCACTTCTTCAGAACCTTCAGCATACTCGATTCCTGCATAGATATCTTCCGTATTCTCACGGAAAATGACCATGTCTACCAGCTCAGGACGTTTAACCGGAGAAGGTACACCGTCGAAATAACGAACAGGACGCAAGCATGTGTACAGGTCAAGCTCTTGACGCAGGGCAACGTTCAGGGAACGGATACCGCCACCGATTGGCGTAGTCAATGGGCCTTTGATCGCTACGATATACTCACGAATGGCTTCCAGTGTATCATTCGGCAACCACTCACCGTATGTATCGAATGCTTTTTGTCCAGCAAACACTTCATACCATGCGATTTTTTTGTTGCCATCATAAGCTTTTTCAACAGCTGCATCCAATACACGTTTGGAAGCTTTCCAGATATCACGGCCTGTACCGTCACCTTCGATAAATGGAATGATTGGATTACTAGGTACTTGAAGTGTACCGTTATCAATTTGGATTTTTTCGCCTTCAGTTGGGTGAGCAAATTTTTCTAATTTCATAGTTAAAATTCCTCCTAGGTTTCGTATATGCAGTATTCATCATACCACTAGTCTTGTTGAGAGAAGGGTCCTGAGAGCTTAAGCCAGTAACGCCTCTGCTTTCCAACCCTTCACCTCGTCTATATTATTATACTGTTTTTGCGGCTATTAGCGAAGTTCAATAGAAACGTATTTCTGTTCTGTAGGGCCAGTGTACTCCGCACGTGGACGAATGATGCGATTGTCCGCAAGTTGTTCCAGAATATGCGCAGTCCATCCAGACACCCGGCTGATGGCAAAGATCGGAGTAAACAATTCCTGTTCGATCTCCAGTTGGGTATATACAGAAGCAGAATAGAAGTCTACGTTAGGCTTCAGTCCTTTTTGTCCTGTTACCAGTTCCTCGATCTTCACAGACATCTCATACAAGCGCGTATCATTGTTCATCTCGCCAAGTTCCTTGGACATCTTCTGTAAATGTTTGGCGCGTGGATCACCGTTTTTGTATACGCGATGTCCAAAGCCCATGATCTTTTCACGGTTGTTCAGTTTTTCCTGAATAGCCGCTTCCAGACGATCAGGCGTGCCAATCTCATTCAACATTTTCATAACGGCTTCATTAGCACCGCCATGCAGTGGCCCCTTCAGTGCGCCAATGGCGGAAGTTACACCGGAATAGATATCCGACAGCGTAGCAACCGTTACACGGGCTGCAAATGTCGAAGCGTTTAACTCGTGATCCGCATGCAGGACAAGCGCTTGGTCCAATGCTTTTACTGCGGTCTCGGATGGTTCTTCACCAGTCATCATATATAAAAAGTTCTCTGCGATGGAAGCGCCTTCTTTTGGAGCCACAGGTTCTTTGCCCTGACGGATACGGGCGATGGCTGCCACAATCGTTGGCAACTGTGCTTGCAACTTAACGGCTTTGTTCTCATTTGCTTCCGTTGTCATCTCATCCGCTTGCTCGTCGTACAGTGCAAGTGCAGAGATCGCGGAACGAAGTGCTGCCATGGTACTGACGTTTTTCGGATACAATTGGATTTGTGCAATCAACTCGCTCGGAATCGGCGCGTAATCGCTCAGGCTTTTACGAAGGGATTTCAGTTCATCTGTTGTTGGCAATTTACCAAACCACAACAAATAGGCAACTTCTTCAAAGCTAGCATGTTCAGCCAAATCGTCGATATCGTAACCACGGTATGTGAGCACACCGTCTACAATAGAACTGATCGAAGAGGTTGTTGCAACGATGCCTTCCAGACCTTTGGTAGCTGTCATATACATCTCTCCTTTAATAAGCGAAATCAGGAACCATTCCAGAGTGTCATATAAGTGCCAAAATGCACCTATTCTCTTTTTGTAAACATTTTCATTTTAAAATTAACAAATATTTCAAACTGCGGTTTTCCTATCTGTCAATCGGTATTTACTTATAACATCATACTGGATTTTGTCGTTTATGTGAACATGATGAGAGTTCATTCGCACATCAAACTTCTTTATCGGACTGATAAAGCATTTTTGAAAGCCTTTACAAAAACAAGGTTGACATTTAATGTTTTTTAACCAATCCTGTCGTATGAGGAACTTTCTATTGCTATATTCTGTAATACTAAGGCATACTCTAGGCAAAAGAAAGAATCCCCGTAGATCTTGTTCAAAAGTCCGCTTCTGAACAAGATCTGGTAACATCCCGGCGTTTCAAAACCTTGTAAATGCTCTATATTAATTAAGATAGCCATCTATTTCTAATACTGCTTCACAGATATACATAGGTCGGCTTAATTGAAATAAGGAGAGTTGATGCTTGGATAGAATTATAATGAAACGCCTGCTCCGCGGCTTATGGGTTATCATTGCGGCCGTTCTGATCGCCGTTGCCATATACTTGCTGTTCCCGCTTTTGTACCCTTTTGCGATTGCCTGGATTATCGCTTATGCCATGAATCCATTAGTGAAACTGCTTCAGCATCGAGCACGATTCCCGCGCTGGCTGGCTGTGACTCTTTCATTGATCCTTTATTTTGGAGCCATTGCAGTGGTGTTGTCTGCGGCGATTACCCGCATGGTGAAAGAAGTCATTTCACTTACGACAAGCTTTGATCTTCATGTTGATGAGATTAAGGACACGTTTGTGCGCTGGACCCAGAATGACACCATTCAAAGTTTGACTGCGCAGATCAATGAATTTTACAAAGAAAATCCCAACTACCAGGAAACTATTAACAGCAATATTAGTAAAACTACCGAAACAGTAGGTACAGCCGTGACCGATCTGGTCACCGGATTTTTCAACATGATTCTGAGTCTGCTGACTTCCCTGCCTAACATGGGCGCGGTATTAATCGTTGTGTTGTTGTCTACATTCTTCATTAGCAAAAGCTGGACCCGGCATGGCATTACCGTATCGGGCTGGGTGCCTTCTTCCATTCGCAAGCCAATATCAGACATATGGACTGACCTTAAAAAGGCTTTGTTTGGGTATGTAAGAGCACAATTGATCATGATCTCGATTACAGCACTATTCGTCATGATTGGACTGCTTATATTGCAAGTCAATTCAGCCTTCACCATCGCTCTGATGATTGGTTTGGTCGATCTGCTTCCTTATCTGGGTGTTGGCCTTGTCATGGTGCCTTGGGCAGCATACCTCTTTATGAATGGGGATCTGTATCTGGGTATTGGCATTAGTATTATCTATCTGATCTTATTGATCGCCCGTCAGATTATTGAACCGAAGGTACTTGCAAGTAGTGTAGGGCTCGACCCACTTGCCACGCTGGTTGGCATGTTTGTGGGTTTGAAGTTGTTCGGTGTTCTGGGCTTGATTATTGGCCCTGTCAGTCTCGTGATTCTCGATGCGTTCAATCGGGCTAACGTATTACGCGACCTTAGAACGTATATCATCAACGGACGTGTCCGATGAGGCATCATCTTATGAGCACCCAGGAAAAATAGAAAAAGGCTTCGTTCAACAGAAATTATCTGCTGAGCGGAGCCTTTTCCATTATGCATAACAACTGGTGTTTCATTTCGGACGGCGATAAAACGTAATTTTACCACTTTTCATTTTTTTCTCCAGCCACCCCAGGAAGAACAGACGGTAAACCGGACGTGTTAATGGAAATACCAGTGTAAACCCAATCAGATCCGTTACAAAACCTGGAATCAAAAGCAGGAAACCACCGACAAAAATAAAAAGACCATCGACCATTTTTCTTCCAGGTACCTTGCCACGCTCCATCTCGGATCTGGCGTCCACAAGTACTTTTCGCCCTTCAAACTGCAACATTGCTATACCAATCAAGGACGTGAGAATCATGAGAAGCAATGTCTTTCCGGCTCCGATCCAGTCACTCATCAGAATAAAACCAAATAATTCAATCACCGGAATGATTAAGAGTAAAGCCCACATCCATTTTCGCATTGACGTATTACCCCTTTCCCAAAAGCCACACCTTTTCAAGCGCGCTGTATAGCTCAGAGGCTGCCTTATCCAGCCGAACTGGCTTCCAGTCCCCATTCACCCATACATGCTGGGTAGAACCTGTAACTAGCCGTTCACCGGGGAGTGATTCATCAGCTGACCATACCCGTTCTCCAATCGCCATATGCTCATCAGGTTCTTCAGACATGCGTCTTACGTCATACTCATAGTTCAGTCGCAGACCACTAAATGCAGCAATACGGGTGAAAATGATAATTTCATCATCATATCGGGCAGGCTTGTGATACTTCACATCCAGTCCGGTTACGGGAAGCAGTAACCCCTGTTCCTCCATTTTACGATATGTATACCCCATTTGGCGAATCATCTCGGTTCGACCGATTTCAAACCAATTCAAATAGTTCGCGTGGTAGACCACGCCCATCTGGTCACTTTCTTGATAGCGTACACGAAGACGTGCCGCATACCAGTTACCATTGCTCTGTTCTCGCACGTTATCGGCCTCCTTCGTTCTATCATTCATACGTGTTACATGGTTGTAAAGTGTCAATAAGATGGAAAAAAAGCAACGGGACAAGAACGCCCCATTGCTTCTTTCCTGTTGCTTCTCCATCCAAGACGCTATTAAGCGTTGTTTGGAATTTGGCTTACTTTAATCAGGTTGGTAGAACCGGAACGACCCAAAGGTACACCTGCTGTGATCACAACCAGGTCTCCTTCTTTAACAAGTCCGGATTTTACGCCGCCTTCAATTGCATTTTCGAACAAAGCATCCGTGGAATCAACCAGTCTTCCTTTGACAGGAGTTACACCCCAAGCCAGAGCCAAACGACGGGAAGTTCTATCTTCCGTAGTCACAGCGATGATTGGAGATTCTGGACGATACTTGGAAATCATGCGTGCAGTATGTCCTGATTCAGTCGAAGTAATGATCGCTTTTGCGTTCAAATCTTGAGCTTGGAGAGCAACCGATTGGCTGATTGCTTCTGTAACTGTTGTTTGTTGAGCAACACGTTGTTTCAGGTACAACTCTTGGTAAGGCAGAGCCGATTCTGCTTTTTCAGCAATACGGGACATAGTCAGAACAGATTCAACTGGGTATTTACCCGCAGCTGTCTCACCGGACAACATGATTGCGTCCGTACCGTCGAAGATCGCATTCGCCACGTCACTTGCTTCCGCACGTGTTGGACGCGGGTTACGTTGCATGGAATCCAGCATTTGTGTAGCTGTGATAACCGGTTTACCTGCAACGTTACATTTTTGGATCATGCGTTTTTGTACCAATGGTACTTCTTCCGCAGGAATCTCAACACCCAGGTCTCCACGAGCAACCATCAGGCCGTCAGACACTTCAAGGATTTCGTCGAGGTTATCGACACCTTGTTGGTTTTCGATTTTGGAGATGATTTGGATATGTCCAGCATTGTGTTTTTCAAGCAATTCACGAATCTCAAGTACGTCACTTGCTTTACGTACAAAAGAAGCCGCGATGAAATCGACACCTTGTTCGATACCAAATACGATATCGTTAGCGTCTTTTTCGGTGATACCCGGCAGAGAAATGGCAACGCCCGGAACGTTAACACCTTTTTTGCTTTTGATCGATCCGCCGTTAACGATACGGCATTTGATCTCGGTGCCTTGCACTTCCACCACAGTCAGTCCGATCAGACCGTCGTCGATCAGAATTGTAGATCCCGGTTCAACATCATTCGGAAGATCTGTATACGTAATGGAAAGACGTTCTTTGGTGCCCAGAATTTCTTCTGTTGTCAAAGTGATGTACTCGTCTTGAACCAATTCGATCGGTTCAACTTCGAGTTTACCTGTCCGAATTTCCGGTCCTTTGGTGTCCAGCAGGATCGCTACTGTTTTGTTTAACTCTTCGCATGCTTGGCGAATCGCAATGATCCGTCCGCCGTGCTCATCGAAATCACCGTGGGAGAAGTTCAGACGGGCCACATTCATACCGGCCATAATCAATTTTTTGGTATTCTCCAGAGATTCACTGGATGGACCAATGGTACATACAATTTTCGTTTTACGCATTTTGGGTTTCCTCCGATTTTAAAGGTATTACTCTTTATCTATTTTTCTTTTTCCAACTATTAAATTTACTATACTTTTGCTCATTTGTATAGGAAATTCGTCACATTATTCAGCATTTCCCGACAAATTACTCGCAACATCGACTTCTACAAGCTCTTGAGGGGCTTCAATTGATGCTTGAGGTTCAAACGTGACCGATCCAATTTTACGGAATTTCTCATAACGATCCTGTTTCAGCTGATCCCCGCTCCAACCCTTCATATCGTCCAGATGACGGACCAAGGCTTCACTGATGAAAGCAGCAGACGCTTCATAATCCCGATGAGCACCGCCGCGTGGTTCAGGGACAATCTCTTCAATGACTTCCATCTCGAGCAGGTCTTTGGCTGTTATTTTCATTGCTTCAGCCGCCTGATCTGCCTTGGATGCATCCTTCCAGAGAATCGAAGCAGCGCCGTTCGGAGAGATTGCAGAATAGATCGCATGCTCCAGCATCAACACACGATTACCCACAGCCATAGCGAGGGCACCGCCGCTTCCACCTTCGCCGATGACCACAACAATAACAGGAACCGATAGCTTCGCCATTTCCATCAAGTTGCGAGCAATCGCTTCCGATTGACCTCTCTCTTCTGCAGTATTACCCGGATACGCCCCTTTAGTATCAATAAACGTAATAATAGGACGGCCAAATTTGTTCGCTTGTTTCATCAGACGCAGTCCTTTTCGGAAACCTTCTGGATGAGCGCTGCCGAAAAAGCGGGCGATATTATCCTTCGTATCTTTCCCCCGCTGTTGCCCGATTACCGTTACTGTCTTTCCATTCAACTTGGCAAGTCCGCCAACAACCGCAAGATCGTCTCCGAACATGCGATCACCGTGCAGCTCAATGAAGTCTGTAAATATCAGCTGAATCAGGTCCAGCGCCGTTGGGCGCTGCTGATGACGGGCCAGATGCATCTTCTGAGCTGCTGTTATGCCAGTGTAGATCTCTTCTTCAAGTCTATGGTAACGTTCTTCCAGGCGGGCAATCTCGTCCGTAAAGTCGATGCCTTTTTCCTGTCCAAACTGTACGAGTTCATCAATCTTTTTGCGCATCTCAACCAGAGGCGCTTCATATGGCAACTCACCCGCCATTTAGACCCCTCCTTTTTCACTATGCATATCCAAAAGCTTGCCAAGAGTGGCCCGAAGTTCTTTCCGGTGCACAACCATGTCCAACTGACCATGTTGCATATTAAATTCAGCCGTCTGGAAATCATCAGGTAACTTCTGACGGATCGTCTGTTCGATAACAATTCTGCCGGCAAAACCAAATACAGCGCCAGGTTCGGCAATATTAATATCGCCCAAGCTCGCAAAACTTGCCGAGACTCCACCTGTCGTTGGGTCCGTAATGACCGAAATGTACAGCCCGCCCTGTTCATCCAAACGGGATAAAGCTGCGCTTGTTTTGGCCATTTGCATGAGGCTGAGAATACTCTCTTGCATCCGGGCACCACCTGATGTTGAGAAAATAATCAATGGCAACCGTTTCTCTGTGGCATGCTCAATGGCACGGGTAATTTTCTCCCCTACAACAGAACCCATGCTGCCTGTGAAGAAATCAAAGCTCATGACAGCCACAACTACAGGCAGGCCATCAATGGTTCCTTCCCCTGTAATTACCGCTTCCTTCAGACCCGATTTCAGACGCTGTTGTTCCAATTTGTTGCTATATCCAGGAAAGCCAAGTGGATCAACCGATATCATATCAGCATCAAACTCAACAAATCCTTGATCATCGAGTACCATAGCAATGCGCTCCATAGCGTTAAGACGCATATGGTAACCGCAGGCAGGACATACTTTCAGATTTTTCTCCAATTCCTTGCTATATTGAATGGTGCCGCATTTGCTGCACTTGTTCATAAGCCCTTCAGGTATTTCACGTTTTGGGCGTTCTAGGACTTCCTGGCCTTCGCCGGGAAGTGCACGCTCGGAAGGTATGGTAGCGTACTTCCGTTTCTTCTGGAATATATCTTTGAACACAACTACACCTCTCCAGCCGTTGATTTGATGGCCGCAACCTGCAGAGCGCTGCTTGTGGCAGCTTCATCCGCGTGTTACGGTAAACCGCTTACGACCCACACGCTGCCATGGGCCTTGTCCAGCATTCACAACAAAAAAATCCGCCGGTACAGGGCAAGGATCACCGGCTTCTGTCAGCACGATTGATGTTACCTGCAAAAACCGAAAGATTGTTGCGCCGATGTTTGAATCTATCTTGGTAGGGTCTCCGGGAGCAACCAGGTCGGTCCTTGTCCTAACAAAAAAAGAAGGAAGGACAGCAGCATACAATACATGCAAGTCGATTCCTCTCTCCGCTTACGCGATTAGTCCCTTATGTACCGATGGTACTTCTTCATCTGCCAAGGCACGTTGATGTCGAACGAATCAGGAATGCAGAATGGAATTCAGCACTTCCTGGACCTCTTCCAATTCCCCAGAAGGGACGCGAATCTCAAATTGCTGCTTGGATAAACTGATGGGACGGGTCTGTACCAGAAAACCTTCTTCCGAAAGCTTGGTCTTGATCTTGTCCGCAACCTTTGCTGTCGGCGCAATGTAAATCACCGTCCACATGCCTTGTCCGCCCCCTAAGCTAATGTTCAGAGCCCGTATATTGGACTAATGATAACATACCTCACTTTTTTTCTGCAAGAAAGGGTTCGGGACCTTTGGGGAGAATTTGGGATCATGAGGGACATTAGTCCCCCACGAATAACTCATATGGTTGACGAAATCTTCTTGTTCTTACCTCTTCCATAAGCAGCCGCAAGCTTATCAGGGCAGCCTCGGCCGCCCTTGATGACTTCATATGAGCCATTGGAGTGACAACAGCATATAAGCATGGAAATACAGGGGGCTACAGGTCTGAGGGGTATTTTTTGGCTTTAATATTTTTGTGTGCAATCCGGGCAGATGCGGCAGCCGCCACCCCTGCGACCAGATCATCCAAAAAGACATGAATGGCTGTTGTGTGTTCGTTCAAATCATGAATTACACCTATTTTTTCTTTATCCAGATAACCAAAGCTGGTTAAACCGATCATACCATACACATGAGTAATGCCGAGGGCCAGAGTCTCGTCCACTCCATACAGGGATTCATCCGCTTCCATAATAGCCTGTAACGGTTGGGGCAAGAGTTTTTTCTCCGCAAGTTCGTCGAGAGCAATACCGGTATAGAGCGTATATTGCACCTCTCGTTTCTGCAGAACGGATTTCACGCTGGTTACACAGTCGTCCAAGGTCAGTTCGGGGTGGTACCCTTTTTGCAGACGGTATACAATTGCTGCGATTGCATCAATCCGTACACCCCGCCGGGCCAGCATGGCTTCTACGATTTCATATGACATATCTCGACCTCCCGCATCAATCCCCCGAGGACCGCGAGGTCCTTCGGTGTTCTCAAGTGTATGCAGCAACCTGTTAAAATGTTCATAAAATGTGCGAATGGTTGAGACCAGTAACACCTTGGACTGATATAGGATTGTGCATCCCGCTTTGGTCTTTAGCTAGTCTGTAATTCGTTTGTTTAAATTATTTCATCAGGGGAACCGTGCTAAAATAATCACAAAAAAACCTGTTCAGCATTGAGCCAAACAGGTTTCATATTATGGAATAAGAACGATCACTTACGGGATAAGCTCTTATTTAATTTTGACCGTACCTTCACCCAGCATCTTCTCCATATCGGAGAACAAGGCTGGAGATGGTTTAATCCGGTAGGCATCACTCAGCGCAAGCAGCTTCTGTTGTTGCTCATAGAAGAGCACTGTCGCTACAGGTCCGGGATGTTCCTGAAGCAGCTGCTTCAGACGTGCCAGAAGCTCAGGCTTCTCCGCATGCGGGGCAATCTTCACGAACACCCGCTGCTCCACGGCCCGCGGTTCGCGGCTCTGCGCCGGGCTGCCAGCCGCCTCAGCGACACAGCCAGGCCGGGAAGCCGCCGCCGTGGCTGCGCCCGTACCCGCCGCATCGCTGCGCGTCGCTGCCGAGCCTTGGCTCCCGCTGCTACGCGCACCGGAAGCATTCCCGCCTGCGCTGCTGCGCTGCGCTTCGGCTCCTGCGCCCGCTGGCCGCCGCGGCGAAGCCGACTGCGCCGGGCGCGAAGAGCTGCCGCTGCCGGGCTTGCCGCGCCGGTCACGGCTGCGCAGCTGCTGCTCCAGTGCCGCCGGTGACAACGGCACCACTTCCTCAGCCAGCAGCTTAAACCCTTCGTCCTGCTGCTGCACTTTGGCACGCACGACGAGCAGTTCACCTTTCCCGACATGTTGCTGGCTACGCCTCCATACCTCGGGAAAGAGAACGACTTCACAGCGTTCAATCTGGTCTTCCAGCTCCATGAACGCCATAGCCTTGCCCTGTTTCGTCGTGATCGACTTCACGGACACAACCATACCCGCGGCGACGGTCATCGTGTCGTCTGCCGCCTCGGTCAGCTCCATGATCCGGTCAGCCCCACTCGATTCCAACACATCTTCATAGTCATCCAGCGGATGCCCGGAGAGATACAAACCTAACAACTCACGCTCTAGCTCCAGTTGCTGCCCTGAGGAATAAGGAGGAATTTCCGGGTATTCAATCTCCCAGTTTGGCGTCTCAACAAAGTCGAATAATTGAATCTGCAGATCCTCGCGTTCCTTGCGCCATTTCAACGCCGCCTCAACAGTTTCATCCAGCATCGCCAGCAATTGGGCCCGGTGACCAGGTAATGTATCAAAAGCTCCGGCCTGGATCAGCGATTCAATCACCCGTTTGTTGCATACACGCAGATCCACACGACGACAAAAATCGAGCAGACTGTCGAACGGTCTCTCCTGCCTTACGATCATAATGCTTTCCATTGCTTGGGTACCGACATTTTTCACAGCGGCAAGACCAAATCGTATTGCACCCGTTAATTTTTCCTTATCTTCATCCGCATTTGCATTAGACACTGCATCGTTTTTCTTCACAGAGTACAGTTCACCTTGCTCCGTGTGCGAAGAAGACGCTTCTTTCCCCTGGTCATTACCATTTTCCGTTGAAGCAGCCGTCACCAATCCCGGTTCCTTCCGGTTGTCGGATGCCTCAGGCATGGATGTCGCTGCTTGCCACTCATATCCGCCACTGTCCTCTTCCGGTCCAGGACCGGGATCATCCGGCAGAGGTGCTTCACCATATTCTGCTTGTCCCGAATGCCCATCATGCTCATGAACGCGATCTTCCCTGAAGGAGCTCTCATTACCGTTCGCGGCATGTTCTTCGGCAGGGCTTCCAGCATCAATCTCTGCATCTGCTCCCGCAATAAGGTTCGATACATTGCTCTGTTCCCCGGTTCCTGTACTGCCGGACGGCACAAATACAGGTGTAAACAGAATACCGCTCTCATTCACATCCGGCGGAAGCACCTCCATGTCCATACGCCGACATTCCACTACGTACTCTGCCACTTTCCGATGACTGCCCATCACAGCTGTCAGCATGGATGCCATAAAATGAACCGGATAATGTGCCTTCAGATAAGCCGTCTGGAATGCAAGCACACCGTATGCCGCGGCATGAGCACGCGGGAAGCCATAGTTGGCAAACTTGACGATCATATCATAGACCAGGTCTGCCTCTTCCTCGCTATACCCTTGTTTCAGACTGCCTTGTACAAAGTGTCCACGCTCCAGATCCAGCACTTCCCGTTTCTTCTTGGAGACCGCTCTGCGGAGCAAATCTGCCTCACCCAGCGAGAAACCCGCCATCCGGGAGGCAATCTGCATGATTTGTTCCTGATACACGATGATACCGTACGTATCTTTCAGGATAGGCTCCAGATCCACATGGGGGTAATCCACTTCAATCTGTCCATGCTTGCCCTGAATGTATTTGGATATGAACTCCATCGGACCCGGACGGTACAAGGCAAGTACCGAGATTACATCTTCAAAACTACTTGGCTTCATCTCTTTCAGCACACGGCGTACCCCGGCAGATTCCAGTTGGAATATGCCCATCGTGTCCCCTTTCCCAAGCATCTCGTACGTTAACGGATCATCATCGGGAATAAGGCGGAAATCCGGAATTTCTCCATGTTCCCCAATCCAGCGTACACACCGCTCAATGATCGAGAGGGTACGCAAACCAAGAAAGTCCATCTTAAGCAGCCCAATAGACTCCAGGTTTTCCATGGAATACTGGGTTAACGCTGTTCCTTCACTGCCCTCCTGAAGTGGCACCGCATCGGTCAGCGGGTCACGGGAGATGACCACTCCCGCCGCATGTGTTGAAGCATGACGTGGCATACCTTCGACCTTCATCGCCATATCCAGCAGTTCACGCGTTTTGGGTTTGGTTTCATACAGCGCCTTCAGCTCAGGTGTAGCTTCCATGGCTCGCTCGATGTTAATGCCGAGCTGGGCCGGAATCAGCTTTGCAGCCTTGTCCACTTCACCATAAGGCACATTCAGTGCCCGTCCAACATCACGCACGGCTGCACGGGCAGCCATCGTTCCAAACGTAATAATCTGGGCAACATGGGCTTTGCCATATTTATGCGCGACATAATCAATGACCTCATCCCGCCGCTCATCGCTGAAGTCAATATCTATATCCGGCATGGAGATCCGCTCGGGATTCAGGAATCGTTCGAAGAGCAGATTATATTTCATCGGGTCAACATCGGTAATGTGCAACGTGTACGCTACCAGACTTCCTGCCGAGGAGCCCCGGCCTGGTCCAGTAACAATGCCTTGTTTATGCGCATAGGCGATAAAATCCCAGACAATCAGGAAATAATCCGAGAACCCCATGCTGTCGATTACACCGAGTTCATACGCCAGTCGTTGTTCAAGTTCAGCTCGAAGCTCCGCGTCTGTCCAACGTGTGGACTGCGCGTAACGCTCCTCCATTCCTTCTTCGCACAGCTGACGCAGATACGCCGAAGGGCTGAGTCCATCAGGAAGCGGTCTGTATTCCGGCAAAATCGATTTGCCGAATTCCAGCTTCAACTCACAGGACTCTGCAATGCGGACGGTGTTTGCCAGAGCTTCCGGTACATGCGGAAACAAACGAGCCATCTCTTCTTCACTTTTCAGATAGAGCTGATTCGTTCCAATTCGGAGCCGATTCTCATCATCCACGGTTTTGCCCGTTCCGATACAGATCAATACATCCTGAAGCTCCGCGTCCTCTTCCGACAGGTAATGCGCATCATTGGTGGCTACAAGCGGAATCTCAAGCTCAGCCGCCAGTTTGATCAACTGCGGATTTACCCTTTTTTGCTCGGAAAGCCCATGATCCTGAAGTTCCAGATAGAAGTCGGCACCAAAGATATGTTTGTAGCGTAACGCCGCACGTCTTGCCTCTTCTTCTCGCCCATGCAGCAGATGCTGCGGTACTTCACCACCCAGACAAGCACTTAGACAGATAATGCCCTCGTGGTGGGCAGCCAGACTTTCCATATCTACACGGGGTTTGTAATGAAAACCCTCGAGATGTCCAATCGAGCACAATTTCATCAGATTACGGTAACCCGTCATGTTTTTGGCCAGCAAAATCAAATGATGTATCGGTTGATCCTTGCGGCTTCCCCGCTCTTTGCGGGAACCTGCTGTCATGTATGCCTCGCACCCTATAATCGGCTTGATGCCTCGCTCCATACATGCTTTATAAAAAGGAATTGCACCATACATCACGCCATGGTCGGTCAGCGCAAGTGTCGTCATTCCGAGATCTGCAGCCTTATTCACGAGATCCGGAATACGCGCAGCGCCGTCCAGCAAACTGTATTCGCTGTGAACGTGCAAATGCACAAAAGAACTCATGTTTTTTTCTTCCTTTCGCCGCAGATAGTCGCAGCATCGATCTTCTGATCCGTCTGCTACCCTATCTATCTCATATATATATGAATTAAATAAATAAAAAAATGGAATCTCCTATTAAAATTCGTGACAACCTCATAAAAAGGAGACTTTATTATTCTATTTTATCATAACGTTCGGGGGCACGCCCATACAATAGAAGTACAAGCCGCTCCCCCTGTGACAGACCGAAGACAGGAGGTGTGCTGCTAGGTCAGAAAGGGGTGTTGCCAGTGAGCACATTTTTGTCCAAAGCCATTCTTGATTTCTTTATTGCGTTTGGAATCGTGCTGGGCGGCGCGATGATCGGAGGTATTGGAGCGGTGATTTCTCTTCAGCCTCCAACACAAACGATGCTCGATATTTCTGGAAAAATAAAGATATGGGCACTCGCAGCCGCTGTCGGCGGCACAATAGATCCCATGCGTGTCATCGAGAGCAATTTCCTGGATGGTAACCTGTCTCCGGCGGTCAAACAAATCCTGTATTTGATCTCTGCTTTTATGGGCGCGCATATGGGAACCGAGCTGGTGAAATGGGTGTGCGGCGGAGGCCGGAGCTAATATGAGACAGGAACAGCGTTCATGAGAATTCCGCCATTTTCCCGTTACCGCCCGCTGATGCGAATGACCGCTGTGTTTGTTCTGGGAATGATCGCTGGATGTGTCGTCTACAACGGTGTATTTCACCTGAGTTACAATGCGTTGTGGCTGAATAATCAGGAGCTGCAGCTTCAGCTGCATCAGAATGAGGAGGATATCAAAACGCTGAAAAAATACAGTAAACGCCAAACCGTTATCAAGGAAATCAAGGTCCGTGCAGAAGAATCGGATAAGGGGCCAGATGAGGCTTCTCTGAAAGTGATGTTACAGAAGCTCGGAGACGAACTTGAGGTACTTCGGGGCAGAGATGTATTCAACATCGATGAGTATAGCAAAATGACGAGAATCATGCTGAATCAGAAAGTGTACTCGGTCAGGGAAAAGGAGTACACCGTTCAGGTCAAAACGATGCTGGTTATGGAAGGCGTACTGCAAGTTTGGGTACAGATTCGCATGCACGTTCCTGCGTAACACAAGGATAATAGCAAAAAACTGCCCTTGTCTGCATCTCTGCATGGTACAATAAGGGCAGTAAATGCTTTCCAGAAAAGGAGCTGCGTCTTTGTGTTCATTGATGTACTCAAATATGCTCTAATCGCCATCTTTGCTGTTGCCATGGTTTTTGCAGCGTTGAACAGTATTCGTTCACACAGAAGCTCGGATGCTGCCAGCGCCGGTCTGTACCGTTCGTGGACGAATATCTGGATGGGTGGCATGCTTGTCGTGCTTGCGCTGATCCTGATGTTTGTCTTCACAGGCTCCACTTTATCTGTGATTGTGGAAGCGCTATTTCTGATTATGGGTGCGTATAATGTATTTGCCGGAATACGTAACCGCAGTTATTATGCGCGGCTTCAACAACGGTCCAGTAATGGATCAGGTAAAACCTCTGGACAATCTGCATAATTCGTTGAAGTGTTATTGTTGTGTCTGCAAAAAGAGAGTACTTCCCTTCATTAAGCAAAGCCAGAACCGCGCGACAGCGCAACCCGGCAGAGCTTCTCGATCAGGGAGTACTCTCTTTGTTTATGCCCGAGGCAACGTACCCTATTAGGCATGGTCAATCGACTGCAATGTCATTACCGCTTTGCATACCACACTACCTTCACGGGTAACCACAATGTCCATTTTGCATGTTCGACGGCTGGTTTCCAGAATTAACGGTCGAACCAGGATCTGATCCTCAATCTGTACCGGTCGAACAAAGTAAGTCGTTACATTATCCACCACATGGTCGTTCCCTGTAACATCCCACGCTGCCCGCCGGCCAGCCTGTGTCATCACATTCAACAGAACACCTTCGGAGATCGTACCCAGATCCGTTGCCATCTGAGGAATGATGAATCCGTGAAATAACAATTCGTTCTGTTCACCGCGCTCCTCGGCAAACCCGTTCCAGATCAGATGATCAAACGTCTCTCCCAGTTGTGGCTGCTTCTGTGCATCCCGCATGGCCTGAAGCACTTCCTTGCGTGTGACGGACGCAATCAGTTTGCGATTCCGATCCACGATTGGCAGAAAATCGATGCCTTCCCAAGTCATAATCTGGGCAGCAGAAGCAAGAGATGTCTGCAATGAGGCCGTAATCGGGCGGCGTATCACACATTTCTCAATACTTTGATCTTCTTTCAGCTCACTGACATCCTTCAGACTCACAATTCCGATGACCCGGTTCCATTCATCCACCACCGGGAAGCGATGTTCACCTGTCTCCGAAACCAACATATGAAAATCTGCGGCTGAACTGGTCACCTTCAGCACCTGCAAGCGAGGTTTCTGACCAATGATATCCTCAACAAGCATAATTTTTTTCTTAATCAGCCGGTCGAAGATCGCACGGTTAATCATTGAAGCCACCGTGAATGTATCATGTCTGGATGAAATAATCGGTAGCCCAAGCTCGTCAGCCATAATTCTTACTTCTCGGCTTGTCCCAAAACCACCCGTAATCAACACGCCCGCTCCCTGTTCGAGGGCAAGCGAGTGAGCATCTTCACGGTTACCTACAATCAGCAGACTCCCAGCGTCAATATAACGGGCCATCGCCTGTTCTTTCATCGCACCAATCACATACTTGTGCAGCGGTTTGGCGAGACCTTCGTTCCCCCCCAGCACATGGCCTTCCACAATGGTCACAACATCAGCAAAGGTCAACTGTTCCGACATGCCCCGAGGTCTCTTCTCGATCCGCACCGTTCCAATTCGTTCCTTGGTCACGACCAGCCCGAAGTTCTCCGCCTCTTTTACCGCACGATACGCTGTCCCTTCACTTACACCCAGCTCCCGCGCAAGTCCACGTACTGATATTTTGCTTCCAACTTTCAGTTGTTCAATATGTTGAAGTAACTGTTCATGCTTCGTGACGTTCTCTTCCTGTCCGTCCAACTGTACCACCCCCGAAGATGCATCTGTACTATACTGTATCTATTATAACACGGCTCTAGGAAAATAACCCCACCTCTACCCATTCTCATAGGCAAGTTCGTCATCTGAATTTATTCATCCGATTAACCTCTAATTCTGTATGTACCAAAAAAGACCGGCCCCCTTGTATCAAGGGATTCCGGTCTTCCATGTTGGATCTCATTCTGTACCTTATACTGACTCGCTCCGCTCCTGCTTGTCCAGCAGTTTCATCTCCCACTGCCGCAGCTTCGCCCGGCGAACGGCTTCCAGTGCACGCTTCTTCTCTTCATCCACACCGAGAATAAAATGCAGATGTGCACCAACGATTAATAAGGAGAACAGCACCCATACGATGCCAAAAATATTAACCCAGTCCATTCCTCCAGCAAAAGAAATCCGCGGCAGTGCAATGACCAGCATCGACAACGCAATAAGCAGATAGATCACATGTTTTGCTTTTTTCAACCTCTTCACCATTCACAGCTCCTTCGTTCTTGATCGACTCTATATGTCTAGTCTATGAACGATAAGGAGCCAATATGAAAGGTTCAGGTAAAAAAACAAGACAACCTTTTAGTACGTATTCAAAAAGATCAGTTTTCAGTACCGAGAAGATGGAATGAAGCTAGAAATGGAGTAGCGGAGCGTAGGACAACTACGTGAGCAACCGCAATGTTTCCGCAGGAAACAACCTTCGTAAGCCCACACTTATTTCGGCTGAATTTCATATTCGATGCTGATGATGCCGCTAGGCATCCTTCGTAATCAAAAGTGGACTTTTTGAACTACCTTTTTACGCTTCAGCACCACCGTACAGATGACCCAGGCTGTCAGCAATAATTTTGTTCACGTCTTCAATGATGACACTGAGGCGACGCTCCGCATCAAACAAGCGACGGATGTTCAGATTCAAGCTCAGTACTTCGAACAGTTTCTCCATTTTCTCCATCTCATCCGGAGCTGGCATATCCCCGCTCATCATACGTTGTTGCAGTTCCATTTGTTGATCACGGAAGTTATCCAACATTGCTTTTGCATCCGGATCAGCTTCAATCAGCTTCATCGCGGAAGTAATCTCTTCCACCTCGCTGCTTTCTCTCAGTGCTTTGGCCAAATCATTGGCTTTGTCATAAATGTTCACTATTATTCCTCCTCAGATTGGTTTGTTCATCCGTGTTAATACACGCTTTTCTCTCCTGTCAAACAAGGGCGATCTGAAACAGGTCATCAATAACCTGCCTCGAAATCAAATGCATTTAATCCATATGGGTCAATCACCAAGGGTTATATGTCCTCATATGATGAAGCACATGCCATGTTCAGATGCCGTTCAACTTCGAGATCAGACATCAAGTTGCCGCCCGGAAGGAGATCCGTGATGTCCACTAAAAAAGTAACGATTCAGGTTACCGGCTCGGGCATCCTGCAGGACGACGTCATCATGCTGGGCGAAGGGGTACTCAAGGCGCTTAAAATCCCTTCAGGAAGGCCGCTTCAGCTGCAATTTGGCTCTTTCCGCCGAGAAGTCACTGTCATTCCGGTTCCAAGGTATGACGGGCTACGCATCAATCAGACAGTTGCCAGCAAGACCGGTCTCGTTCCACGTTCGGTCCTGAGGGTATCCTATCGTTCAGCCAGCCGTACGCTTCGCCTTGGACCCTACATCAGTGTACTGGTTAGCCAGGATTATCCCGATCAGCCCGATCGGCCCTTTGGCTCCATCACGATGTTCTGTCAAGAACTGGTGAACGCCTGCCGTAAGCAAGGCGCCTATGTATCCTTTTTCACACCGGAGGATATTGGAGCGGTAACGGGTTATATGAAAGGCTGGGTGTATGATGACGGCTGGAAAAAGACTGTTCTGCCTGTAGCAGACGTCGTCAATAACCGGCTAACGTCCCGCAAGCTTGAGAACAAACCTAGCGTACAGCATTTTATGAAAGAAGTAAAATCGCTCTACGGCACGCAAACCTTCAATGAAAAGTTTCTGGACAAAAACGAAGTGTTTGACGCACTCAAGTCCATTTCAACGCTTAAACGAGTTCTTCCCGAGTCTCATTTGCTCAAGACGTCCGCCATGCTCAAGACGATGTGCAACCGACATCCGGTTGTATTTCTGAAGCCCGTACGCGGTTCTTTGGGTAAAGGGATCATCCGGGTCTCACGTCAGACTGACGGAAGCTTCCTGACTCTGGCGACTGGCGTCGGGGGTACCCGGAAACAAACGTATACTTCTCTGGATAAACTGTATGCCAGTATGTCTGGGAAAATGAAAACAACGCGTTATCAGATCCAACAAGGGCTGACTCTCATTGACAACAGTGGCAGACCCGTGGATTTCCGTGCGCTCGTGCAAAAAAACCGTACAGGTAAATGGAGTGTAACCTCCATCGTCGCCCGGATTGCGGGCGGGAGTCACTACGTATCCAATCTGGCACGGGGTGGAAGTCTCAGCACCGTCAAGGATGCTGTTGCCAAAACACAGTTGTCTGGATCAGCCAAAGCTTCCGCGTATGCAGGATTGCACACCGCAGCACTGGATATCGCAAAAGGGATCGAGAGTGCCATCCCTGCTCATTTTGGTGAACTTGGTATTGATCTGGCTCTGGACACCACTGGGCGCGTATGGCTGCTGGAAGTCAACTCCAAACCATCCAAGAATGATAATACACCACTGAGTGAGAGCAAGATCCGCCCTTCCGTCAAAGCCATGCTTGAATACTCTACGTACCTGGCGGGTTTTTGAAAAGTTATTTCATAGAGGAGAGGTGCAGCGTAATGTTTCCATCATCTCAGACCAAGACACTGGCCATTCTGGTACGTGCAACCGAAGGCTCACCTCCCTTTACAGATGAACTTTTCTGCCGTCGTCTCAGTTTGGGGAGCATGCGATACGCCCTTCAGATTATTGTGATCCCGATATCGAATGATGCAGTCCATCTCCCTCTTCAATGGGGATATGCCTATCATCAAGGGAAGTGGAATTCGGCACCTGTTCCTGCAGTCGATCTCATTATGGATCGTTGTCTTCGCCCTATCTCCAGGTACGTCAGACAACAGCTTAAGGAATGGATACCAACCAACGGCACAGATCAACACCGTTATTGGTCTGCTTCCCTTCCAGGAAAATGGGAGGTACATCGTGTGTTGTCCCGAAATCCTGAATTGAGGTCACAACTTGCTCCCACAACCCGGATAGGATCGCATATTCCTTGGGAAACATGGCTGGACCGTTGGCCCAGAGGACTGTTCTTCAAACCGGTATCCGGGACTCATGGCAAAAATACCTTTCGCCTGTCTCAGGGAGCGACTCCATCAACATGGGTCGTGGAGGGGCGTAACGAGGACAATGAACCCTTTCTTCTTACATTCAACCATACCCAGGCTGTATCTTCCTGGCTAGCATTACATCAGGCTGAGCGTAAGATGATCGTGCAGCCATATCTGGAGCTTAGCCATCATGGAAGAGCATTCGACATACGGGCTCTAATGCAAAAGAATGGGCAAGGTCGCTGGACGCTTACCGGATGTATGGTACGGGAAGGACCCGAAGGTTCACTCACGTCCAATCTTCACGGTGGGGGTAAAGCATATCCTGCCCACGCATATCTGCTCCAGCGATATGGAACGATCCGCACGGAAACTCTGCTGAAGAGCATCCGGCAGACTGCTACTCTTATCCCCACCCTGCTGGAAAGCCGTTTCGGCAGGTTAGCCGAATTGGGGCTTGATTTCGGAGCAGATGCAGAGGGCCAACTCTGGCTAATTGAAGTCAACTCCAAACCAGGCCGCACCTCATTCGCAGAAGCGGGCGACCGACGCATGCATACCCTGACTTATACCCGGCCGCTTGCCTATGCCCGTTATCTGTTGCAACAACATGTTCTCACGGACGTCATTCGTCCAATGAAATTGCCGAATACATCCAGCAAAGCTGGCCTGAAACCCATCCCGATTCACGGCGGCTGAGGCCCGCAGCGCCCGCTTGCCATGGAGCCCAAGGATCTTTTCAGGATAGGAGGATAAATCATGAGTTTGACCTTTTGCAATCTGCATTTCACCAAGCAACCGGATAAAGTGGTTTATGTATCCAACGCTTTAATGAAGAGCCTCAACCTGTCCGGCAAAAAAACGGTGCACCTTCGCTTCGGGCGTGACCGGGTACCTGCAACGATCAAACCAATCAAAAAAGCAGGTAAACATCTGTATCTCGCTTCAGGTATCCGTAATATGATGAACGTTCCCAAACGGGGCAGTATCTATCTCCGGAATTTGCAAAATGATGAGGTCCAGTTAGGTCCACTGATCGGCGTACTCTCTGATGGGCCTGCGACGAGCACTAATCCATTCGGTTCCCGTACTGGTTTCATCAAACAGTTACTCCGTGAAGGTAGCCGTAAATCTTACATTTACGCATTTACTCCCCGGGATATCAATTGGCAGAATGAGACGGTATCGGGTTTTTTTCTGAATGATAACGGAAGCTTCACACGCAAAACAGTACCTCTGCCCGATGTTGTCTACAACCGATTGCCGAGCAGACGCTCAGACTTCTCACCAGCAATCAACCAGCTGCGGGAACGATTTGTTCGCCGAAAAATTCCGTTCTTCAACTGGAGCTTCTTCAACAAATCGGATATCTATACGTTGCTGGAGAACGAGCCGGCAGCAGGACGTTATATCCCTGAATCGATTACCAATCCTTCCGTTGAACAGATGAAGGAAATGTTGGAACGCCATCAGTTCGTCTACTATAAGCCTACTGCTGGAAGTCTGGGGAACGGGATCTACCGCCTGACTTATTCGCCCAAACGCGGATATTTCGCACGTTATCGCAAAAAAGGCGGTAATGCACTCCTGCGTTTTGGGTCCTTCAACAGTCTGATGCGCATGCTTCAGGGAAGACATGGCAAACAGCTACGCGGATATGTTGTTCAGCAGGGAATACGTCTAATTGAGATTGATGAATGTCCAATTGATTTTCGTTTTCACATGCACAAAAATGGTAACAATCAATGGGTTGTTGTCGGGATTGGAGCCAAAAAGGCAGGACGTGGCAGCGTCACAACACACATCAAAAATGGCGGCTCCCTAATGACTCCTGAGCAGGCGCTCAGTCGCAACTTCGGCGATCGTGCGGGAGAAGTTCTTCAGCAGGCCAAATCCGTCGCTATTACACTGGCCCAGGCGATTGAAACCCAGCACCAGCATCTGATTGGTGAGATTGGCTTTGATCTGGGCATTGATCAGGAGGAACATGTATGGATGTTCGAAGCGAACGCCAAACCCGGGCGCTCCATTTTCCGTCACCCTTCACTCCGGGTGGAGGGCAAATCGTCGGTGGAGCACATCTTGGAACACTGCCTGTATTTGAGCAAGTTCCGGAAGAAGGAAGAAATTTGATGAGCCTTCATGATGATTTCAAACCTGTCATTGCTGTTTTGACCATGCATGATAAACAGCGCATGTTCAGGGGAAATCATCAAAATTTTCAGGATATCTTACAGACAGGCGAGAGCATGGGATACGTGGTGTACATTGTGACTGTGCGGGATCTGAACGTGAGTGGTCCCACCGTGAAAGGATATACGTACAACAAGGGGAGTGGAAAGTGGGTTTCACAACCTTTCCCCCTTCCCCATGTTCTGTACAATCGTATTCCCAACCGGGAAGACGAAGGAAAACCTTCCGTTCAGCGCAAGATTGACGAATGCATGCAATCAGGAATCGAACTGTATAACCCATTCTTTTTTAACAAATGGGATCTGTTCGAATGGCTTAAGAAGTCCAAATCGACTCAGCAACTGATCCCTTATACTCGGCGGATGCGAAGTGCTTCTTCTCTGGGTGCCGTTTTACGGGCGTATCCCTATCTATACCTTAAGCCCGAGAGCGGCAAAGCTGGCAAAGGAATCATGATGCTTAAATTCCAGGAAAAAGAACGGCTTCCCTACCGACTCAAAATACAAACCACACGTAAAAGCACGACCTATAAAGCAGCTACACTCTCCAAGTTATGGGCACGAATCCGCAAAGAAACCGGACATACGCCCTATATCATGCAACAAGGCATTGAATTGGCATCCTCTCGTAAACGCCCCTTCGATTTGCGTGTTCTTGTACAAAAGAACACCAAAGGCCAATGGAGCGTAACCGGTGTAGGAGCGAGACTTGCTGGCTCCCGCAGCATTACAACTCATGTGCCACGCGGCGGGAGCGTAGAAGACCCTGAGAAGCTGCTGACTGAGCTTTTTGGCGAAGAAATGTCAACAACCCTGATGAAACGTGTGAAATCCACTTCATTAATGATAGCAAGACAGGTAGAACGGGGATCAGGTTACACGCTCGGAGAAATGTCCATGGATCTGGGCATTGATGACCTGGGGGAACTCTGGTTCTTCGAAGCCAATGCAAAGCCCATGAAGTTTGATGAACCACAGATCAGACGGCGGTCATTGGAACGTATATTTCACTACAGCGCTTATCTTGCCCGTCAGTCCAAACGATGACAGACAGGAATACTGCAAAAAGAAGGTGATTGTTTGTGTCCTCACCTGTTCTGGGCATTATGACGTTGTACTTAAATGAACATCGCGCTCTTGAAGAACGAAGCGTTTATCGCAGAATGATTCTTGAAGGGCGCAAGCGGGGACTCGATATCTATGTATTCACACCAGCCGACGTACACCCCGGCGGCAAACAAATTGAAGCCATGGTTTTTCATGAGGGAAAAGGCTGGTCCAGGGAGTGGCGATCATTCCCGGACCTGATCTTTGATCGCTGCCGGATTCAGCGTAATCGAAGGTTCCAGCAATTGCTTGCTTTTCGTGAGAAATATGGGCATCTGCTCTTTCTGAACAGGCCACTGCGCAATAAATGGACCATCCATCAGACCCTTTTACAAAAAGCAAACTTTCGTGAACACCTGCCGGAAACCGCTCTATTTCAGGATATGTCCGATGTAAACCGGATGCTCAAAGTTTCTTCTCTGGTCTATCTCAAACCCATTAATGGAACAGGCGGACGTGGTATTCTGCGCATTGAACGCAGCAGTAGCGAGGCTAATACGGTGCTTGTTCAGGGGCGGGATCAGAAGCGTCGTATCATCACTCCACGTAAAGTTCATTTATCACGACTTGGCGCGTTGCTCCAGCACTGGAACATGAAAGACAAGTATCTTGTACAAAAGGGCATTCAACTTCAGCTTCCGAATGGACGTGTGCATGATTATCGCATGCTCGTTCAGAAGAACGGTGACGGACAATGGGAGCTTACTGGATGTGCTGGACGCATGGGTGCAGAAAAAAGCGTGACCTCCAATCTGCATGGCGGCGGTCAGGCAATAGCGATGAACCGACTCATGAAGCAATGGATCGAAGATGACGACCTCCGAGCAGAAATTAACACAACTGCAGAGACGTTTGGCATTGATGTTGCTTCGTTTCTGGAAGATACGTATGGGGACCTGTGTGAGCTGGCACTGGATTTGGCGATTGACAGAAGCGGTCGTATCTACCTGCTTGAAGTTAATCCCAAACCTGCGCGTGAAGTATTCGCTCGCATCGGGGAGCGGGATATCTATTATAAAGCCATCACTCAACCGCTGGAGTACGCCTTATGGTTATATCGCAACAGACCTCCCGGAACGTCCAGAAAGCCAGCCAATCCCAGGCCCGTTTCGCAAAAATCCGCCAGAGTAAAAAGAAAAAAGAAAGCCAAGTGAGTGAAGAAAAAGCAGGAGTCTATGTTCGCCAAGTGCGAGCATCTGCTCCTGCTTCACTGTTTTTATTTCTATTCTTTCGTCCATTGCAGCGTTTCGTTGTCAATCACAATATATCCTTTTTCCTCACCTTGCACATAAGCTAATGCCAATCTCATCAGGTCAGGTTCCAGTTGGCATGTGGTAACACGTGTAACCTGGTCTGTATGATCCGCAGGCAGGCACAACGTCAGAATACCCACTTTGCCCGAGAAATCAGTCTTGCCCTGAATGACCGATGTTTCCGACTTGGAACCATACACCTCAGATACCCAGCCGGGCTGCTCCGTCAACGCGAAGGCTCCCTTCCCGATGCCTGCCGTAACCCATTGCATCGTCAGCGTTATGGAAGATGCCTCATAGCTCATATCCGCCGTCATTTCTCCAGCTGCATTCATTCTCAATGCAATATCCGCTTGCGGATGCAAGTGAAAACGTTGCTCCAGCGTATGCTCTGCTTCTGCTTCCAGCCAATCCACAATTAGTAGTATAGGGATCTCCACCCCTGCCAGCATCCACCGACGATGTGTAACTGGATCTGGCAAATGTGTATATCCATCCTGTGAAGCATCAATGAAGTGATAGCTGTCATTGCTCTCCCAACGTAGCGTTGTGGCCTGAGCCTCCGGTTCACCCCATTGCTGTGTGGAGAGATAAGGTGTCTGATCCAGACCATCCACTGTGACGGTATTGTGCGCCCGCGTACTTTTGAAATACCGCCGCCATTCCCCTTCTTCATACGTATAACGTCCGGTGTCCGTGAAGAAAAGCTGGTTCTTCCACATCCACTCCACATTCAGCGCATCTGCATGTCCGTGTGCTCCGCCCATGGCAGCCGCATCAAAAAAAAGATATTGATACTTGTCCCTCATGACATAATATCCTGTCTGCGGAAAAGCCCGGCTCGACAACGCCGGAGAAGAAGAAGCCTGTAGTCTGAGGCATCGCTCATATTTCTCCACACCCAGCAACCAGAGACACTCCGAGCTATCTGTTCCGCGAGCCATCAAATCATCATCGTCCAGAATCGCTCCAAGCAGGGTCAGTCGTTGTCGTCCATCACCAACCCAATCCGAATCACCAATACCGGTAGACTGATGATCTGGTCGGATCAGCGCCTCGGTGAATGCAGCCATTTGGCGCAGACAGCGGGCATACCATGCCGAGAAAGGATGTCCTGATATCTCGCCCAACCGATAAGGGGTGCCAAACATCTCGATGCTGGCATTGTGGTAATGTGTTGTCAGTTCAACCTGTATTCCTTCTTCACCCAACTGATGCAGCAAACACAACTCAAGACGTTCCATCGCCACTAGACGCCAGTATGGACTTCGCGGATGCTGGTGGTAGAACGTAGCAATCATGAACAACCCTTGCATATGCATAATGGCATGATTGATTTCCGTGCTGCCGAGGTAACGGGTCAAAAACTCGGCGTGCTCGTTCAGACCTTGTCGGAACTCCGCTTGAAAGCCTTCGTCTATCAATGAACTTGCTTCCATATATTTATATGCCGATATCCAGGACTGCACACGTAGTCCCGTCTCCAGCAGGCGCCATGGACCGGGCTTTTGAAAGAACACGGCCTCGTCATAAACCAGATTTACAGGTACCGGGTTTTGCTGTCTCCAGCTACGGAAGTGGTCAATAAATGTTGTTACATATAGCGGATTGCCCTTCATCAGATACGCCTTGCCTAGATCGAGCATATGCCAGTGTCGATTGATGCCCCATGTGAACTCCAGATCATTGGTCGGGTTGTGAAGCCAGTCCACGGGTGTCCCCATCGGAATCCAGCGATTCAGATCGTTGGTATAAGGAACGATAAATTCATTCAGGATGGCACGATTGGCTATCGTGAGCGAATTTCGGGCTTCTTCCGGAAAATGTTTTTCATAATATTGGGCAGCCCGTTGCAGATCCGTTGCCGAAAGGTAAAAATCGCTCATTGGGACGCCTCAAGGAAATCCTGACGGAACGGGGTAAAAACATCCAGAATGACGGAGTCCTCCAGTGCCTTGACCCCATGCGGGACGTTAAAACCGGCATAAAAGCTGTCCCCTGCTTTTAAGATGCGAGTTTCTTCACCGACCTGTACCTCAAAGCTGCCTTTGACGATATAGCTGACCTGCTCGTGCGCATCATGGGAGTGAACTTCTCCAATACCCCCTTTAGCAAAGGTAACCTCCACCATCATTAATGTACCGCCCATGCCCAAAATCTTGCGGGAACTCGTTTCGTTAATGATATGTGCATCGATAGACGCATGATTAATAATCATTTTGCTTTTCCCCTTTCCTTGTGAGTAAGCGACCGAAGTAGTTAAACCACGGCCGCTATGAACGTTTATTAGTCTTCTGTGGACAATTTGCCTTGAAGCTTGGAAGAATCAAACGATGGATCAGCAGTTATATTGGTCAGCCCTGCTGCTTTGGTTTTCTCCAGAGCTGCATTGTATCTCGTATCCAGATCCTTGATTACACTATCGAGATCACCACCCGTGAATACATAGATGGAGAATGCATCGCTCCATTTATTTCCTTCCAGTGAACTCTCGGTCACCACACTTGGATTTGCCGGGAAAATGGCATCATAACGTTTGGGCAGGAAACCTTCAATGCCCGGAATGCTTGGTTTTTTACCAGAGCTTAGTACAGCAGGAATCAGTGAGATTCCGTATCCTTTTTCGTAATACTCACTCTGAAGATCTGTGCTGTACACATACTCCATAAACTTCCATGCCGCTTCCTTGTTGGCAGAATCTGCATTGATGCCGATGTAGGAGCCCCCGATGACTTGTGAAGCGCCCTTGATCGTTCCATCATTTGTTGGCACAGGAGCCGCTGCCCAATTTTCTTTTGTAGGAAACTGATCTTTATATACCCCTGGTTCACCAGAGTGGTTAATGTACATTCCGATTTTACCTTGAGCAAACTGGGCTCTGAGCGGATCGATGTCCAGACTTTCAACACCTGGCAGCATGCTGCCATCCTGATTCATCTGACGAAGTGCCATTGCGATATCCTTGTACATCCCAAAATCAAATTGGCCAGTCTTGTAGTTGTAACCATCAATACCAACATTATTGCTTGCACCTGCAATCGTATTGGCTGCTCTCCAGAAACCGCTGCTGCTCTTGAACGGGCTGGCAAAACCATAGATGCCTTCACTTTTACCAACTTCGGTAATTTTTTTGGCATCCGCAACCATCTCAGCCAACGTTTTTGGCGGACTCTCGATCCCTGCCTTTTTGAAAATATCTTTGTTATACACAAGCCGCCAGACCTGCCCTGTATTGGGGAGGGAATATATTTTTCCATCAATTGTGTTTTTATTCTCAATCAAGCTGTCTTTAAACACGGCCTTCATCTCATCACTCATGTATCCATCGATCGGGGCGAGATACCCCTTCTGATAATACGTCTGAAAATCATTAACTTGCAGCACATCGGGTGCCTGCTTGCTGGCAAAAGCAATATCAACCGCCTGTGGATAGTTGTCCCCCATCACGGTCATCTCCACTTCAATGTTGTCCTTGTTTGTCTGGTTGAACTCATCGATCTTGGATTTCATAAAATCAGCATCATGGCGGTCCGGTGTCCAATATATGATTTTGGTTTTCCCTCCGGCATCCTCCCCGCTGGTCCCCGATTCGCTATTTGCCGAAGTACCACTGTCAGCCGAACAACCTGCCAAACTTAGCGCCAGCAATGCACTTAGCGTAGTCACCATCCACTTTTTAACCATTGATATGCCCCCTTATGCTTGTCTGGACAACCCGTTTGGTTATCCGTTAACGTAATGATAATCGCTACGCTTTCATGGAGGTGAGGGACATTCTGACTTTGCATGGTGGGAAAAATGACGTTCCGTATCGGTTTCAATTCTCATACATTTGTCGGAAGCAGGTTGGCGTCATGCCGCAATATTTCTTGAACAAACCGCTGAAATAAGGCCTGTCCTCATAACCCAGCCTCTGGCAGATCTCTTGCACCTGTACACCTGCAACTAGCAATTCTTTGGCCTTTTCCATCCTCATCTTAGTAATATATTGAATCGGCGTTATGCCGGTTTCCTTTTTGAAGGCATTGGCAAAGTAACTCGGACTTAAATGTACGGATTGGGCACAGGCATGCAGCGTCAGATTCTCTGCAAGATTCAGACTGATATATTCCTGGGCTTTGCTAATCGCCTGTTTGACATCGGTGAGTCGTTTTTTGTCCATAATCTCGCAACCCATACTGCTAAAATGTTTGATATATCCCCTCCAGCCCTCAAACGTCAAGGAGCGCATCGCCTCAAGCACTGTCAGGTCGGCCTCCAGACGCAAGCGTTCCTCTGCTGTAATCTCATCACAAAAGGCACGGTAGATGGCAAAAGCCAGTCCAGACAGCAAACGAATCATCGTGAGAGGCTCGGGAAATCCTTCGGAGACCTGCCATTCTTCGAGAATTTCATCAATGATGCGGTGACAGGTGCTCTCATTACCACATTTGAGTGCGTAAAAAAGCTCTTTCTCCTTCTCCAAAGGATATACCGGAGCCACACAGGCCTGATTTTCCAGTTCAGTATACTGGAGGATGCAATTTCCTTCACTGTAAAAACGATAGGATATCGCCTGATCTGCATGTGCGTAGGACGTCCAGATTTCCTGTGGTCTGCGGGCAATCGTACCAACACCAATCGAGACTGTTTTTTTGCTGAATCGCTCCACATTTTGGCGGCATTGCTCCAGTAGCTCAGAGACGTCGATCTGGCTTGGTGTGTTAAATATGGCTGCAAGCCGGTATCGGTTTTCCCGTAAAACAACGCCTTTGGTATAGCGGTTTAAGGTTTCTCCCACAATATTTTGGACCGCAAAAGGAACGATTTCGGCATCCAGATGCATCGTGTATCCATATCGCGTATAACCATCCACCTCGATGACCATGACGAGAAGATTGGATGAATCGAGATCAATGTGCAGCTCGTTCCAGCGACTTTCATTCAGGAAGCCCCCGATTTCATGACGCAACAAGCCCAGGAGATAGCTGTGACGCTCGTACTGGCTGCTACTCTCCACCTTCTGCTCCAACTGTTCCAACTGTTTGCACTGTGCCTGCTCTTCCGTAATCACCTGTCTTACCTTCAACACCGCACCTAGTATTTCTTCAGGGGTAAACGGTTTGAGCAAATAATCGGATGCACCAAGCTTGATGGCCTCCTGTGCATATTGAAAATCAGAATAACCACTGATGAAAATAAATTTGGCTCGCAGTCCGGCATCCAATGCCCGCTTCATTAGTTCCAGCCCGCTCAGCTTGGGCATCCTGATATCACTAATCACGATGTCGGGTTGCTGCTCCAGCAACAAGGACCAACCGCGCTCTCCATTGCCCGCCGTGCCTACAATCCGAACCTGATGATCCTCCCACGGAATAGTTGAAGATATGCCCTTTACAACTGCCTGGATATCATCCATAACACACATCGTCAATTGGCCCATACTGCCCCTCCTCAGGTGATCGGAATCGTGATAACAACCGTTGTTCCCACATCTGTACTGCTATGAAATACAATTGAGGCCACATCCCCGTAGTGAAGGCTTAATCTGCCATGGAGATTGGATAGGGCATAACCTTTGCGTCCCCCGTCAGGAACATCCTCAGCATAGATGCCGGCTACATCCATACCACATCCATTGTCAGCCACCTCCAGCCGTAGTGTGTCACCCTGACGATCAATGCGGATCAGGATAACGCCCAAATCTTCTTTGTCATTGAATCCATGCAGGATGGAATTCTCGACCAAGGGCTGAAGTAATATTTTTAAAATATCAACAGCGTAACAAGAGGGGTCCCCCACCTCAATCCGATAAACGAACAGATCCTCATAACATTTTTGCTGAAGCTGCATGTATTGTTCGACATGTTTGATCTCCTGCTCCACACTGGTGATGTCTTTACCATCATTCAGGCCCAGACGGAATAATAAGGATAAGGAGACGATCATCTCACTTACATCCTTCTTCTCTCCGCTCTCACTTTTCCAGAACATCGTATTAAGCGTATTGTAGAGGAAATGAGGATCAACCTGCGCCTGAAGCGCCTTGACTTCAAACCGCCGTTTGTCTTGCTCCGTTGTCCGTACTTCTTCAAACAGAATCTGAATCTGGTCCAACATCCGGTTGAAACGATGCCCTACAGCGCTGACTTCATCGTCATACTTGCTGCGAAACCGTACATCCAGATCATTAGACTCCACCTCAACCATCAAGCGTCGCAGTTTGTTCAGTGGCTTCAGCAGAGCGGAGGCCAGCAGCCTGGACAACCCGAGTGCGAGCAAAATGCAAAACAACATGATCAGGATGATCAGCCAGCGTATCTTTTGGAGGGGGGACAACAAGTCAGCCTTGGACTGTACACTTACCATGACCCAATCCTCGTTCATCGACAATGCCGAATAGTTAACAAGCATGTCCTCCCCCTGATCGTTCCTGTAGGTGAAATCCCCAGCATCGTCACGGCTAAACTGTTGTGTAAAGTCAGGCTCCATAATGAAATCGTAATTTCGGGACCTGGGCCGAATGACTTCATTTCCGTTTTTGTGCAGCAAAAACAGTTGAATCTGGTTATTCATGAGATCCTGCGTCAGAATGTCTCGCATCGCCTCTTCCTTCATATTGACGACCATATATACATTCGAATAGGTATGATTATCGATCACAATGGGTTTGAGCAACAGAGATAACACATTTCCTCGGGATTGAAATAACTGACTCTGATGTGAACCAAACCACATCGTATTCCAGCCTTGCAGCTTCACGTAGCGTCCGTATTCCCTGTCGAACGAGTTATTGCGATTCGGAAAATCTTTGGTTGAGAAAAAATCACCGATAGGTGTTTTCAGATATGCGGTATCAATCAGTGGCTCTACGAGCTTCAATTGAGCAAACGATGTTTGCAGCAGCGAGAGATTCTGATAATAATGAGATGTTTTATTTTTTCCAACGTCCTTCATAACCTGGGTGAACGTTTCATTAAGCATAAAAGAAAAAGAGGATACAACAATGTGCCTTAGATGTTCATCCATAACCTGCACTGATTTGTTCAGAATGCTTTGTTTCAGTTCAAGTGCATTCTGCTCAATGCTTCGTGCAGCAAAGAGATAAGAGCATATCCCGGTCACACTGATGCACAAGACCACGAGAAAAATGTACAGCAGCTGTATTCTTTTTTTCAGGGACATTTTATAAAAGTCGAATATCATCGGCGCTCGCTCCTTGAACACGGCTTGGCCTGTCCGCTGTGAATTAAAATGAGTATAGCACAGTGGAATAACCCGTAAAACCGTTTCCATGATTGTGCTCACGCCTATCCTTTCACAGCTCCCAAGGTCACTTGCATGAATGATTTGTTGGCAAAAATATAAACGATGAGCAGCGGCAAAATGGACAGACAGGCTCCGGCCATCATCAGTTGGACCTCAGCTGCAGCTCCGATGCCATATCGCAGATTAGCCAGCCCAACGGGCAAAGTCTGCAAGTCCGGATTGCTCATGGTGAACACAAAAGGAAGAATATATTCATTCCATGAACTCTGGAATACACCCAGACCTGCAACGGCGAGTCCGGGCCGCAGGAGTGGAAGAATAATGCGCCAGTATGTGGTGAAGAAATTACAGCCATCAATCATCGCCGCCTCATCCAGTTCGCGCGGGATGCTCTTGAAGAAACCAATGAGAATAAAGTATGTGGCAGCGTGTGCGCTGATCAGTATAATAATAACGCCCCACAACGTGGTATTCAGCCCCAGCTTGACCATGAGGTCAAATTGCGGACGCAGCACAACTGCGCCTATGGAAATAAACAGAGTAGATGCCATGAGCAGGGTGTACCCCTTTTTCCCTTTGAAATTCACTCGATCCACAGCGTAGGCTGACATCGAAGCTACCAGCAACGTGCCAACTGTTGTACTGATGCTAACAAACACGCTATTAATCGTAAAACCCGAAAAATTGGCGGTTCGCCAAGCCTGAGCATAATTGGAGAACTGCCAAATCTTCGGCCAGATCGTAGCTCCTCCGGTCAATTCCTGGTTCGTTTTGAAGGAACCGAGCAATACAAGTATGATGGGGAACAGCGACAGCAGAGCGATTGCGATCAAAAACAGCCAAAGTACTGTTCGTTTGGTCCAGCGAATGAGTTGGGGAGACCCTGAGGGCGCAAGTACTTTTTGAGTCATCATCGTTTCCTCCTGATTAATTTTATACGTGTTCAAAAAGTCTGTTTTTCAGTTTAATAGACATCATTGAGCTTTTTGGATATACGGAAATAAATGAGCGTCACAGCCCCTACGATGAGAGCCGTTGTAAAACCGACTGCACTGCCATAACCGAGCTGCTGGAGTGATTGTGTGTCAGCCGACACGGGAAACAACAGTTTGAACAAATACAGATACATCACCTCTGTTTTGCCATATGGCCCCCCTTCGGTCAGCACCATAATACTCTCGTAACCTTTCAGCGCCGTGGTAATTGCCAGCATGATGATCATCTGCAAGACAGGACCCAGCAACGGAATCGTTACATTCCGCAGTTTCTGAAACTCACTTGCTCCATCCAGCGATGCCGCCTCATAAAGCTCTTCAGGAATGCTCTGAAGACCCGCAATGAACAACAACATATAGTTGCCCACAGCCCCCCAGATGGCGATGATGATGGTTGTTAACATGGCATGTTCAGCCCCCAGCCAGCTAATGGATTCGGAGATCACATGATACTTAAGCAGCAATTGATTCAATATTCCGTTATAGGAGTTGAAAATAATAAAAAATACAATCGCCATGACCGAAGCGCTGAAAATAGTGGGAAGATAATAGATCGCCCTAAAGAGGGATCGACCTCTCCATTTACGATTCAGAATAATCGCCAGAGTTAACGACAGTGGAATCGTAACGACGAGTTTGCCCAGTGCATACACACCCGTGTTGCCTACAGAATCCCAGAATTGCCCGTCACGCAAAATGCGTCCAAAATTGTCAAGCCCAATAAAGACAGGCGTTCCGATGCCTTGATAATCATAGAACATGTAACGCAGCGCCCATAACAGAGGATAGATCCCGAATACAACAGTTAAAAAAAGACTTGGAAAGATGAACATATAGGCATGTATTTTGGATGGTTTCACCAGAATCGGACCCCCTATAGCTTTTGAATGAAGTATAGAGGGAATATGAAGGAAAGCGGGATAGGGAAATCAACTTTCTACAGGGGAGAATGTGACTGCATGACCAAACAAAAAAACCTGTATTCAACGGATTTCCGTTGAATACAGGTTCATATCATGTGGTTCGTAATCTTAAATCTCAGTAAACGTATACAGCGTAGAGACTACTCTGCTTCATCATACAGACGCAGCAGTTCTGTAAAATCAGAGATGAGCACATCTGAGCCCGCAAGCTCCTCATCACGTCCGAACCCGGCATAGGCACAGCCGATGACCGCCTGACCGTTCATTTTACCAGCTTCCACATCAGAAGAGCGATCCCCTACCATCCATGCGTCCTGAATACGATGTTTCTCAAGCAGGATCTGCACCAGATTAATTTTGGAAGGAGTCTTGTACTGGCCTGCACTGTATACCCCTTCAAAGAAAGGCATAATCTCGTGTGCAAACGCCACACCCTTCACATAGTCCTCCAGCCCATTACTTGCGACAAAAAGACGCACTCCTTGTTGTTTTAATGCTTGCAGCGTTTCTTTCACACCCGGATACAATTGAGAACTTCCTTGATCAAGCCCCTCAATCTCCAGTTGAAGCAGCAGTTCGTCTGCCCGGCGATGTGCCGCTTCCGATGCCTCAGGCATAACCACTTTCCATATATCTTCGAGCAACATGCCCAAACTTCCCAGCATCCGTTCCTCGGGTGGAGTTTCTCCTTCAAAGTGCCCTTCGGCACGCAATGTATCAAATAGTTGCTGGTATGCTGGCAACAACAGGGTCTCTGTCTGGAACAGCGTACCATCCATGTCAAAAATCATCGCTTCCGGTTTGAGCAATACCTTCTCTTTATTCATGTCCAATGTTCCTTTCGGATTGGGATATTGTATATGTAATTGGAATCGTTCCCTTCCCATGATAAACATAACGTTTGAACGTGTAAACCAACGATTGTAAAACATCATCAACCCCAACCTTATACAACATCAACCAAACATTATATTTAAGCTAAACAAACTATATACAAAAGAAGTTTCTTTACGTATAATACTAAAAAAATAGTTCTTTAGACACCTATTCTAAAGACCTACAATCATTACATTTCCGGTTTTTTCGACAACTACATATACCCCATAGAGAGGAATAACAAACATGAAAAAGCGAAAGACTTTTAAGATTTTTTATAAGATCGGATTAGGATATTTACTCGTACTGGCTGTACTGGCTGGTTGCATCCTGCTGATTCAGAACAGCACAAGTCAGCTCCAACGGGAACTGGATTTTCTGGTCGATCACGATATGAGGGTACACGCCCTCACCTATGAACTCGAAAGAAACATGGTAGATATGGAAACAGGTCAACGCGGTTACATCATCACGGGTCAGGACAATTATCTCGATCCCTACACCCAAGGAAAAGAGCAACTTATTACACTAAGGGATGAACTTGCTGCTTTAATTTCGGATAATCCGGCTCAACTTGCACTTTTGGAAGACATACATACTAATATGGAGAACTGGGTCCAGGTCGCTGGTGAACCTGTGGTCGCCCTTCGCCAAGCCAATAATACGCAGGCCATTCGAGATTTTTTCGCAGATGATCCAGGTAAAAGAGACATGGACCAGATTCGGACTGCTCTCGATACATTTCGAACCAACGAGCATACGTTAACCGATAACCGTACAGAAGCGCTGAAGCAAAAAAACACACTACTGAACTTGGAACTGTATGGGGCACTTATCGTTGTGGCCATTATCTCGTTCATCACTGCATTGGTCCTGTCACGTGCCATTGTTAGAAACATTCGTACCGTAAAACAGGCATTAAATGACATCGGTTCTTCCAATGGTGACCTGACACTGAGAATCGCTACGCCAATGAAAGACGAAACTCGTGAACTCGCGGAGGCAGCCAATACAATGCTCGCTGGTTTACAGCAAATGATGCTAGACGTTCAGAGCAATGCCATGATTCTGAGCACAGCTTCGGATCGATTGGATAAAGGGGTTGCCGATAGCCATCTTGCAGGAAAAGAAGTTGCCACTGCCATGGAACGCGTCGCTGAAGGCGCTGATGAACAGGTTGCTCTTACGCAAACCATGGTAGCTGCGATGCAGCAATCCCTAAATGGCCTTAATCGTGTCGCCTCCTCGGCAAGTGACGTGGCAGGCCGTGCAGTTCGTACCGAATCCATTGCCGTGGATGGGCAACAGCGCATTGATAATGCTGTAGGTAAAATGAGTTCCATTGAACAATCCTTCCGCTCTGTACAGGAAGCCATTAATGAAATTTCGAAGATGTCTGATCAAGTGATCAACATTGCAGATTCAATGTCGGGTATTGCGAGACAAACCAATCTGCTTGCACTTAACGCCGGAATTGAAGCTGCCCGCGCTGGGGAAAATGGACGCGGCTTCGCTGTCGTTGCCGCGGAAATTCGTAATCTTGCAGACCAAAGTGCAACATCAGCCAAAGAGATTACAAGTATATTGGAAACCGTGGTAACAGGTGTTCAAAGTACGGTGCAGGTGGTTGATGAGAGCACGCTACATGTGAATGAAGGGTTGCGGACCATTGAGGATGCAGGTAATGCTTTTTCAACCATTACTCAGCATATTCATAACCTCAGTGGTGAAGTTCTGGAGGTATCTGCTGTTGTCGAGGAGTTAACTTCCGGTAGTGAGGCTGTGATGAAGTCCATCAATGAAGTATCGGCTGTTGTGGAAGATACTGCATCAGCCACGGAAGAAGTATCTGCGATGACGGAGGAACAACTTGCTTCTCTGCAGGAAATGTCTGACACGTCCAAGCAGTTGAATGAAATGTCCGATGCACTTGATCAGCTGGTTAAACGATTCAAGCTGGCGTGACCTGAATCAACATACCGATAGAATGTCTATATGGCTCTATTTTGCGCCAAAACAAAGGAAAGAAGCATCGCAGACAGGCATACCTGGGCCACTGCGATGCTTCTTGGTGTTTAAGGAGAGCTGATATTTAAAGGTACAGTAGGCACTTCGAAATGAGAAACCTGGCACTCCTTTTCTTATCCTGATTGTTCCGTACTTCGCAACGCTTCCAGTATCAATTGTGCCTGATACCCATCGTTAAAATCATATATCTTAGCTGGTTTGCCTTGTATACGGGCAATGACATGTTTCAGAACCGGCAATTCACTGGCGGATTCAAGCACTTCTACTCGAGACAGTGGCTGTCCCACCCGACCCGTCTTCAATTCTTCCCAATTTTCCAGAGCAATCGTGCCCTTCGTACCGTACACCACCATGGATACACGTTCTTCCCCCGCAAATTGAGAGATGCCGTTTAGCTGAATTCGAGTCCCGTCTTCCAATTCCATTGCAGCCTGTACTTCGAGTTCACAGTCTCCATTCTCAGGATATTGAACCTGAGTGCTCACTACCCGGATGGCACCAAACACCTTTTGAATCATATGAATCCAGTGAATCCCTACTTCAAGAATAAATCCACCCTGTTCCCGGCTCGTAATCCAAGCATTCTGTTGCCATGATCGTGGCCACTGCGGGAATTGCAGAATCAGATCTATTTTGCGAACGGCCCCCACAGTACCCTGCTTAATCATCTCTTGCAACTTCAGCACGGAAGGTTCATGCGGCATCGAGAAATGGATGGCATGAACAACGCCCGCCTGCTCCGCTGCATCCAGCATCTCTTTGGCTTCTTCTACACTATTGGCAAGCGGTTTCTCGCAGAACACATGAATTTTGCGCTCCAGCGCTTCCATGACAACCGGATAATGAAATTTCGGCGGAACTGCAATATACAACAGATCAATCTGATGTTCATTCATCAATTGCTTGTAATCCGTATACGTCCTAACTCCCCGATGAGAAGCTGCAAAAGACGCCAAACCGTCCTCATTCGCATCACACACCGCTACAATCTCAATCTTTGTATCCATCTTTGTATTCTCGATTAGATGAACCATATGTAGTCCCATTTTACCCAGCCCAATCAGAGCCATCTTGATGATTGTCATTCCATCCCCTCCCAATTCCTTTCCAGTATAGCAGAAAGCAAAGAAATGCGAATGCGATGATGCGTTGATACGAAAAAAGATAAATCTCAAGCTTTCAAGTCGCTATTTGTGGCTGAAATTCATCATTTACAGTCATCATTTTACATTATTTGTAACTTTGTTGCGATTGGGTAATTCGTTGCAGGGATATATAACCAATTATTTTTACTTTATCCAGCAACACTTAAAGCGTTACCAACTTAAGAATCAGGAATTTAGACTCACAAAAACAGGTTGACAAAAAACCACAAAAAAAGATACTCTTCCTAATAACAATGAATATTTCCTCTTACAACCTTAGACAGTAACTTGCATTCAACAAATGGAATATGCGTATGGTTCTAATAACCTATTTCATGAAGCGAGGTGTCCCGCATGAGAACAGTTGCGGACTATTTGGCAGAAACTCTGCGTAATCTAGGCGTTACTCATGTCTTTGGTATTATTGGTAAATCCATCTGTCCTGCTGTACTGAAAATGGTGGATTACGGATTAGAGTTCATTCCAGGCCGTCATGAATCCAGCTCAGGTTTTGCCGCATCCGGTTATGCATTACAGACGGGTAAACTCGGCGTTGCCTTTGCCACATCCGGTCCAGGCGGAACCAATCTGCTTACTGCAGCAGCCCATGCAAAGGCCAACAATCTGCCGGTACTGTTTATTACGGGCCATCAATCCATTCAGGAACTGGGGCTACCCCAGTGCCAGGATTCCTCTTCCTATCTGGCTGATCTGGCTGAGATGTTCAGGCCTGCTACGCTATTCAGCAAACTGGTTGAGCGTGGAGATCACTTCGGCACACTTTTGAATCACGCCCTTTCCATTGCACTCGGCCCCAATAAAGGCCCTGTTCACCTCTGTATTCCTTTTGACGTACAGACCGAGTTGTTATCCCAATGCCGGATTGTCATTCCCGAACCGGAACCTCTGCTTAGCGTATCTAATCTGAATCGCATTCTTCCTCTCATTGAGCAATCCAACCGTCCCTTAATTATTGCTGGTAAAGGTGTAAGTCGCGCCAGAGCCCATGATGAATTGCTTCATTTGGCCGAATCGTTCAACATTCCCGTCATTACTACTCCTGGTGGAAAAGGAGCGATTGCGTGGGACCATCCCCTATACCATGGACCTTGTGGTGTTGGAGGTTTCCCGCATGCAGACGACATCCTGAACCAAAGTGACCTTTATATCGTACTCGGTTCACGTCTAAGTGATATGACCCTCTGCAATCTGAAGCCTGAACATCATCCGGTACACCTCATCCAATTTGACGCTGATCCTACGTTTGTAGGCAAGATTCTGAGCGCTCAAACCTTACATATCACCGGTGATTTGAAGGACAACCTGCAATATTTGCTGGGCACATTAGAAGACCTCCCTACTCCTGAGAGAACCACGACACCCATGGATTACACTGTCCCATTACCAGATCTGCCCCGCCTGTCTCTGGCTTCTGTGCTGGACGGGATGAGCGAACTTCTTCCTTACGATCATAAGCTGTTTGTTGATGATGGCAGCCATGGATTTCATGCGGTCCAGCGATATAAAGTCAAAAAACCAGGCAGCTTTGTGTTTGACGCGTACTTTGCCTGCATGGGTAACGCCATTGGTATGGCGATAGGTGCAAAGGCCGCTTCACCTGAAGAGACCGTTGTATGTATCACCGGGGATGGATGTTTCATGATGCTGGGGACGGAGATCAATACCGCGGTATGCAACAATCTGAATGTCATCTTCATTGTCGTTAATAACAAACAACTGGACATGGCACTCAAAGGAATGGAAAAAACAACAGGCAGAATTGATGGCACATTATATGAAGTTCCTATGGATGCAGCCAAATTCGCCGAATCTCTCGGTGCGGTTGCGTTTCGAGCAGAAACCCTTGCTGAATTCTCATCTGCGCTGAACACAGCCCAGACGTTAAATCAGGTAACTGTTATTGAGCTTCTGACCGATCGAGATGAAATCCCACCCACGGCTCACCGCACCGTAACTTTAAATTAGGAGGAGTAGATCATGAGTGAACATGTAGCTCAGGGACTAGACCGTTTCGCAAAACTTTCTGGTGAGTACGGCGCAAGAGCCCTTGCACCCATCAAAGAACATTTTCCCGAATTGTCGGAATTTATTATGGGGACGGCATACGGGGATATTTTTCAGCGCACCACGATTACGGATCAATGGAAGGAAGTTGCTATCATCTCTTCGTTGATCACCCAAGGACAGTATGAACAATTAGGGGTACATTACACGATGGCTCTGAGCGTGGGAGTGACGGTGGATCAGCTCAAGGGAATATTGCTACATCTGGCACCCTGTGTGGGTGCTCCACGCATCATTAGTGCATTCAATATTTTGCTTGCTACCTTGGAAGAAATACAGTAATTCACTTTTCTACATTTTTATACATGATTCGACTTTTTTATTGATCTTTTTACATTCCTACCTTTATAATATGGTTAAATTATCCTTCGAACCAGCTCTCATCTTAGAAGCTTTCAACAGAGGTCCTATGGGGCTGTGTATCCATTAGCAGGATAGCCTTAACTCATTTAAAGGAGAGAGATCAAACATGGGAAATTTCATTCTTAAGACTGACGTTCCGAACAAGGTGTTAAACATTGAACTGGAGGGTTCTTTCTCTCAAGAAGACGGTTTGCGTTCCATCTCGGCATATCAGGATACGATCGCTCCTCTTAACACCAAGGAGTATGACCTGAACATCGATTGCAAAAAGTTGAATGTTACTGCTCCGGAGATTGTTCCTCTTCTGGAAGGCTGCCTTCAAATGTTCAAAAAAGATGAATATAAAAAAGTCGTGTTGACCCTCGAGAACAACGCGATTCTAAAAATGCAATTGTCCCGACTTGGTCGGTCTGTTGGCCTGGACAATCTCGAAATCATATCTACCGTTACCACTTAATAAACCAGGCGGACAAGCTGTGAATTCACCCTTCCGCTCAAGAGGAGAATGAAGATGGCCGGAATTCGTATTGTAGATATCGATATCTATCATCCAGCAACCAAGGTGCACAATGATTTTTATATTGAACATTTTGACGCAAGAGGTGTAGATATTCGTGGATTGTTAAAGGCACTTGGTCGTGATACACGTTATAAAATTGACAACGATGACGAAAATTCACTAAGCATGGCCTTTGAGGCAGCCAGTAACCTACTGGAAAAAACCGGACTTACCGGTGCAGATATTGATCTGATTGCTTATGCAAGCCAAACGCCGGAATACATCTTTCCTACGAATTCCTTGATGATTCATCGCCTGATTAACGGAGCTTCTCACACGATCTGTATTGACAGTAACGCCAACTGTGCAGGCATGACCGCTGCTTTCGAACAGGTTAACCGGCAGATGCTGGGCAATCCTCGAATTCGCCGGGCATTAATCATCGGCTCGGATTACGTAGCTCCTCACGCCAGTCCCGATGATCCCGTATACTTCGCCAATTTCGGTGATGCAGCAGCGGCGGTTATTGTAGAGCGGGATGAACATGCTGTCGGTTTCATTGATTCCATCTATCAGACGGATACCTGTGTGTATGGTAATTCTCTTTTTCCTGCAGAAGGCTTGGCGAAATTGGGCAAAACAGGTGTGGATGCAGGTGCCTTTCATGTGAAATTCATCCCATTTGATGATTCGATCTGTGTGGACGCCGCTTCGGAGTCCATTCGTACCTTGCTGACACGCAACGAGATTGGACCAGACGAGATCAGAGCCGCCTGCTTCTCTCAGCTATCCATTAGTAACATTCGGGCTGTATCCGAGAACATCGGCATTGGTGACGATATTGCAGTCTATATCGGAGATGAGTTCGGATATACCTCAACCAGCAGTCCGTTCATCGCATTACATCGAGCGATTACAACTGGTCAGATTCAGCGTGGTGACAAAGTGTTGTTCTGGACCGTTGGAGCTGGATGGCAAAATGTTGCCATGGTGGTTGAATATTAGGCCATAATTCACCAAAATAATAACCAGGACGATCCCTTTTATTTTAAATTCAAAAAGGATCGTCTTTTTATTTGAAAGCAACCCTCAATACACCACGTACACTGCTTCGGGCTTTATTAACTCATAGCAATTAACTCAAAGCAAAAAGCAGCCCTATCGGACTGCCAGACTTCTGCTTTTATACCAAACGTTCAGAAAATCTTCTTTGTCTCCCGATCGTCTTTCAGGATCTCTACAGCCTCCCGGAAGCGTAAGGAATGAACGATCTCGCGTTCCCTTAGAAACTTCAGACTATCCTGCAGATCCACGTCATCGGTCAGGTCGATCAACCATTGATATGTAGCCCGAGCTTTCTCTTCTGCTGCAATGTCCTCGTACAGATCCGCAATTGGATCACCCTTTGCAGCAATGTAGGCAGCTGTAAAGGGTACACCGGAGGAATTGGTATAAAACAAGGCAGAATCGCGTTGAGCATAGTTCGGCCCAAGTCCCGCTTCTTCCAGTTGATCCACTGATGCGTCCTTGGTCAACTTGTAGATCATGGTGGCAATCATCTCCAGATGAGAAAATTCCTCTGTAGCAATATCCGTCAGCAGACCGATAATCTTGTCTGGAATTGTATAACGCTGATTCAGATATCGAAGGGCAGCGGCCAACTCCCCATCTGCACCGCCATATTGTTCCATCAGCAATTTCGCCATACGAGGATCACATTTACTAACCCTTACGGGATATTGCAGTTTTTTCTCATACACCCACATGTAAGACGCCTCCCTCTACGTTATCAAAATACAGCTCTTCTTCTAACCCTCGGGCTTCCTGTCCCTAAAGTCCTGCAAGGAAGCCTGAGGCTGATGTGTCACACTTGCCATGGCCAGGGCGTCTGAGACCATTCCCACGGATACTTGGAGAAGGCATGACCAAAGTTCATCAGGGGTCCATACAATTGTTGAAACTCCTGCGCCACCCGCGTACGTTCTTGCGTGAATTTGTTATATTGCTCTATGCTTTGATAATCCCCAGGATGGGTGTCCAGGTACAGATTCAACTCCACTAATACAAAATCCAGAGCCTGAAGCTCCTCCAGCAGCTCATAGTATTGGGTATCGCACGCTTTTGCTCCTTCAGGTTCCATCCACATCCACCTTCCTTCCCTTCGATCTTGCTGGTGTATAAGGGCTGTATAATGCAGGCCATAACGTCCCCACTCTTAATGCTTCTGCCGGACTGTACTGTGGCCAGCCCATAGGCTGAAATGGAATAAATAATTGCGGAGGTACCAGATACGTCCGAATCTCTACTGGCGGACAAGGATCAAACGGCCCCACAAAAGGGGCGTAAGCACGAAGTTGCGGATCTTTCACAGAACAACGCCTCCTATAATACATCATTGGTGCAACTGAATATTACTGAGGTCCTTCCAGTTTCCCGTCTATATAACCATATGACGCTGTCCCCAAAGTTAATCCGAAATTCGTTTCAACTATGTGCAGAATTTCTCCAAATTCTTCTTTAAAATAAAAAAAGACCTTCGGTTCGTTCCCCTTTCAGGTAACTTCCAAAGGTCTTATATCCTGGCAGATTTTCATAATCTGCGTCATTTCATACTTTTGCTCGTCTTATCTTGCTCCTGCAACGAGTTCTATTCTGCTGGATTTTCTTCCGAATTCATGTCTTGAGGAACAGATTGCTTGTACACTCGAACCCGAGTAATTCGCAAACGAGTGGACTCTTCCACTTCAAAGACGTATCCATTCAGCTCCCGAGTTTTGCCCTTGGCTGGAGTACCTCCAAGCTCTTTAAACAACCATCCGCCAATGGTATCCACTTCTTCATCCTCAATGATGGCTCCGGTCCACTTATGAACTTCTTCAATAAGCGAACGACCATCAATGGAAAAGGAATCTCCACTGCGTTCCATATGCGGACGCTCATCCTCAAACTCGTCATACAAGTCTCCAACGATCTCTTCCAGAATTTCTTCCGCAGTCAGCAATCCAGCTGTGCCGCCATATTCATCCACAACCAGCGTCATCTGAGAATGTTTCTTCTGCATGAGACGCAGCACATGGCTGATTTCCATGGATTCAGGAACGTTTAAGATTGGACGAACAAGTGAAGCCAGATCATGTTGTTGCTCCGGTTTAGCCAGCAACAGATCGGTGATGTGTATAAATCCAATGATCTCATCCTTGTCTTCTACTGCTACGGGATACCGGGAATGTTTGGTTGCATTAATGATCTCCAGGTTCTCTTCCAAAGACATATGCGTGTACAGACAATCCATGTCTGTACGTGGCAACATCACTTCACGTGCCAGCATATCAGAGAAATCAAAGATGTTGTCCATCAGTTTGATCTCATCTTTATCGATGACACCACTTTTGGCACTCTGCTTCATCAAAATTCGAAGTTCATCTTCCGAGTGAGCTTCTCCTTCACTGGCAGGTTCGATACCCGCCAGACGCAGCAATGCATTAGCCGATACATTCAGTACCCAGATGAACGGGAAGAAGATTTTGTAGAACAACAGCAAGGGCGCAGATAAAAACAATGCCACTCCGTCTGTTTTTTGAATTGCCAACGATTTAGGCGCAAGCTCACCCAGCACAATATGCAGAAACGTAATGATACAGAAACCGATTATGACCGACACGGTCGAAATAAGCCCTGTATCTCCTACACCGAGCTTAAACATGAGAGGCTCAACGAGCAATTCAGAGATGGCTGGTTCTCCCAGCCACCCGAGTCCAAGCGATGTCAATGTAATCCCGAACTGAGTTGCCGATAGATAGGAATCCAGTTTACTATTCACCTTCAGTGCATAACCAGCCAAACGGTTTCCTTCACTCTGCAATTGAGTTAAGCGCGTTTGCCTTACTTTAACAAGGGAAAATTCCGCTGCGACAAATACGCCATTCAAAAATACGAGCAAAAAGACACAGACCAGATTAAATACCAGCTGTCCAAGATGAAATTCGGTATGAATATCCAAGTTGAAACTCCCCTTTTCTATCTATTTCAGGAATACACCTGGAATATCAACGTGTGATTGCCTTTCTCGATTTGAAATCCACACCCTTGTAATACATATCTGCCACTAGCAGGTTTGGTCCGCAACAGGATGCAATATCGCAATGGCAATTGACCGTTTGATTCAACGGATGTTCAGCTGACCATTCATGGAACACATCATCCAGTTTACGATCACGAATGTTGCCAAATGCCGGGATGTCTGCAAAATCCGTCACATACACATTACCCGTGAACATGTTGACATTAACGCGGTTGCGTCCGTCCGGATCGTTACGTACCGTCACATTGGGTTCGCTGTATAAACGGTTGATCAGTTCCCGATCCTGCTCTGCTGCACTGCACGCGAAGAATGGCAGGGTACCGAAGAGCATCCACATATCCTTGTCACGCACATCAAGCAAACGATGAATGGCTGCTCTCATATGGTCCAGTGATAACACAGGCAACGACGAAGCAAAGTTCGAATTATACATCGGATGCACTTCATGACGGACACAGCCCATCTCACGAATTAATTGGTGAATACCATCCAGCTTGTCGTGCGTACGGAAGTTAATCATCGATTCCGCAGAGATAAACATGCCTGCCTCACTCAGTTTGCGTGAATTTTCAATCATTTTCTCATACATCTTTACCGCTACTTCACGTTTCACAGGTCTGCCACTATTCGCAAATCCAACTTGATGGAAATCGTCAGCATTCAGATAGTTGAATGAGATATGCATAACATCCAGATAAGGTAAAAGTTGCTCATACCGGCTGATATCCAGCGTTAAATTCGAATTGATCTGGGAACGAATTCCACGTTCCTTGGCATATTTGAGCAGCGGGATAATCATCTCATCCACTGTTTTCTGGCTAAAGCTTGGCTCGCCACCCGTCAGACTAATCGTCTGCAGATGCTCCACTTCATCCAATCGTTTCAGCATCAGAGGGAGCGGAAGAGCCGGCGCCTCACGCATCGTAAGCATATCTCCCACGGCACAATGCTCACACCTCATATTGCATAGATGTGTCACGGTCATTTCTACACTGGTCAGCACATGGCGTCCATATGTACGCAGAGAGCCGATCGGATCCCACGGATCATTCGTTGGCGATAAAGGCATCGGTTGTACCGATCCTGAGTTTAGCATGGTCATTGTTCTTCACCTTATTCCTTTTATTAACCTAAAAAGTTTTATTTACATCATACCTTGTGTTTCTCTTTTTGGAGTTATCTTTTATCATAGCACAATTTTGAATGCTCCGGCATACGCAGACCCTGTCCATTACATGACAAAAAACGCTCAGGCAACTCTGGACCGAATTACGAAACGGCCCGGATATTACGACATGAGCGCTAATCAACTTTCAATTAGTTCAGCTTTCCACCTGTTCACTTTGAGCCGCTGAAAGTGTATCCTCCACACCCTCTACACCTGTGATCATCACAGACAGAGCTGTCAGCAGGTTAATTTCATAAGGCGAAGATAAAGTCTGACCGTCCGCATCTTTTAGAACACGGATAAGCGGACGTTGAGGAACACGTGAATGAATTGATGCAACTACCCCAACCTCTCCCGTACTGAGCTTGACTGAAATACCTACTGGGTATATCGCGACACAATCCCTGAACTTCTCCAACATCCGTTGTTCATAGAGGGTTCCTGAACCTGTATACAACACCTCTACTGCCTGATGCGGCAGCAAAGCTTGCTTGTACACCCGATTCGTTGTCATGGCATCATACGAATCAGCAAGCGCAATCCATTTGGCATATTCATGAATTTCCTTGTCTTTCAAACCAAAGGGATATCCACTGCCATCAATTCGTTCATGGTGCTGCAATGCACAATGCGCAGATAGAAGCGGTATACCTGGTTCATCTTTGAGAATACGGTGTCCATATGTAGTGTGCTGCTGAATGATTTTGAATTCCTCGTCACTCAATCTGGAGGGTTTATGCAAAATTTCTGGTGCAATCTGTGTTTTGCCGATATCATGCAACAAAGCGCCCAGACCAATCTCCATTAATTGCTGGCGTGTGTAACCCGAAGCGACACCAAGAACCAGCGTGTACACACATACATTCAGAGAATGGTTATACAGGTCAAAATCGCTGGAGTTCATATCCATCAGCATAATCATGGCTTCCTTCTGACTGCCGATGTCTTCCAGAATGGCATTCATCACACCACTAAGCGCTTTACCGAAATGAGGAATCTGATTTTTGGTTTTCAGTCCTGACATACTCTGAAATTGCTGTTTGATCTCTACCAGTGCCTTCCTCCTGGTCTCTTCCTGCAACATTTCAGGAACGATGATGTCCTCTGTCGCAGCATCTTTAATATACACATAACCGACTCCGAGATCCTTAAGGCGTCCAATCAATCGACTGGTTAGCTCTACATCCTCACTAAGTAATACAAGGCCTTCTTCACTATAAATACGTTTCCCCAGCTTCATGCCAGGCTGCAATAAGTTTATATGTACTAAACGCACAGCCTATCCTCTCCCGCTCCGTAGATGTAATTACCACTAGCCGCCGCTTCAGCAGAAGGCAAGTACTTTAAATTTAGCTTTGATGCCAGCGGGCTCGCAGGCTGTCGTCCAGAGCCCCTGGTCGTTTTATTTCCGTTTCCAGCAAATCGCGTATGAATTCCGGAAGATGATAGAGCGTACGGGTTCCATGAGCCAGAGGAGGATACCCCACATTGAACGTAAACATGTCCAGTGTTCCAACGATATACTCACATTGTTCGTCCATAGGCTCCCCATTGATGGATATGGTCTCGATCTTCTCATAGGCTGGCGCATGTGGATTGTATTGAACTTCCATTCCGTCCATACATAATGTGCCTAGAATATGACCACGAAAACCAAATCCCACAATGGGCTTACCTGAAAACTCGTCCAACAAGGACTGCTCAAGTGCTTCACGAATATGACTTCCACTCAAGCATATTGTACAAGCATTTATAGGAGATGGACATAGGGAATGCAACATTCCTTTTGTAATATTACCTTGTGGAAGATCTCCCAGAAGCTGACCTGCATTCACCAGAGACAGCTGTGCCCCCGTGAAATGACGAACAGCTTGTGCAAGCAAGGTTGCAAACGGGGATTCCCGGTCATACGCGATGGGCAGCACCCGATCCGTTATCACTGCCGTCTGATTGAGTGTCCTTTCGGCTTCCGTACGATTCGTAGCGATTGCCAGCGCGACCTGATCATCTAGTAATATACTCTTGGCAGCCATACAACCGCTACTTACCAGTTGGAGAGGTTTTCCCACACTTGTTCGTTCCAGAACCACTTTCCCAAGCCATTGGCCAAATTTCCCAGCTGCACCCAGCACGGTCTGACCAATGACTAATGGTTCTTCGAGAACATGATGGGTATGTCCACCGAGAATAACATCAATTCCAGTAATCTGCTCCGCCAGTCTCCGATCTGTCGAAAGTCCCAGATGTGAAAGAACAACCACCACATCCACTTCATCACGTAATGCTTCCACTTGAGTTCTTAGTGACTCCACAGGGTCCAGAACATCCCACCCAAGCAGTTCGTAAAACGTGGTAAAAGGGGCAGTTGCCCCCAGCAGACCAACGCGAAATGGACCTTTCTCCACAATCAGAGAAGGTTTCATCCACACTGGTGGAAGTCCAGTATCTTGCTCCACAACATTGCCGCATACCACAGGACACAGAAGTCCAGCGTAGGACTGCGAGAGCTGATCTGGCGTAAAGGTTAGTCCTTCGTTGTTACCGATTGTAATGGCATCGTAGCCCGTCAGGTTAATAACATCAACATTAGCCGTACCCAGTGTTCCTTCTGTTTCAACGGCCATCCGGTCCATATGATCGCCGATATCCAATACAAGGAAGTTGCCACCTTGGTCACGTTCCTCATTGATCATAGCGGCGATGGTGCTCATGGAGCCGAAGTGGCTATGGATGTCATTGGTGTGTAGAATCGTTAACGTTTGCTTCTCCCTGGTGCTCATCACACCGCCTCCCCTGCTCTTCAATAAACGTTCATTCTTCTAATGGATAAGCATAACATTTTCCGCGTCGTTATGATATATTTAAAGGGTTTAGAGATCAAAAAGAGGTGAGTCATATCTATGAAATTGACAATTCAACTATTTGCAGGCATTGCAGAACGTTTAAATACATCCCTCCTGGAGTTTGAGTACATTGGAGACCTTCCAACCGCTGCCAATTTAAAAGAAAAACTGAGTCTGGCCTACCCAGAGGCAGCTTCTCAGATAAGGACATCCTTTTTGGCAGTTAACCAGCAGTACGCTCCTGCCGATACTATACTTAGCTCAGAAGATGAACTTGCGTTGATCCCTCCCGTCTCTGGAGGCGATGGTACGGATATATCCGATGAGAAGCATCGCTCTACCGTTCCAGAGCATCGGACTGAAGATGGCTTATTTCTGATTACAGAGTCCACCTTGTCCGTGGAAGCAACAACGGCGCTAGTGATTACCCCGAATCACGGGGCAGCTCTTACTTTTGTAGGTACGACTCGTGAAATGACTGGTGAACAACGCACCGTTCATCTTGAATACGAGGCCTATGTGCCGATGGCTCTTTCTCAGATGGCAGCCATTGGTGTGGAAATCTCCGATCGCTGGCCTGGTGTGTTATGTGCAATCAGTCACCGAATTGGCAAAGTGGATGTGGCAGAGATTAGTGTAGTCATTGCCGTTTCCTCGCCTCATCGCAACGACTGTTATGATGCAAGCCGTTACGCCATAGAGAGACTCAAACAGACCGTTCCGATCTGGAAAAAGGAAATTTGGGAAGATGGATCTGAATGGAAGGGACATCAATTAGGACCATGGAACCCCATGGAGAACTAAATAATGAGCCTTTACACCTTTTAGACAGAGTGGGTTAATAGTAAATAAGTCGTTGTCAACCCATTTTTTTCTTGTTATTATAATTATATGTGTCGATATTAGTCGAGAAAAGGTGGTTTATACGTGAGAGTGCATGTTACTGATCTTAAACCGGGTGACCTGTTAAAAAATGATGTATACAACAGTTCGGGTCTCCACATGCTGATGAAAGGTTCCACCCTCAGTGAAGATGACCTATCCAAACTGTTGCAACATGGAATCGAGTACGCAGATGTAGAACACACAACATCCGACCTACACTCTGATGCACAAACCTTACCTTCCGATCAAACCCGTCTGTTAACTAACTTGTTTAACGATACGATCAAAGGTACTGAATCTCTATTTCAACAAGCGATGGAGAAGGGTTTTATTGATGAGACACAGGTCGATGAGATTTTGTTCACCCTAACAGAACAGTTGGAAAAACAAAAAGATGTTGTCTCCTTGTTACTTATGCTGGACGGGGATAGCGATTATACGTACAACCATTCATTGCAAGTCGGAATGCTCGCTTTTTATATCGCCGGCTGGATGGGTTACAACCCCGAAGAATGTCTAACGGTAGCCAAAGCAGGATATCTTCATGATATTGGCAAGTCCAAGATTCCTTCTGAAATGTTACATAAACCTGGTAAATTGACCACGGAAGAATTTGACGAAATGAAGAAACACACATTCTATGGGTACGATATCATTAAAGAATCCACTCAGGATGAAATTCTGGCAACGGTTGCACTTCAGCATCATGAGCGCGAGGATGGAAGTGGTTATCCTCATGGACTGCGAGGAGACGAGATCCACCCATATGCCCGTATAACTGCTGTAGCAGACGTTTACAGCGCCATGACGACGAATCGGGTGTACCAGACCAAACAGGAACTGATCTCTGTTCTATGTGAACTGTACAGCCTCAGCTTTGGTCAGTTAAATGCTGAAGCAACGCAGGAACTGATCAAGCACATGCTGCCTAATTTTATCGGTAAAAGGGTTCTGCTCACCACGGGTCAGACGGGACTCATTGTCATGAATAATCCTGCGGATTATTTCCGACCACTCGTTCAGACCTCTACGGCCTTTATCGATTTAGCGAAAGAAAGAGATATTGCTATCGTTGAGATCTATGTACAGTAACTGTTCATTGTACACAGCATGTATACGAAGAACTCCATAGTAACTGAAATAGCCAACTCATAGGTCGGCATATGACAAAAGGGAAGCCGTAATCGGCTTCCCTTTTGTCTATTCCGATTCGATCATGTTGGAATTACACGCAGAATGCTTTTGTGATGATAACCAACAGAATGAACAGTACCAAGATTGCACCAGTGTTTGTGAACATATTGTATCCGCCAACGCCGCCTACTCCGCCTACGTTGCCACCACAGCCATATCCTACTTCGCTCATGTGATTGCCTCCTCTTCATCAGGTATACCCTAACATATGACGTTTCCGTTGGAATGAACCGGGCGAACAGGCAACATTCGATAAATGGTTGTCTGTCTGCATCTACCTGAGTGGATCAGCCTTTTGCTACTCCCTGTTCTTTGCAGAGATCTATATGTCGGAATCCGAATGAACCTGAATGCCTTTTTCCTTGCGGTGCATAATAACAAGTAATCTCCAAAATTCATAACTGCCTTTGTCGTTCATAATAAACGGTCGATAATAATCAAACGCTTGCTGCGCCCATGCGGGACAATCCATATTGGAAAGTTGCTCCTGTTGCTGAATCCATCCCCCTTGAATCTCCAGCGTTTTCTGCATGGCTTCAAACATTTTCTTCTGCTCAGTGGTCATCGGCGGAGCCTCCTGTTCCTGGGATGCAGTTCCGTATTCGGCCTGTAGATACGCACCCGGTTCCGTCACACCATCTTCGCTGGCTGTATACCCGTAAGATGGTGCACTTGTTTTACGAATCTCATAATGTACGTGCGGGCCAGTACTCTGACCGGTGCTTCCCTGATTACCGATAAGCTGCCCTCGCTTCACACGCTGCCCAACGGTTACGGCAATCCGCGAAAGGTGAGCATAACAATGCAAGTAGCCACGATGATCTTGAAGGGCAACTGTAAGCCCGTAACCGCCGAATCCGGAGCCTGTAACTCCTTCGGAAGCAAAACGTACCCTACCTTCCATAAAGGCATAGACGGGGCCATTCCAGGGCTCTGTCACGAGATCAATTCCGCGGTGAAATGTCTGTCCACCATGAATAGGATGAATTCGATAGCCGAATGAACTTGTAATCCGATAGCCCTCGAAAGGGTTTACGCTCATACACTCACATCCTTTTCTATCATTAAATGCTTAAATCTACGAAATGGCTTGTGCTATTGGTCTTATTTTATTCCACAAAAATACCGCTCAGAATAGCATTGGGAAAACCTTGTGGTCTTTCCAACGTATATTCCAAGCGGCGCGCTATGTTACTATGATTACTCTATCAGTTACATATACTATGTTTTTAGTTCAACCACTACACACTCCTAATTCAGAGGTCTGTATATGACCCCTAACTGATCGAGTTCCTGTCCTGCTCTTCCATAAAATCCGGCTATATACCACCCTGCTGGTGCCTCAAGTTTAATTTGATCCGATGTCTTTTGTCCCCCTTCAATCTTATTTCCAAGATTGGTGGACAACTCCACGTAAAAGATTCGTTTATCTCCATTACGTGTCCCCTGGCCAATTGTTGCCTGAGTTAAGTACTCTCCGTCTGCCAAGGTAAGTGTGGCATTGTTGGATTGACCACCATGTGCCAGGTTCGTTCCATCCCTGTACAACGTTGAAATGCCGTCTACACGGTTGCCCGAGTTAAGCACCACTGAGCTAGGTCTGGACTCCGGAATATGATTTAGATCATTAAACCCAGTTCCTCCAGACCCTCCGATTGTTGAACTTAGTTGGTACTGAGAAGATGTGCTGTACACAAATTCCGCTGTAATCGGATAATGATCGGAGAGTTGCTGCCCACTCGGGTCAACAAATGTTTGATTTTCTAATCGATAGCTCTGTGCATTCAGGGACAATGCTTTACTTCCTCGATACAAAATTTTGTCCACTATCTCATAGTTTGGTCCATTTAAATTGGTTGCATCCATAAGGGCGTCTCCATCAGCGGGAATACTCCCACCTCGAATCAAATCGATCCACGGATCTCTTAAACCATTCTCAGACATGAGCAACTCTATATTGTCAGCCGCACGGGTGTACCGTGTATTGGTATCCCCAAATACGATAACCGCGTTCCCGTCCGAGTGCTCCTTGATGTAATTGGAGAGTTGTCTGATATTATCTCGTCTGGCCTCAAGCGATTTATCATCGCTACCTGCGTCCGCATGCAAGTTGTACACGTCCACTTTCACCTGAGGTGTGATCTCATATGTAGCTGCTGTAAATCCTTTTGGAGTCAATTCATCACTTCCATTGTCAAAAAGACCGGATCGCTTATCCCAGGTTACACGCTTCAAGTCACGGAATGGATATTTGGACAGACTGTTCAACCCACTACCAAAACCCGCAATTCCGCTTGTTGTCGTCAAATACGGCAGAGTGACTTGGGATATCAGCTCATTATGATAATTAAAATCCTCTTGCACATTAATGATGTCATAGTCATTTAATTTTGGGGATATCTGAACGGTGTACTCCTTGGGGTTGGAACTGGATACCAGATCCGGAAGACCACCTACATTGTAACTAAGTACGTTGAATGAACCGGATACCGTACTACCTTCTGCTGCACTGGCCGAGGATAAAAATAAAGGAGAGCTCGTAAAGACAACAACAGCAGACAATACCAAGGCTGCTCCCTTTTTAACTATACTTCTTGGCATCATATACCTCCTCATATTAGAATCTATTCAAATATATGTAACATTCGTTAATGGAAGAATAACGCTGGTCTATTCATTTGTAAATATACAAATTGAACTAAAGAATATTTTCACTTGCCACTCCGATTACAGAACAACCTTCTGAACGCTGTTATCCCCAGATTTTTTGAATAAAAATACCCCCTAGAGAGACTTTTCAAAAGTCTGCTCTAGAGGGTATTCGATCACATGAAACTATATCTACTGCTTAACATCAGCAGCTAAGTTTAGCTTTACGGCTTCGAAAGGCGCTGCATTGGATTAACCAATGGAGCCCTCCATTTCGAATTTGATCAATCTATTCATCTCAACGGCGTATTCCATTGGCAATTCCTTCGTGAATGGCTCAATGAAGCCCATGATAATCATCTGTGTTGCTTCTGCATCAGTCAGACCGCGGCTCATCAGGTAGAAGAGCTGATCCTCAGACACTTTGGATACTGTAGCTTCATGCTCCAGCATGATGTTATCATTCATGATTTCATTGTAAGGAATTGTATCCGATGTGGACTCATTATCGAGAATGAGTGTATCACACTTGATGTTGGATTTCGCGCCCTCAGCTTGACGTCCAAAGGAAGCCAAACCACGGTACGTTACTTTACCACCATGTTTACTGATGGACTTGGATACAATCGTAGATGTTGTATCCGGAGCCAAGTGAATCATTTTCGCACCTGCATCCTGATGCTGGTTTTTACCAGCTACAGCGATGGAGAGTACGGAACCTTTAGCTCCACGGCCTTTCAGTACAACCGCTGGATATTTCATTGTCAGTTTGGAACCGATGTTACCATCGACCCATTCCATTGTTGCATTTTCTTCTGCAACCGCACGTTTCGTAACGAGGTTGTAGATGTTTGGTGCCCAGTTTTGAATCGTTGTGTAACGAACACGGGCATTTTTCTTACAAATGATCTCAACGACCGCACTATGCAGTGAGTTCGTGCTGTAGATTGGAGCTGTACAGCCCTCTACATAGTGAACGAAGCTATCTTCGTCGGCAATGATGAGTGTACGCTCGAATTGTCCCATATTCTCGGAGTTAATCCGGAAGTAGGCTTGCAGAGGCACTTCACATTTAACGCCCTTAGGCACGTAGATAAAGCTTCCTCCGGACCATACCGCACTATTCAATGCAGCAAATTTGTTATCTGCTGGCGGAATAACTGTTGCAAAATATTCACGCAGGATTTCCGGATGCTCTCTGAGAGCCGTATCCGTATCCATGAAGATTACACCTTGGTCTTCCAATTCCTTTTGCATGTTGTGGTATACAACCTCGGACTCATACTGAGCCGATACACCTGCAAGGAACTTTTGCTCTGCTTCAGGGATCCCCAATTTATCAAAGGTTTCCTTGATTTCAGAAGGAACCTCTTCCCATGTTTTACCTTGTTTTTCAGAAGCACGCACATAATACTGAATATCGTTGAAATCCAATCCGTCGAGATCTCCGCCCCATTTCGGCATTGGCATCTTCTCGAATTGTTTCAAGGATTTCAGACGGAATTCCAACATCCATTCCGGTTCATTCTTAATCTTGGAAATCTCGGTAACCACTTCTGCAGTCAGACCTTTACCGGTTTGAAAGATGGATTTGTGCTCGTCGCGAAAACCATATTTGTACTCTTCCATTTCTGGTGCTTTTTTAGCCATCTTGCTCTACCTCCCTATCGTTATTGTACTTTGTTCTCTTCGTCAATCCCTTTGCGTAATGCATTCCAGGCCAGAGTGGCACATTTGATGCGTGCAGGGAACTTGTTCACACCGGATAGGGCTTCGAGATCTTCATAATCGTCGAAATCGACTTCTTCACCTTTCATCAGTGAGGAAAAACGGTTAGCGATATCGAGTGCCTGTTCCATCGTTTTGCCTTTGACAGCCTCCGTCATCATCGATGCAGAGGACATGCTGATGGAGCAGCCTTCACCCGTATATTTGGCTTCCTGAACGATTCCGTCTTTCAGCAAAATTTGCAGTGAAATCCGGTCGCCGCACGTTGGATTGTTCAAATTCACCGTGACAGCGTCATTATCAAATGTTCCGCGGTTACGCGGGTTTTTGTAGTGGTCCATTATAACACGTCTGTACAGATCATCAAGTTGCATCGCCAAAATACTCCTTTGTCTGGATTAAGGCGCTGACAAGCCGATCTACATCTTGTTCGTTATTGTATAGATAGAAGCTGGCACGAGCTGTTGAGCTAACTTCAAGCCAGCGCATTAGCGGCTGACAGCAATGGTGTCCGGCACGAATGGCTACGCCACTCGCATCCAGCACTGTTGCCACATCATGCGGATGAACATCCCCCAGATTAAAGGTAACAACACCCACATGCCGCTTGGCTGGGCCATAGATGGTTAGCCCATCGATCTCGGCCAGTCGTTCTGTTGCATAAGCTGCCAGCACACTCTCATGATGTGCGATCTCATCCATACCAATCTGCTCCAGAAAATCAATGGCAGCTCCCAACCCTACCGCACCTGCGATAATCGGGGTTCCACCTTCGAACTTCCAGGGAAGCTCTTTCCAGTTGGATTCGTACAGACCCACATCATCAATCATTTCACCGCCAAACTCAATGGGTTCCATGGACTCCAGCAGCGCCTTTTTGCCGTAGAGTGCACCGATTCCGGTTGGTCCGCACATTTTATGACCGGATAATGCATAGAAATCACAGTCTAGATCCTGCACGTCCACCTTCATGTGAGGTGTGCTTTGTGCGCCATCAACAACGATGACAGCACCATTGCGGTGTGCAATTTCAGCAATTTGTTTCACAGGATGGATCAGACCCATAACATTGGATACATAAGCGATGGCTACAATTTTAGTATTGTTCGTAATCGTCTTCTCGACATCAGCCAATTCAATATGACCGTCAGGCTGAAGCGGGATGTATTTCAATGTTGCACCTGTCTCCTTGGCAACCTGCTGCCAAGGAATCAGATTACTATGGTGCTCCATTTGCGTGATAACAATTTCATCGCCTTCTTTGCAATTGGCGCGGGCATATGATGAAGCCACCAGATTCAGGGCTGTCGTTGTCCCGCGAGTAAAGATAATCTCCTGTGTACTACGAGCATTGATAAACTTGGCTACCTTCTCACGTGCGCCTTCGTAAGCGTCGGTTGCACGGCTTCCAAGGGTATGAACACCGCGATGTACGTTGGAGTTCTCATACTCATAATAATGTTTGACTGCTTCGATCACAGCACGAGGCTTCTGTGAAGTCGCAGCACTATCTAAATATACGAGCGGGTGTCCGTTAATTTCCTGGTGGAGGATCGGGAACTGCTCGCGAATGGACGGGTTCATTGTCCCAGCTTCTTCTCAATCAGGGACTGCAATTGGGTGCGCAGTGCTTCCAAAGGAATATCCGCCACCACCGGAGCCAGGAAGCCATAGATGATCAGGCGTTCGGCATCCGTACGGTTAATTCCGCGCGACATCAAGTAATGAATCTGCTCGGCATTGACTTGACCAACAGAAGCCGCGTGACCTGCTGTTACATCATCCTCATCAATCAGAAGGATTGGGTTGGCGTCTCCACGTGCTTTAGGACTCAACATCAACACTTTCTCTGTCTGCTGTCCATCGGCTTTGGTAGCGCCTTTCTCAATCTTCGTGATCCCGTTGATGATTGCAGAAGCTTCTTCACGCATAACTGCACGTGTAATCATCTGACTTGGTGTATTCTTGCCGAAGTGACGAGCTTCTGTGGTGTAGTTGATTTTCTGTGAACCGGAACCTACAGCGATGACTTTGGAATCAGAACTTGATCCATTGCCTTTCAGCACGGTCATCGTGTTGCTCGCTGTATCGCCGTTATTCATTTCGCCTACAATCCACTCGATCGAAGCATCATTCTCCAACACTGCACGACGGAATGAAACATCAGTTACATTCACACTCAGTTGATGAACCGATGCGAAACGTACTTTAGCACCGGATTTTGCGAATACTTCCACAACACCATTATGGAAAACAGGTGCGGACAATTCGCCAGATACATAGTTATCAACATAAGTTACTGAACTGTTTGCTTCTGCAACCACAAGCACGTGAGGTGCAAACGTTGCAGATGCGTCATCCGTAAGTAACACTGCTTGCAGTGGTACTTCGATTTCGACATTTTTCGGAACATACAGGAAGACCCCGCCATTCCAAAGTGCCGCATGCAATGCAGCGAGGGAATGCTCATCCGCTTTCACCGCTGTGTTCAGATATGGTTTTACCAGATCGCCATGTTCGCGAACCGCTGTAGCCAGATCCGTGAAGATAACTCCTTTTGCCGCCAGATCAGCAGACACCTTGGAGTATACCGTACCGGAATTGCGCTGGATAACCAGACTGCCTTCAGCTTGATCCTGAACCAGATCTTTGATAGAAGCAGGTACTTCTGTCAAAGAAGAAATAGCTTCACTTGTTTTATATGTTCCGTACTCGCTGACATTCCAGCGTTCGATTTTTTGTTTTTCCAGTTTAGGAAGCGCAAGCCCGCTCGCAAGCTTTAAAGCTTCGAGCCGCTGTTCGGTCAACCAGCCGGGTTCATTGTTGCTTTCCGACAAGGCGCGAAGCGCTTCAGATTCAACCGGAAGAATTGTTTGTGTAGTCATTGATTAATCCTCCTCCGTTTTGTCTTTACGCTTCTTGACCTACAGTTTCGTCTGTAATTCCCAGCTCTTCCTTAACCCAGTCATATCCTTCAGCTTCCAGACGGTGTGCCAGTTCAGGTCCGCCGGATTTCACGATACGACCTTGCATCATAACGTGTACGTAGTCAGGAGTAATGTAGTTAAGCAGGCGTTGATAGTGAGTGATGATCAAGAAACCACGATCTTCGCTCTTCATTGCATTTACACCGTTTGCTACGATTTTCAGAGCATCGATGTCCAGACCGGAGTCAATTTCATCAAGTACTACGATTTTCGGATCAAGCAGCATCATTTGCAGAATCTCGTTACGTTTTTTCTCACCACCGGAGAAACCTTCATTCAGGTAACGGTGAGCGAACTCAGGGTTCATGTCGAGTTCTTTCATTTTACCTTCCATTTGACGAATGAACTTGATCAGGGAGATCTCGTTACCTTCGCCGCGACGTGCGTTAATTGCACTACGCAAGAAGTCGGAGTTTGTAACACCTGCAATTTCACTTGGGTATTGCATAGCCAGGAAAAGACCTGCACGTGCACGCTCATCTACTGCCATATCCAATACATCTTCACCATCAAGTGTAATTGTACCGTCAGTTACTTCATATTTCGGATGGCCCATCAATGCAGAAGCCAGAGTTGATTTACCTGTTCCGTTCGGACCCATGATTGCGTGGATTTCTCCACCTTTCATTTCCAGGTTGATGCCTTTCAGGATTTCCTTACCTTCGATCGTCGCTTTCAGACCTTCAATGACGAAATTCGTAGCCATGTGTATTGTTTCCCTCCATTGATTAAATTGATGTTTACTGTCGAAAACGAAAAAGCGCCTATTATATCTGAACAGGGCTTCCCCTGAATTTCTCTTGTACTCGATTCCTTAAAGCAAGAACACTTTAGAATAATTCTAAACTGATTCTCAATGATAATCAAGCTATTTCCTCAGAGTGTATATTCCTTGCAGGAAACATTATTCTTTCTGATTCTATAATAAATACCAGATTGAATCAAATGAGAAAACATCTCCCGCCAAGATGGACAGTGAGAAAAATCACAGAAAATCAAGCTTTTATCGTATCTGCTATACACTAATCCAAAAAAGGACTTATCCATATTATGGACAAGCCCCTTCATTAATAATATTACAATTTGAGCATCTCGTTAATCTTCTGTACCTGTTCGTCAAAATCCGCAACGTCCACCACCGGCGTCATTTCGCGCGGCACCGGACCATTCGGAATAGAAATCCATGAACGACAACCGTTATATTCAGGCAGTACGGGGATTTCCATCGGTTCTTTCAAAAGGTACACACGTAAAATCAATACATGGAGCGGATCTTTCCGTTTCCATTTCAAACGGTCTTCGGCAAAATCCGCTGTCCACATATGAAAGTCAAGAAGTCGATCCAGCATCTCCTGATCTCGTATCTCCAGATCCTGCGTTACTTCGGCATATGCAGTAATAGGGATTGTCGAAGCTTCGGGCACCCATTCGGCCAGTGATTCTTCAACATAGGATTGATCCGAGGACTTAATCAGTTCTTTACGCTGATGTTCATAAGTCGGATACAGGTAAAACGCCGGACTTTTCAGCTCAAAATGTCGGGTTTCCTCTACAATACCACCTTTGCGCATCACCATAATTTGGCGACCCGTTTCCAGTGCTTTGATTGCAGAAGCCCATTCTTTTAAAGCCGGTATCGTTGGTTCTAACATAAGCGGTTCCCTCCCCTATCATTCTTGTCAGCAGTATAGACGCTCAGGGCGTTTCTGACAACAAAGATCCGAGCTCAGAAAGCTTACGTAAGAGAACCACTTGTATTAGGCAAAATCTTGGCTATATTAACCTAGGAAAGAGCGAAGCATCCACATGTGTTTCTCCAGGTCGGCCTTGAAGCCTGTCAGCATATCGGATGTTGGTTGATCTTCAGCTGCATCTGCAACTTCGATACCTTCCTGATATTCATTCGAAAGTGTAGCGAAGTCCTCGATGAGGTTTTGCACCATTGTTTTTGCGTCTTCTCCGCCTGCTGCTTCCTGGATAGAAGAAAGCTCCAGATACTCTTTCATTGTAGCCGCTGGGCTACCTTTCAGCGTTAGGATACGCTCTGCGATTTCATCCATTTGTACTGTAACTTCGTTGTAGAACTCTTCGAATTTCACATGCAACGTGAAGAAGTTAGGTCCTTTTACGTACCAGTGATAGTTATGGATTTTAACATACAATACGTTCAGGTTAGCTACCTGACGATTAAGTACTTGTTCCACCGATTTTGCTTGATCTGTTTTGTTTTTTGTAGCCATATTAATCCCATCCTTTATTTAAAATTAGTCTGTCATGGCATGATAAGCAGGTTGTCCCGCAATGCATAACAGAGAGTTAATAATGTGTCACCGCTTGCTAGCGGAGAGGCTTATGAACAGTGTTTCTCTCAACTGTCCGGCCTATTTGTTTTTACCCTGGAACAGGAAGTTCGAATCAGGATCAACTTGGCTTGTCTCAAAAAAAAGTTCAAAAACCACGCTATTTCCGATATACTGACATATACCAAGCAAAGAAGTGGGTTTTCCTGTTTCTTCATATATATGGAGGTGGCACCTTTGTCCCAATATCGCCCGTTTACCCCCCAGGATGCAATTGAACTGGCCAAAACATTACCGGGTCCATTTGCGGCAGATGCAAATCTGGATTGTCACGAGATCGGCGACGGTAATCTGAATTTGGTTTTCCACATCACGGATCTGAACTCCGATAAAAGTATCATTATCAAACAGGCGCTTCCTTATGCGAAAGTGGTTGGAGAATCATGGCCACTGTCTCTGGTACGTGCCCGCATTGAACGTGAGATTCTTCAGGAGGAGTATCGTCTGTGTCCAGGGATGGTACCCGAAGTGTATCATTACGATGATGACCTCGCCTTAACGGTTATGGAAGATCTGAGTGATCATGTGATCATGCGCAAAGGCCTGATTGAAGGTGTTTCCTATCCTCTTTTTGCACAGCATATTGGGGAATTCATGGCAAGAACGCTGTTCTTCACATCCGACTTGGGCATGGATCAGCAATTGAAGAAGGAACAACAGGGCAGATTCATTAATCCGGACCAATGCAAAATAACGGAGGATCTGATCTTTGATGAACCCTACCGGATCGCCGAGAAAAATAATTATGATGCTTCTATTGAAGACGAAGCTGAAGCCCTGCGCACAGATGGAGAGCTTCACCTTGAAGTGGCCTTGCTGCGGGAAAAATTCCTGACATATGGGCAGGCATTGCTTCATGGAGATCTGCATACAGGCAGTATTTTTGTTACACCTGAATCGACCAAAGTCATCGATCCCGAATTTGCATATTACGGACCCATGGGATTCGATGTTGGTGCAGTCCTCGCGAACCTGCTCTTGAATTACGCATCCCTGCCAGGATGGATTCAGGATGAGACTGCTTTGCGTGAGCGTGAGACGCTTTTGCTGAACATGGTTCGTGATGTATGGACTGAATTCGAATCTCGTTTCCGTGCCCTCTGGGTTAATGACCTCGTTGATCCGATGGCAAAAACGCCAGGCTATCAGGATCTGTATGTACAACAATTGTTCAGAGATTCCATTGGCTTCGCAGGTGCCAAAATGGTTCGTCGTATCGTTGGACTCGCTCACGTGGCGGATATTGATACCATTCCAAATGCGACTGAACGTGAACATGCTCAGCGTAAAGCATTGTCCATTGGTAAAGCATTGATCAAGAACAATCGTCGCTTGAATACCATCGGCGAAGTACTGGATATTGTATCCACAGCTGTTACTACTACTAAGGCTTAACATAAGGAACGGAGGAACCACCCATGACAACCCCTGAATATCAGCCTCTGTCCTCTCTCATCTGGAAAAAGGACAAGCTTGAAATGCTTGACCAGCGTCTGCTGCCCGAAACGATCCTCATGTTGAAACTGTATACACCCGAGGAAGTATGGGAATCCATCCACTCCATGAAAGTACGCGGTGCTCCGGCGATTGGTATTGCTGCTGCATTTGGTGTTGTATTGGGTGCCAAATCATATGACGGAACGACCATTCAAGGTTGGTTGGACCACGTGAAATCCATATGTGCTCATCTGGCCACTTCCCGTCCAACAGCGGTGAACCTGTTCTGGGCATTGGATCGCATGATGCAAAAAGCAAATGAGGTCGTTGAATCCGGCCTGAGCCTGGATGAGGGCAATGATGCTCTTGAAGTAGAAGCTCTGTTAATTCAGAAGGAAGACGAAGAAGTATGCCGCATGATCGGCGAGAATGCACTGCCTTTATTCGAAGATGGTATGGGTGTTCTCACTCACTGTAATGCAGGCGGACTGGCTACTGCGAAATACGGTACGGCAACTGCTCCAATGTATCTCGCACAGGAACGTGGCATTCACCTGAAAGTATTTGCAGACGAAACTCGTCCTGTACTTCAGGGTGCACGCCTGACTGCATTTGAGTTACAGCAAGCCGGCATTGACGTCACGCTGCTCTGTGATAACATGGCAGGCATGGTGATGTCCAAAGGCTGGATTCAAGCTGTTATCGTCGGAACAGACCGTGTGGCAGCGAACGGTGACGTAGCTAACAAGATCGGAACCTACAGCGTAGCCGTGCTTGCCAAGGCTCACAATATTCCGTTCTATGTAGCAAGCCCATTGTCGACCATAGACTTGTCCACTCCATCCGGCGACCTGATTCCAATTGAGGAACGTGCCGCGGAGGAAGTGACCGAAGGATTTGGTAAACGTACAGCACCGCAAGGTGTTAAAGTATTTAATCCAGCATTTGACGTAACGCCTAACGAATATGTAACAGCTATTATCACGGAAAAAGGCGTTGTTCGCGCACCTTTCCAAGAAAATCTGGCTGCCTTGTTCGCGAAGGAAGAAGTTTAATTAAATGGAAAGCGTTCGTGTGTATAGAGGTGGGAGCTACGATGTGCCAGGCTCTGTATTACAACGCTAAAGAAGGGCTTCCCATATGGGGAGCCCTTTTGTTAGTGATTAGATCATTTTCAACAAAGCTTCTACACCCGTCATGCCAACCGTAATGCCCATGGCCTCGGCTTCTGTTGTCACCGACTCCATAGGTGCATGCAGCAACTGCTCCAGTGTACGCACACCAACCGCCCGAGCCGCAATAATTTTGCGATCCCCGAGCTTCTCATTAAGTAATCCCACGTCGAGTGCTCCGCACATGATATATCCTTTGGATGTATTAATGGTCAACAACGTTGTTTTGGGCAGCTTGACTTCTACCCCAACCAATACATGCTCTCCAACTACAATAGGCTCCATCGTCACCATAATTTCCCGATCCACCTCCTCTTCCACAGGTCACGATAATTGTATGCCTCATTCTGGATTGTCGTGTGGACACCTGCCGTGTTTGAGAAAATGTAGGTACTTACAGTTCAAATATATTGTTGATAATTCTTCTCGCAGATTATTAGAAATATGCTTTAGTTGAAATATAAAAAGCTACCTCAGGAATGAGGCAGCTCTTATAATAATCGTTAATATTTTTGAGCGTCTATAAGTTCATCAAGGTCATACTTTAAATTATAATCTGTGTATATCACTCTAAGTCTTACAGCATCAGTAACTCTAGCCAACATCAAACTAATACTGGTTTTTTTCTTGTCAATTACCCAATTAGATTCAAGAGCAATAGCACCCGTGACTAAATCTTTTTCTACGTCCTCGCTATCATAAAGTACTCGTTTCCCACCTGGAGTTAAACCATCTTTGAAGTTAATTGAACCATCATATTCGTCAAAGAGATCACGTTTTATGCTGAAGTATTTATAGTACTTATCCATAGTGGTTTTTTTAGAATCATTAGGATAAATCTCGTATACTGCCCGTACTAATTTATTTTTATAGAATATGTATACTAGTTTTGCGTTTACTCTGAATCCCGTTGTTTTGTATTCCAGTAGTGAGATATCCTTGATTTTGGTTGTATCTAACAATTTCGACTTCTCTTTCTTTTTAATCTGATTAACTGTCATACCCCAATTTACGTTCTTAAAATCATACTTAGTAGCCGCTGTTGCTGGTGCCGGTGAATATGTAGTTGAAACGACAAACAATAATAAAGCTAAAAACGATAAAACCAACTTCTTCATATGTAGACCTCGTCTCCTAAATTATGGAATGATTATACCATGCCAAAAGGAGCGGGTCTATGGGATTCGATAGAAGGGATTAGAACGCAGGGAATAAACGCCATAATATAAAAACCACTCTCACCCAAGATGAGTTGAATTAGGCCTAATTTAAAACGTATGCTCATCATTCTTTAATTTCCTTATCTCCGTTAACTCTCTTCTAATTCCCAGTACACGTCTATGAAGTACACTTCGATCTATTGATTCAGCTACCGACTTTTTGAACTGGACATCCAATTCACTTAATTGCTCCTGAGCTAGTTTCTTTTTATGTATTGGTTTTACTTGAACTTTTGTAGTTGCAGGCTTGATAGGCTTCAATCTTTTCTGCTTCATAATCTGTTCAAATAGACTGTCCTCTTGATGCATGATCTTCATTCCTTAATGTGTGATGAGCATATTGTAACATAATAACGAGAAGACGGTTGTTAAACGTCAGAGTACAAACAATTAGAGTGGGCATGAGCCTATTTTGGAGATCAACATAATAAAGGGAAGTTAAGCAAAAGCACAGCCTTTACGGATCTCGTCATAAAATACAGTCACAATTGATTTCTTTTAGCATTCTCAACTCCTTTTAAACACTTTTGAAAACTAATGAATGTTGTCTCATACGGGTTGATTATTTACATATACCAGCACTTTGCGACTCTACTCCAAAATGAGGTACGATAAGTTGCTCCGCACATGCCGATACATGCTCTCCAACAATGATGGACTGCATCGGTCAACAAATTTCCCGTTCAACCTCCTCTTCCACAGTTCACGAATGTTGTTTTCCTCATTCTGGATTGTCTTGTGGACACCTTCTAAAAGACGTGAATAATAAGGTTTATTTGTGATATTCACCCATTTGTTTCGGCATATTTCTGCGTCTCTAGCACTATGATAATTTCCTTTTTAATGATATAGTTAATTGAAGCGTTTTTTTGAGCTGACATACTTTTTAACGGGGCTGGGATGAATGAAAGAAACCTTATCCAATCAAGAGGACATCGGCTTTTTATTTAATGTCGATATACTTATTAAGAGCCGCTCAAATGCATTGGCACTGCAGTCCCTGTTGGAGTTCATAAACAATGAAGAACAAATTGCGGACTTTCGGATTCAATCCGGCATAGAGCTAGGCAAAATTATTGAAGCGACACTCCAGTCCAAGAAGGACTCTTTCGTCACACTTCACAACGAACGCAAAAAAGCCAACGCAGCACAGAAGGCGTCCACTGCAGCTCAGACACCTGCCTCACCTGCTCCAGTCAAAACACAGAATCAGCAAGAAAAGCCGGTTAGCGAGAAAAAGCCTGCCACCCAAACATCCAATGTTTCCGATGGAAACTCGTTTGACGCGTGGATTGACACGCTCATTAAAGAGAACAAACTCACCCGTATTGTTGTCAATAACAAGAACGGTAAACATCAGAGCATTCCTTGCCGCATTCTGAATTTTGATCGAGATACCAGTATTGTGAGCATCTACCATGTCGATGAAAAACAGGTGTATACGTTCCGAACCAATGAAATCGATGAGTTTCTGTAACTAACTTCATCGGATTAAAACAAAAAGCAACTTGCGTTAGAATGACGGGACATTCTAACGCAAGTTGCTTTTTTAGTTCTATGGTTCATGTAGGATTGAACCCTCCGAGATTTGTTTGGACCGATCAGGAGCGATCCTTACCTCGCTGCCATACATCTAATGCCAATAACAACCATCCGGCAATGAAGGCTACCCCACCAATCGGTGTGATGGCACCCAGAATCTTGATGCCAGAAATACTAAGCACATACAAGCTGCCCGAGAACACGATAATTCCGATAAACAACAGGCGCGCTGCCCACTTCAGTTTTGTAGATGCTCCAAGTTGACCAGCCGTCAAACCAATAATGAGCAGGCCCAATGCATGAATCATGTGATATTGCACACCCGTCTCATATGTAGCTATGGCCGCGGGCCCAATCGTATCCTTGAGCATGTGAGCACCAAAAGCACCTATCGCCACCGACAGCATGGTCATTACAGCTCCAAGCATCATCCATCTTCGTTGCATATAAGTTCTCTCCCTTAATTCAACTACACTTCACTCCTATTATTGTAGCGAATCCACTCCTCCTTTACCAGTCGGGGTGGAGCTTCATAGATCATATGTCTGTTTATACTTACTAATCCTATCTTTACCCTATATATCGTAGAAAACTGGCGTAAATCCTTGATTTTTATCAATAATTATGGAAAAGTAACAGGTATGTAATCGTTGTATTTTAAGTGCAAGTTCAAAAAGATTGGTTTTCAGTACCGAGTTTGAACAACCTCTAAAAGGAGAATCATTACTCATCGATTAGGTTAATAACACTCAGTACGATGATTAAGGGAGGTAAGTCAACATTATGGATAATCGCGATTCCTATAATTCAGGTTATAACAACACGGATCCGAACCCTGGCCATGCAGATCCATTCAATAACAATGGGTATGAAGCATACCCGCCAGATTATGAGAGGCAACCAATGGCACCACTGAAACATTCCGGACCTGGGATCGCCAGCTTTGTCATTGGATTGGTTGCAATCTTGGGTTATATTCTGATATTCTTTATTGCCACCATGGCTGTAAACGAGTCCATCGGAGTTCTCACCCCGTTGCAGACAGAAGAGATAGCCTTGCATCCAGCCGTGGTTCTGGCTTCATTAGCCATTCTGGTCTGCCTGATTCTCAATCTGGCCGGAGGTATCGTCGGAATTATTGGTCTTGTTCTCAAGAATCGAAAGAAAGTTTTTGCCATTATCGGAACCATATTAAATGGGATCATGATTCTGTTATTCGTTGGACTTATCTTGGTAGGCATGACGCTGATGTAACGCTTTGCATCAGCGTCATGTTTCCTTATAATTAAAATGAATGGGTTTACACATAAGTATAATCTATATTTTTTGCCAAAATCATTGTTTTCAAAGGAGATTGACATGTCACGAATCAAAATTTTTGCGGACAGCACAAGTGATCTGGCTCCAGAATGGATCCAGCAGCACGATATCGGTATCATCCCCTTATATGTCGTGTTCGGTGATGAATCACTGAAAGACGGTGCTGAGATTAAGCCTGAACAGCTATATGAACGTGTCAGCCAAGATGGGCGTCTTCCCAAAACAGCTGCACCTTCCCCCGCTGATTTCATAACGGCATTTCAACCTTACATAGATCAAGGGGATGAGATTTTATATATCAGCTTATCTTCTGAACTTTCCTCTACCTATCAAAATGCACGACTAGCGAGTTCCGAGTTCCCGGAAGGTCGAATATCGGTCATTGACTCACAGAATCTCTCATCAGGAATTGCACTGATGGTGATGAAAGCTGTACATGCTGCTGATAAAGGGCAAAACCTGACTCAGATTACACACCTGATTGAGGCGATGAAATCAAATGTACGCACGGAGTTTGTCATCGATACACTGGAGTATCTGCATAAAGGTGGACGCTGTTCAGGCATGCAGAATCTGATTGGCAGCCTGTTGAAGATTCGTCCTGTCATCCGGGTAACGGATGGCAAGATGGCACCTGCCTATAAAGTCCGCGGCAAACGGGAGAAAGCTCTGGAACAAATGCTGAATAATACGCTCAGCCAGAAGGATCAGATCGATCCAGACCTGCTGATTGTTGTGCACACCATGGCTGAAGAGGATGCGCTTGACTTGCAGAAGTCTTTGCAGGAACAAACGGGTGCCCGTGTGGAACTGACCACTGCTGGTTGTGTAGTATGCAGTCACTGCGGCCCGAAAACGATTGGAATCATCTATAACACTGTTTTATAGTATTACACGTTACATTGTATCGTATTACCCAATCCTTTCTTCTTAATCTGTATGTGGTACATCCAATACTTGGATTGGCATACCGTTATAACTAAAAAGGGCATTCCGAGCTTAATCGCTCAGGATGCCCTTTAATATTTTGCCAAACTCAAGAGTAACCTTGGTCATTACGATACAGATCAATAATTTTTGGTCCGCAGATCATCCAGACTTTTGAATGCGTATCCTTGCTTGCGAGCCTCATCAATGATGGAACCCAGAGCTTCCGTGTTATCTTTGGATACCGAATGAAGCAAAATGACAGCCCCCGGATGGAGTTGTTTCAACACCTGTTGATGAGCATATTGTGCGCCACGCTGCACATTGGTATCCCAATCTTTATAAGCAACAGACCAGAACACATTCACATAACCCTGAGCATGACTCTCTGCGAGCGTACGATTGTTAAAAATCCCACGCGGTGGCCGTAAAAAGGTCGCTTGTTGACCCGTCAGCCGATTGACCTCCGACTTGACCTTCTCGAGTTCCTCTCTAAGCTTTTCATTGGAGATGCGGGTCATATCCGGATGACTCCATGAATGATTACCGACAATATGACCTTCAGCCGCCATACGTTTGACCAACTCAGGCTGATCTTTCAGATAATGACCTGTCACAAAGAAAGCAGCTGGCACCTTCTTGGTACGCAAAACATCCAGTATGGCAGGTGTGAATCCATTCTCATACCCGTTATCAAACGTGAGATACAATTCCTTCTGTTTTGTATCCCCCAGGAAAATGGCATCGTTATGTTGTAAGATCGATTTAAAGCCTTCCTGATCAATGGAGGGCAGTTGACCGTTTTGACTTTTTTTGAAGCCAAAGTGATACGCTCCGGTAACCGGTGATGCTTCAGTCTGTGCCGGTACCATACTGATGGATAACAGTCCCAACAGTACATATAGAACCATTCGCTTCATTTTATCCGCTCCTGTTCCTGAAAAATTCGGTTAGTCGTTTGCACACACGAATACCTTCAGGTAATATGCCACAGGAACGGCTAATGTATGTAAATCATCAACGATCGAAACGTTTATTTTCAGGTTGTGGCGGAGATTGATGGAACAATTCAAGCAAGGTCTGAGGTTTGCCACTGGAAGCAAGCCATTCCCTCACGGTCTGTATGGCACGGGTCTGTCCATCTCCCCGATCACGCCATGTAAGCAGCTCGATAACTTTGATAATCAAGGCCGACATATTGTGATTATCCAGTTCAGACCGCTCTGCCCTCAGCTTGTGATACAAAGCCTCCTGCTCCCAATCCAGTAGAATCTCATCACCGATGGTTGGCTTCAAAAGTGTATACGCTCTGTCACAACCTTTACAACGAACCGTGCTGACCTGTTCATCTATAAATTCCGCTCGGATATCCTGCTGGCAATCCGGGCATTTGAATCCAACTTGTATGTTTTGTATGTTTTCGTTCATGACATTGTTCCTCCTGCGATATGAGCATTTTGCATCATTGGATGCAAATACTCCTTGGATATATGCATAATGCTTATGTATGTACTACATCTATACCCGATATTTTGTCGATTCACGCTTATTTTGAAGAAATCTGTAAGGTGCTATAATCTTGTAAATATGTTAAAATATTATACATATCATGGTAGGGAAAAGGCGGGATACTCATGTCGAAGGAAGAGCGCAATATAACCTGGCAATCATCCAGCATCAACAGACAAGACCGGGAGAAGCATAATGGGCACCGTAGTCGTGCCATATGGTTTACCGGGTTATCAGGTGCAGGAAAGTCATCCCTTGCATTTGCCCTGGAGCAGTATCTCTACGATCAAGGCGTACGCTGTTATGTTCTGGACGGGGATAATGTACGTCATGGACTGAACCGTGATCTCGGTTTTACAGCAGGGGATCGTCAAGAAAATCTGCGGCGAATTGGTGAAGTATCGAAGTTAATGGTAGATGCCGGGTTGTTTGTACTTTCGGCTTTTATCTCTCCTCATGAACAGGATCGGGAGATGGTCAGACAGTTATTTGAACCAGACGATTTCATTGAAATCTATGTGCGCTGTTCAATTCAAGAATGTGAGCGGCGTGACCCCAAGGGGCTTTATAAAAAAGCACGCAACGGTGACATCCCGCATTTCACAGGCATTTCTGCCCCCTATGATGTACCAAAATCTCCTTCATTTATCATCGATACGGAGCAATCTTCCATTGAGGAAGCCGTGCAAGAGATCGTACAACATTTGGAACAGATCGGCGCTCTCCAGCTTCCGCGCCCTTCCAATACAGAACTGGTCCATTAATTCTTGCTCATTATATTAACCTACTTACATGAAAGGCGCGCCCATAGTGGCGCGCCTCTTTACGTGATACATTGCTGGTTATACCAGCGATAAATGAATATACCGAAGAAGATACAATATTCTATCATCGCGTTATAACGTCTTGATGTCCCCTCACTCACTTACTTTACTGCCCAACAACACCCGCTTGCATATTAAGAAGTTTGCTGAACGTCCCTACCGGATCAGTAGATAACTGCTGGTACCCGCCCTCTTGAATCACCCGACCTTCATCGAGCACAATTACACGATCTGCCGTCCGAATCGTAGACAATCGGTGTGCAATCACGATAATGGTCACATGTCCTTTTAACCGTTCAAGCGCCTCATGAATGTACTGTTCATTCTCACTGTCCAGCGCACTTGTTGCTTCATCCAGTACCAAGACCGAAGGATTCCGCAGCATGGCCCGGGCGAGCACCAATCGCTGACGTTCACCCCCGGATAAACGAATACCCCGATCACCAATAATCGTATCCAGACCCTGAGGCAACCTCCGTACAAATGCCGCAGAGGAGGAAAATTGCAGAGCCTGCCACATCTGTTCTTCACTTGCATTTGGATCAACCAGACGCAGATTCTCACGAATACTCGTATGAAACAGGAATGGGTCCTGGGAGACATATCCGATGGAACTTCGCCAGCTCAATAATCGTTCTTCTGACAGAGGCACACCGTCAATCAGAATACGACCAGTTTCAGGCCTTACGAGGCCCATAATCAGATCTATCAGCGTGCTCTTGCCTGCTCCGGATTTACCTACAATTGCGGTCATACCCCTTGCTGGAATCGAAGCTTGCACATTTCTCAATGAGTACGTATCACTTCCCTCATAGCGATAGCAGACATCCTCACAGGTAATAGATTCCTTCAGTTCCATAGGTTGAATCCCATCAGTTCCAACGTCTCCTGCCGAAGCAATCTCTGCACTAATCTCACGACTCTTCGCCGTCTGCGCTTGCAGTTCTCTGACTATCCGAAATGCAGGCAGCATGGAGCTGATGTACTCCAGATTGGACTGAATTGCCGTAAACCTTGGCCATAACCGGGAAAAGATAAGGATGATGAGCAGCAGACTTGCGGGTGGCACGGTCATTACACGTAGAGAAAGATAGATGAATGCAGCGATAATGATTGCCGCGGACATCCGGTGAATCAGCTGTGTTCCACTGTTCAATTGACTAAATTGAATGACATTGCGTTCAATCTGTCTGCACATGCGCTCAAACCAGTTCATGTGTGAGCGCTCAAGCATGTTGCTCTTAATATCCTTAATTCCGTTAAAATGCTCAGTAATGCCGTTATAATAACTTTGCGAGAATTCAGAGGTCTGGTCTCCGATCTGCTTGGCCCGCTTGACGAATTTTCTCAAGACAAAAAACAATAACAATCCACAGACCAGCACAAGTGCCGTCAGCTTGGCGGATAACCAGAAAGCAAGACCGATCTGAATGCCCGTAAAGATCAGAGAGGCTGCCATTTGCAGCATAATGCTCGTTCCCTGGCTCACACGTGCAAGTTCAGTCGTTAATATATGGTTAAAATCGGATTTTCGTTTTTGGAGAAAAAATGACCATTGCGCCATAATAATAGCACCATAGGTTTCCATGCGCAGCGTTCGTACAAATTGCTGCTGGATTCGAGTATTACGGATCGTTTGGAGACGCTGCATCCAGGCCTGTCCGGAGACAATCAACACAAAGGTGAACAATACGAATAACAATTGGCTATTTTCAGAAAAACGATTCAACATTTCGCCAAGCCAGGGAATGTTTAAGCCTGTGGAGCCCATCTCAAATATGCCAATCAGACTCAGCATCGGAACAAGCATGTAGATACCGATCCCTTCCATGAGACTGATACAGATCATCCCTAGCAGATTCCAATATAAAATGGGCCCCGTGACATGATGCAACTTTCGCATGAAATACCTTAATTCCGAGATCATACTTTACCCCTTTCCGTCACCGTATACCTTTTAATTCGCCGCCAGAACCAGAGAAACGGACGTAACGGAAAGTACAGAAAAAACAAAGAACGCGGAAGCGGCAATTGATCCACATCCCATGTACTCGGATATAAACGTTCAATAAAGAAAAACCATTTCTGTTTTGTACTTCGAAGACTAAACAAATACGATTGATAAGACTTCATATCAGCCGGACTTTCCAGCATGTCGTTCATGAACTTTGCGCCTTCGTTGGCTAATCTCTTGCCTGTACGGTCACTTAAGGACATCAAGGATCTGTACTCTACATCCAGCGGCGTGTTCAGCAACTCCGAGGCCAGATAAAGAGCCTGTGAACCGATAGATAAACGTCCCTCCGCTTTCAGATGTCTCTCTACTTTCTTCACATCGAGTGGCATGCTGCGGATCATCTGGTCGATATCCAGTAACCAGCGCAGTCTGAACCAGCCGTGTCGTGCACCATGGGTTACGAGATAAGCCCATAGGTCTTCTTGTTCAAGCATACGGACAGGTGTCTGTGTGTATGAACTGAACCGGCTGCGTTTCCACAGCAATTCAAAATCGGTTTCTTTGCCCGAATCCGGGTTCAGGCGCCAATGGATCTCCACTTGAGTCCTTTTGACCGGATGGGTGTAACAGATATGATGTTCCCGCCATTTCCAGCTGCGCACCGTAGGTGCCCGCTCCCCTTCCTTGGATATATATCCGAGGGTAGCCAGAATGCCTTCAGCCGCTTCCACATCATCAAACGGAATCAGGATATCCAGGTCTTTGGAGGTTCGCATCGATACATCGCCATAGAGATCATGTGCGAGCGCTGGTCCCTTTAGTGTAATATTGCGGATGCCGCGTTCACGAAAAGCTCCACACACCTGCTCCATTTCAGCTGTCAGATGTAACATGCGGAACGTATTGACCGTATATTGTTGTCTCAGACTCTCCATAACATCTGCAGGAATGATTGCAGAGTTCAATTCTTTCATTTTCAAATAAAGGACAGAGTATAAGCGGTGATGATAGACAAGCCGCAGAAAGAGCTGCCAATCGGTTCCTTGCAAACCCGCCTTAAGTTCTTCAGGGGATAGAGCCGTCAGATCACCTCTAATCATGCTCAAAATCAGCTTAAGCTCCTTCGGAAACCCTGATGAATAGAGTTCACTTTCATGTATCATAGACAATCTCCCCAGATCCCTTCTCCGGACACCGTTTGCCAAACACACCGACAACCGTATATTGGTCCATAGTATCAGCTCCGGTCACGATCAATTTACCACTTCGCAGCCAGGCATGAGCCATCATATGTCCTTGCTTATTCCGTGCAGTCCCCATGTATAACGTACTCTCTATCTTGCGTCGCTCAAGCATCTTCATCCCGGCAATCGCCATTACAAGGCAGCGGCTTTCCCATAACGTATATTTACTGGCGAGCGAAATCGCTTTGGAAATATTCCGTATAGTGATGACCTCGCTGCGTTCGAGTCCTGTCATCGGTGTTTCTACCATAGGCGTACCCAGCCCTGGCGCGATTTTGGCAAATGGCATAGCCTTCTGAATGCGTGCCCAGCCAAGGAGGATATAGGCCTCCCATACCAGTCGACGCATCGACCGCGGGAGCGAGAGATAAACCTTTATTTTTCGCAACATCATTCTACACTCCGCGAGTAACGTCGATTAAACCTTCACGGGACAGATGTTCCAGGAATTGCACCACCTGCTCACGACATACATCTGGCTCAATCTCATACTCCGCTGCAAGTACCTCAACAACTTCACCCAGCGTGCGTTCTTCTGCGATCAGATCCCAGATTCGTCCACCGGTACTCCCCAGATTATAGTATTTTCCAGAGCTAATGCTCATCATAACTTTCTCACTGCCCATATCACTGACCAGATTGCCTTCCTTCCGGGTTACCCGGTCTTCCACATTCATCGGCGTAGTCGCTGTCATTGTCCTGTATGCACTCCTTTACGTATATGATCTGTGATCCGATCCACCATCTCAAATGCTGTAAACTCCGCACCCGTTCTGACCAATCTGCCAATCTCCACACTTGCTGAAAGTCTTGAAGCCGTCTCGAACAACCACTGTGCCAGCCCCTGTCTTGCAACGAGTCCACCACGGAACGTATGCGAGCATAACAGATGCAGTCGTTCTAGCCCCGTCACTTCAACCAGTTGAACAGATGTATGGTTTTCCTCCGGTTGTGGAGCCAGTTCGAATATTCCACCTAGTGGCACAGCCGTCTCATGAAAATAGTGCTGAACAGGTATCGCATACTTTGTAATCTCTGCGTGAACCGTTGCATAATCCTGCTCCTTCATGCCAAAACCGTCCAGACTGGGCTGCCATAACTTCTGTTGCGGGTAACCAGGTGATACGATAGCTCTTCCTCCGGCATCCCAGGTCAGTGCAACAACATCATCGGTGAGAAGCGGATATCCGCGTGATGCCAGTGCGGCCGACAACGTCGACTTGCCTGCTCCCGAATGTCCGACAAATGCGTAAGCCCAGCCATCAATAACAACTGCACTACCATGCAGTGGAAGAATGCCACGCTGCATCATAATGACCGCCATACATGTGCCCAGAATGAATAATCTGACCTTTTTCTCATCTGCACCCGGTATAGGGTATACAACAATGCGCTTTCCTTGCTCCATTAGAAACAGACCTGTATCTTCGATTTTGAAAAAAAGACTGCCCTCTCGTGCCACAAAGTTGTCGTTGCCTACATCCCAATCCTCCCACAATGGGGTCAGATCTGAAGACTCGATGTGCACATCCACGACATCAAAATCAGTCTCTGCATCCTTGGGTGCGATCTGTAGTTCAGGCATTCGAATTTGGCTCGACCAGCGTAGACCATACGCCACATAATGCACAGGCAACAATGAACGACGCCTCCTTCGTAATAAAATGTAAAAAAAAGCCCTTATATTCATGTTGCTCAATATAAGGGCGGAGGCGAAAAGCTGGATTTGTTGCATTTCCGCCCTTTAAGTATGATGACACTTCATAAAACTTAACAACTTAGGAAGTTGGATCGTACAGATCCGCATCGTGAACCGTTACCCAGTCAATTTGTCTGTAGCCAGTACCGGCCATCGTTTGATTGACTTCCAACACTTCAAGAGCTGGTGCTTGCCATTCCTTTTTTTCCATTTGCATCGTATTCACCTCCTTTCATGTGCCCTCATTCAGAATTTCCGAATGAACCGATAGACAATCAGACTATGCATCATCAATCGCAGATCTGGATGTGAAGCAAGCTCTGGTCTCGGACTCGGAAAGTTCGCCAGGGCAGATTTGATACGCTCCGTGTTTAATATGCCAGCGACCTTGCTGTCAGAACACAAAGCACGCAACTCAGCCGTAAAGGCATCCCAACTCGGAATGATGCGATGCAGCCAATCCGCCGGTTGTACACCCCGTACCCGTTGATTCAGTCTGACCTTGTCAGGTAACTCCGGTGAAGTAGCCCGGCGAATCAATGAACGATCCGTCCCATGTTTCACATATTGTTCAATCGGTACAGACAGACAGAACCGGATGACTCTGGCATCACTTGTCGGATCACGTTCCCAAGCCCGGTAACGCAGAGAACATTTCGTAGCTACAGCACCGTTTTTGTTGGCGATGGCCAGGTTATTAAATTTCTCGGCACGTACTTTGAGTGCATCAGCCTGGGCACCGCCCTGCAGAACAATAATGGATTTGAGTCTTTCCAGCACACCTGTTCTTTGAGCAAAATCAGGATGGATCAACTGCACGGACGCGGCCTGGCTTGCTCCTTTGGACTGAGCCTTGAACCAATCCGGATATGCCTTTTTCCCGGTGATCTTAGCTATACGGGAGAAGGGCATGCCGGTTCGTTCACTATACTGCTGCATCTCACGGAACCAGCGGTACCAGCGACCACTTTTCAGTAGACTGGCGTAATAATCCAGAGCCGGGCCCCAGGAGATGGTGAAATTACCACGTGCGCCTGTGAGCAGGATGCCTGCATCTTGTTGGCTCGCTTTTTCATAGAATCCGCGAATCCAGAATGAATTTTCAAAGTATTTATAAGGCATTTCCATAATGTCGAGCCAGGTATCTACTTCACTGAGTGGACTTCTGCCTTCAAAATCAAGGTAGTTCTCTGTGATATTGCCGACATGATTAATGGTTGAACGTATAAAGGGCCGTTCGTCTGCGAGCAACGTTTTCGACGTATAATCTGTGAAATCCGGTACGGGAACATAACTGTAGGCCTGCAGCCGTTTGCCCTGACTTCTCAATGTTCCGGAAGCAAAACCAACCACGGCTCCCGAGTCCAGCCCTCCACTTAAAGCAGCAGCCACCTGCCTGTGCGTTCGTAGTCGTGATCCAACCGCCTGCCCAAAGATCTCCCGAAACGCTTCTACATACTCACCATCGGATTTAAGCCTCAGAGGTTCGACTTCATTCCAGCGATGATATTGCTTCAGTTCCAGTCTCCCATCCCGGAAGACAAGTGTATGTGCAGAAGGCAGTTGGCTTATTCCCCGATATACGGTCGAATTGATATCTGCTGAATCATGCATGTCAGGAATGGCAAGGAATTCGGACAGCCAAGTCTCATCAAGTTCTTTATGTACCCCTTCAAGCCCAAGCAACGGATTCATGAGTGTGCAGAAAGCAAAACGTGAACCATCATGTCGGTAATAAAAAGCTCTCATACCTGTAATGTCTCTCGCTGCATACAGTTTGCGATTCCGCTCATCCCAGATGGCGAATACAAAATCGCCCAGTAATCGGACAGCCACATCGTCTCCCCAGCGCTGATAGGCACGCAAGATCAGTTCACTATCCGCCAACATAGCCAGTTCAGCTCTGGATATCTGTAATTGATCTGCCAGTTGTTCCCGGTTATCCAGAATCGCATCTGCCGTGATGGTCAGACCACTTTCCTCATCATATAAAGGCAACTTCTCGCTAACCGATTCCGGTGTAATCCATTGGGCGTGACAGCTAAGGAACGCCTCGTTGCCTTTCCACACCCCTGTTGTATCCGCAGGGACATGCCCCAGGCTTGCGTACAGACGCCAGCTGTCTTCCCATAGCGCCTGCTGACCATCGTTGTGAACAATTCCTGCTATGGCGCTCATGACTTGCCTCCCCGTAGAATCTTGCGCTGTGAAGCCCAGGCGCTGATCTGATGACCAAATGGTACCCATGATTTGATACGCTGTATTTTGCTTTGAGCAGAAGCCAGCTGGACTTTCAAGCGTTCTCGCTCACTGTAACCCCGTTCCAGACGATGATCTGCTGCCCGTAATGCGGCTTGCAGCTGTCTGATCGTCACCAGTGCAGCTAGCGTCGGGTCTGTCTTTTCCGGTTCTTCGGCAACTTGGTCATTAAGATTCCCAAGCGGATCATGAACGACAGAATCTGCCGGTTGCATTCGATATTGCGGTTGCCACTGGCAACCGGTCGCTGCTGTCAACTGATGCGTGATTCGGTCAATGACCTCTTGATCTGGACTTGCATCATAATGTACACCCGTCCATTGTTCGGCTTCTGCCAGCTGTTCACTGTATCCCATCCGGTGGAACAGATCTGCCCCCATCACACGGCAATACAGTTCAACTTCATGTGGTTCTAATATGTTTTTCCAGTTGTTAACAGAACCCTGATGTGCCTCTTGATGCGAAGAGAGGAAAGGATCACCCACGCCCATACTGTAGAACATGTCAGACTTGGCACTGTCCAGAAACTGTCCATACTGCTCCATTCCCTGTTCATATCGAATTCCCAGAAACGCGCATAGTTTCTCAAGTTCTTCTTGAGGATTGGAAACCAATCGTTCATATTGCAATTCATACGCATTGGAGTGGGGTTTGGCAAAATACTCATTCAAGCGGAGCATACCCAGTGTAAGATCTACGGATTTCATATTTAATTTGGGGCTCTGCAGACTATGAATCAGGTCGAATCCTTCTCCTGTGTGGCGGTTTACCTTTTTGAATGATGCAGCTATGGCCAGAGGATTACGTTGGAGATGAATACGCTTGGACTGAGGGAACAGACGATCCAGCCATTCCAGCATGTAATAGTATCGTGGAGATTTATCAACGATGAAGTCTGCTCCGCTCCCTTCCAGGAATCCATTGTAGATCTCAAGAGCAAAACTTCTGCACGCCTTTTCGAAGACATCCTCGGATACCATGGCATTGTAGAACTGACGAATGATGGAGCTGCCACCATAAGCACGTGAATCAGCCTTGGGCAAATCGACAAGATTCATCAGAAACCACATTTCCTGGGTGGCAAATATACGACTATGATTTTGCAGCATTACGGTGGATAAGGAACTACCACTGCGGGGAACACATAGTAAGAAAACAAGTCCGTTACCTTGAGCATCGATCAATGGCAGCCTCTCCTCTGTTCATTAGTATAAATATGTAGCTGGGATAGACCAGACTCTACCTTTGTGTTTGGCAAAACGAGTAATATGCACGCTATAGGTCAGCATTTTGCAATATTCCGTCGGAAGTTCACCCGGGAATGAAGCAAAACACATGGTTACATTCGACAACTCTCAGATACAATATGTATTTATAGTTTTACTCTATGATACAAAATGTATCATGTCAATCTTTTATTTTCACCTTTTCATAAATTCATACTCTTTCACTGTATTCTGCTGTCTGTCATTTAAGCACTTATTCATGATCAATTATGTTCTGATTGCACAAACGCGAATAAGCTCCAGACATGTTCTGTGAGGAACAATGCCTGAAGCCATACGTAATCCGTTGAGAAACTTAATATGAAAACGGGTGAACAAACATCAGGTAAACCTTACATCTGAACTTTTCCCAGGAGCTCCAACGCTCCTAGTTCGCTCTTCTTCCTGATCTGCCCGTGTAGCATCCTGCATCCCCTTCTGTACCTTCACGGTTAACAATACAGCAATTCCCGCGACGAAAAAGAAGATGAGCGACAGAATACCCCAACGCGTGGAACCCGTGATCTGCCCAACATAACCAAACACAAATGGACCAAAGATCGAAGAGAATTTGCCTGTAATATTCACAAAACCAAAATACTCTCCTGTTCTGCCTGCTGGCATCAGATTGCTAAACAGGGAACGCGCTGTGGATTGACTCACACCCTGCACGACACCAACCAACCCGGCGAGCACATAGAAGTGGATCGCTTGTGTCATGAAATAACCGAGAATCACAATACATATGTAGACCGATAAGCTAACAATTAATACCTGCTTTGCTCCCCAACGCTGTGCCCATGCTCCCAGTAACAATGTACACGGGAACCCGATGAACTGGGTTAACAGTAGCGCGAGCATCAGGTCGGCTGTGCCTATGCCTATACTTGTCCCATAGATCGTAGCCATCAGAATGATGGTATTAATGCCGTCATTAAAAAACCAGAAAGCCACTAACATGCGGATTAACTGGGGAAAACGCCGCATCTGACGAAAGGTTTGCCGCAGTCTGCGTACGCCCACCGCAGCATACCCTGTCCACGTTCCGGGCAGATCCGGTGATGCAGGCCGTCTCGGAGCATGGCGAAAGATCGGTATCGAGAACAGCAACCACCACAACGAGACGGAGATGAAAGCAAGTCTTGTGCCTGCTAGTGTACTGCTCATCCCGAACCAGCCCGGTTGCTGAATCATCAGCAGGTTCACTGCAAGCAGCAAGCCTCCTCCAATATAACCATAAGCATAACCTTTGGAGGATATCATGTCTCTTCGTTCCACGGGTACCAGATCCGGCAGCATTGCATCGTAAAAGGTGTTACCACCCGCAAAACCAATCGTGGATATGACCAGCAACGCGGAAGCAAGGAACCAGTCCCCTTCACCGATTGCGCTGAATCCCAATGTAGCAAGGACACCTATAATTGCAAATACACGCAGGAAGTCGCCCTTCCGTCCTGACAAATCAGCTAGCGTGCCTAACAACGGTGTTAGCAGAGCTACGCACAACATGCCAATGGAGTGTGTATAGGCCAGGTAGGAGGCGGCGGTATCCGTATCCAGCGTTGCTGCAGCCACCGAAGCATAGAATACAGGCAGTACTGCGGCCAGCACAGTTGTCGCATAAGCCGAGTTGGCCCAATCATACATAATCCAAGCCTTGATCGCCTTTTTATTCACATAAATCCTTCCTTTACATGCATCTCTATATTAGTGCGAGTTCAACAAGTCTAAGTGACTTTTTAAACAACCTCTATTAGATGCCAGATCGATGTCTTTCTCCTATTGTAAAGGAAGGATATCACACTTGTTCACTGTTTCTGTAAAAAATGGTGCAGTTCTGTTCTTACGACTCACCTTACCTCCGAGGTGAACTTGCGTAATTGTATCATTTTATATCCACTCTCATCACATATCGTCCTCGCCCGTGAATATACTTAATTACCGACAGGCCAAACTGTGCCGCGTAATCAATGGGGGGTGCCTACATGTCAAATTCACACCAGCCTTACTCGTTCGTCGTGTCGAAGGAAGATTGGTCGCTTCACCGCAAAGGGTACCAGGACCAACAGCGCCATCAGCAAAAGGTGAAAGATGTCATCAAGCAGAATCTGCCTGATCTGATTACGGAAGAAAACATCATCATGTCTGATGGAAAACAAATCATCAAGGTACCAATCCGCAGTCTGGATGAGTACCGTTTTGTGTATAACTACCAGAAGCAAAAACATGTCGGTCAGGGAGACGGTGACAGTCAGGTCGGAGACGTCATCGGTCGTGATCCATCTGCTTCGCAGAAACCCGGCAAAGGTGAAAAAGCTGGCGATCAGCCTGGTCATGATATTGTGGAAGCCGAAGTTAGTATTGAGGAACTGGAAGATATGCTCTTCGCTGAGCTGGAATTACCCGATCTGAAGCAGAAAGATAAAGACCTGATTGAGACACATACGGTAGTTTTCAACGATATTCGCAAAAAAGGCATGCAGTCCAATATTGACAAGAAACGTACCATTCTGGAGAATCTGCGTCGTAATGCAACGACCGGTACGCCAGGCATCCATCACATCAGTCCGGATGACCTGCGCTACAAGACGTGGGAAGACAAAATCATTCCACAATCCAATGCCGTTATTATTGCCATGATGGATACATCCGGGTCCATGGGTTCGTTTGAGAAATACTGCGCGCGCAGCTTTTTCTTCTGGATGACTCGTTTTCTACGCCGTCAGTATGAGAAAGTTGAGATTGTTTTCCTCGCCCATCATACGGAAGCCAAGGAAGTAACCGAAGAAGAGTTCTTTACCCGTGGCGAGAGCGGAGGCACCATCTGCTCCTCTGTATATATGAAGGCACTGGATATTATTGACAGCCGGTATCCACCTTCCAGCTACAACATTTACCCTTTCCACTTCTCTGACGGGGATAATCTGACCTCGGATAACGAACGGTGTGTGAAGCTGATCGGTGAGTTAATGAAGCGTAGCAATATGTTTGGATACGGCGAAGTGAATCAGTACAACCGCAGCAGTACACTGATGTCGGCTTATCGTCATATCAAGATGGATCAGTTCATGTATTATGTGATCAAAGAAAAAGGCGAAGTGTACAAAGCTTTGCGCAGCTTTTTCCAGAAACGGGAAGGAGGCAGCGTTAGATGACAGATGAGATCCGCGACCTAGAATACGCTATTGCCGAGATTATGGAGATTGCCAATGGTTTTGGTCTGGACTATTACCCCATGCGGTACGAAATCTGCCCATCGGATATTATTTATACATTTGGAGCCTACGGCATGCCGACCAGATTCAGCCACTGGAGCTTTGGCAAAACATTTCATAAGATGAAAATGCAATACGATTTTGGACTCAGCAAAATTTATGAGCTTGTCATCAACTCCAACCCTTGTTATGCCTTCCTGCTGGATGGCAATTCCCTGATTCAGAACAAATTGATCGTAGCCCACGTATTGGCACACTGCGATTTTTTCAAAAACAATGCCCGCTTCTCCAAATCCAACCGTAATATGGTCGAAAGCATGGCTGCTACGGCGGATCGGATCAGCAATTATGAGATGGAGTACGGAACGGAAGCCGTTGAAGCATTTATCGATGCCGTGATCGCGATTCAGGAACATGTGGACCCACAACTCATTAAACCCCGCCATTTGGACAAACAACGCTACATGGAAATGAAAATGCGGGAGCAGCGCGGTGAGAAAGCACCCCGGCCGGAAGGTCGCTATGATGATCTATGGTCGCTTGATGATGTGCAGACGGAAGAAGCACCCGCCGAAGGTATTCAGGTCCATCACTTTCCGCCTGAACCGGAGAAGGATGTCATGTGGTTTATTCAGGAATTCTCGGAAGTGTTGACCGACTGGCAGCGGGATATCATGAGTATGATGCGTGAAGAGATGTTATATTTCTGGCCACAGATGGAAACCAAAATCATGAACGAAGGCTGGGCCTCCTACTGGCATCAACGCATTATCCGTGAACTCGATCTGAACAGTGAGGATACGATCGAATTTGCGAAACTCAACTCCTCCGTGGTGCAGCCATCGAAACAAAGTCTGAATCCGTATTATTTGGGACTGAAGATTTTCGAGGATATTGAACGGCGCTGGGATAACCCAACCCGTGAAGAACAGGAACGTTGGGGCCGCAAACCAGGGCAAGGTCGCGCCAAAATGTTCGAGGTGCGTGAATTCGATTCCGATACCTCCTTTATCCGCAATTACATGACCAAACAATTAACCGAGGATCTCGACCTCTACGTATTTGAGAAAAAAGGGCCGGACTGGAAAATCACCGACAAGTCTTGGGAGAACATACGGGATCAGCTCGTATTTTCACGTGTCAACGGGGGCTCCCCTTACTTAGTCGTGCAAGATGCTGACTATCTTCGGACCGGTGAACTCGTGCTCAAACACCAATATGAGGGCATCGAGCTGGATCTGAAATATATGGAACGCACCCTGCCTTATCTGTATCGCCTCTGGGGACGTACCGTACATGTGGAGACACGTGTCGAGGATAAACCAATCTGGTTTACGTATGATGGTAAGAAACACCACCGCAAGTTTTTGTGAGGTTGTAAATTATCCTATTTGAAACTAAAATATAAATGCTCTTATCATGAGTGAGATTAGTGATTAATAAAAGATAAGACCTAAAAAAGCGGCAAGTTCCCGACATACACAGGAACTTGCCGCTTGGCATTTATAAAATTAATATTTAAAATTACGTTTCATTGCACCATGCTTAAAAGAAGTGATTACATATCCCTCACCGTTGTCCAACAGCTTGTAAGATACAACGTATCGATCCACAAAACAGTAGTACGTGTTGCGGTACTCACGAGACGGCAGCATTGTTCCCATAGTAACAATCTTCTCTTCAACACGGCGAATGAGATTAATTTTGTATTCCATCGTTTCTTGATCTTTAAAATGTTCGCTTTTGATCTGGCGAAGTCGGTTCATTGCCGTGGCGGTCCATTGAACCATCAATTACAGCTCACCACGCTTCACCAGTTCAATCAAGTCATCTGTTGAATACAGCTTGCCTTGTTTTATGTCTTTCTCAGAAGCTTCAATCATTTGCCGTATCTCCGGATCGGAGTCTAGCTCATCCACCGGGTTATAGATTTCATATTCCAGACCAGCAATACGAATGAATTCCTTATGATCCTTCTCATAGGATTCAATGACGGTCCCATCAGGAGCTTTAAGACTAAAATTCATCCTCACAACCTCCTTCAATGATATTGCTAAACTGCTAAATAGAACTTTTACCTGAATTATAGCATACAACCATGTTGCATCTCAGCCATCAATTTTAGGATTACCAATAATATCAATCATATAAAATATACCAGGTTTTAACTCCCTCTTTTCTAATCATTCCCCTTACAAACTGCTCTAAAAACTAAAACGGCAAGTTCCCTATACGTGATTGGGGATTTGCCGTTTAAGATATACTTCAGCTAAACTGTAAGATCCTTTAATTGAAATGTTCACTCTGATTATACCAGTGGTGCACCATTACCCTGCAATCGCAGCGGCACAAAAAAATCATGCTCCACTTCACTTGCTGGCAGTGGACGACTGAAATAATACCCCTGTATCTCCCGGCAATCATTCTGCATCAGAATATCCAGTTGGCCTTTCGTCTCAATGCCTTCCGCAATGACTTCCATCTTGAGATTCTGTGCCATCGATATAATGGTCGCCACAATGGCTTGATCACTGTGACTCTCTGTAATGTCCGTCACGAATGAACGATCAATCTTGAGCTTGTGAATCGGGAAATGCTTCAGATAACTCAGTGAACTGTATCCCGTACCGAAATCATCCAAGCTGATCTTGACACCCAGTGCTGTCAGTTCATTCAGAATCGCCGTAGATACCGTTGCATCCATCATCATGCTCTCTGTTATTTCCAGCTCCAGATATCGGGACTCAAGCCCTGTCTCTAAGAGTGCGTTCTTGACCTGTTCTACCAAGTTGGATTGGTGGAACTGCTGGCTGGACAAGTTAACCGATACCGGAATGAGCGGTCCGCCACTGGCGTGCCAGAGCTTCATCTGTCTGCAAGCTTCCCGCAGCGTCCAGTTGCCAATCTCATAGATCATGCCTGTCTCTTCTGCAAGCGGGATAAACACATTGGGTGCGAGCAGACCTTTGAGTGGATGATTCCAACGAATAAGAGCCTCCACACCAATCATGCGGCTATCCTCGGTACGAATCTGTGGTTGATAGTATAGGACCATCTCATCGCGTTCCAAAGCTTTACGAAGATAACCCTCCAGCTCAATGCGTTCATATAGTTCGGAATCCAGTTGGGCAGTGTAGAATTGGAAGCCATTTTTGCCGTTTTTCTTCACTTCATACATGGCGGAGTCCGCATGTTTCAGCAAAGCATCCACGCCCACTCCATGATCCGGATACATCGCAATCCCAATGCTGGCGGTCACATAAAAATCATTTTCCTTCAGTCGATAAGGTAACTGAATGGCTTCAACAATCTGTTTTGCAAGTTCTGCCACTCTTACTTCTGTCGCTTGATCCTGGGTCACAACGAGTGTGAACTCGTCACCGCCCATCCGGGCCAGCATGACATTCTCCATAGCCAAGGGATCAGAAGCTTCTATGGCTTTCATGATCCGGCTGCTGACTTCTCTTAGAAATACATCTCCAATGGAATGTCCCAGCGAGTCATTAATCATCTTGAAACGATCTATATCCATCACCATAACGGCAAAAGAATTCCCTTTTTCTGCTGAATCGTGAATCGTACAAGCCAGCACATCATCCAACTTGCGCCGATTGGGCAACCCCGTCAACGGATCATGCAAAGCTTGGTGACGAATCTTCTCCTGAGCCTGTTTCTCCTCCGTAACGTCTTTGATCAAAATGTGACTTCCCACATGTCTGTCATCAATGACAACAGGAACTACAACAATACTAAGGTCCAGAAGTTCACCCTGCACGTCTCTCATTTTGGCCATGTAGTGCGCCTGCTCCAGCCCATGATCATTCCAATCGATGGAATCAAATTCACTTATCCACTCTATATCGATTTGCTGAGCGATCTCATCAATGGAACGATCCATGACCCCTTTTTCAGGATATCCGGTGATTGTTGTTACAGCAGCATTAATCCCTTTGACAATACCTTCCTTATTCACTGAAATAATAGCATCCGAATGGTTATGATACAGGGCCTGATACCATTGCTCATTCTCATGAATCCGCCGATCTTTCTGTGACATTCGCTGATTGATAAATATGCCAAACAACGTCAAGCCCAAAGCAATAAATGTGCCCGATGCGATCAAGTAGGCGAGAATGCCTGGCTCAATCTGCATACCTGAACTTGCCATCGAGCCATGTGAGTGATGGAAATGTGCGGCTGACATCCCGGTATAATGCATGCCAGAGATTCCAATACCCATAATGAGACCGCTGCCCATCTTGTAAACCCAGGTATGTCTTGATTGATGATAACGGAAGAAAAACATAAGCCACAATGCTGCAAAGGAAGCAAGCGCTGCAATCAGAATGGATAACACCACTCTGCCTGGTTCATACGTAACCGGAGTTGACATCGCTGCCATTCCCACATAATGCATCGAGCTGATCCCCGCTGTCATCAGCACTCCAGCAATCATGAGCTTGCTTATCCTGCCGGATTGTCTACCCGCAATGTTCAAGGCCACCCCCGATGCGACAATAGCAAGTAGAACAGATAAAACAACCTTACCGGTGGAATAGGAGACTTGCGTAGGCAGAACAAAAGCCAGCATACCTACGAAATGCATGGACCAGATTCCCAACCCCATCGAGACTGCTCCGCAGGTAAGCCATACATTTCGCGCCATCCCGCTGGCCTGACTTACACGGCCTGCAAGGTCGAGGGCTGCGTATGAAGCTAACGATGCAATAATATAGGATAAAATAACAAGTTCTAAGTTGTACGTACCATGTAGGTGCTCCACTCACTCTGTCCTTTCAACCGGGAAATGCCTTGTATGTATGCAAAAATGTAAAAAAGAAGCGAGTGCGCTGTCTGGATGACAGGCACTCCCTCCGCATCATTTGACTCGTGACCACAGACTTAGTTGAAGCCGTTGTCATACATTGGAACCCGTTTATTTGAATGTATATAGTCTAAACGTCCCAGCCTTTAAAATCAACACTTATTTCCAGATATACGATGTCGAATAGCTAACATTCTCATATTCTAATTTACAACTGAATATTCTATTTGCGAGTCAGTAACAGACTGCCAAAACCGGAAGTATCTTGATAAGAATTACCTGATGAATCACTCCAGATGGACACACTGCTTCGCTTGCCATCCCCCGCGCCATCATCATTAACTTGCAGATCAAATCCAATCCATCTTTGGCCTTCAGCACGAACGCTATCTAGTGGGATTGCCACTTCAACTGTATACCCTCCGCTTGTTAATCGAGTAGCTGATTTGAAGCTTTCTTTACGTGCATTTCCTCCAAAAGAAGCCTCATTATCAAAATTGACCCGGTACTGGGCGTCATCCTCCTGATAGAATGTTGTCTGATCTTTGCTCGGGTCGATAAAAATCTCAATCGAATCCTGCTCATGTGCATTAGAACTTAATTTGCTTCGCAAAGGATCCGTCACATCTGCCAATACGTACAGGTATTTCTCATCCCATAACAGCTGTGCAGTTGCCGTTGCACCGGAGTTTCCGACCACCCAGACATCCGTTTTAACAGATGCAGCCTTTTTCCAGACGTTATCCTTTTTTGCATCAATGACAGGTTTGCCATAAGTGACCTTGGTTTGTTTCAAGACAGAACCGAGCTTCAGTTTGCCCCGGTTGGCTGGTTTGTCGGGCTGCTGATTGGAAATATCATTCCAAACAATGGTCGCTGTCTTTCCAGCAGCATGTTCATCCGTAATCCGAAAATCCAGAGACAAGACCTGGCCTTCGGTAAGTAAAGCAGCTGACATAGGCAGTGATGCGTATACAACATACCCGGTTTTTGTCTCCTGTACGTTGTAAGTATTTTTATCTTTGCCTTTACCGCCATCCCGTTTAAATGTATATTGACCATTTGCAGACGACGGATTTTTCTTCTTGGCAGACAGATCAGCTTCAGAAGTTGCAGCGCCTGTCCCCTTGACTTCTTCCGCGAGGAAAACCTGCACCTGATCCCCTTTGCGACGTGTGGTATCCTTCACTTCCACTCGTAAATTCACCTTTTTGGCATCCCACATCATACGAGCCTCACCCGTAACAGCAGATGTACCATCTGCCAGATGATTAATTTCAAGTCCTTTCACAGCACCCCAAAGAATATCTTCCTGTCCTTTGTGATTCGGGAAAGAAGGGCTGGCCTTAAGTGCTGTCCATTCATTACGATAGATCGGAAGAGTGGTAGCATCCACCAGTGCCCAATAGGCCGGTTTCGCTTTCAATTTACGATCAAACAGCAACGGTGCATCTTTGCGTCCTTTGACTGGATGATTGTCAAGCCATGTACCATCATCCGCAAGTCCCCAGACCGTAACACTGTCCATTACACCGCGTTTTCCTAACTCGTCGAACAGGTCGAACAGTTCACGATAACGATAAGCCTGTTGCAGCATTAATTCATCTGTGACAGGCATCTCCAGTTCAGAATTACTTGAATAGATCGAAACGTCCAGCTCTGTAACCTGTACATTCACACCAAGAGCGATCACTTTCTCAAAAGCCTCACGAATGAGCTTTACATCCGGTCCGTACATGGATACATGCATCTGGAATCCAACCGCATCAATCGGTGTTCCTTTAGCAAGCAGCTTCTCTACAAGCTTCACCATATCATTCAGCTTGTTTCCATTGCCCTCCATTCCATAGTCATTAATCACCAATACCGCATCAGGGTCAGCCTCGCGTGCATATCGGAAAGCCAGCTCAATGTAATCACTGTCATCTCCGTCGCCATCCACATCCCCAATAATATCTTTCCACTTGGAATTACTGGCCCCATTCCGCAAGCCGCCTCCGTCTGAGATGACTTCATTGACGACATCCCATGTATGAACCTTTCCTTTGTAACGAGTCACGATGGTCTGAATATGAGTTTTCATCCGTGCAAGCAACTGTTCCCGCGTGGCAGGTTTTGAAGCATCGTTCGGATCGGTAAAGAACCAGTCCGGCACCTGACTATGCCATAACAGTGTATGACCTCTTACCTCCATGTCATTTGCTGCGGCGAAGTTCACCAGACGATCCGCCTCTGACCAGACAAACTGCCCTTCCTTTGGTTGCATCGCATCCATTTTCATAAAATTGCCCGCTGTAATACTATTAAAATGTTTCGTTAACAACTGGGAATGTGGATCTTCTGCATCCAGTGCAGACTGGTCGATTGCCGCTCCCATTGCATAGTGTTGTCCCACAACATCCACTAGATTCGGAATGTTTGGCTCTATTTCAATTTTTTCGGCTTCCGTAATCAGAACATCATCCACGTAAAATGTAATTGTATCCGCCGGCGTCACTTCCGCTGACGTCTTCCAAGGTGTCTCTGCATACATGCGGAATCCAGTGATGCCGCTATTTTCGCCAGGGATCACCACATCTGCCTCGATTTTTTTCCACTGTCCCTTGTTCAGAGTTGCAGAGGCAAACGTAGCATATTCACGACTTGAAGCATCGTTATTGTACTCTTTCTCAAGCGAACCGTTAATGACCTGACTGTCCGGTCCTTCATCGTACATGGCCCAAAACGAAATATGAACCGTGCTGCCCTTTTGTACATGGTCTATTACTTCAATTAAGGGTCCATGGAACGTTTCGGTACGTGAAGAGGTTCTCAGGCTGCGTGTACTGTCGTGACCTACTTGCGTTACGATATCTAGCTTTTCACTCGCACGTGGACGCCATTGTCCCAATACACCATCTTCAAAATTAGCCTCGAACAGCACTTCATCATCGCTAGTCTTAACGTCCGCTGCCGAAACACGTGCCCCTCCTGTTCCCACACTTGGGAACAAACTGAAGATCAATACAGCCGACAAGCACAAGCTCCACCATTTTCTCAAATGCATCCGATCTCCTCCTTGTTGGTTGGTTGTGAAGAGTAACCTTTGTTCTGTCATGCGCCAGCCCTTTACAAGATCGTTGTGCAGGATTGGATAGACGTTATTCAATAGAAATTGAAAGCACTTTCATTATACGATTGCCAGCGAACTTTGTTTACCCGTTAAACTATAGGACTTGCACCACTCCATAAACCATATGTTTCCAAATGAGATATAGAACGGCAAAAAGCACAGCTTATTAGCTGTGCTTCGTGTAAACATCTTTACTATTTAGGCTTTTAAGGGTGCTGTCGTCTGACGAATGACCAGATTGGAAGGTTCCGTCACCACAGGAGGAGAATAAGATGGATTCTCGATCATGGCAATCAGATATTCGATGGACTTAATGCCGATGGAATAGATATTCTGATTCACCGTGGTCAACCCCGGTTTGAATACCTCAGCATAATACGTGTTATCGAACCCGACAACCGAGATATCTTCTGGTACACTCAGTCCATGCTTTTCAATTTCATGAATCGCACCAAACGCAGACATGTCTGATGCACAGACAATTCCCGTTGGTTGATCCTGAAGTGCCAGCAATCGCCGGGCAGCCTTGCTTCCTCCGTCGAAGGAATAATCGCAGATCTCCAGATATACCGTAGAATACGGGATGCCGCATTCTCGCAGCCCTTCCCGATATCCTTCCAATCGCAGATTGGCTACGGCAGGTCCAAGTGTCCCTGAGATATAGGCAATTTTGCGGTGCCCAAGCTCATGCAGATGTTTGACACCCATCGAGATCCCGTTCGCGTTATCCGTAGTAATGTAACCGGCACGCTTGCCCAACATGTCCGTATCGATAAACATCGTTGGAATCTCTGCATCCACCAGTTCCTGAATACTCGCGTTTTCTCTGCCTTCCCCGAATACCACAACCCCATCCACATTACGACTACGGCAATGTTTGATGAACGAGTACGCCGGATCATCGAATCGAGTAGACAACCGGACCAGATCATATCCACTGTTCTCCAGCGCTGTTTTGATCCCTTCCAGCAACTCCGACACAAAAGGGTTCGTAAACGGAACCGTTAACAGCACTCCCACCGTCCATGAACGGCGTTTGACAAGTCCACGTGCGACCACATTGGGTTGATATTTCAATAATTCGATGGCTATATTGACTTTTTTGCGTGTTTTTTCACTTACATCAGGATAATCGTTTATCACTTTGGAAACGGTTGCAACAGATACTCCCGCTTCCTTGGCTACATCATGGATAGAAGCCATCTGATCACCTCAACCTCTTTCAAATCCCCTGTCTCCGGCTGCTTTTCTATAACATCGGCAGGTTTGTCTACCCATTATAGCTTAAAACAGCCTGAAACGGTATGGAAGGTTCCTAATGCTTTTAAGCTCTATTCCTGCTGTTCCAGATTCTTCAAATCCAGAGACAGTTTCTCCATTGTTGTTGCAAATACAGCGAGTTCAGCTGAGCGTGAAGCTTGGCTACGTGCTCCGCGAGAGGTATGATCTGACTCCTGCTGCACACTGCTCAGTTTCTTCATGATCTGCTCCAGATTAGACTGAATTTTACCCTGGGCGTCCCGAGAACTGGCTGCAAGCTTGCGCACCTCACTGGCAACCACTTCGAAGCCACGTCCGAACTCTCCTGCATGAGCAGCTTCAATCGCTGCATTCAGACCGACAAGATGACTCTGATCCGATATCTCGCGAATGAGTTCACCCATTTTTCCGATCTGCTGGATCTCCCCTGTTAATTCCGTGAGCAGAATTTGAGCCTGATCCTGAGAAGCCGCTGTTTCTTTGGCTACACTCGATATAGCCATTGCACTCTCATTTAATTCACTAATCATGCCTGTAAGCTCTTGGGTAATCTGCGTAATCGCCTGCAACGTATGTTGTTGGTCATCGGCAAGCTGATGTAACTTTTCTTTTTCTTTCTTCTCATAGGCTTCAAGGACAAGCTGTGAATCCAGATTAAACATTTTGCTGAGCGCCTGAATGACAAGATGCCAGGAATCAGGGATAACCTGTTGGAATATGCTCGTTGCAATATCTAGGTATACCATATAGGTACCCAGATAATAATCTTCGGACAGGCCAATACGGGAATGCACAAGCCCAATTGCAATCCGTTGCTCAATATATGCGTCGTCCACGATTCCATCGGTCATCGATAACCAGTACATCTTCTGTGTTTCTTTTAGACGATCAATGGTAGAGAATCTTGCGATCAGATCTACCAATTCAGGATAATTTCCCACATGATTGTAGAAATGATCTACCACTTCATTAACGACTTTTTTAAAAACAGGCCGATGATCGGCAAGCAGTTTTAGATCCCCTGCGGTTAATCCCATGTAATCAAGTTGCTTCTGTCTTGTTGCGGAAATACTGCTCATATCTGGTTCAGTCAGCTCCTTAATAAACACTAAATTACTTTAAATTGTAAATATATGTATTGATTATAGACTAAAATACCTAAATATACATATACCATTAGAACTAATTCTCTTTAAAATTAACCTTATTTGTCAGCTTTTTTAGATTAATATGACCTTCATGTAATTAAAAAGGCCCTGACCCTGCTGTGAAGGAGCCTCACAACAGGCATCAGGAGCCTGATCCGGAATGGTTCGTTGCCGATTAGCGGTTAAGCAGACTGCCCACATAACGTAACAGTTCATTCGCGCTGGCTGCGGTGTATCCATGTTCCTCAATTAAGCGTTTAATGACTTCATTCATACGTTTCAATTGGGTTGCATCCGGTGTTTTGGTTGAGGTTGTGATCTTGACGATGTCTTTCAGATCGGTGAACAACTTCTTCTCAATCGCTTCACGCAAACGGTCATGGCTGCTGTATTCGAACTTGCGCTCCTTGCGGGAGTATGCCGAGATTCGGATCAGAATCTCTTCTCTGAACGCTTTCTTTGCATTCTCGGAGATCCCGATCTGTTCCTCAATGGATCGCATTAGACGCTCATCCGGGTCCATCTCTTCATCCGTGAGCGGGTCACGAATCTTGGACCAGTTGCAGAATGCTTCAATGTTATCGAGGTAATTCTCGAATAACGTTCTTGCGGATTCCTCGAATGAGTACACAAATGCTTTCTGCACTTCCTTCTTGGCCAGTTCATCATACTCCTTACGTGCAAGAGCAATGAAGTTCAGATAACGCTCCCGCTCTTCCTTTGTAATCGAGGCATGTTGGTCCAGACCGTCTTTGATCGCCCGCAGAATGTCCAACGCGTTAATGCACTGAAGATTTTGCTTGATCAAAGCACTTGAGATCCGGTTAATGACATACCGTGGATCAATGCCGGACATCCCTTCATCCAAATACTCATTTTGCATCTCGCGCAGATCGGCTTCTTTGTATCCTTCCACTTCTTCACCATCATACATGCGCATCTTTTTAACGAGATCCATGCCTTGTTTCTTCGTTTCCTTCAAGCGGGTAAGTATGGAAAAAATGGCTGCAGTCCGCAGTGCATGCGGTGCAATATGAACATGCTTCATGTCACTTTGCTGAATGAGCTTGGCATAGATTTTCTCTTCCTCGGACACTTTCAGATTGTACGGAATCGGCATGACAATCATCCGGGATTGCAGTGCCTCATTCTTCTTGTTGGAGATAAAAGATTTATACTCTGATTCATTTGTATGCGCCACAATCATTTCATCCGCACTGATTAAGGCGAAGCGTCCAGCTTTGAAGTTCCCTTCCTGCGTGAGCGACAGGAGATTCCACAGGAATTTCTCATCACATTTCAACATCTCCTGGAACTCCATCAACCCACGGTTCGCCTTGTTCAACTCCCCATCAAAACGATAGGCACGTGGATCGGATTCGGAACCAAACTCGGTAATGGTGGAGAAGTCGATACTACCCGTCAGATCGGCAATATCCTGTGATTTCGGATCGGATGGACTGAACGTTCCTATCCCCACCCGATTATCTTCGGAAACAATGACCCGTTCCACCGGCACCTTGCTGATATCACCACCATATTCGGTACGGAGTCTCATCTGGCAGGATGGGCAAAGGTTACCCTCAATACGGACTCCAATTTCCTTTTCCACTTCAGGACGAAGCTCCAGTGGAATCAGATGCAGCGGTTCCTCATGCATCGGGCATCCATCAATGGCGTATATGGCACCTTTCTCTGTCCGCGAGAACTGTTCAAGCCCCCGCTTCAGCAGCGTCACCAGCGTCGATTTCCCTCCACTTACGGGACCCATCAGGAGCAAGATCCGTTTACGTACATCCAGACGACGTGCTGCCGAGTGGAAGTATTCTTCAACCAACTTTTCAATCGAACGATCCAGTCCAAAGATCTCCTGTTCAAAAAACTTGTACCGCTTATGCCCACCTACTTCTTCCACCCCAAACGATTCAATCATCTCATACACTCTGGCGTGAGCCGTCATTGCCGGAGTCGGGTCCTCTCTCAGCAGTGCAATATAATCTTCAAATGTTCCGTTCCATGTCAAACGGTCACTCTCTGCCCGATGTTCCGCAACGCGTTCAAAAATATTCATGCTTGGTACCTCCCATGGCTCCTTTAGTGTGATTGTCAACCATTCCGAATGGTATGAAGAAATCAATAGAATTGCGGCTCCTGCTTGAATACCAATCTTGCGGTCCTGTGTAGTCCCGCCACCCTCTGTCCAAACGTCTTGTTTTGTTGTGAAAAGTGTATTACATACCTATGCGGCAATTCGGATAAGTTGACCTCTTTTTTTCAATCAACTGCTTCGAATTTTGGCTTTTCCCTGTTCTATCAGACATCTTGTGCCTTCAGAAAAAAAAGAACGAATATGATATAATGAGGGTTCTAAATTCAGGACACCGGACAACACATGGTCAGAGACAGGCCACTTCTGGAAAGGAGCACGGACGATGGCAGTGAAATACGAAACAGAATTATATTCGCCTGTGAAGGCTTTCTTCGAGCAGCGTGGCTTCGACGTCAAGGCGGAAGTCAGACATTGTGACCTCGTAGGGGTCAGATCGGACCAGAACGAACCACTCATTGTGGAAATGAAAAAAACATTTAACCTCTCCCTGTTGTTGCAGGGCATGCAGCGATTGAAGCTTAGCCCGTTTGTGTATCTGGCCGTCGAACGTAATCGCAGCAAACGCGGAGCTGTGAACCAACGCTGGAGCGAACTGACCGCACTATGCACACAACTCGGTCTGGGGCTGCTGACTGTCACATTTTACAAAACCAAAGCTCCCCTGATTGATGTACTGTGCGAACCATCTGCCCAGACGGCCCTCACTAGCCACAATCAAGTTACCCGCAAAAGCGGTATTCGGCGGAAACGTTTGCTTAAGGAATTCGATGAACGCAGCGGAGACTACAATACGGGAGGCAGTACACGCAGACAGCTGGTCACCGCATATCGTGAGAAGGCCTTACGCGTCGCATCCGCTCTACGGACGAACGGAGAAGCCTCTCCTGCCAATCTTGCCAGACAGACAGGTGTAGGTTCTGCAGCGGCGATTCTGCAAAAAAATTATTATGGCTGGTTTGAACGCCTCTCCCGCGGAAAGTATATTCTGACAATTAAGGGAGTACAGGCGTTAACCGAGCATGCACACATGCTTGAGGATAATGATATGATTGAACGAACCATTAATGAACTCGATGTAACGTATTCTGTATCTGGTGATAATAAGGACGACCTTGCACACATCGCTGAAGCAGCGGAGTTTTACTTAAAAAATACAGGCAAGATCTGAACCGAATCATCTGAAGTAACGGATGTGAAAAAAATGAGAATGCAAAAAAAACACCTGTAATCTCCACTGGAGACTACAGGTGTTTTGATGTGTTCTATATAGAAGATTGTTATTAGAATTTTACTGCTACTTCGGAAGCCAATTTCAGACCTGCAGTAACGATTTCTTCAGCACGATCTGCAGAAGCGTTATGTCCTTCAACGATAACCAATTCAGGGTTTTGAATGCCCCAGAAAGCCAATACGTTAGTTACATATTTAACAGACATTTCAACAGAAGCCATTGGCTCTACGGAATAAACGCCACCACGTGCGTTCAGCAATGCCACTTTTTTGTCGCCTACGAGACCTACAGGGCCTTCAGCTGTGTATTTAAACATTTTACCAGCTTGGCTCAGGTAGGAGATGTAGTTTACCAGTGGAGCAGGAACAGTGAAGTTCCAGAGTGGGAATGCAAATACCACTTTGTCTGCTGCCAAAAATTGATCTTGCAGTTGTGCAGCAAGCGCTGCAGCTTTTTGCTCTTCAGCAGTTGCTTCAATGCCGTTTGCTGCTTTATAGCCACCTGTAATTACAGTGTTGCCATAGTAAGGAATATCTGTATTGTAGAGATCCAGCTCAGTAACTGTGTCACCTGGGTGGGACTCTTTGTATGCGCTCAAGAATGCATCGTACAATTTAACGCTGACTGCTTGATCTGCAGGACGGTCATTTGCTTTTACGAATAAAATATTAGACATGTTGAATTTTCCCCCGTTAAATAAAATATATGAGTGCTTTTTCTGAACTGGCCACCATTGTAGCTTATATAAAGAAACCAACAACTCATTAATACATATTATATATAAAAATGTTAGTGGATGCAATAACGTAATCACTTTGGTCATGGACCAATTTTAATTTTTGCTACAATCTATTTGTTGATCTGACTTAGCTACGAGCCGTAAATTCGGAAATGGCTTCACTGATCAGGTTCATGCCAAGCAGCAATTCATCCCGGCCTGGATGGCTAAAGTTCAATCGAATGTAACGTTGATCCTGTACACCTGTGGAGCATAGCGATCCAGGAAGAAAAGATACACCTTTGGGCAAAGCCGCCTTAAGCAGAGCGCCACTATCCAAACCTTCAGGCAACTGTACCCACAGATACATTCCGCCCTGAGGGATGTTGTACTGACACCCTTTCCAGCCCGGTCTCTTCAACAGTTCAAGCATCAGTTTGAGTCTTGTCTTATACTCCCTATTCAACATGGATAGGTGATCACTCCAACGAAAAGGGGAATGGGCAAGCAATTGATACAACAGCCGCTGATTCATCGGACTGGACTGACCATCTGCAATTCGTTTAACCGAGGCCATTGCCTGAATCAGCGCAGGATGTCCAGCAGCCCATCCGGTTCGAAGAGCGGGCGCTACTGTTTTGCTGAATGAACCAATGTAGAGAACATGTCCACCCTGATCGGCAGTATCCAGTGCAAAGAGTGAAGGATATTTACGATAGAATTCCGTTGGCTCAAGGCCATCGAAATGGAGCTCTCCGTAAGAATCATCTTCCACAAGCAGTACACCATAGCGCGAACACAGCTCAAGGACAGCCTCCCGCCGCTCCATACTCCACAAAGCACCGGTCGGATTCGAGAAACTGGGTGCAGCAAAAAGCAGCTTCGGTCTAACCTGCTGCATGTGTTGCTCCAAAAGGTCTGGCAGTATGCCGTCCCGATCACCCATTACGGGCACAATCTTGGCTCCTTGCATCTCCAATACCTCAAGACAGCCTGGAGATGTGGGATGTTCAACCAGTACAGAATCTCCTGGCTCAAGCAATAGACGCATCACCAGATCGATGGCCTGCTGGGTACCAGTGGTCAACAGAATCTGCTCGGGTACCGTTCGTATGCCTTTGCGTGCATTCCAGTCTTTGTTCAACCACTCTCTTAGGGGTGTGTAGCCTGCTGGCTCTCCATATTGCAATGCAGAGGGGCCTGAACTAAAGACAGACACGGCTGCTTCTTCCAACAATTTGAAAGGAAACAACTCCTCAGCAGGCAATTCTTCTGCCAGAGAAATGAAATAATCCCTGCCAGACATCTCACGTATATCCCTCAGTGGTGATGACAAAAGCCTGTTGGTACGGGAAGCAAAGAAATATTTCATCGATCCGTTCCCCTTTCGTCCCTATTCCGAAACTGTACTCGCAGTCCGCAGCCCTACAACCTATTCCTGCGCGCCATCGAATATGACCGGATGCATACAGAACTGTTGTGATCATGGGAAGAACCAACCTGTTTCGTCAGGATCCCGTCTTCACTTGTCTTGCATGCAAGGCATAACGTTCAATGGCCTGTGCTCTACTGCTTACTTCCAGCTTCACGTATATTTTACGCAGGTAATTATCAATGGAACGTCTGCTAACGTTGATCTCATTCGCTATTTTATCATAGGTTACACCCTGAACAATTCTTTCCATGATAAAAGTTTCGGTTTCTGTTAATTCAATGACACGTGCTTCTGTCGGAGACTCCACAGGTTGCGCCCACTCCGCACTGTTTAACCACGACAATGGAATGGACACATGGCCCTCACGTAATCCAGAGATCAGATGAATCAGCTGGCTAGGGGAAGCCTGTTTGGATAACATGCCGCTTGCACCAAGGCTCATCAGATGACGAAACAGCTTCACATTGTCTTCATCCGTCAAAATGATGATGTGACTGTGAGCTGACAGATTCTTCATCTGGGCAATATATTGATCTGCCTGGCCCTCTGGAAGACGATAATCCATGAGAATCAGATCAGGCTGGTGAATATTCACCAGATCGAGCCCTTCTGTTCCGGTCGAAGTCATGCCACGTACCGTCAGATCTTGCTGCTCTTCCAAAATCAATTTTGTACCGAGCATGCTGGTGGGGTGGATATCTATGATGACCACCTGCCATACTTTTTTCATTGTTGTTCCCCCTGTTATGTATTGGACAAATAACTTCTAGCTTCTATCATGATATTTCCATTGTCTATGCGACAGTCCGAGTATAGAAGAAGCATAGGTCGGATTATGTCGAAAAACAGAAAAATACAGGAGGCAGCCGATAAAAAAGCTCTATTTTCACTGTATTTTGTTATAAAAACACCATGACGTCCATCTTCCCATCCCCGGAAAGGTCAAAATATAGTATAAATTTCCTGCATTTCTATCTAAAAAAGTCGAAAAACCTGCCCAAAGTTCCTACTTATTGCATCTATAAGAAATTGTATCCTAGGACTTCCTTCCGATGCAATCTCTTTTTACTCTATTAAGTAAAGAATTTCATTTTTGCGTAATCAATAGGGGCATGATAGAATGAGGACTGGAAATTTTTTTGTACCTATTAATGACCAGGAGTGATGATATGAAACCATCTGCCCCGTCCTCTGACATCCATCACACCCGGAGCGCCAAAGGCAAGGCTGGATCTTCAATCAAGCTGTTTCTGGTAATGTGGATTGTCCTCATTGCACTAGGAGTCGTTGGAACCTACTATTATAGTAACCATCTCCAACAACAGATGATTAACCAGCTTCAAGCCCATAATCAGCAGCAGATTGCAGCGCTAAAAACCGACTACGAAAATCAGCTAACAACGATATCTAAGGAAGTAGAAGACCTGCAGGGACAGGTTCAATCCTTCAATGAATTGCTGACTTTCACCAAGGATAATGCAAGTGACAAAACGGATAACAGCAACAAACTGTATACCCAGCTGAGCGAAGTCAAAAAACAACTGGAGACACTCCAGAAAAAGATGGACCTGCTCAAATGATTACACCCGTCAAACAGGTTAATCGTTTTTTTATGCTTGCACTCGCTCCTTTTGTTGGATTGATATTATGCCTGCTGCTGCTTCGTCCTCCACTTGAACCCGGAGGTTTGATGCCTACCGAACTGTCAGAGGATACGATTACACCCCGGACCCAAGCAATTAGCCAAGAGCTTGCGGGGGCAAAAGATGCTGCTGTCCAGACTTCTTCTTCTATTAAAAGAACGACACAGCTCTATAATAAAACAACAAGTACGATGTCTACACTTGTGCAGAAGGCTTCCGCCCAAGCGGATCGTCCGGAAACGATCTACAACAAACGGATTTCATCCAAGCTTGGCGTTCCATTTGAACGGGTAGACAGTGACCGGCTAACGATTGAAATGTACAGAGTGAATCCTGGCAGCTATAAGGGCTATGCCATGAAGATCAAGTTAAAAGACCCTACGGCCATGCAGATGGCTCTAGACAGTGAACCTGGGCGTTCTGAGACGACCATGCAGGCTGTGAAGCGTAACGGCGCAATTGCCGGGATTAACGCAGGTGGATTTGCTGACAGTGGCGGCAAACGTTATCCACTTAGCACAACCGTCATGGACGGGAAATACGTGAACGGTTTCCAGGCCAGTTTCAAAGATCTGTTTTTTGTAGGACTTAATGATGCCGGCAAACTGGTTGGAGGCAAGTTCTTTGACAAAAACTCACTGGATCGCCTGCAACCACAATTTGGGGCTACGTTTGTACCCGTGCTGTTACAGAATGGACGTAAAACCGCAATTCCCGACAAATGGAAAGTATCACCAAAACGAGCACCACGTACAGTCATTGGCAATTATAAGGATGATCAGTTATTGATTATTGTAGTTGACGGATATAATGAGGGCGGAAGTTCCGGTGCTACCCTTGAAGAGTTGCAAGGGCGGTTGTACAAGCTTGGGGTGATCGACGCCTATAATCTGGATGGCGGTGGATCATCCTCGCTTATTCTGAATAATCGGGTCGTGAATAACCCTTCAGATGGCAGCCTCAGACCGGTGCCCACACACTTTTTATTTTACAAATAATAGGGTGAAGCATTTCTTTTCTACCTATAATGGTTATAATAGAAGAAAATGAGCTTGTGCAGGAGGTGCGAAGGGCATGTCATTTTCACTGACATTCTGGATTATTGCAATTGTATTGACTCTCTTCATTACAGGCATTCTCACTTCATCCTACAACAATGACAAAACAAAAGGCTTGTAAAGGCCAAGCCTCTCTCCGGAGAGGCTTTTTCTATTGCTTCATCCTCGAAATAGCAAGAGACAAGGCTTAAAAGAATGATTCGATTCTTCTAAGCCTTGTCTCTTGCTGTATTCGGGATCAATAGCTAACCGCCCGGTCATTCCGCATAGATATAACCGAATCAGACGAAATAGGCCCACTCACCGACCCGCCCTCAACTAATGTGACATAAATTCGTTCATGATCGACGGGTTCTCCAGCAATAATTTTGATCAATTGTTCAGCAGCGAGCGATCCCCACTTGCGCTTGGAATAATCAATGCTTGCCAGTCTCGGCTGGACGTATTTGCTCAATTCAATATTGTCGAATCCGATGACATCAATCTCCTGACCAACGCCAAGTGCACTGTCTGCCAGACGATCACACAAGCCAATAGCCATCTCATCATTGAGGCAGAATACCGCTGCGGGTCCATCATACACCTGCGCAATTTGATCTGCGGCTTTTTCTCCACCACTCTTTTCAAAATCTCCCGTGATCTCAATCCATTCCACATCGGCTTCACGTTCAGCAACCTGTCTCACAGCCTTTAACCGCTGCACAGAGTCAAACGAACCTTCCGGTCCTGTCACCACGTAGATTTTCTTGTGTCCCTGTTCAATAAGATGTTCCATCGCAAGTGTTGCCCCGGCCTTATTATCCAGCAGAACCTGATTAATGTTGGGATGATCCATCTCACGGTCCAATACAACGATTTTGTGCCCACGATCGGCATACTGCATTAGTTCCTCACTTGCAAACGTATGATCCAGAATGATCGCACCATCAATCATCCTCTCTGGAAGCATGCGATGGGATTGTTTACCACTGCACACGATCAGGTCATAGCCTTGAGCATTACATACGGCTTTCATGCCACTCAGCAAGTCTCCATACACATCTCCTCTAAAATCGGTCAAGAATACACCTAGAATTTTGGATTCCCTCTTCTTCAGTGTTCTTGCTGCGGCATTTGGAACATAGTTCAGTTCTTTGGCAATGGCCAAAATTTTGGAACTCGTCTCATCGGTCACTTTGTTGCTGCCATTCAGCGCATATGACACAGTAGAGATGGAAACTCCCGCCTGTTTGGCGATATCCTTGATACTGACCACATTCTTCGCTCCCCTGTTATGTTCATCAGGCCTTTCATAACAAAAGGCCTGACACATTACTCTTTTCATTCACCGGATTAAACAAGTCTGAATGATTTCTTCTGAGTATCCCGACTGTTTGCACCCACAAGAATATGGAACTCGCCTCGATCACTGCGATGGCTTAAGTCGGAATGGTGATAACGAAGCTGTTCTTCATTTAAAGTAAACGTAGCTGTACCACTCTCGCCTGGCTCCAGTGCAAGCTTCACATATCCTTTCAGCTCACGCATAGGACGAACGACTTCACCTGTTACATCACGAACGTACAACTGAACGGTCTCCACACCTGCACGGTCACCCGTGTTTGTAACACGTACCTGGATGCTCAGGGACTCATCTGCAGTCAACTCATTACTTGAGACTTCAAGATCACCATAAGCGAAGGATGTATAAGAGAGACCATAACCGAACGGAAGCAACGGTTCATTCGGGCTGTCAATGTATTTGGAAACATAACGTTCTTCCGTCTTCTCCGGGTTCAGTGGACGACCTGTATTGAAATGGTTGTAATAGACCGGAATCTGACCTACGGACTGCGGGAAGGACATCGTCAGACGTGCGGATGGATTCACTACACCTGTCAGAACATCTGCGATCGCTGCTCCGCCTTCACTACCTGGGAACCAGGCTTCAAGAACGGCATCCGATTCATCGATTACACCATGCAGATCCAATGGACGGCCGTTGAAAATAACGCTGGCAATCGGTTTTCCCGCTGCTTTGAGCTGTTTAACCAATTCCAGTTGGGCTGCCGGCAGACGAATATCCGTGCGCGAGCCACCTTCTCCACTCATCTCTGAGTCTTCCCCAAGAGCAAGGACAATCAGGTCTGCTTTGCTTGCCACTTTCAGAGCTTCGGCAATCTGCTCAGCTGTAATCGTATGAACATTACTGCCCTGAGCAAATTGAACTTTCCCACCCGTCAGGCGTTCTTGCAGAGCTGTTCCCAACTTAACTGCATCTTCTTTAACCCCTTCACAGGACCACCAGCCCAGAATATCAGGACTCTGTGCAAAAGGACCAATGAGGGCTACATTAGCGTCAGGTTGAAGTGGAAGCACACTGTCATCATTCTTCAACAGGACAGCTGATTTTGTTGCCAGTTCATACGATACCTGACGGTGCTCTTTGGAGAATACAATCTCACGTTCACGTTCAGGATCAGCTGCACGCAGTGGGTTATCAAACAATCCCAGCTTCTCTTTCAGTTGCAGAATTCGCAGAACAGCTTCATCAATTAGCTTCTCTTCCACTTCACCACTCTCAATCAGTTCAGGCAAATGATGCACATAACAAGGTGTCATCATCTCCATATCTACTCCTGCGCGAATGGCACGATATGCCGCTTCACGATCATCTTCCGCAGCACCATGCGCAATCATCTCGCGAATGGAAGCCCAATCCGAGATTAATACACCATCAAAGCCCCACTCGTCACGCAAAATGCCGCGCATTAACTTCTCATTGCCACTTGCCGGAATACCGTCAACCGTATTGAACGAAGTCATGACCATTTCCACACCCGCATCCAATGCTGCTTTGTACGCTGGCAAATAGTACTCACGCAGGTTACGCTCGGACATGTCCACCGTATTGTAATCCCGACCACCCTCAGCCGCTCCATACGCCGCAAAGTGTTTAACACAGGCTGCAAGACGATCTGGCTCATCCTTCAAGCTATCGCCCTGATATCCACGTACAAACGCAGCCGCAAATAAACTGTTCAGATAAGGATCTTCTCCTGTCGTTTCCATCACACGACCCCAGCGCGGGTCACGAACCAGATCAACCATCGGTGCAAAGGTAACATGCAAACCGGATACAGCTGATTCACGCGCTGCAATTTCAGCACTTTTCTCAGCCAGTTCTGTGTCCCATGAACAACCGATTGCCAGTGGAATCGGGAAAATGGTTTTGAATCCATGAACTACGTCAGCCATGAACAAAAGCGGAATGCCCAAACGGCTTTTTTTCATATAAGCTTGCTGTACATCAATGATGGCCTGCGCACCGGACAACCCCAGAATGGACCCACTGGCATCCACGGACTGCTCCGTAATCCCCATCTCTTCCATCGGCCCTGTGATCTGACCTTCGACATTTGTTCCTTCATAAAAGTTGGCAGTCAACTGAAGAAGCTGAGCTGTTTTTTCCTCCAACGTCATCTGTTTTACCAGGTCTAACAACTGCTCGTTATTCATCTGATCGTATCCTCCACTACAAGTTGTTGAAATAAAGAACCCGGCTGCGTTCGGGGAGAGACCGCGCACCGGGTTCAAAATTAATTACTGAATGATTACTAGAATTTATCGTTTAGCTCATCCAGATAAGGTTGAACCAGGGACATTTTACTGTTTACCCATTCTTTCCAGTTCGCCTCTAGATCTCCGTTTTTGAGGATCAAGTTGGCATATTCATTCTGGTAGTCGAATGAAGCCTGACTCTTAGCTTTGGAATCGTACAGGTTGACATCCCAATCGTAAGTTGCAAGGGATTTACCTTCTGTACCAAGTTTTGCTTTTTCTTCGAACAATTTCACGGCTCTATCACGGTAATCTTTTTTGATTGCAGGGTTTACAACACTGAAGTCGTCACCCAGCAGATACAGACCTTCGAAACGTGCTGGATATTTATCTTCCAATACCGTTCCTTCTGGCAACAAGCTAACGAGTTCGTTGTTTTCATCATATTTCCAATCTTTTCCTTCAAAGCCCATGTTGATGAGCAACTGTCCTTCTTTTGTTGCGGAGTAATCGATCAGATCCATGATCCGTTCGAATTTCTCGTCACTGATGTCCGGATTGAAGATCAATGCAGACCAGAAGTTGGCTTGCTCCATGTTACGGTATTTCCCGTCATCGCCTACTACGATTGCTGTGTGTACCAGTTCATCACTATCTACACCCAGATTTTTTCTCATATCGGAATCCAGACCTTGTCTGTACGAAGCCAATCCGCCCAGACTTGTTACAGCAGCTGTACCTGTTACTTTGAAGTTGTTTTGACCTTCATTGTTTTTCCATGTGTAGAACTCAGGATTGAGCAGTCCGTCTTTATAGGCTTTTTGCATCAATTTAAGTCCTGTCAGCGTTTCAGGATCTGCTGGTCCCCAGTGGAATTGGCCATCTTCACCTTTGTAGAACGGAGAGTCAGTCATGGCATGCACACTGTTTGGCATAATCATGTTTGTCATGGCATCTGCCGCATTGTAGGACAGAGGTACAAGTTTGTTACCCACTTTGCCTGGATCTTTTTCTTTCACTAGCGCAGCATATTCATTCAATTCGGTTGTTGTATAAGCATCTTTCAGTTCAAAACCAACCGCTTCAGCCCAGTCTTTACGAAGCGCAATGACACCAATTTGGTTCGTCAGTGGGTCAGCTGGTTTGTTCTCGAAATAGATTGGTCTAGGCAGGACATATGTTCCACCCGTCAATTCTTCCAACTTGTCTCCAAGACCCGTCAAATTGTAAGCTGCTGCCACGTTAGGCCAGCGCTCTTTCCAGTCATCCGGGAATTTGTAGAACAAACCTTGTTCAATACTGTTAATGGCATCGCCATGTACGTAGTTCCATACCGCTACATCCGGCAAGTCGCCAGAGTTGATCCACAGACGAAGCTTCTCGCCCCATGAATCCCAATCGATATAGTTGTAGTCCCAAGTTACATTGAATTTGTCTGTCCAGAACTTGTGGAAGTCATTATCCAGGTTCCCGTTTTTGATTTCGGTCAGGTTAGCTACAGAGATGGTCAGGTTGTCTTTGTAATTTCCCTCTGCATCTTTTTCGTTACCACCTGAAGCTCCTTGGCTGGAACAAGCGGTCACCATCAGCATAACTACACTAAGCGTGATGGCAAAGAGAGCTCTTACTGACAACTTTTTGTTCGTTTTCATGTTTTACCCCCATGTTTTTAGTAGAATTTTATTGCAAAATCCTATACGTATAATCAGGTCTTGATTGCCCCTGTTAATACCCCTTTGGCAAAGTGTTTTTGCAGCATTGGGAAGAAACACATAATTGGTACCATGGTGACAAATACGGCCGCCATCTTCATGCCCATTGAGAAGTTGCTTGCCTGGGCAGCATCCACACTGGATGCATTGGATGCATTCGTCGTAGATGTCACGATAATATTTCGGAGTACATTCTGGAGCGGTAATTGATCCGCTTTTCGAAGGAATATCATCGCATCATACCAACTGTTCCAGTAAGCCACACCGTAGAACAACGTGATTGTAGCCATAATTGGTGTAGCCAGCGGAAGAACAACGGAGAACAAAATTCTCCACTCTCCGGCTCCATCCAGTCTCGCCGATTCCATGAGTGATTCAGGCAAGGTGTAGAAGTAGTTCATCATCAGAATCATGTTAAACGCACTGAAGCTTCCCGCCAGGATAACAGACCACAGCGTACCTGTAAGATGAAGAGATTTCATGATCAGATACAGCGGTACGATACCACCATTAAAGATCATGGTGAACAGTACTAGGAAAAAGAGAAATTTCTTAAACGGAAATTTGTTGCGACTAAGGCCATATGCCATGCTTGTTGTCAGGAACAAGCTGAGTGGCAAGCCGATGACTAGCAATATAATTGTATTTTTGTACCCCGACAGAATCGTTCCGTCAGCGAACAATGCCTTGTAGGAATCCAATGTCCATTCTTTAGGGAACATCAAAAATGGATTGTCAGCATATTCTTTTTGTGTTGCAAACGAGATCATGATAACATTCCAGAACGGAATCAGGATCATCAGGGCAAGCACTAGTAATACGGCAAAAATAATGTAATCGAGAAGTGTCATTTTTTCTGTACCAATTCTCGGTTTTTTGTTAGCTTTCTTGCTCATCTCATTTTTCCTCCTCTCTTATCGGAACAAACCGTCTCCGCCAAGCCACTTGGCAAATCTGTCAGCAAGAAGCAGCAAGGCCATATTCACCAGGGAACGGAACAAGCTGACCGCTGTCGAGAATGAGAAATCGGTAGATGACTGGAACGTAATCCGATAGATATATACATCGAGTACTTCCGATACATTTTTGGTAGCGGCATTTGCCAAGTTGAAGATCTGGTCAAACCCGGAAGACATCAATCCACCAACCGACAGAATAAACATGATTGTGATGGTTGGAAGGATGTTAGGTAAAGTAATTTTGAACATCTGTTGCATACGGGAAGCCCCGTCAATCTGTGCTGATTCATACTGATCCTGATCAATACCGGAAATGGCAGCCAAGAATATAATCGCGCCCCATCCACTTGATTTCCAAATATCAGTCAACAGCAACATTGGTACAAAGTTGGATTCAGACCCCAGGAAGTTAATCGTTGGCAATCCGAGTAATCCGAGCGCGCTGTTTACCAGTCCGTCATATGCCAGCACATTGATGACTACCCCGGATACGATGATCCAGGACAGGAAGTGCGGGAACGTAAGAACGGTTTGGAATAATTTTTTCCCTCTGCGCATCCGCAATTCATTCAGCAACAGCGCCAGAATGATCGGGAATGGGAACTGAATAATCAGTTTCAGAATATTGATGTACAGCGTACGCCATACTGCGTCGATAAAGGTTGGATCACGGAAAACATATTTGAAGTTCTCGAATCCGCTCCATGGACTTCCCCAGATGCCCAGGTTGGCCTTGTAATCTTTGAATGCCAGAGACAGGCCACCCATCGGCATGTAGGCAAACAGAATTAGCCAGACAAGCCCCGGAATAAGCAGGGTGTATGTCATTCGGTGCTTCCAGATTTCAGTCCAGAGCGAATTGCCCTTCACGTTTCCCTTCAGCTTTTTGCTAGGTCCTTCGGCTGCAGGTTTCACATTGCATCTCCTCACTCTACTATGGTCTTGTCGTTGTACAGAAAATCAAACATCGTTCTCAGGTGGTGCTCCCAAAATCTCCATTCATGAGCCCCCGGGGTCTCCACATACCGAAAATCAAAGGCAGTCCCTTGCATGTATTTCGCATAGTCGCGATTCATCTCTACGAAGGGGTCACTATCGCCACAGCAACTGAGGATATCCGGTAAAGGAACACCCTGTTCCAGCAGCTTGGCCGACAGTGCGTAAATATCCTGATCGGCTTTCACCTGTAAACGTTCTCCAAAAACCGCTTTCATTTCCTTGATCATGCTCGCTGGCATATGGGGATCATGAAGTCGTGTCTGAATATCCGTTACGCCGGATAGAGACACTACTTTGCGATATCGCTCTGGATAAGTTAGTCCACATTTCAGTGCACCATATCCACCCATGGATAAACCGGCGACGTATGTTTTCTCCGGATCAGGATTCAGATTGAGCAGACGCTTGCATATTTCAGGTAACTCCTGCGTGATGTAGTGGAAGTAATTCAGGCCGTATTCCATATCGGTGTAGTAGCTTCGATTCGCTTCCGGCATAATGATGGTACAGCCATATTGGGCTGCATACATCTCAATTGTAGTTAACCGCTGCCAGGTACTCGCATTATCGCCTGCCCCGTGCAACAGATATAGTGTACCGCCTGAAGTCTCTCCGGAGTCACTGGACACAACATGTATGCTGGTATTCATGCATAAGGTTGGCGATCCAGTTTCGATCGTTATATGTGCCATAATGTAACCCCTCTCATCATCGCCTGCTGTCTTTACTCATTCGTTTCTCTGGCGTTGGATTGCAGGCTGTTGTAGATTCCCTTGTATTACGATGGGTTATCGAAACGATTTTCTCGAATCGTTTCAAAACATAGCCAACGTTGATTCACATGGACTTCATTACAACACTTTTAATGTGGAAGCGATTTCTTCGAATCGTTTCGAATAAATCATAAGCCCGATGAGTAAATCCTGTCAATAACCTTTTTACAAATTTCGCGTTTTTTTCTCGAAAAAATGCTTTTTTAAGTCTAAATTTGCATCGAAAGACACTATTATTACGAAAAAATGAAAATTTAGTCAGTGCTATTACAACTTTAATTGACACCAAACCAGGTTTATACTAACATGAGTTCTGATTTTGCATTCGAATTACGGAAACGTTTCACCAACCGATTTTACTCAGGTTTCACCTGATATTAGGGAGGTTAATATGTCTGAGCAACTCAAAGGTTTCATTCATACGATTACTGAGCAAAAATTGAACGTTTTTTCCATTCGCATATTACAAAAAGGGCATCTGCTTGCCCATTGGGACCGGGATAAGGATCAGCGCAGGGTACAACATTCCATCAGTAAATCCTTCACGTGTATGGCCGTTGGTCTTGCGCTTGAAGAAGGTCTGTTACATCTGGATGCGACACTTGGTGATTATTTCTCTTATGATCATGTACCAACTGCACAGCGCAATCTTCCATCGCCGCAGGAATTGAAACTGCGTGATCTTCTCCGAATGTCTTCGGGCCATGACTCGCCGCCTCTTTGGGCTGATGAACGAGCTTCTTTGACCGAGAAAGATTGGGCAAAACATTATATGTCTCTCCCTCTGGACCGGATGCCCGGAGAACATTTTACATACAGCAGTGGGGATACGTTTATGATCTCAGCCATGCTACAGGCAGCAACCGGCCAAACCGTGAAAGATTACCTGACTCCACGGTTATTTGATCCACTTGGCATTCATGATGTAGAGTGGGAAACCTCTCCATTGGGAGTAACACTTGGCTGTGCAGGTCTTTGGATAAGCAATGAGGAACTGAGTCGATTTGGACAGTTACTGCTGCAGGAGGGGCTTTGGGAAGGCACACAGCTTGTACCTGCCGATTGGATCAGACAGGCTACGTCCCAGCAGATCGAAACGACTGGAGGCGGAGATTGGGGAAAAGGTTACGGATATCAGTTCTGGATGTGTTCTCATGGCGCTTACCGCGCCGATGGAGCCTATGGTCAATTGTGTATCGTAATTCCCTCAAAGGAAGCTGTCATATGTATTAATAGTGAGGAAGAAAATATGCAAGGCATCCTGAATGCCGTCTGGAATGAGGTTTTACCCCTTTACACCCAGCGTTAGCCTAAGTGTTTTATCTTATTTCAATTTGCATTATGCCATCCGATTGAGAATAAAACAAAAAAACGCCACGGGGTCAATGGACCCCATGACGTTATTTCTTATCCGTGTTGTGGAAGCTGAGTCATTTCATCTAAACATTGTGCGCATATGTAACGCTCTTTGAACTCGTTGACTTCCTCGATGGATCCGCAGAAAATACATTTTGGACGATATCTCTCCAAGATAATATGGTCCCCTTGTACTAAGATTTCTACAGGATCTCCCTCATTCATTTGATACCTTTTACGCAAAGATTTAGGCAATACGATCCTACCTAATTGGTCAACTTTGCGAACTACTCCAGCTGGCTTCATAGCTACGGCACACCTCTCCTATCTTACTCTAAATTTCTAGGTACATTTGTACTATGTTTATAGATTCGCCAAGATTTTGTCGAATCCTGCTGGAAATAAACATTTTTTGTCCTTTTTTTTGAAAAATGTTTTTTTACCGAATTCTAGCCGTCATTTATAACCCGGATTTATCCTTCTAACCCCGGAAAATTAAGCTGACGCAGTGCTTCATACACAATAATTGCTGCCGAATTGGACAGATTTAATGATCTAACATCACCAGTCATTGGCATTTTCATGCATGTATCGGGATTCGCAGCAATTAATTCAGGTGGCAGGCCTTTAGTCTCTTTACCAAAAACGAGGAAATCCCCATCCTGAAAATTAAAGTCACTGTATCGGTTCTTTGCCTTCGTAGTTGCGTAGAAGAAGCGACCTTCCGGATATTTTTCCTGAACCTCTGCAAATGAGTCGTGGTATTCAATATGAACGGCATGCCAGTAGTCCAGCCCTGCCCGTTTCAATGTAGCATCATCTGTTCGAAATCCAAGTGGACGCACGAGATGCAGATGGGTACCGGTTGCCGCACAAGTACGCGAAATATTTCCTGTGTTCGCCGGAATTTCTGGTTCAACCAGAACGATGTGTAAAGCCATATGTGTTCAATCTCCTTTTCATTTCATGTTGACGACAACCCTCTAATCTTAAAGAAAAGCCCTCCACACGTCAATGTGGAAGGCTCTGGTAAGGCACAGGATAAGACACGAAGGTCCATTACACCGTACCCTATACTAATTATCCATTTGTCTTCTGGAAGTGGCTCATAAAGTCTGTCAGTGCCTTAACACTCTCATAAGGAGCAGCATTATAAATGGAGGCACGGAGACCACCCACACTGCGATGTCCTTTCAGACCTACAAATCCTTCTCCCTCCGATGCCTTGATGAACTTTTTCTCCAGTTCCTCAGAAGCAAGACGGAAGGTTACATTCATCAGGGAACGATCTTCTGGTTCCACACAACCACGGTAGAAATCGCCGGAAGCGTCAATTGTGTTATAGAGCAATTCCGCTTTTTTCGTATTTTTTTGCTCAATACCAGCCAGTCCGCCCTGTTCTTCAATCCATTTCAATACTTCATTCACCATATATACCGAGAAGGATGGCGGCGTATTGTACAGGGAGTTGTTATCTACATGTGTGCTGTAACGAAGCATGGTTGGAATCGTTTTAGGCGATTCGCTCACCAGTTCCTCACGAGCAATTACAACCGTAATTCCGGATGGACCCAGGTTCTTCTGTGCACCCGCGTAGATCATGCCAAACTGATTAAGATCAAATGGTTTACAGAAAATATCACTCGACATGTCCGCAATCAGAGGTACTGAACCGGTATCCGGGAACGACTTGAATTGCGTACCTTCGATCGTTTCGTTGGAAGTCAGATGTACATAAGCCGTACGTTCTGGCAAACTCAGATTCGAAACATCCGGCAATTTCATGAACTTCTCTGCTTCTGAAGATGCAGCAACATGTGTCTCGCCAATCAATTTCGCCTCAGACAGAGCCTTTTTGGCCCAGCTGCCAGTCATCACGTAACTTGCAGTCTGCCCTGCACCGAGCAGGTTCATTGGCAACATCGCGAACTGAGTGCTTGCACCGCCCTGCAGAAAGAGAACCTTGTATCCTTTTGGATTGCCTAGAAGCGACAACAACCGCTCCTGAGCTTCATTATGTACAGACTCATACACCGCTCCACGGTGAGACATCTCCATAATCGACATGCCTGTATTACGAAAATCTACAAATTCCGCCTGTGCACGCTCCAGTACCTCAAGTGGTAACGCCGCAGGTCCTGCATTAAAGTTATACGCTCTTTTTGTCACAAAATCCCCCGCCCTTTCCATCCGTAACTCTGACATACAAACAGCATTTTGCACAATTCGATTAGAATCGCTCACGGGTATAAGATATAGACCAATCGAATCATTTTGATCTATATCTTACTTATTGAAAGTCGATCTATGGATTTGCGCAAAATGCACTCAAAGTGAATATTATCGCTATGATATCAGTATTCTCTATCTGCTTCAAGGGCAATATGCACTGAAGTGTTGAATTCAGGTCATCAAATTCCTTTATCACCCTGCAAAGTTAAAGCACTACATTGTTTAATTCAAGGAAAAGCCTCCGAGAACGTGTCCCGGAGGCTTTAAGTTGGAACAAGAACTGTTCCGACCCCAACCGATTAGCAGTCGAAGTAGAGGCTGTACTCGTGCGGATGAATGCGGATCGCTACTGCTTTTGCTTCATCACGTTTGAGGTTGATGTAGTTTTCAATGAATTCTTTTGTGAATACGCCGCCTTCAGTCAAGAACTCGTTATCAGCTGCCAATGCATCAAGTGCTTCTTCGAGAGAAGCTGGCACACTGCGGATGTTTTCTTTATCTGCATCAGACAGGTCATAGATGTTTTTATCGAGCGGACCATATCCAAGCTCAGTTGGGTTGATTTTGCGTTTGATTCCATCCAGACCAGCCATCAACATTGCGGAGAATGCCAAGTATGGGTTAGCTGTGGAGTCTGGTGTACGGAACTCGATACGACAACCTTTTGGTGTCACAGCTGCAACCGGAATACGAACTGCTGCGGAACGGTTACCTTTGGAGTAAACCAGGTTAACTGGTGCTTCGTAACCAGGTACAAGACGTTTGAATGAGTTTGTACTAGGGTTAGTCAAAGCGATCAGTGCCGGAGCATGGTACAAGATACCTCCGATGTAGTGCAGTGCCATTTCACTCAGGTTAGCATATCCCGCTTTGTCATAGAACAATGGGGAATCGCCATCAAAGATGGATTGGTGAACGTGCATTCCGCTACCATTATCACCGAACAATGGTTTTGGCATGAAAGTTGCTACTTTACCATATTGACGTGCAGTGTTGTGCACGATGTATTTGTATGCAAGCAGGTTATCTGCTGTTTTCTTCAGTGTATCAAAACGGAAGTTGATTTCAGCTTGACCCGCTGTCGCCACTTCATGGTGATGACGCTCAATCGACAGGCCTGCTTCTTCCAAAAGGCGACACATTTCGCTACGAATATCTTGTTGTGTATCCACTGGCGCTACTGGAACATATCCACCTTTAGTGCGAACTTTGAAGCCCAGGTTTCCGCCTTCTTCTTTGCGGTTAGTGTTCCATGAAGCTTCTTCAGAATCTACATAGTAAGAAGAGCTGTTCGTGCCGCTCTCATAACGTACATCGTCGAAGATGAAGAACTCGGATTCAGGTGCGAAGAATGCCGCTGTACCTACACCGCTCTCTTGCAAATAAGCTTCTGCTTTAACAGCGATGCTGCGTGGGTCACGCTCATAACGCTCGCCATCCGGAGTGAAGATATCACACATAACATTCAATGTAGGGTGTGCAGTGAACGGATCGACATAAGTCGCTTCAGGGTCTGGCATCATAACCATATCGGACTCTTCAATTCCGCGGAAACCTTGGATAGAAGAACCGTCAAAAGCTACTCCATTTACGAACGTGTCTGCATCAACAGCCGAAGCTGGCAACGAGATGTGATGTGCACGACCAGCTAAATCTACAAAACGAAAATCTACCCACTCGATGTTGTTCTCTTGAATTGATTTCAATACGTTTTCAACCGACATGTATTCGTCCTCCCAAATATTCCGAACATTAAACAACCCCACTAAGAAAATGTCTAAATTCGAATTTTTTTCTGTCGTCATTATAAATTTTAAAACATGACATCGTCAATACTTATGTAAGGTATTTTTTGAAGGGATGTTAGATATACTCACACTTTATAAATAACATAAATTCATATAACAACTAGTTTCATATACATTTAACTGGTTTAATGCGGTAAAGCGACCTCTATTTTAACCTAAATCATGGAAAAAACTTCACATCATAAATGTTTCTTATCACTATTGATTAATAAATACGTTCAAAACTGCAAAATATGCAAAAAACCGAGCATCTATCTGATTCCGTTGCAATGAACGAGATCGGAGGAGATGCCCGGATGATGATCCAGACCTTGACTATGAAATTCTTATTATACGCCTACACGTGCCGGGAAAAATTCTGCCGGTTGTTTGGCTGTGCTGAATGATTTACCCACGATTGGTGCCAATTTCTCCAGATCCTGCAACAGGTTGGCGAATTGGTCAGGGAACAAGGACTGCACACCATCTCCTGTCATGGAGTTATCCGGATCGGTATGCATTTCAATGATCAGTCCATTGGCGCCCGCAGCAACGGAAGCTTTTGTCATCGGCTCCACTAGTTCACGTCGTCCAGTACCATGACTTGGGTCAGAAATAACCGGCAAATGGCTCAGAGACTGCAGAACAGGGATCGCTGACAGATCCAGCGTATTCCGTGTGTAGGATTCAAACGTACGAATACCACGCTCACACAGCATGACATTTGGGTTACCACCCGCAAGAATGTACTCAGCCGCATTCAACAATTCATCGTATGTCGCACTGAAGCCACGTTTCAACAATACCGGTTTGCCACACTCACCCAATTTGCGGAGCAGATCAAAGTTCTGCATGTTACGTGTACCTACTTGCAGAATATCGGCGTACTCGGCGCAAATATCCACATACTCAGGTGTCATGACTTCTGTAATGGTCAGCAGATCATGTTTCTTGCCTGCTTCTGCCATCATGATCAATCCCTCTACGCCCGTTCCCTGGAAACTGTAAGGACCCGTACGCGGCTTAAATGCACCTCCACGTAACACTTGCCCACCAGCAGCTTTCACAAGCCCGGCAATCTCATCAATCTGGGCAGCGGATTCAACCGCACATGGTCCGCCCATGACAACAAGTTCTTTTCCGCCGATATCTACACCTTTGATGGAGATCACCGTATCTTCCGGATGGAAGTCGCGGCTTGCCAATTTGTAGGACTTCGAGATTTTAACGACATTCTCGACACCTTTCATTTGGCGAAGATGCTCTTGCATTTTAGGTTCAACTTTTCCAATCAAACCAATGATAGTACGATCCTCTCCGCGAGAGATATGCACCTGAAGCCCTTCTTTTTCAATAACTGCAACGATATCCTGAATCTGTTCCTCTGGCGTAGCCTTGCCTGCAATAACGATCATATTAATTCCCATCCTTCCTTGTATGAGAGCACCATAATTTCTTAATGTGCGTCTGATTAAATATAAAAACTCTGTCGCGCTTAAACGCTTGTTCGCTTTTAAGCTTTTATCCGTTAAAGTGAATATAACATAGTTCTCCTATTGCGTCAAGGTACACATTCTTTATCCCTATATCAAAAAGACCCCTGCTCCACAGGCTCCGACATTCGGATCTGCGTAACAGGGTTCTTCTCATTCACAACTCGTTTGCAATTCACATACACTTAGACTTGCTGCTTTTACATTAGCTGCGCCTAAGGTGTACGTGTTTTTTCTCGAACTGGAGGCAGCAGTTTGCTCATGTTCACGGTACGTTTGATCTCCCACGTCTCCGGCTTGTCATGTTCATACTGCTCCAGATAAAGGATGACTTCCTTCGTAATCGGTGTTGGTGTTGATGCACCCGAAGTAACAGCCACCTTATTTACACCTTTCAGCCATTCTTGCTGAATCTCGGAGACATCGGATACACGGTAGGCCGTAACCCCGGCGATCTCCTCCGACACTTGTGCCAGACGATTAGAGTTATTGCTGCGAGGATCACCCACCACGATAACCAGGTCCGCTTGACCTGCCTGTTCAGCAACAGCTTCCTGACGAACCTGAGTTGCGAGGCAAATCTCATTATGAATCTCTGCGCCCGGAAACTTCTCCAGCAGACGGCTCATAATGTGTTTGATATCCCACTGGCTCATCGTTGTCTGATTCGTAATAAGGATTTTGCCCGGAGATACGTTCAGTTCTTCGATTTCTTCTTCCTTCTCGATCAGATGAACGAGATCTGGTGCAACACCTACGGCACCTTCTGGTTCAGGGTGATTCTTTTTGCCGATATAGATGATCTGATAACCCTCTGCCGTCTTCTCCCGAATGAGATCATGGGTCTTGGTGACATCAGGGCATGTTGCATCCACTGTTGTCAATCCTTTGTCCCGTGCCAGCTTACGCACTTCAGGAGACACACCATGAGCTGTGAAAATAATCGTGCCACTCTCCACTTGGCTCAAAATATCCATCCGGTTCGGACCATCCAATGTAATAATGCCTTCATCTTCAAAGGAATCCGTCACATGTTGGTTATGCACAATCATACCCAATATATAAATAGGTCGTGGTAAATCCAGATTGCGTGCCGCTTGACGCGCGAGCACCATCGCATCCACAACGCCGTAACAATATCCCCGCGGCGAAATTCGTAGTACTTCCACTTGGTTGCCACCCGCTTTCTTTCTCGGCAACGTTGCCGATGTAATTGCAGTCCTGTCTATTATACCTTTATTCGATAGGCGGAGCAAAGACAACCGGCAACCAGATAATAAAGGTGGTTCCTTCTGCACGTCTGGTCACAACCTCAACCGATCCATGATGTTCCTCAATAATCCACTTCGCAATCGAAAGTCCCAGACCTATGCCCGGTGTAGCCCCGCGGGATTCATCTGCCCGATAGAAGCGATCAAAGATGAACGGCACTTCGTCCCGATCCATCCCAATACCGGTGTCGCTGATGCGTAGTCCCACTTGGCCTTTGTATAATACGGCATCCAGCGTCACAGAGCCTTCAGGTGTGTATTTAAATGCATTTTCGATGAAGATAAATAACATCTGTTGCAGATAGTCCTTGCTACCGTTCACATAAATGCCGTTAAGGATGGAAAAATCTCCCGGAAGCCAGTCTGCCTGACGATCCAGAAATTGTGCTCTGCGTGCCACTTCCTGTACGAGAATCTGCAGCGGGATCGGATTCAGTTCAATTTTCTGACCCGTATCCGCTCTCGCCAGCGATAACATGTCGCTGATCAGCCTGCTCATACGTTTTCCCTCGTCCGCCATATCTTCAATGGCTTCCAGCGACATTTGTTTGACAGTCTCCTCATCCAGATTCGGTCGGTCGGTTCCCTCCTGATCCCACAGCTTCTTCAAGAAGTCTACGTTCCCGCGAATGGTGGTCAGCGGCGTACGCAGTTCATGCGATGCATCGGATACAAAGCGGCGCTGGGCAGCATTCGTCTCCTCCAAACCACGGAATGACAATTCTGTACGTTCAAGCATATTATTCACCGTTTCAATCAGACGCCCGATCTCATCCTTCGGCCCAGCATATTGAATACGTACACTTAAGTCATCTCCAGATTGAATCTGATTGGCGGCATCAATGACAGTCACGAGCGGACGCATCGACTTGCGAGCCAAGACGAGACCTGAGGTAATAGCGAGGGCCATCGCTACCAGCCAACCAAAAACCAAAATATTAAGCAACGCTTCCAACAGGCGCTCCTGTGAACTTACATTCGCACCAACCTGAAGAATTCCACGTACTTCATTGGTACCCTGAAGAGAAAGGGGAAGCTGATTCACCAGAAACGGTGTCCCATCCACATAGATCTTGGATATGCCACGCTTTTCAAGAATTTCATTGGTTTTTAATACCGGAAACTGAATCCCTAATTTCTTCATATTGCCGGAAATTATGCCCGAGCGGCTCTGGTAATCCCAGAGTTGAATATAGATTTGTGCCTCCTGAAGCTGACTCTCTGTAAATGGGTCCAGATCCAACGACTGTGAAAGAGGATTAACACCGATCTGCTCCGTAATCCGGGTACTCTTCACCTTCAATTGCTGTTCGACTTCCTGATAGGAGTTAAAATAAACAAAGGCATAAATTACAACGCCCCAAAAGATAAGAACAGCCGCCAAAATGCCAGAATACCATGCGGTTAGTCTTAACCGGATGGACATATCAGGAGTCACCTCTCAGGATATAGCCGGCTCCCCGGATGGTCTGGATTAGACGCTTGCCACCGTATTCTTCGGTCTTCTGTCTGAGCATGGCAATGTACACTTCAAGCACATTAGACTCACCGCTGTAATCATAACCCCAGATTTTATCCATAATCAGATCACGGGAAAGTACCCGTCTTGGATTTTGCATGAACAGATTCAACAGTTCGAATTCTTTGGCAGTCAGCTCCAGACGCTGCCCATCTCGCAATACTTCACGTGAGTCATTGTCCAAAATGATATCTTCATACATTAAGCGGTTGTCCGGCGTACCCCCACTATCAGACTTGCGGCGCAGCAATGCACGGACACGTGCCAATAATTCTTCCAGCGCAAAAGGTTTTACAAGGTAGTCATCGGCTCCCGTGTCCAGTCCGGTCACGCGGCTCTGCACTTCATCCTTGGCCGTCAGCATCAGCACAGGCACTTTACTGCCTGCTTCTCTCAATCTGCGACATACCTCAAATCCGTCAATCTGCGGCATCATCACATCCAGCACAACGATGTCCGGCTCCTTGTCCATCAGTTTGCTGAGGCCTTCAGCTCCGTTGGAAGCCGTCTGTACCTCATATCCTTCAAAAGCCAGCCCCCGGCGGAGCATGGATACAATTTTTTCGTCATCATCCACAATCAAAATAGTTGAGCGCATGGTCTTTCTCCTTTATCCTAACGTTTTATCCCATTGTAACAGGCAGAAGCACAATCTGCATCTTCAAGTAGGCGGACTCCAATCAGTATTAGTCCATTAAACCTTACCCCATCAGGGCAAAAAAACGGAAGGGCCTTCAAACCCTTCCGTTCTGTCAATCCGTACCCGATATTTATGGTTGCTGCTGTTGTGTACCTGTTGTTTGTGAAGTATCAAAATCATTTTTGTTGCCGATTTTGATTTTCAGATCCATTTTCTTACCGTCACGCACCACGTTTAATGTCACTTCACTGCCGATTTCCTGTTTCTTGATGAAATCAATCAGATCTTGACTTGTCGCGTAAGGCGTACCGTTGGCACCTGTGATGATGTCATATGCACGAAGATCTGCTTGATAAGCCGGTGATTGGAAGATCGTGCTGGCTACGACAGAACCTTCGGTTACATCTGTTCCCATTTGTTTAGCAACTTCAGGCGTGAGAGCCATCAGGGACGCACCGATAAATGGTACTGGCTCTTTGGGAACTTCTTTGTTCTCTTTAAGATATTTAACAGCTTCAGAGATGACGCTCGACGGGATCGCAAAACCAATCCCTTGTGCATCTGCGCTTACTGCAACGTTCATTCCGATGACTTCCCCATTCAGGTTAAGCAATGGGCCACCGGAGTTACCCGGATTAATCGAAGCATCTGTTTGCAGCAAATGGCTGTACTCACGTGTTTTTCCTGTTTCTTCATCTGGAATGCTGATCGTACGTTCTTTAGCACTCAATACACCTGCTGTAACCGTGTGTTCAAATCCTTCCGGGTTACCGATAGCTACAAGCCACTCACCGACTTGAGTACTATTGGAATCACCCAGTGGAGCTACAGGGAACGCATCGTCACCACTGTTTTTCTCAATTTTCAATACAGCCAAATCCAGATCAAAGCTGCTTCCCAGCAGTTTAGCTTCATATGGTTTGCTGTTGTTCTCCAGGGTTACCTGTATTACGTCTGCACCCTGAACAACGTGTTGATTCGTCAGGATATATCCTTCTTTGTCAAAAATGAACCCGGAACCAATGCCCATAGGCACAAGCTGATTACTGCTTTGTGGTTGCTGGCTTTGGCCTTGATTGCCTTCCGTTCCGCCGCCATTACCAAAGAAATATTGGTACAACGGATCACTTGTATTTGATCCACCCTGACCCAATCCTGTACGTGAGGACTGCTTCGCGAGTGTTTCGATTTTGACGACAGCCGGACTTGTACTTGTTACTACGGAAGACACATCTTCTTTGCCTGTTGGCAGTAACGACGCTGTCACATTGTTGCCTCCGCCTGTGTTTGTGGACGCTTCCTGTCCTGAACTTTGATTGTCAGTGTTCGTAAGTGCCGTCTCCGGTGTGAACATGTTTGTTCTGTCAGCTGTGTACATGAGAACGGTGATGACCAGCATACCGGCAATAAAGGAAAATAGAAGTGATCTTACGGAAGAACGCGGCTTGCGGTTATTATAGTTCCAGTTGCCTTTGCCGCCATTCCCTTGATCTCCACCGTTACCTGAGCCGTTTCCGCCGCCTCCTGATGATCTTTTCGCTTGTTCAGATGATTCACTATTATAGTAAGTAGGTACGGGTCTCACCGGATCAGGTTTTGTAATCTCTACATTTCCTTCTTCACGCTGATTATTGCTTCCCATGTGATTTGCTGTATCTTCCTGATTCACGGACTGAAAAGGTCCATAAGAATAATAATAGGAGGATTCGTCCGTTCCGGAAGAATTGCGGTTCTCCGTTTGTTTGGTTTCGTTTTCCTCGTCTTGACGGTTCGATCTATAGTTGCGTTCGTCCATGCCTCTCTACCTCCCAATCTCTTATTCCCAAGAGATATTCTTTAACTGTCCTTATTTTGTACTTTAAACCTTAACCGTACCTTAAAAACAATTAAAAAGGAGATAAAAGCACGTAAGAATAGACTCTTTTCCCTGTCATGACAGCATTTTACCCTTTCGTTTTCACCCAACCCTGACGATGCGCATAGATGGCCAATTGTGTACGATCGTCCATCTCACATTTCATCAGCAGGTTACTCACATGTGTTTTGACGGTTTTGATACTGATATGTAATTCTTCTCCGATATCTTTGTTGGTCTTTCCCTCTGCAATAAGCAGCAGCACTTCCTTCTCCCGTTCAGTCAGACCCGATTCACTCTCTCTAGCTGTACGTTGTCTGATTCCCCGGGTTAATGCCTGCGACACATCACCTGTCATAACAGGCATGCCTCTATAGGCCCCTTGAAGAGCATAGATCAGTTCTTCAGCAGAGACTGTCTTCAGTACATAACTTACCGCACCCGCTTCAATCGCTTGCACAACAAGATCATCCTCCAGAAAACTGGTGAGCATCACAATTTTCATCCCTGGAAATTCAGTCATAATGGCTTTTGTTGCTTCAGCGCCATTCATTACCGGCATCATCAGGTCCATCAGGATCAGGTCCGGCATTTCGCTATCATTTAACTTACGCAACTGATCAAGCGCATCCTGCCCGTGGCCCGCTTCTCCCATCACATGAAAAGTAGGTTCCAGCATCAGATACGTTTTCAACCCCATGCGCACCATATCATGGTCATCCACAATCATTACGTTTACTTTCCCACTCATTCCGTCTCCCCCTCTGGTTCATTCAGAAACATTCGGAAATTTCGGGATTAATACCCGTACCGTTGTTCCCGCTCCCGGCTTTGATATAATCTGAACTTGCCCCCCAAGCTTCTCCGCCCGTTCACGCATGGTAGATAAACCGTATGAACCCGGACGCTCCGCTTGCTGCAAAAATCCCTGACCATCATCGCTGATGCTCATGCTGATCTGATGTTCACTCTCCCGTATGGACAGACTAACCACTCCCGCCTCTGCATGCTTCACAACATTGGCAACCGCCTCCTGAATAACAAGAAACAGCTGGTGCTCAATGGCATCCGAGATTCCGCCATCCAGTTCCAGCTCTTTCACACCTTTAAGACCATTCTGCCTGCAATAATCAGGAAACCAACTATCCAGTGCTGCGGTGAGATCACGCCCTTCCAGCTCCACCGGTCGAAGTTGGGCAATCAGTCCTCGCATCTGACGCTGTGCAATATGTGACATCTGGATTAACTGGTCCAGTACTTTTCCGCCATGTTCAGGATTCATCTCCAGCAGACGAGGTAAGGACGAAGCCGACATATGCATGGCAAACAGCTGCTGGCTAACCGTGTCATGAAGGTCCCTTGCCATTCGTTTGCGCTCTTCAAGCACAGCCCGCTCCGAGGCTTGCTCCTTCTCAATGACTTCCTGCTCACCGAGGCGCTGAAGCAGTCTCATTTTTTTCTCAATCGAATCCATCATGACATTGAACTCCTGATAGACACGACCAAACGAAGCGTCATCCGCTTCAGGCATTCGCACCGCCAGATTACCCTTGGAAACTTTCAACATGTTGAGATCTAGCAGGTCGATCTTACGCTGAAGCCGTAATGCAGCGATATATCCGGTGATAACGGTGGCCAGCACAACAACGGCAACATAGGTCCATGCCCGCTGACGACCAGCCCCCATCAACACCTCTCCATACAATAGATAGAAGCCGCCCAGCGTAATCAGACCGGTTAGCGCAAAATACATCATCAGTTCCCATTTATTGGCCTTGAGAATTGTTCGAATCATGCGTTAACCCACCTTATTCACTTTGACGTCTCCGATAAACACACTTACGATAATCCGTACCTTTTTGCTTGCTTCATGGTAATGAGCAGTTTCAGCTTGGGCACTACTCAGGAATCCGCCGCGTTTCTGGTTCAACAGTGACATATCTCCAATGAAGGAATTTGTCGTCACCGTCACACCCAAATCCATATCTTCCGGTACAAATACTTTCACATCCCCAATAAATGAAGAAATGACAATCTTCGTCTCCCCATAAGGAATCTGTGCCTTGGTCAAATCAATTACAGTATCTCCGATAAAAGCCGAGATGTTCATTGGTTTCAACGAGAACACTTCCTGCCCCATGTACAGATCACCGATGAACGCCGATTTGTTAATGGTATTGCCACTGCCATAATCCCCATAACCATTTCCGTAGCCATCACCATAATGTTCTCCATATCCGGTATCGTTAGAGTTATACGATTGATGTTTCTTCTTATATTGATGCCCTTGTGATGATGAATCCGTTGATCCTGTGAAATGAGGGCCATGTGAATCGTTCTTCTGTTCCTGTTTTGGTTTGCCAAATGTTTTCTCGAATTGTTCGTCAAACGACGACGGCATCTCCAGATCCTCCGGAGCCAACGGTTTATAAGGTTGCTCAGGTGCTGGAGGTGGCTGCATCTTGTCATGATGTTTCCGATCACGACGTCGTGGCCCGATCAGTACAAACAATCCTCCGCCAATCAGCATAACCGGAATCAGATAACGGATGAACTCACCCATGGAGTAATCAATCCATCCCAGGTTACGGGCAAGAAAGTAACCACCAATCGCCAGTACAATTACCGGTCCAATAAAGGCGTAACCCCCGTTGCGACGAATCTCGGAGATTCCTTTGACCCCCCACCAGATTAGAAATAACGGCCAATATGTTCTGAAAATATATCCTACATCAATGTCATATCCCAATTGTCTGAACAAGATCATCGCACCAATAGCAATAAGAGGTATGCCAACCCACCAGCGGTCACGCGTCGATCGTTTCATCGCTCATGTCTCCTTTGTCTGTATTATGTATCCAGTGTAACTCAGACAAGACAATGAGAACAGCGGCGGCAGATGGAATTCATCTCGGTCTCGAGACTGAGATGAGAGGATATTAATGTAAAAAACTTCGCATATGTAAAACACCCCGGAGCTGCTGCTCCAGGGTGCTGAATCATCATTAGATTAATGAATCTTCAATTATTTTTTGTATTTTGATGCTTTGCCTTGACCTTGGCCAGTTTGGCCTGTGTTTTCTACACCGAACTCGGCATTGTATTTTTCATCAGGTGTTTGGAAATTATCTTGTACTTTGTTTTGAGCGGATTGCTTCACTTTTGCTGCTGCATTCTCTTCTCCAAACTCTGCATTGTACTTCTCGTTTGGCGTTTGGTACCCTTGTGATTTCTTAGCCACAACGAATCACCTCTCTCTTCATATTTACGATGCATTGCTGCACCGCGGGGTTCGTCCCCAGTCAATATTATGTGGAGAGAGCACTTCTGTTATTCATGTTCACATGTGAAATTAAATGGCCTTGTCCAGCCAGGAATCCGGTACAGATTTGTACACATCGATCGCATCGGCCAACTCGCTGAGCATCTTTTCTGTACACTTTCCAGCGCCTTGCCTGATCACCTGTACCTCCACATCCTTTTTGCCCCACTCTTTGTACACTTGCTTGGTTGTCGGGAAATACAGATCGATTTTATTACCTTTGATCGCCGAACCAGTATCTGCAACAATACCGTATCCATAACCCGGAATATACAGAATGGAACCCATCGGGAACAATTTTGGATCAGCTGCAATCGTGGAAACTGTTTCTTTATCACGACGTACTTTGACACCGGAATACGTAATTCCGTATTGAGGATGTTTAGGCCCTTTTCCTGTAGACTCCACTCCTGCCGTATATCCCGTTGCTGTAACCTTTTGTGTACCCAGGATTTGTTCAGAACGCGGAGCAAGCACCGGCATAGACGGATCCGCCACTTGTTTTTCTGGAAGCTCAGGCCTTGGAATGACCATTGGTTGTGGTGACCACAATAATGCCATATACACCATGGTGGTCAGCTGGGCCTCATCGCTGTATTGATGGCTGACCTGTTCTGGAAATTCTTGATAAGACTTGCTCGAAGTTTCAATAATCGGACCTTCACTGCTGCTGCTCTGACTCTCGACATGCAGTACTGTACTTTCCTCTTCAAATGTATAGGCATCCGCCTGATTCAGGTTAATCATCATCCCGGCGAATATCACACAGCCAACCAATAAACCCCGTATATGTTTCTTTTGAATTGAGAATTGCTTTTTCATTGTATAACCTCCCCCTCACTGCAAAGGTTTTCCAAAAAGCAATTAATCTATACTTTTTACTGCAAACACTACGAAAAAACGCCTGAATAACATAGTCAATCCCATGTTATCCAGGCGTTATGCAGAGTGATCAGCGCAACTTATGCACTGGTTATCTGATAGATCATTTGTTCATTTATACCAAACGTGTTGCAATTTCTTCTTTCAATTGAGCGATAATTTCATCGACCGGTTTCATGCCCAGATCGCCTTCTCCACGCTTACGCACAGATACTGCTTCTGCATTGCGCTCATTCTCACCAACAACAAACATATAAGGCATTTTCTCAAGCTGCGCCTCACGGATTTTATATCCAAGCTTCTCATTCCGCAGATCAGCTTCAGCAGAGATTCCCGCACGTTTCAGCTTTGCTTCCACTTCACGCGCATAATCGTCGAAGTTTCCGGATACCGGGATTACTTTTGCCTGAACCGGAGACAACCACAGCGGGAAAGCTCCTGCAAAGTTCTCCAGCAAGAATGCTGTGAAACGTTCCATTGTACTAATTACACCGCGGTGAATAACGACCGGACGATGTTTCTGTCCGTCATCTCCCACATATTCAAGTTCAAAGCGCTCAGGCAACAGGAAGTCCAGTTGAACCGTAGACAATGTCTCTTCTTTGCCCAGAGCTGTTTTGATCTGAACATCCAGCTTCGGACCGTAGAACGCTGCTTCACCTTCTGCTTCATAGAATGGAAGGTCAAGCTCTTCCACAACTTCACGCAGCATGCGTTGGGACATTTCCCACATCTCGTCGTTCTGGAAGTATTTCTCGGTATCCTTCGGATCACGATAGGACAGACGGAAACGGTATTCGTTAATACCGAAATCCTTGTACACGGTTTGAATCAACTCGATAACACGAGCAAACTCTTCTTTGATCTGATCCGGGCGTGCAAAAATGTGTGAGTCATTCAGTGTCATTGCACGTACACGGTGCAGACCTGTTAATGCCCCCGACATTTCATAACGGTGCATCATTCCAAGCTCGGCAATCCGGATTGGCAGATCACGGTAGCTGTGCATACTGGACTTGTACACCATCATATGGTGAGGACAGTTCATTGGACGGAGAACAAGTTCCTCATTATCCATAACCATTTTCGGGAACATATCTTCCTGGTAGTGCTCCCAGTGTCCAGATGTTTTGTACAATTCCACGTTACCCAGAACCGGTGTGTATACATGTTGATATCCAAGGCTTTCTTCCAGATCCACAATATAACGCTCCAGAGTACGGCGCAGCTTCGCACCGTTAGGCAACCAGATTGGCAGGCCTTGACCGACCAGTTGGGAGAATGTGAACATTTCCAGCTCTTTACCCAACTTGCGGTGATCCCGTTTGCGAGCTTCTTCGAGGAAGTGCAGATGCTCGTCCAGCTGTGCTTTTTTCACAAAAGCCGTACCATAGATACGTTGAAGCATTTTGTTTTTGCTATCTCCACGCCAGTAAGCACCCGCGACATTCATCAGTTTGAACACTTTGATTTTGCTAGTTGATGGTACGTGAGGGCCACGACACAAGTCGAAGAATTCACCTTGCTCATAAATCGTGATCACACTGTCCGCTGGTAAATCACGAATCAACTCAAGTTTGTAAGGATCGCCCACTTCTTCGAACGTTTTGATCGCGTCCTCGCGGCTAACTTCCTTACGTACAATTGGCAAGTTCTCGTTCACAATACGTTCCATTTCCTTCTCGATCTTTTGCAGATCTTCAGGATTGAGCGCATGTTCGAGGTCCATATCATAGTAGAAACCATCTTCAATGACAGGGCCGATACCGAGGCGTACCTCTTTGTTACCATATAAACGTTTCACTGCTTGAGCCATCAAGTGAGCTGTACTATGACGCATCACTTCAAGTCCTTCTGGTGAATCCAGAGTTACGATCTCCACCAATGCTCCCTCATGAAGTGTTGTGGACAAGTCCACCACGATACCATCCAGCTTGCCGGCTACGGCATTTTTGCGCAATCCGCTGCTAATCGAAGCGGCTACGTCTTCAATGGTGCTGCCATCCGCGTACTCACGTACCGAACCATCCGGTAGTTTAATGTTCACTGCCATTTGTCTCATTCCTCCTGTTAATGTAACCTTCGTGTCCAGATATTTATGGACTGATTATCTATTGCTATTCCAGTCATTTTGCAAAGGAACGCAAAAAACACCCGTCCCGGCAAAGGGACGAGTGATATATACTCGTGGTTCCACCCTAATTCAGCTGATTCATCCATATTCGGAAATACAGCCCTCATTGGCATGACGATAACGGGCATGACCCGGCAGATCCTTACTCGCGGATAATCCCCAATAAAGGCGATATGCTAACTCCACTTTCAAAATTGCAGCTACAAAGGGGTAAACCATACGTGATATCCGGAGGAAATTTCAGCCTAGGTTCCTCTCTCTGCACCGATCTTGCGTGTGGTTGTTGTCTTTGTCAACGCTTTTGGTTCAAAGGTTCACATGAAAAATTCATGGATCAACAGTTATTATAATTGCCGAGATCACTTGCGTCAAGACCTGTCAACAATCCTGAGCGCAGCACTTCGCATTCCGGGCAATGATGACATATTTGCACTTTGTCTTCGAAGATCTGGCATATGGTCGAGATGATTGGCAGATCCGGGGTGCGTGTATGGAGCATGACCTTCTCAGGAGAGATGGAGATGAGTGTACTTACAATCATATCTTCGATATCCATCTCCAGTTCCAGACCCGGCATTTCCACAACGACCTGTTCATCCTTTTGCACGGGTAACAGATTAAGTCCAGCATCCAGGACCTGAAATTCATGCATTCCCTTGTGTACAAGATGAACCAGAGGTACTTTGGCTTCTTGAAAAAACACAAAATATTTTAACAGCCCCATAAACTCTTCATATTGCCGATCCATCCAGAACTCATCCAGCGCATACTCCACTAATTCCTGAAGCTCCTGCTTATATGGCCGTATACGGAAATTGATAATGCCTTCAAGGTGAAAAAAGTGAACATCCTCCAGATCCTGCCGTAGTCCACTGGCTAATGTAGTACGCCGGCGCTCCCGAAGTCCGGGCTGATCCAGATCACCATTTAATAGAAGGGGCATGCAGATTCGATTAACCTTCTCCACCTCATGCTCATCCATGACAGAACATGCCTTGGCGATCATATCCTCTACGATGTTCCGTTCTTGTGTCTCCATAATGAAGTCGGCGAGTCCAAGGGAGAGCAGATCACTGATCCGGGGAAGCCATTGCTGGAAGTCTTCGTGATTCTCATTCCCTCTGCACACCCAGGTTGCTCTTCCATCATTATGTTTGAAGGTGAGCCGGAATCCTCTTTTACTTATATGTAAACCTTTGGTTTTTTCCTTGACACAACGATAAAATTGATCCGCTTCCTCTTGCCCTGATACATCGGTCCATACAGCAAACAGTTCCACAAGAATCACTCCTTTCCTTCCTGTTCAAAGTATATGGCAAGGCCGATAGGGATATACGAAGCGGATTGATGGAAAGCGTGTCATGATTTCTCAGTATATTATGAAGAGGTTTGGAGTTAAGACAAAAATGTGTTATTATTTTAATAACAGTATGTTTCACGGAAAAGGAGGGAAGCCAAAATGAGACAACAACCTAGAATACTCCACTATACTATCATTATCATTTTGTGCGTTTTCCAAGCCTTGTGCTTCCCTATTCCGATGCAGTCCGAATCTGCCGTTGGGGTGTCTGTAGAAGCAACTTCCAACAAAGAAGTGCTGTTGCAAATACCCGAATCCCAGCAGAAACCTGTCATTCGCAAATACCCACAAGTCATGTCCAAGCTGATTGCGGTTACGCATAATAAGCCTGTCTTTCTTGTCCTCGCATTGTTATTGATGCTGCGAATCCCTACAACGGGTCTGTCCTTTAAACCGTGGTATTGTCTGTTTAAACGCAGATTATTTCTGCTACCTATTAAGTTTACCAGCATGTATGTATCCCTCACCCCTATAGCACCAAAATACGTGAACGCTCTTAACTAGCCGTTACGACGTATTTACAGGTTGCTTTTGCATGGAGACACCTCTGTATTTATAAGACGGTGTGCTTGTGCATAACTTATAACCCTTTTAGCACACGTTAGATAAACCCATGTTTATGACAGTACCTATTTTTGTTGTACCCACACCGACAAATTCAAATCATATGGCTGTGTCAGGAATTTCTGGCTCTGTTTACCCGCATCTTTTGATGTTCCTTTGAGCAGCAGATTAATCATTTTCGGGAAATAAGCCTGTCTTCTGTGGCCAGCCCCTAATTATAAGGAGGCAACAATCCATGGATGTACGCGAAACAGACTTGCCGGGAATCGGCAAAAAATTTCAGATTGAAACAAGCAGCGGTGATAAAATTGTCATTATTATTCACGATGACGGTCGCCGGGAAATGTACCACTTCGAGTATGACGATCCCGATCAAAGCATCTCGATGATCACACTTGACGATTATGAAGCACGACAGATTGCTGCTATTGTTGGCGGATTAACTTACAAACCAAAGCAGCTTGAAAATATTGAAGTAACGTTTGACGACCTGATTATCGAGTGGTACAAAATCGAACCATCCTTCGGATGTATCGGCAAATCCATCGGTGAATTGGACGTACGTCAAAACTCTGGGGCAACGGTTATCGCCGTTGTAGAGAAAAATCACAAAAAACATATCAGCCCAGGTCCGGAGGTAGTTATCAGTGCAGAATCCACGGTGGTAGCCGTTGGCGAACGCAATCAGCAGAAACTGTTTAAATCCCTCCTCCTGACTGGAAGGGGGTAAATAGATGGATCATTTGATATTCGAAGTAGGTCTGGCCCTTGTGCTCATTGCGGCAGCCGGCCTTTTATCGGCAAAACTAAGATTTTCGGTCGTTCCGTTTTATATTCTGATCGGGATGGCCGTTGGGCCACATGCCATGAAAATCTGGCATCTGGACTTCCGTTTTATTGAGAGTCAGCCTTTTATTGAATTTATGGGTCGGATCGGTATCCTGTTCCTTCTCTTCTACCTTGGACTTGAATTCTCGGTAGGTCGTTTAATTAAATCGGGTCGCTCTATTGCAGTTGGCGGCTCGATCTACATCGGCATTAACTTTACGCTGGGATTAATATTTGGTTTTATGTCCGGTTTCCCAGTTGCAGAAGCACTTATTATCGCAGGTATAACTACCATCTCTTCCAGTGCCATTGTGGCCAAGGTACTCGTCGATTTGAAACGAACGGCCAACCCGGAAACAGAGATGATATTGGGTATTATTATGTTCGAAGATGTATTCCTCGCTGTATATATCTCGATCTTGTCCGGACTTGTGCTTAGTGATTCATCCTCCATCGGAGGCGTCATCATGTCCGCACTTATTGCCCTCGGATTCATGCTTATCGTGATTATCCTTGGACGCAAAGCAACACCGCTACTAAACAAATTGCTTAAAATCCGATCGAATGAGTTATTCTCTCTCGTAGTATTCGGAGCCTTGTTCCTGGTAGCCGGTTTCTCAGAAACCATTCATGTTGCCGAAGCGATCGGTGCATTACTGGTTGGACTGGTGCTTGCTGAAACAGAACACGCGAAACGGATTGAGCACTTGATTCTGCCGTTCCGTGACTTCTTCGGAGCCATCTTCTTCTTCAGCTTTGGATTGTCCATTGATCCATTGTCTCTGGGTGGCGAAGCCGTATGGTTAGCTCTGATTGCAGTTGTTATTACATTGTTCGGTAACTTCCTGGCAGGTATGATGGCCGGACGCAGTGCAGGACTATCGCCCAAAGCATCGGCCAATATTGGATTAACCATTGTGTCACGGGGTGAATTCTCCATCATCTTGGCCAACATGGGTAAAGCAGGAGGACTGCTGCCAATGATTCAACCGTTTGCCGCACTGTATGTCCTAATTCTGGCCATTCTGGGTCCTTTATTAACCAAAGAGTCCAAACATGTATTCCGTTTATTGGATAAAATATTCAAGTTCAAAGATCCTCGGAAAAAGAAAGAAGAACCAAAGGTTCTGCAGAAAGAAGGATAATCCCTATGTCTGTACAGAACAGACATACTAACGTACTTCGCGGCTCTTACGCCGATCTTTCTGTGACTAACCCAGGGAGAATGGCTCGAAAGCCGCACTAAGGAGGATGACCTATGAAAGCACCTCTGATATCGGCTAATCCGGTGCCAAACACCGCCAAGACCAGAATCTCGTCAACCCGCCGCTGGTTAAACCTGTTGCTTGTGATTGTTGGTGGAATTCTGGCCTCCGTGGGACTTGAATTGTTCTTACACCCCAATAAGATCATTATTGGAGGCATTACAGGCATTTCCTCCCTGTTCGCCCACTGGACCGAAATGAGAATTGGATTATTCCTATTTTTATTCAATGTTCCGTTTATATTTCTGTCCTACAAGATTGTGCAGAAGAAATTTGTACTGGTTACTGTTCTGGGTCTGGTTGTCTTTTCGATCGGTGCCATTGTGCTTCATCCCATGCCGCCACTTGTAGAGCATCCGCTGGCTGCCGCCATGTTTGGCGGATTATGCCTCGGACTCGGAATTGGGCTCGTCGTGCGGTATGGTGGGACACTGGATACGCTGGAAATCGGTGATCCGTCTTCCCGCCCACCTGAACGTGTATTTAGCGGAAAACGGATGCTTATCGAAAAAATAATCATGCTGCTTAACTTGTTGATACTGACAGCCGCTGGTGTTGTCTTTGGCTGGGACCAAGCGATGTATTCCGTAATCGCCTACCTTATTGCTTATGAAATGGTGTACATTGCGTTCAGGGGTTTCTCTTCCAAACGCAAAGTATGCATTTTGACCACACAAAGCTCTCAAGTTGAAAAAGCTGTACGCAAACGGCTGCGCCGTGAACCTGGAACGCTGGAAGCCACTTCTGACTCAACACAACTCGCGATGGCTGAAGGATGGATCAGGCAGATCCCGGGTGCACTTTATTATGAGGTACATGTGCTGGAGATGATCTGGTTGAAGTCCATTGTTCGTCACATTGATCCACATGCGGGCATTATGACGAATCCGGAAAAATAAAAAAACGCTCTCTTACCCTATGGATGAACAGTTTTGTTCAACAAGGTCAGAGAGCGTTTTTTTCTGTTTTTATAATTAATTGATATTATAGTTCAACGATAGCTTTGACTACATGTGAATCTGGCAATAACCATTGGTCTATTGCAGTAGGTAACTCATCAAATTCCACTCGGTGTGTGATATACCCATCCATACTTAATTTCTTTTGACGCAAGGTGGACAGGACCTGTTCAAAATCTTCACGGGTTGCGTTCCGACTGCCCAGGATACTCATTTCCCGCTTGTGAAACTCAGGATCATGAAAGGTAATATCCGCTTTCACCAGTCCTACAAAAATGAGTTGACCACTATGCGCAACATATTGAATGGCCTCATTCATGGAATTCACGTTACCTGTTGCATCGAAGACAGCCGTAGCATAGTCGCCCCCCGTGATTTCAGCCACTTGTTGTACAGTATGTTCATTAGCCTGGACCAGGTCATCGGCTCCAGCCCAAGTCCGGCTAAGCTCAAGTCTGTCCAGATTACGATCAACAGCGATAACACGCGCCCCCGCCTGTTTGGCAAATGCCATCACGCCCAATCCAATAGGGCCAGCTCCAATCACAACCACATGCTCACCAGGTTTAATTCCTGCTCTTCTGACGGCATGGGCTCCAATGCTTAATGGTTCTACCATTGCCGTCTCATCCAGCGTCAAACATTCTGCTGAGAGTAAATGTGAGACAGGCACGCTGATTTTTTCTCTCATGCCTCCGTCTACGTGCACACCCATGACTTGCATGGACGCACAACAATTGGTTTTTCCACTGCGACATGCAATACAGTGACCACAATGAAGATAGGGAATAATACTTACCTGATCCCCTGGCTGTAGCCCTACATCGTTCGGACCGATCTCTTCAATAACAGCCGCCAGTTCATGACCCAGAACACGAGGATAGGTAAAGAATGGTTGGTTGCCTTTGTATGCATGCAGATCCGTTCCACAGATCCCAATCCGCCGAATGGCAACCAACGCCTCTCCTTCTGCTCGTTCCGGTTGAGGCAGGTCCTGGAGCTTCAATTGATCTATTTCTTCACATACAATGGCTCTCATCGTTGTTCCCCCTTGGATGCTTTCGCTGTCGTGTTGCTTGGCTTAATATTATATTCGGGTCGTCCGCTTGACCACGTCTCGTTATGCAATGGAGCCAGAATGCGCAGCACTTCATCCAGCAGGCTCTGATCCAACGGTTCCTCTATCCAGACTGCATTATTGAGGATATTGCGCTGGCTGGCACTGCTCACCAGTGTTGTTGGAATTCGTTCATTCGACGTGGAGAATTGCACGGCCAGCTTGGCAATGTCACTACCTTGTTCTGCACAGAAGCGGGCTGCCTTCAGGCAGAGCTCTTTCACCCGATCATCTGCCGGATGCCAGGCAGGAGCACCTCGGGTACTCAACAAGCCCATAGAAAGAGGCGAAGCATTGACGAGGCCAATTTCTTTTTTTTCCAACAAGGGCAATAACGATAATAATGAGGTATCATTCAATGAATAATGACAATACGAGATGATCGCATCCGCATCGATCTGCGGCAGAACCTTCTCGAACAACGGTAAGGGCAATCCACAAATGCCCGCATGTCGTATAACTCCCTGCTCTTTCAGTCGCAGCAACGTTGGAAAGGCTTCTTCTACGATGATCTCTGCTGGCACAAATTCAATATCATGCAGGAACAGAATGTCGATATAGTCTGTATGCAGTCGATCCAGGCTCTCTTGCACGCTATCCAGAATCCGCTGACGTGAAAAATCAAACTCATTTTCCCCGTACCGTCCGGCTTTGGTTGATAACATATATGAACTGCGCGGCAAGCTGCGGATGGCTTCACCCAACACTGTCTCCGCCTTTGTCAGGCCGTAGTAAGGTGAAACGTCTATGTAATTCATCCCCGCATCTACTGCCGCATGTACAGTGCGAATCCCTTCGTCCCGGTCAATGTCACGAAATACAGAACCGAGTGAGGATGCTCCAAAGCTCAATACAGGTACGTCCAGTTCCGTCTTGCCAAGTATTCTTCTCTTCATCGGTTTACCCCTTCCAGCGTGTCTGACTACACAAGTTCCCTTTCATTGTAACAGTTCAATTTCAATATAAAATATCGCCAATTGCGTAACTTGTACTGTTTGATGACCTCAATCCGCAGAAACAAATCAAAAAGCCCGCCGTCTCTCCAAACGGAGTAGTCAGCGGGCTTGGTTTCATAAATTTTCATAGATACTTATCTAACGATCAGCATTTATGGGAGTAGTATTCAAATAATCAGGATTAGTTCTGCATTACGAAATCTTCATGCACGGAATTCTCTTCGTCGAACATGCGCACAATCTCGTATCGGGTGTTACGTTGTGCCGGAATATAACCGGACTCCCGAATCAAACGCAGAATGGATTCAATGTTAACTTTATATGTTGCACCAGCAGCAGATACAACGTTCTCTTCGATCATCGTACTACCGAAGTCATTACAGCCAAATTCAAGCGACTTCTTACCAATCTCCGGACCCATGGTTACCCATGAGGATTGGATGTTCTTGATATTATCCAGCACCAGTCGGCTGATGGCTACAGTCTTCAAGTATTCTTCCGGAGTCTGGCGCTCCAGCTTAAGGTTTGTATTGTCTGGCTGGAAAGTCCAAGGAATGAACGCCAGGAAACCTTCGGAATCATACTTGTTGGCAATACATTCGTCCTGAGCTTCACGTACGCGGAGCAAGTGCAATGCACGCTCTTCCATCGATTCACCAAGGCCGATAACCATCGTTGCCGTGGTGTTCATGCCGATGCGGTGTGCAGTTTGCATAACGTCCATCCAATCCCGCCATGAGCCTTTCAAGCGGCTGATCTTCCGACGTGTGCGGTCATCCAGAATTTCAGCACCGCCGCCAGGCAAGGAATCCAGACCAGCTTCGTGAATGGCACGTACAACCTCTTCCAATGTAAGGCCATCGGATACTTCAACCATTTTCATAATCTCCGCTGGGGAGAAAGAGTGCATCGTGATATTTGGGAAACGCTCTTTGATGGCTTTCAACAGGTCTGTATAATAGCTGAAAGGCAAGTTTGGATTCGTTCCACCTTGCATCAAAATCTCGGTACCATTCACATCTTCCGTTTCCTGAATCTTCTGGAAAATAACTTCGTCCGGAAGCACATAACCTTCATCCGAACCAGGTCTCCGGTAGAAAGCACAAAAACGGCAGTACACATCACACACGTTTGTGTAGTTGACGTTACGCCCAATTACAAATGTTCTGTATGGTTCAGGGTGCATGCGTTTCATAATAACATTAGCAGCTGCCCCGATTTTGTCCACTTCATTCGATTCAAATAGCTCAATCGTGTCTTCCAAGTCCAAACGTTCGCCCCGAAGGGCTTTATCTAAGATACGGTCTACCGTACTCATCGTAAAAAAGCCTCCCTCATGAAGAGAAATTATATAACGATCCGTCCCAACTTGTTCAAGAGAAGCAAGTTCTGGTGGCAACATCGTATTTCTGTACTCCACATATCGTAACACAGGTTACATGTGAAAAAAAGCACCTTATGTACAGGTGCTTTAAAAATAAGTAAAAATTTTTACATATGGAATGGAATTTATTCGAGATTAAGTGATACGCATCGGCGTATTCGGTCATCCACTTTTATTAGGATTCCTGAAGTGCTTGCTCCAAATCTACAATGAGATCTTCGATATCTTCCAGACCTACAGAGAAGCGCAGCAACCCATCTGTAATGCCACGGTCACGGCGAACCTCAGCTGGCATTGCCGCATGAGACATCATGGCTGGGTAGGATAGAATACTCTCCACAGCTCCCAAGCTTACAGCAACAATAGGTAGCTTCACCCGGTTAAGAACTGCTTTTGCGCGATCGCCTGAACCGACGTCAAATGAAACGACAGCTCCATATCCTGTGGACTGGCGCTCATGTGCCTCACGGCCCGGATGATCCTCCAGTCCAGGATAAAAGACAGCGGTAATATCACTACGCTCATTAAGCCATGCCGCAAGTTTAGCTGTGCTCCGTTCACTATGAGCCATGCGAGCCCCCAAGGTTTTCATCCCGCGCATCAGAAGCCAGGATTCTTGTGCCCCGAGTACAGTTCCAAGTCCATTTTGTAACTGTTTCAGTTGTACGCCAAGTGATTCCGTACGAGCAACGGCTAACCCTGCCAGTACATCACTATGACCTCCGAGAAACTTCGTAGCACTATGTACGACGATGTCCACACCAAGCTCAATTGGACGCTGATAGTACGGAGTCATAAAGGTGTTATCCAGAATCGTGATCAGGTCATGTTCCTTCGACCAGTCAGTTACGGCAGCGATATCCGTAATTCGCAGTGTAGGGTTGGACGGTGTTTCCATATAAACTGCCTTGGTGTTTGGCTTGAGTGCCGCTTTTACTTCATCAATGTTGGTCATGTCTACAAAGGTTGTCTCGATCTGCATACGGCTTAATATGGAAGTAAGCAAACGATACGTACCTCCATATACGTCTTCCGTTACAATCATGTGATCCCCTGCGGAGAACATCATGAACACGCTTGAAATCGCAGCCATCCCCGAAGAATAGGCAAAGCCTCGTGCACCGCCCTCCAGCAATGTGATGTAATCTTCCAAAGCCTGACGTGTCGGATTACCCGAACGACTGTAATCATGCTGAGGCGGATTGAAGATATCAAAATGATGGAAGGTTGATGCTTGGTAGATCGGTACACTGGATGCTCCAGTCGTTTTGTCAATTTCATCTCCAAAATGGAGCAATTTGGTATCAAATTTCAACTCGGAATTAGGCTTGTTATTGGACTCACTCATGAGTGCACGCCTCCTTCCACTTCCTGTTGTGCAGCTGTCAGCGCATTGCCGAGATCTGCAATCAGATCATCCGCATGTTCAATGCCTACGGAGAACCGGAGCAAACGGTCATCCACACCCACGGCGTCACGAATCTCAAGCGGAATATCCGCATGCGTTTGTACCGCTGGGTAGGTCATGAGTGATTCGACTCCGCCGAGACTTTCGGCAAAAGCAATGAGTTTGATATGACGCAGCAATGGTTCAACATAACGTGCATCCTTCACTTTGAAAGAGAAGATACCTGTGTTACCCGTGGATTGTTTGTTCTGTATCTCATACCCCGGATGATCGGATAGACCTGGATGATATACTTCAACCACCGCTGGGTGCTCAAGCAAGTATTTAGCAATAGTAAGTGCATTGTGCTCATGACGCTCCATGCGAAGAGCCAGCGTTTTCATACCTTTCATCAACTGGTAGGAGTCACTTGGAGACAATACCGCTCCAATGGAATTATGCAGGAACGCCATCTCTGCAGATAACGCTTCACCTTTGGTAATAATTAGTCCGGCCAACACATCATTGTGTCCGCCCAGATATTTGGTAGCGCTATGAATGATGATATCGGCACCCAGTTCAATCGGACGTTGGAAAAATGGAGTCAGCAACGTGTTGTCAACAATAGTCAACAGGTTGTAACTTTTCGCCCAGGAAGCAACGGCTTCCACATCGGTGATCATCATCAGTGGATTGGTTGGTGTCTCAATAAATACAGCTTTTGTATTCGGCTGACGAACCTTCTCCAGTGCTGCAAGGTCATTCGTGTCCACATAACTTGCCGTTACGCCGAAACGGGACAGAATACGTTCCAGCAGACGATAGGTTCCACCATACAGATCCAGCGATACAATCAGATGATCCCCTTGACCAAACATGGCAAAAATCGTTTGCAGCGCGGCCATTCCCGAGCTACAGGCAAACCCTGCATCACCAGACTCCAGCGCTGCGGCCGCTTCTTCCAATACTTTACGGGTTGGATTAGTCGTACGAATATAATCAAACCCCGTGCTTTGTCCAAGCTTCGGGTGGCGAAACGCAGTGGATTGATAGATCGGAAAGTTAATGGCGCCTGTTACCGGTTCATTGATGGACCCAATTTGTGCTAAGCGGCTTTCGATTTTCAACTTGTTGTTGTCTTCCATTGCTGCATCCTCCTGTAATCTCGATTAGATTTGCGGGCCAATATCGTAAGGTGTTTCTTGATACACATAGTAATTGAGCCAGTTAGAGAATAATAAGTTGGCATGAGCGCGCCAAGTAGCCGGTGGCACACGGGAAGGATCATCATTCGGATAATAATGTCTAGGCAATGCGATATCCAACCCTTTGGCTGCATCCCGGTCATACTCCCACTTTAATGAGAACGGGTCATACTCGGCATGTCCTGTGGCAAAAATCTGTTTGCCGTCTTTGGTAGCAACCAGGAAGATCCCCGCTTCCTCGGATTCAGCCAAAATCTCTAAATTCTCATTCTTTTCAATATCTTCGCGTCTCACTTCCGTATGACGGGAATGTGGAACGTTGAATACTTCATCGAATCCACGCAACAACGGAACATGTGGTTTATTGATGGTATGCGGGAAAACGCCAAAACACTTTTCATCCAGTGCAACCTTAGGTACGTCAAAATGATGGTATAAACCTGCCTGGGAAGCCCAACATATGTGGAGGGTTGAAGTCACATTGGTTTTAGTCCATTCAAAGATCTCTTGGATTTCATTCCAATAGTTCACGTCTTCGAAATCCATCTGTTCCACCGGAGCACCCGTAATAATCATTCCATCGAAACGGCGGTGCTCAATCTCATCAAAGGTTTTATAGAACAGATCCAAATACTCCTGAGACGTATTCTTCGACGTATGGGATTTGGGATGTACGAGAACAACATCTACCTGAATAGGCGTGTTTCCCACCAGACGAAGCAATTGTGTTTCGGTCGTTTCCTTTGTGGGCATCAGGTTTAATATAGCGATACGGAGTGGACGAATATCCTGCTGATATGCAGAAGTTTCATCCATGACGAAGATATTCTCTCCTTCAAGTACTTCTTTTGCTGGTAGAGTATCGGGTATTTTGATTGGCATAGTAAGTCTAACTCCTCCTTTTGCATAGATAGATGCAGCCACCCCTGGCTTGATGTCTTCACATCAATACAGGTATAGACTGCCTTGAGCTTGTAAAAACATTGAATTGCTCTTTCATCCAACGTTACAAACAACCTCAAGTTCCTTAGCGAAAATCACTGCTGAGAAGTCGGGGCATATAACAAAGACCTTCCTCGGATTTCGAGAAAGGTCATATGTAAAAAAGATATGCGCCTCTCTCATCTCTCAGTTACAACAGTGCCACTTGACACTTAGTCGCTGCAAGAATTAGCACCGTGCGGTATACCGCCGGTTGCCGGGTTTCATCGGGCCAGTCCCTCCACCTACTCTTGATAAGATTTCGCTGTATTAGATTGTAATTAAATATGGTTCACCGTCTACTTTATTACATTAATGCCCTCACGTCAAGATGCAGTTCGATGTCTGCTTCCCAGATCGGAACCGTTCATCATCCGTTGTCATACACTGCCTCAGGGCGCGAAATAGACACATTTTTGCGCTTGAAAGCACCTTGTACCAGCGGTATACTAAACAAGGTGTTATAAACCCTTATGTGAGAGGTGACATATTAAATGGATGGCGACCCGAGGCCTGACTGGCAGCCGAATTCCGACAAACTGCATAGAGAATTGACATCAGCATGCCGGCAGCGGGACGTGACTTCCGTTTGATTATATAGTGAACGCAGCCCTGATCTCCAGGCTCCGCTGCCGACCGGCTGATTTGTTCTTTTTGCGCCCATAATGATAATATCCGCCAAGTTGGCGGGTGCAGAAGGAGTAGATTAACGATGAAAATCCGGTTGGTAAACAACGGTGTATTTATTCCGGTGGACGACATTCAGCAGGCGCTGACTCCACCAGCGGAAGGGTTTTACTGGATTGATGCAGACGTAGACGATTTGGCGGTACTTCAGCCGCTGTTCTTGATGCATGATCTGGCTGTGGAAGACTGTCTTAGTGACGAAGAACAACGTCCGAAGATTGAAATTTATGAGAACCATTATTTTATTGTGATTAATAGCATCCGTTTCGATGATGAAGAGATATTTCTACGTGCGGTGAACTTATTCCTCGGCAGACATTTCATTATTAGTGTTACGAAGCAAAAGGTCAGCGAATTGCGCACACTGAAACCAATCCTGTGGGAACAGGAAATCAGTACACCGGATCGTCTGTTGTATTTGCTGGTTGACTTGATCGTTGATAATTATTTCACCGTAGGTGACCGAATTGAAGCACGGATCGAGAAACTTGAGGAAGACATTCTGATGCACACCAAAAAGTCACATCTGAATGAAATTATCGGGCTACGCAGTGAGATTCTGTGGCTGAAAAAAGTCCTTGGACCTCAGAAAGAGGTCATTAACACCCTGAACAAAAAAGATCTGCGTCTCATCGATGATCAACTGCAAAAGTATTTCAGTGACATCTATGAGAATGCTGTAAAAATATCTGAAACCTTTGAGACTTATCGCGACCTGATGGGCAACTTGCGAGAAGCCTACCAATCCAGTATTGCTAACCGGGCGAATGAGATCATGCGTGTATTTACCGCCATTACCACGGTCTTCATGCCGCTGACGGTCATTACCGGTATATACGGCATGAACTTTACGAATATGCCAGAGCTTAACTGGAAATACAGCTATTTTGTTGTGATTGGCCTGATGGTTACTCTGGGCCTGAGCATGTTCTTCATTTTCCGCAAGAAAGACTGGGTATGAACTCGTATGAAATAACAAAGACGAAGCGCTCCTCCGGGAGAAACGCCTCGTCTTTTTTCATTTCTGATCATTAACCAACATTCTTCTCTGTCTCTGCGTGCCGACGAAAACGGATTCGAATCATGCGCAGTCTTTCATAGACCTGCTCCAGACTTCCTCCATCGGGTTTCTCTCCTCCATACACCTTATGTAATACTGGCTTCAGGAACGTATCTCCCAGCTCCTCATACGCACTCCATACGGCCTCTTGTTCGTTCTCTGGCATCACTGCCAGCTCCACGTCAAGAAGACAATCGGTGTCATAACCTTCGTGATCCAGTGCCTCTAACAGCTCAACCAACTCGCGTCGGGATAATCCAGAACGATTAACAATCTCCTCTAACGTATACCCTTCCTTCATGCCTTCAAGCACCTGCTTACGCGTGGTGAACTTATCAAGTTCCTGCTTGTACTTCTGCTCTCTCTGCTTGTATAACCAACTCTCATACTCTTCTTCCTTCAGCGCCGTGTATACCCAGTCCAGCGGGAATGTCGTTGAACGCTCCAACCCGTTTGTAATCTCCATCCATTCCGTACCATACTCAGTCGCTTTGCTCTCTCCTACGCCCGGCAGTTGCATCAGTTCATCCAGCGATTGCGGAACAAAGGCACTGATCAAACGCAGCAGACGATTCGTTGCAATAAAATACGGTGCCTTCCGGTCAGACACAGCTCTCTTCCTGCGCCATGTGCACAGATCCGTATATAATTGTTCATTGCTGTATAACTCACTGTAACAATGGAGCCGCTGTCCACCATAACTGCGTGACTTCAGATCATCATTCTCATGAAATAACCCCTGCAACTGCGGTCGGTACCCCTCACTCATCTGTATGGCAAGCTGATGACGGTAAATATGAAGCAGCTCCTCCCAAGAAGTCCCTTCATACCAGATGCTGTCCTCACGCTCTCCTTCCTCGTAGCGACTCCATCCCAGCTGCCAACTATCTTCCTCTTCCCCAATCCATAACTGTGCATACTCTGCATTCTGATCTGACATTCTGGACAATCTGTTCATGAAAATGACTTCCATTTTCGTTCCCTCCCTTTGAATATTCAGCTTATACGAGTTAGAGATACTACCTACAGGCAGCACAAAAAAAACACCCCTCCTGCAAAAACCATGCAAGAGAGGTGCTTCCTCATTAACCGTACTATGCTGTTGCCCATATCATACCACAATGGTAAAATTCGTCAATCCCTTATTGCTCTACTTATTCAATGCCAATTTGGCAAGCGCCAGCGAACCACACAGCCCTGCATTGTCGCCAAGTCCTGGTGAGACAACATACTGGTCAATCTCGGATTGAAGTGCCGGATGCTGAACGTACCCTGCCAGCAACTCCTGCAGTTTGCTACGAACCATCGGGAACAGGTGCTCCTGCTTCATTACTCCGCCACCCATGACAATTTTCTGCGGAGAGAGAATCAGAACATAATTCATCAGTGCATGTGCCAGGTAATGTGCTTCGATCTCCCAAGCTTTATGATCTGCAGGCAGTTCATAGGCCGGTTGCTCCCAACGTTTGTTAATGGCCGGTCCTGCTGCAAGGCCTTCGAGGCAGTCACCATGATACGGACAGAAACCCTCGTATGTATCTTCCGGATGTCTGCGTACAATGATATGTCCCATCTCTGGATGTGACAATCCATGCACCATTTTACCGCCAACCACAGCGCCTGCACCAATACCTGTACCCACAGTGATATACAGACAGCTCTCAAGACCTTGTGCAGCGCCCCAGGTTGCTTCTCCAAGTGCCGCACCATTCACATCCGTATCAAATGTCATCGGTACATCAAAATGCTCCTTGAGCTTGCCAATCACGTTATACTGTCCCCAATGTGGTTTTGGTGTTGTTGTGATATAGCCATATGTTGGGCTTCCTTCAATCGGATCAATCGGACCAAATGAACCTACACCCAAAGCTTCAATGCCTTTGCCTTCAAAAAATGAAATCACTTGAGCCATGGTCTCTTCCGGTGTTGTTGTTGGAAAACTTACACGTTCCAAAACTTCTCCGTTTTCTGTGCCAATACCACATACAAATTTGGTTCCGCCTGCTTCAATTGCGCCTAAGATCGTCATGTTAGTCACACTCCCAAGTTAATTTAAAAAAGGAATTCGGATTATTTTACTTGATGACACTATAATTACCCTGCTACTTGTTCTCCAGCTTGGACAATCGTTTCATTAACGTTTGCCTCCAGCTGTCTGACAGTGCAGGAATGGCCAGCACCGCCTGGATACCATCGACATTTTCTTTCCCCTGATGCATAATTCGATTGGCTTCAAGAACCGTCATTGATGTTGGATCGGTGCTGATCCGTCGAAATATCGATGAAGGCCTTACCTCACCTTCTTGCAGTACACGAAAGTAAAATCCGGTAAATTCACTCTCCTGAAAATAAACAGGCAGCTCCTTATAGTCATACCTCGCACCCAGCTTGAAGCAAGGTTGTCTGGGCTGACTGACCTGCACTGTGGCTTCGCCCAACTCGTACACATCACCAATCCGTACGTCTTCTTCGGCACAGCCTTCAACCGTCAGATTTTCTCCACAAGCTCCCCAATCCAGCTTGCGATCCATCAGTTGTTCCAGCGCCGGATAACGACTGTAATCGTATACACAAACGGCTTTGTCAGGGCCGCCATGATGCACCAGATCCGCCTGGCCGTCCCCTGTCATTCCAGTGAATGACAGGAAAACCGCGCCGGATACAGGATGTTTCACAATGCCGCTCAGCACTTCACGCTTATGCCCAGGGAGCGGCTGCGGCATGCCTACATTAATGGCCAGAACAGCTGTATTGCTCTCCCCTGGCTTTCGATCAGATGTGAGTGTCATTTGCGTCATACCTCCCATAATCACTTTCTTTTAACGCACAGAGCCGCCAAAAACGAGTGTATTACTCAAAAGCCGACCTGGAGAAGTCAGCATTTTGCCCCCGGCATACATGCCTGAGGATGCACCACCATCCAGATTCATGGCCTGTTTGGCACCAAGCTTCTGCATCACCGCTGCCCACTCCTTGATTGTTGCTCCGGAAACGGTAGCCAGCATAACAGAACCGTCTGCCATGATCGCAATACCACTTCTGGCTCCGGAAGCATTAAGAATCTTGGCATCCTTGAAACCTTCGCTCGTCGGATTTACAGCTACCTTGCCGTCTTTCACCAGACGGGGTCCTGCCCCAACAGCAGTCACTACATCTTGCCAAGGGATCTCTTTGCCTGCTGCGTTCGTATACTTATAATTCATTTCTACGGTCGAACCAACGGTGAAACGATCCGAAGAAGACTTCTGGTTGCCTGTGAAGACCAATACCGAGCCATTCTTAGGAATCGCTACATTTGTATTGGGCACTTTTTTGGTCACGATACCTTTCTCCATGACAACCGCAGTGCCACCTTTGAACCCGACTGTGGCACCTCGTTCAGGCGTATACAGCATTGTTATGCTCGCGTTCGCTGAAGGTGTTCGATTAATAAAGGTTGCATACCAACTCCGTGATTTACCTTTTGTATCCGTTACTTTACCTGTCAAACTCACCTGAAGTGAATCCATGATCGCCGAGCCGTCTCCCTTAAATCCAATGGATGTTCCGTATCTTCCAATATGTATGACCTTACCATTTGCTATTAACATGCCGTATGGATCTGGTGCTCCGTTGTATGCTTCAAAAAATGCTCCGTTAATGGCTGCTTGTGCACCATAGGCTTTCACAATTGATGGTAATGTTGCTGTCTGGCCAACTTGCTTCTTCGCGAGTCCCACAGTAACCGGTGTCCCCTTCGGAATCGAAACGGTCTGTACGGTAAAATTACGTCCTGCTGCTTTTACTTTCTGTACTTTGGTGCTAATTGCTGCTTTGGCATCCACTGTCTGTGGCGCACTTACTGCTCCCGAAAGAATTACGGGCAAGGCCAGGACGAGGGCCATAGCCCCTGTCCACCACTTTTTGCCTGTTCGTACGTTCTGCTTGTTGCTCACCCTATTGCCACTCCCATCCAAGAGCCAAGGCTCTTCATCTCAAGTTGTTCAAACTTGTCCATCACCATATCCGGATCAAGACGCAATTCACAGATATCCAGCGCACAGGCAACCGGAACAGCACAATGAATCTCTGCCAGTTTGCGGGACAGATGAAGCATGGCCAGATCATTCTCAATCTTGTTACGCACCGAAGGGGTCAGTTTATCCATGTTGCTCAAAATCCCTTCAATGGAGCCGTATTCCTGTACAAGCTTCAACGCTGTTTTCTCACCAATTCCCCGTACTCCCGGATAATTGTCGCTGGCATCTCCCATCAGACCCTTCATGTCAATCACTTGACGTGGTGTCAGTTGTTTCTCTGCCATGAGCGTTTCAGGGTTGTACACCATGTAGTTGCCATGGCCTTTTTTCATAATAATGATACTTGTGCGGTCATTGATCAGTTGCAACATGTCGTGGTCACCCGTCAGTACCATAACATTCATATCGGTCTCTTCGGTATAATACTTCGCAAGCGTCCCGATGCAATCGTCGGCTTCGAAACCTTGTGCACCTATGTTCGGAATACCCAGGCTATCCATGACTTCACGAATCAGGGCAAACTGGGGAATCAGGTCATCCGGAGCTTCGGCCCGGTTGCCTTTGTAGGCTGCATATTCTTCACCGCGGAACGTCTTACCGCCCATATCCCAACAACATACGACATGACTTGGCCCAAAAGTCTGAACCGCATCCCAGAAATAACGGATAAATCCGTAGACTGCGTTGGTAGGCACTCCTGCCTTTGTACGTCTGATATATCCGCTTGCAGATGTCGCATAAAAAGCACGGAACAACACCGCCATACCGTCTACCAGCAACAAAGTAGGTTCATTACGTTGATTCACTTGAATTTGTTCTCTCCTGTCCTGATTCTATAGAAATTAAACTAAAGTATATTTACACTTACCATTCCGATGACAGAACAACCTTCTGATCGCTGTTATCCCCAGATTTTTTTGATTCCCTTTTCCAAAAGGGAAAATCCGGGGATAAAGGCGAACGCTCCGCTTCTTCAGGTTATTTCTGTCCTCTCCATTTTCGTGTAAATGTTTAGTTCAATTTCTATAGCAAATAAAATATCGAACTAATTCTATCATTATAGCATAGTTCCGCCAACCATCGATCAGCCAAAAAAGCCCTGAATTTTGAACAATTCAAGGCTGATATTCAGCACGTTTACGCGTTATTCCATTCCTGCTCGTACGTTTCTTCCTTGAATCCAACCGTCACCTTTTCTCCATCTGTAACGATCGGACGTTTGATCAGCCGACCATTGGAAGCCAACAAACGAATCTGTTCATCAGCGGACATGCCTGGCAGCTTGTCCTTCAGTTGTTGTTCTTTGTACACTTCCCCGCTTGTATTAAAGAACTTTTTCACTTCCAGCCCACTCTTTTGGATGAGTTCTGTTAGTTCAGCTTCTGATGGCGGTGTGTCGAAAATAGGGATTAACTCCAGCTCATGTCCTTGCGCTTCCATCCATTTTACAGCTTTGCGGCATGTGCCGCATTTGGCATATTGATATACTTTTAAGTTGCTCATGTATGTGTTCCTCCTGTGGCTCCAGTGTGGCTCCGGTTTCGACTTCTCGCTTCCCTTGGTTTGCTTCGCAAATCCAAAAGTCGCTCCAAATCGATACCATCGCCATGTAATTTTACTGACTTTTGCGAATGAGATCAAAAACACACATTCGCTATATTTTTTGGGATCAAGACCTTACTACTTTGCTTTAATCACTTTAAAAGCATTTTAAAGTTTGGACATGTTAACGGATTTATTATGAAAATGCTAAACATCCATACATGAAACATACAACCATAAGGATTAGCCTACGGCATGTTGTTCGGGTGCATTAAGCCCCCCTCACATGGAATAGCCGATCATTGTTGCTCCCAAGCAGGACGGGCCGTGCAAGAGAATGCGACATAGGGTGCAGAACTAAGAGCCCCGTCGCAGCTTCCTACAGTTCTTCTCTGGGAGCTGCCTCATCATTCAAACGCTGCTCCAGCGCGGCCATATCTGGTGGAAAAGGCGCCTGAAACGTTATGCGTTTCTGTAGAATTGGGTGTTCGAACGTCAGCTCACAGGCATGTAATGCCTGGCGTTCGATCCAGGTATCCCGTTCTTCTCGAACAGCCATGGTCTGCTCATCGATCTCATGCATAGGTAGTGTCTTGTACATTCGATCACCGATTAATGGACAGCCGATGGACGTCATATGTACCCTGATCTGATGGGTTCTGCCACTTTCCAGCTTAAGACTTACTGCACTGGCGCTGCCTTCTGTCCAACGTGTTAAGGTCGTGTACAACGTTCTTGCAGCGTAACCATCAGGTGTTACGATTCGGCGGTGCGGCTCTTCAGGATCACGATCAATCGGGCCATCCACTGCGCCCTGTTCCGGAACAGGGCTTCCGTGTACAAGCGCAATATATTTCTTATCCACCGTTCCCGCAATCATCTGTTCAGAGACATGCTGATGGACATAAGGATTCTTGGCTATCGCGAGCACTCCTGACGTTTCCTGATCAAGTCGATGAATCGGTCTGAACCGGAAGCGCTCGCCCTTGGATTTCCAATAATGAACAACGCCATTTGCCAAAGTACCCGTGTAATGTCCATGTGTCGGATGAACGATGATGCCCGCGTCCTTGTTAACAATAAGCAAGTGCTCATCTTCATACAGAACGGTAAATGGAATAGGTTCAGGCAAAATATCATCCGATTCCTCTTGCTCCATCCGAACTTCAACGACATCACCCGCAGCCACCTTGACGCTAATATAAACGCGCTCTCCATTTAGCATGACACCTTGTTCAGTCAGCTTAATTTTAGACAAAAGCTTACGCGACACCAGCAACCGGCGCTGAAGCACGGTCTTCAGCAGCCAGCCATCTTCTTGTTCGGTCACCGTGTAGACAATCGGCGAATAATATTGGCTCATTCTTTGCGGCGGAATACTTTTTTGCTCCGCACATATTCAATATCCGCCACCTGTTGTCTCGCGTTGGCCGTCCGTGCAACCACGAAGAAGTAATCAGACAGTCGGTTTAGATACCGTCGTACAGACGGATTAATATCTGTATGTTGTCCAAGTGTTACCGTGCGACGCTCTGCGCGACGACATACAGTACGGCACACATGAAGAGCAGAAGACAGCTGACTGCCACCAGGAATAATGAATCGTTCCACTTTTGGATTCTCTGCATCATACTGGTCGATCCATTGTTCCAAACGTGTGACCATTTCATCTCTCACCTTATATTTGGTCTCACTAATCTTCACAAAGGCCAGATCCGACCCACAATCAAACAGTTCCTGCTGAACTTCCAGAAGATGCTCACGCAGATCTTCAAATTCCCCTTGAGCAGAGTCAATAAGGCTGATCGCCTGGCCTACAAAACAGTTCAATTCATCAATCGTGCCATAAGCCTCAACCCGATCATCATCCTTGATGACGCGTCCACCGATGACCGAAGTCTGTCCTTCGTCACCTGTTCGTGTATATATGCCCATCGTTATCCCTCCAATTGGTAATATAATAATGAATACGGGAATGCCATTTTTTCAGAAACCCGTCTATCGCTTTACACGTATATAAGAATTGGTGTGCTCTGCCGAGTATACGACAAATCGAAGGAAACCAAAAGTAAAGGAGACGATTATGCAAAACTGGATAACCGATTTCATGGAACAATACGGCTACATAGGCATTGCACTCATTATTGCTCTTGAGAACGTATTTCCCCCGATTCCATCCGAAATCATTCTGCCATTTGGCGGATTCATGACCACCTATACCAGTCTCACTCTTCCAGGAGTTATTATCGCCGCAACCATTGGTTCTGTCCTTGGTGCTGTTCTCCTGTATGGTATTGGTCTACTCATTGACGTCGAACGCCTTGAGAAAATTGTGGAACGCTGGGGACATGTTCTGCGCATCAAAAAAGAGGATATTCACCGTGTCGATGCATGGTTTGACAAATATGGCATGTGGACCGTATTGTTCTGCCGAATGGTTCCCCTCGTCCGTAGTCTGATCTCCATTCCCGCAGGCATGTCCAATATGAAATTTGGTTTATTCCTTCTCTTTACAACCATTGGTACATTGATCTGGAATGTCATTCTGGTCTGCGTTGGTGCTGCGCTTGGCGCATCATGGGAGAGCATTTTGCACTTCATGGACGTCTATTCCATTGTAGTGTACGTCATTCTGGCCATCATTGTCATCGGATGTATCATCTGGTGGATCAGACGTAGCAAAAAGCAGAAATAAAAAAAATAACTTAATAAATAAAGCCTCCTCGCCACCAATTCGTGGTTAAGGAGGCTTCTTTATGTCACCCGTTTATGTCATCTGCTATCGTTCATCTTCATTTCGCATGCCCTGACTCTTAAGATCGATAGCCAGACCAGATACCAGCAAGTACATCTTTTCAGCATGTATCTGCAGCATCCGATTAACCGAAGCCATTCTCGCTGTAAATATTCGTTCTTCCTCGGTAGGATGCAATGTGCCATGCATTTCATTGGTAATCACAAGCAACTTCCCCTGATAAGACAATAAAGCATCAAGCAAAAGCTGTGTCTCTGAACGCTGATGATCCAGATCCTCTGTTGCCCTGAAACCGGCAGCCATCCAGGAGGTCAGACTGTCTACAATTACAATTCGCTGATCCGCCAAAAACAGATTGGATTCCCGATTAATCTGGGTAATCACCTCTGTCAGATGCTGACCGTTCCCGGCATGAATGGCACGATAATGAGCGGATGGCAATTCGGGAATAACGGGATCATGATCACCAGTGGATAAATACACACCCTCCCGGCTAATCCCGGCTGCGTACTTGAGGGCAAACCGGGTTTTACCACTACCTATGCCGCCTGTGACCGTAATCAGCAATCCGCTTCCCTCCTTCCATAGCCATTCTGAATTTTCTTTACTCTGTCAGCGCCTTCAGCACTTTCTTGGATTCTTCGACATTGGAAGACGACACTGGAATGGTGGCGAACAAATTGCTCGCAGCATATTCTACATCTTTAAACATTTTCATATCTTCAAGCGGAATGCCGTAAAGATGTGATTCTTGCTTGAGATCTGAACCTCCATCTCCTTCACCCTTCTCTACCAATACTCCACCCTCAAATACACCCCGTTCAAACTTCTTCGGATCAAAAGTATCATCCAGCGGAACATTGGAGCCATTACTTCCGTATTGTTTCATGTCGGACTCAGGCAAAATGAAAATATCATGTCCTCCAGCCGCATATTCTACCATAATTTTCTGAACATCATACATTGCACTGGTAATCACTTCCACCTTAGGTTCCTCACCCAGTTTCTGTTGCAGATTGGCCTGTAACTGCTCTGAGATTACAGATGGATTTCCTTGGTTATCAATGATGAATATGGAAAAACCATCTTTACCTCCACAACCAGCAAGCAGAAAAACGATAGAAATGATTGCAGTAAGCCCCCAAAATCTCTTCATTCCAGTTCCCCCTTTAGTCTCCTATGTCCAATATATCACAATTGTTCCACGCAAAAAAATAACCTAGTTTATCGGGGGATCACCTTGCCTTTTCACACAAAAAAAGAAGACCTTCTCAGGTCTCCCTTTCTAATTCAATTAATGAAACGTTTCACTCCAGCATAAACGTTATTTTCCTTTAATCGGGTTAGCCTTCATATATTCATTAATCTTTAAATCCAGCAAACTGCTGATTTCAATTACAATATCGGATGTGAATGATTTCTCTTCGAGGAAGATCTGTTCCATCTTGCGACGAAGCATATGAATTTCATCTTCCAAGGAAATGTCATGCAAAGATGCGTTATCGGGTTTCACCGACCATCGGTCGCCATGATCGCCTTCTGCCAGATAGTGCCCACGATTCGTCGGTAAATCATATTCAACACAAAACAAAGCTAACCCCTCCTTGGAAAAATGGTTTCCAAATTTATGAAAACTTATTTCAAATTGAAATTATATCACATTATTTTGTAAAAGAAAGTTATTTTTTTCCAATAATGAAAATGTCACATTTGTAAAAAGATTCTACTTTAGTATTAACCCTCTTTTTGCAGTTTGTAAACAAAGTTTCCGATTCGTTCCAAAGCTTCATTTAATTGGGTTACGGAAGTAGCATAAGAACAACGCAAGAAGCCTTCACCCTGAGGGCCAAAAACATTGCCCGGAACAGCAGCCACTTTATTCTCCGTTAACAATCGTTCAGCAAACAGGTCGGAACTCATACCCGTCTTTTGAATGCTTGGGAATGCATAGAATGCTCCCTGAGGTTCATGACAATCAAGTCCAATATCCCTGAAGCCCTGCACAATTAAACGTCTACGCTGATTATACGATTCTACCATCCGATCTTTCTCACCCAAACCATTTGTCAACGCCTCAAGTGCAGCAACCTGACCCATGGCCGGCGCACACATTACCGTATACTGATGGATTTTGAGCATGGCTGCAATAAGCTCAGGATGACCACACATGTAACCGATCCGCCAACCTGTCATTGCAAAAGCCTTCGAAAATCCGCTTACGAGAATGGTCCGCTCCTTCATGTCAGGGATAGCTGCAAAGCTAACATGTTTTTGCGTATACGTCAATTCAGCGTAAATTTCATCCGCGATCACAATCAGATCATGCTTTTTAATCACTTCAGCAATAGGCAGCCACTCTTCATACGTCATGATGGCTCCAGTGGGATTACTCGGATAACACAGAATAACCACTTTCGACTTCGGCGTGATGCCAGCTTCAAGTGCTTCGGCCGTTAACTTGAACTGATCTTTCGCGTAGGTTTCAACACCAACCGGTATACCGCCACCGATTGAAGCGATTGGTGAATAAGCCACGTACGAAGGTTCAGGAATGAGAATCTCGTCGCCAGGTACGATTAATGCTCGCAAAGCCAAGTCAATCGCTTCACTGCCACCCACGGTAACAATAATCTCATCCTTGGGATCGTATTTGGTATCAAACTGAGTATCCAGATATTCACTGATGGCTTCTCTCAACTTCGGCATACCTGCGTTGGATGTGTAACTGGTCATACCTCTTTCCAGCGAGTATACACAAGCTTCACGCATATGCCAAGGTGTAACAAAATCAGGTTCACCCACACCCAATGTGATAATATCCTTGTTGTCTCCAACCAGATCAAAAAATTTACGAATTCCGGATGGAGGTATCTGCTGCACGAGGGGTGCCAGATAAGATGTCATTTTCTTGTTGTTCCCGGTTGTCTGTTCATTCACTATCATGACACATCTTCCTTTACGGCGAGATCATGAGACGGTTGTCTTCCTGATGGTCTTCAAAAATAATCCCGTCCTGCTTATATTTTTTAAGAATAAAATTCGTTTTGGTTGAAAGTACAGAGTCTATCGGAGACAGTTTCTCTGACACAAAATTAGCGACTTCACGCAGGTTGCCACCTTCCACTTCAACGAGCAGATCGTATGCACCAGACATGAGATATACGGACTTCACTTGCGGATAGAGATAAATGCGTTCGGCAATCCCTTCAAAGCCACGACCACGCTCCGGCGTGATCTGCACCTCAATCAGGGCCGTTACTTTCTCATCATCTATTTTGCTCCAGTTCACGACGGTTGCGTATTTTACGATAACGTGGTCTTGTTCTAGCTGTGCCACGGCGTTCTTAATCTTGTCTTCCGACTCCCCCAGCAGCGTCGACAGCAGTGCGGGAGTCCTTCTCGCGTCTTCCTTCAGCAGATCCAGAACTTTTAATTGCAGATCGTTCAAATCTTTCATGGTTTTCCCTCCAGCATCATCCAGGTTCCTGAAAATGAATTAATACTTATATTACATGAATTTGACGTTGATGCATAGACAAAAGACCGCCTGCCCTGAATTCAGGCAAGCGGTGGTATGGTCCTGGAACGTTAGGTGCTTCAAACCTCTTTTGCAAAGGTTACATGTAATAAGGGTTACCGTTATTCGGTTGATGCTGAGGCACATTAGGAGCTTGGCTATATGAACTGTTCTGCGAATTCTTTTCCTGGATGAATTGCTGACACTTTTGTTGGGTCTGGTGGGCGGACTGAATTTGCTTGTCCACATCCTGACGAAGTGCCTTGGATGAGACAGAATACATGTTGTTTTGCTGCATCAGATTGAACAGTTCCCCTTGTAATCTTAGGGTATCGTTCGTCAGATCTGTGAACATTCGACGTGTCATGGGGCAGGAAGCTTCCGTTGTCGCAGTTGTATATTCGCGTGAGGTTCGTCTTAAATCTGCAAGAATCGACTTCAGCAGATCCTGCTCCTGCATAAAATTTCCACCAGATGACAAAGATTGAGTGTACACGTATTTTCCTCCTATACTTTGAAATAACTTGTCATGTTTTGAACTTTACTGTGATTGCGCTGGTGCAAGAGATTGATGTTGCTGTAACGTATTGACAAGAGTATTCAGATGCTGCTCATGTGAGCGAACATAATGATTCAGCGCCTGTTGAATTTGCGGATTATGTGTGATGGAGGCTGTAGCTGCACATTGTTTGATTAACATTTCCTCATTGGAAATTGAATCCGCAATATAGTTCAGTTCCTTGGGGCTCAGTGCTTGCATTTGTGAGTTTTGCATGTATATCTGACCTCCTTAATCTAAAGTTATTGCGAATTTATTGTTACCCTAACCCGAAAAAGTATACTTCAACTATATTCAACAGAGGTGATCAATTATGGAACTTATTAACGGAAAAACATTTTGGCCAACTACCTTTGCTTCCCATCCCCATTATCCTGTTTTGCAAGAAAACCTGTCCTGTGATTGTCTAATCATCGGTGGTGGAATGGGAGGCGCGTTGTCTGCTAAGCTTTTGACGGATCAGGGGATTGACACCGTTGTTATTGACAAAAGAGATATCGGTTATGGCAGTAGTATGGCAAATACGGGCCTGCTCCAATATACGAATGACAAAACGCTCACCTCTTGTATCCAGACATTTGGAGAAGAACGTGGTGTTCGATTCTACGAATTATGCCGGGATGCCATGCACCATCTCGAAAAAATTTCATCGAAGCTTGAGATAGATCCTTGGTTTGTGCCTCGCACAAGTCTTTATTGTGCCAGTCACGAGGAAGATGTATCGTTGCTAGAGGAAGAATATCGTAACCTGAAACATTATGGATTTGATGTGGAGCTGTGGGATCAGGAAAAAATTAGTGCACTATTCCCGTTCAGCAAACGTGCTGCATTATACACAAGCGGGGATGCTGAGGTTAATCCGTATCGTTTGGTTCACTCACTATTCCACTCAGCCTCACGTCAAGGAGCAAGAGTCTATGCTCATAGTGAATTCACCCATTGTGATTATGATGAAAATGGTGTCCTATGTTACACACCTCTTGGCACTGTACGTGCCAAACATGTTATTTTCTCAACAGGCTATGAAACACAAGAAATTAAAAAGGATAGAGGCGCATACCTTCAAAGCACCTATGCTATCGCTACCAAGCCACTACAGGATCTCAGCAGCTGGTACAAGCAATGCATGATATGGGAGACCGAACGACCTTATCTATATATGCGCACTACTCCAGACGGAAGAATTATTGCAGGTGGACTTGATGAGAATCGTCCTCGAGAAGAACAACGGGCGATCAAGGCGGTTCATAAAGGTGAGATTTTGTTACAAAAGATTGCCGAGTATTTCCCATTACCTGATCTCGAAGTCGATTACGCTTGGGAGGCTGTCTTTGGAAGCACCCATGATGGTCTTCCGTTAATCGGTCCACACCCAGACTATCCGAATTCGTACTTTGTAGAAGGGTATGGAGGTAACGGGACCGTATACAGTATGATTGCTGCTTCCTTAATTGTGGATGCCATTACGGGCAAACAAAACCCTGATATGGATCTGTTCTCTCTCACACGTACAAGTAAACCATCTCCTGTATAACCAACAACTGAACCAATACAACTACAAACAGGGTACAGCACATGGAAAGTTCTCTTTTCCCGCCGCTGTACCCTGTCTATATATTGGGAAGCCTGCTAAGCCGAGGGCTCTTGCCCTTCCGTTTGGTTCAATAACTTGCGCATAAAGATCCATCCAATTAGCGGAGAAGCACCGAGGACAATAATAAGCCAGGTTAACATGCGTAGAGACGGAGCATTTAAGACTGTCACAATAAATATGACCAACCCACATAGTCTGCCAAGCATCAGGCATAACTCTCTCAAAACGACAAGTTCAACCCTTTTCTCCACATTTTCGCCACTTGTGCCCATCATGTCGAATCCCGCTGATATCATCGGTAGTACATATAACGGCATCGCAACAGCACTCCCAATCCCCATGATTAACAGCGTTCCATAGGTCACTTTCCAGAGAAGAGGAAGAAGCACAACGAGCAGAATGAGGGCTCCGATGAACATGCCTTTTGATCTATACTGTGGTTTGAACCATTTCCCAGCTGCCCAATAACTTACTAGTGCCACAGCTGAAGTGATGAGTGAGAACTGCCCCAATTTGTACTCCTGTGCGGTAGCCAAATATACAAGCAGTGCAATCAGGAAGGCAAAGACACCTTCACGGGCACCCTGAGCGAATAACCCCAAGCCTAAGGTCCTCCAGGGACTATCCCGCTTGGATAGCTGTATCCAAGGTTCTGACCAGCGGTATGTACCGCTCACCTTTCTTTTTTTCAGAAAAAAACTGAAAACTACCGCTATGACATAAATAACGAGTGATACCGTGAAGATGAGCCGATATCCTGTGTTGTCTGTCATGCGAGTAATAATCAGACCGGAGAACCATGGACCTATAATTCCGGTCATCGAACCAAGTAACCCAACCCAGCCATTGAATAGATCCCTGTTTTCCCGATCCGTTATTTCAAAATACACAACATTAAATGCGATCCAGAATAGCCCCAGGGAACAACCCAGTAGTATACCCAGAGGCCATATCCAGTCTACAGCTTTGGAACCAGCCCAGAGGACTATCATATAAAATATGCCGGACAGCGCAGTACCTAATCGTAGTGCACTCATTTTATTGTGTTCCTTGACCCATTTGCCAGCAAGCCAGAATGTCAGTCCAATGGCCAGTTGCTGGCTGAGAGTGAACCACCCCAACATGGCATAATCCGGACGGCTTTTCCACAGAAACACATTCAAAAAGGTTCCCGACAACGCTCCGGCTAACGCAAACAATCCATTCACGCCCAAAAGCAGAATGGATTGTCGGCCTAAAGTAATCTTCATCTGCTCCTCCTTCATCCACCTGAAGTGAATTGTGTACAGGTAGGTCTTAGGGTTAACGTGCCCCAAGCAAGAGGAAAACATGATGAATCTTCAGGATTGCTATGAAATTGGTTAGAATCTTCCGAAATGTTTATTCCTGCGTACTTAGGTTCTTAATCAGACGCAGACGATCTTCCTCAGACAGACTGTATTGAACTTGGAAACATCCCGAACATACATAGGTCAATACTTTAAACGGTGGTGACAATAGTGATCCTTCACCTGAAGCTGCGTTAGCAACTGGTATGAAGTTATCCTGCGTTGTAGCTTGCGTACCTGCGAGAATCATGAATTCCCGGCAATTCGGGCACTCAGGCACTTCTTCCTGATGATCAAGTTGCTTCTGAACACCTTGTTCATACTGAATGAGATCATTACCTTCATCCGCATATTTGGTCAACGTTCGCAACTCCGGCAATTTGAGTTCAACTTCATCCCCCCACAGATCCGAAAGATCCGTAGTCTGCTCCTCATCCTTTACATCATCCACATCATAGATGTCGTCCTCAGCTTCATCGTTCTCTTCGTCACCGATGTTAATGTTGAGCGTTCGATATCCCTTTAATTCATTGTGGCAGTATGGACACTCTTCTTCAGGACCGAGTTCCTCATCCCATACAATCTCCGTCTGACACCAAGGGCATATTGTTGTTTCCATATTGAATCAACCTCTCTCTTCAAATCATCATGTATTCATTACATAGATCACACCGATGGCAAAAAACACGATCGATGCCGCAAACAGAATCCGTATCAATATCTTCATGACCGGTCCCCCTAGATAATGCTCGCGCCAATAACAAACGACAGCGAGACTGAAATAATCATGGATATCAATCCGACAGCTCGGTTATCCGATTCGATCTCCTTATCAATGGAGAACACGGGTGTCAGGAATTCGAACAAAAAATAGGCAATGAGCAGAAGGATAAACCCTACAAACGACCACGTCATGGCTTCATATACCGAAGATTTTGCTTGTATGCAGAACCGCAATACGTTGCAGATCCCGAAGATCTTACCTCCTGTAGCCATCGCAACGGCCACATTGCCCTTCTTGATCTCAGTCCAGCATTTATACTTAGTCACCAGTTCGAAGCAAGCCAGAAATACAAGCAGCTCCATAATCGCTACCGAGAAAAAACCGAGTACCATCCCCAAGGGATGAGATAGCAATTGGTCAATGCTTTCTATCACGCACCGTTCCCCTCTCCCCATCTGCGACCTTCATGAATAAGGTCGCAGAATATCATTGATTCATGGACCGGCTATTCCAATTCTGCGACGGTCACACCGTTCCCGCCTTCTCCGTAATTGCCCAGCCGGTAGCTTTTAATATGTTTATGCTTACGCAGGTAATCCTGAATACCGGAACGTAAAATTCCTGTACCTTTACCGTGAATAATATAAACTTGGCCCAGGTTGGCAAGGAAAGCTTCATCAATGAACCGGTCTGTCTCCATCAGGGCTTCTTCCAGGTTGGTACCACGCAGATCCAATTCACTTTTCACATTGTCATCACGTGTACGTTTCATACCTGTTACCGGTTTTTGTTTCGGTTTGGCTGCGGGAGCCGACTGCTGCAGTTCCAGGTCATCCAGGGATACTTTCATTTTCATAATCCCCAGTTGTACCATAGCGTCTTTGCTGCCCGCCATCTCTACAACATGGCCTTTTTGATTCAAACTGTAGACAAGCACTTCATCACCAGGACCGATGGCACGAGTCTTCGGCGTGGTTGCCGTCTTCTTGACCGTTTTCCGGCGTTTCTCCGGTTCTGCCTCGTCCAGCTGTTTGCGGGCAGCAATGAGTTTGTGCTCCTTCACGGAAGCACCTTCTTCCATAGCCAACAGGCGAAGATCTGCTATAATCTTCTCCGCTTCCGCGCGAGCCTTTTCCACAATGCTGCGTGCATCTTCTTCTGCTTTTTCAATCCGGCGATCACGCTGCTGTTCCAGCTTCTCCAGTTCGGTCTGATGACGACTGCGTAATTTCTCCATATCCTGGCGCAAACTCTCTGCCTTCTCACGCTCTTGTTCAGCCGTAAGACGGTTCTCTTCAAGAGAAGCAATCATGTGCTCAATCCGTTGATCCTCTTCCTTCACTTCGCCACGGGCGTAGTCGAGAATGTAACCCGGCAGTCCCAGTCGCTCTGCAATGGCAAATGCATTACTTCGTCCAGGCACACCCACCAGAAGGCGATAGGTCGGGCTCAGTGTGTTGATGTCAAATTCCATGCTGGCATTAATGACACCTTTACGCTCATATGCGTATGCTTTCAGTTCACTGTAGTGAGTTGTTGCAACCATGCGACATCCCGTCCGGTGCATATGCTCCAGCATGGAGATCGCCAGTGCAGAACCTTCAGCCGGGTCTGTCCCTGCTCCAAGTTCATCGAGCAATACCAAACTTTTCGGCGTCATGTTTTTCAGAATGCGAATGATGTTGGTCATATGACTGGAGAAAGTACTCAGATTCTGCTCGATACTCTGCTCGTCCCCAATGTCTGCATAGATCGCATCAAATACACATAACTGACTGCCATCCTCAGCCGGAACAAATAAACCGGACATAGCCATCAGGCTCAGCAATCCAATCGTTTTGAGTGTTACCGTCTTACCACCCGTATTCGGACCTGTCACGATAATGGATGTGTAATCATTGCCCAGCTCAATATCGATTGGAACCACGTTTTCGATCGCAATCAGCGGATGCCGACCTTTTTTAAGTTTGATGAATCCGCGGTCATTCATGCGAGGCAATGTTGCTTTCAGTTCACGAGCCAGACGTGCTTTGGCAAAGATAAAATCAAGTGATCCCAGCAAGTCGACATCATACAACAGCCACTCTCCCTGCTCACTGACAAGTGCTGTCAATTTCTGCAAAATAATTTCTATTTCGCGTTCTTCCCGAATCCGGGTTTCGCGTAATTTGTTGTTCATTGCAACAATGGATTCCGGCTCAATGAACAATGTCGCACCCGAACCAGATTGATCGTGCACAATCCCGCCAAAGTACGAACGATATTCAGCTTTCACCGGGATAACAAAACGGTCTCCTCTGATGGTGATGAGCTGATCCTGAAGCATCTTGGATACGGTAGAGGATCGAATCATGGAATCCAGTTTTTCGCGAATCCGCGCTTCTCCGCCTCGCAGTTCACGACGAATCTGCGCCAACGTTACGCTTGCACTGTCGGCAACCTCTGCATTATCGTCAATACAGATTTTGATGGCATCCTCAAGCGTTTTTTGCTCTGACAGTTGATCACTGATATAGAACAAAGATTCGATGGGCTCATCTTCATGCAAAGTACCAATCTGACGTTTCAATCGCCGCGCCGCAAAGGTTGTATTGGATATTCCCAAAAGTTCGTGAGGGTTAAGTGTGCCTCCAATTTCAGCACGTTTGATGGAAGCCGTAATATCTACAATTCCTCCAAACGACGGTGAGCCTTTTAGACGATCAAATGTGAAGGCTTCATCAGTTTGCTGCAGCAACCGTTTCACTTCTTCAAGTTCACTGCTTGGTTCAAGTTGCTCCGCTTTCTTTTTTCCCATGGTTGTCTGAGCAAAGCTAAGCAATGTATTTAAAATTTTGCGATATTCCAGTGTGTGTAAAATTTTCGTGTCCAAGTGTACAACTCCTTCCAAACTATATCTGTATTATAACGAAAGAAACTTTCTTACGCTATTTAACGAATCCTTCCACACATAACTTCAACCATAGCACCACAAACTACAGGTGTCAGGACTGTGCAACCTCTCCATCCCCTTGGAGTTGCCCTGCTCAGTTCAATCCGAATAAAAGGAGGTAAACACCATGAATTTTCTGGGACATGTCGTGCGATTTATCATCGCTGCAATTGTATTAATGGTGGTTAGCTGGATCGTTCCCGGATTCGCCGTTGGTGGCTTCTGGAGCGCCCTGTTGCTTGCTCTCGTCATTGCCCTGCTCGGCTGGATCGTTGAAGGTATCTTCGGCAAAAGAGTCAACCCGTTTGGTCGCGGTATTGTCGGATTTATCGTTAGCGCACTGGTGATTTGGCTTGGTCAATATGTTGTAGATCATGTTGAAGTCAGCCTGCTCGGTGCCATTCTCGCTGCGCTGGTCATCGGGATTATCGATCTCTTCATCCCGGTATCCACCCCTTTTGATGCCGGACGAAGCTCCAAAAGTTAATCTCCACTTCACCTTAACGTCCCCATGAATTCTCCTAAACCTCTGAAGGCCCTGTGCCGGAAGGGGTTTATTTCATTCGGGCAGTACGCACGCTCTGCCGTACACGTTCAATTTTCAAAAAAACGACATACGCAGCGTGTACAGGCATCCACATATTGCGGTATGATGACTGGAGCAATCATTCAAATTTTATCCAAATCACGCTTTAAGGAGGCACATGATGAAGAAAGGCATAACATGGCTTGCTGCCTGTATGTTAATTCTGGTCCTCACTGCATGTGGAGGAGCGAAACAGTCCGCAGAATCTGGCAGCAATGGATCCGATGCTGATGCTGGAGTTACAGCCAGTGAAGAATTGGTCATCAAGGCGAGTAACTATGAATTCGATCAACATGAGTACCATCTTAAAAAAGGCGTTCCAGTCAACATTGTTTATGAAAATGAAAACGGAAATCACGGTATCCTTGTGCCTGAGCTGAATCTTCAACTGGATACCAGAAATAGCTCCAAAGTCATAACCCCGGACAAAGTTGGTGAGTTTGAAATGTCCTGTTCCGTCTTCTGTGGTTCAGGACACAGCAGCATGATCTCCAAAATTATCGTTGAAGAATAGTATTCAAGACAAGGAGCCCCCGCAGCGACGGGAGCTCCTTCTTTAGTATAACAAATTGTACCAGAGTACGTTGCCCACGAGCCAGTTCTGCTACATTCATTACGCTAGGTCTGGTCCTGTTCAATCAATTCAATCCATTCGTTATATTCCGTCTGCAATTTCGTATATTCATCATGCAACTGACGATATTCCGTGTTCAGCTGCTCTGCCTTCTCCTGCTCCATTTCACGTTCAACCTGTAACAAACGTAATTGATTGGCCGCTAGTTCGTAACGCTCCCCCATCTCAAGCAGTTCCGTTTCCATGATCTCTTTCTCTTGGGTCGCTTCTGCACGTAACTTGTCCAGCTGCTGTCGTTCTTGCTCCAGTCCCTCCAGCAACTCACTACTTGCCGCACTTTCTCTCTTCCAAACCGTCAGTTCATTCTCAAGTGCAGCCCAGCGTTCCTGCCAGGATTGTTCCTGAGCCGCCCATTCATCTGCACGGCGTTGCCATACCTGATCGTTCTGCTCTGCTTGTTCAACGCTTGAGCGAAGTTCTTCTTCACGTCTTGTCAACTGCTCCAGACGGGATGCCAACTCGGTCTGTTTGGCTGACAGTTCTTCGTATTTGATCTGCCACTCCAACGCTTCTTCCTCAGTCTGGGCTAGCCGGCTCTCTTGCTCCGAGTAGCGCTCGGAAAGTTTAGCTGAAGACTGTCTCGCTTCTTCAAGTGCGCTCACAATCTCTTGTTTCTCCTTGCTCAATTCATCCAGCTTGGAACTATAATTCTCTTCCCGTTGTAATGCATCACTGTAATCATTACGGATTTGTTTATAGTTATCCTGAAGTCGGTTCAGCTCTTCCCGAACAACATTTAGCTCAACTTCAAGCTGATTGCGTTTCTCTTCCAAAAGCTCTGCATCCTTCTGGTATTGCACAGCCTCTTCATGGTTGAAACGAGACTCTTCCTTCACCACGGACAATTCATCATGAAGGGATTGCACACCAGACTCCAACGTTTCATTTTGTTCAGCAACTTCAAGAATCTGATTCTCCAGGTCCCCGATCTCAGCCAATCGCTGCTCAGCAAGGTCCTTCCAGGACTGCTCACGTTCCGTAAGCGTGCCGATCTCATTCTGCAATGTACGCACCGCGGCATGAGCCTGTTCAAGCACCTTATGCAACCTACGCTGTTCCTCTTCCGACTTCACTTCAGCCTCACGAAGCTTTTGAACTTCCTGTTCAAGCTGTGCATGTTGCTCCTGAAGTTTGCGTAGCTGTGCTGTGAGAGAGGTTTCTCTATCCACAGTTTCATTATACTTCTGCTTCCATTGTTCCTGTGAATCACGGGATTGCTGGGCAGCCTGTTCCGTTTCACGCAGAAGCTCCTGCAACTGGGAACGGTCCTCTTTCAACTGCTCCAGTTGTTGCTCCAGTTCCGTGATTCGGCGAGTCTGAACTTCCTGCTCCTGTTTACGGACCCCATGCTCATGACGTAACGATTCCAATTGACCACGCTCGTGCTGAAGTTGCTGTTCTTGTTCAGCAACCATGTCCTGTGCACTGATGAGCTGGGTCATCACTTCTTCTAATTGCTCTTCGACATCTAATAGTCGAGTCTCCGCCTGTTTACGTTGTTCCTCAAGTTGCTGCTTGAGCTTGCCCTGTTCTTCTTGCAATAAGGCCTCTGCCGCCGCTTCGGCTTCTTTCGCCTGGGACGCTGCTGCTTCCTTGACTTGCTGTAATTGTTCCTCGAGGGCCGCTTCTTTCTCCATCCATTCGAGTTCCAACTGCTCGGATAACGCCTTAAACTCCGCATTCAACTGATTTATCTCAGTCAGGCGCTTCTGCTCCGCTTGTGCCTGCAAGTCAGCCCGTTCCTGATTCGCCTGATCCGTGAGCTCTTGTGTCTGTTGCAGCGCTTTTTCTTCAGCCTGTTGAAGACGAAGTTCCATCTGTTGCTGAAGTTCGTTATACTGTAGCGCTGCTTCTTCCTGAGCTTTCTTCAGATTGCTCTCTGCCTGCTCCAACTCGGACAAAATGGCCGACTCGGCTTCTTCCTTGGCTGTCTGAACCTGCTGCGCAGCTTTGGCTTCAATCTGTTGACGTTCTGCAACGGCACGGCTTTCGGCTTCTTTTAATTGAGCTGCAGTCTTGTCCTGCAGCTCTTTATATTGCGCCGCAGCTTTGGCCTGCGCCTGCTGCAATTCGGCTGCAGAACGGTTCTGAGCTTCTTTGAGCTGGGAAGCAGCCTGTGCCTGTGCATTTTTAAGCTGGTTAGCCGCTTTCTCTTCCATTTCCTTCAGCTGTTTCGTTCCCTTGGCTTCTGCTTCCTTCAGTTGTGCCGTCGCTTGGGCCTGCAATTTCTGCACTCGCTCCGTTGCTTGAGCGCGTTCTTGCTCCAGCAGCGTATTCAACTTGGCTATCTCTGAATTTTTGTCCAATTCGGACTTTTGCAACGCCTGCTCTGCTTCAATCTTCAGCTTTTGCAAATCAGCAAGAGCCTGGTCACGCCGTTCCAATTCTTGTTGATGTTCATTTTGTATGGCGTTTAACCGATTCAATTCGTTTCTCAGTTCTGTACGTTCTCCAGTAAGCATCTTCAGTTCATTACGGATTTCCTGAGTCTGAAGAGACTGTTCAGCCATATGTACAGCCGCCAGTACCGCAATACGCGGAGTATCCAGACGGGAATTTTGCTTGGAGATTGCGCCCATACGCTCATCTACCAGGTTAGCTACTTGTTTCATATAGTCGGCACTGCTGCCAACCAGTTTATAGGAAGTCCCGTAGATCTCTACGGTGACGCGTGTACGATCAGGTGTAGTCACAGTTGTGCCCTCCTTCAAGTCTGTATGTTGATTCTAAGCTGTAATCACAAAAAAGTCACATCGATCCTCTAATGCTAAGGATTCGATGTGACTTCAAACAATTCCTGCTAATCTTTGTTCAAAAAATCTTCTTTTGTCCTATTTGCGCAATTCCGCTCCGAATTGCTCTTCCAGACGAGCCACTACACGGGCATGAACTTCAGTAACTTCCTCATCGGTCAGTGTACGTTCACGATTCCGGTATACCAGTGCCATCGCCACGCTTTTCTTGTTTTCACCCAGTTTACTGCCAGTAAACACATCGAATACCTGTACGTTTTGTAACAATTCACCCGCCGATTCACGAATGGCGCGAAGCATATCTCCAGCTTCAATATCCTCATTCACAACAACCGCGATATCACGTTCCATGGCTGGGAAACGCGGAAGTTCACGATAACGAATGTCAGCGTCTGCTTCGTTGTAGATTGATTCAAGTGCAATCTCTGCGATGTACACATCATTTAGATCATACTGCTGTTGCAGTTCCGGATGCAATTGACCCAATGTACCGATCAATGTGCCTTCCCCGCCATCCTTGCCTTCCAGATAAACCGATGCGGAACGTCCCGGATGGAATCCTTCAGGGCTGTTTGCTACCAAGCGAATGCGTTGTTCAAGCCCCACATAGGCGAACAGATGCTCAAGTGCACCTTTCAGATCGAAGAAGTCTACTTTCTCTGCTCCAACATTCCACTGCTGGCTTGCACGATTCCCGGTGAGCAGCAAGCCCAGTACCGGAATCTCATGCGGTTGCTTGGTCAGCTGATCTTCTTCGGTGAAGAACACATTGCCCACTTCAAATACAGCCAGTGAATCCTGTTTACGGTTCATGTTATACACCGCTGCATCCAGCATTTGCGGCAAAATACTCGTACGAAGCACACTGCGGTCCTCACTCATAGGCATCGCGAGTTTCACGGCTTTACTGCCTTGTGTCAACGCCGGGAACAATGTCGCTTTATCCGGGTGTACAAAGGAGTAACTGATCATTTCCTGCCAGCCACTGCCGGAGAGCAATCCACGAATGGTGCGACGCATCGCTTGAGAGCGTGTATATGCCCCTGGAGTCGTTGGTCCTTCAATCCATGTGGTTGGAATGTTGTCGTATCCGTACAGGCGTGCAATCTCTTCAAACAAGTCTACGTCGAGCGTAATATCCCCTCTGCGTGTTGGTACTTCCACATCCAGCAATCCTTGATCGGCATCACCACATGCAAAGTGCAAACGAGCGAAGATGGTTTTTACCTCAAGCAAAGACAGATCGGTTCCCAGATAACGATTCAGTCTATCCAGCGACAATTGAATTACACGTTTCTCCGCAGCTTCAGCTCCAGCTTCCAAGATTCCTTGGTGCACTTCACCTTCAGCATAACGCTGAATCAGTTCAGCTGCACGATCCAAAGCCGTAATGACCGCACCCGGATCTACTTCCTTCTCAAAACGCATGCTTGCTTCGGAACGCAGCCCCAGTTGGCGCGACGTTTTCCGAACGGTTCCGCCGTCGAACTTGGCGGACTCCAAGAGCAGATTCACCGTGCCTTCCGATACCTCGGAATTCTCGCCACCCATAACCCCAGCGATGGCTACAGGTTTCACGCCGTCCGTAATGAGCAACATGTGCGGCTCCAGCTTACGCTCCTGTCCATCCAGTGTAACAATCGTTTCGCCTTCGTTGGCCATCCGCACTTCAATATGGCCCTTTTCCAGCTTATCCGCATCAAATGCATGTAGCGGTTGACCGTATTCAAGCATGACATAGTTCGTGATATCAACGATGTTATTGATTGGGCGAACACCTGCCGCCATCAGACGGTTTTGCATCCACAGCGGGGAAGCACCCAGCTTAATGCCGGTTACATAACGAGCTGCATAGTGACTGCATTGCTCCTGTGCCTTAATCTCTACAGAGATATGATTCGCAGCTGCATTACCAACTTCAACCAGTTGGTCTTTGGGACTCGGCAGCTTCACTTCACGACCCAGGATGGCACCCACTTCATAAGCTGCACCACGCATGCTGAGACAGTCGGAACGGTTTGGTGTCAGGTCCAGTTCAAGCACATGATCGTCGAGACCAAGAACCTGGCTGATTGGCGTGCCAACCTCCGTTTGTTCTGGCAGAACGAGAATACCTTCCTGCTGATCTTTCGGCAGCAATTTGTCGTTCATGCCCAGCTCTTTGGCGGAACAGATCATGCCAAGGGAGACAACACCGCGCAGTTTGGCTTTTTTGATATCCAATCCACCAGGGAGCTTCGCTCCAACCAGGGCTACGACTACTTTTTGGCCAGCATCCACATTTTTCGCACCACACACGATCTGCAGATCTTCTTCTTGGCCGGCATCGATGACACATACATTCAGTTTGTCTGCATCGGGATGTTTCTCCTTGCTCTTCACATAACCTACAACAACTTTATTCACGCCCTTGTTGCGGTTCTCCACTACATCAATTTCGACACCCGCACGGGTGATTTTCTCCGCCAATTCCTGTGGCGTCACACCTTCAAGGGAAATATAATCAGACAGCCAATCTGTCGATACTCTCATGGACGTTCACTTCCTTCATCTATAAATTGGTATTCCCGGTTCATAACGCTTGCTCTATATACGTTAATCTATTTATTGTAAAGTTACAGCCGTCCGAATTGCTTCAGGAAGGTCAGATCACTGTTGTAGAAGTGACGGATATCATCGACACCATACTTCAGCATGGCGATACGTTCTACGCCCATACCAAATGCAAAACCACTGTATTTCTCCGGATCATAACCACCCATTTCCAGTACTTTCGGGTGAACCATACCGCCGCCCAAAATTTCAAGCCAGCCTGTTTGCTTACATACGCGACAGCCGCTGCCGCCACATTGTACACAAGTTACATCCACTTCCGCACTTGGCTCTGTGAAAGGGAAGAAGCTTGGACGCAGACGAATTTCTGTGTGGGAACCGAACATTTCGCGCACGAATTGCAGCAGGGTTCCTTTCAGATCGCTCATACGAATGTTTTCGCTGATGACCAATCCTTCAACCTGGTTGAATTGAAAAGAGTGCGTCGCATCATCATCATCACGGCGGTATACTTTACCTGGGCAGATGACTTTGACAGGCACTTCGCCCTTCATGCTCTGCATGGTACGTACTTGAACCGGAGACGTATGGGTACGCATCAACAAGTCTTCTGTAACATAGAAGGAATCCTGCATATCGCGCGCCGGGTGATTCTTCGGCAGATTCAATGCTTCAAAGTTGTAATAATCCATTTCGACTTCAGGACCTTCCGCAACGCGGTATCCCATACCGATGAAAATATCTTCGATCTCCTGTACCACTTTGGTCAGTGGATGCAGTCCGCCTTGACGTCCACGACGTCCTGGCAGAGTTACATCAATTTTCTCGGATTGCAGACGTTTCGCCGTCTCTTCCTTCTGGAACTGATCCTGCTTGCTGTCGATAACTTCCTCAATGGCAGCTCGAACATCGTTGGCTACTTGACCAATAACCGGACGTTCCTCTGCACTAAGTGCACCCATTCCGCGCAAAATCTCAGTCAATGCACCCTTTTTCCCCAAATACTTTACACGCAGATCACCGAGCGTCTGCGGATCATTCACACCAGACAACTGCTCCAGCGCTTCGATCTTCAATGCCTCTAAACGTTCTTTCATGTGTAATTGCCCCCTTTTTGTGGTGTTTTTGCAACAAAAAAAGGCCTTCTCTCCCCTGAAGGGACGAAAAGACCGTGGTACCACCCTTGTTAGACATCCATTGCTGCGTGGCCTTCTGGCCTGCAACTGGTTCTGTCTCACTTTGTACGGAATAACGACCGTTAACCGTTTGCCCCTACTGTTGCCTCTGTGTCTGCACACAAACAGGTTCAGGGAACCGCTTCGGAGTGAATTTCGGCAGCCTTGTTCTACAGAAACGCTCTCAATCTACGGCGCTTCCTCCCTGTCCAGAGGCACTGCTTACTTATCTCCATCATCACGTTTCTTTGTTAGTTAAACCCATATCGATGTAATCATCGATGATCGTTCATAATTATATGCAAAATAGATCGAAATAGCAAGCCGTCCATGTTCTAATTTATGCTTGCACCCTTATCTTTCAATTGTTTCAGGCGCTGCTGGATTTCCCGAATCTCAGCTGCCTCGACTGCTCGCTCATTCGAATGCTCGGGCTGTGTCAGACTGTCTTTTCCAGCAGTGCTTACAGGAGACAGCAACTCCGATAGTCGCATCTCCAATCGTAACCGCTCATCATCGGATTCCCGGGTCTCCAGCGCAACCTCCCGAAGTTTGGTGGACTGCTCCCAATCCGACACACCTCCTTCAAACAGCGTTGCTGTGCCACCAGTCTCCAGATCGCATAACCGATTCGCGAGTGACTTCGTCAGCATCCGGTCATGGGATACAAGCACCAAAGCACCTGAAGCCTGTTTTAATACATTCTCCATGACTTCCTGGGTATCGATGTCTAGGTAGTTTGTCGGTTCGTCCAGCACCAGCAGATTTGCTCCGCCAAAATACAGTCTCAGAAATGCCACTCTGCACTTTTCCCCCATGCTCAAATCCCCAATGCGCTTGAACACATCATCTCTGGAAAATAAGAAACATCCCAGAATGGTACGTGCCGCACTTTGTGTCATGGATGGAAGGGTAAGCAAGCTGTCCAGCAACGTCAGATTTTCGGGAAGCCCTTCCAGCTCCTGTGAAAAGTAACCGATTTTCAGCTGTGGATGCCGTGTGACCTTGCCTTGCAAAGGTTCCAGTTCACCAATCATCAACTTCAACAGTGTTGTCTTGCCCGTTCCATTAGGACCTCGTACAGCAAGCCGATCTCCGCGTTCCACAGTAATTCGAAGATTGCGCAGCAATGGTTTGTCTCCCGTATATGAAAAACTCACCTCTTCCAGCGCAAGCAGCTGGCGTGCAGCCAGTGGATTCATCTGTAATTCCATGTTCAATTTTGCAGCTTCACGAGGTTTATCCACCCGTTCCCGCTCCAAACGCTCCAGCTGTTTTTGTTTCGCATGGTATCGTGAAATATTTTTGTTGGCTTTGGCCTTGTAGAAGCTCTGGGTGATCTTCACCTCCACATCGGTTGCCGAATTATGCGCTTTATGGAACCATTCCTGATAATTTCGAATCGTTTCTTCCAGCGCCTTACGTTCCAATTCCTGCCTGCGGTAGATCGTTTCCTGTTCGCGTAATTCACGCTCTTTGTGGATCTTGTAGTCGGAGTATCCGCCCTTGTATTTGGTCAGGGCATCTGGACTGAACTCAATGACGCCTGTTGCTACCTGATCAATAAACGTACGATCGTGTGATACAAATAACAGCGTACCTTCATATGAGGATAACCACTCTTCAAGCCAGCGCATGCTTCCCTCATCCAGATGATTCGTAGGTTCATCCAGGATCAGGAATTTGGGTTTGCTGACAAGCAGCCCCGCCAAACGAGCCTTTGTTTTTTGTCCACCGCTCAAGGAATGATAGGGTCTATTCCAATGCTCTGCGGATAATCCAAGACGAGTCAGTACTTTCTCTACCTCAGTCTCCCACATATAACCGTTCAACTGTTCATATTGCTCCATCACTTGTGTATAAGCTGCAAGCAGTTCTTCATCCGCTTCAGTGCTGATGCTCAGACGTTGTTCCAGGTCTTCCAAGTTCCGTTTTACTTCATAGATCTGACCGCTCTCACGCCGGACCGCATCCAGTACATTCATCCCGGCCTCAATCTCCGAGCGCTGGCGCATGAACCCCCATTCCTGCTGAGGGATATGACGTTCTATCCGTCCGCCACCATGCTCCTCACCCAAAATGATGCGTAACAACGTTGTCTTGCCACATCCGTTTCGACCCAAAATGGCGAGTCGTTCGCCCTCATTAATCTCCAAATTCAATCCTGTAAACAATTCATTACCGTTCCACTCTTTTGATACTTCATGTAAGCGTACCAATGTCATCATGAGGCCTCATCCTTCCTGCATCCTTTTTGCTGAACAAAAAAAACCGCTGGCATCAGCCGGCGGTTTGGCAATTCAGGGTTGGATCAAGCATTCAAAGACAGATCTAAGGTAAGCTACGGCATGAACAAAGAAACCCAAAATACAGGGTACACGTAAACCTTCAAGGCTTACTTGCTCCATACCTTTTCCCATAGCTGAATTTGGACACACGAATCCCCTCATTGCTCAGCCGCTCTGGCTGACTGCGTTATAAAACCGTCTGCAGTTAACTGGGGTTCAATTCATGTGTTTTACTTCATGGGACGTATGGTTACCTCTCATTCATGTGTAGTATCAATTTCTCCGTTATTGTACCAGATCATTGTAAAAAAGCAAAGGTTATATAAATTAAACTAAAGAATACTTACTACTCTCCACTCCGAAGACAGAACAATCTTCTGATCGCTGTTACCACGGGATTTCCTTTAGCGCAATAAAAAAAGCCCCTGCATCGCAAGGACTCCGGTACTGCTTCGTTAAGCGGGTGATGGGAATCGAACCCACGCTATTAGCTTGGAAGGCTAAAGTTCTACCATTGAACTACACCCGCATGATTGAAGATTTTATTGTTAAGTTCATTAGAATTTAACAGTGTTTTTACAAACAATAATATACCATGATCCTCTATAGCATGCAAGTCATATTTCCCATTTTTTTCATTACGCATCCATCAAAAAAAGCAGGAGCACCCTCGCGCCCCCGCTGTTCCCTATCCTGTAGGCTTATCCACATCTCTCAAAAACTGCTTTTCAAATTCAGCGGCTTTAATCGGTTTACTGAAGAAATAACCCTGTGCCTCGTGACAGTGTTGATTGCGAAGAAAGACCATCTGATCTTCGTTCTCCACGCCCTCAGCTGTGACTTTCAGTTGTAAATGATGCGCCATTGAAGTGATGGTAGATACAATCGCGGCGTTATTGCTGTCTTCCATGACTTCATTCACGAATGAACGGTCAATCTTGAGCCGATCAATCGGCAGATCCTTCAGATAGTGCAACGAGCTGTATCCCGTTCCAAAATCATCAATACTGATATGCACACCAATTTCTTTGATTTTGCGCAACTGTTCGAATGACCGGTCTTTGTCAAATGTCATGCTCTCTGTAATCTCCAGTTCAAGCCATACAGGCTCTAGTCCTGTCTCTTTGAGAATGCCATTGATATTGTCCAACAAATGGGAATGCCTGAATTGTCTCATCGATAGATTCACCGAAACACACAGTTTACGATAACCGGCTTCCTGCCACTGTTTGTTCTGTGCACACGCTTCACGAAGCACCCATTCGCCAAGTGGCACAATGAGCCCACTCTCTTCTGCCAGAGGAATAAATTCCGCCGGAGATACCGAGCCTCGCTGCGGATGCTGCCAACGCACCAAGGCTTCCATGCCAACGATTAGCCCACTTTGCAGATTAACCTGCGGCTGGTAGACCAAGTAAAACTGACCTCGATCCAACGCCTTACGCAGATCATTCTCAAGCTGCAAACGCTCCTGTGCCTTCATCTGCATCGCATGGGCAAAACGATTCAGTTCCATTCCTTGTTCCTTGGCACTGTGCAAAGCCGTATCTGCATTCTGAATAATCTCCAGTGGTGACTCTCCATCATGCGGGAAAATGGCCATCCCGATTCCAAGTGTAAGATGATACTCATTGCCATCAACCAAGACGGGCTTCTCAAAAAGTTGCAAAATGGATCTTGTTCGACGCAACGCTGTATCGGTTGAACTGAAATCTGTCATCGTTAAAGCAAACTCATCTCTCCCCAATCCAAAGACTTCTTCTCCTGGAAGTGACAGATGTTTCAGTCGTTGACCTACCTGACGCAAAACCCGGTTAGCTGCTTGCTGTCCGAGCGAATCATTAATGGTTTTGAACCGATTAATATTCAGGACCAATACACCAACAAGCTGTTCCTGTACCACGGCATCATCCATCATCTTTTTCAACCGCTGGGAAAGGCGACGACGGTTGGGAAGTCCCGTTACATCATCATGATGAGCAATATAGTTCATCTTGGCTTCCGCGACCTGCTGTTGCAGAAAAGGCGTGTCCACTACAGAAGTATACAGCCCTTTTTGAATGAAAAAATACGCCATGCAATTACTCAGCAATCCTAATAACAGATTGAGATCGTTCACCCCAGTTGCTGAAACAAAATAACATTCACCAAAAAAGAAACACAGAATGCCACATAGAATGGTTGGTAAATCACCATCTTTGGTTTTTTTCCATTGTACAAACAACAGAACTGCAATAATGCCATAGAGCAATCCGACCATAAAATGAACTCGGGTGAAGATACCACCAAGTACTTCCCCATCAAGCATACTTGGTAACATGCTCCATTCCTGAATAGCCAGTATGTACAAAATAACAAAGGTACCCAATGTCCCACTGAACAGTAAGAATTTGCGTGGTAATGCAATTTCTTTCTCATTTAAGGTATACACGAGCAGTAAACCTACGGAACATACCAAAGATCCCATGGTTGACATCATTAAGGAGAACTCCGATTCCATCATGGCTCCATTTGGAATCTCTTCTGCAAATGAAACAATATGAACCAGTTCAAACAGACCAATCAATAAAAAGAGTGTTGTCAATAATGTCCTCCGAAGAGTTAGCTTCTGTGTCCGAAACAACCAGCTTTGATTGTAGATGCCGATACAAGCCGCTGCCGCAGCGAATCCACCCAAGAGTGTCAAAACCGGGTAACCCGATATGATCAGATCAGAGCTTGAAGAAGAACGAAACCATTGACTTGCGAGGAAACACAATAAGCCGCACACAGCGACCCAACTTATTTTTCTCTGATCTTGCAGATTAACCTTCATGCCGTGTTTTCCTTCCCGGGATCACCTATCCTGAATTACATTAACCAAACTTAACAGCTTACTACACGATTCGACAAAAAACATATTAACCAACGTTCAATTCACATGCATACACATGCTATCTGGTACATAATAACATTTAATTTTGTATACGTGAACTAAAAAATAGTTACTCCTAGGAATATTTATTCATAAATATAGAGAAAAACAAGGCATTAAGAACTAAAAAAACATGGATCTCCATTTAGAGTCCATGTTTTCCTATTTTACAACTGTATTTCAGACTATATTACTTATCAAAATTCACTTCTGGTGTTGTTAATTTATCATAAAAATCAACAACCTTATCCTTGTCTTCCGATGAGCGAATCGCCATCGCTGAACGTGGATGCTCGTCCAACGCACCTGTAATCATGTAAGGCAGAATGTAACCCCATTCTTCTTTTTCTCTCAGTGGAACCATCAGCTGTTCCAATACACCAAGTACTGGACGCAGATTGTATTTCGTTCCTTTCAGATGAGCTACGAGCAATTCGGTTGGACAGTTTCCTGCCGCACGTCCCATGCCATACACAGAAGCATCAAGCAGTTCGACGCCAAGTTCTGCCGCAACCAATGTGTTAGAAAACGCAAGCTGCATATTATTATGTGTGTGAACACCAAGACGCTTGTTAGGCAAGTGAGTCTTGAACTTCTCTACCAGGTATTTCACATCATTATGGTCCAAGCTACCGTAGGAGTCTACAATGTAAACAACATCCACAGCACTTTCTTTGATCAATTCAAATGCTTCCAGCAACTCATTCTCCATAACATTGGAGAGTGCCATAATATTAAGTGTAGTTTCATATCCACGATCATGGAATGTTTGAACCAGAGCAAGTGCCTTGTCCACATCTTTGCTGTAGCAGGCAACCCGGATCAGATCCAGCATGCTCTCACTGCGAGGCAAGATATCATTTTCGTCCACACGACCTACGTCAACCAGAGCAGACAGTTTGGTATTTCCTTTTTGAGGAATAACTTTACGCAGGAAATCATCGTTCAGGAAACGCCATGGTCCTGCTTCCTCGGCACCTTTAAGCAACTTCGGAGAGTTCTTATATCCAATTTCCATATAATCAACGCCAGCTTCATTCAATCCAGCATACAGCTGTTGAACAAAGTCCACGCTAAAGTCCCAATTATTCACCAATCCGCCATCACGGATCGTACAATCTACAATTTTGCAATGATTTGTCTTCATTAATGTCTGCTCCTTTTCTGACCAACTTGTGTATTCCTCTCATGATACTTGAACGTGACAAGAAAAGTAAAGGGATTCCGGACTTATTTACTTCGATAAGATCTCCAGATTCGGTCAATCTCAACCATATCGGAACGATCGGGAGCTTTCTCTCCATAACGAACGGCATTATACGTATCTGGCAGTCTCGCAGACAGCTCATCTTCTTCTACCTTCACACCATTCTGAATAATGGTCTGTGCAGCCTCCAGCGGAGTATGCGTCCCCTGTATTACCACGCCTCGATGAGCTGCTTTTTCAATCCATGTCCGATAGTAATACCGAACACGTTCGGCATCCTGTGCAGGGGGCGCTTCTTTCTTCCGAAACCAATTCTTTCGGACTTTTGCTGGCGCATCAAGCGTCTCACTGACATCGATATACTCCGTCCGTGGTTCTGCCTTCTTTTCACCGGGTTGTAACATCCCCTTGAATCGGTCCATAAGTCTGTTTATCGTTTTTTGTCCCAACCTCAGAAGCAGCCACAGAATTGCTCCTGCTACAGCACACATCACTACCCATCCGAGGATGTTCCAGAAGACTGAGGGCTCGGATGGCGGCTCTCTCCAGTCATTCGGTATATTTAACTGCTGATTGGGGTTGTCCATTGGTAATCGTGGCTCCTCGCCGGAAATCGGACCAAACCATCCCCTGATCCATGCGAGCAAGCGATCACGTAGCGGTCCCAGCCAGGCAGCCAGACTTGGGAAAGCACCAATCGCGACGATAACAATAAACATCCACATGAACCGCTGATGATTCGCACGTGCAAAATCTCTTAATACCAATCTTCTCTTGCCATCGTTGAGTATTGCCTGATCCAGTTGCAGCATATATCGTCCAACCAGCCAAAAGGCAAAGCTGATCACTCCCGCAATATAAATCCATAGGGTATAGGTTCGTATCGGCTGCATGAATTCCAACGAGTTCGAAGCAATCATAAGCACGATTGCACTGATTACACCCATAATCTGCAAGCGCCATAACAACACAGAATGAAAGACTGGCTGGAAGGTCAGACCTGCATAAGCCGAGATGACTCCACACAGTACCAATGTGATGATATCCGGCAACGGGAGAATGAGGCTCATCCCAACAACGAGTGCAAAGAGAAATCCTATGACGAGTGCCGTTACTCCACGAATGAATGTACTCTTCTCGCTAAAACCTGGAATTTTATGTTGAATGAACTGTCCTAACCAACCTACAAGAATGACCAGGATGAATAATGTGAACGGCAAATGTTCCATTGCGTAGAATGAAGCAAGCGTAAATATCGGAAAAAGGTAGATGCCAGCCATCAAGACGGCAAGCATTGCTATGAGTCCTTTGGTCGTCGCTACCGGTCTGTTCCTCATGCACTCACCGCCTTTGTATTACCCTTCACGTCCTCTACCGGGAGAATCGTTACACGATGTCCTTGTTCGTGCAGACGTGCAATCTCGTGCTCCATAGCGGCAGATACATAGGATGTAATCAGCAGATAGCTGCGGATTTGCTGTGCTTCTTCATTCAGACGTACTTCATCATTCAGGAATTGCTCCATGGGCACCATGCATTTCAACTCTGTCTCAGCCATAGCTTCCAGTAACCGTTCCAGATGAGGCGTGCCATAATCCGGCTCAATCCGAAGTGTATCGCGGCCTCCACCCACATGATAACCATTATGGGCGAAGCCTGCCGGCAACCCTCTACCAATGGCATCCACTGCAGCCGTGGCAGCATAACGGAGTGCCCGTTCAATCTTTTCCGGTCGAGTGACTACACTCCACATATCTGCAGATTCTTGAATGTTGACTACAATCCAGGACTGCGGATCAGCTGTCCATCCCTGTTTGTAGACCTGTAATTCACCTGTACGTGCACTCGCTTTCCAGTGGATACGATTCATGGGGTCTCCTGCACCATAAGGCCGAACACCCAGGATCAAGAACGGATCTTCAACGATCCATCGTGATACTTCCACTTCTCCCTGCCATACCTGATAAATTGCAGGAAGATCCTCTGCATTCACTAATGAAGGATACACAATCATAGACATTTGCAAAGGAATCGGTTTGGTGGAACGCCACACGCCAAAGAGATCCCCACCTGTCATCGTTGCTGTATTTAATGGATAAATTCCACGCTGAGTACATGTAAAAGGATGCTTACGCGTAATACGAGTAAACGGTTTTAACGTAAAAATACTCTTATGGTTCTGATAGATTTCGCCTTGACTAATATCCATACCTGAGCCGGAACGAAATACAAACGACACTGGCATCATCGATTCAAGTCTGAGCCACGGAACAGAGACTCGTTTCTCATTCGATATCGTCTCCACCATCTCAAGTTCATCTCCAGCGTAACAACGCAGCTTGCTGAATTGTCTGCTGTACTTGAGTTTTCGCAGTGCAGGTCGTCCAAACCACACACCATGTATAACTACGACAATGCCTCCAACAAGGACAAGCCATAATAATGCCATAAGATTAACGCCCGCTTGTAGCGAGATTCTCCGTAGGCACTTCTGTCTGATTCAGAAGTTCCTGGATGATACGCTCAGCCAAGCCCTCTTGTTGTCTGATCCGGTTACGGAATACAAGTCGGTGGGCCAGCACAGGTTCCGCCAGCACTTTAATATCATCAGGTAAAACAAAATCTCTGCCATGCAGTGCAGCCCAAGCCTGACTTGCCTTGAGTAATGCCTGAGCCCCTCGTGGACTTACGCCAAGCGAGAGCTCGGGATGTTGCCTTGTCGCTTCGGTTAACTGAATGATATATCGCAGCAAATCTTCGTTGATTTGCACTGTTTTATACGTATCCTGCGCCTTCAAAAGTTCTTCACGACTGATCACTGCCGAGAGATCATCAACTGAACGACTGGCTACCGTACGTCTCAAAATTTCTACACTCTCTTCACTGCTTGGATAACCCATGCGAATTTTCATCATAAAACGATCCATCTGCGCTTCAGGTAGTGGAAAAGTTCCCTGGTTATCTACAGGGTTCTGGGTAGCGATAACGATAAATGGCCGTTCCAGCTGTCTCGTTGAACCGTCGATACTGATCTGGCGCTCTTCCATGCACTCCAGCAAGCTTGATTGTGTACGCGGTGTAGCACGGTTAATCTCATCAGCTAGTACAAGATTGGCAAACAAGGGGCCGGGTCGGAATTCAAAATCCCCTTCTTTTTGATTAAAAAAATGAATCCCTGTTAAGTCAGAGGGCAGCAAGTCCGGTGTAAACTGTATCCGTTGGAATGTGCAGTCCAATGAAGAGGCTACCGATTTGGCAAGCATCGTTTTCCCGGTACCCGGTACATCCTCCAACAGCACATGTCCTGACGCTATGATGGCTGTCATCACCAGCTCTATGGTATGCTCTTTTCCCACAATCACTTTTCCCACGTGATCCATCAGTTGTTGATTCATTTGTTCCATTCCTTGGATTTCCATCTGCATCTCATCCTTCCGTTATGGAGCTTATGTATTCGCATTCATTACTAACTATAACCCTAATTGGCAACATAAAACAAAGGAGTTGGCAAATGGCCAACTCCTTGACTCCCCACTTTTCTCAATATACTAAGGGTAACATAATCATAAACTGCGTGCCTTCGCCCTTTTTGCTATCCACAGAGATGGTGCCTCCATGGTTCTTGATGATTCGGTAACTCACCGAAAGTCCAAGCCCCGTTCCGCTCTCCTTGGTCGTGAAGAATGGATCAAACAGACGTACAAGCGTATTATGGTCCATTCCATGACCGTTATCCGCGATGGAGATCTGCACAAACTTGTTTTCGGTGGCGGTAGATATTCGAATTAGACCCGTATGTTCTTCGCCAACTTCCTCAATGGCATCCATTGCATTTTTCACCATATTCAAAATAACCTGCTTAATCTGTTTGACATCAATGGACACATTCAGCGGGGCATCCCCTTCATCCAGTATGATCTCGCATCCCTTCATCAAACCTTCGCTTTCGGTCAGCAAGACCACCTCTTTGAGCAAAGAGTCGACGGACATCACGGTCTTCTGTGGAGCTGACGGTTTGGAAGAATTCAAAAATTCGTAGATGATGTCATTCGCCCGATCAATCTCCGTCAGTATGATTCGAGCGTACTCGTCTTTGCCGAGCTGCAGCAAATGGGGCCTGAGCAATTGGATGAACCCACGGATTGCAGTCAACGGATTACGAATTTCATGAGCAATAGATGCTGAAATTCGCCCCAGCATCGCAAGTTTGTCATTTTGATAAGCGGTCTGTTCAATTTGTTTATAATCAGATACATCTTTGACGCTGAACAAGAAGTCGCCATCCATCTGATCACCGTACGTCACAGTAACCAGCCAATGCCTTCCGTATTCATCAATCAACTCATGATAGCGCTTACGGTGAAAAATAGTTTCCCGATAGATACGTAAAATTTTCTTTTTCTTGAATCGGCTCATCTGCGGATGATGCAGCATTTGCATCAGGGTGCAGCCGCTCAACAGACTTCTTGGAAGTTCCAACAACTTTGCCATCTGAACGTTAATAAACGTCAATACACCGTGACTGTCAAACAACATAATACCGCTATCCAGATGTTCCAGTACATTCTCGTACTTGTTGTTATCCAGATGCACAGGCGGGAAACCATCCGTTGGTTGAGGCACTGTATCCTGAAATTCACTAATCATGTCAGGTTCCTCCTTTTCACGTAAATGATAAACTTGCCATTCGGACATCATATCATCACAGAAACAGGAAGGGCCGATTTTATTTTTCATTACCGGTGCCCTTTCGTTGGGGGGCTGAGCCGAAAATATGGATGGCATGGCCGGAACTCAAGCTGGTCTATTCCCGGTAACCAACAGTCGATCCGGAAAATCATATACGTTTGTCCCATTCTGACCTTCTCCTATTCCCAAACACGAACATTTTTTTTGCTCCGCCTCTTTTGCAAGTCTGTTTTTATCATAGACAAGTTTATAGAAGAGAGTCAATCGGAGAAAGTGTCGAATGGAAATTATTTTAAAAAAAACCTCGAACTAGTTCCAGAATACAGCAAAAAAACGAAGCCGTTTCACCCAATAGGCAAATCAGCTTCGTTTTTAATATCTTTAATTTGTGATATATCCGAGTTCATCTATAGTCCGGTCTTATTATGCTGAATTTTCAGTCTGCGCTGACTCATCACAGCTAATCGACGTTTAAGTTCGCTTTCCCACTTCTCGTCTTTGGTTTCCTTCGCGAGCCTGAGCAAATCCAGAGCCATATCAATCTGGCGCTGCACAATAACCATGGCATCCTCGCTCTCACGGTTTACACAGTTTTCAAAAATCGCATCCTCATCTTCTGTAACATAATCTTGAAAGTCGATCTCGGATGCACCGTCTCCATGCGCATATTCAGCCAGAATTTCATATTCATTTTCCACTTTATAATGCACCTCAACCCGGTGACACACCGGGCAAAACAGCAGGGGAACATTATGAACCTGGGTGCGGTAATGCTTCAGCGTGCCCTTCGTTCCAACCATACTTGCCCCACAACAGTAACTCATTTTTGTTCACCCTCCTTATTACGTGCCGGGACTTTTTTGTTAAAATGCCATCCCGTACACTTCCAGCACTTCCGAAAAGGAATAGTTCCATCAGTGTATCACATTCATGTACAGATTATAAATGCAGAGCACCGGAATATTTACCGGGTTTCCATACCCTATTCGCCTTAAAGGCCATCAATTCCTCTTTCAACAGATAAAAAGAAGACTTTCTTCTAATATATTATTAACACGCTTAGCTGCTTGTTCAAACACTTTTGATTAACTTCGTGATAACTTCCGGCAAAAGGGTGCAAAAAGCCCTCAATCCCTAACGGGATGAGGGCTTGAACAAAAAATGTTCAAGTTAATCTGGCTTACAGGTTATTGTCGCCTGGTTTCCAGTTCATTGCACACAATCCGCCGGATTGCAGTGCTTGCAGTACGCGAAGTGTTTCTTCAACACTACGGCCTACATCGTTGTGGTTAACCACTTGATATTTCAATTCGCCTTCTGGATCGATGATGAACAAGCCGCGCAATGCTACGCCTTCTTCTTCGATCAGAACCCCGTAATCTTTAGCCACTTGCTTCGTGATGTCAGAAGCCAGCGGGAAGTTCAATTGACCCAAACCATTGCTGTCTACTGGTGTGTTGATCCATGCTTTGTGGCTGTGTACGGAGTCTACGCTCACGCCAAGGATTTCTGTATCCAAAGCTTTGAATTGCTCGGAAGCAACGCTCAAAGCTGTAATTTCAGTTGGGCACACAAATGTGAAGTCCAAAGGATAAAAGAAGAATACAAGCCATTTGCCACGATAATCGGACAGTTTAACGGAACCAAAGTCTTGTCCGTCTCCCGATACTGTTTCCATTGCGAAATCCGGTGCTGGTCTACCTACCAAACGTTCTGCCATAACTAAAAATTCCTCCTTTGGGATTATGTAAGCATCCTTGCGGATTGCTCATCATCAAGAAAAACGCGTACGCTTTTCCTGTAATTAAAATGATTTGATACTTGATAACAAGTACAAGTAAAATGTTATCATCCGGACTTCCCAAAGTCAAGATTATAAACATTATTTTTTTATAATCATTATAAATAAGGATTTTTCGTGGCAAAAATGATAAAGGAACAGCCCTCTGTACATTCCATAACTGGAAACAAAGGGCTGCCATGTTGTTGGTAATATAATTACGCCTGTTTCTGAATAGCCGCTACGATCAAATCGCCCATCTCGGTCGTGCTGATCGCTGTGCTCTTGTCTACAGCAATATCACTTGTGCGATGTCCTGCGTTCAATACATCCGACACAGCTGCTTCAATGGCATCTGCACCCTCTGCATAACCAAAGGTTGTGCGGAACATCAACGCCAAAGAAAGAATGGTTGCAATCGGATTAGCGAGGCCTTGACCTGCGATATCTGGTGCAGAACCGTGTACCGGCTCATAGAGTCCGAAGCTGCCTTCTCCCAGTGATGCAGATGCAAGCATACCGATGGAGCCAGTCAGCATCGCTGCTTCATCACTCAAGATATCTCCGAACATGTTTTCCGTTACGATGACATCGAAGCTGGACGGACGACGCAGCAATTGCATCGCGCAGTTGTCTACCAGTACATGCTCCAGTTCAACATCCGGATAATTTGGTGCTACCCGGTTCACGACTTCACGCCAGAGACGGGAAGTTTCCAATACGTTGGCTTTGTCTACAGAAGCCAGCTTTTTGCGACGTCCTTGCGCAATTTCGAATGCCTGACGAACGATCCGCTCCACTTCTGTTACATTATACGCACATGTATCTACTGCCTCTTCGCCCTGTGCACTTTCACGTCTGAACTTCTCACCAAAGTAAATACCACCTGTCAACTCACGTACCACCATCAGATCTGTACCTTCCAGGACTTCAGGCTTCAGAGTTGAAGCATCCTTCAGGCAATCAAATACGACAGCTGGACGCAGGTTGGAGAACAACCCAAGTGCTTTGCGAATACCCAGCAGGCCTGTTTCCGGACGAAGCTCCTTGCTGTTGTTATCCCATTTTGGACCGCCAACTGCTCCAAGCAGGACTGCGTCTGCACTTTTACATACAGTCAGTGTTTCTTCAGGAAGAGGTGTACCCTTCTCATCAATTGCGATTCCGCCAAACAGCGCATGCTCTGTCTCAAAACGATAACCGAATACTTCCTCCGTACGTTTAAGAACTTTCTCAGCCTCAGCTACGACTTCAGGGCCGATTCCGTCACCAGCAATAACTGCAATTTTTTTCACATCTGCCATTGGGTTGTCCACTCCTTATATTTCATTCATTAATTATTCATAAAGTAACGTCTCATATTAACTCTCTCTTTTGTATCATATTCCAAGGTCATTTGACCAAGATATACAATCTATGACTTTAATAGATTTTACCTATAAGCCAATAGAGATTGGCCTTTCCAAGTTGTTCTGACCTCCCGGCTGGGTTAAAATATAGCTGAATTCAAATTAGGTACGCAGGAGGGATAAGCAACATGCAATATTCGTATTTGGGTAAATCAGGACTCAAGGTCAGCCGAATCTGTCTCGGTACCATGAATTTCGGGCCTGCTACAGATGAAAAAGAAGCTTTTCGCATTATGGACGCAGCACTTGATGCAGGCGTGAACTTTTTTGATACCGCTAACATCTACGGCTGGGGTGAGAATTCCGGTCTTACCGAAGAAATTATCGGACGCTGGTTCAACCAGGGTGGTGGCAGACGTGAGAAAGTGGTTCTGGCCACCAAAGTCTATGGCTCCATGCATGATGATACAGATGGCCCCAACAACGAAGCTGGCCTCTCCGCTTACAAAATCAGACGGCATCTCGAGGGTTCCCTCCGCCGCTTACAGACCGATCATATCGAACTATACCAGATGCATCATGTAGACCCTGCCATATCGTGGAATGAGCTGTGGGGCGCATTTGAAAATGCCGTTCATCAGGGTAAAATCGGTTATGTAGGATCGAGTAACTTTGCTGCATGGCAGATTGCAATCGCTCAAAGCGAAGCCAAGAATCGTCATTTCCTCGGCCTGGTTTCCGAACAACATAAATATAGCCTCAACTGTCGTTTGCCCGAGTTGGAAGTAATGCCCGCTGCCAAAGAGCTGGGCCTCGGCGTTATTCCATGGAGTCCGCTGGATGGTGGTTTATTAGGACGTAACGCTCTGCAGAAGCTGGAAGGAACACGCAGCGGGGGCATCGCTGGACGGATCGAGCAGCAGCAAACTCAGCTTGAAGACTTTGCCGCACTGTGTCGTGATCTCGGTGAACCACAGGATACGGTGGCTTTGGCATGGGTTGCAGCCAATCCGGCAGTGACCGCCCCGATTATCGGACCGCGTACGCTGGAGCAGTTTGAGACCGCACTCAAATGTCTGGACGTGACTTTGGATGAAGCGGTGCTCAAACGTCTGGATGAGATTTTCCCGGGTCCAGGTGGACATGCCCCTAATGCATACGCGTGGTAATAGCTTGATAGCGTAAGCCAATGCAATAGGTAAGCGTAGAAAAGGTTCTGTGTTTCACTGCCATAATTATATAAATCAGCATTTTGCATAATTCGAATTATACCGCTCACGGGTACAAGATATAGACGAACAGAATCATTTCGATCTATATCTTGCTGATTGGAAGACGCTTAGAGGCTTTATGCAAAATGCTTAAATACAAGCAAAAGAGTCTGACCCTCCACAGGAGAGTCAGACTCTTTACGTACCTCACTAAACGTAACAAAGCAAGCCGAACGATCTTCTATATCCATTAAATTAAAGATAGATCATTCTAACAGCATACATATGCCTCAGCTAAAGTTCAGTTCAATGAAGGGTGCGTGCTTCTTGCATCGGAGCCTACAGATTAACGTTTACACGGTTCGTGTATGTTTTACGCTTCTCAATCAATTGATTCAGACCGTCTACATAGGCACGTGCACTTGCACCCAATATATCTGTGCTTACGCCACGTCCTTGTACCGAAACCTGATTTTGAGTCAGCACAACATGTACTTCACCCAATGCATCCTTGCCATGCGTTACCGATTTGATGGAGTAGTCAGACAACGTTACATCTTCCCCACTCACTTGGTCAATCGCATTGTAGATTGCATCTACCGATCCGTTACCCTCTGCTTGCTTCTCAATCGTATCCCCTTCAAGCGTTGCAATGCGGACTTTGGCCGTTGGTACCGATTCATCTCCGTACGTTACGAAGATGGATTCCAGTTTATACACCTCAGGTGCATCCTGCAATTTCTCTTCAATTACGGCAAGCAGATCTTCATCAGTAACTTCTTTTTTCTTATCAGCCAGATCTTTGAACTGGGCGAAAGCCCGATTCAATGCTTCTTCTTCCAGCTCATATCCCAGATCAATCAACCGCTCACGGAAGGCATGACGACCAGAATGTTTACCCAGTACAAGCTTGCTTTCTTTCAGACCGATGGACTCTGGAGTCATAATTTCGTACGTTGTTTTTTCCTTCAGCATGCCGTCCTGGTGAATGCCGGATTCATGTGCGAAGGCATTTGCGCCAACAATGGCTTTGTTTCCAGGCACAACCATACCTGTCAAACGGCTAACCAAACGACTGGTCCGTGCAATCTCAGACAACTGCAGCGATGTTTTCGCCTGGAAAAATTCCTGACGTGTCTCCAGTGCCATAGCAATTTCCTCGATCGCCGTGTTTCCGGCACGTTCACCAATGCCATTGATCGTACCTTCGATCTGATCGGCTCCGTTGAGAATAGCAGCAAGTGTATTGGCCGTCGCCATACCCAAGTCATTATGACAGTGGGCACTCAGCTGTACCTTTTCAATACCGTGTACATTCTCCTTGAGATGTTTGAAAATGTTTCCGTATTCATATGGGCTCAGGTAACCAACCGTATCCGGAATATTCACGACCGCTGCACCTTCTTCAACAGCCATATTCACCATTTCCACGAGGAAATCATACTCGGTACGACCTGCATCCTCAAGTGAGAATTCAATCTTCGAGAATGTTTTCTTTGCATAACGAATCGCGGAACGAGCTGTATCCAGTACCTGCGCTTTGTCCATGCGCAATTTATGTTGGCGGTGAATAGGTGAAGTTGCCAGGAAAACGTGAATACACGGGTCCTGAGCACCTTTAAGTGCTTCTTTAACCGCATCAATGTCTTGCTCTCTGGAACGGGACAAGCCAATTACAGTCACATTTTTGACTGCATTTGCTACTGCATTGACAGCTGCCAGGTCACCTGGAGATGCCGCCGGGAAACCCGCTTCCATCCGGTCAATGCCAAGCCGCTCGAGCTGATGGGCAATTTCCACCTTTTCACGAGTGTTCAGATTGACTCCCGGGGATTGCTCTCCATCACGCAGCGTTGTGTCAAATACATAGATTTTACGCACGCTTCGCACCTCCTGTACTTGTTATTATATGTTTCTCTGAACCAGCAATAGCGGCTCACGCATAAGCACGGCCGCTATTCCCAGTTAAAGCTCTAAGTTTACTTGAATACCTTAAAGTGCATGTTCTAGAAGTTAATGCTTACTTCTTGATCCAGTGCATCATCTCACGCAATTGTCCGCCAACCACTTCGATTGGGTGTTCAGCTTCGTTACGACGAGTTGCTGTCAAGAATGCACGTCCGGATTGGTTTTCCAGGATGAAGTCGCGTGCGAATTTACCTTGTTGGATATCCGTCAGCACTTCTTTCATTGCTTTCTTCGTATCTTCAGTTACAACGCGAGGTCCAGTTACGTAGTCACCGTACTCAGCTGTGTTACTGATGGAATCACGCATGCTTGCAAGTCCACCTTCATACATCATGTCAACGATCAGCTTCAGTTCGTGCAGACATTCGAAGTATGCCATTTCAGGAGCGTAACCTGCTTCTGTCAATGTTTCGAATCCAGCTTTTACCAATGCACTCACGCCACCACACAGGACAGCTTGCTCACCGAACAAATCTGTTTCTGTTTCTTCACGGAAGGAAGTTTCGATAACCCCTGCGCGTGTACAACCGATACCTTTAGCATAAGCCAAACCGATTTCTTTAGCTTTACCCGTTGCATCTTGCTCAATCGCGATCAGGCCCGGTACACCAAAACCTTCCACATAAGTACGACGTACCATGTGACCAGGGGACTTAGGAGCTACCAGCAATACATCGCTGTTTTTTGGAGCAACAATTTGACCGAAATGAACGTTGAAACCGTGTGAGAAGAGCAATGCAGCGCCTTCTTTCAGGTTTGGTTCGATTTCGTTTTTGTATACAGAAGCTTGAGTTTCGTCTGGCAGCAAGATTTGAACTACATCTGCGCGGCTTGTTGCTTCAGCCGGGGACAGAACTTCAAATCCGTCATTTTTTGCAGTGTCGAAGGATTTACCTTCACGAAGTCCGATGACTACGTTCAATCCGCTATCACGAAGGTTTTGAGCTTGGGCGTGGCCCTGGCTACCATAACCGATTACCGCGATCGTTTTTCCTTTCAATACGTTAAGCTCTGCATCCTGTTCATAATAAGTAGTTACTGGCATGTTTATAAGTCCTCCTTTGTATTGTAAAGAACCCTTCATTAATGAGCGGGTGTCTCAAGGGACCGACTCGCTTGGAGTGTCAAAAGCATCTCTGGTCTGATCCGATCCGTTCAGACACCCGCCCATTAATGCGGGAATGTAGCTATATTTTCAAGCGTTACATCACTAAAATGTTAAATTACAACTGTTAAGGGACTGACACTCACATAAGATCAACTGTATATGTTAGCTAACCGTCGTCCCTACTTCATTCATTATAGCTTTATACGTTGCCGCGTACCAATGCAGTTATGCCTGTACGGGACAATTCGCGAATGCCATATGGCTTGAGCAATTCAATCATAGCATCAATTTTGTCCGTATCTCCGACTACCTGCACAATCAGGCTGCCTGGACCAACATCTACAACAGATGCGCGGAATGTTTCTACCACACCCAGAATCTCAGGACGCTCGGAAGGCTCTGCTTTCACTTTGATCAGGGCAAGTTCACGGGCGACCATCGGTTTCAGGCTGAAATCAACCACTTTAATGACATCGATGATTTTGTACAATTGTTTCTCAATCTGCTCCAGCGTTTTATCGTCACCAATGGTGACAATAACCATCCGGGAGAGTCCAGGTTCTTCCGATTGACCTACTGTAATACTCTCAATGTTAAATCCGCGTCGACCGAACAACCCTGATACCCGCTGAAGGACGCCAGGCTGATCGTTTACCAGTATCGAGATCGTATGTCTTATCATTCGTCAGCATCCCCCATCAGCATTTGATCAATTGTCGCTCCTTGCGGAACCATTGGATATACATTTTCTTCCTTGCGTACTACGAATTCAACAACGACCGGTCCTGGTGTATCCAAGGCTTCCTGCCAAGCACGCTGGGCTTCTTCCTTATTGGTTGCACGCAAACCTTTTACGCCATAAGCTTCAGCCAGTTTTACAAAATCCGGACTTCCTGCCAGATCAATATGGCTGTAACGGTTCTCATAGATGATCTCTTGCCATTGGCGAACCATTCCGAGTACCTGATTGTTAATGATCACAATTTTTACCGGTATATTGTTAATGGCACAGATCGCAAGTTCTTGGGAACACATCTGCATTCCGCCGTCACCGTTAATGGAGATAACTAGTCTGTCCGGATTGGCCATCTGAGCACCTATGGCAGAAGGGAATCCAAAGCCCATCGTTCCGAGACCACCCGAAGTTACCCATGAACGCGGTTGATTAAATTTATAATATTGTGCTGCCCACATCTGATGTTGTCCCACATCCGTAGTTACAATTGCTTCACCTTTGGTTGTATCATTCAGCATTTCAACAACCCACTGGGGTTTCAGCACTTCGTCTGAATCCGTATAGCTGTAAGGTTTCTCTTGTTTCCACTGTTTGATCTGGTCTCTCCATGCATCTGCACGCTCTGCACGTCCAACTTCTTTGTTGGCTATTTCCAGTACCGTCTTCACATCACCAACGATTGGAATATCGGTTGCAATGTTTTTACCAATCTCAGCCGGATCAATATCGATATGAACGATCTTGGCATGTGGAGCGAATCCATCCAGCTTGCCTGTTACCCGATCATCGAATCGAGCGCCGATATTAATCAGCAGGTCTGCTTTTTGAATAGCCTGATTGGAAGTGTACGTTCCGTGCATACCTGGCATACCCGTCCATAATTCATGACCGCTTGGGAAAGCGCCTAGACCAAGGAGAGTAGTCGTAATTGGAATGCCTGTCTTCTCAACAAACTCGAACAGTTCTTCATGTCCTCCCGAGTATACCACACCGCCACCAGCCAGAATCATTGGACGTTCTGCTTCCTGAATGGCTTGGGCCAAACGGTCAACCTGCAGTTTGTTTGGTACTGTCCGTGGATTGTACCCTCTCAATATAACAGGTTCAGTTGTCGGTTCAAACAATGTTTTGTTCGCTGATACATCTTTTGGAATGTCGATCAGTACAGGACCTTTACGACCGGTATTGGCAATATGGAATGCCTCATGAATTACGCTGGACAGATCTTTTACATCTTTCACCAGGTAACTATGTTTAGTGATTGGCATTGTAATCCCGGTAATATCCGCTTCCTGGAAAGCATCTGAACCGATCAGGCTTGAAATAACATTCCCCGTAATGACTACGAGTGGTACTGAATCCATATACGCTGTTGCAATACCCGTAACCAGATTTGTTGCTCCTGGTCCGGAAGTAGCGATGCAGACACCAACTTTGCCGCTTGCACGTGCATATCCGTCAGCTGCATGTATTGCACCTTGTTCGTGACGAGTGAGAACGTGTTTGAAATCCTCGAAACCATACATCGCATCGTAAATGTACAACACTGCGCCGCCCGGGTAACCAAATACGCACTCGACACCTTCAAGTAACAAACTTCTCAGCAGAATTTCGGATCCGCTAATGACCTCCGGCTTCATCCATTTTTCACGTAATTCATCTGTTGACCGTACTTCTGGAATTTGAGCTCCCATCAGTCATCCTCCTCTCGAAATTTACACCATTCTGACATTTAAAGTTACAAAAAAAACCTTCCATCCCTGCAAACAAGTTCATGCTTGCGAGGGACGAAAGGTTATCGCTTCCGTGGTACCACCCAACTTTGCCCGAAATTTCGCAATAACGGACCTTACCAGGTACAACAAAACGAATAGCTCAAACGAACATAGTCGTTTCCCATACCTGTTGTCTGTAACGCAGACATACGATTTTCCCTAATACGCGAAAGGAGTGACATCCAGTGCTTTTCAGGAAAACAGCTCCGAGGTGAGCTCGTATATAAGGGATAATGGTGGTGGTTTCAGCAATTCCAGCCACTCTCTGAGCAAAAGAGCCCTTAAAACTTCGTCCTCTTCATAGCCGATGAAATATTCTCGTTAAATGTTAGGAACATTATATGATTCCTCCAACCGATAAGTCAATACCTGTTTTGCATAAAAATTCAGAGAACCTTCCTTCTTCCCTCTTCAGCCTATAAGGTTGCCCTAATCCCAGCGCTTCATTCAGTCACCTTTTATCTTGCTTCGGGCATAGGATATACGAGCAGCACGACTGGTCCTGAAAGGAGGCTCCGTATGGTGATTCGGCAACGCACATCCAAGCTGGATGATGGCGCCATCATGAAGTTGATTGACACTCAACTTGTTCCTTTATCCCATATGAGCGAAAAAGAAATTAATAAAATCCGCAAAGAAATACCCCTGCGAATGAACAGGGGCATGACCTTTGTTGTCTCGCCGGAGCCAGACAAAGCTGCTGTGGCATTCATCCATTTTCTCATGCATGGGGAATTGCTCTATGTCGATATGATGGCCGTTAGTCCGAAAGAACAACGCAAACGTTACGGGCAAACTTTGTTGCTCAAAGCAGAGAGCTTTGCGGCATCTCGGGGTTGTCGAAGATCTAAAGTGATGGTGGATGAGGGCAATACCAAAGGGCTTCAGTTTTATCAAAAAAATGGATACAGCGCGATTCGATACATCATGATAAGCCGCTGCTACGAATTGGAAAAAACATTGTAGAATGTCCTAGAAAAATCCTGGTGGGCGTGGACCTGGACCATAAGGGCCGAATCCAGGACCAGGTCCATATCCGCCACCAGGTCCTCCAGGTCCATATCCCGGTCCGTAGCCAGGACCATATCCAGGGCCTGGTTTTGGTCCAGGTCCATATCCGGGACCGAAGCCGGGACCACCTCCATAAGCATAAGGCAGTGTGGCAATAGCGAGCAGATCAAACAATACCAGTGGCAGAATCGCTTTTGTACGTACTTTTTTGCCATTCAAACGCTTGAGTACCAGTTTGTTGCCCGATACTTTCAACAGCTTTCCCGTAACCCGAGTGCCGTCTTTTTTGATTGCAACAATATTTTTGCCTATTAATTTCATCGCTTCATCACGCGTAACTTGTTGTTTCATACTTTCCCCTCCTCCTCGGATCGTTCAAAACAGTGTATTCGTCCATCACTGAATTCGCCTGTTTCTTTGTCCCTACCTGAAAATATGGGTATCTGCATGAGAACCAAAACAAACGTGAAAAAGTGGATTGGTGACGCTCAAGAAAACAAAAAAAGGCCCGCACAAGGCGGACCCTTTTATCAAGCTTTTGGATAGTAAATTGACATATTGCAAGTTTACCTTTTACCCGGGTCATACGCTTCACCGAGTGCAGACGGAGCCGAAGAACGTCCAACCGCTGCAACGAGAACGATGATGGTAAGCAGGTAAGGCAACATAAAAATAATTTCCTGGGGAATACTTTGTGACCATTCAAACAACTGTACATAGTTTCGGATCGCTTGTGAGAATCCAAAGAAGACAGCCGCACCAAAGGCACCAATCGGATTCCACTTACCAAAGATCATAGCTGCAATGGCAATATAACCTTGGCCGGAAACTGTATTGTGTGAGAATGTACCCGTAGTTGTCAACGTAATCGCAGCTCCACCAATGGCCGCAAGCGCACCACTGATCATAACGCCAATATAGCGATAACGAAGCACTTTAACACCAACCGTATCAGCCGCACTTGGATGTTCACCTACAGAACGAAGGCGCAGACCAAATGGCGTTTTGAACATAATGTAATACGTCAGGAATACGAACAGAATGGCCAGATATGTCGTTGGATATACGTTCTTGAAAAAGGCTTCTCCAAGCAAAGGAATGTCTTTCAAGAATGGCACATCAAACTTGCTGAAGCCTTGAACCAACGGTGAATCACCAGAACCTTCAAACAACAGTTTAACCAAGTACAACGTACTTCCTGCTGCCAAAAAGTTAATGACGATACCACTGATAATCTGGTCTGCCTTAAATGTGATAGACGCAACGGCATGAATCAGCGATACCAGTACGCCCAATACAATCGCAAGCAAAACCCCCATCCAGGCCGAAGTCGTTCCACCCATGCCCGCTTCTTGAGCATAATGCGCCCCGATTCCAGCTGCAAAGGCACCAAAGACCATAAAACCTTCAAGTCCAAGGTTTGTTACACCTGATTTTTCCGAAAAGATTCCGCCGAGTGATGCAAAAATCAATGCCGTAGCAAAGACAAGCGTCGTATTGATAATTTGCCCAATTGTCAACAAGTCCATCTACAACACCTTCTCTTTCTTACGCTTCGAATAGAACGGTTTGAGTATCCAGCGCACGATGCCTTGTGCCGCAATAAAGAAGATAATCGAACCGATCACAATCCGAATAATCTCAGGCGGAACATCCGCAGCAAAACTCATACCTGCAGATCCGTACGTGAGGGTACCAAACAACACTGCACCCAACAACACCCCAAACGGATGATTCAAACCAATTAGCGCAACAGCTATTCCGTCAAAGCCTGTACCTGGTGAACCCGACATTACGGTCTGGTAATGGAACACACCAAGAACCTGGAATGCACCACCAAGACCGGCAAGCATACCACTGATAAACATCGCTTTTACGATATTCCGGTTAACATGCATACCTGCATATTCAGCCGCATTAGGGTTGTAGCCTACCGCGCGGATTTCAAAACCTTGTTTTGTTTTCCACATATAGATATAAAAGAGCACAGCCATCACAAGGGCAATCAACGTCCCCATGTGTACACGGGAGTTGCCCATCAGTTCAGATAACCATGTGAGACTAATCGAAGCCGATTCGCTGATATCCACGGAGCGATTCTCGCCCTTCAACAGCAAGAATTGGCGTACGATAAGGTTGGCCAGATACAGACCAATCCAGTTCAACATGATACTACTGATAACTTCATTGACCCCACGTGCCGCTTTCAGATAACCAGCAATAGCTGCCCAGAGACCACCAAACAGTGCACCAGCAATCAAAGCCAGTGGCGCATGAAGGTAGATCGGCAAACCTGCAAATTTAACACCAACAAATGTCGCAGCTGTCATTCCGACGAGAAATTGACCTTCTCCCCCGATGTTAAACAGCCCTGCACGTGATGCAAATGCAAATGCAAGTCCAGTCATAATTAATGGTGTCATTTCCCGTACTGCTTCACCAAAGTTGTACATGTCTCCAAATACCTTGGTGAACAATGCTCCATAGGCTTCGATTGGATTGTAGCCACCAATCAGCATGACAACTCCACCGAGAATAAGACCCATAATAATAGCTACTACAGGCAAAATAAATGAATCTCGCGTAAACCATTTCAATACGTTATTCATGCGCAGTACCTCTCTTTTGAGTGCTGCCCGCCATCATCAAGCCGAGCTCCCTATCATTGGTTTCTTCCGGCAGCACCTCGCCAACGATCTGGCCTTCATAGATGACAGCAATTCGGTCAGATACATTGATAATCTCATCAAGCTCAAATGAAATCAGCAGAACAGCCTTACCTTGATCACGCTGTGCAATCAGTTGCTTTTGCACGAACTCAATAGCCCCTACGTCCAAACCACGCGTTGGCTGTGCAGCGATAAGCAGTTCAGGGTTTTTATCTACCTCACGGGCGATAATGGCCTTTTGCTGGTTTCCTCCGGACAAGGAACGAGCTTTGGTCTCGATGCTTGGTGTACGCACGTCAAATGCCTCAACAAGCCGCTTAGCCTGCTTTTTGATCGCATCGAAGTTAAGGAACCCTTTACGTGTGTATGGTGCTTTATAATACGATTCCAGAACGATATTTTCACTCACTGAAAAATCAAGTACAAGTCCGTGTTTATGTCGATCTTCCGGAATGTGGGCTACACCCGACTCCGAGATATGGCGCGGAGAATGATTGGACAGCTCCTTACCCTCCAAAAGAATCGAACCGCTCTCGACTTTACGAAGTCCGGTAAGGGCTTCAATCAGTTCACTTTGACCGTTACCATCCACGCCTGCGATTCCGACAATCTCTCCTGCACGTACGTTCAGGTTAAGTTGGTTCAGAACCGAAATACCTTCTTTATTCTTGGCCGTTAATTTACTGACTTCGAGCACATTAGCTCCAGGTGTAGCCGGTTTTTTGTCCACTTTGAATGTGACATTCCGCCCCACCATTTTCTCTGCCAGCTCATTCGGATTGGTTTCCGATGTTTTAACCGAATCAATTACTTTACCCCGACGAATAATGGTTACCGTATCGGAGATTTCCATAATCTCTTTCAGTTTGTGTGTGATCAAAATAATGGACTTTCCTTCAGCAGCAAGCTTCTTCATGATGATTATCAATTCTTTAATCTCTTGAGGAGTCAATACGGCTGTAGGCTCGTCAAAAATCAAAATATCTGCACCACGATACAATGTTTTAACGATCTCAACACGCTGCTGCATTCCGACAGAGATATCATGAATCTTGGCATGAGGATTCACTTTCAGTCCATACTGTTCAGACAGACGCTGAACTTCAGCGGCTGCTTTTTTATAATTAATATTGAGACCCTTCGTTGGTTCAGATCCCAAAATAATGTTCTCTGTTACCGTGAACGGCTGTACAAGCTTAAAGTGCTGATGCACCATGCCGATGCCAAGATCGATCGCTCGGTTAGGACTGTCGATGATGACAGGCTTGCCATTCACTTCAATGGAACCTTCATCTGGCTGATAGAGACCAAAAACAATATTCATCAACGTTGACTTACCAGCGCCGTTTTCGCCCAGTAGCGCATGGATCTCGCCTTTACGAAGCTGAAGGCTGATGGCGTCGTTGGCAACAATGCCTGGGAAACGCTTCGTAATTTGTTTTAACTCAACGACGGGGGTTGCTGCACCCATGTAATCACCCTTATAACTGATATAGTGTGGTTCCGCAAACGTAAAAAAAAACGTCTATCGACGTACTTTCAAAGAAGACAGACCGCGCTTAGCTGAAGTTTTTCTTGCGATAATCGAATGGTTCAGCTCAATAAGAACATGTACATTCTATTATCTTAAGAAAAGCTCCTACCGGAGCGTTGGTGCACAGTGACCTTGTACAATTGTTATGATGACTTGATCAAATGTTCCTGTTTTTGCAATCATAAGGCCGGTCAAGACCGGCCCCAATGATTATTCTTTTGCAACGAAGATCAAATTACTCTGTAGGAACTTTGATTTCGCCGCTGATGATTTTTTCTTTGTACTCGTCCACTTTTGCAAGTGTATCAGCAGAAACATTTTTCGTGGAAGTATCAGCGACACCTACACCGTTGTCTTTCAAAGTCAGATTCTCAGCTCCGCCTTTGAAGGTACCATCGATGATTTCTTGGTTTACGCGCTTAACAGCTTCGTCAACTTTTTTGATCATTGAAGTCAAAGTGATCTCATCACCAAACTCAAGAGATTGGTCTTTGTCAACACCGATAACCCATACATCTTGACCTTGTTTCTTGCGAGCACTTGCTTCGATAAACACACCGTTACCTGTTGCGCCAGAAGCGTGGAAGATAATATCTACGCCTTCATTGTAAAGTGTTGCTGCTGCTGCTTTACCCAAGTCAGGTTTATCAAATGCACCTGTGTAGTTAGAAATGAATTTAGCGTCAGGGTTAACTGCTTTAACACCTTCTCTGAATCCAACTTCAAACTTTTTGATCAGTGGGCTTTCCATGCCGCCAACAAAACCAATTTTGTTCGTTTTTGTTGTCAGACCAGCAACAACACCAACCAAGAAAGATCCTTCTTCTTCAGCAAAAGTTACGGATTTAACATTAGGAGAATCCACTACGCTGTCAATGATCGCGAGTTTAGCATCCGGGTTTTGGTCAGCAACCGTTTTGATTGCATCAGCCAATTGGAAACCTATACCCCAAGTCAGATCATATCCACCTTTAACGAATTCGTTCAAGTTAGGAATGTATTCTTCATCGGATTTACTTTGCAGGTATTTAACAGCAGTACCTGTTTCTGTTTCAGTCGCTTGCAGAGCTTCCCAAGCGGATTGGTTAAAGGATTTGTCATTAACTCCACCTACGTCAGTAACCATACCGATTTTGAGATCGGATTTCGCTTCAGTGGAAGTGCCACCTGTATCTCCTCCGGCATTTGTTTCTTCTTTCGGTTTGCTACCGCAACCTGCGAGCATAACCGATACCGCCAGCAACATTACCAAAGACAAGCTGAGCATCTTTTTCATTTCTCTTTTTCCCCCTTAATGATATATCCCTCATTCCAATCCAGCCTACAATTGAACGGTTAACAGATAGCAGGAATGACTTTTATGCAGAATGTATGGTTTCTTCGACATTAAAAGCGCATTCTCACCCTTGTAGCATCCTATCATCTGTCGAAAAACCGAACATTATGACATGGAGAGAAAGATCTAGGACTAGCCTACTAGAGGTGATTATACAATCAACCAGTGTTAAAATCCAGATGTTTCATCACCAAATATCACATATTTTTGTTCTTTTTTTATTGAAAACGCTTAATAATTTAGCGTTTTAACACACTAACGTTACAACGATGTGATGTTATATAACAAAAACATATCGCGAACTTTAGTGATAAGTGGGATTTACCTGTTTTTTTTTGTATTATTTCACCGTTCGTATTTTATGTATTCCCATGGGCCTTTATTCACCAGTTATCTGGTTTCATTGTTCCCTTCCAGACTTCAGCCTATTCGCTCTATTCATTCAGAGATTCATCTTCGAATTTCTTCCAAGCCGTAAAAAAAGCCGCCATATAGGTACGGCGGCTTGTATCATACAATTTAAGCGTTGATTTTGCCTTTAGCTACAGTAGCCAAAGAGTTGAACGCATTGATGTCGTTAACGGCCAGATCAGCCAACATTTTGCGGTTCATGTCTACTCCAGCAAGTTTCAGTCCATGGATCAGTTTGTTGTAAGACAAACCATTCATACGTGCTGCAGCATTGATACGAACGATCCACAGTCTGCGGAAGTTACGTTTCGTGTTGCGACGGTCACGGTATGCGTATACCAGGGATTTCATTACTTGCTCGTTAGCTGTTTTAAAAATACGGTGTTTGGAACCGAAATAACCTCTTGCCAGTTTCAAAACCTTTTTATGACGACGACGTACTACAAAACCGCCTTTTACTCTTGCCATATTAAAGAACCTCCCAAATAAATATAAATGTATCCGTGGTATGTGTACGGCCGTAGCCGATCCCCCATACGGAATGTACTAATTAGAATTAGCCTTTCAAGTTAGCCAAACCTTGTTTCAAACGTCTAACATCCCCGGCAGCCATAACTGGGTTACCGTTCAGAACGCGCTTAGCACGTTTGGATTTGTGGGAAAGCAAGTGGTTTTTGTGAGCTTTGTAACGAAGGACCTTACCGGAACCGGTAATTTTGAAGCGTCCTTTCAAACTGCTGTGTGTTTTCATTTTAGGCATTTTGTGTTTCCTCCTCCAATGTTATCAGGCTTTAGGAGCCAAGATCATGATCATACTGCGGCCTTCCAATTTTGGTTGACGTTCAACAGTACAAAGTTCTGCAACTTCTACCTTAACGCGCTCCAAAATCCGTTGACCAATCGCGGCATGTGCAATTTCACGTCCGCGATAACGAACAGAACATTTCACCTTGTCGCCTTCGTTCAAAAACTTAACTACATTACGAAGCTTCGTTTGATAATCGTGCTCCTCAATATTGGAACGGAACCATACTTCTTTAATATCAACAATTTTCTGGTTCTTACGGGCTTCTTTATCTTTCTTTTGTTGCTCATAGCGGAATTTGCCATAGTCCATAATACGACACACCGGCGGTTTAGCCTGTGGTGCCACATTGACCAGATCCAAATTCAGGTCAATCGCCATTTGCAGTGCTTCGCGAATGGGCGTAATCCCAATTTGTTCTCCTTCAGCTCCGACAAGGCGTACTTCCTTCGCCCGAATCTCATCATTAATCATGTGATCTTTACTAATAATCGTCCACCTCCAGGTCATTTTGAATATCCAGTTAAACAAAAATAAAAGGGATGCCGGTCAAGCTACCGACATCCCTGTAATCAACACAATTCTTCATGAGTATACACTTCATAAATTATTGGGATCGTTGACCAGCCAACATGTTTGTTGATCAGGTGAGAAGTCGGACTTCTGCTTGTGATTCCATTTCTATTCGTTTTAAGGCACTTGAATACTATATCACCCATAAAACACATTGTCAACATTCTTCACAACTTTTTTCGTGAATTACACATTTGTGATATCAGATGTCGACAAAGTCTCATGTGCATGTTCCTTACCCTTGTTTGCTCTGTACCTCATCCAACCGTACAACACGTGTATGTTGAGTGTGGCTCCACTGTTTGTTGTTCTGCGTAAAGAAAGCGTAGAACGTAATCGGGTACCAAGACAGCAGGTAGATCGGGAACAAAATCAGATATAGATAAACTTTGGCAAAGGTAACCTTCTCCAGCGCCATGGACAGTAGGAACGTCAGAATGTTCAAGCCAATAGCCACGAACCCAACCCATAACGGGAAGTATCCATAAATATTAGCAATGTGCGGACCGCTGAATATAGCCATGTCTACCCACATCACAGCCGTCATCAGGAACGTAAGCAATACCACATAGACATTGGCTCCATAGATAGCAAGGTCAAATTTCACCAGGCTTCTTTCCTTAATGGACTGCCAGAGCAGCGGGAAGAAGTATCTACGTGCAACTGTAAAGTGACCTTGCATCCAGCGCAGACGTTGTCTCGCTGAAGCTTTAAATGTCAATGGCTTCTCATCAAATACTTTGGCGTCATAGTTGAAAACAGGATACACATTACGTTGCACACTGCGCATCGTAAACTCCAGATCTTCAACCAGACTTGTTGCACCCCAACCAATTTCCTTCAACAGGTTGGTCTCGAAGCACATTCCGGTTCCTCCGAGGAAATTCGCCATATTCAAGTTATGACGAGACAACTGCCACAGACGGTTGATGTACCAGTAAGATACACCGTAAGCTGCAGTAATCCAGGAATCCTCCGGATTTTTCGTATCAATGTATCCTTGGATAACACGCGAACCATTGTTCAAGTCATCATTCATCTCAAGCAAGAAGTTACGGTCAACCAGGTTATCCGCGTCAAACATAACAACTGCGTCATACTGACGCGGCAATTTCCACAGGTACTTAAGCATCCATTCGATGGCATACCCTTTACCTCTTAAATCGGCATTGGTACGTACACATGCGTTTAATCCATGCTCTCTGACAATTTGAGCCGTTCCATCCGTACAGTTGTCACAGATGACAAACACATCGTACAGATCTTCCGGATAATCAAGTTGTTTCAAGTTCTCCATCAAGGCACCAATGACTTGTTCCTCATTGTGTGCTGCGACGAGTACAGCGAATGATTTTGTCGCCGGATAATGTTTCTTTTTCTTTTTCTTAATCAGACCGAACAGCGAAAACGTGAATTGGTACACGGCTAGCAGTGCCAGAATGACCTGCATCGTGACGAATATAGCGTCCAACATCGTTCTCTGTTACCCCCTTTTTTTCAAAACCCAGTTTACTCAAGCATCTCTCTTCCTGATTCTGCAATTTATTTTTTTTTGATCTGCAGAATATGACCCTGTTCTTTTGTGTACTACGTGAATATATCAGGCAATGTTTCAAAGCTTGGTTGCTATCAGTTGGCTGCTTTATCGATTCTGTATCCTTTTCAGTCATTTGTCAAAACCCCAATTCCACTTTCTGAAGCAGAAATGTGATCTTTAAACGCTGAATAGACACTTCGTGATACCACAACCTCGCATTCATGCCTGTTATATCTTATTTTCAGCCGTTTACTTGATTTTTATTTCTAAAGTCCCTGCTTTTTTCATCAGCATGTTATTCTTCGTCAGAGGCTCTATAACAAATAACGCAAACAGACCTCAAAAAGTTTGAAACAGAACTCACATTTTTTTACCTCATTTCAGCCATGTTGAATCATTGTATCTTTTTTGGCTGACCCAAGTCAAAAAGTTAAGATGGGTATATATCCACTCTTTAACATGAATTTAACGTTCTTTACATGGGTTCTTCTTGAAAAGGACAACATTTAAAAATATGATAAACATATACCTGAAATAACCTCAAGTTCATGAAAAACGGTTATATACTAATCAGGACGAAACCGGATGCAGAAAATCACCGGAAATAATGCCGCCATTACGGGCGGCCTGACTGGCAGGAGGCCAATATGAGCCGTTTATTCTCAAAGTTTCAAGATTATGATCGAAATGTTTTTATGTGGATCAACGGCCGACTTCATAATCGTTTTATGAATTTTTGGCTGTATTATTTCACCCATCTGGGTGGAGCAACTTCTTCTATTGCAATATCACTGTTAATCTGGCTGCTTGCTCCAGCTCCTTGGAGCACAACAGGACTCCAGGCATGTATCGCTCTTGCGATCAGCCACATCCCTGTAGCCATCGCGAAAAAATTGTATCCCCGCATTCGACCTTATCTGGCATTGCCGGATACAATTACGTTCCGTAATCCCCTGACGGATCACTCGTTTCCTTCAGGGCACACAACTGCCATTTTTTCGGTCACGGTTCCCTTTATGACCACTGATCCGATCTTATTGCTAATATTGTTGCCTGTGGCCCTTATTGTCGGATTCTCTCGAATTTATCTGGGATTACACTATCCTTCCGATGTTCTGGCGGGTGCCACAATAGGTACTTTAGTCGCACTTGCAACAGTTGCATTCTGGTCTTAAAGCCGATATGTTAGACTCAGAAAAACCTAGCAGGAACAGGTGAAGCAAGCGTGGAGAAAAAAAGAGTATTACTATTATCTGAAGGCTTTGGTACGGGTCATACTCAAGCCGCTTATGCACTGTCCAGCAATTTGCGAAAGCTCTCGCCAGACGTGCAGACAAAAGTGCTTGAACTGGGAAGTTTCTTAAATCCCAAGGTTGCACCTCTGATTATAACAGCATACAAAAAAACGGTTACCAACCAACCCAAACTTGTCGGATACGTATACAGACACCAATATAAAAAATCATTGAACAGGCTGACAACACTGGCGCTGCATAAACTGTTCTATACACATACACGCAGCGTTGTGCGCCAGTTACGTCCCGATGCGATCGTCTGTACACATCCGATTCCAAGTGCTGTCATATCCAGACTGAAACGTCTGGGTGTACAGGTTCCCCTATGCACAGTCATCACCGACTATGATGCACATGGGACGTGGATTAACCGTGAAGTAGACCTTTATCTGGTTTCTTCAGATGAGGTTAAGTCCAAACTAATGCTACGCGGCGTACCTACAGACAACATTCGAGTCACGGGCATTCCGGTACATCCAAATTTCTGGGAGCATCCCGGGCGAGAAGAGATCCGAAGCAGATTTAACCTCAAGAACATGCCTACTGTACTGGTGATGGGTGGCGGCTGGGGAATGCTCAGCGACAAGCTGGTCCATCCGCTGCTGACACGCTGGCATGAAGATATTCAGATCATTTTTTGTCTGGGTCGCAATGATAAAGCACGGATCAGCATGGAACAGAACCCCATGTATCGCAAAGAAAACATTCATATTATGGGGTACACCAACGAAGTAGACAAATTGATGGAAGTATCCGACCTGCTGATCACCAAACCTGGGGGAATGACATGCAGCGAAGGTTTGGCCAAAGGAATTCCAATGTTGTTCCACAACCCTATACCTGGTCAGGAAGAAGAAAACGTCCATTATTTTACGGCAAGAGGGTTGGGAGAACCCATAACTTCGCTCGACGTAGTGGTCAAATGGATGAACAAGCTGTTGCATCACTACCCGGATGTTGTACGTAAACGCAAACGTCATCTGGCGGAAATCGCCAAGGTTCATCCGATGCAGAGCGCTCAAAGCATTATCGATCTGCTGGAGGACGTTCGTCCTTCATCCGCAGAAGAGGCCCGTTTATGAATTTATCCAAATAAGGTGCTGCTTCCCGCATTCTTCGTCAATCATGCCTCTAACCAACGGCTTCAAACAAGCCTGCAACCACATTGAAAAGGTGCCTTCGGATTTGAAGGCACCTTTTCTTTATGAAGGAAAGTACAAACTATTGAATGCCTGTTGACTTCAAGTACTCCTGCCACTGCTTGGTGTATTCTGCCTGAATTTTTTCCAATCCTGCTTGTTTAGCCTTCTCCATAAATGTGTTCAATCCAGCTTCTACGTCTGCCACCAAACCTACATTAAGCGGATACAAATATTGCTTTTCCACTTGCTCCAATGCAGCCTTCTCGGCTTGGTACGGAGTCCAATCTTCAGCAAATCCTGTAAAGATATCCGGCTTTTTGATTTTGTCGAGATCTTCAAACATGGTCAGGACATCATCAAAGGTTTTATCATAGAGCATGAATTCCGGATTACGCCAAGCCCAGCCATTCATGCCCTCACGTGGGAAGCCATTTGTTTGTGCATCTCCCACCATTTTGTAGTATCCATTATCTACCTCGAAGTTTTTGCCTTCAACGCCGTATTCAGTCAACCAGTTATATCGTTTGTCTGTAACCAGTTTCTCATAAAATGCCAAGGCTTTTTCCGGGTTTTTACTGCTACGCGGAATCGCAAATCCGTTGTGGATCGGGTGAACCGGTTGTGCAAACCCTTTTGCATTTGGGTAAGGGAAATAAGCCAGTTTCCAATCTGGATGCGTAGACTGCACCTTGATTACATCTGCATTAAATTTGTTAGGGTTTTCCCCGGACAGAACAACAGCTGCTTTTCCATTTTGCAACAACGAGTTGGATGTATCTTTTACATTCAGTACGTTTTTCGGGAAAAATCCTTTGTCCATCCAACGTTTGTATGTTTTCAGGTCTTCCAGGTGTTGCGCGGATCCCCAGTAGGACGTCACGCTTGATGGTGTGTCATACATAATATCCAGTCCATATGGAAGTTGACCTGCTGTATTAACCAGCTTGGATGTCAATTGACGAATACCATGGGTATGGTTGGCATTGCTATCCGCAATCGGAATCATATTGGGTTCGTTGGCTTTGATGCCCTCCAGATACGCTTCGAGCGTCTCCAAGGATTCCGGTTTTGGAAGATTGTACTTCTCGCGCAAGTCCTCGCGGTACGCAATTCCCTCGGTTACATACTCAATCCAAGTTGATGGAACAGTATAGATTTTGTCATTGATTTTGACCGCATTCCACATGTCATCAGGTACATGAGCTTTCAGGGCTGGCGCTGCTGTAGGCAGCATTTCATCCAGTGGCAGGAACGCGCCCTTCTTGGCATAGGACTGGTAGAATGTCCAATCCGCTGTGAAGATCAGATCGATCGGCTGTCCGGAAGACAGCAGCAGTTTATATTTTTGATCCCAGTCGGTCCATGAGGTGTAGTTGAATTTCACATTGACGTTCAGATCAGCCTCAGCCAACTTATTGATCTCGGATTCAATAACAGGCAGATCTTTTGGAGCATCCCCAAGCATGTAAAATTGAAGCGTGACTTTCTCGCCTTTGTTCCCGGATGTTCCTCCCTGCCCGCTTCCTTGCGTCGATCCCCCCGAACCGTTATTACATGCGGCAAGCACCCCGGCGAACAACATCAGGGCAAGTACCAGAGACAGGTGCCGAATTGTTTTGTTACGCATACGCATCCTCCCTTTTTGTGATGAACCTTTATATGTTAGCGCAGACTCGCCATGTTTCAGACCGGAAATGATGTCAATGGCCTGACACCCACAACGTGTTCACGTTCTAACCTTTCACTGCACCAATGGTGAGTCCTTTGACAAAATAACGTTGTACAAACGGATACAGGAACAAAATCGGTCCCGTTACAACGATCGCCATTGCCATCTTGGTTGATTCGGTAGGCACATCCTGACTGAGCGTGATCCCTGTGCCAATCGCCATCTGGTCAATGAATGTAATCGTGTTCATCGTGTTGTAGAGATAAAATTGCAGTTGGTACATATCCGGGTTGTTAATGAAGAGGGATGAGGTAAACCAGTCATTCCAGTAACCGAGTGCCAGGAACAGACCTACGGTGGCGATACCAGGCATCGCCAGTTTCAACACAATGCTGAAATAGATGCGGAAGTCATTCGCTCCATCAATTTTGGCGGACTCAATCAATTCATCCGGCACTGCCGAGCGAATGAAGTTTTTCATCAGGATAATGAGGAATGGCGTCATCAACCCCGGGAAAATAAGTACGGTGTACGTATCTGTGAGATTGAAGTAGTTCGCCAGCATAATGTACCAAGGCACAAGTCCCCCACCAAACAGGGTTGTGAAGTAGATAAAAAACGAGAACGTGTTCCGATATTTAAAGTCCTTACGCTGGAGCACAAATCCGGCCATCGTGATGAGGAATAGCCCTAACGTAGTCCCCACCACCGTTGTAAAGACCGTTACTCCATAAGCCTTGAGTACCTGAGTCGGGAATTTGAACACCATTTTGTAACCTTCCAGGGAAAAGTCCGTTGGAAAGAGGTGATAACCATCCCTCACAATGGACTCGTTGCTGCTGAATGAACCGGATAGAATCAGCAGAAACGGTAGCAAGCACATGATTGATAAAATGATGATGAAGCTGTAGGAAATCAGTTGAAACATAAAAGTGAATTCCGAATCTCTGAGACGAGTATTCGTACGCGTGTGAGTATTCATTGGCGTGTTCATGATCGTTCTCCCTCCTGCCCTGCGGGCGTTCTAGAACAAGGCGTAGTCCTCATTTACTTTGCGAATAATATAGTTGACAGTCATGATCAAAATGAATCCGAATAACGACTGATACAAACCAGCTGCCGTTGCCATCCCGATATCAAACGTTACTTTCAGTGAACGATACACATACGTATCAATAATATCTGTAGCGTTGTACAGCACCCCGTTGTTACCTATCAGTTGATAGAACAGATCAAACTGCCCCTTCATAATGCTGCCGAGCGAGAACAACAACAATATGACAAAGGTTGGCTTCAGCATCGGTACCGTAATGTACCAGATCCGCTGAAATATATTGGCCCCGTCGATTCGGGCAGCTTCATAATACTCGTCACTGATACCCGTTATGGCGGCCAGATAAATGACCATGCTGTATCCAAGATTTTTCCACAGATAAAAGATGATGATCAGGAACACCCAGATCCAGGGTGTGTTATAAATGTCGACCGGGCCTGCCTCAAAACGTTTGAGCACCGTGTTCACAAAACCCGACTCGTAGTTAAACATGTTGTAAGCGATTACACTTAATAGTACAAATGAGATGAAATACGGCAAGAACATGACGGATTGCGTGATTTTTTTGAATAACCTGCCCCGGATTTCGCTAAGCATGATCGCACAGAAGATCGCCAGACCGTTTCCTAATATAATGAAGGCGAGATTGTAACCCACGGTATTGGTTGTGAGCTTCAACAGCATTCCGGATTGCCATAGGAACTTAAAGTTCTCCAGACCGACAAATGGACTACCAAATAATCCGCCTTCAAAATCATACCGGGTGAACGCATAATAGATGCCGACCATCGGAAAATACGAGTTAATGAGAAAAAAGATCAGCGTGGGCAACAGCATCAGAAACATGATTTTGTTTTTGTTCAATTCTTTGAGCATGGCTCGATCCCTCCCGAATTTCTTGCGGTGCTGCGTGGTGGAGCTCTCTTTTTATTGTAGATGCTCTCTTCACTCACGAATACTGAAGCTTCCCATCAGAAAATGAACGATTCTGCGAAATGAACTATGAACAAAATGAACGAACCATGAAATGAACAGACATCCACACACATCCGTTCACAAATGTTGATATCGTGCATAGGCTACACCTAGTGAACAATCCAGCGAAAGTTGAACTTTATGTAGAGAAACAGGCAAAATGGCCTGTCCAGCATTGATGTAAACGCATACATAATATATAATTCAAGTTACTCTTGCTCTTCTGCTCATCCATATATGAAGCCTCACTTATGTATATGAAATTCTATGCTGCTCACCCAAAACAGGAGGTTCGAGGGGGAAGAAGAATGCGTAAACGTTCAGAGGACAGTCAGAAGGTCTTCACACGGATTCTGATCGGCATTATTATCAGTACCGTCGCTACCTTACTTGTGGCTTCTACTATTTTGTACGTCAACTATAATCGGATTGCTCTTCGCCAGGTGTATCGTACAGATATGAACAGTCTTACACAAACCAGCCGTGAAGTGGCGAAAATGACCGAGACTGCGAAATCATTGTCATATCAGATCTATCAGGACTACACCATCTCTTCATTACTGCTTTATTCCAAACCAAATATCTATGAGATCACATCGGCGATGGAGCAGCTAGACAACTACCGTATGTCCCTTCCCTTTATCGAATCCATCTATGTATATAACTCCAAAAGTAATGAATTCTTCATCAGTTCCAACGTGCGCAATGGGCAGCAGTCCATCTCGGAGATCGATGATCAGGGGATTACAAGCATCCTCCAACGCTTCCATGACTATAAACCTTTTGTGCCCATCCCGCGTACATATCAGGTCGGGTCTACCGAAGCAACAGAGGTTAACAGCTACACCTATCTCTGTTATGACACGATTAATGATAACGCGAAGCTAAACTATGCTGTCATCGTTAATATCAAGGATGATTGGCTCAGTCCGAATATGAATGCTGTGGATCAACCAGGCAAAACCTTTATCGTGAATGAGAATGGAGACCTTTTATCTGACTTTGGCGACCGTGCATTGATGAAAAATCTCTCCAGTGAAGCTTTTATGAAGCCAATTATGCAGGATACGGAGCAGTCAGCTTACTTTACCGAGAAGGTCGACGGAGAAAAATCTCTCATCACCTATACCGCTCCCGATGACTTGGGTTGGCGTTATGTGAGAATAACACCTTATGATCTGATTACCTCAGATATACGGAGTATGCGCACACATACCGTTCTGTTTTGTGTTGGACTTCTCCTGGCAGGGTTACTGCTCTCTTACCTTGTGTCCCGAAAACTATATCACCCTATTGATAAGGTGCTTGTTCGTTTACGTGTGATGGAAGCAGAGCGACGTGGCAGTCTTCATTTGTTACGGCAGGATTTTCTGCGGGGGGCGCTGCAGGGCCGTGAAACAGTAACTGGAGGTATGCTGGAAGAACGAATGAAGTTCTATGGTTCCTCTATTGACGTTCAGCGTACATCCAGGCTGGTATTGCTGCGTATTGACCATTTTACCGAATTCTGCGAAACGTACCGTGATGAGACCCAGCTTGTAAAATACGCCATGATGAACATATGCACTGAGACAGCCGATCTCCACTACAACGCAGAAGCTGTGGACATGGGCGGTGATCTGATCACACTCATCTTCAATGAAAAAGCGGAAAGCCATGAACTTGGGCAACCTGGTCATAACCGGATCGAAGAGCTGCTACGTATGATGCAGGCAGCTGTAATGACCCATTTGAAATGCTCCATCTCCTGTACGATCGGCACGGAAGAAGATTCATTGGAAGACAGTATTGCATCCTATACCAGATCAGCCGAAGCCTCACTGCATCGCTTGTTCATGGGACCAAGTTGTCTGATCTATACCGCTGACATCATGGCTTATCACGCCAAGGAGTACGCATTTCCAGCAGGTAAGGAAAGACAACTTGTCGATCACTTAATGACAGGTAAGACACGAGAAGCAAAACAAGTCTATGCAGATATCGTCGGCGAAACAGCTGCATATCCGTTTACCGTCTTCCAGCTAGCCTTATCCCATCTGACGATGACACTGAACCATGTACGAAATACCCTCAAGAAGAATAATCAACTCACGCTTGATTCAGTCTCGGATGGTCTAATGCTGCCTGTCAAAGACGCCGAAGACATCAGTGAAGTACATGAACACTTCTATCGAATGTTTGATGAGCTTGGTTCCAAAGTTGAGGAGAAACGTACACTTAAGCACGAAGAGTTGATTCGTAAAATCAATGGCATTATTGAGCGGGACTATGCGGACCCCAATCTATGTCTAACTTCTATCGCAGATGAGTTGGGCATGTCGCCCATTTATGTAAGCAGGCTCTACAAACAGCTCACCCTGAAAGGGCTCACGGACGTGATTAACGAAACCCGCATAGCCAAGGCCCAGCATCTGCTGGTGGAGACAGAAAACTCCGTTGCCGATATTGCCGAGAGAACCGGATTCACCAACAGTTCATACTTCTATCGCATGTTCAAAAAGTTCAACGGTGTTACACCAAACGATTATCGCCGCAAAGAGTTTCATTCAGAGAACTTTTGAAATCATCCCAGACTTGAGTTTATGGAGTATTGCACATCGATTGTTAATGCAAAAAAAAGAGCGACCTATGAGAATGAATCATTCACCTCATGTGTCGCTCTTCTTTAATGAGTTTAAGTTAGATTTCGATTTTATTCCTGTTCCTGATCTTCACCGGACTCATCAGAAGCTTCACGAACTTTATACTTGTCCAGTCGTGTCTGCTGATACTCACGCAGGGCCTCTTCGCCCACAATCACTTCAACCCGGTGAATGTTCATACCTTTACCCATGAATTTCTGCTCGTACTCCGTCATCACATGTTCTTCATTCAAACCATCACGATGCAGATTCAAAGAAATATTGGTCATTTGCAGGCCGAAGTCGGCAATAGCATTGAGCGAGAAATCAAACAGCGTCTCCGAATCGGTTTTGAAATGAATCTGACCTTTGGGATTAAGCAATTCCGTGTATTTCTTCAGGAAGCGCGGGTGCGTCAACCGACGACGTGCATGCTTTGCTTTTGGCCAAGGGTCACTGAAGTTCAAATAAATGCGCTCCAGTTCTTCCGGTTCAAAAACTTCTTCGATCTGTTCGATATTTGCCAGCGCAAGCTTCAGGTTAGGGGGTGTCTCCACATCAGCCTGACTCCACGCATTACGAGCTTTCTCACTGGCACGACGCACCAATTCATCATACATATCAATACCGATGAAATTAAATTCCGGATATTTAAAACTCATTTGGCTGATAAATTGACCTTTACCCATACCAAATTCCACGAAGATCGGGTGATCATTGCCAAACAGTTCAGACCATTTTCCTTTATGTTGCTTGGGGTCCAGTACAACAAGATCAACTTGTTGCTCCAGATTTTCTCTTATCCCTTTTCTGCCACGTAAACGCATTTTATTCCTCCGTTTGTCCCATACTTGTCTCAGACTTATTTTGCCGAAGAACTGGCAAATTGTAAAGAGCAATGAAAAGGGAATCTTCGGATCTGCCACTTTGGGCAAATCTCAAAGATTCCCTCTTCGATTTATTTGGAATTGGGGTCCAACTACTTTAGTAGTTCATAGTCTACCTTATCTTGGTGTGAAAAATCAAATGTCTTTTCGAAAGCATCGCGAACTTTTTGTCTTGCAGCCGCTTTCACTTTCGGATTTCCATTAAAACGAACACCTGTTAAAGCCAGTGCTTCTTCTGCCGTCAATTCAACAGACACATGATTCAATTCATTGTTTTTAACTTGGGAATTCATTCATATCACCTCACGGTATAGTATGGTCCATGACGTCAATCTTGATTCAAATGCTATGATGAATAATACCCACTAGATGGTGTCTGACGCTGATTTAAATATAACATAAGGTGTAAACTATAGCAAGGAGAAAACCTTGATTTTACGGCCTATTTTTGCGTTTCGATTCCCTTTTTTTTTAGTTTTTTGATACAATGATAAAAGTTCATGAAGACATCTATAATCGCTATCAATCGTCTATGACGGAAATCGCATAGCGCTTCTTCTTTTGTTCACGTATGATTACTGTAATTCGACAGCCAAAGGAGTACCCTGAAGATGAATGCACCTGCATTACAGTCCCCTCTGTTGTGGGGAGATAAACGATTCCATACCTGGAATTATGAGATGCGAGACCAATTTAACAATAAGGTTTTCAAAGTGATGCTGGATGCTGGATTCACCTGTCCCAACCGTGACGGTTCCATTGCCAAAGGTGGTTGCACCTTCTGCAGTGCGCGTGGATCAGGCGATTTTGCTGGCAGCAGACGTGAAGATCTGGTCACCCAATTCAATACAATTCGAGATAAACAGCACCTCAAGTGGCCTACAGCCCATTATATTGGCTACTTCCAAGCCTATACGAACACGTATGCTCCGGTTGAGGAGCTGCGCGAATATTTTGAAGAAATTCTTGAGCAACCCGGTGTTGTTGGTTTGTCCATCGCCACTCGCCCGGACTGTTTGCCAGATGACGTTGTTGATTATTTGGCTGAACTGAACGAGCGCACCTACCTGTGGGTTGAGATGGGGCTTCAAACCATCCATGATTCCACGTCAACATTGATCAATCGCGCGCACGACACGAAGTGTTACGAAGAAGCCGTTGAGAAACTGCGCAAACGGAATATACGTGTGTGTACACATATCATATATGGTCTGCCTCAAGAGACACATGAGATGATGCTGGACACTGGACGGGCAGTTGCCAATATGGATGTACAGGGAATCAAGATTCACCTGCTGCATCTGATGCGCAAAACGCCGATGGTGAAGCAATACGAAGCTGGTCTTTTACGTTTTCTGGATCAGGACGAGTATATCAAGCTGATCGTAGATACACTGGAGATGCTTCCACCGGAAATGATCGTACACCGCCTTACAGGCGACGCACCGCGTGATCTGCTGATTGGACCGATGTGGTCCATGAACAAATGGGAAGTTTTGAACTCCATTGATCGTGAGCTGCGAGAGCGGGATTCATGGCAAGGTAAGTATTGGAGGCGAGCATAGATGGGCTTTCTTTCGGTTCTCAGCTGTGCACATCAATGGATTGCTTCCCGTCTGCAGCCAGGTGATTTAGCCATAGATGCAACGGTTGGTACAGGAGCAGACACACTATTTTTGGCACAACAAGTAGGCAGGCGTGGTCAAGTCATTGGATTCGATATTCAAAGTGAAGCCCTCACGCTGGCACAGGCCCGGATTCGAAAACAAAACGACGAAGCCAAGCTTGGCTCCATCTCCATGCTTCAACTCAGCCATGATCGAATGGCAGAAGCGGTGCCTGAGTCATGGCTTGGTGCGGTTGGTGCAGTAATGTTCAATCTGGGGTACCTGCCTTCAGAAAGTGCAGATTCCTCCATCATCACCGAGACAGACAGCACGATCGCTGCACTTGAGGCTGCACTCGCTTTATTACGCCCTCGCGGCATCATTACGGTTGTGCTCTACCCCGGTCATGACGGAGGGGAACAGGAAGCAGCAGCCGTATTGGAATGGTCCTCTGCCCTGCCGGTGGAACAGGCACAGGTTGTGATGTATCGCCAATTGCAGCGAGAAACTTCTCCTTTTCTGATCGGAATCGAGAAAAAATAATTTCCTTTGTTCACCAAATACAATAAACTAGACACAATCGCAAAGCGAGCTATTAACGGCTTCTTCTTCCTGCGATCTGTGTTCTAAATCTACATATGCAAACGTATTCACTTGTTTGTTCATGGCGATTACACGCCCATGACTGATTAAAGCGATCCACCATTTCATATACTAGAGGAGAGATTACTGATGTCTACGCCATATCCATTACAATTCCAACCTGAATTCAAAGAACGTGTGTGGGGCGGTCGTGCGCTGGAGCAATTCGGCCTTACGCCCCCTGAAGGACATATCGGAGAAGGATGGATGATTGCGGATCATCCAAACGGTACAACCAAGGTATTAAATGGAGCACTTGTTGGCAAGGGTCTGGATGAAGTTCGTGAACAACTGGGCACCGAATGGCTTGGAACCAAAGGCGTTTCCGAAAAAGGCGGTCGTTTCCCCCTTCTGATTAAGCTGCTTGACTGCAACGATGACCTGTCCGTTCAGGTTCATCCAACAGACGAGTATGAGGCACTTCCTCCTGGCGAGCTTGGCAAAACAGAAATGTGGTATGTACTCGACGCAAAACCGGGCGCACATATCATCTATGGCTTGAATGAAGGCGTTGATCGGGCAACATTAAAAGAAGCATTGGAAAACGGCACGGTGATGGATACCCTTCGTCAGGTACCTGTTGAAGCTGGTGATACGTTCTTTATCCCTGCCGGAACAGTACATGCGCTCTGTGCAGGTGTCGTTGTTGCTGAGATTCAGCAAAACTCGGATACGACGTACCGGATATACGATTACAATCGTCCAGGGCTGGATGGAAAACCACGCGAGTTGCATGTTGAAGACTCCTTAAATGTCACCGCCTATGAGGGCGCAGGTGCCTCAACGATGAAAACAAATAACGCTACTCCTGGTGAATGGCTCAAGCTTGCGGAATGCCCTTATTTTGTGGTGGAAAAAGGGATTGTGACTGAACGGTGGGAACTCTCCACCAATCCTGACAGCTTCACGATTCTCGTTGTCTGTGAAGGAGAAGGAACTTTGGAGTGGGCACATGCTGAATCAGACAGTATTGAATTGAAAGCTGGACAATGTTATCTCTTGCCAGCCAATCTGGGTTCTTATACATTGAACGGGAATACCACTGTTCTTCGCTCTTATCTGCCCTAAATCAAGCTTATATGTAACCTGTGAAGGAGGAATTACACGAGATGCAGGAATCTACCTTTGCCTTGGTCGCTAGTGAAGGTACCCGTATTCATGTGTACCGCTGGCTTCCCGATCTGGAATGCAACGTTAAAGGTGTAGTGCAAATTGCACATGGCATGGGCGAGACGGCAGCCCGATATGCCGAATTTGCCGGCATTCTTACCCAAAATGGCTATGCGGTTTATGCCAATGACCATCGGGGTCATGGCAAAACTGTGGAGAATGCCAAGTTGCTTGGTAATGCTGGTATCGATGCCTTCCGCTGGATGGCGAGTGATATGATCAATCTGGGCGAAGTAGCCGCCAAGGAGAATCCTGGGGTGCCTCTGTTTCTAATGGGACATAGCATGGGCTCATTCTTGGTACAACATCTCATGTACGCTGGTCATGAGCAGTACCATGCCTTTATTTTATCCGGGACAAACGGCAGACGTGGTCTGCTCCGGTTTGGAGAGAAGCTCGCCTTTTTGCAATGCGGCATTCAGGGGGCTACTCATCCCAGCATGTTGCTCAACGCGATTGTATTTGGTGGATTCAACCGCTCTTTCCGCCCTGCGGCGACACCGTTTGATTGGTTGTCCCGGGACTCACAAGAGGTTCAGCGATTCATTGATGATCCCCTGTGCGGAGCAGTCTGTACAGCAGGCTTTTTCCGCGACTTCTTCAAATTGCTGCTTGAAGTCCATCTTCCACACAATATGGAGCGCATACCCAAACACAAACCCGTATACCTGTTCTCAGGTGAGAAGGACCCTGTCGGACTTCATGGCAAAGGCGTTCTTAATCTGGTCTCCCAGTATAAGAAGCTTCAACTGGAGAATATTGAGTATCGCCTGTATCCGGATGGACGCCATGAAATGCTGCATGAGATCAACCGAACAGAAGTGGCTCAGCACGTTGTAGACTGGCTAGAGCGGAATACCCCCGGCTCGAATACACACCCTAGTCCGTTGAACCCTACTGAGACGGCTGACTCTATATAATAGAGTCGGAGGCAACATACCAAGAGAAACAGCAAAAGAAACCCCTGAATCGGATGTGCAGCTCACGCTGCGCTCCAGTTCAGGGGTTTTCTTGTTAAGCGATATGAATAATAGCTATAAACAAGCTTTATGGATTAACCTTCAATTAACAGGGATTCCGGGTCTTCAAGCAGTTCTTTCACGGTCACAAGGAAACGTACAGCTTCACTACCGTCGATAATCCGGTGATCGTAGGACAACGCGATGTACATCATTGGACGGTTCTCCATCCGCTCTGCATCAATCGCCACTGGACGAAGCTGGATCTTATGCATCCCCAGAATACCCACTTGAGGTGTATTCAGAATTGGCGTAGACAACAAGGAACCAAATGTTCCACCATTGGTGATGGTGAACGTTCCACCTTGCAGATCAGATAACGCCAGCGTGTTGGAACGAGCTTTGGATGCCAGGTCCGCAATACTCTTCTCGATCTCGGCAAAGCCCAGACGATCGGCATCACGTACAACCGGTACAACCAGTCCTTCCTTCGCTGATACGGCAATGCCGATATCATAATACTTTTTGAGAACAACATCTTCGCCATCAATCTCTGCGTTAATTGTAGGGAATTTTTTCAGAGCTCCCACAACCGCTTTAGTGAAGAACGACATGAATCCCAGGTTAATCTCATGTTTCTCTTTGAACTTGTCCTTACGACGTTTACGTACATCCATGATCGCAGTCATATCAACTTCATTAAACGTGGTCAACATCGCTGCTGTCTGCTGCGCCTCTACCAAACGTTTGGCAATGGTCGCACGGCGACGAGACATGCGTTGACGCTCTACCGGTTTGGTATAGGTAGAACTTCCAGCTGCCGGAGCACTTGGTGCTGCTGGAGCTTTACTCGCAGGTGGAGCAGCAGGAGCAGGCGCCTGATTGTTATGGCTCTTCACATCATCCTGGTATACCCGTCCAATCGGATCTTTGCTCTGAACCTGATCCAACTCGATACCACGTTCACGTGCAAGCTTACGGGCAGACGGTGAAGCCGTCTTGGCACTATCGGATGACTCCGGTGCTGCCGCAACAGGTGCTGGTGGTGGTGTTGGAGCTTCAGGTGCAGGAGTAACGGCCTTTTTCTCTTCAGCTGCTGGTTCGGAAGCGGGTGCACCGCTTCCTCCTCCAGAACCAGCTGAGAGTGTACCGATCGTTTCACCGATCTCGACCGTCTCTCCTTCCTGACGAATGATCTTCTCCAGCACGCCACTTTCTTCTGCGCTGATTTCAATATTTACTTTATCCGTTTCCAGTTCAAGAAGCACATCACCCTGATTAACGGTATCCCCTTCTTTAACCATCCATCTGGATACAGTTCCCTCAGTTATTGACTCACCCATTGCAGGTACTTTAATTTCACTCACAGCTGTTACCTCCCCAGTGGAATATTATTCTTCGTCGTTTGTTTCAACGCAGATGTAATAATCTGTTGCTGTTCCATACTATGCACAAGCTGATAACCGCTGGAAGGACTTGCGTGTTCCGGGCGACCTTCGTATCTAACGGTTGTGCCTTCCGGAGCAACTTCACGAAGACGAGGCTCCATGTATGTCCAGGCACCCATGTTTTTGTTTTCTTCCTGTACCCATACCAGTTCTTTTACATTGCTGAAACGTGCGAGTATACGTTTGATCTCTTCTGCCGGGAACGGATATAGCTGTTCTACGCGAATGATGTGAAGCCATGACCAATCTGCTTTATCTTTTTCAAAAGCATCTTCCAGGTCAATGGCAATCTTGCCACTGCACAAAATAATGCGCTCTACGCGATCCGGCTGTGTACCCAGTCCAGCTTGCTCCAGCACAAGCTCAAACTTGCCTTCACTGAATTCGACTGCCGGTGAAGCAACACGCGGATTCCGAATGAGACTTTTCGGTGACATCATCACAAGTGGACGAGCATCTTCCGTTTCAGTCAACGAAGCTTGACGACGCAACAAGTGGAAGTACTGAGATGCACTCGACAAGTTGGCAACCGTCATGTTGTCTTCTGCACAAAGCTGCAGGAAGCGTTCAAGACGAGCACTTGTATGCTCAGGTCCCTGACCCTCATTCGCATGTGGAAGCAACATAACCAGACTGGATTTCTGAGACCATTTGGCGCGACCCGCTGATACAAACTGGTCAAATATAACCTGTGCACAGTTGGCAAAGTCACCGAATTGAGCCTCCCAGATGACCAGTGTATCTGGTGAATATACGTTATATCCGTATTCGAATCCAACAACGGATTCTTCCGACAACGGACTGTTATAGATTGCAAAGGATGCTCTTGCCTGTGGCAAGTGATGTAATGGGCAGAACTTTGCTCCATTCTCCGAATCGTGCAACACCAGATTCCGATGAGCGAATGTAGCGCGCTCGGCATCCTGTCCACTAATCCGAATTGGCTTACCATCTGCCAGAATGGTTGCAAATGCGAGTGTCTCCGCAAGGCTCCAATCCACTTTTTCCCCTTCGTTCAGGGAAGTGCTCCGGCGTTGCAAAATCCGCTGTAACTTCGGATACACGTTGAAGTTCTCAGGCCATTTCAGCAGATCAGCATTAATGCTGCGCAGATTCTCCAGTGGTACCGCAGTCGGAGTAATCGTAACAGCCTCCGGCTCACTGATTTTCCGTTGGTAATATTCATGTACTTCATTTTTCTTCATCTGGTCATAAGCTTCTTTTAATTTGTTCGTTACTCCATCGCGAATGCTCGTAATGGACGCATCATCGATAACCGATTCCTGTTTCAACTGATCCTGATACAAGTGACTTACCGTTGGATGGTTTTTCACCTTGTCATACACGATAGGTTGAGTTGTTTCGGGATCATCGGTTTCATTATGGCCGTAACGACGGTAACCAATCAAGTCGATCAGGAAATCCTTTTTGAAACGATTGCGATACTCTGCTGCCATACGAATGGCTGCAATACAAGCCTCCGGATTGTCCGCATTCACGTGTACAATCGGAATTTCGTACCCTTTAGCAAGATCACTTGCGTAGTACGTTGAACGGGAATCACCGCTATCTGTAGTGAAGCCCAGACGATTGTTGACGATAATATGGATGGTTCCGCCATTCTGATATCCTGGCAGAGCCTTGAAGTTAAGTGTCTCTGCAACGATCCCTTCTCCAGGGAATGCTGCATCACCGTGCATCAAAATGGTAGCTGCCTTCGTCACGTCCTGCTTCGGATATCCTGGGTCACGACGGTCATCCTGAGCCGCACGTGCAAACCCTTGTACAACCGGATTGACGTATTCCAGATGGCTCGGGTTATTCGCCAGAGTAAGGCGTGCCTGTACAGTTTCCCCGTCTTTCACAAAACGGTTGGCACCCATATGATATTTGACATCCCCCGTCCAACCGTAGTTGATTCCAGTCGAACCTTCCGATGGAACCAAATCTTTGTTCGGAGCATGATGAAATTCAGAGAAAATTTTGCTGTACGGTTTGCCCAAAACATGAGCCAGTACATTTAACCGTCCACGGTGGGCCATACCCATCAGAATGTGGCTTGATCCGGCTTCTGCCATGATGCGAACAGCTTCATCCAGCATCGGCACAAGCACATCGTTACCTTCGATGGAGAAACGTTTCTGCCCAACAAATGTTTTGTGAAGATAATCTTCAAATTGCTCAACTTCAACCAAACGTTCCAGCAAAGCCTTACGTTCTTTCGGCGTAAGCGGAGCCGGTGATGTCCGGGATTCCGCACGACGATTCAGCCACTCACGCTCTTGAACTTCGTGCACATGACTGAATTCGTAGGCCATGGGTCCAGTGTATATCTGACGCAAACGTTGGATTGCATCCCATCCGGTTGCTGTCTGCCCATCTGCACCTTCCCAGATCAGGGAAGCAGGCAAAGCTTTCAGATCTTCTTCGTTTAATTCAAAATGCTGAGGTTCCAGCAAAGATGTGTCTGTATCTTCACTGATTCCAAGCGGATCTATATCTGCAGCAAGATGACCATAGGTACGGATGTTCCATACCAGTTTACCCGCTGTAACCGCTTTCTGTAATAGTTGAATGTCTACGCTTCCGGAAGCAGATTGGGCGTTGCCGGAATTCAGGGTTGTGCGTGCATCCGTGCCAGACATTGGCGGTGCACCCCATTGTTCAAATAGTTCACGATAAGCTGGTGTAACCGAACCAGGGTCTTGAGTGAATAATTCATATTGTTCCTGTACGTATCCCATATTGGGGCCATAGTAACTTTCCCAGGGCTTCTTGTTGCCTTCCACGATCGTCATCGACGTTCCCTCCGTCTTGATTTAGTCATAAGTTTTTGACGGAAATCATTGACTAAGCCGTAATTTGCGTTCGTTCAACATTTTAAGCGAAATTTTTCATGAAGTCCAATAATCGTGCTGTTGGTGGTAGTAACGTTAGTCCGACGCTCCCGTCAAGGTTTGTCTGCGTTTTCAAAATCAAAGTAAAACAATGATTGTATATACCGTCGCACAGATGTCGAATACTGTCCTGATCCGTTCGAAGGTTACACTTTCTCCTCTTCTTCAAGTGAAGTCCATGTTCTAATATCTATTCTATAAACTTTTACGCTCAGGAGCATTTCCTATTTTTAGTTCAATTGATGCATAAATTAGATGAATCGAATAAATCGATCAATTTGAGCAGAACAACGAACGCTTAATTACAACAAAATAGGCATACGATCTCCCATTTTACCTCCTTAATTGAATTGTGGTCCATTATGTTCAAAAACAAACCGTCAAGTTAAACATTAACCATTTGACGTCACATTCAACAAATAATTGGGGTTTTCTTCAGGAGACCAACTGAAAAAGCTGGCCCAGACATAAATTATCCGAGCAGCTTCTTTGGATTCAGCAAATTTAAGTTAACAATAAAGTTGAGGATGCGCATCAAGATGTACTTTGGTTAATCATATACTCTGCAAACGGCGTTAAGGAAAGATCTCTAACCTGCTCCAGTGTAAACCAGTCCGCGCCCAGCGAATCTTCACCATCGGGTTCTTTTTTGATATGATCCGGCTGACTGGCTGTGGTCAAAACAACATCATACAACATCCCGATATGGTGCAGCTCTTCCGGCTCACCTTAATACCCCCATTCCAGTACCGTAGACTCCGCAGAACGAATCATCACTTGTAGATGGGTCAGGCCCGTCTCTTCTTCAATCTCACGATGAAGAGCAGTCTCTGGCTGCTCGCCAAATTCCAGCCTTCCGCCTGGTAAATCCCATTGCCCCTGATATGCTCCGCGAACCTTATGAATCAACAGGAATTGGTCCTCCCAAACGACCAAGCCATATACCCCAATATGTGTATGCCGATTCACTTAAGGGCTCTTCCTTTCGTTTTCATCCTCTGTAACAGCATCCAGATCTATGGCCATACGGATCATATCCACACAGCGGATACCATCCTCTATAATCTCTTCCTCATAATGCCTCACAAAGAAGTCACGATCAACCCCGATAATGCGAAAACCGCAACGTTGGTATAACTTCAATTGATGAAAGCTGGAGTTGCCTGTCCCAATCTCTAGAATTCGACATCCCAGTCTACGTGCAGCTTCCATCGCTTCCTTAATCATGTGTTTGCCTACACCTTGACCCTGCAGTTCTTCCTGTACGGCAATATTAACAATCTCCGCAGTCTCCGGACGAGTCTTCAACAATACGAACTCCCCAACCATCTCTCCTTCATACTCGGCAATAAAACAAACACCCCGACTCAGGTACTCATCTACAATTGCTTTTGAAGGATCAGCCATCAATAAAAGTTCGTAGGGTCTCTCTTCTTCCCAGTCCAAAATCCGGAACGACAATTTCATGCCAATCTCCACCTTTTCATCGTACAATATTCATCTACGTCCTGTTTGCAGAAGCCTATGTATGGCAAATCCACAAATATATCATTCTTCATTTCGCCAAACTAGTTTACTCAATCTATTAATCACACACTATTACCCACAGACTAGTCATCTCCTATAAAAATAGTAAACTTCATTATATCATAATATTTGGATATAAATATATAGATATGGATGATACATTATGAGGCATTATTTTGTATCCTAACCCAAGCTTAAATGCTCATGGATTAATTTCCATTCCCCATCAAACCCAGCAACAAATACATTCGTGGCCCGACCCTTTCCATAAGCAGGCTCTCCCTGATAAATTCCCTTCCAGTGGTAGGTATAAATACAAACGGCCTGCTCTTTGCTAGTCGTAATCCACTTAACATCTTCAGCACTGTACACTTCTTCCTTGACTGTCTCCCAAGCGTTCTCAAAATAAGCCCGAATTTCGTTAGGGGTAGTACAGGACGTTCCCGTAAACCAATATACGGCTTGTGGCGATAACCATTTACTGACTTCATCAAACTGATGTGTATTTGTCGCCGCAATGTATCCTTGCAGGGCATGCTGGTATCCCATGATTTTTCCTCCTTCTGACGTTTTAACTTATCGGGTCCCACTCTGTTCAAGTACCGAATCGCTATACACCATAAATGTCTCTTGCAACGTACGTCCGGATGACTTCTCCCAGATCACGCTCCGCTCAAAAGTGCCTTTTTGGAAAAAACGCGGGAAACGTTCAGCAAACCAATCCTGCATAGGCAGCTCAAAAACCCGCTTCATAGGCACCCATAACAGTTCGCCTTCGGGCGGATCTTGCAATAACTGACCCTCGAATGAAGTCGCCAAATAGTTAAATACCATGTACCGCAATCCTTGTTCGGGATCACAGAACTCATCAAGCCCTTTATACGTAATTTCATTAACTACTAGCCCCGTCTCCTCCAGAACCTCCCGCACGGCGCCATCCAGGATACTCTCCGGAAAGTCTACCTTCCCCCCAGGAGCGATGTATCCCGGAAATCCTTTGCGATCCGGCCGATTCATTAGCAACACTTGATCATTCATTTTGTCCCATACCATACACATCGTTAATATCTCTATTCTAGTATCCATATTCGTCCTCCTGCTAACATGCGCTTCTCTGCTGTACACTAACATTTCTGGGAATAACCTGTGTTTTCCTTCTTTATTCCCACTCTGTTTCATTGGTATTTTCACCGGTCTCACAGTATAGTCTATGATGATATATATACATACGAAAGGCGGACGCCCTGTACACCTGTACATAGAAGCCCGCCTGTTTTGTGATATTCTATGCTGCTCTGTACTCAAGCTTGGAGTTTCCAGTTCTCAGTTCAATTCCGTAATCAACACCCGGCGTTCCTTCCATTCAGCCCGGCGATAAGCCTGTTGCATACCAAATTTGCGGATACTTGCCTTTGGCACCGATTTATAAGGCAAAACGACCGTAAAGTCCTCATCAAACGGGAAAAAAGACAGGCCTACTTTTTCATTGGATAACCACTCTGCCTGAATTGGTTGTCTGGAACAGGCATCAAACGTACAACTGAGCCCTTCTGCAAAAAAATCATAACGCGCAGCAGGTGTTCCAGGTTCCTCCATACAGAGAAACAGACTCAGCTGATCACAGAAAAGCATGATCTCCACATCACTTTGCAACCTCTGTTTCAGTGCTTCAGCATCACCACCAAGCTGTTTCTCCCAATCCAGCTGACGTTCGTGTTCTTGTTGCAGATAATCTCGGATGTCATCATCATCCTGAGCATTGGCCCCCAGATTTTTCTGAAACAGTTCCGTATACATCAAGCTACACAATAATCCGGCGTAGAGGTTTTTCTGACGAACTTCTTCAATCCCTTTATGGTAGAATACAAAACGCGGACGCAATGGAAAATCACGAAACGAATACGGCGATTGACTGTAATCATTCCAGAATGGAGATGAATCCAGTTCAATCCAGCCACGGTCATGTTCCTTGGCCGCTAGAATCAATTCATCCCGATGCCCAGCATCGGCTAGTAATTCATTTTTCCAGTGGGAAGCCATTTCTCCGGCTACTAATCCATGCTCATGCTGTGCGGTCAAAACAAAATCATGCTCTCTCTCATATACGATCATGTGCTGTCACCCTTCCGCATGGTATACGTTGACTTTAACATAAATTGGGTTAAACTTTCCTAGTAAGTTGTTTTTCGCTCCATTTTGACGAAAGGCATTATGAAAGGCACAATGTAAAGGTGTTGTCAGTTTCCTGAAATTTGATACACTAAAGGTTGTGTCCACAATTATATTACATACAGAAAGCGGGATCTCATGAATTTATACTCTCCTTACATCGAGTTTAACCGCAAGGAATGGGCTGAACTTAAAGAACATCAGACCACTCTTCCACTGACGGAAGCCGAATTAGAACAGTTAAAGGGATTGAATGAAGAGGTATCGATTCAAGAAGTCGAAGATATATATTTGCCTCTTACCCACTTTATTGACCTATATGCAAGAGTTTCACGAGAGCTGAATCGACTGACGGCCTCCTTTATGAAAAAAGAAGCTCTCCCCACCCCCTACATCATTGGAATCGGGGGAAGTGTTGCCGTGGGCAAAAGTACAGCGGCCCGCTTGCTCCAGGCACTGCTCGCCAGAGGCAAGAACAGCCCGAAGGTTGACCTTGTCACAACCGACGGTTTCTTATATCCCAATGCGGTGCTGCAAGAGAAGGGCATCATGAACCGCAAGGGATTCCCGGAAAGCTATGATATCAAATCCCTGATTCAGTTCATGGGTGATGTAAAATCAGGCAAACCCGAAGTGAAAGCACCCGTATACTCTCACCTCGCCTACGATGTCATTCAAGGGGAAGAGAAGCAGATCTGTCAACCGGATATTCTCATTATTGAAGGCATCAATGTACTTCAGATCAAAAAGGAAACGCCTTTGCTGGTTAGTGATTTCTTCGATTTTTCCATCTACATAGATGCAGAAGAAGAGCATATACGACACTGGTACGTTGAGCGTTTCAAGCTGCTCCGCAATACAGCGTTCCAGAACACGGATTCCTTTTTCCATCAACGATTCGCCAATATCGATGAAGAGGAAACCGTTCGTACGGCCAACCAGATCTGGCAGGATATCAATGCCAAAAACCTGCATGAAAACATTTTGCCAACCAAAGGGCGTGCCAGACTGATTCTGAAAAAGGAAGCCGATCACTCCATTGGACAGATTCAATTGCGCAAACTGTAGACAACACTCGTGCAGTACACTCTTATGTTATATCTAATTACCCTTAAAAGGAGAGAAAAACACATTGCAAACCCTGATTATACTCGGCAGTATTATGATGTTCCTGGCTGTTGCTTTGGGTGCTTTTGGTGCACACGCGCTCAAGCGCAAACTATCCGCTGACATGATCAAAATCTATGAAACCGGTGTTCAATATCACCTCATCCATGGACTTGGCATCATCCTGATCGGACTGCTGGCAGACCGTCTTGAATCCTCTTCACTCGTCATGCTTGCCGGGTGGCTGATGTTCGCCGGAATCATCCTGTTCTCCGGCAGCCTGTACACTTTAAGTGTAACGGGTGTTCGCAAATTGGGAGCCATTACCCCACTTGGCGGAGTCGCATTTTTGGCTGGATGGGTTATGATCATGATTGCCGCATTGTAAACATGCCCCGAGGATAAACGAAAAGAGTGTTCTGGCTGATGTAATATCGCTGGAGCACTCTTTTGCTGTTTAATCTGTCCAGATTCTGCGAATGGTGGATAGCCCTGCATCTGGCCGTTGTCGCTCCAGCACATACACATCCGGGTTAGACAGTTTGGTCCACTCTTCATAACCAAAGGATGGTTCATACTCACGAATAAGCAGTGATAACAAGTTCCCATGTGTAACCACGGCCCCGTGCTGTTCCGGTCTGCTCCACAACTCTTCCAGTAGTGCCAGCCCCCTTGCAGCCGCGTTTCTCGAAGATTCCCCGCCTTCTTCCACCCAATCCACATCATCGTATGTACGTTTCAGTACATCCATCCAGTTTGGCAGATCAAGAGAGCTAAGTATCCTCTCCTGGAGACGTTCATCCGTATGTATATGTTGCAGCATTGCTATGCCCAGTGGCATAGCCGTCTGAACGGCCCTTTTCCATGGACTGGAGACAATATACGTTATGGAATGATGAGCCAAGATATCTGCAAGTTTTTCAGCCTGCCTGATCCCTTCATCTGTAAGCTCTGCATGGGGTTCCTGCCCTGTGGCCTTGGCGTGACGGATAAGATAAATGGACTGCATAGCTATCACCTCCTATGGTGTAACCTACTTGGAGTTCATCTCAAGATATTGAAGTGCACTGTACATCTTCTCCTGCTCTTCCGGTCGGCCTGATGAACTGAGGAAAGTGACCTGTTCCCCTGTTCTGTCTCCATGTTGAGCCACCAGTCCAAGCCGCTGCTTCAGATGGTTCACCGTACCTATACTGCCATCAATAATCTGTATATGATCGGGCAGAACCGTGCGCAGAATGGACGTATAGTAAGGATAATGCGTGCAACCAAGCACCACTGTGCCATACATATGAAGATCGAGATCTGCCAGCTTGAACCGGAAATAATCAGCGATTTTGCCCGGATCAAAATCCAGCTGTTCACACCACTCCACTAGTTCCGGCAGCGCAATGGAATCCACACTGTGGTGATCATCAACACGCGATACCAGTTCGTTATACTTGGTTTGGCTCAAGGTGAGGGCCGTGGCAAATACAAGCACTCTCTTACCACTATCACGATTCATCTCCACGGCTGGTTTCACCGCAGGCTCCATGCCAATGATCGGGATATCGTACTTGGCGCGCAGATCCTTCACAGCCAGACTTGTTGCTGTATTACAAGCAATCACGATTGCCTGGACATCCTCCTGAACGATGGCTTCCACACAATCAAAAATATGTCCTCTAACCTCATCCGCAGACTTGGTTCCATACGGGACATGTAAAGTATCCGCATAATACAGAAATTTTTCTTCCGGAAACTGTTGTAATGCCTGATGCAAAACGGTCAAACCACCGATGCCTGAATCAAAAAAAGCAATTTTTTTAGTCAAGGATTTCACCTCTATAATGTATTCTTTCGGGTTCCAAGAACCTCTCAATGCTGCTCATGCTGACTGGAGGTGAGGTTTGTACTTCCGGCTCATCACACACTATGGATGATGAACCATTATTCTATGTTCATTTTATACTGCCTGAGCCAGTCCTTGCCACTATGCCACCCCTCTACGGGGTTATGCTCTCCAAGCAGTTCAGTACTGGCCTGAGCCATGATCCATTCCTTGAGACCGTTATCCGGACTGGATTCGAGCTGCTGTAACAGGAGAAACAGTCCCGCCTCACCCGTACTCAGGATGTCCTCGTAAGCCTCCCGGTTACCAGCAATATAATCATTGGGATTACTGCTGGTCAGGAGGACAGGGTCGCTAACCATCTGCTGCAACTTGCTTTCAATGGTTGCTGATAATGCTTGGTCTTCTGTCCGAGTCGAACACGCGGCTACCGTCAGTGCAGTGCATACGGATAACAAACCCAGAATCAGTCTTCTGCCATTCACTGTACCACTCCTTTCAACAACGAGTTAACACTACAGATTCGGATTTCATGCTCAAGCACCCGGCCCACTACAGAACAAGTTCCCATTTTTCTTCGTTAAGCTCCTGACCTGACAGAAACTGCTTGCTGACTTCCTTCACTTCAAAACCCACAGATTGATATAATCTACGCGCGCCGATCAAAGATTCATTGGTCCACAGGATCACGGATGTGTAGCCTTTTTCTTTTGCAAAAAGAACTGCCTGTTCGATAAGCTTCCCGCCCCATCCTGCACCACGTGCTTCCGGTTCGATCAGAAACCAGCGCAGTTGAGCCGTATTTTCATTCACCTGAGTAAGACCTATGGAGCCGGAAGCTGACTGATTCAACTCAACGATCCACAACATCTCCCTCAAGTGATTACCCGTCAGTCCAAACGAATTCACCGCATTCGTGATAAATTCAGCAAAGCTATGATCATAATTATACTCATTTCGATAGATTCGGATATGCGCTTCAATGACATACTGCAGATCCTTTTGTACGAAAGTGCGGATCATCAGACATCACAGCCCTTCCTCAAATCCACAGTTGTGATACTGAAATCCACACCAAACTGAATTAATCCCAGTTTATGGGCAACTTGCTGTGAAGCGAGATTATCCCAAGATGTACTATAGATTGGCATGCGTCCACGCTCCTTGACATAATACTGCCAGCATTTTACCGTCTCTGCTGCATATCCATGTCCTCTATAACCGAGTGCCGTATATAGACTCGCTTCCGCCCCATAATCGGAGAGCCTTGCGGAGCAGCACACTGCCACAGCAGATTCACCAATAACATAAGCGGCAACAGGCCATTTTTCATGCAAGTGATCTGTTAATTCAAGGAAATGCTCTGCCAGCAAATAACGCTGCTCCTGACCAATCAACTGAACCTTCTGATTCCACTCGTCAGATGTCTCAGGAAAAGCATAAGCTGGTCCCATCCACACACGGTTAACTGGCTCAAAGGTTTCCACCTTTCGAATCAGTTTTGGAATATCCAATGGAAACTCGCAATCCTTACCCAACTCATCCATTAGATTAGGCGGTAACTGCTCATGGTAATAGATCAGTGAACCAGCAGAAGTCATGCCGATAAAAATGGATGGAGCTTGCCCACCACCTGGCTCGTTAATGCTTAATAAACGCTGCTGCTCATTGATTGTATACAACGTGCTCACCTGTATTTTCAACATTTCCATAGACGACAGGTTGGATTTTGGAACCATAACTATGAAGTTAACCTTTGCAATAATCGTTCGCCTACACTGCCTTTACCAGCTTCCTGCTGCTCCAGAAAATCGGATAATTCACGTAAATCAGCTGGGCGATATCCAGCCCCGCACCCGCAATTATGATAGGTATAACCATGACGATACAACATCATCACTTTGGTCCATTGTTTGGTATGCTTGGGTGCCTGGAAATCCTGTCCCATGCTAACCATGGACGTGGCACATTGCGGGCATTTATATTCAAGTTGTGCCACCACCTCAGGGCTTAGGTCATGTCTGGAAACTTGTTTAAATGATTTGCGACAATTGAAACATGAATAGATGTCTTTATATGGTCCTGACATGGCATATCTGCACATCGTCTGCACCCCCTTAATAATTTCCATTATACGGGATTTCACACACACATACGAATGGATTTTGCATATTTGCGAAAATTACACCGATCCACTCATTTACCTTGCATGGCAGCTTGTTTCCAAGCCTCACCAAGTTCCACAATCGTTGCGTACCGCTCGGACCGATCATCGCTCACAGCACGCATCATAACCTGATACAACGCTTCTCCGGCATCCCATCTGGCATAGGAACGATCTTTCTCCCCGCCAAGCAACGCAAAAGCCGTTGCCCCCATGTTGAATACATTGGTAACCACATCTATCGGCGCGCCTAGCTCAAACTCTTCGGGAGACATAAAACGGGAAGATCCCCACATACGCCCCATGGTATTGGTAAAAGAGCCCTTCCGATACAAATCGATATCACAAATTTTCATAAAGTTTCTGTCAAAATCATAGATCAGACTGCCATCATACAGATCTACAGCCACATAACCTCTTCGTTCCACCTCGATATGAAAATCCAGAATCTGTTCCATCGCCCGAATGCGTGTCTCCACTGGAAGCTGTCTGAACCGATAATAGGGCGAACGCGGATCTTCATACTTGGCAGGAGGTGGAAAATACCAGTGGGAGTGCAGACACTCCCCATCCACCCAATCGAATACACAGGTATAACCCTCATCCGTTGCAAAATGATCCGTTAGTCGAATCAACGTGTCATGCGCCAAATCTTCGTAAACGGAAACAGATGATTTCAGATTACGAATGGCTTCCGGGGGACTTCCCGTATGATTCGCATGAATTGTATGTGCTCCCGCATACTTTACAAACAATCTCTTTCCATCCTTTTGCACAATACCAAAGGAGAGATTCCCTGAATCTTGCTGATCGAATACGCGAAAGACCGTACCCAAGGGCCGTAACCAATCGAAAGAATGAGACTCTTTTAAGACAAAGGAAACACCATCAATCTCAAGTTCAACATGATCTGTCATAGGACCCCTCCTGTGGTGATATCTTCATTCAATGTTGAATGCTCCGTATAAAAGTAATTCATATGCGCCTCATCATATCCCTGACCGTAGACTTCCAATGCGTTACGCTCGATTCCATAAACTTCAAATCCATATCGCTCATATAAACTTCGGGCTGATTCATTTGTTGTCACTACACTCAGATTAATCTGCTTGATACCTTCCAGATGTCTTCCCCGATCCAGCACCTCGCGGAGCAAGCGCGAAGCCAGCCCACTTCCCCGATATGGCGGAGCAACATAGACGCCCCAGATCATGCCTTTGTGCCTGAGTTTCAGGCCGTGTTCCCTTTTGAAACCCATCATTCCCGCCAAAGTTCCTTCTTCTGTATATGCGCCCAGAATATAATCATCCGGTTCATTATGTATGCGCTCCTGCACTTCACTCATGGGGAGTTGAATGGACAACTCGAACGAAGCCCCAAAGGCTTCAGGATGTGTTTTCAGTGCTTCCAGTCGCAAAGTCCAGTAGATGTCTGCTTCATCCCGCTGAATATTGCGAATGATATATGTCTCTTGCTTTCGATCTTCGTTCATTCTTCGACCACTCCCTGCATTTCATAAGGATAATCGATCTGAAGTTTTACATTCGCTGCCGCTTCCTGTCCTGCAAGCAACCCAACAACATAAATCCCCAGATCAATGGACGTGGCTACTCCACCAGCCGTAATTACATTTCCATCTTTTACAATCCGCTTCTGAATCACCTCATCGACATACGGCTGAAGCAAATCATATGCATAGGGATGTGTTGTTGCTTTTTTACCGGATAAAAAACCAGCTGCACCCAGCAGCAGAGATCCTGTGCACACCGAAACCTTCAAAGGTACAGACGCAGCCTGCTCAGCCAACCTACAAATGCCTCGTCATATCGAAGCTTGCGCGTTCCCATGCCCCCGGGGATAAACACGAGATCATATTCCGACAGGTCTGGCTTCACTCGATCCACTTTCAACGTTAGACCAGACTCATCCGTGACCTGATCTGTCATTGCACAGGTTTCCCACGTCGTTCCTTTGGTAGGTTCAAAGAAATTCAACCGATTGATCACATCATAAAACCCTGCAAAATCAAGGAAAGTCAGTCCATCAAACAAAACGAATGCAATTTTCATTGGTAACCTCCGCGTTTTAATTTGGAGCATCCTGATTATGTTTCTGATTCCGATCACGTTCCATTGCTTCCTTCACCCGGTCACGCGCTGGCAGCTTGCTATTGATATGAAAGAGCAGACCCACAATCGCAAGAAGTAAAATAATGACGATGAATTCGAAGATGGTTAATCCCTCCCTTTCGGAAATTCTGCAATCGTGAATCGTACCTAATCTCTATTTTAAACCACGGGCGATAATCCGCTCCAGCCACTTCCACGGTAGCAGTGCTTTACCTATGATGAGCACACGCGAACCTTTTCCGAGCGCATATCGAAGTCTTGGTGCACGCATCCGCGCAATTCGGCCAATCAGATCTGCCACTTCCTGTGGATCAGGTGCCGTCTCGCTCGCATGTTTGGAATAACGAAGAACCGCATCCAGCTTATGCTTATATGGGGAGTTCTCGCTCCGGTGAATCTCACCCAAACCTTTATTCCAGATCGGCGTGCGATAAGCACCTGGTTCAACCAATACCACCCGAACGCCAAACGAAGACATCTCATGCCGCAGACTTTCCGTGAATCCCTCCACAGCGAATTTGGAGGCAGCATAGGGCGCATACCCTGGAAAACCGGACAACCCACTTACACTGGACAAGTTAATAATCAGCCCCTGCTTCTGTTCACGCATCACAGGCAGGACCGTACGTGTCACGGCGATTAATCCAAATAGATTCGTTTCCATCTGGCGCCGCCAATCCTCCATCGATACTTCCTCAATGAACCCGCCCACCGCAAATCCTGCATTGTTCACCAGCATGTCGATTCGGCTATTATTAAGAAGTACGGACCTCACAGCTTTCTGCACCGATTCAGCATCGGTTACGTCCAGTTGCACATATTGCAAACGTTCGGATATCCCTGCCTGTTCAGCCAACCTCACCAATTCTTCTCTTCGACTCAGATCACGCATTGTAGCAACAACAAGATATCCCTGCTTGGCAAGGGTGATTGCCGTAAGCATACCAAAACCACTGGAGGTACCCGTAATTAAGGCCACCGGAGCGTTCGCTCTCTCCTTTGTCTTCTTCACTGCACCACGACCCGTGTTAATTCGTCCTTGCTCGTCCTCTGTTAAGTGTTCATCAGCTGTCACGGTGTGTCCTTCTTTCCTCGGTAAATTACTTACTTCCGTTCCTACCTATACCGCATGGCCCCTGCTGCTTAATCCGCCACTACGTTATCTCGTCTCTCCACCCTGCGCAGCTTCGTAATTCCCGGTTCGAACGTATATGGAACAAATCTAATTTCAGGCAAGGTGCATTCAAGCCGCTCTCCCAGCTTCATCAGTTCACCCCGTACATCTGTCTCAACCTGAGCCATCACTGCGCTCCCGCCAAGCCGAAGGGATACTTCCATTGTTCCGTCTCCTTGCTGCACCACACGATAATGTTCAATATCCGGCGAAGCCGCAATGACCGAACGGGTAACGAAATCCGGAAAGATCGGTACAGCCTCACCCGTATGTAGTTGTGTAAAATAAAGCGTGTCATCACAGCGGCCTTCAATCCGCTCAATGGCGGTAAACGGGGAACCACAGGCACATGGCAGCGCCGCCTCGGTCAGAATATCATTCAACCGATACCGGATGATCGGCTGTGATGTTCTGGAGAAGTCCGTAATAATGGGCACGAACCGCCGGGTGGCGGGATCAATGAACTCTTTTTCAATATGCACGATGTCTTCATTCAAATGCAGTGTGCCGTAGCGACAGGTCGCACCCAGAAATCCTTCTGTACACTGATAGACTTGATGAACGGTCTGTCCGAAGACCTGCTCCAGCACCTTGCGATCCAGGGGGTCCAGCACCTCGGCAACAGAGATGATTTTATCCGGTACAGCGGTCAGGTGGCCCGCCACATAGGCGTCCGCCAACAGACGCAGCATGGATGGGGGAGCCACCCACACGGTAGGTTGGTATTCTTCCAACCGCTTCACCAAGTTCTCCACACGCTCCAGCAGATCAAAGTACTGGAACTGTAACTTACCACGTTGCACCGATTCATACAGATTACTGTTGGCCCGCAGGAAAAACGCAATCTTGGCAGGTTTCCACAGTCCACCAGGCAGCAACTTGGCCAGCACCGTGCCCGTCCACGCATCCTGCTCCCGATCACTCACCAGAAATATCCCCCGGTTTCCTGACGTGCCAGAAGACAATCCAACCGTCACACCTTGAATGGAAGGTTTGAAGTCACGCGTTTCTTCACTTTCACCTGCAAGAGCCAGCGCTTCGTCCTTGGTAATGCCCACCGTGTTCAGTGTATCGAAATGCTGCATCATGATTGATTTGTCGATCAACGGAAATCTTCTCCAGTCGGATGCGTTCAAGCTACCCCACCACTTCCGGTAAAATGAAGATCGGGCACGAATCTGATGGACATGCCGAATAATCCGGCGCTCTTGCCAGCGCTCCAGTTGTTCTCGCGTTTTCCATGTTCGCAGCCCACGTGCAAGCGCATAATGAACCACAATACGAAGGGTATTGCTCATCGTCCCTGCCCTCCTGTACCCCAAGCGTCCAGTACATCTCGACAATGACTCGGCACAATCCGAATGTGGGGAAACTGCTGATGCAGCTGAACCAACTTGTCAAAGTTACGGTGGTATTCCTGTCGATCAGACATAATAATACCCGCGAGCGCATGAGGTCTGCGCTGTTCACGAAAAGCCCGACTTGACCATACCGCGTCCGCGCACAGGAAATAGTCATGTTCTTCCGTACGCAGCAGGAGTCCCATCATGCCTTCCGCATGACCGGATACATCTACCCCCAGCAGACTGCCATCGCCAAAGATATCGTAGACCTCATCAAAAGGGAAAGCTTCTCCCGCTCTCGTCCATCGCTCAGGCTGACGCGTAACAGGCAATGATCTGGCCATAAAATCCTCAGGCAACAACCCGGACAGATAACCTGCCTTCACAGCCGCAATCGGACCGAGTGAGCGCACAGCATCATAAGCTCTTGGCAGATAGATGAATTGTGCCTCCGGGAAATCTCGCACACCCGCGATGTGATCGCCGTGAAAATGCGAGAGGATGATATACCGGATATCCGAAGCTTTCAGCCCAATATGAGCCAAAAAATGAACGGCACTATCCTCTTCACGATAAACCACCGGTGTAATATGACGATACAGTGCATTGGGCAGATGAGCCGTTTCCTCGAAAAAGCGGGAGCTATATCCCGTATCCAGCAGGATTGGTCCATGTACGGGATGAATGATGCAGGCAAATCCTGCCGGGAAAGGCACCGGGCTCAACCGACCACCGCGCAACGTCAGAAACTCTGGATGTGTACAGTAACCCGCCGCACTTAAATATAGTTTCACCGGAGTTGTTGTCAGCATGATTCAGCCCTCCACCAGTCTGCAAATTTTTGCAATCCCTCTTCAATGGACACCCGAGGAATGTATCCCAATTGCTCCCGTGCATCCGTAATATCCAACGTCTGTGGGATGGATAAGGATCCGACTGTATACCGTGTCAACGCAGGTTCACCCAACGCAGGAATATAGCCATGAACTTGCTCCAGCAACGCTGCCACACCATATGCCATCCGATAAGGAATGTTTCGACGACGCAAGGGCATATCCAGCATGCCAAACAGGCTGCTCACCAACTCACTGAACGCCCTTGGATCACCATTGGAGATATTGTAAGCTCTTCCGAGCGCTTCGTCAGAGGCATCGCGACACAATAATAGGGCATCCACCACATTATCCACACAGGTCAGATCGATTAAAGCCTGTCCACCACCGATCATGGGCACGCCCGATTTTGCGTTTGCTGCGACAATTCTGGGAAATAACGTCTGATCATACGGACCAAAGATCGCTCGCGGTCGAATCATGATCGACGGAAGTCCCTTCGCATGCCCCTCCATTACAACCTGCTCAGCGAGAAGCTTTGTGGCTGCATAATGATTGGCTGGTTTGGATGGCAACGGGTCATTCTCATGTACGTTATATCGCGGTATGTAGTTAAAATATATACTTGGAGTCGATACATGTATGAATCGCTGCACCTCATTATGCAGGCAGCCATCAATGAGGTTTTGTGTCCCTTCTACATTGCTGCTGTAAAAGTCACGATATTTTCCCCATGGCGATGATAGTGCCGCACAGTGAAACACCACATCTTGCCCCGCACATGCTTCGTTTACTGAAGCCTCATCCCGTATATCTCCATTCCGGAATCGGATTCCTGCCAACTCAAGTTCTGCCCCAACTTTGGGCTGTCGGCCCATGCCAGTTACTTCCCATCCCTCTTGTGCAAGCCGTATCGCGAGATGCCTGCCCAGACATCCCGTAGCTCCTGTAACCAGTGCTCTATTCATTGTTGTTCACCGTTCCATTCTATGTCGTGAGTCAAAGCTTCAGTCAGCGAGAACTTCTGTGATCTTGACAGACGCCATGCGGCTAGCACCACTGCAAATTGTTCAAATACAGGCTGGATATCCTGCCCTCCATAGACCACATCCCTGGCTCCACGCCACGCAGCTATCCATGCCCGGAACTTTCCTTTGCCGAAGATCTGCTGAACCCCGCTTCCCAGCATGGGAAGCATGAGCATGGCTTTGCTGCCCCGTGCGGGCGTGATCATTTTTCTTTCTTTGACCAACGTCTCCGGTTCAGTCAGTGCACGCACCAAGTCATCTCCGGGGTGAAACAGATGAATCCCACTCGTTGCCCTCGGATTACACTCAATTGCGTATACTTGCCCATCCTGACCTTCTATAAAATCAAACCCAATCTGTCCACTAAAACCCGTTGCCTCAACAAATTGTCTCACCCACGCAAGGGCACCCTCATGTTCCACCTGTTCAAAAAAAACACTGGCTCCCACGCTTCCTGTACGATAGCGACTGTCGTAAGTGGCATGTGCAACCAGTTGCCCTTCATGCGCTATGCTGTATGTACATAACATCTGACCAGGAATGTAGGCCTGTGCAACCCAAGGTGAAATAGATGATAATGCTACTTCGTCTGGAGGGTCGTTACGGAAATGTCGACGTTTCTTTTCGCTTACGTTTCCTTCCTGATCCGTCCCTGCCCCAGCGTCATCGGTCATGAGTGTTGGCATGCGAACTTTGGCTGCGAAGCGGGAATACACCGGTTTCCACACCCAATCTCCTACTTTTTCTAGAACAGACTGGGCTTCCATCCATTCCTGCCGACTGTGGATCAGACGTGTATCCGGAACCGAAAGACCGAGTGACCCTGCAAGCTGGATAAAATCATATTTATGGTGCAGCACATGCAGCTGCTCCAGAGTCGTAACCAGAACACGGCAAAATGCACGCAGTCTGTCTGCCCCTTGAGCAACATAGAATACTTCTTCACACATCGGAATCAACAGGTCGATCTGCCAATCCTGAACCAACCGTTCCAGCTCCGCCAGATACGCACGTGTGTCATGACGTGGCGACGGGACCACAGCGCACTGTTCCACTGCACTGGATAATCTGGTCAGATGCCGTGCAGCACTCTCCGCAACATAAACCCGATGGCCTGCCCGATGAAGCATGCGTGCCAGATCAAGCGTTACGGGAGCCCTTCCGCCTGTAAGCAGCACACGGAGAGAAGCAGCTGTACGATGTCTGGTTTCCCCAGATCTAGTAGTCAAAAATGAGTCCTCCCAATGATAATCCGGCAGCCGTGCCAATCATCAACACCCGATCTCCACGCTGAATACGCTGTTGTCTAATCGCTTCATGCAGACCCATTGGGATCGATGCCGCAATTGTATTGCCGTGATTTCGTGTGATGTCCATAAACCGATCTTCAGGAATGCCAAGCTTCTTGCGAATCAGTCTCATCGCCATGGCACTTCCCTGATGAGGAATGACCAATTGGAAATCCTCCATTCGATTCCCGGTCGCTTGCAGCATATCGCCGATGAATCCAGGCAAAAGTCTGGAAGCCATGCGGAAGATCGCCTGTCCATCCATATGAAATAAGTAGGGCTCCGGCTGATCTGCCTTATAATTCGAAGCATGCAGCCGTGTACCTCCACCTGCAATCTCCGAGAAGCGAGCACCTCGGCTGTAGGTTCGAAGGGAAGCATGTACAATCTGTGAGGATGACCCTTCAGGCGAACGCTCAATAATAACAGCGGCCGCTCCATCTCCGAACAGGGCCGCACTTTCTTTATCCGACCAATTTAGTCCCGCTGAGGCAATCTCGGTGGCTACGAGCAGTACTCGCTGGTAACGTCCGGCATCTACCATATAGGAGATCACATCCAGTCCGTTCAGGAAACTTAGGCAGGTTGCATCCATATCAAAAGCAGGTACGCCTGAATCTTGCTGCCCCATGGCCTGCTGGATAAATACCGCCGTACTTGGCAACGGTTGTTCCTTCGTGCCACTGGTACACACCAGACAGTCGATATCACTGAATTGTAATCCTGCATCCGCCAGTGCAGCTTCCGCAGCCCGCGCCCCCATGAAAGAGGAGGTTTCTTCACCCGAAGCATAATGGCGCACACCTACACCTGTGGCTTTGCTAACCCAGCCCGCAGGCACGTCCAAGCGGCGATCCAGTTCCTCATCGGTGACTTCCTGTTCAGGCAGGTACTTCCCTGTTCCCACGATCCTTACTCTTCTAAGTTGCATTTCCCCAACCTCTTTCTGTTCATCTGACTGATAATAAAATGAATCCTCCAGCTCCAATGGCGAAACGCCATGAAGCAGAAGCTTTGAAATATATAATAGAAGGGCAGATGCCTCTGCCCTCCCTGTTGTGTTTTATTATTTATACTGTGTTGTCATTTCTTCTTATTCAGAATCTCGGCAAGAGCGGTATCTAGTGTACCGTATGTGAAAGTGAATCCTTCCCTCTCCATTCGTTCGGGAATCACCCAACGACTCTTGAGAACAAGTTCCGTCTCGGTCTGAATGAAACGTGCGCCCAGTTCAAGCATCCAGCGAGGAGAAGGTAGTCCGATCCGAACACCCATCTTTTCTCTCAGACGCGCCATTAGCTCCCGATTCGTCACCGGATGCGGAGAGGACGCATTGAACACACCATTCAAGCGTGGATGCTCTTGCATATAAATTACCATGCGGAAGAGATCCTCGATATGAATCCAGCTGAACTGCTGTGTTCCTGCGCCTTGCGATCCTCCCAGTCCAAAACGGACGAGGTTCGTCATGGGCACCATCACACCACCCTCGCCCAGCACAATCGCAATCCGCAGTGCAATCTGACGCGTAGACGGCAGACTGAATTCAAAGAAAGCCTGTTCCCATGCCTTGGCAACGTCGACCGAGAATCCGGAGCCAATCTCGCCCTCTTTTTCCGTCATGGGACGATCTTCAGCATGTCTGTATATGGTTGCTGTACTCGAATTAATCCATAGTTCGGGAGGATGATTACAAGCCAGGACGGCTTCGCCCAGAATGCGCGTTGTAAGGGTTCTGGATTCCAGAATGACTTTGCGATTCTCCTCCGTATAACGGCAGTTCACCGATTTACCTGCCAGGTTAATTAACATCTCTGCTTCTTCCAGTGCCTCTACGATTCCTGCACGATCCTCCCAGGCAATATGACCGGGCTGACGCGAGATGATCAACACCTCATAACCCTGCTTCTTGAATCTTTGGGCAAAATCCTGTCCGACAAATCCCGTTCCACCAGCCAATACAACCTTCTTCACGGTATCCCCTCATTTCCCATACTGGGTAAAGAATTCGTAAGATATAGATTGGAATGTTTCTATGCATGCAAAATGCAGATATTAGCTTAAACACCGCCGGTGACCCGTTAGTTTGATTTATTTCGCACCCAGGGAGGCGTACAAGCGATCCCGCTCGTCGATAGCCCATGCGTGTGCAGGGTTTTGTTCCAGCTGATATCGGAGTTCATCATAAAAATCATGGATCATGAATCCGTCTGGCAGATTGCCAAGCATGGCTGTAAAGTTGTACTCGGGCAGTGTTCTCTTCCCTTCACTGATCTGCTTCAGCCAATCCATCCACTTTGCAAGAGTAAGCACTTCCTCCTGCCATAATTCAGCCTGTAACCCAAGCGCATCCTGAAGTTGCTCGTACGCCAATGGATCGACGAAGGCGCGGCAAGCCTGAACAGCCAGTTCATACAACTCGGTCACTGCACGGCGTACCTCATGCTCAAGTTCGACCTCCAAGCCTCCCATGTAATCCTGAACCTGAATGCTCTGTCCATCATCGTATAATAGCGGTGTCTGGGACAACAGGCGTACAATCTCTTCCATCTCGTGCATTGAAACTCGCTTCTGCTCATAGAGAGCAGGTAATTGATATGCTGTAATGATCATTCACTCCTACATCGTTCTTCTATTAATGACCTATATTATAACATGGTTTGGCAATCATCTATCAGGATAACTTGACTATCCACTACAAGTTGTAGTAGTTTATACGTACTACGTAGTGTAGTAATACGATCGTTATGGACGCATAACGATGTTAAGGAGTGTTCACGGTGAACCAGATTCAAAAATTATCCGAAACAGAAATGGAGTTAATGGTCGTTATATGGTCATGCGATCCACCCGTCACTTCAACAGAACTATTAGACATATTCGCTGAGAAGGGGAAAGCGTGGAAAGCGCAGACTATGTCTACTTTTTTGTCACGGTTGGTGGATAAAGGCGCACTTACCGTCACGAGACGTGGACGAACCAATGATTATGTACCTCTTCTACAGCCCGAAGATTACAAACTACAGGAAACGCAGCATGTTCTTGATGGACTCTATCAAGGTTCAGTCAAGAATTTGGTTTCGGCCATGTATGATGGCGACAAGCTTTCAGACGATGACATTTCAGAACTGAAAAAATGGCTTTCGGAAAAGTAGGTGCAGATGATGAACATCTTTTTTGAAATTCTGTGCAGCCTGACCGTGGCGGGAAGTATCGTTTCTGTTTGTATTTTGGCACTACGACCTATACCCGTATCTGTTTTTCCGACCAAGTGGCTCTACAGACTCGGTAAACTGGCTATCTTGTTTTATCTGTTCCCGGTATCTCTTGGCCTTTCATGGCTTTTGGATATGGCATTCCAAACGACATCAACTATACCGGGTACGGAGAATGCAGCATCTTCGGGCGGACTTGCAGGAACGTTTATCCCGGAACAAACCATTTCGGTAACCACAGCCTGGTTCTTGTTATGTGTATGGGGCATTGGCGTCATTGGTTTTTCTGCATGGCAGGTGTACTGTTATCGGAGATTTCTGAAAGAATTATCTCATACACGTACGCCAGTCCTCCGTCATAGTGAGGCAGCTATACAGCTACCATTAATCAAAGAGGCTTTGGGTCTCAAACGCAATATCACGCTTGCTCACAGCACCATAGTACGAAGCCCTATACTGGTTGGCTTGTTTAAACCAACGATATATCTGCCACCCGAAAATACGGTGAAAATGGACATCAGCATGGTAATTCATCATGAGTTGGTACATCTAAAACATAAAGATCTGTGGGTCAAGGCTTTGACATTGGGCGTTAATGCACTGCACTGGTTCAATCCCCTGATTCATATGATTCGCCGGGACATTCATACCTGGAGCGAGTTGGCCTGTGATGAAGATGTGGTGAAAGAGATGTCCCATGAAGAGCGAAGACGATATGGTGAGACAATTTTAAATGTGATGGCGGGAACCAAGAAAATACCTGCTCAATTTTGTTCGTCCCTATCGGGTGAAGGCAAACAATTAAAAAGGAGATTGATGATTATGTTTAATGTAAAGAAACTGAAAAAGAAACATTGGATGATAGGAATGGGAGCCCTCCTGCTTATTACAGGTGTAAGTACGTCCACCGCCGTATGGGCATCAAACCATACGGTTAAAGTAGAGGCTGAAGCTTCTGAAACTGTGCCTGTTCCTTCTACTGATGGATCTTCTGAAATCGTAGCTTCTCCCAACAAGGTCGGAATTTCCGAAGCTGTAACTGCTCCTTCTACTTCCGAAACTCCTGAAATCGTGGCTCTCCCTGAGGATGAAGTTTCCGAAGCTGTGCCAGTTCCGTCTGCTACTGTACCTTTTACTACTAAACCTTCTACTACTAAACCTTCTGAGGCTAAAGTTGTAGAAGCAGCAACTGTTCCTTCTACGGGTGGATCTCCTGAAATCGTATCCGTCCCTTCCGAGGCCCAGGTCACCAAAGCTGTACCTGTTCCTTCAGAAAAATAACCTATCTTTATGAAGCAATAGCCACCTTATATGCAAACAGGACGAAGCATAGATCATAGATCTCCGCTTCGTCCTGTTTCCGTTTTTCTGTCATGTGCATTAGATAAACGTTTTGATCGTAGCAAAATATTCACGGATCATGTTGACGGGTTTCAAATATCCTGGTGACGGGGCCGATATGCCGTATTCTGCCGCATAACCGTTCTTGGCAGCGATGTATTTGGAACGGAACATATGATAGTCACTGGTGACAATCATGATCTCAGGGTGCTCTAACCCGGATTCAAGAATGATTTTTTTGGAAAAGGCCAAATTCTCCTGTGTACTTGTGGAGCGATCTTCCATAATGACTTGGGCGGGGGGAATCCCCTGTTCAATTAGATAGTTTTTCATGGCGAGCGCTTCGGGAATCGATTCCCCGGGTCCCTGTCCACCCGATACAATGACCGGTGTCTGAGGGTGACTGCGAATGTAGTCCAGACTTGCATCTAACCTTTGTTTTAGGGTCAATGACAATTCCGTTCCACGGATGCCTGAACCCAGAATAATGACATAGTCCGCTTCTTCCGGATCATTCGCACCAAGCTGTGTGAATACAAGTGCTTCAATAATGACAAAAGAGACGGCAACCACGCCAAATCCGGTAAGGATAATCCGTTTCAAAATAACATGCTTCTGATAGTCAATCCGTCTTAGTACGATAAAAGCCACCGTGATCATTCCAAAAAACATGACTGCAAACCTTTGGCCCCAGAAGGCCAGAAATGCCACAAAACATGCCAACAGGACAAGATCAATGATCAGTCCATTTTTTTGTAAGAACTTTTTTATCAAATCCGTAGACACTCCTTCTTGTACCCACTATTCCGCAAATCACTTATTATTCAAGCTGTTATTATCGTTAGTTTCGGCCATTGTTCCTGCCAGCGCTTCTTCTGTACTCTCTGATTATAATAGTCAGCATCCGTGAAGAACGGACTTTTGCGGACTACGAGTTGATACAGATCATGCAAACCATGCGGAGCACAGATGTTCACCTGATCCTCTTCATCCAACTGTACTCCTATGGCAGTCACAACTTCTGGCCAATAGCGAAGAGCATCTTCAGTAGAATGATAAGGAACTGTGCCATTGCGCAGATGCATTCTCGCCTGATTTTTGACCGACCACTTGGCATTACCTGTCAACTCACGAAGCTGACGCTCCAACTGGATGTCTCGTTCCTCACGCAGGTCTGACGCATCATAATAAACAACATCAATATCGCTATGAAGTTCACGAAGAGCATATCCATGCAGAACATCCCAGATGTAATTACGAATATATCCTGCACCTATGTAACATTGTGGCAAATGGAGACTACGAACTCTCCGCAGGTCATGCATTAATTGCTCGTGTTTGATGATCGTCTGAATGAATGGGTACTCATATAACATATCTGCCTCCTGCGGTTTACCTCATCGTCCTCTTATAGCTGTTAACCTTCATTCCAATATATCATGTTTACCTGGCTGCTATAAAATGAACAACGCTTGAACATCCTCTGTACAACTTCGAATCTCTGATTAATCACAACCAAATAACCCATAAACAGCTTCGGTTATCCGAGTGTTTACGGGCTACAATGATCGAGTTTGAAACGGTTAAAATTTATTTAATCGGTATCCAGATTTGCGGTGGTTGGTTCGGCCCAGGGTATACTTCCAGCTCTGGCATATACGCGTGCTCATAAGGATTGGATGGAAACCATTCCGAAATAATCTGTTTCCACAGAAGCTGCATGCTCTCCGGCATCGGGCCTTCTACCTCAAATATACTCCATTTGGAAGCAGGCATGGTGAAGCTTGATAATCCTTCCGGCACTTCACCGTCGTAAGCCGTAGCAATCCAGTATTCCATCTGCTTTTCCTTGATTTCGCTCTGATCCACAACGACGCCAAGTAACCCTGGAATATCCCCGTTGTTCAGTTCAAATAAACGCTCCTCTGTACCGCTCTTCCACGCTTCCTGCCACATCTTCCCGATCCCTTGCAAATGTTCTCCATCTACATATGAAAAAGCCTGCTTCACCCCCACTAATGTAAATTCGGGATGTTCAACAATTTTATATTTCATCGGTTCTGCTCCTTTTAGACTTACTTGAATAACCAGACGATTATACGATTGGACAGAGCTACTATTTTTGCGTGCCTCGCTTGGTGCGATGCCGTGTTGTCTCCGGAATGCTTTGGAGAAAGATTCGGGTGTGTCGTAACCATACTTGTGCGCCAGATCAATGATTTTGTGATCACTTTGCAGAAGTTCATGTGCCGCCAGTGTCAATCGTCTGCGTTTTATGTACTCAGCTACAGTAACATCTGTTAACAGAGCAAAGGTACGTTGAAAATGAAAAGGAGAGATATGAGCCTGCGCTGCAATCTGCTCCATCGTCATATTTTCGAGCAAGTGGTCTTCCATATATTGAATAGCGACCTGTAATGCGTTGATCCAGTTCATGTAATAATCACTCCTTGATGTCTAATATAACGGATAAACCACCCAAAAACCTGTCATGTTGTGCTCTCATATGTCCGGTTAATGTGCAAAGACGTTGTTCATATAACGCCCTGCCCAGGCTTTGAACTAACCAAAGACAAGGGAAGGCACAAAATTTGACAATGTAAACGACTTATTATAGCCTACGAGTATAATGATCGTTCTATCTTATTTTGAAGGGAGAGTATCATTGAATATGAGCAGCAAAAAAGAAATGCTTTTGAACGTGGCTGAAGAATTATTCTACCTTCACGGCTTCCATTCCATCGGCTTGAAGCGGATTATATCAGATGCCGGGATCGCCATCATGACGTTATATAACCATTTTGAGTCCAAGGATGATCTCATCGTCCAGGTGCTTCTGCGGCGCGAACAGCGTTATTTAGAACAGCTCAGGCAATATGCAAACAATACAACTCAACCCATGTTCCTCAATCTGGCTGAAGGACATGCAACCTGGCTGAAAGAACACGAATCAAGAGGGTGCTTATTTTTGCGCGCCAAAGAAGAATTCGGTGGTCATGCAGACCATATCATCGTGCAGACAGTGAATGCGCATAAAAGACATATGAGAACGTTAATCCAAACATTGGCGCCTGCTGCAAGTGATCGAGATCTATTGCAATTCTCCCTGCTGCTGGAGGGTTCCACTGCACTCGCCGAGACAGAAAATGTAAATAACGTCTGCCGCGAACTGATCCATATGACGAAGAATAGTTTCAAGTAATGCCATTAAGGGTGAGTTAGTAGTTCAACTCACTTTTTTATTTAATGAGAAATATAATGATCGTTCTATCTAAAAGGCGGTGGATTTAATGAAAAAAATTATCTTTCCAGGCATTGCACTAATCGCTGTCTGTTATGCATTCGGGCGATTCAGTTATGGATTGTTTATGCCGGAAATTTCAGAAGCTTTACAACTGAACGATGCAGCGTCAGGTGCGATTAACTCCGGAACCTACATTGCTTATTGCTTGTCCCTTCTAAGTGCACCGCTGTTAATTAATCGCAAAGGGCATCATTATGTCATCCAATTGGCTGGGATCAGCGCTGTGCTCGGATTAATCGGGATTGCTCTTGCTCAGAATGCATGGGTCCTTGCATTCAGCGTATTTCTCGCCGGTTTGAGTACAGGATGGGCCTCTCCAGCACTCGGTAACACGGTTAACGCCGAGCTTGCACCCGATCTGCAAGCAAGAGGCAACAGCTGGATTAACACTGGAACCAGTTTCGGAATCGTTATATCCGGTCCACTCTACTGGCTGTTCACGGATTACTGGCGTCTAACCTACATCCTGTTTGCTGTAATCGGTGTTGTGGTTCTGGTGTGGAACAGACGTGTTATTCCACCTACAAAGACACTGCCTTGTACCAAATCCATCTGGACATGTATGAAACCAACCAGAGCGGGTTCTGCTTTGCTGATGGCTTGTCTGTTAACTGGTGTTAGTTCAGCGATCTACTGGACCTTTGCCCGAAACTTCCTCACAGACGAGAAAGGGGCCTCCGATTCGGAAGCCGTGTTGTTCTGGATTGTGATGGGGGTTATGGGGATACTCGGTGGATGTGCTGGTCGCATTATTGAACGTATTGAGATTGGGTGGTCCTACCGAATAGGCATACTGTTATTGGCGATCTCGCTGGGGGTAATCCTTCTTCCATCCATGACTGCCAGTCTCATTTCTGCGATCATATTTGGCAGCACATATATTTTCCTGACCAGTGTATTTATCGTTTGGGCAACGAGACTATTCAGGCCAAATGTGTCCATCGGAATTAGTCTTGCCTTTCTTGCTCTGGGTGTTGGACAATTCCTTGGCTCATCCATGGCAGGTTACACGATTGAAATGTTCTCCAATACAACAGCATTTCTGGCCTTTGCTGTACTCGGCCTGTTCGGATTGCTAATTCGGGTGAAATAAATGACAGAACAACCTTACGGTCACTGTTATTCTACCCGGCGAACACTTCCGGTCACCCCATGTTGAAGCTGTACATCTGTAAAAATAACCGTGGTCCCTTGCCCAATGGGGGATTGGGCCACAATGCCAACTTTGATCTCTTCCGGGCAGTCGAGGCCGAAATAACGAACCAGCTTCCACTTCTCTCCATCCTGAGAATAATGGAAAGCAAAGCTGTTGCCTGCCCGGGCTACACGTAAATAAGGCTTGTTAACGTCTACAGGTGCTGATACACAATCATCCGAGTTACCTCGAGTAACAACACTAAGAATAGACGGCTGTTCTTCAAAATACTCAAAGCAAACTTTAGCCCAATTCGTATCGTCCACCCTCACCATCAGGCAGCCCGAATCGTACTGTTCTTTCATGTCCACCTGTACTCGAGTGACGATGCTGAAATCTCCCTTGACTATCGTATGTAAAAATGGAGCTGAAGCTTTCACCGGCTCACCTCCCGGATCAATGAAAAAGTCACTGATTGGCGAAACGGTTATCGTTACTTTGCCGTCTTCAATGTACCAATCTGCTGGCTCGTTCAGCCATCCCAGGTTGGCAGATAATGTTTGACCTGAACAATGTTCGAATAGATTCGTCATATGGCACACCCTTTGTCTGTGATTTTGAATTCGCTGAGTTCTCTGTTGTATTCGTGAAATAATGGAATTATCCTTTCGGATCAGTAAAAGGAAAAAAGCGACTCACATGAGTCGCTTGTAATCCTTTCACATATACATAATCGTATTCGGTATGTCATATCAATAGCACGCTATACCGGCAATACATCAAATGCACATCTGAAACCGATATGTCCGGTGGATGTATCCGGTGTATTGGGGATCCGCGCTGCCACTCTGTACCGGTTGCAATAGGAACGGTGGCACAGGTATGAACCGCCTTTTAACACCTTGCGAACTTCATTGAAAGAAATAACAGTCTTAGCAAGTATAGACTTCTCGTGATCCGTAACGTAGTTGTCAGCGCACCATTCCCATACATTACCTGACATGTTGTACAATCCATATCCGTTGGCAGGAAAGGATCGGGAGGGAGCCGTGCCCGCATAACCATCAGCAGCATTATTTTGAGTCGGAAAGATACCTTGCCAGATGTTGCACTGGTGTTGTCCATCCGGCCGAAGAACGTCGCCCCAGGGATATTTCTTCTGGATTAATCCACCTCGTGCCGCATATTCCCACTCTGCTTCTGTGGGCAGGCGCGTACCTGCCCAGCCACAATACGCGTTGGCATCGTTCCAGGAGATATGAATAGCGGGATGGTCAGCCCTCTCGTTCACATCGGAGTCAGGCCCTTCAGGATGAGCCCAGTCCGCACCTTCGACAACCCACCACCATGGCGTTGACTGCACCACGGTACGAACATGTGCAGACGTTTGCGGAGAAACGAACAGATGAAAAACGAAGGACCAGCCGAATCGCTCGGCCTCTGTTCGGTATCCTGTCTCCCTTACAAACTGTCCAAACTGTGCATTGGTCACCGTGCATTCATCCAGATAAAAGGAGTCTACCTGTGTTTCCCTGACAGGACCTTCCCCATCTCCTGCAAAAGCTTCAGGATCATTGGTACCCATAAGGAACCTTCCACCGTCAATTAATATGCTGTTCCTGTCGTTTCGCCCGGAGATGTATCTATCGTCCCCCGCCAGCGCACTAGGTGGTAGACGTTCAACGGAAAGTGAAAGTGCATGGTCGGACGCTGCACTCCTCTCACGGGAAGCCGTCGATTCAAGCGTATCCTCTGATTGAATTTTCACTTCCATCGTGCCGCTCCGACTTGCAGAACAACAGCAGGAAGTTTCCTTTTCAGGTATCTGACCATGCATCTGAAGCATCCCCTTCCCTTGGTTTAAGATTCCTGATCCCCATTGTACACGACAGGAAGAATGTCCGGAACGGTTGGTGTTGTCATTCCTTCACCCAGATAATAATCCGTCAACAAGGATTGCATATATCCTTTTACCGCTAGCCCATTGCGGTAGGCCGGGTTATGCGGCAACGTGTAGATGCGGACATCGGATGGTATCGTTGTTGTATACAGACGCAATGCTGTGAAATCACTCGTTTCATAGAGAATTTCCTCTCTCCAATCCCCCAGCAGATCGCCATAGAGCACAGGAGCATTTCTGGAATTCACGCGAACATCATCGGCTGTAAACAGACGTGCCGTCGTGTTCTGCTGCCAGTCCCACTTTTCCACAAAGTTCTTATCCAGCAGCTCGCCGAGCACATCACCATCCCACCAAATTCTGAAATTGGTTGAGGGCTGAACTGAACTAATCACTTCGCCATCCACATTGTAGATATTGCCTGAACTGGACCACATCTCAAGCCCATTGTGCGTTGGATCAATATCCGCCAGTGTTCCCCGTGCGACGTCCTGCGGAATTTCCCCTGTACGAATAATCTCGCCTGTCGCCGCATCGGCATAAAACCAAGGGAATTGATTGACGTTTCCGTTTTCCGCCTGCTGAATCCCGAATTGCTCCAACCCCGGTCGATCCGGATCAATGTCTGTAATGTGGAAACGATCCCCATGGACTACACCCGGCAGACTGTATAAGGTCTCTCCGTTATCATCCAGTGCCCAACCTCCGAATGACACCTCATCCTTCCCATCCCTGTCAAGATCAAGTATACGAATCTGGTGGAAAAACTCGCCATCCGCTCCAGCATGTCTCCAACGCTCGGTCAGGGCACCGTCTGCATAATCATAGGCTGACGTCACATATTGAAAGTTGCGGCTAAGCGCACGATTCTTGAGCGCCGTAATCAGGCTTGGATGTTCACCATCCAGATAAGCAATGCCAAAGTGCCCACTGAGGGGACCATCGACTGCATAATCATTGATTATCGTTGTGCGTGCCGCTTCTGTTCCGGTCCATCCATCCACGACGGACACATATTGAGCACGCTCCGTTGTCGCAGGAACGACCTGACCATCTGCAAACGTTACCCCTTCAAAGGTACGCAGCAGTACTTCAGCCTTCCCGTCACTATCTAGATCAAATACCGTTATATTGTCGTTGTCCCGCCAGCCCCCAAGTCCAGCCACTCCAAATTCACTGACAGAAGCAGGCGGCGCATTATATGTATCTATCGTTGTGACACTGTATGGACCCAGATCAATCCGCCACAGGAAACCTTCGGTCAGACTGTAGGCTTCCACATATTTATTGCCTCCGTTCACCGGAATGCGGGTGACCACGTATTCATATTCCCCATCACCGTCCAGATCCCCAGGCCAGCCATGCTGCACAAAATAATCCGACGGATTGGATGTTATATTTTGCAATGGAATACTGAAGTAATTGCGGATCTCGGGATTGGCTGCCAATACAACCTCGGCACTCTCATCCTGTAATCTACCGTCTACATAAGACTTCACGATATACGTATGACTCTGGGTTACATCTACATTCGTGTCCGTATAATTGGTTCCCTGCGTCAAAGGCTGGTCATTCAGCTTCACCTCTTCTGTACCCGTCCTACGATAGATATCAAATGTAACCTGCTGCGATTCGGTCCCAAGCAGACGCCAGCTCAAATATACCTTGTTTTCTCCCAGATATACGGCAGTAAGACCTCGTCCCAGATTTTCAACCAGACGTGGTGCAGACCCTTCTGCGGCATCTGCCTGAAGTACTCCCCCTCCCGGTGAAACAATGCCTGTCCATCCAATAACTCCACTTAACAGCAATGTGAATAGTACTTTTGTTCCTCTGGCCACAGTCGTTTTGGTTTTCATTTACAATTCCCCTCCATCGATTGGTTAGTATATGCGTACAAAAAAAGCAAAGCCTGTTATCTCTGTCCCTACGAGCCAGTCTAATGAGATCGACTGATCTGGTTCAGCAATAACTGCTTTGCCTCCGGTTGCCCGGTCAACATGGTCTATCTACCGCTCTAACGGCTTGGTTCCTCCACGATCATAGAAAAAGGGGCCTTTCGCCCAACTGACAGCCAGATGCATCAGCAGTTCGGTCTTTAATTGCTCCCGAATTACAGCATGCTGCTCCTCATCATACAGGTTCTTCCACTCATGAGGGTCAACCGTCAGGTGATACAATTCCCCCTTCGTTTCATGCACTCTGGATGCGGATTCCGCGACAGAGCCTTCCATGTACAGAATGAGCTTCCACTCCGCAGTCCGCCACATATAGGCTGGAGCCGAATGAGGTGCGGTTACCCCCTTCCCATGGAATTCACAGAACGTTCCGCGATGCCGGAGATCGCCCAGCAGATCGACACCAGGAAGCATCGGATTCGCTTCGAGTCCGGCTGCACGCGTCAATGTGGGCACCAGATCCACCAATTCCGCAGGCTCCTGATCAATCGTTCCGCGCTTCTGCTCCTGAATGTGGGTACCGGACAATATGAGCGGCACCCTCACACTGCTGTCATACAGATTATATTTGGTGAAGCGAAACTGTCGTTCCCCCAGCATCTCTCCATGATCCGAGACAAATACAATCAGCGCGTTCTCCAGCCTCCCATGGTTCTCCAACTTCTCCAAAGCGAGTCCAAAGTAATGATCGAGCCAGGAGCAATTCGCCCAGTATCTTAACGTGGTCCTCCTCCGCTCCTCCGAACTGCGCTGGTCCCATACCTTCTTCTTATCGAGGTACGACTGGCGACTACTCGAATTCAGTTCATCGGAAGCTGCCAGGTGAGTCTGCACTTCATCCTCCCACGGAGGTTGCGGGATATCCGGAATATCTTCCAGCCTGTACAGGTCTTCGAATGCTTTGGGCACATTGAACCCGGCATGTGGCTTCAGGAAAGACAGATAAAAAAATAACGGCCGCTCCGGGTCTACCCCTTCATCCAAAAATTGCAGCGCCTGTTCGGCTACCCAGCCATCCCGATGCTGATTCATCGGAATCTGACTCGTAAGCCCTGTATAACCATTGACATTTTCCTCACCGCCGCCAAAATCCTTCGTCTCCTGATGATAGGCTTCCAACGCTTCGGGATGGGAGTCACCCATCATTGTCGCTCCCTGTTCATAATGACCACTTTGACGAGAAAGTCCGATGGATCTTACTTCGAACCCTCGCGTGGAAGGCTCATCTACGCCCTCGCTATGGTTCCAATGCGTTTTTCCGAATCCGGCTGTCTGATACCCTGCCCGATGCATCAACTCCGGCAAAGGTTCAGAGGGCAGCTTGTCTTCCTCGAACAATCCGCCATAATTCGTTCGAACCCCAAGCTGTGACGGATAATATCCCATCATCATGGAGCTTCGGCTTGGCGCACACATTGGCGATTGGCAGACCGCATCTCGGAAAGTGATTCCCTCGGCTGCAAGTTTATCGAGATTCGGTGTATGAATATGTTCATTGAACGTTCCAATACAGTCCCATCGCTGCTGATCCGTCATGAGAAAAATAATATTTGGCTTGTCCTTTGACACGTCACATTCCACTCTCCTTTGGGCTGAAAACTAAGGTGTGTCTTAAACGGAGCGGTTACCCCGATTGTGCCCGGTATGCTTGTGAATGTCTTCCCGGTAACGACTTGGCGTCGTTCCCTCACTTTTCTTGAACAATCGATTAAAGTAACTGGGTTGATAGCCTACCTGTTCCGCAATTTCACTGATCTTGACGTCTGTCGATCCAAGCAGCTCTTTGGCCCGGTGGAGCCTTACCTCAGTCAGATAGTCCACAAAGTTCTGCCCAAATGCCTGCTTGAATGCCCGGCTTAATGTGTAGGAATGAATTCCGTGAAGATCTGCCAATTCATCCAGCGATAACGCTTCTGCATACTGCTGCTCCGCATGCTCCTTCATCTGATGAACAGCCATCTGTATCTGCTTCTCTTCCTTGCCTGTGAATTCCTCTACGCATACGTGCACAATACGTTCTCTGAACCACAGGAACAGTTCATCCAGATCATGCAGTTGCAGCACCTCTTCATACATCCCTACACCAAACAGTTCAACGGGATCTTCCCCTAATTGCAAAAGGGTATGTTGTATGCGTGCCAGCAGTTGGAATAAAGCCTGACGAACATGCTTCTCCGGCGCTTCAGATCGGGCATACGTGCCTATAAATATGCTGAACTGTTCCAGAGCAGTGTCCTGTTCACCACTCCGTAATGCCGAGATGATGGCCTGCTCCAGCTCAAGCGGATAAGCTCCATGTTCATTCACATCCTGCTCTGCCTCCTCATTCATATCAATGATGGCCATATTGGGAGAGAACTGTCTTTTCCTCAACAAAGACCTTGATTCTCTAACCAGCTGTGGGATATGGGAGGCATCTGATGTAAGTTTGCTGATCGAAACTGTCATGCGAACGTTCCATTCCGACTGTACAGTTTCAAGCCAATGGTGGGCCATCCGAGATAATTCTTCTCTGAACTCAGGCGTTTCTGGCTGGACCTCTGGAGGGACAGCGAGCAACAGCGCAATGGACATGTCATGGTAATTGATTGTTTCGGCACGGTAAGGAAGTTCCTCCAACTGCCTGTTCAGAATATCGGTTGCGGCAAAACTGATCCACTCCTGAGACTCGCTCCGATTTCGCTCCTTAGCCCCATATAGAAGAACTGCACTCGGACGAATATGAGCAAAAAGGATGATGAACTGTTCATCCCGAAGAACCCATCCTAGCTGTGCAAGGCGTTCCTTCCATTCATGGTCGGATGACAGTAACAGATGACCTAGAGTAAGCTGAACCAGCAAGCTTTCCCGAGCGAGTGGAAGTTGCTCTTCCAACCGTTGCTGCAACGATTCTCTCTCCTGATTAACGCCAATCCAGCGCTGTTCAATATGTTTGATTTCATCCAGTTGTACAGACCCATTCGAGCGGACAGAAGCCGCAGACAACACTTTAGGAGTGGATGACACTTCTGGCGCTATAGCGTCGACCGATGCTCCAGCCAGGGTAAACATTTGCAGTAATCTCGTAAACGGTTTATAGAGCTGGAGCGAACCGACCCACGACAGGATCAGAGCTAGTATTAATCCTGATCCGTTGACGAGAAGGACGATTCGGGGTACAGACACAATCGGAGCTACAATTTCATTGAGGGGAACCGCAGACACATAAGTCCAATCGGTACCCAATCTGCGGAAGGTGCCCGATTGAACCGAGTAGGTCAATCCCTCATATTCCATCAGGAATGAAGACAGATTCCCTTTCAGGTTCAACATATGTTCACGGACAGCATGCTGTAATCCACCAAGTTCTTGCGCTTGTGGAAGCATGGGCTTGCCCTGCTCATCCAGCAAAAAAGTCGTCCCTCCATTATACGGAGACAAGGTCTGAAGCATGTTGCTCAATTGTTTGTTATCCAGCGTGACTGTTAGTGCCCCCAGACCATCGTCGCTTCCACCCGGAAGTCGATTCACCATCATCATGGATGTGCCCTCCATGGAGCGTGACCAATATGTTGTCTGGGGCTGATGAGTCAACCGTTCATACTTCTCGATCTCCCCAGCGTCTTTGATAAAATCATATCGTTCAGAATCCATCTTCACGGCCCGGGGTTCCCCCAGATACAATTGAACTTTGCCGATCAATGTATTGGAATTCTGAATCATCAGCAGCAATCGGTACAGTTCATGCACCTGTTTATACTTGAATACAAAATCGAGCTCTTTCAGACGGTTATCGAAAACCGGATCGAAGGCCCACTGCGAGAAGGTCAATTCAAGCGCATCCAATTGATCGCCAACCCACACGGTACGTTGTTCAAACTGATGCAGATGGGTTTGCTGCAAAATCTTTTCCATTTTGACGGTAACCCAGCCATACAGCAACACCCCTGTAATGACTCCCGGAATGCAGGCGATAAACAGCATCATCATCAGGCTACGCCTGAAATAACGCCCTTTGGGTAATGGGTCTGCTGTGCGCTTGAATATCATCTGTATGGCCCTCCTTTCCGGGAATACCAGCCTGAATGCAGATTTACCCTTTGACCGAGCCGATCAGGGCTCCTTTGGCAAAATGCTTTTGTATAAACGGATACACTACCAGCACTGGCAAAATGGCTACAATGATCGCGGCCATCTTCAACATTTCTGTCGGCGGTGTCTCCACCTGCTGTCCAGGCGCAACCAGATCAATGTTGGATGCATTCAGCAGCATATTTTGCAGTAATACTTGAATGGGCCATTTCGCAGAATCGTTCAGATATAACAGTGCCGCGAAGAATTGATTCCAGTACCCTACAGCGAAAAACAATCCAAAGGCAGCAAGCGCAGGCATCGATAAGGGTAACACAATCATGTACCAGGTTCGGATGGCACTACAGCCATCAATGGATGCCGCTTCGCTGATCTCTGCGGGCAGGCTGTCGAAGAAATTTTTCATCAGCAACACCGTCCAGCCATTGGCAAGCGCAGGCAGGATCAGTGCCCAGATATTATTGATCAGCCCCAGTTCCCGTACCAGCAGGTAATTTGGAATGATGCCCGGGCTAAACAAGATGGTTAGTACAATCAGGAACATCAGTATTTTTCTGAATTGGAATCGCTTCTGGGACAGCGCATAAGCCAGAGAGGATGATACAGCCAGGCTGCACACCGTGCCGACGGTTGCCAGAAATGCACTGTTTCCCAGTGAGCGTGCAAAGGCAGGCGTAGATAACAAATACGTATAGGCTTCAACAGACCAGCGTTCCGGGAAGAGTACGATTTTCTTTTGCAAATACTCTCCGGGGTCCGTGAATGAAACGACGAAAACATAATATAGCGGGAAAAACATAACCACAGCCAATAGTCCAAGCGTAACCACATTCAGGGACTGTCCAATCCGCTCACTCCATTTCATGCGATGCATTCGAAACCTCCTCTCCATTGATTAATGGCTGGCCGGGTATGGGTAGGTACCGTAATGAACTAGTAGACGCCTTCCTGACCCATGCGCTTAACCACACGATTTGCGACAACGACCAGCACCAGGCCAATCACGGATTTGAACAGTCCAACCGCTGTACTGTAGCTGAAATCGCCCTGCTCGATCCCTGTGCGGTACACATAGGTGTCGAACACTTCGGCCACTTCAGATACAGCACCGTTGTACATGAGGAAGATTTGCTCAAACCCTACCTCCATGATGTCTCCCAGTCTTAAAATCAGGAGCACGAGGATGACACTGCGGATGGCAGGCAGCGTAATGTGCCAGATCTGGCGCAATCGTCCCGCTCCATCCATGCGTGCCGCCTCATACAGCTGAGTATCCACACTCGCCATGGCAGCCAGGAACACAATCGTGCCCCAACCAGCTTCCTTCCACATCGCTTGCAAGGTGACCATGATCCAGAAGCTGTCCGGATTCGTCAATATATCCACGCGGGGCCATCCCCATAAAGCAAATAACTCGTTAATCAGTCCCGTTCCTTTGGCGAACAGCAGCAGCGTTAGGCCGGCAATGATCACCCAAGAGAGGAAATGCGGCATGTAAATAATCGTTTGAATCAGTCTCTTATACGCCACACTTCGCAGTTCATTAAGTCCCAGGGAGATCAGGATCGGAAAAGGAAAGAATAAAATCAGATTGAGCAGGCTAATCGCCAGCGTATTTCGGAACAACAAGGCGAAGTCCGGATTACCAAAGAGTGCTGTAAAGTGTTGCAAGCCCACCCACTCACTGCCCTGAATCCCCCGAAAGGGCGAGTAATCCTGAAACGCAATAATGATGCCCCACATCGGGATGTATTTGAAAATGAGGAAGAACAATACGCCCGGCAGTGCCAGCAAATATAACGAACGGTCACGCCGAAGTGCGGACAGCAGGTTTAACCCTTTCTTTTTGGTTGAAGTCTGCTTCCCCTTAACCGTACTCATTCGTTGCTCATGGGTGCTCATGGTTTGCAGCCCCTTCCCTCAGATCACTGTCCATTTCTTTTCTTGTAGGCTTCGGTCATCTCATCATTCATCGCCTGGAAATTCGGATCATTCCGCAGGGTCTCTACAAACGCATCCCAAGCTTCAATCGGCTCCCGGCCCAAAATAATTTTTGCTTTTAGATCCTGGATCTTTTTGTTGAGTTCAGGCAGCACCTTCTGCCCGGTCTCGGATTGAAGGCCAGCGGCGAGATCCGCCACGCTCGTTTTGTCTCGCTCTGCCTCCACTTTTTTGAACAGTTCATTGGCCTGTGTCTCTTCATCCGTTTCACCCGTGGTATCCCAAGGCAGGTCGATGACGTTAACGATATGATTGAAATCCGACGCGTTATCCGCCGTCAACTTTTCACTACTTGCTACCTTTTTGCCATCGACCACTTCATAATGTGTACCTTCAATCCCGAACTGCTGGATTTCAAATACTTCCGGATTCATCCAGGTATCGACGAGTTGGAGAATTCGTTTCATCTTCTCTTCCGGCACACTGGCAGGGATCGCCAGAATACCGTTGTATCCCGAACCCTTCGGATTATATCCATTCAGATTGGTCAAAGGATAGAAATCCGTATATTTAAAAGAAGGATCGACCTTCTTCAGGTCATCGGCATAGATTTTGCGCATCGTGCCTGTCTTGTCTACGATAATACCCGCCTGATTGCGCTTGAACAGTTCTCTGGCCTGCGTCAGCTTGAGCGAAAGCAGATCTTCCGGCATCATGCCGCTGTTATAGGCTTTGGTTAGATATTGAAGGGATTCTTTCACCTCAGGCAACAGCTCCCTGTAGACCAGCTTCCCCTGAGACTCATCCCATTTCCAACTGCTATTGGTTCCGATAAAAGAACTCTCAATGGCACCCAGAACGGGGCCCAGATTACCTCCCCAGCCGAGATCATCGGGACTAATATACGCGGCAAGTGCTGTGGTATCTTTGGTTCCGTTACCATCAGGGTCCTGCTCTACAAAAGCCTCCATCACGTTGAACAACTCATCCGTGGTCTCCGGCACCTGCAAATTCAATCGGTCGAGCCAATCCTTGCGGATGATGAAAAAAGAATCTCCAGTGACTGGACGAGGCCGCGGGATACCATAATTGTTGCCGTCTGCTGCCTTGGTTGTATCCCAAGCTATATCGGGAATGCCTCCGCTGAGGTTCGAATAGTCCTTGATATAAGGGGTGATATCCCAAAAAGCACCTTGTTTGACCATCTTGGTGAAGGTACTTCCAAATGGATCATTAATCATGATGAGATCAGGTATATCCCCGGAAGCCAGGGTCAGATTGAGCTTGTCACCGTAGATATTGTTGGAGACCCATTGGATATTCATTTTGGAGTTAGTCGCTTCTTCAATGGCGCGTTTGATTACATTATCATCAGCAGCGGGGACGGCACTCGGCGTGATGGTCATAATGCTGACTTCCAACGGATCGTCGGCATTGCCGCTGTTGCCACTTACCTGTCCTTCTTCTTTATTTCCGCATGCACTAAGCACCACGGACATGACCATGACAACCGATATGATCCAGGCTAGATTACGGGTGTTGCGTTTCCCCACTTTTTGCATAGGCTTTCCCATCCTCCTTAGTATCTTAAACCTATAGTCTTAATCGGATTAACGATTAAAAAAGGGGCTTTGACAGGCTCTTGAAGAAGATTCTTCCTGACCGGTCAAAGCTTTCACTCACTATAACGAACACCCGTATTTCCTGCAATTGCACTTTTTTGCACCTGTTAGAAACGTTAGAAAATGCGCCCTAAACCCGCTCATCTCAACAATAGGGTCTGACAATGCGCTCATCCCATACTTGTACTTCAATATATCGTTCCGGACCTTGATCGCCTTGACGGTTCCATTCTTGAGGCCAACCATAAGCCTGAATAATTTCTAGGATTTCGCCCTTGGTGTATATCTGCTTACGGTAAGGTTTATCATCCATATATCGCATTGTTGGAAAGAGGTCTCCATAGGTGAAACTTACAACTTCGGCAGACAGATCTTCCCACGCAATGATCACTTGATCCGGTTCGGTATACCAGGATGACAGCCATTCACATGCACCAAGGGTCATATAGTGGGGATATGGATTAGTGGGGGTTCCGCCTTTGCCTTTAAACTGCTCGTACGCTTTATGTTCAAGCGCTCTTCGGATGGTCATATAATCCGCTGATCGCTGACTGGCAAAATTCCGGCCTTGATGACGGATTTGTTGGGTAACTGTTTCGGCTTCTTCATTAGACAGGCTGGAGAGATTTCGGAAAGGACCAAGACTTTTTTCAAAATAATGATACGCGTTCAAATCTGTCATACGAATCTCCACCTCCAACAAATCGCTCCGTATCCATATTCGTTAGTCATAGTGTACATCATGTCAACATTTATGGAAATATCTGTAGCAAAATATTACCCGTGGATAAAGTTACCCTTGGGCACTTCAATTGCAACGGGGGAAATTCACTATTATTAAGGAAATATTACCCAATAAGTGGTAGACTAATAAAAAGTATTTATCTTCAGCAGGCTTAAAAGGAGGTCGTATTATGTTAGGTGTTAACGTGAAAAAAATAGAAGATCAACTGGTCATCCGGTGGCAGTTTTCCAAAATTGAAATTTCCATCTCCAACATTACGTCAGTTACCCTTGACGATACATATGGTGGCAGCGAACTATCAGCCGTTCGAATAGGAGCAGCGTATGGTGCCTCCGAAACCATCCTGATCCGTACTACCAATCAATCCTACATTCTGTTCACTTCTAACGAAGCATTGTTTCCGAAAATTAGTGATTTGGTATCCAGCACAGCAAGTTAGCTCATTCATCGAGACTTGCATCCATTCGCAAGAGATCGTTTCATATAAAAAGCGTCAGCATTGGCATAATTCTCTCATGCCTTGCTGACGCTTTTTGTAAGTTGAGTATCCTATCAGATGACAGCCCTATGTCCAACTCCACTTCGGTAACTGATCGAGCGTAATAACCTCTGCGCTATGGTACACTTCCTTCAAAAATGCCACATCATTATGCGTCCCATCTCTCAGGAATCCACCTGTCCAGGTACAGAACCAACTCCAGTGTACATCCTGCTCCTTCATCAACTTAGGGTCCGGGATGGAGCCGTTCTCGGCCAGAGCAATGATTTTGCTATCCTTCACAAGCTCACTCAGGTTGGTGTAACGCGCAGCCAACGGGCTGTGATCTCCTGCTTCAGGGTATACATCCACACTGACAATATCCACGACATCATCACCGGGATACCATTCCGGTTTTTCCGAGTTCCAAACCCAGATAAGATTGTGCAGCTGATGTTCTTGAACCAATCGATCATACAACAAACGAAATAACTGTTTGGCAGGTTCAGGACCTTTCGCTCCCCACCAGAACCAGCCACCCTCCGCTTCATGAAGTGGTCGGAATAATACAGGTACACCCGCATCCTTCAACTCTTGCAAGTGGGCTGCAATCGCATCGATATCCCGAATCAATAACCGATATGCTTCCGATTCAGTATCAGCTAGCGCGGAGGCAATATCATAGGTTGTCGCATCCGTATAGAACCCCCGCCACCACTCTTTACCTGGTTCATCGATCAGATCCGTTGGTGCGTTCCAGTGCCAGCATAGCGTCACGATCCCGCCTTGTTTGTGCCAGTCTATCGCATCCCGAATCTCCTGGGAGACCGCACCACGCTCTGTTCTTGATGGCGAATATTCCATGAGATCAAAGCCAATCACAGCTGGCTTCTGGCCTGTATTTTCATTAATCCAGTTCAGATTGCTGTAGTCCTGCTGACCTGACAACATCCCTTTTCCATAACGCTCAACCAGAAACGTCATTAGTTCTCTCGCTTCAGGTGTCGCTGCTTCATTCACCGGAACACTGCTGATCTCACGCACTGTCATCTCTACACCTCCAATTGGGTTTACCTGTCCCTAGCCCTCTCTCTAAACAAAAAACATGAGATCACAAATATGCCGCGATCCATATAGCAACTGGCTTAACCCACAACACCAGAACGTTCAATACTCTCCACAAAATAACGCTGCACGAATAAGTACAAAATAATCAGCGGTGCAATCGCCAGTAAAATGCCTGTGTCCACGATCATGGCCACGTAATTCGGATCAGCCTTGATACCCGAGTTCGAGCCAAAGCCCATCAGTTGCGGAATTAATTGGTTCGCCTGAGCAGGCAAGGAAGCCACCTTCAGCGAGATCAGTGGACTTTCACTCATGAATAATGCCGAATAGAATGTATCATTGTACTGCCAGACAAATGAAAACAGAATAACCGTAATCAACGGTGAGATTGCATTGGGCAACATGATTCGGGCAAACGTTTTGAATCCGCCTGCGCCGTCAATCAGAGCAGCCTCCTCGATTTCCTTCGGCATTCCCTTGAAGAACTGACGGAAAATATAGATGAACAATCCCGCCTTCAGCCCTCCCGCTGTAGCGGCCGTAATCATGGAAGGCCAATACGTATTCAGCAGATTGATGCCATTCTTTCCCGTGAACAACTGGATGATGCCCATAAAGTCAAAGCTGCGGAAATGCAGATACATCGGCACCATAAGTGTGCTTGTCGGTACCAGAATCGTGAGAATCACCAGCACAAAGAGCACATTGCTACCCGGAAATGAAAACCGGGCGAAGCCGTAGCCGGCAAGCGCACAGGACATGGCTGTCAGAAGCGTTGTAATCGTAACGAACAATAAGGTGTTCGCGAGCAAAGGCAGGTAATCCATCACTTGCGCCGCAAGCCGGATATTATCCAATGTAACGTGCTGAGGAATCATATAGATCGTTGGATTATAGATATCCTGCTTATCCTTGAACGCAACTGACACTTTGAGAAATAAAGGGTACAAAATAATAAATGAAATGCCGATGACCAAAGCATATCTGAATATGGAATAGAGAAGGTCCGATGTCTTGTTTCGCACCCGCTGCATGTGATAATTCTGCTTAGGAACTACTACCATGCGATCTGTCCCTGATGCAGCCATAATCTGAAGCCTCCCTTAATGTTAACCGTCAGTTGTAGTGAACCCGTCGTGACAACACCCAGCCCACTACGATCAGTACAAGACCAATCACCAGTGTGTACAGCCAGGACATGGCTGAGCTTAAACCAAAGTTCTGAGTTTTGAATGCAGTTTGGTAGATAGCCTGTGTGACCGGACTCCCGGCAAAGGAATCAATGATCGTATAGATGACATTTGTCAGAATCAACGGACTGACCATGGGAAATGTAATTTTCCAGAACGATTCATAGGCTGTCGCCCCTTCGATCTTCGCAACCTCATACATCGATCCCGGTACCGATTGCAGCGCGGCGAGGAAGATCAGAATCTGAACGCCTGAGCTGCTGATAATCTCATAGATCCGCATGATGGCTTCAACGATGTAATCCACATAAGCCATCGGCAATCCCACATCCGCCAGCATCCGTACAATGGACACCACATTGAACGAAGCACCGCCATCAGCTGAAGCATCGACAGCACTCGCATCCCCCATCAGATTGATTAATCCAGCAGACTCAGCTGCTGCGACTGCACTGGAAGCCAGAATAACCGGCAGGAAAAAGATCGCACGCGCCATCGTTCTGCCCCTGAACTTCTGGTTAAGCAGTGTCGCCGTGAACAGACTGAAGAACAGAATCATCGGCACGTTAAGTACCATCGCTCCAACCGAATCGACCAGAATTCGGTTAAATGTAGCATCAACCAGAAGCGCATCCTTGAAATTTTTAAATCCGACATAGTCCAGAACGTACCCGCCTGGAGCAACGGACAGATTACTCAGACTGAACCGAATCGATTGCAGGAGCGGTGTGGCAAAGAGGAAGATGAAGCCGACCAACCACGGCGATATAAATGCAAGTCCAAGCAAAGCTCTCCGTGACTTCAGCGATAATCGAATGGTTCTCATCGGCTCACTCCTTCCACCACATAATCCGTCCCGCCAACTGTTGTTCCATCCACGGTAACTGCATCCGCATTGTAATTCACAAGGATAGATGTACCGCCAGTATAGATGATCCGGACCACGCCATCCTGAATGCGTTCATGCTTGAGAATCTGCTCGTTCGCCAGATTTCCCAGCACTTCATTGGCCTGCTTATACAAGGCAACGGCTTCATCCACCCAATAGCTGTACTCCGTTGCGTAGGCCGAATCATAATTCGTAAGTTTCAGCCGGGAAGATGGTTCATATGTCCATTGAAAATACGGAGCTGCCCCCAGCTCCAGGCTACGCAGCAATTGTTTGTGGAGATCCTGGTCCCCCGATGTGTTCATCGGAGATGCCGCATAGTTCATGTATCCATGAATGACCATCGCATAAAACGGAACTTCTTCATCGGTAATATTGAACCGACTCGACCCTGCGGGAACATTCACAACATGTTGTGCACTACCCCAAGCGTAGCTATTTGCGGCAGATATCATCAGGTTCGGATAAGACTGTGCCAATTTTCCCAGCTGCTCCTTCACAATGTTTTTCGCCGTCTCCCGATGAATCACCCGACTATCCCGGTAATCTGAAGTCAGGGCCTGCCCGAGATCACGAAGGGATAATCCGCCGAGGTCCAGTTGATTGAATTTGTCAGCAAACTCACTCACTACATAAGGAAGCTTGGCCGCTGAGAGCAAATAATAGCTGTCCCTACTCTGATCCATGCGATTAAGCGCAGGATTGTATGGATACAGTTCTGCTGTCTCCTTCGTTACAAACCGCGCCGCATCCGAGGAAGGAGCAAAACGCATATCATCGTGATAAATGTGCTGGAAAGCCACATCCGGGAACAAAGCTCCCCCCGACTGCTCCAGCTTGGCGGACAACGCCTGAAGTTCGGAACGACTGCCTACTTCACCGTCCAACTTCACCTGGGTTGGCGTATGATGGCTGATGCCACCGCCGAACCATCCCTGATAACGCATTTGTACGCGGTTCACACCTTCTTGCTGTAACTTCGCCGCCATTTCGGTGGCCTGTTCGTACGTCGTCATGGCTAAAGTGGTCCGATAAGGCACGCTTAGGAACGAAGCCTTTTTGTCCACTGCACCAAGTACATCCACATAGAACGGCAACTCCATCTGTTCTCCGAGCGGCTTCAAGACATCCTGCTCTATCAACTGTTGCTGATATAGGCGGGCCATACCCGAGTAACTGGCATCTTCTCCATGAAGGAAATGATAGCGAACCTGAATGTCTCCACGGAAAGGCTCATCGCTAAGCAGCTGGATCTCCTGCATTTTCTGCGAGGTGTACATCTCCAGCTCATCCTCCCCCCGCAGGGAGAAGGTCGCGTGTACATGGTTGTAGCTATTCTGTCTGCCTCCAATATCCGCGGAGATACTGGCAATGCCATCCCCTTTTTCAATGACTGCAAACCAGGCATTCTCCCCGTTCTTCAGACCAAACACAGGCATATACGCGGATTCACTCACCTGAGGACGACTGAGCGAATTATCGTTTGGGTCTGCGCCATATACACGCTGTACATACTGCTCTTCCTGGGTTTTTCCGTTGTTCAGATGGATCAGACTGCCGGAACCGTCAGGTACGAGCATATAACCCTCGCCCTTTGTATCCGCCGCACCAAAATAAGCGAGCAAATCAATATTCCGAATGCGGTATTGCCCACTTTCCTCTATCTGGCTCAGAGGCACGGTCACAACAAGTGCTCCCTGCTCCAGTCGGTATTCCACTGAAATGACAAAGCTGGGCTTATCGGATACGCCCCCGCCTTCAACTCCATTCTCCTGATTGTCAAAAGCCAGATCGTCCGCCGTGTAACCCGCCGTCTCAAAGGCACCCAGCATCTTGTTCAGCACAAGTTGCTTCGAAATCTGTCCATCCAGCCGTTCCAGAATATCCGGATTGTTCTTGGTTGGATAATATCGGGCAGATGTGTACCTTGCGACAGTAACATCTAGCTTGGAAAGCACTTTCTCATCCAGACGCTGTTTGCTAATCAGTTTAGGCAGCGCGTCAATGCCAAGTGACGTATCACCAAGTGTATAGTTAACCCGAATTCCTTGATCGATCTGACCCACTGTGAATTGTTTGTTGCTTATACTCGAACTGAAGTTTGGAAAGTTCTCCAGTGTGCCCATCGAATCCCGGAAAGACACGTTCAACTGGGAGGACAGCACTTCTTTTTCATATGCGGAAGCGAGACTGTCCTCAGCCCGTTCTTTCGGATTGCTGTACCAGATCTCTCCACTTTTCCCGTCCCGTACTGCAATTTCCGTTGTCTCCTCGTTATAGTACAGGGCCAATCCCTGATCCTCGGCGACCAGCTGCATACCAGGCACACCCTGCGAAGAGTCGCTAAGGAACTGCAAAGGGTCCTCCGTGACGGGCATGGCTGTGGTTGTCGTATCCAGATAAGCCGCGGCTTCTACGGCAGGAATTCCCCTGTTGTTTATATACAGCAGCCCGGCTGCAATCATAATTACAGCTGCACCACCAGCCAGCACCGTATATAATCGTTGCCTTTTGTTCACGGATGCCGCCTCCTTTAGGTCCGAAAAATCAACTCGCGGTATATGTTATAACCGAATTCGTACAGCTGTTGCAGCATGCTGAAGACCAGTGCGCCAAGGAATACAATAATGCCCATCACAATGAGTGTCAGCACCATCGTAATGATCGTTCTAATCACCGTGTACTGGTGCACCGTCATCATGCCAATGAACAGAAGCAGTACAAACCAGAAAAACGCGATGCTATTAAAAAGATAATAAAAAGCAGTCTCCTCCTGTACCATGAAGCGGCTGATCACGATCATTGGGGCATAGATCAGAATAACCGGAATAAGCGAGTATCCTGTCGCCAGAACGATTTCCCTGAACTTGCCTTCCCCTTCCATCAAAGTCGTTACAGCCCAATTGGCTGTGCACCATAGAAAGAATGGCACCGCAACCGTGGCGATCTCGATGATGCTGTTAATCGTACGAGGATCGATGTAATTAACGAGGAATCCTGCGTACTGCTTTTGCAAAATCATCATAACAATGGTAAGCGCCAATGCTGCAAAAGCAACAAGCAGCCGTCCCCGGTTATCTGACTTGAGGTCCCAGAATGCATCAATGGGGTGAAAAATGAGATGCAGTGGAAACTTAATGAAATCCTGCTTCACGATCAACCTGCCTCCTCCGTCTCCATTTAACCGCCACCCGGGTCAGGATCAGAATGACAATCAGCGCGATCGCAGAGGTCAGGAATGTACCAAAATGTTCCTTCATCATCTCCCGCCGATGCCTCTTGAACGCCACAGAATAACTCTTGCGATCCATCCCAAGTTCAAAGTAACCTAGCGCTTCCTCGTTTTTCTTCTCCATTAATAAGGACTTGCCGATACCGATATAAGCGATGTCATAGTTGGCATTCAGCTTCAGCACTTCTCTCCATATATTTACGGCCTCCGTGTCCTCGCCCCGATAGTGGAGTGCCACCGCTTCATTCACACGGGCACCAAAACGGGTTGGCTCATAGACAACAAGGTTGTTCTTGCCCCGATCCAGAACCAAGTGGTGCTCACCCGATTGTTCAATCGCGACAGGTGTTTTGAGCGTGCCCACCTGATTTCCTTTGCCACCATATATGTAGAGCAGATGACCTTCATCGTCGTACGTGAACACCCGGTTTTGTGTCGCATCCAATACACTGTACATGCCGTTACCCAGCACTTTCACATCAATCAGTTTGGAGGGACCCGGATTGTTGCGGAACCGGATATCGCCTTTGACGTCATAATAACCAAACCGCTTCAGTACATCTTCGCCGGACGGGTTAAGCCGCTTGATCGGTTCATTCGAGCCGGGATCAATATTCGTCGCATACACGAATCCTTTATGGTCGATATCCGCATTGGAGAACTCCGTTGGAACAAAGAGGACCATCTGTGCGCGCTGGGCTTTGGTGGATAACATGCGCCAGATATATTCGCCGTAGTCCCGCTCCACTTTGTTCGTACCGACATATCCGATAAATTTCCCACTCTCGTCAAACTGCATAATACCTTCGTAGACTCCCTGTGCCACAACATACACTCGGCCTACATGATCAACCGTCAGTTTCAAGGGCTGGAACTGGAATTGGGTCGATAGGATATCCGACTCAGGCTTCGTGATGGTTTGTATCAGCGTCCCCTCTCCATCAAGGACAACCACACGACTGTTTCCTGTATCGGCGACATATATGCGTTCTTCTTCATCTACAAACAATCCACCTGGAAGGTTAAAGGTCTCCTTGCTACCATCCATCATGAATCCATCGATGACGCGCAGCAGCTTAAAGCCTGGGTCCAATACAACAATTCGGCTGTTGCCGCTATCCAAAATGTAGATCAACCCGGAGGGAGAAACGTTCACATCACCGGGGTCTTTGAACTCACTAATGCCGAGGTCACGGCCTGATATCGTACGCTCGGGCAGATAGGCATCTGGTGAAGGTACAGCCTCTTTCCAGTAGTTGTAGTTATAACTCTCATACGGCGCCGGGGAGGCCGCCGCAGGCACGGCATTCACCAGCAGCAGAGATACTGCCGCCAGGAGAACAAGCCATCTTTTCACTGTGCGTGCCATATCGTTCCCCCTTAATCCTTCATGCCCGAACTCGCCATCGTCTCAATGATTCGGCTCTGAGAGAAAATAAATAGCGTGATCGGCACACTCATCAAAATCAGTGCTACCGCAGCACCCGCTCCTGCCCGGGATATTCCGCCCTGAATAATCTGACCTGCTGCATAATGCAGAGTCTTGAGCTGCTCGCTGTAGATGTATCCATTGCCATCACTGCCCCATAACATCTGGAACAGCAGGATGATTAATGTGAGCCACGCGGGCTTCACATTAGGCATAACAATGGACCAAAAGATCCGGTATTCACTGGCACCATCAATCTTGGCTGCTTCCAGCAGTGCATCCGGGATCTGCTCCATGAACTGTTTCATCAGATACAACCCGAGTGAATAGGCAAATGCCGGAATGATAACAGCCCAGTACGTGTCAATCCATCCGAGCCAAGACATGATCATATAGTTCGGAATGGCCGTCACCGCAGGTGTGAACATCAGTGACAGTACGACCACCTGGAACATGAATACTTTGCCCGGAAACTTATGCTTGGCAAGCGGGTACGCCGCTGCGGAAGCTAGCAGCACATGGCCTACGATACCGATGCCTGTTATAAATACCGTGTTGAATATATAACGTGAGAACGGCACCCACGAGTCACTCAGCAGATTCAGCAGATCTGTAAAGTTGCTGAACGTGGGATTTTTGACAAACAAAGTTGGTGGAAAGGTAAAAATCTCATCCAATGGTTTGAATGCATTGTTGATTGCATAGATCAACGGCAGCACCATGAAGGCACCAAATACGAGCAGAAGGGCAAACAGGGAGAGGCTTCCCGATAGCGAGCGATTCACCCGCTTTTTGCCTGTCGCAATTGCAGCCATAGCTATTCTCCCACCCTTCGAAGCAGTTTCTGTACCAGCAAGTTGGTGCCCACCATAATCATGAACAGTACGGTGGCAATTGCTGATGCATATCCCATCTCAAACCGCGTAGTACCAAAGTCGATCAAATGGGTTACCACCGTCTCTGCCGCATAGTTCACGCTTGGGAACCCGGCCAGTGCGATCGACACATCGGCCACGGCAAACGAGGTTGTGAGCTGAATGACTGCGCCGAACATGAGCTGCGGACGCATCGAAGGCAAGGTAATGTACCATAGCTCCTGCCAGCGATTTTTAATCCCATCCACCGCTCCTGCTTCGTACAATGTCCGGTCCACCGTCTGCAAACCGGCGATAAACGCCAGAAATCCGGTTCCGAGACTCAGCCATAGCTGCACGAGAATGAGGATAGGCATAATGTAGGCTTCCGTCTTCAGCCACTGGATTGGCTCCAGCAGAAAACCCCATTTGATCAATAGCCCATTGGCAATACCATAACGATCTCCCGAGAAGATCATCAGCCAGATAAAATACACATTGCCCGAAATGGAGGGCGCGTAGAAGATCAGCGTCATGAACGCTCTCCATTTCGGTGTTAACTCATTAATGATCCACGCGAAGACAAAGCAAGCAATATAACTGATTGGTCCGGTAATAATGGCAAACAGCAGCGTATTCTTGATTGCAATCAGGAATACATCATCCTCCAGAAACAGGCGAGTGTAGTTCTGCCAGCCAATAAAACGTGGAAATTCCAGCATGTTAAAGTAGGTGAAGCTGAGTATGATCGAGATGACAACCGGAATCACGGTAAACATGACGAACAGCAGCATGTAAGGTGCAAGCAGGACATAGGAATGTTTGCTGGCCTTCATTTCCTGGAGTTTCCAGCTCCACCACGATTTCATGCCCATCCTTGACGCTTTCTCAGGAGGACTGTTTTGTCCGTCTCGGAGTGATATTTGTGGCACGATTAACCCTCCCTCTGCTTACGGAAGACCAAATTCATTACGCTTGACTCGAATCTCGTCCTGAATATATTGGGTATAATCCATGATGGATTCCCTGGCTTCCACTTGGCCAACAACAGTTTTGTAAAATGCATTGAACAGATGGCGGCCTGTAAAATAACCACCGGGTACTTCAGGAATGCCCTTCACCGTTTCGAATTGTGCCTTGAGATTCGCATAATCCTCCGCAGGCCACGGCAGGGAATCCAGCGCCTTGATGTTGGCCGTTGGATAACGGGCAGCGGCACCCATCAGTCCTTCCATCTCCCGTCCGAATTCAGCCTGAATCGGTGTACTGGTCCACCACTTCATGAACTCCCACGCCGCGTCCTTATCCTTGGCACCCTCCAGCATCATGACTGCGCTGCCTCCACCCGGTACGTCCCGATTTAAGGTACCATCTGCCTGAACGGTTCCCGGCACTGGAACGAATCCCCATAGTCCGCGAATCTCCGGTGCAAATACAGACAACTGGTTGTACATGGTGTAATCCGTTAGTCCAATAGGCATCTGTCCTGTCCGGAAACGGTTGGCAAAATCATATTCCCGCTCCAGCTTGTAATCGGTATAGAATTCGGTCCACTGCTTGAACGTCTCAATTCCGATCCGGGAATCCAGATCCGATTCCTTGTCATCGTTACGATAGAAGGCGCCGCCGTTCTGGAGCAGCATCGTTGCATACTGCGAGTTCGGCGGAATATTGACCCCCTGCATATTCGCCTGGGTCACAACCGGCATACCGAATTCCATATGATTTTTGCTCAGAATCGCGAGTAGAGCCTCGACATCCTCCCAGTTCTGAGGCACTTCAAGCCCAAGTTCTTCGAGCACGTCTTTACGATAAAACAGCATGTTAAAGGTTTGTGTTTCCGGCAGAGCATATACGCCTGAATCATAGGCATATGGCACGATCGCGCTTTCCCTGAACTCCTGTTCCACGGTGCTATAATCACTGAATTGCGTCAGATCTACAGCCGAGTTCCGCATCGCAAAGTTCACCGGTAGATCATTGCCGATCTGCATCGCTACATCCGGACCTTCACCGGACAAGGTCGCTGGCAGCAAGGTTCCCATATTCACCAGCTTCAGATTCACGTTAATGCCACTGTCTGGTGTGAAGGTCTTGTCAATCATCGCTTTCATCGTATTCGCCTGGTCACGTCCGCTACCAATCCAGACAGTTACCGTGCGCTGATCTTCTGAAGTGGCTACATTGCCGATCTGGTTATAATCAATGAAGAACGAATGATAGAATATCTTGGCTTCATGACCAAGCTTCGCGAGTGGTCCCATGCCTGTTCCGGGAATATCACGGTCGATCGAAGTGACGTACAGTGCGTCAATCTCCAGAGGCTGCTCTCGTGCCTGCTGCACCCATGTGCCGAGACCACCTGTGTTGGTTTTGTATGCCGCAAGCCGTCTTGGAATGGTATCTGGCTTGTCAATCATCTCGTCCAGTTGCAGCGCCATCGTCTTAATCAAGGCTTCCTGATCGCTGGACTGGCCTGACAGGAGACGAAGCTGTGCGGCCACGTCTTTGAGTCGTTTACTTTCCCCACTGAACACTTCCAGCAGGTTCGGAATCTGTTTCTCCACCCGGTAATCCCGGAATTCATCAGGCTTGGTACCTGTAATCATCAGAATGCGTCGGTACATAGAGTTCAAGTTGTACAGACTGTCCTCCACATTGCGGATAAGGGGTGCAAAGTCACCGAGGCTGTTCTCCAGCCGTAGCACATGTTTTCCTTTTTCCAAGTGAAACTTGTATGCTTCCTTGCCGCCCATGACGTCAATGCGATAGTCGCTTTGGTAATGGAAAGGTGCTTTCGCCATCTCTGCAAACGGAACTTCACCATCAATGGTCAGTTTGCGTGTAGAATAGATGCCTTTGACGAAATTCTGCTGTGCGGTAAAACCGATATGATAAAGTCCGCTCTCCGGCACATCCACTTCCCATTCAATCCACTGCCCTGGCAGACGCCAGTTAAAGCCACCAATCGTATTGATGCGTACCTGGGAAGCGCTATAAGGAGATACAGCAGAACTTGACCTTTCGCTGGTCGGGTATAACGTAGGTGAAGATTTGGCAATTGCGGCTTCTCCTTCAATGCGAATAAGTACATCCTTCGGCTGCCCGGAAGTATCCGACTGTTGTGCCCCCGCAGTCTCTGCGTAAGGAACGGCTGTCTTCTCATTGAAAAGACGAATGGATCGAATCACCATGGGTTCACGCGATGATTTTAGCGTTAGCGTGTGTTCCCCTTTTTCCAAATAAAACTTGAATGGAGCCTGTTCATACCCGTCTGAGTCCTGAAACGTTTCTTCCATCCAGCGAGGTTCCTCCACTTGTCTCGGGCGAAGGTCGTTACCTTGATTGTCCTGCTCCACGACATCTTTCTCATTCGCCCATACCCGGTCAAATTGCAAATAGGCGGCTTCCGCAAAAGGAAGTTCACCGTCGATGTACAATGCACGCTCAATGGCCGAACTCTTGCCTTCAACGGGATAATAGATGGCGGACAGGTTATACAGCCCGGTCTCCGGCACGTTAATGTTCCAATTGACTTGTCCGGTCTCTCCGGTATGGAGAGATACCCCTTCCATTCCCTCATAATTAGTCAGTTTGCGGACGTCTTCACCTTCGGCTTTTATGTAATCTCCTGCTTCAATGGTGATATCCACATTCGGCTGTGTAGCCTGATCCGTACCGGATCGATACTGTTCGTATCCCTTTTTCTGCCGGGTCTGCTGCAAGACTGCATCCACTTCAATGGCAGGCAGACTGCCAGGTGGAATGTTTGCACTCTTTCCATCAGCGCCGGAAGTTACATATAGAATGATGCAGGCTGCCGCCACAATGATTACTGTGGACAATATCCATGTCTTACGTTGTAGAATTCCAGCCATCCTACGAGTCCTCCTCATCAAGGCTGATGCCAGCAATGCCGATTTGGTGGTTCAGGAAAAGGGGCTCCGTGCAACCTTGCCGACACGAGCCCCTGCCTGAATCGTTTGCTGGTGATAAGTGTTGTTATTATTTGCCGAGTTTATCAATGGCAGCTTGTGCCTGTGCTTTGTATTTCTCGGCTGTCGCTGTTACGGAAGCGTTGTTTTTGATGATATCGTTCACGTAATCTCCAAATGGGTAACCCGTGTAAGCATCATCCAGCAAGATACGGCCCGTTCCGGCGATGTGCTCGCGAATGATGGCGATATCCTTCTCGTCGGTATAACGACTCTCCAGATAATCTTGACCTGGATACTCTTCAATCTGCGGGATGTCGAAGGTCTCTTCATAGATTTGGTAGACGATCTTTGGATCTTCCACACCTTTCGGAATGAACTTCGCCGATGCCGCGTTGTTTGCATACGTTACCTCTTTGCTACCCTGTGGCCCGTTCGGAATCGGTACAACACCAACAGCAAAGGTGAGATCGCCCAACTGCCATTCAGCAGCGGTGAACAGAGCTACATCTCCATCTTTGAACGTATTGCTTTCCTCCCAATTGGTTTTGTCGCCGGTTTTGACCTTCACGACATTTTCCACGTTATACAGGCGTTTGACGAATTCGGCAGCTTCAATCGTTTTCGGATCGGACAATCTTTCTTTGCTATTGGTATCATCCACGATCGTTCCACCATTGGCTGCGGTAAAATGACGAACGACATCAAGCGCCCAGCCAGAAAATCCGTATACGTCAGTTTTGCCGTCGTTATTGGTATCTTTGGTTGCCTGTTTGGCAAGTTCCATGAATTTGTCCCAATCCCATTTGCCTTGGTTATACAGTTCCTGCGGATCAGGCAAAGATAATTTTTTGAACAAGTCACGGTTATAGTGAAGTCCCAGACCAATGCTGGTTGGAGATTCGAAGGCGTATTCGTTGCCTGCAATGGCAGGATATTTTGCAATCAGATTAGCCTCTTGGTTGATGTTATTCTCAGGTGTAGTGAATTCGGAGATGGGCAATAGTTGCCCTTTGAGGATGGCAGGTAGTGCGGATTTGTACTCCATCTGAACGATGTCGGCGAACGGTTCGCCAGCCAGTGCAGACGTTGTGAATTTGTTCATGTATTCTTCAAAAGGTACGTTAACAAACTCCAATTTTACGTTGTATTTCTTCTCGACCTCTGCAATTTTATCAAGCCTGGCCTTATCGGAGGCCGTCTCTCCCGCCGGTTTCAAGTCCCACCAGGCCGCGACCTTGATGACACGCCCACCCAGATCAGGCACATTAACCACAGCTTCTTCCGCTCCGCCCTCTTTCTCTGTCTCAGCGACCTCGGTGCTGTTACCTGAGTTCGTTGTTCCCTCTGCTTCGGTCCCCGTCTGCGCTGTCCCCCCACCACTGCAAGCGGATACAAAAAGCATCACGGCCAATAACATCAGAGGTAGAACATTCCATCTTCTCATCATGATTTTAACAACCTCCCCGAATGTGTATACCAATCATGGTTCACCCTAAATCGTTAACCCCATTCATCAACCAATCGAAAATGAACGACCACCACCATTTGTTATTTTCTTGTTTGTTTTTGACAAACAAAATTTAACACAGCAAAATGTAAGCGTCAACATTTTTGTTGTTAACATTTTCTAATTATTCTGATAAAATGCTGATAAAACTGTAATACACCCGTATTACAGCTTATTCAACATCCTGAAATCTAAGTACACACTTATTAAAACCATGATTCAAACTTTGTTTATTTTGTTATTTTTATAAAATAACAAAATAATAATTCAGTAGACAAAATTCGTCATTCTATCTGAAAATATGCTTACCGTCACGTTGAACGTTCATCCTAAAATACTGTGCATCGCTAACATTTTGAATCTTCTGTCCGTTATTAGATTAAGAGAAATACATCATGTTATACTAGGATCAGTTGGATATCGCTCCAAATAAGGAATACGGCAGAACTACGAGTGTAAGGATGGTATGATGAAGACAAAGGTAACAATTCAGGAGATTGCACATTTTACGGGTTTGTCGAAATTCGCGGTGTCAAGAGCTTTGTCTGGAAAATCAGGAGTTAGCGATCAAACGAGGGATGTCATTCTCAAGGCCGCTGGCAAACTTGGATATTTCAAAGATAACAGCATGTTGTCTGGTGAACTGTATAACAACCATGAACTTCAAGAACCGAAGAACACACGTTCAAGCGGTACCATCTTGATTTTGTTTCCCAATGTTCGGTACCAAAATCAAGATTCCGTATACTGGGGACCCGTCTTTAACGGGATTTCTTCCAAGCTGAACCAAAAAGGGATTAATATTCTGACCTTAACGGAACCCTCAGCAGACCAGCTATTTACCCTGCTCAACCCGGATGCCATTCGAGGAATCATTACCGTTGGCTCTATCTCGACCCCGATTCTGCTTGAAATCAAACGTCTCAGTATTCCGGTTGTGATGGTGGATCATCTGGACCCTGTTTTTCACAGTGACAGCATATTCACCGATAACTTTGCATCCATGCGCGAGATCATGCTCTATTTGCTCCGCAAGGGCTTCAAAACATTCCAGTTCGTTGGCAATATCGGGGATGCTCATAGCTTCTATGAACGCTGGATTGCTTATACTTCTGTGCTCATGGGCCATGGAATGGAGATACACCAGATTCCCGAGCTGAGTAATCAGGCATTGGATGAGTTCCGCCAGACGTTCACTTCAGTGATCAATGAGGTTAACCTGCCTGAAGTGTTTGTATGTGCGAATGATTTCTATGGGCTATACACCATAGAAGCCCTTGAGAGTATGGGTATTCGTGTACCCGATCAGTGTGTTGTCACGGGATTTGATAATCTATACGACAATATCCCATTACTTGCCACAGTTAACGTGAACAAGGAGTTGCTCGGTGCGCGTGCAGTGGATCAGATGTTATGGCGCATTGCGAATCCAGAGAGCAACGTCGAGAAAAAATTAATTCTTGCTGACGTCATTATTCGTGAACAGTTTGGCAGGCATAGTGGATAAAAGCATATATGGAATAAAGCTTATGTCCACACAGAACAGCACGCCAAACACCCCTTTAACCGTATTCGTGCGGCTATAGGGGTATTTGCACTGTTGTATGTTGTGTAATTTATTGTCTATTACAATAGGCCGTCACATCATCCCGTTCTACGTATCTGTACGCACATCATCCCACGCCTGATCCAGATAACAGATCAGCCAGTTCAATGCACGGTGACGTTCATAAGCCACTCCACCATTCAGTCCAGCGGGAGGTGTTTTGTCATTCACACGACTATCGACACAGACCCAGTTATAACGGTAGATCAGATCTGCTTCATCCAGAATCTCGCTCTTGTTACGCAGAGATGCATCGGAGAGAAAGTCGGTAAAACTATCCTTCTGTTGCAAATAACCGACATCCTTCCCTACGTTACATAACTCCGCTGGTGCACCCAATTCCTTCACATAACCAAGCGCCCACAACATTACGTGGTAAGCTTCATATCCCCAGGAAAAGGAGATGATCTCCTGCTGCTCTGCTCCGTGCTGGTCGATAAACCTCTTCTCTACGGGTGAGAAAAAGGATTCAGCCTCATACTTGTCGATCACTTCCTGAACCAGTGCTGCGGTATCATCCGCACTTTCGCCTGCTCCCAGACACTCACCCTTAAGCGCGGCAAGACATAGGGCAACCGCACGGCGCGCAACTTCCTCTTTACTCCGAATCGTGATGTGCTCGTCTCCGGCCCTTGCGGGCAAGTTCGCATTATACGGAATGCCTTGTTCAGTCAACCGTTGCTCTGAACGCGCTTTACGTTGAATGCCAGACTCCGACTGGGGGCTGTCACCGTCAAGGAAACTGGTGTGCGCTGTCACCGTGTAATCCTCTACCTCAGATTCTCCATTCACATCCAGCAACAACTGGCCTTGTGCGTTCAGCAGAGATCCACCTCCCCAGAAGATAACAGCATCCAGAGCATCAGCCAATCGCAATAACTCGCCGAAGAATTCTTCCGATATGTCCTCTTCCGTCTCAATACCAACCACCATGTTCAATGTGGAACATTTGATCAGTACCTTTTCCTGGAGCGAAGCATTGCGTCCCTCAATCTGACTCAAAAATCCAAGCATCCCCTGAATCATTGTCGTAAATTCCTCAGGATGCGTCTGGCTGGTCATGATATTAAAGCCTTTGGTTTTTTTACTGAACCATTTCTTCTGAGTCACTTGAATATGAGTCTTGTCTTCCCGGCGTTTAATCGTCCCCTCAGGATAAATGGATTGAATCACTTCAAACAGCTGATCCAGGTCAAACTGAGAGCTATATATCGCACAATTTCTCATGAAGTTCACCCTCTCTCTATATATAGTTCAACTAATGAATATTTACACTGGCACTCCGATGGCAGAATAACTTTCCGATCGCTGTTATCCCCAGATTTTTTTATTCCTTTTTTTGAAAGGGGAAATCCGGTGATAGCGTATGCTTCCGATGTAGCTTTCTTTTAGAAAGCTTTTAGGCGAACGCTCCGCTTCTTCAAGTTATTTCTGCCCTCTCCGTTATCGTGTAAATGTTCAGTTGAACATATATGACTAATCTTTATACGGATCGAATTCATTACCTCCGGCCATGGCCACGCCTACTGGGCGCAGCACATGGTTGATTTTCAACGTATTCGCATGTGCGTTCAGCACGTCTTGCAGTTTCTTATAAACAAACGGACTTTCGTCTGTGCCCGCTCCCCGCAGCTCGACACCATAGGCACGAATCGCCTCATGCATCTGTGCTTCGCTAATCTCGCCGCCCATACGTGTGCGCAGCTTGTAATTCATTTTGCCAGCCGCCTGGGTTCGGCTCATCGTGCGCCCTGCCCCATGTACGGTGCTGCGGAATGACTCGGTATTCTCCTCGCTGTGGATTCCCTCCACAATTACCGAGATATCGCCCATACTGCCTCCAACAAAACCGAGTTGCCCGGGTGCCAGTGGCGTTGCACCTTTGCGGACCACAACTACCTCTTCACCCATGTGTTGTTCTTTCCAGGCAAAGTTGTGATGATTATGAACGGCATATTCAGCACTTGCCCCGAGAATTCCGAGTACCTGTTCAATGACATAATCACGTCCTGCATAGGCGTATCTGCCCGCCAAAGTCATTCCATCCCAATACATATCACCCATTTCGCTGTTCAGGTCAAACAACGTAGGCGGTTGATCCATCGATTCGCCCGGCGCTTTGCCACTGAACTGACGCCCTGCGGCAAGGTTAAGGAACCCACTCGCCACTTTGTGACCAAACCCGCGGCTGCCAAAATGATTTGCGATCCACACCTTTCCCGTTACCTCTTCTACAAAAATATCCACGAAATGATTACCACTGCCTACGGTTCCAAGTTGGTTGCGTGCAAGTGTCTTCAGCTTATGGTTTAATCCCGGTTCAATGGTATCAAACAGCTTCCAGCTCGTGTCGTCGAACAGTTCATGATCCACGGGTGTTGGATTGTTACGACCCACGCCGAAAGAAATGGTCGAATTGATGTCATCCATAATTGTTACAATCTGATCCCGCATATCTTCCCACATCAGATTTGTGCGCACAGCCTTGTTGCCGCAGGCAATATCATATCCGACCCCTGATGGACTGATCATATTCCGATAAGCAACAACACCACCGATAGGCTGTGAGTAACCTTTGTGATGGTCGGCCATCAGAGCCACACCCAATACATCTCCATATTGCGAGCAAGTCACTGCCTGACTTACGGCGTTCTCCAGCGGCTCCCCCCAGACTTTAATGTTATCTACGATACGCATGATTGTGTTAACCTCCTATGTACTTTTTTTAACTCGTTTAATTTAATCCATTCTATCAGAACTCTGACTCTGAGACACGAAACCCGTATATGGGGAGTATAGGCCAGCTACAGAGAGCCAATTCCACACACACATATATATATATATATATGTGTATATGGCCTGCTCCTATCATCCTAAATTCACTAGATAAGTCCCAACATTTGCAAAAATACAACATTAGTACTAATATTAAATATAGTGTAATTAAATCCATATATAGCCTTTATCTCAATCATTTTCATTTTATTCGCTATTAAAGGAGGTATTTATTTGTATCATTTCAGAAAAAGGAAAAGAGTTGCCGCTCTTACATTAACCACAGTTATTTTGGCTACTGCAACGTTGTTCCCCACAGGGCAAGTCCATGCCCAATCTTCCATCGAGACCATACAGGGTCATGTGACTGAAATACAGACAGCAAGAACATCAGATGAAAAAATTAAACTGTGGAAACAATGGGCCAGAGAACATGCTTACCGGATCAAGAGTATTACACCTGTTCATGAAGATATTGAGAGTAATAGCTTTACAGACTTGGATATGTTAAAACCACTGCTCCAGGATAAACGAATCGTATTTCTGGGTGAAAGTTCCCACGGAGTAGCAGAATTCAACTTAGCTAAAACCCGATTAATTCAGTTTCTACATAAAGAGATGGGCTACAATGTGCTCGCCTTTGAGAGCGGTCTCTCTAATACATCACTAGCTAACGCCATAATAAATCAAAAAAGCGCAGAGCAAACAATGCAAAGCTCCATTTTCGGCGTCTGGTGGTCCAAAGAAATTTTACCCTTGTTTGATTATCTCAAAACGAGTGCTCAAACTGAACAGCCATTAATTCTGACGGGTTTTGACATGCAACTGCAATCCCCCCTACTTGATGGTCACTGGCTGAAAGATCAGAAACTCGCCAAACAACTAGCACAAACAGAAAAACAATTGTCCGAGTTTTATATCGGGGCTGACCTTCAATCCTACCGTGCAAAGAAACAGGAAATGATTCAAACGTACAAAAATATTTTAAAATCACTGCAATCCAAAGAGAACCAAACCTATCTGCAACAAGAATATCCCAATCATCCGGAACTATCCAAGTTGCTGGAACGAAGCCTCGAAGATCGAATTCGTTTGGCTCAGGAGTATATTGAAATTTCTATCCGTTCCATGATTGAATTGGAGGAAGGGAAGATGGATGCATTTCTGGACTCCCTTGTTTGGCGGGATAAAGCCATGAATGACAATCTGATCTGGTTAGCTACGGAAGTATATCCGAACGAAAAGTTCATTGTGTGGGGTCATAACGATCATATACGTAAAGCAAACAGCAAAGTGATGGATTCTTCATATCCAGTTCCACTAATGGGAGAGATCTTCCCCGAGGAATTGAGAGAAATCAGCTATGTTCTGGGGTTATATGCTTCAAGTGGACAAACAGCGGATAATGCAGGCGAAGTTCACAATGTCGAACCAGCGTTGCCTGGTTCAATTGAAGCTATCATGTCTGCGACAAATACACCCTACAGTTTCCTTGATCTTCGTTATCAAAAAAGAGAGGCAGGGAACGCCTGGATGTTCGAACCTCGATTTGCTTATAGCTGGGGCATATATCCAGAGAGCTTTGTTCCAAAAGAGCAGTTTGATGGTATTCTCATGATCGACAATGTCCATCCACCTCAATATATGAGATTCAACTCGTCTAACTCGAAAGAGTAATTGTAAAGTAAGATCACAAAGAGAGAGAGCCACTGCCTCTCTCTTTTATGCGTCTTTAGTTAAAGTGTTTTCGGTAACCCTGCACCTTCTCATCCTTGAAACCTAATTTCTCATAAAATATATGTGCTTCCTTACGCTGATCGCCAGACACCAGAATCATGTAACCACAACCCAGATCCTTCGCAATCCGCTCAATCTGGAGCATTAACCTCTGCCCAATGCCCTGCCTGCGTACCTGATCCGATACAATCACATTCTCTACAACCATGAACGGTTTGCATGGCCCTACCAGATCCATACACTCAATCCCCATAACGGACCCAACCAGTTTGCCATTGTAGAATGCCCCAAGCACATGATAATGGCCATTCTGCTGTATGTAATGAAACATCTTTTTCATCTGCTGTTCATTGGTAGGCATTCCCATCAACTCATTGTATAGCTGGCTTAGTGCCGGTAAATCTTCAAGTTCGATCCCTTTAATGGTAACCATTATAACCCTCCTGATTTTGTCCTATTTCGCATGTTTTGTCTTAAGTGAGGTCCTTTTTAAAATAATAATGACTGTGTCCAGTCGGTGCATTCTCGATCGTTGTGATCAATTGGTAGCCATGTTTCTTGTAAAATTCCGGTGCTTGATAGGAGAAAGTGTTCAACATAACAAAATCACAAGATTTCTCTCGCGCAATTCGCTCAACTTCAAGCAACAACTGTGAACCATATCCCCGATGCCGTTGTTCAGAATCCACCCAAAGAATATCAACCTCCAGCCAGTTCCAGCAAAGTGTACTAAGCACACCTGCAACAATCTCGCCCGTCTCATTTTTGATATTAAAATTCAGTTCTTCGTAACGATGCCTTAATTCCTCGCTCACATGCGCAGCATTAAATGCGATAAGTTGCTCGCGAACATACTCTGAATCCTCTGAAGTACTTGGATTAATATTTATTTGAGACATCCTCTTCCCCCCTGTCGTCATTACTCACAGCCTCATTCATTTCTTGCATATTTTAACATAAAGTCATCCCTTACAAAAATAAAAAAACGCACCTTCCATAGCGGAAGGCACGTTGATGGAACTTGCATTTGTTCACATATGCTGTTTTAAAATACGCTACTCTATTTCTCTCAGATCCACGTACACGTGACCTACACCAACTCTGCCCAGAGGGTCCGTAGCCTTCACCTCAATCCGAAGAGGCTCACTACTCGTCCCCAGTGCAGTAACGTATAGTTTCTGTCCAACCATTCTGACATCTGCCAATTGTGGATCAGGAGAGTCAGCCAGTAGGATTAGGGTCGACCTGGCGTCATCTTCATCCTCAAACATAAAGGACAGGTCGATCTCAATCTCATCTCCATGAACATAAGCGGTATTACCCGCAGGTGCCTCCACCAGTACAGGGGGAGCATCATCAAAATCGTACATGTCCAAACGTTGCAGCAACGTCTGGTGTAGAGCGAAATCAGGCTCTTCTCTCAGGGGTATGGCATTGTTACTCACATCCAAGTATTGCAGATCAGACAGCCCAACAACTCCAATCGGTAGATGAACAAGCTCATTACTGTTCAGATGTAGTTCTTGCAAGGAGTCTATTCCACTCACATCCAATAAAGGAAGTCGATTATTCGCGAGATTCAGATACTCCAGCTGGTCCAGTCCTGTCACATTAATTTGCGTCAGTTCATTACGGGATAAATCAAGCCAATTCAAACGATCGAATCCAGAGGCATCCGCTTTGCTTATATCGTTTCCGGACAGATCAATTTCGGTTACATTTAATCCTTTGAATATCTCGACTCCTGTCAGATCGGAAATGCCAGCATTTCTCGCATACAATCCTCCATTGGTCTGAATGAGAGCTTCCACCAATTCATCTTTGGTCAGTGGATCATCCACATCCTTTTGCAACCAATAAGCAATCGCTCCAGCCAAATGTGGATCAGGAAATTGGCGACTTATCGTATTGGCCTGTACCTTAACCTTGAGTTGTGCCGTGACACTGGCGCCCTGGACGTCAACTGCTTTGATCGTCAGCGTTGTTTCTCCAGCAGCCTGTGGAACGAGTCGAATCACTTTTTCTACCACAGTGGAGGAAACAATGGTTTCATCTCCGGCTATGACACTGAATTGCAATTCATCACCATCTGGATCACTAAAATACGTCGAGACGTTCAAGTCCAATGCGGCATGATCTAGTGTAAGTTCCTGATCAGGCAAACCACCACTAATAACCAGTGGCGCCCTGTTCCCCGTACCTGGATTGGACGGAGTGGAAGGATTCGTCGGAGTAGTTGGCGTAGATCCACCTCCTCCACCCGTGCTTCCATTTCCATTTCCATTCCCTGGTGTCACACCGGAATTACCGTTTGCGTTTCCTGTACCGTTCCCTGCGTTATTGCCGCCTGAAGTTGTACCCTGTACCTCAGTTACCTTTCCTGGCTCATCAGGATTGGATTCCGGATTGGTGCCCCCTTGACTCGCAGCTTCATCAAGCGCTTGAATGACTTCAGTTGCGCGTAATGCGATCACGGCCATTTCCTGTCTGGAAGTAGAACGCTTCGGTGCAAAGTTTCCATTGTCCCCTTTCAAGATTCCCAACTTAACAGCCTGTTGTACACTTGGCAAAGCCCAGGCACTGATGTCGGAAGTATCCTTAAATGACAACTCTTTGGTCAAATTTAATGTTTCATCATACCCTTTAGCCTTCAGAGCCCGGATAATCGTTGTTGCCAGCTCTTCCCTTGTTACCAGACCGGCAGGACGAAACGTACCATCCGGATAACCATTCATAATTCCAGCTAATTGAAGTGCACGAATATAGGAACCATGCTCAGCGTTACGATCCAGATCCCTGAATAACTGATCTGGAAGCTGGACGGACGACGGCACGTTCATCTCCAATAGTTGAGCCAGCGTGTACGCAAGGTCCCCTCTTGTTAACGTTGCGCTCGGGTTGAAATTCCCTGCTTCGTCCGCCAGAATCATCTGTTGCTCGGCAGCCCTTTCAATGGCTTGCTTGGCCCACGGTGCTGCCTGCTGCAAGTCACGAATGTTTACTGCATCGATCGCTGCATGCACTGTCCCGGGAACAGAAATGACGGATAAAGACAGAAGGGCTGCAAGATAAGGCGAGACCTTACGGATCTTATTTTTCGTATAAACTTTTCGTTTGGATATTCGTGTTGACATCTTTTAACGCTACCTCCCACATGAACATAAACCCTGGTATCAGCAAAGACTCGTCAGAGTTATTTAATTATCTTCATTGTAGGAGAGACCTTAGCTTGCAAACAGTCTACAAAAGAGTAGACACTGTTTCACAAAATTATAATAATCCCCGTTGCTCCGCAATTTGAACAGCATGAGTACGACTACTCGCACCCAGCTTCGCGAACACTCGGCGAATGTGTGTATTAACAGTTCCGGGAGAGATGCCAAACTCGGCAGCAATCTGTTTGCTGGTCAGGCCCTCAACGATGTGACCGAATATTTTTTGCTCCATCGGGCTGAGTCCCACTTCCTTTGTAACCAGCTTTGCCTCCCCTGCAGATGAGGGGCCTCTCAATCGTTTGTCTCTTGCAAAAGCAGATAATAACTGCTTCACATAAGCCATTTTCACACCATCATCGTGTATCGCCTTTGTACGACGCAGATAGAGATAGTGCTGCAGCAACTGTTTCATCTGTTCACCTTCAGCAACAAATGAACGGATATATCCTTCGGGTCCTCCCAGCACCAGAGCACGGGATAACGCCACAACACTGGCATCTGTGAATCCCTGCTTTTGCAGCATGATTGACTCTAACAGAGCACACTCTACCTGTTCAGCAAGCAAGTCCCGTTCTTCAGCCTGTTTACGGAGTCGTCTCAGTTCTTCTCGTGCATAATCATACTGCTCAAGGATGATCATCGCACGTATGCGAACCATGGAACGGAAGAACTGATCACAGCTGATCTCAGCAGCCACATCTCCTTCGTTTGCAGACTTAGCCAGAATGGTTTGGGCCGAGGCCACCGGACTCATTTCAATTAAAATTCGGTATTGATGTGTTTCCAGTGCTGGCTGCCAGTACTCCATATCCTTCCCAGATAATAAACCTGAGACCTGCTGAAGCAGTTTCAAGCCTTCTTCAGGTCGACTCAGTGTAAGTTCAAGTCTGGCTTTGAGTACATAAGCTGGAACGAGCAACGCAGCCACCTTGATCTGCAAAGCCACTTCAAGCGCTCGGTCCGCATAACTGATCGCTTCTGCAATTTGATCCTGTTCCATTAATATCTCACCATATCCAACACCATAGTAGGACGTTACGTAAGCATGTTCAGCATACCAACGTTCCGTAATCGCTCCGAAGCAAGCTTCCCCACGCCTCAGGTAGCCATTAACACCATGAAAGCTGCGCAGGCGCATGCTCTCTCTCCGATCATAGTCCATATACTGAAAGGCAATATCATCAGGATAGCCCTGATCAATGTAGGACACCAAATAATGAGCCAGCCCATCCAAATCTCTATTCAAATAGGCCATGTATGCTCGCATCACACATATAACTTGCAACAAATAACCGATGATCTCAGGTTCCAGCTGCCCTTGAAGATGCACCCGGATCACTTGTTCCAGTTTATCCAGCTGCTTTACCATCTGTCCATAAGGCATTTCACGTGCAACAAGGAACAGGTACGACATATATAATTTTGGACGTGATTTCACGATCTCCAGTGGCAAAACATCAAAATAACGCCGGAGCGTCCACCACTCTCCCATAATAAAATGGGCAAAAAGCTCTTCCAGCAGTCTCGCTGCATCCTGCATATGTTGTCCGAGAATATAATGATCCAGCGCTTCAGCCGGGTATCCTTGTTGCTCATACCACAGTGCAGCAAGAGCATGTAATTCATTTACTTTTTCTGTACCACAACGATCCAGCTCACGCTTTAGAAATGCAGAGAACAAATGATGATAACGATACCAGTGTGCTTCCCGATCAAGTGGAACAAGAAAAAGATGTTCCTTCTCCAATTGCCTTAACAATTGTGGGGCTTCCTGCATATCACTTAATACCTGACATAAACTGCTGTTCATTCTTCTTGTAATTGCTGTTCGGAGCAGAAATTGCTGCATTTCCGGTGACTGACGCTGGAACACCTCTTCAAGCAGGTAATCCGAAATCGTCCTCTCGTTAGTTGGTCCATGATCTTCACGAGACAGAGGTGACGATATCGAATGCATGGGGCTGAGCATCGCGTTTCCACCCCATGCATGAGATAAAGCGAGCAGCTTCAATCCGGCAGCCCACCCCTCCGTCTGCTGTACCCAACCACGCGCATCTCCCCCGGCAATATCCAATTGCATGATCTCTTGGCAAAACTCAATACCCTCTTCTGGCGTAAATGCCAGTTCCTGAAGCGTAAATTGCTTCAATTCACCTCTCAGGCGCAGCTTTTCAAGCTTGAATGGAGGGTATGTTCGACTAGAAAGGACTAGATGAATGGTTAGGGGAAGGTTTTCAATAAAGTATTGCATCTGTTCATGAATCTCCGGCTGGGTCACTGCATGATAGTCATCCAGAATGAGCAGCGTATGTTGATTGGTCAGGGCAACACGGTTCAACAATAAAATCAAAGCTGATCTGGGGTCTATCGGGTACCGTTGCAAAAAATGTGGCAGTACATCACCGCAGAGTTCCTTGCTCACTCGATCCAGTGCATGAATAATGTAGAGCCAAAACTGAAGCGGGTCCTGATCTTTATCATCCAGGCAAACACAGGCTGCATGAACAGCTTCACTTCTCACCCAGCTGCCTAACAGTGTTGATTTCCCTGAACCCGCCGGGGCAGTCAACAAAGTGACTTTGGATTGGAACAATTCTTTGCGTTGCAAACTTAGCCGTGGACGGTCCATTGTATCTGCTGGCAAGGGTGGAAGTTCCAGTTTGGTTGTTAAAATCATAAATTGAAGCCAGTCCCCGTGGAGACCAGCGGTCTGTTCCTGTTGCATGAGATCCTCCCGAATCAGCACCATGGTGCACTTTTTTCCGATTCATTATATGTACATTCAGATACTCTAAGTATACAAGGAACCTCGGCTATGCCCCACATATTTTTGAACAGAAACAAACGACAAATAGACCCTGCACGTTGAATGCAGGGTACCATTTGCGTTGTGAAGCCATGATCCAATCGAAGCTTTCTATCTTCCTGTCTGTAGCAACTTATAGTTTACTACAATATAATTCAATCCCGATAACAGCGTAACTCCTGCCGCCAGCCACAATAAAATTACATCAACCCGCACCTCAGTCAGCAAACTAAACGGAACATTGTTCAACAAAATGGCAATGATGGCTGCCACCTGAAGTACCATTTTGATCTTGCCATATCGATCCGCTGCAAGAGCAATGCCCTGCTCTGTGGCTACCATTCGTAAAGCTGTAATCACAATTTCACGTCCTATAATGATTACAGCAATCCATGAACTGATCATATTCTCCTGAACCATCATGATCAGCGCCGCTGCAATCAACAGTTTGTCCGCTAGTGGATCAAGCAACTTGCCCAGATTCGTAATTTGATTATATTTTCTTGCCACGTATCCATCCAGTTTATCCGTGCCTGCCGCTACTGCAAAAATAATTAGTGCAATCATCACGCTTTGCTGATTGAGAAAACAGATCATAAACAATGGAATCAACGCGATTCTAGCCAACGTGATTTTATTTGCCAGATTCATTAGATATCTCCACTCCTCTCATCCATGTTGGCTAACTGACCTTTTTTCCATTTACGTATCCGGGTCCGAAAGGATTTAAAAGGAGCTACCGAATTAATCTGGATCCACTTCACCATAGCCCACCCAGGCTTGGTACCCGTCCACTGTCTTATCCCCTGTACAAATAACTCCTCTTCACTAAGGGAGTCAATCCAGTTCTGCCACTTTTGTTCTGTCTCCCGAAACAAAGAGCGCAGCTCCTCCAGCGTATAACTTGAATATTTTTCGTAAAATGATTCATTTAACGCCCCCAATTGGTTCCATTTATATCCTGGTGCCGGCATATGACTTTCATGTCCCAACTGTTCATTTCTCTCCCAATCCATCACCAGGTTCATCCATCCCAGCTGATAGGCGATCATCTGGGCAGGCGTCTTATCCACACCTTCAACCCACTTATCTTTGTCGCTGTTATGGATGTCATTGAATTCACCCTCAAACAATTCATAGGTGCGTCGAATCGTCTCACTTAACTCTTTCTTCGATGCATATAGAACTCCAGGCACGCTACTCCGCTCCCCTCGTTTCACCGTTTTACATGAATCAAAAGCATGGACTCTATCATCATTTCGACCCAATTCCATTATCATCCTTTTTTTTCATGAGGCATTATACTTAGAAAAAGAAAAAAGAGCAGTCTGTAATCATTACAGCCGCCCTTTACTCAAGCTATTTTGCTATATCAGCATACTCCAGATCCCAATTCTACAAAGCTTCCTTAATCACCCGTTTATAGTACCACACAGACAACAGACCAAAAATCGAATATAACAATGTATAGACTATCATGACAATGACCGTAGGTGTCGCCAGTTCCGAACCAAAGAAGAACCAACCTGATTTCACGGCAAAGTAACTATGGCTCAATCCCACGATGAGTGGAATACCAAAGTTAAACAACTGCTTGATCTGAATTCCACGCAACAGATTGCCTTGCGTAAATCCGAGTTTTCGCAGAATGGTATAATTGCCCTTCTCCTCTTCACTCTCATTCATTTGTTTAAAGTACAGGATACATCCCGATGTGATTAAGAACGTCAGCCCCAGGAAACCAACAATAAACATAATCAGTCCCATCGTTGTACGCTGGTTATTTCTGAACTCAATCTGGGAGAAGCTTGGGGCTTCCAACTCCTGCTCCTTATATATGGCATATGCCTCTTCAGCCTGCCCCTCGTTCACAATACGTACACCATAGTAGTCAGCCCACTCGGATTTTTGCAGCTTGGGATCGATATCCTGCCTCAGTTGCTGATATACCGTCTCATCTACCACCGCTACAGGTGTGCCCCCAGTATAATACGCGGGAAGGACTCCACGTTTGGTTGTTCCGATCAGTTGTTGTGCCAGCGTATGTTTCAACCCGTGCAAGACGATTGGACCTTTCTCCTGAATGGAAATTAACTGCTGAATGGCATTTCCATATCCCATGAAGACCACTTCACCCGCTTGCAAATCAATGTTATCTACCATGTTGTCACTCACCACACTACTGAACAGGTATTTTTCCGTCATCGACTCATCCATCACTTCTTGAGCATCAATTTCAATATAAATCGGCTCTCTGTGATTCTCTTCATATGGAATCTGTTTGTTATCCAACTCCGCTACAAAGCGATTTTTTACATCCACCTGAGCAAAAGAAAAATCCTCCGGCAAACTTTCCTTGGCCTGCGCCTCTGCCGAGTAATACGAAATGTAACTGAGTGACAACATGCCAATAGCAAGCGCCGACACGGTTGTAATAATCGTGAGCAGCAATGCATTAGATTTCATGCGAAACATGATTGAAGATAAAGACAACACCTCATGAATGGATAGGTAGCCATTTTTACTTTTGCGAATCAGATTAAAAATAAAACTTACCGAACCCTTATAGAACAGGTATGTCCCCAGTATGACCGAGAACAGAATCAGGATCATTGTATACATCAACTGCTGCATATCCATTGCCTCACCGCTGAACAACCGTGCAGACATGAAGTATCCATACACAATCAGGGCAATACCCAAGACGCCAATAATCATCTGTCCAAACGACATCTTCTGCACCTGCTGCTCCGAAGTGGCAGACACCCGAAAGAGCGAGAGAATGCTCTGTCTCTTGATAAAGGTGTAGTTCATCAGCATGATGAGCAAATACATAATCGTAAAGACAATCACCGTTTGCATCAGTGCCATCGGAGAGAAATACAATCTCGTAATCGCGTCCACACCGAGAATTTTGAACAATATCATCAATACAAGCTTGGACGCAAGAAACCCAATTAACACACCAATGGCCATGGAGCCAAAATAAAGAATACTGTTCTCCGCACTCAAAATACCAAAAATTCTGCCTTTCGTCAGTCCGATCAATTGAAATAATCCAATTTCTTTGCTACGCCGCTTGATAAAGATCGTATTGGCATAGAGCAAAAAGATGCCGACAATGACGATTAACAGTACCGAAGATGCGCCTATAGCCGCCGCACCTTTCGTTGAAGCAGCCACCTCATCCATGGAAGGATCATACTGTAACGTCACAAAGGAAAAATACAAGGCCACACTGAACACAAGCGCAAATACATAGAGATAATAATTCTTTAGATTTTTCCTGAGATTGCGGAAGATAATATAATTCAAGCTCATTGCTGTACACCACCCAATACGCCCTGGGTTTTGATAATATCGTTGAAGAACGATTGCCGTGACTCGTCTCCTTTATTCAACTGGGTGTAGATCTGACCGTCTCGAATAAAAATCACTCTGCTGCAATAACTTGCGGCAACCGGATCATGGGTAACCATAATAATGGTCGCCTTTCGTGCGCTGTTCATATCACTTAACTTGCCGAGCAGATCCGAAGCGGACTTGGAATCCAGCGCCCCTGTCGGCTCATCCGCAAAAATGATACTCGGCTCGTGGACAAATGCTCGTGCTGCCGAAGTCCGCTGCTTCTGACCCCCTGAAATCTCAGATGGATACTTGTCTTTCAATTCGTAGATTCCCAGTTCACGTGCGATCTGTTCAAACTTCCGGTGTGCCTCCTGCTTTGGAATGCTCGTAATCGAGAGCGGTAATAATACATTTTCCTTCACCGTAAGGGTATCCAGCAGATTGTATTCCTGAAAAATAAAGCCCAGATGATGTTTGCGGAACTCAGCCAGCTGTTTCTCCTTCATTCCGGTGAATTCCTTGCCTTCAATATCAATCGTGCCCTGACTCACCCGATCAATGGAGGAAAGTACATTAAGCAGCGTTGTTTTACCCGAACCCGAAGGCCCCATAATACCAACAAACTCTCCCTTACTTACCCCAAGATCAATCCCCTTCAGCACTTCCTGTTTATTCAGTTTATTCCCATAGACTTTATGAATTTTTTTGGCTTCCAGTATCCACATATCCCACTCACTCCTCTTAGATCTTCTGCAAAATGCTCATGTCTATATCATAGGCGGAATGTGCAGTGTTATCGTGTGATTCACCGAACAAAACCAAAAAGCATGTGACATTGTTGTCACACGCCTGCAAGATGCACCATGTCGTTTTTTCGCGGAAAAGTAAGTGTGACGGTTGTGCCCTCACCAAGAGAAGACTCTACATGAATGCTCATATGAAGCGTCTGGACAACCTGACGAACCAAATATAGTCCCATCCCGGTAGCCGCCCCATCCATTCTGCCTCGGGTGGACGTAAATCCTTTATCAAATATACGCGGCAGATCTTGAGTCTCAATCCCTCGCCCGTGATCCTGAATCATGAGTATGATGTGTCCATCCTGTTCCCGACTTTCAATGAGGATATCCGATGAATCGCTATATTTCACCGCATTGCTCAACAACTGCCGGAGGATGAAGCCTAACCATTTGCTGTCTGTGAGCACGCGCGATACCATTAAAGACATATCAAAGCCAATGCCTTTGGAAATGCACCACGATTTCAGTGCTCGTATCTCGCTATTCAATACCGGTTCAAGTTCCGTCTCTTCGATGAACAGATCATTATGCATGAACGGAATACGCTTCTGATGAAGCTGCTGATCCAGCAACTGATGAATTCGTAACCATTCATATGTCATTTGGCTCTGTAGCTTGTCATCTGGCAAGCGCTCGATCATCAGTTGCAACGCAGTCAGCGGGGTCTTCACCTCATGAATCCAGGACAACATCTCGTCCTTCTCCTGTTCCAGAGCGATAAAATGATGTGACGACTCCTTACGATACCGCTGTGTCTGGGAACTGACGGCCTCATGTACAATCTGCTCATATGGACTTTCGGCGATCTCGAGTTCTCTCAGATCATAGGTATGATCCCAGGTGCTCAATTTTTTATAGAAACGGGTCTCTTTCAGGTATCTCGCCCAGATAAAAACAAGACATACCACCACATTCAGTCCTACGATATACACCACAGATTGGAATGGAATGGACGAGTCCAGGTAGGCCACCAGTAAAATAATAAGTTGCATGCTTACCAGTAGCCATAACCAACTAGCCCTTTCTCGTATGTACTTTCCGATCATGCTTCTGCCTCTTCCGTTGCCATGTACCCCTGCCCTACTTTGGTTTCAATGTACCGCTCCAAGCCGATGGGTTCAAGCTTCTTCCGTAACCGATTAACGTTAACCGTTAGCGTGTTGTCACTCACGAAATGCTCGTGATCCCACAAGCTCCGGATGAGGTCCTCACGGGTAACAATCTGATTTTTGTGCTCGACCAGCACTTTAAGGATGAACATCTCATTTTTGGTTAACAGAACAGATTCATCCCCGCAGGTCAACGTATTTTTCACATATTCAATAGCAGCACCACGCCAGGTTCGAAGTTCAATATGCTCTGTATTATAGTTGTACACCCTCCGCAAAGTCGCTTGAATCTTGGCAATCAATACATCGAAGTGAAAAGGCTTCTGGATAAAATCATCTGCACCCAAATGCATGGACATAACCATATCCGCAGGATGATCCCGTGAGGACAAAAAGATAATCGGCACATTTGAGTGCGAACGAATTATCCGGCACCAGTGGAACCCGTCATATTGGGGTAACTGAATATCAATAATGACCAGTTGCGGCTGAATTACGCTGTATTCCTGCAATACCTTTCCAAAATCCTGCACACCATACACATCATACGACCATTGGGACAAACGTTCCTTGATTTCATTGAATAATGATTCGTCGTCTTCAATGAGCATAATTTTAAACAAGAGACTTCACCACGTTTCTGATCTTCTAAGGTTGAATAAGTAATTAGACTCCGTTGTTACAGGGTCACCGTTACGACTACGAATCATTGCTCCGATCGCTGTTATCAGTGTACAGGGAAGTTGGGCTTATATCAAAAGGTATCCTTACTTCGTAAAGAAAACGATCCGAAATACATATATCACATTAGCTCTCAATGGTGTGTATAACATGGCTTGCATCACTGTTTTCGTCCATCCGCTCGATCAACTGCATCGCTACGTCTCGTGGCGATCTTAATTGTCCTGCTTCATATACTTGATTGAACATACCTGCAAGGGCGAACTCCTCTGTACTTTTGCCTCGTGCAACAGCCTGTAATTCCGTATCAACCATCCCCGGATCAAAAGCAATAATCTCAACAGGGCTCTGTTGGCCCGTTTGTTCCAAAGATACGCATTGGGTAAACATGTTCAAGCCTGCCTTGGATGTACAGTACACTGCCATTGAAGGCGCGGGATAACTTCCCGAACCCGATGAGAGATTGACAATTTTACGCCTAGCGGACAGGTGATTCGTTTGTTGAATAAAAGATGAACTTAATATCATTGGCGCTGCGAGGCTGATGTTGAGACTTTGACTTATCTCTGCCGCACTGCACTGATCGATAGGTCTTAGAGGTTCCAACATCGCTGCGTTATTAATAAGTCCAATCAATTCAGCTTCCTGAGAAGGTATTTGGTCCAATATACGTGTAATCAAATCATCGATCCCATTCAGGTCGGCAAGGTCATACTGAACATGGCGGTAACGCCCGCTCCATTCCTCGCCTGATTCCAACAGATCCGAACCCCCGCGTGAAATACCGTAAACGTAGTCTCCCTTAGCCAATAATAACTCTGCAAGTTGTAAACCGATCCCTTTGGATGTGCCTGTAATGATAAAGTGTCTTCTTCCTGTTTCTGTTCCCATTTCGATACCACTCCTCCTCTATTTTCAATCGATCATATCCCCATATAAGCTTATGAATCTTTCTTTCTCCACAACGTGGCCCACAGAAAAGGTACACCAAAACACGGTTCATGCTGCTCCATCGCCTTCATTGCACGGAACTCCACACATTCAAAGCCATCTTCCAGCATGTAGCGAAGCTTCTCCTCCGTGAATGCAAGACCACCTCGCATCGATTTCTCTTGATACACCTGCCAATCATTCATAACGATCTCAGGTCCACCAATATCGCCAAAACCAGGAGCAAAACAAGTCATTCCAAAGTATCCTCCAGGCCGGAGTGCATTGTGGACCATCTCTATGTAGGGAATGCGCTGATGTGGTAACAGATGATGCAGACAACCCGAGTCGTAGACAAGATCATATTCTTGCTCTGGGGACAATTCGAACACAGAGCGACATTCAAAGTGCACATCCAGTTGCTCTTCTGCCGCCCTCTCTTTAGCCCAGGCAATCGCTGTCTCGGAAAGATCATAAGCATCTACCTGATATCCTTGGCGGGTTAGATACAGCGCATTTCTGCCCGGGCCACACCCCAGTTCCAGTGCCTTGCCACCGCTTAGCTCACCTTCGTTCACATGTGCTACCAGATTCTCATCCGGTTTGTTTGGGAAAAAGGGGATTGGTCTGTTCCGATCCTCATAGAAAGGTTCCCAAAATTGCTTGGCAGATCTGAAGTCCGCATCGAGCATATCATATAGATCCTGTACACTTTTAATCGTCTTTTCCACAACCACATTCCTCCTTCAATGCTCCATCCAAACCTTCATTTCCGACTATCCATTCCTCGTCATTTTCAATGAATTATCCACACTCTATTATAACATTTTTACCCAGTAGTTCTCTATTTTTCTTGTGCTTTTCTACTTAAAAACAGAAGCTTTTTCCCAACAAAAAAACGACCGACATGAATGTCGATCGCTTACAATCGTAGAGGTTTTGAGTTGTAACTTACTTCGCCCGTTCCAAGACTGCAAAGTAATTTCCTTCATTATCAGCAAAGTTGAAAACACGCCCCGTTGGCATCTCAACAATCTCTCCAACCGTTACATGTTTACCAGCCAAGTCGGCATATAATTTATCCAGATTTTCAGTGAAGAACATTAACGAAGGTGTTCCCAGGTTTACACCCGCCGACATCCGTTCGACGAACTCTTTGTCATGGAGAATAATACTCGTCTGCGAATCTGGAGTAGGCGCGATCTCAATCCATCTCATGCCCTCGTCAAGGTTTACTTCATCCACAATGTGGAATCCTGCGACTTCGGTCCAAAAAGCCAGTGATTCATCTTGATTATTGACATACAACATAATTTGGCCGACTTTGCTAAACATGGATCAATCACTCCTCTGATCATCTAATCTCTCAACATCCTGCTTATCATTCCTCAAATTCCAATAGAGTATAACATGCAGGACAGCTTTTTTATCATCTTTCTTTGCAAGTACATGCAACTTAAACTGAAGTACAATTTTTATGCTTCCACTACAATTAGTTTTTTGAAGTTACTTATAGTGTTTTAACAAGTGAAAGTCTATGAAACCCCGAGGTATAATAATTCATATCGATACTTTCCTTTTGAAAATTCATTCGTTCATAAAATACAAGCGCTGCTTCATTTTCTTCATGATCAAGTGTGTAAAGCATGACATCACTACAGCCAAATTCAGCTATATTTATACATATTTTTGTAATTAGTGTACGTGCTACTCCCTGTCGAAGGTGTGATTTGCTTGTAACAACGCCAACGATTTCATACCGGTTAACAGTAGGCTGAAAGATATAACCAGCATGACCTATGACAACATCTGCTTCGTCAACCATGACATAATAAGCACTGATACGTTCATCCGTCATTTTTAAAAATGAATCCCAGCGCGTAGGATACTGATCGCGTATAAACGAAGGAAATTGAAAATCATGATCCGTCATCATTTTCAGCACTGCTGGCTGATCAATCGCTTGAAAAAGGCGAATAGTCATCTTTTTATCCCCTACCTCTTAGTGTGCATGTAGACATCTTTTAAGTTACCGGCTTCATAATATGGATACTCTAGTTTTTGCTGAACTTGAAGGACGATCTCCGTAGACGTTAACATTTCGACCAAGTATAGTCCCAGGTCAATAGAAGCCGTAACCCCCGCACCAGTTACCGTATTACCATCACGCACTACACGCGCTGAAATTACTTCTGCACAATAAGGATTCAATAAATCATAAGCAGATGAGTTGGTAGTAGCCCTTTTTCCTTTTAGGAAACCTGCTGCCGCCACCTGTCCTTTCGTTCCCTGAATAATAAATAAAGTGTTTGATCAAAAGATCAAACACTTTGCCCAGGCGTACGGCATATAATATATGTGCTTCCTCGTGGTTCACTCCACGTTTACGCCAGTCACACACAACAGATATTTAACAACTAGTATACATGACATCTTTCATCACTGTATATATATGATGAAAATTATTGCGCGTCTTTTAACTTCTTCGTAAGATAAAGTACAACATCGTCGTCCATAATCGTTTCTTCACCCGGCTGAATGTAATGATCATGTTTGTGTACACCGTGACCGTCTGGTATGTACCCGCGATGGGCATATAGAACTTGCGCTTTGCCATAATCGGAAAACACACCTACACCAATGCCTGCTACATCCGTTCGTTCCAGAATAACTTCCTCTGCTCGGTCCATCAACCGTGAACCAATACCTTGGCGCTGGAACTTCATCAGCACATTAAAATCGTTAATTTCGGGAATGCCTTGTTCCCTGAAAGACGGGTAGCTGGAATACCACAATACATTCACGTATCCGGCAAATTCTCCATTTAACTCGGCTACCAAGGTTACGCGCTCCCCATTCTGTTGTTCAGCCAAGTAACGAAGATACTGCTCAGCGAATCTCCCCCAACCCTGCTCCTGAAACGCCTTTGATATGATTACAGGATCGCTCTCATTTAATAGTCTGATATGTACACTCAATGATGAATCCTCCTTAAAAAGATATTTCTCCTTGCTATATTCCCAGTCTCTCCCGAAGCGATGTGATGTGAGCAACATGGTGTTTGCCATGCCAAGCATACATGCCCAGATTATAATCCAGTCTTGTCGTTTCTTCCGATGAGGGATGATAAAATTGTTTGGCATAATCTGCATCTGTCAGCGCGTTTAACAGAAACACCCAACGACGATGGAGGGCATCCAGAATCTGAAGCGAGAATTCAACATCCAAGTCTCTTGAATCACTCAATTCAGCCCAGCGTTCTTCATAATAAGGCCGAATCGTTGGTGTATCCTCTGTCAGGGCCAACTTGAAACGAATCATACTGTTCATATGGCTGTCTGCCATGTGGTGAATGACCTGTTTGAGCATCCATCCACCTTCTCGATAAGGCAGACTTAATTGATCTTCACTCAATCCCTTTACCGCTTCTCGTGCACGTTCAGGCAACTCAGCAATGTCATGAATCCACTTCTCCCGTTGTGCCAAAGTAACTTCACCCGTGTGTACAAATGGTCCTATCGGAAATCTTTCATCCATCCATTATTCCTCCTTGTTTCTATGATTCAAATAACTTTTAACATTATCTAAGGAGCATATTCCATAAGCCAACAGTCTCTCATCTGTCCTTCATGCTGCTCATGTTTCTCCAACAGTTTAATCTTTTGGAAACCACATTTCTCGTAACAGGATATCGCTCGCAAGTTCCAGGATTGAGGGTCCATAACCACTTTACGGGCTTGTTTTTCATTAATCAGATAAGCCAGCATGGATTGCATCAACTGTGTACCAATGCCTTTATTCCAGTAGTCTACCTCACCAATAAACTGATCCGTTCCATAGATGATTTCATCCGTATCTCCATAACCATACTCCGTTCGTTCTTCTTCCTCAAGCTCATAGAACTGAATGTATCCAATCGGATGTCCTCCATACTCAACGATACAACGAGTAGCATCATCTTTCTGATTGTAAAAATGTTCTCTCACTTGCTCCAAATCATGCGGCCGATCACGCCCTTCATAGTATTGAAGAACTTCCGGGTCTGACAGCCACTTCACCAGATGTCGTTCATCTTCTGTGTCCAAGAAACGTACGGTGATTTCATTCGATTCATATACATTCATCATTCTGATTACTCCTTATTGATCTCCAGATTCTCACCCGTAACCCAACTTAGATCCTTCCCTAACAAATGTTCGTTGTGAACATAATACACCATGGGATTCTCAAGCGGCTGAGTCGTTCCATCCAAAGATCTGAGCGTTAACCGCAACTTGTAACTCCCTATCTCATCAGGTATCGCAAATCCTATCAGATTATCAGCTGATTTCATGGTTTTCCCCTGCGCCTTCAGATACTTTTCCAGAATGACTTGATCAAAATAGGAGCTGCCGACAGACGAAGGCATGTACCACGCATCATCTTGTTCTTCAGTAAATGTGACCCCTTCCCATCCTGGGACAACGGGATACACCATATGTTGATCCTTATCTTCTCTTTTTCGCGTTATTTCTAACTCTATCTCAACTGCATCCGTATCAATCTGCCTGATTGTGCCTGCCATCACAACATCCTGTGCACTCACACTTGGAATTACATAGCTGTATATGAGCAGAGTCACCAAGAGAATTATCGCTATTCCCGTAATCCAAAATATTGTACTTTTACGCATCTGTCTGATCCTCCCCTCTGGTTAATCATACTTCTGGAGTAGCTTCTTCTCTGTTAAAGATTGAGTTAACCTATCCAACTCAGGTGATGCCATCCAATCACTGGAGGTGTTCAATCCATGCTTAATGGTATGTATCGCGCTATGTGCAGACATGTATATATTATGGTGGACTCCAGGTTGGACAATGATGTGCTCTCCTGCACGCATCACTCGAATCGAAAACATCTGATCGTCTCCATAACTGGCATACGCAATCCATCCGGTTTGCACCACATAAAACTCCGTTAGATTGATATGTACATGACTGTTTTGCCATGCTCCGTGGGAAGAGGCAACGGTTCTACAATAATAACTGCCATCTTCTGCTATCATTTTATATTTCTGTTCCCCGTTCGCCATCTGCTCGAAGCTGGTTTTGACACCCGTTTCACCATATTTCTGTTCTGAAAATTCTATGTTCACTCGGCTACGCCTCCTGACAAAAAATTCCTTTATTTAAACATTCGACATAGGTAAGTCGATTCTCCTGTTTGGATATGCGATATATCTTTGCTAAAATTTGAAACGCTTCTCTTCCAGTTTCCGTATTAAGGTCGAAGTCGTATTTATCCCCAAATAGTAAACCATCTGATCTGGAGGTTGAGCGCATGTCATTTTTCAAGAAAATGTTAGCCAGTGTAGGTGTTGGAGCAGCCAAAGTAAATACGGAATTGCATACACCAGAGGTCACTCCTGGAGGAATCATCTCGGGGGTTGTGTACATTGAAGGTGGAGATGTGGAACAGAATGTAGATCGAATCTATCTTTCAATTAAAACCCATTACATACGGGAGCGCGATGATCGCAAAGTAAAAGAAACAGCCGTTATAGCCAAATATTTGCTCACCGAAGGTTTCACATTACAGCCCGGAGCCAAATTGGAGAAAGACTTCTCATTTGACCTGCCAGAAAATCTGCCGATAACACTGCATCGTGCAGAGGTGTGGGTAGAGACGGGCCTCGATATTTCAAGTGCTGTAGACCCCTCAGACCGGGACAGACTGCATGTTGTTCCTAGTAAAGACATGAACACCGTGCTCGATGCAATTGATATCCTTGGTTTCAAACTGCGTGAAGTAACCAATGACTACGCACCAAAGCTGGGCGGCAATCTGCCATTTGTACAGGAATTTGAATTTGTACCAACAAACAAATTCCGTGGGCATCTGGATGAGTTGGAAGTGCTGTTCTATCCGATGGGCGATTCGCTGGAGCTGCTATTACAGATCGATCGCCGGTCTCGTGGGCTCAGTGGAATATTCTCCGAAGCCATGGGTACGGATGAGAGCTTTGTCCGCCTGCATCTGTATGAAAGACATCTGGCGCGAGGGGCGCATTCTGTCGCTCAAGGACTGGAAGAAATCATTTCCAAACATATCTAATCTATAGTTTGTGTTAACGAATAAAAACCGTCCTCTATCAGACAAATCTGATGAAGGACGGTTTTTCCCTTTTTAATATGAGCAATCAAAAAATCTAGGGATAACAGCGATCGGAAAGTTGTTCTGTACTCGGAGTGTCCGTGTAATAATCCATAAGTGAATATATATTAATACACTTCGGTACTTTTCAGACTCAACGTTTCGCATACAAGTTGGGCAAAGGCATCGAAGCTGCCGCAGGATCGCAGGCTTTCCAGCTGTTCCTCCTGCCGAATCAACTCTACAAACAGGTCATAGATACCCATCGCCTGTTCGTAATCCTCTTTGCAGATGGACAACATAAATATAGCATGTACTTCATTCTCCTCATCCCACGGAATCGGCTTCTCGAGCAGACATACCGATACGGTCGTACGGGTTGAACTCAGCTCCATGGGGTGCGGAATCGCCATGCCTCTTCCAAGCGCCGTTGAAGCCATCTTTTCCCGTTCCTGCACACCGGGCCAGAACTGCTCCGTCACGATTCCCTTCTCCAACAGTGCTCCGCTCATCTCAGCCATAAGTGTCATTTTGTCAGGCTGATCAGACCGAAACATGAACAAGTCCGGATCAAAGTAACGCAGCAGCGTCATTTCCTCCTGCTCATCACTAGTTCGCACCAGATGAGTAATCGTTGCCATATCGCGTTCCGATGGAATCGCAGCAATGACAGCCGAAGGTTTGCCTTTGGACTCCCGTAAGCGAATCGTGGAAATGACCAAGTCTTCGGGCACACTCCCCATCTCCTCGTACTCCCGTAGTGAAACTACACGAGAGACCTCCAACTCGGCAAATAAAGAACGCAATCTGGATTCAAGAATACGGGCTGTGCCATATCCTGATCCACAGACCAGCAATACGGATTTCCGTTTGCGATGAGGAATCTGATATTTACGTTCCAATGCTGCCCCAATGTGGAGAGCCAGGTAACCAATCTCGCTGTCATTGATTTCATGAGGTACATATGTCTGTAGCTGTTTCACTGCACTGATCGTAATCTCATAGGCGAGTGGATAATATTTACGTATATGTCCCAGCAGCGGATTCCGCATGTTCATGCCATGTTCCAAGCGAGTAATCATGGGTTTCAGATGGGCATACAGATCATTCGGCAAGCGGTCATCATCCCGCAGATCATAGGTGTAGCGATCATAGATATGTCCTAGCATCTGCTGTACAGCAACATATAACGGGTCACTTTGAAGTCCATTCCAATCGGTAGCGGTCATTTTTTTGCTAATAATATGAAGCAACAGATAATCTCGCTCTCCGACTGGACAATGAATGGAATATAACGACTCCAGATCCTGAATAATCTGCTGCGCAAGTTGCTGATCCTGAGCATTCGCCTCCACTTTCTCGAATTGCTTCAGTTCATGTCCCTGCTTAATACGCAATACCATAACCGCCAGATGCGTAATCAGATCTTTCAGTGCCACATCTGCAATACGAACATCCTGTTGGCCTACATGGCGAATAACGATCTCGCGGATATGCGCGGGTTCAATTGGATACAACAAACGTTCCTGTGCAGCAGTCATTCCTTCGAGACCCAGTTCTTCATCTCGCGCATCGGCGTACTCGGCAAGGCAATAACGGAACCTTTGCTCGTCTCCGACGACCTTCACACCATGTCCTGGCTTGATCTGAAGCTGAAGCTGATAGTTCTCCAGAATCTGACGAATAATCTTCAGGTCATTGTTCATCGTCGCACGGCTTATAAACAGCTGATCAGCGAGGTCTTCCATCTTGATATGACCCGGTTCACCAAGCAGCTTGAACAATTCATAACGGATACGCTCATCCGGTGACCCAGGTACGGGCGCACCTGTTTGCCGATCATCCTGTCGTTCCTCCAACAGCTCATCATACCGCTTTGCATCATGCACACGAATGGAATATCCCCGTCCACGCTTGGACTCCAGGCTCCCGCCATGCCCCTCTAGGATATGATCCAACTTTTTCAGATCATCCCGAATGGTACGCACGGTTACCTCCAGCTTGTCTGCAAGTGCTTGGCTCGTCCAAGCCTGTTCCTGTCCTTCACCATGAATGAGTTGGAACAGCTTTTTCAACCGTTTTGTTGGAAAAATCATACCGATATCCGACCTCCCTTCTGATCAGGATTGTGTCAAACTAAAGCTCACTTTATATCGATACAAGTACAGTCATCAATTTGCAATGTGCAAGCTCCGGCAAACGAACAAACTCTTCTCCATCGGTTAACCTCTGCTGAGGTTCCAGTGGTTGTTCAGCAAGAGATACACGCTCTGCATGTACAGGCTGATTAAAGTGTATGTTCACGTTTGCAGACTGTGCCAAATATGGATTGAAGACACGTACAATGTAACCCTCACTCTGCTCTGCTTTCTTGAAGCTGCTTAACACCACGTTGGAATCGTCGCTGAACGACATCAAGCTGTAGTCGGGTTCCAGCACACGTTCCTCATCTCGGAAAGCAAAGATCAGTCGTCCGTTCAAGAAGTCGCACAGCTGATAACTGCTGATCGGTGTCAAATATTCACGCGCAGCACGAGCTACATTTGCTTCGTCGAATCCAGAAGTCTGGATATGCAGGCCAAAGGTAAAGGAGAGCTCGCCAAGCAATTGCGCGTCCGGTGTTGCTACAATTTTCTCACCGGAAGCCCGGCCAGGACGATACAACAGATTCTCCTTACCCATGAAACCGAAGGTACGGAACAAGGTCAGGGCAATGGTATCCATTTGCTCACCAACAATCTCATACTCACGTACACCTTCCGTCATCACAGCCATACCATGCGAACCGTTGTTCAACCCGGCATAACTCTGCATCGCTTCAATGGTGATTGGTTTCTCCTGCCATTGTTCGCGCTCCCATACCTCCACTTCTGGCAATGAGGTTGGACGAGCAATCACACCGAAAGGCTGATCTGCAATGGATAGGGCGGAAGCAATTCCTGTATCAAAAAGGACACGCAGACGGTGGCTGAACACTTCATTCTGCACCTGAACGTGGAAACGGATCAGATTCTCTCCTTTGCGAAGAGATATCTCCACTTGCATTGGCAATGCTCCCGACGTGATGCCTGCGGCGCGCTCTTCCAGATCGTAGGGCACATCTAACGTGAAACGCAGGGATAGTGTCTGAGATACGGACGTTTGGGTAGTAGTCGCACTCATCTGGCTACCTGCCGAAGAAACAATCAGGTCCCGCTCGGGTGGAGAATAATTGTAGGAATCTCCGTCATCCCCATTATCTTCAAAGACCATTTGATCTGCATACACTCGGCCTGATCGCTTGTCTGTAATTTGCAAGGTGCCATTCGCTTGTAGTGCAATGGTGAAATGTTCATTTTCAATCGTTTCCCCGTTACGCCGCTCCATGACAGGTGCAGTTCCCTGACTGAAATCAAACACAATCTGGGTGTAACCCATTGCCGGGACTTCTTGCAATTCAACCAGCAGCTTCGCGCGATATACGCGTTCCGGCAGATGCACTTTGCGACTTGGATTCAGGTCAATGTGTTGTCCAAGCACATAATCGGTCTGATCTGCTTTTTCTACAATGGTGTAGGCCAGCTCGCGTCCCTTCGTATCCCGAATCACAAAGGATTCTTCAGGAATATAAGCTTCGATCTCGGTAACCCCGCCTCGCACATACGGTAGCGTGTTGAACAGGGTGAACGCAAATGTCTCCTCCTGCTGAATCGTTGAAGCAATCATCCGCATATGCAGGTCAAGCAAATTAAGTGCGATATCGTAGGCCTGTTTGTAACGGAACGCAACGTCCTGATTCGTTGTATCGCTGTTACAGCCACCGATGCTGTCATGTGCCGCATTCTCAAACAACAGCTTCCAGATGTCCTCCACAATGCGATGCGGGTAATCATGTCCGAGAGAATGGCTAATCGCAAGTACCGGTTCTAGCGTGTTAGCAATCAGATTCTCAATCCGGTTATTCTGTTGCTTGAGATCCGCACGGGTGGAAAAAATGGACTTGTGAATCCGCATGTGCTTGGCTTCCATCAATTCACCCCGAAGTACAGGCAGATCCTGACTATCCGCTTCGATCTCCGCCAGAAAACGTTCCGGTTCATTCATCACATATTCGCGTTCTGTATCCAGCGCATTGAAGCGTTCAATCAATTCCGGCAGGTTTAACCGGACAGGAGCTTGATCAAACCCATTGGGGAAATAGATATGCCTGGTGGAGGCTTTCCGTTCAAGCGAACCAATCTGTTTCTCCAGATAAGGGATCAGATCTTCTTCATTTTCCGGAATGTTACCGCCGTAGTAATACCCAAATGGCATCTGTACAGCAAATACACGACTGCCATCCGATCCTTCCCACGTAAACTCGGTATGTGGATTCGTATTATCTGATACGCCTCTCCAGAACAGGAAACGTTCAATGCCGAACTCGCGATAGATCTGCGGCATCTGTGCCGATTGTCCAAACGCATCCGGGACATAACCGACCTTCATCGCATGTCCGTACTTTTGTGCTGTTTTCATACCATAATACAGGTTTCGGACCATGGATTCACTGGAAATCACCAATTGATCCGTCTGGGTATACCAGGGTCCCGTCATCAGTCGTTTGGCTGAAACCAGTTGGCGGATCCGTTCCTCATCTTCTGGACACCAGCGGATGTAATCATCCAGCAGCGAGCCCTGTGCATCCAGCAGGTAATAATGAAATCCTTCGATATTCTCCAGTGCATTCAATACTTCCTTGACGTGTTTGACGAGATACACTTTGGAACGGGAGGTCGTAAAATACCATTCCCGGTCCCAGTGTGTATGTGGAATCACATGTACTTTGGTACGATTGCTCTCACTCATATCTCTATATCCCTCCAGATGCTTTTTTTAGTCAAAAACGAGTTCGATTTCTTCCCCGTTTTTCTTCACCGAAGCTTCCTGAGTCTTCGCAGGCTGTTTCTCTTCTTCATCACGGAAGTTCACCAGCATGGTGCCCCCCGCCACGATCAATGCGCCGACTATTCCTCCGGCAAGGTACGCGATTGGGGTACCTACTGACACAGCTCCATATAAGCCGCCGATTGGTGGCATGATGATATGTGCTCCCAACAATGCAGTCAGAGCAGCACCCGTTGCACAGGCAAACATGTTGACGAGAATCATCTTTGCAGGATTACGCAGTGTGAACGGAATTGCACCTTCCGTGATACCGATCACACCCATAATCACTGCACCTTTGCCCGCTTCCTGATAGGTTTTGGAAAAACGTTTCTTCATCAGCAATGTTGCTAAGCCATAACCAAGTGGTGGAATGCAGATGGCAATGTTAATGAAAATATTCGGCAGATAGACACCAGACAGGAACAGGGCATTGCCTGCCATCCATGCCGCTTTGTTGACGGGTCCGCCGAGATCAAATCCGATCATCGCTCCCAGAATAATCGCAAGTAGAACGGTATTTGTTCCGCTCTGGCTCATATTTTGAACCCAAGCAATGAGATATTCATTCAGTGCGCCCAGTGGGCCACCCAGAATGACTGCCATCAAAAATCCGGTTAAACCTACGGTAATCAGCGGCAAAATGATTAACGGTACCGAGCCAGCGGCCGGACCTGTAATCTTAACTTTGTTTTTAACCCACAAGGTGATGTATCCGGCAAAAAAACCGGAGATCAACGCGCCGAGGAAACCGGCGTTAGTCTGCTGTGCCAGCACCCCACCGATCAGACCTGCGGCCAGCGCAGGTTTGTCGGCAATGGAGTACGCGATGTAACCGGACAGGACAATCGTTAATAGTCCGATGCCGCTCCACCCTACATTTTGCACGAGATATAAAATATGCAAGAATCCGCTTCCATCTTTGTACGGATCAAGATCAGTAATGCCCATCGTTAGTGCGATAATTTTACAGATGGCAACGACCAGGGAACCCGCGATAATGACCGGCAGCAGATAGGAGATACCTGTCATTAGATGTGTTTTTGCTTCACCAAACCATTTTCTCATCGTACTCTCTCCTCATGTGGAAGGTGGGGTTAAGCTTGTGCGTTCACAGCCTCGACGGCTTTGCTTAATACCGCTTCTGCCTGACTTACGGCATGACCAATTTTGACACGTACGACTTTTTTATCGCCAAACCGATCCATGTCCTTCACCGTTTGATCCGCTGCAATCAGGACAAAATTCGCTGCAGCAATATCTTCTTCCGTCAGCTTGTTGACTTGCCCCATGGCTCCCTGCTGTTCCACTTTAATCTCATATCCCAGTTGCTGAGCTGCTTTCTCCAATGCTTTGGCCGCCATCGGAGTATGAGCGAGACCTGCAATACATGACGTTACACCTACGATTTTCATTATGACACCAGTCCTTCCGTATATTGATGAAGCAACGTATATACATCTTCCGGCTGCACCGCTTCTGCGATGGCCTCTTTGAATGAATCTTCCAGCAATAAGGTCGCAAGTGAAGAGATGATTTGCAGATGGGATACGTCTACATGACCTTTAGGCACAAGGATGGCAAAAATATATTTTACCGGCTTGCCGTCATGAGATTCCCAATCTATGGGCTCCCGTAATCGAATGACCATCACTGCCGGACGTGTTACAACTTCACTCTGGGTATGGGGAATCGCAAAGTGATCCTGAAGTCCGGTGGAGTAGACACGTTCGCGTTCCCACAGATCAGCCGCAAGTTGCGCACGGTTTGTAGTGATGCCGTAACGCTCTGCCTCCGCAGATATAAAATTAAATACGTCCTCTTTGCTATGCCATGTCTGATCGAGATAAATCTGATTGGTTGTAATCATGATCTCTGTCTCTCCTCCTCTCTCTATCCAAAACAATAAGCGCTTACAAGATCATTGTAACGGATTCTGCCTGGACCTTGGATCTAGAAAATTTCCCCTTCGAAGCGGAAAAACATTAGCCATAGCAAAAACCCTGAGTCTAATAGACTCAGGGCCGTGTCATTGAGTTTTAATTCATGTGCTGCGAAAGCAGCGTAAGGAACAGGTCCTATATGGACAATACTTCAAGAACGCTGTGTCCAACGCTGCATTCCTGATCGAAGCCCGTAATATGCTGCGGCGAGCAAAACGAATCCGGCAACAGCCATGATCATGGATGTTGTATCCCACCGAACAATAGTTCCAAAAGCAACTTTGGATTGTAATGGGTTACCGTAGGTAGCGGTGTTTGTCAGATCAGGTACGTAATTCATAGTCATGATCATACCTTGGACGACATTCCAAGCTGCAAAACCGATGATGAATAACAGGGTAACCAGAACGGATTCCATTGCTAATCGTTTGTTCATGCTTGTCATTTACCTCCTCAATTATGGTTGTGAAGGATTGCTTTATACGAAGTCTCTTTCCATTTAATTGGACAAGATGTGCTGCATCTCCTGTTTTAGACGATCTTTATTTTCATCCACATACTGATACAGCAAGTCGAAGCTTTCTTCGTTATCCGATTGCATGCTCAAATTCGCGGCTTCCAGTTCAATCTGCTGTAATACCTCATGAATCTGTTCCCCGTGTGTTTGCAGGCTTGTCGTGATGTCGTTCTCGGACAGCCCATTCACATTATCTCGTAATTGCCCGTGCGTTACGCCGCTTTCGGACAACATCTGCTCTATCTTCTTCAAGATCACGGCATCTGCATCATTGCCGATCCGCTCCATAGCTGTTATCGTCTCACCCAGGTACTGCCCGCTGGCATTCTCAAGGAAACCGGTCATCCCGTTCATGGACAGCTCGGTATCGAGATCGGTGATCAGAATGATATCTCGCAATACTTGCGGAAGTTCCTGCCCACTTTCTCGAATTGTCGCAAATTCAGCCCGGTAAAGGTCCATGGCAACACTCCCCACCACTTCTTCACCTGACATCTCTTCAAGCTGATCGAGTGGTAACAACTCCTGCAATTCTTCTTGTAACTTGTTCATCTTTCTCTGCCTCCTGTATCTCTATCTATATATACGCCGACACGTTATTACATCATAGCAGAATACGCTATACAAGTTGAACTTATGGAAGTTTACATGTTCGTACCGAAGTCATTTTACAGGGAATATCGTCAAGTTAACGTGCACTTGACCTCTGGAAAATGTTCCGCTGTTATGATCTTGGCATCACGAGTCTTGGGAGGGGTAATGATGCGCCTAGTCTTGTTCACAGACACCTATCTTCCGGAAACCAATGGTGTTGCTGGCACGCTCCACCGCTTAAGTAACCATCTGAACCGCAGAAGAATTGAACATCTGCTGTTTACTCCGAACTCCGTCATTGAAGGAAGCCATGAGACTCAAGTCAGATCGGTTGCCAATATCCCTTTTTTTCTGTATCCCGAATGCCGCATTGCTCTACCCAACAGAGCAGACACGCACAAGCAGCTACAAACCTTTCAACCCGATCTGCTGCATATCGCCACACCTTTTAATATGGGGCTGCTTGGTCTGAGGTATGCGCTTAAACATCATCTTCCGCATGTTGTCTCCTACCATACCCACTTCGATCGTTATCTCGAATATTACCGGTTGAAAAGTATGATTCCTCTCTACTGGAAATATATCCAATGGTTCCACCGCGCCTGTGATGCAACCCTAACTCCATCGCAGGAAACGTTAAACACCCTGCAAACCCAAGGCATTCAGCGTCTGAAACTTTGGTCTCGCGGGATTGATTGTAACCTGTACTCCCCTGATAAACGCAGCTCGGATATCCGTGAACGATACCACATCACCGCTCCCCTTATTCTACTCTACGTTGGTCGCATTGCCCCGGAAAAAGACATCGCTACGCTCACAACTACCATGCAGCTGTTGCCCCAGGAAATGCAGTCCCGTGTACACTGGATTATCGTTGGCGACGGCCCATCTCTTCCCAAAATGCGTCTGCAATCCCCACCCAATGTCACCTTTACAGGATATATGCATGGCGAAGAACTTGCTGTTATGTATGCTTCGGCAGATCTGTTTGTGTTTCCTTCCTCTACGGAGACATTTGGCAATGTAGTGCTGGAAGCGATGGCTTCCGGACTTCCTGTGGTGGCGGCCAATGCCGGAGGTGTAAAGGATCTGGTATCCCACCACCGTAATGGTGTATTATTCGAGCCAGGTCAGGCTGATGCACTGATTCGGGAGATATGTCTCTGGGGAAATCACGGGAACCAATTGCGGATGATGGGACTGGAAGGCAGAAAGCTGGCTGAGCAACGGTCGTGGGAGCACATTTTTGACACACTGATCGGGGATTATGAGGAAGCTATAGAACATCGGAACAGAAAAACAAAAGATCGAATTATTACAGCATAGTCTGATGAAATCATCTTCTTCCAATAACCCATAACTACCGCCTCTGCCCTATGCAAAGTTATACCGGTGCGTCCGTTCAGGCTGCCGCAGCATGTGCACGCTGCTACGGTCGGCCTGAAACATGTTTGCAATACGTTTCATAACAAAACCTGCATCTTGGAATGGGTTGAGCTATTACACGGTATGTAGACACATAGAGCCGCAGTTATTAGAATTATTTAAAATATTTTAATGATTGTATATAGAAAAAGACATGACCTCATCGAACTGGATCATGTCTTTTATTGCATACGATCTATTGGTTGAATTTACTGTACGGGACTTTGATATCAACAAACCCTTTAGCGTAGGGTGCAACCTCATAAGGATAGAATCGGATGACGATCCCTTTATCATATAAAAAGAATTCAGATGTTTGATCAAGCTCAAAATCATATATATTTTCTTCAAAAATAGAATCTCCTGCATTATACATGGCTAATAGACTGTTTGAAATTGATTTCTCTACCTTCTCCATCTGAGTATCATCTTTAACATACTCACTTAGCTTCAGTTCTTTCCCCGTTCTTAAATCATAGTTATATGATTTTGTCGCATCCATTCCATGTGCTCCGCCAGTGTACACATGATCTTCATATACCACAGATAACTTTTCTTTTGCATTGTATTTTACACTGGCCATGGTAATGTAGAAATAATTTTTGTTTAATTTCTTTTCTTCTTTGTCCAGGCGAGCTGCTTTCACTGCGTGAAGTTTAAATGTCTTGTTCAGCTTATCCGTCACAGATTTATTTCCACCTGTTAGATGTATGTATGGCTGTCCTTTGTAATATTGGACCTTCGTTTTCACTGTAATCGTGATGCCTGCCTCTACATGACTACTCGGAAGAATGATAGCAATCAGTACAGTGATCAGCAGGTAATTTATCCATCTCCATTTTTTTCTTTCCATTCTATAATTCAACATTATTGATAACCCCCTTTGGCTCAAATGATATCGTTTCTTGCATTCTGTTCCATATTACCTGTGGAGTACCCTTTAGGTCTGTTCCGCTCTGAACGTTGCCAATCCATATATCTTCTGCTCCCGGATGTTGTAAATAGTGCCTAAGCGTTGCTTTGATCAGAATAGACGAATGTAAGTCCAACACCTCATCCAATGGTATCCAGAATAACTCGCCTTCATCCGAGGGCACAAAATGTCGATGCGTGGTCTCTCCGAAATATACAAACTGCTGCCATATCTCACCACCGTTAACCTCCAACAGAATATATCGAAGCCGAAAGTGTTCGACATCCTCTTGCGTGAACCCGGTCTCTTCTTCAATCTCCCGATAGCTGGCGCTCATGGGTATGTTCAGTTCCCCTTGTTCCAGATGCCCGCCAATGCTACCCCAAAATTCAAAATCAAATAGTCTGCTACCCGCCTTCTTCATCATCAGCATGTCTGAGCCATTGCTCAAAAACGCTGTAGCCATCTGTCTAATCTCCATATGTATGTTCCTCGCTTTCCGGACTGTGATTATAGTAGTCTTTATCTATATAAACTGAACTAAAGAATATTTACACTAGTCACTCCGATGACAGAACAACCTTCCGATCGCTGTTATCCCCAGATTTTTTGATTCCTTTCCTAAGGGGAAAAATCCGGGGATAAAGGCGAACGCTTCGCTTCCTTAGGTTATTTCTGTCTTCTCCGTTTTGTGTAAATGTTATATTCAATTTATATAACCGTCTTCTAAAGCAGTTTCTTCAACTCACTTAGATGTGCAATCGTATGTAAAGGACCCGACGTAATGCTGTCCTGCCACGGCTGGTTGACCTTGATCCAGATGGTGCTCATGCCTACGCTTGCTGCTCCTTCAATATCGTTCACGGGATGATCGCCAATGTAAATGCATTGCTCTGGTCTTAGACCGAAATGATCGAGCGCAAGCTGAAATATCCGTGGATCGGGCTTTTTGACTCCAGCCTCTTCTGAAACAATAATATGGTCGTAATCCTCCCGGATACCGAGTTGATCGATTTTTCCATACTGAATATCGGTCTGCCCATTGGTGATTAACCCGGTTTGGTATTTCCCCCGCAGATGCTGAACGACTTCTCGCGCCTGTTCCATCAGAACTGAACTTCGCACATACTCTCTGCCATAGAACTCCATCAGTTCTGCATGTGGCGGATGCTCTGCCCAGGGCAGTTCATGCAACAACTCGTTGAACAGAAAGGGTTTGTCCTTATAACCATCTTCATCGAGTTCAATGATTCTTTTGAGGATATCCTCCGTGGACTCAAGATGGGCAAAATAGGTTTTAATCAAACTCCGAGCGAAGCCGTCAAAGGTCATCGTTCTGTTCAGAATTGTATTGTCCAAATCAAAAATAACGGCTTTAATATGATCCATCTTCCTTCTCCCCCAATTCCAGTACATGTGTTATCTTCTCCATACTCGTCACTTCTCTAAATCCCAAGTCGCGATAAAAAGAGCCGGCAACCGGTTGATCCGTGTACAGAACCAGTCGAGCGTAATGTTTTTCCGCTTTTTGAATAACCGCATCCATCAGCCTGCGCCCAACCCCATGTCTTCGAAATTCTCTCATCACATAAAGTCTGCGAATTCTTCCGGTATCAATCATTTCAGAATAAGGATCTCTGTTCAAACCGCAGATCCCAACCACCTTATTGTGCATTCTGCATTCAAAAAGCGCTTCATCTTCTTGCTCAAATGTATTGATTCCTGTCTCATATTCATGGATTAATCGCTCGATATGTCTGAACCCCTCACTGGAGCTTTCGGCCAGCACCGGCACTAATTCGTCATGATTCCATACCGATATCTCCTGAATCCGCATGGTGTAACCGCCTCCAACATGTTAAATCAATGGTACACATGCAAAACCCAACCATACATTGAATGATGGCCGGGTTTATCTTGTACAGCTCATTCTCATTTTTTCTTTTTGTGATAGTGATAACCCGTGCACAGACCCTTTTGCTTGGATTTGGCTGAACAGTTATGTCCACCGTTCTTGTCCAGTCTGCCTGGATGAGCATAAGCGGAAGAGGATACACCAACAAGTACAACAAGAGACAGAATTACGATAACAACCTTTTTCATAAGTCACCCTTCGATCAACACCCTATGCTTTAGGGCTTAATACATGCTATATCATTCTACATGAAAATCCACATTTTGGATATCCTTCATCTTTTTAGCCGATCCATTCTCATAAAATCTTATATTGCTTCAATGCATAGGTGACCCCATCTTCACTTGCCCGCAGGGTGACATAATCGGCGCTTTGTTTAATTCGTTCTCCGCCATTTCCCATCCCAATTCCGATTCCCGCATAATCTAGCAGATCCACATCATTCTCCCCATCGCCAAAGGCCATTGTATCCTCTCTGGATATCTTCAGGTAGTCGAGAACTTTCTCTGCGGCTATAGATTTGCTGACTTCGCTCGCTTCCAGCACATTCACTACATACGGATGGAATCTCACGAATCGTAAGAAAGGAAATCTGGACTGGAATTTATCCGTCTCCGCCTCATCCGCATATAAGCAAATACAATATACGTCCTGTTCCAACGTGCTGATTTTCTGCGGAAAATCCATGAGTCCAAGCGTATCTCTTAAGGCCTCAGAAACACGACCATCTGCTGTACACAACCCGTTCGTCTCAAATGACTCTGTAAAATATGAAATACTATGCCCTTGCAACTCGGCAAACTCACTGAATGCTCTAACCATCTGTGCTGAAAGTACAGACTTATGTATCACTTCATCACCTGCTTTGATCAATGCCCCATTAGCCGAAATGATCGTATCGATTCCGAGATTTCTGAATTCTTCGCATAAATTATAGGGCCTGCCTGTGACAAGTACGACTTGAACGCCTTTACGAATCAATTCCCGGATCGACTCTGCTGTACGCGGTGATAAACTCCGATCTATCTCGCTCAGCAATGTACCGTCTACATCAAAGAACACAGCTTTCATCAAAATGACCTTCCTCCTCTAATCTGCTTCCTGGGACTTCAAGTAAAAAGAGCAAGTACAGAATAACCTAATGTGGTCTTCCTGCCTTGCTCTTGCGTTAACGGGTCTGAACATCTTGGGTACGTCCCATGTACCATGATTGAAATGATTCCGCCGTATTCAGGGGAATGTCATGTGCCCGATGATGCAGAACAGGTTTGGCGCGGTTTACCGTATGAATGGAAGCCACACCGAACCAACGCTGTAACACATTACGGGTGATCTGCACTTCAATGACTTTCTCACGTTTGGAGATGAAGAGTGTTGAAGTAAGTGCACCGGTTCGAAGTTGAATGAAATTCTGATGCAGAATGTATCGGGTATGGAAAAAGTCCATCACTCTGCATGTTGCAATCCACACAAGCAGAATCGCGGAAATCATCAACCAGGCATGTTTCTGCCCAAACACCACTGGTTTGAAATACCACAATAAACCCGTGATCATAATCCATCCCCAGCTTGGTTTGAGCAGGCGCAGCCATAGTGATATTCGTGGAAGTTTTTCCATCTCTTGCGTAACCCGATAGGATGGCAGGATCTCCTCAATCAGGGTATAGGCTTGCTTCACAGGCAAGAAGGGATAGAGCGAGTTCACCTCCTGCTCGGATTCTCCCAGACTACCTGCAGTGGTCAGTTCTACTTCCGCCAGTCCAAGCAGCCTTTTCATCGGTGACTGAGTGATTTTCACGGCCTGAACGCGTTCTTTCAGGATTGAAAATGACGTTTGCTCCATCATGCCCTTCGAGATATAGATCCGCTTGGCATCCGAGGTGATCTGGAAGTTTCCATACTTCACGAAGGTTCTGACTATGCCCAGAGCAATAGATATGATCAATAAAACCAAAATCATCAAACTGGCAATCCACCAGGAATCAAGCCAGGTTAATAACAAACTTTCCGTTACTTCTTCATCAGGGAAGAAGTCCTTCACCCAGGAATAGAGCGTAGCCAGGACCGGAATCAGTACGAGAAAGCTGAGCGAGGTAAAGGATGCTTTGAATATGTCCTTGCGGGTGGAATGATAATGAACAATCCGTTCCTGTTTTTCTTTTGCAGGTAGAGGCATGGCTTCATCAGTTATAACAGGGGCGGATTGCGTCTCTCCCTCTTCCATATCCTGAACTGCATCCAACGTATCACGTTCCTCTGTTGCTCCTACTGTTTCTGCATCTTCTGCCAGATAACCCGCTACAATCTTCTCCAACTGCTCCGCTTCGGAAAGTGAAACAACGTGTAACTGGAAGGTAGCATCTTCTCCCTTGATTCCGGTCTCGAATCGAATCGACGTCACGCGGAACAACCGATGAAACAGCGTCGTATGTCGGTTCACGTTCTGGACCTTGGTATACGGTATCGTTCTTCGAGTACGGTTGAACACACCACTGTAGATGTGAAAGGCCTTATCGTCTGCTGTGTAACGAGAAGTGAACCACTTCCAGATGATCGACACGATGCCGATGGAAATCCCTGCATAAAAGGCGATTCTTCCATAGAAGAGCCATTGGGACTCTGAGCCCTGACGGAAGACAAACAAAAACAGGATGATGGCGAACGAATTCTTCACCAGTTTCCACAGACTCCACAGCATGGTTAATGGATGATGTCGCTTCATATCGATCATTCATCCACCTCATTAATCCGCGCATAGGACGCAATCTGATGACGAAGTGCAAGCGCAACTTCCTCTGGCAAGGCGGGGATTTCATGTGATGAACCCATCGTGCCAACCGATACGGAATAGAGTCCATATTTTCGCATCAAAGGTCCCTGATTTGTTGTAACCGATTGCACTTTCGCCATGGGGATGATCTGGTGTACCTTGGTTAGCGCCCCACGCTTCAATTGCAGGAACTCCTCATTCACATCATAGTACCAATGCTTGTATAACCATGACGGCTGGATGAAAATATCCCACACCGCATATAGTACAGATATGGCCGTGACGCCCCACAAAATCCAACCAATCCACGTCTTCCATCCATAGATGGAGTCGAGTATTAACAGTACGGCAAGAATTAGAAAGCCTATCACATTCCATATGATGGCGCTAATTCTCCACAAGTTTACCGCATGAGGGGACAGCCGTTGCTCGGGTGTATTCCACTGGATTGACATATGTTCACTCCTTTTTTCCTCGGGTACATAAAAACACACATGGTACACTGTACGAACAATCGTTCACGATCGATGCAAAAAGATAAAGAGATGACCCCTATACAATACAGGTCGTCATCTCTTTTGTACGTTTCATTTTAGTATAAAATCCTGTACTTCACACAGCCAAACCATATGATCTGTTCCTTCGCCACAGTAGTTCTTTGCCACGACATAGGGTTCACCGAATTTGCGTTGCCACTTCTTCTGTGCGATCTGGTAACCGCTATCCAGGCAGAATTGCTGGATTCCCAACCGTTGCAGTTCAGTAACCAGTGCAAGAATGAGCGCCGAACCAACCCCCTGTCCTTGAACCTCGGGCAACACATACAGGCTACCCAGTTCTCCGATATCATTCAGCCGGCCCTCTGTACATTCTCGAATCTCCTTACCACACGGTCCATACGAGATAGTGCCTACAATAACATCTCCCATTTTGGCGACGAGGAAAAATACATTTGCTTCTATGTTGTCCTTTGCATGCAATTCCTCGTGAATCATCGCTTTTTTCTGTGCTATTTCGCCCTGAATATCATCCAGAAGCGAGCCTATTCCCTCCTGATCAAATGCTGCAGGAATGGTTGTCTCGAACACCTGATACGCTCCATCTGCATCTGATTGCGTTAAAGGTTCAATGGTAATTTTGTCATCCACAGGTTCTTCTCCGTTCCATATACCTTCTTAATCTGTACGTCGCTGGATCAGTCTTCTTAGTTGATTCGAATCCTCAAGGGATATGCTATATCCAATGTTCGTGTCTTCATGGTTGACTAACAGGCCTTGCATCTCGGGATCCATTCCTAATGAAAAATCATACCGTGTTATCGAGCTGTCCGCATTTGTTATGCTCATGACGTACTCTGTACCATAATCAAGAATGCCCTGCATACGCTCTGTCTTATGTATGGCCTCCATCATAATTCGAATCTCGTCAGGTCGATCAAACTCAACATCTTGGCATGGTTCCAAGCCGAGGTTGGGATTACACGTTAAAGTGATCAGTACAGGAAGCCCTTCTTCCGCGTTCGATTCATTCGGTTTGTTGCACCCTGCAATGAACGTGGCAATGACAAATACGAGCAACACTCCTACATATTTCACCATACTGCATGCCTCCCTAACTTATTATTAAATAGACAAGTAATTAGTAGAGAAGTAATAAATACAGCATCTAGTGACTCAACTTCACTAACCATCTATAGTCATATCCAGTTACGTAACTCCGGGTCCCATGAAGACAACAAAGCGGTCAGTCGATCTACGGTCTCTTCCACAAATACCTGAACTCTCTCACCCGTGATGAACTCAGGAGTAATTCCCGGTTCTTCCCCATTAAGAAAAGAAAACGTGTGGTCCCGCCAGCGTACAATCTCATCAGCAGTTAAACGATCCGTCATGTCATAACCCGGTGAACTGTTGAGCACCTGCCATACCTCTTCGCTCCAACTTGAACCTTGATAGAGATTAAAATCGATCTGGTCCGTCTCCTGGTAATATAAACGCGCTAGTTCATCCTTCGATCTGCTACTGCCTGTATATTGATCTACCTCGTTGACCCGTTCGACGAATTCAGGATGCACACTACGAAACCAGTAATAGTCTGTCAGCACATGCATAAAGTATCCTCGCACAAACCACTTCCATCCTTCATCGGTAAGTTGTTGCATATAGCTTGAGTAGAGATCCTTCAGTTCACCAACGTAATCTCCATGATCTTTCGGGTTAAAATGGGTGTATTCCTTATCATCTCTGGTTGTACCTTCGCGCATATGTATGGAATCCGGGGCGATATTCCCCAGATAGAATGGACCTCGATCAGCCTGCATTTGCAGCGAGTTTGCAATCAGATTAGCAATATTGAGATGAACCATAGGTAACGGCATAGAGTTAATCTCCTTTTATCGGGAAGTATTCTACTATACTTAGAAAAATGATATAGGCTACTGGTGCAACGTACAGATCACGTGAATAGTGACCTCCGCTATGTTCCACCTTTTTTCATCGTAATTACGTAATTAACCTTGTGTTCTCTCCAATTGCATCCGGTCAAACAGCTGCTCCAGATCCGTATGGTACTCCGGGTGCTCCTTCACAAGCAGACTAATGTATTCCGACCCACATTCATAGAACATCAAGCGGTTAAACGGAGCTGTGTCTCCAAAATGATTGCTTTCCTGTCCAAATTTTGCCCGAATCAGATTCTCAATATAACGCGCGTAACCCTCGTTCCACTCCAACCAGCTCCAATACTCGGCTTGTTCTTCATTTAATGAAGTGAACAACGCCTTTCTAGCCGTGTGTACTAGTGTCAGGTCTTTACTCTTCAAAGCAGTCAACAATGAGTTAATCCGCTCCACAACAATTTCATCTTCATACGGAAAATCATAATCCAGTTCCCATGTCACGCGCTTCAGTTCGTCCATTTTATGCTTAATCTTGAGACGGTTGACGATCCGTTCATCATATTTCTCATATACATAACAATGAACATATTCGTGGAACAGATAAACTTTCTGTTCCAGATCTTTGAACGCTGTATCCGTTACGATCGCACACATTCGTCCGTTCATATGATGCACCGGCATAGCAGCAAGGCATTCATCTGGAATATATAAATCGTCCGGTACCGTCTTCACCCACTCATATTGCTGCGTTTTGGACGAATAATCATAGATATATAATAAAGCTTCATAGGCTACAACCACTGGATAATGTTCTGCAAACAAAGGATGTAGGCTAACCAAGTCCTTCTGAAGCTCGTTTAACTCGTTAATTTGCTCTAAAAAAGCATCCATGTCATTAACCCTCTCTTTACTGGATTGATGCGTTAATCATACTAGAATAGGAAAGATAAAACACTGAGAGAAAAATGATAATTCTGTTCGAGTGTGAGGTGGTGAATGTTAGAACCGCTCTCCGCGTTTCTCATACAGGTAGATATCCAGTGCCTGAATCCCACGCCGGGCAAGCTTAATAAACAGGATCAGTGCATACACACCCAGTCCGTATAACAACACATTAATCAACATTAGAAATATAGTAATCATAATTGTTATTCCTCCTATGAATCTATTAAACTACCACTCCCTATTCTAGCATATTTTTCCTCAGTTAACTTTTATGGTGGATGTAAAAGTCATTCGGTGTACTTATTGATTCAAAACGAAAAAAACTTCCACATCCGTAAGTGAACGGTGGAAGTTTGTTAATCCGGTATACAGTTTTCTAAGTTCGTTCACCACTGACTATATGCCAATGCTGATGCTTCGAGTCTTGATAACTGCCCAAGTTAGTTACAATCTTCGATGAGCCTGTCTGAGCTAACAAGTCAGCAGCTACTTTTTTAATGACCTGCATCATTTCTAAGAGTAGCTCATCATTATTCTCTTCCTCTTCTGAAATGAAGGACTGAATATGAATCTTGGGAATTACAACAATGTGATGCTTGTAGTATGGCCGAGTGTGATGATAAGCCATAACGTTATTTGTTTCCATGACAACTTTGACTTGCGTTTTACCACTCAGCACCTCATCACAATAGAAGTCCTGTGTCATAATATCCCCCCTCTTACTATTAAGTTCTGATATATCCTGCCTTCTTCAACACATATTCCGTAAACGGATTGATCTCAGGGATCGGCTGATTCAGATCGAAATATCGGAGTTCCAGCCCTTCATCATCCATAATGGTTGGGCTGCCCTGGATACCTGCAGCTTCATAAACAGCCATGACGTTGTAAACTTCATCACCATGTGGATACTGATAGTACATGTCCTCACCTGAAAAAATGCTAATGAGTTTATACGATTCCGCTCTCAGTCCGGCCTCTTCATACAATTCCCGCGCAGCTGTTTCCTCCAAAGACTCCCCGGGTTCCATTGATCCCCCAAGTGTCCCCCAATCCAAGCTATCTGTACGTTTTTGTAGCAACAGGTGACCTTCCTCGTTGAAAACGAGTACACATGAGCCCGCCATAATTAGAGGACGCGGGCCCACCAGTTTTCTTAGCTCCATGATATATCCCATCCATGCTTCTCCCCCATCTTCAAAGTGCATACGTGAAACGTACCCTTATGATTTGGTCAAGATTCCCTGATCCACGGATTTCTGAATAAGCTGCTGCGCATACTCCCACAATGTTTCGGAACCGTTTGCAATTTCACGGTTTCTGTTTAACACCTGTTCACTTGTAATGTTATATTTCTGCCAAGTATCTCCCTCATTCTGATGATTGTGGATAAGAGGCTGCAACCGATCGAGAGATGAGGCAAATTGTGCTTCAGGCGTCTGCTTTGCTTCAAACTCTAACCATAACTGGAGTAGTTCTTCAGCCTGTTCCTTAGGCAACATACCAAATAGCCGATGAGCCGCTTGAAGTTCACGATCATATTTATCCGTATTCCCCACCGTATCGTAGGCAAAAGTATCTCCCGCATCGATCTCAACCAGATCATGAACGAGAAGCATCTTAATGACTTTAAGAATATCCACATCCTTGTTGGCGTGACTCTGTAAAACCAAGGCCATCATCGCCAGATGCCAGGAATGCTCCGCATCATTTTCAAGTCTCTCCCCATGCATTATTCTCGTCTTTCGTTCAATTGTCTTCAGTTTATCAATCTCAATGAGAAATTGAATCTGATCCTGTAATGATTCGCTCACAGCACATCCTCCTTCATATCCGATACCCGTCTACGTGGATAGATCATACCAGTAAACTCTATAGTTAAAATCCAGTGACATGCCCACACCCTGTGCCAGACGAATTGAGCCAGCATTATCCGGTGAACAATCCCAATACGGATGTATGCCTACACGACCGCATTCTTCTACAAAAGCTTTTGCCACCATCGCACCATAATTTCTTCTTCTGTAGACTTCAACCGTTTCAATATCAACCGCATGTGTCTGATCTGCGATAAATGCAGAAAGGCAAACACTCGCGATATCATCATTATGCACTGCAATATAGCCAAAGCCATGTTGCAAAAAATCATCTATTGTCGTCCAGAAGTGAGAGATTTTATCCATCAGAAAAGGAGAATTGTTATATCTTTTCTCTCCTAATAGTACTTCATCTATCCTGAGAATTCTGACTTTCTCGTCCTGTGAATCACATATGTCGAGAGGTGCTTGCTGACTTATCAGATTTGGATTCAACTTGAATACATGCTGAATATCACTGGGGATATCTCTTTTCCCGGAGATGTGCCGAAGAACATCTTCCCAGGCTTCGTCCATCACACCAATTTCAACAGCATGAATATGTAAGTTTAATAATTCAGGTTCAATACGTTCCCGCATGTACTCTTTCAATTCATTCAGAAAGGGTTCACTTCGAGAATCTCCGATCAACTGAAAACCAGATTGTCCATGTATCCAAATTAGAGCTGCTGTGATATTCTCTGCATCATCTACATAGATCCGTCCCGGGTTCAAGCCATACGCCACCGCTTTGACTTCAATATTCTCACATGAGTCCGTGAGATGTTTTACTTTATGGAATTCATATTTATTAATCTCGGTAATCATAGGTTCATTCCTCCCGAATTCAAAACAAAGCCCTAAAGCGTGTGTAACCTCTATTAAATCGTATATTCATAGATTCTCGTCTCTTCATCATCAAGCAGATATCCTTTGCCGATATAGGCCCAGTTATGTGGAAGCTTGATTCCGAGCCCCATTGTTTCCAGAAATACTGTACTGCCTCTTGCAGCACGTCCGGCTTCTGCCGAATATCAAAAATTTGCAACATGTTAATTTCCCTTCACGTGGATCTGATCCAACATATATTCCGCATACTCCAGAAGTAAGGCTTCACTCAAATTCACATTCTCCAGATCACCATTGTACTTTGCAAGGCATTGTGAGATGACCTCCTTGTATTTAGAGGGAAGGTTTGTAAGTGCCCATTCTCCTGCTTCTCGCTTGGAGTGAATGACTGAATCTTTCACATACAAAAGAACCCGAGACAGACTCAATACATAGTAGACCGGGTTTTCCACAATTTCTTCAATTGCTGAACTCGCGTCCGATGTGATTGAGGCAATCATATGTTCACGATTTTCCGGTTGAAACAGATCCCTAATAGGTTTACCTTCCAGCACAATACCTCGATCATAGATGACCGCCATATGTGCTACCAGATCCGGATCTTCATATCCGCCACAGAGATATTGCTCATCCGTTCGATATTTCTCCCGGTGATAAGCAGAGTAATGAAATTCGAAAGGAGTAGGGTATGCCATGGCAACAATCGCAGTTTCCAGTACAACACTGAGTTCAAAACCTTTCGTAATGTGCATCTCATCTTCAATATGCATTAGCTTTTGTGCAATCCTTTGATAGGTGTCGGCAGATCGCTTTTCCCGGCTAACGACCAAAATATCGATATCACTCTGATTTGGATGAAAGCATCCCATGGCCATAGAACCGTGTAGATATATCCCCACCAAGGCATCCGTTAATTCTTCTTTCAAAACATGAGTAACGCTATCTAAAACAGTTTTTTCATTCAACAAGAGCAACTCCTTTATGTATAGGATCAGGTGTCCAATTCAACATTCAGTTCACGCACAAAAACAGCTGTCCCCTTCATTCTGACATCCATATCCTCACCATCCCGAATCACACTCACTTGAACCTTTCCATCTCTTCCAATCTCATGTCCTTGCTCTACCAAAAACTTCACCTCATCAATCTCCGGTTTCAAATAGGTTAAATAATAAGCACCCATCACACCGGAGGCTGTTCCAGTCACTGGATCTTCCGTCGTACCTGAGTAAGGTGAAGAGAAATGTCTGGCATGCATCATCGCATCGGAATCACGGGTTTCGAAACAAAAGGGATGTAGGGAAGCTTTCGGATTTTCAAGTAAAATACCAGGGAACAGGGAAGAATCCGGTTTCATTTTCATAAAAGAGTTTAGTTCACGAATCGGGATTAATAACGTCCAGGTTCCTGTACTTCCATAAACGATTGGAGTAGAAAGGTCAACATCATCCAGAGTTAGGTTTATGGCGCTTACCAGCTTCTCGATATCCCCCTGGAACGGTATAAACTGCGGCTGATCCTGTTTCATTTCCATGTAAATGGTGTTGGCAATGCGCTCAAATCGTATGGGTAATGTACCTACATTGGTTTCAATCGTGATTAACTCACTGTCACTCAACATACCACGCGTCTTCAAACCATAGAGTGATGCCATTGTGGCATGACCACACAGATTAATCTCATGGCCCGGGGTAAAATAACGTAATCTGACATCAGCTACTTCAGAGTTCAACACAAATACCGTCTCATTAAAACCAACTTGATAAGCGATCTGCTGCATCGCGATCTCACTCAAATGATCAGCATCAAAAACCACTCCTGCAGGGTTCCCTTGGCCGGGAACTGTGGAGAAAGCGTCATAATGATAGACCGTAATATTACTCATCAACAGACCCACTCTCTCTGTAATCTACGAGACTCACATTTCCATATAACTCTACGCTTTCACCATCAATTACAAGCCCGCCACCATCTTGGCACACATAAACCGCCGTACGATTAACACGGGTATACTCTCTTAATGAATTCAGGGCGTCTTCCGAACCATCCCAGTGCGGTGCAAACTCAAAATCAACGAGCCCCAGTGCTTTCATATCTTTCAGATCTACATTGTTTTCATCTGCATCTTCCCCATACCCAGCTATCTCTATCGTAGGTGTAGTCAGAATACTGCCTGCGCTGACCCCAATCAGAATGCCACCACTCTTCACATAGGAACGCAGCAAACCAAGCACATTTCTCTTCTGTAATAAACTTAGAAAATAAAACGTATTTCCTCCGGATAGATGAATCGCATCACATTCAAAAATAGAGCCAAATGTGCTCTCCTCATACTCCAGATCAAGATCATAATATTGAATGTTATCGATTCCTACTTGATTATAATAACGTCTGGTGTGTTCAAAATATTTCCGCTCCGGATCGGAACACGAAGGAATATATCCGATGGAAGGCTGTTCACTGTTGAATAAGCGTAATATTTTCTGATCCAATTTATCGTTAGATTCGAATACCAAATCACTTAGCAGAACCAACGTACTCATCTGATTTCCTCCCGTACCTATTAGACTAGCTTAAACTCTCTATCCAAAATCGAGAAAAAGTACTGGTCTGTCCACTGATTGTTCCACCATAGTTCTTCCTGGAAGATGGCCTCGCGTGTCATTCCCACATGCTGCATCAGTGCTGCTGAGCGAACGTTTTGTGAATTGCACATGCCGACGACCTTATGAGCTTGTAACTCTTGAAATGCAAATTGTAACAAAAGTCGGGTAGCTTCACTCCCGTATCCTCTACCTGCATAATCCGAAAGTACAGCGTATCCAAGTTCCCAGCTTTTTCGGTAATCTACATAACTCCACATCTGAACGATACCAATGGGTGTATCTTCCGGATCATCCATGCGGCGTATAACGAAATCATAGGCATACGGTTTCTCATCTGCGACAGCAAAATGACTGCGATATTTCTCACGGACCTTTTCCTCATCCGTTTCAACAGTTTCCTCAAAGCTCCATATGTTTGTATCACATTCAAGTTGACCTATGAAGTCGAGGTCCTGCTCTGTGACTGTTGTTATTTTGACCTTCTCTCCCACGAATTCCATGTGGATTCATCCCCTTTGGATTAGGATCATTGTTTGGGAATCTCCCATTCTGTATTAAGCAATCCTCTACCAATATTCCATTTGGCGAGCAATGCTCTCTGTTTATTTTCCAGATCAAGGTATGGTGCTGCAACACAGGATAACGTGTCAAACATATGGATAAAATGAGGCCCTTCCTTGAAACGTCGAAGCCCGCCATATTCTTCATCATCTGCTGCCCATACAATCTTCTTAATCCCCGACATTAATATGGTGCACGAACACATGGGACAAGGCTCACAGGTAGTATAAAGCGTCAAGTCTTTCTTCTTCGAGAATTTCTTCTTCTCTACATCCAGCAAATGTTTTCCTGCCCGACGAATGGCATCCACCTCAGCATGTGCGGTGGGGTCGCAATCCGAGAAGACTCGGTTCCGGCCTTTACTCACGACAATCCCATCCACATCCACGATTATCGCACCAATCGGATACGTTCCTTCAGTAAATGATTGTTCTGCTTCTTCCAGAGCCAAAGTTAGATACTCATAATCCGATAACTTCATTGAAAATCCCCCTAAGTGCAGTTATAGTCGCTTATAAAGCAGATCCTTGTCTAATGTGTAGTAAAAGAGATTGTCGGGATCTCCTTTAAAAGTTAAAAGTTCTTGATCGTGTACTGCCCTGCTTCACCAAGAAAATCACTTTTGGTTACCCCTTCTTCTCCGAGTACCATCCTGTAGTTCGATATCGTACCATCATGGGAAATGATAAACGTATTGCCGCTCTGTTGCCTGCACCATTCAAGAAGCTGCTCAGCTAATATTTTGAATCGACGTGCATCCATCTGATTAATACTCTCTTCCCAACAATCCAATCCCAACTCAACCATTCTTAAGTCAGTATACTGATGGCTGAGTTCTTCCTTGGAGTAGGTCTGATCGCAGACGAAAGGTACAACTGGACTCTGAGGAAACATTCTTGGGCCAACCAGCGGGCTTAAGAACACAAGATTTTTGTTAGGGATGAGAAGTTGTGCTGTTTCGATCGTACGTTTCGTTGGACTGACCAAAATGACGTCTTCAGGTGCAAAAACCACTTGTTCTCGCAACGCTATGACCTGACTTTTTCCCAATTCAGTGAGGCCAGGATGCAGACAATTTAATTGGTTTGGGTAGTCTTTCAAGTGTTCGCCATGACCATGACGAATAAATGTAATGTCCATAGGCACCTGTCCCTCTATTTCTGAATGAAGTGTTTGATGCCTTTTGCATCAAGGAGATTAGTCAGTTCCTTTTTCAAAAACACAGGATAAACTTCCATCTGCTCCAGTTCGTCCAAGGAAAACCATCGGAAGATTAATTTACCGTTATCCTCTAGACCTTTGAATTCTATTTCACTATAAAGCTTATGGGCTTCCGGCAATGTGATGACATAATAAAAACCAACTTCATGATACTTCAGGCCATCATATTCAAAGAAATCTTCACTAACATATGCGAGCCTGCCCGCTTCTACATGAACACCCAGTTCCTCCATCATCTCTCGCACAATAGCCGCTTCTGTTGTCTCGTTCAATTCTACCCGACCTCCGGGCAGATTCCAGAAATCATCCTGTTCAGTCGTATGCAAAAGAACTCTTCCCGCATCCATCACAATACCTGCCACACGGAAGTTGAATTTGTTGTGATTTTGTTCATACGATATATTATTGTTATCTGCAGTGGTCATCTCGCTGACCATCCATCAGCAAATCCGTCCATGAACCCGCTAATGAACGAAGGAATAATAAGTACGAGCAATAGAACCAAACTGACCATGCCCCATCTAACCAATGGTTTCCGTTTGCTTCGAACACCTATAATAATTAAGATTGCGGTTGTTGCAATTAAGGCTACTTCATAAAATGTCATAAAACTGACCTCCGGTATGTATTCGTATTTCATTAAGGTTATTACAGAATCTTTTCTAGCTTGTGCCTACAAGCCTCGCGGTCATAATCCGAATTATCCAGCCAAACCTTATCCATTTGAAGTAACCCATAGATTTCGGACTCCAGCTTCTTTCTTTCCTGCAAAACCTGTACCGTACCCTCAACACCCTGATAACCCTGTGCCTGCCCCAAACCCTGGTTCGTATAATAATTAATGAATCCCTCTGACCATTCTTTTGGTCTTTCACTAACTGCCTTATCAAAGGTATAGGATATATCTTTCTGGTCGATATAGATGAGAAGCGGATTCAGAGCATGAATGATACGCCCCAGTTCCAATACATACTGCACGTTCTGCTCTTTGGATTGATTGCATTTTACAAGACCCATGGTTAGTGGATTCTGGATAAAACAACATTCAAATATCGTGATGCAGTCATCATTCGTGCTTAACACATTTTGGGCGAAATCTTGCCACTTCTCGGTGATCAGCTTAACATTTTGCTCAAAAGGAATTTCGTAAATATCTCGGCTGAAAATATCCTGTACAATGTGATCGGGAAGCTCTGTTCCCCATTGTTCTTTCATCTTACGATAAGGAATCAAGAAACCTTGATCATGGGCAATCGCATTACTTTCCAGAACCTCTCTGTATTTTTCATGCGTTTTCAATAAAGTCTCGAAGTCTCCTGCATAATAAAAAGATACGCCCTCGTAATCAGCAGGGTGATCCAGGTTTCCTTCCTGAAATAGTTGTACCTTCTTGCCTTGTTCTATCAAAATTTCGGATACCATTTGGGCAACCGTTGACTTGCCTGAACCCGGTAATCCTTCAATCAGTATTAATTGCCTTGTCATCATTACATCATCCTTTATTTTGTGTGATGATATGGATCTTCCATCTATCAGCCACTATGTTATCAATCAATATCTGCAATAACCCATTGCGCAGAATCGCCATCTTCTTTCTTTTTCCAAAACACCATCGTATTGCTATACTCTTCGTTGTTCTCTTTTAACTCATTAACCGTCACCGCTGCCTGATAGAGCTTCCTTTGCTCCTGTATAGTTATATCGCTCATCGAAGTAACCTTGAGAACTTTGTATCTTCCCATACCTGATATAGGAGATTTCGGATCAAAAAGATTCATATATCGCTTTTCATCCTCTTCGTATAAATAACGCATACGGGCATTCATAAGTTTGACGATTTCCAATTTGTCCCCTGTATAGTTTTTTTCATCTAGATACTCTGGTGGGATGTCTTCCTTCTGTTGGGATGTCGATATTTCTTCATCCTGTTGTGCCTCTTTTTCTGTGACACTTTGAGCCGAGGAATCTATTGATTGTTGTGCATCTTCAGTTTTTTCCTGATTCTGACAGGCCACCAGAAGTAGAAATAATAATGAAACTACGGTTAACTTTTTCATCATCAACCCTCCATTTAATCATGGATAACACTCCCCTGGTAAAGATCTTAAATGCCTTTTATTTAGAACGAAGACTTCCTATGTATGTAAAATTTTCTCTCAAGGTACATCATAACCCATAATGTGGGATTTGCGAACGAACGAAATTAGCCATCTTTGCTTATATGGCATTTCACGCAAAAAAACACGCTTCTCTGCACAAGTTACATCATGCAAAGAGCGCGGATATCAGCAGAAATTCCTCCCAAATTTTGTAACTGTCCACAATCATTCTACCTATCTATTAAATAGCATATTCATTATGCCGACCGCTTTAATCTGGATCTCTTTTTCTTCATTATCCGAAAAAAGGTAACTATATGTTGAAAAAATCCCCATATGCTGTATATGTCCACCTGTATAATGAAGCGTCTTTTCCTCACCGTTGATCGTCTGCGTTAACGTCCTGCCTTCATTCATATCATACGAAGAATGGATATCATGTTCACTTGCGAGCCATGCAACAAATTCTTCTTCGTTTGGATTGGTCATTACTAGAATAACGAACAGAACAAAAAGCACAACAATGCCCGTTCTTAGTCCTGCTCCCCTCTTGCTACCATGCTGTGTGTACTCACGCCTCAACCCGTTCACCCCGTTTCTTGAACAGAAATCTCTACGTTCTTCGCCAAAACCCAACCACTCAATCCATAGGAGGATGAGATCACCATGTACTTGTATTTCTCTTCTATTAGCCGAGTTTGTAATTCCTCATAGGAAACATAACTGACAGGCCAACCGTAGCCCTTCCCCGACTCTAACAACTCTCGATTATGAGGGATAAAATGCTCTACGTCCCACTCATCGAGATCCAAAATAATACTGCCATGCAGCGGTGTATCAAACGCATGGGCCATTACACCAGAGAATAAGACATCCATATTTTTCGGCACATCATGACTCGAACGAGTACACATCCTTATCCTTTCGTTCTCTAAATCAACTTCGTAACTTAATATGATGTTGTCATGAAAACTTGGCATAGTACCTCTCCTTCCAGTGTGCACACTTATCAAACATCGTAATATTGTTCATAGTCTGAGACCCATTCCGCTTTGGAAAAATCAACAAAATCATACGGCTCGCACTGTTTAAGGTAAAGCAACTCCTCATGTGCCTGCCCCCCGTCCATATTTTCTAGATAAAATAAGGTCCGCTCATATCCCGCACCACATAATAACTGCACATCAATATAACTGCCCGTATCCTGATTCTTTCGTTTGGCCCGCCATATTAGCTGGGTGTCCTCTACATTTCCAATACAGAATAACATGATGCACAACAGTTTTAGAACCTCGTTATCTTCTGACTTTCGGTTCTCAATCTCTTGCTTCAATAGTTCTCGGATCGGCTCTCGATGGATGTCATCAGGCTCCAATCCGTATAACTCCAGCAGTTCTTCCTCGTTCATACTTGTTCTCCTTACCTACTTGAGAATGTTATTTAACTCTTCCGCTTTTTTCCTGCTATCCATTCTAGCATAAAAATAAAAAGCGATGATGTGCAGCCAATGTTCTCATACATGATAAAAAGACTACTCACTCATGAGTAGCCCCTATGCATTCATATAACCTTACTCAATCTCCAGATACATCTCCTGATTTTGCAGGATTATCTCATTCATGTGTGCAATAGCTGCTTGTGCCACAGTCTGATATGCAGCATATAATGCCTCTGTTCTCTGGAGCAAGATTGGGTCCTTCTCCAGATCCGTTGCCAACACCTCACGCCACTCTTCACCCACTCTGTTTTTGTCCGTAATTAGGTATTCAATCTGGTCCAGTACAGTTACCATCTCATCTAAACGGAAAAAGCGCATCCCATTTTTAATTCCATTCCAACTCTTGATCTCAATGATGTTATATGCCGAAAACCAATAAAATTCTGCCAGACTCTTCGTATGATTATGATAGGAATAGAACAGAAATAAAGCTTGTTGCCCTTCGTGTAACTTTCGGTATATCTCTGTTTTGGCTGCCATATCTCTGCCCCGTACAGAAACAAGCATCGGTTTAATACACAACCAGCTAAGCTGCTTTGAATGTACATCTTCTGCTCGCACTCTAGCCTTCATAACATTCTCCTCTCTATTCAGCGCTTCAAGGATTCTCTGGTGCTTTCACTGCCGGGTCATTCTCTCCGCCCATTCTGCGTCTGGCTGTCTCCATCTTCCCTGTCGAAGGCACATGTTCAGACGCTTTAGCTAATCCGAATGTGGGCATGTTGGCGTATATGGTCTCGAAGGAACCTGACTGAGCCTTGTATGTTTCATGATAAATTCCTACTGTTCCGTCAGTACCAATGGATCGGTTGAATTTTTTCCAAGCTTCCAAGTGTAGTCCGCCCCGTGCGTATTTCTCCAATTCATCGTAAGAACGCCAGTATTGGAGTAGCGTCACCCCACGCCAGCTTATAAAATATTCTGTACTCAGGAATCCGGTCTCCGGATTCATATAGAGTTCTTTAATCATCGGGCCCATGGACTTTAAGACAGGCAACCATTTGTGTATAGCCCACAAACGATTGATCCTCATTCCGATGATAAAAACAACAAATTCTCCCTCAATCTGAGCTGAATATCTTCCCTTATGTATGTTCGCCATGTCACTCCTCCTTCTCGTCAAAAACATTCGATTTCATCGGATCTGGACGACCCTTCCTATCCGCTCATAGGCATCCAGTGGGAAATCAAAACTCCACCGTTTGTGATACTCCTCCGGTTCCACAGCCATCCTCCTTTATGTGATTCTATGATGCAAGATTAACTGGAGACCATGGATGCCCATCTTTCGAACGCCCCTGTCGAGAAAATCCACTTTCAGATATAACTGTTGTGCCGCAATATTTCCTTCATTTACTGCTAAAATAATCTCATTGATCTCCGGATGGAGCTGGCGAACGAATTTAGGCAGTGCCTTCATTGCTTCCTTCGCATACCCATTTCCTTGGTGTTCCATCGAAATGGATAGAGCCCGTATCAGTATGGTATGAGATGCATCCTTCTCTTCAACGTATTCAGAGTTTTTATGTAATATAAAGAATCCAACAGGTTTCTCTTCATGAAGGATAACCATCGGGTCTTTGTCCGGATTTTGAATCGCTTCATCAATCACATCCGCAGGCATTGCAGTAAACTGAAGCTGACCTCCACTTAGAGCAAAATCATCCAAATCTTGGTCATATTGCTCGTGATAAAGAGCCAACCGAATTGAGTTTTCCATTTCCAGACCCTCTCCTTTCATTACAATCATCTTCTAATGAGTCAGGTGGTAAAGCCACACCCCGATATCCCTACCAAAGGTATATACCAAATTTAGCACAACGATAGATAATAAAAATGCTGCACTCTTGGGATACTTCTTCATTAGATCAGATAGTTCTATTATTGTTTTTTGCATGATAGGATCTCCCTTCACGTAAATCCTTATAAACATTCCATTTCGTAAACAATTGTTTTAGCGCCAATCCTGTTGTATGTATGAACTCTTCCATAGCTTCCATGGATAAAATATTTAAGTCACCCAAGGGTTCGTTGTCAGGGTTAGCTAAAAACGCCAGTTTCTCTCCCCTATACTGATACACCTCAGATTCCAGCAATCCACCTAAATCAAATGCTCTCCCTAATTTTAGCTCACTTAACCAATCGTTGGCCTTGTTCCAATTCCGTAAAATCATAAACTCCAGCTTCGTGACATCCTGTGTATACACGCTTCTTCCGTTGGGCTGGACTTCATATGCAGGATAAATATCGAATGTCCACACGCGGTCTGTATAGATATGGGCGATATAACTGCACAGATATTGCATGAATTTGGGATCACTGTAAGCTATCTTCTTGTTGGACTCAAAAAATTCTTTAAGTTCTTCGTCTGTTGCGAACTTTCCTGCCTCTGGCATGAGGTGGGTTTTTGCCTTCTCAGTACGAAGATTAGTTCTTACGTGAATGGAATCTGGAGCGAGACTTCCCAATAATAATTCAGGGGATGGATCTGATATCAACTCGGATGCAATTGCAAAATGAACCATAGGCCAAGGCAATGTAAATACTCCTTTCTTTATTAAAAGGCTCAACTTTGATGTTCTATGACTTACAAAGCTAAGTGCTCACTCTCTTGTACATGTATCAATTCAATATCCTCACAATAGAATCCTAATATTCCGTCCTCGTAGTCCTCAACGAAATATTTCATCGGATGATATCCGTGATCTTTTAAATCTTTAATATTAAACCCAATTATCTTAACTAAAACACCATCAGGATCATAACGAAAACTTTCAATATTAGTAAATCTAAAAAGTAATTCATATGTAACATTTGAGAATTTCATTAAAAATGTAATATCTGCTATCAAAATATTTTCATAATATTTGTCTTGTTTTATATACAGATTCAACCCAGCAACCCACTCCAAATTTTGAACAGAAAATGCTGGAATAAAAGGTTGAATTAATTCCATGTTTTTCATCAATCTAACCTCTATTCATTTTGAGTTATTCTATTAACGCTGTCACTTGCGTAGTAATTTAGACTCTCCTTGCTTCAAGTCTACAAATATAGGCTTCTGCACCTTGTTAATTGTGGAAATATCAATCTCATCTAAACCTTTAAAAACAAGCTGTAATGACTCCTTTTGTTCATCTTCAAATAAAAGAGTTACCTGATCATCACAGAGTTTTCCTTCCAACTCCGCAATAACGTCAAATAAAAACATTACAAATACTACTTCATTTCCATCCGGATACGTATAGTGCATCCTCTCGCCCGTGTAAATGGAGGCCAATTCATAAGAACTCACCTCGAGCCCTGTTTCCTCTTTCACTTCTCTAATCATGGTTTCTTCGATTCGTTCACCTGGCTCCATACCACCACCAGGTAATCCCCAATTTCCATAATCTGATCTCTTTTGCAGCAGAACCCTCCCCATATAATCTCGAATAATAGCTCCACCCGTAACTACAATACGACTAGTCATTACTCTTGCTCCTCTCTAATGGGTTGCTTCTCAGCAGCTTAAGATTTTTATCAGGAAACTTTTCTATTGATTCATATCCCAAAATGCACAATGCATTTCCCATTTACCTCAGCATACTTTGTCATGTTCGCAAGCTTGTTTAATTCGTTGATTAATTCAACTTTGTTGTACACGAGTTTCTCGTAACAGCCCTTCTGTTCTTCTCCATCAAAACAGTAACTCCCTGTTAGAACAATCGGATCCGCCGCATGGCTGAATAGATCGATCCAGGCCCGAATGATTTGATGAAACTTCAACAAAACATCCTGTTCTTCAATAACGGTTATTCCATAGTTGTTTAGTCCACTTAATTGCATACAGGTAGATGGATTCCATGTATCCAACCAACAAAGGGAATCATAGATGTACGCAATGAATTCGTCTTCCAAGGTCGCATGATTCTCTGTGGTTAATCCACTTCCATGTATTCTCCCTTGTGAATCCCATGAGTAGGAGGTATGAATATTCCCGTCTACTTGCGATTTGTTTTCGATAACAAAATGATGATTCGGCATACCTACGTACTTCCCCCCTTACACGTCACTCCCATGGACTCCTCTTAATTCATCATAACCCATGTATTGGTAAATGGAAATTGAAAAAGATCCTATCTAAATCCCAAATTAGGAGAAGTAAATAGGACCTTGATAAAACTTCCTTACATTCATAAAACCCTTCGTCTATTCAGAAATTCTGTTCCTTCTTCTCGGTACATCTCTATAAATTCATTGGTCACATGATCATGCCTCAGTATTCCCATATAATCCGTTCCAGGTTTCTTTGGTCTATAATCTGAATCCACCGTGTAGATATTAAAGTGCACCTCATCTTCGTCCTCTGATACATCCGTATGATCGAAAAGATAAATTACTTCATCTTTACCGAGAAACCTAAACGGAGATTCCTGACGCTCTATAATATAAAAAGGATATGTGAGGTTCTCTATCTGAAAGAATTTCTGGTATCCCTTAAGCTCATCTGGTATAAGATCCATGTACTGTCTAGCTACATCTTCTGCCTGAAATACACCCGAAATCCACTTCAAATCCCCCTTGGTTGCTGCGATAATGAACAGAGCAATCACCTTCTAATTCAAATATTATTTCTCTCTTTCACGCACAAAAGTCTGGGACAAAATCCGGTGGCTACCAGCGATGTTGTCAATCTCAATGTTATATTCAGACTCGGTATATTCAATCTGATGTTGCTCATAATATCTTTTCCAGAACGAAACTGCCACTGCATTGTTAGCAAGCTGTTCCACTTGGAATGTACCCTCAAATTGAGCAAAAACCAAGTCGACCGCTTGTGCTGCCAGTCCCTGTCCGCGATACTTTTTGACCAGGAACAGCTCCTGCACGGTATAATCCACGTCTTCCGGCACATATGGAGGTGAGCACACCAGTACGAATCCAATAACCTTCCCTTCATACTGAATCAAAAACGGATGTAATTCATCACGTTCCAGATATAGATAGGTGTTCGTTGGGTCATATTTCCCCTGTTCAAGTAGATCCTCGCCAGAAAATTCAGACAGATCATATAAGTACAAGTTGTACAGGTTGAGAAACAATTCCTTTTGCTCTGCCAAAATACTCGTAATTTGTACATTCATCTTCATTGCACATCTCCCTTAGTTAATGAGTTGGTTAGTGATCCATACATGACTTTACCGATCTCCACAGCGAGCTTGCTGTGCCCTGTTCTCAATATATCGTTTCAACCCGAGCAGATATAGGCAAAGTTTGGTTTAAACCATAGAGTAACCTTATCTTTCACAGTGGACATGAACATTTGTACAAAAAAAAGACTCTCTACAGAGTCCGATTATTGGTCTTATCTTTATTTTTCACCAAGTATCCATTAGCACTTAGCTAATAATTATTGAATTATATAGGTTCAACTAAACTTTTTACACAAAAACGGAGAGGACAGAAATAACCTGAAGAAGCGGGAAGTTCGCCTGAAAGCTTTCTGAAAGAAAGCTGCATCGGAAGCATACGCTATCACCGGATTTCCCCTTTAAAAAGGGAATCAAAAAAATCTGGGGATAACAGCGATCGGAAGGTTGTTCTGTCATTGGAGTGCTCAGTGTAAACCTCTTTAGTTGAACTTATATAGATAATCAACCACAGGATATGAGATCACATTTCGATCTCTATACGTTGAAGTCACCGCTTCGGGATGTGTGCTAAGAATTCCATTTTGCAACATCACCGGCCTGAAACCTCGCTCCATCGCACCGTTGTATGTGAATAGAACACATTCCTCTGCGGCAAACCCGGAGATAATCACCAATTCAATTCCATGACTCTTCAAAACCTGCTCCAGATTAGTTTGCCAGAAAGCATTGGAAGCTTCTTTGGTAACTGTGATATCCTTCTCATTCACATCTACCTCGGGAATAATACGATATTCTTCCGGTGGTGTCTCCTCCATGCCCTCCACATCCTGCACGTGAACGACCACATGATCATTCGAGCGCAGCACGTTAGCTACATGGTTAATGTACTCGCAAGCATGGTCTATCGATCTCTGGTCCATCTTTTTCCGCACAATACTCTCTTGCATATCAATGATTATGAATCCTACTTTCATCCAATCTCTCCTCATAAAATGTAGTATTAATCTTGGTATCACATCTCAAGTTAGTCTTTGAATAATTCATTCAGCATCCGGTCACGGTTCTCCAGAAAGCTGCGGGTAATCTGGTAGTGATCGGTATCCTCATAGGTTACCTCTTGAATATGGTTATCGTCAAAGCTTAAAATCTCCGCCCCCGGATACCCGAGCAGAATAGGTGAGTGCGTCGCAATAATGAATTGTGAAGTGCCCGAAAGATCATGAAGGATACGCAATAAAGAGAGCTGCCTTGCTGGAGATAAAGCGGCTTCGGGCTCATCGAGCAGATAGATGCCTTTGGAACTGAAGCGATTGACGAACAGACTGAGAAAAGACTCCCCATGTGATTGTTCATGTAATGAACGCCCGCCATAATATTGAAGCGATGCCGGCATCTCATCGACATGTGATGCGAATTGATAGAACGATTCAGAGCGCATGAAGAAACCATTCGTTATTTTGGGCAACCAGGCCAGCCTGAGATAACTCCCGAGCGAGGATTCCGAAGCATGTGTCTCATAGGTATTATTCCTGCCACCCCCTGCGGTATTGAAGCCACATTGATGTGCGATGCCTTCCAGCAGCGTAGATTTCCCTGAACCATTTTCACCTACAAAAAAAGTAACGTTATTCGTGAGCTCCAATCGTTCCAAGGACCGGATCGCGGGGATGTCAAAAGGATATTGGTCCCGATTCTCGATCTTGGCCGACAGGAGTTCCACACTTCGAAGATACATAGGCATACTCCTATTCATGTTAGATTTAGCTCCAACTACGGCAGGTACCTTTTCGTTTACACATTCCCTATATTAAACGACGAACAGTCGGATGACAAAATTATGGTTGACGGGGGCAGATCAGCTTTTATATTATGTAGGAAGAACGTTCTGATGAAAACATAAAATGAATTGGCGTGTTACCACCCCAGAGGGCATGAGCCAAGAAGCGAACATGAGACTATACTCGCTTCTTGGCTCTTTTTGCGTTCCGGAGGAATGAAAGCGTTAACTTTAGAAACGAGGAGGCGGTGAACCGTGAGTAAAGGAATGGTTCTGCAGGTGGAGCGGGTCGTCGGCAGCAATATTGTTCTGGCCCGGTCGCAGCAGAATACCAAGGAGTACGTACTGATTGGCAAAGGTTTGGGATTTGCGTTCAAGGTGGAAAGCACCGTTCAGTCCGATGATCCGCGGATTGAGAAAAGGTTCCGGCTGGAAGACCGGGAGGAATGGGGGCAGGCTCAGGAGCTGATGAAAGACTTGGATCCCAATGTCATCGACATCTCTGACCAAATTATCCGTCTCATCGCTGATCAGTTTCCCGGCAAGCTGAATGACAAGATCTACCTTGCTCTTCCTAGTCATATTCAGTTCACCTTATATCGTATCCGCAACGGGATGGAGATTCTGAATCCTTTTCTTACGGAGACAAAGCTCAGTTTTCCGAAAGAATTCGAAATCGCCTCGGAAGCGGCGGCCATGATCGGAGAGGCCTTTGGCGTAGAGATACCGGAGGATGAGGCCGGGTTCCTGACATACCATGTGTACTCCTCCGTAAATCACGTCCCTGTCGGACAGTTGGTTAAGGTATCCAATGTGATCAGCAAGCTTCTGTCGATTATTGAAGAGGAGGGTGGCGTTCGCTTTGATCAGGGCAGCCTTAGCCAGGCAAGACTCATGATACACCTGCGCTTCTCCATGGAACGCCTGTATCAGCAGCCGATGACGGCCCCCACCTTCGCACAATATGTGAAAAATGAATATACGTCCGAATATCAGCTGGCCAGAAAACTGAGCGCTGTAATGGCCGAGGATTTGGGTACAGAAGTGCCCGAGGAAGAAACGGCTTTTCTCGCAATGCATTTATACCGGCTTTTTCAAACCCATGCCAAAACCAACAACAGAAAGGACAACACACAATGATCTGGAAATGGAAAAACAACAAATCTGCCAAAACATCTGAAACAATATCCGTCGCCTCCCCGCTCACCGGAACCTGCGTCAGTTTGGAAAAAGTGCCTGACGAAGCGTTCGCGCAAGGACTTATGGGACCGGGAGTCGCAATGATTCCCCAGGAAGGCAGGCTGGTCGCCCCTATCGACGGCACTGTGGTGCACCTGATCAAATCGCACCATGCCTTAATGATTGAGCATGCTTCCGGGCTGCAGCTGCTGCTGCATATCGGTATCAATACTGTCAGCCTGCAAGGACACGGCTTCACACCCCAAGTGCAGACCGGGGATCAGGTCACTATCGGTCAGACTCTGATTGAATTTGACCTGAATGCGATCGCTTCCGCCGGTTATCCGGTCATCACGCCTGTCATCGTTGCGAATGCGGCTGAACAGCCATGGGAGTCGCACCCGGAGTATGGCAGCGTAGAAGCAGGCATGGGAACTATCATGAAAGTCAGCTTGTCCAAATAACCTAAATCAAAAAAGAAAGGAAGAATAATATGCTGAAATCACTGCAAAAGCTGGGAAAATCCCTGATGCTTCCTGTAGCAACCCTGCCTGCGGCAGGTATTCTTCAAGGCCTCGGTCTTCTTAATTATGAAAAGGACATTCCGCTCGGTCCCGTGATCGGGGGATTTCTTAATCAGTATGTAGTTCCATTCCTGAATGAGGGAGCGGGGGCGATCTTCGGCAACCTTGCGCTCATCTTCGCCATTGGGGTGGCAATCGGACTGGCGGGTGATGCGGTCGCCGCGCTTTCCGCCCTGATCGCTTATATGGTGCTGACGCGGATTCTGGGAGCTGTTCCAGGTGTATTCGGCTATATTCCTGACGATGTCAAGCTGGATATGGGCGTATTGGGCGGGATATTTGCCGGACTGCTTGCAGCCTATATGTATAAAAAATACCATAATATCAAGCTTCCTGACTGGCTCGGCTTCTTCTCCGGCAAACGCTTTGTGCCGATGGTCACCGCCGGCTCCATGCTGGTGTTGGCCATCCTGTTCGGCATGGTCTGGAGCCCGATTCAGGATGCCATCGGCGCTTTCGGCGCCTGGATTGTAGGCTTTGGCGGCGTTGGCTCCATGGTGTTTATGATCGCCAACCGCCTACTCATCCCGCTTGGTCTGCATCATGTCCTCAACTCCATCGCCTGGTTCCAGATCGGAGATTATACCAATGCAGCCGGGGAAGTCGTGCACGGCGACCTGACCCGCTTCTTCAACGGAGACCCTACGGCAGGCATGTTCATGTCTGGCTTCTTCCCGATTATGATGTTCGCTCTTCCGGCGGCGGCGCTAGCCTTGATTCATACAGCCCGGCCTGAAAAGCGCAAAATGGTCGCTTCGATCTTTATCGGCGCAGCGGTGGCTTCTTTCTTAACGGGTATTACCGAGCCGCTCGAGTTCTCCTTCATGTTCGCGGCTCCTCTGCTGTATGTGGTGCACGCTATTCTTACCGGTGCAGCGGCCCTGATCATGTACCTGCTGAATGTTAAGCTGGGCTTCGCCTTCTCTGCAGGTCTGATCGATTACCTCGTGAACATGAAGCTGTCGACCAATCCGCTGCTCATGATCCCGGTCGGACTCGCATTTGCAGTCGTCTATTATTTCCTGTTCCGGTTCATGATTGTCAAGTTCAACCTGAAAACGCCGGGGCGCGAGGATGACGCTTATGATGCCGATCCCCCCTCTGATACTTCCGCCGTGGCAACGTCTGCCGACAGCAAGGCTGGCAAAGTGCTCGCCGAGATCGGGGGAACAGATAATATCGAGAGCATTGACGCCTGCATCACTCGCCTCCGGTTAGTTGTCAGGGACGACAAAGCCGTCAACGATCAGGCGCTCAAACAGCTTGGCGCTTCCGGCGTCATGAGGCTCGGTGGTGGAGCTCTGCAGGTCATCTTCGGCACTCAGTCCGAAATCCTGAAGGATGAGATTAAGAAGCTGATGTAATACTCGTCCTCCTGTGAGTTTAAAAGGCGAGAACAAGGGTATGTTTCCCCCTGTTCTCGACCTTTTTTGTTAACCAAGAAGCACAGGATATTCTTTTGAAACGGTTTTGATTGAAAAAAAGAGAGCAAGCTATATGCCCACTCTCTCTGTGTTAATAGACAAATCTGCGCTGCGCCCAATAGCTGAATACAAAGATCGATACCTCGGTCAATAATTTGGCTGCGAGCAGTGGAATAATCAGTTTTTCATTATAAAAGTACAGTAAACCATAGTTTAATAACAGCACCAGCAAGACAAGTGAGAAATATTTGGGCAAAGACTGCCGAACCTTCGAGGTTCGTCCAGCGGAAAATACGTACTTCCGATTAATCGTATAGTTGAAGATGGAGCTGCATAGTCTTGCTGCAACAACCGACAGAAACAGATTGTGTGTGAAATACTGAATAACAAATAATAGTCCAAAATCAATCAGAGCAGACAGCACCGAAGATGTGCTGAACATCAGGATTGGCATATAGATCCGGAATGAATCAACCAGCGGGCGGAAATGGGAGGACTCATTGTGATCCAGATACACCGTATCAATAAACTCCTCCGTAATCTCATACCCTTCCTTGTGTGCCGTTAACAGCATGTTCATCTCGTATTCAAACCGATCCCCGGGAATCTGGTTCAACCAGTCCAGCATGGAGTAAGGAAAACCGCGTAGACCCGTCTGCGTGTCATATACTTTGGTACCTGTCGTGAGCGAAAAGACCGCCCGTGTGACGGTGTTGCCAAAACGGCTACGTGCTGGAATTTTACCACTGAAGCGACGGCTGCCGAGTACAATTCCTGGTGTCGTTTGTGCAAGAAGTACTTCGAAGATACGCTTAATATCATGTGGCAGATGCTGTCCGTCACTATCTGCGCACACCACACCGCCCTGTGGTCCAAACTCCTTAATATACTGAAAGCCCGTCTTTAAAGCCCTCCCCTTACCCAGATTGACGGGATGTGTCAGGACCGTACAGCCATAGGCTTCTGCCGTTTCAAAAATGCCACGGTAACCGGGTCCACTGCCATCATCCACAATCACAATGGGTCCAAGTTTAAATGTCTGTAACTGCAGAACAAGATTTAGTAAACGCACATCGGGTTCATATGATGGAATTAATATCGTCATGATCCTTGTCCCTCCGTCAGATATAAAATGTCACTTACGCCACGTTCCTGGTTACGCCCCAGCGGATTATTGACGACTCTGCCCATAAAATACATCGTGGATGAACCGCCGCCGTCCAGATTGTAGGCTTCGGTTGCTCCAAGGCCTTTCATGACATCAGCCAGTTCTGCCAAGGTCATGCCACGGCTGTCGTCCTGCCGTCCGTCCACCACCACGAAGACATAATGATTCGGAGCAATCATGCCGATCGCAGTTCTTGGATTCGCATCCTGGATGGAGCGGTTGCCAAAGTTGTTATCGATTTTCACACTGCTAAAATCACTGACGATCTCGCCATCTTGAATCAGAATCGGTCCAAAGGATAGCGTATTGGTTGCACCTTCGGCTAGCAGTTCCGATGAAGAAATCTCGTTCTCGTTGTAGGTTTTCATCGTTCCGTCATTGAACAGAGCAAGTGCATCCCGCGTGGGGCTGTCCCGGTACAATGTTCCATTTCGGATAATGACACCATCATCACGAAATCCATAATAGTCACCATTAATGGCAAAAATCGCATTGTTGGCTGCGGCAATCTCTGACGTATTCTCGGTAATGTTTGTTCCAAAGCTGTTGTCCGCCAGCGCGGTTCGCAGGCTGCTTGCATCTGTTAGCTGAACATCGGCGACATAATACGTAATCTGATCCGAGCCTGAACCAGTCTGTACCTTTTCAATACTGACTTTCATATCATCACTCGAATAATTCCAATCATCTGACGTTGCATTCACCTCAGTCGCTGTGATTGAAGTGTTGGTGGAATCATTCGCGTTGTTCGTTGCTGCCGTTGCCGTGTTCTCATCCGCCACAACCACCTGCACATGCCGGATCAGGTAACGGTCAGCCAGGCTGTACAGGATTCCACCTATCGCAAGCACGATGACAAGTGTGATGATGAGCCATCTGCGCTTTCTTGGGGAGATCGGTCGTTTATTTGGGTCTTTCCGGGTTGGTTTCTCATAGATCTTCATCATGTAAAGCTCACCTCTTCATCTAAGTTCTTAAGGCCATATTAGGCCGGGTAGCTTAAATGAATCTGAAACCATATCAAAAAAGGCCATCCGTTTTCCTAGTAAGGAAATCAGATCACCTTAATTTCAGTTTATATAACCCTAAATGTCACTGTTATCGTTTATATATCTCGTTCAACATACATATCACATATCTTCAACAGATCTTCCTTTTATGCGTCTGCAAAAAGAGCATCGTATGCGGGACAAGGCCGCTTTTCCAAAAATTCAGTTAACGCCAGCGGCTGCTGGGCATAGATATCCTTCAACGACGTTCCATTATAGATATTACCAATCACGACAGGATGGCATAACTCACAGATGAGAATATCCCCGTTGCCGTGCAAGTGCAGCTGTTTCGTGCCATCCACACAATTAGAGAAATACACACCAGGTTGTTCACGCAAATTCAACTGTTCAGCGAACCGATCCATACAGGTAAAATAGAGCGTTGTATCTGGCTTCTTATGTTCAATTAATTCCGTTACAGATCGAACGAGAGACTCCCTGGATACAATCTGGCTCCAGTCGGTATGCGGCATCTTAATGCTGTTCTGGATCTCATGGATGCGCACACCCAGATCATACACCTTATCGCTAATGGCCTGCATGTTCGCTTGATTACCTTTAAACAGCAACGTTTCCAACACCGTCTCCAGACCAGCTTCCGTACACAAACGGATATTCTGCTCCAGTCTCTCATACATGCGAGGATGCACACGGTAGTACGCAGCATAGGCATCCGCATCCGTATAATTGAACGAGATATGAATGTTGGACAAGCCTGCATCACGCAACGCAAGAATCCGTTCTTCGGTCAGCAGACTGGCATTACTGTTCAATTGTGTATCAATGCCATGTGCTGCACAGTACATCACAATCTCCAGGCAATCCTGGTATTTCAGTGTTACTTCTCCTCCGGATAATCGCACTCGCTTGAGACGAGGAAGTTCACTAATAATACGGATGACTTCCTGACTATCGATGCACGCTCCATCATCCCGATTGTAGGCGCAGCAATAGTCACATTTATAATTGCAGTTCGATGTCACTCCCACCTCAAGCCCTTCCAGCTCATATACGCCGGGGGTCTCCAGTTCGAGTGATTTATATTTGTTTTTGGATATCAATTCGTTGTACCTCCTGGTTCCTTCATTCAATTCATGTTTGGATAACTTGAAGATTATAGCGGAAGGCACCCCGTTCACGATATGACATTATGTACGTTGCTTGCTGAAAACAAAAATAAAACCCATTTCCTCAATGATCGGGAATGGGTCAGAGCTTGGCATATGATTATTAAATTAGACAATATAAAATAGGATACCTTGACCTTTTGATGCAGCAATTCAAACTCTTTCTTACTTCTGCTTTTATTGTGTACCACTGATAAATTCAGGATTATAGGAAAATCCATGGCTCTCCAGCATGATAAATGACATACGACTTTCAATAACACGTTCTTTATTTAACACGAGTATAGAAATCATCTTTTACGATAGCATACATCTTCAAATCCTGAAGTTCATTTTTCACCCGCATGTACTTCCGTAAAATACCCTCAAATTGCATGCCTGACTTCTCCATAACCTTGGCGGAACCTGTGTTTTTCACCAAACATCTGGCCTGAATTCGCTCGAGCCCCACTTCATCAAATCCAAATTGGATGATTCGTTTCACTACTTCAGTCATGTAGCCTTGATTCCAAAATTGATCAGATAACACATATCCCAGCTCAACTCTCCTGTTATCGCTATCACACCCTAGATAGTTACAACTACCGATCAGCCTCTTGGTGTGTTTATCTTCAATCCCCCATGGGCCTATTAGATCCGTCTCATAGCGACTCATGACAAAATTTAAAAAAGCTTTTGTATCTTCTATGCTCTGATGCGCGTCCCAAGTGGTGAACTCCGATACAGCAGGTACAACGCAATAACTATACATATCATCCAGATCATCATAGGTAAGAGGCCGGAGTAACGTCCGTTCGGTTTCCAACACCGGAAATGGTTCGAAGAAACTTTCAATCGTTTTCATAGATTTATCCTCCCTCAGATTGTTAGGAAAAAGAAACACACAGCAGTTCGGTCACTATTGCCTAACTCATCTTTTCTAAAATTAAGGCCACAATCTGAGTGTCTTCCACTGCCCATCTTGCTTTACATATTGGACTCGTACATGCTTGCGCTCCGAATCTCCCTGCCAAAATTCTACCTCTTGTGCATTCACGGCATATAAACGCCAATGAGGTGTAACAACACTGGGGTCACGTCTTATCTTTTCCTTCTGAGCTTCGATGGAACGATCAAGTACTTCCTCGCTATCCAAAACCTCACTCTGATGTCCTGTCATGGCAACTGCTCTCGCTCCAGCTGAACGTTTGCGGAAATCATCAGCGCCCGCTTCATCTCCACAATCTTCGGCAATTCCCCTTATCCGAATCTGTCTTCCAAGGGAAGGCCAGTAGAAGGTGAGAGCCACATGAGGGTTCTCCTTCAACTGCTGACCTTTTCGGCTCTCCGAACTGGAGGCAAAATAAAACGTTTCGTCAATTACGTTTTTCAAAATCAACACCCGCGCATCAGGATAACCATCTTGATCCACGGTCGAGATCGTCATGGCATGAGGTTCTTTCACTTCGTTCTCAACCGCCACTCTCAACCAATCCAAAAATAGCTTACCTGGCCGCTCCGGCAACTGCCCCATATCCCATGTTGGAAATGGTCCGGATAAAGACTTCAAATGTTGTAACAGTGAAATGGATTGATCACTCATGTCATCGCCTCCGTCTTCTATTTTCTAATCAAGGTGACTTATCCGCTCATGATCTAGCATCTATATAAATTGAACTAAAGAATATTTACACTGCACACTCCGATGACAGAACAACCTTCCGATCGCTGTTATCCCCAGATTTTTTTGATTCCTTTTATAAAGGGGAAATCCGGGGATAAAGGCGAACGCTCCGCTTCTTCAGGTCCTTTCTGTCCTCTCCGTTTTGTGTAAATGTTCAGTTCAATTTATATAGTAAACAACTAATCAAGATGAATTAACACATTTGCGTTGCTAAGTTTCCAACCATGCCTTCCCTTTTCAACGGTATGTACACTGGTGTTGTCCATGGGATAAAAGCTGGATTTATTACTCCACTCCCTATTTCCAAGCAGATAATACAGAATATTAATCACTCCGCCGTGAGTAATTAACAGAACATTAGACTTGACTGCTTGTTCCTCCATATCTCTAAGAAGACTCTCGAAAGATGTGCTTATCCGGTTATAAAAATCCCTTGGACTTTCTCCTCCCGGAAAAGGTGAATCCATCTCAAGGGTGTTGAAATAAACTCCCGGGTAATGTTCTTCTGCATCCTTATGGAGCATGCCTGCCATATCTCCGTTATTCATCTCCCGCCAATCTTTCATTAAGCTAGCCTGCATATGTAATTTCTTCTCAATTTCCCGTGTTGTCTGCACTGCACGAGGAAGATCACTGCTAATGATCGTATGTATGTTGTACTCCTCAGCATGATGATGTAAATACTCTCCCAGTCTTCTGGATTGATTGATTCCCTGTTCCGTAAGTCCACGATCGCTCCATCCGCCTCGATACCCTTCCTCATCCATCCCATGCCTTACCAGATAAATTTTCAAGATCTCTCCTCCTTTTCATGAACAATATCCTTTACACTGTATGACTAGCCCGGTATATATAAAATAAACCCGACCTCAGATAGCTTCTATCCAAGATCGGGTATTTCCTGCTTACCATTTATCTTACAAATGTGTTATGAACTCGCTCGGATTTGATAAAATAAGGAATCCAGATGGCACAACTAATAACAGATTTCACAATCTCCTGTATTCCACTTCCATCTTCCAATTCTCGCATCATAGGAATCTGTAGCACGAGTATATAATCAACCATATAGAGCACTAAACTCACACTGTAATAGATGATCATTAACCGGGGCAAGATTGCTTTTTTTCTATAAAAAGTCACAACTATATATATCGTGAACAATAAAAAGACCACATTATATATAGCTTCAAAAATAATTAATGGCCCCCACAGAACGTGATAGTATTCGGAGTCCTTGGAAACAAATAAGTCCCACATTTCGGGTGTTAAAGCTGGTAACGTGTTTTGCATCAACTGTACTGCGAGCAGGATAATGGTAAGAAATAATCCAATCTGGATGAGAATCAGCCAACCACCCAATCCCGATACACCTAGTGGACGGTAGTCTGTTTTTTGCTCATGAATATGTGGTTCCACCTTGTAACACTTCCTTATGTAGTTTTATTTTTCTGAGATGAGTCTTCCTCGTAATATTGCCAATTGAATCTACGGGTGCTTCACTCCGTTACTTCACGTGCGCTGTATGTATTTTCACACTCTTCTTATAGCGACCTCTCCGCCCTCCTCCTATATAGAATTTTACACAACTTCCTTATTGTACTACGCGTGTCAAGGACGCAACATCCATTTCAAAACATCGTACTCATACACTGTGAAAGCAAACAAGGCCTTCGCTATACTTCCGCCATGTTCAGCAAAGTACACGTACGTCATAATCCTATACAGATACAGGTGGTGACTCTGCATTGGACTACAAAGGAGGATATGGATATGCCCAATCCTAAAGTAAAACTTCTGCCTTTTGCCGATATTTCAAATTATGTCGAGGGCTTCGATATCGTTTCCACCCAGTGGGGCGGTGATGGCCTTGTCTATGTGTTGTTGATGAATCAGATCCCGGAAAGAGAGCGAGGTATGTTCGTCCAAAGTAAATTGAAGCAAAGCTATACGTACAAAGTGCTTATTGTGACAGATCAAACTATCGAGGAAGTTGTCATCTGGGGGCAGACGTTTAATTATCATTACGTACAACCATTACATGATCATCTGCTGCTCGTCGGAGCACGATGTGCGAATTACGGAAATGAAAAGTTTGATCTGAATGCCAAAGTGTGTGATCTGGACGGAAATACATTTCGCGAGTTTCTGTTGGGAGACGGTATCCAAAGTGTACAGGTCACAGAGAAGGGAACGATCTGGACCAGTTACTTCGATGAAGGGGTATTTGGTAACTACGGATGGAGCGATCCAATTGGATCAAACGGTCTGTTGGCCTGGGATGAGCACGGTAATAAAGTGTACGAAAACCGCGCAGCTGACATTGCAGATTGTTACGCACTCAATGTGGTGAATGAGAAGCAGGTCTGGTTCTACTTCTATACCGATTTTGAACTCGGTTGTATCTCAGGGGGAACCAGTGAACCCGACGTTACATTCATGAATCCAAACATCTCCGGTTCCTCGGGCTTCAGTACGGATGGTTATCATTTCTTGTTTGATGCGGGGTACGGTAAACATGGGACGTTTGTGCTAAAAAAAATGGAGAAACCCGGTAGATTGAGCAAGGGGCAGAAGATTGATTTCCTAAATGAAGATGATCAGCCCTTCAAGCAGGCACGGCAAGATTTTCGCCAACATCGTCTGCTACTTAGTGAAGGTAACTTGTTGTATCGGGTAACGATGGAGGAGATTACATCCGCTTCTGGTTTGGATTAAATGACAGGATTGAAGAGGGTTATTTCTTAAAAGACAATCCCTCTTTTTCCAATGCGTTCCGCAGTTTAGGCATGGCAGATGGCCCGATTCCATGCAGCATCAGGATTTCTTTCTCCGTGTACTCCGTAAGTTGCATTAGTGTTGTAATCCCTTCATTCTCCAAGGCACGTCTGGCGGGAGCTGACAACAAGGCTAGAAATCCCTCTGTCGGTTTACGTTCAGCTTCGCACGTTGGACAGGTTGGGCAGTCACTTTTTTTATAATACGAATGTCCTTGTTCGCATGTTCTGAGTGTTCCTTTATCGTTTGTCATTTGGGTGTCTCCCCCTAATTTAAGTATTCAACCAGATCTTAATATCTGAAATCATATTTTCGTATTGTTTTAAAGCCTCTAAAGTCCAAATGACTTGTGATGTTCCTACTAACTGTTCCTCTACGTCCGTACATTCAATCCACAGTGACCGTTTAAGACTATACTCGAGCCAGTCCAACTTTCCAGCAAAACCATTATCCAGAACCACTTCCCAATTCGCTGTTAGACTACCCACTCTCTTCTCATATCCAGCTATGAAAGCCAAGAACCTCTCCTTGTTTATACTTCCAGCGCTATCTACTGACCAATACACAGCTGTTTCTACCAGATCATGCATCGGATTAATATAACCTGCCGATTCCCAATCTATAATAATAGGTATGCCCTGTCTCCACATCACATTCTTAGGCTCCAGATCTCTGTGACTAATCACTTTATTGAATGCTAGCATTGAAGATGAATTCTTAGCCTTCATGCTCCACTCATACAGCTTATTGATATTAGAATCCAAAATCTCAATCCATTCCGAATTCTCATTTTTTCCTTTGTTCAGATAAAACATCCAATCTATTTTTTTAGAATTAGTCGCCTGTGGACTATCCAATTCTAGTTGTCTAAAATCCGTTTTATGGATATCTGCAAGGATCGTTCCCATCAGAGAACTGTTATTGATAGTAACTTCATCTTGTTTCAAACATTGACCCTCAATCCAATCAAATATTAGATAGAATTGATTATCAATGTTATGTATAGAAGCACCCTTTAACCTTTTTGCAGGTTGAGCATGGATATGTTCAGCTGCCACGTCTGCTATTTTTTCTGAATTAATATAATTTTGCACAGCAGCAGGTCGTATCATGATCTGGGGATTCAATGCCTTAACTGCATAATTAGCTTGCGTCGTTTCAATGGCGTACATTCGATGAAGAAGTCCACCTGAAATCGGTTTGGGCGAACTGATCAATTCACCAAGCTGTAATTCATTACACAGTTTCTCAAAATTTAAATTATATTGAGTATCGTTCATATGTTATCCCCTCTCATTTTGGCTATTTGTCTGGAGCAAAGCTTACATTCCGTACTCGGCAAAAACGGCTGCATATTTCTTTTCTAATATCGTCCAGCGCTTTTCGGCTCCGTATTTGGCGTGCAGTTGCTGTAAATAATGCTTGGCTTCTTCCGTATCGCCGGCTTTTAGCAGGAAACGGAAGGTTACTTCGCTTAAATGTAGCGCTGTCTTATCCATATAATAATGGACTATATCTCTGGCCCCTGTTAGCGAGTGTAAGAATGACATACCCTCTTCCAAATGTGACACCAGTTCTTTCGATAAAGCGTCTGGATCGATATCAGGCGTTAAGGTATAGTGGGCCGGAGCGGAAGGGGCTATTTCTCTGATTCGGCAGGTAAAATGAGATGTGAACTCCAATATGTCTCCATTCAATCCAACGGAATGCAACTCCGCAAGTTCGGTGGAATGAACACCACAATTAACATAAAACTGGACTTGTCTACTGGTGTTATACTTTGCTCTTTGAATGTTGAACTTATATGCGAGGTTTCCATCCGCTTTGTAGAAATTCAGATTTTTCTTCGAATAGCCGTGTTTGGCAAATACGGGTTTGACGTCTGTTTTGATGATCTTCTTAAAAAGTTCCTGCATTGATATCACTCCTAAGGCAAAGTTTATTTAATTCGTTGTTACCCTTTTTTGTTCAGAATCATGCTTGTTCTATTTTATAAAAATAAGGGCCACACATGGATTCGTGCGTATACACGTACGTCCATGTAAACGCTCGGTCGAAGATATAGATATCCTGCTCCGAATCAAAATCCGCTGCAATGACCCGATTCGCGTTTTCGTATAAAAGCACCCAACCACCACTTTCATACATCACATATACTTCATCTTTCGGCTCGGCATCGAAAGCATCTCGTGCTTCATCATGTGTCAGACATTTCTGTTGTTCATAACTGAACATATGCCACTTGTACTGGCTATAATGGATAGACTCTTTGACCACATCATCGATATTATGGGCAAATACGCTGTCCCATTGCTGTACAATCCCTTCGGATTCCTCATACAGTTCGGATACGACAACCCCTTTATCCTGCAATTTCTTCTTGAACATATATTCCTGATGGATACGCTCAATCCCCCAATATGCTCGGTTCAGTTCCATTTCGGGTAACGCATCCAGCAGCTCGTTAATTTTATCTCGAATCATCATTACCTCCGTAAGTTATCTGGAATTATAATACCTGGCCCTTGCCTGACTGTTTAGCTTCTTCTCGTAGCATATGAGCCAGTTTGTACATTTCTGCAATGTCATGCCTGTTCTGTTCCTGGAATCTTCGTATTGCCTTATCAATCTCTACCACTTCCACCGCAACCACCTGCTCGCCATCTTCCGGATTCAGTGGATCACCGACAAGTTCAACATCTCCATATCCGATGATTCGTACAAAATGGGGATGCGGAATATGCGGCCGATACGGTTCCAAAGCACTGGATGTGCAATAGAATTGACCAAAGATCTGATAGGACCGCATTTTTGCCCCAAGCTCCTCCATCAGTTCACGCTTCAGTCCATCCATGTAATGCTCACCTGCTTCAAGCGTACCCCCAGGCAGCTCCCAGGCTCCATTATCCAGTTGGAAGACAACACATTGATCCCCGACAAACGGAATGATGCTAATATTACTCACCAGCTTTTCATCCACGATGTCGTTCAATCTGAACTCCGCCTCAATAATTCCCCAATGAATTGACGTACTCAGCGCCGGAAATAGTTCCGCACTCAAGCTACTCATCCGCACCCGATCCTCTCTATCTAATTCCACTATTCTTCCAATTATAGTCGAAAACACAGAAAGAAGGCCACCTTCCCACCGGGGAATACGTGACCCTCTTCTTACGCTCTCTGCCCTTAAGCCTTGAATCAGTGTTCTCTCCAGACTCTCAGACCATTCTCCTTCTAATGCTGCACCAGTTTCCCATTTTCCAAAAAAAGAACCCGGCTACAGAGCGGCAAAATCCGCTCATCATGCGTAACCATCACTGCACTCTTGCCCTGCTCTTTCACGAGCCGTGCAATCATGCCGACAATATCCAGCCCTCGCTCCGCATCCAGGCTTGCTGTTGGTTCATCCGCGAGCAGAACAGCCGGATCGTTCATCAAGGCCCGTGCAATGGCGACCCGCTGACGTTCCCCGCCAGACAGCTTCTCCGCATACGCCTTCCGCCGATGGGTCAACCCTACCGTATCCAACAACTCATCCACTCGTTTCTCCGCCTTGTTTTTATCCGTTCCAGCGAGCTTCGCGACCACCATAAGTTGTTCTTCTACTTTCAGATACGGAATGAGGTTGGCACTTTGAAATATAAAACCAAGCTGCTGTAGCCGCATATCGGATATATCCTGTTTGCTTTTACCCATAATAGAGGCCCCATCCAGTAGAACCTGCCCATCCGTAGGTTCAAGAAGTGCGCCAGCAATGGACAGGAATGTACTTTTACCCGAGCCGGAAGGCCCCATTACGGCCACAAGTTCCCCTTCGGCAACCTCAAGGTCCAGTTTGTCCAGAATCGTGCGTTTGCTGCCGCCATCTTCAAAGGTCTGTGTAATTCCCTGCAACACCAATCGGTTTCTCATGCTGCTGTCCTCCCAATCGCATCAAGTGCATCAATTTTGGTAACCTTCCACACCGAGAATAACGAACCCGCCACAGACATGAGTATGAATAACACACAGGTCAGAGCAAGGGTGGACAAGCCTAATTGAAACGGCATCGATGCAGGAAGAATGGACTCGAACAGTCGAACCAATAGTACGCTAATCACCAGACTGCCAACCGACAGAACCAAAACTTGTAACGAAACACTCCCCGCCAGATAAGCATTCCGCGTTCCGATGGCTTTTAATATCCCGAACTGACTCGTTTTCTGAATCGTGATGACATAGAAGAATACCGCAAGCACAAACGCCGAGATGACATATAGAAAAGCGATCATCATGAGCAACGATCCCTGCTCTTCCTTATATCCAGGGATGGCCGATACGGCATCCGACTTTGTGATGACTTCAGTATTAGGCATTGCAGTACTCAAGCGGTCTACCTGCTCGCCCCCATCCTTGATAGCAATAGCATTGTAAATCGGAGCATTGGCATTGGTGTCTGCTGAACCTTGCGAAGTTCGTAAACTTCCCTGGAGTGCGAGCCATTCCTGTTCATTCAGGAATACCACCGGGGAGTGACTGAAGGACTCATTTTGTACAAATCCACCAACGGTCCATTCCGTTCCTGTAGCTTGATCGACGATAACAGTGCCAATCTGGACTCCAGATTCAGACAACTTATGGTCCACCACAACCTGCCCATTTGTCTGATCTGTAATCGGAGTTCCTTCGGTAACGGTTGGAGCAAGCCAACCTTCCGGATTAACCATGAACAGCGTGACATCGATCTTTTTTGTGTCGCCGGTTGGACTGACAGTTGTCATTTTCACACCCAGTGGCTCAGCGTTCTCTTCCCCTACCACGGAGCGAGCTTGATTAAGTTGATCCTGATCCACTTGTGACCGGGTAAACCGATGATTCGAATCCTGCTCCAGCACAAAATGGGTTGCTGCCATATTTTTGACCGAAGCTGCGTTATCATACGCCAGCCCCTGTGCAAGACCTGTAACAAACAGTACCAGAAATGAAACCAGTACCATGATTGTAGCAATTAAGGCATACCGCCCTTTGGCATACCTCATTTCCCGAATAGCCAAGTACATGTTCTGTGACCTCCCTCTTGATATCCCAAGTATAGGAGGCGAAAATGAACGGCAAATGAATAACAGATTACATCTGCGGAAGTGTCACGGTGAAGACCGTACCCTCCGGCGAACTGGAAACCTCGATTGTACCGTCATGAATTCGTATAATTTTCTGCACAATGGCAAGTCCAAGCCCGGTTCGTCCAGAAGAACGTTCCCGCGCACGATCCACCCGATAGAATCGATCGAACAGGAAAGGCAGATGCTCCGCAGCAATCCCGTCTCCTGTATCCCGAATCTGAATCACACACTGGTTATCTGTCTGCTCGGCATGAATCTCGATGCTTCTTCCCTGTGGCAGATGATTCACTGCATTTCCCAGCAGATTCATCCACACCTGCATGAGCAACACTTCATTGCCGACCAGCTGGATGGATTCGGGCACCGAAATCCGAAGCAGCAGTTCTTTTTCTTCGAGTTGCCATTGCAGCACCTGAACCGTTTGCCGGAATTGATCTCGCAAAGAGAACTTTACTTTGGATAGATCTTCGTTGCCTTGTTCAAGGGAGGACAGGAGAAGCAGTTGTTTACTGAGCAAGGAGAGATGACGACTCTCTTCCTCAATGATCGATGCATAGTGCTCCCGCTCCTGTTCAGGCAGATCCCGGTCCGCCACCAATTGGGCAAAACCCTGAATCGAGGTCAGCGGTGATTGAATCTCATGCGATACATTCGATACAAACTGCTGCCGTGCCTGATCTACCCTTTCCAATTCACGACTCATGGTCATGAAATGCTGGGCCAGCTGTCCAATCTCGTCACGCCTTCCGGTAGGCAATTTCAGATTATATTTTCCTTGCGCAATGCGCTTGGTCGCCTCGGACAGACGTTCAATAGGATTGACCAGATAGCGGGTACTGATCAGAAAGATCAGGATACTAATGCCCACCGTCAATGCTCCAATCAGCGCAAAAAAGATTCGCAGCTCACCGAATTGCAGAATTACATCCGGACGCATAAAGAGAGCGTAATTCGCATTGCCCAGTTGTAGATGAACACCCACGGTATTGCTTAATTGATTATCGAAGAAACCGGTAATGAACGGTTTGCTTGGAAACTGGGCGACGCCATGGTATACCTCACCATTCAGCACCAGTTCCACAGCTTGCTTGTCCAGATCTTTTTCACGGAATTCGCGGCCGTAGAATTGGTCGTTGCCTCTTCCATCCGTCACATAGATTTCGTACCCAAGTGCGGCGGCATTGTTCAAATACTGCTCCATCGTGCCGGGTTGCTGCTCCACAAATTGCTTCATTTGCGTCGCGATGCCCACCAGCTTCTCATCATTGAAATCCTTGAGCTTCGTATGATAGTAGATGTTGGATAAAAGAAAACCGAGCATGCCGCTGACTATAATCACCGCAATCGTAATGAGGAATACCCGGACGTACAAGGTCCTCAAGGTGCTTTCACCTCCATCTTGTAACCAATGCCCCGCACAGTCTGAATGACAAAATCGTCCGTATAATCGGCAAAACGATCACGCAGCCGCTTGATGTGCACATCAACGGTACGGTCATCTCCTTCGTAATCTGCTCCCCAGACGAGCCGAATGAGTTCATCCCGCGAGAACAAACGGCCCGGAAACTGGGCAAGCTGTGAGAGTAATTCAAATTCTTTCATCGGCAAAAAGAGAATGGATTGCCCGTCCGTAACCTCAACATTGTTACGGTCAATGACAATCCGGTTCATACGGATGATATCGCTGGATGTGCGATGGTACCGACGAAACAACGCCTTTACCCGATAGACCAGTTCTTCCGGTTCAAATGGCTTTGTCACATATTCATCTGTTCCTTTCAGATAACCAACTCTCTTGTCAGATAGCTGATCGCGTGCCGTCAGTAGCATAATGGGAATGTCGTAGTGCTGTCGAATGTAATCACATAACTCCAGTCCGTCCATGCCTGGCATCATCACATCTAAGATTGCCAGATCGATCGGTGTTTCTTGCATCAGTTTGACCGCTTCCAGTCCGTCCTGCGCTTCATGAACCCGATACCCTTCCTTGGTCATGACATGCCGCAGGAGTGCTCGAATATTGGCATCATCGTCTGCCAGCAGCAGATGTTTCATATCGTTGTCCGCCCTTCTATGTAGCGAGTACATCTCACTTTGATCCTGCACAGATGGTAGCATAAAAGCAACTTCATTCGCCAGCCACATTCCCGGAAACACCGCGGCCATGTTTATATTTCCATGAATCTGGTTGACACTATTATGAGGCCCAACTATAATAAAACCATAACATATGAACAAACGCTCATATATTCATTTATTAATGATTAACCATCGCTAAAGAACATTTATAGTCACACAAGATCATATTACATAACGGAGCAAGGCTCCAAAGGAGAGGATTTTATATGTCCGGACATCATCACGATCAGAACCAAGGGCACGATCATGGACACAACCACGCTCACACAACCAATAATAAGAAAGTCCTGTTATTTTCCTTCATTATTATTACCATCTATATGATCGTTGAAGCCGTTGGTGGATTCATCACCAACAGTCTCGCGCTCATCTCGGATGCAGGCCATATGTTGTCCGACTCCATTGCGCTCGGGATCGCTTTGCTGGCATTCACCTTTGGTGAAAAAGCAGTAAATACCGGCAAAACCTACGGCTACAGAAGATTTGAAATTTTGGCCGCTACTTTAAACGGAATTACGTTAATCGCCATTGCACTCTACATTTTCTACGAAGCGATTGGGCGTTTTATCAACCCGCCAGAAGTCGCAACCGTAGGCATGTTAATCATCAGCGTCATTGGATTGCTCATCAATATTCTGGTGGCCTGGATCATGATGCGTGGTAGCGATACAGAGAATAACCTGAATATGCGTGGTGCTTATCTCCATGTTATCAGCGACATGCTGGGATCGGTCGGGGCCATTGCGGCAGCCCTGCTCATGATGTTCTTCGGCTGGGGTTGGGCCGATCCACTGGCGAGTGTGATTGTCGCAGCACTGGTATTGCGAAGTGGTTTCTTTGTCACCAAATCATCCCTGCACATCTTAATGGAAGGAACTCCGGCCAATGTGGATGTGAATGACCTAGTGCAGACTATCAAACAAGTCGAAGGTGTCAAAGGCGTTCATGATGTGCATGTCTGGTCCATCACCAGTAACCTGAACGCACTGACCGCACATATTGTGGTGGATGGAACGATGGATGTTTATGCATCCGAGATCCTGGTTCAGAAGATTGAACATATGCTGGAACATAAAGAAATCAAACATGTGACGCTCCAAGTGGAGTCGGAGAAACATCTGCATGACACCTCGGTATTATGTACCGTCAAAGGCGACGCACCAGATGCTCACGCACATCATCACCATTGAGATGGGTAATAAATATTAGTTGCTTCTAAACGAAAACAGGGCAGATTCCCCGGTGAAGGGAACGCCCTGTTTTTAATTTTATAATTTTATGGCCTGTCCTATTGCTGGATGGACACATTCCTGGCTTGCAGACTTCATTAATCTCCGCCACCACCACAAGATGAACAGCTAGAAGAGCTGCAAGAAGAGTCGGAGGATGATCCGGATCCTCCAGAGGAACTACTACTGTCAGTACATTGATCCGCATAACAGCTGGAACTGCTCGAGCAACCACTACTTGACGAGGAACCATAGGCTGCCTTTTCCTGCGGAAGAATTTCCTGCTCTAGCCGGCCCATGTGTAGCCCATATGTTGCCTCGTTATGCATGGAGTAATACACCATGGCGCTAGCCATGACGAGAGCTACATCGCTACTTCCGGAAGATGCTGGAGATAGCTCTTCTTCACTTAGAGTTGCGCATCTATGTAGTTGATCAATCAAGTAGGCAATCACCTGAGCAGCTTCAGGCTCCTCCTGCATGCGTCTGGCATGAAACAGTTCATTCACCAGTTCGGATTGATCTCCCTGTGCGATCAGCTTCTGTACATCACTGGATAATGGGTAAGTGAAAAAATCACCCCAGATTGCAGCACTGTAGGGAGTGAACTCGAATAATTGACAGTACACCCAGTCAAACCATGCACGTGCTCCTGGCGTTTCGCGGCGGGTGATTGCCGGCTCATGGTGCACCGTGGAACCCATGAATTCTGCACAAAAATCAGCGTAAGATTTCGTAAACATCAGCATCTCATGCCACAAATCATCAACTTCATCACTGAACATGGGCACCTGCTTAAGTAATGAAGCCATAATGAAATATCGCTTAAGCTCTATCAATTTCCACCGATACTCCATCGTTTTCATCTGAGGATATTCCTGTTGAATTCGGATCTTGAGTTTGTTGGCAAAATGCTTATTGTAACTCTTCTCCAATTGAAGAATGGTTTGTTGATAGGAGACTTCTTCTCGAAGTCCTAGATTCAATGGTGCTTTTTTTCGTCTGTACGTAACTTTCGTCTGTTTCCTGCGTCTTCCTGCTGGACGGAAAATCTTGAGCTTACGTCGAACCAAATAGACTGTTACAACTAATAAAACTGCTACAAAGTAGTAGTAGATCGGCATAATAAAACCGCTCCTCTCCGTTGATCTTCTCTATGTAAGGGTTAAACTGTCATTAGTATAAATGAGGAGCGGCAGTGATTAATAGAGCCCTTTGGCATACATGCCAGGGCTCTAGTTTTATATATTTCTTTGTTGCTCATTGTTATGAAATGGCAACCATTATACTCGCTACCAGCATCAACAACGTTACGGGCTCCCAGATTCTTCGTTCCCATACACTTCTCGTAATCAGATTCAAAATCGTCCCAAGTACTAAATACGCGACGATAAACCAGATCGCTGTCTCTGCAAAAACAGACAACTGAGGCCAAAGCAATCCTGCTTTACTTAGAACAATGATACCCATGAATGCTAAAATTGCAATCTGAACTATACAGGCAAAACGCATGGAAATGGGGTATTTCCCGGGAAACTTTCCACCCATGGCGTACTCTCCCCAGGGCACACCTACCGCTAAAGCAACCTGAAAGAGAATCACGATTAGGATCAGGATGGTAAATGCTATTGCTGACGCTAATACGATCATGACCACACTCCAGTATTCAAAGTGGCAGTAAAATCACTACCATAATAAAGATACCTTATTTTCCAATCGCAGATCCTTCTTTCTCTACAGAAAGGTAAACATGACTGTTCTCTAAATTATACAGGATATTCCACTAAATCATACTTTCTTTTTTGCCTTTTAGACTCCCCTGCCTGTCCGCTTTCAACATTCATGTCTCTCGATTGGAAATCAATACAAATAGAGACTTTCACTAAAGGAGAGTCTCTATTTGTATTCTATATTGTATTTTACTGAGCAACTACGTTGCTACGGATAATAACTTATAAAAACATTATTTACCCATTAAGCTGAGTCATCATTTCTTTCATATAACGTGTTCCATGGACTTCATTTTTGGGGCTTACCTTTTCAATACGAGCTAAGTCATCAGGTGTCAGTTCAATCGTTGCAGCGTTCGCGTTTTCCTCCAAATATTTGATTCGTTTCGTTCCCGGAATCGGCAATGCGTTGTTAGCCATGGTCCAAGCTAAAGCCAATTGCGCAGGCGTACAACTCTTCTCCATCGCGATCTCTTTGATTTTATCCACAACTTCTACATTTTTGGCGAAATTGTCTCCTTGGAACCTCGGCATATATCTGCGCAGATCATTAACATCCAAATCCTCGAATGTCCGTATCTCACCTGAGATAAACCCTCTGCTCAATGGACTGTATGCAATATGAGTAATATTCAATTCTCTCGCAGTTGGTAGAATCTCGTCCTCAATATCCCTGCTCCACAGGGAATATTCACTCTGCAACGCAGAGATCGGATGAATGGCGTGTGCCCGACGTAAAGTGGAAGCCGATGCTTCCGACAAGCCAAGACAGCGGACTTTTCCCTCTTTAACCAAGTCAGCCATCGCACCAACGGTTTCCTCAATCGGAATCTGAGGATCTACCCTGTGTTGGTAGTATAGATCAATATAGTCTGTATTCAGCCGGCGAAGACTTGCTTCTACAGCCTTTTTCACGTAATCCGGATGGCCATTCAACGTTTCATAGTTCGGAGTGTATCCAAATTTGGTAGCAATAATGGCCTGATCCCGACGTCCCTTCAGCGCTTTCCCCAGTAGTTCCTCATTATGACCGTTCCCATACACATCTGCTGTATCTAGCAGTGTAACGCCAATCTCCAGCGCGTGATGTATGGTCTTCATTGACTCCTCATCATTGGTTTCCCCGTACATCCCCGGAGACATACCCATAACTCCCAATCCAATCGAAGATACGACGATATCGCTATTTCCCAGCACTCTTTGCTTCATTTCTCCATCTCTCCATCCGTTAATATTAGTCTTTACCGATGCTTTCCATTTGGTCTAGCAACTTGCTCTCTGATGGAAGCTTTCCTGTTTCTATGTCTTCATAGATGGTCAATTTGTTATTCACCGCTGCAAGTGCTTCGGCAATTTCAAGTTGGCGGCGATGTAATTCTTCTTTATATTCGTGAAGGATCGCTTTCCGTTGTGGAATCGTTGAGTCACCATCCAGCGCCAGACTAACCATATGTTTCAGTGTAGATACTTTCATCCCCGTTGCCCGGAAACAAGACATCAGTCGCATCCAATCCAGATGTTCTTCCTCGAACATCCGATTTCCATGTTGATCCCGTTGAATGTAAGGGAGCAGTCCCTCCTTCTCGTAGTAACGAATTTTATGTGCAGGACAACCCAGCCGCTCCGAAGCTTCTTTTATCGAGAAAGCCATAATGCTGACTCCTCCTTTATGTTCATTTGTGGAATGTATTGGCCGGTTCTTTTACATCCTAAGGCTTAATGTTCACATTAAGGCAAGCACTAATTTCAAAAAAAATTAAATTCACTGACATTCACTATTTTTAACAAATGGAGGACATCACGCACGCTTCGATACTGGGAAATAACGAATAGAGGAGATTGTCGAAAAGATCGGGTGAAAGCTGAGATTCGGAGAAAAAAACTTGGGGAATCTGAGCAATTGTTTCACTTACTTTAATTGTTGAGTGCCATAAAGTACCCTGGCTTGATCACAGTTCAATGGTTCGGTAAAAGGTACTTCCAAGAAGTATTCCAGCTGCCATTGCTGCGTTTTTAGAGCCTGTTTACTTGTTGGCTTGTCCCAGGGCGGATATACACGTATGGCGCGCTTGCCACCTTTGCCTTGATCCGATACGATATCTCGCTGTAACAATACATGCTTTGGAAATACAAATTGACCAAATGGCTACCTGAGCGCGTACTAATGACATACATATCTGCTGGATCTGAAACGTCATATGGCTGTGTCGACGGAATCGAATGGAGAAAGAATTCAAGGTGAAAACTTTACTATTTTAACATCCCTGACATAGTCTTTTCCATTCATTCCATGCCTCCAAATATTCAGGCAGATCATCAGGATGATGCTTGTTACTCAGCCCAATTCGGCAATATAGATGGACCAGAGCTTCCTCGATCAATCTGGATTTATCCATTTCCACCTGTTCCAGAAGTTCGAATGTAGTAAACAATGTTTCAGTGTTGATATTATCTGGCGAGGAGCTAAAAGCATACAAGAAATCATAGACGATAGGTCCAACCATTGGAGATGGGTCAATAACGCCGATGAGTTCATTTTGATCATATACAAAATTATGAACCCCCGTATCGCCATGCAAAAGAAACTTCTCTTCTTCCTCATCAAAGAGACGATCCACTTTGGATTGAACCAGATTATAATCATCTGTTGTTAAAATATTTCCGATATTCATCTTTGCTTCTTGAATACTAATCTGATTGAATTCTTTCCATGTCCTCTGCGGGAACTCTATTCTGCCCCATGATTTCGTATCTGTAGAACGCACATATGTATTGAATAACTCTTTCACCAGACGAGTTAACCATTCTCTCTTTAGGCCCCGGTTGAAATGGGTCGTACCGTCATTATACGTATAAATAAAATAAGTGTTAGCCGGATCAGTGTACAAAACTTCAGGCAATAACGAAGAATTCTTATACGTATCCAAAAACTGCTGGGCGATGTGAATCTGTTCGGGTTCATCCGATTTCAAAATATAGTGTTTATTCAGACTTGTACTCAACCGATAAACACGTCCAGCTGTGGTACCTGACAAACTTTGAATTTTAGATATTTCTTCGTTGATATGATGCATCTTGAATAAGTTATTGACCTCATTAATCGTTGGATTAATTAACATATGGTTCTCCTCATATAACTAGGATCTGAATTCATTTGGTAGACATAAGGTGAGTTTAGATTCCAATTGCACAGTGGGTTATCTTTCAAAATGCGCCCGTTCCTCTTGATTGGAACTAAACATATAGTCTGGGTACTTGTTTGCCATGGGTGGAAGCTGATCCTCGGGGAAAAACTGCAAATCCTTCATCTCTTCATTATCGGGCGTAAGTTGTCCAGATCTGATCCTGCATTCAAATACGATAGTCAAATATTCGACCTGATGACCATTGCTGTATGTAAACCGTCTGGCTTCACCCCCCGTATATTCCGATAATCTTCTCCGGTTCAACAACTAGACCTGTCTCTTCCAGTGCCTCTCTTACCATCGCTTGCGCCGGTGTCTCACCAAGCTCAATTGCTCCAGCAATCAGCCCCCAGGTTGATTCGTTATGTTTACGACCGAACAGGATCTCCCCTTGTTCATTTCGGATAATCCCAGCTACACCCGGCATAAAAATAAGCTCATTGCCGATCTTTTCCCTGAGGTTTTTGTAATAGTCTGACATGCCCATGCACAGTTACCTCCTGTCTTCTATTTTCTGAATTCCCCTTCCATGAATGATCCATTGTACGGCATCCCAAATATCTTCTGCGATATAATCAGGTTCAGTCTCCGTCCATTTGTCTCTGAATTTGGTTAATGAAGATTCCCCCCAGCCTGTTCGCACCATGATCTTGGTCGCACCTACGGCATGGGCAGCAAGCATGTCTGTATCTCCTACATCTCCAATAACGATGCATTTGGATAAATCCAGACCGTGTTCCTCTGAGGCCTGTAGTAACATTCCGGGTTGTGGCTTTCTGCAACTGCATTCTTGCTCATGCGGACATATATAGGAGTGATCGAATCCGTACTCGCTAAATTGCTCTTCAAAATCCTCAACACTTGCTTCTCCACGTGAGATTCGATATTGATTCGTAAAAGCCAGCACCATAATTCCTTCTCGTTTCAAAAGCATAATTGCTTCTTGAGCATTGGGGTATAATCTGAAATCTCTTGGATGAATAAAATGACCTGTACCACCAATTGTTCCATCTCTGTCTATAAAAACAGCTTGTACGTTCCCCTGTGGTTTCATCATGGTCTGTTCCCTTCTCAGAAAAATTTCAAGTCGTGTCGTTCATCTATACTTTCTCATCGATAATATGCTTGCTGCCATCTTGCTGTTTATTGTGTTGTTGTTTTTTAATTTCAGTTTTCAGATAGTGCACTTCTTTGATTAATACATCCAGCTTTTTTGATGTTTTGGATGAATCTATCGCATAACGTACAATTGCAGCAAAGATAAGAACGACAATTAAACTTATAATTGAGATCACTAAAGTCCAGATAAATTCCAAAATGGTGTCCAACTCCTTGCTGTCAAAATAATAAGTCATAAAACTCTTCTGAAAACCAAAACCATATAATCCCCAGGATAACCATAATGGTGCCTAGTACTTTTAATATTATTTCGATATGTTTAGGGATATCACTATTAGGTGGGTTATCTTCAAACTCGTAATTCGGTTTAATTTTTCGATATCTCATCAGAACAAATATTTGGTATAGAAAATCAGGAAAGAAGTAACATGCAATCCCCACGACAAATACGGGAGTAGATAAATAACCAAACGTACTGGTGGTCCATTCCATCTCTATTTCCTTCATCCTCCTTTTTCCTTACTGAATTCCTGCCGTACCAAACGTATTTTCGATGGCCTGTTTATAATTTTTCCAACCAAAATAAAACGGGCCTACCTGTAGGTTCTTGTCGTTCAATATGAAATCTCTCCAGATCACAACATCATCTTCCCTATCAATCTTTACAGAAATAAATCCACACTCCTCATCCCCACACCAGGGACATACTAAAATGGGATATCTATAATACATGAATTCATGTGGTTTCTTAAGTAAAAAATAATCAATGAGAAGTCTTTGATATTCATCGCTTCCCCATCCCAGACATGGTACCAATTCATGTTTTCTCAATCCTTGATAGAGCGATGTACCATCAATAATGATGTCAGCAAATCTCGTATTTTTATTCCCATCCTGTTCAGGATCAAACTCACCGTATCTTGAAGCTAACTTGGTTTCTATCGTGCTAATTTTCACTATATTTCCTCCGTAATCATCCTCTTGGCCTCTCTCATTCTACCTCTACAAGAATGTCAGCACAGCGAACAATCAGCTCAGGCATATTTTCTCCACCAAATAGAACATGAAGCTCATATCCGTTATCGATCCGATACAGCTCTTGATACAGCCAGTAACTGCCTACAATCCCACCGTCTTGCTTGATGATTTCGGGTGCAACCAGCGTAAGTTTATTTATGTTGGTGAAGCCCCCACGGGTGTCAAAACGAATGACCACTTCATCACAAGTCAGCAGTTCCGTCACTGTACAATCATGGTATTGAATCCGCCCATGTATTTCATCGGAAATATCCTGTGACATCATCACTTCTCTAAATTCTTTCGATATGCGTTCCATTTCTCTTCTATTCTCTGCACTCTGTTTATTCAGCTGGAGCATAACTTCTCTCGTGCAATAACCCAACGTAAAGACACGGATATCCGCAATTTGTTCAACGATTTCCTGTGGCAAATTCTCCGCCTTGTATTGAAAATTCCACTCCATCGATTCTTTGTACTCTTCCTTACATTTCTTCTCATCAAAAGGAGGGCGTACATCATATTCTGCAATGAGTTTCTCGATATGCGCTCTTTGTTCCGGAGGCATGTGAGTAACCATTTGATCCTCTTCTGTCACTTCTTCTCCGCTAAAGGCTTTCTCTACACGAGTCATGACCTGACCATCATGCTCCAGCATGAAACGTGGGTCCAAGTTATATAGCTCTCGCTCCTGCTTCACATGTGCTTTTTCCTTTCTTTTATACAGCCTTAAAAATAGATTCTCATCTGACTCGTAAGCTCCGTTATGTACTCTTAAACCAAAATGAAGATGTGTCTGCTGACAAAGCTCATACCATTCTTTCGTTAGATATCTCATGGGCATCTCTCCTGTTGATTTATAGAATCAACTTTGCTATTAAGCATAGACCTTTTTAATTTGTGACAAGAATTAAGCTGCACCTCCTCAACGATCCCTTATACTCAACAGACGTACTGGTCTACCCCAAGGTTTGAAACAATTTGTGTTTTATTTCTTTGTCGTTTCGCGCGGCCCATTCATGAACAGCTTTTACGCCTGCGGATTCCTGACCTCGTTGAAAATAAAAACATAGATCCATCGGTACTAACCGTTTACCATAGAGTTTGATGCCAATCCGTCTGTAATTCACATAAATACACTCAATCTGAGATGCATCATATCTCTGGTTTTTCGTAGAAATCACATGATCGCTTTCCAGCGTAATACTGGGTTTAGTGAAAAATAAACGCCAGATCAGGAAAACGATATAACCGAGAATAAAGGTCAATATAACGATCAGCGAGTACTTAAAAAAACCATTTTTACCGTAAATACCCTCCCTGAAAAGTATAGCTTCAATGACCAACATACATAATAGGCTCAACCATGCTCTTGGATAAATCGTCTTGTATGTGATGAGTTCCACCTCCTAATTATTCTAACCATTAATCCGAAGCCACTCGGAAGGGCCTTTTCTGACAAAATGCTTTTCAACAAAATCCAAAATGTCATCAATTCCGGGCAATGCCGCATTTTCTTTAGCTTCGTCAAACGTCATCCATTGGTACTCGATATGTTCATGATTTAACCGGACAACCTGGCTTTCATCCACGTATCCTACAATCAATTTCTGGCCCCCTTCTCTTCAGAATCGAAGTCCTCCAAAACTTTAAACTTATCTCCGTGGATTTTATCCAGATGCTCTTCTCCCCAATAACATAAATGGTCCAGGGCAGGCTTGAGTCCCCAGCCGTAGTCCGTTAACTCATATTCAACTTTGGGAGGAACCTCCGAATATACCTTGCGCTGCACAATCTCGTCCTTTTCCAGACCTCTGAGCTGTGTTGTCAGCATCTTCTGCGTAATGTCTGGTATCAATCTTCGAAGCTCCGACGTGCGTTTACGTCCCGTCATCAAATGATAAATAATCAAAGGCTTCCACTTTCCGCCCATCACTTCCAAGGCCGCTTCCACGCCAACTTTATATTTCTTTGTAGCGTTTGTGTCTTCATGTTCCGTCATTTTTGAACCCCTCCATAATCAGGCTATATCAAGGTGAATCTTAATCTTTTTGGTGCTCTTCTTTCTATTATTTGAGCCTATTTCGAGGCATCCATTTAGGGTACTTTAATGTTCCTATAGCACTTCATTCTTCCTATAGAACATCAAAGTGCGTACTTCCAGATGTTTTCATACCTGTTTATAATAGCATCAGCCACTGATTTATGGCTACAATACTGCAATCCAGAAAGGTAGTGAAAGATAAGATGAACGTACTCGTTGTAGTATCCCACCCCAGAAAAGACTCCTTGACCTTTCAGGTAGCTCAACGTTTTGCACAGGGGCTTACCGAAGCTGGTCACGGTTATGAGATATTGGATTTACATGGAATTGGATTTGACCCGATTCTTCGTGAGATGGATGAACCAGACTATACCCAAGAGAATCAAGTGTTCTCACCTGAGGTTGAAACCGAGATGAAGCGATTGAAGAAACACGATGCTGTCGCTTTTGTGTTTCCTCTCTGGTGGTGGCATCTGCCAGCCATGTTGAAAGGTTATGTGGATCGTGTCATGAATAACGGATTTGCCTATGGAGCGAATAAACTTCCTCATCAGCAGATATTGTGGATCGCTCTTTCGGGTGTGACGGAAGAGCAGATGCAGAAGCGCAACTATGGTGAATCGATTGCCAATCTGCTCAATGTAGGTATTGCCGATTACTGCGGCGTGTCCCAATCAAAAGTTGAGTTTATATATGAAACGTTGGAATCCAAGCCTGAGCATTATGAGGCACTGCTGAACCATGCACATCACTTGGGACTGAACTATGCCAACGATATTTCGACTCCATGATCGTATGAGAAAAAAGGTATGACCCGAATATCTATTCTGAAGTTTTGTGGTACGTTCAATATCGAATCACAACGCTTGAACACGCAAAAAGGTCGCTCCGAAGAGCGACCTTTTTGCGTGTGTGTCTTGCATTATTTTACTGTCGAGAGAAGAAACTTCTCCAACATAGTGATATCAGTGATGCTATGGTTGCAAGCTGTGTTATCCATGCATACGTACTGGGCAATGGAAGAAAAGTTGTCTGGCGAATGAGCCTTGGTCTTCACGTTGAAGAATCCAAGCTCCTGATGACGATGACAGAACATGCAGTACCCTTTTTTGTTTGTGGGTGTAATCCGTCCCTCGATACCCAGGAATCTGCCTTCGTACGGATACACGATGAACAAACGGCTCGTCGCAATGTCAGTCCATCTCAGATAGGTTGTATGTGCATAATCGATGGATTCGAGATCGGGCACTTTGAGCTTCTTGGCTTTCGGAAACAGCTTCTGAATCTGCTTCGCTGATACTTGCGGATATGGAATCAGATATGATTCCAGCCCGTTCAGATACGTCTGCAATTCATGTGTCGTCTCATACGTGGATAACTGCTCTATCAGTTGCTTTTGTTCCGGAGTCAGTTCATCGAAGATGCTCACCGCATTGGTGCCGGCCGTATAACGGACGGTTTCCAATACTTTGGGATCTACAACCGAGCGTAGCGTTTTCAGCAGGAAATCAGCTTGTTTTTGAATATAATTGAATTGGTGATTCTGAATAAATGGTGTTTGCATGGCGTTCAGCCCCTTATTTTTATTGGAAGAACAAATAAGGTGCAAAGCCTGCGGGATGAAACGTTATGTTAATGTAGATTCCAGGGCAACAATCTCATTTTTGTCGCGCCCTACACAAAGTCCGCCCCTATTCAGGCTTTGCGTAAGGCTTTCTAGCGAACGAGCAATCCGGCATTATCCATATTGCCACGTCATAACCCCCAATACGATAGATATATCGAAATTATAGCAGGGCAGCATAGTGTAGGCAACGGGCTTCGTTCCAATCTCCTCTGTTCAAGAAATATAATTACATCTTAAGCTTTCTTCCCATTTTCCACGAAATGATCTACTGCTGACTGCTCAATGGCCAGCCCTTCCGTGTAACGCTCCATGAACAAGGCAAATCCATTCACGTCTGCGCTATTGGGAGAAACCTCTTGTCCTTCTGCATCAATAAACACCTTAGTAGTAAGGTACTCTGCCAAACCCTCGTGCTGCTGCTTATTAACCATGTAGGAAGCCAAAATAGCCATTCCCCATGCGCCACCTTCACCAGCGGTAGACATAACCGACACGGGAATATTCAGTGCGGATGCGCACATTTTTTGAGCGACTAGTGGGGTTTTAAACAATCCGCCATGCGCCCAAATGTGCTCAATCGTTACGTGCTCCTTCTGTGTAAGAATATCCAGCCCGAGCCTTAGTGCAGCGAACGCAGCAAACAGATGGACTCTCATAAAGTTTGCCAGATTGAAGCGGCTCTCTGGAGAACGTACGAACAACGGACGACCTTTTGCAATTCCTGTAATGTTCTCGCCTGAATAGTAGCCATAGCTCAGTAAGCCACCGCCATCAGCGTCAGCTTTCAGTGCTTCATTGAACAACACACTGAATAACTGGTTCATATCGGGCTTCTGTCCCATCGCCTCATAAAACTCACGGAACAAGTCGACCCAGGCATTAATATCGCTGGAGCAGTTATTCGCAAGAACCATAGCCACAGGATTGCCATCAGGTGTAGTCACGATGTCAATCTCAGGGTATACCGTAGATAGGTTTTTATCTAATACAATCATGGCAAAAATCGATGTACCTACGGAAATGTTACCCGTACGTTTTTGGACACTATTCGTAGCGACCATCCCTGTTCCAGCATCGCCTTCCGGAGGGCACAGTGGAATAGTGGATTCCAAGTTACCCGATGGATCTAACAGTCGTGCACCAGCTTCACTAAGATATCCGGCATGTTCACCGGCAGTATACACTTTAGGTAAAATATCTTTAAGATGCCACGGGTAGCCTTTGTCGGCAATTAAATCGTCAAACTTTTTCAACATTTCTTCATGATATCCCAGTGTGGATTCATCAATTGGGAACATACCTGAGGCATCCCCTATACCCATAGCTTTACTGCCAGTTAACAGCCGATGTATGTAACCTGATAGTGTCGTAATATAATTGATGTTAGCGACATGCTCTTCTCCGTTCAAAATCGCTTGATACAAATGTGCGATGCTCCAGCGCTCTGGAATTTTAAACTGGAATTTCTCGGTTAGCTCTGATGCAGCCTTACCCGTTGTGGCATTTCGCCATGTACGAAACGGAACCAATAACTCCCCTGTTTGATCAAGTGCAATGTAACCCTGCATCATAGCAGAGCATCCGATTGAGCCAATTTTTTGTATCGTTACACCATAATTTGTTTCAATCTCTTGCTTTAATTGATGATAGGTTTGTTGCAACCCATGAATCATTTCATCCATAGGGTAAGTAAGTCCAGTAACCGCCAATCAATTGATTTTCCCACTCATAACTGCTGGAACAGACGGTATTAAAATGGTGATCAATAAGTACAGCTTTGATTCGTGTGGATCCAAATTCAATGCCCAGCGAAGTTTCTCCCCTGACTATTGCTTGTTTCAAGTTTTGATCCATCATCGTATTCATCCTCTCTGAATTTGAAATAGCTCGATTCGGGAATAGTTGATTTGAATAGCCCAAATCGAGGTGTAAATTTCATGAAGCAAGAGCAGGATTGGAGCTGTAACGGACAATCACAAGGTTAATACCGCCTGTACTTCACCACATGCCAATATTTCACCAGTTTGAATAAAACCAAGAGAGTCATAAATTTTCTTCGCAACTACATTTTCAGGTTTGTAGGTGAGTTCTGCAACTTTGGCTTTTCCACGTGGAAAAGTCCTCGCATACTCGATTGCTTTTACTACCATTTCTTTACCATATCCCTTACCTTGGTAACGCTGATCAATCATCATCTTGAAGATGCCATAACTGCTATAATCAAAATTGCCATCCCCGTCATCATAGTACATCGAAATAAAACCTACCATATTGTCTTCCTTATAGACTGCAAAAGTAATAATAATCTGCCCCTCATCTGAGGCAACGTACGCTTCAGCAAGTGCATGTTGGTTCGAGGATATGAATCTTTGTTGGTCTGGAGTAACTTTAAGTTCAATACATTCGATAAAATTATCCCAAGTTATTCTTCTAAAATCCATTTTGAATTCCCTCCTGCACTTATCATCATTACTATTTTCTTCTCTATCTCACTGCACTAGTTAAATAAAAGCAGGAGTAAAAATCGCCCCATTGAAACTGGTATTTGATTCGTTCTGTGGGATGTACACACTTTAAGAGACAAATATTGAGGATCACTCTTTTATCAACTCATCGTACCATTTTATTCAAATAAAGGTAATACACTACATATGCGCAACGTTCTTTTCCACAAAAAGAAGCCACCTCCCTGGCCTTCCCCAGTTCAGTGACTCCATTTTACAATCCTATTCATTCCCTACATTCAACTACTCCTTAACAGCACCAACCACGATCCCCGTTACAAAATAACGTTGCAGGAACGGGTACACAAGCAGGATTGGCAGTGCGCTGATAAAGATCTGCGAAGCCCGAATGGTCCGTTGGGACAGGTTCTTCACCGCTTCTGGATCAAGCTTCGACATATCGGCCTGCACGATGATCGTCTGCATGAATGTGGCGAGTGGAAGTTTTTCCGCATCACGGATGTAGATGATCCCGTCAAAATATGCGTTCCAATGCCCCACCATCATGAAGAGCGAAACGGTTGCAATAACAGGTACGGAGACCGGCAGATAGATTTTGACAAACGTCTGGAAATGTCCTGCGCCATCGATAAATGCGGCTTCCTCCAGATCCTTCGGAACGGTACGGAAGAAATTCAGTAACAGAATAATGTTAAACACCGCAACCAATCCTGGCAGAATCAAGGCCAGCAATGTGTTCATCAGTCCTAGCTTCAGAATCAGGATATATCCCGGAATGAGGCCACCGCTGAACAGCATCGTGATGACAAAATACCACAGATAGATGTTACGTGCGCGGAACACCCGCGTCTCTTTGGAAAGCGCATAGGCTGCAAGCGTATTAACAATTAACGCAAGTCCAGTACCGAGTACCGTCCGCTCCACAGATACCCATAAGGAGGAGAGGAAGTTGGTATTGGCAAATGTCTTCGCATACGCCTCCAGTGTAAATCCAATCGGCCAGAACGTGACGAGACCAGCATTTGCAGGTGCGGATGCGCTAAGTGATACCATGAGTAAGTGATACAAAGGCAGCAAGCAGAGCAGTGAAAGGATGGTCAGGAACACATTGTTGAATATGCTGAATATGCGGTAAGGCATCGTTTTATGGTACATTCGTTTGTCATCCTTTCTAGAAAATTCGATATCCGGCGAATCGGTAAGCCAGTCGGTACGAGATCACAATCAGGATCAGGCTGATGACCGATTTGAACAGATTCACAGCGGTAGCGAAACTGAACTGCCCACTAAGCAGACCTTCTCTATACACAAACGTATCGATAATATCTCCTTGTTGGTAAATTAACGGACTATATAAGTTAAAGATCTGGTCAAAGTTGGCGTTAAGCACATTACCCAGTGCCAGTGTTGCGATTACGATCCCAATGGGAATCAGTGCCGGGATGGTAATATACATCGTTTGCTTCCAGCGTCCTGCCCCATCTACTTCAGCTGCTTCATAGAGCGCAGGGTTAATACCGGACAGTGCCGCTAGGAAGATAATTGTGTTGAAACCAAACTCTTTCCAGACATCACTCGCTATAATCGTGAACCGGAACCAGCTGCCATCCCCCAGGAAGAAGATCGGCTTGATACCGAATACCGAAACCAGGAACTGATTGACAATACCCGTCTGGGCCAGAATGTCGATCAGAATACCTGACAACGTAACCCAGGACAGAAAGTGTGGAAGATACACGAGCGTTTGAATCGTTCTTTTCAGCGCCATCTTCCGTACCTCGTTAAGCAATAAGGCAAAGATAAACGGAATGATCAGATTCATGACGATCTTCGTACAGGCAAAAAATAGCGTGTTCCACGTAATTTGCAGGAAATAATCATTTTCCCACATATACCTGAAGTGCTTCAGTCCTACCCATTCGGAATTGAAAAATCCCAGTGCAGGTTTATAATCTTGAAATGCCATCAAAATCCCGGACATCGGAATGTATGAAAATATAAAGACCATAATAGCCGCAGGCAACACCATGAAGTGCAGAATCCATGGCTGTTTGTAGCGTTTTTTTCTCTTTTTATCCAGCTTGTTCCCAACGTTTGCCTGCGGGATCCGCTTACCCTCCAATTTAGCCTCCATAGCGCTTCTCCTGTTCCCAAAAAAAGTTTTTGTGTGTGATCGGGTTCTCTGATATAAATAGTATCAAGCCGTTCTGAGGTCTGACTATATAAGATTGTTAGGCTTGATAGTGTTTTGTTAGGGTATCATCGGAAGAGGTTGTTTACACACGAATTAGAAGGAGACTTTTCATGCATATATGGAAGCGCTTAATGCCTTTTCAAGGTAAAACCAGATCCCGATTCAGTCTTTTTGCCAAAATAAACTTGTTAATTGTGGTCTTGTTCATCCCCATTCTGATCATGTACACCTACTCGAATAACGTCACCTATGATGTCGTCAGCAAAGAACTGCAGATCTCCAACACCAAACAGCTCACATTTCTGTCCAGTCAGATCGACTCCCGCATCAATCAGATGATGGATTTCAGCCTGATTCTCTCCCGAGATCCCAATGTCAGAGCATTCAACGGCCTTAACATGTGGGATGATCGATATGACCGGATGCAGACCCGTTATGTGATACAAGAGAAGATGACGCTGCAAACCGGTGTTACCGATATATGGCCCACCCGATATGCAGTGCATTCACAGCAGAATAAGGATGTCATCGCCAACTACAATCGAACCACAGGATATGATGAAGCGTATTTGAAAAAAAATATGAGTGGACAATGGACCTATGGGGACCAGGGTACGGAATCAAAAGACAAACTGCAATCCTTCTATTGGTTCTATACCGATTCCTTGGCACAGCCGGGGATGCTCACGGGAAGTAATCTGGTGATTGAAGCTAGCTTCAGCTACGAAAATATTCAAAATATGCTGGATACGTATAAAGCGGGTGGACAAGGCGATCCTTTCTTGTATCACAAAGGAAATTCACCCATTCTCAATCGCAGCGCGGACAAGCAATTATCCGCAGAACTCATTCAGTATCTGGACACGCATTCTCCGGAAGATACTACACAGGATGTCGTAGAGCTGAACGGTAAGAACTATCTGGTTAGCTCCGTGAAGTCCACTTATCTGGATTGGCACCTGGTGGACGTGATCCCGTTGTATCAGATTTTGAAACCCATCTCGCTTAGTCAGAATCTGTTCTACACCTGTATGATATTGCTGCTGGTGGTGGGCATCTCTGCGTCGATCCTGCTGTACCGGAATGTTCAGTACCCGATCAAAAAGCTGATCAAAGGCTTACGCCGCGTCGAGCAAGGGGATTATTCTGTCCGACTGCATAGCAAAAACCAGAATGAGTTCTCATTCCTGTTCCGCCGATTCAACGATATGTCTCATCAGATTCAGGATCTGATCGAGAATGTGTTCCATGAGAAAATTAGAGCCAGGGAAGCTACGCTGAAGCAATTACAAGCGCAGATCAATCCGCATTTCCTATATAATTGTCTTGGGTATATCATCAACATGGCCCAGATGAAGGACGAGCAAGCCGTCGTCTCCATGGCGCATAACCTAAGTGCATATTATCGCTACACCACCCGCATGGAACGGGAGACGTCGTCGCTTCAGGAAGAGATCAAACTGCTGATTAACTATCTGGATATCCAGAAGCTGCGCAATGGTCGCATTGAGTATCACATCGATATCCCTGAGGATATGCTTGCCCAGTCGGTACCACGATTAATGCTTCAGCCGATGGTGGAGAATTCCGTCATACATGGTGTGGCGAAGTCCTATTCTTCCGGGGAAATTCGAATTACCGGGGAGCGCTTGAATGGTTTTGGCAGAATATACATCGACGACGATGGTCCAGGCCTAAGCCCGGAACAGTACGAAGCGCTGAACTTGAAAATGCAGGAACCTTTACAAGAAGAAATGGGCTGCGGCCTTTGGAATACGCACCAACGAATCACGCACCTGTTCGGCAGTCATTCCTACCTCCTATTCGGCCCATCCCCACTAGGCGGATTCCGAACCGAAATCATCTGGGAGATACCAAAAGAGGATACGGATTCCGATAAAGGTAATACCGATACGAATTAATTTCGATACGAACGATAAGTTGATATTTGATTTTGAACGAACCATTTACACGAACATTTATATAAGGCCTTGTTTAAAATAAATGATTAGAATTTACGTGAACTCAAGCGAAGGATTGAAGGGATTCTGTAGAAACGAAGTGTTCGCCTTTCAAGCACCATTTTAACCTTATAATCATCTAATTCAGAAAATGGGGCTTGAACAGCGATCGAAAGAACCCTTCAAATCCGTAGCGATTTTGTTCACTTCACGTATCCTTTGATTTTGATTATTGGCCTTATATACCAACCACCAAGGGAGACATTAAAATGCACATGATGATCGTAGACGACGAAGCACACTGGGTCGATAACCTGTCCATGACCAAGCCCTGGCATACGCTGGGGATTGAACATGTGCATAAAGCATACTCGGCACACGAAGCACTACAAATGATCGACACCCATCCCATCGATATCGTGATCTCGGACATCCAGATGCCCGAAATGACAGGTATTGAACTAATTGAACGCATCCGCATCCGGGACAAAAAAATAAAATGTATTCTGTTATCCGGGTATTCCGAATTTGATTACGCCAAAAAAGCCATCCAGTTCGAAGCCGTAGACTATCTGCTCAAGCCCCCGACTGACGATGAATTAATGGGGGCTGTTCAGAAGGCCATCGATCAATTGAACAACGAATGGGAACTTGTCAGTTCACTGACACGAACGCAGTTTACGTTGCGGGAGAATCTCCCCCATTTGCGGGGACGACTGCTCCTGGGAGCTTTACAGGGACAACGAATCGCTGCTGCCGAATGGGATCGGAAACTCGCTAATTACAATCTTCCCTTTCATACCGGGGATGCCGCGTTGATGTTAGTTCGTTTAGAAGAAGAATTCGGACACTATGACAGCAACGATCAGACCCTGATCGAATATGCCATCATCAATATGGCGGAAGAGATTATGGGTGAGTTTATGGAAGTGTGGGGCGTGAAGGAGGAGCACGGATATCTGGTGTTTTTACTTCAGTTGAAAGAACGGAAAGGCGATATTGGGAAAGAAACCATTCTGGAGAAGCTGTCCATTCAGCTTCAATCCAAAGTAAAACAATTTCTGAAAGGCTCCCTCTCCATCGTTATCACCGAGTGGTTCACCTTTCCGGATCAGCTCTACGATCGCTTCCGTCAGGCTTCCGCCTATTTCCGACAGATTGTTGGAGACGAACGCGAATTCGTCATGCGTGTCAGCGATGTTGAGACACCTGCGGCACAAGGTCCCTTGGATGTACTGTACACCCCGCCAACGTTTATTAGTCTGCTAGAGAGCGGACAGTGGGATGCCGCGGAAGAGAAAATCCTCGCGGTCTGCGCTGAGCTGGATGAAAAATGGTCGGAATCCTGGGAGCATTGCATGGAGGCAGGTTTTCTTATTACGGCTTCATTCACCAATATCGCCCACCGGAACAAGCTGACTCTGACCACTCTGATGGGAAATGATGTCGAGGATTTGCAAAGTGGGGAAGTTTTCGCTACCATCAGCAAACTTCGGAAATGGTCGCTCAGTGTGCTTGGCAAACTCAAGGAAGGCACGTCCAACGAGATCAAGGACATCCGTTCCGAGTATGTGAAGAAGATTCAGGATTTTACAGATAAAAACCTGCATCTGGATGTGTCTTTGCGTGTGCTCGCTGACCATGTCAATCTGCATCCGACCCATTTGTCCAAGATCTATAAGATTGAAACCGGCGAAGGCATCAGTGATTATATCTCGCGCCTGCGTATGGATCGGGCCTGCCACAAGCTGGTCACGACCACCAAAAAAGTGTACGAAATCAGCATGGAGATTGGTTATATGGACCCGGCTTATTTTATCAAAGTATTCAAGCGTCAATTCGGCGTTACGCCGCAGGAGTATCGCGACCAGCATAAATAACATAATAGAGTCCTATCGAAACTAACAAACTCATATAGATGCCCTCCCGCCCAAATTGGTACAGTTACATTGTAAAGATCATACACCGTAGGGGGATTGAACAATGATCAAATTCAAAACATGGTGGTCACTGCTCATGGTTATCGCGCTCATCACGATCACTGCGTGCGGCAGTGGCGAGACAGCCAGTGACAATGGTAGCGATAATACGCCGGGAACAGTCGGCTCAGCGGAAGCAGAAGCTGCTTTTGCCAAAGGAAAATATGACCCACCCATCGAGTTCAGTTCGGTATTAATGCCGAAGAAATACGTGCAAGGAGATACCAAAGAAAATAACGTGCACGATCGCTGGATGCTCGAAACGCTGGGTATGAAGCACAAAGATACTTGGTATCCGGCCAATGACGATCAATACAGACAAAAGCTGCAACTGGCTATCGCCTCTGGCGAGAAACTGCCTGATTTCGTTACCGTACCCACCAATGCGGTACTGACTAATCAGCTGATCGACTCCGGTCAATTCATCGCTATCGATGAGTTGTTCGACAAGTACGCGAGTCAGACCCTGAAAGATCACGCAGCAGCACATCCTGAACTGTGGTATCCGTTCACCAAAGACGGCAAGAAATACAACATGCCGATCATGGAGTACACCGATAACGACGATACACTGCTCTGGCTCCGCGAGGACTGGATGGAGAAGCTGAACCTGGAAGCTCCGAAAACCATCGCAGACCTTGAGAACATCATGGACAAATTCAAAAACGAGAACCCGGACGGCCTGTCTCCAGACAAAGTATTCCCTCTGGCGATCTCACTGAAAAATAACACCAACACCTGGATGGGTCAGCTCGACTGGTTGTTCGGTGCATACGGCACAATCGAGGAGCAATGGAACAAAGACGCGAACGGCAACCTCGAGTACGGCTCCGTTAACCCGGGTGCCAAACAAGCGCTTGCCAAGCTGGCTGAATGGATGGATAAAGGTTATATCCACGCTGACTCCGCTCTGTGGGACGAAGGCAAATCCGCTGAAAGCTGGACAGCTGGCAAAGCGGGCATTCTGCCTGGCGCAAACTGGGTACCGGACTGGCCTGCACCTGACCTGCTGAAGAACGTACCTGGCTCTAAGTATAAAGCTTACCCTGTTCCAGCTGGCCCAGACGGCAAGATCGGTACGAAGTGGCAGAACTCTGGTGTCAACGCAAGTATCATGATCAACAAGGATGCGAAGCATCCAGAAGCCATCTTCCTGTACTACAACTACTTGCTCGATAACCTTGCGAACCCGGCTGCGGGCAGTGAGTATGAATACGGCTTCGCCAAAGGGTACGACTGGGATATCATTGACGGACAACCGACCAGTGACAAAGAGAAGATTAAAGACTTCTCCAACGAATTCCCGTTCCTGACCGGCCCAGCACGTATCCCGGATCTGTACATGAAAACACTCGTGAAGCTGGCCAACGGCGAGAAGCCTGAAACACCTTACGAGAAACAAATGGCCGAATTCCGTAAACCGGAAAACTGGTATGCTGGTAAAGTCGTTATGTCCCAGATCGACGTCCGTAAACAAAACTACTTTACTGGCGCAGCCACACCAACCATGGTGTCCAAATGGAACCTGCTCCGCCAGTCCGAGATGGAAACCTTCAACAAAATCATCTACGGCAATCTGCCAATTGATGCCTTTGACCAATTCGTCGCCAACTGGAAATCCAATGGCGGAGATCAGATCACGCAAGAAGTGAATGATTGGTTTAAGTCGGTAAGCGCGAAGTAAGAATTGGATTTTGGAAAAGTAAAGCATTAAAACCCGAGCCGAAGCGAGTTATTCACGCTTCGGCTCGGGTTTTTAAGTTAAAGATCTAGGCAGCTTCCCCTGACTTATGGGTTCGCCTTAGTGGATCAAGCCTCAGTATCGGTCTCCTCTGGCATCGACTGACCCAGCAAGGATACTGTGAGCTGAATGCCATCTCGTAGTCCCTGCATATACAACCTCTCATTTTCTATGCCTTTGCTGACAATATAACGATTCTCCCACTCGGTATATTCAGGTGTTTGCTCGACATCTTTACCTGCGAACAAAACTTCAAATGCTTCGTCTGTTCCCCCACGTATACGACTCAATTCAAGGTCATGTTCGATTCGGGCAGATACTTCATCTAGCCTCGCCTGAATCGCTTGTTGCAACCACGGTGGAAGTTTCATATCTTCTCCTCCCCTACACGTTATGTACCTCACTCATCATCGAACAACTCGGCTCTGTCTCGCCTTCATTTCACCCACTCGGGCCACCAGTTCGTCCACCCTTCGGCTCTGTTCTTGCACTTCGGGGTTGTCCCACAACGGAATCGCTTGCTTCAAGGATGCCTCTCCAAGCTGATTAAGCTTGCGCCGTTCCTCTTCCAATAAGTCAAGCAACAGGCTCATACATCCACCTCTCTGATGGGTCTAAACTGCACCATATCTTGTTAATGCTAGACGTGAGCAGTCACTTTTAATGCGATTATCGGTTTATTTTATTTTAATTCGATATCCGCATTAAAACAACCATTATTTCTCATACAATTTGGTTGAAATGAGGTGTGTACATAATGAAGCATAGACAAGAACCACCTGGCGATAAAAACATCATCGGCTCCCGGGTCGTAGCTATTCGTAAAAGTAAAGGTATCAAACAACGGGAATTCCTCGCCAGATTGCAAACATTGGGCTTGGATATCAGTCAGACCAGTCTTTCGCGTCTGGAGGGTCAATATCGTCTTGTTCAAGACTATGAAGTGGTGATGATTGCGAGGGTTTTGGAGGTATCTGTTGGGCATTTGCTTGGGGAAGTTGAGGAGTAAAGAACATTAATTCTTTGAATATTTTCAATATCATAATGTCCCATTGTTTGATTAATGAAAACTCTCTTCTAATTCTTCTTCACTCATTGCTCATAACCTTATATTTTCTACTTCGCTAGTCTACGTTGTCTACGTTTATGCCTTCTTAGTTTATGAACTAATGTTTTCTTTTAAGGTTACAACCAGCACGAGGGTGAAGATTAGATTCTGTCCTCTGAACCGATACACGCCCAGAATGAACCCCAAGATGAGCAACAGAAGTCCCTTTTCATGACACTTGTTGAGTAATATTTTGAGTCCCGTCATAAGGATGCCGGGAAGTAATATCGCGACGCTTACGTAGCATGGTGTGCCTTAAGCACGGGCCAAAATACAGCTTGGCATCTTCCGCGCTAACCCGGAAAGCGAATTCTCGCACATTGATTCAACGCTCAACAACCTGCTCCTATCGCTTGTCGCTTTCCTGCATGACTTTCTGAAGGTATATTTACCGGTGCGAAGTAATCCATGCAGACTTTGCAACTTTTTCGGTAAGGTGTACTTATTATGATACTGAATATGTTTAAAAAATGGTTGTAAGCTAGAAAAGAAGTGGACACATCAATTAAGGAACGAATAATTGATCTACGAAAGATGAGGTGTCCACGGCGCAGGAGAACAGCGGGTACTTTAACAGCATAGATGCTCGGTTATTAGCAAGCAAAAGAAAAACTCAGTTCTTTAACCAAAATTGTACTTCATTATTAGTAGTTATTTCATTCTTTATTAAAGTAGAAAGTATCTGCTCATTTCTAACTTCAAGAATAAACTGTTTATAAACGTTTTCTCTACCACCATTTTCTTCATACCACTTATTTATTCGCTTTTTGTGCTCACTGTCACTTCTAACAATTTTTTCTACTTTTTTGTACTCTTCATAACTGTCGTACTCCCAGATAGCGAATATTTCAGTAGTCGATTCATTACCTGGAACCATCCACCTTCCTACTAGTCTAGCCCCATGCTTAATTTGATTTGGCAAATTAGTTTCTTCAAAATGTGCATTGAAAATATCAACAAATTCATTTCTTACAATGTAAAATTTTCTTCTATAAAACAATATTCCCACATCCCCTTCTAGAGTCTAAAAATCAATCTGCTTTAACTTAAGCAGTAATTATCCCTATGCCGGGACCACGATAACCTTAATCCCAAGTTCTTTAATTTTTTCAATTGCTTCTGGGTCTGCATTCTCATCTGTGATTAAAAGGTCTAGATCTTCAATTCTGCCAGCCTTCGCAAACCCATCGCTGCCAAGAGTACGATGTGTGACAATTCCAATACGGCGTCGAGAAGCGGCAGATACTGCCCGACCGAACGCTCCTACTTCAGGGGAGGCCACAAAAATCCCTTCATCCGAAATCCCGCCTCCTGTGATGAAGCTGATATCAAACTTAAATAGGCGGATAAACTCTGTCGCTAGTACATCTGTAATATTTCCAGATGGTTTTACCCGACCACCGATCAGGTAGGTTTCTATCCACTGTCGTTCCCTTAAAGTATCAGCTACCCGCATGCTGTTCGTGACGATTGTAAGAGGTAGTTGATCAGGTAGATACTGTAATAATACATATGATAAAGATCCGCTACCAATAAAGACAGTATCATTTTCTCGAATATACGATACAGCAAGTTTAGCAATTGCATTGCCTTGTAAGGTCCCTTCTCCATATCGTATTTCTGGTCGAGTTGGAGCTTGTCGAACCTTTATGGATGGAATTGCGCCACCGTGGGTTTTTTTGAGTAATCCGTGATCCTCCATAATGGAGAGATCTCGCCTGATTGAATCAATGGAAACCTGGAACTTTTCCGCCAAGTCTTTGACCATTACACGTTTTTCCTCATTTAATAATGAAAGGATTCTTTCCCGTCGCTCTTCAGCGAACATTCCCGTGTCTTCCTTGATCACGTATCGCACCTCCTGAATATTCATATTCATTCCTGTATTTATTCAATTATATTCATTAATATGCCGTTTTGTAAAGTTTTACACTAATTATAAACCTCTTTTTTGCCGTTTCTCGCGTTTTTCTTATTACGATTAAATCGAGTTCGGAAAGAACTAAAAACGGCTATTGTATACATATTATTTCTAAATGACTCAATTGTTCTACTAGTATAGATTTAGTGGACTGCATATAACGCAATATAAGAGGCACTAAATCTTGATCAAGTTTAATCTCATTAAATGATTCCATTTCTTTCATATCCCCCTTCAATATGCCGAGGCACAAGTTGCCAAAGGGCATACTAACACAAAGGCAGCAGTCCCACATAAGGAACTGCTGCCTTTACTCCTTTTAAATTAACCCCACTTAATATCAGTGATATATAGGAGTCATCCGCGAGCCTTTGTAGTACTTGAAACATCTATATTCTCGTTTACCTCTCTAAACATACAAATTCCATCCCACAATAAAAGAAGCCAAGATGAAAGCCGAGATGCCAGACATGATGTACATCACCTTTTGTTTTTTGCTGTAACTGTTCTTCCGCAGTTTGTAGATAAGCAAGCAAAGATACGCCACTGCTAGAACCACATATAGTAGGTTAAACATTAAATTGATGCGTATCGAAGAATAAGCAGGATAATTTGGAAACCTCAACTTCGTCTGTATGATGAAAAGATTAAGAAGGAGTGCCACACCTGCAAAGTTAATTGCAAGATGATATTTATCAAAATCGGTCTGAGGATTCACTCGTTTATTTAGTTTGTTAAGAAGCACCCGGATTAAATAGCCGATCAAAGCACATAAACTGAAAATGGCGGCAAGCACAGCAGGAATAAGAGATATCTTAATCAAGTTTACCTTTACATTTGATACAGGCAAGTAATCAATGTAAGGAGTAAAGGAAATTTTATCAACAACCCCATTATGCTCGACAACATGATAAGAACTACTTAATTCAGCTTTTGTGAATTTCCTGATATCAAGGGCCGTAAATAAATTAGTAAATCTAGATGCTGCCCGTCGTGCGGATTGAAAATATCCTCCCCCCTCCGCAGTAACTATATTAGAATTGACGTTATCACCGAAAATTTCTTTAATAAGTCCATAACCATAAACTTCTTCAAAAGACTGATTTGTCATGACCACCACCCCAAAATTAGATTCGGGATCAAAGACAACTTTGCTGGAGAATGCTTTCAAATTCCCTTCGTGCATCAGTGTAGGCACCCAGTATTCCATCTCAACGAACCCATGCGCAAATCGCGGAGTAGAAGTACCTTCATAATATAGACTTGTTGACAACATTTCGTTTAACGTATCCCTGTTCTTAAATAATACATTGCTATCATCTACTGGCATCAACGCTGCAAGGAATTTCCCTAAATCTTCTGCTGTCCCAATCGCTGCCCCGGCAGGATAAAAGGTTACGTATCCTCTGTTCTCAGGGATCAGTTTCAAATCTTTCGTATACCCTTCAATCTCATTCCTTCTTTGTACTAGGTCTGGATGGTCTTGCCCCGTTGGATGAATCGAGGTGTCATTCATATGAAGCGGTTTAAATATATGTTGATTGACATACTCATAAAAAGGTTGGCCACTTTGTAATTCCACGATGTACGCGGCTAAACCAACGCCATAGTTTGAATAACCTACTATATTATTGGGTTTATATATCTGTTTCGGCTCATTTTTACGCAGCGTTTCTCCTAATTCTAACGTTTCATTCTCAGAGTAATATAACACCTCAGCCGCTGTTTGATCTTCCCAACCGGCATTGTGATGCATCAGGTTCATTAGGGTAATTGGATCATCATATTTCAACTTTTTGAAAAATCCCTCTGGCAGATATTCTTGGATATCCGTCTCCAAATCAAGCTTGCCTTGTTCGACAAGCTGCATCACACTCGTATAAACCAACAGTTTAGAGATGGAAGCCCATTCAAAAACCGTAGAGGTATCCGCCTTTCGCTGATTCTCAATATCTGCGTAACCATATGCCTTATTCACAATGGTTTCACCATCTTTGATAGCTACAACCGAAACGGCAGCGGTATACTTCTCATACGATGCAACATAAGCATCAATCGTTTCCTCTAACTTGGATAAAGGAATCCTAGATGGTGTAGTCTCAACCTGTTTCTCTTCAGCGTGGGCAGATACCGCTATTGCCATAATGATAAATATGAATGACAAAACACAAGCGATTAATTTGTTTACAGTGTGATATCCACGATTCATCTGCATTAGCTTCTCTCCTTTTATTTTAAATGTTAATTACATACTCTTTTTTCACGTATGCGTTTTCAAAAGAGTCCACATGAATCTAAATCATTCAACTTTCTCGTTTACTATATTCACAACCCAGCGTTTGCTAGGTGTCAGGCGACTGCCCGCAGCGTGAATATTATGTTAGGCGCTGTCCTGCTCTTCTTCAGTCTTCTATCATCAATTCTTAGCTATAAATGTATAAGTCAATATCAATTTCCGCCCCTAAATCATAAATGAACTTTATGGTATCTTTGTTTAAATACATTGCTGGCTTTTCATTATTCTCTATATTAATTACGACTTCAAACTTACATTCGAGATTGTACTGCCTAATTAATTTTACAACTTGATCTTTTCGATCCTGAATTAGAATTTTAACCTTATCGATCTGATCATTGATATCCAAAGATTCTTCGTACTCTGTAGCTAGCTCCCAACACGTTTCCTTACGAAATAGATCTCTCTGTATAGGATCACCTTTGAGCCAAGCTCTTGTGGGAGGAATTAACAATGTATTTGTAATTATATTGAGGTCAAATTGATCTCCAAATAAACTGAATTCTACTTTTACATTCGTTCTTTCCATCTTGGAATCTCCTCAATTTATATGTCTAGCAGGTTTTCACCTAACGATTCTGTATTCACTACCCAGCTTATGCTGGGTGGCCGGCAACTGTCGGACCAAGGGCGTATGACCGATGCATGAATATAATGTTAACTAAAGTACTTAGCCTCCTTGAATACCCTTAAATAGGATCACTTCTGTATTTATTTATGTACTCTTCTAATGTCTTTCTCGCCTCTTCATATGTTCTAATTACTTCATCTAATTCGTTCTTCAGTTCTCTATGTTCTTCCCAATATTTTTTCCCTACCTTGAGCACCGAACAAAATAAATCCCCCATGTACAAATCTCCTGATCTTAATGGGATCTCCACTAATTTCTCCAAGACTAGAGGTAAAAGAAGATCTAGACTCATTTGTTGCCCGATCAAAAGCCTTAAATCCTCATTATTCAATTCACAGAGAGGTTTCTTTCTTAATTCATTTGCTCGGAGAACTAATCGAGAAGCAAAATTCGGTTTATCCCACTTTTCGTCTTCTAGGTCTTCAAGGGTTTTGGTTACATCCACTTGCTGCATAGCTTCCCCCTCTTAAATAAGTGATTTCCGGCATTTCACATACGTTGTGTATTCACGAACCCTCACTGGCTTAAGCGCGTAAGCGCGGATCAGACGGACTTAGCCAGTACAGAGTTGTCCGCCTGATTCAGCTTCCCCGAAATCCCTCCTGGCGACCGAGGGAAAATGTCCGATGCGTGAATATGGTGTTATGAGATGGTGATGTCTTCTATAGACTACTTTCAAATATTACGCTAGAATATGGTTTTATTACTTGATCCGAAAAATATTCTTTAAAGAATTCATTGGTTGTTCCAGGAAATTTATAATGTTCTAAAGATTCTTCTAGCCTATACACTGTCCTCTTAATTTCATTAATGGGTAACCATTCAATCCCAACCTGTCCAACATCAGCTTGTAGGCTTCTTAATTCATTATTTAGGAATTGAGTACTGCACTCATAAATAAAATCAATAGAATGAACTTCCTTCATTATGAAGGAGTATTCATGATTGCGCGACATGTATTCTCTTACACAAACTAACCTACTACTCAATATTTCAATACCCAGTTCTTCCATACACTCGCGACTTAAAGCCTGTTCCAATGTTTCGTTCTCTTCTTGAGCTCCTCCAGGCAGTACATAATAAATACCTATATTTGCTCTCCTTTTCTTTATTAATAGAAGATTGTCATTCTTGATAATCAATGCTCTTACTGTATTTCGAATCATCTAGAATAATCTCCCTCCATACAATGTCTACATCACTTTCTCATAACGTTACTGTATCCACGACGTCCCACCGACTTAAGCGACCAACGGGAGCGGCCGCGATGCGGTTAGTCGGTGCGGATGTGTCCGCTGAATCTCCCCCTCTGCCAATTGCTTCTCGCGGACCGAGGAGCCACCAGGTCCGAAGCGTGGATATGATGTTAGCAGATGTTAATGCCATCTTAGAATTGCTTCAAAAGTTCTTCTCTTGCTTTGATTAACCACGGATGGACTAATTTCAATTTGTCTCTTTGTTCCCATATGTTATTTAAATAGATTAGTATTCCTTCTGTTAATTTGTGTTCATCCACTTTTGTTCGTATGTCCTTCAAATATTGATGGCCTCCTGGAAGTTCCCATGAGATCTTATCAGAAATAAATAAGACTTTATCCAATAAAGAGGAATGTGGCTTCATAGTTGTATGACACTCTATTGCACTTAACATTTCTTGATCATCAATTTTAAATATTTCAATAGCCATTGCTTTTGATAGCTTTTGATGTACGATTCGGGCATAAGTTCTCTCTTCCGGCAAGATTTCTATTGAAAGCACTTCTGCAACATGTAACATTTCTTTGACTGGAATGACATTACTTATGTCATGAAGAAGTCCTACTTGCTCCGCTTTCAATGGATCTGCATTATATAATTGAGCAACTCGTCTTGCTTCAGCTGCGACTTTCAATGTATGTTCCAATGTTTCTTTATCATTATGTATTGTGAAAAACTTCTGGATATCATACTTTAGATCATTCGTTAATTTAAAGTTTGGCACACACTGTTCAAGTATGGTGTTCATGTTTTTGGGTTCCCCTTTGCATTAATTTCGGCTAACGTTCTTGTGTTCACGAACCCGAGAGGCTTAAGGCGACCAACGGGAGCCGGATCGAAGACTTAGCCTCGCAGGGTTGTCTGGTTTCATCCACTTCCCCGATTACTCCTCTGCCAGACCGAGGGCGTCAGCCCGATGCGTGAAAACAGTGTTAGATGAGGTTACCTTGAGCTACTCACAAAATCCCTCATGCCCTCTCTTAGCATGCTAACCCCTTCTTCTACACTCTTCATATTCTCATCGTCATTCATATTATTCCTTGCATGTAATAATGCCGGTCTTAATGATTCTACTGAATTTCCAAATTGGTACATCCATTCATATCTAGGAACCATCCATAAATGAAAGTGATGTGTTGTATCTTCATTATAAAAATAATAGACCTTATCAATTCCCAATCGTTTTCTTTGTTCACTTCTGAGCTTATGGATTAACGAAATAAATTCTAATCGCTCTTCATCTGTTAATTCATCCATGCAGTAAAAATGCCTCTTTGAAGCTAATATAACTAACCCTTTAATTGGGTAAGCAATATCTTGATGGACATGAAAGTTGCTTGATTCAAAAATTACTCCACCTGTTGAAGAAATCAAACCACTTGTCAATGCGCAGCTTACACATTCAACTTCTACTGATCTTCCATCAGCTAATGTAATTAGTCTTGGCATTATGCACCTCATAGTTTTTGATTTTGATAAGAACTTGCATCGTAATTTCATCTAACGTTATTGTATTCACGACGTCCCACCGACTTAAGCGACCAACGGGAGCGGCCGCGATGCGGTTAGTCGGTGCGGATGTGTCCGGCTGAATCTGCTTCCTCGAAAACTGAAATGCCACTCCGAATCCTCATCTAACTTCGTGCCGGACCAAGGGCGAATGCCAGATGCGTGAATATGTTGTTATAGGATGTCAGCACCTTCTTCGAGATCCTTACAATGTATTTGAATCTAAAGCTTTCAAAATATCCTTCACTAATAATTCTGTTATCATATCACGTGTAGATTCATTAATACTTACTAGCTGTACTTCCTTGTTATATTTGATTTTGTCAATTCCCGGATGACTATCTAGCGGAACTGTCCCTAAAACAATTCGATTATCATAAATGATTTCTTGTACTTTTCTTTGGAAAGATAAGGATAAATTCTGCATGAATCCAATTTCATCAATTACAACAATCTTTTTAAATGTCATGGCCTCTTGTAATACTCTTAAAGCAAATTCTTCGAATTTTTCTATATCGATTCCGTATCTTCCAATTCGAGTTTGACTGGGACTCTCTACATGCGCAATTTCCACACTCTCTCCATCAACGGATACGCATCTGAAACCAATTCGCTCATTAATTGAATTAGTTATTTCCTCAGTGTAAAATCCACCCCAAGTTTCTGATCCAATCTCATTTATAAGTTTTTTTATCAAAGTTGATTTCCCTGCTCTTGGCTTTCCCGTGAGCAAAAATACTCTTTTAGAGCTCTGCTGTTCCCCGTCTATTCTTGACAACAACTTATAGTCAGGTGGATTCAAATTCCACGTCTCATAGGGGACAGAGCGTGGCACACGTAGGGTATCTAAAATGCGAGATTTTAAATGAGGCCGTTTAATGTATTCATCCATTGTAGTTTCATCCAAGTGTAAAAACTTCGCATCTAGTATCTCTTCGGGTTGAATTGTTATTTCACCGCTCACATAGTCCGCATTAAAAACCACAGACAATACGTGAAGTCTTTCATTATAGTAGACGCCGGACACTCCGATGGGGCGGATGACAACTCCGGTTTCTTCAAGGAATTCACGACACACCGCTAGTTCTAATGACTCCCCAGCATCAACAAATCCTCCCGGCAATTCCCAAGTATCAGCTCGTAAATGTGTTCGAACCATCAATACATGCCCCATCTTATTCTGAACAAATGCAGATACAGCAACTAAATGTTTTGACTGTTCTTGCATTGTCAAACACCACCGATCAAGTATTTTGTATTCTGTTCGATATCAAAAAAAGAAGTTTAACATTTAGGGTTTGCGCTGATTTCACATAACATCTAATTTATGTACTTCGTGAATACCACACATCCTGTCCATTAGCTGAACTACGTATATGATAACCCATATTGTTACATTTGCGAAGAAAAATTCCTTAAAAAAAGGGACGGGTAGCATAGTACTCAATCTCCCAAATCCATCCGATCCAACTGGCTTTGAATACGCTGGATATTTTTCGTACTAACATGCGTATATCGCTGAGTTGTACGTGCACTCGTATGACCAAGTAACTCCTGAATGTAGCGCAGGTCTGTCCCGTTTTCCAGCAAATGAGTGGCAAAGGAATGCCTCAGCGCATGAATACTTACCTTTTTCATAATTCCTGCGCGTTGTCTGGCTTCTTCAAAAACCTTCTACACGCTCCGCTCGGTAAGATGTCGATCAGAAGATTGCCCCGGAAAGAGGCAACGATTGAGTCTATATTCAGCTATGTATTTCTGCACCATATCCCAGGCGAGGCTTGAAAGAAGCGTCCTCCGATCCTTTTGCCCCTCCCCTCTCTCACGACGAGTGTTTTCCTTTCAATATCCAGATCGCTGCAACGCAGACGCACAACTTCAACTACACGAAGCCCGGAAGAATAGGTCAGAGACAATACAGCCTTATGTTTAGGGTTGGTTACGGATTTGAGTAATCGAGTAACTTCCTTTTCGGACAATACTTGTGGAAGCTTGGTCTGCTTCTTGGGAAGAATATACTGTTATGGTGATCGTCTCTTCGGTTGTAGTATCATCGTTCATAGGAAACTCTCCTTTGTTCGAGTCTACGTCTTTCTCCGCAATTTTGAAAAATAAAAAAGGAAGGATCTCTACATCCCAAATAGGGAATCAGATGACCTTCCAATCTTTCGGAACATTTATGATGTTGTAAAAGTAGAGATGAGCATAGCAAGTTCAATAGCAAACCTCTACTCCATGTAACTTCACCAAAGCATACACTACTGATCAATTTGTCCTGATGGATAACAGTAGACGATTGAACCAGCTGGTATTTTGTTTGGGGAGATCCCTTTTCCTAAACATATACTGATATTCTTCTTGCCAGCTATAGAATGGTTAATTTGAGTAGAAACAACTTCAAATACTTGCTCTTCCCCATCCGTTTTTAATCTGGTCACCGATCATCTCTTTGATTGTTGAAGGAAGTAGTTCATCCAACTCTTCATTGGCCCCCATAACGATGGTTCCGAATTCGGGTGTATCGAAGACTAAGCCAACGCCAAACAGCATTTTAGCTTCCATTCTGTGCCCACCTTATCTCTGATCTATGAATAGCTCGCCTTTGACATCTCTTACCCTGAGATCGGCATTACGAAGTCTAACCATGGCATTTATCAACAATGTTTAAGTTACCCATTTAGCTTGTAACGTTCTAAACATACAAATTCCATCCCACAATAAAAGCAGCTAAGATGAAAGCCGAGATGCCAGACATGATGTACATGACCTTTTGCTTTTTGCTGTAACTGTTCTTCCGCAGTTTGTAAATAAGGAAGCCAAGATACGTCACTGCCAGAACTACATAAAGTAAGTTAAACCCTAAATTGATGCGTAACGAAGAATAAGCGGGATAACTTGGAAGTCTCGTGTGTATGATTAAAAGGTTAAGAGGAAGTACCGCACCTGGACAACATTAATTGCAAGATGATATTTATTAAAATCTATCCGAGGATTTCCTCGTTTATTTAGTTTGTAAAATAGCATCCGGATAAAATATACGAGCAAAGCAGTCAAACTGAAAAGGATGGCTAGTATGACAGGAATAAAAGATATTACAATCAAGTTCACCTTCCATTTCGATACAGGCAAGTAATCCATGTAAGGAGTGAAGGAAATTTTCTCAACAACGCCATTATGCTCGACCACATTATAAAGACTACTTAACTCAGCTTTTGAAAATTTGGTTATATCAAGCTGCCTGAATAAATCGGTAAATCTAGCGGCTGGCCGCCGTGCGGATTGAAAATATCCTCCTCCCTCCGAAGTAATTATATTAGAATTGACGTTATCACCGAAAATTTCTTTAATAAGTCCATAATAATAAATTTCCTCAAAAGACTGGTTTGTCATGACGACCATCCCAAATTTAGATGCGGGATCAAAGACAACTTTACTTGAGAACCCTTTCAGATTCCCCTCGTGCATCAGTGTAGGCACCCAATATTCTATCTCAACGAATCCATGAGCAAATCGCGGAGTAGAAGTCCCGTCATAATATAGACTTGTCGACAACATTTCGTCTAACGTATCCCTGTTCTTAAATAATATATTACTATCATCTACTGGCATCAGCGCTGCAAGAAATTTGCCTAAATCTTCTGCTGTCCCGATGGCTGCCCCTGTCGGATAAAACGTAACGTATACTCTGTTCTCAGGGATCAGTTTCAACTCTTTTGTATACCCTTCAATCTCATTCCTTCTATGTACTACGTCTGGACGATCTTGCCCCGTTGGATGAATCGTAGTGTCGTTCATATGAAGCGGTTTAAATATATGTTGATTGACATACTCATAAAAAGGTTGGCCACTTATCTTTTCCACGATGTAACCGGCTAGACCAACGCCATAGTTCGAATAACCCACTATGCTATTCGGTTTATATATCTGTTTCGGCTCATTTTTACGCAGCGTTTCTCCTAAATCAACATTTTCATTCTCGGCGTAATAATACACTTCCGTCACTGTTTGATCTTCCCAACCCGCATTGTGATGCATCAGGTTCATTAGGGTAATTGGATCATCGTATTTCAGCTTTTTGAAAAATCCCTCTGGCAGATATTCTTGGATATCCGTATCCAAATCAAGCTTTCCTTGTTCGACAAGCTGCATCACACTCGTATAGACCAACAGTTTAGAGATGGAAGCCCATTCAAAAACCGTAGAGGTATCCGCATTTCGCTGATTCTCAATATCTGCGTAACCATATGCCTTATTCACAATGGCTTCACCGTCTTTGATAGCTACAACCGAAACGGCAGCGGTATACTTCTCATACGAGGCAACATAAGCATCAATCGTTTCCTCTAACTTGGATAAAGGAATCCTGGATGGTGTAGTCTCAACCTGTTTCTCTTCAGCGTGGGCAGGTACCGCTATTGCCATAATGATAATTATGAATGACAGAACACAAGCGATTACTTTGTTTACCGTGTGATGTCTACAATTCATCTGCATAGCTTCTCTCCTTTTATATTAAATGTTAATTACATCTCTTGTTTTCGAGTATGCGTTTTCAAAAGAGTCCACACGAATCTAAGTTATTTCTCCAATGCAATTACACTCCATTTAGGAGAGATGTCGGAGAATTTCGCCTTTCCAATTAACGATGTTTATTTCTTTATCTTTCAAGAGGCACCAATCAATAATTTCACCTATCCATTTTGGCGTGATGATCTCATCGCTCCATTGCGGTGTTACTACTCTTCTGTATCCTATATATTCTGTTGTCCAGCCTTCGAATTCTTCTCCGATGATGACTATATATGGGGGCTTGTTCTTAATACTGTGTTGTCCCACTTCATAAGTGACGATTAACTTCTTATCCTCAGAAACGATATGTAATTTGATTATCCCTTCATCGTCAATATCCGGTTCAACATACCAATAAAATAATCGATTGGATCGAACGATTTTACGTTTATATTTTTTTCTTACGCCCATAACTCACCTCACATATTTTGCTTAACACCGTATGAAGTATTTCAACAGTTTGCCAATCCACAACATTAACACTTTGTTATCCGATGTTGAAGGCCCTTAAGATTCATTAATTCTATTACTTTGTTATTCTTTCTTTATTGCCTAATATGACTTCATGAATTTCATCATATAATTGTAAATCTATAAATTCTTCATGAATCCATAGTCCTTCCTCAACATCTCCTCCCCCCATACCTCCACTAATCCCATCACCAGGAAAGAGTTTTTCGTAAAATAGTCCTTGGCCTTCTCCCTCATTACAGTCCCATGCAATGGTATCTAAATCTTTTAATAGAGTATGTAATGTCTCCTCACTGCAATTTACTAGTTTCATAGGGCAAGACAAGTAGATTTGTCCTCCATCATCACCTTCCATAATTACATATGCATCTGGAGTATCCTGAGCTTTCTTAAAACTGTCTATAAATTGATTGCTCGGTAGTCCATTTGCTTCATTAAGCATATGTCGAACAGGGCTATGGTGCTCTGGAATTACACCCATCTGATTGTTATCATCTTTTTTTCTTTCCATAAGAATACACCTCGTTGTTAGATATATTTTCTTAAAGTCATCTCAAATTAGTTATTTACTTCATTCATTCCTATGACTTGTTCAAATGCTATATTAAATTCTTTAACATTAATGTTTAACTTGATTATCCCTTCTTTATCAAGCCCTTTAGTATCTAATTTAAAAGTACCTGTCAGTTCTTCCGAGCTATTACCATCAATTTTCATATTTATGTCCAATTTAATATTCCTATCAATTAATCGCTCCTGAATATCCTTACTCAAGATCGGTTCAACTGTTTCTAACATTATTGATTTATTGGTTCTATTTCGAAGAGTGAAATTGTATGTTACAACTGTAATACCTGCATCTTCTTCGCTCTCTCCCAGTCCAAATGAACTTGAGTTTATTATCAACCCGTCCTCAACAATTTTATCTGTCTTCACACTGTATGAAATACATCCACTTAGGGCGAGTATTGTTAAAAGAAATAGTAAAATCATTAAACGCTTTTGATTCTTCAATTCGGAAACTCCTTTAATTTTTTTCTTCATTTTTAAGATCCCTATTTGCAAGTTCAAGTGCAATCGCTAATCTAATCCGTGAATATTTCCTAAGTCCTTTTAAATAGTTATTGTCTAGTTGTTTGCTTTCAATTATAGGTTCAACATTGGAGTCGTAACGATCGATTTCTACCTTTGCAATTGTATCGTTATTAATCAGCAACGAAAAAATGTCTTCCCCTTGTTCAGGTGTCCAAAATAAGATATAGGCAGTCTTCATTTTTGGGAAAAACCTCTTAATAACTGAAAGCAATCCTGATCTTATTTCATCATTAAATAATGACTCATGCGATCCTACTAATTCTCTTCTTATAACTTCTTCAGTTTTACTGCCCTTTAATTTTATTAATTTCATAATGCCTCGCAAGTTATCCTTATTTTAATTTTTTGACTTGTTAATTTCCTGTAACGTTCACTAAATACCAACGGGAATGATTCGACAGACTGAGATTTGTAAGGTTGTCCGTTAACCCCACTGATATAGATCTAAGATAAATACTTCATCACCTAACGAAAAATAAATCTGTTCCCAATCAAACTTATCTTTCCATTTAAATTACTATTAGTATTATGAAGTTCTATTGCTCGTTCTAATGGCGAATCAATTTTTATAAACTGATATTCGTGCCCATAGCATCCTCCGAAGTGAGTAATTAAACTACTTACCCCTTCTAAATATCCATTAATTTTATTGAATAGTTCATGATTCATACAGTCACATCCAATATCTTAGTAAATTGATTTTGTCTGTTCCACAATTAAATTCCTCATTTACTCCATAAACTCTTGATATCTTCTACTATAGTTTTTGAAATATGATTGGATGAATCCTGCGGATACAACCATACTGTTACGATAAGAGTTAAACATATCGTTAATCCTAGAATAACTCGCTCAACAATTCTAAATCTGGTGTATTTAAGCAAATAATAAACTAAACTGGATAAGATAAGAATAATCATACCATTCACCAAAAAGGTCATGGGCAAGCTTATAATCCTGCCTAACCCGGTGTTAGGATATTTTAATAAAAGTAAAATCTCTAATACTACACATGGAACTGACAGTAGAACAATGTACAAAAAATGACTTTTGAATTTCCTCTCCACCACTGAACTCTCCTACTCCAACTCTTTTAATACAATTGCACATAACATTTAGTGTTTACGAGCCCGAGAACCCTAACTGACCAGTAATTATTATTCTTGCTTCCATTGATGTGATTCGTGTAGTTTACCAGTTTCATAAAAATACTTTAGCACTTCAAGCATGGGTAGTAATTCTATACAAATGTTATCGCAATAATTTCCCAACTGACCACCAATAACTAGAGAAATTTCACTATTCCCCTGCTTATCGTTCATAAGCGTATATATATGTTCATCCATTGTAATAGACACTACAAAATATTCCGGTCCGCCTCCAACTAATGCTGAACATGTGTCTGCTACCTCAAAAAAAACTAATGTAAATTTATCTCCATCGAGTTTTCTCAAAAAACGTAAACTCTCTGCCCATGTAGGGTTCATAATGATCTCTTCATTAAATGTGGTCCCATTCCGTTCATCAATGCTAATAGAATTTATCACTTTTTCTTTTTATCCTCCTTCTTTCATCACACATATCCATCTTCAGGTTCACCAACATCAAAACCCAACACTTTTGTCGCTTCCAACTTAAATGTCTCTATCCAAGACATCCATACATCGCTATTCATCTGTGCATAAAATGATAACCCACTAGGCTCAACGGATGCTTCAATGAAAACATCATCCTCTTCAGTTCCAAACCAATATGGAATTCCACTTTTATAACCAATCCACCCTGGCATACGCTCATATACTTTAGAAACTTTATCCCATACCTCATCAGGCAGGTCATACCTTATATTTAGGTTGCAATTATGAGAGTTTATGTTGTTCATTTACATTCTCTCCTTCTACCTTAGACGTACCAAAAAGATCCTATATATACTTCTCCCACTACTTGATCAAGGATGTGTCTCTTGTTCTTTATATACTATTTTCGTTTATCGTTTACCAAATATCTTCTTCCTTTAAGATTTCTTTGGTGGGCTGGTCTACAGCTAACCAAGTAGAAATATCCCCTTCTATTTTTCTCTTCCACGCTATCAAAAAATGTACTTGGCATATCTCGCGGGAATCCATCTGTATCATAGGTACTTCAACACCTTGATCAGAATGTAAGACAGAACTATACTTCTCAAAATCAGAGTTTAAAACAAGAAATTCAGGAATCATATCACCTTGGTTTCTTTTTCGCATTATCAGTGGTTTTTCTTGAGTTCCTATGTGTAGACGGTATTGTTCATTCTCATATTCTACAGCTTCAAGATTTTCTCCCGTGTCAGCTCCGTGATCTTCCCAGCTGTATCCCTCTTTCCACGAAGCAGAAAAGCTACACGTGCTTATCTGATGATATGCATTGGGTTTGATTCTAAATACGGCCCCCCAGCATTCGTCTACTTCCTGAGGTGAAGAAAGATTATGGTTCAGATTACAGAGCAATAACTCGCAATCAAACGAGTCGTAGTAATACTGGTATAGTGTGCCGCCATGTTTGAGCTGAGCACAGTGAGTAGGAAGATAACATTCGCTGGAGACAGCAAGAGAAAGTTCAATTGTTCCTAGAGGCGTATATATTGAAGGTTTTATATGATCAGTACCTTGAATTAAGGCTTCTTTTCCACGAAAAAGCTTCATAATGTCCCTCCTTACTCATCTACTTAAGAGTTACTTTCTATTCTTGATAATTAAAAAAATATTTATTATATAAATTTGGCTCCATTTCTTTTATTCTAATTCCATTCTCTCCTGCGTCCTCTATCCCTCTTATGTAGAAAAGACACTTTAAATTTTTATCAAAGACAATACAAGAAAAGTCCCAGTCTTGATACCTATATTGATCTAATAAATCTTTCTTGGATTTGATATATGGTATAAAACTCATCTTATTTGAGTTATCGATTATTTGTATCACATTATCTAACTTTAATACTTTATTTTTAGATAAGTAGGTATCGAGATCTTCTTCATGGTAAATGTCTAAAAATAAAATAGAATTATCTTCTATTAGTAATCCATCTAGAACCTCGGTGATATTACAATTTAGAATCTTAAAGTATGGAGGCATTTTGATAATTTGTAATGGTTTCATCAGTTCTCCCCAAAAAAGTTTTATCGAGAATTTCATAAAGTGTTCTTATATCTACTAACCCTCACTACCTTAAAGAGTGCAGCGACTTGTCGCAATTCAATAAGGTAGTTCAGGGTTACCTGCTACCTCCACTTCTTCGAAACCCTCGGTATACAAAGAAGTGGAGGCAACGTAGCGTAGATATGTTGTTATTTAGATGTCAATTGTCTTCCACAAAACACTTATAGATTGTATTTCGTTTTCATTCTTTCATATAACTTATATTCCGTATTTCGATTTACAATCTCTCCAATTAACTCTTTCCATTTATTTTCAATCCACTTAGGACTTTGTTCTTTCAGAATATCCTCGTTAAATTGACTATCGATATACTCCAAATCTTGTTTAAGCACTCCTATATCCTTAATTAGTTGATTTCTGGATTCTTTTTCTAGCGATATCTTATTCGATAAAATGTCGTCTGTGATTTCTACACTTATATACGTATACATATCTCTAAACACATTGTAGATTAAATTAGTTGATGATAATTGATCTTCCTTGAAGTCGGAATTCAGAAAGACGAATGATTCTTCACCAACTTTCAAAGATACCGCCACATTTCCTAAGGCATGTATGACTGTTTCCTTGGAAGAGCCGTCCTCTAAACTTTTTATCACATTATCTAAATTGTAGATGGATTCTTTTATACCAATTTCAGTTCCATGATTCATTTTTACGGTGTAATCAACTTCTTGATTGTCTTTGTACGCTTTGAATTGATAGTTGAAGCACATACTTATTATCAATCCAACCATTAGTATGATTATTGCAATATTTTTTCTCATTAAATCACCTCGTAATCTTTCCATACAATGATTAATTTTTTTGTATTTCTCACATACAACAAATTCCATCTACTAGTACCTGAACTAAGTATATGATAACCCATATTGTTACAATTGCGAAAGGAAATTGGCGAATAAGGGAGATTTATTAGTTTTCTCAACCCCTTATCTAATCGATCCAATAGGCTTTGAATACGCTGAATATAAGCAGAGTTGTACAGAGTGCGAATATGCAGTGAGCCCTACATTATAGTAATAATAAAACAAAAAGGTCCTTCTTCATCCCATAGGGAATCCGACGACCTTCCAGTGCTTTTGGAACATATCAACTTTTTAAAAGGTAGAACGTACCGTCTTTCGCTGCAAGCGGGGCTAGCGCCGGCAACCACCTGCTCAAGTCAACAAAGCCTGTGCAATCTGATCCACAATGCCATTGATGCCTGTTGGTCCATAACAACCGATCCATGTCGCGGCATCTACGGAGTGTATTTGCTGTCGCTCATCTGTATCAAGTATCCCCCAGACACGTTGCTCTGTTGCGGATATGCCCTCCTGCATGATCTCATTGCTAAGCAGGAAGTAGTGGCTCGCCTGCACAGCCGGTAGTCTCTCAACAGAGATATGATAGGCCGTGTCGGTGGTATCTGCTACAAATAACGGAACAGGCAGACCCAGGTCACGGTACAGTACAGCACCTGTGCGATGAGAGGCAGAGTGTACGCGAACCAGAGAATCCAGTGGACGAATCAATGCCACGCTCTTACCTGCCAGTACTGGAGCAAGTTCTTCAGAAAGCAATGTGGTTCGTCGGTGATAATCCGCAAGTATACGTTTTGCCTCTGCTCGTTTACCAGTTAATTCACCGAACAGGCTAAGAATGGTCTGCCAACTCTCATTGCGCTTAAACATAAGAACTGGAGCGATCCGGCTTAACCGTTCATAGTACTGATCATGCACCTCGGTGCAAATAATCAGATCCGGGGACAGTCGTTCGACAGCAAGCAGATCAGGGTACTCATATGTTCCTAGTAATTCGGTACCCTGCAGTCCTGCTCTGATATATTGCGGAAAATGGAACGTTCCACTTCCCAATCCCACACTTCCTGCTGGAGATAATCCAAGCGCAAGCAAATGATCTGCATATTGCACATCAAGTACGGCAATTCGCTGTGGAGAACGGGTGACAGGATATTCACCTCGCATATGGCATATCACTGGACCTTGGTCCGACTCGTACGAAGAAGCCATGCGATTCCGCAGCAAGGATTGAGCATAATTTGCATCTGTTTCCTTAGCAGCATCAAGTCGATAACGCAGCGGAGGGACGCCATAATATTTCTTAAATGCCCTACTGAAATAATACATATCGCGATAGCCCATCTTGTCAGCAATTTCTCCAATGGACGCATCCGTATGATGCAGCATCCGCGATGCATTTTCCATCCGTAGCTGGATGACGTACTCCATCGGTCCAAGCTGCTTCTCTTGTTTGAATCGTCGCTGTAACTGCCTTACGCTGCAACCGGCAAGGGCCGCCAACTCTTTAAGCTCCAGATTCTGGCGATAATGCGATGATATATATGACACGACTACATCCACCATGTCGGACTCTGCTCCGCCTTGACCACGTTCATACTCCATGATCAGTTCATAGATCATCCCCTGGAGCAAAGCATGGGCATGAAACCGTTCCAGTCCTTCGCCACGACGCCATTTGGCAACGATTTTTTCCGCATTCTGGATCCATTCTGCCTGAGTCACAGGGTTCTGAATAAACGAATTTTGCAGCGGATGTTTGCGATACGAGGGCATGGTATGTGAGGCTCCTTCCATGGAAGAAGCCTCGTACATGATTACGATATAATAAAGTTCGTCTGATCTGGCCGTCAGCGTAAAGGATGATCCCTTCACCACATGACAGGCAAAAGAAGCTCCAATGTGGCAACCCTCGCCATCCATTGCAAGCTCCCCCTCCCCTCCGTATGCCAGCAGTAGCACATTTGAAGTTAAATCCGTTTCGTGTAAAACGCTGCCTGTCTGCAAAGTACCGCTATACCCGTCAAGCATCTTGATCGTTGTATCACTCCATAGACTTGTCTGTTCTTGCAGCGGCATTTCTCTCATCTCCTGACAATAGCAAAGGTAAAATTCTTGCTGTTGTCATTTTAGTTGAGATTCTTTCTCATTGTCAATTTTCGGACATTTGAGACAATATTCCCCTGACATCTGGTAATAGAAACAGCAGGTAATTCGCTCGCTTTTGGCAACATGCACATTGTCCTTACAATCCGTGAAGCGGGTTAAAGGATTCTTCCTCTCACCAAATACCTCCCCGGATGCCACCTGCGTCAGATATGAAAAGTCCTCTTGAATGATCTTACTTTCCTGCTCAGTCTCGGCTTCATCAGGAGCGAATAGTCGGCCGATACGTACCATGATATTCTCCCAGAGAATACTCATCGAAAGAGGTGCAATCGCAGCAAGTGTCTTTAACAGAGGTGTCAGCTGTACCGCAAACATCTCCTCGAGCACCTTTTCCCGCCATACTCCCCTGTCTCCCGTTAGTCCTTCAGCCTGAAGTCCATTCACCGCTAGAAAAGGAAATCGTGTGCCGCCCTCTTGATCTGAGAGTGCCGGATGATAGAGAAAGCTGTTCTCCAGCTGAAAGGTTACATGCTGATGATGAAACGTCATCGCGGTCACGAGCGGAGTCGTCCATAGATAGCCAAGCCGCTTGGCTAACATGGAGGCTGCGACTTTCATGTCAGGCGCATCGATATAGTTCTGAAACCAGCTGATATACTCTCGACAAGCCTCTTCGTCATGCAACTCACTCAAAGCAATGGTACGGACACTATGTTCAGGCGGCTCACCAAGCAAAATCGAATGATCCTCTACCGTCTCTTTCCATAAGTCTGTCGAGAGATATGGGTTCATATTAGTTCGATCCGAGCAGGGCTTCCGATGCCTGATCTACAATCAGATTAATCGCAAGCGGTCCGTAGTATGCAATCCACAGTGTTGAGTTTACGTCATACGTGCGGTTATTTTTCACAGCATCAAGGGACTTCCACACGGGATTAGTCAACATAGCCTCTGCCTCTGCTGCGAACAGCTCATCCGACAGCACAAAATAACGATCTGCCTTAATATCAGGGACTTTCTCCATGGAAATTTCAACAGAAGTATCATCCTTGATCTCTTTAACGAGTTCAGGCATGTTTAAGCCCAAATCATTATACAAAATGCCGCCTGTACGATGCTCGATACCATGAACACGAATGCCTTCTTTACGCGGACGAATCAGCGCGACTGTCTCATCCCCCATTTTCTCTGTCAGCTGTGCCTTCAGACCAGCAACTTTTTCCTCATAGGCTGTACGCACTTTCTCTGCCTCGTCCTGCTTGTCTGTAATTTTAGCAACCGTACCTAACGTATCACGCCAGTCTTCGTAGAAGTCGAGTACCAGGGTAGGTGCAATTTTGCTTACACTCTCATACTGCTTCTCTTGGAAGTCCGTCATGATAATCAGATCCGGGTCGAGTGCAACAATCGCTTCCAGATTAGGCTCGTCCCGTGTACCCAGAACCTGTACATCACTCGGTTGATCGCCTAAGTATTCTGGAAAATCGGTGTTACCTCCAGCGATAACACTACCTGCTGGCTTCTCGCCAACCGCTAACATCTGATCCAGAAATTTAACATCCAGCACTGCAATTTTCTGTGGTTTTTCGTTTAGAGTGATGTCACCCTTCATACCCTTGATCGTTACGGGAAAAGCTCCGTCCGTCTGCGTTTCCGCATTCGCAGGTGTCTCCGCTGGCGTTGCCGCAGATTGCATACCGCTATCTGTACCTGTTGCGGCACCGCAAGCCGTCAGGACTAGAATAAGGGCCATCATCAAGCCCATGAGTAATCGTGATTTGTGAGCAGTGTAGGCTTTGTTACCAGCCGTTTGCCCCTTTGTTCCTTGTTTCATTTGTAAATCCCCCTTATGTATATACTGATAATGATTTTCATTATCGAAATATAAAGAGAGTATATACGATCTCCGTATCGTGTTACCATGTACTTTTGCGACATTTGAGCCGGACTAATGCGACATGGCAAGCGCTTATCCGCCCTTTAATTTCTCAGCGATATACCCTTGCAGTCGGTAGATGTCCGAAAGAAGCTCCTCTTCCTCCGGCGTATTCCCATACTCCCCTAGCCAGCGCGGTGTGCGGATATGCCACTCATCTGTCAGGTATTGCTGTTCATCCCGATACTCCAAAATATGTCCCAGGAAATATTCCAGTGATCCAAAAGATTGTTTACCAGTATCCTTGATGATGGATTGTGTTTTTTCAATGATTGCCTGTAACATGTGTTGGATATGTTCTTCCGGACTCATAGCGTTAATTCCCATCAATGACCTCCCCCTATCTCTACAAAAAAAGTGAATTAGTATATTATTTAAATGATCCAAATATTTCTAGACGTAGAATTCTGTTCTAGTTAAATACAATAAATCGATGCCCAATGAGTATTGAGATATCGATTCATATCATCTAATTATGAGGTGAATCATGAGTATGCGACCAAACATGAAGTATAGCTTTATTGTTAGCGCAGTTATTATTGTCGTTGTTCCTATTATCATTGGATTGTACATGTTGAACAAGGTTGTCGATCCTGACGAGACAATGGTTACAAGAACTGAAGTTTCTCCTGAGCTTATTACGGTAAAAGGTGGATTTGCAGACAGTATTAGCAGATATCACGGCTACTACCTCTCACATCATAACAATTCACTTTTCATTCAGATTAAAGGCAGTAAACTTCCTATCGGTGGTAGTAAAGACTTCACAATTTCATTTTCTAATACTTATGGGAGTGTTGATGAAATCTACTTATTAGGTCCTGGCAACTCTAAGAAAAAGATTTGGCCGAATCCCTAACTTTCATCGGAATGGATATCATATGATCTAACGCAATCAGCTTCAGTCTCTTCTGCTTAACTTCATAAATGCCGAGTATTCCTGATCAGACTTCATATAACTTAATATCTTTTCCGCACATTCAGCTGCACCAAGCTCTTCCGTATTCACTTCCAGATCATATTCATCATAGGAGTAGATGTAGTCGAACTGGGAATGGGCAAGTCCAATCTCACGATCTCCCCTGCTCTGCTCCCTTCTGGTAAGTTCTTCTTTCGAGCACTGTACGCCTACAAACAATATCGGATAATCCGATAGTAAATCATAAAAATCATTAAACCACTTGTCATTGCTGATGACCGTATCCACGATGACATTCAAACCCATTTCCGAAAACAGTTTAATGGTTGCACAGTACATCGAATTGATCGGGTCGAACAGGATATCGGTCATCACATGGTGTTCCACTTCTCTTGTTGGTTTTATATCTGGATATGTATTGTCGATAAACTGATCATAATTATGCAGAAATTGATCTACAGATAGATGATGAAACGGAATGTCTCCCTGATTTTTCATTTCCATCGCAATGCTCGTCTTCCCCGAACTTGACGTTCCGTTCAAAAATATAATGAGTCCTCGTTCCATATTGATCACCCTTATCATTAAATTGGAAAACACTGTTCTGCCGAATTACCACTCTCTCCATTCTTCCGTAATATCTTCATCCTGAATGTCTAACCCAGCCAGCCTAGCCACCTTGTCTAAAAAATCTGCCAATTCTTCACGTTCCACCGTTTCAATGAAGTAACCATTGACCTCATTCATTTCATTAAACCTAAGCACAACTTCTTCTACAGCCTTCATCATGCGCTCAGAATCTTGCGTTTCTTGTAATGCTATTAATTGGTGCAAATATGTATCCAGGGCTTGATCAGACATGAGTAATCTCTCTTCTGTAAAAATCTCATCTCCGTGTTTAACCATTCTCTCGTTCCATAGTTTCGTTGGTTTTTCATGAAACAAGTTTTGTAATGTCAATGGAATCAACCCCTTCCATATTTAATCATATCTATATTTTACCTGTAACCCAAATTATGAACAAGCGTTCACGCCTATTCACTTTCACCCTATTCACTCCATAGCCTTGTCACGTTCTCTAATTCCATCTCGTCAAATTGTAATCGATAAATGTCCGGTTTCTTGGTTTGATTCATAAAATCCAATCCGTAATCCGAATCAAAGTAGTTCATCATCAACGTCATTACATGTCCGTGTGTGCCGATCGCCACTTTTTTACCCTTGTATTCTTCTAAAATCTGTTTCAACACGCCCACTGCTCTATTCTGGCAAACCGTGTTCGATTCGCCTCCTGGCAATGCATAATCCGGGTCATCAAACATCTTCTTCGAAGCAGGCTCGAACTCTTCATCCGCAATCATATCATCTGAAAAATGTCTTTCCCGAAGATCCTCCATGATCTGAATATCTAATTCTAACGCTGCTGCCACACCCTCTAAGGTCAGAATAGCCCTGGCATAAGGACTTGAGACAATGGAATGTATTCCTTCATTCGTTAATATTTCCGTTATTCGTTCTGCATTCATCTTGCCCTCCAGAGTAAGCCCCCTCGTTCTTTCCGTTCCTTCCGTATACGGTGACTCCGCATGCCTTACCATATAAACGATGGTCTTCATAGGACCCTCCTTGAGTTTCTTCTATAAAATTTATGGTCACGCTTTAGGTCCTTCAACATATTCTGTCTTTCCGTTCCAAAAATCAATGAAATGGTGCCACCATATTTTAGATTCTGAATTAATTCAGGATTGATATTTTGCTGGACATTTAATTTACAATAATTTTCAGATATGTGTATAGTAGAAATGAAGCAAGATGCTTTTAAAAGAAGTTAAATCTAACGGAGAGGATGAGATCATGTCTTCTTTCAAAAGGAAGGTTGTATTAATCTCTTTATTCGTATTGGCTATCTCTGCTGCTGCAATCGCTTACGCAAATGGTCAATCGAAACCGGACGTGCCCATTCATAAAGTCGTCAACCTTTCAGCCAACTCTTTAGTATTTCATGAAATAGATAAGCTGGATGCGTTCGCTGAACTTATCGTTATTGGTTATGCAACAGAAGATTTTAGAGATCGAGAGCATGTTATTACTGCATTTGATGATGGGACCATGCAATCCTTTCACACCAATACAAACATCAAGATTGAAAAGATATTGAAGAAACCTGAAGATTTCTCTTCGGATCAGAACGAATTGAAGATCATTGAACCCGTCAGCTTGGAAGGAAACATCAAATATACAGTTGATGACTATGTGGAACTACAGAAGGGTGATAAAAGTGTGCTTTTCTTAATGAAAAACTCCTTTGGTGATTATGGATTAATCAATGATAACTTAGGCAAATTCAGCCTTGAAGGGATAACTCAATATAGTTTACCTCAAGCCTCCACTGTAGAAGAGTTATCCGAATACGAAACTTTCCATGACTCCGTTATGGAGAGATACCATTTGAAATAAGATTTTCATCATACAACGGTGATCTTTGCGGACATAGCTGCCCTCTTTAATCTATTGCACTTCTTTATCAAGACTAACGTCAAAGGATGAAGTTATCGATTTTTGTCTGTAATCATTGGGTATCACTTTAATCTCCACGTTTAGATGTATAGATTCAGGCAGATTCATTTGAGTTATATTCTCATAACCAATGAAGTAATAATGATTTTCGTCCAGTTCTATCAAACCGCCACCTGTTGAGCCAGAAGTTGAAATCAAATGTCCGTCATGATAAAGCTCACAAGCAATAGTATATTCCTCCAAACTGAACCCTTTCACTTCATACCCAATCTTGATTTGATTTTCGGTGTAATCAGCATTTCGTAAACTAATCGCACCACCATCGACCATTTGGGTCTGAATTGCAACATTTGCTTCGGGCATTTCTGGTTTCTTTAATAGATAGCCTACTTTTAGGTACCATATAGCTCCTAATACAACTACAGCAAGTACAATCATAACAATGATAAACTTCTTTTCTTTTTTATCCATAATCCTTACTCCTTACATCGGAACACTCTTGAAGTTCTTTCCAAACCTTTGTTTCAAATAATACATTATCCCTGCGCGATCAACATCAGAAAATTTCTGTTTTAGATATGTCCAACACTCTAGTTGCTAGTAAGGAAATTAATAACTACAATGGAGTTTTAAATCAATTTAAATCTTTGGATACACGGAGTAGGACAGTTAGGTTATTAACTAAAGATGGTAGGGATGTTATGTGAAAAGAAAACTAATTATTTCACTTTTTTCAGTCATTATAATTCTAATAGGGATTTATTGGTATGCTGACAGGGAACTAATTGCTCTCAAAACGGGTTCGACATTGCCATTACAATGGGATACTCCATATAATAACGATGAACAACCAATTCAGCTTACAGAACAGAATCAAGATTTAAAGAATCCAAATATACATCTTACAGAACTCTACTACCTACCAACTTCAAAAAAACTACAATTTGGGTTATGGTACAGTAAAAGAGACTATCAACCGAATCAATCGAAAAAAATTCCAGATCGAATTTTCCAAGTTACGATTCATGATAAAAATGGTGAATTGTTTGAAGAAGATACCGTTGTTAAAACAGAAGGCCTGTTTGATGAGTTTCAACGTAGATCACTCTCGATAGATTTGAATAATCAAGACTCTATAGAAATAACGATTTCCCTGATTGAACAAGACGGAACGATCATTACTCCAATTGAGTCAGCAAGCATTAACGTACCGTTAGATAAAATAAAACAGTGATAAGCTTAACAATATACAACACCTTTTGGTGCGGAGAGAATCTTCTTATTGCAACTTTTTTTGAAAAAAATTAACTATAAGAAGCCGGGTGGATAAGGTCTCGGCTTCTTTGCTTTTCTCAATCAAACTAAGTATGAATCGCCTAACGTATGAATATTACAGCATAACTTGTATCTAGCTTCTCTCAGCTACCTAGAATATTTTATTGATACTTCCACAATTATTAGGGATTATGATTAATTAAATTTTAGGTTTTCCTGTATTATCCTAGAAATACATTGTTAATTCTGTCTTGATCATAATCTAAAATCCAATCATTAAATTCTATATAAACACCCCTCAGCTCTTCCTTTGATGCTGAAATAACATCGCAACCTCTATCATCATAGATATGAAATATCGTTTTCTTACTTATATTAATGAAATACACCCTATGATAAATCTTTGGCTGAACTCCAACATCATGATTACATATAGCTTTGATTAACTGATTATATTTCAAGTCCTCAACTCTACATTTAGTCCAGTACCTATACATGTTGTTCCTTGGGTCTGGGACTTCATCCGGTTCACAATCCAAACCTGAAAGTATCTCAAGTCTCAAGGCTCTAATTGGCCCTTTCTTCTTGATATATTTCCTGTACAGGTTCAATTTCTTCACTTTGTGTTTAGGCTTATCTGAAAAATAAGCTTGAGTTATTAATAGGACTTCATCTTCTTGATCATGAAGAGCCTTAAATAAGTCAAGCGATCGATGATAAACTTGTTCCATGTAATGCTCCGTATTTATCCCAAACATCAGAGGATTGCCAAGTTCGAATCGTATTGCAACATCCCAATTATAAAAAAGAGGCGGTTTTTCTAATGTCAGGTTTGGAAAATGCTCTGCCAGGTATGTCTTCAGGTCCATTCTGTGGCCTCCAAATTCTCTTTAAAGATGAATGCCTGCTAAAAAATGAGTCCGTCTCTTCAATGGTTTCCCGTTTGACATTCAGATCTTTTAATGTTAATTAGCTTACTCAACTCTCCAACACTTTTTTTGAAAAATTAACCCCAGAACATTCCGTTATGACCTTCGTCCACGATCTTTAGCTGTGTTTCAAAATCTTCATTCGGTTTAATATCATCAATGAAATGCCATCTGCCCTTACTGTCCTGCCAATAGATTTTCCATGCCTGCTCATCTAATCTGAACTGTGCTACCGGCATCTGTACCCATTGCTCGCTTCGAAAGGCTTGTCTTTCTTCAATCAACGTCACATGATTTCCTCTTATTTTATTACTAATCTTCATCTGACTTTTCACGTGCTCGGGTACAGCATTTTCGGTGTAATGGTCTTGATTATATCATGTTGTTCTCTCCGATTTAAATGATGCTTTTAGTGTTGTAAAAGGTGAAACGGAGCGCGGCTTATGCAATGGCAAGCCGCGTCAGGATGAGGTGCTGCGCCCAATGGGGCAGTACCTCATGGGGTTGCACCGCGTGCATTAGTGCGGTGCTCATGCTGCCATCACGAGCACACTTTCATGATGGCAACACTTGGTGCATCACGATAGCTGCGCCGTGATGCACGCAAAAAAGCGCCGCGACTTCATCGTCGTGGCGCTTCCTCCTGCATAAGCCAATCGGCCATGCAGCTTTTGTTACGCTACTGCGTCCCATTGGCGCAGCATAACGGTTTCTTTTGATTTTACAATTTTAATAATGGGGCTATGCTAATCATTTACGACTTAGGGGACAGGCCACGAGCTGGATGTTTCTCCTCATCTAAAAGCTGCCTCTCAAGCCAACAGAGCCTGAGCGATCTGATCGATAATGCCATTGATGCCTGTGGGTCCATAACAGCCGATCCATGTCGCGGAATGGTCCGTCCTAACATCCCTGGGGTTCCGCATCGCTGGAGCTTAATTCATATAAATGATGTTCAACCTTTTATACCGCTAAATGTAATGCCGCTAATAAACGTCTTTTGAAGAAAAAAGAACAAAACGATAATAGGTAATGTCATCAAGGTGGATACGGCCATTAATAGACCCCATTCGGATCCCTTTTGACTCTGAAATTGCTGCAATCCGAGCGAAACCGTGTAAGATGGTTCATTGGTTAAATAGAGCAAGGGGCCCATGAAATCAGTCCAGCTCCCCATAAATTGAAACAATGCCACGGCTAAAACGGCGGATTTGGCTAGTGGAAACATGATCTGTAAATATATACGGAACTCACTAGCGCCGTCTAAGCGGGCCGCTTCACGCAGGGCATCAGGCAGTCCCATGAAAAACTGCCGCAATAGAAAAATGTAAATGGGCACTCCAAAAAATTGGGGTACAATCAGTGGAAGAGGTGTTCCTACCCAACCTAATTTAGTAAACAACAGGAATAGAGGAATCATCGTCACCTGTCCGGGGATCATCATAACAGCAAGGGTAACAAAGAAAAGTATACCTCTCCCACGGTACTCTAACTTGGCAAAACTATATGCAACCAAGGGACAGGATATGATCACACCAAGCGTACTAACGATAGTTATAATCGCCGTGTTTTTCAGATATGTCCAGAAAGGGATATACTCAACAGCACGGGAATAATTACTCCACAGAATTGGATGCGGAATCCACTCGGGTGGAAATGTAAAGACTTGTGTGAGTGGTTTAAGAGAAGTCGAAAGCAGCCAAATGAACGGAATCATGAAAAATGCAGAAGCAACAATTAGACATAAATAGGCTAACGCACGATTGATTCTTTTGATAGCGGTAGGATTCATCCCTTACTTCCTCCTCCTTATTTCCCTTGATAATGAACCCAGCGTTTAGACGTAATAAAAATAATTCCGGTTAATGCCATAACGATAATAAATAAGATCCAGGCCATTGCGGAGGCATAACCCATTTTGAAATATCTGAATCCGTTCTCATATAAATACATGACGTAAAAAGTCATGGAATTTGCAGGAGTTCCTTGCCCTTTGGTCAACGTATAGGGAAGGGTAAACTGTTGGAATGCACCAATCATTCCCATGACAAGGTTGTAGAAAATAACGGGAGTGAGCAAAGGCAGGGTTACCTTTCTCGTTTTCTGAAACCAGTTAGCTCCATCGATTTGCGCCGCTTCATAGTACTCCTCAGGGATGTCTCCTAATCCAGCAAGGTAGATAACGACAGCTTGCCCAATACCCCAAAGCGACATCAGAATGAGAGAGGGCTTGGACCATGACTCACCACCAAGCCAAGGAGGCCCTTCGATACCGATATTCGCTAACATCCCGTTCACCAATCCGAAGTTTGGATGTAACAGCCACATCCACAGAACAGCCAGAGCCACTTGTGGCACGAGAGTAGGTAAGAAAAAGATCGTTCTGAATACAGCCATACCCTTGACCTTCATATTCAACATCATAGCGAGTGCCACACCAATAAATATACTTAAGGGAACAAAAAATACGGTAAAATAAAGCGTGTTGTATATGGATTTCCAAAACAGAGGATCATGGAAAAGATCTCTATAATTATTCATTCCGACAAATTCACCAGGCTGCAGAATGCTGTAAGTAGTGAAGCTGAAGTAGATGGACATTAGCATGGGAATTGCATAAAAGCATAGCAGCCCTATAGCCCAAGGTGAAGCAAACAGCCACCCAATCACGTTAGTTCTGTGAAGTGCTCGTTTCCTTGCCGATGGAATTGCTTTTACTTGAACTGGATCGGCCAGTTTCGCCATGTACATTCTCCTTCCAATTGTCATTCATGAATAGGCAAGGAGAGAGTTCGCTCCCTGCCTACCGAGCACCCTATTTGTCGTATTTTTCCAAAGCCTTATTAACAGTCTCTGTTACTCTATCCAGGTTCTCTTTCGGAGTACCGTTACCGCGGGTAGCCTTTTCCGTAGCGGAAGCTAACTCATTCCACAGCAGTTGTCCTTCAGGAATAACCGGGCGGTTATGTGAATTGGGCAAAATATTAATAAATTCCTTCATAATCGGATCGTCCTTGTAACCGTATTGGTCGTTAACCGAATCGATAACGGAAATTTGAGAGTCAGCGTTTAATAACGTTTGCCCCTCTTCTTTCCCTAAGAATTCGAGGAACTCCCAAGCAGAAGCGACGTTCTTGGCGCCTTTAGGGATAATAGCGGACCCGCCTCCCGACCATGTCGTAAAATTAGTACCTGTTGGGGTCGGTATTGGTGCAACACCGTAGTTTAAATCCGGCTTAAATTTTTCGATACCCTTCACCGTGAAGTTTCCACTTATCTTCATGCTGACTTGACCGGAAATGAACGGATCCATTTCCTCCGAGCCAGCTGCGCTTGTGAATCCGGCAATATCCTCGACATTGTATTTTTTGCCAAAGTCGGTCATCCATTGTAATGCTTCAACGACTTTAGGATCATTTGCGGTAATTTTGCCGGTGGCAGCGTCCTGGAATTCTCCTCCAAATGCCCATCCCCAAGTATACAGCCAGCCTTGCGAATACCATGGGATGAACCCGATCCGTTTGAAACGTTTACCTTCCTTGATGGTTAACTTATCGGCGGCCGCTTCAAGCTCGGCGATCGTTTGTGGTGGTTTGTTGGGATCCAGCCCTACTTCTTTGAAATGATCCTTATTGTAAAATAGCAGGCGAGAGTCCGTATCCATCGGCATTGCATAAAGCTTTCCTTGATAACTGGACTCCTCCCATGCAAATGGATAATACATTTCCTTACGAATTCCGGATTCTGCTGCCATCGAGGATAAGTCAGTCAGAGAACCTTGCGCAGCCCAAGTACCGACCTTAAACCGATCGAAAAGTGCAACGTCAGGAGGATTGCCGCCTGCGACTGCAGTCAGCAGCTTCTGATCGGATCCCTCGTTGGATTCTGTATAAACCAATTTCATTTTGATGGTAGGGTTTTTCTCCTCAAATGCCTTCACGACTTTATTCATATTATCTAAATCAATTGAGGTAAGACCATGCCACATCGTAACCGTTGTAATCCCCTCTCCGGCCTGATCGTTTGAGCCTCCCTTCGTTGAGCAAGCGGTTACAAGTAGTAACATAACCAGAAAGTAAACAAGAATTGGAAATGCGAATTTTTTGGATCTCCTCATTCAAAGTCCCCCTTAAGTTAAATTCATTAGTTTAACTTGGATTCCTATAAGATCCACTTCATTTTCCGATAAATCCACATTTTATGTAAGCGCTAACAACATTGGTGACATAAACTATGCAAAACAGAAAATGATGAACAAAGTGAATTTGTTATAAGGAATCCACTAGTTATACTAAGTATGTTAATATGACGTCATGCAGCGTGTCAATTGCAATATTACGACATTGATGTATGGCTACTTCACAGAAGACAGACCGCGTTTAGAAGACGTTTTTCTAGCGAGATCAGGAAGGTCCATGCTTCGAAGTTTATACTTTCTGATATCAAAAAAAGGCCGAAAAGCCCCTGGAGACTTCTCGACACATTGAACAATATCCTAGCTTTTGTTGAGCTGTGCTTGTATTAACCCTACCTGTTATTTTTAACGACCATACGATGATCAATAATGTTTAGCTCGGGAACTGCTGTTCCATGCAACTGAGAGATGAGCATATCCACTGCCAATTCACCCATCTGCTTCTCATCCTGCTTAATATGAGTGAAGATGGGTTGACCTAGGTAATCGTTCAGGGAGTCGAAACAAACAATCTCGAATTCCTCCAAAGATTTCCCCATCGAGTTGATGACCTGAGCCAGCATGGTAGCTATTAGAAATTCCGACGCGACAAACGCCTTTACATCAGGGTGTTGTTTCAAAAAATGCTCTACTGTTTCTTTATCACGTTCAATCGCTGTTCCGTTTATGTTTATGGGAAGGGTACCCTTCAAGTTCGTCAATACATAATCTTTGTTCAAGTTCATTCCTTCTTGGGTGAAGGCAAACGTATACCCGAGCAGCCTTTCCTCCAATGTTGAAGTGTTCTCTTCCGGCGGAGATAAAAAGGCAATTTTTTTATGACCTTTGCTGATCAGATGACGTGTAAGATCCATGGCTGCTTTCTGATTGTCTGTGTACACCGAACAAACCGGAATTCCTTTTAGGTATCTATCGACCAAAACAATTGGAAACCGATCCAATACAAGTCGAAGCAGCTCCGAATTATAGTGTTGACCATGAATGGGGGTCACGATTAATCCTTTGATGCCCAAACCAATAAATAAGTCGATCGCGCGTTTTTCCTCATCCCGATCCCCGCAAGTTCGCTTGATAATGAGTTGATAATTATGCTCAGCACTCCGCTTTTCCATCGATCTAAGAAGTTGTAGGCCAAACTCGTCAGAAAAATTCGGTATAATAAACCCGATCAACCGCTTATCATCCTCAGGAACCAAAGTCGTTCTTACCTCTGAATAATGCTTCGGTTCTTGTCCTCCAATTATACCATCAGCCACATATGAACCTTTTCCTTGTATTCGTTTGATAACCCCAGAATCCGCCAATTTCTCCAGAGCCTTTTTAGATGTAATACGACTGACGCCAAATTGTTCAGCCAACTCTTTTTCAGAAGAGACTCGGTCTCCTTCTTTTAAACGACCTTCTTTAATCTCTTGTACAATATAGATATATATCTGCTCGTATAAATGCAATTCCACAAAACCACCCTGACATCATATTATTAATATACTAAGTATATTACACAAGAAGTAATTCGCAAAGTTACTGAGATTACCGACGAACTTCTGTGGCATGGAGTTTTCCAAGTCTACTGTGTCAGACCTCTGCTTACAATTAGACCCCATGGTAGGGGCATGGAATAACAGGCCCTTAGTCGACAGCCGATTCCCGTTTATCTTAGAGTTCTATATTTATTACTTGTGTTACTTGAAGGAACAAACACGCAATCACAATGTTCTCCATCATTACTAATATCTCCAAACAAAATTTTATGTATTTGATCTTTGATAAAATACCCTCTTCTAAAGGCTCCGTAAGGATCCGCAGCTTGATTATCTTGTTAGGCGCAGTACCCTCTTCTTTTGAATAGCTTTCAAATCTCTATCCAAAATATATTTAACATGTTTCCATCTTCTGCTAACTTCCCGCAGCGGCAGTCGCACTCGTACCGCTGCTTTCCAGCCATGCCGTGCCTGAGGCACCGGCAATGCGCGGCAGGCGAACGTCTTCCGGACGTTCAGCCAGGGTCTTCATATAACCCGCCCACTGATCTTTCTGGAGTGGATCTTCCCACCAGATTTTGCGTGGTTTGTACTTGTGGCCGAGGAAATAGTCCAGCTTCATCAAGCCGAGCACGACATCCATATGCGGCGTTCTGCGCGACTTCAGGAAGCTGTGCAGACGGGTGAACAGATCCTCCAGCTGGTGACCGATCTTCTGCCAGCCCTGACCCTCCCAGTAATCCCCGAACGCCTGGAAGAAGTCAAACGGCGAGTTAAATTCCTGCTCCATCAGATACTTCAGCGTATGGTCTATAGATCAAGTCTAACCGCACAAATCATCCGTAAATTAACCATAGTCCCCCTGTGATAAACTCTCCCTACTTCACCATCTAACACGTAAAAACACCTCCAAAATTGGGCTCCGTATCTTACGATCGGATTGCACTCTCTCGGAGGTGTTACTATTTATCTCAGACTGTAGGGCCCTTCAGTTCATCAAATATACTATTTTTTTGTATACTTGTTATTATAGGCGATGAGATATCTCGTTTTAGAATCTTCTACAGCAATCATATCTGTACTGTTTTCGTGTTTAATTTTAAATAGTTTTGTACCTACTTTGTATGTGTTGGAACTTATAATGTTCTCATCATCATGATCACTCTCATTCGTTGAGGATATCTCTATCTCACCTATTTGTTCATCTAGTTCATCCTCTGTAATGGTGTCATTGCTTGTAATATAGACTTCTTCCTTTAATTTTATCATTTTATCTGAAGCAAAACTTCCAGAGGACGATGAACACCCGAACAAAAGTAAAATCAAAGAAATGACAGGTATAAATAGCAATTTTCTTTTCATATTTCCTCCATAGATAGACGAAGGCCCCTATTTCAACGGGGCCTTGACCTTGAACTTTTATTTACCGAAAGCGGAAGTTGAAACTTCGTCAAGAGTAACTAAACGATTATCGTAAAGATTTTTATACGAGCTATCAGCCACTTTAAACGATTTTTCATCCTGTTTAATAAAGATACTTTCATCCTCGTTAATAGGAATGAATACATTATCATCAATCTTTTTTAGATACAATAATACTTCTGTACCTTCTTGGAGTTCGGTAGAATGCTCATGATAAATAATGGACGTATCCGTCTCTCCGCCAATTTGTCGTAGATTAATTAGATCTCCCTCTGAAACTTCTCCTTTGATGACATTATCTATAGCTACCTCCGATTGGTAAAATGCTTCCTCTGTTTCACCATCATTTTTGATGAGAGGACTAAGTTTGTTTTTAACCATTCCACTCACAATAACATCGGCATCATGTGCACGAGCTTCAAGGGTGCTATAGCCGATAGCCCAGGAATAATGATTTATTTTTAAGTCTTTTTGTGTGGTTTGAACCTTTTCCAAAACATTATCAGGAACATCTAACACAGGTTCATCATTCTGCACGCTAGCAAAGTTATTGTTATAGATAACATTAATGGTATTAATGTCCCATGAAGTTGGCGACTTGTTTGGACGTCCGTCAATTAGAGTTCCAGAAGAATTACGTTCAAATGTATTGGGAGTCATAACGGTAGGGTTACCAAATGGAGCGTGATCCAACCCAAGAGCATGACCAAATTCATGAGTTGCGATGCCCTTTACATGATCTGTAGTGTAATGACTTTGAGCTGTATAGTATGTATTAACCCATGTCTTCATGGTGGAATAATTTCCGGTTATAATACTAGTGGTCCACTGTGCAAATCCGTCCCAAGTAACACCACTGTCAGATTTATTGCCTGTAGTAAACTTAGAATTGGTCCCAGCTTTTATAAAGACATCAGTAGAAAGATTCCACTCATCTCTAGCATGTGTCCATATATTGGTGTAGACATTATTGGTCCCATTGTTTTGATAAGTTATATTTCTGCTTCCCCAAGAGTAACCAGTTACTGGAGTCGCATAAGCTTGTAAGTTACTAAACAACATTCCTGCTAGACCGCACAGTAATAATGCTTTCTTAATATGTTTCATGTAAACACCTCTTAAATAATGGATTTTATTACCATAAGTTAACTGTAATGATAGTCATATCAAAATGTCAATGCTCTATGTAAAAAAAGTGTTTTCTGCTATAAATACCCACAATTATTATAAAATAAAAACAGCGAGCCCTATCTCGATTTATCGAGGTAGGGCTCCCTTAATTGTACTAGGGACTTTTTCAGTGCCCTCGTACTCTACAGGGGTCATCCTTTTTAAGTTCCATTGGGTTGCACCGCGTTTGAATAACCGCGGTGCTCATCATTGCAGCAGCATCACGGGTGCGACGCCGTGATGCACGCAAAAAAAGCGCCACGACCTCATAGTCGTGGCGCTTCCTCTTGCTGTATGGCAATAATTAGCCCATGCAGCTTATCTCAGGCCGCTGCACCTACATAGCAGCGGCTTCTTCTCCCAGCGGCAGCGTGTAATACTGCGCCTGCTGCCCTTCATGCTGCTGGTACACAACGACCAGCAGCGTCCGACCTTTCGCGGCAAGCGGGCTGGCGCCAGCTAGCACACGCTCAAGCCGGAACGGAAGCACATCCAATACGGTGTGCTTCTGCAGTTCCTTTTCGCCGAGACCAAGGTCGGCGAAAGCACGGGCACCCATGACCGTCTGTGCGGTCATGGCCGAGGTCATCGGCAACGCACGCGAAGCGTTGCCGTCTTCCCCGTCCGCCGCTCCATCCGCGGCGGACCCTGTTGCGTCGCCCGAAGCAAGCGACGCTGCACCCCCGGCTTCGCTGCCGATCACACCCGCCGCATCCGCGGCAGAGTCTTCCCCGGCAGCAGCCGAACTTCCCGCAGCGGCACTCGGACCCGTGCCGCTGCTTTCCAGCCATGCCGTGCCTGCGGCACCGGCAACACGTGGCAATCGAACGTCTTCCGGACGTTCAGCCAACGTTTTCATATAACCCGCCCACTGGTCTTTCTGGAGCGGATCTTCCCACCAGATTTTGCGTGGTTTGTATTTGTGTCCGAGGAAATAGTCGAGCTTCATCAGGCCGAGCACGATATCCATATGCGGCGTATTCCGCGACTCCAGGAAGCTGTGCAGACGAGTAAACAGATCCTCCAGTTGGTGCCCAATCTTCTGCCAACCCTGACCTTCCCAATAATCCCCAAACGCCTGGAAGAAATCAAACGGTGAGTTGAACTCCTGCTCCATCAGATACTTCAGCGTATGGTCCATCCGGTGTGCGTTCCAGTATTTCTCCAACACATCCTCCAGCCGCTTCAGGCGTACGATGTCACTGAACGGCAACACGTCACTGCCCAGAATCTCATACGGCGCGTGATCCATATACGTATAGTTATACTTCTCCGCATCCAGACGCAGACCCGTACCACGCAGCATTTTGAGGAATCCGAGCTGAAGCTCTTCCGGCCCCAGTGCAAACACATCGTTAAACGTTTTGCGGAACGTATTGTAATCTTCCTCCGGCAGTCCGGCGATGAGATCCAGATGCTGATCGATTTTGCCACTGGCTTTTACCTTGTTCACGGTCCGGCTCAGCTTGGTAAAGTTCTGACGACGTTTCACCAGTTCATTCGTTGGATCATTCGTAGACTGAACCCCGATCTCAAACCGGAATGTGCCCGGCGGCGCATTCTCTGCCAGATAGTCCAGTACTTCGGGACGCATAATATCCGCCGTAATTTCAAACTGAAACACCGTTCCCTGATGATTCTCGATCAGAAATTTGAACATTTCGAGCGCATAATCCCGTTTGATGTTGAACGTCCGGTCTACAAACTTGATCAGCTTCGCGCCCTTCTCGATCAGGTACAGAATATCCGACTTTGTCCGCTCAATATCGTAATACCGCACACCCACTTCAATACTGGACAGACAGAACTGACAACTGAACGGACAGCCCCGACTGGTCTCAAAATAAACAACCCGCTTCCCAAGCTCCGGGATGTCCTCTTCAAATCGGTGCGGTGAAGGCAGATCGTTCAGATCCGCCTTTGGCCGTCCTGGCATGAGAATGACTTCTTCCCCTTTGCGATACGCCAGTCCATACACGAAGTGGAACTTCTTGCTTCCTTCCAGCTCCGTCAACAGCTGATGCAGCGTCTCTTCCCCTTCACCCATCACGATGAAATCCACATTGGGAATCCGATTCATCCAATATTCCGTGTCGTAGGATACTTCCGGCCCGCCCAGCAAAATTTTCACGTTCGGCATAACCTTCTTTAGGTTATCAATGACCTTGATTGTCTCTTCGATGTTCCAGATGTAACATGAGAAACCAATCACGTCCGCCCCACGCTGATACAGATCAGACACAATGTTCATCACCGGGTCCTTGATCGTATACTCCGCCAGGTCAATATCAAAATCCTTCTCACTGTACGCCTTCAGACAACGCAAGGCCAAGGAGGTATGGATGTACTTTGCATTTAATGTAGAAAGAATAACCTTCATGGTTCACAACCTTTGCCTGGACACCCAGACCATATTTTTTTGGTAAAAAGAAAGCTGCACAGCCATCCTGCCCCGGATGCTGTTCATCTAAACCTCTTTTGAAGTAGCCATTCCATGTCTCATGGACATATCCAACTTTTGTCTTTCAAAGAGTGGACACTCTTTTCAAAAAGACATATACACTCCGCCAAACTCAAACCACAACATACAGTATGGACCACATATATTAAAACTACATGCAGTATACGATACGGTTAGCCATTTCTAACACCAATGTCCACCCTTTGAAAGACAATTCGCCACCATTTGTCCACAATACAGAGACAAGACAACCAACTTCAAAGATTGGAAAGTGAAAAATAACAATTCATACTCAATTCACACTTACTCATACTCACTCATACTCGTAAAACGCATCGTCATCCGTATCCACTTCTTCTCCTGATTGCTTCTGGAAAAACTCCAGGAACGGCAGTCCGTACTTGCGGTACTTGACCTCGCCGACCCCTTTGATATCCAGCATGTCACGTTCTGTCTGTGGACATACCACACTCATCTCGCGCAGGGTCGCGTCATTGAAGATAATATACGATGGCACATGCTCTTTCGCCGCCAGATCACGACGGATCAGACGAAGTTGTTCAAATACCGTCTCATTAACCGCAGATGGCATTGCATCGCGTCCACGACGTCCGCCGTAATTCGTACCCGAAGCCGTCGCCGCTGTCTTGCGGACGACACGTTGCATCACTTCACGCTGGCCTTTGAGCACCTCCACCGCAAGTGGTTGCAAACGTACAACCGGATACTGTCCCTCGGACAACATCAGATATCCTTCGGATACCATCACGTTGATGATCTCCGATATCTCGCGCTCTGTCCGATTGCCCATCACGCCGTAGGTTGGCAGAGAGTTGAAGCCGTAATCAAGCACCTTTTTGGCACGGGAGCCTTTGAGCACCGAAGCGACCAGCGATACACCATACCGTTCACGCATGCGGTGAATACAGCTGAATATTTTCTGGGCATCAATCGTCATGTCTACCAGCTCGCGGTCGTCCGTACAGGAACTGCAAATACCGCAAGGCGTATCGTCATGCACCTCACCAAAATAATCCAGCTGCGCACTGCGCAGACAACGCGTTGTGTAACAGTAATCCACCATCTGTTGCAGCTTCCGGTAATCGTTCTGTTTGCGGTCGCCCTCCATCGGATTCTGCTCAATCAGGAACTTCTGGGTGATAATGTCCTGTGCCCCGAATAACAGAATACACTGGCTTGGCTCTCCATCCCGGCCTGCACGTCCGGCTTCCTGCACATATGCCTCCATATTTTTCGGCATGCTGTTATGAATAACGTAACGCACGTTCGATTTATCAATCCCCATCCCAAACGCATTGGTCGCCACCATCACACGGATATCATCGTACAAAAAAGCTTCCTGGCTCTGGGCCCGTTCATCGTCCGTCATCCCGGCATGGTAGCGTCCTGCGGGCAATCCCGCCTGCAACAAACGCTGATGCAGATCGTCCACGTCCTTACGGGTCGCGGCGTATACAATCCCTGGCTCACTGGCATGCTCGCGCGCATAATTCAGGACAAAGTCCTTCTTGCTCTCGCCGCGCAGCACGCTAAACGCCAGATTATCCCGCCCAAGTCCGGTCACATACGTCTGCGGGTCCTGCAAACGCAGCAGCCGCAGAATATCGCCCATGACCTCGGGCGTCGCTGTAGCCGTAAAGGCCGCAACCACCGGCCGCTCCGGCAAACTGTCCACAAACGGCGCTACCGCAAGGTAGCTTGTCCGAAAATCATGTCCCCACTGTGATACACAGTGGGCCTCATCCACGGCAACGCAAGAGATCGGCAAATGGCCCATCTCCTCGCGGAACCAATCCAGCTCCAGTCGCTCAGGCGCGACATAGAGCAACTTCAGCTCACCGCGCTGCGCCGCGCGGATGCGATCATTCACTTCTTTGCCGCTAAGTGTACTATTAATATACGCGGCAGCAATTCCGGCGGTCGTCAACGCATCGACCTGGTCCTTCATCAATGAGATCAACGGGGAGACAACAAGTGTCAGACCCGAATATAACAGGGCTGGGATCTGATAACAGATCGACTTACCGCCCCCGGTTGGCATAATACCCAACGTATCTTCACGTTCGAGCAGGCTGGCTACAATCTTTTTCTGTCCCTCACGGAAGTCGGGGTAGCCATAATATTTTTGCAGGAGACCCTGCGCTTCTTCTAATGTAGGTGTTTGCACACTCATGTAAAGACTCCTTACTTATCACCGGTGTTTCTCCACCAGCTTGGTCCGATCCGATTCTGACATCCGAAAGCGGCTCATATACCGCATCCTTGACAACAAAATGGCGTTCTCATGACTTGTCCGTCAAGCAAACGCCGCTCCCTTTAGTTTAACGGCCCAGCCCCGAATGAGCAACCGCGTTTTACTGTAAAACGTTTGAAGCTTCTTCATCAAAATAAAAACAACCGTCCTGCCATAGGTAGGCAAAACGATTGCATTAAACTTTTATTCACAAATCACACTCATATCATGCTAGTGTACCCGTACCCATTCATCTGGTGAACCTACCACACCTTATAACTTCACTTTAATCTTTTAACGACTCTACCTCAGACTCCGGCAAGCCGCTTGCCTTTGCAATAACAGAAACTTCGATCCCTAGTGAGAGCATGTTCTTCGCATTTCTATAGCCTTCTTTTGTTCGCCTTTTGCTATGCCCTTTTCCGTAGCCCATTCAATCATGGAAGCTTCGTCATGCAAATACTTCTGCCGTTCTTCATACAAACGACGTGCTTCCCGATCCTGACTCAAGAACTCCAGCGTATCCCTTATTTTCTTAACCCCAGATTCATTCATGTTGTATCACCGCCTCTTGCATTCATGCGATAATACAATCCTTTCCTCTGCATCAGTTGTTCATGCGTCCCATCCTCGGCAATTCGGCCATGTTCCATCACAAGGATGCGGGAGCACTGGCGAGCAACCTCCATGCGATGTGTGACGAGTAACCCTATTCTGCCTTTCATAAAATTCAGCAAGTGATTCATCACGTTCTGTTCTGTCTGAATATCCAGGGATGACGTTGGTTCGTCCAGAATATACAGATCAGATGACCTCATAAAGAGTCTAGCAAGCGACAGTCGCTGTTGTTGGCCTCCAGATAGATTGGCCCCTTTCTCATGCAACATTGCTGCGTATTGTCCTTCTTGTGCCTCAATATATTGATGCAAACCTGCCTGCTCTGCCGCAAGCTTCACGCTGTCCAATGTAACGTCTGAACTCAGACGAATATTTTCTTCAATACTTCCTGTAAAAAAAGTAGGTGTCTGCGGCATATACGTCAGTCTGAATTGGTTATCCATTTCTATATACTCTGCAATATGTTTATCACCCAGCAATACGTTTCCGTTTGTTGGCTCGATCAGCCCTGCACACACTTGGCACAGAGTAGATTTGCCAGCACCGCTGGCGCCAACTACCGCAACCAGTTCACCAGGAACCAGATTAAAAGTAATCTGATCCAAAATCGTCCGATCACTGTTTTCATCTATTACCGTAACCTGTTGAAGACGTAGCATAGCAACTTCGTACTCTTTATGTGCCCCTTTTTGTGTATTCCCTTGATCTTGGCCACACATTCCCTGTGCAAGCTCCTCGTGCTTAGTATTGGATGCGTCTGTCTTCTTGTTCTCCGCCAATTTCAACCATGCAGAGATACGTCCAAATGCACCCACGCTGGCTTGCATCTGACTCCACTGGCTGGACAAGCCAAGTACTGGCCACACCACCAATTCAAACAGCAGACTACTTGCAACAACCATACCCGGAGACAAGGTTCCTCTAGCCGCTGACAAAGCAATAAGGAATAACGCTGCCAATTGAGCCAGACCAAACACTGCCATCGCTACGTTATCAGACATGCTCAAAGTCATCTGTAACTTGGCCTGAACACGATTCAGTGAATGCTGTTGTGTCCGAAAACGAGCGAGAAACCACGGTGAAGCATCATACATCTGAATCACCGGTATCCCTTCAACATACTGCTGGATCTGTTCTTGGGACTCGCCTTCCCGGGATTCGACCTCATCGGACAGATGTACAATTCGCTGATCATACAACCTCGCCGTGAACCAGATTGCCCCTGCACTTACCAAGGCAATAACCGCAACCCATGCATCTGCTCTGTACAAGTACCCCAGCGATAGAGCAATGATGAATACAACCGTAACACCCTCTGCAATAGCCTCCACAACTTCTGCACCATGCTTGGTGTCTTCTTTGATGCGAAGCATCACATCCCCGGACTTCTGTCTGCGCACCCAAGAATAAGGCATCCGGTTTAACAGTTTCAACAGATCCATGGACATGTCCCGTTGCATTGATTCCTTGAGCCATACCAGCACATAACGATGCATCGCGAGCAACACGATAAATCCTGCCAGAATGGCGATAAAGATCAACGCCGTAGCATTAAGCTGCTCCTGTCCCCCATTATGAATAGCGTCTACGAAGAATCCCTGTACAAAGGCAAGTCCCCAATCGAAGATCGCATCTGCTGCGATAAAAATGAGCAAGATCACTACAGCTAATCCATAAGGCTTCATCCAGCGAAAAATAACGGGCCACACTGTTCTCAGTGATACAACTTGCTTTGGATCATCTGGAACATCACTTTTGTTCATCTGATGATGAGCTTCTATTTCAGACTTTTCATTTTCATTATTTTCATTTATCTCATATGCTCCACTTTTCTCATGACTGCTCTTCATTTCAACGTCATCGGTATATGCTGTATCTTCGATCTTGTTACTCATGCTGTTCCTCCACTTCCGTATCCTGCTCCGCAATATAACTTCGATATCCGTTTGGCCGATCCAACAATTCACGATGAGTCCCCGTATCTTCGACGCGTCCCTTCTGAATATAGATGACCTGATCCGCCCGTTCTATCAGCGATAATCGATGAGTAACGGCAATAACCGTTGTGCCTTTGTCAGCAGTGATTCGGGCAAAAAGATCATTCAATCGTTGCTCATGCCACGGGTCTTGAGATGACGTCGGTTCATCCAACAAGAGAATATCCGGGTTTCTCAGCATCGCTCTGGCTAGACTGATACGCTGAAGCTCACCACCCGACATCGTCCCGCCTTGCGGCTGAAGCTCTGTCCCATAGCCGAGCGATTGACGCATAATCGCGTCATGTGCAAGCGTCATGTGGGCCGCAACCTCTACTTGATCGGCAGATATCCCCTCTTGTCCAAAAACAATATTCTCTTCCACTGTACCTGTGAAAATAAAGGCTTGTTGCGGAACATACACCTGATTGACATGCGCTGTCTGAACTTCGTACATATCCTTCAGTGAATTCTTCTGATCTTTGACCTTAATCGAACCAGTAACCGGTGTATCTAATCCGGCTATTAATTTCAATAACGTGGTTTTCCCGCACCCACTCGGCCCCGTGATAACAGTAAGTTTTCCTTTCTTGGCCTCAAAAGAAATATCTGTTAACACTTCTTCTTGCTCCGCATACCTGTAAGATACATGCTGCACGTTGATGCTAGCTGGTTTAGATTGCTTTTCAAGCTGCCCCAAATGCGTATCGGACTGTACATATGTATTTGTACTGGTATTCGCAACCGTGTTCTTTTTCTCCAAATCCAACACCTCAAAGATCCTGGACGCATGAGAAGCCGAACCAATAAAATTATTCCACAGCCCAGATAACGACTCAATGGGACGTGTTAACTGACTGCTTGCTACCAGAAAAGCTGCCAGTCCGCCTACATCCATATGTCCATTCAGGACCTGCATGCCGCCTAGATAGAGAATCAGAATCATGCCACCATACGTCGAGACCCGTCCGGCTGCTTCCGAAAGTCGTTGTAACACAGATACAGACATCGTATGTCTGAACACTTGATCCATTCGATCTTTAAAATGATGGTGTACATAACCCGCGAGTCCGTAACTGCGGATCTCAACTGGGGCTTGGATGATCTCAGTTAGTATCTCATCTCTTGACGCTGCGCTGGCATTCAACTGATCATGCTGTCTTTGTAGACGTTTACCAAGTCCTACCGTTACAAGAGGATAGATCAATGTAAATGCAATGATAGCCAACGACAGCGGCAAGTTCACCCAGCTGAAGTAAGCAAAGGCAAGAATCAGCTGAATGATATTTTTTGCGAGTTCAATGCCATGTTGGTTGATCCCCTTCTGTGCTTCCTTGGCTGAAGTCCAGATCCTGGAGGTTAGGTCACCTGTATGATATTGTGCCAGATCCCGTGTCTCTGTGTTACCAAGGGAGGAGAGTAGTAGAGACTGCACAGACAATAATGTCTTTTGCTGGAATAACGTCTCGACCCTCGTCATGAATGCGGTTACAATCAATCGTAATACGACAATGCTAACGCCTATGATCAAACCTGAGTAAAGTAATGAAAACTGTGCTTCAGTCGCGCCTTTGACCAGTCTTCGGATCGATTCCAAATAACCGACCTCAATCAGGGAGACCATACATGCGGCGAAAAGTAACAGAATGATGAACATACGGTACTTGCCCGTTAATGTCCATAATCGAGTTAACATGCCTAACGTTGTATAAGTTCTTTTGTCAGCAAACATGGATGGTTTCTCCAATCTTGTCATTAAATTATGTACTTGGTTATGATATCATCGGTGATAAGGAAAAAATGAACATTTATTGCTGTAAGTACAATTAGAAGTAGGGAGATTGATATGCAACACGATTTGCTAGGCACATTGGATAAGCTGTTCGATTACATAGAAGACCATATCCAAGACAAGTTAACGCTGGATCATCTGGCATCTGTGACTCATATATCGAAGTTCCACCTGCATCGCATGTTCAAACATGTAAGCGGACAATTGCCTGGAGAATACATTCGCTCACGCAAATTGGCACGCAGCCTGGAGCAATTGGTGAACCTGAATTGGAAAGTCATCGATATCAGCGGACATTACGGGTTCGAACATGAACAATCCTACATACGTGCTTTCAAACATGCCTTCGGCATTACACCCCTGCAGTATCGCAAACAGGGAGCTGGAGACCTTGAATTCACAGCCCGCATGACTTCGTCCATGATCACGATGCTTCCATATGGATATATTTTCAAACCAACTTATGTACGAAAACCGGCTATGAAACTCATTGGGCAACGATCCCACATTCGGTATGCAGACAATGAAGAGCACTATGAAGCCAATTCAGCAGGCAACGACTTTTTTGAAAAACACTTTCATTCGATTCCTAATGTGTTGCAGCCTAACGTGTATATTGGATTTACCAATGAAATTAACGAGGATTACAGTACATATCAGCCGTCTGTAGAAGTGACCTCTCTGGATCATATCCCTGAAGACCTGAATGGAATTGAGGTCCCGGCCAACCAGTATGCCGTATTCAAATTCGTCTGTGATTTCCATCCAAGTCTGATCAACATTGATCATCTGGACAGTGTCTGGACATTTATCGATGAATATTGGCAGAGCCATTCGGGGTACGAGAAGAGTGATCCATACTATTTTGAAAGAATTGATGGCAGTCTGGCTCAGGACCACTACGGAGAGATGGACATATATATTCCTGCAAAGCAAATTTCACTGTAGGTGGAGGTTAGATGCTTATGGACTCAAATACTCAAGCTAATTCAAGTTCATCTCATACCGATTCTCGCAAACCTTGGATACGCAGACACCCGTTTTTCACCGCATTTACATTATTGATTCTTGTACTGTTTGTTGCCATATTCCTAAATTTCTGGCTCCGTCCATACTTCTCTACATTTGACCGTTCCGAGCTGGGGGAATTGAGTTATTCCATGCCTTCACGGAATGGTGACTATACTGCCGAGATTTACGGCGTACCTTACGGTGGTGCGGCAGGCGGCGTTACAATCTGGGTCGATGTAAAAAAGACAAATGCCTCTGAGGACGCCGCGGTAAAAACGATCTATCGTGCCGAGCACCACGGAAATAACCATCTCGAATGGGAAAGTGAAAACACACTCCGGATTGAAAACTGGAATGAGTACACGGATGAGACCATTACCCTCAATATCGATGACGAAATATATGATGGATGGGGCTGGGCGTGCAAAAGCTTACGAACGAAGGACCAGTCTGTGCGATGCCTGTCACCTGAAAAATAAAAAAAATTAGCAGCTAATATGATGGCTCTGAACACTCAAGGTCTCATCTTAATGCGTAATCCTCACTGCACCGCATGTCAGAAGTTCCAACGTTCTGTATGCCTTGTGAAAATTACGCCAAATGCCAATCTTCATTAGATCATGACAGGAGATACACGCGGCACGAGAAGCCTAAAAAGCCCCACTCACCGACTCTTTCGGTTAAGCGGGGCTGATCTTGTTCTACTTTTTATCGTTTACTACTTATACTTTATTCGTCTGATATGCTCGTTCACTAACAACTTCGTAGCTATCGGACTAAACAAATGGCAGCATTATAATTTATCTATCATATCTATGATATCTCTTAATCTGCTTCTGCTTTCTGCTTCTGCTTCTGCTTCTGCTTCTGCTTCTGCTTCTGCTTCTGCTTCTGCTTCTGCTTCTGCTTCTGCTTCTGCTTCTGCTTCTGCTTCTGCTTCTGCTTCTGCTTCTGCTTCTGCTCGCAATTGTGCCTTAAACTCTATTTCCACTCAACCCTTATTTTCACTGATCCGTCTTATCGCATCCTACAGCAACGATTAGTTTTTGTTGTCCTTTCACTTCTATTTCAATCTATTTTCTCTATCTCTACTCCCGCTTCAAACTCCTTTGTCCTCATCTGTCCCAGCTCGTCTCCTACTTACGAGGTGACACTTCACCACGTTCTTCCCGCTCCTTCATCTCTTTGCGCACTACCACTTCGAGCTTCTGGCGATTGGCAAGCAGACCAGGATCGTTCGGCAAGTACTCACGGGCTTTGGTATTATGCATCAATGCGTGCTCCCAGTTGCCTAGATGAGCATAACAAAGGGATAAACGGGCATGTGGCAGCCAAGTGCGGCAGGCCTCTGGTACTGGGCGCAGTCCAGGATCGCGGCTGCTCACGTCCACCGCCTGCATATACCAGTAGATTGCCGAGACTGGTTCCTGCCGCTCATGAAAACAGGCCGCAATGGCACAGCAGAAGTCGGCATGTGGCAGATCATACTGGAACGACTGTAGCAATGCGCCGAGCTTACGGCCCGGCTTGCCAAGTCGTTCATAACATTCCGCTAGCCGCGCGCAGGCAATCAAGCGATCCTCGCGGTAACCACTTGGCTGCTCCAGCAGCTTTGCGTACCCGCGTGCCGCCGCCGCATAACGCTGGCGGTCATAACATTCGCCTGCATAATAAAATAGCAGGCGACCTTGGGCTACGCCCTCTTCGGCGATCCATTTGCGCAGAATGCGCACGTTCCGCGCCGAATGATGTCCCGCTTCGCGGCGGTGCGTGACGGCAATGTCTGCCGTAATGACTTCGCCTCGCGGGAAGCTGAGCTGCTCGTGCAGCCGGCCATGCCAGCGGCACCCGGCATCCCGCTTGACCAGGCGAAGGCGTCGGTCCGTCACAAGCGGACTTCCCTCCGCCCCCTCGGCCAGCGTGTAGTTTAAGATCACAGCTTCCGTCTCCCCCTCAGACGGAAGCTGCTGCTTCAACACCTCCAGCTTCGCCCGTTCCGCGGGCAGCAACACATCATCTGCATCCAGCCACAGGATATATTCCTGCGTGGCCTTGGCGAATGACTCATTCCGCGCTGCGGCAAAGTCTTCCTTCCATTCATACGTGTAGACCTGGTCGGTATACTGCGCAGCGATGTCCATCGTGCGATCCGATGAACCGGTATCCACAATGACGATCTCGTCCGCGATGCCGGCAACCGAGTCCAGACAGCGCGCCAGCGTGCGTTCCTCGTTCTTCACAATCATGCACAGACTGATGGTGATCACGTTTTGAGCCCCTTCCTGTCGTACGCGTATTGCGAAATGTCATAACGATTTGCTTGCGTTGGTTAAATACTTCGAACAAAGTACTATCGTAAGTTGAACTAAAAGATTTTTACACTGGACACTCCGATGACAGAACAACCTTCCGATCGTGTTATCCCCATTTTTTTGATCCTTCTATAAAGGGTAAATCCGTGGATAAAGGCCAAGCATATGCTTCCGATGCAGCTTTCATTCAGAACGCTTTTAGCTCAGCTTCTTAATTCTTTCGGGCTTCTCCGTTTCGTGTAAATGTTTATTCCAATTTATTTGGTATTTAGTATTGGTCACGGAATTCATTTCATTTCCACCTTGGCTAACGAACTGAGGTGACGCTATATGGTGTATTTCAGCCACTTGGAAAATGTAACGAATCTGAGACCCGCTATTCTCGCATTATAGGCATCCATTCGTCGTTTATTGCAGCTTTCAGATGAAATAACGTCGCTGAGATTCGTTACATTTCCTATCTCTGCAAAATCATCTAAATAAGGCGTGTGAGATTCGTTAGAACATAGGATAGCTCTGTCGTCATACTAAACAACACCGCTACCCTTCCCCACTCTCCTGACGACGAAGCCGTTTCACCTGCTCCACCGCACTGTCCAATGCCTTCTTGCGCTGCTTCATTACGCGAAGATGATTTTGTTCCACTTCGGCAAAATGGACATGATCCAGCTCCATCCACTTCATCAGTTGATCCAAAGTCGGCGACATATGCAGCTGTGTACTCCGCCGTTTGCGGGCCACGCAACATAGATATTTATGATGAATTTCGAGTTTCAAGACTTCAAAATACGGCATCAGGGTCATCGCCAGACTTCCCGCATAGAAGGTCTGCTTGTGGTCATAGAACGGGTGATACCCATACGGCACGGTTACCACCAGCGTCCCATCTTCTTGCAACAGCCGATGAATCTGGATCAACAACGTCTCCGGATGAGCAAAATGTTCCAGCACTTCTCCAAGCAGCACAGTATCAAAGGTAGCCCTTACTTTCCATTGCGTAATATCCAGCATTCGAAAATCGACATTGTTCCGAACTGGCCTAGACTCTTTCGCAAGCTCAGCTTGCGCATACCGGACACTTTCTTCTTCCAGATCGATCCCTGTTACACGAAACCCTTCACGTGCCAGCAGAATGGACGTAATCCCCTGACTGCACCCGACATCCAGGATGCGTTTGCCTGTTGCCTCACGGCACATCCAGTGGATACGCGTTCTCGTCGCTTCATGAGAATCTTCCGAATTAATCTCGCCGTAATAGCGTTCGCTTACACGATCATGATTTGCCATGGGCATCTCCCTGATCCTCGTCGGGATCGATCGCAGCTTCACGGCGAGTTACGGCGCCCTCGACTGCCACCTTGAATTCCTCTTTTTGCCCGGACCCTTCTACTCGTTCCTGTTGCTCGTAAACTCTCTTCGCCTCATGCCGTACAGGCTGACCCAGCACCACAATATTTCCCCCGTGGCATCCGGCCGTTGCATTGCGTGTATCAAAAATCAGCTTTGCATGATCTGCCATCTCCTGATAATCAAATCCCGAATGATCCGTGGTGATGATCACCAGATCAGCTCCTGTCCACAATTCCGGCACCGCCGGACTAGCGTGAAGCACTGTACCGTCATCCTTGCGGAAGACAGGCACCATTGGATCGGTAAAAACCACATCTGCGCCCGCTGCGCTCAGCAGCCGGAAGACGTCCAGCGCAGGCGATTCGCGCAAGTCATCAATGTCTTTTTTGTAAGCCATACCCGCGAGTACAACACGTGCTCCCCGCACAGATACACCCTTCTGCTCCAGCAGCTCCGTAGCACGTTTCACCACTCTCTCTGGCATTTGCCGATTGGTTGCATCCGCCAGCTGAATGAATTGCAACTCCGATCCCTGACGATTTGCAGCCCAGGACAGATAGATCGGATCGATTGGAATACAGTGTCCGCCGATTCCGGGACCGGGATAGAATGGCATGTAACCAAATGGCTTGGTTGCCGCCGCATTCAGTACTTCCCAGATGTTTACCCCCATCTGTTCACAGGCTGGGGTCAGCTCATTCACAAGGGCAATATTGACACTGCGGAATGTATTTTCGAACAACTTTGCCGTCTCCGCTACCGTTGTTGAACTAACCGGAACAACTTCGTTGAGGAACGAGCCATAGAACTGTTTACCATAATTCAGACAAGCAGGTGTGGAACCGCCAATAATCTTTGGGGTATTTTTCACACCATAATGCACACTGCCCGGATCTACCCGCTCTGGAGAATAACAGACGTAGAACTGTTCTCCAGCTCGCCAGCCGTTTACCGCTTCAATCGGTTGTTTCACGCGTTCCTCCGTTGTGCCCGGATAGGTCGTGCTTTCCAATATAACCAGGCTGCCTTCCTGCAAATACGGAGTCATGCCATCCACCGCCGCCGAGATATACGAGATATCCGGTTGATGCTCAGCGGTCAGTGGGGTAGGCACACAGATTACAATGACATTTGCCTGTGCCACCGCTGCATAATCAGCACTTGCCTTGAATAACCCAGCCTGCATAAGCGACTGCACAACATTATCTTCTATGCCTATGACATACGAATGCCCGGCACGCAGCTTAGCTACCTTCGAAGTATCGATGTCAATCCCGTGGACTTGATAACCAGCCTGTGCCATCTCTACGGCCATGGGTAAACCAACATAACCGAGACCGATGACAACAGCTTTCAGGGAGCGGTCATTAATATGTTGTATGAGGCTACGTTGCTGTAACTCTTCATTTCCTTCGTTCTGCTCAGGCTGATGACTCTCTTCCATTCCTTCCACCTCCAAACGCTCCGCCTCCCTTCGGTGGGCGTGTTGAGAACTCCGAACGAGTTTTCAGACACACCCTAGTCGATATAGCCGCCTGCACGTAAAAACCGGGCAATCGCTGGTTTGTTCATCATGTCACTGTCCGAGCGATACTCGGAGAAGTTCACACGAGGCAGACTGCTGTACTGATCCGTCAGGCTCTTGTCCTTGTGCTCCGGCAGGATCACATAATACTGCGCATCGTATTGGTACGTACGCGGCGCTTCAAAGGGCGAGATCAGCACTTCATGTAGTTTCTCGCCTGGACGTATTCCCGTCACCTTATAATCGCAGGATGGACGGCCTGCCTGTTCCAACATGACGGATGCAAGTTCCGTCATCTTGCAAGCTTTCATTTTCATCACAAAAGTCTCTCCGCCTACAGCCGCCTCAGCCGCTTTAAGCAGTAAATGTATAGCTTCGGTACGCGTCAGGAAAAAACGGGTCATGCCTATATCCGTAATGGTCGGGCTTTTGCCTTCATCGATCTGACGACGGAACAGAGGCACGACACTACCGCTGGTTCCAAGCACATTGCCCCCACGGATGCAGACAAATCGAGTACCTTCACTTAGCCAGTTGGCACGGATCATCATTTTTTCACCCAATGCCTTCGTCATGCCGTATACGTTAATCGGATCTACCGCCTTATCGGTGGACACATCGATGACTTTGGGAACCTGCATACGTATCGCTGCCCGAATAATATTCTGAGTACCGATCACATTGGTCTTGAACGCTTCATCAGGTTGGTCCTCGCACACCGGAACATGCTTCAGCGCAGCCAGATGGAAGAGCACATCCACACCTCTGCATGCATCTTCCACTGCCCGATAATCGCGGATATCCCCAATGATGAATCGCAGACGTGGATCATGGTTGAACTCTCGCTGCATCGCAATCTGGGCGTATTCATTACGTGACAGAAGGCGAATCTCAGCCGGGTCCTGCTCCAGCAGTACCTCAGTCAGCTTTTGACCCCAGGATCCAGTTCCTCCGGTGATCAGAATTGTTTGTCCTTGAATCATGGATGAATCCCTCCCTGATCAGATCATGAATTCGCGAAGTACCTGTGCCATCTCTTCGCGGCTTAATCGGTCTTTGGGTGGTACCTTTTTGACTGACGTATTGCTCGAATGCACGATGTTGACATAGTTACGCGGCGTCAGCAGCTCATGCGGCAGATCAATGACATTGCCATGTGTACCTCTGCCCGGAAGCTTGACCCGGTATCCTGCTGCGTATTCGGCTGTCTGATATAAGTAGACATAGAATTGCGGAGAACGGTGAAACGCCGGGGCCATCTCGTTATTTACACTGTCCCACAGATAACCATTCTGGTTGATCAGTGCCATCGTCTGCGGCTGTGGTTGAATATCGTAGAGTTGTTGAACAAAGGTTTTATGGTATAGATCATCCGAATCCAGACGGGCAATATATAGCTGCTCCGTACCTTTGGCAAACGCCAAAATAGCACGCACACTCTCAATATTGGTTCCAAAACGAATATTCGAAGGAAGCGGCTCCTGATCCGCAAGAATCTCCCGCATTAAGTCCCCCGATTCCTTGGATAGCTTCACCACTGTGAGGAAATCCTGATTCGTCTGTGCCTTCAGGCAATGCAATGTGAACGTGCGGAAGATGCTCATCCGACGCTCCAGCCACTCCCGCGTCAATCGCTGCGGGTCCATTCCGTAATTGTTAAAGTTAATCTCAATCACAACTTTCCTGGACATAACACTCCTCCTCATATACGCTGCATGTTCCGTTTGTCGGATACAGACTGTTTTCATAGTTTTGATGCCGTCTTCCTACGAAGACCATCTTCTATCTATCTGATCGTTTACAAGCCACATCTCACTTGTGAATCCAGCACTCTATATCGTATGAAACGTTGATAGAAGCGGTACCGACAGATGTACTAACTTTCATATAAATAGATTGATATACAACCGAAGATGGCGCCCTTCGGGTCGAACGTACATATCGTTACGGTATTCGCAACATAGAATAGAACAGTTCAATTTTCAAAGGAGGCAACCCATCAAATGAATTCGATCTATCTTGAAATGGAAGATGTGCTTGATCAGCTCGAAGCGGCACTTCTGGAACACCGACCGCTGTCTCTTGTACGAGTCGGTGATGGAGAGAATATCGTCATGTCCCAGGAAACCGTGTGGACCACGGAACAGGTCCTTCAGGAGCGTTGGGCCAAGAAGGCCAACTTAGGTCAAAAGGGACTTCGCCTTCCCAACCCGAAACTCCGGGATGAAGTCGCCTCTTCCTTGCAACGTGCCGATATCGTCGGCATTCTTCCTCGCGGTGACAGCACCATTAATGCTCCCGATTATCTCAAAAGACCCCTGACCGACATGGTATTTGCACACTTTGGCATCTCTCCTCCACTGACTTGTCACGCCTGTGTTAATCGGGAACTGGCGCAGAACCCGCGTTTCTGGCAGATGCTTGCAGGCAAGCGTGTGTTACTCGTTACCCGTGAGATTGAGGCACTGCGTGTCATGCTCGAACGTGAGCCGTATAATCTGAACATTGTGACTGCCCTGCCCTTCGACAGCTATGATCAAATGGATGAAACGCTGCACTGGATTCAGACCAATCAACATACCTTCGATGTTGCTCTCTTCTCCTGCGGCGTCAACGCGGTTGTTCTTGCTGAGCGAACAGCCGCACTCGCAGGTAAAGTCGCCATCGACTTTGGCAAAGCCAACAACATCATTCTGAAAGGCCGTGCCAACTGATTTTCAGGCATCTCCAACCTCGAATCAGTGAGTTGCAGCGAAACTTGCATATGGTTGTACGGCAAAAACCCCCGACTTCTTGAGCCGGGGGTTTCTTGCTGAGCGCTAGTCGAAACCTATCGCTGTATTGTCTTGCGTTTCTGGGGTATGAAGCGAACTCTGCCGTCAACAGAAGTGATGACGAAGCACTCTGCTTGTTATATTTCGCCTTTCACTACTAACCGGTGGCTGCAATACCGTATAACATCTCCGGCCCGGTTCTTACTGCTGTGGACACCCCCGAGATGAACGAAGTATACACACTTTCCAATGCTGGTGGTGCAGACAGATCCTGAGCGGTGAACGAATGGAATTCGGCACCTCCGTTCTGTCCAATCGTACCTTCAGCACGGTAGATGATATAGAAAGGATCATATAAAAAACCCCGCACAAGCTCCACAACAAAGGTATCTCCCAGTTCTCCCGTAACACCTACTGTCCCGTTCAACGTAATAATGGGATTCACCACACCCTGCGTCTGTAGACCAATGGTGCCGAAGGCTGCCGGGGATTCTGACAGTGACAAACCGGGCTGTCCTACGGTTGCCGAGTTCATCGAAGTTCTCATATCGAGAAACACGCCCATGAGTAACACCTCCAATGCTATGGGATACCCTATCCTATGAATCTCACTACTCTTATGATTGGATGTATAGCAGATTGCATGAACCTATTTTTATTTGTCGACTGTTAATGGTATATTGAACTGCATAACGAAAATGAACGGATCGTATGCACACAAGCGGTACAGGCTGTTCAGAAGGAGATTACTATTCATGAATAAACGCAAACGTCCAACAGGCAAGACATCGGCCTCGGCCAAGGGGAAATCTTATGCAGGTTCATCTTCAGCACGGTCCGGCAAGTCCAACTTCTCATCTGCCAAAACATCAGGTGCTTCCGCATCACGCAATACGGAGGAGAATAAGAAGCCAATAGCCGCGAAATCATCGGGTGCACCCAAGAAAGCTGGAGGCAACAAACCCAAAAATGCCAGCGCATCCAAACGACCAGGCAATTCCTACTATCGCAAGCAGGAACCACCACGCCAGTACAAAGTGACCGAACCGGATGAATTGTTGAACTTCCTGTTGCAGCATTTGAAATCAGGACGGAACGCAGTGAAGTCCATTCTGGGTCGTGGACAGGTATCCGTGGATCAGAAGGTCGTAACCAAGTTTAATGAAGCGCTGACGCCAGGTCAGATTGTCTATATTCGAAAAGAAGGTGCAGTCGCTGCTCCGTCCTTGACGGGTATTAACATTTTGCATGAAGACGATGATATCATTGTGATCCGTAAGGAAGCTGGACTGTTGTCCATTGCCGCTGACAAGACGGATGACCTGACGGCATACCGCCAACTGACAGAGCATGTGCGTCGCACCAATCCGCTGAACCGGATCTTTGTTGTCCATCGTCTGGATCGGGATACGTCGGGTGTCATGATGTTTGCCAAAAGTGAAGAGGTACAGCAGAAGCTGCAAAACAACTGGAAGGAAAATGTGCAGGACCGCGTCTACGTTGCCCTTGTTGAAGGTGCAGTAGCCAAAGAAGAAGGTACCATCTCTTCCTGGCTGAAGGAAACCAAAACGCTGAAAATGTACTCCAGCTCTCGTCCGAATGATGGACAACACGCCATTACACATTACAAACGTCTGAAGTCGAACCGTGAGTTCTCCTTGCTGGAAGTGCGTCTGGAGACAGGGCGTAAAAATCAGATTCGTGTGCATATGGAAGATCTCGGACATCCGATTGCCGGTGACAGAAAATATGGTGCACGCACAAGAGACCTTGGCCGTCTCGGACTTCATGCACGCATACTCTCGTTTATTCATCCTACAACGGATGAGTTGATGTCATTTGAAACGGATATTCCGAAGCCATTCCTGTATCCGTTCCGTGCAGATGCTCCACCTGCGAAATAACTGCACCTTGATCATGCCTGAAAGGAGGAACGGACACTGAAAAACCTGTTGATCACCGGTTACCGGGCACATGAATTGCAAATTTTTGGACAGAAGCATGAAGGTATTCCTTATATCAAAAAAGCCATCTCCTCCCGCCTCACTCCCCTTGTCGAGGACGGTCTGGAATGGGTGCTGACGCCGGGACAATACGGTGTGGACCTGTGGGCCTGCGAAGTAGTGATTGATCTAAAGAAGACGTATCCGCATCTGAAGCTGTCGATCATTACTGCCTTTCAAAACCCGGAAGAGCAATGGAAAGAAGACAAGCAGGAGTATTACCGTTCCATCCTCTCTGGTGTGGACTATTACGGTGCGATTAGCAATCAACCTTATATCGGGCCGTGGCAGTTCACTGCACGGGATGACCTGTTGCTGCGTAAAAGCGACGGTCTTCTGCTCGTCTATGACGAAGATGCCGGAGAAGGCAGTCCCCGTTTTGTGAAGGAAAAAGCCGTGAAGAAACAGCAGAACGAGGATTATACAATCATCAGTGTCACTTCAGAGGATATTCAATCTGTAGCTGAGGATGAGCGCATGAACGATGTTATAGACTTTGACGATTCTTCATTCTGAAAAAATGTAGATCATCTGAAGTCCATTCATACATAGCTTTCATCAGAAGGGAATCGTATTTTGAATGACGTACATATGTTTTTTTTCGAGGCAGGTTGGGTATAAGTAGTATTATAACTGCGATGATATGTCGTATGGGATAAGGGGAACTGCAACCATGACAATTACGCCAGAGCAGCGCATTCAACTGCATGGATTTAACAACCTGACCAAGTCATTGAGCTTTAATATGTACGATATTTGTTATACCAAAACCAAAGACGAACGCGAAGCTTACATTGAATATATTGATGAACAGTATAACGCCGCCCGGCTGAGTAAAATTCTAAACAACGTCTCCGATATCATCGGAGCCCACGTTCTTAATGTTGCGCAGCAGGATTACGTGCCTCAAGGTGCGAGTGTTACGATGCTTGTCTCCGAAGGTCCAATCGTGGAGATCCCCGAAGAATCACTTGATGAATCTCCCGGCCCTCTGCCCGATAACGTTGTCATGCAGCTGGATAAAAGCCATATCACTGTGCACACCTACCCTGAATTTCATCCTAGTGAAGGTATCAGTACCTTCCGTGCGGACATTGATGTCTCCACCTGCGGTGAGATCTCACCGCTTAAGGCGCTGAATTATCTGATCCACTCATTTGATACGGACATTATGACGATGGATTACCGGGTGCGTGGTTTTACGCGGGATACAAGCGGACGCAAGCTGTTCATTGACCATGAGATCGGCTCAATTCAGAATTATATTCCGGACGAGATCAAGAGCAGCTTTGACATGATTGACGTGAACGTCTATCAGGAGAATATTTTTCACACCAAGTGTAAACTGAGGGAATTTGATCTCGACAATTATCTGTTTGGGTACACCAAGGATAAGCTCAGCAAGAAGGAACAACAGGAGATTACGGAGTGGCTGAAGCTGGAGATGGACGAGATCTATTACGGCAAAAATATTAATCGTCCCTCTTAAAGAGGTTGTTCAACGCTGATCCATAAGGGCAAGGTCTAAGACAAGACTTCATGAAGGCAGGGTTCTTCTTTTCGGGGGACCTCCGGCATGTGCTTGTCTTTTTCTTTGTTTTGTTGACAGTGTGCAACTTTATTTCTTATTATAGAAGTAACTGTACAATCTACAGTGAAGGAGACTGAGCCCGTGATCGAAACGAATACAACAAGACGTAACGAATCACTGTTACAAGCACTGACTGCACAGCACAATGCCATTACCAATAACATTGCCAATGCAGACACACCCAACTACAAAAAGAAAACGGTAGAGTTTCAGGAAGAGCTTAGACGTATCGTTGAAAATGGCAAAACCGATCAGCTCGCCATGAAGCGGACTCATACCAAACACTTCCCTGTCAGTGATCCCAATTCTTCCATCGTACAGTACCGAATTGTCGAGAACAACGAAACAACGATGAACAATAACAACAATAACGTTGACATTGACAAGGAAATGGCGGACCTTTCAGAGAACCAGCTCATGTATAACTACATGGTTGATCGGGTCAGTGGACATTACAAAAAAATGAAGAATTTATTGAATGATCTGAAATAATGAATGTACAAGCAGCCCGAAATGGCTGCTTTTTTTATGATCTTTTTCCCTGAGTGCAGCTCGTTTGGTGCCATTTTTCGGTATCCTCTCCTGTTCGTAGTATAATGGGAAGAAACGAATGATTTCATATCGTATAAAAGAGGTGCAACATGTCTCCACGTCATTTAAATGGTTTTCAAGGTTCCAAAGTCAGATTAGCGGCCCCATGCCCTGAAGATTGCATGCGTCTCTCCCGCTTCACAGACGATTATGAATATTTGCGCAACATGGATACCGATATCGCGATCCCGTTAACGCCGGATGAGACAGGGTCCTCCTCCGTCCGCCGCGATAACGGATTTGAATTTGCATTACGTACACTGGAGGGTAACCGATTCATTGGATTCACAGCCCTATACCGAATTGAATGGAACAATCGGTCTGCTCGTTTGGCCATTGGTATCGGCGAAGAAAATGATCGGGGTAAAGGTTACGGCAGTGATGCCCTTGCTCTAATTCTTCGATATGGATTCCACGAATTGAACCTGAACCGGATTGCGCTGGAAGTCATCGAATACAATGAAGCCGCGAGACGTGCGTACCTAAAAGCCGGATTCCGGGAAGAGGGTCGCCAGCGTTCTGCAGTTTTGCGGGATGGCATGCATTATGACCTGATCTCGATGAGTATCCTTGCGGAAGAATGGTCGGCACAGTCTGGGCTTCCTTTATCATTCCGGTCTAATCGTACTCCTGAATCCGGGGATATGGTAGCGGGTGGTTTTTCACAACGTAATGGGAACGAACAAGCTGCGCTGTCCCTGTCGGAATTAAGTTCTGTTCCAAAAGGTGAATCTGAAATTTCACCTCGCATCGGCGTAGGTGCGGTCATCCTGAATGAACGGGGCGAAGTGCTTCTCGCCTGGCGGAATCGTCAGCCCGAACAGCACACCTGGAGTATTCCCGGTGGGAAAGTAGATCCCTATGAATCACTGGAAACTGCCGTCATCCGTGAAATCAAGGAGGAAGTGAATCTGGATATCACCATTGACAGTCTGCTCTGTACGGCGGAGACGATCCAGCCACAACAGAGGGAACATTGGATATCCGTGCTCTATTCCACCAAGGTGATTGGCGGCCATGCTCGTAATCTGGAAGAAGGCGGAGCCATTGGTGAGATCGGCTGGTTCCCACTCCATGATCTGCCCTCTCCACTCGCCTGCTTTGCCGTGCCTGGACTGGAAGCTGTGAAGAAGCTGTATAACCAGAATTAAGCTTGGAGGTGCTTGCAAGTGTTGGAGATTCCTCTTCCTCAACTCGTCCCCTTCATTCTGCATGAATCGAGTTCCCAATTCGATTGGAAAGGCAGCGGCTCGCTATCACTGAAAACATTCCGTAACGGAAAAACGCTCTATGAAGCGGGGCGCGGTCACTTCGCAGTCAATAATGAGAACTATCTGCTTCTGAATGAGGGCCAGGAATATAGTCTTCACATTGATTCATCTACTCCAGTTGAATCCTTCTGTATCTTCTTCCCTCCTGGTTATGTGGAAGAGATCGGCCGGAATCTAATTACCAGTGATCTTCAGCTACTTGATGAGCCGTATAGTTATTCATCCTCAAACAAGATGGAGTGGGTAGAACGTACATACGCGATGGATAATCGGCTTGGCGCAGCCCTGAATCATTTGCGTAATTTCTACAGTCAAGACACGCTGGATTCCTGGGCAATAGCGGAGCAGCTTCATCATCTTGCTGTTCACATGCTGGATCTACACCGTAACGTTCAGCAAGAGATCAACGAATTGGATATGATCAGACGTTCAACCAGAGAAGAATTGTATCGAAGAGTGTATATCGGGCATGAGTATATCTCCGCCTACTATGATCAGCCGTTAACGGTAGAACAGACAGCATCGGCTGCACAACTATCCGTGAATCATTTTCTACGCAGTTATAAAAAGTTGTTTGGTACTTCACCCCATCGTTATCTGACTGAATGCAGGCTATTGGCTGCAAAGCGGCTTATGCTAGATTCGGACAGGTCGGTCACCAATATTTGTTATGATGTGGGCTTCGAAAGCCTCGGTTCGTTCAGTTCATTATTCACTAGACGCTTCCATAGCTCTCCTTCCCAGCTGCGGGCAAAAGGTGATTATGAAGAAGAACCTCTGAAGAGGAACATCTATAATTACATTATCTCATCAGATGGAGGTATTCCTTTATGAATCATGCAGAACAGATTAATCAACTATTTCAGGCTGCACAGGCTGGAGATGTGGCCAACCTGCAATTATTGCTCGCTTCTCACCCGGAACTCACCAATACTGAAAATCAGGATGGGTTAACTCCGCTGGGGTATGCCTCTCATTATGGACAAGCTGGAGTAGTTCGTCTTCTTCTGGATTATGGAGCCGATGTTAACGCCCTTTCTCATTCTAAGATTTCCTTTATTCCGTCCAATACTGCACTGCATGCCGCGCTTGCCGGAGAACGCTCGCCAGAAGTTATCCGCCTTTTGCTCGAACATGGGGCATCAACGAGTATTCTGGACAGCGATGGACAAAATGTGCTGCACTCCGCAGCATTTCATACGGATCAGATTGAACTTATCGAGATGTTACTTCAGCATGGAGCTGATCCAAACGCGCTGAACTCAGCGGGCCAGACCGCACTGGAGATTTCACTTGAACGTGGCAACACGTCTACAGCTTCATGTCTGCGAGCAGCCTTGGCAGCACAGTAGCAACAATGATTAGATAACGTGAGCAATACCGTGAATAACCGTCAGGACTCTTTTTGGAGTACAAAGAGAAGGCCTGACGGTTATTTGTTGTCCTCTACGTTCTCGTATACATAGGTAGTTCAACTTCTATAGAAATCGCAATACATCATATTTTTTTAGAAAATAAGAACCGTTTGGAGCCTTACGCGGTCTAATACTCAACATATCCATGAAAGGAGGAGCCATGTGACCCCTACTCAGCTCACCATCGCCGCACAAAAAGGGGATGCCGAGGCTTTTGCAGCCTTAATGGAATTACATCAGAGCCAACTGTACCGTATCGCCTATGCCTACCTGCATGACGAAGGTGATGCGCTCGAAGCGATTCAGGAATCAACGTTCAGGGCATTCCATAAACTCAAAAAATTAAAAGAGCCCTCCTACTTTGGCACTTGGCTCATCCGCATTCTGCTCAACTACTGTGCGGACGAACGCAAACGCAAAAGTCGGTTCAGTCCCGTCACCGAGATTCATGAATCCAGCAGTTGGGATCATCCTGCGGACCCCGATCTTGCTGCAGCCGTCTCCACCCTTGACCGGGATTGCAAACAGATTATTATCCTGAGTTATTTCGAAGGTTTCTCCTTAACTGAAGTTGCCGATATTCTCGAAATCCCGACCGGAACTGTAAAATCCCGATTACATCGGGCACTCGGACAGCTCCGTGATCAACTTGAAACGAAAGGAGATGCACCCTCATGACGGATGAACAAAAATCATTTGACGCATTGGAAGAACGGCTGAATGCTCGCAAGACGGAATACGAAACCATGCCTGTACCGGATGCTGCCTATCAGGCTGTTCAGTCCGGAATCCGCCAAGCTGCCCGCAAACGCAAGTCCCGGATGCGCTGGTATATGAGTTCCATCTCGGCAGCTGCCCTCATCCTGCTATTTACCGGATGTATCCGTGTCTCTCCCGCTTTTGCGTCCTTCGTGGAGCAATTGCCCGGCATGGAAGGCATTGTGAGTATGATTCGCCAGGACAAAGGATTAATGATGGCCATCGATAAGTCCCTCTTACAGCAGGTCGGTGTCACCGACGAGCATGATGGTGCTTCCTTGACCGTTGAAGGCATTATTACAGACGAGTCACGTATGGTCATTTTTTACACAATGAAAGGCATGAAAGATCCGGAGAAGGGTGGATATGATATCGATTTGTTGGATGAGAACGGTAAAGATCTTCCGGTTGGATTTAGTTATTCCTCTCCTAAGCCGGCTTCAGAAAGTGGCGTTTACGAGGACAAAATCGATGTCTCATTCACAGAATCTTTACCGCCACAAGAGCTGACCGTTGTATTTAAGGAACGAGGTAAGGAACCGAATAATAAGTGGAAAGTCACCTTCCCCGTGGATCACAACTTAACAAAAGGCATGAAAAAAATCATTCCCGTAAACCAAACTATGAACGTGGACGGACAGCGTATCCATGTGAAACAGGCCGTTCTGTATCCCACTCGTCTTGTACTTGATATCGAATATGATCGGAACAACACCAAAAAAATCTTCGGCATTCGTGATCTGCACTTGGTAGATGAGCAAGGCCGAGCATGGAGAACCGATTCATCTTCCATCGGAGGCTCTGGAAGTTCCGTCTTTTTCGAAAGCATGTACTTCTCCACTCCGAAAAAATTGACTTTGCAAGGGTCTGGCCTTTCAGCAGTGGATCAGGATGAACTGGTTATCAGCTTCGATCCCTCTTCAGGTGAAATACAAGGCGGTCCATCGAGTTTGAAATTGCTGCAAAGCACGGTCCAAGGCAAAAATCTGATCCTCGAGTTTTCAATTGCAGATGCTCAAAATGCTACTTCAGGGCTATCATTTACCAATATTGAGGACAGCAAAGGAAACCCTTTCGACATTAATGAAGTAAGCTGGAGCCCTTCCGTCTCTGAAGCAAGAGTTGTCATTAAAAATGGAGCCGCAGCCAAAGGAAATCTGACAATGGAAATATTCTCTTACCCTGATCAAATTCGTGCACCGTTCTCTATTGAAATTCCTGTGACTCCCTAAAGAAAATGTAACAGCCATAATTGCAAGCCAAACGACGTTGTCATGCACTATAATGATAATATTAAACAGCTACATTAAATCGATATGCTTATAGGAAAGGGTGTTTCCACAATGAATAATCGCTCTATCCGTTATCCGCAACCACTCGCGCAAGGGGACATGATCGGTGTGGCAGCCCCCTCCAGCGGTGTAGGCGAATCCCTGTACCATTATCTTGAGGAAAGCAAACGCAATATGGAGCGCCTTGGTTTTGGCGTGCTGGAAAGCCCATCGCTCCGCCACAACACCAAATGTGTGAGTGCCTCCAAAGAGGAACGCGCCGAAGAGATGAATGAGTTTTTCCGCAATCCAGATATTCAAGCCATTATCCCTCCATGGGGAGGGGAATTTCTGATGGATATCCTCCCTCTGCTGGATTGGGAAGCTTTGAAATCGTTACCGCCCAAATGGGTCATGGGATACTCGGATATCAGTACCTTCCTGTTCGCATACACCTTGATCACCGGAACAGCATCTGCACATGGCACCAATTATATTGATCTAAGATCAAACGCCATTGATCCCGTGACTGCGCGCTGGATTGATGTGTTACAGACCAAAGATGGCGGACAGATCACACAATCGTCTTCCACACATTATCAATCGGCATGGAAACCGGAATCTCCTGGTTTTAACCTGGATACACCTTCGCGCTGGAAACAGCTAGACCACTCGGAAGATGCAGATACCGCTGTGGCGTTCTCCGGTCGGCTGATCGGTGGCTGTATGGATACGATCACTAGTCTGATTGGTACGCCATACGCACCCGTCCAATCGTATCTGGATCAGTACTGTGCAGACGAAGGAACGATCTGGTATCTGGAGAGCTGTGAGATGAATGCGGGGGATATCTACCGTCATCTGTGGCAGATGAGACAGGCCGGCTGGTTTGCAGGTGTGAAAGGCTTCATGTTCGGCCGACCTGCGGGTTATTCCGATACAGCCGATTTCAATTTTACTGATGCCCTATCCTCTGCACTTGGGGATCTGGATGTCCCTGTACTGTACGATGTGGATCTCGGCCATGTTCCGCCCCAGCTCACCTTTGTGAATGGAGCATTGGGCAAAGTCGCTTATGAAAATGGACGCGGGAGCCTTGAGATGGCGTTTGTGTAATCACCTTTTATAGGCAGATGCATACCTTGAAGTAAGAACTTATTTTGAGGAAGGGTTGTGCATCATGTCTGAATCCACATCCACGCCATCCACGCGTGTCGTGTATCAAGCCAATCGACCGATGCTTCAATCCGTGCAAAGTGTGCGGAATATGCTTCATCATACAGCTCGGCAGCATATAGGCAAGAAGGTACAAGTCCAGAATATCGATGGGCAAGTGTGGGAAGGTGTCATCATCAGTGCAGACCGGGGGATTTTGTATCTCCAGGTTACCCCGATGCATGGATATCCTGAACCGCGCGCCTTATTTGGACCAACAATTTTGCCGCTTGTGCTGTATGAATTGTTGGTTATCACACTGTTGATGTAGGGCATTGTACTGCTATATCCGAACCTGTTCCAAGAAGCTTCGCTCCTGAGATCTTCAAAGTCTTGGGAACGAAGCTTTTTTATGGTCTCGGCGATGGTGCGGTATGATTCCTTGCGAGCGTGTGAAATATGATACAATGGTGTCGCACCACCCCATATCTCATATGAAACGGAGCTTGATCCGGTTGGAATACATACGTCATGATTCATCACCCGTATCACAAGCCGAGACGGGTATGATTGGCAGCAACCCTACTGAACAATCCCGCGTGATTGCAATCTGTCTGCTCGCAGGCAAAATCATGCTGCAAAGCGGTGGTGAAACCTACCGTGTGGAAGATACGATGAAACGTATGGCGGCTGCGCTGGGTTTACCCCATTCACACAGTTACGTTGTTCCGACAGGCATCTTTTTCTCTGTTGATGCAACAGAACCTGCCAAGCTGATTCGTATCTCCGAGCGTACGACGGATTTGGACAAGGTGTCCGAGGTGAATGCGGTCTCCCGCCGCATCGGACAAGGTGATCTATCCGCTCAGGAAGCCCATGATCTGTTGGTACAGATCGAAGGCAAGCCCTCCTCCTATTCAACGGCTGTGCAGCTTACGGCCGCGGCGTTATCCAGTGGTTGTTTTACCATTATGTTTGGCGGAGGTTGGAGCGACTTTCTTCCGGCGCTGATCTGTGGGGGCATAGGTTATGCAGCCGTTATTGCCTTTCACCGGTTGGTGCGGGTTAAATTCTTTGCCGAGCTTACGGCATCCTTTGTTATTGGCTTACTTGCTTTTCTCCTGATCTATATGGGAGTGGGTCATGAACGGGACAAAATAATTATTGGTTCGGTTATGCCGCTGGTTCCGGGGCTGCTGATTACCAATGCTGTACGCGACCTGATGGCCGGACATCTCGTATCCGGATTATCCAAGGGAGCCGAGGCATTTCTGACTGCTTTTGCCATAGGTACCGGCATTGCAGTTGTATTTTCACTTTTTATGTAAGACGGAGGAATGCAGGATATGCTCCATTTTATTGAACAAGCCTTAACCAGTTTTGTCGCTTCAGCCGCGTTTGGGATCATCTTCAATGCACCAAGGCGCATGCTGCTCCACGGTGGATTTGTCGGCATGATTGGCTGGATTATCTATATCGTGCTTGAATATGCAGCGGATGCGGTTCCTGCTACACTTGCAGCGACCATAGCCGTAGGTGTCATCAGCCAGGTATTCTCTCGCATGTTTCGCGCACCCGTCATCATCTTTAGCGTCGCAGGCATCATCCCTCTCGTTCCTGGTGGACTGGCGTATAATGCGATGCGAAGTTTTGTGCAAAATGACTACAGTGCCGCTATGGAGATGGCCGCCAAGGCACTCATGTTATCCGGCGCCATTGCCGTAGGCCTGGTGTTATCCGAGGTATTAAACCAGATGATACGCCGAATTCCCGCCTCACTTCGGGCAAAATCATCATCGAAATGATCGTAGTTCTCAATATATTCAACACGTGGAAGGCCCGTTAGGCATACAGGATGAAATCTTGTATACTAACGGGCCTTCCTTATCGCTTTTCATAGAGCATTATAGAGCAGCAGATCAATCAATATTCTGTTTATTTCACAAACGTATTCTTCACACGTACCGACTTCAGGAAATATGGAATGAAGATACAGCACGTCAGAATGGATCGTACAATCAACTGAAAAGCCGGAGTTGCATCAAGCACATGCTGTTCTCTTGGGATTTCATTGCGCGCAATCAGAATCCACGTCACGATGCTTATGATCACATTCATCAGGTACATCACCATCATCATACGTGGAAACTGTCTCTTCCGTTTATATAAAAGAATGAGATTCACGATAACGATCATCAATAGAATGGTACTGCTTATGAAACCAAACCACAGGAGTGGACGGATCATCTCTCTGTAAATCTGAGGATCGACACCACGGCCTGCTTCCCATCTGGCAGGGTCCATGATAACATTCACCTGCGATACATCCGAGATGAGAAACACCAGCGCAAGCCAAAGACTGATCTGGATTAAAATAAGCCATCCGCCCAATCCGGAGATACCAGGCCGTTCCGGTCTGATACCGGTTTTGGGTTGCAGCGAGTTCATATCCGTATCTGTATCCGAGTTACTGTATTTATAGTTCATTTCATCCTCCTTTTACGATAGATAAGATACATATTATATATTAGAAGCTATATGCTGTGTTATCCAAAAGAAGGAAAGAACCTTCTGGACTCCGTTCTCTCTCTCTTGCATTCTATTGGGTAGCACGTCTCATCACTGTTGCGAACAACTCCGCTGCAACACCACTTCCTGACCTCATATAATGTTCTGTATCTGTATGATCAAATCCCATCCAAACCGCCGCAGTCCAGTTACTCGTATAGCCCACAAACCACAGATCCCGATTGCCCTCTCTTCCCACACCAGGTAATGCAGCCTGTGTTGTTCCCGTTTTCCCTGCTACCTTGTGCTGACCGAGTTGTGCACGGCTTCCCGTCCCCTGACTGACTACATTTTGCAGCATTCTGGTCATGGCATTCGCCGTACTGTAGGAGATTACCTGCTTATTTTCCAACTTATGAGCAAATATTGTCCGTCCTTGCGAATCTGTAATCTCGCGTATCAGATGGGCTGTATTCAACTTGCCATTATTCGCAAACACCGTGTAGGCCTGAGCCATCTTCATTGGAGACACCCCCTGATACACACCGCCCAGAGCAACCGAGAGATTCATATCCTCTTTCCCCAGTTCAATACCAAGTCTTGCCGCAAATTGATGTGCATAGTTCAGTCCTGTCTCATGAAGCAACCATACGGCTGGGGCATTGATGGACTTTTGCAGGGCTTGGGACATGGCAATTGAACCACTGTAACGCCCACCGAGATTGGAAGGTTGATAGCTGCCATATTGCATGCGTTTATCCGGTAGTATGCTCTCTGGCTTGAACTTCCCCGACTCCAACGCAGGGCCATATGCAATAATCGGTTTAAAAGAAGAGCCTGGCTGCCTTGCATCCATAATCGCCCGGTTGATGCCCCCTTTTAAGGGATTACGTCCACCCATCATCGCTTTCACTTCACCGTTGTGCTGGTCGATAATAACCATACTTGCCTGGACCAGCTCGTCTTGGTGATCATCGGGGAATCGGGTAGTATCTGCAAATGTTTCTTCCATCGCCAGTTGTGCCTGCTGGTCTAGCCCGGTTTGAATAACCCAGCCTGCCGCTTGAATCTCTACTTCACTCTTGCCTGTGAGCCGAGAAGCCTCCTGAATCACAGCATCCACCGCAGACACATACGAGGGTTCGCTCAAGCCCGGTGTAGCTGTTACGCTCAACACAGTATCAGGCGGCGTGTAATCGACGTCACGGGCTTGGAGCATCTGCTTTCGTGTAATTAGTCCCTGTTCATGCATTAGTCTAAGGATAACGGCACGTCTTTGTTTGGAAAGTTCAGGATGATCTACTGGATTGTATATGGATGGACCTTTAGGCATTCCCGCCAATGTAGCAATCTGCCATAGTTCTAACTGATGCATATCCTTAATTCCAAAATACCGCCTGGCTGCCGCTTTTACACCATACTGCTGGCGTCCCATGTAGATCTGATTCAGATACATTTCCAGAATTTCATCCTTGCTGTACTTCTTCTCCAGGGCCATCGCAATCGATATCTCATTCACCTTTCGACTCAACGTTTTATCCCCATTCAAATACAGATTTCTTGCCAGTTGCTGTGTAATGGAGCTTCCTCCCTGACTCAAATTCATATGTATAATGTCTTGCACAATGGCCCTGCCGAGTCCGATGAAATCCAGTCCATCATGGTTGTAGAAACGTCGATCTTCTGTAGCCAAAAAAGCCATCTTTAATAAATCCGGCATGGCGTTCAGATCAGCATATTCGGAATACCCTTTGGTCTGCGTATGCAACCTCGAAATTTCGGTCCCCTCTGCATTCGTAATAATGGTTGAGGAGGCCACCTGCATGGCCTCAGGACGATTGCGAAGCAATCCTTCGCCATAAGTAATCAGATAGAGATAGAAAAAGGCCAAGATCAAAACGACAACCACTGCTCCATCAAATACGTGATACATCCATCGCTTGCCCCTGTGCTTCAACATTCAGGCTCCTTGTGTACCTGTTCCATTGAAACTCCGCGTTCCTGTCCATTCCGTTGTGTAATCTCTAGAGCATGTTGAAGCAGCAATGTCTGTTCATATGCCAACTTGGCCCAATGCTGAACTTCCACCTCATTCTGACAGCGCCCTTGGATGATCTCATCCAGAGAAGATTCAATACCGTAGAGAGTAAGTTTTATCGGCAAGTCAACCTGTGTAGAAGTAGTTTGAGCGTTCTCCTTGTCTTCTTCCACATGTTGCTGAAGTCCGGGTTGCTCATGCTTAATAGAAGCTCCCTGTATCTCTCTTTTCTCCTGTTTCGGTTCTGATCTGCTCCGCCCTTCCTCATGCAGGAGAATAGCAATCCTATTCAGATTGGCAGCAATTTGTCGTAGTTCACCACCACTTAGAACATCAATTCTTCCAGGATTGTGGCCCAATGCAAGTTCGGCTGTTCCACGCGCAAGTTGACTGAGATCTTCCGCAATCTTCTGGGATCGAATCCAGAAAAAGATCGCAAACACGGCTCCACCAATGAAGATGAAGAACGGCTTTGTTCCAATATGGTTGATTCCCCAGTTCATCATACGCGTTATCCATGCTGTATCAGGAAGGACGTGGTGATGCGCAAATCGCAGCACGTGATAAACGACAAAAAGGAGCGCTGCGCTCAGTAACGCGCTTGCTCCTCCAATGTATATGTATCTTAGTCTTACAGTACTGAATCGGGTCTTCATATTCGTATCCTCCTCTATACAACAATAAGTAATAGAGGTAGCATACCGAATATTTCTTAATGAGGAAGTAGTTAACTTCTTACCAAATTCTTAATTATTACTACTCTTCGTAATTACTTGGCGGAGCAGCAGTTACAGGAAATCGGGTAACAAAATCCGTTCTGCCCTTTTCACTGTAGGCAACGATACTTCCTCGATGTAATTCAATCATCGATTTGGCAATCGCCAGGCCTAGACCCGTACCTCCCGTTTCACGGGAACGCGATTTATCCACACGATAGAATCGATCAAACAGATGTGGCAGATCTTGCGCCGGAATCGGTTCACCATAATTACTGATGCGGACTACAGCCTCATCACCTTCAAGGGCCAGCCCAATCTCCATTAGTTTACCTTGCGAACCATACCGAATGGCATTGCTGAACAGATTCTCATACGCTCTTACAAGCTCTCCTGGAGCAGCTTGTATCCATAGTGGCTCTTGCCCGCCGATGATCTTGTAGGTCATGCCAGCATCCTCCAGCATGGGAGTAAACTCTTCAGCCAGCTGCATCAGAAACGAATTCAGGTTCAATGCTTGCAAAGACAACGGAAGACTCCCGCCACTCACACGCGTATATTCGAACAAGTCATCAATCAGCTTACGAAGAGTCAGGGATTTCTCATAGGCGATGCTAACATAATAGCGCATCTCAATCTCATCCTGGTAGCGATCCTTCTCAATGTACTCCAGAAATCCCAGAATAGAAGTGAGTGGTGTTCTCAGATCATGTGATATCCCCGTAATCAGATCGTTTTTGGCAGCAACTGCATTACGCTCTTCCTGAAGCGATAACTGCAATTGTTCAGCCATCTGATTAATGCTTGCAGCAACCACTCCGAATTCATCCGAGGTCTTCACTTCGATGCGATGGGATAACTCTCCTTTGGCAACTTCCTGAATTCCCGCCGTAATTTCATCCAGAACCCGCATCACCTTACGAGAGAACAGGAAAAAAAACAGCACAAAACCAAGCACGCCCACCACAATCATCAAAGGCACCGAACCGATATTATTCACCAACCACCTGATCCCTTGGGCCGGAATGGAATAATCCGGATACGCCTGAGCTTCCAGGATGGTCTGCCCCACCTGGCTGCCCCCGTACAAAATAACTGCAGTTAATATGCCGCTCAGCAGAAATGCATAGATAAATTTCCAACGGACTGTATTAATCAACTTTGAATTCATAGTAGGAACTCCCTGAATGTGTTCATGTCACATGACATCCTGTGGATGTACATGTTTATTGCGGTTTGATCATCTTGTAACCAACACCCCATACGGTCTGAATGAACTTGGGATGTTTGCTATCGAGTTCAATCTTCTCACGAATCTTGCGAATATGTACCATGACGGTATTATTCGACTCCATGAATTCTTCCTTCCAGACCTGACGATAGATCTGTTCCATACTGAGTACTGAACCTTGGTGGCGAGCCAGTAATTCAAGAACAGCAAATTCACGCGGAGTCAGACGAACCGGCTGCTCATCAACCCAAACTTCATGTGTATCTGTATTAATGACTAGATCATCAATAACCCACTCGTGCTCTTTGTTCTCCCGACCTTCATTGAAGGTATGATACCTGCGCAGCTGGGATTTGGCCCGTGCGACAAGTTCAAGCGGGTTAAATGGTTTGGTCACATAATCATCAGCACCGATGCTTAGCCCTGTGATTTTATCCATATCCATACTTTTGGCGGACAGCATGATAATCGGCATTTTCTGCTCTTCCCGAATTTTCATACAAGCTTCGATTCCGTCCATATTTGGCATCATAACATCTAGAATAATGAGATCGATCGACTCTTTTTTCAATTGTTCCAGTGCTTCAAGCCCATCATTCGCGGTGAGAATCCGATAACCCTCGTTGCCAAAATAAATTTCCATCAGTTTAATAATCTCCTGCTCATCATCCACAAGCAGAATGGTTGCTGGCTGTGCCACGGCATTATTCCTTTCCCTTCCCCAATTCCTTACCTGTTCAAAGTATACCACCGAGGGACGAAACTGCGAAAATCATCGTGATCTTCACGGACACGTTCGATCTTGGTCATCATCTCATGTGTCTCTTCCGGCTTCACCTGCTGAATCCACACCACAGAAGACACGAGTGCCATAGCCGTATACAGTGAATACAATCTCCAGAATAACTCATTCGGTTCATTGCCATCGAAATAGCCCTGAATCTGACCAATGGAATATGGAATACTGATCTCCGAAGCAAACAAACCCAGCTTCAAAAATTCATGAATGGGATCCCCTTGATCATAACGATTAAAATCAATCACTCCTGCGAGCTTATCCTGCTTAACGACAAGATTGCTCGGGTGGAAGTCATCATGCTGAAATCCATCTGGACGATTTTTCATCCAACCGAGATGGTCTGCAATGAACGTTAGAATAGGCTGATCCTCTTTCATCACGATCGGGCACTGTTTATAGCGCTCCACGTAACGTTGATGCTTCGTGCTCTTGCGTATGTACCATGATTCGGTCTGTTCCTCCATCGGCAACTGGTGAATCAGCTGTAGCTGCGCTCCTGCTTCAAAGCCAACCGCCCACTGTTGCTGTTCACTCAGTTGAGGCAGTCTCTCGGAAGCATCTTCGCCTTCAATGTAGCTAAGAATCATATATTCGTTCTTCTCATCCAATCTACCTGTGCCCAACGTTGAAGGACACAGTACACCTAATTGTTGCATGCTCTTCAAACATTGATATTCCCTTTGCTTCATCCATTCCTCAGCAACATCATATACCCTCACCAACACATGGCCTTGGTCAGGGACAAACATTTTGAATTTAGCATCCGCTGAATAACCCTTCATAACGGGTTCAATCCGTGTAGCCTTATCAAGTTCAGGAATCTGTTTTAACCTGTCAATCAACGTATTGTCCATCGATGCATTCCATGTATTATGTCGTTCCATACCAGAATCCTCCGTTATTTCACGTATAACGTGTAGTATCGTCGGTCTACTACCACTTTATCCCATGATGTTTACTATAACATGCTTATATGTATTCTATCTGTTTCTATTTAAAAAGTACTGATTCGGGTTCTTTGCCCGTCAGGGTCAGCATCGTATACAATTGTCCTCTGTGATGATATACATGCCCCATAATCTCAAGTAACCACTCCAGCCGACTATAGGAAGCTCCCCAGTACGAATCCGTCACATGTAATAACTCTTCCGTGTTAAACTGCCTGTACCGTTGGTATAGATACATCTGGTTATCAATTAAAGCCTGCTTGATCTCATCGAGCGAATGCACCTGGTTCTCTGCATAGAATTGAGCCATCTCTTCTTCCGTTGCACCTTCGGAAATATAAACATCCGCTCGGCAGATCACAGACAGATGGGCTAGTAATTCTCCAACAGGCCGTTTACCTTCAATTGGAGTCAAAGCCAAATCTTCTTCCGACAACTGATCACATATATCAATCAACGATGTTACAGCCACGTCAATATGTTTGAACGCAGATTGAATCAACAGATACACTTCCTTTTTATCCCATTATACAGAACATATGATCGATTATCAACCAAGATATCCCTCCTTAATATATAAACAAGTTATATACCAAATCTAACAATTTACGAACAAAAAAGTCCTTCCTCCTTCTTATAGACGGGATTCAGGACATTTTGTTGCCTATATGAGTTCAAATCTTTGCTCAACTTGAGTATAACGAACAATACGTATGCTCGAATCGTCCAGCCTCCAAGTCAGACTTGCGAATGAAAAATTGTAATTCCCCGCAATCCCACCATTGGAAACCAATAGCATCATGTGTATCTATCTTTAACAGCAGCAGCGTATCGGATAGTTCCTGCCATGTCCGATCCTCATCACCGCCGTAATGCTTGGTCAGCTTCTTCTCACACTCCTGCTCATTATAATCATACTCTTCTCCCAGTGCGATCTGTAATAAGGCACGATGCTCGGCATCTGGATGCTGCCCGTCAGGATATCCAAACATACCACCCCAATTCAGCATACTCGGATGATTCCAGCTCGACTCGAATTCAAGGTATCGGTCATACAGACTCACTTCCGCTTCGGCCTCATCGCTCTCAAGCTGAGACGGCGAGAGCTCATTCAGCGCGTTGACGTCAATATATGCATATGTAGGAAACTCAAGATTAGGCAGCACAGTCACCGAATGTGCAACAAACGGGGCTCCATCCAGCGCGGTATCTCCCTCAGGCTCTCGCCTTATCAGGTTATGAGAACTCGGCTCAAAAATCACACGATGTTCAATGGGACAAGCAGATTCATCCGTGCCAACGAAAAAGTATAACATGCCACGTTCAGGCAATGTCCCGCGCCCATCATTCGGCGTATACGGCGACAAATCCACCAGGTTCAGTTGGGCCAGGAAAGTCATTGGAATTCCTTCTTGTGTTACGGGCCATTCCATGCGACTCGGCAAATCCGGATGTCCACCCACACGTGAGTTTCCTGTTCTGCGATATTCGTCCAGTGTGGATACATCGAGGCGAATTCCCCAGCGGCTTGAAGACAACAGCAGATCTGCAGCAACTCCCAAACCATACTCCTCAAGTGTTTTACGGGCTTTTCTGGTCAGACGTTCACATTGTTCTGGCTTAATCATATAGATCCTCCCCTTTTGACAATACACCTATGCTGAGACATATTCAGGTTCACACCTGTATATTCTTCCGCCCGGACGTCTTTCCCTGCTTCTATATAAATTGAACTTAAGAATATTTTACACTTACAACTCCGATGACAGAACAACCTTCCGATCGCTGTTATCCCCAGAATTTTTTAGATTCACCTTTGGAAAGGTAAAAATCCGGGGATAAAGGCGAAGTGTATGCTTCCGAAGTAGCTTTCTTGCAGAAAGCTTTTAGCTTCGCTTCTTCAGGTTCTTTCTGTCCTCTACGTTCTCGTGTAAATATGTGTAGTTCAATTTATATAGAAAAAAGAGACTGACATCCCCTGTCAGTCTACTTCTTTATCCTATATTCCATTTAACGATTTGGATCAGAGGACTTTTCCTGGTAAGCACGCATATGCTCCTCACCGTCCAGGAATTCATGGGCCTGATGGGCTGCCATCACACCATGATAGCTGATATCCAGACCCAGATCTTCCTCTTCTTCTGTCGAACGTACAGGCACAATTTTGCCAATCAACTTTAACCCGATCCAGGTCATGGCGAATCCCCAGATGACCAAGGCTGTAAGGCCAAGTGCTTGAACACCCAGCAACCTCCAGCCGCCACCCATGAATAATCCACCATCCGTGGCAAACAGACCTACAGCAATCGTGCCCCACATCCCTGATGCGGCATGCACCGGGAAAGCACCAACTGGATCATCAATCTGCCGACGGTCCAGCCAGTTAGTGGCAGCCATCATCAATAAACCGGATACTGCCCCAATGAATATCGCTGCTACATCGCCAACAAAAGCACAGCCTGCCGTAATACCGACCAGTCCTGCAAGCGAACCGTTAATGACCGATGGTGCATCTGAACGATTGAAGCGGAATAACGTATACAGTAACGTAACCGCACCACCCGAAGCCGCAGATAACATCGTGACAATCGCAATGTGACCAATTCTTACATCCGTCGCGCTGAGTGTACTCCCAGCATTGAAGCCAAACCAGCCGAACCATAACAGAAATGCACCTACAGAGGCCAGTGGCAGATTGCTCGGAAGTGCGATGGCACTTACGCCAAGCGGCGTGTATTTTCCTTTACGCGGACCAATGATAATCGCAGCAGCGAGTGCAGAGAATCCGCCGAGTGCATGGATGACAGCCGAACCGGCAAAGTCCTGCATCCCCAGCTGACTAAGCCAGCCGCCGCCCCATGCCCAGTGTCCACCAATTGGATAGATGATCGCCGTCATCAATATGATATACAACAGGTAGGCACGGAAGTTGATCCGCTCTGCTACCGCTCCTGAAACGATGGAAATAACGGCAATGGTAAAGGCAGCCTGGAACAACCAGAATGTCTCCAGAGATACCGGTACGTCCAGATGAGACAAATCCCCATTCAGGAAAAATCCCGTTACTCCCGCAAAACCGCCAACGTCCGAACCATACATCAGTCCAAAACCGATGGCATAGAACAGTAACGTTCCAATTGTAATGTCAGCAAATACCTTCATAATAATGTTCACACTATTTTTATAACGCACAAAGCCAGCCTCGAGCAGGGCGAATCCACCCTCCATCAATAAAATCATCGCTGCACTCAGTACGACCCAGACCGTATCAATCCCGGTGCTTAACGTCTCCAAAGTCATGCTTGTACATCCTCCGTTTCACTAAGCTGTCTGAGCTCACGGATTGTATCGGGCGCAAGCTCAATCTCGTCCCGCTCAATGCTGTCCGGATGCTTAATTCGTTCTGCGATCTGATCCAATTCACGTATGCGTCTGCGAATCTGTTCCATCTTGCGAAAACGTTCCTTCACCTGCACCATATACTCCACCGCCTGATGATGGGATGCTGGACGTCCCGCAAACCATTTGCGTACGGGCGACAACGATTGATAAGCGATCTCTTCCGCTCGACGCTTTTGTTCGAACTGTTCGATCTTCTGCTTGAGCGTTTGGATCTCATTTTCTTTTTTGACCTTCAGCCGTTCGATAAGGTACAATAAATCGGACGATGATATTTGCAATGCTGTATGGTGATACACCTCGTCGATTACTAACATATCATGTCAGGACTCCTTACATATCAAGTTACTTGTACCGATTATAGTTTGCCGGGGTCTGCCCGTCAATCTTTTTTTGGACTTGAGATGGATTGAAACGAACCGTTCATTAGAGAACGGCTTTTTTTATTGGGCACAAATTACATCTAACAAGGCTAATCTTGCCTATGATTCGCATTCATTCTTTCCATTCTTTATGCTTATAGGATAAGCATCCACATTTGGGGTAATGAACATACACAGACTGCCCGCATCACAGAACCCATATATAAGGAGAGGATTATACGATGTTTACTCGTAATGACGATATACGCAACCAAATCTGGGAAGCCGTCTCGGGACTCGAAGAAGAACAATTGAACCAAAAACCTTCACCCGCGCAATGGAGTATTATGCAAGTACTACGTCATCTGAACCTGATGGAAAATGTAATTGGAAAACAAGCCCGCCTGGCTCTCGAAAAGGAACAGACGGTGTCTGTGGACAAAAAACCATATGAATTATCGTTGGACCGCAGCCGCTCCGTCGAGGCACCACCCCATCTTCAGCCTCCAGCAGCGCCTGAAGCACTTGCAGATGTACGCGGTGATCTGGACGAATCTCACCAAGCGTTAAACAACTTTGCATTGGATCATGATCCTGACCTGCTGCGCAGCAAGTCCTTTCCTCATCCCGTATTTGGTGAGATGGATCTTACCCAATGGATTGACTTTACAAGTTATCATGAGGAACGTCATCTGGGACAGATTCAAGAGATTAAACATCAGCTTGGCGTGTAAGCACAACCTACACTTTCACATAGCGACGAATATAGTTGAACGACAAAAAACCTCCAATCCTATCATTTAGGTTGGAGGTTTTCAATGTTCTTATCTCACGAACAAGAACGACACTTATATTTTTTTGCCCAAAATCGCCAGATCTCTATTCACACCATCCAACACGGCCACTTCGGGATAATAACCCCACTGTTCAAAACCATGCTTGCGCAATAACCCCAGACTCGGTTCGTTATGTCCGAAAACAAATCCGAGAATGGTCGTAATCCCAAGTGCAGGACATGCTGCAAATACCGTTTCGAGCAAACATCCACCAGCCCCAATTCCACGGCATTGCTGATCCACGTATACACTGACTTCCACCGTTCCATTATACGCAGGACGTCCATAGAATGAACTGAGACTCGCCCAAGCGACCACCTGTCCTGCCTGCTTCATCACCCAAAGCGGACGATGTTCCGGTGTATGTTCCTCAAACCAAGGCAAACGTTGCCCCACCGTCACCGGCTCCAAATCCGCTGTTGCCATACGGCCCTCAATGGTAGAATTATAAATTTCTACAATCCTCGGCAAGTCCTCCAGGCGCGCATATTCAATCTGCACATCTTCCAGTTTCATCGCTATTCCTCCATCATTCCAGATCGTTCTATTATCATAGAGGATATTATAATGGAAAATAGAAGCCTTCGTCATCCCTAACATTCTGACAGAGAATTACTCCATCATTACTCCGCCAGTCCCTGTATTGTGTTCCCACGAGTTAACTGCTGACTCTGGTCTGCCCAACGAATGTTAATTGAGCGAGATGTGAACAGATCCGGGCCATCCGATACCTGGAAATGCAGATGAGCTTCACTGGAGTTACCCGAATTACCAAGCTCACCGATAGGGTCTCCCTGCTTGAGCTTATCTCCTTTTTTGACCGAAACACTGCCTTCCTTGATGTGTCCCGTGATGCTGTATTCACTGTTGCCATGGTCGATCACCACATAGTTACCCGCCGGCTCTTCTGGATTCATCACACCCGGTACATTGTCCGGTATATCGTTCTTGATATCGACAACGGTTCCATCGGCAGCTGCATAGAGTGGTTCACCAAAAGCATAATAGTTTTCGTTTGCCGTTGCATCACCTTGATAACTGGATTGTTCTTTGGTCCGTACGATATCCAGTGCATAACGCTGCGTTTCGTGCTCATAATGATAGTTTGACAAGGCATCATTGCCTCCCCAGAATACGTACCATTCCCCCTTCATCGGCAATTGAAATTCCGTTTTGGTGAATTTGGCATCCGTGTCCTCATAAGCTTGCAGCGGTTGGATCAAGAGGCCTTCAATTTGATTTTCTTCGGAAAAATAGGCTCGAATCCCTTTGGTCCCAGTCTGATCCTTCCAGGCAACCTCGGTTAATTGATTCATTTTGGCGTCTACCACTTGCTCCCACGATTCAACACCCTCCAGAAAAGGATCAGCGGTCGTTTTGAACTGTTCAAGCGTTAACGTCCCCTTAAACTCGGGAGAGAACTGATTATAGATTGCATCCTTTGAACCGTTCATCAACGTATCTATGAAATTGTCCGGTGTAACCATCGCGCTCACCTCTGAACTTGAGTTCTGCTCCTGATTCGAGTTCCCGCTCGTTTCATTATTGGATGCCTGTTCGGCTGACTGCTGCTCTGCCTGGTCGGAAGTAATGGAATTGCTGTTGCCGCAAGCAGACAATATCACGCAAGCTCCAAGGGTAATCGCAAGCACCTTCCAGCCCTTTCTATGCTGTAATTTTGAATGTGTATGATGTTCTGATTTCAGATGACCTTCTCTGTTCATTCTCAACATCCCTTCTGTTAATCGTTATACTTTCCAGTTAAGTGTACAGAATGAGTCTTATCCTTCGTCTAACCCCATCTTACATGTAGTTAAACTTGCAACACCTTTTGAGGCTGTATAATTAAGATTCCGTTAAGATAGCTCATACGCTATACAGCCTTCTTGGATGGTATGATTAGCAATACACACACCGGAAGGATCAGGAGGTCATTTTTAAACTATGGATAACGTCTCATTACTGCTTGTGGATGATGAACAGGCCATTCTGCATATGCTCAAAACCGTTCTGCTCAAAGAGCAGTTTCTCGATATTGATACCGTTACAACAGGCGAAGCTGCCATTGAGGCATGCAACAACAAGACCTATCATTGCATCGTGCTCGACATCATGCTTCCTGGCAAAAGCGGACTGGAAATCTGTCCTTTTCTACGGCAGGTTACCGATGCGCCTATCCTGTTTCTGACGGCCAAAACAACCGATTATGACAAATTAACCGGATTCGCCGTTGGTGGCGACGATTATGTGGTCAAACCCTTTAATCCTCTGGAAGTCGTTGCTCGAATTAAATCATTGCTTAAGCGTTATTTACCTTCTAAAACCGCAGCGATCTCGGAACCCATCCCATCCAACGTAAATACGTCATCTCCCAGCATGCCGGAAGGCGTGTACGACTTTGGACGATTCCAGGTGCTGGAATGGGCTGGTGAGCTTCGGGTTGAAGGAGAATCCGTATCCTGTCCGGCACTTGTGTTTCAACTACTGCTCTTTTTCTGCAAGCATCCCAATCGAATCTTCACCAAATCAGATCTATATGAACGGGTCTGGGGCTCTGAATCCATTAGTGATGACAATACCGTGATGGTTCATATTCACCGCATTCGGGAGCGCATTGAAGCCGATCCTTCCAATCCGGTGTTTCTCGTCAACGTCCGGGGTCTGGGTTACAAACTGATTCAGCCGGAACATGTGTCACGCCCATGAGTATTCGTCGCAGGTTAATGACCCGGTTTATCGGGATGCTTGCCGGTGCAGTCGTTCTGATCATCCTGCTTGGGTCTGTAGCCACCTACTGGGTTGTGCAAAAGGTAAATGAAGTGAATCTGGTGGATGATTTTGCTGTTAATGGTCTGGACCAATTGATTAATACAGCAGAGATTCTGCCAGATAATACGATCCAATATGACCCCGAATTGCTGAAGCAAGTGGATAAAAATCAAGGCTGGCTCCAGGTTCTGGATGAACAAGGTTACGCCATTGATGAATATCACACACCTGCCGATGTTCCTACTCACTATAAACCGGGGGAATTGATTGCATACTGGGAAAGCCAGAAGCCGTTCCCTTATCAGATTGTCATGCTGATCCGGGAGAAAAACGGGAAGGAATTCACCTTGTTATATGGTGAGAGTAACCCGGCCAAGTCCTTAATGAATAAGATTCGTTCAGACCTTGCTTTCACCAACGGGAAGCTTGATCTTCAGCCCGACCAACAGGAGGCCCTCCGTGCCGCCAATGCTTATCTTCAAGTATTGGACGCGTCAGGAAGCGAACTCTCCTCCTATAACAAACCGGCCATGGGCGTACCTAGCGAATACACCATTCAGGAACTCGTTCTGCAAGTTCGCTATCCGAGTCGATCAGGTATGTCTGTTGCCACGTGGTACGACGAACAGAATGAAACTACCTGGCTGATTAGCATACCTGGTGATCCATTGGCGACCGGAAACCAAAACCCCTACAGTTTTATTCTGGAACCGGCATTGGTTGTATTGATTGTGTCCATCATCATTTTGCTCATTTTGCTTGCCTTCTGGTATGCCAACCGATTTGGCTCACCCATGCTGCATATGCTCCAATGGTTACAGCGTCTGGAACGAGGACATTACGAGGAACCTACCGGAGCCTTTGGAGTGCCTCGCAGTCAGCGTCGTAACGGAAAGTGGAAGCGAAAATACAACGTGTATGCTGAAGTGCTTCGCTCCATGCAGGCCTTGTCTCACACTTTGAAGCAAGATGAAGAACTTCGGAAACAGACCGATTCTCTGCGGGAGGAGTGGATTGCTGGCATAACACATGACCTGAAGACCCCCCTCTCCTCCATTCAGGGATATGCTCATATGCTTGAGGCAGATAAGTATAGCTGGACGGCGGAAGAAGTCAGGGAATTCGCAGGCATAATGCTTGATAAGTCCATGTATATGGACAGGCTTGTCAACGACCTTGCCATGACCTATCGATTACGCAGTGGAGGATATCAACCTGTGGTGGAAGAGACTGACGTAAATACGTTGCTCCGTGATCTGATCCAGCGCGCTGAACGGAATCCGGCATACGGGGAAGGTCGCATCCTATTCCAACCTTCTGAAGTGCCAGTGTATGGCCTTGTCCATATTCCGTCGTTTGAACGAATTGTGGATAATCTGACCGCCAATGCCCTTCTGCATAATCCGCCCGAGTCCATCCTGGTTGTCAGTGTGCATTCTGGTACGCAGGCAGATGAATTCAGCATTCAGTTTGCCGATAATGGAAGAGGTATGGACCCCGAGACGGTATGGAAGTTATTTGAACGATACTATCGCGGTACAGATACAGGTACATCGGATGTTGGATCAGGGCTGGGCATGGCGGTAACCAAAGGTTTGATCGAAGCCATGAATGGTCGTATTGAGGTACAGTCCACCCCTGGTGAAGGAACGATCATTTGCTTAATATGGGATGGGCCGTCCAAAACCAATTAAAATGTTCCGCTTGACCTTTCCATTTTCAGTCTATATAATCGACACTCAATAACACCTGTTCCAATATATTGATATTGAATGCAACACATTTCAGGATAACTTCAATGAGTTGATCTAACATATTTGGCGATGACCAGAGACATGATTTCGTTTGCGTGCTGCCCAGAGAGAGAGGGGATTGGTGAAACCTTCTTCAGCGAACGGACCGGAATTACCCCTCTGCAGCCGTGACCTCGAACCTCATCATTTCGAACCTCTCTAGGATGTTCGGCTTGTTGCCAGTAGAGTTCACCGCCTGATCCCCGATAACGGATTCCAATGAGGGTTATGATGTTTTCTGTTCCGGCGGCTGGCCGAGAGCAGGGTGCACCATAACCAAAATTAGGGTGGAACCACGAGCCAAGCGCACTCGTCCCTTTTCCGGGACGGGTGTTTTTTGCGCTTTCATTTTAAGAAATGGAGAGTGGTTCACATGAGCAAACAAGAAAAAAGTAACTCAGCAAGCAACAATTCAGGTAACGAAATAAACAGCCAAGCAAATGATCTACAACCATCCAGTCAATCCATTGAGGTCCGTCTGCAAGGTGGCATGGTACGTTCTTACGAAGCAGGCATCACTGTAGGTGCGGTTGCCTCATCTATCAGCACAAGCCTGGGAAAACAGGCCATTGGCGGTATTGTAGATGGTCAAAATGTCGATCTCGATTGGGTGCTCAAGCAAGATTGCGAACTCGTTATTGTTACTTTGGACAGCGCGGAAGGTCTGTATCGTTATCGTCACAGCGCAGCACATGTGCTGGCACAGGCGCTCAAACGCATCTACGGTGCAGAACAAGTGAAACTGGGTATCGGCCCAGTCATTGAAGATGGATTCTATTACGATGTTGATCTGGAGCATGCCTTGTCCATCAGTGATCTGGCTGCCATCGAGCGGGAAATGAACAGAATCATTCAGGAGAATCATAAGATCAGTCGCCGGGTCGTTAGCCGGGAAGAAGCCCTCCGTATCTTCGGAGAGATCCAGGACCCCTACAAGCTTGAACTCATTCAGGATTTGCCAGAGGACGCCGAACTTTCAATCTATGATCAAGGAGAGTTCTTCGATCTGTGTCGCGGTCCCCATCTTCCATCCACTGGTCGAATCAAAGCGTTCAAGCTGTTGAATGTAGCTGGCGCGTACTGGCGGGGGAACTCGGATAATAAGATGCTGCAACGCATCTACGGCACTGCTTTCCCGAACAAAGCACAGCTGGATGAACATCTGCACTTGCTCGAAGAAGCGAAGAAACGGGATCATCGTAAACTTGGCAAAGAGCTCGAACTGTTCATGTTCTCCGAAGAAGCTCCTGGCATGCCCTTCTATCTGCCTAAAGGCATGACTGTTCGCACTGAACTGGAGCAATTCTCGCGTGAGTTGCAATTACAGGAAGGTTATCAGGAAGTTCGGACTCCTCTCATGATGAACAACCGGCTGTGGGAGCAATCCGGCCATTGGAAGCATTACAAGGACAACATGTATTTCTCGGAAGTGGACGATGCCACTTTTGCACTGAAACCGATGAACTGTCCTGGGCATATGCTGATCTTCAAAAATACACTTCATTCCTATCGCGAATTACCGATTCGCATGATGGAATTTGGTCAGGTTCACCGTCATGAATTCTCAGGTGCCCTGAACGGCATGATGCGTGTGCGGACATTCTGCCAGGATGATGCCCATCTCTACGTCATGCCAGAGCAGATCGAGGACGAGATCAATCAGGCAATCTCACTGATTGGACGTATGTACGATATCTTTGGATTCGAATATAAGATTGAATTGTCCACTCGTCCAGAAGACTCCATGGGATCGGAAGAACTGTGGGATCAGGCGGAACGTGCATTGCAAAATGTACTAGATCGCCGGGGCGTGGAGTATCGCATTAACGAAGGAGACGGTGCCTTTTATGGACCGAAAATTGACTTTCATATCCTCGATGCGTTGAAGCGCAGCTGGCAGTGCGGAACAATCCAGCTTGATTTTCAAATGCCGGAGAAGTTCGACCTCACTTACATTGGCGAGGATAGCCTGAAACACCGTCCGGTCGTGATTCACCGTGCCATCTACGGTTCCATTGATCGTTTCATCGGCATCCTGACTGAGCACTATGCGGGAGCGTTCCCACTCTGGCTCGCACCTGTGCAAGTGAAGCTGCTGCCTGTATCAGATCATTACGCAGACTACGCACTCCAAGTACATAGCCAGCTCCGAGCTGCGGGCATTCGGGTAGAAACAGATCTACGTAGCGAAAAGCTCGGGTACAAAATCCGTGAAGCCCAGATGGAAAAAGTGCCTTATTCGCTCGTACTTGGAGAGAATGAGAAAAATGCCTCATCCGCCTCTGTCCGTGCATACGGTCAGGGAGATCAAGGCATCCAACGTATTGAAGCTGTTATTGAAATGATCCAACAAGCTGTGAAGGCAAAAGTCTGAACCACATCCGCATCACAACTTCTCGTCAGGCTTTAGCCCCACCTGTTCTTCGCTCCATATCCAGAAACGCTCAGCTGAAGCATCATCAACGGCATGTTTCTTCAGCTGCTGCTCTTTCTGTTGATAGAAGTAACGCCCGGTGATGCCGACAACTTCAGGGCTTGTGGCCAGATAAACAGCCGTTCGCGCTCCTTCTTCAGGGGACAAAAAGAATGGAAGCTTGCCCACAAACGCCATAATGCGTGTGCCAAATCCAGTATTGCGATCTACGCCAATGCTCGTTCCCACCGCACCAGGGTGTAGACAGTTCACCGTGACAGATGTACCTGACAGTTTGCGGGCCAGCGCACGAGTGAACAACACGTTAGCCAATTTGGATTGGGCGTAGCTTTTGATCGGATTATAACCTTTGTGCAGATGTGGATCTTCGAAGTGGATTTTGCCGGCCTTGTAAGCACCTGACGAAACGTTCACAACCCGTCCCTGCTTCGCAGCTTTCAGAGGTTCTATCAAAAGTAAGGTCAACAGGAAATGCCCCAGATGGTTAATACCGATACTTTGTTCGAACCCGTCTGAGGTTTCCTTCCGCTTGACCATCACCACCCCCGCATTATTAACCAGAACGTCAAGGCGATCATGACGCTCGCGGAATGTGCGGGCAAACTGGCGTATACTTTCGAGTGAACCCAGGTCACACAGCATCAATTCAATCGCAGAAGAGCCGGACTGACGCACAGCTTCCTGAAGAGCCTCCTGTCCGCGCTTCTCACTGCGGCACGCCATGATTACGTGATATCCTTGTCTTGCAAGTTCAATGGTGGTTGCCAACCCCATACCTGAGTTAGCTCCTGTTACAATTGCTGTCTGATTGGACATGAGGTACTTCCCTTCTGAACCTGAGGTTCCGAAATTAGAGGCGCAACGACGGACAATATGAGATAATGATAGGATCACATCTCGGTTTCCATGGGAGGACAAGTATGCTGACCAAAGAAGATTTTAAAAAAGTTAAAAAACAAGCCAAACTTGAAATCGCACTACTCGAACAGGAATATCAGGAAATCTTGCAGAACGTTGATTCTACGCTGTATGAAAAATACGGTATTTTGGACAAAGAAGAAACACGTGAGCTCACCCGAAAACGCAAAAACCGAAGATATGCTTCACTGGTCATCGAACTATGCGCCATTATTGAACAAATGTTACATCAACTGTACAAAGACGTATATCAGAAAAAGTTTAATTCGACCCAGCTGATGAAAACTCCTGCCTACCGTGCACGCTCCAATATGGAGATTATTCAGTCCGAACTCAGTAAAGAGTTCATTGCTCTGGAATCCGAAAAGGAACACTTCGCTGAAGCCCTTAGCCTGGTGTTTCAGACGAGGAACAAACTTGTTCATGATAATTTCTCGTTTGTCTCCATCGTTAAGGACGGCAGTAATGAAGAAGAAACGTTCGAAGCATTACTCCATACGGTAAAAAAATATAGAAAACATTTAAAATACAATCGACCTGAATAACAACAATCATCGCTAAAAAAGAAAAGGAGGTGTACCGGACTACGGTCCGGATCACCATGAGCCATCCAACAACTTCAATTACTGTGCTAAATCTTCAGATTCCTACACCTTCCGGGAACAGCCCCATATTCCCCGTCATGCTTCGTGATTTAGATGGCGTTACCTTGGTGGATACCGGCATGATTGGACAATTTGCAGAACTTCAATCCGCATTGGAACATGAGGGTGTACAGCTCTCGGACGTCAAACGGGTGATTATTACCCATCAGGACATTGATCATATCGGTAACCTGGGCGCTCTGCTGGATGCCATCCCCGATCTGGAAATCTGGGCACATGCCGATGAGATTCCATATCTAACAGGTGAGAAACCTTTGATCAAATTCACGCCTGAACGTCGTGCGCTGTTGCCCGCGCCCGTTTTGGCACTGGCAGATCAACTGCTCTTGCAGCTGCCTGAAGTGAACATCAGCAGAACTCTGTCGGACGGAGACTTATTACCCCTTCAAGGAGGTACACAGGTCATTCATACACCGGGACATACGCCAGGCCACATCTGCCTGTATTTCGGAGAGCAGCAATTCCTGCTCGCTGCCGATGAACTTCGTGTGGTCGATGATGAACTGGTTGGCCCTGCGCCACCCGCGACACCGGACATGCCGGAAGCGCTGCGAAGCCTGAAGAAACTGACCAACCTTAAGCTCAATAAGGCTCTCTGTTATCACGGTGGAGAGTACACGAATGATCCCGCTCAGCGCATTGCCACACTTGCGGAGAGCGCAGAGTAGTAAAGAACGCGGAGCTGTGAGTATTTTGGGAATGACACAAGCATCCTATTAACGCTGTTTCTCTTCGTGCGGCATTGTGCGGAGTAGCTCATTCAAGATTAGGGCGACACATATATTACAATCAAGGAGCTGTCCCATAAGTCATGAATTTGACGGGGACAGCTCCTTTGATTAATTAACCATGTGGCACTGGTGTTGACCGTATGGTAGCTCCTATTGCGCATGCTATGCATACAGTTTGCACGCAGTATCTTATATTGCACCACGGCATGTGCACAGTATCTTTCCCCTGCTCGTTTGGCAAAACAATTCACCGGAAAATCCGTAGCGTAAGTGTCTACTTTCTTCAAAGAGTTCCACCTATAATGAATTGGGCACAGTCTAAACACTATAGTTGTTTTGTAACGAATCTCAGACACCCTATACGCAGTATTTTGAGTATCAAGTTTTTCTAACGAACTCCAGACACCTTAGTTACTCATTTCATTGGTTTTTCGGCAGGTTTCTAGTGAATTTTGGCGATATAGTGCGGCTGAGGTTCTTTGAAATTCTACGATCGTCACCAAACCTCTATTTAAGGTGCGTCAGGTTCGTTTTTGAAAATTTTATTTAGAGCGATTCAGATTCAGGACACTTCAGGGCTTTCGCTCAAGTTAAGCGGCAACCGTTCGTTTTAAACTCACTCCATTCGCTACCTTACGGTGAGACCAATCGGTGCGACTCTGTCCTGCAACACTGATTTTCTCTCCCCTGACCCCGACTCAACTTTCCGGAGTAAGTACAATCAGCTTGTCATCTCCATCTCGTGGCGATCCTCGTCCATCCCGATTGTTCGTAAGCACATACAACTTTCCGTCCTCGCCAGCACTCACATTGCGAATTCGACCCCATTCATCTTCGAAGATGGGCTCCACCTTTTCCACCTGTGTGCCATCTTCCGAAAGAGTAACCTTCAGCAACTGCTCTCCACGCAGATTTGCAGCAATCAGCGATCCGGCCCATGGTCCTTCTTCAACAAAAGCTACACCGGACGGCGCCCATGTATCATTCCCACTATGTGCGAGCGGAGCCTGATATGTGCCATTGTCATCGTTGTCTCCCTCCACCTCAGGCCAGCCATAATTCTCACCAGCTACAATCCGGTTGATCTCATCATGATTACTCTGACCATGCTCAGTGGAGTAGAGATAACCGTTGTCCGGGTTCCATGCCAGTCCCTGTGCGTTGCGGTGTCCCATACTGTATACAGGTGAATTCGGCCATGGGTTGTCTACCGGGATCGATCCGTCGAGACCTATCCGCAATATTTTACCTCCAAGACTATCTTCGTTCTGTGACAGTTCCGGTTCATAACGTTCACCTGTCGTGATATAGAGCAACTTGTCCGGGCCAATCTTGATCCGCCCACCATTATGATTTGTCCCGCCTGGAATGTTACCAAGTAGTTCTTTGTCTATGACCGCTTTGCCATCATTCACCTTGAGGCGTAACACCCGATTGGCAATGTTGTCGCCTTCGACATAGGAGTGGTATGCATACAAGTAACCGTTCTCCTCAAAGTCCGGATCAGCTGCAAGACCCAACAGACCTCCTTCACCTTCTTCATTAAACGGAGCTGAGAATTCAATCAGTGGTTCAGAGGCCAGTTTTCCATCCTCAATGACCCGAATTGCACCAGGGCGCTCCGTTACAAACATCCGACCATCAGGCACACTCACAATCTCCCATGGTGCATTCAGTCCTTCAACCAGAACGGAAGCCTGATACGGAATAACCGTCTCTCCCTGCGCTCCACTCTCATTTCCACTTGCACTGGTATTGCCTCCGTTGGCTGTCTGTCCCTGACCGGTTCCCTGTCCCTGAGACGACTGCTCTGTTCCTCCCGTAAAGGGTTCGCCTGAAGAACATGACGCTGTTAACAGTGCCACACTTAATAATGAAGCATACAGCGGAACGTTTACTCGATTATTCATGATTACATCTCCCTTCGTATATTGTTCTTTTGTATAAATAACTAAGCCAAGATTCAACGTATTGTTAACGTATTGCTATCTATAGTTGTGGTGTTATTATTCATGTGTAAAGCGGTTTCGCCCTGTATTACCCTTCATAACAGCCGCTTAAACCGAGAATTCAAGGGATTCCGAGGATATGAAATCACCCCAGTTTGGAATTCCATCATAATCTTTTATAATAGAAGGATAGTATGAATGGAAAGGTGGACAACTACACTTATGAATCAAAACCCTTTATCTCGTCTTGAAGCCGATCTGTCCGGGCAAGGATTGGACGCCATGCTGATCACAGATCCAAAACATATCTACTATTTAACTGGATTTGCAAGCAATCCGCATGAACGTTTCCTCGGTCTGGTTCTTGCACGTGGCGAAGAACCCTTATTGATTGTACCCGCACTGGACGCTGAAGCTGCCGCAGCCGCTTCCTCGGTATCCAACATTGCCACTCACACGGATACAGATAATCCATACGCTTTGTTTGATCGTTATCAGGGGCGCTTGGGCCGGATTGGTCTCGAAAAAGAATATGTGACTGTCTCACGTTATGAGCAACTGACCGCCGCTCTCGGTGCTGCCAGCTTTGAAGATGTCGGCCCTTTGCTTCGCACATTACGTGTGAAAAAAACACCTGATGAGGTAGCCCGCATTCGCCATGCTATTTATCTGATCGAAGAAACACTGCGTCAAGGCCTCTCTCATGTTCGCACAGGCGTAACCGAGATTGAACTTGTCGCCGAGGTGGAGTATCAGATGAAAAAGCTGGGTGCTGATGGCCCTTCCTTTGATACCATGGTGCTCACGGGACCCAAAACAGGTCTGCCACACGGTACACCGGGTGAACGGAAACTGCAACATGGTGACCTGTTGATGTTTGACATGGGTGTGTATGCTGGAGGATATTCCTCGGATATCACACGTACATTCGCCTTTGGTGACATCTCACCTGAACTCAAAACCATCTATAACACTGTGCTCGCAGCGAACGAAGCTGCTATCCAAATCGTGAAACCAGGCATCACCTGCGCCGAAGTGGATCGTGCAGCACGCCAAGTCACGGAAGAAGCGGGATACGGCGAACGTTTTATGCATAGAGTAGGCCATGGATTGGGTATTGACGTGCATGAGTATCCTTCTCTCCATGGAGAGAATATGGACATCCTGAATGAAGGTACCGTATTCACGATTGAACCAGGCATCTATACCGCAGCAGGCGGCGTCCGCATCGAGGATGATGTAATTGTGACCGAGACTGGTGTGGAAGTTCTGACGACATATCCAAAAGAACTGCAAATCCTTACCGACTAATTCAATTGGATCTATGTCAAAAACAGCCCATATACATCCAATGCTCAGCCGATATTATGTATCATGAACTAAACTGCACGCAACTGTGCTGAACTGTATCTTCAATAATATAAAATACACACGCGAACGCAAAAATCCCGCGAATCCATGAATATCATGGGTTGCGGGATTTTAATTAATACAAAGCATATCCTAAATTACTCCGTCTGCATTCTACGTAATCTTATTCCTGCTCACTCATTTACCATTAGTCAAACTCATGCGTGATATCCTGCCAAGACTCTAGCTGTGGCAACTGTTGCTTCCCCCAGTAATCCAGAAACCATTGAATAATCCCAGTTGTATCTGTTGTGCTGCAGCTGTAATGCCGGAAACCGTCCTCGCCTTCCTGCAAACGAATCTCCGCCACCATTTGCCCTGGTTCCTCAAGCGCAGCAGCCTGCATATACATACTTCCCTCCACCAGCTCCGAAGGTTTAAGTACTACGTATTCATGCAATTCCAGATTGGAGATCAACTCCACCAATAATGAGGCATTAATGTTATCATTCTCGTAGGTTGTGCCATTGCTTTCCAGTGTATAACGCAGTGTAGAGTACATGTGCGATTCCCCTTTGGTTGAAATCATCGTTGGCTAATGATACACGCTCATAACGACAGGTCGTTTATATTATAACTTTTTCATAAAAATGTAAAAAGGATTTTTCTTGTTTCGGGTCTTTTCTATGAAAAAACCCTTGCAGAGTCCGAATTACAATGGACTGCGCAGAGGGTAATTTTAAGTGATACTCTTTGAATATTCTCTAAGCTTCATCCTTAAACTTAAAGCTGCGTGCAGCATACAGAAACGGCGTTCCGACTGCAGTTAATACAAATTTGATAATATACGTAGTCAGGAAGATTTCCAGCCAAACATCCCAAGGATAGATGAACGCAAATGCGATCGTGCAGAACACCAGTGTATCCACGAATGAACTGATGATCGAACTACCGTTGGTGCGTATCCACAACTGATTGCGCCCTGGGGCCACCTTGCGCAGCCAGGAGTATAATCGAACATCCAGGAACTGACTGATGAAGTACGCCGTCAGACTTCCGAGTGCCAGACGTGGCAGCAGACCGAACAGCTTCGCCATGGATTCCTGTGCAAAGTCCGTTGGTGCCGGGTCAAAGAACAACACCATCTGCATCAGAACCGTCGTCATGATGAGCGTGAAAAATCCGAACCATACGGCTTTGCGTGCCTCACCTGGTCCATATTTCTCATTGAGCAGATCACTGGTCAGATACATGCTGACATACATCGTGTTACCTAACGTCAGTACGATACCCATGATATCTATCGTTTTGGTCACCTGAATGTTGGCTATAACCGTAGCGACACCAATCCAGGCATAGAGACCTTTTTTACCGAACAAGCGGTAACACAGCAGGAAAAATCCATAAGTTATGAGAACAAAAACTGCTCCCCACCCTAAGTTAAACATAAATACATACACTGCCTTCCTAGTTTTGATTACGCGGGATGGTTACGAACCGCGGTTTGGCTCAGGGCCAAAACATGAATACTCTATCACATTTCTCGTCCCATGAACAGAACTAAATAACTCCAAGTCTGCCTGAGTGAATATGATCCCTGCTATATTTCTCCTCTGTCACTCTCGACCATACGACTGTTTTTGTACTTCCTTGCCTTACACCGTGTATCGAAAAAGAAGACGTCTTCACACACCGTGCACAGCATAGTTTGATTTCCGCAAAAAAAAAAAAAAACGCCCTCCAGATTCCTCCGAAGGACGGCTTTTCTCACTTGATTTGTAGACGGCTCTAGCTATCTTAATGTGAGCTTCTATCTAATCCATTCTGTATTAAGCCTGAGCCGCAGAATCCAGCTCACGGCTCTGATCGTTAAACGTGTCCCGATCGTTTTCCTTCAAAATTCTGCTCGTCACGAGTCCTGATGTCATTGACCCGTTCACGTTAAGCGCTGTACGACCCATGTCGATCAGCGGCTCCACGGAAATGAGCAGTCCAACCAGAGCCACAGGCAGATTCATGGTGGACAATACGATCAGGGAAGCGAAGGTTGCCCCGCCGCCAACGCCAGCCACACCAAACGAACTGATCATGACTACGAGGATCAAAGTCACAATGAAGTCCCAGCTCAGCGGGTCGATGCCGACCGTCGGAGCAATCATCACCGCCAGCATGGCCGGATAGATCCCGGCGCAGCCGTTTTGCCCAATCGTAGCCCCAAAGCTTGCAGACAGGTTCGCAATGCCGTCCGATACACCGAGTTTCTTCGTCTGTGTCTCCACATTCAGCGGGATCGCCGCTGCACTTGAACGGGACGTAAAGGCAAATACCAGTGTTGGCAACACCTTCTTCAAATACGTAACCGGGTTGAAGCCGGACAGAGAGATAATGATCAGATGAATAATAAACATGATCGCCAGCGCGATATAAGACGCAATCACGAATTTGATGAGCTTTAATATCTCTTCCGCATTGGTTGTCGCCGTTACCTTTGTAATCAGTGCTAAAATCCCGTAAGGCGTAAGCCTCAGCACCAGTGTAACAATTCGCATAACCACCGCATATACCGCATTAACCATACCGCGGAACGTCTCCGCCTGCTGTGGTTTTTTGCGATCCAGTCCAAGTACGGCTACACCGATAAACGCGGAGAAGATAACCACCGCCAGTGTGGATGTACGACGTTCTCCTGTCATATCTGCAAATGGATTCGAAGGAATGAATTCCAGCACTTGCTGCGGGATGGTCTGATCCTTCACATCAACAAGCCGTTCCTCCACCTTCTGAATCTGCGCATTCTCCCGGTCTCCTCCTTGAATCTCAATGGAAGTCAGGTTGAAGCCCAGACTGGTCACAATGCTGACCCCGGCAGCAATGGCTGTGGTGATCAACAGAATGGCAATAATGGAAACACTCATCTTGCCGAGATTTTGCTTGCCCTTCAGATTCATAATGGCCGAGATGATCGACACCATGATCAATGGGATCACGACCATTTGCAACAAACGAACATATCCTGAACCGACCAGATTGAACCAATCGACTGATTTCGTAACTACATCAGAACCTGATGTGTACACCAATTGGAGAATAACCCCGTAAACAACCCCCAGTCCCAGACCCGCAAATACGCGTTTCGTAAAGGAGATATGCTTTTTCTGCATCCAGTAGAGGATGCCAAGTAAGGCAAGCATAACCACTACATTCAATATGACTAGAAAAGTATCCATTTCTTTAAATCCTCCTCAGGCATGTGTGTAACCGGAACATATCCGGTTTTCTCTTCTATCTTTTGTACTTCCAACAAAGACATTTTACAATATACCATATAACAAACTATTCTGGTAGGTATTAATTGATATTATGTAATATGCATGTAACAGATTCATGTATTTCTGAAAAAAATACACCAAATCGTGAAAATTGTTCTATTCAACCTCCGGTTAATTTTGTAATATAGGTATATCCGCTTATTCCCAAGTTTTCTCAACGTTTAATTTAGGTCTTTCTTCATTGGTAGATAGGTCTTATGATTACGGAAAAGCGACAATGTTAATGAACTTGACGTGAAAGGATGATCATATGTTTCGTAATCGCACCGTCGCCGGTAAAATCAGAGGCACCTTATTCCTCGTTCTGCTGGTTGCTTCCCTGTTGTTCAGTATTAGTTTTTACGCCGTATCGATGAATATTATTCAAAGCTACGTGCTGCCGCAGTTTGACAAAGTCCTAAACACGTCCATTCAGGATATATACAAGAATACTTCAGCATCCAAAATCCTACAGGTACAGAGTGGCGGAGCCGGTTCTGAAGGTGCTGCCATGACCGTGGAATCGTATCTGGCAGATAAAGCAAAAGAACATAATCTGGATGCTGCTTACGTTGTTGCTATTCAAGATGGCTCAGCCAAAGTCGTTGTGGCCAACCCTTCTTCAAACATGAAAGCGCAGGATGAGATCAGTGTAGAACCCGCAATGAATGCAGCTATTGAGAACAAAGAGATGGTAATCAGTGAGGTCTACTCCGATTCCTTTGGTGTACATAAAGCAGCCTTTATCCCTATTGCAGGAAGTAACATGATTATGGCTGTGAGCATGGATGCCCAGTTCATTCAAGACAAGATTACCCAGATTTTCTGGTTATGTCTTGGGATTACAGCATTAGTGTTTGTGCTCGGGTGGCTTATCTCCACTAGTATGATCAAAAGAGTTACCAAACCAATCATCAAGCTCGTCCAACATAGCAAACAAATATCCCAGGGTGATCTGACCGCTGAACTAGAGATCAAAGGTAAAGATGAAATTGCCCAGCTTGCCGCAAGCTTCCAGACGATGACGCATAACCTGAAAGAGATGATTAGCCGTGCCTTGTCCACATCCAATGAAGTTGTATCAGGCTCCAATGACCTGCTTCAGCGGGTTGAATCGATGTCCGGCATGGTTCGAAACTCCAGCCGCTTCGCAGAAGATGCAGAAAAAGGCAGCATCAGCATTGCGTCAAGCGCATCCGAGAACGCCAGAGCTATGGAAGAAATTACGCAAGGTATTATGCATATTGCTTCTTCTTCCGCTGAAGTGTCTGACCAGATTGGTGAAGCAGCCAACGAGGCAGTTAACGGTAACCGACTGGCTCAGAATGCCATTGAGCAGATGGAGCGTGTAGGCCAGACAGCAAGCGAATCGTTGCGTTATGTCGAAACTATGAATGAACGTTCGGTAGCCATCGGCACCATTGTTGCTTCCATTTTTGAAATCACCAAACAGATTAACATGCTGTCACTCAACGCCTCCATTGAAGCAGCACGTGCCGGAGAGCATGGCCGCGGATTCGCTGTTGTTGCTGGAGAAGTTCGCAAACTTGCCGAGCAATCCAAGACAGCCACCGAAGAAATTTCGGATTATCTGGGTACCATTCGTGAAGATGCTGAGCGCTCGGTTGATGCAATGAACCGTGTAACCCAGGAGATTGGTTCAGGCACAACTGTTGTTCAACAAGCAGGCTCAGCCTTCCAGCAACTGAATGAATTGATTCAGAACGTGAATCTGACCATTCAGACCGTCTCTGCTTCTACACAACAAGTATCCGCTGGTGCTGAAGAAGTGAGTGCATCCGTTGAAGAAACGGCACAGATTACGACCAAATCCCGTGAAAGTATGCTACAGATTGCTTCAACAGCAGATCTTCAGCTCAGCGAGATGGATTCACATTCGAATACAGTTCGTCATCTGCATGAACAAGCTGTAGAGCTGCAATCCGCTATGAAAAATTTCAAAATAAACTAACAGGTTAACCATTAACCTATCATCGCCTGTTTTAAACCTCACTTAATCATAGGATATACAAATACCCCCATGCCGCTAACATGCCGTTTCTAGAGAACGGTTTGTCGGACATGGGGGTATTGTTGTTTCACTCGGGTGCCTGAACACCCATAATCTCGTACACACGCTTCATATCCAATGCCGAACGCAACGATTCGGCTACCCGATCAAACTCCATCTCCTTACGCTCATGTGCACTATATGTCTCCTTAAGTGGAGCCAGTCCTTTTCCTGCACGCAAGGCATTTAGCCACGAACGTCGGAATTGATCACTTTCAAACAATCCATGCAGGTAGGTTCCCCACACACCGCCATCTACAGAGCCCCAGCCTTCTTGGAAAGGTTGACCACCTGGATGTGAGATTTCAAACAACGCGGTTACACGTTCAGGCTCGTGGCACTCCGTAACGCCCATATGAATCTCATATCCATTCACAGGTAATGAAGCATCTGTTACATCATGCTCACCATACAGACGAATCGGGTTATTAGGCTGCACCCGTCCGGAAGCTCTGACGGTCTGCTTTTCCTGAAGAAACGTTGTCGATAGCGGGAGCCAGCCAAGCCCTTTTGCTTCCTGAATCTGATCCGCCTCCACAGCAAAGGGGTCCTTCAGATGACGTCCCAGCATCTGGTATCCGCCACATATCCCTACAAGCTGAACATGCTCACGCTCGGTCTGGCTCGCAATCGCCTGCTCCAGTCCAGACTCACGCAGATATGCCAAGTCACCTATGGTATCCTTCGTACCCGGTAGAAGAATGGCATCCGGACTGCCCAATTCCTCTGGCGAGGTCACGTAACGCACATTCACATCCGGTTCACGGGAAAGTGCGTCAAAGTCTGTAAAGTTGGAAATTCGCGGATATCGGATCACCACCAGATCCAGCTCGGTTTTGCCGGATTTCCCATGACGCATGGAGTCCAGCACCACTGAATCCTCTGCTTCAATCTGAATATCTCTTATGTAAGGCAACACACCTAATACTGGAATGCCTGTCCGTTCTTCGAGCCAGTCGAGTCCTGGCTGCAACAGGGACAGATCACCGCGGAACTTGTTGATAATGAACCCTTTGACACGCGCCACCTCATGGGGTTCCAGCAGCTCCAGCGTACCTACAATGGAAGCAAACACTCCGCCCCGATCAATATCGGAGATCAGAATCACCGGCGCATCGGCCCAGCCTGCCAGATTCATGTTGACGATATCCCGGTCCTTCAGATTGATCTCGGCCGGACTGCCCGCTCCTTCCATCAGCACAATATCATAGGTATCCCGTAGCCGATTCAGCGCATCCATCACCGTCTGCTTCGCTTCAGGCAGGAACTTCTGCCGATAATCTGATGCACTCATCTGGGCAAAAGGTACACCATGTACCACGATCTGCGAATGCATGTCCCGCACCGGCTTGATCAGGATTGGATTCATATCGGTTGTCGCCTCAATACCGCAGGCCTCGGCCTGTGCTCCCTGAGCCCGACCAATCTCCTTGCCATCTTCCGTCACATAGGAATTCAGTGCCATATTCTGTGACTTGAACGGAGCAGGCTTGAAGCCATCCTGCTTAAAAATCCGGCACAATGCCGTTGTGATAACACTTTTGCCCACATCGGAAGCCGTTCCTTGCAGCATCAGTACCGCCGCTGGTTGTGATGGCCTATCTTCCACGCTCTCTCCCCCTGTCTCCGTGTTATACCAGATCACCTTGCTCCCAACCTCATGCATAACACTTTCCATACTGCTTCTTACTTCAAAAGTTACAGCCAGAACAGTCCTTGAAGCACGCTCAGCACGGTCAACAAAGCCGCCTCCAACAGCTCATTCATGGCACCATACGTATCCCCGGTTAAACCGCCGAGCCGTTCACTGATCCGGGCAGCCACGAATCGGCCGATATAATAACACGCCACAGGCAGTATAATAACTGCCGCCACCGGGTATAGCCACCATGGCAGTGTTCCCAGACCACTCACCATCGCATCTGCAATCCCCATATCCGGCTTGAAAAGCCACACCGCGGCAAACGTAATTGCCCCTGCGATCAAGGTCAGGCCCACAGCTGAGCTGCGTGCACGCTGGACTTCCTTCCGCTCACCCAGACCTTTAAACAATACAGCAAGTCCATCATCTCCCCGTGCATTCGGCCAGGCCGACATCGCATACACCATGAACCAGCGGCTCCAGATCATCGGCAGGATCAGCAGCGCACCGTACACCCAGTGACCCCGGGCAATAAAATCGGCGATCAGCGCAGCCTTCATCATGAGCAGCAGCACACAGGCAATTACCCCCATGGCCCCGACACGGCTGTCCTTCATAATCTCCAGCATCCGCTCACGGGTACGATAACTGAGCAAGCCATCCGCCGTATCCATCCATCCGTCAAGATGGAGTCCTCCGGTGAGCCATACCCATAACGTCAAGGTCAGGACGGCAGCCGGAAAGGCGGGGAGCACTGCACCGCTTAAGGCTCCCAAGAGCCAGACACACAGACCGATTGCAGCACCGACCAGCGGATAAAAGACTACACTTTCCCGCAGCAGCGGCGGGACAAAATCGATTTGCATTTTGACAGGGAAACGGGACAGAAATTGAAAAGCTGCTGCCGCTGCATGTTTACGCTGAGAAGCAGGCGTGCCATCCTTCATAAGCGGTACTCCTTGCTTTTTAGTTCAATCGCAATGCCTACGGTCACCAGAAACACTTCACCACATATCGCCGCAATGCGCTGATTCAGTACACCGGCCAAATCCCGATATCTCCTGCCAAGGGCATATTCCGGTACGATCCCGTCCCCCACTTCATTCGTAACCAGAACAAGTAAACCTGGATAGGTTCGAATCGCTTCAACCAGCGCGTCCAAATGTCCCTGTAACACCTGCTTCTCGTCATGCTCATGCGCTAACAAAACATTTGTCAGCCACAGCGTCAGGCAATCCACCAGAATGGTGGGTGCAGAAGTCCCTGTATGCCCTTCACCCATGCGGCTTATCAAAGCAGGCAGATGTATCGGCTCTTCCGTTGTATGCCACAGATACCCCGATGCCTCGCGCTGATGCTGATGCATGGCGATACGCTCACGCATTTCATCATCGTACGCCTGAGCTGTCGCGACATACCAGGCCTCCGAGGAACGTTGCATGCAGAGACGCTCGGCAAAGGAGCTTTTGCCACTGCGTGCGCCGCCTGTCACCAGTACGCTCATCGGGAACTCTCTCCTTGCAGGGATGAATCACCCGTCACAGTAGAGTCCGAAGCAGGGCTTGTCCCATCCGAGACACCCGCGCTTGCAAAGGTTGCCATCTCGTTCAGAATGAGACATGCTGCGTCAATCAGATGAAGACTAAGCACGCCGCCTGTGCCTTCACCCAGACGCATGTCCAGATCCAACATCGCTTTCAGATCCAATTCACGCAGCAGCGCCCCATGCCCATTTTCATGTGACGTATGAGAAGCGATCATATAAGCTGTACTCAGAGGTGCAAGTTGTCTCGCAACCAGCGCTGCCGCGGTAGAGATAAACCCGTCTACAACGACCGGGCAACGATGAGCAGCTGCTGCGAGAATAACCCCTGTGAGTCCGGCAATCTCCAGTCCACCCACCTTGCACAGAACATCCAGTGCATCTTCCGGGTTCGGTGCGTTTACGCTAAGCGCCCGGCTGACTACAGCAGCCTTGCGCTGCAAGCCTGCATCATCAATGCCGGTGCCTCGCCCCACGGCGGCAGCTGGTGCAACTCCGATTAACGCGCTCATTACCGCAGCACTTGCGGTGGTGTTGCCGATTCCCATCTCCCCGGTGACAAACAGCTGTGTTCCCTTCGCCACTTCTGCCGAGACAACTTCGGCTCCTGCAAGGATAGCCTGAACTGCCTCATCCCGGGTCATTGCTGCACCTCGGGCCATGTTGGCCGTCCCTTTGCGAATTTTTCGGGAGAACAGGTCCGGATGTTCAAGATCGGCATTCACCCCGATATCCACACAGATCACATCAGCTCCGGCGTGACGGGCAAGCACATTCACCGCTGCGCCTCCAGCGAGGAAATTCTGGACCATCTGCGGGGTCACTTCGGCAGGAAAAGCACTGATGCCTTCTTCCACTACGCCGTGATCTGCGGCCATGACAATGACCGCCCTGTGATCAAAACGCGGACGTGCATTGCCCGTCATGCCTGCCAGGCGGATCACCAGCTCTTCCAATTTGCCCAGACTTCCCGGCGGCTTCGTCAACGAATCCACATGCGCAGAGGTTTCTGCCGCCACTTCCTGGTCAGGAGCAGTAATCTTACTCGTTAAATGCTCCAACACCTGTTCATTATTCATACAACCAGCACTTCCTTCATCAAAATATGGGTCGCCCCGCTTCATTTAATCGATGTCACGCCGCAGCAGCAGTTGAGGTATGGCATGATCGGGATGGGAGACAATTGCGGGTTTGACGCGAAATATGTCCTGGATATTCTCATCGTTGATCAACGTATGAGGCGTGCCCTTTCCAACCACCATACCCTCACGCAGCGCCAGAATGTGATCGCAAAATAACGCGGCCAGATTCAGATCATGCAGCACAGCCACAATCGTAATGTTAGTCCTCTGTCGCCATGCCGATAACAATTCCATGAATTGCAATTGATATTTAATATCCAGAAACGTGGTCGGCTCGTCCAGCAGAAGTAACCTCGGCTCCTGAGCCATAACTTTGGCTAGTGCGACCCGCTGCCGTTGTCCGCCGCTGAGTGCATCCAGCGGTCTGTCCGCCAGCTCTGTCAATCCCAGATCTTCAAGCACTCTGTCCACCACAAGTGCCCCATCACCCGTTTCCCGCCCCAGCCAGTTCTGGTATGGATATCGCCCCATCTCCACCACGTCTCGTACAGGATAGGAGATGGCTGGCAAGCCATCCTGTTGCAATACAGCGATCATGCGCGACAGGTCCTTACGGCTGTAAGAGCCGATGTCTCGACCATCGATACGGATCTGACCTTCGCCTAACTGTTCCGTTCCGGCAATAAGCTGGATCAGGGTGGACTTGCCGCTGCCGTTTGGTCCGACAACTCCCCACCAGTCACCTTCGCCAACATGCCAGTCTACATTGCGCAGGGCCTGATGATTGCCATATGACTTCCCTGCTCCCTTAATGGAGATAAGTGAAGTCGAGTTGGAACTGGTACTGGAATTCATGGCATCATCCCCTTCTGCAACTTTTTGTTCCGGTGCAGCAGGTAAGCAAAGAACGGCGCACCAACAAAGGCGGTGACAACACCGAGCGGAATTTCAGTTGGCGCCAGCAACGACCTTGCTATGGTATCTGCCCACACCATGAAGATCGCTCCACCAATGGCAGACAAAGGTACCAGCAGTCGGTAATCCGGTCCCACCACCAGCCGCAACATATGCGGGATCACCAATCCAACGAATCCGATGACACCTGATACTGAGACAGCCCCTGCGGTCAGCAGAGTGCCAACTGCCAGCACGGACAGCTTAAGCCGGTCTACTCCGATCCCGATATGTGCTGCTTGACGTTCTCCCAGTGCAAGCACATTCAACGAGCGTGCGCGGCTCCAGAGAAAGACCAGCCCTAACAGAAAATACGGGAAAAGGATGGCCGTATACGACCACCCACGCAGAGCCAGACTTCCCATCGTCCAGTATATAATTTCATTAATCGTCTGTTTCGACATGGTCGACAGGAAGGAAACAACTGCGCCCAGGAAACTTTGCATGACCACACCAGCCAGAATGAGGCTGTGTGTAGGTATTTTACGCCCTTCACGAGCCAGTGCCATAACAAACCATAACGTGATTACACCCGTCAAAAACGCCACCAGTGGCAACGTCCAGATTCCGATCAGTGCATACTGCAATCCGAAGAAAATCAGAAAGGCTGCACCCACCGAAGCACCGGATGATACGCCCAGGGTGAACGGGTCTGCCAGCGGGTTCCGAAGAACCCCCTGGAATCCCGCACCGGCAATCGCCAACGATGCGCCCACGAGCACGGCAAGCAGTACACGTGGGAATCTGACTTTCCAGATAATCTGTTCGGCTGCCTTATTCCAATCCGGTGTAATCCAATCGCCCACCCAGGGAATTTTGTGAATCAGGATACCTGCAATATCCCGGATCGGCAACGCTACTGAACCAATGCCCGTGCAGATGAGCACGGTGAGCACCAGCAGCACCATGCCCGTCATTCCGAACAGGATCAGCTTTTTACTCATTGGAACAAGTCAGGGTAGATCGCTTTGGCTACTTCTTTCAACCCTTGAGTTACCCGTGGACCCGGACGGCTCAGCAGATTGGCATCCAGGCCAATAACCGCGTCATTTTTCACAGCCGTAATTTGATCCCAGCCGCTGCGCGCCTTGATGATCTGATCCAGTGTTTTGGAGTTTTCATCAATTACATCGTTGGCATACAGGATCACATCCGGGTTGGAGGCAATCACGTTCTCTTCATTAATTTCATACCAGCCCTCTTTGTCCGAAGCAATATTGCTACCACCGGCTACAGTGATGAGTTCATCCATAAATTCGCCTTTACCCACAGTCCAGCCTGGGGAGAATTCAACGTATACTTTTTTCTTCTCTTCCGGTTTAACTGCCTTCACCGCTTCGGTTACATCCGTCACGTCCTGTTTCATCTGGGTGATGATTTCTTGTGCTTTTTCCTGATGATCCGTGATTTTACCGAAGGTTTCGATATTGTTCATTACATCGTCAATGGATTTAGGGTCCGTTTTGAAAATGGTAATACCCAGTTCGCGCAGCTTCTTCACCGCATCTTCGCTCATCGAGATACCTGTGAAGACAATGTCGGCTTCAGCGGCAATGATGGACTCTTCATTGGGCTTGGTGATACCACCCATTTTAGCTTTGGTTGTTGCTGCTTCCGGATAATCGTCATAGTCGGATACACCAACGATCTGATCGTCCAATCCAAGGGCAAACAGGGATTCCGTCTCAGCCGGAGACACGGATACAATTTTGGCCGGTGCCTTTTCAAAGGTGAATGATTCACCCGTTGCATCCGTAACGGTAAGTGGATATTGTGTTTTGAGGTCCGTCTGAGCCTGGCCTTGGGACTGCTCCTGTGCCGGTTGCTGTGAAGTACCTGTGCCCTCGTTTGTTGTTGCATTGCCACATCCGGCCAAAGCCAGTGCGAGTGCCGCTGCACTTAGCAGGGACGCTACGCTTTTCCAATTTTTGAAATTCATTCTGTTATTCTCCCCTTCTCTATTTGTACTATTTTCTTGCATCGTGCTCGAACTCTTATTCCCCATGTCTTGGTGTTCCTGTGTAAGGTTTGAACTGCAACATTTACACTCTAACGGAGAGTGCAGAACCAATCTGAAGAAACGAAGTGTTCGCCTTTATCACCAGATTTTCCATTTCAAAAAGGGAATCAAAAAATCTGGGGATAACAGCGATCGGAAGATGGTACTGCAATCGGAGTGACCTCGTGTAAAATTGGTCTCGGTTCATCTTACATGAACAATAAAAAATCCCCAATCCATGGACAAGGATCAGGGATGACGTCTCGCATATGGCGATCTGTACATGTTCAACCAAAAGTTGTCCATGCGCATAGAATAGCCCGAAACGCTGTCCTTTCCTCGAAGGAACACCGGTTTGTACGTCCAGGGCAGGTAACCTGACTTACAGGAATCATCCTGTTTTACAGTGGCGGGACCGTGCCGGATTTGCACCGGCTTCCCCATTTCACCCTTGTGTGTTTCGTGACTCATACTAATCTGCCATGAAAACAGCCTTCACACGCGGGACCCTTGGTCGCTGATATGGTAAACCATTGCCGTGTAATTTCTGCATGTTGCATACTCATTCAGGCTTCACAACCTGCAACGTATCTGTACCATGCTGAAGTCACACTTCTGTTGTGATTATAGGGTATATTGTACATCCTTACAACCCGATTGGCGGAAAAGTCACTCTGCTGCCAAACCATTGATTCCCCTGTTGTTCAAGCTGAACCTGAATCGCCTGTCCCGGTACGACATGTGTATCCCAGAACCCAAGCCCGGCAATCAGACGGGACAAGGCATACCGGATGACACCACCATGCGTAACCACAACTATGGTTGGCACTCGCCCCTCATTAACGTGCGTCGAAGGACGGCCCTCCAACAACATCTCTTGGAGAAAGGAGTTCAACCGTCCAGTAAAATCCTGCCACGATTCCCCCTCAGGCGGAGTGACCTCCTGCGGGGCATCTATCCAGTTTCGGTACACAAGGTTATCCTTGAGCTGATCATAGGTCAGCCCTTCCCACTGTCCAAAATCATTCTCACGCAGGCGTGAGTCGAACTTCACCTGTCCGCTAGCATCAGGAAGAATCTGTTCCAGCGTCTGCCGACAGCGAAGCAGATCACTGCAGTATACCTCGTGCCACGAAACAATGCTCAATTGTTCATGAAGCGGAGCCAGCTCTTCTTTGGCATTTGGCAGCAGACCGATGTCGGTATGCCCCAAGTATCTTTTTTCCACATTCCACAGCGTTGTCCCATGACGGACCCACAGAATGTTTCGTTTCAGCGGCTCAGGCTGCTGATTCGTATGTACTTCATTTCCTGCATTTATGACCATAACAGCGTCCCTCCTGCTAGCCACACCCCCAACGTTATGAACACGCATAGTACCACAAAAGCCCCTGCCGACCAGAACATCAGGCGTGACGTTTGCACAATATCCTCGGCTTCCATCGGCCGTGTGGCTTCACCCATGTAGGCACGAAATGAAGCAACGCCGTGATACACGTTATGTCCCCCAAGCCGGATGCCCAGTGCTCCGGCCACCGCAGATTCGGGAAAACCACTATTCGGACTTGGATGCAGTCTTGCATCCCGTGCGACCATGCGTGCTGCTCCTTTCGCGTCCAGCTTCATGACCCAGGCACCAACGATTAACAGAATCGCGGTCAGCCGCGCAGGTATCCAGTTCGCCACATCATCCAGACGGGCCGAGGCCCAGCCAAGATGCAGATACTTGTCATTTTTATATCCGACCATGGAATCCAACGTGTTGACGGCGCGATAAGCCATGGCTAGTGGAGCGCCTCCAATAAGTGCATAGAATAACGGTGATACAATGGCATCCACGATATTTTCGGCAACCGTCTCTACCGTACCCCGTACAACCTCCGGTTCATCCAGATGCCCCGTATCACGTCCAACAATCATGCCCAGTGAACGTCTGGCCGCCGGCCAATCCTGCTGCTTCAGATGACGATACACTTCCATACCTGCATCCTTCAGCCCTTTTGAAGCAATAGTCGTTGCAATGAGCACCACTTCAGCTGCCGCTGCAATGACAGGGTGGATTAGCCCAAGCACATATACGAGTCCCCAGGTGATGGCAAAAGAACCCCCCGCAATCAAAATCGGGAACAACAGCCCGGCTCTCTTCAGCCCCGAATCTGTGCTCACACGCGAGCGAATGACACACTCCAACGCCGAGATGCCTTTTCCCATGCCAATCACCGGGTGGGGAATCCAGCGCGGATCTCCGATACATCGGTCCAACAGGTACGCCAGTATAATAATCCAGGCTCCCGCCATGCCTGTCCAGAACGGCCAAGTCCATAGATGCTCCACGTCAAAAGTCATTTGTGCCTGATCCTCTCTTTCCATAACAGTCCGGCGTGAAGGCTCTCCGTCACCGTGTCGTATACCAATCTGCCAATCGCCGCCCCTGCCGTAGTTGCTGTCCCGGCATAAGTAATCATCGGCTGAGGTTCTTCCACTCGCTGACGTACCGCAAACACAATGGCATCGGTTGTGGTGCCGGTGGCGGGCAACCCGTTCTCCGAATCCAGAACACCCGCATCCGCCAACGCGGCCGCTTTGGCTTCCACCGCCGTCTGTACCGCATTCACCATCGCCCCGGTGGTCATTCGTCCATTCAACCAGAGCATGATGTTAATTGTACCTGGGACATAGGGGTGAATCGTTAGATTCCGTGCTGAAGGAGCAGAGGGCTCCCTACCGGAAGACATCTTCTTATTTCCCACCGTATCAAATACCGTTCTCTCCGATCCCGCGCGTGCTGCATTCGATACACCCGCAGTGGTACAGCACAGAAGACCAAATTCATCACTTGTATATTCCTGAATGGAGGTATGCTCCAGCCTTACGGCCGTCAATAATCCGGCGCATTGATCCCGCGGCTCATGCCATTCATTCAGCGCCTGTTCGATATCACGCGGCGGATCATCACAGCGGTAATGCCTGTCCACATAGATGTTAAATATGCGATCCAGTTCAAGCATCCCTCCGCCATACACTGCACTCGACAGCGCTTGGGCAGCCCTTGGGTTCTGTGCTTTGATATGTCGTTCATGTGCAGATATGATCAGTCCCGGCCAGGAAGAGGAGGCATATTCATTCTCGCCTGTTTCTCCATTCGCAAAGTAGTTATAAAACGGGAGTGTCACGACCGCCTCCCTCCCTGTGCCTGTTCCGAATCTTTCGCCTGCTCCTGCTGACTTGATTCATGAATGGAGGACTGATCGACATTTGGATATCCCTTGGTTTCCAGCACGCCGCCCAGCACTTTGAGTAATGTAGCATTGGCGTCTGCATCCTTGACCGCAAAACGTACATGACCTTCGTCAAGCCCCGGATACATGGCACAGCTGCGAATCAGGATGCCCCTTCGGCCCAGCGCCTCCTGCATTGATGCTGCTGTCCAAGGGGCCGGCACACGTACCAAAATAAAATTCGCCTCTCCCGGTGTCACCGCACATCCGTACGCCTTCAGTCCTTCGATGAGACGCTCCCGTTCCCGCGTGATCTGTGCTATGGTCTCCTGTTCGTACCGTTCTCCGCTGCGCAGACAGGCTTCCCCTGCCATGAGCGCCAGACCGTTGACACTCCAGGTCACCTGTTTCTTCGTCATCGCCTGAATGTATTCGGCACGGCCCAAAGCATATCCGAGACGCAAGCCCGGAATGGCATAAAACTTCGTCATCGAGCGAATGATGATCACATTTGGATAGTCATTCAGATGTGCTGCCAGGGACTGGCGCCGGGCTACCGGAATAAAATCCATAAATGCCTCATCAATAACGATTACAGTTCCCGTTTCTTCCGCTTTGCTGGCAAGCCTTTGCAATACCTCAAGCGGATATTGTACACCGTTTGGATTGTTGGGCTGGCCAAGGAAGAGCAAGTCTACCTTTTCCATGAGCTGCTCGATCTCCTCGGGTTCCGCTCGCCACGCCAGCTCTTCTCTGCCCTCCGTATGCACAACCTCGGCACCGAATTGTCGTGCCAACGCGCGGTACTCCGAGAATCCAGGTTCCACCGTACCCACCTTGCGCGGGGCAAGCCCCAGCAGAATGAGCGCCATACTTTCGGCTGCACCGTTGCCCACAGAAATCTGCTCCTGCATCACACCAAGACGCTCGCTCAGCAGTGCTTTGAATCCCCGATGCCCCGGATCGGGATACCGAATCACCGACTGTAATCCTTGCTGTATAGCCTTCAGCACCCCTCTGGGCGGACCGAGCGGATTAATGTTGGCACTGAAATCCAGAAAATCAGCGGCTTCTCTCCCAAATCGTGACGCAGCCGTCTCCACGTCCCCGCCATGTCCGAACACTTCGATATAACCGGTCATTCTTCCGTCATCCTTTCTGTATGTCCTTTTTATTATGGATGGCACGGGAGGTGTGGGTCAATCCTGTTTTCTTTGTGTCCCAACCATAATTCGTTTACAATAGAAGAGGAATTTCGGTTCCTTTTGATATACAAGGTTCACTACATAAGGGACTAGCAATCCCTCACATACATTAATGGAGGAATGACCATGCTGTTTGTAGACAACCAGGGCATTACAGATCCTTCTGTAAACCTTGCCATTGAGGAGTACATTCTGAAACATCTGCCGATGGAGGATGACAGCTATCTGCTGTTCTACATCAACCGTCCGTCGATTATCATCGGAAAACATCAAAATACGATTGAAGAAATTAATATCGAGTACGTTCAGGATAACGGTGTCCAGGTGGTTCGTCGTCTTTCGGGAGGCGGAGCGGTATATCACGATCTGGGCAACCTGAATTTCAGTTTTATTACAGCGGATGACGGTCAATCCTTCCACAATTTCCGCAAGTTCACCCAGCCTGTGGTTGAAGCTTTGCATGAGCTTGGTGTAAATGCCGAGTTGACCGGGCGTAATGATCTGCAAGTCGGCGAAAAGAAAATTTCGGGCAACGCCCAGTTTTCCACACGTGGGCGCATGTTCAGTCATGGCACATTGATGTTTGATCTGAATTTGGAGCATGTTCAGGCTTCCCTGAACGTCAATCCCGAGAAATTCAAATCCAAGAGCACCAAGTCCGTGCGCAGCCGGGTCGCCAACATACGGGATCTGATTGACACCAACCTGACGATTGAGCAGTTCCGCGATGAGCTGTTACGTCACATTTTCCGGATGGAGCCTAAGGACGTTCCACAGTACACGCTCACTGACAAAGACTGGGACAAAATCAAAGAAATCTCCGCTGAGCGATATAACAACTGGGACTGGAACTATGGCTTGTCTCCGGAAAGCAATGTGAAGCACACTCGCAAATTCCCTGTTGGCATCATCGATCTGCGCATGAACATCAAGGATGGACGCATCGAAGATATCAAAATCTTTGGCGACTTCTTCGGTGTAGGCGATGTGGCGGATATCGAAGATATGCTGCGCGGCAAGCGGTATGAGGAATCCGAGGTGCGTACTGCACTTGAGGGCCTGGATGTAAAACATTACTTCGGCAACCTTGAGCTGGAAGAGTTTATCGGCCTTGTTTTCCTAGAAGAGTAGGTATATAAGTTCAACCCAAGAATGTTTACACCTGCCACTCCGATGACAGAATAACCTTCCGATCGCTGTTATCCCCAGATTTTTTTGATTCCCTTCTTCAAAGGGAAAATCCGGTGATAGCTTATGCTTCCGATGTAGCTTTCTTTCAGAAAGCTTTCAGGCGAACGCTCCGCTTCTTCAGTTTTTTTCTGTCCTCTCCGTTCTCGTGTAAAACGTTTAGTTGAACTGATATAGATTAAGTCGGGTATAGATACCAGATAGATACAGATAAAAAAAGGAGAGAAACACAGATGACCTACAAATTAATCGCAATCGACATTGATGACACACTGATCAACGACAACAAGGAAGTAACCCCTGCTACACAGACTGCACTGGAACAAGCGGTTGCCCATGGTGTAACTGTAACGCTGGCGACTGGACGTGCTTATGCTTCCGCACAAGCGCTTGCTCGTCAAACCGGACTTAACGTGCCGATTATTACGTATCAAGGCGCATTGGTGAAAAACCTGCTGGACGAAAAAGTCCTCTATGAGCGTTATGTTCCACAGGAAGCTTCCCGCAAATTGTATGATTACTGCCTGGAGAACAATCTCCACCTTCAAACATATATTGACGACAAGCTGTATGCGCGTGAGGAAAACGACAAGCTGCGTGATTATGCCAAATTAAACGGCACCCAATATTACATCGAATCTGATTTCATCAAAGTGATCGAACAAAAAACACCAAAGCTGCTTATTATTGATGAGCCTGACTACTTGGATAAGGTTGCCGTTGACCTGCGTGAATTGCTCGGACCTCAAGTGCATATCACGAAGTCCAAACCTTACTTCCTGGAGATCATGCACAATGAAGGAACTAAAGGCCATGCCCTGACCTTCCTGGCTGACCATTTCGGTCACCAGCTCAGCGAGTGTATTGCCATCGGCGACTCCTGGAACGACCATGAGATGCTCGAAGTTGCTGGTCTTGGTGTAGCGATGGGGAATGCCATTCCTGCGCTGAAAGAGCTGGCGGACTACATTACGGCAAGTAATAACGAAGACGGCGTAAAAGAGGTTATTGAGAAGTTTGTACTGAACGCAGAGTAATTAAGATCAACGAACAGCCCAGTCGGCGAATTTCGCCGTGCAGGGCTGTTTTTTTGATTTTAAAAATATGTTCATTATCCTATTTAAACGATTATATTAGGTATATTTCTCTCTTATTTTTTATGTTTTGAGAGCAACAATGCGGTAATCAAGGATAATTGTAGTGAAATCGTAATCGCCATAGATAAGATGACACGATTTGTATCTGGGACATCAGCAAAAAACAAAACAATAAAAAATACAATAAATGAGATTAAAATGCTAGCTATGAAATTTAAAATTATTCGTTTCATGTTTTGCCTACTTTCACGCACCACGATTCATTGTCTCTTACTTGCTCATGGCATGCTGGAAAGACTCCAACAGTTTCTTGATTTGCCCATCAGATTCCAGTTGAAATGACGGAATGATCTCATCTATTCTTTGCTGGAACAGCTCGGGATCTTGGACACCAAGCTCTGCCCTTAACTCCATTTCTTCTTCGGAACCATTGTCGTTCAGGATCATGTTCAGGATTTCACCTTTAAAGTATTCACTTGGAGGAAGGATTAGAGCATTCATCAGGAACTGAGTAAAAAAGAGATGTTTATTATGTTCCTGACTTGCCTTTTTCATCGCCTGCTTAGTAAACAAGTTTATATATTTCTGAGCAAACGCAACCCCTTTCATTCGGGAAGGCCCTACATGTTCGACCCCTTTCCAGCGCAGATCGGCCACAGAACTAAGCCACCAGGCCGGTTCAATCGCCTGCTGCATACGAAGCAGCACTTGGCGCTCAAACTGCGGCTCAGGATACATTCGCTGCTCATCCAAACATTTCGCTATGGTCTCGGCTTCAATTGCAGCAACCGTCATGCCTTGGCCATGGATCGGATCGAAGCTGCAAAATGCATCGCCAAGGACGAGTAATCCGGAGGGCCAATTCTCCATCAGTTCAAAATGTTGACGGACAGACTCGGAAATACGGTATCCCCGCGGCCCTTGAAAAGGCTCCAACTGGTCTGCCAATGCTACGATTTCATCCGAAGCAAACAGATGTTTGATTTGCTCTTGAAACTCATCCGGATGAGTTGGAGGATATTCATCTCCTCCTGCGTTGAACAGTAATAGTCCAGCGATATCATTCTCAATGCGCCACAACATGCCTGCACGAGTTCCTTGCACAGGATCGGACTCTGTTATCACCGTTCCCCAGTCATTTTGAATAGAGGATGGTATCTTATAATAGCGGGTGCTGTAACCAAGAGACACCTTCAGCACTTCCGGCTCAGGCACGGACAACCCTATCTGTTCAAGCCATCTGATCAATTTGGAAGAACGTCCCGCGGCATCAATAACCATATCTGCTGCAAGCATTGCTTCCCGATTATCCCGACCTCTTTCTTTGGTATACACGCCTGTAATCGAACGCTGATCTTCTGATGCCATTAACCCGGTAACTTCCGTACTCGTTAAGAAGCTTATATGATCTATGCTCTGGACTCGCTGACGCAATACCCATTCCAGCAGGGCTCTGCTGCTCGATGCAATTTTGAATGAGGAAGCAGCATTCGCTTTATTGACTAAAGTACCGTAGCGATTGGCAATCACAATTTTCTCTTCATGTGAAGGAATGGCACCAAGCGCGACCAATTCATCATTGTATCCGGGAAAGTAATGTTCCAGAATGAGTCCGCCGCGCGGTAATACACGATGTGGATGAAAGGATTGAGGCACACCCTGCCGATTCGCCGGCTCAGAAGGTAATTCATCTCGCTCAATGATACATACCTCATCATAATAATCAGATAACATCCTTGCAGTGATTAACCCTGCAATACCTGCCCCAATTACCACAGCTTTTTTCATATCGGACATTGCCACTTCATCCTCTCTAATCCATCATATTTTATCTACACTTGTAGCCCTATCAAAAAATTACTTATAATACCAATATACACTTGGAATCTCGCATCAAGTAAGAATCAATATCAGGATACTATATAGCTAAACTACAATAAGGAAATGATGTAGATGAAAATGATTGATAAAAAGGTGGATTTGAGAGTTACCCGAACTCATAAATTGTTAACGATGGCGCTTCTCGATCTGTTATGTGAGAAAGGCCAGCTATTCAGCAACATCACAATTAATGAAATATGTGACAAAGCTATGGTTCACCGAACAACGTTTTACAAACATTTCAAGGATAAATTTGCTCTACTGTCCTCCACCCTAACTTGGGTCCTTCGGGATTATTTACACATCAATGTAGAAGATCGGCTACAGCAGCCTTTGCAAAGCGTATCTAAAATTCTGTTCGGAAATGTACTGGAGACTATCGTGCAGAACCAGCAGAAGGATGAGGGGTTTAACAACTTTTTCATACATTATATCGGAGAGATATTCAGACGAGATTTTCTGGAATTGAAGAGAAGAGGTAAACAATTTTCACTTCCCATAGAACTTGTAGCCGAGTTTCACTCGGGGGTGATTCGTTTACTTGTGACGTGGTGGATACAACATTTCGAAGAAAATGTTACGGCAGAACAGATGGATGAATATTACTACCTACTGGTTAACGAGAACATCATGATGGAATAACAAACAGCTCAACCTAAAATCAAGGGCTGATTTTGAGCTTGAGCTGCATACCTTCAAACTTTACCTATTTTAAAACAGATTCGGAAGCCTGCACTGTCATCCTCGAACGACTTCTTTTCTTCAACCAGCCGCTCACCTTCTCATTCATCGCCAGCAGACCTGAAACGACAAGCACTACACCGATCCATGTAACCCAGCTGACATGCTCACCATAGACAACAGCACCAAGCCCTACCGCAATGGGTGGTGAAATGTATAACCATGTTGCTGGAAACAATGGGTTGGTACGCGACATAATCCAATAGAACAGACTATGCCCCACCATGGAGCCGATGACAGTCAGATAGATCACCGACGAGACGGCAGGCACCCAGTCCAGAGCAGACATATTCCACGATTCCGTTCCGGCTGAGAGCAGGGATAACAGCAATCCCCCATACATCATCTGCACCGCATTAATTGCTACAGGACTAGCCTCCTTGAACTGATGAATGACCTTTTTGGAGTACAATGCACCTGCTGAATAACAAACTTCCCCCACCAGTACCGCGATACAACCCCACATGAATAGAGAACCTGCACCAAGCGATACACCTGGCAGCACAACCAGAACCACACCGGTGAACCCGATCAGGCAGCCTGTAATCATACGGGCAGATGTTTTTTGCCGTAACAGCGCCGTCTGCATCAACATAATCATCAGCGGCCCTGTCGCTGACAGAATGGCACCCACACCTGAGCTCACATGCTGTTCAGCCCAATATAATGTGGCAAAGGTGCCGAAGGTCAGCCCCGCTCCCGTTAACAACATCTCCTTGCGGAACAGGAGTGACCAGCTCACTTTGCCCTTCATCCACATCCATGCAAACATCAGCGCTCCCGCGATTACAAATCGCAATCCGGCTGACAGAAAAGGCGGCATGCCTGCCTCTACTCCAATTTTAATAGCCAGAAATGTTGTACCGAAAATAAGACACATGACCGTAAATGCAATCCCCACCATGATAACCACTCCTTTGTCTGTTCTTCATCATATCTCATGGTCTACAGAACAGAATGAACAAAACAGAACAGTTGTCGCCTATTAGCTGTTACAATAGAGTTCAAAAGGAGTGTGAGCCGGGTGGGCAGAACCATGATGATGACAGATAACAGCCTGAAACTATATGAGCAAGTAATCCATTATCTCGTTGTACGTATAGAAGCGGGAGAGTGGGCAGAACATGAAAAGCTGCCATCTGTACGAAGCCTGTCCGAGCTACTCGGCGTACATCGTCTGACTGTTTTCAAAGCCTATCAGGAGTTAAAAGAACGTGGGAATGTTTATGTGAAGGACAAGTCCGGCTATTATGTCAGTCCAGCAACTCCATTCTCAGTAACGGATCAGGCGGATGATCCCGCCGTGTCTGCCTGGCTGCATTGGGACTCCCTCGCACGTGTACAGTCGCTTGAAGCTGAACTCCAGTTCTCCAAATCACTGATTGATCCCGCCCTGCTTCCCAATCGGTATTGGGGAGAACTGATGCGTGATCTGCTGGACCAATATCCACGTCTGCTCGGAACGTACTCCACGATTCAGGGAGATCTGGAATTGCGTAGTGCGCTGGCAAGCCATCTAACGAAAAAAGAACGCTTCTATCTCTCTGCAGACGAGGTGCTCATTACTTCGGGGGCCCAACAAGCGATTGACGTCATCTCGCGGACGCTGGTCAAACCCGGGGATCGGGTGTTGATGGAACGGCCTACGTATGGACCAGCAATGGAGATTTTCCGCAAACAAGGTGCTCGTCTGATCTTTACGGATATTCACTCGGACGGGTATGATCTGGAGCAGATCGAACATCTGATGAAGAGTGAGAAGCCACGCCTCTTTTATATGACACCGACCTTTCAGAATCCAACCGGCCTTAATGTTCCAGTAGAACAGCGTAAGCAGTTACCCGAACTTGCAGAACAGTATGGATGTTTTCTGCTCGAAGACGACAGCACCTATGATATCTATTTTAAGGAGAAACCTCCTGCACCCATTTTCACCTACGACACCACAGGACACACCCTGTACATCCGCAGTTACAGCAAGTATGTTGCACCCGGGCTACGGATTGCAGCCATCATATGCCGTCAGCGTTTCATGCCAGGACTACAGGCTGTAAAATCACTGACAGATAACGGATCGCCCCTTCTGAACCAGAAGCTTTTTCTCCGTTATTTTCAGTCAGAACGTATGCATCAGCATCTATCCAAGCTGCGGACCGCCATCCAGCTACGGATGGAAGTAATGGAACAGTGTCTGCTGGAAACGGACTGGACGTGGACCCGGCCGGAGGGCGGACTCAACTTTTGGGTAGAGCTTCCTGAGGGTGTGGATACCGGAAGACTGCTTCACCGATGCATGGAACAATCCGTTGCCTTTGTACCCGGAACCGTATTTGATTCTTCGGATAATTCAGCCTGTCGCAAACTGCGCCTGTCCTTCTCTTATGCACATGAGCAGCAGATTCGGGAAGGGATGAGCAGGCTTATTACGCTGGCCAAAGAAATATAAGGTTTGGATTTCCTAGAACAGAAGCCACTCCGAAAACTTTCAAGTGCAATTTGCCGCTGGCCCCGCTACATCAAAAAAAGTCGCCTTGTGGCGACTTTACTTTTGGTGTTCTATATTCTCTACCTGCACCCGCTCTGTGCTTAAAGGTCTTTTCTTGCAAACAGGCGGATCGTAATAAGATAAGACACTACAAACAAACCTATTATGCCTACAGAAACCAATGCCATTGTCGTTGTGGTAATCATGCCGTTCTCGTTGGCCATACTCATGAGGTACGCAACGGGTTGCGCCAGTATAATCATACAGACCATGAATATCGCATTGATGATGCCTGCCCCTTTTTTGCTAAGTCCGTAGAATAGAGGCATGTATATGGAGACTAGCACAAGCACCATGCCTACGGAAATGGCAATATCCATAAGTGAATAATTCGGTTTGTTCAGTTCAGGATAATTCAGGTTCACAAGCTCGTGAATTCCGTACGACGCGAGCACCCCGAAAAATGTATAGACTATAGCAGAGAGGTACTTGGCTTTCACAATCTGTTTGCGGCTAACCGGGAGCGTGACCAGGAAATTATGATTATGGTTCTTGATATCAATCATAGTTGCCAGCATGACCGAACCAAAGGCTGTGTAGATGCCTACAAAATACATTGACATTTCACTCTTTGGTATAAATGCAAGACTAAACACCACCAGGTATAACCCAATCGTCCATAGTGAACTTTTCAGTACAATGAGAAGTCTTTACGAAGTAGGTTAAGCATATTTGCGTCCTCCCTTCGCCGTAAAATAAATGAGGTCTTCCAACGTGGGTCTTTGTAAAAGAGCAAACCTGCCAAATAACTGTTCGGCCTCTGCTTTATGATCCGACAATGCTTCAAAACCAATGGCTGTCTCTCGTATTCCGATGAAATGTTTCCGAATGTCGGAATCAAGCAGACTCGTATCCCCTTTTACAATCGTATACCTTTCCAGCACATCATCTTTGGCTTCATTAAACACCAGTTTTCCTTGATGAATAAACGTAATGTAGTCTGCAATACGTTCCAGATCGGTCGTAATATGTGTCGAGAAAATAATGGACCTTGTTTCGTCCTGTATCATATCCGCAAGAAGATCGAGCAGTTCCCTCCTAAATACAGGGTCAAGCCCGGATGTTGGTTCATCCATAATCAGCAAATCTGCTTCATGCGACAAAGCTACGGCGAGAGAATACTTGATCTTCATACCTTTGGACAGATCCTGGATTTTCTTTTTGGGAGACAGTTCGAACTGATCCAAGTAGTCATTGAACGCTTTATTATCCCATTTGGTGTAAAAAGGAGCAATCATTTGTGTCATCTCCCGGATCGTTAGATGCTCATAATAAAAGCATTCATCGGACACAATGCCAAGGCGCTGCTTGATGTCAACTTCCTGATTGGGCATCTCACTGCCCAATGTCTTGAGGCTCCCCTTATCGGGATGGATCAGACCCGTGATCATTTTGATCAAAGTACTCTTTCCCGCCCCATTCGGACCAATAAGTCCCGTGATATATCCTTTTTTCACATCAAGAGATACATTATCTACTTTAAATAAGGGATACGTTTTGGTTACATTACGTAATTCAATAGCGTTCATTATGCTTATTCCTCCTCAACCAACAATGTAAGATGATGGATTACATCCTGTGAACTCATGCCCAGTTCTCTGCTCTCACGAATCACTTCGAGCATCTTCTCTTCCAATTGTTTCATCCGCCGTTCTCGAATAAAGTCCTGATTGGCTCCGGATACAAAGCTCCCTTTTCCTACAACTGAATCGATCAGTTTCTCCTTCTCCAGCTCTTCATAGACACGTTTAGTTGTAATAACACTGACTTGCAGATCCTTGGCGAGCTGCCGAATGGAGGGGAGACTATCTCCAGCAACCAATTCTCCGCTCAAGATGCTCTGTCTGATCTGAGTTAAAATCTGCATATAGATCGGATCGCTCGAAGCGTTCGATATTAAAATGTTAATCTTTCCTCACCTCATTGATGTTAAATAGTTTTCAGTAGGTATAGTGTGTATATATAATATACACACTATACCTACCGATGGTCAATCCTTATTTCAGATTGTTCTCATTCTGAATCATTCCATAGACGTGGACTGGCTAATCTGGACGACAAAAAAGAGGACGTCAGTTTCCTGTTCGTCCTCTTGATTAATCAAGCCCGGAAGGTCACATGACCTTCCGGGATACTGTTATGAGCTGGATATGACCTTATCCACCAATCCATATTCGACTGCTTCAGCAGCGGTCAGGAAATAATCTCGATCCGAGTCCTTCTCAATCCGCTCAATCGACTGCCCTGTATGGTCGGCTAACAGCTTGTTAAGGCGCTGACGATGCTGAATGATGCGGTTAGCATGAATCAACATATCCGACGCCTGCCCCCGCGTACCGCCATGTGGCTGATGGATCATGATCTCACTGTTGGGCAGCGCCATACGTTTGCCTTTGGTTCCACCCACCAGTAATATCGTACCAAAGCTTGCCGCCATACCTGTACAGATCGTGGAGATATCCGGCTTAACAAATTGCATCGTGTCATAGATCGAAAATCCCGCGGTCACCGACCCACCAGGGCTGTTGATGTACATCTGGATGTCCTTCTCCGGGTCCTCTGCAGTCAAAAACAATAACTGGGCCACGATGGCATTTGCCATCTGATCCTCAATCTCTCCGGACACCATAATGATCCGGTCTTTGAGCAAACGTGAATAAATATCATAACTCCGCTCTCCGCGAGCGGTTTGTTCCACTACATACGGCACTACATTCATATATGTCGCCTCCTCGGTTTAGGCAACCATGTTGACCGTGTACCCGCCTCCATACAACATCGAGTTCATACCAGAAGTGGAGTACCCGTACATCATTGGCTGCAAGGATGGAGACGGCAAAGTCTGCTGCAAAATCGTCCCCGCCACAGCCATCGGATCATCCGAACGATTCAGGCACAGATCAATGATTTGAGCTGTATCTCCATTACGAAATGCCAGCAGATAACTGCGCAGTTCCTCCCGATTGTCCACCACTGTGCCCTCCTCATACTGCAATTCACCGTCTGATTGTTTCAACCTGTGCCTCACTTCAGCTATGGCAGAGCGGGCTCGACTTAATGCCGCTTTCACAGCGCCTTCTGTCGTATCCAACATTTCCGCAGTCTCTGCCGCCTTGTAACCCATTAATTCACGTAATACATATATCACTCGCTGCCACGGTGGTAGCTCATTTATTAAGAGTTGAACGGCAGACTCCAATTCCTCGAATCGCCTTTCCTCCTCCATCTCGTGCAGGAACGGCTTCAAGCTATCCAGTTTATAGGCTAATCTCTCCCGCTGGCGTAAGATATCAATCCAGCTGTTGCGTGCAATACGGATCAGATAAGCTTCCCAGTTTATATCTTTATTCATCCCGGAAGTTCCAACCACTCTCGACGACAATACTTTGAGACAGGTCTCCTGAACCAAATCCTCCGTCTCTGGAACTGATTTCGTCAGAGATAAACAATACGCATACAACGAACCCATCAGATCGGGTAATACGGCATGAATGCTTTGGTTCAATTGATTTTTTCTGTCGTTGCCATTGAATTCAATATCGAATTTATCTTGTTTACCATCATCATGTGGTCTGTTGATTCTGCAATCCACGGACTTCACAAAGGCCATCTTGGGGGCCCCCCTTTGCTGGTTCCTGATTGATTTTGACTTACACTATGTAAACGAAGAACCCCTTGTAAAGGATACGCTCTTCTGAATTTATTTTATTACGCTAGTTAAGTTGGGTTACGCATTCGTTTCCAGCTTTAATGTTCCAAGCGGCACCTTCATCCCGGTAAGGGCAATCGTAATGCCTTGATCCAGATTATAATTCTGCCGTACATCTACGTCATGAGACATATGTGTAAAATAGGTATGACCTGGCTTCAGTTCCCGCAGCAGATCCTGCGCCTCACGCATATCGTACACGGAACGTGTTGAGAATTCCGCAAGTTCATGCACAAAGCTCGTTCCAATCACCAGCAGATCCAGTCCGTGCAACGGCTCTTTTTCGGATGGCTTCAGGTCAATGGCATCTGAACAGTACACCCAGCTATACCCACCTCGATCCAGCCGATATGCGTACGAATATCCGTTATGTCCATGGCAGACTTTCCAGGAATGCACCTTCCAGCCGCCGAGTTCAATATCATCATCCGTTTCCAGAAAGTCCATATGACGACCCAACCAGGGAAACTGTCCCTGAATGGTGGCAATTACTTCACGTGGTGCATACAAACGCCCCTTTACACCCAACCAGCGGCACGCATCTGCCCATTCCGGCAATCCTCCAATATGGTCAAAATGGGCATGCGTAATGAGCAGCGTATGCACCATACGCAATCTCTGATCCTCCATCTGTGATCTCCAGTCTGGTCCGCAGTCAATCATGAACTGTTCACTCGCACCATCCCTACCACCGTCAATCAGAACAGAAGAGCGTTTCCGTTTATTTTCTCCCGTAAGCCTTGCCTCTGTACATACGTCGCAATCACAATACACACGTGGAACGCCCATCGCATCGCCAGTGCCCAGAAATGTTAGCTGATTCAATCCGCATTCCCCCTGAATTAATGATATGTAAATTGTAATCGTCCACCCCTGTTTTTGCAAAAAAAAGACCATCCCGCTGCAGTTCTACACTGCAATTCGGGACAGTCCGTGGTCTGACTGTTTACCGTCAGATTTTAATTCCATGCTTTGCTCCATTTGGGAGCTTACGCTTCGTCAGCATGTGAGGCAACCTTATATGCGGGTCGCCCATATGAAGAGCAGGCCTTACCTTTTTCACAGGCCATGACCGACTGATTCGAGTCACATTAACCCAACGCTAGAATTAAACCAGTGCCCGCAGCTTCAAAGTCAGTTCCTGACCCGCAGGTACATCCTTCGATTCTGTAATGACCCAGTTCGATGCAAGCCGCTTCGCCAGCACCTCTGCCTGCTCCGGTTTCAACTGTAATCCGGTTACTATACCTTCACCCACCGTGAAGTCTTTCTCTGGCTGCACCTTAAAGGCCTTCTCCAACCAGATTCCGAGTCCACCACGCGTGTTAAATGTAATCCGGTAGCCGTCTTTCACTGCTGCCTCCAGATTTTCACCATGCTCGTCCGCATACGAGAAAAATTCGTTATATCGGTATTCCTCTTCAGACACGGCGTCAAAAGCGGAAACGTCTTTGGCTTGAATGGCTTTTAATATTTCTTCCTCAGGCATCCCCTTACCGCGGGCCTGCTCCAGTCGAATTGCTGTACTTTGGGATAATTTGATCTCTGCATTCATCCAACTCACACCTTCCTGCTAGTACTATGTAACAATCATGATTCAGTATACCTCTATTATAACCTTTTGGCAGTAAAAAACCTCCATCTCTACTTCCATTGAAATGAAGGTTTAGTATCCATATGCTCGGTTACCTATTCGATTACTCCAGCAATACTCATATCATATTCCTGCGAGCACCTGATACCACACACCGCGTTTGGAGTACAACGTACTGCGTACCTCGTCCCATCCACCCAGATAGTTGATATCAAATAATCCTTCAGGCGTTGGGAATGTGGACTCGGTCTGTGCAAATACATCCGGATCTACTGAACGAAAACCATGCTTGGCAAAAATGCGCTGTGCTTCCGGTGTACGCAGATATGCGATAAAGGCTTCTGCCAGTTCACGATTCCCATGTTTATCGGCATATTTATTCACCACAACTGCCGGGTTCTCAATCAGGATCGTATTTTTCGGAATGACGATGTCATAATCTACACCTTTGGCAATCCGGGCAAGCAATTCATTTTCATACGTGACGATTACATCACCCACACCATATTCGAATGCCGCCATCGAAGAACGCCCACTCTTGTCCAATGATTCAACGTTACGATGTACCTGTTCGAGAAAAGCCTTGGCTGCGGCAGGATCTTTCTTCCCCTCTTGCTCCTCCGACAGTTTCAATCCAGCACCGTAGATGGCATTAATGTCCCATTGTGCGCCCCCGGATGTCTTTGGATTAGGGTAGAGCACCTTCACTCCCGGCTTGGTTAAATCCTGAAAATCATGAATTCCGAGCGGGTTGCCTGCTCTTGTACCCAGAACAACAATCGAACGGGTGATCATGCCCTCATTAGGGGTCTGTTTCCAATCGGAGCTAACCAGATCGGCTTTGACCAGCTTCTCGATATCACTCTCCATCGCGAGCAAGGCCACATCAGCCTCGAATCCACCAACGATGGCTCTGGCCTGTGTACCCGAAGCTTCATAGGATTCCTGGAAGTTAATCGTCTGTCCGGTCTTTGCCTTCCACTCCTCCTGGAACTTGGGCAGCAACTCGCCTACAGCGTCTTTTGCCACACTATAGGCACCAATCACCAGCGTATTGGATGAATCGGTACCAGATGGCTCTTTCTGTTCGCTTGACTCCTCCTGCTTGCTGCATCCAGCGGTCATGCAGACGAGCAGAAGCATGAGGGCAACATATAAAAGTATGAATTTCTTCTTCCTCGTCTGCATGGGCAGCCCCCTTCTTCCACTTGATCTAAATCATCACCGGCATCGGATCTTCCTTCAGTCGGTTCTCAACCACCCAACTGTTGGAGTCATTGAACAGGTATGCACGGTGTACAAGGACGCGAATTTGTTGACCAATCTCCAGTGTTGTTTTCTCCAGGGAACGATAGGTGATTAACTTGTGACCCTGTACGTCAACCTCTACCATCCATTCACTGCCGCGGAAATGAAGATGTTTGACTGTACCTTTTTCCGTTGCAGACAACATGGTGAACTCATTTTTCAAGCCGATCTCAATATACTCCGGTCGAATAAGCGCTTTGGTATGTTCACCCTCAACGGCATGTTCGAATCCTTTCAGCTGGGAAGCATCCTCCACAACTGTAGACTCCCCGATAAATGTAGCGACAAACGGTGTCTGCGGCTTTTTGTAGATATCCCAAGGTGTGCCCTTCTGTTCCAGACGACCCTGGCTGATAATCATAATTTCGTCCGCGACTTCAATTGCTTCATCCTGGTCATGCGTTACAAAGATCGAAGTGATTCCCACTCGCTCGATTAGCTCCCGTAACCATGAACGCAGTTCCTGACGGATCTTCGCATCAATAGCCGCGAACGGTTCATCCAGCAATAACAGCTGTGGCTCCGGGGCGAGTGCTCTGGCAAAAGCCACACGCTGACGCTGCCCACCAGACAGCTGATGCGGATAGCGCTGTTCAAAACCTTTTAACCCGGTCAGTTCAACAAGTTCCATCACCCGATCACGAATCTGGGCTTTTGGCGTCTTCTTGACCTTGAGTCCAAAGGCGATATTCTCAAATACCGTCATATGTTTGAACAAGGCATAGTTCTGGAATACAAATCCGATGCCCCGCTCCTGTGGAGGAAGATGGTTCACGACTTTTCCATGAAATCGAATCTCTCCGGAACCCGGATTCTCCAGACCAGCCAGCATCCGCAGAATGGACGTTTTTCCACCTCCGCTGGGTCCAAGCAGACCGATCAGATGGCCTTTGGCAATATCGAATGAGACATCTTTTACCGCATGAAAATCACCGAAATGTTTGTTCAAATCACGGACTTCTACATGCATATCAATGCACTTCCTTTCGCTTCTTGGCCCATTCCATCATAAGCAGCAGCCCGACGGAGAAGGTGACCAGCACCAATGCCACACCATTTGCGGCAGCTACATTAAAATTCTCAACATCCTGATACACCAGGGTTGTTGCGGTCTGCGTTTTGTTCATAATATTACCGGATACAACCAGCACTGCACCGAATTCCCCAAGCGAGCGCGCAACCGTCAAGACAAGACCGTACACTACCGCCCAGCGGATCGAAGGCCAAGTCACACTCCAGAACGTTCTCCAGCCGTAGGCGCCAAGTGTGGATGCGGCCTCCTCTTGCTGAGAACCGAGTTCCTGCAGGACAGGCATAACCTCTCTGACCATCAGTGGAAAGGTAACAAATAACGTTGCAATCACCATACCTGGGAAGGCATAGACCACATTGAATCCAATCCCTTCAAAAAAAGCACCCATAATGCTGTTAGGTCCCAACATCAACACAATCATCAAACCGCCAATGACAGGAGATACGGCATAAGGCAGGTCTACAATGCTGTTCAGCAGCCCTTTTATCCGTTCACTCATCCATCCAGCACGAACCAGATACAGAGCCATCATGATGCCAAACAATGTATTTAACAGGGTGACCACCAGGACAACCAGTCCGGTCATCATCAAGGCATGTAACGCCTCAGGGCGCATTAACCCTTTCAGGAATCCACCTGCCCCGTCTTCAAATGCGCCAATAAAAATTCGTCCAAGCGGGATGATCAACAGTACAATAAATACCGCAAACGTCAGTCCGATTAAGAGTCGTCTCATCGTCTTCTCCCCCGCATCTGCACCAGATTGATCAGCCAGAGGATCAGGAAGGAGAGCGTCAGGAGCAACACGGATACAGCGGCGGCTCCCGTTGGATTATCACTTTCAATCTCCCCGTAGATAAATACGGAAGCGGTCAGTGTTCTTCCTGGAATGTTACCAGCCACCAGCACAACAGCCCCGAATTCAGCCAGTCCTCTGGAGAAAGCGAGCATCCCCCCACTGATCATGCCAGGTGCCATGGACGGCAGAATAACCTGCATGAACGTGCGAGCCTTGGATGCCCCCATTGTGTAAGAGGCCTCTTCCTCGGAAGGATCAATTTCTTCCAGCAAAGGCTGCACTGCACGGATAACAAACGGAAACGTGACAAAGGTCATCGCTATAACAATGGCGGGCTGATGAAACACAATCTCAAATCCCATGGATTCTGCCAGTTTCCCGATGGCACTGACCGGACCCAAAAGCAGCATAATCATCAAGCCACCCACCGCTGTTGGCAGTGCAAACGGGAGATCAACCAGACTGTTTAGAAACGATCGGCCCACAAAGCGATACCTTGTCAAAACCCAGGCGATCATCGTGCCCAAAACCACATTAATCAGCGTGGCAATGACGGCCAGCCGAATGGTCAGCAGTACGGCTTTCCACGCGATGGGGTCCATAATGCTCTGAACAAAGTTGCTCCATCCTTCAGAGAAGGAATTGACGTACACACCGATGATTGGAAGTACAATAAGTACGATAAAATATAACAATACGGTACTGCGAAATCCCCAAGTCCATCCCTTATGACGAAGAACGGTATTCATTGCTGCGTTCCCTCCCAGCCTCCGGCTTTAACTCCGGTCGGCAGTCTTCCTGGCTTCAATACGACATTTTTCCTAAGTTGGATGATATTGCTTTAATATTATTCCCATTAGTCTACTTGGTTTTGCTTTTCTGATACTTTACCAGTTTGCAGTGCTAATCGTCAATGCTTTTATTGAATATAATTGGGGCACATCTGAGATCAATTAATAAAATCACTTCAGGTTATTTCTGTCCTCTCCGTTATCATGCGATTTGCTCTTTCACCTTGCATATGTGGTTTGTTTGGTATGTAGTGGTTAAGGTACAATCGAGGGTAAGAAATGAGATCCTAAGGAGTGATTTAACATGTTATATACGAAGAATATATCCACTTCCACACGAGATGAAATGAAGGATATCACATGGGACGTGAAGCAGGTTGTCCAGCGTAGCGGGGTCCAGAACGGGACGGTACTCATCTACTGTCCACATACGACAGCAGGTATTGCCATCAATGAAAATGCAGACCCGGATGTAAAACACGATGTCTTGTTGCGCCTGGACGAAGTCTACCCTTGGGAGCATCCCGAGTATCGACATGCCGAAGGTAATACAGCCTCTCACCTCAAATCCATTACAACAGGGCCATCACAGACAGTGATTATTCACGAAGGCAGGCTGCTGCTTGGCCGCTGGCAAGGCATTTACTTTTGCGAATTCGATGGACCACGTGAGCGGGAATATTTTCTCAAAATTATGGAAGGCTAGTTGGGTCCATTAGACCTGCCACCTACTCATTCATTTTTGCAAACACAAACAGGCGGTCCACCCTCATTTCGGGTCGGAGCCGCCTGACTTGGTCTGCTGCGCATATTAACTTTCGCGAGATAACGTTATAAAGAATTAAAGTTATGACAAATCACCGCCCTGAAGTGTAGGGGTGCAACAATAGCGCCATTATTGGACGCCAGGCTGCTGACCCAGATTGCGGCACAGCACTTTGACATGAGACAGCGCAGACGATTCAATCTCCACAAACGTTAAACGGTCCTGAATGTAATAAGAAATGAATCCGTGCATAGCCAAAAATAGCGTACGCGGTACTCTTTGAATATCCTCTTCCGTACAGTTCTCTTCATTCATATACTGCCTTATAATCGATGCAAACAATTCGAAGCAACGTCCCTGTTCGGTACGACAATAAGACAACAGTTCTTCGTCCCTGATCATAAACATAATTTCGTATTGATATGGGTTCTCCAGACCAAAGCGAATAAACTCCATCATAATGTGCTCTACCTTGCTCACATCATCACGAACCGGCCTGACCATAGCTTGCAGCAGCAAATGCCCCAGATGATTAAAATCTTCAACCACGATGGCATAGAACAGCTCTGCCTTTTCCTTAAAGTGATAATACAGCGACCCATGACTATAGCCCAGATGCTGGCCGATGCTTCGCATCGAAATGGCGCGGTATCCTTTGGTAATAAAAAGGTGCCTCGCCGCCTCCAGTATCCGCTCCCTCGACAACTCCTGTTCGACTGCTCTTCTAGCCATATATTTTATTCCCCTTCAATAAAATAAAGCCGCTGTCCCTCCGTGATCCGGGATTGCCCTTGCGTCAAATCCGTGATCCAGGCTATAAATGCCTCGGTTTCACTATCCGGCGGAAGACAAGTCAACGTAACCTTATCGGTGAATCCAGTTTCACCTGTACGGACTTCCCGGCTTCTTAACTCATTTTCCACTTTACCCAGCCACGTATAATCCAGTTCAACAAACACTTCACGATGCAGCACGTTGGTAATGGCTTCTCCGGCTTCGATGGCTGCTACAGCTCCATCCGTATAAGCACGAATTAACCCACCGGCTCCAAGCATAATTCCCCCGAAGTATCGCGTAACTACAATTGCCACATTTTTTAATTTCTGATTTTTGATCACTTCAAGAATGGGTTTCCCTGCTGTTCCGCTGGGTTCCCCGTCATCGGATTGCTTCTGGATCTCATCCCGCTCCCCAATCATGTATGCAGAGCAGTTATGAGTTGCATTCCAATGTTTTTTCTTGATCTCATCGATGAAGGCAACAGCCTCTTCCTCTGTCGTGACCGGCATAATATGACCGATAAATCGCGACTTCTTGATTACAATTTCCAGATTGCCCGGTCCTCGAACCGTGCGATAACGTTCAATCATCCTAAATCCAACTTTCTGATCTTTTCCTGAGTCCATTTTACAAGAAAGCAGTTCACCGCGCGAACGCGGACGAACTGCCCTGGTTATCTACATCCGGGAACCCTGCATCTTACACAAACAGTGATTCCCGGTTAGATTTACATTACCTTATTCAACTATATGAGCAGACCGATGAATTATTCGGAAAGTCTCGCTTCGAGCGCTGCTTTCTCTTCTTCAAAGCCTGGTTTGCCCAGCAATGCGAACATATTTTTCTTGTAAGCTTCCACGCCTGGTTGGTCAAATGGATTGACACCCAGCAGGTAGCCACTGATACCGCATGCTTTTTCAAAGAAGTATACCAGATATCCGAAAGAATATGGAGTCATATCTGGAATGTTCACAATCAGGTTTGGTACTTGACCATCTGTATGTGCAAGCAGTGTTCCTTGGAACGCTTTTTTGTTAACAAAGTCCATGGTTTTTCCTTCAAGGAAGTTCAAACCATCCAGATCGTCCGGATCGGATTTGATTGAGATATGCTCAGCAACTTCAGTAACCTGGATAACAGTTTCGAAGATATTCCGGCTACCTTCCTGGATGAATTGACCCATGGAGTGCAAGTCTGTAGAGAAATCAACAGATGCAGGATAGATCCCTTTGTAGTCTTTACCTTCACTCTCTCCAAACAGTTGTTTCCACCACTCGGACACGAAGTGCAGGGAAGGCTCATAGTTTACAAGGATCTCAGTGCCTTTGCCTTTGCGATACAATGCGTTACGAACTGCAGCATATTGATATGCTTCATTCTCAGCTACGTTCGGGTTGCTGTATTCTTTGGATGCGTCAGCCGCACCTTGCATCATTTCTTCGATGCTGATACCAGCTGCTGCAATTGGCAGCAAACCTACAGCTGTCAGAACGGAGTAACGTCCACCTACATCATCAGGGATAATGAAAGATTCGTATCCTTCTGCATTTGCGAGTTCTTTCAGTGCACCGCGCGCTTTGTCTGTTGTAGCATAGATGCGTTTGCGAGCTTCTTCTTTACCATATTTCTCTTCCAGTGCTGCACGGAAGATACGGAATGCAATAGCCGGCTCAGTTGTTGTACCGGATTTGGAGATAACGTTGACGGAGAAATCTTTGCCTTCAACCAGGTCCAGCAAATGAGTTACATATGTGGAGCTGATATTGTTTCCTGCAAAATAGATTTCAGGCGTTTTGCGTTTGTCTTTTGGCAGATTGTTATAGAAAGAGTGAGTCAGCATTTCAATCGCTGCACGTGCACCCAGGTATGATCCACCGATACCGATAACGATCAGTACTTCGGAGTCGCTTTGGATTTTGGCAGCCGCTTTTTGAATGCGAGCGAACTCTTCTTTGTCATAAGCCGTTGGCAGGTCAATCCAGCCCAGATAATCGGAGCCTGTTCCTGTTCCGTTGTGAAGCTGCTCGTGAGCCAGACGAATCGGTTCTGCGAAATAATCCACTTCGTGCTGATTTACAAATTGCAATGCCGTGCTATAGTCAAATGTCACTTTTTTTGCCATGATCTCAAAAACCTCCTGATTTCGATTATATTGCGTGTTCAAACTTTGTAATCAAAAGCGGACTTTTTGAACAACCTCTTATATTATGTCCGTATTCCATTCTAAACAACTTGCCTTAAGGATACTTCAAATCCACGGGGCTGACAAGCTTGCAGCTCGAACTTTGTCGTTAGAATTCAAGAAGTAAAAAGGGTAAACCGAATCCGCAGGTTGCGGTTCTGCTTACCCTTCTTATGTTATTCCGCCGGGTACGAGCAGACGTAGTCAGTAACGCTGCGTATCTCCAGTTTAAATTTGGATTCGGCAGGCACGTGGAACGTAGCTTGACCTTGAATCTCTTGCCACTCTTCTTCTCCGGGAAGCAATACTTTCAGATCTCCGGACAGAATCTCCATAATTTCACGAGAATCCGTACCGAACTCATAACTGCCTGGAAGCATGATGCCCAGAGTCACTTTGCTGCCATCCCCCAAAATAACCGTTCTGCTGGTTACTTGACCATCATAATAAATGTTGGCCTCTTTCACTACACTGACTTGATCGAATTGTGACATGCGTACCCGCTCCCCTGAAGTTAATGAAAACAAAAGGCAAAACAGATCAGGGCGATAACGAATCACCGCCCATGTTCTGCGGAAATAACTTGCTGCCATGGATCAGGACAGCATGATGCCCTCCCAACCATAGCAGCGTTTATGAAACTAATTGCGTGTTCAAAAAGTCAGGTTTTTAGTACCAAGAAGATGGGATGAAGCTAGAAATGGATTAGCGGAGCGTAGGAGAAAACTACGTGAGCAACTACAATGTTTCCGAAAGAAACATACTCCGTAAGCATTTTCTTATTCGGCTGAATCCCATCTTCGACGCTGATGATGCCGTGAGGCATCCTTCGTAATCAAAAGCAGACTTTTTGAACAACCTCTATTACAGCAATGCTTTTACGCGGCTAACCACGTTGTCCACTGTAAAGCCATACTCTTGGATAACACGGTCGCCAGGCGCGGAAGCACCAAATGTGCTGATTCCGAGAATGTCACCTTGATCTCCAACATATTTCTCCCAGCCCATTGGATAAGCCATTTCAATGGCAAGACGAGCTTTAACATCCGGAAGAAGAACGGACTCTCTGTAAGCTTTGTCTTGTTTCTCGAACAGATCCCAGCTTGGCATGCTGATTACGCGAACTTGGATGCCTTGCTCTGCAAGTGCTGCTTGAGCTTTAACAGCCAATTGCACTTCAGAACCTGTAGCGATGATTTGTGCTACCGCTTTGCCATCTTTTGCATCAGAGACAACATAAGCACCACGTTTCACGTTCTCACGTGAACCTTCAACGGTACCTTCCAGGATTGGCAGGTTTTGACGAGTGAGTACGAGTGCAACCGGGTTGCTCTTGTTCTCAAGCGCGTAAGCCCAAGCAGCCGAAGTTTCATTACCATCAGCCGGACGAATAACCGTCAGGTTAGGAATGATACGCAGGGATGCCAATTGCTCGATCGGTTCGTGCGTAGGACCATCTTCACCAACAGCGATACTGTCGTGAGTCAGAACATACGTTACAGGCAATCCCATCAGGGCAGCCAGACGAACAGCCGGACGCAGGTAATCGGTAAATACGAAGAACGTACCTCCGAATACTTTCACACCGCTGTGCAGTGCCATACCGTTCATTGCTCCAGCCATACCAAATTCACGGATACCGAAGTAGATGTTACGGCCGGAGTAATCTTCAGGTGTGAAGTTCTCCAGGTTGTTCAAGTGAGTCATTGTGGAGCTTTCCAAGTCAGCAGATCCACCTGTCAGTTGTGGCACGTTGTGCGCCAGACCGTTCAGAGCGTTACCGGATGCTACACGAGTGGAAAGAGCTTTGTCTGTTGCTGCATATTTAGGAAGATCACGGTCCCAACCTTCTGGAAGGTCGCCGTTAATCGCTGTTTCAAATTGAGCTGCCAGCTCAGGGAAGGCTTTTTTGTACTCGGCAAATTTCTCGTCCCAAGCTTTGTTAGCAGAGATACCACGATCTTTCACTTGTGCAAAGTGATCGCGAACTTCAGCTGGTACGTGGAAGTTTTCTTCATAAACCCATTTGTAATACTCTTTAGTCAATTTGGCTTCGTCTGCACCCAGTGGAGATCCGTGAGTACCGCCGTGGCCGCCTTTACCTTGTTTGTTCGGGCTACCGTAACCGATAACCGTTTTAACTTCGATCAGTGTAGGACGCAGTGTATCTGCTTGACCTTCCTGAATTGCTTTTTCGATTGCAGGCAGATCGTTTCCATCTTCAACGCGCAGCACTTGCCAGCCATAAGCTTCAAAACGCTTCGCGATGCTTTCGGAAGAAGACAGATCCAATTTACCATCCAACGTGATGTCATTGGAGTCAAACAACATGATCAGTTTGCCCAGGTGCAAACGTCCAGCCAGGGAAGCTGATTCATGCGATACGCCTTCCATCAAGTCACCATCACCACAGATTGCGTAAGTGTAGTGGTCAACTACGTTGAATTTGTCTTTATTGTATGTTGCGCCCAGTTGAGCTTCAGCCATCGCCATACCTACAGCCATTGCAATACCTTGACCCAGTGGGCCGGTTGTTGCATCAACACCTGCAGTATGTCCGAATTCCGGGTGACCCGGAGTTTTGCTTCCCCATTGACGGAACTGTTTCAGTTCTTCCATTGGAAGATCATATCCGCTCAGGTGCAGCAAGCTGTACAGCAACATGGAGCCATGTCCTGCAGACAGGACAAAACGGTCCCGGTTAACCCAAGTTGGGTGGTCCGGGTTATGAGTCATCGTTTTTGCAAAAAGTTGGTACCCCATTGGAGCGGAGCCCATAGGCATACCCGGATGTCCGGAATTTGCCTTCTCAATTGCATCAATCGCCAAAGTACGTACGGTAGTAATCGACAGGTTGTCAATTGTAGTGTTCTCATCCTTTTGAATCGCTTCGTTCTTGTCAGTCATGGTTTGTCCTCCTCATGTCTTTAGATAAGTCGGGTGCGCAAGCGAATCCCTCTCATCATACAAGCAAACCGAATTTCACAATAAGTGAATCCGCTTGAGTGTTTCATTTTGACTTATTCACTTTTGTATTGTATCACTTGGCGTGAAGCTTTTCCATAACCTTCTTTTAGAAGTTCATGAAAAATCGGTTGTTTGTGATGAATATTCCTTGGCCTATCAAGCAAAAATCGTACTGTACAAGGTACTAAATTCCAAAAACAGACTTAAGGAGCCTCGCAAATCCATCGCATGAAGTATAACCTTTAACCTGAAAACCATGCATTTTTTAGATATTCATCCTCAATTCACATATAATGTTCCTTAATATGGATTCGAAAATCGGGCTATGGTTTACTTTTCAGTGTACATGCGTCAATCATAGGAGGTCGCGATCATGCCAGATCCTGCTGCTCACCCATCAACATCGGTAAAACACTCATTACCCTGGTTATCCGGTATTTTAACGGGGATTCTATCCGGAGTTGTCCTGGGATTTTTCCTCAAAATGATTCAGGCCAACACAGGCGAACAAGTATATACCCTGCTGCTGAATATTGATTTTGTGCCTGGTCTTCCACCAACCTTACCCGAATTTATTGAATTTACTTTGCATCTCATCGTTTCCGTTATCATCGGCATCTTCTATGTGTGGTGGATACGACATTCAGGCCGCCCTATGATCAAAGGAATTATACTTGGCACAGTCTCGTCCCTGCTCTATTTCCCACTCTCTCAATTGTCATCACGTGTGCCAGACCTGTACGATGTGTCCGCCATCCTCTATTGGATTGCAGGACATCTGCTATTTGGTATTGTGCTTGGCTTGTGCGGAAAGTATATCAACACAACAAAAAAAGCGACTCCCGTTTCGTAAACGAATTGGGGTCGCTTTTTGGATAATCTATTACGTGGTTCCGAATCAACCTTGCACAGTATTAAAGCGTGAGCTTAAAATACAACGGTTTTATTTTCGTGAACAAGAACACGGTCTTCGACATGCCATTTCACGGCACGTGCAAGCACAACACGCTCAATGGTACGTCCAATACGCTTCAGCTCGGTTACATCGTCCCCGTGGCTTACACGCTGCACGTCCTGTTCGATAATTGGTCCGCCATCCAGTTCTTCCGTAACATAGTGCGCTGTCGCACCGATAATTTTGACACCGCGGTTGTACGCCTGCGCATACGGTTTACCACCCACGAAGGCTGGCAGGAACGAATGGTGAATATTAATGATTCGATTGCGGTAATGCTCAATGAACATCGGAGAGATAATCTGCATGTAACGAGCCAGAATGATCACATCCACATCGTTGCCGATGATGTCCAGTTGGCGCTGTTCCGCTTCTTTCTTCGTATCTGCTGTAACTGGGATATGATGATATGGAATGCCAAATGATTCTACATAGTCCTTCATGTCCAGATGGTTGCTGACCACAAGGGCAATATCAGCATCCAGGTCGCCAGCCTGCCATTGCCACAACAATTCAACCAGACAATGATCTTCTTTGGATACAAAGATAGCCAATTTCTTCTTGCGGCTAACCGCAGATAGCGTCCATTCCATTTGGAAACGGCTTGCTACTTCTGCAAAATCAGCTTCCAGTTTCGGCAAATTGATCAACAATTGCGGAAGATCAAACTCAATCCGCATAAAGAACATGCCGCCAGCAGGGTCCATTGTATACTGGTCCGACTGAACAATGTTTGCACCATGCTGGTGCAGGAAGTGAGAGACGGCAGCTACAATTCCTGGACCATCCGGACAGGAAATAAGCATGCGCGCACGATCGGCGCGGTTTTTAGAATCAGGGCGTACTTGTTTAGCGTGGATCTCCATCGGGTTATTCTTCCTCCTTCAATTAAGCCATGACCTGCGGGATTAACCCGCAAGCCATGCAATCAAGCGATGATTCAGTTGTTCTTCATTCAAATGCGGGAACAATGCAGCTTCAGTCACCATGTCATAGAGGCGTTCCAGCGGTTCGCGCGGATCTGCCTTTTTGGCTTTGGCATCATTTTTGAGCAACGTCCACACATCCAGAATATACGAACGAGACTCAATCTCTTTACCTTTGAAAAAGTGTTGCAACTGTTCTACTTCTGTCAGGAAATCCTGGCCGAATCGACCGGCAACATCCCCACGAAGCAGGGCAATCTCCACCTCATACATTGGACGCTGTGTCTTGGCCTCTTTACCAATCCAAGGTGTCTCAAGAATAAATGGACGTCCTTGAAGCTTCTCATGGTTGACGATGCGGTTAATCGCCTCAAACCCGATCCAGCCAGAGCCAATTGGCGTATGACGGTCCTTGTGCGCACCCACAGCATTCTTACTATCATTAATATGCATTACGGCAATGCGGTCAAGTCCTACCGTGCGATCGAATTGTTCCAGTACACCGTCAAAATCATTAACGATATCATATCCGGCATCATGAATGTGACATGTATCCATACACACAGTGAGGCGCTCGTTATACGTTACTTTCTCGATGATCTGGGCGATCTCTTCGAAACTACGCCCCATCTCCGTACCTTTGCCAGCCATGGTCTCCAGAGCGATGTTCACATCTGTCTCTTTCACACCCTCCAGCACTTCATTCAAACCTTCTGCGATCCGTCCGATCCCATAGTGGGCATCTTTATCTGTAAAAGCGCCAGGATGTAATACGATGTTTTTCACACCAATGGCATGTGTACGACGAATCTCTTCCTGAAGGAAATCTACAGCGAGTCTATACGTGTTGTCTTTGTATGAGCCAAGATTAATAATGTACGGTGCATGGACAACGATATCTTCCATTCCACCCTCTTGCATGGCAAGTTTGCCTTCTTCAATATACATGGATTCAATTGGCTTGCGACGTGTATTCTGTGGTGCACCCGTATATATCATAAACGAACTGGAACCGTACGAAGACGCTTCTTTCGTTGCACTCAATAATCCCTTGTCCGAAAAGGACACGTGGGAGCCGATTTTCAGCATTATTGATCCCCCTTAATCTGAATTATCCCTTATTCTAACGCGATTATCGAAATAAATCTAGAAATGCGCTATAATTCGGGATAGAGGCTATTTTTTACAGCTAATATGTGGAACATGGGTAGGCGGAATCCGTCTTTCCGTGAAAATCAATGAACCGAGGTGACTCCGCAATGATTTTCGACTCCTACGCGATGATACTGACCAGTAGTTCCCCCAGCAATTGGTTTATGAATACAATCGCATTCTGGACTTTTTTATTGCTTGGCAGCATGTGTATCGGTGGATTCTTCATGATGCGCAAGTTTTTGAAAGTGCTACCAAAAGCGGACGGAAAGTCCAAGCTGGATTGGCAGAATTATTGGGTTGAAGCCAGCCGTCACTTGTGGACAGATGAAGCCAAAGCTTTTTTGGATCAACTTGTGGAGCCTGTGCCCGGGCCATTTCGTGACATAGCCAAACATTCCATTGCTGCAGAGATCGGTAAGATTGCAGTTGAAGACAACGCCACGGAAGTATCGAGAGATCATTGTATCAAAGGATACATCATTGCCACACCGAAGCGGGATAATAAGTTTTTGGTAAAGTTTTTGGAGAAAAACAAAATCGATTATTCCCCTTATCAACATTTGATTAAATAAAATAAAAGATGAGTTAAGTGGCATATAAATTGGGTTAATTAGATACAGATATGCTCCGTCAGGTAAGTTGTTCCCAACAGGCATTGCTTACCTTACGGGGCTGTTTGTCGATCCAACGGTATATCAGCGCAGTGAAAATACAGAGAGGATGTTTGATATGAAAATTGCCATTTGTGGAGGTACCGGATTTGTGGGAGGAGCACTTGTAGATTACTGGCTGCAAGCCGGGCACCATGTGAAAGTTATTACACGAAAACTGCCTGACTTGCATAATCCAAGTAAAAATCTTACATATATATCGTGGGAACAAGTCGAAGAACAACCTCACTTGCTGGAAGGTATGGATGCTCTCGTTAACCTTGCCGGAGAAACGCTGAATCAACGTTGGACAACCAAGGCGAAGCTGGAGATTGTTGAATCCAGAGTAACAACCGTAGCACGGGTAGCCCGATTGGTGGAATCTCTGGAACAAAAGCCGGAAGTGGTCGTTCAAGCTTCTGCCATGGCCATCTATGGAACCTCCACTAATGAAACCTTTGACGAGAGTAGTCCGCAAAAATCCATGAACTTCCCGTCCCGGGTCTCGGAACAATGGGAAGTTGCTGCAGATGCAATCAAAGATGTAAGACTCGTCAAAATCCGGGTGAGTTTGGTGCTTGGACATAAAAGAGGTGCTTTTCCATTGATGAAACTCCCTTATATGCTGGGTGTTGGTGGCAAGATCGGCAGTGGCAAGCAATGGACTAGCTGGATTCACATTATGGATATCGTAAGACTCATTGATTTTAGCATTCAAAATAAACAAGTGTCAGGTCCGGTCAATGCTTCCTCACCGAACCCTGTCACCAATGATGAATTCGGTCGTACGGTCGGTAAAGTGTATCATCGCCCTCACTGGTTCCCCGTACCCAGCTTCTTAATTAAAACCTTAGTTGGTGAACTATCCGTTGTTCTGCTTCAGGGGCAGAGAGTCATTCCGCAAAAAGCACTCGACCACGGATTCCAATTCACTTTCCCTACCTTAACCCAGGCACTGGAAGATCTGAAGCACCGCGGCTTATCTGACTGATTGAACTATGTCTTATCCAACCGAACGATAAGTGTAGACTGATTCCGCAAGTGTAAATGTGTCTCCATCCGCCAATGGATATTCCTTATACGGAGCAAGAATATTGCCCTGAAGAATGGTGCCATTGACGGAACCCAGATCCTTAATCACATAGCCCGATTTGTTCCGGCTCAATTCCACATGAGCACGGGACACGCCGGTCGCTGTGTCCACCCACTGAACCATGTCTGCTGATCTTCCGATGACAAAAGATGCTCCTTGCACATCCATCCGTTCATGTTGGTCACCGGTGCCAGATCTTCGTTCAAGATAATAAGACGCCATCACCGGCCCTGCCCCTGTAACATTACCTCCACTCAGATTCTGCAAATTCACGGTTGCTTCCGCAACTGCATCCTGTCGAATTAGCTCTGAAGTTGAAGCTACCGTTTCCACATGGCGCTGAACGAACGGTGGATCAGAGTGTTCAGGTGTCATATGCAGACTTTGATAACGGGAATGCTCGCTACCACCTTCTGAGGTGGATGCAACCGTTTGGTTTATGCGTTCCGCTGACCTTTCAGCTGTATTCCAGCGCCAACTCTCCTGAAATTGTTCCTCTTCATCTTCCATTTGCTTGCCTTTGTTCTTACCTAAATTGAATGAAAAATTCCGCTTATTCTCTGAGTCATTATGATGACTTCCCTTGCGCTTCCACGTCCATCCTGCTACACCAAGCAAGCCAAGGCTTAGTACCATGCACAGGATCATCTGCGTCTGTCCCGGTTGCTCCATGTATATAAATCTCCATACCAATGCCATGGCAACCATGCAGCCCAGTATGATATAGGTCACTTTGGAAGATCCGGACTTCTCCTCCGCGTCCATATCAACACGCTCTAGCGAATCATACGGGTTACTTCGTCCCTTATCCATGCTGTTTGAGCTCTCAAATGAAGATAGCTCAGGCGAGCGCCTGCCTGGAAAGGTTCGAGATCTCACCGGAATGTCTTCCACCTCGGATTCACTCGTTTTTTGCGGCTGACGGAAATTTAGTTGCGGCTCCACAGCAGCATTTTGAACAGGAGCACTGGGTTGATATGGTCGAGCATTACCAGCGGCTTGCCTGCTCTCCCGCTCAGATATCGACGAATGAAAATTACCTTTTGAATTATCGAAGGTTTCCGAAGTTCTGGACGAGAGAAATGCTGCGCTTCCTCCATTCTCTTGCTCGTCAGCATATAATTCCAGCAGAAGCTCTCGCAACTGTCTGATATCCCAGCGTTCATTGTCACATAACTGCAGAACACGCTGAATGCCTTCCCCTTGGAGTTCCTGCACCTGGGCCATCAGCCTGATCACAAGCTCACGGAATTGCTGCGGCGTTGGATCAACTTCAACCGTATCCATGATTGGCACATAGACCATTCCAAGCTCACCCTGTTCAAATGAACCGTTGATGAACAAGTACTCTTCTTGGATCAATAATTTACGAGGCTCCAACATATACTGTCGGCATTCCATGAAGGCATCGGCTAGTTGAAACAACAGACCATACAGAACACGCAACTTGATTTTGCTTGACTTTAACATCTGGGATAACATCTTGTACCCTGAAATGTCGTACTGCAAAGTTACATTTCGATCGACTTCCCGAATATGAACAGGGAGAAGTCGAGGAATCTGATTGGAGGACAACATCCCCATTTGTACCCGGCTCAATTCCTCCATTCGTAACCCGTCTTCTTTTTCCAAAACCATGAACGCTCCGCCGTTACGAATAAAATCTCTCGTTAATCCATACATGCCAATCCTCTCTTTCCATTGCTATATAGGATCAACTAAAGAAAGTTACACTGGGTACTTCGATGACGGAACAACCTTCCGATCGCTGTTATCCCCAGATTTCTCGATTCCCTTTGTAAAGGGGAAAATCCGGGGATAAAGGCGAAGCATATGCTTCCGATGCAGCTTTCTTTCAGAAAGCTTTTAGCTCCGCTTCTTCAGGTTTTTTTCCGTCCTCTCCGTTCTCGTGTAAAAAGTTTAGTTGATATAAGTTGAGTTACAATACACCACACTCTTCCACTCCAATCGCAGTGCTATCTTCGATCACTGTTATCCTAACGTTTTCCAGACTCCTGATATCAAGGGAAAAGTCCCGAGACAAGGACCGTGATAAATCCAGGTAACACCGCCAGCATAAATGGAAACTTCAATGTCTTCTCTTTATTTACCAGCTTGAGCGAACCGAGCATGAAAAAACCTGCAAGACTACTTGCCATGCCTCGAATCCGTTTCGCTGAATCTTTACGGAATAGAAGTATTACTAGACCAATTGCGCCCGCGTACAAAACGGAGTAAATAATGACATGAATGCCAAAAGCAAGCCCCGTCCATGCGCCAATCCCACCAAACAATTTCACATCTCCTGCCCCTACGGCTCCAATCGCATACATCAGAAACAAAATACCAAAACCTGCTGCAAATCCAGCGGCTGAAAACAAGAAACCATCCCAACCGCCCCATATGATATGGGCCAATACGCCTGCAACAGTCACAGGTAAAGTCAATCGATTTGGAATTTTCATGGAACGAATATCTGTAATAAAAGCTGCAATGACGTATATGCCACAGGCAATGTAAAACCACTCCACCTCCATCATCCCCTTCCTTATTTTCTGGAGGCTACCGTAAACGTAGTCTCCGTCTTGGCACCGTCCCCTGTCTCGACAACAAAACTCCATGTTCCTTCTGTTGTCCGAGTACCAACAAACCAGTTCCATTCAATAATTCCATTCTCATCTGCGGTGGCCCAGCCAATGTGCTTCGCAGAACTTTCACCTGACTTGTAAAATATCGTTAAGTTGGCTGTCGCTCCTGGTTCTACCTTCACCTTAATCGTTGCATTATTGCCTATGTAAGCCGGGTCAGGCTTCGACAGTACCGTTGCTGAACCCGCAGTATCCCCGTCTCCTGCGCTGCCATCTGACCCTTCTCCGGTATCTCCAATCCATATCCGTTCTGCCGCAGCAGCCTGAATCCGAAGCGGTTTACTGAGAAAGGGGACTTTTATCGGCAATTCATAACTCAGTTCAAGTCGGAAATAAGGATTTGTTTTGTTTTTAAGATCAGGTATGGAAACACCGTTCACATGCACACGTTCCATATCCAGTAGAGTTGGCTCGATAAATGGTTGCAGCAGCGGTTTGACCATCGGATCAAGCACCGTTTCCAAGACGGATGTCTTGATCTCCTGTAGTGGTTGTTCACCACTGGCCGCCGCTGAACGTACCCAATCACTTAATGGCTCGGGTAGAGAAGAAGCATAACCTTCTGCCCATTCCGTCAGAGACAACTCCGGTATCTTCCAACCCCCTCCAGAGCCCTCACCACCTGCAGAATCAGAAGGTGTGAAGGCAAGGGAAACCGGATATATTTTCGTTGATAACTGCTTCACCGCTTCCCCTGCTGTGCTCTGTAACGCTGTGGAGATTAGAGTCATTTGCACAATGAAGATGAGAAACATGATAAAGAACAGAAAAACAGGTAACACCAGTGAAGCTTCCAGAACCATGCTTCCCTGTTCCTTTTTCGGAGAACATATCTGCTTATTCAGAGACTTCAATCGTTGCAATCTGATTATTCTTGTTAAACGAATCTGCAATTGTGCGCTTTCTTTTTCGTAATGTTGCTGCTTATCCATAATCCCTCCACCGAAACGATCCTGATCATTCAATAGGAATAATCCGCCTTCCGCTCAATGAAAAATCGCCCATCTTCAACCTGATCCGCACTACCCATAACTGTACCTATGCTTCTAACCACCCCTGGTAAAAACCACAGCTTGATGCTGCTGCGCATGTTACCCGAAGCATACGTCTGTTTCTCATCTGGATTCACACCAGTATTCAATCGAATTAGCGCCAGCATTCTGGACATTTTGCGTTCATTGTTACTATGCATCAATAGGAACAATCGGAGATGGTCCCTGTACGTCAGTTTGACTTTGATATACTTGGACAATTCCACACTGCCCTCTTTTGCTAGTTTCACCATATCCGCGATGGCGTTTGTAATCCCGTATAAGATTGCCGCCGATAAAACCAGAAGTGGGTTCCCAAGCTTGCTATGCTCAATTAACCCTTCGGCCGTCCGAATAGCCAGCCGCAAACCAAATATCTCCGCATATGCCGCAGCGATGTTACCCGAAGGATTATGAAACCCGTAAACGATATACTCCAGTTCCTGATTCTCCAGTTTGAAGACATCACCAGCATCTCCACCACCTTCAGTCCAGGTAAATAACTGACCAAAATCCATGGAGTTGAAATAGGCTAAAGCATATTCATTCTGAAATAATTCGTCACCAAGACTGTCCAGCAGACCGGACATCCCGCCAAACAAACTGTCCATTCTCTTCATGGCATCGCCACCAGAGTCATAAGGATCTCCAGCAATCTCTGCCTTTTTGGCTTCCTCACGACTAGCCTCGTTAAAAGCAATATTAGCGTTGTAATATTCCTCCAACTGTTTGAAAGCGTCCATGGAACCCGAACTTCCATTCTGAATCTGCGACAAGATTCGTTTGACTTCCTTCAATTTCCCTTTGGATTCTTTATCATTCGCTTTGCGTTGGGCATCCGACCCACGACCACTTTCCAGCTGCTGCTTACTTTGGAGGATGAGATTGGCAGGACCGCTACGTACATAGGTGTCCATATATCGTTCCGTAACCTGACTTGCCTGTCTGACCGCTGGTTTAATCGGAACACCGCTCATGGCCGTGACGCTGCGAAGCTGTGTATTCAACTCCATGTTGTCTCTTCTGACGTTAGAGAAGTCCGTATTCTGGGAAACAACCCGTGCCTTCAACTGATCAAATAGGCTATCTGCCCTCACAAGCTCCGAAGCAAGAGAACGTGTACTTTTGGCTTCAGTGCCTGATCCAGTAGATGCAGGACTCGTCCCAGGAAGATTCGAGTTGCCCACATTGTCGTAGCTGGCATTCTGCGAACGGTTCTCCCCCTCCGCGATTACACGTTTCATTTCCTCATTGATCTTGCGTGCTTCTTCGATCTTGGACTGTGCTTCCTCCAGCTTTGTTTGATGGGCCTGTAACGCCGGTTGTATGATCATGCTGATGCCTGTCACCACATTACCAACACCCGTCCGATAACGAGCCAGTTCCAATATGTATTGTTGCTCTCTGAATGGCAATCCCTCATCCGCCTGTTTCTTGTTAAGATAATCTGCATAACGTGCTGCTGCCTCGGCAGCTGTCTCTGGTGTTTCTTCCAACATTTCTTCATAGATGGCCTGTGAGGGCGGGTCCATGATTAACTTCGGAAGATTCTTCAGCTTCTCCGCGGATTCCGTCTGATTGGCAATGGCTTCATCCAGCAATTCTTCACGTTTGTCATATAACTTCTGTAATTTTTTCAGCAAGTCTACCGTGTGTGCAGCTTCCTTCATCTCGTCTGACATCGGTTTGAACCGATTGATCACTTCAAGGGTAAAATCAACCGGAGCCCGATACTTCATATCCTCCTGAATCTGACGATTAAATATATCGTATCTGCCCAGTTCACGCTCCATGCTCAGTTTAGTGGTATCCCACTGGATATCCAGAATGGGGAATCCATCTTTTACAGAGGAAGGCTTCACGCTATCATTCAGCACTTTAGCCATAATTGCATCCCCACTACTGTCGCCATACCCGAATAAACCATACTCCCGCAGTGAGGTGTCATAGGCTGACATGACGGATCTCATCGCAGCATGAGTCATGCGTTCGGTCTGCACCTTGAATGCCGCTATACGAGCGTAATCAATAAATATTGCGACAAACATATAAACTCCAGCCAATATTAATATCAAAAAAAGGCTTACTGCCCCCGACTCACCGTCTTTTTTTCTAAACAGCTCCGCCCTCCTCCTTTTCTCACTTTTTGCTTTTGCCAAAATGCTGCACAACCTGTCCGGCTTCTGCCGCTGTACTGGTCGCCGCGCCGCCCTTGCCTTTAAACTTGGCTGCATAATAACGGACCAGATCTACCGTTCGAATGAATTCAACCGGTTCAACAACTGCGGATGATCCTTGAGTGAGGACACGGTTACCTGAATCGAATAAAAAAGAAGGAAGAGGCAAAGAAATTACCTGATCCAGCTTGGTCGTTATTTTCCGCTGAATTAGAGAGTTCTGATACTCAATCGTTCCTTTCATGGCTGAAGGCATATGCTGCACCGCTTGTGCTAATTTCTGTTCCGAGAGACTTCCGCCTTCACCAGCAGGTACAGAAACGCTAACCTGATTGTCCGCTCCCGCCCAGCCAAACAACGCTCCAAGCATACGGTCATCCGTCAGTCTCCAGTACAGATTGTCATGTTCTCCAGCGACAAATTCACCTGTCATCGCCTGCTTGTGGCTGTTGTCCCAGCTATAAGCTGCACGTTCGGAAGCTGCATAGGCATGTTGATTCAGGAATGTTTTTTGATACATATACATGGTAAAAAAGAGCAATAACACAAGAATAAACAGCACGACAGGGAAGATCAGGGAGGCTTCAACGGTGAAGCTCCCTTCTTCCTTTTTGAACCTGTTATTCGAAGAATTCATTACTTTTATTACTCACATTAGTTAACAGTCTTTCTACCAATTTTTTAATTTGGTCTTTAAAAATCAAAGCAATAATGATAATAACCCCGATAATCAGAATCAGCTCCAACGTGCCGAGTCCGTCCTCTTCCTCCCAAAACGCGTTTACCTTGTTTTTCAATACTTCCATCATCCCAATTCCTCCTACATATTCATCATCATAAAAGCAGGTGCCCCGATCATGACCACAATCGTAAAAAAGATCAGTACCATCGGAAACACCAGTTTGGAAGAAGCCTGTTCTCCCTTCGCCCGACTGACAGCCTTGCGTTTCTCCCACAACACATGTGACAGATCCCGCAGCGCCAATACAAAGTCACCTCCCCCACGCCGGAAATTCAGCAGCACTGTTGTCGTAAAAATCGTCACTTCCTGTACACCGCAGCGACGACTGAACTGTTCAAATGATTGTTGAAACGAGTAACCATTATTCCAATCTCCCACCGTCTTTCTGAGTTCGTTGTACAACGGATGATTCCGTTCCCCCTGGCTTGTCACACAGTGAACGATGGCACGTTGCACGGTCTCCCCTGCGCCAACCAGCAGTACAATTCGGTTCAGCAGCTCAGGCAGTTCCATAAGAATATCCTGGTCTCTTCGCTGCACCTTTGTATTGAGGTCTTTGTAGAGCGCAAAAGGCAACGCTGCACCGAGCACGAGCCCACCCGCCATACCTCCGATGCCCATATCTCCAACGAGTGATAACAGGCAGCCCACCAGCAGCATGAGCCATGTGTAGGTCAACATTTCGGCGCAATACAGCATCGTTTTCTCTCCACTGTGCTGTATGCCATACATTTTCTGAATGGCATGTTGCATTCGAAACATGAGCACTGGCAATCTGCGTCCAATCTCAAACTTGTCCAATATAAACAGGAAGGGACCATGCAATTTTTTCAGTCGTAATCCTTCCATATCCAGCTTGCGCAGATGCCGGTAGGTCTGCCCCCGGGTTCGATCCAGCACCAGCCATCCCGCTCCGAGCATCCCTGCGACTATAACGGGAAGCAGCATCGTTTCAGCTCCTTATACTTTGATATCCATAATGCGATTAATCCACAGATAACAGCAGGCGAGTACTGCCAATGCACCACTTGAGATGATGTACCCCATCCCGCTATATAATGGCTCCATAAAGTCCTTAGCAGTCAGATTGAGGAATATCAGAAAAATAAATGGAGCGGCAAACATCACCTTTGATCCGAACTTTTTCTGCGATACCGCGACCATAATATCCTGCTGAATGTCCAGCTTCTCACCAATCACCGCAGAGGTACGACGCACAACTTCAACCAGATCCCCGCCAGTTCGTTTGCACGTAATGAACACATCTGCAAAATTCGTAATATCTTCAACCTGTGCCCGATCCGAGAAATCCTGTAGTGCCTCTTCGATTGGTTGTCCATACTCCATCCGTGTCCGCAATATCGTGAACTCACGAATCAGATCGGTATCCGCTTCCGGGTTCAACATCCGCAGATCCTCCACGGATTCCTTGAATCCATTTTCCACCGATTTTCCTGCGGCCAGTGCCGAAGATAATGCATATAATGCTTGCTTAAAATGTAAACTGAGTGTCATTCTTTTTCGTTCCAACAGCACTTTAGTCCAATGTTTTGGTACCCATATGCAACCCGCAGCCAGGATCGCTCCAGCCAACCAGTGATGGTAGAACAGAATTCCAATGCCAAAAAACAGCAGACCACTAATCAGCATACAGACCATTCGTTGTCTCCGGGAAAGCGTATATACGGTGTAATCCGTCAACATCTGTCTGGCTTCACCCAACAGTAATCACCTTCCAATGACTTTAATTCACGTTGTTATCTGATGAATTTGTTTCAATACTATATTGTTCTATGTATCCATCCAGCCATTCCCCAAGCCCCGCCATCTGAATTTTATCCACCTGATTCAACTTTCCAACCTGTACTAACCCGCCAATAATTTTGCCTTCACGCTCTTCTTGTTCCTGGAAACGAAACAGTGGATTCAGCATAACCTCACCGTCCTGCATGCCAATCACTTCACTAATCTCTGTCACCCGCCGTGAACGATCTCGCAGCCGGGATAGATGTACAAAAATATCGATTGCTGAACTAATCTGCTGCCTTACAACCGCAATAGGAAGATCTGCACCGCTAAGTACCATCGTTTCGAGTCTGCTAATCATGTCAGAGATGGTATTCGCATGCCCTGTAGACAAAGATCCATCATGGCCAGTGTTCATGGCCTGTAACATATCCAGCGCTTCTGCGCCCCTGACTTCCCCAATCACAATCCGGTTGGGACGCATCCGTAAGGAAGATTTGATCAGATCCCGAATAGATATCTGTCCCTTGCCTTCGGTGTTTGCATTCCGCGTCTCCAGTGATACCAGATTTGGTACCGTAACAATCTGTAGTTCAGCCGAATCCTCAATCGTTATAATTCGCTCATCGGCAGGGATAAACTGCGATAAGGCGTTCAGAAAGGTCGTTTTTCCCGATCCGGTCCCACCTCCAATGAAGATGTTGTATTTGCTCCGCACCAACTGCTGCAATAATTCTGCCGCTTCTTCATGTAGGGCTCCCTTTTCAATCAGATCGGACATCTTCATCGGTTCACTGGGGAATTTACGAATCGTCATCGTGGGTCCTTTCAAGGCAATAGGAGGCAACACGATATTGACCCGCGAACCATCCTTTAAACGGGCATCTACGATTGGAGAAGACTCATTCACAATCCGGTTTACCCCGGACACAATCATCTGGATGATATCCTCGAGCCGTTCCCTGGACTCGAATTCAAGGGTGATCTGGCTGACTTCACCTTCTTGCTCCACAAAAATCTCCTTGTGACTATTGATCATGATTTCCGTAATATCGGGATGATCCACAAGTGGCTGCAAAATATCCAATCCACGAAAGGAATCAAACAATCGCTGTACCAGCGTGTGACGCTCTCCTGAGGTCAGATCATCCAGCTTCGGGTCAGACAGAACTTTGCGTTCTATCCCCTGCCACAGTTCATCATCTCCTGCTGAAGAGGTTAAATCGAGTCCGGCCCTGACCTCCCTGCGCATCATCTGAAACTGTTCTTCACGATCCAGTATTCTATTGGATGGATCCGTCATAGTGCCCACCGATCCTGCTTCTGAATTCGTCCCGTCTGCTTCAATTCTTCTTCGCCATCTTGTACCAGCATGGCACATAATCTCTTCACTTCACGTTGGAAGATCGGAGAACTAAGCATGACTTCCTCCTGACTGAGTTGCTTCCAAGAAGGGATATAGGGCAACACTGCATCCAGATGCAGATCAGGGCGTGGGAGTGCATTGACGACATTGTCCCGATATTTGTTAACCACAAAGCGTGAACGCTCGAGCATACTTTCGTACAAGTCTGGCTTCGTACGCTCAGCATGCTGTAACCATTGTCCCCAACGATGCATGGCAGATATATCATCCTCAACCAGCCAGACAAAAGCATCTGCTGCATCCAGTACCCCTTCACTGCGCCCATCCCAACCGGAATCCCCATCCAGAATCAACACGTCATATTGTCCACAATCCGTTAAATAACGAAGCAGATTCGACGTATCCTCACGAGTCATTTGCAACAGTTCTTTCCGATTCGATAATGGCCAGAACACATCGGATCTCAGCGCTTCATGCCGGACCACATATCCATCTACGCCCTTCGATTGCGCCTGTAACTGCTTGCCGGATTCCTTTCTGCCCACCTTCAGATCGTATAACAGGCGTGACAATCCCGTCTCCGCATCCGGGTGACGCTGCCCACTTCTAATTAGTCCCTTTTCCAGAAACGGGAGCGTGCTGTCCAGCGTCTCCAGATTCAGATAGAGAACAGCATATCCCGCAAGTCCCAATTGCTTCGCCATATGCAGGGCTACTGCCGTTTTGCCACTTCCACCCGAAGCGGATACTACACCGATGGAGAGAGTCTCTTGCCCCGAATGGTGAACCTTCTTACGGCGTGGCTGTCGGCAAGCATGCATCACAGCATCCAGCAAAGCAGGCAAGGGTTGATATTTCATCAGCCGCTTGGCCTCATCCACCTCTTCCATCCCTTCACTAAGCATTAGCCAAGGTACACCTGATCCTTCTCCCCCGTTATTCAGCCAGTCATTCAGAAATTCCGGTTCCGCAATAACCAGATCTGGTAATTCCCGACCTTCTTTCTCATTCATATGATCCCTGAACGAATCCCCTTGGGAGAATGCCGTGAAACGCACATGGAGACCCGACGAATTTCCCTGTACATAATCAAGCCAGGCGCTAATGTAATCTCTATCTTTTGAAACCAGAACTACCTTCAGTACAATCAAATTTTCCTTCCCTCCCTGTCAAAAAGCACAAAAAAAGCACCGTCCAATAACCGCATGAATATGCAGTATATGGACGGTGCTTCCGTCACGTGCTATGAATGTATGGATAATATAGCATACAATTTCTGGGGGAGCAAGGGATTTATTCTAACCCATTTCTCCTTAAGAGTTGTACGGTGAATCGAACTCAATAATGTTACGGTCCGGATCAAGTACAAAAATCTGTGCGAATCCAGCCACACTATCAGGTCTCGCTTCGTACTCAATTCCCTGCTGTTCCAACCAGGCTATAGTCCCTGAATAACTGGTCACCCAGATCGCAAAGTGGCCGTCTGTTGTATCAATTCCAGCCTCGCGTAACGTGTGACCGTCAGGGTGCTGTAACAAATGAAGTTGCTGGCTACCGATGGCATACCATGTACCTGTGGAGCGGAAAGGCGGGCGTTCAATCTCCTGCATTCCCAGTAACCCCGAATAGAATTTCTTCGCGATTTCCAGATCACGTACAGCCAGACTAACATGGTGGATGTGTGCATATTCGATCATCTTTTATATCCCCTCTCTACTTCAATATGACTATACTATAACACCTTCAACCCTGACCATAATCTCCGCTAAACAGAAAAACACCCCTGATTCTAATCTGGTAAACCTCTCGGCTCACACAAATCTAGTTCAGAGGTGCCTGTTTTATTTTGCGCTATCCAATGCTTCTTGTGGAATCTTGATCTCTTCCACTTGATCCTGGTTGGAGAACGTACTGGTCATCTTCATGTCCATCGTCATTTTCTGTCCATTCTGTTCCATCTCCATGACCATGGTTACGTCCGTACTTGCAGGCAAATAGGTTTCTTTGTTGATCATATATTTCATCTTCATGCTGGTGATATTCATCTGATCAAGCATGGCTTGCATCTGGGCATCCGATCCGTTCTGCTCCATTACGGCTTTGGCCAGTTCCTTTACATTATCACCGGATACGTCAGCGTTAATCACATAATTGTCGCCTTCTTCGGTCACTTTAGTATCTTCTTCAATCTTTTTGAATTGCTCCAATTCACCTTCGGGATTCATGCTTGCTTTCATCTGCTCTATCAGTTCCTTGGTTTGAGCTTCAGGAATCGCAACCCATTGATCCCCAACTTGAGAGTAGATTTTATCCGAAGTGATATACTGCTTCACGTTCTGAGCTTCCTGTCCCGACATTTCCATTTTCATCTCTTGATAGATCATCATTGGATCTTTGATAATATCCATCTTGAGCGATGTTTTAACCTGTTGATCCTGCGACTGTTCACCAGCATCCAGTTTCAGATTCTGATCAATGTTTGCTTCAGTTGTGAAGCTTTTCATTTCTTTGGTTGCTGCATTGGTTTTGGTAATCAATTCGTCCAAGGTAGGGATCTTTGTTTCCTGCTCCGCAGGTGTATTACCCTCGTTAGATGTTTCGTTGTTAGTCGCTGGCGGCGTTGCGGTATTATCTGTATCGTTACCGCATGCTGCCAAGCTCACTGCTAATAATGCCCCGATAAATAATGTAGTCCACTTCTTCAAGTTGTTGTCCTCCCAAAATAGATATGATCTGTAGTCATTACCCAATTATTTCCGTTATTAATCACACTCACAAAAATCGATCTTTGATCTCTGGGGTAGGCAACATGCACGCTTCATCCTTGCCAAACCAGCGATAACGGTTGCGAGCAACCAAGTTATAGACTGCATTACGAATAAATTTCGGTACAATAATGAACACATATAACAACGGATAAGGAAACTTCAGACCTTTCGCCAATCGCAGCGCGGCGGTTGAACGTGTATAGTATTTTCCATTTTCGATCAGAACAAAGGTGTCCATACTGTCTGTCGACAGATTGCCCTTCTCCAGCAGTTCCTTGGCTACATCTGATTGGAGCGAAGCAAAATGATATTTCCCTTCCGGGTCACGCTTGATAATCCATTTGGTTAAGCCCTGGCAGAAGTGACAGACACCATCCACCAGTACGATCGGATGTCCCTGATGCACATCTGTTTGATTTGCTGTCATATTGGCTGCCTCCTATTGTTGCGGTTAGAGTAACTTACCCAATCTGGGCCTTCTTGTTGACTAATTCTAAATTTATTTCTAGAGGTAGTTCAAAAAGACTGAAAACCGCTCTTTTTGAACACGCATTTATTGGAAATATAAAGAAAAAGAGCGCAGGCATTGTGCCCGCGCTCGTATCTGTCCGACAATTACTCCGTAACTGCCTTTTCCATCCATTGGTCATCGATCATCTGTTGATGCAGGTCACTTGCCCACTGGTCCATACATTTGCAAATAAAATCTTTGCGACATACTGGACAAGGCGTTTTCTGCAAACGACTGATATTGGTCATCTTCCATTCCGGGGAACGGGAGTAGAATACACGGCATTTTGTACCGTCTACCAAATTCATTTTAAATTCGTACAATCCGTCTTCCTTGTTACCATAAGCTAATTCTAAATCTGCAATACGCGGTCTATAAGACATGGATATCACCTGTTTAATTCAAATTTGGTTCATGCAATGACACTACTCAGTACTAAGTTATATTAAAGAAAATTCAGTTCAATGTCAACTCGCGCATGTCTACCCGCCAAACAGAATATCCAGAATAGTCCCTACCTGCCCCTGTTTTTTCCCTTTCAAGACATCCGGATCAAATACTTCAACATACCCGCAGGAAGCACAAGCCACGAACAGGTAGTGATTATGCTGTATATCAAACATCTTGCTCAGGCCTGCTCCTGACATGGAGACTTCCTTAATGTTACAATCCGTGCCCCTGCATTTCGTACACACAAATCGCCGCTCGATCATCTCTTCAATACTCATCTTCGTTCCCCCTTTATGGAATGTGTAGCATGAAGTGGGAGTGCAATTATGTAAAATAGTACGCGATCTGGCATCTAATCTCCTGCATCATGTCCATATATTATAATCAACACAAAACCCTGCCGATTGCCAGCAGGGCTTTGTAGTCGAACATCAGGTATCTGGGACGATACCCTGCTCTATATGTTCCCTTTACTTGCCGGGAGTCAAATCTTAGACTACGTTTAAAACAACATCAATGTTGCCACGTGTTGCTTTCGAATATGGACAGAAATCATGCGCCTTGCGGGCCAATTCCTCTGCTTGACTATGATCTACACCAGGCATGCTAACGTCCAGACGAACAGACAGCTGGAAACCATCATCCGAAGGGTCTTTACCAATGGATACGTTACTTGTAACGACCACATCCTCCAATTTCACACCTGCTTTGCGTGCTACATTGGCAAGGGCACTTTCATAACATGCTCCATATCCAGCGGCAAAAAGCTGCTCAGGGTTAGTACCTTCACCACCGGAGCCACCAAGCTCTTTTGGCATTTTCAGATCATGCTTGAGTACGCCATCCGAAGAAGACACGGAACCTGTACGTCCACCTTTAACTGTCGCTACTGCTGTATATAAAGCTTCCATTAAGAATCTCTCCCTTATCCATATAGTTTTTACTGCCTTCCTTTCAATTTAAACTTCTGGCTCATTTTGAAACGCAATTTTGTATCTTTATCAGCTTTTACAACTTTATTATTTTCATGCATTTCAATGCGATGGCTGTATTTTCCCTATGTTTGGGTAATATACGAAGGGGCATCTGAAAGCTGCAACCGAAATTTTGTGCTGATACATAAAAGTTGCACTAGACAAAAACAATTGAAGGAGTACAATGTAACAATAAACATAAAAATTTAGATATATCATGAGCGGGTTATCCCGCATCAATATCTCAAAATCAATAATTCAAAGTCAGGTGATTATCGTATGAGTAAAAAAAATCCGTTCAACGCTCCTTCAAGAGAATCATTGTCTACTGCGGGCATGGCCCCTTCACTTGGAGAAGCACATAGTTCAATGAAAGTTCCGCAGAATGCTGCATGGTGGAAGAAATTCCTCGCCTTTGTAGGCCCAGGATACCTTGTTGCCGTAGGTTACATGGACCCCGGGAACTGGGCAACAGATATCGCAGGCGGCTCGCAGTTCGGGTATACCTTGTTATCCGTTATCCTGTTATCGAACCTGATGGCCGTTGTCCTTCAGTCGCTGGCTGGCAAGCTCGGCATCGTCACTGGACGGGATCTGGCTCAAGCCTGTCGTGAACGATTCAGCATGCCTGTTGTCATGATGTTATGGATTCTGTGTGAGCTTGCCATTGCAGCTACCGATCTGGCTGAGGTCATAGGTTCTGCCATCGCATTAAAGCTGTTATTTAACATCCCCATGTTATACGGCGTTATCATCACCGCAGTTGATGTACTCCTGATTCTTGTGCTGCAAAACAAAGGCTTCCGCGCTTTGGAAACTCTCGTCATTGTGCTCATGGCAACCATTGCCCTCTGCTTCGGTATTGACCTGTTTCTGGCGAAACCGGATATGGGCGGTGTGCTCCACGGTTTTGTGCCAAATGTCGAGATTCTGCAAAACCCGGCCATGCTCTATATTGCCATTGGTATTATCGGAGCAACCGTGATGCCGCATAATCTGTATCTGCATTCTTCCATTGTGCAGACCCGTCAGATCGAACAGACACCACAGGGCAAAAAAGAAGCCATTCGGTACTCGACCATGGATTCTACAATCGCGCTGACACTGGCCCTGTTCATCAATGCAGCCATCCTGATTGTATCTGCTGCTGTATTCCACAGTGCTGGTATGACACAGGTTGCCGAGATCGCAGATGCGTACCATCTGCTGACACCTCTATTGGGTACTACGGTTGCAAGTATTCTGTTCGGTGTGGCGCTGTTAGCATCAGGTCAGAACTCCACCCTTACAGGTACACTCGCTGGGCAGATCGTTATGGAAGGTTTCCTGAACATTCGAATTCCGGCTTGGCTGCGCAGACTGGTCACACGTCTGATCGCCATCATCCCGGCGGTAATTGTCACAGCCATTGCAGGAGAACATGGCACAGAAGAACTGCTCATTTTGAGCCAGGTCGTGCTGTCTCTTCAATTACCCTTTGCTGTAATTCCCCTGGTGATGTTCACGAGTGATAAAAAAAGCATGGGTGCATTCGCCAACAAATTGTGGCTCAAAATCATCTCATGGGTCATTGCCGCGATTATCGTTGTGCTGAATGTATATCTGATCATTCAGACGATTCGGTTATTCTAATCTCGTTCTTATCGACTAAATACTAAAAAGGCTGATCAACTGCGGTATTCTATACCCAAGTTGATCAGCCTTTATTGTTGCAATACAGCAACATGTTTCCTTTTATAATAAAACGCTAAACTCTAATAAACAATTATCTAATCCTGATTGGGCACCAGTAATGGCAGGAGTTCATCCAATGAATTAACAGTCCAATCCGCACGTTCGTCATCCGATCGGTCTGGCTGGAATCTTCCGTAACCCTGCATAATCCGAATTGTACGCATGCCCAGCTTCCGAGCAGGTATAATGTCGTTATCGATCCGATCGCCGATCATGACGGCTTCCTCCGGTTCACAACCGGCCTGCTTCAAGGCCACAGCGTATAACTCAGGGTCTGGCTTGGACACTCCTTCTTCAGCCGAACACGCCAGAACATCAACATACTTCCGCAAGCCGTAGCTCTCCAGTCTTTCTTCCGTTCCAGGACTCTGATTGGCAATAATGCCAATACGATAATACCGTGACAACTGCTGAAGAACGGAATCCGCTGAAGGAAAAGGACGTTCAAGATCTTTTTGAAACTTCAGCTTGTCCTGAATCTGTTTCTGGTGTCCCTCGTCTTCAACGAATGTGCGAATCGCCACTCTCATAGGCCATTGCTCATATTTTCGGTAACAGTTCGCGAACAGTTCGCGTACCGCCTCAATCTTTACCGGATATCCCAAAGCACAGGCTTCACGGACGAACTGTCCGATAATATCATCAACCGGCTCCCATTCATCCACCAGCGTATCTCCAACATCAAAAAACAACCATTTCAATCCACCTACATCCGGCACGCCAATTCCTCCTTGTAAGCCACAGGTGATTCCTGATCCAAATCTAAAAGTTCGTGTTCAAAAAGTCTTGAACTACCTTTAAAACCATAAAAAAGAAGACTCACCATCATGCATGAGTCTCCTCAAATTTCCGTTTATCGATACATTCAATTATAACAGGCACCTTACACCTGAGCAATCACAAGCTATGGCATTACCCATTGAGGAGAAAGCCAACTTCCCCATTGAGCGAATATACAATCCGGTCTGCGCCCATGCCCCGATAGATGCCCTTAGGATGACTCTGCTCTGTAATGACGCACAGGGATTTCGATGTCCATGAACGGCAGATCTGTAAATAACGACAGGTCAGATTCAGGCTGTTCTCGAAAATAAACACGTTGCCTACGCTGCCCTGCGGCAAAAACCATTTTTGAGCTGCAGCCGTATTCATGCGAATGACATGTTCTACTCCGATTCTACGGAGTCTGCGCTCTTCCCCTGCACTGTTGGTTAGAACGGCAAACGGCATTTTTTTGTACATCAGCAATTTGATAAATTTGCGTCCTGCTTCATTTGGAGCAGTCACTAAGATCATCTCAGTATCCATCATTCGTTCCTCCCTTGGCGTGAAAAGACAACAAAAAAGAAGCGTGGGGGACCAAGGCCTCCCGAACGCTTCTTAAAGAACCCATGGCGAAAACGCCATGAACCAGCGTACGGCTTGTTGCCTCTCCCTTTAACGCTTACGAGGTTAGCTGACGGATTCGGGCGCGAGAGTCGCCCTATTTCCGGCTGTCACCGGAAAATTCACCCCATGAATGCCTACTGTCCTGGACAGCGCATTCTGTTGGTTCCCCCGTTTCCCACTCATCAATGAATGGAAACTCAGCGATTAAAACATCGTTCGTATATCTTAAAATAAGATCGAGCGATATTATCGTTTGTTTCGTTTTTCAGGTACAATTTAGTTTAAATTGAAATTACGTTATGAATCATACACCCGCGCCATGTCGGTGTAAAGTCCGCACAGATCACCGAATCGACAGATTTTCGGCAATACTCACATATAATAGCGCTTACAACAAGGTCATACTCTATCCATCTCTTTAAATCTATCTAATTCTCACTCTGACGAAAATCACTACGCATTTCATTCACGCATTCTGCACAACTTGCCTCTTTTGATTCATTTAACACCATATTAGTTTTGCATTATTTAATTGTAACCAATATAATAAGAGGTATCAGATGATATCATGGAGGCGATTTAGATGACAGTCTACGATTACAAAGTGAATACCCTTCGCGGTCAAGAAGTTGAAATGTCCGACTACCGTGACAAAGTGTTACTGATTGTGAATACGGCAAGCTCATGCGGCCTTACACCTCAATTCAAAGGTCTGCAAGAATTGCAAGACAAGTTCAAGGATGCGCCATTTGAAGTCCTTGGTTTTCCAAGCAACCAGTTTGCCCAGGAAAAAGGATCTTCCGACGATATCGCCGAGTTCTGTCAGATGAATTATGGCGTGAGCTTCCCTATGTTTGAGAAAATTGATGTGAACGGCTCAAGCGCTCACCCTCTCTTCCAGCACCTTAGCACAGAAGCTCCTGGCCTGCTCGGCTCCAAAGCAATCAAATGGAATTTCACCAAATTTCTTGTGGATCAGAACGGACAGGTAATTAAACGTTATGCTCCCAAAACAACACCGGACAAGATTGAAGAAGATATCAAGAACTTGCTGCAAAAATAATACATTGGCCACCCGTAGCCGGAAGGTAGAGCAGCATTGCCCCGGTAATGGATGGCCTTTTTTATCAACTTTGATGTCAAACTGTTCAAAAAGACAAAAAAAGAAGCCTTCCATTAATGGAAAGCTTCTTTTTAATCGTTCATATGATGCGGTCGAGAGGACTCGAACCTCCACGGGCATACGCCCACTACCCCCTCAAGATAGCGTGTCTGCCATTCCACCACGACCGCATGTCGTAAATAATCGGCAACAGAATTGATTATACCGGGTTCAGAACCAAAAGTAAAGTATTTTTTAATACTTCTTTTTCAGCTAGGCATTTTCATCAAAAATCGCATAATCTCGTCATCTTTACCCATGAACTGCATACATTAGATTTGATCCCCTCCTTTCCGGATTGAGCTGATCTTATTGATTCATTTATATCTAGTCCTCCCTGCACTTCGCAGATATTTAACCTTATATGTTATATAAAATAACACATATATTGAATTTCAGATTTAAATACATTAAATTCAACTGATACTATTGACAAAAAGCGGACATTTATGGGATGATAACTATCATATAATTCGGATTTTTAAACACAAAGTAAACAAAAAGGAATATAAATGTTACTTTAAGTGACATTTAACGAACACAGGAGGCGAATGATTGTGAACCGTGGGAATAAGCTGCTCGATTATGTCAAACTGCTTGATTCCTCTATTCAGGTTGGAGGGTTCACCCATTCCTTCGGCATGGATATCCATATCAGGGAGGGTACCATTCGTAATGCTGAAGATCTCGAATCATTCATGCGTTGTCAGTTGCATCCGAGCATCGTTCGTCTAGAAGGTATGGCCATCAAAGGCATCTATACCGCAGCAGATCACAAGGATACATGGCGGATAGCTCTAATCGACAAGCTCGTCCATGTTCAGCGAACCCCTGGAGATCTCAGAGAACAAGCTGCCGCCATGGGTAAACGATTGATCAGACTTGCACGCGCTCTGCACCCCTGGATTGAATTCAGCCAGCTCGAACAGATCTTTGCCAAATACGATTCGGTTGGCTGCCTCTCCACTGTTCACGCCTGGATTAACCACCACCTCGACATCCCGGTCGAGGAGGCGGTCCTTGGTTACCTGCATTCAGCCATGAATGCCTGCATAACCGAAGCCTCCAAAGTCATTCCCCTGAACAACGATACAACCAAGGATCTGATGGTCCGCCTGGCCACAGATCTGGAGAATGAATGGAAGACCGTCAGCGCCTCGGCTGCGGATGGACTGGCACAGCCAACCTCGATGTCCATGAAATCATTTTTCCCCAGTTTCCATATGCTTGGAGCTGGACTTCATGCCTACAGGGCCTAATCCTCTTCCTCCTCATACCTGCTCCCCTTTATTCAGACAAACTAAAAAACACGCGGCAACCTCCTTGCCGACGTGTTTTTTGTCATTTTATTTGTTTTATTTACGTATTTACGCCATTTATCATCACAAAATACACTTTTTTCCGTCTTTTTTAATTGTTAGATGACGAATTTACGTATATAATGAAACATACAGCTCGCATTTCTATATATTTTACATGAAGAAAGGGCGGCTGAATACTACATTCTAACCAGGGGTGAACCCTTTTGAACAAGAAAAAACCAGTTACACCGTTCGGATGGGCCATCAAACGACGGCTAACCGAACTTCAAGTGGACCAGAAGACCTTTTGTGAACAGCATGGCATCCCACCCTATCGTTTATCCAATCTTATTCACGGCACACGCAAAGCAACCCGATTCAGGCACCTGGTCGCTGATATTTTGGATATTCCAGATGAACTGAGATAAGATTTCTGCCAAAGGAGGGTCCCATCCATGAGACATGTTACATCCGATCTGGAGAGGCTGTCGTTCCAGTCCATACGTCACCAGCTCATCATCGTTGATCACAATTGGATTATCCAAAGTTGTAACCGTGCCTGGCAACAGGGACTCGGTCAATGCTCACCATCCCCGGATACACACAGTAATCATAGACATTACCTGCATCTGACGGAAACCTGGGCAAAACGAGGCAAGAACGCTAACATGGCACTTGTCGCACAGAATTTGAAAGAACGCGGAATACCCTTTAATCGAAATCATACATATGACATCTGCGTGTATACTGTATACAACGAAAAGAGGTGGTTTCGTGTAGAACTCACCCCTCTATCTTATGCAAATTCAATTCAGGATACCGATCTCGCTTTGATTGCACACATGGATATTACCGAACAGAGAAAGACAGAACACCAATTGAAGAAGGCATTGTCTGAAGTGCGCACATTGCGCGGACTGCTGCCTATTTGCGCCGTCTGCAAACAAATCAAGGACGAAGAGGAACACTGGAACTCCGTTGAGAGTTATCTAGAGAAGCATACCCACGCCGAATTTACCCATGACATCTGTCCGGAATGCATCCGGCGGTTATATCCCAAATACTCGAATATCCTGGACAAGCGTTCCTGAAACCTTCCTCCACTCGCCGACTAACTACAACTATACGGAGAGATGATGTTCAAACTGCGACATATCCAGTTCTTGCGGTGTCCCATGCAGGGTTATGGTTCCTTTGTCCATGATATAGATGTAATCTGCGGCACTTCGTACAAAATCGATACTCTGCTCTACCAGCAGAACCGAGAGGTTCCCCTTTGCCTTGAGCTGCAAAATAACCTGCCGAATGTCCTCCACGATAGAAGGCTGGATGCCTTCTGTCGGCTCATCAAGGAGCAACAACCCCGGACGCGAAGCCAATGCCCGGGCGAATGCCAACTGTTGCTGCTGTCCACCACTCAGATCCCCGCCCTGCCGTCCATACATCGTCGCAAGCACTGGAAACATCGCCAGCACATCCTCCGGGAACGTTTTTACTCCCGGCGCACTTGTCTCCAGACCAAGCAATAAGTTTTCTTTCACCGTAAGCTGCGGGAAAATTTCCCGCCCCTGCGGTACATAACCAATCCCTGCCCTTGCCCGCTTGGCTGTGTCCAAGGTGGATAACTCCTGATTTTGCCACTGAACACTGCCCTTACGTGTTTTGAGAAGCCCCATTAATGTTTTCATCAACGTTGTTTTCCCTACACCGTTACGGCCCATCAGACACACCACCTGTCCAGGCTGTACATCCAGGTTCACACCACGAAGCACATTGCTTTCCCCGTAGCCGGATTCAATTCGTTGCAGCGACAGCATGGTCATCCCTCCTTTTGCCCAGATACACTTCTGCCACTTTCGGATCCGCCTGCACTTCCGCCATCGTACCTTCCTTCAACAATTTGCCTTCATGCATCACGGTCACCTTGGCTGCAAACTCTCGCACAAACTCCATATCATGCTCCACCACCACAACCGAGCGCTCACGCGCAATTTCTTGCAGAAGTCGTCCGGTCTTGTGTGTCTCTTCATCCGTCATGCCCGCCGCTGGTTCGTCCAGCAACAACACACGAGGCTCCTGCAAGAGCAACATACCGATCTCCAGCCACTGCTTCTCCCCGTGGGATAATGCTCCTGCACGGGCGTTAATGCGGTCTTGCAGAGCAATCTGGAGAGTAACATGCTCCATGGCAGCACTCATTTTTCCATATCGACGAATACCGATGGCCTGTAGAGGAGAACGGCGAGTCTCCGCCGCCAGCGTCAGATTCTCCTGTACCGTCAGACCCGCGAAGATCGATGGCGCCTGGAATTTGCGTCCCACCCCTTTGCGAACAATCTGGTGCTCCTTCAGTCTTGTTAATTCCGTACCATCCGCCATCTTTACCGAGCCGGACATCGGTTTGGTTTTGCCACATATCACATCCAGCATCGTGGTTTTCCCCGCACCATTCGGTCCAATCAGAAAATGCAGGTCATGTTCATGCAGCTTCAGATTCATGCCTTTGACAGCAACGAACCCACCAAAGGCCACCGTAATGTCCTCGGCTACTAACACCGCTGATTCCTCAGTAGACTTTAGGTTTTTCCCGAGTGACTTGGACATGCGCACTCTCTCCTCTCCGCTTCAGCAAGCGAACGACATGACGATATACACCTACAATACCGTTTGGCATGAACAAAACTACCGTTACAAAGAGCCCACCAATGACGAACAGCCACCCTTCGGGATAAGCCTCACTTATGCCTGTTTTGGCTGCATTCAGCACCACCGCTCCGATGACCGCTCCAATAAGCGTACCGCGACCACCCAATGCAACCCACAGGACCATCTCAATGGAAGGCACAATCCCCATCATCGATGGCGAGATAATACCCACCTGAAGAACAAACAACATGCCCGCGATGCCTGCAAGCGCACCGGAAAAAGCAAAAGCCAGCGTTTTATATCCTGCCGGATCATATCCGAGGAATCGCACCCGATTCTCTCCATCACGCGCAGCTTCTAGCACTTGACCAAACCGACTGTTCACCATTCGACGACAGAGCACATACGCGATCACCAGAACAGCAAGCGTTATATAGTAGAGAACAATTGTTGTTCCTGCGGAATGAAGTGTGAAACCAAAGATCGAATTATATCCGGTAATGCCATTTGTCCCACCCGTCCATTCCTGTTTACCAACAAAGAGTGTTACCGTAATAAGAACCAAGGCTTGAGTCAGGATGGTAAAATATACACCGGTGATCCGGTTACGGAACGTAAACCACCCCAGGGCAAAGGCGAGCAATGCCGGAAGGGCTATCCCCAATAACAGCGCCACCGGGAAAGAACGAAACGGCTCCCAGAACCATGGCAGACCACTGAGACCACTCCATCCCATGAAGTCAGGAAGTGTTGCTCCACTGGCCTGAAGCTTCAGATACATCGCCATCGCGTATCCACCTAGCCCAAAGAACACACCATGCCCAAGACTCAACACACCGCCATAACCCCAGATCAGATCGAGACCAATGGCCAGGATCGCCAGCGCCAAAAACTTGGCTAACAGACTCAGACGAAACTCCGTGGAGATTAGTGGAGCAAGACACATCATGATGAGTACAACCGCCCAGATAATCCTCATTTTCAGACTGCCAGTCTTGAGTAATGCCGACATGAACTAACCCCCTTCTTCACGTTAATCGAGACTCCGTGTGCGCATCGCGACCAAACCGCGTGGTTTCCATTGCAGGAAAGCAACGATACATACAAACACAAGCACCTTGCCAATGGAGGCCGAGGTATAGGTTTCGAACAGCGTGTTGAACATACCAATCCCCAGTGCACCGCACACGGTTCCAACCAATTTCCCTACCCCACCCAGAACAACGACCATGAACGCATCCACAATATAATACGTACCAAGTGAAGGACCAATCGGACCAATGAGCGTTAATGCACAGCCAGCAATTCCGGCAATGCCCGAACCAATCGCAAAGGTCATGCCATCTACCCGCCTGGTCGAAATCCCAAGACACCCCGCCATGCTCCGATTTTGCATTACAGCCCTCATTCGTCTTCCGGAAGATGTTCGATAGATATAGAGATACATACACAACAGCACAACCGCAACCAGTGCGATAATGAAAATTCGTTTATACGGAAATACAATACCATCCGAGATCGCCAATCCCCCATTGAGCCAAGCCGGACTGGATACTCCCACATTTGGTGCTCCGAATATTGTACGGGCCAGTTGTTGCAGCATCATGCCTACACCCCATGTCGCAAGCAGACTGTCCAGCGGCCTGCCATATAGATGCCTGATCAACACCACTTCAAGCAACCAGCCAATCAGAGCAGCTACAATGAACGCAATCGGTAGAGCCACAACAAAGTAGGCACCAAACCACGCCGCTGGAGCATAGGACATGAACAGATTTTGTGTTACATACGTTGCATATGCACCGATCATGATCAGTTCACCGTGAGCCATATTGATGACATTCATCAGCCCAAACGTTACTGCAAGCCCCAATGCAATCAACAACAGAATTGAACTGATACTCAGACCGTTGAACATCTGCAGGATAAACATATCCATCGCTATCCCCTCCTCCATACCGTGACTCTCGATATTTCACATGACTTCAATTAGCGGCAACAACATTTCCCACACCGCAGTAACGCTTTACCGCGATACGGTGAGAGGATGTGTTGTCACACCCTCGTTTATGTTTCGGCTGCTTTGAAGCGAGTTACCTGTTTTATTGCGAGGTTTCTATGTTATTTAGCGCTGAGGGAAGCTCCCCATTCATACGTTTTCAGATAAGGGTCCGGCTTGACAGGCTCACCAGAATTCCACAATTCCTTGAACTGCCCATCTTCCTGCACCTCACCGATCCGTACGGTTTTGTAGATATGCTGATTCTCTCCATCCACGGTTACCTTACCTTCCGGGGCATCAAACTCCAGACCCTTGGCAGCTGCCTTCACCTTCTCTACGTCGGTTGATCCTGCTTTTTCCACCGCCGCCTTCCAGAGATAAACCGCCACATATCCCGCTTCAATCGGATCAGCTGTCACTCGATCAGCACCGTATTTTTCTTTGTACTTGGCAACAAATGTAGCATTTTCAGGTGTATCGGTTGTCTGATAATAATTCCATGAAGCCAGATGCCCCTTCAATACGTCTGCGCCAATACCACGGATTTCTTCCTCCGCCACACTCACCGAGAGGGTTGTCATCTGATCCGAGGAGATTCCGGCATCCTTCAATTGTTTGAAGAAGGCCACATTGCTATCTCCGTTCAGCGTATTATATACAATATCCGGCTTCGCAGCTTTGATTTTGCTAATGATGGTACTATAATCGGTATGGCCCAGCGGTGTGTACTCCTCACCCACTACTTCGCCGCCTTCTGCTGCGAGTTGTGCCTTAATGACCTGATTGGCCGTTTTTGGGAATACATAATCTGAACCGAGCAGATAAAACGTCTTGCCCCTGTTCTCCAGTAACCAGGTTACAGATGGAACGATCTGCTGATTCGTTGTTGCTCCTGTATAAAAAATATTTGGCGATGATTCCAATCCTTCATATTGCACCGGATAAAACAATAGACCTTTGTTCTGTTCGAACACCGGGAGCATAGCCTTCCGACTCGCAGAGGTCCATCCGCCAAATACTGCAGCGACCTTATCCTGTTGTAGTAGCTTCCCAGCCTTCTCCGCAAAAGTAGGCCAATCCGAAGCGCCATCCTCAATTACAGGCTCGATCTGTTTACCCAAAACTCCGCCCGCGGCGTTGATCTCTTCAATAGCAAGCATCTCGGCATCTTTAACAGATACCTCACTAATCGCCATCGTTCCGCTGAGAGAGTGAAGAATGCCAACTTTAATCGTATCACCGGAGGCAGCCGGCTCTCCTGTACCACCTGAACCCGAAGCTTCAGGCGGCGCAGTGCCCTCCACACACCCTGTCATCACAATGACCACACCGAGCAAAATACTCCATAACTTGACCGACCTCTTCTTCAATAGCCTACACTCCCTTTTTTTAGTCTATTGACGAACATTAAGGTCATTTGCGTCCGAAATGTTCGTTGATCCAAATTATGGAGGGTTACACTCTTCATGTCAATATAGCTTACATAATTTTATTTCATGCCTACTCGTTTCATGCATACTGCTAATAAGCTTTGAAGCTTATTGACAAAGGATTCACCCTGTGTGAGTATATTTAACATATAACATGATCCATGAACATATCAGACATTATAAGCGAAAGGTCGGATTGCCTTGCACTGGACTGAGCAGGAAAAGGAAAAACTCCTGATTACCGTGGCCGCTAACCTCGCCCGTGAACGAAGAGCACGCGGACTTAAGTTGAATGTTCCCGAAGCCATCGCCTTGTTGACCTCCGAACTGATGGAACGAGCACGGGATGGAATGAGTGTTGCCGAATTAATGAGATACGGAGGCACCATCCTGACACGTGAAGACTGTATGGATGGTGTTCCCGATATGATTCCTGAAGTACAGGTAGAAGCCACATTTCCTGACGGTACAAAACTGGTTACCGTACATGAACCTATACGCTGAGAAAGGCAGGAGAAACCATGATTCCTGGTGAATACCGTTTGAAGCCAGATGACGATATCATCTGTCATCCGGATCGTTTAACCCTACGACTCATTGTCCTTAACCGCGGCGACCGCCCCGTCCAGGTCGGCTCTCACGTTCACTTCTATGAAGTTAATGCAGCACTGGACTTTGATCGCACCTCAGCTTTTGGACATCGCCTGCATATTCCGGCAGGTACCGCAGTCCGCTTCGAACCTGGTGAAGAGAAACCTGTTGAACTCACAACCTTTGGCGGCAAACGTCAGATTCACGGGTTCAACGGATTAACCGAAGGCTCTGCGGATCAAGCTCCTGATCCACAGAAACTGGAGACATTCCTGAAGACGTTCTCCCCTCCAATACAAGATGGAGGTGAACCTTCATGAAACGAATGAGCCGTGAACAGTACGCGTCCATGTTTGGACCGACAACCGGTGATGCCGTAAGACTTGCGGATACCGAACTATGGGCAGAGATTGAACATGATTATGCCGTATACGGAGATGAGAGCAAATTCGGGGGCGGCAAGGTTATCCGCGACGGCATGGGCCAGTCTACGACTGCTTTGCGAAGTGACGGCACTCCTGATACTGTTATCACCAACGCTATTATTATCGATCATTGGGGCATTGTAAAAGCGGATATCGGCATTCGGGATGGTCACATCTGCGCCATTGGCAAATCCGGTAACCCGGATACAATGGATGGTGTTCATCCCGCTCTGGTCATCGGTGCTTCCACCGAAATTATCGCCGGTGAAGGCATGATTGTAACTGCTGGCGGCATTGATACCCATATTCATTTCATCTGCCCACAGCAGATTCAGACTGCATTATCCTCCGGGGTCACGACCATGATCGGCGGCGGAACAGGACCAGCAACAGGAACCAAAGCCACCACCTGCACACCAGGAGCCTGGCACATCCACCGGATGTTAGAATCGGCAGAGGCTTTTCCCATGAACATCGGTTACCTTGGCAAAGGCAACAGTTCCAGTACCGCACCTTTAATCGAACAGATTGAAGCGGGTGTAATCGGCCTGAAGCTGCATGAAGATTGGGGCACTACCCCGAGCGCTATCGATGCCTGCCTGACTGCCGCCGGGGAACATGATGTTCAAGTCGCTATCCATACCGATACATTGAACGAAACCGGATTTCTTGAAAATACCCTGGCTGCGATCAACGGCCGGACGATCCACACGTACCATACGGAAGGCGCTGGTGGCGGACACGCACCGGATATCATCCGGGCCGCTGGGGAGTCCTACGTTATCCCCTCATCAACCAACCCAACACGACCGTACACACGCAACACTGTAGAAGAGCATCTCGATATGTTGATGGTGTGTCATCACCTGGACCCTTCCATCCCGGAAGATGTGGCTTTCGCCGATTCGCGGATTCGTCCCGAAACCATCGCAGCCGAAGACATTTTGCATGATCTTGGCGTGTTCAGCATCATTAGTTCCGATTCTCAAGCCATGGGCCGAGTGGGCGAAGTCATTATCCGCACCTGGCAGACAGCCGACAAAATGAAAAAACAGCGTGGTAAACTTGAGCTCAACCCGAATTCCCCCTCCGATAACGATCGGATCAAGCGATATGTCGCCAAGTACACCATCAATCCAGCTATCGCACACGGAATCGGTCATCTCGTCGGTTCGGTGGAAGTTGGAAAGCTGGCCGATCTAATCATATGGAAACCAGCTTACTTCGGAGTTAAACCCGAGATTGTCATCAAGGGTGGCATGATTACATTTGCCCAGATGGGCGATCCCAATGCGTCCATCCCGACACCTCAGCCCGTATTTGGCAGACCCATGTTCGGAGCTTATGGTAGCGCCATTGCCAGCGGATCGATCACCTTTGTCTCCCAAGCCGCAGCAGATACGGGGATCAAAGAGTCATTGGGCCTGAAAAAGCGGGTTGAACCCGTCAAGGGCTGTCGCTCGGTCAGTAAAAAAGACATGATTCATAACGACGTCACCCCTGTCATTGAAGTCGATCCCGAAACCTATGAGGTACGCGCCGACGGCGAGCTTCTCACCTGTGAACCCGCAGACGAGTTGCCTATGGCACAGCGGTACTTTATGTTTTGATAGAAATACGGATTAGCTGATAAGGGGGCACTCATGATGAACAGTGGCACGAAGCTACTCCGTTATGTTCAGCTGCTGGATTCGGCCCTGCCCATCGGTGGTTTCTCCCATTCCTTCGGTCTGGAAGCTTACACGCATGATGGCACCGTGCAAAATACCGCGCAGCTTGAACAGTTTATTCGCAGCCAACTTCATTCCAGTCTTGTACGACTAGATGGTCTTGCCATCAAAGGCGTCTATCAGGCGATAAAACAGCAAGATGCCGCTCTACTTGCCCTGTATGATAAACGTGTCCACGCCCAGCGCTCCCCTCGGGAACTCAGGGAAAGCGGCCACAAAATGGGAAAACGACTGCTCAAGCTGGCCCGTTCACTCTATCCATGGATGGACTTTTCCCTAATTGATAAGGCCATCCGGGAACATGGCGCGTATTGCGGCATCACGACCATTCACGGTTATATCAACTATCAGTTGGAGATTGAATTGGATGAAGCCGTTACCGGGCATCTGTATACCTCGGTGAACGCTTATGTGAACAGCGCACTTCGCCTGCTGCCCATCGGACAAACCGAAGCGCAGATGTTGATTCAAAAACTGCTTGACGATATCGAAGCGGAATGGGCTCTCATTCGGGAAAACGACCCGGAAGATATGCACAGCTTCGGAATCGCCCAGGAAATCTACGCCATGCGGCATGAGACCTTACCCGCGCGGCTGTTTATGTCTTAACTACAACTTTTATCTAACTTAGGAGGAATTGTTATGTGTGGAGGAGCTAATCATACGCATCATCCGGAGTGGGAACGTAAGGCATTTGATCGGAGTCGTCCGATGCGAATTGGAATTGGTGGACCGGTAGGCTCAGGTAAAACAGCCCTGGTGGAGAAGCTGTCCAAGGCACTGCGTACACGTTATAGCCTTGCTGTCATCACGAATGACATTTATACCAAGGAAGATGCCGAAATCTTGCTGCGTCAGAATGCACTGGCACCAGAGCGCATTATCGGCGTAGAGACAGGCGGATGCCCGCACACCGCTATTCGTGAGGATGCCTCAATGAATTTCGAAGCAGTTGACGAGTTAATTGAACGTTTCCCGGATCTGCAACTGATCTTTATCGAGAGCGGTGGTGACAATCTCTCTGCTGCATTCAGTCCGGAACTCGCTGATGTGTTCATCTACATTATCGACGTTGCCCAAGGGGAGAAACTCCCTCGCAAAGGCGGTCCTGGCATCACGCGTTCAGATCTGTTGTTAATCAACAAAACCGACCTTGCCCCTTACGTTGGAGCAAGCCTGGAAGTTATGAAAAATGATACCGAGCGGGTACGCGAAGGCCGCCCTTATGTCATGTCTAATCTAATGAGCGGTGAAGGTGTATCCGAGATTGTCCACTGGCTCGAACATCAATATATGGATGACGATGCTTCCGCTGCACATCTGCATTCACACAGCCATGAACATGGCACTCACTCGCATTAATTCATCTTCTGTCCCCACGGGGACAGAGCTAAATGGGAAAGAAAGTGCAGGTGCGCCCGTCACACGCCGCAGCGAGCTTCGGGCCACCTTTGCCTTTCAAGGCGACCGAACTGTCATGACTGATCGTTATTACAGCGCACCACTCCGGTTTAGCCGATCCTTTCGACCTCCCGGAGGCGGAACCGAATTATGTGTGTACACGTCCGACGTCTCGCCCGGAGTCCTTAACGGGGATCACTATCATTCCGAGTGGGAATTAGGTGAAGGCACCCATGTCATGCTGAGCAGCACATCTGCTACCAGACTTCATCCTACACCTTCCATTCCCTCATCCGTTAATCATCACTTTCGGTTGGGAAAGGGGGCCACGCTGGAATACTTCCCTGAATGCGTCATTCCCTTCAAAGGAAGTTCTTCTTCGCTCGCTGTAACCTTTGAGCTGGAAGAAAGGGCAATCCTGGCCTATGCAGATATCTGGTCTGCCGGACGGATTCATCGGGGAGAAGCTTTCCAATTCGAGCGTTACCGCAGCTTGACGGAGATATGGCAAGGTGAACAACTGGCTGTCTGGGATCGATTCGGACTCGAACCGGATACCGATGATCCCAAACACTCCGCGTCTCTCCTTCACTATACCCATACCGCTGCGTTGTGGATGATCGCACCGGGGCTTGGTACTGCGGAGTTGGAGCAAGTCAGATCCGCGCTGCCACCAGATGGACGGATGCTCGCAGGTGCAAGTTTGCTGGCAACCGGAGGCATCGGCGTTCGACTCCTTGGCATGGCAGCTTGGGAGCTTCAGGAGCAGTGTCTTCAGATCTGGAACACACTCCGCCCCCATCTGCTGGGCAAAGAAACTCTTGTCTTCCGAAAATAAGGGCTTGAAGCATGCATGGTTAATACAAAAAAACCTCTGAACTGTCTCCGAGTGTGTTCGGATTAGTCCAGAGGTTTTTGAACATTCAGTCTATGGATGCTGCTCATATCACTTAAGCTTCGTTTTCCTCAGAATCGTTCTCTGATTTGTTCTCAGGTTTATAGCGATAGTCGCCTGCATCCTTGCTTTCCTTGGATTTGCGGTAACGGGTGAACTCAATATATTCGCTGATAAAAGACTGTTCCACAGTCGATAATTCACTTTCTTGGCAATTCAATTGCCGCAAAACGTCAAAAAAATAATCCTCCCGTTTTTCCCGAACCATCGCTTCCTTCGATGGACGTCCAATCATGAGCCAGTCGAGGCTCACATCAAAAAACGAAGCAATCTCAATTAATTTATTCGTACTCGGAATAGACTTGCCACGTTTCCAATCACCCAGATTGCCTGTGCTAATCTTCAGCTGTTGGCAGAAAGCCTTCTTGGTCATTCCTCGTTCGGCAATCAGGTGTTCAATTCGCTCATAGATCGACTGCATACAAGAACCGCCTTCCAACCGTAATAATCAACTCATCTGCTTGAATTATACCACATTATTCCTGAATGCTCAGCCTTTATATGCCTGGAACAGGATGAGGTATATCGTATAACACAAAGATAGACTCCCATGAATGATCATAGAAGTCTATCTTATATTGTTGCTGTGATGCGGTCGAGAGGACTCGAACCTCCACGGGTATACACCCACTACCCCCTCAAGATAGCGTGTCTGCCATTCCACCACGACCGCATATTCAATTGTAAAAATGGTGAGCCATGAAGGGCTCGAACCTTCGACACCCTGATTAAAAGTCAGGTGCTCTACCAACTGAGCTAATGGCTCTTGCTGTAAACTTCACCGGATGTGCCATGCTTCATTCTTGTCTATAAGAGCAATGACTTTGAGGATTACTCATCGAAAATGTAGATCTCATGAGGTGGTGAAGATATGACCCGTAGGGGATTCGAACCCCTGTTACCTCCGTGAAAGGGAGGTGTCTTAACCCCTTGACCAACGGGCCTTAATAACAAGTTGTCTTTCTTGGCGACAAGAATGAGTATACCACAGGGCAATTTGAACTTGCAATACTTTTTTAAAAATTTATTTTTCAAGCGTTTTTTGTCTTTGGTACACGGCTCTTCAGATCCCTAATATTAGCCATTTCCCCATTCATGCCAGTGTCATCCCCGTGCAGGAACAATGTTAACTATTCATTAAAACACTTATAAAAACTTACGTTCACTTATAATATTGCAAATCACATTAAGAATACTTATAATTAAAGTATCAGTATAAGTATAAGTACGGTCATCCATACACTCGGAGGTGACATGTTTGTTTCAAGAAGAACGAATGCAGCTCATTGTTGAACATCTACGCAAACACAATCGCATCTCAGCCGATGATATTGTCGCCTTGTTTGATGTATCACGGGATACTGCACGCAGGGATCTGATTAAGCTCGAGGAACAGGATGCCATTATCCGAACACGTGGCGGCGCGATTCTCCCCCCTCCTCCGCAAGAATTCAGATCCTACAAAGACCGTTTACTCGATGTATCTGAGGAAAAGAGGGCCATCGGCAAACTCGCTGCGGCCATTGTAAGGCAAGGCGAGATCATTATTCTGGACTCTTCCACGACTGTGCAGGCCTGTGCCGAGAACTTAGACGGCAAATCCTGTACCGTCATTACTAATTCGATTCATTCCGCTGATCTTCTCTCCAATCACACTGCTGTCCAGATTCGTTTGCTCGGAGGCAAAGTAGATAAGGAACAACGTTATGTCTACGGTACCTCTGTTATTGAGACCCTCTCCCACTATTATGTAGATAAAGCCTTTATCGGTATTGGCGGTATCACCATGGATGGCTTCAGCGCTTCCGAAGAGGAAGGGAAAATTAAACACCAAATGATGAAAGCTGCCAAGAAGGTTGTTGTTCTTGCAGATCAATCCAAGTTTGATAGACGTTATGGTTATCGTTTTGCCGACTGGTCATTGGTGGATGTATTGATTACGGATCAATGGCCAACCAAAGAATGGCTTGTTTTTCTAGCCGAACAACAGGTTGAGATTCTCATTCCTGAACCAACAGATGATAAGGAGTTGTAAATATATGAAATTATTTGCCACAGATTTAGATGGAACTTTGTTGAACATAGATAGCCAGATTAGCCCGGAGAACGCCGCAGCCATCCAAAAGGCCCAGCAATCCGGTATGAAGGTTACCATTGCTACAGGACGTGTCTATTCCGATGTTGTGACCATCAGCCGCGAAGGCGGAATCAAAACCCCAATTATCGGCTCTAACGGAGCGACAATTCATGATGCAGACGGTGAACGTTTATTCCATCTTCCGCTTGAGCGTGATACAGCAGCTTCCGTCATGCAGTGGCTGGAAGATCATGATGTCTATTATGAGGCTTCAACGCAACAAGGCATCTATGCCCCGCGTAGCAGTCATGAGACCTTGCTCGCCGAGATGGAACGTGTTCTTGGTTCGAACCCTGGTGAGGACATTGCACGCATGATTCGCTCCATCAAGAAACACTATGACAAAAAAGACTACCACCGCGTAAACAGCCATCTGGAAATTCCGGCAGAAGCCTACGTCTATAATATTATGGCCTTCTCCATGAATCCGGACAAAGTAAAGACAGGACGAGAATACTTCGCATCCCGATCCGATGTCGCCATGGTTGTATCCTTTGAGCATAACTTCGAAATGCAGCACCCGGACGTATCCAAAGGTAATGCCCTCACCAAACTGGCGGCTCACCTGAACATCTCCATGGAAGATACAGTAGCGATCGGTGATAACTTCAACGATGTCTCCATGTTAAAAATGGCAGGACTCGGCATCGCCATGGGTAATGGGGAACCCGAAATCCAGGCATTAGCCAAAGCGATAACGCTAACCAATGTGGAGCACGGTGTTGCCCATGCCATCGAGTGCCTGCTTGAAGGTAAACCGGTGTCCCGTCCAGAAACGATTGTCGGAGAGGGTCAGTAATTGAACCCATACTGAATTAAGCACTGAACCTGCATGGTCGCCTGTTGAGCCATGCAGGTTCGCTTCATTTTAACTCCGCAGATCGAACGTGAGGCACGTCCTGTAACAAAATAATCAGTTGCTCGCCCCGGTATGAACCCGGCAGTTGCAACGTGAACTCAAGCACAGTCTCTTCCACGGAGTCTGTGCTTGTTTGCTGTTCTGTCTTAAATCCGATGACCGAGATCTTCTCCTGCCCCAGCAGTGCCAAAACAGTCTTCAGGGCCTCTCCCTCATTTTGCAGATGGATGGTTAACGTCTCTGTTCGGGCGGATACCAGCCAGCGTGTGGGTCTATGCAGTAACATCTGTGCCACGACAATAAGAAGTGTCACGCCTGCACCCGTCCAATACAGACCTGAACCCACAGCAAGTCCCATGCCTGCCGTAGCCCATATGCCAGCCGCTGTGGTCAATCCCCTGACCGTGTGACGCTGTGTGAAGATCATGCCCGCTCCAATGAACCCCACACCGCTAACAACCTGTGCAGCGATCCTTGAGGGATCAAGAGACAGATTGGCCCAGCCTGCCTGATCCTGGAATCCATATTTGGACACAATCATCATCAGGGCAGCACCGACAGCGACCACAAAATGAGTACGAATTCCCGCCTCTTTCATTCGATTCTTGCGCTCATATCCGATTAGCACACCACATATTCCAGCTATGAGTACACGCATCAAATATTCCACTTCCATGCACATCACCTCTTTCATTATGTATATGCTTACATTAGTCTATCTTTACTATTACCCAATCTTTACATGACTAATAAAGAACTTCCGTCCAGGTCAATTCTCTGCCCGGAAATTTTCCCCTTGTCTCTCTCCCAATCCGTAATAATGTCTGAAATTATATATCAGCGGATGCCATTCCTCTGGATTAATCTTGTTCGGTCCAGATATTAGCCTTGTGTGCGCGTGCACCTTCAACGCTTTCACTTCGACAATCGCCATGAACGGTGTATGTTCGGAAACACGTATGTGTTGTACAGCCGCTTCAATCTGGAGTGGACATTCAACTATTTTATCTGGTGCCACCTGAACCGAGCATTCGGATGTCAGTCCAGCTACAGTGAATTTATCATGACAATATTCATAGCCCATCTGCCTTTTCTCCTCAGGAACCGGGTTAACTCCCGTATAACGACCCAATGCCTCAACCTGTCTCCACATGGTCGCATCTGGTAAATTAATCACACACTCCGGATGTCGACTCAGATTTTCATAGGCTTTGCCTTGAGTACCTAGACCGAGAACCAGACAGTCTCCAAGCGCCCAAGACGAAGATAATGGTGACAGGTTGGTTGACCCATCCTCATTTAATGTGCTTAGCAGCAATACAGGCGTACCATAATATAAAATACTGGGATTAATCGTTTCATGTTGAATCACTGCTGGACTCTCGGACAACTGCCCTGTAGAAAAGTCCTGTTTCGTTATCTTTTTCATCCTGTACCTCTCCTGTTCCCATTCCAATGATTTATAAGCTCAATCTGACCCATATGGGACGATACAACTGGATTGTAATACAGTAATAGTTCAGATATGATCGAAGTATGAATGTATATCCGAATATTACTGTTATTGCGTCGTTAATCGCTGATCCAAGCCGCGCTATTTTTCTGTCATCCTTACTGGATGGCCGGGCGTTGCCCGCAGGTGAGCTTGCTCATATGGCAAGTGTCACTCCCCAGACGGCAAGCAGCCATCTAGCTAAACTCGTAGAGGGAGGATTACTTGAAGTTGAACAACAAGGACGCCATCGATACTACCGTCTTGCAAACAAAGAAATTGCTAATCTGATTGAAACGATGGCCAGTATTGCCCCGCCTGTTCAGATCCGCTCTCTCAAACAATCCGACCAGCTTCAACAACTGAGTTATGCACGGACCTGTTATGGTCATCTGGCCGGAAAATTGGGAATCTCGCTCTGTGAAGCCTTAGTACAGAAGGGTTATCTTTCAGAGCCCGAAGAGGCACATAGCAAGGATTATCAAGTTACAGAGAAAGGAATACAGTGGTTCACTACGTTTGGAATTAAACTTCAGATGCAGCCAGGATCACGCCGGGCCATCGCTCGCAAATGTCTGGATTGGAGCGAACGCCGTCATCATCTCTCAGGTATGCTTGGGGAACAACTCAGACATCGATTATCAGAACTGGACTGGATTCGTCAAAAAACAGGAAGTCGCTCTGTCGAAGTGACGGAAGCAGGCAAGAAAGGTTTATACGAGGTGTTGAGCATTTCACTTTAAGCAGAAGCGTATACAAGGGATAAGCAAAGATGAATAAACGTAAAAAATCCCCTTCACACTGACCGTTAACCGGTCTAATGTGAAGAGGATTTTTTGGTGAATCAGAACGGAGAGAGAGGGATACTCTCACTTCGTTCGAGACTGCGAAGTATTGCTAACGAAGCTTATGCTCCGACGAACCTTTAGGGTTCTCATCCCTTTGCAGAGAAGTTTAATTCAGAACGGAGAGAGAGGGATTCGAACCCTCGCACCGCTTACGCAGTCTAACCCCTTAGCAGAGGGTCCCCTTATAGCCACTTGGGTATCTCTCCAAGAAATGGCTCCCCGAACAGGGCTCGAACCTGTGACAACTCGATTAACAGTCGAGTGCTCTACCAACTGAGCTATCAGGGAAAATTAACTTGAATAAGATTAATTTATCATGATTAATAATCCAAGTCAACATCCCTACCATCACTTTCTTTAATACATTGAATGATACACACATCAGATATTCTGAAGGCCCAGTTTTCCCGCGCAACGACCACAACGGTAACGCTTCGGATCTATTTTCCGCTTCCGCAAATATTCCGTACCACAGCTCTTGCACACCAGCTTATAACGATATGGCAGCGGCTTTCTGCCTTTACCGTCAGGAAGTGATTGGCAGTAACGCGAGCCGCCTACCTTCTGCAATAAAGCCTTGAATTCCGGGTCACGATGCTGATAGCCGCGCCCACGAATATGCAGATGATAGTGACACAGCTCATGTTTGATGATTTTCTCAACCTCATCTCGCCCATAGGCTTCGAGTTGATGCGGATTGATCTCAATCCGGTGACTTTTGAGCATATAACGCCCACCCGTCGTGGTCAGGCGACTGTTAAACAACGCTTCATGGGTGAACGGTACTCCGAAATGATCCAGTGATACCTGTTCAATCCATTGTTGCAATTCCTCATTTTCCATCGGTATCTCTCCTTGCACCCCCTCGGAGCATTTGTTTTTCCGGCATAATACTTGAATTTTAACCGTTTCGTAGGCTACACTGTCAAGTAGAATGTATGAGGGGAGATTATTACTCGTTATGCCTACAATGCGCTATGTCATCCTGCAGCAGGAACAACAATTGCAGTTCGTGGAAATGCCGGCAGATTACGCCTATCAACTCAGTGCGCTCAATCTGCGCCTGCACAAGGAAATTGATAAACTCACTGCAGCAGATGTCCCTGTCCTGCCTTGGGCGATCGCCGAATGTGACAGCCTCGATCTCCTTAACGAAAATCTTACTATCATCGGCGGCCTTGATTATATCAATGCGCTTGAAGAATCTTTTGCAGCCCTACGTGAAAGCCATTATCCTTTGATTTCTCTGCTTACCGAAATCCGGGCTCTTCAGGCCCAATTGGAACAATGGTATGAAGAAGAGATGGAAGCTCTCTAATTCACCGCAGGTATCATTTTATAATGATGAGAACGAAAAGCACATCTCCCTGAATTGGGATTTGTGCTTTTTTTGTTTTGAGTGAACAAGATTGATTTGCCCGTGGCCTCCACTTATCCCGCACAGTCCAGGCTATTGCCACATATGCTAACGTACAGATGAATTATGCAAGAGGAGGAGATACCCTTGCCTCAATGGCTTTGCAATCAACTGATGCGTGCATTTCACAAAAAGGACAGCCGGCAAATCAAGTTGCTGAACGAATGCTGGTTCTTTTATCGTAACAAACCAGCAAATGGCACACCACGCAGCGCGGAGAACGAACTTTAAGAGGTTGTTCATAAAAGTCTGCATTGGATTACGAAGGATGGCCTTTTGAACACGTACTTTAAGAAAATGCACATATTGCCCACCGTACTTACTAGAGGAATTAGAACGGACAACGGGACTATTCCTGTCGACAACAAACAGCCTTCCTGGTCAGGGAAGGCTGTTCTCCAATCCTATTACTTAAGAAGACTGTTGCGCAGAAGCAGGCTTCTTCATCGTAAGGCCGACACGGCCTTTTTTGGTATCCACATTCATAACCCAGACCGTTACATTATCCCCGACAGATACAACATCCATCGGATGTTTAACATACCCGTTGCTGAGCTGTGAGATATGGACAAGCCCATCACTCTTAATTCCAATATCAACAAAGGCACCAAAATCAATTACGTTCCGAACCGTACCTTGCAACTCCATGCCTTCTACCAGATCCTCAATTTTCAATACATCTGTACGGAAGATTGGCAACGGCATTTCTTCACGCGGGTCACGACCCGGACGCTGTAAGCTGTCCAGAATGTCCCGCAATGTAGGCACACCTACGTCCAGTTTCACAGCCAATTGCTCTGGCTGTTGCTCTGACAGTAATACCGACAGTTCCTTGCTTCCCAGCTTGTCCAGTGCAACCTGAAGCTCCTTGAACAGCTGATCCACAACCTTATAGGACTCTGGGTGAATCGGTGTACGATCCAATGGATTCTCACCCTCACCAATACGCATAAATCCTACGCACTGCTCATAGGTTTTGGCACCCAGACGGGGCACCTTCTGAAGCTGACGACGGTTCGTAAACCGGCCATTCTCTTCGCGGTACTTCACAATGTTTTTGGCAATCGTAGCGTTAACTCCGGCAACATATGACAGCAACGAAGGTGATGCCGTATTCACGTCCACACCCACATGGTTAACTGCGGATTCCACGACAGCCTTCAGGCTTTCTTCCAGAATCTTCTGGGATACGTCATGCTGATATTGACCCACGCCAATGGCTTTTGGATCAATCTTAACCAACTCCGCCAGCGGGTCTTGTACACGACGTGCAATGGAAGCTGCACTGCGCTCCGCAACATCCAGATCAGGGAACTCTTCCTGGGCCAGCTTGGATGCAGAATATACACTCGCGCCTGCTTCGTTAACGATCAGATATACAAGACTTTCATCACCGTTCTCCTGAATGATCTCGGCAACAAATTGCTCCGTTTCACGTGATCCGGTACCATTACCAATGACGATCAGTCCGATATCATATTGCTTGATCATCCGGTGGAATACTTCCGCAGCTTCACGTTTCTTATTGTGTGGTGGCGTTGGGTAGGTCACAGCCACTTCCAGCAGCTTGCCCGTGTCATCTACTACAGCCAGTTTACAACCCGTACGATAGGCAGGATCGACACCCAGCACACGTTTGCCATGAATCGGCGGTTGAAGCAACAGATTACGCAGATTGGCCGAGAATACTGAAATGGCTTGATTTTCACCTTTTTCCGTGAGCTCTCCACGAACTTCGCGCTCGATGGAAGGCGCAATCAGCCGCTTGTATGCATCTTCAATCACATCACGCAGGATATCCTGCACGGCAGAAGCACCACGAATGATCTGTCCTTCCATATGGCGATGGGCCGGTTCTGCCTGTACGTCCAGGCCGACTTTCAGAATACTCTCACGTTCACCGCGATTAATCGCGAGAATACGGTGTGGAGGCATCTTTTTGGCTAATTCGCGGTAATCATAATAATTCTCGTACACGGACTCCTCTTGAGCATCCTTCGCTTCCGAAGTCAGCATGCCGTGATCCAAGGTGTACCGACGAATCCAGGCACGAATGGCAGCATCGTCTGCGATGTTCTCCGCGAGAATGTCTTTGGCTCCCTGAAGCGCAGCCTCCGCATCTTCTACACCCAGTTCAGCATTGATATATTTCGCAGCTTCCTGGAGTGCATCTCCTTGTTTCGGTTGACCCCAGATCCATACAGCAAGGGGCTCAAGACCTTTTTCCTTGGCCACACTGGCACGTGTTTTCCGCTTCTGACGGAACGGACGATACAAGTCTTCCACTTCCTGCAGCTTCACAGCCTGGGTAATGGATTGCTTCAGTTCTCCGGTCAGTTTGCCCTGTTCCTCTATAATACGGATGACTTCCAATTTGCGATCCTCAAGATTGCGCAGATAAACAATGCGTTCTTCAATCGATCGCAGCTGGTTCTCATCCAGCTCTCCAGTCATTTCTTTACGGTAGCGGGCGATAAATGGAATCGTATTGCCTTCGTCCAGAAGCTCCGACGTTGTGCGGACCTGCTTCAAGGACAGTGACAGTTCCTTGGCTACCTGTTTGATGATTCGTTCATGGCGTTCTGCCTTTATTGTTTCTTCATTGGGTTCCAGAACCGTTTCCTGTTCAGACAAAATAAATCCCTCTTTCCTTCCTGAATCGTTCGTTACAATCATTTCAGGGCAGCTTTGCTGCTGTAATTACAGTATAGTTGAACCATTTGTTTCTTCCACTCTACCCTATATTATCACAGAATCACGTCCAGATTTCCATCAATCCGCAAGCATACAAGTTCTGACAGAACGATGTCATCCTCCAGCCTTCCCCAATACGTCAAAAAAAGACCGAAAAACGTCAATACGACGCTCCTCGGTCTTTCCTTATTCAAAACTTTAAATACAATAGCAATCTAATAAGTGAAACTGCTCATTTACACGATAACGGAGAGGACAGAAAAAACCTGAAAAAGCGAAGTGTTCGCCTAAAAGCTTTCTGAAAGAAAGCTACATCGGAAGCATACGCTATCTCCGGATTTTCCCTTTGAGAAAAGGGAATCGAAAAATCTGGGGATAACAGCGATTGGAAGGTTGTTCTGTCATCCATCGTAGTATCCGTGTAAATAAAATGTAGTTCACTTATCTAGATGCGTTCAAACCGGAACATTTCGCTCAGATAGTCTCCTGATGCACTGCCTACCGAAATACCGCCATACATCAAGGCATCGCCGGTAAAGGTCTCCGATCCGCCTTTCAGACGGTAATCCGCATTCGGGTCCAATCCTTTCAGCTTCAGGCGCTGAAGTGGCGCATTAGGCTCAGAGAGCACGCGGAAGTAGAATACAACGGCTTCGCTTCCGTCCGGTGCAATAAACATCCACGCTGTCTCATTGCCTTCAAACGGACTGAGCAAGCGACGGAATGTTCCATATTGAACTGTTCCACGGATCTCCTTGTACAGCTCTACCTGTGCTTTCACGATCTCGTTCTCTTTCTCAGTGAATTTCGTCAGGTCCAGCTCGTAACCGAAGTTGCCCGACATCGCAACATGTCCCCGAATCTCAAGCGAAGTGATCCGGTTCACCTGATGATTTGGTACAGCTGAGATATGCGATCCCATGGAACTCACCGGGTACACAAGACTGGTACCGTACTGAATCCGCAGACGGGATATAGCATCCGTGTTATCACTTGTCCACGTCTGTGGCATGTAATACAGCATACCTGGATCGAAGCGGCCACCACCACCTGAACAACTCTCGAACAGAATATTGGGGAACGCCGAAGTGATTCGTTCCATGACGTCATACAATCCCAACATGTAACGATGCGCGGTCTCACGCTGTCTATCTGCCGGAAGCAACGCGGAACCCACTTCCGTCATATTCCGGTTCATATCCCATTTCACATAAGTAATTGGTGCAGAACCAAGTACGTCTGTTAACATGCGCACGATCTCATCACGTACATCCTGACGAGAGAAATCGAGTACCAATTGTTGACGTCCTTCTGTCCGGCGACGATCAGGCACATGCAGACACCAGTCCGGATGCGCACGATATAACTCACTGTCTGGCGAGATCATCTCAGGCTCAAACCACAGTCCGAACTGCATGTCCAGACCTGTTACGCGGTTAGCCAGATCATCCAGTCCCTGTGGCAATTTGTTTTTATCTACAATCCAGTCACCCAGCGAGGAGTTGTCACTGTCCCGGTGTCCAAACCAACCATCATCCAAGACAAACAGCTCAATACCCAGCTTCTGTCCAGCACGAGCGATCTGTTCAATCTTATCTGCATTGAATCCAAAGTAGGTTGCTTCCCAGTTATTGACCAGAACCGGACGTTCCGCATTACGGAACTTACCACGCGCAAGACGCTCCCGATACAATTCGTGGTAAGACTGAGACATACCATCCAGACCTGCATCCGAGTATACCATAACCGTTTCAGGTGTCTGGAACGCTTCCTGTGGCTCCAATTTCCAGCTGAACTCAAACGGGTTGATCCCGAGCGATACACGGGTGGTGTGGAACTGATCCACTTCAGCCTGTGCAGTGAAGCTGCCACTATAAACGAGACTGAATCCGTAAACTTCACCTTGGTCTTCATCCGTGCCTGGTGTCATCAGCGCAATGAATGGATTCTGTTGGTGACTGCTTGAACCGCGACGGCTCTCAATCCCTTGCAGGCCTGACGCAAGCGGTCTGCGAACGATATCACGTTCACGTGTCCAAGCCCCTGACAATTGCAGCAGTTCATAATCAGCATGCGGGAAATCAACAGAAGAACTGAGCGCACGCACCACATTCACTGAGGTAGCGCTCTCATTAACGATACGCATGGAGCGTGTAATCGCATTAAATGCCGTAAAGGCTGTATAAGAAAGCTCGATTTTGATACCAGCGACGCGGTCTTCCAACTCAATAACCAGTGTCTCTGCTTCGTCATCGGATTCAACATACGTTGCTGGCAATCCAGTAAGCGCTATCTTTCCTTTGACCAATCGATGGCCTGTATACGTAAACTCCGAAACCGTTGAGCCATTCTCAAGTTCCAATTGGATTGCAGGATTACGGAAATCACTCGTGCCATACACTGGTAATTCTACTGGCAACGTATCGAACGAGATTGTACGATCCTCTGGTACCGGGTTCGGACTGAAAGATGCTCGTTCTGTACGAACATGCAACCAGCTCAGATCGGTGTCACGTAATTTTTTGCCATAATACAAATGCACCAAATATCCTGAAGGCAGTACCTGAAATACGTAACTGGCCTCGCGGGTCTGTAAATGAAATTGAAGTTTCTCCTGATTGATGTAAATGCTCATATGTCTCCTCCACCTCTATATATATAGGTCTTTCGGGTAAACGGTTTCTCAGGTTTCATTATAGCGAAAAGATCGCCAATGTTCTACGCTTTCATCAAGCTTTAATCAAAAGAGCGCATAACAGCCCGAAGGTTGTCATACGCTCTTTTGGTTACAGTCTGAATTCAGTGTGTTCCCTTACAGGAACATCCATTGCCAACGGACGGCAGGGCAGCGTACAAGACACTGGTTGCTGCCTTAAAAATCGATTAAACCAAGGCTGATCTGTAAGGCTTCGTTGACCAGTTTCATGGTCTCCTCGTCCAGATGGGTAATCTTGTCAGTCAGCCTCTGTTTATCAATCGTCCGTATTTGTTCGAGCAAAATAACCGAGTCCCGGTCAAAGCCGTGTGCCGCCGCATCAATTTCAACATGCGTTGGCAGCTTTGCCTTCTGGATTTGGGCGGTGATAGCCGCCACAATACAAGTTGGACTGAACCGGTTGCCGATATCATTCTGGATCACCAGAACCGGCCTGACTCCACCTTGCTCGGAACCGACAACGGGAGAAAGATCCGCAAAAAAAACGTCACCACGTTTTACGATCAATGTCTACACCCCGCTAACTAAGCGGTCCAGAGTGCTGTCCGCATCTTCCTCCGCATGAAAGGCTTCGGATGCCATGGTCAGATTAATTTTTGCCATCTCCATGTACCCTCGCTGCATCGTTTCACGGATGTAACGTTTCTTACGCTCCGTTAAATACAGCTTCATAGCCTGCCTAATCAATTCGCTGCGGTTGGAATTCTCCAGCGCTACGATGCCATCCACTTCCTGCAAAAGATAATCAGGTAAACTGATCATGATCCGCTTGGTGTTCTGCAAGTTGGCCACCTTTCTTCCACCCCCACAAACCTTTCGCCATTGTGAACCAGTATTACGTTTTTCCAGAACTTTTATACAAAGGAATATATATGCCCCGAGTATATCAAGTATGCTGTACTCCATTATAAACACGGGGAACAATATTCGTACAGACCAAACATCTCAATTCAGGAATTAAATCCTTACCGTCATACATAATTCGAGATGCTCCGACAGTTTTCCTTCTGTTCTGAAAAAAAGTTTATTGGGAATGACGTCCAGTTTACCTGTCAGGATGTCAAAAGTGGATTAATTTTGGCGACTACTGCTCCCCCGCGGGTATATACCCGCGGAATGCGGTGCGCCATCATGCAGATCACTTCATAAGCAATCGTACCGAGCTGGGATGCCACCTCGTCTGCGGTTATTACGCCACCAGACTGATGACCGATGAGGACAACCTCTTCGCCGACTTGAATTTCTTCCGCCTCTTCCGCGAAAGATTGTAACGACACCATACACTGATCCATGCAGATCGTACCGACGACAGGGACGCGGCGGCCGCGTACAAGCACTTGTGCTTTACCTGTCAGCATTCTGGAGAATCCGTCTGCATATCCGAGCGGCAGGGTCGCTATTCGTTCGTACCCTTGCGTAAAATAACGGGTTCCGTAACTGATCCCCCAATGGGGTGGCAGTGTTTTGACCAGAACCGCTTTTGTCTTCAGCGTCAATACCGGGGACAGCTTCACCACCTGATGATTCACCTCAGCCGAAGGATACAGTCCGTACAGGCTTATTCCCACACGTACCATGTCATAGGACAATTCCGGTGTATCAATGGCAGCGGCGCTGTTCGCCGTATGTATAATCGGGATGGAACATCCCTGATCCCTGAGCGCATGAACCACGCTTTGGAACCGTCTATACTGCTCCAGTGTATAGGTTTTGTCTTCTTCATCTGCTCTGGCAAAATGGGTAAACATGCCTTCCAGCATCACCTGATTGAGCGAAGCTACTTCCTGAATGAAAGCCAATGCCTCATCGCCAGGCAACAGACCTAATCGGCCCATGCCGCTGTCGATTTTAATATGAACCTTCAGTTGGTTAGCGAATGTGCTCGCATCCAGATGTCGAATGGCGTCAAGCACTTCCCTGCTGAACAGTGTGACGGTCACATCATGTTGCCATGCAACAGCGATCCCTTCAGGCGGCGTATAACCCAGTACCAGGATTGGAATCGTAATCCCATGTTGTCGCAGTTCCAGAGCTTCGTCAAGAAAAGCCACACTTAAGTAATCCACACCCACTCGTTCCAGTTCTCTAGCCGTCTCCACCGCTCCATGTCCATAGGCATTGGCCTTCACACAGGCGAGGAATTTCATGCCCTGAGGCAATGCCTCGCGGAAAGCTTCTACGTTAGTACACAAATGATCCAAATTGATGTCCGCTTGGGTCGGCCGATATTGTCCTTGCACGTTAAGTCACCTTCTCTAATCATCTTAATCCGGCTCACGTCAGACTCCATCGTAATGCTCCAGCATGTGACTGTCAAATGAACCGAAGTTTCGCATTCAAAAACAGATGTAAGGTGCGCCGTTTGAGGAACAAATGCGATCACAGAAGAAGACCAATAAGCGAGATTGGCAGGGCTAAATTCCACTTTTCCACCCCAGCAAAATCTGCTTATATCGATTATTTACCCGGTTCCCTCTGCGTAGAAGCGCATTTTGCATTATTGGGTGTATCGAGTAAGAAAAACGGCGCCAGATGAATACCTGTCTTACATCAAAGCAAAGCACCGGAGAACGGGTCTCCGATGCTTCTTAGCATTCCTTATGTTTATGCTACTATTCGTTCATTTGTTCAAAAATCATTTGCCTGACTCTTCCTGCATCGAAGTTGCAATGCGTACCATTTCGTTCTGAGGCAGGTCTGCACTGGTGATCCGATATTCTATACCATCTGTCATCCATGTCAGTGTCTTCAATGCATCTCCGCTGATCATCCCCAGTGTGAATCCAAGATCCACTACACTGGATGGAGCAAGCGACACAGCTCGATCCTGCGGTCTGGCTTCGAATATGGTGTAATTATATATTCCTTCATAACGAAGCATAACCGAATAGTCTCCCGCCTCTTCCAGAATCTGATCATCCTTGAGCTGCACGCCTTCCGGCGCATAGGTCGGCTGAATTACGCCGAAACTGTCTGAGCCTTCCGGTTCTGCAAGGGTTGGCTCTTCGCCTTCCTGACCTGTTGCAGCACCTTCTGTACCTTGCTGCTCTGTGTCACCACCTACACCTGTCTGTCCATCAGTGGCAGCCCCGTCAGGTTCAGGCGCAGTCTGAGGATTGGCAGGTTCTTTACCACCCTCATTACCGGTTTGCTCCACGGGAGTCACACCGGAGTCCGTTCCTGTTTTGCCACCTTCTTCTGTAGCTGCTGACATGTTACGCTGCATGTCAAAGGCATCTTTCTCAAATTCAGTCCCAAATTTGAAGGAGTCAAATTTCACATCGACCACAACATTGGCATTGGAGTCGGATACTTCCACCTGTTTAGGTGCATAATCGCTTTTGTTCAGCCAGATCTTCTGTCTGACGAGTGCATGTGTATTATAATTGGCAGCTACATCAAAAACATAGCTCTCCTTCTCATCCGCAAACTGACGGGTTGTATCTCCCGTAATGCTCCGAATCAATGTTTCATAGAGATATACCTGTCCTTGGTTATCTGGCCAATTGCTCTGAAAACGGAAGCTTTTGTTCTGGCTCGGCGTCAAAACAAATACACCTTCATCGTTACGCAGTACAATCTGTGTTACATCCTTTTTGGCATTCGTTAACGCAATACGATAATAGGAAGGCTTCTGATGCCATACCTCGACCTTGTACTGCTGCGGCGTATCTCCGGTATGCAGCGTCATCACGCCTGCCCCCTGGTAACTTTCCATCTCTCCTACGACTTCGTTCAGATCTTTGACCACAGCTGCCGCATCCTTCTTCCCGCAGGCGGCAAGTAAGGCCGATAAGACCAATACCATGGCAAGCATCCATGATATTCGGCGCATGACATCATCCCCTTTAGCACATGTTTTCACTTCAGGATTGTGCTTGCAGCAGAACCCCTACTTGATTAGTACATGTTATGAGGGACTTGTTCGATATATGCGGACTAGTTTGACAAGCAATCGGTGAAGTCCGTTAATACGGCATTGCTACGCAAAATCAGTCTCGGGGAGGATGTTAACTTTATCCAGAAAAGGCATAGTGAATTGTAGGATATTATTCGTTTTGTTGAATATTGGGAGGGAAAAGGTATGACGAAAACAAAGCTTCGCACATCACTGGAAGGACTGGATGAATTCATCAACGAGCAGCTTCAATTATGGAATGGTGTCGGCACAGCGGTGGCTGTGATCCATAAGGATGAAGTCGTCTGGCAAAAAGGCTACGGTTATCGTGACCTGGAGTCCAAACTTGAAGTTACCCCTAATACGTTGTTTGCCATCGGTTCAAGTACCAAAGCCTTTACCGCAGCAACCGCTGCTCTGCTTGTGGATCAGGGGATACTCGACTGGGATACCCCTGTGAAGTCGTATATGAAAGATTTTCAGATGTTCGATCCGATCGCAACAGAACGTATAACTATTCGCGACATGCTGTGTCATCGTTCGGGTCTTCCAAGGCATGAGTTGGTATGGTACAACTCCCCACGTACAAGAGAAGAACTTGTTCGTACATTACAGTATCTGGAGCCAAATCAGGATTTCCGAAACAAATGGCAGTATCAGAACCTAATGTACATGACGGCAGGTTATCTGGTTGGACAGCTCAATGAAACTTCGTGGGAGCAGATGGTTCAGAAGACCCTATTTAATCCGCTGGGTATGAACTCAAGTCTGTTCTCTGTTGAAAAAATGCAACTTCAGCCTGACTATGCTTACCCTTATATGGAGAAGGATGGTCAGAATACGAGAATACCTTTTCGAGCCATTGATGCCATAGGACCTGCTGGTTCCATTAACAGCAATCTAGTCGATATGATTGCATGGCTTCAATTCCAATTGCATCAAGGTCAATGGGAAGGAACGTCATTGATATCTAAGGAACAGATGAAGATTATGCATAGTCCTCAGATGCCCAGTGATTCGCCGTTCATAAGCCAAGAACTGCCTGTGAGTACCTATGGTCTGGGTTGGATGATTGAGCCTTATCGTGGACATGCCATGATTCATCATGGTGGGGCTATTGATGGCTTTGCATCGCAAGTTGCCTTTTTGCCAGAGGAACAGATTGGAATCGTGGTTCTGAGCAACACCCACGGAAGTATAATTCCGTATACGGTTGCTTTTCATATCATGGATCAACTGCTTGGATTGGAGCCTGTCAATTGGAGTTCCAAATTGAGCAAATTAATGGGGAAAGAATCAGCAGAAACGGAGGCAAATCCGGAGAATCCTCTGGAAATACCTATTCAGCCAGACACTGCCGTCGAGGAAAAAGTTGAAGAACCTCCTGTCGCTCCTTGTGATCGTCCTCTCACCACTTATGCGGGTATTTACACGCATCCTGGTTATGGCGAGATGTCTATTAAGGAAACATCGGAAGGGTTACAAGCAACCTTTAACGCCATTGAAATGCCCATGGAATACACCGGGAAAGATACGTTCTCCGTCGAATTTGTGTTATTCGGTCTGAAGATCACGTATACGTTTACCCTCAATGAATCTTCAGAAGTTGCTCAATCCATCTCCATTCCTTTGTTGCTTGAACCGGGTACAAAGCCTATTGAATTCATTAGGGTTTCGTAAATGATCAGAACCTATATAAATTAAACTAATGAATGTTTACACTGGTCACTCCGATGACAGAACAACCTTCTGATCGCTGTTATCCCCAGATTTCTTTGATTTCTTTTCATAAAGGGAAAATCCGGGGATAAAGGCGAACGCTCTGCTTCTTCAGGTTATTTCTGTCCTCTCCGTTTTGTATAAATGTTTAATTCAATTTGTATAGAGAACACTTGCTTCATTTCCGTTGTGGTAGCTAGTCCTACCACAACGGAATATACACCGGATAACTCGCATCCTCTTCCTCGGCACCTGGTCTTCTCTTCACCCACAATCGGCGCAGATCAGGCAGACCATAACCCGCAACACGATAATCTCTCAGCGAATCATGATGGGTGTGTTCTTCCTTGAAGCTGTACGTGGGCAGAAGCAATGCCTCCTGAATCAGTCGATCTTCTAGCCGAATCAATCTATTCAACCGCTCCGCAGGTTCCTGGATCATGACCACTCGTCCACATTCCTGTTCCAGTTCATATCTCCAGTAATTATTCATCGCAATCAGGAATAATGTGTTCTGAAAGGTATACATCGTCACCAGACTCAGCACGATATGATCATCGAACACTTCTCCCGTATAGATCAGATCACAATCCCTGAATCCATCTTGATAGACTGCATGGACCGGGTCTCCCGGCATAATGTTAATATGTAGGCCAATCTGGTTACATCTCTCTGCAAACCAGACCATGTCTGCCTCCATCTTTTCTCCTTCTTCCACCCACAGACTTAAACTTTGCCCTTGGTAAGAGCTACGACGTAATAATGCTGAGGCCCGCGCCAGTGAGGTCTCGACAGAAAGTACTGTTTCAGGTGTGACCGAACCATCCGGTTGTTCCGAATGTTGTTTCCATGGCTCCCCTTGATCCACATGCTCCGTTAGATGCCGTTGCTGTGCTCTTCCTCGAATTAAACTATAAGCAGGCTGTGTGTTCGTGCTTCCGAGTGCTTCCCACAACTCCTGCACATTCAATAGCTGTTGAACAGCCCGGCGAAAATTCACATCATGCTGCGGCCCTTCCTTTTGCATATTAAACGTCATATACACACCGCCCTGCATCTCATGCTGTACAGCACGAGGTTGTGCATCCGGAAATAAATCATGCTTGATGATGGACTCCGCTTTGCCCGAGTGGGGGAGCTGCCACACTTCAACACGATCCACATAAGCCCGCCCTTTGAAATAAGCAAGGAACACCTCAAGCACAAGCAGCTTCGAATCATGACGAGTCAATCGATAAGGTCCAGTGCCAATCGGATGAAGCGGGTTCATCTCCACATCTCTCGGCAAGATCGATGCAGACATACTACTCATCAGATCCGGGAACATGAAGTTGGGTTTATTCAACACAAAACGTACAGTCAACTGGTCATACGCTTCTATGCTCTCAATGGAACCAAACAGAGGCCTGCACGGATTACTCTTGTCAGAGATAATACGATCAAAGGTAAACTTGACGTCCTCGGCATCCAGTATCCTTCCATGATGAAAAGGTATGCCTTTGTGCAGATAAAAGGTCCATTCCCTTCCACCCGCTTGACTCTCCCATGCCATAGCCAGGCCCGGCTCACAGACTTCGCGTTCAGCATTATAACGAACCAAACGATCAAAGACCTCTGCAATAATGAATACTTCTCCCCACATCCCCGTCTGCGTTGGGTCGAGAGTCTTAAAAGGTGTATTCTGCGGAATTCGCAATGTATCCACTCGGCCTCTGTCCCCTTCATTCGAACGCAGACCGAATTGATGCTGCATTTGTTGCATCAGATGTTCTCGCATCGGTATTGGCAAGGTAGCGGCCAGTTCATAGGCATCCTCCATCCTGTTGCCATTCAGTAGATAGTCGAACCGTTCATGCGCCACTTCAAGCAACGGGACGTAAAATACCAGCATCGATTTTTTGCCTCTGCCACGCTGAGGGTTCCACCTGACCCATCCGTTCTCCTTGAATTTGTTCATAATGAGGTTCATGTTGCGCATGGTACAACATAAAAGATCGGCAAGTTCACCTACCGTTGTATGTACTTCTTGTTCATCATGCACATGTGGAAAGTTTAATCGCAGTTGAATGTAATGTTCTGATACGTCCATATATGCCCCACCTTCTGCTAAAATACGAAATCCATCCGGATGCTTCTACAGTTTTTCTTCAGGTTTTCCTCCATTATACTCAGTAACATCAACATGACCAGTGGGAAGGAAGAAAAACGATTTATGAAATACGCCGATTTGCACCCTAACATCAGGATACGTATCATCACTGATTTTTTCACCGATCTGACCCAGAAGTCCATCATTCCATTCATGGCGATCTATCTGAGTATTCAGATTGGCGCAGGTTTAGCAGGGTTATTACTGACGGTCAATATTGTGGCTTCCATGATTGTTGGATTGTGGGCAGGATATTGGTCTGATCGAATTGGACGGAAGAAATTGATGGTGATCGCACAAAGTCTCCAAGTCATGGCTCTACTCGGCTTGGCCATCGCCAATTCGCCGTGGATGGATTCAATCATCGTCACCTGCCTCATGTTTCTGCTCAGCAGTCTCAGTTCAGGGATCACAGTGCCGATAGCTAATGCCATGATTGTTGACGTGAGCAGTGAACATGAACGTCATTATGTATATGGGTTGCAATATTGGACAACAAACGTTGCTGTAACCTTTGGCGCACTGATGGGCGGGCTATTATTCGAATCATTTCGTTTCCTATTGTTCAGTCTGGTATGCCTAGAAAGTATAGCTACCCTGTTTATTTTGGTCTTTATGATTCGTGAAACAATGTATAAACGCGTGTACGATTGTGAAGATCAATCCAATAATTCCGGCCCATCCACCAGAGCATTGGAGGCCGATGCTCCCATCCAGAGGAACATACTGAAAACGTACTGGGCCGTCTTTCAGGACAAACGTTTCATGATATTTTTCACGGCTACGGTACTTGCAGTCTCCCTGGAATTTCAGTTGGATAAATACATCGCTGTTCGTCTAAAAAAAGAATTCACCGCTCAACTGTTCGGCTCAGATATCTCAGGTCTGCATATGTTCAGCCTAATCATGGTCATCAACACCGTACTGGTCGCCTTGGTTGCCATTCCATTCTCCAAATGGATAGGTCGCTTCCAGTCCCGGTCTATCATGACTGTCGGTATGCTCCTCTATACCGCAGGTTTCACCGTACTTGCTTTCAGCAACTGGGCCTGGTTACTTATCTTCTCCGCTATATTGCTGACCATTGGAGAATTGATGTACGCCCCTGTTCGTCTGGTCATGCTCGCGGGCATGATTCCAGATTCGGACCGTGCTGCCTATATGGCTGCTGACGGGTTGAGTTATAACGTTGCTGCCCTCCTCGGCAGTATTGGGTTAACTATTGGAGCCTTTCTGCCCTCCTATGCGATGGCTGGTCTGTATATCCTGATGGGGCTTGGAGCGCTCATCTTTTTCCGAATGTTACTTCGGAAGGCAGAGGAACAGAATCAACATCTGCCGTGTGCAGATGCATCTTGATTTCACTTTTTTGGAAACTTTTCGGACAACAAAATAATCATCCTAGGGAGCCCAGCAGGCTCTCTTTTTCATGACCAACCTCATCGCATACAGGTAAATTATTATTAACATTTTGTATATTATAGTTTACATTTAGTAAAATATCATGTACATTAGGTTCATGGAGGTGAGCAAGTGGAAGAATTACACAATCACGTTCGGGAGTTACGAGCCAGAGACCGGCTATCCCAAGCGGAACTGGCCAAACTCATTGGTGCATCCCGTCAAACCATTGCCCTGATTGAGCGTGGAGATTACTCTCCGTCGGTCGTTCTGGCACTAAAAATAGCACATGTATTCCGTGAACCTGTCGAAAAAATCTTTGAACTGAAAGGTGGAGATTAAAATGAAAAATTCATCATCCTCGTCCATCAAAAAGCGGTTGCGTCTTCCCTTGTATGCAGCAGGTGGCGCTGTAGTTGGTTTTCTGGGAGCTAGCGGAGTCAGTAAACTCCCTTCTGACTTGAACTGGACGCTGTCCGTGTATTATGACTATGATCTTTTATTCGCAATACTGGCGGCTCTTGTGGTAGTTATGACGGTGTGGAACATCTTCAGTCTCTCCCGCACGCCATCTGTCCCTCCCATGGAAGATGATGCTTATGGAGATTCCGATTCACTCATCTCTCCCGCAGAGCGCTCCCTTGGGAAAGCGATGATCCTCAGCGGATTCAGCGTTATTCTTACGTTTACCTGGGCAGCACTCGCCTTGTCCTTATATGCATCCAACCGAACCATGCCGAATTCTCCAGAACTGTTTAACCTCTTGAATCTCGTTGCTTCGTGTATCTCCATTATCATCGTTGTGGTCGTGCAAACTCTGACTGTGAAGCGATACAACCGTTATTATCCTGAACGCACTCTGGATCTGAACTCGCGCAATATGAAGAAGGATCATTTTGAGAAGCTGGATGAAGGCGAGAAATGGCTTGTGTATCGCGCAGCCTATCGTTCTTTTCAGATGATGAATGTACTTCTTGGTGTCGGAATGGTCTCTATGGTTCTATATTCGATGCTCTTTACCTTTGCTCCATTCCCAATTGTAATGCTCTCTGTGATCTGGATTGCCAACATTGGAATCTATTATCGTGAAACCTATCGTGCGAGTAATCAGTAATACATGGGTAAGTAACTATTTTGTAAATATTTTCATAAAGGAGTGTTTGCATGCATTTATCCAAACGAAAGACCCGTTTCAGGTTCACCTCCCTAACAGGAGCTTTCATGGCTGTGGTTCTGTCTCTCAGTCTATGGGTACCCGCAGTCCAGGCGGAGACAGCGACTCCAGTAGCTGCTGAACAAGGAAAGACGAAAGCGCTGACAACTGAATCGGCTACAGCATTTCTGGATTCTTTCTTCGATTCACCTGAGGCAAAGCCCCATTATGTGGGAGCCTCCGTGGTTGTTGTGAAAGATGGCAAAGTACTGGCGGAAAAAGGATATGGCTTCTCCGATGTGGAGAGTAAAACAGCGATCGATCCGAAAAATACGGCCTTCCGTGTAGCCTCTGTCTCCAAAACGTTCACGTCAGCAGCTGTTATGCAGCTGGTCGAGCAAGGCAAGGTTGATCTGCAAGCTGATTTTCAGACCTATGTGAAAGGGCTCGAATTCGATAATCCTTTTGACAAACCTGTAACTGTGGAGAACCTGCTCACCCATACGACCGGATTCGAGATCCGTGATCCGCAGCAGGAAGACATCCATACTGATTTTGACAAGTACATAGCGATGGAGGATTACGCACAGCAACATATGCCTCCTGTCGTTCGGGAGCCTGGTAGCGCCTACATGTACGATAACTTCTCGTTTTTGCTTCTTGGCATGATTGTTGAAAATGTAAGCGGCGAGCCTTTTGAATCCTACATGCAACAACATATCTTCAAACCGCTAGGAATGGGTAACAGCAGTTTCATGCTGGACAAAAAGTTCCAAAAGCAGCTAGCTACAGGCTATGATGCGGCACACAATCCGCTTGATCTGTACACCATCTCTCCAACACCAATGCCTCAAGGTGGCATGTTGTCTACCGCTGAGGACATCGGGAAGTTCATGATTGCGTTCCTGAATGATGGTGTGAAGGACAATAAGCGAATTTTCAAGGAATCCACGGTGAAAAGCATGGAACAGTACCGGTCTTCCATTCATCCACTGTTACCAAACACCACGTATGGATTCGAAGCTGCATTTCAGCTTCCCGGAGCAGGAAGTAATCCAAGTATCATTACAAAAGGAGGCGACCTGACCGGATTCAGCTCTTATCTCTTCCTTATTCCCGAGCAAAATACAGGCGTTTTCCTGACGTATAATCAAAATGGAGCACTTCGTAATCTGTTCTACCCGGCATTCATTCAAAGTTTCTTCCCGCAATATGCAGAGCCTGTACAGTTCAAGGAATACACGCCGCAATCTGCAGCTGGGCTGCAACGCTTCACCGGATTGTACGCGGATCTACGAATTAGCACGATCGTCAGCTCTTTGAAAAATGCTGGTACAGAGCCTGGACAACTGAGCATTTCGGACGTTTTTCTCGGTCAACGCAACCTGATTCAAGTGGAAGATAATCTCTTCAAAGATGAATTGACCGGTCAATTCACAGCATTCAAAGAATATACAGATGGCACCACATACATGAAGGAACCTTACCTCAACCCTATGGGTTATGAGAAAAAAGGACAAAAGCCTATGGGCTTCCGGGATGTTCGTGAGAACAGTCCTTATGCTGAAGCAATCTATGCCATACAATCTCTTGGATATTATGAGAATGATGCTAACAAGTCTTTCCAACCGAAATCAGCTGTGACACGAGCTGAATTTATTGAGAACACGCTTAAACTGAGTGGATTGAAGCCCAGCAAAACAACACCTCCTGCAGGCACCGACTGGGCAGACCATGAAGCAGCCGGATATATTCAACTTGGATATGAAATGGGTATGATTACTGGCAAGGACGAACAGCAGTTTAAGCCGGATCAAGTAATTATCCGACAGGAAGCCATGGTCATGATGTGGAGAATTCTGCAACTGCAATATCCTAGTGAACTGTTCACGGATGTCAAACTTGCGGGACACACGGACCCATGGGCTGTACCAGCCGTTCAGATGATGGCGAAGCTTGGTATCCATGGACCTGAGGTAAAAGTGCTGGAAGATGGATCCATTGATTTACTTTCCCGCAAACCTCTGATTCGTCAGGAAGAGGCTGCGATCATGTATGCGCTGCTTACCCAACCAACAGATCAAATCGTCGCTGAACTGATGGCTGCTCAGCAGCCGCAAGCAGAACCTGCTGAAGAAGCCGAAGCTGCAGAGGAGACATCTGAAACTGCACCGATTCCATCACCAGCGCCGGTCCCTTCTGCGACTTCAGCACAATAAAAATAAAATATCTTCATACCGTTTAGATTCATCATGCTTATGAGGCAAGAAAAAACAGGCTTGTTCAGAAGGGTAAGATCCTTCTCGAACAAGCCTGTTTCGTTACTTTTCATAACTTATTATAGCGATCTGTTATTGAGTTATATCCGTCTCTATTCGATCAACGAAGATACATGACGATTCCCGTTGCGCTGATCAAACTTGGCTGCAGCGGTCTGAGCATGCTCCGCAAAGTAATCGGCCAGCTTGAGCAGGTCGCCCGGGTCGCCTTCATACGGGAAGGACGCTGGCAGGCGCAATCGGTATTCTGGAGATTCTTCCGCCCAGCGGCGAAGCAACGATGCTGCTCTGGCATAAAACAACATTTTGGCGTAAGGATCTTCATGATCAGCAGCGAACACCAGTGTTTCCTCCAGCACATCAATGCCTTTTGCAGGGTTCGTACGTGTGAGATAATCCATCTGTTCCGCAAAACTCTGCACAAAATCGTTCTGGCCTTTGATCAGGCGATATCCCTTGGTCTGATGTTTATCTGCTTCGGCAGTCCGTCCCAACCGATATAACGGCATCAAAATTTCAGACAAAGTCAGATGTGGAATCTCCGCACAGCTCATACGCCCTTTCAGGATAGGCTGTGCCGCCTCCAACACCTTCTCATCGTCTCCTTTTAACAGGAAATATCGCATAATCTCATCCTGCTCACAGGCTTCGCAGTCACTCATAAAGTCACGATCCATCGTTCTGAATCGATCATAACTGCGTCCCGCTTCCTCCAGCTCCCCAAAATCCATAAAGATCCGGAATCGATAATACCAGTAGGAGCGTTCGCTGTAACCGTACGACTTGAAACGCCGTCCGAAATCCTCCAACAACTCCATGATCTTCTCACGTGATATTTCCGGGAAGTCGGGCATCTTGCCCAATATCCATTTGTACGACCACATTAATGTTTCTTCATCATATTCTTCGGGCTGTTGGTCGAACTTGCCCAGCTGCCAGGAAAAAGCAATCAAAGCTTTCATCGGATATCCACAGAAGGTGGCTACATCCACAATCTCTGAGCGTGCTTCGTACGCTTCCATAACCATACCATTGACATCGGCCACCCGCGCTGCTTCCTCCAGCATACCAAGCTTCGCCGGACCATTGGGTAAGCCATAGGCCTCGTCCATCAATTCTTCAAAATCCATCTCTGTCTTCATCACGCATCCCCCTTACGATCTGTATTTGCACGCAAACCCCAATCTATAAAACGAACAATGCCCTGATTTAACACTTCAAGCTCCTGTTTGCTCATGGCATAATGCCCCATCATCAGTGCATTGACGTATAACATTTCGATGGCAATCGGCGTCATCTGATCATCCGGTGATGTCAGTACCCGCTGAATGATCGGATTACTCACGTTCAGATACAAAGTTGAGTACCCTGCTGAACTCATGCCAGAAGACAATGAACCCAGAACAGACGAGAACAATTCCGTGCTCTCCTCGCTTGCTTTTTCAAGTGCACGAAGTGTTGAAGATTCTTGAGACAGCGTGAACAACACCGGCAGATCCGCTGGCTTGAAACCTTTCACCTCAGCCCGGCAACGGAAGCGCTGTAAGGCAGAATCGGCTAGTCGCAATGCATCATAATATTGATTACGTTCAGCGGGAGGTACATCGGTGAAACTCATCGAGACCTGGTCCGGTTGTAGACGCTCCGTCTGTACATTGTGTACAGCCATCGGCAATGTCGTCATCAACTCGCTGTCATAGATGTACCCACCGTTAATCACCAGCATCGATTGTGCGGATGCCACATGATGGATCTGACGGTACTCATCCACAGAAGACGTGAAATACAACGTCTCTCCTTCATCGATTAGCTCACCCAGTTCACGGTGCCCCCTCGTACTCTCAAAAGGCAGCCAGCGATGAATCATCGCGTAGAATGCCTGATCCTGCACAGCCAGTGCCTTCATGGACAGAGCATGCAGGCGAATCAGCTTCTGCAGCCGTTCCGTCTGGCTCTCAGCCATGTCGGCCAGTCCCTGGCGAAGTGCGTCTCCAAGTTCGGAGCGAACTTCCTCCAGCTTTTCATTTTCATAAAAATGTTCACGTGATGCCGTCGGTTGAAGCTCATCTGTCCAGATCAGGCATTTCACGAAGAAAGCCCACTCTGGCAAAATGTTCTCAGCCTTCTCCGAAATCAGCATTCGCTTCAGGTAAACCCGGTGAGAACGCTTGGCATTCAGATTAACCGCGTGTGGCAGTACAAAAGCAATACCCCCGGTACGGCCTGAAGCCGTTGTCAACGGAATGAAGTCCTGGAACTGCTCGCCAAGCAGACGTTCACCAAATGCCAATACCTCTGATCTGCGTGAACGTGCGAGTGCAGGGTCCATCAGCCAGATCGGTGTCTCGCTATTCACTACATGTTGGGCGCCGTCATGATCCAGCGTGACTGGATACGGCAATAACGCTCCGTAATAGAACAGAGCTTCTTTCACATACTCTGGTTCAAAATAGTGCGCCGCGTCCGGTATGCAACGCAGATATACTTTGGTCCCCGGGGACAGCTGTGTGTCCAACTGTCGAATCGTATAGGTACCATCCGGCTTGCCCCGCCACTCCATCGAAGGGCCACCCTTGGCCGATTGCGTCAACATGACGATTTCGTGACTCACCATGAAACAGGATAACAACCCAATCCCGAAACGTCCGATAAACGAAGTCTCTCCATCCAGCAGCGCTTGCTGCCCCCTCTTCGAGGATTGTCCAATCATCGCCAGGAATTCATGGATATCAGCTTCAGTCAAGCCGATGCCGTTGTCCTCCACCATCATGGTCAATTGTTCACCTGTCCCTGTCAGTTCCACACGAACTTTGCCCTGATACCCTGGCTCGGCCTCCGTTCGTGCAGTAATCGCATCCGTCGCATTCTGCATCAGTTCTCGCAAGAACACTTTCGGACTGCTATATAGATGGTTGGATAAAATCTGGATCATCCCGCTCAGGTTCACTTGAAAACGATATTCATTGGATGCTGTCATGACTCACTCACCTTCCTCTAAGTCCAAACACAATATGTACCCATACGATGTAATCATATGGATGTGTTAGACGAATTCATTATGTAATCGTTAAAAACAGACGTTCCCGTGACAGGCACGCCTAAACATCACGTCAAGCCGCTCCTGGATAACCAAGACCGGCGTTAGATGAATATTACAGGCATTCATGAGACGTATGGCCTTATCTTTCATTACCACATTATGAATGGCAATGAAACGGATGTTCTACCCTAAAATAAGGATACATGTTACACGGCAGAGAAAAAACAAACCTGAGACCCGATTTCAGACAGACTTCAGGGTAAATATGCATCCTACATTCGGGACTATTGAAGGAGGAAAATATCTTTTTTATCGTCCATTTGAACGATATCAGCCTACCACACGTATAATCTCCAAACTCAGATCGGACGGTGAATATACATGATCGAAGTACGCAACATATCCAAGCAATTCAAGGAGCATCAAGCACTGCATGATGTCAGTTTCACAGTTAAACAAGGCAGTGTCACCGGGTTGATTGGACCCAACGGTTCGGGCAAAACCACACTGATCCGTATCATGAATGGGGTCTTGGGCGCTTCCGGTGGACAGGTGACCATTAACGGATTGGACGCCGCTCGTGAGGCGGAGAAAGTACTGGCCATGTGTGGCACCCTTACCGAGCAAAGTGGATTATATGAAAATATGAGCGGGCGTGACAATCTGACTTTCTTCGCAGAGGTTTTTGGCCTGAAGCATGCCAAGAAACGAATCGACGAGCTTGTAACTCTGTTCGAGTTGCAGGATTATCAGCATCGAAAAGTCGGCACCTATAGCACAGGCATGAAGAAACGCTTGGGCCTTGCACGAGTACTCTTGCACCGTCCTTCCATCCTGTTTCTGGATGAGCCCACCAATGGCCTTGATCCGGATGGAATTCAGATGGTGCTGCGCATTATCCGTCAGTTAAATAAGGAAGAAAAGATGACGATTCTGGTCTCATCCCATGTGCTGTCCCAGCTGTCAGCCGTCTGTGATCATTATATTTTCATGGAAAAGGGGCACATCGTGGAGGAAGGCACAGAGCAGGAGATTGTTAGCCGGTACCTGTCCACGCCGAAGCTCGAAGTAGAAGCCGACATGCCCAATGGATGGCACACGGCAACCGACTTCACGCCTGAAATAATCTCCGCACATCAAGCAGTATTTCAGCTTACATCGCGTGAAGACATTCCATTACTCCTAAGGCAATTAACGGAGCATGGTCAAGTCTATCAGGCCCGCATCACGGGCAGTGATCTGGAAAGTATCTATTTTGCCATAAGGGAGGCACACCACCATGAATAACCGCCAAGCCATACGTGCACTGGTACGTAAAGATATCCGGTCCGTCACAGCCAGCGTTCAGCTCTGGTTGCCCATGTTGATCGTCCCACTGATTATCGGAATCATTATGCCCTCTGCCCTCCTGTGGGCGGCCTCCAGAATGGAACTTCGTTCTCTGGGCAACATCAGCTTTCTACTCGAATCATTGGATGCGTTAACCCATGGTGGACAGATTCCTCAGCTTGCTTCCATGCCTACAGATAATCATCGTATTGTCTATTACTTGGCCATGTATATGTTCGCTCCCTTGTTTCTCATCATTCCGGTGATGGCCTCCAGTATTCTGACGGCCAATAGTTTCGCTGGTGAGAAGGAACGTAAGACGCTGGAAGGATTGTTGTTCACACCGATCAGTATGAACACTCTTTTTAAAGGCAAAGTGCTAGCGGCCCTGATCCCTTCCCTTCTATTATCCTGGGTTACTTTCCTGATCTACGGAATCATTGCCAATATTCTGATGTACCCCATGTTTGGAACGTTGATGTTTCCCAATCTGAACTGGATAATACTTGTGGTGTGGGTTGTTCCCGCTTGCAGTCTTATGGTCATTTTATTGAACGTCCTGATCTCGGCCAAGGTCCGTGGGTTCCAGGAAGCCTATCAGCTCGGCGGATTAATTGTCCTTCCCCTCATCGCCTTAGTCGCTGGTCAAGCCAGTGGCATGCTGCTCATTGGTCCTTGGATGTTACTCATGATTGGAGCAGTGCTCCTGCTCATAAGTTTGATTCTTCTTCGTCTGGTCACGGCGTGGAATGGTCGTCAGCAACTGGCGGAAAGTCAGATCTGAATGATGTGCGTGTAACGAGGAAATTCGACAGATCACACTGTCGCTCCGCTATACAGATTGAGAAATAAATATACGCGGGTTATGATGTCGAGATATATGCTATGGGATGATTCTAGAGAGGATGGAACAACTGTATGGAATCCAAACTACTTCAAAAATTAAAATATGCTTCACAATTAACGGCACAGGAGAAACATATTGTGGACTATATCCTGAACAATCCCGAAGTTGTATTTGATTCTACAGCCCATGAACTGGCACAGCAGACCTATACAAGCTCATCCACCATTGTTCGCTTATGCAAAAAGCTGGGTACCAAGGGGTACCCAGACTTTCAGTTAAAGCTTGCTCTTGAATATCAACAGATGCCTTCCGCGATGCAAACGCAGGATCATGCAATTGCAGAACAAGGCAATGTGCTGGCTGCCATCGACTCGGTTCCTTACCTGTACCAGCAGGCGCTGGAGGATACCCGCCGGATGTTAAACGCTCCTGTTTTGCTACGAATCGCTAGCTGGGTTAAAGAATCCGTACGCATTGATATCTATGGCAGTGATATGAATTATTATCTGGCTCAACAGGCTTGTGCCAAGTGGAATGAACTCGGCATATCTGCCATTGCTCATAATAGTCCCAACATGCATTATTTGAACACGATGAATCCCAATAGCCTGACGCTGTCTTTTGTTATCTCACACACAGGGGAGAACCAATCCATGATTGAAGCCGCCAAAGTGCTCAATAGCAAACAGATGAAAGTCATCGCGGTCACGGGCAACAACCATTCAACCCTGTCCAGACATTGTGATGAAACGCTGCTGGCTTATGGATACAATGAACAATTAAGGCTATCCAAAATGTCTTCGATGGTCTCGGTACTCTACATTTTCGACATGTTATACATGGGGAGCATTAGCGATACGTATTAACGATTAAAGCTGGTCCGCTGCAAATACAATCCCGGCATTCTTGCGCGCACTCATGAGTACACTCATCACAGACTGGCTGTGTTCGAGTAGTTCGTAACACCGTTTGTAATCCCCATTTGCATGGATGTCCCTGAACGCTTCCCACTCATAGTACAGCCAATTGGATTTGGTCTGCTCATTATACCCCTCAGCAGGCTCATTCCCGATTTGAAGCTTGATCTCCCGGCAACCGTTTGCTCCTCCCACAACCTGAAGATAACCTTTCTCGCCCTGAATGAGCACAAAGTTCATGCCGTTTGTGTCTTTGGCACCTACACATTCTGCAATAAACTCCGGATATTGGAGAACCACTACACCTGACGTATCAATGCCATTTGCATGCTGATTCGCGGTATACGATACGGTATTTGGACTCCCAAACAGATTCATGACCAGATGAAGATTATAAATATTGATATCCATCAGCGCTCCGCCAGAGAATTGTGGATTAAATACGTTCGGCGTTTCCCCTGCAAGCAGATCATTGTATTTGCGCGAGTATTGACTGTAGTTACACTGGATGAGTTTGATCGGACCAAGCTTTGGTAGCTGCTCCTGTATGACTTTAATATTGGGCAGATGAATGTTGGAGATAGCTTCAAACAGCAACAGATTCTTTTCTTTTGCAAGTGCAATCAGCGTTTCTGCTTCCTGAAGCGTGGACGTGAACGGTTTTTCGCAGACGACATGTTTGCCATGTTGAAGTGCCTGATAGGCCTGTTCGTAGTGCATGCTGTTTGGTGAAGCAATATATACGAGATCTACATTTGTATCTGAAAATAGGGATTCCAGGTCCGTATAGATGGTATCGACCCCATACTTACCCGCAAGCTCCTGTGCTGTCTCTCTCTTTCGGGAGTACATCGCTGTACACGTAACATCATCCAGTTCATTGATCGCAGATAAAATGGCATCCACAATGAACCCTGTACCAATCGTTGCTATATTCATCATATCGTTTCGCTCCTGTCGTTGGTTGTTTGTCGGTTTGCTCTCTTCGCTGCTTCGATTCCGTCATGTAAAATATCCAATACATATAAAACCTCTTCATCCTTGACCGGTTTATCACCGCTATGTCGAATGGCATGAAGCAGTTGATCATATAAAATGCCATAGTCCGTCGCTTCCGAAGGAACTTTCTCCGTATGTGATGTTCCCTCATCGTCCACATAACTAATCGTACCCCAGTTATCCTCCGGTTCAGCTTGAATGGATACCCGGGTTCGTCCATCTCCATTTTTCGTTTGATGCCCACTGCTATATTTAACAAAGCTCCCTCGATCACCGTGGACAATGAATTTTGGATGCTCGATCTTCACAAGCAGACTGCACTTAATCGTGGCCTTCATTCTTCCATATCGAAAATCAATATCGATGTAATCATCGGATTCACCCGGCGCGATCAAACTCCGAACATCATAATCAATTCGGTCAGCTACGCCATAGATGGAGATTAACTGATCGATGGTATGCACGGCCAAGCCATGCAACAATCCAAATCCACTTCTCGTATACTGTGGGTGAAAATAATCATAGTGGGACTGGATTTCAACAATATTCCCCAGTTTGCCGCTCTCAATCACTTTTTTCAATGTCAGAAAGTCACCATCAAATCTGCGATTTTGATTTGCCATGGCATTGAGATTTTTACGGCTCGCTAGTTCAAAGACAGCTTTGGCTTCCGCAGAAGTGGAGGCAAAAGGTTTCTCGACCAGCACATGTTTCCCATGTTCCAACGCCTGCTTGGCGTATTCTACATGGCTATCCACATGGGTAGCAACAACAATCAACTCAATCTCATCATCCTGCAATATGTCTTCAAAATTGGTTGAAAAAGCAAGCTCGGGATAAAGTAATTCACCCTCTGTATCGCCAACCCGATCTTCCTCGCGACGGTATATCGTCTTCACCTTGATATTTTCCTTTTTGTCCAGATAAGGCAAACGATAATTCACCACCGCATTCCCAAATCCGATGATCGCCACATTCATGAACATGATCGCTCACTCCTCTGCTCTGGTTGAGTGTAATGTTATCACGATCAAGTCAGGCGGAGAAGGCTTTGGGACGGGATTGGCAGCATCATGCGCAATTTGATTTCAGGTTTGAATGACTATGAAATTGAATTTCATCCTCTTCTTTTTTTCATGTTTGAGATCTAACATATCTTCCATAGTTTACCGATATAACATAAGGAATTAACGACATACATATAGAAGAACGAAGGGGACGATGAACAAATGAAAACAGGGTATACATACTTACAGCGCACCATCTGTACATTGCTGTTATTTACACTCATTGCAGCAGTGACATTGGGAGGTGGAACCGCAGCCCAGGCAGCTTCACTCAGCCAATCCACAGTGTATTATGAGTCAGATGGCGTCCTGTACAAAGTATCCGCTGATGGCAGCAATACAACAGAAGTATTAATTGATTTCCAAGGGGTGGACTTGCACGCGGCAGGCTCTTATCTCTACTACACGCAGACTGCTTCTTCCACAACATTGCTTCGGGTTCCAAATGACGGGTCCAGCGATGCGGCAGAGACATTTGCTACAGATGTACTCAGCTATTATACGGATAACGGATTCATCTATTATCTGGATGCTACAGGTACCATTTATCGCGCGAATGGCAATAGTAATGCTTCATCTGTCACCAAAATTGCTGACAAGGCTGATACCGACTTCCCATTCCTCCTGGTAACCAAAGGGCGTGCCTACTATAATGCGTTGGTTAATGGAAACACGTGGATCGTGTCCAAAACGTCCAACGGTTCTGGAGCTGTGCAGCGGATTGCCGCAGGCGCAGTGGAAGGACGTTATTTTACGAACCAAGCCAAAAACGAACTGCAACTGATGGTAAATACAGACCCGTACGAGGATTTCTATTCCACCAATGCTGTTGTCATGTATAAGGTGAATTACAACACTGGTAAAGCGACCGCTGTTAATCCCAAAGCCAAACTGGATGTGAATGCTGTATATTCCGGTGGTTGGGGAAACAATCTTTACGTGTATAACAAAGGAATCGATCTCGACAGCAACAAAGATTACAATTATGGCAAAGGCAAAGCGTTTGCGTTAACAACTTCAGCCAAAACACTTCAACTTCATAACAAAAGCGTTCGGGAAGTAAGTGCTTTAGGTACAGACAAGGTTGTCCTTATTGATGCAGACAAAAAGGCTTATGCCAAAACGGTCTCGGGCAACAAAGTGACCAAATCCGCCAACCTGAATTTGAACAATGTAACGTACGTTGCGAATCAATTGACCAACGGCACACCTACGGCTGCATACATCTCGGGCAACAACGGTCTCTATTCGGTCAATACAGCTCTCAAGGTAACGAAACTTACCGGGGACGAGTGGGATGCATTCCATATCAGAGATGATGTTGCGGGCCTCTTCTACATCAATGCCAAAGATCAATATCGCTTGTATCACGTGCAAACGGGTGGAACAGGGAAAAAAGTAATGAGTGACGTTTTTCTCGACAATATTCTATTGGTGACACCGTACTAACATATCCTGTTGATTCAAACATGTAGCCCATTCAACGGACTTGTCCATAATAAAAAGGATTACCTGGTAGCCATAACGGCTCTTGGTAGTCCTTTTTTGGTTGTCGAAAACTATTTTTCAAAAACATCTTCCATATGAGAATGATAATTGTTATCATTAAGAAAATAAGACAAAAGGATGGTCCGTATGACTGAACATTTTCCCTTCATTGCTGAAATCTCATCTCTACCGCTCCTCTCCTCTATGTGCCGTGTGCGTCGTGGGGAGAATTTCCGTGTGCAAGGCAAGACGGTGTCACGGCCCATGCTCTGTCTTATTTTGCAAGGAGACGGTATTCTGGTCCTGAATGATACAGTCTATACGGCGCAAGCGGGCAGCTTGTTTGTACTGAAGCCAGGAACAACCATTGAGGCCGCTGCACGCTCGAATGTGACCGAATGTATATTGCTAAGCATGGATACGGTTTGTTTGCAGCAAGTGCGCGGTGAATGGAAAATGACCTCTTCACCCGCCTTCCCGCTGGATTGGCAGACAGGCAGGTTGCTGGTTCGTCATGAGCAGCAGGCTGTATCACGTTTGGAACAACTGTATGAAACCTATCGCGGTCTTCAACCGGATCACTTTATCAGCATACATAGCCAGCTGCATGAACTGTTGCAATTTCTCTCAGAGAACCGGCTGGAAGCCAATCATGAGAAAGTAGACCCTGCCTTGGAACGCAGTATTATGTATATGCGACGTTACATGAGTGAAGGAATCAGTATGGATCAGCTTGCCAAGATTGCTGGACTCACACCCAGCTCTTATTCACGCAGTTTCAAGAAGGCCAAAGGCATGTCACCGACCGATTACCTCAATCGTTTACGTATAGACGAAGCCAAAAAACAGCTGACAGAGGAATCCTGTGTCCTCAAAGACGTCGCGGTATCTGTCGGGTATGGCAATGAGTATTATTTTAGCCGCAAATTCAAACAAACCTTGGGGATTGCTCCCAGCGTATATATGAAAAGAGATCAACTTCGCGTAGCTACAGCATCCATTATGGGATTCCATGAGAACTTGGCCTCGCTTGGACTGCACCCGGTAGCTGTGCTGGAAGGTGAAGGTGTGTTTGACCGAGAATCGGATGAATATGAACAAGAACGCCGATTAACCAGACAATTAGATCAACTTCGGCAGGCGAAGCCAGACTTGATCATCGGTGACTTTTACCACAAGCCCTATTACGATCACCTGAAAAGTATTGCACCCACCATCATCTTGGAGTCCACTGATGACTGGAAAGAGAACCATATGCGCATCGCTGAACTGGTCGGACGTGAGAAACAAGCGTTGCTGAATTTCAAAGAACTTGAGTTTCGCAAGCTTGAAGCAAGCCTGAACCTGCAACCCTATTTCGGACAAAAACGGTTTGCTCTGATGGAGATTACGAGTCAGTTCATCCGCTTACAAGGGACTGGCGAGCATCCATTAAATCACTTGTTGTATGCTGAATTGGGACTCCAGCCTGCTCAGCTTGTATCTCCCGAAAGTTCCAGAAATGAGTATGTTGCGGATAGTATTCCCGTGCTGGACACGGATTACCTGTTGATCCATCGTGCTTCGCTTCAGCCTGCCAGTGAAAAGCTGTTCCGACGCATGAAACAAACGGCATCGTGGAATCGATCCCCTGCTGTATTGTATGGTCACGTTCACGATATCTCGAACTGGCAACGGTTATGCTGGGCCCCGGCTGGCCGGTTGCAGATTCTGAACGAACTGGAACAGATTGCTCAGCAATCTGTAGTCTTTCCTCAGGCAGGTCTGATCGGACATTAGACGGTGAACATAGGTCGATACGATGGGCAAGATTATCTTTTACATCGTGTTCCTTCATTATAATTCAGTAAGATACTGCACAGGCCAAAGGGCCCTCTCCTATAACGGAAAGGGCCCTTTGCATGTAATTATGAATGTTCCTTAATCTCTTCCTTCGGAACCAGCTTGTATATCTCTTCATCTTCCATGGTATCAATCAAACGATCCAACCATTTGTAATATGCTTCCGCTTGCAAAACTTTGTGTTTGTCTTCCATCAGGATGTGGATAAGTTCAGCATCCGCCTCTTCATCCAGATCTTCGACTAATCGATTCAGTTCTTCAATTGATTTGCGTAGCACCTGAAGGTTACTCTCCACGGCTTTTCTCCACTTAATCGCAAAATAATCCGTAAACGTCTGATGCCAGTCATATTCCACTTCATATAGGTCTTTTCTGGAGCCCTTGCTCCACACTTTATTTACCATTTTCAAATCCAGCAGTGTTCGTACACCTGTACTCATACTCGTTTTGCTCATTTCCATTTCCCGTCCCATATCGTCAAGGGTCATTGGTTTGTCTGCAAAAAATAGCAATCCATATAAGTGTCCCGTAGACAGCGTAACCCCGTAAAGATCCATATTACGTCCAATGGCTTCAATGACGCGCTTACGAATCTTCAGCACGGTTGCCTGCTGTTCCTCTTGTAAATGGTCCAAGCCCATGCTTGCAACCTCCATTCTGAACATTCCACAGTCTTTGGCGAAATAATTGCAACACTTTAAAAGTCCTGCTTACATGGGAAAGCACTCGGCCGGACATCATATATGCCAGAGGGCTTTCATTCACCCAATGTATGAAAATGGGAACTTTACCAGGCTACAATTGCCTATGACTATCTTTTAACCAAAAAATTCAGCTTCAATTCAGCTCATTTTCTATTGTAGAAAAAGCGATATCAAATGTAAAGGAACCTTATTAGGCAGAATAAGGAGAATGACGGAGCATATGGGAGGAAAACTTTGTACAGTTTTTACTGTACAAACATTATGTACTGTTTATTCGGTTGCTATACAGGGTAAGTATTGTTAGAATACAAAACGTTACCCAGAAAGACGGGAAGCGAAGCAACAACTACCGGATTTCGTGGCTGGGCGCATAAGTGTATGGGCTTATGGATGCTGAAAGCCGTTCGAAGTGCACAACACATCAGAAGGGGTGAAAACATGACCATACTTGAAGTGAAAAACGTAAGTAAATTGTTTGGCCCCCAAACCGAGCAAGGTCTGCAATTACTGGAGCAAGGTTGGGGTAAAGAAAAGTTGGCCAAAGAAAAACAGATAACGGTTGGTGTCAACCGGGTCAACATGGACATTAAAGAAGGCGAGATTTTCGTTATTATGGGACTGTCCGGGAGTGGTAAATCCACACTGGTTCGGATGTTCAACCGTTTGATTGAACCAACATCCGGAGAAATTCTGGTCCATGGTAAGGATCTACGCAAGATGAACAAAGAACAATTGCGCGAAGTGCGCCGGAAAACGATCAGCATGGTCTTCCAGAAGTTTGCGTTGTTCCCGCACCGTACCGTTCTTGATAATGTGGAGTATGGATTGGAAATACAAAAAGTAGATAAGGAAGTACGCCGGGAGAAGGCAAAAACTTCACTGGAGCTGGTTGGCCTTAAAGGCTGGGAAGACAAAATGCCAGATGAACTCAGTGGTGGGATGCAGCAACGTGTCGGCTTGGCGCGTGCACTTGCCAATGACCCGGAAGTACTACTGATGGATGAAGCCTTCAGTGCACTTGATCCATTGATTCGCCGTGATATGCAAGATGAGTTGATCGAGCTTCAGGATAAGATGAAAAAGACCATTATTTTCATTACCCATGACTTGGACGAAGCGCTGCGCATCGGCGATCGTATTGCCCTCATGAAAGACGGCGCAGTTGTGCAGATCGGTACACCGGAAGAAATCATGATTCAACCGGCCAACTCATATGTGGCCCGCTTCGTCGAAGACGTGGATCTGTCCAAGGTCCTTACAGCATCTCACGTAATGCGTCGCCCTGAAACAATTACGCTTGATCGTGGTCCTCGTGTTGCCCTCGAATTAATGCGCGAACGTGGTATTTCCAACCTGTTTGTCATTGACCGATCGAAAAAACTGCTTGGTGTTATTACAGCTGAAGATGCAACCCGTGCCATGCGCGAAAACAAAGTATTGAACGATATTCTGATCACGGACGGGCCGACGGTTTCGCCTGAGACCCTGATTCATGAATTGTTTGAAATCGTAAGTTCTGCCCATGTGCCGCTCGCTGTTGTTGGTGAGAATGGCCGTCTGCAAGGTGTTATCGTCCGCGGTGCCCTGCTGGGTGCGCTTAGCGGTGAAGTTGCAGTAAAGGAGGAACTTGTGAATGATTCCCAAAATACCACTCGCATCGTGGATTGAATCCATCGTTGACTGGATGAGCTCCTCGCTCTCCGGATTGTTTAAAGTTATCTCTGTTGTTATTCAGGAAGTGGTCGGATTCTTCTCCGGGCTGTTCATGCTGCCCCATCCACTCCTGTTCATTGCGATATTGGGTGTTCTTGCGTTCCTCGTAGGTCGACTCCCACTGACACTGTTCACGGTTATCGGGTTCTTGCTCGTAGATAACTTGGGATACTGGTCCCAATCCATGGACACACTCGGTCTGGTTATCACTTCAGGATTGGTTTCGATCCTGCTTGGTGTGCCTGTCGGAATCTGGCTCGCATACAGTAAAACTGCGGCGCGTATTGTCACACCGTTGCTTGACTTCATGCAGACAATGCCTGCATTTGTCTACTTGCTGCCTGCGGTTACATTCTTTAGCCTCGGTGTCGTTCCAGGTGTTATCGCATCGGTTATATTTGCGATTCCACCAACGATTCGACTGACTCACCTGGGTATCAAACAGGTATCTGGCGAATTGGTTGAAGCAGCCGATGCATTCGGCTCAACTTCCATGCAAAAGTTGTTCAAAGTACAACTTCCACTCGCTTTGCCTACTGTGATGTCCGGTATTAACCAGACCATCATGCTGTCGCTGTCCATGGTTGTTATTGCATCCATGATCGGTGCGCAGGGTATTGGTGCGGAAGTATATCGTGCAGTAACACAGTTGCAAATCGGTAAAGGTTTCGAAGCCGGTCTCGCTGTTGTTGTACTCGCGATTGTACTGGACCGTTTTACACAAAATCTGTTTATGCCAGGTCGCAAAAAGACCTCCCGCATTACAACGAAGCAAAAAGCTTGGATCACTGCTGCGGCAACATTCCTTGTGCTTGTAGCTGGTTTCTCACAATACTTCGTTGGTGGCACAACTTCTGCTGGTGGCAACAACTCAGGAGCCAATGCTGTGGGTGAAGAAGTGAACTATCAGATTATTGGTATCGATCCAGGGGCTGGTATCATGAAGTCCGCTGCAAAAGCGATCGAAGACTATAAACTGACTGACTGGACTCTGATTGAAGGCTCTGGTGCAGCCATGACGGCCACGCTGGACAAAGCGATCAAAAATGAAGAACCAATCATTATTACAGGTTGGACTCCGCACTGGATGTTCAACAAATATGATCTGAAATATCTGGAAGACCCTGAGAAATCTTTCGGTGATGCTGAAGAAATTCATACCATCGCCCGTAAAGGTCTGAAAGAAGATCACCCTGTTGCGTTTGAATTCCTGTCCCGTTTCCAATGGACATCGGATGAAATGGGTGAAATGATGACTGCTATCCAGGATGGGACATCCGCAGAAGAAGCAGCTAAAGCTTATGCTGAGAAACATGCCGATCAGATTGCTGAGTGGACCAAAGGTCTGACCCCAGTGAACGGTGATGCGTTCAAACTGAGCTATGTGGCTTGGGATTCGGAAATCGCAAGTACGAACTTGCTGAAATATGTGATGGAAAACGAATTGGGTTATAAAGTTAACGCTCTGCAAGTCGAAGCCGGACCAATGTGGACGGGTGTTGCCTCAGGCGACGTAGATGCCTCTCCAGCAGCTTGGCTGCCATTGACACACGCAGACTACTGGGAACGTTACAAAGACCAGGTGGACGATCTGGGTGCCAACATGACAGGTGTACGTACAGGCCTCGTGGTTCCTAGTTACATGACTGAAGTCAATTCGATTGCAGATCTGGAGACAGGTGCCGCTTCTTCCACTCCATCGGCAAGTGCTAATGTGGGCGAAGAGGTTAATCACCAGATTGTTGGTATTGATCCAGGTGCAGGTCTGATGAAAGCTACGGCAAACGCCATTAAACATTATGATTTGTCTAACTGGAATCTGATTGAAGGTTCCGGAGCAGCAATGACTGCATCATTGGACAAAGCTTATAAAAATGAAGAACCAATCATCGTTACGGGTTGGACGCCGCACTGGATGTTCAATCAGTATGATCTGAAGTATTTGGACGATCCCGACTTAATTTTCGGCGATGCAGAGGAAGTTCACACGGTTGGACGTAAGGGAATCAAGGAAGATCATCCCGTTGCCTACGAGTTCTTCTCTCGCTTTAATTGGACTGCGGATCAGATGAGTGAAATCATGGTAGACATTCAAAAGGGCGTTTCGCCTGAAGAAGCTGCCAAGACTTATGCAGAAAAGCATCCGGACCAAATTGAAGAGTGGACCAAGGGGTTAACCCCTGTTAAAGGTGACAATTTACGTCTCGGTTATGTTGCATGGGACTCTGAAATTGCGAGTACCAACCTGATGAAGTATGTGCTGGAGACGGATCTCGGTTATACCGTCAAAGCACTACAAGTCGAAGCTGGACCCATGTGGGCAGGTTTGGCAGCAGGTGATATTGATGCTTCCCCAGCCGTATGGCTCCCGCTTACACATGGTGATTATTGGGAGACTTATGGAGACCAGATTGAAGACATAGCTGTCAGTATGACTGGAGTCAAACAAGGTCTGGTTGTTCCAACGTACATGGATATCAACTCTGTTGAAGACTTAAAAGATAATTAAACCAGATTGAGATGGATAAACCTGAATTTGGTAAAAAGACCACCGAAATTTTTCGGTGGTCTTTTTGTTTTGGCTATGATTTTTTTCAGGCATGCTATTTGATTTGATATTCTATCTTGGTCATACTGCATACTGCTACTTTAAGTATTCACACGCTTTTTCCATTTGACTCTTCTCACATATCCTCTTACTTTGCCTTCGCTCATGAACATCGTATGTAGATGATACTTGGTGAGTTCGTTTATTTCCCAATAACTATCCGATCAGTAACAGTAGTACACCAATGACAATCATAACTACACCGAGAATACCATATACCACTCTTGCGCCCTGCCGTCCAATAGTCTTCACAAAAATCCCTGCTCTGAAGCTCTTCATAAACCAGTCCCAATTGTTGATACCACCGAGCAAACTAAAAATTCCTGCCGCTATGGCAATTAGTGCGATTAAAACGGGGTGATCTTGCATTTCGTCAACACTCCTTCAATATAATCCTGTCTACTATACCTTCACTTGGTGAAAATTAACAGGCATTAATTGGGCGTATCTCAAAACTCGCTGAAGTGCATCTTTCACCGCCTTTTCGCCCCCTGCTGCGTCACTTTCCCTTGACGTGCCCCGGCACGCCTGCAGAAAACTTCCTTGCTTGGAACGAAAATTCGGCAAAATCTACTTCCTTCGGAGTTTCAGACACGCCCTAGTAAAAAAACAGCTTGCAGATGTAAGTCTGCAAGCTGTTCTACACCGTCTGTATCATGCGTTTTATTGCTTTTGCAACTCGCTTGCCGACAATAACAAGGTCACTACTTCAGCACGTGTGGCTTCAGCGAGGGGGTTAAACATATTTTTCCCTGTTCCCTTTACCAGTCCTGCATCATATGCAGCAGCGATATATGGAACAGCCCACGCCGGTACTTTATCTGCGTCCGCAAAACTCAGTGACGAATTGGACTGTACCGGAAGGCCGAGTGCTCTGACGAGCATAACCGTCATCTCTACCCGTGATACTTTCCCCGTTGAACGGAACGTATCATCCGTATACCCACTAATGATGCCTTGATCGACTGCCTGAGCAACAAAGGATTGTGCCCATGCAGGTATCCCAGCCGCATCCCTAAACGTCAATGCCTTATTGCTGGCTGGAAGTTCAAATGCTCTTCCCAACATAACAATGAATTCAGCACGTGTGGCTGGTGCATTCGGACGGAAATTGCCATCCTGATATCCGTTCACAATTCCCCGGGAAATGGCCTGCTCAATGGCAGCAGCCGCCCAGTGATTTCCGATATCTTTCAGGTCCACAACAGGAGGGGTTGGATTCGTACCTCCTCCATTACCAGGAACGGTTGGCGTAGTTGGGTTCGTAGGATTGGTTGGTGTCGTCGGTGTTGTTGGAGTTACAGGCTGAGTAGGTGTTGTAGACCCTCCACCACTGTTACCACTGCCCGGATTACTTCCATTATTGCCGCCACCATTACCAGGATTGCTTCCATTACCATCCCCGGGAAGTGGCGTGCCTTTCAGATCCGTACTGCGTCCTTCCGTCTTTTGATCGACTGTACCTACACGGTCCAGATGTTCATGGAAGATTTCATAATCGACCAGATTTAATTCGTAGAATCGATTATCATCTTTCGCCATTCTCATAGCACGATAGAAGTCTCCACCGTTAGCCATGAATGAATTGGTAGCGACGATATAATACCCGTTCGGATCGATATCCGAGTACGTACCATCTGCATTCTTAATCTGAACTTTGACCATACGTTGACCAACTTGGGTTACGGTGTTGGTCGTTGCATCAATTTTCTCGCCTGGTTTCGTGGAATCGTAATAGAAACGCATGCCTGCCACTTGCGGGAAGCGCCCTTCTCCCGTTTCCACACCACTAACGCCATTTTCCAGCGCGGCTGTGATTTCCTTGCCTGTCATTTTCAAAGCAGACAGATTATTACCGAATGGCATCACAGACAGGAGATTGCCCAGCGTAATATCCCCTGTCTGGAATGAAGCTCGAATGCCACCGCCGTTCTGGATCGCCACGTATCCTTTGACGTCATTTTCCTGCACAATGGATTTCACTTTCTCCAGCATACCGTCTGTCATCAGGTTTCCTAAATTGGTTTCCTGTTTCCGCACAGTGCCACGTTCTCCATCCAGGAAGACATTCGTTTTACCAATAACTTTTTTCTTGAATTGTTCCAGCTGAGGCGCATATTCTTTCAGCTTGTTTGCGGCTTCCATATCATCAGCATAGACGAATTGGCCGTTTGCATCTTTGGCATCCAGACTCAACAATTTGCCGTTCCACTTTTTCAATACGCCTGCTTCATCAAACGTAACATCCAGTTGACCAAGAGAAACGTCATATTCCCCAGTCTGCACAACCAAAGTTGGGTCCGCATGGGTATCCACCAAAACTGGTGCGTTCAGAATGGTGTGTGAATGACCACCTACCACAATGTCGATTCCTTCTACGGCTTCAGCCAATTTGAGATCCTCTGAGTAGCCCAGGTGAGTCAAAGCAATGATTTTATTGATGCCTTCATTTTGCAGCATCTCTACAGTTGCCTGTGCACTTGCTTTATAATCCACAAACTTCAAGTCATCCCCTGGTGAGGAAAGAGATACCGTGTCCGGTGTCGTCAGTCCGAAAATACCGACTCGCTCACCATTCACCTCCGTAATAATCGCCGGATAGATTTCGGCTTTCTCACCCGGATTCCCGATGTGATTGTTGTACAAACCACTCAAGCTCGCATCCTTTGAATAATCAATATTGGCACTCACAAACGGGAACTCTGCTTTTTCAATAAATGCTTTCAGTACGCTTGGACCTTTATCAAACTCATGATTACCAAAGGTCATGGCATCATATCCGATCATGTTCATGAATTCCAGATCAGCCAGACCGTTAAACAGATTGAAGTACAATGTACCCGAGAACACGTCCCCAGCATCCAGCACCAGGGTATTATCATTGCGTGCTTCCTTAATTGCCGTTACTCGGCGAGGGATGTTATCCAGATGCGCATGCGTATCATTCGTATGCAGCACGCGAAGGTTGAAGTCCCCTTCTTGCACTGGATCTCCAATACTCAATTGTGCGAGTAGTGGATCATGATCGCTCACTCGTCCATCCGCTGTCTCAAAATCGGCATTTACATGTACGACTTCGATGGCTGCTGTCTTAGTCAGGTTTTTGCTCACCAGAATGTGATCCAGTGTCTGAGAGTTTCCATCATAGATGTAGGAATAGCGTTGGTTCTCTGGTAGTTCGTTTACCAGATTGTCCAGTTCATTACCTTCGACAATGTTCAATGTTTCTGAGAATTGGAAGTCATTAAAATCACCGAGAACGGCGACATTTACGTCAGGGTCTTTGTTCAGTAACTCTTTCACAAATCCATTCACCAATGCAGCTTGTTTCGCCCGTTGAACTTCACTGCTCCGAGTGGCAGGCTGTATATTTCCAAAAGGTTTCAGGTCTCCACCTTTGGAATTGAAGTGGTTGGCAATCACCACTACACGTTCACCATTGAATTCGAATTCAGCGGCAAGTGGTTTGCGGGAGCTGGCGAACGCCTCATCCCCCGGTGCAATACGACCCGGATTATTGGATAAGCTACCGTCTGCTTTGACTGTGATCGCTGTCGTAGCATTTCCTTTTCCGATACCAGTAGCCAACGATACACGGTTCGGTTGATAAAGGAATCCTACACGAATATTGGCACCAGGTGCCCCTCCATCCTTGTTATTTTCCGGAGAAATCTCACTATATCGATATGTTGGTCCGTTGTTCGTTTTGATTGCATCAATTAGAGTCTGAAAACTCTCATTGGCCGCTGTTGTGCCCGTGTCGGCATCACCATCGTTATCTTGAACTTCCATAATACCAATGATGTCTGGCGTGTTCAGATTATCCACGATGATTTTGCCGATTTTAGTTGCTCGTGATGCATCCTTTTTGCTGAAATTCTCCACATTAAACGTAGCAATGGTCAGTTTATCTGCTGCTTTCTCAATGGAAGTAACCGCTTGTTTCGTTTCTCCCGGGATGACTGCTGGTAAATTCCCTTCAGGACTCACCTTGAAATTACCGGAAGAATATGTCATTACTCCGATCACATTGCCATCCAATTTGTCACCTGTTTTTACTGCTTTGGAAGGTTTCTTGCCAATAAACAGACGCTGCGGATTGAGATCACTCTCATTCATATCTTTCTTGTTATCAGTCAGAATAACACCACCATTAGGTGTGCGAAGTGGATTATTCTCACCATTATCCACAACAACGGCCAGACCTGGCTGACTGGAGTAAGGACCTATAATTTCAGGCTTTTCCAGTTCAACACGCATGCCTTCCAGACTTTCATAGAAGTCTATAGCATCCGTCTCCGGATTAAATTCTGCAAAAGAGTCCGAGTCAATGACTGAGGGAATAATACGCCCATTGACACCCAACTTCACAGGAACAGGTAGATCAACTTTATCTAACACTTTTACAATGGTATTTGCCGTAATTTGCGTGGTGGTTAATTCGTTAACCGCCCCATACTCCGTAACTTTGCCGGATACCTTCACCTGGTTGCCAACGATAACCCCATGACTGGGTTTATATACTTGAATGGCTTCGGAGGTTCGAACATCATCGTCAATCTCACCTGGAAGCTCTTGCATGTAAAAACTGCTTGTACTGACGGAAGTAACAATACCTTCGATATCCTTAACATCGTATCCGTTAAAAACAGAGGTATGTCCTGCGCCCTGAATATCATGGATACGCAAGTTTTCTTTATCAGGAAGTACTTGATACGTAAAGGTGTACACTGCACTGGATTGTCCATTAAGAATTGCAACAGCCTTGATTACGATGTCTTGATCAATCTCTAATGGGCCACTATACACGGTGGAAGAAGAAGTAGGGTCTGTATTATCCGTTGTGAAGTGTACAATCGCACCCTTGGCTGGAGAGGTTAATGTGACTTCATTGTTTCGGGGAATCCCGCCGGATGGAACACTTGCCATCACAGACATGCTATTTTCTACAACATCCGCTGCTGTTCGCGGAATCAGTTCTAAACCATAGTTTGTATGGAACGTGAGAACACCCTGCACATATTCGTAGGTTTTGCCGACAGTTAGCGCGGTAGGAGAGTTTTTGGCATAAATCGTCATCTCAGCACCATGACTATCCGTAGCGTAGAACGTCGAACTACTGCCCCGTGTTACCTGAATATCTCTTACTTCGACAAACATTCCCTCATACTTTTCGCCCGGACCTTTGTTACTTTGGTCTGCTGGTCTGACAAAGTCTGTGGACACCATATTTTTGGGTCCGGGGAGTGTTACATTTTGCTCAGTGACCTTCATGTATCCTTCGGTAAAACCTGACTTATCCTTCTCGATCTGGACGAGTCCACTGTAGTGGGTAATTGGGCCATACACTTCAATGCGATCCCCCACGTCAACTTGATTCTTCGCTCGGACTACAATGCCAGCTTCTTCGTCTTGAATATAATAATTCGTGAATTCTCCGGAGAGTTCACTGTACGTTACGACACCTGAAACGGCTACATTTGTATTTGGTGCAAGGACTCGCGCATCAGCAATGGATATGATTCCAGTCCCGTCTGCTTCCTGCACTTCTGAATTATCGGTCTCAGCTGGTTCCTCACTTTCAGTTCCATCAAGAACACCATCTTCGTTGCTCGGCGACTCTGTTCCCTCTAGATCTGACGATTCTTCCGTTGAAACAGCATCCGGTGTGGAGGTCTCCTTATCACTTGTTTGCGGCTGTTCCGTTACTACACTTTCCTCATCAGCATATGCGATACTACTTAATCCACCTATTGGTGCCGCACCTGTAACGACAAGAACGAAAACCAGAAACCCTTGTGCCCAACGTTTCACTTGCTTGTTGTTCATTCGTCCTACCCCCATGTTTTCAACTTGGCAATCATTTGTTCAGCCAGTTTGTACATTAGTTCAAATATAAGATAACTGAATAACAGGTTGGTGTAAACAATATTTCTTCGATATGAAAGAAAATAGAACACTTATATCACATTTTCTAAACTAATCTCTATAATAATGAATAAATAGTACTAAATTTTAAATAAAAACACGTTATTAAGCCTATTGAAGTTATATAAACGTTAGATAAACGGTTAATTAACGTCAATTAACTTAACATTTATAATGAATATAAATACGAATTCGACATTTAGTGACAGTCCTCATTTCTTTAAACCCACTAAAACCTGAGTCTTGAGACATGCATTTTCACATGATAAAACGATATGCACGGATCACTTTAGTTCACCACATTAACTGAGTATAAAAGAGAACTATTAAGCGCAAAATCAGTATGAGTTAATAGAATGTTAATTATTACCTGATAATAAACAAAACATATAACCACAACAAAAAAACCACAAGAACATCTCCAATTACTCTCAGAGACTTTCTTGTGGGATAATATAAAATATGAAAAATGATAATAATTTCACTTTTTCGAAATGTTACAGACGGTCTTCAATACACTTCTGTGTCTGGTGTCAATGTAATATTACTTCCATAGGGTTCAATTAATCCTTGTTGCTCCAAGTACTGGTCAACGTATCGATCTGCATTCAGTGAAGTTGACCCGATCCAGTCTGAATATGTTTTTCCAAACATTTTATATAGTATGTCACTAGTATATTCATTACTTAATTCCCCAAAAACAGTATATAACTGTTTTACCGTATTCGTGTGTTTTTTCCCCTCTAAATCGGTCCATGTTACTTTTTTATTCAGATCTACCTTCCTTATATCCTTAGTATATATTTGTACAGTTGACCCATTGACTTTGAAGTACACACGGATGCTTTTTTCGTAAGGATGACCCTTGAGAACGCTCCACCCTTTCATATCTCCAGTAGCTGGCACAGCATAAAGTTTCCCTTTTGTTTGAGTTGTTCCTGTTACACTGTTTTGTTTTTGAGGTTGTTCAATATTAATAGTCATTTTACCTTTACCAATGGATACTTGCATCTGCTTAGCTTTAGAGTTATAAGTCACAGTTCCATCCAGAGCATCTGAGAGAACAGAAGCAGGAAACAAAGTTACGCCATTTTGAACAAGCAGCGGGGACTTGAGAGTTAATGGCTCTCCATTTAACGTTGCTTTTGTTCCCGTTTTCGGGAGAGTTAGTTGGGTAGAACCAACTTTAATCTCGAAGGCGTCCTGTTGAGCAATGTAACTAACACTCCCTCCCAGTGCCTTGAATACCTCTTTCATCGGAACAAGAGTCACACCATTTTTTATGTATCCTCCATCAATTGCTTCATCCAAGCTACCTGAAATAGTAACTGATCTTTCAACATTTTCGACTTTAACAGTAATTGTTGAAGAACCTACACCTATTACCTTTACCATCCCAGTGCTCAGCACTTGAAGTATATGAGGTTCACTGATCGTATAATCTGTTTTTGTAAGACCTGTATTTCTTCTGTAGTATGGATCGTTATCGCTATGTATTGAATTTTCGTCATCATACACAACAACTATATTAAGATTAATCTTACCACCGACCGAAACTGAAGTATTAGGGATGAGTTCAATATCTTTAACTTTAAGTTCCTCCGCATAAACACTTGAAACAAACAACAACATAAATGCCATCATTAGAACCGTTACTCTTTTCATTCACTTGTACTCCTTCTTATTTTTAATATTGTCCATTGCTTTTCATGAATCCATGTATTGGGATACCCCTTTCAGCTTCCTATTCTATTTTCGGATGCATTAACAAAAAATGTTAGTCTTTTTCTTTAGTAAAACAAAAAAATTGAATGCAGCTTAATCACTGCATTCAACATGGATATAAATTAGATTATTTCTTCACCGTGCTGTTATACTGCGCAATCTTGTCTGTAATTTGTTTGGCTGCTGCATCCAATGCTTCCTGTGGTGTACCTTGTCCATTCAGGACCGTTTCAATCGCTCCTTCGACAAGTTGTCTGGCTTCTGGGAATACACCCATCAATGCCCCGGATGTTGCTGTCGAATCCGCGGAAGCGTGCAATTGATCGACTGCTGTCTGGAATTGCGGGTACTTCGCCATATTATCCTTTAATACTTGCTCATTGTAGGCTGCTGTCGTAATAGGGAAGTATCCTGTCGCAACACTCCAATTCGCTTGTACCTCTGGTGTAGCCAAATACTTGATGAATTCCCATGCCGCTTGTTGTTGTGCTTCCGATTTGTTATTCATAATGTACAAACTCGCTCCACCCACCACAACGCCGCCTTCTTTGGCATCCGCTGGACGAGGCAGGAAGCCTGTTCCCAGTTCAAACTTGCCACCTGAACCTTCTACGATTTTACGCAGGCCAGCCGTGGAATCAAGGGTCATACCGATTTGCTGAGCTGTAAATGCTGCTGTTGTATCGTCTGTGCTACGTCCCAGATTGGAGAGGGTTTTCTCGTCAATCATCTTTTTCCACCACGTTAATGTCTTCACTCCAGCTTCGGAGTTCAGCAGAGACTCTGTAGCTGCCTCAGTTCTTCCGTTTCCATTGTTTACATAATCTGCATTCTGGTTTGCAAAGAACTGTTCCATAAACCAGCCATAGATCGCCATGGATGCACCTGGCTTACCGTCTTTTGCCAGTGCTTTTGCCGCTTGCTCAAACTCTTCATACGTCTTCGGCGGGTTCTCCGGGTCCAGACCTGCTGCTTTGAACATATCCTTGTTGTAGTACAGGATCGGGTTCGATGTGTTAAACGGCATCGCGTTCAACTTGCCATCGATGGTGTAATATCGGATGATGTTTGGCTCCAGTTGGGAAAGGTCGAACTGGTCCTTGTCGATGAACTGTTGTACTGGCGTAATCATGCCCGAATCGATCATGAACTTGCTGCCGATCTCATAGACCTGGATAATGTCTGGACCGCTGTCTGAGCCCATGGAAGCTTTGAGTTTGTTCAAGCTCTCATCGTACTTCCCTTGATAGATGGGTTTCACCTGAATGTCGGGATGGCTAGCATTAAAGTCAGAAGCGAGTTGATTAATGGCTTTCTCCCCAGCGCCAGACATGGAGTGCCACCACGTCAATTGTGTTGTTTCGGCTGCGGCCGCTTCTGCTTGTGCTCCACTTGCCGGGCTGCTTGTTTCCGTTTTTGTTCCGCAAGCGGAAATGACCAACATGAGTGCAGCCAGCATTAATGCAAATGTTCCTCTTTTTTTCAAACGAAATCGCTCTCCTTTTATATGGCTCGCGTACAATAAAATCTTGGGGATGACGCGGTGTGGCCGTTACGGTTACGAATCGTTCTTTTGATCGCTGTTACCCCCGGATTTCTTTCATCCCCTTTCAAAGGGGGAAATCCGGGGATAAAGGCGAACGCTTCGCTTCTTCAGAATCGATTTCGTCCCCTCCACTACTACCGTCGTTCATTTCAACATTTTATTTGAAGCACGAGCCTCATTTTATTCGCTCCTGGTATCCAAACCTTAGACCTTGTACGAAGATACAAGGTTTAATTTAAAACCTCTATTCAAAACCTCTAAATCAAAATCTTTAGATCAAAACCTTCAGAGCTTCCACTTCAATTAAATAGTTTTAAAACTTTCTCACCTTACCCCTTCAGCGCGCCTGCGGCCATTCCGCGGACAAGCTGTTTCAACCCGAAGACCAATAGCAGCAAGGACGGTAGAATCACCATTGCTGTCCCGGCAAATACCAGATTCCACGCGGTGGATTCCTGGAACTCCAGCATCGAGATCCCGATCTGTGCGGTTCTCATTTCCGGTGTATTGGTCACCAGCAGCGGCCAGAGATATGAATTGTACATGCTTAAGAATGAATAGATTGCCAGTGTACCCAGTGCCGGACGGGACAAAGGCAAGACGTGCGATATGAAATAACGAATATGACCACAACCGTCGATCCTCGCCGCCTCGAACAGTTCCTTGGGTAACTGCATGAAGAACTGTCTTAGCAGGAATGTTCCAAACGCCGTTGCCAGAAAAGGCACCATAAGCCCCTGGTAACTATCCAGCCAACCCCAGCTGCGAACCGTCAGGTAGTTGGGGATCATGGTTACTTCCCAAGGAATCATCATCGTTGCGACAAACATGCTGAAGATGACGTTTTTGCCTTTGAACTGCATTTTCGCAAAAGCATAGGCTGCCATACTCGCTGTAATTAATTGACCAAGCGTTGTCAGTCCTGCGACAAGAAAGGTATTGCCGATAAATCGGCCGATCGGAACAATATCAAATACTTCGCTAAAGTTGGACAGATCGATGGAATTTGGAATGATATGCGGCGGATAAGCGCTCGCATCTTCCGGCGTCATGACGGCCATGAAAAAGGTGTACATCACCGGATACAGCACAAGTGCTGCACAGATCGTCAGTAATCCATACAACAGCGTTTTGGTCCATGTCGCCCTCATTGGTAATGCACTTTCCTTTCTACCCATTTGAACTGGATCAGGGTCAGCAGCATAATCACCACAAACAGGATCAGTGCCTGCGCACTACCTGTACCAAAGCGGAAATTAACAAAGGCTTCCTGATAGATGGAATAGACAAAAACATTTGTACTGTCCATCGGGCCACCCCGGGTTAAAATGTTGATCTGACCAAACGATTGAAAAGCACCAATGATCGATACGACCGTAACAAAGAATAACGTGGGTGACAGTAGCGGCATCGAAATTTTGCGAAACGTCAGCAATGGTCCTGCACCGTCAATCTTGGCGCTCTCGTAGATCTCATCCGGGATGCCTGCCAAACCACTGGATAGAATAATGTAGTTGAATCCGAGGTTCATCCAGATCGTCATGATGGAGATCGAGATCAATGCCCAATCCGGGCTGGTGAGCCAGGGAATTGGATCGATGCCTACTTTGCCAAGCAGATAATTCAGCATGCCCAGGGTGGGATGGAATAGAAACTTCCAGATGACCGCTGACGAACCAACGGATAACACCACGGGCAGAGAGAACACAAATTGGAACACACGCATTCCCTTGAATCGGTTGTGAGTCAGTGCAGCCAGAATCAGAGCAGCCAGCATGCCCGTAGGCACTGTAAACAGGACAAATAGTAATGTCACTTTCATCCCTTGCATAAACAGTCCTGATTGGAACACGGCCTTGAAGTTATCCAGTCCTACATAAGCCGCAATCTGTCCCGTCGGATCTGTGGAATGCAGACTGAGGTACACGGACTTAAACATCGGGTAAAACAGAAACACTGCAAACAAAAGCAGCGATGGTGCCAGGAAACCATAGGCCAGCATATTCTCCCGCATTCGCTGCACACGCAGCGAGGCTGTCCGGCGCTCACTCGTACCGGATACGCGCCGTTTGGCGGCGGGCAAGCTGATCCGGTTATCAAGCTCACTCATCGGATTTTCTTCCCCCTTGTTTCACGCATTCAGTGTGTGTGGAATGTTATATCAACTTCAGCACCACGTTATCTAGTGTAAGAGTCGAATGTCACAGCAAAATTCATTCTGAATCAACGTAACGTTAATCATGGACAAGGGACTTTACGCAAATGTGCATCCATTCGAAAGCGGTATCCAGACCGGATCTCATGACAAAAAAACCGCAAGAACTCCCCTTTTTGGAGATATCCCTGCGGTTTGATGTGTAAATGGAATATGAACGTTTGTCTGTTAAAGAACTTGACTCATTTTACAATAATCTGTAAATCTCCCACACGAGGTAAAGCGATTAACCGTTCGAGTTAACGATTAAGATGATATGGCACCGTGGTGACAATCACGTCTTTGTAATTGATCAGATAGGCCCGGATCATGAAGCTGGTCTGGTTGTGCAGTACATTTTGCCACCAGTGCTTGGTGATGAATTGTGGAATCAATACGGTGATGTGATCGGTCTCGGCCGTTTTCCACTCTACGGTATCAATGAATTTCTTTAGCGGCCCCATAATGCTACGGTATCTCGATTTGATCACGACCAGACGAACACCTGGATTCCACTCCTCCCACTTCTGCTCCATCTTGCGTATGGCCTCATCATCGAATCCAATGTACAGCGCGACCACATGATCCGACATCGTCTGGGCGTAACTGATCGTATTCATGACGACCCGGGTAATGCCCGCAACAGGAATGACTATCGTATTGCCTTTTTTGGCTGGCTTATCGACCTGAATATCAATCCGCAGCTCATCGGCAATGTTGCAATAGTGACGGTGAATACGCATGAACACATAAACAACGAGCGGCAAAAAGATAAAGATGACCCATGTCTGTGTGAACTTGGTGAAAATAAAGATCAGGGTAATGGATAACGTAGTCAGCATACCGACGGTATTGACCAGCAACTTCATCTGCCAGCCAGACGGTTTGACTTTGATCCAGCGAATCATCATACCGAGCTGTGACAGGGTAAATGGAATGAACACCCCTACCGCATAGAGCGGAATCAGGCTCTCCGTATTTCCTTTGAACCCGACCACCAGCAGCGCAGACATCACACTAAGAAAAATGATCCCGTTCGAGAAACCAAGGCGGTCTCCTCTGACCATAAATGCATGCGGCATGTATTTGTCTTTCGCCATCATGAAGGATAGCAGCGGAAAAGCCGAATATGCTGTGTTGGCTGCCAGGAACAGGATCAGTGCCGTTACACCCTGGATGATAAAATACATCGTGCCCCTGCCAAACGTCGCTTCAGCAATCTGGGAAATGACCGTTGCTTTGGGATCAGGCTTCACTCCATAACCGAAAGCCAGCAACGTGATGCCAATGAACATGGCTCCTAATATACAACCCATAAGCAGTAATGTACCCGCGGCATTTTTCTCGGCAGGCTGCTTGAAGTTTGGGATCGCGTTACTTACCGCTTCCACACCAGTCAAGGCCGAACATCCGGAGCTGAATGCTTTCAATAACAGAAACATACTTACATGGGATAGACTTGTTCCGAATTCAGGTGCAGCTGCTTCCATTCCCCCGGCAAGAAATTTGATTCCGCCCGAGATAATCAGAACCGCAATCGAAAAGATAAACAGATAGATGGGGATCGCCAGCACAGACGCTGACTCCGTCACTCCCCGCAAATTCATAATGGTTAGAAAAACAATCATAATCAGAGCAATCACAACACTGTAGTCATGCAGCATTGGAAAAGCCGACGTAATCGCATCCGTCCCTGCGGACGAACTTACCGCAACGGTCAGAATATAATCGACCAGCAGAGATCCTCCGGCAATCAGACTGGATGTTGTACCCAGGTTATCCTTGGCTACGATATAAGCGCCGCCCCCTGTTGGATAAGCAAATATCGTCTGGCGATAGGAAAAAATTAAAATGACGAGTAATCCCAGTACGGCGATGGAAATCGGAACAGAATACCACAGGGCGGCGAATCCGGCCGCAACGAGCACCAGCAAAATCTGTTCCGTACCGTAGGCAACGGACGATAGGGCATCCGAGGACAGGATGGCGAGTGCCTTCCATTTCCCCAATTTTTCTCCATCCAGTTCAGCCGATTTCATGGGCTTGCCTATTAAGATTCTCTTCATTTTGCCAAGCATGATCATAACTTCCTTCCGTCTCTCATCTGTGAAGCATAGTTATTATGCAAAATCGCAGAGCCATTGACAATACGTCATTTCACCCGAAATTCGCCAGCGCGTGATAATGCATTCTACGATTCAATAATCGATAACAAAGCCATTCTTGTTCAGCAATTTGAACTTTTTTGAACCAAAATGACGATTGTTCGTCAAAAAAAAGGAAATAGCCTTTGGTTCAATGAACCAAAAGCCACTTCCTTGATCTATGCGTTGACTATTTTAACTGCCCAGAATGCCGGGACGAGGGGTAACACCAAACGCTTGCGCAAGCGTGGTTAGCTGCTCATCCGTAATTCTCTGCCGGATCTCGTGACCAGCAACCAGCATATATACTTGGGCTGCCTTCTCAATGGTCTCAATCAGACCAAATGCCTCGTCAATCGTGGTTCCTGTTCCAAAGATGCCATGTTGCGGCCAGATGACCGCGTGGTATTCTTTCATTTTCTCAGCCGTTTCGCGGCCAATCTCATTCGATCCAGGAATCATCCATGGAATAATACCAATCCCATCCGGGAATACAACCACACACTCCGTGCACATCTGCCAGAGGGTCTTGGTGAATTTTGCTTCATCCAATTCGTGGATAAACGTCATAGCCAATACATGAGTGGCATGGTTGTGCATGACAACCCGGTGGTTGGGGTCTAATTTCAGACGTTCGATATGGCTCATGAAATGTGTAGGCAACTCACTTGTTGGGTTGGCCCCCGACTTCAATCCCCAGAGCACTTCCAACTCCTGTCCATCTTGCGATACACGCAGCACCCCCAGATTGCTCTCGGGATCAGCGAGTACATTTTTGAAATATTTACCCGATGCGGTCACGATAAAATACTTGCCTGCCAGCTCCTGCACCGAAAATGCCGGTTTGATCTTGCGAATCACATGATGGATATCGATATATTGGGCAACTTCCTCTTCCTCCAGCAGATAGCTGACATTACCGCCATTACGCTCATCCCAGCCATTTTTCCACATATGTTGTGTAATCTCAGCCATCTCACGGACAAATGGAATATGGAAACCTGCAGCCTGCGTTGTTTCATTGGTAAGGGTCACGTTCATGATCAATCTCTCCTTATATTGAAAATCAAATGGCTTGCTACGTACATAGTAAGTTCCTTATTTCACATTCATTATATCTTTGTTTATCTTTGATAGTCAATAAAAAACACAGAAATATACTTTTACTTATTTTTGTTTAGTTTTGTTTATTTGAAAATCAAACAAAAAAATACCCCACCGGCGCCCGGCGGGGTCAGTCACACATCTATTTAACACGAGAAGGGGTTTACAAGAGTTATCTTACCTCTGCTACCTTAATACAAGCTGAAAGCGAAATAAAAAAAGCATGAAAACCAGGTTGATATACAGTAGACCACATTTCTCATATAAATGAATTCACTTCATTAGGATAGCCTATGGCCTGTCCCTATTCGAAGCATATTTACGGTTTTTTCAGCACATATGATGGGTGCATCTTTCCTGTCGGTTCATAACGTTCATCACCTGTATACTCAAATCCCAGCTTCAACAAGATGTGACGTGACACTTCATTATCCGGATGATGCCCGGCAAACAGTGCCTTCACATTCATTTTGTCAAAGGCATAACCAATTACCGCCCGCGCCGCTTCCTGCGCATACCCTTTGCCCCAGTGATCCCGGGTTAGATGAAATCCCAATTCATAGATCTCCTCTTCTGGAGAATACGGACGCAGGCCACAGCAACCGACAAACACCTCCGACTCTTTCTCAAAAAGGGGCCAATATTGCACACCCGCTTCCTTCTGCCTTTGAATCTCCTGTGTCAATCGCGCTTCTACTTCATCCTCGCTCAGGAACCCCTTGCTGCTAATCCATTTGGCAACCTCATGATCGCCCCACAATGCAAACGCCAGCGCACGATCTCCTTCGTTCCAAGTCGCACATTCCAACCGTTCAGTTTCAAATAAGATTGTTCTGTTCATCATCGACTAACCTCCTGTATGCCAACACAAGTCTGCGTGCCGCTTTACCTTAAATTAATCGAATGACCGCCAAAGTAAACAAACCTGTATAAAGGCGCTGTTAAATTTTAAGGGTAATACGTATTTATTATTTACCAAGAAAAATTTTAAAAGCATTGAATACAGATGTAATCGTAAACCAGCCACTTAATTAATTTAAATCTATGTATATCCATAAAAAAAGAAGACCCCCGTCGACAAGATGTCCGACAGAGGTATTCCATTTCAGTCCACACCAATTACAAATCTGCTACGGCAAATTGAATTGTTCCGGAAGCTGCGCCTCCAAGGTTAGCTAACAAGGCAAAAACCAGAACTCCACCTGCAGAAATGGTAAGACTGCTGTTTACAGGAATAACGTAAGTGACTACAGGTTCATTAACACGTGTTATTACGAGAGATACTGGAAATGGTCCAAAGTTGTTCACTGTAGCGCTGGCATTGGTGCCTCCAGCCAAGTTTTCGTAGTAAGACTTGCCTACACCGGCTGGAAGATTGTAAAACTGTTGCGGTAAAAGGATGGCCATCGAAATCACCTCCTTTTGCTGTGATACGGTATTCTATGCTTGAAATCTATTAAAGCAACGGTGAATTACCAGCGTCATAATGTCCAATTTTGATAGACTTCATAGATTGATAGACGACTGTACGCAAAAAAAGCCCCACCGGACCATCCGGTGGGGCTAACTAAGCTTACTTTATTATTACAGGTTTAATTACGCATACAGCATGAAAAAGTTCAGTTCATGGCCCTGCTGCTTGAGATAGTTATACAGCTGCGAACGGTGATGGAATACATGCGTTACCGTTTCAATCTGCCATTGAACCTGCAAATGACCATGTTCCATATAAAAAGCTTTCGTTGAACGATTCAAAAAGTCATCTTCGCTCAATCCCGTGATATAGGCTTTGTAGGATTCGAAATTGCTCCATAATGTTGCTTCAAGCTTCTCGATATCCTCAATCCCCGACAGGCTATTCTCTACCAGCCCAACCTCAGCTTCACCTTTTTCCTGCATAATGGCAAGATCGGATGCGGTAATCTGGATAAAATGATGCACTAGCTCCACCAATGAACGCATATTCTCCTGTGGACGATAAGACCAATCCTCCGAACGGATCAAGCGAATTAACGAAGCCCCCGTACGTACGCCTGTTTCCAATTCATTTAACAAGTGATCCCGAATCTGCAATGTTCCATTCATATATGATGTCTCCCTTACCTTTTATTCTCACGATTTAAGTATAACCGACGTTTCTACAGATCTATTGTACAAATCGGACAACATCCTGCCATGCTCTCTGGCTGCCGTCAATGGAGTCTCTCCATAAAACTTGCGAAATTGCCGAATCAGATGGGCTTGGTCAAAAAATCCATGATTCTGGGCAAGCATTGCCCAGTCTGCCGTGTTTCCCTGATGAATATCTCTCAACACACGATGAAAACGAACCACCTCACTGAATCGTTTGGGGCTGATTCCGACCCATTCCGAGAACTTGCGATGCAACTGCCGTTCACTAATCACTTCACGCATCGCCAGCTCTTGGACAGTCATACGTCCCCCATCTATAAAGATGCGGTGCAGCACGTTTTTCATCAAATTGTTCTCAGATGTGCTTGCCTGCACGGGCAACGGACTCAAGTACGCATTCATAACCTCTACTCGCTCTGCAAAACTATTCGTTTCGGCCATCCGTTCCTGAAGCTCGTTAAGCTTCTCCGGCCAACATTCCTGAAGGGCAATTCGCTTATCCGTAAACCACTCCAGAGGCATGCCATGGAAGACATGCGCTCCACCCGGGAAGAACCGGACACCAAAGGTGTAGTCTCCAGCAGGGGGACCATCATCGGATGGCTCAGGTACAGCGAATGGCTGTGTATAATTGCCACAGTAAGCATAGGAGTGCTCTGAACAGACTGGGTCGTATGTAATCAGCATGTCCGTGCAACCATCCGGCAATACCCGGGCAGGTGCCGTCGTCATCGATCGCTCTGGACCTTCTCTATTAGCAACATCTGCATGCGTGTTCGGAAGAGATCCTGATTCCCAATAACAGGCCACATAAGCCATCAAGCCGGCAGCAGGTATTTTCTCAACATAATAACTGTTAGGGTACGTTCCATTTATCTGAATAGGCTTAAACAACGGGTGCAGGCTGTGATCCACAATTCCATCCTCCGGTCACTAGAGTTGGTTACACATTATGTATTCATCTATCATACCACCAACCGAAGAAATGAAGAAAAAAAGTGCCCTACCGGAGGACAATCCGATAGGGCCAGTCACACATCTATTTAACACGAGAAGGGGTTTACAAGACTTATCTTACCTTCCCAACCTTAATGGAAACTGAAATTGGGATGAATAACAGATCAAAATTCAAAATGAATAACAGCATTCAGACTTTCAATTCAGTCCGTGCAGTTTGCGAAAACGCTCTGGACTCATGCCTGTATGCCTTTTGAACATCGCACAGAAATAACTGGCATTCTCGTAACCCACCCGATCAGCAACTTCATATATTCGAAGCTCTCTCTCACTGAACATAAGTTGTTTGCTTCGATTGATCCGTTCCTGGTTCACGTAAAATACAGGTCTGGTATGGAGTGCTCTCTGAAACAGCCTGCACAAATATTGGGGAGATACCACAGCCACATCGGCAAGTTCCTTCAGGGAAAGTGAACGATCCAGATGCTCTGCGATATAACGCAGCACAGGCTTCAAGCGCTCCAGTTCATCATTATAATTGGCGGATGCGATGAGCAGTGGCTTCAGATCCAGCAGCAGGGCATATAATTGTTTGGAGCATTCCACATCGTAATCTGCGTAATCCGTATCACCGCCATTCTCTCCTCTAACCAGAAGTTGCTCCAGGCCACGCAGCAGCGTTGCTGTCCTGAGTCTGCATACGCGTGAACCGGTTATCCCCGCATAAGATAATAACTGGCTGGCTTCTCTCCCCTGAAATGAGACCCAAGCCAGCTCCCAGCGGTCACTGATGGGCATATATCGATGCGGAACATCGGGATACAGAAAGAAAACGTCACCCGGTCCGACAATATACTCGTCTTCTTGTATAATCAGCCTCCCCTGACCATGAATAATCTGATGGATCTGATAATCCGGGAATCCCTCTGGACGCTCGGTTTCATATTGGTGTTCCCAGTAACCAACCGTGGTCATATAGATCGGCAGGCGAGCAGCTTCTTCTGTTTTACCAAAAAAAATCCGGGTATCCATCCAGTACACCACTTTCTTCATCGTTAGTTTCATATTGTGATATATATGGGCAATATTCTTTATTCTCTAAGTCATCATTCAATTCTATAATGACAATATTATAACATTTCAGAAGGAGTTGCTGTTATGCGAAAGAAACTGGTACACACCCCTCCGGCAAATGGATACCCGGAATGGAACAACAATCCCGAGACTTTTCAAGTAGGACGTCTACCTGCACATGCGTCTATGGTAGCGTTTCCATCTGTAGCAGAAGCGTTATCCAATGAATCCAGCGCATCACCATGGTACGAATCACTGAATGGTCAGTGGAAGTTTGCCTTTGCGGAGACACCGGAGCAACGGATTACATCCTTTTATGAGAACAACTATGATGCCAGTGACTGGGACGAGATCGCCGTTCCTTCCAACTGGCAGCTACAAAGTTACGATTATCCCCAATATACGAATATGACCTATCCGTGGGTCGAACGTGAGCCTGAATTGAAGCCACCATTTGCACCAACAACTTATAATCCGGTGGGTTCGTATATCCGTACGTTTACGGTTCCTGCTGACTGGAAAGACCGTCCTGTTCTGCTGCACTTTGAGGGCGTTGAATCTGCCTTTTATGTATGGGTGAACGGAGAGCTGGTCGGTTATAGCGAAGACACGTTCACACCCGCAGAATTCGATATTACTTCGTATCTAACGGAAGGTGAGAACAAGCTGGCTGTGGAGGTATATCGCTGGTGTGATGCGAGTTGGCTGGAGAACCAGGATTTCTGGCGGTTAAGTGGCATCTTCCGTGGTGTATACCTGCATTCCCCTTCCCCAGTTCAGATCGCCGATTTCTTTGTTCGCACTGAACTGGATGATGCCTATCAGGATGCGGAGCTACAGCTGGATTTAAAATTATTTAATCATAATGCCGCGCAGAACACTGCCGGATTGTCCGTTCAGGCACAGCTCTATGATGCACAGCAACATACTGTACTGAAGCAGCCACTTACTGCGGCCGTTACGTTCCAAGGTGAGGATGAACTTTCATTCCAGTTGTCAACAGAGGTTATAAAGCCGCTTCTATGGAGTGCCGAGTTCCCTCATCTATATACACTTGTGCTGTCCATTCAGAATGAATCGGGCGAAACACTGGAGGCTGTTCGCAGCCGGATTGGATTCCGCAAGTTTGAACTGAAGGACGGCCTGATGCAAATCAATGGCAAACGCATTGTGTTCAAAGGCGTGAATCGTCATGAATTTTCCCCGGATAAGGGTCGAGCCATTGGGCGGGAAGACATGATCCGTGACATCGAGCTGATGAAGTCCTATAACGTTAACGCGGTGCGCACATCCCATTATCCGAATCAGTCACTCTGGTACGAACTGTGTGATGAATACGGCCTCTATGTCATTGACGAAACGAATCTGGAAACTCACGGCACATGGTATTATGGGCAAAAGGAAATGAATGAAAATAACATTCCCGCAAGCAAGCCGGAATGGCGTAATAATGTAATCGATCGCTGTAACTCGATGTTCCAACGGGACAAAAACCATCCGTCCGTTATTATCTGGTCTCTGGGTAATGAATCCTTCGGCGGCGATAATTTCATCGCCATGTACGATTATCTGAAACAAGTCGATCCAACCCGTCTCGTTCATTATGAAGGGACTTTCCATTATCGTCCTTCCGATTCGGCAAGCGACATTGAATCGACGATGTATATCAGCCCACAAGATGTGGAGCAATACGCGCGCATGAAAGGTCCGAAGAAACCTTATATTATCTGCGAATACAGCCATGCCATGGGTAACTCCTGTGGAGGTCTGCATCTGTATTGGGATTTGTTCGATAAATATGATGTGTTGCAGGGTGCATTCATCTGGGACTGGGTCGATCAGTCCATTCGTACCACTACGGCAGACGGTGTAGAATATTTCGCTTATGGCGGAGATTTCGGTGAATCCCCTCATGATGGCAATTTCTGCGGGAACGGACTCATTCTGGCTGATAAGACGGTTACACCGAAGCTGGAAGAAGTGAAGAAATGTTATCAGAACGTTCGTATGGAAACCATTGATGTCAAAGACGGCCTGCTGCGCCTCAAAAACCAGTTCCTGTTCACGGATCTGAGCGAATATTCGCTCGTATGGACAGTAACACACGATGGTGTATCCGTAGAGAACGGCTCGTTGGATATCGCGGTACCTCCTGGCGAATCGGTTGAAGTTCGAATCCCATACACGCCATCATCCGATCTGTTCAAGGAAGCGGTGCTGACTGTATCTCTGGTTACCAAAGTAGCAACAAAATGGGCAGGAACAGGTCATGAAATCGCCTGGGATCAGTTCGTGGTATCTCCACGATTGCGTCCAGTTCAACCGGTACATCAAGGGCAAGGCAATGCGCTACATGTTCAGAATCTGCAAGATGAACTTAGAGTGGCAACGGATATAGTAACCTTGAGCTTCAATCCAGCTACTGGCGCTTTAACGTCTTATCAAATCAACAATCAAGAGCAATTGCTCGCACCTGTCCGGCCGAATTTCTGGAGAGCCATGACAGACAATGATATGGGGAACCGCCTGAATGAGCGTTCTGCCTTCTGGAGAGATGCTCACGCTACCAACAGATTAATTCGTTTCGAACACCATGCAGACGAACAAGGCATTCTCGTGACGAGCAATTATACGTGGGATCAACATCCGGGATGTACGCTGTCTATTACGTACCGAATCGATCCGGATGGCGTGCTCGAAATCAGTCAAACCCTTATTCCAGGCGAAGGCCTACCCGATCTACCGGAATTCGGTATGCTTCTGCAACTGAATAACAGCTTGGATACCATCTCTTGGTACGGCAGAGGCCCGCATGACAATTATGCAGACCGTCTAACCAGTGCACGTCTCGGCTATTACACAGGTGCGGTTCGAGATCAATTTGTTCCATATCTGAAACCACAAGAGTGTGGTAACAAAACGGATGTACGCTTCGCTGAAATAACGTCAACGGATGGTCAAAGTGGCCTGCATGTAGAAGCCACCATACCATTTGAAATCAATGCGTTGCCTTGGACACCCGAGGAACTGGAAGCAAACGACCATGTGTACAAATTACCTCAGAGCACACAAACTGTCGCTCGCATCAATTACAAACAAATGGGTGTTGGCGGAGATGACAGCTGGGGTGCACGTACCCACGCTGAATACACCTTGCCAGCCAACCGCGCGTATCACTTCACCTTTACGGTAAGACCTGTATAACATCAAGCAAGCACTGCTGGCAATATGCCGGCAGTGCTTTTTTTATTCATACAATCTAATCTTACATTTTTGAAAGATTCGTGAAAGATAGATACATAGGAGTTACAACCACCATTGATTATACTTTAAACAAACAAGATGCTGACAATGAACACAAAATAAATGGAGGAGTTACAAATGGATTTAATACAAGTTATAGGCAGAATATTGCCTATCTTAGCTATTGCATTGGCCGCAGGAGTTGTTGTAATCGGTATTACTTATTCAGTATATATTGCATATAGGAAAAGAGGGGGTAAAAGAAGCATAACTAACAGGCAATTTATAGCGTCATTTTTGATCTTGGGTTGGTTTGTCATTGTTATGACTTTAACCACATTTAGCAGAGGAGCTAATTATGAGGGTTGGATCAATTTAGAGCTATTCAGTGGCTATATAAATGCATGGAATCAATGGTCGTTGAGCGAATTCCAGCTCATCATTTTTAACATGTTGATGTTCGCACCATTCGGTTTTATACTTCCGCATATCGGAATGAAAACGCGTCACTTTAAGCCCGTGCTACTCATATCGCTGTTGGTAACATTGGGTATCGAAATTTTACAAATGAGCACCGGCAGGGGAATATTTGAACTTGATGATATTCTACATAATACACTAGGTAGTATGGCAGGATATTTGTTGATGAGAGCGATCCTCGACAGTGTTGAGCAAAGAAAGATCACCTTAAGGTCACTATGGAAGGCACTCTGCATCCCACTAGTTTTTACGATGCTTTTTTCCAGTGCTTTTATCATTTATCACAACAAAGAACTTGGTAATCTCTCCATACGTCCAGCTATTTCTCAAAATATGAATCAAGTCGAAGTAACGCTTAACACAAGGTTACCGGATGAGGCCGAGAAAGTATCTCTTTATCGCAGTAGTGAAATTCACAACCTGGAATATGCCAAACGAGTTGCCTCTCTAATGAAGGATTATTTTGAATTACATCAGAAAGGTAGCATATCTATTGATGGATACAACCGAATTTGGAGTTTTCTTGACAATACGGGAACAGAATATACCTTTAATTATGACGTCAGTCGAGGCACATGGTGGCTGGCATCTAATATTGAAGCAAGCACTCCAGTAGAGCCGGAAGATTTAATCAAACAAGGACAAGAGTATGGCAGTTGGTTGATTGAGAATGACTTATTGCCTAAGAAAGCGATATTCAGCACGCAAAATGGAGACACGGTCCGATGGGATATCGAAAAAACAGTTACAGATATCGCGAAGGGTGACCGCGATTATGATACCGGACTAGTTATGATTGTCCCATCAGCAGAACCTATGATTCCTCAGAATTTATTATACTCTATGAATAAAAATATTTATGTGCGAGTGGTTGATATTATCAGTCCGGCTGAGGCATACGAAGAAATTCCCAAGGGAAACTTTTCGATCTATAACAACTTAAAGAAAGGAGACAAACTAAGTGTGAACAAGTATGAACTGACTTACACCTATGATTCAAAAGGTTATTATCAGCCAGTTTATCGATTTGAAGGAGAGATCAATGGAGAGAATTGGGATGCCTTGATCCCAGCAGTAATGAATTGATTTCAGCTTCTGCCTGCCTTGATGTATGAGTTTGAAGTTTTTCATGAGAACATTATAATAAATGAGGTGCTCGAACGATGAAATTATTTTGATTACGAGGTGAGAATTTGCAATATCTGTTTACCGCTCTCTTCATTCTTGGTTTCATTGCTTTCTTGGGATTTCTTGTTCTGATGATCTTATCTATTCGCAAAGGTAATAGGTTGCCGATCAAATACATTATTCTAACAACGGCCTGTTTTGCGATTGCTTCAATTGGGTTGTATGGCATGCTGACTTTATCTTCGAACTCTAATCAGTCTGAAATAGATCAGCCCCCTTCATCCCAAATCGAACTTTCTGGCCTCCATATGACTACCGATGAATTTAAAAACAAGTTTAATGGTGCCGTAGGCAAATACCGACTGAACGGGCTGAGTATTACCCGCTTGGATATGAATAACTCTTCTGAGCAGGGCACTAGCGCTTTCGAGTATATATTCAATGATGAATTGCGCTTGGTTGGTGTAGTGAATGCAGATGAGAGCGTACAGGAAGTCAGGTTATATGGAACTGGTGATACGCGTAAACCAACGGGTGGAATTTTTTTGACTACTATCGCCACACTCATTCTTACAACCAATAGTGAGTACACGTATAACGATGCACAAGATGTCATCCAGGATATCGGTCTATTGGATCGCGATGTGAATCAGTCTGATTTTGATGGGGCGACAGTTCGAAATGGATTGGAATATCGCTTCAGCATTCAGGATCATGATCACTCGACTTTTGAAATAACTGTTGCGAAATGAGACCCCATTGTGTGAAAAGGCCGCTCCATGAAGGAACGGCCTAACGTGTGGAATATACTATATAATGATTCAGTAGTTGCCACCAAACCAATGATGAACACCTCCACCACGCGAGACTTACTCAAAAGTTACAATCTCACTCTGATTGTTCCAATTCATTTTAAAGGTAATCGGGTCTTTCGTTTTCTCCGCCTCAGTAACCGTTCCCGACATACTGAACGGTACCCCTTGTTCCTCAAGCGCTTTCCCCTGTTGTTTTATATTATTGCCGGTAAGGTCAAACACAAAATCCTTTATACGCTTTTCATCACCTATATAAGTAATACTATAGATCCCTGTTGATCTCTGAAGAGACACATCCCAGTTATCGCTCTTTCCGTGTAGCCTATCATCCGCACCACAAGCTGACAAAATAGATAAAAGTAATACAGTACAAAGAATCAATGGCAATTTAAATAATTTCATAAAATCCCTCCAATATAATAAAATAACCAAAAATTGAAAAATCAATCTCCATAAACGGCTGATAAATCAATTGGCTAGATTATCAGATCAGAGCTAAGCTACGTTACGTGTGATAATCATGTATAATCTATCTTGTGTATCGATTAATGTCATCGTTCGCAGATTGGTGCTCTCTTCTATGATGATCTTCATGCTGACGGACGTCGTTCTTTAACTTTGCTAAGAATCCCCATCCCATAAAGGCAAGTAAAAGCACGGTAATCAGTGCATAAGCAAAGCTATATAGATTCATAAAAAAGTTGATAAATATTGCAGCGAGCATCAAGCCCAGAATCCACAATGTCCACTTTGTACCCTTTCTCAAAACATTTCCTCCTCCTTTAGAATAAATTCCCAAATCATTTATAAGCATCAGTTCCCCAGAGAAACATCTAATGCGCCAGACATCCCTTGCGCAGAAGAGGTACTCACATAATACCAACCCGTGGACAATGCTTTGTCAATAAAATATGTATGCTCTTCTCCATCTGCTGAGACAATGCCAGACTTTATTGCGGTTCCACTTGTAGATCCTTCATTGATCGTGAACGTGAAGTGTTTCGAACCCGTGTTTTTAAAACTCACTTTAACATAACTAAATCCTGCCGGAATATCAAACCGATGTGTATTTGTAGTACCTACGAAATCTTCATTATTGATTACTGTTAATGTCGTTGCTGGAGTACTTCTAGGTTCATTTGCTTTTACTAATCTCTCTTCAGAATTGGAAGTGAAATTATAAATTAAGATGATAATAACAGCAGACACCAAACCTGCCACTATTATTTTTCTACCAGGTTTCATGATGTATGACCTCCATATCTCATTACTAAAGGAAAAAGGGGAAATCCCCCACATTGTGACTTTGATTATAAAATACTCAATAAAATAAAAACCACTCCTTAATAATTACTAAGGAGTGGTTTTTATTTATGATTTGTAACAGTGGCCGCTTCACAAATTCTTGTCACATCGTAACGAGAATCCACTCTGCCAGGCACATGATGCTTTAAAGGTTTTTACACCTTTATTACATCATGCCGCCCATTCCACCCATACCGCCCATGTCAGGCATTCCGCCACCAGCACCTGCTGGTTCTGGTTTGTCAGCGATAACCGCTTCAGTCGTCAGGAACATTGCTGCTACGGAAGCAGCGTTTTGCAATGCATAACGAGTTACTTTTGCAGGGTCAACGATACCTGCTTCGATCATGTTAACCCACTCGCCAGTTGCAGCGTTGAAGCCGATTCCTGTTTGTTCTTTTTTCAGACGTTCCACGATTACGGAACCTTCTTCGCCAGCGTTAGCTGCGATTGTGCGGATTGGTGCTTCCAGAGCACGCAGGACGATGTTTACGCCTGTTTGCTCGTCACCGGACAGAGCTACAGCCGCAACCGCGCTATATACGTTCATGAGCGCTGTACCACCACCGGATACGATACCTTCTTCAACCGCTGCGCGAGTTGCGTTCAGGGCATCTTCGATGCGAAGTTTGCGTTCTTTCAATTCTGTTTCAGTAGCCGCACCAACTTTGATTACTGCTACACCGCCGGACAATTTAGCCAGACGCTCTTGCAGTTTCTCTTTGTCGAACTCGGAAGTTGTTTCTTCCAGTTGTGTACGGATTTGGCTAACACGTGCATCGATATCGGATTTGTTACCAGCACCGTCAACGATGATTGTGTTTTCTTTTGTTACGCGGATTTGACGAGCTGTACCCAGTTGTTCCACAACAGCGGATTTCAGGTCCAGACCCAGTTCTTCCGTGATCAATTGGCCACCAGTGAGGGCAGCGATGTCTTGCAGCATTGCTTTACGACGGTCACCGAATCCTGGAGCTTTAACAGCTACAGCATTGAATGTACCACGCAATTTGTTCACAACCAGCATAGCCAGTGCTTCGCCTTCGATATCTTCAGCGATCAATACCAGCGGTTTGCCTTGTTGAACGATTTTCTCAAGCAATGGCAAGATATCTTGCGTGCTGGAGATTTTTTTGTCTGTGATCAAGATGTACGGATTGTCCAAAACAGCTTCCATTTTGTCCGTATCAGTGATCATGTAAGGAGAGATGTATCCACGGTCGAATTGCATACCTTCAACCACTTCAAGCTCTGTAGCGAATCCTTTGGATTCTTCTACTGTGATCACGCCATCTTTACCTACTTTTTCCATAGCTTCAGCGATCAGTTCGCCTACTTCTTCGTCAGCTGCAGAGATTGCTGCAACTTGTGCGATGGATTGTTTGGAATCGATTGGTTTAGAGATGGATTGCAATTCTGCAACCGCAGCTTTAACCGCTTTGTCGATCCCTTTACGGATACCGATTGGGCTAGCGCCTGCAGTTACGTTTTTCAGACCTTCTGTGATCAGCGCTTGCGCCAATACAGTTGCTGTTGTAGTACCGTCACCGGCAACATCGTTGGTTTTCGTTGCTACTTCTTTAACCAGTTGTGCACCCATGTTCTCGAATGCATCTTCCAGTTCGATTTCTTTAGCAATGGTTACACCATCGTTTGTGATGAGCGGGCTTCCGAATTTTTTCTCCAGAACCACGTTACGGCCTTTAGGACCGAGTGTTACTTTTACTGCATTAGCCAATGCATCCACACCACGAAGCATGGAGCGACGAGCGTCTTCACTGAATTTAATGTCTTTAGCCATGTTAAGAAAACCTCCCTAGTTTTTGTTGGAAAATGGTCGTGCTATATGGTTCGGTTATCCGATTAAATTTGAATTAGTCGAGAATCGCGTGAATATCGCTTTCTTTCATAATCAAATATTCTTTACCTTCGAATTTGATTTCTGTACCGGCATATTTGGAGAAAATAACGCGATCTCCTTCTTTCACTTCCAGAGCTACACGTACGCCGTCTTTCAATACTCCAGCACCAACTGCAATGATTCTACCCTCTTGCGGTTTTTCTTTGGCGGAGTCCGGGAGTACGATCCCGAAAGAAGTTGTTTGTTCTTGCTCCAGTGGTTCTACCAATACGCGTTCACCTAAAGGTCTGATCATGAAAAATAGCCTCCTTTTGAAATTATATAACGTTACATTGTAGGTTGTAGCCATATGTATTAGCACTCGACAGTGTTCAGTGCTAACAACCAACTTTATGATACTCAACTTGAAGCATGATTTCAAGTCCTTTTGACGAATTCCTGCGAGAATTTACGTTGAATTTACACAAACATAGCCAAATTACACCCGCTGTGCCTGGTTCTATGTTGCAATTCACTAATCTTATTCTACGAAATTGTTTAGCCCTTCTGCAACGTTAGCGGACAGTCCCTTTCCCATTGTATCCATTGTTGAACATAATATGCCTGCTTGTCCTGTCGTGTTGGTCGGCAGTCTACAGAAATAGCCCGGATAAGAACATACCGTCTTTTCCGGGCACATTACAGCTTATCCTCATTCAACCCGCATGTTTCTTATCCTCGGCACGAACATAGCGGGATTCGATCTCTTCATCGGCTGCAAGCTGCTTGCGATATACGATTGCGGATAATAACACACTGATCTCATATAACAGGAGCAAGGGAATCATCACCAGCAGATCAGATATAAAGTCTGGAGGTGTAATAACCACTGCAATGAAGATCAGAACAAAATAAGCAACTCTGCGCATCTTGCGAAGGCGAATTGGATTCAGAATCCGCAGTCCTGTCAGAAACATAATAAGTAAAGGAAGTTCAAATAGCAGGGACACAGGCAACACGATTCCAAACAGGAAGCTGAAATACTGTTTCATCCCGTAGGTCTCCACAAGCCCCATCTTCTCTGTTATCGCTGTTGTAAAGGCAAGTGCCATCGGAAAAATAACATAATACGAGAAAGCCATACCTGTCAGAAATAAAAGAAACACATAGGGCACATACTTCAGCGTTGCTTTTCGCTCGCGCGGTTTCAGCCCCGGACTAACAAACTTCCAGATCTGATACACCGTAAACGGCAATGTAATAATAAGTGAGAACAACCCTGCAATCTTCATATAGATGCCAATCCCGTCCCAGAACGAGAAGGCATGTAATACAAAACCTTTTGCCGACTCTGCCTTGGTCAGATATTGGTATACCGGGTCCGCCACAAAAAATCCTGCAATCAGTCCCAGCACAAAAATGCTTAGTACATAAATCAGCCGCTTCCGCAGCTCACTCAGATGTTCCGTAATCGACATTTCTTCCATTTGCTGCGTCATGCCTGCCCCCCATTATTGCCAGCTTAAAATACAAAACCCTTCCGGCAGGAAGGGATTTCTCTTTCATTGCCGTCAAGATTATTCCGGCAGGCGTTTATCAGCAGGCTTGTCTGCAGGTGTGCTCTCAGCCGCCAGCGGTTTCGCCTTCTCCTGCTCTTTGCGATTGGACGAGTCATCCTCAGAGATAATCTCGCGAGCGCCCTCTTTGAATTCACGGAAGGTACGCCCAACTGCACGTCCCAGTTCCGGAAGTTTGTTGGGTCCAAACAACAACAATGCAATCACGGCCAGCAAAATAAACCCCGTTGGTCCAATGGAACTAAACATTGATATTCCTCCTCGTCTCAAGCTTCGAAGATGCGCATATTCGGCCAGATGTTCATAGATGTCTCTGCTGCGTTCTTAATTTAAGCCCATCATACCATAGATGTAACCACTTACATAACCCGCAAAATTCACAAATAAGAGATGTCACTAGAACAATCTAACAACAGTCATGGCTAATCGGATATCTTGCCCCAGAGTCCATGCTCGATTATTGCTTGAACTGACCCGTAACCATCAGCAGCGCTTCCGGAAGCTGATCCATAATGGCAGCCAGATGTTCATGCACACCCTTTGGTGTACCTGGCAGATTAACAATCAGCGTGCGTCCACGAATGCCACATACCCCGCGGAACAGCATTGCAGAACGGTTTTTGCTCATTACACTGTACCGCATGGCCTCTGCCATCCCGGGAACTTCCCGCTCAATTACGCGCCGGGTCGCTTCCGGAGTAATATCACGAATGGCCAGCTCCGTGCCACCGGTAGTCAGCACCAGATCGGCGTGAAAATAATCCGTCATCTCAATCAAAGCCGCAATAATCTCATCGGGTTCATCCGGAACGATACGGTACTCCACGATTTGACCACCCAGCTCTTCTTCCACCAGCTCCCGAATGACTTGTGCACTCGTATCCTCACGTTCCCCGCGGGCTCCTTTGTCACTGGCTGTCAGGATTGCTGTTCTCCACACCATAAAGATCACCCTTCTCCTCTATGAAAATAAATATTGCCTATCGGCTGTAATCGCCGTTTTTGCCACCACTCTTGGAATTCAGCATGGTTGGACCGATAATCATATCTTTTTGCATGGCCTTGCACATGTCATAGACCGTCAGTGCTGCAGCTGAGGCAGCCGTGAGCGCCTCCATCTCAACACCCGTTTTGCCTTCAGTTTTGACAGTAACTTCAATGTGTAATTCATCCACTCCGTTATCATGAAAACGAATATCCACACCCGTCAGTGCCAGCGGATGGCACATCGGAATCCAGTCCGACGTTTTCTTCGCGCCTTGAATCCCGGCAATCTGAGCCACAGCCAGAACATCACCTTTACCGATTCGGCCCTCCCGAATCGCTTCCAGTGTATCTGGATTCATCGTCACCTTGGTTACGGCCACAGCCGTACGTACGGTAATTTCCTTACCCGAAATATCAACCATCCGGGCCCGCCCTTGTTCATTAAAATGGGTCAGTTTGCCACCCGAAGCCTGGCCGTTGTTCACTTCTGAACTCAATCACATCACAACCCTTTATTCGATATGTAATATACCTTCGGTTGTTATCAACAGATCAATCCGCAGATCGAGCAGGTCCATTGGGATCTCCTCTTGTAGCTGACCCGGCAATACCATCGCAGCCATCAACGGTTTCTTGCCCGTCATCACACATGTTGCTGCAAGCGTCTCGGCAAAACGATCATAATAACCGCCACCATAACCAATACGCCCTCCATGGTGATCATAACCAAGCCCCGGTACCAATACGAGATCGATATCCGGCCAATCATCAGTTGTCAGGACTTCACAGGAATCCTTAGGTTCGGGTATCCCCCATATGCCTGGCTCCAGATCCTGTTCTCCGGTCACTCGCCGTAGCTCCATTCGGGGTGGATTCGCCAATACTTTTGGTGCAAGCATCACATCTCCATGTTTCCAGCCCTCTTGAAACAGAAAAGCTGTGGACGCTTCGCTTCCATAGGACAAATAACTGAATATGACGAGTGGTCTGTTCACGACCTTACTCTTGGCCTGTCTAAGGCGTTCCAGCTCCCGCTTCACTCCAGCGTTAATCTTAGTCATTGCCTGCTGACGCATGCCTGCATCCATCAGATCACGGCTCTGTCTCAGTCTGGATCGAAGCTGACTTTTCAGTTCCGCATGATCCTGCATATCCTTGAATAACCTCCTGTTGATAGGGAAGGTAGAAAAAAGCTCTCATTAAAAACAATTTATATGTTATGACCAGTTGTCATCTTGTTGAAATGGTTAAAATGATTCATTTTCTGCAAAATCCTCATGTAATAACATGTCTTCTTTCAGTTTATCATTGATTGATCAAAAAGACTACATGCCCCATGCGTTCCCAATCGGTGCAATTGCTCTGTATTTCATGTAAACTGGGATATAGTTGTCATATCAAGAACTGGACCTATGGAGGAACTTAATTTTATGCTGCTGCAAGTATCCGGAATTATCAAACGTTTTGGTGTCGATCCAATCCTGGACGGCGTGAACTTACAAATATTGGAACGCGAGCGCATCGGCCTCGTTGGTGTAAACGGTGCAGGAAAATCCACTTTGCTCAAAATTGTGGCGGGTGAAATGTCCTATGACGGGGGACAGATTTTCAAATCCAAAGAAACAACGCTCGGTTACCTGGCTCAGAACAGCGGGCTGCAGTCCGACCGTACCATCTGGGAAGAAATGATGAACGTCTTCGCTCACCTGACACAGGCTGAAGCAGATTTGCGTCAGATGGAACGCGATATTGCCGACCCTGCCCAGATGGAAGATGAGAAAAAGTACGCGGACCTGCTGGAACGTTATGCGAAACGCTCCGATTGGTTCAAGGACCATGGCGGTTATGAGATGGAAACCCGCATTCGCAGCGTACTGCACGGGATGGGATTCGGCGAATTTTCGCCAGACACCCCTATTGCTACTCTAAGCGGCGGGCAGAAGACACGCCTTGCGCTAGCTCGTATTTTGCTTCAGGCACCCGATCTGCTCATGCTCGACGAGCCTACCAACTATCTCGATATCGCCACCCTTACTTGGTTGGAAGATTATCTGAGAGGTTATTCAGGCGCACTACTCGTGGTATCCCATGACCGGTACTTCCTTGATCGACTCGTAACAACCATCGTGGAGATCGAACGTCACCGCTCCAAAAAATACACGGGCAATTACAGCCGTTATATGGAACTCAAAGCTGCCGAATATGAAACTCAGATGAAGCAATATGAGAAACAACAGGGTGAAATCTCCAAGATGGAAGATTTTGTCCAGAAAAATATCGTGCGTGCCTCGACGACCAAGCGGGCTCAAAGCCGCCGCAAGGCCCTCGACAAAATGGAGCGCCTCGATAAACCGATGGGTGATCTGAAAAAAGCTCATTTTTCCTTCGAAACCGCCGTTATGTCCGGCAAAGAAGTGCTTCGAGTGGATCAGCTGTCTGTCGCTTATGATGAGGCTTCTCCATTGTTCCGCAATGTATCCTTCGATCTGCGGCGCGGGGAAACGGTTGCTCTGATTGGTCCAAACGGTATTGGTAAATCCACCATGCTGAAGTGCCTCACCGGAAGTTTGCGTCCGGTAACCGGGGATATCCAATGGGGAACAAAAGTGCAGATTGGCTATTATGATCAGGAGCAGACTGGGCTCAATCCGTCCAATACGGTTCTGGAAGAACTGTGGAGTGCCTATCCCGGGATGGAAGAAGCACGCATTCGGACCGTACTGGGGAACTTTTTGTTCAGCGGTGACGATGTGCTCAAGAAGATCTCCTCCCTCAGCGGCGGTGAGAAAGCACGTGTCTCTCTCTCCAAGCTGATGCTGAAGGAAGCGAATATGCTCATTCTGGATGAGCCTACGAACCATCTCGACCTGTTTGCCAAAGAAGTGCTGGAAGCGGCGTTAATGGATTATGAAGGCACTCTGCTGTTCATCTCCCATGACCGGTACTTCCTCAACAAAATGGCTGAGCGCATTGTCGAGCTTCATCCAGGCGGCACGGAACACTATCTCGGTAATTATGATGATTATGTGGAGAAGAAACAGGAGCTTGAGGACATCGCACGTGAAGCAGCTGAGGCACGTCAGGCTTCAGCCAAGAACTCGTCCAAATCCGATCTGAACACAGCCACAACCGAAAAATCCGGAGCGGCTTCATTCGAAGCGGAAAAACAGGCGAAACGTGAAGAACGTAACCGGCAACGCAAGCAGGAAGCTCTGGAACAACAGATTGCGGAGTTGGAAACGAAGATTACAGATCTTGAGGCACAGATGGCTCTGCCTGAAATCTATCAGGATTATATGAAGCTGCAAGAACTCCAGCAACAAACGGAGGAACACAAAGCAGAACTCATCAAGGCATACGAGGACTGGGAAGAACTAGCTATGGAATAGTACCAATAGTACAGACTCATAACATGGTTTGATCGCGTCCGAACAAGTATAGTTGTACCATCGGCTGATTCCTTATTGGGATCAGCTTTTTGTTTGTTAAGGATGAGTATTGAAGGTATGCACCTTATGTTTTTTATGTTCCATGAGATTGAACTCTAACAAACGGAGGTTGGGAGAGCTGTTTTGGCTTTTGTCAAATTTACTCGAATGAAGAGAAATATTTTTATCCCCCTTCCCCTCACACTTATCCACAAGAAAGCAAGATAGCAAGCACATTAATAAGCTTAATTATACAGCGGTAGAATAGCCTTTTACACACAAAAACCATATTTATCCACTAAGTTATCCACTTTATCCACAACTTTGTGGATAGTAAGGAGTCATTCTATCCCCTAAACCCTTTTCGTTTCGAAAACTATACTGGTTTGACTTTGCGGTAGTTACCCACAAATTACACTGGATATGTGGATAACTATAGTCACACCTTGACAAATGCATTCTCCCGCTCCTCAATGTTCCTCCATAATAAGACAAAAGCAGACCTTTGTCGTTCAAGGCCTGCCCGTCATTTATTTACTATATGCCATGCATATTTACATCAAATCGCACTTGCTACTATTGCCGCTGTAGATGCGATCTGGCAAAGATGTTTTACGCATGCGCTTCTTGTTCATGATGTTCGGAAGACTCGGCCTTCAGCCCAGCAGCATTACAAGCCGCTACATACGCAAGACCGGCAGCCATGACGATATCATTATGTGTTGCCGTTCCCCGGAACTCACGCCCTGCACGCTCCACGGTAACTACAGCTTCTGCACTTGCACCTTCTCCCCCACTCAAGGCATGCATCTCCATATCAACAAATGCAATATCATCGGAAATGCTCTGACCAATCGCACGAATGGTCGCATCCACGGGTCCACCGCCAACAGCGGAGTAAGATTGTTCTCCAGCGCTTGTGCGAATGCGAACGGCGGCCATTCGATCCGTCATGCTGCCCGCCGTCACCTGCAATTCAACCAGTTCATAGTCCTGTGCAGGAATATTCATGGTCTGGCTAACCATCTGTAATAACTGGTCATCACTGACCACTTTTTGCTGGTCTGCGGTTTCTTTGAACACCTCATACAATTGCTCCATCTGTTGCTCATCCGGTTCAAAACCGTATTTGCGAACCCGATCCTTCAGGGCGTGACGACCGGAGTGTTTGCCCAAAATAATCATGCTGCGCGGAATACCCAGCGCTTCCGGGTCCATAATCTCATAGGTATTCCGATTCTTCAGCAGACCATCCTGATGGATGCCTGATTCATGCTGGAACGCATTACGTCCCACCACCGGTTTATTGTATGCAATCGGGAAGTGCATCGCCCGGCTAATCTGACGTGAAGTTTCATATAGCTGATTCAGCTTAATGTTCGTCGTTGCACCAATCGCGTCTCCCCGAGTCTCCAGCGCCATAATCAGCTCTTCCAGTGCACAGTTCCCCGTCCGTTCTCCGATACCATTAATGGTCACTTCAATCTGGGTAGCTCCATTGGCAATCGCAGCCAAACTATTGGCTACGGCCAAGCCCAGATCATTATGACAATGAGCACTATAGCGAACCTGATCGCCGCCTCTTGCACCCTCACGCACCCGGCGGAACATCTCACCATACTCATGTGGCAGAGCATAACCGACCGTATCCGGCAGATTAATAATGCTCGCTCCAGCTTCAATGGCGACTTCAACCATTTCAATCAAATCGTCCATTTTGGTACGGGCAGCGTCCATGGCTGTGAACTCTACGATGTCCGTGAACTGACGTGCATAAGATACCATCTCACGAGCGGTAGCTACCACTTCACTGCGCGGACGGCGTAGTTGATGCTCAATATGAATATCCGAGGAAGAGATAAACAGGTGAATTCGGCGCCGTGCTGCATCCGCTGTTGCTTGAACTGCAGCATCGATATCACCTTTGACCGCACGCGCGAATCCACAGATCTCCACGTTCTGCAACTGTCTCGAAATCGCCTGAACCGCCGCGAACTCACCTGGACTGGAGATCGGGAATCCAGGCTCAATGACGTCGATACCCAGAGAAGCCAGTTGGTGTGCCAGTTCAATCTTTTGCTCGGGTTGCAGACTTGCTCCTGGTGCCTGTTCTCCATCGCGCAGTGTTGTATCAAAAATCTCAATCATGCGTTTGTTATTAGTTGTTGTCATATCCATCAACCTCCATCAAATTTTTATAAATATTTTCGTTACGATCCATGAGCCACAGAACACCCGCTAATCGCCGTCACTGTTGTTATATATTTTGTTTGTAAACGCGTATGTTGTTTGTAGCTTAGTCCTTGGTAATCATTAAAGCCTGTTGAATTTTTAGTGCCTATACTTGATGTTCGATGTTCATTACTCGTTACATATCCTGCTTACCCTCATAACAGAGTGTACGTCGACTTACACCCTGACCTTCTGACTTTTCAATCTCCATATGGTTCTTCCCATGCCCACCCTGCTGCCGGCAGCAAACACAAATAACCCGCCATCTCATATAAGAGACGGCGGGTTATTATCCCCTCCGCGGTACCACTCTCGCTTGATGGGCCAGGCTTGCGCCAGACTCCATCCACCTCGTCGTCTCCGAGATCCAATGGATTGTGCATGTGCACACGACACCACTGGAATTCGGAGAAACACCCTATAACGGGGGTTAACCGTTGCTATGTAACACATGTTATTGTCCATCAGGACAACTGGGCGATTGATATCGTCCCCACGCTTCCACAGCTCCGTTCCCGGGCGAGATTCGAATGATTCCAGCCACTGCGTCGCACCACCCCGCAGCTCTCTGAGCGCTTTATCGTTCTACTGCTCCCGTTCATCACATTTATAATATGACCTATCTTCATTTATCCTTATTTTGAAAATCAAAAAAAGCCTGCCACCTCATGCAATAATGCAAGAGACGACAGGCTGTTCACCTTCGCGGTACCACTCTTGTTGACTTACTTCCTGTTCATTCAAGACAACCCCTGAATGCTTTCGCATATCCGGATCCCTTGAAGCAGCCTGAAAGCCCCCTCAGTTATCGTCAGTTGATCCTTGTAATAACGGTCCTACCGACAACGGCCCATTCACGGAGGCAACCCGTAACCATGTACTTTGGGCCATGATCGGCCTTCGGATTCTCCCGGGGAGTCACCGTGTTCCATCGTTCCGCTTCCAGGTGAGTTTCAGGTTTCCTTCGACTGCGTTGCACCATACCGCAGCTCTCTAAGACCGGGAATGACCTTACTATTCCTGTTCATCGCGTTTATCAGTTCAGGAATCTGAATTCCTGTTTAAATTTGTAACTAAATATACATTCTTTACATCCCTGCTGTCAACTCTTAATCTCAAACTGCCTGACTATACGGATTGAACGGACCATTCCTCCAGGGAAAGTCCTGGATCTGCCTTCGCATCAAATTCAGCAATTTCTCCCCGCTGCCATTTCAGATACGCAGCCGCTCCAATCATGGCCGCGTTATCCGTACAATATTCCATTGGCGGGATTAACAGTTCAAGCCCTTCCTTCGTGCATCGCTCCTGTAATGCCGAGCGCAACCCCCGGTTAGCTGCAACACCACCACATAATAACAGTTGACGTGAACCATACTCACGAACTGCTCTAACGGCTTTCTCCACCAACACTTCAACAACAGCTTCCTGGAAACCACGTGCAACAGCAGACGGCTCCAAGGTTTCTCCGCGCATTTTGGCCTGGTTGAGCGCATTCAGTACAGCAGACTTCAGACCACTGAGACTGAAATCGTACGAACCTGCTTCCAGCCATACCCGTGGTAATGGCACTACGTCCTCCGCTTCAGATGCCATCCGGTCCACATGCGGGCCACCCGGATAAGGACAACCCAATGCACGTGCTACTTTGTCATACGCTTCGCCTACAGCATCATCACGTGTACGACCAATCAGTTTGAACTTACCCTCGGATTCCATATGCACAAGTTCTGTATGTCCACCAGATACGACCAGTGCCATCGCTGGATATTGCAGTTCATGAGTAAGTCGGTTGGCATAGATATGCCCGGCAATATGATGTGTGCCGATGAGCGGTTTGCCCAGTGCCATGGCCAGCGTTTTGGCCGCAACAATACCCACCAGCAGTGCACCGACCAGCCCCGGACCTTGCGTCACGGCAATTGCACTTAGATCACGTGGACGAATGCCGGACTGTTCGATCGCCTGTTCCAGCATCAACGTAATGACTTCAACGTGTTTGCGTGAAGCCACTTCAGGTACAACACCACCAAATGCCTTATGCGTCTCGATCTGACTTGAGATCAGATTGGACAGCACTTCCCGTCCATCTTTGACTACTGCTACCGATGTTTCATCACAGCTTGTCTCCACCGCCAAAATGTAGGATGGTGCAGAATTTATTTTTTCATTGAGTTCGTTCATGAATCCAGTACGCTTCCTTCCTCTTCGCCGCTCCGGCCTGCAGACGGCAAGTTCGCCCACATAATCATCGCATCTTCCCCATTATCGGAGTAATACCCTTTACGAAGACCCGCCGATTCAAACCCTTTTTTCTGATATAAACGCTGTGCAATGCTGTTCGAGACTCTGACCTCCAGCGTCATTCGTTCCATCCCGAGATAAGCCGCTGTGCTCATTAATTCATCCAGTAACTTTTCGCCAAGCTTGCGTCCACGATACGCGCCTCTGACTGCAATATTGGTAATATGGGCTTCATCCATGATTGTCCACATACCTGCATAGCCAATGGCTTTTCCTTCTAATTCCATCACCATATATTTAGCAAAATGATTGTGTGTCAATTCATTTTGAAATGCTTCTTCCGTCCAGGGCAGGGTAAAGGCCTCATGTTCAATCTCCATCACATCGGGAATATCCGCGAGTGTCATGAACCTGAACTGAAGCGTTGCTTCCTGCTTATTATTCGCCACGTTGTCCATCTGCTTTCCCCCCTTTAGTGCGTGTTCAAAAAGACCGGTTTTCAGTACCGAGAAGATGGGATGAAGCTAGAAATGGAGTAGCGGAGCGTAGGGAAAACTACGTGAGCAACGGACATTTCGGCTGAATTCCATAATCGATGCTGATGATGCCACCAGGCATCCTTCGTAATCAAAAGCGGACTTTTTGAACAACCTCTTTCAGCCTTTGCGCAGAAGATTGGCTTCCGCTTCAGACAGCTGGGTGTAGTTTGGCACCAGCGCATGCACGTCATCACGCTGACCTGCAAGCAGCGCGGCGGCGCCAAGGCGCCCAACCCAGCGGCCTTCCAGCTCATAAGGTACGAGCTGGAGCGCCGTTCCTGCGGGGCAGCGAAGCTCCGCCGCTGCCGCAGCATGAGGGCCCGTCTCGCCGACGATCCAGACGGCTGCGGGCCGCTCTTCCGGCGCCGCCTCCGCCATGCGGGCGGCGAGGGCTTCCAGCCATCCGTCCATCTTGCGGATGGCATCAGGCGCCAGACGCCGGGGCGCATCGCTCCCGGCGGAGGCAAACAGCGCGGTGCACGCTTGACCGCGCCGTGCATCCACAAGCGGAACGATCCAGTGGACAGGGGCAGCACTTGTGCTGCCCTGGTCCGCGGATGGCGTTCCGCCAGCCCCTGCTGCGGCATCCTCTGCCGCAGCTTCCGCCTTGGCGGCGAGGCCGCTGTGCCAGCCGCCCCAGGCGATGGCCTGAAGGCTGGACACCCCGGCTACGGGGATGTCCCACGCCCAGGCCAGTGTCTTCGCCGCGGTCACCGCAATGCGGATGCCCGTGTACGAGCCTGGGCCAACGCCAACGGCAATGCCGTCCAGTTGGCCAGGCTGTGTGTTGCTGGCGGCCAGCAGCTGCTCCATCACCGGTACAACGTGTACCGAATGGTTGCGCTCAGCCCGTTCATTGCGTTCTTGCAGAAGCGCATGATCTTCCATCATCGCAGCTGCCATCACTGCGGTGGATGTATCCAACGCCAAAAACCGCTGACGCGGCTCTTTTTGTAAATCTTCCATCATCATTTGACCCCATTCTGTCTGAACTGTCGGCACATGGCTGCATAAGTCTCGCCGTACCCATCCAGTGTAATCGTTCGATCCTCCAGGCTCGTTGTTTCAATCTGCACATGCAAATGCTCTTGCGGCAGCAATTCGGGAATGATACTCGACCACTCCACCAGACTGACTCCGGCTCCATAGAAATATTCATCAAGTCCAAGCTCATCCGCTTCTTCCAGCGATATGCGATATACATCCATGTGATATAAAGGCAGACGCCCTTCGTACTCCTTGATTAGCGTGAATGTGGGACTGCTTACCACATCACGTACACCCAAATGCCAGGCAAATTTCTGTGAAAATGCCGTTTTTCCCGCGCCCAGATCACCATCCAAAGCAATCACCATGCCGGCGTTTGCCTGTCTGGCGAGTGCGGAAGCGAGTGCTTCTGTATCTGCAATGCCATGGGATTGATACACCCACTGCTCGTGCGTCTGATTCAATATTCGCCCCACCTTTGGCGGTCCAGCCGCCTGAGTTCACTTTGAACCTTATTATATCGGTCCCTTTCTTCCCCCGCAACATCCAAGGAGGCAAGCGGAAGTATAACATGCATTATTAGACGTGTCTCAAAACTCGCTTCCTTCGAAGTTTCAAACACCTACTGGGAAAAACCAAAAACCGGCACCTCTCGGTACCGGCCGTGTTATGCATATATTTCAGCTTTTATTCATTCTCGAATCCCTCAATAACTATATGCTACTTGTATCTACTCCTCCAAGCGATCCACACGTACCGTCTGGGTATTTCCCGGTCTGCTGCCAACCTGAACGGTCGCCATGCCATTGGCTTCATCCACGTTTTCGATCCAGACTGGATCTCCCTCCAAGGTAACGGCAATGGTATCCTTGGAATCATAGATCGCTTTGGCGCGCTTTGCATCCATCATCTTATTCATACTCCCCTTCCGGATCATCATGTGATTCTCGAACCATGCTGTCTGTTGTACTTTCACCAATATAACCGTTATCTTCCGTAACCTGTCCACCGCCTAACCCTTCATTCACCATCCGGTCAATGTCGAGCATGAACGACTCCCGATCAAGGGGCAATTTTTCAGAAGTGACCGCTTCCCAGTTTACAGCTGTAGCAGGTGTATAGAATTCTTCAGCGCTTTCGGCTTCCGCAAGAGGATATGGCGAAAATGCATGCTTGTGTGCTTCTTCCTCATCACGTCTGTTCTTCAATATTGCACCTCCCGGCATATGTGCTGCGAGAATAACTACCTATCCCATGCCCATCTTCCTGTCGGAATTCAAGCATGTTTCTGTTATCATCCCCGAGTCTCGCCGAACCATACGAATTCGTTCGTCCATTAGACGATTATCCCTTGCGCCAGATGCCCATACTATTAAATATAAATCCGTGTTCAAAAAGTCCAGTTTTCAGTACCGAGAAGATGGAATTTTTGAACAACCTCTAAAAGGTACCTCAATGAAAGGAGCCGATCTATGCATACCGTCTGGAAAGGTGCAATCAGTTTTGGCCTTGTGCATGTCCCTGTCAAAATGTTCTCGGCTACCGAAGACAAAGACATCTCCATGCGCTATATCCATAAAGTCTGCGGCAGCCCGCTCGCTTATGTTCGTCAATGTCCCTCCTGTGAAGTGGACGTCAAGTGGGAAGAGATTACCAAAGGCTATGAATATGAAAAAGGAAAGTTTGTACTCTTCGAGAAAGATGAATTGGAAGCGTTAAATGATTCCACCGGCAAAACCATTACCATACTGGATTTTGTCGACTTGACTGAGATTGACCCGATTTATTTTCAGAAAACATATTACCTATCGCCCGATCAGGCTGGTGGAAATGCCTACCAGCTCTTGATGAACGCGATGCGGGATACCGGCAAAATTGGCATCGCCAAAATCTCCATTCGCTCGAAGAGCAGTCTGGCTGCCATACGTGTGCTGGAAGATTGCCTCTCCATGGAGACAATTTTCTACCCGGACGAGATTCGCCCTGTCTCCCAGGTGCCCAACTTGCCGGAAGTACAGAACGTGAATGAGAAGGAACTCACGATGGCAAAGCTGCTGATTGACCAATTGTCCACGCCTTTTGAACCCGGTAAATACACCGATGACTACCGCAGCAAACTGCTGGATCTCATTCAGCACAAAGTGGCAGGCGAAGAAATCAAGATTGCTCCAGCCAAACCTGAAGCCAATGTAATGGATTTGATGGCTGCCTTACAGGCTAGTATCGAGGCCGTGAAGCCTATTCCGGCTGACCCTGGGACAACAACGGCCAAGCCTAAGAAACATGCACCGCGAAGAACGCCTGCTCAAGCGGTTGCCGGAGGAGAATCCGATACACCTGCGACACCAGCCAAAAGAAAAAAGGCGACACCCAAACCAAAAGTTTGAATGTCGCTAAGGCAAGACCGATTCCGTTATATAACTCATGTAATGAGGTTTACTCCGATCCGGCTTCACAGTCGGATTTTTTTGTTTTACAGAACTATGGAAACAGTTCTTGTCAGTAAAACTCCAGCTATAATCGTAAAATACGATTGACGAAAGCTGATTTATATTTTATATTAACTTATGAAAAGTAACTTATTTATAAATATACAGTCACGCTGTAATTCTGCTTTAACAGTATGCAATTAAATAATCCGTTTTCAACGCATATACACAATCAAACGAGAACCCATATTATCTATGATCAGGAGGAAACAATCATGAATACAACGTATCAAATCCCTGCCACAACCCATCTGGGTGAAGTGAGTCTGCGAATTATGAACCTAGATCGTTCAATTAAGTTCTATACCGAAGTGGTTGGATTGAAATTACTGGAGCGTAGTGACAAAGTGGCTACGTTGACAGCAGACGGAAAACAGTCCCTGCTGCGATTGGAAGAGCTCACGGATGGAATTACCCTGCCGGAACGCTCACACGCTGGCTTGTATCATTTCGCCATCCTGCTGCCCGACCGCAAGTCCCTGGGTCTTGCTCTTCGTAATCTGGCTGCATCCGGTATCGATATCGGCCAAGGCGATCACTTGGTCAGCGAAGCCTTCTATATCTCCGATCCCGATCAGAACGGGATTGAGATCTATGCTGACCGTGCACGTGATACCTGGAAACGGGATAGCGACAATAACTACGTAATGGCAAGTGATCCTGTTGATGTGGAAAGCTTGTTTGCCATATCGGAGAATGAACCTTGGCAGGGTCTGCCTGCTGGCACCGTTATTGGTCATGTACATTTCCACGTCCGCAGCCTGGAAGAAGCCCGCAACTATTACGCCGGCATACTCGGTTTTGATATCGTGGGTAACTTTGCGAACATGTCAGCACTATTTGTATCCGCAGGCGGCTATCATCATCATCTGGGACTTAATATCTGGGCAGGAGTGAATGCACCTGTCAATCCAGATAACGCTACAGGAATTGACTACTTCACCATTGTGTACGCCACAAAGGAACAATTGGATCAGGCACTTGAACAATTGCGTCAATCCGGTACAGTCGTTACACAAGTGGAAGGTACCTGGTTTACGGTAGACCCACAAAATATTCGTATCCGTCTGACAACTGCGAACTGATTTTGTTTAGGCGTTACAATATGTTTGCTTAACCTCATTTTATTAAGCCCGGGTAACTGATTTCTCTACATCTCAGAGAGATCGGCTGCACGGGCTTTTTGAGTTGGCTTTTATAAAACTGGCACAATTGGTGCATTCTAACCAATACAGAGACAAGATATGTTAAGGAGATACCTCATGATCGAAAAGGGACGTTTGACTGTTAGACAGCTCGCTTCACTCATGTTCCTGTGCACAATTGGGGAGCAGATTCTGGTCTTCCCTTCCATGATCACATCCTACGCTCATCAGGATGCCTGGTTATCAGCCTTGTTGGGAGTCGCAGGGGGCCTTGGCATACTCTTCATTATGCTTGTTGCCTACAAACTGCATCCCCGGTTGAATCTGATTCAAAATGCCCTTCGAACACTGGGACCCTGGATCGGAACCTTGTTTGGCTCTTTTTATCTCTTTTATTTCCTGATCAGTACCTCAACGTTCATTAGGGAGATTGGCGATTTTATGTCTACCCAAATCTTGCCGGAATCTCCATTACTGATTCTGCATTTAGTTTTTATGTGTGCGCTTGTCTGGGGGCTTCTGTCGGGTCTGGAGAGCATTGGTAAAACTGCTGAGGTCTTTCTTCCTCTGATCGTGTTGTTTCTGCTTATTCTGACGGTATGTCTAATCCCCCATGTACATTTGGCCAACATCCAACCTGTGCTTGCACAAGGATTTCTTGATCCATTCAAAGGTTTTGTTGCTGTACTCACATATCCCTACTGTGAACTATGCATCTTCATGATGCTTTTTCCCTACACAAAAAAAGAACCCCATCTGGAGAAGGACATCCTGTTAGCAGGGATGATCGGCGGTTTGTTACTCACACTGACGCTCAGTATGTGTCTGCTCGTTATGGGACCATGGATGACCCAGCATCACTGGTTCGCTTCATTCATCCTTTCACAGAAAATCAATATCGGAAACTTTATGCAACGCATCGAAGCCTTCATAGCATCGGTCTGGATTATCGCTGTTTTCTTCAAAGCCGCTCTGTTCTTCTATGGTTTTGTCCTGGGCGTCGCTCACCTGTTTCGCTTGTCCAGTCACCGTTCTCTGATCCTGCCGGGTGCCATGCTTATTCTCGCCATGTCTATTCTAATCTCTCCGAACGAGAACTTTTATCTCAAGGTTGTTATTCCCTATTGGATTGATTGGGATCTGACCTGTGGCATAGCACTTCCGTTACTTCTAATTCTGGTGCATCATATGAAGTCCCGCTTCAAAAGATATAGTAAAATTCCGAATTAACCTGCGCTAATTGGTGTACGAGAGAGGAGTTCCCCATGTTCAAACCGTTGATTCCGTTCGAACCTATCTCCAGAGATACTTTGCCCACAGGTCCGCAATGGATTGCCCAGGTCAAGTGGGATGGAGTCCGCATGCTTGCCTATGAGGACGGGCATGAGCTGCGCCTGGTGAATCGCAGATTACATGATCGAACCGCACAGTATCCCGAGCTGGTAACACCACGCAATTTATGTTCAGGAACCTCTTATATCTTGGATGGAGAAGTTATTGCGCTGGACCCAGACACCGGAAAACCTTCGTTTTATCACGTTCTGCGGCGGGATCGGATGAGCAGACCCGAAGGTATCGCCCAAGCCATACATCAGATTCCAGTCACATATATGGTATTTGATATCCTGTTTTATGAGGGGAAATGGGTGACGGATCAGCCTTTGGCAGATCGACAGCGCCTGTTGCACGAGGTCCTTAACACCGCTCCCCATGTTCAGGAGGTCACCAATACACTTGATGCCTCTTCCCTGCTTACGGTCATGAGACAACATCAGATGGAAGGCATTGTCTGCAAGGATCTCACCAGCAGTTATGGCATACAGGGCAAGGATCAACGCTGGCAGAAGGTCAAAATCATGCATGATGTATATGCCATGATCGGGGGAGTCACGTACCGGAGCGGTATTGTGAATGCCGTCGCGGTTGGTGTATATGATGGGCCAAACTTTGTCTATATTGGTCATGTTGGGACTGGCAAATTGAACTCCAATACGTGGCGGGAACTCACACATCAAGTCGAGCCTCTGATCAGGCAGGACAGACCGTTCCATAATGTACCCGAGCGCAGTGCAGAGACCACCTGGGTGGAACCGCGAATAGGAGTCAAAGTGCAATATATGGAGCTGACTCATCATAACACTCTACGCCATCCCAGTATTCAGACCTTCGCGGATGTAACCCGTGAGGATTGTCTGGCGAACCAGCTTCTTCAATGATGAAGAGTTCGCTGCACTCGTGTTTCGGCCCATGTTTCAATAATTCATTAAGCATATAGGAGGTGTTCCATATGGCCCCCAAGATCCAGGGAACCATCATAATAGAAGGCACTGAGCTGACGGTCACAAACCCGGATAAGCTCTTATGGCCGGAAGCAGGTGTTACCAAAGCCATCTATCTGCAAAAGCTGGCCGCTCTGGCTCCTTATCTGCTCACGTATACGAGCAATCGACTTCTCACCACGATAAGATATCCCCACGGCGCCGGAGGAACATTTTTCTATCAAAAGAATGCTCCTGAGCCTGTACCAGATTATGTACACACTGAAGTTCACGACGGCATCCGCTATGTGGTCATGAATGGACTTCCCGAATTGTTATGGCTTGGCAATCTGGCTGCACTTGAATTTCATCCTTCTCTGCATACTGTGGGAAGCCATCTGCCCAGTGAATGGATGATTGATCTGGACCCCTCTCAGGAACATGAGCCGCGGATCATGCAAGCTGCACTCATCGTTGGCGAAACCCTGACTTCCCTTGGTCTGAGGTCCATTCCCAAAACTTCGGGCGCAACAGGAGTTCAGATCATCGTTCCCATTGTGCAAGGGGTAACCTTTGATGAATTGAGAGAGGTTGGTTATTTTGTAGGCAAATATGTCACTCAAAAGCACCCGGATCTGTTCACACTGGAACGACTCAAAAAGGACCGTGGAGACCGCATTTATTTTGACTATCTCCAGCATTATGGAGGCAAGACCCTTGCCGCTCCCTATACACCACGTGCCAAATCTGGCGCCACTGTCTCTACACCCCTTACCTGGGATGAGGTTAGAAGTAACGTCTCCATCCAGGATTACCATCTGATGAACATTATTGAACGCTTGAACCAAACCGGTGATTTAATCGCAGCTGTTGAACCCCAACCCGTTGAACACATTCTCAAACATTTGAAGAAAAAATAGCCGACTCCCTCATCATAAGGGTGTCGGCTATTATCATTCATGCGTATATCAATCGCTAATGGATACCTTTTTTCTTGAAACGTCCGCCCTTCACGTCATGAATGTTACCGATAGCCACAAAGGCATGCGGGTCCCAATCTTCAACGATGGTCTTCAGCTTCGCTTCTTCCAAACGGGTGATCACCACAAAAATGATCTTTTTCTCGTCCCCGCTGAATCCGCCCTCTCCATCCAGGAAAGTTACACCACGACCAAGACGGTCTGTCAGGGCTGAACCGATATCACGATATTTCTCACTAATGATCCATACCGATTTGGACTGGTCAAGTCCTTCATTCACAATATCAATCATCTTCATCGCAATATAATATGCAATCATGGAATACAGGGCATTCGGCCAGCCGAATACAAATCCTGCACCTGCGAAAATAAACACGTTAATGAACAACACGATCTGTCCTACAGACAAAGGTGACTTCTCACTAAGCAAAATGGCCACAATCTCCGTACCATCCAGTGAACCGCCAGACCGAATGACAAGTCCAACTCCCACACCCAGGATCAATCCGCCAAATACAGCTCCGAGCAAAGGCTCCCCTGGTGTTAATGCAGGAACGTGGTGCAATAATGATGTCCCGATGGACATGACCACAATCCCCAGCAGCGTGGATAACGCAAATGTTTTACCAATCTGCTTGTAACCAAGAATCAGGAAAGGCAAGTTGAGCAAGGTCAGGAATACTCCGAGTGGCAAATTTGTAAGTTCTGACACCATAATTGAAATCCCCGTAATCCCACCATCAATAACACCATTCGGTACGAGAAACACTTCAAGCGATACAGCCATTAGTGCAGCACCGATCAGAATCATCACAATACGTTGCAGCAGCTTTAATGTAAACACCGAGCTTTTGACCCCGCGGTCAGCTTGCTTGGCTGTTAGTTCTTTCACCGTTACATTGGACATGGTATCCCCCCCGTTAAATCAGTGTGTGAATCCATTTTATAAATCATTTAAATACTCAGGGTGAATCTACATATGAAGAACAGCAAACTGCGTTCTATATGTACCCTGGCTATACAGCGCAAGCATCTAAAAGCGATATAAAATGGATTCAAAATGTTATTCATCCCGGTTTGCACTTTCAAAAGAGAGCAAAAGGGAGCCTGTTTTCCCGCAGACTCCCCTCCTTCGCCAAGACATGATTTATATATCTATTATATCATAAAAGATCAAATTTGCGCAAAATACTTAGCAAAAAGAAGATAAATTCACAAAAAGTGAACTTATCTTCAGAAATCTGCCCTAAATCGGCTAAAGAAGCGGAGAAAGCATCCGAGAAAGCATTTCTGCGCCTTTTTGCCGTCGTGAACGCTTCTGAAATACCTCCCCATCGATCTGACTGCATTCCCCGAGATCACGTTCAAAGTCAGTGATCAAACGACGAATCGGAGAGGACTCGAACAGGACAGCCGTTAACTCAAAATTGCAAAAAAAACTGCGCATATCCATATTGGCCGTGCCTACCGTTGCAAGCAACTCATCCACAATCATCACTTTGGCATGTACAAAACCTTTGCGATATTGGAAGAACTCAACACCTGCTCGCAGAAGTTCCTCTACATATGAAAGGGATGCCAAATGAACAAGCTTTGAATCAGATTGATACGGAATGATAATTTTCACATCAACGCCACTGACAGCAGCTGTTTTGAGTGCCTCATACAGGGCAGGATCAGGAATAAAATAAGGTGTGGTAATGTAAATCCGGTCACAAGCTACCGAAATGGCCCCAAAACACATTTCCTGAATGGCATCCCAGTCCTGATCCGGCCCACTGGCCAGAATCTGAATTCGTTCTCCCCCGCTACAGATGTGGGGTGGAAATAATTCCGCAAGCTGGGGTTCGGTAATTCGCTCACCGGAAGCCAATTTCCAGTCGTTCAGGAACGTACTTTGCAGGAAATATACGGCATCTCCCTCAATCTGTACATGTGTATCCCGCCAGAAACCCACCTCCGGATATTGTCCAAGGTAATCATCGCCTACATTGATGCCACCCACGAAACCAACCTGTCCATCCACAACAACAATTTTACGGTGATTCCGGTAGTTGACTCTTCGGTCAATCGTGGCAATCAGTGGCGGTAGAAAATAATGAAACTCCACACCTGCATCCTGCAGTTTGCGGATAAAACTCCAGCTCATCTTGTGACTGCCGAGACCGTCACAAATAAACCGAACCTTCACGCCCTCCTGTGCCTTGCGAATCATGACATCCTGAAACTTCGTACTGATGACATCATCACGGAAAATGTAAAATTCCACATGCAGATGGTGCTTTGCTTTTTCCATTTCCCTCAGCATTGCCGCAAACGCCTCTTCACCATTTGTGAGCACCGTACTGTGGTTACAACCTGTAATCGGGCTCTCCGACAGATGGGATAACAGGTTAAACAATCGATGCTGGTGACTGAAACGATCGCCAGGCATCTGTTCGACATCTCCAATGATGTGGGCTTGTTCCCAGATCGTTTCCTTCATTTCACGGAAGATGCGCGATCCACCCTTGCGGAGTTTTTTTCGTTTGTTATAATCCTGCGCCACGAAATAGTACACTACAAAACCGATCAAAGGCACACAGAACAAAATAAACAGCCAAGCCACAGCTTTAGCCGGATTACGAAATTCCAACAAAAGAATTGTGGCTGCCTGGAAAATAAATACGAGTAATATAATGACCAGCCAGAACATTCGGCTTCCTCCTCAAGTGGCAAGCTTCATGACCTTGCCCTTCTCTCACCTACACAGCTTTGACGATTCTGTATACAGCTAATCATAGATACCCAATGTACCCCCTATTCGTAACGTTTGCTTAGATAAAACTTTACATAAGCAGACGGAATACTTCATTCTGGAAATTCAAATTTCTACTTTGTTCATTGTATATTCTGACTGTGTTACCTTCTACATATCAGTTTAATGATGGAACAGATTCGCATTGTGACGCCAATCTGCTCATTCCACCTTCCAGACTCTTCCTCATTTCTTTGTCTGGAGGTGGTCTTCTTACGTAAAATTAGATATAATAATCGTTAAAAACTTATTACTTAAAGGAGAACAGTAGTGAATGGACAGTGAGAGGTATGCGTTAAATTTAGTATTGGTTGCGATTTTGATAGGACTTTCGGCGTTTTTTGTCGCAGTGGAATTCGCTCTGGTACGGGTTAGACCGAGCCGGATCGACCAAATGATTGCAGAAGGAAACAAGCGTGCGCTGGCTGTTAAACAAGCCGTTGCCAATCTGGATGGCTATTTGTCCGCCTGCCAGCTTGGAATCACGATTACATCTCTGGGACTGGGCTGGCTGGGTGAACCAACGGTAGAGAAAATTCTCCACCCTGTGTTCGAAAGCATGCAAATTCCTGAGGCGGTTTCTTCATTCTTATCGTTTGTAATCGCGTTTGCTTCCATCACGTATCTGCATGTTGTGGTTGGTGAACTCGCTCCAAAAACGATTGCAATCCGGAAAGCCGAGACTGTTGCACTGCTGACGTCTACACCTATCATCTGGTTTAACCGAATTATGTATCCTTTTATCTGGCTGTTAAACGGCTCAGCGAACCAACTGGTGAAACTGTTCGGAATCAAACCTGCTTCTGAACATGAAGATGCACACTCCGAAGAAGAGTTGCAGATCATCATTAATGAAAGCTTTGAAAGTGGTAAAATCAACCAAGCTGAATTCGGTTATGTAAGCCGGATCTTTGCTTTTGATGAGATGTTAGCCAAAGAAATTATGGTACCCCGGACCGATATGGTCTGCCTTTATGTGAATAGAACAAACGAGGAAAACCTGGAGATCATTCGTGAAGAACAATATACACGTTTTCCAGTAGTGAATGAGAGTAAAGACGATATCATCGGTATCATTAATACGAAACAATTCTTCCTGGAACTTTACGGAAACGATGAACCTGTTGATCTATCCTCCCTGATTCAGCCTGTATCGGCTGTTCACGAAACAACTCCTGTGAAGGACTTGCTCAAGAAAATGCAGAAGGATGGCGTCCATATCGCCGTACTTGTCGACGAATATGGAGGAACTTCCGGAATTGTAACCATTGAGGATGTGCTTGAGCAGATTGTTGGTGAGATCCGCGACGAGTTCGACGCAGACGAAGTGGAAGATATTCAAGTCATCAATGAGAACTATGTCATTATGGACGGTAAGGTTTCCTTATCAAAGGTGAACGACATGTTTATGTCCAGCCTGGATGCAGATGAGTGGGACACCATTGGTGGATGGCTCTACAGCCATCGTCCCGAGATGAACGAACAGGAAGAATATGAGTTCGAGAATCTAATCTTTGTTTTGCTGGAAAAAGACAAGAATCGGTTCTACAAAGTGGCCGTTGTTCCCAAGGAACCACTGACCATGTCTGATTATACCGATGAAGACGAGAAAGAGTCCAATTGGTCTAAATAAAGCAAATTTATAAATAAAAAGAGGAACACTTGCCTATATTGGTAAGTGTTCCTCTTTTTATATCTCGCCCCATGTGTCACTTCCCATTGTTATCACTCAACCAAGATTGGAACTCCCGTTTTAGTTTGATTTTAATACCCACTTCGCAATATCATCGATAATGGCTTTGGAGACATTAGATGGCTCAGCGTACTCTTGACCGATTGAAAGTCCATCATAGCTGGATAACAGATGATTTACCTTTGGATAGCTATTGTACGTTACATTGGAATGACCTTGCAGAGACGATTTCCAGGTTTGGAATTGATTCATAGACACTTGCACATCGTTTTCGCCTTGTATAACAAGCATAGGTGTATTTTGTGATTTAGCCAGTTCCGCAGGTACATAATCTCTCTGCTCAAACCACCAATAAGCAGGTTGAAGTGGAAACGCCTCAGGAAGATGATCTACAGAATATTTTGGATCTTTAACCATCGCAGCCACATTTTTATAAAAATCAGCTTGCCCTTGAATGACATCCGTGTCTAAACCAAGCTGCTTCATCCGCTCTACCAATTCGTCCTGCTGCTCGGTAAGCACATCCACAAAGCTACTACTTGGTGCAGCAAGCAGAATACTTCCTGCAATATCATGTTGTTTATCCTCAGCAATAATTAACGGCATTGCAAACCCGCCTTGACTATGTCCAGCTACAAAAATCGCTGTAGAATCAATATGTGCATTCTTTTTAAGCAATTCCACTGCATCGTTTACCTGATCTACGCTCTCTTGTTTTAATGTGAATTTAGGCTGTGAAGCCACCTTATAGGTATGCTCATACGTAACCTTATCGTATCTTAATACAGCAACTCCTTGTGAAGCCAAACCTACCGCAAGATCGCGAAACGGCTTTGCACCACCAATGGCAGCATCTTGATTGCTAGGCCCGGATCCGTGTACCAGAATGACAACCGGGAAAGGTCCCTCTCCCTTGGGCAAAGTTAATGTCCCTGGCAAAGCTAAATCACCCTGACCAACCGTAATGTCTTGTTCTGTATAGGCAGATGGGTCGTCGTAGCTTGGTTTTTGATACATATCTGGCGTAGCGGCGGCAATATGCAAATCATCCACAAGTCCGTTATGATTCATTCTGACCGTAATATTTAAACGAGTCAGCTCTGTTTTGAACGTATAGGTAACATTGCGATGCACTGTATTATTTTCTACATGCTTAGCTATGGCTTCACTTGTAATTTTGCCATTTTGTCCTTCTAAAGCTCCCCACAGCTGGCTCAACAACGTGGGTGACAACACTCCACTCACAGAGGTATGAACATACTTGGCTGCCTCCTTGCCATCGCCCTCACTAATAAGGGAAATGAATATATCCTCAGGTTCTGCCTTCAGCGTCTCGGTAAGAAATGTCCCATCCATATAGGTAACTCCTTTCGTTAACTGAACAGGATTGTCTAAGGATATGGCTTGCCCATTCACCATCGCCTGTTTCTCTCCTACCTTAACTACAATAGTAAGCTCACTTTTTCGTATTGTGATTTCTCCTGTCTTTTGTTGCCAAGATACCTCTGCCCCATTCTTTTCTGCAATCTCACGAACAGGAACAAGATTTTCACTACCAGCGGATTTTTCAGCAGCTTCTGAGATGGATGTCACCGGAAGAATGAGACCTACGAAAGTAAGAGAAAGTAATAGCTTTTTCCAATTGTTCATTGTAATAACTCCTCCTAATCAGTTTTTATGTTATGCATAGATCTATGAGCATTTATTGGCTCAGAACTCTGCTTATAACAACAATAGCAATGATGAATACCAACAGGACCCAAGATAGTGGACGAGCGAAGTTAATCGTCCAGCCTATTCCATAACGCTTTTCTACGGTAAAAGAAGGATCATTGGCATTGAAGTAAATAAAACCAAGCTTCCAATGTTCATCGTCATTCACAGGCTGCTCCTTGGATCGTTCACGATCCTCTTGATGGTTCCGAATTTTCCCACCGCCTTGTCTGCCTGTGAGAGATAGCCCTACCGCGCCTAACAAGATCAGCACAGGGGTAATGAAGATAATACCTTTTAACAAGACGAGATTCGGGACGAACATATTCATCTGAATGAAGGCAAATAAAATGGTAAGAAGCAACCCCGTTATGATCGTAAATAGGGACCATTTACGGCGGAATTGAATATTTTCAGCAGCAAATTGGGCAGGATTAGACGCGGTAAGCTGTTGTTTGCTTGTTTTGATACTCCAGTTCACCAACATCATAAGTGCAATGATGCCTAGCTGCACAAGATTAATAGCCAGTACCGAGAGGTAGGTTTTAGGCGCACTGGAAATGACATGGCCCTGAAGATCATATTTCATTGGAATGACGTTAGGGAGTGCCTTATAATTCAGGATTGAAATGATTCCAATGGCTACAATAATAGCAATGTGAATGAGAAACCAATAGTTGGAATAGGTGAGTTTATTTTGACGGAAGGTGGTATCGATTTTAACCCGTTGAGGTGCGTCTACAGTTGTAAGTGTTCCTTTTATCTTTTTCATCTTGAAATGAAATAAGATGTGTAGTGCTGCCCAGTATACAATAAACAGCACTGTGCAAACACCGGTGATCATTGCCGTAGACTTTTCATTAGCAGATGGGAGTACATACAGACAGACAAGTATAATCATCCCGTTTCCGATCAGACTTACGGTAGCAAACGTACTCCGCAGCTTACGCAAGATGGGTGTGTAGTAATTATACTCACTTACCGTAACCCCAAAGCTGATTGTTTCCCTTGTCACATAAGGTGCAAAAGATAGAAATACGGCTAATGGAGCAAAGATTAAAATGATAGGTAATATACTAAATAGTTGCATACATAACACACCCCCTCGATTCCTTTATTCTTTGTTGTGACCCATCTTCACATCATCATACATTTGGTCTAACACCGCAGATAGTTCCTCTTTGGTCATTCCGCGACAGATCGCTTCGGCAATAATCGGTCTTAATTCTCTTTGCTGCTTTTTCAAAAAATCATCCGTTAAACCAGGCATTCCATCAGGGTTCACTACGACTCCCTTTTGCCTATGAACCAGAATGTATCCATCTTGCTTGAGTAGTGTATAAGCCTTGTTGACGGTGTGAAGGTTAACACCAATATCTGCGGCTAAATTCCGAACCGAAGGTAACGCCTCACCTAGCTGTAACTCACCACTAGCAATGCCTTCAATAATTTGATAAACAAGTTGCGAATAGATGGGAAGTTCGGATTGCATATCCAGTTGAATAATCAAGGGTTCACCTTCTTTTTGTTATCTGTTATATATCAAGTATAACAGCTATAACATGAGTGAGCAATAAAAATGAAAATAAAAATAAAGCCGCATATCCATCGCGAGGGCAAACTTACCTGACCCTTCACCATGGATATGCGGCTTATCCTATGAGCTTATCGATGTGATTCAATAACAAACATTAGTAGTGGCACATGACAGAGTGGTATTTCAGATTCCATTTAAAGTTCAGTCTTATCTTCGACAATCCGATAATGGATTTTGCGAACTATAATTTTCAGAATCATATACAGCGGAATCACGATGATCATACCCAAGATATTTCCCAGGTCAGCACCCACGAGCAAAAGGATAACGGTAGTCAGTGGATGAATATCGAGCTGTTTGCCATAGACGTAAGGTGAGATCAGATTATCCTGAATTTGCTGTGCGATTACAATGATGACCAGTGACCAGATCGCCATCGAAGGTGATTCGATAAACGCAACAATGACAACCGGAATAGCTGCCAGCAAAGCACCCACATAAGGGATGAAGTTTAGAATAATGGATACAACAGTCAGCAGCAAAGCGTAAGGCAAACCTAAGATTAGAAAACCGATGTACATCAGAATCCCTAGGGCTACATTAACAATAACCCGCCCAACAATATAGTTACTTAGTGCTTCATCGATCTCATGGACGGTTTCTTCCCCATCCTTCCGATAATGTCTTGGCAACAATAAGGTTAGATTCGTTCCAAACTTGCTGCCTTCCTTGAGCATGTAATACAACATGATCGGGAACGTTGCCAGAATAATAACCAGATTGGATACCACGGAGAATAACCCGGAGACATAATTGGTTGCCTGAGTGATCCCTTGGCTCAGAACATCGGATAATCGTGAGAATAGATTGGAATCATCAGGCAGGTATCTGGATACAACATTGCTCTTTTCAAGTGCATTCAACTGATCGCTGAGTGAAGTAACCAACGCTGGAGCATTCTCCACAAAATTCATTAATTGTTCACGCAGGGAAGGCCATACAAGCACACTAAAACCTGCAAGTATTAATGCAATTACGACATAAATAATCAGAACTGACAATGCACGTTTGATCTTATGCCTTTCCATATAATCGACAAGCGGGCGCAGCAGATAATAGAAGAAACCGGCAATCAGCAGCGGGATGATGATGATGTGAATCAGTGAGGTCAGGGGGCTGAAAATAAAGTTCACTTTATCCCCCAAATACACGATGAGCAGCAGCAGAATAATCGCTGTGCATATGCGGTAGAACTTGTTATTTATCAAGAAACGTGATCCCTCCATGCGCTGCTCTGCCAAAGTGACTGCGGCGTTCATATGTATATCTAGTCATTTACTTATGATACTAAGTACCCTTAAATGACAGTCATGCCACAGGCGATGTTGAATATACCCTTTTTTCTTTCCAAAACAGCATTGGAGCAAAAAAAAGAAGCAGGCGTTAGCCTGCCACATCTCTTTTGCTGAATACAACCCAGGAAATCACCATGAAAATAACGTAATACACCGCCAGAACTGCAATGGAGAATCCCAGTGTCATTCCTGCACTCGGACCACCCATTAGCGCAAAATCCGCCCCGGAGGTCATGTATTTGCTAAGATCCATGTTGTTGAACAGAACATACTTGGCCCATTCATAACGGACCGGATTGAATATGAGTGAGAAGATACTCTGTGAGAACATAATGAACAGGGATAATCCAATCGCAAGTGCACCTGAACGAAATACGGAGGACACCATAAAGGCAATCGCAAGTGTAATGAACAGATCAACATACAAATATCCCCATAACGTCAGAGCATTACCACTTCCCGAAGGACCATCATGCGAGAACAGTAGATAGGACATACCTGTTGCCATTACAATGACAACCAGAGTACTCAAAATACTGAAGATGATCACGGTGAGGTATTTGGAAGCTAGAATTTTGCTTCGAGACCATGGACGAATAAGCAGCAGTTTGATTGTTCCCCAAGTAAATTCTCCAGCTACCGCTTCCGCTGCAATCACAACACAGAAGATCGTATTCAGAAAGAATACAATTTGCACAGTTGTTACAGCCGCTTCCCAGAATGGAACACCAGCCGACCCCATTCCTTCTCGCAGTAAAACTGGCATTAACAGCGAGATCAGTACCAGAATGGCTAACATGATCCAGGTACGGGGACGACGGAATATTTTCATATTTTCATTCAATATCAGATTACCAAAACTACCCAATGCCTCCACCCCCAGTGACTTGCAAGAATTGTTCTTCCAGGGTGTGAGTCACGTTACGAATACCGTATACTTGAAACCCTTCGCTAACCAGCTTGGCATTGATATCTGGAATCTGCTCACGAGACACCCGTGCCACCAGGACATTGCCCTGTACGACAGCACCCTGAATCAGATCCGCAGCGCGTTCTGCATCATTCACTTCAAAAGCAACTTCAATTAATGCATCCGCACCCGTTTCAGCTCGAAGGTTTCTTACATCGATTAACTTGCCGTTCTGGATAATAGCCACCGTATCACACATCAGTTCCATCTCCGACAGCAAATGGCTTGAGACGAAGACCGTAATGCCTTCCTCTTGAGTGAGCTCACGCAAATAGTCTCTCAGTTCCCGTATGCCCTGCGGGTCCAGTCCATTGGTTGGCTCATCCAGTACAAGCAGCTTCGGTTTATGTAATATCGCTTGCGCGACACCCAGACGCTGGCGCATGCCCAGTGAATAGGTTTTGACCTTATCGTGAATACGGGCCGTAAGCCCCACACGTTCAATCGTTTCCGCAATACGTTCTTTCGTGACTCCCGGCGACATGCGGGCAAAGTGAACGAGATTCTGGTACCCGGTCAGAAACTTGTACATTTCCGGATTTTCTACAATAGCTCCTACCTGGGCTACCGCCTTCTCAAATTCATTCTTCACACTGTGTCCCGAGATCAAAATGTCACCTTTACTGATGGACATCAGTCCAACCATCATCCGAATCGTTGTTGTTTTCCCCGCGCCATTAGGTCCTAAAAAACCAAAAACCTGCCCCGGAGAAATATCCAGAGTCAGGTCGCTGACCAATGATCGGGAGGATATGATTTTGCTGACGCCCTGAATCCGGACGACCGGCTCCTGCTGCATTCAATCCCCTCCTTCATGGACGAGCACATACCTCATGCCCGTTTCTCATATGCACATAGTGTATCATAATCTTTAGTATATTGTCCCGCAAACTGGGATTTCCCCTGACGTTTCGCTTCAACTACACACGCTTCACAGCATCCAAGCGGCATTTCACTCCGGTAGAATCCGGTGCGAAATACGTGATTGCCTCCATTGCCCTCTTCCTTCATTTCGACAGAGCTTCTAGCGACCGACACAATCATCCCACAACTGACACAGTAAAAGCGGCCCGTTTCGATCAATGATATTCCTTCCCCTCACAAGGAGCTTAGAAGTCCTTGTTATTTGTCGTTAGACGCTGAAAATTGATACATTTTGTATCTATCTCGTAATTTACTTGACACCGGGACTAATGTCAAGGCTTTACAGCCATAAAAACAAGCAAAACACAAAAAAAGCTCCAAAAATGCGACAAAAGTCTCGCATTTTTGGAGCCTGATGTTAGGTAAATGATACAATCCGGTTCAATGTATGGGTTAATATCATCATATCGGAGTTCCAGTCTCTTTCACAACGATGCCCACGATGTGATGCCTGATCAATCACTATTCCCGACCTGCGAGGTATCCTCATTTTTCTGATTTGGATAATACCAGAGTAAGGTCCACTCATCGCCATCCTCTACCAGATAACAGGTCTGCACAATATCGAATTGGCCAAAGGTACCTGAGTACTTCTGGGTGACCCGAATTCTGTAGGCTTCAGAAAATGGCTTAATGCCATCAATCACGGTTACATCGAACTCACGCTCCGGCTTTTCCATCTCCAACTCAAACGTTTCCACGCCAAAGTGCTGCATAAATATATGTGCTCTGTTCTGTACGTAAGCACTCTTGGGAAACCGCTCTTTCATCAGGGGATGAAAGAGTTCCCATGAACTGCCGAAGTCACCCGTCTGCTCATATTTGTAAAACTCTTCGGCAACAGCAGCAGCTTCATCCGATGTATCTGCCTGAAACAAATACGGAATGGTTCTGGCAATCAACCACAGCAATAATACAATGATCGCGATGAAGCCGATCTTTTTGAGCAAAGCATTCCGGTTCCTTCTTCGCAGCATGTCCAGTCCTCCTTGTCCTACTCCATACTTATGATGGATGGCAGACAAGTAGAAGTTGAACGATACATCTAATTTCCTGGGAAATCACTCACTGTGAATGGAAGTACGCTTTCCCTTTCTAATCCTTCGGATAATGGACTGAAGTCCTGCATATATGGCAATCCCACAGCCGCCGCCGAGCAAGTCTACTCCCACATCACGTATCGAGCTTGTCCGGTCCGGGCTGAACTGCTGAATATACTCATCAATGGAGGCTATAACAAACACCACAGCCAGAGCATAAACGATACTGGTCATAAGGGATGTTCTTCTGTACCGCAGCCCGCCATACACAAGCACGGCGAGCACAGCGTATACAAATAAGTGCGCACTCTTGCGAAAGACGAACTCTGCAAAATCATACGGCCGCTGCTTCAGCGAATACTCATACTCCCCATAAGTGAATTGCACATCAGGAAGTGTAAAACCGATGTGCAATTTTTGAGACCATTTATGAAGCCACGGCTGAATGTCTTGCTGTTGAGAGGATTGCGTGGACATGGACCAGATGACCAGAATCCAAATCACAATCAACAGCAGAGCAATGAGAAATCCGTACGTTCTTCGTACATGCTTTTGTCTCGTGCGCCCGGAGCCCTCCTCCATCATTTTAATCTTCACCACTTTCATATCTCACTCGTTATTCTATTGATCCAACATACATGCCTCTGCCATTTGTACCTACATATACCTGACCATAGATTTGACGGTCTGCTGCCATAATTTGCGGTTCATTGCCCAGCCCGATTCCAGTACCTAAAGGACCTATATTGTTCCAGGTTGCCCCCATATCATCGGAACGGAAGAATCCATTCACGTTATTTACGGTGCCATATACATAGACAGCTGGAACTAAATTACCTGGCTTCGCTTTACCAAAGGCAAATAATTTGGAATTCTGCACACCCTGGATCTTGGAAAATGTATTTCCCGAGTTCGTTGATGCATATAATCCATCGGTTCCCAGACTCACCCATACATTATTCGCCACGCCAGGTGCAGCCTCGACTTTAATGAAGCTTGTATTGATATCCGTATTAATAGGAAGGCGAACCGCATTCGCTTTGGACCAGTTGGCTCCTGCATCCGTAGACCGATACAGATAACCAGCAGCATACATATAAAATTTATATCCATTGATGCGATCCGCAGCCAGTGGATGATTATAGGCAAAGACCATATTCCCCCCAATGGCCTGAAATGGGGCACCATTCATATTTTGCCATGTTGCGCCACGATTCGTGCTTCTGACCGGATTACCGGTCTGGGGGTAATAAACAATTACATTTGGATTAATGGCTGAATAGGCCACCCGCCCCAGTGTAGAGCCTGCCGGAACGTTTACCGGGGTTACTGTAACTCCGTTATTGGAAGAGACAAATAAGCGTGTGGTCGTACCATACCAGTCACTGCTTCCCAGAAATATCATATAATTCGGATTTGCCTCGTGATAGTCAATACTTACAATTTCTCGCATACCTGAGAGCGGGATTTTATTAAGAGGAACATCGGTTACATTTGCATGTCTAAATCCGACTTGATCCGTTAAACCACTAAAGAATGAAACACCCTGAGGTGGTGTGGATGCCGTGAGTGCGACGACTTCTTCATGACCATCGGTAATAGCTTCCCAAGTACTCGCAGTACTGCCAGTCAATCCATTGGTACCATTGATATTTTCCGTCTTGTACACGCCAAACCAGTCTGTAGCGTATACGGTGCCCGGATTATGCGGATCAAACTTGATACTGGATGTCGCTGAGAAAAACATGTTGGGTGTCCACCATGACGGTTTGGATACCAACGTTTTGCTCACTGTTGTCCAACTCTGTCCGCCATTAACGGAACGATACAGTGGCAGATTATCTCCACCTGTTCGAACGGCTGCCAGGATGTGATTATCATTATTGGGATCAATCGTGATTCCATAATAAGATGAGTAACTAGTGCTGGGTGTTATATTCGTCCACTGCACACCATTGAACTTGTAAACGCCCTGATTATCCGTTGTCACATACAACGTCCCGTTCTTCGCCACAGTCATACGTGCAGGATATTCGGGACTTCTCCCGGTAAGTTGCCAAGTGGTCTGCCCATTGCTTCTTGGTGCTTTGCTATACACACCAATGCCGCGAACCCCCGCATACACAACTTGACCTTGCTTCGTCACGGGATTCAATCCATAAGCTACACTTCGAATTCCCTCACCGGACAGCCCACTAGGTACATCCCATACCTTACTCCACGTGGCTGCACCATCACTGGAAGTGTACAATCCATCATATCGTGTACCCACGTGCAGGTAATTGGAGTTCGTGGGATTAACCGCGATGCTCTCTCCCATGGCTCGATGGATATTTCCATTCGATTCATTCCGAAGATTAAGTCCGGTTCGAATCCAGGTTTCTCCCCGATCTGTGGATTTCAGAATATCACTCGGCCCCACGTTACCGTACTTCCCAGCAGCGATATACACGACATTGGGGTTTTGCTGATCCAGCGCAATTCCATCTACGCCGTACAGATTGCTGTCCTCATCTCCAAAATGATCCAGTAGTGGAACCCAATCTCCTGAGGTTACATCCAGACGGTAAGCTCCTCCAACGTCAGTTCGAGCGTAAACCAGATCAGGCTCAGTCGGATGAATGACCACCCCCGTAACGTACCCCCCACCACCAATAGGTATATTCTTCCATTGATAGTTTTGAGCTGATTGAACATAATTTGTACTTGCCGGTATCATGAGCATATACATTAGGAGCACAATCAGGGACAATTTCATTAGCCTGGAGATACGCATCTGGTTCACCGCCCTATCCGATCATTTTGTATGTTCTTCAATCATCTGATGTATCCTGTCTCGTTCCGACTGATCCACGATATAATAATACACTCCGTCTATTTTTTTGCCCGTGCCTTTAATCTCAACGGATTCAATATGATCCAGTACCGAACGATATTTGGAGAACATCTGCTTCATCTCATCAAAGGTAACGTCGGTTCTGACGTGAGCACTGACTTCGTCCAGCAACGTCTCCAGTTGCAACATGTTGGATACCTGGACCGTATTCTTCAGCACTTGTTTGATGATCTCCCGCTGACGGTCATTCCGCCCGAGATCTCCCTTCGGATCATCATAACGCATCCGCGAAAATCCCAAAGCAGCTTCACCATCCAGATGAATATTCCCTTGCTCGAACCGGTAACCCTCATAGTCAAATGCAAACGGGTTATTCACATTTACTCCACCCACCATGTCGATGACTTGTGCAAAGCCCTCCATATTCACTTTCATGTAGTAATGTATGGGAACGTCAAGCAATTGTTCCACCGTTTGCACAGACATGTTAACGCCCCCAAAAGCATAGGCATGGTTGATCTTATCCTCCGTGCCGTGACCAACAATATTCGTTCTGGTATCTCGGGGGATGTTAAACATAAGTACGGATTTTTTTGCAGGATTAACACTTAATACAATCATGGTGTCGGAGCGCCCCCGATCATTGGAACGTTCATCCACACCCAGAATCAAAGCATTAAAAGGTTCTTCATTCTCCATGTCCACAGGGAAATCTCCCCCACCCCGCTGGTCTACAATAGATACCTGCTTGATGGGTTCCCGGGGTTCATACATTTGATCCGCCGCTGATTTAACATGCGAATACAGATACACAGAATATCCAATCATGACAACTGCAACAAGGGAAATGGCACCTAATGTTATTTTGATCCCGCGTCTCATGTTATGGCCTCCGTCAGATGACTGCCGTTTTTCTTCCATCAATATTGGTTAGACCTGGACGACCAACGGAGTAGTATTGGAAGGACGTATCTTTAATCTGATCTTCTCCGTAGATGTTTCTTCCATCAATCAGGATGGGTTGATTCATATGCGCTGCCAAATCAGTCAGATTAACCTCCATGAACTCTTTCCATTCCGTCAGAACACAGAGTGCATCAGCACCTTCCGCCGCTTTCATGGCCCGCTCTTCCCATGTAATGGATGGGGAATCCACCTCTTTGCGGAAGTTCTCGGTAGCGATGGGGTCATATGCCCGAATCACTGCTCCCTGCTCAAGCAAACGTTGAATGATCTCAATCGCCGGAGCATCACGAACATCATCGGTATCCGGTTTGAAAGCGAGCCCCCAGATGGCAATCTCCTTCCCTTCGAGTGAGCCTAGTGCATCTTCCAGTTTACGAATGACGTTGAAGCGTTGATCTTTGTTCACTTCCACCACGGACTTCAGCAGTTTGAAGTCATAATCCACATTACCTGCAATTTGAATCAGAGCCTGTGTATCCTTAGGGAAACAGGAACCTCCGTAACCAATGCCTGCCTTGAGAAAGGAGGCACCGATTCGTCTGTCATAGCCCATGCCTTCGGCAACGCGGCTGACATCTGCTCCTACTTTTTCACAGATGTTAGAGATTTCGTTGATAAATGAGATCTTGGTTGCCAGGAAAGCGTTGGATGCATATTTAATCATTTCGGCCGAGCGAATATCCGTAACAATAATCTGATCGGTTAATGGCTGATGCAGCTCTTTCAACGTGGCGACTGCCCGCTCACTATGTGTCCCAATGACTATCCGGTCAGGATAGAGCGTATCCTGTACAGCGGTACCTTCTCGCAGGAACTCCGGTACCGATGCCATGTCGAATGGATGATTCGTCAAACTGCTGATCCATTCCTGAATACGATCGTTGGTTCCGACAGGAACAGTGCTTTTAGTCATTATTATTTTATAATTATCCATATAAGAACCTATTTCTCGCGCGACAAGCTCAATAAAACTCAGATTTGCTTCGCCATTAGGCAGGGATGGCGTACCCACCGCGATAATGATGATATCCGAACGACTAATAGCATCCTGAATGTTGGTGGTGAAGGACAGCCTTCCTGCTTTCATATTGGCATTCATGATATCCTTCAGACCCGGTTCATAGATCGGAACATGACCGTCCGTTAACATATTCACTTTTTCCACATTGTTGTCGACACAGATCACGTTATTTCCCAGTTCCGAAAAACATACGCCCGATACCAAACCCACATACCCTGTGCCAATCACCGTAATATTCATTCCATAATCTCCCCCATGTTCTAATGTGTTGGTTACGCGTGCTTCACATATGTCTGAACAATGTCCTGCCATTTGGTAGACACTCTAACGATATCTTCCTCAATCAGCTGGCTGCCGATCTGTACTTCAATGATCTCCAGTTCCGTAACGGCTCTGACGGAATGAAGCATACTCCGGTCAATGATCACCGTATCTCCTTGCCCGATCATTCGGCTCTGCCCATCCAGAATCAATTCCCCTGTTCCCGATACAACCGTCCATACCTCATTGCGAAGCAAATGGTATTGATAACTCAGGTTTTTCCCGGCACTGATGCAGATTCGTTTGGTGAGAACCTCGCCGCCAGCTTCGTTTTTTGTGTAATCCAGAACCCGGTAGCAACCCCACCTACGCTCCTCATACATGGGGCGTTGATCCTCGTTCTTCAAGATTTCCTTGATCCGTGGGCTGGCTTCTTTGTCACTGACCAGAATGCCATCCGGACTCACGGCGACCACCACATCCGACAACCCCAATATGGCAACCGGAATGTTCAATTCATTGACCAGGTGGGTATTCAGGGAATCTCCCGTAATCCACCCTTTTCCTACAACCGAGCTTCCCATCTCTTCCGTGAGTGTGTTCCACGTGCCTAGATCTTTCCAGAAGCCGTTATACGGAATAGCGATAATCTGATTTGCCTTCTCGACAACCTGGTAATCAAAACTGATCTTGTTCAATCTTCCGTATTGCTTCAGCATTTCGTCATACTGGATCGGCAGTTCCATCTCAATCAGCAGATTGATCAAATAACCCAGCTTAAAAGCAAAAACCCCGCAATTCCATAATGCGGCCTGCTCCATCATAAGGACCGCATCGGATTCGCAGGGTTTCTCCTGGAACTTCGCTACATTCACGTATTCATTGTTATTTTCACTGGAAGAAAGGGATTGCGGAATGATGTATCCGTACTTCTCTGACGGATAGGTCGGCACAACTCCCATTAAGGCCAGATCGGCACCTGACTTATCGAGCATCTCCGGCAAGGTTGCCAGCACTTCGAAGAATTCTTTTTCAACAAAGGGATCTACAGGCAACACTGCAATTGTCTCATTCAAACTCACACTCTCTACGGAATACAGATAGGAAGCTGCGAGTGCAATGGCTGGAAACGTATCTCTGCGCTCAGGCTCCACGACCAGTCTGACATCGTCTCCCAACTGAGAAGTCAGAATCTCGACCTGTGGCAAACTGGTTGCGATAAGCGCCTTTGATGCAAGTCCGGCATGATTCAGCTGTCGCCATACCCGCTGTACCATGGATTCCGGATTCCCCCCAGGCCCATGGAGTACTTTAAGAAATTGCTTGGATCTGGAATCGTTGGATAACGGCCAGAGACGCTTGCCAGAACCGCCGGATAACAGAATACTTCTCATAGCGCTGCACCATCCGACAGCACAACCGTACTCGCTCCCTTGCTGGTCTCGGTTGGCTTGTTATATGTGCTGGTCTGATTGGATTCCAGTCTGCCTGCCGGATTGCTCTTGGTCCAAGCTGCATAATAATTCGAGTTCTTGCCGTATGAATTATCCAGCAGGATGTTCGGTTGATCCAGGAGACAGGCCAGAATATGTCCATGCAGACGGGATGTCGTGATGGTCTGGTATTGATTGAATTCCTTAATGGCCGTATGTACCATCCGATCAGAGTATTTGTACCACAACCAGCGGGCAAAAGAGCTGCCTTTCCCTGACTTTAACCGGGATGTAATCATGCGAATGATCTTCCGGTCTACCCGGTTGTACAATGTCTCCCAGTCTTTAAACGTGGCCTTGGGTCCACTGACGGATTCGTAATGCACCTGATTCTGAGTTTTCTCAATGTCTTTACGGAAGAAATACAACATCTCTGCACTAGGCTTGCTCTTGGACTTAAGAGGCCACAACTGATGCGCCATATCCGGAGAAAGGTACACATTGGTTTGTTGAAATTCTTTACTGGCTATCTCATAAGATAAGGTGTCCCGGACAAAAAAGTGCACATCCTTATGACGATTGAATACTTGGGCTGTCTTTTTCAATTCAATATCACTCTTGTAAAACATCGTCTGTGGCAGAATGACAATCCGGTGATTCGGATGTTGTGCAATCATTCGTTCTCTCAATTTCTGATGGGCAGGGTACAGATCACCAAAGTTACCTCCCCCGTGCAACACGATCGTTATACCTTCCGGAACCTTGAGGGACAAAGGGCAATCCAGAATGCTGTATCTGGCACGTACTTGAATATCATTGTCCCGGAAGAAAGCCTCAGTACCTTTCATAATCAACAAGTCGCCACCATTGCTATGCACCGGGTAATCCAAATAATAGATTTCGGTACGCGGTGGAATGACCTTCAAAATCTGACGTAAATGTCCCTTCAACTCTTCCATTGGATGAATATTGTTAGTGCCCAGCATCTCCATCTCCTCCTTGGGTGACTCTTCTTCTTTTTTTGTTTAACCGTTCATAGAGAAACGGTATATCTTCCTTGTCATAGAACATGGCGGCAAACTTCACCTTAAATACAATCTTCATCGCGGCCACAGTAACCACCATTCGCACAATGGACCCGATCAATAAGGCAATCGCAATTCCGTTGAGCCCCCACAGCGGGGTGAATACAAAGAACAAAGCCACCGTCACCGAGAGTGCAATGAGCTGTCTGATCATCACAAGTCCAGGCCGACCAAGTGCATTAAACGCGGATGCCAGAATCCAGGAGCCACCACCAATAATGCATTCCACAGCCAAAATATAAAATGCTACGCTCGCCTCCAAAAATTCGGAGCCAAACAGAAGACCCATCAGGTAGTTCCCCACAAACATGGTGGGTATTACAATGATCATCATGACCATGAGCGAGATGCGGAAGGCTCTGCCAACTGTTCGAATAATCTGCTCTTGGGGCAATCCGGTCACTTTTGGGAAAACAACATTGCTAATCGCCGTCTGAACTGCGTTATAGATTCGGGATAACGCAAATACGACGGAATACAGTCCAAAGTCACGCGGGGTGAGCAAAGCCAAAATAATGATTTTATCAAACTGGGTATACAACGTTCCTAACAATTCAACACCATACACCTTGCTGCCATAACCAAAAAGCTTTTTCGCCGAACTCTGGTCCACCCGATCCTTGAACCATCTCAGTCTCAATTCATTACGGTTGGCATAGATAGCCCACGCCACCACGGAGAAGCTGGTTACAAAATAGATCGCAGCCGCGAGCTGAATGCTCAGCATGCCCAGGCCCCATAACACAAAAAGCCCGCCTACATTAAACAGGGGGATCATTAACCGGATACCATTATATACAGCGAATTTCTCCCGACTCTGCGAGAGTGCTGATATGAGATTGATGACAATAAGTACAGGAACAGTAGCAATCGTATACCATCTGGATATCTGCACGACCTCCGGCGGAAAGCTGGAGAGCCAGAAAGGTAATCCAAACCAGGCCACAATACCAATGATGATGCACACCGGAACTTGAAAAAGAAAGCTTAACCGAACATACTGTGCACTCTTCTCGGTTGCGCTCTGTTTGATGTTATAAATGATAGAAGTTGGTAGTCCGAATCCGACCAATCCGGTTAAGAGCGCAGGCCAGAATAGAATGGCCGAGAATGCGCCCTTTCCCTCTACCCCGAACATGCGTGACGTCAAAATGGAAGACAACATCGTCAGTGTCATGACCAGCAGATTGGTTCCACTTGTCTGAAATATGGCACTCATTAAGCCGTTTCCTCTGAATACTTTGCGAAGTGCAACTTGCGCCATAGCGATCCTCATCCCTTACTGTTTTGACGAAGCGACCCAACGATCATGCCGTTTCGGTAACATACTTTGGCAAGCTGACGTGTGAACCGATCTGCATTATAAATGTAGATCAGTGAGGTTGTGATCCCCTGTGCAAGCTTGATCCCATGTTTGGCCGTACGCACAACACCACGGTCCTGATCACGAATGGCATCACTCACACCTTGCCAATAGATTCGGCGCAGAAACCAGTTCTTCGTTGTTCGCTCTTTGGCTACTTTATGTTGTACCGCACCATACGGCGTGTAATATACCTTGAACTTTGTCCGTATTCTTGCAATTAACTCACTCTCTTCACTAGAGAGAAGATTGTTCCCCACTCTTCCAAGGTCTTCACGGAAGGGAGCCAGTTGATCAAAGACGGATAAACGAAAAGCCACATTTGCACCAAATGGAATATAAGGACTTTTCATCTCAGTGACTTCATCTGCAAAATCCAGAATGGTGAACAGCGACCTGTTCTCTGGTGGAATCCACATTGGCTCAGGCACTTCCCAGATCGGGTCAATCTTGCCACCGACACAACCGATATTTTCATTCATCTCAAACACGCTAACGATCTGGCGAATCCAATCCCTGCAAGCAAAGGCATCATCGTCAAGGAACAGGATATACTCGCCGCGCGCCTCGTGAATGGCCCGGTTACGGGCTACAGACAAGCCTTGCTTTTCTTCCAACACATACCGGATCGAATGGTTCTCATGCTGCAAGATGGTTTGGAGCACGATTTCCCGTGTGTTGTCTTTTGAATTGTTATCAATGAGTATGATCTCATAGTCGCTGCTTGCGTAATTCTGTTGTACGGCACTTCGTATAGCCTCTACCGCATCCTGTGCACGGTTATACGTACAGATCGCGACGGTTACTTTCATCATTTCATCCCCATATTTTTCAATTAGGTCCACCCGTTCATCTGCACTAACTGGAGTACAGGGTAAGTGTCCTTTGGGCAATCACTGGCCAATCCAGCCGCTCCAACGCTTTGACAAAACCACTGCCTTCCTGAAACTCCGATTGTTTTAATCGGATCATATTCATCGCTTTAAGCAATCCATCCGGATCAGAAGGTTCGTAGAGGACCGCACAATCTTCGGGCAGGTATTCCTCCAACAAGCCAATCCGTGGTGCCACCACAGGTTTACAGAAGGTCAATGCCAGAATTGCACTGCCTGAAGTAGCAATTTGCTTGTATGGAAGAATGATCGAATCGACTGCATCAAAATAATCCGAATATTCATCATCTTCGATGAAATGAAAATGGGTATGAATATGTCCACTCTTGAGAAATTCATCTCCAAGGTCATAATCCTTTACCTTTTTACCGGCAATCAACAGATGGGCTTGTTCGGAATCCAGATCCTTGAATGCCTCCAGCAAATCATCCACGCCCTTATACGGCGACACCTGACCGAAGAACGCATACACATAACTATCCTCCGGGATGCCAAACCGGGAGCGGATATTCACGCCTTTCCCCTGATACACTCCCTTGTAATGTCCATGCGGAATAACCTCGATCCGGCTGGAATCAATCCCAAACGTCGAACAGATCTCGGAGATCAAGGGTTTACCCATGACAATCAGCTTGGAGCAATTTTGGACCAGTATTTTTCTCATCCAATAATCAAACCGCGTCTTGCCGCTGTTGTGAGGCCAGATGTTATGCACCGTCCAAAACAATTTGGCCCCGCGCAAGCGTGCAAAACAAATCATCAATACATACAGAATGGACTTGATCACTGTTGTCAGCACGGATGAACCTCTGTAATAGAAGCTGGGCCAATGAAAATGCAGCACATCATTTTTTTTCAGTTTGATTAGATCTCTTTTGGTAAACTGTTTCACTTCCCATCCCTTGTTCTCAATGGAATCGGATAACAGCTCATTGAATTTATTGTTCTCAATCATCTTGGGCAGCATATACACCGTCGGATTTTCCATCCAGGCACCTCTTACTTTAGTTTCATTCGCACAGGTTCCTCTGCATACGTTCCAACTGCGCGCCTTGCATGAAATCTCATTAGAAATCCTTGCATCATAATTTTGGTATTACGCTTGAGCAGCACCCAATCTTTCCACCAGGGATACAGCGACAGTGCTTTTTTCAAATAAACGTTATTGCGAAGCGTATTTCTCGACCATTCGAGCATTCGATAATGGTGTAATTGACGGCGCTTCTGTTCCTTGGACATGTCATTGTAGTATTTCAAAATAATCTTGCGTTGGCCCTTGTACTTGGCCGTTGTAGAGGTTGAAATTCGTGGACCACTGTGGATGTTGATATCCACCAGCGGTTCTTTCACATTCACGGCGATGTAGCCTCGTTTCAATATGCGTAGATAAAAGTCATAATCCTGAGCGGATGTCAGATTTTCATCGAATCGAACTTCACGGGCCAGTGAGGTAAGTACCATGATTTTGGACGTTTCCCCGATCCAGTTGAATGTAAGCAGATCCTCATACCGAATAACATCGCGAGGTTCCACCGACAATTTCCGTTTGACCACCTGATGCTGCTCATTCGTGTATGCGAGATACTTGCTACAAAAGGTGAATGATTCCTGTGTACGCTCCAGCACTTCCGCCTGGGTTTTTATTTTGTCAGGCATCCATTCATCATCATCATCCAGGAAGGCAATGTACTTGCCATTGGCTTGGGATATCCCTACATTCCGTGCATGGTTGGCTCCTTTGGGATATGGAACCCGGATGTACCGAATCCGTGAATCTTCCCGGGTCCAAGCCTGACAGATCTCTGGCGTCTGATCTTCTGAACCATCATCCACAATGAAAATCTCCAGATACGGATGTGTTTGCTCCCGTACACTTCTCAACGCATTCTTCAATAACTCGGCCCGGTTATGGGTCGTAATGATGCAAGATACCAAGGGGTTCATTTCATCACCTTTTCCTGTTCACTAGGATACCTTCACTTGAAGTGCATCATATATTCCTGACAATCTGCCTACGAGAAGATTCATATCGAACTTATCCGATATAATCTCTCTGTTATGTGAACCCATTCTTGCTCTAACCTCTTCATCCATGATGAGATATTCCAGCGCTGATGTCAGCCCGTGCACATCTCCCGGCTCGATTAACAGCCCATTATGACCGGATGTAATCACTTCGGGGATGCCTCCGACGGTGGTCGATATAATGGGCAAGCCACAATTCATTGCTTCAAGTATGGCCATAGGTAATCCCTCATGATAAGAAGGCAGGACCAGTAGATCCGCTTCCCGCATCAGCTTTTCCTTTTGCTCTCCGTTAATCCAGCCGAGTACATTGACACGATCCTCTATTCCATACTGCTGCACGATCGCTTTGACTTCTTCGACTTCGCCATCCCCTGCCAGATTAAAGGTAGCTGTAACGCCCAGCGCCTTCAATTGCTGAATGGACTGAAGCAGATCGTAGACTCCTTTTCGCTCACCCAGTCTGCCCATGAAGAGAGCATTAACGGCTGCCTGTTGTTCTCTCACAAACGGTTCTTTGACAAAGACCCCGTTATAAAGAACCTCAATCGCTGTCTCCGGCACAATCGTAGCAAAGTATTCTTTCCACGTCTGGGACAAGACAATCAACTTATCTGCCTGATTCAGAATGTAGTGACAATACTTGCGCTGCAGAGCAAATTGATTGTAGAAATCATCAAAGCTGGCCGCATGAATATGCAGAATAACTGACTTTCGAAACAACTTTCGTGCCGTTAGCAGAAATAGAGACTTCCGATAAAAGCTCCCGTTGTTCGCCATATGAATATGCACGATATCCGGCTTGAACGTGTACAGTTTCATCCAGAATTGAATGAATCCCCGTATAAAAATAAGCAGCCGTGAGAATACGCTGCCCGTGATATATGTCTCGACCCGCTGCATAGCATACATTTCCGAGATGGAGGAATCCTCAATGTTTTTGATGACACTCACAATTCCACCCATATCCTTCAAGGATGATCCAACAACCAATACTTTTGGTTTCATGATAGACTCCTTTTTTCATGGTTAATCTTCAGACCACTTACAGACTATTCACGTAATTTTTAATGGATGAGATCAGATCAGACTGTTTTCTTACATAGGGCTGGAACGTCAGCTCCTCTATGCAAGGAACCAAGTTTTGCAATTCAGCCTGACTCTCCGCGACGGCCACATAGCCGTTATCCTGAAAAACCTTGGAGATCTCAAGCTGATGGTCATCCACATGTTCGCCCCATTCTTTCCGGCGTGGAATGACAATAACCGGCTTGCCACGTTCAAGACAATTTGTAATGGAGCCAACACCCGCATGAGAAATAATGCATCTGCTGCGCTCCACATATTCATTCATCTCTTCCTGCGTGAGGAAGGGAATCACAGTGAAATTCCGCGGCTGATACTCGGTATATCCGGATTGGGCAACAACCTCTTCTTCAATAATTCCTGCCTCAATCGCCTCATCAATAAGCTCAAACATCCGATTGAAGGGAAAACGCTGGGTTCCAACGATAGCAAATATCAAAATAAAGCCCCCCTGTACTTCGCATTGGGATAGCTATCCTGCAACGTTTCCCATTGGATGAAGAACTCATCCGAGATTTTGTACATCAATCTCCCGGTTGCGCTGGAGGAATAGATTTTGGCATAACTTTCGATGTAGATCAGCTTGGCGCCGAAGATTTTACCGATAAGGCAAAAAGGATATGTGGCTCCCGCCCCTGTTGTAATGATCACCTTTGGACGCTCACGCAGATATAGAAAGAACGACTTGATAATATTAGCCACAAAGATTAGCAAGAACATCGCATTTTTACGCTCTTGCTGCATTAAGAAGTATACTTTACCCTGAGACGAATCTACTTTTCTGCTTTTGTTCTTCTCGGTAATCAGGAAATAATCATGTTCTTCAACCGCAGGAATAATTTTGGTTAATTCATCAAAATGACCGCCTGTAGAACTGATCAAACAGACCTTCATGTTCTAATCTCCTTTGAAAAGGATACGTCCTTGGCTCGCTGTATCTGTATATCCACTTCTGCTTCAGCCCCTGACTTGGAATGAACTCCATTTCCCGTAGCATATAACGCGTTCAGGAAGATACAGAATGGAGCAATCAGATGAACCGTGGACAGGGTATTGTCAAAAAAGGAATAGGTCAGGAAACCGATAATCATTCCGGCAAAATACAACCGGATCATGCCGCTCAACCGGAAGTACACGGCCCGGAACACCAGCAGCAGCGATAGAAACAACAGGATGGCTCCAACTAAACCGCCATCGTAATAAAAACGAATGTATTCATTATGCGGAACGACGAATCCAGAAAAGATACTTCCATCATTCGCTACGAGAGTTGAGCCGAGTCCGCGTCCAAATATCGGATACTCATTTGCTTTGCCAATAAAATAATTCCAGGCTACATCCCTTCCCGACAAGCCTTTGCTCTCTGACCTCATCTCATAATTGTCCCACTGCGCTATCACCATATAGGCCACAGCGACAACAAACAGAATGAGAGGAATAATGGCACTGACTCTGCCTTTGATGAAGGCTTTCAGTTGATCAAATAGATAGACCAGAATAATCGGAATAAGCGCAATAAGCGGCCCCCTTGTTCCCGTCTGGACCAGAATGACCAGATGTGTCAAGGTAAGCATGTAATACAGAACAACCTGATGGCCTTGCTTGATCTGAATCAGACAGACACAGATGGAGATAAAACACAACATGGCCAGATGCGCGGCGATGTTAGCTCCCTGTAACCGGGTTACACCCGACATCTCCAGGTTAGTAATGGACAATATGCCGGCGAGTTGCAGAATATAACCACCAGCAAGACTGAATAGTGGCAACCATGCGAGTACACGTATAATACGTTGACTGATCTCTCTTGAAAAATGGGGCATCAGCAACAAAAAAGGAACAATTACTCCTAGAAAGGCCTTAAATGGATCGAGCGGACTAACCTTGCTGGGCAGATCAGATAGAAAATAACTTTCCACAAATAAAAACCCAATCGCCAGTGCAGGATAGATCAGATCTTTGCGAATACCAAAACGTAAAAAAAGAGAGACCACAAAACCCAGAATCGCCAGCTTGTAGAAGGACAGCGAATCCAGTCCTGCCAGATGAATGCTAAATATTTTATCAATGGACAATGAAAAACTTACAATGAGAATCATAAAAATCCAGCTGGGCTGTTTAATATAAACGCCCAGCAGAATCACAGCTATAAGTGCAACAACCGAAACTAACGGAAGATAGATTGCTGCGAAGACAATTACCAGCGAAAAAAGAATGATATTAAACGACTTCATATTCAATGCAGCAAGTATACCGGTCTTTTGCATATCTGCTATGCCACCTCAAAGCCAGAATCGTGTTTCAAAACGCATCCTTCGAACCTATCAGCACCTTGAACGTTCTGAAGATAATTTTGATATCCACCATCATGCTGCGCTCACGGGCATACGTCAGATCCAGCTCCACCATTTCCTCAAAACCAACACTATTTCGACCGCTGACTTGCCATAATCCCGTACATCCCGGGATCATCTGAAGGCGTTGTCTGTCATAGGAAGTGTAGTTCTTAACTTCTCTGGGCAGAGCCGGTCTGGGTCCAACGAGACTCATCTCTCCTCTGAACACGTTCCACAACTGAGGCAGCTCATCCAGACTGGTTTTCCGAATGAACTTGCCAATTCGGGTAATGCGGGGATCATTTTTCATTTTGAACATATTTCCATTCACTTCATTCTGATCAATCAATTGTTCCAGCAGATCTTCTGCATTCGCAACCATGGACCTGAATTTGTACATGTGAAACTCTTTTCCATTCTGTCCGACCCGTACCTGACGAAAAAAAACAGACCCCTGCGGGGCCTCGATTTTGATCAGTAATCCGATGACCGCAAACAAGGGGCACAAAATGATCAAACCTATGAAAGAACCCAGCAAATCGAGCATTCTTTTCATAAATAGATACACTTTATCCGCATTTTGTCCTGACATCGTTGATGCATTGTACCCCAGACTTGGGTCCATAACAATCTCCGCTTCCTTCGATTGGGGAGATGGACTCATTCAAACTCCCCCCCGGCTGCATGTTCTACCGACTCTTTTTCCAGAATCTGTTGCAGAGCTTGCAGCATTGGAATTCTAAGTTCCTGTTTTTGCAGAGCGAAGTCGATGGTTGTCAAAATGAATCCCAGTTTCTCGCCCACGTCATAACGCACTCCCTCGAAATCGTAAGCATACACTCCTTGTGTCTCATTTAAACGCTGAATCGCATCTGTTAATTGAATCTCTCCGCCTTGACCAATCTCTTGTTGCTCCAGATGTTCGAAAATCTCTGGACTCAGTACGTATCTCCCCATAATCGCCAGGTTGGAAGGCGCTGTGCCTTGGGCAGGTTTCTCTACGAACCTGAGAACCTCTGTCAAACGGCCATCCGATTGAAGCGGGTCCACAATGCCGTATCTGTCTGTTTGTTCAGCAAGTACGGTCTGTACGCCAACAATGGAATGTTGAACCTGATCATATTGATCAATCAATTGTTTGGTGCATGGAACTTCCGATACGACGATATCATCTCCGAGCAACACGGCAAAAGGTTCGTCACCGATAAAGTTACGTGCACACCAGACAGCATGACCAAGTCCTTTGGCCTCTTTTTGTCTTATGTAGTGGATATCCACGTTAGAAGATTTGCGAACCTCTTCAAGCAAGCCCAGTTTCCCTTTTTCCAGCAAGTTGTGCTCCAGTTCAAAAGCGTTGTCGAAATGATCTTCAATTGCCCGCTTCCCTTTACCGGTTACGATGATGATGTCTTCGATTCCAGAGGCAATGGCTTCCTCAACGATATACTGTATAGTTGGTTTGTCCACAATAGGGAGCATTTCTTTGGGCATCGCTTTTGTGGCTGGCAAAAATCGTGTACCTAGTCCAGCTGCAGGAATGATTGCTTTTCTCACTTTTTTCATAAATACCACCCTATCCTCTTTTTTTTTAGTTTGATAAAAGTTGAACCAGGGCATCTAACCCGTCCTCACGTCATACCTTCGACGATTAACGTCTAAGGTTCATTGAACCCACAGCATGACCGAGTGCCTACAGTGATAAAGGTGCAGTAGACATTACCTGTTTACTTGGGAGCATTGGATGGAAGGTTTACTTCTCTCCGTAGCCCACCGGAACTGCAACGTTTTTGATATTGTTCAGAATTGCGCCCAGGATTCGTGCATTCACATGCTCCAGAGCAGCCTTGGTCTTCTTCACCAATTCCTTCTTGACCTTGCCCGAGTTCACGACCAGCAGCACACCATCACACAGCGAGCTCACAATGAGTGCATCCGTTACCGCGAGCACCGGCGGTGTATCAAACATGATGACATCATATTGATCCTCTAACTTCTCAATCAGCCTTTTCATCCGGTTGGAACCAATCATCTCGGAAGGGTTCGGCGGAATTGGGCCAGAAGTGAACAATTGGAGATTATCGATATAGCTCTCTCTAAGCACGTCTTCAACACTGTACTGATTAGACAGCACACTACTAAGACCGATATGATTCGGTACAGAAAATACCTGATGCAAGGAAGGATTCCGCAGATCCGCATCGATCAGCAGAACTTTCTTGCCTTCCTGGGCATAGGTTACCGCCAGGTTGCTAATGGTTGTTGTCTTGCCTTCGCCGGATTCAGCGGAAGCGACCATGATTTTTTTGATATGACTGTCGATTGAGGAGAACTGAATGTTCGTCCGTAATTTACGGTATCCCTCCGAGATCTGAGATTTGGAGTTAAAATAGGTCACCAGACTGTTATTTTCATTGGTTAGCCGCGACATATTTGCCATCCCCCACTTTCTGTTGAGATACGTAATTTTTCGTATTTTTCAGATCATCTTTTTTCATTTTGGATATCACTGTAAGCACAGGCAGGCCCAGCTCTTTTTCAAGTTCAGTTTCGGATTTGAATGTGTCATCCAGATAATCCATCAGGAATACAAGTGCAATCGCGAGCACAAGACCTGCGAACAGACTGACAATGATGCTTAATGTGGTTTTCATATTGATTGGAGATGCGTTACTATCCACTTTTGCTTCACTGAGGATAGCCACATTATCGATTTTCATGATTAGGGGGATTTGAGATTGGAACACGTTGGAGATGGCATTGACCGTTTTTGCGGCTTTTTCGTAGGTAGTCCCTTGTACAGTTATGCTCATCACTTGGGATTCGCTGGCTGTAGAGACGGAGGTGCTATTCATGAGCTGAGCAGAGGTTAAGCCTAGGTCTGGATACGTGGTAGCGACTTTATCCATAATGGCGGAAGATTTAATAATTTCTCTGTATGAGTTAATGAGTTTGATATTGGTTTGAATCATGCTGAAGTCCATCATCGCCTGGCCTTGAACGTTAGAGGTCTGGTTCACGATCAGTTTGGAACTAGCCTCATAGATGGGCTGGGTGAAGAAAATGCTTTTGACCCCTGCACCCACACCGGCTATCAAAGCAATTGCAACAATCAACCACAGTTTCTTTTGTAAGAGTCGAAAATATCCTTTCAGTTCCACTTTCATTCCTCCTATACGTTGTGATCTATCTATGTAACTACCAGATGGACAGCAGCCATTTGCGAGGTTTCCAGCGTTCTGTGACCAGACACGAATTCGATAGAATGTGCGACGCATTCTCTGCCAGCCTTTTAACGGCTTCAGCTCCAAATCGACGCTCGATGGCCCGCTCTCCTTCACTTATGGCAAATGTCCTTTTGCACGTATCATGTGCATCTGATGAAATGAAATGAAACCCGTTTTCTTTGCAAAAATGAAAACACCACTGCCGAACTTTCCGTCCGAAAAGCCCAGTGAAAGATTGAGCTGTGAGCTGACATAGTCCGCCTTGACTCAAGTAATCAGCCAACAACTTTGGCTTCTTCAAAATGACACGATTGCGTTCCGGATGAGCAATAATAGGGGTAATTCCCGCTATTCGTAATTCATGCAGTATCCTGGGGAACTGTGAGGGAATATGACCAAAGGGCAGTTCCAGCAACATGTAACGACTTCCGGCGAGTGTGCAGCACTTTCCTGCATATAAGTCTCCAATCAGGTTGTCATGCACCCTGATCTCCTGTCCGGGACGGATCTCCAGGCGAATGTTACGTTTGCGAAGTTCTGCATGAAGCAGGTTCACGGCCTGATTGACCACCATCGGTTCATTGTTGTATTGCCCGTTCAGGTGATGCGGAGTAGCAATAATGGAGGTAATTCCTGAGGCTGCCGCCTTCTCAGCCATCGCAACGGACTGCTCCATTCGAACAGGACCATCATCTAGGCCGGATAATATGTGGCAGTGCATTTCAACCATATCCAAACTTCCTGAAATAGTATGAGCCCCCTCGCCCCTTTATTCATTGCGCAAATGCTTTTGGTGTTAAAGAACTAATGCATAACGCTATGAAATATAGTAAAATGGCGTTAAGTACATGTTTTGTTCAGAAAATGTTAAGAATCGCTTGGAATTATATGGTGAAATCAATGTAATGATAGGGTTCCTGCAGAGCCTTTTGTTCTGTTGCCTTTTCATACTGAAAACGGGAAACCGCGGGAAACTGAACTTCAGTAAGCATTGTGTTTAACTGTCCAGTTATATATAGTTTCTGTTCGTGCTGAATATGCAAGTTTGAATGATACATTGTGAGCTCTCCGAAGGGCTGTTTCCATTGCAACCTTGCGTGAAGTCGTACACATACATGTTGATCTTCAACATCCAAACCAATGAGCATTTCTGATGATACCGGCAACTTCAGGTCGCTCAGGAAGGTGATTGCTTGAGTGTCCATTCCAAGTAACAGAACAGGGCGTCTTTTGCGGTCTATCATTTTCCCATGAAACTCCTGAATGTACATATGGACATTTAATTTCATATCAGCCCATTCCTGAATTATTGAATACATGATTTCATTCCTTTAGAATGGATTAGCCTAGATGGACTGCCTCCACTTCCTTCTCACAGGTATATGGTCCAGGCAACAAGGAGATACTTAAAATATTCCAAATGATACATTTTGTAACTCCATACGTCCAATTTACGATACAATACGTATCATGTCAAGCGGTATTTGGACATGGTTCTTTTGATTTACGACAATTTGAGATGTCCTTAGACAGACCTATTTACAAATGGAAATGGGTTAAAGGAAACACATGAGGAGTTACTCTTTTGCAGGAAAGCTGCCCTGATCAAACACTTGGCTCAGGATTGTTTCAATATATATTTGATGTCGTTCAGGGGGAAATAGCTTATGAGCTACGGAAATCGCATTGCTGAATTACGGGAACAGCGGGGACTTACTCAAGAAGAACTTGCGAGCTCCATTCATATTACCAGAGCTGCTCTCTCCCACTACGAGAAGAACCGTCGTAAACCGGATTTCGAAGTGTTAACGAGACTTGCTGACATCTTTGAGGTGTCTATTGATTATCTTATAGGACGTACAAAGCAAAGCGATGTCGTGATGGATGAAGATGTACGTGAATTCGTGGATACCTTGGAGTTGTCGGATAAAGAAGTGTTAGAACGCTTCGATCTGATGATTGATGGGAAGTCCTTAACAGAAGAAGAGGCACGTCGTTTTATTGCGTTTGTCCGAATGGAACGCAGTATGGACTAAACCCGAAAAGAGGACCCAGTTTCCGAGAGATAACATCTCTGGCTTCTGGGCTTTTTTTGTGTCTTAATTCCCTTTCATTCCATGCTTGTCTATTGTGTCAAGGACGCTTGTTGTTGACGGAGGATACGAAATGGTTCCAACGCTCCGGGTCGATTCCGCATTGCAGTAAAACCTTCATGATGTCCATCTGGGTTGCTTCGACTTGTTTACCTGTCGGCCTACGATCGTCCCTGTTTGGATGCTTCATATTCATTCCGCTAACCTCTCTTATCTTTATACTTTCCCTGCCCTCCAAAACTAGCCTTATTATACTTGAGAATGTTCCTCGATGTTGTCGTCTCATGGCGATAACGTTTTTTGAAGGGGTTCTAATTTTGTCGAAAGCAAAATAGGAGCAATATGGTGCCGGAATGGCAACCATATTGCTCCTATTATTCTTAATACAACCTGTTCATGCACTTCCACCTTTGAACAAGGAAGTTTTATTAACCTCCAGCACGTGCAAGTTCACGCATATTCGCTTCAAACGCTGCGAGCAGCGCTGCTTCTCCCGTCAAACCTGTTGCTTGAATCCGTTCGATCTGTTCTGTCATACGTTTGAAGTCCTTCGGAATAACCCGAACGAACTGATTCAGCGCATCTTGCCAGTTATCCAGAACGCGCTGACCGACAGCACTTCCTGTATTAGCAACATGACGTTGAATCATGCCTCGCAGATCTGCACTTTCGGCCACATCTTCGATACGCTCCAAAAGAACCATTTCCAGATTACAACGTTTCAGGAATGTGCCTTCTGGATCATATACATAGGCAATACCTCCGGACATCCCTGCTGCAAAGTTACGACCTGTATCGCCCAGTACAACGACACGTCCACCTGTCATATACTCACAACCATGGTCGCCTACACCTTCAACGACTACTTTGGCGCCCGAGTTACGTACAGCAAATCGCTCACCCGCAATACCACGGATATACGCTTCGCCGCTTGTTGCTCCGTAGAGAGCCGTGTTACCGATAATGATGTTATCTTCCGCCTCAAACGTTGCTTTCGGAGAAGGCATCACGATCAGTTTACCTCCGGACAATCCTTTACCTACGTAGTCATTGGAATCCCCTTCAACGGTCAAGGTCATACCTTTAGGTACAAAGGCCCCAAAGCTTTGTCCGGCAGAGCCGACAAATTTGAATTTAACCGTATCTTCGGGCAATCCTGCGAGTCCATATTTGCGTGTGATCTCACTACCCAAAATGGTACCTACTGCACGGTTAACGTTTGTAATTGGAAGCACCGCTTCAACCGGTTGACCGGATTCAATAGCAGACTGTGCCAGTGGCAGCAATTGTTGCATATCCAGCGTTTCTTCCAATTGGTGATTCTGATGCTGTGTGCGGTAACGTGCAGAGCCTTCCGGCATTTCAGGCACGTGCAGCAATACAGACAGATCCACACCTTTTTTCTTCCAGTGATCTACGGCTTCTACCGTTTCAAGGCAATCTGTACGTCCGACCATCTCCTGAATGGTACGGAAACCAAGATCAGCCATGATCTCACGCACATCTTCAGCAACAAATCGCATGAAGTTAACCACATGAGCTGGATCACCCATATAATTTTTGCGCAATTCCGGATTCTGTGTCGCTACACCAACCGGACAAGTATCCATTTGACAGACACGCATCATGATACAGCCAAGTGCAACGAGCGGTGCTGTAGAGAAACCATACTCTTCTGCTCCAAGCAAGGCTGCAATCGCTAGGTCACGGCCGTTAAGCATTTTGCCGTCTGTTTCGAGGACGACACGGTCACGCAGATTGTTCAGCATCAACGTTTGATGTGTCTCTGCAAGACCTAGTTCCCAAGGCATACCTGCGTGGCGAATCGAACCTTGCGGTGATGCACCTGTACCACCATCATAACCGCTGACGAGGATGATATCGGCACGGCCTTTGGCTACACCTGCCGCAATTGTACCCACACCCACTTCAGATACAAGCTTCACGTTGATCTCAGCACGCGGATTGGCATTTTTCAAGTCATAGATCAGCTCTGCCAGATCTTCGATCGAGTAGATATCGTGATGCGGTGGTGGCGAGATCAGACCTACACCCGGTGTTGAACCACGGACTTCAGCAACCCAAGGATACACTTTACGTCCTGGCAGTTGTCCGCCTTCACCCGGTTTTGCTCCCTGAGCCATTTTAATCTGAATCTCGTCAGCATTAACCAAGTAGTTGGATGTAACACCAAAACGTCCGGATGCTACCTGTTTAATCGCACTGCGACGGGAATCCCCGTTGCTATCTTTAATGAAGCGAGCCGGGTCTTCTCCACCTTCACCGGTATTGGATTTACCTCCAACACGGTTCATAGCGATGGCAAGATCTTCATGCGCCTCTTTACTGATCGAACCGAAGGACATTGCACCTGTTTTGAAACGACGCATGATATCTTCTACGGATTCAACTTCTTCGAGTGGAATGGAAGCTCCCACCGGTTTCAGTTTCAGCATGGAGCGAATGGTCAACAGTTGATCATTCTCACCTTGTACAAGTTTGGAATATTTTTTATACAGCTTGTAATCCCCAGTGCGTACCGCATGTTGCAGGGTATGAATGGTTTGCGGATTGAACAGATGCTCTTCTCCGTCGTTACGCCATTGATAATCCCCACCGGAATCCAATACTTTATCGTTACCGTCTTTTTCCGTAAAGGCACGGTTATGATGTGTCAACGCTTCGGCTGCCACTTCTTCCAACCCAATTCCACCGATACGGGAAGGTGTCCAAGTAAAGTAACGGTCAACGAAGTCTGATTTCAGACCTACCGCTTCGAATATTTGAGCTCCACGATACGATTGAATCGTAGAAATCCCCATTTTGGACAACACTTTAGTAACGCCTTTGGTAGCTGCTTTAATGTAGTTTTTCACTGCTTTCTCATGCGAGATACCACGCAGCAACCCTTGCTGAATCATGTCATCCAGCGTTTCAAAGGCCAGGTAAGGGTTCACCGCACTTACACCGTAACCCAGCAGCAACGCGTAGTGGTGAATATCACGCGGTTCTGCCGATTCGAGCATAATGCTGACTTTGGTTCTGGTTCCCTGGCGAATCAGATGGTGATGCAGACCTGCTACAGCAAGCAATGCAGGAATGGCAGCATTCTCTGCGTCCACACCGCGGTCAGACAGGATCAGAATGTTATGACCTTTGTCGATGACACGATCCGCAGCTTCGAAGAGCAAATCCATCGCTTTGCGAAGTCCTTCTGCTCCTTCCGCAGCGGTGAAGAAGATTGGAATCGTCATGGAGCGGAAGCCTGGGCGACGCACATGGCGAATCTTCGCAAAGTCTTCATTGGACAATACCGGTGTATCCAGACGGATCTGGCGACAACTCTCCGGTTCAGGATTCAACAAGTTGCGCTCAGGACCAATGGTTGTTGCCGTAGACGTTACAATCTCTTCACGGATTGCATCGATCGGCGGGTTGGTTACCTGGGCGAACATCTGTTTAAAGTAGTTGTACAGACGCTGCGGACGATCCGACAGCACAGCCAGCGGTGCATCATAACCCATCGAACCCGTAGCTTCCATACCTGTTGTTGCCATGGGCTCCAGGATTTTACGCAGTTCTTCAAATGTATAACCATATGCCAGCTGAAGCTGGGTCACGTTATCATGTTTTGGATCAGGAAGTTCCGGTGCTTCCGGCAACTCGCTCAGATCCATCAAATGCTCATCAAGCCAATCCTGATACGGATTCTCGGCTGCGATGATTGCTTTTACTTCCTCATCCGCGATGATGCGGCCTTCTTGTGTATCCACAAGCAACATCCGACCTGGGCGCAGACGATCTTTGTACAGGATCTCTTCCGGCGCGATATCAAGTACCCCAACTTCGGAGGACAGGATAATACGGTCATCCTTGGTTACATAATAACGAGCTGGACGCAAACCGTTACGGTCAAGTGTTGCACCAATTTGCAAACCATCTGTAAAGGCCATTGCTGCTGGTCCATCCCAAGGCTCCATCATTGTGCTGTGATATTCATAAAATGCTTTTTTGGCAGGATCCATGCCCTCATCTGTGCTCCAAGGTTCAGGAACCATCATCATGGCCACGTGTGGCAGGGAACGGCCGCTCAGATACAGGAACTCCAGCGTGTTATCGAACATCGCTGTATCCGAACCGTCTGGATTGATGACCGGTTTTACTTTCGCGATGTCGTCACCGAACAACTCGCTCTCGAACAAGGACTGTCTAGCATGCATCCAGTTCACGTTACCACGCATCGTATTGATCTCACCGTTGTGGATCATGAAGCGATACGGGTGGGCACGTTCCCAGCTTGGGAAGGTGTTTGTACTGAAACGGGAATGCACGAGTGCAATAGCCGATTCAACAAGGTCTTGCTGCAGATCCAGATAGAACTCTCCCACCTGTTCCGTTGTCAGCATGCCTTTATATACAATTTTGCGACAAGACAAGCTTGGAAGGTAGAATGAACCGCCTTCTGCTTCATCTGCCGAATAACGAATAGCCAGCTCAGCACGTCTGCGAATAACATACAGCTTACGCTCGAATCCAAGTTCATCCTTCACATCTGCGGATCTTCCAATGAACACCTGACGTACATAAGGTTTCGCTGCAAGCGCAGAACGGCCAAGCATTTCATCAAAAGTAGGAACATCCCGGAAACCCAGGAACGTCTGTCCTTCTTCTTCAATAATCTTCTTAAGGCTCTCTTCATGTGCACTACGAATGGCAGGGTCTTGGGAAAGGAACAACATCCCTACGCCATAGAAACCCTGTTCTGGCAATGCAAAACCAAGACGTTCTGCTTCCTGTGCAAAATAGCGATGTGGAATCTGAATCAGGATACCTGCTCCGTCGCCGGAATTCGGTTCACTTCCCTGTCCTCCACGGTGCTCCATGTTACTGAGCATGGTCAGTGCCTGACTAACGATATCGTGTGAAGGTACTCCTTTGATGTTGGCAACAAAACCCATTCCGCATGCGTCTTTTTCGAACTGCGGGTCATACAGACCCTGTTTTGGAGGTAATCCGATGTGTCTCATGGAACGCAACCTTTCTATAATGAAGTATTTCGGAAAGATCAAGAACATAGGCAACAGGCAACAATGAAACGGGAGGAGCTGGCCTTTCGCTTGCGATAGAGCCTGCTAGATAGAAGAGGTGACAGCATGAGACTGTCAAAAATAATGCCTGCTATTGGGCAGAAGCCATTAAATGAGATGAGCTGATCCGGACGATCCGGCAAACAGCCTGTATAAATCAACACGCAGCCGCTGGCACGGCTACTGAAATGGAGCGACGTTTTTTTGATATAGTTCTATTATTTTAACACCGACCTAACATCAGCGCAATTTAAACTTTTTAATACCTCTGATAAGAAATGTTTTGCAGTACAGCTTTACAGTAGTGACGTTTAAATTCATCTCTTTTTCGAATAATTATACACTTTTTATGCCAGAGTACAACTGAATTAAATTGCTGACAGAAGAAAATCGTTCCATGTGCGGCCTAGGTTTATCCATAATTCCACCAAATTTTCACTGCTTAAGCCAGCGAAAATTTACTTCTCTATGCATTTGTATACAAAATAGCCTGCAACCCCTTTTTGAGGCCACAGGCTATTTGCACTATTTGACTACTATATTGCATAATTTCACTACAAGAAAATAAAGTTTTTTTTCAAAAATATGACCCTGCTGAAGATCAGGTTCGACTTATGCCGTCACAACTTGACCGGAATCAGCCTGTTCGACTTCTTTTTTCGGACGTCTGCCATTCCAGAGGAAGTAAGCAAGCGTCAGCAGAATGGATACACCTGCATAGATGCTAAGAATACCTGCCTGATGCCACATCACATCCAGATTACCACTCGATACAACGGCTTTGAAGCCCATAATGCTGTGTGTCATTGGCAACCAAGGGCTAAATGCCTGAAGCCATGATGGAATCAGTTCTACAGGGAAGGTTCCTGCACTAGCCGCAAGCTGGAAGACCAGAAGCAGAATGACGACATAACGTCCAGGCAGATCCAGCCAGGTTACAAGTGCCTGAACGATCAACATGAAGGTCAGCCCCGTAATAATGGTAAACAGATAGAACAGCCCTACGCTGTGCGTCTCCAGTCCAAGACCATATAACATGAAACTTGCCACAATAACCGATTGGAAAATACTCACGGAGCCAAATACCAGTGTCCGGCTGACAAAACGATTCCAGCCTGTTGCACCAGGTACGGACGTTTCCCGCATTTTCAATACAATCGTGGAAATCAACGATCCCACAAACAGACCGATCGACAGGAAGAACGGTGTCAATCCTGTACCATAATTGCTTACGTTCTCTGCTGTGTTCTCCGAGGAGTTTACAGGTTCAGCGAACATGTTCACTACATCATCCGTTTTCTTAACTTCGGATGTTTTCTGCGCGGCATCATTCAGCTTGGTAGCCAGTTCACTTGAGCCATCTTTTAGCTCGGTAAGACCGTCAGCCAGTTTGCCTGCGCCATCCCCCAGTTGTTTGGAACCATCGGTAAGTGAATTAACACCACCACTGAGTTTGCCTACACCCGTTTGCAAAGCTGTTGTACCTGAGCCCAGCTGCTTGGCACCATTGGCGAGCAATGTACCGCCACTTGCAGCATCACCCAGTTTGCCACTGAACTGCTTCAGACCATCGGAGAGCTTCGCTCCTCCTTGACTAAGCTGTCCGGCTCCTGCCAGCAATTGCTTTTGTCCATCTACCAGCTGGTTTGCACCAGCAAGAAGTTGCTCCTGGCCACCATGAAGCTCGGATGCGCCCGCAGCCAGCTGCTGATTGCCCTGATGCAGCTGATCTGCACCCTGTGCAAGCTTCTGCTCGCTCTCATGCAATTGTGCACTGCCATCGGCAACGGCTTCACTCGCCGCAAGCAGTTTCTGTACATCAGCACTTTCAGCCAATTCCGGGTTCGAGGCAGCAAGCTGCTTCAATCCGGCGGCTACGCTCTGTGCACCATCAGCAACCTTGGAGCTGCCATCTACAGCCGATTGCAGGCCTGTTGCCAGTGTACCGCTGCCCTGAACGGCACTTTGCAGACCATCCGACAGCTTCGCACTGCCCTGTTCTGACGATTTCAGGCCAGCCTGCAACTTACTTGTGCCATCCAGTGAAGACTGGAGTCCCGTTTCCAACTTGGCGCTGCCATCCTTCAACTGATCTGCTCCGCTCTGAAGCTGGCTCGAAGCAGCTGCCTGAAGCTGTTGCAGACCGGATACAAGATTCGATGTTCCACTTTCAAGCTTGGTTGCCCCAGTGTGCAGCGCGTTAACACCATCACTTAATGGAGAAAGTCCTTCCTGAAGTTCAAGCGTTCCTGATGCAAGCTTCGCCAGGTTATCCTTGAGCTTAACAGCACCATCATCCAGTTTGCCTGCGCCGGTATTCAGTTCACCCGCCCCGTCGCCTGCCTCAGCCAAGCCATCCGATACTTCGGAGAACTTGTCGAGCAATGTCTCTGCATAGGATTCCGTTACTTTGGCTGAGACTTTTGCTTTCAGGTCCTTAATAGCGGTCTTACCGATCTGTGCACCGACAAAACTGTAATTGCCATTCGGTTCATAGATCAGATCAGCCGGCTCCGGCTTGTCATCGAGCAACGTTGTTGCTTGGGATGAGAAGTTCTCCGGAATCGTAATTTGCATATAATATTTGTCATTACTCATGCCTTCTTTGGCTTGACTCGCACTGACAAAATCCCATTTGAAATCGGCATTTTTCTTCAGCTCATCCACCAGATCACTACCTACATGGAGGGATTTGCCCTCCAGCTCTGCGCCTTTATCCAAATTGACAACGGCAACCGGCATCTCATCCACATGACCATACGGGTCCCAATAGGCCGCCAGATAGATGCCACTATACAGGATCGGTATAAACATAATTGCAATAACAGGGATCAACACCTTCGGGTTTCTCACGGCCGATCCCACATCCTTGAAAAACACGGATAAAGATTTCATGTCATTTTCTCCCCTTAATCTCTCTGCTCCATGAGCAGGAATAACCATAATGAAATACAATGTCGCATTCCAGAAAATATACTGAAACACGAACTGACCACTTTCCTCAAACAGTCACTTTAGGGCAAAAAAACAACCTGTCTTCCGACAAGCCTCACTGCTTGATACGCGTGAAAATCCTTATATTATAGTAGATAAAATTCGGATTACGTTACAGCAGCAATTCCTTCCATTAAGAAAAGGCGAAAGTAAGTCTTAATTTCCTCTTTGCTCAGCGGTTGATGTTGTTTGTTCCAGTCTGAGGTGAGCGCAATATACAGGCGGATCATCATAAAAGCGACAACTTGTGGATCACAATCCCGAATCTCTCCATTGTCTCTTGCTTTCTCAAGCTCCCGAGCCAGAAAGTCGGAAATAACCTTCTCCACTTTGTCCAGCCCTTCCTTGGCCTGCAGCGTTCCAAAGTCCTTCAGCTCCTGAGATAACTTAACAAGCAGATCGTGATCACGACGAAACTCTAACAAGGCATCCAGTACTCGAAACAGATTATCGAAAAATGCACTTTCCTGATGTACTTCACGATGCGCGATGTTCTTCATTTCCTGAATCACTTCTACCAGGATCTGATCAAACAATTGTTCCTTATTGGTGAAAAACGTATAGATCGTTCCTTTGCCAACGTTCGCAATCTTGGCGACCTGATCCATCGTCGTTGCTTTGTATCCAAACATGGCAAACGACTGGGCTGCTGCATGAATAACCTGCTGTCTCCTGTCAATCGGAGCCATCTAATCCCTCCTTTAATCGCATTCATTGATCAATCGCTCTACATAAATGACCAAAAATACAATTCGGTCATTCGGTCAAAATCTACAATACCACCTTAGAAAACAGATTGCAACCCTAACATTTTAAAAATTGTGTTAATATTTTTTAACCTAAATGCAGTGGAAACTCCTTCTGTCGTCGTCTATAGTGTAAGATGACTCAGATAATACGTATATATAATGAAGTTTAGGTTGTCTCATTGTAAGATATATGGTGTAAATATTCATAGAAGAAACATGATTTTGCGCTTCAATGTATATTCATGTAGTAACGCATTCCCTAGCTAGAATAAACAATGAATATCTTCATTTTGAATTAAAACTTATGAATAAAGGTGAACTCATGCGAAAACCAAGAGTGCTCTTATTATCGGAAGGTTTCGGTACCGGTCACACTCAGGCCGCTCATGCGCTGGCACATGGCATCAAAAAAGTCAGTCCACATGTTCACAGTCGTGTCATTGAACTAGGCAAATTTTTGAACCCAACGGTAGCTCCACTAATTTTCTCTGCATATCGAAAGACACTATCGGTTCAACCCAAACTGGTCAGCCTGTTGTACCGCACACAGTACAATAAATCATTAAATGGTTTTACCAAGCTGGCGTTGCACCGAATTTTCTATACACAGACGGCACAGGTCGTATCCCAACTAAAACCCGATGCAGTGATCTGTACCCATCCTTTTCCGAATGCTGTCATCTCCCGGCTCAAACGCCAGGGTCTGAATATCCCGCTCTATACGGTGGTGACGGATTATGACGTGCACGGAACATGGATTAATCCGGAAGTGAACAAATATCTGGTCTCTACCCCTCAGGTCAAAGCATTGCTTGAGATCCGGGGTGTCGATCCCTCCCATATTCAGATCACGGGAATCCCTGTGCATCCAGACTTCTGGGAAGCTGGAGATAAGGTGAAGCTACGGGAAGAGATGGGGCTTCAGAACATGCCTACGGCGCTGCTTATGGGTGGCGGATGGGGACTTTCGTTTGATGAGGATCATATGAAAGCTCTCACGTCTTGGGCAGATCGTGTTCAATTGGTCTTCTGTCTAGGAAGCAATGAAAAAATGATTGCAAAAATGAAGGAAATGCCTTGCTTCCAACATCCGAATATTCGTATTTTGGGATATACACGGGAAGTAAGCAAACTGATGGATGTATCCGATGTGCTGATTACGAAGCCAGGTGGCATGACATGCACTGAAGCGCTGGCCAAGGGTCTACCGATGTTGTTCATTCCTCCGATTGCAGGTCAAGAGGAAGAGAACTGTGAATACTTTGTACAAGCCGGATACGGCCAGGTCATTCACTCTGCCGACGTGATCACCAATCGTTTCAGACAACTAGTGGAACAGGCATCTACTCAAACTGAAAGCCCGCTGAACGTAGCGCATATTCCAGGTAACCATTCGGTCTATGATCCGAAGTGCTGTGCTCAAGCTGTTCATAACTTATTGTTCCCGACTACGGCCGAAGTCACAACAACCTCCGTGGAGCGCTTCACAGCCGGAATTGCTGCCACGTCCTTGTCAGGTACCAGAATACCATTCTGACGCCTCTATGGGCCTATAGAACAGCTCTCACGATGTGTTATAGAGGACAAGACAATTGCTCACGATATACAAAGAAGGTTCCCTTCCGAATTTTTGGAAGGGAACCTTCTTTTATTTTCACTAATTCCACCGTATGATTTGGCAGAAAAAAGGGTAATTTAGAGTATAACGATATTTTAAATAACGAAATAAAACTACGATTCAGGCTTTTTCAAGGGCCGTGTGATACACACACAGTTAACTACCCTGCCTGTTTGCAGAATTTACGGGTCGATTACTTGTAAAAAGTATGATGACCGATCGTTTTTACTTTTTTCTGCGAGCGAGCAACTGTCAGATCGTCGGCAAGCGTCAATGATAAGAAATAATACGTATCATCGGCAACTTCCTTCTTCCCGTTCAACGCAGCATTCACTGCTTTGATGCTGTCCTCGTTGGGAACTACACGTTTCATACGTCCGTTCGCTACAGGACTAAACTGGGATTTCTGATAGATGACCTTGTAAATGGTATCGGGAAAATTGGCTGACCGCAGCCGGTTTAAGACAACATTGGCAACTGCCACTTTGCCTTCGTACGGTTCACCTTCCGCTTCTGCCATGACGATTTTTTGCAGCAGATGCAGTTCTTTATCGGACACACTGTATGACCAGGTTGCAAGTTTCGAGTCTTCCTGGTTCAGAAGTTTGGTCCGTGTAAAGTATAGTTTTTGGGGGGGAGTTGTTACAGCAGCGACTTCTTTGGCACGTTTCACTTTGGCCAATTTCAGTGCAGCTTCTTTTTTGGCTTTGGCCGCAGCTACCGCTCTAGCTTTGTTCTTGGCCTTGGCTTCTTGCAGTTCCTGCTCTTCTTGAGCAGTCGTAAGCCAGTTCTTTGCTGGCAGAGATTCAGTCCACGCTACGGTTTGGGCAGACAGATTAGAGGACAGACTTGTCCCATCTTCCATCATACGCCTCTCTTCTTGCGTAGATGTTTGGTTATTTTGCACAGAAGCCGCAAGTTCGGTCATCTGTTTACTATCACTAGCTTCATTCCACTTCCCCGTCGCCTGAACGACATTTACCCCCACTATACATACAAGCAGCACTGATAACATCGGTGCTACCCAACGATTTTTGCTTATAATGTTCATTCGAAGATTCCTCCTGTCGAAACAATTCCCTTAACTAAGTAACCCAAAAAAAAGAATTTGAATAACGATGGCTAATATTACATAGGGATAAACGTTATGTCAATGTGATTTTATGGCATAAAAATGATTATCAGGAAAAAGAGAACGTGTCCAGGACCTCATACATTGGCGATTGGCCCAGCCTTGTCACATAAAGTACAATGTCCTCCACCATCCATGAATTAGCACCTGCGGAATGTTCCGGAAGCACTCCAGATACCCCTTTATTTTCATTACCTGGAAGCTGTCCCAGATATTTTCTGGCAATGGTAATGTGGGGAGCATAAGGTCTTAATTCAGCTTCATACCCAAGGGGCGAAGTCGCCTGCACGATTTGTTTTTGCAATGAAAACAAGTGTTCTACCTCTCCGCTAACACCTTTCCAAAGCACCTTAGGTGCTTCTTCAAGTCCAAATGTGCCCCAGTCGGAAAGCTGAAGTTCAAACGGCTGAAATCCGCTTGCTGCTGAGCGCAATGCTTTTCGCAGGTGCCCGATGTCACTAACTAACGTATCCCCCAGAAATTGCAAGGTTATATGATAATCTCTATGATCTGTCCATTTACGAAAATCTAGCTTGTTCTGTACAAGCCTTGCATCCATCTGAAGAGACTGCTGAACAGCAACAGGAAGACGAATTGCTACAAACAATCTTTCCCGTCGGGATGAATGATCCTGATGTGATTGGTTATTCATTGCATACACCTCTCTAAAGTTCGCTCTATTATTTCATAACTATACATATCGTTTCAAGTTGGGTAAGTATAGAGTGACACAAATATAACCATTTGCAAATAAGGCTAGATTCCTGCATTTCCCACCTAAATGCACATCCAACACCAAATCTGATACACTTTAATTATCAAACTCATCAAACTATTTATCTCAGGAGGACCACACATTATGGGTAAAATTGTATGTTTTCCATCTCTATCTGAAGAACAGCAACAACGCATTCAGAATGCTGCACCAGGATACACCCTGAAATTCGGAAAAGCCAAGGAATTGGACCCCGCTGAGTTGGAAGAAGCTGAGATTATTCTCGGCTGGTCCCCACTCGTCACAGAACATGCATTGAAACAGGACAGCCTGTTGAAATGGGTTCAGGTCTGGTCTGCTGGTGTGGACAATCTCCCCTTCGCAGATTTGCAACAAAAGAACGTTCAGGTCACTAGTGCAAATGGAGTTCACGCGATTCCAATCACCGAAATTATTCTGGGCATGATGTTGTCCCACAGTCGCTGGCTGAGACAAGCCATGCTGCATCAACAGCAGGCCGAATGGAAAGCTCCTGCCAAACCACTGCCGGAACTGCATGGCAAAACAGCGGTCATCGTTGGTGTAGGTGAGATCGGTACGGAAACAGCCCGTATTCTCAAAGCACTCGGCATGCGCACGATCGGAGTTCGTCGCTCAGGTAAGGATGTCCCCAATGTGGACCAAATGTACGACATGACCGGTTTACATGAAGCCTTGAGCCAGGGCGATTATGTAATTAACATTTTACCGCTAACCGATGAAACCAAACATATATATGATCAAACTGCATTTGAGCAGTTCCGATCCGGTGCCTGCTTCGTCAATGTAGGCCGTGGCCCCAGTGTGAAAACGGAAGCGTTGCTGAATGCACTCCAAAACGGCCAAGTTGCCTTCGCTGCACTGGACGTGTTCGAAGAAGAACCTCTTCCTGCAGACCACCCGCTGTGGGGCATGGATAACGTGTTAATTACTCCTCACATCGCAGGAAGTACAGAGCAATACGCGGATCGAGCAGTCGATATTTTCGTCAAAAATCTGGAAGCTTACGTCGCTGGCGATACCCTGCCGGTGAACCTTGTGGATTATAGTCATAAATATTAACACAAACACCCGTTCCCATGCAATATTGTGCAAATCAGATCAACGATATACATTGAACTAAAAAGATTTAGACTTACAACTCCGATGACAGAACAACCTTCCGATCACTGTTATTCCCAGATTTTTTGATTCACTTTTATAAAAGTGAAAATCTGTGAATAAAGGCGAACGCTCCGCTTCTTCAGTTTTTTCTGTCCTCTACGTTCTAGTGTAAACGGTTAGTTCAATGGATATGTAAGCAATAAAAAAATCTACCTCTGGAAATTTCCCTAGAGGTAGATTTTTTTGTTTTTCACGCTTACATACATAGCCAAATATGACGTATAAACGTGCCTTTATGTACTGTTCGGTACTCTTTTACAGTCCATCCCGCTTCCAACAAGTGCTCTTCTACCCACTCTGTGGAAACAATCACTGCCCGTTTTGCCAATATGCGCAAACTTTCCAGCATGGCTCGTTGCTCAGCATCCGGAAGTACAGAGCAGAGATTATAAGGCATGTCCAGAATTGCTGCATCATACAAATCTTGCAGCTCATTCATATCCCCCAGTGTGATTCGATCTGAATCATATCCATAATGCGGCAGATTGATTCGCGCACCTCGGACAGCCAGCGGATTGAGATCGTTACCTTTTGCGTCAATTCCCATGGATAAAGCCTCAATCACAACCGTTCCCATACCGCAGCATGGATCAAGCAAGCGATGGTTTTCTACTCTCGGAACAGCAATATTAACCAGCGCTCTCGCAAGCGTGATGCCAAATCCAGTCGAGTAGTTTTGCGGCTTCTGCCTATGAATTTGCCAAGATCGATCAGCTTCTGTCCACTGGCCCAAGATCCATTTTTCTCCTGTTCGGATTAGGCCGAAAGTCACCTTAGGTTGTTTCATCTGTGCCTTGCCCTTAATGCACATACCAACTTCTTTTTCCAGTTGGCGAGACTGTTCATAATCAGGGGCATGATCGCCTTCTTTCAGACAAACTACCTTAAATGTCTCTTCTGGCAAAAGATGAATATCTTTGGCAAGAGGAAGCAGATCAGTCACGCTGCTCCCTTCGCCGATCACGTCCAGTCTGCCATGGATAAAAGGACTCCGTCCAGGTGGAATACATCGTTCAGACCACACATACGACCCCATATCCATACGGATCTCCAAACTCGGTTCAAGCAGCGTATTCAGTTCCATCATGCATAATTCATGCTCGTTCTCGTGGCAAGCAAAAGTGTAGAGGTGTTTCCCAGAAGTATCGTAAATACCAAGTGTTTCATCAGGCAAAATCCCCCTCTCCTTCCTTCATTAATCATGTTTCTTCTATATAAATAGTAAGCTCATTGAAGACATAACAAATACGACTCATACGTTTGCTTCAGGTAGTCATTGTATACAATGTTAGGCTCCTAGACAACTATCCATTTCCTTACACGTATCTAATTGGAAAGAAAAAAATAAGGTGTTCCCATTGTTTAGGAACACCTTATTTTATTTTGAGATTATAACATTGGAATCCTAATCATTCTTGCCAGCAAACTTTATAGGCCAACAGATCATATATCATACTGATATCTCACCAATTGCCGCCTGCGTGATTCCAGCTTCTTCTATTATAAGAAGAAGGTTATATTTTTAATTTTTCAATGGATGTAAGCAAATCTTCCGATAATTCTTTCAGACTTTGAATGTTGCCGCTAATCGTTTCCATGGAACTTACCTGCTCTTCCGCCGATGCAGAAACTTCTTCCACACTCGCTGCCGATTGTTCCGAAACAGCGGAAATCTGCTGACTGAAATCATTCATTCGTCCGCTTGCTTCCTGCATGCCTGCCAGTCCATCTGTCATCGTGCTGATGACACCAACCATGCCTTCCACCGATTCGTTAATTGTACGGAAGAGTTGACCTGAAGCAAGCACATGTTCCTGACCCAGTTCGGTCTCCTGAACGCCCGTACGTAATTCCGAAACCACCCCTTGTGACTCTTGCTGAATATCCTCGGTAATCGCCGTGATCTCTTCGACCGAAGTCTGCACAGCCTCAGATAACTTCCGCACTTCTGATGCAACTACAGCGAATCCGCGTCCACTCTCTCCCGCACGTGCTGCCTCAATGGAGGCATTCAATGCGAGCAGATTGGTTTGGCGTGCAATGTCATGAATGACTTGAACCAGTTTGGAAATATCTTCATTTTTACGATTCAACCGTTCCATTTTGTCCATGGAAGCCGAGACCGAACCGGAAATCTGTTGCATCTGCTGCACCGACTGTTCCATCGCCTTGCGACCATTCAGCCCTTGTTTCAGTACAAGATCCGACATGACGCGCAGCTGGCTGCCTTGTTCCGTATGATTTTGAATGTGATCATTCAACGCTTCAACTGTCCGGGCTGATTCCACGGCTGTCTCTGCCTGGCTCTCTGCGGCCTTGGCTGACTCTTCCATGGTCACAGCAATTTGGCGACTACCAATCTTAACCTCTTCTGAGGATATTGCCAGTTCCCCACTTTGCAGATTGACAGCTTCCGCAATTCGTCTGACGCTCAGAACCATGGAAGTCAGGTTACCTTTCATGTCATTCACCGCTTTGGCCAGAACACCGACTTCATCCTCATGTTTGGTATGTATGTCCTGAACATTCAATTGGCCTTCTGCAATCAGTTTCACCGCACTAATGACACGTAGCAGTGGTTTCACGACCTGTGAACGGATAATCGGAATACTGATCGCTGTAATGACAATCATGACAAGAACGCCAATAATGATGATTAATCTACCATCCTGCACCGATCTGATTGTTTGGGCCGCCGCAAGATTGGACTGTTCCTGATTATATTCCACGAGATAATCTAGATCGACTTGCATGGTGTCAAAGGAATCAGCACCTTTATCAGATACTTCCTTCGCCAGCTGTGTCTGACCCTCATCACTCAGCTTGATCGATTGCGTATTAATCTTGAGATATGCTTCCCATTTGTTCTTGAACGCAGTCCAGTGTTCGAGCTCATCCGCAGACTTCTCTTGCTGATCATAGATTTTAATCGCCTGTGTCGTTTCACGAATATACTTGGTACGCTCTTCTGACAAAAATGCCTTGTCTGTTTCATCCGCGTCAAAGTGACGATAACTCAGTGACAGGACATGCTCTGTGGTATAATTTAACCGATTAATTTGCTGGATTGATGGCATCCAATTGTTCGTAATTTCGTTAGTATTGGTTTCAATTGAATTCATCCGGGTGACAATCGTGACACTCAAAATAATTAAACAGAGGATTAACAAGTAGAACGCGATGCTGATACGCAGACCGATACTCTTGATCTTGAATCTGCTGAACATATGATTTCCCCCTTGACCTCTTCGGTCATCCCGAATTCAGGTGCTTTTGTCATTGTTTTCCCCTTCTTTTGACCTCTTGTCAAAAGAACTTATCTATATTATATCGATAGGAAAATAGACGTAAAGTATTATAACATTATTTTGTCATTAAGATGCTTGGTTTTGTAAAAGATTGTTGAATCTTGACAAAGTCCAAACCGAAGAGCTGCAGCATACGGTAAAGTCCCGATCTGCAGCTCTTCGGTTTGTTCGGATTTCAACGGCTAACATCATAAAGTGATCAGCCTAGTTCAGTATTGCGTCTTATGCTCAGCCAGCAATCGATATGAATCCAACCTGCGCTCATAATCTGGTCCTGCCGTAACCAGAAGCAACCTCTCCGTATCCAGCCTGTTACTCACCTGTTGCAATCGTGCCCATACCTGCTCAGCTGTACCTGCATAGTGCCGCACCGATTCATTATGATCACTAACGGCTGCATCCTTCGTCTTAGAGACCGCGATACCACTTGAATTCGGCTCGGTTGAACGTCCTTCCCCATCTGCTTTACGTCTCTCCGCCATATCACGACTCCAGGCCATAGCATCCGTCTCTGACTCGGCACACAATACGCTGACTGCCACCATAACTTCAGGCTCCTTCATCGTTGCACTAGGAATAAATCCTTCTCGGTATCGCCTTACAGCCTCTGTACCATCGGCATCACTCATGAATTGACCAAAGACATATCCCATGCCAAACCGTGCCGCAAATTCTGCACTCTTCACGTTAGTTCCCAACATCCAGAGTGATAACGGAAGCTTGGGAATCGGACGAGCTGTCACGGGATGATCCTCGTACATGTAGCGGTCTTCGAGCAGTTCTGTGAGTGCTGCGAGCGATTCAGGCAGCTTGGACACATGCTGCAAGTAATTGCCACTGAGTGCCATCGTGGCATGAGGTCCACCGCCAGGAGCACGTCCGAGCCCAAGCTCAATACGCCCCGGATAGAGCGCAGCCAGCAGGCGGAACGACTCCGCAACCTTGAGTGGGCTATAGTGCGGCAACAAGACCGCACCAGAGCCAAGTTGGATCGTTGTTGTCCTTGCTCCGATGTGCGATAACAGTACTTCGGGAGAGGCCGATGCCAGTTCAGCCATATCATGATGCTCTGATGTCCAGTATCGGGCGTATCCCCAAGCCTCGGCATGTTGCGCAAGTGTCAGCGATTGTTGAAGTGCCTGTTCCGCTGTGGCATCGTTTAACCTTGGCACAAGGTCAAGTACGCCCAGACTGAACATCTCACTCATTCGCTTAGCCACGCGTCTCATCTCCCTTTATATCGGTTAATTTTAATCCAGATCGTAGATCGAACCCACCTTCAGACCGTAGAGTTCATTATATATTTTCTCGGCAAATGCATCCGTCATTCCTGCGATATAATCGATCACCATGTGTTCCCAAGTCCAGATCGGCTGGGCTTTGGCTTGATCCTTCTCATACCGCTGCAGCCAGTCGGATGGAATAATCGATTTGGACGTTTCCGGATCGAGGAATGCATCCCATAATCGCTTAATCATCCACTCACTGCGCTTCTGTAGCCGCTGTACACGCAGGTCACGAATCATGGTCACCCAGGCAAAACTCTTGAGCACACTCACCGTACGCAGCATATCAAGGTCTTCAGCCCCTTCACGGACAAAAGTTACCTTCTTCCAGTCGCCGTCGTCAATAACGCCCAGGCTGCCTACAAAAAAGCTCACCCAATAGGCTTTCACTTCACGACGGGTACGCGAGTAATCATGCTCGCAGAACGGCATCTTCTCATTCCAGATGCGCAGGAACGAAGCGAGGACCTCTTCTACCTTTTGCCCAATCGCTTCTCGGGTCCATCCGTTCCAGAACAGATCCTCCAGCGTTGTAATTTTATCCACAATCAGTCGATTCACATGCGGATCTTGCAGGAAATGCTCATGTACTTCAATTTTACCTGCTTTGATGCCATCCTCGAGGTCATGTGAGGAGTACGCAATATCGTCGCAAAGGTCCATCAGCTGTGCTTCCAGCGTCTTCTTGCCTGCCGGCACGTTCCAGCGATCACGGATCTCCCGAATATATTGCCACTCATGATGATACATGCCTTTTTTGCTCTCTGTCCCAGGGTACGGATATTTGTTTATCCCTAGTAATACCGCATCAGACAGATTCAGTCCGTCGATATCTTCACGTTTCTCCAAGTGCATAATGAGACGGAAGTTGTGTGCATTGCCTTCAAAATGCTCGTATTTTCGTTTTAACTCGGCACGGACTTCAGACTCCACCTTGGGAACTTTGGCACTGCGGCTTTTTTTCATGATTTTCTTAGCCTCGGTGTTAATGAGGTCATCCAGAATACCATCCAATACTTCTTCACCTTTATGTCCAAACGGCGGGTGACCGAAGTCATGTGCGATTGCAGCGCACTCCACCACTTCTGAATCAATAATAAGGCCAGGGTTGTCCGCGCGGTCCCAGTCTACCTCGGGAAAACGGCGAATCAGACTTCGGGCAGCCTCTCGTGCAATCTGTGCCACCTCCAGGGAATGGGTCAAACGAGTACGATAATAATCACCCGTTCCTGCGCCAAACACCTGCGATTTGCCCTGTAACCGACGGAAGGTCGGTGAATGAATGAGTCTGGAATAGTCCCGTTCATACGCTGCACGAGATCCATCCAATTTGGTTAATTCAGGATATTGTCTATGTTCTCTCAGATCGTTCCATTGCATGGGGATCACTCCTAGCCGACTGTCTCTATTTTGAGTGATTATACACAACATCTGTGGTTTCGAAAAGTAAAACCTGTCTGCGATTGTCATCTCTTCTTACATCAACTTGTAATGAACAGTCATCTTCTCTTATTATACCCTGCCAGACTATCATCCGTGCATCTAAATGACAATGATTCATATTGAACTCACACTATCGTGACTAATGATGAAAAAAAGTGACTTATACAGTTTGCGTAGCCGTTCCGGTTACGGATCGTTCTTATGATCGCTGTTGTCTCCAGGTTTTCTGAATTCCCTTTACTAAGGGAAAAACCCGGAGACAAAGGCGAACGCTTCGCTTCTTCAGAATCGATTCCGTCCCCTTCACTACTTTTGCTGTTTTCACACCAAATCTAAATGACATTACATTCCCTATAAGGGGGAATTCTTCAAAACTTTGAAAAGCTAAAGAATTTCATTACGATGTTCATCCATCGCTTCAATGATAGTCTGCCTCCCCGCTCCCTCCCCGTTGTAGGTAAAAAACAAAAAAAACCGACAGGACTGAAACGCCCTGTCGGGGTGGAGATAGTGGGTGCAACCGTATTTTGTAGTTTCCAGGCTATATAAGCTCTGAGCCTTTCACCCGGAAACCGCATGGAACATTCAATCACTTTGATTCAGTGCACCGTTATTATATCACTGCGATATTGCGAAAGTTTAAACCATAACCTTACAGATATCGTTGGTGAACTCTACTGGGTCCTGAATTGGCAGTCCCTCGATCAGCAATGCTTGATGATACAGCAGGCTTGTGTAAAGGTTCAGCTTTTCCTGATCCTGCGCGAAAGCGTCTTTCAACGATTTGAAAACATCGTGATTCACGTTGATTTCCAGCACTTTGTCGGCTTGTACGTTTTCGCTGTTTGGCATAGCTTTCAGGATTTTCTCCATTTCAATCGTCAGCTCACCCTCAGTGGACAAACATACCGGGTGGCTTCTGAGGCGTTTGGAAGCTTTAACCGCTTTGACTTTACCAGCCAATTGAGCTTGCATCGCTTCAAACAACTCTTTGTTGTCGTTGTCCTGAGCATCCGTTTCTTCTTTGTCCGCGCTATCTTCGATACCCAGGTCACCACTGGAGATGGATTTGAATTCTTTCTCCTTGTAGTTCGTGATCATCTTGATTGCGAACTCGTCGATGTCATCAGTAAAGTACAATACTTCGTACCCTTTCTCAAGAACACCCTCGATCTGTGGCAGCTTCTCAATACGGCTAATCGATTCACCAGATGCATAGTAGATGTACTTCTGATCTTCCGGCATTCTGGAGACGTATTCGTCCAAGCTCACGAGTTTGCTCTCTTTGGAAGACGTGAACAACAGCAGATCCTGCAATGTATCCTTGTTCACACCATAGTCACTGTACACTCCATATTTCAATTGACGACCAAACGCTTGGTAGAACTTCTCGTAGTTCTCACGCTCGTCCTTCAACAGGCTTTGCAGTTGGCTCTTGATTTTGTTCTTAATGTTTTTCGCGATCAGGCTAAGCTGACGGTCATGTTGCAACATCTCACGAGAGATGTTCAGGGACAAGTCTTCCGAATCCACCATACCTTTAACAAATCCGAAGTAATCTGGCAACAGATCCCCGCATTTATCCATGATCAATACACCGTTGGAGTATAGCTCAAGGCCTTTTTCATACTCTTTCGTGTAGTAGTCAAACGGCGTATTCTCCGGAATAAACAGGATTGCATTGTATACCACTGCGCCATCTGCGCTGATATGCAAGTGTTTGAGCGGTTTGTCAAAACCGTAGCGTTTTTCCATATAGAAGTTATTGTAATCTTCTTCGGTCAGTTCGCTTTTATTTTTACGCCAGATCGGCACCATGCTGTTCACGGTTTGTTCTTCTTGATATTCCTCAAACTCATTCTCCGTGCCCTCTTTCGGACGTTGACCCGTTACATCCATCTTGATCGGGTAGCGAATGAAGTCGGAGTATTTCTTGATGATGGATCTCAGGCGGTACTCTTCCAAAAATTCGTCATATGAATCTTCTTCGGTATTTTCTTTGATCGTCAGGACGATCTCTGTACCTACGGAATCTTTCTCAGCTGGTGTGATCGTGTAGCCATCCGCGCCTTCGGACTCCCATTTCCAAGCCTCGTCACTGCCCAGCGTTTTACTTGTTACGGTCAGCTTGTCCGCCACCATGAATGCAGAGTAGAAACCAACCCCGAATTGTCCGATGATGTTGTGGCCGTCTTTAGCCTCATTTTCCTTCTTGAACGCCAAGGAACCACTCTTCGCGATAACCCCCAGGTTGTTCTCCAGCTCTTCCTGCGTCATCCCAATTCCGGTATCTGTCAGTGTGAGGGTGCGGTTTTCTTTGTCGATCGTGAGCTTGATGAAGTAGTCCTCTTTGTTGAAAACGAGCGAATCGTCCGTCAGTGCTCTGTAATAAATTTTATCAATGGCGTCACTGGAGTTGGAGATCAATTCTCTCAAAAAGATTTCTCTTTGGGTGTAAATGGAGTTGATCATCATATCCAGCAAACGTTTGGATTCAGCCTGGAATTCTTTTTTAGCCATGAGTGGTTTGACTCCTTTCAAATTGGGATATCGAATGATTTGATTGAAAATAGAAAGTAAATCCTTGAGTTTTTCATACAAAACTTACGGATGCCAGAAAATCATTTGAAGCTTAAACGCTAGATCATCAGATCCAATAGATTGGCTAATCTTCAAAATGCATGATGTTCTGCAATGTAGCCGTTCCGGTTACGAATCGTTTTTCGGATCGCTGTTATCCCCAGATTTCTTTGATTCCCTTTTAAAAAGGGAGAAATCCGGTGATAAAGGCGAACGCTTCGCTTCCTCCAAATCGATTTCGTCCCCTGCACTACTTTTGCATTTGATCAGGAACTTGTTTGAGGATTAGATCCTTCTATTTAAATGGATTCTGTTGATTAAGCAAACATTTAGCTTCTTCCGGTTCTGTTGCGCACCTTGGCTTCGCATGTCCTACTCAGATTCAATATCTATTTTCAAAAACAGAATCATTCCATATGTAGGCGTATAGTAAAAATATCATTTGTTAGCACTCTAATGATCGGAGTGCTAAACCCTTCCTTTTATATAACATATGGGAAAATTGGGTGTCAATACGCAGGCGGTTATTTTAACAAAAAGATCGAATAACCCTTCAACTTATGCACATCACCAATCATTTTACCGTAATCCCGCAGGTAAAACAAAAGCCGGTTCGAACCAAAGTTCGAACCGGCATGGTGAAAGATTGTGATGTGTCTGTTGATATAGTAGATAGCGTTAAAACATATCCATCCAATGTACCTTGGAGTATCCTCGGCCTTACTGTGTTGAGACTGATGTATGGGTACGTTGGGATATTAGTATGTTGGTACCTTGGTATTGTGGTTGCTTGAATGTCCTGAGCAGCAAGGTAGTCACGCGCTAACGAACTTCAAAGACGTTAATTGGCCTTTTTGGGAGGTTTTCGTAAGCTAACGAATCGTAGACACGCTATTGCTCGCCTCTAGCCAATCTATTGAGCACATTCGAAAGTTTTTCACCTAATAGCGTGTGTGAAGTTCGTTAGATTGGGAAATTGTCTGGAAATCGTAAAATAGAACCTCGTAGGTTCGTTAGAGTTGAAGCAGAAGTTAGCGTTACGATTAGAATTAGACTCTTCTACTTTTTCGCCATTTTCGGATCAAGGGTATCGCGTAGTCCATCGCCCATGAGGTTGAAGCCGAGAACGGTCAACATAATGGAAACGCCGGGGAAAATCAGCGTCCACGGGGCTTTTTGTATAAACTGACGGGAGTCCGACAGCATTTTACCCCATTCCGGGTCGGGTGGTTGCGCGCCCATGCCCAGAAATCCGAGTGCTGCAGCTTCGATGATCGCAGTCCCAATTCCAAGTGTACCCTGCACGATCAACGGAGTAAGGCTGTTAGGCAAGATATGGCGAAACAAGATTCGCCCGTTGCCCGCTCCGAGTGTCCGTGCCGACGTAATGAATTCCTCCTGTCTCAAGCTGAGTACCCGTGAGCGCACCAATCTTCCGTAGGTCGGGATGTTCACGATGGCGATGGCGAGCAGTGCATTTTGCAACGACGGGCCCAATATTGCCACAATGGCGATGGCTAGCAAAATCCCGGGAAATGCGAGCAAGATATCAAATAAACGCGAGATAAGCATGTCCGCCCATTTTCCATAAAATCCGGCAATCAGACCAAGCAACGTACCCGCGATAATGGAACCAATGACGGAGAAGAAGCCCACCCACAAGGAAATACGCGCCCCGTGCAGCACTCTGGAAAATACGTCACGCCCCAGATCGTCCGTACCAAACCAATGCTCTGCCGAAGGGGCCTGAAGCCGATCCACCAGCACCTGTTCCTTGTAATCGTAAGGTGCGGTATATGGCGCGAGGAAGGCCAACAGGATAAAAAATACGATAATAATCAGACCAGCAAGCGCAAGCCGATTTTTCCGAAACGTTCTCCACGCTTCCCGCCATGGACCGGATGTGCTCGCCGACGCAGCGTCAATGGATGGTCCGGTATTGGTCGATAATTTGGCCATGCGGCGTCTCCTTTCTTGGATATGAATATAACAAAAGATCAACGAGTTCTATTACACTCAAGCACTACGATTGCAGTATCATCTTCTGATCGCTGTTATACCCAGATTATATTGATTCACCCATTTAAAGGCGAAAATCCGGTGATAAATGCGCAGCCTATGCTTCCGATATAGCTTTCTTTTAGAAAGCTTTTAGCTTCGCTTCTGCAGATTGGTTCTTTATTGAGTCCCTATTTATAACTAATACGAGGATCAAACACGGCGTAGAGCAAATCTACAATCAGGTTGATCACCACGAAAAAAAACGCCACGATCAGAATGCCACTCTGGATCACCGGATAGTCCCGCGAACTAATCGCTTCATATATATAACGTCCCACGCCAGGCCAAGCAAAGATCGTCTCGGTCAATACCGCACCCCCGAGCAACGATCCGGTCTGGATGCCGATAACCGTAAGTACTGGAATAAAAGCATTTTTAAGTGCATGTCCATATACAACAAAAAACGGCCCCAGTCCCTTCGCCTTTGCAGTACGAATGTAATCGGAACTCATCACTTCCAACATGCTGGAACGTGTCATTCTAGCAATAACGGCCATCGGGATCGTACCAAGCGCAATACTCGGGAGTAACAAATGTTTGATTACGGTCCACAACTGATCCCAGCGTCCGGCAATCATCGTATCCAGCACATACAAGCCCGTAATGGCTTCCACCGGATCACGTGCATTCATTCGTCCAATGGAAGGCAGCCACTGCAACTTGTTCGCAAACAGCCATTGTTCCATCAGACCGAGCCAGAAGATCGGCATGGATACACCCACCAAAGCAATGACCATACAGCAATAATCAAACCAGGAGTTGTGCTTCCATGCACTGACAATACCGGCATTCACCCCAATAATGACAGCAAATAACATACTCGCCATCGTTAATTCAAGGGTTGCTGTCAGATAAGGCACAATTTCCTGGGCAATAGGCACCTTGGTGCGGATAGACGTTCCCAGGTCACCTTTGAGCAAATCGCCCAAGTAGGCGAAATATTGCTGGAACCAGGGTTTATCCAGACCGAGCTGGTCACGAAGGGCCTGCTTGGATTGTTCAGTTGCCTTTTGCCCAAGTATGGTCTCGGCCGGGTCACCCGGAATGGCGTGGATGATGGAAAAGACAATCAGAGTCATGCCCAGCAGTACGGGCAGCAACACAAGCACACGTTTGACAATATAGCTGTTCAATCCTGTTCACCTGCCTTCGACATATCGTGCAAAATAAAAAGCGCCGGCAAAAACGCATGCTTTGGATAGTTACGTCCGGATGTGGGTTCTGCCAAGCATTTCGTCTCACCAGCGCTTTGATAGAAAGAATGGTTAATGCGTTAGATGCATATTCAGATTCAACTTCCCTCTACGCTATTCGAAGTAGGCCCCGGCATAGGATTCACTACCCAGCGGAGATGGTACAAAACCTTTCAGGTTCGATTTACCCGCCAGAATTGGGGTGGTATGCACAAGTGGAATCCACGGTGCGTCTTCCTTGATAATTGCCTGCGCTTGTTTGTAAAGCTCGGCACGTTTCTCCTGATCTGTTTCTTTCTGCGCATCGGTCAGCAACACATGCAACTCTTCGTTGACATAGAAGCTGCGGTTATTGCCCGGAATGGCGTCTTTGTCCAGCAAAGTGTACAGGAAGTTATCCGGATCCCCGTTGTCACCTGTCCAGCCGAGCATGTAGATATCATCTTTCTCCCCGGCCTTGGCATCATCCAGATACGTCGCCCATTCCGGGGATTCGATGTTTGTAGTCACACCAATTTTCTCAAAATCAGCCTGGATCGCTTCCGCTACCTTCTTGCCATCAGGCATATACGGGCGGGATACCGGCATTGCATAGAAGGTTACCGGATCAGGCAATCCGTCAGGGAATCCAGCTTCGGCGAGTAGAGCTTTTGCTTTTTCCAGATCATATGGGTAATCCTCAATGGTATCGTTGTATCCCCACAGCGTTGGCGGCATTGGGTTCACGGCAGGCTCAGCTTGTCCAGCAAAGAACGCATCAATGAGGGCCTGCTTGTTCACCGCATGGTTGAGGGCTTGTCTGACTTTGACATTATCAAATGGTTTCTTCTTGAAGTTAAAGCCGATATACGCCACATTGAACGGTGGACGCTCGATCTTCTGCAACTCGCTGTTGCCTTCAAGGATGGACAGATCGTCCGGGTTCAGATCTTCCATGACATCAATCTCGCCGTTTTGCAGGGCATTGAAACGAGCCGTGTTATCCGGAATCGAACGCACGATCACCTTGTTCAGCTTTGGCAGTCCTTCTTTCCAATAATCCGCGTTTTTCTCCAGGGTGATGGAGTCGTTACGCTTCCACTCTTTGAATACAAATGGGCCGGTGCCCACAGGCTCGCTCTTGAAGTTTTCTTTTTTCTCCTGAATCGCCGTTGGGCTGGCAATGCCAAATGGCGTCATCGCAATATTTTGCAGGAAAGGCGCTTGTGGTTGGTTCAATGTGAACTCCACCGTAGTCTCGTCCGTCGCCGTCACTTCCTTGATCACACGTCCGTCCTCTGGACCAAACATGGAGTCGTAATAATCGAAGGAATCTCCTTCGAATTTATATTCACTAGCCGGATCACCCCAGCGGTTAAAATTGAACACAACAGCCTCTGCGTTGAAATCAGTTCCATCATGGAATTTCACACCGGACTTCAGCTTAAACACATACTTGAGTCCATCCGCCGAAATCTCCCAGCTCTCTGCTAGTCCAGGAACGACCTCTGTTCCACCTTCCTTGTAGTCCAGCAATGAATCAAACACCTGATGCCCAATCTTCAGCGACTCCCCATCGGTTACAATCGCCGGGTCCAGTGCTACGGAATCCCCACCACGGCCCATAATCATCGTATCCTGTGCTTCCGTCACTTCGGCTGGTGGCTCGCTGCCCTCCGCCGGAGCAGGCGAATTCCCAGCCCCCTCATTGCTAGAGCAGCCTGACAACACCAAAACGGTGCTCAAAGCCAGAGTCAAAAAACCGGACATCCATTTCTTTCTCATTCGCATACGTACAACACCCTTCCCTGTCTCATAATGTGTGTGATGCTGGCATGAAAAAACTTCAATGATAGCCATTGGTTCGGTGCTTGCTTGTATCAATGAAAGGCTTTAGGTGCCTGTGATACCTGAATTAAAGTTCCGGGAAAAGTAAGGCAAAAATATAAAATTTAAAAACAGCATGGAGACAGAATAATGGATATAAGTAAAGTCAGATCATCATGCACATGGATTACGGATATGTACGATTTCTTTTATAGAAAAAGAAATCGTACAACGAAAGAAGTATCTTGTGAGATGAATCTATGCAAGTGAATGAGATTGTTGCGATTTATTTGAACTAAGGTCAATAAGTAACAGCGAATGGTTACGGACTCGTAAGAGCAAGTTCAAGTCAGTGGATTCAATATATAAATAGGCATATGGATACTACGCTGCTGGGTACCAATAACGTCTGTTCCTTGAGCGTGTCGACTTGGAGCATGAAGTGTGGGAGCTGGACTAGGTATCGTTTGCAATAAGGACGAAAGAAACTCAACATAGGCTAGGTTGTTTAGATGTGTAAGTTGTTTATGATGGTGGATTTATCTTGTAGATTGGATGTGTAAAACGTATGAACGAGTCATCTTGAGATGTTGGATTGTACAGCAGGGAGACATTACAATAACTACGTATGTTATGGTTTTGTCATGATGAGGAGGATTGTGTAAATAAACTGTGGTGAAAAACAATTTCGTGTAACTTACTTTACATCACATTAATCAATTAGACAAGAGATTTACAGACATAAGTCTTCAACTTTATTATATGCGTTAATATTACTTACACAAAACACAAAAAAGGAACACAGTTCGACAAAAAGCGTCTCGTGTTCCTTCTCCACTCAATCCACATTTATATAAAATCAACATTCTACTTTGCTAAGAATCAGCTCACTTTTTAAACAAACCTCTGCGATGCATCACGGTAATAAAACGGTAAAAATCATAACTCGCCCCATTATCGATGCTGAACAATGGATTTTTGGTGTCATATGCCAGAGCTGCATCCACAGCTGCCTTTGCCCATACTGGAACTTCCATTTGCTGACGCGCCTGCAGTTTATCGACCTGGGATTTGAGCGCATCAAACGCTGCTTTCTCTTCGGCTGTCATCGGTTCGCCCCCTTTCGGTGGTACGGTTGGTGGATTCGGATGACTTGGATTCGTTGGATTGGATGGCTCCGGTGGTTTTGGAGTGGCTGCTGCGTATCTTGCTCTGAGTTGTGCCGCTGTTCCCTCGAATTCATTCATATCCACGTTGCCACTAATGCCATTCACCTTGCCTGAATCCGTATACTGCCAGAACGTCCAACGCTTCCATGCCGGCTGGTCGTCCGGTACACGAGTGTTGCTGTAACGCGCGATCCACAGATCGTATGAGCTGAGTGATGTGTCAAAATTCCCGGCAAATGAATTGCCCGTGTATATGATCGGTTTTACACCTGTCAGACGTTGTAATTCGGTCAAAAAAGCTTTGGCAACTGTATTCATCTGTGCTTTGCTCAGGTTGCCGGGATTGTTCTCGTAGTCCATGACGGGTGGCAGCTGTAGTGCCTTGGCGCCTCCAACTTTGTTAAGTGTATTAGCATAATGCGCCGCTTCTGCCTTGGCACCATCGGTAGATGTCGCGCGGAAGAAGTGATATGTTCCGACCAGCATGCCCGCTGCAAGTGCACCGGTTACATTTTTCTGATAATTCGGATCGGTATATGTCTGTCCCTCAGTTGCCTTGATGAACACAAATGTCATGCCACTCGCCTTCACTTTGGCCCAGTCAATATTGCCCTGGTATCGGGAGACGTCAATGCCCTGTGTGTTGCCCGAACTTCTCGTTTGCATGTTTCTCACACCCTTTATGCGGCAAATTGCCGTTTGTATATAGTTAATGCGGTTGAGCTAGGAGTTGCTTGTGTGCGTGTCCCTTGTTGATGGTAATAGCTATGTTCAATGAGTATCTATCATCTTAGGAAAAAATATCAAACCGGTACGCGACCGTTCCAGATACGGATCGTTCTTATGATCGCTGTTGTCTCCAAATTTTTATGATTTATTATTCTAATGGTTAAAATTTAGAGACAAAGGCGACCGCTCCGCTTCTTCAGAATCGATTCCGTCTCTTTCACTACTTGTAGACTAATGGTGCAGACTTCCGACTCTGTAGTGCTCTATATCTTGCCACAGGACAATTTGGAATGAATGCTGAGCCTTTACTTCGTTTCATCTCTAATCTGTTGATCAACGCCCTCATGATCTGACTGTACAAAAGATTCTCTGGAATCAGGAGTATAGTCACCTGAGATCCCCCCGGATCCCCCTTTTCCCTTAAGCACTTCAATGGCTTGCCGAATTACTGGCGGAATGGGTGCGCCCAACTTCCCTCCGTTTTCGATAATGGACAACAACTCATTTGCGATATAAAAAAAGGCGACCGCATCTCTGAACAAATGTCCGTCTCCCAGAACACCGTCCACCAGATGAGCCACCGATACCATTGCAAATATAAATACCTTTCGTGCGATGCCAAACATCCCAACATTACTCTCTAACTTGCCACTCATGCCCGCCGCCGCGATGCCGGTTAGGTAGTCGAGGATGACGAACACAAGCAATACGCCGAGTACGCCTGACCAACCTCCGAAGAAGTAGGTTACTGAGCTGCTCATGAGTGCAATTCCCCATTTCCATAGGGTGTCCCATCGTTCCATGGTTTCACCTCACTTTGGTTTTTAAATACCAGCTGCTCCACAGGGCATAAAAATAGCGCACCACGTAGGTACGCTTGTTAAACTCCTTCGGTTTTTGACAAAATGTAATTCTCAACGGCTTGACGGTAGTCGTCATTGGTGATGTCATCAAGCAGGTATACTTGGCTGGTCTTTGGATTAAGTCCTTTATTCAAGATTCTTTCTGCTGCAATACGTACCACAACTTCATTTACCATCACAAGATCCCTCCTGTATTTTCATTGGCTAACAACAAAATCTGTTCTTCCAATTCTTTTATTTTCTGCTGTTCTGGTGTTTCGACAATGGGAAGCTCCTCTAAAACTGGTTGTTTCGTAGCAGGATCGATACTGACAATTCGATGAGTGTGATAATCGATTGCCCCATACTCCAAATCGATGTAATGTAGTTCAGTGATTTCCTTCCTCGGAAGTACATCACCTTGTATTTCACCAGCTCGATAGATGATCTCACCGTCTTGATCGTATATAATTCTAATCCCAATATTCATTATTCGTATGCCCTCCAATAAAATGGACTTGATGTCAATTCAAAATATGGCAACGGTACCTGAAATCCACCGTTTGTGATATAAGTTCTGCCAGCGCTTTTGTCCTCTACTCGGAAATCAACCCACATTGTTCCTGTGCTTGTCCATCTATACCCGTTGTACACAGGATAGCCGTTATCTATTCTTTTGGAATTATAACCCAATATAAAATCCTCATCATCATGAAAAGTGATAATGATTTGCGATGGTAAAAAATCCAGATTGGTAACACTTATATATCCGCAGGTAAATGCAGTTCCATCTGAGTAAAGAAATCTTTTATTACCTAAGTTATATCCAAACCCTGAAGCAAACTTCCTTCCCTTATCTGGACCATCCAACCTATAATTATTCAATGAGTAACTATCAAGTGTCGGCATTATTACACATCCTTTGTTACAACATGGACCACAAGTTGTTGATTAGATGCTACTTGTGTAACGATTAACGTCTCGTTACTATCAATTACTGCATCCATGAACGGAACAATGATTGTTTGATACGGCAAGATTTTATAGAACGTTGCCAGGTCATTGTTGAAGGTGTATCCGCTCGAATAATCTCCGACCATAATCCGCACTTCCGGTGTTTCCCCGGACAAATTACAAATGACCATAGATTTAAGGATTCTCTTTTTTCCTGGACTTGAAAAAACTTTGTACGTGTTGTTTGTGAATTGTCTCGAAACCCTCAACCCCAAACCGCTCAATAATCCGTCTGTTTCGATTCCGCTTATACGCATGGTTACATTATTCACCAATCCGCTGTCGCATCTCACTTGTATTGTTTCTCCAGGCAAAACAACTTGGTCAACTACCGGAATTACTAAAGAACCAGAACCGGGGATAGTAGCAGCCCAAGTGATAGGGTAATTTCCACTGTAAATGGTGAACTTCATCGGACCGCTATTATTATTGGATACAATGATTGACTTGATAGTGAAGACCTTGCCTACCTTGCCTGTATAGACGGTGGTTAAACTAGTGGTTAGTCCCCCGGCGAATGCTACGACTGGTGTTCCCTTCATCTATAACGCCCCCCATAGGTTAGATTCATCCACATAAGCTACTATTGCGTTGTAGTCATCCACATCAAGAACTCGTTCGAACGGTTGCCATGATATGTTGCTGTCACGTTTGTTACGCTTGTAATGCTTGTTGTTAGTCTGATTAGCCGGATCGGTGCCAGAATACATCTCTGTATATGTCTGATAGCCCCCTGTGCCTACCTTTACAGTTTCGACATACCCAAAAGATTCGTTTGCCCCCGTTGCTGTCTTCCAAGCCAACCCTTGCCCACCTGCACCTCCACCAACATAAAATACAGATATCCCCTCAGGGTATAATGTAATTGCTGCCTCAGGTGTAGCAAAGTTATTGACAAGCTTAATAGCGTTTTGTTTCTCATTTGCCAAATCATAAGCTTGCTTAATTGCATTTGGTGTGGCGGCTTTATCTGTCGAAGTATCATTAATTGCATCGGATAGTTGAACCTTACCTTTTACCGTAAGGGATGCATCCGGGATATCCATCTCACTCATCAATTGGCGTAAAACTTCGACTTCATCATGTGTCGCCACACCTGCGTCAATCTTTTCAAAAATCCCGTTAATACTCTCCCGAGTCACATTCTCATTCCCCAAGGGAAGAGGTAATTTTAGTCGATCTGTTTCCTGTGGCATTACGCCCACACCTCCAGTTCATTCCACGTCAGTGACGCGGCGTCGAGTTCATCCCATGTCTTCTGCTTCTTGTCCAAATCGTCCCAGATCAGATAGCGATACTCATATTCCACGGCCATATGAGCCGGTTTCAGTTCTTCAATCGCCCGTTTGAGATCATCGATATTGGGCGGGATGCCCATCGTATCCACAAAGCTCACCGTAAAACTCCATGCTTCCGGCTGAAAAGTTACATCCACTTTGCCCCCTGCATACGCCTCAGCCACATTTGCAACCAGTCTCCCCGAAAACTTTCCGGCACCACGCAGCTTCGACTCCACTACGGCACGCCTCTGTTCCACAGGTTTGAGACGATCCGTCTCAATGCCAAGCTCTTCTTCCCAGAAGTCTAGCCCCCACGTCGCTGTACGGACAAAAAACTGCTCTAACGTCTCATCCAACGCCTGGTACAGCAGATCCATCTCAGTGCCTTTGGCCTGCATATCGGCTTGCATTACACGAGAAGTCTCATAATACCTGGGCAAATACGAGAACAGCTCTCGCCCTTTCTCACTCGTCAGTCCAACATCTACAGTAGAAGGAGCACTCATGCCCTGTCCCCTCCCTTCCTTGCACATCATCATGGAGCGTCTCGCTCACCAAATCCAACCCAGATTGGCGTATTTCTCCCAATCTTCCTTGCTCTCCGAACTCCCTAACTACTTCCTCATCCACCATCTGCCCAACACTACTCATACACATCCACCGTCCCCAGTACGGCTACCTGACTCGCGGTCATCTCAATATTCTGGTCGCTCACACCATTCACGGTAAGCTCCGAATAGTCGATAATGGGCGGAATATCCAACAAGATCGCGGCAATACGGGTGTAACGCACGAGCGGATCGGCAAAAGCCAACTGTTTCAGATACGCGGTCACCCCGCGTTCGATCAATGCTCGCACATCAGCCAACGTTGCATCACTTGCGAGCGTCAGCTTTACCTGAATATTCATCGGCACTTCCTCAGCTGGCATCACGGACACCACTGGCCCCGCCGGCGCAACACCTTCGCCCTGTCCATCCTGCGTTGGATCGACATACTTCTGCACAGCTGCCACCAGATCGGTACCCGCAGCACGTTTGTCCGTATCCAGCAGATACAATCCCACCGTGCCTGGCCCCTGCCATAACGGAATCACACGCGTTGCACCAACACCCGGCACTTCACTGGCCCATTGTACATATTGCGATTTGTTGCCGCTTGTCCCCTGATTGCGCACTTTGGCATAAAAGCGTTCCAGCAGCGCCGTATCGGCCTCAATATCTGCACCGCCTTTAATCACCTCAACGTTCGTGACAGAAGTCACGCCACTTACAGGTGTAGACAACACAGTTACCGTGCCCGCAGGCACATTGCTCTCTTTTCCAGCAACAAGCGCTCGCACGCCTGCCACCCCAAAGCCCTCTGCATCCAGTTCCACTCGGCCCACCGTCTCATATTCGAGCGAAGCTTCTGCAGATACTTCATCCGCGAGCGTAGCCACGACCGTTCCAGCAGGCACCACTTTCCCCGGCGTACCCATGAACCTCACCGAACCTTGTGCCGCCACCGCAGCCCGCCGTGTGATGCCGTGCTCTCCTGCCCGTAGATCCAGCTCTTCCGAACGAAAATTCGGATCACTACTCGCAGCAGTACTCGCAAACCCTCGCCGAAGTAATTCCTGCGCCCACAAAGCCGCTTCAGACAGCATAAACGCAACCGGAGCCTCCGCATCCCACAGAAACGATCCTTCCGACTTATCCAGATCCGCGGGCAGACGATCCAGCATGCGCTGCATAATCTGTTCCTCCGTCTGGTCCTCCAAATAACGCGGAATTTCAGCCATCCCGTCAGATCACCTCACTTTCCAGAATAAACATCTCTTCCTGTACACTCGCCACCCGGCACGAGAACATGCACTGCTCCCGATTCCAATCAAACGTGAACTGGTCTACCGAATCCGTGCGTGGATCAGTCAGCAACGTCTCCGTTACCATCCGGGTAATCTCACTTTCCATCACACCCCGACTGTCGCCCTGCCCCACCAGATCCTCCAGCTCCGAACCATAGTTCCGGGAATAGATCACATGTCTGTAACGTGGAGTTTTCACGGCCTTAATGCACCACTGTACCCAGGCTTCATGCCCACCAGCCGCAGCGACTTTACCACTTGGGGTCAGTACAAAATCCCCTGCATCGTAATCGAATCGCCAGCTCCGTCCAAAGCGTACCTCATCCGAAGCCGCCCCCGACAGATCCTCCTCATCTCCCCAGACCACACCCGTTTCCGGAAACAAACTAGGCATGCGCACTCACCACCTTACACAGCACCACAATGTCGTTACCGCCATTCACCCGCATCGCCAGTACGCGATCTCCCGCTTTTAATCCTTTACCAAGAGACCACACCGCTTCTTCCACTTCCTCTTCTTGCAAAAGAAACCGTCCCGTGCCCGTCGTTCCGCCGTTTGCCACGTCAGAGATACCGGAAATCGCGCCAGCAGCCTCGCGCTCCGGCAGTCCAAGCGTGCCCGGCAGCTCGGCCACGAGATAATCTTGCACTTCGTGCTTGAAATCATCCAACTTCACGCCGGATGAGGTCATCGTACCCAGTACCGCGCCCAGCCCGCTCACGGCCTGACGAGAATGTGTACTCATCGCGCCCCGCATGACGTCGGCAAAATGCCCATACGGATCATCTTTATTCAAGGTAATACCTCCTTTTCACCATCTCAGCTGTACCCAGTTCCAACGTCATCGTTCCAGGCCCAGCGGACAGATCACGGCTGACCGACATGACGATTAGCTTCAGTCCTTTCAACAACACTGCATCCCCGGCGCGAATCGTATTCACATCCGGTGCGGATATCGTAAAGGTCTCCTGAATACCCGTCAGATGACTTTTCGCCAGTTTCTTCGCGGCAGTTGCTGTTTTGACCTGATCGTCCTCGACCAGTTTTTGCAATGTACCCAGTTCTTCCACATTATCCTGCTCAATCGCGAGCACTTTGGAAGGAACTTCTTTGCCATTTCCAGACTCCGACGCTGCCATCACTTTAACTTTGGTAACCGCCCCTTCGAGCGTACGCATCTGGGTCAGATCAATTAGTCGATCAAGTTCATACACCTTTGCATTACTTCCGACCTTGAAGAGCTGCAGCCCACCGGGTGTCATCCGTGGATGATACATGTCCCCACCGGACTTCGCCGTTTCCTTCAGGTCAGCAAAGATCATCGAAAAAATCGTCTGTGACCGATACACGGCTTTGCCCAGCTTTGTCTTGGTATCCGGCAGTGAAGCGTATGGAATCTTCCACTCTTTGGCGTAGGTTTTAAGCCGCTGTGTAGCCGTCTGATCCTTCGGCAATAGGAACTCGTCCTCCGATTTTTCCAGATAGATCATCCGGTCGTATACCGTGAGAGACAGCCGCTTGGTGCCGCTGTTCGAGCTTTCCACCTCCCATATGACCGCAGGATGCAGCAAGTGAACCATAGATTTTTCGCCAAAAGGAACCCCGCTAATCCGCACCGCCATACCCGGTGAGATCGAAGGCAGTCCGGAAGACGCAGACACTGCCAGCCGGATGTTGGCCTGATAAGCAATCTGGTCGAGCGAGTCCTTCAGTGTAATCGTCTCCACCAGCTTGGTGATGTCATATTTGTCGTCGACAATGACCTTGTAGGTCATGGCATCACCAGCTTTTGTCCGGGCTTGATCCGGTTCGGATCACTCCCGATGATCTTTGCGTTAAGCTTGTAGATCTCGTTCCATTTGGAACTGCTGCCCAGCTCCAGCTTTGCTATTTTGGACAGGGAGTCACCAGATTTGACAGTGTAGGTCTTGCTAGTTTTTTTCAAATCGGTACGAGAACCTGACTTGCTCCCGGATGCCGCAGAGCCCACCTTTTCCACCTTGGAATCCCGCCATGTGCGTAGGGTCAGGTCGAAATAAATATCCCCTGTCTCCCCCCCACGAAAGCTCGAATTAAGCGAAACAATAAAAACAGGCACGTTCACGCCCGTCTCTGAAATGATGAGGCGCAGCGGCTTTTTGGAGATCAGAAAGGTGTTCAGCACATTCATCGCCACACGTGGATCTAGAAAAGATTTTTCATCCATGCAATAGGACGGATCAAATCTTTTGGGAAAAAAAGAAGAGAAGGTGATCTCCTTCACCTTCTCCCCTTGTGCAAAATCAAACTCGCCATGCTCCAACATATTGACCGTTTCATATCCCTTAGACCTGGAAATATTAACTTCTTCAGGGTTCACTGGGAATTGAAATGGAGTGTTGCCGTCCTTCAACGTAAATGACATTTTGTTAGGACCAACTTTATCTTCAAGTACTGACATATCTGCGGCCTCCTTTCTGCTTAGGCCATAATTGTTTTGCGGTTTTGCATCGCACGGCGGAACTCGTTAGAGATCCGTTGCCCCACCTGGTGAGAAACTGCGTCATAATCAATGGCGTTCTCACGCACCGTCACCTGTACTGTACCTGGCGCGATATTCACTGCAATCTGATTGGTAGTTTCGGTTTTGAAATCCTTCAAGTATCCGGACAGACTGCTCATCTGGTCTTCAGATATCTGTACCGTCATCGTGGACGATTTCCCATTCGTCTGCGCACCGTTACCAAGCGCCATCGCTTGGCTCTGCATCATGCTTGTTCCCATGAATCCAGCAGATGTAGGCTGACCGACTTTGCTGTTCATATAAGCCGTTGGGCCTGTCATGGTCAGTGCCGGTGGCATATAGGCAGGTGCCATCTGCGTGCCTGTTGCAACTGGAGAAGGTGCAGCCACCGTTGCTGCCGAGACCATCTTTTCTTCTTTTTTAGAACCAAATCCAAAGAAGCCGGATATGCCATCGGTGATTTTTTTTGTTTTCTCAGAGACATAATCGGCTGCACCCGACAAAGCATCCCCTACACCCTCGGTAGCACTAGACATAAAGTTTCCAATATCCTTCGCTTTGTCTCCAATCCAGCCGCCTGCTGCACTTCCGGCCCAACCACCTACTGCACCACCAACCCATGTTCCGATGCCAGGCAAAAGAACGCTACCGATGGCGCTACCAATCGCAGTACCTGCTGTGCCGCCAATCATGGAACCCACCGCTCGGCCGCGCTCTTCCGGGGGTGCTGTCGCTACATTCGCCACATCAGCAAGCATGCTGATGGGTCCAAGCAACCTTTTTGCCCCTTTGGCAAAGCCACTACTTAAATTATCCATCAATCCATTACCAGCCAGCATGTCGGTTAAAGATCCCAATCCACCATCCGCAAATCCTAATCTACCGCTTCCTCGTATTCTTCTACCGCCTCCCCTGTTACGGTTGCGATTGGCCGGAGGAGTTGGAGTATCAGGTACAGGATTGGGTACTGGTGATGGGCCCCGGTTCGAACGATTACTAGACCTTCTACCACTTCGGTAATTTCGTCTTCCACGATCTGATCCACCACCATCCGCATTCGGTGAACGAACTCTACGGTTTTTGCCCATCTTTCCACCTGTGCAACAGCAGCATTTGGATGCTGGACTTCTGGTTGGATCTGATGCAGGATTTTCTTCTTTTTTCTTTTTGAATTTATCAAATATTCCCTTAACGTTATTAAATACATCAAACAAACTATTAATCTTGTCGGCAGGGTCAAAAATCCATTTATCCCACCAACTCTTAGGATCTTCTTCCTTCGTAGCATTAGTGATATTTTTGTTATTTTGAATCACGACAGCCATAGTAGGACCCGAAGCTCCTCCTTTGCCCATCGCCACTTCGATCTTCTGCCGAACCTCAAGGGATACTGTTCCGGAAGCCGTAACCATCTGGTCCCTGAAACTATTCAGTTTCGCCCATGCGCGATCCAGTGCAGGACTGAGCTTATCAATCAACCCAATCGTCGGTGTAATTCGCAGCCTGCTGATTCGCACAGCCATGCTATAAATATGCTCCAACCTGCGTCCGGTCGTTCTCAGCTCATTGTTCACCTTAATCAGACTCTGATAACGAACTCTGCCCAAACGTTCCGTTGAGCGCTGGATCTGATCCAGGTATCGAAGGGTTGTCCGCATTTCCGCATTGGATTTAGATAGACCTACAATCATTTCTGCCATTTTTTCACCTCCTACCCTACATCGTTATCGATTCATTTGCGAGGTTATCGCTGACATCTCCTCTTCCGAGAACGCAATTAACAGCGAGCGCTCCCCGCGTGGTAAAGACCAGAACTCTCCGGGCCGGAGATGATGACGCACCCACATGTGATACAGGAACGTGGTCATCCCGCCGGAGTGAATCAGTTTTTTAGGTCTTCAATCTCCACACCAAAGCCGGACAGCTCCAGCACTTTATCACCTACAGCATCCAATTCACCAGCCAGCAACATACGACGTACTGCCTGTTCGCCACCGGACAACTTCATGCGGCCGGTAATGCGTGTGTCACCCCAGCCGGACAATTCCAGGCTGCGGACTTTCAATTTCACCGTTGCTTCGGAAATGAGCAGCGCGTTAAACGTTTCGGTGTCCACCTTTTCCTCGGTGCGGCCTTTGGTCGTTTTACGAATCGTACAGCGTTCGCGAATGTGATCCACTTTGGAAGACGTCAGTCCACGCAAGGTCAACAACAGATCCAGACGCTGAATCCGCACATTCTCCTCTGGCAAACGTTCTGCTGCTTCAAACAACTGATCCAAAATCTGTTCTTCGGACATATTTTCATTCATACTCATTGGACGTTATCTCCTTCTTATTTCACAAATGGGTTCATCTATGCCATCTTCCAAGCCTGTAGAGACAACAAAGAGACCGAGATCATCTCGGCCTGCATTGGTGTCCATATTATTATGAGGTAACTATGCAATCACATTGAGCAACCAGCTCAATCACGTGCCTATTTCAAAGCTTAGTTCGCCACAATCGGATTCAGCAATTCAAATCCTTCAAACGTAAAGCCCGTTTCTTCCGGTACTTCCTCACCCGCTGTCCAGTTGGCAAGCTGAATTTTGTCCACCATGCAACCTCTCAGCAATACACTCTCATGTCCATACGATTCAGGGTCGTTCAGCTTGGAAATAATCTCGAATTTGGTGAAGCCACGCTGGATCATATCCGAAGTGACTTTGTAGCCGGTCATCGTGCCTGTTCCTTTTTTCGCGCCATTTTTGTGCACCTTCCAGTCGTTACCGACCAGGTTCAGCTCACGCTTTTCAATCTCCACACTCGCTTCCAACTTGTTAATGTTTGTCTGCCACACACCATCGATATGCAACTGACCATGGGTACCTAGAATTACTCTTGACGCATCCAACATATATTTTCCTCCTTGGGTTCGTTGAACTAATAAATATTACACGGTATAACTCCGCAGTCAGAACAATCTTCCGATCGCTGTTATCCCCAGATTTTTTTGATTCCTTTTCATAAAGGGAAAATCCGTGGATAAAGGCGAGCGCTTCGCTTCTTCAGATTTTTTCTGCCCTCTACGTTATCGTATAAACCATCAGTTCAACGTATAGTAATTATTTTAGAAAAACAGTTCTTCCCTTCCACACAACCTTATTGCACGTAAAATGTACCAAACAACTGCTCCATCACATCCGTCAGCTTTACATTCCATTGCAGGAATACCTGATCCGCTTCCGGTTTGAGAACTGGTGCAGCACCGTAATACGCCGGGTCAAGAATGACATCATAACCGTCGGCTTCAATCACATTGCTCTGTGCTAGCAGCGCCAAATAGGCCTTCATGGCACTAATCAGTGCCTGACGACCCTCTTCGGTATTGTTCACTTTACCGATATACGTATCTTCCGCAGAACGTTGCAAATCCGTGTTAATGGCGTCCAACACACGAATGGAACGGATTTTTTTCCACGCATTATTCTGTCCAGCGACTGGCGTTACCAGTGTGTTTACACCGCGAAGTGCCTTCACCTGACGACCATCATGGAAGAAAATAAATACGCCATTCTGTACCGCCTGTTCCTGTTCTGCACGCGTCCAGCGACGTGTCACATCATCGAACGGAGTAGCTGCATAGGTTGTGGATTGGTTCAGACGTTGTCCGGCAATCAGTCCTGCAACATAAGCGGACGTTTCTGCCGAGCTGTAGAATGCATCCCCAAGGCGCACGCCTGTACCGACATTAATCACACCTTCATGGTTCAGCGCAAGCGAACGTGCTGCCGCTTTTTGTGCTGCTGTAGCAGAGGTATCATCCGCTGCGGAACCGCCGAATACAGCCACCACCGGTTTGCCTTCACTACGTACACGTTTCACCCATGCTGCAAAGCTTGCAAGCAGAGGTGCATCTGCCGTCTGATCCAAAGCCAAGACGTCGAATTGCTCCCCTTCCAGCGCACCCTGTACTGCAATGTACTCCGCATTGGTCAGGTCATCGTTGCCACTTACGCCGCCTTTGAATGCCGCACCCGCAACGGTAGCAACCACGCCAGTACCATCGCCAATCGCCTGAGCCGTTACCCAGACATTTTGTTCATCCGCGTTAATCGCTTTTGCCAGAGAAGCTGCTGTAATATCCGCTGTCAGGAGGGCATACAACATCCGGTTACCTTCAAAAAGTCGCACTTCATGTTTCGTATTATCAATCACACCTGGCTGGATGGTGACGTAAAATCCGTTCGCACGATCCCCCGGATACTTCGCATCCAGTTGCAGCACATTGGCATCACTGCTGTCCTTCAAAGTAAGCGTAGCTGCTTTGGCCGCAGCACTTGCTACCCGATAAGCGAGCAGCTTCTTCGGCCCACCCAACAGGGCAAGCTTCAAGGACGTATAAGCCGTACCGTTGTCCAGCACATTCGCTGCATAAATGCGTTCAATCGCCGCTTCGCTACCTACTTCAATAAAAGTCCCCACCGGACCCCAGTTGGCCTTGATTGGCACAACGACCGTTCCCCGCGTACCCGCTTGAATGGCCGAGGATGCTGCCGCCTGAAAATTCATATATAAGCCCGGAAGGACCGGACGATTCGTTTGCTCCCAAGTTCCACCTGCCATTATCCCTTCACCTTCGCTTTCATAAATTGGTTAATTCGTTCCTGCGTTTCTTCTATGGAAAACGTCTCTTGCGCCGCTTCGTACAGCGCACCGTACAGCACCTCTGCCTTAACGGCAAAGAGGGCTTCTGCATGATTCATCAGTTCTGCCCGTGTATACCGCGGGGCTGTCTGTTTGCTTTTTTTCACTGAGTTTGCCATTGCCATCTCACCTCATTTGTTGGACTACTAATTTCGTGAATCGATGATCTTTAAGCTTGATCTATTAATTTTTGATCCTATGAATATGAAGCTATAATATTGAAGCTACATCTATCATCTCAAAGCTATAATCTGGAACCACTCTTAAAAGTGCACGTTCAAAAAGATCGGTTTTCAGTACCGAGAAGATGGGATGAAGTTAGAAATGGAGTAGCAGAGCGTAGGCAAAACTACGTGAGCAACTACATGTTTCAGAAGGAAACAATCATCGTAAGCATATGCTTTTTCGGCTGAATTCCATATTCGATGCTGATGATGCCGTTAGGCATCCTTTGTAATCAAAAGCGGGCTTTTTGAACAACCTCTAATAGAAGGTTCCTCTCAATTAACGTTTACTCCATGCCTTTGCTATGGTGAATCTCACGAATCAAAGGTACATTCGTACCCGGACGACGAATCCGCTGTTGCAACGTCAGGCGAATCTGACCGTTCAGATAGGCATCTGCCTGTAAATCTGCCGTGACTTCATCCACTGTTATATATCGCGTGTTACCTTCCTGCTCTTCGCCACCCGTTTCATTGACGGCGAGACGAGCTTGGACCGCAAGTTGCTCTACCAACCGAGTAACGGTCTGGCGTGTTAACACCGAATGATCGGTGAGCACATGCCCAATCCACTGTTGTCGAACCTCCAATGCCGAAGTGCCCGCCACAGACGTGCTGCATCCGGCCAATCGCCATAACACAGATGGCATCTCATATCCTCCAGGCCAGACCTCACCATATACCGACCAGTTCGAGCCAAGCTCTTGCTGTGTCCAGTCTTGAAGCGCAGCTAGCCACGCGTCACCTGTTTCAGCGAGGACAGCTCCCGAGTCTTTGGGAACATACACCCCGAACCGCAGACTGCGCGTAAGCATACCAGACCCGGCATCCACCCGGTCAATATCTGAAGAACCCAGATAGATACAGGTGAATGCCCCATCTGCTTCATCCACCAGCCTTACCTGGTGTAACCCTTCGATTAGAAGGGCTGACCATGCTTCCACTTGTTCAGCGCCTCCATCTTCCGGACGAGCGTATGGTGAGATTTTGATGATCCGTCGATATCCCGCCCAAGCAGACTTCGGCACTTCTTCGGCAAACGCAACCACTGCACAAGGCCCGGTTAACACTGCGCCTGACGCAGGTACATCCAGTACATGACCGTCCCAATCTGGAACAAGTACCGAGAGTTTCTGTTTCAGCGTTTTTTTAATGAGCGTACTCATTTTACTGGTACTCACGGTAGTGCTAATTTCATTTCTCATAGACACATTCATTTCGCCCCCTTTGGCTGCAAGTTTGAGATCTGCCCACACCGTGCAGCGACAATGAAGCAGCTGCAGTAGACTCCCCCTTTTAACTCAGAGTCTGTATTGCTATCGAACCAATACCGGGACTATATTCACCGCATCAAAAAGACCGGCCACCTGGCCGGTCTGTACATTAGCGTATGTGCTTTCGGTGCGTCCCTTGTTATTGATCCGATAATACAATCTTACACTCTTTCATTCCTAGCGCGGATGGTGTTCCGTACGACTTCGGTGCGATTAAGGGTGTTGTTCGGGTGGAAAAAAGACGATTCTGGAATCATCATTTTAACGAACAAATCATTAAGCATTAAGTTCAATAAATTGATAAATTTATCCAAATATATTAATATTTCATTATCAAATTCATTGTGGCTTAAGTAAAAGAAGGAGAAATAACTATGAGTAAAAAATTCAAGATTACTTCACTTGCTGTCTTAGCATTTATACTCGGGATATCCTGCTGGGCTTACTTCGGACTGCTTGGTAATCCGCTCAAGAAAAATGATGCTGAACAACAGGTAACCACTTACCTGATTAAACAGAAAGGTTACTCACCCGAACAGCTTATCGATGTACAAGGTACTTACTCCTCAAAAAGTTCTGAAGCACCTTACGGTGCCTCAGTAACATTCGCGGATGAACTCGAAGCGAAGTACCAATATATCATTTTTAACAACGGCGAGATTAAGCAGTACAGTCATACCAGTGATGATCCCAAACATGAGGAGCCCATGGTGAGATAAAAGTTTAGTTCAGCGTAACCTGCGGGTTCAACGTAATCTCAAATGCACGGCCCCAGATGAAATCGGGATTCGCATATTCCAGCAGCGCACTAGCATACGTCGCGTAGGACAATTCGTCATTACAGATCTGCTTTATCGCCACATTGCCTGTCTGGAACGCTGTTTTATTCGCAAGCGCCGTGGTATAAGTCTGCATCAAATCACGGAGTAATGTTTGCAAATGGGCATAGTCTTCCTCTGAGTTGAACAGCAACATATTTTGATCCGAAAGTGTAGCCACGTTGGTATACAGCGCATGGGCTCGGGAATACGTACGGATGTCCGCAATCGCTACCGCTTTGTAGTAATAATCCTTCAGGAAACGCTTAAACAACAGCGAGCCATGCGCATTCATAGCATCTCGCAACTTATGCTCATGCTTCTCTGTTGTGATCAATGCGTACCTCGACTGTCCCATGCCTACGGCAATACCGATCTTGTTACCTGGTGTATTCCAGGCACTGTATCCCAGAACCCGCCCGGTATATGGACTGTTTAGCAACGCTTCAGCAACATCAACATTGGCTGGTCCTTTACCCACAAAATCAATCAATACCGAAGGCAGACCTTGCTCACTATTTAGCGTCAATTGCTCCAACGCAGCCTGCACCTGATCCAGAGCCGTAATGGCAATAATCTCAATGTCGATGCCCGTGTTCTCCCCGGAATTACCCGGGTGACCCTTCGTCATACGATCCAGTTCGGAGGCCATGTCAAACGGGACAACTTGATCGGCTGATACAGCCACCAGCTGTTCATTTTCCAAGCCAGCACCCACATCCGTCACCACCTCAGGTTCAGGATATGCCGAATCCGCTACAAGCACACCACCTACAATATCCACATGACGAACCACATTTTCTTGTACATCCATGTATTCATACGTGTTGATGATGGTATTGCCGTGAGGACCAAAATATTTCACTGCGTAACGTGTCCTCGCCCCACCTCGGAACAACTGGTTAGCCATGCGAGCGACCAAAGCGTGCCCCAGACCATCTGCATCCGGCAGGATGATAGCACGATCCGGATTTTGTCCATTGGTTCCACCCAGCCATTCATTGATCCGCGCTTCTACATATTTGATTTCATTGATCTGAACACCCTGCGTGTTGGCATCATCGACGCCAACCGCGAGGAAATCGATATAACCTGTGCGAGCCAGCTGATCCAGAATGTACAGATTTGTTTTGAATTTATGTTGTCTTGTGTTGTAATACTGTTCTTTATCAAAATAGGTCGTTGTCCCATATTCCACCCCATCTGGGGACAGGTTATAACCTTCGATAATATCCTCAAACTCGGTGTATGTCTGACGTGGCTGCTGCATTAACGCACGAGACTCATTATATGCATCGAGCGCCAAGCCATCTGCAAACGAGGTCGTAGCCAAACGCATGATGGTGTCCATTACAAATACGGGTTTGCGTGGATATTTCTGCTTGATCACGCGGATCACATCCAGCAAACGCGTGGTTTCTTCATCGTATTCCGGATAGACGTCTCCACCATCTCCGCGGAGCTGACGACTGCCAATCAGACCGCCATAGGCGAGCATATCGGATGAGATAATGAATCCGTCGACCTTGGCAGCATGTTTCAGAATAAAGTCGTGAATCTTGGACGGTTTGCCATAAACCGGCGTGGAGGTGCCGAGCAGCGTTGTGCCATCTACGGTTTTCTCCGAGTCCAGACGATTCTTAATATCACTCAGGTTCGGTGTAACGATATGGATACCGGCTGCTTTCCCTTGCACAATCACATCATACAGATTCGCTGGACGATCATCCAGTGGAACATACAATACTGTTTTCATATCACGTAGCCTCCTGTTATCTGTTTAGTCTTTAATACCCGATCAGGGCAAGGATGCAATCACCGAATTAAAAAACCGGCCCCATGGCCGGTCTGTACTTTAGCGTATGAGCTGTCAGTGTGTCTTCCTTGCTGCTGATCCGATAATACCATTTTACCGCCTTTACCCACTTACGCTGATGGTAATCGGGATGAATTACGCATGAATGTGGTCGTCTCCGTGGCGGTTAAATGTCGGTTTCTCGCGAGAAAATCCTATCGACAATCCAACCAAACCCATCCTGATGATGTTTATATGACATAAGTAGCTTTCAAATCCTACGAACAATAAAGGATGGATATGACGATGAAAAAGAGGTATTTCTTCTATCTTTGGATTGCTGTCACCAGTTATATGGCGGGCCCCGCTATGTATGCGTTGGGAATGTACATCTTATATCAGGAAACAGATGTTATAACAACATCTCTCATTGGATGGACCGCGGCAACATTCTTATCCGTTGGTATCCTGTTTATCCTGATCACAGTCATCATGCTACAAGTGTTCAACATCTATTATTTCTGGCTGCAAACCCTGCTTTTCGAGTTACTTTTCCTTACCCTCGTCTATATGACCACTGTTCTTCTTGGGGCTGGCAACAGGGGACTGCCCAAGCTGTCCTTTTTATTTACGCCCGAAGGCATCTCCTTATGGATGTTCTGGGGGAGTATTGCACTTATGAGTTCCTGGGGAATATGGGCAGCACGTCAGCCCGTACGAAAATCACCATACATGCTGGTGTCCAGAGTCATGCTGATTCTTTTTATTTTTGAAATTTGGCCCCGTTAAAAAGGTACCGGATGCCCACAATTCGGTAGACCAGAATAATGCCTAGAAGGGGTGTCCGTCATGTCGGACACCCCTTTCTGAAATGTATGTTTTATCTCACGCGATGATATAACGAAAGTTCTCCCATGTTTCAGGTACGGGCTCCCCGTTCTTGGCATGATGATAGAAGCTGAACGGGAATTTGAATATATGACCTCCGTTCCAGTCACGGGAACGTCTGTCGGTGAGCCAGTATTCCAGTTCATGAGGGAGCGCCACTGATCGTTCCGCTTGTTCCAGTGGCAGCAGGTCTACGGGTGATTGCAATGTCGGCATCTCCTGTTCAATATCCACATCTCGGCTTAAGCGTAGTGCCTTCACCATGGTAAGGAAAGGCGGGATGCCTTTGTGGAATAATGCCGGATAACCCAATTCATATAATATATTAAGCGCATGTCCGTAGGTGAGCATATGACCAATCAGGTCATGATGCGCTTCCGCGTGATATATGGTCTGGAACGCCCCAAGCTCATCCAGAATCAGGCGTGACAACTGAACTGGATCTTCAATCTCGGGGAAACCATCGCTGTTTTCCGGCTTCAGACTGCGAATTTCTTTCAGCGTTGTGTTCATCCAAGATCTTCCCGGGATGGTTCGATCGAATGAATCGATCAGTTCAACCAGCCGACCAATGTCCTCCGCAGTGCCCCATCCATCCAGTTCGCGAATAGCTTTCAGACTGATTGCCCCGTAGATGGCCTGGTGTCCAACCCAGTGCAGCTCTCCAATCGTTCGATCCAATGCGTCCGTAATACGCGCTTCGGCATCTTCCCTAGGCATCATCTCACCAATCGGAGAGGTCTGACCAGGGCTGATTCCATGCTGGCGAAGCATGGCTTTTGCTTCGGCGGTAACACTGCCGGCGGCAAGGGCAGTGAGACGATTTTCCCGTACCCAAAAATATGCCGCAATCGCACCCGCCCCATAATGGGCGTGCCACAGATCTCCTGTACGTTCCCGACTGGAAACGATAATCGATAGTCCCTCTTCCAACAAACGTCGATCCAAGCTTGCCACCACCCTTCATCATATGTAAGTCCATCAGAGAAACTATATAAGTTGAACTAAGATCTGTCCTCTCCGTTATCGTGTAAATTTAGTTCAACTTATATATCCTAATGAATACATAAAGCGTTTACTTCTATAACATGATGGAAATGCTCCACATATGCCCGTTTTGCCCCGGAATGCAAAGTTTAGCCAATTCGAAGCTTGCCCACGCCAAGGATGGATACTTCCAACGGATAGATCTGTGCTTTTTGTTTGGAGAAAAACCATGTCCGATCCTTCCTCACCACAATAAACAGACCGTGCACATCTCCTACAGGAGCAAAGGTATCACTGACCTCACCCCAGCGCGTGAGTCCAATCTGCTGAAGCTCATTCACCGTAGACAGAACATCCTCCGTCACCAGTCCAACTTCACACACCTGTAATATATCTTGAGTCGAGAAGTCATGGTCACTCTCGTTTTGAATACGATGATGAGCAATCAGCTCAATAATATTGCCTGCCGGATCTTCAAAATAGAGAGAATGAGAGTCCCAATTAGTAGAGTACGTTTCATCCCGATCTCCTTCCCTGCTTAAAACAACATGTGATGCAGCCCACTGCTTCGCTTGCTTGAACCGATTCGTTGGAATCATCCAGGCAACGTGATAAAAGGGCTCATGATCATTTTCACACGGTTTAAAAATGATCTTCGTCCTTCCAACCTCCAGGTTGAAGGCCTGATCTGTCGCATTGGACACCTCCATTCCCAACGTATCACGATAAAAATGCTTGAGGTCCTCCAGCCGTGTTGTATATAACTGCAATTCTTCGATCATCATACGGCCTTCTCCTGCAACTCCTCCCACTGACTCCATGGCACCATGCCAAGCTCAGGCTTCGCTTCATCCGGGAGCATGGCGATGAATTCAAGCGAGTGACCATCCGGATCGTTAAAATACACAGATACCGCAGGCATCCAGCCAAAGACGTACAGTTCACCGATATCATCATCCAGGAAGTTGCTTGTCTTGATTCCTTTGTTCTCCAAGTGAGCCACTGCATGTTTCATATCCTCCAGAGATACATGAAAAGCAAAGTGCTGACGTTTCACCTCGGAAGGTTCCTTTTGCCACAATCCAAGCATGGCATTGCCTTTTCCACCAATCCAGTAGAAGGAGTTTCCACGTTCTTTCTGCCCGTAGGCATAAGGTAAACCCAGGACCGTTTCATAGAAATGATGGGATCTCTCCAGATCCGTCACGTTTAGATGTGTTTCAAATATGCCTGTAATCATAATGCTCAACCTCTTTTCCTTTCCCATTTTCATCTTCCTTGGTTCTCAACTCATGGTAGAATTCCGCGCATTCGTTAACGTCTGGGCCAGATTTAAAAACAATCCAATAACCCGCTGAACCCGTTCCTCTATATCCTGACTGCCTTCGTACTCTTCGTATCCGTCAAATGTCGCTTCGAATCGTCTGCGCTGCGTACCACCAATGGAGATCCACTCTTGGGCATTGATACCATGCAGATTCCGGACAATCGCTTGCAGTTGTAAAAGCGAACTTACCCCCACCGCTCCGCCAGAGGAGCTGATGGACAGGACGGGCTTGCCGCTGAAATGAGCCTGACTCAGGTGATCCAGTGCATTTTTGAGCACACCGCTAATACTGCCGTGATACTCTGGTGTAGACAGGATGATTGCATCAGCCGCGAGCATACGTGTATTCAGGTCTGCCAGATGTTCATGGTCCGCTTGTTTTTCATCTGGTGCGTAGAATGGAAGTGGCGTCTGATACAGATCAAACAGGCTGGCCTGATGTCCCTGACCTCGAATAATCTCCACAGCATACTCTCCCAGACGTGTACTGGTTGCATTGTTCCGATTGCTGCCTGCCAAAATAACAATATTCATTCATGTCACTCTCCTTGGTTTTTTAATAATTCAAACTCTCATGTTTCAACCGACCTGTTATTTCTACTCTTATCTTACCTTTCTTTTGCATCCAAATCGTCAGCAGATAGACTTAACTTGAAATACCAAAAAACTCAACCTTTAGGTTGAGTTTATACGACTTAAGTATGAACATATGTCGGAATTGGTCACACGACCCAGCCATTTCTTACGGCATGAAGAGCCGCTTGTGTCCGATCCGCCAGACCCAGTTTGTCGAGCAGATGACTGACATGTGTTTTGACCGTTTTTTCGGTGATGACCAATTGAACTGCAATTTCCTTGTTGCTCAATCCTTGAGCAATCAGCCCCAATACCTCTTGTTCACGGCGAGTAAGCATATCCGGACCACCAAAGGATGTTTCATTTGATTTTCCAACCTGCTTCAGCTCTTGAATTTGACTGTCTGCTGTCTGATCTGTCGGTATATGCTGTGGTTGCTGTTCATTTATAGACCACTCGGATGAAGCCATCACATGCATCAATTGACCTGCTGCGGCGGGATGCAATTCTACCTGACCTGCATGCACATTGCGAATGGCCACAGCCAGATCCTCCGGTTCAATATCCTTGAGTAGATATCCTTTCACCCCTGCGCGCACAGCAGGAACGACATGATCCTGATCCGAAAACGATGTGAGCACAATAATTCGCGTTCCTGGCATTAATGCACGCAGCCGTCTGGCTGTTTCGATTCCGTCCATGACCGGCATATGCAGATCCATTAATACCACGTCAGGTTTTAACAATTCCGCCTGCGCCAGAGCTTCCTGCCCGTTCGATGCTTCACCAACAACTTCCATGTCTTGCTGTGTGGTCAAAAAAACGTGCAACCCTCGTCTCACCATCGCATGATCATCTGCGAGCAAAATCGTAATCGGCATCTCTTCTTCCCCCTGACTTTATACAGATTCGAACGGAAGTGGAATGACTGCCGTTACTGTTGTTCCCTTGCGGGGAGAACTCACTATTTCTAAGCTGCCCCCGAGCGATTGGGCCCGTTCCTTCATAATGGACAGACCAAGCGAGCTTCCAGACGACACTTTTGGCCTGTTCGCACCACCTTTTCCCTGATCTGTGACGGTGAACACCACTTCATGATCACTTAACTCGAGGGTGACCTCAGCAGAAGAAACATCAGCGTGTTTCCGTACATTATTCAGCGCTTCCTGTCCGATTCGCCACAATGCTTCTTCTATATTACGCGGTAAAGACCGCGTTCCCGTGCGATTCATCACCACTTGAAGCCCCTGGCTGGTGCCGTATTCCTGTAGCGCATGGAGCAGCCCTGCTTCCAGTCCCGCGGGACGGAGCTGCATAATCAATGCGCGCATTTCCTTGAGAGCCTCCTGAGACAAAGCCCGAATATCCTTCATCGCTTCCGCTGCCGGGTGCAGCTGCTCGGAGCCGGATAACATACTTTCCGCGCCTTTAGCCGTTAACGACAGTGAAAATAAAATCTGATTAACCGAATCATGCAGATCGCGAGCCAACCGGTTCCTCTCTTCGAGTCGTGCCAGTTCGCGGCGATTCTCCGCCAGCTTCAGACTCTCCCATGAGGCAGCAATATGTTCAGCCACTGCCTCCAGCACTTCACGGTCCGCCTGCGCAGGACCTGATGTTCCTATTCCGATCACCAGAATCCCCGTTTCCCCTGGCGTATGGTAGGGAAGGGGAGCAGCAATTCCCGAGACAATGGAATTCATAACCTGTTCAGACTTGCACAAGGTAAATATCTCAGCGATCTCTGTCCCAGACAGAGATGTAGCACGATGACTATTGATTACATGGTTAATGTGGCTCGTCACTTCTGAAGATAACGGAGTAATTGATAACGTTCGAACCTTATCATCTGCATAGGCTGCCTGCAAAACGAACATTCCGTTTTTCTGCTGAATAATTATAGCAAAAGGCCAATCATAATGCTGCCCAAGCAGCTGTACAACTTTTAAAGAAAAAGCCTCAGAATTGCTGCATTCGTTCACTGCAAGACCCAAGGCCGTGCTGAACTCCCCCAGCTTGGCATACAGATCAGCCCGTCGCTGCTCCGCACGATACAATCTCATCCGTTCTATCGCACTACCAATCTGGTATGCCACGCCCTGTAACAGTGCCAGTTCACTGTCGCTGAAATGTTCCTTGGCTGGCGCAGCCACGTTGAGCAGGCCGAGCATCTTCTCACCTGACCTTAACGGGACGGTTGCATGGTGGGTAATATCATGGGTATCTCCCCATTGGAATTCAACGGCATCCTCCAGCCGTTTACAGTTAATGATGTTGACCGCATGATTGAGTTGACCATCCTTAAAGCGGTTCACACACCAGCAGGTACCCGTTCGCATGGGCTCTTTATCTTCACGCAGTAATGCCGGGGGCAGATTGTAATCCGAAACACAGGTATAGTCTCCACGTTCATTAATCAGAAACATCCAGCCTGCCGTTAATCCGGTCAACTCCAGTAATTTGCCGACCACGGTATCCAGCATTAAGTTCAGATCATTGGACGTATTGAGCGTTTCCGCGATTGTCTTCAACGTGATCATTTCCTGCATTCCGACTTCTTCCGACATCGCAGACTTCTCTCCTTTGGCTGTGCCAACTGTGGTTTGTTCAACTATTGTAACCAATCGACCCTGGATATTAAAGGATCAACTTCTTCAATCGCTCACTCAGCCCAGCTTCTGTCGCTCTTTGCGGGACACAGACAAAGGCTCCATATTAATCAGACCTCGATCGGACAGAGCCAGCGCCATTTTGTAGAAAGCACGTGTACGAATCTTCGTATACGTATCCTTGCTGACAGGTGGATCAAACACATGGTTATACACTTTATAGTCAAACACATCATCGTCTTTCAGATATCGTTCACAGACGAGTACACGTTCCTTTTCACTCAGCCGGGATACAACAAAATCAATCGTATCGCAGTATGCCTGACGTGCGCGCTGCACGTCCACATTGTAGATCGCCGTTCTCGCCGTGGAATCACCCGTCACATTGGTTGCACCGTGGAAACGCTCGGCATAACTTGCCGTCACCATAACCTCTCGTTCTTCAAATGCAATCGTTTTATAGATTCGGTATTTTTCCAGCGCAGCCTCAACAGCTGTTTGCGTTTTGCGTCGGTCCAATTCGGGCAGCATCAATTCCATATTTATCTTCCTCCTTTAGTATTCTTCATATCACTCACTCTATCGTTCACGTCATGTTGTTTTGCAATCGTTCTTTGCACGATGGCAAAACGCTCTTATTCATAGAGTTGTCCAGTTTTCCAAAAAAGTAACGACATTTTTTTAATTTCCCCCTGTTGCCTTTTGGAATCACTCCAAACTGCTATAATCCGGGGAATTCAATTTTTTAAAGAGTCACTTCTAAAATCCAACCTGTGTCATTGTTACATTTTGTTCGTATAGTGTTCGTATTTCTATTTGAGGATACCACTTTCTGGAGATCGGAGTAAACCTTCATTTTGGTTCGTTTTGACGATAAAATAAAACCTTCGCTCTCATTTCCTATGCCTTTTGGCATAATTGTTTCATATCTCTTTACCTAATGGTATATATACGTTATAGTACTGTTTAATTAATGAACTTCCGTATAAGTCATTTGATTTTTATAAGTTAAGATGTGGATTAGATATGCACGTTAACGGAGAGGACAGAAAGAACCTGAAGAAGCGAAGCGTTCGCCTTTATCACCGAAATTCCACCTATGAAGATATACATTCAGGAAATTCGGGGATAACAGCGATCGGAAGGTTGTTCTGTCATCGGAGTGATCTGTGCAGCACGAGCTCTCTTAATTTATAACTCAAGCACTTGTACGAATCGAAGGAGTTGGCATAATTGTGGAGCACGCTTTTGGTCCTTATATGAAACAACTGCGCGAGCAACAGGGATACAGCATCAATCAGCTCGCCGAAGCAGCCGGAATAAGCAACTCACAGATTTCACGTATTGAGAATGGGGTCCGGGGTGTGCCAAAACCAGCGACCATCCGCAAGATTTCAGATGCACTCTCGGTGCCCTATACAGAGATGATGAAACAGGCAGGTTATATTGAACCAGGGAGTGCTGCTGAACTTCAGGACGTACCGGAGTGGGCTACATACAAAGACCGTCGTGATTTCAAAAAGATGCTGGAGGACGATGATGATCTGATGTTTGACGGCATTCCACTCGATGAAGAGGACAAGAAACGAATCAAGGATGTGCTGACAGGTCTGTTCTGGGAAGCCAAACAGATGAACAAACGCAAAAAGACAGACGAATCGGACAATCGCCCATGAGACAAGACCCACTGAATTTAATGAGGCAGCAGGTGAGATCATATGGATGACATCGTAACAAAGCTGATTCGAAAACACCGGACCAACTGCCCTTTCAGCATTGCCCGCGCGGTTGGAATACAGATTCGTTTCACCAATTTGGGGAAGTCCACCAAGGGACTCTACTTTCGCAAGCTCCGGCGCAGGTTTATCGTCATACACAATGATTTGCCGCCGGAATGGCAACGGTTCGTGTGCGCCCATGAGCTTGGACACGACCGGCTTCATAAAGGGATTAATCGATTCTTTCTGGAGGAACATTCCTATTTTGCTCCAGGCAAGCTGGAAAGACAGGCCAATCGTTTTGCCATTCAATTGCTAACCTCAGGAGTGATGCCTGAACCGGATGAATCTTTGGAGAAATTTTGTTTACGTACCGGACTGCCGCGTGAAGCGCAGCATTTTTTTTACACACTTTAAGAACATACGTTCTTTCAGAAGATTATATTTTCCAACAGCAGATTTACATGTCACTTTCAGGTTACGTATTTTTACGTAATTCGCGAGATTTCCTAATAATAGTCTGTTAAAATACTACGTGAGCTATGTAAACGCTCAAGTAGATTATTATTTGGGGAGGTTTCGGATTCATATGAAAATCTGGAAGAATTACGTTTCACTTCTGCTAACGGTCTGTTTGCTGTTTGGCAGTGTAGGTATTGCCTCAGCTGCAACGGATACCACTCCGGGCACAGGTAAACACATTACCATTCTACATACGAATGATACGCATGCCCGTGCAGTTGAATCTTCACCTGCTATGGGTTTTGCCAAAGTAGCTGGAATCGCTGACAAATATCGTAGCGAAAACCCTAACACACTCTTGCTCGATGCTGGAGATGCTGTGCATGGTACAACATTTGCCACTCTTGTGAATGGTGAGAGCATCGTGAAAGTCATGAATGAAATGGGATACCAAGCCATCGTACCGGGTAACCACGAATTCAACTACGGTTCGGATCGTCTGATCGAACTGGCGGACATGATGAACTTCCCCATGCTGAGTGCCAATGTGAAGAAAAAAGACGGAACACGTCTCTTCGATCCTTATCTCATTAAAGAAGTCGATGGCGTGAAGATTGGTATCATCGCTTTGACTACACCGGAAACGTTGTACAAAACGAATCCAAAAAACGTAGAAGGTCTTGATATTACAGATCCATCTGCGGAAGCCAAAGTTCTGGTGAACGAAATCCGCAGCAAAGTAGATGTTGTTGTGGTATTGGGACACCTTGGTCAAGATGCGTCCAGCACGGATACTAGCTTTAAAGTTGTTAAAGAAGTTCCTGGCATCGATGTATTCATCGATGGTCACAGCCACACTGTACTGCAAGATGGCCTTGTATCCGATAATGGAACATTGATTGCAAGTGCAGGAGAATACACTAACTACGTAGGTGTCATCGATCTGTGGGTAGACGGTGGTAAAGTAACGAAAAAACAAGCAACATTAATTGATGAAACTGAAGCAAAAGACATCAAACCGAATGAGAAAGTCGCGACTCTCGTGAACTCCATTCAAAAAGAACAAGAACCTATTTTGAAAGAAGAAGTAGCCAATACAGCTATTCTGCTGGATGGTAAACGTGAACAGGTACGTGCAGGAGAAACTAATCTGGGTGACCTGCTTGCAGATGCCATTCGTGATGTCAGCAAAGCCGATATCGCATTGACTAACGGTGGTGGTATCCGTGCTTCCATCGAAAAAGGTATTGTAACCAAAGGTGATATCATCACAGTGCTTCCTTTTGGTAATCAAGTGGTAACCCTTGAAGTGAAAGGGTCCGATATTCTGGCTGCCCTTGAAGTCGGTGTAGGTTCCTACCCCGAACCAAGCGGTGGATTCCCGCAAGTATCTGGTATCAAGTTCAAAATTGACACTTCCGCTGCAGAAGGTAGCCGTGTACATTCCGTAACCGTGGGTGATAAAGCCCTTGATCCGGAAGCAACGTATACACTGGCAACCAATGATTTCACAGCTGTTGGTGGTGACGAATACACCATGTTTGCCAAATATCCAACTACCGGTATGTATGGCGCGCTGGACGAAGCATTGATCAATTACATGCAGAAGCTTGGCGCTGTAGACATCAAAACAGATGGTCGGATCAGTGAAGCGGTAAAACCTGCAGTAGAGCCGGAAACTCCTGCAACAGAAACACCAGCTCCAACCAAGCCAAAACCAGAAACACCAAAACCGGAAAAACCGTCTAAACCAACACCAAGCAAACCAGCTCCAGCCAAACTGCATGTTGTGAAATCCGGAGATTCCCTGTACTCTATCTCCAAACAATACGGCACAACTTGGCAGGCATTGCAAAAGCTGAACAATATCAAAAATCCACACTGGATTTATCCAGGTCAACAATTGAAATTGCCTGCAGCTTCTTAAGCTCAGCAAAGCAAAGTGCATATAGGCATGATTGCTTATATGGTGCAACAACATTACGAATCTATCTTGTCACAACAAAAAGGGTGTCCCTCAGGCCAGATTACTGGTTAAGAGGACACCCTTTTGTATCTCCGTTCTTAAACATCAATCCACATCAGATACTTGAACATTTCCTGTGGACATATCCTGCTGATCCTGACAATCATCTGAGGCAAAAATAAATCCCAGCTTGGCCATAACGGACCAACTTTATCATGTGCCTTCGACACCGAACTATATAAAAACTCTCCGGAATTACCGTATTCATGCGCTTATTGTACATTTAATTTCGACATCTCTGTCTTCTCAACATTGCATACTTGCACATAAATCCACCTGCGTATAATCATCTTCAAATCCTTAATCATAAAATCATTTGTATACTAAATACATATCTCCAAATATAGTTATTTCGTATGATATCACTCATAAAATCCTACCAAATTGCATGCCTATAGCCCTCTTTTTCATGCTCTCATTGGAATTTCAGCAATCAAAATCATCTACCGCATCATATTCGGTACTATTATATAAACTCATATAATTAGAAAATCCCCTGAATTTAGGAAGTGAGTTGTTCCTTCACATAAAGCACAGCCTCCTGTGCCGTCAAAGCGATTCGTTTCGATTCACCTGATGCTGCAAGTGCGTGTGATCCCAGTTCGACCTGTCCTTCTGCTGCTCCTCGGCCAATAACGATCTGCACAGGCAATCCGATCAGCTCCGCATCCTTGAATTTCACACCCGGACGTTCATCCCGGTCATCAACCAACACAGTGAAACCGCCATCGATCAATTGTTTTTCCAGTTCGAGGGTGAGCTGACGCTGCTGCTCATCCTTCCAGCTTACTGTAATCAGATGCACATCATAAGGCGCAACAGCGGCAGGCCATCTTATGCCATCATCTCCTGCATACTGCTCAGCTATTGCGGCCATCAGGCGGGATACGCCAATGCCGTAACATCCCATGACTGGCGCACACTGCCGACCATTACGATCCAGGAATGAAGCGCCCATGGCATCACTATATTTTGTTCCCAATTTGAAAATGTGTCCAACCTCAATACCTTTGGTAAACACAAGCGGTGATCCACATGTTGGACAAGCATCCCCTTCCGCAGCAAAGCGAATTCGTTCTACTCGCTCCAATGCAAAATCAATGCCTGGGCGTACGCCGGAAACATGCACATCCACTTCATTGGCTCCTGTAATTGCACTCTTCATCACTGCCACGTCAGCGTCCACTACCATCGGCAGATTTAGTCCAATCGGACCCAGGAATCCTACCTTCAGATTTGGATGTGCGGCAATGGCTGCATCGTCTGCAAGGATCAGTTCCTCTGCCCCCAACACCTGCTTTAATGCGATGTCATTCAATTCATGATCTCCACGCACAAGCGCAGCGACGAGCTGACCATCCGCCACATAAAGCAGCGTTTTGATCATATGTTCAGCACCTTTGCCCACAAAGGAACTTAACTCTGCGATCGTACGAACGCCAGGTGTGGAGATGCGTACTACATTTTCCGCTCCTGAATGTTCATCCGTTTGAATGGAGTCTGAACTCGCAAAGTCGGCTGGAACTTCCAAGCTTCCTTCTTTTTTCTCCATATCTCCTGAAGTCTGATAATCCGCTTTCTCCAGATTTGCAGCATATCCACAATGTTTGCAGGTTACAATTGTGTCCTCACCCACATCAGCAAGAGCCATGAACTCGTGTGTTTCTCCTTGACCGCCAATCGTTCCTGCGTCAGCCTCAACACGGATATAGTCCAGACCACAACGCTCCAGAATGCGACTGTACGCTGTGTTCATCGCCTGATAAGTCCGATCAAGCTCTTCCCAGTCCGAAGCAAAAGAGTACGCATCCTTCATGATGAACTCACGTCCACGCAGCAATCCAAATCGAGGACGGCGTTCATCCCGGAACTTGGTTCCGATCTGGTACAGGGTGAATGGCAGCTTACGATACGAACTCACCTCGTCCCGCGCTAAAGCGGTTACGACTTCCTCATGTGTTGGTCCAAGAGCAAATTCCCGTGCATGACGATCCTTCAGACGCATCAATTCGGGACCATACTGTGTGTATCTTCCGGATTCTTCCCACAACTCCGCAGGCTGCATAATTGGCAGCAACACTTCCTGACATCCCGCACGATCCATCTCTTCACGAACGATTCGTTCAACATTTAACAATATACGCCGTCCAAGGGGCAGGTAACTGTAAATTCCCGCAGCAAGTTGGCGAATCATACCGGAACGCAGTAACCAGCGATGTCCCGCCGCATCTGCCTCCGCTGGCGCTTCACGTAATGTTGGGACAAGCATTTCACTTTGACGCATCATAACACACTCCTAATCTTCCTTTTTGTTATCAAATACGGCGCATAAACAGCAAAAAGACACATCCGTCAAGGGACGAATGTGTCGTGGTACCACCCTTATTTAACTGCAAATTAATCCGTTCGCAACCTATGCGATCTGTAACATGCAGTCCTACGGGGCATAACGGGCCCTGCCGGCGGAGGTTGCAACCCTGTATGGGCATTCTCTTCCGCAGCTCGCGAGGTAGGAATTTATGAAGCAGCTACAGGAACCTTGCACCACACTGTCCCCTCTCTGTTGAAGCTGGCTTGCACAATCATGTCCTCGTTATAACGCTGTTATCATTTTTGACCACATTAGTTCATTTACAAGTAATTGTCAACCAATTAGTCGAATACAACTCCAGAATAATACTCCACTACATCACGAATGAGCATAAACGCATCCCCATTGGTAAGATTGTTCTTGTCAGCAATGCCAGCAAGCGTGTTGTCACTTATAAAGTTTTGCGTTTGCAATTGAGCAAGTGCCTGTTCAAGTGAAGTTTCAGTTTCTGAAGATCCCATTGCCAGACATAACATATACGCAGCATGATCCAATGTTAAAGGTAGGGTTACGGCATTCTCCATATTTGCTAGAGCTTGGTCGGCACTGCCTGTGTAGGCTTCTGGAAACATCGCTTGCATTCTTTTCAATTTACTTAAAAATCGTTCTGGATTCATTCCTTTATCCAGTTCCCAACCATCGTTATTATAATTGCCTGAAGTCATATACATACTCGCTGCAGCCAATAATCCCTTGTAATCCTTATGCTCCATGTAATCAGGCTGCTCGAAACGATGTACTTTCAGATCCATACCCTGATTCTCCAGCATCTTACGTAGTTCAGATGCTCGCTCTTCTGAAGTTGAGAGTTCGCGGAAGGACTCCTTATGGATATATGCCAGCTTGACCGCTGCCCCTGCTGCTTCTCCCTCTGCCATTCCCAGTGGGACAACTCTTGCACTACCGTGTGGGATTGTATCATAACTTGCTGCACGTCCAACGACGAGCAAACCATCAACCTTTAGTGGTACGAGCGAGCGAAAGGGTACACCATATTGAATTGGACTTAACATAATTGTGCCGGGATTTCCAACACTTGTGCTCTGAATATCAATATCGTATGAGCCGTATCCGATGGCATCCCAATGATCACGATTTTCCATGACATCAGCTAATGTTAATCGGTACTCGCCATAGATATGACGTGACTCCCTCACATAAAGTTCGTTCGCTGTTCCAGCATATTCTAGCCCTGCAAATTCATCATAATTTTTCTTCAGAAAATCAACAATTAGCGGGGCTTCTTTACGCCCGATTTCCAGACCTTTTTTCACAGATATCGGATCTAACGGATCTACCCCAAAGATTTGCATCGTATTAATCAAGATTGTATCATCATTTTGTCTTCCGATATTCAGACTGCGAATCTTAATATGTTGTGGATTGGAGCATTCATATTTTCTAGCATCACCGTACCCCCAAGCACTCATCTTATCAACCCCGGTTCCCTCTCTTTCCCTAAACTTTTGCCATACCTCATCAGTAACACCGCTTAGCTTGAATACAAGCGTAGAGACCATTTTGGATTTACCATCTCCAATATCTTGTCTGCCTATGGAATATGGAACTCCTGCAGCGGCTGCAATATCCGCATCTTGCGTCGCATCAATGATGGAGCGGGTTGAGATCTGAACAGTTGTTCCATCTTCTTTAGTTATACTCATACCCGTTATTGTCGTGTGATCTCCCGTAGATTGTTCAGTAAGTGGAACTAATTCCTTAGCATTCATCAACAGGTCAATATTAGGTTCAGAACGAACCATCCGATAGAAAATGTTAGCCGCTGTATTGGTATCAAATGAACTACCCTCGATCTGGTCAAACCATTCCTGGAAAATGCCTTTGTTCAAAAAGTCAGGCTGCCGTAAACTACTCAATAACTGCGGTTGTTCAGGGGAATAATTTAGATCCAGCGTATTAAGGCCTCCCTCGGTCAACAATCCTCCCAACATGTTGCGATCTCTTGCTTCCACCAGCAATACACGCATCCCATTACGAGCAGCTGATAAGGCAGCGGTAATACCTTCCGGATCCGTTCCAGCTACAATAACGTTATAGGAATCTTTCAGGTTTAGTGTAGATTGCACGTCCTCCAAAGGCTGCCATACATAATTATTATTAAATTTATAATTCTTGTTCCAAATATAGAATGCACCATATGCAGCGCTCATTAAAACAATAAACACACTAGCTGTAATTGCTGTTATTTTCAATTTTCTACTAATCAAAGAAACAAACCTCCATATGTACTTTAAATTCAATAATACTAACTCGTGAAGTAGTTTTCCTATGTTATACCAACAACCGACTAACTTTTTCTCCTTTCCTACATGAGTATGCCATAAATAATAAAAAACTCCCCAACACTTCAAACGGTGTTAGGAAGTTTTGATAATAAGACGGAAAGTTCTACTTTGATGTTGCCATAGATACAAACAAAATATAGGAAAGTCCCTAACTTTCCTCATTATAACGACCACTTTTTGTGAAGTAAAGACTTACCAAAACCGGAAATGCATCAGAAAGATCATTAAACACTCAGACTGTCCGTTCATCCTGACTACAATGAATTCTATAGCGATGGCTGACATGGCAGCACGTTCCCTGTAATATAGAGAAATAGAAAGCTATCACAGGTATTAATTGATAAAGGAGCTTGTCCTATGCCATATATCATATATGATCTTGAATTCACGGTAAGCCGCAATACTCGCTATTCTTCTGAAATTATTGATATCGGTGCCGTCAAAGTTACGGAAAGTGCGGATGGATTGGTCGTAACGGATACGTTCCATACGTATGTTCGTCCTTCCAATAAGTCTGTTCTGTCCACTGACACAATTCAATTTACAGGTATCACACAGAAAGATATTGATGCAGCGCCTCTTTTTCCGGCAGCATTGAACCAATTCATTGCCTGGATGGGAAGTGACCCCTATTACATGTGTTCCTGGGGACCCGATGACCGCAGCAAACTGATCTCTCATTGTCGCACCCATCAACTTGATGTGGCCTGGATCACCAATCATAACGATCTCCAGCAACAATGGTCCCGAACCGTTCGTAAAGAGGGAAAGTTCCGTCAACTCGGACTCGCTCAGGCTCTTGAAATCTGCGGAATTGAATTTGATGGTACCCAGCACCGTGCCTTGGATGATGCCATCAATACAGCCAAGGTGTTTATGCATCAATTTGACCGTTTCACTCTGGAAAACAACTGTGCAGCCGATGATGAGGGCATTACTTCCAAGGTTGTCTATTCCAGCTCCACAGAAGATGAAGAAAAAGAATCTCCATTTGGCAATCTGGCAAGCCTTTTCAAAACCAAAGAGTAACCGTCCACAGCACAGTACTTAATCGTGTCTTGGCTTAGGATGGATGGCATTCTAATCTCAACTTTTATTGTACATTTGTTGCCAATAGTTTAGGCGTTCTTTCATCTTGATGCGGCAGATCTCAGGTTCGAGAATTTCCGCATCAGGTCCATATTTAGATATCCATACGAGAAATTCGTCAACATCACTTAATATGGCTTCAAATAACAGGCTACCTTCCGGTTCAATGGTTAGGATGGGTCGCATAAAAAATTGCTCCTGCATCACACGCTCCACAGCATGGGGTGCAAATCGAATTTTGAACGCAGTCCACTCCGTACTTCCCTCGTATGCCCAAGGAATGCGGAAGTGCGATTGCATCAGATAATCCTCTTTGCGAAACGTGCGTGGCAATATCCGTATCTTTTGCAGCCGGCTCACCTGAAATATTCGAAGTTTCTCCGACAGGTGACAATACCCTAACAGCTCAAATCTGTATTCACGAGGGATAAGACAGTAAGGATCTATACGTACGATCCCTTTTTTACCTTGAGACAGATACTCCCCTTCAATGGTGTTCTGTGAAATGCCAGCCTGAAGCAGGGTAATCATGGATTGATTCTGCGAATCGTTGTTTTCATTTTGCCATGCGGGCAATCCCGCTTTGAACAATCCACTAATTTGCTCCGACCATTCCACTCGTTCTGTTTTGTTTTTCTGACTCGAAGCAACCACTTTCTCATAAGCGCTCTCAAAAGCAGGTTTCAGCAAAGGACGAATATTCTCCATAACTTCAGCAAGATGCATGAAAGCTTGGGCTTCTTCATCAGACCAATTTAGCGGATACATGGCAAATTGGCTGATAAACATGTACCCTTGTCCGTGTCCCATATTGGCGATCGGGATATGCATTGCACTGAGGGCCTCCATGTCGCGGTATATCGTCCTTTCCGTCGTCTCGCATCGCTGGGCGAGCTCACGTGCCAGTATGCCCGGCTTGGCCTGCACCAGTGTGATAATGCGCATTAATCGGATTAGTCGGTCTGTCATTTTGCCGGACCCTCCACGATGTTGTTTCAATAAATTTGATACAACTCCATCCATTGTTTAATATGATATTGATACATACATTCGACCTTCTCCTAAACTTCACCTTCAAATATGTAGACTCTCTCTATACCGTTACCATCTGAAATCAACCCTATTCCCCTAATATCTTTTTTTCACGATCATGATATCCTGTTGTAAAGGTGATCCCGTAGTGATAACGCAGCTTTTCAACGATCTCGGCTTCCGCGTAATAGTCCAGATCTTGCTTCCGTGCAGCTTCAATTAACAACGCATCAGCATGGCGACGCAACATATTACTTCCCTCCTGAACCCGGCCTCTTTCGTAGGCGCGCAGGGCTTGTTTGATCAGGGGCACGGTTTCACTTAATTTGATCGTCTTCTCCACCTTGGGATCTTCCGGCTGGCGCAACATACCCAGATGACTGGTGTACTGAATATACAACTGTTCTCTTCGTAACAATACACGTTGACTTTGCTTCAACTTCCTTGTGCTCCAGTAGGCTGAACATACGGCAGCTTTTCCTGATACACGAGGTCCCATGACGAATTCAAGCAAAATTTGTTTACTTTCTCCCTTGTACATATCCCCAAGCCTCAATAACCAGCCAATATCCGTTTCTTTGGAACGACATCCATAGATGCCTTTTAGCTGCACTCCATATTCCGGTTTGAGCAAAAGTTCCAAATCTCTTGATACAATTTTGGGTGCTATTTTCCTAAGTCTTTTGGCAGGGGCACCGTTACGCCACTCTACCATCATATATACGGGGTCGGCTCCCCCTGTCGGTATGGCCTCTTTATTCCACGAATAAGATACTTCAAAGACTGAGTTCACTGGTAGTCTCTCCCCCGATTTATATGTATTATCTTCTAAGTTATCAGGGTGAATGGACACTATATTGTCACGGAACACATGTTCTCATTAAATTTTTCCAATATATTAGTTTTATATCCCTAAATCCGTCTCAATACGACAATAAACGACGAAAAAGCCTGGCACTAGGCCAAGCTTATCAATCACTTATCTATGACAAGTCCCAAATTAAACAGTAGGATGATCGATTCCCATTTTGTGTAAATATTGTACACCATCTGCTTCGTTTACCGGTGCATAGGTGACACTGTCAATGACCAGCTTACGCCCTACTGGCTCTCCATTCACAGTGATCATGATTGTTTTGGTTGATGTGTTCTGATCTGTTGTGTACATATGTTTCTACTCCTTCATGTTCACGATCTTATATTCAATCGGATATATTGGTATCGTTCATTAAATTGCGCATTTGTGAATAGCATGCACCCGGAACTGAAGTAAAAGATCTGTAAAACGGTCCGGTGTGCTTGCCTATCGTTCTATTACCCCACAGATTTGTAAGTTAAACAGCCCTGTTCCTAAATAATTTTAAATATTTCGGGTAATAAAACGATATCATCTTGAACCCATCGTCCCGGTTTTGACGTATAATGTAAGAGCCGTATTTCAACAATAGACGACGAATTCGGCGATTGATCTATCTAACCGAAGAAAGAGGTGTTAACGATGCCAAAATCCATTCAGGGTTATTTCATTCGGGTGTTATTCACCACATGCATTCTATTTACCGTTTCGATCGCTTCAACAGTAAGTGCAGCCAGTGCCAATATTTTTACGGATATATACAGCGGATGGGAGCGAGTCTCCGAACTTCCCGGAGAAGTGAACGCTCTGCAGGAAAGTTATAAGCAAACGATGGAGCAACTAAATCAAACGTCCGCTCAGTTGGGACAAGCCCAGGCCAATGTCGAAGCATTTAAGACCCAGAACGAACAACTGCTGGCTCAGAACCAGAAACTCACTGAAATGGTAAGTAAATTACAGGACGACCAGAATGCCAAAGCAGCTACCACCAAACGAATTCAGACGACGATCATCACTGTCGTTTCTCTCATATTGGGTTACTTTGTTCTGATTCGTGTGATGCGCTGGGGAATGCGTCGCCGTTCGGGCCGAGTATAAAAGAACAGGAGCAACTGCATGAACATACACCTGAACAATGCTGAAGCAGGCGGAGCAGGACAAGTCGTCACATTTTCACTCATTAAAGATGACCGCCTTCATATTTTGCATCCGCAGCAAATTGTGGCCTTCCGCGGTCCAAGTGGGAGTCGCAATGATAAATTCATGAATATCACGGGCATATATCGCAAAAAAAAGCTGATTAAATCCGAAATCACCGGACCTTGCCAATTTGTGGCTGCCCTGCCTCCCGGATTCACGATGAAGGAAGTGGAGCTCACGGAGGACAGTGATCTGCTCTATGACTTCCGCCACCTGTTCTTCTACTCTGATGGTGTAACCATGCATACCAAAATTCAGAAAATCAAAAACATGCTGATCACCCGTGATGCAGTGAAAATGAAATTTTCCGGCAAAGGCAAAATCGGATTGCTCACTCAAGGCCAGGTCTGTCAACAGGAACTTCACCCAACAGCGCCGCTTTATGTGGATGCTGGCAGCATTATTGCCTATCCCGAAAATGCACATCTGGAACTCACCGTATATGGTAACAACCTTGCCAGTCAGCATATGAATTATCATTGGAAGATGACAGGACATGGATCTGTACTCTTTCAGGCTGGACGTGAGAATCACCGCTTGGAACAGGATCGTAACGATGAGGGACTGTTCAAACGAATTTTGAAAGAAGTGATTCCTTTTGGCAATGTATTGATCAAATAAACTGATCAAATAAGCTGTTAGTTGATGGAGCCGACCGATTAGCTGCCACTATGCTCCAGTGGGGTGGTCACCACACGGTTTCATGTTATAATGGTTCAGACAATTAAAGAAGAAAATCCATGCCTGTGGCATGGGAGAGGTTCGCGAACTCCCTCTATAAGACTTGACCATGTGATGGTCAGTATAAGTCTTGCGTACACGTTGCGGTCACTATGCAATCAGGTACGTAAAAAACTAAGGACACTTACTCTTACCTGCTTTTTTGAAGCGGTTATCGAGAAAGTGTGTTTTTTGATGGATGCCAGTTCATGAACTTCTCTGTTCTTCCGACACTCTATGCCTACGTGCATGGTTTGATCTCAAGAAGATAGAGAGGTTTTTTTATGTTGAACGAAGAAAAAGCAGTCGTAGTATTCAGCGGCGGTCAGGATAGTACCACGTGTCTGTTCTGGGCCAAACAACAGTTTGCCGAAGTCGAGGTCGTTACGTTTGATTACGGCCAGCGCCACAAGCTGGAGATTGAATGTGCAGCCGAGATCGCTCGTGATCTGCGTGTACAGCAAACGGTACTGGATATGAGCCTGTTAAACCAGCTTGCCCCGAATGCCCTCACTCGCACGGATGTAGAGATTACACATGAAGAAGGCGAGCTGCCAAGTACATTTGTAGATGGACGAAATCTGCTGTTCCTCAGTTTTGCGGCCATTATGGCAAAGCAAAAAGGAGCACGTCACCTGGTTACAGGTGTATGTGAGACGGATTTCAGCGGATACCCGGATTGCCGGGATTCATTTGTGAAATCGATGAATGTGACACTTAATCTGTCGATGGACTACCCATTTGTCATTCATACCCCACTCATGTGGCTGGACAAAGCCCAAACATGGAAGATGGCCGATGATCTCGGTGCCTTTGATTATGTCCGCGAGCGTACCCTGACCTGTTATAACGGCGTGATCGGCGATGGATGCGGAGAATGCCCTGCTTGCAAACTGCGCAAAGCCGGACTGGATCGCTATGTACAGCAACGTGCAGCTGAATCTGCGGGAGTGGATGTACGATGAGAGAACCCGGAACATTCCGTATTGTAGAGCATCTGCAACGCATCGGAGAAGATATTCTACCCACCCAGCTGCGCTATCACCGCAAACGTGTGCTTGTAAGCAAAGAATTCACCTTTGACGCAGCACATCACCTGCATTGTTATGAAGGCAAGTGCAAAAACCTGCACGGTCATACGTATAAAGTTATTTTTGGCATCAGCGGTTATCCGGGTGAAACCGGGCTGACAGTTGATTTTGGACATATCAAAGATATATGGAAAACTCAGATTGAGGGCTATCTGGATCATCAGTACCTCAACGAGACACTTCCTTTAATGAATACAACGGCTGAAAATATGGTCGTATGGCTGTTCGAACAGATGGAACATGCGCTCCAGACGGAGCCCTATGCCGGGCTGACCGATGGTGGTCGGACGGAGTTTGTCCGACTCTTCGAGACACCAACCAGTTACGCGGAAGCGAGACGGGAGTGGATGATCGATGAGTAGTATTGTAGAACAGAGACAGTCGCGCGAACGCAACCAAGAGGCGCGTATCCCTGTGATGGAGATTTTTGGTCCGACAGTTCAAGGCGAAGGCATGGTCATCGGGCAAAAAACGATGTTTGTTCGCACCGCGGGCTGCGATTATCGCTGCTCCTGGTGCGACTCGGCCTTTACCTGGGACGGCAGTGGCAAGGACCAGATTCGGATGATTACGCCAGAGGATGTATGGGAAGAATTGCGCCGCGTTGGCGGCACGCGTTTCTCCCATGTCACCATCTCTGGCGGTAATCCCGCCCTGCTCGCTTCGCTGGGCGGGTTGGTTGCCCTGCTGCGGGAGAACGGCATCCGCACCGCGGTGGAGACGCAGGGCTCTCGCTGGCAGCCTTGGCTGGCGGACATTGACGAAGTCACCGTCTCGCCCAAGCCACCCAGCTCCGGCATGGACACCGATTGGGCCGTGCTGGATGATCTGATCGAACGGCTGGCCGCTGGCCCGGTAGAACGAAGTCATAGTCTGAAGATCGTGATCTTCGATGAGACAGACCTGGACTATGCCCGCCGTGTGCATGCGCGGTATCCGGGCACGGATCTATTTTTACAAACGGGGAACCCGGATGTGACTTCTGCCGATACGCCAGATCTGGCGTCCTCGCTACTTGCTCGTTATGAGTGGCTGATTGACCAAGTTAGTGCATCTGATGACCTGAACAACGTTCGTGTGCTTCCGCAGCTTCATACGTTGGTATGGGGCAACAAACGCGGCGTCTGATGGGCAGTACTGGTGGAATGGGCAGCATAATGTAAAGATGCGGACGAAATGTCCTCAGACAATGAAGAGAATTAAACAGGCAAATGGCCTATTCATATATACCGCGAGGCTTTGGGCTTTGGCGGAAACAAGGAGCGTTTAATAACCGATGAGACAACCTGATGAGATGCAAGATGTGACGTTGCTGGGCAACCAGAACGTTAAATATACGTTTGAATATGATCCGGGCATCCTGGAGAGCTTTGATAACAAACATCCGTACCGCGATTATTTTGTAAAATTCAACTGCCCGGAGTTCACCAGCCTGTGCCCGATTACGGGTCAGCCGGACTTTGCGACGATCTATATCAGTTACATTCCTGATATCAAAATGGTCGAGAGTAAATCACTTAAGCTGTACCTGTTCAGCTTCCGCAACCATGGTGATTTTCACGAGGATTGTGTAAATATCATCATGAACGACCTGATCAAGCTGATGGACCCGCGCTACATTGAAGTATGGGGCAAATTCACACCGCGCGGCGGCATTTCCATTGACCCGTATACGAACTACGGTAAACCGGGAACGAAGTATGAACAGATGGCTGACCACCGCATGATGAACCATGATATGTACCCGGAGACGATTGATAATCGTTAATGGATTCCGAAAATAAAAGCAAAAGCCGAACTCTTCCATCTGAAGAAGTTCGGCTTTTGTTTTTTTACAGTTTATACGATTTTTATACGAAGTTCAGCTTTCTTCTAAATCCTCGATTCAACTGACGTTCAAGTGGCTTGATCTTCCTTTAGTTCTTTGACTTTTTTAATGTAATGTCTCAACATCAAAACACCAATCGATTGAAAAATGATAAAGATGACGATAGCAGCAGATAGAGATTTCGGTGCAACATAGATGGCCTGAAACGTTATTACAGCCATATATACAATGGTCATTACCAACTCACGTTTGGCGGTTTCATAAGGTGATAAGGATTTCATATCGATCCCTCCTCTATCCTTCTTACACATAAATATGGATCTTCTTACATTAGATGCTAAAGTAATATGATTCTTTATGTAAATGTAATGCTATAAATAAACACCTCAGAAATAGAGTTGAATTCTTCAACGTTTTCCTTTGTTCCCCTTGTCGGCCCAATCAATCTATCCTATTATGTAACAATATGCTTACACGCATAGAATACAACATCAGGCGCTGATCCCTCGTGACCGCGACCAAAGGAGAATTGTACATGTCTACACAAACCTCATTAACCAAGGACGCCACAGCGCGTTCGAAAAACCCACCCGGATTGGATGCCCAAAGCACCGTATACCGGATACTCATTGCGATCAGTCTGGTTCATCTGTTCAATGATTCAATCCAGTCGGTCATTCCCGCCATTTTTCCGATTCTGAAAGACTCTATGCATCTCACGTATACTCAAATCGGATGGATCTCATTTGCTATCAACTTTACCGCTTCCATTATGCAGCCTGTCGTAGGCTGGTTTGCTGATAAAAAACCGACACCATCTATCCTGCCCATTGGCATGGGTTTTACATTTACCGGCATGTTGCTGTTGGCTTTCGCCGACAGTTATATGGCTGTCCTGATTTCCGTTATTTTTGTCGGTCTGGGTTCCGCTGCTTTCCATCCGGAAGGTTCTCGTGTATCACACATGGCTGCCGGTCAACGCCGTGGACTGGCACAGTCCATCTTCCAGGTTGGTGGTAACGCTGGGCAATCCCTTGCCCCATTGCTTACACGCTGGATCTTTATCCCGTTTGGACTGTTCGGTGCCATTGGATTTACAGGCATTGCTGCCATGGGAATTGCAGTTCAGATCTACATAGCTCGTTGGTATGGACGTATGCTGCAATCGGGAGGATATCTGCGTAGACAGGCTGCTGCTCGTCGTGCACCCAATCCTGCTTTGCGCAAAAAGATTACTGCCGCCATTACGATATTAATCTTGCTTGTTTTTGTTCGTTCTTGGTATATCGCTTCCATCGGCAGCTTCTATGCGTTTAATCTGAAAGATACTTTTGGATTATCCACAGAGGACGCACAGATCTATATCTTCTTGTTCCTGGCTGCGGGAGCACTGGGTACGTTCTTTGGAGGACCTCTCGCGGATCGATTCGGCAAACGTAATCTGATCTTCCTGTCCATGGCCGGAGCTGCTCCACTTGCTCTGTTGTTACCTTATGCGAATCTGTTCTGGACAGGTGTACTGCTAACCATTATTGGTTTTATCATGTTATCCAGCTTCTCGGTTACGGTGGTATATGCACAAATGCTGATTCCAGGCAAAATTGGAACGGTTTCTGGTCTGATCACAGGTCTGGCATTTGGTATGGGAGGTCTGGGCGCACTCGTGCTAGGGAACTGGATTGACGTTTTCGGTGTATCACCTGTGATGCAGATGTGCAGCTTCCTGCCCCTGCTCGGGATCTTCACGTTCCTGCTTCCATCCGATAAATTACTGAATATCTGGGCCAAAGAAAACGGTAGTGAAGAGTAAAGAATACATCAACTGGTGTCCACTTTTTATTCTATATTAGATCCAATCCTTAAGTGGCAGCATCGCCCTTATAAGACGTTATCTTGCGCTAACGAACCTTACAGCACTTATTTGAACGAATACTGCCGGTTTCCCAATCTAAAGAATCTGAGCGACGCTATTCCCGAGAAAAAGGCCAAAAACCTTGGAATGTGCGTTGAAATGCAGAAATAACGTGTCTGAGATTCTTTAGAAATCGGGATTATTAAAATATCGCCAAATAACGTCTGCTGATTTCGTTAGATTTCACTTTAGTCACCTGCATTTACAGTATGAATAAAAAGTTCAACCATAACAAAAAGGTTCCCGCCATCTCTGTATATACAGAACGGCAGGAACCTTTTTTTGTTATATATGTTTTTCTCGTATTTAGCTTCAAACGTATTATTCAACGTCACACATGATAACGCTGCTGCCATGAGCTGTAATCAGTTCCTTCACATCTTCAAATTCAAGAAATACCGTCGCCGTATTTTCCATCGGATGAATTCCGATTTTCTGACCGACTAGATCCTTGTCAAAAACTACCGTCACGTTTTTCTGTATGTTATTAAACACTCCCATTGGATTTACATGGCCCTTTTCCAATCTGAGGAATTCCAACAAATCCTTTTCACTGGCAAAACTTAATTTGCGGCTAGGTATCTTTTCGCTTAAACTTCTCAAATCAACGGACTTCGTCCCAGCAATCGTCACCAGATAATAGTTGCGCTTCTTGTCATCACGCAGAAACAGATTTTTAACGATACGTTCTGTATGCGGAATCTGATAAGAGAATATTTCCTCCATCGTGTATACTGCGGGATGTTCAATACTTTCGTAAACGATATTATTGCTATCTAAAAGATCATAGAAACCCTGTTTGTTTAACATAACAAATTCATCTCTTTCAATATAAATATTCTTTTATAATACTACTTATTCTGTAACCTTATTTCAAACGCTGAAGGATCAGCCGTTTTTTGTACAGCATTTTACCTGCTTCGGCTACATCTCGAATTGTATTTTTGTTGCTCACCGAACCAAACACCATGCCGGCAATCGGCACGAGTTGGAACAGCTTCTTCCAACCAAAGGATTCACTGTAGGAGTTAAACACTTCCCGCCACCCCTGCATCTGCGATACCACTTCAATTGGCTTGTCCGGATCGTCGTAAGCGGCCAGTTCTTCGATAATCGCTTTCTTGCCTACAATATCGGCAGAAGAGAATTGCAGACATTTGACAATAAATATACGTTCCAGCGGTTCATCGGGATCATAGCCGTAACATAGTGCCATCTCCTGCAGCACCTTCAGAGAAAGCCCCATTACCATCGGAATATCTGCTGCAATGGTTACAATGCCACCAAAACCTGTAGCTGCTCCCTGAGCCGCGGCAAACTTCGTTCGACTCTCGGTAATGTTATCGGCCACCTGATCAAGCACTTGAAGTGGCAGATTCTCTACACTATGAATCTTGGCTGTGCCCTCAGCTTCAGCATCCTGTTCCAGACGATAGGTCGTATCCATCATGGAATAACCGGACCTCTCGGCTTCCTCTTGCAGCAGCTTGGCTACTTTTTTCTTCTGTACGAGGAACTTGCCCCCATTCTGCACATACTGACCCACGTCGTTCAAGGAATCTCCGATCTTCTGTTTCAGCGCTTTAGGCATCACTTTATCCAACATCGCAAAGGGCAAACGCCCGATTTTATCCCAAATAAACAAGTCTTTCTGTTGTTTCTCCCATTTCAAAATCTGTTCAAGTTCCTTGTCCAACGTCTCGCGTGAATCCATATATGATCCTCCTATCCATTATATCTATCACTAGTCATACCTGTTATATACGTGAAAAAATCATTTGAGTTACTACTATTAAATAAGGTATATTTGTGTCTATTTCAAAAACAAATGATTGTACTATTTTCTATTATATGGAATAGGTGTATAATGTTATAACAGGTTAACGAGGTGAATTAAGAGAAGGGATGGTTCATTTTGAAGAAAAAAATTATGGCAGTTGCAATGTGCTCAGGTCTATTATTAAGCAGTATTCCTGCATATGCAGATGGAGATTCCAATCAACCCAACGATCCCAATCTGGTTATTTCAACGAAAGAAGAGATCACGATCCCTGGTAATGTTACTTTCGCTACTGACCAGGTGGTTCAAGCTTCATCTATCACCTATGATCACAAATCGGGAATAGATTGGGATCGAGGCAGCAGACAAGTTTGGGGAAATACTCAAGCCAAACAAGGCTCGGTGAAATTAGACAGTTACTCAAGAGCACGCTTTGAGCGTGCGTGGTTTCAGGGTGGAGGATCTTACGGAGACTCTGGTAGAGTGTGGAGTTCCAAAAAAGGAAGATCTTATGCCCGTTCCGATTGGGAATACTATAGCACAACAAACTCTGGTGTCGCTAAAACATATTACGGCATTTAATTAATTCTCGTTTGATTTGAATTTTGCACTCGATACATTACTATATTTGCTATAAAAATAATAATATTAATTCACCTTTTGACCTGTCTTGGAGGATACCCATGAATATTATTCGTCTAACAGCAAGAATTAGAGCTTTCGATATATTTTTGGTAGTTGTTATGAGCCTATTCTGTTTCTCTTGTTTATTTACGATGTTTTATCATCAAAATGTAAATCATATTCAGAAACTCAGTAATAATTTTTATGATGAGGATTCTCTATTTTTCAGAACATCACAGGCTAATTTTGATTTTACATCTTTATATGACAGTCTTCCTCATAACAGTGTGCTGTTCAGTAAATTTTTTGGACGAGGTGAGGATATACGTGGCGTCGTATACAAAGGAAGTTATGCTTCACCTAATATAACAAGTGGAAGATTCTTCGAGGAGACCGACTTTACATCTAATGCGCATCTAGCGGTCATTGGTAAAGATGTGCCTATTCGCAAGACTGTTCATAACAAAAAGATGATTGAATTTAACAATTTGAATTATGAAGTTATCGGGACCATAGGTTACAACCTTCCAACTCGGATGGATCGCACCATTTTACTTAATTTAAACGCGGATAATATCACGTCAAGTGTCGAATATATTGTTAGTAGTTCAAGCGTACAAGATAGTTTTAATTTTATCGGAAATGAGAACATGTTTGGACAAGTCACTCTGTTTGAAAGAGAAAATGTAAATATTTTTCATCTCGTTGATCGAGGAAACAGGCAATTGATCACTTCCATTATTTTTATCTTTATACTGTTAGTTAATAGTCTATCTGTACTTATATTTTGGATTGAAAAGAAAAATAATGAAATGAGAATTAAGTGGAACAATGGATATTCTAAACGGAAAATCATAATAGATAATTGGAAAGATTTCGCCCCTTTATTATCTACAGCCTTAGTTTTGGCAATTTGCTCTTCTTGGTTTATAGGTGGTTACTTACAGAGTATCCATGTAAGTGTTCTACATACATTGGTAGGTATGATCATCCTGTTTTGTTCATTTTCATTATCTGTGATTTTTATTTCCTATAGAAAGCTGGCCTAAAGGTGATCTATGATACTCAATTTGCTGATTGAATCATTAAAAGAACGCAGGCGAAGAACGATATGGATCGCATTACAGTGCACCGTATCATACGTTTTAATTATTTTGATATTGAGCTTGAATTCTAATACACAAGAACTTTCAACCAGTGTCCAAAATGCTGCATCCACTTTGTATAAAGTCAATGATCATTATTTTGATGAACAGGAACGGGACTTCCTCGCTCAATCTGATCATTTGCAAACCTTAAATGACCTGTACGAGTGGGAAAAAAACAATCCCCTTTTTAAGTATATTGTTGCAAGCAAACAACATCTTTTTTTAGATGTTCAAGACTTACCTGCAAAATTCCAGTATGGGTATGAGGCTGGACAAGAGACTCCAGATGCCTATGAAAGTATTCAGGTAAATCAAGCGTTTATGGACCACTTTTCTATCCGTACTCATCAGGGCAGTATTTTCCGTGCAGGGGATTACGATATAAACAACACGATCATTCCTATTGTTGCAGGTTACGAATACAAGGATTACCTTCAGCTTGGGCAAATTTTAGATGTGGGCTATATGGGGATAGATTTGAAATGCAAGGTCATTGGCATTCTGGAGAAACACAGTTTTTACAATGATGGATATTCGTTGAAATACCTGGATCGGGTCGTTATGCTCCCTTCTTTTGAAGCAGAGGATATTTATGCTCATGATGGAACGTTTATGTTGAGACTACTTTGGGATAAAACCAGCGGGTATATACATTCTTCCCTCTCAGCAAATTCAATTCAGGAGCTTTTCACGAAAAAAAGTTTACAACTTGACATGGAACCTTATGTCGTAGAGGGTGTATCCAATTTTTATTTGACGATGTGGGGCCTTGAGGGAGAGCAACTACAACAGGTATTTATTATATTTGCCTTTGTCATTGGTGTTACGACTCTGTTCAGCTTATCTACCAGTATTGCCGCTAAAATCAGCCTGCGTCAATTTACGTATGGGGTCATGATTGCCAACGGGGTGAGTAGATTGGTCATTAATTTATCCATTCTTCTGGAGATATTTCTCGTAAATACCGTTTCCCTGCTTATGGCCTTTTTATTGTCATATGTAATGATTAAAAGTATAAGTATTCCAACTTTGCTGTTATTCAGTATCATACTTTCGGTTATATCCTTTATTCCTTCATGGATAACAATTAATCATCTACAATTGTCAAAAACAATACGGGGTGGAAACCAATGAGTGTAATTGCCTTAAAAAACGTCAATAAATCTTATGGTACAAGAATGATACTTTCTAATGTCTCCTTTCGTGTAGAGGATGGAGAATTGGTAGGAATCATAGGCAGAAGCGGGTCTGGAAAATCAACGCTATTGAACATTCTAGGTTGTATGGATACAGCTGATGAAGGGGAATATTTCTTTGATAATCAACTAATCAAACCCAAAGATGAAAAGCGAAAAACAAAGTTACGGCGAGATGAAATTGGCTTTATTGTTCAAGATTATGGACTGATTAAAGAAAAAAATATCTTTTATAACATTGCCCTGCCTTTACTAAGTAAGAACACCCCCAAAAAGGAATTGAAACACCGCGTTGAAGCTATTACCAACCAGTTGCACATTTCTGATTTAGTCCATAAATATCCCAATGAGATTTCCGGGGGTGAAGCTCAAAGAGTGGCTATTGCAAGAGCACTTATCAGAAAACCCAAAATCATCCTGGCAGATGAGCCTACAGGTGCTCTAGACGAGTCCGCCGAGTCCAACATCTTGAATATCCTTCAATCTCTAAATGTAACAGAAGGTGTTACCATTGTACTCGTGACTCATAATCAGGTGGTATCCGATATTTGTAAGAGATTATATACCATTGTCGATGGGAAAATGGTTGAACTGTAAAATAAGTTTCTTCTCCATAATGAAGACCCGTAAGAAGCGCACTTTGAACAAGTGCTCTCTACGGGTCTTTCTGTGTGTAAATGAGTTATGAAGGCGCACAACCTTGTAATTTAACCTTTCACTTCAACTACTGCGCTGCCATCTGGGACCGGAACACCGAAATCAGGTGTGCCATCTTCACGCCAATGAATTACTTGAGCACGGGCATGGCGGTTCGGATCATACAAGGGATCACCCTCGATGTCTTTGTAATTACGGGCATGATAAATCAGAATATCGGTCTTGCCATCCGGTGACACCGTAAAGCTGTTATGGCCCGGACCGTATTGGCCGTTCGCTTCACAAGTCTGGAACACCGGCTTGGGTGATTTCACCCAACTCGCCGGATCAAGCAGATTGGCATCTTCATCTGCGGTGAGCAAACCCATACAATAATTGTAATCGGTCGCGCTGGCTGAGTATCCAATGAATAACCGTCCATTACGATGCATCACCGCTGCTCCTTCATTAACTTTAAAGCCGATGATTTCCCAATCATACTCCGGTGTAGAGATCATGACCTGTTCGCCGCGTAGCGTCCACGGGTTTTCCATTTCGGAAATGTACAGGTTCGAGTTGCCCACAATATCAGGATCTTTCTGCGCCCAGACCAGATAGCGGATTCCCTTATGTTCAAAGGTCGTTGCATCCAGTGCGAATGATTCCCACCGGGTGTAAATCTGCCCTTTCTCTACCCACTCTCCTTCGAGTGGATTCGCGGAATCGTTCTCTAGAACATACATCCGATGATCGAACAGTCCTTCGTTGGTCTCACTGGTGTGAGCCGCAGCGTAGTGTATGTACCATTTGCCATCGATAAAATGAATCTCCGGTGCCCAGATGTTGGCACTCATTGGCCCTGTGTCACGCTTGGTCCAAGCTGTTACTGGCTTGGCATCTCTTAACTCTTCCAAAGTCTCTGCTCGCCGGATCTCAATCCGATCAAAGGCTGGTACAGAAGCGGAGAAGTAATAGTAACCATCTGTATGACGGTACACCCAAGGATCAGCGCGCTGCTCCAGGATGGGATTAGTAAATTTAATGGAATCAGTCATGGGAATGCTCCCCTTTCAAATGTTGTTTGGCTCGAAGTTTGGAGATGTAACCCAATTGCGCAAAAAACGAAAACCTTTTTGGGGTGGTGCACAGCGGACGTTCGGGGGTGGTAGGGCCTTGGTGCTCTCTTGTCCTCCGATTTCTCTTTCCACCGCTCTTGGCGGTTGAAATCGGATGCCAAACTCGCTCCTGCGGCTCCTTCCTCCCCCTCACTGCTTGTGCACCATCGGAGCGGTTGCTCGCTTTTACCGCGCTCGCTGAGTTACAACCTCACTTCGAGCCTTTTTGTTGGCTCGGTCTTATGGGGTCGACCGCTTCGCAGGGTCAACTCTCCCCATGTAATGCAGGGCTGGCGGCAGAGCTATTGGCCGGCTTGTCATGCACAGCGGGCGTTCGGGGGTGGCAGGGCCTTGGTGCTCTCTTGTCCTCCGATTTCTTTTGCCCACCGCTCTTGGCGGTTGAAATCGGATGCCAAACTCGCTCCTGCGGCTCCTTCCTCCCCCTTACTGCTTGTGCACCCTCGGAGCGGCAGCTCGCTCTCACCGCGCTCGCTGGGTTACAACCTCACTTCGAGCCTTTTTGGTGGCTCGGTCTTATGGGATTGACCGCTTCGCTTGGTCAACTCTCCCCATGTAATGCAGGGCTAGCCGCAGAGCTATTGGCCAGCTTTGCCATGCACAGCAGACGTTCGGTGGCGGTAGGACCTTGGTGCTCTCTTGTCCTCCGATTTCTTTTTATCACCGCTCTCTGCGGTTGAAATCGGATGCCAAACTCGCTCCTGCGGCTCCTTCCTCCCCCTCTCTGCTTGTGCACCCTTAGAGCGGTAGCTCACTTTTTTCGCGCTCGTTGGGTTACAGCCTCACTTCGAGCCTTGAATGTAGCTCGGTAAATATAGTGTGGACCGCTTTGCCCTGAGCCGACTCTCCCAACCAAGTGCACGGCTGGCCTATAATCTTGTGGCCAGCTGTGCAACCTCTGGGTCGACCCTTATTCCTCTACAGCGCTGATCTGCTTGCCCCAGACCGCCACACCGCGGTCATTGAGCCCTGTCACCACCAGCGCGGGCTGGCTTCGCTCCCAGTCCCAGGACGGCAGCAGCTTCAGCTCTTCCGTGGAAGCTCCGCCCCATGGGCTTTCTTTCCACTTTAGTGTCAGTGTTTGTTTGCCATCAAATGTCCAGGTTCCTGAACCTTTTTCACTTTGAATTTTACCGTTGCCCGTTAGGGTATAAGGCACGGCTTGAATTTGCCCGTCTACGGACGGATCAAGCGCCATGCCTTCCCACTCCCCGGCTATCATGGACTTCGGAACATCCTGTGCTGTTTCACCAGCGTAACGTTCAGGTGAAACGACAGGCCAACCATCCTTCGTCCATAACATTTTGCGTACATGCAGATATGGCCAGTTTTTATCCGTCTCACCCCGTGCATGATGCACGATGTAATAATCGTCTCCGTCCTTCAACACGGAGTTATGTCCGGGCGCAACCCAGCCCTCGCCTTCTGTGAAGCGATAACCGCCGAGAATTTTGGTGCCGATCTCATATTGCGGCAGATGATCCGTATCCAGCATGTTATTGCCGTTTATGTCCGTGTATGGTCCTGTGATTGAATCAGCCCGCGCAACCCGCACGTTATAATCTTCGAACAAGGAATCATATGAGACGAACAGATAATACTTTTTGAACTCGGGGTTATACACAATGTAAGGACCTTCGACTGCACCTTCTTCGGTAGCACGATCCCGAGCGGCAATGCGTGTACCATAACCCTCGTCCTTAAATTTCCCCGTCTCCGGATCGAGTGGCGCAATATAGATGCCGTCAAAAAATGAACCGTATACCATCCACGAATTGCCCTCGGCATCTACGATGGGATTGGCATCAATGGCATTTAATTTGTCCTGTTCATTCGCAGAGGTTTTCACAACCAGTCCTTCATCTGTCCATGGACCTTCTGGGGATGAGGATGTCTGAAGACCAATAGCCGACTGGGTACTGCCAAAAGAAGAAGCCGAATAATACATCCGATAGGAATCACCAGCCTGAATCACATCCGGTGCCCACAGATTGACCGCACCTGTCCAGTCCAGCGCTTCTTGCGGAATCCCGGGCAGAGCCTGACCTACCCATGTCCAGTGGATCAGATCATCCGATTTGCGTACCATGACGCCGGGTTTCGCTTCTCCTGCTACACGAACGTCTGTGGAATAGACGTAGTATCCCTGATCTGTTTTGATAATGGCTGGATCATGCGCATTGTTCACCGTCCAGCGTGATTCATCGTCCAAAATGGAAGTGTCATACAACTGAGTATCTTGAGGAGCTTCAGGGAAGAGCGGACGGGACACCGTTTCTCCTGCTCCTTCTCCGGAACAACCTGTAGCTCCAACAACTAACAATAACAACATGGAAGCAACCACTCCTTTTCCTGAATTCGACCACCGTCGGAATTTCTTCCGCTGGTTCATCCCTTCACTCCTGAAATAGCAACCGACTCAATAATCTGTTTCTGGAAGATCAGGAAGATGATTAATACAGGTAACAGAGCCACAATCGACGCCGCCATAATAAGTGGGTAATCGGTTTGAATTGCATACGTGGCATTAAAGTTTGCTATAACGAGCTGTAACGTCTGCTTCTCCGGTGAATTCAGATAGATAATCGGTGCCAGATAATCATTCCAGATGCCCATGAACCAGAGAATCAACTGTGCAGCAATCGCCGGTTTGATGAGTGGAAACGTAATACTGGAGTACAGCCGGAAGTAGGAACTTCCATCGATTTTGGCCGCCTCAATAATCGCATCAGGTACACTAAGCAGGTATTGGCGCAGGAAGAAGATCATGATTACGTTACCGAACAGGCCAGGAACAATCAGTGGTAACAGCGTATCCACCCAGCCCAGCTTCGCAAACATGATGAATTGCGGGATCATGACTGTTGGATAAGGAATCATCATGGATGCCAGCAACGCGAGAAACAGTTTATTTTTGTGTGGGAATCTTAATTTGGCAAAAGCAAAGGCTGCGATACTGGACGTAAACGTACCCACCACCGTTACACTCACCGCAACGATGAGGCTGTTTTTGATCCCGCTGAGCAGCGGACCTGCTTCCCAGATTTCTTTATACTTTCCAAATTGGAATACTTCAGGTATCCATACAGGCGGAAGCGCGAACACATCTTGCTTCTCCTTCAATGACGTGGACAACATCCAGATCAGTGGTGCAATCATTGCAATTGCCCCAATCGCAAGTACGATAAAAATGATCGAGTTTGTTAATTTCCTCTTTTGACTGTAAGACATCTCCGGTTCACTCCTTTCCTTGACAATCAATCCCCATCATAGGCTGATTTTTCGTTCATTTTGAATTGCACCAGGGTAATGACAAAAATGAAAATACCAAGAATCATGGCCATCGCTGAGGCATAACCCATCTGCAAGTTACTGAAGGCTTTCTGCCAGATGTAGAAGACGATTGATGCCGAAGAATATTCAGGACCACCCGTAGGTGTCATAATGTTCATCTCGGTGAAGATTTGGGAACCACCAATGATATTTGTAACAATGAGGAAAAAGGTAACTGGCTTCACCATAGGCCAGGTGATATTGCGGAAGATCTGGAACCCATTGGCTCCATCCAGTTCAGCCGCTTCGTAGTATGTACGTGATACACTTTGCAGTGCCGCCAAGTACAATAACATCGTGTATCCGAGACCTTTCCACACCGTCATAATAATCAGAGCGGGTTTGACCGTGTCTTTGTTCGCGAGCCAGTTAGGACCTTTAATCCCAAACAGATCAAGGAACTGGTTCACTAGACCATAATCCCCGTTGTACGCCCAGTTCCACATAATGGACACCGCAGCGAGGGAAGAAATGACTGGAATGTAATAGATCACACGGAATGTCGTTGTGCCGGGAATTTTACGATTCAGACCCATGGCCAGCAACAATGCGAGCAACAATCCAATCGGAATACCAAGCATCAGGAAAAATGTATTAAACATCGCTTTGTAGAAGAGGTCATCCGTGAGCAAATCCTTGAAGTTGGCCAAACCGATAAAGTTCATCTGTCCCAGTCCGTCCCAATCCGTAAAGGAACCATAAAGGGAGTAGAGGAACGGGAACATGACAAAGATCAGCAATCCAAGAATCGGAGGTAAAATAAACAGATATCCGTACAGCATCTCTTTGCGATACAAACTCGATTTCGTAATCACGGCGTTCACCCCTGTTTCTAGTATCAGCATGTGGCATTCTTCGATTGAACCTTGCCGATCAACGAATGCCACATGCCCGTATGGAATCCAATAAGTTCCAATACGAATGATGCCAGCAGCATGATTGCAGGCTGCCGGCATCACCCTTTCCTATCTACTATTTCTGAGATTTCTTTTCTTGTTCAACCGCTTTGTCGAGCAGTTTTTGCATTTTCGGTTGTTGCTGCTTCACATAGTCTGCGGCTGTAATCTTGCCATCCAATACCGGCTGGATGTCTGTGAAGAACAGGTCATACCATTCCGCATTGTACGTGTAGTTACCTGGCAGAGCCCGGCCGTAATCCTCAACGATATCAATGAATTCCTGTTTGTTGGCTGGTTTCGTGGATGTATCTTTGGCCCACTCGTCTGCCATATCAAGCAAGTTCGGAATCTGTACCTTGGCATCCACCAGTTGCTGCATGCCTTCCTTCGAAGCTGTAAGGTAGTTCACCAATGCTGCTGCTTCTTCTGGATGTTTCGTTTTCGCAGATACTCCAATTCCCAGAGATCCGATCCATGTTGCCGATTTGCCAGTCGATCCCGCAGGGAAAGGTAGCAAATCATAATCGAAAGGTAATTTCTCAAATGTACTCATATCCCATGGGCCTACAGGGAAGAAAGCCATTTCACCTTTCATCCAGCGTTGATACGTATCCAATGTTTGCGCTTCCTCAATGGAAGGTGTGATTTTGTATTTGTTTTGCATATCTGCGAAGAATTGCAGTGCTTCCGCGAATTTTGGATCATCAATCGTTACCTTAGTTTTGGTCTCATCCAACCAATCCCCACCGTTGCTCCATACAAAGGATTGCAGTGCCCACTGTACGTTGAATCCGGTACCGTACACATCCGGTTTACCGTCCCCATTGGTATCTTTGGTCGCTTGCTGGTTCACCTTGATGAACTCTTCCCATGTGTATGGTTTATCCTTGTCAGGGAGTGGGATGCCCTCTTTTTCAAACAACGTTTTGTTGTAGCCCAGTGCAAATGGCCCCAGATCCTTCGGCATACCGTAGATATCGCCCTGTCCTGCCATTTTTCCATCATAACGATACAGGTCCACGCCGTATTTCCAGATATTATCGAGATCCACATCCGGATTGTTTTCAATATACGAAGTGAGGTTCATCAGCACATTGCTGTTCACATACGCTTTCACGTCACCCGGATTGATATAAAATACGTCAGGCAAGCTGTTGCCTGTAATTGCCGCTCTCAGCTTGGTCGCATATTGATCCGCAGCCGTTACGATAATTTTGACTTTCACACCCGGATGATCTTCTTCGAATTTCTTGACCACCGCTTGGTATGCTTTCTGCTCGTCTGTACCGCCGCGGAACATAAATGTTAACTCCTTGTCCCCACTTGCACCGCTGCTTCCTCCGCATCCCGCAAGTACCAGCGCACTTACCAGCATAAGAAGCATAAATGTGACCCAACTCTTTTTCTTTACCATCTGAACCCCTCCTGATCTGGACTTGTAACCGTATTCAATTGGATGAAATAAGATTTCTGTTGTTAAATTTATCAAATCCAGATCACTTTAGTCAACACTTTTATAAAACATTTTATATTTATTTAAAACAAATCAGTATTTCGGCCAGCCATTCGAGTCCCAAAGCAAGTCATTAATCAGCAATTTCGGATTGCCATTATCCTCTGCATCATAGGCATGTCTTGCGATGACATTACCGTTGTACACGTCCTGACCACCTGGACCTTTCCATTTCACATTGCCTGTATCCAATATCGTTCCGCCACCATTCAGCATATTAACTCCGTTTTTGTCCACATAAGGGCCTGTTATACTGGTCGAACGTCCATAGACCATTTTGTAGGTACTGTTCACCCCTTGGCAGCAAGAATCGATGGAAGCAAACAGGTAATAGTAACCGCCACGATATACAATACTTGGTCCTTCAATAGCCCCTCCGTTATTCGGGCGCGCAGCAATGGAAGTTATACTTCCCGTCGGTTTCATCGTATTTTTGTCCAGCTTGACAATCTTCAGACCGCTCCAGAAAGAACCGAAGGCCAGCCATGGATTGCCTGAAGCATCAATGACCAGATTCGGATCAATGGCATTATAATTATTGGCGGTCGTGGTTTGAAGCACCAATCCTTCGTCCTTCCATTGCCCTGCACCAATACTGTTCGCAGACGCAAGACCAATTGCAGACCGATTGGAGCCAAAGGTAGAGATCGAATAATAGAGCCATACTTTTCCGTTATACTGCTCTACATCCGGTGCCCATACATCCAATCCGCTTTGTCCCGGAACGGCAGAAGCCCACCAGGATGGCTTACTTAAGAAGATTTGTGGAACACGATACCAGGACGATCCATTATCGGATTTCAATACTTGAATGCCCGGGCCGGTTGAAAAAGTGTACCAGGAACTGCCCTCTTTGATAATCGACGGATCATGAACAGCGGTATCTCCGGTCAGATTCCAGAACGCCGCCAAAGCTTTTGACTGACCTGCCAGCAGTAATACCATCACAAGTAATGCCGGTAACGCCAACCGTTTCCACTTAAACCTCTTCACATTGCTTAACTTTTCCAAACCAAACTCCACCTTTCCTGATCAAATGGTTAATTAGGTTCATGAAGTAATGAATCAATTTAGGTATAATAGGATTATAAAAGCGGTTACATTACATTTCAATGGTATATTTCAAATATATGTGAACTGATTAACACTTATTTTAACCGGAATAGTGAACAAAATATAGATTATATTTTCGTATTTGCGCTATACACAAGGGTTTTGGCTTCTATTTCTCCACCCTTCCCTTCCATGAGGGAATGATTTATAATTATCTGAAATAAAACATATAAATGTGCAAATGTCTGTGTCGAAGACTTTGTTCAGAACGGGGAAAGGAAATCCACCTATGATTTATATTAAAGATCTGATGTCGGGTGTGAATATCTTCAAAGCGCTCAGTTCGGAAATCCGGATTCAGATCATCGAGCTGCTGGCCAAGAACCAAAGCCTTAATCTCAATGATCTCGCAACCAAGCTAGGACTGAGCAATGGTGCCATCACAATGCATATCAAGAAGCTTGAAGAGAGCGGATTGATCGAGATCAACACCGCCGTTGGCAAACATGGAATTCAGAAGATATGTTATCTCAATGAGGAAAAATTGATGGTTGATCTGCGTTCACAGGAGATTAACAATCGTTATGAGGTGGAAATTCAGGTCGGTCATTACAGCGATTATCAGGCTGCACCTACATGTGGTCTCGCTACCCGGGACAGCATTGTTGGAGAGTTCGACGATCCGCGTTACTTTGCTGATCCACTGCGAATTGATGCGGAGATGATCTGGCTGGCTGAAGGTTATCTGGAATATCGGATTCCCAACTATCTCAAGCCTAATCAGTCGTTTAGCGAAATTCAGTTGTCGATGGAACTGGGATCGGAGGCCCCTGGCTTTTGTGACAATTACCCTTCGGATATTTATTTCTACATTAACGGTATTGAGATTGGCTGCTGGACTAGTCCGGGGGATTTTGGCAATACACGCGGTACCTTCAACCCGGAATGGTGGCCTCCGCACTTGAATCAGTACGGCATGCTGAAGCTGATCCGGATTACACAGGAAGGCAGCTATATCGACGGATGCCGCATCTCGGACGTGACGTTGGACCAGATTGGGCTGGATTACAAAAGCGATATTCACTTCCGCATTGCGGTTACGGACGAACCTTTGAACAAACGGGGCTTAACGATCTTTGGTAAAAACTTCGGTAACTATGGACAGAATCTGCTCGCTCGGGTTCTCTATAACGTGCAAGAAGAGTAGAGCCGGCTCTGACTATTCACTCGATATTAAGCCTCGACCGATTTGCTAACGTAACTGTTCAACACAACAACAGCAACAACAATTTGTCTTCAAAAGGGTGCTATCCAGCACTCTTTTTTTCATCTCGCCTAAGAACTTATTCAACCAAGTTGAAACAAACATACTGGATGATATGACTTCCTATAGACCCTTTGTGATCCTCCATGTTGTTCACCATGTCGTGATATAATAATGGCCTGTAATGACAAAATGGAATAACGGGCGGGGATACCTTTTGAAATTGGAGCGATTAATCTCAATCATATACAAATTGCTGAACCACGAAGTATTGTCTGCTTCCACCTTGGCGGAAGAGTTTCAGGTGTCCCCAAGAACGATCTATCGGGATATTGATGTAATCTGTGCCGCCGGCTTCCCGGTCGTCTCCCATCAGGGACTCAAAGGCGGCTACGGCATGATGGACGGATACAAGATGGATAAAAGCTTGCTTGGTTCTTATGATGTGGATTCCCTGATCACGGTCCTGAGCAGTCTATCCACAGTATTCGAAGATGCACGTGCACAAGGCACGATTGAACGTCTGCAAACGATTGGACCGGAGCATCAAACCTCAAGCCTATCGGTGGATCTGGAGACACGCCGAACAGAACCTGATGCCCTTCCTCATCTGCGTAAAGGTATTACGGATCATCAGGTTGTCCGTTTTGACTACATCAATACAAAAAATGAACATACACCCCGCCATCTGGAACCGGTAAGACTTCATTTTAAATATCGTAATTGGTATGTTTATGGATTTTGCCAGACACGGCAGGATTATCGCGAGTTCCGACTGTCCCGGATGATGAACGTGCAACTGACATCGGAACACTTCCAACCCCACCTTGAGCTTCCCCAAGAGACAGTTGTGTCAGATCCGTCATGGCAAGATCAGGTTAGTGATGTGGTATTTCGGGTGAACCCGGAAGCGCTCGCGGAAGCCATGGATCATTTTCAACAGGCAGATAAGCAATTTCACGAGGATGGAAGTATGACGATGCGGATCCAGGTTCATCAACCGTTACAAGCCAGATGGCTCTGGTCGTTTCTGCTTAGTTTGGGAAGTGGTGCTGAGGTGCTTGAACCGATTGAATTACGAGGCATCCTGAAAGAACAACTTCAAAACGCACTTAAGCTCTATGAAGAAGTATGACACGCTGTTGTCATACTTCTTTTTTTATAATCATCTCAGTAAGTTAACCCAATCTATCGCGAAATTAAAGGAGACGATTATCAATGAATCATCCGGAGCAAATGTATAATTACCACGCATGGGCCACTCAAACCATCCTGGGCAGAATCAAGGAACTGCCCTCTTCCGTACTGAGTCAGGAAGTGAACAGTTCGTTTCCAACCATTGCTCACGCACTCAGCCATATCTACGCCGTAGATAAAATGTGGTACGAGGTATTGAATGGCACCGGTATGCCCGAGGCACTGCAAGCATGTATACCACTAAATAGTGAAATTCACGGTTCTGTGGATGAGTACATCAAACATTTTACCGACCTGTCGGCACAATACAGTGAGTGGTTACGAGGCCAAGCGGATCTGGAGCAAACCATTCTACTCGATAATCCATTTGCCGGCGTTCGCGAAACCAGCTTATCGGAAATCGTATTCCATGCTGTTAACCACGGCACCTATCATCGAGGCAATGTTTCTACCATGCTGCGTCAATTAGGGCATGCCTCCATCATGAATGACTATTCACTCTTTTGGTATCAGGAACAGGCTCAAGTATAGTTGACAATCGGATGGAAAATGTAAATTGTATCCCCGTGACGTCGAGAAATGAATTGAGAAATTGGTTGCAGACGCATGGAAAAGTTGAGAAATCTTGCTGGGTAATGATAAGCATAAAACCCGTGCCGAATACCCTGCTGTATTTGGACGTGGTTGAGGAGTCGCTGTGTTTTGGCTGGATCGATGGAGTCAAAAAGAAAATATCCGAGACTCAATTAGCACAGAGATTATCTCCTAGGAGTAAACGTAGCTCATGGACTGAATTGAACAAGGAACGTGTCCGTCGACTTGAAAAGTTGGGCTTCATGCATGACGAGGGTAGAGAGGTTCTTCCTGTTATGAAGCCAAATGCTTTCACTATTGATGGTGTGATCGAACAAAGGCTGAAAGAAGACCATCAGGTTTATGCAAATTTCATGGCCTTCCCTACCCTGTATCAAAACGTTCGGATCGATACGATCCAAAGTGTTAAGAATCAGCCAGCATTATTCCAGAGCAGACTGGATAAGTTCATAACCAACACAAAGGAAAATAAAATGTACGGTCAGTGGCATGACAACGGACGGCTTTTGGACTATTGAATTTTTCCCGAGACAGCAGACAGGACCTCCATATGAGGAGGCCCTGTTTTGGTGTCTTATATTCGGTCAGATATTAATGAGTCTGCCTGTATGTTTTGGGAGACTTGCCAAAGGCTTTCTTAAACTGACGGGTGAAATAATTACTGTCGTTAAATCCACATTCATACGAAATTTCCGTGATGGACATATTCCCGTTTTTCAACAAATGACACGCCTTCTCCAAACGCAACTTTTGCAGATAAGAGATCGGGGTCATCTGATAATAGGATCGAAAAATCCGATTCAGATGCCTTATTGAGATATTCGACTTCCCCGCAATATCCTCTAGCGACAATGGCTCCAGATAATGATCTTCGATAAATGAAATGGCATTTGCCAGATGCATCAGATTATTACCTTCGATCCCCTTCTCCTGCGTATCATATTGCCTCGACAAATAAACAACCATCTCCGTAAGACGTGAGATCAACATCGTCTGATACCCTTGCTGTTTACTCTGATACTCCTCAATCATGAACGATATCAGCGATTCTACATACTCCAGACTGGAAATGGATAAAGCCAATTTACTCGGAAAGGAGTGAATATTACGATAAAACGGTTCCAAAACAAACAGCGCCTGGAAGCCGTTAGATTTTCTCAGATCAGGCCCAGCCGAAGCAAGCATTTCGGGACTGAACATAATGTTACAGATCCTAAAATCATGAGGGTCTTTATACGCATGATGAGTGTCGCCATTAATCACAAATGCGTTCCCTTTTTTAATAAAAAATTCCTCGGTGTTCACCACATGGGTTGCATGACCACTCAGAACAATGACAAGTTCCGTAAAGTCCACATGATTATGAAGTTCCATGTCTTGGTCGTGTCCACCATACTGAATGAAAAATGGAAACTGCTGATCCGAAGTAAACCATCTCAAATATGCATTACTCAAAAGCATTCCCCTCCGCAGACCATGTTGGGTTGAATGTCTATATCATGCTATTCGAGGACCGAAAAATCAAGGTTGGAAATGATTAAAGACGATATAATTCCCCTTATAGCAAGGATACATTTCATACGTTCACGTTCAGATCCATATTAAACTCTCGAAATGAATAGGAGCATAATGATGAAATATACCAATCCGGTGATTCCGGGGTTTTATCCAGATCCAAGTATCTGCCGTGTAGATGAAGACTATTATCTGGTAACCAGTACCTTTGAATATTTCCCTGGTGTGCCCATCTTCCACAGCAAAGACCTTGTGAACTGGCGACAGATCGGCCATGTCCTCACAACCACTGAGCAACTCCCTTTAGCGAACGCAGGCAGCTCTGGCGGTATTTTTGCCCCAACACTCCGGTACCATGATGGTTGGTTCTATATGACAACAACCAATGTCAGCGGCGGCGGAAATTTTTATGTACGTAGTGCCCAGCCCGAGGGACCATGGTCTGCTCCGATTTTTGTTGATCAGGGCGGCATTGATCCCTCTTTTCTCTTCGATGAAGATGGACATGTGTATTTTCAAACGGCCTGTAACGGCGATGAAGGTGAGGGCATCTATCAATGCGAGATAGACATCACGACCGGAGCCAGACTAACCGATAGCCGATTGATCTGGACTGGAACCGGAGGAGCAGCCCCCGAAGCTCCCCACATGTATAAAATAAACGGCCTCTACTATCTGATGATCGCCGAAGGTGGAACCGAGTATGGTCATATGGAGACCATTGCTCGGAGCACAGAGCCATACGGTCCATTTGATCCGTGTCCTCATAATCCGATTCTGTCCAATCGGAGCATGAAATCCAGCATTCACGCAACCGGTCATGCAGACCTTGTCCAGATCCAGGATGGAAGCTGGTGGGCCGTATCTCTTGGCATTCGTCCAGCAGGTTACCCTATGCGGCACCATCTGGGACGCGAAACGTTCCTGGCACCTGTCACTTGGATGGACACCGGTTGGCCGATGATCGGTGTGGACGGACATATTGAGCAGGAGATGACTGGGCCTTTGTTGGCTGAGCACCCTTGGTCACCTCAGGCTATTCGGGATGATTTTGACGAACCATCATTAGGCATGAACTGGATCTTCTTACGTAATCCAGCTCCGGGTAGTTGGACGCTCACTGAAAATCCCGGGCAGATCATCCTCCGAGGTCATTCGGTTTCACTCGATGATGGACAAAATCCAGCCTTTGTCGGGCGTCGATTGAGCCATTTCTTATGCAATATGGCAACCGAGCTACGTTATGAGCCAAATGCGAGCGGTGAGGAAGCCGGATTAACCTTATTTATGAATGATAAATATCATTACGATTTGGCTGTAACACAGGTTGATGGGCAGAAGAAAATCATACTACGGCGAACCGTCGGCTCTCTGCGAACCGAGCAGGTGTTTGACTGTGACACGGGGCCGGTTGTATTACAAATCAAGGCTGACCGTAATCACTTCACGTTCCTCTACCAGCAAGGTTCATCCGATGCCATCGAAGTGGGTTCAGGGGAAACACATCTGTTATCTACCGAAGTGGCAAGTGGTTTCACAGGTGTGATGATCGCCATGTACGCTTATGCTCCATCGGGGGAGTGTACGCCTGCAAGTTACGATTGGTTTGACTATGAACCTCTGGACGAATAATCGTTTTAACTCCTATATTCAGTAATAGAAAAATATAATATATGATAAGCTAAAATTATCCCCTTAAAGTAGATACTCTTTGAAAAGCCTTGTGTGGTAGCATAAGGAAATGAGTGAACTTTGAGGGGATTTTGCTATAGCTATATCTTTATTACGGATTGCACTTGAATTTATAAAAGAACCATTGCTTTATTAGAGAAGTTCTCCTAGTATTTTTAGAAGGAACACCCCAGCAGTTCCCATCTTGGCAATAACTTCACTGCCCATATGAGAGCGCTATCGCTGCAGCACGAAAGAAAAACGGGAGGTTGCAGATATGAAATGGAATCACTTCAAGTCCAAGCTTCTGTTTAAGTACACCCTATCCTATATCTCCATTTTCCTTATCCCTCTTGTTATTTTAACCATCATTATTTATCACAACGCTGTGGACACGCTCCGTTCAGAGATCGAGCAGACCAATGTCAATCAGCTCACTCAAGCCAAAACTGTCATTGATGATCGCATGAAGGAACTACAAGACATCGCTTTTCGCATCGCCTACGATGAGCAGTTAACGCGGTATTGGACCCACCATCCGTACTATAGCCGGGAATCAATAAACGCATTGGTCAAATACAAAGCTACCAGTTCCATTATCGATGAGTTATTCCTGTTCTTCCGCGGAGATGATAACATCTATTCTTCTCAAGGTTCTGAGAACCTGGATGTATTCACTGGCCGCTACAAATTTACTACGTGGAACAAAACAGACATGATCCGGGATTTGAATAACGTACAGTCCCCCACGATACGTCCAGCGGAGCAGGTCGTCCAAGGAACCAGAATACCCAATTCCATGCTGGCCTACCTTGTACCGATTGCACCTAACAATACGCCCGCCCATGGAACCGTCATGTACCTGATTCACGAGTCCAATCTGACGGGCCTAATTGATTCCATCCTCAGCGACTATCACGGGATGACTTATATTTTCGATAATTTCGGGCAAGTACTGGCAGCCAATTACAAGGGAGAAATCATATCCGAACAGGAAGTTAACGCTCTGTTTGCTCTTGAACCCGGAACGCACAGCATCTCCTTAAATCAAGAACCACATTCGGTTGTATCCGTTAAATCGGATGCGGGTTGGACTTATGTGACCGCTATGCCGAGCAACCAATTTTTTAGCCGAATCGTTCATATTCGCACCTTTGTTGTTCTTGTTTTCTCCTTCATGGTGGTGATGGGCACGTTCCTCGCCATTATGTTGGCCCGAAGACATTACCATCCGATTTCAGACTTAATGGAGTTCATTCGGTTGAAAAATGATCCTGATCCATCCTCCACCACCAACGAGCTGGAATGGATTAAGAAAACACTGCATGATTATAGTCAGCGCGTAGATCTTCAGGAGCCCTATGCTCGCAATCATATTTTGCTCATGTTGCTGAAGCACGGTCACACCGGAGATTTCCCCTCTGAGTTTACGGATAAGCTTGGCATACGCTTTAACCGATCCCATTATTTTGTGATGACCATGGGCTGGGAAATGCATGCTTTTCCTATCGGTGATAACCCCGAGCAACCTACTGTCATGCAGCTGATGAACGATGTGGAGCTGCCGGAGTTGTCTGCATATGCTTACGGCGTGGAGCTGCCACAGGCAGACCAATTGGCCCTTATCGTGGGATTCGATGCCGAAATAGAGCATGAAGGTAGACTGAATGCTCGTATGGAGCCTATTGTTGAAAAACTGCAATGGATGGTGACAGAACACACCGGGGTCGCGCCCGCAATTGGGATAGGCAATCGGTACATTTATCCGAAACAGCTGAATCAGTCCTACATTGAGGCCTCGACCGCTCTGGAAGCATCGATGCTGCATGGACAGGGCAGCAGTACATACTTTAACAACCTTTCCGGTTCCGATGTACAGGATTCTTCCTTCTGGGTTCCTAAGGATGTGTTATTAAAGCTGGTTCAGAGCTTAAAACAAGGCAGCTATGATGTGGCGGTTCAGATGGTGTCAACTGCGTTGAATACCCTGAAATCCGAAATGCCGTCTGTACCGCTGCTGCGTTGCATCTGCTTTGATATTCTGAATACAATGCTCAAAACCGCTTCGGAGCTTGGAATTCATCATGTGGTTGATCAACTTCCAAGGATCACTTCCTACGACTCGTTGGAGGATTTGGAGAAAAAACTGACAGGTCTTGCCGCCGAAATCTGCGCCCATGTCGAGGCAAAGAGTGAAACGGAAGAAAGCTCCCTGATGGATGAAATTGTTGCTTATATCGATGCCAATTTCTCTGATTATGATCTCAGTCTGGGTACGATTTCATCGAAATTCACGATCTCTTCATCCTATTTCAGTCGTTCTTTCAAAGAAAAGATCGGCATGAACTTTACCCAATATATCTGGCAGAAACGGATGGATGAGGTCATTCGACTACTGCTGCATACTACCGATCCGTTAAAAGATATCATCACGCGTGTCGGTTACCTGGATACACCAAACTTCATCCGCAAATTCAAAAAAGAGACGGGTTATACCCCAGGGCAATACCGTAAAATGCACCGTCCCAACGGCTCCGCCGATTCCCCTGATGATGATGACGAGGAATGTATTGGATAAAGGGATACATTGTCTCTGTGAATGGTTACATCTCAAAACAGTAAACAATGTATATGAGAGCGAATAACCGTGCCTGATTCATTAGACCAAAATAACGCAAACAAGGGGCCGTCCTATACGCCATGCTCATGACGTATAGGACGGCCCCTTCGTATGTTTTTAGTCCTTAGACATAATCGATCCGTCGGCTTCGACGTGCTTATCCTATTTCCCAGCTGGAAGAACCTTCAGCCCTTGATGTACTGCACCCAGCAAACGGTGAGTTGGATCACAGCCGTACTCCCAGAACATGATCCCGGCCAGACCTTGATCCTTTACGTAATCACATTTGCATTGGATCGATTCTTCATCATCATACGATATTAAGCTGGACCCATTAAACAGAAACGGTGCACAGGCTTCTTCATCCCAATAACGAGTGTAACCATTCTTGTTAATGTACTTCGCTTCCAGCTCGGCAAATGATGGTCCATATCCGCCTGTACTACCGGCCATTTGATGGAGCCCGTAGTTTCCGTCAGGAACCTCAGTCCAGATCCGGGAATAGAACGCAGCTCCGATCACAATTTTCTCCTTCGGAACGCCTGCGCGAATAAACAGGTTCACGGAAGCATCCGTACTGATTCGAAACAGATCTCCGGTTGGCGTGTACAGATTCGTATGATGTCCAGTCAGGACTTGAAAACCGCCACGCATATCATAGGTCATCAACTGCACGTAGTCCAGGTACTGCTGCACCTTAGCCATCTCTGTACCATCAACGTAGTATTGATCAGCCCCTGCCGCAATGGTGAGCAGATAATGACGGCCATCCTCTTCTCCCTTGGCACTCAGTGCCTCCCGCATCGTCTTGAGAAGTAAAGTGAAATTCCGTTTATCATCAGGACTGGATGCGATACCTGCTTCACCATAACAAGGATACTCCCAGTCCAGATCAATCCCGTCAAATGGATATTCCTCCAGCACCCGGACCGCAGATGCAGCCATGCTGTCCCTCCCCGCCTGGGTTGAGGCGGCTTCGGAAAAACCGCCTACGCTCCATCCGCCTACAGACAACAGCACTGTAAGATTCGGATGCTCCCGCTTGATGTGCTGGATCACATGGCCGTTTTTTAAATGCTCGGTGGTGATTGCATCATTCTTGACATGTCCGAAGGCTACGTTCAGATGTGTTAACTTCAAGAGATCCTCATGTGCCATATCGGGGAGAACTGAATCAACAGCATAACCCGCAGCAATATATCTCGTCACTCTCTTCACTCCGATCCGTTCGATGATTGAGATATCGCAGCAGCAATCTGCAAGGCTCCCTTCCCGGTACCAATCTTGTACCCGGAAGCCAGATAACGAACTTGATGCTGAGTATCCAGCACAAACAGATGTGGATAACCCGCTTCATAAGCCGCAGGCTTCGAATTGAAGCCTGACAAGGAAGCATAACTGGAATCTCGTACAAAAACCGTGCGTACAGGCAGTTTTGGATAACCAGCAGGGTCAAAGGCAGCGTTCCATTCCATATCTCCGATCATGAGTACGATGGGTATACCCAGCTTATCCAGCGGCTCTGCCAGCTCACACAGCTCACGAATCAGATGTTTCGTCGGTTCCCGCTCCGGTTCAATCCAGGCAGCAATGGCACCCTCCGATCCCAGAAGTTCCTCCAGTTCTACCTCTGAACCATCCAGACGGGTCAGTATACTTCCTGGTGCCAGTTTACCCAGTACAGGAATATCAACCTCAGTCTCGCGATAAGACAATACAACATCAGTTGTATCTCCGGCGTTCACGGTAAAGTAAACGAATCGTACTTTTGCCGTTCCATCTTTCAGACGAATGCCTGTCGTTAAGCGATAAGCTCCTGCCTCAACCTCATATGGCTCACTGTAGACATCCGTACTGCCATAAGGATAAATCAGTGTTTTGTAGACGCCATCTTCCAGACGGGCAAACGTAAAGTTCTCGAAATAGGATGCTTCAGGTGTATCCTGTGAAGCTTTTATATCCCTATGAAGTTGGAGCATTCCCCAGCTTGTGCTCTTCTGAGTTTGAGGTAAGGCGAGACTAAACACTGCATCCTCCCAGCCTCTGTCACTTAGATACTGTGGTTTCTGTGCGCTCGGATGTAATCGGGCCGTAATACCCAAACTGCGACATACAGCCACAAACAAAATATCCAGCGACTGAGAGTCTCCCTTCATTAGACTAAACGTCCCTATCGGATTCCCTTTACCTTTTAGATTAGGAAGATCTTCATAGTATTCGTATTCCTGTTCCAGCATTTGGGCAAGCGTCGAAGGGTTCTTCCTAAATGCTGCTGCGTCGTCCGCCGAAAATGCATTCTGGAATACACCTCGATAAGGGACCAGCATCTCATAGGAGATCCGCGGACACAGGATGTATCTCACAAACGTATCTTCCGCCCATGATCCTTGCTGCGGGAGTGCACCAATCAGATGATCGTCCAGCGTCTGGCGAAGGGTATCAATTAAATCTTTTTCATTCATCGACTCCAGCAACCGGAGCGCCCACTCACCGTATGAATTGGAACGTTCCTTCAGGAAAGCTGCAATTTCACGGCTGTTCCCCCGTGCCTTGCGGAGAACATCCCATACACGAACCGAGGGCAATCCAATCTTTTTAGCCAGCGAGACAGCTTCCTCCTCACTCAGGAACGTGTCCTCATACTCACTCCGGGTCTGCGCTCCTTCCTCCAGCCGACGATTGTGAATCTGGATCTTCTCTTCCGGTAACACAATCACGGCCTCTCCCTCCCTTTCCGGAGGAGGAACCATATCGAAATCTACAATCCCTGTAGGCTGCTCTGATGAGTTCAGCACAAGCTCTATAACCTTGTTTTCCTGAGCCTTGAATAGGATCTCACTCCACTTGCCGCCGCTAACCGCACGAATCAAAAGGTCGCCACAGCCTGTCTTAAAGGTCGCTTCCCCTTGTGCATCCGTCCTAATCTCGGCAATTGGATAAAATTCAGCCGTATTGTACAGCTCAAAACGGACGCTCGCGCCGGGTACGGGCTCTCCCTGTTCATTTTTCACCTTCACATAGATGTTGCGTGTTGGCGCATAGTTCTCAAGCAGATTAATCTCCGTAAATCCCTTTTCGGAGAGCGTAATATCCTCTGGGCCGGGATAGTCGGCATAGATTCTCGTATTAATCAGCATGGCCCTGCGGGCTGGGGGGCTGAACCACCCTTGGTTCAGACGGGCTTCCGGCTCGCATGCCCCGATGTAATACCATTGACCATCTGCCCAGGCTTCTACCCAAGCATGGTTACTGTCACAGTGAGCCCAGCGCGGTGTGTAGACCTGACGGGCAGGTATACCGATGCTGCGAAGAGCGGCCACCGCCAGCGTGGATTCTTCGCCGCATCGACCACGAGCATTCCGTATCATCGTCAGCGGGGATATCGTGCGCAGATCGCTGCCTATATAGGTCGCTTTTTCATGACACCAGTAATTGGTCTCCAAAATGGCATCTGCCATGGATAAGTTCGTAGTCCGCTCGGCTAATTCGTCATACAATAAGCCGCGGTAATCTTCAATATTTTCCGTATTTATGCGATAAGGCAGTACAAAATGAAGGAACAAATGATCAGGAACGCGTTCTCCCCAAGGCACACGTTTGCGGGTGTCCAAAGCCCGGCGCACATGACTCAAGAACAAGTCCCCGTTATAATCAGCCATGTCGTTTACCGGCATATAGGCATAGACATACTTCAACGCCCAAGTCTCTTCTTGCGTTAGCTCCTGCTGAAAAATATGAAACAACTCCGTTTTGCGGGCCTCTGCAAAACGTACCTTCTCCTGGAACTTTTGCTCGATCCTCTCCAATGACTGTGCATCAAGGGAAAATACCAAGGTTTGGCTGGTCATCGCGTTATCACTCCTTCCACAGCTTTCCGTCTTCCCGAATACAGATCAAGGCCGTTCCGTCCAAAGACGGCGCAGTAATCTGGAACAGGCTGCGAGTCGTTTCAATAACAGGCTCACAGCTCCACGATTCCTCACCCATAAGCAGCTTCACATCTTGGGTAAATTCACCATGCTTTTCATAATAATTACGTTCACGGTAATAAAGCTTGCGAAGCTCCCATTTGATTCGTTCGTCTTCAGGCAATTCAAATGACTGATCCGTTCCGTCATCCGAGAATACAACATAACCCCATAACTCCGGGTAATGCATGTTGATAATGCCCATAGGTGACCACACCCAGTTGTCCTCGGGATAAGGTTTCTCCGTCTCTGGATTCAACACCTTGCGGTACTCATCGTCTTGCACTTCCGTCTGCCACTCCACACGCGAGAAGTTGACACGCCAGAACTCACCCGGCGCAGGTGGACGGTTTCCTTCGGCACATTCCTTTAGACTGGCCCAGGGAATCGCGACTTCCACGCACCATTTCCGGTTCTCTGCACCAGGTCTGTTCAGTTCCCCATCGATATATACGGCCGTCTTGAGACCGCTAATATCCCAACCGTTAACCGGAGGCCCACCATCCCGATACGGCTTCACTAATAACAGGTCCCATACCGTATTGAGCGCATTGATCTCGAACTCATAATATTGATGGGAATCCCCGTCGGGATCGATAAAAATCTCGAAGTCATTGTCATAAAAAATAACGGAATCACGCTCAGTCAAGGTAGCCCATATCTGATCTTCAATCAGCTCGGCAGCAAAATAGAAATAGTCGTCATCCCACAGCATTTTTACCCGCGTCTGTTTCTCAGGCTTTGGACGAAGATCACCTTCGATATCAACGAAATCATCTGTCCAATGGGCCGCATCCCAAAATGCCTTATCCACACGACCGTCTAACACCAACGGTTCCTGCGCACGCCTGCATATATAATGTTTGGGAGCAAACGCAATCCTGGGTTCTGGCACTCCACTTCTGTTCATGTCACTCTCTCCAATTCGTAAGGGAGGGCATGCATCTACCAGCACACGCCCTCCCCGTAATGGTTAGTTATGGGTGACAACGGCTCCAGAGCCGCCGTACATTTCCAGCTCCTCATTGAATTCGAGCTTAAGAACGGTCACTTGTTCATGCGTGTCCTCCGGGGTCATCTTGATCCACGTTGTCCCCGGGATATTGAACCAAGGCACGCCCCCATGAATCTCATGATTAAGCTCTTTGCCCGAATGCAGCACGGTAATTTTCTTGATCGGATTGCAGAGCCCCTTGATGCACACACTCTCTTTTGGATCGTCATACACAAACAGGTACAGCGTCTTTCGATCCTCGGATACGGTGCTTCCCCCCAGATAATAGCGAGGCATAATGCCTTCACCCGTTCCGAAGACGGCCTCTTCATGGGTTCGGATCCATGCTCCCAGTCCAAGCAGAATATCCTCCTGCCTCTGATCGATGGTGCCATCTTCACGCGGACCGATATCCAGCAACATATTACCACCCATGGAAATGCAGTCGCAGAACATTCGAATGATCTGATTCAGGGATTTATATTTATGATCGGTTGGCACATAACCCCATGATGTGTTAATCGTGGTGCAGAATTCCCAAGGTCCCTCCGGTCTTGTGATTGGAATGCCCTGCTCAGGCGTTTTGTAATCCCCGTAACCTTGAAGGCGGGAGTTGATGATGATATCCGGGTTAAAAGATTGCAGATAATGCTTGAACTCAGGCAGATTCCACTGCTCGGCACCCCGTTCCCAGTCCCCATCAAACCACAGCAGATCCACCTTTCCGTAATTTGTTAAAATCTCTCCCAGTTGATGGTTATTAAATTGCAGGAACTTCTGCCACTTTGCCTGATCCTGAACGCCGTCCACAGGACTTGAATGCCGGTTGACACTACTGAGATCCTCCGGTACTTTTCCACCTTCATACACGCTAGGATAATCCGGGTGTGACCAGTCAATGAGCGAGAAATACATCCCCAGATGAATGCCCTTTTCCCGAATCGCTTCCGCATATTCCTTCACAATGTCACGATTCGCTGGTGTCTGTTTGACAACATTGAGATCACTATATTGCGTATCCCATAACGCCACGCCATCATGATGCTTCGTTGTCAATACGGCATACCGGGCACCAGACTTCTCAATCAAGTCCGCCCACTTCTCAGCATTAAATTCCGATGCCGTAAAACCATCCAACTGTTTCATATATTCTTCATAGGATATCCTGCCATTATAGAAGGACCAGGATTCCGCAATCCCGTCCACCGCATAGATGCCATAGTGGATGAATATCCCCAGTTTGGCTTCTTCAAACCATTTCTGCATAACGCTCCACACCTCCCCCGAGAATTCTTATATGCGAAAAATTTAATGCAGCTAACATTATTGAAGCTAACTGCTGTCTTTTTGCATGGGATGTATCTCGATAGGCTTTATTGCCCCGAATTCCAGCGGTCATATGCCCCCTGATACAGTTCGATGATACGGTCACTGCCCATTTTCTTCATCTGTGCAATGTACTTATCCCAGTTCTCAAGTGGTTCCTGGCCGGTCACAAACTTCGCTTCCATCTGTTTAACGTACGTATCCAGATCAGACAATAGAGCGGTTGCTTCGCTTTGCTCTTCATTCGTCAAATAAACGTTAGGAAATGGTGCTTTTCCGATAGGTACCAACTTCTCTTGATTCTGCTGGTCAATCCACTCATCAAATTCGGTGCGTAGACCCTTAGCTACATCCGGATCATTAATACCCGGTGTCAAAATACCAAAGTTCGGCGTAATTTTACCCCGGTATTCCTCGCGATCACCGCCGCCAGGAACAGGGAGCCACTCTTTAACGTGATTTTCCTTGTCTTTGAATTTCCACAGCACACCTTCCGGACCTTGATTGAACAGTGTCGCACCTTCATAGCTGTATAAGTAATCGATCCATCGCATTGTCGCCTCGGGTGACGGGTTGCTGCTTGTAATAGCAAAGGTACCGCGAGCCGACATGCCCGGATGTTTGCCGTATACCGGAGAGTCTGCCACATCGCTCTTCACGGGTGTCATCAGCGGATGATCCGTGCTAGGTTCACCACCAAGCGTGAAGTATGGATGGTAATCGTTAAACAGTGCAAGTTTGTTGCTTTCACCTTTTGCTTTTTTCTGATCACCTGTTTGAGAGAAGGTCTCATGATCCAGCAAGTCTTCCTTCCACAAGCGGTTCATGAATGTAAGATAACCTTTGTAACCTTCTTCTTGATAAGGATAGTGAACTTTACCGTCCTTATCGGAATAGATGCCTTCGTTGTACATTCCCCAGAAGCCGAAGAAAAACATGCGAAGATCATCCAGTTTCACAGAAGTAAGCGGAATTTCATCTTGCTGGCCATTGCCATTAGGATCTTCTTCTTTTACACGCTTGAGATACGTATACAATTCTTCCGTAGTCTTGGGCTCTTCTACGTTAAGTGCCTTCAAGAATTCCCCGTTGTACCACATTGGGCCTCTATACCACACGGCGGCTTTATCAATGAATGGGAGTGCATACATATGCCCATCAGGTGTTGTAAATGATTTGCGGACATCCGGGTTCTCATCGAGTATCTTTTTGATATTTGGGGCGTAACCTTCGTCAATGTATTTTTCCAACGGGATCAGGATGCCCTGGCTGCCATAAGTCACCTGCTCGGCAGGCTTGAGGTCCGCAGCATAGAACATATCCGGTAAGTCTCCACTCGCGAAAACCAGATTTTTTTTCGTTTCAAAGCTATCGATCGGTGAGAGCTGGTATTCCAGCTTGATGCCCGACAGTTTCTCCATTTCTTGCAGCACAGGCATCGTGCTCCAGTCGGCTACGCCCGCATCCTGGGACATAACCTTCAACGTTAGCGTTTTGTCTACAATGGGGAAACCTTCCTTTTTGACCCCCTCTACTTTGGAGGTCGTGCTTCCGTCTTCATTGGTTGAACCACAAGCTGCAAGCAATGTTGCGAATAAGGTGAGACAGAGTGTAATGGATGAAGCCTTGCGAAGCTTTTTCATAACAGCAACTCCCCTTGTTTAATGTGGTATATGGATTAAGATCATCCCTTAACGGAACCGATCATAACACCCTGTACAAAGTAACGCTGGAGGAATGGATACACCGCAATGACCGGTAGGGTGGCAACAATAATGACAGCATATTTGACCAGTGCAGCAATCTCCGCTTTGGTATTCATCGCCGTTGCTGAAGACGTATCGATAGCGCCTCCCCCCTGTGCCGCCATTTCCTGAAGCACCAGAATCTGGCGCAGAAAGAGCTGCAGCGGGTACTTGGAAGAATCATTCAGATAGATCATGGCACTAAAATAGCTGTTCCAGTGTCCGACTCCATAGAAGAGCGCCATCACTGCAATGATTGGCATGGAAAGCGGGAGCACAATCTTGATGAACAACCGGGTGTTGGTACACCCATCAATATGCGCCGCTTCCTGTAACTCCTTGGGAATGGTTGATTGGAAGAACGTCCGGCATACGATAATATTCCAGATGGATGCAGCCCCGGGCAGAATAAGTGCCCACATGCTGTTCACCATACCAAGATCCTTGACCAGCAGGTAACTTGGGACAAGCCCTCCGCCAAAGAACATCGTTACCATAAACATCGCCATGAAGAATCCGCGTCCCACAAAGTCCGAGCGGCTGAGCGCATAGGCTGCGGGTAGTGTAACAATCAGGTTAACGATGGTGCCTACAACGGTATAGATAATCGTATTTTTGTACCCAATCCAGATGTTGGTGTTCTCAAACACCCGGGCGTAACCTTCAAACGTAATCCCTTTTGGAAGCAGCCACATCTCACCGGAGGCTACATATTTGGGATCACTGATTGAAGCACTGATGATGTATAACAGTGGATACAGCACAATGACGAGCGCTACCGTCAGATAGATGTAATTGCACAATAAGAACAATTTATCACTTCTGCTTTCTTTCACAGCGGATGACATGTGTATTCCCTCCTTTTACCACAGGCTGTTTTCACTGGTGCGGCGTGCAATCTGATTTACGGTAATAAGTAGAATCGCATTAACTACGGAGTTGAATAATCCCACCGCCGTAGAGAAACTGTACTGCGCATCGACCAGACCGGACCGATAGACAAATGTTGAGATGACATCAGACGAGCCCATGTTCAGCGGATTTTGCAGCAGCAGGATTTTCTCGAATCCGACGCCCAGAATACTGCCCATATTGAGAATTAACAAGATGGTGATCGTAGGAATAATCGCTGGTATGTTAATATGCAAAATCCGTTTGAACCGGCTCGCACCATCCACCACAGCCGCTTCATGCAGTTGCGGGTCCACACCCGATAGAGCGGCAAGGTATATAATGGTGCCCCAGCCTGCACTTTGCCAGACTCCTGAAAGTACATACACTGTCTTGAACCACGCAGGGTCCGTCAGGAATTGAGGTGACTGAAATCCAAGGGCCTGTACCAAATTGACAAGCATACCTGATGAGGGTGATAAAAAGGTAATGATCATCCCCGACATCACAACGACCGAAATGAAATGTGGTGCATACGTGACGGTCTGCACAGTACGCTTGAAGAAGGAATCCTTCACTTCATTGAACGCTAACGCCAGAATTATCGGCAGTGGAAAACCTATAGCCAGCTCATACAAGCTGATGCTAAGGGTATTCCATAGTAAATCCCAGAAATAATACGAATTGAAGAAACGGATGAAATGATCGAATCCGACCCATGGGCTTCCTGTGACACCAAGCGTTGGGATAAAGTTTTTAAATGCAATTTGTATGCCGTACATCGGACCATAATGGAATATCAGAAAGTATAAAAAGGCTGGCGCAATAAACAGATACAACTCCCAGTTCCGAATCGTCCTTCTCCATAATTTATTTTTCTTACTGCTCGGATTGGTGTATACCGATAAGTTTTGCGATAAGGCGGACTTCCCATCTGGTTGCATCAGTTGTTTCCTCCTTTTTTGGTAACGCTTACATACCGAGTTTATGGTTCATTGCCTAATCCGTAAATATGCCATTTCAATCTTCACTTCTAAAATCACGGAATATACTGTTACAACAGGGGTTTACACTTTTGTTGCCAGCTTGTCATTGTCATTTCGGGGTTGTAAAACATGTAGAATTTGACCTATTTCCCTCCTGTAGTTGTCATTGAGTGTTTCATCACATGAACTTGAAAGATGTCAGATCCGAACTTAGGTTAGAAAACAGACCTTAAAGTCAAAACCCACATATACGCATTGGACACGGTATTCATGTCTACAAGCATCATACTTTAATGTAATATTATCTGTCATATATCTTTCGCACATTACAAACCTGTAATGGCTTGCCTTTATTCTATATTTCTCCTCCCTCTTTCGTATATATGTTGTTTTTATCTTTGCCTTCAGGATACATAAACGCTTATAAACACTGGAAATATGAAGTCATATATGTAGATTTTGCACAAGGTGTGGAATCTGAAAACAGTAGATATTTCGGAAAAGACCATTTAAAAAAGCCATTCCGCTAACACGAACTGGCTTTACAACCTAAGCAGATATCCATTTCATTCATAAATAATGACATAATTAATTACACTAGATGTAATATAAATGATCATGTGAATACCTGTGTACAGTTTCAACTCAAATAAAAAACCACTCTCCATACATGTATGGAGAGTGGTTTTGAAGATACACATCCGTTTTAACCATGTTCAGTTTATAGGGTTTGCAGTGAATTTACTTGCCAGAAGGTTGAGCTTCTGCTGTATACCCTGTTGGGATATCCGTTTCTGCAGTCACATTTGTGATAACCATCGGATACATCATGTCTGGATCAGGTTGAATAATGGAATAGAGCACGATCGCGCGTCCATCCTTCTCCAATTTCACATCATCAATCTTCAATCCATAACCAGGGTGCGGCATTTCAGCACTGAGTTTAACTTTGGTTGTTTTGTCATCAACCTTCGTCGTTGTTACTTCAGGTACAATCGCTTGTTGGCCTTCACCTGGATTGGTTGGAGCTGGCTCTGCCGAGCCGCCATTGCCGTGTTTATCCACAAATTCAAGTGCATTGAAGATCATGCTTGCAGCCTCCATACGGGTAAGCGACTGATCTGGACGGAAGTTACCGTCCTTATCCAGTTCAATGATGTTCATGTTCAGCAAGTTCTGGACTGCAGATATGGCGTCCTTACCGATTTTATTTTCGTCCTTAACAAGATTATACTTCATTATGACCGGATAATTCCCGGTTGTGTTAATGCCTTCATGCAGCAAAATGACAAATTGCTCGCGTGTCATCTTGCCTTGGGGATTCAATTCTACCGGAATGGACAATCCGTTTTGCGTAGCCGCTTGAACAGCGTCAGCATACCATGTGTCTGGACTAATTTTATCTTGAGCGGAAGACGCAGCATATGCATTTTTCAGACCAAATGCATTTACAATAAGTTGAACACCCTGTGGCTCGGACAATGCGAGATCTGGACGGAACAGATCCGCTGTTACTCCGCTAACAATGCCTTTTGATTTCAATGAATCCACAATCGACTTCTGACCTTCATCCTTCACATCTGTGAAAGCAAATACCGATGCACCTCCTGCTGTCAAAGAAACGCAGAGCGCAAGTGTTGCAGCCAAACCTTTTTTATGTTTCATTTCCTGGCACCTCCATATGATTAGTAAAGCCTATTTTTTACCTCTTCATTCCTACAGACGGCATACCCATGAAAAATGTTTCAGTAATTTCGACATCTGGTGAATACAACACGGGAACACGGCATAGAGCTCCTTTCCGACGCCGCTAATCCGATCACCTGCTTTTTGCTAACTGGCTTCGTTGACATCCCATCGGATTAGCGCAAAAATAAGAATAGAGAAATCTATCGGATGACGGATAAACAACGAACTAGATCGCATACAGTAAGAGGGCACGACGCGCTAATAACAGGTGTCGGCCCTTTTCTTGACTTCACCTGCCTGAACTGACTTCACCTATAACAAAAGGAGAACAACGCTTATGTCCAAGAAAGGATTACTTCGCGGTTATGTTGTGTCGAACTGGCCTGTTTATCTGGTTGCTGTTCTTCTGATTATTGCCTCCAATGTCGGGCAAGCATCCTTGCCCCGCATACTCGGCAGTTTCACGGATCAGTTGATGCAGAACACGCTTCAGATGCAGACGGTCGTAAGGTACAGCCTGTCCCTTTTGGCTATTGCCATCGGGTATAATCTGCTGTTCGGTACCGGGCAATTCATGATTATGAAGCTCGGTCGACGCTTCGAATTCATGACGCGTGAGCGTATATTCAGTAAGTTTTCCGAACTTAGCGAACATTATTTCTCCAAACAGGGGAACGGAAAGCTGCTCAGTTATGTCATGAATGACGTTACTTCCGTTCGTGAAGCGATCTCCAATGGTGTGACACTCATGACCAATGCCACCTTCCTGCTGTTGTCCTGCATTGTCATGATGCTGCTTAGCGGGATTCCGTTGACGCTCATTCTAATCAGTGTTGTCCCTTTGCTGGCGATTCCATTTCTGGTCGTGTTTTTTGGTCCGCGGATTCGCAAGCGCTCTCGCGACGTGCAGGAAGCTCTTGCTACCATGACGGAATCGGCGGAAGAGCAACTGGGTGGCATTCGCGTAACCAAGACGTTTGCCATCGAAGACAGTGCTCGTGCACGCTTTGGAACTACCGTCGATGCAATCAAGAGCAAGCAGCTTCGACTGGTTCGTCTGTCTTCCTTGTTTCAAGCCTTGCTACCACTGCTGGGAGCCATCTCATTGGTCGTTTCTCTGCTTGTTGGAGGTATTATGACCATGCAGAATTCTATTACACTCGGGAGTTTTGTCGCCTTAACCTTATATCTGCGCATTATCATGGGACCGCTTCAACAGATCGGCAATGTTATTAATACCATTCAGCGCTCAGGCGCATCACTGGAGCGGGTGAATGACCTGCTCAGCGAAGTAGCGGATGTACGTGAACTTCCTGAAGCCACAGCGCTCCAAACCGTACAAGATATCACCATGGAGAATCTAACCTTCTCCTATCCTGGCAGTTCATCTCCTGCTCTCAAAAACATTCAACTCAATATCCGTGCCGGGCGAACGGTCGGTATTGTAGGCAAGACCGGCTCAGGTAAAAGTACCCTCGTCAAGCTATTGCTGCGTACATATGAACCACCTGAAGGAACAATTCGCATCAATGGTACCGATATTCGTCAGCTGTCGCTGGAAAGTCTAAGGTCGCGCATCGCCTATGTCCCTCAGGATGGATTCCTGTTTAGTACCACCATCCGGGATAACATCGCATTTAGCGACCGGGAAGTATCGCTGGATACAGTGGAACATAGTGCACGGCAAGCCATGATCTATGACAATATTGTCCGTTTTCCCGATCGCTTCGATACACTGCTTGGCGAACGTGGACTCACCTTGTCTGGTGGACAGCGTCAGCGAACCAGCCTTGCAAGAGGACTGATCAAACAAGCACAGTTACTTATTCTGGATGACAGTATGAGCGCGGTTGATGCTGTCACCGAGAGTGGTATTCTGCGTAGTTTGCGCGAAATCGGCAAGGGCAAAACCACATTGATTATCTCTCATCGCATCAGCGCGGTCCGTCATGCGGACGATATTATCGTGCTGGATGAAGGACGAGTCGCTGAACAGGGAACACATGCTCAGCTGATGGTTGCCAAGGGGTTATATGCGGCCACCTACCGTTTGCAGGAGGAGGGATTACATCATGTCTAACGCTAACCCTGAACTTCACCCAGATGCAGAGGCCGATCAGAGTAAACGAACTTCGTTTAAAGCGATGATGGCATACGCCAAACCGCATAAATGGGCTTTTGCCGGTATCTTCTTCTGTTCACTGCTTGGCATATCGGCAGATTTGTTACAACCCTATCTGGTGAAGATCGCCATCGATGATCATCTGGCCGTGGGCCAGACCAGTGTGGGCTTTCTCGTTCAGCTCGCAGCCATCTTTCTTGGGCTGGCTGTCATCAGTTTTATTTTTACCTATATCCAGAATAATCTGTTGCAGCACGTAGGACAGAACATTGTATCCCGGATCAGAAAGGACCTGTTCAAGCATATCTCCAAGATGTCCATGTCCTTCTTTGACCGTTTTCATATCGGCAGTCTGGTTACAAACGTATCCAGTGATACGGAAACCATCAGTAGCTTTTTCACTCAAGTACTGCTCAGTCTGATTCGGGATGGTATGATGCTGGTGCTCATTATCGTCTTTATGTTCCAACTTGATCCTGTGCTGGCGACATACTCCCTGATCGTTCTGCCTGTCATTGCGGTGGTTGCGGTATTATTCCGTAGTCGACTGCGGAAAGCTTATCAAAATGCCCGTACACGGCTTTCCCGTTTGATCGCATTTACGGCGGAAAACTTGTCCGGCATGTTCCTGATTCAGGCTTTTCACCAGGAAGAAGAACAGAAGAAACGTTTCTCGGAACAGAATGCGCTTCATCTGAAAGCCAACATTGCTCAAGCCCGCTCCAATGTCATCTTCAACCGGACGTTTGATATCCTTGGCAATGCAGCACTGGTCATGATGGTCTGGCTTGGAGGTCGCGCAGTACTGGGTGAGTCCCTGCAAGTCGGGGTATTGTATGCGTTTATCAGCTACATCCGTCAGTTCTTTCAACCAATTAACCAGATTACGATGCAATGGAATACATTCCAGTCCACGACCGTATCAATGGATCGCATCTGGAACATTCTGAATACACGGCCTGAAGTTGCTGATCCCAAACCCGGGATGGCCTCCTCGCTTGAACCACAAAATGTGATGGGCCAGATTGATTTTAATGATGTGTCGTTTGGTTATCGGGCAGACCAGCCCTTGATCCAACAGATGAACCTGCACCTCTATCCGGGTGAAATGGTAGGTATCGTAGGAACAACAGGCGCTGGCAAAAGCACCCTGATCTCCCTGCTCAATCGCTTCTATGATGTAAACAAGGGCAGTATTGAGATTGATGGTACCGATATTCGGCATCTGCCGCAGGCTAAGCTTCATCGTATCGTGGGTCTGATTCAACAGGAACCCTTCCTGTTCTCCGGTTCCATTATTGATAATGTGAGGATGTTTCGTGAGGATATTACGCGAGAGCAGGCGATTGAGGCCTGCCGGTTTGTCGGGGCACATACGATGATTTCACGTTTACCACAAGGATATGATACGCATCTATCCGAACGCGGAAGCGGACTGTCCGCCGGGGAGCGGCAATTGATTTCATTTGCCCGGATTGTGGTGTTCCAACCCCGAGTGCTCATCTTGGATGAGGCAACCGCCAATCTGGACTCACACACGGAACAGCTTGTGCAGCAGGCGCTGGAATCGGTATCCCAAGGACGCACCACCATTGTCATTGCTCATCGCCTGTCCACGGTGATGCATGCTGATCGAATTCTGGTGATGGAGAATGGGGAGATTGTGGAGGAAGGACCGCACCAGGAACTAATCGCAGCCAAAGGTGTATATGCAGACTTGTACACCCATGCGCGTGATGCAGGTAAAAATTCAGCTATATCAGGGTAAAGTACCTGAGTTATAGTAAATACAGAACGTTGAACATGCCGCTCTGCTTATGCAGGCGGCACGTTTGGCATATCGATCAGCATTGTTAATTAGGAGGAACATCTATGCAACAACCCGAAACACACCAGCGTGACCATCAGCAGATTCGTTACCAACGCAGCACAGCTCTATGGAAGGGAAGTCTATGCTTCCTGTTCCTTCTCTTGTGCGTGAGCTTATTATGGATCATCGTGGACGGACAAGCCGAAAGACTGGAGACCATATACTATTCCATCGCTGCCGTGCTGGGTATGTGGTTGATCGGACCGCTATTCTTCATGTTTGTCTCACGACTAACCAGAACCCCTGCCGTATTGTTATCCTGGGATGAGGATGCGTTGAGCACAGGCAAACAGAAGATTGCTTGGAGCCAAATTCGCAAAGTTGAACTCGCTTCACCTGCCCGCAGCAAGTGGCTCCTGTCTGCTTCTCCCATGTTTGTCCTGTACTTAAAGGACGGCACACGCTCTCATATTCAGACAGATCATCTGCTGAGCAAAAAAGAGTTGAACCAGGCGGTGACCTTGCTTCAGGAGACTTTGCAGCAACAGAAGCAGGATTGTTGAGTACCGGGATGGATGAGGGCAAGTTCCCCACATATCACTGTGATTTCTCAACACCTATGGACAGACTGACTCTGTAATTGCCGTAAGGTAGCAATGCTTCAAGCAGTTGGCCAAGCTGCTCTGTGGTGCCAGTCTGCACTCTCATCAGATAACAGCCTTCTCCGCTGACGCGATGGACTTCAACGATGTCCTTACGATCAGCAATGAATGTACGAAAGGGGGCATGTCTGTCGCCGGAGTTCAATAAAACCGTGACAAATGCCTGTAGGCCGAGGCCCAGGCGTTCCGGGTTCCATTTTACCGTATACCCTTCAATCACGCCCAGATCTTGCAGCTTGCGGACTCTTGCACCAACTGCCTGTCCCGTAAGATGAACCTCTTCACCGATCTCTTTGTGAGAACGTTTGGCATCTTGAATCAGAATCTGCAAAATACGTATATCTGTGTCATCTACCATTTCATTCATCTTGCTTCAGCAATCCTTTCACGGTGAAATTAGCGTGGCCTAATTCCATTCATCATGTTATGTACGCCGTTAAACGGGTTGTATACCATATAGGGTAATACTATTAAACAACTCGAAGGAGTGCAAATATAATGAAAATTCAATTGATTCGCAATGCTACACTGTGGCTGGAATACGGAGGGCTGAACATTCTCGTTGATCCGATGTTGATGGACGCCGAAGTCATGCCTGCATTCCCGAACACACCCAATGAGTTACGTAATCCAAGAGTGAGCTTGCCCGAAACCGAAACGGATTATCTGAATCCGGATCTGTTGATTGTGACACACACCCATCTGGATCACTGGGATGAAGCCGCGGCGAAACAACTTGGCAAAGACATTCCCTTGATCTGCCAGCCTGGGGACGAGAACGTATTTCTGGAGGCTGGATTCACCAATGTAACAGCTGTAGATGAAAAAAATGAGCATCACTCTGTCCGATTCGCCCGTACATCCGGGCATCATGGCACAGGTGAAATCGGCGAACGTATGGGCAAGGTGTCCGGCTTCGTACTTGAAGCAGATGGAGAACCTGTCACCTATATCGCTGGAGATACGATCTGGTGTGAAGAACCTGCTGAGGCCATCCGCCAATATGCCCCAGAAGTCATTGTTGTAAATGCCGGAGGTGCACGCTTCGTGGAGGGTGATCCCATTACGATGGACGGGCCTGACGTTGTCGCCGTGAAGCGCCATGCGCCGTCTGCTCATGTCATCGCTGTGCACATGGATGCGATTAACCATTGTGTGATGTCTCGTACGGATCTTGCGACTTATCTGGCATCCGAGCAGTTGGATGGTCAGGTGCTCATTCCACGTGACGGCGAAAGTTTTGAGTTTTGAAGCGGAAGCTACGCTGAATCAAAGCTGAGAAATAACCTTTTCACACAGGTGGGTGGATTGTAACGAACTCAGCACACGCTATTAGTCTGTTTTTGGATACTCTAATATTCTAACGAATCCTAGACACGTTATTTCCGCTCTGGCTTGCTTTTCCCGAGATTTATCCATCTTTTTGCCAGGATAACGTGTCTCCGATTCGTTAAATTTCTACTATAACGATAATCGGCACAATAAGGTGTCCTAAGTTCGTTAGCGCGTATGCACAGGAACGTGTACTTCATTCTCAACACACGCCGTTACCTAACTTATATGTTACCTTGTCTGCCACTTCATTACTCATGTCTCCCATGTCTTCCCTTTCCCTATAAAATATAACGAAAAAAGCTGGATGCGATGAACTCGCACCCAGCTTTTTTTGGCTTCAAGGAACACGCTGATCCTCTGAGCCGCTGGCTTCCCTCTTGGGCATCATTCCTGCAATTGCGCCCTCACGTGTCCTATCCCTTTACGCTTACGCTAATCCCCTACTGAACTTTCAAACGAATCACGTTCCATGATGCTTTCGCCAAGCTCGCCGTAATCAGGGTCTCAGATACAACTGCACCCCCACGATTATGAGGAGCAACACGGTTTGGTTGCGCCGCCGTATTCGATGCTTTGAGATCATCACTTTCCAGCACGATATGCTCGATCACGGTACACTTCCCGAAGCTGCGCAGGTCCACCTCGAGCGGAAGGGATTCTTCCAGATGACGGTTGACTGCGAATACAGTCACTTCACCCTGCTCTTCGTTATGAACCGCAATAGCTTCCAGATAAGGAACATCTGTGATTTGTTTTGTATCGTATTTTGGAGACTGGATCAATGGCACCAATGCTGTTCCACGCCCGAAGAGAGATGTATGCATGAATGGATAGAAGATTGTCTGTCTCCATGAACCACCGCCCGTATCTGTCATGATTGGTGCAATTACGTTAACGAGTTGTGCCAGACAGGCCATTTTAACCCGATCCGCATGTTTGAGCATACTGATCAACATACATCCAACAAGCAGTGCATCCTCATGATTGTAGATATCCTCAAGCTGTGGCGGGGCAATCTGCCAAGGGTCCATCTTCGAATCATTTTCATTGGAGTGATACCATACATTCCACTCATCAAAGGACAGATACATCGTCTTTTTGCTGCGTTTCTTCGCTTTGATATAATCACAAGTTGCCTTCACGGTATCGATAAAACGATCCATTTCAAGCGAGCGTGCCAGGAACGTTGGCGTATCTTGCTCTTGATTGCCGTAGTATTGATGCAAGGACAGATACTCCACGTGATCATACGTATGATCCAGCACCGTTGCTTCCCATTCCGGGAATGATGGCATATTCAGGTTTGAACTTCCACAGGCTACCAGTTCAATCGTTGGGTCCGTCCACTTCATGACTTTTGCCGCTTCAACGGCTGCACGTCCATACTCTTCTGCCGTTTTGTGACCGATTTGCCAAGGGCCATCCATCTCGTTGCCCAGACACCATGTTTTGATCGCATGTGGCTGCTTGTATCCATGCTTGATGCGAAGATCACTATAATACGAACCTTCCGGATGGTTGCTGTACTCTACAATATTTCGTGCTGCATCGGCGCCCCGTGTTCCCAGATTAACGGCCATCATGACTTCAGAATTAGCCTGTTTCGCCCAGTCCACGAATTCATTGAAGCCAAATTCATTGGTCTCAATCGTTCTCCAGGCCAGTTCCAGTCTGCGTTTGCGTTCTGACACAGGTCCAACCGAATCTTCCCAATTGTAACCGGATACAAAATTACCTCCAGGATAACGTACAATCGGTACATTTAACTCCTTGACCATCTCCAGCACATCCGTGCGGAAACCCTGTTCGTTCGCTGATGGATGCCCCGGCTCGTAAATCCCGCCATAGACGGCACGTCCCAGATGCTCAATAAATGATCCGTACAAGCGCTTATCCACTACACCAATAGTAAAATCTTTATCTACCGTCATTTTTGCTTTTTCCATAATGAATTTCAACTCCTTAAGATTAATATAAAAATTAATTGATATTCTATGGATCAACGTTCATATTTATATTAAAATCGATTATAGCCTTAATTTCAACCTGAATTTTGCAAAATGTTATTCTTTTTACTGAATTTATGTTTAACTTAATTCTATACAGATAAAATGGAGGAACAACTGTGATCAGAGCAAATACCGATGCCGAATGGCTCCCCCTATATGAAGCACTTGCCAGTGAAGTCCGTCTACAGATCATCCGCCTTGTTGCAGAGACTCCGATGAATGTGAAGGATCTTGCTGCTTCACTGGGTCTGAGTAGTGCCATCGTGACCATGCATGTCCGCAAACTTCAAGATGTGGGCATTATTCAGTCCAAAATGATACGCAAAGACGGCGGCACACATAAAATGAACAGCCTTGCTGTAGACTGGATTGGCATCTCCATGCCGCAGGAAAGCGGGACAGCCCGCAAGCTGCACGAGGTTTCCGTCCCTGTGGGACACTACACCCACTTTGACGTCTATCCGACATGTGGTCTGGCTACGTCCAATCATGTTATCGGACAGTATGATGACCCTCGTTATTTTCTCGACCCTGAGCGGATGCATGCCCATATTTTATGGTTTGGCCGTGGGTTTGTGGAGTACAAAATTCCAAACTATATCTTATCCGGACAGCAGATCAATGCCATTGAATTGGCCCTCGAGATCGGGTCAGAAGCACCTTCGGTTAATCCGAATTGGCCCTCGGATATTACATTCATGCTGAATGGCATCCGATTAGGGGAATGGACAAGCCCCGGAGATTCAGGCAACGGACGTGGCATGTTCACCCCGGAATGGTGGAGTGACAGTGTCAATCAGTACGGCATGCTCAAGGTACTGCGAATTACCAATGAGGGTACGTTTATTGATGGACAACATCTATCCGACATTACACTCGCAGATATCCCGGTTGAACGCAACCAGTGGACCCTTCGTCTTTCGGTGGAAGAAGATGCTCAGCATGTAGGCGGGCTTACCTTATATGGTGAGGGATTCGGCAACTACAATCAGGATATCCTGTTCCGACTGTACTATCACGATTGAGTTCTTCAAAATAATAAATAACACAAAAACACCTCCCACTCGCCTGTCAAAGGCAGAATGGAAGGTGTTTTGTATGCATATGAAAATGTGCGGAATATCCAGTAAGGTTCTTGTTCTAACCTACAGCGCACTGCCACCAAACAGGAAGCGATACTCCCAGTGTTTGCCGGAGATATCACTAGTTGTTACACCACCGCCAGCGTTGGAATAGGTGTGTAATACTTTTCCGTCACCCAGGTAAATCCCTGTGTGCGTAATGGTTGCGCTAGATTTATTCACGCCCGAATACGATGATGCAGAGCTGCCTTTATACGACATGAAATACATCAGATCTCCGCGTTTCAGGTTTTTCCAGTTCGTCTGAACTGTACCCTTGGCTTTTACATAGGCTCCCTGTTTGCGGGAATCCGCTGGAAGCTTGATGCCCAGTGCATCAATGAAGGCCTGGCGTACAAAGCTGGAACAGTCAAAAGTAGCTGTGCTGTTACGACTGGCTCCGAACTCATAAGGTGTTCCCAAATATTTCATTCCCGCTGCAATCACTTTTTCTACAGATGCATTGCCAGTCACCGATGTACCACTATTCGAACTCGATCCGCTTGTGCTGCCACTAATCGCTTGTGTGTATTTGGATGAAGAAGATATGTAGCCTGTCCGGTTAGCAGAATCCTTAATCTTATACCAATCCGAACCGGATTGCTGAAGCACCGTTACCGTTTCCCCTTTAGCGACCAAGCGAACAATCTTCGCAGAAGAAGAAGGTGTTGTGCGTAGGTTTACGCCCCAAATTACTTTTACTTGTGAATTGTTAACAGCAGCTGCCGATACCTGTGCCGTTAGTGCTCCTGTCGTCAGACTTCCCATCAGCATCGTTGCTGTGACACTTGCCGTAATAATCGTTTTCTTCCAGTTCATGATGTCGAGTTCCCCCTGATGTTACAGAATTTTAACCTGGCTTGGTTCTCCCGGGCTTGCCCCATTGTAAACGGGCTATCCATAACGTTCATCAGTCAAAAGTCCTGTATTGATGCAGGCGAACTTGAGTACTAAGTATCAGGGTTTGTCCATAATATGCTGGAAAAATTCACTGCTGATCCCTTCTTTTTGAAAGGTTAAATTATTGTAACTATTTGATGTGCTTGATTTTTCCGCGATACAAGAGCTAGGTCGTTTCTCATTCAGGGCATATGCCATATGACCTATATTTTAATGTTTAAAATCGCAAATATGGTAAACATTACTATGATTCATTTGCCGATTACCGTTCCCCGAATTCACATTTTTGCCTCCAGCCTCAATACGGATCGATTTATCAGCAGTGTCCGTTGATTATTTCGTATTCCATTTTTGCTTTTCCATAAAAAAAGAAAAGCCAGGGATTTCTCCCCGGCTTAACCTATATGATGAGTAACATCACTCTACAATTGGTCGATCAACTCATTTAAGGTTCAATTCCCCATACCTTGGCGCCATCCTGATAAGCTGTCACTTTTGTCCAGGCACTGAAGGCCGTTTGGGTGGAATCAAAGGAATAATCATTGGTTTGATCAAAATTCGTCCAGTTGTTTTTCGAGAAACGTCCCTGGATGATTCCGGTCTCGGCACCAGCGGCCAAACTGCCGGCACCCGATTTGAATTCAATCTCCAGATACGTATCTGCCGTGCCCTTGGCCGGATCTATCGAAACAAAATGCCCTTCCACGTTACCACTGCCAATCTGTGCATAATCACACCAGAAACTCAGATCAGCGGCACTATCCTTCGTGAAATAATACCGGACCTTCACTTTGCTCAAGTCCACCGCAGTTGTACCTGTATTCTTCACATTAAATTGTGGAGTAATCGCATTGACCGAAGTTCCTGAACTACCATTACGGTATTGTACTTCAAGCGTTCCCGTTGTGACTGGAGGTGCTAATGGAGTCAACACCAATACATTTGAATTCGTCTGACCACTCGTATTAATGGCTACGACTCTATAATTATAAGCTGTACCATTCACCGCTGTAGCATCGGTATACGTCAGTGCAGTCAAACCTGTTGCCAGATCAGCATATGCCCCGCTGCCTACCGAACGTTGTACCTTATAACTTGATGCTCCAGTTGATGCAGTCCATGTCAGTACTGCCTGGGCATCGCCAGCCGTTCCAGTAAGGTTGAATACGCCTGGCACAACGGTACCTGCGAGTGGTGTTGCAGATGCCTGTGTCGACGGTGCAGACTCCCCTACGGCATTCACCGCAGTGACCACATAATAATACGTTGTGCCGTTGGTCAAGCCTGTATCCGTGAATGTTGATCCTGTGACCCCTGTTGCTACAGACGTATAAGGACCACCATTCACCTCTGCACGTTTCACGGTATACGAGGCTGCACCAGCGGCTGCGTTCCAATTCAGAACCACTTGCTCACTTCCTCCAGTTGCTGTTACGCCAGCAGGAGCAGCGGGTACTTCCACTTCCGGACTATCGGAATCTCCGAGGAGACGATCATACTCGCCGTACGCTGTAGCCATATCCACTTGTGACCAGAACCGGTGATACGTAAAGGTAGGTGCACCGTTTTCCCACTGCTTCGTGGTCGGATTATACGACGTTTTGTACAGGTTATCCAAGTAAGCCCATGCCGGATCTTGCTTGATGGCCGGACGCAGATCGGAGTATCCAATGTATACGCCATTGCCGCCTTTTGCCGGATCGGAAGGTACACCTGCTGTACCAGGAATCGTGTTGCCTTGACCAAAGGTTCCAGACCAGTTCGCCGGGATATAGATCTCTTTGGCAAAGAAGCGGAAGTAGTCTTTACGCTCTTCTTCCGTAACAATCCCCACACCATCATTGTAATCCCAAGCTGTATCCAGCAGAGCCTCGGCCAAATCCTTGGCTTCTTGGCCTTCCGCGTTAAGTGTGCCGTTCTCTGCCTGTGTTCCCGCTGCGAAGAAAGTCAGAGCTTTAACGTAACTTCCCAGAACTCCTGTGTCCTGCACTGGATCTTTGGTCGTTACACGGAAGTTCGGATTTTCCGTAAACGAACTGAATCCGTTCCACTTGTCCGGTTGACCCTGCCATTCCTGACCACCCGGAATCCAGAACTCTCCGGGAGCCGGCGTTGTCGCTACCTGAACATTAGTTCCACCCAAAATGCGCTGTCCAGCCGCATTCAGATAATAGCCTTGCGCATCCGTCACCGGACGCTCACCTACAAATACATAATCCTTACTCCAGTCGATCCACTTCGTGATTACTTTTTTGGCCATCTGGAAGTTCTCAGAGGTCAAATCACCGCTCTCCGCAAGAATATAGTACATCTCGGCTACACGCTCCAGCGGCCATGCCTGGAATCCAAACCAGGTGTTGGAATCCGGATCACGATATACAGGTGCCTCCTGATAAGCCATGTCATAGAATGTACTTACGCCTGCCGGATAGGCTTTGTATGAACCATCCAGACTGTTCGTTGCTCCCCCGCCGATAGCTCCTTCATGGGATTGTAGCCAAGTGTAGAATTCCAACTGACGTTTCAGCGTAGCATTCCAATCTGCCTTCGCTGTTGCTGATTTCGGAATCAAGCCGCCAGCCGGATCAGACAAAGCATACGCTGCAACCGGGTTTTGATAAGCCTGATGGGTATGGCTCGCTCCAATGCGCCAAGCCCAATCCCCACCTTGACCCAGGCCACCGCCCCAAGACGTATACCAAGCCATGAGATACATGTTGGAATCCTTGCCTGTACCCGGAGTCGGTGTACCGTTCTTTGCACTTCCAATTTTCTGGAAGTATTTATCATACATACCATAGCGTAGATAGTCCCCCATCTTCTTCGCTTTATCCAGATATTCCGGATTGTTGTATCCCATCTCCTTTGCCCAATACAGCACCTGTACAGCACGCGCATCGGCATCCGTTGCGTTTGTGTAACGCCATTGTGCTGACGGTACCTGATTTTCCTTTGTGAACAAGCTCATGAAACCTTCGTTTGCCTTACCAAAAGATTTATCATCCTGGGATGGATGCGGAATGGCTTCCCACACAGACTCCTGCTCCCCACGTTGGAAAGTATTCACATAGGTAGCCGTATGTGATGGATTCAACAGGTTTCCATATCCATACCAGTCATCCACATCGACCAGCCAGTGCATGAGATAGGTCTGATTGTCACCATAGGTCGCCTTAAGTTCGGCATCAATCGGGTCTTTACCCGCTGCATATTGACCATTAAGTTGCGATGGATATTGATCTGGGAAAGGTTTTTCCGCTGCATACGTAGCAGGGCTGTTTGGGTTGTATGAGCTCATCGTAGGCTGCTCTTCCTTGCCGTCACCTTCGTTGACCGGGATAATGTATTTCTCCATACTGTCCCAAGCTGCTTCCAATTGGGACCAATCTCCCGTGTAGTGACCATACATGGTTTCCAACCACAGCCAGTAACTATATGCCTCAGACGTCGTCATATGACCATAATCCGGGGCCTCACTCAGCAGGGTCTCAATGGAATGATACGGTAGACCCTCTGGCGAAAAATATCCGTTCGCCGGATCTTTCAACTGATCATACAATTGCAAAAACCGGGCTTCATTAATGCTGTCTGCCTGAATCTCGATGGCCTGATCTGCGGCATGTGCTGTTTGCGGCCCTGCCCAGAGTCCGGTGTATCCGGTCAACATGACGGTTCCCGCCAGCATCGCTGTTAAACTTTTTTTCGCAGCTGATTTCAACATTAATATATACCTCCCTGGAATAGTGGAAATTGAATATAAACGGTCTGACCATGCTGCTCTTCGGCCAATGATCTTGAGCTAGTTACGGCTCCAAGCCCCACACTTTGGTGTTTCCCTGATACCCGGTTACCTTGTTCCATGCGGCAAAAGCCGTCTTGGAAGCATCATAGGAATAATCATTACTTTGATCGAAATTGCTCCAGTTATTTTTGGAAAAGCGTGCTTGAATCACGCCGGTCTCTGCTCCAGCGGCCAAACTGCCTGCTCCCGACTTGAAGCTAATCTCCAGATACGTATCTGCGGTACCCTTTGCCGGACTCACTGCGACAAATGTACCTTCAACATTGGCCGTGCCCATCTCGGCATAATCACACCAGAAGGTCATTTGATCCGCACCATCCTTGGTGAAATAATATCGGATCTTCACGGTACTGAGATCAATCGCTTGTGTTCCGGTATTCTTCACGTTGAACTGCGGAGTCACCGCATTACTTGAATTCCCGGACCCTCCGCTGCGGTACTGCACTTCGAGTGTACCGGTCGTCACCGGAGGTGCAGAAGGCGTCAGTGCCAGGACATTGGACAGTGTCTGTCCGTTCGCATTCACGGCTGCAATCCGGTAATTGTACGTGGTGCCATTCAGCGCTGTTGTATCGGTGTAAGTCAACACGGACAATCCGGTTGCCACATCTGCATAAGTCCCGCCTGCCACCGAACGTTGTACCTTATAGCTAGTAGCGCCCGAGGCTGCTGTCCAAGTCAGGACCGACTGCGCATTACCAGCTGTCCCACTTAAAGTCAGTGCTCCCGGCACCGTCGAAGCTGCTTGCGGGGTAGCCGACACCTGCACAGAACCCGATGATTCCCCTGCTGAATTCACAGCAGACACTACATAATAATAAGCCGTCCCGTTGGTCAGCCCCGTGTTTGTGTAGGTCAATCCATTAACCCCTGTCGCAACAGTTGTATATGGTCCTCCACTCACCTCGGAGCGCTTCACCGTATACGATTCAGCCCCGGATACAGCGGCCCAAGTCAGGTTAACCTGACTACTTCCCGCTACAGCCTGCACGCCAGCAGGTGCGCTTGGAACCGTGACTGGTGTAACACCAGGCTCCTGTCCATACACCTTTACCCCTGCATCATAGACTGGAAGGTATATGCTCTTCACAGGAGTGCCTGTGGTCAGCGTCTGGAACGAATGATCATTACTTGCATTCCATGCACCCTGTGGGCCTGTAATGCGGAACTGTACTTCTTTACGATAATTTCCTTCCCCACCTGGATAGATCTTGGTATTACCGAAGTTCGCCGTAATGGCATAGATATGCTGGGCTGCATTCACCACAACTGGTTGGGATACCGTCGCCCCCTCTGTATAGGAGGTTGTCACTTGCACGTCCGATACCGTACGTCCGGCAGCATACACTTCACTCAAATCCAGGAAATACTTAAAAGACAGTTGATCTCCCATTCGGGCAGGCCAAGCGGAACGATTATTAAGCTGTGCTCTGATTTCCGTATAATTGGCACCTGATGATTTGATCGCAGCCTCCACAAAGAACTCATCTCCCTTCACCTCAGGTGCAGGGAAGTTCGCAAGGGGCTGATGATTCTGACCAAATAGCAAATTCATCTTTGCCAGTGCGCCGGTAAAACCAGCATTGTAATCGGTTGCGACCTCATTACTCACGTAATCCCCGATATCATCGGTATATCCATCCGATGCATCCGGGCCACCGACCATGGCACCATACAGAATGTGGCGATGGTTAGCCGGGATATCTTCGTTATTCAGCCATGAACCGTGAGCGGTCCGATGATGCGGATGTTGAGGTGCATTTTGCCCATATCCGACCACATAACTGCTCTGACGTGGATTATCGCCCAGAATATAATTCATCTGTGAGACAGCAAAATCCTGATATCTTGACTTTTTCACAGGATCACTGACCCAGTCGGAGTATACAAAAGAAATAAAGGATGCATTCGCTGCATATCGGAGCGAGCCCCACTGATCCAGCCACGCCAGACCTCCTGGCGTATACTTGACTCGTGTCCCATTGACTCCAACCGTCCAATAATCCAGATTGCGCTCAGTCGACTGAATAAATCTCGTCGCCTCCGGCATGTTCAAACTGGACGTAATACGAGCAAGCAGGATCTGGGCACCATAATGTTTACTGTCCCAACCTTGTGTCCAGGTATACGGCCAATTGGCTGAGCCTCCGCTAGAAGACCACCGGTCCGTAGCTGCAATGGCTTTGGACAAGTAAGCGCTATCATTAGTGGCTAAATAAAGCCACGCTCCGCCCCATGCCAGCTCGTCTTCGTATCCTGTCCACGAATTATAGAACGCTGCAGCATCAGTGATACAATCGGTGTATTCCCCCCGATATGTATCTGCGAAGTTATACAACTCTTTCGCATGTTGGAGCAGTCTTGCCGAATATGCCGGATCATCATCTGCAAATACAATCGATGACGCTGCCAGTGCTGCAGCCGTTTCTGCCGCCAGATCACTGCCCGGGCATGAAGCATCGATCTTGAACGAAGGACGGTTCATCTGCATGACTTCTGCGGGTCCCCACCAGGCATGGTCGGTATTGCCTGCCCCCACTTGTCCCCATAATTCATTTGGTTTCGTATGCGCTTTCATAAAATAGTCGGTCGCCCATCGGATATTATCCTTGATCTCCTCCAGTTGTCCGGCCTGTTCATATCCGTCGCCGTATTCCACGACAGACCAGGCGAGCATCGTTGCGGAAGCAGCCATCGGAAAACCAAACTTCACATGATCTCCGGCATCATACCATCCTCCGGTCAGATCAACGCCTACATCAGCCCCATCCTGCATGCCCGAATTACCACGCCATTCGACCCGATTACTCGCTGGCAACGTGCCCGAACGCTGTGCCTCATAGAAGTAAATGGCCTTTTGCAGTGCTTCAGCATAGTTCTGATTTCCGACGGCCGCATCCGCCTTAGGAATTCCTGTGCCCATCGATAAACTTCCTGCCAGTAGTCCTGCCGATAACGCGATCATAGCGACTCGTCTCCACCAGCTCCCCTTCATGTTCAACTATTCATCTCCTCTTCATCAATATTCCGTATGCATTACTCTGGACTGCAAGTTTATATCGCTCCTCCCCATGGTGTATTTCAGTGTAAGTTACACCATTAATTACCATTATAGCCGTTTGTTTCACTAGCTATATAAGCGTTGGTGACTTCTGAAATAACATTGTTGTGACCTGCTCTGCGTCATGCGACAAAAAAAGCTGTTTCTCTAACACATATACGCGTTAGAGAAACAGCTTCTCGCCCTTGCTATCATCAACAGTATAAATCGAATGGCATTCTGACCATCCTGTCAGTATGTTTCTGTACACCTTAGGTGTCAGAACATCTCATTGGTTACACTTTGAACTTGTTAATCTGCTCCTGCAGTTCTTCGGCCATTTTGGATAATGAACCTGCGGATGATGCAATCTCTTCCATCGAAGCCAACTGCTGCTGAGTTGCGGCAGATACATTATGAACCCCGCCCGCCGCCTCTCCAGCAATGTTGGAGATTTGACTTACATATCCTACAACCTCAGTTGTACTCGCCGACATTTCCTCTGAACCAGCGGATACTTCTTGAATTTCACCCGCTACTTTGTTGACCGCATCCGAGATCTGCTCGAACGCTTGTCCTGCCGCAGTAACCATCTCGATTCCTGCTTCTGTCTCACTGCTGTTCACTTTGACTGCCTGAACAGCATGATCCGTATCTTTCTGAATCAATTGAACGAGATCCGTAATTCTTTGCGCAGAAGTAGAAGATTCCTCAGCCAACTTACGCACTTCTCCCGCAACTACGGCGAAACCACGTCCATGCTCTCCTGCTCGTGCGGCTTCAATGGCTGCATTCAGTGCAAGCAGATTGGTCTGCCGGGCAATGTTGTTGATTACCTCGGTAATGGTTCCAATCTCTGCTGAACGTTCCCCCAGCCCTGTAACCAATTCAGTAAGCGAAGCAATGGAATTTCGAACAGAACCCATCTGTTCAACCGCTTGTTGAATAATCATATTTCCTTCGGAAGATTGATTCGCCGCATCTACAGCAGATACGGATACACTCTGAGCAAGCTCGGCAATCTGCTCTGATCCGAGAGCCATCTCATTCATCGCCTGTGAAGAACGCTTCACAATATCAACTTGATCAGACGTACCTACAGCCAGTTCTTCGACCGTTTGGGAGATCTGTTCCGAGGCTTGAGTATTTTGCTCTGCACTTGCAAGAAGCTCCTCCGATGAAGCGGCTACCTGTTCGGAAGTCATCGATACCGATTCAATCATGGAGCGCAAATTGCCACTCATAGTATTGAAGGAAGCTGCCAGTGTGCCCAATTCATCCTTGTTCTTAAGCACAATCGTCTCACCCGTCAGATCACCGTTGGCAATGGCCATGGCTGCTTCATTCATCTTTTTGATTGGACGTGAGATGATGCTTGCAATGAAGAAGGCAATAAATACAGCTGCCAGGAATGCAAAAATCGTCACTGCCAAAATCACATTAAATGTATTCTCCGCTAACACAACAGACCCATTCGTTGCCGCTTCCGACCCTTCATTACCCATGGTAATTAACTTGGCGAGTGTATCGTTGGCTGTATACCACAATGGATAAGCCTCGGCATGAAGTTTGCTTGCTCCCGCATAATCGTTTTTCAGACCCAATTCGATGAATGCAGGCATTTTTTCCAGATAGGTATCATAGTTCTTACTAAAATCCTCATTATATAGCTTAAGTGCTGCTTCATTGCCTGCAATGTACGTTTGCAGTTGTACTCGTTCATCTTCAATCTTGGTGAGAAGCAGCTGCAAAGCTTCATTTAGCTTGGCCGTTTCGTCTTCATCCTGTTCTACAATGACGGCCAGTGCGAGTCGTTCTACATCTGATACATCACCATTCATCATGCCCAGCAGGCTTACACTAGGCATCCATGTTTGATCCACTTCATTCGCCTTGCTCGACATATTATGGATTTGGACTAATGCATAGACACTTACAAAAACCAGCATAGCCACAACTACAAGAAAACCAGTTAGTAACTTGCCTCGAATCGTTAACTTCAATATCCCCAACTTATTCCCCCGCGTGTCTTCCATGTGTCCCACTCCTCAAAATAATACATATTTATAGTATATCGTCACCTATCGTCATGAATTGTAGATGTTAGAATTCATTTTCTATAAATTTCGCTTAACTTCGAATATAACGCAAAAGAAGTCTCCCATCTTTGGCAGAACCAGAGAAAGAGACTTCTTTATTGAACAAAACTATTACGATTTCGCTCCATATTACGTGCAGAAGCTAACGAAAAACACGTCGGTGTATGTTAATGAAAAAGTCGGGAATCGACTTGGTATAATTGCGGGTTATAATCAGAACCACACTAAGCAGACTTCCGAGAATGAATCCTCCCAGAATATCTCCTGGATAATGCACACCAACATATACACGAGACACCCCTGTCAACACAGCGAGTAACAACATCCATAACCCGAAGCGACGTCCAATGAAGAATGAAGCAGCCGCTAGAGCAAATACAAAGGAAGCATGTTTACTTGGAAAAGAAGGATCAGGTACATGGGCAACCAGTTGATGCACTGGCCCTTCTACAAAAGGCCTTGGATGACCCACTGCTGGTGATATCCCCCATTTGGTTAGAACTAAAGCTACAATGGAAGCTACACAAGCATAAAAAACAATTCGCTGTTTCGACGGATCGCCGAGAAACCATACGATAACGAGCAGTGCGATCATGACCCAAACCGCATACTCGGATGATGTGATCATAAACCAGTCCAGAAACGGTGTTTGGTCTGCAAACTGATTAATCCAATTAAATAGTGATTGATTCATAACTGGCTTTTAATACCCCCATTACACAAAACAAGATTATTTTTTACATAATAAATATACACTAACTATTTGTCAAACAATCCTCACATTGACCGAAGTTACGAAATCAAAGAGGACATTTTGCTTTCTTTTTGTTAAACTAGTTTGGGTTACATATCAGTTCAATCATAGAAAGGTGAAGATTATGCTTAAAAAATGGTTATGGGGTACAGCCCTGACCCTGGCACTTGCGATTACAGGTGTCGTTGTATATTACGGATATTCGATTGTTCATTTTGCCAATAGCATCTCCACGGCTTCCGGGACTTCAAACTCGTCCTCTTCCGGCACAGACAGCGATTCAGACACACCAACGACAACGATTCCCAGATGGGAGGGCCAGGAACGGGTGAACATTTTGCTCCTTGGCGGAGACTCAAGAGGCGACGATGCAGGACGCTCGGACTCGGTCATGGTCGCTTCCATTGATCCCGTCACCAAGAAAGCCCATCTATTCTCCGTACTGCGAGATACCTATGTAGCCATTCCAGGGCATGGCAAAAGCAGACTTAATGCAGCCTTTTCCTACGGGGGTGCGGAGCTGACCAAACAAACCGTCAGTGATCTGCTCGGTATTCCCATTCAGCATTATGTCTACACAGACTTTACAGGTTTCATGGCACTTGTTGATGCGGTAGGCGGCATTGATATCGACGTGGAGAAAGACATGTATTACACCAGTAAAGCAGATAAACATATGTACGACATTGACTTAAAAAAAGGATTGCAGCATATGGACGGCAAAACCGCCCTGCAATATGTTCGGTTCCGACATGATGCCACCTCGGATTTTACCCGTACCGAACGGCAGCGGATCTTCATGACCGAGCTGGCCAAGAAAATGCAGAGCACCACGTCGCTCTTCAAAATCCCGGATATCCTGGAAGCCATCGCCCCCTATATTGAGACAGACCTCAGTCCAACCCAGATGTTAAAACTCGCATCACTTGGCTTCGATATCCATGTGAACGATATCGATCAGCAGCAGATTCCACCGAACAAACTCCTCACCAATGAACTGGTCGGCTCAGCTCAGGTGCTGGGTGTTGATGTAACCAAACTCCAGTCCTACATTCAGAAACTGTTTGAAGAAGATGCCGCGTCCTCAGAGACTCCATCATCAGAGGAACAGAACTAAAACAAGCATGAGATATATCAACAAAAAAGACGGCCATAGCCGTCTTTTTTAGTACCTATTTTCTCCATTTAATGCAGTCTTAATGTTTAACGGGTACCCTTATATGATGAACTCCGGTTCCTGGAGGGAGGATTACAATGTGAAAAAACCGCGAATAGCGGAATGGACCGAACTGCGGGGCATTGCCTTTCTGGCAATCGTCATGCAGCATAGTATCGCTGAGTATATCTATCGCGCTGATATTGAACAACCGGATTCCATTATGCTGACCATGATTTATCATCTGACCCGATTTGGTACGCCAACGTTTGTATTTCTATCGGGTGTAATGTTGTTTTACCATCATCGTAACACCAAACCGGAATATCCTCGCTTCATTCGAAAGCGATTTGGCGATATCTATATGCCGTTTGTTGTATGGACACTGATCTATTGGCTCGCAGTCCGTATTTTCACCCCCGCGTTCTGGCGTGCAGGCATACCCGATTTTCGCAGTCTGATTCGTGAACTGTTTGTCCCGCAGACGGGATATCATCTCTGGTTTGTCATTATGGTGTTTCAGTTCTATATTCTGTTCCCCCTTTTTTTGGCGGGAGCGAAAGCCATTCAGAGACGTATCCAGAACACCTCACGTTTCACGCCCATGCAAGTCATTGTGGCACTCATTGTCTTGGCAGCTGCATTCTACGGCCTGCTTATGAAATGGTCCTACTATAATATGGGGAGCTGGACAGAATCCATGTCTGAGCCATGGTCAACGTTGCTGCAATATCGCTCCTATTCATGGGTGATGTACTGGTTCTACTTTTTACTGGGTGCCGTATGTGCCTGGTCAGTGGATAGCTGGAGGAGTTGGACCACCAAGGTGCTGCCATGGACGATCTGTCTGTTTATAGGGATGTATATATGGCTGGGTTACGATGTGCTGCGTGGGTCCGGGGATGTTGTTAATCTGAATATCTCCACCTATCTGAAACCAACCACATTCCTGATCATTATGGCTCAGATGTTTATGATGTATGGTTTCCTTGTACTGATGCGAGGCAAAGATACACGGTTTCAGCGCCTGTTATCCTGGATTGGCCGCTATTCATTTGGTGGATATCTGGCTCATGCACTGGTAATTTACGCTATCGCTTATGTAACCAGACCGCTTCAACTCAGTGGATGGCATCTGCCTGTAACGTTGCTATCGTTCCTTGTAACGGTTGTTATGGCTCTTGCAATCAGTTGGGCGCTGTCCAAGCTTCCTGGCTCACGTTTCACGGTAGGGTTAATGCGCAAACCACGTTCAACCTCCCATTCATCAGCTGCTGTGGACAAAAGAATTACACCTGAGCGAACTCCGTCACCCGGCCACACTCGCAGCCCGGGAACGAGTGAGCCGTTTTGAAATAAAGAAGAGCGTCCCCTTATGGAGACGCTCTTCTTTATTTCACTTCACTCGAAGTTGATCGTCCAGGAACAGGTTCCTGGGGACCCGGGGCTGGATGCACATTGCCCTTCTGATTCACAAATCTCTTCAGATCACCCGTTAATTGTTCCTTCAGCTTGTCCACCAGCTGCGTTTCACTAATGCCTTTTGCCTGAGCAATCTCAGCCAGTGATTTCCCTCCCTGAAGCTGCGCGTGCAGTTGAGCAGGGGTGACTCCAATAAAACGGGCAATTTCGCCTTTATCTACCATGGAACGTTTGCCATGGTGGGCAAATTCACGCCGCAAGTCACGCAGCGGGGTATTAATGACCTTTTTCAACTTGGTATCCATGTCCGCCTTCGTAGCTGCTGCTTGTTCCTTGGTGAGGCACCCCTCATCGACAGCTTGATCCAGACGTTGCGTTAATGTAGGCTTCAACTTCTGCAATAACTGCTCCTCACTAAGTCCTTTACGCTCTTTCGCAATCTGGGACAACGTCTTGCCAAGTTCCATCTGTTCTTTCAGATCCCGAAGTCCAATCCCAAGCAAGTCTGCCGTCTCACCAATCATAAACAGACCGTGTCCTGCCTGCATGCATGGCTTTGCTGGTTTGCCGGAGGAAGAAACTTTTGACGCATCGTCATGTTCCTCAGCCCGAACGGTTGAATCAGCAAATGCCACATGTCCTGTTGCTGCTGTTATAACTACGGCTGCCAATCCGGCTGCCATCCATGTTTTCCATTTCAAATTCATTTTTCTGCCGCCTTTCCGATGTCGAAATCCTGTGCCTTCCTAGTTTGAGCCTAAAATCCACTTTTTTATGCCATAAAATACAAAAAGTCATCATTTTTCTCACAATTGATCACAAAAAATCCTATTTTTTTCAGTTTATTTCCGCTATACTAAGTGTAACTTCATGATCTAGTCGAACAGTCCTTAATCACCTTATCGCAGGAAGGACGATATGTAACGATGCGGAGAGATTGGTTAGATCCGTTTAGATCCGATCTGGAGGTCGTGTTTGCTTCAGCGGAACAACTCGTACGGGAATATCCCGAACCCTTGTCAGGACATGCATTAGAGCAGCTTCGATCGGTTAATCCGCTGTTACGAGATTCGGGACACAGCTACATCGGGTACATCATTCCACTTTGGATGCAACACTCAGATAAACTAACCCCAGAGAAAGCACACCAATTAAGTACAGCCTGTCTCATTCACATGTTATATTTTCTGAATCAGGACGACGTGATGGATGAACAACCGGAGAATGCCACATTGAAGTTATCCCTGGGTAATCTATATTACATGGATGCTCTTCAATCTTACTCGGTATTATTCAATCCTTCCTCCACGTTCTGGGTCTATTTCAGACAATATGTAGTGGATTGGGCCGTGAGTGTTACGGGTGAGCATTCCATTGATTATTTCCAACAGAATCCCTTGTTGATTGCGCAAAAGGCTGCCCCTCTCCTCATTGGAGCTACTGGTGCACTGCTTCTGCTGAATCAGTCCGACCGGATAATCCCGGTGTGTTCTGCCATCAACATCACACTCATGACACTCCAGATGACCGATGACTTCACAGACACGCAACAAGATGCTGTGCATGGAAACTACAACAGCTACCTCTCCCACATATCCGCAGCACTGAATCACAACTATCCAGTTCATCCTCTAAGCGAACGTATACATGACAATGTATATAATACACAACTCATGAACTCTTACGTAGACATTGCTTATCGCTATAATCGTACACTGACATCGTCTAACTTAGGAATATCGCATCTCGAGGCGTTTAATTCTTATTTATGCAGCACTTTAGTACAAGCTGTTCAGGACATTACACAACGGAAGAAACGGCTCCTCCAAGGCGGGTTTCATCACTGGATTAGCGAGCAACAGTTAGGATTCTGAGCATAAGGACTAAGCTGATTCAGTTTAATTTTAAATATGAAGGGAATGTTGACGATGATGGTATCAGAGAAAACGTTGCATGAGGATATTATTGAAAAGGCTTGGACTGACGAGCACTTCAGACAACAATTGCACTCCAATCCGAAGCAGGCGCTTCGTGAAGCTTTCGGTATCGTAATCCCGGAGCACATTCAGGTGCGTACCGTTGAGGAGCAGCAGAATGACTATGTGCTTGTCATACCTCCCAATCCTTCCAAAGTAAATTATGATGTGAATTGCGGACCTTGGAGAAGTTAAACCGGGTGAGTTATTGGTAATGTAAGAAATTAGGGGTAGGAACAAAAAAAGCCGCTGTATCCTTCTGCGAGTTCGTCAATCGACGAACTCGGCAAAAGATACAACCGCTTCTGTTCCTACCCCTTTGGTGCTTGTAAAGCTGATCTGTCCTTGCATCGCTTCAACAATTCGGAATGTCACCATCATGCCCAGGCCTGTGCCTTTGATTTTATTGGAGAAATAAGGCTCGCCCAACCGGGAGAGTGCTTCCTCGTCCATTCCTTCTCCGTTATCCCTGACATGTACCTTAATCATTCCATCCTGCTTGTACGCCCAGATATCAATCTGGCCTTGTCCCTGCAGAGCTTCAATACTGTTCTTGATAATATTGATAAAAGCCTGCTTAAACTTCGAGGAATTGCCTCGAATATATAGATCTGGCGGAATGTCGGTAGTGATTTTACCACCTTCCAGATTAGCCATCGGTACAAGAATGCCTTCAATATGATTGAATTCATCCGAGATATTGAGCGAGATAATATGGTCAAACTCAGGTTTGGCAAAGGTAAGAAAATCCGTTATGATGCCCGAAGCCCGATCAAGTTCTTCCAGTGCAATTCGCACATACCCCTTATTTTTGTTGTCTTCCTGTTCCGTCATAAGTTGCAGGAACCCTCTTGTCACCTGAAGTGGGTTACGTACTTCATGGGCAACGGAAGCAGCCAGTTCGCTAATAATCTCCATCTTTTCGGATCGCTGCAACTCATTGTTGAACAGCTCCAGTTCCTTGGAATACTCTAGAACTTTAGTATGTTTTTCGGCAAAACGACTTCCGAGAATGGCAATCAACGAGATCACAAATGCAACCATGGACCATTTCCACCATAACAGATGATACGTCCCACTCCGCTGATAATACCACAACAGTTCAGCCACACTGATTAAGGCAAATGTACCAAATCCCGTTGCAAGCAGCATAGCTTCCCGATTTCGCTGCAGCGCTTTGGCGATGGTACCAACCAACAGGATTGTCAGCAGAATGACCAGCACAATGCCAACCACACGCTGTACGAGCAGATTGTAGAGGATCTCCCATTGCCCACCTGAAGTAACATAGATAAATAGAGAGAACACAGCGATAACTGAATATATAAATAGTATTTTTCGCAGTTTGGTGAAGATTCCATGCAGTCCTGGCCCGATAATCTGTTCAAAAAAATAACATAGCGCTGGCATACCCAGCAGCATCGCCAGATCAAAGACTACGGAATACAGGTCACCATATACCTGATAGAACGTATACAAAAATTGCGAGTACGTGATGATCATCGTGCCGATGGAACCCATCACGATGCATAGTGAGATCCATAATCCCTTATGGAATTTGCCAAGGAAGAACGTACAGCTCAGCATCGTAATCGCTGTGAAAACAAAGGTCGCGCCCAAAATTACATCAATAAGTCCGTTATGAATATATTTCTCCTGTAACGCGGCATAAGGTCCAACCTGAACAGTACCTTGTATCCCCAGACGGCCTTTTTCATTTTGCGACCATACATAGAGCGTATTACCTGAATTTTCGCTGGATAAGGGCAGCAACACAGCATTATTATCATAATTGTAATGGTAGTTCTCGTAGACCTTTCGGTCTTCCAGATAAACAACAATATGATTGCCTTTAATGTTCTCAAATCGAATGGCTGAACTTTCCTCACTCAACACAGGGATGGTCAGGCGAGTCCATAAAGAATTCGATCGATCCGTATTGCTATACTCTAACTTATCGCTGCCCTGCTTTTCCCATATCTCGTCTGCTCCCTTAACCTCACTGATGAACCCTTGATCGTCAACGTTCCCCCATTTTACTTCCCATCCTGTAATGGATACAGGTTGCTGAACCGCTCCTGTAGTTGCAAAGACTATCCCATGTGGCATGCCTAGAATAATCAATACACTCATCCATAAGATGACGATAGCTTTGGGCACATTTTTCATTCACAGCACCTCAAAGTTCTAATTTTCCCTATCTTAAATTCTCTCATTTATCATTCGCCACCGTTTGTCACGTCACCTTCTTGAGATAAAATGAAATTTCACATTTAAGTCGATTTATAGTCTTATTTCCATTTTATTGTTAAAGCTACCCGATTAATCACGCAAGTCTTCGAACTGGTTCACTATCATTTCCCGTTCTTTCTGTTCAACTTGACTGCGAAATTCAAGCCACTGCTCTGTCTCCTCATCATCATAGATGGTCCATATGTCTGAGAAAAGGAAATCCCGTAACTGTACAACTTGCCCGGACCATATACCGCCTACCCAAAACAAACCATCCGGACGACGGATGACGGTACGGGAGAACCCGGGTGTGGACGCCTTTTGTCCGATACGGATGCGTGTGATCATATTGCCCAGTGTAAACCAGTCCACATGAAATTCCTCCCTTACATATTCAAGCTTCATCATAACATAGGCAAAACAGGAAAAGCTGTAAAAACGGTGGCTGCGATTCAATCCTTTGTTCCGGGTGTAATGGTTTCTCAAAGCAAACAAACACGCTAAGGAGATGATTACAATGAATGAGCCACATCGTACGGTTGAGGTGGAACATAAGGATGTTCAGCATAAATCGGATTCAAGTATGGTCGCTTCCACATTTATTAAATATGCCGCATATATCATTATCTTTTTCGGATTCTTATACTTCTTGGTTAAATATGTATTCCCCAAATTCTAAGGCATTCATATCGTAGTGAACACCCGGAGATAATAACCTGTGCAAGATTACAACACTAGCGCTTTGGGTAACTACGGGGTAAGAAGCATTTGGGCAACCGACAACGAAAGGAAGTGTTACTCATGTCTGACAAACCAATTAGTAACGAAGAGAGCGACCGCTATTATGACCGTTATCAGAGGTCCCGCGATATTCCGCCAGAGACGGAAGTCCCGGAAGGCGATATGGATACCTTTGATGAAGTTTCCGGCAGACGGATTGTAACGGAAGATTCGGATCTGGCACCCGTAGCCGCAACTGCTGTGGACGAGCCGGAATTGGATTTACGTTTGGCTGAGACACCGCTGGAATCTGTACCGGATGCAGATCTTCTGCAACCGAACAGTCCGGTTGATCCTGCTGCACCCGATCCGGATGCGCTGCATGGTACCGATCTGCTTAATGGTGCTGGTGCGGATGCCAAACCGGAGAACGACATTCCACCACGCCATTAACGGCTGTTATGACATCCTGAATGAGGAGGTGCATACACGATGAAGGAAGATCGCCAAAAGAAGGTGCATGAACCGGATAATCTCGTGACCGAACGGGATATTGACCCGGATTTCGGACTGTTCACTGAGGACTCCTTCCCCGAAGCACTTGAGGACGAGGACCAACGTGATGCGGTCGAGCATGCCATTCCCAAAGAGAAGGCTTCTCGTAAGCCCTCTTCGGATGACTAACTTATATAGATCCGTAGTAGACTTAAAAAAGATGACGTCTGTAATTTCACAGCGTCATCTTTTTTGTTACCTGTAAGTTCACTTACTCTTAGTGATTCAGCATCATCGCTTAGCGGAAACCTTACTTGTCACGGGCAGTTTGTGATCCAATCCTGACCACTTGGCTACAATCGCAGTGATGATCAATGCCACTCCATTAATAATAAATATCCAGCGTATCGGCAGCCAGCCACCGAGAACCCCACCAATGATCGGTCCCGCCATCGTCCCGATCTGGGCAGCGGACTGATTCAGACTAAAGGCCCTTCCCCTGAAACTTGATGCGGTAGCCTGCACAATCATGGCGTTAATTGCCGGAAATACAGCCGCAAAGAATAAACCATACACAAAACGCAAAATACCAAATGCGATATAACCTGTTGTAAAGAACTGCAGAAGATTCCCTACAGCCCCACCAACCAGTCCAATGATCAGCACTTTACCGTATCCAATCCTTGAACCAATCTTGCCCCACCGCGGCGCCATAATAACTGTCGCTACCCCCACCGCTGAGAAAATAATACCTGAGCTGAGTGAGGCACGATCAGGCTGAACGCCCATTTCCATCACATAGACCGTCAATAGTGGCTCCAGAATCATGACGGAGAACGTACATATGCCCATCATGCCAAGCACCGTCATAAACAAACGATTTGCTCTCGCTTCACGAATGTCATCCATGACGTGGGAACGAGCTTTGTTCCGGTTGAAGTTCTCTTCTTTTACCCAGAAGGTTGCGATGATTGCTGAGACTAACACAACAATAGCCGAAAACAAAAATGCATTCCGGTTGCCATAATAATGACTCACCACGCCACCAATTAACGGTCCGATAATACCACCAGTGGCTCCTGCAGTGGACATAATACCAAGGGCATAACCAGTCTTCTCTTCAGGTGTATTCGTACCTACCAGAGCAATCGCAGCTGGAACAAACCCTGCAAGCAGACCCTGAAACAATCGAACAACAATCAGCGAATACGGGTCCTGCACGAAATAATTGATTAAATACAAGACGGCAAGGCTGTATCCCGACCGGATCAGCATCGGCTTGCGTCCGTATTTATCAGCCAGTGATCCCCAGAACGGAGACACGAGTGCACTCGCCAGAAACGTAATGCCAAATGCCAGTCCTGACCATAACTCCAGGTGATCACGAACCCCCAAGTCAGCACTTAGAAACAGGGGCAGAAATGGAATCGAGATCGAATAGGCGGTACTGCAAAAAAATACACCAATCCACAATATGACCAGATTGCGCTTCCACGAGAAGTTCATATACCCGCACGCCCTTTCCGTTACTGACGCCGGGACTGCCGTGTATTGGAGCGGACGGAACAGACCCGTACGTCCCGATGCGGAAGCATTTTCCTTATTTTACACCCATCATTCCACGAAGGCCATCCCTTGTTCACCACAAACACATGTATTACATTGCCATCCTGTCCACAAAAACGGTATGATAGTTGGGTAAATATCCAAATATGATTTGGAGAAAATATATAATGCAGAGATGCAAGGAGGAACGTTTTCATGTCTTTACGGTGGAAAAAAAATACAGTGGTCTCGCTGGTAATCGCGATGCTGCTTATCGTCATTAGTGGTTGTGGACGCCCTTCGAGTGGCGCTACAGAAACACCAGCTCCAGTTGAACCAACGGGTCCCAATCCGGTAGCTACCATTGAAATGGCAGATGGACAGAAGATCGTCATTGAGCTATATCCGGAGATTGCGCCCAATACGGTGAACAATTTTATTTCACTAGCGAATCAGGGTTTCTATGATGGCACAATCTTTCACCGTGTTATTCCAGGTTTCATGATTCAGGGCGGAGATCCAGACGGTAATGGTCGAGGTGGCCCAGGGTACGCCATTAAGGGTGAATTTACATCCAACGGTCACAAAAATCACCTGAATCATACCCGCGGAGTCATTTCCATGGCACGCGGAGATAATTTGGATTCGGCTGGTTCTCAGTTCTTCATCATGTTAGCTGACGCGGATCATTTGGATAACGCCTATGCTTCCTTCGGTAAAGTAACGGAAGGCATAGAAACTGTGGATAACATTGCAGCTCAGGAAATAGGTGAAGGTGACAAACCCGTTAAGGATCAAGTTATGAAAAAAGTTACGGTAGACACCCACGGTCTGGAGTATCCAGAACCGGTAAAAATGCCTTAATTAACATCCTTGCCAAACGGATGATAATCCCTGGTTATGACTTGTTAATAAACTCTAAACAAACAAAAGCTCTGTCCTGTGCGAATGTCGCAAGGCAGAGCTTTATTTAATGATAGCGGTTACATATATGACTTTATAAAAAATGACCTCTTCCGGCATCATCCTCAATACATCCATCCCATCAAACGTAACCAGCCGATAATCGCAATCCATAACGGGCAGCTAAAGGCAACGCCCCATGCAAGCCCTTTCAGTAAACCACGGTTTACTTCCACGAACAACGACTCCTTTCTCCAGGGAATAGTCGCAGTATCGGTAATATTATATGATTTTATACCCGATTTCATTCGTCACGCAACCCTCGTTTTCCTGCTTTTGTTCCGCAGTTTCATGGAATGCATTACGGGAACCTGATATACTATGACTACTGTACGACAAATGGAACCTGATTCATGTTTGGAAAGGAGATTTTCCTATGGCAAAATCCAAAAAACGCCCCCCTGCTCCTAAAGCAACAGTAGCACAGGATAAACCCACAACACTGAAAGATCTACTGAGCAGTGATGTGCTGGAGAAACTGAAAGCTCAGGCGGATGAGGCAAAGGCTGCCGAGGCGGCACTTAAAGAGCAGGAACGTCAGCAGGCAGAAGAAGCTCGCCAAGCGGAGCAGAAGCGCCGGGATAACGACTTCGAATATTTGCTTAATAACAGCGCTATGGACTGGAAGAAACATAAGTAAGCCGGGCATGACCTGAGGGTGTCTCCTACCATTCACATGCCAAAATAATATTACAGCAGACAGATCATGAAGATGATCTGTTCAAAGAACAGGACCGCATCGCGGTCCTGTTCTTTTTGATATATACACATATGATTCACGCGTCTTGAGCCGGGTATGTTAGAAGTAGAGCGTACAACGATAATCTAACTCATGGAGGGATCAGAGATGACAGAACAACGTTTGGAAGGCAAAGTTGCGATTGTAACTGGAGGTGGATCGGGTATTGGTCAGGCTACCGCTATTCGTTTCGCAGAGCATGGAGCCAAAGTATACATGCTGGATCGTACACCCGAAAATGCGGAGGAAACCAAGCAGACGATTGAAAAGGCTGGCGGAGAAGCGTATGTGATCGAGTGTGATATCTCCAAACCGGACAATGTGCAAAAGGCGATCAATCAGGCTGCGGCTGAAGCGGGTAAACTGGATATCATATTTGCGAATGCCGGCATTAACGGAACGATGGCTCCGATTGAAACGATGGAAATCGAGGACTGGGATCAGACGATGGAGATCAATATGCGCGGAACCTTCGCAACCGTCAAATATGCCATCCCCCATCTGAAAGAACATGGCGGCAGCATCATTATCACCAGTTCAATTAACGGTAACCGGGTCTTCTCAGGGATCGGTTTCTCTGCATACGCTTCCAGCAAAGCGGGACAAACTGCGTTTACAAAGATGGCTGCACTGGAGCTGGCTCGTTATAAGATCCGTGTTAACGCCGTCTGCCCAGGAGCCATCGATACCAACATTGATGATAACACCTACCCGTCGGATGATCTGAAAGAAGTACAGATTCCTGTTGAATTCCCTGAGGGTCATGAACACCCGCTCAAGGGCGAACCTGGAACATCGAAGCAAGTGGCAAACCTCGTTCTGTTCCTCGCTTCCGATGAAGCCTCTCATGTTACAGGTACACGAATCTATGTGGATGGTGCGGAATCTCTCCTCCGTGGATAAACATATAAATATAAGTTGAACCGATTCAGGGACAACGCCAAATATCCCGCAAGCGATCTGATCTGGTCAGATTACTTTCGGGATGTTTTATTTATAAGAAGTTTATAATCTGGCGCAGTTGCAACTATAAGGATTATCACTACACCGCGGAACTTTTACCTTTTTTCACACGATGCTTCAACCGATCTGGAATGGCAAAGAGCAAAATGTACATCAGCGAGAACAAAACTAGCGCAAGTATCTCTTCCCCAAGGATGTACATGGGATACGGACCTAACATATCAAGCACCGAGGGTGTACTCGGCTTGTGTCTCAAAAACATATAATTCGCGTCCAGCAAAACATCTACAACGTATACGATTAGTGCTGCCACATTCACAAATATCATCGAACCTGCTACAGATCTCCAGCTAGGTCGCAGCTGTTCCACCCAGGTCATGTATAGTAAAGCCAGAATGATACAAGCATGAGCAACGAAAAATTGAATGAATCGAAAATGTGCATAACCATAACCCAGATTAGGAGTCAGGATCGCCATAAGGGCTCCAGCAATGCCTGCAAACAGTAGTGCAGAATGTAACAGTCGACTGCGTGTCAGTAGCAACAACGCCGATAATAGCAGAGACAGACTGCATAATTCGAGTGGCAGTGACGTTTGCAGGCTCCATATCTCTCCATACACATACCAGAGTTGCAGCACAATTTCGCAGGCAAACATGATACAGGCCAGAACAATCCGCACTATGCGGCGTGCCCTCTCTGACCATGATCGAAGATGGTGTCGAAGCAAAAACAGCAGTACAATCAATACTGTAATTACGCTAATTGAAACGATATGTGAAGTGGAGAACAGAATAAACGGCTCTGCGTCATAAGGGTCCAGCCATGGTGGATACGCCATGCATCTCTTCTCTCCTTTGCAAGGATCTTACCAACATTATCTCTCTTTAATGTTAACTTTTTCATTTTGCCATTGAATGAAAATACTGTCCAGTTGGAATTCTAAATAAGCATTGTAATTTAAATATCTTTATGTTAAGATAAATTCAGAACCAAAACAAACGAAAAGTTAGTAACTTTCTTAATCGAAATTATAAAAATACAGCACTCAACAAATGTTCAACTAAACATTTACATGATAACGGAGAGGACAGAAAAAACCTGAAGAAGCGGAGCGTTCGCCTAAAAGCTTTCTGAAAGAAAGCTACATCGGAAGCATATGCTTTCCCCGGATTTCCCCTTTCAAAAAAGGAATCAAAAAATCTGGGGATAACAGCGATCGGAAGGTTGTTCTGTCATCGTAGTATCAGTGTAAATAATCCTTAGTTGAACGTATAACCTAACTAGGAGGAATTATTATGCAAATCAAAGGACTTCACCACGTATCAGCTCTAACAGCACATGCCGATCAGAACTATCGTTTCTACACCAACATCATGGGTCTGCGCCTCATTAAAAAAACAGTCAACCAGGACGATGTATCCGTCTACCATCTCTTCTATGGCGATGAGAAAGGCAATCCGGGTACCGAACTTACCTTCTTCGAGATTCCGATGGCCGGACAGACTCGTGAAGGGGTGAACAGCATATCTGGAACGTCACTGCGCGTTCCAAGTGATGCGGCACTTACTTACTGGCAGCAACGTTTTGACGAATTCGAAGTCCCACATGGAGAGATTGTTGAACGGGGTGGTCGTGCCACGCTCTCGTTCACAGACTTTGAAGGACAACGTCTGATTCTGGTCTCGGATGAAAACAATACAGGTGTCGCTGGTGGTAAACCATGGGATCAGAGCCCTGTGCCTGCCGAGTATGGCATTGTAGGCCTAGGCCCTATCCATCTTACGGTAAAAGATGCTTCCCTTACCGCTCCGGTTCTTACCGAACTGCTCGGTTTCAGAGCTAAAGGAAGCTATCCTGCCTTTACTCCAGGTCAACCTGATGTACTCGTTTTTGAATCCGGCGAAGGTGGCAGCGGCTCCGAGGTTCATGTTGAGGAACGGAATGACCTTGCCCAAGAGCGTCCTGGACGTGGCAGCGTACACCATGTTGCGTTCCGTGTGGATAATGAAGAAGAGCTGAAACAATGGGTGGAACGGGTTCATAACTTCCAATTCCCGAATTCCGGTTTTGTAGATCGCTTCTACTTCCGCTCCCTATATTTCCGTGAAGCAAATGGTATTTTGTTCGAACTTGCAACCGATGGTCCGGGATTTGATACAGACGAAGAATTGGAGCATCTGGGTGAATCACTGGCGCTGCCTCCGTTTCTAGAAGGACGCCGCGCTGAGATTGAAGCGAACCTGAAACCACTGGATACCATGATCCGCTAATATTCGTAACAAACCGAAAATAAAAACGATGTTCACCAGGCAACTCTGAATACCGGATACGGTTCAGGAATCGCCTAGTGAATCATCGTTTTTTATGTTTATGCTTGCCTTGCCACGTCTGTAAGGTGGCAAACTTGCAGATTGTGTTTTACTTCGTCAGATACGATGTTGTGAGCGGTACAAACAGAGCCGAACCCGGATCTTCAGATACAATCTCTACATAGACAGCGTCTGTACCTTTAACATCCACATCCAGACTCATCATACCGCTTTCTGGAGTGATATTGAACTTTTTGAGTGTCGCGAGATCCTGATCATAGATATGAATCTCCTGATTTCCTTTCAGCGCGGCAAGTTCCAAGTGCAGAGAAGAATACTTTTTACCCGTATTAATCTGGATATCATCCCCCTGTTTCGTAGGATCATTATGCAGATAAACATCCTTGTAATCCTTGCCTTTATATGTGGTATCCTTAGGATCTTTGGTGTGCCAAGCGGTAGATCCCAGTACGGATGTTCCAAGTGCACTCAGCGTTACTTTTCCGTTGGTTACGGGCGCAGATCCATTCGTTCCGCCAATCAGGACGGATGAAGTTGCACTGTCATACGTGATCTCTGTCCCAAGCAATGATCCCACAGCACGCACAGGCAAATAAGTTGTTCCGTTGTAAGTGATAGGCAACACCGTTTTACCATTGGCATCTTTGGCTGTCACCGTGGCACCATCCATTTTTAGCGTAATCTTGCTGTTTAGATAGGCTTTAATCTGCTCCAACCCTGTTGCTGCAAGCGCACCAGTACCGATCCCAAGCGTTAATGTGCCTACCATCAGACCCAGTACAACCTTTTTCTTCATCAAAATCCCTCCTGAACGTTAAAATGATTTGTCCTTTATACATTTAAACGACTAAAGTGATAATGTCAATTGTTTACTGCATTTTTAGTACAAAGTTCCTATCTGTAGGCAGCACAAAACGAGGCTGTATGTCCCGATTTTTTTCAGCCTCGCCCTGTTTCCCACTGTCCGCAAAGATAGAAAGGAAGATATTCTTATCAGATGCTCACTAACCCCCACACTTTGAGAACTACTTCCAATCCCCGCTGCACTACGATTTCAACAGAATGATATCAATCAAAAGATTCATAATATTCTTCTTCATACACTTCCATGCTGTACTTCAAATCTACAGCCTTCCACTCGCCATCTTGATACTCATAAGCAAATGTCAGATCACCAGCATATAAAGCTGCACCATAAGATCCTGCTGCTGATACGACAAGTTGGCCATCCTCCACACTGTAATAGGTTACTCCACCAAATCCCAACTCTTCGTTATATACGCCGCCACTCGTATCTCCCTCGATCCGTAAAGGTTCTGCTTGGACGCCATCAACGGCGACATCAACATCCACACGGTCTGATCTAACCGTAACTTTCGACTTCACATGCTGTTTTGCAATCTCATCCAGAGATTGCATCTTCATCTCTTCCAGCGTTACCGGATCAATGATACGTGCTTGTCCCAAATAAATACCTGTTCCATGACCTTCCGTGTACAAAACGATAATTTCTTTCTGGCCGTCTCCATTCAGGTCCAGCTCGTGCACTTCGGGTTTGTAAGACCCGCCTTCTCCCTGCCAATCACTAAATTCTCTTGTCTTGCCGTCCACTTCCAAAATCATTCCGTTGTATATATATCCTGAACCCTCAACTTTCATAGGGTATAATCTGACGTTCTCATTCTCTGGAGCTACCGAAACGTATTCCTCATTCGCAGGAATGGATTCCTGTGTTGTCTTCGCTGTGTCATGCAGTTTATCTATATTGGAAGCCTCGACCTCTGCGGTCTGGCTGGATTGATCATCTATATTAAGCTGTTTTTGCGATTCATTCATGGTTCTGGCAGCCGAAGTTGTACTAATCGTAGCTACCGCCAAAATAATCATCAGCAGGATACCTGTCCAAGTTTTCAATATACTGGGCTCCTTTATCTGTTGTGATAATCCTATTATATCTTCATTTATCGCCTGCAAGTTGCGAATTTGTTAATCTTTCATAAAATAATCTTTACAAATTTCCGTTTTCACGAAAGAACGTTCGGCTTTAACCAGAATAAGCAAATTATCATACCAAAACTGTTCTCCAAAAACAAAAAAAATCCCGAACACAGCTTAAGGCTGCATTCGGAATGCTTTGGTTTTGTCCAATAACCGATCGGTTAATTGTCTCAGTTCTTCCGCCGAGGATGAAATCTCCTCCATGATGGCTGTCTCTTCGTGTGCGGCATCCATAATTCGTCTCGCCTCATCCGAGAACGATCCGGCTTTCCCCTGGATCTTCTTCACATGACCGTGCGTTTGTTCCACGCGACCAGTCTGTTCTGCAATCTTGGAACCGATATCATGCGCACCCTTCATAAATATTTCCACCGTTCCTGTCAGTTCATGCAACGTCTGATCCACAGAGACGGTCCGCTCCGATTCATTAACCACGAGACCATGCTGCTCATGAGACAGTTGGGCTGTCTCCCTGATCCGCTGCTGCACACGACTAATCAGCTCATTAATACGGTGTACCGATTCCTTACTTTCGTCTGCCAGCTTGCGGATCTGCTGCGCCACGACTGCAAAACCAGAACCTTCTTCGCCAGCTCGTGCAGCCTCAATGGAAGCATTCAGGGCAAGTAACCCTGTTTCCTCAGCGATGTTTTTGACAGATTGGGTAATTACCTCGATATCGGAGGCTTCCTTCTCCAGCAACAGCATAATGTCGCGGGAACGATTGTGCGACTCGGCCAGCTCGTCCATCCCTTTCATCAACGATGAGAAAGTCTGTTTTGTATGATCCACCGATCGTTCCATCTGACCGGACATCTCTGTCATGTCCATGGACTGGCTATGCATACGCTGGAAATCGTTCAGCATCTCATCCGCAGTGATCAGAGATTGATGGGAAGTAACCTTCTGCTCTTCTACGCCTACCGCAATATGATCCACCGCATCCGACATCATCTCGATCTGTTCGGCGGCCTGGGTAATCGCTTCACTCAGAGACTGTGCGTTCTGTGAAGTCGTTCTTGTACTGTCTGCAATATCATTTACAATACTTCGAAGGTTAGAAACCATTGCGCGAAAAGCATCATATAATACGGTAAGTTCATCTTGCGTGCGTCGCTGCGGAATTTCGGTTGTCAGATCACCCGCTGAAACCTGTTGCGCAGCCCGGGACAGGTGGACGATTGGACGAGTCAGCCAGCGTGAGGCAAACCATCCCAGAATCCCGTTCCAGCATACTCCCATGATCAGGATAATCGATATGTATACCCAATTCGGAATATCTAACGTAATCCAGTCTTTGACAAAAAATATAAAAAAGCCGCTAGTTCCGTAGGTAATAATCGAAATCAGTACCAGACCTGCGACAGTCTTTGCTCCTAAAGTCCATTTCATGTGCACACCCCGTAGTCCTTTTTTCCTATTTTACCAATCATGTACCAAATTTCATGTGATATACATCACTGAAACCGTTCTATTTCCCCCATACTTGCCGTTCATGCATGACTTCTCTACCATAAAGCGCATAATGTATAAGACAAGCTTGGCCGCCCCTCCCTTTCTTAAAAATTGAATAATATTCCATTTAAATTCCCTAATTTTATTTATTATCGGCACAAGAGGCCAAATGATTTAGATTGGCATCCATTTTGCTTAAATGATATACTGAGTGCGCTTCAGCAACGCTGGAGCCGAACTATTTTTATTGATGCCACTGGAGGCGAACGAGATGTCTACTATGTCCACACGGACGGAGAAAGATTTTATCGGTGAAAAAGAAATCCCGGCTTATGCTTATTACGGAATTCAGACGGTACGGGCCGTGGAAAACTTCCCGATTACCGGCGTTCCGGTACACCGGGAGCTGATCACGGCTCTGGCTGCGGTGAAGAAGGCAGCAGCGATTACCAACATGGAGTTGAAGATGCTGCCAAGCAAGATTGGCGAGGTGATCGTCATGGCGGCTGAAGAAATGATGAAAGGCCATCATCTGGATCATTTTATTGTAGACTCCATTCAGGGCGGTGCAGGCACCTCCATGAATATGAATATGAACGAAATTTTGGCCAACCGCGGGCTGGAACTGTTAACCAAAAGCAAGGGAGACTACTTCCATTGCAATCCCAATAATCATGTGAACATGTCCCAATCTACTAATGACGTGGTTCCTACAGCACTGCGCATTGCGGCGTACCAACTGTCGGAGACGTTACTCGCTACCATGAGAAGACTACAGGATGCGTTCCGTAAAAAAGAAGTGGAATTCAACGATGTGGTCAAGGTTGGCCGTACCCATCTTCAGGATGCCGTACCTATTCGCCTTGGACAAGAATTCGGAGCTTATGCCCGTGTAATCGGACGGGATATTGAGCGTCTTGAATTCGCCAATCGCCGCTTGCTTACCATTAACATGGGTGCAACTGCGGTAGGTACAGGACTCAATGCCAAACCCGAATATATCGTCAAAGTTACAGAGCACCTGTCAGCTGTTACCGGACTACCACTACAAACAGCTGAGGATCTTGTGGATGCAACCCAGAACACTGATGCCTATCTGGAACTTTCAGCGGCGCTGAAGGTATGTGCGGTTAGCCTTTCCAAAATCTGTAATGACATTCGCTTGATGGCTTCAGGCCCGCGTGCAGGATTCAATGAATTGCGCCTGCCACCGCGTCAGCCAGGTTCGTCCATTATGCCGGGCAAAGTCAACCCCGTTATGGCGGAAGTCATTAACCAGGTATCCTTCCAAGTGATGGGGAACGACCATACGATCTGTATGGCTTGTGAAGCTGGTCAATTCGAGCTGAATGTCATGGGCCCAGTTATTGCGTTCAACTTGCTGCAATCGCTGAAAATTATGAATAACGGCATCGATGTTTTCACGCGTTATGCAGTTGAAGAGATGGAAGCTAACCGTGAGCGCTGCGAATTAATCATGAACCAAAGTTTCAGTATGGTTACGGCGTTGAACCCGCACTTAGGTTATAATGTGGCAGCTTCCATCGTGAAGGAAGCGCTCAAGACTGGACTTTCCTTGCAAGAGATTATTTTGGAACGCGGATTGCTGACACCGGAAGAACTTGAAGAGATTCTGCATCCGGAACAGATGACTACACCAGGGATTGCCGGAGAACACTTCCTGCGTAATATGGAACGTTTGTAGGTGATCAGGAAAACTGGTGCAGCAACCTAAACACGAATGATTAACAAGAACCCCCGCAGACCGTTCATCCGGTTTGCGGGGGTTCTTGTATACAGAGAAGATAAGACGCCAGCGATTCGATTAAGCCCATCGTTTCCGCTCAAGGGAAGGCAGAATCTGAAGTTCCTCCCTGTACTTGGCAACCGTTCTGCGGGAGATAACAATCCCTTCCTCAGCGAGCAGTGTGGCCAAATGACTATCCGAGTATGGACGCTGAGTCTGTTCCATGCGAATGATTTCTTTTAATCTGCGTTTCACCGCTGATGCTGATGTTTTATCCCCTGACGTTGTACTGATTCCGGAGTCAAAAAAAGCCCTGAGTTCATATACACCATGTGGGGTCTCAATGTATTTACCGTTCACCGCACGACTTACCGTTGATTCATGCATGCCAATCTTCTCTGCAATAACAGCCAAATTAAGTGGTTTTAACGCGGATGGGCCTTTGACCAAAAAGTGCTTCTGCTCTTCCATCACGGCTCCCAGCACACGCACTAAAGTCCTGCGCCGCAGGTGTACACTCCGAATGATAGCCCTTGCCTCTGCCGCGCGGGTTGCCCAGATCTCGTCAGGCACCTCTTCCCTGATCCAGCGGATGCACGCTTCATTCATCGATACATGAGGGTTACCTGCCGCATGCAGGCTAAAATGGACCTCACCGTTACGAAACCCAACAATGGCATCCGGAATAATGTAATGTGGTCGTTCCGTACATCCGATGGATCGGCAGGGCTTAGGATCGAGACGTGTAATATAGTCGTAGGCAACCTGAGCGTCCCGTGAAGTCATGCCTAATCGACTCCCTGTTCTACCTGGGTGAAAAGGAACCAGTGATTCCAATCCCGCTTCCACCATCCGCTCCGCATTCAGCGCTGCTGATGGATCACGTCTAATCTGGAGCAACAGACATTCTTGCAGATTCCGCGCCCCTATACCAGCAGGGTCCAGCGATTGGAGAAGCTCCAGTCCCGCTGCAATCTTGCTCATCGGAAGCTGAAGAACTGCTTGCACCTCTGCCAGTTCCACCGTCAGATAACCATCATCATTGACGCATCCTGCCAAATACACAGCCATATTTTCCAATTCGTCTGGAAGTGTCATCACTCGAATTTGCGCAATTAGCAATTGTTCCAATGTAGGTTCTGCACCTTTAGCCTGAAGCAACGGATCATAGGAATCATACCTGCGCTGATCTATTCGCCTTGGAATCCGTGCGAGGGGCGCAGCTTGTTCTTCCAGTTCAAGTACTGGATTTTCCTCCGCCGCATCCAGCAAGTAACGGGTCAGATCCTGACCAGACATGGTTAGCAAATGAAAGGATTGTTTCATCTCCGGCGTGATGGACAGCCGAATACGTTGTTCCTGTACCAACTGAACACCTAACATCCGTTTCCCTCCTTATGCCTTCGGCAATAAGCATCTGTGTTTCTTATCCGAACAAAAGGATTTGCAGGGATAATAGCATATTATTCAAGCGAATGTAAGAAGTTTTTAATCAGATCATGGTTTCTGTCTAGTATTTCTCGGATACCAGCTTCGCCTGTGTAAACAGCAGCAGATAGTCTCTTCCACCTGCCTTGGAATCCGTGCCTGACATGTTAAATCCGCCAAATGGATGTGTGCCTACCAGTGCTCCGGTACATTTCCGGTTGAAATACAGATTACCCGCAAAGTATTCGCGTCTTGCCTGTTCCAGATGTTCACGATTACGTGAGATCACCGCGCCGGTCAGACCATAGTCTGTATTATTGGCGATATCCAAAGCATCCTGGAAAGATTCTGCTTTGATGAACGCAAGCACAGGTCCAAAAATCTCATCTTGAGCAATCCGGGCTTTCGGGTCAACATCGGCAATTATGGTTGGTTCAATGAAATAACCTTCAACGTTCCCTGTACCGCCACCGTGCACAAGACGCCCCTCACCCTTGCCGATTTCAATATATTCCGTGATCTTTGCATATGCCTTGTCATCGATAACCGGCCCAACCTGACTGCCAACTTCAAGTGGACTGCCCATCGTCAGTTTCTGTGTCCGTTCAATCACTTTTTGCAATACTTCATCATATACATCCTTATGAATAATGGCACGGGAACACGCCGAACATTTCTGTCCTGAGAAACCAAATGCCGAAGCGGTAATGGACTCTGCCGCGAGTTCCAGATCACTGTCACTGTCTACAACGATGGAATCCTTGCCGCCCATCTCTGCAATGACCCGTTTAATCCACTTCTGACCTGGTGCTGTACGTGCTGCACGTTCATTAATTCTCAGTCCTACGTCTCTGGAACCGGTGAAACTGATAAATCTGGTGAGCGCATGATCCACGAGATAATCGCCCACTTCACTGCCTGGTCCTGGTAAAAAGTTCACGACGCCATCCGGCAGACCAACTTCTGCGAGCAGCTCCATAAACTTGGCGGCAATCACCGGAGTTGTGCTGGCGGGCTTTAATACCACCGTGTTGCCAGATACCAGTGCAGCAGAGGTCATGCCTGCCATAATCGCCAGCGGGAAGTTCCAAGGGGGAATGACAACGCCCACGCCCAGCGGTATATAACTCAGTTCATTATCTTCTCCTGCAATCCGCACGAGGGGCTGCGGTTCACTCAGTCGCTGCATATCGCGTGCATAGAATTCCATAAAATCTATGGCTTCCGCTGTATCCGCATCAGCTTCAGGCCAAGTCTTGCCGGCTTCATAAACCATCCATGCGGAGAATTCATGCTTGCGACGGCGCATAATGGCAGCTGCTTTGTATAGATAACGAGCCCGTTCATTCGGGTCAGTATGTTTCCATGTGTGGAATGTCTCCGCCGCTGTCTGAATAGCCTTTTCGGCCAATTCCTGATCTGCCTGATGGATCGTTCCGACAACTTGATTCTTGGCTGCGGGGTTCACGGAAGTTAACGTGCGTCTGCTTGTTATTTTTTGCCCACCAATAATGATCGGGTATTCCTGCCCAAGTTCAGCTTCTACCTGACGAAGTGCGTCTTCAAATGCTTCCTGGTTCGCCTGGACTGCAAAAGGTGTGAATGGTTCGTTAACAAAAGGGATATTCATCAATGATTCCTCCTTCAGGATGTGGGATTCGCTGGCTGCTCGCCTGAATTATTTTGTATGTTACTCATCACCAAATATATGTAGCAAAATCCGTGCCAACTCCGGTTGGGATTGAAATATTTTTCTCGTTAAATTCAACTACTGAAAATTTACACGGGCCACTCCGATGACAGAACAACCTTCCGATCGCTGTTATCCCCAGATTTTTCGAATCCTTTTTATAGAGGGAAAATCCGGGGATAAAGGCGAGCGCTCCGCTTCTTCAGGTTCTTTCTGTCCTCTCCGTTTTGTGTAAATGTTTAGTCCAATTTAAATAGATAATTTTCATGAAAAATAGTAGACCATCGCCAAATCTGGCACGTTTCTTGCTTGAATTAAGTTAGCACAATGCTGAAGGAGGAAACGAAAATGAGTGTGGGAACGGAAATATATCGCAAAACCTTATTAACCGTGGCAGGCAACAAAGCTGTAGAGAACCTGTCCATTAGATATGGTAAGAAGCTGGCAGGCAAGTTTATTGCAGGAAACACCTTGGAAGAAGCTCTCGAAGAGATCCGCATACTCAATAATAAAGGCATTATGGCTACGCTCGATCATCTGGGCGAAGGCATCACCCGCCTGAGCGAAGCGGCATTATACAGGGATGAGTATGTACGACTGGTAGAAGGCATTGCACGTGAAGGAGCAGACTCCAACGTCTCGCTGAAACCAACCCAGATGGGCCTCGCACTCGACCCGGAAGAGGGTTATCGAAATATCCGTACCGTTGCCGCACAAGCCAAATTGCATGATCTATTTGTTCGAATTGATATGGAGGATAGTCCATTTACTCAAGCGACGCTGGATATTGTTCGAAGACTGCACTCGGAAGGACTGCATAATACAGGCACAGTATTGCAAGCCTACCTGCATCGCACCGAAGAAGATACACGTGATATGATTCGGGAAGGCATTCGGCTTCGTCTGGTTAAAGGTGCTTACAAAGAACCCGGATCAGTCGCCTATCAGAATGCTTCTGAAGTCATTCATCAATTCAAAACGATGATTCGTAATCACCTCGATCAGGGTGTGTACACTGCAGTTGCCTCGCATGATGATCACATCATTAACTGGACGAAACAATACGCCAAGGATCGGGGAATCTCTCCGGATGCCTTTGAATTTCAGATGTTATATGGTCTTCGCATGAGCGAACAGGAACGTCTTGCCAAAGAAGGCTATCGCATTCGTTGTTACGTACCTTATGGCACCATGTGGTATCCGTACTATACCCGCCGTTTGGCTGAAAAACCGGCTAATCTCTGGATGGTCGTTAAGAATATGTTCCGATAGTTATTTTCCAGCTGTATCAATATATAAATAAAAAACAGCAAAAATAAAACCATGCTGCCTCTTTCTTTTTGGGCACATGGTTTTTTCTGTACAAACACTTTACCAGATCATCCAACTTTCCTTTTCTCCGGTTCTTCTCTTAATGTCTAAAAAATTAGCATCCCCAATTTTAAATGTCTATTTTTTTGGACACACCCATTTATTAATCAAAATTACAAGCTCGAAAAGGCTAACTGCTTAACTGTTGAATAAGAATAGAAGCATTAGCATTGGTCTGTGTTCCACCTGCTAGCGTTTGCAGACCAACAGCTGATGCGCTGGAATGATTCCGCAATGTCAGCACATCACCGGGAGCAGCCGTAATAATGACCATGCCTGGATTCGGTTGAGTGCCAGCTCCTGAACCATAGACACTGCCACCTACAGGGGCTCCGTTTTGATAAAGGGTGAATTGGTTTGCCTGCACACCTGCAACGTTGAAAAACACCGCATAGTCCCCGGCATTACCAATAATAATCGCAGCGGTATTGGCCGTGTGAGTAATACCGGTAAGATTTGCGTTGCTGTCGAAGATTACATCCGCTTCAATAGCTACAGTTTGAGCTGATGTATTAAAAATATAAGCGTACGAGGACAACCCTTGCCCTGCTGTACCGGTTGCTCCAGTGACACCTGTCGTTCCGGTTACTCCGGTGACGCCTGTTGTTCCGGTAACCCCAGTGCTTCCTGTTACTCCCGTAACGCCAGTGCCTCCTGTTACTCCTGTAACGCCAGTGCCTCCTGTTACTCCTGTAACGCCCGTGGCTCCTGTTACTCCAGTAGCTCCGGTGCTTCCCGTTACTCCCGTAACGCCAGTGGCTCCTGTTACTCCGGTAGTCCCTGTGGCTCCTGTCACTCCGGTGGCACCGGTGCTTCCCGTGATGCCCGTGATGCCCGTGATGCCCGTCGCTCCTGTTACTCCTGTAACGCCCGTGGCTCCTGTCACTCCGGTGGCACCGGTGCTTCCCGTGATGCCCGTGATGCCCGTCGCTCCTGTCACTCCTGTGACGCCCGTGGCCCCTGTCACACCCGTTGTGCTCAGCGTTTCTCCCAACAACTCCTGGGACACCAATCGGTGAGCCGCGACTAATTCGCCTTCGCCATCTTTACCCCATACGGATATTTGTGCTTCTGGAGCAGCCGTGTCTGAGGTTGAAAATACAAACTCAAAAGCATCAAAATTCCCATTATAAACTTTGGTGATGACCTGATTAGGTGATACATTGAGCAGTTCTTCTACATATAATGTTCTGACTCCATTAAGGTAATAGCCCCGAAGAAGTACCGTGAACATTTCTGTCGCATTCCGGTTATCGATTTTGACCGTAACGGATTGAGTTGGTCGGATCCCCGCTATCCCTGAAATATTATTCTCAATGGGCCCAGTTGATAGAATGGCCATTTCATCACCCTCCTTTGATTCTTCTTCATGCGGATTGCCTTCATATAGCATTATTCAGAAGTTTCTTAATGGTGTGGACAATGCATGTACTATATGAATAATCACTTCAACTGCCGTGTAGCAGATTGAGAGATAACAGTTTTAATCAAGTAACTCGAATGTCAATTTAAATAACTCAACCCTCACCTGGATTATTGAATGGTCCATACGAATTAGCATTAATTCCTTTTAATAAAAATAAAAGGGAACTCCAGAAATGAAAATCCAACATTTTTCTCTTCTGTGCCGACAACATGTATGCTTCATGTCAAAAAATATATACACACCTCATTTGGAAAGTTATAATATGGGTAACCATCATTCTCCAGTCATTTCATAAGCAGATCACTTGTAAGTAACTTGTGTAAAAGAAGTTGTTTCCAAAAGTTATGTTCTAATTGAGGTGATACCGATGAAACATTTACTTCCAGAATTAATGTCTTTATTGCGTACGGATATGGATGTTCTGGATACAGACCTCTCCACACTTACCATTCCGTCATCAACATCGTTGGTAGATGCCTTCTCCTTATTCGACACATCTTCTTATCTATTCATTCAGGATGATGGACCCCTATTGGGATATATCGCCGTATCCGATGTTTTGCATGCCATGATGCATGCACATCGCCTAATAGAAGCTTATTTTGAGACCACACTGGAGACAGCGGGTTCAGCTCTGACATTAATTAATGAAGATGCCAAGGTGGCCTACTGGACAACTGGCGCGGAGCATGTTTTTTCGATCAGCAAAAAAGACATCATCGGACAACCCGCAGCGGACTTTTTCCCTCCAGATCGACTACAGTCTCTCAAGACGTTGTATACCGGCGAAACGGTCTATCGCAAACAGCATCAGCCACGGCCCGACCTGTTCGCCCTGATTAATGCTCGTCCTGTCCAACTGGATGGACATATTGTGGGTGCAGTTGCTGCCGAAGTGGATATAACAACCGAAATCCGATTACATCAGGAACTATTACATATGACCTCCAAAGTCCAGCATCTGGAGAAAGCCGTTGCTCGGCTACGGCCCGAATTAGATCCATTCGCCAGAATCAAGGGCAGCAGCTTGGTCATCAAGCAGTGCATGGAGACCATCCGCAAGATCAGTACCACCTCAGCTACTGTACTTATCCTCGGAGAGAGCGGCACAGGCAAGGAGTTATTCGCCAAAGCCATTCATGATCTTCGTGAATTGCAGACTGCACCATTTATCGCTATTAACTGTGGGGCAATTCCTGCTTCCTTGTTTGAAAGTGAGTTATTCGGTTACGAAAAAGGTGCCTTCTCCGGAGCGGATCCCAAAGGCAAAAAGGGCAAGATTGAGCTTGCCGAAGGGGGTACTCTTTTTCTGGATGAGATCGGTGAGATGCCATTGGAATTACAAGTGAAACTGCTTCGGGTGTTGCAGGAGAAGAGTTACTTTCCTGTGGGGGGAACGCGAATGAAACAGGCCGACTGCCGGATTATCGCTGCGACCAATCAGAATCTATTAAGTATGATTGCCCGCAATCAATTCCGGGAAGATCTCTACTATCGGCTGAATGTCATTAACCTTGTCATCCCTCCTTTGCGTATGCGGAAGGAAGATATATATGAATTAACCCAGACGTTCCTTCAAGAATTCTCGTTGCTCTATAACCGTCATATTGAGTTGGTTCCACCTGAAGTGTTCAAGTTGCTGTTCCAATATGATTGGCCAGGCAATGTACGTGAATTACGAAATGTGATCGAACGCCTGACCATTCTGACGACAGATGGTGAGGTGAAGCAGGAATATCTACCTGATACCCTCACTTCCCTCACCATGCAAGAACAGTCCGAAGTTCAACTGACATCCGGAATTCATTCACATGCCAACATCGAAAATCAGCAACGTCAGGATTCGGCGGGAGCAGAACCAGAACAAGAACCTCGAACGGTTGCAAATGTGGACGAATTAGATACCTTGGATGATTCCGAACTTGTCTCCGGTGTTACCTACCAGCAAAAATTGGACACCTATGAGGCGCAACTTCTAATTCAATATCTGAAAGCAGCAGGTGGCAACAAACGAACACTCGCCAAGCAACTTGGCATCTCCCGGGCAACGCTCTATAATCGCATGAAGAGGCTTGGTCTATGACCAGCCTCTTCTTGTCTTTATTATCAGTATGATGAATGAATAGAACCCTACAAAATCCGCGCCAAGCGAGTCAGCGCTGTTCTGAGATGGCGATAAAATGTCGCCCGACTCATGGAACACGTCTGGGCTGCGGCAGTTGGATTGCCAGCATGCGTCCAGTAGGCCGCGTATAACAGCATCTGATCCTGTGGAGATAGGCCATGTACTCTGCCTTCCAACAGATCCATGACATACAGCTGTAACTGGATTCCATCCTTTACTCCTCTAACCCTGCCAGCATATTCATGCAATTCTCCCGGGGAACGAAGATCCCCCAACATCTTGCGAACATCCTGTTCAGTCCAGATTACACCATCCACTTCCGTTGTTTCCGGCTGTATACGATCCTCTGTTGGTTCCGGAGCAAGAAGAGACATGACCCACTCTCCGAATTGCCCATTACGCAAATCCAAATCAAGTACGTCCGCCTGGTCCTCAAATCTGTCGCAGACACGAGTGCGGGTTCTTCGCATCCGGAATCCAATACTCTGCAAAAATAGTTTCAGGTGAGGGTTCGTTGCAACGAGCATCGCTCGCGCACCATCACCCAGTAGAGACAGCCGGTCCAGTGCCATGTATCCCACCAGTTCTTCTCGTGTATAACCAGGCACATCATCTCTTGCCGCAGCTAGCAAAGCAAAGTGAGTATCACTCTGATCCGGGTCATTTTCAAGTTCCTGTGGTGTGAAGCATTCATGCATCTCATTTGGAAAATATTTTAGTAACAACTCACGACTCTCCCTATGTACAAGGATGGTTATGAACATGGCAATTGTCTCCCCAAGCTTGTCACGCATTAATACAATTCCTTCGGGATAACGGTGTGCCAGTTCATCCAGGAAGGGGCCATAGGATACCGCCTGCCATGGTTCCACGCTGTATTCGCACCATTGCTGTAACAGGCTGTGCAGAACGGGCAGATCCTCACTTCTCATCGTTTCGAGAGGTGAGAACAAGGAATCACGGGACACATCCGCGTACTTGCGGTATTGAAGCATGGATTCCTGACACAGCAACAGCATCTTCCTAGCGATCTGGCGACGCTCACGCGGCCCCGCCTGTTCATGCAGCGGTTTCAGTAACTTCACGATCTTGATACGCATGGTCTGCAACCGATGAGGCTCACGTTGGCGAAAATCTCGTAGTAGATGTACTCTGGCCATATCATGCAGGGCAAGACCATCCGGGCCGGAACGGATAAACGACATCTGTCTCAGCATGTGGTACTCTTCTTTTGTCACGGTCATATCCAGTACTGATGATAATAATTCCTGATTGGCTGTCTCAAGCAGTGTTAGTACCTCCACCACAGGATGCAGACGGGGTGTCGTAAGTTCCAATAATAATCGAGCACTGATCATATGTGACAGTTCAGCCCATTCGGACTGCGGAAGATTCCTCCTCTGATCCGCAGCTTCTACAGCAAGGGCCAGCCCCAGCGGATGCCCATCGGTCATTCTCGTAATGGTACCTGCCATCCCCTGATTCAGAAAGCCTGCCACCGTGATGTATTCCGTAATCTCATCAATTGTGAAATGTTGAAGCCGCATCTGTATAAACCTCTGATGTAATCGGGGATGTGTCCGCCAGGTGGACGCCAGTTCCGGGCGTGATGCAAGAATGACAAGTATCCCTCTTAACGGAAGTTTGGATACAAAGACTTCCATGAACCAGCTTTCTAACAGAGCAAGCTCTTCATAATTATCCACTGCCAGAACCAATCTCTTCTCGATTGATGTGTCTCTCAGCAGACTCAATGGTCGCGGGGATCCTTCACTATCCATTGTTTCCAAGCCTAATGTAGAGGACAAATAATCCATAAAAACGGAAGGAGTCGCCCCACATGATCGACCATCCATCCAGATTGCCGTCGCACCTCGATCCCGAGAGACAGATAACATCTCTGAAAGCAAGGAAGATTTACCAATGCCTCCCATGCCCGTAATTGAAAATATGGTTAATGGGGCTTCCGGATGATTGAACCACCGCTCCAGTGTCGTCAGTTCCTTGGTTCGACCAATGAAACGTTTGCCATCCTCAAGATATTTGTCGTATTGAGCCTCACTACTGTCTCCCATATATGTCCTCCGTACTAGATACTGGTACTTTTAATATACTTTTTTTCCTCACAAAATTGAGACTATATTGAGACGCGCAATTGCATGTGAAGTGATAGAATCTTGTTAAAAGCCAATTTATAGGAAATATTCAAAACAGCGGACATGGAAACGTTTAACACGGTATATAGACGCCTCCACGCTTCTTCTCAACGTAATGAATCATTCCGCCGATCAAGCACAGCCAACATGCATATGAGCATTTACTGATCTCGAATTCATGCTTCCCTTTCATACCCTACTACCAGCCCGATATTCCAGGAAAGGCGGATTTGTGTGAGAATAAACCTCGATATCTGTAATCTGAGCGGACAACTTGGAATCAATCCCAAACGACTTAATGAATGGCTGCACCAAAGTGGCATTTCAATGGAGGACAATGAAGCAGAACAGGAAGGACGTCCCGACCGGTCGTCACCCCCGTATCGGCTGGCTGCTCCTTCTTCATTATCACTGGCACCTTCCTCCGGTCAAACGAAGCTTTATCGGGGCCGACGCTCCACTTCCACTCTGCAACGCCTGCCTGCTTCATTACGACATACCCGGCGGATTAGTAAAAACTGCTAGACTGTGCTCAAGGTAGTGTAAGATCGATGCACAGTCTGTCTTGCATCCCTTTCACCTCATCAAGAGGATTGCCACTGTCCATTCTCAATCATCGCGTGCGCGAGCAGCGCCATCTCCAGACAGATTCTTCTCCCTTGATCCATGTAACCTGGACCCATCAGTTCTTCCAGCTTCTCCAGTCTGTTGTACAACGTTTGCCGATGAATAAATAACTGGGCGGCCGCATCTCGCTTGGAACCAAAGTTCTGCAGGTAAGCATCTAACGTCTCTACCAATCGCAGGTGATGCGTTTGGTCATGTTCAATCAACATACCCAGGTGATCCTGGACAAAGGGTTGCAGGAAGGATTGGGGTAACGCCTTTAACATTTGATATATACCCATACGTTCGTAAAAGTGAACATGTTCCATCGGATCTACCGATCTCGAAACTTCGATCACCTGGTAGGCCTCCTGAAGGCTCTCCGGCAGGCTGGTCAAACGGTTGCGTAACTTGCCAAATCCCACATGAATCATAACCTGTTTCAAGTTACGACTGGCAAACCGTTTCACGTCCTGGGCAATCCCTTCCAGTAATCGCAGCAGTTGATGACGTGCAGCAGCCGTTACTGCTTCCTTCGCACAGCACAGATATACCTGGTTGTTCTTCAGCATAATCAGGCTAGGCAGATTGTTCTTCTTGAGCAGGGAACGCAGCAGGACAAGAACATCCTGATGATTAGCTTCCATTCGCTCCCGGCCTGTACCCTTTAATCGATGCTCAATCTCGATGACCCCTCCTGCAAACCAGTACTGTCCCTTTACCAGCAAACGAAGCCCCATTCGGGTCTGAGCCTGTTCCTCCTGATGGATGTTGCCATTCATCAGATCCTGGATCAGTTCATTCTGATTGCGGACCATCTTCTCCTCAAGAAACTGGGAACGAAGCGTGAGCGCTGCCGCCGCCTTCGCCGTATAATCGAGCAACAGCTTGAGATATTCCACTGGAGCTGCGGGATGCACAATCATGCCTACAGCCGAAAATACCTGGCCGAAACAGACGACCGGATGACACAGCAGAGCTTTCTCTTCGTCCATGTGGAACCATAATTCAGTATCTGAATCATTCAAATCCAGATGTTCTACCTCCTGCTCATACCAGGTATAGATGGCCTGTTCCATCTCAGGAACAAGTTCGGGCACAAAACTGCCCGGCTCCATGGACGAAATGTACACCACCGGTTTGGCAGCGTACTCATGCAGCAGGTTCAGCACAGCAGACATATCTGTACTCTGTAAAGTTCGTTGCTGAAGTTGACGGGAGTATGCTTCCAGACTTTTCAGCAGCTGGTGTTGATGATTAATGAGCAGAGAGTGAATATCCTGTGTAATCTCGACAAAACGGACCGGTTGCTCAAATACGATCAGCGGAAACTGGTGTCTGTCCGCCAGTTCAATCAGTTCTTCCGGGATTCCGTATATGCTGGTACCAAACTCTACACATAGCCCCGCTGCCTCACTGCCAATGAGCTGAAGCAGATACTCTTCGCGCCCTTCTTCCGATTGAAGCCACAGTCCAGTGGATAAAATAAGATCATGGGGGCTTACAAATGGAGATACATTTGTAATCTCCAACACATGAACCCAGCCAACCTGACGGTTCACTCCATCCTTCCCTGCCGCTAGTCGTGCTCGGCTAAATACCGGACGTGCAAGGATATCTTTGATCGTAAACACACGGTCATTTCGCAATGGCGATCCCTCTTCGTGTTATTTTTTCTTACATTATAATCCATGGACAAATGTCCTGAACAGTCTTTTTCGACAATATGTTGAGTTCAATTCCTAAAGATTAGACATCAAGTAAGGTGCAAAACGATTATCCAAGTCATAAACTTGTAGTATAAGCTAACAACCAATAAATGGACGAGGTGCATGGTGATGAGAATCGGAATTCCCAAAGAAATCAAGAACAATGAGAATCGTGTAGCAATGACTCCGGCCGGGGCTGCTGATTTCATCAGAGCCGGTCACCAGGTACTGATTGAACAAGGCGCGGGGATCGGCAGTGGATTCACGGATCATGAATATCAAACTGCGGGCGCCGAGATTCGGATTGATGCCAAGTCAGTGTGGGCCGAGGCCGATATGATCATCAAGGTGAAAGAACCGCTTGCCAGTGAATATGGATATTTTCGTCCGGGACTGATTCTGTTCACCTACCTGCACCTCGCAGCGGAACCGGAGCTTGCCAAAGCCCTTATTAAAAGTCGGGTAACGGCTATTGCGTATGAGACGTTGGAGGTCAACAGTGCTCTGCCCCTGCTAACCCCTATGAGTGAAGTTGCAGGCCGCATGGCCTCCCAGATCGGAGCACAGTTACTGGAGAAGACCGAAGGTGGCAAGGGCATTCTGTTGTCCGGTGTACCAGGCGTCAGTCGGGGGAAAGTGGTCATTATCGGTGGCGGAACGGTGGGAACAAATGCAGCCAAAATTGCTATTGGTCTTGGCGCCGATGTGACCATCCTTGATCTGAATCTGAATCGTCTGCGCCAGTTGGATGATATCTTTGGCAATCAGATCCACACACTGGTATCCAGCCCGTCCAACATTGCAGCAGCTGTTGCGGCGGCAGATCTGTTGATCTGTGCGGTGCTGATTCCGGGCGCCAAGGCGCCAACGCTTGTCAGCGAGCAGGTGGTGAAGACCATGGCACCGGGTTCGGTCATTGTGGATGTCGCGATTGATCAGGGCGGGATCGTTGAGACCATTGATCATATCACAACCCACGATGAACCGACCTATGTGAAACATGGTGTCGTGCATTACGCGGTGGCGAACATGCCGGGCGCCGTGCCGCGTACGTCTACGGTGGCGCTGACCAACGCCACCATGCCTTATGCACTGCAGCTGGCCAACCACGGTGCAGCCGCCGCGATTCGCGGCAGTTCGTCCATTCGCAGCGCGGTTAACGTGCTGAATGGACATATCACGTATGAGGCGGTTGCCCGTGATCTCGGGCATGCCTATGTGCCTGCGGGTCAGGCGCTGGAGAATACCGCCGCTGTCCAGTAATCTGGATATGATCGTTCCACCCGGCGCCTTGTCGCCAGGCCTGTGGAACGCAATAGAAGCGCAAGTCGGGCAGATGATGTTCCCGGCTTGCGCTTCTTGATTTTTTTCACATATAGGATAGCTTGTTGGTTGGTATAGGGCCTTTTGGTTCCTCCGGTTTTGGTGCTTCAGACTGCTCGCTCACTGCATACTTCGCGGAAGTTGCAATCCCGGCAGGACCGGTGCGATGGCATCGCTGTGAAGTAGGTGACGTCCTTGGGACGGTTATAATACTCATCCTCAACACAGGATCGCATCTCCTCAATGTAACGACCCACGTTCTCCTCCACCTTCCGGATATCCTCTTCTGTCGCTGTAAACTCTCGGTGTTTTCCGGTTAACAAGTACTCCACTCGCAGCTCAATCTGCTCCAAAGGAATTCGGTAGTGTTCTCTCACATAGGATGCGTACAGCATTAGCTGATCCGAGAAGTCATCTTCCTTGCCCGTCTTCCAGTCCACAATGACAATATTGCCGTTACTGCGCCGATACAACAAGTCCATCTTCACATAAACGCGCGTATCGTGCAGCATCATGGTATCCCATTTCTCGATCTCCAGAATGTCCGTACTTGCCCGGGACAAGTCCTCCCACGTAAGCGTCTGGTACAGGTTACCGACACAGGCCGAAGCCCGTTCCTTAATCGTGGCAATCCGGTCATTCAACGTATCATCCCCGTAATAGATCTCGGACAGCATCGTGCGATTCTTGGGGTTAAGTCGCCACTGATCCGCGTCCATTGATTCCACATACGCCTGATTCAGCAGCTTGCGTATCGTCTGTTCCAGAAAGTGTTCACGCGGTTTGTCTTTGCCCTCTTCCCTGCTGCGTACCGCCGACTCACACATCCGATGCGCGAGGTCCCCGAAGACAAGATACAGATTGCTGAGCTGCTTCAGACGGTACAGACGAACCTGCATCTCATCAGCAGAGTCTGCCTTCCAGCCGTTATGGGCACCGTAATAATGATAATAATATTTGCGCAGGCACTCATCGAACATACTCGCCCGCGACTGCGAATAAGACCACTGCGGGTATTGTGCCATAAGTAATCTGCCTTTCTGTATGCCGGATCTGTATGAGATCCCTTAATGCTCACAGTATAAAGCCCGGGCAACCTTGCCGCAAGCGCGCTTCCGTTATTTTCTTCTGACGCAACCGTTTCCGATTCGATCCGTATCGTTTATATAGTAACATCACCAAAAGATGAAATTGCGGAGCAGAACGCTTAATATACTTTAGAGAGGGCAGCGAATCCGGGACCTGGATGCTAGTACGGGTCTAGCCCGGGGCCAGTGCGGGCCCGGCGCTAACGAATCTCACACACCTTATCACATGGATCATGAGGTTTTACGGAATCTAACGAACCCCAGACACGCTAATTAGTCTTATTTCGATTGTAGAACGTGTTTATTGCAAGCAAATGAGCCAATAGCGTGTCTCTGATTCGTTACATTTTCAGATCTGCCGATTTTCGTGAAATAAGACTTACTCCGTTCGTTAGAAAATGATTATATGAAAAAAATTGTACAGGCATATCCTAAAAGGAGGCACCACCCATGAATCGACCGGATTGGTTCCAGGCGGAAGAAGCATTACAACAGATCCAAGTCATCGGAAGCGACCGGAATGAGCTCGTGAACATCATCGGCGATGTAGAAGGATTAAAATGCATTGGCACAGGTACAGACGCGGCTGTATTTACGTATGACGGCTTGCCGCAGTATGCCTTCAAGATGTACTCGGATCATGCCTTGGACAAACTCGAAAATGAAAAGCAGGTGTACGAACAGCTCAAAGGCCTGCCATACTTTCCTACCTATTACGGCAGTGGCCGGAACGTGCTCGTGATCAGTTTTGAACCCGGGGATACCTTGCTGGAATGTTTGGAAAAAGGAATCCCTGTCCCCGAGCAGGTGATGCTCGATGTGGACGCAGCGCGAGATGCCGTTCGCAGCCGCGGGCTGAACCCTCGCGACATTCATCTAAAAAATGTAATTCTTCAGAACGGACGCGGGAAAGTGATTGACGTATCCGAGTATATTCAGGACGGCAATGACAATCGCTGGGAGCATCTTGTCTGGGCCTATCACAACATCTATCCACGGATCAAAGGAACGCCCATATCTCCACGCATGCTGCAAACGATCAAATGGGGATACAATCAGTTCGATCATGCCAACGTCAAAATGGACGACCTCGCCAAGAAAGCCAATCGTCTGTTCTCCAGATTTATGAAATGAGCACGTTGTACACATAGATAATTATCTTGATATTATTGAATCAAAACCACCCGGATGAACGCCTTGAATTGGCCTTTATCCGGGTTATTCTTTGTATATGTGCCTATGCGCATGATTATTGTTACGGTAATCACTGCTGTGTGTGCTCCACTTCTACTTCTACTTCTACTTCTACTTCTGCTCACAATTTCGACTGCGAGTTACTTAGGGTTACAACCATCTTTATAGACATTTTATTGGAGACTACGGCTATACTTGCTATGCTCAACCTTCTTTTCTCCCCCGTCCCTGCGAAGGGGTCATGCCCTTGTACTGTTTGTATAACTTCGTAAAATAGTTCGCGTTGTCGCAGCCTACTCTAGCGGCGATCTCCGTAATGGTCAGACTGCTGCCTTGCAATAGTCGTTCTGCCTCACTCATCCTGCCCCCGTTCACGTATTCCACGAAGGTACGACCGGTCAGCTTTTTGAACATTTTGCAGAAGTGATACGCATTCAATCCCACATGACTTGCCGCTTCCGTAACAGACATCTTACCTGTGGGGTCCGCTTCAATCTGTGCAATCAACTGTTTGAAACGTTCGCGGTTTGGAAAATACGATCCGACCGTTTTATCCGGTAGCTGCTGCGGCATAAAGGTACGCGCAAGCAGGGTGAACAAGGCATGCAGCTTGGATTTCACCACGAGCTGATAAGCCGGGGGCTGTAACGCCATTTCCTCTACGGCTTCATTCAGCAAAGAATAATAGCCTACGCAGGCTGTGTTTTCCTCTGCCGGTTTGACCGGAAATCTCACTCTTCCTTCCAAATACGGCGCGACATATTGCTCATGCACAGGATCATGAGTGAAATCATGGAACAGTGCACGGTTCACTACAACGGAATCATAATGCACATCCCCCTCATCCAGAGCATATCCAACATGCAATGTGCCTCCCGGAATGATAATGACCTCACCTGCTCGAACCACATAAGGTTTGCTATCAATATGAAAAAGCGCACTTCCCTTGCGCATGATAATCAGTTCGAAATGTTCATGCCAATGCAAATACAGAATGCATTCTTCAGCTTTCATATCTGAACACCGATTTTGGAACAACTGAAATGGATGTGATTTATGGTCAATTCGGGTATTTTCGTGAAGCGCTTTCAGATCCAGCACGACTTCTTCCCCCTCTTCACAAGATCCGACTATTATTACACAAGATTGTTTAGAGCCATCCCGTTAATCCACGGCTATAATGAGTGTGTCACGAAGTACTATAAGCCAATATTGGAGTGAATTACAACCATGAATAAATCATTACGCATAGGTACCCTTGTAGGCGGGCAGGACGCCGTCCGCGTTATCCCGCAGATCATGCAACACGGCTTTGAATCATTTAACCTGACCTTCTGGCAAACGACTGGCGACCTGGACTTGGCAGAGACAGCCAAACGTGTCCGTGAAATCGTGGACGAACAAGGTATCGTTATCTCCGCGGTGAGTGTGTTTGGTAACCCGCTAACTGGAGCCGGAGACAACGCCGATACACTGGCAAGTTGGGAGCGAGTGATTGATCACGCACAGCTCTTTGGTGCAGATATCGTCTCCGGGTTCACCGGACGTCTGACGGATCAACCCATTAGCGAGTCCATCCCCCGGTTCAAGGAAGTATTTGGTGAACTGGCACGCCGGGCAGCAGATCGGGGTGTACGCATTGCTTTTGAAAACTGTGATATGGGTGGCACCTGGCAGACAGGCGACTGGAACATTGCCCATAATCCGACGGCCTGGGAGATGATGTTTGATGCTGTTCCAGATGAAAATGTCGGGCTGGAGTGGGAGCCTTGCCATCAAATGTCCAGCCTGATTGATCCTATTCCACAGCTACGCAAATGGGCTCATAAAGTGTTCCACGTACATGGCAAAGATGCCACGATTGCCTGGGATATCGTTAAAGAATATGGCGTGCACGGCCCACGTGAATTCGTATGGCACCGCACTCCGGGCTTCGGGGATAACAACTGGGCAGACATCATCACCATTCTGCGCCAGAACGGTTATCAGGGCACGATTGATATTGAAGGCTGGCATGATCCCGTCTACAAAGACGAACTCGAAATGACCGGACAGGTACATGCATTACGATATTTGAAACAATGCCGCGGCGGCGATTTTGTGCCCAATCCGGTATAGGAAACCAGCCTCAATTTAAACCTAACATACTGCTGGCCTGAGGTTGGATAACATCCTTAATTTATCTATTCCTCATTTCCCGAATTCAATGCGAGCTGTATAACACAATCCATGCGAAGGAGATGAGAACATGACTCATCCTTATCGGGTAATTATCGCCGGCTGCGGTGCCATGGCAAACACGTGGGCGGACTACGCCTTGCAAAGGCCGGATACAGAAATCGTGGGGCTGGTTGATCTGTATGAACAGACAGCCCTTACTTTTGCTACAAGACATGGCCTCACCTGCCCTACGTTCATCGATATCCGTGAGGCTATTCAAGCGACTGGTGCAAATATCGTGTTTGATGTCACGATTCCGGCGAGTCATTACGGCATTGCCATGACAGCCTTGAAGGAAGGCTGCCATGTGTTTGGCGAGAAACCCCTCGCAGAGTCCTTCTCCGACTGCACAGATATTGTGCAAACCTCTCGCAGTACAGGACACATTCAAGCCGTGATGCAGAATCGCCGTTTCGATCCGCGTATCCGCGCCTACCAGCACCTCATTTCCGGCGGGGCTATAGGGCAGGTAGGTTACGCAGGGGCCGACTTCTTCCTCGGGCCACACTTCGGCGGATTCCGCGATCTCATGGATAGCCCGCTGCTGCTCGATATGGCGATACATACGTTTGATCAGGCCAGGTATATTCTCGGAGCCAACCCGGTATCGGTGTACTGCCATGAGTTCAACCCTCCAGGTTCCTGGTATCAGGGCAATGCGATGGCGTTATGTATATTTGAGATGTCTGACGGGTCCGTATTCAACTATCGCGGATCCTGGTGCGCAGAAGGTGTACCCACATCATGGGAAGCAAGCTGGCGCGTAATCGGTGAAAAAGGAACCGCCATCTGGGATGGTCATGATGACATCTATGCTGAGGTGGTTACTGGGCAAAGCCTGGATGCTGACGGCAAACCATCCTTTTTCCAGCCAAGTGAGCGGATTGAAGCGGAACTGCCTGTCATGGACAAAACAGGACACCATGGCTGCCTAGAAGACATGTTCGCCGCACTGGAATCCGGACGATTACCTGAGACCGATTGCAGCGATAACCAGTTCAGCATGGCCATGGTCCTCGCTTCCCTGGAAAGCGCCCGCACAGGCCAGAAAGTGTTCATCGCCGATCTACTGAAAAACACATAGCAAAGCGCCTGTGTTTTTCAATTAAACAAAGCCCAAACTGCAAAGTTCAGCAGTTTGGGCTTTCTTGTTTTTTTACCTACTCTCCTATTCTAAAAATGATGTCGTTCAAAAACAGTCGCGCTCGATAGTAAAAGTAGTGCAGGGAACGAAATCGATTCTGAAGAAGCAAAGCGTTCGCCTTTATCACCGGATTTCGACTTTACAAAAGGCGATCAAGAAATCCGGGGATAACAGCGATCAAAAGAACGATTCGTAACCGGAACGGCCACTTTGCAGGCATTGAGCAATTATTTTTTTGAACTACGTCACTTATAGAATTCCTTTTTTCATTGCCTTATACACCAGTTGCGAGAACAGGCTGTTGGACCAGGCAAACCATGGTCTGGTGAACGTGTTGGGATCATCGGCGTGGAAGCCCTCATGCATATATCCGGTACCCGCATCCGTACTTTCCAGCAATTCAATCATCGCCAGTATTTCCTCGTCATTGTTTGCGGTTAAGCCCTGCATGGATAACGCCATGTGCCAGATGTATCCCGGAGGGGTGTGGGGGCTACCTATACCTTTGGCTACCTTCCCTTCATAGTAGAACGGGTTTTCTTTGCTCAAAATAAATCGACGAGTGTTTTGATATACCCTGTCTTCAATCGAAGCATACTCCATATACGGTATAGACATCAGCCCAGGTGTGCCTGCATCATCCATCAGACAAAAGTTTCCGTAACCGTCCGTCTCATAGGCATAAATCTGCCCATACTCTGGATGACGATAAGTACCGTAGAGGGAAATACCGTGTCGTATTTCTTCTTCCAAACGAGCCATCCGGCTTACCAGTTGTTCATCCCGGAACACCCACTTCGCGATCTCCCCCATCTGCCGCAAGGTTACCGCAGCGAACATGTTCGCGGGAATATTATAATGAAAATCACAGGCATCATCACTCGGACGAAATCCGGACCAGATCATCCCCGTATAATTCACGGGCATACCCAATCCTTCATTTCGCAGCGTATCATGGGCTGGACAATTGCGACGCATGAACCGGTAAGGTGATTGCTCTGTGTGATGCTGTTCTGTCTCCCATAGTTGTACGATATTCTCCATCACTTTCTTGAAGCGCTCATCGAATATATCCGTAAGTTCAGTCTCCCGCCAATATGTATAAGCCAGCTTCATGGAAAAACAAAGAGAATCCAGCTCAAACTTCCGTTCCCACACCCAAGGTGACATCTCCGTCTCATCATTGGCATCCCAATGCCATCCATTCGCCGTTTCATTGAACGCATTGGCATAGATATCCATATCAGCGTAGAACGTATGACGTTTGATCAGGCCTCCAATGATACGTTGCAACTTCTCGTCATCCTTCGCAAGCGGAACATAGTGCATGACCTGCTCTACGGAATCCCTTAACCACATGGCGGGAATATCCCCTGTAATCACAAAGGTTGTTCCATCATCGAGCAGCTTTGTAGTCGTTTCCAGCGTATTGGGAAAACAATTGCGAAATTGAGCCAGCAACCTCGGTCGATGTTGCAAACGCTCGTCCGCTTCAGTCAGAATATCCTGCACAGCTTGCGGTAATTCCAGATGCGGCATAGGGATTTTCGGTAATCTGAACTGTTCCATGGATGTTGTCTCCTTTGAATTGGTTTATTTAAGTTCAGCTAATAATTATTTACAACCGCGCTCCGATTGCAGAATAACCTTCCGATCGCCGTTATCCCCAGATTTTTTCGATCCCCTTTCTCAAGGGGAAATCCGGTGATAAAGGCGAAGTTTATGCTTCCGATGCAGCTTTCTTGCAGAAAGCTTTTAGCTTCGCTTCTTCAGATTATTTCTGCCCTCTCCGTTATCTTGTAAATGTTTAGTTGAACATATATAGATTGGTTTAAATTGACCCTAACACTCTTACACTATTGTTATTTTTGTTATGATAAATTATAATAACATTATTATTTGTAAGTGTACTGTGTCAGAAGATGATCGTCAATTCATAAAGGTCATCTCATTGAAAATTCAATTCACTATTTACATCTGAAATTTGCATTCATTCAATCGATACGATCATTGGATTTATGCAAATTGCTCACATACGAAGGAGTAATGATATGTCACGCAAAGTATCCATTCAGACGCTGGCTGACCAGCTCGGATTATCCAAATATGCCGTCTCCCGCGCACTCAGTGGCAAGACAGGTGTCAGTGAAGCGACACGCGCACGGGTACTGGAACTCGCTCGCGCTTTAGGATATCGCCAAAGTACTCCGGGTACTAACAATATTCCTGCTGCAAACCATGCAGATCCGTCCGATCCACCGTTTGCTCTCATATGCATGAATCAGCTCAACCGCGGTGAACCTCACTACTGGCAACGTGTTCTGTCAGGCATGATCTCCGCCTGTAATGAGCGTGGTTGGCATCATGCCATTGTATCTCCCTCACTCGGAGTGACGGACGAGAACACCTCTCCCGAAAAAGCTATTGCTCCTCACTTGGACTGGGAACGTTGTGCCGGGATTATTGTCATGGGGGCTTTCCCGCATACGGTTCTGCAACGACTCTCTCAGACGGGTCGGCCTATTATTTTGGTAGATCATCAGGAACCCCTGCTGAATTGTGATACGATCAGCCATGATAATCTGGAAGCTGGCATCACTGTGGCTAGATATCTAATGTCTATGAATTGCCGACGGATTGGCCTCATCACAGATGATGGTCGTGCTGCCAGCTTTGCGCAGCGGAAGATCGGGATTGAGTTGGCCTTGAACCATTTCCATGTGGATACCAGTCATACGACCAGCTTCAGGGCATGGAATATCCCATATGAGAATGGAGAATGGGTTAACCAATTGGCTACCACCATTCAAAACATGCCAGATGATGAACGTCCCGATGCCTGGATCGGTGTTAATGATGATATTGCTTTGCAGTGGATGCACAAATTACAGGAGATGGGCATCTCCACACCTAAAGATTGCCTTGTCATCGGTATCGACAATGTACATTCTGCCGTTACGTCTTCCCCACCTCTGACCACAGTTAATCTGTGCAAAGAGGAACTCGGACAGCGTGCGGTGGAAGCTTTACAACGCCGGATCGAACGCCCGGGGACGCCAAAAGAAACGGTTATGTTATCGACTACGTTGATTCCAAGGGAATCGGCATAATTCGGAAAGGGTAACCGCTCTTTTTTGAAGATGCATTCGTTAGGTACTTGCTGTCCCCGTAAGTCTGGTGCAAACGAAAGAGGCCCCGCATACCATTATGCAGGGCCTTTTCGTATATTAGGCTTATATGCTTATATGTCTATACATCCACACTTAAATCTGTTGATCCATCCTTATACATCCATTCGAAGCGTTCATTTACTTCATGTCTTGAATTGTACTAGTGGTTATTTCAGCCAAGGCAGGCTATTGTACGATGGAAGATCCACTTCCCAATTCACATCACGGAACTCACGGTGAACCACCGTTCGTTTCAAGGTGAACTTGGTAGCAGAATTCTGATAGAGGCCATGAACCATTAATTTGAGATCACTTGTAACATATTTTTCGTCATTATTTATCTCTTTAATCGAATTTAGAATTGAAACGGGATATTCGATTCCTTCACGATCAACCGCCACCCATTTGTCCCCGGCAATTTCGTTGGAGAACTCTGCACTTCCTAACAATACAAGAGAGTGCTGGTCATCGGCTCCACTACCCGATGGAATATACCCCCCTCTTTCTGGATCAAAATTATACCCATTCAAAACGACTCTGTCACCCGATTGCTCAAATATTGTGGTCGTGAGAGGGAGTTGTTCAAGATCAATTTCGATAGACTTTTCTTCCTTTACCGGTAAGGTGTAGCCATCTAATACAAAGCGAGTATTCTTCGCGTCCACCGTCACAAATGCGGGGTCCCACGTCTCGGATAGTTTCAACCAACCGCCATTTTCGTTCGCTTCACTCAGATCACGGAGCCGGAACTTCGCCTGTCGAGCGTAAGGCCTGCTTCCGTTAAATATTCTATACTCATTGGTTTCAGGAATTTCGATGTGATACAGGATATCCATCTGTTCCTTCCAATCCTCACTCACTTTAGCCTGCAGTTGATCATTCAAACTGACATTCACATCAAGACGGGTTCCGCTTGGCGTTCTTACAAGTTGTGTCATGTCTAGCTTTAACCCCTCCGGCGTGGTATACGTATTATTCATAGGAGTCATAGTAGCCATTGCTTTTGCTTTTGTCATGTCGATGTTGAATTGGAAACTCCAATCTACTGTTGTATTATTTTTTACCGTTGTGTTAGTACCCGCATCATAATAATCAGGTATTTTTAGAAAGTTTAATTCTCCGCGTACGACAATCTGATCTGGAATAACATCATTTAATTGAAATACGAATTTTCGATAATTTATACCACTAGGCTGGGAATTCACTACAGGAACAGCAACCAAATTACCATGTACATCTGTAATATGAATCTTCCCTGCTTCTGGAGTAACGACTGGTATCCTGATGTCGTCCGGGCTAGTTTGCTCCGTTAAAAACACAATTTGTGAACGATCGACAAGCACATCTTTGATCTCGAATGTGTATCCCTGATCTTCAATCTGAATGTTCGGATTAACCACAAGCCCTGGTGGCTTCAATCGCTTATAATCTTCAGTGAGGAATGCTTCCCTTATTTCTGTAGGTACTGGTATATCGGGTAAACGAGGAATATTTACAGCGCTCACTACCGGCTGCTCCGGTGCACCTGTCCGATCCCAAGCCAGCAATGCACCTCCTCCAAACAGGAGCACAGCCGCAGCCACAATCCCCGTACGGTATATCCATCTTGTCTCGGGTACCTTTCTCGACCATGGACTTTCAGCTTCGTCACGCTCCATGGACATGCCATCCAGCTTCTGCATGACCTTAAGCGTAAAATCCTCATCTGGCTCCTCACGGTATAGGTGCTCCTCCCACAACCGATCTTCATCCTTTGAAATAGGCTTCATACGTAGCTAAACCTCCTTTGCGTTCCATTTGCTTCCTCAGCGTTTTTTTACCGCGGTAAAGGGCGTTGCGCACTTTGGTTGAACTCATGCCTGTAATGTCTGCAATCTCTTCATAGCTCAACTCGTTTGTGTACTTCAGTAATAACACCAGGCGATACGATTCCGGTAACTGTTCGAGCTGTCGATATATTTCACGCTGCATCTCTTTATGCAGCACACGTTTTTCCGGTGTTTCATTACTGACAGGTTCAATCGCCTGATCGACCGGAGACATGACGGGTTTCTTTTCCCGTATAAAATCCCGCATCCGATTCACCGCAATGGTGTACACCCACGACGAGAAACTGCCTCCCTCCCGCCGCGACGGGAGATAACGATAGATGCGAATGAACGTATCCTGAGCGAGATCCTGTGCATCCGGATGACTCGCGCCCATTCCGCGCATGATGCCGTAGACTTTATTTTTATATCGATCCACAAGCACGGAGAACAACTGCTTATCCCCTGCAACAATGCGCTGAATAAGCTCCTCCTCCGGTATCTGTTGAGTCATGTAATCCCCCTTCTCTACAGCTTCCATGCATGGTTCTGTACTATATAGACGGAAGCCGTTCCCGAAACCTCTCACTTTATCCAAAAAAAAAGAATTCGCCCTTATCGGCAAAGCCGACTGGGTGAACTCTGCTTACTTGCCTCTTAATCTTCCCCGTTCTTCTCCGCAACAAAATCAGCAAGCTGTGAATAGATCGCCACAATCTCATCCATCGACATGCGCACGAGTCCACTGGACGACGGAGCGACGAACTCCTGAATCTCCTTGACGACCGGGTCATCCTGGAATCCCCATTGCACTTTGGCACGTTTGCTGTACTGGTTGTATACCCCTTTCCCGACAAAACAGGCGATGTCCGGTCGGTAGTCCTCCAGCTTTTGCCGTAAAATCTGGCGTCCTTCTGCATACTCTTCCTTCGTAATATCCTCCATACCTCTGGTGGGACGCGCCACAATATTCGTGAACCCATATCCCAGCTTCAGCAACTCTCCATCCTCTTGTGCATCATATAAACGCGGGGTTAATCCCGACCGTTCAAGAATGCGCCAAAACCGGTTTCCTTTGTAAGCATAATGATGACCCGTCTCTCCAGACGTAATACTAGGATTGAAACCAATAAACAATATCGATAAACCAACATCCAAATGATCTGGAATCATGATGCAACCCCTCCTGATCTTTTTTAGCCTATTCCCACGTTCCGTTGTGTATAAAATGATATAATAAGCAAAGCATTTTCGAAATCGGATTGAAATTTTCATGAAAAAGGAAGCTGAACTAATGATTGCAGACATCATGCTTGAAGTCGTCCTGCCCGTCTTTCTCCTGATCGCCGTCGGGTCCTGGATGCAAAAGGTGTTCAAGCTGGACTTGTACACCCTCGCCAAAATCAATTTCTATTGTATTACCCCCGCAGCCGTCTTTATGAGCATGTATCACTCGGATATGTCCGGGGAACTGCTCGGGACTGTGACACTCTTTTACGCAATATATGTATTGATTCTCTATATTGTAGGTTCTGTAGTTGCACGCTCGCTTCGGATGAATAAAGGCATGAAGGCTGCCTTCAACAACAGCATTATGCTGGATAACGCAGGCAACTATGGACTGCCCATCAATGCACTGGTATTCCGCGGCGATCCACTCGCCTCTTCCATTCAGGCGCTGGTCATGTCTTTGCAGGCATTACTGACATTCACCTATGGCGTGTTGTCCATTCAGGGCGCGAAGCTCAAAGGTAATTACCGTGCCGTGATTATTGGATTTCTTAAAATGCCTGTTCCGTATGCGCTCTTGCTGGGGATTCTGTTTCACATGTGGAAGGTTCCCTTGCCTACGTTCCTGTCCATGCCGCTGACCTATGCGCAGCAAAGTATGGTTGCCGTGGCGCTGTTGACACTCGGAGCACAGATTGTAAAATATCCAATCCGGCTGTACCGTCTTGATGTGTATATTAGCACATTTTTGCGTCTCCTGATTGGCCCCGCTATCGGGATTTCAATTGTGCTACTGCTTGGATTGGAAGGTATCGCTGCACAGGCACTCATTATCGCTTCGGGTATGCCGACCGGTGTCAACGCATCCATTCTCGCGGAAGAATACGATAACGAACCCGATTTTGCAGCCCAGACGGTGCTGATCTCAACGTTGCTTAATATCATCACGATTACGGCACTGATCTCTTATGCCAAAACGTTCTAGTTGAGGAATGTCCATAAGTACATTCTCCTTGAAGACCAAACTAAAATTTACAAGTCCACGCCCCCTATAGGAGGTTGTGGGCTTCTTTGTTTATACTCTTCGTCCCATTTGCAGGAACAAAGTCTTACGATAAGCACTTATTTAACCCAACCAAAGGACTGTTTTGCGCGTCAATTCCTTATTATCCGTTGCGAATAAACGTTTCGACCTTTAAAATTAGTGGGTAAATATTTCACAGCGTTTCATTTTTGATATATACATAATCTGTAGAAATTCTTAATTTTATCTTCCACGAGGTGAATGTCGTGACCAGGATTATTGTACCGCCTGAGCAGCTTCAGGCAATCTCCAAGCAATTTGCTCAAGCTTCGGAACATAGTCGTAGCATGATTAACAATTTAAGCAGACATATAAGTACATTACAAAGCCAGTGGTCGGGAATCACACAGGAGCGTTTCTTTCAGAACTTTCAGGTGGCACATCGGCAAATGGAAAGATTCTCTAGCTCAGTCTCTGCAATTGGCATGGAACTACATACCATCGCAACTCGTTTCTCACAAGCGGATCAATCTCAGGGGCATGGTGTACAGACCAGTTCAAGCCAATCCACTTCTGGGAAAGATGTAAAATCGACGCTATCGGATATATATGATCAAGGAAGTAAGTCCTGGAATATAATTAATGGGATTCATGGGAATGTAGGCCTGATTGGAACAGGATTATATTCTGCTTTGGCTACGTCCATGGTACTCTCCAAAACGGTTCATTTCAAAGTAGATCCCCGGAACTCTAGCCGTGCCAAAGTACATAATGCTCCGTGGGTGAAGGGAAAGGGGAATTCCTTTCTGAGTAACATGGCACGTAAACTGGATAAACAATTCCGCAACCCCGGTCTGGTTATGAAAGGATTAAAGGGCTTTGATCGACTTGCAGGTAAATTAAAAGTAGGTGATATCGGGCTTGGTTTCAACAAAGCCAACAGCTTCGGTCAATGGACCCGCAATGTTATTGCCGGTGTGAATAAAGGTCAATACGGTATGAAAATTTCCAAAATCCCTACAATGATAAGCAAAAAACTGTTCCCTATCAACGTAGGACTTAATGTTTGGGATGAAGGGGTTAAAACGGTCTCCAAGTATAAGGAAGGAACATTAACCAAAACGGATCTCGCCGTGTCCACATCGAATATCGTGATCAAGTCTGCCTCTGCAGGAGCCGGGGCTATTGTTGGCGGGACCCTATTATCGTTCGCCGGGCCTGCAGGAACAGCAGTTGGAGCTTATGTAGGCGGAGCTATAGGTAGTTATGCCGGAAAACATATAGCCTCAGCGGCTGAAAAAGGGATTAGATGGGTTAGTAAACTCTTCAAATAATACTTAGGAGGTATCCATGCAGTTCGTTACATACCAACGCAAATATGCAATACGTCATACGCTGATATCTGCTCTTTTTATCATAGCTGGACTTGTCTTGACTGGTGATGTTATCTATGGTGACAATAGCGTTCTGCAAACCTTGTACTTTACTAGTGCGGCATTCTTAAGCTTTTGGTTTGTGGGACGTCTGTTTATCTGGAACATCACGAGAATATTTGGAACAAACATTTTATTTTCCTTCGATCTGTCTGGCATTAAGACAAATGCAGGAAAACAGTTATCTTGGAAGGATATACGTACCATTGATTTCGTAGCACCGGGACTAAACAAATGGATCCAGCCTACTCCATCCTATTACTTATTCAAAATGGTTGATGGAAAAAGCTATAAAATATATACGTATAGTCTACTGAAACATCAGGAAAGCGACATTCTTAAAGTACTTCGAAAAACTTGGAATGAGCACAAATGACCTTTTAAAAAAGTAACCTGTATCTATCAATCTACATAGAAAGTAGGCGGTTAAGCTCATGAATAAACCACTTGTAACCTTATCCATTGAAGAATTCGGATTTGCGCTGGCCACACTTGGTGCAGAGGACATTGCAGCCGGTCTCCTAAAACCGATGTATGGCGAGTTATCTGAACAACACTGGGAACTCGTTCTAAGGGCTGCCTCTCACGGTCTTTTATCCAAAGGGCTCATCTTGCATATGGAAGATAGCGAGATAGAGATCGAGACGGATTTTTTGAAGATGCTTATGCATTTTGCCCAAAGCCGCAGCATGATTAGAGCGTACTCAGACAGCCTTGAACAAGAAAAGGTATTAACTATTCACAAAAGTACAGATAACAACGATACATACCTCTATCATTTGGCAGTGGATCAACGTGTGCATTTGTTCACCTGGACAGAAACTGAAGAATGGGAAGAGGAACTGTTCCGATTTTACATAGGGCAACATAAACCATTCATTGATCAACCTACTCAGTTCACGATAACGGAGGAACAATGGAATGTCTTGACGAACGAGGAAAACCGTATTTTGTTAGATAGATTCATGGACGATTGGGAGCTACCTCTAGAAACACGCGAGTTATTGAAGGTATGGCATAACTCTTTTGAAGCTTCTGGTCGTAGTGTGGATAACCTCAGTATCATCAATTATGCCGAAGATGTAATTCCTCTGCCTGATCAAGCTCTCCTGCTGCTTCATACCGAACAAGGTATCTGGAGCATGACTAACAGAGATTCCACCAGCGAAAATAATTCTAACATCGAGATTGACCAGCATACCAATTCCTCCTTTCGTAGACAATTGCGAGAATGGATCGATCGCTTCGCGGTTCCTGTCTCCCATACTTAAATGTGCACCACACGCAAAAAAAGTCCAAGAGCCACCACCTTTGGTCTCTTGGACTTCTTCCATTATTTAACCCATGAACTCTCAGCTGCCTGCTCAGCTACTTGTCATGCAGCCTGCCATAGGACTATGATTCAAACGTCGTTCGTTCCGGGAACTTGCCGCCTTCCCTGAATAAACATCGTACCAGTCGCTGCGCGGCTCGATTAAAGAAAAAACTCGGACTTACCCCATCCACCTGGACAGGTTCCAGTTCCCTCACACTTTCCTTGATCTTATTCATCTCAATGAGCCCCATCTTTCGCTCATTCGGTCCGAAGCGATAAATAACCTTCTCATCGTCCTCCGTCTGTTTCACCAGAAGAATCACAGATGCCATACAGGTTACCCCCTATCGTTACGTTATGAGATTCCATTAATCACTTGCCTACTATAATTATTACCCAGATTCTAGTGGAAGGATATAGGACTTAAGTTAGTTATACCTAAATTAAATATCCTGATATAAAGATTCTCTGGAATGAGTCGTTAGGCTCACAAACACCGTGTTTTACACTATCCTAATGGATAGTCACTGTCATGAAAGTGCGTACTGCCCAAGTCGTTTTTCTCCGTTTATACTAACCTTATCTTGAATTTCCAAAGGAGAGAAATATATGTCTTCAGCTCAAATATATAGCCATGGTGTACCCTGGGAAGAAGCATTTAGCGTTGCTCAGGGATACAGCATTAACGGTATGATCTACATTGCAGGACAATTTTCGCATGATATGCAGGGGACGTTTATTGGTGTCGATGATATTGAAGCACAGGTTCGCCAGACATTAGATAACTTGGACCGCGTGCTCGCAGGATTTAACGTGACCAAGTCGAACATTGCTGAACTGGAGATTTTTTTGGTTCACCCGCAGGAGCATCTTGAGCCATGTGTTGCCGTGTATAAAGAGTACATTGGTACTCATCGTCCGGCTGTCACGATGGTTGGGACATCTGGACTCGACTTCCCTCATCAACTGATTGAGATTCGCGCAGTTGCACATACAAACTGATCCAGATCATTTCAAAAGTTACAGCACACGCACACAAGCATGATAAGGAACTTGCTTTAACGAAGTTCATGCGCCACATAAAAAAGCAGGTTGGGATTAGGTCCCAACCTGCTTTTTTATAATCTCTTAATCTTATTCTTTCACCTTCACTGTCAGCGTATTACCGGATGAAGTGAGGGATGCTCCAAGCCCTTCTACCAAAACTCTGAGTGGAATGTATGTTGTTCCCTTAATTTCTTTGGGTGCTGCCTGTAGGGTGACTTCTTTCCCGTTCACCTTCACCTTTTTACTGCCCAAGGAAAAGATTAGCTTGTACTTGGCTTTGGTAACGGTAATAGTTTGAGTCTTACTGTCCCAATACGTTTTGGCTTTCAACGCTTTGGCCATCTCACGCAGGGGTACGAGATTTGTATTATTCATTACAATTGGAGATTCAGTGAAAATAACCTTGGAACCATTCACCTTCACCTGAACAGAAGAGGTGATATATTCCGGTTTAGGAGCAGCTTTCTTTTTGCTTGCCGTTGAAGACTTGTTACTTTTCTTGGTACTTCCTGAACTGGATGAACTTGAAGAAGAAGATTTGGAACTCGAAGAGGAACCTCCGTTGTGATAGTGATATTCCCCTTGTTTCAGCCCCCATTTTGCACAGTTGGTACGACAGGTGTGCCCTCCACTCGAATCTGTTCTTCCCGGGTGAGCAGACGCAACGGTAGCAAAAATCATGAAAATGGCAAGCAAACTGCTTATTACTTTGATACGCATACGGATAACCTCCAGCAATTAGTTTGGCCAGAGTATCATACCATAATTACCCATACAATATAGGTGAATAACAAAAATTATTTTCATATAACAATTTACAAACGCGGGTCTACTCGCTCTGACTCCAGCGAAAGCGTCGCCAGCACGCAACTTTCTTTCTCTTACCCCCCTTCACCCCACACCTCTTGCAATGCCAAACGGAAAATCCGGTCCAATTCTTCAAATTCAATAATCTGTTCATTCTCCATCTGGCCAGCCAGTCGTTCAAAATGCTCGATCTTCTCCGCCAAAAAAGTCTGGATTGCGGGCAACTGCGGCTCCAGATCCAGTTCCTCGCCCGCCTTTTTCCGGCGCAGCAATTCATGAATCTCCGTATACAGCGATGTATTTGCAGGTACAAGTTCTTGCACCAGCTCCTCAAATGCCATCGGTGGCATCGCATCATAACGTTCAATCCAGCCACAAGCGAGTAAGGGACGAAGAACATAGAAATACTTTTTAATCTTCACTTGCTCACCTTGTAAATAATCTCGAAAATTGCCTTTCGCCATATTCAGATAATGATACATGCAGGACTTGGGCGAGAAGGTCAATGGTGAAAGTGCACGGATATGCTGTGCCACGTTATACTGTTCATCATACTGAATGGGGGATTGCAGCCACTCCAAAAGTGGTGGATTGGATTTGCGAAACAGCTTCAACGCCTTGCGCAGATCCCAACCATTAATGTCGAGCTGGTCACTGATTGGGCGTTCGATAACATCCCTTTTATCCTCAATCGACAAGTACCATTCCAGCGGTCTCACATACAGAAAACGCACATCATAATCGCTGTCCTGAGAAGGAAACCCCCACGCCCGGCTGCCTGATTCACAGGTATAGATGATCCGTACCTGCTCGTCCTGTTCAATCTGCTTCAGCTGTTGTCTAATCGTATCTCTCATTTCTTCATGAACGTAGGTCATGGTCAGCCGCCTCCAAATTCCCTCAATTAAATCTCTATCTCTCTAACCCGGTTCGCGAGTGTATCATATCCTGCCACAGTCTCGGCAATATACGTCAATACCGTTTCACTCCAACCGTAGATGTAAAAGGTTTTGCCATCCCGTGGCGGTACCATTGCCTGCCGATAAGGTGCTATATCCACAATAAATGCCTTCAACTCCGGATTCATCATCCGGCGATATCGCTCAAGCTCGGCATATAACGGGCTGCCTTCATTCTGCTGTTCATCGGTGATCATAATGATCTGATCCACTTTTTCTCCGATATCCCGAAGTTCCCGCACTGGTCGACCCGTGTCTGTTCCACCTTGTGCGCGAATACGGTGAGCTTGGGAAAGAATGCTCTCATCCATCTTGGGACGAGCATCCTCAACCATATGATCGAATAACCAGAACAGTGCGTTACCTCGTGTTTGTTTATAAAGCGCCAGTGCCAGCACCGAACCAATCCGCAAATAATCCCCTTGCATGGAACCGGAACGATCCAGAAAAATAGCCGTTCTTCCCGGCAGCGTTGGTAGGTTGCCAATGGATAGCTCCACCGCTTGCCGCAAAGCATCCCGCAACTCTTCTCTCGCAATCATTTCATACGCACTGGCGAATCGGAAAGGCAAGATGCGCGACTTGCGCAGGGCTTCTGCATCCGTTAGACGACCTGTTACGTAATCGATATTTTTCGATTTTTCAAAAACACCTGCCCGATCCATTGCATTCAGATGGCGCAGCAACGCAAAGGTCGGCATCTGTGACATTAACGCCTCCCACACCGTACGTGTAGGTTGCATAATCGAGGTGACCACCGAATACGGCAGTTTACCTTTCTCGATCAGATGCATCCGACTTGCCGGGTTTGGGGTAGCTTTCAGCTTTTCCAGCGCCTGCAACTGCGGAAGTTCCGTAAGATCCACCTCATGCCCGCGCAAATAACGAAACAAGGCTTGCTGCTTCAGATCTATCGGCTTGGGGTGTGCTGTAGCGATCATATCGCCCAGACTATATCCACGTCCTCGCCCGTTGTATTTGATCGCCCAATATTCAGTAATGCCGTTTAAAAATTGACTCACCTGACGCTTCACCCCTCGACCGCCCTGTCCCCGACCAGTTCCTCTCAGAATAGTCAGAAAATCGGCCAAATCAGCCGGTGTCTGTACTACTTGGGAGAATACCTTTGCAAAATGATCCACATCCACTTTGGACAGCAGTGCCAGCCCATATAGAGGCTGCAACCGCATCAAACCTTCATTACGAGCATAGACCAGTGCCCGCGCCATAAACCCTGCATCAACCTCAGCCATCTCCTGATGACTGACCATCGCATCGTCCATCAGTTGCTGGGTATCTGCATAGAACGTATTGTTCAATGTATTGGTCATCAACATCTGTATATATTGTTCCTCCACCAATCGCTCATAGGCTCCATAACCCCCATGATTACGTGTCGTTGGCTGAGGTTGATTAAATAATTGTTTCGCTCTGCTCATCACTCATGACCTCCCGGTGTGAGTCTATTTACTGATATTCCTTAATAAAATGATCCGAGGAAAAAGGTGGGAAGGTATATTACCCGCTCTACCGCTGAGCTACACCGCCATGAACGGCGGCGATTGGATTCGAACCAACGACCTGGTCGATTAACAGTCGAAGTAACCCTCCCTGGCGCCTCGGAACCTTGATCCACAGTGCTTGTTGCTGCCCCGCTTCACATCCTCATTATGCCTTACACATCTGCACGCGAACATGGCGAAAGTATGACGACGACTCAATTTTTGAAATTGAGTCGACCTTCATAACTTTAAAATGAAACCTGCCGCTCATCCTGCTACAATGAAGGGATAACAAGGAGTGAATATTCATGGCAAGAGAGAGTTTTGACAAAGAAATTCAGTTCTTACGCATGTTATCCCTAACAAGCGGTGCATATAACCGTAAACAGTATGCCGAGCGGCTTGGCATATCCGTACATACCTTTGATAAAACCAATCGCAGATTAAAAGAAATCATGCAGACCGTCGCCGACCAACGCTCAGGTGCCGAAGCAAGCCGGGAAATGGCGGATCTCGTCCGCTTCCAGTATGGCGAATCCGCTGAACCAATGCTGCTCTTCCTCTTCCGCGCCAAGTCGATGAAAGAGACTGAAGTTCAGCGTCTTTCCGTCCTTTTGCATACCTTACAACATAAAACTTTAACCGCGATGGAACTGCTGGATGCCTGCTGTGCTGATCTGCCGGAAGATCTGGCGTTACCTGACGAGAAAACCATTCGTTCCGATCTGAAGTATCTGGAAGAGGTTGGGGTTATACGGAAAGAGCCAGGTGGCAGGCCGTATCGATATGCTTTACAACAAGATGTCCTTACCCAATTAACAGTGGAGGAACAGCTGGAGTTGTATGATTTTGTGGATATGATGGCGAATACCCAAGTTCCTTCCGTACAGGGGTACTTATTGCGGGACAGTTTGAAAAAAGCCATTACGGCAAGTTTTCCGCAAGAAGAAGCTACTGAGCCCTATATCTATAAGTATCACTATTATTCTCGTATTCTGGACGAAGCTCATCTCTACACGCTGCTTAGTGCGATTCGTCAGCGCAAACGCGTGCAGTTCCTATACTATTCACCGAAAAAACCATCCAGCTACAGTTCACAGAATACGAATCCACGCTTTGAACGGGAAGCAGATGGTCGATCCAATCGGATCGTGCCCCTTGAAGTGATTTATGACCATCAGTATGGTCGTTGGTATGTAATTGGATATCAGGGCCGCCGTGGCTTTGTGAAATTCCGCATGGAAGGCATAACCCAATTGGAGGAACAAGATTCAGTAGAAGAGGAATACATGCTTGAACTGAAGCAACAGTGGACCGACATTAGTCGCTACAGTTGGCTCGTGGATACGGGGAATACCGTGACGGTTCAAGCACGCTTTTTCCACCCTGAGCGTGGTCAGCGCAACTTCATTCTGGATCGGGTTCGTCTGCAAGGTCAATGGGGCAAGATTATACCCGAAACGGACCATACCTTTCTCTACGAAATCCAGGTCAACGGTACCACTGAGATCAAACCGTGGTTACGGAGTTTTGGCTCAAGCTGCGAAATAATCGCACCTCAGAGACTACGCCAGGAGATGATCAAGGAATGGAAGGAGATTGCGGAATATTATGAACCTGTTCGAGAAGATGTTCAACTATCAGATGATGACGCGATTGAATGAAACCGGACTATTCACCTGGACCTCACAGGAACGGGCCTGGCTTCGCATGATGCTGAATCATCCTGCTGCGAGAGAAGCGCTGAGTGCTGTAACGTTGGATAAAATGCACAACATGTTAAATGGTGAGCAGGACCTGAACCTTCAGGATTACCTGACCGAAAAAGCCAAAAGTGAAGAAAACAGTGTCTCCCATCCACTACTTCGACAGTTACGGCTAATCATTCTGCATCATCAGGGATTTCGGCTGATCGGTCGCGTCCGCAATGGACGCACGAGCCAGGATGAATTTGGCTTCCCGTATAAACTGGAGTATTCCATGGTCAAAAAAGAATGGTACGTGCTCTGGTACGCCCCTCGCTTCGACAAGCTCATGTCCACCAAGCTGCACAGCATCGTTACCATGGAAGCCCAACCGGTTGAAACGGATACCGCTTCTGGTTACACTGCCCGAATTGCTGCGATAACAGAGAAGCGTAAAACGACCATCACCATCGAGGTACTGCCCGAGTTCAATCAGGAACTGTCCCGAATCCTCTATGCCTTCTCCTGCTTTGAGAAACAGGTCGAGTACCTGGAAGCCGAGCAGACGTATCGAATCGAGCTGACCGTTCCGCGGAATGAGATGGATTATGTCTTATCCAAGATGCGTTTTCTCGGCAAACGGGTTCGAATCGCTGACCACACAGTGCTGCAGGAGCGAATGTCCGAAACAGCTGCCAAGGCACTGGCACGTTATGCGGAAAAAGATCCTGATACGCATTCCGAATGCTCCAATGAAGTTCAGCACCGCCAACGTGAGGAAGGCTCCCTTGCGAAAGCCGATGGTCATTGATTTGGTCCCATATACGAAAAAAAGGTCTGGATAATCTCATCCAAACCTTTTTTTGCTATACCTGTTTGTTCGTGAAAATATAATAAAACTAGCAGCGGAAAGCAACTCTACTTGTTCCACTTACGTTGCTCCACCACTGCTGGCAGCCGAGTTCCGTCTTTTGTTAATCGCGTGCACGCCCATGACCACTGCAATTAATTCATACGTGTCCAGTTGTTCCGACTGGTTATCTAATACAAATGCCCCTGAACTAAACCAGCCACTGGTGCGACGGAAACTGGCCACGATGCGGCCACCACTGCCACTTATATCATATTCCTGCGAAAATGCTGGAGCAGACACATCATACGTACCGCGTGATCCTGCGTCATATTCATACTTTTTACTAAAAAAACTGAATCTCGCCCGCAACACACCCAGATGTCTCCCATCTGCTGCAGTGATGTCCCAACGATTCGTTAACATGCGAAATTTGCCGCTGCAGACCAATCCCGAGTTATCTGATACATCGAGCGAAGAACCAAAGACACTTTTCAAATCCAGATGCCCTGCCTGTTCCTGATTTGGATTCATAATCTCGGTGTAACCCGCGTTAAAAAAGTTATCCCGGAAGTATAGTTCCATAACGCTTCCTCCTTTCGCTTACATATCCTTTTGTTCTCTTTAACCTAATCTCGCATCGAGCACACAATATATCTATATATACGTATAATTAATGGTAGTGGATTCAAAAAGTGGATTATTACTGGATGTAAAAAACGAGCAACCTTGGTTGCTCGCATCATGTTCAAGTTATCCTGTCATCAGACTTCAACTTTTTTGTTGTTCAGATAAATGGTAGCCCACACCAAGATGACCGCCACAATGACTTCAAATACAATGCTTCCCCACATGCCGTCCGACCATAATACACCATTGGCTGTGATTGCAATACCTGTACTTTCTTCCGTATACCGGAACATCTCATTTGGACTGAAGCGTCCAGTCGTAATAATATTCTCCAACCAGCCAATCAGATTAACGAGGACAAAGAATGCAACGATTCCGATCCATGGTCCCGTTCTCCAGCGGAAGCTGCCTGCAATCGAGATCGAAAGGAAGATAATGACGGTCATGAATACCATAACCCATACGCTAAACAGCAACAAACTAATATAATCCGAAACATGCAGACCCGAAAGATCAATATTGCTAGCCATGTTCATTCTGAGCTTCATTGAGATATAGATGTAGGCATGAGTCGTAAAAATAATGACTAACCCCAACCCGCAAAGTAGTCCAAAGATCAAAGGAGACAACACATGTGATAGGCCCGTTACGGGTAACAGACGGCGATTATAAGAGCGGATATTGGACGTGTATGTTTTAATCATTTTCACATAAATAGCCACACCAACTCCAACATAACCCATAATGCCAAGCACAATCCCTGTGACCTCAGACACGAAAAGGGAAAGCCCCACTTGAGCGATAATCAAAATAACTAGCCCAGCCAGCAGTGTATTCCAGTTCCTTCTAAAGTCATACTTCAATAATGTCATCATTCCGCATAGACCTCCTTGAACATCTCATCCACACTTTTCCCATATTTCAGACGGAGCGTTTCTACTTCTTCCCGCATCACCAGCTCGCCCTCGCGAATAAAGACAACTTCATCAAAAATCCGTTCGATATCATTCACAAGATGCGTGGAGATGATGAGACTACTGTCTTCATCATAGAACTTGACGATCGCATCCAGAATCTTGCCTCGCGCAACCGGATCTACTCCCCCAATCGGTTCATCCAGCAAATACAGACGAGCCTTACGGGATAGTGCCAGTGTTAGTTGCAGTCTTTCATTCATCCCTTTTGACAGATGCCGTACCCGGTCACTCTCGACAAGGTTCATAAAATCGAGCATCTCCCGTGCCTTCTCCTCGTCAAAATCAGCATAGAAATCGCGGTAGTACGCAATCGCATCCCGCACTCTCATCCACTTTTCGGTTAATGGACGATCCGGCATAAATGAAACCAGTGACTTAGTCTCCAGCCCCACAGGCTTACCTGTGACTTGAATCGTTCCACTGCTCGGATGCAGCAAACCTGCAACCAGCTTCATGAGCGTACTTTTGCCACTGCCGTTGCTACCCAGCAGACCTACGATTCGTCCTGGAGCAATATCCAAAGTAATATTACTGAGCGCTTTCTTATTGCCATATGTCTTATTGATCTGATTCAGTTCAAGGATGTTACTCATGCGTTGTTCCTCCCTTTCCTTCCGCAACGGCATCGGCTACGATGGATAAGATATCCTGCTCTTCAATCCCCAGTTCCTGCATTCCGGTCAGAAAACGTTCCAATAATTCACCGGCCATCTCTTTTTTGATCGTCATAATCTTCCGCTCCTCACTGGTCACATATCTGCCCAAGCCCCGTTTGGTTTCGACCACTTCTTCCCGCTCAAGCTCCTGAAATGTCCGTTGTACTGTATTGGGATTGATCTGTAATTCAGCCGCCAGTTCACGAACCGAAGGAATTTTGTCACCTGCCTGAAGTGTCCCGGTTACAATCTGTCTTTTGATATACTGCATGATCTGCAGATAGATTGGTAAATTGTTATCAAATTCTATAGTCACAAAGCTCTCGCTCCTCTCTGTACTGGTGTGTTAGTTACATAGTACACTAGTGAAATAGTGTTGTAAAGCCCATTTGTTATAAATATATAATCGCTCAGTTGATGAGCAAGCTTTGGTTATCGAAATACATACAAAAAAAGAGCAGATCGTGAAGATCTGCTCTGCATAACTTATTAGTCGTATTGTTATCTTATTCATATGCTTGTCCAAAAAAAAAAGAGCCAGCTACACGATATCTAGAGGTACTTTGCCTTTAGGTGCAGGAAATGCCTCATCCAACCGTGTGAGTTCCTCTGGTGTCAAAACGATATTCACTGCTGCTGCATTGTCTGCCACATGATTCAGCTGTACCGCCTTGGGAATCGCCATCACATCTCCGTCCCTGATCACCCAGGCTAATGCGATCTGCGAAGTTGTAACTCCTCGATCCTGCGCAATCTTCTGAATGACTGGATGCTCCAACAATTCACTGCGAAGTCTGCCCCCCTGAGCCAGTGGACAATACGCCATTACAGGAACGCTACGTTCCCGCATCCACGGGAGCAAATCATGTTCAATACCACGCGAAACTGCATGGTAAAGCACCTGATTCACCATGCACTGAGAACCCTCTGGCAAACACCATAATTCCTGCATATCCCTTGTATCCAAGTTTGAGACACCCCAACGCAGGATTTTACCGGATTGCTTCAATTGTTCCAAGGCCTGGACAGTCTCTTCGAGCGGTATTCCTCCGCGCCAATGAAGCAAATACAGATCCAAGCGATCTGTACCAAGACGCGTCAGACTACGCTCACAGGCTGTAATCATCTGCTTGCGATCTGCGTGATGGGGATATACTTTGGATACGAGAAAAACGTCATCACGCAGGCCTGAGATGGCCTTTCCCGTAACGACTTCTGCCCCACCTTCTGCATACATCTCCGCCGTATCAATCACGGTCATTCCCAGTTCAATACCGGAACGTAGTGCCCGTACTTCTTCTTCCTGGCTGGATTGCTTCTCTCCCATGTACCATGTGCCTTGTCCTATCGCGGGCAGGGCAGTTCCATCTGGAAGCAGAACCGTGCGCGTCTGATCAGCATGCAACATCTATATTCCTCCATTCTGAAGACTCGATGGATATTGACTCTAACGACGATGATACGAATCATAAATCATGTTATCACTCACATGTCTCCAGTGGCTCATCATCATGATATATAATTGATCCAGTGGCACTGTGAGGCTGCTTTGGGCAACGCTGATGGTCGCATCGACCATATTGCTGTTGACCGTCATCAATTTGCGTTTCATCCCGTTCTGGCGATCCAGAAAGGCTTTCTCGTCCCGCAATTTGACCCCGATCATTTTCTGTCCCATCAATTCATACATAAAAATATTCTCAACGTCTCTCCAGGCCACTGCCCCTCCTGCGGTATAAGAAGATGCATCCACAAACCCATCCTCATCGATCACAAAAGAAGGTTCCTTCTTAATCATCTTTACCAAACTGTAGCAGAAACATAGCCCAAAAAACAAAATGGATAGAAGTCCAATCACACCCGAGAGGATGGAATCATTCGTAACTGAAGAACGATCAAAAATCAAAAAAAATCCGGCTGCCACAAAGAGTGCCGCCCCTGCCGTAAGCCACGCCATTCGTTTCCGGTTTGGATATTCTACATGCTGCTCATAGGATGTGCTCAACGTGACGTTCCTCCTCCATTGCGACTGAATCATACAAGTTCTATATAAACGAATGGTTATGAACCAAATACCTGAATGTTGAACAGGAATTGCATTGTACATTAAACCAAATTCACCAATGTTAAACATTAAATTAAGACCATTTTTCGTCATTTCTGCGCTTATTCAACATTAGGATTCGTCATCCTTCGAGCAAATCCTTTTAACACACCTATATGAATTGAACAAAGAATGTTTGCACTGACCACTCCGATGACAGAACAACCTTCCGATCGCTGTTATCCCCAGATTTTTCGATTCCACTTTTTCAAAGTGAAAATCCGGGGATAAAGGCGAACGCTCCGCTTCTTCAGGTTATTTCTGTCCTCTACGTTACGTGCAAAAATTTAATTCAATTAATATTCATTGTTAAATGTCTTACCCTCCTTCATTACACTTATTGTCCTGTCCCTAGCTTTCCGTTAATATAAATGGAAAGGTTAGGAAATTAGCCAATTCTAATTCATGGTGGGAGGACAAACAATGATGAGTCAGCGCGGCATAACATCGGAAGATCTTTATCAGATTACATGGGTTAACGATCCAACTCCGTCCCCTCAAGGCGGACAACTGGTATATGTAAGCCGGAAAACGAATGAAGCACGTGACGGTTATTGTTCTCACCTAAGGCTGCTTCATCTGGGGAGTCAGAAGGACAGGCCCTTTACATCTGGTGAGAAGGATCATTCCCCTGCCTGGTCGCCCGATGGGTCTCAGCTTGCCTTTTTAAGAGAGGTTGATGGGAAATCTCAAGTGTGGATTATCGCATCAGATGGCGGAGAAGCCCAGCAAATCAGTCACCTGAAACATGGCGTCAGTTCCTTTCTCTGGTCACCAGATGGCCATACCTTACTTGTGAAATCACCCGTGGATATGAGCGGAGAAGAAGAATTACAACCTACAGATTCTAAAGACAATGACCATAAACTGCCGCAAGAACATGTCGCGGACCGCATTCGCATGAAATCAGATGCAGGTGGATTATGGGACGGAAGACGTTCCCATCTCTTCACCATCGCGCTAATCGACGCAGAAGCTAGCCCTGTAACTACAGGTCATTATGACGTTGGTGACTACGCCTGGTCACCGGATGGAACATCCATCGTATGGATCACGCAAATGCCTGAAGAAGGCGAGGATCATAATGACTATACCCTAACCAATCATGTGTACCTTGCCAAGGCAGACGGAACAGATGTGCAGCAATTGACCCCGGAAGGATATACGTTCAGCCGACTGACATTTGCACCGGATGGACAATCCCTGGCCCTGCTCGCCAATGACCGTTCTTATGGAAATGCCACGCTTGTGAAGCTATATACCCTTCCTATATCAGGTGGTGAGCCCGTATGTCTAAGCACGGATTGGGACGTACAGTTAAATCACAGCATTGTTGGTGACATGCGATCACATCTGACAACCACGGGGCCTGTACTCAGTCGGGATGGTTCATCCATCCTCTGTCTCGCGACCATTCATGGTAGTGTACGCATCGCCAAATTCGCACGAGACGGCAGCAGTGCCGAGTATATATTGCCTGACGAACAGGAGATTTATCAATTTGCGGAATTGGAAAACGGTCAGATCGTTGCCGCTGTTGCTGATACGCGAAGTCCCGGTGACCTCTATATGTATGAACAACCGGAAGATTCCGGTGTAGAACCGATTCAGCTCACCCGCAGCAATCCACAGCTTGAGGAGGATATCCATCTTAGTGCACCAGAGACTTTCTGGTTCAACTCCTCGGATGGCCTGCGGCTGCAAGGGTGGATCATGAAACCTCGTGGCATGGTCGACGGGGTCAAAATCCCGACCATTCTTGAGATTCATGGCGGCCCGCACATGATGTATGGTTTTACATTTATGCACGAATTCCAGATTCTCGCCGCACAAGGCTACGCTGTTGTATACATCAATCCACGCGGGGGACTCGGATACGGGCAGCAGTTTGTAAACGCCTGTCGCGGAGATTATGGCGGTGGCGATTATCGCGATCTTATGGAGAGCGTGGATTATGTCCTGTCCCAGTATGCGTTTATTGATGAATCCAGATTGGGCGTAACCGGCGGCAGTTATGGTGGCTTCATGACCAACTGGATTGTTGGGCACACCGATCGCTTCAAAGCCGCTGTTACCCAACGTTCCATCTCCAACTGGTTATCTTTCTATGGTGTCAGTGACATTGGCTATTTCTTCACAGAAGATCAAATTGGTGGTAACGCGTGGGATGACACGGAAAAACTGTGGAAACATTCCCCGCTCGCTTATGTCGGCAACGTCAGTACTCCGCTGCTCATTTTGCATGGCGAACAGGATCTGCGGTGTCCGATTGAGCAGGCCGAGCAATTATACATTGCGTTGAAACGACGCAAACAGACCACTCGTCTTGTTCGTTTCCCAGGTGCCAACCACGAGTTGTCCCGTGGAGGTCATCCCCACTTAAGAGTACGTCGTCTGGAGCATATTGCCGGTTGGTTTAACGAGTACTTGTAACGGACTAATATTTAGAATATTAATTCAGAGTATAGAACCAGATATGGATTCAACTCTAAAAGCCGTCCAATGAAATCTGTAATGATTTCAACGGGCGGCTTTTAGAGTTCACCTTTTATAGAAGGAAAGATTACTCTTCGCCCCACACTACGGTGATTTCATTCAGATCCTTGTTGGTTGCAGACACCGAACCTGTGATGGTTACGGCATATTTCCCATCTTTACGACCGACGATGCTGAAGCCGTCTGCCTGGATATCCTGAGTGTTCTGGCTCAAGTTTTTGGTCTGGTAGTAGTCTTTGTAGGATGTTCCAACGGTTAGCAACGTTTCTTTCGTTGTGTACGTGAGAACAACTTTTTTGTCACCATCCATTATGTTCTCAATGAGACTTGTAGCCTTCGCATCTTTCGGTAATGGGAAATCTGCTGGCAGATACTTGGACTTCACACCTGCCGCCTGTGTGTTCGTGCCTGTAGATGGTTGCGATCCGCTGTTGCCTGTGGATGTTGATCCGCCAGAAGAGCTTGAAGAGCCGATGCTTACTTTATTGTTTTGGGAATCATACTTCACTTCGGTCTTCAACGCATCGGCAATCGAACGAACGGGGAGATATGTACTGCCTTGATATGTAATTGGCGCAAGCTTTTTGCCCTGGTCACCTGTCGGTGTAAATTTCTGTCCGTTCACTTCGATGGCGAGCCCATGGTTTAGATAAGCTTTGATCGTCTCCAGTTGTGTACCTGCATATACACCTGCCGATCCGGTTAACACCATGCCAAACACACCCGCAGCAATCAACCACTTTTTGCTTTTCATCCCTAAACGCCTCCTGAGTTCAAATGTCAGCCTTATGCATAATACGATTCAAGACGATCGCTCGATGTACGCGAAAGACTCATGTAGTTATGCTCATCATGTATGGGCACGAGCTTATTCGGATAACAGCCCGTTGTTCCACCAAATGTTAGCAATATAATAGCATCTAACAAGAGGTTGTAAACGATAAATGAACAAAACAGGACCAAGGGCGTACAAAAATAGTCTTTGTCGTATACCCGCTGTACTCTCGCTCGTTAAGTTGTTCTTATATGAATAAAGTCCTGAATTCCGGACCATACATATGAAGCTAATCATACACGCACAACAGTTGCGAAATTAATCAATGTATTAGATAATTATTTGTCGATTTGTGGTCGAAGGAACGGAATTCAAGGGGGATTTATACGATGAACAATAACAGTACATTTGATCAGTCTATTAACCGGATCGCTACCGGATCAGAAAAATGGGATGCACTTGAGGATATCTTCGGCGTTGCTGATGCGCTTCCGATGTGGGTGGCCGATATGGATTTCGCTGCTCCACCATCCGTTATTGAGGCCCTGAAAACACGGATGGAGCACGGAATTTTTGGTTATACAGTACGGACTGAGGCGTATCATGCAGCTGTCGCAGGATGGATGGAACGGCGCCACAATTGGAAAATTAACGATGACTGGATCGTATTCACTCCAGGTATTGTGCCTGCACTCAGCATTGCGGTACAACAATTCACTGATCCGGGAGATGCAGTGGTCATCCAAACTCCGGTGTATGCGCCCTTCTATGAAGTCGTACGTGGTCAAGGTCGTGAACTGATCACCAATCCTTTAGTAGAGAATAACGGTCATTACACGATGGATCTGGAACAACTGGAATCCAGCTTGCAGACCGGTCGGGTCAAAATGCTGATTCTGTGCAGTCCTCATAATCCGGTTGGACGGGTATGGACTCGTGAGGAACTTGAAGGACTTACGTCACTGTGTCTGCAATACAACGTACTGATGGTTTCAGATGAAATCCATGCCGATCTTGTTCATCAGCGCGGAACTCATACACCTCTGACCCTGATCTCGGACGCCGTCTCTGATCTAAGTATCATCTGTACAGCTCCAAGCAAAACGTTCAACATTCCTGGCCTCTGCACATCCAACATCATCATCCCCAATGCCAAGTTGCGGGAATCGTTCGCGCAGGGTGTAAAAACGATGGGACTTGCCAGTATCAGTACACTGGGGGCTGTTGCAACCGAAGCTGCATACAACGGAGCCGAGGAATGGCTGGATGAGTGCATTGCCTATATCTGTGGAAATATGGAATATGTACAGCAATATGTTGCGGAACATATGCCTCAGATTAAAATGCATCTGCCTGAAGCAACTTATCTGTTATGGATGGATTTCCGGGAACTGAATATCCCACATGCACAACTATGCAAAATGCTTCTTCATGAAGCAGGGCTGGCTTTCAATGACGGGAGCTTCTTTGGAACAGAGGGTACAGGGTTCATGCGTATTAATGTAGCCTGTCCACGTTCCACGGTTGAAGAGGCGATGCGCAGGTTATCTGCGTTGCTAAGCAATTTGTCGGGCAAATAAGCTGTCAGTTACATCAATGTACGTTGCGAACAGAACGTGTACGGTTCGTTAAATGGCGAATATTTGTCAAAAGGGAAAAGGGGTGCCCCATAGTCAAGTCCATGACTCACATTCATGGTCAATGACTTCACAAGGGGCACCCCTTTTGTATGCGATCATTTTATTTATTCAAAACATAATTAAAATTACAGTGACATCGATATCGGCATCGGTGTAATTCTGTCGCACAATCTGTTCAGCAAATCCCGATCATGGCTTATAATCAATAGCCCAAGATCACGCTGGCGAGCCACTTCCATCACGGTATGCCAGATCTGTGCCTGAGTGATTGCATCCAGCATCGTTGTCATCTCATCTGCGATCACGTAACGTGTCGCTTTACCGAGTGCTCGCGCTACACAGAAACGTTGCAGTTCTCCACCGGATAATTCACCCGGTCTGCGGTCCAGCCAGGTCTGCTGAATACCCAAAGCTTCGAGCAACTGTTCATCCTGCACAAACGCCTCCTGAAGTACACGACGCATCCGCCAGCGTGGATTCACAGCCTTCTCCGGGTGCTGGAACACCAGCTGAACCGGACATACTCCTGTACGTGGGAGTGGTTTCCCATCCAAAAGGACTTGCCCTGCCACAGGTTCGGCATATCCTGCAAGAATGCGACCAAGGCTTGTTTTCCCACAGCCACTTGGTCCCCACAAGCCAACCACTTCTCCCCGTTGCACCTGCATATTCATCTGCTGGAACACCCACGACTTTTGATCGTAACGGTAACTCACATCTCGTGCTTCAAGTGACATGGAAACACCTCACTTCTCCGCCTCGTATCTGACGAAGCTCTGGACGTTGGCGGGTACATGCAACGGTTGCCGCGCTACATCGGGGAGCAAATGAACATCCTGCTGCAATCTCTAGACCCGCCAATGGCTGGGAGCCCGGAAGTGGCTGAAATCCATTCTGCGGCAACGCATTCCAGAGCGCTTTTGTATATGGATGACGCAGACGTTCTCCATTCCCTTTAAAATCATCAACCAGCGCCGTCTCTACATTGGCACCCGCGTAAAATACAGCGATGCGATCGGCTGCCGTGAGGGCTGTCGTGATATCATGAGTAATCCATAGAATGCTTACACCTTGATCTGCGAGTACGCGAAATTGTTTCATCGTCTCGGCCAGCACTTCGGGATGAATGCCTGGTGTCGGCTCATCTGCAATGATCAGCTTCGGCTGACCCGAGGTCGCTGTAGCCATCAACACCCGCCTTGCCATACCTCCGGACAACTCAAACGGGTACTTTCCGGCTGTTCCTTGAGGAAGATGATATCGCTCCGTCAGCTCCTGCTCCGTCTTTTTCATATGGGATCGAGTTATGAAGCCGCGCTTCCGTCCCGAATTTCGGGTTACCGGCTGAACTTGCCTTCCCACCTTCATCAAAGGGTCCAAATAACTGACGGATTGTGGAATCAACATCAGCTCTTCACCACGCAGATGAAGCTGCCGCTCTGGGGTCAAAGGCTCGCCGCTATAGCTAATACGCCCCTCCAACCTGGCATTTGCAGGCAGAATGCCCATGATGGCCTGCGCCAGCACACTTTTACCCGATCCACTTGCACCTACAACAGCCACGATCTCACCCTCGTTTATGGAAAGATCCAGATTCTGAATGACATAAGTCTGTTCGTGCCCAAACCAGCCGCGAGCGCGCCGAAATGACACCGATACTCCCTCAATATCAAGAAGAGCCATATTTACCTCACCTCCCTTGAACTACCTGTCCCCGTCAATGTCCTCAGACTGTTGCCCAATACATCAAACGCACGAACAACCAGCAACAGTGCCAGTCCCGGGAAAAAGGCAAGCCACCACATGCCAGCAGATAAATATCTCATCGACTCTGACAAAATAATTCCAATTGCCGGTTGTTGCGGGGACAACCCCAGCCCCAGAAACGTAATGGCTGCCTCATGCAGAATCGCATGGGGAAAGATTAGCAGTACGCCCACGAACAGTTGCGGGACCAGATGTGGCAGCATATGCTGCACCGCAATTTGTAACCGCGATTGACCTAACTTATGTGAAATCTGAATGTATTCTGCGGATTTCAGTTGTATCATCTCCGCTCTTACAATCCGGGCCAGATTCGGCCAGTGAGTCAGCGCAATCGCTGCCGCCACTCCTGCCAAACCTCCACCAAATACAAAGGCCAGCATAACCAGCGATACCAGATGAGGTACACTCAGGAACAGGTCGATAATCCATGAGATCACCCGGTCAGCAGTCTTGCTTGAAGCGGCTGCCAAACCCAATAACATTGCGATCATTCCACCACCACATGCAGCAAGTAATCCCACTTGAATGCTGGTTGCCAATCCTTTTAACGTGCGCATGAACATATCTCTTCCGAGCCAGTCTGTGCCAAATGGATGCGCCCAGGTTGGAGCCAAATTCCGATCCATTAGTGAAGTCAGCGTAGAACCAGCCGGAAGCAGCCTGCCCGTCAACCACACAACGGCAATCCAGATCACCGCGAGGCTTCCCCAGATCACCGCTCTTTGACGAGGATTTCGGAAATGTTGATTGCTGGCAGCCGTATATTCTTTTCTCGTTTGGCGTGTTGTTCCTGTTCCTTTTCCAGTCTCAGCTTGTAGTAACCCCGGATTAATGCTGTACCTTGCCTCTTGAGTCGCAGTTTTCACTTTCTGTATTTTGGCTGTTTCTGTCGTCTGCTCAGAGGAGCGTTCTACCGTCTGCTTCATGACATCAGCTCCTCCTTCATCCGTGGATCGATCAAGCGATACAGAATGTCTGCAACCATATTACCTGTAAAAACAAAAATTGCACTGCACATCACAAGTCCGAGCAGCAGTGGAACATCTCCACGTAACCCCGCCTGAACCGTTGCCTGACCAAGGCCAGGGTATGAAAATACCTGCTCTGCAAGCACAGCCCCACCAAACAGTTCACTGAACGAAGCAAACTGTAGCGTTATCGCTGGCAAAACAACATGTCTGAACCCATGTCTACGGAACAGCTGAAATCCACGCTCACCCCGCGCTCTTGCAAACAGAATATAATCTGACTCCTCTACATCCGTAAGCTTCTGCCGGGTATGCAAAGCGATGGAAGCTACCCCGGTCAAACTGAGGGTCAACGCTGGCAGAATCATATGAATAGCCCGATCTCCCCATGTGACCTGATCAGCCGACAGCCCTGCGGGTACCCCAAGACCAACTGGAAGCCATCCGAGCCACACCCCAAATACCATCAGCAGCAACAGCGCAATCCAGAATACCGGCGTAGAGGCCAGCGTATAACAATACCAACAGATCAGACGATCCAGCTTCGAATTCCGTCTCATGGCAGCAACTACACCAAGAGTGAAACCAATGATGCCGGATAATATCCAAGCTACAGCCATAAGTGCGACAGAATTCATGAATCGTTCCTGGATAATATCCGCTACAGGCTGTCTGTAGATCATCGAAGTTCCCAAATCTCCCTGAATCAGTGCTTGTCCCCAGGTTAGCAATCGTTCCATGGGAGATTCATTCAATCCCCAACGTTCTTCAATTAAACTGCGCTGTTCGGCGCTTACCCTAATCATGTCTCCACCAATGTAGGCTTCGATCGGATCAACAGGAGAAAATTGCATTAATATAAACGACAACACGCTGACTCCAACCAATAAAGATACAAGTCGCAACATTTTAAAACCAACAAATCTGGCCCATCCATTCATGCCTGTCATCCAATCTCTCCCCAATTCAGGCTAAAGCTACTGCTAGGTTTCCTATTTCTTGTTCGTGCTGTTATCCCAGGACCATTCCTCCAGATTGGTTGTCACCGGCCAGCCGTGACCATGAGGATGGATCTGCTGCTCACCAATGTTCAGTCCATTCCTAACCAGATACAGATGATCTATATTTACGAGCCATGCCCATGGCGCATCCCCCTGATAACTGAAACCTGTTGTTCCATCCCATTCCGCTTTTTGCCAGAACGGCAATGCCTCTTCTTCACTGGTGGCCTGAAGGGCCTTCTCCATCCATGAATCCACGACTTGATTACTGTACAGTCCAACATTGTAATATCCTTCTCCCTTGTGGGTACTGCTATAGAGGTTATACGTCTCCAGTGGATCATGACTGCCCCAACCAAATAATACAGCGTTGGAGTAAGCCATCTTTTTTGTCTCTTCACGGCTTTTGCCTTCAACATTGATTTTAATTCCAGCCTGGGCAACCATATCCGCAGCAGCCAGTGCCAGAGATTGTCTTGTTAAATCACCTGCAAAATAAAGCAGATTGAATTCGGCCTTAACACCGTTTTTCTCAACGATACCATCCCCATCTGCATCCACCCAGCCACCAGTCGCCAGAATGCGCTTTGCTTCTTCGAGATTGGCATCCGTAAATACAGCTTCCGCATTGCTCCAAGGCAGATCATCACTGACGGAATACGCTGGACGACCGTACCCTTCCAGTACGCCCTCAACCAAAGCCTCACGATCAATCACAACGTTCACCGCTTGGCGAATCGCCAGATCAGATGTCACATCATTCCCTGCGGGAAGACCATCTCCCGACTTGGCACCGGCAGGTTGCATGGGGAACATGATGCCCCGGTTATCTACGGTTTTCACGGCCTCTAATGTCATGCCATTCACCTGTTGTTTGCTAAACGCTGCCGGGATAGCAGCGATATCCACCGTACCTGCCTGCGCAGCGGCGTAGGCCGCATCTTCATCCAGATAGAGGAAGGTGAGTTTGTGGAATGCAGACTTGTTACCATAATATTCTTCATTGGCTTCCACGATGGCCTGTTGTCCTTTGTCCCACTGTACCAGCTTGTACGGTCCTGATCCGACCGGATGTTCCGCATAATCGGCACCATAGGCGTGTTCAGGTACAATGCCAAGTGTCGTCAGCAGACTGATGAATGTAGACTGCGGCGACTTCAGTGTAAATACAACCGTGCTATCATCCGGTGCCTGCACATCAGCCATATTCGTCAAATCAATCACAGATCCACTCTGAGCAGCCGTATCAAACGTAAATTTTACATCTTCAGCCGTAAGCGGCTCCCCATCAGAGAATTTTACATCGTTCCGGAGTGTAACCGTCCAGGTCAGCCCATCTTCACTAACTGAGTATGCCGTAGCCAGGTCGTTAACCAGTTGTAACTTGGCATCCCGCTTCAGCAAGGTACTCTGGAAAAGTGGTGACCCATATTGCCCCCATCCGGTTGTTGGATCAAACCCGCCTTCCGGTTCGGTGCCAACGGCCAGCACCAATTCATCTTTGGTTAAGGCTGTACCTGATTGTCCATTCTCTGCTGATGAAGCTGTTGGCGCTGTGCCCTGTGCACAACCAGATAAACCAATGGAACATACAAGCAAGATGCCTAATCCTGTTCTAACTTTTCGTTTTCCCCATTTCCATGAAAATCTGCCCATTCTGGTCGTTCCCCCTCTAAAGTTGTGCTGCACTCACTTATTTCGTGTTACTTTTTAGAGAAATTGTAGCACAAAACACAAATCATATGTCAACAAAGTTAACTTCACAATCCATATTTTTTCATATTTCAGAATTAATAATTAAAAAATTCTTTAACCGAGCATTTGTAGCGCTCTATAGAGTCAGGTATTATAACAAACAAAAAAAACAGACGGTTGGCATCTAACCAATAGTCTGTTTTTTAGATTTGCTATATTTTCATAGAAATTACACTCGTATTTGTCTTACTCCGAAGAGCGATGATGATGGTTGTGACCATGCTGCCCGGTACTTTGATTGTGATCCAGACTTTGATCCGGCTTGCCATCCTGATCATGACTCTGAGCATGAGCCAGTTTGTTGAGTTCATCCACATAAGTCACAGACAATTCTGCATACAATACCCCTTTTTGCACCTGGATCTGTTGATGCAGATGACGCAATCGCCCCAGATTCCCTCGTACGGCAATAACCTCCAGGCATTGGTCATGGTTCAGGTGTACGTGCATATTGGAAATGATGTCATGATGCGCCTCGTGCTGCAGCTCCATCAAACGAATGGGAAGATCACTGATATGGTGATCGTAGACCATCACAATGGTGCCGGCCACATCCTGGTCGGATTGTAATGCAGAAGGTTGCAGTAATGTTTTTCGAACAAGATCACGGAAAGCCTCGGATCGGTTTTTGTATCCCTGTTCCTCAATATACTGGTCAAACTGCTCAATCAGAGGTGTAGGAAACGCCACCCCGAACCGGGTCAAATCTTCTTTATCTGCCATGCTTCTCCTCCTGCGCCCTCATTTGCTTCGAGTGTACCACAGACTTGTCTGCTCATCGACTATACTGTTGCATGAATCGTACTGCCGAATGTATCGCCTGTTGTCCAGCGTCACTCTCCAGATCAAATTGATAATCATGTCCCAGCTTCTCTGACGAGTTCGAGAAAAACAAGGTTTCCACCTCAACATCAAGGCGCTTCAATACTTGTGCCAGCTCAATCGATTGACTGGTCAACGGGTCATTATTGCCTGAGGTAATAAATGCAGGCGGGTACGCTGCTGTGGCCTGAAGCACGGTCGACATTTCATGCAAACGGGGATAATCTTCGAATGTTTTGACTCCTGTATATGACCAGAGAAATGTCCGTATGAGTGGAAAACCTGTATTGGCTACCGTACTTAGATTGTATGGACCACAGTATAGAAGAACCCCACGCAACTCTTCCGGCTGGGCGGCTGGTGTTATATTCATCAGCTTGGCGAGAGAAGGATTCGTCACCACTGCCGCGGTCTGACTTGCAATCTGGGCACCTGCTGAATTGCCTGCGAGAAATATGTTTTTCGGGTCACCCTGATACTCACTGACATGGTTTTTCACGTAAGTCAAAGCCTGATTCGTTTGGATCACCGGAATGGGATATTTCGTATCCGGTGCGAGCGCATAATTCATACTGACCACAACGTAACCCTGCTTGGCTAATTGAACGGCATAATCTGCGATATCCTTTTTGTCGCCCAAGACCCATCCACCGCCATGAACCCACAACACAACAGGCAAAGGTTCCGATGTTACGGAAGGATAATAGATATCCAGCGTACTGTCATTACTCCCTTTGTCTGCATAGGGTACATCCGCAACACAAATTATCCCATCCGAGAGCATAGTGTCCTTGCTATTTGTGTCTGGATTAGTAGTTTCAATTAATGACTTTAATAAAAATACCGTTATTTTGGGTGTCCATTGTGTACCAATCCCAATAAAAACTATGATCAAAATTAGTACCATGCTGGGAATCCAGTACCGTTTACGTTTAAACCCTCTTGCCCCCGTACGTTTCGTTTCCAACTTGGACTGCAATAACTTCACCTCGTTCCATCATCATCGAAGCGTCTTTACGTCTAAAGTTGTGTACGTTGCGGAGAGGACCGGGTTTCCTCTTATTTGGGTCTTTTGGCAATTTCCTGTCTGACTTTCACATATGTAGTGGATACTTTTTGCTCCAGTGTATGAATATTTTGTTTCGAGCCTGCCCACTTCTCCGCTGCAGAAGCCAATGTGTTCAATGAGCTGAGTACACGCGACGTTTGGCTTTGCTTTGTACTCTGTTTGAACTGTTGTAGAGCGTTGGAATATCGTTCTTTTGCCAGACTTGCCTGTTTTTTAGCTGTTTGAATCTGTTTCTTCACGGAGTCGGCCCCTGCCAGCATAGCTCGTAAACGTTTTATCTCCGCAGTCTTCCGTTTACGTGCTTCAGCAAGTTCCTTTTTCTTGATCCGAATGTCTTCTCTGGCAACCTGCACAACGGGTTTCAATGTGTCGGCCTGCGTACGGATCGCTGCACTCCATTCCTTATTTTTGATTGCTTTGGCTGCATCCAACTGTCTATTGACTGAACTATAGAGAGCGAATAGCGGTTCATATCGGGCTTGGGTTTGCTTTACCTTTTCAGCTAGAGCTGTGATCTTCGCGTCATCGGTTTGTCTTATTTCTACACGTAATCGCTCCAATTCCGCGGTATTGGCGGCATGAAGTGTCTTTATTTTTTGTTCCCAAGCCTGCTCTTGTGTCTTCCAGTTCCCCACTTTCTCGTATGCTTGCTTCAACGTTAACTTGGTTTGTGCATCGGCTTTGTTCAAAACGGAGTCCCAGGCTTTCTGCGCGGTTACGCCAAGATCTATGCCCGCAGCCTCCACTGAAGAAGCAAAATAGATCGTGCCTGCGCTGAACAGAATTACAAGCCCTATAAACAGGCGTGATCCGAAAATAAGATGAGTCAACGATGGCAATTGACGAAACCGGACGTTACTTTGTTCCATCATGTGACTATGGCTACCTGTTATTGGAGAAGGGAATAGAATGTCACTCGTCTCCATTAAAGCTATATCCGCTGTAACTATATCCTCGATATGCTGTCGACCCTTCGTTTCTTCCAAAAATCCGTGATGTTCTATGAAGTTATAAGAGCTTGAACGTTCCAATAGGGAAGAACAACACTCCATTGCCTCCTGTTCACTTATCGTTTCCTTCCATGCTTCTGTTTGCATCCGTCCCTACACCCTTTCTTCTAAAATATTTAGCAGAATAGCCAACGAAATCAGCGAACGACAAAAAAGCACCCGCAAGTCAGGCAATTGCCTGCTCTTACGGGTGCTTCCCTCATAAGCCGTTCCATATGAGATTCGATTGAACGAGTCGCTCGAACCTTTCCTTTTTCTAATATATTCCATTCGCTGTATCTGGTCAAGTAAATCTGGTTTCACTGTCCTAATATCAAACCTTTGATCAACGGGAGAACCCTTCCCGCATTTAATCAACAACGTATACAGCTCAACTTATTGATTGACCAAAATAGCTTTCATTGCCTCGGTCAGATCCTCTTCTTTCAGCATCATGTAGATGTTCTCGCCACGAGTTACATTCAACTTGATCTGGTAGATGGTATCTTTCTCTGTTTTATAACCAGACCGTTGACGTTTGAGCAAATCGCTAATGATTTCTTTGTTTTGGGTTGCGACCTGCTTCTTGATGCTTAGACTCCCATCGATATATTCTGGCTGCGGATTCGCCCACTGAAGAAAACCCGGACTGTTGATCTCCTGCTTCGCAAACTGTGCGGAGATAATCTCGTCTGCTTGGACAAGCAACTGATCGTATAATTTGTTCTCCTTCAGCCAAGCCAATACCCGATCATAGCTAGGTTTGATCTCAAAATTCCACATCTCTTTTGGTTGGAATGGATCTTTTGAAGACGAGTCCTGATTCATCTCCGCGTAAGCAAACGACTGCCACGAAGAGCGCTGTTCTTCATAGGTCTGATCCAAAATGTCCTGTTTCAAGAGTTCCTTGAATTCACGGACTTGCTCCGGATTGCTAATATACACCTTTCGGTATGAACTAATGGCAGAGCGAATGCCAAAACTTAATGCATCCTCTTCCAGCTTATACGTTTCAAAGGCGACTCTTTTGTAATCCTGGGACTGTTTCAGAGCCATTAATTCCTGATGAAATTCGGCTTCTGGAATATAATATTTACGTTTCATCACTTTGCCGTTATCCAGCTTGTAGTTAATAAATACATACTCATCGTTACGCATACCTGGATTGATTGGGTCATTCAGTATAGGAAGATCGGAATCCACAATTTTTTGATGAAGAGCGATAACTGCCCCCATGTATTCCGGATCATTAGAATAGAGGTGAGCATCGTCCTTTTTCTGAGTGACACCGTTACTGTAGGTATAACTCTCCCCACCAAGCTTGATGCTGTTCACCTTGTTCAATTCAGGCACTCGCGCAGCGTATCCATTCCAGTCGGCAATAGGTACGTACAGTACCAATCCAGCGATGATACCATATAGAATCAGCTTGGGCAGCAGCCTGCTGCTCCAGATCAGCCATGTTTTGCGAATAATCATCTCGGCAACGATATAACCTACAATTCCACCAAGAATATATCCGAATATTCCCCATCCAGCTGATCCTCTTGGAGCAATAATCGTGAAGTAAGCTCCGCCAATCAGAACCAACGTAAACATTAAACCAAATCGGAATATAGGTTTTACAAGAGTAAACGTAACTGCTTGCGTAGCAGATTCAACCTGTCTTCTCGCATAGAGCACATAACTCAGAGGAACAAACAGGATTGCGAATATCGAATAGATTATAAGTTCTCCATTAGTGATAGGAGCATAACTGATTGAAGCCATGCGAAGAACAAGTGACATTTCTTCCGCATTACGTCCCAATTCATCGTACGGATATCCAAGCAAATAATGCTGGAGATGAAGTGACATAATGAACCATACGACAACAGGTAACAAGAGGAGCGCGTATACGGTAAGCCCCTGCAACACAGATTGCCCGATGCACATGCCAACCGCCACAGTAAGCATGAACATAAATAGCGAGTAGATGCTCATACTCAAGCCCCACATCCAGATCGTACTGCCATCAAACAGAAAAGCAGGTTGATCCAGTACTGCCCATACCCAGCCGGTAATTGCAGTTGTAATCCAGATTGGAAGCAAAATCATGGCATATCCGGTCAACAAGTTAACCGTTAATAGATGTTTACGACGTAACGGCAAACTATGGAACAGATCAGAAGGTGCACCGGACTGAATATACCGAAACAGAAAGATTCCAGCCGCTACGGGGAGTGTGATGGCGAACAAAATCTGCACTTCACCATTGGCCTGAAACAAACTTGTAATCTGTTGTGGCACGTCCCTGTACTCGGTAGCGATATATAGCGGAAGTGAGAACAACAATGTGATGAGATATAAAATGCCTATCCATCCATGCTGTCTGAAATTTTGGATCAGGATGCCCCGGTTACAGAACAATCGGTTGAATATCATACCCTGCGTCCTCCATTTCATAGATAAAGATTTCTTCGAGCGTCAAAGGCAGTACATCCAGCAGATACGGATCATGTATACGGAATTGATCGGTTACCTGTTGTCGGTTGCCTTTGACAATGTACAGGGATACACTTCCCCGTTTCTCTTCATGCAAGATATCAATCTGCTCATCCATGGCTTTCGCATGGTCCGGGTGGCGGAAAGCAACCTGGATTTTATGCGTATCGGCCTTCAGATCATCAAGATCCTTCTCTACAATAATTCGGCCTTTGTGCATAATCGCCACATGGTCACACAGATCTTCGATCTCACGCAAGTTGTGCGACGAGATGACAATGGTTACTTGACGCTCAGCTGCTTCCTGGAACAGCAGGTTTTTGATCTGCTGGCGCATGACCGGGTCGAGGCCGTCAATCGGCTCATCCATAAGCAGCACTTCAGGCATACAGCTAAGTCCCAGCCATACGGCTGCCTGACGGCGCATACCTTTGGACATGCGATGCAACTTGCGTTTTACATCCAGTTTGAACACGGTAGCCAGTTGCTTGAACCGTTCCTCATTCCAGCGCGGATATACGGAACGATAAAATGCAGCCATCTGAGTTATTGAAGATTGCGGAAAAAAGTACGGCGAATCTGCCATGAAAATTGTGCGGCCTTTGAGATCCATATTTTCATAAATCTCAGTACCCTCGATACGAACAGTCCCGCTGTCCTGACGGTAAATGCCAGCCATCATTTTGAGCAGCGAAGTCTTGCCTGCCCCGTTGGAACCGAGCAAACCATAGATCGACCCCTTATGTATGTTCATCGTTACGCCATCCACTGCCTTTTCCTGCTCAAACGCTTTGACGACTTGATTCAGCTCAATCATGAGGCTCCTCCTTCTCTATACGGGCCATCGCTTCCTCAAACAAAAGCGTCATATCCGCTTTGGTCAAACCGGAATACGAAGCTTCTGCAATCAACTTCACCAGAGACTCTCTGATCTCATCTCTCATGGCTTCATTCGGATGTTCCACAGACGATGATACGAAGCTCCCTTTTCCCTTCAAAGAATAAATGTAACCTTCACGTTCAAGCTCGCGATACGCTTTCTGAATCGTATTTGGATTTACGGTCAGCTGCGTGGATAACGCACGAACGGAAGGAAGCTGCTCGTCGGGCTTTAGAATACCGTATACGATCATTTCTTTGACTTTGTCCACTAGTTGCTCGTAGATCGCCTTACGGCTGCGTACATCTAATTCGAACATCCCGCACCTCCTTTCTGTAAATGTGTGAAATACCCTATGGGTTTTAAATGACTGTATCTGAGGTGTATGTGCAAATATCTAGGTGTAAAAAGGCGTTACCTAAGCTGTACAACTATAGTACTGTACTATTCAACTCTTAGGTGTATTAACTGTACTACTATTATTAATACAGTTAAATCGAATTGTCAACCGTTGACTTTGACTTCTTGTTTTATTGGGAGTACGTTAATAAAGAGAGGTTATATGGTTCAAATGACATATATAATTTTGGGAAGCAGGTTCATTCCGGTTTAGGACGGTGATCGTATCAGGAGTGGCATTCACATGAAGTGATGCAAAACGGCTATCTGAAGCGATGTCGCTAGATGTGACTAGATGTGGCTACTTGAAGAAGTGATGCGGCTAGCTACCCAAAACCTTTGCTTTACCGCTTTGACAGAATTACATGTAAAGGTTGTTCAGGTCTTTCCCCTTCCGTTATGATGGAGATGAAATATTGTTCAATAATCACTGTATCTTTGTTACTTTTGTGCGCGTTTAATCTGATTGGTTGTTCGTTCTGTTATGCGTTATATATGTTGTCTTACGTTATAGATCTATTGTCTGTACAGTAGCTGGCTGTTTAGCAGGTAGCTATATTAGAGTTAGCGAGACTATGTACTTGCTTTAAATTCGGGTTTGCATAAATTGAGCTACTATTCAGTGATCGTGTGTAGACTGGGTCCGTTATTCGTTTGACTTGTTGGTTTAAAAAATCAGAAGGTCGATATATGATTCGCGTTAATTGAGTCGGGGCAGTCTTCAGCCTTTTTAATCGTTTATCTGTTCGTTTGGAGTGCCAACTCGTGCTGTCCGCACTGAGCATACATATTGTAGATATGTCTTTCAAAGGGTGGACACAGACATGAGAAAGCACTCTGGAGTTTGATTTCTACATATAGATAATTTTTAATTTTATATCTGAAAACATCTATATATAGTGTTTCATTTTCCTGGATGGATATAGTATCTTTTTAGAAAAAGTGTCCACTCTTTGAAAGACAAAATGAAGGTAAATGTCCTTTTGTAGTGGACAAATATATGCCCGAATTCCATTTATATAAGCTGAACTATACATTTACACGAAAATATAGAAGTAAGTAATAACCCTAAGAAGTGTAACTAGAAGCTTGCTGTAAGAAAGATACTATGGAGGCATATGTTACACTTCTAATACCTCATAAGGAGAATCCGAGATGAATGAACATAGACAGGATGAAGATCTGAATAATAAACCAAACGCATTATTCGAAAATAGTGGACACCACAGGGATTTAACCGGGGAAATAAACACTTCAGATATAAGTCCGGTCCAAGCAAATTCATCACAACGTGTGTTAATTGTAACCGCGGTTGATGCGGAGAAAGATGCGGTCCTCCGCGGTTTGGGAGATACGGCCGCGGAACGATTTGACGTCATTGCTGCGGGCGTTGGCCCAGCCTCGGCCGCAGCAGGAACAGCCGCTACATTGGCATATGCCGTAGCGGCTGCAAGCACAAGGGCTTTGGCGCAAGGTTCTACTGCGCCAAGCCCATCCGATGTGGCACAGGCATCTGCCACATCTTCAAGGCCGGGGCCCCTTGCCGGAGCCGGATCTTCACCAGCCTACATGCTGGTGATCAGTGCCGGCATCGGCGGCGGGTTCCCCGGCCGGGCAGACGTCGGCTCCCTCGTGGTAGCCGACGCCATGGTTGCTGCCGATCTGGGCTCGCAGACGCCAGATGGCTTCCTTAGTGTGGACGAGCTCGGATTCGGCTCGTCCATTGTGGCGGCGGACGCGGAGCTTGCCGCTCGCCTGCGCCATGAGCTGCAGCAGGCTGGGCTCGCTGTCAGCGGAGGCACTGCGGTCACCGTGTCCACGGCGACCGGAACAGCGGAGACGGCCGCGGAGCTATTGCGCCGCGTGCCGGATGCCGCCGCCGAAGGCATGGAAGGCTTCGGCGTGGCAACAGCTGCCCAGCAGTTCGGCGTGCCAGCACTCGAACTGCGGGCCATATCTAACGCGGTCGGTCCACGCGACCGCGACGCTTGGCGCATCAAGGATGCCCTCGATGCGCTTCAGACTGCAAGTTCCATTTTACGGGAGGTTATTACATCATGAAAATTGCATTTTCCCCTTGTCCAAATGATACATTTATCTTTCACGCGTGGGTGCACGGGTTGATCCCAGGCGCACCTGAGCTGGATGTCCGATATGCTGATATTGATATTACCAATGGTCTGGCGGCAAATCCCGATGGACCTGACACACCTGAAGTGATGAAAATATCTTATGCAGCACTGCCATACGTGTTGTCTGACTATGCTCTGCTTCCTGCTGGAGGCGCACTTGGCAGAGGTTGTGGTCCTTTGGTTCTGACCGCAAATGGTACGACCGATCCAGCCTATCTGTCTGGACGACGAGTTGCTGTGCCAAGTGAACGCTCGACAGCATATCTATTATTCCGTCTGTGGGCAGCGCAAAATGTTCCCGGCGGTGTAGGCGAGATTGTAGTCATGCCATTCGACCAGATCATGCCTGCTGTGCGAGACGGCAAGATCGATGCCGGACTTGTTATCCATGAAGCACGCTTCACGTACCAGAACTATGATCTCAAACTGATGACGGATCTTGGTAACTGGTGGGAAAGTGATACGGGTCTTCCAATTCCGCTTGGAGCGATCATTGCACGTCGCAACATGGATGCTCATGCCCTCGCCGGATGGGCACGCGCCTCCGTTGAATATGCATGGGCGCACCCGGATGAGTCGAGAACATACGTTATGGAACATGCTCAAGAAATGGACCCTGACGTAGCTGCACAGCATATCGGACTGTACGTTAATGAGTTCAGCGCCAACCTGGGTGATGATGGTTACGGTGCAATCACTGCACTGCTTGGTCGTGCCATGAAAGAAGGACTCGTTCCTGAGTTCGACCTTGATCTGTTGCGAATCTAACTTTGATTTAATTTGAGTTATTTTCTCTTCGCTCTATATCTAAAGAACACAGCACATCTTATTTAGCCGAATAACGTGGTATGAGAATTCTAAAGAATCCCAGACACTCTATTTAGCTAGAAATCGGTCATATCACCGATAAACTCGCTTCATTCCACACAATAACGCTTCTACAATTCGTTAGAAATTGGAATGTGCAGATTTTCGGCGAATAGCGTGTACTCGGTTCATTATAGTCCGTCCCACGGTGTTCTGAGGAGCAAGCTTCGTTGAAGCCTATCCGGGGTATTCGAAAGTCGTTAGAAATTAGTATGTGCGTATTTCCAGCGAATAGCGTGCGCTCGATTCGTTAAAGTTCTGCATAGGGTACATTCGTGGATACAACTCTTAGCTAGCCAGGGTGATGGTCGTGTTCTAATGTCTTGTTTTTTTAAGGGCTTGGTTACTTCGGGTTAATAAAGGTCGTATTCAGAAGCTTAGAAGGCTCACGAATCGGAGTCTATCCTTAAACTCCCCCGCACCTATTTCGCTGAGTCCCTACTTTCCAGCAAAAGTTATATAAGCCTTACCGGGTTTCGAGTTTGTAGTTTCGGATTTCGGGTTTCGAATTGGCCGTTTGCGGTTTTTGGTTCGTGGTTACGGTTTTAGAGTCTAGGCGAAATACTTGCATCAAGGTACTTTGCTGCAAACTAGTGGCCTTACTAACCATGTTTGTCTACACGTGACACACAAAATAGAAAGAGCTGTCCCCTAACGTCAGACAAATGACGTTGGGACAGCTCTTTTTTCACTCTATATTCAACTTCATATCTATACTCATATCTATCACTCTACTCAACCCAAGATCGAAGCAGAAAGAAACCCTTGCAACTCCACGCTCTCCACGTCATCTTGAACCCTACTGTAACCCATTCCCAACCCACAGCTCTCCCTTTCACAACTGCGGTCTACGAATCCAACCATCCCCTACGAATCAGCTACAACCGTGCGGATCATAATCCGTAGCGCATCCAGCATCATGTGAGTAGGTAGCGAAGGAACGGAAGGCTGCAACACAGCCATCTTTGTGGAGGCGGGAAAGTGTACAAATCCGGCACGGATTGGAAGTTTCCCTACTCGAATGTGATCCAGTAACCGGTACATCGTGTTGTTGCAGATATATGTACCTGCTGTATTGGACACGGTAGCGGGAATACCTGCTGCGGACATGTCATTCACCATGGCACGTATGGGCAACGTGGAGAACAAACCGTCCGGGCTGCCATCTGCAATTGGCTCGTCCACAGGACGTTGCCCCTGGTTATCCGCGTATGAGCCCGGCGGAATATCTTTGACATTCACGGCCATTCGCTCCGGTGTGATGGATGTTCTGCCCTTGGCCAGCCCACAGGCGATGACTACATCTGGCCGATAGGCTTCCATCTCTGCGATCAGCAGGTCTGCACATTCATCGAAGTGCACGGGCAACAGTACTGTTTTTAGCTCAGCACCCTCGATTACTTCGTTCGCAAGAGCCTCCATTAATGCCCCCGTCGGATTCACCGCATCCCCGCCAAAAGGTTCAAACCCGGATATCAGAATCTTCACCATCACACGTCAGCTCCTGTCTGTTACTCCGATTTGTAACGCAATCCCCACTGGCCCCGAATCGTGTCCATCAGCTTCATGATTTCCAGGGATTCGTCCAGTTTAATGGTGTTGCTCTCCGTCCGACCTTCGAGGATACAACGTCCCGCTTCTTCTGCCTCAAAAGCATAACCAATACATGTTCGATCATCCGTGAACTTCTCAGGCTCGTCCTGACCATTCACATGCAGATAGGCTTCTTTGCCCGCCAGGAATAAAGGTAGACGAATCTTGCCTTCCGTACCGTATATGACGGCTTCATTGCTGAGGTTCAGACGAATGGCAGCACTCAGTGATGCAGAACGTCCCTCGGAAAAGGACAACAACACGGAAAACTGCTCGTCCACACCCGTTTCACCGATATTGGCCGTACTCCATACATGCTGGGGCTGTTCGCCAAAGATCATCGAAGCAAAAGAAATCGGGTACACTCCTGCATCCAGCAATGCGCCCCCACCCAGATCCGGATTAAGCAACCTTCCTTCCGGCTCCCAGCCAACACGGAATCCAAAGTCTGCCTGGAGCAAACGTACTTCACCGATTCGTCCTTCTGCAATCCATGCTCTGGCTTGAGCGATTGGTGGCAAAAAGCGTGTCCACATCCCTTCCATCAGGAAAAGGTTGCGCTCCCGTGCCGTCTCCACCAGTTGCTCCAACTGACGCGCATTCATCGTAAACGGCTTTTCACAGAGCACCGCTTTACCTGCCTCCAGACAAGCCATTACATTCTCCTTATGCACAGGATGAGGTGTGGCCACATAGATAATATCTACCTCAGGATCCTGAAGCATCTCATCATAAGAACCGTAAGCGCGTGCAAAACCATATTCAGCTGCAAACTTCTCCGCACTTCCCGCTGTCCGTGAACCTACCGCTGCTTTCTCTGCGTTCCCGGCATGCTCCAAATCCTTTGCAAACTGGGATGCAATCCATCCCGTGCCCATAATGCCCCAGCGTACTTTGTCCCGTCCCACTACTTCTGTCATATTAAAGCCTCCCTACTGCAATTTGAGTTGAAAAGGTTCATGATTCAGATCAGGCCAACATGTTATCCCCTTTATTTTACCAAAAAGAAACGCTTACGTCAGAAAACGATTTCGATTATGTGCTTTCAGATAGAATTCAAGCTCATCAGGGCCTCGAACATATCTGTGTACATTTCAATTCTCCAGTAGATTTGCTAAGATTATCAGCAGACTAGGGCCAAGAAGTCTTGTCCCTAAACATACTTGTAACTAGCGACAATCTGGTTAAACTATCGATCACATCTGATAACGGGATCATACCCGTGTGCTATTCATAAAACCCTGACTATACTGCAAACGCGCTTTGGACAAGGCAGCCAGTAATCATAACATCATGCAAAACGCATCAATAGTTGTTCAAGAAAGACCTACAGGTCCAAGAAAATATGGTAAGTTCCAGATTCAATCATTATCTAACTGTTCAAAAGAGAGGCGGTCGCATAGCACCATGACTACCATTCCCGGTACCACCCACAGCGGCATGAATCCACACATGTTACATCAGCAGACAAGTCCCAATGCAGCAAAGGAATCCTCAACCCGGGCAGGCCTGGATGCCTTCCTGAATGATACCCTGATTGAACTTCGTCAGGCAGAACATATAATAACCCGTGGGAAATGGCGCTGGTCCACAACTGAGCTAGCTCATCATACCTTCATATACATGCACAAATTCACAGGCCAACTGATCATGAATGAGACCGAATCCCACGTGGTTCGCAAATCAGCTTGTCTGTGCACACCAGGAACTGCAATTGAACTGATCGGAGATGAAGACCATGATATTGAACTGTATATCATTCACTTTGATCTGTATCGGGCTACGGAGAAGACAAAAGCCAGACGAATCTACGAACGTGAGCTCAGTTCACCTGTTACAGGCTGGATTCAGGGCCCATTTTACGGTATACAGCGCATTGCCGCACAGCTTACACAATTAACCAACGAAGGTTTGGAAACAGGCCTGAAGGCACAGCTCCTCCTGACAGAACTGTTACATATACTCTGGCCTCAAGAAGACCAGACTGACGTAGTGGCTGGACAGGATGAACCCGAACAGTGGCTCAGGTCCACCCTGCAATACATGCGCGAAAACTACATGCACGAGATCAAGCTGGAAAAGTTGGCTGAACTGGCTGAAATGCATCCATCCTATTACTCGCAGCTATTCAAGAGCCGCATGCAGAAAAATCCGATTGAATACATCACTCATCTGCGTATGAACCGGGCCAAGGAATTGTTGCTCACTTCCGATCTGCGTATCCGTGATGTGGCTCGTGAAGTGGGTTACCGTGACGAATTCTATTTCAGCCGACGTTTCCGGAACCATGCTGGATATGCCCCCACTTCCTATGCGAAGCAGGTCCATCGGAATATCGTGTCGCTCTCCTATCCATACACGGACCACCTGATGACACTTGGCATCACGCCATGTGCAGCTCAGATTCAGGGCCACCTGCCTCATATGCCCAAATCGCTGGCACTGCCCTTCCACGCTTATGAACCGTGGGAACAGGGACGTCAGGCATTCCTGGATGTAAATCCTGAATTGATTCTGACCAAGGACAATGCAGCTGCCAAAGCGATGGAGCATATTGGCGATATCGCCCCCATCATCACGATTCCCTGGAACCAGACAGACGTCTTTGGTCATCTGCATCAGATTGCATCCATAGTGGATCGTACCCAAGCAGCCACAGATTGGCTGGATCGACATGAACGCAAGGCAGAGCGTGCACGCAAAAAAATCAAGGAATTCGTCGGGGACATCACCGTTGCCGTTGGCACGTTAACGCCTAAAGGTCCACGGATGTACAGCCATCGCAACTTCGGACATGTCTTTTATCGAACCTTGCAATTGGCCGCTCCTCAGCGGATTCAGACCGAACTGGCTGGCAAATCTCCCGGCGTTGGATTCAACTGGCTGCCCTTCACACCAGGGGAATGGGACGGACTGGAGGCAGATGTGCTAGTACTGGCGATTAATTCTATGCATGAAAAGGCAACACTGTTGAAAGAGATGGCTTCGAATCCACTATGGAACAGCCATCCTGCGGTAAAAAACGGACGTGTACATCTCATCGACTGGAACTCATGGGTCGTATATGCTCCATATTCCATCAACATCCAGCTCGATGAAGCGCTCTCTATGTTGACGAACAAACCTTCACTTTTGTAATCTAAAAAATGTCCATCTCCAGAATCTTAATTTATGCCATGTACGGGCCTGAATTAAGATTCTATAATGATCACTAATTGATAATGATAATCAATAACAATGAAATGCGTTGTTGGTACCAAAGGAGTGACCCGTATTCAACATCCGGGACTGCCACATCGTCCGTCTAATTCAAAAAAAACTGCAGTGACCGTTGGGCTGACGTTTTTGTCTGCCATAGCCATACTGCTGCTAAGTATGTTTGTCGCAATCTCTTTAGGTGCCAAAGGGTTAACGCTGGAAACCGTATGGGCTGCCATATTTCAGTACAACCCAGCTTTGACACCACATCAGATTATTCATGAACTGCGGCTGCCTCGTGTCCTTGCCGCGGTTATTATCGGTGCTGCCTTTGCCGTTGCAGGAGCTTTAATGCAAGGTATTACGCGTAATCCGCTGGCAGACACGGGCATTCTGGGCATCAATGCTGGAGCCACTTTTGTCGTAGCACTGAGCTTTGCCTTTTGGCCCGGACTGCCGTACGGCTGGATTATGTTTTTATCATTCCTGGGGGCTGTTCTCGGCACACTGCTTATCTTCCTGCTTGGAATGGCAGCACCTGGTGGTCTGAATTCCATCAGACTGACCGTTGCCGGAGCCGTTATTGCAGCCATGTTAACCTCGCTCAGCACAGGAGTTGCCATTTATTTTGACCTGAGTCAGGATCTGGCCTTCTGGTATGCGGGAGGTTTTGGCGGAATAGAATGGCGGCATCTCAAGCTTATTCTTCCCGTGCTGCTCGCCACACTAGTACTGATCATGCCACTCGCCCGGCGTGTATCGCTTATGTCACTCGGTGAAGAAGTGGCGATTAATCTCGGGATCAACCTGCGCTGGACGAGGTTTCTTGCCCTCGCAGCGGTTGTTGTGCTGGCTGGTGTGTCCGTGTCGGCAGTAGGCTCGATTGGATTTGTCGGACTTGTCATCCCCCATATCTCACGCAAACTGGTGGGTGTGGATTATCGACTCATCATTCCGATGTCTTCTCTGCTTGGAGCGATATTACTGGTGCTCGCCGATCTGGGCTCACGCATCGTGAACCCGCCCGAGGAACTCGCGGTAGGCATTATGGTCGCTTTTGTCGGTGTACCGTTCTTCCTCTATCTGGCCCGTAAAGAAAGGAGGGCCTTGTAGCGATGAATTTTAATACACCCTCACGAGGTAAACGTTCGATAGTTGTCAGTATCACGCTGCTCTGCATCGCCATTGCCGTTATTGTGATCAGCCTGAACACGGGAACCATTCGTCTCTCCCCAGTGGCTGTGTTACAGACTTTGTTTGGTAATGGCAGTTCGGATGATCAAATTGTACTGTTTGATTACCGACTTCCTCGCATCCTTGTAACTGTACTGGCCGGAGCAGGACTTGGTATTGCTGGAGCAGCCCTGCAAGGGATTACCCGCAATCCACTGGCGGACCCGGGTATTCTGGGATTACATGCGGGGGCAGCATTTGGACTAATGGTGTTTGTTAGTCTCTCCTTTACAATGGATGGCTCTGTGGCCTTGCTGATCCCGTTGTTTGCTTTTGCAGGCAGTGTTGCCGCCGCTCTGATCATCATGCTGCTGTCCTATGATCGGCACAACGGCGTATCACCCATTAAGCTGATTCTGGTGGGAATCGCGGTAGCGGCCGGGTTCCATGCGTTGACACTCTACCTGTCCCTGCGTCTGGATGAAGACACCTATTCCTTTGCCGCTCGCTGGTTGGCAGGAAGCGTCTGGGGCCGGGATTGGATTCATGTGCAAGCATTGCTTCCTTGGGTGGTGTTATGTATCTCGTACATCTGGAGTCGATCCAAAACGCTCGATGCCTTCAATCTTGGAGATGCTGCCGCAACCAGTATCGGGACACCTGTCCGATCCCAGCGTATTATTTTGCTGCTCTGCGCCGTGGCCTTGTCTGCCGTTAGTGTATCGATGGCTGGCGGGATCGGCTTTATCGGTCTGGCGGCACCACATCTGGCGCGCAGGCTTGTCGGTCCGATGCATCGGCATCTGATCCCTGCTGCCGGGCTCATCGGTATGGTTATTCTGGTGACCGCCGATACGATCGGGCGAACGATCTTTCAGCCTAACGCCATTCCGGCAGGCGTGGTGGTTGCTGCGATTGGTGCACCTTACTTTTTGTACCTTTTAGTACGAAGCAAGTGATCTTTTTTTTCAAAAAACAATAAAGACATCCAAGAGATGTTCAAGGAGAATGTGACTACCCATGTTAAAGAAAAATCTTATGCTTGTCATGAGTATCTGTCTAGTGCTTGTGCTCGCAGCCTGTGGAACGGCCAATAATTCATCATCTGCTTCTGGCGGTTCGTCCACGGATACTTCAAGCAACAATCAGGACAACAGTGCAAGTTCAGGAGAGCCACGTATTGCCTCCATGTCGATCCATCTGACCAATGATCTGCTGTCTCTCGGTATTACTCCAGTTGGTTCCGTTATCGGTGGCGAAGCCAAAGGCTTCCTGTCCCATGTTGCTGATCAACTTCAAAATACAACGCCACTTGGTCCGGTTAAAGACCCGGATATGGAAGCTTTGCTTGCCCTGAAACCCGATGTGATCTATCTGGACGAAGAATTCTCCGGTGGTGATATTGCCAAATTCGAAAAAATTGCTCCGGTGCATGTCTTCAATCTGGATGACGGTACATGGCGCGATCATCTGAAAGACATTGGCAAACTCGTGAATCGCGAGAAGGAAGCCGATCAATACATTCAGGACTACGCGACCGAAACGGAAGAAGTGAAATCTCTGATTCAAGACAAGATTGGTGATGGAACAGTAATGGCGATCCGTGTTACTGCCAAGGAATTACGTGTGTTCAGTACACGTCGTCCCATGGGTCCCATTTTGTATGAGGATCTCGGTCTGACTCCTGCCAAAGGGATCACAGATATCGATTCGACTAAACCGTATCAAGTCGTCTCCCGTGAAATATTGCCGGACTATGATGCAGATGCGATCTTTGTGGTTGTGAATTCGGATGATGAAGCCCAGACCATGTTCAAGGAGCTGCAAAATAATCCGATCTGGCAAGGTCTGAAAGCAGTCAAAGCCGGTCACGTCTACCCGATTGGAGCACAACCTTGGCTCGATTACTCATCGATCGGTAATAAAATGGCCATGGATGAAGCCAAAGAAATGTTCTCCAAAAAATAAAGTGTCCCGTACATCTGATACCTATCATCTATAAAAAACAACAAAAAAACCTCACTTTGAGATCGGAACAGCGTTTGTATGAATCATACTTACACTCTATTCCCCTCAAAGCTGAGGTTTTTTGCTTTGGCTCTGCCTGCAAGCTGCAGTCCATCCTCTTCCACCATGTGTGCTCACAGTGTACAGACAATGATCTCAACATCCGTATCAGCAAAAGTTTCCTGGATAATCGGATTGACCTTCTCCCATTTCAGCCTGTCCAACCCGCATCCTATTCGGGGCATAGCCAGTTTCGTAATACCTTCCATCACACATACGTCCCGCATGGATTCTACCGCATTAGTCAACGATTGGTACGTCGGCTTATTGGAGAACTTGGCCTTGGTGACCAGATTCAGCGTCCGTCCTACCGGATAACATCGTCCAATCTCAAGTGGCTCTTGTTTGGCCTGTTCTTGAAGATTTTCCAAACCGAATCGCTCGCGAAACTGTACCGCAATGCCCTTGCCCATCCTTGCATCGGCTGATATGCAGTGTGCAAGCGTGTACTCATCCCCCAGTTCAAATAAATCCTGTTCTCTCTCATGAAACTGCATCGCATTCATCTCCTTTTGTCCTGCTTCCTTCTTCGAGCTACATCCTTTGTTCTACTTAATTAGCCCTCTGCCAAAAAACGTTGAAATGCCTTTAAAGTTCTCTGACCTGCGGATCGATCATATACAGCAAATACAATTAGTTCAAAGGAGTCCTTAAATCCCTCTCCCACTAACACATCATGAAAATACTTCGCCACCACTGCCGGTTCATTACGAAATACGCCGCAACCGTATGCACCGAGAACAATCGACCGATGACCATTCGTAGCAGCCACGTCCAGAATATAACGAATACGTTCCTTCATCACGGACTCAATCTGTAGATCATCCGCTTCTCCACGCTCTTTCACCACACCCGCATTCACCGCTGGCGCAGTAATGAATGATGATACATAATATTTGTCCAGCAATCGGTCTTCGTCATCCCGGATCACCGGAACATCCGGTGAATAGATCATATAATTCGAATAGAGACCCGATCGCTGTTTGCGATTGTACTCGTACATTTCATCCATTTGTGTGATGCACGGGTATAGTCCTGTCGCTCGGGCCAGACTCTCTTCCTGTGCCTGACTTCCACCAAGGAAACCGCCGCCAGGATTTTTCGCCGATGCAAAGTTCAGACAGACCACATCTTCTCTTCCTTCAGCTACCGTCAAACGTAAAGCAGCTCCAAGTGTAGTCTCGCCAGTAACTTCAATGCGACCCGGTGCAGCCTCAACTCCAGCGGATGGGGCCGTGGGTTGAATTCCAACGTAAGCTTCTGTACGAAGCTTTTCTCTGAGCGCGGACAATTCTGCTGGACGGTATAACGCCGAATTTCGGATGGCTTGCTGCACATCGGTACCTATCTTAACCTTGCGATCATACCCATTTACGTATTGCCCTTCATCCAAAATAGCCAACGTCTGCTGTGCGATATTAGCCCGCTTGGAACGTGAATTGGAGCCACCATTACCAGTTGATCTACCGAGTTTACTCTCGTGGCTATAACGCCCACTACTATTTTTTTTGTTGCTATTGTTTTTATCCTGTTGTTGATCACTCATCTGAATCACATCCTATATCTTCTCTTAGAAGGGTCAAAATCTCACCCAGCCAGTTGGTTCCCCGCCATGTTCTTCGATTGCGAATACGCCGGTCTTCCTCCGCCAGTCCCACACCCCAGATGCGATCATCGGGACTTGCTTCCACAAGAGTCGTTCCACGAGTGGCGCGCAGCGCGGTTAGCAGTTCTTCATTTTGTGTAAATTTGGCCCAATTACCCTCGTAAACTATGCGCTGGCACTCAGCTTCCCATAACGTCCGGTCGAAACCTGCGACCTGTCTGCCCAGCTTTTTTTGCACCGAAGCAGAGCTTGCCTTCAGAATCTTGTCTGCGATGGTCTGGTCACCAAACAACAGTGCTTTCTGGTGCATCATGTATTGCTCCGCACTCGTGTAGTGAACCCCGTTCACGGTAAAATCCGCCGGGTGCCACTGTGAGAACGGAGATGCAGTCCGCCAGAAAAACGTAAACTTTTCCATCCATATCCCCTCTTTACATGCTCCTCATGTATGCAATCATCCCGCAAACATCTTGAATGACTTCATTCGATTTCAGTGATGCACACCATCTTCTATAAGTTCTGTCTCTCTGGATTCAATCTGTATAAGCGTGATGGTCGATGACCGGCACTGCTCGCATACTCTCCTGTCTCAATGACCCAATCGGCGATTTTGCGCCGGAAAGCGGCAGCCAGCAGTTTTTTGCCACTGATGATCTCATGTACTTTCTGAAGTGCAGTCAGCGTAAACGTCTCCGGCATCAGATTAAATGCAATATCCGTGTACTCGATCTTGGATCGCAGACGCTCAAGCGCATAATGAATGATCTTGGCATGATCAAATGCAATCCCCTGAACCTCCCCCAACGTCAAACGATGGCTCCGTACTTTTCCTTCTATTGTTTCTTTCGTCTCAACAATTGCCGATAACTCTTCTGTTCCATTGGTCAAAATCAACTGCAGCCTGCGTTCTGTCACACGTCCACGCTCATGGATATGGCGTTTCTCTTCCAGAAGTCGCTGTTCCACCCGAAACCAATTGGCCTCACTGGCATCATCGCCAGCCTGAAGCTCCAACTCGCTGCTATCCACCAGCGCCATATAGGAACAGCTGATGACCCGTGTACGCGGATCTCGCTCCACATCTCCCCAGGTGTACAGTTGCTCCAAATAAATATCATCCAGCCCCGTCTCCGTCAACAATTCCCGCCGAGCAGCATCTTCCAATGATTCCTGCATGGAGACAAATCCACCCGGTAACGCCCACTGTCCCAGATAGGGATGGCCACCCCGCCGGATCAGCAGTAACTGGAGTTCGGGTTCCGCGAGCTTGCGATAGTTCTCCTGAGCCTCACTGCGTATCGTAAAGACCAACATGTCCACGGTGACGGAAGGACGTTCGTAATCACCAGCATTATACGTTTCCAGAAACTGTTGTTCACTGATATGTATCTGATCCTGATCCTCCCGGTAATCGGGTGCTTTTCCTCCAAAGGAACCCTCGTAAGTCATAATATACAAACTCCATTCTGTTATTAACAATATGTTATTAACAATTAGATAATATCAATTTATCACATCATTTTATCTTAGGTCAATATTTCCAGTCCAAAATAAATGATCTGTATTCACTTGACGATATGTCAGATCAAACTTAAGATTTAGTTAGTCGACTAACTAAATCTGCGTGTTCAAAAAGTCTGGTATTCAGTAGATGGAATGAAGGTAGAAATGGAGTAGATGATATGAACCCAGTCCAAAACGATCGGTTAATGGGACAGCTATCCGAACTCGTGAAACTAAAACGTTACAAGGTTCATGAGAAACTTGTGAACCACCCCGAGATATATCCGGGGCAGCCCCCTTTGTTGTTCCAGCTTGAACGGGAAGATGGCCAATCCCAGAAAAATCTGGCCGAACAACTTCAGCGCAGTCCCGCTACGGTGACCGTCATGCTTAAGCGCATGGAAACATCCGGTTATGTGAGACGCGAAGCAGACCCGAAGGATCTGCGCAGTCTGCGGGTCTATCTGACGGATCAGGGGCGCTCCGCGTTACAAGAATTGAGAGAAGTGATTCAGGAGTTGGAACAGCAGGCCCAGAAAGATTTTACACCGGAAGAATCAAGGATCATGTCTCTGCTTGCACAGCGTATGCTCCAAAACCTGCGTGAATCCTGAGTTGATGCAGACTGGCAACATCGCACCAATTGATTCACTTACGCAATGAAAACTGAGGTGATTTCCTAATTGTGGACGTTAAAACGATTCTTGACCCCGTATAAGTCGGCGGCGATCATCGCCCCGCTGCTCATGGTACTTGAGGTAACCATGGACCTGCTCCAGCCCAAGCTGATGTCCAGCATCGTGGATGATGGTGTGCTTGCAGGGAATCTGCCCCATATCGTGACTACAGGTCTGATCATGCTACTTGTTGCATTAATCGGCTGGGTTGGCGGCGCAGGGTGTACACTCTATTCAAGCAAAGCTGCCGTGGGATACGGCACAGATCTGCGCCAGGAGCTGTTCGACCATATTCAGACCTTCTCTTTCCGTAATCTGGATACATTTCAGGAAGGATCTCTGATCACTCGTCTGACCAGTGACATTACGCAGATGCAGATCTTTGTACAGATGCTGCTGCGGATGTTTATCCGTTCGCCGATGCTGATCATCGGTAGTATCATCATGGCGTTTACGATCAGTGTGAAGCTGGCACTCATTCTTATTCTGACTGTACCCGTACTGTTTATTATTTTATTTATTCTGATAAAAGCATCCTATCCGCTGTTCGCCAGTGTGCAGAGCAAGCTTGATCAGGTCAATGCTGTGCTTCAGGAGAATCTTGCTGGCATTCGAGTCGTCAAGGCGTTTGCACGTGCACGTCTGGAGAAAAAGCGCTTCAAGCAATCCAACGAAGATTACACTACAACCGCCGTCAAAGCCTGGCGTATTGTAACGCTGAATGCACCCGTGCTCAGCCTGATGCTGAACGCTACCATTGTAGCGGTGCTGTGGTTCGGAGGTTTCCAGGTAGTCGGAGGCGATATTGCTGCTGGAGATCTGATTGCTTTTATCAACTATGTCACGGTTGTACTCTCGTCCCTCACGTCCATCGGCATGATGATGATGAGTTTCTCCCGCGCCAAGGTATCTGCTGCCCGGATCAACGAGGTGTTACATACACAGCCGGATATCCAATCGGGAACCGACAACTCCGGGAATGTACAGTCAACCCCGTCTGCCCGTGATCAGAATTCATACCAAACGTCTTCCCTTTCCTCACGCACAGACGGTCAAGTGGAGTTCAGAGACGTATCTTTCCGTTATGACGGAGACCATGCACTTACCGGCATTAACCTGATAGCTCGTCCAGGTGAGAAAGTGGCCTTGATCGGTTCAACAGGTTCAGGCAAAACCTCGCTGGTGCAGCTGATTCCCCGTCTATACGATGCTTCGCAGGGTGAAGTGCTCGTGAATGGAGTGAACGTTCGCAACTGGGATCTTCAGGATCTTCGCAGCTGTGTATCCATTGTGCTACAGGAATCCATCCTCTTCAGCGGCAGCATCCGGGATAACATTTGCTTCGGCAGGCCCGGTGCAACGGATGCTGAATTGCGTGCTGCGGCACAAGCTGCGGCAGCGGATGATTTTATTATGAAACTGAAAGACGGGTATGACACGGAACTGGGTCAGCGCGGGGTCAATCTGTCCGGTGGGCAGAAACAGCGTATTTCCATTGCACGCGCCCTGCTTATGCGACCGGAAGTGCTGATTCTGGATGATAGCACCAGTGCTGTGGATCTGCGTACGGAAGCGAGTATTCAGAAGGCTTTGCAGACCTTGATGAAAGACAGCACGACCTTTTTGATTGCACAGCGGATCTCTTCCGTGAAGGATGCGGACTGTATATATGTCATTGATGAAGGACAGATCGTTGCCAGGGGCACACATGATGACCTTATGGCTCATTCATCACACTACCAAGCGATCTATTATTCGCAGCAACGGAAGGAGGATGTTCAATTTGGCTAAACCTGCATCTTCCTCCATTCAACAAACCGTCGTGCCTCCGATAGGAAGACCCGGACCAGCGGGCAGAGGACCTGTTCCCAAAGTCAGGGCCAAAAATGCACGCCACGCCCTCATCCGGGTATGGTCATACATGGGACGTCATCGCAAAGGAGTCATTGCTGCATTAGTGCTGACGGCTCTTGGAACACTGCTTAATCTGGCAGGACCTTACCTTCTCGGCCGTGCCGTTAACGAACATATTGTGCCCAAAGTAACAGCGGGTTTGCTGAAGGAATGTCTCCTCTTGCTGAGTGTTTATGTCCTTGGCTCACTGCTGATGTGGGCGCAATCCTATGTCATGATTGGGGTGTCCCAACTGACCGTTAAAGATCTGCGACATGCGTTGTTCTCCCGACTACAAGAGCTGCCTGTCAGCTTTTTTGATAAAAATCAAAGCGGGGATCTGATGAGCCGGGCCACCAATGATGTCGATAACGTATCTACAACGCTGAATCAAAGCGTGACCCAATTGATGTCCAGTGCCATCCTGCTCGTTGGCTCCTTGTCGATCATGTTTGCACTGGATGTTCGGCTTACCCTGCTCAGTCTGATAACTGTACCGTTGATCACCATCGCCACTCGCCTGATCGCTTCGAGAACACGTAAACACTTCACCGCCCAGCAGAAGTTACTCGGTGAACTTAATGGATATGCTCAGGAGACCATTGCTGGACAAAAAGTCGTAGCGGCTTATAACCGTCAGGATCAAGCACATCAGCATTTTCAGAACCTGAATGAGAAACTGCGTACATCCAGCACACAGGCCCAGACCGTTTCGGGTTTGGTTGGACCTACGATGAACGTGATGAACAATATCGGGTTTGCCATACTGGCTTCTGTAGGTGGATGGATGGCTTATCATGATCTGACGTCTATCGGACTGATCGTCAGCTTTCTCGCTTACTCCCGCCAGATTGAGCGGCCGCTCAACGATCTGGCCAATCAGTACAATCTGATTCAGGCTGCAATCGCAGGTGCTGAACGTGTGTTCCACATTATGGATACGCCTGGCGAATACGTGGAGGAACAGAAGAAACAACTGGATCAGATTCAAGGTAAAGTGGTATTTGAAGACGTCTCCTTCGGGTACAGTGCGGAGCGAGACATTTTGAAGAAGGTCAATTTTACTGCAAAACCTGGTGAGATGATTGCACTTGTTGGACCCACCGGCGCAGGCAAAACAACCATTATCAACCTGTTACCCCGTTTCTACGAGATTACAGGCGGACGGATCACCATCGATGGATGTGACATCTCGGAACTGGAGAAGGATCAACTCCGTCGACAACTCGGCATTGTACTTCAGGATGCATACCTGTTCTCGGGTACCATTCGCGAGAATCTCGCCTACGGCAAGCCGGACGCAACGGATGAACAGATCAGACAAGCGGCTGAGCTGGCGAATGCACATTCGTTCATCCGCAAACTGCCACAGGGCTACGATACCCCCATCATTTCCGGGGGAAGCAACCTGAGTCAGGGACAACGACAACTGCTGACCATTGCCCGGGCAATTCTGGCTGATCCGGCCATTCTTATTCTGGATGAAGCAACGAGCAGCATTGATACGCGGACAGAGATGAAGATCCAGGAAGCGATGCGTACATTAATGAAAGACCGGACCAGCTTTGTCATCGCCCACAGGCTGAGCACGATTCGTGAAGCCGATCAGATTCTCGTCATTGATGATGGACAGATTGCTGAACGGGGAAGCCATGACGAGTTGATGCAGCAACAAGGATTCTACTATCAGTTACATCAGGGACAGCTCAATAAGTCGAACTAATGATTATTTACACAGACACTACGATGACAGAATAACCTTCCAATCGCTGTCATCCCCAGATTTTATCGATTCCCTTTTCACAAGGGGAAAATCCGGTGATAAAGGCGAGATGTATGCTTCCGAAGTAGCTTTCTTTCAGAAAGCTTTTAGCTCCGCTTTTTCAGGTTTTTTCTGTCCTCTCCGTTACGTGTAAATGATTAGTTAAACCAAATATAGTTTGATCTGAACCGATGTGGAATCCACACATTAGTTAATCGAAATATAAACGCCGCACGGGGTTCTTCAGGACCCATGCGGCGTTTTTTTGATTTTATTTAATGACTATTTAATTGCTATCTCTGGGTCAGTTATACGATTTACGTCTCCATGGGCAGATGAAGCGTGAAGGTGGAACCAACCCCCATTTCGCTATGGACGGTAATTTTACCATTGTGATCCTGAACGATTTTCTGGCAAAGTGCAAGTCCAAGTCCCGTACCTTCTTCTTTGGTTGTATAAAAGGGATTAAAGATTGTGGATAGCGAATTTTCCGGAATGCCGCTTCCTGTATCTGTAATTGAAATGAGTACTGCATCTCCTTCCTGCAACAAATCCATATGAACCTCACCAGGGTCTGTCATTGCTTCAAAAGCGTTACGAATCAGATTGATCAATACCTGCACAATCTTATCCCGATCCATGTTGATCACGACTGGCTCATTAATCATTTCAAGCGTAATACGATGCCCACGGGATGCCGCATCTGACTCGGTCAAAGACATTACTCGTTCAAGGCAGTGCCCCAATTGTTCCGGCTTCATGTGATTGGCATGTGGTTTGGAAAACTGCAAAAATTCAGCTGTCAGATCGGTTACTCTCGTCACCTCACCCATAATCACTTCATACCATGGCGCGATATTAAACGCTTGTCCACGGGAAAGCTGCAGGAATCCCCGAATTGCGGTAAGCGGGTTCCGAATTTCGTGAGCCATACCCGCGGCCAGTTCACCAACGGCCCTTAGTCTTTCGGAACGAAAGACTTCTTCTTCATTTTTCAGCCACTTGCTGCGCTGTTGTTGAAGCAGCCTATCCTCGGCTACCGTCATAAAGTGCTGCAACGAATCCGACATCTCCGGGTACAGAGAGATGCTGTAGCTTACCTGGAATCCTTGAAGCTGCACGGATAACAGTGACGACATTCGTTCTTCCACATCCTGTATCTCCGGCAAAACGACCGCAAATCGGTCTCCTGCATACCGGGATATGCCATAGGCTTCGGTGAAATGATTGCTGATCATCTGACCTGTACCTGTGATTACCGTACACCAAGGATCTTCTGAATCTTTTTTAAAGCCGCTAAAGTTATTGACGTTCAAAAGGACAAGCAAAAAAGACCGTTGCTCTTCTACTGTCTTATGTAACACCTCCATGTAACCTTCGTAATTCAACAGTCCGGTAAGCGGATCATGCAAGGTCAGGAACCGATTTTTTTCCCGAAGCCTGCGCTTCTCGACCTCACTGTTGATTAAGGTATGATACAAAAAAATGATAACAACCGAGGTTAACAGGTCAAATAACGAAACCAGCAAAGCATATGTATCTACAGGCACATACGAAAGCCGAATCACCGTATATTGCAGCATAAGCAGCAACGAAATCGGCAAGGTCTGCGCCAACCGTGGTTTGTCCTGGATCATTGAAATAATGAGCATATAATACAGCATGTTACACCAGTTGAGTTCACTGAAATAGTGGAATATCCCGAGAAAAATCCACTGAAACTTTCGCAGCACAGGATATCGTCTCTCCCCATAAATACTTGCTACCAATAATGTCGCCGAAAGTGACATTATTGCCATATGAGGGGTAAGCCTGAGAACATAAGAGGACAGAATGACAAGCAGACAACCTAGCGGGAATATCACCATTTTCATCGTGTAACTAAGCAAACAGCCTCGCCCCCTTTGACATAAAACTCACATCAAACAACTTATGTACATGTATTATATCGATTATGATTAGCTGATGTTGTCGATTAGTGGAGGCTCGTCAAATTCGCATGAATGTATAAATTATGAAGGCAATAGGACATATGATGTAATTGTAATCAACAAAAGTGAAACAATTCCTCTTCGCATATCATTATTGTGGTACAATACATTAATGGATTAATTTAGGATAAATTCTTAGTTATGGAGGACATCACATGACAACACAACGAAAACCACTGGGCTTCGGAACGCTATCTCTGCTTGTACTGACGATGGGCCTTGCCTTTAACTTTCCATGGGGCAAAGCAAATTTTATGATCAGTCATTATCTTCTTAACTTAATAAACATACCGATTTATAGCAACGGAACTCAAGGACTTCACATTCCTTTTGTAGTAGCAGCCCTCTTCTGGATTCCAGCCTTCTTGATTGCCAAAAAATATCGTGCGCATTTTGGTACCAGTGTATCTTATAACGTCGCCGGATTTATGTTGCTCTTATGTATCATTGGACCAGTTATCCCCGTTATCGATTGGATGGTCAATGGTTAAACAATTAAAGCCAGCTCTCTATATCCCGAGGGCTGGCTTCTTTGCTGCTTTTCCATATAAGATGAACAAATTATTTACACGATAACGTAGAGGTCAGAAATAACCTGAAGAAGCGGAGCTAAAAGCTTTCTGAAAGAAAGCTACATCGGAAGCATACACCTCGCCTTTATCCCCGGATTTTCACTTCTTTAGAAGGGAATCAAAAAATCCGGGGATAACAGCGATCGGAAGATGGTACTGCTCGGGGTACAACGGTGTAACCTTTCACGTTAATCTTATTTCTTTGCCATATACTTACGGATATCAAAAGCCACCGCAGCAACAATGATCAATCCTTTGATAATCAACTGCCAGTATGGACTTACACCGATAAACGTCAGACCATAGTTAATGACTCCAAAGATCAGCACACCCACCATAACCCCAGGTACCGTTCCAATACCACCCGCCGTTGATACGCCGCCTACCACACATGCGGCAATCGCATCCAGCTCATACATGTTACCGTAATTGTTCGTAGCTCCACCTGTACGTGCTGCCTCAAGTACACCACCCAGACCATACAGTGCACCCGCAATGGCATACAGGGCAACCAGGTTGCGTGCCACATGAATCCCGGATACATGCGCTGCCTGAATGTTGCCACCGATCGCGTACATATTTTTGCCGAGCCGGGTTTTGTTAAAGATTACCCAGCAGATTAACGCTACCGCAATGGCAATCAGGACGATATATGGAATGGAGTAACCGCCGCCCAGATCAATGTATCCAGAACCAATAACGGTGAAATCGGGTCTCAATCCTCCGATGGGCTGTGACTGGTTGGGTTCCGTATCAAAATAAATGGAGTTCAGTCCGTACACAGCAACCATCGTACCCAGCGTTGCGATAAAAGGGGGCACATGTAATTTGGCGACAATCAGTCCATTTACCAATCCCACGAATAGACCCGCGGTAATCCCGACAAGGATCGGCAGACCCACCCATAAGTGGGGCAGATCGGGGAAGAAGCGGTTGGCATACTCATCAATTTGCAGCATCGATGCCGATACAACAGCCGTCAGACCAACCACCCGTCCAGCGGACAGATCGACCCCGCCCGTGACAAGGATAAAGGCTGCACCAAGCGCAATAATAGCCCGTGTGGAGGATTGCTGTAAGATGTCCCGCAGTGTGGAGAAGGCAAGAAAATTCGGATCGGCAATAGCTATACCAATGATGAGCAGAATCAATACGATAAAGATGGCGCGCTGTGTTACATATTGTTTCACTTGATTGATCATCTGTGTGTTCATCTGTTTCCCTCCTGACTAAGCCATCCGCTGCTGCGCGGCCAGCCTCATAATATCCTGCTCTGTTGCCTCGGCTCCGTTCACGATTCCGGTGAGACGCCCTTCGCTCATCACCATAATGCGATCCGACATACCCAGCAGTTCCGGCATCTCCGAGCTAATCATAATAATGCTTTTGCCTTGACGAGCCAGTTCCGTAATAATGGTGTATATCTCGAACTTGGCCCCTACATCGATTCCACGGGTCGGTTCATCCAGCAGCAGAATCTCCGGGTCGGTCAGCAACCAGCGGGCCAGTAGAACTTTCTGTTGATTACCGCCAGATAGGTTGCGAATCAGCGTGTTAACTGAAGGCGTTTTGGTTCTAAACTTCTGCGTCTGTTCCCGTGCCTCTTCCCGGCCCTTCTTCTCGTCCAGCAAACCCACACGATTTCGGTAGCGCCCCAGACTGGCAATGATTGTGTTCTCATACACCGACAACACTGGGAATATCCCTGTAACCCTTCGTTCCTCCGTGAGCAACGCAATATTATGACGCTTCGCTGCTGCGGGGGAGTTAATCTTCACCTTGCGCCCATGAATCGAAATCGTACCTGAAGCGAGTCCGCGCAGTCCGAACAAGGACTCAATCAGTTCTGTCCGCTGTGCTCCAACCAAGCCGCCAATGCCGAGCACTTCACCTTTTCGCAGCTCAAAGGATACATCACAAAACGATTTGGACTGGTTTGATGTCAGCCCCTCGGCTTTTAATATCACTTCACCGGGTACGTTCGTCCGTTCCGGGAAACGTTCGTCCAGATCACGACCCACCATGCGCGTAATAATCAGATCTGTCGTTAGATCCGCAGCATCCCAAGTCCCGACAACAAAGCCATCACGCATGATTGTCACTTCATCCGAAATCGTCAGGATCTCCTCCATCTTGTGTGAAATATAGATAATGGATACGCCGCGACTGCGCAGTTCATTAATAATGGCAAAGAGCTGATCCACTTCCTTGCCTGTCAGGGAAGAAGTTGGCTCATCCATGACGATGACTTTGGATTGAAAAGAGACCGCCTTGGCAATCTCCATGGATTGAATTTTGGAGACAGACAGTGTTCCCGCCTGAGCCTTCGGATCAATATCCAGGTTCAAGTCCTTGAAAAGAGATAGCGTATCGGTATACATCCGTTTCTCGTCCACCAGTATTCCCCTCATCGGAAAACGACCCAGCCAGATATTCTCCATCACCGGACGATGCGGGACCGGATTCAGCTCCTGATGAATCATGGATATGCCTTGTAGAAGTGCTGCTTTGGAATTCGGAATATCCACATCCCTTCCTTCGATACGTATCGTTCCTTCATCGGGTCGATACATGCCAAACAGACATTTCATAAGTGTGGATTTGCCCGCTCCATTCTCTCCCATCAAGGCGTGAACCGTCCCCGGCTTCACTTTTAATGTGACCTGACTTAGTGCCTGCACACCCGGAAATGCTTTGGAAATTCCATTCATCTCCAGCAGGTAAGGTGACTCCATCTTGGTTCCTCCCTTCCATATGATCGGCAAAAAAGGGACGCTACCCGAATGTCGGACGTCCCTGTCTCGTGCTGTTATTGGGCGTCGGCAATGTTGTCTTTTGTAATCTTTTTGTATGCAATCCAGACGTATTTACCATCTGTAATGTCGTATTTGGTATTTTCCTTCGTTGGTGTCTCACCTTTGGCAAGTACGGAAGCCAGTGCCAACGTGGCTGCACCCTGATTCTTGGCATCATTCAGCACCGTGCCCAGCATCGTGCCATCCTGTAGAGCCTGAATGGCTGGCGCTGTTGCATCTACACCTACAACCGGCATCGATTTGCCATCCTTGAAGTATCCGGCTGCTTTCAATGCCTCAATGGCTCCCAAGGCCATGTCATCATTGTTCGCAAGAACGGCTTCAATCTTGTCGCCATGGGAAGCCAGGAACGCCTGCATTTTCTCCTGACCCTTCACGCGGTCCCACATCGCCGTGTCTTCCGCCAGTGCTTCCACTTCGATACCGGCATCCTGGATCGCCTGAACCGAATATTTGGTCCGAAGCTCTGCATCCTGGTGACCCGGTTCCCCTTTCAGCATGACGTATTGCAGTTTGCCATCGCCGTTTTTGTCCGCTTCCGGATGTGCTTTCCAGTAATCCACAATCAACTGCCCAGATATCGTACCGGACTCCTCCGCTTTTGCTCCTACGTAGTACACCTTATCCCATTTGTTCATGTCTTCCGCCACTGGCTCACGGTTGAGGAATACCACCGGAATGTTCGCTGCCTTGGCCTTGTCAATGATGACACCTGCCGCCGTCCGGTCTACCGGATTCACAGCCATTGCATTGTATTTCTTGGACACAAACAGATCGACTTTCTCGTTCTGGGTCGGCTGTGCATTCTGGCTATCCACGATATCCAGAGTCGCAACACCTTCCGCTGCTGCGGTCATTGCATTACGTACACCCGTCATGAATGTATCGTCGAATTTGTAGATGGCGACACCAATCTTGGGCGTTTCCGTCCCAGCTGCTGTCTGGCCTCCTGTATCTGTTCCCGTACTTCCACCTGCGCTGTCTCCGCCGCTGCTACATCCTGCCGCCACAACCATACATGCCGTAATCAACAGTGTCATCCATGTTTTCTTCATATCCTAATGACCTCCCCCAAGTTCATTCGGCTTTACCGATGTCTTTATTATGAAAGGGTTTACATTAAATTCGAATACAATATCTTCATCTGTTCTATCGAAATCTTCCTCAAGTTAACAAACACCTTCATTTCTTTATTCAGCATTCGTTCCGGCACTCGTTCATTGTACAAAAGGAAACAACAGCTTCTGGTTATCCATCCAGAACATATTGTCTGTACTAACCAGCTTGGTTTCAAGTAACACTCTCGCTTGCACCTGTTGATTGTTCAGCCGCGCAACGGCTTGATTTAATCCCAGATAACCTGCACTGTATCCATTCTGGACGATGAGATGATCAAAGACCCCTTCTTGCAATTGCTCCAGTTGCTGTTGTTCACTGCCAAATCCAACAATTCTTACCTTGTCCGCAGATTTGCGTCGATTCAGTTCATCAGCTGCTCCCAGAGAAGCCGGTTCCTGAAGAGTAATGAAGCCATCCACTTCCTGCTGGTCCAGCAATTGCTTCGCAGTCTGCCAACATCCATCCCGTGTATTACATATTGATTTGGGTTCCACTTGAATATCAGGATACTGTTCCAAGGCTTCCATAACCCCCTGCTCTCTCTGAATCAGACCAGAATTAAGAGGGTCCGGGCCCAATAAGGCAACATGCCCTTTCCCTTCCAACAGCTCCGCCATGGCCTGCCCTGCCTGCCGTCCAGCCTCCACATTATCCATGGAGATGACGCTGGTGATGCCTTTCACTGGAAATTCATCGTTAAGCACAATAACAGGAACAATGGTTCCAATGGAATTCGTTGTCTGTGCCTCCTGAATGATATCGCTAAGAGCCTTCTCACTTAGGGGGTCAACCAATAGAGCTGATGCCCCTTGCTTCAGAGCCGATGCGGCGGCCTCCACTTGAGCCTGCTCTCGCGCACTGCGAGACAACCTTTGGCTGTGGATATTTGCCTGTTTGACCTGCATCTGACTTCCAGTAGAGTCCAGAATGGCAGGCGTGTACACATCACCATCGGAAGGGTATGCTTCCACGGTAATCAGTTCCGCTCCGTTCTCTTTGGCAGCCGCTTCGGCGCCGAGCCGGATAGCTTCCGCAAGTTCCCCTGTCCCAGCTGGCGTAATCAGCGCGATACGTGGCGGTACTGCCGTAGCATCGGGACTCGATAAGCCACAGGCGCTGCACATGAGTAAACAGCAGCAGCTTGCAGCTGTCAGGGTTACTAACCGACGTTTCCGAATTCCAGGGAAGCTCGCAGCAACCTTTTTCCAAAACGTACGAATATTCAATCCTTTAACTCTATGGTCATCGTGCCTATTCACTTGGTTGTCTGTCATCAGGCTCGCCCTCCTTCTGCTGCGATTGAATGGGAATCCGAATCCAGACCGTGGTGCCTTCTTCCAGCTCACTTGCAAATTCAAGTCCGAAGCCCTCCCCATAATAGAGCCGGATTCGGTCATGGACGTTGCGTACCGCTACGCCGGAGCCTGCACCGCTTTTGACCACAGGACGACCACTTAGTAATCCCGACATCTGTTCTTCCGTCATGCCGACCCCATTATCTGTAATGCGAAACACCAGCTTGTTGTCCTCACGATAAACATCGATCTCAATACGTCCTTCGTCCATTAGGTACTCGATGCCATGAACAATGGCGTTCTCAATCAGGGGTTGGAGCACTAGCTTTAATGTCAGGCATTCCAGGAGCGTCTCATCTGCATGGATGGTAAAGTTGAATTTGCGCTTAAACCTCATCTGTTGAATCGTCAAATAATGCTGCGCATGCTCCAGCTCTTCCCTGATCGTGATAATCGTTTTACCTTGACTTAGACTGATGCGGAACAGGCGGGAAAGAGACGTGATCATCGTGATCACTTCCTCATTACGGCTCATACCTACCATGCGAACCACGGAATTCAACGTATTGTACAAAAAATGCGGATTGATCTGGGCCTGCAAGGCTTCCAGCTCCAGACGCCGCTTCTGTTCCTGTTCGTGGATAATCTCATCCATCAGGGTCCTGATTTTATTAACCATCAGGTTGAAGCGACGAGATAGTCGTTCAACCTCCAGCGGCCCTTCAATAGGCAACTCCACGTTGAAATCCCCGCGCTCTACGGCCTTCATCTTCCGTTCCATTCGCCGGATGGGGCGAGTCAGACTGGAGGAAAGAAACAGGGATACGAGAATGACCAGTACCAGAACAACGACCAATACACGAATGAGATATCCGTTCACTTCCTGACGCGTTGTCATAATCTCATCCAGATAAGCAACACCGACGATTTTCCACCCGATATTGGCAACGGACTTTACGGTATTCAGTCTTTTCTGTCCATCTGCTTCATCTTCGTAACTACCGGAAGCCACTAAAGCCTGTTCGATATTCTCGCTTTTGAGTCCCATATACATCAATTGTTGCTGCGGATGGTACACGATATTGCCCGCACTCTCATCGATGATATACACGTATCCTCGTTGCCCCAGACTTACCCGACGGCTCAGTTCATCCATCTGTTTGAAATTGATATCGACCAGCAGGATAACCTGCCGATCCTGACCATTTTGCCGTATCGTTATGCCTTTGCTCATGGAAACGACCCATTTATATGGGCCTGTGTACATGTTCTGAATATGAGGTAACGAGAAACTCAGATGATCCGGCACACGAAGTGCAGACTGAAACCACCCTTGTTGTGTCACATGGGCACTCGGTTTTAATTCGGCTGTAGGTCGGTTCTTGAGCAATTTCCCCGTGGAATCAAGCAGAGTAATCGAGATGATATCTTCACGACTGCTGAGCAGTGTGTCGAGCTGTTTGTCCACCAGTTCCCCTTCCCATGTCCCGTCACGCAACATGTGTTCCTCAATGGCACGGTACAGATGAGACATACTGCGGACGTAATCCTCCAGGTTATAACTGACCTGATCCACAATCTGTCTCGTCGTCAGTTCCGCACTTCGCTCGGCAGCCTGCGTGAACTTGTCATGCAGAAGCATCGCCATGATGGTCAGCACCAAGACGATGAAAACGGAAAAGGACCACGTAATAATAAACCGGATACTGCTGACTCTGGACGAACGCAGACGAGAGCGTAATTGAGGTCCCATGGACTTCACCCATCTCGAAAAGAACTTCATCGGATCGAACCTTCATTTGCTTTCTGAGAAGCCTGTTTACGATATTCTTTGGGCGAGACACCAATATGTTTTTTGAAACAAAAACTGAAGTAATTGGGTTCAGCAAAGCCAACCTGCTCCGCAATCTCAAACGACTTCAGCTCTGTCGAGCGAAGCAGTTCACGCGCTGCCTCCATTCGGATCTGCATCAGGTACTGCAGGAAGGTAAGTTGCACTTCTTTTTTGAAAATGCCGCAAAAATAACCGGAGCTGATATGCAGATGGCCGCACACCTTCTGAATGGACAGGTCCGGATCAGCATAATGCTCTTTGGTGAAGACTAACGCCTGCTCGACAATATCCTTGTATACATGTTGGCGACCGCTGGCAATGCGATGTTGTACGAGTAGACAGACCTCCTGTACCTTCTTCTGTGCCTCAGTAAGACCCGGCAGTCGGAACAAATCCGCATACAACTGGAACCCTGCACCAAAGATGTCTTCCATCTCTTCTCCTGATGCCTGTGCTGCCTTCCATACTGTTGTTAATACTTCAATTAAATAGAGCTGAATATCACTTCGCCCGTGTTCCACTGTAATTTCCCGGAAAATGATCGCAAGTGCTTCCTCCAGCTCCGCCTGCGTACCCGCCTTCAGACATCGTGTCAGCGTCTGCTGCTTCAACTCGTCGAATCGCAGCTTGCCCGCCGTCTGTCGCTCCACGTCCGCAATGTATATGATTGAATCCGTCCCGGGCACAAGCCGATAATCCAATGCCAGCAGGGCATCTTCATAGGCATGATTCACATCCGCGAGTGTATCGACAATCTGACCAGATCCCACCGTAGCCGGGATACGTAAATAGTGGTTGATGCTGCGCATCACATTTTCCAATGCCTTCTGTTGCCGCTTCGCTCCATCTGTACCGCCCGAGCGATCCACATAGAGCAGGACAATCGTCTCCTGATGCATAAAGGCATGACCAGCCCCATGCTCCGCCCAGACTTCTGCGGCAATGTTAAGTGCAGCAAAGCGTTTCAATTCAGCATCCTCAGATTGACGCAAGGAACCTCCGGGAACAAATATCTCAGACTGATCCGCTACCTCGGATGTTGTTTTGTTATGTCGCTGTGGGGGATCGCTGAATACTCCCTCAGACTTCTCCTTCTGTACATCTCCATCCATGTGCAGTGTCAATACGGACACCCCATAGCGTTCTCCTGTCAGATCCAATCCGCATTGTTTGGCTTTGCTATGAATATATGTCGAGGATTTCTGCCGATGGAGCAAGGTCGCCATCAGATCTGCCTGTAATAAAGGCAAACTGGTATGATAGTGCTCACGCAGCTGCTGTACATCTTCACGCTCGGCCACTTCGGCCGCCATCTGGGCGCGCAATCTTGTGAGCAGTTCGGTGAGATGCCCTGCCGAGAACGGCTTCAGCAGATATTCATCCACACTTAACGAGATGGCTTGCCTCGCATAATCAAATTCGTCATATCCAGTCAAAATGACCACCTTCACAAGTGGATTACGCTTCCTCAATCTTTGTGCGAGTTCCAGACCATTCATGAAGGGCATGCTGATATCGGTCACCACAATATCCGGCTCTACCCTCTCCGCCATCTCCAAGGCTTCCCGCCCATTCTCTGCCAAACCGACAATCCGCAGATCGAGCGCTTCCCAATCAACCTCTACAACAAGTCCTTCACGCACATCTTCTTCATCATCCACCAGCAGTACCCGGTACACGATTGGATTCCTCCCTTTTATGACGAGCCTTATGCCCTAGAAACGAATAATATATGTAGCATTGTGAATCATTTGATTTCTTATTGCTCACCGAATTGAAGCAAAATGCAAAGGGATCATGTAGAGCTGTTCCAAGGTTGCCATCATAATATACAATATTATCAGGGATATGTAATCGCTTTCTTTATTAGAGGTAAGGCAACCCTGTCGGGCAGTGCCTAAGTGAAATGTGAAGGAAAGTATATGAATGCTAAAGGTAGGTTAAAGTAATACAAACACGGAAAATTTCGAAGTACTTCTAATAAGAGGTGTTTTGATTCTGACTATAATTCAGATTCATCATTCTTGTTCTCTACGATGATTCGAACTTAATGCTTTAACATAAATCATTGTTGTATCTGGGTTGGTGTGTCCCATTATCTCGGCCAAACGGTGCAGTGGCGTATGCTCAGCCATGGCGTAGCCAAAACGATGACGCAGGTCGTGTGAACTCAGTCCTTCCAGCCCTGCTGTTATCATTACTTTTTTAATCAGGTGGCGCAATGCTCTCTCCGTTAAACGATCGTTTGTCTTCTCTGAAGGAAAAAGGTACGCAGGATCGGTAGCAAGATCAGATAAGTACTGATTCAACATGACAACACATTGCATATTCAAAGGAATCTTTCGTTGTACGTTGCGTTTATCGGCTCTCACTGTCAGGTGACCGCTTCGTCTACCTAGTTCGATATCATGAGGCTTGAGGTTGCATACCTCCATCGTTCGCAAGCCTGTGTGAAACATAAGGGTCAGGATGGTCTGATCACGAAGGGAATTACCGTTCTCCACTGCCGCGAGGAATGCCTGCTCTTCTTCAAATGTCATTCGGCGTGGACTTACTTTGTCTTCCGGAATGAATTTTAATGGTTTGGAAGGGTCATGACTGAGCCTGGATTCCAATACAGCCCATTTGAAAAAACGCTTCAGCGTAATCAACCTCCGGTTAATGGTGGCTGGCTTCAATAACATAACTTTGTGTGCATCTTCGCGATATTTGACTAAAGTGGATGTATCTACGTCTTCGATTCGCAATGTCATTTCTTCGCTAAGCATGGTGCTTTCCTTGTACCATTCGATAAAGTGCTTCAGATCACTTGCATATTCCTTCACGGTTTTGGGATGCAATTCTCCCTCATTGGCAAGCATATGTATGAATTCCTCTATCGTCGGTTCCCGCTGCACTGAAACCCCTGATGACTGATTCATTAGAAAATACCTCCAAATCTTGACTTATATTAGCGGACATGGTATTATAATATTAATCGATACATTAGCGGACATCAAGTCTGTGGTTTAAATGCACCAGGTGAGTGTCAATTTTTTAATAATACTCGTCATAATGATCGGCTAAAAACTTATTTTTTGGAGGAATCACATGCAAACAGGTACAGTGAAATGGTTCAATGCGGATAAAGGATTCGGCTTTATCGAAACTGAAGAAGGAACAGACGTATTCGTTCATTTCAGTGCAATTCAAGGTGAAGGTTACAAATCTTTGGACGAAGGTCAACGCGTTCAATTTGAAGTAACTCAAGGTAACCGTGGACCACAAGCTGAGAACGTTACTAAACTTTAATTATATGAAAGCTGCCTTATTAATAAGGCAGCTTTTTATTTACTCATATGTGTCACAGCAAAGTTTCCACATCCCAAGAATGAAAGCGAGGTATTCCCCATGGATAAAGAACAATTGATCACAGAAGTAGCCAAGGCTGGCGGTTTCTCCAAGAAGAATGCTGAAAAAGCTGTAACCGTTGTACTGGACTCAATTCTCGAAGCTCTCAAAGAAGGTAAAGAAGTTCAACTGGTTGGATTTGGGAAATTTGAAGTACAGAAACGTGAGGCAAGAACGGGAAGAAGCCGGAAAACAGGCAAAGAAATTCAATTACCTGCAGGTAAAGTTCCTGTATTCACAGCAGGCTTAAGCATGAAAGAAGCTTTAAATTAAACCACGTAACAACTTATTGAAAAGAGGTTTTTATTCAAACACACAATGATAATATGGATTTAAATGTCGTGTTTACTACCGTTGATGATATCATTAACTTTTATTCAGGCAAACAGACAAACCCGGATCATGCAGAAGCTCATACTCATTTAAAGCCCCCATCAGTACAGTCTGATTGCAACCTACGACCACCCACCCGCTAAATTAACATTTCATCTTGGACAACAAGAGGCCCTGATCCGCTCAAAACGGTCCAGGGCCTGATTTGCTTGGAAGCCGGCTCCGTCAGGAACCAGCTTTTTTTGTCTTTTATGCACAACCATCCTACTTGCTGTTCAGAAGTTCGCGCAAGATCTGTAGATCATATGTAGAGACAAGACGTTCCAAATGCGTATCCAGCCATTCCTCATCCTGATCCCACCACTTCAATTCCAGCAGCAGTGCAATCGTTTCTTCGTCAAAACGCTTTTTAACAGTCTTGGCTGGATTACCACCAACAATCGTATAGGGTTCAATGTCCTTAACAACGGTTGAATTGGAGGCAACGATTGCCCCGTCTCCAATCGTGATACCAGGCATGATCGTCACATTTTGTCCAAGCCATACATCGTTCCCCAGTACCGTGTCACCCTTATATGGAAGTTGTTCCAGTGTAGGTGTCACACGCTCCCATCCTCCACCAAAAATGTTGAACGGATATGTGGTCATGCCCTCCATCCGATGATTCGCGCCATTCATAATGAATGTCACACCTTCCGCAATTGCACAGAAATTGCCGATGACCAGGCGATCACCAATAAAGTCATAATGATGCTGTATCCGGTCATAAAATTGCTCTGGCGGATTTGTGTTATCGCTATAATACGTATAATCACCAATGTCCACGTTGGAACGCGGCGGCAGGTTTTGAATGTAACATACCGTACGGATATTCTCATTCGGGAAAAGTTTTGTTTTATCAGGGGCCATATCGTAGTCCCTCCTTTTCCCTATTGTAACAGATATTAAATCTTAAACGGACTAAGTGAGGTCTGGAGCTCTGTCGACACATCGGACAAAATAGCCGCAGATGCCTTGATCTGCTCTACCGACTGGAGCTGTTCATGAACAGATCTGGCAGCCTGCTGTGAATTGGTACTGGCCGTCTGCGCATGGCGAGCGATCTCATGCACAGAAGCTACGATCTGTTCAACGCCTGCGGACATCTCTTCACTCGTCGCAGCCATGTCCTCAATCTCTGTAGCAATACGCAGGTTTGTATCCCGGATCAGGCTGAAGTTTTGCTCCGTTTCCCGGGTCAAGCGCAGTCCTTCCTGTACTTCGTCCTTCACTCTCGACATGGCCGATAACGATTGCTGCATATCTTGTTCCATGGCTTCGACGAGTTCTTCAATACGATCTGAAGATTCTCCAGCTTGTTCAGCCAGTTTACGAACCTCGGTAGATACCACGGCAAATCCTCTGCCATGCTCCCCTGCTCTTGCCGCTTCAATGGATGCATTGAGGGCGAGCAGATTCGTTTGATTTGCAATCTCATGAATGGTGGAAACCATCTGACTAATCTGTGCCGACTTCCCTTCCAGCATACGAATGACTTCATCCGTTGTGGTAACGGAAGATTCAATCGTAGACATCTGCTGAACGGTAAGTTGCACCGCTTCACCTCCGGTTTCTGCCTGTTTACGTGAATACAAAGCAGAGTCCGAGATGCTGGAGGCCTTGTCCGCCATACGTTGTACCCCTATAGCCACTTCTTCCATGGCCTGCAGATTTTCTTCCGTACTGATCGTCTGGCTATCGGCTCCCTGTGCCACTTGTTCAACAGAGGATGCAATCTGCGCCGATTCTTTGGCCGTTTGATCCGCAATCTTCAGTAGCAGCCCGGTCGAATGCTCTGCTTTCTCTGCAGCCTGAAGTCCACCCTGAATGATAACCTGCAGATTACTTCTCATCTCATTGTATCCCGTGCCCAGCATGCCAATCTCGTCTTGGACGTTGTCCACAACTGGCTCTGTGAAATCGCCCGTACCCGCACGCTTAATCGCCACGGATACCCGTTCGATCCTTACTCTCACCCTGCGAACGTACAACAGGATCAGGGTAATTGCGACCAACATCGCAAGCAGGAATACGATCAGGAATGTCTTGAGGAACGAGGAGATAATCACATCAATTAATGATTGAGAAGCACCAACATAGAAAATTCCGATAATCTCTCCGGATGCGTTCTTGATTGGTTCATAGGCCGTCTGATATTTCTGACCCACAACCACGGCTTCACCAAAGTATTTTTCTCCTTGCTGCAAAACGGTCTGGGCGACCTCGTCTGATACCTTCGTGCCGACAGCACGCTCCCCGTCCACCATAACATTCGTAGCAACACGTTCGTCACCTCGGAAGATCGTTACCGTGTCCCCGGATGCTTCTCCAATCTCATCCACAAGTTCAAAGTTGCCTTCCAGTGCGGTATCTCCTTTGAATAATTGTCCGTCCTTAATGGCCCAATCTCCTGGATGCTTATATGTAATGATACGATTCGCCATCTCCAAATCTCGCTTTGCCTTCTCTGTAGCAAACGTCGTGATCCCCTGCCTCATTTCCAGGATTACACTTACCGCCACGGCTGATGAGAAGACGATAAATATACTGATAACGATCAAACTGATTTTGGTACCGATGCTCATGCTTCGCATGTGTGTGAGCCACCCTTTTCCCTATGTAATTGTGGGGATATTCAAGCCAATTTCGATTCCGTTTCGAATATCACTATAGTCTTATCGGTAGGAGTGTTCGCAATATTTATAATATTTCAGTGACTTTTATCACAGTAATCGAAATTAAAATCAAAGTTTTTCCTCTTTCTCCGTAATTATGTGAGAATGATCTGCTGTCTGGAAATTTAAACAATCAAGAAAGAGAAATTGGATATGTCTAAATTCATATAGAAGGTAGTACTAAAAATATTTCCGCTCATTTATGTTGCCAACCACTTATTTAAGTGCCTTGGGGCAAACTGGTATCGTTAACTCAACTGCCTTCTGCCGAAAAAGCAGCGCAGTATGGCGTTACAGCCAAGTTTAATTCCAAATTCCCGACATCAGAGGATCTGTACACGATTGCTCAGCTAATCGCAACGGTTCCCTCCGTTCAGAGATTGATTCCATCTTCCCTTTAAGTGAAGCGAATCAAGCGCATGCCAAAAGTGAGGCCAGACATGGACGAGGCCGAATTTTGCTGGATGTTCGCTCCGTCTAACCTGAAAAAGCAGAGCAAAAAGGGATTCGATCTGACCATCGAATCCCTTTTCTCGTTCTCCATACAATAACATTGCTCTGCAGGAGATATTTCTTATTTGGATGTAAGGCTTACTTGTGCAGCGCTTTGATCCCAGTCCACGGTAAGTCCCAGTCCTTCTGAGATGAAGCGTACAGGCACGAGTGTGCGACTGTTTTGAATGATCGCTGGTACATCAATTTCGAGTGTCTCTCCATTTACAGTTGCGGTGCTGCTTCCGATCTTGAGCACAAGGGTCTGATCATTCAGAACCGCTGTTACAGTCTTCGCCGTTTTGTCCCAAGTCACTTCTGCACCCATCGCTTCGAGGATTGCGTTCACAGGCACCATCACTCGGCCACTTTGCTGCAGCGGGTCCTGATCCGGGAATGTGATCGATTTACCATCGAGTGTTACGGTAATGGTTTTGTCGTTTGTTCCGGATGAGGTATTCGAACCTGTCTCTTCCGAAGTCTCAGGCAGCGGTGTTACTTCACGTCCAAGTTGCTCTTGCAGGTTCACAAGACGGTTCAGTGCAAATGTCGTCAGTGACCCGGCTGCCATGGAGCCCATGCCTCCGCCCCCACCGCCAAAGTTACCACTAGGGCGTGTCTGCGTATTATCTGTACCCGTTGTTGCATCTGTTGTACCATTTCCAGTTGCAGCACCCGGCTGAGTTGGAGGTGTTGTTCCATCTGGAGGTGTCATTCCTTCGAAACCTTCAGGCGGCGTCATACCTTCCATACCCTCAGGTGGGGTCATGCCTTCAAATCCTTCTGGTGGTGTACCGCCCATACCACCTGCTGCATCTGCATTTGTAGAATAAGCAATGTTGGATTCAAATTGTTCTGTCGTATAAAATTTCGTAGGATCTGCTTCTACATAAGGACGAATCTCATTGGCAAGGCCAGTAATACGATCCTGAATGCCTTCCATATAGTCCGTCAGTTCATTGACGTAGCTCAAATATTTTTCCTTATACTCCGGTACAGCAAGCAGGTTATTAATCATCGGTACATTTTCCATGTTAATGCCCAGTACGGGCTCGTCCACAGATACGTTTGTTGCGTTGGTGTTGGTCGTGGTTGATCCGGTTGTTGTGCCACGTCCGCCTCCACCCGAGTACCCGTTGAAGGACATGTTAAAGTCCCAAGGAACAACGGTGAACTTGCCATCGGCATCACTGTAGAGCATGTAGTTGTGTCCTTTGTCGCCGTTATAGCTGTCATAGTTGCCAAAAACCATGTTGCCTGCAATATATTGAAGTGCTGAATCTACGTCCAGTACACTTTCAATATCGCCTTTTTCACCTTCTGGCATCTCGTTCAGCGTTTGGATGAAGGTTTTGAGTTTGGTTTTGTCCTTATCCGTACCCAAGTCTTTGGTGATTGTACTGTAGTCACTGCCCTCTTCATATTGAAGATAACTCTTCTCATCCGTATCATAGAGGACGCCTTCTTCGTAATCCTCACCGTAGTTGCGCTCCAGATAGCTGTCATCTACTGCTTCAACGCCAGTATAGAAACCCACCAGCTCGCCGTTAACGTACAGATTAACATAGTTTGTCATTGGTACATCCATGCCAATACTCCGCAGTGCTTCATAGTGAAGAACTTCACGCATATACGACGGATCGGCGTAGTTGTTGTTCAGTACCATTTTGTCCAGTCCAAGCAGCGTTTGTGTTTTGTCGTATTTATCAAACTTCAGTCTGAAGCTGTAACGGTTCGAATCTTCCATTGAGGCTACGGCTTTCAGGGTCAGATTGCCCTTGGTGGAGAAACCGACGTTGTCCAGCTTGTTGCCGTCCACTTCCACACTAACATTCTTATAATCCTTATCCAGCGGACTTTCGAGCATGCTCTTCCAGTCTGCATCATCAATCGTTACATTCACGTCAATGACGTTATCCGTCTGGAACAACGATTCATAAGCTTGCGTCACGCCTGCACTCGTGGTTGTCGCTGTACTTTCTGCAGCATATGCTGCATTCGGACTTCCGATCAGCCCAAAAGATGACGTTACCATGGTCACGGATAATGCCGTTACTGCAGCTTTTCGTAATAAAATATTCAAGTGATGAATCCTCCTTCTTGGTTTCTGTTAAGCAACTGTGGCTTATGTAAACATGTTAGGGGATGAACCTTTAGTGAATCTTAAACGCGATAAACCATAAAAATAAATAGTATGTATCACTATGAAATTTTCATGGATATACAAGAAATATAATGAAAAAAGCGCAAATATAACCTTGGAACCGGTTCATAAGTCCTATTTTGTTGCAAATATCTAACATTAGTATGCCTTTATAACGATATATCTGAAGAGTAGAACTTACCTGGAGTTCATATACGTGAATAGCAAAACTCATTATGAAAAACTTTTAGAAACAAAAAAGAATTTGATCAGATAGGTTATTTAGGGACGATTTCACATTTTTCAAGTTAATAATTACATAGCGTGTACAACACCAGGATAAGTCCTTCGTCACAATCGTAGAAGGAGTGAACAATCTTGTTAACTAAGCTTCGCTGGAGTACCATGCCTTTCTTCATTAAAAATTTGGTGATCTCGTTTGGTAGCATCACCTTGATTGGTATTATCCTGATTACTGCGGCTTACCAGCTGCAAAAAAACATTCTGGTTGAACAGTTGCACGATCAGGCTACCGTCATCACCCAGAAATGGTACGATGATCTCGACACTGCCAAAGTGGCAGAAGCGGCTAAGGAAAAAAGCTACTCCGGTCCTGTACAGCTGGAAATGAAAGCTTATCTCGATTCCATCCATGAATTCTATCCAAACATCGCGCAAGCGTACATTTTTGGTTCAGAACTTGAGCAAGGAAACGGAACGTCCATCATCGCGATTCCAACGAACCTATTGGAACCATTCGAGGAAAGTAATCTGCCCGCAGGTGCCATGTACCCGCTGCCTCAGAATAACGTTGTAGTGCTGGAACAGATGAAAAAGGACGGAAAGCCTGCCTTCAGTGATTTCTACACGGATGAATACGGAACTTGGACCACTCTGATCTATCCAATTAATAACGCAGATGGCTCCATGTACGCTGCTCTTTACTTCGATGTCGATGCAAGCGCGGTTCCAAAAGGACTGAACGAACTACTCACGTACGGTTTGATGTTCCTGATCGGTTTCCTGATCCTGTTCATGGTGTTGCAATTCATTTTGCTGAAAAGAACGTTGCTTCCGATCCGCAATCTGATGAAAGGTATCGAAGAAGTCAGCACGGGTAATCTGGACGTAACTATCGATACCGGGCGAGATGATCTGGGTATCATCAACGAGAAGTTCAATGCGATGATCCATCGCTTCAATACAACCATCTATAAAGTACAGAATACTTCGCATCACCTCTCGGAATCTTCCAAACAACTACTGGGCATTTCCGAGAAAAATAATGTAAACATTCAATCCATCAGCACCAATATTCGGGAAATATCTACTGGACTGGTGTCACAGGACAAAGCCACTGTGGAGAATGCACGTGCCATGACAGAGATGTCAACGGTAGTGCAGACAATCGCCAGCAGCTCAGCCGATGTAGCAGATGAAGCACTCAGCATGGAGCAGCGCTCCAGCACGGGTAATGTGGTGATGCAACAAGTCATTGAGCAGATGCGCCTGATCTCCGGTGCCGTGCAAAATACGTCAAACTCGATTCAGTCCTTGGAAAATAACTCGAACCAGATTAGCAACATTGTTAACGTAATCACGGAGATTGCCGGACAAACCAACTTGCTTGCACTTAACGCTTCAATCGAGGCAGCCCGCGCAGGTGAGGAAGGAAGAGGTTTTGCAGTGGTTGCAGGCGAGGTACGTAACCTGGCAGAGCAATCGCAGGAATCAGCGAAGCAAATTCGACAGTTGATTGAAGAAATTCAACGGGATATCATGCAGTCTTCCGAAGCGATGCAGTTGGGTTCCAAGGAAGTCACCAAAGGCTTGGAAGTTACCCAAGAGACTGGTGTATTCTTCGAGAATATTCTGACTGCTACGAATAAAGTTGCAAACCAGATCCAGGATATCTCCAGTTCTACTGAAGAGATCTCGGCAAGCACACAAGAAATGTCTGCCACGGCCGATGAACTGTCTGCCAATGTCAGTAAGGCAGCAAGCAGCAGTAAACAAATTGAGCAGTCAATTGATGAGCAGGAAGCCTCCATGGCAGCCATTGTGAGTGCCTCCGATGAGCTCTCGGTTGTATCCGAGCAACTGCAAGAACTGATCTCATTCTTTAAAGTACGCGCAGAATAGAATTAATAGGATACAGATAACAAGAATACGACACAGTAAAAACCAAGGCTCATGAGTGACTACACTCAAAGCCTTGGTTTTTTGTTGTTACCAGGTGTTTTATTCCTTTTGATCAGCATCTACTTGTTTAAACAGTATGTCTTCCCCACTTATAATCATCTTTTTCTCGTCATTGTAGCCAGATTGTTCGGATCGAAATCCAGCATTAAGAATAAGATCGGCCTCACCATTCGATATATATTGAACCTGCTCCGGTGTAAGGATTATTTCAACTTCTTCTGAATACCAGCTATCTTTCTTTAATTCAGTTGCCAATTCTTCACTGGTACTTGACCTCGACGGGAGAAGCGTCTTTCCATCCATTTGAAGATCAATATCGAAAAGCTGTTTCGAATGGAAAATCTCGTGGTTGGCATCTTGTCCCCTATACCTTATCCCTGGTTTAAAAGTGAAGTCGTGATCACCAAATTGTTGGACACTTAATCGGAGTTCATATTCACCCAATTGCCTGGTTGCCGTCATCGTCTGTCCTTCTCTTTGAATTCGGTCTGGTGCTGTATCGTTGCTTTCCAATGATGAATCGGAACAACCCATTAGGACAAGACACATCATCAGGAGGTAGGAGAAATATTTCAAAGTAGACCTCCTCTCACTCTAATATATAATCTGACTCTTAGAGTTTGGACGCAGAATTGTACCATTAAGTTACATTGTTAATAAAATATATAAGAAGTTCTCCACTTAAGAGAAAGCATATCTAAACAGCCCATAGTATAGAGGTCCAATCGCGATAACTAATGTTATCAACATCCAAACTCTCCTCGTCATAATTGGTAATCCATCCAAAATCTCTTCCCCTTCGTTATCCTTTAAAAGCATTGCGAATAATACATCCCATAACAGAGCTGTCACAGTAATAATTTTCCACAAAGAAGGATTTAAAATAGCCGTTTCCGTTACATATCCTAGCAACCCTATCCATGTAATAACGGATACGACAAAATCGATTTTGCTAAGGCTCGACTTATACTTTCCTTTAATAAGATACGATAGTGATGCTGTGCCAAGCAATCCAAGATAGATCGTCCATAAAACGTGTTCCATACGTACTCCTCATTCTTTGCTGTATTTTAATATTTACTGTTTCTTCGCCACCCTTTGCTATTATAGCTATTCAACTCTATAACTGATATATTTAGCACTTTTCCATATTATAGAAACTTCTCATCCGCACTTTCCTATACTCATTTATTGTTTTCATCCCCCAGCCCACATTATGACAAAGCTCACATCCTCATTCCCTGTTTAAGTGCTACATTTGTTAACGACCAACTGACCGTAATAGTAAAACGGTCAATAAAGGATTTACCTTACTATTATCCTTTCAATCTACAAGGAGGTGTATATGCGATGAAAACGATAGATCGAAGGCAACAGGTGATGGATTCTGCCGAGAAATCCTTTGCCCTGTTTGGCTACAAAGCCACAACGATGGAGCAGGTTGCGAGACTTGCCAATGTGGGCAAGGGAACGATCTATACTTTTTTCGAAAATAAAGAAGAACTGTTCAGCGAGATTCTGCGCTCGATCATTGCAGATATGAGACAGATTACAGAGCAGACGGTGAAGGAAGAGAACTCCTTTCTGGATAACGTGCATATGAGTATGGATTCTTTGCTGGAGTACCGGGAGGAACATGAGCTGTTGATCAAGCTCTTTCAGGAGGTCAACGAGTTCGGTACGCCGCAGGCCAATGAAGGTCTGCAGAAAGTGGAGACAGCCATTCTTGAATATCTGGAGCGGCAGGTGAGCCGTGCCATGGAGTTGGAGCAGATTCGCAGGGACGATCCCAAGCTGGTTTCTTTTGTCCTGTTGAAGCTGTATGTCACCTTAACCTCAGATTGGAACAAAGCGCATCCTACGTTGCACAAAGATCAGATCAAAGATTTTGTGGGCCTCTTTCTCAAGAATGGCTTATCCCCCACCTCGAGAAAGGCATGCCGCTAGATTCAACACATAATAGAGATAGAACAAACGGATTAGCGTAAGGATAGGGAGAGAACATGATGAAATCATTCCGCGTATTTGGGCAGGATCTGAAGTCCGCCTTCAAGAAACCAAAAGTATTTATTCCAATTCTCGTTGTACTGTTCATTCCCGTGCTGTATAGTGGCCTGTTCCTGAACGCATTCTGGGACCCCTATGGCAAAATGAATGAGTTACCTGTGGCCGTGGTCAACACGGATCAGGGTGCAGTCTACAATGACAAATCACTCGAGGTCGGTCAGAATCTGGTCGATGAATTGAAAAAAAGTGATGATTTCGACTGGCAATTCGTGACTCGTGAACAAGCAGAACAAGGTATGGAGGACAACACGTATTATATGACGATTGTGATCCCAGAGGATTTTTCAGCAAAAGCCACCACTCTGATGGATGAGCGCCCCGAGCCGGCCGACCTTATCTATGAGCCCAATGAAGGATACAACTTCCTCGCGGGTCAGATCGGCGGCACGGCGGTCAAACAAATTCGCTCCAAAGTCGCTGCCAAAGTCACAGAATCGTATACCGAAACGTTATTGGATCAGATTGAAAAAATCTCTGGCGGTTTGGCGGATGCCGGGGATGGTGCAGGTCAGATTCATGATGGTGCGATTAAGCTGGATGAGGGTGCTGCTACATTAAAAGAGAACCTCTCTAAACTGGCGGCAGGCACCGACAAGCTGGAAACGGGCGTAGTTCCGTTAAAAGAAGGTACGACTACGCTCGCCCATGGCATAGGTGATCTACATACTGGCGCGAGTGCCTTGTCCAGTGGCCTGTCTCAATTGGCAGCAGCAGGTACGAAGCTAAGTGATGGAGCAACCCAGGCTGAAACAGGCGGCAAACAGCTACAGGCTGGCCTTCAATCTGCTCAGGAAGGCGCAGTCAAGCTGGATGCAGGACTGGCGGCTTCCGAGGAAGGCAGTGCAAAGCTGACTGCTGGGCTGCAAAGTTCTGTTGAGGGCAGTGGCAAACTTAGCGAGGGTGCCAAGGCTGTTGCGCAAGGTCTTACTCAATTGGCCGAAGCGAGTCCGGAACTTGCCGCAAGTCCTGCTGTGCAGCAGCTACTAGCAGCTAGTCAGGCCGTAGCGGCAGGCAGTGAACAGCTGTATCAGGGTGGACAGCAATTGGTCGCAGGCAGTCAAAACTTGTACGCTGCACAGCAACAACTGCATCAAGGCAGCAGCCAGTTGGTACAGGGTCATCAACAACTGGTAGAAGGAGCTACGGAGTTGTCCGCCGGACAAGAAAAGCTTGCAACAGGGCTGAAACAGTTCAATTCCAAATTATCCGAAGCAGCCGCTGGCGGAGCCAAACTTGCGGATGGTTCAGCTCAATTGAATGCTGGTGCAGGCAAGTTGGTTGCAGGTGTAAGCCAGCTTACAGACGGAATCTCAACCTTGGCAGATGGCTCACATAAGCTCGATGACGGCGCCGGTCAGTTAAAAGAAGGTACGCTTAAGCTAACGGACGGCTCTGGCGAACTTGCCACCAAGCTGAATGAAGCGGCTGAGCAGACGGGTAGTGTGAAAAAGACCGATGAATTGGTAACCATGTATGCAGAGCCTGTTCAGGTCGATGAGCATAAATATAACGAGGTTCCTAACTATGGTACAGGATTCTCGCCATACTTCCTGTCACTCGGGCTATTTGTAGGGGCATTGATTGCCACACTGGTAGTGCCAACACGCGGCAGTACGGTTAGTGACGCAAGTGGCTGGAATCGTTTTGTGAGTAAAACGCTGGCTTTTACACTCATGAGTGCTGTACAGTCCCTGCTTGCTTCATGGCTGGTCTTGTATGGCTTGGGTCTGAATGTTCAGAGCGTTCCATTGTTCCTCTTGTTCAGCTTTGTTACCAGCCTAAGCTTCATGTACATCATTCAGGCACTGGTAACTTGGCTGGAGAATCCGGGTCGTTTCCTCGCGATTCTGATGCTGATCTTCCAGCTTACTACCAGCGCGGGCACCTTCCCGCTCGAACTTATTCCTAATTGGTTGAAAGTATTCAACCCATGGCTGCCTATGACCTATTCGGTAACGGGATATAAAGCAGTCATCTCAAGTGGACAGTTCGGCGTGGCTTGGGATCAGATCGGGATTCTGTGCATCTTTGCTGTGATTGGGCTTGGAGGAACCTTAACGTATTTCATGGTGCATCGGACCCGTGAGGTTGAGGACGTTAGCGGTGAGGTCGTACTTCACCTATAAAAAGTAAAATAAAAAGCAAAGGCGTGTACCTAAGCTCCACCCTCTTCTGGACAACAAGGGGTGTCGGCTAAGGTACGCCTTCGCTTTTTTTAGTTTTAACTACAATCTAAGTTTGCTAACTTCATATTTCTAGTATGTAGAGTAAATTTCAGAACTTGAGATAGCGAAACTAAACAATAGCACGAGCAAAATAAGTAATACATACATCGCTGTACCGATGATTCCACAAACAAGTCCAGCAATGGCTAATCCTCTGCCTTGCTCCATGCGAACTCTGATCTCTTTGAAGGCCAAAGATGCAAATATAATCGCGACGATGCCGATTACAATACCCACATAAGGAATCGTGACGGACAGAATCCCCAAAACTAGTGATACAATCGATTTACTATTGGTTTTTGGTATTACATAAGGTGGTGGTGGAAGTGTGTCGTTATAATAACGATCCACATCATTTTCGCGATGTTCCAAGGTAAATCCTCCCTGTTTATTAAGTATGTTCATTATAATCGATTAATAGGAATAACAATATCCATATTATTCTAATTATGAATTACCATTAGATTTATTTTATCCCCATCATCCCGGTCACATATCTTAATCCATAAGCTTATTGATTGTACTTCAAGGATATGAATTTAAGAACCGTTTATCCGTGTGAAGATATAAATCAAGAATACCTCTAACATATAGATATTATTATAGTCGTAATACTTTTCTGATTATCTTTGGGGGATCACTACGATGAAAATCGATAAAGTAATGAACATACTTATGATTGTGATGCTTCTACTTATTGCTTTTTATCAAAATAATGTAGCGGTATTATGTTTTAGTATTGTTTTGTTTGGAATCATGAGTTACACCACTTATCGAATTCGAACACGTTGGAATGTAGTAACTTATATCGTGTTGACCCTGGTATTGATGATCTGGAACATATACCTGTGGACATAAGCTATTACTTTTAAAAAAAAGAACGCAATCCCTTATTACTCATAGGATTGCGTTCTTTCCACATTTCTTAGATTTGAAGTTTCTTCTATCCTTCCACTTCCACCCGCTGCAAAAACGTCCGGGTACGTGCAAGCTTTGGATTGCCAAAGATCTGCTCTGGCGGACCTGCCTCTGCGATCTCACCGTTATCCATGAAGAATACACGATCCGCAACGTCACGGGCGAAGCCCATCTCATGCGTAACAATCATCATCGTCATGTTTTCCTGTGCCAGTTGTTTGATTACGCGTAACACTTCTCCAGTCAGCTCCGGATCGAGTGCCGACGTCGGCTCATCGAACAGGAGAATGTCAGGCTGCATCATCAGTGCGCGAGCGATGGCAACACGTTGTTTCTGTCCACCAGACAGATTGGCTGGATAGACATCGGCCTTGTCCGACAGCCCTACTTTGCCGAGTAATTCCAGACTGCGGTACCGAATGACGCTTGAACTTTCTTTTTTCAAAGTCTTCGGTGCAAGTTCCAGATTATCCTGTACGGTCAGATGCGGGAACAAGTTGAAATGCTGGAACACCATACCCATACGATCCGTCATCTTGCGAATATCTGCGGCACCCGCGTAACGGCCATTATCAACCAACGTCTGATCCTGAATGCGAATCGTTCCGCCCGAAATATCCTCCAGATGGATCAGGCTGCGCAGCATCGTACTTTTCCCCGATCCCGAAGGACCGATCACGGCAATCACTTCGCCTGGTTCCACGTTGAAGGATACCTGCTTCAGCACATCAAGGGTACCGAAAGATTTTCTCAACTCTTTTACTTCTATTATATGTGTCATATGCAGACAGTCCTTTGATTGATCAGATTTAATTTATTCAAATGAAAAGCGCTTCTCCAGTGCCTTGAACAACAACGTGAGTACGAGTGTCATGAGCAGATACATCACCGCTGCCACGAAGAAAGGGATCAACTGCAAGTCCCGATTTACCGCCGCTTGTGCATAATACAACAGCTCTGGTACAGCAACAGCATAGAGCAGTGCCGTATCCTTGATGAGCGTAATGGACTCATTGGCCGTTGCGGGCAATACTACACGAATCATCTGAGGGATGATGACTTTGGTCATTGTCTGCCACTTCGTTAATCCCAGAACTTTCGCCGCTTCATGTTGCCCCTTATCAATGGAAAGCAGTCCGCCCCTGAAGATTTCCGCAAAGTAAGCCGCATAGTTCAGGATGAACGCAATCCCTGCCGCAACAAAACGATCAAACACCAAGTATTCCCCAATTACCGGAAGCAACGGTAACCCGAAGCAGAAGAATAGAATTTGGAGCAGCAGTGGTGTTCCTCGCATTACGTAGACGTAGGTATGGGCAATCCACGCCAGCGGTTTAATTTGGCTTCTCATCGCAAGTGTGACCGCAAATCCAAGCGGTACGGATAACACGATCGCCAGCAAGAACATGAAAATGGTGGTCTGTGCACCCTCTAACATCGGTTTTAAAATGGTCGATAGATAATCCCAACTCATTATTTTGTCTCCTCTAATCTGTTAACCCCGCATTCCTCTGGGGCATGAATCACTCCAGCGTGGAATACGGGGTCCGTTTTGTTTCTAACTATATATCAGGTGTATAACCTGCCTATTTCAGAACCTTATCTTCACCCAACCATTGAGTGGAGATTTTAGCCGCTGTTCCGTCTGCATTCAAATCATCCAGCGCTTTTTGCAGCTGATTCAGAAGCTCTTCATTGCCTTTTTTGATACCAATGCCATATTGTTCCGGTGCAAGAGATTCATCCATCAGTTTGAATGTTCCCTCTTCTTTGGACATGTAGTATCTCGCTACCACTTCATCAATGATGACCGCATCCAGACGTTTTGTCTTCAGATCCGTCAGTGCAAGCACGTTATCCTTAAATTCGGAAGCTTTGACTTTATCCTTAAGCGGACTTGCTGCTAATGCATCTGCCGCGGAGGACAGCGCCTGCAATCCCACATTTTTGCCATCGAGTTCATCCAGCTTTGTAATTGGTGAGTCTGCCAAGGTAATAGCAACTTGACTGTTTTCCAGATACGGCTTCGTGAAGAGCACTTTTTCTTTGCGCTCATCTGTAATGGTGTACCCGTTCCAGATCATGTCGATCCGGCCACTGTTCAGCTCTGACTCTTTGGAAGACCAGTCGATTGGCTGGAATGTGATTTCTTTACCCATTTTCTCCGCTGCAGCTCTTGCGTAATCAATATCAAAACCAACAATTTCGTTCTGCTCGTCCCGGAAACCCATTGGAGCAAACTTATCATCAATTCCTACAACAATCGTGTTATCGTCTTTGCTTGCGGAACCGGAACAACCAGCCACAATCAATACACATATACTAATGAATAATAGTAGAATCGCTTTTTTTCTCATCTCTCGAACCCCTCCATGTCTATAACCAAAACCCAAACGCTTTAGTTCGTTACCACGTTATCAGAGATTTATAATAACATAGCATGGGAGAAGAGTCGAGTCTCTTGCCTATTTCCTTCTATTTCATGCAGCTTAATTGTCAACAATCTGTGAAAAAACCTCTTTCACTTGTGCCGGTTCTACCAGCTTCTCGCATATTGGAAATCCCAATTATGTAGCCCCTTCAACTCCGTACCCACTCATTGATTAGCAACATTTCTCTCTCGCTTTTCGTCTGGAAAATATTAGGGAGGTGGATGAAATAAAATTCTTCAATACGATAAGAACATTGACCACATTGGTTTTTCTTTCAACTATGCTGATATTATCCGGCTGTAATCCTACTTCAAGTCATGGTACAAAGGAAGTCGAAATGGGATCAAAACAGCTTCAGGAACCGGAACCCAACTTACCTCAGAAACTGCCTACGCCAACTATTCAGAGCGACAGCGGCATCTCTATTCCTGCTATACAGGGCAGTTATTGCTGGGGAGGCACCTGCGCTGATTACGCTAGTCTAAATTTTGAAGACAACACTCCGGTCCAAGTTCTTGCCGGTGAGGATTTATCCATAGACATGGGTATAGATATCCCCCCGGATGAGATAAGTATTTCTGAATATGTGGACAACCGCAATACATACGTTACTTCTTCGGATGGGACCTTCCAACTTCCCAAGGAACCAGGGACACATTATTATGGAGCATTTGTCCGCTGGTCTTCCCCTCAAGATTCACAGATCAGCCTGGGAGATACTTTTTTTACGTTTGTGGTTCGTGTCGTTGAGAAAAAATAGAATCAAACAGAGCCCCTCCAATACTGGAGAGGGCCCCGTCTACTCTTTATATTTCTTATTCATTTTTCTTGATTTTCATATTCCGTTTATATTTCGTTGTTGTACATCCTGCCTCCAACTATTGCTGCACTTTCTCGCGATCTTTTCCTTTATCGGATTCACCCGCGTTTTTGTTGGCAGCATCGCGATCCTGCTGCATCTCTTCAACGGTTTTCACCTTGAGACGCGCGGCGCCCTCATATTCCTTCGTTGGAATCAAGTTACCTGCAGCAAGTCTTGCTTCTGCGGCGGCAATCGCATCTTCGTACTGTGGCAACCACTGGGCCTGTGCAACGAGCATCTCGTCGACCATCTGCCAGATCTCTTTCGGATTACATACGGCACCCACGAGCGGGTCCATCATGAACGCCTGACGAAGTAATTTGTCATCTCCGTTCACCGCGGCTTCAACCGCGAGCCGTTGCACGGAAATGCTCACACTACATACCGCAGCCGGACCAAGTGGCAGATCGCCTACATGCGGCATAGAGATACCGTTACGATCCACATATCCCGGTGCCTCAATAATTGCATCATCCGGCAGGTTGGAGATGACTCCATTATTAACGGTATTGAAATGTCCGCGATAGACGCGTCCGGTCTCCAGTCCCTCGATAATATACGAACCGTGCTCCTCACCCCGTTTTTCCGGAATGAATTGCATCGGTTCATCCTTCATCCAGTTTGGAAAATCAGTTTCGAACCAGTTGCGCCCCTCGGTACACACCCGCAAATATCCACCCGTCTCTCCGTTGATCCAGTTGCCCAGGTCGATCCATTCGTTGATCTCTTCTGGACGTTTGCGGTACCACGGCACATATTCACTCAGGTGACCATTCGATTCCGTACTGTAATACCCAAAGCGGCGCAGCATATCGATCCGCACTTTCTCGGTGCGGCTGTACTCCGGATGTTTCTCGAAGGCTTCGAGCAGATCTCCTGTAAGGTCTTTACCTTCATGAGACGCTTGAATATACCAGGTCTGATGGTTGATGCCGGCACAGACAATATCCACTTCACTCTTTTTCAATCCAAAAGCTTCCGCAATCTGATGATGACCATGCTGTACGCCATGACACAGTCCGATCGTCCGCACACCGCCGTACTTGTTGCAAGCCCATGTGAGCATCGCCATCGGATTGGAATAGTTCAAGAGCAGCACGTCAGGTGCGCTCTGTTCACGAATATCTTTACAGATGTCCAGCATCTCGGCGATTCCGCGTTGTCCATACATAATCCCGCCTGCACACAGCGTATCGCCGACACATTGGTCTACCCCATATTTCAGTGGAATGTCCACATCTGTTGCAAATGCTTCCAGTCCCCCAACACGAATCGTACACAGTACATACTTCGCATCTTTTAACGCTTCTTTCCGATCCGTTGTCGGCTGAATCTGAATATTCAATCCATTCTCACGGATATCCCGCTGACACAGCTCAGTCACCATGTCCAGATTGTGCTGGCTAATGTCGCAGAACGCAATCTCGATGTTGTTAAATTCCGGTACCGTGAGCAAATCCCTTAATAATCCCCGTGTAAATCCAATACTTCCTGCCCCGATAAACGCCACTTTAAACGACATGCCTATGTCCTCCCCTAATCCGAATCTTTCGCTTCGGTTAATGACTCTCTTCATGAGATCATTGTACCAACGGCAAATAGGGAAGCGTTATCAAAATCATGACCTGTTCAAGATCTTGTTGTCAAAAATCCTAACTTTAATGCGTCAGATCCAATAACCGATAAGCATTCAAAATAACTGCAATCTACTCATTCATCTGGCGGGTACTGACTGACATGTCGTTCCATCGAGGAGCGAAACTCAACTGGCGTACAGCCTGTATATTTCTTGAATAACATATGAAAATACTGACGACTGCCTACTCCGACATAATCGGAGATTTCGGAAATCGGGATATTGGTCTGCTGAAGCAGCATCTTGGCCTTCTCCATGCGAAGCATCGTCAGGTAGTCGGTAGGTGTCCGTTGCGTGTGCTGACGAAAAATGCGATGTAAATAGCCCGGATGCAGATTGACGGCTGCCGCGATATCCTTCATCTGAATGTTGCGATCCATATTGTGATGCATGAATTCAATAGTTCGTTTGACATACAGCTCCGCCTGATCTGGCGCACTCCGGCTCATCTCTCCGCGCAGACGTGCAACACGGACAAGCAATTGGATGAACAGCGTACGCACAAGCATACCCTGTTCCGGGGACGAGAGATTCCGGGCTTCGCGATGATGCGACCGTTCCTCTGACGGAATAATCCTCATCGGCGCAGTTGATCTTCCTTGCTCCATCAGACCGCGCTGATCAAGTTCCAGCACCAGACTTTTCATAATGTGATACACCTCTTCCGGATCAGGCAGTACCAGGTATGGCGAAGCATTAGTTAGTAAAGTATGGACTTCTTCCTCTTCCAACGCGAGCTGACGGATGGATAACTGTCCGGGAGGTGAGCCTGAGAATCCAAACTCCACATTAAGCATCCGGCAAGGCACACCATCTTCCACCAGCAAACGGTGCGGGACACCTGCGTCCAGCATAATGAATTGCCCTTTTTTCAAAACGGTCTGCTCTGAGCCCCCATCCGGCATCTGCACATCCACCCGGCACATTCCCGAAATAATATACATGATCTCCGTCGAATCATGATGGTGATAGGACATACGATAGTTGTCCCATTGCTTATAGTAGTACGCGTAAAAACGCGGTCCACAATCCTCTGTTCGCAACGCCTCCTGATACAGGCTTCCTGTCCAGCGATTCGTGATGCTCATATCCATACCTCCAGTCCTTCAACGATCGATCCTCACTTTTCTCTATTGTAACAATTCTGTATGTTCGATATAAACTGTCTTAGTTAAAAGCCTCATTGTATTATTTAATTAGATAAATATATAATTAGCATGTTATCTAATTAATATATATGACTGTCTATACTTAAGGAGGTTTCCAATCATGAGTACCACCTTTCATTTGGTGAGACATGGTCTCAAAGAACGACGAATCGGAGATGTCTCCCTCACTTCCAAAGGGGTTTTACAAGCCGAAGCCACAGCACTTCATTTTGCCAGAGCTACCTATCCTGTTACTAAAATCCTGACCAGCCCACTTCGACGAGCCCGAGAAACCGCAAGTATGATTGCCCGCCACACCCCTTCCTGTATAACCGAAGATCCTCGCCTGCGCGAACGTGCCAATTGGGGCGATTGCCCGGATCAGTCATTCGAAGAATTCATTGCGATGTGGGATCGATGTACGTCTGACCCAGATTACATCCCACCCGTGGGAGACTCGGCCAAACAGGCTGGTGAACGTCTGGCCTCCCTCCTAACCGAATTAGCTAATGAAGAGCCAGAGAACAGTAACATTATTGTGGTTGCACATGGTGGACTCATTACTGATTTTCTGGTGCAAACCTTTACCGAGCGCGAGCTTAACGTCTGGCATTCCGATTTTATAGCTATGCAGAACCAATTGATCCCCGAGTGCTCCATTACCACATTGATCCATGATCAAGGAAATTACACCATTAAAGCGTTCGCTTCTACCGTGCATCTATATAAGTTGAAATAAAGATTATTAACACTGACACTACGATGACAGAACAACCATCCAATCGCTGTTATCCCCAGATTTATTGATTCCCTTTCTAAAGGGAAAATCCGGGGATAGCTTATGCTTCCGATGCAGCTTTCTTTCAGAAAGCATTTAGGCGAACGCTTCGCTTTTTCAGGTTTTTTCTGTCCTCTCTGTTATCGTGTAAATGATTAGTTCAACTTATTTAGACTTAACTTATGTAAAAGAATGATGTAACACGGATGGCTGGGAAAACGCCAAGCTTTATCCGCAGATCCTTATGTGAAAAAAGCTCTGAAACTCCATATGCGAGACACATTGGAATTTCAGAGCTTCGATGCCAACGCCTAAAACTAACGACGCTGCGTTACGTTACAGTCTGATCATGAACACATGTTATGTTGCTATTGCTAGCTATTATTACTCAAGCCTGTTTACTTTCCGCCCTTACCTGGCGTGTAGAACTTAGGCAGCGTTACTTTTGACCAGTCAATATCCGATGCCATGTAGAAGGACGGGTAGGACGGCTGGTTGTATCCACTGTTCTGTCCGGCAATGCCCACACGATACATTGCATCATGCATCAGCGTGTACAACTTGCGGTCCGTTTTCTCGGTACTCAGATAGATACGGATCGCTGAACTGTCCGTGGTTCTCACCAACATCTCTTCCCGCCAATCCCCGAAGATATCAGCTACGAGAGAAGGCGTACCTTTCGTGTGATTGTTAGTCAATGTACCTGTTGCCGTCAGCAACGTGCCACGATTCCAATCCTTGATGGTTGGTGTAACATCAATCGCACCATCTACGATCTGTGTCGTCATATCACCAGCCCAACGGATATTCATATTGGTTCCCGGTGCTTGATCACTGATTTTCTCACCCTTAGCTGTCCACAAACCTACAGCCCATGTCTCCAGACCACGACGAGTTGGATCAACATCACCCACCATGCCACGTCCGGTATCTTTCCCCGTGTACCCACCATAGATCACTTCTCCGGTCTTGGCATCCCGCAGGGAATAGCCGTACGGCGCCCACGGACCACCCTCGTGAACCATGAAAATCTCCAGTCCCGGACGATCCGGGTCGATATCTGCCACATGAAGTGCGTCCCCATGACCCAGACGAGCAATGGTTCCCGGTGCAGCACTTTCGGCAGGCATGAGGTCTGTGGAGCTGTACAGCACGCTGCCGTCATGATCAATCGTAGCGGAGCCATAGATAATCTCCTGTTTGCCGTCTCCATCCACATCCGCCACACTGAAATAGTGCGCACCTTGAGTGGTGATGGAACCATACTGCGGATCTGTGCCATCCACACCATGTGGTCCATCATTAAACGGGTTCTTCATCGGCGTCCAACCGCTGTCCACTTTCCATTCCTTTTTCAGTTTCTTGCCGTCCCAATTGTAGGCAACCATCGTTGAACGTGTATAGTATCCGCGTGCAAATATAGCAGATGGTTTCTTGCCATCCAAATACGCCACGCCTGCCAGGAAACGGTCCACCCGATTCCCCGGTTCGATCCGTGCCATGGCATAATCGCCCCACATCAGGCCGTCATCATGACGTTCAGGTTCATAGGGAATGGTCTCCAGCTCTTTGCCTGATTTGCCTTCAAATACCGTAACATACTCCGGTCCATCCACGATAAAACCTTCGAACTTGCGCAACTCATTGCGGTTGCTGCGTTCTACTGCGTACACATCAATGAAATAGTCGGCCAGGCTCTCGGCATCCTGCTGAGATAATGGGTAGTTATATTTTTTCTCAATTCCAAAAGCCTCTTCCAATGTTGCAGGCCAGTTGCCCTTCACAACCTCGTCGTGTTTATGCCAGTTCCTGAACATATCCACCACGTGATCGTAGTAACCATCCGCACTTAAACGATAATCATCTTCGTTCGAGTACCCTGCCTTGCGATCCTGCTTCGGAAGCGTGATGTATTTCTCGGAGGTCACTTTTCCTTTTTTGTTATATTTGATAATCTTCGTGCCCGGAGCGGTCTTGAACATCATCTCGGCTTTACCATCCCCGTCAAAATCATAAACGAGCATCTGTGTATAGTGAGCACCTGCACGAATGTTGACCCCAAGATCAATTCGGTACAGCAATTGTCCGTCTATGGTGTAAGCATCAATGTAGGTTTTACCGGTGTATCCTTTCTGCGATACGTCCTTGGCATTGGAAGGGTCCCATTTGACGAAAAATTCATATTGGCCATCCCCGTCCACATCACCCACACTCATGTCATTGGCAGAATACGTATAAGCTTCTCCGGCAGGCGTCACACCATCGGCGGGTTTTTGCAGTGGAATGTCCACATACCCGTTCGCCCAAGGTTTGACGGATGCACTACGTTTGCTTTCCTTGCCCTTCTTGTTCACCGCTGCCACTTCATAACGGGAAGACGATTTACCCGCGGAATCTACATAGTTGGTGCTGTCGGTGACGGTAGCGATCTTTTTGCCATCACGATAGACGTTAAAGTCCGTACCTGTCAGCCCTTTGTCGCTATACCCTGTGGCCTCGTCACCAAGCAATCTCCAACTGAGAAACACACCTTCAGATGTCGATGCAGCCACCAGTCCCCGATCCAGATATTCCAGTTGAATCTCTTTCACGTGACTGCCCCCCTTATGTGATTGCAGGCTGGCCTCCGTCGACCCATTACCGTTGGAAGCCTCCGCTCCCGTAACGCCAGCTGTTCCTCCAATGAGCAAAGCTACGCTAAGTGCCGAAGAGAGCACCTTGGCTGCAAGTGGCATACGAGCCTTCTTGCGACCGGATTGCTGACCTGACACCGATCCCTTATGTACCGGCGCTGTTGTTTCTGAGTTCATCCACCTTCACGCTCCTTGAGACAGAATGGGTAACGCTTGTACACATCGATGATGATTAGACGTTCGATAATTCATACAGGCCTTCTTCAACGAAAGTTCCCAACCCTTAATGATTACGCTTACAAAATTAAAAAAGAGAAATCAGCTTGCCCGACTACCAGAGTGCGGTCCCCCTTCCATTCTCTTTCCAATCCGAGCGAGGTGATCCCGCCCATCGGGTTCTATTATAGACATCCTGCCTGCCAGACCCTAGGCAAATATCCGTCCAAAACGATCAATAATCAGTGTTTTTAGGAGTCATTTAGGAAATAAGTACTTGCAACTCTGAGGGTTATCCGTTCCGGTTACGAATCGTTCTTATGATCGCTGTTATCCCCGGATTTTCTTCCATCCCCTTTCCAAGGGAAAAATCCGTTGATAAAGGTGAGATGATGCTTACGAAGTAGCTTTCTTGCAGAAAGCTTTCAGCTTCGCTTCTTCAGAATCGATTTCGTCCCCTCCACTACGTTACTCAGTTGATCAAGAACTTCAATCTAGAATGACTCTTGTAATGCATAGCGAAAAACCGCGATCCTCTAACACACTGAGGATCGCGGTTAAGACAGTTACAAGTAAAGCTTAAGGCTCAATACCCCATACCAGGTTTCCACCTTGGTAGAGTGTTACCTTGTTCCAATCCTGATAGGATGTTTTCGTTGGATCGAAGGAGTAGTCATTCGTCTCGTCAAAGTTGGACCAGTCTGTTTTGTACATGCGAAGCTGGATGTCTCCAGTCTGTCCACCAGCCTGAATGCTGCCAGCGCCAGATGTGAAGCTCAGCTCCACATACGAGTCTGTGAAGGTACGCTGGATGTTGGCTCCGCCAACTTGAGCGTAATCGATGGCAGAATCCATCGCAGCCGAGCCTTCTTTCGAGAAGTAGTACCGGATCTTCAGATCACTCAGATTCACAGCAGTACTGCCCAGATTTTTGATGTTGAAATACGGTTTGATCTGGCTATCCTGAGCATTGGTATCTCCGGCACGATATTGCACGACAAGATCACTGGTTGGTACAACGACACTTTGAGGTGTCGCGGAAGCTACAGCGGAATTGGCACTTTGCCCTGCTGTATTCACTGCACTTACCACATAATGATACGTTGTGCCGTTCGTGAGGGCAGTATTCGTGTAGGACGTACCACTCACATTCGCGGCGATCGTTGTGAACGGACCTGATGCACTCAGCGCGCGTTTCACATTATAACTTGTTGCACCTGTAGAAGCGGTCCACGTCAGGCTCACCTGTGCATTGCCCGCGGTTGCTGTGAGAGCAGTCGGTGCAGCTGGCGCCGTTACACCTGCAACGGGTGTAGCTGTTGCTGTTGCAGAGTTAACACTTTCACCTACTGCATTTGTTGCCGTTACCACATAATAATAGGTTGTACCATTGATCAGGCCGGTATTGCTGTAAGACGTTCCACTTACATTGGCTGCAATTGTTGTGAATGGACCTGAAGCACTCAGTGCCCGCTTCACACTATAACTTGTGGCCCCTGTAGAAGCAGCCCACGTCAGGGAGACTTGAGCGTTACCAGCAGTAGCCGTCAATGCTGCTGGTGCTGCCGGAGCTGTTGTTCCGCCCGGAGGATTGCCTCCACCGTTACTTGCAGGAAGTACAGGGAATGCGTTTTTCACCAGTGCCACGAATTGATCATGGAACCAGTGACCCGATACTGGGGCATTAGGCAATGCACCTGTTAATACACCATCACGAGTTGTGAAGGTTGGATCACACATCCGGTCGAAACCTTTACCTTCGTTATTCGGAATTTCGGAGCTGGAGCCATCGGATTCACCCGGAGGTTTCACCCATACATAAGCATCCAGATGCGCTGGTCCTGGTGCAGCCTTAGGTGCTTCACCAATACCTGCGCCACTGGCATTACACCAGTTCCCCCGATGCTCCCGGCGGTCTACACGTCCGGAATTCACATAATCGTTGATGTTGCTGCCCGTAGCAGATGCTGGACGGTCTACCCCGCCCCACCCATTCCGGCTAGTATCAATCAGGAAACCTGTGCTGCTTGGCCATCCAGCTTGTACGAAATCGGCATACAGCGCAGCAGTGAAATCGGTTTCGTCAAAATAAGGATTCCACTCATAAAACTTGGCCGATTTAATCGGTTGTCCACCGATATTAAGATCAGGGTTAGACAGATTCGGTTCCCCCAGCGGTGTAGTGTTCGCTGTATTTGTAATGAAACCATCTGCACTGCTCAGACCCGCGGCTGTCCCTTGCACAACACTTGTATACAGCGCGACTGCTGCAGAACGGTTGTTATCCCATCCAAGCCAGCCAGAGTGGCCGATATCCAAATAGTTGTACACATTCGGAATGGCGTGCAGCTTGTCCAATGCATACTTCACACCCGCCTCATAGATACCTGTTGAGCTGGCTTGACCACAAGCTGGTGTACTCAGGTTGGTCACAAGGTTAGGCAGACTGTCCGGTTCAATGACGGCAATAATACGAATATCCTGATACTTCGGATCTGCGAAGATATCTGCAATGACATCAATATAATCCGTTTTATATGTCTGCAGTGCCGCCTGTGTTAGTGGAAGTTCACCATTCGATGCGAGTGCATGACAATCCCGTCCGGGCAAGTTATAGATAACAAATGAAGCGGTGATCGGTGTACCCGGTTTCTTTTGAGCAAGTGCAGCGTCCAGATGTTCCTCGATGCTCTTGCGTCCGGCATTGTTCACCCCGCCATTAATCGCAGCAATCCGGTCAACCCATACTGCGGTTGGATACGATTTGACCGTCTCCATCTTGGCCTTCAACGATGCATCGTTGGTCAGTGCAATGGACGTATCTACGAGAGCCGAATAGTCCTGGTTCAAATAAGCCGTTGCCCCTACAAATGGATTATCCACATGTGCTTCAGCCGCCTGAGTCAAGCCTGGAGACAATCCAGGGAAAATCCCCGCAGCGAGCAGCGTTGCAGCCAGCATTTGTTTTACACCTTTGCGCAGGATCTTTTTACCTCTCGATTTGGTTTTCAATTTAGTCTTCATAGTTCCACCTTTCCTTTAGTTAGATTGGGTTGTACTCATGTCTGATCCTCTGTGTCATTATGATGCTTAGCACGAAGAGAACGTTCGGATGAGTTGGTTGTATCACCTCCAAAAAGAAATGGTTGTATAACTGGAATCTTGAGCAAACAAATGGTGTGTGAGGGCGAATCATGTGAATGAGTATAATATGGTGGGTGTGGTTGAACGTGTGTTAGACATGAAGAAGTGTGAACAATGACTTACGAGATGTCTGATTTCCAAATTCGGTAAGCGCTTTCTTCAAACAGTTAAAAAAAAGGTCTTCGCCTATCCATCTACAAACATGATGTTCGGTGTCACCTCCTTATGTTCTGATTATACGACATGTAAATATTACTGTAAATTGAATTATATAAATTTAATTATATTTTTTTCCATAATTGAGGCAGGAATCTGGACATCCCTTGCTCCAAACGACACACGAGGTTCATCCTGGCAATCTGCCACAATGAACCTCGTGTTTTTCAATGCCGAATGAACCCGCTCGTCTAGATAGTCATTACATATAATGCCTTGTTCTTATATTCCTACATCTAAGGCAAAACGACAATGTCTCCCGGTTTTAAGCCACTAACCACTTCCGTCTTGTCCCCCGATTCCATTCCAGCCTGGATGGTCAGCGGCTCTGTCTGTCCATTGCCTTTGTCTAACAGTACGTAAGGCTCGGTCTGATCCCGCATGATCGCGAGGCTGGACACTACCGTCACTTTATCCTTCCGCATTGTCTCGATATCGCCTTCCAGACTCACGCCTCCATACATTCTGGTGTCCGGCTTCAGATCAATGACCACGTCAAACTGTGAAGCTTGCTTGAGGTCCATATCGGTACTCTTGCGGGCGAATTTGGATACCTTACTCACCTTCCCGGTGAATTGCAGGTCTTTCTGCGCTGTCATTCGCACCTTAACTGGCATGCCCACCTTGAGTCTGAACATTTCTTCCTCACCAACAATCGTCATAAATTTCAGTTTGCTGATGTTTGTAATGGACCCGATCAGCTGTCCTTCCGTCACCGCACTTGTCTTGCTATCCTCTTCATTCATCTGAAATATACCGGTAGCAGAAGCATATACAACAGACTTACTTATTACTGCCTGCTTTTTCTGTATCTCCTTCTCCTTGAGGACCAGTGCTTTTTGATTCAACTCATTTGTCAGGCGTTTGCCTTCCCGGTCTGCAAATGCCTTCTTGCGCTCCTCTTCCGTCACGCCAAGCGCCTCGCTCATATTCGCCTGATCCAGGCTAACCTGATTCATCTTATTTTCCAGCTGGGCTTTCTCCAGATCACTCTGCAACTGTTCTACTTCTGTTTGTAACGTGGAAGTATCGAGGGTAAACAGGATATCGCCTTTGCTCACCTGCTCACCACTTTTCACATGCCACTGCTTGATGTTGGAAGCATACGGAGCAAAAATATCCGTCTGATCGGTGTATACGGATTTCCCCTTCACCTGTATCGTTTGCGTCATCGTTTCCTGTGTCACATCAAAGGTAATCGGGGGCGGAATTTCTATAGGCGCCTCCGGTTTTGGCTTGTACTTTTCATACAGCCAGTACCCTGCACCTGCCAAAAGTACAACGGTGATAATGATTTTAATCCATTTCTTCATGTGCCCAATTTCCCTTTCACTGATAAAATTACATTGATTTGATCACAGTTAATGCATTGGTGCGAGATGCGCTGATTGCCGGATATATACCCGATACAATGCCAACCAGAACAGCAAACACGATGCCAAGCGGCAAAGCAGACTGCTGAATAACCACGCTCATCGGACCATTCATCTGATCTGCCATCTGACTCGCCAGCAGACTGTTCACCCCGCCGAGTGCAGCAAAGGCAATCCCCACACCAGCCACGCCGCCCATTAATCCAAGCATCGCTGCTTCTGTAATAAACATCTGACGGATCTGCCACAGATTTGCGCCCAGCACCTTCATCACACCAATCTGTTTACGACGCTGATGCGTGGACATAATCATCGCTACAATAATGGATAATGAGGCCAACAGCATGATAAAACCACCGATCCCCAATGCCGCTTTTTGGTACATCGCCAATTGACCTGCCATCGCTTCCTCTTGGAACAGATTACTCTGTGTGTTTAACGTCAGCTTTTTAATCTGTTCTTCCACCTGGGATACATAACGTTTGTCCTCAACCTTGACCAGAGCCGAGTTAAGATGTTTGGCCGCACTGCTGTCGGCCTGCTGTAATCCAAGCTCATCCTGCAATGCACGAGCTGTATCGAGCGGCAGAAATACTTTTTTATCGTTTTGAGCGCTCATCTCATCCATGTTGGAAGGCTTCGTCAACTCTCCAGACACGCGTATAGAGCCACTCATTTTGGTTTTGCTCGCATTCGCATAATCTTCATATCGGAACTGAACCAGCTGCTGAACCAGCTGATCCTGCTTGGCGGACATTTCCGTAAACTGTTCCAAAAGCTCGTTGTTATACGGATCAGCATTCAACTGCTCAAATAACTTCTGAGTTACTTTGAGGTCCACGAGTCCGAATGCAGCCCCATAACTGGTTACCGCCATACGACCATCCTCTGCCCCACGTCCCTCAGCGTACTTGTATCCAAACCCGCCCAAGGTCTCCAGCTGGGTACCAATGACCTCAACATACGTGCTGCGACCATCCGGAAGCACCATTTCCAGCGAATCCAGCTTTAACATGGGAGCCACGGCAACCACATGAGGAAGTCTTTGGATAATCTGAATTTTTTCCAACGTCAGCGCACCCCGCTCAAACTTCGATGTCTGACCATTCCCCTTGCCGTTCCCAGTACGTATGCCTTCATTGGGCGTAATCGTGATTTCATCCATCTTGTAATTGTCGTTCAATGTCTTCTCGCTATAGGTCTGTACGGACTGCCCCACGCTAAGTGCAATGATCATGGCGGCAGAGCCGATGGACAGCCCCATCATGCACAGCAGTGTGACCATTTTTCTGCGAATGATCTGTCCCCAGGCCATACGTGCTACATCCCGTATTCTCACATTTCCTCTCCTTCTGCCTCAAACTTCCCTTACAGCCTCTTCGACCAGTATTCCATGTTGCAGTGTAAGCACAACTTGCATCTGCTCTGCGACCTCTGCTTCATGTGTCACAATGACAAAGGTTGTATTCATATCCCGGTTAAGCTGCTGCAAAATCGCAATAATCTCTTCCTCCGTCTCGGTATCCAGATTCCCGGTAGGCTCATCTGCAAAGATCACCGAGGGTTCGGTAATGAGCGATCGTGCAATACTGACACGTTGTTGTTGACCGCCCGACAACTGGGACGGGAACAAGCTTGCTTTTTCACTCAGTCCAACCTGTTCCAGTAGCCTTAATGCTTTTGCTTTGCGTTTCGAAGGGCTTATGCCCATGAACACCAAAGGTAACTCTACATTTTCCCGGATCGTAAGATTGGACAGCAGCTCATAGGATTGAAAAATAAACCCGATATGACTACGCCTGAACTCAGCCAGGCGATTTTCACTGAAACGCACAATATCTTGTCCCGCAATGAGAATCTTGCCCTGATCCGGTTTCATCAGCCCCGCCATCAGATTCAGCAGTGTGGATTTACCCGAACCAGAACTGCCCAGCAGGGCTACCATCTTGCCTTCTCCAATCGTCAGGTTGATATCCTGAAGCACCGGCACAGTTCCCTGACCATTGCGGAACGAGTGGGATAATTGTTCAACTTGAAGCATTGCTACATGTCTTCCTTTCTACTTGCTAAATATGTACAGAGGTTGTTCAAAAAGATTCGCGTAGCACATTCCCTTTTCATTATAGGGTGGAGATGTATCCGGGCTGGCCGGAGTTGTATCCAACTTGTAAAATGTCATAACAAAAAGACCTTGTCCGGAGAGGAGATATCACCAGCTCCACCAGACCAAGGTCTTAATATTCGTATACCTTCCACAGCTTACCAAGCTCTGAAACTAAAGCGGTACAACTCACTTTTATCCATCGTACTGCCCACTGCAAATAGCTCATCGTCATTCCACTTCAGATTAGTAAAGTTATCAATATTGCGGTAGATCACCGTATCGGACGAAAGCTTGCTGTCATTCAGGTAAGCAACATGCAACTCACTCTTCTGATTCTGATTGTCCATCGGGTAAAAGTAAGCTATTCGCGATTCATCTGCATCCAGTTCGAAGTTCCAGATGGAACCTTGTAATACCAGATCATATTGCTCCTGCGCGGCACGATACCGATATAGCCCCTGTACCTTATTCATCGTTCCCTGGATGAGCATGTCACCATTTTTCAGCAACTTGAATTGTAGAATGTCTTCCATTGCAGCATACGCCTTCACTTCATGCCCGTCCTCAAGCGATACACGATAGATGGCATACTTGTCTTTCAGCATCACCAGCATATAAAACTGCTTCAGATCTTCGCTGACCTGCAACACATCCATTACGATAAACGTATCATTCGAACTTTTCCCTTGTTTCGGTCCTGTGAACATGTCCATCAGCTCTTCATGCGTGTAGATGATATGACTCGTCCCCTGGCTCAGATCAACTTGTTTAAATAACAGATCATCCTGACCAATGTAGGATTCGTTCCCTACAAACACTCGATAATACGAGTTGTCGTTCGGAAGCTTGCGACGTTTCCCATCCTCAATCACATACTCATACGATGTCTTCTGTGCCTGACCCGCCCGGTACTGGGAGTATATGATTTTCTTGTGATTTGGACTGATTGCAACGCCATAATCCGTATTACTCGCAATATTCTTAACTTCATTATCATCCAGATGCAGGAGAGACAGCTGAAGCCCTGAATAGGAAGGTTCCGATTGATTCAATATAATCGTGTTCCGGTCTACCACTTCAAAATCAAAGATCGCGAAGTCATTCGGAATCTTGGTCGCCGACTCGATCTGAATCGTACTGCTCGGTGGTGGCGCCAGACGACTGTTGAATTGCTCACTTGGCAATATTACTGTTCTAGGCTTGAGATTTCCGATACTGAACAGGCTTCCAATCCCAAAAATCCCGCTGACAAACGTGATCAACAGCCCGGACAGCATCAATATGTCTCGGTGTTTACGCCAAAATCCAGGATGTCTCATGCGTTCATTTCCCCCGGAAGACTGATATTTACTTGTGTCCCTTGCCGCATGATGCTCTTCATCTCCACTGTTCCTCCATGACGCTCAACGATGTTCTTCACAATAGACAGACCCAGCCCGGCACTGCCCTTCTCGGCTCTGTTGATTCCTTTATCCTGGTAAAAGGGTTCAAATACATGCTGGAGCGCTTCAGCACCGATTCCTTCTCCCTGATCACGGATCACAATAGCAATGGAATCACCTAACCGGAAGGATTGCACTTCGATGATGGAGTTCACATCACTGTACTTGACCGAGTTATCCAGAACGTTGAGGAAGACCTCCTTCAGCTTATCACGATCCCCCTGTAGATACTGATGTTCCTCCAGCTCATAGTGAATGCCTATATTGTACTTACTGGCCTTAATCGACATATCCTCGCAAGCTTCACGGATAATATCGGATACATCGATACGTTCGAATCGGTACGCCTGAATGACCGCAGACGAGACCGAAACCTCCAGAATATCCGCAACCATCGTGTTGAGACGCTGGCTTTCTTTGATAATATAATTCATGCCTTTGTCAAAAAAGTCCTGATCGGTAAATCCGTTATCCCGCAAAATCTGGGCGTACCCCAGAATCGTCGTTAGTGGTGTCTTCAATTCATGTGTCACATTGTCAAAAAAAACTTTGCTTCTCGCCTGTACTTGCTTCACTTCGTCCCGCTCTCGCTCAATCACGTCAATCTGCTCCCGAACCCGATCAATCATGACGGTGAAGCTTGAAGCCAATTCACCAATTTCATCTTTGGTTGTAATCTGAATGTCCGCATTCAGACTTCCCTGGGCCACTTCCGCAGAACGTTTTGTCAGTACACGGATAGGTTGCGTAATTTTCCGGGAAATAAAGATGGATGCGATAAATACAAATACGAAAATAACCGCTGCAAAAAACTTGATCGTATTTTGAAAACGAAGGTTGCGTTTGAACAATTCCGTGTAATCCTTCTTCATCTGTACAATTCCAATCAATTGTTGATCCATCTGGAGCGGGAAGGACAGACTGGCTGTGACCCGGCCCTTATCCACAACTGTGGTGTAAGCAATCCGGGAATGTATGGCTTCCTCCACATCAGGATGGTCAGACCGCTTAGCAACGTTAACCTCGCTGCCAACAGATCCGTATGGCGAAGCATCGGGGCCATATACTACAATCTCCCCACCAACGGCTGATCCAATCTGCTCCGCGAGCTCGCGACTCCCTGCTTCGAGCGAGTCTCTGCTCATGCGTTTGTTATGTATCAGGAAGTACTGATTCAGCGCGATGTCCAGATTTCTTTTGGATTGCACCATATCCTCATGCACTTCCCGGTACATATTCTCCTGAGCTACCTTATTGGACAGAATCAACAGGACGGAGAATCCGATAAATACAATGACCGAGAATAGCACCACCATTTTGAACTGGATCGTCCACTTCATGTCTGTACCTGAATATTCAGCTTGTACCCCACACCGAATACCGTTTCAATCATCGAAATGCCTTGCACACCGCTATCCAGTTTCTTGCGAATCCGTTGCACATGAATGTCCACCGTTCGGGTATCCCCTGCAAAATCAAATCCCCATACCTTATCCAGCAGTTCAGAACGTGTATGAACCTTACGATGATGGGTCACGAGAAACAACAAAAGATCATATTCTTTATTCGTGAGTCCGGCCCGTTCCCCGTCTTTCCACACTTCCCGTTCATCCTTGCGGATCTCAATATGCTTGCCTAGCCTTACCACCTCATAGGACTGATTCTCCAGTGTCTCGCTGATCAGATCAATCCGGCGAAAAATCGCCCGAATGCGCGCAACCACCTCACGGATATCAAAAGGCTTCGTGATATAATCATCCGCCCCAAGCTCCATGCCAAGTACCTTGTCCAGCATGTCCGACTTCGCAGTGATCATGATGACAGGTATCTTGGAGTTCACAGATAGTTGCCTGCACACATCAAAACCGCTCATATCTGGCAGCATCAGATCCAGCAGGATCAGATCCGGCTTCGAATCCCGAAGCAGATCCAGACCCTCTTTTCCCGTAGCTGCTTCCTTGATCTCAAATCCTTCCTTACGTAACGAATAGGACAGTATATCGCGAATGGACTCCTCGTCCTCAATAATTAAAATCTCTTTTTGTCTCATGATACCTTCGTAATCTCCCTGCTCTATGAATTTCCTTCATCTGCCTATATTTTGTATCCCAAGCCGTATGCTTGAATAGAGGGAAGCACGAAATGTTACAACTCCGATACAACTCTGAACCTTTTGGAAACAACATCCCGATATACTTGGATCATAAGAGACTCATACCAGACCGGACCCAAGCCTGATCTGTATCCAAGGGGGATTCACATCATATGAACAGCACACTAATTAATGATGCTTATGTCAACTATAAATCAGAAATCACAAGGTATCTATCCCATATCGTCAAACAACCGCAAGACGCAGAAGATCTGGCACAGGATTGTTTCATTCGACTAATGAACGTTACCGTGGATATCCCTGAAGACCGCATTCTCTATTATCTCAAACGCATTGCCCGTAACCTGGCGATGGACAGCTTCCGCAGGCGAACCCGTACACTCAGACGAGACAGCCGTCTGGAGGTACCTACCCATCACGTCGATACACCCCACCTTGAAATTAGCGAAGGTGTTCATGATCTTGTCTCCCATATTAACAACACCGAACATCGTAAAATATTAGAACTTCGCCTCATCCATGGATATTCCATTAAGGAAACGGCAGAGCTGGTGAATCGCAGTGAAGGCATGATTAAATCCTCTGTATTCCATGCCGTCAATCGAATTCGGGCCAAAGTCATCTCATAAGAGATGGCTTTTTCTTTACGAAAAATCATTAGTGACGGCGGATGGAAGTGTTAAGACAGGATCGAATTACCTATGGATATGTCAAAAGACCCAATTTTACAAATATCGAGTTAATTTTTACAAATTGTTATGACTATGTGAGATTTTCATGTGGTAGAATATGGACGAACTCATGAATCAACTAATATTTGGGAGGGATTTGGTTGGGTAAATTAACAGGTATGCGAGGAGTATTTCTAAAATCACTCCTGGCATTGTCCATGGCTTTGCCGCTTCAGATCGGATTATGGAACGGAGATGCATCGGTTCATGCGGAAGGGCCGACAGACCCGGCACCGTTCATCCAGGCAAAGGTTGTGAACCAAAATGCAGGTAAAAAAGTATTGTTCGACAACTCTCACGGCCAAACGGCTGGAGCTGCAGACTGGGTCATTGATGGAGGTTTCTCCGACTTCGGGAATGCACTCGCGAATGATGGTTATTATGTCAAAGAACTTCGCAAGACAACTCCATTTACCTATGATGATCTGAAAGAGTATAACGTATTCGTTATTGCAGAGCCTCAAATTCCTTTCAAAACATCCGAACAAGCAGCACTCAAACAATATGTTGAAACGGGAGGCAGCATCTTCTTTGTTGGAGATCACTATAATGCCGACCGTAACAAAAACCGCTGGGATGGCTCTGAAGTCATCAACGGCTACCGTCGGGGAGCTTTTGAAGATCCAACCAAAGGTATGAGCACCGATGAGCGTAACTCGGATGCCATGCAAAATGTAACTAGCACGGACTGGTTGTCCGATAACTTCGGCGTACGTTTCCGCTATAACGCACTTGGCGATATCAACGCTAATATCGTTGTACCGGCAGATCAAGCCTTTGGCATCACAGAAGGGGTTTCGGCTGTAGCCATGCACGCCGGTTCAACACTTGCAATCACCGATCCGGAAAAGGCAAAAGGTATTGTGTACCTGCCAAAAACCAACGCAAAATGGAATAACGCGGTGGACCAAGGTGTCTACAACGGTGGCGGGATTGAAGAAGGTCCTTACGTGGCCGTATCCAAGCTGGGTGCAGGTAAGGCTGCCTTCATCGGTGACTCCTCTCCAGTAGAAGATGCATCACCAAAATATTTGCGTGAAGAGACAGGCACACGCAAAACAACTTATGACGGTTTCAAAGAAGCCGATGATGCCGTGTTGCTCGTGAACACCGTAAACTGGCTCGCTACACAAGAGAACTACACAAGCCTAACTGAAGTGAACGGACTTGAACTGGACACAGCTACAGCGCTGCTGCCATTCGAAGAGCCAGCTGCTTCCACAGAACCACAGGCTGAACCTTGGGCCGCACCTGCTGCCGGATATAAGTGGTACGATCGTTCCACGTTTAAGGCTGGTTCTTATGGTGGACCTGCATCCAGCGCGAACGCTGCTTACAGCTTCGTGAAACAGGATACCCTTCCGAATGCAGAAGACTTCCAGATTCGTGTAGTTGTGGAGAATATGGCTCCAAACACAACCGTATCCGGTTATAGTGCCGGTATCTATCTGACTGGCGGAACTCAGGTCGCCATGATCCAGAATGAAAGTGGTACATGGCCAACTTCGTACGGCTATAGCTCCACATTCAGTGTAACCTCGGACAGCCAAGGTCGCGGGATCAAAGACCTGAACGTCCGTATTAAACCGGGTACAACTGGTGCTGCCAGCTTGCGTCTGCGTCTGAATGGCAGCAACCTGATCACCAATGCCGTGACTGTTGGCAATGTGCCAGCAGAACAGCTTCCAGAAGAAGAAGGACCGATTCCAGCAGCTATCACTGTTGCTGAAGCACGCACCAAAGCGGTTGGCACTACCGTAACTATCGAAGGTGTTGTGACGACAGAACCTGGTGCATTTGGTGGACAAGCCTTCTATCTTCAAGATGAAACTGCTGGAATCTACGTATTCCAGCATACTAGCGGCTTCCATGCTGGTGACAAGGTGAAAGTAACGGCAGCAACAACCATCTATAACAGCGAGTTCGAGCTTACGGATATCGTTGCGATTGAGAAAACAGGTACGGCTGCCGTACCTGCTCCAATCGAAGTTACAGCAATTACAGATGCGAACCAGGGTCAACTGGTTCAACTGAAAGATGTAACGATCGAGAATATCATCAGTGCTACACCAGTTGGATCTTTTGAATTTGACGCGGTAGCAGCAGATGGCACAAACACACATATCCGTGTAGACACCCGTACAGGTGTGACGGAGACTGCCTTCCCTTATGCTGCTGGTGACAAAATCGATATCACAGGCGTTTCCGCTATTTTCAAAGACGTATATCAATTGAAACCTAGAAGCTTGAATGATTTTGTACCTGCTGAAGATCAAGGTGGAGGCGAACTGCCTTCCACTCCAGCTGCGGGAGCACCGGGTAAACCGGTGCTTTCCTCTGATAGTGGATATACAACCGGCCTGTTCGAAGGTTCGTATAACGTAAGCATGAACCTCTGGTGGGGCGAAAATGGTTCCGAGTACAAGCTGTATGAGAACGGCGTTCTGATCGATACACAGAAGTTGACTGCGGCTTCACCATCGGCTCAGTCCTCGAAAACCGCCATTACAGGTAAAGCCAACGGCACGTATACCTACGTAGCTGAGCTGACCAATGACAAAGGCACAACACGCAGTGACGAGCTGACAGTTCAAGTAACGAACGCTGCTCCCGGGAAAGCGAACTTGTCCCAAAACAACTGGGATGGTGACGGCAACTACAACGTATCCATGAACCTCTGGTGGGGTACAAACGCTACTGAATACCGTCTCTATGAAAATGATGTTCTGATTGATACACAAACATTGAAAGCTGCTACACCAGCTTCTCAAAGTGCTACAACGGAATTGTCCGGTCGTGCTAACGGAACGTATACGTACCGTGCTGAGCTGATCAACGCCGCAGGCGTAACCAGCACCGAGTCAATTACGGTTCAAGTAACCAAAGCGTTGCCTTTGGCTAGCTAAGTCTCAGCTAAGAAGCCTAACGTTTAACCAAGCAACTAAAAAACCGAAACCAACATTGCCTGATTCACAGGGCAACATGGTTTCGGTTTTTTAGGTTCATTTCAAACGTTCCGGCTCATATCCATTTCTAACAAATAGAATGCTGTTCCATACAGCACAATAAGCGGCCACGGCGATGACACTAATGAAAAAAATCAAGTTCATCTGTGTAAACGTATAACTGCTTCCTGTGAAAATAATCAGGATTGCACTGAGCCCAATATTTTCTCTGTTATGTTTTTTAAACTTCTGAAAGATCATTCTGTACAGCAATATCAATACCATAAACCCAATCCATATAAAATAAAATGTTTCCATAGGTCACCTTCCTTTTAAAAACTCACTTCTTGTATGGATATCTAAGAGTAGTATTAATTAATATCCTTAATTCCCTTTATATAGAAACCTATTAATCTTACATGTAATTGGAAAATAATTCAATCATCTTTATAACATATTCTTGGAATCCTCTTATTCCTCGACGGTTAGCTGTGCAACAAGAACGCACCGTTGTTTTTGTGCAGACACAAAAAAAGACTATCCCTGCCAATATTCTGGCACCGAATAGCCCTCTCTTCTTCCTCTATCATCTAATCTTAATTTATCATCTAATATATTCGTAGCTCCACGTTAACCCTACACCAACTTCTTACGGATATACCCCGAGATCAGGTCGATAATCGTGATCATCACGATTATCCCCAGCAGGATTATACCTACTCGCGGCCAGTTCCGAGTGCTAAGTGCAAAGATCAGCGGTGTACCAATCCCCCCTGCTCCGATCACGCCCAGTATGGTCGCGGAACGTACATTAATCTCGAAACGATACAACGTATAGTTTAAGAATCCAGGCATAACCTGCGGCAGGATGGCAAACCACAACTGCTGCATGCGATTGGCTCCAGAGGCAAGCAGCGCCTCAGATGGGCCATAGTCGATATTCTCAACTTCATCTGCGTATAATTTACCCAACATGCCGATGGAGTGTAACCCAAGGGCGAGTACCCCTGCAAACGATCCGGGACCTACTGCTTTAATGAACAACAAGGCCATGATAATCTCAGGGAACGTGCGGATAAAGCTGAGTACCATTTTGCCTGCACCCGAGATGGAACGATGCCCACTCATGTTACGGGCAGACCAGAATGCAAACGGAATACAGAGCACAGCCGAGATCACGGTACCCAGCACGGAAATCGCCAGCGTATCCAACAGTCCGCGCAGCAAGTCTTCTCCCTCAGGCAGATATACAAAATCCCAGTCCGGTGAGAAAATTCCGGCGACAATGGCCTTCATAATCTGAGCAGCGGTTTCCTTGAACCCAGTAAACGGTACACCGGCAAGCGCCCAGACATACACAAGGATCAGCAGTAACACAATGACCCAGCGAAGCGGGTTCTTCCGTGGTTTAGGCCGGATGCGGCTTGTTTCATTTTTCATCATAGCAATTTCTCCCGCAGCTTAGTACTTACATAATCAATGATCAGAACGATGACGAGGGTAAACAGAATGATTACGCTGGTCTTGTCATACTCCAGGAATCCAAGTGTTGCCTCATAGTAGAGTCCAATTCCTCCGGCTCCCACCAGTCCCAGAATGGCAGCGGCACGTATATTAATTTCGAAGGCATACAGCACATAGGATGTGAACTGGGCAGCCAGTTGCGGCACTACGCCATATACAATGAGCTGAATCCGGTTCATACCAACAGCCGTCATCGCTTCCATGGGCCCCTGATCAATGGTTTCCAGCGTCTCATAGGTCAACTTCGCAATCAGACCTATCGAGAACACAGCCAGTGCCAAGATTCCGGGGATGGGCCCCAAACCAAATACAGCAACGAACAAAGCAGCAAGCAGCAGATCTGGCACGGTCCGAATCAGGTTCAGCAGAAAACGTGCCGGATAGTAAATCCAGCGACTTGGCATCAGGTTACCAGCACAGATGATCGAGACTGGTATCGCAATAATCGCACCAATGGTTGTCCCAATCAGGGCCATTCGGATCGTTTCCAGCATACCTTGCACGATATTATCAAAGTAACTCCAACGGGGTGGGAACATTTCCTTTAGCAGATCCAACATGTTGGGAAAACCTTCAAACAACTCTGTAAAGCTGGCATCCGTCTGTTTGGCACTGGCCCACAGAAGGAGCAGAATGATCACTAAAGTGAGCAGATGTTTCGTACGCCCAGGCGGTTTTGGGCGATTCACAACCTGAGCCGGGTTGGAACCAGGTTCCTTCCCCACTCCGCCTGAATTCTGAAGTGGAACGTTGGACTGCCCCTTCATACCACAACTTCTCCCTGCTCATGCACAGCCTGCTTGTCCAACAATTCGTCAGCCAGAATTGGTCTGCCGTATATTTCTGCAAAGCGCTCATCCGTCGCCTCTTCCACCGGACCGTCGAATACGACCTCGCCTGCTCTCAACCCGACAATACGGGTCGCATACTCTCTCGCCAGATCAATAAAGTGAAGGTTGACGATGGTCGTAATCCCAAGGTCTTGATTGATGCGTTTCAGGTCATCCATAACCTGCTTGGTTGTAAGCGGGTCAAGTGAAGCAACCGGTTCGTCGGCCAGAATGATTTTTGCTTCCTGTGCAAGTACACGAGCAATAGCGACACGCTGTTGTTGTCCACCAGACAACTGATCTGCACGGGAATAAGCTTTCTCCGAGATATTCACACGATCCAGTGCAGTGAATGCCAGTTCAATATCCTCTTTTGGAAAACGACCCAGAATGGTACGCATGGTGGAATGATATCCAACCCGTCCAGCGAGTACATTACGAAGTACACTGGACCGTTTCACCAGATTAAAACTCTGGAAGATCATGCCGATGTCACGTCTGATCATGCGCAGCCGTTTGCCTTGTGCCTTCGTGATGGAACTTCCGTTAATCAGAATCTCGCCCTCACTAATGTCGTGCAGTCGGTTAATGGAGCGTAAGAGCGTTGATTTACCCGCACCGGACAGACCCACTACAGCAATGAATTCACCCTCCTCAAATTTCAGATTAATATTATCCAGGCCCTTGGTGCCGTTAGCGTAAGTTTTGGTAACGTTATGAAGCTCAATCATGACAATATCCTTCTTTCATTCATAATGATCAACCATACATGAGTCTTTGCTATAATGGCACAAGCCAGCGCAGCGTAGATCACGCTGAACTGGCCTGTCCATTGCTACGATTAAGCTGTTCCAATCCAAGAAAGCTACTACAAAGTGAACAGATCCCGAACTACTTTTGGATCAGAATTATTCACCTTTCACTTTTTCGCCATACTGGCGAACGATCTCAAACTTGCTATCATCGGACTCTACATAACCTTCATGCGTATAGATTTCTTTGATGATCTGGTGACCTTCAGTATCTTTCCCGATATCGATGAAGGCTTGTTTGATCTTCGCAGTCCAATCTGCATTCATGTCTGTACGAACGGCAATGGTATCGTTAGGAATAGGCTCAGTGAACGCCAGTACACGTGTATCTTCAAATACAGTCGGATAGTCTTTAGCTACCGTGTTGCGGGCATCTTGGAAAATAGCTGCTGCATCAACGTCACCGTTCAATACAGCGATAACACCTTGGTCATGACCTTTCAACGTTACAGGTGTTACATCTTTTAATGGATCAATGCCTCTGTCCAGCAAAAGACCTGCTGGCCATACATAACCTGCGGAAGACGTTACGTTTTGGTAAGCGACTTTTTTACCTTTAAGGTCCTCGATGGATTGAATCGGCGAATCTTTTTTCACAATGAACATGGATTTATATGAATCTGCCAGTTGCTCTGTAGGAGCTCCAGTCTCATCATTTACACCAAAACGTTGTGCTTGCAGAATAACTTGTGCAGCGCCTTTTTCTTTAGCCAGTACATAAGCTGTCGGAGGCAAGAAACCTACGTCTACTTTGTTGGAAGCCATTGCTTCAATAATTGTGTTGTAGTCGGTGGATACGCTGACTTTTACCGGAATGCCCAGTTTGTCACCAAGCAGCTTCTCCAGCGGTTTCGCTTTAGCTTCAAGCGTATCTGCATTCTGGGAAGGAACAAATTGAACCGTCAATTCAGTTGGCACATAACCTTCGACAGCTTTCTCTGTCTCTGCCGCAGACGTACCGGATGCATTCGAACTCGCATTATCCCCGTTAGCCGAACCTGTTGTACTACTGCTAGACCCACAAGCACTCAGAAACAGAACCAAAATCAACAATGGTAAAAATAAAGCAGACTTCTTCAAACGAACACCCTCCAAAGAGTTTCTATTTTTCAGTACTTATCTACTATAGTTGCCAAATATTAGCGCGATGTGAAACGGAATTTGGAGTTTTGTAAAGTTTCCTGTCAGGCTGTCAGCAGGTCTTGTATCTGTTAGAATAGGCTCATTATGGTTGAAGATATAGGAAGAACATTGGAGATAACGGCATATACTTTGGTTCTTCAGCCTATTCTGTCTTCTCCGTTTTATGGTAATTCCATATATCTGAACTTATATATTAGAGGAGATTGTAAAATGACATCCACAAACCATACGGCAAGCTTCGACATTCTGTTCACCAGTGATCTGCACGGGGCCATCCGTCCCATTCATTACAATACCAATGCATACCGCCCAGCCGGACTTGCCCTGTTAGCTTCCCTGATTCGTAAGGAACGTGAACGTTCACCTGAGCTCATGCTGGTGGATAACGGAGATCTGCTGCAAGGATCACCCTTGGCCTCCTATGCAGCTTCACAGGTTTCCAAAAACGAAGTGCATCCATTCATAACAGTATTGAATGAACTCGGTTATGATGCTGCGGTGATGGGCAATCACGAGTTTAACTATGGTCAGAATCTGTTGCACGGAGCGGTTGACGCTTCCAATTTCCCCTGGCTGTCTGCCAATATTGTAAAAGATGAGCAACCAGACGTACCTGCCTTCGGTCCTCCGTATCTAATCAAAACATTGTCCACGGGTGTCAAAATTGCCCTGTTGGGCGCAACTACGCACTACATCCCAAACTGGGAGCATCCGAAAAATATTGAGGGGTTACAGTTCCTTGATGCCTTTGAGACGATTCGTGCATGGGTTAGCTATATCCATGAGCATGAACAACCAGATGTAATGGTTGTCAGTTATCACGGCGGATTTGAGAGTGATCTGGAGACAGGCGAGCCAACCGAACGGTTAACTGGAGAAAACCAAGGCTATTCCATCTGCCGGGACATCGAAGGGATCGATGTGTTGCTTACCGGACATCAGCATCGTCAGCTTACCGCTAATATTCATGGTGTAACCGTCATTCAGCCGGGATTCAGTGGAAATGGTGCGGGGCATGTATCCGTTCAGTTGGAACAATCATCGGGCGGGAAATGGCAGATTACAGATAAGAAGGCTCGGTTGTTACTTCTGGATGAACATAATGAAGTTGAGCCTGATGCGACGGTCTTGAAACTTACGGATGAGCTGGAAACTGAGGCACAAGCATGGCTTGATCAGCCCATTGGCGAGGTGGCTGGGGATTTATCCATCACCAATGCTACGGCTCTGCGACTCAAGGCACATCCATTCATTGCTTTTGTACATCAAGTGCAGATGGAAGCGACTGGAGCGCAGCTCTCCAATACCGCCATGCTGAGTGAAGAAGCTCGTGGATTCGGGAGTCACATCACCGTTCGGGACGTGTTATCCAACTTCATCTACCCTAATACTCTGACGGTGCTGGAGTTGAGTGGTCAGGATATCCGGGAGGCACTGGAACAAACGGCTCGTTACTTTGAAGTGAATGCTTCTGGCGAGGTGGCAGTCAATCCGGCTTATATGGAACCCAAACCTCAGCATTATAATTACGATATGTGGGCTGGCATGGAGTACGAACTGGATATTTCCCAACCTGTCGGCAGTCGAGTTGTGAAGTTGGAACGTGAAGGCAAGCCAATGGACATGAATGGCACATACTCTGTGGTGATGAACAGCTACCGCGCTGCTGGCGGCGGGGATTATGCAATGTATCCGGGCAAAAAGGTACTGCACGAAGGTGCCACGGACATGGCCGCACTGGTGGAAGATTACATCCGCAGACATCAACCGTTAACGGTGGAGCAGGCGGATAACTGGAAAGTTATTGGAAGTTAAATGAGAAAGAGCAGGTCCTGTGATCAGGATCTGCTCTTTTGTTTTCAACCTATAACTTCGTATAAAAACGTAATGTAGTTGATTTCAGCCTCATAATTTTAATACATATTGGAATTGAACTGACCATTAGCTTAAAGAAAAAACAACCAGTTGGTTGACCGGCTGCTTACTTGTTCTTATTTGAATTTTCCTATCCTGTCCTGTCCTGTCCCGTTATCCGATATATTGAAGGATTAACTGATATAACGCTATTGAAAATCCTAAGATACTCGCTTTCATTTTAGATGGGTGATTTCTTTCGCTGCGAATCAAATATAAGAAAACCACAATAAACCCTGCGGGGATCCATAGCTCAAAGACACCTTTTGTTGTACTTTGAGAATAAATTGGAGTAATGAACGTACTAATCAAAAAGTAAAAGAAAACCGTAAAACGCCTTGTTTCTAATTGCTTGCTCCACCTTACCAGAAAGAAAATAATAATGATTGCGATAATCATAATGTGAACAGGGGGTAGGAGAATAGCAGCATTTCCAAATTTGAATTCCATTCCACATTGCCCTCCTCTCTTTTAATGCATCACATGACTGACTACAGGCATACGTGTAAAAATTCATTCTCATGCTTCAAAACCGCTGGCAACCTTCCAAATACAGACCTATTCCAATATATCCTTATTTTAACATACAATCACATTTCCATTTCCCACGTTTATTCAATAAAATATGCAAAAAGAGCAGAATTGAGGAGCATCGTGCCCTCATCCCTGCTCTTTTTACATACCTACAAGTTTTCTAATACATGTCACATAATATCCAAAATGACTACTGTGCCTTTTTACGCAACTGACTGTAATACAGCTCGCTGTAGAAACCGCCTTGTTCCAGCAGCGCATCATGCGAGCCTTGCTCTAGTAGATGCCCATCTTTCAGCACCAGAATTCGGTCGGCCTGGCGGATCGTGTTCAGCCTGTGGGCAATGACAAAGCTGGTACGGCCTTGCATCAGGCGTTGCAGCCCTTCCTGAATTTTGATCTCCGTGACGGTATCAATACTGCTGGTTGCCTCGTCCAGTACGAGTATCGATGGATCTGCCAGAATTGCCCGGGCAATGGCGAGTAATTGCTTCTGCCCCTGACTAATGCCGCTCCCATCGGCCTGGAGCACTTTGTCGTATCCATCCTTCATTCTCACAATGAAGGAATGGGCATTAGCCAGCCGGGAGGCTGCTTCCACCTCTTCATCCGTTGCGTCCAGACGGCCAAATCGAATATTTTCCCGAATCGTACCCTGAAACAGAAATGAATCTTGTAGTACAAATGCCATATGTGACCGCAGATTCTCACGCCGAATGGTGGTCATATCGCGACCATCTACCGTTAATGTGCCACCTGTCGGATCATAGAAACGGGATAATAGCTGAATTAATGTTGTTTTCCCCGCTCCGGTCGGACCCACAAGGGCAATCATCTCACCCGGTTTGGCTTCAAAGCTGATGTCATGCAAAATATTACGTCCTTCATCGTATCCAAAGGATACTTTGTCGAAACGAACGGCTCCCTCCACCTTGTCCAGAGATACCGCTGCCCCTTCATCCTTCGCTTCCTCATCTTCGTCCAGCACCTCGAATACGCGCTCAGCCCCCGCAATTGCGGACAATAACGTATTCCACTGATTCGCCAGATCATTGAGCGGACGGGTGAATTGACGAGCATATTCTACAAAAATAATAATCACCCCGACTGTAACCGAACCCTGAATCGCCAGAATACCACCGATGCCTGCAACAATCGCAAAGCTCAGGTTGTTCAAACCATTCATCAGTTTCGGAATAAATCCGGAGATCGTCTGTGCCCAGAAACCGGAAATCCGGATACGGGTATTCCGTTCCTCAAAACCGCGAATCACCCGCTCCTCTTGGGAGAATGCCTTAATGATCCGCTGACCGGATAATGTCTCTTCGATGTAACCGTTAAGTTCACCGAGATTACGCTGCCGCTCCTTGAAGAGCGGTCCCGTTCTGCGCGTGATCCAGCGCATACCAATGGCCATCAAAGGCACAACGATAAAAGTAAGCAGGGTCAGTAGCGGACTAAGCCAGAGCATAACCCCAAACGTTCCGAGCAGTGTTAATACACTTGAGAAAATCTGGATGGCCGAGCTGTTCAACGTACCGCTGACATTCTCAATATCATTGGTCACCCGACTCATAATCTCACCCTGCTGGCGTTTACCGAAGAATGGAATCGGCAGCTTGTGCAGATGGGAGAACAGATCATACCGCATGCGGAACACGGTCTCCTGTGCAATTTCGATCATCCATATATTTTGTAACCAGGATGTAAGAGAGAACAAGACATACACTGCGGTTAATCCAATCAGAAACCGAGTCCAGCTTGAGTCGGCTTCCCCCGCGATGAAATCATCCACGGCCACCCCTACCATGTAAGGGCCAAGCAAAGCGAGTGCGGAGCTGGCAAACACCATCAACAGTACCATGGACAGCTTGACTTTACGTCGTGCCAGATAGGTCCAGATACGACCTAGCGTACCTGACCAGTTCTTCGCCCGTGCCTTGGGTTTGCGACCACCGCCTGACCGTAACGTCTCAGGATCAATCGGTGGCGGCGGCTGACGGAAAGGCTCAATGAATGCTTTGAACATGCTGTGCACCCTCCCCGTATTGTGATTCATGAATTCGACGATACAGCTCTGACGATTCCATCAGGTCTTCATGTTTTCCCTGTCCAATGAGTTGTCCATCATCAAGCAGCAGAATCAGGTCCGCCGAAGTGGTTGAACTGATCTTCTGGGTGATGATAAACGTGGTACACGACAATTCTTCCAGCGCATCCAGCAGTCTGCCTTCTGTAGCTACATCCAGCGCACTCGTGCTATCGTCCAGAATCAGAATTCTTGGTCTACGTACCAGTGCTCGTGCAATGGAAAGTCGCTGCTTCTGTCCACCGGAGAGATTCACTCCCCGTTGACCCAGCAATGTATCATAACCGTTTGGTAAATTCTCAATCGTTTCATGGATCTGCGCGCGCTTCGCGGCTTCCACGATCTCCTCCAAGGTAGCATCTTCCTGGCCCCAGGCAATATTCTCCCGAATGGAACCGGTAAACAGGACAACCTCCTGAGGCACATAACCAATCGCACCACGCAGCATGGACAGATCCAGCTCTGATGCATCGGCACCATCAATCCGAACCTTTCCTTGATCCTCTGTATATAACCGCGGAATGAGCTGTACAAGCGAAGATTTGCCTGAGCCAGTTGCTCCCATAATGGCAATGCGCTCCCCCGCTTTTGCCGTGAATGTGATGTTATCCAGTACTGTAATTTCACTATTCGGATAACTGAAGCCTACACTGCGGAATTCAACCGCTCCCTGCACAGCGCGCTGTTTCTTCGCTGGATATACAGATTGCGGAAAATGCGAAGAATTCACAGATCCAGCAGATGGTACAGACGCTGATACTGCCTTATTCTGTTCAGTCTCCGATGTATCCTCCGTATTAAACACTTCATTCAGTCGTTGCGCCGAAGCGCTTGCTCTTGAGAAAGTTACCAGAATCCATGACAACGCAGACATGGCACCAATTGTGCGAAGCAGGTAGTTAATGACGGCGACCACTTCACCCACGGTTGCATTACCGGAGGCAATGTCGACTCGTCCAAACCATAACACGGCGATGATACAAACGTTCATCATCAGCAGCATGAACGGCATCGTGGTCTCCGTCAGGCGCAGCGCGGAGATTGTGCCTTTCATCAGCTTGCCGCTGAATCCGGCAAAGCGTTCGATCTCATGGCCCATCCGTACGAAAACACGGATCAGCCGAATGCCTGTCAGATTCTCCTGGATGACTCCATTGACGGCATCCAGTCTGCGCTGCACATTGCGGAACAGCAGCGCTGCCTTTTTGATCATCCACACTACAACAATGAGCAGTACAGGCACCATGACAACCAACAGCAGACCCAACCTCGGGTTCACGATCACTGCCATAATCATGCTACCAATCACCACCAGGGGCACACGTGTCATGAATCGCAAACTCATGAAGACGGTGTCCTGAACCTGGGTCACGTCCCCCGTTAATCGGGTAATCAGGGACGATGTCGCGAACCGGTTAAAGACAGCATAAGAGAACGTTTGCACTTTCTCATACAACTTCTCCCGCAGATCGTATCCGAACCCCAAGCTCGCATGGGATGCAAAGAACGAACTCGCAATTCCGGCAGCAAAAGCCACAACAGCACTGCCGACCAGCACGCCACCCCATAACCAGACGACAGACAAGTCTCCCTGTTGAATGCCGTTATCAATGATCTTGGAGATCAGATAAGGCTGAGCCAGCTCCACCGCAAGCTCAATTAACATCATGACCAGGGCTGCAATCGCGGCAACTCGGTACTTCTTCAAGTAGTACAACAGCTTGATCATAAGCATTCCTCCGGCTCGGAGCACCCTAAACCGATAACACGTTCCAGCTCAGAGCCTCCATTAGACATGTTGTTTTCTCCACAGCGTCCAATATGTAATCATTTCTATGTACACATATGGTTATTATAGCGTATTTTACAATGCCGCTTCTATTCTTATTACCCTACTTTTCCCAATACAATAAACTTCTCATCATTTTGGCAGTAAAAAAAGGAAGGTCTCCCTTCCCCACGCTAGTTAAGTGCTTACAGCTGACGTAGTTTTTCACTTAGATGCTCCCGACGTTTCACCACATATTCGCGAATTCTTTCCGGTTCACCTGCAAATACATCCATGGGCCATTTCATGTAAGGATCTTTGTTGACATCTTCACGAATCTCATTGTGCAATCGATGGACTAGAGGCATAATTCGCTTCTCTGTAAAAGCATTCATCAGATGCTGCCGCATCAGCTTCTTATATTGTTGACGGAAACTGCGAAATGCCAGCAATCGTCCGGTAAGTCTGTTATACCCCTGAATACGAACAAGATTGGGGTCAACTCGTGTTCCATAACAGTTCCTCCCCCAAGTACCCTCATAATCCCAAGGCAGGATACCGTATTTCCCACTTTTGATTTTCTCATACCATGTGTAATTCTGATGAAATCCATCGAAGTTCCCTGTGAGCACAGCTCCACTTAACCAGCGTAAATAATTGTCCGTATCCACCCTCGACTGTAAAAAACGAAACAATTCCAGCTTGGACTTTGTGTTCAACTGCTGAATAAAATTACGCAGTCTTGTGCGGTCCACATCTTTGCCCCGAATTAAGCTGTACCCAGATAATAGATCGGTACTTGTTGAAGAGGTATCCGAATTTATCGTAAAACCAGCATGATCATTCACTGCATAGAAGATACTGCGCACAGGGATTTTCCTTTGGCGAAAAAAGAAGGATTTCACCCCTTCAATCCGCAGGTATACACCCAAAAGCTGCCCGTTCAGATAGAGTACGCAGTGTTGTGTAGACGGTGCGGGTACACGAATCGACTCAAAAAACCGAAAAGAAAGTGCATTGCGCAGCAACGAAGGATCATCATACTCCGCATTAAAATGATACGTCCGGCTGGCTGTACGAATCTCAAATGATTTTTTGGGATAACCGCGTGTATGTCCTCCCCGGTATCGAAGCCGGATCGGAAACGGCTTGCCGTCCATCTGCATCGTGCTGTTTACAAACGTCTCTGACCATATATTGGACGTTAACTGTTGATATTCGGTTGGAGACAAGCTGATATGGTAGACAGGTAGAGCCATTTCCATCCGCCTTTCGAATACCTGTAAGATTCGCCCGTAGGCTCTTACACCATCCTATGCAGATGCACAGAAAGTCGTACGGGCGAATGCACACTCCTGATACTTATCACATCCGAATTCACTTGTCATAATGCGGAATAACCGAGTTATTAATCTATAAATATACATAAATTCTAATAGATTATAGCCAAAATAATATAAATATAGTTAACTGGCTAGTCCCTCCAAGAGGCATGTCACATATGCTTAAACTACAGACAGACACGAATGACGAATGGAAGGGATCACAATCACATCCACCATTTTTGTCCATCTGAACTTATATCATGGAAGGGGTCAAACACAATGTCTATGAATGGTCAAGGAATGAGAGGTTTGTTGGGAAGAGAGATTAAGATTAACCGGGGAGGACCTGATTCAGTACAAGGTACACTTACGGACGTACGCTGGGACTATATGGCAATGAATTGCAAAGAAGGGATTGTCTACGTTAATGAATCACATGTCAAAAGTATAACAGATACAGGTCGTTCCGGTGGTAACCGAAATGCAGCCATGGGGAACCCAATTCCTTCCAATACGTTTCTGGGCGTAATGCAAGCACTCCGCTTCCGCCGTGTTCAGATTAACCGGGGAGGACCTGAAAAAGTCGAAGGCATCCTGGCCGATGCCAACCAGAACCAATTGATCATGGCTTTGAAAAATCAGGAGATTGTTCGTATTCCGATGCAACATGTGAAATCTGTATCCCTCGTACGTGGTGGTGGGAACAACAACAACAACAACAATAACAATAACAGTAGTAATACAAGTCAAGGGAACCAAGCAGCCCAAGGTAATCAGGCGGCTCAAGGCAACCAGTCGCGTGGCAACCGTTCTCAAGGGAACCAAGCAGCTCAAGGGAACCAATCCCAGGGTAATAAGTCCGGCGGCAACAAGTCACGGAACAATCAAGGCAATCGTTCTCAGGGGCAACGAGTTCAAGGCAACCAATCCCAAGGAAATAAATCTGGTGGTAACAAGTCGCGAGGCAATCAAGGCAACCAGTCCCGTGGCAACAAATCCGGCGGTAAAAAGAAGTAACTGAAATAAACTGAAAACTAAGTTATTTACCAGCTTAAAGGGGGGAATTATCATGTTGATCTTCGTCGCATTAGTCTTGATTGGTGTGCCTTTTTACTGGATCGTTGCACCGGGAAGGCCCACTCCATCCCATGAACATCTGCTTCAGGCTTCGTCAGGACTTCTCCCCCTGGGAGGTGAATCACAGTAAATGCCTGACTACCAGTTGTGGTTAACCTTCGGGGTCTTTATCATCACTGTCATTTTCCTGATGTGGCGTCCTGGCGGATTGAATGAATCTATACCCACCTCGCTTGGCGCCCTTCTTCTTATTTTAACTGGAGTGAGCAGCTATGCTCACATTGTTGGAATCTTCGGGATCGTATCTGGTGCAGCCGTAACAATTCTCTCTACCATTGTCATGTCGATTATTCTAGATAGCATCGGTTTTTTTCGCTGGATCGCTTTGAATATGATTGAGAAAGCGAGAGGTTCCGGCTTTCGATTGTTCTGGCTAATTCTATTACTTTGTTTTCTCATGACCATCTTCTTCAACAATGATGGCAGCATTCTGATCACAACTCCGATTATTATTCGAATCTGTTCTATACTTCGTCTGAAAATGCATCAACAGTTGCCCTACCTGATCTCCGGTGCCCTCATCGCTACGGCTTCCAGTGCGCCAATTGGACTTAGTAATCTGGCTAACCTGATTGCTTTGCAAATGGTTGGCTTAAATCTGAATACTTATACTCAGATGATGTTTGTGCCATCCATGCTTGCGATTATGGTGATGACCGTACTGCTATTCTATTATTTTCGCAGAAGTATTCCCAAAGTTATTCATCATTTCCCTGTATCCCTGCAGCCTTCATCAGGTTCAGGATATCATCCGCTACAGACAACTGAATCCGAGAATAAAGTAGACTGGTGGTTGTTCCGTGTCTGTATTGGTATCGTTGTCTTTATCCGTGCAGGATATTTTCTAGCTGAGCAAGTCGGTATACGCATGGAGGTAGTTGCAATCACTGGTGTTATTCTCATGCTCGCTGTGCGTTGGTATCGCACTCGGACTGGACTCAAAGATGTGATAACACAAACGCCTTGGCACATTCTACTCTTTGCCTTCAGTATTTATGTTATTGTAGATAGTCTTCACCGCGCAGGTATGACCGCATCGATCATTCAGTGGATGAAACCGATAATAGAAGGAGGAAATGCCAGCATCATTGCTGTGTCGGGGTTAATGCTCACTCTGCTTTCCAATCTATTCAACAATTTGCCCTCCGTCATGATTGGGACCTTTGCTGTTACAGATCTTCCACTAAGTGAATCTCAAATGCATCTTGCATATCTTGCGAACATTCTGGGAAGTGATATCGGAGCCTTGCTGACGCCTATTGGCACCTTGGCAACGTTAATTTGGATGTATATATTAAAGACCCATTATATTCGAATCTCCTGGAAACAGTATATGAAAGTTACCTTTATTGTGATACCAATCAGTCTAATTGTTAGCCTAATTTCACTCTATATTTGGACATCTATTCTCTATTGAGAGGAGGAATACTGTGGAACTTCTTACGCATTGGCTGGGTAAATCCGTCGAATTGGAGCTATCTGGCTGTAAACTACCGATCCAGGGTGAGATCATTGATGTAGGCCAGGATCTGATTGTAGTCTACGGAAACCAGCGATTTGTTTATATTCCACTTCATCATGTTCAATCCATGCATGTCGGCACAGCAGATGATTCAAGTATGATTGTGCCAACACCTGACCCCGAGATGGATCACACCAACATCTCTTACCGCAAAATACTGATGAATGCCCGTGGACGATTTAGTGAAATCTCCATCGGAGGAAAAACATTGCATGGGTATATTACCAATATTATGAATGACTACTTTATGTTCTACTCTCCGTTATATCATTCTATCTATGTTTCCATTAATCATCTGAAATATATTATTCCTTCTCCTACTAACAGCACACCCTACTCCCTTAGTAAACAACATTTCCCTATGCAACCCTCATCCATGTCACTCTCCCGTACACTTGATCAGCAACTTCATAAAATGATAGGTGAACTTGTTGTACTCAACCTCGGTTGCAAGCCTTACCGAGCAGGCTTATTGAAGAGTGCAGATAGCCACTTGCTTGCGTTGGTAGAAGCAGATGGAACTTCTTTAATTATGCATACCGATCATATCCAAACCATTCATCTCCCTTGAGTATCAAAACAACACAAAGGTTCATCTGCCTATGGCTGATGAACCTTTTTTCAACTTTACATCCTACCATCTTCTACGTCCACGCTCACCCCGCCAGTCATCATTCAACTCGCCCAGGCGATCGTACGTCTCTTTATATATCCGAATCACGGCCTGAACTTTGATAAAATCGGTATCCTCAGGTCCAAGTCCTTCCATAAACATTCTCTGAATGATCTGTTGGAAGAATTGCACTCTGGCCTCAATCTGTTCTTGCTCAAGCTGTAATATGTCTTCGAAACTGTGGTTCCCTATGTAATCCATCAACTCATCATCATGACTGGAATAATCTGCGTTTCTTCGATCTGCAACCCATTCATCCGGCTCATTGGACTGGAGGTTAACACTGGTGCGCAATTGTGATAAGATGATTTTCTCTTTGGCCAACATGACATGAAAATCTTTGTTACGGAGCAGTTCAGACACAATCAGACTGCACATTTCACGATTTTGAATTAGTATGCCGTCAAATGGATGCAGTGTCCACTCCCCGTTTGCATAATACAGGTTAAAGTTAAAGAACTCACTGCCATATTTGTATTGAATATTAATCTTGGTCTCATCAATAATCTCAAATGAAAAGTCCAGCATGTTCAGCAAGCTCCTTCGCACAACCCCAGATTTTAGCTATATTCTATCAAATAAATGAAACAAAGAGACGCACTCAGCGTCCCTCGTAGAAAATAAATACATGTAGCAATCTTGATACGATATACAGCGAGTCTTACCCTATTACCCTAATCCAAGAAAGATCCTAATGCGCTGGAATCCGGTTTATTTTTCTCCGGAATAGCAGGAGCCTTCGGCCCTTCCAGACCCAGTCGATCACTCATTTTGGCGTTAAGAGTTGTCATCTTGTTGGTATAGTCATTACAGCTCTCGATGATCCGGCGATTAGACTGCTCGGACAGATCCAGCGCAGACATCAGATCACCCATCGCCTGATTGACCGCTTCAAGAGACATGGCCGGTTTGGACAACAGTTCATTCGTTTTCTCTGTTGTTGTCTTCAACAACCTGGCGTTCTCCTTGAATTGATCTTCAATCGTCTTATTCGTAGCTTCCACAGCAGAAATGACCTTCTCCTGATCATTAAGAGCCATAGCAATCATGGCCGAAACGGTGATCAGATTCGCTGTTTTATCAATGGCGTTATTAACGGAATCAATCAGCTTGTCATTGTTATCATTAATAATGTCGGTAGCTGCGATCGCCTGATTGTACAGCATGATCATCTCTGTCATGGATTGGGTACGTGTTACCACTTTGCGCAACCCACGCTCCAGATGTGCTTTACGATTCTCGTTCTCAGGCTTGGCAATCTCGGTTTCAAACAATGCTTTCAACTGATTACCGAAGGAAATTTTGGTCTGCAGATTGTAAATCTCCTGAATGGAAGAACGTTTCAATTGACGCATGTTCACGATGCTTTCTTCCAGGTTGTCCTTGCCGTCCCGCAACCCGTTAATGATGGCATCAATGTTCGTGCGAACGGATTGATAACGGTATACATAGTTTTTCAGCGGGCTTTTACGTAACAACTTCCCGACAAAACTCACATTTTTACTCTGCTGCAAACTCTCACATTCATCACGGAGCTTCAGGATCATGTTGGATACCTCTGCCCGATTCCCGGACATCAGTTCATTGACTGGACGATCAAGCAGCTTGAGAGTCTGTCCTGCTCTCTCTTGTGTTTTCACCCCCAACTTGCCGATATCATCCATTAAGGTATCCAGGTGAGCCGGATCACTTTGGGACACTTTCTGAATAAGCTGCGTTGCTTCCTGATTAATCCGTTGCTCATCTTCCTGCTTCAACTGAGCCCATTCCGTTGCCATGCCAATCCCTCCTATAATTCAGAGCTGTTATACCGTTGATGTATTAGTTCCGCTTTGTTCTGAAGCTCCATTAAGTCTTTATGTTCAATCGTTGATACAATATCCGATATCTTGGAATCTACGTCTCGAAGACCATTCAGCAGCATACGCCGATTATTGCGTTTGGCTTCTCCACTTAAACGCAGAAATGGATTAATAAAACCGTTCAGGTCTTTCAAAATCAGTCTGCGCACCGTATGGTTAATATCCCCGTTGTTTAACTCCTGAAGGGAAGGAATCACACGCTGAAGACGGGCAAACAACGCCAATGATTTCTCCACGATCTCATTATCCAGCTCGTTCTTCTGACCTTCAGAGATGATCATATCCTCCAGAACCTCCAGGTATTCAATCACTGGATCAAATACAGGATCTGGTTCGGTGCGGGAAGGCTTCGCTTGTTCTGAACCCGCATGTTGTGCGGGAGTGGAGCTCGAATGGGGCTGAGCCAGAGAAGCTTCTCTTGCCCCTGTTGGCACTGTGCTTGGCGCTTGTCCACCATTCAAGCGGGATGGTTCGTTGCCGATATCTGTAATGGGTACAGGGGCTGATGACGAACCTTCGACCTGTGTGCGTGGTGTGGAACGTGAAGGAATCAGTCCCCCGACCACAGTTGCCAGTGCCGGAATTGCCCACGTGATGACATCCGGTAGAAAGGGACTCGAAATTGCCGCGAGACCATAACCGACCAATGCGCCTATACCTATCTTCGTTTTCCGTAACATTACTTGTCCTCCTGCCTTAACAACACATACAGTGCATATTCAAAAAGTCTGGTTTTCAGTACCGAGAAGATGGAATGAAGATAGAAATGGAGTAGCGGAGCGTAGGAAAACTACGTGAGCAACCACAATGTTTCCATAGGAAACATACTTCGTAAGCCTCCCGCTTATTTCGGCTGAATTTCAACTTCGATGCTGATGATGCCATAAGGCATTATTCGTAATCAAAAGTGGACTTTTTGAATAACCTCTCATCCGTATTGTAAAAAAACCATCCAGAAGGTGTCAATGTTGAGGAAAATTCTCAGCTAGACGTGGTGTACTCCGCTTACCTTCTGAACGTCGATTATAAATGGCTGTTCGATATGACTTCCCAGTATGCCAAACTTCGGATGAAGTGGTCCAATATCATGGCCAAGTGCAGACTTGACCGCAAGATAAGGGAAGTTCACGCCGGACAGACAAGACATGTGCAACCCACCCGACATACGCGGATTGATCTCCAGCAGCTTCGGTGTATCCTTGCGATATTTCATCTGAATATTAAAATTATAAGGAATCCGATATACCTCTGCCACATTGCGGGCAATCGCCAGCAATTCCTCGTTTTCTTCAAGCAAACGCAAACGTCCTCTTTCTTTTCTACGTGGAATAGCCGTTAATAGTTTCCCATTGCGGTCCGAAAGACAATCAATGCTGTATTCATATCCTTCCAGTACCTCCATCACCATGACGTTGGGAAAGGACGGAGCAGAAGAGAACGCACGCAGGGCATCTTCATACGAAATGGAGTTAAGCGCGTATCCGAACAACTCCTGCAACGGATCACGCTCATTGTTGATCACCCGGAATCCCATGCCGCCCTCACCATTACATGGTTTGAAGCATACATCATGTCCACGTGCACGCAGCGCCTCATAGGCATGCTGGAATTGTGCAGCATTACTGACCGTGAAATAATCCGGAATCTCCATAATGCCTTTCTCACGCACCGATTCATAGAACCGGTCTTTCTCCATCAATTGTTCCAGCAATTCCGTGTCCGAGCATACGATAACCCGTGTACCGATCTCTTCGAACAGGGAGATATGTCTGCTGATGTCCAGCATGTTCCAGCGTGGAATAAACACATCAATCTGATGACGACGGCAAAAGTCGAGGCAAAAATCAACATATTCCCGGCCCGTTACACGCGGTTCAACTTCCGCAACATCACAGCCCTGTAATGCCATATGTCCCGGATCAGGATGAGTACCGTAGATCTCAAATTCCATGCCGTCCTCATTGTCCCGAATCGCATTCATATAATGATACGTTACAGAGAACCAACGGTTGAAGTAAATCTTCATTTTTTTCATTTATACGGTCTCCCTTATCTCGGCATGGTCTATCTGGGTCTGTTGATCGTTATGAATACGGTGGACGTAATCGAGAATCTCATCTGCTGCAAAAGCACCGAATTGTTTCGTAAATTGATACGGTACTTGCTCAGGTACACGCTGTCTCTCCACATGTAACTCTCCGTGGGACGGAGCAATAGCATGCTGCGCAAAGTCCAGCAAACAGCGATCCAGCAAGGAATCGCCCGAAGCAATTACAGGCACATCGCCAATGCGTTGCCTAATGTGCTCCACTGCAGCTCGTTTGTTCACGGCCGAAGGTACCAGATAGAGCTTCCGACCCTGAATCGAACTCTCCCATCCAAGCGTCTCTAACACCCGAATCTTGTCCGCAATGCGCTCCATAGGAAGCTTGTCACGTTCGATCAGCAATGCAAAGAACAGCTCATCACACAATCGCTGATTAATCACCCATTCCGGGCTCAGTACATCGTCAAACAAATCCAGGATCTCTTCAGGAGTAGCTGCCTGCTGACGAAGCAAAGAACGAATATGCAAGTTCCATTCATCGTCTACCTGACCATCAACAATAATGTTGCCACCATTACTCGTCACCGCATATTTCGGAATACATTCGCTCTGAAAAATATGAATGCGCCGGTACTGCTCCACGGTACGTGTCGTCACAGGCATAAATACAATGTCTTGTGGCAAAGACTGCAACCGCTCCAGTGCATATGCTGACATAAAAGCGGACAACTTGCCGTTAATCCACTCTGCGGGAACAAGTCCCGGTGTATCTTCGGGAATACGGAGCGCACGACGGGAGTACACCAGCGTCTGGTCCAGATCACTTGCGTAGATCATCATTCTCCTCCACCTCCCAGGGATTGAATAATGCCACAACAGGAATAGGTTAATCCCGGATATACCTCAACCGGCACATTTCTGTCTCTGGCGAGCATCATGATATGTTGCAAATCCGGATTATCCAGACGGTCCACAAGAATCTTCCAGGGGACGCGACGCAATAACACCCGGGTTGTTTCTCCGATTCCAGGTTTGATCAGATTGATGTTCGCAATGCCAAAGGATTGCTGGATGGACTCGATATCCTGCCAACCTTTCCAGGTAATTTCCGAAGTACCAGTAGCATTGTCCTCCGTTTGAATCTCCGCTAGATCTATCATTTGCTGAAAATGCTGAGCAATAGTATCCACGTATTGGGTCGACACATCCGCAGAGGACCATTCACGATACCATTTGGCCCCGTGAAAATCTGCCGGCCCAATCAGATCAACGCGAAGTACTGTGCGACTCACCAGTCCAGAGACAGTGGAATTCAGACAAGCGCTAGGAATGAGATAATCTTCCCTCGTCCCAAAGGTGCCTGAGCATTGCCCCGGATCGGCCAACACGGCAAGATCATCATCGAGGCTTACACCATAAGTCCGTTCCATTTGGTCACAGGACTCTTTCAGCACTTTGCGAATAGCCCCTTTGCCTGTCCACCCGTCTACAAATTGAATGGCAGTTTCCAGACCATGCTGCTGTAAAATATATAAAATTGCGTTCTCGTCCATACCCTTGCCACGAATAATCGAAATGCTATAATGCGGAATCGTCACCTTGTATTTCAATTCAATATAACGCTTGATCAGGATGCCTACAGGCGTTCCGGCTCGAGCCAGAGATACCAGCACCAGATTCAGTCCCCTGCGCTCTACAATCTTCTCAGCCACAATGGCGGTATGACGAGCGATTCTTGCAGCGGATTGTTCCAGCGTCTGATGGAACAGCTCGATGTATTCTTTTGTGGGCTGATATTCCACGGGCAGCATCTCCGAATAATGAACCCCGGATTGGATCGCTTGCTCCCGTTCACCCGTTCCCTTTTCCAGATCTACATGGCTGATATCCTTCAGTAGGAAAACAACGTCCGATGCAGCATAACTGCCCATCGGTTCGGGAGACTGAATCTCACGTTGTCTGATTAGCTCCAGTGTAGTTAAGTTCATTGCTCGTTGTCCCCTGTCTTCTCTGGCAAGCCGCAATACACAATATGAATGTGTCCGCATCCCAACTGCTCAAGTGCCTTCACCATCGGTTCCATTCGTTCTTCGGACATCTGTCTCTCCAGCAGAACAAAAATCTCATCATATTGTCCCGGGGCGATGTTATAGATAAAGTTACGAACGGATGCGTCTTCCGGTGAGGCATATCCGGCACCACTACGAACAGCATATCCTGGAGCCGGATGTGTATGGATTGGACTGCGGGTAGTCGATTGATACAACACGCCTTCTCCCATCTCGGCAGCAACACGCATTGGAATGTACATGAACTCCCCTGTTCCCATCACCAACGTCCGTTCTCCCTCACGCTGCGACCGAAGTCGTTCTGCGATCCGGCTAATCTCCTGACGTAATACGCCATTATGTCGGGATTGCATACCAAACCTGCCCGTATGCTGGACATAGCTGGCTGTGCTACGTTTACCTTCACCATCCTCCGAAGTGGCATGAAGCTGATGGAAGGCATCTGCAACGATAGAAGTCTGAAGCGTTACGGCAGGATGGGATAGCTGCTCATCTTGCTGTGTTGGTTCCAACTGTGGAGTACCCACCACTTCAATGCGGCCCTTCAACAGGCTTAACGGTGTAATGGTAATTCCCAGTTCAGCTTCCAGCTCGGCAAATCGATTCTCGTCCGCTTCCGTACGCCAGTCCAACAGTGAAGCAATCACATATTGCTTCCGTGGATATCTGGCCTGAATATCCCGAATGATATTCAACGTGGTTTTACCGGTCGTAATCTCGTCATCCACCAGAACAATCGGGCCCTCTCCTGCAAAGGCTTCATGATCCAGCGCATAACAACGATGAGCCATCGCGTGGGAATGTTCTTCTTCAAATTGAATATCTGGATGCATCGCTGGAACATATTCGCGAGTGGTGTGAATATAGGAAGCTTGATCAGCAAACATCTCATACATGCTGTGGCCCAGCGCTGTAGCGGTCTCGGCAAAACCAACAAAACGAATTATTTCCGGCAAACTCAAGCTTTCTTGCAACAGCATGTTGTACACTTGCCGGGCTTGCTTGGGATCAATCAATCCTTCGACCATTTCCCGTTTCCACTCGGTGATCTGAACTTTCGTCTCTTCCGTCTTTTCAGTCAGGTGCTCATATAACAGAACAGCCAATGCCGCGCCGCTCAGAAGCGAGGTATACGGGTTAACCGGGATGTGCTTGCCCAGCAGTCTGCTTACAAACAGAAATGAACGTTTCTTATTGATTCGTGCGGCCATGGAAAATAGAGATTCTAGTGGAAGTTGCAGCGGGTTATGTGTAACCTGAACGTTCAGACTGAATTGATCAAGAATTGGGAACGTAGTTATGTTGTTGCTCATGCTTGGGCAAGAGCCCGACAAAATGCTGCTGTTCATGTAACACCCCATATATTTGTGATCGGATTAGAATTCGATTCGCCCAGCTCAAGTGTGGTTTAATCTCATTCATTTTGTTATAGTAATTACTTTTGAACACACCCAGGCTACCGTCATTACGGGCGATGATGTCTTGTGCATCGGAATATTCCTCATGTGTAACAACGTACATCGCTTGTACGGGCTTAATATGAGAAGGATGAATGATCGTTTTGCCTACAATTCCATTTTCCTTGTCCATCATGACTTCACGCATCAATCCATCCATTGTGTTCGTAATATATTTCATTCTCAGATGCAGCCCTGATTTGCCAAGGGTTTCTTCGAATGGAGTCTGTCGTAATTGAGGTTTGAACACGCGCTCCCGCTGACTGAAATATTCCCAGACAGGACCCGAGATCACATACGGCTTGTCCATCCGACCAAACAGATTGATAATATCCGAGATGCAGTCACGGATCGTGGCGATATCGTATATGGTCAATTCCGGGCTTCGGCGTAGTCCAAAAAGGCTGGAGAAATCGGTCGCGCCAATGCGTACATTGAGTACATATTCAACATTTTCATCGAGGATGTTTCGAAGGCCCAGTAAGGTCTCCCAACGTGTCTCCCGATATATAATTGAAGCCGTTTCCAATATAGGCATTCCATAGAGAACGGGATAATGATCCGGTTTCCGTTGATTATACTTGCGGATCTGGTCAAAATAAGCTCTTCCATTGTCCACGCAAAACTTGGGCAATGCCACGCCTGTCAGCATGGACACCAGTTCTCCCAACGTATCAATGAGACGTTCCAACTGTTGTGGTGAACGTACACGAGCAAACAGAAGAGGCATTTGATCCTGACTCAGCATGCCTGTCTCCATATAAGTCATCAGTTGAGTTAGATGCTGTACCAGACACTGCTCGGCAAACTCTACTTGGTCGTCACCCACAGCGTCCTCCAGATCAATAATAATGGTCGTCAGACCCTCATGTTTACCATTCATAATGTCGTCCGCGATATGTGTGCGCGTCGCGGGCATATATAAAGCAGCCCCAACAGCATATGCCAGTAGATCTTTGGATGTCCGGTGATTGAACGAGACGGGTGAAGAGAAAAATAAAGTATCTTCTTCTTCCAGACTCAAAAAGTTAAAATATTTCAGGATTGTCTCCTCCTCGCACCTTTGGCAATAGCCAATCTGCAATAGTTGATTCCAGCTGTCGGGGCATAAAAACCAATCCCTCCTTAGTCTGGAGGGATTGATGGTCTATTATCGAGGATAACGTTGGTCAACAGTATCCTTGCAATGGTGCTGACCGATACAGCGTTTATATATTGAATAAATACAAATGATTACTTTCTTCCCGCAACCCACTGCATTCCCCAATCATGAGCCTCGTCCAACGCCTGATGCCCATTATAGAACTGCACGATTCGTTCAATACTGAATGTCTCATTGTTCACATTGCGTAACATCGCGATACCACACATGCCAAGCGGGCTCCCGTATTCATTCATTCGGACAATGATATCCGGGCCGTCCTTCTGCTGGATAGTTACCACACCGTCTACTTGAGACCAGTTGGCCACACCACCATAAATATAGGTGAATACCAAGATGCGCTCAATTTCCGAGATACGGGCACCATTAATCCGCAGATTCTCTCCCGTCTTAACCGATCCCGTCCGGTCATCCCCATCCAGTGCAATGTAAGGGAAACGGTTCAGTGAACCAAACGTTTGTCCCAAGGCCTGAATCACATCTCGTGTACCATCCTTCATCTCGAACAGGCAGCCCAAGTCCAGATCCACACTCTTGCTGCGACCAAATAACCCTTTGCTACCCTGTTGATTCCAGTTGAGGTTAATCAGGATTTCACCAAGTCCCCCCGCATTTTTCTTGAGGTTAATGGTGTCCCCCTTCTTCTTCAATTCAATTTTGCTGAAATTGATCGAATTCACAGGAGAAGGCGTCGGTTCTGGTGCGGGCACCGGGGGTGGTGGAGTCGGTAAAGCTGTCGGAGGAACGGTTGAAGTCGTTGGTGCAGGGTCCGATCCACCATCCACATCCACACCAAAGTTAGCGCAGAGTGCATCCAAACCACCTGCAAAACCCGACCCTATCGCATTGAACTTCCATTCTCCGTTATGACGATACAATTCACCGATGACAATCGCGGTCTCTACTGTAAAACCGCTTCCCAGATCATATCTCATCACTTCCTGACCTGTAGCTGCATTGGCAAACCGTAGAAAACCATGCTGAACCTGTCCAAAATGATGGCGTCGTGCTTCCCCATCATGAATCGTCAGACTGAAGGCGATTTTCTCAATTCGGGCAGGGATTTTGCCAAGATCAATGGCGAATTGTTTCTTCTCGCCACCAACCTGTCCACCATCCATATACGTGATGAACGAGGTAGAGGGCTGATTATAAAAGATAAAATCCTCATCTCCAGCCACTTTATTGTCTGAACCCAGAAGGAATGCTGATGTGTCCAGCTCCACACCCGAGGCTGCCTCCCAACCAATGCCTACCGTTAGACGGGACAAGCCCGGATTGGTTTTGGTCAGATCACTCTTCTGGCCTTTCACGACAGAAATTGCCATAGCAGACTCACCTTTCTATGCCAAGTTATTGTGCATCCAGTCCGTAATTTTTGCATAAAGCAGATAGTCCACCTGTGAAGCCGCTGCCGACCGCCTGGAATTTCCAGTCCGCACCTGCACGGTAAAACTCACAGAACACCACAGCTGTTTCTGTAGAGTAGTCCTCTCCGAGGTCGAACCGAAGCACTTCCCGATCACTTGCAGCATCTACAACACGAACAAAAGCATTGGAGACTTGTCCAAAATTCTGCCCTCGTCCATCTCCATCGTAGATCGTTACCGTAATTCCGATCCGGTGAATGTGCGCAGGGATTTTGCTAAAATCAACGACAACTTGCTCATCATCGCCGTCACCCTCACCCGTACGATTATCACCGGTATGTGTCACTGAACCCGCACCGCCGCTTGGATTGTTGTAAAAAACAAAGTCATCCGTACCTTTGGCTTTTCCATCTTCGTACAACAAAAAAGCCGAAGCGTCCAGGTCAAAATCGACTCCACCACTATATTTGTTTGTGTCCCAACCTAAACCAACTACCACACGGGTAAGGCCCGGATTCGTCTTAGTCAGGTCAATACGTTGTCCTTTGGCAAGACTGATCGTCATTTGTTTTTCCACCTTTCCAAAATATGTGATTAAATGAAAAGGAGAACCGTCCAGGAGACGGTTCTTCCCATCCTGTAAGTCGTTCTGTACGTCCTATTGCAAACCGTAATCGCGTGTCAATCCAACCAATCCATCCTGGTAACCACTACCAATGGCACTGAACTTCCACTCACCGTTATGACGATACAATTCACCAACAACTACACCCGTTTCAATGGAGAAGTCTTCTCCCAGGTCGAAACGAATCAGTTCTTCGTTGTTTGCTTCATTGACGATTCGCACATAAGCACGGGAGACTTGTCCAAAGTTCTGGCTACGTTCTGTAGCTTCGTAGATCGTAATAGAGAATGCAATTTTCTCTACATTTGCGGGTACGTTAGGCAGGTCGATATTGATCTGCTCATCATCACCATCGCCATCTCCTGTACGGTTGTCACCGGTGTGAACAACAGAACCATTTTCATTTTGTGGATTGTTGAAGAAGATGAAGTTTTTCTCGCCTTCTACTTTACCGTTTGCATTGGCACAGAATACCGATACATCCAGGTCAAAATCTTTTCCGCCATCATACTTATTGGTATCCCAGCCCAAACCTACTGTGATTTTTGTCAAACCTGGGTTCGTTTTAGTCAGATCGATTTTTTGACCTTTAGAAAGATTAATTGCCATCGTATGATCATCCTCGCTTATTTAAGTGTATTGTATTATCGTGACATATGAATATCAGGATTATTGTCGATTTAGGTTAAATCTTGTACTTAGGAGTACCTGCGAGCGAGTTCATTGATATGTACCGCATGGGAACCCTCTCCAATTGCCGAGAATTTCCATTCGCCTCCATGACGATACAATTCACCACAGATCAACGCTGTTGAACCTGTGTAGTTATCGGATAGATTGAACTTCACGAGCTCACTGGAATTTTTACCATCCAGAATACGAATATAAGCCTTCTCAATCATGCCAAAATCTTGCTTGCGATTGACACAATCATAGATATTAACAACGATTAATACTTTATGAACATCAGCAGGAATACGGGACAGATCCATTTTGATCTGTTCGTCGTCACCGTCTCCCTGTCCTGTTAAATTGTCACCTGAATGGATAACCGAACGACATGCACTTTGCTTGTTGTGGAAGCAAACCAGGTTGGAATCCTTGACCAACTTGCCTTCCTCATTCAACATGATCGCCGATGCATCACAATCGATATCCGCTTGTTTTTTTCTTCCAAAGAAACCTTTGGCAGTTACCGGGTCCCAACCGAGGCCAGCAATCACCTCAGTAAGTCCTGCATTGCCTTTGGTTAAATCAATTTTCTGTCCTTTGACCAAATTAATGCTTGCCACTGATTTTCACCTCCCTTCATATGTAAATAGCTGCTTAGAGATTGAATTCACTCGGGTTCAGTCCAAGTACGATGCATATCTCGGCAACGACTCTTTTCTCCTGATCATCAAAGTTGCCGTCAGCTGAACCAATCGCACTGCATACGCCCACAATAACGCGTCCTACATCCGGCTTGGCTTTGAATTTCCCAATGGCTTTCAGCGCTTCCTGCTTCCCGATCTCTGGAGAGAACTCAAAGTTCGCGACATAATGATTAAAGCGTGTAATCACTTCAGCCATATCAAATACTTTCAATTCCTGACTCAGGTTGATATAACCGGCCATCTTGTTCTTTTCCGCTTCGTCAATGGAACCATCTGCAAAAGCAACCAGTGCACATCCTGCAACCACGGCATCCATAAAATCTTTATTTTTAAACTTTTTGACTTGCTCTTCAAGTCCTTGTTTTGTTGAATTTAACCAGCTTTTAAATGAACTCATACTCAACCTCCAATAGTTTCAACCTGGTGTTCCGTACATTATTTTCAAGATTTTTCAGTAACTTTCATGTCTACATCATGTTGAATATAAGTTAAATTATTCCTTAACTATACTCTGAAATACGGCAATATTCTACATTAAAAAACAATTAATACCTTATGATACGCATCGTTCTGGATATAGTTTCAAGCGAGATGCGAGAACTTTCTATTCACTTCATTTTTCAGACAAATATTCCCCTATTTGAAGTCCAAACATAAAAAGGCTCTGATCAGGGGATCAGAGCGCTTATTTCTACCAACACCAAAATTATAAATTTTATAAATGATATGAATCCTTTAATTCACTCTGCTTTTTCAAAATCAGCCTGTTGTTGTTCATAGATTTCATAAAAATCGTCCCAGACTAGTACATTATCCTTTTCCTTGCTCCACCAGTCTTTGTACCATGCTTCAATCTCCGGGCCACCGCCTTGTTCCCACTTCTGCTGTGCTTCCGTAGCTGCCTGTTCGACCGTATATTTGCTTCCGCCAATGATGGAACGGGTAAAAATATCGTTGATCGCTGTTGTCACATTGGTCAACTTCACCTGAAGCTCCTTGGGTAGCTGCGGCATATGTTCTGAATGGGTAACACCCTCTCCTACCGGAAGATCCGTCATGTATACCTCACGCGCTTCCTTGAATAGTCGAAGTCCTTCCTTCTGCGACGGGATCTCTTCGCTGAACAGCATTTCTGTATACCCGCATTTGCCTTCCTCCAGACGGCTGTACAACATGGCGTAATCGCCTGCCCAGCTGATCTCCTGCTTGTATTTCTCCTGATCAGAGATGCGCGGACAGCCTTGATCGTTCAGCGTGTAATGCGTGTTTTCAAATCCATTTTTGAAGGTTCGCCCTGACTCTGTTTTGGTAAGAAAATCGATATATTGCATAACTGCTTCCGGATTTTTGGCTCGCGCATTCACAGCTGCAGTCATCTGAACGGGGTTATTCCACACCATCGTGTGCTGTCCTACGGACGTGGTTGGCAGAGCGATGACCTTTAATTTGGCCTCAGGAACATTCTGCATCAGTGTATCCAGTTCCTTCGCTGCAAACCCGGTATAATCCGAAGTCATGGCCGCGTACATACCGATTTTGCCATTCAGGAAATCCTGCTTCGCCTTGGCCCCGTCCTTGTCGGTCAATAAGTCCTTATCGACCACACCTGCTTCATATAATGCACGTTTGAATGCCGTGGCTTCTTTCATGTTGTTGGGACCAACTACCATCTCTCCGTCCTCCACATTCACCCAGTTGGCGTTGTACATATAGCGAAACAGACCCGCTGTATCGCCGAACTGAAATCCACCGATGCCATATGTATCATTAGCTCCGTTTCCATCGGGATCATTCTCCGTGAAGGCCTTGGCTACCGCCAACATCTCTTCCTCATTGGTCGGTACCTCCAGATTCAACTTTTCCAGCCAATCTTCCCGGATGAAAAAGCTCGTTAGTGGAAACACCTCGTTCATACGTCCCACTTCATAGAGCTTACCATCGCTTTTGATGCCAGCCTTCTTGAGCTGGGGATATTTCTCCATCAAGGCTTTGTATTCCACACTCGAGTTCTCGATCAACTCATCCAGCGGCATCAGCTGTTTCTGATTAAACAGTGTGTTACGGATCGGCGTACCGAATTCAAAAATGATATCTGGTGCGCTGCCAGAAGCGAATAATACGTTAAGTTTCGACTGAGATTCCCAGCGGGGAACTGCTGTATATTTTACATTTGCCGGGCCATTCTCGTTAATCCACTTGGACCACATATTATCTTCGATCGTACCCATGCCGCTTGGGACCGCGCCCCGATCATAGATCGTTGACGTGATGCTCCCCCTGTTGCCTTCACCTTCCGCCTGTTCGCTACCGTTACCTCCTGTACATCCCGCCAGCAAACCACCGATCAAGCCCAGAACGAGACCCGACTTCATCCATGCCTTCATCGTTAACGCCATAGATAAGACCCTCTTTCTCTCCTGTAATATGAACCTATGCGGGTTAACCCACAGCCTGCTTTAACCTTTAATTGATCCAAGCATGACCCCTTTAACGAAGTACTTCTGCAAGAACGGATACACTGCCAAAATGGGTATAACCATCACAATGACAGCTGCTGCCCGGATGCCTTCCGGGGTCAGATTCGATATCATCGTTGGATCGGTAAAATCCTGTACATTCAGATTGGACATAATCATATTTTGGACGAGCACGGTCATGTTGTATTTGGACGTATCATTGATATAAATCATCACGCTCATGAACGAATTCCAGTAACCCACGCCGTAAAAGAGAGCAATAGTCGCCAGCAAAGGTTTGGATAATGGCAACACGATTCGGAACAAAAGCCCCAGTTCACCACAACCATCGATGCGCGCAGCCTCGTCCACTTCCCCCGGCAGATTTTCAAAATAAGATCGCATAATCAGCATGTTGTAAGTGCTCACCAGGCCCGGTAGCCAAAGGGCGCCGTAACTGTTCACAAGACCGAGATTTTGCACGACCAAATAAGTCGGGATGAGTCCACCGTTAAAAATCATCGTGAACACCATCGCCATCGTAAAGAAGCGCCGGTGATAAAAATGTCTACGTGACAGCGGATATGCCGCCATAATCGTCACCGCCATGCTGAGCCCTGTACCGATCAATGTGATCTCCACACTGTTCCAGAATGCATTTAGAATCGGCGTTCCCGTAATTAGGCTGTGATAGGAGAACCAGGTGAAATCGACGGGCCATAACCCCACTTGACCTGAAACAACCGCTCTCGCATCACTAAATGACAAGGCAACAATGTTCAGTAAGGGCAGGATACAGCTGACGGCAACCAATGACAACAATACATAATTGATTAGATAAAAGACTTTTTCTCCTTTGGTTTTTCTCATGCTGTTCTCCCTCCCTACCACAAACCTTCGTTAAATCGACGCGCGATATAATTTGCACTGAAAATGAGGATAAATGCAACCAGTGATTCGAACAATCCCATCGCCGTTGTCAGGCTGAACTGTGCTCCCTGAAGACCGGTGCGGTAGATATAGGTACTGATTACATCCGCTATCTCATTGACATTGGAATTCTGAAGCATATACACCTGGTCGAATCCGACCTCCATCACCCGCCCCATCGAAAGAATCAGCAGAAGAATAATGGTGGAGCGTATACCCGGAAGGGTGACATGCCAGATCTGGCGCATTTTACTGGCCCCATCCATCTGTGCAGCCTCGTATTGGCTCGGATCAATGGTCGTTAGTGCCGCGAGAAAAATGATGGCATTGAAGCCCATGTCCTTCCAGATCCCTGAGCCAACAAACACCGCAACCCACGAACCCTTGTTGTACATGAACGGATAAGGTGCTCCCGTCCAGGCCTCGACCCAGCGGTTGACGATCCCATTTTCCAAAGAGAAAACCGTCATGATCATCATCGCAATGATGACCCAGGAAAAGAAGTGTGGCATATAGACCACCGTCTGCACCGTTCGCTTAAAGGCCATGTTTCGCACTTCATTCAGCATAATGGCCAGAATGATCGGAATAGGAAACCCGATAATGATGCTTAACAGACTGAGGAACAAGGTGTTGCGAATAATCTCCACCGTGCGCGGATCACTGAACAGCGTCTGAAAATGCTGAAAGCCCACCCATGGACTGTTCCACAGCCCATCATAGAAGTTGTAGTCCTTGAAGGCCATGACCAGCCCTCCGATGGGTGCATAACGAAAGGTAAGGTAGAACATAATCACCGGAACAAACATCAAGATTAACGGAATATTCATCTTGAATCGTCGAAGCCGCTGCTGCCGAATCCGATGCTTCATTTCACTGTCCGGCGGTTGTAATCCAGACGGCGGACCTGCGGTCAGTTCCCCCTTCACATCCATCACTCCTCTCTGCTGTTGATGTACTATAGTTGTATTTTAGATAAAAATGTAAGCGTAAACATTTGTTATTTAACGATCCTTTTATAATTTTCTACGCAAAAATAACCCCACATGGTGGGGTTGACCTTGGAAACGAACAGATATTAAGAGAAGGCTTCTTTAATTGTGACCCTGCAGCAGTTCAAGGAGGATTGCTACCGGGCACTTCACTTGGCTACTTGCTTGCGATATTCGCGGGGCGATACCCCCGTCATCTGTTTGAATACGGTTGTAAAATAACTGGAGTTATCGAACCCGGTCAGTTCCGCGATATCTGCCATACTCTGCCGAGTGCTATGCAGCAGCAGTTTCGCCTTATCAATTCGGCGCTTGCTGACATATTGGCTAAAGCCTTGTCCTGTCTCTTTTTTGAACAAATGGCTCAAGTAGTTGGGTGTCACATGAACATGGGCAGCCACGGCCTGCAACGTGCATGTGCTGGAATAGTTCATTTCAATATACTGTATAACTCGTGTAACGACATGATCCTGCTGTTCCTGAGTTAGCCGCATCAGCATATCCAGCCACTCTTCGCTCTTGCATCTCGCCCAAGCGATGACTTCAGGTATGGTATGAATCCAGAGCAGTGGATCTGGGGAAGTGGGGTCCATACCACCGGATTCCTGAGGCTGAAGCTGTTGTACCAGTAAGTCCGTCATGACCTTCATAAGCATATGAATCTCCGCTTTGCCTTGTGACAAGCTCATCCCGGACGCTTCTTCTAGCAACATCTCTATCCGATTCATTATCGATCCGAATTGATGGTGGAGCAGCAACGAAGTCAGTTCCTCTCGCAGTCTCTCGGTACGGTCCACCTGGCTGTATTGTTCCCTGATCCGAATGTCGGACTGTTTTCGGCGATATCGTTCATGTGCCTTTTGTAACACCTGACATGCTTCATCAAGCGAGAACGGCTTTAACAAAAATTCAATTGCCCCATACCGGATGGCACGCTGTGCATATTCGAACTCACGATAACCTGTCAAAATGATAATCATAATGTCCAGTCCACTCTCGTGTATGCGTTCGGCCATATCTAGACCATCCATCACAGGCATGTTGATGTCCGTAATGATCAGATCAGGTGTGCAGCTGTGTACAGCCTGTATCGCTTCTTCTCCATCGGCCGCTTCCCCAACGACCTCCCACCCGAGGGGGTTATTACGAACCAGATGAATCAGACCCTGACGAAATAATGCTTCATCATCCACTACGAGCATACGTCCATTCAACAGAACCTACTCCTCTCAGTCACCTGAATTTCCCGGCATGAGTCCTCACCGATCTGATAAGGCAAACGAAGACGTACTAGCGTTCCCTCTCCCACAATCGACTCGATCTGTACACCGTAGGGTTCACCGTATATCAACTCAATTCTTCGAAGTACACTCCGCATGCCAATGTGCTGACGTTCCTCATCTGCATGTGCCACTGGCGTCATAATGCGTTCAATGACCGATGCATGCATGCCGCAGCCGTTATCTGAAATTTCAATGATGAGCAGATCCGGCTCTCCTTCATGCCCGTTTTGCCGCGAGCCACGAATCTCCAGATGGCGGTTGCTCCTTTTGTCCGAGAAGGCATGAACAAAAACATTCTCCACGATGGGCTGAAGCAACAGTCGGATCACCTGACAGCGAAGCAATTCAGCAGAAACGGCAATTTCAATTGACAAAGCTTCCTGATACCGGGCCTGCTGAATCTGCAGGTAATGATCAATTTGCTTCATCTCATCCTGCACGGTCGTCAGTTGCTGCACGGGTTCCAGCGTATACTGCAGCATCTCGGACAAGGCAGTGACCAGGCGAGCCGATTTCTCATCACCAAGCATATAGAACTTCCAGAAAAACATGCTCAAGGTGTTATACAGAAAATGGGGATTCAGCTGGGCCTGAATAGCTTTGAGTTCAGCTTCTTTTTCACTGAGTTCCCGCTCGTACACTTCATGTATAAGCGTATCAATCCGGGAAGCCATTGCATTGAATCGTTCACCGATGAAACCGAGCTCATCCCGTGTCTCGATCCGTACCCGTGTATCGAACTGTCCATCACGCACTCTTTTCATCGCGTTGACTAGACTCGCAAGTGGACGCAACAGTCTGCCGCTAATTACGGTAATGATGAACCACGAGCATAATATGCTGGCTACCGCAGAGAACACAGCAACTTTTACAATGATCTTTCCCTTGTTCTGAATCTGAGCGAGTGAGACTTTGCTGACCAGGGTGAAGCCCGCTTTGTCTGACGTTTGCTTCGTATACAATTGGGTTGTTCCCTGCTCGTCCCTGATCTCAGTCGCCCCTAGGCTTAGCTCGGTAAGTGGTGGTGGATCCGCATCCTGATTATGAAATGCATAAAGAAGCTCACCATCTGCGTCAAACAAGTAGACAGCAACTTCCTCGTTCAGCCGAAGATCTTTGAGATACGATTCGAACAACGAGGTGTTAAACAGTATTAGCATTACGCCATAGGTCTCCAGATCAACAGACCGCATTAATCGTCCCGCCAAAATCCAATTGGATTGTTCCTCCTGCAAGAAGGCATCCGGCCCCAAACGATTCCAACCATATTCGCCGCCCGTTCCTTCCAGTCTATGAACCATCTCTGCCAGATAGGAAGGATCCATCTGTTGAAATGAGCCAGCAAAGGCGCCGAGATTAAATATGTTTTCCTTCAGGTCATATATGCGGAGCCCCATGATCTCCGGTGCATCCAGCCTTACCTGATACAACTGATCATCCAGTTCATCTTCCAGCTTCATCTGATCATAGGACGAGATGCCGGAGGTCTGTGCTTTGATGGCATTTTTTACGGAGGGATTCAGTGTGATATAATCGGTGACTTTATACATGTCGTGTACCCTGGAATCCAGACGTGCAAGAATCTGCTCTGCGGTAAGACTATACTGGCGACTGACCTCTTCATTGAACAGGTCGATATGAATGCGATAGGTGATCAATCCTGTGATTCCGGAGATTAAGACCGTTGCGGTAGATAAAAACAAGATTAGCTTCGTTTTGAATTTAAAGCGTTTACAAAAGTTCATCCACCACATATTTCACACACCTCACCTATATTCCGTACATGTCTTACTCCTAAAAACATATCATACACCTATTGGAAAAAACCAGAAAAACCCTGACCCCGCTTCAATCGGTAGTCAGAGTTTGAAGGCATGTGATCCAGACATGTTACCGGGATGATCCAGATTAACTCTGAATCACGGCATTTTTATTCCCCGTAAATCTCTTTGATCCGTTCTTCCTCATTCGTAGACAACAGAACATTAAGCAACCCCATGGCATTATTGGCATCGGTTCTCGTCGTCTTATACATCTCGGCAAACGCCGCTACATCCTGCTCCGGGTCCATCGCAGCAAGCTTGCCCCACGACGTGCGGGCCTTGTCGTATAGCGTACTCAACGTGATGTCACGCGGATGTTGTGCAACAGGTGCCATGGATTCAAATTTCGCTGTCACCCTGAAGAAATCCTTGGAATCCTGGAACGATGTACTGCTATAATCCTTATTTTTCATCGCATCTTCGGTGATCAGCAGACCTTCACGGGCGATAAACAGTGTTTTCACCATGGCACGCTCCAGATTGGTTGCTTCTTCCCAAGTTACATAAGATTCATCAGGTGCTTGTACGGTTGTAAAAAAAGGAAAAGCATCATCAATTAACCGCTGCGAATCGGAATGAATGGGAACCTCTGCATTCATGTCCACAACGGCATCGCTATAATTGGCTACATTAATATTTTTGGAACCCGCCTCACTGACCCGACGCACTGGATGATCCGTAAGCGGGATACGGATATAACCGAGCTTATCGGCATACTGCTGCTTCAACTCTTCCAATGTGGAGTCCTTTCCAATCTTGCCGTCGTCGGCTGAAGAAGATTCTTCTGTAGTTGAACCTGTCTCCTCACTCCCATTCGAACCGGTTGCTGCGGTTTCCGTTACGGTCGCATTTGAGCTACTTGTCTCTGACGAAGCAACTTCTGTACCGGAAGCAGACTCTGGCGATGACGTCTCTTTCGCTCCGCCACCACAAGCTGTCAGAATCGCTGCCAAACCGAGCATAACTGTGAACGTCTTTATCGTATAATTCCATTTCATCGTATAATCTTCCCCTATCGTATGTATATTCCTGAGAACCATTAACCTCTGCTCCAAGACTTGAACACTTACTTACAAAAATATCCTTTCATATAACATGCTTGATTCACACAATTGGACATGGTCTACATTCTATCATAAGTTAAAAATCGGTTGTATACGACGATATACCTGTGTCTAAAGCCTTTTACTAGGCGCGCATTAACTACCACCGCAACACAAAAACACTGCCGCCCGTATGGACAACAGTGTTCGTGAAGCGTAATTATTTGATTCCTTTAGCTTTCTCCATATGCTCTGACCGAATCTGAGGATCCGTGGAATTGACCGATGATAACAGAGCGTAGATCGCCTGGATATCCTTCTCTTGAAATACGGTTTCGGGAACCTCTGTCTCAAGTCGTTCCGTCTTGCGCTGAATCGTTTCCACCAATTCATGATCGTAGATGATCAGTTCATCCGAATTCACATACCTCACAGCAGGATCAACACTGATGCGGCAACGGTTGGTGAAGGTCACCATGGAGACGAGACGTACTCTTTTGTAGTCTCCGAGGTGTGCATGAATGGCTTCAACATGGGCACGATGCTGCATGAGTGGATTGTACATTTTGACCCGGCTGCTGCTGACCGACCAATTGGCCTCTCTTCGTCCGCCGCGAATCTCACCTGTCGTCAGATTTCGGGTTTCGATCACAAAGATTGCCCGAGGACCGATCACGACATGATCAATCTGCGAATAACCGGAGCGTGACTTCGGATTGGTAACGAGCAGGTCGTTCAGCACTTTATATTGACTTGGAAGACCTATCAGCTGATCTGCTGTGCTAGGCTCCTCCGGCTGGCGTGTCCAATCCCCTTCCGCTTTTTTCTTGCGCTTACTACGGACCATACGCGGGGGAATGGTTGTCGTTGATGGTAACGCTGAAGCGGAGGCTGTAATCTGGTTCGCAAGCTCTGGTTGTGTCTTGAACAGAGACAGGATTTTCTTGAACATGGGCAAGCTCCGTTCTATTATAGTGTGGGTTACGGGTGACCATTACAGGAGGAATAACATCCTTTGACATATTCATTATGTAAACTTCTATTACTTATGTCGGATAAAGCGGGGTAAAAATAAAGGGAAAACGATCAAAATCTCTCTAAAACGCAAAGTACATATGAACATTTAACCAATTCCGTGACTTTAGACGCATAAACAAACCGCAAAATTGAAAAAAAGCAGCGCAACCCTTTCCTGAATAGAAAAAGAATACGCTGCTGTTCTCTTGGATGTTAAGCCTGAAGATAATAGGTGTAGAGCACCTGTGTACCCTTCTCTTCCAGACCATTATTCGCTATTTCCTGATACAGAGATTCGGCCAGAGCCAACCCAGGTGTTTTCATGCCCATCGCTTTTGCAGACTCCAGTGCAATTCCCATGTCTTTGATAAAATGTTTCACATAGAATCCAGGCTCATAATCGCCTGCGATCATGCGCGGACCGAGATTGCTGAGTGACCAGCTTCCGGCTGCACCGGTAGCAATGCTCTTCAGCACGGTCTCCGCGTCCAGACCAGACGTCTTGGCATAGGCTAGTGCTTCGCATACGCCCATCATGCCAGAGGCAATGGCAATTTGGTTGCACATTTTGGTATGCTGTCCGGCTCCCGCCTTGCCTTGCAGCACAATGTTGCTGCCCATCTGCTCAAACAGCGGACGCACGGCTTCAAAGGCCTCCGAACTACCACCAACCATAATGGACAGCTTCGCGTTCTGCGCTCCGATATCACCGCCCGACACAGGTGCGTCCAGTGCATGCAGTCCTTTGGCTTCCGCAGCTTCAAAGATTCGTGCAGCCAGTAACGGACTGGATGTTGTCATATCAATCAGATATGAACCCGGTTTCGCATTGGCTACAAGCCCATCCTCACCGAGATAAATCTCCTCCACATCCTTCGGATACCCCACCATCGTGATGATGACATCACACGCGGCAGCCAGTTTGCCTGGTGTGTCATGCCATACGGCACCCTCTTTAACCAACGCTTCCGCTTTGGCAGCAGTTCGCGTGTACACATGCAGCGGATACCCTGCTCTCTGGATGTGCCCAGCCATGCTTTTACCCATCACGCCTGTACCAATAAAGCCAACCTTAGTCTCTCCAGGTACCTTAGTCGTTATTGTCATCGCAGGTTTCCTCCCTATTTCTCTAAGTTTTGTGGGGTGCTTGTTCTGAGATCGATAGCTATATCTGTATGTTAAAGCTTTCGTACCCCGCCGTCTATCTTTTGTCTCCAAATCTAGCGAACCGACATGCGGTATTGGTTCGGGGACATATGAACGAAACGTTGAAACGCACGGTTCAAATTACGTTCAGAATAGCCTACCTTTTCAGCAATTTCTGTAATGGTACAATCGGTGTCCTTTAGCAATTGCTTTGCTTTTTGCACTTTCATATTCATCAGATATTCGATAAAGGATACTCCCATCTCCTTCTTGAAAAGCCTGCTCAGATAGGAGGGGCTGACGTTCACGAGTTCCGCACAATCCGAGAGGGATTGGACACCTTCAGGTTGAAAGTTAAGGTGCTCGCATACACGCTGCACAATATGACGGGATGAATGTGTACGGAGGTCTTGACTGATCTCTATGCATAGCGGAAACAACACACCAATAAACCAATCATGCATCTCTCGTGACGTCTGATTTTCCTGCAACTGATCGAACAAGTTGCCACCAAGACGTTCAAGCATGCCTGGCCCTTTGGTTTCCATATATTGAATAATGGCCGACAACAGCATGTGGTAGCCCTGGATCATGATTGTATACGATTCGGAACCACGGACCCTTTTGGAAAACCTGTGAAGTACATCTTCAGCTTCGGAAAGGGTGCCATTCCATAATGACTCCATCATCTCCGTCTCCATCTCTCGTGGATACATAAACACTTGATTTCGCTCGATCGCTACAATATCTTCGTAAAACAGGACATTCTCCGCATCGTCAAACAATCGGTATTGCAGCGCAAGCTGTGCTTCCCTGAACGACTCTGCTACAGTTTCAAGTTGAACTGAACGGCCCACACCAACCGTACCAGAGAAGGAGAGGTACTGATTCAGAGCATCATGAATATCCTCTGCATAGCGACATACCCTCTGCCTTATATCAACAGAAGACATCTCTGCATCAAAGTGTAATATCGCTACCGAGTCACTATCATTTTTATCCACCACGTATCCTTTAAGATCATCATTCTGACTGAGCAGTTCATCCATTACATTTTTCAAAGCGAAAACAATGACAGGACCTTCACTTGGTAAAAAACGTTTCTTCTTCACCAGATTCTCTACTTTCACCACCAGCACAATGTACTGTCCTTCGGTTGAAACATCATGTCTGGCGCATTCCTCAGCAAACGGAGTGCCTCTCCATGAACCGCTGAATTGCAAGAGCTTCTGAAAGAAACGATCACGCAAATCAGGTTGTATGCCCTCAATATAACGATTAAGCTTCTCCGTCTGGTCGTTGAGATAACTAAGTGAAGACCTGATATATTCAATTTCGTTCCCTTGGGGAGTTGACTCCTGCCCATTTCTGCGCAGATGTTCTCCGTAACGCAGCAACTGTTGAATTGGATTATAGGCCAGCCGTGAGCTGAACCAGGTAAGCAGTAATCCAACGAACACAAAGATCGACACACAGATCAGGATTAATACGCGAATCCAGTTCAACTGGGCAATCATCTCCCGCTCCGGCAACTGGGACACATAGGTTCTTCCCATTGATGCCCCCACATAAGCCACAAGTTCGTTACCCTGCTCTCCCTTCAGTACGTCATGCGCTGACCTTTCCCTCCCCTCCAGATACGCAATCTGCTGTAATATGGCATCATCAGACGCCGCTGTACCAATCGCCTTGGGTCCGTCTGTATGCAAAATAATTCGCTGATCTGAATTCAAGATCGCCAGGGACTGATCTTCCAGACTAACGGAATAACTTCGTAGCAGACTTCGCAATGCCTGTTCTTTCATCTGCAGAATGATCACCCCACTGGGTGGCCCCTGACCCATGATCGGCAGTTGTCTGACATAGGAGATATAACCCGCCTCTCCGGACCCTGGCAGATACATCCATCCTGCCCCTTGGCTTCCTTCAAGCGCGACCTTCATATCCTGCTTCTCTCGGTAATCTACCAACGGGACCAATCCATAATAATGGGATAAAACCATATCCGTTTTGCCGTCAAAATAGATCATTTCTTCAATAAGATTATTGGTGTTTTTGTGAAGTTGAAACATCTCCAGCAGATCCAGATGCAGAAAGTAATCGCTCTCATAATTGGCATTCCCCAGTGCATTACGCATCAGGGGACCACTGGCGAGCTGCATCGATTCATGCTCAATATTGGACAGAATGTTCTCGACCCGGTCTTTGAGCAAATTAAGAGAGGCCATGTTGTTATCCTGAAACTGACCGGTCAACTTGATCATAGAAAAATGATAATAAGCACTTCCGGCAAGCACCACCGGAATGACCACCGACATGCAGCCCAGCCAGATCAGCCTTTTCAAATACCCATTCGTTGCGAACCAGCGATCCAATATGGATTGGACGGTATGCATGATACGTCTCATGGATTCCCCCCCCGTGTGCTGCCTTATGCTCATTACCCTCAACTATTAGGGTTCATTATATCAAGAGCGGTATGCGGATACACTCCCAAACATCAAGTCGGGGAACGTTTATTTTCAATTCACCTTCAACCCATTGCGTTTTCAGAAGATTTTCGGTAATTAAGGCTTCCGCTTCTCCTGCAGGACTCCCCTCACCAGAGCCCACCGTAATCTCAATATCCTGGAGCGGAAGGACGGAAGACAATGGTCTGCGTCCTGCTCCGTTGACCAGATGAATAAGCAGCTCGTCGTCTTTGCGAAAAACCGTTAATTGTAGTCCCGGAATTGCTGTCACAGATACCGTTGCCTTTCCATCCAGCAGAAGGTCTACGGCGTTAGCAAAGAGTCTGAAATGTTCCTCCAGCTTAAATTCCTGGATTAGACTGCTAAGCGAAAAAGGTAAATAACACGCCTTCCCTCCTCCAAGTGTACGAAGCAGTGCCAGCGGCAGATCCGTCTGCTTCACAGCCAGTGAAGCACGTTCAGGAGGTGCGCCGACACTTTCCAAAGGAGAAAATGGAGGCACCAATGTTGCCAATACCTGTACGTCTGTATCAATCGGTTGGCAGTACATTACCTTGCCGCGATGGGGGATAAGTTCGGTCTCTTCCAATTCACGCTGCAATGGGTTCGTGCCCTTAGGTGTGTCTATGCCTACAAGTGCCGAAGATTCGAAGCGCAAATAAGAAGCGAATAAATACTCACTCTCCTGCATTTCCCCGGTAATACCGAACAGATCAGCCATAAGGGACTTGCTCTGCTTTTCTTCCACGGGCAACTGCCCTTCTGCAAACACACTGCCTCCTTGACTCACATATTCATGTAACGTTTTTGCAAAATCAGGCGGATACGTGCATCCTTCAGGCAAAAGAATGACCTGGTACCGATGCAAATCCACGCTTGCCAACTGTTCCGGCAGAATCACATCAAACGGAATTTGCTTATGAATCAGCGCTTCAGCCAGACCTTCTGCAGAACGGTCTGCATTCCACAGTAATGCTACCTGACATACCGGCTGTGCACCGTCCATATATGAAGCAAGTTTTGCCGCATCCGTGTTGACTTCCCTCACTGTACGCAAGATTCGCTTATCCGTAATTGTATCCGGAATTCCGGTCAGGGAGTGCCAGAGTTGGCCTCCATTGGCCGGGATCTGCGAGAGCCAGAACCGGTACTCGGCTGGTGGAAGCCCCGTGTGGCGCCAGTCCATCCCCGGACAGGAATGAATGATGCCGAAGGGATCTGGACGTCCAGGAACGGAGCGCCCCACTTTGATACTAAGCGCCGGCTGCCAAAATTCCGGTATACGTGTATGTCCCAGTGACAGGACATCCTGTGGCTCCGTGCAGAGCATATCCGTAATGGAAACCCTCTTCTCCAGATGATCCCGGTGCAGATTATAGTACAGAATCATTGGTACTTCAGGTCGGACAGTCTTAATCTCCTGATACATCCGTCCCAGATTATCATCGAAGCAACGTGCAGCAAAATCGGGCTCGAGCTCGGCAGACGTTCCAGGCAGATCCGCACCATATAGACCTCTATATTTCTCCTGACATTTGGAGCATTGGCAGAAGACATATCCGGGGGCGTTAAAGAAAACACCGTCGATCTCATAACGTTCCAGCGCCTCCCGAATGACTGGAACAGCCAATTCCTCGTTCCGATAACCCCCGTTAATGCAGGTCGACATGAGAAGCGGCCAATGACCCGGGCGTGTAGCCCCAATAATATCCGGTTGCCCTCCTTCCTTACGTGCAAACCATTGGGGCCGCTGCAGATAGACGGAGTCCTCTGCCTTGCTGAAATCAAAGCGGGCGATAAATCGAATTCCCCGCTGATGACAACTGTCGATCAACTCCCGCAGCAGATCACTGTCTCGGGACAAATAGCCATTATGCACATGAAAATTCACTTGGGATGAATACCAGGCATAGATCCCACCGGTATTGAACACCATCGCATTGGCGCCCATCTCCATGATCTGATCCGCAAGTTTTTCGGGATTAATCTTTGCCGTATCCTTGACCTGCATATTGGGCTGGATGATGCTTAGCGGCTGCTGCCACCATGGACGATGTTCCTGCTCGGTTATTGGGCTCTTCATCGTTTCTCCTCTATTCCGTTATTGTAGGTTGATTGAATTGATCGTACGCTTTGGCCATTTCCTGGTACGCCTGCTTGATGTCAGGCTGATTATTCAATTTGTCTACATAGGCTCTGAGTTGTTCCACACTGGTTTGACCGACAATCGTCCGGGTTAGCATGGAACTGTATTCGTCTGCGTATTTAGGCCACGTTTCTCTCCATGCTTCTGAAGTGATGACTCGATAGAAATCAATCTTGCCTATCTCATCAAAGTTCTCGACTTCCTTGATTTTGGCATCATTATAAGCCTTGTCACCAGAAGCACTGATCACCTTGCCCCATTTGGCGTAAGCGAGCACTCCCGCCCCTTTGCTGGTCGTATTCACTTCCTTAACTCCCTGTTCCGTCAGAACCTTCTGACCGTCCTGTTCCGTATAATGAACACCTTCAATTCCATAGTAAGAGAAATCTGTCATCTCCTGAGAAGCCGTCATGTCAAAATACTTCAGAAGCTGCTTCACCTTTTCTTCCGGCACCTTTTTCGAAATATAAAATCCACCAGCTACGCCGGTTTCCAGCCCGACTGCTGCATCTCCATGAGGACCTGTCAGGGACAGATTCAGAATCTTCGCATCCGGTTGGCCTGATTTCTTCATGGCCTGCTCCCATTCGTGATCCCACCAGATTGGACGTCCATAGGAAGCGGCCCGATTGGTCTTGAAGAGTTCCTCAGCCTGGCTTTCTTTCATGACGGCATACTCTTTCGATAACAATCCATCCGCATACAATTCACGGAACCACTCAATCATCTCGATATACTGAGATGTTAAGCCGGGGCTCATCAACCCGCCGTCATTATCATAGGTGGGATTATAAGCTCCGAATCCCGCCTGGAACATTGCTGGTGGATTGTTGATGAACAATAAGCCGACGGTATCCTTATTCCCGTTGCCATCCATGTCACTATCTACAATCTTTTTCAAGACTTCCCTATACTCTTCGAATGTCTTGGGAATCGGCAGGTTCAGCTTCTTCAGCCAGTCCTCCCGAATCTTCAGCCCTCCATCAATACGAGAGCGGGAACGCGGCACCGCATAGATTCCTCCATCGACTGTCAGATACTTCAGGGCATCGGGTGCAAGATTCTCCTTCAGATTCGGATATTCGCTGAGGTCTCCAAGGAACGGCGTCAAATCCCAGAACGCACCATTTTGAATGGCAGTAATCAGAGTTGGACGAATCTGATTCTGGTAGGCTACCACTTCGGGCAGGTCACCCGACGCGAGCAGCAGATCCAGCTTCGTATCCAGATCTCCAGAGGGTACCCATTCGATATCCAACTTGGCATTCGTTCGTTTCTCCCATTCGGTCCAGTATTCATTGTCCATATCAGGAATCTCATTGTATAAGCCTGCAAAAATCTTGATATTCAGCGTCTCATCTCCCCCAGATTCCCCTATACCTGGATTAGTGGCTTCTCCCGATCCACTGCACCCGGCAAGCATGGAAACGGTCAAAAGAATGCAGAGCCAAGTCGTCCATCGTTTATTGAGCTTTTGCATTGTTATTTCCTCCCCTAAAACCTTTTAGTAAGCGTTTGCATATTTATTGATAAACATTTTGTTTATTCACTTTGTAACCGTCACCCTTTGACCGAACCAATCATGACCCCTTTGGCAAAGTGCTTCTGTAAAAATGGATATACGATCAGGATCGGTACCATCGCCAGTACAATGGAAGCCATTCGAATCGTCTCCTGCGGCACAACACTTTCGTCACTGGCTCCCGCCTGAGCCACGGCGACCGAATTCGAATCGATTACAAGAGTTTTGATGAGTAACTGAAGCGTCCATTTGCTAGAATCGGATAGATAGATGAGTGCATTGAAATAGGCGTTCCAGTGTCCCACTGCGAAGAACAGCATAAACGTCGCGATGGCTGGCATCGATAACGGGATTATGATGCGGATGAAGGCCGTCAGGTCACTGCATCCGTCAATCTGTGCCGCATCCTCCAATTCGGAGGGCAGCGATTCGAGAAAGCTTTTAATCACAATCAGGCTCCATGCATTCGTCAGTCCAGGCAGAATCATGGACCAATATGAGTTCAACAGCCCCAATTCCTTAACAAGCAAGTAGTTGGGAATAATGCCGGCACTGAACACCAAGGTGAAAATGACCAGCCCCATGATCCACTTATGACCGGGCAACGACTTCTTCGTTAAACCATAGGCCATCGTGAAGGATACGATAATATTCAGTATGGTGCCAACCACCGTAATAAACAATGTGCTTTTGAAAGCGTTCAGGAAGCTATTCGTTGATAAAATGTAACGATACGACTCCAGCGACCATTTTTCCGGAAAAAGATAAAACTTCAGCGGCACATACACTTTCGGATCGGTAAACGATACGCTGAACACGTACAGAAACGGGAAAATGCAGGCTAGCGAGATCAAGGCAACCAGGCTGTAATTGATCCAGTCAAAGAGTGTCAGACCTTTTTTCTGCACAACAAAGCTCATTTCTTATCCTCCTGTCCAAAAAGAACAACGACCCTCCGGGTTAATAGATTCCCTCGTGTCCAAGTCTTTTCACAATTTTGTTGGCAGCCACAATCAGGAACAATCCGACCAGACCTTTGAACAGTCCTACGGTAACTCCGATGCTGATCTTGCCTTGCAAAATGCCGTACGTGTAGGAATACGTATCGAATACCTCCCCTACCGAGCGCACCAAGGGGTTCATCATCAGCAGGATCTGTTCAAAACCGGTATCCGCCATGCTCCCAAGGCGTAGAATGAGCAAAATGATAATTGTTGGCCGAATGGCTGGCAAGGTAATATGCCAGATCTGCCGGAAACGTCCGGCCCCATCCACAACCGCTGCTTCGTAACGCTGAGGATCGACCCCCGCCATCGCAGCAAGGAAAATGATTGTCCCCCAACCGGCTTCCTTCCACATGCTTTGGGCGGTAAGTAAACCCCAAAAATAATTCGGTTCGGATAAAAACGAAATCGTGTCTTTCCCACTCTGCGCAATCAGTTTGTTCACAATGCCAACGTCGGTGGAGAGCAGGAAAAACGTCATGCTTGCAACAACAACCCATGACAGAAAATGCGGTAAATATACAATGGATTGATTGATGCGTTTGAACGTCTCATGCCGGATTTCATTCAGCATCAGTGCCATCAGGATCGGCAGTGGGAAATGGAACACCAGCGCGATCAGATTGATGGCGAGTGTATTGCGCAGCATGATATAGAAGTTGGAACTGCCAAACAGTTCATTGAAATGCTTAAATCCCACCCATTCACTGCTCGTAAATCCAAGGAATGGATTGTAATCCTGAAAGGCGAGAAGCAGTCCCCAGAGGGGAACAACTTTGAATAATAAGAAGTACAACAGCCCCGGCAAAATGAGTAAATAAATCATCCGGTGTTTGTACATGCGCGATAGCAGACTGCCGGATTCCAACTTGCCACTTGAGCGGCTTATTGTCTTTAACTGGGTGTTCATCGGCTACATCACCTCTCTCTTCGAGGCATGATCCATGCCAATTACAATGGCCTCATACCGTGCCAACATAGGGAGGCTAATCCTTGTTACACTTGCCTCTCTCTTGATGGGAACAGCTTTGGACGAACACAGGGAGTACGCATGTATGGATGTGCCGATGTTGTTAAGTTCAATTGCAAGGTCATATAACGGTAACGCTTCCATATATGTCGTGCCATTGAAACCGGACAAGTTCAATAGCTGAACCAACAGGTTGCCATCTTCCATTTGGTTCAGGAACAGCTCTACACTGGCTGGAAGGTCTGTTCTCAATGAGCGTTCTCCAATGAACCGATCGAGTATATCCGTCACTGCATGTTTGTGATCTTCGAAACCGTGTTTGTAATACAACGCACCTGGATTCCAACCGTAATAGATGCCTGCCCCACGATCAACATATTGGGTGATCCCCAATCCGTAACTCTCTCCCATCTGATGACCATAGGCCCGCTCCGGTGGACCAAAAGAGGCTGGTTCGATATAAGGCATATATCGCTCCGTATGCGATGGATTGAACTGCATCCGCGAAAAACCGCCGCTGACCGTAATCCAATCCCGATCCTTCAGACTTGGAAAGAGATCGTTGTCACCTACATGCAAGTAGGCGGCAGGCAGCATATCTACATCCCCTGAGTGGACAACCCCAAACCATTCCTGCAAACATTCCGTATCATTCTTGAAGGCATTGCCTGTAGCAAGCAGCGCTACTCCCTGACTTTGCACTTCTTTTAATGCTTCTAATGTTAGTGGTTCAGGACGTTGCATCCCGGGCAAGATGACTACTTTCACTGCGGCGAGTTTATGCGCCATGGCTGCAATCCGTTCTTCCACGATGACATCAAACAGTATGTGGGCTTCTTTTAACATTTTGAACAATCCTAGATATTCCCTTCCCGCCCCAGCCGCGGACGGTTTGATCAAAATCACTTCTGCCATGGAAGCGAGATGCCCATAGATATGTTCATGGTCTGCATGATAGCGGAAGATACGCTGTGCCACGGGAAAGTTCCTTCGATCCGGATATCCCTCAAATGCCCCAATGACACAGAAGTCCAGCCCTGATCCGTTCGCGATATTCTGAAGTAACCGCACTTCAGTCTCATACGGAGAAACACCTGTGAACCGGTAGGTCAGGTCGATGGCATTGATGCTGCAATTGCTGATCAGCTTGTTATCCCAACTCTGTACGACAGAAGCTACATTTTCAGAAGCAGAGTACTGCCATAAAGGTAAGGCACGGGTAAGTGATGTGTTGGATTCCTTGCGAATGATATCGATCTGGTGAGGATGGTAGGTGCTGATTGCCACATGAGGCCAGCGGGATTTAACCAAGTCATGAATTTTGCTCAGAATCTCTCTGGAAGTGACCTCCTGAAACTGAAGATACGCTGCATGCAGCTCATGCTCAGGGCCTGTATAGTCCAGTAGCTCACTCCCGCAGATCTCTTTGAAACGACGCTGACAATTGTCACAGTAACAAGGACCATAATAGTTACCACTGTAATCCCAGTGCTGATAACCAAACATATTGAAGAAAATGCCGTCCACCGGATACTTCTCCAAGACTTCCGTGATGGTTTCGAGCGATTTTTCCTGCTGATACGCACTGTTCAGACACGTATGCACAATGCCATAATAATTCACTTCTTGTCCTTCACGATCACGATAAAACCATTCCGGATGTGCTTCAAAAAGCGATTCATGAGCTTTGCTGAAATCAAAACGGGCGACAAACTTCATATCCAGCTCATGCGCCTTAGTGACGGCTTCCTGTAGCACATCCGCATGAAGATAAGGTGTGACGTATTGGTGCTCCAATGTGGAAGGATAGAAGGCAAAGATGCCTCCCGCATTCATCATCAACACATTGGCTTGAAACTCCTGAAGTTCTTTCATCAACAGGTCCACATTCATCCCCGCATCGATCTCACGGAGATTGTTCTGAATCAGGCGAAGCTGGTTCGAAGACCACCAGTTCATTCGCATCGTCCTCCTCTTGTCTGCGATGTACTTTAACCGTATACCTTGGATGACAGGCACAGTAGGGACATTTTTTGCAGAAATCGGTTAGGAAATATATGTCTGTTCTACAGAGCCAATGAACAGTATGAAGGCATACACGCCAGATATGGCAGACAATAATTGTCCGTTTGCTACTTTGTTGAGTTTTTTGATTCAAAAAAACTGAAAAAGGAATCAACTTCCTGTATGCTGTACAACCTAACGGAAACTTCCTTCATTGGAAAGGAGGATTCCCATGAGTCGTGAAAAAGGTCAAATTACCATTTGGTTGTCCTTTTCCATCATTTTATTAAGTGCCGGACTAGTCTGCCATGTCTTGTCCATTCCAGCAATTCTCGAAGCGGGCGGCAGAGATGGATGGTTGTCTGTTGTAGCCGCCGCTCCATTGTTCATGTTGTTCCTATGTATGATGTATATCATCATTCGGCGAGTACGTGGACAGCGATTAACAGATTGGATTACCCGAGAATTCGGGGCGGTACCTTCCTGGATCTTCCGGATCTCCGCTTCCATTCTGCTATTCACGCTTGGCACACATACGTTGTATGAGACAACCAACTGGACCGTATCCACGTATCTTCAATTCACACCTCCTTATGTTCTGGCAGGTGGTGGAGCACTGGTTGCTGCGTGGGCAGCGGCTAAAGGCATACGCTCCATTGCGATGACTTCCAGTCTGCTGCTGCCCTTTGTCATTTTGCTTGGTTATTTTGTAATGTCCGCCAATATGAAATACAAAGACTACAGTCTATTGTTCCCGATTATGGAGAACGGCATGGGTCCCGTGTGGCGGGGCATGATCTACTCCTTAGCCGGTCTTATGGAAATCTGGATTCTTATGTTATTCCAACATGAAGTCAAAGGCAAAATTCGTTGGTGGTATGTTCTGATCCTAGGCGTGTTTATGCTCAGTATGGCGATAGGACCAACGATCGGAGCCATCGTGGAATTTGGTCCCGAGGAAGCAGCAAAACAACGAAACAGTCCCTATGAGCAATGGAAACTTGTGAATATAGGTAAACTGTTGCAACACGTTGATTTTCTGTCCATCTATCAGTGGCTTAGTGGTTCCTTTGCAAGGGTGGCCATATCCATGTATCTCATCGTGGATCTGCTGAATTTCCGCAGACCGAAGAAACGATATATCGCCATCCTTACCATTACCGTCATCATGAGCTTCATGGCGATGCAATGGTGGCGCATTGATTACGTCGACTATTACGTGGATCATATTCAGTTCCCGGTCATGCTCGCTTATGTATCCATCGTTACCGTAATATTGACCATTGCCGCATTAATCCATAAAAAGGACAAGGAGGCTCCCGATCATGCCGATCTCAACCCAGCCCAAGAATAATCCTGACGTTGAACCGTTCCGAATGAACGAGCATAACCTGAATACCTTTTTTGCCGGATCTGATGATGTCATCATCAATAGTCATATGATCGGAGAACCTCCGATGCAACTCCTTATGACCTATTGCAGCGGTATGGTAGATAGTGAAGCGATCTACGATATTATTCTCCCGGAACTCAAACGAACATATGAAAATACACACTTTATCCGTACATCCGACATTGAAAAGTGCATCAGCCTGGATTGGACCCGAATGGATCTGCAAGATCCGGCATTTGGAACTGAACTGATGTCTCTCCGTGTTTTTGAAGGCCATATGTTGATCTGTATTCCTTCCCTGCAAACCATGTGGAGTATTGATATATCTAACATCCCTACTCGAACACCGGAGGAATCAACCACCGAAGTTTCGATTCGTGGGGCAAGAGATGGGTTCATCGAACCACTTGCAGTCAATGTTGCCTTGATACGCACCCGTCTGCGTACGAACCAACTGGCCTGTAATATCGAACTGATCGGTACACGTTCTGCAACCAAGGTGGCATTGATGTATATCAAGAATATCGCCAATCCGGAGCTGATCGAAGACGTCCAGGATCGGTTGCGTAAGATTGAGACGGAACGCATCTTGACCGCCAATGAACTGGAAGAATTGCTGTCGCCTTCGAAGATTACTTTGTTTCCCGTCACCCATTATACGGGCAGGCCTGACTTTGCTGCAGAATGTCTCCTGAACGGACGTTTTATCCTCATTGTAGACGGCAATCCCAGCGCCATTATTGGGCCAGTCAATCTGTTTCTTTTGCTCAAATCACCGGAGGATGCCAGCTTTCCCTTCTTGCCTGTGAACGTAGGACGGATGCTGCGCTTTCTTGGCCTGATGATCACCGTATTCCTGCCTGGCTTTTATATTGCGCTGACATCCTTTCATATGGATCAGATCCCCTTTCCTCTAGTCGCGACGATATCGGTTGGACGCATGGGACTTCCAATGGAATCGGGAGTGGAGATGTTTCTCATTATGCTGCTAATGGAGCTGTTCCGAGAGGCGGGGGTACGTTTACCAAGTGCCATCGGCCAGACATTAACGGTCGTTGGAGGTCTGATTATCGGAGATTCCGCCATTCGAGCCGGCATGGTCTCTCCCCTCATGATTGTCATTATCGCAGTTACCGTCGTAGCTGGAGCAACCATTGTGAATCAGGTCATGACCAGTTCTGTGCTGATCCTGCGGTTCCTTTGTTTTGTCTTGGGGGCATCCCTCGGCATCTATGGGTTCATCCTGTCGTTGATTCTGTTCCTCATCTACCTGACTGATCTCAAATCATTTGGCATTCCGTATCTCACGCCGTTAACACCGCTTCATTTCAAACAAGCGATAGCTTCATTATTCAAACTGCCAAAGGGGTTAGGTAAACGAAGACCCGTCTATCTTGAGACTCAAGAACCGCGTAAGAAAGGAAACGGACGATGAAACACTTGTTACAGCGATGTTTGCTGGGTCTGTTAAGCCTATCGATGTGCGTGATGACAAGCGGATGCTGGAGTGCCTTTGAGATTCAACAGGTGGACTACGCCAAAGCCTTTGGGATTGATTATAAGGACGGCATGTACCACCTGTATGTACAAACGCTGGATTTTGCCAGTGTCGCCAAAAGTGAAAGTTCGACCAAAAGTGCAGATACACCGCCTGTATGGGTCGGACATGCCGAAGGGAAAACCATGAGTCTGGCGCTGAACGAGCTGTTCCGCACGGCTCAATTACACATGGCTTGGGGGCATGTGACAGCCATCGTTATGGCCGAAGGTGTGCTGACTAGCAAACATATCAAAGAAGTGTTCGACATGCTGGGACGATTTCCAGAATCCCGTTATACAACCTGGGTGTACGGAACACGAGAGCCTCTGGAGAAAATTCTGAGTGCAACGTCCATGTATAATATGTCGCCACTGGACAGCATTCTTCACAACCCGCTCCCGACGTACATGGAAGAATCGTTGTATCCGCCTGTGCTTAGCTTTAAACTCATTGCAACACATAATGATCCGGCTACCACGACGTATCTGCCGAGTCTTGCATTGAACAATACCCAGTGGGCTGAGAATGAGAAGAAACATGATTTGTTTCTGGTGGAAGGGGCCTTTTTTGAGAAGACTGGCTATGACTTTGAATACTTTCCACGCAGTCAGCTTCCCGGTTATCACTGGCTAATCAAGGACATGCGGCGGGCCCCCCTACTAGTTCAGAAGGATGGAACGATCTACGGGGCACTGAGTGTAGGATTGCCAAAGATCAAAATTAAACCTGTCATTCATGGGGAAGAGGTCAAGTTCAACATTGACGCCCACTACCTCACCGCCCTGTACGAATACCTGGTGCCCACCTCTTATGAAGAGATGATCCAGATCAGTGAAGTGAAGTTGCGGGAGCAGATCATGCAGACCTATCGTCACGGCCTTGAGCGTGGTGTGGATATTTACGGTCTTCAGGAGAAGCTGTATCGCAAAAATCCGAAACTCTGGCGTAAGTTATCCAACAATGACAGCAAGATGATGCTTACCGAAGACTCGATTCAAGATCTGAAAATCCACCTCACCATCCCGTATACAGGGAAATATAAACGGAAAGTATAGGAAACGCGTAAAACACCCCTTGTCCGTCTGAAACCGGATAAGGGGTGTTTGTGTAGATGGATGTCGTTCGTTTGCAGTTCGGGTCATGCGGATCTATGACTGCGAAGTCTCCATTCCATTAGCCAGCCTATCAATATGGAGAAAGATAGGCAGAACAGCAGGATCGGCACGTTGTAAAACAGTGTGTTCGTGTATTGGTTCAGCCAGCCAAAACGGTACACTGCCGAATTCGGATCATTCGTAAATCCATTGAGTTGCATTCGTAAGTCATCAATAATACGTAACTCCAGAAAGACTGACAACACACACAGTAGAAGAGCAACTAGGGGTACACAGACATGTACCTTTCCTCCCCAGCGCTGACGCTGATCATATAACCACCATTTGGACAAAGTTGTCGTCCAAATACATAGAATCAGGAAGGTCAAAAGAGATGGAGCTAACACTAGAAGTCCCAGGTTACCGTTACCAGACACGCCTCTACCAGGCTCATGTTGGAAGGTTAATCCACGAACAGCACCAATCATGAGTACATTCCATATGAGGAAGATGAAGTATGGCTTGTTGATTCTTTTTAAGCGACTCATATTTGCTTCCCCCTAATCCTTGTACGTTTGCCTATTCTAAATTGACTTTCACTTCTTATAATAATACATTACCCGCAACCGAGTAGTCAGAATTAATGTCTGGGGAATGAGCACAAAGACAATATATATAAGTACAATTAACCATAGATGTGCGGCAAAATGTTCTGCGCCGAACGATGGTTTCGGACGTTCAATCCAATACCACCAGCACGGGATGGCAATAAACCATGTCAATCCCGTCGAGAGGAACATGTCTTTTACATCGCTCCATAGAAAGCAGAACACCGCGACGAACAAAATAGGCCCCGCCCAAGAATCCAATATCGGTCCCCAACTCTGGAAGACAAAGATAATGGCAGGATACAGAATATTGATGGTCCAGCGCCATATGTTATTAGTATAAAGATTCATAATGCTTCTCACCTCATTACATAACGTTGCAATTGTAACTTCACTTATTGGGGTCATTTGCTACATTACTATCACTTTGATTATCCGTAGCCAAAAGTATGTAAGCTCCATTTTTATGGGAAAGAAATGAAAAGATGAAGCATGATTTTGGATATTATAGCTCATACTACCTTCAGGAAAATATCGAAGGAGTGACAGCATGAGGTTAAAAAGTATCATCGCCGTTGGAGCCGTGTTAACCTGCTCAACTCTGTTATGGGGCTGTGGCAATGGCACTGCGAATAATGCTTCCCAGCAACAGAATGACACCGTTCGATCGGAGAGTTGGAGTGATCCCAAACGACTGGAAGCTTCTCATCTTGAGGCGCTTGAGCGTATGGAGAAAGATCATATCCACCGGATGGTTTCGCTTAGTGCAAGTACAGATGGAGACAAAGTAATGACCACCCTTGAACGGTCGAGCCAAAAGCTGGAGGAAATGCGACCACTCGCCGAAATGCTCCAGCATGAAGGACATCAAGCATTATTACAGCGAATTCAGGACATGTCCGGTGATATCCAAGGTTCCAAATCCGTCATTGCTGAGATGAAAAAATTGCCTCAGGACGGTAAAATTAAGATCCAATCCGAGAATTCCGATTCCTTGCATCATATCAGCAGCTTCCGCGATTACCACCAATACATCCAGGGTAAAGTCCAATCTTTGAACAGCAGTAATCCCAATTCACGCTAAATAGTATTGGTTCTGTTTACCCAAGTGACTCATCCTTGTAAAAAAAGGCAAGGCCTTTTTGTGAGATTAGTTACACTTCTTTACATGCCAAAGGTTAGACAGTGACGAGTAATCCCGACCAACTCCCCTCACTGTCTAACCTCAATCCTCTGCTACTCACTCGAACCCAGATACGTTAGTAACGCCGCCAGCGTCGTCACAATAAAGATGTGAACCCATACGTTAGCCGCTCCATACGACATGTTAAAAAAGCCCAAATAGCTAAAAGGATCGCCTCCGTAACTACCCATTTGGAATATGAGTAGCATACACAGCAGAATACTGAACACGACCACGGTCAGCGCTCCGGCTTTTAGCCTTCTATCCTCATCCATCCGAAAAATCAACAAAGCACCAAATACAAGCGCAATAAAAAACACAATAAATAACATACCTGAACGATCTCTCCTTCTTTCTCTAGTTGTCTGCTACTCTACCCATAGAGATACCCAAATGAACATCGTAAATAACAAGACGGGCACTAGAGCACCTGTGGTTAAGATAATCCATAATGTCGCGGGCTTGATCCTTTGGCAGTATGCATCAACTTTGCTCATCCGATCTTTACGCCACTTGGCGAACCTGAGCTGTCTGATCATCCGATTGAGAACTATTTGCCGCTGTTCGCCCTCTTCCACATCCTCAATTGCACGCTGCAACTCCTCATATAATTGAGCCTCTTCCTGCCCAGCCACTGTAGATGTCATCATCTGATCCTTCCTCCCGTGAGAACATTATTGAGATACAGTACCTGACCTAATCGAACCATCACAAATACCCTTGTATTCTAGTCACTATCTACCTCACTAAGCTACCACACTACTTAAATAACACATTACGCACCTTCAAAGTTTGAATTTTTTTCATAAAATGAACAACCCAAAAAGCCCGGACATGGCCCGGACTTCGTAGAATTATAACTAGAACTATTTATTTGAGTACTGTTTAGCCAGAATTAGGAAATCAATGCATTCAGGCATACCGCACCTTGTGCACGCACATTAACGACAATAATCGGCGTATCCAGCATATCGTGCATCCAGGACATATACTCTTCTACTTTTTCGTTCGGAAGGATTGTCAGAATTACCCCTGCGAATCCGCCACCATGAATACGACAAGCGCCATCACCCAGGTTTTGCAGATAATTCTCGGTCAGTGCCAGCGCGATGCCAATCTCCTGTTCCTTCACAGCACCACTCTGATATACATTCTGCAGCCACTTCCATGACGAGTTACCGGACGCTGTAATCAATTTCAGGAAATCAGCAAAACGTCCATCACGCAACGCCTGAACCTCACCATCGACACGATTATTTTCTTCCAGGAAATGAAGCGCACGCAGCACGGCACGATCCCCAGCCGCTTCACGAACCTTCTTGAGGTTGGCGTAGATTGCGTCTGCCGTAATTTCCCGAACATACTCACTGCCCAGCGCCTGAGCAACCGCTCTCATCTCATTGGGCACAGCCGCGTAATCTTCCGTCAGATCGGCGTGGTTGCCACCAGTGTTCACAATGACCAATGAGTAACCGTTCTGTTGGAAATCCCATTGAACAGGCTCGATAACTGGCTGTGCAGGATTCTCAAAATCAATGGCAATGAGTCCGCCATACGCACAAGCCATCTGATCCAGCAGACCGGAAGGTTTGTTCCAGTAGTGGTTCTCCGCATACTGACCAATTTTGGCCAAAGTGACAACATCCATTGCTCCATCATTATAGAAGTGATTCAGAATCGTACAGATCAGCATCTCAAATGACGCCGAGGAACTCACCCCGGATGCCGAGAACACATTACTGGAGAGATACGCTTGAAAGCCGCCTACCTTATATCCGAATTCTCCAAATCCCGCAGCCATACCGCGAATCAATGCTGTTGTGCCATCGTCTTCTGTATTTGGCGTGAGGTCCGTGAGATCGATTACATATTTCTTGTCATAACCTTCTGAGTAAAACGTAATAACTGACTCCGTAGTTGGCGCTGCCACTGCAATCGTATCCAGCGTAATGCTGCCCGCCAGCACTTTACCATGGTTATGATCCGTGTGATTACCGCCAATCTCGCTGCGTCCTGACGCGCTGAACAACTTGCTTCCTTCTTGTGCGCCAAAGTACTCTTCGAATGTTGCGTTCAGCTTCGTGTAACGTGCGGTCTGTTCCTCTAAATGTGATTGTCCATACATTTGGGCAAGCAACGCTTTGCCCTCCGTGGATTGGATCAGATTCAATGGTTGTGTCGTCATTAATAATCCTCCTATGGATATGCAGCTTTTTATTTTTTGACTGTTGATGAACGTGGTTGTCGCGTCTGTTTCATACCTTATTCCTCTCCCATTATCTCAGCTTCGTAGCGGAAAAGGTAGGGTAGAATTGAAAGTTTGTAAGCGTTTTGTGAAGTTATTTAATGTAAAAATAGGATTGAAAACCATTTTGTAATAACTTAAATTTGGTTTAAGTGAAAACACATTATTTTCCAACCTCGAAGTTGCTATGCTTAACATCTTATTGGTGGAGGGAACGATGAAAATCAAGTCAAACTATACCAAGTTATTTGGTGCATTTTCTCTTACATTTTTGGGTGATGGACTTACACTTGCTGCGGTTCCTTGGCTCATATCAACACTTACGAGCGATACGCTGTATGCCTCTGTCACCATGACGGCACTTCGTTTACCCTGGCTACTATTCAGTCTGCCTGTAGGTGTCCTCATCGACCGTTACTCACGCAAACATATGCTGATTGGGGCAGGCTTTACGCGAATGATCCTACTGCTTGTCCTGACGTTATGTATCTGGGGAGGATGGGTGAGCATTCCGATTCTGGCACTGTTCATGTTTGGGATTGGCCTGAGCCGAGTTGTATTCGACAGTACAGTGCAGACGGTGATCCCACAACTGGTAGATGAGAGTAAGTTGGAGAAAGCAAATGGGCAGTTCACCGCCGGACAGTTAATCACAAGTGATATTCTGGGCGTTGCTCTGGGAGGGTTCATTATCACCCTGCATATTGTTTTCCCTTTTGCCATAGACGCTGTAACGGCTGTTATTGCTCTGCTTTTTTTAATCAGTTTGAAGGGAAACTTCTATCCAGGGGATACGGAAACAACCAAGAAGGAAGTTCGCCCGATGAAAAATTGGAAACGAGAGATGTGGTCCGGTATTCAATATGTATATCATGATCGTTTTCTCCGCGGATTAGCCATTCTATCTGTCACCATTACGCTGATGTATTCGATCATTCTGGCTACTCAGATCTTCTTTGTACGAGATGTGCTTCAGTTGGATGCCTTTGCATTCGGTATCCTTATCTCCATCGCAACGATCGGCAGCATTGTAGGGAGTCAGGCTGTTGCTTATATGCGCAAGAAATGGAGTACAAAACAATTGATTATCTCCTCCATTCTGTGCATGGGAATCATCTACGGTGTGGTGGGTCTAACTACAAATGCGTATATGGTAGGCGGACTGTACTTCTGTGCTGCATTTTTCATTATTGTCTACAATGTTACCCGTTCCTCCATCCTGCAACGTTCCGTTCCTAATGAGATGCTCGGCAGGGTTGGAAGTGTGTTTCGCTTTTTGTCCTTTGGCATTAGTGCCATTGGTACACTTCTTGGCGGATTATTGGTGCGGGTTAGTGGGACGACATTTGATCGCGTATTCTCGCTGCAAATCCCTTATCTCTTGTTAAGCCTGATCTATATCCTGTCTGGTCTGATATTCGCAATGAAGATGAAGAATCACTCAGAGAGCCAGCAGCGTAACATCAACGCTTGACTGTTACGTTAGGTCATACTTGATAATGATCTCAAGCTTACATGAAGGAGAGATTAAGGATGAAGATTACCGCGTTACGTTCAGATCAAATCTATGAGGAGATCGTCCAGGCTGCACCCGATGAGAAATTGGAGTTATACCGCGAGCGAATGATGAGTCCATTCATGAACAAATGGAACATTCAACAGATCCCGTTTCGCTCTCAAGAGCCTCACGGCTTCGATGTGATCATGATGAATAACTTTATGAATATCACTCCCGCAGATATCACGACCGACATTAACGAATCGTTAGCAGCGATCTCGTCGAAAGCATTTTGGCAACAGTGTCATGAAGCTGTTTGTACGAGTCTATCCACCTTTACAGAGCACGGGATTGAACTGTCGGTCTCCGAATATCTGTACACGATTTTATTAGGCGACAAGAACAGTCCTTCACTCACTATGAACGAAGGCATCAGCGGAGATGGTGGAATCCCCGGTTATATTATTGCGAACCTGATCCCGAGTAGATATACTCTACCTCGTATCCAATCCGTGTTAGCCCATGAATGCAATCATAACGTGAGATACCAATATATCCAGTGGAATCCACAGATTACGCTTGGGGAGATGGTTGTTAGCGAGGGGCTGGCCGAGAGCTTTGCGACATCCCTGTATGGAGAAGAATTGTTAGGCCCCTGGGTAGCCAAAACGGATATGGAGACATTGAATACCGTAATCAAACCAAAGATGAAAGACCAGCTGCATGTCACCGGTTTTGACCAGATTAATCCGTATCTATACGGCGATGAACTTGCCATCATGCAAAAATTCACGCCCGTAGGTATGCCCTATGCGGCTGGCTATGCCTGCGGTTATCACTTAATTCAATATTATCTGAACAAAACAGGTACACCGATCACCGAAGCAACCATCACTCCGGCAAGTGTCATCCTTGCTGAAACAAAGGACTTTTGGAATGAAGACACCCTATTTCACCGTTAAAGATATCATTCAGATTACAGGCATCACGAAACGCGCATTACATTATTACGATAAAACGGATCTATTAAAACCGAGCAAAGTCGAGGACAATGGCTATCGCTATTACGATCAAGAGGCACTGGGGTATCTGCAGATGATTCTCTTGTTCAAAGAAATGAATTTCTCATTGAAAGACATTGCACTCATGATGCAACTCTCCAAGAAAGAACAAAAAGATATCCTAAGAGAGCATCGCAGTACACTCGTTCAACGAAAACAAAAGCTTGAAACCATCATCGACCAGTTGGATGAGTATGTGGATGGGACGGATATCTCTCATCTTCATCTGTTTGACGATTCTCCCATTCTGTCCATTCAAGAGCAATATGAATCCGAGGCGAAGTTCATCTACGGAGATACCGTGAAATATCAGGAATTCGAAGCCAATGTGAGCGAGCTGTCTGTGGAAGAGCAAGAAAAAGCCTACCAGCAGTTCTCGGTCAACATGGAGCAGGTATTTCATGCGTTGGCGAGACATCAGGATCTGTCTCCTGCTTCTGGTGAGGTGCAAGCGTTAGTGTGTGAATGGAAGAGTTGCCTGGAACAGTTCATGAGCTGTGATGATGAGATTCTGAGATGTATCGCGGAAGCCTATACGACAGATCGTCGCTATGTGGGTTATTTCGATCAGTTTGGTGATGAGGAATTTTTGAGGTTTTTGTATCAAGCGATTATGGTTTATGTGGAGGGTGAGGAAAGACCTTTGAAACCCGTTTTCTATTATTAGGATGGTTTCAAAGGTCTTGAGCTTCATAACATATTCAGCTACGGCCACCCGTTTATTGAAACGTCGACACTTGCGCGGATATCAAAACGTTGCCATCATTCACCACCACATCATTGAAGAAAGGTTCAAAGAATGAAGACGGCACATACGTTATGCCCTTCTGAGTCTGAACAGGCTTGATGCTATCGACGATCTCCTTGAGCATATCATATGCAGGTTCAATCGACTATCTATCCGATCTAAACCAAGGACATCAAAAACAGCGGTTCTCTACCGACCCTAGAAGGTCAAAGAACCGCTGCCTGCATAATTATTGCTGTTTAATCATTCATTTATACATGATTTGATTCTAATTATAGATTTTGGAGATATACATTGTAAGCTCCTATAATACATAAATCATCCCAACTTCTTCCGTCCCCTTCAGTTCGTAAATACACCCAAGAAGATCCACCTGTACGATAATTATTAACCTTTGCATTAACAATCGTTTGTTTAGATACTAAGCCGACTTTACCCTGGGAACGAACCTCAAGGTTATAATCTTTAAACTGAGCAAACACATCCCCACTAATAAGCGATGTAATAGCATTTGCTACAACTGTAGAGCCGAGTGCCGTTATTATAGCCACAACTATTCCAGTACCGGTTACGATACTAGCGAGTGCTCCTACGATAATAGATACAGAAGTACCCACGCCAAAATTTAACGTATAAGTATCACCATATCTAGTTGTGAAGTCACCATACAAATATCCATACTGCCCAATGCCAGAATTATATGCAGATCTTAAGAGATTTTGAGATTGAGCAGACTGAATGGATTGTTCATTTTCATTTATACTATTACTCTCAGTTGATTTAATGGTTACATGATCTTCAATTTTGTATTCCTTTACAACTACACCATTTTTTAATTGCTTAATATTTCCAGTTCTTTTATCAGTTATGGCTCTGTCTAGCTCAATTCCATTTTGTGTAGCGATTACAGTTACTGTATCTTTATCATCTGTTACGTCATAAATTATCGGAGACTCTCCGTTTTCTGGATTTAATTGAAATGTACTTACTTCTGATCCGTCACTTAATAAAGTTTGATTTTCTAAAGTGAAATTTTGTATATCATTCACTTCAGTACCAGAATCTTCTGCGCTACTTGTACCGACAAAAATCAAATTAAAAACAAGAACAAGGGGAAGTGCTGCTGTAATAAACTTTACTATTCTTTTCATGAGTCCTCCTACTTATAACTAGATAGTTTTGCATAATTTCAAGTTACAAACCATAGACAAACTAACGGTCCAATTGTTAAACATGCTGTGATAAAGCAAATTTGCAGTCCTACGATACGTTCTTCAAGTTTTTGTTTGGAGAAAAACATCCATAAAGAAAGAAAACAAGCTACTAACGGAAGAGATATAATTCCTGTGAACGTATCTGGCTGAATGATATTATTGATAATGGACTTACCAACAATAATCAATACGATTAATTCAAGAAAGGATAATAGAATAAATATAGTTGCAATTTTTTTTTTCATCATGAGGGCCTTCTTTCTAGATGTGATTGCTGACATGAATCTTTTGTAATTACACTCAACTCCTCAATTGGGATTTGTTTACTATTAAAGCCTAACACACAAAATTTAGTGTGTTAACACGATATTCAAAATTCATTATAATTAAGCCATATGTCTTAGGTATTATTTCATATTTCGACAAATTACTCACTTTTATTACCTATGTACTCCAACCTACTGAACAAATATATTAAGCGTCATGAAATACCTACACAATCAATTTTAACTTCTGCACGGATGTTTCTTTTTATGCCAGCATTGTCCCGTGCGTCCATATAGAAATTCCAACTATTTTTACCGAATCCGTTATCTTATTCTACATAACAAGTTAAAGCTTATGTTTTATTGTTACCTGTGAAAAATTTCTTTGAGACTGAAAAGACTAATACGTCTCCTTTATTTTGAATATATGTTATATTATTGTTTAAAGCTGAGTTTTCTTTTAAATATTATGAATCTTCGTCAGAAAATGGTTCGTTCACTTCATACTTCTCTAGTATATTTTGTATTGACCTCTATTATGAAAGGGTTTCGACTATGCACATTGTTTGGAATAATATTCTTATTCTCGTTGTTAGCCTTCTTATCTTAGCCGGACTAGTTTCTGGCACAATCTACTTTTTCATAAAAAACAGGTCTAAATAGTTCAGTTCCCCTATTCGAATAATATAAGTGACTACAAAAAGTTAATTTCAAGTAAGCGAAAAGCGTACCACTACTCCACTGGTACGCTTTTTGCTTTCTCTTCTTGGTAAATTTTTCAGATTGACTGACTGTATAAGAGCTTCTTCTCTACTTACCTGTCCCCCGCTCAAAATACGCATGCAAACGATACTGACAAATCTCCTTCGTCCAACGATACAGTAGCGCCTTTTCCTCCGTATCCTGCACTTTTACATTCAGCGAGAACATGCCATCCTCGAAAAGGGTCATACTACCCTTCGCCCCGCTCCACATAGACATTGGCATGTCGATTATCAGTTTTTCAATCCGTGTTGCCGTCTTCTCATTCCATTCCCAGATCGCAAGTTTGCCTTTGTCCGAAAAGTCCTTCCGTTTCCGGTACTCCTTCTCCGTCAGGTACGTATGGAAGAACCTTGCTATCTCCCCCGGCGTGATTGAGTCCATCCAGTGGACTTCACCTCGCTCCAGCATGTACAGCAGCACGATCATTTTGTAGCTTTTGTTCATGAGTGTCTTCTCCACATCACGCAGCCACGCCTCATGCCGGACGTACACCTCTCCCTCAGTCGGGGACAGTAGCTCCGCCCAATAGAGAAATCCAACATAGGAGCCAAATTCGTTCCGGTACCCGACACTCTCCGAACGTCCCATCAGATGCAGCTCCAGATACGTCGGAATACGCCCCAACTCTCGTTTCACATCCAGAAAATCCTGATGCAACTTCTCACGACGGGGCAGACGTTTGCGGCTTAGCTCCTGAAGCAGGTTCACCACCTTCGTCTCCAGATGAATTCCACAGTTAGCCGGAACTTCCGGCACAGCCGAATCCCGATCTTTCGCGGTTCCTTCCAGCTCCCCACGCACATCCAGCAGACTCAGTTTCACATCCGCATTTCGGTAGTTCCCGATCAGGTCGATGATGACACAATGTGATTTGCCTTCCGCCAGCCGTAGGCCGCGCCCTACCTGCTGGGTGAACACGGTGAGTGACTCCGTTGGACGCACAAAGAGAAGCGTGTCTACACGTGGTATATCCGTTCCTTCATTGAACAGATCCACCGTCAACACAATCTCCAGTTCACCCGCATCAAGCTGGCGAATGGCTTCCTCCCGGGACATGTCCGATGTGCGCGAATGTAGACTGAGCACCTTCACCCCCTGACTGCGAAAATACGCAGCCAAATAGTCCGCCTGCCGGATCGAGGAGCAAAAGCCAATCGTTCTAGTCTGCTTGTGCCGCAGCCAGGCCGCATAGATCGTCTCCACATGCTCCTCTTGCAACTGAACAGCCATGAGCTGTTCTTCATCATACTTCGTGCCAATCCAGCGAATCTGCGAATAATCCGTGTCGTCGAATACCCCGTAATATTGAAATGGCGCCAGCCAACCTCGCCGGATCGCTTCAATAAAATGCATCTGGTACGCCACATTCCCATCACAGAGCGCATACACATCCTTGCCATCCAGTCGATCCGGGGTAGCCGTGATGCCCAGAAGGAACTTCGGCTGAAAATGCTCAATCACCGACATATATGTCTTCGCCGCCGCATGATGGAATTCGTCCACCACGATCAGATCAAATGCATCGACGGCAAACACATCCCGATGCTTCTGCATACTCAGCGTAAAGATCGAAGCATACACACAATCCGCCGCCCCATCCTTATACTGCCCGTTATAGATCCCATGACTGCGCTCCGGCATGATCCGTTGAAAAGACTTCTTCGCTTGGAACAAAATCTCTTCCCGATGAGCCACAAACAGCACTCTCTTGAACTGCTGGGCGAAGAAACCCGCCAGATACGTTTTGCCAAGCCCGGTCGCCATAACGACCATCGCCTTGTCGTACTGCTCCTCCATCGTGCCATGAAGTGCTTCGAGGGCATCCAATTGAGCAAAGCGCGGTTGAATCGGTACCACCGACAGCTCGGCGGCTTCTTCCTCTTTGTCCTCAGGTAGCCCCGTCCCGAACTCCGCTTCTTCCATCTCCGTGATCCGCTGGATCATCTCCGGGTTCTTCTGGTGATATTTGCGGTACTCTTCCTCATACAGCGCAATCGAATCCGGGTTCACCGGTAAGGTTGTCTCGTGGTAGAAGCTCTGCATGAATTTATCCAAAGCCGACTGGAACGTATACGGCTCCGCCTCCGCATTCATCGCCAGATTCCATTCATATCCCGTCCTCAGCGCAGTGAACGAAAAGTTCGATGAACCGACGATCAGCAGTCCTTCCCCGTTGTCATGATCGAACAGATACGCTTTCGGGTGAAAAGAAGTTCCCATACTTCGCCACAGCCGTGTCTCAATTCGGGGATCAACCTCACACAGCGCCCGCAATCCTTCTGGCTGTGTTATGTACAGATAGTCTCCCGCAAGCATCCGCACCTCGGCTCCACGTTCTGCTGCCCGTTTCAAATGCGGAGCAAGCAGCTTCACACCAGACTGCATAATAAAGGACGTCATAATATAAATCCCGGATGCATGTTGCATCCGGGCAATCAGTTCGTCTGCCAAGTTATCTGTAATGAGTTTAACGTTAAGCTTCGTCGACATCGATCAGATACACCCGTTCCTGGAATCCACCACGCTCCTCGGCTTTGTCTGCTCGAAGCTTATCCAACTGGGCCGCATTCGCCCCGTGTACCTCTGCCAACGCCCGGATGACCTCCAGCATGTCGGCTAGTTCTTCTAGGGCTTCCTGATCACTCGCTGCATTTACGTACTCATCCGATTCTTCTTGCAACTTCGTTCTTAATTCTTGCTTATACTCCTCCGGGTCCAGAATGCGTGTGCGGCATTCCTTACCGCTGGATGTGATAATATGCGGGATCTTGTCCCGCACCAATTTGTTGTATGTAGGCATGTGGTATAACATCCTTTCTGCTGTGAGAGCCTTCGAGCCTCGCGCTAGAATCTCCCTTTTTGCCATTATACCATTTGCCGTGGTAAGGGAAGGATTGATTTTGTAGGCAGTAGATTGGATTGAGGAGATGAGAATAACCCATGACTACTCGTATTCGAGTTGAAATGGGCTTTCTGCCAATTAAAGTCTAATTGTTCTGCATCAAACTCTGGTTAAGAAGGATTCTAAGCCAACAGTTTTGCGATAACAGCATTAATATTCGTTGTTTCTTTATCAATCTCGACCAAGCAAGTGTCATCATCCATAGCTGGTTCATAACCGATTCTAACCTTCTCAATTGCATACTTGTTCTTAATATCAAGAATATACTCTATTAACTTCTGAGCTTTTAACGTTGTCTCTGAATTTTCTCCGCTGAACAATTCCTCTTCAGGAAAATTAATTACAAGATCTCCAAATTCCTCATTGAATGAAAATACAATCATCACATCGTTAAAGGTATGACCCAAGCTAAGCTCAGACAATAAAAGATTCCCTGATCCCTTAGGAGAAAAAATCTCTTCAAAGCTCTCTATTTGCTGAAATTCAATATCGTTTTCACTACGGTTATCGTAAAAGTGAGAACTTTTGATCTGATCTACCTGAATGTTTAAATCCTTCTTAATGAATTGATCCAGATTATTTTTGTTAAAATCAATTAAAATGATTTCTAAACTTTCCACAGTACAAACCCTCTTACATCAGGTAATTCTTCATATCACATTAATTCGGTATTGTAGGTGGATGTAGTTGCTTATGTTCCAACCCAAACCATTGCTCAATATGGTTACATAACAATGGGATGTCTTGAAGCGCTTGCTCAAAGATTTCTTTATATGAATCTTGAAGCACTTCCTCGAGTTCCAAATTCACCTGGTATGCCTCAGTTTGTTTAGCATGGTGCACATCCGCTGGCTCAATGACATAATTTTGATTTCTGGTTACAGGACTTACATAAATCGTCCACTCAAGGTTGCCCTTAAAGTGCTGAATACAATGCTTTAATTGCTCGTAAAGCTGATCAGCGTTATGGAATCTAAAATAAAAACCCGCAGGTTTCTCATATATCCGATTCGGATTATACATCTCTGTTCTATTCCATTCATACGAACCTAATTTGGCCAAGGTATACGCCATAAGTTCCGGTGCAAGCACCTCTTCTTTGATCTTCATATAAATACTTTTTGACATCATGCCACCCACTTGAGAGTCCGTTTATTCATTTGTTGAAAACTATGTTTTCCTGATTACTTTCAATGATCTTATTATTAATCATCCATTGATTGGATCGCATATTCTATGTCTTGCTCCATATCCAAATCTGGATACTTCTTTTGCAATTGAAGAAGACAATCTATAAATGCTCGACTTTGGAATTCAGAAGATAGATCTTCAAATATCTCACTCAGCCAATATAAATTTTCTTCTCCGCATTGATTTAGAAATGATATGGCGCTCTGCTCATTCTCTTTTAGAATGTCTACCATCTCATTCCATATCGTTTGAATAGCTGGATCGTCGGGGTGTAAATCTTTTCTCTTCTTTACTAATGAGATAACTTTTTCACTGTAGTCTACCAAGTTTTACTCTCCTCACGGTTGTCTTGAGTTATCTGGAGTAATCGTTCCGATCTGTCCATCGTTCTTGATCACTCCTACTCTAACGTTATTATAGTTTCCAAACATCCATTCACCGTCACCCTTAACTCTATTCTCAGGCAGATTTGCTACATGCTCACCTGACTTTTTGATATCTTCCGATGTCCTTAGGGAACCATGCTTGGCCCTCTCCACTTCGCTTTGCTTTATTTTTGTGATTAGGTATATTACCAACTCGTACACCGTTTTCATATTCTTTAGTAATGTTAAAGGCGATCTTATTTTTAAGTAAGTAATTAATATTATCTTGACCGTGACCACCATTGATCAATCTATCCCTCCAACTGCTGCATACCCTACTCGATCTGTCTGGATACATGTAGCAGTTGCTCTGGTGTCACTTTTAATGTACTCATAGTATTCTCCGCCGTTTGAAATAGGATTTTACAAGGTTAGCAGAAGTTTGTTGCGAATACCTCCACCTATTATCCTGATTCTCCCTTTCTTCAAATGAGTACCTTTCAGCACTTATAATCCTACAGTCCCATTCCTGTGAAAGGAACCTCCAGATTATCATGTCACTCCTTATATCAGAAAAACTTTGATGAATTATCATAATTGAGTGGCTAACTCCTCCAATATATCTTCTGTTCGTTGAAGAAGCTTTTCAATGTTATTAAGGTCTAAATATTGATCCTCTTGGCATTCCTCTAAAGATGACATATGTTGTATCGTACCGATGAACAAAGCGATATCCAATCCGGGTTCAGTGTCCGTATGCACTAAAGGCAAGATTTCGTTCATCGTGAGTTCCTTGGGTGCATGTGTTGAATGATACTTATGGATATAAAGCGCCTTAATCATGGAGGCGAGAGCCCAATCACATAGAATTAGGCAGGCTTTAAACTGATTGTGATTACACATGATGGCGGCAAGTTGGAGATGATACTTAGCATGTTGGTGATAGCCCATTATTGTGGTACGTAGCATATGGTAAGCAGGAATATGTTTGGACCTAGATTGTGTGGAGATATCATGGTCTTGCAAACGTGGGGTAAAATCTACTTGGTGATTACAATGTGCTTCGGTTATGGACCAATTTCTTGCCATTGTCATCCCTCCAAAGAGTTAATACCAGTATTATACAATAAAATGATACATATAGTAATCAAATAAATTATTTGTATTCTTCGTTTGGTGTTTACCTTGAGGAAACTTGTCTACACTTTTGAACATAGAGAGGTGAATACCATGAACGAGGACAGAGAAGTTTTGAAGCTAGTCGGAGCCAGAATTCGCGCACTACGCAAAGAAAGAGGGTATTCACAGGAATCCCTCGGAGAAAAAGGTGGATTTCATTTTTCATACATAGGACAGATCGAACGTGGAGAAAAGAATGTTTCTTTGGTGAACTTGGCAAAGATCGCTGAGTCACTGGATGTTAATTTGATTCAATTATTTGCTTATATAGAAGAAGAGTTTGAGGTAACTGAAGATGAGAAACAAATCAAAGAAATTGTACAACTTCTAAGAGATTCTTCTCCTGATAATATTCGTGTAGCCAAAAATGTTATTAAAGGAATATTGATGTGAAAACGGCAAACCCTATCCTTCCATTTCTGGATTGATAGGGTTTCTCTCTACTCTAACTTGGAAGAAGGTAACGAAGTAATTACCTGATTTTTCTTAAAAAAAGTCCACATAAAGCTAAAAAGAGCAACAAGCCCGCCCACTACCCCTAATTTAGATAAAAATTGTCCATCCAAAATTCTATCCCACATTACCTTGCCTCCATACATATTGTGATACTACTAGTTTTCAAACAATACACTTATTCGCCACCGCTACCATCTTCGCAGGCATCTCTTCCCGCAGTCGCCATACAAAGCTCATCGGTTTGTTCCCCTCATGACTCACATAATCCGCTTCACCTAGGAAGACAAATGGAGATGTATAGCCATGCTCTTCCTTATACTCCCGTACGAACAGCACGATTCGGTTGCCCGTCTCCCGATGATGGATGTACCGCTGCGCGGTAGCTGTATGCTCCGACACCCGGCTCTGTGTCTGCCAGTGGAATAAACGCTCGTTGATCGCATAATCCTCATACAGCGTAGATGGAGAGAAATCTTTGTCCGATTTGTTCAATGTAATGAAGAAGATATCCGTCTGTTCGTCTGCAAAATACTTCACCCCTTCACGGAAGGCGGGTGATTGCTCAGCGTTCCAGTAGCCAAAGGCGGCAAGCACTTGGTCGATGGAGTACATACAGTGGATATCCAGTGGACAAGTGTACGGGAACGAATTACTTTTATCCACAAATCGTAGATGAGCCAAATTATATTTGAAAATATCCACAAGCTCTGCCCGGAATGCCTCACAAGACAGCACACGCTGCACACCCTCTTCGATGCTGCTCAACCCTAGTTTCTCAGGCGCGGCCCGGTGGAAAGTGTAATAGAACATAATCAACATGCGCCGTTCATCCGCGGTCGCGGTTTCTTTACCTTTTTCAATATAGTCAATCAGGAACGTTAGCCAGCTTCGAGAGTTGATCGTCAGCACAGAGGGCAGTCTGCGGATGTACTCCTCGTGTTCATCTTGGATAGGTGCTGTTAATCCTGCTTCGGCCAACATGCCACGGAAATACCTTTTGCCCGTACGTCCACCATACAATTCAACTAGTGTCATCCCGTGATGTTCAACAAAATGAGCCAAGGTCAGCGGCAGTCCGGTGTCTTGCTGGAACGTTTGCAGCTTCTGGATCAACGCTCTGCGATTACGACTCATCTGTTTGAGGTTGCGCATAATGTATTCCTTCGCTTGCTTTTCCAATTGAATGAACGTGCCGCGAGGCAGGGTCGAAAAGCCGTTCTCGACGTAGTACGAGATGGAATGTTTGGTGGCGCCAATCAGGGCGCGGAATTTATCCTGGAACCTGTACTCCTGATGCGCTTGTCCGATGAAGTCGAGCACGGTCAGGCACTCTTTGCCCTCCGACATCCGTAGTCCACGGCCAAGCTGTTGCAGGAATACGGTCAGACTTTCAGTAGGACGCAAGAACAGGATGGTGTTCACCTCAGGGATATCCACGCCCTCATTGTACAGATCCACGACAAAGATCATGCACAGTTCCCCGTTCACCAGTTGTCCTTTCGCAGCATGACGTTCCTGTTCGCCCGACCCGCCATGCAGGGCTATGGATGGAATGCCGACTTCGTTAAATATTTTTGCCATATACATCGCATGATCCACCCCTACGCAGAACCCAAGCCCCTTCACATCGTCCAGATCGCTTACGTATTTGTTCAGACTTTGGATGATCTGGTTGGCACGGATTTTGTTATGCGTGTAGAGCTTTTCCAGTTCGTTCAGATCGTAGCCTTTGCGCGACCACTTTACCTGGGATAGATCGACGGTATCGGTGACGCCAAAATATTGAAAAGGACTCAGTAACTTCCGGTCAATTGCATCGGTTAGACGGATCTCGGCGGCAATCGTATGATCGAAGTAGGCTGTAATGTCTTTGCCATCCATCCGTTCCGGGGTCGCTGTGAGTCCCAGCAAGATCTTCGGTTCGTAGTGGGACAACAGCTTCTGGTACGAAGGAGCAGCGGCATGGTGGAATTCATCCACAATGATGTAATCGTAATAGTCTGGGCTGGTGATCTCCGTCAGCTTCATGGAGTTAAGACTCTGAATGCTGACAAACAAGTGATCCAGCGCCTCCGCTCGGTAATTCCCGACATGCAACTCACCAAAGTTCATATCCTTCAGGATATACCGGAACGTGTCCCGGCTTTGCTTCAAGATTTCTTCCCGATGTGCGACAAAAAGAAGTTTAGCTCCCGCATGACTTGCACGGAATCGCTTGTAGTCGAAGGCTGAAATGACCGTTTTGCCAACGCCTGTGGCGGCAACGATCAGATTGCGGGTTCGTCCGTACAGCGTACGCTCGGCGTCCAGCTGTTCCAGCACTTCCTTTTGATAATCGTAAGGCTGGATGTCGAGGTGAAAGTGGTTGGACTGATCTTTTTTGCGATTCAGAGCCGCCTTCAACTGTGCCTCATGGCCTGCATCCTCAGCCATATACCGCGTAAATTCACGGTCATTCCAGTAACTCTCGAAGGTCGCTTCAATCTTGCGCAGCACATCGAGTGAATCCTTCTCCGTCACCTTGAGGTTCCACTCCATACCACTGGTCAGCGCTGGGTTGGATAGGTTAGAGGAGCCGACATAGGCTGTGGTGAATCCAGTATCGCGATGGAAAATGTACGTTTTGGCGTGCAGCCGAGTCACTTTGGTATCATACGAAATCTGGATCTCTGTGTTAGGTAATTTGCTAAGTTCAGTGATGGCCTTCAGGTCGGTTGCTTCCATGTATGTAGTTGTGATGATACGCAGCTTGCCACCGCCCGCGGTAAATTGTTGAAGCTGTTCCAGCAGCAGACGAAGCCCGCTGAATTTGATAAATGACACCAACCAGTCGATCCGGTCGGCGGTCACAATCTCCTTTTGCAACTCCAATAACATACTCGGCTCGGACTTGGCACCTGTGAACAAAGAGCTTTGGGAGATCGGCGTATCTGGACGAACGATTTTGGTATCCCTGACCGCACGAATGCTGTTCAACTTGGAATACACATGGGTCAGTACCTCCCCCTGCTCGTCCAGTTGCAATTCGTTGTACTCTTCTTCCCCAAGCGTGCCTTTCAGGGTAGCAATAATCTCATTACACGTTCGGATCTGTGCCAACACTGCCGTCTTATCTTCCGTCTGTTCCCGCACAATCTTGAGCGCTCGCCGAGTCACCGCCGACAAATACGTGGACAGCAGTTTGCGCGCTTCCTCTGCATCCAACTTCTCGGTCCCAATGTTATACACATCCGGGTCCAGCGCCGAAATCTCCTGTCTGGTGATGGTGTTGATAAGCTGTTCATATATACCTTGTTTCATGAATATACCTCGTGAGAGTTAGGATGGTTGTGGATAGTTCTCTATGTATATGGTGAGCTAAAAATTACTTCTTCTATATTATCGACCAACCTGTGGAAGATTTCATTAGTTGTTTTGATTTCATAGGAAAAAGCACCTCTACTTTTGGTTTGGTAGAAGTGCTTAATGATATGACTTTAAATCGTGCATAGATATGCGCAACTCATATCAGCTTTTCACTGTATCACTTAGAATTATAAGTTAGTATGACAGTCTTCTCTATTAAATTGAAAATAAGGTTATCATCTTATCTTTAATAAAGATTGATAAGTAATCGCTTGTTTTTTGAGTTTGAATATCAGTACAAAGGCTAGTTATCTCCTTTTGAAGTACCAAAAGCGCGGCTGGAATAACAAAAATGTTCATTTTCTTTATATTCAGACCCTCATCATCAATTTCAATCTCGATTCTCTTTATATCGTCGTCAGCACGCAAAATATCACCTAGACAATAAACAATCTTGTCTTCTCTATCCTCCTTACCCACTTTTTCTCCTAATAACCCTAAGAGAACTTGATAATTCGGATCTCCGTCTTTAAATATATTAATTAACTCAATGATTAGGTCATTCAGAGAAATATTTCTTAATTTCTCTTCCATCCTCTCTCTTGAATCATCTAGAAACCACGATTCGAGGTCCACTGGTGTATCGTCTATTATCCCGGGAACATAGGGCTTAGTGTAAAGAAAATCTTTATTCATTGTTTAACCTACCTTTTAATGTTTTGTATATTCCCCACCTATTTTTTTGGCAACTCTGTCAAATAGCATATCCCACACTGCATCTTTATTACCAGTTTTGAAAAATTCTTGTGCTTTTAGATCACTTCTTAGCTCTTTTTGAATATTAGCGAATATAATTCCTATGTCTTCTGCATTTTCTTTCCAACCTTCTGCCCCTCGTTTCATACTCAAATTAGTACCATTTGGAGAAACAGCTCTTATCTCAGCCATATTAAAATCTATTGCAGTGGCTATATCTTCAAGACTGAACGGCCCGTTAGTTGGATGGTTATGAGTAAATACCGTATCTTTAGCTACATCTTTATGGTTACTTATATTTATAGACTTTTCAGTACCAACAACCGTTTCTCCTATTAAATTACCATTCTTATCAAAAAATTGCCCGTGTTCCAAGGGTTTATTTCGAATTTGATCCTCAAACTTATTAACTGATTCTAAATAATGAGTTCTACCTGTCCTTTCATTCCCTTTCCCCGACTCAGGCTTGCCTCCACCTGATGATCCAATGTCGTCCTTCGAACGAAAAGCTTTCCCAAACAATACATACGCCAGAGCCTGCCCTGTCATCGCTCCACCGTAATATCCTGCTCCACTCTCATCAATCTGCTTCTTCTGGTCTTCTACAAATTGCTCTATATCAGACCTCGCCGTTCCCGTGCCCCAGGCGGTATCCCATGCAAATTGAATACCCCGCCCAACGTCTACAACTTTGCCCACGGTCATGGCATATGCCACACTGCCTATTGTACTGAACGGGTTAGAGAAGAACGCTTCTGCTGTCTGCCCCATTCCCGTTATTGTTTCTCCTATGGATTTATCAAGCAGCCCTACAGCGAAATTGCGCTTCAGCTCTTCTGGGATGTACAACGCCACCTCGCCTGAGCCGTCCGTTGTTCTGAAGTTCTTTGCAATAAACGTAAACTCTTTCTGGATTTCGTCCAACAGCCCGATTGTAGTCGGGAACACTTCTTTCACCTGCATAAAATCCCAGAAGAAACGCTCTCCTGTCACACCCGACCACTCGGATTGCAACATATAAATTGATTTCTCCAGTTCCCAGACCATTCGCTCCAGTTCCTGTTTCTTCTGCTGGACCAACCGGGCCTTTTCCTCCAATAGATCGGGATGTACCTCAATTCGCTGCATTTCCTTATCACCCGCCAACCTGACCGTAGTTTATGTACCTAAATTTTAACATTTGAGAAGGAGGATTGGAATCAAACGGAAGGATCATTTCCTCAGAGGTTATCCGGTAGTTCGGCAACATCCTTGGGTAACTATTTTTGCACATTAATGCATGGATGAATGCCTTTGAGCCGACTGGGTAACTTGTACAAAAAGAACGACTTCTATCACAGATAGAAGTCGCACAAGATAACGATATAGTAGGATTAAATCTTTTTAAGACACTACAAATTGTACGACAATTGGAGTTCCATCATTTAATGCATCTCCACCGGGAATTGTAATTGTAGTCGTCGTAGCCGAGGAAGTATCTGCTGTCTGCATAAGGCCATTAATATAAAGATTGTAGTAGTTGTAGGTGCCTGGAAATGCGGTTGCAGCTACACCAGCGTCATTTGTAAAAGCAGTCGCAGCAATGGCAAACGTTGCCCCAGTGCCGGTCCCATCACCAATGGTTGCAGCAAATCTCAAACTGTTCTGAAATGGTGTCACAAGTGGCATGTTTCTCACCTCCTACCTAACATAGTATATGTGGTAGGTTTGGGAGTAGTGAAGGCAAAGGAACCAGCAACTAAAACCAATTTTAACCATTTATTATATTGGCTGTTATTATAATTATCTCGATAGTAATAGGTGTCCCTGCAAAGATCACACCGTTTTGTGACGAAAAAAACAAACTCTCAGCACTTACATCGTATGAGTTTCCAGGTTGGACGATCCCGTTTATATAAAGATTGTTAAAACTAGTAAGTCCAACCCCGGCAAATTCGGTTATGCTGCCACCATCGTCATTTGTGAATGCTGTGGCAGGAATTGTAACTGAGGCCGACAAATCCAGATCGGTGTCCGGAAAATAGAAGTAGCGGTTTGCCGTAGGAATGATTTCAATTCCGGGTACGGTGCCCGGTGGACCTTGCTCACCTGGGGGACCCGTTGGTCCTTGGACTCCGGGAGTTCCCGGTTGACCTGGCTCTCCCTGAGGACCAGCGGGACCCTGCGCTCCGGGAAGCCCCGGTTGTCCCGGCTCACCCTGAGGGCCAACTGGACCTTGCGCTCCGGGAACTCCCGGTTGTCCCGGCTCACCCTGAGGGCCAACGGGACCCTGTGCTCCGGGAAGCCCCGGTTGTCCCGGCTCACCCTGAGGGCCAACGGGACCTTGCGCTCCGGGAACTCCCGGTTGTCCCGGCTCACCCTGAGGGCCAACAGGACCCTGTGCTCCGGGAAGCCCCGGTTGACCCCGCTCACCTTGAGGGCCAACGGGACCTTGCGCTCCGGGAACTCCCGCCTTACCCGGCTCACCCTGAGGACCTGCGGGGCCCTGTGCTCCGGGAAGCCCCGGTTGACCCGGCTCACCGTGAGATCCGGCCGGGCCTTGAGCACCTGCCACACCTTGCGTGCCAGGGAGACTCACAGTCTCCAATTCATGTTGTCTCAACGGAGCAAGCATTGGGCTGGGCTCACAACATACCGGGTTGCTGCCTCCCCCTCTAGGTAATGCAATGACTTTTTTGTCACGGGCCATTTTCTGTGATCTTAATGGACTCTTCAGTGAGCAGCGCTTTCTGCGATAAGACCTACGGATAATATGGCATTTCTTTCGTTTTCCCAAGTGTTTGTTTCTGCATTTCGACGTAGAACGACTGGGCCTTAATTTGTTGAGGGTGGCTGTCCTCTTGTTCAGATACTTCAAAATGGTCATCTCCTTAGGCCAAGGCACACAGTATATATGCCCTATACTATGTCCTTAGCACATTCGGAGAGTGTGCGAATAACTATGAGGGAAGCCCAATAAAAAAGACAAGAGTTCTGTTATAGTTGTCCTTTGTCTTGCCAGCATGGCTTCATTGTCTCCCCAGTAGGACCTCACAGATCACATTTTATGTTTAACTCAGCCGATCCATCGGGATCAAACTTCTTTTTAGTAGACTCTTACCTCTTCTTAAAATGCTGAACGATCTCTTCCGGTTTCTGCGTCTCCAATGTAATCTGGCCTTTCTCGAACAGGATCATGTACGGATATGATTTCAGACCGAAAATTTTCTCATAATCAAACTTATTTTCATCACGGACATTGTAAAAGGTTACGTTAGTTATTGGGCCCTCTGCCCTCAAATTCTCGTTAATCACTTCATTTAATTGCGCCTGTAATTCAACAATAAATGGTCGCTCCGAAGGTCGGTCGGTAAATACAATGAGTGATGCATCATTTCTTTGATTTTGCGTTAGATAATCAATGGCTTTCTCTCTATTGTTCTGACCACACCCTGTCACTAAAAGTATCAAAATACATAACACCCAAAGCCTCTTCATTTATATCACCACCCAAAATATGATATAATTGGTTATTAACCACTAAATTCACTTCATTAAAAATCTTTTCGCTGAAAGGAAGATGCACATTGAACAAAAGGAATATTATAATCTTTATCATGATTACTCTTATCATATTGATACTTCAACTTGTGCTTTATTTTTCTGTAACTAATAAAGAAGAATCCGCACTTCCCGATTCAAACATCCCATTTCAAACCAAAACAGTAGATGAGCTTACCATCACATTGCGTAATGCAACCTATACAGAGACAACATTACTACATCACGACTATAACGAATGAGGTTCGTACTCTTCCGGAGTAGTTGGGTCTCACTTTTGAGATTAAAGCCCGTTCAGATTTGGCAAGACAACACGATATCATCATCTCATTTGAACTGAACCTAAAGAGAGTTCATTCATGACTTTCATGACTTTCATGAGTTACTCTTGTTAGTTATTTACACTATTACTCTACTCTCAAAGCCAAGTTCCTTGGCACATAAATACTCCTGTTCATAACTTCCCTCTACCTTCTTCTCATTAGATGTCGATCCAACTGAGCTCTAAAGTATAATAAATGACATACTACTATATACACCTCTCGTTTTACAGGAGCAAATGATCCAATTCGAAGGAGGTTTATCCATGCAATTAGAACGACTTGATCACCTCGTGTTAACCGTAAAGAATCTGGAAGCAACCATTTCATTCTATACCAACATATTAGGCATGAAGGTAGTTGAATCCGGTCAAGGCCGAAAAGCATTACAGTTTGGACAACAGAAGATCAATTTGCATGAACAGGGAAAAGAATTTGAACCGAAAGCTCACACCCCTACATCGGGTTCGGCAGATCTTTGTTTTCTGGTCAGCACACCGTTGGAAGAAGTGATTCTCCATCTCACGCAACATCATACGAAGATCGAAGAAGGTCCGGTGGAACGCACGGGAGCACTGGGTCCCATTCGTTCGGTGTATGTACGTGATCCTGACGGAAACCTGATTGAATTGTCCAATGCTTTGTACGGATAACCCCACTACTCCCCATCTTTTAAAATGCACAAAAAACCTGCACATCCTCAGCTTCGCAGGTTTTTTGGATCTATTAAATTTATTAAGAATTTGCATGTGGATACATCTCATTTACAACTTAGGCATCCAAAAGGGGTTCTCTTCCTTCTCACACCCTGTTAACACGTAAAAAATATGTCCCTGCTCACTCTTCATCGTACCGATCCCTTTGCAGGTGTCGGTCTTCATTCCCTCTTTGGAGCCATAGGCATCCCTTGAGTTATCGTAAGTCGATTGAATAGCTGTACCATCATAGATCAATTCCTGGATAATGGGCCCACCTTCAATGGTATACATCGTCACACGAACCTGATCCTGCTGTTTATTCTCCACATTTTTCATAAATGTGTTCCACTTATCCCCGTTCCGCATCCCTCCATGAAGCACAACCACATCCCCGCTTTGCTCCGCTTGCTCTGGATTATGGGGCTCAATAATTTCTGGGAATGATTTCGTCATTACTGGAAAATCCACTTTCTGATCATTTGCCTCACATGCTGTTAACACTATTAAAACTAACAAAACCGTAAGCAGCACTCTCTTCATCTAATCACCTCATCTTTATGACGCTAAAGACTACGTGCAGGTTACCTAATTTCTGTTAGGAAGACTGTAATAATACCTAACCCTCTTCAATATAAAGGAAATTTTATCCCTTGTATGTAACTTCATCCCTCCATAGAGCGTTTAGAAAGAAAGGCAACATTCATGCCCAACTCATCCGAAAACGAGGCGATATCATGCAATCGGTAAACTCATCCGATCACATAGCAAAAGAAAAACGCTCCACTTCACGCTTGAATAATCGATCCAAGGGTAACGGTAAAAAGACCCATCGATTCACCATTGCAATAGCTACAACATTAGTTGTGTCAAGCCTGCTGATGGAGCTAGCTGATGTGCCAACGACTCATGCAGCCACTAACATGTCCCCCTCCACTAGTAACACCTCTGTTCAACCGACTTCATCAAGCAGTGTAGAGAAGAAACTTTACTATACCGCTGTACAGGGTGCTTATTATAACACAGTTGCATTGAGAAGTGACGGTTCCGTATGGGCCTGGGGCCGTAATCTCTGGGGAGAACTTGGTGTGAGCGACAACGTTCGATATCGTCATACATTTAGTCCGATTCGTATTCCCAAACTATCCAATGTAACAGTTATTTCATCCTCCGGTGGTGGGAACAACGCAGCCATTCAAGCTGATGGAACCATCTGGGAGTGGGGTAACGGCAACATGCCACGTCAAGTGCCTAATATTACCTCTGCCACGAATGTTAGCATAGGGGCTTTCTCAACCATCGCCCTTCTCCAGGATGGAACCGTTCGGTCTTGGCAAAACCCGCCTCAAGCCGTAGCCCTGGAACAGACACGTAAGCTACAGACGATCAGTGGACTAAAAGATATCATTCAAGTTGAATCCGCTGGCCTGCACGGCTATGCTCTGAAAAAAGATGGCTCCGTATGGACATGGAACGAGCCAAACGAACCCGGTAAAGCCCCTTCCAAACCAACCAAATTAAAAGATTTGTACAACATATCCTCGATCACCGGTGCAGATGCATCTCTACTTGCATTGGATAAGAAGGGAAAGGCTTGGCAGCTAGACCTAGGGGGCAAAGTCACCCCCTTTCATCACGAGCTCAAAGTGAAGAAGATGGATGCCAATTCAAGTTATACGTTGTTACTTACTACTTCTGGTCAGGTGTATAGCTATGGAAGGACAGTGACCGGCAAAGAAGGAAAATTAAACCATTTGTCTGGCATTACCGATGTTTCAGCGGGATATCACCATAGTCTTGCATTATCCTCCGAAGGGACTGTCTGGGGCTGGGGAAGTGATAAATATCAGGAAGCGGGAGGACCTGCAACATCTTCTGGAGGCATGGTCTACAAACCGGTTCAGGCCAAGCTCGGCACAGATGTTTATCTGAACGGTGAGCTGTTCCAGTCGATGTATCCCGCGGTGGAAACGCCCAAGACCGTACAATTACCAATCAAAGCAATCGCCGCAGTACTCGGAGCAAAATTTGAGGTTCATAAGGCGGAAGGTAGCCTTAGTTACTATACGTTAAAATATAACAATCGAACAATTACGATCTACCCTAACGAAGCACATTATCAAAAAACTTCCATGGATGAGTCTGGAGAGCAACTCATAGAGCTATCTGAACCCATCAATAACTACTCAGGAGCAACCACTGTACCTTTTGAAGTATTGCGTAGTTTGGGTTTGAACGTGTCCTGGGATCCAGAGAAAGCCAGGCTATCCATTGATGATGTGGACAAGTAAAAGTCAGGGCTCTAAACGAACGCTTTTACAACATCTGAATCCCCTTAACATATAAAAAATCCTCTTCAAGTAAACGGCTTGTTCGTAACGAACATCGTTTATTTGAAGAGGATTAATCTGTTTAACAACACACCGCTCAACGGAGCGATGGAGGATATTATTTTATTCCAAGTATCGTCCTATTTCTCGAATCGGAACCAACCGAAGTCAAACTGACTGCCTGGCAGGAAGATAAAGCTTACTTTCTGCACACCTGTCACCTGCTCAAGCTCAAACACCCGCTCCTCATATCCACCCGACTGGGTGAACTCAACCAGCTGGTTGCTCTGCCCGTCCGCACCTGCGAAGCGAATATGAATCGTATTTTTATCAATCGGTGAATGACCGTAGATCACGAGCTTGGATGTGCCTTCTGCCGTAAAGTCCATGTTTTCAAATTCCAACGATACATTATTCCCGATGCCCTCTACTCGATCACCCTCGATTTTGAACGTATCTCCGTAGAGATGATCACAGGATGCAGCCGCATTCTTTTCAAAGGCCCGACTTTGGCGCTCGAATGAGAAGCCTTTAATATGAATCTTCTGCTTCAGCACAAAACAAATCGACGTAATTCCGCTAAGACGTTTGGATAATTGGTATGTCTCTTCTTGGTACACATTCCAAATGGACTCTTTGTCATACACCACATCTGCGATCATCGTACTTCCTTCTTCATCCGGCATACCTTCCCAGATCTGAATGAAGTAATCCTCAGTGGACAACGTAAAGATCGGAATGGTAATCGTATCGGAGCCGTACGGTCCGAAGTCAATATTACGGAAGCCTACGTGCGTTTCCCCGTCGCGACTTGTCGCTACCCCACGCTCATTACCGTTACCAACCTCACCTTTGGTGTAATCGTACAGTCCGCCCGTGATGAAGCCGTATGGATCTTTGTAAGCTGTGCCGAGACCGTCCGCCTTGAACTCCAGCTGGGAGATGAGTTTCGTTTTATCCGTACCATTAGTACTGGTTGCGCGAAGTCGGAACTCCCCGTCACCTATAGCCGATACCTTTACCGCATGTTGGTGCTCAACATTATCGCCCGCTTCCGCTTGAACAGCTTCCACTTTGGCAATGTTGGACTCAATCCCCGCATCATTTACAACAGCCCACTCGATGTCGCGATAGGAAGTGTTCTCTGGATACAGCTTGGCGGTTACAATTAACTCCGGGTTGGACGGATCGAGCAACTGTCCTGCAGTACTGATGATCTCAATTTTCCGCAAAGGAATCTCCTGAGCGTTCCCCGTCAGCACCGGACGTTGTTCATTGTTCATGAAGACAGTTTGCACTTGCTTCTCATCAACCAGTTCCGTATCCACAATACGCGATTCAAACTCAGCTACAGCCCCTTCCAACCCTTCAGAAGAAACTTCAATCCGTACTGTTCCAGGTTCATTTGTTGCTCCGATAATCGCCATCAGTTTGCCGCTGAACAGTCTTCTACTCAATCCTTTGTATGGATCATAGTCGGTGCTGTCCCCGTTATCCAGACCCAGCAATCTTCCTGCACCCGTCACCTGAACTTGTACGCGGTTGTTTGCATTGTGAACTGGATTACCCGTTTCATCTTCAACATCAATTTCTACAAAAATCAGGTCTGTGCCATTCGCTTGTAACTGCTCCCGATCCGCTTGCAGACGAATTTTCTTCGCATCCGTATAGGATCTTTGCACATCGGTTGCAATGATCTCACCGTTCTCATCATAAGCGATCGCTTTCAGCTCGCCCTCTTCGTAAGGTACTTTCCACCAGCCGGATAGCTGTGTTCCATTGGCATGATCGATATCGTACGTGCCAATGGTTTTACCGTTGAGTTGCAGCTCAATCTTCGGCGCGTTGCTGCACACGCGTACATCAATAATCTGACCCGGGCTGAAATCCCAATAAGGGAAAAGGTGAACCATCGGGCTTTTCTTATAATCCGTCCAAGCCGCTTGGTAGATGTAATAAGAGTCTTTCGGGAACGTTGCGGTATCCAGCTGTCCAAAATACGAATTCTTCGTATGATACGGTGTCGGCTCTCCGATATAATCGAATCCGGTCCACAGGAACTGCCCCAGCGAATACGGTGTATCCCGCTCTGCCAGAATGCAGTATTCTGCTGACTTCGCGCCCCAACTGGTCGTACTGTTACCCAAAGCCGAACACTGCTCATCGTCATCTGCCAGAATCGGCTGTTCGAAAGGGAAGTGATAGATCCCACGACTCTGCACCACCGAAGACGTCTCACTACCATAGATAATCCAGTCCGGATGCTCTTCATGATGTTTGTCGTAATATTTTTCCGCGTAGTTGTACCCTGCCAGCTTCACGATATCAGCGCATTTTTGTGCATTTTCCCAAGGCATGTAGTTCGAACCAATCGTCACGCCAGCATTACCTTTTGGATCAAATTCCAGTACATAATCCATCAGCATCCGAGTTACTTCCTGTCCACGCTCATCCGCATGGGTATCGTAGATTTCGTTCCCGATACTCCACATGATCAGACTGGCATGGTTACGGTCGCGTTTCACCCAACTCTTCACATCCGTATGCACCCACTCCGGGAAAAATCTCGCATAATCGTATGGCGTTTTGGCACGTTCCCACATATCAAAAGCTTCAGACACAATCAGCATACCCATCTCATCCGCAAGTTCCATGAACTCTTTGGCAGGCATATTATGCGCGGTGCGGATGGCGTTAACACCCATTTCTTTGAGCAAAACGAATCTTCTACGCAATGCCGTCAGGTTAAACGCAGCTCCCAGTGCCCCGAGATCATGGTGTTCACACACGCCGTTCAGCTTCAACTTAACTCCGTTTAGGTGGAACCCTTCCTTGGCATCCAGCTTGATATCCCGGAATCCAATACGCTGTGATACCGATTCAACTGTCCGTTCTTCCTGATCATCCGAGGTCAATCGCAGCTCCGTCACCATTTCATACAGATGCGGTGCATCCGGGCTCCACAGGTTTGGATTCTCTACAATGATCTGTTGGCTATCTGCCGATACCACCACATTCTCACCCACCGAAGCCGTAACATTCGCTTGGCTGGATGCCACCGTCTGACCTTCATACAAGATCGTATGCACCAACTCTGCTTGCTGATTCTGTTCCAGGTTCAGCTCCGTATCCACTTCCACCTGCCAGCCATCCGTCTGTTGCTTGATGGATACATAGATTCCATCCGTAACAATATGGTTACGGTCTCTCGTCTTCAGCCACACATGGCGATAGATTCCGGCCCCGGAATACCATCTGCTGTTCGGGCTCTGATGCACTACTTTGACAACAATCTCATTGTCGCCTTCCACCAGTGCATTCGTGATCTCATGTTCAAAAGCAGAATATCCATATTTCCACTCCCCAACAAGCTGCCCGTTCACATACACCGAAGAGTCCATGTATACGCCATCAAAACAAAGCAAAAGCTGCTGCTCATCCTTCGTGTAATGGAACGTCTTGCGGTACCATCCAATGCTGTCTTCATACAGTTCAAGCGTATTATATATCAGCCAATCATGGGGAAGCTCCACAGGTTCATATACCAGACCCGCAGGTTCCGTAACATCCAGCTTGCTTTTCGCAAATTGCCATCCATCATTAAAAAGCCTCTTCTGATTCATGGTAGATTCTCACTTTCTTCAAGTAAATTATGATTGCGGTTACAACAATAGATGTCTCTTTTTCCGAAAACCTTTTCGGTAATACACAAGTATGACTATAACACATAACCCGATTATACCATCAGTCTCTTTACTATACCTCCATTTCATAAGATTTTTTAGCCATAATGATGAACGTTTTATTCCCTCAAAGCATTGTAACTTTCGATGACAACAAACCAAAAAGGCAACCCGTCAACCGGGTCACCTTCTCTGTTCTCTCCTTTAGCACGCCACTTCTTCTCTATATACTCCTATACCAACAACACCTAAACCTCTATCCCTTGTAAAAAGGGTTCCACCCTTTGCCTTTGCCCGATGGCATCGCGCCAGGCACACCGTCTGCTTCAAGCAGCGGACGGACAACTAACTTCACGGGCCACTCCTCGCTCTCGAATATCGCATGAGCAAGCGCGGCCCGATCAGATTCGGGAAGCTGCACTTGATGCAGCGCTTCCTTCCAAGCCTGCTCGGTGATCTTCCATAACTTCGTTTCCGGGATGTGATACACCTCGCTCAGTGCCTCCATGATCGCAGCCAGATTCACCTGCGTCCCCAAAGACTGCACATAGAAAATCAACTTCTGGATCGTCTCGTTATACAGGCTGTTCGAGTAGCCTGGACGAATATGATAGGCAGGGTCTGCAATGCCATGCTTGTCCAGATAAGGCTGATGCAAACGCACGGAATCATGATCGCGGAACAAGAGACCTTTTACCTGATTATCCCGTAAAACCAGACAGCAGTTCTGACCATGAATCTCAGGTACAACGCCCACCTTGAACAGACGCATTACGATATCATAAAACGTAGTAGCTATACTCGTATAAAAGTCGAGGACATCCGCGCTACTCAGGTTATCCCCCAGAATCTCGGTTAATAGATGATGCCCTTCCAGATTCACACCCAGTGCGGCCATTGGGATTACTTTGTAGGCTTCATTAAGCAATTCAGCGGGATACACACGAATCTGTGCAGCCAGATGCCGGGGATGATCATCGAACAGTCCCATGGATTCTGGCATAAAGCCCCACCAGTTCTGCTCTTCACACATGTACACCTTGTCCTTCAACGTCTCGTCACAAGCAACGGCCTGTCTTAACATCCGTTCTCCAGCAAGACCATTCAGCAACTTGACTACGGGAAGATAGCGAGCAGCCCCCAGTGACAGCACACTAACCGGTAGCTTGAGCATCCGGGTGGACTCGGTTGATGGAGCCATCGAGCGCAGAGATGATGTGGCCTGTACGTCGCCCACTTCCACATCCAATACCACAATGCTACCTTCTTCGACCTCTCCAGTGAAGCGAGGCAGAATTACATGCTCCAATTGCCACGGGTGGACAGGCATCGGCAGGTATTCGTGCAACGTAATTCCTTTCCGGGCAAACTCGGCTTCCACCTCTCTGCGCTGAACATCGTCTAACACATCCAAAATGGACAATCCATCTTCACACCCTTGCTGCACGGCATCCAGCCGTATAGCCACCCAGCGCAGCGAAATCGCCTTCCCGAATTCTGCTGCATACCGTGTGACATCTTCTGCGTTGAATCCCACTTTGGCTTTGGATGATGGGTGAAATGGACGATCCCGCAATGCAGCAACACGTTCGCCTTTGATAAACCATTCATAAGCAGATGCCGGAACGTTGGCGGACAGATACTGGACTTGTTCCCAGCCCAAAGCAAACTGCTCCACAGCAATATCCAGACTAGTCAGGAATTCCGCCACTCCGGGCTGCGCATAGGCCTCATCCGACAAAGCCCTCTGTAACACTGCACGTCCAACCTCTGCTGGAGAATCGAGGAGAACCCAGCTTCCATCTGTTTTCTCCTCGTAGATCGGTGAACCCTGAACCCACTGAGTCCCCTGTCTTACTCCTGTTTCAACCAGACACAGTACACCTTGAGTGTGCAATCTATAGCGAGAAGCTACATTCTGATTATGCTCTCCGCTGTCATATCCCTTGTACAATCGACGGAACGGTGCAGGTGCTTCGGCAAAATCAATGAATGGGTTATCCTCCAGTGGGAGTAATTGCTCCGACAAAAATGAATTCATCAGATCCGCCATAATCCGGCGTTCAGCGGCTTGCAGACTGGAACGCTTCATCAGTGTTGACATGATTATTGTCCTCCGTTAGATAATGGAATGCCGGGTGCGGATGCCCCAGGAAATCATGATGCGAGATGGTCCAGCAATAAGCCCCAGACTTTTCAAACAAAACAATATCTCCCACGCGCAGCAGTGCTACCTCCGCATCGGAATGCATGCGATCCTTGGGTGTGCATAGCTCACCTACCACATGAACTCGACGACCTCTTACCTCTGGCCGGGCAAATGAATGCTTCCAACGGTCCGTCTCCATAATCTGGAACGGGTGGTTATGCCCCCATGAAGCAGGCAGTCGATTATGGTGCGTACCTCCCCTTAACACGGCAAAATACTGATCATGAGAAGTTTTTATATCCGTAACCTCTGCCGCGTAATACCCGTGGTCTGCCACCAGCAGCCGACCCGATTCAAAATACAGCTGACCTCCGCGTGAAGCAAGGCGTTGTCTGGCTTCACTTTGTTCAAGTAAGGAAGTAAACAACGGCCAGTCGAATCCGGGACTGCCATCATACGTGACACCGAATCCGCCTCCTGCATTCACCACTTCTATAGGAAGATCATACTGCTGCTGCCACTGCTCCACCTTTTGCAAATACAGCTCGATCATCTCGGTGTGCAGCCTTGCATCCATATTGTTGGACAAAGAGTGAAAATGGAAGCCGCTTAACCGAACCACACCCGCGCCTTCCACACGAATGAGTTCAATGGCTTCTTCCACCGCCTCTTCATCGATTCCAAAAGGACTCGGCCCACCGCCCATGACAATCTTCGTCCGAGGCAACGTACTGCTTCGCAGATTGATTCGGAGCAGAATGCGCACCTCCTGCGCTTGCTTCTGTTTTTGCTTCTGTTTTTGCTTCTGCTCTTGCATCAGTTCCTCGCCGTATGCTTGCGTATATCTCTGCTCCGGGTTCTGCTCCCATTCTTGCTTCTGCCTGCTCTCCTGCACCTGCTCCTGCTCCATCTCTCGCTCTTTCGCAATTGCAATGATGCGCCGAAGTTCCAACAGACTCTCCACATGGATGTAACTCACGTCATTCTCAATCGCCTGCCGCAGTTCGCTCTCCTTCTTACCCGGACCTCCAAACAGAATCGGAACCTTTCGACTTACCGCTCTAACCTTGAGTAACTCTCCAATCGAAGCCACTTCAAAGCCCTTTACCAATGGAAGCAACGCCTCAATGATCCGCGGATCTGGATTTGCCTTAATGGCGTAGAACAACTGTGTGTTCCCAGGCATGCTGCCCAGCATCTGACCTACCTGTTCCTGAATGCCGGCCAGATCGTAGACATACGCACATACCGGGTCTTCCAATCCGCGTTGTAGTTCATCAATCACCTGCCATACACTAGGTTTCATATCTGCCCACCCGCATTCCTGTAGTCATTCCGTTTTTGGGCATACGCCCGAAACGCAGTATTCCGATCATCACCCAGCACGTATATATGGACTCCTCGCTCATCCCAGAGTGACATGTCTTCCACACCTCTGATGACCGTTGCATAAGGTACTTCGCACTGTTGCGCAGTAGCGTGCAATTCATCCAGCGCACGTCTCACATCCGGGTGCTCTGTCTGCCATGGCACACCGAGAGATTGCGACAGATCAGCCGCACCTTCCAATACAAAACTCACCTGAGGGTGAGACAGAATCTGTGCACTTTGCCGCACGCCCTCCACACTTTCGATCATGGGTACAACCATCACTTGTTCGTTCGCTTCCCCAATGTATTCAGTGAGCGGATATTTCCCAAATACACCGGGACGACCGCTATTCAAGCTACGCATGCCAACCGGATGATAGTAAGCGTGGCGAACCGCTTCTTCCACCTGCTCCAGTTGCTCGACATGCGGAATGACGATGCCTTGGGCGCCACAGTCCAGCACTTTAAGAATCTCCGCTCGCTCCACTTTCGAAATCCGAACCAATGGGGTTAGGCCCACCAGCTCAGCCGCACGAACCAACTCTTCTACAGATTCCATCGATGTTGGGGCATGTTCCCGATCAATAATGACAAAGTCATATTCTGCATGTCCAATCATCTCGATGATGACCGGGTGTGGTATGGATACAAAAAGACCATAGACAGGCTGTTTGCGTGCAATTTTTTCCTTCAGCGTGTTGATTCTCATTCGACGATTCCCTTTAATTCGGGCGTTCCCTTGGATTCAAGTGCATCCTTTGATATCTTGAGCGGATTACTCGCCTTTCGGAAATACAACTCCCCATCCCCATACAGGCGGCGCTTGGTCATCTCTTCGATCAGTGCATCTTCGGCAAAAAGGTCAAATGCAACAAACCGCTCTGCGTATTCCGGGTGCTGCTTCTGATAATCTACAATTACACCTGCGCACAGCTGCCAGAATGCTGCCTCCGACAACCCAAACTTCTCCAAAGCCAGCGCAATATCTGTCATGCAGATAAAAAAGAATGCATCATACGTATAGTCACGGACTTCCGACACATCTCCCGCATAGATGAAGGAATACCGATTGAACTTGCGATGGGTTTCCGGCTCGGGGTTCAGCTTCGGTGCCCGTTCCGGGTGCAACAGTTGATCCGGTACATAGCGAACACCATCATGCAGATCCTTGATAATGATTCGTTTCGGCGAATCATCTTCCAGTACCAAAATGATATTCTGAGCATGAGATTCCAGCGCAATCCCGTGTGCATAGAGCAGATGAATAATCGGAAGAGTTACCGCGCGAACAAGGGCCTCGCTCCACTTTTCCACACCATGTCGTTCTACAGCATCCTGGATAAACGGAACACCATCCGGTTGTACCAACATCAGTGCATTCAGCGGCCACGCCGTCTCACCTTGCTTCAGGTGAACCGATACATTCTCTCGCCAGATCGCACCGAGTGTGCCGTAGGCCCGTCCATATTGAGTTGCAGGTAACTGCTCATAACGGAACGACAGTCCCATGATTTCTTTTAAAATGCCAAACTGCGCCTGCTGCAACAGCTCATCTTCACGAACAAGTTCATTCAGCCAATCGCTGATCAATGGCGCGTTCTGGGTCGTATGCTGTGCCAGAATACGGGTGCTCGACGTATTGGTAATGCTTAGGGCCAGCTTGATGTAAGGGGCTTCCGGCTTCACTCTGTTCGACAGCGAACGGATCGACTGCTGCGCACGATAAGGCGAAGACGATGGACCGAGATATACGATGTCCCCATCCATCAGTTGACGGGCATATACCGATTCCAACTGGTGCTCCCACTGCCATGGATGAACCGGAATGAACACATATCGATCACCTGCGTCAGAACCTATTTCTCCAACCTTGCCTGTTTCACTTCCAGGGCCGCAGACTGCTTCGCTGTCCTTTCCATGAGCTGTTTCATGATTGGTCTTCCCAACACTTCCACGAATGGTCCCACGAACTTCTGTATCGATTGGATACCCGTCTGCACCCGCCTGTGATTTCTCATTCATATCCCCTCGACCTTGTTGTTGCAGGATCTGATGAAATCGCTGTGCGTCCTCTACGGTCAGATGTTGCCCCACCAGTTCTTCAGAGCTATATCCCGCGGATACAGCGGTCTGAGCAAATTCTTTTTTCACAGCAACCCAGACTAAAGCAACTTCCGTGTTAAACTCAGGGCCATAAGCGAGATTGTCTTTCAAAGAAAATCCTAGTCTCGACTTGTAGCTCGGGTGGTACAGATGACCGTCGGTCATGTGACTTTCAAGCGCATCATAATGCCGATCTTCACTCGGAATGTTCAAGGGCAATATAGCCCGGCACTGGCTGTCCTTTGCCATCGTTTCGAGCAGTTCCTGGATAAAAGCCGTCACATTTACACCCTTCAAAGGGTTCAGCACAATTTCCTCCAAAAACAGATCCAGATCGGTGCAGAGTACGCCTTCCCTTTGAATCGAACCCTTCTTCACCTTCACCCGGCCAAATGAAAACTTTCGCTCCGCTTCACACGTGTACGCCACAGAATCGCCGGAAGATGTAAGGCCGCTGGTTCGCCATTCGCTCCCACTTACATGACTGTCCAGAATGCCTTCGAACCACATCGCCTCCAACGTCTGACGCATAATCCGTTCCTGTACACCCACGTATACTGCTTCTGTCCTGCCGCCTGCTTCAGCCCTGTATCCCACGACTCCCACGCACTTCACTCCCTATTCGTTTCATTACATTGCTCACCGGCACGTAGGCCGGGGTCTGGCTGATCCCCCTTAGACAACTCACCAAATTTTGTTTGGCCAGAAATGCATCCGTTGTCAGCAGATGTTGCACATATGCATTGCCCGTTCGTTCCAGTTCCTCCACAAGTACCTCACGTACCTGCTTCCAGAAATGCTCCTCCGGGACGTTCACATCTCGCGCCAGGACATGAATCAGAGACCCCAGATGATTGACGATAAAATAGTACGATGTCCGCGCCCAGGCTTTCTCTCGCGAATAAAATAATAAATCGGACGCAGCACGATCCTGCTCACTTATAAGTTCCTCATCTACACTGACCCCTTCCAGATCGCGGACGATAAACTCCACAGGCATCCCATCCTTTAAGGTCACAAGGGTATTCTGCAAATGGGCTTCAAAGTGAATGCCTTTCTCTCCCGCCGCTCGTACAATCGGCAGCAGAGAACATTGCAGATATCGATCCAGCCAGCGCTCAGCTATGTCACGTCCACCACCCAGCATCGTCATCAGTCTCGACCGCATCCCGGGAAGTGGTGACTCAACCAGACTGGATATGACATACGTATTCTCAACATCAAACTCAATGGGCCGATAAGCTATCGTAAACAGATTGGTTAACTCTTCATCTTCAAAAGCACAAGTGGCTACACCTGTCTCATACGCAATGTGCGTGTTCGGTTCAGCACCGAAGCAGTCATGCTGCCTGACGTACTTGGAGGCATCCAGTGTTCTGCGCATCTGTTCAGCACTGTTGGTGCGAATCATGTTGGTGATCTGCATGTTCAGTGACAGCTTGATATTACAGTTCCATTCGGGAACATAAACTGTACGGACCGAAGAGGTTGGATAGACGGTAGGCCCCGCACTACCGAGTAGGATTAATTTTTCATCTCGAATATAGTGCTGTACCTCGGACAACCGTGATATGTATGCGTATTGCCATGGATGGACTGGCAACAGCTCATACATTTCACTCTTTTCTTTTAAAATAGGCTCCACATGGCTCCACAGTAAGTCTTGCAAATCCATTGCCGTCTCGTCATCCACCCATTCCTGCACGTAGACATCCTGCCTCACGGCGATATAACAGAGTTGAAATGATGTCCGTAACTCCGGACTGTACTTCTGTACATCCTGCTCGCTGAAGCCTTTGGAGTTCTTCGGGAACGGATGGAACGGATGACCAACCAACAATGACTGTTCCGATGTGCGATAGTCGTGGATGTCGAGACCGGCTGCTTGTTCGATATACAACGTAAGGTTACCGACACTGTTATCTACCTTTTGTGCAAAATCTTTGGCATACGCCAGCTCTACGCGATTCGTATTCTCACCCAATGGATGTACATTCTCCAGCTCAAGTGAACGCTTCATTTCCATCACACTTTTCTTCATTCCATGTTGATCCGAACTCGCTCCCTGTTCCCCATTCCCACTTAGCTCAGATGTGATCCAACGAACCAGGTCGCCATAATGCACTATTTCCCCGCCAGATTCCATGCTGAGGTATTCATGCTCCCCCATGGCAGAGTAATAAGACAAGCGTCCTGTCACCTTCACCCTACTAGCTTGAAAAGCAACAGCGTACGTCAGCGTACTTGGATTGATCCAAATATCGCTTTTCTTCTCTAGCGCAAGTTCACGGATGTAACAGTTCAGCAGCAGTTTGCACGAATGTTCATGCGCCTGCTGCTCAGCTTCAGACCGGAGCTTGTTTTCCATCTCGAACAATGATGCCAACCTTCTTTCGGGTTATAAGTAAGACCAGGGGAAGTGTAAGCAGTATGGCGCAGCCAAGTCCGATACAGATCTCTTTGAGTGCTCCCCATTTTGCCATCTCCATGGACGTTCCTGCCCCGGCAAGCCATTGCCAACGCATATCGTAATATAGGGTCATGCCCATCACCGCAAACGAAGAAGCCAGACGCTCAATCGTGGTTGATAACACCGACCCTTCGTGCATGTCTTCGTCCGGTAATGCTTGCAGGCCAATTGCAGAGATACTCATGCCTGACAGACCAACGCCAATTCCACGACAAGCCATGAGTATACCGATGATCCAGATCGATGCTCCCATGGGCAGAACTGCAAACGACAAGATCGATATGGACACCAGCAACGTCCCCCATGCGATAAAATGTATGGACCGACCGCGATCCAGCAAGCTGCCGCCAATCCACATGAACAGACTTGTACAGATCGACAAGGGAATGAACAACGCACCGGACAAGGCCGGCGACAGGTGGAAGACGTCCTGGAACAATAACGGCAATGCAAAGATCACGCCAAACATGACACAATCCTGAATCGTCGAGATCAATACGGTCAGCGGAAAGACGGCATTACGTCGCAGCAACTGGTACCGGATAAGTGGTTCCTTCCGACCGTTCTCGGTCTGGACAAAACGAATGAGCAGCACCACACCGAGCGCAATCAGCAGCCAAGGTACCCATACTGCCACGACAGGACTTGCGTACAACTGTACTCCCAGACTAAGGGCACCTACCGCACAGATCAGCAGCATGACACTGGTTGGATGCCATTTTTTCCTGCGGGCAGGGATATAGGTCTGAATGACTCGACCGCACCCGATGAACGAGAATATAGCCAGCGGCACATTAAGCCAAAACAGCATTTCAAGTCGTCCATACTGAATGATGAAGCCACCCAGCGTTGGCCCGGCAGCCGGAGCCAACATAAGCAGCAAGCCCCACGCTCCTGTAATTCGTCCTCGCACCTCTGGTCCGTATACATCAAACAGCAACACAAGCGATAACGGAATCATAAGCCCGGCGGCAACCCCATGCATGAAACGGACAAGCAACAGTACCTCAATAGAGTGATAAAATAGTGCACCAGCCACCGAGAACAATCCGTATAAACTGATGCCCAGCATATACGTCTGCTTACGCCCCAGTCGGTCCACGATTAGGGAAGCCAGCGGCATCGTTAACGTCATGGCGAGCATGTACAGCGCGATGATCCATCCGCCTGCTGTGGTAGAGATCTGATAGTATTGCACAAAATAAGGCAGCAACAGGTTAAATGCACTGTTGGTCAGCACCAGCGAAAAAGCACCGAGCAGAATCGCGAGTAATACTGCATGCCTCTTCAACAGGGATAACTTCAGCATGCGGCCGTTGCTAGGGCAATCGCTTCAGATACCGATTTCTCAAAGATCGCCAGGATCGCACCCGATTCTTGCTCCGTAATATTCAGCGGCGGCAGAAAACGAACAACGGCGGAATGACGCCCGCCCAGTTCTACAATTAATCCATTCTTGAAACATTCACGTTGAATAGACTCAGCAAGTGCACCATTAGGCAGATAATGTCCCAGACGATCCTTGCGTCCCACTGGATCAACCACCTCAACGCCAATCATCAGTCCTCTGCCTCGCACATCTCCAATCTCTGCATACTGCTCTTTCAATGCATTCAGTTGATTCATGAACTGCTCACTGCGCAGTTGAACGTTGTGTAGAACATCCTGTTCCCGAATATAACGAAGTGTCGCAAGTCCCGCTGCCATGGCCAGCTGATTGCCACGGAACGTACCTGTGTGTGCACCAGGTTGCCATTGGTCCAGCTCTTCCCGGTAGATGACAACAGACATAGGCAGACTTCCGCCAACGGCTTTGGAGCAGATGATTACATCAGGTACAATTCCGGCATGTTCAAATGAAAACATCCGCCCTGTCCGTCCAATGCCTGTCTGCACTTCGTCGATGATGAGCGGAATGCTTCGCTCTGCTGTGATTCGGCGCAGCTCCCTCAGCCATTCAATGTCTGCCGGAATCGCCCCGCCTTCGCCCTGAACCGTTTCCACAATGACCCCACACGGTGCGGCAATACCGCTCTCGCAATCATCGAGCAGGTTCTCGATATACTGTGCGCTCAACCGGGCCGTCATGCCTTCACCAACACCAAATGGGCAGCGGTATTCATAAGGAAACGGCAGGAAATGAACATCGGGCAGCAGGCTTTGCAGATGTTGTTTCTTGCTCAGGTTGCCACTCATCGACATCGTCGCTTGTGTTGAACCGTGATAACCTCCCTGAAAGGCAAGAATCGATTTGCCACCCGTTGCATGTTTGACCAGCTTAATGGCTGCTTCTACTGCATCTGCTCCGGTTGGACCACAGAACTGGATTTTGGCTTGGTCTCGCATCTCTGCCGGAAGAATGGAGAACAGTTCTTGCATATATGCAAGCTTCAGCGGTGTTGCTAAATCCAGTGTATGAAGCGGAATCTGCTGATCCAGGACATCGCGAATGGCGTTGATCACCGTGTCATGGTTGTGCCCCAGCGCCAATGTTCCTGCACCAGCCAGGCAGTCGTAGAATACACGGCCTTCCGTATCGGTAATCTTCACTCCATGGGCCTTGCTAATGACAAGCGGGAAATGTCTGGGGTACGATCTTGCATTGGATTCCTTCTCATTTTGCATCTTCAGATATTCCGTCTGCACCTCTACTGACATAGCCCTCTAACGCTCCTTATAATCGATTCAGGCTGAACCTGCTGCCTGTGATTCTTGTTCTTCATTTTGCATATGACATGGTATTGGTTCAAAATCATGTAAGGTCCGAATTATACATGATGGTATCCGTCATCTGTTATCCGTTATACATTGTCATCTATACGTTGTTATAAGCTATACATTTTATATTCAAGTTGCTCCTGACACAGGTATTCCAGGTATAACCGAACCACATCACGAGTTGTTCCACCATGGGGAAAGACGTGGTGCGTCAGATCTGGCAAGGCGTTCACTTCCAGAATGCCCCCTTGTTCTCTGGAGATTGGAGTGCGGATATCACGACAACGAACATCGACCCCTGCTACATCAATCTGAAGAGTCTTTGCCGCCTGAATGATCATTCGGGCATTTTCGGGATGAATAATTTCGGTACAATCCTTGTAGAATTCACTGATTTTTCCGGCGGCAGAATTGCGGAGATCGTATAGCTCGATTTCTTTTCCGATGACAGGAACTTCATCCAGAGTTGTCCCTTGTGCACGCAATACCTCCAGCAGTCGTTCCGTTTCTGCATCAACCTGAGGAAAAGCTTCATACTCGCCTATGTGCGTCATCTCGATTCGATCCTGATTCAACTGCTCGATTAATGCCCGAACGGTTGAAGTTCCATCTCCCTCGACATAGACAGGTCGATACTGGTTCACAGCCGCCACTTCACCGTTAATAATCAGCACTCTGTAATCGATCCCGGTCACATATTGCTGCAACATAATACTGCTGCCATGGACACTCGCAAGATTAATGGCTGCCTCCAGTTCATCTGGGGTACGCACATCCAGCGTCACGCCCATGCTGCTGCTCGCATCCAGCGGTTTCACTACAATGGAGCCATGCCTTTTCAGAAAATCTGCTGCATCGCTTCCCATCTCTGGGATTACGATAAATGATGGTACAGGCATTCCCTGTTCATGCAACAACATATTACATGCCTGCTTGTTCTTCGCGAGCAGTCCAGCGATTAACGGCAGACGATGAGATCTGGTTTTGTTAATGATGATCTCTTTGTCCCCTACAGACAGCTTCAGAAAATCTTCGCATCCCTCAAGAAGTGGCTCACAGGTGATGCCCATTTCTCTCGCTTTGCTTATAATGAGTCGGTTTTGCAGATTATGAATCCCTTTCGGAAACACTGAAAATCCTCCTCGATCGAATGAAGGTACTCGCTCCTATATAAGTTGAATAGAGTTTTCACACGAAATCACTGCGCGGTCAGAACCATCTTCCGATCGCTGTTATCCCCAGATTTTTTGAACCCCTTTACAAAGGGGAAATCCGGTGATAAAGGCGCACGCTACGCTTCTTCAGATCTGTTCTGCCCCCTCCGTTAACGTGTGAAATTTGAATTAAACTTATATAGCTCATACTTCATCAATTTTTTTGTAATCACATATTGATAATGATTATCAATATCATATAAAATCTATTTTATGGCAATTCGAGTTATATTGTCAATAATAAACTTTTAAGGAAAAATAAGTTCTTATTTAGTGTGGGTTTGAGTCGATTCAGGTATGATTTTATCGAATAATAGGCACAACAAACTGGGCAAGCCTGGGACATGGTTTTACCAACGGCTTGCCTAATTTGTCATCTGCATGATCATACAATGGAGTTGATGTGGAGTTTTGAATCATTATTGAAGTAATCAAAAGCGGACTTTTTGATCCTCAAGCCAGTTGTGTATAACGCTGTTCTCCATTCAGCTTCCTTCCTCGTCCATGCGGGATACAGGTTGGTGTGCCGAACAGTGGATCGATTGCAATCTCACACTCCATCTGGAAGACTTTACGGACCATGTCCTGTGTAACAATATCTTCCGGTTTACCTTCTGCGTAGATGGACTTGTTGTGAACAGCCACAATGTGATGCGCATAACGACATGCCAGATTCAGATCATGAAGTACCATGACAATCGTGCGTCCTTCCCGTTCGTTCAACTCAAACAACAGATCGAGGATATCAATCTGATGTGTCATATCCAGATAGGTTGTAGGTTCATCCAATAACAGCGTTTCAGTCCCCTGCGCAAGTGTCATTGCAATCCAGGCACGCTGACGCTGTCCACCGGACAATGCATCCACAGGTCGATCCGCGAGTTCTGCCAGATGTGTGGATTCAAGTGCCAGCTTGACCATACGCTCATCCTCTCGTGACCATTGCTTCAGCCACGTTTGATGTGGATAACGTCCTTGCTTAACCAGTTGGTTCACCGTCAGGCCCTCCGGAGCGGTCGGGCCCTGTGGCAGGATGGACATACGCCTTGAAATCTCCTTGGTCGGCAGCTTTGCAATCTCTTCGCCATCCAGCAGCACCGAACCGGAGCTGGATTTCAGCAACCGGGCCATCGTACGCAGCAGCGTAGATTTGCCACAGCCGTTGCTGCCAATCAGGACAGTAATCTGTCCCTTGGGAATGGTCAGGTTCAAATTTTCAATAATGGAATCTGCTCCATAGGAGATCGTAAGCTCCTTGGCTTCCAGAATACTCACAGCTCTCTCCTCCTCAAAACTGATTTCGATTCTTGAACAACAAATACAGGAAAAATGGTGCGCCTACGCCTGCGGTGAATACCCCTGCGGGAACATCAAGTGGTAGAAAGGCTGTGCGGGCAATCAGATCTGCCGCAAATACAAGCAGAGCACCAACCAGTCCAGATACAATCAGCATACTGCCAAACATCCGGCCGACCAGCTTCCGGGCAATATGTGGAGCGATCAGACCAACAAAACCAATGGTTCCGGCTACCGCAACGGCGATTCCCGCCAGCAGTACACTGCATAACAACAACGCTGAACGATGCCGCTGGACCGTTACCCCTAGGCCTGTGGCCAGATCATCCCCGAACTCCTGTGCATTCAGGCTACGGGCGAACCAGATTGCCAGCGGTACAACAATTACGATAACCGGGAGAATAGTTCGAACATCGGTCCATGATGCTCCGTACACACTTCCAGTCAGCCAGATATAGGCTTGACCTGCAGTGTAGAACGAACTCAGGATCAGCATAAAGGTCGTTCCAGCTCCGGTAATGGCTGACACTCCGATCCCGATCAGCACCAACCGGATCGGACTGACTCCTTTTTTCCAAGCAAGCACGTAGATAATTAATGCCGTCACAATTGCGCCAGCGATGGCGAACAGTGGTAACAACTTGATGCTCACCGCTCCGCCCAGCAATGTAACAAAACCTACAGCCGCAACAGCTGCACCACCAGTAATTCCGATGACATCCGGTGAGGCCAGCGGGTTACGGATAATACCTTGCAAGAGCGCGCCTGACATACCGAGGGCTGCTCCTACGAGCAAAGATAATAACACCCGTGGCAGTCTTAAGGTCAGCACGACGAAGTCAAGCTCCCCTTCATTCAGACCAAATATCGTTCGAAGCACATCCAGCGGAGAGATAAAGTCACTGCCCACACTTGTACCAACAACCCCTGCCACCAGGAACAGGAGGATACATATGCCGATGACAACCAAAGATTTTTGTTCCATTTGCACCGAGATGGTGTCTTTTTTGTTGCGGATAGTCAACAGCTTCCTCATATCTTCGTCACCCCCTTGCGGGCAATGTACACGAAGAAGGGTCCGCCAATCAGTGCAGTCATGACACCGAGTGGAACTTCCTGCGGCATGATCACCAACCTTGCAACCACATCCGCGGACAGCAGCAGAATCGCTCCCCCTACAATAGAGTAAGGAACGAGCCAGCGGTAATCATTGCCCACCAGTGCACGCATGATATGCGGGACAACCAGACCGACGAGACCGATCGAACCGGCTACGGCAACCGAACCACCCGCCAGCAATACCGTAACAATTCCCATGAGCACCTTGACCAAAAGTACATTCTGTCCCATCCCTTTGGCGATATCATCACCCGTCAAGAGCAGATTGATGGCTCTGCCCATGAACAGAGCGACAATAGCTGCGGCTGACATGTATGGCAGAACAGGATATAACATTTCCAACGTCCGACCACTTACTGAACCGGCAAGCCAGAACAGTACATCCTGCAATCCGGTTCCATCCAGCACCAGAATGGCCTGTGTGAACGAGGCAAATAACGCTGAGATAGCCGTACCCGCCAGTACAATTTTGATCGGTGTCAGACCATCACGACCGAGGGAACCCAGTGCATAGACAATCGCCGCGGCAACCGCAGCTCCGGCAAAACCAAACCACATCATGGTGGTGAGCGAAGATACGGACAATACCACAATGGCAATGACAATAAAAAAGATTGCACCTGCATTGATCCCGAACACACTTGGTGATGCCAGTGGGTTACGTGTCAATGCCTGCATCAGTCCACCCGCCACGGCCAAACTTGCTCCTACAACAGCAGCAATAACTGTACGTGGCAACCGTTCCGTCAGCAGAACCACATGTTCCACAGAACTCTCGTCATAGAATTGCAGTGCTTCCCATGCCATCTGAAACGTGATCTGCGTACGTCCCAGAATCATACTGGCTAGGCAAGCAAGTAGAAGTAATATGAATAAACCAACCAGTCCATAGATCTTGGCGCTTGCCTTTGTAAAAAGGGGAAACATACTCTCACTCTTTCATCTGTAAAATGACAAAAGACCTGCCTGCCCATACACTTCGTTAACGAATGTCCTGGTGCATGGCAGGTCCTGCTCCTGTTAGTTAGTTCAGGTTGAACTGCTTATATAGATCGTCCAGCATCATGTTGGCCGATGTGTATCCACCTGCCATGTTCCAGGCCACTTCATCGACCTGAACCAGTTGGTTGTTCTTAACAGCATCAAGGTTTTTCCACAGTGGACTGCTGGTCCAATCATCATAATTTTTCTGAATGGCATCTGTTTCTGTGCCTGAATTGAAGTTGAAGATCATGTCTGCATTCATATCCGGAATGTTCTCTTTGGAAGTCAATTCAACGCCCCATGTGTCTGCGTCATGTCCGGCGGGTCTGGTGAACCCAAGTTCATTCAGAATCTTACCTGCATATCCCATGTAGAAAATACGAACTTGATCGGCTCTAAAGTTCGTGATGGTTGCTTCAATTGGTAGACGATTCCCCATTTTCTCTTTGAAATCAGCTACACGGCCATCCCAATCAGACAACAGTTTATCCGATTGCTCAACCATATTCATCGCTTCTCCAACAGTTTTCACTGTTTCTTTCCAGTCAAACAGCGTCTCCGTCACTACCGTTGGTGCGATCTGGGACAATTGCTCATAGATCTCTTCATGTCTGATCTTCGTAGCAATAATCAAGTCGGGTTTCAACTTGTTGATCTCTTCCAGATTGGGCTGCGATTCCTGTCCTACTTGTGGAACTCCGTCCAGATCTGCTCTCAGATATTCATAGACTGGCTGCTGAACCCAGGATTCCACCACGCCTGTCGGTTTCACGCCAAGTGCAACAACGACATCATTCGCACCCTGGAACAGTGTCACGATCTTTTGCGGGGTTCCCTTGATTGTGGTTTCGCCCATGGCATGTTTGATCACTCGGGTCTGATCTTCAGTCGAACTGGCAGTTGTATCACTTTCATTATTGCTCTCATTGCTGCTTGCAGCTTGGCTGGATGTATTCGTTGTCTCAACACTTCCACCCGAAGCACAGCCAGCAAGTAGTGAAATCATCAGAATAAGTGCTGCATAAATGTATAGCTTTTTCTTTACTTTATACATGAAATCCGTCTCCCCTTTTTTATCTAAATGATATTGAATCTCATTATCAATTGTATTGTAATGGAGATGAAATCATTATACAAGCATTTTATTTGGAAAAACTTCTCACTCCCTATCGAACTCTGTAACTTCATAAAACAACATTAAATAAAGATATATTAACTAAACCAATACAATATATATCGATACAATACGCCTCCACATAAACCATATATGTAATTTTTTTCTTACCTGCTAAATATACAGATCTCTCTTCTTACTTTTAGCTTCATCTAATACATGTCCTTTTTGCTCGTGAATCATTATTCATTCATATGCGTTTGACTGATGAATTTACTGTAAAACAATTCCTGTAATTTCTTGTCGTACTATGTTAGATTATCCATTGGAATATAATCACATCTATAGATAGGGGATATTAACACGTGAAGAAATCATGGGTACTATCAATCATTATGAGTTTTGTCTTGCTTGGCGGGGTATTTGCACCTGCAGGGTCCTACGTCTCTGCTGCGGATGACTCAACCACTACATATTCGGAAGACGAATACTATGAAGAAGTTGACACGTCAGAACAAGAACCGATCCCTACAGTCGAAGAAGAAGATTTCCTCAACTACCTTGATCAGTTGGATATGGCATCGGTATATGAGGAGAAAGCCTTCAATGCTTTGGGAGGTGGATTTTACATTACATCATCCAATCGCAAGTCCGTTTTCTTGAAACTGACCAACACAGCGATTCCTAACTACACCAAATATGTTTCCAAGCTGAAGCTGATTAAACCGCAAAATACAGAATTGCAAAAAATCCATGCTAACCTGATTAAAGGTAGCTATACACAGCTGGAAGGATTCCAACTCGCTAAAAAAGCGGTCTCCAAAACAACGGTAAACAGTGCTGTCCTGAAACAAGCCAATGCCAAAATTGATGCCGGGAAGAAAAAAATCGAGAAGTTTCACAAAGATTTCTCTGCATATGCCAATAAACTTGGATTTGATTTATAAAAAACAGTAATTGCAGATATGCGTCCTACATTTCGAATAAACAATTTGAAATTTAAGGAAAAAAAGTGTTTTCTTTTGCTGAGTTAGTTCGTATAATAGCACTATAATCAAAAGGCTATGCTGCCGAAAGGTACAACCTCGTGAACAATTGAGGTTGTGCCTTTTTTGCGTTTAATGGCCACTTTTATCTGAATTTCATCATCTGACGAGGAGTGATTTACATGATTCTTGAAGCCGTTTACCATCGCCCCAAACTCAATTGGTCCTATGCTTATGACCGCTCGACCATGCACCTCCGACTTCGGTCCAAACGTGGGGACCTGGATGCGGTGATTGCCATTACCGGAGACAAATATGCCTGGGATCGGACGATCACGCACATCCCCATGCACATCTTTGCCCGGGATGAAATGTTCGATTATTGGGAAGCCGAGACTTCACCTCCCTATCGCAGATTACGGTATGGTTTCCAATTGATTCAGGGAGAGGAATCGGTCTGGATGACGGAGCGTGGGTTCGAGCAGGCGCTGCCTGATCATCCACTTGAATTCTTTGATTTTCCATTTATGAACCCGGTCGACATTTTTGAGCCGCCTGCCTGGGTTAAGGACGCCGTGTTTTATCAGATTTTCCCTGAGCGTTATGCCAATGGCGATCCCTCCATCAGTCCCAGCAATGCTGAACCCTGGGGAGGAGAACCTACACCGGTGAACTTCTTCGGCGGGGATCTCCAAGGTGTGCTTGATCATCTGGATCATATAAGCCAGCTGGGCATCAATGCCATCTATTTCTGTCCGCTGTTTGAGGCCACGACGAATCACAAATACAATACTGGCGATTACATGAAGGTTGATCCTCACTTTGGAACCAATGAACAGTTCAAGGCCTTTGTTGACGCCTGTCATCAGCGCGGCATACGTGTCGTTCTGGATGCAGTGTTCAATCATTCCGGCAGAGAGTTCCCTCCTTTTGTCGATGTCATGAAGAATGGAGCCGCTTCCCCCTACGCAGACTGGTTTTATATCAAAGATTGGCCGCCGCGTGTGGAGGATGGCATTCCAACGTATGACACCTTTGCCTTTGAGCCGCTCATGCCGAAGCTGAATACGGAACACCCTGAAGTGAAGGCATACCTGCTGGAGGTAGGACGTTTCTGGATTGAGGAGATGGACATTGACGGCTGGAGGCTAGATGTGGCGAATGAGGTGGATCATCAATTCTGGCGCGAATTCCGTCAGACGGTAAAAGCCATCAAGCCTGACGCCTATTTGCTTGGTGAGATCTGGCATGATTCGCTCATGTGGCTTCAGGGAGACCAGTTCGATGCCGTGATGAATTATCCGTTTACCAACTCGGTATTGGACTATACGGTGCACGGCAAGCTCGACGGCCTAGCATTTGCCAATGAGATCGGCAAACTGCTCGCAGCCTATTCACAGCCTGTAACAGAAGCGGCCTTCAATCTGCTTGGAAGTCATGATACACCCAGACTGCTGACTTTATGTGATGGAGACGAGCGCAAGATGAAACTTGCCGTTACGTTGTTGCTTACGTATCCAGGTGTGCCATGTATCTATTATGGAGACGAAGTGGGACTTGATGGAGGATATGATCCGGGTTGCCGCAAGTGTATGGAGTGGGATGAGACCAAGCAGAATCGCGAGCTTCTGGAATTCTTCACCCGAACGATTGCCCTTCGCAAACAGCACCCTGCCCTGCGCAGCACAGAACTGAAGATTGTATATGCAAAAGCCGGAGACCCTTGTCTTGCCATCGAACGATTAGATTCGCATACGGGTGAGCGTATGCTTCTTGTTCTTAATGCTGGTGATGAGCCGTGTACCCTCGAACTCCCCTTTGGAGATCGTAACATCTGGCGAAATCTGTTCACATCAAACACCGTGGAAGCTCAGCAAAATAAACTGACCCTCGATCTGGAAGCATACGGATTCTCCTTACTGCAAATGGAGATCAAACAACCAGCGAAAGCCTGATATGAATACGGCTAACAAGGGAAAATAACTTTAAAGAGGCTGTCCCATTGGTCATATTGACGACCAAGGACAGCCTCTCCTGTATCTTATACGTCTCTGTGCATCTTATACGTCATACCCTAACGAACCCAGCACACGTTATTTGCTTCATTATACGCGGGCTTAATGTCTAAAGAATCAGAGAGAGACCTTATTTCGTCCAATAAGTCGATTTTCGAGAGCAGAAGCCGTGTTTTCGACGCAATAACGTTGCTGAGATTCGTTAGGTTTTACTTTTCTTGATTATCCTCTCAATAGGATGTTTGAGGTTCGTTAGCTATAGCCATTCAAGCGAGGTGAAACTCTTCGAGGCAGCGACCTATTTCCCAGCTGAGGCGAAGGATATCGAAGTCATCGGTTTTCGTATTTTCTTCATTCTTGAACTTACGAGAGCTTCCTGTGTAATTACGATTTTCTGCGGAATCTTGTATGAAGGCAGCTTGTCCTGACAATATTCCCAGATGGACCGCCGCAGATCGGTGAGAGTACACTCCGCAGCCAGCCGGACAGTCACCTTCACCCTCTGACCCGTGATACCACTCTGTTCTCCCGAAACTACGGCCGCTTCAATACATTCCATCTCTTCCAGAACACCCTCGACCTCGGCAGGATACACTTTCCGTCCACCTACATTAATGATCTCGGAACGGCGGCCCAGAATACGAATGTACCCCTGCTCCAGCACAGCTTCATCGCCAGTTCGCAGCCACCCATCCTCTGTAAAAGGTGATGGTGCATTCAAATATCCGATCATCGCTGTTGCTGTATGAATCTGCAATTCTCCTTCCACCACCCGATACTTGACCTCTTCATCTTGAATGGAGAACAGCAGAGAACCTGGCTCTTTGGAGCGGGTTGGCAGAATGCCAAGTTCAGACATGCCATAGGCTTGTATCGTCCTTAGTTGTGGAAATCTCCGGTTCCAGGCTGCCAGTACGGATTCAGGCATCACTTCCGATCCGTATGACACAACTTCGAGACTCGACAGATCATACCCCTCATCATTTCTGCCCAGCAGCAACAGATTCATGAATGTTGGAGAGACCGGAAGAGCCTGCACACGAAACTTCTCAATCGTTCGGCACACTTCTTCGGGAGATCGATCCGCAATGATACAAAGACAGCCCCCACTGGACAGGGATTGCAGCATTGTATTCACACCGCCGATATGATCAAACATCATAAATGGAATCGTTCGCAAGGGCCGAACCTGCCGCCGAAAACGATGTAACAGCCGATCTGCACGATGCACAGTCGCTTTACTCACTCCGGTTGATCCGGATGAAAAGAGTACTAGGCCCCCTACGCCCTCCTGTGCCAGCGAGGATAACAACACGGGAACCTCTCCAGATAATTCACATGTTTGCCGAATGCACAACTTGCCTTCTTCAACGCCCAAACGCCATTTCACCTGTGCCAGTTCGATGTATTCCTGTCGTTTGGCTTCGACCAGGTACCGATCCATGGGAAGCACGATACACCCTTGTCCGAGCAAAGCAACCAATGCTGCCGCCGCATATGGGGAATAGTCTTCCTCCAGCGTTACAAGTTGCCCAGTCAGCCCTTCTGCTGTAATCCACTCACTCATGATGTCAACCTGTTCCAGCAGCCAACTGTAGCTGTACTCCCGATCCTTCCAGATCAGTGCAGGTTGCTGTCCCTGTTCCGCGAATCGTTCAAGCAAGAATTGGTTCAACATCTTGCATCCTCCTCACCGGCAGGCGCCCATTGCTGTGCGAGATAATCAACAAGTGAACCCACGGTCTGATACGGGCTTTCCGGCATAGAAGCAGCAGCCATCTCCGCCAGTGCGGCTCCCATCCCCGTCCCCCATCGATCTTCGATTCCCTGCTCTACCACTGCAAGCAAGGACACGAGTTCCAGCGAATCTAGTTGCCCATTTCGTCCATATAGCGGAGCGTTACCACCCTCACCAAGCGGAATCGATGTATTATGGTATGCATTTAACTCCCGGCAACTATCCAGCACGATACGGAGCAAATCCTCCCTGTGTTCTTGTCCAATCATCGACACAGTCTGACGTGGGAAGCAATCTGCCTGAGATATGGACTGCCGAAGTGATTCATACCAGTGCCATTCATCCGTGACCAACATTTTAATGACACCTGTTAGCTGTACTTTCCAGTGCTCACGCTGCTTTATCCGACTGACCTGAAGCATATTGTAGGCCTTCTCCCAACGTACAATAATGTCGCTGAATTCTCTCCCATATTGATCAAGTGGAGAACCGAGCCATAAGGCAGATTCCTGAAGAAGATCTCGAAGAAAATACCGGCTCCATCGCATATCAAACAGCAGACTGGATATCAGCATTTCATTGGCCTGCTCCCCTTCATTCGCCACATGCAGTGCATGTAACAATTGCAGCGATACCGCATGTCCAAAATGATAATTCCGCTCTCCTTGTGTAATCGTCCGGCCTGTTAGAAACTCTTCAATCTGCGTTGTTAACGCCTGAGTCAACATGTCTCGGTACCCGGCAGAGTCAAGCTTTACAGTCGCCCGAATGTCCATGGTTCCATACGTTCGGAGTTCTTCTTTGCGCTTGGCCTGAGCAAGCTCGGGTATGCTTTGGTTCCCTTTCCAGAAATCATGAAAGGCTGCTTGAGTAACCCTTCCCTTATACTTGGAGGGCACGGGATCGTAGACGTGAACATGCTCATCTTCCAAGCCATATACGGCAATCCAATGATCTACCAGATGCAGTCGGGAGCCTTGCTTCACGTGTTTGCGAATGTACTCGGGATTCTGATAATCCTCACAGTAAGGCAGATGATAACTGGTTCCTGTAGCCAAAAAAAGCCCACCTTCGCCGATATGCTGCCTGATCTCCGCCTCGCCTTCCTCGAAGCTGTCCAGCTGCCGCTGACCATACATCTCCCAGATCGGCTCTACATAATCCAGTTTGTGAAAATAAGGCTTCACCAGTCCGTTATCCCCGCACGAAGGAAGACTGTACAACCGACTTGCCGCCAGCAGTGCAAGACTTGTGATGGATCCTTGTCTATGGAGCACTTCATGAATCAGAGGAAAATTGCAGGGATAATAATAGGGAATGTCCAGCACTGGAGCGAATGAAGGAATGATCATTTTGGGCCTCCTGTTCCCGTTTTGGCTGACGTACTGCCCCAGGATTGGATTAGGTAATGCACAGACATATCATCTGTCGCTCGAAATACCCGATTGGCAATAGGTTTGCCATCCACTTCGGTCTCGAAACGACGGAAACCGCGAGTAAATCGGAAGGAAAAACCACTATCACGCGGGACTCGGTAACAACCTTCATATCGACCTTTACCGGAACGGACAAGCTTCATGCCCATGCCACCATATATTGTTTCCTCCGAGTCTTCGTCGGGAGCTACCTCTGCACGAATGCAGACCTCCACATGAGTGGACAATTCAGGAACAACCGTGTAGATGCGTGTAGCAGACAGTTCCCCCATATTCAGCGTGATAGATGCACATCCAATACCAACAGGCACCAACTCTCCACTCGCATGAACCTGAAGTACATTCGGGTCACTCGAAGTATAATTCCCATGAAGCAGACTCTGAACCAACCCAGTCTCGTAGTGCATTTGTGCATTGATACAAACGGTCATTCCACCCTCTAGTCCGATGACATCCCTTCCAAGCAGTTCGAGCGAGGAGGGCTTACCCACGTGGCCGAACATGTACAGTAACGGGAGGTGAACGCGTGCTCCCCAGTCACCCTCCTGATGACAGGCACCCTGCTGTTCCAGAAATGCCAATTCCTCACCCGATCCTACTCCGCGTTCAAGTAATTGATGAGCTACCCTTCTGACCTGGGAAGGCAGAAACAGACCTTCCGTATCTCCAATATCCATCCACATTCGAACGTCGGGTACCTCTTCTGGCAAGCGATACATGTTCTCTTCCAACAGTCCACTTTCCGATGTTTCGTCCAGCTGCACATCCACATAGAATGGCGACATCATGATCAGTTTTCCGAAAACATCCGGATTTCGCATCCCCATGTGCAATGTACAAAGTGCCGCGGCAGATGAACCCAACAGCCCGGTATTCTCCTTGTTCGGCAACGTCCGGTATCGATGATCAATGATCGGCTTGAGTTCATGAATGATGAAATGCTCATAGGCGATACCTGAGCAACCCACACTCACAGCCTCTCTCTCGGGAGCGATGAAGTGATAGAATTCGTTGTGCGTGACTGGACGGACATGCGTAATGCCGACAATAATCAGGGATTCAATCTGCCCGGAGGAAATAAGAGCGTCTGCTGCCTGGTCCATATTCCATGTTTCATTGCCTGGCCCGGATGGACCAAAAGCCCGCTGCCCTGCATGAACGTACAGAACTGGGTAATGCCGGGCTGTCTGCTCATGGTAACCAGGCGGGAGGTACACATAAATGTTGCGGATATTGCCCAGCCGCGATGCCTGAATGCCTTCCAAACATTCAATGACAGAATGGGTACTCAACGATCATCAACCGCCTCTCTTCTCCCGATTCGACTGCATAATACAAACAAATAACCCCGCCTCAGAAGAGACGGGGTTGTCCCAGAACACACGTAAGTGTTCCGGGATACATAGCCCTTATATTGTGAATCTGCGAATAGTTTAAATCCCCGGACATGCTTTTGTAAACATAAAAATAGAAAATAAATGCTCCCAAAAAAGTTATTGACATAAGATCCAATATTTCTTACGATAACGTTGTGATCATAACTCGAGGGCCATGCTTTTAAACCTGAGCGGTTTAGGACAACCCCGGTAACTCCCGAAGGAGATGCCGGGGTTGTTAGCGTGTCAAAAGGAGGGAAGTCTTCTATCCACCGCGTAACACTCCGTTGTATTGAAAGCGCTATTATTCAAGAGCCAAGTTGGTTGTTTATCTAAACTACTACATTCACGAGAAGGGTGGATTACTATGTTTCAAATGGCCAAACGCGTACTCCTCAGCACAACACTGACACTCAGTTTACTTGCAGGGGGCGCACTTCCCTATCTGCCTGCTTCAGCGATCTATGCCGATGCGGATACCGCGGTTACCAACAAGCAGAACTTTAGTACAGACGTCATCTATCAGATCTTTACAGATCGCTTCCTGGACGGCAATCCTTCCAACAATCCTACCGGAGCTGCCTACGATGCCACTTGTAGTAACCTGAAGTTGTATTGCGGAGGCGACTGGCAGGGTTTGATCAACAAAATCAACGATAACTATTTCAGCGATCTGGGCGTTACGGCACTGTGGATCTCCCAACCGGTCGAAAATATCTTCGCCACAATCAACTACGGCGGCGTGATCAACACAGCGTATCATGGCTACTGGGCACGTGATTTCAAGAAGACCAATCCGTATTTCGGAACGATGGCTGATTTTCAAAATCTGATTACAACCGCTCATGCCAAAGGCATCAAGATCGTGATTGACTTTGCCCCAAATCACACGTCTCCTGCCATGGAAACCGATACGTCTTTTGCTGAGAATGGCAAGTTGTACGATAATGGTAATCTTGTTGGCGGATACACGAATGATACAAATGGATATTTCCATCACAACGGCGGCTCCGATTTTTCCTCCCTGGAGAATGGTATCTACAAAAACCTCTATGACCTCGCTGACCTGAATCACAATAACAGTACCATTGATCAATATTTCAAAGATGCAATCAAGCTATGGCTTGATATGGGCGTGGATGGTATTCGCGTTGATGCGGTGAAACATATGCCTCTCGGCTGGCAAAAGAGCTGGATGTCCTCCATCTATGCACATAAACCTGTATTCACCTTTGGTGAATGGTTCTTGGGATCTGCTGCATCCGATGCGGATAACACGGAATTTGCCAACGAATCCGGGATGAGCCTGCTTGATTTCCGCTTTAACTCTGCTGTGCGCGATGTCTTCCGGGATAACACATCCAACATGTATGCTCTGGATTCGATGATTACAGGCACAGCGGCAGATTACAATCAGGTGAATGACCAAGTCACGTTCATCGACAACCATGATATGGATCGATTCAAAACAAGTGCCGTCAACAATCGTCGTCTGGAACAGGCGCTGGCCTTCACGCTGACTTCACGCGGCGTACCTGCTATCTATTATGGTACCGAGCAGTATCTGACTGGAAACGGAGACCCTGATAATCGGGCCAAAATGCCTTCCTTCTCCAAAACAACCACTGCTTTTAACGTGATCAGCAAGCTGGCACCTCTGCGCAAATCCAATCCGGCAATCGCCTATGGCTCCACTCAGCAACGCTGGATCAATAATGATGTGTATATCTATGAACGCAAATTCGGCAAAAGTGTAGCTGTTGTTGCGGTGAACCGTAATCTCTCCACACCAGCAAGCATTGCAAATCTAAGCACTTCACTGCCAACAGGCAACTACACCGATGTACTGGGCGGTGCACTGAACGGTAATAACATCACTTCCACCAATGGCAACGTCTCTTCATTCACACTGGCAGCCGGAGCAACCGCGGTATGGCAATATACAACAAGCGAGACAACACCAACGATCGGACATGTAGGTCCCGTGATGGGCAAACCGGGTAATGTCGTTACCATTAGTGGACGTGGATTTGGCTCCACCAAAGGTACCGTATACTTCGGTACAACTGCCGTTACCGGTGCTGCGATCACATCCTGGGAAGATACACAGATCAAAGTGACGATCCCAGCGGTTGCAGCAGGCAATTACGCTGTAAAAGTAGCTGCGAATGGAGTCAACAGCAATGCGTATAACAACTTCACCATACTTACGGGTGATCAGGTCACTGTACGATTTGTCATTAACAATGCTTCCACCACACTGGGTCAGAACATCTATCTGACGGGTAACGTAGCAGAACTAGGCAACTGGAGTACGGGCACAACAGCTATTGGACCTGCATTCAATCAGGTCATCCACGCCTACCCAACTTGGTACTATGATGTGAGCGTGCCAGCCGGGAAACAACTGGAGTTCAAATTCTTCAAGAAAAATGGTGCAACCATTACGTGGGAAGGTGGTTCCAACCACACGTTCACCACACCAACCAGCGGTACTGCGACTGTAAATGTAAACTGGCAATAAAATTTTCAGTCCACAAGCTAACCCGGAGTTACGCTAACGCAGCGTATGCTCCGGGTTTTGCTGTACCTAGCCAGGTTGCTTAGATTGCTTCTATCCTCTCTCTGTTGAATGTGTACGTGTGGGTTCAATTCATATCATTTTGATGTATCATAAAATGTCATTGATAGGTTCGGATCGACTTCAGTGTTGTAGCGGCCAGAATACCTGTTGCCAGCAGTAATATGCCCACGCCTTGCAGCACAGAAGCTGCCCCCCATTGATCTGCCAATACGGAGACAACCGTCAATCCCAGAATAGGCGCTGTACTGGTGATTGTTCCAACCACACCATAGACCCTTCCTTGCAGCTCGTCCGGAACGGCTGTCCTCAGCATAATCTGAGTGAGCATCGTACAGCAGGCAAACATCGTACCTCCACCCACGATGAACGGCAACGCCATGATTGGCGAGGATACATTCGCCAAAAAAATATAGAGTGGTCCTAATACAATCAGACCGATAAATACCCATCTCCCTCTTCGCTTCAATCGTTTCCCCGAAGCAATCAGCATTGCAGAGCCAATCATATATCCAAGTGGAATACAGGTTTCAATTAATCCAAACTGTACCGGATTCGCCTCCCATACCTTGACCGCCATCACTTGGACCAGCATCATGGCTGACATGAAAAACAAAATCAGCACCGGATTGAGCAATACGATGGATCGAATCAGACGATTCCGATAGATGTAGCTAAACGAACTGCGCCATTCCTGAGCAAACGTGGTCTGCTGACTAGCGGATCGCTGTACCTCAGGAAAGCGACCCGCCATCAGCACACAGACTGCCGACAACAGAAAGGTTGCCCCCGTAATTAATATGGCGACAAATCCTCCAAATGCAGCAACAGCTACTCCCGCCGCGGCTAGTCCGCTGATTCGGGCTAGATTATCCACCATATGAATGGTTCCGGTTGCTTGTTGAATATGCTCCCTGCCTACCATACTTGCTACAGAGGCGTGGAATGCAGGTGCCTGAAACAAACTTGAAAACATGGACAGTGAGAGCAACAACAGCACCACCGGGAACGGCGCATGCCAACCGAATAAGCTAATCGCAATCAGCACAGCCATCACACCGCGAAATACATCAGACGCCAACATCAGCTTCCTGCGATCCAATCGATCTGCGACCGTACCTGCCACCGATCCAAATAAAAAACTGACGGCCATATTGCAGATCTGTACGGCCGCCATGCTCTTTGCACTGCCTGTGGTCTGTAACACCCACAGACTGATCGCAATCCCATTGAAGCAATCCCCGAAGACCGAGATGCCGTAGCCGTACAAAATCCTTCGAAAGGTAACATTACGCCAAAGTGTTGGCGGAGCTTTAGTATTATACAATGCAGCTTGTCCATCTTGGTACCCCATAATCTCGGGCTCACTGGACGGGTTCATGCCCATACATCACGTTCCTCCCTAATCATGATTCGAGACCATACAGAATCAGGCACTTCCGCAGTTCTGTCAGTCGACAAAGACATGACATTACGGAAGTGCCTGAGTTAAGTGAGTGTTACGCTAGCGAGGCTAATCATGCGGTCGTTAGCTTAGCTGATGATATTGTCCCTAGTCCTATAATGTTTCTTCCTGGAGTCTGCGTTTACCCTTTGGAAGCTCCTGCCGTTAGCCCTTGAACAAGGAAACGCTGCAGGAACACAAACAGCAGGGTAATTGGAATAGCGATCAGTACCGCGCCCGCAGCAAACATCGTAAAGTTACTGTCCTGATAACGGTTGACCAGGTCCCACATGCCCACCGCGAGCGTCCAGTTCTCCTTCGTCCGCAGCACCAGCCGGGCGAAGATAAAATCCATCCACGCACCGGTGAAACTGGTTAGTGCCACATAAGTCAGCATCGGCTTGGATAAAGGCAGGATGATGCTGGTGAATACCCGCAGGTGACTCGCACCATCCATGCGGGCCGCTTCATCCAGACTGCGGGGAATCGTATCAAAGAAACCTTTGACGATAAATCCACCCAGTACCGCCCCTGAAGAATAAACCAGAATAAGCGCAGCGTGGGTGTCGAGCAATTTAATTTGCAGCAAAATGATATAGATTGCAATCATGCTCATAAAGCTTGGGAACATGCCGAGGATCAGCATGGTGGAGAGAATCGTTTTACGTCCACGGAAGCGGAAGCGGGACAAGGCATACATCCCAAGTGTCACCATCAATGTGGAGAAGATCATCGTGAAAAAGGCAATTTTCAGCGTATTCATATACCATCTGCCGTACATAAAGGACGGGTTATTGAACAGCTCACCGTAATGGGTCAGCGTGAAAGCTTCCGGCCACAACCGTTCACTGAACAATGCCGCGCCGGGTCTCAAGGAAGAGAGAAAGATCCAGAGTACGGGGTAGATGGAGACAACGGCGATGATCAACAACAGCACATAACTCAGGGCCAAACGCAGCGGATTATTACGTGTCTTCATTGAATCATGTCCTCCTCCTTGAATGATTTGGATCGGCGGAAGTTCCAGATAGAGAATGAAGCGATTATAAGGAAGATGATAATCCCTACCGCTGAAGCCATATTGAACTTGTTATTGTCGAGTGTGAGCTTGTAGAGCCAGGTCACCAGCAGGTCCGTTGCCCCTGCGTACTGGTAGTCTCCCCGCAGTGGATTTCCGTTGGTCAGCAGGAAGATGACATTGAAGTTGTTGAAGTTTCCGGCGAACTGCATGATGAGTACCGGAGTTGTGGCAAAAAGAATGAACGGCATCGTAATGATCCTGAACTTCTGAAACGCAGATGCTCCGTCCACTTCGGCAGCCTCATAGAGGTCACGAGGGATGGCTGTCAATACACCCAGAATCAGCACCATACTGACCGGAATACCAATCCACATGTTGACAACAATGACGGTAACCTTAGCCCAGAACGGATCTGTCAGCCAGGGTAATCCCTCCAGCCCAAATGCTCTCATGTACGTATTGATCGGACCAAACTGACCATTGAACAGATTACGCATGAGCAGCAAGGAGATGATCTGCGGGATGGCATAAGGCAGAATAAAAATCGTCCGCCACAGCTTCTTGAAGCGTATGCCCCGCTGTTCAATCAACAGTGCCACAAGCACGCCACCAAAATAGGTGGTGACTGTAGCCAGGATGGCCCAGATGACCGTCCAGGTTAGAACGCCGTAGAATGTCTGGCTCCAGGATTTCAGCTGGATCAAATCGCTGAACGTCTTGAAGCCTACCCAGTCCACGAGTTTGGCTGGCGGAATATGATCCGGGGCCGAATAGTTGGTAAACGCAATCGTGATTGTAAACAGGATGGGCATAACGGTGAAGAAGAGTATCCCCAGTGCCGGAATGGACAGAAACAGATACGGAAAGTTTTTGTCCATCATGTTCCGAAGCGAAGCCACTGCGCCCAGGGTCTGCTTGCCTTCCTCCCTCGCAAGTCCCGTGACGTACGCATCCCGGATATTCAGGATATAGATCAGAATAAACACAAAAAACACCAGCAATACGATAATGCCATCAAGCAGCAAAAAGATGGAATGGTCTCCCCTTTGAAGTACGGTAGACCCATTCACTTTGACAAAACGCTGTGTATTTTCCCCCAGTGTCCATATGCCCCATACGGCCTGTGACAGGCGAGGAAGCAGGTACGCAAGCCCTGCTCCCTCCAGTAACAGTAGACAAATTCCCTTAATCCACTGTCGATTGTACAGCTGTCCAAGACCTTGCAGTATGATGGAACATATAGCCGCTGTCATCCGGTGCTGCCTTTCCCTGTTCGGTCCAACGGGCACCGGGACATGCTGCTGTTGCATTCGCTCTCTCCTCCCCGTCTATTGCTAACCTGCATACATTGAACAAAAGTGTACTTACACTGACCACTCCGATGACTGAATAAGCTTCCGAAGTAGCTTTCTTTCAGAAAGCTTTTAGTTTCACTTCTTCATCTTTCTTCTGTCCTCTACGTTTTTGTGTAAATATGTAGTTCAATTTATGCAGTAATTATGCATATCTTCGCATTCGTCATTCGTCCCTATTGGACGGTAGCAAGGCTTTCCTGGATCTGTTTCACGGCATTGTCCAGTGATGCCTTCACGTCCTTATCGGTATCCCATATATCCGTAATGGCCGACGTGATTGGTCCCCATACGCTGTCCATGGCAGGAAGCGAAGGCATTGGTGTTGAGTTATTGAACTGTTCCAGGAATGCCTTGTTGATTGGGTCCTCTTGCAACTTCGGATCAGCAGCTACATTTTTGTTCGCAGGAAGTGTACCGTTCAGGTCAAAGTTCTCCATCTGAGCTTCTTCATTGGAAAGGAACGCTGCCAAGAGCTTCGACGCATTCGGGTATTGCGTAAATGCATTCACATAATAGGCTTTAACACCTGAGAAGGAGGTCATCGGGTTGCCATCGATTGCCGGAAGCGGAGCAACGCCAAAATCAATACCTGCATTGCGATAATCGGCAATGGTCCACGGACCGTTAATGTCCATAGCCAGCTTACCGCTGGAGAATAATCCTTTTTTGATATCATAGTTCACGTCACCCATCTTAAGCGGCAGTACTTCCGACTTCAGCGTCTGCAAGAACTGTCCACCCTTCTGGGCTCCTTCGTTATTCAGACCGAGATCCGTGCTATCCATCCCGTTGTCTCCAAAAATATAACCGCCCTGTGAAGCCAGGAACGCATAGTTATAGTAAAATTGCTGCAGTTCCCACATCAGCGCATACTGATTGGACTTCACATTATTGAATGTCTTGGCGAAACTGATAATCTCATCGAAGTTTTTCGGTGCTTCCGGATAGAGTGCCTTGTTATAGAAAATGGCATAGGTCTCCACGCTGTACGGATAGCCGTACAGGATATCCTTGAACGTCACTGCCTTCAGTGCGTTGTCACTGGTGTTCTCTACGGTCTCTGCTTCGAATATGTCATTGGGCAGAATAAGTCCCGCCTCTGAAGCGCTACCAATCTTATCATGCGGGAAAACAACCACATCTGCCGCCAGACCCGCTGGGCCATCCGTCGTCAGCTTGGTTACCTGATCGGTTGGAGGTAATTCCTCCATTTTGACCGTTACCCCATATTTTTCTTCGAATTTTTTGACCCTTTGCTCAATAAAGCTGCTTTGATTTTTATCCTCCCAGATCACCAGGGTCGCCCCTTCTTCCGGTTGAAGGTTCTCGGATGTCAGCTCTACAACTTCCTCCGGATTCTCACCTGCCGTAGTTGGAGATGGACTTCCGCCTCCAGCCCCGCACGCAGCCAGTGTAAAAGCCATCATGACGGACAATGTTGCCCCTTGCCATTTTCTCATGTAAAATGTCCCCTTCCCTCTGCTTGGTCCAACAAAGTTCGCGCTTTTCACCCTTTTGTCTGCGTATGTTGTCAGGTTTTGCATCCCATATTCCCATTTGTACAAACGTTTGCTCAAATGGAAGACAAGATGACCTCTCCGTTCAATATGTAGGGGTAAAAAAGTCAAGAAGTATGTAAATCCAACGATGTAAGCGCTACAATAACAATCACATCATACAATAATGTACTTTCTTTGCACAAACGTTTGCACAAGCCATATTTGCTCAATTTTAACCATTTCCTCTCTTCTACCTACAGTAATTTCCTGTTTCCTTGTTCTGACTCTTTCTTCCTTAAATTTACTTCACGTGTATCCCTTACTCGGCAGTTAGCAATTGATTTCTCGTATCCTTTGGATTACCATAGGAGAATATTTATACGATTGTTCAGAAGGGATTTTTTACATGATTACGATCAAGGATATTGCCAAATTGGCGGGTGTTTCCCCTTCTACAGTGTCACGGGTGATTTCCAACCATCCCAGAATCAGCACCAAGACATCTCTCAAAGTGAAGCAAATCATGAAAGAATTGAACTACCATCCCAACATCATCGCGAAGAGCCTGGTTTCCAAAACAACACATACCCTTGGGATTATGCTTCCGCGTCCTGCAGAAGAGTTGTTTCAGAATTACTTTTTCGGGGAACTGCTGCGAGGTATTATTACACATGCCACCCGTATGAATTATGAATTGCTGCTAACAACTGAAACATCATCAGACAATGAACTGCATGCGATATCCCGCCTTGTGCATGGCCGTAGAGTGGATGGCATTCTGCTGCTTGGGTCCAAGCGAGACGATCCTATCATTTCATTTTTGGAAGCGGAAAAGTTTCCTTTTGTGTTAATCGGTCGCAGTGAAGCTCATCCAAATGCCCCCATGGTGGATAACGATAATGTGCAGACTGCTTATGATGCTACTCATCATCTAATCGCTCAGGGACATACGCGAATCGGATTTGTCAGCGGTCCTCCGGACATTACGTTATCGCATGATCGTATGTTAGGATACCAAAAAGCGCTTGCCCAAGCCGGGCTGGATGCGGATAGTGATTGGATTGTGGAAGGCGAATTTCTGCAGGAAAGTGGATTCAGAGCGATGTCGCTGTTCATGTCCTTGCCGGACAGACCCACCGCAATTGTTGTCATCGATGACAATGTGGCCTTTGGGGTATTGAGAGCTCTTGCCGAGCTTCATTATCTGGTACCTGAAGATATCAGTGTGGTCAGTTTTAACAATATTGCATTATCGGAACTGGCTTCTCCACCCCTAAGCTCTATCGACATCGGGACTTATCAGCTTGGTTATACAGCCGTTCAGGTATTGTTAAAAATTCTTAGTGGGGAACCACAGCTTCATAATCCGGTCATTATCCCCCATCGTCTAATCGTGCGTGAATCCTCACTCTTTTCCAAGCCAAAGCCACCCTCAGATTGATTCATTTCGGGTATCCGTGTAGTAATGCAAACGTTTGTCCTATACGGAATATGATGCTGATATCCACCGTACGTAAGGTGCATAGGTGCAAAAAAGAAGCCGCATATACTTATGCGGCTTCCTTAATTCACACAATATTTCCGTACTCCATGCTCGACTGCACATGAGTGGATTAGTAAGAGCTCCAGCCAGCATCTGCTGTAACGACAGTTCCGTTCACGAAGCTGGACTCGTCAGATCCGAGGAACAGGGCCACTTTGGCGATCTCTTCGCTCGTCCCGATGCGTGGGTTGATTGCCATCCCAAGCTGCTGCCGCCCTGCACCGAAATGGCTAATACCTGCCATGGATGTGCTGATGTTGGTTGCCACAGCTCCTGGAGCAATCGCGTTACAGCGGATGCCTTGCTCAGCATACATGTACCCTGTATTTTTAGTGAAACCTACGACCGCATGTTTGGAAGCTGTATAGGCTGCGCCTGCACGTCCGCCGTGCAATCCACCTGCTGAAGCAATATTCACGATGACACCTTTTTGTTTTTCCAGGAAGATCGGCAATACTTTACGCGTTGTCCGCATCACACTGGTTGTGTTCACAGCAAACAATCTCTCCCACTTCTCATCCGTTACATCTGCTGCCGGCTCCATGCCATCCATAATTCCCGCATTGTTAATCAGAATATCTACTGTACCATATGTGCTCACCGTTGTATCGATCAGATTCTGCACGTCTTCTTCTTTGGCTACATTGGCCAGAACGACAATCGCTTCTCCGCCCTGGGCCTTAATATCATTAACTACCGCTTGTGCGGATTCTTCGTTAATATCCGATACCACGACTTTCGCGCCTTCTTGGGCGTACAACGTGGCAATTGCTTTCCCCATACCTGAACCAGCACCTGTAACAACTGCAACTTTATCTTGAAGTTTCATTCTTTGTATCCTCCTTCATGTATTCGTTTACAATAAGTTAACAAACAAATGTTCATTAACACCTATCCTTAGTATAATAAGTCATAGCGTTTCACTTCAATCAGTAAAAGCTTGTCCAGTTGTACGTTAAACAACACTTATAAGCCCGAATGTACTTTAACTAATAAAGTGAACTCGCGAGGAGGATAATAGATGTCTGAAACTATGAATTCGATGGACCGAAGGATTAAAAAATCAAAAGCTGCACTGAAGGATGCACTCATCCATTTGATGCAAAGACATCCCTTTAAAGAAATATCGATTACGGATATTGTGCAGCGAGCCGACTTGAATCGGGGAACTTTCTACAGGCATTACCAGTACAAAGAAGACCTGTTCAACGAAATCATCGATGATGTGATTCAGGATCTGGTAACTTCTTTTCGTAAACCTTATCAGGATGAGGAAAAGTTCGAAGTCAATCTGATGCCCTCTTCGGCGATCACTATATTTGAGCATGTACACCAGCACGCACAATTCTACACACTGGTTGTGAAATCTGAGGCTTCATCCAACTTCCAGCGCATGATCTGTGATGTTCTTCGGGATCTGGCCTTACAGGATCTGAACCACATCTTCCCTCCGCACATCAACCATGAAATATTGGCAAGCTACCAATCTCATGCGATATTTGGCATGATCATGGAGTGGATCAGACAGGATTTCAAGCACAGCCCCACCTACATGGCCGAGGAATTGTTCAAGATCATCCATTACAAGCCTGACAATGTCGTGTTAAAAGACTGAAAATCCAGATCGCCACATTTCTCTATAAAATGGTCATTGAGAGGGATTTCAAGACAGGTTTATCACCATATTTATGTAAATGTATTCCTGTAATTTCTGGTAATGATATGTTAGGTTATCCAATGGAATACAAACCAAAGGAGGATGACATTACATTTGAAGAATTCGTGGATGATATCATTGATTACCAGTTTTGTTTTGCTTGGCGGGGTGCTTCTCTCTCCAACCACTTCTGCCAATGCAGCCAAAGAAGCAACCTCTACATATTCAGATCAGAGTTATAGTGAAGAAGAGAGTGAGTTTAGTGAAGATTTTGCGGACGACTTAGAATTAGATGATGCAGAACAGGAGCTCACTAAAGATCAAAAGGATTTCAAAAAATACCTTGAACAAATATCTCGTCTGGTACCTTATGAGAGTAAAGCAGTCGACACGTTGGGTAGTGTGGGAGGTGAGGTGAATTCAACCAATCGCAAGTCCATGTACCTCAAACTTACGAATACGGTGATCCCTAATTATACAAAAACGGTATCCATGTTAAAACAAATCAAGTCTTCCAATCCTGAACTTAAGAAAATACATGCCTATTATGTCAAGGGAAGCTACCTTCAGCTGGAAGGATACTTGTTGTACAAACAAGCCGTTTCTAAAAACAAAGTGAATTCTAAGATACTGCAACAAGGTCGTGCCAAAGTACGTGCGGCTGGCGTTCTACTTGACCAATACGAGCAGCAGATCTACCCTTATGCACGGAATATCGGGTATCTACATTAGTACCAATCTTCATAGAAGCCCAAAAAGCGACCGTTCCTCATATTTAATGAGGAACGGTCGCTTTTTCTAATTATGAATTATGATAACAATCTAATACGTAGCATTTGTTGCACTCTCCTGATCACAACCCCAGCTTCTGCCCCTTCTCCAACCGTTGAATCTGCTGCTCCCCGGTATCCGCAAGTTCACGGAACTGGTTAATCGTCTCGCGCATTCTTGGCAGGGCTTGCTGCTTATAAAGACTAATTGAATCGAGCGCTGACAACACATCGGTGAACGCCTGTTTCATGGTATCCACGGAGATGCTGGCTTCATATGCCTGCTTCTGGATGGCAATGCCCTGATCCTTGAGCATCTTGGATGTTCCAGCAATCAGATCATTGGTTGTCTGGTTCAACAATTCAATCTTCTGCAATACAATTTTCTGGTTATACAAAGCACTTGCGACAGTAACGGCAATTTTCAATGCCGAGATCGTTACATTCTTCGCCCGGTCTACCCCTCGGATCAGTTCCTTATTATTGCGGATGACCACTTCAATCGCCATGATGCCCTGCTGGTTCACAACCAACATCTGTTGTAGGTCCATGACCCGCTGACGAAGCGGGAACAGTACTTCTTCCGTAATAAATCGGACTTTCTCAGGGTCTTCATTGCGGACCTTGGCCGCTTCAATCTGCGCGTCGATAGATTCATCCATGAGCACACCAAGCTGAATCTCCTTTTGTAATCGTTTGGTGAGTTCCCGCAGGTTCTGCTGTTCAATCTCCAGGGTCGTATTATCGTTCCGGAGAGTGGATCTGCCTTTATCCAAAGAGGTTACGATGTCAGCGATGACCGCGTCAGCCTTCTGATATTTCAGGAAATAGGCGCGAAGCGGATTGAACAATTTCCCGAGCAAACCGGTCTTGGCAAAGTCGACCACGCTTGGGTCGAGATCCTTCAGTTGCATATGCAGCTCGGTCAAGCCTTTGGCGACCTGACCGCCCTCGTCTCCCGTCTTGGACAGATGTCCAACGGAGACTTGAAGCAAGGCGTTTTTCTCAGAAGAGGATCTCATCGTGTTCATGCCAAAACCGTCTATGGATTGCAAAATCTCTTTGCGCTTCTCCAGGGATTCGAGGTCCAGTGTCATGATCATTTCTACGTTGGCATTTGCCACTTGTTGAAGCTCCGCAACCTCGGCGGGCACGGGTTTTACCTCTTCTTCAATCACCTTCTGAATTTCCTTCTGGCTCGGTATTTCCATTGAAAATGACATCTACAGTTCCCCCTTTAGATTACATCTGTACGTTAAACAGGTTTCCGATCTTGTACACGACATCGTCGGTATCGGCATTGATGCTTGCGGCTTCGTTAATGCTGGAGATGCTCTCCAAAGCCTTGATGTCCGCGTTGTACCCAATCGTATAGATTGGTACTTTGTACGTTTCGACCAGATCACGGATATCCTTCAGGGTATGACCTTCATTGGTCTCGCCATCACTCAGGACAAAGATCAACGGCTTCACATTCGGATTAGCAACCATATAATCTTCCAGCATCTTCATCGCCACCACGATCCCGTCAAAGGTCGCCGTACCACCGCCAGCTTGCAGACTATCTACTGTTCCAACAAACATGGACTGCTGGTTCGTATCATACTTGGCAATCGGCAGATTCACGGTTACGCCGCTGGAGTAAGAAACCAGGCCAATACTGTTGTCTGTGCCCAAGTACTTCTGACCTTTGCGCAGGGACTCCTTCAGTCGGTTAAGCGGTTCGCCGTCCATGCTTCCGGATACATCCGTCACGAACACAGCGGCAATCGGTTTGCTGCCATTCTTCTTCTCTTTCCAGACTTTCTGCGCGGACAGCAACGTGCTCCCATCCACAGTGGCCAGTTCGGATTTGTAATCCTGCAACCCGTTGAAACCAAACTCCTCCGCCGATTGTTGATACTTCGCCTGGGTTACGAATTCCGCAAACTTCTGGATAATCTCCTTTTTATTCTGCGGCAATTGTCCCAATGCATACAGCGGGCTATCATGTCTCACACCAAATGGTGTAAATACGTATCCACTCTTCAGATCAGCGGTATTCACATACGTCTGGTATTCGAGTACAAAGGCATCCAGTCTGCCGGACTTCGCAGCCTCCCTCATCTGAATCGTTGTTGACGCTGTAAACGGTACATTCGTCTGGAATTTTTCGAACCCTTCAATAGCCTTCTCGCCAAGCGGGTTGGCGCTGTCATACGTATTCAGTGCGGTCACCAGGAAATTCAGTCCTGTGGAGCTGGCAAATGGATCGGTATATCCCATCGCGAGTTCATTGTTGGCAATGGCTTCGGTTACGGTTTTCACATTAACGGAGCCGTACGTATCAACCAGTGCATCATATTTGGCTTTGGAGATAACAATACCCGGAACATTCCCGACCAATCGCTCGGATACCATCTCTGTTTTCACCCCACTGGCCTCAACCATCTCGCCCCACAGTTCATTGGAAGGTGTGAATGCATCCGGCATATACTTGCCAGACTTGATATAATCGGCAGCCGTTCCGGAGGCAATGTTGCGGATTTTGACCGATACTTGTTTCCCACCAACGGTGATATTTGCTTTGTTGAACTCCTCGCCCACTTCGGTTAACCAGCCGTCTACCCCGCTGCCTGACTTCTCTGTGGAAGAGAAGATTTCGACGTAATCATTCGTTGTATTCTCTACGGAAATCGCAAATTTGGAGATATCCGGCAGTGATTCTGCCACATCGACCGGGTCGAGATCAATCTGTCCTTTGACCGGTTCCGCCGTCGCTGGCGCAATGTCCGCGTACAGTTTCCCCAGTTCCTTACCTGCATTCTCTGTGCTCACCTGTGTGGTTGACTTGCCAAAATTCGACGTCAGTGTAATCCCTGCATAGACCAGACCAAATACGAGTACCAGCATTACAATCGATATGAAAAAAAACTTTCCCTTCTTGGCCATACGAGCAACCCCTCACTGTCTGTATAATTTGGTGTGCTTGATTAACTGATCAATCTCCTGCATACAAGGCATCTGTTCAATATCTCCGGCTTCAAAGCTGTCGAGACGTGAAATCTCCAGTAACAACTGATCGAGCTTGAGCAAAATCTCCTCATTGGTGTGGAGTGCATTCTTCACATAAGACAGATAATCGTTGTATACCTTGTTTTTTTCCTGAAAAAGTTTCTGGGGAAGTGTGGAGGATTTGGATTTCATCATGTTGGCATAGTCAGCTTCATCGAATACATTCAACCGGTTCAGCACACTCCGAATGTTCAGGTATAACAACTTCTCCACTTCCATTGTGACCGAAGCAAATTTCTTGTAGCTCAGTTCCCCGGGATCAAACCGTTGATGAAGCACATTCAGGAGGGTTTCTTTTTTCTTTTTCATTCGACTAAGTTGGGACAGCCCCAGCGTAATATCTTCTTCGAGGACTTTGATGCGTCTATAAAAAGATAAGGCTTCCACATAATCTTCATGTGTTTCGATATGCTTCACGGGCAGGACTACCGGCTGTCTGAACAGCAAGGTGTAACTCCCATACAAGAGTGCCATTGCACTGCCGAACAACAGGGTAACGGATAACGCAGTTGTGAATGCACCCTCCCCGAAATTCAGTCCGATAAAGCCGGGTGAGAATGCCAGAACATTCACAGCCACAATACTGAGGATTAATCCCAACAATTTTATGTACTTGATCATGTTCAATCATCCGACCTCCTTTCATGTTATATATTGGTGCTTCATGTCGTAATTTTCCTGTTCAACTTATTCTTATTGTACATGATGTTAACGCTCTCAGGTGGATATGATTGGATATTTGGATACTCATAATATACGTGGTTTGGGCTTATCCCATTTCATATTTTCAGGGACAACGTGGAACTTGGCAGGAAATTTTGTGGTCAATCCATAAAAAGTGAGTTTTACGAGACAGCAGATTGTGGAGAAGAAATGTTATCAGGTAATACGTGGAAAATAGCTACGCGTGTCATTTTTTATATAAGACTTGTCTGAAAAAGTAGCAATGCAAAAAGGACAAATCGGAGATCATCCGGTTTTGTCCCTTATGCATTGGTTCATTATTTTTCGTGTTCTTATATAGAATCTTGATGCCTTATTCTACAGCTAACGAACTGAGGTGACGCTATTTGGTGCATTTCAACTCATCTGAAAATGTAACGAACCTGAGACACGTTATATTCGCGTTTTAGGTGCGTAGAAGTTGTATATCACCTATTTCGAATAAAATAGCGTCACTGAGATTCGTTACATTTCCCACCACATCAATTCCCGATATAAGGTGTGTGTGGTTCGTTAGATGTGTTTTGCGCCTTTTCACACCATGCCTCTTATTACGAAAAGATGGATTCCGGTTTTCTTCGCGTGGTGCGTACCTCTACAACTTTTCCGGCACAACCATTGTCGCCCTTCGCCTGGAACATTACCGTAACGCTGTCTTTGCCTGATGTAACCGCCTCAGGAATATCATAGGTCACATAGAACACTTCGCCGATTTTGTTCATATGAATTCGCTGCTCTCCGATGACGGTACCATCCACAGAGATGATGAATTGTCTGTCATATAACGTACCTTCCCGTTCAAACGGGGAATGATCTCCGCCCCAATAGGCCACACATAGATAATTGGTTGTCTCGCGATCTACCGCCAATTGGTAACTGAAGTAAGCCCCACTGACGCCAAAAGCCTCTCGCCACATATGCAACTTCTTACGGCCATCTGTGGTTGAACCGTTGTGATGCTCCCCACGGCAGTTGCTATCCAGTTGATGTCCAATCTCATCCTGCTGACCGTCAGCCTGAACCCTGTCGATCGTGATATCGTTCAACTCTTTCTCCAGCGCATCCCCTTCATCGTTAAACGGCCAGTACACGGTATAAAATTCGTGATGCACATCATAGAACGGAATGAGCTTCACGGCTTCGCCTGTGGAAGTAACATCTTTGCTAAGTTCAAATGTTAACGTATCTGCATCCACAACCTTGATCCACTCTCGTACATCCTCCTGCTCCGTCCAGATTACAGGTACAGGTGCAGTCTTGGGATTCAGCGCTGTTTCGTCCACAATCGTATCCTCGGGAAGACCCTCGTTTCCTAGTGCACCAGCGAGTACAATTGGGCCGTACAAGAAGGCTACTTTGTGGGCATCATCCCGGGAAGTGTACTGGCGGAGTGACATCGGCAGTGTGATTGTGATGACATCGCCCGTTGTCCAAGTGCGGTCGATGGAAAGATAACCGGGTTCCATCCGTGTATACGGATGTTCCGTATCCCCATTAACCGTTGCCGTCATTGGCTGTTGCAGCCACGAGGGCACGCGTAATCTTAGATGGGCCGAGGCGTTGCCTCCGGTGATCGTCAGGGTCACCTTTTCCGAATAAGGAAAGTCGGTTTCAAGCTTCAGGGATAATCCCTGTAACGCCCAATCCAATTGGGAAGCGATATACAGGTTGACGTACAGGTCCTGTTCATCCTCAAAATAGATGGCCTCGGCATATTTGCCCGGGTTCTCCATGCCTGATCCTGTGCAGCACCACCAAGCGGTATCGTGAGTACCATAGATTTTGTAGTGGCCTTGCAGCGTTGATGCAAAATACGTTTTGTTCCCTGTATCGGGGTCCTGAGCGCCGAGGATGTGATTATAGATGGCGTTTTCATAATAGTCCATGTAGGCACTATCGTGATTCCAGGCGAAGAGTTGCTTCGTTAGATGTAACATGTTGTGAGTACAACAGCTCTCTCCTGTTTTGATGCCCAGACTCTCCATGCCCTTTGCTTCGTAATGCTCCGAGATGCTCGTCGCACCAAATACGTAGGAACGATGATGAATGGTGGTGTCCCAGAAAAATTCTGCCGCCGTCCGATAACTTTCGCGAGAGTGATCCTGGTTGTAGATTTCGGCTGCACCGATCACTTTAGGAATCTGCGTATTGGCGTGTTTGCCTTGAAGATCGTCCTGCTTGTGCTCCAAGGGTCTCAGGATCAATTGATGGGTGAACTTGTTAGCGATCTCAAGGTATAAGGCCTTGCCCGTGATCCCGTACAAGTGTGCAAATACTTCATTCATGCCCCCGTGTTCACTTTGAAGCATCGTCTGCATCTGTTCTTCTGTCATCGGGAGCAAACCTTCTACCGCCCAGTCTGCAAATCGAGTAACCACTTCAAGTGCCTGTCTATTGCCAGTGAGTTTATACGCATCAATCAGGCCACGATAGATTTTGTGCACACTGTACCAGGGAACCCAGTATTCACCGATATTGAATCCACCGATATTCTCTGCTCGAAAAGCCATGTGGAAAGGTTCTTCGGACAAACCACCGATATACCCGCTCCCCGTGGTCTGCTGGATTCTCGCCAGTTCGGTAACCGCATAATCCAGTCTTTCTTTTAACGTGATATTCCCGGTTGCCTGATACGTCACAGCCAGGGCAGACAGATAATGTCCGAGGGAATGTCCGCTGATGGTACGTGCCTCCCAACCCGCGTAACGCTCTTTTTGGGCAGGTAAACCATGAGCTTCGAAGCATGGAGCCAGGAATCGATCAATATCCAGCGATAACAGGTAACGCTCCCCCACCTCTTGTGATGTTTGGAACACACCATTTAACAAATCTACATGTTCCGGTCCCAGAAATCCTTTTTTCGTATCAATCATGACACTCACTCCTTCTCGGGATGTAATAGATATCCATTCATTCTTGAGGGGTAAAATCCGTGTTCTGTTCCATATGACTAATACTCATCAATCCACTTTAGAGCTTGAATATCCTCATATTATCAAATAAAATACAATTACATCAGACTCATAATCCAAGAAAAGGTGGATAAATCCGTCCTATGCAAAAGCCACTGGAGCATTACCTGTGCGGCAAGTTCATATCCGAAGGCAACTGGAGCCACATGAGACGCAGCATGCCTGTGCATGAGATTATTTTGATGCTGGAAGGTGAGATGTACATCGCGGAAGAAGAGGAACAATATGTAGTTCGTGCCAACGATCTGTTGTTTCTGCGCGCTGGTCGCACCCACTATGGCTACCAGATCAGCGACGCCCCCGTCAGCTTTTACTGGGTTCACTATGATGCCATGTCGGCAGAATTCAACCAGTTTAGGACACATGCCACCATTCAGGTGCCTTCCATGGCCAATCAGTTATTCAAGCAATTGCTGCATGTGTCATCCTTCTCACCCGAGGAAGCCAACGCTGCTTTGTTATTGTTGTTCAGAGAACTGGAGCGGAATATAGAGGCGGATTATCGCCCGCACAATGCAATTGTGGACCATATCTGCAAGTGGGTCGATATTCATCTGCATACAAACATCACGGTGAGTCAGATTGCGGAAAATTTTAATTTTAATAAAGACTATATCTCCAAAATGGTGAAACGCGAGAAAGGTACTGGACTCAAAACTTATATCCTCACAGAACGTATTCGCCGGGCAAAACAATTGCTGCTGAACACCAATGCCAGTGTAAAAGAAATTGCCGGACAGTGCGGCTTCTCCGACTACAAGCTGTTTCTGCGCATGTTCAAGCAGTACGAAGGCAATACGCCAACCGAATATCGCAATCATCTGTATTCCACACAGCTCAATCGCTGATATGCTTTGATCAATAGAAATGACTGAGTTACCTATAGAAAATTTGAATGAATCGGATTGAATCCGTTATGGTAAAATGCAAGAAAACTATATTCCATACTTAACCCATAAGAGAAGGGGAATTATAAGATGACAACGGCTGCCGTTACGATTCATCCTGCCACAGAAGCAGACCATCCAGAGATTGTAGATATCCTTGTTGCAAGTTATGCCGAGTATCGGGAGACTTTTGAACAAAATGAACGATGGGAAGCCTACCTGAAAGACATTCGAGAGTCTGTGGTTAATCCGTACCTGACACAATTATGGATCGCGAAGATTGATGATCAGATTGTCGGTACAGTCCAATTATTCGAAACAGCGCGCAAGGCTTATCCAAACTTTGAATTGCCAATCGATTATCCGTTTATTCGGCTGTTGGGTGTTGATCCAAAATGGAGAGGTCACGGGATTGCCAGAGTATTGCTCCAGCAATGCGTAGATTCTGCCAAAGAAATGGGCAAAAATACGGTGTACTTATATACGGGCGGTCAGATGGTCAATGCCATCCGTTTATATGAGCGTTTTGGATTTACAGAGGATGAGGAATTCAGCTCCGAGAGTGGCGGGGGCAAGGCGATCTGTTACCGTTATGATTCCTAGTGTTGGGTAACAGCCACCCGGGATCAGCGAACAGAGAATGAAATGTAAAAAAGACCGATCATCTTCATGAACGGTCTTTTTTACGTTTATAGATGATCAATTAGCATTTGAAATGATACATCGCTATTGATTTTTTAGCCGCCAATCTCCACCAAAATCTTCGCATGGCTCTTGTCGCTCATCAACAGCTCAAGTCCTTCCTGCACGATGTCGTCCAGTTTAATTTTCTTGGTGATGACCTGTTTCACATCGAGCGACCCTTCTGCAATCAATGAAATCACTTCAGGGAAAATGTGGCGATATGCCAGCGTTGCCGTTAGATTCGCTTCTTTGACCAGAAGATCGAAGAAGTTCACTTGAAGCGGATTTGGTATCGCAGCGATGACAACAACTTCTCCACCTTTTTTGACAACCGCAATGGCGCTATCCATCGTTGGTTGTACACCCGCTGCTTCATAAGCCACATCAATGCCACCCGATTGTTGCAAGATCACCTCTGTTGCATTAACTTTGGCACTGTTCACCGGAATCGCTCCCAGCTTGGCTGCCAAGTCCAGACGTTCCTCAAATACATCAACTGCATAGATCTCAGAGGCTCCTGCAGCTTTGGCAGACAGAATGGTCAATAATCCAATTGGACCTGCTCCATATACGGCTACTTTGTTCCCCACTTTCAGCTTGCTGTGACGAACCGCGTGAAAGGCTACTGCCGTAGGCTCTACGAGCGCGCCTTCTTCGAAAGATACGTTATCCGGTATAGGATGAACCATGTATGCTTCAACAACAACATACTCCGCAAAACCACCATCACCATTCAGTCCAACGAATCCAAATTGAGCACATTGGTTATAGCGCCCCTGGATACAGTACTCGCATTTTCCACAATGGTACAATGGCTCTACCACAACTCGATCCCCTACACTGATACCGCTTACATTGCTTCCCAATTCACTCACGGTTCCTGCAAATTCATGACCCAGTGTCAGCGGTGCTTTCTGTCCTGAGAGCGGATGATTCTCGCCTTCTTGAATCCCCACACCATGATGATAAGCATGCAAGTCACTGCCGCAGATCCCCGCATATTCCACTTTAATTTTGACCTGACCCGCTTGAGCAACCGGAACCTCCCGTTCTTCCACACGCACGTCTTTATGGGCATACCATACTGCTGCTTTCATGAAGTTCATCCCCTTTATATGATTGTCTATATAAGTTGAACTAGACATGTTACACCTAATTACGCTGGTTGCAGTACCATCTTTCGATCGCTCTTATCCCCAGATTTTCTTCACTCCCTTGATCCAAGGGAAAAATACGGTGATAAAGGCGCACGCTCTGCTTCTTCAGATTGGTTCTGCACTCTGCGTTTCTGGTGTAAAAGAAAGGTTCTACTTATATAGTAAAAAACTATAACGCTTGTCTATATATTATATCGCTGTTCATGTATTATTCATATTTATAGATACTAATGTTAACATTAGTTGTATTAATGCTAAACGGAGATGAAATCATGAATCTGGAACAGCTCGAATATGTCGTTGAAATTGCAAAGACGCAATCATTCTCCGCCGCCTCGGAGCATCTGCATGTCACACAATCGGCGATCAGCCAATCGGTTCATCGTCTGGAGAAAGAATTGGGTATCATCCTGTTCGAACGCTCGCGGCAGGGAACTCATCCCACTCCCGAAGGCAAACAATTCATTGCCAAGGCACTGGACATTTTACAGCGGATTGATGAATTGAAATCCCTGAACGCAGAAGCCTCCTCTCTTAGCGGAGAGCTTCATGTGGCTACTTTTCCAAGTGTCATGCCCTATCTTGTCCAGTCTGCTGCGGATATGAAGCGTGAGCACCCGCAACTTAACATCTCCATTGAAGAGAAAGGGTCCATGGAAATTATCGAGGATATTCGCAATAACAAAACCCATCTGGGCTTTATCGCGATCTATGCCAAACAATTGCGGGAATTCGATGGACTTCACTTCAGTCCCATGTACTCGGGTAAGCTGGTAGTTGGTACGCATCACCTGTCTGAACTTGCCAAGCACAGCCGTGTATCACCTGATCAATTAAAAGAACACAAGCTGGCACTCTATCGAGATGGTTTCATCGAAGACTTCATCAAGGAATTCACCTATGATCATGGACCTCTGTCCATTCTGTTTAAAACAAATAATTCAGAAGCCATCAACATGGTGTTAAGAAACGATATTGCCGCCACCATTGGTCACGACTTTTCCTTTCACCAAAACCTCTTATGGAAAGAAGGTCTGGTGAAGATGGTGGAGATCGCTGGAATCGATCAACCCAAAATGCAAATTGGCTTCGTACAGACGGAGTCCAAGGAGGCCGCCGTAGCCGCAGAACGATTCGCCCAACGCTTCAGACAGGCGATAGAGCTGGATCATTTAAAAGTTTAGATCTAAAAAAGTGCTCCACCCTTTGAAGGAAGTTTGGGATGAACACCAACTTCTCCAAGAGCGGAACACTTTTCTAACTACTTTTTGCGTTACTATTACTACACCTTACTCAAACTATACTTTAACTTTACGTACGGCTTCACTCATCTCGTTCGTCTGCTGCTCCAGCATTGTGGAGGTCTGCGCCACCCTGTTGAACATGGCCGATTGTTCACGCATCAAGCGATAGATTTCATCCGAATGATCCGACACACCAGCTGATATCTGCGAGATCGTATTGACGGAGGCTGCAGCCTCTTCCGATCCTGCCGAGATTTCCTCTGCCGCAGCGGAGACTTCCTGAATGCGGCTGGTCACCAGTTGGAACGCATCAACTACATGAGCGAAAGCTTGCTCCGCTTCTGCGGTAATCGTAACACCTTGTCCAATCTCGGTTGCAGTAACCCCCATCTGTGAGCCAATCTGCTGTGATTCTTGTTGAATACGAAGCAACAAGTCGGAGATCCGTTCCATGGATGTGCTTGAGGCCTCAGCAAGCTTCCGAACTTCATCCGCCACAACCGCAAAACCTTTGCCGTGTTCTCCTGCATGTGCTGCCTCTATGGATGCATTAAGCGCAAGCAGCTTCGTCTGACTCGCAAAATCACGAACCGTGTGCAGGGCACCACCAATTTCCTGGGAGTAATTGTTCAGCACCTGGACCATCGCTACAACTTCACTTGAGACATTTGAGATGCTCTCCATCTGTGTTTTCATCAGTGTCATGCTCTGTTTACCGGACTCCGCCGTAGAAAGCGCACTTGTTGCCGCATCCGATACAACCATCGAGGATTCGGAAATATCCGTTATGCCTTTTGCAATCTCTTCCATCGCATGCGCGCTATCGCTTGCACCCTGCTTCTGCGTATGTGCACCCTGCCTAATCTGTTCGACAGATTGATCAACCGTCTTGCCCATCTCAAGCATCTCTTCGGTACTGCGATTAAATTCCTTCGTTGATTCCGATAAAATATCTGTGGTTACTGCTACGCCTTCAACCATGTTACTCACAATCTTATTCAAGTTACCGGACATATGTATCATCGCTTGATATGTGGTTCCAATCTCATCTTCACTCCGCAAACGATATGACGTCAAAATTTGATTCGCTTCTGCAAGCTCACCCTGTGCCATTTTTTCCACACTCGCCTTCAGCGGTTGAAGTGGTCGCAGTCCTCTTACGATAAACCACATGACAACAGCAATGCCTATAAGTGTAATTAGTAGCAATAAGGCATAGAAGGGAATACTCGATTTCATAATATCCGATTCAATGCTTCCGATGACCGATACCGCCGTATCGATACCAATTACACCTGTTACAGCGCCATTACTATCCAGCATGGGAGCGTAAGAGGAAATATAGTCGCCGTACTCCTCATTGTTAATAATCGAAGAACTGGCTGTTTGCCCCTGCAACAGCTTCTGCACAGCCTCTTGAGGGACATCCGTTACTTCATTAATAGGCGAGGCTTTATCTGTATCCTTCATGCCGTCCACCATAATAAGTGGCGTACCTTTGTCATCTATTTTGACGAAATACACATACATTGCACCAATGCTTACGCGAAAGTCATCCAATTCATCACGAATCTTCACGAATTCGTCATTCTCCTTGGGGTCCTTGGCAAACTCGGCATAAGATGCTGTATCCAGCTGATTCACATAACTCTGAGCAATCTGGATGTTGTAACTCGAAATGGCCTCCTGCGCAGCTAGTTTCATATTGGCCACCTGTAACAGCATGCTTCCAACGGCTATAATCATAATGACCAGCGTAACTACTGCAACAATGCGCACCACCAAACGTTTTCTAAAAAAACCAATCATCCGCTCCTCTTCCTCTCCCGTGAACCCAAGCCTTTTTGACTAGGCGCTACCCAAAAAACGCATGCTTGAAGCACTATGTATGGGAAAATAGTAAACGAATATGTCGAATTAGGCAAGAAAATATTGGGTTAACATAAAAACGCTATCATGGATGTGATAGCTTTGTTGGATGGAACAAAAAAACTCCAATGCAAGCATTAGAGTATGTTCAAAGATTGATAATTATCTTTATTCTGTAACTTGATTTACCATTCTAACTCTTCAATCAAGTTAAATATCATTTTTTTATCAAAATCATCCATTGATTTAAAAATAGCTATTTCATCTGTTTTTTTGTCCAATTTGATGAGTGTAGCTATGGCTAAATCTCCGACTTTATAATAACCTAATAATTTATCTGATGGCCCTCTTCTCGATGTAAGTTCCTCCAGTTTTTCATTTATACCAGTTGACCCCAATTTTTCTTTGCCTATATAAGTCATTACATGATACAAGACTATTGGATTTGATTCATTTAATAAAAGTTGCAACTCATCAATTGAACATTGTCCTTCTTCAATTTTCTTTATTAAATTCATATTTCTACCCCCCATTAAATTTTATTTCAAATGACTCGTAAGGGTCTGCCTTTCTCTTACATAATTTTCAAACAGAGCATTTGCAATATCATTTCGACCTAATTCATCAGCTATTTTTATTTCTCTCATGTATGCATTTAATTCCATTTTAACACGATTCATAGTCTGAAAATGATAACTCATTCCCGGAAAACCTTTGTTCATATCGTCTAGATAATGTGTGTATTCGTGTAAAAGCGCCCCTATGGATGCATCCTCATTTATAATTAACTGTCCAGGTCCCCCTTTTTTTGGAGAATACGCCATATCCTCGCCTCTATGAATGACTTCGACACCGTTTGATTCCAAGTTATCAATAATTTCTTTCCATTTCTCGGGATGAGATTCCCTACCAGGGCCAAGAACTTCTTTTAATGGATCATCTATACCTTTTCTGAACATATCTTTACTATTATCTAAGCGTGTCCCAACCTCTTTTTCCTTGCCCAGATATTCGGAAAACTTAGAGGATTCTCTCGCCTTTTTACTCTCAGCAATGTTATCTAGAACTCGAAGGCGTTGATCTTGAAGTCCATTAAAGCCACCTGTTAACTGCCCTGTACCAGGCGGACGATTGAATGAATTAATCTTCGCACCGCCTCCTGACGAAGTCAGAAGATTATGCGGCTTGATCATCGTGGAAGCATAACCCCCTCCAACCATTAGACCTCCCAACCCAATCATATTCGCCCAGTGTTCACTGGACCAGGCATTGGTCGGAAAGGTGGCTTCCCGTATCGTTCCATGGATACCAAACGTGAGCCAGTTGGCAGCATCATTCGGAGAGTTGAATGCTTTATCCGCCCTGTCTACATACCCCTGAACAAGACCACTTGGAATACCAAATGTCCAATAATCCAGAAATCCACCTACACTATCATAACGCTTTTGATATCGATCATCCGCAGATTGCATAAAGGCTTGTCCCAATTCGACTAAACTGTCAGCAGACTTCTGAAAAGCATTACGTGTATCGGCTAATGGTGCCCTGCATTCATCCGGCGGTGGTGGTACGCAATTCACATCATAGGATTGTACAGCTTCCTGATCAGCAAGTCTGAATTTTTCCGCATGCCCTTCGAGCTCCTTGGCGATGGATAAGGATAGTGAAACAAAGTCATCCATCACCCGCTGCACAACCATAAAATCAATATAAAACCTTTCCTTCGTGCTACCATCCCACTGCCTTTCGATTTCGAATAAATGTTGTTTCAAGATGTTATTCATCTGAAAAACCTGATTCTGAGCTGCTGCAAATTGTTTCGAAACAGATATCAACTGTTCAGGTGTTACTTTTATTGTTGTCATGTGAGACCTCGTTCTAAATATATTTCGTTGTTATACGAATATTTGTTGTTTAGAATGCTATAAGTTTTATATGTACAGATGGGCTTTTATTATAAAGTGAACACAGATCATTTCGTAGAGACTGTCGGTTTATTTATCTAGTTCGTATTACCCCTAATTTGTCCCAGATATAACAAAAACAGATCTTCCAGTTCCGAAATAAGATCGTTCCTTTAGTGCATACAAAAAAACACCCCGGCGCAAGCGCCGAGATGTCATGTTGTTCTATATTTGCATACTACCCATCCATACTAAACTGTTTGTCCATTCGTCCTTCTGAATCGAATCAGGGACCAGATAATCAGCAACGCAAGCACGGCAAGACAGATGCTAATGCTGAACCGATTACCCTCATCAAACACAAACATCACCGCAATCACACTGAGACATAGTACCACGACTCCAGTTATATAAGGGAATCCCCAAACTTTGAAGGTCGGTTGAACCGGATATCTCTTCCGCAGTTTCAACTGTGATGAGGCAATACAGATCCACACAAGGATTACGACAAACCCTGGAACTGCGAGCAATACGCGGAACAGTTGATCCTGCGCGAACAGGCCAAGCAAGGAACCTCCGAGCAAAACTACTGAGCACACCAGAAGTGTGTTAACAGGGCTACCGTTGCGATTCGTCTTTGACAATGCCTTCGGAGCTTCCCCGCCCACTGCCATGGAGTGCATCATCCGGGATGCACCATAGATCCCTGAATTCGCAGCAGAAAGAACTGCCGTCACCAAAATAAAGTTCATTATGTGTGCTGCTCCCGGCAGTCCTGTGGAGGCAAGCACCTGTACAAACGGACTGCTCTCCGGCCCAATCTCATTCCATGGGATGAGACCACAGATGATGAGAATCGGCAAGGTGAAGAACAGAATAATTCTGAGCATAAAATTGCCCACGATTTTGGGCATCACTTTTTCTGCATTTTCCGTCTCGGTCAGGGTCAGACCAATCAGCTCCGATCCCCCATAAGAGAACATGACCACAAGCAGTGCCGAGAAGATCGATGACCAACCGTTCGGGAAGAACCCTCCCGCTTGCGTGTAATTTTGCAGATATGGCGTGTTGTCACTTGGGATAATGCCAAAGATCAACCCTGCACCCAGGAAGATAAAAATAATGATCATGGCAATTTTGATCCCGGCCAGCCAAAACTCAAATTCCCCGAACACACCTACACTCAAAAGATTAACCAGTATAATGAACGCCGCACAAGCCAGACTCAGCGTCCACAGCGGTACTTCACTGAACCAATACTGCAAAAAGCTCCCGGCAGCAATCACCTCAATGACACACACCGATAACCATAGAAAGCAGTACATCCATCCCATAACAAAGGATACTCTGCTACCGAATGCTTCCTGCACGAAGTCTTTCATATTTTTGTTCTTGTACACCGTAGCCATCTCCGCCATCGCGGCCATAACAACCAGCAGCAATAATCCAGCAAAAATGTACGTGACAATAACGCCCGGACCAGCGAGTCCAATCGTCTCTGCACTGCCTTTGAAAATTCCTGTTCCAATTACACCACCCATAGCCATAAAACTGATGTGTCTTGGTTTAAGCTTCTTCTGTAGTGTTCCTTCTGTCTGAGCCAATTCAAGTCCTCCTGATGTAAAAAACGTCTGTAATGCTGTCTTGTTTCATAGACATAATGTCCAGTATACCCTATTGTCCATCAATCAGCCCAGAAGTTCCTTATGGCCAATTCATCCCAAACATATATGGACATAACCTATGTTTTATACCCCACAATCGCATGAAGCAATCTATGTACAATCCAGCTGAGCAAACTGTACACTGCCCCATAGATGAACCAAGCGCCTATGTTACTACCCATTGTTGAAAGATCACTCGCGATATACAACAAAGGCAGCATAAAAGAAATAATCAGCGCTCCCCAGAGTCTAAACCATTTGGCAAAATAACTGCATACTCCAAGCACCACAGCAATGATGGGACATAATATCAATACGGCAAACAGCGGATTCATATGATCAAACCACCAATATATCATGCAAGACTACCTCCACCCTTTTCATAGCGTGGTCCATGTTGCGTCATTGAGCTTATTCTACTCTTTTTCCAACTTTTAATATGTACGATATGTTGCAAAATAAAAAAACCAGCATCCTGTAAAAAACAGAAATCTGGTTTCTCATGTAGATCACTTTAGATTTTTTTCGTCATAAACGTGCTGTTCGGGTCCAATATATAATCTGCGAATGGTTCGCAATATTCGAATCCGAAATCTTCGTACAGCTTCCGTGCCGGGATAAATGAATCCATTGAGCCCGTTTCCAGACTGATTCGCTTATAACCACGGTCTGTGGCAACCTCCATAATATGAGCCAAAATTGTTTTCGCGACGCCTTTTCTCAGATGAGCCGAAGCGGTACGCATCGATTTCAACTCTGCATGCTCTGGATCAAGTTCTTTGATAGCCCCGCAGCCGAGCAAGTCGTCTCCTTCCCAAGCACACCAGAATGTAATTTCGGGCTTCTTGAGTCCATCCAGATTCAACGCATGAATACTCTCTGGAGGCGAATCGGCTGCCATCCCTTGCAAGTGCTCAGCGATTAATGCCTTAACCTGTACTCCACTCAAATCATCCACTTTAATCTCCAAAACGTACCACTCCCGCCGACATTTTTATTGGTTCTATCACTGAATGTATATCAATCATTTCATCTTACTACCGTGTCAGGTTTTATGACAAGAGGTTACTTTTATCCACTAAAATACGCTATTGTGATTCACCTGTAATTTCCAGTATGATGAGGCTATCATATGCCAAAGGGGCGAGGTCTATTGCGAAATATACATAGAGTTAAACGTGGAACTAAGGTGAAGCAAGCTTAACTTAATTTAAAGGAGACCCCTATGACACTAACAACGGACAACCTGTTTTATAGCAAACGATTAAAGATGACGCCACCACGCTCTGAAGACGTGCAGACCATGCTGCAATGGAACGAAGACCCGGAGTACCTTCGGAATGTGGATACTGATCTGGCCATTCCCTATTCAGAGAGACAGTTGGAAGATGAGGGCGAAACGAAGAACAAGGAAGTTTACTTCAGACTTCGCACGCATGAAGAGGATATGCTGATTGGTTTTGTCGTCATTCATAGCATTGAATGGAACAACCGCTGCGGACAGCTTGCCATTGGCATCGGACTGGCCGAACATCGCAACAAGGGGTATGGTACGGAAGCGTTGAATCTTATTTTACGATATGCATTCCATGAAATGAATCTGGACCGGGTTGGCCTCGATGTCATCGCCTACAATGCCAAAGCAATCCGTTCCTATGAGAAGGTTGGTTTTCAGTTGGAAGGTCGGGCACGCTCAGCTGTATATCGTGATGGTAAGCGTTACGACCGCTTGATGATGGGAATCCTAAGACCAGAATGGGAAACACACAATCAGATCCATACGGAGGGTGAACAAGCATGACCAAGAATGCAGAAGTCACTGCGTTTATTGAACAGATTCAGATCCCCTGGCAAGTAGAAGTCGCTGAACAATTGCGCCAGTTAGTGCATGATACCATCCCTGACGTACAAGAACGCGTACAATACAAGAAACCTCATTTTTTGAAAAACGGAAAGTACGCTGCGGTCATCTCGCCATCCAAACAAGCCATGTCCTTCACCATCTTTCATGCAACTGGACTTGATCTACCCGATGGGATCTTCGAAGGCCCGGAAGAACGCAAAACGATCAAGCTCAAGGAAAAAGATATACCCGATTATGAATGGCTGGCGGGATTGCTGAAGCAGGCATCTGCGGAATTGTAGACGGATGTTTTGAAGAGGCGTATACGCCTCAGTAGTAACTTAGGTGGTAATGTGCGGAACGTATGGTGCGGGTGGTGTGTATGGGGATTACAGACAAAACCTCCGATTTGCTTCATAAAAACCTACCAATAGAAGCAATAACGTGGCTACGATTCGTTAGAATACTACACTGCTGCATATTCGCCCAATAAGACGTGCCAGGTTCGTTAGACTATGTAAGAACGACAAACTGCCTCTGCACGTAGAAAAAACAACCCATTGTCTCTCTGGTGACTAAATAACATAACCTGATAACTGTAGCAGAAGTCCCCATCCATCCTGCGCAGGGCAAAGGGGCATCCCATGAAGTTCCAAGAACTTCGGGATACCCCTTGGTTATAGTCTGTCTACTACTGTCATTCCAACCTTAACAGCGGTGTAATATTATAATAAGATAACTGCTTATAATTACTTAATAGCTCATACTAGCTTCCACCATCAAGATTGCTGGTATGATACGGCGGTCATCTGACACGGCTCACATATGAACATATAATACATACCCTCACCATATTCCTCAACCTCGCCCCAATCCAGTTGTGCGACAGCCTTCATTTTCGCGGAACAGCGTGGACATGGTGGGTACTCCGCATCTTGAACCCATCCTGGATGGCCGCCGAACTGAGATAGCGATGGCTCCATCGCCCACTCACTGGCATGGAATGCATGACGCGATGCATTCGCAATCCGAAACTGCCGGCCAACATCCGGTGCAAATTTACCATAGTCGTCCAGGTCAATCTCGTCCATTCCCGCAGGCATGACATTATGTGAACTCCATAACGGTTCCCCTGCTGCGTCCAGCTCCATGTAAACCACACCGTAACTGCTGCATATCACGCAAGTCTGTAACTGAAGTCGCTGGGCATACCAAGACACGTCCTTCAAAGCGGGATGCGTAACATCCAGACTAATTAAGGTGGTTAACGCATTGCCACACCATGGACAGCAATTGGTGCTTGAGGTCAGCATCGAGAGTGAATTTCCGGTTGACTCCACGTTAGGCCCTTCATTCTCTTTTACTTTATAGAGTGAATAACTTGGGGTGGTGAATAATTCCCTGCGCTGCCCGTCTTTCGTAAGCTCCCAACCAGCTTCAGTGGTGTAATGCTCAGGTGCCACGTACAATTCACTCGCCCAAGATGGCGGAGACTGTCTCCATTGTCGGAACTGCTGCACGACAACATCATCCCCGATATGGGCCAGCATGAGCAATATGTGATTCCGATTTTCATCATCGGTGTTCACCTGCTGCAAGAGACGATCACGAACCTCCCCCGAGGCACTTTTATACAAAATGGCAGGATAATAGATCTCCTGTTCCAGCAGCTCAGGAATTTCCTCAGTCAACGATATATCATGGTAGCAGACCAGATATACCAGAACGTCTTTGCCCGTATCTTCATCACCTGTACGAATCCGTTGCATCGCGTAATCCTTCATCTGATCTTGTTGCTCTACAGACAAGGATAGATATACTTGTTCCTCGGATTGTTCATAGGGTGTATAACGAATTAGTGGATCGCGAACCTGAGGTTTGTGCATGATTTTCAAAACTTCGACCGGGTCTGTGATACCTGCATACAAGTTCACGTCACGTCGATTCGCTTCAATGTATCTCTGGCGCTCCTCGCGTTCCATCTCCTGCTTGCAAGGCATGCAATACCCACCTGTTCTGGCAGCCGTTGCTGGCAAGATGGTATTTGCACACCCCTCCCGTATACACGGAATTCGTTCTGTCATATTCCAACCTCCTTCAACTATTGGCAATGGAAAACACGCCACAATGTGACGTGCTTGTCATTACTCATATTTCAATACCTGGGTGTCTCATAAAGGAAAATGCGAATCAGTGATGTCCCAACTGGTCTTTGGTGAATTCGTAAAAGGCAAGCGCATCTTCACTGCTGGCAAAGCCTGCCTGAGCTATCTTTTCACTGCCGCCACCTTTGCCATTGTAGGCTCCAAGATTGCCTTTGAAGAAAGGTCCACAAGCCCATTCGGGCGGTTGTCCGTTCTGTGCCAGAACAACTTTGGCCTCTGAGATACTGGCAAAAAGTACAAGCCCCTCATGGTCTGCCGTTAGCTTGGTAGCCAGGCTCTGCATATCCTTGAGCGATTTGTTTTCAAAGACCTGAGCAATCACCAGCCCCTGCCGAGCGGCCAGAAGTTCCTCCGCATAATAGGCATCATTGGTTGTTTTTACTGCATTCAGCTCAGTTTGCAGCTGTTTTTGCTCCAGTTCCATTTTCTCAATGCGCTCCAACAATTCGTCCTTGCTGGTCTTTAATTTAACCATGATGCTATTGAGCACGTTTTGTGTGGATGTGAATTCATTCAGAGCTCTTGTTCCACATTTGAAATAAATGCGGGTGCCGCCCTTCACTTTTTCGGTTTTCAACAGTTTGATGATGCCGATCTCACCTGTCGCCGACACATGCGTTCCACCGCAGGCGTTATACTCCACACCCTCGATCTCGACGATGCGAATGTCCTCCGTTACCGTAGGTTGCTTCACCAGTGGCAATTGTGCGGCCTCTTCTGCTGTAACCCAAGAAGTGTTGATACGAGCGTTACGATAGATCTGACGATTCACTTCTTGTTCAATGGCGGTCAATTGATTCGCGCCCAGCTCAGGCGCAGCCACATCAATCGTGTCATACTCCGTTCCAAGATGGAAACTGAGCGTCATCGCTTCAGCCAGCTTCAAAGTGATTGCCGATAACAAATGCTGACCCGTATGCTGCTGCATATGATCGAATCTGCGCTCCCAGTCAATCTCACAATGTACCTCAGTCTGTTCAGGGGCGCGTTCCACCTTATGCCATACTTCACCATCTTCGATGTTCACATCCAGAACAGTGATGCCGCCAATTTGTCCCAGATCACAAGGTTGTCCGCCCCCATGCGGGTAAAAAGCAGTCTCCGCCAGCGTGACATATACGCCGTCTTCCTTGTCCAATTTGCCTGTAATCGTTGTATGCCACTCTCTTGTATAAGCAGAGTCATAATAGATTTTTTGCGTCATTGAATCATCCCGATCCCTTCTCGTTCAAATGGTTTTTACCGATCTGCACCTAACCTCCAGATTACACTATCTGGAACTGCGAATCCAATTTAAGGCACACGAGATCGCATCTCCATATCAAAAAGACCGCCCTGTCAGCCATGCTCCAGAGCGGTCTTCTTACCTATACCTTATATTACCCATTTCACTTTTAATGCATATCACATTTAAATGCTGACAGGCTCGACTTTATTTCATCGACTCAGATAATTCTGTGAAAATAACACCCAGCGCATATGCGCCAGCATCCGGGTAGCCCAGACTACGATCGCCGACGGCACCTGCACGTCCCATACGCGCCACGATGTCTTCAGTTTTCTTCGCGCCTTCAACGGCTGCTGCTGCACCTTTGGCAAATGCTGTTTTGAAGTCATCGCCAGACTCCGCACTTTGTGTCCAGGACTCGGCACACGGCACGAGCGCATCAATCAAGGTTTTATCACCTACAACGGCACCACGTCCGAAGGAACGCTCTCCAGTAGACTGAATCCCTTGTACAGCTGCATGCATCATCTCAGCAAATTCAGCAACGTTTAATTGCTGTTTATCCCCTACTGCTTTGCCAGCCGCACGGAATGCCGAACCCCAGATCGGGCCGGATGCGCCGCCACAATATTCCATGATGACCAAGGAACATGCATTTAGGAATGATCCGATGTCTTTTTTATCTTCGTTAATGATGTGATTCCATTCGCGTTTTAACTGGCGGAAGCCTTTTGCTACACTCATACCAAAATCGCCATCACCGGCATGGGAATCCAGTTCACAGAAAGGTACTTCATTCTTGATGATGATCTCACCCATCTTATCGATCAGATAGACGACATTGTCCAGTGAAAATTGATTGCCTTCGATTACCGCAGCTGATGCATCCGTCTCCACTTCGTAAGATACGGGAGCGTCTTCACCCACAACAGCTTCCAGCGCTTCGGAATACGCCACTTGTGCTGCTGGAGGGCCAGATACTTTAAATGCAGGTGTATCACTTTCCTTGAACAACAGCGTTTTTAGTTCATCATCCAGTTTCAGGATCGTAACCGATGCACCCGCCATATCGATACTTGTCATGTAGTTGCCTACAAACGTAGTAGCGACCTTCAGACCTGCATGTCCAGCAAGCTCACGCTGAACGGAATTGTTGAGCAGGTACAGTTCTTGCAGTGGTGTTGCACCAAAACCATTCACGAGCACCGCAATCTCAGCGGATGCATCATTGTCCAGCTTCATATCTTCGAGCAACGCATCGATCATACGTCCTGCCAATTCATCAGCCGATACGATTTTCTCCCGGCGAATTCCTGGCTCACCATGAATCCCTACGCCGAATTCCATTTCATCTTCAGCAATTTCGAATGTAGGCGTGCCTTTGGCTGGTACGGTACAGGATGTGAATCCAAAACCAATACTGCGTACGTTCTGAGCTGCTTTCTCGGCAACGGATTTCACATCTGCCAGACTGCGGCCTTCTTCCGCTGCTGCTCCGGCAATCTTGTGAACCAGTACAGTTCCGGCAACGCCGCGACGTCCAACGGTATACAAGCTGTCTTGTACAGCAATGTCATCCTCTACGCGCACATATTGTACGTCGATGCCATCCTCTTCTGCCAGATGCGCTGCGTTCTTGAAGTTCATCATGTCGCCGCTGTAGTTCTTGATGATCAAGAGTGTTCCCTTGTTGCTGGCTGTTGCTTTAATCGCTTGATACACCTGGATTTGGGAAGGAGATGCGAATACATCTCCACATACCGCTGCATCCAGCATGCCTTTACCGACATAACCAGCGTGAGCCGGTTCATGTCCACTGCCACCGCCACTGATCAGGCTGACTTTATCAGCCTGAATCTCTCTGCGTTTGATGACTTTATATTTTTTCAGAAATTCCAGCTCCGGGTGTGCAAGCGCAATCCCGTTACACATTTCCATAACAACATGTTCGGCTTGGTTAATAATTTTCTTCATTATTTGGCCTCCCGGCGAGCTGCTTTGTACTGCCGACCCATACGGTCAGCCGCTGCAATGGCAGCAGCTACTTCAGGAACGGTGATTGGGAACGGCATGGCGTGAATGGATTCTTCCGGAATACAAGCGATCTCTGCAACTTTCAACAACTCTTCCTGACTAATCGTATCTACACCGATGTCCGCCAAGCTGATTGGCAGTCCCACTTCGAGACAGAAGTCCATGACTTCGTGCAGCTCTTCAGTAGGTGCATTTTCAAGAACGAGTTGTGCAATCGTACCGAAAGATACTTTTTCTCCGTGGAAGAAGTGATGTGTGCCTTCCAGAACAGTCAAGCCGTTGTGAATCGCATGTGCTGCGGCCAGACCGCCACTTTCGAATCCAAGACCAGACAACAGAATGTTGGTCTCAACGATGTTTTCCAGTGCTTGAGTCACAACGTTGCTGTCACTGGCTACTTTTGCTTTTGCACCGTCAGTCAGCAGCATTTCATAACACAATTTTGCCAATGCGAGTGCCGCATTGGTACCTACTGCAGATGGGGTATATCCTTCGCGGGAACCCATTGGCAGACTTGCGTTTACACGGGAATAGGATTTCGCTGTTGCTCTTGCTTCGAAGTATGTAGAGAGCGCATCTCCCATACCGGATACCAGGAAGCGTGTTGGTGCATTCGCAATTACCGTTGTATCAACGAGAACCACACTTGGGCTTTGTTTGAAATAAGCATAGTCATCAAAAGCACCTTCTGGTGTGTACAATACAGCGGAGTGACTTGTCGGTGCGTCTGTTGCCGCAATCGTTGGGCAGATGATTAGTGCTTCACCTTCAGCTACACATTTGGCAGCATCGATCGCTTTACCGCCACCAAGACCGATGGTAGAGTCACATCCTTTTTCCTTCGCGATTGCTTGCAGACGGGCAACTTCCTCGCGGGAACATTCCCCTTTAAAACCGCTTTCAACAAACGTAATATTGAATTTCTCCGCTGTTGCATCCAGCTTTGCTTTGACACGCTGAACATCATCCGGATGTGCGATTAACAAGGCAGATTCTCCGAAGGATTTAACAAAATACCCCAGGTTCAACAACTCGTCTTCGCCTTGTACATATTTGGTTGGGCTGATAAATGCTTTTCTCATAATAATATATACCTCCTAAGGATATGAAATAGTGTAGTGATTACATCAAATTTTAATTTCTTACAATTGACCTTAATATAACGCATGAGCAGCAGGTTTACAGTGGACTTTGATAACAAATTATTATAATTTACAATCGTAATTTTTTGCTTTTTGGCACAATCATGGTATCTTATTGTCATGAGATGGTTGAATTTTGACCTCCCATTATACATTACCCGTCATCATTACATCTTAATATGTACAACTTGCTAACTTTTAACGGCCTAAATTATGATTCAGGTTAGCCTATGGAGGTTGCACCAATGATCAAAGAATATCTGCATATCAACAAAATTCTCGACCTTAATAAATGGAAGCGTCTACAAGATTCTCTCGCAACAGTAACCAAACTGGCGATCCTCACCGTTGATTATAAAGGCATTCCCGTAACCAGTCACAGCAGCTGTCAGGCCTTCTGCCAGAATGTGCGTAAAGACCCTGAGCTTCTCCCCTATTGTCAAAAATGTGATTCACGCGGTGGTCTGGAAGCCGTTCGGTTGAATGAGCCTTATGTATATCTATGCCATTTCAATATTATTGATATCGCGATTCCGATCACGATTGATGGCAAATATATCGGCGCCGTCATGGCAGGACAAGTGAAACTCGCCGATCCGGAAAAGGGTAGCGAATTGGAGCAAATTGTCACGTCCAAAAACGTACCCATGCATGCAGCCAAGCTGGAGGAATTAAAAGATGATTACGCCCAGCTGCCTGTAATGACCTATGAAGAGATTGTGAAAATCTCCAACATGTTATCCCTGCTCTGCAACTACATTGTGGAAGAAGCGCTTAACAAAAATCTGTTAGTTGAAATGTTTGAGAAAGCTTCAGGCAATCAGGAGTCTCTAAACCTCTCCACCATTCTGCCCGGGTACTCCATTCGCAATATCGAGTCAATCAAAAAAGAGATGACCAATGCCATTGCGGATGCTTATCTGAAGAACAGCCCAAGTGATGCGGAAAGCTCCAGCCCGGTGCTCCAGCCTGCTTTTGAGTACATTCACAGTCACAAAAGCGAACAAGTTTCACTCAAACAAATGGCCGATCTATGCCACCTGAGTCCGAGTTATTTCAGCAGACTGTTTGCCAAGGAAACCGGTGAGAACTTCACAACCTACTTGGCAAAACTCAAGATTAAGTGGGCTAAACAATTGCTAGAGGTCACCGACATGCCTGTCTCACAGATCAGTGATGAGCTGGGATTTAATGAATCGGGATATTTTATCAAAATATTCAAAAAGTTCGAGGAAATTACGCCCGCTCTCTATCGCAAATATCTCCAGGAGAAAATGTAGATTCACTGATACTTTTTTCGTATCAAAGACGAGGTTAAAAGATATTTCACCTATTAATCTGCCATTGATACAATGGAGTCCAGATGACTTAGGGAGGCGACATGAATGGAATATCGCAAATTAGGAAACAGTGGATTAACCGTCAGTGAGATTTCACTCGGTAACTGGATTACGCATGGAGCGCAAGTCAAGGATGGAATAGCAGAAGCTTGTGTGCGAACCGCATTGGATGCAGGTATTACCACATTTGATACGGCAGACGTGTACTCGAATACCAAGGCAGAAACTGTCTTGGGACAGGCTCTCAAAGATATACGAAGAGAGAGTATTGAACTGTGCACCAAAGTCTGTCACCCTACTGGCTCAGGTCATAATGACCGCGGACTTTCACGTAAACACATCATGGAAGCCTGCAATGGTTCATTACGGCGGTTACAGACTGATTATATCGATGTTTATTACGCTCACCGTTATGATTACAACACTCCGCTGGAAGAGACGTTTCTGGCGTTTGCCGATCTGGTCCGTCAGGGCAAAGTTCATTACATTGGCGTCAGCGAATGGAACGCAGATCAGATTGCAAGAGGAGCCGCTTTGGCGCGGGAACTTCATGTCCCCTTCATTGCAAGTCAGCCCCAGTATTCAATGTTATGGCGTGTGATTGAACAAGAAGTCGTACCTGCAAGCGACCAAGCAGGACTTGGGCAGATTACATGGTCTCCTCTGGCTCAGGGTATACTATCAGGCAAGTATGCGCCTAACGAAGCATTGCCCACCGGATCACGTGCAGCTGCTGAGGCAGGAGCACCCTTTTTCAATAAACTGGCTGGTCAGTGGTTACGTGAAGATGTTCTTACCGCTGTGCAACAGCTTGTTCCACTCGCTAAAGAGATTGGTCTAACTCTTCCTCAACTCGCTGTGGCGTGGGTTCTACAACATTCGTATGTGAGTTCCGTCATTATCGGTGCATCCCGACCAGAGCAGGTACTTGAAAATGTAAAAGCCTCCGGTGTGAAACTGGACTCTGCGATCATGTCTCATATTGATGAAATATTGAATCCGTGGATTGAGCGTGATCCAGCCAAGACGGGATAGTTTCTTTTTTACTACTCAGACCATACTAAGTTGAACTAATCATTTACACGATAACGGAGAGGACAGAAAAACCTGAAAAAGCGGAGCTAAAAGCTTTCTGCAAGAAAGCTACTTCGAAAGCATACACCTCGCCTTTATCACCAGATTTTCCCCTTGAGAAAAGGGATCGAAAAAATCTGGGGATAACAGCGATTGGAAGATTGTTCTGTCATCGCAGTGTAAGTGTAAATAACCTTTAGTGCAACTCATATTCCCCCTCAACAATGCTTATAAAGCGGGAAACCACTTCCTGATTCATATCCGTCCGCCATGCCGTATACAACGGTACGGAGGGCGGATTTTCTTCTAATGGAAGAAAGACTACACCCTTCCGCTGGAACACATCCACCGATGACGGAACAATGGAAATGCCCATGCCAGCCGCAACGAGATTCACAATCGTATACATTTGGATCGCTTCCTGTGTAATTCGAGGATCTACGCCATGCTCCCTGCAATAATCCAGAACGAGACGATGGAACGGAGAACCCAGATGCCGTGGGAATAAAATGAAATCTTCATCCGCCAGTTCTCGAATTGAAACTTGAGTCTGAGAAGCCACCGGGTGATGATCTGGCAACACGGCAATCAACGTTTCCATCTGGCAGGGGCGGAACGAGACATGGCGGGTATCTTCCTGATATCGCAAAAATCCAATATGGATCTGTCCGTCTTCCAGTGCCTGCAATTGTTGGGATGAAGTCATCTCACGCAGCGTCAATTCAATCTGCGGATACGCAGCACGAAATTTCCTAAGGACATCCACCATAATGCTCCCCGAAGCCGAATCCACGAAAGCTACGGATATATGCCCGATGATGCCCTGATCTGCCTTTTGCGTAAGCTGAATGGATCGTTCGAGCTGGGCCATGATCAGTCTGGCCTGTTCCAGAAATACGGCACCTGCCGGGGTGAGACGAACCATTTTCCTCGTACGTTCCAATAACTTTACGCCAAGCTCTTCCTCCAGATTCTGAATCTGCTGGCTCAGCGGTGGTTGCGTCATATTTAATTTTTCCGCTGCACGGTGGAAATGAAGTTCTTCTGCCACGGTGATAAAGTATCTTAACTTTCGAATATCCATAAGTCTGTTGCGCTTCCTTCCGTCTACCCTGTTAATTCATTTGTTCCTGAACCCAGATTGCCGACTCAGCCAGCATCGTCATCAATTCATTAAAGTCCACAGCAATTTCCCGCAGAGGAGTTTCCCCTGCATCGTGTATCAACATCAGCACCTTGCCGGAGGTCTGATCCAGTATAGCCATACTTCCTTCACCAAATCCACCAATCGGGAAAGGTTGAAGGTCAGCTGGCAACTCATATTCTTCCTCATATTCATGGTACACTTCCAGAAATTCAGGATAAGCCCAGCTCAGTTCTTTCACCGAATACAAGGCAGGATCGCCGAAATTACATGCACCGAATTCAAGCAAAAGTGCACGATACGCTCCGGGCAGTTTCACATTATGCTTTTGCTCAAAATCCTCAATGCTCTGTTGCGTCTCAGGAGTACATCCTTCTCCCATTGTTGTATCGTAGGCTTTCACCAAAAGATCACGAATCGGTTCCAATTCTATCGACGTCACTTGAACTCCCCCTTAAGATACTTTTCCCCACTGATCAGCCGTTTTGAATTCAATATTCCTGCTTAAAGCGCAACACATTACCCAAAAAAGAGTCGAACACTAAAATCAACTTCTTATCTCACTTGTTTACGCAACGCTTGATCCAGCCATTCCAGTGCTGCACGCAGTTTATCCTGGGGAATTTTCTCATAACGATCACCCGTAGACAATTCAAAGGCACAGCTGTTCCCACTCGTTTTGTTCAGATATGAAGTCATTCCTATGCCATACTGCTGAGCCATTTGCACAAGAATGGGTTCAACTTCGGCAGCAGCGAGCTCAAAGTGTACATGGAACATATTCGATACCGGTACCTCGGGCAACGTTTGTATCCCGTGACACGCATTCAATAGGGAGGCGAGTTCTTGAGCCTGCTCGTAATACAGCTCCATTTTGCCAATCCGTTCATTGAAATAATACTGGGAACTCAGAATATACGGATACAGACCGATCAGATCACCGCCGTGCCGCCGTTTCCATACTTTCGATTCCTGCATCACATCGGGATCTCCCGCCAATATGGCTCCCGCAATGCCTCCAATTCCTTTGTAAAAGGAAACATACACCGTATCAAACAGACTGCAAATCTCCGCAGGAGTCTTCTGGTAATAGGGAGTAATTTCAAACAGACGCGCCCCGTCCAGATGCAGCTTAATCCCGAGTTCACGGCAATAGGCCGAGATCGCTTCCAGTTCTTCATATGCTGGCAATTGCCCACCAATCTCACGTTGCGGAAGTTCCAACAGCAGACAGGCAATGTCCTGATCAAGCGCTTGTACATCTTCCAAACGAATCAAGCGATCCTTGTCCGCAAGTAAAATTGATTCAATCTGATGCAACTCTTTCAGTCCGTCTTCCTCATGGATTTCAAGATGACACAGAGGGTGATAAGCTACTCGCTTTATCCCTTTGCGGTCACACCAAATCCGTAATGCAATCTGCTGCGCCATCGTTCCACTTGGGAAAAACACCGCCGATTCCTTGCCAAGAACGTCAGCCATCTGTTGCTGAAATTCTTCAATGAGGGGGCCGTTGCCGTAGTGGTCACTAAACAACTCCCCATCGATCTGCTCCAGTACGTTCTGAAGTACCTTCACTTGGCGACTGCCGTGACCGCCTACAATAAAGTCTGACTGATTAAAGGCATCAGCCAACGTTAAAACAGTATCCTCCAAAGTCATTCACTCCTTTATAATGTGTGTTCAAAAGCGAACTTTTGATTAACCTCTTATAATTCTGGTTCTGTAATAATCTCAACCAAAGCGCAGAGCGCACTAGATATATGTTCACCACGGGAATACACAAATCCTACTTCCAACCGGCAATAAGGATCGGGCAAAGATAACACTGCAATCTCACCTCTTGATTCTGCTTTGGTAACCGAAGAACGTGGCAGCAATGATACACCGAGCCCGGCAGATACACCATTCAGAATCGTGTCCAGTGTTCCATATTCCATGATGTTAAGCGTGTGGATACCCTGATCTTTCAAAAAGGATTCCGCCTGATCGCGATGTGTGCATCCGATCTCAAAAAACAACATCGGCCTGGACAATAACGTGTACATCTCATGCGCTCCAGGTTCAGCGATCAACACCAATTCCTCGTCATACATCTTCATATAGTTCAGCTCAGAATGATCAATCGGGCCATATATTAAGGCTCCATGCAATTCATGTTGGCTGACCTTCTGGTTCAGTTCATGGGTCCCACCCGTGACAAGCGAATGTTGTACTTCCGGGTAGCATGAAGTATATTCAGCCAAGAGCGGCGTCAGAAAAGTGGAAGCTGCTGTCTCTATGGCACCTAGACGAAGCATGCCAGCTGGTGGGTTACCCACTTGCGTGGCTTGCTCTGCTTCATATAATAATTCCAATATTCTATCCGCATACCCAAGCAGGTTCTCGCCTGCTGGTGTAAGCGACATCCCCCGATTGGAACGATGAAATAGCGGTACTTGCAGTTGAGTCTCCAACTGTTTAATCCGTGTTGTTACATTGGACTGCACATAATTAAGTGAGAGTGCAGCTTTACTGATACTACCTTCGCGGGCAACCGCCTGAAATATTTTCAAATCACCTGCATCCATACCCTGATCACCTGCTCGTCGTTATATCGGCATTCTGCATCATCCGATTCATGCAAAGTGCTTATCTATTATTTTCAATGATACTGACAATCATTTTTGTTCATTTTACGTGAATCTGCTCCGTCTGTACAATGAGGCTCAGTAGTGAAATCTGGCTACACAGACAGGAGGAATATTGAACATGAGAGCTATTATCCATTCAGGCCAAAGCGGCCTTGCAGGTCTTCAATATAAAGAGTCAATATCTCGGGCACCAGAAGCCGGGGAAGTGCAGATCCAACTAAAATCCGCTGGAATCAACCATCGGGATCTATTCATCATGGCAGGACGCGGAACCCAGGCTACCCCGCTCATTCCCGGTTCCGATGGAGCAGGTATTATCGTAGCGATTGGCGAAGGCGTAAGAGGGTTCGCGATAGGTGATGAAGTCATTATCCATCCTACACTCGGTTGGGAATATTCATCTGAAGTGCCGACCGTACCCGATATTGTTGGTGGCCCTACGGATGGAACGCTCGCGCAATATATAACGTTGCCTGCTGCAAATGCCCTGCCTAAGCCAGCCCACCTATCCTGGGAGGAAGCAGGCGTGCTGTCCCTTTCAGCGCTGACGGCCTATCGCGCCTTATTCACTTGCGGCGTATTAAAGCAAGGTGAACATGCGCTCATTCCCGGCATTGGCGGTGGTGTAGCAACTTACGCCCTGCTCATGGCAGTAGCGGCTGGTGCCAAGGTGACCGTCACCTCCAGAAGTGAAGCCAAAAGAAATGAGGCACTGCGCTTGGGTGCTACCCATGCACTGGATAGTCATGCCGATTGGCGTTTGCAGAACGATCTGGAACCTGTGGACATCATCTTGGATAGCATCGGACAAGCCATGTTCCCAAAATATTTTGATATAATCAGACCAGGTGGACGTATCGTGATGTATGGTGCAAGCTCGGGGGATGATCTGACCGTACCCATTCGCTCTATTTTCTTCCCGCAGATCAGTCTGATCGGCACCTCTATGGGCAGCCGTGAGGAGTTTGTCCAGATGCTGCAATGGGTGGAGCAACAGGACATACATCCTGTAATTGATGGCGTATATCCGTTGCAAGACGTAGCAAAAGCATTTAAACGTATGGAAAAAGGCGAGCAGTTTGGTAATCTGGCTATACGGATTGAATGACATCTATTTTGAGATGGGCTTTCATGAATTATTGAAAATTGATTTACGATAATGGGGTGAATCCATCTGACCCGTCTCGCTAAACGTATACTAATTTTTCTTATTGCTATTATCATTGTGGCCCAAATTCCTATGTTAAAAGAAACCTTAGCCCGAGGAGTTACTACGTTATATGTGAAGATAAAGTATCCTGAACATTCCTTTCAATTCCAAGACTTCAACTACGAGTCTCATTTCGGGAACTATATCATTTCATATACTGATCAAGACGAACAACGCATTAGTCTGATGCTTGAGCCCAAATTTTTTCCGGTGCTCATTATATATGATCCATTGAATCAGCCCATGACAGACTAGTTGGTTCACGCTATGAATCATTCAGGAGGTATCGATATGGACAATAGATTACATTTGGTAGAATTGGTTCGCAAACTGATGGACTCTGAAGGAACGGAAGCCGAGTTGGATGACATATTGACGGAGCTACAGCAGCAGGTTCCACATGCGGAAATCAGCAATTTGATTTTCTGGGATGATCGAGACCTGACGCCTGAACAGATTGTGGAAGAAGCCTTGGCTGCCCGTCCAATCATTCTTCCGCCCAAGCCATAATATAACTCTGGAGGTGAACGGTAGGATATGTCTGACATGTCTGATTTAAATCATAGTAACAACAATGAACACCCTGATTTTAACGAAATTAGCGGAGAAGAAAAACTACAAGCACTTCGTGATCTGATCGAACTAACCGATGATCACCTGACTCAGCAAGTTCTCGCTATTGGCATGGATACACATGAAGAGGATCTCATCCGTATCGAAGCATGGCGAGCTTTAGGGATGGCAGGCTCCTCTGCTCTTCTGGGTGAAATCCTTCATGCTGCCGCGCAACTTGTTCGTGACTCAGAAGAAGATGAGGATGTACAGAATTACGTCTTGCAAACTCTCGCTCTATTGCCCATTACAGAAGCCGAGATTCAATTGGCTCAGGAAGTTCTGGAGGGAAATGCCTACATATTAGTCAGAGGAGCGGCCTTTGCTATTCTTGTTGCACATCAACAAGTTAATGGTGCAGCATCCGCGTTAGAATCGCTTCAATCCGATCCTGATTTTGGCTCTTCTGCAATGCGGGTACTGCATTCGAATCAAGGAAGTTATAATCAATAAACCAAGTCCCCCTCCCCAATTTCCATAATTTCGTTATAATGGTAAGCAAGACACCATGCTATTGGAGGAGAATTATGGAAACGGAAGCTTTACGCAACGTGGAACAACTAGCTTTGAAGAAACACAAGATTTACAAACAAAGCTTAATTAGGTACCTTGCACGCTCCATGCTGGCCAGTATGTTTATCGGATTCGGCGTCATCGTGGCGTTTAAGACAGGTAACTTCTTTTATATGGAGCAGTCCCCGTTTACCTATCCGATGGCAGCAATTACGTTTGGAGCGGCCATCATTCTGATCGCCTATGGCGGGGGTGACCTGTTCACGGGCAATACGTTTTATTACACGTATGCGGCGCTGCGCAAGAAACTGCGCTGGTTCGAAGTTATCAAGCTGTGGATTGCAAGTTATAGCGGTAACCTGATGGGCGCAGCCGTGTTTGCCCTGTTAATCTACCTGACGGGATTGTTCGACTCGTCCCAGGTGAATGGTTTTCTGTTAAGCGTGGTGGAGCACAAGATGGAAGTTCCGACGATGCAGCTCTTTTTCCGGGGAATTTTGTGTAACTGGCTTGTATGTATGGCGTTCTTTGTGCCGATGTTCATGAAGGAGAATGGAGCCAAAATGTTTGCCATGATGCTCTTTGTATTTTGCTTCTTCATCTCGGGATACGAGCACAGCATCGCCAATATGTGTACGTTCGCGATTGCACTTGTGCTGAACCACCCGGGGACGATCTCATTTGAAGGTGTGCTTCACAACCTGGTTCCCGTGACCTTGGGTAATCTGGTTGGTGGTGTGCTGCTGATGGGCTTTATGTATTATGCGGTGAACAAACCGTTTCTGGATGAAGAGACCCATTAATCTCTGGCAAAAAAAGAGTCCCTTCCAGCCCGGTCCATTGACCGTGGCGAATCGGTAAGCAAAACTATAAACACCCCGGCATCCTTCCCATCTCATCTCAGGGAGAAGGTTGCCGGGGTGTTTCTCTATGGGCAGGCTCACGGATAAGCTGCCTGCCCTCCACACGCATAGCCATGTGTTATCCAACCACATGGCTCCAGGCGGTGGGTCGGCAAGCAGGCCACAACCCGGTACCCCTGCGTTGCTCGCTTGCCAACCTCATCCGTGGCTTAGAAGTAATCCCGCCACGGAGTATATTCAATATCGTTGTCGCCACGCGTGACCACGATCATATTTTCCATTTTGCCCGTTTCCTTATTGGTACGGTAGATCATCGTACGTGTCTCGCCTTCCTCCGGCACGGAGAACAGGAATTTGTCCGCGACGAAGGATGAACCTAGTCCTGTCGCATGTTCCGTGAAGGCAGAGCCCGTCTTGCTTGTGAGCAGCAGACCAATGCCGTAGGCTGTAGCCGTTTGTGCTGCTTTGCCAAAGAGATGCTCGCCTTGACTAGTCGTGTGCGTTTGCTCCGAATACCTATACTTTTCCGTATCTTTGCTATAGTCCACCACATTGCCCTGTTTATCCAGACTGATGGTAGTCGTTTCGCCCTTGTCGCTTTTCACCTGATACGTACCTACGATGGAATCCTCGGTAATTTTCACCGTCTTGCCCGTATTGGGGTCAGTCTGATAGATTACATCTTCATACTGAAGCCGAATGATGTTCATGCTGGCCTGAATCTGCTGTGCCAGTTCTTCGTCCCCCATCTCTTTGGCTTTCTTCAGCATTTCCTCATAGTTTTGGTATTTCTCGGCATCCTTCTCAGCCCATTCATCCATGTTCTTTGGTGGACCTGGCGTTTTGTCCAGATCATCGCCTTTATTTTTGCCCATGGTTGATAGCGCCCGCGCTGCGGTCAGCGCCGTCATGATTGCCTGGCTCACCGCCTCTTCATCTGTCGTGCGGAAACGCTCGGCAATTTTCTTAAGCTCCGACTGAATGGACAGAACCAGTTCCAGAACAGATTTCATCGTGCCTTGAGCCGTTGAATAATCGTTATAGAAGCGTTCCCGTTCCATCCCATCCCAGTTGCTCCGCATGACACTCATCTTGCCGTCCAATGTGGACATGAATCTCGATAATTGCTGATGTGCCTGAGCGAACTGCCCACTGACCGTCTCCAGTTGTTCCGGTGTCACCTTGATCTGTGTCATCCTGCACACTCCTCATCCTGGTCATTTATAACTCATGGTCTATCCATTACGACAATCTCTCAGCCTGTTCCTGTTGGATCTCCAGATGCAACAGCGGAAACGGATTACCGGAACCGTCCAATTCGGAACGACCTGTCTGTACAAATCCCATTTTTTCATAGAATCGGGCTGCTCCAGTATTCTGCTCATTAACATCCACCTTGAGGTGACGGCCTTTGATTTTGAAGGTATGGTCTATGAGCAGACGTCCCAGACCCTGTCCGTGTTGACTCGGATCTACAAACAACATTTCGATAAAGTTATCATCCAAACCAATAAAACCTACGGGTTGTTGCTCTGTATTCAGCGCTTCCCAAACCTCGACTTGCCTGTGCTGCAACACATCACTCACCACTTTTTTATAGAACTGAATGTGATGCTCTTCCAAAAACGTATGGGTTGCCCGCACAGCACTCTCCCAGATTCCAACCAACTTGTCATGATCCTGTTCCCGATATGCAACGACTAACATGTCCAACGTATTCTCCTTTTCTAGTAAAAGGTTATGTAAAAGTCCGATCTTGGGATCGGACTTGTTTGATAGATCAAATTTGAAATAACTCTACGTTTATTTTACCATGTCCATCATTCAATCTGTACCCATAATTTCCAATCTTGAGTCAACGTTCTACCTCCGTTTTTGGCTTCCAACGGAAGGTTGCTGCCGATTGGGATGGCAGTATATATCGAAATAAATCTCCATCTATGACTACATCAAAGGAAACTTCTGCCTCGCCCGTGTTAGCCGCAACTAGCACCATCGTTCCATCCGGATTGCGGAAGGTTACGTTCTCGATCTTGCCCTGTTCTTGCGTGGAAGCAACTCTCACAGCTCCCGGACGTACATAACGGCTGATGTGGCCTAACGCATAATACTCGACATTTCTAGTGATTTCATCACTGTCCGGGTCAATTGTCACAACCCCACGACAGTTCTCACAGCCACCATTCGTAGGTCCACCTTGCGGATCGAGTACGATGTTCCAGAGCAGAACATTTTTCGCCCAGTTGCGAGGTGCACCAATGATGAGATTGGACATCTGCCAGCTCAGATTCTCGCCAAAATCAGGACTCCACTCCCCACCACTACATTCGGTAAAATAGATATTTTTGTCCGGGAAGCGCTCATGCACTTCCGACATGGCCGATGGATCACCTGCATAACAGTGGAAAGCAGATCCATCGATGTAGACAGCAGCCTGCTCATCACCGAGCACCTTGCTGGTATATTCAACCGCCTGATCCCAGTTATGATCATACGCGATGATTCGCGTATCCAGTCCCGCATCCTGTAGCGCAGGGCCTAGATAATCCCGTATGAACATCGCTTGTTCTTCAGCTCCCATACTCATACTCGGATATTTGTCCGAGGTGAACTCCGGTTCATTTTGCAACGTGATCCCGTAGATGGGAATGCCCTTTGTCTGATAAGCTTTGATATATTTCACAAAATATCTTGCGTACGCTTCGTACACCTGAGGATCGTTGTAATCCAGATACCAACCGTTCGTGGTCTTCTCCCCATACTTCATCCAGGCCGGAGCCGTCCACGGTGTGCCCAGTACGTTAAGATCCGGTTTCAGCTCAGTCACACTCTTCAGCATATTCACAACTTCCTGATCTTTATCGATCGAAAAGTGTTCCATGTCATAATCCGTGCCGGACTCGATATCATCATAGGTATAACTTGAAGCCGCGCCTGATTCATCTACCGAATAATCGGAGGCACCAATCGTGTGACGCACCATATCCATATTCAAGCCTTTCGTCGTAAACAGTTCCTTCAGCAGTTGCTCTTGCTGCTCCTCTGGAAGCTGATTAATCAGATGCGCAGATGAACCCGTCATCGCTGCGCCGAAACCATCCATGGTCTGGTAGTTCTTGTCCGGATCAATCTGTATGCTAAACTCCGACGGGGAAGTATCAGACTCCTGCGTTGTAGAATCTGAAGAGCTTGTGTCTGCATCATGTTGATCTGTAATTGGAATGGGTTTCTGTGGTGTAAGCAGATTTTGCTGATCTCCCGTGGTTAACCAGACTTCGGCCGTTCTCTGTTTGTCCATAACCGGTGGCGGAGCGGGTTGTTCACTTCGGTTGAAGATAAGCCAGCTTCCTATACCGACACAACAAACAGCTGCGATCAATAGGATTATCCATCGTTTGGGATACTCTCCCCAGCCTATGTTCATCACGCTTCACTCTCCTTCCATTGTGGAAAAAGCCGCGGCCACTAGGCCACGACTCATTTTCCTAATCTATATGAATTAGAACAAACTGCATTTGACGAAAATAACTTCACTGGGAGAACAACCTTCCAATCTCCCTGATTGCAATTTTATTTACCGGACTTGCTTCCGATATTCACACTGCCTGTCAGACGGATATCATCCGATGCACTGCCAACATACACTTGGACTTTACCCTTAGGCATTACCCATTCATGCGATGTTTCATCCCAGTAGGACAATGCGCTGCGATCCAGTTGAATGTTGACCCGTTGCTGCTTGCCTGCTTTCAGATCAACCTTCGCCCAGCCAGCAAGCTGCTTCTCTGGCGTTTCAACTTTGGTTGGCAGGTTGCCGACATAGACCTGTACAACTTCCGCACCGGCAACTTTACCGGTGTTACGTAAGTTCAGGGATACTTCTACGGTTGCTTTGTCGCCTTTGCCTGTGTTTTTCACATGCAGATTACGATAATTAAAATCGGTATAAGACAGTCCGTGTCCAAAGGCAAACGCCGGTGTCATGCCTTCTTTGTCATATCCTTTATACCCTACAAAGATACCTTCGGAGTAGTTGCCCACCCCATTCACACCCGGGAATTGTTCCGCAGTGGATACCGGAGTTTGGGAATCATCTGATGGGAACGTCACCGGCAACTTACCGGATGGATTCACATCGCCGAACAGAACACGTGCCACTGCATTACCTTGTTCCTGACCTGCATACCAAGCCTGAACGATGGATGGCACTTCTTTTTGCCAGGAATCCATTTCAACAGCGCGACCACTCATTTGAACCACGATCGTTTTTGGATTGGCTGCCGCTACCTTGCGGATCAGCTGCTCCTGGTTATTCGGCAGTTCCAGGTCGGAACGGTCTACGTAACCTTCACTGTCATACGTGCGAGTTACCACAACGGCAACATCGGATTTTTTCGCCAACTCAACTGCTTTTTGCATCTTGGCATCAACAGCATCTTCTGGAGCTTCCCAGCCGAAACGAACCTGAGCTCCCATATCATGACTGGTTTGTACCGGGAAATCTGTACGATATTCAATCCGAATGTTGTGAGACTCGCCTTCTTTAAGCGTGATTTCTTTCTTTGTAGTGCTCAGTGTTGCACCTTGATTGTCTACCAGCAGCTGATCATCCACGTATAGTTTTGCAGAACCCAGACTGGTCAGAGACAGTTTGTAATCACCTGTTTTCGGTGCCGTAATGGAACCTGTCCAACGAGCGGACATTTTGCTATTAAACTTCGTTGGCGTCACCGGAAGTTTAGACGACTGTGCATTGAAGCCTTCATAGTTGTAAAATCCAAGATTCATGTTCACCTGATTATCCGTGCGGACCAGTTCAGGATTGCCCTCCATGTCCTTGTTCGTCCAATATTCGGCATGCAGTCCGTTTTTCGCATTGTCTGAACCACTTTCGTTAACACCCGCTGGAGACAAGAGCGTGGATGGTACCGCGGACGGTCCGTTAAACGCATCTCCTGCCGAGATTGGATCGGTTCCGGCTGCATATTGCACATCTACACCGTTTCCTGCACGGTTACGAATCCCTTCAAGCGGGCTCACCGTATACGTCGGATTAACGAGACTGCTACCTCCACCAGCAGCAGATGCGTTATCTGCATCCGGTCCGATGACAGCGATGGATTTCACGTTTTTCTTGGACAGCGGCAATACATTATCGTTGTTTTGCAAAAGAACCATGCTCTCTTCTGCAATTTCACGTGCCTGTTTGCCGTCTTTCTTGGCATTGATTTGTGTATTCGTTACAGGGTTATCGAACAGCCCTTTATCGAACATTTGAAGCAAAATGCGTCTAACCTTCTCATCAATGGTTTGCTCGCTGACTTCGCCATTGTTCACGGCTTCCAGCAATTTGTCTCCCCATTTGCCATACGGCTCTCCAGGTGTCTCCAGATCCAGACCCGCATTGGCGGATTTGGCTGTGCTGAAGTTTGCACCGTAGTCACTCATGACAAACCCTTCGAAGCCGAACTGGTCCTTGAGGACATCGGTCAGCATCTTCTTGTTCTCACAAGCGTATGTACCGTTCACCTGGTTAAATGAACACATTGCAGAACCAAGATCCGCTTTTTCAACCATCGCTTGGAATGGACGTGCATAGACTTCCTGAATGGCACGTTCGCTGGCTGTTGCATTGGTCGTGAAACGTTCCGTCTCCTGGTTGTTCAGGATATAGTGTTTCGCTGTAGCGATAACCGGATTACTTTGAATCCCGTTCACATACGCTGCACCCATGCCCGAAGCCAGTAGCGGATCTTCCCCGAGAGATTCGAAGTTCCGGGAACCCCATGGTGTACGTGCAATATCCAGCCCAGGGCCGAGCACTACATTATGTGTTGTATCGTGTGCTTCCTGACCGATCAGATCGCCATATTTCTTGGCCAGATTGGTATCCCAGGAAGCGGCAAGCGCGATGGGTGCAGGCAGTGCCGTGGACTTTTTGTCCTGCACATCCGGGTTAGCCACACGTACCCCTGCAGGTCCGTCTGCCATCTGTAATGCCGGAATGCCGAGGCGCTCCAATCCATCATTATAGAAACCATAATAGTTATTTACTTTACCGGTTACGAATCCAACTTTCTCCTCCAGCGTCATCTCCTTGAGCAGCAGCTCGGTGCGTTCCTCCGCAGACAAGGATTTGTTCATCCAAGGACGATTGGCCCCAGATTCCGCCTCCGCGGCGAAGGCGTGCAGCGGCATAGCCGCAACCGCCACGATGATTAATAACATAAACCATCGTTTGAGGAAAATCAGATTGAGTCTTCTGTTCATGTTGTAAGTTCTCCTTCTCTCTTGATCATTTTTCTTGTGCACATATTGAATACATGTATACAAGGGAATGCAAACTGGCTTGATCCCAGTCTTTCAAGCATTCAGGTCGTCCTGCACATGGCTTCTGAAACTGCAGCCTGCAAGCAAGTCAGCAGATTTCGCTTCCTAACGATAGCCGACATGATCATGAATTACATCCCCTTAAATTTGGTAAATGACCGATTAGAACAAGCCTAGTTCTTTGGAATCACCATATTAACAATTCAGATAACAAAACAAGAAAACGAATTATTTACATTTCCGTAACTACTTTCGAACAAATTCTTTACTTTTAAAAACAGTCGGTTCGACCCACTCCCGATAAACCAATTAATGCAATTAATTATCAGATTAAGGAATATGTCGACACACTCTGGGTCCTAAGTCTATTTGAAAACGGAACCAATCCGGTCCATTGAAATATCCAAAAATATAAAAGCAACTAAGGTCCCTTTTAACAGGTTCTTCAGCTGCCTTTATGTTGAAATTGCTCCACATTGTCCACTTCCCATCCATGATTCTTGTTCTACACTCGTTATATTGAGATTCGAAGTTACATTAAAATCGGAGTAGCAAATAAAAAACCGCCCCAAGAGGGGCGGCTCACTTCTGTTCAATCACTTCTAGTTCTGTAATTGTGCAAGAATCTGCGGGTCCTTGATCTTTTTATCTTCGGCGAGCAACATCACCTTGGACAAAATCTCAGCTGTTCTCGGATCTTCATCCAGGAATGGCAGGAAGATTCGACCCCGATGCTGACTGTGCACCGGAACAATATGAAGTGCACCTGTAGCTTGTTTGAACACATTACCACTCCCCAGATGAACAGCATACTCACCCAATTCACCATCAATTCGTGCGTAATTCCCGTCCAAACGTACATTGTCGATCTTCAGCAGACGCAACGACTCGTTCACAATGACGTGACGCATCTCGATTGTTGTCAGGCTGGCTTCCGGATCTACGCCTCCCACATGTGCAACGCTGACCACCAGATCGATATCACGCATAACTTCCGAGAAGAACGTCAGCGGCACATCTTGCAGCGCTACAGGTTTGTAGCTCTTACGATCGTAGAACTGCACCGTCTCCAAGGTAGGTGCCTCCGTATCTGCTGGTGAGAACCAATCTGCCATGGCATAGAGATTCGCAATCAGATTGTGCTCGTAACTTACCTTCTGCAGACCTTCCTCATAACTGACAGTCCATTGGCGTCCTTTAAGCAGAGCTACTGCTTTTTTCGGTTGAATCTGATATCCGGCGTATCGACGAGACACCGTACCATTAGCCAATTCGTCCTCGTTAGGAAGATACAGCTCACGGAATACCTGCTTGAAGGGCTGACGCTCCTGACGGGTGAACAGATCCCGCTGGAATTCACTCCATCTTCCGCTCTGATACAGATGAAGCGGATGAGCAATCAACAGTTGATCCTGTTCCGATAGTGCATGGTTCGTACCCTCCGGCCCAGGAGCAACCAAACCATTGGATGATACATCGAATCGTCCCGTCTTGTCACCTGACTGGAATATAAGCGTTCTTACCAGCGGATGTATAACCGGATTTTGCATCAGACTGGTAATTTCCTCACGTGTAAAGGATGTTCCAGCAGTCATCGAACGTTCCAGCTCCTGCCGTGCCCGGCGATACTGATCCACCAGATCCGATTTGAGCTCTTTCAGTTCAGCGATATATCCATCTTTTTTGAACCGGGCAGGTACAGATTTGAGTGTCTTGCCTTTGCTAACGATAACCATTTCGGGTTGGCCTTCCTCATCAATGACCAATTGTGCTGTCGTGTCAGCATCCAATACATGAGGTTCAAAGAAGGATTTCATCTCATCCAACTTACGTGCTTCCATGTCCCACATCAGCCGCGTAACATCAGCATAACCTGCATTACGAGCGAGATTGCCCAGTGCAATCTGTGATGCTACACCTTCACTGGCACGGCGTTGTGCACCGAATTGCTTGCTCTGCAACAGAAACTTCTGAATGAAGTCGTATCGCTCACGCAGATCCTGTTCCCGATTTACGGCGAATGGGATCAAACTGTAGGTTAACAAATGATCCTTGTTTCTCTTGTCTGACACGGAATCACGCATATCGTCCAATCGAAGCTTGCCCAGTGCAGCATCTGCGAACAATTGGGATCTGCGGTGGTTAGCTCCCCCGGAAATGTACTTGGCGCAATCGTATAAAAGATTGAACCGTTCCTCCCCGACAGCAGCATAGGCTTCTTCAAACCAAGCGATATCAAACGCACCTTCATTAAAGTCCTGTGGTGAGATTGGAGAATAGTGGGCCACGATGGTTTCTTTCTCCGCAGTAAAGCGTTCATTGATATGGGCATGGAAGTACCATGCCGCACTGCGGAGACCTTCCCATCCCAGATGTTTTGCAACAATCTCCATCCACTGCGGGGCGTACATAGCCGCTTCCAGCAATTTTTTCTCATTCACCGGATACTTCTGGAGTAATTCTCCAAGACGCTTCTCATCTTCTCCATCCCGTGGATGACAATTCTGAATTAGATAGCTAAACGTCTCTTTACGTGTTGTGTTGTCCCCATAACTGTAGATATATCCACGGACAAATGTATCCTGATCCATCGCCGAGACCAGATGTACCCAGTGTTCCATGCCTTCAATTCGTTCCAGTTTCATGGCAAGTGTACTTACTTCTGTAGAGAGTTCTCCCCGGGTCAGCTCGATCTCCAGAATCCGATTAACGACCGTATCCCGTAAATGAATCAGCTTGGGATCACTTGCGATCACTTCTGTACGAGTGGATGTTAAGTCCCGAATAAACAACAGACGATTCCCACCGACCAGAACCTGTCGATATATCTCCTGTTCATCAATCAGGTTCAGCTGGTACGCGCGCAGGAAATCTTCAAGTGACAGCAAGGACAACGGTTGACTATTTTCTACAAGACTGGCGAACTGGTAGGCTGTCTGGAAGAAACGTTTGAAGCTGTTATCGTCATGGATTTTGCCACGAACCACATAATTCCAAGGTCCAGTCAGAATATGAAGCATGCCTGACTCTTTCTCGAGTCGATCAGCAGGCATACTCGCGATGATGGAGGCCCAGGTTTTCTCAGCTATTTCAAACGTGTCGATCGGATCGCTATCCAGAAATGCCGCCGATATCAGTGCCACTACCTGATCCTTATACGTTAACGAATCCAGCATCTGCTGTAGCTTTTCGATGTCATCCAGAGGATAGATCTGGTCGGCAAACGACTTGCGCCAGCCTTCCAATAACGGAATCTTTTGCAGTTCTTCATAGTCATACTGATCATGGAAGTAACTGTAATGGTCACTCAATTTGCCATTGAAATCCCGGAGCTGTATACCCATATACAACTGCATCAGTTCCACACTGCTAAACCCAGCATGTTGAATATAGTTCTCCCATACGTCATGAAGCGGGAACTGTTCCATCTGCTTCATTTCATTCCGCTCTCCATACGGAACCTTGGAGCGAAGACTCGCTCCGACTAACAACGTGTCTTTATAGCCAGCATAGTACTCCACTTCATACTCATGATCCCTGTGTTCATGCACTAATTCATCGAGCCCCTGCAGGAATGGTCTGGTCTTATCCAGAGAAAGTGTAAAGATATCCTTCGGACTGTGGCCTTTGAGGTCACGCTTCTCATCCAGCAATGGCTCACGTCGCTTCGGATCGAATAAATTAAACCCATTAGCGGCCGTATAGCGACTCCCCTGATCCGTCAGCTTGTCGAGCAACTTCTGTTCCTTCGCGGTTGGCGTCTCAATCAGCTGTGCCAATGGCTGCAATTGCTCCTGCTGATCTGCCCGATCCGGATCTGCCGCAATCTCGGTCAACAATTCGAGCGCGCCTAGACGCTGCAACTCACTCTTGGCCTGCAAAAGTCGCTTCAGTGAAACCGTCAATTGGTCCACGGGTTGTAGTAACAATACATGGATAACCTTCTGACGAAGTGAGCCTGTCTTGAGCTTCATCAGCGCCTCCATCTGTTTCATCTCTTCAACCGTCAACGTGAGCTGCTTCGCCTTGGAGAGCGCACTTTCCCGATTACTGATGCTTTTATCAGACAAACTCTCAAACACAAACTGTCTTTGCACCTCATTATCGGGATGCTGAACAAACTGGGACAACAGTTCCCCGCGCAGTTCTGGGCTCAAACGGTCCTTGATTGCGATGACTTCGCCGATCCATTCCGGGTCCATATCATAAGCGGCCAGATATAACATTTTCTTCACTACATCATCTGTATCAATCCGGTAGTGAACATACTCAAGTACAACCGATGGTCCACCTGATCCGCCTTTTGGAATGACAGCCAACATCTGTTTGAATTGATCAAAGTCCTGACGTCTCAATGCCTTATCTTCAAGCGCAGGCAATGGCCACACGTAGACACTACGCTGATTCTCTCCATTCTCGAAACTCCAGTTGTACATATACATGGCATCATAGTTGGTCACAATCCAGTGCATCAACTCGGTATCCTGCGCCTCCAGATAACGACGTGCAATGTGCAAACGAAGCTCCCTGTTCTGGCTGTTAGCCAGTACGTATTGGGCAACAATCTTCTGATATAATTGGCCTTGATCCATAATCTCGATGATCTTGCTCGTCAGTTCATTCTCTTCAATGACCGCTGTCGCCCACAGGCTGATAAAGAGCTTGTTGGCGTTCGCTTCCTGCTGCCAGGATTCGCGCACTTCTGGTTGCACAAGCGCCTCATACGCCTGTTCAATCAGCTGTGCAGCAACACGCTGATTGGCTGCTTCTATGCCAATTCCCGTCCATACGGCGAGTGCTCTTACCACCGAACTGAAACGGATCAGGTTGTTGTCGATGATGATTTTTAATATGTAAATATAGGCTTCCAGTGTTCCTTCATCCATCCGCTCCACAATGCTTTGGCGCAGCCCTTCCTGCAACCTTGCTGCAACGAGCAACTCACCCACCATCTGATAGGCATCTGCCTGATCGCTCATGAATATGCCTTTGATCATTTCATAGGTTAACAGCGCCGTCTGATTGTCACCATAGATAATATCGTGCAATGCCTGCTTCATATCTCCGCCCTGATGATCCAGTTCATATGCGATACAATCCGCCAGAACCCAACGGATCTCATGCAGATAATCCAGCTTGTACTCACGAAGTGACACATATTCACTCAGGGAGAAATTCTTCATCTCCATTCGGAACAATCCCATCAGTTTGCGGATGACCTGTGCTACATGCTGCTCCGGATCGGATGTGCGAAAAGGTCGGCGTTCATAGTTGTTACTATATGGGAAACGAGTCGCACGCTCAGCGATATAACGGAATCGTGCAACCAATGACTCGCTCGCCAGATGCTGGAGCACATCCAATAGTGGCTGGAATAATGGTTGTTGCGTTTCTGCAGCCAGCCTTCCAAGCAATTTTTCTGTATTCAAAAACATCTTTTCATCTCCACGCAAATACGTAGACCCGGCGATCTCCACAACATAGTTTGCCAGCTCAAGCTGTACCCCTGTTAACGACTTGGCTCTATCCTGCAATTCATCCATATACACCTGTACTTGTTCTTCCTGATTCATCCTGTTCTCCTCCTTCATCGTTCTCTACCACAGACGTCCGGCAAGCATTGTAAAACGAACAAACACCACGTTGTCGCCGTCCTGTATAACCACGGAATTGTCCAGTTCCTGCAATTCTTCATCGTTGAGAAACACTTTGTACAACCCATCCTCATAGGCGGTTATAGCTGTCTCCATCGCACTATTCAGATCAGGAGCGCCCTCATTGTATACTGCGCCAAACCCGACTTTCCCCGTCGCTCCCTGCGTCTCAATCTCATCCGGCATGAGGAAGGCGAGTAATTCTGCCTGTTGCTTCTTGTCCTGAAGGACTTTCACTTGCAGAGCCACCATGTTCTCAATGAGCTGCCTCAGCGTATGTGTTGTTTCCGGAAGTTCGGCAGCTTGTTTGGCAAGTGCCGGCTTGCGCTTACCCAGACTTTTTACCGTTATCCATATGTTCACCGTGTTCCCTCCCTATGTCCTGCCCTATTTGAAGAAGCTTCCATAAGCCCCGATATCTATACCATGATGCGTAATAACCTAAACTCGAAACTGTTGTCGGCCTCAAAATATAATCAAAAATACGTACATATGTACCCCTAATAAACATCATAACTAAAATTCAATCCATATTCATGAGCCAATCCTCATGTTTACGTGGAACCACGGAACTATGGCCTACTTGCGTACATATACGCAAAAAAAGCTGCACAGTCTCATATAAATATGGACTGCGCAGCCGCTAAGCTACCATTAGAACAGTTTATGTCGCCTGAGAACCTTTATAAACTGAAACCTGCATGAATCATCTCGCCAGACGCAACGGTCGAATGGTTACAGCTGCTGTCTTGAACCCAGGCATCCGGCAGAACGGATCTAACTCTGGTCTGGTGGCCCGATTCACATTCTGAATGCCGCCCCAATGCATCGGCACGAACAAGGTATCCTCCCGAATCGAATCCTTGATGCGCGAACGAACCGTGAAGCTTCCGTACGTCGATTGAATCTCTACCCACTCTCCATCGTGAATACGATAACGGGCAGCGGTAGCCGGGTGAAGTTCAACAAAGTTCTCCAATTCACGAGCTGCCAGTGCCGGACTGCGATGTGTCTGCACCCCTGTAAGATAATGAGGCAGCACACGCCCATTGGTGAGAATTAAGGGGAACTCCGAAGATATATCACTCCAGCCCGGGCTGGATTCAAATGTGAATGCCGCTTTGCCATCCGGGTGAGCAAATCGTTCACCGAACAGCAGTCCTTCTCCCTGATCCTCCAGGGCAGAACACGGCCAGTATACCCCTTTCTCGTTACGCAAACGCTCATAGGTAATGCCATAGTAATCAGCCACTCCGCCACGACTCGCCACCCGAAGCTCATTAAAGATATCCTCAGCAGTTTCATATTCAAAATAAGAAGCTTTACCCAATTGTGCGGCAATCCGGCATAATATATCCCAATCATCGAGCGTTTCTCCCGGCGCAGGCTGCCCCTTTTCACGGAGCAGAACACGCCCCTCCAGATTGGTCAATGTACCTTCATTCTCCATATAAGATGTAACCGGCAGAACCAGATCAGCCATTCGCGCTGTCTCGGACAGAAACAAGTCTGCCACGATCAGAAAGTCCAGCTTGCGCAGACCTTCTTCCACCAAACGCACATTGGGGTTGGATACGACCGGGTTGGAGCCCATTACAAGCAACGCCCGAATCTCCTGATCATGGACCTTCTCCATCATCTCGTAGGCAGATACCCCTTTGCCTGGCAAACTTGCAGGGTCCACACCCCAGACGGATGCCACATAGGCACGATCGGCTTCATTTTCAATGGATCGATAGCCCGGCAGCTGGTCAGCCTTCTGCCCATGCTCCCGTCCGCCCTGCCCATTGCCTTGACCTGTGATGGCACCATATCCGCAGCCTTTTCTACCAATTTTGCCAGTCGCGAGCACCAAGTTCAGAAAGTGCCTGACGGCCATATGCCCATCCGTCTGCTGCTCCACACCACGTGCTGTCATGATCATGCCTGTCTCTGCCTCACCGTAAGCCATCGCCGCCTGACGAATCAGCGCCAGATCAACCCCGCACGCTTGTGCCGCCTGTTCGAGTTGCAGATCAGCCAACCCTTGTATCAATTGCTCGTAACCATGCGTTCGTTCGCCTATAAAATGAGGGGCCACCAATCCGGCATCCATAATCACCTTCAACATGCTATCCGCCAACAAGGCATCCTTGCCAGGCTTCACCTGCAAGTGAAGATCGGCAATGGCTGCGGTTGCCGTCTTACGTGGATCAATAACGATAATGAAGGCTCCATTCTCCTTCGCTTGATTGAAGTATGGCAGAAGGGTAGGTTGGCATTCTGCAATATTGGTACCTGCGAGTACTATACAACCTGCATTGGGAATATCGGACAGACGGAACGTCAATCCACGATCCATCCCGAATACTTTACTGCCAGCTGAAGCCGCAGCTGACATGCAGAACCGTCCATTATAGTCGATATATTTTGTCCCCAATGCAACTCTGGCGAACTTACCGAGCAAATAGGCTGTTTCATTTGTCAAAGATCCGCCTCCGTAGACTCCGACCGTATCTGCTCCGTATGAATCCCTCAAGTCCTGAAACCGCTCTGCGATGGTCTGAATGGCCTCCTTCCAGGAACAGGGTTCAAGCTCGCCATTACGACGAATGAGCGGATGCATTAATCGTTGACCACTGAGCGCATGTTGATGCGCATTCATGCCCTTCACACATAACCTGCCCTGAGAGGCTTCATTCGGGACACCCTGAACCCTATACTCACCACGATGCTGGCCTGCAACAGGTGCAGCCAGTTCTTCAACAGTCATCTTGCACTGCACACTGCAATACGGACACTGGGTTTCCTTTACATAGAGCTTGGAGGCTGTTGGTTCTGAACTCACGGATAATCCCATCTTTCCATCCCCGCCTTTCATCTATATATCAGCTTGAAGTGTAGCTGCAAGTTCCTTCTGTAACTGGTCATCCAGCAGCGTTTCCCGAATCGTCATGAACCCCAATCGTTCCGTCCATGCCCATAACGGCTCATCATACCAAGCGGTTTGGCGATACCACTGAAGGCAGGCTGATGCGAGTGCTGCCGCTTGTATCTCTGTTTCAGCCACCCCAATCAAGCCACCTTGCTTGACCGGATGTTCTGCGTGACCGCCTGCGTATATCTCCCATCCAGCCGGTGAAGCCAGCAAGCCGATATCCTGCACTAGTGCGCTCACCAATGACCCGGGTCCTGGTGCGACTCCCATATTCACCGGCGACGGCATCGCTGCGTCGATCCAACGCGCACGAAGTTGTGCAGCCAAGCCACCCGCATCCCTCGCATAGGATGATATCGGGATCTGATCATCCCAGCGCACCTGAACCTCTGAGTGAGCCTCGATCTCTCGAACAATCATCGTTCCACCGGATACCTGTAAGTAATAATGAATTACGGGGCGACATACCGAGCAACCAAGCTCCGAACCCCAACCCAGCTTTTGCAAGATCAAAGATATGTCTGGTAGCCCTGTCTCCAGAACATCGATGTCAGCCAGGATTTCCCTCAGCTCTGCGTGCCCAAGATCCGTACAACTGCATACAGGCATTGGAGCAGGTTTATCCGGTGTGGCGACCACGCCAGTACCCCCGTTATTTTTCAGGTTATGCGTATGTTTCAATAGAGCAGCCACCATCGGGCGACAGCCACCGCATGAACCTGACGCCTTGGTCTGCTCCTTCACCTGATCTGCCGTTTCCAGACCCAGTTCCTGAATGGCCTTCATTATCGCAGCCTTGGTCACATTGTTGCAGGCACAGACAGTCTCCTGAGCCGATAATGCCGCAGCAGCCATCTCAGCAGGGTCGGGGGCGCCTTCACGCGGAGCCAATTCCGCCACATCTGCACCTCGTTGCACAAGTCCAAGCAATGCCGTTCCTTCGGTTGTATCTCCAAATAAAATGGCTCCACGCACTTTGCCAGCCTGCATCAGCACTTTTTTGTATGTGCCTTGAATGCCATCCAGATGTTGAATTGCGGTCTGCATGCCTTCCCCACTGATCTCACCCGCCGAGAAAACATCAACCCCCGATACCTTCAACTGTGAGTAGGGAATAGATCCTTTGTATTCAGGCGTTTCCTGTCCACAGAGCGTACGTGCGAGCACCTTCCCCTGTTCGTATAAGGGGGCCACCAGACCATAACTGATTCCCCGATGTTCGGCACATTCCCCAACTGCATATATATCCGGTACACTGGTGCGCATATAGTCATCTACCATAATGGCCCGATTGGTGGCGATCCCGCTTCGTCTGGCCAGATCCACATTTGGCCGAATCCCTACAGCGACAATGACAACCTGAGCTTCAAGCTTGGAACCATCTGTGAATAGCAACCCCTGGGCCTGCGATCGCCCGGTAATTTTCTGCGTATTTTTGGTCAAAAGAAAAGACATGCCCTGCGCTTCAAGTTCCTGTTGAAGCATCGCGGCAGCCTTCTGATCCAACTGCCGGTTCATAATGTAAGGTGCGTTATGGACCACCACAGCTTCCATGCCCAGATGCAGCAACCCGCGCGCAGCCTCCAGCCCAAGTAATCCGCCACCAATGACGGCGGCCTTGCGATAGGTTTTAGAATAATCAGACATGCGCGTACAATCATCAATCGTTCGGAAGGACATGACCCGCTCTTTATCAATCCCCGGAATCGGTGGGATAAAAGGTGAAGACCCTGTCGCCAGAATCAGGACATCATAGGTTTCTTTTAGTCCGGATTCTGTCTCTATATATTTTCCACGGGTATCAATGCGGTGTACCGTTTCACCTGTACATAGCCGTATATGATGCTCGGCATACCAAGTCCAATCATTGATAATGATATCCTGTAACGAATGCTCACCCTGCAACACTTTCGATAACATGATCCGATTGTAGTTGGGACGGGGTTCATTGCCGTAGATGACAATCTCATACGTATCAGGCTCCAGTGCGATAATCTCTTCGACACACTTCACTCCAGCCATGCCATTCCCGATAATCACCAGTTTGCTTCTACTCATGGGCTGCCCCCCTATCTCTCTCACCTGAAAATAAACAGAAAAATCCCTTCTCCATGATTCGGAAAAGGGCACCGTTGCCTCCGGAATCCACACGCCTTTGTGTGGATTCATATTAGATTCAGATTAAGGGAATCGGAATATAATGTCAACATAATTAACACCAAAACTCCGGAATACAATAAAAAATGAATTATTTAAAATTACATGTAATTTTTGTTGACATACCTATTTTCTCTTGATTATAATTTGAATCAAAATCACAGTGCTGTGATCAACTCAGATGCGGGAACACAATGACGTGTACCGCCTGTCGGCAACGGGGCCGCAAATCGTTCTTAACTGGACGAATTGCGGCCTTTTTCTGCCTTAACACGCACATAGACAAATCACGAAGATCTCAATTGGATGAGGAGCGATGATGGATGATGGAGAGCAAAAGTTTTTGGAAAAGCGGGCATAAGCCCACCCTCTTCGGGGCGTTTATGTATTTTGACATCAGTTTTATGATATGGGGGATGCTTGGTCCGCTCGCAGTTGTCATAGCGTTGGATTATCCGATGACTCCGCTGGAAAAGGCCAATCTGGTCGCATTGCCTATTCTCGGCGGCTCCATCCTGCGCCTTGTGCTTGGCTTCATGTCTGATTATATTGGTCCGAAACTGACCGCACAGATCGGGATGCTCGTCACCTTAGTTCCTTTATTACTCGGCTGGTTATGGGTCGACTCTTTAAGCCAACTGTACGTGGTGGCACTCTTGCTTGGTGTCGCAGGCGCTTCCTTTGCTGCTGCGCTACCTCTGGCAGGCCAATGGTATGGCAAGGAGCATCAGGGTCTGGCCATGGGTATTGCCGGGGCGGGTAACAGTGGAACCGTACTCGCGACATTGTTTGCCAATCGCTTGGCTACGCATTTTGGCAGCTGGGAAGTTGTGTTCGGACTTGCTATTATACCAATCGCTATTGTATTCATCCTCTTTTCTATCTTTGCCAAGAATAGCCCTAACCGGCCTGAACCCAAGAAATTATCCCAATACGGAAGTCTGCTTAAACAAAAAGATGCTTGGGTATTCTGTGCCTTCTATTGTGTAACTTTTGGTGGTTTCGTTGGATTATGTAACTATCTCACCATCTTCTTCAACACCCAGTATGGGCTCTCTCCTGTTCGTGCCGCAGACATTACCACCTTCTGTGTAATCGCAGGCAGTTTCTTCCGGCCTGTCGGGGGTTACCTGGCAGACAAAATTGGCGGAACCCGCATGCTGACTTTCCTGTACACAGGAGCCTGCATCATGTTGATCGGAGTATCCTTCATGCCACCACTTCCTGTGGTAGTAGTCATGTTGTTCCTCGGTATGATGTGTCTGGGAGCCGGAAATGGCTCCGTGTTCCAACTGGTTCCCCAACGTTTTGGCAATGAGATTGGCCTGATGACAGGTATTGTGGGTGCCGCTGGCGGATTGGGCGGGTATGCACTGCCGCTGATTCTCGGTCAACTGTATAGCAGCTATCAATCTTATACACCAGGTTTTGTCATTCTTAGCCTGATTGCAGCAGCTTCCCTGTTCCTGGTTCTCTTCATGCAATCCCGCTGGCGTGTAAGCTGGCTGAGCCGAGGTAACAAAGGCATGGCGGAATCAACATCCCTCTCTTCCTGAGGCGTACAACCACTTGGCCGCTAACCAAGGTACAGTGTTTTTCGAGTGATCCATAAGTAACCAAAGAAACAGCGCAGCCCCATCAGGCAGCGCTGTTTCTTTGGTTACGGCTTTCTTTCTGCTTAAAGCTGCTTTTTCTTTTTGGCTTAAGAAGAATATTTTTGAAGAACAATAACCGCATTATGACCGCCAAAACCAAAGGAATTAGACATCCCAATCCGCAACTCTGCTTTTCTTGCCTCATTTGGTACATAATCCAGATCACATTCGGGGTCCTTCTGCTCCTGGTTTATGGTTGGAGGAATGATGCCATGCCGCAGACTTTGGATAAGTGAGATCGCCTCCGCACCACCAGCTGCACCAAGCATATGTCCCGTCATGGACTTATTCGCTGTGACCGGAATATCATAGGCACCTGTCCCAAAAAGTTGCTTAATCGCTCTCGTCTCAGAGAGGTCACCCGCCTCCGTACTGGTGGCATGAGCGTTAATCACATCAATGTCTTCAGGCTCAATCTGTGCTTCTTTCAGTGCTGCTTTCATCGCCAGATATGCCCCCCGTCCTTCCGGGTGGGTAGCTACCATATGATACGCATCTGAACTGGCACCATATCCAATCACTTCGGCAAGAATATTCGCCCCTCTTCCCAGTGCATGAGACAGTGATTCCACAACCAGAATTCCAGCGCCCTCCGCCATGACAAAACCGTCTCTTCCCGCATCAAATGGACGACTTGCTGTTTGGAAGGCTTCATTTCTTGTTGATAACGCTGTCGCATTACCAAAGCTTGCCAGCGACACTTCGGTTACAGCCGCTTCTGTCCCGCCAGCAATAATGACATCGGCTCCGCCATGACGAATTAACCGAAAAGCCTCTCCAATGGCTGTATTTCCAATGGAACAAGCTGTTACTGGCGATAATGTCGGTCCCCAGCAACCAAACCTCATACTGACCATAGCCGCAGCCATATTGGATATCATCATAGGTACCAGTGTTGGGCTGACTCGCGCAGGTCCCCGATCTGACAGGACCTTGCCTTGTTCCATCAATGTCTGGATTCCGCCTATGCCTGAACCAATATATACACCTACCCGTTCACGGTCCAGTTCATCCATCACAAGACCCGATTGCGATACAGCCTGGTCCGCAGCAGCAACAGCAAATTGAACGAATCGATCCATACGCCTTGCTTCCTTGCGTCCAAAACGCTCTTCACCATCAAAATCACGGACCACACCAGCGATTCTGGTTTTGTACGAAGCTGTATCAAAATGTTCTATATGTGATACACCTGATCTACCTTCAATTAATCCATTCCAGAATGTATGTACATCATTTCCCAAAGGAGAGATGACCCCCATACCTGTAATCACGACTCGTTCCATGTCCATCCTCCTTCAGCGCTGTTGTCTACCTTAATCTTACGCTCTGCCACTAATAGTGCACTTTTGAATATCCTATTACAAGTTGTCAATTATAATAGTATAATGACTACCATGATAACGAGGATTGAAGGTGATGGATTGAACTACGATGTCAGGTTACAGGCATTGTCCACTTTTCTGAAAACACAGCGTTCCAAAATTTCTCCCGAATCGGTCGGTTTACCCACTGGAAGTCGGAGAAGAACGCCTGGGCTGAGAAGAGAAGAGGTTTCCCAACTGGCAGGAGTGAGTACAACATGGTATACCTGGCTTGAACAAGGTCGGGATATTCAGGTATCCCATTCTGTGTTGGATAACATTGCTTCAGCACTGAGGCTTACTGCAGATGAACGAAAGTATCTGTTTTCGCTCGCCATGGAGCATCATACAGAGCTGCCCACACTGGAAGAAGAACCGGTTCAACTTCACCCTTCCTTGCAGAAAATTTTGCAAGAACTTCATCACTGCCCTACCGTGATCTCGGATCGGCGTTGTTACATTGTCGGCTGGAATGATGCAGCCCGGCATGTTTTTATGGATTTTGAACAGATTGCCCCCGAACAGCGGAATATGATCAGTCTGTTATTTGATCGAAAGGAGTTTCGCAGGCTCGCGGTGAACTGGGAGGATTTTGTTAGCGGATTTCTGGCGATTTTTCGTGCTTACTATGGCCAGTATGTTGATGATGAATGGTATAATTTATTTCTGGATGACATGATGAACAGACATCCCGATTTTCATACCCTTTGGAAACAAAGCAGTGTCAGCAGTGCCCCGGACGTATTAATCGAATTCAGGCATTCCAAAGCAGGCAAAATGTTGTTTGATCTGACTTCGTTGCAGGTTCAGGGCAGTTCCGATCTGCGTTGCAGTGTCTACACTCCTGCGCCAGAGAGCGCTACCGAGCGCAAACTGATGCGCCTGATCGAGCGTGAAGCTGATCCACATCTTGGCAAGCATTAAATCGGAGTCTCTCACCTTCTTGGAGTCATGTTAGCGTCTTGACATCTTCATGTTACATGTTTTAAATATCAGGTATATTAAGTAATTCATGGATCTTAGTCCTTCTACAAGAAGGGGGTTCAGAAAGGAATATCATGACGAAAGTGCTTATCATAGAGGACGACAACATGTTAGGCGATACATTATCCTTGTATTTGCAAGGTGAAGGGTATGATGTTATTCGTGTCGATAACGCAAGAGATGGTCTTCTACAGCTTCAAGCGCGGCCTGATATCCTGCTTCTTGACTTGATGCTCCCTGATTCGGGTAATAAGAATCCTTGTTCTCTCATGCGCCAACATACGGCAATCCCCATTATTGTCATCTCTTCATTAACCGAGGTTTCTGAGCGGATTCGATCATTAACAGATGGGGCTGATGACTATGTATGTAAGCCTTTCAGCATGCAGGAGCTGAAGGCACGTATTGAGGCCGTATTGCGCCGCTACTCTATATTGAACAGCTCTGTTGTCACTGAACAGGAATCCGGAATATCTCTCGATCTGGCCCGAAGAACTGTTCTGTTGAATAACCAGCGCGTAGAGATGACGTTTTCCGAATTTGAGATCATGAAGCTGTTTATTCTCAATCCTGGCAAGGTCTACAGTAGGTATGCCCTGATTGAAGCCATTCGTGGTATTGATGCGTACATTAATGATCGCACCATCGATGTGCACATTACCAAGCTTCGCAAAAAAATTGAGGACAATCCAAAAAACCCCCAATACATTCAAACCATCTGGGGGGTCGGATATAAGTTCACACCTTAAAACCACACAGCTTCATTCGATCACCATGGCAGGGACTCGGTAATTTTATCAATTTCCTGTTGTACCTTCTCCAATGCCGAACGCAGATCCTCTTCTTTGAATAACGGACGGGACAAGAGCGATTCCAATTGGAGAACCGCACACATCAGGTCCACTGCATGCAGATTCGCAGCTACGCCTCGAAGAGAATGAACACTACGAATGACATCAGCAATCTGCTGTTGCTGAAGCTGAATCGCCAGTTTTTTCTGAAACGAGCCATACTCCATTCTGAATTTCGTGAGCGCATATTGCAGAATATGTGGCTTGCCGTCCATCTGTCTGATCGCCTTATCTGCATCAATTCCATTGATCTCCCTTATGCCTTTTAGATCAATCCATATTTCCAAAATGTCTGCGAGCTGTTGTTCATGTATAGGCTTAGTCAGGATGGCATTCATGCCTGCTTCAAGATATAATTCATGTTCGCTTTTTAAACCATTCGCTGTAAGCGCAATAATAGGTGTACGATCATATTTCCTCATCTTGCGAATGTGTCGCGCTGCATCAATTCCGTTCATAGCTGGCATATAGAGATCCATCAGAATCAGTTCCCATGTTTGTTCATCCAATTTCTTCAAAACCTCCGTGCCACTGTCTGCCAGCGTCACCTTGAATCCGGTATGTTCCAGCATGGCCCGAATGACCAGTTGATTGATTTCATGATCTTCAGCGATCAGAATGTGCCCTTTGGATTTAAGCAAATAAGATTCATCACCTTCTATCATCCGCTTTTTCTCCAATGGCCCTTCACCCTGAAGTGCAAGTAACACTTCGAACAATCCCAGACGTGTAATCGGTTTGATCATCATGAGATCCGGGCGAAAGGATCTCTCTTCACTCCACAGGGCATTTTCACTAAAGGCATGGGTATAACCCACCATTTGAAATTTGGTTCGGTTCAATCGCTTCATGAAACTTTCCCATAACGATCCGTTGACGGTGTCCTCTGCATCCATATCCATCATCATCAACATGGAACTTGCCCCATCTACATGAGAGACACACCAATCACTTTCCATCATATGGTTCAACGAAGGATACAGCTTCGGCTTCATTCCGAATGAGTAGAGTATCTGCTTCAGATTTGCGCCCATCCGTTCATCTTCTTCAACGATAACCACCTCATCCGCACAATATAGAAGAGGGTATGTTTGCAGGAAGGAACTTTCTTCTTCCGAATCTGCAAGTTCAAATATCAAGTCGAATGAGAACAGACTGTACTCTCCCAGCACACTATCCACCCGCAAGTTCCCTCCCAAGGAGGTCACCAGAAGATAACAGATGACCAACCCAAGACCAGAACCACCATATGTTCGATACGTTGAAGGTTCCGCTTGAGTAAACGGGACAAAAAGCCGTTCCAATTGTTCAGGTGACATTCCAATTCCCGTATCCTCTACTTCAAAACGGATCTGAACTCGCTCCGCCTCCAATGAAAGCACCTCTGCCTGCAACGTTACATATCCATGCTCCGTAAATTTAATCGCATTACTGAGCAGATTCAATAACACCTGTTCAAGCCGGAACGGATCACCAATCACCGTTAACGGCAGATCGGGATCGGTTGTAAAGATCACTTCGATATCTTTGTGCCCGATGGCTACACCGATCTGATCTGCCACACGTTTGATCACATCCTCTGGTGAAAAAGAGACCTTCTCCAAAATCAGCTTGCCTGCCTCAATTTTCGAAAAATCAAGAATTTCATTTACGAGGGCAAGCAAGGTTTGGGAAGACGCGTTGATTTTACTCAAATAATCCTTTTGTTGTGGAGATAGATCTGTTCGTTGAAGCAACAACGAAAAGCTGATAATGCCGCTCAGTGGGGTACGAATCTCGTGGCTCATGAATGCGAGAAACTCACTCTTCGCCTGGCTTGCTTTGTCGGCCTTAACACGTCTATAGTGATCCGAAATGTCTCGAATGACTGCCTTAATTTTCTCACTCGAGTTTAATACTTTAACAGGGTATAGGTGAACCCGAACATGCTGCTCATGACCTTCTCCAACAATGAAACTCAGTTCCGTATCCTGTGCTATATTGTGATGTAAGGCTTTTTGGAAAACGAACAACCAGTTCTCCAGCTGCTCAATGAACAACAATTCTTCAAGCTGACGCCCAATCACTTCCTGCCTGCCGAGACCGAGAACATCCAGAAATTTCTGATTAACCGACACAATACTTCTATTGTTATCCAAACCGACAAACCAGTCTGCCGACACTCGCTCAAGTGTTCGATATCGCTCTTCACTTTCTTGAATCATTCGTTTAACTGCTCTGTGTTCCGTAATATCAAGTCCATATCCCACGACATATTTCACCACACCCTCTTCTCGCAGAGGGCGAACTTTCACCAGCGAATAGTACCCTTCATGCTCAATCTCGTAAAAAAAAGATTCCCCTTCCCATGCCCGGTTAAACTGCTTTCGCAGAAATTCTACCTTTTCCTGAGGTAAAATATCCAATGTGCCCAGTTTGTAATCTCGCTTCAGACTACTCATATCCAAGCCCAGTTGGGAGAGCATCTCTCCTTCAAGCACAAGATACTCGAATTTTCCGTTCTGTTTTCGGATTTTAAAAGTAAAACCCGGCTGCATACGAAGCATCTCCAGCATTTCCTGATCCCTCTGAATGACCAATCTCCTATATCGATGATTTTGGTTCAGATAATACAGGAATAATATAACGGACAGCAGGCAGATACATTGAAAAAGGAGAATCTGCCCCATCATTAGCAGAGAAGGGGAATGTGTCTTTAGTACAGAAAGTTCATACACAGTAATCAGCAGCAACGCTCCGGACAACCACTTCTGCATAAATCCCCTGATATACTTAAAGATCAGACATATGGCTACAACAAATAACAACTCTGTCAACGCATACTGCCAGTTCTCCAACAAGGGATTACGCCCCATATTAATCCGAAACATCCACATGAATGCAAAAGTAACGAATGCAGAGCCAGTCCCACCAAAATAAGCGGCGAGTAGATACACACTGGCCCGGAAATTCAACAATGTACCATCCTCAAGCACAATAGAGAAATAATAGAGCGCCGTGCCCAACATGCTCAGCGTAATACCAATAATGATCCGAGTCGTGATGGATGTTGAACGGGTAGCATTTGTATGGTTCAGATAGTGATGAATTAGGAAAACAAAGATCAAAATTAGCGTGAAATTTAATACAAGATCGCGTAGCAAATGGTCACCGTCCACATTACGACTTCAGGATTTCATGCATTCAATGAATGTTGTCAGATTCATGGTCGCAGTTCCCCAGTACACAAATCATAGTATGCCGGACTCCCTTATTCAATTGACGATATTGACCATTTTTTTGAAAATAATTACTACTTTCAGCTAACATACCCTTATCACCAAACAACGATTTTTTTTCATGAAAATTCATCATTAAATATGCTGATATAAAAAAGAGAATCATCCAAATGAACCGATGTAATCGTAACTTGGGCTTCCCACACTTCCTGATCGGCCTTCATCAGTTTGGCTACGCCGGACCAGGTCTGATTTCCTCTCCAGTGGGTATCCATTAGCAATCGGGCAGGCTGACCTATGGTGCTCTCCCGTGAGAATCCTGTTTTGGTTACATAAACGGAATTCACATCCAGAATCACACCCTCCTCATCTGTAATCATGACCGCATCCGTTAGCAGTAAGAAGGCTTTGAGTTCCAGTTGCATGGTTGTCCACTCCCTCTAATGAAACATGATATGATGCTGTCGCTGTGTGATACTCTCTTCTACGATCCCGTTTAATACTTAAACTGTCTAATCAGGCGCTGCAGCTCTTCAGCCAGGGTAGACAAGCCACGAGCCGATGAAGAAATCTGCTCCATCGCTGCCAGTTGTTCCTCTGAGGAAGCGGCCACTTCTTCGGAAGTTGCGGCGTTGCCTGACGCAATGCCTGCCAACTCATTGGATACAGCAGATACTTCCTGTACACCTGCTGTGATCTCTTGCGACGTGGCAGCAATTTCTTCAATCTGAGGTGTCGTTTCCCGCATGCTATCCAGAATACGTTCAAACTTCCGAATCGCTTCTGTGGAGATGTCCATGCCCTCTCCAACCTCTGAAGTCACCTTCTCCATCATGCGAACGGAAGCAGCCATATCTTCCTGAACCGCCGTAGTCAGCACGGTGATTTCATTGACGGACTGCCCGGATTGCTCTGCCAACTTGCGAACCTCTGCTGCTACAACGGCGAATCCATTGCCATGTGTACCTGCACGTGCAGCTTCAATGGATGCGTTCAGCGCGAGCAGGTTTGTCTGTTTGGCTATATTTCCGATTAACTCCGTGATCGCTGAAATTTGGTGTGATCGTTCATATAACGCCTGAATCAATTGGTTTGTCTGTTCTACCGTCTCTTGAATCGATTGCATCTGACTCACCGTCTGCTTGACGGTGTTGCCACCTTCTTCTGCTTGTACGGTTGTATGTTTCGCCAAATCAGCGACATGTATGGAACGTTCGGCGATTCTTGTAATCCCAATCGTAATTTCATTCATGGCCTGATGGTTATGTTCAATACCTTCGGTCTGTTTCTCCGCTCCACTCGCAATTTCCTGAATGGCTCGCGCTACCTGCTCACTGGCTGCACTGGTTGATTCCGCACTCTGAGTCATTTCATCCGATGAGATGACTACCTGACTGGCGCTGTTCTCCACATTTTGAATCAGCACACGCAGATTGTGCTGCATTTTGCCAAAGGCATCACTCAGTTCACCAATCTCATCATGGCTTGTACTTGTTATGGTCTGGGTTAGATCCCCTTCACTCACCTGAATCGCCTGATCCTTCAACTGACGAATCGGTTTAACAATCGATCGCATCACCAGCCAGATGATCAAAATTCCGATGACAAGACAGGAAACGATCACCATAATTGTTCGATTCAGAATAGGCGCAGCCGCATCCTCTACTTCAGAAGAGAACATGGTACCTGCAACCTTCCATCCCGTGGATGCATTCGTGGCGTAATACATGACCTTATCAACCTGATCAAAGGTATAGTTGAAGTTACCGGATTCATTCGTATACACTTGTGTCCAAAAATCTTCTGTTGCATCTGTTCCAGGTTGCATCGTCGGATGATAGATATACTTTTCGCTGGCATCCAGCAGAATCAGATGTCCCTTTTCTCCTACTTTAATTCCGCTAACCAATTGACTAATGTCCGCCAGATTGAGATCCAATTGGACCACACCAGATTGGTCTTCCAGTGCCTTGGCGATGGTGATGGTGATCTCGTTTGTCTCGGCAGAAATATAAGGGTCTGTAACAATGACCTGCTCTGGATTTCCCATTGCTTCGGTATACCATGGTCTTACTCGGGGATCGTAATCCTTGGGCATCTCTGCATCAGAGGACATCAGATACACACCGGCTTCTGTGCCCACACCTATGGTGATGATATCTGTGTTCTGTGCAGCGTACCCCTTCAATTCGTTCACAACCCGAACCTCAGCATCATCTTGACGTAATTGCTCTGCAAGTGTATTCGCATAGTATTCAATATGATTCCGCTTGGCATTGATCGAAAGATCAATCGTTGCACTGGCAAGGTTCACGTTTTCCATCGCACTATGTAAAATTTGCTTCTCCACTTCATCTTTTGCACTGTTATACGATAAAACTCCAATACTGAACGATGGAATGGCCAGGAAAGCAATAAAGGACACGATCAACTTCGTCTTAAAGTTATTATGCATCTTGTTGAACCAATTCGATTTGCTATTTTTTTGGGACAAATTTCTCTACCTCTTCCAGATTAATTTTAGATTTACTTGATCTAGCTCTTGTAAAGCTCTCATAGATTGTAAACCATCTTTTAAAAAAACTAGGTCTCACTTCTTGTAAAAAACACTTTTTACACTAAGAAACTCGAACAAATCTCTTAATTTATAATCCTAAAGAACTATTTTCAAACAAATTATACGAAAAAACTATTAAATAAAGTGTTCCGGGGATATGACCAAATTGTTAACTTTCTAAATACTTATTAATAAGCATGCAGATGACAAAAAAAAGATCCAAGCGTTATCGCTCAGATCTAAAGGTTATTTACATTGGACCAACGTATTCTCTATTTAAATGCCGGGATCGCAATATCTGCGTATTTCTCTTCGAAGAAAGCTTTGACCTCTGGACCCGCCATACGTTTAGCCAGCTTCTGGATCGCTTCGGAATCCTTATTATCCTCACGAGCAACCAGGGTAATCGCAAAATGGGAATCATCCTTCTCGGTTAACAGTGCATCCTTTTTCGGTGTAAGACCGAGCGGACTCGCATATGCAGGTGTCATGGCTACCAGATCAGCATCATCCATCATGCGAGCCAGCATCAACAAGTCCACTTCCTCAAACTTGAAGTTCTTTGTATTCTCGGTGATGTCTGCCTGTGTGGCGTTAAAACCTACGCCCTCTTTCAGCTTAATCAATCCGTTCTGCTCCAGCATCACAAGAGAGCGACCAATGTTGGAAGGATCGTTTGCAATTGCAATCGTTGCACCTTCTGGCAATTCCTCAATCGTTTTGTACTTTTTGGAGTAGCCGCCATAGATGGCATTATAGATAGGCTGTACAGCCACCAGATTGGCATTGTTCGCTTCATTATACTGAGTCATGTAAGGCACGTGTTGGAAGAAGTTTGCATCCACTTCCTTATTCGCGAGTGCCGTATTTGGTTGAACGTTATCCGACAACACAACAACTTCCAGGTTGACGCCATCTTCCTTCAAAAGTGGTTTAACAATATCCAGCACATCTGTCATCGGCGGAATCAACGTAGCTACTTTCAGCGTAACTTCTTGTGCAGCTTGTGTGTCTTCCTTCGTTCCTTCAGCCGCAGGTGTTTCTTCTTTTTTGCCACAAGCAGCTACAACCAGCATTACTGCAAGCAACATAAGCATCATCATTTTTGCTTTCATTTCATGTCTACCCCTCATCGTATAATCTGTATTGGTTATTCTTGATACTGCTCTGTCATCCGCTTAAGATCTGCGATCCAGCCAGTGGGACAGTCTGCTGCCTGTGAATTGGATCATCTGTACCAGGATAATCATAATGATGATCGTAAATACCATAATCTCCGTTTCGAAGCGCTGATAACCGTAGCGAATGGCAAAATCGCCAACCCCTCCGCCACCTACAATGCCCATCACCGTCGAGTAGGAGATGAAGCTAATTGTAGCTGTCGTGAGTCCCAGTACAAGGCCAGATCGTGCCTCCACGTACAAGAATTTCACCACAAGTTGCATCGTCGATGCCCCCATGGAAGCAGCAGCTTCAACTACTCCCCTCGGTACATCCAGCAACGCTTGTTCCACCAGTCTGGCGTAGTAGGCAATCGCAATAACCGAGAGTGGCACGGTTGCCGCCAGCGTACCTATGGACGTTCCCACGACAATCCGTGTGAATGGAATCATGAATACAACCAGCAGTAAGAACGGAAACGAACGAACGATGTTGACAACACTGCCGAGTACAAAGGACAGCGTTTGATTCTGATACCGTTGTCCTCTTCGGAATAAGTACAGCAGTGTACCAAGAGGTAACCCGATCAGAACAGCTGCCGCAATGGAGATGCCCACCATGACAAAAGTCTCTCCGATCGCCTGCCATATCTCATGCTGATACTTCAGCACAGACTCAGGTAACTTCATGACTTGTCCTCCTGTTCTGCCTGACGGAACAAAGACGAACCTGCCATCCCGTATTCGTCACCTGCAAGCAAGGAGGTCAGCAGATCAGGCTGCGGAGCAGGGATACTGCTCACTTCCGCTTTAGACAACGTACGAACGAGCCGCCCATCCTTCATGACGGATATCCTGTGACATAGTCTGCGAGCCACTTCCATCTCATGCGTCACTACAACAATGGTCACGCCCAGCGTTTCATTGATATGACGTAGCACATCCAGGATACCGTTCGTGGTCTGTGGATCAAGCGAAGAGGTCGGTTCATCACAGAGCAGCACATCCGGACGACTGGCCAGCGCTCGTGCAATCGCCACACGCTGCTTCTGTCCTCCGCTAAGCTGAGCAGGATATTGATCTGCCTTGTCTTCCAGTCCAACAAACCGCAGTACCTCAAGTCCACGTTTAACTCGCTGCGCACGAGATACACCCGCCAGTTCCAATGGCATGCAGACATTGCCACTCACCGTTCGATTACTGACCAGATTGAAGTGTTGAAAGATCATGCCAATGGATCTTCTTGCCTGACGCAGACTCTGTTCATTCATCTGAGTCAGGTGCTGCCCATTCACAACAACCTCACCATCATCCGGCTTTTCCAAACCATTGAGCATCCGCAGAAGCGTGGATTTGCCTGCGCCACTCGAACCTATGATGCCATGTATTTCGCCTTGTCCCACTTCGAGGGACACCGAGCTTAATGCTTCGAATCCCTGATCTGCACGGGAACCGCGCTCGTTATAACGTTTGCTTACACCATATAATGAGATCATGGAGAGTCCTCCCGTGAATGATCATGCATGGTTCTTCAAGAACACATGAAGAAAGCCCGCACAGCCGATAACCGGAGCGCGAGCAATCCTGTTCATTTATAATAAATCAACATCCCTGATGAGACAAGCTTTTAAGGTGAGATTGCCTCCTGTAGGCGGCTGGCTTCATATACACGAAAACGTCCGTTGGACGAACCCACGTACACTTCATTGTCGATCCGGTTGATCGTTCCATTCTTCGCATCCCGGTCGCGATGCTCCGGGTTTCCCATCACAACATCATGTACACGACCTAACAGTGCTCCATTCTTTTTGTTCATTACGAGCAAATTCTCGTCCATGGGCAACAGCAACTGATCATCAATGACCAGATAACTTCCCTGATTCGTCGGATGCCTTAGTGTTGCAATCGTATCTTTGGCATTCCAACGCGTCTCCCCCGTTTTATAATCCACAGCCGCCGGGTAGCCATTCTTAATCACATACAACTGATCCTCTTCCACCAGTCCTCGTTCAATCTTGCCCTTGAGTGTCCAGCGTGTTTTGCCTGTCTTGGCATCATACAGGATGGTTGTAAAATCTTCATATTCGCCGTAATGATTTCCGTTTTTGTTCTCACGGATCAACAGCATGCCATCATTCAACTCCTCAAATCGCTGTCCTACCCGAGCAGGAAATTGGGCAAGCTTTTTCCCCGTGTTCAGATCAAGCAGAAACCACTGATTATCTAGTGATAGCCATCTTTCAGCATTCGTGGTTGCAAAGGGATCAAGACGTTCAATTCCACCAGTATATGGATCATTCCAAAATTGTTCTATGGTGGATCGTTTGCCCTTTAAGCTCCATACGGTTCGCGCTGATTGCGGATCGACTGCAACCAGCTTATTCTTTTCCCAATACAACACATAGGGGTCATCTGCACTCTTGTTCAATAATTCATAACCCGTAGCCAGTTTTCGCGTCCACAATGTTTTTCCGTTTGCACTGTCCAGAACCGTTAACCAACTGTTGCTTGAGCTCTCAACAACCGGGTTATCCACAACCACAACGTTCTTCGCAGCGGTGATGCCATTTAGTCTAAAATTTTGCTTAGGAGTGTACGTCCATGTGACCTTTCCGTTCTTCAAGTTCAGATGACGAATACGATCCACGTATTTTTTCTTATCAGGGTCATAATCGGTGTAGATTGTAACGTATTTACGCTCTGCATCCACCTCTGCCTGCTGTCTTCCAAAGCCCCCATTGATCCCCCATAATTGCTGGCCGGAATGTCGGTCAAGGGCATATATGGAACCTTCGTAGTAATCCCCGCTAAATCCACCGTCATCCCCTTTCATCAGGAGCACATCATCCGTGGCTACTTGTAAAAAAGTGTAGTTAATATCCCCCTGGTTGGTCCATACCGGTTTCCAAGGGATTGTCGTTGGCAGTGTTGTGCCATAGATTTTTGTTGTGAACCCATATTCATCCGCCCGACTGATGTTCCAATCGGAAACAACAGCATTTCGATTATCCTGTGCTAAATTCCAGCGTGTTCTGACCAGTCTGCCATTCTTGTTGAATGTGACCAGAAATTGCGCATCTTCCCGCTCATATCTCCAGGTCTGTCCAATACTCATTGAATAACCCGTGAAATTTAGATTGCTTGAACTCTCTTTCCAATCCGGCTCGCCTAACCACCCAGCCACTTGTTTGGAGGTGGTTGCCTTGTTCAGCTTAATATCTGCCAGATGGCGTATAACCGAAGTTGGCACCGATGCATCCTGTTGGAACCAACCATCCGCCACATTCATCCGCTGTTCTATAGCCTGTGCCTTGATCCAGAAGAGTCCTGGCCGATACGTGAAGGATTCTTTATTCCAGACTCGTGGGGCAATGGAGACCCCATACCATCCTTTCCACTTTGCAACAATAACAGCCTTATCCGTTAGCGCTTCTTCAAAAGACCAGGTTGTAGAACTATCTGGAGCCAGATACAGCTTACTGCCTGATTGGAGTGTGAAGCTTTGGGGAGCTGTTTCCATCATGCTTCTGCTCTCCTTCAGTGCATACCAACTTGGCAGCCAGAAGTCTCCATGATCGGTTGACTTAAGCTGCACCCACTCGCCTCGAACCGAGGCCAACGTATACTTTTCGTTTTTTGTTGTGTAGTATTCAATCCCCAGCTGGTCAGCAGCCACACTGCCGTCCCTTCTGTTTTTGAACAAAGGTATGTCATTCATGAGTGTAACGGTATCTCCTTGTTTGTAGGCCAACTGTGTTGATGAGGCTTGGGAACTTGCACCCAAGGCTTGTGGCGTTGTAGCCAAAGCTTGTCCTCCAAAGGCGACCATTTTGGAATCCAGCAGCATCCATCCCGTCAACAGCATAGCTGATAATCCAGTCATGGTAATCCATTTGTACCCCGTTCTCTGCCAGTCAGGACCCGTCTTCACTCTCGTTCATCCCCATCCATTAGAAGTTATTTCCATATAGACGCCGTAAACAGGAAAAAGTTACCGGTTACCTCAATATATTTCTCTCTATCTCCCCGTATTACCTTACATCCACCATCGTAGCATGATAAGGAAAGGTAACCCCGATGTAATAAGCAGCTGTTAAGGTGAGGATATAATAAAATACAAACCACAGATCAGCTCGCGAATAGCCAATCTGAATGTAATACGTGCGGCTCGCGCCATCTATGAACCCTTTCGCTTCCATCGCTACCGCCATTCGCTGTGCACGGCGAATGCTCTGTGCCAGCAGCGGAATAGCGTAACGCTTGAGTGTACCATACACGTTCCAGCGAGAGCCACGTTGCCGTGTTCCACGTATACGAATAGCGTAACGGAGCGTCTGGAATTCATCCAGCAAAATCGGGATCATGCGCATCGCGGCCAGAAAGCTATAGGCATATTTTGCAGGAAGCTTCCATTGCTGCATCAGGGAATAAAACAGCCGTACCGGCTTCGTCGTAAGACCAAAGAGTAACCCAGCCGCTGCCATAGTCAGCGAGCGAAAACCCAAGTGTAGACCGCGATAAAAGCTCTCTTCGGTTATGTGGATCAGTCCCCACTTATACCATGTGGTCTCGCCCTTACCAAACATCATCATGCCTGTAGACGTGGAGATAAACACCAGAATGAATGGTGATGCGTACAGCATCAATCTATACCACGGATGACCTGTCCAGCACAGTAACAACATCATCGCCAACGCAACGTTGGCCATTACATTCAGATTGTGAATAAGGATAACGATGACAAACATCATCGTCAGAATGATCATCTTTAATCCCGGATTGACGTTATGAAGCCAGGTTTCACGGTGAGGAAACGACAGTTGCATCAGATAACCTCCCCTCATCTACCGTCCAGATTCGGGTGCAATATCTTTTGACAATTTCACGATCATGGGTAACCATAACAATAGCTGTTCCCTCTCTCCGCAATTGCTCCAGCTGTGCTAACATGGCAAACGTATTGCGGGCATCCTGTCCAAAAGTAGGTTCATCCAACAGCAGTATTCGCTGCTCTCTCACCAGTGCAGAGGCAACGCTTAAGCGTCGTTTCTGCCCCATCGATAATTGGTAGGGATGGCGCTCGGAGAGGTCGATTAGTCCAAATTGATTCAACATATGATCAGTCCTGACAAGTCTTTCTTCCGTTGTAAGCCTGCCCCCCAGCAATGAGAATTCCACTTCTTCCGCGACTGTGTTAGTCACAAATTGAAACTCCGGGTTCTGAAATACAAACGCGATTTGATCTGCAAGCTGCTCCGTTTTGCCAAAAGGCTGGCCTTCAACCTCATAATGACCAGTTGTTTTCAGGATATTCATCAGAGATAACAACAATGAACTCTTTCCAGCTCCATTAGCACCGACAATACCAATCCAGTCTCCATGCCATACTTCGGCCTGCTCCACCTGAATGAAGGGTGTTTTCCCACGCCATCCGGTGAACTGCTTCAAGTCCAGTGCAGGCTGATAGGTGGGTGATACAGGCGATAAGGATGAGACGTGAGATATGGGGGATATACCCGGTGTATCGGATAAGCCAGACGGTTGCTGTGCTTCCAAGTTTGAGATGCCGTGATCCACACACACTTGAAGCTCTCCAAAAGCACTTCCCTCTTCTTCCTTAGCTGCCTGCTCGTGCTCATCCCACACACCCGGATACCAGATTCCATAAGCCTTCAGCTTGCACCGTTCATCCGTAAATACCTGCTGTGCTGGCCCATCCGCCACGATCTTTCCTTCAGGTGATAACACAATAATTCGGTCGACCATATCCACAATCTCATTAATTTTGTGTTCAACAATGATGATCGTTTTGTCACTGGCGATCCGTTTGACGGTATCCCACACCTGGGAAGTCCCCTCATCATCCAGCAGTGCAGTGGGTTCATCCAAAAACAATACCTCCGGGTCCATGGCAAGCATCGAAGCAATCGCAAGACGCTGCTTCATCCCCTGAGACATGGACTGGATCAATATACGATTCTGTTCAAAGGATAACCCCACTTGTTTCAGATAATATTCAATTAGAGTAGGCATCTCTTCACGCGGAATATTTCGGTTTTCCAGAACAAATGCGATCTCTTCATCCGTAAAGGACATACAGAACTGGGTATCCGGATCTTGAAAGACCACTCCTGCTTTGGCGGGAACCTGAATATCATCACATTTCATCGGAATCTCAACCGAACGTGGTATCAGACCGCTCAGAATTTGCAATAACGTCGATTTACCGGAGCCACTCGGGCCAAGCAACAGCACTTTCTCTCCTTGACGCACAGAAAGAGACAAGCCTTGAAATACCAAGGCTTTCTCTCCCGGGAACTTGCATCTTAGATTTGTCACACTTACCGCTTGCGAATTCCCCTCTCCGCTCATCTAATCCAACGCCTCATAATCCTGTTTGGATACCGGTCTGAGGGAGCGTGTTACACCGGTCAGTTCCAATGCTTTGGCGAGATAATAAGCAAACACTCCGGCAATCAAGATGCTTCCAATGAAGCGGAATCCGATAAATAACGTATAATTCCAGGCCGAGAGTGAATCAATATACCCGTATTGATAATCCAGCAAAAGCGAAGCCGCTGCGGCTCCTATGGCTGCAAGACAGGTGACAAACAGATTGGTTTTTCGATACAAAAATGCGGCGAAGAATATCTCGGCTCCCAATCCTTGCAACAGACCGTATACAAGTGTGGACATGCCCCATTCACTACCCAGAAAAGCACTTACCGTTGAAGCCGCAACTTCAGCAAGAATAGCCACGCCTGGTTTACGAATGATAACAAAAGCAAACGTGCCCGCCATAAACCACATGCCGTAGATCATCTGCTCCGCATGAACGCCAAATGGTTTCATCAAGTCATATGTAGGTCCCCATATCTTGTAAATCACCCCAAACACCACTGCGATCACGATGGTTACCAGAATATCCGTTAGTTTCAATCGCTTGTTGCCTGCTGTTGTTGCCATGTTCTCTACGTCCTTCCTTTGTTCCCTGTGGGGGTTGTAAAAGTGTGTGTTCAAAAAGACTGGTTTTCAGTACCAAGAAGATGGGATAAATTCCATATTCGATGCTGATGATGCCGTCAGGCACCCTTCGTAGTCAAAAGCAGACTTTTTGAACAACCTCTAAAAAATAAACGAAAAAGCCTCCCCGGTTCCGGGCAGGCCTTACGTACAGTGTACAATCCTCACAATGATGTAATGGATGGATGTCGAAAATAAATACGGAATATCAACCAGCACCCCTCCGCCCTGGCAGATACATCACCACAGTTCAAAGAGGTCTGTTGTTCATCCACGTTCATTCCCACAATTCACCCTTACATATCGCAAATCCATGTTCTCTACGCTGGCATTACCCAGATCAGATGTACGGTCAGCGGCACAAGGCCACTCTCTCAGCCCAACTTCATTGAGCTCCCGGTTCACTTATTTCATTGCTTCTAATGTACATCAGATGGGTATTTGTGGCAATCCCTAGAAAAAGCTTTATTTGGGGTAACAGGGAAAAGGACATCGGATGGTTCACTTTCCATAATATGAAACATTTAGGTTATGTAGTCCGTCTTAAACATTAGAAGGGAGATTGATAGTGATGAAAGATTACAACTCTGTTTGGCAGCTTAAAACATGGAAAATGGTCCTTGCCGCTTCGATACTCACCGCAGGCACGGCACCTGCCTTACTCTCATCCACTGTGGCGGAAGCCGCAGCAACCAAACCTAAACCGACAGCTTATATTAACAATGTTCAAGCTCAATATGATGTTGTCATACGGCAGGGTATTACGTACGTGGCATTGACGGAGCTTCAATTCCTCGGCAACTATACGTTTGGTTACAATAACAAAACAAAAGAGATCAGCATTAACACAGGCAGCGATAAGTATGTCCTTACACCTAACAGCAAAACAATGAAGAAAAACGGTCAGAATGCGACATTATCCTCCGCGCCGATTTTGGTGAATGGTAAAGCGATGCTTCCGCTCCGTGCCATCGGTGAAGCTTTTGGTGCCAAGGTGCAGTGGAACCAGAAGGCCAAGGAAGCCTACATTTACACTACCGATGCTACGATTGTAAAAGAATATAACAGTTCCGATCTGACTGTGGCGCGTGAAGCCGCACTGCATCTGCCCCGCTTTTCTGAACTGGGACAAGCACGTCTGGACATTCGCAACCCTTTGGGTCCGGTGGATTCATCCATTGAATACATTTTTGAACAAGACAAAAAAGATCGTTTCTTCGTTGTTGAGGATAACGATCTGATCAGTTATTATATCCTTAAAAATGGAAGTGCCTTGCTACAGTGGCAGGCCAACATCAGCAAAAGTGCCGGAACCATCGGTGACCTGTTCTTTATTAAAACCAAAGCCGTTGCTGAAGCAGGGACTCGTCCTTCCGTAGCAGGTCAAACACTCGTATCATTCAAGTACTCTCGCATGCTTGAAGAAACCTTTTACGAAATCATGAACAAATTGGGCTCTATTGATACCGGTTCTGTTGTCCCCGAGAAAGGCAAAGTCATCGTTGAAGTTCCGGGAGAGAAATAATTTGAGCATCCTCTATAAAACATCACTCAGCAAAACTATACTATGACATCTGCATTACAAAGAGCGCACTCAAAGTCATTGTGGCAATGACCTTGGGACGCTCTTTTTGGCGTTATATTTTAACTTCGAGTTACAAGCAAAGCTTAAACTTTTACCAACTCCAGGGATCCAATCTCCTGTCTAATATTGCGTGTTCCCAGACTGGCTCGTTTTTCCTGAAGCAAACCCCTTGAACAACGTTGGTACTTTGGAATAACGGGTATTCGTAATTTTGCCTTGTGATGTACTGCTGTCTGTACGCATAATCGAATCTTTCACATTGGAAATGTTGGAGTTATCCAGCGTCATGTTAACTGCAAAGGAAGTTCCACCATTTTGGCGAACCAGTTTGCCAATATCATCCGCACGGAAGTTTTTGATGTTAATTGTTCCAGCTGCATTCATCTGGAACACTTTATCATAGGCCTTGTACGCTGCCCCACCGGTAATGTTAACCGTTCCGGCGGACTTCAATGTCAGAGCATCCTCGCCCACGTCCTCCCAGACTACATTCGAAATATTACAGCTACCATAACAGTGAACACCATCGGCAGCAGGTGATCCAATATTTACATTTTTGAGTGTGGCCCCTGCCTCCAGGCGGAAGACTGGTTTCTGACCCTCAGCTTGAGATCCGTCGCCCAGTGTGGAAGGATTGGCTACAAATGTTTTACCTTGGCCGTCATAGGTCGTGCCCTTTGGAACCACAATGGTTGAATTTACAACGGTAGGTGCAGCCGCAGCCGGAACGGCACCAAATATAGAAGCAACCAAACCAGCGGACAGCAACAACGTCAATATTTTTTTCATAACTTAATTCCTCCCTTATTCTCTCGTTTTTTGGTAGTGTACAAGTCTGGGCTTGTACTGGAAGTTCGCCAGAGGTGCACCTCTGCCCAACTCACAACCTAATCCTACCAAATAAGGAAGGTAACTAGAATAATCATTAGATCAGATATATCATGACATCGCACAATCCCTGTCATATCGGCATTTTTTGCATACCAGGTCCCTCAAGCAATATGCTGATATCAACCTCAGGTATGCTCATTTGTAACGTTTGTATCCCTAACTTTAATCCCCGATAACAAAGAAAGACCACAACATTTATCTCCAAATGTGTGATCTTGAATGTCTTCTGGCTTGCTGATATAAGATATCAGGCTCCGAATCTCTGACGATAACCGCACTTTCGACACAACTCTTCCACAGCTTCCCGCCTGGAGAAGCCATATACCAGATTGTTCGCTCGCTCACCCTCAATAATCTCCGAGAATGACTTCTCGTGCACATTACCCAGGTTAATTACACCCTCGCCATCGAGACAGCATGGAACCACCGTTCCATCCACAAGCACAGCTGCCTGACCACGCAATGCATGGCAGAAGCCTTTGCCGTCATCTTCAGGTGCATCCAGACTTGGCCACTGGAACTCATGGTCCTGATTCAGGTATACATTCGGGGCAATTTTGACCCCGCTGCCTGGAACTACTTTTTCCTCAATGCAGAAGTCCAGATTGAACTCACGTTCCAATACTTCAAGGGTCTCCCGATTTCGATTCATCTGAGCATTTGTGAAGTTATCCTGCGTCAGATTCCACAGTCGGAATGAAATGATGACATTGTGCTTAACGGCCTCGTGTACAAAGGACAAAATATGACGCAGGTATCCGTCACGGTCGGTTGAACCTTCATGCCCATCGAAGCTGTGCAGGGAGAAATTCATCTGTCGCAGCGCCGGTTTGCCAAGCAATTTATGCTGAGTCTTGGGCAGCAGTGTACCATTCGTTGTAATGTTCACCTTGAGTCCCTTCTCATGTGCGGAATCGAGTAACAGATCTATTTTGGGATGCAACAAGGGTTCGCCTTTGACATGTAGATAAATATGATTGGTGTGTGGTTTAACTTGTTCCAGTATATTGTTGAAGACTTCAGGGTCAATGAATCCTTTGGCACGCTGTGTCTGCGGACAGAAGCTGCAAGCCAGATTGCAGATACTCGTGATCTCAATATATACTTTTTTGAACGTTTTCAACTCGGGTCCCCATTCTGCCTAGGAGGGAGAACAATCCCACCTGCATTTTGTGATCCGGCCAATACGGGCCATCCTTATTATATCGGGTTCCTGAGCCGAGGTAAATTGTTCAGTTATCATGCTGCCTCTTTACAGTTCATGTTCAAGTGATATATGCTGAACACACAACTGCATATCTTGAACTTTTGCACTAGGGGAGCCTTGCGGCTGAGACGAATATGACTTATTCGGACCCTTTGAACCTGATCTGGATCATACCAGCGGAGGGAAGTGGAGCGGCCTTTTAGTAAGCGGAATTTTCTCAATGTATGTGAAGATAAATTGCGAATTTAACTTACAGACCCACTCATTTCTCCGGAAATGGGTGGGTCTTTTTTATGTAGATTTATAAGTTTTCAGCGAAGCTGAATCAATCGATATCGTAAAAACCACTTCAGCTAAACGCGGTCTGTCTTCTCGAAAAGTACGTCGATAGACGTTTTTCTTATGTTACTTCTGCAAAGCACAAGATGCCGTTGTTATTCCAGCAGTCTGATATCAAGGGGGTGAGGATCAGATGACCAACCATGTAACCATTCACAACATAAGCTTCGCTTTTCCGGAAAAAATGGATTCCCCCGTACTCTCCAATGTGTCGCTTCAGGTTCAACAAGGGGAATTTGTCTCGCTCATCGGCTCAAGCGGATCAGGTAAAAGCACGCTTTTCAAGCTGCTCGCAGGCTTGCATGAGCCTACCGTCGGCACCATCGATATTGCTGATGTACCGCAAGGACAACGGCTCGGACGAGTCGCCTATATGCCGCAGAAAGACCTGCTGTTATCCTGGCGTACCGTCATGGAGAACTGCATGCTGCCTGCCGAGCTGGCACCAGGCCGACAGGACAAGGACAAACTACGAGCCGATATCATCGCAGGATTGGCAAGGTTCGGCTTGTCCGGTTATGAGCAGGCCTATCCAGATGAGTTATCCGGCGGCATGCGGCAGCGGGTGGCATTGCTGCGTACCTTGCTTACAGGCGGGCAGCTCATGTTGCTGGATGAACCCTTCGGTGCACTCGACGCCTTAACCAAACGACAAATGCATCGCTGGTTATTGGAGCTGTGGGAGGGCTTTGGCCAAACCGTGCTGTTCATTACACATGACATCGAAGAAGCCCTGCTGTTAAGTGACCGTATCATTCTGTTAACTCCAGGGGGGCAAGGCCAGCAGTTGCGGGAGATGACGGTTCCCTTACCACGCCCAAGGCATTCGGACATGATCTACGAACTGGCTCTCGTGCAGATGAGGCAACAACTGGAGGAACAATTGCATGCAAATTGATAGAGCTGAGGTTAGCGTTTGGACGTGGTGTTCAAAGTGGCTCTCGAGGTCGTTTTCCCAATATGGTTTGTTTATTATGCTCATGTTCTTATCACTGGCGATCTGGGAAGTGATTGTGCGTATGGAATGGGTGCCCTCCTTCATCATTCCTGCACCCACGGCCATCATAGGCTCACTGGTCGAGCATCGTCATCTGCTGTTGACCATCCATCTGCCTGCAACCTTTATGGAGGTTGCCGTAGGTTTTGGATTATCCATAGTGACCGGAATTACGCTAGCGACAGGCATGCATATGAACCGATCGATTGAAAAGGCCTTGTATCCCTTCATCGTGATCAGTCAGACCATACCGCTGATTGCCCTGTCCCCCGTATTTATCCTGTGGTTTGGTTACACGTTGTGGAGCAAAGTCGCGGTGGTATTCTTAATCGCATTCTTCCCCATTGTGGTCAGTACCTACGATGGACTCCGCCAAGGCGATCCAGAGCAGCGTGAACTGCTGCTCACCATGGGCGCCAGCAAGTGGGATATTTTTTGCAAACTCCAGGTTCCGCTGGCACTTCCCTCTTTTTTCTCGGGGTTAAAGATGTCTGTGGTGTACTGCGTGGTTGGGGCAACGATTGGCGAATGGCTCGGTGGCAGCAAAGGTCTCGGATACTTCAGCCGCCGCATGTCCAGCAACATGAACACGGATGCGATGTTTGCTGCTATTGTGCTGTTATCCTTACTTGGGATCGTTTTGTTTGTACTGATTGCCTGGCTGGAGAAACGGTTTAGCATACGGCGTCATCGTCATGGAGGCAAAAGAAAAGTTGGATAATACTTAGACAGAAATTAGAGGTAAATACAGGAGTTACAATCTTCAAAACATACCTTATGCACAATTTCAGCAGCATCTTCAATCAGTTCATTGTCACATTGTCCGTTAACATGCTGCTGTCCATTTTCTACAAACCAAAACGATGAAATGAGGAACTTCATTTATGAATAACAAAGGTATATACTCCCTGCTTCCCATCATGCTCATTAGCCTTTTGCTGATCGTTAGCGGATGCAGCACCACGAATACTAGCAAAAACACGCCAACAACAGACTCTGCAACCAATGCACAACAGACAGACATGTCTGCAACCGAGCCAACATCAGACGCCAAAGATAAACTGTCCATCATGCTCGACTGGTACCCGAATGCAGTACACTCCTTCATCTACGTTGCTCAGGAAAAAGGATACTTTGCAGATCAAGGTCTCGATGTCGAAATTCAGATGCCTGCGGATACCAATGATTCACTCAAACTTGTTGCTGCTGGAAAAATTGATTTGGCTCTAAGCTACCAGCCCCAAATTTTGCTCGCTCGTGGTGAGAACATTCCTGTACGTTCCATTGCTGCTGTTGTTCGCCATCCGCTTGTGCATCTGTTGACCGAAGCAAATGGCAACGTGAGCTCACCCAAAGGTCTTGAAGGGAAAACTGTCGGTTATTCTTCGATTCCGCTGTATGAAGCGATGGTTCGTACGATGATTAGCAAGGATGGCGGCAACCCCGACAACATGAATTTGGTCGACGTTGGGTTCGATCTGATTCCTTCGCTGGCTTCCGGACAGGCGGATGCAATTATGGGTGGTTTTATTAACCATGAGCAACTGATTCTGGAGAAAGAAGGACATGCCATGAAATCCATTAACCCCGTCGATTATGGTGTGCCTGATTATTATGAATTGGTCCTGACTGCGAGTGAAGCTGGCATTGAAGCGAAAAAAGACCAACTTACCCGGTTCGTCAAAGCGGTCCAGGAAGGACAGAAATATGTAACGGAGCATCCAGAAGAAGCCTTGAATATTCTGCTCGCTCATGAGAATGAAACGTCTCCGCTTGACCCGGAGATTGAAACCAAAAGCCTGGATATTTTACTGCCACTTATGAATGAAGATGGTCAGATGTTTGGTCGGCAGGAAATGGCGTCCTGGGAGAATGTACGCGCATGGCTCGTTGAACAGGATTTGATTCCTGAATCGGTGAAAGCCGAGGATGCTTTTATTAATCTGCAAGGAGAGTAAGTAAAAGAGAGCAAAGTGAATGAAGGAAAAGTGAATGAACGCAAGGGGATTGAAAGCAAAGTTAGCAAAAACGTAGGATCTGATGCATGAAGGTTTGTGAAATGGAATTGGCCTAAGCAAGCATCCGAGGATCAGAATTTATAACAATCCTAAGTGGCTTGATGTGCACCTGGGCAGCTTGATATGCGTTTTGGTGGCTTGATATGCGTTTGGGTAGCTTGTTGATATGTATTTGGTAATGTAAATTTGCGCCTATCTTCAAGCCTACCATGAGCTGAATCGCGCCCTAATATGCCCAGAGTAGAACATGGAGCGAGCGCTAACGAATCTGAGGCGCCCTATTCAAGGATTTGGAGCGGTTGAAGAAATCTAAGGAACCTGAGACATGTTATATCGGAAAAAATAGCAATTTATAGTGTTTCGGTCAGGGGAATTTGGGAAATAACGTGTCCTGTGTTCCTTACATTTCATAAGGAGGATCTGACAGCCATATAAGACGTCCTGTGTTCTTTAGAAACATCGTGTGACCTTCGCGCCCCGATCAGTCGGGTATCGACATCCTGGGCTTTAGGACTCTCTTTGAACGCTAACGTCCATCACCGTATCGCTTGCCTGAGTTTGGAGACATACCATGGCTCCACTTTCTTTATTCTGTCTTTTATACTGTTTCGTTTTTTACTGTTTCGTATTTGTACTGTTGCTTTTCGCGAATTTACATTTTATACGGATCCACCTTTTAGCTGTTTCAATCAAGGCTGGATATAGATCAAAATGATTCAATTTGTCTATATCCATTTACAAAAATCCATTTTTAGGGAGTTATGAAATTGTTTTAGATTTTACGTTTCTGCTTTTCCTGTATTAATGCATCTGGCTGTTGTTATACTTGCGCCCCTACTCAACAAGGAGACTCATATCCTATTATTCTGCTGAGTGACTCCAGATATCGGACTTCCGCCGATGGGGTTACTTCAAAACAAGGAGGAAATTATATGTCTTATCTGGAACGTGTTCGTACGCAAAATCCGCTGGTACACAATATCACCAACCTTGTCGTGGCTCCCTTCACAGCCAATGGCCTGCTTGCACTAGGTGCGTCCCCTTTTATGGCCTATGCTCATGAAGAGGTCGCTGATGTCGCCAAGATGTCAGGTGCTGTGGTACTCAACATCGGTACACTCGATGACAAAGTCGTTCAGGCGATCCGTCTGGCAGGCCAATCGGCTAATGCGCATCACGTGCCTGTGGTGCTTGATCCCGTCGGCGCAGGCGCAACCACTTATCGCACGGAAACCGTGCAGATGCTCGTTCGTGAGCTTCGCCTCACGGTACTGCGCGGCAATGTGGCGGAGGTCGCTAATGTCATCGGTGAGAGTTGGAGTATTAAAGGCGTGGACGCAGGATCAGGTGAAGGTGATCGGATCGGCATTGCCGAGCGGGCAGCGCATAAGCTTGGCTGTGTCGTGGTCATTACCGGGAAAGAAGATATCATTACTGATGGACAATCCACATTCCTCACGAGTAATGGACATGCCCTGCTCACTCAGGTCACGGGTGCAGGTTGTCTGCTAAGTTCGGTGATTGGTGCTTTTACAGCCATAGCGGAATCGGAAGCCGATCTTCTAGGCAGTGTTGTTGAAGCGCTTGCGTTTTATGGTATAGCAGCTGAACTGGCGGCAGAGCGGTCAGCTCATCAGGGGCCGGGCAGCTTTCAGATTGAATTGTTGAATCAACTGGCACAAGTAACACCCGACCTTTTGGCAGAACGCGCACAGATCCGTCAGATCCGTGGAGGTGCAATATGAGCATTGCTCAAGCTCTAACCATTGCAGGTTCTGATAACGGGGGCGGCGCAGGCATTCAGGCCGATCTGAAAACGTTCCAGGAACTTGGGGTATACGGCATGACCGTTATCACGGCTATTGCTGCCCAAAATACCACAGGTGTGCAGGGCGTTTTTCCCATCCCTTACGATGGCATTGCCCAGCAATTGGACTCGACCGGCGAAGACTTTCAACCAATCGCAACGAAGACCGGCATGTTATATAGTGCCGAGATTATTCGTCTAGTGGCTGAGAAATGGCAGCAATACCGTTGGTCAAATCTGGTCATCGACCCTGTGATGGTCGCCAAAGGTGGCGCCCCCCTTCTCCAGCAGGAAGCTGTACAGGCGTTGGTTACGGAGCTGTTGCCCCATGCCCTGATCACAACACCTAATATTCCGGAAGCGGAATTGCTTACCGAGATGTCTATCACGAATCTGAGTCAGCGGGAAGAAGCCGCAAGACGGATTGTACAGATGGGCTCAACGTATGCTTTGGTCAAAGGTGGTCATGATGAAGGAAGTGGCATGATCGTGGATGTGCTCTACGATGGGCAGTCTTTTCATTATCTGGAGAATGTTCGTGTGGTAACACGTCATACACACGGAACGGGATGCACATACTCTGCTGCGATCACCGCAGAGTTAGCCAAGGGTTCACCTGTTCTGGCTGCCGTTACGACTGCGCGAGCATTCATTCAGGCGGCCATCGAAGATGAGCTGGGGATTGGGGCCGGACATGGGCCGACGAATCATTTTGCGTATCAGCGCAGACAGCGGGGTGAGCAGTGATGCGCTCTTGGGATGCAGAAGCGGTACAACGCGCGATGCAGGTGTATTTGGTGATGGGCAGCGTTAATACAACGCAAGACCCTGTGGAAGTGCTGCACCAGGCCATTGCTGGCGGCATTACGCTGTTTCAGTTCCGTGAAAAGGGAACTGGCGCCCTGGCTCACGAAGCTCGCATAACGCTTGCGATGCGGCTTCGCGAGGTGTGCAGCCAGCACGGGGTCCCGTTCATCGTGAACGATGATGTGGAGCTGGCTGTAGCGGTGGAGGCCGACGGCGTGCATGTCGGCCAAGATGATGCGGACGCGGCGCTGGTACGCGCCCGCATTGGAGATGGGCGGATGCTTGGCGTATCCGCCCACTCTGTGGAAGAGGCGCGCCGTGCCGTGCAGGCGGGCGCCGACTATCTTGGCGTCGGGCCCATGTACCCGACGCGCTCCAAAGCGGATGCCCACGCTGTGCTGGGCCCCGCAGGGGTGGCGGAACTGCGCGCCGCAGGCATCGCAGTTCCGATTGTGGGTATCGGCGGCATTACGCCCGATACCACGGCCGCCGTGATGGCGGCTGGAGCCGACGGCGTAGCCGTCATCTCCGCCATCGCGGGCGCGGCCGATGTGCGCGCAGCGGCTGCGCAGTTCGCTGCGGCAGTGCGCGGGATGCAGGCGTAGCCCTGCTCTCCCTGCACTGCCAGCCCCGTGGGCTGCACCGCATACATGGTGCAGCCCACAACCGCTCACGCTCCTCTCCATAACAGAGGAGGCGCGCACAATCCCCCTGCGGCGCGGCAGTCTATGTCTTCGACTTAGAAGCGCGTCCGCTCCCCTACAGTGACTGAATGATACAATAATTTAGTCATATCCAGTCACATCTATTCACCAATCCATGATCAAGATGCAGCTTCCATGCTCGCATCTTGTTTTTTCATTTTCAACGGTTGACTCTCACGTAACGTGACACTATACAATCGGTGTTGTAAGGAGGTTTAACACATGGCCATGAAGGTAAAAGAAGTTGCCGAACTTGCCTCGATCAGTGTGCGCACACTGCATCATTATGATGAGATCGGACTATTAACCCCGGACGAAGTGACTTCTGCCGGGTATCGATTATATTCAGATGCCAACCTGGAACGGTTGCAGCAGATATTGTTTTTCAAAGAACTCGACTTCTCTCTGAAGGAGATCAAAAACATTATAACCAACCCCTCCTTCAATCCGGAAGAAGCACTTAAAATGCATCGACTTATACTACTGGAGAAGCGCCAACGCTTGGACCAGATGATTGCTACCATTGATAGAACGGTTTTACACGTGAGAGGAGAAATTAAAATGACAGCCAAAGAACAATTCGAAGGATTTGATTTTAGCCAGAATCCGTATGAACAGGAAGCGCGTGAACGGTGGGGAGACCAAGCCGTAGATCAGGCAAATCAGAAGCTCCACAGTAAATCAACCACGGATCAGAAAGCTCTATCCGATCAAATGAACGAAATCTACAAACATCTGGCTTCACTTCGTCACACAGAACCAGCGTCTGCGGAGGCACAGGCAGGCATTAAAGAGTGGTACACTTGGCTAAACCAAATGGGAAGCTACTCACCTGAGGCCTTTAGAGGACTTGGTCAGATGTACGTAGACGATGAACGCTTCACGCGTAATATTGATCAGTTTGGCGATGGTTTGGCAGTATTTATGAGAGATGCTATGGCTGTATTTGCTGACCAAAACAAATAATATAGCCCTGTCTTCAACCACATACAGTATTATTTAACTCTAATTGCCGTAAGATATGCGCTTTAAACGATAATCTGGAACTTAGAGCTCTGTCCTCTAGTGGTAAAAGTAATCTCTCATCATCAGCTTTATAGCTGTAAATGGCCATTCGGATATTTGAACCTACCTCCTGGGGTGACCATATCATTCTTGTAATTAACCTTATGAACATGCTGGATATTTACTAGGGTTACCTAAGTATACAATTTAAATCGATCCGAGTTATTACATCAGTTATGAGCAATATCCCACCTCCTACCTGGTGGATACACAAAAGGGACGTACACCCTCAGGCGTATCGTCCCTTTTATGTATGCAAGTAACTCAGCCGCAATGTGAACATGCCTAACTGCTGCTCACTCTGAGTACTTTATAAATATCTTTTAAAGCAGATGCTCTTTACTACGTTTTTCTTCTGCTCCCAGTCCTTCGATATAACCTTTTCACAAGTGCTTAGGATGATGAGCGTGAAGTTTCTTCTGTCAAACGTTCTTCATTTTGCTGCCAAGCGTCTACCGTCTATCCGATTAAGCTCTTGGCGCGTGATCCGATGAAGATGCATCCGTAGCTAGACTGGTTCTCGCCATCCGGCCAGGAATCTGCCATGCAGACACAATCGCAAGCACAATGAATAACAAATCAATCGGTTGACTGAAGTAGTCCTGGAAGGTTTCTGCAAATGCACTGATCATCTCGCTATCAAACACAAGTTCCATCACGCTTACATCACCAAACAGTTCCGAAGTAAAATAAACCACCGTCAGATATTTCCCCAACAAAATGCCGACGAGCGCAAACAGTACGGCAATAATCTTATGTACCGTCGCAATTCGTTTATTGGAGAACAACACAACTGCGTAGCCCGTGAGCGCTCCAATCAAAATCGCAATTAATCCCACCTCATACTCGGTCATTGCAGCAATAGCTGCCCATACGATGCCTCCCAGAATGGCTGCAATTAAGCCACCAATGATGGGCATACCGATTTTAACTCCTTGTTTCTCTTCCACGTTGTCTTTCCCTCCTGAGTCATGCATATGCTTCTTTTCCAGAATTCACCTTTCCTATGAAACCACAAAAAGACCTATTATTCAACATTTTTCTACTTTTGGTGACCATGTATTTACATAATAGAAAAGATATATTAAGCATCCATTTCCTTATTCGCTCGAATATATCATTTTAGTTTTGTCCACATACATCTCATAATCATTCCCTTCGCACATAAAAAAACATCCCTCCAACAGCATAATCGCCGTAGAAGGGATGTTGTCCATATCTGTATCATAGATATCACCAATGTAACCCAGAATACTATATCGGAAAGCTCGCTCTATCTTACCTTTGTACTTCCTTGGAAGGCTGTATGACAGCTGCAATCTGTGCCAAAATGGCATCCACCGATGCCGGATCATGTACATCATACTCATCAATGTTCAGACGCAGCACAGGGCAAGCCGTAAACTGATCAATCCACACGGAATAGCGCTCGTGCATGTGCTCCCAGTACGAACGATCCGTCTGAATCTCCATCTCGCGTCCGCGTTCCGTAATTCGGTTTAAAATCGAAGGCAGACTGCCTTCCAAATAAATTAGCACGTCTGGATGTGGGAAATACGGTGTCATTACCATCGCTTCAAACAAACTGCTGTATGTCTCAAAATCTGTAGCAGACATGGTTCCTTGATCTGCATGCATTTGTGCAAAAATGCCCGTATCTTCATAGATGGAACGATCCTGTACGAATCCTCCACCCAGTTCAAAAATCTTTTTCTGTTCCTTGAAGCGCTCTGCCAGGAAATAAATCTGCAGATGGAAGCTCCAACGTTCGAAGTCATGATAGAACTTCTCCAAATATGGATTATGATCGACTTGTTCCAGAGAAGTCTTGAAATTCAAACGCTGTGCAAGCGCAGCCGTTAACGTGGATTTACCCACTCCAACCGTACCTGCTACCGTAATTAATGCATTCGTTGGAATGCCATAGTTATTCATATGATATACTCCTTTACGTGATTAACAATTTGCCTGAAGTGTTCAGGATGTTCCACAAAGTCGAGTTGCTCTGCATTGACCTTAATGATTACTGGCGGATTTGAGCTATTTGCCAGATAGTCCATGCCTGTTTTGTAATCAGCAATGAGTTGTTCCATATATGCCGGGTCCATATCCTGCTCAAATGAGCGTCCACGCTTGTTAATGCGGTACATCAACGTATCGAGTTCAGCTTCAATATAGAGCACCAGATTGGGCTTTGGCAGATCATCTGTTAACAGATGATAGATTTGACGATATTTATCCCGCTTCGTTCCCTTTAAGGTACGATCGGCAAAAATCATATTTTTATAAATATGGTAGTCCGAAATGACTGGGGTATTCTGCTCTACATAATGAGCACCCGTGTCTTCCAATTGTTTAAACCGATTACACAGGAAGAACATTTCCAATTGGAAACTCCACTCGTCGATATCCTGATAAAAGGAAGCCAGAAATGGATTCTCTTCTACGATTTCTTTAACTAACGGAAGATTCAATTCATGGGAAAGCATCGTTGCCAGCGTTGTTTTCCCCGCTCCGATCGGACCTTCCACGGCAATAAACGGGGCTGATTTCATCGTGTTCACTGTTCCTCCTCGTACTTATGCGTGTTTCCGTTTTCTATATAGACCTCACCTATTGTATCACAGCTTTAAGGATTGGAACGCCAGTATTTTATGTATATAACAAGTCAATCGGAACTTTTGAATTACAATAAAATAAAAAAAACACACTCGATATCATCAAGTGTGTCTTCTATTGCTTGGCGGCGTCCTACTCTCCCAGGACCCTGCGGTCCAAGTACCATCGGCGCTAGAGGGCTTAACGGTCGTGTTCGGGATGGGTACGTGTGGAACCCCTCCGCCATCGCCACCAAACGCGTAGCCTACATTTCAGAGTGTTGTTCTCTGAAAACTAGATTCGAAACGAAACGCGCGAATTACAACTTGCTATTGGATAAGCCCTCGACCGATTAGTACTGGTCAGCTCCATGCATTGCTGCACTTCCACCCCCAGCCTATCTACCTCGTCGTCTTCAAGGGGTCT